>NZ_JAPEMV010000005.1 GCF_026342355.1 Streptomyces sp. NBC_00249 | reverse complement strand
CATGTGTGCTGGGGAGAGACAGCTCTCTTTTTTGCCATGCACAAACACACACACTGCCTCCCCCCCCCCCCCCCTCTCTCACCAACGTGTGTGTGTGTGTGGTGGTGGTGGTGTCGTGTGTGTTGGGATCACCGTGTCCAGGTGTGTACGGTAAGTGTCCTTGGTGTGTAAGTGTAGGTGTTGGCCTTGCATCAGTTTCATGGCAACAAGGGAGAATATGCATTATATTAATGTGTGGGGGGGGTGTGGGTGGTTTTTTTTTTTTTTTTTTTTTTTTTTTTTTTTTTTTTTTTTTCACACTCTCACATCGTCACTGCCACACACACATTCTTTCCCCCCCGCCAGCACACACACACACACCCCCCGCACGCGGCCCCCCCCCCCCCGCAGCGCGCGACGCGCGCGCGCTTGTCGCAGCAGCGCGCGCGCCGCCGCAGTTTTCTAGCAGGCAGCGCGCGCGCCCCCCCCCCCCCCTGCGCGCGCGCGCGCGCGCGCGCGCGCGCGCGCGCGCGCCCGCCCCCCCCACACGCGGCGCGTCACGCGCGCGCGGCGCACACACACACACGACACACACACACACACAGCGCGCCCGTGCGCGCGCGCGCGCGCGCGCGGGGGGGGGGGGGGGCCCCCCCCCCGCCCCCCCCCCCCCCCCCCCCCCCCCCCCCCCCCCCCCCCCGCCCCGCCCAGCACACGCACGCGCGCGCACGCACACACGCGCGCGCGCGCGCGCACACACACACACACGCGCGCGCGCGCGCGCGCGCGCGCGCGCGCGCGCGCGCGCGCGTGTGTGTGTGTGTGTGTGTGTGTGTGTGTGTGTGTGTGTGTGTGTGTGTGTGGGGGGGGGGGGGGGGCGGGCGCGCGCACCCCCCCCCCACACACACACACACACACACACACACACACACACACACACACACACACACACACACACACACACACACACACACACACACACACACACACACACACACACACCCTATTTTCTCTCTCTCTCTCTCTCTCTCTCTCTCTCTCTCTCTCTCTCTCTCTCTCTCTCTCTCTCTCTCTCTCTCTCTCTCTCTCTCTCTCTCTCTCTCTCTCACACACACACACACACACACACAGACACACACACACACACACACACACACACACACACACACGGGGGCGCGCGCGCGCTCTCTCTCCCCGCGCGCGCGCGCGCGCGCGCGCGCGCGCGCGCGCGCGCGCGTGTGGGGGGGAGAGACAGGGGGCGCGCGCGCGCGCGCGCGCGCGCACATATATGGAAAATAAAAAAGTTGGGGGGTGCATGTGGTGGGTAGCCAGCAGCACTGCAGAAGTTATTGTCGCTCTCTCATCACAGTAGGGGACCGGTGGGGGCAGCAGTGCCATCACCGTGGGACACCGTGGGTAGCAAGGAAACACACACAGTCTCTTTCCACAAACACTCCTAGAGGACACACACACACACACACTGCGTGCTTAGCACACGCCCGCCCCCGCCACACGCAGGGGAGGCCCGCACACACAGACCACACACACACACACACACACAGGGGGGGGCAGCGGCAGGCGGGGGGGGGCGCGCGCGCGCGCGCGCTCCCGCCCACACACCACACAACCCATCCAAGAAAGACTGCCGGATGAAGCCGCGGCCCCAGTGCGTGTCATTTTTCCGTGGCAGGCAGGCAGAAAGTGTGGGAAATGATTCCTAGTAGTGCTCTTGCTTGACGTAGTCGAAGATGAAGTCAGAGGGACGGTCCCTGTATTTATTTAGACCATCGCCATAAGCGAAAAATCGTGTTACGAGTTCTTCGTAACCCCGCTCATCCTTGCTCTTGACGCTCATCGGGGCGAGTCGTGCGAAGCGCTCGTCCGCTGCGAGCTCTATGACCAGGTTCATAAACGGGCCGGCTAGTGCGCCTCGTCGGATTTCTGCGGTGTTCGCATTCTTGCTGCCCGTGTTGATTCTCTCGAACATGTCGAGCCGAGCCGCTTCGTCGGCATGTTCATTCAAGACGATGCCGCGAATCGATCTGTTGCGAATTTTGCGCTGACGGGATTCGGGGAGATCGTCAAAAGTGAAATATGAGACGTTGGATAGCTGATCCAGCTCACCCAGTCGGTATCCCTTGAGGAGGAACTCTTCAAGGGTTCGCAATCGCTGGGAGCCATCTACGATCTCAAGCTTCCCGTCCTCCATCTCCCAGAAGAAGATGAATGGGATTGGGAGTCCCATGATGAGGGATTCGATGAACTTTGACTTGCGTTCGTGTTCCCACGTGAACTCGCGCTGATAAGTGGGGACGATGTACTCGCCACTCTTCATCTTGTTAGCCAAGATCTCAACCGAGTATTCGGTGATGTAGAAGTCGATGCGCTTCGTTTGATCTGAGATCTGTTTTTCGGCAGCGTCCCGTTCGTCGGGCGTGATCATGATGGCGTCGCTCGACATGGCTTGCTGCCTCCCCAGTTGTGTCTTCTCGCGCTGGCTGGCCACGGTTCCAACGCGAGGTCGATGATGTCACATGAGCGTGCTCACCAGCCGGTATAGTGCGTCGGCTCCGCCTAGTTGGGGTACCCGTTGCAGCCAGCAACCAGACGCCAAAGGCGTGAGGGCCGCGCGGCATGATGGCCTGCATGACCTCCGAATCCAGCAGGGCCCTTGTCGAGAGCACCCGGGTTACGGCCGTGACCGATGGTGTCGCGCAAGTCTTCACTTGGGAGGCGGACGCGCGGATCGAGGTGCGGGGCATGGGGGGAGAGGTCGTGATCGAGGCGAACGCCGCAGGTCTCAGGACGCTTGCTGGGCATCTGCTGGTGCTTGCCGCGGAGGGTGTTCCCGATGGGAGTCATCTGCACCTCGAAGACAGCAACGGGCTGGAGGACGGGTCCCTCGGCTTGGTTTTGGAGCGGTGCGACGAGGGGTGAGGGCGGCCGGCGGTCGTAGTGCAGCTGGGGGTGGAGCTGACATCCACGGCTGACATCAACGATGGCGGATAGCAGTAGTCGTCTGCGTCTCCCCAGGGGGCGGCTGGCCGTGGGAACTCAGGGCAGGACGAGTGTCCGGGCGAGCTTACAAAGCAGATGTCGGCGGTTCGAAACCGTCCGCGCCCACCAGTGAAATGACCCCCGGCCGTTGTTGGCCGGGGGTCTTTTGCGTCCACGACCGACACCGACGCGGAGCGGTCAGGGCACCCGGAGACCGGCGTCCTCGGACACGATCGCTGCTTCGTGGCGACGGCTCGGCGTGAGTTCTTCGTCGGCCGAGGGGGATGGGGCGTGACATTGACGGGTGGTGGCGCCGCCTTGGTCGACGATGTCCTCGTACACCGCGACCTTGAACCGGATCAGGTCCAGGGACTCCGTGAGCCTGGAGATCTGGGTGGCGACGTGCCCCTGGTGCTCGCGCATGAGCGTGAGCCGTTCCTCCTCGTTGCCGGCGCCTTCTCTGACGAGGTCGGCGTATCGGCTGAGCGCGGGCAGGGGCATGCCTGAGGCGCGGAGAATGATGCAGACGGTCAGCCAGTCGACGTCGTCCTGGCCGTAGACGCGGCGCCCGCCGGGCCCGCGTCGCACGGGATTGACGAAGAGGCCCTCACGCTCGTAGAAGCGCAGCGCGTGAACGCTCAAGCCGGTGCGTTCGGCGACCTGTCCGATGCTCAGACTTGTGGTGATCTCAGCCATGCCGGCCAGGGTAACGGGGGTTGATCTAGAGCCGGGTCTAGATCCTAGGGTCCCTCGTGCGACCGACTCGAGCTGTTAAGGGGCATCACCATGCGTTACAGAACTCTCGGCAAAACCGGTATCGAGGTCAGCGTCCACTGCCTCGGGACCATGATGTTCCAGGCCGGCTGCAACCCCGACCACGACGACTGTGCCCGCATCATCCACGCCGCCCTCGACCAGGGAATCAACTTCGTCGACACCGCCGACATGTACGGACAGGGCGAGTCCGAGGAAATCGTGGGAAAGGCGCTACGGGGGCGCCGTGACGACGTCGTGCTCGCCACCAAGGTGCACTTCTCGATGGGGGAGGGCCGCAACCGCGGTGGCAACTCGCGGCGTTGGATCCTCAAGGCGGTCGAGGACAGCCTCAGGCGCCTGGACACCGACTGGATCGACCTCTACCAGGTCCACTTCCCCGACCACTCCACCGACATCGAGGAGACGCTCTCGGTGCTCAGCGACCTCGTGAGCGCGGGGAAGATCCGCGCCTTCGGCTGCTCGAACTACCAGGCCGAGGAGATCGTCGAGGCGCACCACGTCTCCGAGCGTCGCGGCCTCGGGCGCTTCCGCACCGACCAGCCGCCCTACTCGATACTCGCGCGCGGGATCGAGGCCTCGCTCCTGCCCGTCTGCGAGCGCTACGGAATGGGGGTACTCGTCTGGAGCCCCCTCGCCTTCGGATTCCTCACCGGCAAGCACCGCAAGGACCGGCCCATCGACCTGGAAACCGGCCGTGCCGCGCTCCGGCCGGCTTTCTTCGATCCCGCGATCGCCGAGAACGCCGCCAAGCTCGACGCCGTGGAACAGCTCGTCGAACTCGCGACAAGCATCGGCTGCACCCTCCCCCAGCTCGCCGTGGCCTTCACCGTGGCCCACCCCGCCGTCACTTCGGCGATCATCGGACCGCGGACCATGCGGCAGCTGGAGGGCCTGCTCAAGGGCGCCGCGCTCACCCTGGACGACGCGACCCTCGACCGGATCGACGAAATCGTGCCGCCCGGGACGAACCTGTACAACCCCGTCGCGTCCCTGCCCCCGCGCTCCCTGACCGAGACCACCTTGCGGCGCCGCCCACTCGCCGAACGCGCGGCGGCGTGAGGCCGACGACTGCCCCTCCTGCCGGGAACCGATCCTCGGCGTATGCGTGAACACCCGGACGGTCAGCGGGGCAGCCGGGCCGTCCGCCCTGGATGCGCCGCTGCGGCGTTGCGCACGGCGCTTGGAAGGAGTGCGCCATCCGGGGCCGTGGTGGGGCCGGCGGAGGGCGCTCAGTGGTGGCCCACGCTGACAACCGCTGGCGGCTCAGCCGCTGGTCAGCGCGCTGGTCGGTGACTCAGTCACAGGTCGGCGCGGCGGGGCGTCAGTTGTGGGTGATCTGGCCAGAGGGATTAGGCGACGCGTGGCCTGGCCGGCGGGAGGAGCGGTTCGTGGTGGTGCCAGACGAGGTAGCGGTCGTCACGCAGTTCTGCCGAGCCCCATTCGACCCGCATCACGCCCTGTTCGACCGAGCAGGCGTACGCCACGATGACCAGCCGCAGTTCTGGTGGGAGGAGGGCTACGTCCGGATGGATGTGCTGCTCGTCGAGCTCCTCCAGGCCGAGGTCGAACTTCAGTTGCATCGGCTCCGGGCCGTGGCGCCGGATCAGGTCCGCGCGGGGGCCGTAGGCCTTGGCGAGGCGCGCGGCGGTGACCGGGACATCCCTCTTCGCGTAGAGAATCGGCAGGACGGCGTGGGTGCCGGTGACCATCACCGTCCTGCCCTGTACGCGTAGGGAGGATGAGCCGTCGAGTGGTGCCAGGCCGGCGGCCAGCGTCTCGTACTGTGCCGCGTGGAGACCATGGCCGTACGCTTCTTTGGTCTGTGTGCGGACTTGCTCATGAGCGTGGCGAGCCCTGGCGTGGGCTTCCACGAGGCAGGCCGGGATGGTCTTGGCCAGCCGGCTTGCCACGGCTCCGAAGGTCTCCATGGCCCAAGGCGTCACTGAAGTCACTCTGTGTGGCCCTCCCCCTGCGTTGTGAGAACGCGAGCTGATCCTGCCCACGGTGAGGGCGCCGGGTGGAAGGTGAAAGAGGGCAGCAAGAGGGCACAGGTGCACAGGCCGCGCACGGGCAGCGAGCTTGCGAAGCGGAGGTCGGCGGTTCGGGGCCGTCCGCGCCCGCCAGTGCGAAGGCCCCCGACCGGGCGTGGTCGGGGGGCTTCGGGGTGGGGATCAGGCGTTGGGGCGCTTGCCGTGGTTGGCGTTCTTCTTCTTGCGGGCGCGGCGCTTGTTTCCTCGCTTGGCCATGGTGCGACTCCCTTGTCCCGGACATTTCGGGTCTTCGTCAGTCTAGGTTCCGGCCCGCGGGGCCGCATCAGCGGCCGGGTTTCCCGGGGGTGGGGGCGGGGATCCTCTCGCGGGGGTGGTGGGGATGGACGCGGAGTGGGTGTGGGGGATCGGGGCCGGGGCGGCGGGTGTGGGGCTGGGGGTCGTGGAGCGGCTGCGGGGCGGGCGGTTCGAGCGGCAGCTGGATGCGGCGAGGGCGCGGTTGCGCGAGGCGGTCGGGGTCGGGGGCGGGGGCTCGGGTGAGGGGGAACCGAGGCTCGTGGACGCCGGGGCGCGGCAGGGCGGGGTGTCCGAACTGGGTGACCGGCGGGACGAGTTCACCCCGCTCCTCGTCGAGTACTACGCCTACGGGCTGACGCAGGCGCGCAGCAGCTTCGCCACCAGTCAGCGCTTCGCCGGGGCCGGTGCGGCCGTGCTGCTCTTCGGGGTCGGGCTCGCCGTCTGGAAGGCCGAGAGCGCCGGCGACGTGTACATCGGGGTCGTGACCAGCGCCGTCGGGCTGGTCGTCACGCTGGTCGGGCAGCTCTTCCACCGCCGGGCCGACATCGCCCTGCGGCACATGGCCGCCCAGACCGCCGCCCTGCGCGAGGACCGGCGGGCCGCCGAGAGTACGCAGCAGGCGATCGGGCTGCTGGAGGAGGTCGCCGATCCGGCGCTGAGGGGGCGGCTGCAAGCCGCTTTGATCATGAAACTGGCAGGGGCCGAGCTGCCCCCGGCCGCGCCATAGTAGGGGTATGTGCCGTTCTATTAAGACCCTGCGCCCGCCCGCCATCCCCGAGAAGGCCACGGATGAGGAGATCCACGCGGCCGCGCTCCAGTACGTACGGAAGGTGTCCGGGTTCCGGGCGCCCGCCGCGCACAACCAGGAGGTGTTCGAGGCCGCCGTCGAGGCCGTCGCGGAGGCGACGCGGCTGCTGCTCGACGGGGTCGAGGTGCGGGGGCGACGGGTTCCCGCCGTCTGACGGGTGCCCGGCGGTGTCGCCGGCGCCCGCTCTGGTCCGTGGCTGGTTCCTCCGAGGGTGTCGGGTCCGTGGAACCAGCCTCGTGGTGGCGGGGGCCAGGGGTCAGCGGGTGGCTGTAGTGCGGCGGCGCAGCAGCCAGGCGCCGGTGCCGAGTGCGCCGGCCGCGAGTGCGCCGCCCACGGCGATCTGGACCGGGCTCATCGAGTCGACGCTGCCGCCGAGGCCGCCGCGGGCGGCGCCGGGCGTGACCTGGAGGGTGACGGTGACCCGTCGCCCGCCGGCGCCGCCGCACTCGAAGGTGACGGGGTGGGCGCCGGTGGGGGCGTCGCGGTAGACGGTGGCGGCGCCGAAGAGGTTGGTCGCCTCCTGATTGCCCGGGGTCAGGGAGACGTCGCCGAAGGCGCGGGAGGAGGCCCGGCCGGTCCTGGTGCCGCAGCCATCGACGTTGAGGCTGACCCGGCCGCCGGGGGCGACGGTGCCGGGGGAGACGGTGGCGGAGGGGGCGGCGGAGGCGAGTGTGACGGGGGTGACGGCCGCGACGGCGAGTGTCGCGGCCGCGATGCCGGTCAGGCGGTGCCGGTAGCGCGTGGGGGGCATGGAGAGAACTCCTCGGGCTCGCTCGGAACGGCGCGGCCAGGGCACGGATGTGACGCGGGTTCGGTGACACGCCGTGCTCTGGACGCTAGAAGCCCTGCCGGGACCCGGCGATCGGTGCCGGGTGAACGGGTGACCCCACTGCCCCACCCGGGCTACGCGGAGCAGGGCGGGACCGTCACGCGGATGTGCCTGGCGCGGGTGGTGGGGGCAGGCGCGGCACGGGACGGACGGGGCGGACGAGCGGGCGCGGTGTGGGACGGCTCAACCGTGGGGCGGGGAAGGGGACGGGCCGCGCGGGGCTTCGGTGCCGGAGGAGCGGAACGTGCGCCGCGTGGGCGGGGCAGGCGTGGGAGTGCTGCGGGCGCCGTTCAGCCGTGGTCGGGGTGGGCTCGCGACGGGGGAGGGGCGAGGGAGCGCGGGCGGCAGTGCAGGGGTGTGGGTCAGGTGGCCGGGGAGGTGGCGGGGGGCGGGCGGCGGATGAGGAAGGCCGCCAGGGAGCCCGCCGCGAAGAGGGCGATGAGGGAGACCGCGCTGCCCAGCCAGGTCGTGCCCAGCCACTGGGTGCCGAAGTAGCCCAGCGCCACGCTGTAGCTCGCCCAGGTGATCCCGGCCAGGACCGACCAGGGCAGGAACTCCATCACCTTGCGCTGGGTCCGGCCCGCGCCCAGCGACACCACCGAGCGGCCCGCCGGGGCGAAGCGGGCGATCACGACCAGGGCGCCGCCGCCGCGTGCCAGGGCCGTGCCCAGGCGTTCGTGGGCCCGGGTCAGACGGCGCGAGCGGGCGATGGCACGGTCCAGCCGGGCCCCGCCGCGCCGGGCCAGCCGGTACGCCGCCATGTCGCCCAGGACCGAGGAGGTCGCGGCGACCACCAGCAGCGCCATGGTGTCCGGTACCTGCGCGGGCCCACCCGCGGCCGCCGCCGTGGCGGCGGCGGTGATCACCAGGATCCCGCTCGGCAGCACCGGCAGGAACACGTCGAGCACGACCGACACCGCCACCACGACGTAGATCCAGGGGCTCGCGGTCAGCGACCCCAGAGTCTCAAGCAAGGCGGGACTCCCCAGTCCGAAGCGCCGCGTCGTCGCGGGGAGCGGCAGGGGCGGCTTGACAGCCATACAGCGTACGCCCGGCGCCGCCGCCCCGGAGCCCCGGCCCCGCGCTATCGGCCGCCCTGTTCCGCCCCGGTGAGCTCCCGGTCCAGGACCGTCACCAGCCGGGCCCGCCCCGAGCCTCCGCGCGCCTGGTCCAGCCGCAGCCGGGCGCCGCGGCCCGCCAGCGCCAGCGTCATCAGCTGGTTGCCGAACCACGGGCCGCCCGTACGCCGCCAGCTCAGCGGTGGCCGGCCGGTCCGCCCGTGCCGCGAGAAGCCGCGCCCCAGCCAGCGGCCCAGCCGCGACCAGCCCAGCCGGAACCCCCACTTCACCGCCGTGTGGATGGAGTTGTGGACCGGGGAACAGGTCAGCTGGAACACCCGGGCCGTGCTGGGTATTCGGGGCTCGGCCACGTACGCGTGATGGACGTCCCCGGAGAGGACGCACACCGTCGCGGGGGCCCTCGGGCCCGTCCCCACCTCCTCGATCAGGTCGCTCAGCGCCGCGAACGACGGCGGGAACGCCGCCCAGTGCTCCAGATCGCTGCGCCGCCGCAGGTCCTCCCCGATCCGCGCCCAGCGCGGCCCGCGCTCGCCCCGGCACAGCGCGGCATTCCACACCTCGGCGTCATGGATCAGCGGCGGCATCAGCCACGGCAGGGAGGAGCCGATCAGCAGGTGGTCGTAACCGCCGTGCCCGGTCAGCGCGTTCTCCCGGAGCCAGAGCTGCTCGGCCGGGTCGAGCATGGCGCGGCCGTCCTCGGCGAGTACCCGCGCCGCCCGGGTGTCCACCATCAGCAGCCGGTACCGGCCGAAGTCCCGCCGGTAACTCCAGCGGACCGAGCCGGGATCGGCGTCGGCGGTGGCCGCGAAGGCGCGCAGCGTGTCCGTACCGTCCGGGGTGGCGCGGACCGCCCCGTACAGTTCGTCCGCCTCGAGTTCGGCGGGGGAGAGGTTGCCCAGGTGCTGGTGGACCCAGTACGACATGAGCCCGCTGAGCACCCGCTCCTGCCACCACGGTGTCGCCCGCATCTCCGCCAGCCACGCCGCGCTCGTGTTCCAGTCGTCTATGACGTCGTGGTCGTCGAACATGTGCAGGCTCGGCACGGTCGACAGCAGCCAGCGGATCTCGGGGTCGAGCCAGGACTCGTAGTAGAGCCGGGTGTACTCCTCGTAGTCCGCGACCTGCGCGCCCGGTGCCTCCCGCAGGTCCCTGCGGGCCGCGAGCCACTGCCTGGTCTCCCGGGACAGCTGGTCGGCGTAGACCTGGTCGCCGAGCAGGAGCAGGACGTCCGGCCGGACCGCTTCCGGGTCGGAGGCGAGCCGCGCGGCGAGCGTGTCGAGGGCGTCGGCGCCGTGCGGCCCGCGCCTGCCGGCGGGCGGCGCGGCCTGCCGGCAGGACCCGAACGTGACCCGCAGCCCGGGCGCCGGCCGCCCGGGGCCGCCGCCCACCGCCGGGGTGGTGATCGTGCTCGGCGGGAAGCCGCCGTCGGCCGCGGGCCACACGAGGACGCCGTCGAGCCGTACCTCGTAGGCCGTGGTGGTGCCCGGCGTCAGGCCCGTGACCGGTATCAGCGCGTAGTGGTGGCCGGTGATCTGGAAGGTGCGGGCGCTGCCCCCGGACCCGTCGGCGCACCGCACCTCGGCCGTGCACGGGCGGTCCGCCTCCACCCATATGGTGGCGGAACCGCCGGTGTCCCAGTCGACGTAGCGCAGCAGCGGTCCAAGACGCAGTCCGGCCATCCAACTCCCCCTCCTCAACAGCCTTTCGATCACGGTACGGGGTGGAGGGGGAGCCTGGCCTCCCCCTGGCGGGGGAGAGCGGGGGTGAAAGCCCGGAGGGGGAGGCCAGGGGAGGGAGGGGAAGGGGCGGCCGGCCGGGGTCAGCAGCCGTTGAGGAGGTTCACCAGGGCCGTCTTCTCGCCGGAGTCCATGCTCAGGCCCCAGTACTGCTTCACCTGGACCCACATGCGGGCGTACGTACAGCGGTAGTCGGTCCGCGGCGGCAGCCACTTGCCGGGGTCGAGGTCGCCCTTGGCCTGGTTGACGTTGTCGGTGACGGCGATGAGCTGCGGTCGCGTGAGGTCGTTCGCGAACTGCTGGCGCTGCGCCGTGGTCCAGGAGCTGGCGCCCGAGCGCCAGGCCTCGGCGAGCGGGACCATGTGGTCGATGTCGATGTCGGACGCGACCGTCCAGGTGGCACCGTCGTACTCGGAGTACCAGCTTCCGCTGACGGAGGCGCAGGCGGAGTCCGTGACGACGTTCACGCCGTCCCGCTTGAGGACGGTCTCGCGGGTGTTGCAGGTGCCGGAGACGGTGCTCCAGTGCGGGAACAGGCTGCGGCTGTAGCCGCTGAGGGAGCCCTCGGCGGCCGGTGTGACCGTGGCCAGGTAGGAGCGGGCCGCGGCGGCGCTGATGGGGGTGGGCGGGGAGGCCAGCGCGGCGGGGGCGTTCACGAGCGAGGTGAGGGAGGCCAGCGCGACGGCGGAGGCGAGGACGCCCGCCCGGCTGATGCGACGCGCGTAGACGGCGGGCGTGCGGAGGGATATGAGGGGCATGAGGGGCTCCCTGGATGCGGGGGGTGGTGGCCGTTCCGCCCCGGCGGGGCGCGGCCATGGTGGCGGCGCCAGGTGTCGCGGGGACGGGCGCCAGGTGACAGGTTGCCGACATGGGCACGTCACATCAAGGTGGCCAAGTCCCCCGGTTCAAGCGGAAGTTGAGATTCCGTGGGTGGGGGTGGGTGAGACGGCGGGGCAGGCTGGGGCCAAGCTCACATTCCGGGCGGCTTCAGGGGGCGGACGTCGTCACGTACCCTGGACGGAGCAGAAGGGGAGTAGCTCTTCGCCGGACCGTCGACATACTGCTGGGTCACACCAGCCGGCGCCCGGAGGCAGGCCGCGTCAGCGGTCGGCCAGCGAGACCTTCGGCCGCAGTGTCCTGTCCGCGTGACGCGCGCAACGCGTCGCGCGTTTCCACACCCCAGGGCGCCGCCGAGCCGAAGCGACCCCTGAAACACCCCAGGTCTCTCGGTACCGCTGGCGTCCTGCCCGACCGATCGAGGTTCCACCCCGTGTTCAGCTTCAGCGTCCTGGCGATCGCCTTCGGCGTCGTCTTCCTCGCCGAACTCCCCGACAAGACCGCCCTCGCCGGTCTCATGCTCGGCACCCGCTACCGCGCCTCCTACGTCTTCGCGGGCGTCGCCGCTGCCTTCGCCGTGCACGTCGCGCTCGCCATCGCCGCGGGCAGCGTGCTCACGCTGCTGCCGCACCGGCTGGTCCAGGCGGTCGTCGGCGTCCTCTTCCTCGCGGGCGCGGCCATGCTGCTCCTGAAGAAGAACGACGAGGACGAGGAGGTCAAGGCGCCCGCCGACCAGTCCTTCTGGAAGGTGTCGGGGGCCGGCTTCATGCTCATCCTGGTGGCCGAGTTCGGTGACCTGACGCAGATCATGACGGCGAACCTCGCCGCGCGCTACGACAACCCCGTCTCCGTCGGCCTGGGCGCGGTGCTCGCGCTGTGGGCGGTCGCGGGCATCGGCATCCTGGGCGGGCGCACGCTGATGAAGTACGTGCCGCTGCGGCTCATCACGAAGATCGCTGCGGGGGTCATGGCGGCGCTGGCCGCGTTCTCGCTCTACGAGGCGATTGCGGGGTGAGCCGCCCCTTTTTTTGGGGCGGTGGGGTTCCTTGCGGGGCCGGGGCCGGGGCCGTAGTCGGCCCCGGGCCCTGGGTTTGCGGGGCTGCGGTCTGGGGCTGGCTGGCCTGCGGAGTGCGGCCTGCGGCCTGCGGCGTGCGGCCCCGGGTCTCCGGGTCTCCGGGGCTGCCCTGAGTCTTCGGGGCCGCGGGCCTGAGGGTGGGTGCCGGTGGGTTCCGGGGCAGGGGCTTGGGCGTTGCTTGGCGGTGCTGTCTTGGCCCGGGGCTCATCCGTTCCGATCCGCTCCTCGGTGCCGGACGGTTCGGGGCGGTGGGCAGCCCGTCCGTGAGGGCCGGGTCCGGCTACGGGGCTTCCGGGTTCCGGAAGGCGCGGAGGCGGGTGGCTGACCGGGGCCGGTGTCCCGCGTTGGTGGGGGAGCTCCGGGTGGTTCGCCCGGGGCGGTGCGGGTTCGGTGACGCCGTCTGCCTTGCGGGTGCGTGCCCGGGCGGCTCGGAATGCCGGTGCGGGCGGTGGACCGTGCCGTGGTGAGGGATCGCCTGGTGCCCGGGGTGGTCTCTTCGGATCTTGCCGGGCAGGCCCCGTGGTTCGGTGCCGTGGGGTCTTCCCAGGCCCGCAGGGGCGAGGGGGAGTATCGGCGTGTACTCGCGTGCTCAGCCAGCGTGGTGAGGTGCGGTGGCGGGCGGCGCGGGCCGGGCGGGATCAGGAAGGGATGGCTTGGGCGGTCCGGCCGCTCGCCCGGTCCTGTGGAGGCCTCAGCCGTGGCCCACCGCGTCGGAACCCGGACAGGGCGCTCTCCAACGTCCGGCCGCGAGGGCCGTCCTGACGGTGACCGGGGTGCGTTCGTCGGGTGGCGGGCTTCGGGGGCCCGGCGTCTCCGGACGCCGGTGCTGGGCGGGCTGATGTCCCGTGGGGCGGGTGCGCTCCGCCTGGGTGGTGGCGCCGTCCGGCCCGGGTGCGTTCGTCGGGTGGCGGGCTTCCGGGACCCGCCGTCACCGGGGCCCGGTGTCGGGCGGGGCTGGTGTCTGGGGAGGTGGGTGCGCTCTGCCTGGGCGTGGCGCCGTTCGGGGTGCCGGGGCCGCCCTTGGGTGCGCGGTTTCGGAGCGGTGGCGGTGCCGGGCCGTTCGTCGGCGCTTTGCTGTGCCCGGTGGCCCGGTGGCCCGGTGGCCCGGTGGCCCGGTGGCCCGGTGGCCCGGTGGCCCGGTGGCCCGGTGGCCCGGTGGCCCGGTGGGCGTGGGGTCAGGTGGTCGGGGTGAGGGTCAGGTGGATCGTGCCGTCGGCGGCGGTGGTGACGTGGATCGACGTCAGGTCGGGGACCTGGGCCGTCGGGCCGTGGGCGGCGGCGCGGGGGCCGATGCCGATCACGCGCATGCCGGCCGCCAGCCCGGCGGCTATGCCGGCGCCCGAGTCCTCGAAGACCACGCAGTCGGCCGGATCCACGCCCAACTCGGCCGCGCCCTTGAGGAAGCCCTCGGGGTCCGGCTTGCTGGCCCCGACGGACTCGGCGGTGACCCGTACGTGCGGCATCGGGAGGGCTGCGGCCGTCATCCGGGCCTCGGCCAGGGCGGCGTCGGCCGAGGTGACCAGCGCGTGCGGCAGGCCGGCGATCGCGGCCATGAACTCCGGTGCGCCGCCGACCGGCACCACGCCGTCGGTGTCGGCGGTCTCGCGGGCGAGCATCACCTTGTTCTCGGCGTGGTTGAGCTCCATCGGGCGCTCGGGCAGCAGGATCGCCATCGTGGCGTAGCCCTGGCGGCCGTGGACCACCTTGAGCGCCTCCTGCGGGTCCAGCCCGTGGGAGAGCGCCCACTCGCGCCAGCAGCGCTCGACCACCGCGTCGGAGTTGACGATGGTGCCGTCCATGTCCAGGAGCAGGGCCTTGGCGGTCAGGACGACGGGGGCGGTGGCGGTGGTGGTGCTGGCCGGCATCGGCGGGGCTCCAGACGGGGCGGGAAAGAGAACAAGTGGTTCCGTCCACCGGTCAGGGATTGCGGACGGAACCACTTTGTTTCTTCACGATACAAAATCGGGAGCGGTTCGCGCCACCGCCGGCGGAGTGACCTATCCCTCCAGGGCGCGGCGGGTCGCCGGACCGTAGACCCCCCAGGGGTCCTCGTAGACGCCGCTCTCCATCTGGAAGTCCTCCACCGCGCTCTCCACCGAACGCCCGAACTTGCTGTCGAACCTGCCCCGGTACAGGCCCTGCTCCGAGAGCAGCCGCTGGAGCTTCAGCACCTCGGGGCCGGAGTCCCCGTGCCGCAGGGTCGGCGCCAGGGCCGGCGGGGGCGTGGGCTTCGGGCTGGGGGAGCGGCTCGCGCTCGCCGACGGGGTGGGGGACGGCGGGGCGGAGGAACGCGAGGCGCTCGCCGACGGGGACGGGGACGCGGAACGCGACGCGCTGGCCGACGGGGACGGCGACGCCGACGCGGACGGGGACGCGGTCGGACTGCCGGAGCCGTCCGAGGGGACGGCCGGGGCCGCGCTGGCGGGAACGGGAGGGTTCGGGTCGACCAGGGCGGTGTCGCTCGACCCGGAGTCGGAGAACATCCGCACTCCCAGCGCGAGTACTCCGGCGGCCACCACCACTGCTGCTGCGGAGGCCAGCAGCGGCAGCCGCCGCCGCCGCTGCGGTCCGGGTCCGGGCGCGGGGGCCGTGGAGGCGTACCCGGGCGCCGGGTACGCCTGCGGCGGGACCGCCCGGAGCTGCACGGTGTGCTCCACAGCGGCCGGTACGGGTAGCCCGTACGCGGGAGTGTCCGTCTCCCGGGCCCCCGCCGGGGCCGACGGCTCGGCGGGGGGAGCCGGTATCGGCGGCACCACCGGCAACACGGAGGTCGCGTCCTCCCCACTCGGCTCCGCCGGGAAGGGGGTGGGGTGACCCTGCGCGTGCGGCGGCGCGGCTGCGGGCAGGCCGGGCGACGCCGTCGGGGAGGGGCCGGGCTGGTCCTGCGCACCCTGCGGCGCCGCCGGGAACGGGCCCGGGAAGCCTCCTGCGCCGTGCGGCGCCGCCGGGAACGGCTGGGGCTGGCCCTGCGCGCCTTGTGGCTCCGCCAGGGAGGGGCCGGGCTGGTCCTGCGCACCGAGCTGGCCGTGCGGAGTCGAGGGGCCTTGCGCGGCCTGCGGCGCGGTCGGGGTGATGCCGGGCTGGTCCGGCGCGTCCTGCGGCATCGCCTGACCCGGCGCACCGGGCTGGCCCTGGGGGCTCGGCGGCGCCGCCGGGAACGGGGCGGGGTAGCCCTGCTCGCCCTGGGGCGTCGACGGGAACGGGCCGGGCTGGCCCTGGGCGCCGTCGGGTGCTGAGGGGAACGCCTCAGGCTGGCTCTGCGGGCTCGGTGGCGTCGACAGGTAGGGCCCTGAGTGGCCCTGTGAGCCCTCCGGGGCCGATGGAGATGGGTCGGGCTGAGCCTGCGTGCCGAGCTGGCCCAGGGGTGCCGTGGGGAACGGGCCGGGGTGGCCTTGGGCGTCCTGGGGCGCCGAGGGGAACGCCTCAGGCTGGCCCTGCTGGCCCTGCTGGCCCTGCTGGCCCTGCTGGCCCTGCTGGCCCTGCTGGGTCGGCGGGGTCGGTGGGGCCGACGGGTAGGGGTCGGGCTGGGCCTGTGTGCCCTGCTGGCCCTGCTCGGCCGTGGGGAACGGGCCGGGGTGGCCCTGGGTGCCCTGGGGTGCCGTCGGGACCACCTCAGGGTGGGCCAGCTGGGCTTGGGTGCCGTGGGGTGCCGGCGGGAACGCTTCAGGCTGGCTCTCGGATGCCGGCGGGAACGGGCCCGGGTGGGGTGGCAGGGGGAACGGGGTGGGGGCCTGGGGGCTGGGGTGGGACAGGGCGCCCAGGACTGGTTGGGGGGTGGGTGGCTGTTGGCCCGGGTCGGGCATGGCCACGTACGGGCGGATGCGGAGCGGGTTGAAGCCCACGCCCGCCGTGCACCCGCAGTCGGCGCCCACGACGCCGCATTCTGGACAGCGCTCAGCGCTCACTGGAATCCCTCCCCTGGCCAATGCCTGCGATTATGCAGACCCCTCACGTCCTGCCCAACCCGCCCGACAGGCCATAACGGGACACACCACTCAGGATGGAGATGTTGATCCGGCCTGAGGCCTGAGGAGGAGTCCATGGCTCAGGATGTGACGGCTTCGGCCGTGGAGCCCGGTCCCGGCGCCGAGCGCGCCTCCCGTGAGGTGCTCGTGTCGATCGGGGCCCTGCTGCTGGGCCTGCTGATCTCCTCCCTCGACCAGACCATCGTCTCCACCGCGCTGCCCACCATCGTCAGCGACCTCGGCGGCATGGCGCACCTGTCGTGGGTGGTCACCGCCTACATGCTGGCCTCCACCGCCGCCACGCCCCTGTGGGGCAAACTCGGCGACCAGTACGGGCGCAAGAAGCTCTTCCAGTACGCCATCGTGCTGTTCCTCATCGGCTCCGCGCTGTGCGGACTCGCCCAGAACATGCCGCAGCTGATCGGTTTCCGCGCCCTCCAGGGCCTGGGCGGCGGCGGGCTGATGGTGCTGTCGATGGCGATCGTCGGCGACATCGTCCCGCCCCGCGAACGCGGCAAGTACCAGGGCCTCTTCGGCGCCGTCTTCGGCGCGACCAGCGTGCTCGGCCCGCTGCTCGGCGGGCTGTTCGTCGACCACCTCTCCTGGCGCTGGGTCTTCTACATCAACCTCCCCATCGGTCTGGTCGCCCTCGTCGTCATCGCCGCCGCCCTGCGCATCCCGGCCCGCTCCACCCGGCACACCATCGACTACCTCGGCACCTTCCTCATCGCCGCCGTCGCCACCTGCCTGGTCCTCGTCGCCTCCCTCGGCGGAACCACCTGGAGCTGGGGCTCGGTCCAGGTCGTCGTCCTCGCCGTCCTCGGTGCCGTCCTCCTCGTCGCCTTCCTCCTCGTCGAGCGGCGGGCCGCCGAACCCGTGCTGCCGCTGGGCCTGTTCCGCATCCGCACCTTCACCCTCTGCTCGGTGATCAGCTTCGTCGTCGGCTTCGCGATGTTCGGCGCGATGGTCTACCTGCCGACCTTCCTCCAGGTCGTGCGGGGCGTCTCGCCGACCATGTCCGGCGTGCACATGCTGCCGATGGTGCTCGGCCTGCTGATCGCCTCCACCGTCTCCGGTCAGATCGTCAGCCGCACCGGACGGTGGAAGGTGTTCCCCATCCTCGGCACCGGCGTCACCGCCATCGGACTGCTGCTCCTGCACCAGCTGGAACGCACCAGCTCCGACTGGGAGATGAGCGTCTACTTCTTCGTCTTCGGCGCCGGACTCGGCCTGGTCATGCAGGTGCTGGTGCTGGCCGTGCAGAACTCCGTCAGCTACGCCGACCTCGGCGTCGCCACCTCCGGCGCCACCTTCTTCCGCTCCATCGGCGCCTCCTTCGGCGTGGCCATCTTCGGCACGATCTTCACCAACCGGCTCGGGAACGAGCTCTCCGGAGCCCTTGCCGGTGCCCCGCTGCCGCCCGGGACGAGCGTGCAGCGGCTGGAGGCGGACCCCAGGGCCATCGGGGCACTGCCGGCCGAGCTGCGCCCCCGGCTGCTGGACGCCTACTCCACCGCCATCACGGACGTCTTCCTCTACGCCGCGCCCGTCGTCCTCGTCGCCTTCGTGATCGCCTGGTTCCTGAAGGAGGACAAGCTCCGCGGATCCGTCACCGCCCCCGACGTGACCGAGACCCTCGCCTCCAACCCCGTCGAACGCTCCTCCCACGACGAGGTCGCCCGCGCGCTGTCCGTGCTGGGCACCCGTGAGGGACGCCGCCACGTCTACGAGAAGATCACCGAGAAGGCCGGCTACGACCTCCTCCCCGCCGCGAGCTGGCTGCTGCTGCGGATCAACAAGTACGGCTCGGCCGAGCCGGCGATGCTCGCGGAACGCACCGTGGTCCCCCTGAAGGCCATCACGGACGCCGCCCGCCAGGTGGAGGAACGCGGCCTCGCCGTGCGCGACGGGCTCCCGCTCGTCCTCACCGACCGGGGCCGGCAGGTCGCGGCCCGGCTGTCCCGGGCGCGCCAGGAGTCACTTGCCGAGCTGCTCGGCGACTGGTGGGGCCCCGACCGGCCCACGGACCTGGTCAAGCTGGTCGAGGAGATCAACCGGGAGCTCTGCGGATCCGACGCCGAGGAGCCCTACGACACCTTGCCGCGCCGGGATCATTCCGCCCACTGAGCGAGCGGCTTCTCGAACCAGTGCTCGGCGTACGGACCGGAGTTGTACGCAGGTATCTCCCGGTACCCGTGACGCGCGTACAAGGCGCGGGCCTCCACCAGATCGCTCCGGGTGTCCAGGCGCACCCGCTCGGCGCCCAGCCCGCGGGCCGCCTCCTCCAGCGCGGCGAGCAGCGCCGCCCCGCCGCCGGTGCCGCGGCTGCGCGGGTCCACGTAGACGCGGGTGAGCTCGGCGGTCACCGGATCGAGCAGCCGTACGCCCCCGCAGGCCAGGGGTACGCCGTCCCGCCGGCCCACCACGAAGCGGCCCCGCGGCGGG
This sequence comes from Streptomyces sp. NBC_00249, assembly GCF_026342355.1. GTDB lineage: Bacteria > Actinomycetota > Actinomycetes > Streptomycetales > Streptomycetaceae > Streptomyces. The sequence continues at coordinate 628,331 of NZ_JAPEMV010000005.1, read as the reverse complement.
GCGAGCCGGTCCGGCGTGTCGTCCAGCATTCCCTCGTCGATCTCGGCCTCGGTGACGGACCGCTCCCAGTACCGGCCGGCGACCTCCGCGTAGTACGCGCGGCGCAGGACGGTGGCGTCCGGGGTGGTGAAGGGCTCCTCGGTGACCGTCCAACCAGGGCCCTGGCCGGTGCCGGGGCCCCGACCGACGGTGATCGTGTTCTTGTCCATGGCGTCATTGTGGAGTGCCCCGGCCGCCGCCCGCGTGGAATATCCACACGCACGGGCACATGATGGGAAAAGGTGAAAATACGGCCAACGGAGGGTGTGAATCGACATGTCGGAGCATCCGGACTGTGCACTGATCCGCCGCGGCTACGAGGCCTTCGGCAAGGGCGACATGGAGGCGCTGGGCGCACTGATGACGGCCGACGTCATCCACCACGTGCCCGGCAACAACCCGCTCTCCGGGCACCACAAGGGGCGGGAGGCCGTCCTCGACCTCTACCGCCGCCTCGGCGAGGAGACGCAGGGCACCTTCCAGGTCCACGTCCACGCGGTCATGGCGGACGGCCGGGGCCACGCGATGGCCTTCCACACCGCCCGCGGGGACCGCGGCGACCGGGGGATCGAGATCCGCGAGGGACTCTTCTTCACCATCGTCGGAGGCAAGATCACCGACATCGACGAGTGCACCGAGGACATCGACGAGAACGACGCCTTCTGGAGCTGACCCGAGCAGGGCAAGGGGAGAGGGCCCGGGGCGCGCCCCGGGCCCTCTCCTCACCACCGCCGGCTCACGCCTGCTTCGGCGCCGCCTGCTGCACGACCTCGAACGACCACACCGACGAACCGGAAGCCGCCGGCTTCGGCCGCTCGCCGCCGCCCGCGCCCCCACCCTGGTGCGCGGCCTTCATCGGACCCTCCATCCACGCCTGGAAGTCCTCCTCCGAACGCCACCGGGTGTACACGAGGTACTGGTCCGTGCCCTCGACGGGACGCAGCAGCTCGAACCACTCGAACCCGTCCGAACCCTCCACGGCGCCCGCCCGCGAGGCGAAGCGCTGCTCCAGCACCTCGCGCTGCTCGGCCGGCACGGTCAGTGCGTTGATCTTCACGATGCTCATGCCCGCCATCCTAGGGATCGGCCGCGGGATATCGTCGACCCCGGTGAGCAACCGGGGCACGAAACGCGGCGGGAGGACGGCGAGGCGTGGCTGATGCGGCGGAGCGCAGCGGTGCGGACGGACATGCCGGGGTCATAGGCGGTAGCGGCAGACTCGGGGTGGCGCGCCTCCTGCTGTGGGCGCTCGCGGCCGTCCTCACCGGCCGGCAGGCCGTCGCCGTGCTGAGCGAGCCGTCCGGGGAGTGGCTCGGCGGCTTCGGCCTCTCCGGACCCGCGGCCGCGGCCCCCGGATCCCTCTACGACGCCGCCCAGTTCACCGGCACCCCCTTCGGCGGCCTCGTCCTCAGACCGTTCCTCGGCCTCGCCGCCCCCTCCCTGGAGGTGGCCTGGGCCTGCGTGACCCTGCTCCTCGTCACCGCCGTCGGCCTGGTCGCCGCCCGCGCCCTGCCCGACCCCGTACCCCGCCGCACCGCGTGGCTCGCCGCGCCCGTGCTGGTCGCGCTGATGATGGTCTCGCTGCCCGTCCGCGAGGCCGGCTCCCCCGGGCAGGCGGCCGTGCTGCCCGTACTGCTGGTGCTCCTCGCCGTGTTCCGGGTGCCCGCCGAACGCCCGGCAGGCTTCCTCGTCGGCCTCGCCGCCGCGCTCCAGCCCGCCCTGCTGCTCTTCGCCCCGATGCTGTGGCTCTCGGGCCGCCGCACCACCGCGCGGGCCGCCGCCGTGACCTTCGCCGGAGCCACCGCGCTGTCCTGGGCCTCGCTGCCGCGCGACTCGTGGACGTACTGGGTCGAGCGCCTCGCCGGTACCGGTCTCGGCGCCGCCCCCGACGACCTCGCCAACCAGTCCGTGCACGGCGCCCTGTTGCGCCTGGGCCTCGGCGGCCCCGCCGAGATCGGGCTCTACCTCGTCCTCGCCGCCGCCGTCGCCTGGATCGGCCTGCGCCGCGCGGCCGGCTACGCCCGCGACGGCCAACTGCTGCTCGCCGTCGCCGTCACCGGCTGCGTGGCCGTCGCCGTGTCCCCGGCCGGCTGGCGCCACCAGCTGCTGTGGGTGCTGCTCGCGGTGGCCGGCAAGGTGGGCCGGCGCGCCGCCGACCGGCCGGTGTGGCCCGTCGCCGTCGTCCTCGCCGTGACCCTGCCGAGCGCCGTGCTGCTGCCGAACCTGGCCGCGCTGGCCCCCGTACGCGACAACGTGCTGCTGCTCGCGGCCCTCGCGGCGGCCTGCGCCGTGCCGTTCCTGCCGCGCTCCTCGCCGTACTGGCGCGAGCCCGTGCCCACCCGCTACGGCCGCCCGGCCGCCGCGCGCTGGGCCCGCGTACCGCTGCTGCCGTTCTGGCGGCGGGTGCTGTCCCGCCCCAACCTGCTGCTGGAACTGCTGCTGATACGGGTCGGCTACTCGCTCTACTCGCACATCCGGGCCGCCGCCCCCACCAGCCGCTCCCTCGCCGAGGGCAACGGCAGCCTGATCCTCGGCATCGAGCGGGCGCTGGGCATCGACATCGAGCACGCCGTGAACCACGCGGTGGTGGACACGGCGTGGTTGGAGGGGTTCTTCAACTTCTACTACACCTCCTTCCACTTCGTCGTCCCGCTCACGATCCTGGCGGTCCTCTACTGGCGCCGCCCCGCCGACTACCGCTGGGCGCGGGCCTCCCTGGGGCTGGCCACCGTCCTGGCGCTGGCCGGGTTCTGGCTGTTCCCGCTCGCACCGCCGCGGCTCATGCCGGGCCTCGGCTTCGTCGACACCGTGCACGGGGTGCAGGACCTCGCGAACCCGTCCTACGGGGCGATGACCGCGATCTCCAACCAGTACGCGGCGATGCCCTCGCTGCACTTCGGCTGGTCCCTGTGGTGCGGGGTCGTGATCGTCACGCTCGCGCCGAAGGGGTGGCAGAAGCTCCTCGGGGCGCTCCACCCGACGGTCACGGTGTGCGCGATCGTGGCCACCGCCAATCACTGGGTGCTGGACGCGGTGGGCGGGGCGGGGGTCGTGGCCGCGGGCTTCGGGTTGGTGCACGTGCTGTCCGGGCCGCGTCGGCTGCGGGCGGGCCTGCCTTTGCCGCGGGGCGCGGGGGCGTCGTCCGTGCGGGTTCCGCAGGCGTCCGGCCGTACGTAGGCCCCGGTGCGGCCGAAGGGGCCGCCGGGGCAGTGCTGCCCCGGCGGCCCCTTCGGTGGATCGCCGCTGTCTGTAAGGATCGCCCCGTTGCGGCGGGTCCGCCACCCGAACGGGCGCGGGTCCGTTGCCGGGGCGCTGCCCCGAGCCCCGCGCCTCACACGCCGGCGGGGCTGAAATGGGCGGGCCCCGGTCAGTCGGTGGTGACCCGGAGTTCCTTGATGCCGTTGAGCCAGGCCGCGCGCAGGCGCCGCGGGGCCTCGCCGGTGAGGCGTAGGTCGGGGAGGGTGTCGGCGAGGGCGTTGAAGATCAGGTCGATCTCCATCACGGCCAGGGACTTGCCCAGGCAGAAGTGCGGGCCGCCGCCGCCGAAGCCGAGGTGGGGGTTCGGGTCGCGGGTGATGTCGAAGGCGTCCGGGTTCTCGAAGACCTCGGGGTCGTGGTTGGCGGAGGAGTAGAACATCCCCACCCGGTCGCCCGCCTTGATCTTCTGCCCGCCCACCTCGGTGTCCTGGGTGGCGGTGCGCTGGAAGGACACCACGGGGGTGGCCCAGCGCACGATCTCCTCCGCCGCGGTGGCCGGCCGGGTCGCCTTGTACAGCTCCCACTGCTCGGGGTGGGTGAGGAAGGCGTGCATGCCGTGGCTGATGGCGTTGCGCGTGGTCTCGTTGCCGGCGACGGCGAGCAGCAGCACGAAGAAGCCGAACTCGTCGGAGCCCAGGTTGCCCTGGCCCTCCGCCGCGACGAGCTGCGTGACGATGTCCTTGGCCGGGCACTCCTTGCGTTCGGCGGCCAGGTTCATGGCGTAACCGATGAGCTCCATCGCCGCGTTGGCGCCGACCTCCTCGGTGATCGCGTACTCCGGGTCGTCGTAGGCGATCATCTTGTTCGACCAGTCGAAGATCCGGGCCCGGTCCTCCTGCGGTACGCCGATCAGCTCGGCGATGGCCTGGAGCGGGAGTTCGCAGGCGACCTGCGTGACGAAGTCGAAGCTGCCGTCGGCCGATGCCGCGAGCGCCTCCTCGGCGATCTTCCGGGCCCGGTCGCGCAGGGCCGCCTCCAGGCCGCGGATGGACCGGGGGGTGAAGCCCCGCTGCACGATCTGGCGTACGCGGGTGTGTTCCGGCGGGTCCATGTTCAGCATGATCAGGCGCTGGGCATCTATCTGTTCGCGCTGGATGTGCTCGTTGAAGCGGATGATCGCGGTGTTGGTGGTGGAGGAGAAGAGCTCCGGGTGCGTGGAGACGTACTTGACGTCCGCGTGCCGGGTGACGACCCAGTAGCCCTCGTCGTCGAAGCCGGTGACGCCGCGCCTCTGGGGGCACCACCACACGGGGGCGGTCTGTCGCAGCCGGGCGAACTCCGGGAAGGGGACCCGCTCCTGGAGGAGGTCGGGGTCGGTGGCGTCGAAGCCTTCGGGCAGCGCGGGACAGGGCATCGGGCGACTCCAAAGTCTGACGGCCCATCAGAAGTTGGCTTGAAGGTAGTAACGAGTTCTAGAAGTGACAAGGGTTCCCGCGCCAACTGTTGCGTGTGGAATCCGTGTAAGCCGCGTGCAAGACCCTTGCGTGCCGGGCCTCCAGGTCATAAGACTGCGGGGGAGAACTAGAACGCGTACTAGTTCGGGGTGCTGGTTCGGGCGGGGCGCCGGGACGGCCCGCCCCGACGGCGCCGTGCCGTACAGATGTGCAGGAAGGGACGAGCTCATGGCCGCGGAACCCGTCATCGTCGAAGCCGTACGCACCCCCATCGGGAAACGCGGGGGCGCCCTGGCCAACCTCCATCCGGCCTACCTGCTCGGCGAGACCTACCGCGAACTCCTCGCCCGGACCGGAATCCAGCCCGACTGCGTCGAGCAGATCGTCGGCGGCACCGTCACCCACGCCGGCGAGCAGTCGATGAACCCGGCGCGCAACGCCTGGCTCGCCATGGGGCTGCCCTACGAGACCGCCGCGACCACCGTGGACTGCCAGTGCGGCAGCTCGCAGCAGGCCAACCACATGGTCGCCAACATGATCTCCGGCGGAGTGATCGACGTCGGCATCGCCTGCGGGGTCGAGGCCATGAGCCGCGTCCCCCTGGGCTCCGGCTCCAAGCACGGCCCGGGCAAACCCTTCCCGGACGAGTGGAACGTCGACCTCCCGAACCAGTTCGAGGCCGCCGAGCGCATCGCCCGCCACCGCGGCCTCACCCGCGAGGACGTCGACACCCTCGGCGTCCTCTCCCAGGAGCGGGCCGCGGCCGCCTGGGCCGAGGAACGCTTCAAGCGCGAGACCTTCGCCGTCCAGGTCCCCACCATCGAGGCCGAACAGGCCGCCGGTCAGGGCATGTGGCGCCTGGTCGACCGGGACGAGGGCCTGCGCGACACCAGCATGGAGGGCCTCGCCCGCCTCAAGCCCGTCATGCCGACCGCCGTGCACACCGCCGGGAACTCCTCCCAGATATCCGACGGCGCCGCCGCCGTGATGTGGGCCTCGCGCAAGATGGCCCGCGCGCTCAAGCTGCGCCCGCGCGCCCGGATCGTCGCCCAGGCGCTCGTCGGCTCCGACCCGCACTTCCACCTCGACGGGCCGATCGACGCGACCCGGGCCGTGCTGGGCAAGGCGGGGATGTCCCTCAGGGACATCGACCTCGTCGAGATCAACGAGGCCTTCGCCTCCGTCGTCCTCAGCTGGGCGCAGGTCTTCGGGCAGGACCTGGAGAAGGTCAACGTCAACGGTGGCGGCATCGCGCTCGGCCACCCCGTCGGCGCCACCGGCGCCCGGCTGATCACCACCGCGCTGCACGAGCTGGAACGCCGCGACAAGGAGTTCGCGCTGATCACCATGTGTGCGGGCGGGGCGCTGGCCACCGGAACGATCATCCAGCGGCTGTAGGACGTACGCGGCGGCGCGGCCGAGGGGGTGCCGCTCGCGAAGACCCTGTGGGATGGGAAGCCGAAGGCCCCGGGGGCCGGACCTGGGGAGGCCGGCCACCGGGGCCTTCGCATGCGTGTGTCTGGCTGCTACCGCCGGCTGCTACCGCTGGTGGTTTTTAGTACCAGTGGTTGTTCTGCCAGAAGTTCCAGGCGCCGACGGGGCTGCCGTAGCGCTCGTTCATGTAGTCCAGGCCCCACTTGATCTGGGTGGCCGGGTTGGTCTTCCAGTCCGAGCCCGCCGAGGCCATCTTCGAGGCCGGCAGGGCCTGGACCAGGCCGTAGGCACCCGAGGAGGAGTTCGTGGCGGTGTAGTCCCAGCCGCTCTCGTGCGAAACGATCTTGTTGAAGGCCGCGAACTGCGCCGGGTCCTTGATCATCTGCTGGGCGATCGCCTTGGCGCTCGCGGGGGCCGCCTGGGCGGGCGCCGCGGCGAGCAGGGAACCGGCGACGCCCAGGGCGAGGACGGAACCCGCGAGGGTCTTCTTCGAGGCGGCGATGCGGCGGATGACAGCGTTGGACACGGATGAACCTTCCGAAGGGGACAAGGACGGTCGCGGCATGCCGGGACATGCGTGAGCCACTCACACGGGGGAGAGGGGATCCGTCGGCGGCGGGTGAAGCACCCGTGCCGCCTGGCGACTCATCCAGTTCTACAGACCGCCGGCAGGGCTGGCAACGACGCCGCTTACTAGTGGACCTCGCAGCGGGGGCGCAACGGCCCGGAGGCAGGGGTGGGGGTGTCCGCGCAGGTGGGAGGCGGTGCCAGGTGGTGCGTACGGGGGCTTTGAGGACTACTAGCCCGGCTCGTATGTGACCTGGGTCCTGTGGGGCGGGTCACCGGCACAGCGCCGGAATCTCACCTGCTGTAACTGTTCGTACCCCTTTGGCGGGGGTGGTCGGGGGCGGATTCCGCCCCCGAATCGAAGGAGACGGGCGCCTCGAACGCCGCCTTCCTGGTGGCCCGGCGCAACGCCTTCAGCAAGGTGGCCCCGAGCGTCAGCGTCAGCACGACGGTCAGCGCCGCCCGCCCCAGGTCCCAGCCCAGCGAGGTCGCCAGACAGTACGCGGCGAAGCGCGCCAGGTTCTCCGGCACCGGGTCACCCGGGTGGAAGGACACGCCCTGGCCCATGCCCTGCAGCAGCACCCAGCCCTGCAGGTTCATGACCGTCCCGTACGCGAACGAGCCGAGGAACCCGTACGCCGCGAGCATCGCCAGCTCGGCCCGCCCCCGGATCCGGGCCGGCCCGGGCAGCAGCCCCGCGCCCAGCGAGAACCAGCCCAGCGCCAGCATCTGGAACGGCATCCACGGCCCGACCCCGCCCGTCAGCAGGGCGGAGGCGAACATGGTGACGGCGCCCAGCACGAAGCCGAAACCCGGTCCGAGGACGCGGCCGCTCAGCACCATCAGGAAGAACATGGGCTCCAGCCCCGCCGTCCCCGCCCCCAGCGGGCGCAGCGCCGCGCCCACGGCGGCCAGTACGCCCAGCATCGCGACGGCCTTGGCGTCCATGCCCTGATCGGCGATGGTCGCCACCACCACGCCCACGAGGAGGGGGAGCAGGGCGGCGAACAGCCAGGGGGCGTCCTGGGAGTGCGCCAGACCGGACTGGCGGTCGGCGAGGAGGGGCCAGCCGAAGGCGGCTATACCGATCAGGGTGACGAGGACCAGGGCCGCGGCGGCGCGGGGGCCGATGCGGATGGGGCGGGCGGGGTGGGTGGGGTGGCTCATGGGGTGGCCGCCGTCGTTTCCAGGGCGGCGGCCACCTGGGAGACCGTGAGCCAGTGGCCGGGGGCCAGGATCTTCGCCACCTGCGGGGCGAACGCCGGGGAGGAGACGACCACCTCCGCCGTCGGACCGTCCGCGACGATCTCGCCGCCCGCCAGGATGACCACCCGGTGCGCCAGCTCCGCGGCCAGCTCCACGTCGTGCGTGGCCAGCACGATGGCGTGCCCCTCGGCCGCGAGGGTGCGCAGCAGCTCGATCAGGCGGGCCTTGGCGGCGTAGTCCAGCCCGCGCGTCGGCTCGTCGAGGAGCAGCAGGGCCGGTCGGCCCGTCAGCACCAGGGCCAGGGCCAGGGTCAGCCGCTGCCCTTCGGACAGGTCCCGGGGGTGGGTGTCGTCCGGTACGTCCGGCAGCAGGGCGTTGACCAGACCGCGGCAGGTGCCGGGGGCGGCGCCCGCGTCGGAGTCGGCGGCGGCGCACTCGGCGGCGACGGTGTCGGCGTAGAGGAGGTCCCGGGGCTCCTGGGGCACCAGGCCCACCCGGCGGACCATCTCGGCGGGCGGCGTACGGTGCGGGGCGCGGCCCCCGACGGTCACCTGGCCGGTGGTGGGGGCGAGGGTACCGACGAGGGTGGCGAGGAGGGTGGACTTCCCGGCGCCGTTGCGGCCCATGAGGGCGACGGTTTCGCCGGGGGCGACGGTGAGGGTGACGTCGCGCAGGACCTCTGCGCGGGCGCGGCGGACGGTGAGGGCCGTTGCGCTGGCCGCTGTGGGGGTGGGGGCGGGTGCGTTCCCGCTGCGGCGCAGCAGGCGGGCGAGTGAGCCGCTGCGCGGGGCCTCTCCCCCACCCCGCCCCTTCCCGAAACCAGGGGCTCCGCCCCCGGACCCCCGCGCCTCAAACGCCGGCGAGGCTGAAAGATCCAGCCTCGCCGGCGTTTGAGGCGCGGGGTCCGGGGCGGAGCCCCGGGAAGCGGCGGCGCGCGTGGACGCGGGCAGGGTGGGGGTCGAGGCCCCGGGCGGGGTGCAGGAGGACAGGCGGGACCTGAGCGGAGCGGCGAGGCGGCGGGCGTCGCGGATCGAGAGGGGGAGGGGGGACCAGCCCGCGAGGCGGCCCAGGGAGACCACCGGGGGGTGGACGGGGGAGACGGCCATGATGTCGGCCGGGGTGCCGAGGACCGGGGCCTCGCCCGGGGCGGGCAGGAGCAGGACGCGGTCCGCGTACTGGACCACCCGCTCCAGCCGGTGCTCCGCCATCAGCACGGTCGTGCCCAGGTCGTGCACGAGGCGTTGCAGTACCGCGAGGACCTCCTCCGCCGCCGCCGGATCGAGCGCGGAGGTGGGTTCGTCCAGGACGAGGACCTTCGGGTGCGGGGTGAGGACCGAACCGATCGCGACCCGCTGCTGCTGCCCGCCGGACAGGGTGGCGATGGGGCGGTCGCGGAGTTCGTTCAGGCCGAGGAGGTCCAAGGTCTCCTCCACGCGGCGGCGCATCACCGCGGGCGGCAGGCCCAGGGACTCCATCCCGTACGCCAGCTCGTCCTCCACCACGTCCGTCACGAAGTGCGCCGGCGGGTCCTGGCCCACCGTGCCCACCACGTCCGCGAGCTCCCGCGGCCGGTGAGTGCGCGTGTCACGGCCCGCGACCGTGACCCGCCCGGTGAGGGTGCCGCCCGTGAAGTGCGGGACGAGCCCGGAGACCGCGCCGAGCAGGGTGGACTTGCCGACCCCGGACGGGCCGACGAGCAGGGTCAGCTCACCCTCCGGGAGGGTGAAGTCCGCGTCGCGGAGGGAAGGGTGCGGGGCGCCGTCGTACGTGACCGACACCTGCTCGAAGCGGATCACCGGGGGGACTCCTTGGACGACGGCGGAGGGACGGGTGCCACGAAGGCCGGGAGCAGGCCGATCAGGACCGCCGCCGCCGGCCACAGCGGCAGCGTCGGCACGACCAGCGGGACCACGCCGGGCCGCAGCGCCTCCGGGTCCACCGACGCCGCGTGGATCAGCAGGGCCGCGACCGCCGCCCCCGAACCGGCGACCAGCCACGCCCGCAGCCCCCACCGGTCCGGCCGGTAGCGGGTGCGGATGCTGCGCCGGCCGCCGAGCCGCAGTCCGGCGAGGGCCAGGACCAGGCCGATGCCGAGCACGGGCAGCCCGTACGCGGCGCCCTCGGCGGCGAGCAGCCCGTACGTGCCCGCGCACATGCCGAGCAGTCCGCCGAGGGTGAGGACGTTGGTGGTGTGCCGTACCGCGGGCGGGACCTCGGCCGTACGGCCGTAGCCGCGCGCGTCCATCGAGGCGGCCACGGCCACCGACCGCTCCAGGGCGCCCTCCAGGACCGGCAGCCCGATCTGGAGGACGGCCTTCACCCCGCCGGTGGGGCGGCCGCGCAGCCGGCGCGCGGTCCGCAGCCGGGCCACGTCCGCGACCATGTTCGGCGCGAAGGTCATGGCCACGACCACGGCCACCCCCACCTCGTACAGGGCGGCGGGCAGCGACTTCAGCAGCCGCGCCGGATTGGCGAGCGCGTTGGCGGCGCCCACGCAGATCAGCAGGGTGGCCAGTTTCGCGCCGTCGTAGAAGGCGAACACCAGCTGCTCGGCGGTGACCCGCCCGCCGAAGCGGACGCCCTGCGCCCACGACGGCAGCGGCACCTCCGGGAGGGTGAACAGCAGGTGCGTGCCGGGGATCGGCGAGCCCAGCAGCACGGAGAAGACCAGCCGCAGCCCGATCACGAACAGGCCGAGCTTGACGAACGCCCCGTAGGAACGGGCCCACGGCGCGTCCGTACGGCGGGCGGCGACCACGTACCCGGCGACGCCGACGATCATCCCGAGGAGCAGCGGATTGGTGGTCCGGGAGGCGGCGGTGGCGAGCCCGAGGGCCCACAGCCACCAGGCCCCCGCGTGCAGCGCGTTGCTGCGCCGGGCCTCGGGAGCCCGCCAGGGGTGGTCCTTCTTCCTGTACGTCGGCCCGTGCGGGGCGCCGGCCCGCCCGGCCGCGCCGGACCGGGCCGGGGGTGCGCCCGCGGGTGCCGCGCCGTGGGTGGTGCGCCGCGCCCCGGCCGGACCGGTCATCGCTTGCGGCGGCGGGACTGCCAGACGGTGGCCGAGCCCAGGGCGAGGAGCGCCGCGATGCCCAGGAACAGGCCCGCGGAGGGGAGGGAGGAGTTCTCGGACCCGGAGTCGGACTCGGCCTCAGGAGCGGCCGGCGCCGACGCCGACGCCGGCGGCTTCGGTTCCGCGTCGGCGATCGGTTCGCCGCAGCCCGTCCTCGGGTAGCCCGAGATCCCGCACAGCAGCGCCGCGCCGTTGTAGCGCAGCGGCTTCGCCACCTCCGCCAGCGCCTCGGCGGCCGTGGCCTCCGGGGCCACCTGGGCGCAGGCGGTGCGCGGGGCCTCCTGCGGCGGGGTCTCGCCGCCGGGGGCCTCCGCGGGAAGCCCGAAGTCGACGACGATCCCGATCCGCTTCTTGCCGGCGGCCGGGGCGGTGCCCGCGCAGGCGGCGTCGAAGTCGGCGGCGGCGCGCGGCTTGGCCGCCTCGTCCCCGGCGTCCTTGCTCACCGCGAAGCGGAAGCCGAGCACCGTGCCGTCCGCCGGCCGGGCCGTGGACGGCCCCTGCGTGGCGTACGCCCAGGTGCCGCCCGTACCGTCCCAGAACGACCAGTAGCGGTAGCTCGCCGCCAGCGCCGGGGTCGCGGCGAACAGGGTCAGGGCGAGACCCAGGACGCCGAGGAGGCCGAGGAGCCCCCGCGGACGGGGACCGCCCGTCACAGCTGGTTCTTCTTCCGGCGGCCGCTCAGCAGGATGCCGATGCCCATGCCGGCCGCGGCGCCCGCGCCGATGATCCACCAGATGTTCTGGCCGCCGGAGCTCTTGTCCTTCTTGCTCTCGACGGGGGTGGCGTCCGCGTCGGCGGCCTGCGGGGCGGGGCCGGTCGCGTTCAGCGCCGTGACCAGGTCGGCGCCGCCGAAGGCCTTCGGGTCGGTGCCCGTCGCGTGCGCGACGAGGACGAGGGTGCCCAGCGCCGCCGGGTTGCCCTGCGACCACTGGGCGGAGTTCTTCTGGAGCCACTCCAGGGCGCCCGCGGCCGACTGCCGGTGCCCGGCCGCGGCCAGGGCGATCACGGCGTCGGCGGTGTTGCCGGTGTCGGGGAGGGGCTGGTCCGCGCCCGGGGTGACGGCCGTCAGGTGGCCGTCCTTCTTCAGGGCCTCGGCCAGGTAGCCGGCCGCGCCCTGGGCGGCGCCCGTCGCGTCGGCGGAGCCCGCCGGGCAGGCCAGGGCGGCGGCCGGGGTGTCCGTACCGGCCGGGTCGACGAGGAGGCCCTTGCCGAGGCCGGCCAGCGCGGCGGCGGCCGTGGCGTCGGCGTTGGCGGCGAGCTTGCCGTCGGCCGGCTGGTACCCGAAGGCGCCCCGGTCGGCGGCCGGCTCGGCGGAGCAGCCCAGCTGGAAGGAGAGGAGGCCGTCGTACGCGGACTTGCCGGCCTTCGACTTCACCTCGGCCGGCTTCTCGCCGGCGACGGAGAGGGCGCTGGCCACGAGGGAGGTCGAGCTGCCCTCGCTGGGGGAGCCCGGGACGTAGGCCCAGCCGCCGTCCTCGTTCTGGACGGACTTCAGCCAGTCCACGCCCTTCTTCACCGTGGCGTCCTGCCCGCCGAGGGCCTTCAGGGCCTGTACGGCCATGGCGGTGGCGTTGGTGTCGAGCGCGGTCGTCGCGTCGCAGGCCTTGGCGGCGTCCGCGCGGAAGGAGGCGAAGCCGCCGTTCGCGCACTGCTGCGCGAGGAGCCAGCGGACGGCCTCCGGGGCGGGCTTCGCCCCGACGGTCCGCTGGGCGAGCAGCGCGATCGACTGGCGCCACACCCCGTCGTACGTCGGATCGGCCTTGCCGAACAGGCCCGACGGGATCACCGGGGGCGCGGAAGGGGCGGCCGGCGGGGCGGTGTCGGCGAGGGCGGCGGGCGCGGAGACCGCACAGAGCACGGCGGAGGCGGCGAGCGCGGCGGCGCTGCGGCGGACGTTCATGGCGGGGCGGGTGCCTCTCGTGCTGGGGGGCGGGAGGCAGGCACGCGAAGGCACCGGGCTCCGGCTCCGTTTACCTCGACGGTGCCGGCCGCCGGGGGCCCCGACGGCACGAGCCGCGCACCTCCGGCACGGGGCATTCCGGCTTGCGTCCCGCACGCGGCGGGCCGGGTCACGGCTGCGGGTCAGCGCCGGATTCGCACCGGCTTCCCCCCGTCCGGAAGGATGGACGACGGGCTCACTCTACCGGCCCGTAGCCCCCGGACCGGGGGGCACGGCCCCGCAGCGCCCCTTACCGGCCACCCCGCCGGAGCGGCCCCGCGCGGCGGCCCGCCCCGGTCCCCCGGTCAGGTGGCGCGGTACTCGACCGGGTCCGTGCCCGGGACGGCTTCGGCGCGGCCCGCTTTGACCAGCCGCCGCAGGTGGGCCTCCGCTTCCGAGACGGCGATGTTCCGGGAGCCGTACGGGATCTGCGCCCAGGGCCGGTTCCACTCCATCCGTTCCGCCAGCGCCCACGGGGTCAGGGGCCGGGCCGCCAGCAGGGCGTGCAGTCCGGCGAGCCGTTCCTCGTGGTGGGCGAGGAGCTCCCGTACGCGGGCGGGCGCGTCGGTGAAGGCGTGCTGATGGGCCGGGAGCACCTCGGCCGGGCCCAGGCGGCCGATCCGTTCGAGGGAGTCGAGGTAGTCGCCGAGGGGGTCGGTGACGCGGTCGCCGGACGGGTCCTCGTAGAGGCCGATGTGCGGGGAGATCCCGGGCAGCAGGTGGTCGCCGGAGAAGAGCCGGCCGTTGCCGGGCAGGCGCGCCGGGTGGGCCTCCTCCAGGTGCAGGCAGACGTGGCCGGGGGTGTGGCCGGGGGTCCAGATCGCCCGCAGCCGGCGCCCGGCGAGCGGCAGCAGCTCGCCGGGGACGATCTCCCGGTCGGGAACGGCGGCCCGCAGCCCGGGCAGGGCCGGGGTCCGGCCGGCCGCGCGGGCCGCCCGGAGCGGGGCGACGTGCTCCTCGGGCGCTCCGGCGGCGGCGAGCTTGTCGCTCATGTAGTCGAACCAGACTCCGGGCTCGGCCGAGCGGGTCCGTACGACGACCTCGGTGTCGGCGGCGTGCATGGCGATCCAGGCGCCCGAGGCCTCCCGGACCTGCCCGGACAGGCCGTGGTGGTCGGGGTGGTGGTGGGTGATGACCACCCCGTGCACATCGGCGACGGCGGTGCCGAGCGCGGCGAGTCCGGCGGTGAGGGTGTCCCAGGAGCGGGGGTCGTCCCAGCCGGTGTCGACGAGGACGGGGCCGCGGTCGGTGTCGAGGACGTGGACGAGGGTGTGTCCGAGGGGGTTGTCGGGGATCGGGACCTTGACCGCCCACACCCCGCCGCCGTGGTCGGTCACCTGGGGCGCGTCCGCCGGCGCGCCCCCCGGTGTGCCCTGTGACGTGTCGTGCGCGATGCCCTCTGGCATGAGACCCCCTGGAGTGACAACAGGAACATGTTCCACTGGTAGCCCAAGTCGACCATCTTCGCCCCCTCCTGACTAGTCACCAGATCTTCCGGGCTGTTCCGTCCTGGCCGTGGACTCCTCGAACTAGAACTGGTATCAGTTTCGAAACGCCCAGCCCCAGGAGGCAGCAGCGATGACCGAGCTCGTGGAACACGGACAACTGTTCATCGGCGGCGAATGGACGGATCCGCTGGGCACCGACACCATCCGGATCGTCTCCCCCCACACCGAGCAGGTCATCGGCAGCGTCCCCCACGCCTCCCGCGCCGACGTGGACCGGGCCGTAGCCGTCGCCCGCAAGGCCTTCGACGAGGGCCCCTGGCCCCGCGCCTCCCTGGAGGAGCGGATCGCCGTCGTCACCCGCATCAAGGACGCCATCCTCGTCCGCCACGAGGAGATCGCCCGCTCCATCAGCTCCCAGAACGGCTCCCCGTACTCCTGGAGCGTCCTCGCCCAGGCCCTCGGCGCGATGATGGTCTACGACTCCGCCATCAAGGTCGCCACCGACTACCCCTACGAGGAACGCCGCCAGGGCGCGCTCGGCCCGATCCTCGTACGCCGTGAACCGGTGGGCGTCGTCGCCGCCGTCATCCCCTGGAACGTCCCGCAGTTCGTGGCCGCCGCCAAGCTCGCGCCCGCGCTGCTCACCGGCTCCGCGGTGATCCTCAAGCCCTCGCCCGAGGCCCCGCTCGACTCCTACATCCTGGCCGACATCGCCCGCGAGGCCGGACTGCCCGAGGGCGTGCTGTCGATCCTGCCCGCCGACCGGGAGGTCAGCGAGTACCTCGTCGGACACCCCGGCATCGACAAGGTCGCCTTCACCGGATCGGTCGCGGCCGGCCGGCGGGTCATGGAGGTCGCCGCCCGCAACCTGACCCGGGTCACCCTGGAACTCGGCGGCAAGTCCGCCGCCGTGATCCTGCCCGACGCCGACCTGGACACCACCGTCGCCGGGATCATCCCCGCCGCCTGGATGAACAACGGCCAGGCCTGCGTGGCCCAGACCCGCATCCTCGCCCCGCGCGCCCGCTACGACGAGATCGCCGCCGCCCTCGCCGCCGCGGCCGGCGACCTGGTCGTCGGCGACCCCCTGAACCCGGCGACCCAGATCGGCCCGCTCGTCGCACGGCGCCAGCAGCAGCGGTCGCTGGACTACATCCGGATCGGCCAGGAGGAAGGCGCCAAGATCCTCACCGGCGGCGGCCGCCCGGCGGGCCTGGAACGCGGCTGGTACGTCGAACCCACCCTCTTCGGCGACGTCGACAACTCGATGCGGATCGCCCGCGAGGAGATCTTCGGCCCGGTCGTCTGCCTCATCCCCTACGGCGACGAGGAGGAGGCCCTGCGGGTCGCCAACGACTCGGAGTTCGGGCTGAGCGGCAGCGTCTGGACCGCCGACGTCGAGCACGGCATCGACTTCGCGCGCGGGGTGCGCACCGGCACCTTCAACGTCAACACCTTCAGCCTGGACATGCTCGGCCCGTTCGGCGGCTACAAGAACAGCGGCGTGGGGCGGGAGTTCGGCCCGGAGGGACTGAGCGAGTACCTGGAGCACAAGATGATCCACCTCCCGGCGGGCGCGTGATGGGCGACCGCTGGCGGGTCGAGGTGGACCGGGGGATCTGCATCGGCTCCGGCATGTGCGTGAACCACGCCCCCGAGGGCTTCACCCTCGACTCGGCCCGCCAGTCACACCCCCGCGCCCCGCAGACGGACGCGAACGAACCCACCCTGACGGCGGCCGAGGGCTGCCCGGTCGAAGCCATCCTCATCACCCTCGCCACGACGGGCGAACCGGTGTTCCCCCCGGAGGACTAGCCCCTCGGACCACCGGCCGGGGCCCGCGAAAACGGGCCCCGGCCCCCGCTCCGGAGACACGCACGACCCCTCCTCCAGTGAGTTCCGGCTCAAGCGGCGGGCCCGGTGCCGGACCCGTGGCCCCCGCCGACGGGGGTTAGTCTGCGCGGAGCCGGCGGACGGACCGGGTGCGGCGGTGCGGTGCGGGGCGGGGACATGGGCAGGACCGGGTGGGCCGTCGTGGTCCTGGTGGCGGCGGCGGTGACGGGTGTTCTCGCCTGGGACGGGCTCGTTCCGAGTGAGCCCGCGGGGGAGTGGGTGTCCGTAGGGGAGGTTTCCGCGCGGGCCGGGGCGGATGTGCCGGCCGGGGTGGTGCGGGACGAGCTCGGGGTCGTTGCCTCGGGGGCCGGGCTGGCCCCGGGCGCGGGCGGTCCCGAGGCCGGGGAGCTCGTCGGCTGCGTCGCGGACTGGACGGGGAACGGGCCCGCCGACGCGGGGCAGTGGGCCGCGCTGGAGGCCGGGCTGACGGCGAAGGGCTGGCGGGTCACGGCCCGCCGGGGCGAGCCCGTACCCGGGACCCGGCTGGAGGAGGGGCCCTGGACCCTGGAGATCACCAACGGCGGGCTCCTCGACACCCTGTCCCTCTACGCCCACCGCTCGGGCGCCCGTTGCGAGGAAGCCTTCCGGAGGGAGGCGGCCCGGCGGGCGGCGACCGAGCGGGGCTGAACCGCCTCAGAGGCGACGGGCGCCCCGGAGGGCCGGGCCGGGGACAGGCCGGAGGCGGGGGTGGGGCGAACGGGAGCCGAACAGCAGGTCCGTTCGCCGCCCCCCGCCCCGGCCCGGTCACTTCCGGCACAGGGCGGTGTCCACGAGGGCCTGGGCGTGCTCGGAAGCCTCGGGGGTGGGCGCCATGTTGGCGGTGACGGCGACCGCGGCGGCGCGGCCGTCGTCGGTGGCGGCGGTCTTCGTGCTGTAGCCGGGGGTGTCGCCGCCGTGGCCCCACAGCAGGCCGCCGCAGCTCAGGGGGACGCTGAACAGGCCGAGCCCGAACCGGGTCCCGGGCTGGTAGCCGGCCCCCGCCGGAGCCGCGACGGTCCTGCGCATCTCGGCGAGCTCGGCCGGCCGCAGCACCTTGCCGCCCAGCAGGGCCCCGTAGAAGCGGCTCAGGTCACCGGGGGTGGAGATCAGCTGGCCGGCGGCCCAGCCCCAGGAGGGGTCCAGTTCGGTGATGTCGTCGAGGGGCTTCCCGGGCCCGGGCGCGTGGTAGCCGCGGGGGTGCGCGCCGCGGATGCCTTCCTCGCCGACGCCGGGGAAGTAGGTGTGGCGCAGCCCGGCCCGCTCGATCACCCGCCGGGTGATCTGTTCGGCGAGGGGCCGGCCGGTGATCTTCTCGACGAGGAGCCCGGCGACGACGTAATTGGTGTTGCTGTACTCCACGCCCGTGCCGGGCGCGAAGCGGGCCTTGTGGGCCAGGGCCACGTCGATCAGGGTGCGCGGCTGGTAGTAGGTGTGGCGCTGCTCGCCGAGGACGGCGTCGAGCATCGACTCGGTGTAGTTGGGCAGCCCGCTGGTGTGCTGGAGCAGCTGGCGGACGGTGATGACGCGGCCGTCGATGCCGTCGCCGCGCAACAGGCCCGGCAGGTGGCGTTCGACGGGGGCGTCGAGCTCGACCTTCCCCTCGCCGACCAGTTGCAGGACGACCGCCGCCGTGAACGTCTTGGTGTTGCTGCCCGCCCGTACCTGGCCGTCGAGCGGGGCCTTCGCCCGCGTCCTCAGGTCGCCGACGCCCGCCGCGTAGTCGCGCACCCGTCCGTCGCGGTCCGTGGTGGAGGCCAGCGCGGCCGGGTAGCGGTCCTCGGACACCAGCCGTTCCACCCCTTGGCGCACCACGTCACCCGTGCCGCGCGCCTGCGCCGCCGAGGGCAGCAGCCCTCCCACGGCCACCGCCGCCAGTACCGCCACCATCACCGTCTTGGACATACCGTGTGAACTCATGCCCCGAGGCTAGGAACCGGGCCCTTCCCCGCACATCGCCCGCCGGCACGAGGACCTGGGTCCTGCCCGCGGCCGCGACCGGTACCCCGGTCCCGGCTCGACGCGGTGCTACAGCGGGATCAGGACTTTTCGGGGGAGGTCAGGTCGATCAGGCGGCAGACCGTCTCGATGTCGATCTTCACCTGGGCGATCGAGGCGCGGCCCGACAGCCAGGTGATCAGGGCCGAGTGCCAGGTGTGCTCGATGACGCGGACCGCCGAGAGCTGTTCCGCCGTCGGCGGGGCGTCCAGCCCCATCGCGTCGAGGATGATGGCCGTGGTCAGCCGGGAGACCGTGTCCACCTCCGGGCTCACGCTGCGGTCCGCGAAGGTCAGCGCGCGGACCATGGCGTCCGCGAGGTGGGGTTCGCGCTGCAGGGCCCGGAAGGCGCGCATCAAGGTCTCCGCGACCCGCTCGGCCGGGTCGTCGGAGGCCGGGGGGCGCTTGCGGAGCGTGGCGTGCATGTGCTGGAGCTGGTCCTGCATGGTGGCCACCAGCAGGTGCACCTTCGACGGGAAGTACCGGTACAGGGTGCCGAGCGCCACGCTGGAGGACTCCGCGACCTCCCGCATCTGGACGGCGTCGAAGCCGCCCCGGCTGGCCAGTTGCGCGCTGGCGTGCAGGATCCGGCGGCGGCGTGCCTCCTGGCGCTCCGTCAGGGGAGGGGACGCCGGTGTGGTCGCCGGTGTCGTGACGGCCTTCGCTTCCGCTGTCATGTGTCCCGTTCCTGGCGTTCCGTGTCGGTGCGGCGGCTGATTCCGGGATGGCCCGCGGCCCAGCATGTCAGGCGTGCGAGCCGTGGCGCGAATCACCCGCTCCGCCTCTTACGGTGTGGTTTCCGGCCGGTAGATTCAATGGTCTTCGACGGATCAAGTCTGAAACTTGTTCTACATTATCCGAGCGGTTACGCTCCGGCGAAAGTGCAGGGAGAAGGGGGCCGAGAGTGACCGCAGAGGCCATGGTGACGAGCCCTTTCGCGGGTTCCGCCACCGACGGCGACCGCCCGTTGCGCATCGCACTCCTCACCTATAAGGGGAACCCGTTCTGCGGCGGGCAGGGCGTCTACGTCCGCCACCTCTCGCGCGAGCTCGTGAAGCTGGGCCACAGCGTCGAGGTCATCGGCGCGCAGCCCTACCCGGTCCTCGACACCGGCGCCACGCTGACCGAGCTGCCGAGCCTGGACCTGTACCGCAGCCCCGACCCCTTCCGCACCCCCAAGCGCGACGAGTACCGGGACTGGATCGACGCCGTCGAGGTCGCCACCATGTGGACCGGCGGCTTCCCCGAACCGCTGACGTTCTCGCTGCGCGCCAGGCGCCACCTCCAGGCGCGCGCCGGGGAGTTCGACGTCGTCCACGACAACCAGACCCTCGGCTACGGACTCCTCTCCGACCTCGGCGCCCCGCTCGTGACGACGATCCACCACCCGATCACCGTCGACCGCAAACTCGACCTCGCCGCCGCCAAGGACCGCAAGAAGCGGGCCTCCGTGCGGCGTTGGTACGCCTTCACGCGCATGCAGGGCCGCGTCGCCCGCCGCCTCCCCTCCGTGCTCACCGTCTCCGGCTCCTCCCAGCAGGAGATCGCCGAGCACCTGGGCGTGCGCGAGGGCCGCATCCACGTCGTCCACATCGGCGCCGACACCGACCTGTGGTCGCCCGACCCGTCCGTGGCCGAGGTGCCCGGGCGGATCGTGACCACCTCCAGCGCCGACGTCCCGCTCAAGGGCCTCGTCCACCTCGTCGAGGCCCTCGCGAAGCTCCGTACCGAGCGCCCCGACGCCCACCTCGTCGTCGTCGGCAAGCGCGCCGAGAGCGGACCCGTCGCCCGCGCCATCGAGAAGTACGACCTCCAGGACGCGGTGCGCTTCGTCAAGGGCATCACCGACGCCGAACTCGTCGACCTCGTGCGCAGCGCCGAAGTCGCCTGCGTGCCCTCCCTCTACGAGGGCTTCTCCCTCCCGGCGGCCGAAGCCATGGCCACCGGCACCCCGCTCGTCGCCACCACCGGCGGAGCCATCCCCGAGGTGGCCGGCCCCGACGGCGAGACCTGCCTGGCCGTACCGCCCGGCGACGCGGGGGCGCTGGCCGCCGCGCTGGGCCGGCTGCTGGGGGACGCCGGGCTGCGCGCCCGCCTCGGAGCCGCCGGACGGGACCGGGTCCTGTCCCGCTTCACCTGGGCCAAGGCCGCCGAGGGCACCGTCCGCCACTACCGCGCCGCCATCGAGCAGCAGCAGCGCGCCGTGGCCGCCGGCCGTGGCCGCCGGGCCTCGCGGTGACCTGTCGCCCCCACCGGCCGCTCCGCACCACCCGCTCCACCCGCAGTCCCCACCACTTCCTCCACCCCCTCCACCCCCGCGACCGCGAAGGCAGGACCCCGTGCTGACCGTCGATTTCTCCCGGTTCCCGCTCGCCGCAGGCGACCGTGTGCTCGATCTGGGCTGCGGCGCAGGCCGGCACGCCTTCGAGTGCTACCGGCGAGGCGCCCAGGTGGTCGCCGTCGACCGCAACGGCGAGGAGATCCGCGAGGTCGCCAAGTGGTTCGCGGCCATGAAGGAGGCCGGCGAGGCCCCGGCCGGCGCCACCGCCACCGCCATGGAGGGCGACGCCCTCGCCCTGCCCTTCCCCGACGAGTCCTTCGACGTCGTCATCATCTCCGAGGTGATGGAGCACATCCCCGACGACAAGGGCGTCCTCGCCGAGATGGTCCGCGTCCTCAAGCCCGGCGGCCGCATCGCCATCACCGTCCCGCGCTACGGGCCGGAGAAGATCTGCTGGGCGCTCTCCGACGCCTACCACGAGGTCGAGGGCGGCCACATCCGCATCTACAAGGCGGACGAGCTGCTCGGCAAGATGGAGGCCGCGGGCCTCAAGCCGTACGGCACCCACCACGCGCACGGCCTGCACTCCCCGTACTGGTGGCTCAAGTGCGCCTTCGGCGTCGACAACGACAAGGCCCTGCCCGTCAAGGCGTACCACAAGCTGCTGGTCTGGGACATCATGAAGAAGCCCCTGGCCACCCGCCTCGCGGAGCAGGCCCTCAACCCGGTCATCGGCAAGAGCTTCGTGGCCTACGCGACGAAGCCGCACCTGCCCGTCGGCGCGGCCCAGTGAGCTCGCCGGGGCGCACCGCACCCGAACACCTCGTCCTGGACGGCGTACTGACCGCCGAGGAGGCCGCCCTCACCGTCGCCGGGATCCTCGGCGCGCAGCGCGCGGACGGGGCCATCCCCTGGTTCCGCGGCCACCACCTCGACCCGTGGGACCACACCGAGGCCGCCATGGCCCTCGACGCGGCCGGCGAGCACGAGGCGGCGGAGCGCGCCTACGACTGGCTCGTGCGCCACCAGAACCAGGACGGCTCCTGGTACGCCGCCTACGCCGACCGGCCCGAGGGCGTCGACACCGCCGAGCCGCAGGACGCGAGCCGCGAGTCGAACTTCGTCGCGTACATAGCCGTCGGCGTCTGGCACCACTACCTGGCCACCGGCGACGACGCCTTCCTGGACCGGATGTGGCCGGCCGTCGTGGCCGCCGTCGAGTTCGTCCTCGGCCTCCAGCAGCCGGGCGGCGAGATCGGCTGGAAGCGGGAGGCGGACGGCACCGCCGTCACCGACGCCCTGCTGACCGGCTCCTCCTCCATCCACCAGGCGCTGCGCTGCGCCCTGGCCATCGCCGAGCACCGCGGCGATCCGCAGCCGGACTGGGAGCTGGCGACGGGCGCCCTCGCGCACGCCGTCCGCCGGCACCCGGAGCGCTTCCTCGACAAGTCCCGCTATTCGATGGACTGGTACTACCCGGTCCTGGGCGGGGCGCTGACGGGGGAGCAGGCGAAGGCGCGCCTCGCGGAGCGGTGGGAGGAGTTCGTCGTACCGGACCTCGGGGTGCGGTGCGTCCTGCCGAACCCGTGGGTGACGGGCGGGGAGTCCTGCGAGCTGGCGCTCGCGCTGTGGGCGACGGGGCAGTCCGACCGGGCGCTGGAGATCCTGCGCTCCATCGGCCACCTGCGCGACGGGAACGGCATGTACTGGACGGGTTACGTCTTCGAGGACCGGGCGGTCTGGCCGGTGGAGCAGACGACCTGGACGGCGGGGTCGCTGCTGCTGGCGGTGGCCGCGCTGGGCGGGGACGAGGCGACCGGGCAGGTCTTCGGCGGCCTCACCCTGCCGACGGGCCTGGAACCGGAGTGCTGTAGCCGCTGAACGGCGCGGGGCCGCCCGGCGTGGCCCGGCTGCTTCTACCGCCCCCCGCGGCGACCCGAACGGGTCGCCCGGGTGGCGCAGCCGCGGGGGCGGGGTGAGGCTGCGGGGGACACCTCAGTCCCCGGAGGCACCCGTGTCCGTACCCACAACCGTCCGATTCCGACGCGCCCTCACGGCGGTGGTCCTGTCCACCGCCCTGCTGGCCGGAGCCACCGCGTGCGGCGGCGACCGGGGCGCGCGGGAGGAGCTCTCCATGGCCTCCGCCGCCGAGCTGGCCGCCCTCGCGCAGGCGGAGCCGGCCGCCGCGGAAGCCGATGAGGCGGCCGCGGCGACGCCCTCGCCGAGCACCTCGGCGGAACGGCAGAAGTTCGCCAAGACCCGCTTCGTCGCCAACGCCGGCCTCGCGGCCGGGGCCACCTACCAGTGGATCATCAAGCCGTACCGCGCGGGCAAGTTCAAGAAGGGCGCGAGCGGCCGTACCTTCGCGCTCATCAAGGCGGGCCTCGCGGGCGCCTTCGCGTACAACCGGCTGAAGGCGGCGGCGGAGAACGCCAAGGGCGATCCGCTGCTGTCGAAGGCGATGGTCCCGCTGACGGCCGGCATCGAGTCCCTCAAGGGCCTCGGCGCCAAGCTCCGCAAGGGCCAGGCGGGCGACGCCGACATCGACTCCTTCAACAACGTCATCAACGGCGTCAAGGAAGCCGGCAAGGGCGCGGGAGCCACGGTCACCGACCAGGTCCCGAGCCTGTCCCAGCTGGGCGGCTAGCCGGGCGGACAGCCCCCGACGTACCGGACCCGTCCGCTCCGGCGGGCGGGTCCGGCTGTTTCAATGGCCGGTGTGATCGAGTTCGCGCTGTTCGCGCTCCTGGCCGCCGCGACCGGCTGGCTGGTGCGCCGCAAGCACCGCCAGAGGCTGGCCGCCGGGAGCCCCCAGGGCATCCCCGGCATGGCCCGCTGCCCCGCCGGGTCGGGCCGCTGGCGCCCCGGCCGCCTCTACGCCGACCAGGGCGCCCCCCGCTGGCAGCCCGGCCGGGGTCCCGCCGTGCCCCTGGAGGGCGCCCGTGCGACCGGCGTACGGGTCCCCACCGTGCGGGAGGGCATCTCCATCAACCCGGGCTCGCGGATCGTGACCTGCGCCCTGCCGCGGGACGGCGGGGCCGTGGAGATCGCCGTGATGCCGCTGGACCTGCGGCCGCTCCTGGAGGCCGTCCCGCAGACCGAGGCCGGCGATGGTGGTGTGGGCTAGAACCAGAGCTGGTTCTTGCCCCAGTGGCAGTCCCACTGGGTGGCCGGGTCGCCGTTGCTGGTGCGCCAGCCACCGATCTCCAGGCACTTGCCGCTGTTCACGTTGACCAGGTACAGGTTGCCTTCGCCCAGGTAGTAGGGCTTCCACTTCTGGTTGGCGCCGCCGTGGCAGTCCCACTGGCCGATGGCGGCGCCGTTGGCGGTGGACCAGGCCTTGACCTCAAGGCACTTGCCGCTGTGCCGGTTGTAGATGAGGGTCCCGTCGGTGTACTCGATCCCGGTCCACTTCTGGTTGTCGCCGTCGGTGCAGTCCCACTGGTTGATACCGGCCCCGTTGGCCGTGGACCAGCCACCCACTTCCAGGCACTTGGCGCTGTTCCAGTTGCCCAGCCAGCTCCACCTGGACAGATCGACGGCGGAGGCGGGCGCGGCGGGCAGGGCCATCGAGATGAGCAGGGCCCCGCAGGCGGTACTCAGGACACGGCGGACGGACTTGGCGATGTTCAGGCGCACGAAAAAATCCCCCTCATACGGCCGATCGCGGTCGGCTTCGACGAAATCGAGCCTGACCTTAAGTGATCTTCAATCTGCCGTCGAGTCGTTTCCACCCCTCGGTCTCGCCCTCAAGTGCCCTGCGGGCGTGGGTCATTCGCCAGCCGGTCACAGCACTAGCTGTTCAGCTCCGCCAGGACCCGCAGGGTGTGCGGGTCCGGGGCGGTGACGAGGAGGTCGGTGACGGGGCCCTTGCGCCACAGCTCCAGCCGCTCCGCGATCCGCTCGCGCGGCCCGACCAGGGAGATCTCGTCGGCGAACGCGTCCGGTACGGCCAGCACCGCCTCCTCGCGGCGCCCGGCCAGGAACAGCTCCTGGATGCGCCGGGCCTCCTCCTCGTAGCCCATGCGGCCCATCAGGTCGGCGTGGAAGTTGCGGGCCGCGTGCCCCATGCCGCCGATGTAGAAGCCCAGCATGGCCTTGACGGGGAGCAGTCCCTCGGCGACGTCCTCGCAGACCTGGGCCCGGGCCATCGGCGCGATCATGAACCCGTCGGGGAGTCCGGTCAGGGAGGCCTGGTAGGCGTCGGTGCGGGTGGGCGACCAGTAGAGCGGCAGCCAGCCGTCCGCGATCCGGGTGGTCTGGGCGATGTTCTTGGGGCCCTCGGCGCCCAGCAGCAGCGGCAGGTCGGCGCGCAGCGGGTGGGTGATGGGCCTGAGGGGTTTGCCGATGCCGGTGCCGTCGGCGCCCCGGTACGGGTGGCTGTGGAAGCGGCCGTCGAGGGCGACGGGGGCCTCGCGGCGCAGCACCTGGCGGATGACGTCGACGTACTCGCGGGTCGCGGTGAGCGGGCTGGAGGGGAAGGGGCGCCCGTACCAGCCCTCGACGACCTGCGGCCCGGACAGTCCGAGGCCGAGCATCATCCGGCCGCCGGAGAGGTGGTCCAGGGTGAGGGCGTGCATGGCGGTGGCGGTCGGGGTGCGGGCGGCCATCTGTGCGATGGCGGTGCCGAGGCGGATCCGGGAGGTGTGGGCGGCGATCCAGGTGAGCGGGGTGAAGGCGTCGGAGCCCCAGGCCTCCGCGGTCCACACCGAGTCGTAGCCGAGGCGCTCGGCCTCGGTGGCGAGGTCGAGGTGGGCCGGGCTGGGCCCGCGGCCCCAGTAGCCGAGTGCGAGTCCGAGGCGCATGGCGGTTCCCCCCAGTGTCCGGCGACCAGTATCTGACGATCCGTCAGGCGGACTGTAGGGCAACGGCCCCCCACCCGGAAGGGCGGGGGGCCGTGAGCGAGCCGGAGCCGGGGGTCCCGGTCAGCCGCGCTGGATGTCCGAGGTGTCGTTCAGCACGCCGCGGCGGCCGTCCTGGGTCTGGGCGATCAGGGTGGCCGGACCGCGCTGGTCGACGGCCAGGTACCAGGTGCCCGGCGCCAGCTCCGCGATCGGGGCGGGGGAGCCGTCCTCGCCGAACAGCGGACGGGCCACCGGCACCGCGAACCAGAACGGCGTGAAGTCCGCCGCCGGCGCGGGAGCCGGAGCGGAGTCCTGCGGACCGGGCGCCGGGGCCGGGGAACCGCCGTACGGCGGGACGGGCTGCGGGGTGACGCCGTAGCCGGGGTGCTGCTGCTGCCCGCCCGGGTACCCGTACCCGGCGCCGGGCTGCGGCTGGCCGCCGTACGGCGGGGCCGCGACGGGCTTCGGCTCGGGCACGAGCGGCCCCGCCAGCGCGGGGATCTTCGCCCCGGCGAGCGCGACGCCCGCCAGGACGGCGACGGCGAGGAAACCGAGGATCGCGCCGGCGCCGTTGGCCGAGCTGAGGATCATCACCCACAGCCCCGACCAGGCGGCCGAGACCGCGAGGACGGTGCCCCACGCGAGCAGCGGCAGACCGGCGATCTTGCGGCCCTCGGGCAGGAAGCGGGCGCCGACCAGGAGACCGGCGGCGATGAAGCCGAGCAGGAAGACGGAGGGCAGGGCCAGGCCGCTGAAGTCGGTGTTCCACGCGCTCGCGGAGACGCCGGCGGTGGAGTAGAAGTCGAGGAGCGAGGCGATGAACAGCAGCGCCGCTGCTCCGATCACCACGCCGTCGCCTCGAGTGAGGGAGCGGATGTTCACGTCTCTGGTGTCCTTCTCGGTCTTGGTCGGTCCCGTGGTGCCGCGGTCGCGGAGTGCTCGCCGTCGCCGTCCGTGGCGGGAGCGGGCGGGCGGCACCATGGTACGGAGGTTTCCCGTGGCCGAGAGGATCGGGGCGGGGCGGTCCCCCGAGGACTACCCCCCGAGGAAGCCGACGATGCCGTCCGCGATGCCCTGGGCCGCCTTCTGCCGCCACTCCGGACTCGTCAGCTGCGCCGCGTCCTTGGCATCACGCATGTTGCCGCATTCGATGAACACCTTGGGCCGGGTCGAGAGATTGAGACCGCCCAGATCGTCACGGACCACCAACCCGGTGCCGGAACCGAGGTAGTTCGCGGGCGCGGAGCCGGTGGTGCGGGCGAAGTTCCCCGCGATGCGCTCGCCCAGGTCCCGGGAGGGGCCGACGATCTTCGAGGTGTCCGCCGCGCCGCCCTTGACCCTGGCCGGGAGGATCACGTGGAAGCCCCGGCTGCCGGAGGAGACCCCGTCGGCGTGTACGGAGACCACGGCGTCGGCCGCCGCCTCGTTGCCGATCCGGGCCCGCTCGTCGATGCAGGGGCCGAAGGCGCGGTCGGCCTCGTGGGTCAGGCGTACGGTCACGCCCCTGGCCTCCAGCAGGGCCCGGGCGCGGCGGGAGACGTCCAGGGAGAAGTCCGCCTCGCGGTAGCCGGAGTTGGTTGCGGTGCCGGTGGTGTCGCACTCCTTGCGGGCCGTGCCGATGTCCACCTGCTTGTCGATCTCTGCGGTGTGCTGGAAGTTCCCGGTGTTGTGGCCGGGGTCGATGACCACCGTCCGGCCGGCCAGCGGGCCCTTGGCGGGGGCCGTGCCGGCGCTGGCGCTGGTACTCGGGGTGGCGCTGTTCGGCTTCGCGTCCGCGGAGGCCGGGTGCGAGGCCGAGCCGGAGGCCGATGCGGAGGCCGATGCGGGCAGCGCCTGGGGCGGCTTCGCGTCCGGCCCCGCCCCGGAACCCGACAGCACCTGGGTCAGCACCCAGCCCGCCAGGCAGGTCGGGGCCAGGACCGCCACCGCCACCGCGAGGGTGGAGCGGCGGGTGTACCAGGGCCGGTCCGGGCTGATCGAGGAGCGGGACTCGGGGAGCGGGGGGCTGTCGTCGTAGCGCACGCGGTGATGCTAGACCCGCTCCCCGGGAGTCCGGGGGACCATGGGCCGAACGAGGGCGCGGTGCGCTTATATGTCCGCACGGCCCGCGGGGCCGCCCGGCCCGGGCCCCTGCGTCAGATGCCCTCGGCCGTGCGCCGCAGTACGCGCAGGGAGTCCGTGACGGAGATCTCCTCGAAGGACCCGGAGGCCAGGGCGCGCAGGTAGATCCGGTACGGGGCCTGCCCGCCGTCGGCCGGGTCCGGGAACACGTCGTGGATGACCAGCAGCCCGCCCACCGCGAGGTGCGGGGCCCAGCCCTCGTAGTCCCCGGTGGCGTGCTCGTCGGTGTGGCCGCCGTCGACGAAGACGAAGCCGAGCGGCCCGCCCCACACCGAGGCCACCTGAGGGGACCGGCCCACCAGCGCGATGACGTGCTCCTCCAGACCGGCCGCGTGCAGGGTCCGGCGGAAGGACGGCAGCGTGTCCATCAGCCCGACCTGCGGATCCACCACCGTCGGGTCGTGGTACTCCCAGCCCGGCTGCTGCTCCTCGCTGCCCCGGTGGTGGTCCACGGTCAGCGCGGCCACCCCGGCCTCGCGGGCGGCGTCGGCCAGCAGGATCGTGGAGCGCCCGCAGTACGTCCCGACCTCCAGCAGCGGCAGCCCGAGCGCCCCCGCCTCGGCCGCGGCCGCGTACAGCGCGAGCCCTTCCCGTACGGGCATGAACCCCTTGGCGGCCTCGAAGGCGGCGAGGGTCTCCGGCTTGGGGGTGGCCATGTCGTTCCTCCTGCTGAGCGGCGGGTGTGCCGGGTCATGCTGCCCTACCGCCCGGTAGCCGTCCATGGCCGGGGTCGCCTCCGCCGTGCGCTCAGACCGTGAGGGCGAGGAATCCCAGGACGTACGCGGTGGCGAAGATCAGCGGCACCCACTGTTCGACGTGGGTCAGCGGCAGGTACTTCCGCCAGTCCCGCCCCTCGCCCAGGAGGAACCATTCCGCCTCGGAGTACGCGAAGGCGGGGAGCTTCTTCTCCAGCGCGCCGATCACCACGAACTTGGCCCCGTTGAGCTGGCGGTACGAGCGCACCATCACGAACCAGGTCAGGCACTGCGTCAATAAGATGATCAATCCGGCGACGGCGGCCAGTACCGGGGCGTCCTGCCACTTGCCCCCGGCCGTGGCCGCCACCGCGGCGACCACGGCGGAGTTGAGCGAGACTTGTACTGGTCGAGCACCGCCGCCTGGTACTTCTCACCCGCGAGCCCGTAGTCCGCCGGCCCGACCTGCTTGTTCCACAGCTTCTCGTCGATGTTGTCCAGGGCGCACAGTCTCACCACGGCCCGACGCCGTGTCAGGAGATTCGCCCGCTCCGGACGGGCAGCCCGGACAACGGGCCGATCATCGGCTCCAGTTCGCGGTCGAGCAGCCGCCGCACCGTACGGAACCAGCGCAGGCGCGGCACGACCGGGTCGAAGCGGGTGAAGGTCGCGTTCCAGTGCTGGTCGAAGGAGACGACCCCCCTGAGCGGGAACTCCCACCCCAGGCCCTTCCTGCGGGGCCCGGGCTCCGGCCAGTCCGGGAGCTCCGGCATCGCCGGCCACCCCGGAGCGGGTACGGCGGCCACCGCCGGCCGGCCGGAGCGGTCGCCGTACGCCCGCGCGGCCGCCACGCGGAAGGCGTCGTACACCTCGGGCCCGGTGTAGATCAGCAGGACCAGCCGGGTCGGTGCGACGGTGCGCAGGGCCTCGGTGAACTCCCACACCGTGCCCGGACCGGGGGCGGCCGACAGCATCACCACGTGGGCGCCCTCGATCAGCTCGCTCACCGTGCCCTGCCAGTCGTCCAGCGGGAGGTAGCCGCGCTCCGCCCCGAGCAGGGGCAGCCGCTCGCCCGGCTCGCCGATCGCCACGACCCGGCCGAGCCGGGCGAACTGCCGGACCAGGAAGTCCTCCTCCGTCAGCCAGGGCAGCTCCAGCGGGGACCGGGTCCACCAGCCCGGTGCGTCGTCGGGGGACCGGGCCAGGCTCCGGTCCAGGACGAAGGGGCGCAGGTACAGCACGTACGACACGGTGCGCAGCTGCTCGAACGAGGTGATGACGGGGGTCAGGTGGCGCCGGGCGCGGATGCGGACCTTGCGTCCGAGCCAGAAGACCGTCCAGCCGAGGACGACGGCCACGAGGGCGATCGGCACGCCCGCCCACAAGGGCAGCGCCGACGATCCCTCCTCCTGCCTGAGGGTGCTGTTGAGCAGGGCGGTGCCCAGCATGGCGACGAGCGGACCCACGATGCGCATGGTCAGCCCCAGCGACAGCAGCATCCGGCCCCGGGAGGTCCGCCGGCCCGGGCCCCCAACTGGTAACTCCCGTGCCTGTCCTGCTGGTTGTGCGGTCCCACCCATGACGCCCCCCGGATCGACGGATCTGTATGATCCCCTCCCGCCGCCGGGAGGGACAGGGGTTCGGCCGTGTCCGGCGGGTCAGCGGCCGAAGAGGCGGGAGAGGCCGCCGCCCAGTTCCGAGATGCGGTCCTCGCGCAGGGCCCGCCGGAAGGCGTCGCGGGTCTCCGTCACCTCGTGGGTCAGCCAGTGGGTGTTGCCCGCCGTCAGGTGCAGCCGGTGCAGCAGCACCTTGAGGTGGGTGAGCGCACGGCCCGGAGCCCCGGCCCCGCCGACGCTCCGCAGCACCCGGTACGCGGTCTCGGGGTCACCGCGCTCCGCCAGCGCGCCGAGGTCGGGGTACAGCCGCAGGTACAGGGGTGCGGCGGTGGCGAAGTCGCCGAGCAGCCAGGCGTCGTGCGCGAGGCGTGCGCGTACGTCGAGGAGGACCGGGCTGTCGGGCGGCAGCCGCCGCTCCATGTCGGGCAGGAGCGGCGCCAGCCAGGCGCGCTCGGCGTGCGCCTGCGCGGGGCTTTCCGGGCCCCGCCAGCCGTCGTGGGCTGCGTCGCCGCGCTGGAGGGCCCCGGCCAGGTGGTACCGGGCGGACAGGGTGACGGGGTCGTCGGCCCCGAGGACCCGGACGGCCTGCTCGATGACCTCGCGGAGTTCGGCCTCGTGGCGCCGGCCGTCGCCGGGTCCGTAGGCCGCGGCCTCACCGACGTGCGCGGCGCGCGCCGCGATGGTGTCGGGGTGCTCCAGTCCGAGGACCCGCACCATCCTGGGCAGGATGCGCTCCAGGTGGGAGGGCGTGTGTCCGCGTACGGTCATGGCCCGGTGGTAGGCGGCCCGTACCGTCAGGGCGTCCTGCGTCCCCAGTTCCTCCGACAGGTCGGCGACCAGCATGTCCAGCCGTGCGACGAGGTCGGCGGGGGCGTCCGCCAGCAGCTGGGTCAGCCGCCGTTCCAGCATCGCGCGGACCGGGTCCCCGGCGGCCGTGTGCACGGTGGGGGAGTAGGCGGGGCGCGGCGGCCAGGACGGGTCCGGGGCCGCCGTCGGCGGGAGGGCCGGGGCGGGAGCGGGCGCCGGGGTTCCGGAGGTCTCGCGGGCGAGCTCCGTCAGCCTGCGGCTCACCTCCTGGGCGCCCTCCGGGCGATCCGCCGGGTCCTTCGCGAGCAGGTCCAGTACGAGGGAGTCCAGCGCGGGCGGAAGCCCCTCGCGCAGGGAGCCGGGTGCGGGCGGCGCCACGGTGAGGTGCTGGGCGAGGAGTTCGTGCATCTCGCGGGCGGGGAAGGGGCGCTGCCCGGTCAGCAGCTCCATGAGCACGCAGCCGAGGGCGTACAGGTCGGCCCGCCCGTCGACGGGGACCCCGTTCGCGCCGCCGGTCCACCGCTCCGGCGCCATGTACGGGAACGAGCCGATGATCATCCCGGTGGCCGTCAGCTCCGTACCGGCGGAGCCCTGGGCCTTGGCGATGCCGAAGTCGAGGACCTTCACCACCCCGCTCTCGGTGACCATCACGTTGGCCGGTTTCACGTCCCGGTGGACGATCCCGGCGTCGTGCGCCGCCCCGAGCGCGTCCGCGATGCGCGCGGTCCACTCCAGGGCGTCGGCCAGCGACGGCAGCCCGGCGTCCAGGACGTCGGCGAGGCTGCGGCCCTGGAGCAGCTCCATCACCAGGAACACCGCGCTGCGGCCGCCCCGTTCGGTACGGCCGAAGTCGTGGATGGTGGCGATGTGGGGATGGGCGAGATTCCCGGCGAGGCTCGCTTCACGCTCGAACCTGCGGGTCTCCTCCGGGGTTTCGGGATACCCGATCTTCACCGCGACCCAGCGGCCCACCCGTGAGTCCTTGGCCCGCCACACCTCACCGAAGCCGCCCCGGCCGAGCAACTCGTCGAGCTCGTAACGGTCCTCGATCTTCTCCCGCACGCCGCCTGGCCCCCGTCACCCCGTGATCGTCCACTCGCACCGCATTATCTCTGAGGACCGGGGGCGGGGTGCGGAGACCACCGCACGGTTCCGGCCGCCTGGTCGGAGCCGTCGTGTCGGTCGTCTGTCGGGGGCTGTCGGTCCGCTGGGGGCGGCCTGTCGGCGGGGTCCGGGACCTTTCAGGAGACGGCCCCCGGAACTCACCGGGCGGCCCCGATCCC
Source organism: Streptomyces sp. NBC_00249 (assembly GCF_026342355.1). Lineage (GTDB taxonomy): Bacteria > Actinomycetota > Actinomycetes > Streptomycetales > Streptomycetaceae > Streptomyces. Next base: position 596,462 of record NZ_JAPEMV010000005.1, on the reverse strand, counting down.
GAGGAGTCACCGTGCACACACCCGTCACGATCATCGGCGCCGGACTCGGCGGACTCACCCTGGCCCGCGTCCTGCACGTCCACGGCATCCCCGCCACCGTCTACGAGGCCGAGTCCTCCCCGTCGGCCCGCGCGCAGGGCGGGCTGCTCGACATCCACGACTACAACGGACAGCTCGCCCTCAAGGCGGCCGGCCTGATGGACGAGTTCCACGCCATCGTCCTGGAAGGCCGCGAGGCGACGCGCGTCCTCGACCGGAACGGCACCGTCCTCCTCGACAAGCCCGACGACGGCAAGGGCGGCCGCCCCGAGGTGCAGCGCGGCGAGCTGCGGCAGATCCTGATCGACTCGCTCCCCGCCGGCACCGTCCGATGGGGGCACAAGGTCACCGACGTCCGCTCCCTCGGCGGGGGCCGCCACGAGGTGACGTTCGCCGACGGCGCCACCGTCGACACCGCCCTGCTCGTCGGCGCGGACGGCGCCTGGTCACGCGTCCGGCCGCTGCTCTCCGCCGCCACCCCCGAGTACGCCGGCACGTCGATGGTCGAGACCTACCTCTTCGACGCCGACACCCGCCACCCGGCCGCCGCGAAGGCGGTCGGCGGCGGGATGCTGATCGTGCCCGTCCAGGGCCGGGAGATCTTCGCCCACCGCGAGAGCGGCGACACCCTGCACACCTACGTGGCACTGAACGAGCCGCTGGAGTGGTTCGCCGACATCGACTTCACCGATCCCGCCGCGGCCCGCGCGCGGATGGCGCGGGAGTTCGAGGGCTGGGCGCCGGAACTCACCGCGCTGATCACCGACGGCGACACCGCGCCCCTCCTGCGCCCCCAGTACACCCTGCCGTCCGGCCACCGGTGGGACCGCGTACCGGGGGTCACCCTGCTCGGCGACGCCGCCCACCTCGGACCCTCGAACGGCGAAGGCGCCAACCTCGCCATGCTGGACGGCGCCGAACTCGCCGAGGCCCTCGCCGCGCACCCCGACGACACCGAGGCCGCGCTCACCGCGTACGAGCGGGTCATGTTCCCCCGTAGCGCCGAGGTCGTCACCTTCGAAGGTGCGGAGGAGGGCCTGCTCGCCATGCTCATGGAGGAGCAGGCCCGATGAGGGCGGGGTTCAGCCGTCGCACTCGAACCACACCGTCTTGCCGCCGGGCAGCGGATCGGTGCCCCAGCGGTCGGTGACGGCCTCCACCAGCAGCAGCCCCCGCCCGCCCTCCGCGTACGGGTCGTCGTGCGCGGCGGGCTGCGGGAGTTCGGCGGAGCCGTCCGCCACCTCCACCCGCAGCCCCTGCGGCCGCCGCAGGATCAGGACCGTGCACCCCCGCCCGGGCACGTGCCGGACGACGTTGGCGACCAGCTCGGTCAACGCCAGCTCGGCGCCGTCGGTCAGCTTCGCGAGCCCCCACCGGTCGAGGTACATCCGCAGGATCCGGCGCATGTGCCGGGCCGAATGCTCACTGACGGTGAAGCCCATGCGGTAGCTGGTGCCAATCTCCGCCGGAGAAAGCCCAGTTGCGTGATTCATGTCACCAGCCTGAACCGACGTCGTTACGCTCGGCTACAGACCGAAACGAACGCCGTACGGCGTGGACTTGAGGGGTGACCGCCTCATGGTCAACATCCGCGACCTCGACCCCAGCGCCTCACCGCTGGACTACTACGGCGCGGAACTGCGCCGCCTGCGGGAGGATGCCGGGCTGAAACAAGGGGAGCTCGGTGGCTCCATCTTCTGTACGGCTTCGCTGGTCGGCCAGATCGAAACGGCGAGGAAGATCCCGACCCGGGACTTCTCGGAGCGGATCGATGCGGCTCTCGGGACCGACGGCCTGTTCTCCCGCCTGGTGGGGCTGGTGCTGAGGAGCCAGCTTCCGGTGTGGTTCCAGGCGTACGCCGAGATGGAGGCGAGGGCCTCGTACATCTCGACCTTCCAGGCGCAGCTGATTTACGGGCTGCTGCAGACGGAGGAGTACGCGCGGGCGGTGCTCGGCGTGCGGAGTCAGGAGAAACTTGACGGCAAGGTGGCCGCGCGAATGGAGCGGCAGCGCATCCTGGACCGCGAGAACCCGCCACTGATGTGGGTCGTCCTGAGTGAAGCCGTACTGCACCAGGAGATCGGGGGTCGGGACGTGATGCGGAACCAACTTGCCCATCTGTTGGAGCTGCGGAGCCGGGAGTGGGTGAGGGTGCAGATCCTTCCCTTTGAGGCCGGCGCACATGCCGGGCTGATGGGCGAGTTCAGCATGCTGAGGTTCGAGGACGACCCAGACATCCTCTATACCGAGGACTTCGTCCAGGGCCATATGACGGCTAATCCGCAAGCTCTCAGGGAGGGTTCACTCCGTTACGATCACTTGCAGGCCGCCGCACTCTCACTGGAGGACTCGGCGGCACGGATCACCCGTGTAATGGAGGAACGTTATGGACACCATCCCGAACTCGACGGGCGCACGGTGGCGTAAGTCCTCGTACAGCGGTGACACCGGCGGCAACTGCGTCGAGTGCGCCCCCATCGGCGCCGCCGCCTGGCAGAAGTCCTCGTACAGCGGTGACACCGGCGGCGACTGTGTCGAGGTTGCCGCCCAGTGTCTCGTCGCCGTGCGGGACTCCAAGAACCCCGAGGGGCCGGCTTTCACCGTCAGCCCCGCCGCCTTCGCCGCGTTCGTGCGGGGGCTCTGAGCCCGTCGGCGGATCTGTATGATCGCCTGCCGTACCTGAGAGGGCGGGGGCGCATGCAGGGTTTAGGGCCGTTCCGGTCCGTCGCCGTGCTCGGGCAGGGCCGGATGGGCCGGGTATCGCTGGCCGTCGCGCCGGACGGGCGCCTCGTCGCGGTCAAGCAGGTGCACGCCGGGCTGGCCGAGGACGACGGGTTCCGGGCGCGGTTCCGGCGTGAGGTGGACGCCTCGCGGAGGGTGTCGGGCGCCCACACCGCGCCCGTGATCGACGCCGACCCGGACGCGGAGACGCCCTGGCTGGCCTCACAGTTCGTGCCGGGCCCCTCGCTGCGCGAGGTCCTGGCGGCGGCCGGGCCGCTCGCGGAGGAGCCGGTGCGCCGGCTCGCGGCCGGGCTGGCGCACGCGCTGGCCGACGTACACGGCGCGGGCCTGGTCCACCGGGACCTCAAGCCGTCGAACGTGCTGCTCGCCGCAGACGGCGTACGGGTCATCGACTTCGGCATCGCGCGCGCCGTCGGGGACCAGACCCGGATCACCCGCACCGGCGCGCTGGTCGGCTCGCCCGCCTTCATGTCGCCCGAGCAGATCACGGGCGGGGAGCCGACCCCGGCGAGCGACGTGTTCTCCCTCGGAGCCACGCTCGTGACGGCCTGCACGGGGAAGCCCCCCTTCGCGGGGAACTCGGTACCGAGGCTGCTGCACGAGGTCGTGCACGGCGAACCGGACCTGAGCGCCGTCCCGCCCGGGCTGCACGGGATCGTCGCCCCCTGCCTGGCCAAGGACCCGGCCGCCCGGCCGACCCCGCGCGAACTGCTGACCATGGTCGGCGCGGTCGAGCCGGCGGTGCGGCCGTGGCCGGAGGCGGTGCACGCGCTCATCGCGGCGCAGCAGACCGAGACCGGCCGGCTCGTCGCAGGAGTCCCCCCGCCCCCGCCCCCGGCCGGGGCGGGGCGGACCCGGCTGCTGGTGACGGCCGGGATCCTGGCCGCGTGCGTCGCCGTCGGGCTGACGGTGGGCCGGCCCGTCGTCGAGGAGGTCTACTACCGGATCGTGCCCGAGACCGTCCCGACGCCCGGGACCGCACCGCTGTCCCAGGTGGCCGACAAATACGTACCGAAGTCGTTCGCCTGCAAGGACGTCGTCGGCAAGGTGACCCTGCCGTCCGACTTCGGCGCGCCGCGCGGCAAGGGCTTCGCGGAGGGCTCCGTCTCCGGGTGGCCGCTCTGGGACAACCTCTGTGTCTGGAACAGCCGCTACGGCGACGAGACCTACGTCCTGTGGAACCTCTACGTCTCCCGGCCGGGCGGCAGCACCGGAGCCGAACAGGCCAAGGAGCACCACGAAGGCAGGTACGTGCGCGGCAGGACCCGGCGGGACCTCGGCCTCGGTTTCGCGGAAGAGGCCCTGTGGCTGCCGCCGGAGACCGACGAGGACGCGCCCTGCGCCCTCTACCTGCGGGACGTCAACCAGACGGTGTTCGTCCAGGTGAAGGGCAACCGCTACCCCGTCGGCTCCTGCGAGGCCGCCGCGAAGGACGCGGGCCGTAGCGCGCTGGCGGTGATGGCGCGGCCATGAGGCGGCTCAGGGAGTCCGACCCCGTCGCGGCCGGTCCGTACCGGCTGCTCGCCGAGCTCGGTCGGGGCGGCATGGGCCGGGTGCTGTTGGGGGCCGCGCCCGACGGGCGGCTCGTCGCGGTCAAGCAGGTGCACGCCCGGCTCGCCGACGACGACGCCTTCCGGGCCCGGTTCCGGCGGGAGGTCGCGGCCTCCCGGAAGGTGTCGGGGGCGTTCACGGCGGCGGTGATGGAGGCCGACGCGGACGCGGAAACCCCGTGGCTGGCCTCGGTGTTCGTGCCCGGGCCTTCGCTGGGGGCGGCGGTGGAGGCGGCCGGGGCGCTGCCCGAGGAGACCGTACGCCGCCTCGCGGCCGGACTGGTCACGGGACTCACCGAGATCCACCGGGCGGGCCTGATCCACCGGGACCTGAAGCCCGACAACGTGCTGCTGTCCGAGGACGGTGTCCGGGTCATCGACTTCGGCATCGCGCGGGCGGCCGAGGGCGCGGGGGACACCGAGCTGACGCAGACCGGGCAGATCGTCGGCTCGCCCGCCTTCATGTCGCCCGAGCAGGCCGAGGGCAGGGAACCGACCCCGGCCGCCGACGTGTTCTCGCTCGGCTCGGTGCTCGTACTGGCCGCCACCGGCCGCAACCCCTTCGCGGGGGCCTCCACCTTGCAGACCCTGTTCAACGTGGTTCACGCGGAGCCCGAGCTGTCGGGTCTCCCGCCGGGGCTGCGCCCGGTCGTGGAGCGGTGCCTCGCCAAGGAGCCGGGCGCCCGGCCGGCCCCGGAACAGCTCCTGGACCTCCTGGGGCCGGTGGCGCCCGGGGAATGGCCGCCCGCCGTGCGCCGGCTGATCGCCGTGCAGCGGGCGGACATCGAGCGGCTGCTCGACGCCGGCCCGGAAGGGGCGACGGTGTCCGCGCCCACGGCCGTGCTCCCGCAGGCCGTGACCGGGCCGCGCGGGCGTTCCCGCAAGGCGGTGGCACGGGCCGTCGCCGCCGGGGTGGCCGTGCTCGGGGCGGGGGCGTACCTGCTGGGCCCGGCGTCGCCGCCGCAGAACCGGGCAGCCGAACCGGACCGGTACGCGAGGATGCCGGTCTGCCCGGAGGTGGCCGGGAAACTGCCGCTGCCGCCGGGGGAGCGCAAGCAGTCCATGGACTACTACGAGGAGATGGGCAGCGGCGCGCGCACGGCCTGCTCCTGGTACGAGCCGCCGCACGAGGTGCGGGGCGGCGGCACGGACCAGCCGCCGAGCCCGCACGCGTCCGTCTCCTGGGACCTGAGCCGCAGTGGCAGCGGCGCCGGCAACGGGACGGAGCGCCGGCGCGAGAGCTTCGGCGAGGGGCGGCGGCCCGAGACGGGTGTGGGGGCGGGCGACGCCGCGTACTGGGGCACCCCCGGACCGGAGGGCACCTGCGTACTGGCCGTCCGGGACGGCAACCTCGAGGTGCGGGTGTACCTCGGGGGCGACCGGCATCCCGCCGGGAGCTGTGAGACGGAGGCGAAGGGTATCGCCCGCGCCGCGTTGGCGGCGATGCCGCGATGAGAGGGCAGGCATGGAGCTGATAGGGCCGTCGGGGCCGTCCCAGGTGGGGCCGTTCCGGGTACTGGGCGTGCTCGGCGAGGGCGGCATGGGCCGGGTGCTGCTGGGCACCGCGCCCGACGGGCGGCTGGTCGCCGTCAAACAGGTCCTCGCGCGGTTCGCCGACGACGAGGGGTTCCGGGCCCGGTTCCGGCGGGAGGTCGCCGCCTCCCGGAAGGTGTCCGGGGCGTACACGGCGGCGGTGATGGAGGCCGACGCGGACGCGGAAACCCCGTGGCTGGCCTCGGTGTTCGTGCCGGGGCCCTCGCTGGGGGCGGCCGTGGAGGCGGCCGGGGCGCTGCCCGAGGAGACCGTACGCCGCCTCGCGGCCGGTCTGGCGTCCGCTCTCGCCGAGATCCACCGGGCGGGGCTCGTCCACCGGGACCTCAAGCCCGAGAACGTCCTCCTCGCCGAGGACGGCGTACGGGTCATCGACCTGGGCATCGCGCGGGCCGCCGAGAGCGGCATCGACACCCGGCTGACGCACACCGGGCTGGTGATCGGCTCGCCCGCGTTCATGTCGCCCGAGCAGGCGGAGGGCCGGGAACTCACCGCCGCCAGCGACGTGTTCTCGCTCGGGTCGGTGCTGTTCCTGGCCGCCACCGGGCGCAACCCGTTCGCGGGGACGTCGACGCTCCAGACCCTCTACGACGTGGTGCACGCGAAACCCGAACTGGACGTGGTCCCGGCCGGGCTGCGCCAGGTCGTGGAGCGCTGCCTGGCCAAGGACCCGGCGGCCAGGCCGGCCCCGGCCGAGCTGTTCGCCCTCCTCGGGCCGGTCGTCCCGGCGGGCCGGCAGCCGTGGCCTCCGGCGGTGCACCGGATGATCGCGGAGCAGGGCGCGGCCATCGACCGCCTGCTGGGCGGCCCCCCGGCCCGGACGGCGGTCCGGCCGCAGCCGGAGGCCCCGGAGCCCGCCCCGGAACCGGAGACGGTCGTGGCCGAGCGGGTTCCGGAGCCGACCCCGGCCCCGGAGCCCGTGCGTGCCGCCCCCTCCCTCGTACCGCTGCCGGAGGAAGCGCCCGTCACCGTCGGCTCCCTGGCCCCCGGACGGAGCCCGCGGCCTGCGTCCCTGCTCGCACTTCTGGTGGTGGCCGGTGCGCTGGTGGTGACCGGCCTCGGCTTCGTGGTGTACTCGCTGCAGTCCGGCGAGCAGTGGGACCAGTCCGGATACAAGAGGCCGGACAGTTGCGGCAAGGCGGCCCCCAAGCTGCCCCTGCCGGTGGCGGACCGGGCGCAGAAGCTGGACTCCGGGCCGGGCGCGGATCCCCTCCGCCCCGTCGTGCGCTGCTACTGGTTCACCGCGGGAGCGTCCCGCGCGGTCGTGGAGTGGGACGTGCAGCTCAGCGGCAAGGGGCAGGACGGGACGCAGGAGCAGCGCAAGCGGCTCGACCTGGACAGCAAGCAGGGGGTGGTCGAGTCCGCGGACGTGGGGTTCGGTGAGCGGGCGATGTGGAAGGGCGGCTGCGAACTGGTCGTCCATGACCAGAACCTCAGGCTCTACGTGTCGACCGATCACGGGAAGGGCACCGACCCGATCGACTGCCGGCCCGAGGCCGAGAAGATCGCCCGCGCCGCCCTCAAGGCCGTGCCGTCCAACTGACGCCCCCGGCCGGGCTGCGGCGGCGAAGAACACCTTCATCTGACCTTCCGTCAGATTGGAACGTGTTCTAGTCTGCCGCGCATGGGCATCGGAATCACGCAAGAACAGCGGGAGTTGGCCGAGGCCGTGCGCGGGTGGGTGGCGCGGGCCGTGCCGGGCGAGGCCGTGCGCAAGCTGCTCGACAGCCCGCCCCAGGCGGGGACGCGGCCCGGCTACTGGGACGCCCTGACCGCGTCCGGACTGCTGACGCCCCACCTGGACGGCGGGACCCTGCTGGACCTGGCCGTCGCCGTGGAGGAGGCCGCCCGGGCGGCGCTGCCCGGGCCCTTCCTGCCGAGCGCGCTGGCCTCCGTACTCCTGGACCGGGCCGGGGCCCAGCCCCTGGAGGGCCGGGTCGGGGCGGTCGCCCTGGGCCCCGGCAGCCTCACCGCCGTCGCCGTCGAAGGCGGCGGGCACCTCCTCGACGGCGCCGCGCCCCCCGTCCTCGGCGCCGGCGAGGCCGAGCTCCTGCTCCTCGCCGCCGAGACGGGACACGGCACCCGCTGGTTCGCCGTGGACGCCGCCGCCCTGGACATCCGCACGCACGAGAGCGCCGACCCCACCCGCCCCACCGCCGAGGTCCGGGCGCGCGGCGTCGCCGTCCCGCCCGGCCGGCTGCTGGAGCTGGACGCGGCCCTGGTCCGCGACCTGGCCTGCGTACTCTTCGCCGCCGACGCCTGCGGCACCGCCGCCTGGGCGGTCCACACCGCCGCCGAGTACGCGAAGACCCGCGAGCAGTTCGGCCGGCCCATCGGGCAGTTCCAGGGCGTCAAGCACCTGTGCGCCGACATGCTGGTCCGGCTGGAGCAGGCCCGGGCCCTGGCCTGGGACGCCGCCAACAGCGCCGACCCCGCAGCGGGCGAGAGCCCCGAGGCGCGCTCCCTCGTCGCCGCCCTCGCCGCAGGCGCCGCCCTGGACGCCTCGTACTCCTGCGCCAAGGACTGCGTCCAGATCCTCGGCGGCATCGGCTTCACCTGGGAGCACGACGCCCACATCCACCTGCGCCGGGCGCTCGTCGCCCGCCAGCTCCTCGGCCCCGGCGACGGCCACCGCATCCGCGCCGTCCGCCTCGCCGCCGCCGGAGCCCGCCGCGAGCTGCGCCTCGAACTCCCCCCGGCCGCCGAGCAGTACCGCCCCGCTGCCCGCGCCGCGGCCCGCGACGCGGCGGGCCTGGACCCGGCCGCCGCCCGGCGGGTCCTCGCGCCCACCGGATACGCGGCCCCCTACCTCCCGCCTCCCTACGGACGCGGCGCCGGCCCCCTCGAACAGCTCGTCGTCCAGCAGGAACTGAAGGAGGCCGGGGTCAGGCTCGCCGACCTCGGCATCGCCACCTGGATCCTGCCCTCCCTGCTCGCCTACGGCACCGAAGCGCAGCGCGAGGCGTACGTCCTGCCCACCCTGCGCGGCGACACCACCTGGTGCCAGCTCTTCTCCGAGCCGGACGCGGGCTCCGACCTGGCCTCCCTGCGCACCCGGGCGGAGCGGCTGGAGGACGGCTCCTGGAAGGTGAACGGGCAGAAGGTGTGGACGAGTTCCGCGCAGAGCGCCGACTTCGGGATCCTCCTCGCCCGCACCGACCCGGCCGCCCCCAAGCACAAGGGGCTCGGCTACTTCGTCGTCGACATGCGCACCACCCCCGGCATCGACATCCGGCCCCTCAAGGAGATCACCGGTGACGCCCTCTTCAACGAGGTCTTCCTCGACGAGGTGATCCTGCCCGCCGACGCCCTCGTCGGCGCGGCCGACGGCGGCTGGAAGGTCGCCCGCAACACCCTCGGCAACGAGCGCGTCCACATGGCCGACCAGATGACCTTCGACACCGGCCTGGAAGCGCTCATCGCCCGCTCCACCGACCTCGACGGCTCCTACCGCGCCCGCGTCGGCGCCCTCGCCGCCGAGGCGCACGCCCTCGCCTGCATCGGCCTGCGCACCACCCTCCAGCAGGTGTCGGGCCTGGAGCCGGGCGCGGGAGCCTCCGTACGCAAGCTCGTACAGACCCCCCACCAGCAGCGGACCGCCGAGCTCGCGCTCGAACTGCTGGGCCCGGCGGGCGCGGTACGGGAGGGGGCGGGGGAGCGAGCGGTGCACGGCATGCTCATGTCCCGCTGCCTGACCATCGCCGGGGGCACCACACAGGTCCAGCTCAACGTCGTCGCCGAGCGGATCCTCGGCCTCCCCAGGGACTAGGAGTCATCGGGCATGAAGTCGTACATCGTGGGTGTCGGCATGACGAAGTTCGAGAAGCCGGAGTCGCGGGACTGGCAGTACTGGGACATGGTCAAGGAGGCCGGCTCGGCCGCCCTCGCGGACGCGGGCGTCGACTACGGGCTCGTCGAGCAGGTGCCCGTCGGCTACTGCTTCCAGGCGTCCACCGCCGGCCAGCGGGCGGCCTACGAACTGGGCCTGACCGGCGTCCCCGTCTACAACGTGAACAACAACTGCGCGACCGGCTCGACCGCGCTGATGATGGCCCGCCAGTTCGTCCAGGGCGGCATCAGCGACTGCGTCCTGGCCCTCGGCTTCGAGAAGATGAAGCGCGGGGCGCTCGGCGGCGGCGCCGACGGCGGAGACTTCAAAACGTCTCCCGTGGCCCGCCACTACGGGATCATGGCCGCCGCGCACGGCTTCGAGATGTCCCCGCCCACCGCGCAGATCTTCGGGAACGCGGCCCGCGAACACATGGAGCGGTACGGGACCACGCCCGCCCAGCTCGCGGCCGTCGGAGCCAAGAACCACCGGCACTCCGCGAACAACCCGAACGCCCAGTTCCAGGACGTGTACACGGTCGAGGAGATCCTCGCCGCGAAGCCCATCCACGACCCGCTGACCAAGCTCCAGTGCTCGCCCACCTCCGACGGGGCCGCGGCCGCCCTCGTGGTCTCGGAGCGGTTCGTCGTCCGGCACGGGCTGCACGACAAGGCCGTCGAGATCGTCGCCCAGGCCATGACCACCGACACCGCCGACAGCTTCGGCGGCTCCTGCATCGACGTGGTCGGCAAACCCATGACGGCGGCCGCCGCCCGGCAGGTGTACGAGGCCTCCGGGCTCGGCATCGAGGACGTCGACGTCGTCGAACTGCACGACTGCTTCTCGGTGAACGAACTCCTGACGTACGAGGCGCTCGGCATGTGCGCGGACGGAGCCTCCGGCAAGCTCGTCGAGAGCGGCGCCACCACCTACGGCGGCCGCTGGGTGGTCAACCCGTCGGGCGGCCTGATCTCCAAGGGGCACCCGCTGGGCGCCACCGGGCTCGCGCAGGCGGCGGAACTGGTGTGGCAGCTGCGCGGCGAGGCCGGCCCGCGCCAGGTCCCGGGCGCGGGGGTGGGCCTGGCCCACAACATCGGGCTGGGCGGGGCGGCCGTGGTGACCCTGCTGCGCAAGTAGCCCCGTACGAGCCAGTGCTGTGACCGCCGTCCCGCCCCGGGTGTCCGGGGCGGGGCGGCGGGCCGTCACAGCGCCGCCAGCCGCGGCATCAGGCGCAGGGCGTTCTCCCGGTTGACGCCCCGCCGCTGCAGGGCGGTGAAGGCCGGGTCGGCCGCCAGCGCGGGCACGGCCACGTCCACGACCATCGCGGCGGGCGCGGCCGGCCAGTCGCTGCCGAACAGGATCCGGTCGGCGCCCGCCGTCGCCAGCAGGGTGCCCGCCGGGGACAGCGGGCCGGCCGTGTCGTAGTAGAAGCGGTGCAGGTGGTCGCGGACCACCGCCGGCTCCACGGGCGGGTCGAAGCAGCCCCCGAAGGCCTCCATGCGGGTGGCGATGTGCGGGAGGAAACCACCGCCGTGCGGCAGGATCACCGACAGGTTCGGGAAGCGGTCCAGGGTCCGGTTGCGGATCATGTTCGCGGCGGCGCGGGTGGTGTCGAGGAGGAAGTCGCACAGGAAGTTCGGCAGGCCCGGCACGGTCGCCGCCCCCGGAGGACCGCCGGGCAGGTTGTGCGGATGGGTGTCCACGACGGCCGAGCGCTCGTCGAGCTCGGCGAAGATCCGGTCGTAGGAGGGGTCCCCGAGGTAGACGCCGCCGTGGTTGGCCGTCACGTTCACCCCGACGGCCCCCAGCTCGTCCAGCCCGTACCGCAGGGCCCAGAGCGAGGCCTCCTGGTCCTCGAGGAACAGCGGGGCGTGGAAGACGAACCGCCCCGGATGGGCCTCCACCGCCGCGGCCGCCGCCTCCAGGGTGACCGCGACGGCCTCCCGCAGCTGCGCGGAGCCCTCGTACCGGGCCGGCAGCATCGGCTTGAGCACGGCGACGGCGATCCCGGCCCGGTCCATCACGTCCAGCGCCGCGCCCGCCTCCCAGCGCGCCCACGGCGGCAGCGCCTTCGGGTTCACCAGGCCCTTCCCCTCGGCCCACGCCCGCCACTGCGGGGCGCAGAAGTGGTGGTGGACGTCGATCACCGCCCCGCTGCCGTCGTCCGGCGCCGCCGCGCCGTCCGCCCGTACCCGCGCCGCCGTCGCTGACGTCGCCGCGCCCGCGCCGAAACCACCGGAACCGTACTCAGGCATACGCGCCTTCCCTTCGATCGGACCGACCGGACTTCCACCGGGCCCGGTGCACCGGGCCCGTGCACCGGGCCGTGGAACGCAATCACCGTCACCCCCGGCCGGCCGCGCGCCGCACCCGCCCGGACATTCCACGGAGGGAGCTTTCGCCTCCGAACGGGTCAATGCCGTTTCGTCCGCCCCGCCTCCCGGGAAAGGAGGCGTCTGTCGAATCCGGGTTACCTGAGAGGTATGGGCACGTGACGACTGAACGGGTAGTGGCAGTGGGCGACGGCCCCACGCTCGAAGCCGCGGTGGCGGCGGCGACGGCGAGTCCGCCGGAATTCCGGACCTGCCCCCATCCGACGTACCGGACCCTGCGCGAGCAGGCCCCCGTGGTGCGGCTGACCCCGGGCCATGGAGTGGACACGTATCTCATCACCCGGTACGAGGAGGCCCACGCCGCCCTCGCCGATCCCCGCATCGGCAAGGACATGCACGAGGCCATCGACCTCTACCACGCGCTCTTCGGGGACGCGTGCGAGACGCTCGACGACAACCTCCTCTTCGCCGACCCGCCCCGGCACACCCGGCTGCGCCACATCGCCAAGACCGCCTTCACCCCGCGCCACGTCAAGGACCTGCGCCCGCACATCGAGGAGCTCGCGAACGAGCTGCTGGACCGGTGCCCCACCGACGAGCCCGTCGACCTGATGGCGGCGTTCGCGCTGCCCCTGCCCGTCATGGTCATCTGCGAGCTGCTCGGCATCGTCGGGGACGAGCGCACCCAGGTCCTGAAGTGGTTCTCCGTCGTGACCCGCTCCCGGTTCAGCAGGGACATGAAGGGCGACCTGGTCGAGGCCGAACACTGGCTGCGGGACTACTTCACCGAGCACATCCGGCGCACCCGTGAGAACCCCACGGACGACTTCCTGACCATGCTGGTGGAGACGCCGCACGAGGAAGAGCCGCTGACCGACCACGAACTCGTGTCGATGATGTGGGTGCTGCTCTTCGCCGGTCACAAGACGACCACCCTCCAGATCGGCAACTCCGTCTTCAACCTGCTCACCCACCCCGAACAGCTCAGGGCCCTCCAGGAGGACCGCGAACTGCTCCCGCAGGCGATCGAGGAACTCGTCCGTTACGAGGGCTCCGTGGAAACCTCCACCTTCCGGTACGCGAAGGAGGACGTGGAGCTCGGCGGGACGGTCATCCCCAAGGGTGCGATCGTGCAGATCGCCCTGACCGCCGCCAACCGGGACCCGGAGAAGTTCCCCGAGCCGGACACCCTGGACATCACCCGCGAGCACCTCCAGCGCGAACACATCGGCTTCGGCTTCGGCCCCCACTTCTGCCTGGGCGCCCCGCTCGCCCGGCTGGAGCTGGAGATCTGCCTGACGGCGCTCCTCGACCGCTTCCCCGACATGGTCCTGGCGCTGCCGTCGGCGCAGCACGGGGACTGGCTCAAGGGGCCCTTCCCGGCCTTCCGGGGCCTGGAGAAGCTCCCGGTGGTCCTGGACCCCTCGCGGACCGTCGACGACTGGACCGCCGACGGCCGGACCACCCCGGACCCGGCCGCCTGACGCCGCCCCCGTTCCAGCCTCCTCCGCCGGCCGGCCCGCCCAGGGGCGGGCCGGCGGAGGTCTTTGCGTACGCCCTGGGACGGCCTACGGCGCGTCCAGCGCCGGGTCCACCACCGTCTCGCCCATGGCCGCGCGGCGCACCGAGTCGGCCAGGTCCCCGTCCGGGCCGTCGCGCAGGACCAGCCCCGCCGCGCCCGCCGCGAGCGCCGCCTCCCGCAGGCCGGGGTGCGCCGAGCCGGTCAGCACCAGCACCCGGCACTGCGGATCCTCGGCCAGCAGCGCGCCCACCGAGGCGACCTCCTCCACCAGCGCCACCTCCGGCCGGGCCTGCGGCGAGGCCACCACCTCGATGTCGGGCTGGAGCCCGAGCCGGACGGCGAGCGCCGGGTTCGGCGGGTCCAGCAGGACGCGCAGGGATCGGGAGGTTCGGTGCGTCACGGGCATCTCGTCCACCCGGGAAGGGTATCCACCAGGGTCCCGGGCAGGGGCAACACGCCACGCCCCACGCTGATCTGACGTGAAGTCAGGAGTCTTCCCAAGTGCTGGGGCGTGCGTTATACATTCCTTCACCAGTCCTAGAACGCGTTCTAGAACCGGTCCGCATACGACCTCGGTGCGGCCGACGGTGCGGACGGTCGCGCCGAGGTCTTCCAAAGATCAGAAGCCAGAAGGAGCAGCATCCTCATGCCGATCGATGCCGCGAAGGCCCTCGCCGCCGAACCCCGCACGGGGGACATCGGCTGGGACCACAAGGACATCCAGCTCTACCACCTCGGCCTGGGCGCGGGCCTGCCCGCCACCGACCCCGACGAGCTGCGCTACACCCTGGAGTCCAAGCTCCACGTGCTCCCCAGCTTCGCCACCGTCGCCGGCGCCGGCATGGCCATGCTCGGCGGCCTCGCCGCACCCGGCATCGAGGTCAACCTCGCCTCCGTCCTGCACGGCGGCCACTCGATCGAGCTGCACCGGCCCATCCCCGTCAAGGGGCGGGCCACCTCCACCTCGAAGGTCGCCGCCGTCTACGACAAGGGCAAGGCGGCCGTGATCGTGCTGCGCTCCGAGGTCGCGGACGCCGACGGCCCGCTGTGGACCAGCGACGCGCAGCTCTTCGTCAAGGGCGAGGGCGGCTTCGGCGGCGAGCGCGGGCCCTCCGTCAGGGCCGTGCAGCCGGAGCGGGCCCCCGACCGCACCGAGGAGCGGGCCATCCGCGAGGAGCAGGCCCTGCTCTACCGGCTCTCCGGCGACTGGAACCCCCTGCACGCCGACCCGGAGTTCGCCAAGCTGGCCGGCTTCGACAAGCCGATCCTGCACGGCCTGTGCTCGTACGGGATGACCCTCAAGGCCGTCGTCGACACCGTGCTCGGCGGCGACGTCTCCCGGGTCCGCGCCTACCGCACGCGCTTCGCCGGGATCGTCTTCCCCGGCGAGACGCTGCGCATCCGGATGTGGCAGGAGAGCGGCCGCGTCCTGGTGTCGGTGACCGCCGTCGAACGGGACGACGCGCCGGTCCTCGCCGACACCGTCGTCGAACACGTCTGAGACAGCCAGCCCCCGGAAGGAGCCGCACCGTGCGCGCAGCACTGCAGAGCGAGATAGGCCAGGACAAGCTGGAGGTCGTCGACGACATGGAGGCCGTGGGCCTCGGCCCCGGCAAGGTGAAGATCCGGATCAAGGCCACCGGCCTGTGCCACTCCGACCTCTCCGCGATGAACGGCGTACTGCCGCAGCCCGCACCCTTCATTCCCGGCCACGAAGGCTCCGGCGTCATCGCCGACGTCGGCGACGGGGTCACCCACCTCAAGCAGGGCGACCGGGTCCTCGTCTGCTGGCTCCCGCCGTGCGGGCACTGCCCGGCCTGCAAGCGCGGCCAGGGCCACCTGTGCCTGGAGAGCCTGGTCAACGCGGGCACCCCCAACTTCCGGCGCGGGGACGGCGACATCTTCGGCTTCGCGGCCACGGGCACCTTCGCCGAGGAACTCGTCGTCGACGCCAAGTGCGCCGTACCCATCCCCGACGACGTGCCCTTCGACATCGCCGCGCTCATCGGCTGCGGCGTCACCACCGGCCTCGGCGCGGCCATCAACACCGCCAAGGTGGAAGCCGGTTCCTCCGTCGCCGTCATCGGCTGCGGCGGCGTCGGCATCTCCGTCATCCAGGGCGCCAAACTCCAGGGCGCGGCGCAGATCATCGCCGTCGACCCGGTGGAGTCGCGGCGCGCGGCGGCCCTGCGCTTCGGCGCGACGGAGGCGATCAGCCCCGACGCCTTCGAGGACGCCAAGGGCCGGATCACGGCGGGGGAGGGCTTCGACTACGTCTTCGAGGTCGTCGGGAAGTCCGTCACCGCGCAGACCGCCTACAAGATGACCCGGCGCGGCGGCAGCGTCGTCATCGTCGGCGCGGGCGCCCTCGACGACACCTTCCAGATCGACATGTTCTCGCTGTTCTTCGACGAGAAGAAGATCCTCCCGTCGATGTACGGCGGCGGGGACGTCCTGCGCTCCTACGAGCGCACCATCGCGCTGTGGCGGGCCGGCCGGGTCGACCTGGCCGGGCTGATCACCCATCGGGTGCAGCTCGCCGAGATCAACGACGCCCTCGACCAGATGCGCACGGGCGTGGCCCTGCGCACCTGCATCGAGATCTGACCGCACCCGACCGCACCGACCGCACCGACCGCACCGACCGCACCTGACCGAACCCTGATCCGTTCTGAGAGGAACCGGTAGATGTCACTGCCACTTGAGGGGCTCAGCGCCATCGTCACCGGCGCGGGCCGCGGCCTCGGCCGCGCCGAGGCGCTCGAACTCGCCCGGCTCGGCGCGAGCGTGGTCGTCAACGACTTCGGGCAGCCCGGCCGCGACGGATCGGGGGAGGCCTCGGCCGCCCCCGCGCAGGAGGTGGCCGAGGAGATCCGCGCGGCGGGCGGGCAGGCGGTGGCGCACCTGGGGGACGTGGCCGACTTCGCGCAGGCCCGGGAGCTGGTCGAGCTGGCGGTCAGCAGCTTCGGCAAGCTCGACGTCCTCGTCAACAACGCGGGCATCCTGCGCGACCGGATGGTCTTCTCCATGTCGGAGGAGGAATGGGACTCGGTGATCCGGGTCCACCTCAAGGGCCACTTCAACACCACGCACTTCGCCTCGGTGCACTGGCGGGAGCGGTCCAAGGCGGCGGGCGGCCCGGTCTACGGCCGCATCGTCAACACCTCCTCCGAGGCCTTCCTCGGCGGCTCGGCCGGCCAGCCCAACTACGCGGCGGCCAAGGGCGGCATCGTGGGCCTGACCACCTCGACCGCCCTGGCCCTCGCCAAGTACGGAGTCACGGCCAACGCCATCTGCCCGCGGGCCCGTACCCGGATGACGGAGGACGTCTTCGCGGGCTTCCAGGCCCCCGAGGAGGGCAAGCTCGACGCCCTCGCCCCCGAACACGTCGCCCCGCTGGTCGGCTACCTGGCCTCCCCGGCCTCGGCGAAGGCCAACGGCCAGCTGTTCGTCGTCCACGGCGGGATCGTCGTCGTGATGGAACGCCCCAAGGTGGCGGCCAAGTTCGACACCACCAAGGAGTCCTTCTCCTACGAGGAACTCGACGAACTCCTCACCCCGCACTACGACTCCCGCCCCCCGAACGAAACCTTCGCCGCCGCCGAGGTCCTGGGCCTCAAGCACGACTAGGCCGCCTCTAGCCGGTCTCGGCCGGCCACGGGTCCTGGTCGGTGAGGAAGTCGACGTGGCGCAGTTCGGCGGGCTCCAGGGGGCCGAGCCCGAGCAGCTCGGGATCGTCCCGGACCTCCCGCCAGAACTCCGCCTCGCTCGACGCGGTCCCGAGGGCCACCCACGGCGCGCCGTACGCCGTCCTCGCCACCCACACCCCGAGCCGGCGGCCACCCGCGTCGAAGAGCTCCTCGCCGACCGGCAGCTCCTGCAACTCACCGACCAGGACCGGCGTGTGCCGGTGGTGCGGGCACTCGGTCCGCAGGCGCGACTCCTCCCACCGGGTACGAAGCCGCTCCACCGCGGCGTCGGCCGCGGAATCGGCGGCGTCCACCGCCCCCTGCGCGAAGTTCGGGGCGCCGGGCCGGACCACCCGCACCAGCAGGTCGTGCCCGCACGGCCCGTAGCTGAACAGTCTGAAGATCTCGATCGGGGAACCCACGGTTCCATTCTGCCGCGCGCTCGTATGATCATGGGATTCGTCAGCCGGTGTGAGAGGCGTGCATCAGTTCCATGGACAGCTCAGCGATCGAGCACGCGCAGCGGGTGGCGGCACGGGTCACGGCCGAGGCCGGCGGCGAACAGTGGAAGAGCCACCACATGACGCTGACCTTCTTCCTGGCCGGCGCCCGCTCGGCGCACGAGGAGGAGCAGCGCGCCCGGCAGCTCGACGACTGGCGGGAACGCCTCGTCGCCAGCCTCGAGGCGGACGCCTACGCCGAGGTCGCCGAGCTCCAGGAGCAGCTCCTGGAATGGATCCTCGCGGAGCTCCGGCAACGCGACACCGCACTGGACGCGCTGCTGCGGGCGTACTCCCCGCCCAAGCCGCCGCGCGAACCGCGTTCGGTCTTCCCCATGCCGGCGTCGGAGGTCCACAACGGCGAGGCCGAGTTCTACTTCGCCGACGTCTTCGACTTCGTCACCGGCTACCTGGCCCACACCGTCCGCCGCCCCCTGGACGGCACGACGGCCACCTGGTGCCCGCGCTGGTGGGACCACCAGGAGGCGGGCGCCCGACTGTCCGCGCTCTGGCTGGCCTGGGAACACCTGCGGCACGACCCGGGCCTGGGCATGACCACCTGGTGGATCCAGCACGCCGACCCGCACCTGCGCGTCCTGATGGACCCCGCCCGCGGCCCCTTCGCCGCCTGCTCCCCCAAGGCCCACACCACGACCCCCTTCGCCCCCCTCCCGGTGGACCCGTACGACCCGTCGTAGACCGTCTCAGGCCGTCGCCCTCAGCCCAGGGGGGCCTGCTGGAGGGGGACCGGGCGTTGGGGTGGGGTCGGCAGGGGGTCCAGGTGGACGGGTGGGGGTGGGGCCACCGGCTGGGTGAGGCCCACGAGGCCGCAGGGGGTCTCCGTGGTGGCGTACGGGAGGTGCAGGCGGCCTTCCGCCGTCCACAGGCCGGTGCCGAGCCAGCCCGCCGGGGTGCCGAGCCGGAAGACGTACCGGTCGGCCGGGCGCCACAGCGCGAGCTCCGTCTCGCCGACGCGCAGCGCGACCCCGCAGGTCTCCGGCATCAGGACCTGACCCGGCTGCACGGCGAAGGGGTGCGCGTCCGCGATGCGCAGGCACTCGGGGAAGCGGACCGGGCGGGCGCTGCCCAGGACGCCCCAGCCGAGGCGTTCCTCGCCCGGGGCGTCCGAGCGGATCACCAGCAGCCCGCTGTCGGGGGCGGCCAGCAGCAGCCGGTCGTCGCTGTCCTCGGAGATCTGGAGCAGCGGGCTGATCTCGCCGCCGCGCTCCAGGTCCACGGCGACGGCTTTGGTACGCCCGTCCAGTGCGCGGTCCAGAGCCAGCAGCCGGCCCGCCCGGTCCAGCCACACCCCGCCGGAGCAGCGGCCCGCTAGGACGGCGACCCGCTCGGGCCCGCCGGAGCCCCCGGCGACCCGCCAGACGGCGCTCTCCTCGGCCCCCACCGCCAGGGCGTAGGCGCCGAGCCCGTCCGGGGACGGCGGCAGCAGGCGGACCCGTAGGCCCTCCTGCGCCTCGATCCCGCCGAGCTGGAGCTCCCCGGTGCGCGGGCCGGCGGCGGCCCCCGAGGGGTACAGCAGCGCGAAGGCGTGCCGGTCGGCGACCCGGCGCCGGATCAGCACCCGCCCGTCGGCCAGCGGCAGCACCTCGCTGTCGGCCTCCTCGGGCTGCGCGAGCGGCAACGGCACCGCGTACGGCTCGGGCCCGCCCAGCGTCCAGCGCTCCGGGTACCGCGCCTCACCCTCCCCGGCCAGCCGGGCGGCGTACGCCCCGTCGGCGGCGATGGTGAACCCGCACGCCACAGCACAGGCAGTCATTCTGAGTCCCTCGTTCGATCCGGGTGCCCGTCAGGCAGCGATGGCGGGCTCCTCGGGCCTGGTGGCGTAGGCGTAGCCATCGGCTCGTTGGATGAGGCGGAAGTGCTTGTGTCCGATGCCCTGGATGAGGCCGTACGCGGTTTTGACGTTGAACCTGCCGGTGGCGCGGACGGCGATGCGGCCGGTGTGCGTGCCTGCCTTCTTGCCGGTGGGGACGACGGCACGGGCAAGGTCTCCGGTCTGGTAGCCGAAGGACGTCTTCTGCCTGGGCAGCCGCAGACGGGGGAAGCCGTACTTGTCGGTGCGGGTGCGGGCGTAGGTTCCGCGTCCGGTTGCGGTGACCGTGAGGACGCGCGCTGGGGCACGGGTGACGGTGTTCAGGTGGCCGACACACAGGGCGTCGAGGGTGTGCGTTTTGGGCAGGCCGTTCCGGGCTCGGTTCCATTTGGTGCGGCCCCCCGAACCGGTGCGCACTGTGGGGAAAGCGGCGTCGAGGGCGCGCCACAAGGCCCAGCGGGTGACGTTGACGGCTGCCGCGTCATGGAGCGGGGTTTTGGCCTGGGCGAGGATGCGGGCCAACTGCTGCGGGGATTTCTTGAGGAAGTCCCCGACAGGATGGTCGGACTTCTTCTCGTTGCAAGGAACGCACGCGGTGCACAGGTTGGAGACGCGGTCACTTCCGCCGTGTGAGCGGGGGTGGATGTGGTCGATGTTGAGTGGCACCCCGGTAGCGCCGCAGTAGGCGCAGGTCCGGCCCCACTTGGCCAACAGGCATTCGCGGACTTCCGTGCCGTGCAAGGTGCCGTGCTGGTACTCGATTCCCTCCAGCGGCCTGCCGTTCGACATGGCGTGGGTGTCGAACGCGACGAGTTCCACGTGCACCGCGCGGACGGGTGCCCAGCGTGCGAGCCGCGCGGTCCACGACATGGTCGTGTCCACCCGGTGACGCAGCGACGGGGCGAGCCAGCCCCTGGGGCGGGTCCGGTTGGAGAAACGGGGCGCGCGGTGGCGTAGGTTTCGGCTGCGCCTGCCGCGCCGGTAGGCAGCACGAGCGGTGAGTTTGTCACGGATGGCTCCGCCCCGGTGGGTGAGTTCGACCGCATACATGCCACGGCGCTCACCGTCCTTCGCGGTGAACACGGCGATACCGGTGTGCTTCGAGCCGGGGTCGATCCCGAGCTCCACACCGTCCACCTGCGATTCGGCGGCCGCGCGGTCCTTGAGGCGGATCACGAACGGAGTGTGCCGGGCCACGACAGCCCGACCCCCCTTGAGGAGCTTGCGAGCCCTCGCGGGGCTGGCTGGTTGCAGCGGTGTGCCGTGCTTGTCCAGGACGAACACGACAGGGTGGCCCTCACGGACCCTCTCCTCAACCCTACGGTTGAGGGTGACGCGCCCGTCGCCAGGTGAAGCATCGGGCATCTCCCCTCGCACATGTACTGCGCCGGGCGCCTTACGGCCTTCGGGTCCCGTTTCGTCCCCGATCCGGGGGGTGTCTGCTGACTCGAATTCGAGAGCAAGCTGCTGAGGAAGCACAGCTCGGTCGGTCTTCTGTCCTACGCGGTACGTAGCCAACTTCGTTCACCTCCAAATATGTCTTGTCGGCTGGTGCTGATAACGGCGGCCCCCAACCACAGCGGCTGAAGACCCCTCCTTGTCGGGAAGGGATCCCGTTATCCGGGCCGTCACCTCCGGTGGCGAAGCTAGTTTTCGTACTTCCTGCCGAACAACACCACCAGCCCTGCTTCACGCATACGGGTGTCAGGGCGGTGATTCGCCTGTGGTGGGGGAGGTGGTTGTGCTGTGCGACAAGCGTGACTGCCGCGGACAAGGTCCTGGACGACCCCCGGGGCGTCCTGGTCAAGTAACCCCCAGGGCCTTCGGCGCCCCGGAGGTGAAGAAGCCCCCCAAAAAAGGGGCGGTAGCCTTGGGCTGTGCCCCGTCTCTCTGAAGTCATCGCCGCGCTGGACGCTCTCTGGCCCCCCTCGCGGGCCGAGGAGTGGGACGCCGTCGGTACCGTCTGCGGCGACCCCGATGCCGAGGTCACCCGGGTGCTGTTCGCCGTGGACCCCGTACAGGACGTCGTCGACGAGGCGGTGAAGCTCGGTGCCGATCTGGTGGTCACCCACCATCCCCTCTATCTGCGCGGCACCACCACCGTCGAGGCGGGCACCTTCAAGGGCCGTGTCGTACACACGCTGATCAAGAACGACATCGCGCTGCACGTCGCCCACACCAACGCCGACACCGCCGACCCGGGTGTCTCCGACGCCCTGGCCGGCGCCTTGGACCTGCGCGTCACCGGTCCCCTCGTGCCGGATCCCACCGACCCGGCGGGCCGCCGGGGCCTCGGCCGGATCTGCGAGCTGGACCACCCGCAGACCCTCCGCGAGTTCGCGGCCCGCGCCGCCGCCCGGCTGCCGCGGACGGCGCAGGGCATCCGGGCCGCCGGTGATCCGGACGCCCTCATCCGTACCGTCGCCGTCAGCGGCGGTTCCGGCGACAGCCTCTTCGCGCAGGTCCGCGCCGCGGGCGTCGACGCCTTCCTCACCGCCGACCTCCGTCACCACCCGGTGTCCGAGGCCCGCGAGCAGAGCTCGCTGGCCCTGGTCGACGCCGCCCACTGGGCCACCGAGTGGCCCTGGTGCGAGCAGGCCGCGGCCCAGCTCGACGCGATCTCCGAGCGCCACGGATGGGGTCTGCGGACCCACGTCTCGCGCACGGTCACCGACCCCTGGACGGCGCACGCGCCGTCCGTCACACCCCCTTCCCACACAGGAGCCCCCAACTGAACGCCGAGCCCGCCGACCAGATCCGACTTCTCGACGTCCAGGCCCTGGACGTCCGGCTGTCTCAGCTCGCCCACAAGCGCAAGTCGCTGCCCGAGCACGCCGAGGTCGACTCCCTGACCAAGGACCTCAGCCAGCAGCGTGACCTGCTCGTCGCCGCGCAGACCCAGGCCAGCGACGCCGCCCGCGAGCAGACGAAGGCGGAGCAGGACGTGGACCAGGTGCGTCAGCGCGCCGCCCGCGACCAGCAGCGCCTGGAGACCGGTGTCGGCATCTCGGCCCGGGACCTGGCGAACCTGCAGAGCGAGGTCGTCTCCCTCGCCAAGCGGCAGGGCGACCTGGAGGACGTGGTCCTGGAGGTCATGGAGCGTCTGGAGGCCGCGCAGGAGCGCGTCACCGAGCTGACCGACCGGGTCGCCGCCCTGGAGGCCAAGCTCGTCGACGCCACCGCGCGCCGCGACGCCGCCACCGGTGAGATCGACACCGAGGTCGCCAAGATCGGCAAGGACCGTGAGGTCATCGTCGGCTCCATGCCGGCCGCCCTGATCGCCCTGTACGAGAAGATCCGCGCGAAGCAGGGCGGGGTCGGCGCCGCGCGCCTGTACCAGCGCCGCTGCGAGGGCTGCCGCCTGGAGCTGGACATGGCCGAGGTCAACGAGATCAAGGCCGCGCCCCGCGACCAGGTCGTCCGCCACGAGAACTGCGGCCGCATCCTGGTCCGTGCGGCGGACTCGGGCATCTGATGCGGAGGTTCGTCGTGGAGGCGGACGGCGGCTCCCGGGGCAACCCGGGGCCCGCCGGCTACGGCGCGGTCGTCCTCGACCCGGCGACGGGCGAGACCCTCGCCGAACGCGCCGAGTTCATCGGCGTCGCGACGAACAACGTCGCCGAGTACAAGGGCCTGATCGCCGGCCTCAAGGCGGCGCGTGAGTTGGACCCGGACGCGGCGGTGCGGGTCCGCATGGACTCCAAGCTCGTCGTCGAGCAGATGTCGGGCCGCTGGAAGATCAAGCACCCGGACATGAAGCCGCTCGCCGCCGAGGCCGCGAAGGTACTGCCGCGCGCGCAGGTCACCTACGAGTGGATCCCGCGCGAGATCAACAAGCACGCCGACCGGCTCGCCAACGAGGCGATGGACGCAGGCAAGCGCGGCAAGCAGTGGGAGCCGTCCCGCTCCACGGCGGACCTGGCCCCGTCCGGGCCCCCCGGTGACGCGGCCGCGGGCGCCGCGGCCGTGCGCGCCGCGCTGGCCTCCGGCGGCGGTACGGGTTCCCGTGCGGCCGTCGTCGCGGACGCCCGGGCCGCCTCCGCCGTGGCGGGGGGCGCCGACACGCTGTTCGCCGACCCGGACGCCGCTGCCTCCGGCGGCGGTACGGGGACCCGCGCGGCCGGCGCCGAGGGCGCCCGTTCCGCGACGCTCGCGCCCGGCCGTGTCCCGGCCCCGGCATCCGGATCCACCGGCTGGGGTCCGGACCTCGGGACCCCCGCCACCTTCGTGCTGCTCCGCCACGGCGAGACGGCGCTGACCCCGCAGAAGCGCTTCTCCGGCAGCGGCGGCACCGACCCGGAGCTGTCCCCGGCCGGCCGCCGCCAGGCCGCCGCCGTCGCCGAGGCGCTGGCCGCGCGGGGCACCGTACAGGCCGTCGTCAGCTCGCCGCTGCTCCGCTGCCGGGAGACCGCGCAGGCCGTCGCCGACCGGCTCGGGCTGTCCGTCGCCGTCGAGGAGGGCCTGCGCGAGACGGACTTCGGCGCCTGGGAGGGCCTGACCTTCGCCGAGGTACGGGAACGCTTCCCGGACGACCTCCAGGCATGGCTGGACTCCCCGAAGGCGGCCCCGACCGGCGGCGGCGAGAGCTTCACCGCCGTCACCCGCCGGGTCTCGGCGACCCGCGACCGGCTGCTGTCCGCACACGCGGGCCGTACGGTGCTGCTGGTCACGCACGTGACCCCGGTCAAGACGCTGGTCCGGCTCGCGCTGGGCGCCCCGCCGGAGTCCCTGTTCAAGATGGAGCTCTCGGCCGCGTCCCTGTCGGCGGTGGCCTACTACACCGACGGCAACGCCTCGGTCCGGCTCCTGAACGACACCTCGCACCTGCGCTAGGCCCTTACGGAAGCCCCCTGCCGTTCCGCTCCGCGCGGACGCGGGGGGCTTCCGGCCGTCCGGGCAGGCCTAGGGCCTGTCGTCAAACTCCCGTCTGCCCCGGGCGACGACGCGAGTTTGACGACAGGCCCTAGTCCCCGCTGCCGCCGTCGTCCTGGGCGGTGCGGCCGCGGCGGCGGTTCTTCTCGGCGCGGCGTACCACGTCGCCCGCGCCGAGGGTCAGTGCCGCGACCGCCCGGACCCAGCGGGGTCCGCCGCGCGAGGCCCACACCACGCACACGCAGCCGCCGACGGCCAACGCCAGGGCCACGCCCAGTACCAAAGTGATCATGTGCCTGGTCTTCCCGGAGCCGGACAACGCAAAACCCGCCCTGAACCGGGGAGAACCCCAGGTCAGGGCGGGTCGGCAGAACGAGTCGGCCTGTACGCCGGGTTCTGTCGCCCGGTGACCTCACGGTCGCCGGGGAGACGGCCATCCATCTAGGGCCGGCGTTGCCGCCGGCCTCGTGCGGTCTACCCGCGAACATCGGGCGGGCAGCCCTCGAGCGTTCGCGCAGGACCCTCCGGGGAGGATCCCTCTTGACCTTGCTCCGGGTGGGGTTTACCTAGCCGCCTGAGTCACCTCAGGCGCTGGTGGTCTCTTACACCACCGTTTCACCCTTACCGAGGACCGAAGTCCCCGGCGGTCTGTTTTCTGTGGCACTGTCCCGCGGGTCACCCCGGGTGGCCGTTAGCCACCACCCTGCCCTGTGGAGCCCGGACGTTCCTCGGCGGGATCCGGGGACCCCGACGCGGCCGCCCGGCCGACTCGTCTGTCGTGACGACCATGCTACCGGCTGCCCACCCGGCGGCTTGACCCAGCGGCTCGACCCCGGCGGCTTGACCTTGACGCAACGGCAGGGTTTCTACTGGTGGCCATGCGGATCGGAGAGATCGCCGCGCTCGTCGGGCTCACCACCCGGGCGATCCGGCACTACCACCATGTCGGACTGCTCCCGGAGCCGGAGCGGCGCCCCAACGGCTACCGGGCCTACACCGTGCGCGACGCCGTACTGCTGGCCCGCGTGCGCCGGCTCACCGAACTGGGGCTGAGCCTCGACGAGGTGCGCGACGTCCTCGCCGACGACGCCGGACGGGAACTGGCCGAGGTCCTGGCGGAACTCGACGCCGACCTCGCCCGCCAGGAAGCCGAACTGGCCGGGCGCAGGCGGCGGCTCGCACTGCTGCTCGCGGCCGGGCCCGGCGAGACCGAGCCGCTCTCGCCGGGGCTCGCCGCGCTGCTGGCCAAGGCCCCGGCGACGGACTCCCCGGCCGCCGCGCTGGACCGCGAGCACCTGACCCTGATCGACGCCTCGGGCGCCGTCGGGGAGGAGGTGTACGCCGCGCTCGCGGCCGTCGCCGCCGACCCGGGCGTCCTCGCCCTCTACGAACGCCTCGACGCGCTCGCCGACGCCCCCGAGGACGATCCCCGCATCGGCCCCCTCGCCGACGCGCTCGTCGCCGCCGTCCCCGCCGAGGTGTTCGCGGCGATCCCCGCCGGCGGTCCGGCCGCGCCCGGCTTCACCGAGGCCCTGCTCGCCGAGTACGCCCCCGCCCAGGCGGAGGTCGTCCGCCGGGTGATGGCCGCCTTCGCGGACCGGGTCCGGAGCCAGGGCCAGGGCGGGGACCAGGCATGAGCGCGGCCGTGCGCGCGGCCCGGCTCGCGGCGGCCGTCGTGATCCCGGGCGAGCTGGTCCTCGTCGTCTGCCTGGCCGCCGGCCTGCGCCCGCCCGGCCCGCTGCTCGTCGCCGCCGAGGTGCTCGTCCTCGGGGCGCTGGCCCTGGAGGCCGGGGTGCTGTGGTCCCTGTACGCGGCCGCCCGCGCGGGGGGAGCCCGCCCGGGCGCCGCCCGGCGGGAGGCGGTACGGGCCGCCGTGCCCGAGCAGGTCCGGCGGCTGCTGCTGCACGAGCTGCGGGCCACCGCCTCCCTCGGCCGCTGGGCGCTGCGCCGCCGGTACGGGGTGCGCCCCGGCGATCTGGCCGCCGCCTACACCGGACCGCAGACCGCCATGATGTACGGCCTGCTCTTCGTGTCGGTGATCGAGACCGTCGCGCTGGCCGTGCTGATCCCCTGGCCGGCCGTGCACCGGGTGATGCTGGTCCTCGACGTCTACGGGGTGCTGGTGCTGCTGGCCCTGCACGCCGCCTGCGTGACCCGGCCGCACGTGGTGCGCCCCGACGGGACGCTGCGGATCCGCTACGGGGCCCTGTTCGACCTGACCGTCCCGCGGGAGGCGGTGGCCTCGGTCCGGGTGGAGCGCCGCTACCCGGAGGGCAGGCTCGTCACCCTGTCCGGGGAGGACGGGGACGGGGTGCTGGACCTGATCGTGGGCAGCCAGACCACGGTGACGCTGGAGCTGCACCGGCCGCTGGAGTTCCGCCGGCCGCTCGGCGCCCGCGCCTTCGCCCGTACGATCCGCTTCCACGCGGACGACCCGCGCGCGCTGGTGAGCGCGGTACGGCAACCCGCACCCCCGTGACGGGCTGCCGCACTGCGTGGGGACTCTCCGGGGGGAGGAGGAGTCGTAGGGCGAGGGTGACAAGGCGGGCGGGCCCTGTCTTGCACAAAACGGCTCTGGCGCGGAGTCAGTTCCCGGGCGGCAGCAGCAGGCTGCTGATCCGGCCCGGCATCCGGTCCAGCGGCGACCCCGGCGGCAGGCCGCCGCGCAGCGCCGCGAACCGGGCGGGCGGCAGCCCCGTCATGGCCTTCACCTCGCGCCCGAAGTGGGCCTGGTCGTGGTAGCCGCAGAGGGCCGCGACCAGCGCCGGCGGCGTGCCCCGGGCGAGCAGGCGCAGCGCGTGCTGGAGGCGGAAGATCCGGGCCACCGCCTTGGGCGGCAGCCCGACCTGCTCACGGAAACGGGCCCGCAGGTGGCGGGCGCTCCAGCCGGTCTCGGCGGTCGCCCGGGCCAGCGAGCCCGGCCCGCTGTCGGCCCACAGCCGGGCCAGCGCCCCGCGCACCTCGGGGGCGGGGGCCGGGCCCCGGTCCAGGCGGGCGGTGAAGACGGAGTCGAGCAGCCGGAAGCGTTCGGGCCAGCCGGGCAGGGACTGGAGCTGCTCGGTGAGGTGGCGTCCGCCGGGGCCGAGCACCTCGGCGAGGTCGACCCGGCTGTCCTCGAAGTGCGCCATCGGGATCCCGAAGAGCCGGTAGGCGCCGAGCGGGCTCATGTTCACCTCCAGCCCGTGCACCGCGCCCGAGTGCACCCCGATCGCGGAGACCGTACGGGGCCCGCCGACCAGGGCCCGGGAGGGGGCGGCGGGGTGCAGCCGGGCGGTGGCGGGCTCGCCGCTGCGGGTGACCCACAGGCCCTCGTCGAAGGTGAAGACGAGGGTGACGTGGCCGGTGGGCAGCTCCAGGCGGCGCCGGGGCGCGGGGAAACGGGTCCGGAAGCCGGTGTAGTTGACGATGTGCGGGCGCAGGGCGGCGGCCGGCCGGGCGGACGCCGAACCGGGCGTGGCGGTGGGCGCTCTCGCGGGCAGGACGGCGGAACCCATCTGCGGTCCCTCCCCAGGCTGTCGGTGCGCAGATGATGACAGGCGCGGGGGCGGGGGGCCAGGCGTAGCTACGCCGGAGTGAAGAGGATCTTCGAGGTGCCCGGGTCGGCCTGTGCGAGGCGTACCCGGATCCGGTCGCCGAGGGGGAGCTCGGCCGAGGGGGACTCGACGCGGCCGACGACCGCCGGGTCCTCCAGGTGGACGGTGCCGACCAGCGGGTCCTGTTCCTTGACGTCGATGACGGTGGCTTCGAAGGTCTCCCCGACGCGGTCCTTGAGCAGGGCCGCCTCGACGAGGTCCACGCACTCGCGCTCCACGGTGTTCGCCAGCCGGGTGCCGTCCGCCATCTCGCGCGGCAGCTCCGCCAGCGCCTCCAGCACCCACCCCGGGGGCTCCGCCCCGGCCACCGCCGCCACGCACAGCTCGCCGGTGTAGCGGTCGACGAGGCGCCGCAGCGGGGCGGTGCAGTGCGCGTACGGGGCGGCGACCGCCGCGTGCAGGGCGGGGTCGGGGACCTCGCCGCCGGTGAAGACGGTGTACCCGGCGCCGCGCAGCAGGGCCGTGCACTCCTGGAGGAAGGCGGCGTGCGCGGGGCGGTGCGGATCGAGGGAGCGCACCAGCCGGGCGTACGGGACGTGGTGCGGCCAGTCGATCCGCAGGGCCTTCGCCGCGCGCCGCAGCCGGCCGACGGCGCCGTCGGGGGCGGCGGGGAGGGTGCGCAGGACGCCGGTGCCGGTGGCGAGCATCAGGTCGGCGGCGGCCATGCCGGTCATCAGGGAGATCTGGGCGTTCCAGCCGTCGGCGGGGAGCGGGGCCCGGTAGGCCAGGGCGTAGCCGCCGTCCTGGGCGACGACCTCCTGTTCGGGGACGTTCAGGGAGATGCCGCCGCGCTCGGCCTCCAGGGCCTCGCGCAGGGTTCCGATGTCCTTCAGCAGGGCCAGGGCGGGTTCGGCGGTGCCGGAGTCGACGGCCTTCTGGACGCCGTCGTAGTCGAGCCGGGCCCGGCTGCGGACCAGGGCGCGGCGGACCTCGGTGGTCTCGACGCGGCCGTCGGAGTCCAGGTCGAGCCGCCACAGCAGGGCCGGGCGGGTCCGGTCGGGCAGCAGGCTGGCGGCGCCCTCCGAGAGGACGGTCGGGTGCAGGGGCACCCTTCCGTCGGGGAAGTAGAGGGTGGTGACCCGCCGGTGGGCCTCGGCGTCGAGGGCGCCGCCGGGGGTGACGAAGGCGGTGACGTCGGCGATGGCGTAGTGCACGCGGTAGCCGCCGGTGGATCGTTTCGCCAGGTGCATGGCCTGGTCGAGGTCGACCGAGTCCGGGGGGTCGATGGTGAAGAGGGGCAGGTCGGTGGCGTCGTAGGACGGCAGCCGGGGGTCGGCGGCGGCCCGGTCGGCCTCGGCGAGGACCTCGGCCGGGAACTCCCCGGGCACGCCCAGCTCCGTCCGCAGTTCGCGCAGCGCGGCCCGCAGGGCAGCCCCGTCTGCGCCGGTCATGTGCATGTGGCGGCGTGGCATGGCTCGAGCCTAGGCCGTCTCTTCCGGATCTTGCCTGACCCGCGCCGCCCGGCACCGCACCTCGCCGCGTTGGCGGAGCACCCGAGTACGTCCAGTACACGGGAGCCCCGCCAACGCACCGATGCACGGCACCGGACGACGCGGGCTTGACCGGCAAGATCCGGAAGAGACGACCTAGGCCCTGTACGGCCGGTTTGCCGGGAAAGTACCCTCGGGGCGCCGGGGGTGAACCGGGGGTGGGCCGTCCGGTCTACCCTGGCTCGGGGGCCGCACCCTCTGCTCGTGTAGTGAAGTACTGAAGGAGAACCACCGTGCTCGTGCTGCTGCCGCCCTCCGAGGGAAAGGCCGCCGGCGGTTCCGGCGCACCGCTGGAACCGCAGTCCCTGTCCCTGCCGGGGCTGGCCGGCGCGCGTGCGGTCGTCCTGGAGGAACTGGTCGAGCTGTGCGCGGCCGACGAGCTCAAGGCGCGCGAGGTGCTCGGCCTCAGCGAAGGGCTGCGCGGCGAGGTCGCGAAGAACGCCGCCCTGCGCGAGGCCGTCGCCCGCCCGGCGGGCGAGATCTACACCGGCGTCCTCTACGACGCGCTGGACCTGGCCGGTCTGCCGGACGCGGCGCGGGCTGCCGCCGAGCGTTCGCTGCTGGTCTTCTCCGGGCTGTGGGGCGCGGTGCGCGTCACCGACCGGATCCCGTCGTACCGCTGCTCGATGGGGGTCAAGCTGCCCGCGCTGGGCGCGCTCGGCGCGTACTGGCGTGCGCCGATGGCCGAGGTGATGCCCGAGGCGGCGGGGGACGGCCTCGTCCTCGACCTGCGGTCGGCGGCGTACGCGGCCGCGTGGAAGCCGAAGGGGGAGACGGCGGGGCGGGCGGCCACCGTGCGGGTGCTGCACGCGCAGATCGTGGACGGGGTGGAGAAGCGGTCGGTGGTCAGCCACTTCAACAAGGCCACGAAGGGGCGGCTGGTGCGGGACCTGCTGCTCGCGGGAGCCGTTCCCTCGTCCCCGGCGGAACTGGTCACGGCCCTGCGGGACCTGGGCTACGTGGTGGAAGCCGAACCGCCGGCGAAGCCGGGCCGGGCCTGGTCCCTCGACGTGGTCGTGACCCAGATCCACTGAGGCCGGGCCGTCGCCGGCCGTCCGCTGCGCGGGGCCGGTCCCCTACCCGCCCTTCCTCCGTTCCCGCCTCAAACGCCGGCGCGGCTGGGGGGTGGTGCGGGCCCGGCGCCCGGCGCGGCTCACCACACGTCGCTCCGCGCCCGCGCCTCAAACGCCGGCGGGGCTGGATGGGTGCGGGCCCGGCGCCCGGGCGCGGCTTACTGCCCGGCGCTCCGCGCCCGCGCCTCAAACGCCGGCGGGGCTGGATCCGTCGCCCGACTGGCCGGCGGCGGCCTCGGCTGCGGCGGCCTTCTCGCGCATCTTGCGCACCAGCTCCGCCTTCTGGTCGGCTGCGCCCTTGCGGTCGAGGTTGCGGTGCGGACCGTTGTTCTGACGTTCGGCGCGGGACAGCTTCTTGCGGTGGCCGCCGCCCTGGCCCACGGGGTTGTTTATGTTCTTGCTGTCGGTCATGGGTTCTCCCGGTAAACGTCAGGTTCAGGTGCGGCCTAGCGGCCCAAGGGCCAGGCCACGGCGGACGGGGTGTGGTCGGTGGTGCCCGCGTAGGTGGCGCAGGCGTCCGTGAGGGTTTCCAGCAGGGTCAGGGGGTCCGGCAGGGCGTACGTCATGTCGCGCAGCCAGCTCACCGCGAACTCGCCCGGCAGCGTCGCCGGCGGGAGCAGGACGTAGCTGCCGCGGCAGTGCCAGCGCAGGCCGGGGTGTTCGTCCATCGTCTCGGGGTGGCAGTCCAGTTCGCAGGGCCACCATTCGTCCTCGTCCTCGGGCGTCCCGCGGGTCGCCGTGAAGAAGAGCATCCGGGCGTGGTCACCGGTGCCGCCGGACTCGGCGACGGGGCCGACCTCGATGCCGGCGGCCAGCAGGCGTTCCAGTGCGCTGCGGCCGGCCTCCAGCGGGACGTCCAGGACGTCGTGGACCATGCCGGTCGCGGTGATGAAGTTGGCCTGGGGCTGGTTGCGCGCCCACCGTTCGATCTGTGCGCGGTCGGTGGTCGACTGGGTCTGCCAGGCGAAGGAGACGGGGTGCCGGGCGGGCGTGGGACAGCCGATGCGGTCGCACGAACAGCGATAGCCGGCGGGATGGGCGGCGGGGGAGATCGGGAGGCCGGCGGCGGCGACGGCCAGGAGCAGGGCCTCGCGTTCCTTGCCGGGGTCCTCGGCGGCAGGTTTCGAGCGGCGGCGCAGCCACTGGGAAATCCTGCTCTGCTCACCGCGTTTGACGCGGCCGGACTCAGACCCCATCTGTCCCCTCACCTACCGTTGCCCCGGCGGACCGATCCATCGTCCCACCATCCTGAGCCCCGGATGACCGCACCCCTCAATCGGGTACCCGGATCCGGACCCCCACATAAGCACAGAATTCGGCCATATGTTCTCGGCCGGTCGGCCGACACCCTCCGCCGGGCTGTCAGCCGGTGACTTTTCCCACCCCCGCGAGCACCGAGTCCACCAGTGCGTCCGCGTACGCGTGCGTCAGCGGCGCGGTCCGCAGCAGCCACCGGTACGTCAGCGGCCCGAGCAACATCTCCACCACCAGCCGTAGATCGGCGTCCGCCGCGAGCTGCCCCGCCTCCTGAGCCGTCCGCAGGCGCGCCTCGTAGAGGGCGAGCTGAGGTTCCAGCAACTGTTCGGTGAAGCGGGCCCCCAGCTCCGGGTCGGTCGCCCCGGCCGCCGTCAGGGCGCGCGCGGGGGCCTCGTACCTCTCGTCGGCGAACTCGTCGACCGTCGCGCGCAGGACGTACTTGAGGTCGGCGGCGAGGTCTCCGGTGTCGGGGAAGCCGCTCCAGCCGGCGGCGGACTCGGCGTCCCCGGCCAGGGCGAGGGAGGCGTCCAGCAGCACCGCCGCCTTCGAGGGCCACCAGCGGTAGATGGTCTGCTTGCCGACGCCCGCGCGGGCGGCGATCGCCTCGACGGTCAGCTTGTTGTAGCCGACCTCACCGACCAGGGCGAGGGCGGCGTCGAGGATCGCGCGCCGGGAGCGCTCGCTGCGGCGGGTGGCATCGGGAGACTTGTTCATGCGCCCAGTATCGGCGCGAGACGTATCGTCTTCCAGCCGTCGCCGTAAACCACCCAATCAGTTCACTGCGCGGTCTTCCCCGAGGAGAGACGATTCTCTTCACATCGTCGTGAGTCGTAGTCGTGAGGAGCCTTCTTTGCGCAGAGACGCCACACCCCGGCGCTACCTGATGTGCCCACCCGCACACTTCAAGGTCACGTACTCCATCAACCCGTGGATGGACCCCACGAAACCGGTGGACCTGCCCCTCGCACTCGCCCAGTGGGAAGACCTGAGGGACCGCTACCGCTCCCTCGGCCACACCGTCGAGACCCTCGTGCCCGATCCCGGCCTGCCCGACATGGTCTTCGCCGCCAACGGCGCCCTGGTCGTCGACGGCCGGGTGCTCGGCGCCCGCTTCGCCTACCCGGAACGGACCGCCGAGGCCGAGATCCACCTCGACTGGTTCCGGGACCACGGCTTCACCGACATCCACGAGCCCTCCCACGTCAACGAGGGCGAGGGGGACTTCGCCGTCACCGCCACCTACATCCTGGCCGGCCGGGGCTTCCGCTCCAGCCCGCTCTCCCACGACGAGGCCCAGGAGTTCTTCGGCCGCCCCGTCATCGGCCTCGACCTGGTGGACCCGCGCTACTACCACCTGGACACCGCGCTCTGCGTCCTCGACGGCGACGAGATCATGTACCACCCGCAGGCCTTCTCGCAGGGCAGCCAGGCCGTCCTGCGGCGGCTCTTCCCCGACGCCCTGCTCGTGGACGGCGAGGCCGCGGCGGCCTTCGGGCTCAACTCCGTCTCGGACGGGCGGCACGTGCTGCTGCCCCAGGCCGCGACCGGACTGCTGGCGCCGCTGCGCGACCGCGGGTTCGAGCCGGTCCCCATGGACCTCGGGGAACTGCTCAAGGGCGGCGGCAGCGTGAAGTGCTGCACCCAGGAGCTGCGGCCCGCCTAAACCGAGGGCGGCGGCCAGCCCTGGCCCCAGTCGGCGTCCCGCGCCGCCTTGTAGAGGTCGCCGTGGCGCTTGGTCACGGTGGCCCGGGTCAGCCCCGCCGACGGACCTTCCTCGGGACCGCACAGGTCCAGCAGGACCAGCCCCTTCCGGATCTGCGGCCTCCGCGTGATCCGGGAGGGGACCGGGAGCGCCGGGAAACGGGTCGCGGCGACGTAGCTGAACTTCTCGTCCTCGTACGGGAGGGAGCCGCCCTTGACCTGGCGGTGCAGGGAGGAGCGGCTGACCCGCGCCGAGAAGTGGCACCAGTCCTGGCCCACCTCGATCGGGCAGGTCCCGTCGTGCGGACACGGCGCGGCCACCTTCAGCCCGGCCTCGACCAGCTGCTCGCGGGCCTCGCGGATGCGCAGGTAGCCCTCGGGCGTGCCCGGCTCGATCAGCACCACCGCCTGCCCGGCGCGGGCCGCCTCGGCGACCACGACCCGGCGGGCCTCCGGGGTGAGCTCGCCCAGCACGTACGAGACCGTCACCAGGTCGGCGTCGGGGAGCGCCAGCCCGGCCCCGATGACGGCCCGCCGCCACTCGGCCGCGCGCAGCGCCCCGGAGGCCGACCGCGCCGCCAGTTCCTTGCCGAGCGCGAGGGCGGGCTCCGCCCAGTCCAGCACCGTCGTCGTGCGGGGCCCGTCCCAGGTGGCGTCCACGGCCCAGGTCGCGGCCCCCGTCCCGCCGCCGACGTCCACGTGGGAGCCGGGGGACCACTCGGGCGCGGCCTCGGCCAGCCCGTCGAGGGCGGACCGTACGGCCTCGAAGGTGGCCGGCATCCGGTACGCGGCGTACGCGGCGACGTCGGAACGGTCGCGCAGCACGGGCGCGTTCGTCGGGGTCGCGCCCCGGTAGTTGGCGATCAGTCGCTCGACGGCGGCCGTGGCCTGCTTCGGCGGGAGCCCGTCGAGCAGCCCGCCGAGCGCGCTGCGGAGGGTTTCGGCGGTGGTGGGGTTGGAGGCGGCGTTCACCAGCGAAGTTTACGTTCCGGCGGGCACCGCCACCGCATCCGCGGCAGCCCCGCGAGATCAGGCCGTCGGCTCCGGGGCGCGCCAGGGACGGCACATGCCGAGGAAGCAGGCGACCGCCAGCAGCGAGCAGGTCAGCTGGACCACGGCCATCGGCACCGCGGTGCCCTCGCCCGCGATCCCGACGAGCGGCGAGGCCACCGCCCCGACGAGGAAGGAGGAGGTGCCGAGCAGCGCGGACGCCGATCCGGCGGCGTGCGGGGTGCGCATCAGCGCCTGCGCGTTGGTGTTCGGCAGGACCAGGCCCATCGCCGACATCAGCACGAACAGGGCGGCGGCGACCGGCACCAGTCCGACCTTCCCGAAGACCCCGGAGGACATCAGCAGCAGGGCCACCGATGCGACGGTGATGACGGCGAGACCGGCGCCCAGGGCCTTGTCCAGGCTGACCCGGCCCACCAGCAGCTTGCCGTTGATCTGGCCGAAGAGGATCAGGCCGACGGCGTTCAGGCCGAACAGCAGGCTGAAGGCCTGCGGGGAGGCCCCGTAGATCTCCTGCACCACGAAGGGCGAGGCGGAGATGTAGGAGAAGAGCACGGCGAAGGCGAAGCCGCCCGCCAGGGTGTACCCGGCGAAGACCCGGTCGCCGAGCAGCCCGCGCATGGTCCGCAGGGCGGCGCCCACCCCGCCGGTCTGCCGCCGCTCGGGCGGCAGCGTCTCGTCGAGCCGGCGCCACACGACCAGGGTGAGCGCGAGGCCGACGCCGGTGAGGACGACGAACACCCCGCGCCAGTCGGAGAAGCGCAGCACCTGCCCGCCGATGAGCGGGGCGATGATCGGGGCGGCCCCGGATATGAGCATCAGGGTGGAGAAGAACCGGGCCATCTCGACCCCGTCGTACAGGTCGCGGACCACGGCCCGCGCGATGACGATCGCGGCCGCGCCCGCCAGGCCCTGGAGCAGCCGGAAGCCGATCAGCATCTCGGTGGTCGGGGCGAGGGCGCAGATCGCGGTGGCGAGGACGTAGACGGCCATGCCGGCGAGGAGGGGGCGGCGGCGCCCCCACTTGTCGCTCATGGGGCCGATCACCAGCTGGCCCAGCGCCATGCCGGCGAGGCAGGAGGTGAGGGTCAGCTGCACGGTGGCGGCCGGGCTGTGCAGGGCGGTGGTGACCTCCGGCAGTGCCGGGAGGTACATGTCCATGGACAGCGGGGGGAGGGCGGAGAGCCCGCCGAGTATGAAGGTGACGAGCAGACTGGTGCGGCGTGCCGCCTTCAGGGGTGCCGTCTCCAGGGGCTCCGGGGGTGCCGGGGGCGCCGAGCCCGCTGACGCGGTGGCCGGGGCGGCGGCGGTGGGAACGGAGGGCGATTCGGGCGACGGCCCCTGCGCGGGGGCCGCCGAGGGGCCTCTCTCCGACATGCGGAACTCCAGTCTTCTCATCTGATCACAGCACCCCGGACCCACCCATGCTCTCAGCTGTCGGAACGTCCGGGGCCGGATGCGCGGTGTGACGTACTCTGCGGCCCCATGAACGCACCTCGGAAGAAGATCGCCGTAGTGACCGGCGCCGGCTCCGGCATCGGCCGCTCCGTGGCCCTCGCCCTGGCCGGGGCCGGCTGGTCCGTGGCCGTGGCCGGACGCCGGACCGAGCCCCTCCAGGAGACGGCCCGGGCCGCCGGGGAGGACGCGGACGTGCTCCCCGTACGGGCCGACGTGAGCGATCCGCAGGAGGTCGCCGCGCTGTTCGAGACCGTCCGCGCCCGCCACGGACGCCTCGACCTGCTCTTCAACAACGCCGGCACCTTCGGCCCGGCCGGGGTCGCGCTGGAGGACATCTCCTACGAGGCCTGGCGCCAGGTCGTCGACGTCAACCTGACCGGGTCCTTCCTGTGCGCGCAGGCGGCCTTCCGGGTGATGAAGGAGCAGGACCCGCAGGGCGGCCGCATCATCAACAACGGATCCATCTCGGCGCACGTGCCCCGCCCGAACTCCGTCGCCTACACCGCGACCAAGCACGCCATGACCGGCCTGACGAAGTCGCTGTCGCTGGACGGGCGCCCGTACCGGATCGCCTGCGGGCAGATCGACATCGGCAACGCGGCCACCGAGATGACCGAGCGCATGCAGACCGGCATCCTCCAGGCCAACGGGCAGCTGGCGGTGGAGCCGGTGATGGACGCCGCCGACGTGGCCCGCACCGTGCTGCACATGGCGGAGCTGCCGCTGGAGGCGAACGTGCAGTTCGCGACGGTGATGGCGACGGCCATGCCGTACATCGGACGCGGCTGAGCAACCCCGTTGCCAGGCGCGGCGGCGTTGGTGATCATGACCGCATGACCGATACCGAGGTACTGCGCTACACCGCTTTCTCCAGCGACCCGGAAGGCGGCAACCCCGCCGGGATCGTGCTCGACGCCGCCGGCCTGGACGAGGCCGCCATGCTGGAGGTCGCCGCCCGGCTCGGCTACAGCGAGACGGCCTTCCTCACCGCCCCGCCGGAGGGCCTGGGCGGCCCGGCCGGCCGCGGTTTCACCGTGCGGTACTTCAGCCCGAAGGCGGAGGTGCCGTTCTGCGGGCACGCCACCGTCGCCACCGCCGTGGCGCTGGCCGAGCGGATCGGGCCCGGGGACCTGCTCCTCGCGACCCGCGTCGGGACCGTGCCGGTCTCCGTCACCGCCGAGGAGGGGGGCCTGCGGGCCACCCTGACCAGCGTCGAACCGCACACCGAGGAGATCGACGGGGCCGACCTCGCGGAGGCGCTGGCCGCACTGGACTGGCCCGCGGCGGACCTGGACCCGGCGTTCCCGCCCCGGATCGCCTACGCGGGAGCGCGGCACCTCGTACTCGGCGCCGCCACCCGGGCCCGGCTCGCGGACCTCGCGTACGACTTCGCGCGGCTGGATGCCCTGATGCGGCGCCTGGACCTCACCACCGTCCAGCTCGTGCACCGGGCGGGCCCGGCGGAGTTCCACGTACGGGACCCCTTCCCGGTCGGCGGCGTCGTCGAGGACCCCGCCACGGGCGCCGCCGCAGCCGCCTTCGGCGCGTACGCGCGCGAGCTGGGCCTGGTCCCGGCGCAGGCCGTGCTGACCCTCCACCAGGGCGAGGACATGGGCCGGCCGGGCCTGCTCACGGTGGAACTGCGCGAAGGGGACCCGCGCGTCCACGTCAGCGGCACGGGCGTACGGATCGCCTGACCCGCGAACGACACGCGAAGGGCCCCCTCCGTGAACCACGGAAGGGGCCCTTCGTCCGTCAGGTGCTCAGTCGCGCGAGGCGGCGGCCGGGGCCTTGGCCGCCGGGTTCCCCGAGGACGACCGGCCGAAGCCGGCCGGCAGCAGGAACAGCGTCAGCACGACGGCCAGGTACAGCGCCCACACCACCAGCTGGGTGACCGTCGGGTCGGGCTGGAAGTTGAAGACGCCCTTGAGCAGGACCCCGTACCAGCTGTCCGGCGGGACCGCCGAGCTGATGTCGAAGGCCTTGTCGTTCAGACCGCCGAGGAACGCCGCCTCCTGGAGGTCGTGGACCCCGTACGCGAGCACGCCCGCGGCCACGACCACCAGCATGCCGCCGGTCCACCGGAAGAACTTCGCCAGGTTGATCCTCAGGGCGCCCCGGTAGAACAGCCAGCCCAGCACGATGGCCGTGCCGATGCCCAGCAGCACCCCGATCAGCGGCGCGGACGAGCCCTCACCGCTCGCGCGGACCGAGGCCCACACGAACAGCGCGGTCTCCAGGCCCTCGCGGCCCACCGCCAGGAAGGCGGTGGCCACCAGCGCGCCGGTGCCCATGGCCAGGGCCGCGTCGAGCTTGCCCTCCAGCTCGCCCTTCAGGTGCCGCGCGGTGCGCTTCATCCAGAAGACCATCCA
Source organism: Streptomyces sp. NBC_00249 (assembly GCF_026342355.1). Lineage (GTDB taxonomy): Bacteria > Actinomycetota > Actinomycetes > Streptomycetales > Streptomycetaceae > Streptomyces. Next base: position 558,049 of record NZ_JAPEMV010000005.1, on the reverse strand, counting down.
GGTCACCAGACCGACCGAGAGGATCGACAGGCTGCCGCCCAGCAGCTCCTGCGCCTCGAAGGTCAGCTCCTGCGTCCCGAAGGTCAGCAGGGCGCCGAAGGCCAGCGAGATGGTGCAGGCGATGCCGATGCCGATCCACACCGGGCGCAGCGCGGCCCGGTTCTGCGTCTTCACCAGGTAGGCGACGAGGATGCAGACGACCAGGCTCGCCTCCAGACCCTCGCGCAGGCCGATCAGATAGTTGCCGAACACGGCGGTGGTTCCTCTCCAGGCTCTACGACGGGGACTACGCGAACAGCGTCCGGCCCCACCAGTCGTCCTTGTCGCGGACGCCCGGCGGGACGGCGAAGACGGCCGAACCCACGTGCTGGATGTATTCGTTGAGGACGTCGGCCTTGGCCAGCTGGCGCTGGATCGGCACGAAGCCCTTGCGGACGTCACGCTGGTAGGCCAGGAAGAACAGGCCCGCGTCGAGCCGGCCCAGGCCGTCCGTGCCGTCCGTGAAGGAGTAGCCGCGGCGCAGGATGGTCGCCCCGTCGTTGGTGTCGGGGTGCGCGAGACGGACGTGCGCCTCGGGCTTCATCGCCTTCAGGAACGGCTCGTCGCGCTCCTTGGACTTGCCGACGGGGGCACCCTCGCCCTTGTCGCGGCCGAAGATGTCCTCCTGCTCCCGCAGCGGGGTGCGGTCCCAGATCTCGATGTTCATCCGGATGCGCCGGGCGACCAGGTACGAGCCGCCGGTCAGCCAGTCGCTGCCGTCGCCGGAGCCGACCCACACGTGCTTTGCCAGGGCCGCGGTGTCGGTGCCCGAGATGTTCCGGGTGCCGTCCTTGAAGCCCATCATGTTGCGCGGGGTCTGCTCGTCCGGGGTGGTGGACGAGGTCTTGCCGAAGCCGAGCTGCGACCAGCGCACGGCGACCTTGCCGAAGCCGATGCGGGCCAGCTGGCGGATGGCGTGCACCGCGACCTGCGGGTCGTCGGCGCAGGCCTGGACGCACAGGTCGCCGCCGGAGCGGGCCGCGTCCAGGTTGTCGCCGGGGAACAGCTCCAGGTCGATCAGGGCCTCGGGGCGCTTGCCCTCCAGTCCGAAGCGGTCCTTGGCGAACACGCCCGGGCCGAAGCCGATGGTCAGGGTGAGGCGGGAGGGCTTGAGGCCGAGGGCCTCGCCGGTGTCGGTGGGCGGGGCCTCGGGCAGGCCCTCGTACACGTCGCCGACCGGGTGGCCGGCCGTCATCAGCCGGGCCGCGGCCGTCCATTCCTTGAGGAGCTGGACCAGCTCGTCGCGGCTCTTCGTCTTCACGTCGAAGGCCGCGAAGTGCAGCCGGTCCTGGACGGCGCTGGCGATGCCGGCCTGGTGTTCGCCGTGGAAGGGCACGGCCGCCCCGGCGGAGGCCGCCGGCGCCATGTCCGAGCCGCTGCCGAACGCGGCGACCGCGCCGCCGGCCGCGGCCGCGCCGATCGCGAGCCCCGCCCCGCCCCACCCGAGCACGGAGCGGCGCGAGGGCGCGGCGGCGGAGTCCTCGGACTCCTGCGTCACCTGGTCGTCAGTCATGAAAGTTCTCCCGCCTCTGCCTGGTCCTGACTACTTGACGACCGCGGCGGCCAGCTTGGACAGCGGCTCGCCCAGTGCGCTGACGGCGTCCGAGAGCTCCTTGCGCTCGGCCTCGCCGACCTTGTCGTACGAGGTGAACTCGTAGGTGGTCTTGTCGGCGCGGTACTTGTCCAGAAGGGTGTTCATCGCGGCGAACTGGGTGTCGAGCTGCTTGGCGAGCTCCGGGTCGTTCTTCGCGGTGACCGTCTTGAGGAGCTCGTACGACTTCTGGGCGCCCTCGACGTTGGCCTTGAAGTCGACCAGGTCGGTGTGGCTGTAGCGCTCTTCCTCGCCCGTCACCTTGCCGGTGGCGACCTCGTCGAGCAGCTCCTTGGCGCCGTTGGCCATGGAGGTCGGGGTGATCTCGGCCGTGCCGACCTTCTTCTGCCAGTCGGTCAGGTCGGCGATCAGGGTGTCGGCGAGCTTCTTCTCCTCGTCACCGATCTTGTTGTCCTGGAACAGCGACTTCTCCAGGCGGTGCCAGCCGGTCCAGTCCTTCGCCGGGTCCTGGCCGGCCTCCAGGCCGTCCTCACGGACGTCGACCTTCGGGTCGATGTCGCCGAAGGACTCGGCGACCGGCTCGGTGCGCTCCCAGCCGATGCGGGACGGGGCGTAGGCCTTCTTCGCGGCCTCCACGTCACCGGCCTTGACGGCGTCGACGAAGGTCTGGGCCTTCGGCAGCGTCTCGTCCGCCTGCTCCTGGACGTACTTGCGGTACGCGGCGACCGCGGCGTCCAGCTCGGGGGTGCGCTTCTCGCCGCCGCCCTGGCCGGTGGCCTTGACCTTCGTGCGGATGCCGTCGCCCTTCATGCCGGGCTTGCACGCGAAGGCGTAGTCGCCCGCCTTGATCTCGGCGGTGATGGTGGCCTTGGTGCCGGGGCCGATGTTCTCGCGCTCGGCGACGATGCGGTCGTCCGGGAAGAGGACGTACAGCTCGGTGACCTTGGAGCCCTTGTTCTCGACCTCGATCTCGACCTTGCCGGCCGGGAACTCGGTCTTGGAGAGCTCGCAGGCGGTGTCGGTCGCCTTCACGTGGATGTGGCCCGCGCCGGCCTTGTCGCTCTTCTCGGCGCAGCCGGTGACGGCGGTGATCGCGGCCACCGCGGCGACCGCGGTGAGGACAGTGAGGCGAGCGGGTCGCATGGGGGCTCCTGGCGAGGGTGAAGGCTGGTGGTGGCCCGTGGGGGCCGGTGAGGCGGACCTAACTTAACCGAGGCTTACCTCACCGATACCCACTCGTCCAGTGATTCAGCTCTCACCTCCCGGCCCCGGACACAAGGCCGTCACGGCCCCTCCATGGCCCCCTCAAGCCGAGGTCAAGGGAAGGTCAAGTCCCCGTTCGCATTCCGTACGCCGCAGCGGCTGCCGTCCGGTCCGTCCCGGAGCGGGACCACCAGCGGGGCACCCGTCCTGGGGTGGGGGAACACCTCCACCGGCTGCCGGTAGACCCGGCTCAGCAGCCCGGCCCCGAACACCTCGGACGGCGGTCCCACCGCCGCGATCCGGCCCTCGTGCAGGACGGCGGCCCGGTCCGCGTACGCGGCCGCCAGCCCCAGGTCGTGCAGGACGACGACCACCGCGTCCCCGGCCGCCGCCCGCTCCCGGCAGATCCGCAGCACCAGCTCCTGGTGGCGCAGGTCCAGGGCCGCCGTGGGCTCGTCCAGGAGCAGCAGCGGGGCCCGCTGGGCCAGGACGCGGGCCAGCGCCACCCGGGCCCGCTCCCCGCCCGACAGGGCCGAGAAGGGCCGCTCGGCGAAACGGGTGACCTCGGTGGCGGCCATCGCGGCGGCCACCGCCTCCTCGTCCTGGCCGGCGAGCGGGGTCCCCGCCCAGGGGGCCCGGCCCATCCGCACCACGTCCCGGACGGGGAAGGGGAAGGACAGGGCGGCCGACTGGGGGAGCACGGAGCGGCGCAGGGCCAGCTCGGGGGCCGACCAGTCGCCCACCGGGCGCCCGTCGATCCGTACGGTCCCCGAGGCGGCCGGCAGGTCGGCGGCGAGCGCGGCCAGCAGGGTGGACTTCCCGGCGCCGTTCGGGCCGACGAGGGCCAGCACCTCGCCCGCGCGGGCGCTCAGACCGATCCCGGCGAGCACCTCCCGCTCCCCGAGCCGCACGTGCAGGTCCGTGACCTCCGCGAGGGCGCTCCCGGGCACGGGCCGGGCCGGAACCGTCCGCCGGCTCCGGCGCAGCAGGGCGGTCAGCCGGGCCGGACGCCTGGCCGCGGCCCCGGCCGGGGTGCGGTCGGCCGACCCGGTCGCTGTGCTGGTCACGCCCAGCCTCCTTGCTTACGGCGGGTGCGGCGCAGCAGCCAGAAGAAGAACGGGCTGCCGATCAGGGCGGTCAGCACACCGAGCGGCAGCTCGGCCGGCTGGGCGAGCGTACGGGCCGCCAGGTCGCCGCCCGTCAGGACGACGGCCCCGGCCAGGGTGCTGCCGGGCACCAGGAAGCGGTGTCCCGGCCCGTTCGCCATCCGCAGCAGGTGCGGGACGAGCAGACCGACGAAGGTGATGACCCCGGCCACGGCCACGGCGGCCGCCGTCAGCAGCGCCACCACCAGGATCAGCGCCACGCGCAGCCGCTCCACGTCGATGCCGAGGTGGCGGGCGGGCCGCTCACCGAGCGCGAGGAGGTCCAGCTTGCGTGCGTAGAAGGGGGCGACGAGCAGTCCCGCGAGCGCGCACGGCAGGACGGCGAGCACCTTGGGCCAGGTGGCCTGGGCGAGCGAGCCGAGCTGCCAGAAGGTGATCTGGTTGACCTGGCCGCTGTCCGCGAAGAAGACGAACAGGCCGATCAGGGCGCCCGCGAAGGCGTTCACGGCGATGCCGGTGAGGATGAGGGTGACCACCTCGGTCCGGCCGCCGTTGCGGGAGAGCAGGTAGACGGCGGTGACCGTGACCAGCCCCGCGACGAAGGCGCAGGCGGTGATGGTCCAGTTGCCGAGGAAGCTCAGGCCCAGACCGATGGCGGCGACCGCGCCGACGGCGGCGCCCGCCGAGATGCCGATCACGCCCGGCTCGGCCAGCGGGTTGCCGAAGACGCCCTGCATCAGCGCGCCCGCGCAGCCGAGGCTGGCACCGACCAGCAGGGCGAGCACGACGCGGGGGAGGCGTACGTTCCACAGCACGCTCTCCCCGACCCGGTCCAGGGGGGCGCCGCCGAGGCCCAGGCGGTGCGCGACGGAGTCGAGCACGTCCCCGGTCGGGATGCGGTAGGCGCCGACTCCGGCGGAGAGCAGGGCGAGGACCAGCAGGGCGAGCAGCAGCGCGCCGGTCAGCGCCAGGGCCTTGCGGGAGCGGCGCCGCGGGACCTGCTTCCCGGACTCCCGTTCGGGCGCGGACGGTCGGGCTGCGGGCAGTGCGGCCGTCGGCCCGGCCGCAGGTCCGGCCGCGGTCCCCTCCGGCGTGGTCGCGCCACCGCGCGGGGGATCGTAGGAGACGGTCACCTCAGGCACCCTTGCCGTAGAGCTGCGCGACCAGGGAGGACAGCACCTGGTCGGTACGGGGCCCGTAGTTGAGCAGCACCCCGTCGTCCACGGTGACCACGCGGCGGTCCATCCCGGCGGGGGTCTGCGCGACGCCCGGGATCTTCGTCAGGCCGTCGACGCCGCCCACCGATTCGAGCCCCTTGGTCATGACGAGGATCGCGTCGGGCGCGGCGGCGGCCAGCGCCTCGCTGGTGATCGGGGTGAAGTCCTTGCCGAGCCCGGACTCCTTGCCCGTGTCGACCGCTCCGGCCGCCTCCAGCAGCGAGGCCGCGCCGGAGTCGGAGCCGCCCAGCAGGTACACGGAGGCGGTGCCGCGCAGGTAGAGGAAGGCGACCCGGGGCTTCTTGCCGGACGCGGCCGGGACGTCCCTGCGGACGGCGGCGATCCGGTCGGCGGTGCGCTGGTTCAGCTGCGCGCCGGCCTCCTTGACGCCCAGCGCGGCGGCGACGGCGTCGATCCGCTTCGGGACGTCCTCCAGGGCCTTGGCGGGGGCGACGACGAGGACGGGGACGCCGGCGTCACGGATCTGCTGCACCGCTTCGCCGGGGCCGGTGGTGGTCTCGGCCAGCACCAGCGTCGGGCGCAGCGAGAGCACGCTCTCGGCGGAGACGTCGTGTCCACGGGTCACCACCGGCAGGGACGCGGCCTGTTCGAAGGTGGCGGTGATGTCGCGGGCGACGACCTGGCCGCCGAGGCCCAGGGTCTGGACGATCTCGTTCAGGCTGCCGGTCAGCGGGATGATCCGCTCCGCCGAGGCGACGGTGACCTGCGTCCCGTCCGCCGAGGGCACGGTCACCGGGAGGGCGGGCCGCGGCGTGCCGGCGAGCGGCTCCACCCGGTCCGGGGCGGCGGCGACAGCGGGGGATTCTGCGGGAGCGGCCGTACCTGCGCAGCCCGTCACGGCCAGTGCCAGTGTCACCACGGCAAGGGCGAGACGGGGGAAGCGGGTTGACGCGGCGGGCGTAGGCACGAAGGCACCGTCCTGATCGTCCGACTGGAGGCGGGAGCTGGGAGCTGAGGGGGCGGGGGCGGGAGCGGGGGTGGAGCCGGACCGGGGCCGACCCGGATCCGGGGCCCGGGTCAGGTTCCGCCGTCCCGGGGGTTCCCCGCTCGACCGGCATAGCTTAGGTTAGCCTAACCTTGCCCGCTAGGCCCTGGAGGGGACCTTCATGTCCGCAAGACCCGCCCGTGCGTTCGCCGTCGCCCTGCTGGCGGCCCTGCTCGGGACTCTGCTCCCGGCCTCAGCCGCGCACGCGGCGAGCCGCACCGTGCAGGGGGGTCGGCTCGACTGGGGTATCAAATCCTCCTTCCAGAGTTATGTCACGGGTCCGGTCGCGAAAGGCGGTTTCAAGCTGAAGAACGGAGCCGCCACCGTCGGCGGCAGCCTGTTCCGCTTCCACTCGGCCAACGGCTCCTACGACCCCGACTCCGGTGAGTTCAGCGCCGCCTTCACCGGCGGCGTCAGCTTCCAGGGCCACCAGAAGCCCGACGGCGTGTACGAGCTGGACATGACCGTCAGCCGGCCGACCGTCAAGATCTCCGGCGGCCGCGGCACCCTCTACCTGGACGTCTCCAGCAAGGCCAAGGACACCGGCGCGGTCAGCGAGCAGTCCCAGGTGCCCTTCGCCACGCTCGGCCTCGGCAACGTGAACATGAAGGGCGGCGGCAGCCCGCTGGCCCTCACCAACATCCCCGCCACCCTGACCGAAGAGGGCGCCAAGGCCTTCGCCGGCTACTACGCGGCCGGCGCGCAGCTCGACCCCGTCTCCCTCTCCGCCGACGTCCTGGCCCCGGCCGCCGGGCAGCAGCCCGCCACGCCCGCGCCGACGCCGACCGCCCCGGAGCAGAGCCCGCAGGGTCAGGGCGGCTTCACCGACGCCGCCGTCGACTGGGGCGTACGCCGCACCTTCCGCGAGTACGTCTCCGGCTCCGTCGGCCAGGGCAGGTGGACCCTCGCCGAAGGCGCCCAGGACGGCGGCGCGCTGTTCCGCTTCCCGCAGGGCAAGGGGTCGTACGACGGCCAGAAGGGCACCTTCGACGCCGCGTTCGCCGGTACCGTCCAGTTCACGGGCGCCCACCTGGACCTCAAGCTCGGCAAGGTGAGCGTCAAGGTGGAGAACGGCAAGGGCGTCCTGTCCGCCGACGTGACCACCGGCGGGCAGACGAAGAACGCCGTACCGCTCGTCGAGTTCGACGCCAAGGGCCTCAAGACCGAGGGGAAGCTCGCCACCTTGACCGAAGCCCCGGCCACCCTCACCGAGGGCGGCTCCCAGGCCTTCAACGCCATGTACAAGGCCGGCACCGAGATGGACCCCGTCTCGCTCGCCGTGGCCCTGGACGGCAGCGCCCGGCTTCCGGCCCTGCCGAACCTGGGCTCCACCGCCTCCCCGGCAGCCCCGGCGCCCGCCGCCCCCGCCGCCTCGCCCACCGCGGCACCCGTACCCGCCGCCGAGGCGGGGGAGTCCTCGAACACCGGGCTGTACGCCGCCCTCGCCGCGGCCGTGCTGGTCCTGGCCGGCGGCGCCGCCTTCCTCGTCCTGCGCAGGCGCCGTACGGCAGCGGCAGCGGCAGCGGCCACGACCGCGGACACGCCCTGACGCCACCGCGGCGCCCGCCCCCTTCCCTTCACACCGCGTTCCCACGGGAGTCCTCCACCATGTCCACGTCCCACCGCCGCGCGCTCGCCGCCGCGGCCGCCGTCCTCACCGCCGCCGCCCTCGGCACCACCGCCTTCGTCCTGCCCGCGACCGCCGACGCCGGCGGCCGGGCCGCCGGGGCCCGGGCAGCCGCCGAGACGTTCCCGATCCTGAGCGGCACCCTCGACTGGGGCGTGCGGGGCAGCTACCGCAACTACGTCGAGCACACGGCCCAGGGCACGATCACCGTGAAGGACGGCGCCACCAAGAATGCGGACGGCACCTTCCGCTTCTCCGGCGCCAGCGGCACGTACGACAAGGCCGGCGGCCACGTGCTGACCGCGAAGTTCCTGGGCTCCGTCACCTTCCACTCGACCCACCACGGCTTCACGGTCACGCTGGCGAACCTCCGCTTCGACTCGGGCACGAAGAAGCTCCTGGTCGACGTCACCCGCAACGACGTGCTCACCCGGGACGTCCACTTCGCGGACGTGGCCTTCGCCGGCATGAACACGGCCGGCCTGAAGACCACCCTCACCCAGTCCGCCGCCGACCTCCTCGGCAACCAGTCGTACGCCGGCGAGGACGGCGACCCGCTGTCGGCCGCCCTGGACATCCAGCAGCCGTCCCCGACCACCTCCACCTCGGGCTCCTCCTCGCCCGCCCCCACCACCTCGACCTCCACCTCCGCCGGGCCCACGACGTCCACGACGTCCGCCGCCCCCACCACCTCGACCTCCGCCACGGGCCCGACGCCGAGCACCACCGGGGCCACTCCGTCGCAGGGCGGGTCCACCACCCCCGTCGACGGCCCGCAGCAGATCCTCAGCGGCAAGCTCGCCTGGGGCGTCAAGGAGTCCCTGCGCACCTACGTCGGGGACGGCGGCGCCATCACCCCCGAGGGCGGCGCCGCCAAGAACGGCGACAGCTTCTCCTTCGGCGGCGGCACGGGCACCCTCGACGCCAAGGCGCAGAAGCTGAACGCCTCCTTCCAGGGCAGCCTGCGCTTCCAGCGCCCCGACCACGGCGTCGACCTGAGCTTCGCCAACGTCCGCATCAACGCCGAGGGCGCCAAGGGCACCCTGGTCCTGGACATGAAGAACGGCGCCACCACGAAGACCGGCATCTCCTTCGCCACCCTCGACCTGACCACGGCCGACTACAAGACCAAGAACGGCGTCCTCACCCTGAACGCCGTCCGCACCGCCCTCACCGCCGAGGGTGCGGCCGCCTTCAGCCGGAACGGCGGCGCCAGCTCCGACTACAAGGCGGGCGTGCGGTTCGACGACGTCAACCTCTCCGTATCCGTGGACAAGGACGCCACCCTTCCCACCACCGGCGGCTCCAGCGGCGGCAGCAGCGGCGGTTCCACCACCGGCGGCTCGGTGGGCGGTTCGGCCGGCGGGTCCGTCGGCGGCAACCTCGCCTCCACCGGCTCCGAGATCCCCGCCGGCGCCCTCCTGGGCGCCTCCGGCGCGGTCATCGCCGCCGGAGCGGGAGCGGTGTACATCGCCCGCCGCCGCCGCGGAGCCGCCCAGAACTGACCCGCGGCCCCGCCGTGTTTGAATGCCCGCGTGAACGATCTCGATGTGCTCAGGGTCTTCTGCGCGGGTGACGGCCGGTACGGCAACCCGCTCGGAGTCGTCCGCGACGGCCGCACCTGCCCGGACGACGCGGCCCGGCAGGCGCTGGCCGCCGAACTCGGCTACAGCGAGACGGTGTTCGTCGACGACCCCGAGCGCGGGGTCGTCGACATCCGCACGCCCGGCACCCGCCTGGCCTTCGCCGGCCACCCGCTGGTCGGGCTCGCCTGGCTGCTCGACGTGGAGGAGCTCCAGCCGCCCGCCGGATCCGTATGGGCGCGTGACGACGGGGAGTTCACCTGGATCACGGCCCGCCCCGAGTGGGTCACCCCGATCCGCACCGAGCAGTACGCCACCCCCGCCGAGGTCGACGCGCTGCCCGCCCCGCCGCCGGGCGAGGGCTGGCTGTACGCCTGGGCCTGGGAGGACGAGAGGGCGGGCCGCGTCCGCGCCCGGGGCTTCCCCCGCCGCCCCGACGGAGCCGTCCCCGAGGACGAGGCCACCGGCTCGGCGGCGATCGTGCTGACGGCACGGCTGAACCGCGCCCTGAACATCACCCAGGGCGCCGGCTCGCAGATCCTCACGGCCCCGGGCCCGGACGGCACCGTGGAACTCGGCGGCCGGGTCCGCTTCGCCTCGTAGGACGGGACACGGCGAGAGGGACACGGCGAGGGCCGGCCCGGTGCTCCGCGCACCGGACCGGCCCTCACCTGCTGCCCGTGGGCCTCACGCGCTGAGCGGGAACTCCTCGCCCAGCTCGCGGAAGACCGCGCCGTTGAAGTCGAAGGCGCGCTTGCACTCGTCGATGATGCGCTGCTTCTCCAGGTCGTCCGCGGCGATGCCGTCCAGCAGCTCCCGGTAGGTCCGCTTGAAGGCGGCGGGGTTGGTTATGGCGGCGAAGACGTAGAATCGCACGCCGTCACCCTTGCGCTCGAAGCCCCAGGTCCGCTCCGCCTTGTCGCGGATGATCTGCCCGCCGGAGAGGTCGCCCAGGTAGCGGGTGTAGTGGTGGGCGACGTACCCGCCCGGCCAGGTGGCCGCGCACTCGGCCACGCGCTCCGCGTACGCACGCGTCGCGGGCAGCGCGCTGACGCGCTCGCGCCAGTCCGGGCCCAGCAGGTGCGCGAGGTCCCGCTCGATCTCGGCGACGCGCATCAGCTCGGGCTGGATGAAGGGCCCCGCGACGGGGTCCTCGCGCAGCGCCCCGGCCGCGTCCTCCAGAGCCCGGTACACGAACCACAGCTGCTCGGTGTACCGGGTGTACGCCTCGACCCCGAGCTGCCCGCCGAGCAGGTCGCTCATGAAGGAAGAGGTCTCGGCCTCGGTGTGCTGCTCGTGCGAGGCGACACGGATGACCGTGGAGAAGGCGTCCAAGACGGACCTCCGTAGAAGAGGAATCGGGCGTGGCGGCATCGCCACCCACGCCCGATCTTCCTACTTAGGTTTGCCTAAGTCAATGTGTTCCCGACGCCTTGTCGGTAAAAAATGAAGCCGCCCCGCGGGGCCCGCGCACTAGGGCAGGGTCAGGATCTCCGCCCCGGTGTCGGTCACCACGAGGGTGTGCTCGAACTGCGCGGTGCGCTTGCGGTCCTTCGTGACGACCGTCCAGCCGTCCTCCCACATGTCGTACTCGTGGGTGCCCAGCGTCAGCATCGGCTCGATGGTGAAGGTCATGCCGGGCTCGATCACGGTCGTGGCGTGCGGGCTGTCGTAGTGCGGGACGATCAGGCCGGAGTGGAAGGACGAGTTGATGCCGTGCCCGGTGAAGTCCCGGACCACGCCGTAGCCGAAGCGCTTCGCGTACGACTCGATGACCCGGCCGATGATGTTGATCTGACGGCCCGGCTTCACGGCCTTGACGGCCCGGTTCAGGGCCTCGCGGGTGCGCTCCACCAGCAGCCGCGACTCCTCGTCGACCTCGCCGCACAGGTAGGTGGCGTTGTTGTCGCCGTGCACCCCGCCGATGTACGCGGTCACGTCGAGGTTCACGATGTCGCCGTCGCGCAGGACGGTCGAGTCGGGGATCCCGTGGCAGATGACCTCGTTGACCGAGGAACACAGGGACTTGGGGAAGCCCCGGTAGCCCAGCGTCGAGGGATAGGCGCCGTGGTCGCACATGTACGCGTGCGCGACCCGGTCCAGCTCGTCGGTGGTCACCCCCGGAGCGATGTGCTTGGCGGCCTCCTCCATCGCCTGGGCGGCGATCCGGCCGGCGATGCGCATGGCCTCGATGGTTTCGGCCGACTGCACCTCCGGACCGGTGTACGGGGTGGGCGCGGGCTTGCCCACGTACTCGGGGCGGCGGATGTTTCCGGGAACGGAACGGGCGGGAGAGAGCTCGCCTGGTACGAGCAGCGACTGGCCGGACATGCAAGCGAGTGTATCCAGCGGGGATGGGGCAGCATGGCGGCAGAGAGAGCCGGAGAGCGGCATCGAGAGGAGCCTGACGACGATGGCCCTGTTCAAGAAGCGCCAGGTGGGCAAAGCGGGCGAGTGGTACTACTGCCTGGTCCACAAGAAGGTCGAAGAGGGACCCGAGTGCCCCGCCAAGGACCGTTTCGGCCCTTACGAGACGCCCGAGGAGGCCGGCCGCGCCATGGAGGCGGCGCAGGAACGCAACCTCGAGTGGCAGAACGACCCCAAGTGGAACGACAAGACCCGCGAGGAGGAGGAAGGCGAGGGCACGGCCGGCACCGCCACCTGAGCCCGCCCCCGCGGCAGGGCCCTCACCAGCGGCTGGGTGGTGGCGCGGTCAGCTGGTCGGCCAGCCGTGCCAGCCGGTCCCGCAGCCGCCGAGGCCCGCGCTGCACCGGCAGGCCGTTCTCCCCGGCCGCCGCGCTGACCAGGTGCTGCACCGTGTCCAGGTCCAGCTCGGCGGCGCCCCGCGGCACCGACAGTGCGTCGTGCGCGAGCGTCCCCAGATCCGGGTCCCCGCCGTCCAGCGACAGTACGGTGGCCCCCGCCCGCCGGGCGTCGTGCACCCGCTCCAGCAGGCCCTCGCCGGGCCGCTCCGGAGCCACCACCAGCAGCGTGTGCCCGCGCCGGGCCGCCTCCAGCCGGCTCAGCCCGACCGACAGGTGCGGCGGCTCACCCGGCCGCACGTGGTGGCGTACCAGGGTCGGCGCCAGCTCCGGCAGACCCGACCAGGCGGCCTCGTCCACCAGGTGCGCCGCCATGTGCCAGGGCTCGTACTGCTCCGTCCCCACCAGCAGCAGACTGCCCCCGGCCGGCATCACCGAGCGCCGCAGCGCCCCGGCGAAGCGCCGGGCGTCGCCCGGCCACTGCGTACCGGCGAGCACCTCCCGCAGCAGAGCGACCCTCACGGCATCCATGTCGGCATCCTGCACCATCCGTGGCCCCCGGGAGCGCGCATCGCCGCGCCCGGGCCCCGGCCGGTCCCCGCGTGCCCACCCCTTCGACCTTGGCCTACTCGGCAGTACCCTCGCCCCCATGACTTCCTCAGACAGCACGCAGAAGCCCCCGGCCAAGGACCCCTGGGACCTGCCCGACGTCTCCGGCCTCGTCGTCGGCGTCCTCGGCGGCACCGGGGACCAGGGCCGCGGCCTCGCCTACCGGCTCGCCCGGGCCGGCCAGAAGGTGATCATCGGCTCCCGCGCCGCCGACCGCGCGCGCACCGCGGCCGAGGAACTGGGGCTCGGCGTGGAGGGCGCGGACAACGCCGAATGCGCGCGCCGCAGCGACATCGTCATCATCGCCGTGCCGTGGGAGGGCCACGCCAAGACCCTCGAAGCGCTCCGCGAGGACCTCGCGGGCAAGCTCGTCGTGGACTGCGTCAACCCGCTGGGCTTCGACAAGCAGGGCGCCTACGCCCTCCAGGTCGAGGAGGGCAGCGCCGCCCAGCAGGCCGCCGCCCTGCTCCCCGACTCCCGCGTCACCGCCGCCTTCCACCACCTCTCGGCGGTCCTGCTCCAGGACGAGTCGGTGGAGGAGATCGACACCGACGTCATGGTCCTCGGCGAGTCCCGCGCCGACACCGACCTGGTCCAGGCCCTCGCGGCCCGCATCCCCGGCATGCGCGGCGTCTTCTCGGGCCGGCTGCGCAACGCCCACCAGGTCGAGGCCATGGTCGCCAACCTGATCTCCACCAACCGCCGCTACAAGGCCCACGCCGGCCTGCGCCTCACCGACGTCTGACCGGCCCCGCCCCTGCCGCCCCGGCACGTCCGTGCCGGGGCGGCAGGGGCATGGGGGACACTGGAGGGGCTCGACCCGTCTTGTGTTCCCGAGGAGCTGTTCCGGATGCCCCGCCTTGCCGTCTTCGCCGTTGTCGTCTGCGCCCTCGCCGTGGCCGCGGCCGTGATCGCCTTCGTCGAGGGGAGCTTCCTCGGGATCGTGTGGGTGCTGCTCGCCGGCCTGACGTCCAACATGGCCTGGTACTACATCCGCAAGGCGAAGGCCGAGAAGCAGGCCTGACGGCGGGCTAGCCCTGCTCGACGACGCAGTAGCCGTCCGTGTCCTGCCAGAAGCGGTACAGGTCGCGGCCGCAGTACGTCTCCAGGTCCGACACGCCCAGCGAGCTCAGCACTCCGCTGACCACGTCGAAGAAGAACGCGTTGACCTCCGGGATCCACAGCAGCGCGAACACGCCGATCAGCGCGAACGGGGCCAGCGGCGCCAGCTCCCGGCGCGCCCGGTGCGAGAGCCACGGCTCGATCACCCCGTAGCCGTCCAGGCCCGGCACCGGCAGGAAGTTCAGGATCGCCGCCGACACCTGGAGCAGCGCCAGGAACGCCAGCGCGAAACGGAACGCCATGGGCACCCCGTCCAGGGCGTCCAGCCAGAACGGCGCCGTGCACACGATCGCGAAGGCCACGTTCGTCAGCGGCCCCGCCGCCGAGACCAGACTGTGCTTCCAGCGGCCCTGGATCCGGTCGCGCTCGATGTACACGGCCCCGCCGGGCAGACCCAGCCCGCCCAGGATCACGAACACCACCGGCAGCACGATGCTGAGCAGTGCGTGCGTGTACTTCAGCGGGTTCAGCGTCAGGTAGCCCTTCGCGCCGACCGAGATGTCCCCGCCGTGCAGGGCGGTCCGGGCGTGCGCGTACTCGTGCAGGCACAGGGACACGATCCAGGCCGCCGTCACGAACAGGAACACCGCGAGACCGGTGCTCGTCGCGTACCCCGTCCACACCGCCCAGCCGGTGACGGCCATGACGGCGACGATGCCGAGGAATACGGAACTGATCTGCCGCTCGCCGCGGCTGCCCTGGTGACCCATGCGGCGAAACCTATCCCGGGGCCCCGGCGGGCGGGGGTCCGGGGCCGGTTCCCCGTACGGGGACAATGGGCCGGTGCGCTACGCGATTCTCGGCACCGCCCAGGCCCTCCACGACGACGGGAACCCCGTCGCCGTCGGCGGCGCGCGCCTGCGGGCGCTGCTGACCGCCCTCGCGCTGCGGCCCGGCCGGGCCGTGCCCGTCGCGCTGCTCGTCGCCGAGGTGTGGGACGCCGACCCGCCGGGCGACGCCGCGGCCGCGCTCCAGGCGCTCGTGGGGCGCCTGCGGCGGACGCTGGGGCGCGCGGCCGTACGCTCCGTCGAGGGCGGCTACCTCCTGGAGGCGCGGCGCGAGGACGTCGACGTGTACCGCTTCGAACGCCTCGTGCGGACGGCGGCGGCCACCCCCGACCCCGCCGGGGCGGCAGCCCTGTACGACGAGGCCCTCTCCCTGTGGCGGGGCCCGGCGCTGGCCTCCCTCCCCGACGCGACGGCCGAGTCCGCGCGCTGGGAGGCCGTACGGATGGACGCGCGCCGGGGCCGGCTCGGCGCGGCGCTCGCCCTGGGCGAGGCGGAGTCGGCGCTCCCCGAACTGACCGCGCTCTGCGCCCGGCAGCCCCTGGACGAGCCCCTCCAGGCGCTGCGCATCGAAGCCCTGCGTGCGGTGGGCCGCCCCGCGGAGGCGCTGGCCGCTTACGAGGAGGTCCGCCGCGACCTCGCGACCCGCCTGGGCACCGACCCGGGCCCAACCCTCCGCACCCTCCACACCACCCTCCTCACCCCGACCCCGACCACGCCACCCGTCCCGGCCCACCAGGCCCCGGCCGTCCCGGGCCACGGGTTCCCCGCGGCCCCCGGCTACCCGGCCCCCGACCGGCAGGCTCCCGCCGGGCCGGAGCGCCTGCCCGTCGGCGGCCCCCACCTTCCGGGCGCCGCCGGTCCGGGTCACCCGGACCCGGGGCATCCGGGGCCCGTGGCAGCCGGGCACGCGGGTGCCGCCGAGCCGGGTCACCCGGCCGCGGCCGGGCCGGGGCACGGGGCGGTCGCCGGGCACGGGCAGCCGGTGTCCGCCGCCCCCGGGCCGGGGAACCTCCGGGCGCGGTTGACGACCTTCGTCGGGCGGGAGGAGGACATCCGGGTCATCGGGGAGGATCTCGCGCGGGCGCGGCTCGTCACCCTGCTCGGGCCCGGCGGGGCCGGGAAGACGCGGCTGTCGCAGGAGGCCGCCGAAACGCACGCCGCAGGCGACTGGCCCGACGGGGTGTGGATCGTCGAGCTGGCGCCCGTGGACGATCCGGAGGACGTCGCCGAGGCCGTCCTCGCCGCCCTCGGCGCCCGTGAGACCAAGCTGCGCGGCGCCGCCGCCGAGGAGCTGCGGGCGCTCACGGGGGCGGGCGGGGACGACCCGCTGGCCCGGCTCGCCGAGCACTGCTCCCGCCGCCGGCTGCTGCTGCTCCTGGACAACTGCGAGCACGTCGTCGACGCCGCCGCCACCCTCGCCGAACACGTCCTCACGCACTGCCCGGGCGTGCGGATCCTGGCCACCAGCCGTGAACCCCTCGGCGTCCCGGGGGAGTTGCTGCGGCCCGTGGAGCCGCTGCCCGACCCCGTCGCGCTGCGGCTCCTCGGTGAGCGAGGGGCCGCCGCCCGCCCCGGGTTCTCCGTCGCCGACGACCCGGCCGCCGCCGCCGAGATCTGCCGCCGCCTGGACGGTCTGCCGCTGGCCATCGAACTGGCCGCCGCCCGGCTGCGGCTGCTCACCCCGCGCCAGATCGCCGACCGCCTCGACGACCGCTTCCGCCTCCTGACCAGTGGCGCCCGCACGCTCCTGCCCCGCCAGAAGACCCTGCGCGCCGTCGTCGACTGGTCCTGGGACCTCCTCGACGCACCCGAACGGGCCGTCCTCGCCCGCCTGTCGGTCTTCGCCGGCGGCTGCGACCTCGCCGCCGCCGAAGCCGTCTGCGCGCACGGCTCCCTCGACGTCGCCGACGTCCTCGGCTCCCTCGTCGACAAGTCCCTCGTCGTCGCCGAGCCGGGCGGCCCCGACGGCATGCGCTACCGGCTCCTGGAGACGGTCGGCGAGTACGCCGCCGAACGCCTCAACGCGGCCGACGGCGCCCTGGAGGACACCGCGCGCCGCCACCTCGTCCACTACCGCGAACTCGCCCGTACCAGCGAGCCCCTGCTCCGCGGCCACGGCCAGCGGCAGGCCGCCGACCGGATCGCCACCGAGTACGAGAACCTCCGTACGGCCCTGCGCCGCGCCGTCGCCACCCGCGACACCGACGAGGTGCTCTGCCTCGTCCATTCCCTGGGCTGGTACTGGCACATGCACGACCAGCGCGCCGAGTCCCGGCACTGGACCGACGCGGCCGCCGCCCTCGGCCCCAACCCCTTCCTGCCGCCCGTGACCCCCGCGCAGCCCGTGTACACGCAGCTCGTCGACTCACCCCCGCCCTACTCCGGCGAGGTCCGCACCGAGGCCTGGCGCGCCCTCCACCTGGTCCAGCTGGCCTCCCGGGACCAGACCAACGCCACCTGGGACTCCCCGGAGGTCCGCGCCCTGGTCGACGGGGTCCTCGCCACCTACCGGCCGGGGCTCCCGCAGACCTGCCGGACGCCGGCCTTCCTGTGGATCTACGCCGTCATGATCGCGGGCGACACCGGGCTGCTCCAGCGTGTCGTCGACGCCACCGTCGACACCTCCCGCACCCTCGGCTACCGCTGGGAACTGGCCTCCGCGCTCCAGCTGCGCGCCAACATCCTCGCCAACCGCGCCGACTGGGCGGGCGACGCCTCCCGCGACGCCGAGGAGAGCCTGGCCCTCTTCCGCGAACTCGGCGACACCTGGGGCTGCGCCGAGGCGATCTCCGCCCGCGCAGAGGCCCGGGAGAAGTGCGGCGAGTACGACCTCGCCACCCAGGACTACCGCGAGGCCATCTCCTACGCCGAACGCCTCGGCGCGAAGGCCCAGGTGGCGGTCCTGCGCGTGCGGATGGCCGGAACCCTCGCCGAGGCCGGCCGGAACGAGGAGGCCGAGGAGATCCTCACCGAGATCACCGGCACGGTCCAACGGTTCAGCAACGAGGCCATGCCCGCCGCCCGGATGTTCCTCGCGGGCGTCCTCGGCCGCACCGGCCGGATCACCGAGGCCCGCGCGCAGCTCCAGCTCCTGCGCGACGAGTTCGCCTTCGGCGCCTTCGCCATCTTCGACGGCTTCCTGCTGGGCACGATGGCCTGGCTGGACAACCAGGAAGGCTGCCACGAGGAGGCCCTGGAGCGGCTGCGCCAGGCCCTGCGGGTCGTCGAGGACCCCATGGCGCGGATGATGGCCCCGCAGATACCGGCGGTCTACCTGATGACCGCGAGCCTTGCCCTGGCCTCCCTCGGCGGCCGGCAGCGCAGCCGCGACGCCGCCCGGCTGCTCGGCGCCTACCGCGCCCACCTGCCCCCGGGGCACTTCCGGGTCAGCACCGAACGCGAGGACAGCGCCCGCGCCGAGGAGCTGGCGCGGGCGGCACTGGGCGACGCCGCGTACGAGGCGGCGTACGCCGAAGGCGGCGGCCTCACCCTGGAGGAGGCCACCGCCCTCTTCTGATCCGGCTCCGTCCCCCGTGCGGGTCCGTCCGGGACGCGATCCGGACGGACCGGCCGGACGCGGATCAGGTCTTCTGGCGGAACTTGCGGACCGCGATCGGCATGGTGACCGCCGTGATGGCGACCGACCAGGCCAGGGTGATCCACACCGAGTTGCCGAGCGGCGTGCCGTTGATCAGGCCGCGCGCCGCGTCGGCCAGGTTGGACAGCGGGTTGACGTCGGTGAAGCTCTGCAGCCAGCCGGGCATCGTCGTCGGCGGGGCGAAGATCGAGCTGCCGAACTGCAGCGGCATCAGGACGATCATCGCCATGCCCTGCACCGCCTGGGCGGTCTTCAGGGTGAGACCCAGCAGGATGAAGATCCACATCAGCGAGGCGCCGAAGACCGCCGACAGCCCGATGGCCAGGAACAGGTCCACCACCGACGACTTGATCGACAGGCCGAGGATGAAGCCCATGCCGAGCAGGATGGTGATGGCGACCATCATCCGGCCGAGCTCGACGACGATCTTGGCGACGAGGACCGAGGACCGGGCGATCGGCATGGACCGGAAGCGGTCCATCACGCCCTTCTTGAAGTCGTCGTTGACGCCGGTGCCGACGCCCATCGCGATGTTCATGCCCATCATGGCCATCAGGCCGGGGACCACGTAGTTGACGTAGTCGCCCTGGTTGCCCTTGCCGGAGATCGCGCCGCCGAAGACGAACACGAACAGCAGCGTGAAGATGATCGGCATGAACAGGACGTCGAACATCGACTCCGGGTCCTGCTTGATCTGCAGGGCGTTGCGGCGCACCAGCGCGCCGATGTGCCGCAGGTTGGCCCGCAGGCCGATCCGGCCCTCGCCGGGGGCCTCGGTCCGCCCGGCCGGGGCGGTGACGGCGTCGGCGGGCTTGGTCGTGGTGACGGAGCTCATGCCGCTACCTCCTCGGTGATGGCGGGCTTCTGCCCGGTGATGGACAGGAACACCTCGTCCAGGCTGGGCAGGTACGTGCCGAGGTCGGCGATGGCGTACCCGCGGGCGGCCAGCAGGCCGACCACGGCGGTCAGCTGCTCGTCGCTGAGGATCGGCACCAGCAGCGCCCCCTCGTCCGGCACGGCCTGCGAACCGGCGACGCCGTCCAGCCCGGCCTCCGCGAGGGCGCGGGCCATGCCCGGCAGGCCGGAGGGATCGACGGGGCGGATCCGCAGCGTACGGCCGCCGACCTTCGCCTTCAGCTCGTCGACCTTGCCGCTGGCGATGACCTTGCCGCGGTCGATGACCGTCAGCTCGCTCGCGAGCTGCTCGGCCTCCTCCATGTACTGGGTGGTGAGCAGGACGGTGGCGCCCTCGGCGACCAGCCGCTGCACCTCGTCCCACACCTCGTTGCGGGTACGCGGATCCAGACCGGTGGTCGGCTCGTCCAGGTAGAGGACGGCCGGGTTGCCGATCAGCGAGGCGGCCAGGTCGAGCCGGCGGCGCATACCGCCGGAGTAGTTCATCGCGGCCTTCTTCGCGGCCTCGGTGAGGGAGAACCGCTCCAGCATCTCGTCGGCGCGGGAGCGGGCGTCCTTGCGGGACAGGTCCAGCAGCCGGCCGATCATGTAGAGGTTCTCCCAGCCGGAGAGCTTCTCGTCGACCGAGGCGTACTGGCCGGTGAGGCCTATGGTGCGGCGCAGCTGCCGGGGCTGGAGGACCACGTCGTAGCCCGCGACCCGGGCGGTGCCCGCGTCCGGGATGATCAGGGTGGACAGGCAGCGCACCAGGGTGGTCTTGCCCGCGCCGTTCGGTCCGAGGACCCCGAGGACCGTGCCCTCGCGGACATCCAGGTCGACCCCGTCGAGGGCCTTGGTCTCGCCGTAGTGCTTGACCAGCCCCCGTACTTCCACGGCGTTGGGGTTCTTGTCGTTTCGCGTCATGTCCACCATGGGACCAGTCGTCACTGACAAAGCACCGACAGACGGCCGACAGGCGACCGACAGGCAGCCGACAGCCCGTCGGCGCCGGGCCGGCGGGCTGTCGGTGGAGGCCCCGGAGGACCGGGTGGGACTAGTGGAAGGCGTGCTGCTCCTGCGGGAACGTTCCGCCGACCACGTCCTCGGCGAAGGCCTTCGCCGCGTCACCCATGGTCGCCCGGAGGTTCGCGTACTGCTTCACGAACTTCGGCAGCTTCCCGCCGGTCAGCCCCATCATGTCGGTCCACACCAGCACCTGCGCGTCGCACTCCGCGCCGGCCCCGATGCCGACCGTCGGGATGTGCAGGGACCGGGTGACCTCGGCGGCCAGCTCGGCCGGGACCAGCTCCAGCACCACCGCGAAGGCGCCCGCGTCCTGCGCGGCCTTCGCGTCGCGCAGCAGCTGGTGCGCGGCCTCGTCGCCCCGGCCCTGCACCCGGTAGCCCATGGCGTTCACGGACTGCGGGGTCAGCCCCAGGTGCGACATGACCGGGATGCCCGCCTGCACGATCAGCTCGGTCTGGGCGAGGGAACGCTCGCCGCCCTCCAGCTTGACCGCGCCGACCCCGGCCTCCTTGACCAGCCGGGTGGCGTTGCGCAGGGCCTGGACCGGGCCCTCCTGGTACGAGCCGAACGGCATGTCGCCGATGACCAGCGCGCGGCTGGTGCCCCGTACGACCGCCGCGGACAGCATGGTCATGTGGTCCATGGTGACGGGGACGGTGGTGTCGTAGCCGAGGTGACAGTTGCCCATCGAGTCACCGACGAGGATCACCGGGATGCCGGCCTCGTCGAACACCGACGCCGTCATGGCGTCGTAGGCGGTGAGCATGGGCCACTTCTCGCCGCGCTCCTTGGCGAGGTTCAGGTCGCGAACGGTGATGCGCCGGGTGCCCTTGCCCCCGTACAGGGTCGGGCCGGAGGCTTCGCGGGCAGGCGAAACGGCGTGCGTCATTGCAACTGCTCCTTGTGTCATCTCGAGGCGCCCTCACGGCGTCCCCGGACTCACCCACCATGGTGGCACCCGTCGGGCCGGAGGCGGAAGTGGCGCGGACCCGGCGCACTGACCCGTACGTCACACTCCCGGCCCTCCCCGGGGGCGCGGGGGCCAATGTGCGCGTTTCGTGACAAGCGGAACCTAGGCCGCACGGCCGTTCGTCCTCCCGGTGGTACGGCCGCGAGGACGGCACGGAAGGCTTCGAACATCGCCTAGGGTCAAAGGGCGGGGACGGAGCGCGAGCACGGCAGCGAGGACACGGCATGGCACAGGCGTACTTGACGGAGACGGGGAACGACGGCTCCGAGCCCGAGCCCTCCGGATCCGGTCTGCGGCGCCGGCTGGCCGAGCTGCGCCGCGACCCGGGCATCTGGAAGCGCGGGATCGTGACCGCCTCGGTGGCCGCCGTGATCTCGCTGATCATGATCTTCCACGCGGAGCTGCCCAACGACGTGGGCAACCTCGGCAGCCTCACCGAGACCTTCCTGCCCTGGCTGGGCCTGGCCGTACCGGTGCTGCTGGTCATCGCGGTGGTCCGCAAGTCCGCCACCGCGCTGATCTCGATACTGCTGACGGCCGCCGTCTGGGCCAACCTCTTCGGCGGGCTCGTCACCGACAAGTCCGGCTCCGGCGGCAACCTGACCGTCGCCACCCACAACGTCGACGCCGACAACCCGGACCCGCGCCGCACCGCCGAGTCCGTGGCCAAGTCGGGGGCCGACGTACTGGCCCTGACCGAGCTCAAGGCCGACGCCGTCCCCGTCTACGAGAAGGCCCTCGAAGGCACGTACAAGTACCACGCCGTCGAGGGCACGGTCGGGGTGTGGAGCAAGTACCCGCTGACCTCCAGCAAGCCCGTGGACATCCGGCTGGGCTGGGTCCGGGCCATGCGCACCACCGTCGCCGGCCCCTTCGGTGACCTCGGCGTCTACGTGGCCCACCTGCCCTCGGTCCGGGTCAAGCTCAACGCCGGCTTCACCGCCAACCAGCGCGACAACAGCGCCGACGCGCTGGGCGAGGCCCTCGCCTCCGAACCGCTGAAGAACGTGGTCCTGCTCGGCGACCTCAACGGCACCATGAACGACCGCGCACTGTCCGAGGTCACCTCCCAGATGCGCTCCACGCAGGGCGCGGCCGGAGACGGCTTCGGCTTCAGCTGGCCCGCCCAGTTCCCGATGGCCCGGATCGACCAGATCCTGGTGCGCGGGGTGAAGCCGGAGGCCTCCTGGACCCTGCCGCGCACCGGCAGCGACCACCTGCCCGTGGCCGCCCGGGTGACCGGGCGGCCGTAGGGCGGCGGCCGCGGCGCGGGCCGGCTACGCCTGCTCGCGCCAGCCGTTCGTGATGGGCAGGCGGCGGTCCTTGCCGAAGCCCTTCGCGGAGATCTTGGTGCCCGGCGGGTACTGGCGGCGCTTGTACTCGGCGGCGTCCACCATCCGCAGGGTCCTGGCGACCAGCTCGGGGTCGAAGCCGGCCGCGACGATCGCCTCCAGGCCCTGGTCGCGGTCCACGTACAGGTCGAGGACCGCGTCGAGCACCGGATAGTCGGGCAGCGAGTCCGTGTCGACCTGTCCGGGCCGCAGTTCCGCGCTCGGCGGCTTCACGATCGAGTTCTCCGGGATCGGCGGGGTCTCGCCGCGCTCGGCGGCCGCCCGGTTGCGGTACCGCGCGAGCCGGAAGACATCCGTCTTGTAGACGTCCTTGATCGGACCGTAGGCGCCGACCGAGTCCCCGTAGAGCGTGGAGTAGCCGACGGCCAGCTCGGACTTGTTGCCCGGGGCCAGCACGATGTGGCCCTCCTGGTTGGAGAGGGCCATCAGCAGGGTGCCGCGCAGCCGGGACTGGAGGTTCTCCTCGGCGAGGCCGGTGAGGCCCAGCGCGCCCATGTAGGCGTCGAACATCGGCTCGATCGGGACGGTCCGGAAGTGGAGGCCGGTCCGCTGCGCCAGGTCCGCCGCGTCGCCCTTGGAGTGCTCGGAGGAGTACTTCGAGGGCATCGCGACGCCGTACACGTTCTGCGCGCCGATCGCGTCGCAGGCGACGGCCGCGACGAGCGCCGAGTCGATGCCGCCGGAGAGCCCGATCAGGACGGAGCGGAAGCCGTTCTTGCGGACGTACGCGCGCAGGCCCACGACCAGCGCGTCGTAGATCTCCTCGTCGTCGTCGAGCCGGTCGGCGTAGCCGCCGGGCACCACCGGGTCGTACGGGGCCACGGGCTCCTCGGACAGGATCACGCGGTCGATGCGCAGCCCGTCGTCCACGACGCCCTCGGGGGCGTCGGCCCGGGCGGCGGGCAGCTCCAGGTCGACCAGGACGCAGCCCTCGGAGAACTGCGGGGCGCGGGCGATCACCTCGCCGCCGGCGTCCACGACGATCGAGTCCCCGTCGAAGACCAGCTCGTCCTGGCCGCCGATCATCGCCAGGTAGGCGAGGGTGCAACCGGCCTCCTGGGCGCGCCCCCGCACCAGCTCCAGGCGCTGGTCGTCCTTGTTGCGCTCGTAGGGGGAGGCGTTGACCGAGATCAGCAGACCGGCCCCGGCGGAGCGGGTGGCGGGGACGCGGCCGCCCTCCTGCCAGAGGTCCTCGCAGATGGCGAGGGCCACGTCGACGCCGCGCACCCGGATCACGGGCTGGGTGTCGCCCGGCACGAAGTACCGGAACTCGTCGAACACCCCGTAGTTGGGGAGGTGGTGCTTGGCGAAGCGCAGCACGACCTCGCCGCGGTGCAGGACGGCGGCCGCGTTCTCGGGGGAGCCGGCCGGGCGGCCGAGCCGGGGCGCGGCCTTCTCGGTGCGGTCCAGGTAGCCGACGACGACCGGCAGCTCGTCGAGGCCCTCCGCCGCGAGGCGCTCCGCGAGGGTGCGCAGTGCGGTGCGGGAGGCCTCGACGAAGGACGCGCGCAGCGCGAGGTCCTCGACGGGGTACCCGGTCAGCATCATCTCGGGGAACGCCACCAGGTGGGCGCCCTGCTCGGCGGAGTGCCGGGTCCAGTGGACGACCGAGTCGGCGTTGGCGGCGATGTCGCCGACGTGCGAGTCGATCTGATTCAGCGCGAGGCGAAGTTGAGGCACCCCGCCAGTCTAATCGTCTTTCTGACGCGATGTCCGGGAATCCGCGCGGAACGGCGGTACCGGGCGGGGTCCGGACGGGGTCCGGACGGGGTCCGGCCGGGCGGCCGGACCCTTCGCACCGGCCGGCGTCAGCCGATCGGGCCGGCGAACTTCACCTGGTCGAGGAGGGTCCCGCCGGAGATGGAGGCGCTGATGTTCGTGGTCCCCTCGGGCACCTCGAACGCCGCGACCCCGCTGGCCGACTGCCCGGGCAGGATCGAGCCCGTGATCATCTTCGGTACGCCGCCGGCGCTGTCGTAGACCTGCTGGGCGGTCCCGCCGCTGCCGTCGCGGACGCTGGGCACGGCGTAGATCACGTCGTGCGGCGCGTCCGTGTCGTTGGTGATCGTGATCGCGATCCGGACCGCGTTCTTGATCCGGTCACGGGCGTAGCCCTTCGGCTCGTACTTCGTCGGGACCCCGAGGCTGACCTTGAGTCCGTTGTCGTACGTGAAGGTCTCGCCGAACGGCAGCGCGCTGGTCAGGCCCGGCACCTGGGAGGGGGACGCCGACGGGTCGTCCTCCGGGTACATGTGGTCCAGCTTCTCGCGCTCGCGCTCGAGGCTCCGGTCGATCGCCTTGCCGGTCTCCTTGACGACGGCGACGGTGATGAAGAAACCGGCGACCGAGGTCAGGATGCTGAGCAGGCCCAGGATCGTGCCCGCCAGGGCCATCCCCTTGCGGGGGCCGCCGTTGCGGGCGCGCACCACGGCGGCGATGCCGAGGCCCAGGCCGACCAGGCCGAGGACCGTACCGGCCCAGAAGAAGAACGGGGCGAAGGCCACCGGGAGGGCGATGATGCCGAGCACCAGGGAGGCGATGGCCATGCCGTTGGTGGGGCCGGAGGGCCGCTGCGGGTATCCCGGGTAGCCGGGGTGCCCGGGGTATCCGGGTGCCGCGGGCGGGCCGGAGGCGCCGGCGCCGTAGCCGGGACCGGGGGGCGGGCCCCAGGGGCCGCCGGGTGCGGCGGGCGCGTCCGGGGCGCCCGGGGCGCCGAACGCGCCGGCCGGGGGAGCGGGCTGCTGCGCCGGGGGCGTGAGCGGCGCGAACTGCGGCCGCGGCGCGTCCGGCGCGGGCGGGGCGTGCGGCGCGGGCGGGGCGTGCGGCGCGGGCGGGGCGTGCGGCGCGGGCGCCGCGAAGGGGTTGACCTCCGTGGGCGTCGGCGGCGTGGGGGCCGGGGCCGGGGTCTTCGACAGCGACGGCCGGGCCGCCTCGGGTATGGGCGTTCCCGAGGGCTCCGTCGGCGGACCGGGCGGGTTGCTGGGCGGGTTCGGGGGCGTGCTCATACCTGGCGGCGTCCTTGTGGAGGTGAGTGCGGCGTACCGCGGCCTGCGGCCGTGGCGTACGGGAACCACGGCGCCCGCCAGCCTGTCACGGCCCCCGGTGGCCTCCAACCGGATTCGCCCCACGCGCCACCCGCACCATCCGGAATGAGGTGATGTGTCGTAATCGCCCCCTGGGGCTGGGCAACGCGGCAGCCGGGAACCGCGTCCTCCAGGGCGTGGGGCCCGGATCCGACCGGAGGGCCGGCCACGGACCTGCTTAGGATTGGTCACACTATGCGCACAAATGGGAACGCATGGGCCGTCGCGGCCCCCATCGGCCTCGGCGCGGCCGCCTACACCGCGTGGGTGCTCGAAGTGGTCCTCTCCACCGGCCTCAACCCCATCGAGACCTACGTCAGCGAACTCGCCGCCCAGGACCAGCCCCTCGGAGGCCTCTTCCGGGCCACCGACTTCACCGCCGGCCTCCTCGCCTTCCTCGGCGGCCTCCTCGCCCTGGCCCGGCTGACCCGCCACCCCGAGTCCCGCCGCCCCTGGGCGGTCGCCGGCTGGGCCGGAGTCACCCTCTTCGGCGCGGGCACCGCCGCGGACGCCTGGCTCCCGCTGAGCTGCCAGCCGACGGTGGACCCCGAGTGCGCCGCCCGCGAGACCGCCGGACTGGTCCCCGCCACCCACCAGGCCCACGCCGTCAGCAGCAGCCTCGCCATGACCGGTGCGCTCCTCGGCATAGTCGCCCTGACGGTCGCGGCCCGCCGCTACGGCTGGTTCGCCCCGCTCGCCCGCTACGGCCCCGCCCTCGTCGCGCTGGAACTGCTCGCCACCGTCTGGACCCTGACCGCCATCGCCCTGTTCACCGCCGGGCGCGGCACCTGGGCGCTCGGCGCCGGGCAGCGGCTCCAGGTGCTGCTCGTGGCCCTCTGGCTGGGCCTGCTCGCGTACTCCGTCCACAAGGAGCGGCGTACGTGACCCGCCGCGCGTTCTTCCTCCGGGTGGCCGGCGTCCCCCTCCACGTCCGCGTCGACGGCCCGCCCCTCCCGGACGGCGCCGGCACCGGCAGCGGTGGGCCGCCCGTGGTGCTCAGCGCCGGGCTCGCCATGGCCTGGTTCGACTGGGACCCCGTCGCCGCGGAGCTCGCCGCCCGGGGGCGTACCGTCATCCGCTTCGACCGGCCGGGCCACGGACTCAGCGCCCCGGCCCTCGAACCCCCGACCGCCGCCGGGGAGGCCCGGCGGATCGCCGGCCTGCTGGACGCCCTCGGCCTGCCCCCGGAGGCCCGGGTCACCGTCGTCGGGCACTCCATCGCCGGGTTCCACGCCGAGGCCTTCGCCCGCCTCCACCCGCACCGCACCGCCGCCCTGGTGCTCCTCGACCCCAGCGTCGAGGAGGCCCCCCGCACCCTGCTGCCCGCCGCGCTGCGCACCGGCGCCGCCCGCGCGCTCGGCCGGGCCGTGACCGCCGTCGGGCTCCCCGCCGCGCTCGGCCCGGCGGCCCGGCGCGCGGCCGTCCGCGCGGCCCGGGCGGGCCGGGCGCCGGACCCGGCCGCACGCGACCTCGTACGCCGCTGCTACCGCACGGGCCGGGTCTGGCGCGGGGCCCTGCTGGAGAACGCCCGCTACCCCGACGTGGCCGCCGAGGTGCTCGCACTGGCGGCGCGGCTCCCGCTGGCCGCCCCCGCCACCGTCCTCGCGGGCCACGAGGGCGGCTCCGGCCGCGCCGGGCAGCGCTGGCTCGACCGGCAGGCGGCCCTGGCCCGCCGCCTCGGAGCCCGCTTCGAGGTCGCCGAACCCGCCGGCCACCTGGTCATGCTGGACCGCCCGCACCAGGTGGTACGGGCGGTCCTGACGGCCTAGGCCGTCTCTTCCGGATCTTGCCTGGCCCGCGCCGCCCGGCACCGCACCTCGCCGCGTTGGCGGGGCGCCCGAGTACGTCCAGTACACGGACGCCCCGCCAACGCGCCGAGGCACGGCACCGGACGACGCGGGCTTAACCGGCAAGATCCGAAAGAGACGGCCTAGCTCTTCGCGTACACCTCGGCCGCCCAGCCGGCTATCTGCTCCTCGGAGAGGTGCTTGGCGAGATCGGCCTCGCTGATCATCCCGACCAGCCGCTTGTCCTTGATCACCGGCAGTCGGCGGATCTGGTGGCTCTGCATCTCCTGGAGCACCTCGGACACGTCCGCGCCGGCGTCGATCCAGCGCGGGGTGCCCCGGGCCATGTCACCGGCCGTGATCCTCGACGGGTCGTGCCCCTTGGCCACA
Organism: Streptomyces sp. NBC_00249; assembly: GCF_026342355.1. Lineage (GTDB taxonomy): Bacteria > Actinomycetota > Actinomycetes > Streptomycetales > Streptomycetaceae > Streptomyces. Next base: position 530,335 of record NZ_JAPEMV010000005.1, on the reverse strand, counting down.
CAGCCCACCACGATGTCGCGGTCGGTCAGGATGCCGCAGAGCCTCTCGTCGGCGTCACTGATGGGCAGCGCGCCCACATTCAGCCGGGCCATCAGCTGCGCGGCCCGGTCCAGGGTCTCGGTGGCGGGGATCCACTGGGCCCCGGGGTGCATGATCTCTGCGGCGGTGGTCATCGCGTCAACCTCCTGAGCATGCCGTCGCGGCGGGCGCGGGCGCGTCCGTCCCGGCGTCCTCATCCTCGTTCGGCTGTTCGGAGTACGCGACTCCACGCGAGGCGGACGCACCCGTACGGGTGAGAACCCGCCCGGCGCCGCGGCCCCGGGCACCGCCCCCGTACGCCGGCGGGGCCGCCCGGGATCCCCCGGACGGCCCCGCCGCCTGCCCGCCTCAGCCGCGCGGGGCCGCCCCGCGCTGCTTCAGCATGTCCGCCATCAAGGTCAGCTCCGACTGCTGCGCCTCGGCCATCCCCTGCGCCAGCGCCCGCTCCGCCGGGACCCGGCACTGCCGCGCACAGGCCTCGGCCATCGCCACGCCGCCCTTGTGGTGGTCGGTCATCAGCTGGAGGTACAGCACCTCCGCGTCCCGGCCGCCCGCGGCGCCGAGCCGCACCAGCTCCTCCTTGGTGGCCATGCCCGGCATGAGCGCCCCGTCCTGCGCGGCCTGGGCGCCGTGCCCCGCGTGCCCGGTGTGGCCCCCCTGTTCCGGGGCCGCCATCCAGGACATCGGCGGCTCACCGGACACCACCTTCGGCAGGTCCCACAGGTCCAGCCAGCCCAGCATCATGCCGCGCTGGTTGGCCTGCGTGTTGGCGATGTCGTAGGCGAGGCTGCGCACCGGCTCGTCCTGGGTGCGGTCGCGGACGACGAAGGACATCTCGACCGCCTGCTGGTGGTGCACCGACATGTCCCGGGCGAAACCGGCGTCGGGGGAGTACAGCGAGGGCCGCGTGCCCGCCCCCGCCCCCGTACCGCCCGCGGGGGCGGCGACCGTGGCCCCCACCGCGAACAGCACGGCCAGCACCACGGCCGCGCCCGCGGCCCAGTACGTACGGGTCGTCGTACGGGTCACTTGTCGGCCAGCCCGTTGGTGCAGGCCGCGCCCGGCTCGGGGGTCTGCGGGCCCTGCACGTACTTGGTGAAGAACTGCGCCACCCGGGGGTCGGACGCGTCGTCGACCGTCAGCTGCCTGCCCCACGCGCTGAGCATGATCGTCCCGCCCTGCTCCTTGACCGGGCTCATCAGCGTGTACGGGGTCTTCGCCACCGTCCCGGCGAGCTTGTCCAGGTCGGCCTTGGCGGCCTTCTCGTTGTACGTCACCCAGACCGCGCCGTGCTCCAGCGAGTGCACGGCGTTCACCTCCGGCACCGGGTTCTTGTAGACGTCGCCGTTGCAGTTCATCCAGCGGGGGTGGTGGTCCCCGCCGACGGGCGGGTTCGTCTCGTACTTGACCGGGGTCTCGACGTGGTTGCGGCCCAGCTTCTTCGCGTCCCACTCGCGCTCGCCGCTCACCGGCGAGTTGCGGGCCGCGGTCGCGGCCTTCTCCTTCTGTTCCTTCTGCTGCTTCTGGTCGATCAGCACCCACGAGCCGAAGCCGATGAGTCCGGCGACGACCGCCGTCGACACGGTGATCGCGATGATCCGGTTACGCCGTTCGCGTGCCCGGTCGGCGCGGCGCATCTCGGCTATGCGGCTCTGCCGGGAGTGCTGGTCCTGGTCCGGTGTCCTGCTGGCCATGTGCCCTGGTTCCTTCTGCTGAGGGGGGTGTCGGGATGGAGCCGGTGGTGCAGCGAGGGGTGCGCCGCGCGGGGCGGCGCCGGACCCGTCAGGTCCGCAGCACTTGCAGGGCGTGCAGGTCGGGGGCGCGCGCGAGCGTCCCGGGCGGCCGGACCGGCCCGCCGGAGGCCCGGCGTACGGGCGCCGGCGGCCCGGCGGCCCCGGCCGCGCTCACGGCGGGCGGCGGGGCCGGCAGCACGGCCGGGGTCACGTGCGACAGGCCGGAACAGCCCGGAAGGTCGTACGGGGACACGCACGCGGCGTGCGCGGCGTCGGCCCCGGCCCAGGCCCCGGCCCGTACGGGATGCGCCTCGGCGGGCCGCGGGCACAGGAACGCGGCCGCGGCCACCACGCCGAAGGCGAACAGCAGCAGGAAGGCGGCAGCGCGGCGGGCGGGACGCCGTCGGCTCCCGTTACGCGTGTGCTGCCGGCCCCCCATGGGCGCAGATGGTAATGCTCATGACGGGTGGGAGGTCAGTGCGGGGGTGTCACCACCTTTCGGGGGTGCGTAATGTGGCGGAAACCACCGCTGGCGATACTGGGCCGGCCCGACTGTGCCCCCGTCCCCCACGGCCGGTGGTGCACAGGCCGTCTGAACTGCGAGGATGAAGGCATGGACAAGCAGCAGGAATTCGTCCTCCGGACGCTCGAGGAGCGCGACATCCGCTTCGTGCGCCTGTGGTTCACCGACGTACTGGGCTTCCTCAAGTCCGTCGCGGTCGCCCCCGCGGAGCTGGAGCAGGCCTTCGACGAGGGCATCGGCTTCGACGGCTCCGCGATCGAGGGCTTCGCCCGGGTCTACGAGTCCGACATGATCGCCAAGCCGGACCCGAGCACCTTCCAGATACTGCCGTGGCGCGCCGAGGCCCCCGGGACCGCCCGGATGTTCTGCGACATCCTGATGCCGGACGGCTCCCCGTCGTACGCGGACCCCCGCTACGTCCTCAAGCGCATCCTGAACAAGACCTCGGACCTGGGCTTCACCTTCTACACCCACCCCGAGATCGAGTTCTTCCTGCTGAAGGACAAGCCGCTGGACGGCACCCGCCCGGTCCCGGCGGACAACTCCGGCTACTTCGACCACACTCCGCAGAACGTCGGCATGGACTTCCGCCGTCAGGCCATCACGATGCTCGAATCCATGGGCATCTCGGTGGAGTTCAGCCACCACGAGGGTGCCCCCGGCCAGCAGGAGATCGACCTCCGCTACGCCGACGCCCTCTCGACGGCCGACAACATCATGACCTTCCGCCTGGTCATGAAGCAGGTGGCCCTGGAACAGGGAGTCCAGGCCACCTTCATGCCGAAGCCCTTCTCGGAGTACCCGGGCTCGGGCATGCACACCCACCTCTCCCTCTTCGAGGGCGACCGCAACGCCTTCTACGAGTCGGGCGCCGAGTACCAGCTCTCGAAGGTCGGCCGCTCCTTCATCGCGGGCCTCCTGAAGCACGCCGCGGAGACCGCCGCGGTCACCAACCAGTGGGTCAACTCCTACAAGCGCATCTGGGGCGGCTCCTCCCGCACCGCCGGCTCCGGCGGCGAGGCCCCCTCGTACATCTGCTGGGGCCACAACAACCGCTCGGCCCTGATCCGCGTCCCGATGTACAAGCCGGGCAAGACGGGTTCCTCCCGGGTCGAGGTCCGCTCGATCGACTCGGGCGCCAACCCCTACCTCACGTACGCCGTCCTCCTGGCGGCCGGCCTCAAGGGCATCGAGGAGGGCTACGAACTCCCGGCGGGCGCCGACGACGACGTCTGGGCCCTCTCCGACGCCGAACGCCGCGCGATGGGCATCGAACCCCTCCCGCAGAACCTCGGCGAGGCCATCGCCCTGATGGAACGCAGCGAACTGGTCGCCGAAACCCTCGGCGAACACGTCTTCGACTTCTTCCTGCGCAACAAGAAGCAGGAGTGGGAGGAGTACCGGAGCGAGGTCACGGCCTTCGAGCTCCGCAAGAACCTGCCGGTGCTGTAACGGCAGCTCAGCACCTCCGTCAGGAATTTCTGACACTCCGGGCCGGTGGTCATCGACCACCGGCCCGGTCCGTTCGCCGCCGCGAGCGTGCTCCGCCCGTCCGATCTCCGATCGATCGGACCGGCGCACCAAGGTCACCCGTTCGGCCGAACGCGCCCTTTCCGGGGCGGTACGGCGAGGCAGCGCCGGTTTCCCGCTGTCCCGCCCCCGTCCCGGGAGCTGCCGCAGGGGAAGGCGTGCGGGCTCGGTTTGCCGGTGAATCAGCCGAGTGCGATACCTGGGGGGAGGGGGCTCTCAACGATCGCCGGGAACCTGCTGGCCATGTCGGAAGAGGCGACGTCATGACAGGAGCGCGCGAACCCGCCGGGCGCGTGATCGCCGGGCGTTACCGGCTCTTGCGCCAGCTGGGGGCCGGAGGCATGGGCCGTGTGTGGCTCGCCTACGACCAGGAGCTGGCGTGCGAGGTCGCCCTCAAGGAGATCAGTCTGCTGCCGGGCGTGCCGGAAGCAGAGGTGAGCAGCCGGATCGTCCGGGCCCGCGGCGAGGCCCGCCACGCCGCGCGGTTGCGCGACCATCCCCATGTGGTCACCGTCCACGACATCGTGGAGGAGGGCGGCCTGCCGTGGATCGTCATGGCATTCGTCCCCGGCGCGACCGATCTGGAGGCGGTGGTGCGCGAGAACGGGCCGCTGCCGCCCGTCGAGGTCGCGCGGATCGGGCTGGCGGTCCTGGACGCTCTGCTGGAGGGCCACCGGCTCGGAATCCTGCACCGGGACGTCAAACCGGCCAACGTCCTCCTGACGCGCCCCGGTCAGAACTCCGGGCAGTACGCCGAGCGTGGCAAGGTGTTGCTCGCCGACTACGGCATCGCACTGCAACCGAGCTCCGGCGAACTGCGCCTGACCGGCACGGCGGGGATCCTCGGTTCCCCGCCCTACATGGCGCCCGAACGTGCCCGCGGCGAACCGCCCACCGCGGCCGCCGATCTCTTCGGGCTCGGCGCCACCCTGTATTTCGCGCTGGAGGGGACCGGCCCCTTCGAACGGGACTCGGCCTCCGCCACGCTGGCCGCCCTGCTCACCGAGGACCCCACCCCACCGCGCCGGGCAGGGGCGCTGGCCCCGGTCGTGGAGGGGCTGTTGGCCAAGGACCCCGCGCAGCGGATGGAGGGGGAGGAGGCCGTACGGAGGCTCAGCTCCGTCGCCGACGGGCTCAAGCCGCCGCCGCGGACGGTTCTTTCGGACGGGGCGCCTGGGCCCGAGCGCCCCGAGTACCGGACGCTGACGTCCCTCCCGGGATCGGTCCCGCCCCCGGGCTCCCGCCCTCCGCCCGATCAGGCCGGCCCGGGTCCCGAACCGGCCCGGAGGCGCTCCCGGCGGAATCTTGTCCTGGCCGTCACCGGCGCGGCCGTGGTGCTGGTGGTGGGCTTGGTGCTGCTGCTTCGAGGCGGCGTTGGGGGTCCTTCGCCCTCCCGCTCCCCTTCCCCCTCCTCCAGCGGCGCCACGTCCACAGTCGCAGAGGCGCACAGGATCGTATCGGCGGTGCCGCTCTCGCCCCAGGACTGGGGACCGGGGTATGCCCGGAGCGACCCGTACGAGTGGGACCCGGCCCCGGAATCCGGGGTCCGGCCCAATTGCGAGGTGTACGAGAAACCCGCGCGGACGGGCACGCTTGCCGCGGTCGCACGCGCGGTGCAGGACGACAAACTAGGCTTCTCGGCCAGCTCCGGGGCGGTGGTGTACGTGGACGAGAGCACGGCACGGGAGTCCGTCGCCGACGACAGGGACGCGATCCACCGCTGCACGAATCAGCACCAGGGCAAAGCGCGTTGGGCTGATGTGCACGAAGCGATCGCCCCGGAACTGTCCGGCTTCGACGAGGTGTTCTCCGAAGAAGGAAGGCTCATCGCCTACGACGACGGCAGCAAGGCGAACATTCCGTACGTCATCCTGATCGGCCGGACGGGGAAGTCCGCCGTCTCGGTCTACGTGGGCGGCCCGCCGGAGAAGCAAGCGGAGACCCGGAAGAAGGCCACGGAAGTCCTGCTGCTGATGCAGAGCCGTCTCTCCGCGCAGTGACCACCGCCGCCTGGCTGCCGCCGGGGTGTCAGGGGGAGAGGACGGCCGGGTGCCAGGTGGGGTGGGGGGTTGTGGTGGTGGTGTGGAGTTGGGCGTCCAGGCCCAGGGCGGCTGTCGTGGTGGCGGTGGGTTCGAGGACGGAGGACGGGGCGCCCGCGTAGAGCAGGCGGGACTCCGCCCAGGCCGGGGGGCCGCCGAGGGTGGTGGTGCTGACGGTGCCGGTGTCGGCGCGGCCCGTCAGGAGGCGGCCCGCGACGCCGACCGCGCCGTAGCCCGCCCGGCCGCCGGACTCGGTGACGCTGGAGAGCTGCGGGGCGCCCGGGCCCGCGGTGGACAGGGCGCTGCGGACCACCCCGGAGTCGGGGCGGCGGAAGTAGAGGCGGATGCCCGCGCCGTCCGGGGTCGCCGAGAGGGGAACGGTGGTGGCGGGGAGGTTGGTGGGGAAGGGGCCGGCGAGCGGGGCGCCGGGGGCGGGCTGGGTCCAGGCCAGGACCGAGCCGGTGGTGGTGGCGTAGACGTGGCGCCGGCCGGCGGTGTCCACCACCGCGACGGGGTCGCTCTGGAGGTCCTCGCCGCCCAGGCGCTGCCAGTCGGTGAAGCCGCCCGACGGCTGCTGGACGCGGGCGCGCAGGGTGCGCCGGGTGTCGCGGACGTAGACGGTGAGGCGGCCCGCGGCGTCGACGGCGGCGGCGGGGGCGCTGATCGCGGAGGTGCCGGGTTCGTCGCCCGCCTCGGGGGTGCCGAGGGACTGCCAGGGGCCGAACGGGCCGTCGGGCGCCGCCTGGACGGCGTAGACGACGTCCCGCCGGTAGTCGGCGGGCCGGGGTCCGAGCGTGGTGCGGGTGGCGAGGACGGCGACGCGCCCGTCGGGGAGGCGGGAGGCGCAGGCGCCGGGGTCGATGCCGGTGCCGGGGAGCAGGGCGGGGCCGGTCCAGGTGCCGGCCCGGTCGCGGTTCCAGACGGCCATCCGCCCGTCCAGTACGGCGAACGCCCACAACCGGCCGGGGGTGCCCGCCGTCAGCCAGGAGGTCTGGTCGGCGCGGGCGTAGCGCAGGGACTGGGCCCAGTTGCGGCCGGTGGGGCTGCCCGCGACCTTGCGGTCGCCGCAGCCCGAGGGGCTGCCGCAGTAGTCGGTGCGGTCCTGCCAGGCGTAGGTGCGCAGGAAGCCGGTCTTCGTCTCGGCGGTCTGCGGGTCCAGCGCGTGGGGGAGGGTGCCGTTGTGGTAGCCGAGGTAGTTCTGGACCGAGAAGTGGGGCCGGTCGGCGACCCGCTCGGCGTACAGGGCGGTGGCGGCCTGCACGAAGCGGGCCCCGTACATGTGGTCCTGGTGGTCGGTGTACTTGCCGGTGTCGGCGTACCGGCCGGGGGTGGGGTCCTGCATGCGTATCGTCGTAGGCCTGTACAGCGCCAGGATCCCGGCTATCGACTCCGTCAGCTGGTCCTTGGTGTACGAGAACTGCTGCCTGACGGGGGTGCCCGAGGTCAGCTGGGCGCCGAGCGCCGGTACCGCGCCGTTCCACAGGCCGCGCAGGCTGTCCGGATTGTCCCCGGCGGGGCTGCGGGCCTCGCGCAGTTGCAGCCAGACCAGGTTGACCTGCGGGCGGGCTATGAGGACGTCGAGCTCGGCCTGGCCGCCGCCCGTGGTGGGTATGACCGTACGCCGCCACGCGCTGGTGCGGTCCCCGGTCGCCATCTGGGCGTAGGCGGACCGTATGCCGTTCTGCCGGGCCTCCGCGTAGTGGGTGCGGTCGGCGGGCTGCTCCGGGTCCTTGGCCTCGCCGCCGCGCGCCTCGTTGCGGCCGTCGGCCTCGCCGGAGGTGAGGTAGGCGGTGGTGAGCTGGGTGCCGGCCTGCAGGGAGCGGCTGAGGTCGGGGTTCATGAAGAACAGGTCGTCGTCGGGGTGCGCCACGACCTGGACGACGGTGCCGGCCGTCGTGCTGGCGGGCAGGACGGGGGCCTGGTCCCGTGACTGGGTGGCCTCGGCCGACGTCTGCTGGCCGGAGGCCACGGCGAGTACGCCGGAGGCGCCCACGGTGAGCATGGGCAGCACGGCCGCGAGGAGGAAGCGGCGGCGGGATACGGGCATCAGGTCACGCCTCGAGGTCGTTCCGGACGGGCAGGAAGAACCGCTGTGCAGTCAGTGAGAGGCCAAATCGGGGGACTTGGTTCACCGATTCCACCGATGACGCCTGCTTTCCGAAAACGACCGGTTGTGATTGTGCCTGGTGTGGTCCGGGTAGGTGCATGTGCCCGCGATGTGGACGCGGGGCGGAGGCAGTTGGAGGCACCATAAAACAACGAACACCCCTGAATGGGGTGTTCGTTGATATTTGGCACTATCCGGTGGCATCCACCGCTATTCGTTGCTGTGTGGCGAATATGGGTGTTATTGCGGAATTTCGTCTGCGTTTACGGTGCGATGTTGCGCGGGCCCACCGGCTGCCAGGGCGCCAGGTGCGCGTTCGGGTCGTCCGCGGTGGAGGTGACGTAGAGCCGGGCGTCGAGCCCGACCACCGCCAGGCTGACCATGCGCTTCCCGGTCATCGTGCTGGACGGCGCCCCGACGAACATCAGCGGCGAACGCTCCCACGGCCGGCCCCGCCCGAGGTCCGAGCCGAGCTGGCCGCCCGAGGAGCGGCCCGCCAGCAGGTGCCCGCTCGCGGTGACCGACCCGAAGCCCTGGAGGCCGCCGAGGTCGGTGAGCCCGCTCACCGCCAGCCCGTCGCCGGCGGTCATCAGGGCCGTACGGACGTTGCCCGAGCCCGGCTTGCGGAACCACAGCCGCACCCCGCCCTCGCGGCCCTCCGCCGTCAGCGGGAGCGTGGTGTCCGGCAGTCCGGTGTGCGTGGCCGGACCCAGCGGGCCGCCCGGGGCGGACTGCGTCCAGCCCAGCACCGTCTTCGTGGTGGAGGCGAAGACCATCCGCCGCCCGGCCCCGTCGGTCGCGGTCGCCGGGGTGCCGTGCACGTCGGCGCCGCCGAGGCTCTCCCACGGCCCCCAGGCGCCGTCCTCCTGCTGGACGCGGCCGCGCAGGGTGTACGCGCCGTCGCGCACGTACACGGCCGGTCGGCCGGTGCCGTCGACGGACACGGCGGGGGCGCTGATGTCGGAGGTCCAGTTCTCGTCGGAGGTCTCGGGGGTGCCGAGCGACTGCCACGCGCCGAACTCCTCGGAGCCGGGGGCCTGCTGGACGGCGTAGACGACCTCGCGCCGGTAGTCGGCCGGGCGCTCGCCGAAGGAGGTGCGGGTGCCGAAGGCGGCGGTCCGGCCGTCGGGGAGGGTGGCGGTGGATATGCCCTGGTCCATCCCGGTTCCGGGGAGCAGGCGGGGGCCGCTCCAGCGGCCGAGGAGGCCGGTGCGGTGCCAGACGGCGACCTGGCCGTCGAGGACCTTGAAGGCCCACAGCCCGTGGTCCTTGTCGGAGGTCAGCCAGGAGGTGCTGGTGCCGCGGGCGTAGTTGATCGAGTCCGTCCAGCGGTTGCCGGAGGGGTGGTCGGCGACCTTGAGGTCCCCGCAGCCGGCGTCGCTGCCGCAGTGGTTCTCGCGGTCGAGCCAGGCGTAGGTGTCCAGGATGTCCAGCTTCTCCTTGGCCTCGCCGGGGTCGAGGGCGCTGGGGAGGGAGCCGTTGAAGTAACCGATGTAGTTCTGCGTCGCGAAGTGCGGGCGGTCCTCGACCTCCTTCGCGTAGGCGGCGGCGGCCATCTGCGCGAAGCGCGCACCGTAGAAGTGGTCCTGGTGGTCGGTGTACCGCTTGGTGTCGGGGAAGCGGCCGGGAGTGGGGTCCTGCATGCGTATCGTCGTCGGCCTGTAGTGCGCCAGGACCCCGGCGATCGTCCGGACGACCTGGTCCTTCGTGTACGTGAACCCCTGCTTGACGGGGCTGCCGGAGGCGAGCACCGACTCCAGGTGCGGGACCTTGCCGTCCCACAGGCCGTGCAGGCTGTCGGGGACGTCCTGGTAGACGTTGCCGGCCTCGCGCATCTGCAGCCAGACGAGGTTGACCTCGGGCTTGGCGGTGAGGACGTCGACCTCGGCGTGGCCGCCGCCCGCGGTCGGGACGACGCTGCGCCGCCAGGGGCTGCTGCGGTCGCCGGTGGCCATCTTGGCGTAGGCGGCGCGTATGCCGTTCTGGCGGGCCTCGGCGTAGGCCGGCTTGTCGGGGCGGGTGGAGGCCTCCTTGGCGGCGCCGGCATTGATGCCGTCGGCCTCGCCGGAGGTGAGGTAGACCGAGGTGACGGGGTGGCCGGTGGCTATGGAATAGCGCAGGTCCGGGTTCATGAAGTACAGGTCGTCGTCGGGGTGGGCGACGATCTGGAGCACTCGGCCGGGGTCGGGGGCGTCCGCGGTGGTGGCGGTGGTGAGCTTGGAGTCGGCGGCGGTGGGCTCGGCGAGGGCGGCGAGGGCCTCGTTGCCGCGCAGCACGAACATGAAGGCGGCGGCGGTGGCGGCGGCGAGGGCCACGCCCTTGACGACCCGCCCCTTGGCCTGGCCGGCCGGAGCGGCGACTCCCGCGGTGGGGGGCGTGGGGCTGGTGGGGGCCAGGAGGTTGGCGGGGGCGGGGGGTCCGTCGGACATGGGGCTCCTCGCGGCCGGTCGGGCGGGGACCGGGCCCCATACGGATACAACTCAGGCAAAAGCGCCCGTACGGGGTCCGATCGGATGGAGACCGGTCCTCATGCGGATGCGACTTAAGCAACCTAAGTAAACAGATAATCCGACAATCGTCCTCATGGTGTGGGCTACGACACCCCGCGCGTCGCAACACCCGCCCCCACCCCGCCCGCCCGACGCGGCGCCTCCGCTTCGAAGATCGCCCGGCCAGGGCCTAGGCTCGCTCCTGGGGCCGGGCCACCGGCAGCGACGTACGCGGGAGGCGGCGGGATGACAGTCCCGGGACGCAGGAGCAGCACCTTCATCCGGCTGCTGCGCAGCGGGTTCACCGATCCCTCCGCCGCGAGCCGGCTCCTCGACGCCGAAGCGCTCGCCGCCGTACGCGCCGACCCGGTGCTCCTCGACGCCCTCGGCGCCACCGCCGACCCCGACCTCGCCCTCCTCGGACTCGTCCGCCTCGCCGAGGCGCAGAGCGAGGAGGACCGGCCCCTGCTCCTCGACACCCTCGTCAGCGCCAAACCCCTGCGCGACCGCCTCCTCGGCGTCCTCGGCGCCTCGGAGGCCCTCGCCGACCACCTCGCCCGCCACCCCCGCGACTGGCAGGCCCTCGTCACCTACGAGGCCGCCGACCTGCACCCCGGCCTCGCCGACTTCGAACGCGGCCTCGCCGACGCCCACGACCCCGTCCACCTGCGGGTCGCCTACCGCCGCTGCCTCCTGTCCATCGCCGCCCGCGACGTCTGCGGCACCATCGACGTCGCCCAGACCGCCGCCGAGCTCGCCGACCTCGCCACCGCCACCCTCCGCGCCGCCCTGCGCATCGCGAGCGCCGCCGACCCCGAGGACGCGGCGCGGTGCCGGCTCGCCGTCATCGCCATGGGCAAGTGCGGCGGCAACGAGCTCAACTACGTCTCCGACGTCGACGTGATCTTCGTCGGCGAGGCGGCCCCCGGCACCGACGAGGGCAAGGGCGTCCAGGCCGCCACCCGCCTCGCCTCCCACCTCATGCGGATCTGCTCCGAGACCACCGTCGAGGGCACCATCTGGCCCGTCGACGCCAACCTCCGCCCCGAGGGCAGAAACGGTCCGCTCGTCCGCACCCTCTCCTCCCACCTCGCCTACTACCAGCGCTGGGCCAAGACCTGGGAGTTCCAGGCCCTCCTCAAGGCCCGCGCCGTCGCCGGCGACCCCGAGCTCGGCGCCCAGTACATCGACGCCATAAGCCCGCTCGTCTGGCAGGCCGCCGAACGCGAGAACTTCGTCCCCGACGTCCAGAAGATGCGCCGCCGCGTCGTCGACAACATCCCCGCCGCCCAGGTCGACCGCGAGCTCAAACTCGGCCCCGGCGGCCTGCGCGACGTCGAGTTCGCCGTCCAGCTCCTCCAGCTCGTGCACGGCCGCGGCGACGCCACCCTGCACTCCGGCACCACCCTCGACGCCCTCCACGCCCTCGCCGCCGGCGGCTACGTCGGCCGCGCCGACGCCGCCCAGCTGCACGACGCGTACCGCTTCCTGCGCGCCATGGAGCACCGCATCCAGCTCTACCGGCTGCGCCGCACCCACCTCGTCCCCGAGGACGAGAACGACCTGCGGCGCCTCGGCCGCTCCATGGGCCTGCGCACCGAACCCGTCGCCGAACTCAACAAGGCCTGGCGCCGGCACGCCTCCGTCGTCCGCCGCCTGCACGAGAAGCTCTTCTACCGGCCCCTCCTCGACGCCGTCGCCCAGCTCACCCCCGGCGAGGCCCGGCTCTCCCCGCGCGCCGCCGGCCAGCGCCTCGAAGCCCTCGGCTACGCCGACCCGGCCTCCGCCCTGCGCCACATCGAGGCCCTCGCCTCCGGAGTCAGCCGCAAGGCAGCCATCCAGCGCACCCTGCTGCCCGTCCTCCTCGGCTGGTTCGCGGACTCCGCCGACCCCGACGCCGGACTGCTCAACTTCCGCAAGGTCTCCGACGCCCTCGGCAAGACCCCCTGGTACCTGCGCCTGCTGCGCGACGAGGGCGCCGCCGCCGAGAACCTCGCCCGCGTCCTGTCCGCCGGACGCCTCGCCCCCGACCTCCTCATGCGCGCCCCCGAGGCCGTCGCCCTGCTCGGCGACCCCGAAGGCCTCCAGCCCCGTACGTACGAGGCCCTCGCCCAGGAGGTGCTCGCCGCCGTCGGCCGCGCCGAAAGCGCCGAAGCCGCCGTCACCGCCGCCCGCGGGGTCCGCCGCCGCGAACTCTTCCGCACCACCGCCGCCGACATCATCAGCTCCTACGGTACGGAGGACAGCCCCGCCGAGACCGACCCCGGAGCCCTCGTCGACCGGGTCGGGCGGGCCGTCTCCGACCTCACCGCCGCCACCGTCGCCGGCGCCCTGCGCGCCGCCGTACGCGACCACTGGGGCGAAACCCTCCCCACCCGCTTCGCCGTCATCGGCGTCGGCCGCTTCGGCGGGCACGAACTCGGCTACGGCTCCGACGCCGACGTCCTGTTCGTCCACGAACCCCGCGAGGGCGTCGACGAGACCGAGGCCGCCAAGGCCGCCCAGGCCGTCATCGCCGAGATGCGCAGACTGCTCCAGCTGCCCACCGCCGACCCGCCGCTGCTCATCGACGCCGACCTGCGCCCCGAAGGCCGCTCCGGCCCGCTCGTGCGCACCCTGTCCTCGTACGCCGCCTACTACCGCCGCTGGTCCCTGACCTGGGAGAGCCAGGCCCTGCTGCGCGCCGAACCGGTCGCCGGGGACGAGGAGCTCGGCGCCCGCTTCATCGAGCTGATCGACCCGCTGCGCTACCCCTTCGAGGGCCTCGGCGAGGACGCCGTCCGCGAGATCCGCCGGCTCAAGGCGCGCATGGAGTCGGAGCGGATGCCGCGCGGCGCCGACCCGACCCTGCACACCAAACTCGGCCGCGGCGGGCTCAGCGACGTCGAGTGGACCGTCCAGCTCCTCCAGATGCGGCACGCCTGGGCCGAACCGGGCCTGCGCACCACCCGCACCCGCGAGGCCCTGGCCGCCGCCCACGCCGCCGGGCTGATCCCCACCGAGGAGGCGCAGATCCTCGACGAGGCGTGGGTCCTGGCGACCCGCGTGCGCAACGCCGTCATGCTGGTCCGCGGCCGCGCCGGGGACACCTTCCCCTCAGAGGCCCGCGAACTGGCCGCCGTCGGCCGCTACCTCGGCTACGCGGAGGGCACGGTCGGCGACATGCTCGACGACTACCGCCGCATCACCCGCCGCGCGCGGGCGGTGGTGGACGAACTCTTCTACGGCGCGTAGGCCACGGACCCGGTGCGGGTCAGTGGCCTACGCGGGCGCGGGCCCCGCTCGAGGCGGGGTGGTCAGGGCCCGGCGACCGTGGCGAACTCGTCCCGGGTCCGGGCGGTTTCCGCCTTCGCGGCCGCTTCGGCCTTGCGGCCGCGCATGAGGAGCAGCGACAGCGCGGCCGCCGCCAGCACCCCGCAGGCGCCGACCAGGAAGGTGACGGACATCGCGGAGGTGAAGGCCTCGCGGGCGGCGGCGGCCAGCCCCTCGTCCCCCGTACGGGCGGCCACGGCGAGCGCGTCGGCCACGGCGTGCCGGGCGGCCTCGGGCGCGCCGTCCGGCATCTCCGAGGTGAAGGTGCTCGACAGGACGGCGCCCAGCGCGGCCACGCCGAGGGCGGCGCCGGCCTGCTGGATGGTGTCGTTGAGCGCCGACCCGACACCCGCGTGCTCGGTCGGTACGGCCCCCATCAGGGCCGTGGTCGCGGCGGGCATGACCAGGCCGGCACCCGCACCCATCAGCACCATGGCGGTGGTCAGCAGCCCCCATCCGTCACCCGCGGTCAGGGTGGCCAGGACGGCGGACCCGGCCGCGATCACCAGCATGCCGAGGACCACCAGGGTCCGGGTGCCCACCTTCGCCAGCAGCCCGGCGCCGATGCCGTTGAAGGCGAGCGCGGCGACGGCGAGCGGGGTGAAGGCCAGGCCGGTCCCGGTGGGGGTGTAGCCGAGGACGAACTGCAGGTACTGCGTCAGCACCAGCAGCAGGCCGCCGTTGGCGAAGGTCAGCAGGACCAGCGAGAGGCTGGAGCCCGTGAAGACCCGGTTGCGGAACAGCGCCACCGGCACCATCGGGTGCGCCGTACGGGTCTCCCAGACGGCGAAGGCGGTCAGGGCCAGCAGCGCCACGGCCAGTGTGAGCTGGGTGCTCGTGTGCCCCAGGCCCTTCGTGGGCAGCTCGATGATCGTCCACACCAGCGCGGTCATACCGGTCACGGACAGGACCATGCCCAGCGGATCGGCCTTGCGCCAGGGCCCCTTGGACTCCGGCATCAGCACCAGCGCCGCGACGATGGCCAGGGCGGCGATCGGGATGTTGACCAGGAAGACCGCGCCCCACCAGTACGCGGAGATCAGCCAGCCGCCGAGCAGCGGCCCGCCCACCACGCCGAGCATGGACACCGACCCCCAGGCGGCGATCGCCCTGGGCCGCTCCTGCTCGTCGAAGACGGTGATCAGGATGGACAGCGTGCTCGGCATGATCAGCGCGCCGCCCACACCCATCAGCACACGGGCCAGGATCAGCTGCCCCGGGCTGTCGGCCACGGTGCCGAGCACCGAGGCCGCGCCGAACACCGCGAGCCCGATGCCGAACCGGTCGGACAGCAGCTGCGCGACGACCTGCGCCCCGTCTACCAGGGGCTGAAGGCGAGCATGGACCGGGCGAGGCTCACCGCCCAGGGCAAGACGGACCTGCTGCGGATCGGCATGATGGTGAGCAACGGACACGAACTCCGCCCCTTCTGGGACGCCTTCAGGTCCCTGCATCCGCAATGGGGCCTACGGCTGCGTCACAACGGCTTCGTCGATCCCTTCGGGCCGCTGCGCAGGGGCGAGATCGACCTGCTGGTCTCCTGGCTTCCCGTCGAGGAACCGGATCTCAGCGTGGGCCCGGTGCTGTTCCAGGAGGCCCGGGTCGCGGCGGTGGCCTCCGACCACCGGCTGGCGGACCGGAAGTCGGTCTCCGTGGAAGCGCTCGCCGACTACGGGGTCCTCGGCGGGGAGACCAAGCAGCCGGACTACTGGGAGGACGCGTTCACACCCTTCTACGCGCCCAGCGGCCGGACGATCGAACGGAACTTCAACGTCGCGGACCTGGACCACCTCTACGCGATCGTCTCCGCCGGAGACGCCATCCATCCCCTGGGCGCCCAGGTCACCCGCTTCTACGTCCGCCCCGACATCACCTACCTGCACCTCCACGACGCACCGATGCTGCGCTGGGGCCTGGTCCGGCGCTCGGACGACGACAACCCCATGGTCCGGGCCTTCGTACGCGTCGCACGCGAACTCGGCACCATGTCGCTCTGAGGTCAGCCCGCCGTCCCCTCCCGCAGTGCCCGCGCGTGGGCGAGGAGGCCCGTCAGGGCCAGGTCGAAGGCGGCGTCCGCGCGGCCCGGGCCACCCGCCGCCAGGGCGGCGGCCAGCAGCGGGGTCTGCGGGGTCGGCTCCCACATGGCCTCCGGGGCCGCCAGGTCCAGCGCCGAGCCGAGGACCAGGTTCTCCAGGCCGGTCAGCAGCGGCATCACGTCCTCCGCCCGGAACCCGGCCGCGCCCAGCAGCGCCACCGCCTGCTCGTACTGCGCGAGCACGGCGGGCGCCCGTACCGGGGTG
The DNA here is from genome assembly GCF_026342355.1 of Streptomyces sp. NBC_00249. GTDB lineage: Bacteria > Actinomycetota > Actinomycetes > Streptomycetales > Streptomycetaceae > Streptomyces. The sequence continues at coordinate 514,263 of NZ_JAPEMV010000005.1, read as the reverse complement.
GTCATCAGCAGCGGGATGGCGCGGGGGTAGGCGGCGAAGGCGGCCCGGTAGGAGCGTGCCCACGCCTCCAGGGCCCGGTCCCAGGGCTCCGAGGCCAGGGCCTCGCCGTCGATGCCGGAGCACACCCGCTCCCGTATCAGCTCGATCACCCCGGCCCGGCCGTCCACGTGGTGATACACCGAGGCGGTCTGCACCCCCAGCGCCCGCGCGATCTGCGGAACGCTGAACTCGCCCTGCTCCGCCAGCAGTTGCAGGGCCACAGCACCGATCCGCTCCCGGTCCAGCAAGGGGGTGCGTGGCCGCGCCATCGTTTTTCTCCCGCCGTCAGGTCTTCCCGTACGCCAAAACCGGAGGCTACATTGCCGCGAACCGAAAGCCTTTAGGTTTACGTTCCCGCCGCCTGCCGTTCGCAGAAGGGTGCCCCCGCATGCCCGAAACGCCAGAGCCACACAGACCCGCGACCCCCCTGCGCTCCGGCGCGCTCGGTACCGCCGACATCTCCTTCTTCGTCGTCTCCGCCGCCGCCCCCCTCACCGTCATGGCCGGCGTCGCCCCCGTCGCGATCCTCCTCGGCGGCATCGGCGCCCCCGCCGGCTACCTCCTCGCCGGCATCACCCTCGCCGTCTTCGCCGTCGGCTTCACCACCATGAGCCGCCACGTCAGGAGCGGCGGCGCCTTCTACGCGTACATCGCCCGCGGACTCGGCAAGCACGTCGGCATCGGCGCCGCCCTCCTCGCCCTCGTCGGCTACAACGGCATGGAGATCGGCGTCTACGGCCTCCTCGGCACCACCACCGCCGACACCGGACTCGCCCTCGCCGGGATCCACATCCCCTGGCTGCCCGTCTCCCTCGCCGGGCTCCTCCTCATCTGGTACGGCGGCTACCGCTCCATCGACTTCGGCGCCAAGCTCCTCGGCGTCCTCCTCGTCGCCGAGACCGGGATACTCGTCCTCCTCGCGGCAGGCGTGCTCCTCAAGGGCGGCGCCCACGGCCTCTCCGCCGGCTCCTTCGCCCCCGGCGCGGTCCTCGTCCCCGGCACCGCCGCCGTCCTGGCCTTCGCCTTCGCCGCCTTCACCGGCTTCGAGTCCACCGTCATCTACCGCCGCGAGGCCCGCGACCCCGACCGCACCATCCCTCGCGCCACCTACATCGCCGTCGCCTTCCTCGGCCTCTTCTACGCCTTCGTCGTCTGGACCGTCATCCAGGCCTTCGGCGCCGAGGAAGTAGTCAAGGCCGCCACCGACGACCCCGGCGGCCTCTTCTTCACCGCCATCACCACCTACGTCGGACCCTGGGCCGCCGACCTGATGCACCTGTTCATCGTCACCAGCGTCATCGCCTCCCTCCTCGCCTTCCACAACGCCATCAACCGCTACGCCCTCGCCCTCGCCGAGGAAGGGGTCCTGCCCGCCGTCCTCGGCCGCGTCCACCCCCGCCACGGCTCCCCGTACCTCGCCGGCGCCGCCCAGAGCGCCCTCGGCGCCGTCGTCGTCCTCGGGTTCGCGCTCGCCGGAGCCGACCCGTACCAGCAGCTCCTGCTCTGGGTGAACACCCCGGGCATGATCGGCCTCATGGCACTGATGCTGCTCGCCGCCATCGCCGTACCCGTCTACTTCCGCCGCACCGCCGCAGAACCGGACGGGCACGGCGAGGGCCCCTGGCGGACCGTGGTCGCGCCCGTCGCCGCCGCCCTCCTGCTGACCGTCGCGATCGTCCTCGTCGTCTCCAAGGTCAGCCTCTTCACCATGGCCTCCCCGGCCGTCAACACCGTCCTCGTCGCCCTCGTCCCCGCCGTCTTCCTCCTCGGCCTCGCCCTGGCCCGCCGCCTGAAGACCCGCCGCCCCGAGACCTACGCCCGGTTCGCCGAAGAACCCGCCCCAGAAGCCCCTGAAGCCCCCGAAGCCCCTGAAGGAGCAGAGCCGTGCCCGCTGCCGACACCGTCCTCACCGGAGCCCGCGTCCGCACCCTCGACCCCGGCCGCCCCGAAGCCGGCGCGGTAGCCGTACGCGACGGGGAGATCCTCGCCGTCGGCGACGAGCACGACGTACGCGACTGGCGCGGACCCGGCACCGAGGTCATCGACCTCGGTGGCGCCACCCTCACCCCCGGCCTCACCGACGCCCACAGCCACCCCGTCTGGGGCGTCGAGATGGCCGCCGGCACCGACCTCACCGCCGTCCAGGACCTCGACCAGCTGCGCGCCGCCCTGCGCACGGCCCCCCGCACCGGCGGCTGGGTCCTGGGCTGGGGCCTCGACCACAACGCCTTCGGCGGCCGCCCCGTCCACCGGGACCTCATCGAGGACGCCCTCGGCGGAGCCCCCGCCTTCCTGCGCCTCTACGACGGCCACTCCGCCCTCGCCAGCGGCCCGGCCCTCGCCGCCGCCGGCATCACCGGCCCCCGCACCTTCGCCCAGCGCTCCGAGATCGTCTGCGACGCCGACGGCCGCCCCACCGGCCACCTCGTCGAACACGCCGCCATGGAACTGGCCGGCTCCCTCACCCCCAGGCCCCCGGCCGCCGAGCGCCGCGCCCGCCTCGTCGAGCTCCTCTCCGCCATGGCCGCCACCGGCCTCACCGGCGCCCACGTCATGGACCTCGGCGGCGGCGACGTACCCGCCCTCCTCGCCACCGTCGAGTACGAGGGCCACCTGCCCCTGCGGCTGCGCCTGGCCCCCTGGTGCATGCCCGGAGCCGACGAGGACACCCTCGCGGAGCTCATCGAGCTCCAGGGGCGGGCCGGACGCCACTGGCAGGTCGGCGGGGTCAAGCTCTTCATGGACGGCAGCGTCGAGGGAGGCACCGCCTGGCTGGAGCACGCCGACTGCCACGGCCAGGGCACCGACGCCTTCTGGCCCGACCCCCGGGCCTACGCCCGCGCCGTACGCGTCCTCGACGCGGCCGGGGTGCGCACCGTCACCCACGCCATCGGCGACGCGGCCGTGCGGCACGTCCTGGACACGGTGGCCGGGCTCGGCGAGCGGGCCCGCATGCGGCACCGCATCGAACACATCGAGACCGTCCCCGACGACCAGCTGAAGCGGTTCGCGGAGCTCGGGGTGATCGCCTCCATGCAGCCCCCGCACACCGCGTACACCCGCGCCGACCACACCGACGAGTGGTCCAAGCGCCTCGGGGACGAACGGGCCGGCCGGGCCTGGCGCTGCCGGGACCTGCGCGACGCGGGCGCCGTCCTCGCCCTCGGCTCCGACTGGCCCATCGCGCACCACGACGCCCGCCAGGTACTGGCCACCGCCCGCAGCCCGCGCGGCGCGGCCGCCGCGGGCCGGGCCCTGACCGGGCTGATGGCACTGGAGGGCATGACCTCCCACGCGGCGCTCGCGGCGGGGGAGGAGGCGGTGGCGGGCCGGATCGCCCCCGGCTTCCGCGCGGACCTGACGGCCCTCACCCTGGACCCCGTCACGGCCACCCCCGACGAGCTGGCCGAGGCCCCCGTACGCCTGACCATGTCGGGCGGCCGGATCACGCACCGGGGCTAGGGGGAGGGGCTACCGCTTCCGGTGAGGTGCTAGCGCCGGAAGCGGTTCAGCGCCGCCGAGACCGGGTGGGGCCCGATGTGCGCCGGGTGGCGGGGCAGCCGGTGCGGCAGCGAGCCGTACCAGGCGCGGGAGACCCCGTACCCGAAGGCGAGGCAGGCCATGCCGCCGAGGGCGTCGAGCCAGAAGTGGTTCGCGGTGGCCACGATGACGACCAGGGTCGCCGTCGGGTAGAGCAGGCCCAGGATCCGGGCCCAGGGGGCGGAGGCGACCGCGAAGATCGTCAGCCCGCACCAGAGCGACCACCCTATGTGCATGGACGGCATCGCCGCGTACTGGTTCGACATGTGCTTGAGGTTCCCCGAGGCCATCGAACCCCAGGTGTGGTGGACCAGCACGGTGTCGACGAAGTCCTGCCCGTTCATCAGCCGGGGCGGCGCGAGCGGGTAGAAGTAGTAGCCGACGAGCGCCACGCCCGTGGTGGCGAAGAGGATCAGGCGCGTGGCGGCGTAACGCCCCGGGTGGAAGCGGTAGATCCACACCAGCACGCCGATCGTCACGACGAAGTGCAGCGTGGCGTAGTAGTAGTTCATGCCCACGATCAGCCACGTCACGGAGTTCACCGCGTGGTTGACGGACTGCTCGACGGCGATGCCGAGACCGCGCTCGACGCTCCAGATCCAGTCGGCGTTCGCGAGCGCGGCCGCCTTCTGCTCGGGCACGGCGTTGCGGATCAGCGAGTACGTCCAGTAGCTGACGGCGATCAGCAGGATCTCGAACCAGATCCTCGGCCGGCGGGGCGCGCGGAGCCGGGTGAGGAGGGCATCCTCGGACTCCGGGCGGGTCTCGATCCCGGTCACGATGGGTGACGAGACGTCCGTCCGGGTTTCCAGTGTCTTCACGCTCGATTCACCCATGAGGAGAGAGTCTGCCAGATGCGTTACCGCCTCCGATCATCCCTCGGGACGGTCTTCGGCGCCTGTGCTCAGCCCTGGGGACTACGACGGACCCCTACGGCCTGCGCCGCTGCCCGGGCCCGGACGCCGTCGACCCGCGCACCACCAGTTCCGGCAGGAACACGAACTCGCTGTGCGGGGCCGGCGTACCGCCGATCTCCTCCAGCAGGGTGCGCACGGCGGCCTGCCCCATGGCCTGCACGGGCTGGCGGATCGTGGTGAGCGGAGGGTCCGTGAACGCTATGAGCGGGGAGTCGTCGAAGCCGACCACCGACACGTCCTGCGGGACCCGCAGCCCCTGCTGCCGGGCCGCCCGGATCGCGCCGAGCGCCATCATGTCGCTCGCGCACACGATCGCCGTGCAGCCCCGCGCGACGAGCGCGCTCGCGGCGGCCTGCCCGCCCTCCAGCGTGTACAGGGAGTGCTGGATCAGCTCCTCCGTCTCGGCCTCGCCGAGCCCGAGCCGCTCCTTCATCCCGAGCCGGAAGCCCTCGATCTTGCGGAGCACCGGCACGAACCGCTTCGGCCCGACCGCGAGCCCGATCCGGGTGTGGCCCAGCGCCGTCAGATGGGTCACCGCGAGCTGCATCGCCGCCCGGTCGTCGGGGGAGACGAAGGGGGCCCGCACCTTGTCGGAGAAGCCGTTGATGAGGACGTACGGGACGCCCTGGCCGCGCAGTTGGTCGTAGCGCGTCATGTCGGCGGTGGTGTCGGCGTGCAGCCCGGACACGAAGATGATCCCGGAGACCCCGCGGTCGACCAGCATCTCGGTCAGCTCGTCCTCGGTGGACCCGCCGGGCGTCTGCGTGGCCAGCACCGGGGTGTACCCCTGCCGGGTCAGCGCCTGGCCGATGACCTGCGCGAGCGCCGGGAAGATGGGGTTGTCCAGCTCGGGGGTTATCAGCCCGACGAGTCCCGCGCTGCGCTGGCGCAGCCGTACGGGCCGCTCGTAGCCGAGCACGTCGAGGGCGGCCAGTACGGATTCACGGGTGCCCGCGGCCACACCGGGCTTGCCGTTGAGCACGCGGCTGACTGTGGCTTCGCTGACCCCCGCCTGGGCTGCGATGTCGGCTAGCCGTGCGGTCACGGGATTGGACTGTACCGGTCGCGCCTTCAGAATGCCCACCACGTGCACGAATCGGGGGGAAGGCGGACCGTGCGGCCGTCCGTCTCGACCGGCGCGCTGGACAGCACGGGCCGGCCGGGGGCCGGCAGCTCCACCGCGGCCGCGCGGGTGTTGAGGGTGCAGGCGAAGCCGGGGCGGGTGAACAGCAGCACCCCGTCGGGGGCTCCCTGCCAGGTCAGCGGCCCCGACTCGGGACCCCCGAGGCCCGGTACCGCGCGGCGCAGCTCCAGGGCGGCGCGGTACAGCTCCAGCGTGGAGTGCGGGTCGCCGGTCTGCGCGGCCACCGTCAGCTCCGCCCAGCCGGCCGGCTGCGGCAGCCAGCTGCCCGAGGGTCCGAAACCGTACGGGGCCTCCTGCCCGGACCAGGGGATCGGGACCCGGCAGCCGTCGCGCAGCCCCTCCTGCCCGGCGGAGCGGTGGAAGGCCGGGTCCTGGCGGGCCTCGTCGGGCAGGTCGCTCACCTCGGGCAGGCCCAGCTCCTCGCCCTGGTAGACGTACGCCGACCCGGGCAGCGCCAGCATCAGCAGCGCGGCCGCCCGCCCCCGGGCCAGGCCGCGCGGCCCGCCCCCGTACCGGGTCACGTGCCGCACCACGTCGTGGTTGGACAGCACCCAGGTGGTCGGGGCGCCCACGGACGCGGTGGCGGCCAGCGACTCGTCGATGACGGTGCGCATCGCGGCCGGGTCCCAGGGGCAGTTCAGGAAGCGGAAGTTGAAGGCCTGGTGCAGCTCGTCGGGCCGCACGTACAGCGCGAGCCGCTCCGAGGTGGGCGCCCAGGCCTCGGCGACCCCGATGCGCTGCCCCTCGTAGGAGTCGAGGAGGCGGCGCCAGGAGCGGTGGATCTCGTGCACGCCGTCCTGGTCGAAGAAGGGGAGCGGCTCGGTGCCGATCAGGGTGGCCTGGGCGCCCCGGCCGATGTCGGGCAGGCCGGGGGCCTTGACCATGCCGTGGGCGACGTCGACGCGGAAGCCGTCCACGCCCAGGTCCAGCCAGAACCGCAGCACGGAGGCGAACTCCTCCGCGACCTCCGGATTCTCCCAGTCCAGATCGGGCTGCTCGGGCGCGAAGAGGTGCAGGTACCAGTCCCCGTCCGGGACCCGGGCCCAGGCGGGTCCGCCGAAGACGGACTCCCAGTCGTTGGGCGGCTCGGCCCCGTCCGCGCCGCGCCCCGGGCGGAAGAGGTAGCGGCCACGGGCGCCGGGCTCGTCGGCGAGGGCCGCCAGGAACCAGGGGTGGCGCTCGGAGGTGTGGTTCGGCACCACGTCGACGATCACCCGCAGGCCCAGCGCGTGCGCGGCCCGGACGAGGTCGTCGGCGTCGGCGAGGTCCCCGAAGAGGGGGTCGACGGCCCGGTAGTCGGCGACGTCGTAGCCGCCGTCGGCCTGCGGGGAGACGTAGAAGGGGGTGAGCCACACGGCGTCGACCCCGAGCCGGGCCAGGTGCGGGAGCCGCTCGCGGACCCCGCGCAGGTCCCCGACGCCGTCGCCGTCGCTGTCCGCGAAGGAGCGCACGTACACCTGATAGATGACGGCGTCGCGCCACCAGCCGCCGCCCGCGGTGGTGTTGCTGGAAGCGCTTGCAAGCGGGAGGGCCGTCAACTCGTGGGTCATATCGGGTCCAACGCGGCTGCACGGCCCCTGGTTGCGGGCCCGGACACTCGAAGGTGACTCGAACTAACAGCAAGCTGCGGCAACCTTCGGGACACACGGATGTAACGATCAGCTCGTCTTGCAGAAATTTGCCGCAAGGTCTTTCGGTCGGCTTGCAGGCTTGTTACGTTCCTGGCAACTCGGGACCGCGAGGGCGCGGCCGGGATCATCGAAGGAGTTCATATGCGGCGTGGCATAGCGGCCACCGCGCTGGTCGCGACCCTGGCGCTCGCGGTTACGGCTTGCGGTGGTGACACCAAGGACGCCAACGGCGAGACCAAGGCCGGCGGCGAGCTCAGCGGCACCGTCACCTGGTGGGACACGTCGAACGACGCCGAGAAGGCCAGCTTCCAGAAGATCGCCGAGGCGTTCACCGCGAAGCACCCGAAGGTGACCGTCAAGTACGTCAACATCCCGTACGGCGACGCCCAGAACAAGGTCAAGAACGCCTTCAGCAGCGGCTCCGAGGCCCCTGACGTGATCCGCGCCGACGTCGGCTGGGTCGCCGACTTCGCCTCGCTCGGCTACCTCGACGAGGTCCCGGCCGACACCGCGAAGAAGATCGACGCCGAGTTCCTGCCGCAGGCCGCCGCCAGCGGCAAGTACGAGGGCAAGACCTTCGCCGTCCCGCAGGTCATCGACACCCTCGGCCTCTTCTACAACAAGAAGATGCTCGCCGACGCCGGCGTCCAGCCCCCCAAGACGCTGGAGGAGCTGAAGACGGCCGCCGCCGCGATCAAGGCGAAGAGCGGCAAGACCGGCCTCTACCTGCGCGGCGACGACTCCTACTGGTTCCTCCCCTTCATCTACGGCGAGGGCGGCGACCTGGTCGACGCCAAGACCAAGACGGTCACCGTCGACAACGCCGCGGGCGTCAAGGCCTTCAAGGCCGCCCGCGACCTGGTCACCTCGGGCGCGGCGGTCACCAACGCCACCGACGGCTGGACCAACATGCAGACCGCCTTCAAGTCGGGCGAGGCCGCGATGATGATCAACGGCCCGTGGGCCGTGGCCGACAGCTACGCCGGCGACCAGTTCAAGGACAAGTCCAACCTCGGCGTCGCCGCCGTCCCCGCCGGCTCGGCCAAGGCCGGCGCCCCGCAGGGCGGCCACGACCTCGCCGTCTACGCGGGCTCGAAGAACACCGCCGCCGCGCACGCCTTCGTCGAGTACATGACCTCGCAGGAGGTCCAGGTCCAGTCCGCGAAGGACCTCAGCCTGCTCCCGACGCGCACCGCCGCCTACGAGCAGCCCGACGTCAAGGGCAGCGAGATGGTCCAGTTCTTCAAGCCGGCCGTCGACAAGGCCGTCGAGCGCGCCTGGATCCCGGAGAACGGCTCCCTCTTCGAGCCGCTGAAGGTCGAGTACACCAAGGCCGTCACCGGCGCCTCGACCCCCGAGGACGCGGCCAAGGCGGCCGGCGTCGAGTTCCGCAAGATCCTCAAGGGCTGGAAGTAGTAGGAACGATGGCTGCCGACACCAGCCAGTCGGTGGCGAAGGCCGCGGGTGACGCCGAGAGCGTCGCCCGCGGCCCCCGCCGCACGACTGCCGGAAACAAGCGCGGTCTCACCCGCGCCCTCGCCACGCACTGGTACGCCTGGGCCATGGTCGCCCCCGTGGTGCTCGTCCTCGGCGTGATCATCGGGTGGCCGCTGGTCCGCGGGATCTACCTCTCGCTGACCGACGCCAACGAGCGCAACGTCGCCCGTACCATCGGCGTCCGCCACATCGAGGCCACGTACGAGTTCGTCGGACTCGACAACTACGCGGCCGTGCTCGGCGACCCCGTCTTCTGGCAGCGGCTGGTGTGGACGGTGCTGTGGACCGTCGCCTGCGTGTCCATCACCTTCGCCCTCGGCCTCGCCCTGGCCACCATGCTCAACCGGGAGTTCCGCGGCCGCGCCGCCTACCGGATGGCGCTCATCCTGCCCTGGGCCGTCCCCGGCTTCGTCTCCGTCTTCGCCTGGCGGTTCCTCTTCAACCGCGACAACGGCATCCTCAACAAGGTCCTCGACGGCGGGGGCATCGCCGCCGTCCCGTGGCTCGACGACCCCACTTGGGCCAAGGTCTCCGTCATCGCCGTCAACGTCTGGCTCGGCGTCCCCTTCATGATGGTCGCCCTGCTCGGCGGACTGCAGTCCATCCCCGGAGAGCTCTACGAGGCCGCCGAGATGGACGGCGCCGGCCCCTGGCAGCGCTTCCGGCACATCACCCTGCCCGGACTGCGCGCGGTGAGCATGACGGTGATCCTGCTCTCCACCATCTGGACCTTCAACATGTTCCCGGTGATCTTCCTGCTCACGCGCGGCGGACCGGGAGACTCCACCGAGATCCTCGTGACCCAGGCCTTCCGCGAGGCCTTCATCGCCAGCCCGCGCGACTTCGCCGGCTCCGCGACCTGGGGCGTACTGATCCTCGCCCTGCTCATGATCTTCGCGCTGGTCTACCGGCGCTCGCTGCGCAAGCAGGGAGAGGTGTGGTGACCATGACCGAGACGACCGACATGACCACGGCCGCCGCCACGACCGCCGCCGCCCGCCCCAGGGGCACCCGCTCCCCGCTGGCCTCCTTCGCCCTGCACGCCACCCTCGTCGGCGCCTCCGTGATCGCCGTGTTCCCCGTGCTGTGGATCCTGCTGACCTCGCTCAAGCCCGCGAAGTACGCGATCACCACGGACTTCGTCAAGGAACCGACCTTCGGGAACTACCGCTACCTGCTCGAGGACAGCCACTTCCTCAGCTGGTTCGCCAACTCCGTCCTGGTCGCCGGCATCACCACCGTCCTCGGCGTGTTCATCGCCGCCACCACCGGCTACGCCGTCAGCCGCTTCAAGTTCCCGGGCATGAAGCCGCTCATGTGGACCCTGCTCATCACGCAGATGTTCCCCATGGCCATCCTGATCGTCCCGCTCTACAACCTGATGGGCGACCTCGGCCTGCTCAACCAGCCCCTCGGCCTGATCATCACCTACCTCACCATCGCCGTGCCGTTCTGCGCCTGGATGATGAAGGGCTTCTTCGACACCATCCCGGTGGAGATCGACGAATCCGGGCGGGTGGACGGCCTCAACCCCTTCGGCACCTTCTGGCGCCTCATCCTGCCCCTCGCCAAGCCCGGCCTCGCCGTCACCGGCTTCTACGCCTTCATCACCGCCTGGGGCGAGGTCGCGTACGCCTCCGCCTTCATGGTCGGCGAGGAGAACCTCACCCTGGCCGGCGGACTCCAGACCTTCGTCACGCAGTACACCTCCAACTGGGGTGCCATGAGCGCGGCTTCCGTCCTCATCGCGATCCCGGCGGCGGTCTTCTTCCTCTTCGCCCAGCGTCACCTCGTCGCCGGGATGACGGCAGGCGCCACCAAGGGCTGACCACCCGCGCCCGCCCCCTCTCGCCCCCGGCCCGACCTCTCCAAGGACGACATGACCCAGCACCTCGCCGACGCACTTCCCACCACCACCGGCACCCGGCCCGGCTGGTGGAGAGACGCGGTGATCTACCAGGTCTATCCGCGCAGCTTCGCCGACTCCAACGGGGACGGCATGGGGGACCTCGAAGGCATCCGCAGCCGCCTGCCCTACCTCAAGGAACTCGGGGTCGACGCCGTCTGGCTGAGCCCCTTCTACGCCTCCCCGCAGGCCGACGCCGGCTACGACGTCGCCGACTACCGGGCCATCGACCCCATGTTCGGCGACCTCCACGACGCCGACGCCGTCATCCGCGAAGCCCACGCGCTGGGCATGCGGATCATCGTCGACCTCGTCCCCAACCACTGCTCCGACCAGCACGAATGGTTCAAGCAGGCGCTGCGCGAAGGCCCCGGGACGCCGCTGCGCGAGCGGTTCCACTTCCGCCCCGGCAAGGGCGAGTCCGGGGAGCTGCCGCCCAACGACTGGGAGTCGATCTTCGGCGGCCCCGCCTGGACGCGAGTGGCCGACGGCGAGTGGTACCTGCACCTCTTCGCCCCCGAGCAGCCCGACTTCAACTGGGAACACCCCGCCGTCCAGGACGAGTTCCGCTCCATCCTGCGCTTCTGGCTCGACCTCGGCGCCGACGGCTTCCGCATCGACGTCGCCCACGGCCTCGTCAAGGCCCCCGGCCTGCCCGACCTCGGGCGCGACGAACAGCTCAAGCTCCTCGGCAACCAGGTCCTGCCCTTCTTCGACCAGGACGGCGTTCACGAGATCTACCGCTCCTGGCGGAAGGTGCTCGACGAGTACGCGGGCGACCGGATCGGCGTCGCCGAAGCCTGGACGCCGAGCGCGGACCGCACCGCGATGTACCTGCGGCCCGACGAGCTCCACCAGGCCTTCAACTTCCACTACCTGGGGACCGGGTGGGACGCCGAGGCGCTGAGGGGTGCCATCGACGACTCGCTCGACTCGATGCGGCCCGTGGGCGCGCCGACGACCTGGGTGCTGTCCAACCACGACGTGGTGCGCCACCGCACCCGCTTCGGCAGCCTGGAGCGGGCCCGGGCGGCCGCGCTGCTGATGCTGGCGCTGCCCGGATCGGCGTACGTCTACCAGGGCGAGGAGCTCGGGCTGCCGGAGGTCGTGGATCTCCCCGCGGAGGTCCGCCAGGACCCGGCCTTCCACCGCTCGGCCGGGCAGGACGGGCTGCGCGACGGCTGCCGCGTACCGATCCCGTGGTCCGGGACCGAGGCCCCGTACGGCTTCGGCGACGGCGGCAGCTGGCTCCCGCAGCCGGCCGACTGGGCCGCGCTGAGCGTGGCCGCGCAGACCGGCGACCCGGACTCCACGCTGGAGCTGTACCGCGCTGCGTTGAGGATCCGGCGCGAGCGGGCCGACCTGGGGGCGGGCGACGGGGTGGAGTGGCTCGACGCCCCGGCGGGCGTGCTGGCCTTCCGGCGGGGGGAGTTCGTCTGCACCGTGAACACGACCGGTGAGGCCGTACGCTTCCCCGCGCCGGGTGAGGTGCTGCTGGCGAGCGCCGGCCCGGCCGAGCCGGGCGTCCTGCCCGCGGACAGCACGGTGTGGTGGCGGGGGTGACCACCCCGCTGCGGCTGACGGACATCGCCGCGCAGGCCCAGGTCAGCGAGGCGACCGTCAGCCGTGTGCTCAACGGCAAGACGGGCGTCGCGGCCGGCACCCGGCACAAGGTGCTGGCCGCGCTCGACGTCCTCGGCTACGAACGGCCGGTGAGACTGAAACGCCGCAGCAACGGGCTGGTGGGCCTCCTCATACCCGAGCTGACCAACCCCATCTTCCCGGCGTTCGCCCAGGTCATCGAACAGGCCCTGGCCGGGCACGGGTACACCCCCGTGCTGTGCACGCAGACACCGGGCGGGGCCACGGAGGACGAGCTGGTCGAGCAGCTGGAGGAGCGCGGGGTCACGGGGATCGTCTTCCTGTCCGGCCTGCACGCCGACGCGTCCGCCGACCCCGTCCGCTACCAGCGGCTCGCGGCGCGGGGGGTGCCGTTCGTGCTGATCAACGGCTTCAACGAGTCCGTCAACGCCCCGTTCATCTCCCCCGACGACCGGGCGGCGGCGGAGATGGCGGTGCGGCACCTGGAGGAGCTCGGACACCGCCGGATCGGGCTGGCCATCGGGCCGACCCGGTACGTCCCGTCCGCGCGCAAGGAGCAGGGTTTCCTGGCCGCCCTGCCGGGCGGGGAGGGGCTCGTGGAGCGCACCCTGTTCACCGTCGAGGGCGGGCATGCGGCGGGCGGCGCCCTGCTGGACCGGGGCTGCACGGGCGTCGTGTGCGCGAGCGACATGATGGCCCTCGGCGTCATCCGCGCGGCCCGCGAGCGGGGCCTGCGCGTCCCGGAGGACATCTCGGTCGTCGGCTTCGACGACTCCCCGCTCATCGCCTTCACCGACCCCCCACTGACCACGATCCGCCAGCCGGTCCGCGCGATGGCCACAGCGGCGGTGGGCGCCCTGCTGGAGGCGGTGGCCGGCACGCCGGTGCAGCGCACGGAGTACGTGTTCCAGCCGGAGCTGGTGGTCCGGGGGTCGACGGGTCGGGTGGCGGGGGGCTGACGCCGCCGACGTCCCGGGCCCGGGGGGTGGGGCGGGGGCTGCCCGCCTGCTTCCTCGGGTCAGGGTCGGGTTCCACCCTGGGGCGGTCTCGGGGAGGGGTTGGGGCTTTCCCGTCAGTCTCATCGTCCTTCCGTGTCGGGCCGGCCTGTCAAGGGCGCTCCCTTCGGTCGCGTCGCTTCGCGATGGCCTTCGGCCACCCTTGACAGACCGTCCCGCCCCGGAAAAACGAAGACTGCCGGGAAACCCCCAAAAGAACGGGACGGGGCGGAGAGAGGGAGGAGCGGGTCTCTCAGCGATGAGACGAGCCGTCTCCGGCCGCCATCCACCCATCCGGCCAGCTCACAGCCCATTCCCGGGCCAGGGCGCGGCCTTACCCGCACGAAATGACGACCAGAAGGCCATCCGGAGCAGACAGGCGCATCAGATCGCTACGCGCTTCGCTCATTCCGGCGTCTGCGGTCCGTCTGTGGCTGGTCAGCGGCGGGCTCGATGTTGTCGACTGCGGTGGTGAATTCGCGGCCCGACGCGCCCCGGATGTAGGCCAGCATCATCCAGCGCTCGTAGGCGGCGGAGTCCGAGACGTCCTCGTTGATCACGGCCATCAGCTCTCCCTCGGTGCCCGAGGCGATATCGCGCACACGACGGCGCAGGAGCTGATGCGGCACGTATTCGTATTGCTCAGTCATCGGACGCCTCCTCGAAAGAGTCGATGAAGCGCTCCAGCACGCGCAGATGCACGTCAGGCCCTTCGCTCGCGCGACGTGGGTGCGGTGTTCCGATACGTCCAGCAGTACAGCGGAGCCAGCCAGGCGCGTATCGCGGCGGCGGTCGGTATGACTCAGGCGCGGGTGAACGAGATCATCAACCGGCGCCGTGAGGTGTCGCGGCTCGATGTGTACGAGCGGATCGCTGATGGTCTGTACATGCCCGACGACGCTCGCCATCTCCTCGGGCTGGCGGCTGGCCGAGGCTCGGCTCCGTGAGCTTGCCGGGATCTGTGACATCGAGGTGTACAGGTACGGCATGCTGCCGACGTGGCGGCTGATCCGGGCTGACTCCACCCTGTTCGTCGGGGCGTTCGACTCGGGGTGGGAAGGGCACGAATCTGCCACCTACAAGGTGATGGAGACGCCGCACGGCCCGCTGTTCAGGGGGTTTCGGCGCATGTTCGAGGCTGTGGCCAATGGCGCCGAACGTACGGTTTGAGAGGGGACGGGCGGATGATCGAAGCGGAGCTGAAGGCGCGGGTGCACGCGCCGCAAGAGACGCTGCGACGGCTGGACGAGCGGGCCGTGGGCCGGGCCGAGGTGTACCAGGACACCTACTACGACACGCCGGACGGGGCGTTGGAGGCTCAGGACGAGGAGCTTCGGGTCAGGACCGTGCACGGGGCGGACGAGACGCGCACGGTCCTCACCTACAAGGGCGCCCGGGTGGACGAGGAGTCCGGGTCGAAGCCGGAGCACGAAACCCGCGTAGAGGATGCCCAAGCTGTCCATGCCTTGCTCCGTGGGCTGGGGTACGTACAGGCTGTCGCGTTCGAGAAGCGGTGCAGGAACTACGCCTTCGAGGCGCGAGGCCGGCAGATGCTCGCCACGTTGGTCCGTGTCCCCGAGGTGGACGGGACGTTCCTGGAGCTGGAGACGCTGGTCGAGGAGAAGGACGTCACCGAGGCCCTTGATGATGTCCGGGAGGTTCTTGTCGAGCTCGGCATCGATGCGGGGGACCTGACGCGTGAGCAGTACACCGACGCTGTGAAGGCCCGCCGCAGGGCCCCTGACATCGCGAGCGCGACCTAACGCATCAAGACTGCTCGGGGACCGTTTTCGTGCGGCCGACGCCTACGAGACACTCAGGCACACCACAACTCCCGCCGGACAAGCCATCGTCCGCCCGGACAGGAGGCGCCTCCCCAAGGCGGGTCGCAGACGCCGAGATATGAGGAGCGCGTAGCGATCTGATGCGCCTGGAGGGGGCTGGCGGCCCCCTCGTCGTCATTTCGTGCAGGTAGGGCCGCGCCCTGGCCCGGAAAGGGACTCTGAGCTGCCCGGATGGGTGGATGGCGGCCGGAGGCGGCCCGCCGCATCGCTGAGAGACCCGCCCCTCTGTCCTTCCCCCCGTCCCGTTCTTTTGGGGGTTTCCCGGCAGTCTTCGTTTTTCCGGGGCGGGACGGTCTGTCAAGGGTGGCCGAAGGCCATCGCGAAGCGACGCGACGAAGGAGCGCCCTTGACAGGCCGGCCCGCCCCGGAAGGACGATGAGGCTGACGGGAAAGCCCCAACCCCTCCCTGAGACCGCCCAGGCGGCACCCCGCCACCCCCCCCCCGACACCGCTCAACGTCCCCGTGAGGCGTGTGGCCAGACCCCGTGAGGCGGCGGCCGTGTCGGAAACAATTCTGCAATCTCTTGCGCAAGCTCTTGCAACACTCCATGGCGGCGCCCTACGGTCAGCGGCAATCCCCACCTCTCCCGCCAGGAGGTACCGCATGCCCCCCGTCCGTAGGACCCGCAGATCCGCGCTCGCCGCTGCCGTGGCCGCCGTTGCCGCGCTCGGTGTGCAGGCCGCGCCGCAGGCCGTGGCCGTGCCGCCCGGGGTGAAGGACGTCACCGCCGTGATGTTCGAGTGGAAGTTCGATGCAGTGGCCGCCGCCTGTACCGGGCAGCTCGGGCCCGCCGGGTACGGGTACGTGCAGGTCTCGCCGCCCCAGGAGCACATCCAGGGGGCCCAGTGGTGGACGTCCTATCAGCCCGTCAGTTACAAGATCGCCGGGCGGCTGGGGGACCGGGCGGCCTTCAAGGCCATGGTCGACACCTGTCATGCCGCCGGCGTGAAGGTGGTCGCCGACTCCGTCATCAATCACATGGCCGCCGGTGACGGCGTCGGGACCGGGGGGTCTTCGTACACGAAGTACGGGTATCCGGGCGTCTACTCCGGGTCCGACATGGACGACTGCCGGGCGACGATCTCGAACTACCAGGACAAGGCCAACGTCCAGAACTGCGAGCTCGTGCAGCTCGCGGACCTGGACACCGGCGAGGAGTACGTGCGGGGCCGGATCGCCGGGTATCTGAACGACCTGCTGTCGCTGGGCGTGGACGGGTTCCGGATCGACGCCGCCAAGCACATGCCCGCCGCCGACCTCGCCAACATCAAGTCCCGGCTGACGAATCCGGGGGCCTACTGGAAGCAGGAGGCGATATTCGGGGCCGGGGAGGCCGTCTCGCCCAGTGAGTACCTGGGGAGCGGTGACGTCCAGGAGTTCCGGTACGCGCGGGACCTGAAGAGGGTGTTCCAGGGCGAGAACCTCGCCTATCTGAAGAACTTCGGCGAGGCGTGGGGGTACATGCCCGGCTCGCAGGCCGGGGTGTTCGTCGACAACCACGACACCGAGCGCGGCGGTGACACGCTGAACTACAAGGACGGCTCCGCCTACACCCTCGCCAGCGTGTTCATGCTGGCCTGGCCCTACGGGTCGCCCGACGTGCACTCCGGGTACGAGTGGACCGACCGGGACGCCGGCCCGCCCAACGGGGGTGCGGTGAACGCCTGTTACGCCGACGGGTGGAAGTGCCAGCACGCCTGGCGGGAGATCTCCTCCATGGTGGGCTTCCGGAACGAGGCGCGCGGGCAGGGCGTCACCGGCTGGTGGGACAACGGCGGTGACCAGATCGCCTTCGGGCGGGGGTCCAAGGCCTATGTGGTGATCAACCATGAAGGTGCTGGGCTGACGCGGACCTTCCAGACCTCGCTGGCCGCAGGGGACTACTGCGACGTCCAGAGCGGCCGCGCCGTCACCGTCAACGGGTCCGGGCAGTTCACCGCCACCGTCGCCGCCGGGACCGCGCTCGCCCTGCACACCGGGGCCCGTACCTGCACGGGAGCGCCGGCCGTCGCCGGGGCCTCCTTCGCCGTCAACGCCACCACCGTGACCGGCCAGGACATCTACGTCACCGGTGACCTCCCCGAGCTGGGCTCCTGGAACACCGGGAGCGCCCTGAAGCTCGACCCGGCCGCCTACCCCGTCTGGAAGCGCGAGGTCACCCTCCCCGCCGGAACCGCGTTCGCCTACAAGTACCTCCGCAAGGACTCCGCCGGGAACGTCACCTGGGAGAGCGGGGCCAACCGCACCGCCACCGTCCCGGCGAGCGGCAAGGCCGTGCTGAACGACACCTGGCGCGGCTGAGCCGCAGCCACCACAGACCAGGGCCGCCCGGCACGTCACGACCCCGCCACCGCCGGGCGGCCCTCACCCCGTGACCAAGGAGATCCGCCGTGATACGCCCAGCCGCAGGAGTGCTCGCCGCCGCCCTGGCCGTGACGCTCCTGCCCGCCCTCCCGGCCGCCGCCGGCACCGCCCCGGGCCCGCCGTCCGACGCGAAGCTGGCGGCCGAGCCCTCCCGGCACGACCTGACCCGCGAGCAGTTCTACTTCGTCCTCCCGGACCGCTTCGCGAACGGCGACCCGCGCAACGACCGGGGCGGGCTGACCGGCAGCCGGCTGGAGACCGGGCTGGACCCGACGGACAAGGGGTTCTACCAGGGCGGCGACCTCAAGGGGCTGACCGACCGGCTCGACTACATCAAGGGCCTGGGCACCACCGCCATCTGGATGGCGCCGATCTTCAAGAACCAGCCGGTGCAGGGGACGGGCAAGGACGCGTCGGCCGGCTACCACGGCTACTGGATCACCGACTTCACCCAGGTCGACCCGCACTTCGGGACCAATGCCGACCTCGAGCGGCTGATCGACAAGGCGCACGGGAAGGGGATGAAGGTCTTCTTCGACGTCATCACCAACCACACCGCCGATGTCGTGGACTACCGGGAGGGCTCGCACGACTACCTGTCCAAGGGGGCCTTCCCCTATCTGGCCACGGACGGCGTGCCCTTCGACGACGCGGCCGTGGGAGCCGGCGGGAAGTTCCCGAAGACCGGGCCCGCCGCCTTCCCGCGGACCCCGTTCGTGCCCGAGGCGAAGAAGAACCTCAAGGTTCCCGCCTGGCTCAACGACCCGACGATGTACCACAACCGCGGCGACTCCACCTTCGCCGGTGAGTCCTCCGAGCAGGGCGACTTCTCCGGCCTCGACGACCTGTGGACCGAGCGCCCCGAGGTCGTCAGCGGGATGGAGAAGATCTACGAGAAGTGGGTCAAGGACTTCGACATCGACGGCTTCCGGATCGACACCGTCAAGCACGTCGACACCCCCTTCTGGACCCAGTGGGCCACCGCCCTCGACAAGTACGCGGCCCAGCGCGGCCGGAAGAACTTCTTCATGTTCGGCGAGGTCTACTCCGCCGACACCGCCGTCACCTCCCCGTACGTGACCCGCGGCCGCCTCGACGCCACCCTCGACTTCCCGCTCCAGGACGCCGTCCGCGCCTACGCCTCCCAGGGCGCGCAGGCCGGCCGGCTGGGCTCCGTACTGGCCGAGGACCACCGGTACACCACCGACAAGGCCAACGCCTACGAGCAGGTCACCTTCCTCGGCAACCACGACATGGGCCGCTTCGGGACCTTCCTCAAGCAGGACCACCCGCAGGCGGGGGAGCAGGAGCTGCTCGACCGCTACCGGCTCGCGAACGAGCTGCTGTTCCTCTCCCGCGGCAACCCGGTGATCTACTCCGGCGACGAGCAGGGCTTCACCGGCGCCGGCGGGGACAAGGACGCCCGCCAGCCGCTGTTCGCCTCCCGCGTCACCGACTACCTCGACGACGACCAGCTGGGCACCGCGCGCACCCACGCGAGCGACGCCTACGATCCGGGACACCCGCTCTACAAGCAGATCAGTGCTCTCTCCAAGCTGACCCGCGAACACCCGGCCCTGCGCGACGGCGTCCAGAGCGAGCGCCTCGCCGACGGCCCCGTGTACGCCTTCGCCCGCACCGACCCCAAGACCCGCACCGAGTACCTCGTCGCCGCCAACAACGCCACCGAGGCCAAGGCCGTCCAGATCGACGCCCCCGCCGGCGCCGCCTACCGCACCCTCTACGGCGGCCCGGCCACGCAGGTCCGCGCCTCCGCCGCCGGGAAGCTGACCGTGACCGTCCCCGCGCTCGGCTCCGTCGTCCTGCGCGCCGAAACCCCCCTCGCCAAGCCCGCCACCGCCCCCACCCTCACCCTCAAGGCCCCGGCCCCCGGCGCCACCGGCACCGTCGAGCTGTCCGCCGAGGTCGCAGGCGGCGGCCTGAACCGGGTCGTCTTCGCCGCCCAAGCCGGCAACGCCCCCTGGCAGGTGCTCGGCAGCGCCGACCACGCCCCGTACAAGGTCACCCAGCACGTCACGGCCCCCGCCGGCACCCCCCTGCGCTACAAGGCCGTCGCCGTCGACTCCGCCGGACGCACCGCGAGCGCCCTCGCCGCCTCCACCGCGGGCCAGGCCCCGCCGAAGGAGACCCCGACCGCCACCCAGCGCGACTACGCCGTCGTCCACTACAACCGCCCCGACGGCGACTACACGAACTGGCGCCTCTACGCCTGGGGCGACCTCGCCGAGGGTGAGGCCACTCCCTGGCCCGAGGGCCACGGCTTCACCGGCCGGGACGCCTACGGGGCCTTCGCCTACGTCCGCCTCAAGCCCGGCGCCTCCTCCGTCGGCTACCTCGTCATCGACAAGGACGGCAACAAGGACGTCGCCGCCGACCGCACCCTCGACGTGACGAAGACCGGCGAGATCTGGCTGGAGCAGGGCAAGGAACCCGCCCGCACCGACCGCCCCGCCTACCCGCCGCAGGACCAGTCCAAGGCCGTCCTGCACTACCAGCGCCCCGACGGCGCCTACGACGGCTGGGGCCTGCACGTCTGGGCCGGCGCCGCGAACCCCACCGACTGGTCGAAGCCGCTGCTGCCCGTACGCACCGACGCCTACGGAGCCGTCTACGAGGTCCCCCTCGCCGCCGGCGCGACCAGCCTGAGCTACATCCTCCACAAGGGCGACGAGAAGGACCTCCCCACCGACCAGTCCCTGGACCTCAAGGCCACCGGCCACGAGGTGTGGATGCTCGGCGGCAAGGAGCGTTACCTCCTCCCGCAGCCCGCCGGATCCGCCGCCGCCCTCGACCTCACCAAGGCCCAGGCCGTCTGGATCGACCGCGACACCCTCGCCTGGAACGCCCCCGCGGCCGCCGCGTCCGTCCAGCTCCTCGCCTCCCGCGAAGGCCGCATCACCGCCCAGAACGGCATCCTCCACGAGGGCGGCGCCGCCTGGCTGCGGCTGAACCGCTCCGAGCTCACCGCCGCCCAGAAGCAGAAGTTCCCGCACCTGGCGGCGTACACCGCCTTCACCGTCGACCCCCGCGACCGGGGCCGGGTCCGCGAGGCCCTGCGCGGCCAGCTCGTCGCGAGCGCCCGCGCCGCCACCGGAGCCGTCCTCGCCGCGACCGGCGTGCAGCTCGCCGGGGTCCTCGACGACCTGTACGCGACGAACACCCCCCTCGGCCCCGTCTTCCACGACGGCCGCCCCACCCTCTCCGTATGGGCCCCCACCGCCCAGCAGGTCTCCCTCGAACTCGACGGCCGCACCCACACCATGCGCCGCGACGACACCACCGGCGTCTGGTCCGTGCGCGGCGAACGCTCCTGGACCGGCAAGCCCTACCGCTACGCCGTGACGGTCTGGGCCCCGAGCACCCGCCAGATCGTCCGCAACCTCGTCACCGACCCCTACTCCACCGCCCTCACCACCGACTCCACCCACAGCCTCGCCGTCGACCTCGCCGACCCGAAGCTCGCCCCGCCCGGCTGGCGCGACCTGCGCAAGCCCGCGCCCGTCCCCTTCACCTCGGCGCAGATCCAGGAACTCCACATCCGCGACTTCTCCGTCGCGGACCGCACCAGCACCCACCCCGGCCAGTACCTGGCCTTCACCGACACCGCCTCGAACGGCATGCGCCACCTGCGCGAACTCGCCGCCGCCGGCACCTCCTACGTCCACCTGCTCCCGGCCTTCGACATCGGCACCGTCCCCGAGAAGCCCGCCGACCGCACCGAACCCGCCTGCGACCTCAAGGTCTACGCCCCCGACTCCGAGGAGCAGCAGGCCTGTGTGGCCGCCGCCGCGGCGAAGGACGCCTACAACTGGGGCTACGACCCCCTGCACTACACCGTCCCCGAAGGCTCCTACGCGAGCGACCCGAACGGCACCGCCCGCACCACCGAGTTCCGCAGGATGGTCCAGTCCCTCAACGGGGCGGGCCTGCGCACCGTGATGGACGTGGTCTACAACCACACCGTCGCCGCCGGCCAGTCCGACAAGTCCGTCCTGGACCGCGTCGTCCCCGGCTACTACCAGCGGCTCCTCGCCGACGGCAGCGTCGCCACCTCCACCTGCTGCGCCAACACCGCACCCGAGAACGCCATGATGGGCCGCCTCGTCGTGGACTCGATCGTCACCTGGGCCAAGGAGTACAAGGTCGACGGCTTCCGCTTCGACCTGATGGGCCACCACCCCAAGGCCAACATCCTCGCCGTCCGCAAGGCCCTCGACGAGCTCACCCCCGCCAAGGACGGGGTCGACGGCAAGAAGATCGTCCTCTACGGGGAGGGCTGGAACTTCGGCGAGGTCGCCGACGACGCCCGCTTCGTCCAGGCCACCCAGAAGAACATGGCCGGCACCGGCATCGCCACCTTCTCCGACCGCGCCCGCGACGCCGTACGCGGCGGCGGCCCCTTCGACGAGGACCCGCGCGTCCAGGGCTTCGCCACCGGCCTGTTCACCGCCCCCAACGGCTCCCCGGCCAACGGCACCCCCGACGAGCAGCGCACCCGCCTCCTGCACGCCCAGGACCTGATCAAGGTCGGGCTCACCGGCAACCTCGCCCCGTACACGTACACGGACAGCGCCGGCCGCCGCACCACCGGCGCCGGCACCGACTACAACGGTGCCCCGGCCGGCTACGCCGCCGCCCCCGGCGACGCCCTCGCCTACGTCGACGCCCACGACAACGAAACCCTCGCCGACGCCCTCACCTACAAACTCCCGCAGGGCACCGCCCCCGCCGACCAGGCCCGCGCCCAGGTCCTGGCGATGGCCACGGCCGCCCTCTCCCAGGGCCCGGCCCTCTCCCAGGCGGGCACCGACCTGCTCCGCTCGAAGTCCCTGGACCGCAACTCCTTCGACAGCGGCGACTGGTTCAACGCCGTCCACTGGGACTGCCGGGACGGCAACGGCTTCGGCCGGGGCCTGCCCCCCGCCGCCGACAACCGCCCCAAGTGGCCCTACGCGAAACCCCTGCTGACCGGGCCCGCCCCCGGCTGCGCCGAGATCACCGCCGCCTCCGCCGCCTACCGGGACCTGCTGAGGATCCGTACGACCGAACCCGCCTTCGCCCTCACCACCGCCGAGGCCGTCCAGGCGCAGCTGAGCTTCCCGCTGTCCGGCCGCGAGGAGACCCCGGGCGTGATCACCATGGCCCTCGGCGGCCTCGTCGTCGTCTTCAACGCCGGCCCCGACACCCAGGTGCAGCGCGTCCCCGCCCTCGCGGGCACCGGCTACGCCCTGCACCCGGTCCAGGCCGCGGGCTCCGACGCCACGGTCCGCCGCTCCGCCTACGACGCGGCAACGGGCGAGTTCACCGTCCCCGCCCGCACCGTGGCGGTCTTCAAACGGTCCTGACCGGCCGGTACGACGAGGGGGTGCCGGCCACGGGCCGGCACCCCCTCCTCACGTCAGACGGCGAGGCGCCGCTCCAGCAGGATCACCCCGTAGACCCTGCCGTCCTTGCCCTCCTTGTTCGGCAACTCCCCGACCACCCGGTACCCGGCGTCCTGGTAGTACACGAGCAGCCGCGGGTTCGTCGACACGCAGTCCAGGCGCGCCCGGTCCCGCCCGGTACGGGCGATCCGCCGCTCGGCGTGCTCCAGCATGCGCAGGCCCGCCCCGGCCGGAGCGGCTTCGCGCTCCACCATCAGCCGGTGCACGTAGCCCGCGACGGGGGGCTGGACGCCCCAGGCCTCCTCGTCGGACCACCACAGTTCGTACCCGCCGACGATCCGGCCGTCGGCGTCCTCGGCGAGCCACACCTCGCCGTCGCGCATCCGGTCGCGGAAGTGCGCGGCGTCCTTGTCGCCCGGCTGCCACTGCTCGATGCCCTGCTCGCGCATCCACCGGGCAGCCTGGTCGTACAGCTTCACCAGCGTGCCGGCGTCCTTCTCCGCGGCCGGCCGGAACAACATCCCGTCGTCAATGATCACGCACGTATTATCACCAGCGCGTTTCTCTCCGGTCCGCTCTCTCCGGTCCGCTCTCTCCGGTCCGCTCTCTCCGGTCCGCTCTCTGCGGTCCGCTGACCGCCGCGGCCCGTCCCTCAGCCGGCTGCGCGCGGAGCGGGCACCAGCGCGGCCAGCCGGCCGACCAGTTCACCGAAGGGCCCGTCGGACGGTTCGTCCGCCAGGATGCGGACGAGGATGCCCGCCATCTCCGCGTCGTACGCCGCGCTCACCGCCGCCAGCGCCGCGAAGTCGTGCACCAGCTGCAACTCCAGCTCGGCCCGCGGGATCCGCCGCCCGTCCAGCCAGAGCAGCGCCGTGGACTCGGCCAGCGACACCCAGGACCGCACCACCAGCTCCAGCCGGGCCGGCGGGTCCTGCACGCCGATGTGCGCGAGGATCTGCTCGTACGCCGCCTGCCGCACCTCGTCGATCATCGCGTTGGTCCGGCTGCTGCCCGCCGCCGGACCGCCCCGCATCAGCGCCGAGAAACCCGGCCCGTGCTCGTCGACGAAGGCGAAGTACCGCCCCATCACCCGCAGCAGCCGCGCCCCGAGCGGACCCTCGTGCGGCTCGACGAACCGCTGCGCCAGCTCGTCGGCGGCCCGCCGCAGCGCGGCCTCGTACAGGCTGAGCTTGCCCGGGAAGTAGTGGTAGACGAGCGGCCGCGATATCCCGGCCGCCGAGGCGATCTCGTCGATCGACACGTCGTCGGGCGACCGGTGGCTGAACAGCTCCAGGGCGACCCCGATCAGCTGTTGCCGCCGCTCCTCGACACCCATCCTGCGTCGCACCCCGGTTGTCATGCCGACACCCTACTTCGCCGCCCCGTGCGCGACGGAAGGCCCCGGGGCCCCGTTTCTCCAGGTCGGGCGTCCTACAGGTCGAGCGCGAGACGGTCCGACGCGGCGCGCGAGACGCACAGCAGCATCGAGTCCGCACGCTCCCCGTCCGTGAGGAGTTCGTCGCGGTGCTCCACCTCGCCCGCCAGGACCCGGTGTTGGCAGGTCCCGCAGAAGCCCTGCTCGCAGGAGTACGGGGTGTCCGGCAGCTCCCGGCGCACCGCCGTCAGGGTGGACTCGTCCGCCGCGACCTCCACCGTGCGGCCGGAGCGGCGCAATTCGACCGTGAAGGGCCGCGCCGGGGCGGCCGCCGCCGGGGCGAAGCGCTCCAGGCGGACCGCCGAAGGGTCCGGGGCGGCCTCCGTGACCGCCCGCATCAGGGGTTCGGGGCCGCAGGCGTAGACCAGGGTGCCCGGCCGGATCCCGGCGAGCACCGTCAGGTCGGGCCGCCCCGTCTCGTCCTCGGGGCAGACGGTCACCCGGTCCCCGTAGGCGGCGAGTTCGGGCAGGAAGGGCATCGAGGCGCGCGAGCGGCCCCCGTACAGCAGGGTCCAGTCGGCGCCCGCCGCCGTCGCCGCGCGGAGCATCGGCAGGACCGGGGTGATCCCGATGCCGCCCGCGACGAAGACGTACGAGGACGCGGGCGCCAGCTCGAACCGGTTGCGCGGCGGCCGCAGTTCCAGCTCGGCCCCCTCCACCAGCAGCTCGTGCGCCTCCCGGGAGCCGCCGCGGCCGTCCTCGACGAGCCGGACCGCGATCGTCCAGCGGCCCGCCTCGGCCGGGTCCCCGCACAGCGAGTACTGCCGGACCAGCCCGGAGGGCAGCGTCACGTCCACGTGCGCCCCCGGGGCCCACGCGGGCAGCTCGTCCGACTCCAGCACCAGCCGCAGCACGCCCTCGGCCGGCTCCGTACGGGAGACGATCAGGGCGCGCAGCCGCCGGCGCGGCGAGTGGCCCGACACCGGGGTGTCCAGGGCGGGCAGCGGCCACAGCGGGGAGCGGCCGATGCGGCGGCGCAGCGCGCGCCGGGTCAGGGCGGCGGCCCCCGCCACCGCCGTGACGGCCAGGACCCCGCGCCTCACGGCCGCACCCCGCCGTTGGCGCCGGGGGAGGCGGCGAGGTAGGCCTCGGCCTGGGCGGTGGAGCCCTCCTGCGAGGGGTGGTAGGTGCGCGAGAGGTAGGTGGGGATGGACTTCAGCATCGCCCCCGTCGAGGGCAGGACGCCCTGCTGGCCCGACCGGAAGAACTGCCCGAGGGAGGCCTTCGCGGCCGGCAGGTGGGGGTCGTTGTCCATGAAGAAGCGGGCGCCGCGCTGCCACAGGAAGGCCAGGGCGGCGAAACCGGTGGCCCAGGTCCTGGCGCGGCGGCGGTAGCTTCCGTCCACGTGCATGAAGAGGTCGAAGGCCACCGAGCGGTGCTCCACCTCCTCCGCGCCGTGCCAGCGCAGCAGGTCCAGCATCATCGGGTCGGCGCCCCGGCGGTCGAGTTCCTCCGCGTTGAGGATCCAGTCGCCCAGGAACGCCGTGTAGTGCTCGATCGCCGCGATCATCGCGACCCGCTCCATCAGCCACCACTTGCGGGCCCGGCCCGGGGGCAGGGTGCGGTCGCCGAGCAGCTTCTCGAAGAGCCAGTCCACCTGCGCGGTGTAGGGGGTCGGGTCCAGGCCCAGGCGCCTCAGGTGGGGGAGCACGTCGTCGTGCGCGGCGGCGTGCATGGCCTCCTGCCCGATGAACCCGATGACGTCCGCCCGCAGCCGCTCGTCCGTGATGTACGGGAGCACCTGCTTGTAGACGTGGACGAACCAGCGCTCACCGGCGGGCAGCAGCAGGTGCAGCACGTTGATGGTGTGCCCGGCGAAGGGGTCGCCGGGCAGCCAGTGCAGCGGGGTGTCCTCCCACGAGAAGGACACGTTGCGCGCCTGGAGGTCTATGTGTTCCGACGCCACGGGGGCGGGCACGAGCGGCGTATTAGACATGGCGTCAATGTACTGATGGGTACGGGAGAGGAGAACCCCTCTGCAACGCCGAAATCACCACCCGGCCCGGATCCGCGCGCACACGACGGCTGTTGCCGCCCGGACGACCTAGCGCAGCACCCCGGCCTTCGTACCGTCCGTCAGCTTGCCCGAAAGATCGACCTGCGCTCCCTCAGGGGCCTTGAGGGCCAGTCGATTCCCGTTCGCGGCCCCGCTCACCCCGCCGCCCGACACCGACAGCGAGGCGAACTGCGCGCTGCCCGCCGCCAGCACGTACCACTGCCCCGCCCGCGACTTCCACAGCACCCCGGCCAGCACCCGCGGCTCCCGCGGACCGCAGGCCGCCGAGCCCTCCGCCTTCGCCGCCTGGGCCGCCAGCGGCGCCCCCGGGGCCAGGAACTGCGCCTGCACCCGGTCCGCCGTGCCCTGCCAGGTCTCCGCCCGCGTGCACAGCCAGGTCGCCGTCCCGTCGCCCTCCGGCAGCGGCTGCTTCGCGTACGTCCACGCGTTGACCGAACGCACCCCGTGCGAGCGGACCGAGGGCAGCAGACAAGCGATCCTCGACCACTCGCCCAGCTCCGCCGCCTCCGACACGTCCCGCGCCGCGCCCGGAGCCCCCGAGGTCAGCCGGGCCGGCGTCAGCTCGCCCAGGTCGGTCACCAGCCGGGTCGTACCTTCCCCCGTCAGCGCCAGCGCGTTCCAGCTGCCGCAGGTCCCGCCCGGGGCCGGACCCACCACCGGCGGGGTGACCCCGTCCGGGGTGAGCTTCAGCGCGGTCGGCGCCTCGGCGGGCTTGAGCAGGTCACGCAGGGCGGCCCCGGTGACCCAGGGGGCCGTCAGATAGCGGACGTTGCCGTCGACCCGGCTGAGCACCAGCCCCGTCGCGGTCTCCGCCGAAGCCCCGTCGGTCCGCGCGAAGTCCAGGGCGGCGCCCGCCGTCCCCGAACGCGGCTCCGCGTACCGCACCACCCGCAGCCCGTCGTGCAGCAGCACCACCACGGCCTGGTCGACCGTCCCCGCGAACAGCAGCTGCGGCGGACCCATCGGCGGCCCGGACGGGGTACCCGGAGTCGCCGAGACCACCACCGCCTTCCCCGGCCGCGCCCAGCTGGCCAGCGCCCGGCGCAGCAGCTCCGTGTCCTCGGCGCGGTCCCCGCGCGCGGGCCAGGCGGAGTAGTCCGTACGGGAGGACGTACGCCACACCGTGGGCGCGACCCGCACCAGCTGCCCCGGATCCAGGGCCTGCTCCGCCGCCGCGTTGCGCGCGTACAGCGGAGCGGCGGGCCCGTCCGAGCCCCAGCCGCCGCCGGGCAGCGCCAGCAGCGCCCCGCACACCGCGAGGGCGGCGGCCGCCGCCAGCCCGCCCCGCGCCAGCCGACGCCGGCGCAGCAGGTCGGTGGGCCGGGCCTGGAGCACGCACGGGTCGAACTCGGGAGAGGCGAAGAGGGCGTCGTGCGCCGGGTCCCCGGACTCCGCGACCGCCGCCGCCGGATCCGCCACCCCGGCCTGGGTCAGCACCCGCAGCACGTCCGGCTCGGCCAGCCCCTCCAGCGCCCGCAGCACGCAGGCCGCGCGGCCGGGCCCGTTCAGGGTCGCCAGCCACTGGTCCAGGGCCAGCTCCTCGGCCCCGCCCGAACGCGGGAACAGCCGCAGCCCCCACACCTGGGGGAGCACCGCGGGCAGCTGCCCGCGCAGCGGGAGCGCCTTGAAGGTCAGCGGGATCCCCGCCTCCAGGGCGGCGCGCAGCACCCGCAGCCGGACGTACGCGTACCCGGACTCGGGGCCGTCCACCCCGCCGCGCTGCGCCGGGACCCCGCCCCGCACGGCCTCGGGGTCGGCGCCCCGCCGCCCGCGCGGCAGGGCCCGCTGGGCCAGCGAATGGGCGGTGAGCACCCGCCGGTTGCGGCCGAGGGCGGGCGGCAGCACCAGGTAGGCGAGCCGCACCAGCCGCGGGTAGTGCTCGACGATGGCGGCCTCGGCCTGCTCGACGTCGGGAGGCAGGGGGCGGGTGGCGGTGTCCGGCGCAGTCACGTTCAGCAGAACGAGCGAATCGTCGGATGGTCACCCGCCCCCAGCGCACACGTTCGGCCGATTCACACCGCGCGGGGGTGCCGTCCGGTCAGACGATCAGCCTGGCGCGCAGGGCCTCGACCGTCTCGTCGGAGACGCCCAGACCCTCGCGCACGTACTTCTCCATCGAGCCGTAGCGGATCCGGACCTCGTCCAGCCCCGCCTCCAGGTAGGCGGGGAAGACCCCGATCAGCGCGAGCGCGATGTCCGGGTCCCCGCCGGCCGCGGTGAACCCCTCGATCAGCGGGGCGAAGGCCTGCTTGACCGCCGGGTTCACCGACAGGTACTCGGCCATCAGGGTGTCCTCGTCGGCCCCGAGCAGCGCCAGGATCACCGTCGCGCCCCAGCCCGTACGGTCCTTGCCGGCCGTGCAGTGGAAGAGCAGCGGGCCCGCGTCCGCGTCGGCGGCCTCGGTCAGCAGCGTGCGGTACGCCGCCTGCGCCGAGGCGGTGCTGACGAAGGAGCGGTAGACGGAGCCGAACAGGGCCTGCGCCTTGCCGCCGCCGAGGTGCTCCTCGGCCACGACCGGGTCGGCCAGCAGGTCCTTGAGCTGCGCGGCGGCGGGCATCCTGGACTCGCTCATCTTGTCGGCGAGCACGTCGTGCACCAGCAGCCGGGCCCCGTCCGGCACCCGGTCCGGGTGGTCGGCCCGCTCGGCGTCGCTGCGCAGGTCGATGACGGTGCGCAGGCCCAGCCCGGCCACCACCGGGTCGGTGGCGGGGTCGAGGCGGTCGAGGCCGCCCGAGCGCAGCACGAGGCCGGGGCGGACGCTGCGGCCGCCGGCGAGCGGGGTGCCACCGAGGTCGCGGAGGTTGGCGACGGTGGTGGAGGGCTTGGCGGTCATGGTGGCGGCTCCAGCGTTCGGCTGACTCGTGTCAGTCACGGCAGTCGGGTCTTGAGGTATTCGGCTCATATGCCTCAGGCGGGTCATACGGGTCATACGGTGGATTTGGATCAGGTAAGAGTGATTTTCCGATGATTCTTTTCGGAAAGGCAATCGGAAAGACGGTCGGCCGCCACCGCGACCCCGATCCCGATGCCCAGCGCCACCAGGTGGCCGGCGTCCGTGAAGGTCCGCCCGCGCCGCAGCACCGGCCGCACGGCGAGCGCCAGCAGCCCGGCCCGGGCGGCGCCCCGCACCGCCCCGCGCGGCAGGGTCGAGGTCAGGGCGCCGAGCACGGCGTTGAACCCGTAGCTCGTGCCGACGTCCAGGGCCCGCCGGGTGGCGGTGCCGGCGGTGCGCCGCAGGACCCCGTAGACGAGGAGGGTGGCCGAGGTGTGGCCGAAGAGGAACACGGCCGCCGTCCACCAGGCCCCGTACGCGTACTCCGCGTACCCGAGCACGGCGACCAGCAGCAGCGCGTACGCCAGCGGCATGGGCTCCTCGACGACGAGGGCGCTCGTCAGCAGCGTCTCCCAGTGCCCGGCGTCGAGATTGTCGACATTCGTCGAACAGCCGCGCAGCACCCGCTCCCGCTCCTGCGGAGCCAGTCGTTCCAGGACATGGGCCCCGAGCTGTACGCCTCCGGTGTAGAGCGCACCCAGCGGCAATGACCATGACCACGGCAAGGGATTCACCTGTCCATGATCGGATACGGCCCTCTTGCGGCTGTCACCGGGCCCCGTGCGACCATGACGGGAACATGTCTGAATCCCGTACCCGCGCGCCGATGCGCGCCACGCGGGCCGCGATGTTCGCGGCCGTGTGCGTGGCATTGGGTGCGGTGGGGCATTCGTACATGTCCGGGATGGATATCCCCGTCCATTGGCTTCTGGGTGCATTCGCGGCGACCTGTGCGGCGGCCTGGACGGCCGCCGGCCGCCGGTGCGGGCCGCTGGGCATCACCGCCGCGCTGCTCTCCGCGCAGGGCATGCTCCACCTGGCCTTCTCGGCGAGCGGCGCACACGCGGCCACGGTCGCACCCGCCCCCCACCTCCCCGCCTCCGTACCGGAGCCGATGCCCGGCCACCACCACGTCCAGGGCATGGCGATGCCCATGCCGATGGCGGGTACGGGGAGCACGGGCGGCGGCGCGACCTCCATGCCCGGCATGGAGGACATGGCCGGGATGGCCGGGATGGCCGGCCACGGCGGCCTCGGCATGATCGCCGCGCACGTCCTCGCCGGCCTCTTCTGCGCCGTATGGCTCGCCCGGGGCGAGGCCGCCGTCTTCCGGCTGGCCGAGGCCCTCGGCGCCGTCGCGCTGCTGGCCGCCCGGCCGCTCACCCGCGCGCTGACCCTGCTGCGGACCCGGGTGGCCCCCCGGCCGGCGCCGCCCGCGCACCTGCCCCCGTACGTACGGCCGCGCCGACTGCGCGGAGCCGTGCACGCGCACACCGCGGTCCGGCGCGGCCCGCCCCCCGGGCGCAGCACCCGCACCACGGCCCCGAGGCCGTGCCATCGGACCCCCGCCCGCCCGGCGGCCCCCACCGCGCACCACCGGTGCGCCGCCGGGGGACACCGGCGCGCCGCGTCGCACGCGTACGCGCCGCACCCGGCCGGAGCCGGTCCGACGGCACACCCTGCCCCACCTGCCCGCGCCGCCTGACGGCCGGCGCACCCTCCGTCGTCGGAGGGGGGCGAGCCCGGGGCCGATCACCCCAGTTCTCGCCGACCCTTAGGACCCACATGTCCCTCGACGAAATCCAGGACGTCCCCGCGCGGGACGCCGAGGCACCCCCCAAGCCCGCCGCACGCGCCGCCGGCGGCTGGGCCGCCCTGCGCCCGCTGCTCCTGCGCATGCACTTCTACGCCGGGCTCCTCATAGCCCCCGTCCTCTTCCTCGCCGCCACCACCGGCCTGCTGTACGCGGGCTCCTGGCAGGCCGAGCGGATCCTCTACTCCGACCAGCTGACCGTTCCCCGCGTCGGCGAGGCCGCCGTACCGCTCAGCACCCAGGTCAAGGCCGCCCAGCAGGCCGCACCCGAGGGCAAGGTGCTGGGCGTGTGGCCCGCGCCCGAGGACGGGGCGACCACCCGGGTGATCATGGAGAACCCGGGGCTCGCCGAGGGCGAGACCCTCACCGTCTTCGTCGACCCCTACACCGCCGACGTACGCGGTCAGCTCACCACCGCCGGTGACGCCCTGCCGTTGCGCGCCTGGCTGAGCGAGTTCCACTCCAGCCTCCAGCTGGGCGACCTCGGCCGGAACTACAGCGAGCTCGCCGCCAGCTGGCTGTGGGTGGTCGCACTGGGCGGCCTCGCCCTGTGGATCGGCCGCCGCCGCGCCCGCAAGGCCGACCTCGTCCTGCCCGACCGCAAGGCCACCGGCCGCCGCAAGACCCTCTCCTGGCACGGCACCGTCGGCCTGTGGGCGGTGGCCGGCCTGGTCGTCCTCTCCGCCACCGGCCTGACCTGGTCGAAGTACGCGGGCGAGAACATCGGGCAGCTCCAGGACAGCCTCGGCGGCGCCACCCCGTCCGTCTCCGCGAAGCTGAACGGCGCCGCCGGCGGCTCCGACGAGCACGCCGGGCACATCCCCCAGACTCCGTCCGGGGGGACCCCCAGGACCGACGGCATGGAGATGCCCCCGCCGGCCCCCACCGCCGACATCGGCATCGACCGGGCCGTGGCCGCCGCCCGAGCCGCCGGGGTCACCGAGAGCCTGCGCGTCACGCTGCCCGCCAAGGGCAAGGGATACGTCGTCAAGGAGGTCGACAAGCAGGTGCCCGTGCACCTGGACTCCGTCGCCCTCGACCCCGCCGACGGCCGGGTCATGGACGAACTGCGCTTCGCCGACTACCCGTTGCTCGCGAAGATGACCCGCTTCGGCATCGACCTGCACATGGGGCTGACCTTCGGGATCGTCAACCAGCTCGCGCTCGCCGCGCTCGCCGTCGCCGTCATGTTCCTCGTGGTGTGGGGCTACCGGATGTGGTGGCTGCGCCGGCCCACCAAGGAGCGCACGCTCTCGGTCGGCCGCGCCCAGCCGCGCGGCGCCTGGCGCAAGCTGCCGGTGACCGTGCTGCTGCCGCTCGCCGCCGTGACCGCGCTCGTCGGCTGGTTCGTCCCGATGCTCGGGATCAGCCTGCTGGTCTTCCTCGCGGCCGACGTGGCCCTCGGGTTCGCGGCCGGACGCCGCGCGGCGAAGGCCGAGGCCCCGGCCCAGGCCCAGGCCCAGTAGGACAGCCGCTCCGGCAGACAGGCGGGCCCGTACTCCCCCCGGAGTACGGGCCCGCCGTCGTGTCCGGGGTCAGGGCGTGTACTTGTAGCCGACCCGGCGCACCGTCTGGATCGCGCCCCGGTGCGCCGCGCCCAGCTTGCGGCGCAGCCGGGCGATGTGGACGTCGACCGTACGGCCGTCGCCGACGTGGCCGTAGCCCCACACCGTGGTCACCAGCTGGTCCCGGCTGTGCACCCGGTGCGGGTGCGCCACCAGGTGGGCGAGCAGCTCGAACTCCAGGTACGTCAGGTCCAGCTGCTGCCCGTCCACCTCGGCGGTGCGCTGCGCGGAGTCGATCCGGACGAGCTCGTCGCCGGTGGTGGCGGCGCCGGCGTTCGTGGTGGTGACGGTGGCGGACGGGGCGGGAACGGACTGCGGGGAGAAGGCGATCGGCGGCTGCTGGTCGGCCGGTACGAGGACCAGGTAGCCGACCATCGGCGGCTGGCCGGGCAGCGCCGGGAGGGCGTGCTGCGGCGCGGGCAGCCAGGTGGCGCCGGGCGGGAGGAAGTCCACGACCCGGGCCACCTCGTCCCGGTCCACGGCGCGCAGCCGGTGGCGCGGACTGGGCGGGAAGGTCAGGGGAGAGGAGGTCGCAGCGGAGGCGGCAGAAGCGATGGAACGGGTGTTAGCCATGAGTGGTCAGCTCTTTCACGCGGAGTGGTCGGCAGGAGACGTGCTGTACGTCGTCGTTGTCGTTCCGCGCAGACCGAAGGCCTCGGGGCAGGTCTGGAATGAGGTCCCGAAGGCTTTAGAGGGCCGGCGCGTTCTTCGCGCGGCAACACACCCGGTCGAAATCGTGGTCCTGACGGGACGGCCAGAACGGCTCGAGGTCGCTGCGACCTGTCGAGGTGTACGAGTAGCTGGCCATGGACGTCATTCAAGCAGATGTGCGGGGCCCGGGGCAGACCCCGTCTCACCTCGTGGAGCGGAATCTCAAATTCCGTGACGATCTCTTCGTGAGACCGTCATAATCCCGACAAACCATCAGGCCGTCAGTCGCCTGCGCCAGTCCAGACCGGTGACGCGTATCGCATCGTGGGCGGATCCGTCCCACAGCCACCCCAGCCCCACGGCGTCGAGGGCCGCGGTCACCTCCCGGCCCACCGAAGCCGTGAGTTCCCCGTCGGGCTCGAAGCCCCCGTAGAGCAGGTACAGGTCGTGGCCCTCGGCGGCGCCCTCCGTGCACTGGCTGTGGAAGAAGACGAACCCCCGCGCATCCTCCTCACCGTCCGCCCAGATCTCCCCGAGACCACAGCTGCGGCAACAGGTGAAGTTCTCCCGGGCCGTGATGCCCGAAGCCTCCAGCGCCTCGAACGCCCTGGTCAGCCGCTCCGGATCGGTCTCACCCAGCCAGCCCCCCTGCTCCGCCGCCCGCTCCCGCCACAGCCGGTCCACCAGCTCCTGCGCCTGGGCCCGCGACACCGGCCGGACGTCACCCACCACCAGGTTGTCCTCGGCGTCCTCCACGAGCCCGGCCCGGCTGCGGTACCCGCACCGCAGCCACCCCCGGACGATCCCCGAGAGCTGCTCCTCCACCTCCGGGTCGAGCGGCGGCGGCGCCTCCTCCGCAGGGAACTCCAGCCGCTCCCAGGCCGGACCGAGCTCCCAGCCCTTCTCCCGACCGGCCCAGCCGGACATCACCCGGACCACCTCGGCCGCCGACGCCACGAAGGCCTGGAAGTGCCGGTCGGGAGAGCCGTCCCGGTACTCCAGCTGGTAGGCGTCGCCGCCCGGCTCGCGCAGCACCTGCACGTAGTCGTCCGGATCGTCCGGGAGCCGCGCCATGACGAGGAAGGTGTCGCCCTCCTCCCCGATGCGCTCCACGAGTCCGGGCAGCAGCGGGAGCGCGGGGCGGACGTAGGAGCCGTAGGACCCGCCGTCCTCGGTCTGGACTCTGATGGCCTGCATGCGCACACCATGACAGCCCCCACTGACAGCGCGGTCGCCGTCGGTGGGGGCTGCTGTGGTGGGGCTGTCGTGGCGGGGCCGGGATCAGACCAGGCCGTCCTTCTCCAGGCCGGTGCAGCAGGTGTCCGTGATCAGCCGGGTGACCACGTACGGGTCCACGTTCGCGTTCGGACGGCGGTCCTCGATGTAGCCCTTGCCGTCCTTCTCCACCTGCCACGGGATGCGGACCGAGGCGCCGCGGTCCGAGACGCCGTAGCTGAACTCGTTCCAGGGGGCGGTCTCGTGCATGCCCGTCAGGCGCTTGTCGATGTCGGCGCCGTAGTTCTTGACGTGGTCGAAGGGCTTGCTGCCCTCACCCAGCGCCTCGCACGCCGAGACGATCGCCCGGTAGTCCTCGCGCATCGCCTTCGTGGAGAAGTTGGTGTGCGCACCCGCGCCGTTCCAGTCGCCCGGGGCCGGCTTCGGGTTCAGCGTCGCCGAGACGTTGAAGTCCTCGGCCGTGCGGTACAGCAGCCAGCGCGCGATCCACAGCTGGTCGGAGACCTCCAGCGGGCCGACCGGGCCGACCTGGAACTCCCACTGGCCCGGCATGACCTCGGCGTTGATGCCGGAGATCTCCAGACCGGCGGCCAGGCAGTGGTCCAGGTGCTTCTCGACGATCTCGCGGCCGAAGATCTCGTCCGCGCCGACACCGCAGTAGTAGCCGCCCTGCGCCGCCGGGAAGCCGCCGACCGGGAAACCGAGCGGGCGGGCCCCGTCGAAGAAGGTGTACTCCTGCTCGATGCCGAAGATCGGCTCCTGCCCGGCGAACTTCTCCGCGACCGGACGCAGCAGCGCGCGGGTGTTCGACTCGTGCGGCGTCATGTCGATGTTCAGGACCTCGCAGAGCACGAGGACGTCGTCACCGCCGCGGATCGGGTCCGGGCAGGAGAACACCGGCTGGAGGACGCGGTCGGAGGCGTGGCCCTCGGCCTGGTTGGTGCTCGACCCGTCGAAGCCCCAGATCGGCAGCTCCGCGCCGTCGGCGAGGATCTTCGTCTTCGAGCGGAGCTTCGCCGTCGGCGCGGTGCCGTCGATCCAGATGTACTCAGCCTTGTAGCTCACGGGCCCCATCCTGACTCTGCGGGTGCTGCGGATCGCCATGGTGTTCACCGCAGCGTCCCCCGCCGCGATTTCCCGTCCGTTGCCCGTGTGTGAACCCCGTGTTACCGAGGTTTACAGCCCTGGTCGGGTGGGCTGTGCGGGTCGGCCGCGGGACATCCGTACGAGTGGGGCAGACTGAGCGGGTGAGCATTTCGTACGATTTGAACCCCGCCCCCGAAGGTCACGGTGCCGGCGCCACGAGCCCCCGCCCCCGCGTCGGCCTGCTCGGCACCGGCCCATGGGCCCACCGCACCCACGCCCCCGCGCTCACCGCGCACACCGGCTCCGACTTCGCCGGAGTGTGGGGCCGCCGCCCCGAAGCCGCCGCCGAACTCGCCCGGACGCACGGCGTGAAGGTGTACGAAGACCCCGACGAGCTGTTCGCGGACTGTGACGTCGCCGCCTTCGCCCTGCCCCCGGACGTCCAGGCCCCGCTGGCCGAACGCGCCGCCGCCGCCGGATGCCACCTCCTCCTCGACAAACCCGTCGCGACCACCCCGGCACAGGCCCGCTCCGTCGCCGACGCCGCCACGCGGCACGGCGTCGCCTCCGTCGTCTTCCTCACCCTCCGCTTCGCCGAACCCACCGCCGGCTGGGTCACCGAACAGGCCGCGCGCTCCGGCTGGTACACCGCCTCCGCCCACTGGCTCGGCGCGGTCTTCCCGCCCGACGGGGCCCCCAGCGCGTACGCCGAATCGCCCTGGCGCAAGACCAAGGGCGGACTGTGGGACGTCGGCCCCCACGCCCTGTCCGTCCTGATCCCGGTCCTCGGCGAGGTCACCGCCATCACCGCCGCACGCGGCCCGTCCGACCTGGTCCAACTGGCCCTGCGGCACGCCTCCGGCGCGGCCAGCACCGCCGTCCTCAGCCTGGGCGCCCCGCGCGCGGCCGCCGGGGTGGGGCTCGAACTGCGCGGCGCCGAGGGCGTCTTCGCACTGCCCGACTGGAGCGACGTACCGGGCGCCTACGGCCGCGCCCTGGACGCCCTCCTGACGGCGGCCCGTACGGGCGTACCGGACCCGCGCGACGCCCGGTTCGGAGCCCGGCTGACGGAGATCCTGGCGGAGGCGGAGGGGCAGTTGGGGTGAGGTGCGGGTGGGGTCCGCTACTTGATCAGGGCGTTCGCCACGATGATGGCCAGCCCGATGGTGGCGTCGGCCAGGCCGATGAGCAGCGCCGACCCGATCCGGTAGCCGACCCGCACCGCCACGAAGGCCCCCCAGCCGAAGAGCAGCGCGGTGTTCAGCCCGAGCCCGACGGCCGTCACCCCGTACGACTCCCAGCCCGCGATCCCGGCGATCAGCAGCAGGAGCACGGTGGGCAGGGCGGCGGCGATCATCGGCCACTCGTTCCACAGGGCCCGCACGAGCAACCGCCACCGGTGCCCGGCCGAGCCGGCCTGGTGGGAGGCCATGTGGTGCGAGTACCCGTGCGCGAGCCCGGCGGTGGCGGCGGTGACCAGCACCCAGCTGGCGTCGTAGAAGGGCGTGTACTCCCCGCCCTTCTGATCGAGCGCGGCCAACAGCCCACTGGCGAGCACCGTCCCGTACACCCCGCCGAACATCCAGTCGGCACCCCGGCGGGGCGGGGGGATGGGGTAGCCGTGGGCGGTGGGGTGGGGGTGGAGGTGGGGCTTGGGCGGCTGCGGCTCGGTCACGGGGTGACGTCCCTTTGGTGCGGTTTGTTCCTGTCCGGTCCGGAGTCACCCTACGAGGTACGGGGGTGGGGGCGGGGTGAAGAAGCGGGGCGGGGCTGCGGGGGTGGCGGTCCACCCTTGGGCGGTTTCAGGGAGGGGTTGGGGCTTTCCCGTCAGTCTCATCGTCCTTCCGGGTCGGGCCGGCCTGTCAAGGGCGCTCCCTTCGGTCGCGTCGCTTCGCGATGGCCTTCGGCCACCCTTGACAGACCGTCCCGCCCCGGAAAAACGAAGACTGCCGGGAAACCCCCAAAGAAACGGGACGGGGCGGAGAGGATGAGGAGCGGCCCCGTCAGGGAGGGGCGGGCTGCCTTCGGCCGCCATCCACCCATCCGGCCAGCTCACAGCCTCTTTCCGCACCAAGGCGCGGCCCTACCCGCACGAAATGACGACCAGACAGCCATCGGGAGCGGGGAGGCGCGTCAGATCGCTACGCGCTCCTCATTTCTCAGCTTGATCTTTAACCTTGTATGTCATCCGACCTGCTGAGATCTACCGCTTCCGGGGGCGCGCGACGCGGCCGCCCTCCACGCTTCGAGATGTTGAGTAACGAAGTGTCGAGGAACGGCCGCTGAGGATGAGTTTCCCTGTCGATGTTCCCGCCGTCGAGGCGTTGGGTGTTCTGTCCCGCTTTCGTGTTGCGTTTTACGAGTGCCTGTATGCCCGTGCGGATGCGCTCTTCGAGCTCACCGACGCGGTGCTGTGCACTGACGGGCCGGTCAGGTCACTGGTCGAGCTGACGCTGACGGCCGAGCATCGGCGCGGGCATGGAGCGATGTACGACGCGGTCAACCACGGCTGGCTGGAGCCGCGCCGCCTGCGCAGACTGCTGGCCTCGACGCCGCTGCCGAGGGCGGCCGACGGGCGGATCGTCCTCGCGGTCGACGTGAGCAACTGGCTGCGGCCCGACGCGCCCACCAGCCCGGACCTGCTGTTCTGCCACGTATACGGGCGAGGTCGCAGTGCTGACCAGATGATCCCCGGCTGGCCCTATTCCTTCGTCGCCGCCCTGGAGACAGGACGCACCTCGTGGACCGCCGTGCTCGACGCGATCCGCCTGGGCCCGACCGACGACGCCACCGCGGTAACCGCCGGCCAGCTCCGCGAGGTCGTCGGCCGGCTCCTGCGGGCCGGCCAGTGGAAGCCCGGCGACCCGGACATTCTCATCGTCGTGGACTCCGGCTACGACGTCACCCGCCTCGCCTACGTACTGGCGGACCTGCCCGTCGAGCTGGTCGGCCGACTGCGCTCGGACCGGGTCATGCTCCGCGACGCAGGCCCGCGCCGTTCCACCCCGCGCGGTGGGCAGCCCCGCAAGCACGGCGGCGTGCTCACCTTCTCGAAGTCGAACTCCTGGCACACCCCCGACCAGGCAACGACCTGCGACACCACCCGCTACGGCCGGGCCGAAACCTTCGCCTGGGACAGCATGCACCCCCGCCTTCAGGCCCGTGGCCCCTGGCTTGACCACTGCGGTGAACTCCCGCTGATCCATGGCACATTGATCCGACTGAAGGTCGAGCGCCTGCCCGGCGACCGCGACCCGAAACCGGTCTGGCTGTGGTCCTCTAAGACCGGGATGACAGGCGGGGACGTCGACCTGCGCTGGCAGTCGTTCCTCCGGCGTTTCGATCTCGAGCACACTTTCCGGCTGTTCAAGCAGACCCTCGGCTGGACCGTCCCGAAGGTCCGAGACCCGCACACCGCCGACCTGTGGACCTGGCTGATCATTGCCGCCCACACCCAGCTCCGCCTCGCCCGACCGCTCGCCGAGGACCTCCGCCGCCCCTGGGAACGGCCCGCCGAGCCCCGCCGGCTCACCCCCGCACGCGTCCGCCGGGGGTTCCGCCACCTCCGCGCGAAGACCCCCCGTCCCGCAGGTGTGCCAAGACCCACACGGCCCGGCCCCGGACGCCCACCCGGCTCCAAAAACCGCAGGCCAGCACCACGCCACGAGCCCGGAAAGACCGTGAAGCGACCCGAAACCCTCACCGAACATGTCCTCTTGAAACAACAGCGAGGTTAAAGATCAAGCTCAGCGCCTGCGGTCCGTCTGGGGCTGGGAAGAGGGCGACAGGTGGGCCGTTAGGGTGAGGTGATCGTTCCTGGTAGAAAGGCCACGTAGCTCACAGTGACCGAGTCGCGCCCACACATCCTGTTCTCCTTCGGCACGCTGATGGACCGCAAGGTCCAGATCGCCCTCTTCGGCCAGGCCGTGCCCAGCGCTCCCGCGTCGCTGGCCGGCTATACGACGAGGCCGCAGCCGATCACCGACCCGGCCGTGATCGCCGCCAGCGGCCTTGACGTACACCTGACCCTGGAGCGCAAGCTCGGTGCTGTCGTCGAGGGTGTCGTCCTGCACCTCACCGACGAGGACCTCGCTGCGGCCGATGCCTACGAGGTCGACGACTACGCCCGCCGGCGGGTGGTCCTCTCCTCCGGGGAGAGTGCCTGGGCCTACCTGGACGCGAAGCCGATGCGGTCGGCGGCGCGCATCGTGATCGTGGGCGACAGCATCGCCTACGGCCGCTGCGATCCGCAGGGAGGATGGGCGGCCCACCTGGCGGCCGCCCACATCGCCGGGAACGAGATCGACCACCGGGTCTTCAACCTGGCCATACCCGGCAGCACCCTGGCCGACGTGGCCGAGCAGACACCCGCGCTGATGGCTCCTCGCCGGCCCGACACCCTCCTCCTCGCCGCAGGTATCAACGACAGCGCCGTGCCGCTCGCCACCCCGGACGTCGACGGACTGGCGCACATCGAGGCCAGCCTCGCCTCGCTGGCCGCCACCGCCCACGACTACAACGCGCGACTCGTCGTCATGGGGCCGGCATGGCTCGACGAGGAACGCACCAACGACTACGAGGGCCTGCGGTTCACCCAGGCGCGAGCACTGGCCCTGCGCGAGTCCCTGCGGACCTGGTGCGACGAGAACCACGTCGACTACCTCGACATGTGGGACCCGCTCCACGAGAAGCCCGAACTCCTCGTAGACGGCGTCCACCCCACCCCGGAAGGACACCAGACCCTCCACCAGCACCTCGCCACCCTCGCCCTCTGAGAAGCGCGTAGGTGATCGTGGGCGGTCTATGCCCAGCCCAAGACGGCCGCCAGTCGCTGAGATGCGAGAAGCGCGTAGCGATCGTCGGCGGCTTCTGACCAGCCCCAGACGGCCGCCGGACGCTGAGAAATGAGGAGCGCGTAGCGATCTGATGCGTCTCCCCGCTCCCGATGGCTGTCTGGTCGTCATTTCGTGCGGGTAGGGCCGCGCCTTGGTTCGGAAAGGGACTTTGAGATGCCTGGATGGGTGGATGGCGGCCGAAGGTAGCCCGCCCCTCCCTGACTGACCCGCCCCTCCCTCTCTCCGCCCCGTCCCGTTTCTTTGGGGGTTTCCCGGCAGTCTTCGTTTTTCCGGGGCGGGACGGTCTGTCAAGGGTGGCCGAAGGCCATCGCGAAGCGACGCGACCGAAGGGAGCGCCCTTGACAGGCCGGCCCGACCCGGAAGGACGATGAGACTGACGGGAAAGCCCCAACCCCTCCCTGAGACCGCCCGAGGGTGGATCCGGCGGCGCCTCCGTTCAGCTCTCCCGGCCCGGCGCGAAGGTTTCGTGGGCCGTCGTCAGGAACTTGCGGATCGTGTTCCGTTCGGCGGGGGAGAGGGGGGGCGAGGGCTTCGAGCAGGGCGGTGATCGACGGGCCGAAGAACTCCTGGCCCAGGCGGACCGCTTCCGGCCGGACGTGCAGGAGGATGCGGCGCCGGTCGTGGGTGTCGCGGGTGCTGCTCCAGGAGCGGACGGCCGGCTTTCCCACCGTCCGGCCGGTCACCGGGCCCCGCCCCGACCCGGCCGGGCTGCGGGGGACGCGGGTCGACGTCCTCGTCGCCGGGGGTGCCCGGTGCCACGACCCCGCCCGCGTGGCGCGCGCCGCGCGGGCGGCGCTGCCGGGCGCGCGGGTCGACGTACTGCCCCACGTGTCGCACCACGCGCTGCCCCTGGCGGCGGCCGGGGAGGTCGCCGCGTTCCTGGCCGCCGGCGGGGGATAGCCGCTGCTTCCGGAGCCCGGAAGCAGCGGCTCTTGGACGCGCGGCGCGCGCGGCAAACCTGGGGACATGGAGATCACCACGCGTCGGATACGCCTCGTCCACGGACCGGCCCTGCTTTCCACGGGCCTGCTCGCCGGGGCCCCAGCCCCCAGCCCCGCCCTCAGCCCTTGCGGGACAGGGCCTCGCGGACGGCCTCGTCCGTGCGGGCGATGACGGCGGTGCCGTCCTCGGCGGTGATGATCGGGCGCTGGATCAGCTTCGGGTGGGCGGCCAGGTGGGTGATCCAGCGCTGCCGGGCCCCCTCGGTCGCCTCGCGCGGCAGCTCCCGTACGCCGGTCTCCTTCGCGAGGGGGTCGGAGGTGCGCGTGATGTCCCAGGGCTCCAGCCCGAGGCGCCCCAGCACCTCGCGGATCTCGGCCTCGGACGGTACGTCCTCCAGGTAGCGGCGCACGGTGTACTCGGCGTTCTCCGCGTCGAGCAGGGTCAGCGCGGCGCGGCACTTCGAACAGGCGGGATTGATCCAGATCTCCATGCCCGCAAGGTTAGGCGGACTCCGCCCGGCCAGGGCTTTTGTCAGTGCCCCCCGGTAAAATCGAAGGAGAACGACAGGAAGCCAACTACCGTTTGGGAGGCTGTAGATGGCCGCTGCCGCGATCATTGTGATGCCGAGGAAGAAGCCGCTGCCCGCGGGTCTGCCCCGCGAGTGGTACGAGAGCCACAACCGCCGCCTGAAGGCGATGCGGCTGGCGATTTCCCTGCTCGACACCGGGACCTACGACGCCAAGCGCGCGACCAACCGCAAGATACGGACGATGGCGGTGCGGGTGGGCATCCACCGGCCGTCGAACCTCACCTGCAAGATGGTCCGGGCCTTCATCACGGCCAGCACCGGCTGACGCGTCGGCCAGGTGGCCGGCCGGCCGGCAGCTGGAGCTGTCAGCCGGCCGGCCTCACCTCACCTCACCGCTCCTCGAAGACAATCTCCGTCGGCCCGTGTGTCATCCGCACACTGTGATCGGTGACCCCGGTGGTGACCTCGACGACGTGGTGCAGGCCGCTGAGCAGCTCGGGCCTCCCCGGGATGAAGAACCGGTCCTCGGAGGCCCCTGCCAGGTAGGCGCGGAAGCAGGACAGGGAGGGGTCCGTCGGGTTGAGGTCCAGGTAGTCCTTCAGTCGGCGGAACAGCTTGGGCAGGATCACGGCCCCGTCGTCGGCGGTCAGCGAGGTCAGTCCGCAGATCTTGGTGCCGCTGAGGGTCGTGTCCTTCTCCCACACGCCCTTCCTGGCGGCCCGCGCCGCCTCGGCCGCGGCGGTGAGGGAGGCGCGCAGGCGCTCGGGGAAGGTGCTGTAGTAGGTCGGGTAGGCCATGCCCTGTTCGACCAGCTGGTAGTTGGCGGTCCTCTTCAGCTGCTCCTCCTCCAGCTCGACCTCGTAGCCGTTGAAGGCCGGCTGGAACTCGTGGCCGATCAGGGCGACGCACCGGCCGAAGAGGTCGGCGCCGTGCGTGAGGATGTAGCCCTTCACGACCTCGGGAGTGGTGCTGGTGATGGTCTCGGTCGCTTCGTCCCGGGTGAAGTCGGTGAAGCCGATCGCCTTCAGGAGCGCGTCGGAGGCCGCGCGGGCCTGGGGCAGGGGCTGGTGCTGCACCCCCGAGGGCGAGTCGTCGAGGCCGTAGTGGAGTTCCAGTGCGTCGATGCCTTCCAGGCGGATGGGGGCGTTGCCGCCCGTCCTCGGTACGACCGGCCTGGGACCGGGTACGCGCCTCCAGTCGGTCACGTCGTCCGGTGTGAAGGAGATGGTGTCGCCATCGGGTTTGGAGCCCTTCGCGCGGAAGGTTCCCCTGATCAGCAGCATCGGCATGGACATGGCGGCTCCCACGGGTGTCGGGACGAGGACGCGCAGTGCATGCCCCGTGAATCTAGGGACCGCGCGGCCCGCCGGACAACCGCTGTTCGAGGGACAGCATCAGCAGGGCCACGTCGTCGCGCGGGCCGCCCCGGGTGAAGGCCGCGAGGTCCTGCCAGACCGCCGGGACCAGGCCCGCCGCGTCGCCCGCGAGGACCGGGACGCGGGTGGCGAGCGGGTAGAAGTGGCCCGAGGAGTCCCGCGCCTCGGTCACCCCGTCGGTGTAGGCGAGGAGCCGGTCGCCGGGCAGCAGCGGGAGCTCCGTCACGGCCGGGAGGGCCGGCCGGCCGAGCCCCAGGCCCAGCGGAGGGCCCGGCTCCGTCTTCACCTCCGAGGCCGCGAAGTCCCGTAGCAGCAGCACCGGCGGGTGCCCGCACGCCACGATGCGTACGAGGTCCAGGCCCGGCGGGAACTCCAGCAGCACCGCCGTCGCGAACAGTTCCGGGCTGGAGTTCGCCGCCGAGTCCGCCGCCAGCCGCCGGTCCAGCCGGGCCGCGACCGCCGCCAGCTCCGGATCGTCCAGGACCGCCTCCCGGAAGGCGCCGAGCAGCGCGACCACCGTCCCGACCGCCGTCAGCCCGTGCCCCTGCACGTCCGCGACCACCGCCCGCACCCCGTACGGCCCGGCCCGTACGTCGTACAGGTCGCCGCCGACCAGCGTGCCGACCTGCGCCGCCCGGTAGAGGCCGGCGCAGCGCACCGGACCCACCCGCTCCGGCACGGGCGGCAGCACCGCCAGCTGGGCCGCCTCGGCGACCGTGCGGACGCTGACCAGCTGGGCGTCCCGGCGCCGCCGCACCCAGGCGATCACCACGCTGAGCAGGCCCACGGTGGCCACCGTGGCCAGGTCCGAGCCCTGGGCGTGCCCGACACCGAGCTCAGGCACCCCGAGCAGCAGCAGCACGGCGGCGGCGAAGACGGCGGTGCCGGGAGCCCCGTACGAGAACGCGGCCACGGCGGGCAGGGCGGCCAGGAAATAGCCCAGCTCGATGTTCCCCGGCGTCAGCCACTGGGCGAAGCAGAGCACCGCCATGGCCACCGCGGGCGCGAACCGGGCCCACCGCGGTGGCGGCGCCCCGTGCAGCCAGCCCGGATCCTGCCGTCCGCGTCTCACCCCTCCACCCTGGTACGGCGGCGGTGGCCGCGCACGCCGGGTGGCCCTGCCGGGCGCGGACCCCCACAGTGGTCCCGTGACGGACACGCAGAGCGCCGCCATCAGCACCCGGCTGAACTGGCTGCGCGCCGGGGTCCTCGGCGCCAACGACGGGATCATCTCGACGGCCGGCCTGGTCGTGGGCGTGGCCGGAGCCACCACCTCGCGCACCGCGATCCTGACCGCGGGAGTGGCCGGCCTCCTGGCGGGCTCCCTGTCGATGGCGGCGGGGGAGTACGTGTCGGTCAGCTCGCAGCGGGACTCCGAGCGGGCGGCACTGGAAGTGGAACGGCGGGAGCTCGCGGCGGAGCCGGAAGCGGAGCTCGACGAACTCACCGGCCTGCTCATGGGGCGGGGCCTCGACCACGCGGTGGCCCGGGAAGCGGCCGAGCAGCTCACCGAACGGGACGCGCTGCGGGCGCACGCGCGGGTGGAACTGGGCATCGAGCCCGACGAACTGGCGAACCCGTGGCACGCGGCGCTCG
The DNA here is from genome assembly GCF_026342355.1 of Streptomyces sp. NBC_00249. GTDB lineage: Bacteria > Actinomycetota > Actinomycetes > Streptomycetales > Streptomycetaceae > Streptomyces. Next base: position 469,443 of record NZ_JAPEMV010000005.1, on the reverse strand, counting down.
CCAGCCTGGTCGCCTTCACGGTGGGGGCGGTGCTGCCGCTGCTCGCGATCGTCCTGCCGGGGGCTTCGGGGCGGGTGCCGGTCACGGTGGGGGCGGTGCTTTGTGCGCTCACGCTGTGCGGGGTGCTCAGCGCGCGGCTGGGTGGGGCGCCGGTGGGGCGGGCGGTCCTGCGCAACGTCCTCGGCGGGGCCCTGGCCATGGCCGTCACCTACGCGGTGGGCACCTGGCTGGGCACCGCCTGACCCCTGCCCCTGCCCTGGCCGGGCGGTAGCGGATGTCCCGCTGCGCGGAGCCGTCCCCTACCCGCCCTTCCACCGTTCCCTGGGGCTCCGCCCCAGACCCCGCGCCTCAAACGCCGGCGAGGCTGAATTCGACCCGAGGGGTCGGGGACGGGGTGGGGTGTCGTCCGGGATGTAAAACGTGATTTGTTGGCGCGCGGTACCGCCACACCGACGCAGCTGCGGAACGGGCGCCATAAATCATGCCTATCCCGGACGGCACCCCACCCCGTCCCCGACCCCGCCCCCACCCACAGCCCCGCCCCGCCCGGCCCGGGCAGAGCCGGGGGAGACTGGGCGCATGCGTATCGCCATCACCGGATCCTCCGGTCTCATCGGGCAGGCCCTCGTACGCTCCCTCCTCGCCGACCGGCACGACGTCGTCCGTTTCGTGCGCCGTGCGCCCGCCGCCGCCGGGGAGGTGCGGTGGGATCCCCGGCAGGGGTACGTCGATCCCGCCGGGCTCGTCGGGTGTGACGCCGTCGTGCACCTGGCCGGGGCCGGGGTCGGGGACCACCGGTGGACGGCCGCGTACAAGAAGGAGATCCGCGACAGCCGGGTCCTCGGTACCGCCGCCGTAGCCCGCGCCGTGGCCGCCCTCGACACCCCGCCCCCCGTCCTGGTCTGCGGCTCCGCCGTCGGTTTCTACGGTGACACCGGCGACCGCCCCGTCGACGAGTCCGCCCCGCCGGGCCACGGCTTCCTGCCCTCGGTCTGCGTGGAGTGGGAGGCCGCCGCCGCCCCCGCCCGCGAGGCCGGGATCCGTACCGTGTTCGCCCGTACCGGCCTGGTGGTGTCGGGCCGGGGCGGGGCCTGGGGGCGGATGTTCCCCCTCTTCCGGGCGGGCCTCGGCGGCCGCCTCGGCAGCGGCCGCCAGTACTGGCCGTACATCTCGATGGCCGACGAGATCGCCGCCCTGCGGCACCTCATCGACACCCCCGCCCTGTCCGGCCCGGTGAACCTCACCGCCCCGCACCCCCTGACGAACCGTGAGATCACCGCCGCCATGGGCCGGGTCCTGCACCGCCCGACCGTGTGCGCCGTACCGGCCCCCGCGCTGCGCCTGGTCCTCGGCGAGTTCTCCCAGGACGTGCTGGTCAGTCAGCGGGCGCTGCCCGCCCGCCTGTTGGAGTCGGGCTTCGTCTTCCGCCACCCCACCATCGAGGAGTCGATCAGGGCGGCGCTGGCGTAGGCGCGCGTGGGCGCACCGCCCGACCACGTGCGACCGTTCGTGACCCGGATGCGACCGTCATGCGACCGGAGTTGTGCGCAATACCCGGCCGGACTCGGGTTCTCCTGGAGCCCGTTGGGGGAAGGAGGATCCCCACACAGCCGCGCCGACCTCGGGGAGGGGCACGTGCTCAGCAGCGCACACCATGCCGCACACCATGCGGACGTCGTCATCGTAGGAGCCGGGGTCTCAGGACTCGCGGCCGCACACCACCTGATCGCGGCGGGGGTCACGGTCATGGTCCTGGAGACCGCCGGTGATCCCGGAGGCCGGATGGCCACCGGCTCCGCCGACGGTTTCCGCCTCGACCGCATCGGCCAGCTCCTCAACACCTCGTACACCGAGCCGGCCCGCACCCCCGGCCTGTCGGGGCTGGTCCTGCGCCCCTTCGCCCCCGGGGTCCTGGTGCACGGCGCCGACGGCAAGCAGCAGCGGGCCGGGGCCCTCACCCCGGCCCGCGCGCTGGCCAGCGGCTCCCTGGACCAGGCCCGCCTCAGCGCGGCCCTCGGTCGGCTCGCCGCCCTGCCCCCGGACCGGGTCCTCGCCCGGCCCGAACGCACCGCGCTCGCCGCCCTGCGCACCCGCGGCCTGCCGCCGCGCACCGTCAACGGGGTCCTGCGCCCCCTGCTCGCCACCCTGCTGCGCGACCCGGACCTCGGCACCTCCAGCCGCGTCGCCGACCTGGCCCTGCGCACCTTCGCCCGGGGCCGCCTCGCCGTCCCCGAGGGCGGGGCCTCGGCCCTGCCCGACCTGCTCGCGGCCGCCCTGCCGCCCGGCACCGTCCGCACCGGCGTCAAGGTCCGCTCGGTGGCCACCAACCTGGTCACCACCGAGGAGCACGGCGACTTCGGCTGTCGCTCCGTCCTGCTGGCCACCGGCGCCCGCGCCGCGGCCGAACTCCTGCCCGGACTGCGGGTCCCGGCGTTCCACGAGGTCACCGTCATCCACCACGCGACGCCCGCGCCCCTGCCCTGGGACGGCTCGCTGCTCCTGGACGCCGACCCGAAGTGGCCGCTGGCCCACACCACGGTGATGAGCGCCGTCGACCCCACCCGGGCCCCGGCCGGCCGCAGCCTGGTCACCACCACCGTCCACGGCCCGCCACCGCCCGCCCGGACCGTCGCCTCGCGCCTCGCCCGGCTCTACGACACCTCGACCCGGGACTGGGACCTCCTGGCCGTCCACCACACCCCGGAGGCCGTCCCCGCGATGCCCCCGCCGCACGACCTGCGGCGCCCCGTACGGGTCCTGGCCGGGCTCTACGTCTGCGGGGACCACCGCGACTCCAACACCGTCCAGGGCGCCCTGCACTCCGCCCGGCGGGCCGCCACGGCCCTGCTCCGCGACTTCGGCGTCCCGCTCCCGTCCCATCCGGAACCCGCCGCCGCAGCGGCCTGAACCACCCGCGCCGGGGTCCGGCCCCTCCAGGGACCGGGCCCCGTGCGCACCACGGCCGCACACGACCGCGAGGGGCGCGTCGACATCACGACAGCGCGCTCACCCGGTCCCGGTAGGTCCGTACGGCCGACGCGTCCCGGTACGGCTCCAGCCGCCGTTCGAAGTCCCGTACGTACTCCACCGCGCGCACCGACCGCATCTCCATCGCCTGCTGCGCCGCCTCCGCGCCCAGCGCGCACGCCTGGTCGAGCTCGCCGAGCCCCAGCCGCGCCGTGGCCAGCACCACCCGGCAGAACAGCCGCGAGCGCGCGAACCCGGGCGCCCGCAGCTGCAACGACCGCTCGGCGTGCTGCGCCGAGGCCCGGTACTGCTGGAGGTCCCGGTGGCAGTGCCCGAACTCGTCCGCGAGCTGCGCCTCGTCGAAGGCCCGCGCCCAGTGCGGTACGTCGTCGCCGGGCCGGGCCGCGCCCAGCGCCCGTTCGGCCCGCACCAGCGAGGCCGTCGCCGCCCGGACCTCGCCCAGCACCGCGTGCCCGCGCGCCTCGGCGGCGTGCAGCAGGGCCTGCACCACCGGCGGCGGGCCGGAGCCCACGCCCTGCTGGGCGACCCGGGCCAGCTGGACGGCCTCCCGGCCGTGCCCGAGGTAGACGGCCTGGCGGCTCATCGTGACCAGCACGTACGAGCCGTAGGGCCGGTCCCCGGCGGCCTGCGCGAGGCGCAGCGCCTGGACGAAGTACCGCTGGGCCAGCCCGTGCGCGGCGATGTCGTACGAGGTCCAGCCCGCGAGCCGGGTCAGGTCGGCGGCGGCGGAGAACAGCCGCCGTCCGGTGGTTTCCCCGTAGGTGCCGCGGAGCATGGGTTCGGCCTCGTGCTCGAGGTAGCGCACCAGGGCCTGGCGGGCGTGCCCGCCGCCGTAGGCGTGGTCCAGGGTGCGGAACAGTTCGCTGACCGAGCGCAGCGCCGCGATGTCCCCGCCGGTGACGCGCTGGCCGGGGCCGCGGTCGATCTGCCGCTGCCGGGGTACGGAGGCGCGGCCCTGCGGGGGGACGCGGGAGGCGGCGGGGTCGGCGCCCCGTCCGACGCGTTCGTCGGCGCGGCCGATGAGCCAGTCCCGGCTGGGGACCACGAGCCCGGCCGGGGTGAAGGCGATCTTGCGGAGCTCGGCGTGCGAGCCGGAGTCCTTGCGCCACAGCCCGCTGGCGATGTCCACGGCCTCCTCGGGGGTGGCCGCGAACTCCAGCCCGGCGTACACGGGAGCGCAGGCGTCGAGGCCGAGGTCCTGGGCCGACAGCCGCCGCCCGAGGCGCCGGGTGAAGACCTCCGCGATCAGCGCGGGGGTGGTGCCGCGGGGCTGCTGGCCGCGCAGCCACCGGGTCACGGAGGTTTTGTCGTACCGCAGGTCCAGACCGTGCTCCAGGCCGAGCTGGTCGACGCGGCGGGCGAGCCCGGCGTTGGAGAACCCGGCTTCCGCGATCAGCGCCGCGAGCTGCCGGTTGGGGACGCGCTGGGCAGGTCGTTCCGTCATCGGCTCCACGGTTTCCTGACGTGACGGACCGGAGTCCCGGCCCTGTGAACGGCGTGAATGTAGCGGCGAACTCCGCCCGCACCGCCCTCTCTGCCCCACATTCATCCGATCGTGTGCAGAATGGGTAGGGCTCTTTACGGACCGACCCACTCCGTCCGCGTACGCTGCGGCCCATGACCCGCCGACCCCACGGGGCACATCCCCCCGACCTGTACGCGGAATCGACGACCCCGCTGCCCGCTCCCGAGCTCACCGAGGCCGAGTGCCGCCGGTGCGGCACCTACATCGCGGGACTGGACGGGCGTTACGCGTGCGGGGTCTGCGGCTGGGTCAACGACCACTCCGAGGGCCACCGCAGGCTGCCGAGGGCCGACGAGGACCCGGACCGGCCGCCGCAGGGCCGAAGGCGCCCCCGCCGGCTCCCGGGCCCGCCGCCCCCGGAGCATCCGCAGACCTGGGGAGCTGCCGCGGAACCGGCCTCCGAACCGGCCTCCGAACCGGCCGGGAAGCGGTCCGGGACAGGGGCCTGAGGGCCCGCGCACGGCCCGCCGTACTCTTGCCTGGGTGCGATACGTGCACACAGCAGGTTCAACGAGGAGGCGCTGCGGTGACTGAGCTCCGGTTTGTCCATCTGGGCTTCGGGCCTGAATCCGTCGAGTACACCGAGGCCTGGGAGGAGCAGCGGCGCGTGCACGCCGCCCGCTTCGCCGACGAGATCGAGGACACCTGCCTGCTGGTGGAGCACCAGCCGGTGTACACCGCGGGCCGGCGCACCGACCCGAGCGAGCGTCCGCTGGACGGCACCCCCGTCATAGACGTGGACCGCGGCGGGAAGATCACCTGGCACGGTCCGGGCCAGCTCGTCGGCTACCCGATCATGAAGCTGCCCCGCCCGGTCGACGTGGTCGCCCACGTGCGCCGCCTCGAAGAGGCCCTGATCCGCACCGCCGCCGAGTTCGGCGTGACGACCACCCGGATCGAGGGCCGCTCCGGCGTGTGGGTGCTCGGCGATCCGGTCGAGGACCGGCCGAAGATCGGCGGGCTCTCCCTGGACTTCGACCCGCGCCTGCACGACGACGAGTTCGACGCGCGCCTCAACGGCCCCGAGTACGCCCCGTCCAACGCCGGCCAGCGCCGCGAGGACCGCAAGCTCGCCGCGATCGGCATCCGCGTGGCCAAGGGCGTCACGATGCACGGCTTCTCGATCAACGTGAACCCGGACAACACCTGGTTCGACCGGATCGTCCCCTGCGGGATCCGCGACGCCGGTGTGACCTCGCTCTCCTACGAGCTCGGCCGCGAGATCACCATCGCCGAGCTGCTGCCGGTCGTCGAACGGCACCTGAAGGACGTCCTGGAGAACGCCGAGCTGCGCCCGCGCGAGATCGAGGCCGCCGCCGGGTAACCGGCGGGGGAATGCGTCCGCCCACCCCCGGGTTGGCCGACGTAAGAGCGTACGAAATTACGGGCGTACCCTGGTGGGCGCCGAAGAATCGAAGTCACAGGGAGCCGGTCGTGTCCGCAGTCGCACCCGACGGACGCAAGATGCTGCGCCTCGAGGTCCGTAACGCCCAAACCCCCATCGAGCGCAAGCCCGAGTGGATCAAGACCCGGGCGAAGATGGGCCCCGAGTACACCAAGATGCAGGCCCTGGTGAAGGGCGAAGGACTGCACACGGTGTGCCAGGAAGCCGGCTGTCCGAACATCTACGAATGCTGGGAGGACCGCGAGGCCACCTTCCTCATCGGTGGCGACCAGTGCACCCGGCGCTGCGACTTCTGCCAGATCGACACGGGCAAGCCCGAGGCCCTGGACCGGGACGAGCCGCGCCGTGTCGGCGAGTCCGTGGTCACCATGGACCTGAACTACGCCACGATCACCGGCGTCGCCCGCGACGACCTGGCGGACGGCGGCGCGTGGCTGTACGCGGAGACCGTGCGCCAGATCCACGAGCAGACGGCGGGCCGCGAGGCCGGCCAGACCAAGGTCGAGCTGCTGGCGCCCGACTTCAACGCGGTCCCGGAGCTGCTGGAGGAGGTCTTCGCCTCCCGCCCCGAGGTCTTCGCGCACAACGTCGAGACCGTGCCCCGCATCTTCAAGCGGATCCGCCCCGGCTTCCGCTACGAGCGCTCGCTGGACGTGATCACCAAGGCCCGCGAGTACGGCCTGATCACCAAGTCCAACCTGATCCTCGGCATGGGCGAGGAGCGCGAGGAGGTCAGCGAGGCGCTGCGCGACCTGCACGCGGCGGGTTGCGAACTCATCACGATCACCCAGTACCTGCGGCCCTCGCCGCGGCACCACCCCGTCGAGCGCTGGGTGAAGCCGGCCGAGTTCGTCGAGCTGGCGAAGGAGGCCGAGGAGATCGGCTTCTCCGGTGTGATGTCGGGCCCGCTGGTCCGCTCTTCGTACCGGGCGGGTCGTCTCTACACCCAGGCGATGGAGAAGCGCGCGAGCGTGTGACCCGCACTACGCAGTGGACTGTGTGAACTCACGCACAAAGTCCTACCAGGCAGTAACACCGCGCTGACGCGGCCCCTAGGCTCATTCGAGGAAGAGCCCGGTGGGCCGCGTCAGTGTTTGCGGCGAAAGGTCGTCAATCACATTTGACCGACCGGTCACGCCCTGGTAACACCAGTCAGTGACGCTGGGTCCACGCACCGCACACACCTCGATGCCAGCACCGAGAGAGGGATCGACATCATGCAGGCCGCGCCCGTCCGCGCCATCGCCATCCCGTCCTTCACCGAAGCCTTCCGCGGCATCGAGTCGCTGCTCATGAGCGGCGCCCGTCGCAACGCCTGGACGGCGGTCCTGGAGGACCGCCGCAGGGCCAAGGACCGGGTCGAAACCGAGCACGTACTCGAGGCCGCGGCCACCCGGACCCCACAGGCCACGTAAACTTCGCCTTATGGCGAGGAAGTCAAACGCAGAGACTGCTGCGAACCCCGGGCGACTGAAGCAGATCGCCCTGACGTACAAGATGACGCGCAAGGCCGACCCGAAGGTCGGTCTGATCGTCGCGGGCGTGGGAATCGTCACCTTCGGTGTCTTTCTTGCGATCGGCTTCCTGATCGACCACCCGGTCTACCTGGGCATCCTGGGCTTCCTGGTGGCGTTCCTCGCGATGGCGATCGTCTTCGGACGACGGGCCGAGCGGGCTGCCTTCGGGCAGATGGAGGGACAGCCGGGCGCGGCCGCGGCCGTACTGGACAACGTGGGACGGGGCTGGACGACCACCCCGGCCGTCGCGATGAACAAGAACCAGGACATCGTCCACCGGGCCGTCGGCAAGGCGGGCGTGGTCCTGATCGCGGAGGGCAACCCCAACCGGGTCAAGACGCTGCTCGCGGCCGAGAAGAAGAAGCTGGCCCGGATCATGCCCGACGTCCCGGTCCACGACTTCATCGTCGGCACCGGTGAGGGCGAGGTTCCGCTCAAGAAGGTCCGTACGACGCTGCTGAAGCTCCCGCGCGTCCTGGCCGGCCCGCAGATCACCCAGGTCAACGACAAGCTCCGGGCCATGGGCGACCTCATGAGCAACATGCCGGTGCCGAAGGGCCCGATGCCCAAGGGCATGCGCATGCCGCGCGGCGGAAAGATGCGCTGACCCTCTTTTCACATACGCATTTCGTATACACACAGGGGCGCCCCCGAGCCGCAAGGCATCGGGGGCGCCCCTGTGTCCGTCGTCCGTACGGGTCCTAGATGCGCACCTGGACCGCGCCGGCCAGCCGGTCGTGCAGCCCGCGCCCGTCCCGGTCCCAGATCAGCGCCGGGACCACCAGGACCAGCAGCAGGGTGCGGACGAGCACGCGGACGGGGCCGAGGCGGCCGCCGTCCTGCCCGATCACCCGGAGTCCGAGGATCCGCTTGCCGGGGGTGAAGCCCACGGTGCCCACGGTCAGCAGGGTCAGGGCCGCGAAGAGGCCCAGCGTCCAGTTGCCCGCGGCGGCCAGGTCGCCGCCCGTGATCAGCCCGTATGCGATCAGCTGGCAGCCCACCCAGTCGATGGCGACGGCGCCGAGCCGGCGTCCGAAACGGGCCACCGAGCCGGGCCCCGACTGCGGCAGGCCGAGCCGCTGGCCCGGATGGCCGAAGTCGACGCCCATGTCCTCGGCGGCCGCGCGGGGGCCGGAGAGCCAGGATCCGATTGCTTGCCTGTTGTCCACCCGTCCACGGTACCGGTGGCGCTCCACGCCCCTCGGGCGGGACCCTGGTTAACTTGTGCGAAACAAATGGGTCATGCTTGGGAAATCCCGTCTGCTTATGGTCGGGTCAGCGTGCGGCACCGCACTGACGCACCACGAGCTATAAAGCCCGTCCCTGCCCCGGGGCCGGGAGTAGGAGGAGTTGGATGTTCAAGAACGCCGACGAAGTGACGCAGTACATCAAGGAGAACGACGTCAAGTTCGTTGACGTCCGCTTCTGCGACCTGCCTGGTGTGATGCAGCACTTCACCATCCCGGGGCGCGCGTTCGACCCGAACGAGGAGCTCGCCTTCGACGGCTCCTCGATCCGCGGCTTCCAGGCGATCCACGAGTCCGACATGGCGCTGCGTGCCGACATCAGCACTGCGCGTCTGGACCCGTTCCGCAAGGACAAGACGCTCAACATCAACTTCTTCATCCACGACCCGATCACGGGCGAGGCCTACAGCCGCGACCCGCGCAACGTCGCGAAGAAGGCCGAGGCGTACCTCGCCTCCACCGGCATCGCCGACACCGCGTTCTTCGGCCCCGAGGCCGAGTTCTACGTGTTCGACAGCGTGCGCTTCGCGACCTCCGCGAACGAGAGCTTCTACCACATCGACTCCGAGGCCGGCGCCTGGAACACGGGCTCCGAGGAGAACAACCGTGGTTACAAGGTCCGCTACAAGGGTGGTTACTTCCCCGTAGCCCCGGTCGACCACTTCGCCGACCTGCGCGCCGAGATCTCCCTGGAGCTCGACGCCCAGGGCCTCCAGGTCGAGCGCCAGCACCACGAGGTCGGCACCGGCGGCCAGGCCGAGATCAACTACAAGTTCAACACGCTGCTCGCCGCGGCCGACGACCTGATGCTCTTCAAGTACATCGTGAAGAACGTCGCCTGGCGCAACGGCAAGACCGCGACCTTCATGCCGAAGCCGATCTTCGGTGACAACGGCTCGGGCATGCACGTGCACCAGTCGCTGTGGGCGAACGGCGACCCGCTGTTCTACGACGAGGCCGGCTACGCGGGCCTGTCGGACACCGCGCGCTACTACATCGGCGGCATCCTCAAGCACGCCCCGTCGCTGCTGGCCTTCACCAACCCGACGGTGAACTCCTACCACCGCCTGGTGCCGGGCTTCGAGGCGCCGGTCAACATGGTGTACTCGCAGCGCAACCGCTCCGCCGCCATGCGCATCCCGATCACGGGCTCGAACCCGAAGGCCAAGCGCGTCGAGTTCCGCGCGCCGGACCCGTCCTCGAACCCGTACCTCGCCTTCGCGGCGCTGCTCCTCGCGGGCCTCGACGGTGTCAAGAACAAGATCGAGCCGATGGAGCCGATCGACAAGGACCTCTACGAGCTCTCGCCCGACGAGCACGCGAGCGTCCCGCAGGTCCCGACCAGCCTCGAGGACGTCCTCAAGGCGCTGGAGGAGGACCACGAGTACCTCCTCGCCGGCGGTGTCTTCACCCCGGACCTGATCGAGACCTGGATCGACTACAAGCGCACGCACGAGATCGCCCCGATCGCGCAGCGTCCGCACCCGCACGAGTTCGAGCTCTACTTCGACCTCTAAACCGGGACTGTTTCAACCAGGCGTCGTGCCTGATGGAAGGCCCCCCGCCGCTCTCCCGGAGAGCGGCGGGGGGCCTTCTGCTTTTGACAGCCCGCCCGACCCGGGTGACCGTGGATAGGGACCTAAAAGCCCGATAAGCGAGACATGTTCGGAGGTGCATGAAGATGCGCCGTAGGATCATCGGTGCTGTTGTCGCAGGAGCCGCGGGGCTGACACTCGGCCTGCTGCCCCTCACCAGCGCGTCCGCCCACGACGGCGGCTGGGACTCACGGTCGAGTCACTCCCGGTACCACGACAACAACTGGGACGACGACGACTGCGGGAACGGCTACCGGCACGGCAACTGGAACGACCACGACTGGAACGACCACGACTGGGGCCGCTGGGACAACGCGAACTGGCGCCACGACGGTGACTGGGGAGGCTGGCGCTGAACCTGCTGCCGAAAATCCCTCCCTCTTCCGATGCCCCTGCCCCGCTCAGCGGAGCAGGGGCATCGCGCCGGTCAGCTCGCGCAGGCAGTGGACCGCCAGGTCGGCGGGGGAGCCGGGACCCGAGACCGGGGCGTCGCCGGCCGACCAGACCTCCAGCGCGACCCGGATCGCGTCCGTGGCGGCCGCGGCCAGCAGGCGTACCGACACCACATCGGCGTCCGGCCCGGCGAGCCGGGCCACCACCGGCACCAGGCGCTCCTCCGACTCCTGGTTCACCCGGTACCAGACGGCCCGCAGCGCCTCGTCGCCCGTGGCCGCGCGCAGCAGCCCCCGGGTGACCTTCAGTCCCTCCTCCACCGCCTGCGAATCGCTCAGCGACCGGGTCACCGCCCGCTCCAGGGCCGCGGCGAGGGGGGTGCCGGGGTCCTCCTCGGCGAGCAGGGCGCGCCAGGCGTCGCCGCCGCCCGCCAGCAGCGGGGCCACGGCCTCCTGCTTGTTGCGGAAGTAGCGGTAGAACGTGCGCAGTGCCACGCCGGCGCGGTGGGCGATGTCCTCGGCGGTGGTGCCGTCGGGACCGTGCTCGGCGAAGAGCTCGCAGGCCGCGCGGGCGATGTCCAGCTGGGTGGCGGCCTTGCGGCGCTCGGTCAGCGACTGTGCTCCGGGGCCGGCCTGGGGGGAGTACGGGCGGGGAGATCTCACCGGTGAAGCGTACCGTCCGGCATGTCCGGCGATTGCATCGAGTGACAGACTGGCAAAACGTGCCATCTAGCCCGTACGCTCGCCCCATGAACCGTTACGAAGGACGTCGCGTCCTCATCACCGGTGGCGGGTCCGGCATCGGCCAGGCCTCCGTCCACCGCATCCTGTCCGAGGGCGGCCGCGTCCACGCCGTCGACGTCAACGAGGAAGGCCTCAAGGCCACCGCCGGGCAGGCGGCCGCCGCCGGCCACGCGGACCGGCTGACCACCGCCGTCCTGGACATATCCGACGAAGCCGCCGTCAAGGCAGGCGTCGCCGCCGCCGTCGACGCCCTCACCGGCATGGACGTCCTGGTCAACGCGGCGGGCATCCTGCGCTCCGCGCACACCCACCAGACCACCCTGGACTTCTGGAACAAGGTCATCGCGGTCAACCTGACCGGCACCTTCCTGATGATCCGCGAGTCCCTCCCGGCGCTGCTCGCCGGCGACCAGCCGGTCGTCGTGAACTTCAGCTCCACCTCGGCGACCTTCGCCCACCCCTACATGACCGCCTACGCGGCCAGCAAGGGCGGCATCCAGTCCATGACCCACGCCCTGGCCGCCGAGTACAGCAAGCAGGGCCTGCGCTTCGTCTCCGTGGCCCCCGGCTCCATCGAGAGCGGCATGACCACCGGCAACGGCCCCGGCCTGCCCGAGGACACCGACTGGAGCCTGTTCGCCAAGCTCGCCCCGGCCCTCGGTCAGGGCTTCGCCGGCCCCCAGACCGTGGCCGGCGTCGTCGCCATGCTCGGCTCCGAGGACGGCGCCTTCATCACCGGTACCGAGATCCGCATCGACGGCGGCACCCACTACTGAGCCCCGGCGTCAGCCCCTGAAGCGGTCCCACAGCCGGGGGAAGCGCTCCGCCAGCACGGCTTCGTCCTCGAAGTCCAGCGCAGCGCCCTCCGGCTCCGCCGCCTGGAGCGGGACCCCCAGCTCCGGCGCCACCGCGCCCGTCAACTGCTCGTACGCCTCGTCGGCCGCGTACCCCAGCTCCTCGCCGTCCCCGTCGATCTCCTCGTCGAACTCCCCGAGCAGCTCCGCCAGCTGGTCCGGGTCGTGCACCCCGCCCTCGAAGACCTCCCGGCCCTGCCCGATCAGCCAGCACCGGAAGTAGTCGAAGGCGTCGTCGCTCGCCCCGTCCAGGAGCACCCACGCCGCGCCCCACAGGTCCCAGGTGTACGCCCGGTTGTAGCGCGACTCGAAGTGCCGCGCGAAGTCCAGCACGGAGTCGGGATCGAGCTGTGCCAGCCGTTCCACCAGCAGCTCCGCGTGCTCCTCGGGGTCGCCCTCGGCGGCCTCGCGGGTACGGTCGACGATCTCCCAGAACTCCGTCTCGTCCATCACCGCTCCAGCATCACGGGTCCACCCCCGCGCCGCCACCGCGCATACGGCCAAAGGCCGGTGTCGGACCCCCGCCTGGCCGCATACTCGGACCCACGGCACGGCAGCGGGGGAGGGGTGCTGATGCGGGGCGAATTGCTCGAAGGCCGGTACCGGCTGGAGGAGCGGCTGGGCGGGGGCGGCATGGGCGAGGTCTGGAGCGCCCTGGACGTACGGATGATGCGGCCGGTCGCCGCCAAGCTCGTCGAGAGCGAGCCGGGAATGGACGCGGCGCAGGTCGAACAGCGGTTCACCCACGAGGTGCGCTCGGCGGCCAACCTCCCCCACCGGCACACGGTGACCGTCCACGACTGCGGCGAGGCCGTGCTGGGGCGGCGCAGGCTGCTCTACCTGGTGATGGAACGCCTCGACGGCAGCACGCTCGCGCAGATCTTCTGCGGCCCCGGTCGAGTTCCCTGGTACGACGTGGCGAACTGGGCCGGCCAGATCGCGACCGCCTTGTCCGCGGCGCACGAGCGCGGCATCATCCACCGGGACGTCAAGCCGCAGAACGTGATGCTCACCGATGCCGGCGTGATCAAGGTCCTGGACTTCGGCCTCGCGAAGATCCTCGGGGAGACCCTGCGCGTCGCGGACCTCACCGTCACCGGGACCGCCATGGGCACCTACGCGTACATGTCCCCCGAACAGTGCCGGGGCGACTCCGGCATCGACCACCGCGCGGACCTCTACAGCCTGGGCTGTCTGATCTACGAGGGCCTCACCGGCCACCCGCCCTTCGCGAGCCCCACGCCGGTGGCGCTGCTCTACCAGCACGTGCACGAGCCGCCCCGCCCCCTCCCCCCGGGCAGCGCCCCCGCCGGCCTCGCCGACCTGGTCATGAGCCTCCTGGCCAAGGACCCGGCATACCGCCCGCCCGACGCGGCCACCGTCGTACGGGAACTGAACCGCCACCTGGCCGCGTACCGGCCGCCCGCGAGCGTACGGGGCGGCGCGGACGCCGCGACGGAAGTGGCCCGGATGCGGGCCGAGGCCGAGAGGGAGATCGCGGAGCTGCGCGAGACGGCCACGCGCGACGCGATGACCGTCCGCGCGGCCGCACAGCGGGACGCGGCGTCCAAGCGCGAGGAGGCCGATGCCCTCTTCGAGGAGACCCGCGCCAAGGCCGCCCAGGCCGCCATGGAGTTCGAGACCGGCCTGGCCAGGCGGCGCGAGCAGTCCGAGCGCGACCTGGCCTCGCGTCAGCAGAAGGCCGTGAAGCGCCTCGAGGAGATCGAGTACCGTGCCGAGCAGCTGCGCCTCGAGGCCGAGAATCTCCGCACGGATGCGGACCGCCGGGCCCGTCAGACGTTGGAGACCGCGCAGGGTCAGGCCGAGGACATCGTGGCCGGCGCCGGCGCCGACGCGGACCGGATCCGCAGAGAGTCCGAGCGCGAGCTGGCGGCGCTCACCAACCGCCGCGACTCGATCAACGCCCAGCTGACCAACGTCCGCGAGATGCTGGCGAAGCTGACCGGAGTGGCGGTCGCGGCGGTCGAGGCCCAGGGGAGCCAGGTGCGGTCCCCCAGAACGCCGTGAGGCGGCCCGCCCGCCCCCTGAAGGGGTGGGCCGGGCCGCCTCACGGACGGGTACGCGGGGCTCAGAGGCCGTAGCGCTCCCGGGCCTCCTTGACGGAGGACGCCGGGACCTCGCCGCGGCGGGCGAGCTGGGCCAGCGAGGCCACCACGATCGACTGGGCGTCGACACCGAAGTGGCGGCGGGCGCCCTCGCGGGTGTCGGACAGACCGAAGCCGTCCGTACCGAGCGAGGTGTAGTCCTGCTCGACCCACTGGCTGATCTGGTCCGGGACCTGACGCATCCAGTCGGACACGGCGAGCACCGGGCCCTGGGCGCCTTCCAGCGCGCGGGTGACGTACGGGGTGCGGACCTCGCCGCGCAGCAGCGCCTCGTCGCACTCCAGCGCGTCGCGGCGCAGCTCGCCCCACGAGGTCGCGGACCAGACGTCGGCCGAGACGTTCCACTCGGCGGCGAGCAGCTTCTGCGCCTCCAGGACCCAGTGGATCGCCGTACCCGAGGCCATCAGCTGGATCTTCGGCGCGTCGGCGGCCGGGGCCGCCTCCGCCAGGTCGGCCGCCGTGTTGAAGCGGTACAGACCCTTGATGATGCCCTCTTCGACACCCTCCGGAATGGCGGGCTGGACCTTCGGCTCGTTGTAGACCGTCAGGTAGTAGAAGACGTCTTCCGGCTTCTCGCCGTACATCCGGCGCAGACCGTCCTTGACGATCACCGCGATCTCGTACGCGAAGGCCGGGTCGTAGTTGAGCGACGCCGGGTTCGTGGACGCGATCAGGTGCGAGTGGCCGTCCGCGTGCTGGAGGCCCTCACCGGTCAGCGTGGTGCGGCCCGCGGTGGCGCCGACGATGAAGCCCTTGCCGAGCTGGTCGGCGAGCTGCCACATCTGGTCGGCGGTGCGCTGCCAGCCGAACATCGAGTAGAAGATGTAGAACGGGATCATCGGCTCGCCGTGCGTCGCGTACGACGTGCAGGCGGCGATGAAGTCGGCCATGGCGCCGGCCTCGGTGATCCCCTCGTTGAGGATCTGGCCGTCCTTGGCTTCCTTGTAGTACATGAGCTGGTCGCGGTCGACCGGCTCGTACGTCTGGCCCAGCGGCGAGTAGATGCCGGCCGACGGGAAGAGGGACTCCATACCGAAGGTACGGGCCTCGTCGGGGACGATCGGCACCCAGCGCTTGCCGGTCTCCTTGTCCCGCATCAGGTCCTTGACGAGCCGGACGAAGGCCATGGTGGTGGCCATCTCCTGCTTGCCGGAACCCTTGAGCAGCGGGGCGAAGGAACGGTCCGCGGGGGCGGGCAGGGCGACCTGCTTGACCTTGCGGGCCGGGGCGGGCCCGCCGAGCGCCGCGCGGCGCTCGTTCAGGTACTGGACCTCGGGGCTGTTCGCGCCCGGGTGGCCGTAGGGGACCACGCCGTCGGCGAAGGCGCTGTCCGGGATCGGGAGGCCAAGGAGGTCACGCATGTCCTTGAACTCGTCGATCGTCAGCTTCTTCATCTGGTGGTTCGCGTTCTTCGACTCGAACCCGGCACCCAGCGTGTAGCCCTTGACGGTCTGCGCGAGGATGACCGTCGGCGCGCCCTTGTGCTCCAGGGCGGCCTTGTACGCGGCGTAGACCTTGCGGGGCTCGTGGCCGCCGCGGGAGCTGTGGAAGCACTCCGCGATCTTCGCGTCGGACAGCACACCGGCGAGCTGGACCAGCTCGGGGTTCGCGCCGAAGAAGTGGTTGCGGATGTAGGCCACGTCGCGGGTCGCGTACGTCTGGAACTGCGCGTCGGGTACCTCGCGCAGGCGGCGTACCAGGGCGCCCGTGGTGTCGAGCTGGAACAGCTCGTCCCAGGCGGAGCCCCACAGCGACTTGATGACGTTCCAGCCGGCGCCGCGGAACTGGGCTTCCAGTTCCTGGACGACGCGGAAGTTCGCGCGGACCGGACCGTCGAGGCGCTGCAGGTTGCAGTTGATGACGAAGGTCAGGTTGTCGAGCTGCTCGCGGGAGGCCAGGGCCAGGGCGGCGGTCGACTCGGGCTCGTCCATCTCGCCGTCGCCCAGGAAGGCCCAGACGTGCGAGTTGGCGGTGTCCTTGATGCTGCGGTTGTGCAGGTAGCGGTTGAAGCGCGCCTGGTAGATCGCAGACAGCGGGCCGAGGCCCATGGAGACCGTCGGGAACTCCCACAGCCACGGCAGGCGCCGCGGGTGCGGGTAGGACGGCAGGCCGTTGCCGCCGGACTCCTGGCGGAAGTTGTCGAGCTGCTGCTCGGAGATGCGCCCGTCGAGGAAGGCGCGGGCGTAGATGCCGGGGGAGGCGTGGCCCTGGATGTAGAGCTGGTCGCCCGATCCGTCGGCCTCCTTCCCGCGGAAGAAGTGCTGGAAGCCGGTCTCGTACAGCCACGCGGCGGAGGCGAAGGTGGCGATGTGGCCGCCGACGCCGTACTTGGAGCCGCGGGTGACCATGGCGGCCGCGTTCCAGCGGTTCCAGGCCGTGATCCTGGCTTCCATCGCCTCGTCACCCGGGAACTCGGGCTCCGCGGAGGTGGGGATGGTGTTGACGTAGTCCGTTTCCAGCAGCTTGGGCAGGGCGAGGCCCGCGGCTTCGGCGTGCTGGAGGGTACGGCGGAGCAAGTACTCGGCGCGGCGCGTACCGGCGGCCTTTGCGACGGCATCGAGGGAGGCCGCCCATTCGGCGGTCTCCTCCGTGTCGCGGTCCGGGAGCTGGTCGAGCTCGCTCGGAAGCTTTCCTACGGGGTCGGACATCGGTGTGCGCCGCCTTCCGGACAAAGGAGAGGTGGTGGTGAAGAAAACCCTGACGGGCAGGACAGGGTCGATGGACCCGGGTGGGGTCCGCGTTGACTGTAAAGCGCTGATCGATGATCGATCAAATAAAAGTGACGAATAAATGTCACTACGACGAAAGTCGGCACCCGGTGCCATGAAGTCAGGCACGCGGTGCCGGTGGTTCCGCCGGTGTGATCAGTACAGGCCGCAGCGGTAGCGGCCCCCTGGAGAGCCGCTCAAAACCGCAGGTCAGACGGTGTTTCACCGGGTAATGCGTCCGGCCCGCCACCAGGGCGGGCCGGATGGGTCAAGGGGAAATCAGGCGCGCGGGGCGCAGCCCAGGACGTGCCGCTTCACGAGCAGCCCGATGTCCGGATCCTGGGCACGGAAGGCCGCGACGAGGGCTTCGTGTTCCTCCGCGTAGGACTTCTGGACGGTTCCCAGCCACCGGATGGACAGGGCCGTGAACACCTCGATGCCCAGGCTCTCCCAGGTGTGCAGGAGCACGCTGTTTCCGGCCGCCCGGACCATCTCCCGGTGGAAGCCCACCGTGTGCCGCACCTGCGCCGTGCCGTCCTCGGTGCGGTCGGCCTCCCACAGGGCCGCCACGTGCGGCTCCAGGGCCGTGCAGTCGGCCGCCAGCCGGGGCGCGGCCAGCTCCGCCGCGATCTGCTCCAGGCCGGCCCGGACCGGGTAGATCTCCTCCAGGTCGGCCGCGGAGAGGTTCCGTACGCGGACCCCCTTGTTCGGGGCCGACTCGATCAGCCGCAGCGTCTCCAGCTCGCGCAGGGCCTCCCGTACGGGCGTCTGGCTGACCTCCAGCTCCACCGCGATCCGCCGCTCGACGATCCGCTCGCCGGGCTTCCAGCGGCCGCTGACGATCCCCTCCACGATGTGCTCGCGGATCTGCTCGCGCAGCGAGTGCACGACGGGTGGGGTGATCATCGGCGCTTCAACTCCTGGGTGGGGGCACACGGGGCCTGATGCGTAGACAATACGGCCGCCGTGGCCTGCTGCGTTGCGTTCCCGGTCAGGGACTGCGGGTGAGGCTCGTTACAAAGACGGCGCCCCCGCCCGGACGAATCCGGGCGGGGGCGCCGTAAGCGACAGCCGGGGCTGTGCGCGGGGCCTTACAGGCTCAGCTCAACCTCGTTCAGACCCTCTCGGTCTCAGAGACCGAGCTCGACCTCGAACTCGCCGGCCTCGAGGATGGCCTTGACGGCCGAGAGGTACCGGGCCGCGTCCGCGCCGTCCACCAGACGGTGGTCGTAGGACAGGGTCAGGTACGTCATGTCCCGGATGCCGATGTTCGTGCCCTCGGCGGTCTCGATGACCACCGGGCGCTTGACCGTGGCACCGATGCCCAGGATGGCGACCTGGTTCGGGGGCACGATGACGGTGTCGAACAGCGCACCGCGCGAGCCGGTGTTGCTGATGGTGAAGGTCGCGCCCGACAGCTCGTCCGGCGTGATCTTGTTGCCGCGGACCTTGGCGGCCAGGTCGGCGGTCGCCTTGGAGATGCCCGCCAGGTTGAGGTCACCGGCACCCTTGATGACCGGGGTCATCAGGCCCTTCTCGGAGTCCACGGCGATGCCGATGTTCTCCGAGTCGAAGTAGGTGATGGTGCCCTCGTCGTCGTTGATCCGGGCGTTGACGACCGCGTGGGCCTTCAGCGCCTGGGCAGCGGCCTTGACGAAGAACGGCATCGGGGACAGCTTGACGCCCTCGCGGGCGAGGAAGCCGGCCTTGGCCTTCTCGCGCAGCTTCATGATCTTGGTGATGTCCACCTCGACCACGGAGCTGAGCTGCGCCTGCGAGTGCAGGGCCTTCATCATGTTGTCGCCGATGACCTTGCGCATGCGGGTCATCTTGACGGTCTGACCGCGCAGCTCGGAGACCGCGGCGGCCGGAGCCTTCGCGGCGGGAGCGGCGGCCGGAGCCGGGGCGGCAGCGGCGGCCTTGGCGGCCTCGGCGGCGGCCAGGACGTCCTGCTTGCGGATACGGCCACCGACACCGGTGCCCGAGACCGTGGACAGGTTGACGCCGGACTCCGAGGCGAGCTTGCGCACCAGCGGGGTCACGTACGCGCCCTCGTCACCGGCGGAGACCGGAGCGGCGGGGGCGGCAGGGGCGACCGCAGCCGGAGCGGCGACCGGGGCCGGAGCGGCCACGGGAGCCGGGGCGGCGACCGGAGCCGGGGCGACCGGAGCCGGGGCGACCGGAGCCGGGGCGGCCACGACCGGAGCCGGGGCAGCGGCGGCGGGAGCCGCGACCGGGGCCGGGGCAGCGGCGGCGGGAGCCGCGGCCGGAGCAGCGCCCGCGACACCGATGACGGCCAGACGGGCGCCGACCTCGGCGGTCTCGTCCTCGCCGACCACGATTTCCAGCAGGGTGCCGGAGACCGGGGCGGGGATCTCGGTGTCGACCTTGTCGGTCGAGACCTCCAGCAGCGGCTCGTCGGCCTCGACCGACTCGCCGACGGCCTTCAGCCAGCGGGTGACGGTGCCCTCGGTGACGGACTCGCCCAGGGCGGGGAGCACGACATCGGTGCCGGACGCGGCGGGCGCGGCGGCAGCGGGGGCGGCAGGGGTCTCGGCCGGTGCGGGGACGGCCGGGGCCTCGGCGACCGGCGCCGGAGCGGCGGCCGGGGTCTCGACGGCGGCCGGAGCCGCGGCCGGGACCGGGGCGCCGGAGCCGTCGTCGATGACGGCCAGCTCGGCGCCGACCTCGACGGTCTCGTCCTCGGCGACCTTGATGGAGGCCAGGATGCCGGAGACGGGGGAGGGGATCTCGGTGTCGACCTTGTCGGTCGAGACCTCGAGCAGCGGCTCGTCAGCCTCGACGCGCTCGCCCTCGGCCTTCAGCCAACGGGTGACGGTGCCCTCGGTGACGCTCTCACCGAGCGCCGGAAGGGTTACGGAAACCGACATGGTTTCTGTTGCTCCTAACGAAAGTGCGGAAGTGGTCGTCGCGCCCAGTGACGATTAGTCGTGTGCGTGCAGCGGCTTGCCGGCGAGGGCCAGGTGGGCCTCACCCATCGCCTCGTTCTGCGTCGGGTGCGCGTGGATGAGCTGCGCGACCTCGGCCGGCAGGGCTTCCCAGTTGTAGATCAGCTGGGCCTCGCCGACCTGCTCGCCCATCCGGTCACCGACCATGTGGACGCCGACCACGGCACCGTCCTTGACCTGGACGAGCTTGATCTCGCCCGCGGTCTTGAGGATCTTGCTCTTGCCGTTGCCCGCAAGGTTGTACTTCAGGGCCACGACCTTGTCCGCGCCGTAGATCTCCTTGGCCTTGGCCTCGGTGATGCCGACGGAGGCGACCTCGGGGTGGCAGTACGTGACGCGCGGAACACCGTCGTAGTCGATCGGGACGGTCTTCAGACCGGCCAGACGCTCCGCTACCAGGATGCCCTCGGCGAAGCCGACGTGCGCGAGCTGGAGGGTGGGGACGAGGTCACCGACGGCCGAGATGGTCGCCACGTTGGTCTGCATGTACTCGTCGACCAGGACGTAGCCGCGGTCCATCGCGACGCCCTGCTCCTCGTAGCCCAGGCCCTGGGAGACGGGGCCGCGGCCGATGGCGACCAGCAGCACCTCGGCCTCGAAGGTCTTGCCGTCGGCCAGCGTGACGCGCACGCCGGTCTCGGTGTACTCGGCCTTCTCGAAGAAGGTGCCGAGGTTGAACTTGATGCCCCGCTTGCGGAACGCGCGCTCCAGCAGCTTGGAGCTGTTCTCGTCCTCCACCGGAACGAGGTGCTTGAGGCCCTCGATGACGGTGACGTCGGTGCCGAAGGACTTCCACGCCGAGGCGAACTCGACGCCGATGACGCCGCCGCCCAGGATGATCGCGGACTGCGGCACGCGGTCCAGGACCAGCGCGTGGTCCGAGGAGATGATGCGGTTGCCGTCGATGTCCAGGCCCGGCAGCGACTTCGGCACGGAGCCGGTCGCCAGCAGGACGTGGCGGCCCTGGATGCGCTGGCCGTTGACGTCGACGGAGGTCGGCGAGGAGAGGCGGCCCTCACCCTCGATGTACGTCACCTTGCGGGAGGCGACCAGACCCTGCAGACCCTTGTACAGGCCCGCGATGATCTCGTCCTTGTACTTGTGCACACCCGCGATGTCGATGCCCTCGAAGGTGGCCTTCACACCGAACTGGGCGGCTTCGCGCGCCTGGTCCGCGATCTCGCCCGCGTGCAGCAGAGCCTTCGTGGGGATGCAGCCGTTGTGCAGGCAGGTGCCGCCGAGCTTGTTCTTCTCGATCAGCGCAACGTCGAGACCCAGCTGGGAGGCGCGCAGCGCCGCGGCGTAACCGCCACTGCCACCGCCGAGGATCACTAGGTCGAAAACGGTGCTGGCGTCGTTCGCCACGTCACGTCCTCCATGCATGTGCGCCGGGCACCGGTCCTCTGTGACCGGGCGGCGGCTGGTAATCGGCCGCTTGTTTCTTCGGCCCTGTGGTGGGGGCCCTGTCCTGCCGAGAACCCATCTTCGCATTTGTCGGGGGAACGCGGGACGCCGGGCCCCGGGTGTGGACCGTCGTTCCGCCCGAAGTGGGGGTTACCACTGCGTAGAAACCTACCGACCCTCCAGGTTTCTTCCAGAGCGAACGCGCCCCGGGACCCCGACGGGGGTCCCGGGGCGCGTTCGGCCGGCTGCGCGGCGTCCCGGCAGGCGGGTGCGTCAGCCCAGGTCGCCCGTGGCAGTGCGCTCGGCGAGGCGCACCAGGGTGCGCACGGCCGAGCCGGTGCCGCCCTTGGGGGTGTAGCCGTACGGGGCGCCCTCGTGGAAGGCCGGACCCGCGATGTCGAGGTGGGCCCAGGTGATGCCCTCGCCGACGAACTCCTGGAGGAAGAGGCCGGCGACCAGGCCGCCGCCCATCCGGACGCCCATGTTGGCCATGTCGGCGGTGGGGGAGTCCATGGTCTTGCGCAGGTCCTCGGGGAGCGGCATCGGCCAGGAGGCCTCGCCGACCTCCTCCGCGATCTCGTGGATCGAGGTGCGGAAGGCGTCGTCGTTGGCCATGATCCCGAAGGTGCGGTCGCCGAGCGCCAGCACCATCGCACCCGTCAGGGTGGCGACGTCGACGATCGCGTCCGGGTTGTCCTCGGAGGCCTTGGTCAGGGCGTCGCCCAGGACGAGGCGGCCCTCGGCGTCGGTGTTGAGGACCTCGACGGTCTTGCCGCTGTACATGCGCAGGACGTCGCCGGGCTTGGTGGCGGAGCCGGACGGCATGTTCTCGGCGAGCGCGAGCCAGCCGGTGACGTTGACCTGGAGGCCCAGCTTGGCGGCCGCGACGACGGCGGCGAAGACGGCGGCGGCGCCGGCCATGTCGCACTTCATCGTCTCGTTGTGGCCGGCCGGCTTCAGGGAGATGCCGCCCGAGTCGTAGGTGATGCCCTTGCCGACGAAGGCGAGGGTCTTCTCCGCCTTGGCGTGGGTGTAGGAGAGCTTCACCAGGCGCGGCGGGTTCTCGGAGCCCTTGCCGACGCCCATGATGCCGCCGTAGCCGCCCTTGAGGAGGGCCTTCTCGTCCAGGACCTGGACCTTGATGCCGTTCTCCTTCGCGGTCGCGGAGGCGACGGCGGCGAAGGCCTCGGGGGTGAGGTCGTTCGGCGGGGTGTTGACCAGGTCGCGGGCGATGTTGACCTCGGTGGCGACGACGGAGGCGCGCTCGGCCGCGGCCTTGTGCTCCTTGTCGCGCGGCTTGGCGCCCAGCAGGGCGACCTCGGCCAGGGGCTGCTTCGGGCCGGAGTTCTTGCCCTTCTTGTCGCCGCCCTGGTAGGCGGTGAAGGCGTACGCGCCCAGCAGCGCGCCCTCGGCGACGGCGGTGACGGCGGAGGCGTCGTCCAGGGGGAGGGCGAAGGCGGCCTTCTTGGCGCCGTGCAGGGCGCGGGCGGCGGCGCCGGCGGCGCGGCGCAGGGCCTCCTCGTCGAAGGACTCGTCCTGCTCGGGGGCCGAGCCCAGTCCGACCGCCAGCACGACCGGGACCTTGAGACCGGCCGGGGCGGGCAGCTTGGTGACCTCGCCTTCGGCGCCCGAGGCACCGAGGGCTTCGAGCACGGCGGCGAGCTTTCCGTCGAACGCCTTGTCCACGGCCTCCGCGCCGGCGGCCACGACCGGACCCTTGGGGCCCTTCGCGACGCCGACCACGAGGGCGTCGGCGCGCAGCGTCGCTGCGCCGGCAGTGCTGAGAGTCAGAGCAGTCACGGTGGTGAAGTCTCGCTTCCGTTTGTGTGGGTGGGGGCTGCGGTCACGTCGGGGTCGCCGGCGGCTCCGCAGCGATCGTATTCCGGCCCTATGGCCGCCGGAAATGAGCCTACGCGTACGTACTCGCCCGTACGTCACTCGAAGGTTTGTCAACTTGTTCGATCAATGCGATACCAGGTTCACCCATCTGTGGACTCTGCTCCAGGTTTGCCTCTTAGACCTGACGAGGTCCGAGAGACTCGAGCCACTCTCGCAAGGGGACGCGGGGTTCCTTTGCATGATTTCCACAGAGCCTCCCCGGTCCGGCCCTCCGCCTAGGGTCGCGACCGAGGGACGCCTGCGGGGGGAAAGGCCGAAATGGTCAACAAGAACCGGATGAACAGGGTCGCCGCCGCCATGGCCGCGGCAGCTCTGATGTCCGTGGCAGTACCCGCCGCGACCGCCCAGGCGGCCGCGGTGACACCGCGCGTCGACCTGAGGGTGCTGGTCGTCGACGACGGCGGCAGCTCCGTCGGGGCGATCACCGCGCAGCTGAAGGACACGGGCGTGCCGTTCACCCGCGTCGACCTGGGCAGCGCGAGCCGCCCGGTCATCAACGCGGCGTTCCTCAGCGACACGGTCGACGGCAGGCCGAGGGCGAAGTTCCAGGGGGTCGTCCTGCCGAACGAGAACCCCTTCGGCGCGGGTTCGGCCGAACTGGCCGCGCTCACCGCGTACGAGACGACGTACGGGATCCGCCAGGTCGACGCCTACACCTGGGCCCACCCGGAAGTGGGCCTGGAGTACACCGACAACGGGGGCTACGCCGGCACCCTCGACGGCACTCCGGCCGCCGTCACCGCCGCCGGCAAGGCGGGCCCCTTCGGCTACCTCGGAGGCCAGGTCACCTTCGAGGACAACTCCCCCCTGGTCCCGGAGAGCTACGGGTTCATGGGGAAGCCGCGCGCCGGGTACACCAGCTACCTCGACGCCCCCGTCGGCTCCGGACGGGCCTCGCTCGTCGGCGAGTACACCCACGACGGGCGCAGCGAACTGGTCGTCACCTTCGGCTACAACCAGTACCAGCAGCAGTTCCGGCTGCTCGCCCGGGGCATCGTCGAGTGGCTCACCCAGGGGGTCCACCTCGGCCAGGAGCGCAGCTACTTCGCCGTCCACGTCGACGACGTCTTCGCCCCGGACGCCCGCTGGGACAAGGCCCTCAACTGCACGCCCGGCGACTACGCCTGCGCGGGCGGCGAGGGCAAGGAGAGCACCATCCGCATGACGGCCGCCGACGCCCAGTACGCGGCGCAGTGGCAGACCGGCAAGAACTTCAAGCTGGACATGCTCTTCAACGCCGGCGCCGGCGAGGAGTGGAAGACCGAGAACGGCGGCACCGACGCCCTCACCGCGCAGCTGGTCGCCGACCGGGCCAAGTACCGGTGGATGAACCACACCTACTCCCACCCCTTCCTCGGCTGCGTCCAGGACGTCAGCACCACGCCCTGGACCTGCACCAAGAACGCCCAGGGCGCGATCAACTACATGAGCCGGGCGGAGATCTCCGCCCAGATCCGCGACAACAACAACTGGGCCGCGTCCAAGGGCATCACCACCGACCGCACCGAACTGGTCACCGGCGAGCACTCCGGCCTCAAGACCCTCCCGCAGCAGCCCCAGGACAACCCCAACCTGGCCGGCGCCCTCGCCGACAACGGCGTCAAGTGGGCGGGCAGCGACAACTCCCGCGAACCCGCGCAGCGGGCCGTCGGCGCCGCCCTCACCGTCCCCCGGTACCCGATGAACGTGTACTACAACACGGGCACCAACGCGGAGATGGCCGACGAGTACAACTGGATCTACACCAGCCGCGCCGACGGCGGCAGCGGCATCTGCGAGGACAACCCGGCGACCTCGACCTGCCTGCCGGCCCCGCTCGACGTCAACACCGGCTACCTGGACCACATCGTCCCCGCCGAGGCCCGCACCGCCCTGCGGCACGTGCTCGCCAACGACCCGAAGCCGCACTACGTCCACCAGTCCAACCTCGCCGAGGACCGCACCCTCTACCCGGTGCTCAACCAGGTCCTCGACACCTACCGCGGCCTCTACGCCCCCAGCGCGCCGATCGTCAACCAGAGCATGAAGGACACCGGCGTCGAGCTCAGCCGCCGCGCGGCCTGGGACAAGGCCCTGGCCGCCGGCCAGGTCACCGCGTACCGCATCGGCAAGGACGTCACGATCAAGGCGCCGGGCGGCGTCGTCGCCCCCGTCACGGCACCCAACGGAACGAAGAAGCAGCTCCTCCTCGGCACCGCCGACTTCGGCACCGCCTACGCCGGCACCCGCTCCACCTGGACTGCTCCCGAGCTGCTCCAGTCGGCGGTCACCCTCAAGCTCCTCTGACCGGGCCGAACCGCCAGTAAGCCCGCAAGCCGCCACTCGCACCACCCAGCGCCGGCGCTCCGCGAACCCGACGGGCGCCGGCCCCTTTCCGTCCTGGGGGGACACACACCTATGAGCCATGGGCGTCACGTCACCATGCTCACCGAAGGCACCTACCCGCACGTCCACGGGGGCGTCAGCACCTGGTGCGACCAACTGGTCCGCGGTATGCCGGAAGTCGACTTCAACGTCATAGCCCTGACCGGCTCCGGACGCGAGCCGGTCACCTGGGAACTGCCGCGGAACGTCTACCGCCACACCGCCGTACCGCTCTGGGGCCCGACACCGCCCCGCACCCGCCGTACCGCCCTGCGCGGCAAGGCCCGCCGCCGCTTCACCGAAACGTACGAAACCTTCCTGCTGTCCCTCATAGACCCGGCCGCCGGCGGCTTCTCCGAGGCCCTCGGCGAACTCGCCCAGCTGGCCCGCGCCGGCCGGCTCGCCCCCGCCCTGCGCTCCGAATCGGTCCTGCGCCTGCTGACGACCGTCTGGACCCGCCCGGGCCTGGTCACCGCCGAGGCCGCGCCCACCCTCCACGACGCGCTCACCGCCACCGACCTGCTGGAACACGCCCTGCGCCCGCTGTCCGTGCGGATCCCGCCCGACAGCGTCGCCCACGCCGTCAGCAGCGGCCTCGCCACCCTCCCCGCCCTCGCCGCCAAACGGCTCGACGGAGTGCCCTTCCTCCTCACCGAGCACGGCATCTACCTCCGCGAGCGCTACCTCGGCTACCGCACCGCCGCCCAGCGCTGGCCCGTCAAGGCCCTCATGCTGGGCTTCTACCGCGAGCTCAACTCCGAGGGCTACCGGCAGGCCGACCTCATCACCCCGTGCAACCAGTACAACCGCCGCTGGGAGGAACGCGGAGGCGCCGACTCCGACCGCATCCGCACGGTCTACAACGGCGTCGACCCGCACGCCTTCCCCGAGGCCGGCCCCGAGCCGGAGGTGCCCACCCTCAGCTGGTGCGGCCGCATCGACCCGATCAAGGACCTCGAAACCCTCATCCGCGCCTACGCGTTCATGCGCGAGGAACTGCCCGCCCTGCGCCTGCGCCTCTTCGGCCCCGTCCCGGCCGGCTGCGAGGAGTACCGGCTCCGCCTGGAGAAGCTCGCCGCCGAACTCGGCGTCGGCGACGGCATCACCTACGAGGGCCGCATCGACCAGGTCGCCAAGGCCTACGCCGCCGGCAGCGTCGTCATGCTCTCCAGCATCAGCGAAGGCTTCCCCTTCAGCATCATCGAGGCCATGTCCTGCGGCCGCACCACCGTCTCCACCGACGTCGGCGGCGTCCGCGAAGCCGTCGGCGACACGGGCCTCGTCGTCCCGCCCCGCGAGCCCGAGACCATGGCCCGCGCCACCCTCGCCCTGCTCCGCGACGACGCACGCCGCGCCGAACTGGGCCGGATGTCGCGCAAACGGGTCGTCGAGAAGTTCACCCTCCACCAGTCCGTGGACGGCTTCCGGCACATCTACATCGAACTCGCGGGCCAGCCCGTCCTGCCCGTCCAGGCGGGCGACGACTGGACCCAGCGGCTCGCCGACCCCTGGTACAAGGACCCCTGGAACAAAGAGCTGGCCGCCGACGGGAGCCTGTGGTGAGCGGATCCCTCTGGCTCAAGCCCCCCGGCCCGGAAGGCGGCTGGGTCCACGTCGGCCACGCCTCCGGCGCCCGCGCCGGCATCCGGACGGGTGCCCGCACCGACACCCTCCCCGCCCTGCCGCGACCGCGGCAGGGCGGGGGCCCGGCCGCCGACCCCATGGACGAACTCGCGACCCGCCTCGACGTGTTCATCGCCGCCGCCGTCCACCCCGACGAGATCGCCGCCATCCTCGAATCCGACGGGATGAACGACGAGTACATCCGCCTCACCTACGGCCGCCACGACTCCTTCGCCCTCGCCGAGGAACTCTTCGCCCGCGTCCCCCGCGCCTTCCCCGAACCCGAAGACCTCCCCGACCCCTGGAAGGTCTCCCTCACCGCCTGCCTCCTGCGCGGGGTGATCTTCGCCCTGCCCGGCCTCGCCTACGTCCTGGGCGCCCCGCTGCTCGAAGGCCCCCAGGACCGCCTCGGCCTGCCCGCCGGCACCCTGACCCTGCTCGCCGGAGCCCTCATCGGCTGGGTCTGGGACCAGACCCTGTCCCACCGCGCCTACTCCTGGCTCGGCCTCGGCGACCGCGCCGCCGCCGGACGCACCCTCCTCGTCGGCGCCCCCGCCGGCGCCCTGCTCGGCACCGCCGCCGCGCTCGCCGTACCGGGCGGGCCGCCGTTCTCGTACGCCTTCGCCGCCGGACAGGCCCTGTACGTCGGGGCCGCCACCGTCCTGCTCGTCCTCGGCCGGGAGCGGGTGCTGCTCGCCGCCCTCGCCCCCATGGCCGCCGGAGCCCTCCTCTCCCTCGTCACCGACCCGCCCGTACCCCTGCGGGTCGCCCTGCTGGTGCTGTCCCTGGCGGCCGCCTGCACCCTCGCCGTCCGCGAACTCCCGCTGGCCGAGGGCCTGCGGACCGCGGCGCGCCGGATCCGCGAGCGGGCCCGGCGCCGCCCCGGCGAAGACGGCGCCGTGCGCTGGCGGATGCTGCGCGGCGCCGAGGAGGACCACTACGCCCGGCGCGGCCCCCGCATCGGGGACTCCGTGCCCTACGGGGTGTTCGGCCTCGGCACCGGCCTGCTCGTGCTGTACGCCGCCCTCGGCGAGGTCCTCGCCGGAGGCCCCGCCGAAGCCGTCGCCGCCCCCTCCGCCGTGGCCCTCACCCTCAGCATGGGCCCTGCCGAATGGCTCCTGCACCGCTTCCGCAGCGGCAGCCTCGCCGGACTGCGCGCCGCCCGCTCAGCCCGGGCCTTCCGCCGCCGGATGCTCGCCACCCTGACCCGCTGCCTCGCCCTCTACCTCGTGGTGCTGCTCGCCCTCGGCGTCACCGGAACCCTGCTGTGGCCGGACGCCCCCGGCCTGACCGGACTGCGCGTCGCCACCCTGCTGCTGCTCGGCGCCGTGATGTGGACCGGGCTGCTGCTGCAGTCCTTCGGCGCGGTCCGGCCCGCCGCGGTGGTCTGCGCCTCGGCCGCCTTCGCCCAGAGCCTGGCCCTGCTGGCCGGAGCCGGACAGCCCCGGCTCGTCCAGCTGGTGGTGGCCGCCACCGCGGCGGCCGCGCTGGCCGTCCTCGTCTGCCTGCTCCTGGGCCGTGCGACGGCCCACCGGTGACCCCATGACGGACCCCGACCCGCGCCGCCCCGCCGAGAAGAAGGACCCCATGCTGCTGGTGCCGCTCTACGAGCATCCCGCCGACCGCCCCGAGGCCTGGGAGCGGCTCATCCGCTCCGCGGGCGCCGGCCTCGTGCACTCGGTGGTGCTCAACCCCGACAGCGGCCCCGGCACGGCCCCCGACGAACGGTTCGCGGCCGTCGCCGCCCGCCTCAAGGACGCCGGCGTCCCCGTCCTCGGCTACGCCGACACCGACTACGGGCGCCGCCCGCACGCAGCCGTCGTCCAGGACCTGCTGCGCCACCGCGACTGGTACGCCACCGACGGCGCGTTCCTCGACCAGGCCTCCGCCGATCCGGCACTGCTGCCCCACTACGGACGGCTCGCCGTCGCCGCCCGGGCCGCCGGGGCCCGTACGCTCGTCCTGAACCACGGCGTCCACCCGCACCCCGGATACGTACCGCTCGCCGACCTCCTCGTCACCTTCGAGGGGCCGTGGGACGCCTACCGGGACGCGGCCGCGGCCCCGCCGTCCTGGACCGCCGACCACCCCCCTCAGCGGTTCTGCCACCTCGTGTACGCGGTCCCGCCGGGCGCGCCCGCAGCCGAACTGGCCGCCGAGCGGCGGGCGGCGGTGCACTGCGCGGTCCCCGGGACCGGCGCGCACCCGTGGGGCACCCTCCCGTACGCCCTGGAGGCCACCGGATGAAGCGTTTCACCACCGCACTCGTCGCCACGCTGCTGCTGCTCACCGCCGCCTGCACCGCGGAACCCGACGAGGACGACGCCACCCCCGACCCCGGACCGGCCCCCGCCCCCGGGGACCGCTGGGTGCCCAGACCGGGCACCGCCTGGCAGTGGCAGCTCACCGGAAAGCTCGACACCTCCGTCGACGTACCCGTCTACGACGTCGACGGGTTCCTCACCAGCAAGGAGGAGGTCGACCGCCTCAAGAAGGACGGCCGCAGGACCATCTGCTACATCTCCACCGGAGCCTGGGAGGACTTCCGCCCCGACGCCGACCGCTTCCCCAAGGCGGTGCTCGGCGAAGGCAACGGCTGGAAGGGCGAACGGTGGCTGGACATCCGGGCCGTCGACGTACTGGAGCCGCTCATGGCCACCCGCTTCGACATGTGCCGCGACAAGGGCTTCGACGCCGTGGAACCCGACAACATGGACGCCTACCGCAACGACTCCGGCTTCCCCGTCACCGCCGACGACCAGCTCCGCTTCAACCGGCTGATCGCCCGCCTCGCCCACGACCGGGGCCTGTCCGTCGGCCTGAAGAACGACCTCGACCAGATCCCCCAGCTGGTCGGCGACTTCGACTTCGCGGTCAACGAACAGTGCGCCCAGTACAAGGAGTGCGACAGCCTGACCCCCTTCATCGCAGCGGGCAAGGCCGTCTTCCACGTCGAGTACGAACTCCCCACGAGCCGCTTCTGCGAACGCTCGCGCGCCCTGAAACTCAGCTCACTGGAGAAGAAACTCGAACTGGGCACCTGGCGCAAGGCCTGCTGACGCCCGGCCTCGCCGCCCGGGCCCGCTATCTCCCCTCGAGGCACCGGGCCCGGGCGGTGGTTGCCCACCCGCCTCCCCGTCTGCGGGCCGGTGGTTCGGGTGAGCGGCGTCTGGCCTGAGCGGTGTCAGGGAGGGGTTGGGGGTTTCCCGTCAGTCTCATCGTCCTTCCGTGTCGGGCCGGCCTGTCAAGGGCGCTCACTGCGTTCGCGTCGCTTCGCGATGGCCTTCGGCCACCCTTGACAGACCGTCCCGCCCCGGAAAAACGAAGCCTGCCGGGAAACCCCCAAAAGAACGGGACGGGGCAGAAGAGATGAGGAGCGGGTCTCTCAGCGATGCGGCGGGTTGCCTGCGGCCGGCAGATGCCCATCCGGGCAGCTCAGAGTCTCTTTCTGGACCTGGGGAGGGCCTACCCCGCACCAGAGGACGAAAAGACGGACACCAGCACCCGACAGACGCGTCAGATCGCTACGCGCTCCTCATTTCTCAGCGTCCGACGACCGTCTTGGGCCGACACCCGCACGAGAGGCTCAGGCGGTGCGGTGACGGGCTGTCGGCGTATGGGGGTGCTCCTGTTTCCGGTGCAACCCAACAGCTCCCGGGCTACCGTGCCCCCATGGCTGACTTCATGGTCGTGCTGACGACGACCGACACCCAAGATGCGGCCCGCGCCCTCTCCCGCTCGGCCGTCGAGAAGAACCTGGCGGCCTCCGGCCAGGTGACCGGCCCCATCGAGACCACCTACCGGCACCTTGGCGATGTGTCCCAAGGCATCGAGTGGCAGGTGATGTTCAGGACTACTGGCGACCGGAGCAAGGCCTTGGAGGACCACCTCGTGGCCCACCACCCCTACGACTCACCGGAAGTCATCACCTTCGCCATCGACGCCGGCCGCGCCGAATACCTGGAGTGGATCACCCGGGCCACCCGCTAGGCCTGCACGCGTTCCAAGAGCGATCCCACCGGGGCCAGGGCCCGGTGGGGCTCCAGCCGTTTGATCATCATTCGCACCCGCCCCGCCGGGCGTGTGGACGCGAGCCCCACAGAGAGATCCAGGACTCGGGAAGTGATCGCTGCGGCATGCTCGACCTCCCCAGCGTCGAGGTACGCCGACGCCAGCCACGACAGGTACAACGCTTTGTCCCGCGCACGGGTGTCGTCGTACCGCCCCAGCGCATCCTCCAGGGCCGGAATCGCCCGAAGCGGCCGGCGCAGCTCCGTCCAGCAGCGTCCGGTCATGATGAGGATCTCGTCACGATCCACCCAGTACGCCCAGTCCGGCACCAGGTCGTCCGTCCGGTCATGAATCGCCTCCTCAGCCAGCGACAGGGCGTAATCCGCCTCCCGCGCATGACCCGACGTCGCGTACTGCCACGCCAACCGGTCCGCCAGCAGCGCCCGGACCACCGGATCCCCGCCGCTTTTCACCGCCTCGAGCCCGGCTTGCGCGTACGCGATGCCCGAACCTCCCCCAACAGCCCACTCCAGGTAGGCCAGAAACGCCAGCGAGTTCCCTTCCAGAGACCGGTCCTCGGCGGCCTTCGAGGACGCCAAAGCGGTCATGTAATGGCTGCGCGCCTCCTGGTACATCCCGGCGTCATACGCCGCCCACCCGGCAAGCTGCGCCTGTTCCGCGATGATCCCTCGTAGCTGCCGCCCCACCTCTTCCGTGTAGACGCCCTCCCTCCCCGACCAGCCTGGTCGTTTCCGCCAGCTCACCCATGTACAGGCGGTAGGTGTCACCGCCTCCCATGAAGTCGTCCAGACGCCGCAGCCGGGCGGTTCGCTGGGCCAGATGCCGGGGCACGTCCGCAGCGAGTCTGCGACCGGGCCTCAACAACGAGGAAGGCTGTATGACAGCCAGCCCGGCCCCTGCCGAGAGGCTGATGAAATCGCGACGTTCCACGTCCTTCTCCTCGTCGTCCTGGTCCACACGGTTGTGCTGACGGCGAAGACGACGGGCGAGTTGAACGGCCCGCTTCAGCTCCAGCTCCGGCACGCCGAACTCCTCAGCCAGCAAGGCGCGAGAAACGGGGTCCGGCAGTCGCTCCTCGTTTTCCCACCGGGACACCGCCGCCTGCTCCAGCGGATGTCCGCGCCGGACCGACAGGCTCTCCGCCAGCTCCTGCTGGGTACGTCCGTCCTCCTTGCGCAGCCGCCTCAACAAGAGCCCGATCGTCTCCGCACCGGTCTCGATCCCCGCCATCGTCACTGCCTTTCGGCCGTCGCCAACGCCCGGATACCAGCCTGGCCATAAATGCTGGCCATGTCCTCGAAATGGCCATGCGGCCTGGCTCATCTCCCCAAACGCGCAGGACGGTTCACTGGTCACACGCCATAGGAGCACTGGAGGCTCACCCGTGACACCCGACACCCACGACACCCCAGACAGCCCCTGGCCAACGTTCGAGGTGAGGCTCGTGCCCAGCGAAGAACTTCTCGAGCGGGCTCACGCCGGCTGGGAGCGCTTCATCGCCTCAATGCCGGAGCTGTCCGATGACTGAACAGTACGAGTACGTGCCGCACCGCCTCTTGCGCCGCCGGGTCCGCGACATCGCATCAGGCGCAGAGGGAGTGCTGATGGCAGTGATCAACGAGAAAGTCTCGGACACCGGCATCGAGCACTGGATGGAACTTGCCTACATCCGGGGCGCCTCTGGCCGCGAATTCACCACCGCCATCGACAACGTCGAGTCGGCGTACGACCAGCCTCAGACGGACCGCAGACGCCGAGATACGAGGAGCGCGTAGCCATCTGACGCGCTTGGGTGCTCGGCAGGGCGGTCTGGTCGTCCTTGGGTGCAGGTAGACGCGCCCCGGAATCAGCTCGCAACGGGCCCGGATGCCCGGCGAGCCGAGCACCGACGGCCCGCATGGTCTCTGATGTGGCCGCTCCTCTGACTTTGGACCGTGCCGTTCTTTTGGGGGTTTCCCGGCAGTCTTCGTTTTTCCGGGGCGGGACGGTCTGTCAAGGGTGGCCGAAGGCCATCGCGAAGCGACGCGAACGCAGTGAGCGCCCTTGACAGGCCGGCCCGACACGGAAGGACGATGAGACTGACGGGAAACCCCCAACCCCTCCCTGAGACCGCTCAGGCCAGACGCCGCTCACCCGAACCACCGGCCCGCAGACGGGGAGGCGGGTGGGCAACCACCGCCCGGGCCCGGTGCCTCGAGGGGGAGATGGCGGGCCTACACCGCGAGGCCGGATGGCGGAGCCACCGCCCGGCCGGGCGCGGTGCCCCGGTACACCCGCTCACACCGGCAGGATCGCGTGGACCCGGTACCCGCCCCCGTACCGCGGTCCCGCGAAGCAGGAGCCGCCCAGGGCGCCCGTACGCTCCCGCATCCCCAGCAGCCCGTGCCCGCCGCCCGGGTCCGCCGGGGCGGGGGAGGAGTCCGCCGAGCTGCCCCCGTCGTCGAGGACGGTGACCTCCACCGAGGCCCCCACCCGCACGACGCTCACCTCGGCCCGCGCCCCCGGCCCGGCGTGCTTGCGGACGTTGGTCAGCGCCTCCTGGATCACCCGGTACGCCGCCAGGTCCACGGCCGCGGGCAGCGCGTCCCCGCCGCCCCCCAGCTGGAGCACCACCCGCACCGGCAGCCCGGCGTGCCGGAAGGTGTCGAGCAGCTCGTCCAGGACCGCCAGCCCCGGCGCCGGCTCCGTCGGCGCCTCCGGGTCGCCGGACTGCCGCAGCAGCCCGACCGTGGCGCGCAGTTCGTTCAGCGCCGAGCGGCTGGCGTCCCGTACGTGCGCGAGGGCCTCCTTCGCCTGGTCGGGGCGCTTGTCCATGACGTGCGCGGCCACCCCGGCCTGCACGTTGACGAGGGCGATGTGGTGGGCCACCACGTCGTGCAGGTCCCGGGCGATCCGCAGCCGCTCCTCGGCGACCCGCCGCCGCGCCTCCTCCTCACGGGTCCGCTCGGCGCGCTCGGCCCGCTCCCGTATGGCGTCGACGAAGGCCCGCCGGCTGCGCACCGCGTCCCCGGCGGCGGCGGCCATCCCGGTCCAGGCGAAGATGCCGATGTTCTCCTGCGCGTACCAGGGCAGCGGTCCGGCCAGCATGGCGACCCCGGTCAGCCCGGCCATCGTGAGCAGGCCGATCCGCCAGGTCGTGGGCCGGTCGGTGCGGGCGGCCACCGTGTACAGGGCGATCACCGTGCACATCGCGACGGGTGCCCGCGGCTCGCCGGTGGTCAGCTCCAGCAGGGACAGCCCGCAGGTGACGGCGAGCACCGTACGGGGCCGGCGGCGGCGCAGCACCAGGGCGGCAGCTCCCAGGACCATCAGCACCAGCGAGAAGGGTTCGGGGGTGCGCGTGCCGAAGGTGGGGCCGTGGGGGCCGTGCGGATCGGCGAAGGAGCCGAGGACCATGGAGACCAGCGCCCCGAGCGCGAGCACGGCGTCGGTGGCGAGCGGATGGGCCCGCATCCACTGCCGGGTGGGGGCGAACGGCCCGAGGTCTGTCGTCACCCCGATACGGTACGGGCTCGCCCCGGCCGGACGTACGGGTCAGGCGGACCCGGGGGGAGCGGGCGGGAGCGGCGCGGTGCGCGCCGTCCGGCGGCCCAGCGGGCCCGGCGCACGGGCCGGGCCCCACTTCGCCCGCACCAGGCACAGCACCATGACGGCGGCGATGGCCGCCAGGTGCTCCTTGCCCGCCAGGTTGTCCTTGAACAGCACCTCGCCGGTCATCACCAGGATCACCAGGGCCCCGGTGAGGTGGGCCCGGTAGCGCCAGCACACGTAGATGGCCAGGCCCACCACCGCCGCCGAGGGGCCGGTGTCGTTGACGATGCGGTCGGACACCGGCAGGCCGAAGGGGTGGTCGTGGCCCACGGACAGCCCGATCCGGGCGTAGGTGGTCCCGGCGAGGGTGGCGACGTAGCCGATGAGCAGGGTCCGCCACCAGCCGATGCAGATCTCGGCGATCCC
This sequence comes from Streptomyces sp. NBC_00249, assembly GCF_026342355.1. Taxonomy (GTDB): domain Bacteria; phylum Actinomycetota; class Actinomycetes; order Streptomycetales; family Streptomycetaceae; genus Streptomyces. The sequence goes on along the minus strand of NZ_JAPEMV010000005.1, from coordinate 434,094 downwards.
GAAGACCAGCAGGATCTGCGCCAGCGCCCCCCACACCGGCAGGTCGAGGGCGGGCACGAACAGGGACAGCGGGGTGCGCAGCAGTGCGAGCCACAGGGGGTCGACGGCCTTGACGGAACCGAGGTTCTGGACGGGCTGGAAGCCCCAGGACGTGTTCTGCACGATCTGGAAGACGGACGTCAGGGCGACGGCTCCGAGCGTCATCGGGACCGCCCGCCACCTGTCGCGGACGAGCGCGTCCTTCAGGGTCCAGAACATCGGGCCCCACTCGCGGCGGGCGAACCGCCGCGGTGAGGCCGCCGTCCATGACGTCAACGAATCGTCTCCAGATGCTTGCGGTGCAGCCACTTCGGCAGGCCTGGTGCCTCCAGGAAGCCTTCGGCCCGGCCCGCCGCGACGCCGATCCGCAGCAGGTCGGAACTCTTCTCGAAGAGCATGAACCGCGGTTCCCAGATCGGGCGGTATTTGGCGTTGGCCCGGTAGAGGGACTCGATCTGCCACCAGCGGGAGAAGAAGCTCAGCAGCGACCGCCACATGCGCAGTACCGGGCCGGCGCCGAGCTTGGACCCCCGCTCGAAGACGGAACGGAACATCGCGAAGTTCAGCGAGACCTGTGTGACCCCGATCTCCTTGGAGCGTTCCAGGAGTTCGATGACCATGAACTCCATCAGGCCGTTCTCGGAATCGCGGTCACGGCGCATCAGATCGAGGGAGAGTCCCTTCGGGCCCCACGGCACGAAGGACAGCACGGCCCGCAGGTCGCCGTTGCCGTCGGTGCACTCCAGCATCACGCACTGGCCGTCGGCGGGATCACCCAGACGGCCCAGTGCCATGGAGAACCCGCGCTCGGTCGCGCCGTCGCGCCAGTCGTCGGCGCGCCGCAGCAGGACCTCCATCTCCTCGGCGGGGATGTCGGCGTGGCGGCGGATGCGGACGGAGTACCCGGCCCGCTTGACGCGGTTGTAGGCCTGGCGGACGGTGCGCATGGCGCGGCCGTCGAGGGTGAACTCGGCGGTCTCCACGATGGCTTCGTCGCCCAGCTCCAGGGCGTCCAGGCCGTGCCGGGCGTAGATCTGCCCGGCTTCCTCGCTCGCGCCCATCACGGCCGGGACCCAGCCGTGTTCACGGGCCTCCGCGAGCCACGGCTCGATCGCGCCGGGCCAGGCCTCGGGGTCGCCGATGGGGTCGCCGGAGGCCAGCGAGACCCCGCCGACGACGCGGTAGGTGACGGCCGCCTTGCCGGTCGGGGACCAGATGACGGACTTCTCGCGGCGCAGCGCGAAGTAGCCGAGGGAGTCGCGGTCGCCCTGCTTGGCGAGCAGCGCGCGCAGCTTCTCCTCGTCGTCGGGGGTGAGCGGGTCGACGGCGCGGCGCGAGCGGAACGCCGCGAACAGCACGGCGAGCAGCAGCAGCATCGACATCACGTTGACGAAGACGTCCACCCAGGCGGGCGTGGTGATCGACTGGTACGCCTTGTCGTCGGGCGCGAGCGTGATCAGCCGCATCACGCCGTACCGCCAGCGCGCCAGGAACGTCGCGTCGGCCCGGTCCGGGTCGGTGTTGGTCGCGCCGACGAGCAGGGCGGCGATCAGCGAGGTGACGAGCAGGCCGACGGCGGCGACGACGGTGGCCAGCTTGGGGTTGGAGCGGTCGCCCTTGGCGTAGAACTCGTGGCGGCCCAGCAGCAGGGCGCCGACGAAGGCCGCCGTCAGGGCGAGGGAGACCCAGTTCTGCGCGTGGTCGCGGAACTCCGGGTAGCAGACGCTCAGGTCCCCGCCGACGCACGGCGCGAAGGCGGCGACCGCGAAGGCCAGCAGCAGCATGCCGCTGACCACCAGGTTCAGGATCCACGCGGCCCGCTTGCGGCGGCCCATGGTGACCGCGAGCAGCAGCGAGAACAGCCCGGAGGCGAAGCCGGCCGTCAGCAGGTACGGGGTGTAGAAGTCGGCGGTGTTGTGGCGGCGCAGGTCCTGCCCGAGCGAGAGCCACACCGCGCTGAGGAAGTTCACGAAGGTGACGGCCCGCAGGTACCAGACGGCGAAGGCCGCGGCGCGCTTGGAGCGTTTGCTGCCCCTGCGGGTCTCCCGGGCCTCCGGCCTGCCGGCCGGATCGCTGCCGGAGTCCTTCCTGCTGGTGGAACCCTTGCCGGAGGCCTGGTCGAGGCTCCGGTCGGTGTCTGCGCTGGTCAAGCCGACCTCTCCCATGAAAAGCGATGATATGGGGCGTCACCGTCCACAGGCAGTGCGTGCACTGCGGACTGGTCAGGCCCGTAGTGCCCGGTGTGTCAGTCGTTCTGCTGTTCCACGGCCCGTTCCGGGAGGTCCGCCGCGAGTGCGGCGGCCGCCTGGACCAGGGGGAGCGCCAGCAAGGCCCCGGTTCCTTCTCCCACTGTGACGCCGTGGTCGAGCACGGGGTTGAGTGCCATCCGGTCCAGTGCCTTCGCCTGGCCCGGCTCTCCGCTGGTCTGCCCGGCCAGCCACCAGTCCGGGGCGCGGAAGGCGGCCCGCTGGGCCACCAGCCCGCAGGCCGCCGAGACGACCCCGTCGAGGATGACCGGTGTGCGGCGCACCGCGCACTGGAGCAGGAACCCGGTGATCGCGGCGACGTCCGCGCCGCCGACCGCCGCCAGCAGCGCCATCTGGTCGCCCAGCACCGGGCGGGCCCGGCGCAGGGAGTCGCGGATCGCGGCGCACTTGCGCATCCAGGCCAGGTCGTCGATCGGTACCCCGCCGCGGCCGGTGACCACGGAGGCGTCCGTCCCGCACAGCGCGGCCACGAGGGTGGCGGCCACCGTGGTGCCGCCCACGCTCAGGTCACCGAGGACGACCAGGTCCGTACCGGAGTCGGCCTCCTCGTCGGCGATCCTGATGCCGAGCCGCAGGGCGTCCTCGGCCTCCTGCGCGGTCAGCGCGTCCTCCACGTCGATGCGCCCGCTGCCGCGCCGTACGCGATGGCGGACCACGTCCTCGGGCAGCAGCTCCGGGTCGCAGTCCAGCCCGGCGTCCACAACCCGCACGCCCGCGCCGAGGCGCGCGGCCAGGATCGACACCGGGCTGGTGCCGTCCAGGACGGAACGCACCAGCTCGTACGCGGTGCCGGCGGCCCGGGCGGAGACGCCTTCGGCGGCGATCCCGTGGTCGGCGGCGAACAGCACGACGCGCGGCCGTTCGATCGGCGCGACGGGCACCCGCCCCTGAGCGGCGGCGAGCCACTCGGCGAGCTCGTCGAGCCGGCCCAGCGCACCGGCCGGCACGGCCAGCCGCTCGCGGCGATCCTCGGCGTCACGCCGGACGCCCCCGTCGGGGCGTTCGATCAGATCGGAGAACTCGTCGAGATTCAGCGTGGTCATTTTGCAGAGAGTACAGCGGGTGAGGCTCTGCCTCAGGGCGTGTCCCGGCCTTCCCCGGGCGGCCCGGGCGCCGTCTCGCGCCGAGCGCCGGGGCGGCGGCCCGGCCCCAGGAGGGCTCGGGGCCGGCTCGGGGCCGCCTCGGGGTCAGCGAGGCGGTTCCTTGAGGGCGAGGGACTGGCCCGCGACGACCAGGAGGACGTGTTCGCACTCGGCCGCGACCGCGTTGTTAAGGCGTCCCAGTTCGTCGCGGAAGCGGCGGCCCGACGCGGTCGCGGGGACCACCCCGGAGCCCACCTCGTTGCTGACGAGCACCACCGTGCGGCGCGTCGCGCGGACCGCCGCGACCAGCTCCGCGGTCCGCTCCCGCAGGTCCTTCTGCCCGGTGGCCGCCCAGACCGCGTCGTCCCAGGCCCCGGCCCGGTCCATGGCGTCGGTGAGCCACAGCGCCAGGCAGTCGATCAGCAGCGGCGGCCCGGGCCGCCCCAGCAGCGGGGCCAGTTCGCAGGTCTCCGCCGTACGCCAGCTGCCCGGGCGGCGCTCCCGGTGCAGGCCGACGCGCTGGGCCCATTCCGTGTCGCCGTCGCGGGTGCCGCCCGTGGCGACGTAGACCACCTCGGGGAAGGCCGCCAGCCGGCGTTCCGCCTCGAAGGACTTCCCGGAGCGGGCCCCGCCCAGCACCAGGGTGCGGCGCGGCACGTCCGGCGCCGGGTGGTACTCGCCGGTGACCACCGTGGTGCCGTCCGGCACCGCGCGGGCCCCGGCGGCCGCGCACCGGCGCTCCAGCTCCCGGCCCGGCGGGGTGTCGTGGTCCAGGTGCACGGCGATCACGTCGGTGCCCGGGCCGACCGCCCCGCTCGCGCGCAGCCGGGCCAGCGCCTCCGGGCGGCCCAGCACGTCCGCGACGACCATGTCGTACGGGCGCCGCTCGCGCGTCCCGTCGGTGCCCGCCGGGGCCCCGCCCGGCGGCAGGTACAGCAGCCGGCTGCCGTCCGGGCCCGTGACCTCGTACCCGGTGCCCGGCGCGTCCATCGGTACCGCCCGCACGCGGTGCCCGCTGATCACCGAGAGCTCCCGCCCGTCCGGCACCCGCCCGGCGGCGGGGAGCCCGGGGGGCAGCTCGACGGCCGGCCCGTCGTGCGGGTGCGTCAGCAGCACCTGCCGTACGCCGCTCAGCGAGTGCCCGGCGCGGGCCCCGGCCAGCACCGCCCCGGGCGTCAGGTCGAGCAGCAGTGCCCCGTCGACGAGCAGGGCGGTCGCGGCGCGGGAGCGGGTGCCCACGGAGACCGCGCAGGCGGCGCAGGGACAGCCGGGGCGGGGCAGTCCTTCGGGTGTACCGGTGCCGAGGAGAGTGAGTTCCACACGGAGATCCTCCCGCGTCGCCGGTACTGGTGCGCGCCTGGTTACTCTGCGGGCACACTCAGGGTGAGAGACGGACCAGCAACGGAGGCGACATGGTGTGGGTGTGGCGGTTCGAGAAGGCCGACGGCAGCGAGACGGCTCCGGCGGTGGAGCCGGAGGAGTTCACCACCCAGGGGGACGCGGAGTCCTGGATCGGTGAGGTCTGGAAGGAGCTCCTGGACGGGGGTGCCGAGAAGGTCACCCTGTTCGAGGACGACACCCAGATCTACGTGATGAGCCTGCGCGCGGCCGCGGAGGCCTGACCCGCGTTCCTGGGCCGGGGGTTCCCCGGCCCAGGGGCCGGCCGGTCGGCCGCGCGTCCTACTGGCCCCGGACCCCGCACAGGTGCAGCAGCGCCGCCACCGCGCGGTAGGGGTCGGTGCGCCCGGCGCGTTCCTCGGCGGCCAGCAGCCGGGTCAGTTCCTCCTCCGGCGGGAGCGCCTCCCCGGCCTCGGTGCCGTCGGTGAAGACCCGCACCCCGTACCAGGTGTGCAGCGGCGCCCCGATCCCGGAGAGGGTGGCCGTCAGGTCGGCCAGCCGGTCGGCGCGTACGTCGAGGCCGAGCCGGTTCGTGTAGTCGACGGTGTCGAAGGCGCCGAGGGCGCCCGTCCAGTCCCCCGCCAGGCCCGGCCGCAGCGCGAGCGCGTCGCCGTTGCGCACCAGCAGGGACAGCAGTCCGCCGGGGGCCAGCATCCGGGCCAGCCCGGCGAGCATCGCGTCCGCCTCGGACACGTACATCAGCACCCCGTGGCACAGCACCACGTCGAAACTGCCCGGGACGAAGTGCGCGCCGGTCTCGCGGCCGTCGCCCTCCAGTAACTGGACCCGGTCGCGGATCCCGGCGGGCTCGGCGGCCAGCGCGGCGTGCGCGACCGCCAGCATCGCCGGGTCCTGCTCCAGGCCGGTGACCTTGTGCCCGGCACGGGCGAGGCGCAGCGCCTGGGTGCCCTGGCCCATGCCGACGTCGAGGACACGCAGCCGCTGCCCGACCGGGAAGCGGTGCGTGATCTGTTCCTCGACCTGCCGGCCCACGAGTTCCTGGCGGACGGCGTTACGCAGTCCCCCCAGACCCTCCAGCCACAGCCGGGCTCCCCCTGAGAAGCCCTCCGGCGACGCCCCGTCCAGTCCGGGCGTCGCTCGGCTCAGGGCCGTTCCCCGCGCTTGACCTGCGGCTTGGGCAGGCGGAGTCGGCGCATCTGGAGGGTGCGCATGAGGCCGTACGCGACGGCGCCGCGGCGGGGCTCGTCCGGGAAGCGCTCGGTGAGCGCCTTGCGCAGACGGAACACCAGGCCGATGGAGTCGAGGATGATCAGGACGATCACGCCGAGCCACAGCAGCAGCGCGATGTTCTGGATCGACGGGACCCGGACCATGCTCAGCACCAGGATGATCACTGCCAGGGGCAGGAACATCTCGGCGACGGAGAAGCGGGAGTCCACGAAGTCGCGGACGAACTTGCGGACCGGGCCCTTGTCACGGGCCGGCAGGTACCGCTGGTCGCCGTTGGCCAGCGCTTCGCGCTGCTTGGCCATCTCTTCACGGCGGCGTTCACGGGCTCGCTTGGCGTCCTCCTTGCGATTGCCGGTCGAGGCCACCACGGCCTTGCGCTGCGACTGGGCCACAGCACGCTTCGGCGTCGGGCGGCCCTTCGGGGCCTGCGGGTCACGGGGCTGCGAGAGGTCGGCGCTCACCTTGTCGGTGGCGGCGGCCTTCTCTTCCTTGGAGGAGCGGCTACCAAACACAAAACCCAAGCCTACGTGGTCGAGGGCACGGGCCCCACCTCGGTGGGGAACGATCCGGCAACGGCGGGCGTCTAACCCGTTACGTGGTTCTCGTCGGGGACCCGGAGCGCCTCAGGGCTCTCAGGGATCACCGCCTCAGGGATCACCTACTCCTTACGCCTGACACGGCTCCGGCCCAGTCGTCCTGGAGGAGGAGCGCATCCGTGCTCGAACAGTGCGGTAATGGAAGCAGGGCCCGTACTGTGGGTCCTGTCGGTGACCTGGAACACAGTCCGTCTAGAAGGGGGCGCGCGAAGCCCATGAGCGGTGTCATGAAGCGTATGGGGATGATCTTCCGCGCGAAGGCGAACAAGGCCCTTGACCGGGCCGAGGACCCGCGCGAGACCCTCGACTACTCGTACCAGAAGCAGCTGGAGCTGCTGCAGAAGGTGCGCCGCGGCGTCGCGGACGTGGCGACCTCCCGCAAGCGCCTGGAGCTCCAGCTCAACCAGATCCAGGGGCAGTCCGCCAAGCTGGAGGACCAGGGCCGCAAGGCCCTCGCCCTGGGCCGCGAGGACCTGGCCCGCGAGGCCCTCTCGCGCCGCGCCTCGCTCCAGCAGCAGGTCAGCGACCTGGAGGTGCAGCACCAGACCCTCCAGGGCGAGGAGGAGAAGCTGACGCTCGCCGCGCAGCGCCTCCAGGCCAAGGTGGACGCCTTCCGTACGAAGAAGGAGACCATCAAGGCCACCTACACCGCGGCGCAGGCGCAGACCCGCATCGCGGAGTCCTTCTCCGGCATCTCGGAGGAGATGAGCGACGTCGGCCTGGCCATCCAGCGGGCCGAGGACAAGACCGCGCAGCTCCAGGCGCGGGCCGGCGCGATCGACGAGCTGCTGGCGTCGGGCGCCCTGGACGACCAGAGCGGCCTCGGCTCCAAGGACGACATCCAGGCCGAGCTCGACCGGCTCTCCGGCGGTACCGATGTGGAGCTGGAGCTCCAGCGCATGAAGGCCGAGCTGGCGGGCGGCCCGTCCGCGCAGCAGCAGGCCCTCGAGGGCGGCGCCCCGGGCGCTGCCCAGCCGTCGCAGACCCAGCACCGGTTCGACAAGCAGTAGGACGGGGTCCGTCATGATTGTCCGCATCATGGGGGAGGGCCAGGTGAAGATGGCCGACAGCCACCTCACCGAGCTCAACGCGCTGGACGACGAACTGCTCGCCGAGATGGAGAGCGGCGACGAGGAGGGCTTCCGGCGCACGCTGGGCGCGCTGCTCGACGCCGTACGCCGCCTGGGCACGCCCCTGCCGGACGAGGCGCTGGAGCCGTCCGGGCTGATCCTGCCGGGACCCGGCGCCACCCTGGACGAGGTCAGGCAGATGCTCAGCGACGACGGCCTGATCCCGGGCTGACGGCACCGCCCACAGGCAGCCACCGACATGCGCAGGGCCCGTCCCCCGGTACCGGGGGACGGGCCCTGCGCATGTCATTCGGGGCGCTCGGGCGGCGGCCCCGCCTCCAGGGCCGCGCGGTCCGGGTCGGGGGTGCCGCCGATGAAGTTCTCGAACCTGCGGCGCGGCCGCGCCCAGCGCCGGTCGTGGTGGAAGGCCCGCAGCCCGGCCTTGGCGCGGGCGCGCGGGCGGTTCGCGTAGAACCGCTTGGCGTACGGGGAGTCGGGCCGGGCCAGGCGGACCGCGCCGATCAGCGCCACGAAGGGGATGACCGTGCCGAAGACCGCGGTGCGCGGCTTCCCCTTCCACAGGGCGACCAGGGCGAGGAAGAAGTTGGTGGCGGTGTTCATGACGACGAGGCCGCGGCTGTGCCGTTCGTCGACGGTGAGCTCGTTGACCCCGAAGGGCAGGAAGCCGCCCAGCACCAGCGCGACCACGGCCGCCGTCAGCACCACGATCTCCACGCTCTTGCGGCCCTGCTCGCTCCAGTAGACGTCGTCCAGGTGCAGGAGCAGCGCGAACTCGTCCAGCACCAGGCCCGCGCCCAGCCCGAAGAGCACCGCCGAGAGCCCGGCCCCGAAGCTGTGCCGGCCGCTGCCGACCGCCCCGAACCCGCCGATGATCACCAGGACCACGCCCGGCACCACGTGGTGGACGTGCAGCCCGCCCGGGGTGATGTTCTTGAAGGGGCCCTTCCCCGCCCTGATGAGGCGCGTGATCACCCGGGTGACCAGGAACGACAGCACGAAGGACAGCAGGGCGAGCAGCAACGGGAGCTTGCCCGGCTCGATGATGTTGCGATACCACCAGTGACCCACGACACCAGCTCCCGATTTCACATCTAATGCGCAATTTACCGCTCACCGTAAGCGGGTAGCGTTCGCGCCGATGACAGATTCGATCGATGATCCAGAGCACGGCCAGGAGCCGGCACCCCCGGCCGAGCGGGCCTCCCTCCTCGACGGAATGCGCTTCGCGTTCGGCACGCTGACCGTGCTGCCCGCGCGGATCACCCGCTGGGACCGGCCCGCCGCCCGCACCGGGATGGCCTGCGCCCCGCTCGCCGGTCTCGCCGTCGGTCTGCTCGCCGCCCTGCCCGGGACGCTCCTGCTGGTCCTGGGCGGCGGACCGCTGCTCGCCGCCGCCGTCACCGTCGCGGTCCCGGCGGCCCTCACGCGCGGGCTGCACCTGGACGGCCTCGCCGACACCGCCGACGGCCTGGGCAGCGCCAAGCCCGCCGAGGACGCCCTGCGGATCATGAAGCAGTCCGACATCGGCCCGTTCGGGGTCGTCGCGCTGCTGCTCGTCCTGCTCGTACAGGTGGCCGCGCTGGCGGACGTGTACGCCGACAGCTGGATCCGGGGCGCGCTCGCCGCCACCGCCGCCGCCGTCACCGCCCGCCTCGCGATGACCCTGGCCGCCCGCGACGGCATCCCCGCCGCCCGGCCCGGTGGACTGGGCGCGGCCGTCGCGGGCGTGGTCCCCGTCCGCGCGGCGGCGGCCGTGACCGCCCTGGTCCTGGCCGCGGTCACGCTGGCCGCCCTCCCGGCGGGCCCGCTCGCCGCCCTCCAGCACGCGGCGGCCGTCCTGCTGGCCCTGCTGAGCGCCGAACTCCTGCTGCGCCGCTGCGTCCACCGCTTCGACGGAGTCACCGGCGACGTCTTCGGCGCCCTCAGCGAGACCGCCGCCACCACCGCCCTCGTCGTCCTCGCCCTGGGCTGACCCGGGCCCGGACCGGGGCGCCGCGTACGCTCGGGGGGTGGACCAGACGGTGGAGCAGGCGGGGGGCGAGGCGCCCATCAGGGTGCTGCTCGCCGACGACCAGGCGTTGCTGCGCAGCGCGTTCAAGGTGCTCGTGGACTCCGAGCCCGACATGCGGGTCGTGGGGGAGGCCTCCGACGGCGCCCAGGCGTACGCCCTCGCCAAGGACCGGCGGGCCGACGTGGTCCTGATGGACATCCGGATGCCGGGCACCGACGGGCTCGCCGCCACCCGCATGATCAGCGCGGACCCGGAACTGTCCGGCGTCCGCGTCGTCATGCTGACCACCTTCGAGGTGGACGAGTACGTGGTGCAGTCCCTGCGCGCCGGGGCCTCCGGCTTCCTCGGCAAGGGCGCCGAGCCCGAGGAACTGCTCAACGCCATCCGCGTCGCCGCCGCGGGCGAGGCGCTGCTCTCCCCGGCCGCGACCAAAGGGCTCATCGCCAGCTTCCTCGCCCAGCGCGGCCCCGACGTCCCCGCCACCGGCTCGGCCCACGCCGAACGGCTCGCCGCGCTGACCGGCCGCGAGCGCGAGGTCCTCGTGCACGTCGCCGCCGGCCTGTCCAACGACGGCATCGCCGCCCGCCTCGAGGTCAGCCCCCTCACCGTGAAGACGCACGTCAACCGGGCCATGGCCAAGCTCGGCGCCCGCGACCGGGCGCAATTGGTGGTCATCGCGTACGAATCGGGACTGGTCCGGCCCCGCGCCGACTGACCTGCGGTGCGGCGGGCGCGGCCGGCAGTAGCGGGGACTACTGCGGACGCGGTATGCCGCGCGTGAGGACGGCACCTGGGAGCGACGCAGCGGCGCCGCGCCCTGGGCGAAGCTGAGGAGCCCTCGCGTCAGCATCTGCAGAGAGATCCCTACCCATGTCCTGGCTGTCCCGCTTCAGCCTTGCCCAGAGAGCGCTGATCGGCCTCGTGTCGATCGTCGCGCTCCTCTTCGGCGCCATAGCCGTCCCCCAGCTCAAGCAGCAGCTGCTGCCCTCCATCGAACTGCCGATGGTCTCCGTGCTCGCGCCGTACCAGGGCGCCTCGCCCGACGTGGTCGAGAAGCAGGTCGTCGAGCCGATCGAGGCCACCCTCAAGGGCGTCGACGGCATCACCGGCATCACCTCCACCGCCAGCGAGGGCAACGCCCTCATCCGGGCCACCTTCGACTACGGCGACAGCGGCACCAAGCAGCTCGTCGCCGACGTCCAGCAGGCCGTCAACCGGGCCCGGGTCCGGCTGCCCGCCGAGGTCGACCCGCAGGTGGTGGCCGGCTCCACCGACGACATCCCGACCGTCGTCCTCGCCGTCACCTCGGACAAGGACCAGCAGGCCCTCGCCGACCAGCTGAACAAGTCCGTCGTCCCCGTCCTGGAGGACATCGAGGGCGTCGGCCAGGTCAGCGTCGACGGCGTGCGCGACGTCCAGATCAGCGTCACCCCCGACGACGCGAAGCTCGCCGCGGCCGGCCTCGACGGCGCCAAGCTGGCCGAGGGCCTCAGGGCGGGCGGCGCGACCGTCCCCGCCGGCTCCTTCGACGAGGAGGGCAAGAACCGCACCGTGCGGGTCGGTTCCGGCTACACCTCCCTCGCCCAGCTGGAGGACCTCCGGCTGACCGCGGGCCCCGGCAAGCCGGCCGTCCGCCTCGGTGACGTGGCCGCCGTCAAGCAGGAACCCGCCAAGGCCGACTCCATCACCCGCACCAACGGCAAGCCCAGCCTCGCGCTCGTACTGACGATGGACAAGGACGGCAGCGCCGTCGCCATCTCCGACGCCGTCAAGGACAAGCTGCCCGAGCTGCGCTCCACCCTCGGCTCCGGCGCCGAGCTGACCGTCGTCAGCGACCAGGGCCCCGCCGTCGCCCGGTCCATCTCCGGCCTCACCACCGAGGGCCTGCTCGGCCTGGCCTTCGCGGTCATCGTGATCCTGGTCTTCCTGGCCTCGATCCGCTCGACCCTGGTCACCGCGGTCTCCATCCCGCTGTCCGTGGTGCTCGCGCTGATCGTGCTGTGGACCCGCGACCTGTCCCTGAACATGCTGACGCTGGGCGCGCTCACCATCGCCATCGGCCGGGTCGTCGACGACTCGATCGTGGTCCTGGAGAACATCAAGCGCCACCTCGGCTACGGCGAGGAGCGCGAGGCCGCGATCATCACCGCGGTCAAGGAGGTGGCCGGCGCGGTCACCTCGTCCACGCTCACCACCGTCGCCGTCTTCCTGCCGATCGGCCTGGTCGGCGGCATGATCGGCGAGCTGTTCGGCTCGTTCTCGCTCACCGTCACCGCCGCCCTGCTGGCCTCGCTGCTGGTGTCCCTGACGGTCGTCCCCGTGCTGTCGTTCTGGTTCCTGCGCGCCCCCAAGGGCACGTCGGCCGACCCGGAGCGGGCCCGCCGCGAGGCGGAGGAGAAGGAGGCCAACAGCCGCCTCCAGAAGCTCTACGTACGGGTCCTGGGCTTCGCGACCCGGCGCCGCCTGACCAGTGTGGCCATCGCGGTCGTCGTCCTGGTGGGCACCTTCGGGATGACCCCGCTGCTGAAGACCAACTTCTTCGACCAGGGCGACCAGGACGTGCTGACGGTCCGCCAGCAGCTGCCCGCCGGGACCTCCCTGGCCGCCTCCGACGAGGCCGCCCGCAAGGTGGAGAAGGCCCTGGACTCCGTCGAGGGCGTCAAGGACCACCAGGTCACCGTCGGTTCCTCCGGCTTCCTCGCGGCCTTCGGCGGCGGCACCGGCACCAACCAGGCCTCCTTCCAGGTCACCCTGGACGACGCGGGCGACTCCGAGGCCGTCAAGCAGCGCATCCAGGACGCCCTGGCGAAGCTCGACGGCATCGGCGACACCTCCCTCTCGGCGGGCGGCGGCTTCGGCGGCCAGAACCTGAGCGTGGTCGTCAAGGCCGGCGACGGCGCGGTGCTCGCCAAGGCCGCCGAACAGGTCCGCGCCGAGGTGGCCACCCTGAAGGACGTCACCGACGTCCAGAGCGACCTGGCCCAGTCGGTGCCCCGGATCTCCGTCACCGCCACCCCCAAGGCCGCCGAGGCCGGCATCAGCCAGGCCGCGCTCGGCGGGATCGTCGCGCAGGCCGTCCGGGGCAACCCGGTCGCCAAGGCCGTACTGGACGACACCGAGCGGGACGTCGTCGTACGCTCCGCCCAGCCGGCCACCACCCTGGCCCAGCTCCAGGCCCTGCCCGTCGGCCCGCTCAAGCTCGGCGACATCGCCGACGTCAAGCTGGTCCCCGGCCCCGTCGCGATGACCCGGATCGACGGCGCCCGCGCCGCCACCGTCACCGCCAAGCCGGTCGGCGAGAACACCGGAGCCATCAGCTCCGCGCTCCAGACCAAGCTCAAGGCCCTGGACCTGCCCGAAGGGGCCACCGCCTCCATCGGCGGCGTCTCCTCCGACCAGGACGAGGCCTTCGGCTCCCTGGGCCTGGCCATGCTCGCCGCCATCGCGATCGTCTTCATGCTGCTGGTCGCGACGTTCCGCTCGCTGGTCCAGCCGCTGATCCTGCTGGTGTCCATCCCCTTCGCGGCCACCGGCGCGCTCGGCCTGCTCATCGCCACCGGCACCCCCATGGGCGTCCCGGCGATGATCGGCATGCTGATGCTCATCGGCATCGTCGTCACCAACGCCATCGTCCTGATCGACCTGGTCAACCAGTACCGGGCCCAGGGGCTGGGCGTCGTCGAGGCGGTCGTCGAGGGCGGCCGGCACCGGCTGCGCCCGATCCTGATGACGGCCCTGGCGACGATCTTCGCCCTGCTCCCGATGGCGCTGGGCGTCACCGGCGAGGGCGGCTTCATCTCGCAGCCGCTCGCGGTGGTGGTGATCGGCGGCCTGGTCAGCTCCACGCTGCTGACGCTGCTGCTGGTCCCGACCCTCTACACGATGGTCGAGCTCCGCAAGGAACGCCGCAGGTCCAGGAAGACGGCCCGGCTGACGGTGGTCCCGTCCCGGCCGGCCGGTGAGGACACCCCCGTCAAGGTCTGACCCGTCGGAGAAGGCCGAAGGGGCGCCCCCGGACCGGGGGCGCCCCTTCACGCGTACGCGCGGGACTGTGCGGGACTACAGGGCGAGCATCCGCTCCAGCGCCAGCTTGGCGAAGCTCTCGGTCTCCTTGTCGACCTGGATCTGGTTGACGAGGTTGCCCTCGGCCAGGGACTCCAGGGTCCACACCAGGTGGGGGAGGTCGATGCGGTTCATCGTCGAGCAGAAGCAGACCGTCTTGTCGAGGAAGACGACTTCCTTGTCCTCCGCCGCGAAACGATTCGCCAGGCGCTGGACGAGGTTCAGCTCGGTGCCGATGGCCCACTTCGAGCCGGCCGGGGCCGCCTCCAGCGCCTTGATGATGTACTCCGTCGAGCCGACGTAGTCCGCGGCCGCCACGACCTCGTGCTTGCACTCGGGGTGGACCAGGACGTTCACACCGGGGATGCGGGCGCGGACGTCGTTGACCGAGTCCACCGAGAAGCGGCCGTGCACCGAGCAGTGGCCGCGCCACAGGATCATCTTGGCGTTCCGCAGCTGCTCGGCGGTCAGGCCGCCGTTCGGCTTGTGCGGGTTGTAGAGCACGCAGTCGTCCAGGGACATGCCCATGTCGCGGACGGCGGTGTTGCGGCCCAGGTGCTGGTCCGGGAGGAAGAGGACCTTCTCGCCCTGCTCGAAGGCCCACTCCAGGGCCTTCTTCGCGTTCGACGAGGTACAGATCGTGCCGCCGTGCTTGCCGGTGAAGGCCTTGATGTCGGCGGAGGAGTTCATGTACGAGACGGGCACCGTCGTCCCGGCGACGCCGGCCTCGGTCAGCACGTCCCAGCACTCCGCGACCTGCTCGGCGGTGGCCATGTCGGCCATCGAGCAGCCCGCGGCCAGGTCGGGCAGGACGACCTTCTGGTCGTCGGAGGTGAGGATGTCGGCCGACTCGGCCATGAAGTGCACGCCGCAGAAGACGATGTACTCGGCCTCCGGCTTGGCGGCCGCGTCCTTGGCGAGCTTGAAGGAGTCACCGGTGACGTCGGCGAACTCGATGACCTCGTCACGCTGGTAGTGGTGGCCGAGGATGAAGACCTTGTCCCCGAGCTTCTCCTTGGCCGCGCGGGCGCGGGCCACCAGGTCCGGGTCGGACGGAGAGGGCAGGTCGCCGGGGCATTCCACCCCGCGCTCGCTCTTGGGGTCGGCCTCGCGGCCGAGCAGCAGCAGGGCGAGGGGCGTCGGCTGGACGTCCAAAGGCTGGGCGGTGGTCACGACACGCACCCTTTCTGTTCTGCGACAAGGGACTTCTGAAGGCTTCACGCGAAGCCCTCGCTTCGACTTCTCGTCTATTTGACGTTATCTATCATAACTGCTTCACGTCACTTTGACGATGCCGATAGTGTCGATGTGACGCATTCGCCCGTCCTGGGACGCCCCGCTCCACCCGCCCTCTTCGCCGGGTCCACCGCTCCGCGTGGGTGTGCGAGCATGAATGTCTGAAACAAGGCGCCGGCCCCGGAATGAATCCGCGGTCCAGCTGGTTGCCACCGACGGCAAGAGTCCGACGTATCCCCAGCCTCCGGCGGGGAGCCGCCCACTTCGGGAGTGAATGCAGATGTCCGTACAGGACGACAAGACCACTGTGAGCGACGGCATCCTCCTGTCCGACGCCGCCGCCGAGAAGGTCAGGACCCTGCTGGAGCAGGAGGGCCGCGATGACCTGGCGCTCCGCGTCGCCGTCCAGCCCGGTGGCTGCTCCGGCCTGCGCTACCAGCTCTTCTTCGACGAGCGCTCCCTCGACGGCGACGTCGTCAAGGACTTCGACGGAGTCAAGGTCGTCACCGACCGGATGAGCTCCCCGTACCTGCACGGCGCCTCGATCGACTTCGTCGACACCATCGAGAAGCAGGGCTTCACCATCGACAACCCGAACGCCACCGGCTCCTGCGCCTGCGGCGACTCGTTCAGCTAGACCCGAACGCACGAAGGCCTCGGCGCCGGTCGCATCCGACCGGCGCCGAGGCCTTTCGCGTTCCCCGACTACTCGTTGCTCACTGGCGGGGGAGCGGCTTGCCCGTCGTGGCGTCGACCACCTTCCGCGCACCCACCGGCTGCTGGAGGGTCACCGTGAGGGACATCTCCTGCGCCAGCATGATGCAGGCCTGCCCCGGACTGTTCGGCGTGTCCGTGATCTTCACCATGACGGACGCGGACTCCTCCCGCGCCTCCAGGGTGTAGGTGCTGCACACCCCGCCCCAGAAGTTCACGGTCAGCTTCCGGTCCCCGTCCGCGTACGAGAACCCGGGCACCGTACGGCCCGCCGGAGGCACCGGCGCCGTCGTCGCACCGTCCTCGGCCGCGGCCGGCTGGGCCACCGTGCGGCCCGGCCCGCCGTCCTTGCCCGCCACCTCGAACAGCCAGGCCGGCACCAGCCCCCGCGCCCCGTCGACCGTCCCCGGGACCAGGCCGAGCACGGCCCCCCGTACGGTCTCCGTCCGCGGCGGCTTCATCGGCCGCGGGTCCGGGTTGCAGGGCAGGGTGTCCGTGGCACCCGTCGGCGTGTCCGGGGTCAGCGGCACCGAGGTCGCGCAGCCGCTCGGGCCCGGACCGCTGCCGTCACCGCCCTTGCCCGCCGCGTTCAGCCGGGCCAGCGCCTCGACCGCCCCGACCACCGGCTGCTCCGCCGCGCGCACCGGGGCCTTCAGCTCCCCACTGCCCGCCACCACCTGCGCGTCACCGCCCACGCTCACCTTGCTGGACCAGCCCTGCGTGGGCAGCCCGCCCACCACCGGGTCGGCGCTCACCACCCGCACCGCGCCCTGCGTCAGCCGGGCGTCGACCTTGGCGTCACCCTGCCCGGCCGCCGCGAGCACCGGCGCGGCCGCCGCCTTCGCCGCCTGCTCGGAGACCGGCTGCGCCCCGCCGCCCTCGCCCTGGGGCAGGGTGGCCGGGCCGCAGGTGTCCTTGCCGCGCACGCAGTCGTCCCCGGCCCCGGCCGGCCGGAAGCGGCTGAAGCTCCAGGTGCCGGGGGCCTTACGGGTCACCGTGAGCCGGGGACCGGAGCCGTCGCCGGTCTCCCCGGCCTGCCAGGTGTCCCCGCTCAGCCGCGGGTCCCCGGAGATCCCGAGGGCCTTCGCGAGCCGGGCCACCTCCTCGGAGGTGACCTCCCCCGACGCGGCGAAGGACGGCGCCGCCGCCGGGCCCTCGGGCAGCTTCACATCGGCCCGGTAGACCACCCCGCCGCCCGACGGATCCGGCTCCCCGGGGGCGATGCCGGGCCCCGGCGGGGACCCGGCCGCCCGGGGCGCGGCCGCCGCGGTGTCACCCGTACGGGCGCCGCCGCCCGAGGCGTCCCCGTACGCCGTCGACGCCCAGTAGGCCGTACCGCCGCCGGCCAGCAGGACGGCGGCCGCGATCGAGCCGACGGCCCAGGACGGCCGCCGACGAGTGGCACGTGATGTCTCGGGTAGTTCGCTGGTCACCGATTCGCTCCTTCGCGTGTCCCGCCGTACGTGATGCGGGTGTGACGCGGCGGCCGCGAATCCGGTTCCCGCCCTTCCTCTACTGGTCCCCGTACGCGGCGGTGGAGGCGATCAGCCGGGCCGAGGCGGGCGGGACACGGACGCCGTGGATCTGGGAGGGGGCCACCCGGTCCGCCCGGGGCTCCTCCGGGACCGCCCAGTGCGGGGCCATCCGCGCGCAGTCGCCCAGCAGACGGGCGAAGCCGGGGCGCGCGTCGGCGGTGTACTCGGCGTAGCCGAAGCCATCGGTATAGGTCATGGGGCACGGTAGGCACGCCACACCAGGCGAAGGAAGTCCTACTACGGGGTAGTTTCAGCCGTTCGGACTCGAGCCCATGACCGGGTAGTTTTGAATGTCCCCTCGCCGTCATTCGCAGGAGCATCCACGCCGTGCGCATCGCAGTCACCGGCTCCATCGCCACCGACCACCTCATGACCTTCCCGGGCCGCTTCGCCGACCAGCTGGTCGCCGACCAGCTCCACACGGTCTCCCTCTCCTTCCTCGTCGACAACCTCGACGTCCGGAGAGGCGGAGTCGGCCCGAACATCTGCTTCGGCATGGGGCAGCTCGGCACCCGCCCGATCCTCGTCGGCGCGGCCGGCTCGGACTTCGACGAGTACCGCGCCTGGCTGGACCGGCACGGCGTCGACACCGAGTCCGTACGGATCTCCGAGGTGCTGCACACCGCGCGCTTCGTCTGCACCACGGACTCCGACCACAACCAGATCGGCTCCTTCTACACGGGCGCGATGAGCGAAGCCCGCCAGATCGAGCTCAAGGCCGTCGCCGACCGGGTGGGCGGACTCGACCTCGTCCTCATCGGCGCCGACGACCCCGAGGCGATGCTCCGCCACACGGAGGAGTGCCGCACCCGCGGGATCCCCTTCGCCGCGGACTTCTCGCAGCAGATCGCGCGCATGGACGGCGAGAACATCCGCACCCTGATGGAGGGTGCGACCTACCTCTTCTCCAACGAGTACGAGAAGGGCCTCATCGAGTCGAAGTCCGGCTGGACCGACGCGGAGATCCTCGCCAAGGTCGGCACCCGCGTCACCACCCTCGGCTCGCAGGGCGTGCGCATCGAGCGGGTCGGGCAGGAGCCGATCGTCGTCGGCTGCCCCGAGGAGACCGCGAAGGTCGACCCGACCGGCGTCGGCGACGCGTTCCGCGCGGGCTTCCTGACCGGGCTCGGGTGGGGCGTCGGCCTTGAGCGGGCCGCGCAGCTCGGCTGCATGCTCGCCACCCTCGTCATCGAGACCCTGGGCACCCAGGAGTACACCCTGGCGCGGGCGCACTTCATGGACCGCTTCACCAAGGCCTACGGCGACACGGCCGCGGCGGAGGTCCGCGCGCACCTGCCCGTCTCCTCCTGACGCGCCGCTCGGCGCCTGGGCGCCTCCCCGGCTTCGCGCCGCTGCGCCGGACTCCGTCCGGCGGTGGCGGGGCGGGGCCGGTTCGGGTGGCCGGGGCCCGTCTTCCGTCCGCGGACCGTTGCCGCTGCGCGGGGCGGGGTCCCCTACCCGCCCTTCCACCGTTCCCTGGGCTCCGCCCAGACCCGCGCCTCAAACGCCGGCACAGTCCAGCCCCGCCGGCGTTTGAGGCGCGGGGGTCCGGGGGCTGGCCCCCGGCAACGGACCCGCACACGAACGGGGATCCGCAGCCGCGCCGGCGCTTGAGGCGGCGGGTACCGGTGCGCAGCCCGTCAGGAGAGGCGGCGGACGTGGTACGCCGTGCCCCTCGGGCGGGGGGATTCGCCGAGGTACGCGTGGCCGCGGATGCCGCACCACGCCGGGATGTCCAGGCGGGCCACCTCGTCGTCCGACAGGACGGTCACGGTGCCCCCCACCGCGACCCCGCCGATCGCCCGGGCCAGCTCGATCACCGGCTGCGGGCAGCGCAGTCCGAGGGTGTCGAGTTCCAGGGAGTCCGCCACCGGTGTCACCGTCACCGGTTCGGTGACGCCCAGCTTCGCCCGGACCCCGGCCACCGCGCCGGGCAGCACCTCCAGGAAGCCGTTGACCTCGTCGGCGGAGGTACCGGCCGGCAGGGACACCCGTACGTTCCCCTCCGACAGCACCCCCATCGCCCGCAGCACATGACTCGGGGTCAGCGTCGAGCTGGTGCAGGAGGAGCCGGAGGAGACGGAGTACCCGGCGCGGTCGAGTTCGTGCAGCAGGCTCTCGCCGTCCACGTACAGGCAGGAGAAGGTGACCAGGTGCGGCAGCCGCCGGTCCGGGTCGCCGACCACCTCCACGTCCGGCACCAGCCGGGCGACGCGCCGCCGGATCCGGTCCACCAGGACCCGCAGCCGCGCGGCCTCCGTGTCCGCCTCGGCCCGTACCGCCCGCAGCGAGGCGGCCGCCGCGACGATCGCGGGGAGGTTCGCGTAGCCGGGGGAGCGGCCCGACTCCCTTTCGTCGGCGGGGCCTTGGGGGGCGAAGCGCACCCCCTTGCGGACCGCGAGCAGACCCACCCCGGGCGGGCCGCCCCACTTGTGCGCGCTGGCGGCCAGGACCGACCAGCCGTCCTCCACCCGGCCCCAGCCCAGCGACTGCGCCGCGTCGACGAGCAGCGGCACCCCGGCCTCGGCGCAGACCTCGGCGACCTCCGCCACCGGCTGGACGGTGCCCACCTCGTGGTTGGCGGACTGGAGGCAGGCCAGCGCGGTGTCGGGGGCGAGGGCGGCCGCGTACCCGGCGGCGGACACGGCGCCGAGCCGGTTCACCCCGACCTCCGTCAGCCGGCCGCCCCCGGTGGCCGCGTGGGCCTCGGCCGCGTGGAGTACAGAACTGTGTTCGACGGCCGATACGACGAGATGACCGCCGACGCGCCGGCGCCCGGCCAGGGCTCCCGCGATGCCCGAGTGAACCGCGTGCGTCCCCGAAGGAGTGAACACGAGCTCGTCGGGGCGGCATCCCACCGCCTCGGCCGCCGCCTCCCGCGCCGCGTCCAGCAGCAGCCGCGCCCGGCGCCCCTCCCGGTACAGCCGGGCCGGGTCCGCCCAGCCCTCGTCGAGTGCGGCCTGCAACGCCTGCCGGGCGACGGGGTGCAGCGGAGCGGCGGACGCGGTGTCGAAGTAGGGCATCCGGCCACGCTAACCCGCGCGTTCGCGGAGCCGGGGTCAGGGCCCGTCAGATGTCCTGCGGAGCCTGCCGTTCAGGGCCGTATGGCCCGTCCCCCGTACGGCGGATCCATCCCTTCGGGGGCAGTAGCGGCGCGTTGGGCACCCTCCCCGCGCGACCCCAAATAGCGTCCAGTAGGGTTTGGTCCGCATAAACATCCAAACCCCTGCCTGCGTCAGGGCCGGCGACCGACCCGAACACGGCCGCGGCCGGCCGCGCGGGCCGAGACTCTCGGGAAGGCGCTACGTGAGTCCCTACGGCTCCGACCGCTCGCCGCGGCGCCCGATGCGGCGGAAGCTGCTGCAGGCGCTGACTGCGGGCGTGGTCCTGGCGACCGCCACTGGTTGCTCGTACACCTGGAAAGACTTTCCCCGCCTCGGATTGCCCACCCCGGTCACGGAGGAGGGTCCTCGCATCCTCTCCCTGTGGCAGGGTTCCTGGGCGGCCGCTCTCATCACGGGCATCCTGGTGTGGGGCCTGATCATCTGGAGCGTCATCTTCCACCGGCGCAGCCGGACGAAGGTGGAGGTTCCCCCGCAGACCCGGTACAACATGCCCATCGAGGCGCTGTACACCGTGGTCCCGCTCATCATCGTCTCGGTGCTCTTCTACTTCACCGCGCGCGACGAGTCGAAGCTGCTCGCCCTCACTCCGAAGCCGCCCCACACGATCAACGTGGTCGGCTACCAGTGGAGCTGGGGCTTCAACTACGTCGAGAACGTCGACGGTGACGCGGCGACCCCGAAGGCGGGTGCGGTTCCGAAGGAGCTCGCCTCCATTCCGGACCGCTTCACGAAGGCCTTCCCCGCGGGCGCCGAAGGCGTCTACGAGAAGGGCGTCCCCGGCGACCGCAACCCGGACACGAACAACCCGGGCCCGACCCTCTACCTGCCCGCAGGTGAGAAGGTCCGCTTCATCCTGTCGTCGAACGACGTCATCCACTCCTTCTGGGTGGTCCCCTTCCTGTTCAAGCAGGACGTCATCCCCGGCCACACCAACGTCTTCGAGGTGACCCCGAAGACGGAGGGCACCTTCATGGGCAAGTGCGCCGAGCTCTGCGGTGTCGACCACTCCCGGATGCTCTTCAACGTGAAGATCGTCTCGCCGGAGAAGTACCGGGCACACCTGAAGGAGCTGGCGGAGAAGGGCCAGACCGGCTTCCTCCCCGCAGGCATCAAGCAGACCGACCCGGCCCGGAATGCGGAAGTGAACAAACTGTGAGCATCCTCAACGAATCCCAGGGTGCCGCCGCCGACTCGTACGAGAACGAGCTGCCGGTACGGCGCAAGCAGCCGGGCAATGTGGTCGTGAAGTGGATGACCACGACCGACCACAAGACCATCGGCACGATGTACCTGGTCACGTCGTTCGTGTTCTTCCTCATCGGCGGCCTGCTGGCGCTCTTCATGCGCGCCGAGCTGGCCCGTCCGGGCACGCAGATCATGTCGAACGAGCAGTTCAACCAGGCGTTCACCATGCATGGCACGATCATGCTGCTGATGTTCGCCACCCCGCTGTTCGCGGGCTTCGCGAACTGGATCATGCCGCTGCAGATCGGCGCGCCCGACGTGGCGTTCCCGCGGCTGAACATGTTCGCGTACTGGCTGTACCTCTTCGGCTCGACCATCGCGGTGGCCGGCTTCGTCACCCCCTCGGGTGCCGCCGACTTCGGCTGGTTCGCCTACTCCCCGCTGTCGGACGCCGTCCGCTCGCCGGGCATCGGCGCCGACATGTGGATCATGGGTCTGGCCTTCTCCGGCTTCGGCACGATCCTCGGCTCGGTCAACTTCATCACCACGATCATCTGCATGCGCGCTCCCGGCATGACGATGTTCCGCATGCCGATCTTCACCTGGAACGTGCTGCTGACCGGTGTCCTGGTCCTGCTCGCCTTCCCGGTGCTGGCCGCCGCGCTCTTCGCGCTGGAGGCCGACCGGAAGTTCGGTGCGCACGTCTTCGACGCGGCCAACGGCGGCGCCTTGCTGTGGCAACACCTCTTCTGGTTCTTCGGACACCCAGAGGTGTACATCATCGCGCTGCCGTTCTTCGGAATCGTTTCCGAGGTCATCCCGGTCTTCTCGCGCAAGCCGATGTTCGGTTACATCGGTCTGATCGCCGCGACGATCGCGATCGCCGGCCTCTCCGTGACCGTGTGGGCCCACCACATGTACGTCACCGGTGGTGTGCTGCTGCCGTTCTTCTCCTTCATGACCTTCCTGATCGCGGTACCGACCGGTGTGAAGTTCTTCAACTGGATCGGCACCATGTGGAAGGGCTCGCTGTCCTTCGAGACCCCGATGCTCTGGACGATCGGCTTCCTGGTCACCTTCACCTTCGGTGGCCTGACCGGCGTCATCCTGGCCTCGCCCCCGATGGACTTCCACGTCTCCGACTCGTACTTCGTCGTCGCGCACTTCCACTACGTCGTCTTCGGCACCGTGGTCTTCGCGATGTTCGCCGGCTTCCACTTCTGGTGGCCGAAGTTCACGGGCAAGATGCTGGACGAGCGCCTCGGCAAGATCACCTTCTGGACGCTGTTCATCGGCTTCCACGGCACCTTCCTGGTCCAGCACTGGCTGGGCGCCGAGGGCATGCCGCGTCGTTACGCGGACTACCTCGCGGCCGACGGCTTCACCGCGCTGAACACGGTCTCCACGATCAGCTCGTTCCTGCTCGGCCTGTCGATGCTGCCGTTCATGTACAACGTCTGGAAGACGGCCAAGTACGGCAAGAAGGTCGAGGTCGACGACCCGTGGGGCTACGGCCGTTCGCTGGAGTGGGCGACCTCCTGCCCGCCGCCGCGGCACAACTTCCTCACCCTGCCGCGCATCCGCAGTGAATCGCCGGCGTTCGACCTGCACCACCCGGAGATCGCGGCCCTCGACCACCTCGAGGACCACACCCCGGCCAAGGCCGTCACCGGTGGCAAGGAGGCCGGCAAGTGAAGATCCAGGGCAAGATGTTCCTCTGGCTCGCCGTCTTCATCCTGATCATGACCGTCGTCTACGGCGTCTGGTCGAAGGAGCCGGTCGGAACCACCGCTCTCGCGCTGGCCTTCGGCCTGAGCGCCATGATCGGCTACTACCTGGCCTTCACGGCCAAGCGCGTGGACGAGATGGCCCAGGACAACCTGGAGGCCGACGTCGCCGACGAGGCGGGCGAGCTGGGGTTCTTCTCCCCGCACAGCTGGCAGCCGCTCTCGCTGGCGATCGGTGGCGCGTTCGCCTTCATGGGCGTCATCTTCGGCTGGTGGCTCATGTACTTCTCGGCCCCGATCATCCTGATCGGCCTGTGGGGCTGGGTGTACGAGTACTACCGCGGTGAGAACGCGAACCAGTAGTTCGTAGCGGTACAGCGGTACAGCGGTACAGCGGTCCATCAGGACGTCGAGGGGCCCGGACACCTTTTCGGAGGAGTCCGGGCCCCTCGTTTGCAGTCACCCCGCGCGCCGTAATTGTCATACCTTCATAGCGTTAGCTCCATGAAGCACTCACCGCGTCTTTGGACGGTACTCAGCTGCTCCCTGCTGGTCGCGTCCCTCGGGGCCGGCGCCACCGCATGCGGGTCCGGCGAGCACAACCCGCTGTCGGCCCGCCCGTACGACGCGGGCGATCAAGTCGCCTTCAACCAGGCCTCCGGCGGCCGCGCCGTCGACCCCGAGAAGCCCCTCGAAGTCACCGCCAAGGGGACCGGGTCACGGATCACCGACGTGACCGTCGTGGACACCCACGGACGCCGGCTGGCGGGTGAACTCTCCGTCAAGGGCGACCGCTGGCACAGCACCGCCCCGATGGCCGCGGGAGTCCACTACAGCGTCACCGTGGGCACCGAGGACGAGCACGGGGCCCCAGGGCGCCGCACGATGGCCTTCGACACCACCCCGGCCGAGAAGGTCCTCAAGGTCGAATTCGGCCCGGACGAGGGCAAGTACGGCGTCGGACAGCCCCTCACGGCCGAACTCAACGAACCCGTCAAGGACAAGGCCTCCCGCGCCGTCGTGGAGCGGGCCCTGGTCGTCGACGCGCCGAGCGGGGTCGAGGGCGCCTGGTACTGGGTGGACGACAAGACGCTGCACTACCGCCCGAAGGACTACTGGCCCGCCAACACCAACGTCTCCGTACGGAGCAACCTGGAGGGCATCAAGATCGGCGACGAGCTCCACGGAGCCGCGTCGAAGCCGCTCACCCTGGAGATCGGCGACCGCGTCGAGGTCACCACCGACGCCTCCTCGCACTACCTGACCTTCAGGCGCAACGGAGAAGTGATCAACACCATTCCGGTGACCACCGGAAAGCCCGGCTTCTCCACCCGCAACGGGGTCAAGGTGGTGCTGGGCAAGCAGTACTTCGTCCAGATGCGCGGCGACACCGTCGGCATCGGCGGCAGTGAGTACTACAACTTGCCCGTCTACTACGCCACACGGGTGACATGGAGCGGTGAATACGTGCACGCCGCGCCGTGGTCGGTCGGCTCCCAGGGCTACGAGAACGTCAGCCACGGATGCACCGGCATGAGCACCGGCAACGCCGCCTGGTTCTACGAGAACATCACCGAGGGCGACATCGTCCGGGTGATCAACAGCATCGGCGACGACATGGACACCTTCGGCAACGGCTACGGCGACTGGAACATGGACTGGAAGGACTGGCGCGAAGGCAGCGCCCTCCTGAAGGGTACCCAGGAGGGCCGCAGCCCCATGGACCAGGCGCGCCTGAGGCCCCAGGTGTAACCGTTCGGCCCCCGACCGGCCCCGGAAGGCCCCACGCGCCCTCCGGGGCCCCGGAACGCCCCCGTGAGGGCGCCCGGGGCGGCCGCTCAGGCGTCGAGGGACAGCCGGGCCCGCAGGAGCCCCGCCAGGGCCTCCGGGAAGTCCACCGGGTCCACCGGGAGGGTCACGGCGGCGTCGGCCCGGCTCCAGGTCGCCAGCCAGGCGTCCTGGGGGCGCCCCATCAGCAGCAGCACCGGGGGGCACTTGAAGATCTCGTCCTTGATCTGCCGGCACACGCCCATGCCCCCGGCCGGAACCGCCTCGCCGTCCAGCACGCACACGTCGATGCCGCCCGCGTCCAGCTCCTTGAGGACCGCCGGAAGCGTCGCGCACTCCAGGAACTCCACCGGCGGCAGGTCCGCCGCCGGCCTGCGCCCGGCCGCAAGCCGCACCTGCTCCCGGGTGCCCGCGTCGTCGCTGTAGACCAGAACCCGCGCAGTCGCCCGCATTTCGTTCCTCCACGTGTCCGTGAATCACGCTGATGATGCGCGGGATGCTACTCCTCCCGACCCGCTGTCAACATCGGTTCGCGCAGGCTCCGGATCACTCATCTGATGGGCCGTTCGGGCCTTGCACACGCCCCTGACACTCCGAACGGCACCCCCCGGGGTGAGGGCGGGATAAGCGACCGACATAATGTCGGTCGTGGCGACAGCAACGACAGTAGATACCGGGCACGCGCACCCGACGGTCAACCGGCCGAACCTCGTCAGCGTCGGAACCATCATCTGGTTGAGTTCCGAGCTGATGTTCTTCGCGGCCCTCTTCGCGATGTACTTCACCCTGCGATCCGTGACAGGCGCCGAGTACTGGACAGAGCAGGCTTCGGCCTTGAATCTGCCCTTCTCGGCGACGAACACCACGATCCTGGTGCTCTCCTCGCTCACCTGCCAGCTCGGCGTATTCGCCGCTGAGCGCGGTGACGTGAAGAAGCTCAGGACGTGGTTCATCATCACGTTCGTCATGGGTGCGATCTTCATTGGCGGCCAGGTGTTCGAGTACACCGAGCTGGTCAAGCACGAGGGCATGTCTCTCTCGTCAGGCCCGTACGGCTCGGTCTTCTACCTGACCACCGGCTTCCACGGTCTGCACGTGACGGGCGGTCTCATCGCCTTCCTGCTGGTCCTCGGCCGGACGTACGCGGCCAAGAGGTTCACCCACGAACAGGCCACGTCGGCCATCGTCGTGTCCTACTACTGGCACTTCGTCGATGTCGTCTGGATCGGCCTCTTCGCCACGATCTACCTGATCAAGTAGCGAACACGTCGCCGGGCCCGCGCCCGGCACTCCATCCAGAAACACCGACGCAGAAGATCCTGACACCGGGGTAATCCGTGAAAAAGCTCTCCGCACGACGACGCCATCCGCTGGCGGCGGTCGTCGTTCTACTCTTCGCGCTGGCGGTCACGGGGGGGCTGTACGCCGCCTTCGCGCCCGCGAGCAAGGCGCAGGCCGATGAAACCGCCCAGTCCCTCGCCATCGAGGAGGGCAAGAAGCTCTACGCCGTGGGTTGCGCAAGCTGCCACGGAACCGGCGGTCAGGGTTCCTCTGACGGCCCGAGCCTGGTCGGCGTCGGCTCCGCGGCCGTGGACTTCCAGGTGAGCACGGGCCGCATGCCCGCCCAGCAGCCCGGCGCCCAGGTGCCGAAGAAGCCGAACATCTACTCCCAGGCCCAGATCGACCAGCTCGCGGCGTACATCTCTTCGCTCGGCGCCGGTCCGATCACGCCGCACGAGAAGCAGTACGACCCGGCCGGCGCCGACATCGCCGCTGGTGGTGAGCTGTTCCGCAACAACTGCGCGCAGTGCCACAACTTCACCGGCGAGGGCGGCGCGCTGACGAACGGCAAGTACGCCCCGAACCTCGAGGGCGTCGAGCCGAAGCACATCTACGAGGCCATGCTCACCGGCCCGCAGAACATGCCCTCCTTCCCCGACAGCACCATGCCGGAGAAGCAGAAGAAGGACATCATCGCGTACCTCCAGAACGTCAACGGCGAGAAGTCGACCAGCCCCGGTGGCCTCAAGCTCGGTGGCCTCGGCCCCGTCTCCGAGGGTCTGTTCGGCTGGATCTTCGGTCTGGGTGCGCTGATCGCTGTCGCCGTCTGGGTCGCGGCCCACACCGCTAAGGCCAAGAAGTCATGAGTAGCCAAGACATTCCCGAAGAGAAGCACCTGCCGAGCGAGCAGGGCGACGCGCACCACGGTGGTGTAGCGGTCGCGGACGACCCGTTCGCCGACCCCGGCCTCCCGGTCCACAAGCCGCGCATCCAGGACATCGACGAGCGGGCCGCCAAGCGGTCCGAGCGTACGGTCGCGATGCTGTTCACGCTGTCGATGCTGGCCACCGTCGGCTTCATCGCCTCGTTCGTGACCCTGCCCGTCGACAAGATCGTCTACATCTTCCCCATCGGGAAGGTGAGCGCCCTGAACTTCGCCCTGGGCATGACCCTGGGCGTGGCTCTGTTCTGCATCGGCGCGGGCGCGGTCCACTGGGCCCGCACCCTGATGTCCGACGTGGAGGTCGCCGACGACCGTCACGAGATCGCGGCTTCGCCCGAGGTCAAGGCGCAGGTCATGCAGGACTTCGCCGACGGTGCGAACGAGTCCGGCATCGCCCGCCGCCCCCTCATCAAGCGCACGATGTTCGGCGCGCTGGCCATGCTGCCGCTGTCCGCCGTCGTGATCATGCGCGACCTGGGGCCCCTGCCCGAGGACAAGCTGCGCAAGACGCTCTGGTCCAAGGGCAAGCTGCTCATCAACCAGAACACGATGGAGCCGCTGCGTCCCGAGGACGTACTCGTCGGTTCGCTGACCTTCGCCATGCCGGAAGGCCTGGAGGAGGAGCAGCACGACTTCCAGGTCCAGATCGCCAAGGCGGCCCTGATGATCGTCCGGATCCAGCCGGAGGACATCAAGGACAAGAAGGAACTGGAGTGGTCCCACGACGGGATCGTGGCCTTCTCCAAGATCTGTACCCACGTCGGCTGCCCGATCAGCCTGTACGAGCAGCAGACGCACCACGTGCTCTGCCCGTGCCACCAGTCCACCTTCGACCTCTCCGACGGCGCCCGTGTCATCTTCGGCCCGGCCGGTCACGCGCTTCCGCAGCTGCGGATCGGCGTGAACGCTGAAGGCTTCCTCGAGGCGCACGGCGACTTCGAAGAGCCCGTCGGTCCTGCATTCTGGGAGCGCGGATGAGCACCAGCGACAACAACGAGCGCAAAGCGCCGGCCGGCGAGCGCGTAGCGGACTGGGCGGACGGCCGCCTGGGCATCTACAGCCTCGCCAAGGCGAACATGCGCAAGATCTTCCCGGACCACTGGTCCTTCATGCTGGGTGAGATCTGCCTCTACGCCTTCGTCATCATCATCCTCACGGGTGTGTACCTGACGCTGTTCTTCCACCCGAGCATGAACGAGGTGGAGTACCACGGCTCGTACGTGCCGATGCAGGGCGTCATGATGTCCGAGGCCTTCGCCTCGACGCTCGACATCAGCTTCGACGTCCGCGGCGGTCTGCTGATCCGGCAGATCCACCACTGGGCGGCGCTGATCTTCGTCGCGGCCATGGTCGTGCACATGATGCGCGTCTTCTTCACGGGTGCGTTCCGCAAGCCGCGTGAGGTCAACTGGATCTTCGGCTTCCTGCTGCTGGTCCTCGGCATGTTCACCGGTTTCACCGGTTACTCCCTGCCGGACGACCTGCTCTCGGGTACCGGTGTCCGCTTCATGCAGGGCGCCATCCTCTCCGTCCCGATCGTCGGCACCTACCTGTCGATGTTCCTGTTCGGCGGCGAGTTCCCGGGCGGCGACTTCGTCGCACGCTTCTACTCGGTGCACATCCTGCTGCTGCCCGGCATCATGATGGGCCTGCTGGTCGCCCACCTGATCCTGGTCGTGTTCCACAAGCACACCCAGTACGCCGGCCCCGGCAAGACCGAGAAGAACGTCGTCGGCATGCCGCTGCTGCCGGTCTACATGGCCAAGGCCGGAGGCTTCTTCTTCCTGGTCTTCGGTGTCATCGCGGCCATCGCGGCGCTCGCCTCGATCAACCCGATCTGGGCGCTCGGCCCGTACCGTCCGGACCACGTGTCCACCGGTGCGCAGCCCGACTGGTACATGGGTATGCCGGAAGGCCTCATCCGTGCGATGCCGGGCTGGGAGATCAACCTGTGGGGCCACACGCTCGTCCTGGGCGTGTTCATCCCGCTGGTGCTCTTCCCGCTGGTCCTGGGTGCCATCGCCGTCTGGCCGTTCATCGAGTCCTGGGTCACCGGGGACAAGCGCGAGCACCACATCCTGGACCGCCCGCGCAACGTCCCGACCCGTACGGCCTTCGGTGTCGCCTGGATCGCGGAGTACATCGTGCTCCTCATCGGCGGCGGCAACGACATGTTCGCCCAGTACTTCCACCTGTCGATCAACTCGATCACCTGGTTCGTCCGGATCGGCTTCTTCGTCGTCCCGGTCCTCGCCTTCATCGTCACCAAGCGGATCTGCCTCGGCCTCCAGCGCCGGGACAACGACAAGGTGCTGCACGGTCGCGAGACCGGCATCATCAAGCGTCTGCCGCACGGTGAGTTCGTCGAGGTCCACGAGCCGCTGTCGCAGGGCAAGCTGCACACCCTCACCTCGCACGAGCAGTACGAGCCGCTCGAGATCGGCCCCACGGTCGACGAGAACGGTGTCGAGCGCAAGGTGAGCGGCGCGGAGAAGCTCCGGGTCAAGCTCAGCAAGGGCATGTTCGCGGAGAACAACCAGATTCCGAAGCCCACGGTGGAGGAGTACAAGGAGATCCAGAGCGGCCACGGCCACCACTGATCTCCGGCACGACAGCTTGAGGGATGGGTTTCGGCCAATCCTGGTGTCGCCACGGTGAGAGCCCCGTCCAGTGTCTGGACGGGGCTCTTCGCCGTCCCCGGGGCTGGATAGGCTGAGATCCTTCCCATTCAGACGTGGACCATCAGGAGCGGACCATGAACGTTGTGACCCCGGCAGGCGGCGACAGCGTGGCGGCCCGTGGCTGGCCGGGCGTCCTCGACGCCCTGCTGACCGGCCAGGACCTCGGCGCGGACGACACCGCCTGGGCCATGGACCGGATCATGCGGGGAGAGGCCACCGACGCGCAGATCGCCGGTTTCATGGTCGCGCTGCGGGCCAAGGGGGAGACCGTCGCGGAGATCAACGGCATGGTCCGCGCCATGTACGATCACGCCAATCTGATCGAGGTCCCGGGCCGCACGGTGGACATCGTCGGCACCGGCGGCGACGGCGCGAAGACGGTCAACATCTCCACGATGTCGGCCCTCGTGGTGGCCGGTACGGGCGCCAAGGTCGTCAAGCACGGCAACCGGGCCGCGTCCTCCGCGAGCGGCTCCTCCGACGTGCTGGAGAAACTCGGCGTCAACCTCGGCCTGACCCCGGCCCGGGTCGTGGAGGTGGCCGAGGAGGCCGGCATCACCTTCTGCTTCGCGGTGAAGTTCCACCCGGCGCTGCGGCACGTGGCGGCGGCCCGCAAGGAGCTGGGCATCCGGACCACCTTCAACTTCCTGGGCCCGCTCACCAACCCGGCCCGGGTCCGCGCGCAGGCCACCGGCGTGGCCGACCCCCGGGTGGCCCCCATCGTGGCCGGGGTCCTCGCGGAGCGGGGCTCCTCGGCGCTGGTCTTCCGGGGCGACGACGGCATGGACGAGCTGACCACCACCGCCACCTCCCGGGTGTGGTGGGTGCGCGAGGGCACCGTGACCGAGCTGCCCTTCGACCCGCGCGACGTCGGGATCCCGGTCGTCGACGTCTCCCGTCTGCGGGGCGAGGACGCCTCGTACAACGCGGACGTCGCCCGCAGGCTGCTGGGCGGCGAGAGCGGCCCCGTACGGGACGCCGTGCTGCTGAACTCGGCGGCGGCCCTGGTGGCGCTGGACCCGGGCACGGGGTCCCTGGAGGAGCAGCTCGCGGCGGGCATCGTCCGGGCGGCCGAGTCCATCGACTCCGGTGAGGCGCAGGCGGCGCTGGACCGGTGGGTGGCGGCCAGCAACCGCTGAGCCGCGCCCGGCGCCGTCGGCACTGATCGTTTTCGGCCTCGAGCCCGGTCCGCCATGCGGACCGGGCTCTTGCGTTCGGCGGATCATGTGGCAGGATGCTGACCAGGTCACGAGTGACAGCGTTTAGGCCCCGGCTTGCTGTCCGGCAACCCTCCTTCCGTGGCGGGGTGCCCCGGGTGATGACCAGGTCGTAGGCAGCAAGGCCTACGGCAAGCGCGGATCCCTCGACACCAGGGGTCCTGGTCTCTCGAGGAGCTTTTCCGTGAGCAAGCGAATGCGATAGGGCGGATCCGCCCCTTCTTCAACCCTCGGAACAGGGTCACTTCCGTGTACCCGTCACTCCTTTCCGAGGACTTTCCCGTACCCCGGACGGCCTTCAGCGCCGCCGTACCCGCGTACGGGCACACCGAAGCCATTCACCTCTGCCCTGCCGGGAGACACCGCCATGTCCGCATCCCTGAACGCCGTCGCCACCGCCGCTGCCGCCACCGCCGAGGGCCCCGCCTGTGCCGGGCCGCTGCCGGTCCTCGGCCGCGACGTCACCGTCCCGCTCGTCACCGGCGGCGAGGTCACCTACGCCGCCCTGGACTACGCCGCCAGCGCCCCCGCCCTCCAGCGGGTCTGGGACGACGTCGCCGCGTACGCCCCGTACTACGGCAGCGTCCACCGCGGCGCCGGGTACCTCTCGCAGCTCTCCACCGACCTGTTCGAGCAGAGCCGCACGGCCGTCGCCGAGTTCCTCGACTGCCGGCCCTCCGACCAGGTGGTCTTCACCCGGTCCACCACCGACTCGCTGAACCTGCTCGCCGCCACCCTCCCGGCCGGCTGCCAGGTCTTCGTCTTCGAGACCGAGCACCACGCCTCGCTGCTGCCCTGGACCGACGCGCGGGTCACCTACCTCAACGCCCCCCGCACCCCCGGCGAGGCCGTCGCCACCCTGGAGCGGGCCCTCGCCGACCGCGAGCCCTACGGGCCGGCGCTGGTCTGCGTCACCGGCGCCTCCAACGTCACCGGTGAGCTGTGGCCGGTCAAGGAGCTGGCCGCCGCCGCGCACGCCCACGGCGCGCGGATCGTGCTGGACGCCGCCCAGCTGGCCCCCCACCACCCCGTCTCGGTGCGGGAGCTGGACGTGGACTGGGTCGCCTTCTCCGGGCACAAGCTGTACGCGCCCTTCGGCTCGGGCGTGCTCGCCGGCCGGGCCGACTGGCTCCAGGAGGCGCAGCCGTACCTCGCCGGTGGCGGTGCCTCCCGCAAGGTCGCCCGCCGTGAGGACGGCGGCGTCGACGTCGAGTGGCACACCACCGCCGCCCGCCACGAGGCCGGCTCGCCGAACGTCATCGGCGTCTACTCCATCGCCTCCGCCTGCCGGGCGCTGAAGGAGGCCGGGTTCGAGAACCTGGTCGCCCGCGAGAACCAGCTCATCGCCAAGGTCCGCGAGGGCCTCGCCGAGGTCCCGGCGGTGCGGGTGCTGTCCCTCTTCGGGGACGACGCCCCGCGCGTCGGCGTCATCTCCTTCGTCGTCGACGGCTGGAACAGCTCCCACTTCGCGGCCGCCCTGTCCGCCGAGTACGGCATCGGCGTCCGCGACGGCCTCTTCTGCGCCCACCCCCTGGTCCGCACCCTGCTCGGCAGCGAGCCGCAGGAGCCGGGCGAGTGCGGGGCCCCCGAGGCCGCCCCGGGCGAGCGCTCCCTGAACGCGATCCGCGTCAGCTTCGGCGCGGGCACCCCCGACGAGCACGTCGAGCGCTTCGTCCGCGCGGTGCGCGAACTCGTCGCGGACGGCGCCAAGTGGCAGTACCGCACCGAGGAAGGCCGCTGCGTCCCCGCCGTCTGACAGGCTGTCGCCCATGACGTACTGGGATCCCCTGCCGACCCTGCGCGCGGCGGTGGGCGGGCCGATGCCGCAGGACTGGGCGCCGGTCGGTCCGCTGCTGGGGGACTGGTCCGGGGCCGCGCCCGGCGGCTGGGAGCGGCGGGACTGGCGTACCGTTCCGGGCCCGGTGTACTCGTCGGAGACCGACACCTGCTGGACCGGGCGGGGCTGTGCGCCGGACAACGTGCTCTACGAGGACGCGTACGGGGCCGAGATCGTCTACCGCCAGCCGCGGACGCCGGCCGAGGTGTACGCGGTGATCCACGCCGCGGAGTGCGACCCCTTCGGCGGCTACGGCGGCGACGGGGACCTGCACTGGAGCCCGGAGCTCGTGCGGGAGTGGTGGAGCGGGCGGGGCCGCGTGCGCGAGTGGGCCGTCGGCGCGGGGCGGGGGCCCTGGGCCCGGTCCGGGCGCCCGGAGGAGCGGGACGCGGCCGCCGGGGCCCGCGCGTACGCGGCCTACGTCGACAGCGGCCTGGGGGAGTACCTGCGCGGTTACCTCTTCCGGCTCCTGGAGGGCCGCCCGGCCCTGGCCGGCGAGCGGCTGCCGGAGCTGGGCCGGGGCTGAGCGGGACCGGGGTCGGGGCGAGCCTGCCGGGACCGGGCAGGGGCGGACCCGCGCCGGGCCGGACCGGGCGCGGGGGCAGCGGCCGGGCGGGGCCGGGAGGCCCGGTGCGGGTCCCGGGCGTGGCCCGGGCGTGGCCCGGGGTGTTGCGTTCCCCCGCCGGCCAGGCGTCAGGCGTCGAGGCCGATGGCGAAGGCCGCTTCCAGGTCGTGCTGGGAGTAGGTGCGGAACGCCACGTGGGTGTCGGTGGCCTCGACGCCCGGGATCTTGCTGATGCGGCCCGGGATGATGTCCGCGAGGTTCTCGTGGCGGGCCACGCGGACCAGCGCGATCAGGTCGTACGTACCGGTGACGGAGTAGACCTCGCTGACGCTGTCCAGCGCGGCGATGGACTCGGCGATCTCGGGGATGCGGTCCACGCTGGTCTTGATGAGCACGATCGCGGTGATCACGGTTGGCTGTCTCCCTCGCCGGCAGTCACTGGTCGTCTCACTCTAGTCGTACGGCGATAGCGCACCCACGCGTAGAGGAAGCCCACCGAGAAGCCCACGACATGGGCCAGGTAGGCCACTCCGGGGCCGCTCCCCGCCCGGTGCGCCGCCAGCCACTGGAGCCCGAACCAGAACATCAGGACGATCCACGCGGGGAAGCGCAGCGGCAGGAAGAGGAGGAAGGGGAACAGGCTCGTCACCCGGGCCCTGGGGAACAGGCACAGGAACGCGCCGAGGACCGCCGAGATCGCGCCGGACGCCCCGACCAGGGTCTGGTCGGAGGAGGCGTTGGCCGCCGCGTACGCCGCGAGCGCGAGGTAGCCCGTGCAGACGTAGAACACCAGGAAGGGCGCCCGGCCCATCCGCTCCTCCGTCATCGCGCCGAAGACGTAGAGGAAGAGCATGTTCCCGAGCAGGTGCAGCCAGCTGCCGTGGACGAAGAGGGCGGTCAGCGGGGTCAGCAGCGGGCGGCCCGCCCCGGAGAAGAGCTCGACGGGGACCACCCCCCAGTGCCGGAAGTAGGCCGTGCCCGTCTCCAGCAGCCGCTCGCCCGTCCCGTAGGCCGGGTTCAGGCCGGACGCCGGGCTGAACAGGAACGCCACGCAGCATCCGGCGATCAGCGCGTACGTCATCACCGGGCCCCGGGCGGCCTCGCGTACGGTCCGCCACCTTACGATCATGCGACAGAGCATGACGCAGACGGACCCACCTGACGGTGGTGCCAGGCCGTAGGGTTACGGCTGCGGTCCGTGGACCGCCGCGGAAGGCTTTAATTGAATGAGCTACGAAGGAGAGAGCGGCCCGATGACGGTTCCCCTGCCGACCGACACCACCCGGTGGCGCTGCACGCTGTGCGGCAACCTCACGCGCTTCGACGTCACCCGTTCGTCGAAGGTCGTGGAGTACGTCCACCTGGACCTCGCCGGGGAGCCCAAGGTCGAGGAGCGCGAGGTGGTCAGTGAGACCATCGAGTCGGTCCGCTGCCGCTGGTGCAACGCGGTGGACCAGATCGAGCTCGTGGACAGGCCGGGCGCCGACTCCTGACGGAGCGGGGCCCACAGTAGATCACGGTAGGGGTGACGGATTGTGGAGCCAGCAAGCGGCGCTGAGCCGGCCGACGCGGCCGGCGACGCCGCAGAGGTGCTCGACCGCCCGCTGCCGGAAGGCGTGCGGCGCCGGGTCGTCGCGCTCGTGTCGGACGCCTTCGGCGGGCTGACGGTCGCGGACCTCCCGGCGCAGCTGCGCCAGTACGCCCGTTTCACCCCGACCCGGCGCGCCAAGTTCGCGGGCAACGCCATGGCCGCCGCCGTGGAGACCGACGGGGTCTTCCGAGGCCGGATCGCGGAGAAGCTGCGCGAGGCGCAGTCGGAGCTGGCCGGGGCGCTGGAGGCCGGGGCCCCGCCCGCCGCCGCCGATCCGCTGGACGTGGCGGCCGCGGCGTACGTGCTGCGCCCGGCCGGCTGGGTCAAGCTGGTCGCCGCCGCGGGCGAGGAGGCGCAGCGCGCCGACGCCGAGCGGGTGGGCGACGAGACCCGCCGGGAACTGGAGCGGCTGCGCGAGGAGCTGGCCCAGGTCCGCGAGGCGCAGCGGTCCGGCGGGGAGCAGGTGCGGACCGAGCTGGAGGCCGCGCGCAAGGAAGCGGAATCGCTTCAGCGCAAGCTGCGCAGTGCTCTGAGCGACGTCAAGCGGGGCGAGGCGGCGCTGCGCAAGGTGGGCGCCGAGATCGACGGGATCCGCGGTGAGGCGGCCGCGCAGGTGGCCGCCGCCGAGAGCGAGACCCGGCGGCTGAAGTCCCGTCTGGCGGAGGTGGAGTCGGCGCTGGAGACCTCGCGCCGGGCCACCCGCGAGGGGCGCAGCATCGAGGACATGCGGCTGCGGCTGCTGCTGGACACCGTGCTGGACGCGGCGGCGGGGCTGCGGCGCGAGCTGGCGCTGCCGCCGGTCTCGACGCGGCCGGCGGACACGGTGGAGGCGGTGGAGCCGGGCCGGATGACCCCGAAGGACATCGCGGCGCGGGCCCTGTCGGAGACCGATCCGGCGCTGCTGGACCAGCTGTTGGCGCTGCCCCAGGCGCATCTGGTGGTCGACGGCTACAACGTGACCAAGACCGGCTATCCGACGATGCCGCTGGAGAAGCAGCGGCTGCGGCTGCTGGGCGGGCTGTCGATGCTGGCCGCGCAGACGGGCGCCGAGATGACCTGTGTCTTCGACGGGGCGGAGCTGGCGGCGCCGGTGCTGCTCGCGCCGCCGCGCGGGGTGCGGGTGCTGTTCTCCAAGGCCGGGGTGACGGCGGACGAGTTGATCCGCCAGCTGGTGCGGGCCGAGCCGCCGGGCCGGCCGGTCGTGGTGGTCTCCACCGACCGCGAGGTGGCCGACGGGGTGGCGAAGGCGGGAGCCCGGCCGGTGACGTCCGCGCTGCTGCTGAAGAGGCTCGCGCGGGTGTCCTGACCCGTCCCGCTTCGGGCGGGTCGGTCCGCTTTCCCAACATCTGTTCCCCATGCCGGAATTGGCGGTGCGCGGGGAGGACGGACCGTCAACTCCCCGGCACGCAGCGTGCGCCGTAGGTAAAGAACCCGCTCGGGAAGCGGAATTTTGCTGCCGGGGATTTGAAGTGATCACAGGCGGGTCACTAGGGTCTGCTCAAACCTTCGTGCGATAGGTCACCCATTCGGGGTGTCGGCGGAGGCCCGCTGCCGAGTGTGCGACCCGTCTTCGGCGGCTCCAGGGAGAAGGAGCACGCGTTCGTGGCGTCCCACCGTCGACCCAAGCCGCCGACCCGCACCCGCGTGAGCGTCCTCACCGCCCTCGCCACCGCCGCCGTCGCGCTCTCCGCGCAGTCGGCCTCCGCGGCCCCGGACAAGCCGACCAAGGACGAGGTCAAGGCCCAGGTCGACGCCCTCTACGAGGAGTCCGAGCAGGCGGGCGAGAAGGCCAACGCGGCCAAGGACCGTCAGGACAAGCTGGAGAAGGAGATCGCTCAGCTCCAGGACCAGGTCGCACGCGGCCAGGACGAGCTCAACAGCCTGCGCAACACCCTCGGTTCGATGGCCACGGCCCAGTACCGCGGCGGCGGCCTCGACCCGTCCGTGGCGCTGCTGCTCTCCGCCGACCCCGAGACCTACCTCGACAAGGCCTCCACGCTCCAGCAGCTGAGCGGCAAGCAGGTCGACGCGATATCCCAGATCCAGGCCAAGCAGCGGTCCCTCGCCCAGCAGCGCGCGGAGGCCACCGGCAAGCTCGCCGACCTCGACGCCACCCGTAAGGAGCTGGCCGAGAAGAAGAAGGCCTCCCAGGACAAGCTCGCCGCCGCCCAGGCCCAGCTCAACTCGCTCACCGCGGAGGACCGCGCCCAGCTGAAGAGCGAGGCGGCCAAGGAGGGCGCGGACGCCGCGAAGGCAGCGGGCGGGAGCGACGGGAGCGCCAAGCCCGGTGCGGTGAAGGGCTCGGGCCGGGCCGCGGCCGCCCTCGCCGCCGCGGTGACCCAGGAGGGCAAGGGCTACAACCTGGGCTCCACCGGCATGGCGTACTGGGACTGCTCGAGCCTGGCGCAGTGGGCCTACGGGCAGGCCGGCGTCCAGATCAGCCGCACCACCTACACGCA
Organism: Streptomyces sp. NBC_00249; assembly: GCF_026342355.1. GTDB lineage: Bacteria > Actinomycetota > Actinomycetes > Streptomycetales > Streptomycetaceae > Streptomyces. The sequence goes on along the minus strand of NZ_JAPEMV010000005.1, from coordinate 396,473 downwards.
GGTCAACGACGGCACGCGCATCGGCATGAGCCAGCTCCAGCCCGGAGACCTGGTCTTCTTCTACGACGACCTGCACCACGTCGGCCTCTACGCGGGCAACGGCCAGGTCTTCCACGCCTCCAACCCCAGGGGCGGCGTCAAGTACGAAGCCATGAGGAACATGCCCTTCCAGTTCGGCGTCCGGGTCGGCTGACCCGCCCCGCCCCCCCGGGGACGCGCCGTGCACCGCCCATCCGGGCGAATTGCACGGCCCCTCCCTGACCCCGCGCCCCGCCGGTGACCTGCGTCTGAGGCGGGGCGTCGCCGTGTGCGCCCGCCGGGGGTCGTTGGCCGGTGCGTGACGCTGCGGCTACTGTCTGCCAGCGCGGAACCCCGGTACACGGCCGTCCACGGGGGGCGGACCCGGGCCCCGCGCAGCGGAAGGGAGCGGTTCCACGTGGCGTCCCATCGCCGGACCGGGCTCAACGGCCTCGACCGGAACACCAAGGTCACCGTCTTCACCGCCGCCGCCGCGGCCACCGCCGCCGTGGCCATGGCGGGCGCGCCGGCCGGCGCGGCCCCCGCGCTCCCGCAGGAACCCCAGGGCTCCCGCGCCCAGGTCGACCGGCTCTTCGAAGAGGCGGAGCAGGCCACCGAACGGTTCAACGAGGCGGGCGAGAAGGCCGACCGGCTACGGGCCGAGATCGGCCGGGCCCAGGACGCGGTGGCCCGGGGCCAGGACCGCATCAACACCATGCGCGGGGTCCTCGGCACCTTCGCCGGGGCCCAGTACCGCTCCGGCGGCCTCGACCCCGCCGTCGAGCTGATGCTGTCCGACGACCCCGGCGACTACCTCGACAAGGCCGCCGTCCTGAACCGGCTCAGCGGCCGCCAGGCCCAGCAGCTGGGTGAACTCCGCGAGGAGCAGCGCCGGATCGGCCAGCAGCGCGAGGAGGCCTCCCACAAGCTCGCCGAACTCGACGCCCTGCGCTCCGACGTGGCCCGGCACAAGCGCTCCGTCACCGCGAAGCTCGCCGCCGCCCGCCGCCTGCTGGAGACGATGCCCTCCGCGGAGCGCGCCGACTTCGAACGGGCCTCGCGCTCGGGCGGCCGCGCCGAGGGGCTGCCCGAGCCGCCGGGAGCCTCCCACGGGGGCGGCCGGGCCTCGGGGCGGGCGATGACCGCCGTGATGGCGGCCCGCGCCGCCGTCGGGCGGCCGTACGTATGGGGCTCCACCGGCCCCACCGGCTTCGACTGCTCCGGGCTGATGGTGTGGTCGTACCGGCAGGCGGGCGTCGCGCTGCCGCGCACCTCGCAGGCCCAGCGGCACGCCGGCCGGCAGGTGCCGCTCTCGCAGGCCCAGCCCGGGGACCTGGTGACGTACCGCTCGGACGCCAGCCACGTCGGCATGTACGTGGGCAACGGCCAGGTGGTGCACGCCCCCTACCCGGGGGCGCGGGTGCGCTACGACCCCGTCGGGATGATGCCGGTGTCCTCCGTCACCCGGCCCTGACGGCCCCGGCCGTGCAGGTGCGTACGATCGGCTGATGTTCCCGGTCCCGCGCCCCGTACGCCTGCTGGCGCTGCTGCTGTGCGCGCTCCTCGCCGGGTGCGCGGAGCAGGCTCCGCCCGACGGCGGCGCCGGGCGGGAGGTCCGGGAGGCCGTCGCCGCCTGGTCGCGGCAGCCGCCGGCCGCGCTCGCCGGGATCCCGCTGGAGGACTGGTCGTACGAGGTCACCGACGTGCCCCGGGCAGTCGGCGCGCAGGGCGGCCGGGTGCCGGCCCGGCTGCGCTACCGGCTCCAGGGCTACGACGCGGCGCCCGTCGAGGCGCGGCGCAGCGTCGAGGTCCGGCGCGTCGGGGACCGCTACGAGGTCCTCGGCGACCGGCCCGCGGAGCACGCCCCGCCGCAGCTGTGGGACCAGGGGCCGGTGGAGACCGTCAAGGGCGAGCACTCCCTCGTCCTGGGCACCGGCCGGCCGGCCGGAGAGCTGGCCCGGGTCGCGGGTGAGGCCGACCGGGCGGTGCCCGCCGCGAGCGCCGCCTGGCCCCGCGCGTGGGCGCGGCGGGTGGTCGTCCTGGTCCCCGCCTCCCTGGACGCCATGGCCTCGCTGCTGGGCCGCCCGGCCGCCGAGTACCGGGGCCTGGGCGCCGTCACCACCGGCAGCACCGGCGGCGGGCCCGCCCCCGCCGACCGCGTCGTGATCAACCCCGAGGGGTACGCGGAGCTCAGCGAGGCCGGCCGCGGGATCGTCCTGACCCACGAGGTCACCCACGTCGCGACCCGCGCCGCCACCTCGGCCTCGACCCCGCAGTGGCTCTCCGAGGGCTTCGCGGACTGGGCGGCGTACCGCGGCTCCGCCACCACCGCGGCGCGGGCCGCGCCCGCGCTCGCCCGGGCCGTACGGCGCGGCGAGGTGCCCGCCGAACTGCCCCGGGAGGCCGACTTCGCCTTCGGCGGGGACCAGGACACCCTGGCCCGGGCCTACGAAGGGGCCTGGCTGGCCTGCCGGCTCGTCGCGGACCGCTGGGGCGACGAGGCCCTCGTACGCCTCTACGAGCACGCGGGCCGGGAATCGCTGCCCGCCGCCCTGGACCGGACCCTGGGCGTGGACGAGGCCGCACTGACCCGGGACTGGCGGGCGGCACTGCGGGAGGAACTGCGCTGAGGCCGTCCGGTACGTTGGCAGCGATGCACAAGACGCTGATCGTGACCAACGACTTCCCGCCGCGCCCGGGCGGCATCCAGGCCTTCCTGCACAACATGGCGCTGCGCCTCGACCCCGAGCAGGTCGTCGTCTACGCCTCCACCTGGAAGCACGGTGCGGAGGGCCGCGAGGCCACCGCCGCCTTCGACGCCGAGCAGCCCTTCCCGGTGGTGCGCGACCGCACGACCATGCTGCTGCCGACGCCCCGGGTGACCCGCCGCGCGGTGTCCCTGCTGCGCGAACACGGCTGCGAGTCCGTGTGGTTCGGGGCCGCGGCCCCGCTCGGGCTGATGGGTCCGGCGCTGCGCCGGGCCGGGGCGCGCCGCCTCGTCGCGACCACCCACGGGCACGAGGCGGGCTGGGCCCAGCTGCCGGCCGCGCGGCAACTGCTGCGCCGGATCGGCGAGGGCACCGACACCCTGACCTACCTGGGGGAGTACACCCGCTCGCGGATCGCCTCGGCGGTGACGGACCGGGCGGCGGCCCGGATGGTGCAACTGCCGCCCGGGGTGGACGAGAAGACCTTCCACCCGGAGTCGGGCGGAGCGGAGGTCCGGGCCGGGCTCGGGCTGACCGACCGGCCGGTGGTCGTCTGCGTCTCGCGCCTCGTTCCCCGCAAGGGGCAGGACACGCTGATCGAGGCGATGCCGCGGATCCTGGCGGCGGTGCCGGACGCGGTGCTGCTGATCGTGGGCGGCGGGCCGTACGAGGCGGACCTGCGGGCGCTGGCCGCCTCGACCGGGGTCGCGGACTCGGTGGTCTTCACGGGGGCGGTCCCGTGGTCCGAACTGCCCGCCCACTACGGCGCGGGCGACGTCTTCGCGATGCCGTGCCGGACCCGGCGGGGCGGGCTGGACGTGGAGGGGCTCGGCATCGTCTACCTGGAGGCCTCCGCGACGGGCCTGCCGGTGGTCGCGGGCGACTCCGGCGGGGCGCCCGACGCGGTGCTGGACGGGGAGACGGGCTGGGTGGTCCGGGGCGGCGCCCCCGACGACGCGGCGGACCGGATCACCGCCCTGCTGCTGGACCCGGCCCTGCGGGCGCGCATGGGCGAACGCGGGCGCGCGTGGGTCGAGGAGAAGTGGCGCTGGGACCTCCTGGCGGAACGCCTGCGCGAGCTGCTGTAGAGGGGCTGAAAAGACAGCCCCTCCGGCGTTTGAGGAGCGGGGTCCGGGGCGGAGCCCCGGGAGACGGCGAAAGGGCGGGGCGGGGACAGGCTCCGCGCAGCCACGGCTGACTGTCTCTCAGATACCTGTCAGGACGGCGTCTGGCTGGATGGACGCATTCCGCCCATGATGCGCCCATGACACCCAATCTGACGCGCCGTCACCTCCTGGGACTCGGCGCACTCTCGACCGCCTCCGCCCTCGGGTTCACACGGATCGGCCTGGCCTCCGCCTCCGCCGCCGAGCCCGCCGCGGCCCAGTACGCCCCCGCCGTGGTCGTCGGCTCCGGCTACGGGTCCGCCGTCGCCGCCCTGCGCCTCGGGCAGGCGGGGGTGCGTACCGTCGTCCTGGAGATGGGCCGGCTCTGGGACACCCCCGGGCCCGACGGCAAGGTCTTCCCCTCCACCTCGGCGCCCGACCAGCGCTCCATGTGGTTCCGCACCCGCACCGAGGCCCCGCTCGCCCAGTTCCTCTGGCTCGACGTGGTCAACCGCGACATCAGCCCCTACCCCGGCGTCCTGGACCGCGTGAACTACGGGGACATGTCCGTGTACGTGGGCCGCGGCGTCGGCGGCGGGTCCCTGGTCAACGGCGGCATGGCGCCGACCCCGAGGCGCTCGTACTTCTCCGAGGTGCTGCCGCAGGTCGACGCCGACGAGATGTACGGCACCTGGTTCCCCCGCGCCCGCGCCATGCTCGGCGTCAACGACATCGACCCGGCCTGGTTCGAGTCCACGGAGTGGTACCGCTTCGCCCGGACCTCCCGCAAGCACGCCCACAACACCGGTCTGAGGACCGTCTTCGTGCCCAACGTCTACGACTTCGGGTACATGCAGCGCGAGGCCGCCGGCACCGCCACCCGCTCCGCGCTCGCCGGGGAGGTCATCTACGGCAACAACCACGGCAAGAAGAGCGTGGACAAGACCTACCTGGCCGCCGCCCTCGGCACCGGCAACGTCACCATCGAGACCATGCAGCGCGTGGTCGGCGTACGCCAGGACCCGGCGGGCGGGTACGTCCTCACCGTCCGCACCATCGACCTGAGCGGCCGGGTCACCCAGGTCCGCGAACTCGGCTGCAAGCAGCTCTTCCTGGGCGCGGGAAGCCTCGGCACCACCGAGATCCTGCTGCGCGCCAGGGAGACCGGCGCCCTGCCCGCGCTCAGCGAGGAGGTCGGGCTCGGCTGGGGCCACAACGGCAACGTCATGACCGCCCGCGCCAACCACATGTGGGACACCGTCGGCGCCCACCAGGCCACCATGCCCGCCCTGGGCATCGACGACTGGGACAACGCCGCCAACCCGGTCTTCGCCGAGATCGCCCCGCTGCCCATGGGCTTCGAGCACTGGATCTCGATGTACCTGGCCATCACCAGGAACCCCGAGCGCGGGCACTTCACCTACGACGCCGCGAGCGACTCGGCGCGGCTGAACTGGACCCGGGACCAGAACACCCCGTCCGTGGAGGCCGCCAAGCGCCTCTTCGACCGGATCAACCGGCGCAACGTCACCGTGTACCGGCACGACCTCTTCGGCGACAACAAGGCCTTCGCCGACAACTTCACCTACCACCCGCTGGGCGGCTGCGTCCTGGGCCGGGCCACCGACGCGTACGGCCGCGCCAAGGGCTACCAGGGGCTGTACGTGGTCGACGGCTCCCTGGTGCCCGGCTCGCTCGGCGTGAACCCGTTCGTGACGATCACGGCCCTCGCCGAGCGCAACCTCGCCAGGATCCTCGCGGAGGACCCCCGCTGAGGCCGTGGCCGGTAGCCGGTAGTCGTGGCCGTCAGCCCCGGTAGAGGGCTTCGATCTCGTCCGCGAAGTCCTTCGCCACCACATTGCGCTTGAGCTTCAGCGACGGCGTGATGTGACCGGACTCCTCCGTGAACTGGGAGCCGAGAATGCGGAACTTCCGCACCGATTCCGCCTTCGAGACGGCGGCGTTGCCGTCGTCCACGGCCTTCTGGACGGCGGCGATCAGATCCGCGTCCTCGCGCAGCTCCGCCGCCGTCACCCCGGCCGGCTTGCCGTTCTCCGCGGCCCACCGGCCGAGGAACTCCTCGTCGATGGTGACCAGCGCCGCCACGAACGGCCGCGCGTCGCCCACCACCATGCACTCGCCGACCAGCGCGTGCGCCCGGATCCGGTCCTCGATCACCGCGGGGGCGACGTTCTTGCCGCCCGCCGTGACGATGAGCTCCTTCTTGCGGCCGGTGATCGCGAGGAAGCCGTCCTCGTCGAGGGTGCCGACGTCACCGGTGTGGAACCAGCCGTCCGTCAGCGCCTCCGCCGTGGCCGTCTCGTTCTTCCAGTACTCCTTGAAGATGTGCTCGCCGTGCAGCAGGACCTCGCCGTCGTCCGCGATGCGCACCACGGAGCCGGGCAGCGGCTGGCCGACCGTACCGATCTTCTGCTTGTCCCACGGGTTGAAGGCCGTGGCCGCGCAGGACTCGGTCAGGCCGTAGCCCTCGAGCACCGTGAAGCCGATACCGCGGAAGAAGTGGCCGAGCCGCTCGCCCAGCGGGGCGCCGCCGGAGATCGCGTACTCGCCGCGCCCGCCGAGGACCGTGTGCAGCTTGCTGTAGACCAGCTTCGAGAAGATCTTGTGCTTGAGCTTCAGCCCGAAGGACGGGCCGCCGGGGGCGTCGAGCGCCCGGCTGTACGCGATCGCCGTCTCGGCGGCCGCGTCGAAGATCCTGCCCTTGCCGTCGGCCTGGGCCTTGGCGCGCGCCGAGTTGTAGACCTTCTCGAAGACGCGCGGCACGCCGAGGATCAGCGTGGGCTTGAAGGACTGCAGCTCGTCGGTGAGGTTCTTGATGTCCGGTACGCAGCCCAGGCGGATCGGCGCCAGCACGGCCGCCACCTCCACCAGGCGGCCGAAGACGTGCGCGGCCGGGAGGAACAGCAGCACCGAGCACTCGCCCGTGCGGAAGAGCGGGCTGAGCCGCTCCACGACGTTCCCGCACTCGGCGAAGAAGTTGCGGTGGGTCAGCACACAGCCCTTGGGGCGGCCGGTGGTGCCCGAGGTGTACACGATGGTGGCCGGGTCGTCGGCGCCGGCCAGCGCGCTGCGCTCGTCGACCTCGGCGTCGGAGACCCCGGCGCCGGCGGCCTTGAGGGTGCCCAGCGCGTCCTGCTCGATCTCCCAGACCTCGCGCAGCTCGGGGAGGCGCTCGCGCAGGGAGGCCACGTTCGCGCTGTGCGCGGGACTCTCCACGATCACCGCGACGGCCCCGGAGTCACCGAGGATCCACTGGATCTGCTCCGGCGAGCTGGTCTCGTAGACGGGGACGGTGACCGCGCCCGCGCTCCAGATCGCGAAGTCGAACAACACCCACTCGTAGCGGGTGCGGGAGATGAGGGCGACCCGGTCGCCGGGCCGGACGCCGGAGGCGATCAGGCCCTTCGCGGCGGCGCGCACCTCGGCGAGGAACTCCGTCGCCGTGACGTCCTGCCACCGGCCGTCGGCCTTGCGGGCCATGACGGCGGTGTCGGGATGCTGGGCGGCGTTGCGGCGGATGAGATCCGTCAGGTTCCCGTCCGAAGGGACCTCGTACAGGGCCGGAAGGCTGAACTCGCGCAAGACTGCTGCTCCTCTGGGCGCCATCGCCACCGTGTGGACCGACCGGACGTTACCCACCGGTAGTGGGTTCCGGATAGAGGGAACCGGCCAGATGTTCCGTGCGTCACATTCTGTACATCGCCAGACATTGCCTGTGGATCCGGGGCCGCTCCCCAGACCCGGAACCGCCCTGCCGACAGTAGTCGACCCGCTTCGAGACTCGGAAGTAACCGCAGGTCCGGCAGGCTGTACGGGCTCCTCCAGGGATCCTCTACCCGTCCGCGGCGCCCGCCCCTAGGGTGGCGGCATGGGTGGCAGCACAGCGCGTACGCGAGTCCACGTCGTCAGCGACGTCCACGGCAACACCGAGGCGCTCGCCCGCGCCGGGGACGGCGCCGACGCGCTGATCTGCCTCGGTGACCTGGTGCTCTTCCTCGACTACGCCGACCACTCGCGCGGCATCTTCCCCGACCTCTTCGGCGTCGAGAACGCCGACCGGATCGTCGAGCTGCGTAATGAGCGCCGGTTCGGCGAGGCGCGCGAATTCGGCCGACGGCTGTGGGACGGGCTCGACAGGGAGCGGCTGATCGAGGAAGCCGTACGCCGCCAGTACGCACAGATGTTCGCGGCCTTCCCCAGTCCCACGTACGCCACCTACGGCAACGTCGACATCCCGGGACTGTGGCAGGAGTACGCCGGACCGGGCACCACCGTCCTCGACGGGCAGCGCGTGGAGATCGGCGGCCGGGTCTTCGGCTTCGTCGGCGGCGGCCTGCCCTCGCCCATGCGCACCCCCTACGAGGTGGACGAGGAGGAGTACGCCGCCAAGGTCGAGGCCCTCGGCGAGGTGGACGTCCTGTGCTCGCACATCCCGCCGGAGGTGCCGGAGCTCTGCTACGACACCGTCGCGCGCCGCTTCGAGCGGGGGAGCGAGGCCCTCCTCGCCGCCATCCGCCGCACCCGGCCGCGGTACGCCCTGTTCGGGCACGTCCACCAGCCGCTGGCCCGGCGGGTCCGGATCGGCGCCACCGAGTGCGTCAACGTCGGCCACTTCGCGGCGACGGGGCGGCCGTGGGCGCTGGAGTGGTGAACCGGGCCGTGCGCGTCGTGCCCTTCGCGTGACGGGAGGGGCCGCAGTGGCGGCACCCGCACGCACGGTAGCCTTCACGCGGCGGCCGGAGGCCCCCGCAGACTTGCCGAAAGACTTGCCGAACTTGTCGAACTCCCCCAGCTCGCGCTGGGAGGTACCACCAGCCCGGAGGAGCGACCGCGATGGCGGAACACACCAGCTCGAGCATCACGATCGAGGCCGCGCCGGCCCAGGTCATGGCCGTGATCGCCGACTTCGCCCGCTACCCCGAATGGACCGGCGAGGTGAAGGAGGCCGAGGTCCTCGCCACCGACGCCGAAGGCCGCGCCGAGAAGGTGCGGCTGCTGCTCGACGCGGGCGCGATCAAGGACGACCACACCCTCGCCTACAGCTGGAAGGGCGCCGACGAGGTCAGCTGGACCCTGGACAAGTCCCAGATGCTCCGGCAGCTGGACGGCTCCTACCGGCTGGCACCGCTCGACGGCGGCCGCACCGAGGTCACCTACCAGCTGACCGTCGACGTCAAGATCCCGATGCTCGGCATGATCAAGCGCAAGGCGGAGAAGGTCATCATCGACCGCGCGCTGGCGGGCCTGAAGAAGCGCGTGGAGAGCGGCACCGCTTCTTGACGCGCGCCGCGCGCCGCTCAGCGCGCCGGCGCGCTGAGCGGCGCGAGGCACGCGTCAAAGAAGGAAGGTCAGGCAGCATGCCGCAGACCCTGTTGATCACCGGCCCCGGAGGGGCAGGGCGGAGCACCGTCGCCGCCGCCACCGCCCTCGCCGCCGCCCACGGCGGACGGCGGGTGCTGCTGCTGTCCGCCGACCCGCTCCCCGAGCTCCCGCCGGCCCCCGGCTTGCGGACCGCCCGCGTCGACTCCGGCGAGGAGTTCCGCAGCGAGCTCGTCGCCCTCCAGGAGCGCGGCTCCGCCGTCATCGGCATGCTCGGCGGCCGGCCGCTGGGCGCCGAGGAGCTCACCGAGCTGCCCGGCGCCGAACAGTTCTCCCTGCTCCGCGCCCTGCGCCGGGCCGCCGAAGATCCCGCGGCCGACCTCGTCGTCGTGGACATGCCCCCGCTGCACCAGGCCCTGACCACCCTCGCCCTCCCCGCCCAGCTGCGCCGCTACCTGGCCCGGCTGCTGCCCGCGGAGCGCCAGGCGGCCCGCGCCCTGCGCCCCGTACTGGCCCAGCTGGCCGGGGTCCCGATGCCCGCCCAGTGGCTCTACGAGGCCGCCGCCCGCTGGGACGAGGAGCTGGCCGCCGTCCAGGCCGTCGTCGAGGCCGCCACGACCCGGGTCCGGCTCGTCGCCGAGCCCGGACCCGCCGCCGACGCCGCCCTGCGCACCGGGCGGCTCGGGCTGGCCCTGTACCGGACCGGAGTCGAGACCCTGGTGGCCAACCGGCTCGCCCCGGCCGGCTCCGCCGACCCCTGGACGGCGGGGATCGCCGCCCAGCAGGACGCCAGCCTCGCCGCGTGGGCCGGCGCGGCCGACGCCGTCCCCGTGACCCGCCTGCCGCACCTGGGCCGCGACCCCCGGGGCTCCGGTGACCTGGCCGTGCTCGCCGCCGCCGACGGGATCGCCCCGCTGCCCGACGGCGGCGGCGCGCAGCCCGCCTGGGCGGTCGAGGACCGGATCGCCGCGGACGGGGTGCTGGCCTGGGTGATCCCGCTGCCCGGCGCCCGCAAGAGCGAGCTCGACCTCGTACGGCGCGGCGACGAGCTGCTCCTCACCGTCGGCCCGTACCGCAGGATCGTTCCGCTGCCCTCGGCGCTGCGCCGCTGCACCGTCTCCGGCGCGGCCCTCGCCGACGGGAAGCTGACCGTCCGCTTCACCCCTGACCCGCAGCTCTGGCCCCGGGGGGACTGAACGCCGTACCCCCGTTCGGGTAAGGTCGAAAGAGGCCGTACCGAACGCCCCGCAAGGAGAATCCGCGATGAGCGAGGCCACCGAGAACGACGCCTGGGCGCAGGCCTGCGCCGAGGACCTCGCCGCCGAGAAGGAGCGCCGCCGGGCCCGTACGCAGGGCGCCGGCGCGAGCACGGGCACCGCCGCCGAGGAGCTGTTCAAGCTGTTCGAGGCCGTCGCCGACAAGGTCTCCTCCCTGGACAATCCGCTCCTCGGCACCGCGGCCCAAGGCGCGGTGCGCGAGTTCGTCAACCAGGCGAGGACCGCCGCCAAGCCCGTCGTCGAGCGCAACCCCGAGGTCTTCGGCCACCTGGCGGCCGCCGGCTCCGAACTGCTGGCGGCCTACCGCTCGGCCGTCGCGGGGCACGAACGCCGCTGGACGCGGGACGAACCGCCCGCACCCCGCAAGCCCGCCGACGACGGCACGGACGCGGGCACCGACGACGGCGGGGACGACCCCGGACCGGGCCCGGCCGAGCGGATCGATCTCGACTGATCCTCCGCCGGCCTCGGGTACGGTGGGCCGTGGCGGGGTTTGACCGGAAACCGAGGGACTAATGGGACTCACCATCGGCGTCGACATCGGCGGCACGAAGATCGCGGCCGGCGTGGTCGACGAAGAGGGCACCATCCTTGAGACGTACAAGGTGCCCACCCCGCCGACCGCGGACGGAGTGACGGAGGCCATCTGCGCCGCCGTGTCCGAGGTCAGCAGCAACCACACCATCGACGCCGTCGGTATCGGCGCCGCCGGATACGTGGACGACAAGCGCGCCACGGTGCTCTTCGCGCCGAACATCAACTGGCGCCACGAGCCCCTGAAGGACAAGGTCGAGCAGCGCATCGGCCTGCCGGTGGTCGTCGAGAACGACGCGAACTGCGCGGCCTGGGGCGAGTACCGCTTCGGCGCCGGCCAGGGCCACGAGGACGTCATCTGCATCACCCTCGGCACCGGCCTGGGCGGCGGCATCATCATCGGCAACAAGCTGCGCCGCGGACGCTTCGGCGTCGCCGCCGAGTTCGGTCACATCCGCGTCGTCCCCGACGGCCTGCTGTGCGGCTGCGGCAGCCAGGGCTGCTGGGAGCAGTACGCCTCCGGGCGCGCGCTCGTCCGCTACGCGAAGCAGCGCGCGAACGCCACCCCCGAGAACGCCGCCGTCCTCCTCGGCCTCGGCGACGGCACCCCCGAGGGCATCGAGGGCAAGCACATCAGCGAAGCCGCGCGGGCCGGAGACCTGGTGGCCATCGACTCCTTCCGCGAGCTCGCCCGCTGGGCCGGCGCGGGCCTGGCCGACCTGGCCTCCCTCTTCGACCCGTCGGCGTTCATCGTCGGCGGCGGGGTCTCCGACGAGGGCGACCTCGTCCTGGACCCGATCCGCAAGTCCTTCAAGCGCTGGCTGATCGGCGGCGCGTGGCGCCCGCACGCGCAGGTACTGGCCGCACAGCTCGGCGGCAAGGCCGGGATGGTCGGCGCCGCGGACCTGGCGCGCCAGGGCTGACCGGATGCCTGCCGTTGCCCGCCGCGCCCCTTGGGGGAGCGGCGGGCAACTGCGTATGTTGCGGAGCATGCTGCCCAACTCTGTGACAGAACCGGACGGTTCAGCCGTGATCCGGGTACTCAGCTACAACATCCGCTCCCTGCGCGACGACGAGGAGGCGCTGGCCCGGGTGATCCGGGCGTGCGCGCCCGACCTGGTCTTCGTCCAGGAGGCGCCGCGGTTCTTCCGCTGGCGCAAGCACGCCGCCCGGCTGGCCTCGAAGGCCGACCTGGTGGTGCTGAGCGGCGGCGCCACGGCCGCCGGCCCGCTGCTGCTGTGCTCGCTACGGGCCTTCGTGGAGCGCACCGAGGACGTGCTCCTGCCGCGCACCCCCGGCCACCACCGGCGGGGCCTCGCGACGGCGGTGGTCCGCTTCGGCGCGGCCAGGGTCGGGGTGGTCAGCGCGCACCTGTCGCTGAACCGGGCGGAACGGACGGCCCAGGCGGGGATGCTGCTGGACCGGGTCGCCGGGCTGGGCACGCCGTACGCGATCGCGGCCGGGGACCTGAACGAGAGCCCGGGCGGCCCCGCCTTCAGCCGCCTCTCCCAGACCCTCCAGGACTGCTGGACGGTCGCCCCCTGGGGCGGGGAGCACACCTTCCCGGCGGCGGCGCCGGACCGGCGCATCGACGCCGTCTTCGCCTCACCGGGCGTCCAGGTCCTCACCTGCGGCGTCCCCGCGGACCTCCCGGGCCTCACCCGGGGGGACCTCCACCGCGCGACGGACCACCTCCCGGTCCTGGCCACCCTCCGGCTGCCCGTTCCTTCTTGACGCGGCCCTCGCACCGCTCGGCCCTGGCGGGCCTCCCCTTTTTGACGCGCCGCTTGCACGGCTCGGCCGCGAGCGGCGCGTGAAGAAGGGGTGCGGTGCGTCAAGAAGGACAGCTCACACCACCGCGCCGCGGCCCGGGTCGTCCTCGTCGTCGTCGCCCTGCGACATGCGGGCCACCAGGGTGGCGAAGCCGCCCAGGAAGCCGCCGATGCCCAAGGTGGTCAGCCACCAGGTCATGTCCCACTGCAGCAGCACCGCCAGCAGCAGCAGGACCGGCCCGCCCACCACCGCCAGCCACGCGAACTTCGCCGTGGTGTCGGCCGGCGGCAGCTCCGGTTCCGGCGGGACGAAGTGTCCCTCCTCGGCCGGGGTCAGGTCGTCGTCCTCCGGTTCCGCCAGGGCGTGGTCCCGGGGGCCCTCGACGCCCACGCCCGGGGCGAAGACCACCGAGCTGCCCAGCGCGGCCGGCGGCGCCGCCGCCGGGGGTTCCGGCTTGACGTCCTCCTCCGGCAGCATCAGGTTCTCGATCGGGCGGAACGGCCTGGCCCCCGGCGGGTCCGGCGGCTCCTGCCCGTACCCGGCGACGATCGCGGCCCACGCCGCTTCCTCGTCCAGCGGGGGAACACCCCCGGAGGACTCCTCGTGCTCAGCCACCGCTGGCCGCCCCCTCCCTGCCGACGCTCTCCGCGAGCCGTCCGACGAACGCAAAACTGTCCGCGAAGATCCGCTCCGCGTCATGGTCCAACGTCGCGACGTGGTAGCTCTGTTCCAGCAGGGTCTCGGTGACGTCCGTCGACGACACCCGGGCCAGGATCCGCGCCGAGTCGACCGGCGGTACGACGTGGTCCTGCGGGCTGTGCAGCAGCAGCACCGGCTGCGTCACCTGCGGCAGTTCGGCGTCGACCAGCCGGAAGAACTTGCGCAGCGAGTCCGCGGCCCGCGTCGGGACCCGGTCGTAGCCGACCTCCGCCGAGCCCGGCTTCGCGATGTCGCTCGCGATGCCCGGCGTCGACCGGATGAAGTGCTTGGCCACCGGAAGGGCTACGGCCAGCGGGTCGTGCACCTTGTTGGCCGGGTTGACGAGCACGATGCCGCTGATCGCGTCCCCGTGCTTGGCGGCCAGCCGCAGCGTCAGCGCGCCGCCCATCGAGAGACCGAAGACGAACACCCGCTCGCACCGGTCCAGCAGCTCCCGCAGCGCGCGGTCGACCTCGGCGTACCAGTCCTGCCAGCCCGTGAGCTGCATGTCCTGCCAGCGCGTCCCGTGTCCGGGCAGCAGCGGCAGGGACACCGTCAGCCCCCGCTCGGCGAGGTACTCGGCCCACGGGCGCAGGGACTGCGGGGAACCGGTGAAGCCGTGGCAGAGGAGGACGCCGACCTCTCCGCCCTCGTGGCGGAAGGGCTCGGCTCCAGGGAGGACGGGCACCAGGGTCTCCTTCAAGGGGGGCGGGGGGTGCGTTGCTCTGTGTGACTTCACCGTACGCGACCGGGGTGGTACCGACCAGGGTCGTCGGGCCGCTCCGGGCGGAGCCAGGGGATAAGGTCTGTTCGACAGACACAGGAAGGCTTTCGAGTTGATCTACGGCGCAATGAAGTTCTCCATCGGCGGTTCCCTGAAGCTCGCTTTCAGGCCGTGGGTGGAGGGCCTCGAGAACATTCCCGCGGAGGGGCCGGCGATCCTCGCGAGCAACCACCTGTCCTTCTCGGACTCCTTCTTCCTTCCGGCCGTGCTGGACCGGAAGGTGACCTTCATCGCGAAGGCGGAGTACTTCACCTCCCCCGGGGTCAAGGGCAAGCTGACGGCGGCCTTCTTCAAGGGCGTCGGCCAGCTCCCCGTGGACCGTTCCGGCGCGCGCGGCGCGGGCGAGGCCGCCATCAAGAGCGGTATCGATGTCATCGAGCGCGGGGAGCTGTTCGGTATCTACCCCGAGGGGACCCGTTCACCCGACGGCCGGCTGTACCGGGGCAAGCCCGGCGGGCTGGCCCGGGTGGCGCTCGCCACCGGCGCGCCCGTGATCCCCGTGGCGATGATCGACACCGAGAAGATCCAGCCGCCCGGCAAGGTGGTCCCGAAGCTGATGCGCCCGGGCATCCGGATCGGCAAGCCGCTGGACTTCAGCCGCTACCACGGGATGGACGGGGACCGCTTCATCCTCCGCTCGGTGACCGACGAGGTCATGTACGAGATCATGAAGCTGTCCGGCCAGGAGTACGTGGACATCTACGCGACGGCCGCCAAGCGGCAGATCGCGGACGCGGAGAAGGCCGCCAAGGCCGACAGCAAGGCCGAGCACAAGGCCGACAAGAGCACGGAGTAGGGCGGTCGCGGCAGCGCCCGCACGGGGGTGGGGGAGATGGCGAAGCGCGAGCGCGTCGTACGGATGTCGGTCGAGCTGCCGCTGTGGCGGGCCCTGACCTTCTACCGGCTGCTCACCATGGTCTACGCGGTGCTGCTCTTCGCCTCCGCGTACAAGCGGTTCGACCACCCCTGGACGGCGGCCGGTTACCTCGCCGTGCTCGCCGTCTGGACCCTCGCCACCTACCCCAGGGTGGCGAACGCGGCCGCCTGCACCAAGGGTTTCCTCGGCGCCGACCTCGTCGTCGCGCTGACCGGCATCCTGCTCACCCCGTTCGCGGACACCCATCAGCGGATCGCCGACGGCGGCCCCACCCTCCCCACCATCTGGACGGCCGGCTCGGTCCTCGCCTTCGCCCTCAAGGGCGGCTGGCGCTGGGCCGGTTTCGCCTCGACCTTCGTCGCCGCCGCCAACATCGCCGTCCACGGCGGCGACCCCACCGAGGACACCCTGCACAACGTGCTGCTGGTCTGGGTCGCCTCCATCGCCATCGGCTACGTCGTCGAGGTCGCCCGGGCCAGCGAAGCCACCCTGGCCCGCGCCCTGGAGATCGAGGCCGCCACCCGCGAGCGCGAACGCCTCGCCCGCGACATCCACGACGGGGTCCTCCAGGTCCTCGCCATGGTCCAGCGGCGCGGCACCGAACTGGGCGGCGAGGCCGCCGAGCTCGGCCGGATGGCGGGCGAGCAGGAGGTCGCGCTGCGCACGCTGGTCTCCAGCGGCCTCGTGCACCCCTCCCGGGTCTCGCGCGACGAGTCGCTGGGCGCGCTGGTGGACACCTACGAGGTGGAGGAGCCCGGAGCCGACGAAGGCGAGCTGGACCTGCGTTCCCTGCTCGCCCCGCACGCCGGCTCGAAGGTGAGCTTCGCCGAGCCGGGCACCCCCGTACCGCTGCCGGTGCCCGCCGCGCGGGAGCTGGCGGCGGCGGTCGGAGCCGCCCTCGACAACGTGCGCAAGCACGCCGGGGAAGGGGCCCGCGCCTGGATCCTCGTCGAGGACTGGGGCGACGAGGTGATCGTCACCGTCCGCGACGACGGCCCGGGCATCCCGGCCGGGCGGCTCGACCAGGCGGAGGGCGAGGGGCGGATGGGCGTCGCCCTGTCCATCCGGGGCCGGCTGCGCGACCTCGGCGGCACCGCCGAGCTGGTGTCCGTCCCCGGACAGGGCACCGAAGTGGAACTGAAAGTACCGAGGGGGAGAACCCAGTGACCGATCCGCACGAGATCAAGGTGATGGTGGTCGACGACCACCCGATGTGGCGGGACGCGGTCGCCCGCGACCTGGCCGCCGCCGGGTTCGACGTCGTGGCCACGGCCGGCGACGGCCCGGAGGCGGTGCGCCGCGCCCGCGCCGTCGTCCCGCACGTCCTGGTCCTCGACCTCAACCTGCCGGGCATGCCCGGGGTCCAGGTCTGCAAGGAGCTGGTCGGCGCCGATCCCGCGCTGCGCGTGCTCGTCCTGTCGGCCAGCGGGGAGCACGCCGACGTCCTGGAGGCGGTCAAGTCCGGGGCGACCGGCTACCTGCTGAAGTCCGCCGGAGCCCAGGAGCTGATCGACGCGGTGAGCCGTACGGCCGCCGGCGACCCGGTGTTCACCCCCGGCCTGGCCGGCCTGGTCCTCGGCGAGTACCGGCGCCTGGCCACCGATCCGGCGCCCGCCACCGCCGACGAGCCGAAGGCCCCGCAGCTGACCGACCGCGAGACCGAGGTGCTGCGCCTGGTGGCGAAGGGCCTGTCGTACAAGCAGATCGCGGAACGCCTGGTCATCTCCCACCGCACGGTGCAGAACCACGTCCAGAACACCCTGGGCAAACTCCAGCTGCACAACCGCGTGGAGCTCGTCCGCTACGCGATAGAGCGCGGCCTCGACGACGCGTAGCGCGCGGAGCCGGTCGTACGTACTGCTTACTTCCTCGTACGAGTGAAAGCGCGGACGCAACGCCCCGTGATTCCACCGGAATTGACCCCTCCAAGGCCCTTGCTGTGACCTGAGTCACCACTAGCGTGACCGTCATGGCGAAGGGAGATTCCATGAAGGTCGGAGTGCTCACGGGCGGCGGCGACTGCCCCGGGCTCAATGCGGTGATCAGGGCCGTCGTCCGCAAGGGCGTCCAGGAGTACGGATACGGGTTCGTCGGGTTCAAGGACGGCTGGCGGGGCGCGGTCGAGGGGGACACCGTCCCGCTCGACATCCCCGCCGTCCGCGGGATCCTGCCCCGCGGCGGCACCATCCTCGGCTCCTCGCGCACCAACCCGTTCAAGACGGAGCACGGGGTCCGCGAGATCAAGGAGAACCTCGCCAAGTACGAGGTCGACGCGCTCATCGCGATCGGCGGCGAGGACACCCTGGGCGTGGCCGCCCGGCTGCACGGGGAGTACGGCATCCCGTGCGTCGGCGTGCCCAAGACCATCGACAACGACCTGTCGGCCACCGACTACACCTTCGGTTTCGACACGGCCGTCGGCATCGCGACCGAGGCCATCGACCGGCTGCACACCACCGCCGAGTCCCACATGCGGGTGCTGGTCGTCGAGGTCATGGGGCGGCACGCCGGCTGGATCGCCCTGCACTCGGGCCTCGCGGGCGGGGCGAACGTCATCCTCATCCCCGAGCAGCGCTTCGACATGGACAAGGTCTGCGCCTGGGTGACCTCCCGGTTCAAGGCGAGCTACGCGCCGATCGTGGTGGTCGCCGAGGGCGCGATGCCGACCGACGGCGAGCTGGTGCTCAAGGACGCCACCACGGACTCCTTCGGGCACGTCCGGCTCTCGGGCGTCGGCGAGTGGCTGGCCAAGGAGATCGAGGCCCGCACCGGCAAGGAGGCCCGTACGACGGTCCTCGGGCACATCCAGCGCGGCGGCACCCCGAGCGCCTTCGACCGCTGGCTGGCCACCCGCTTCGGACTGCACGCGATCGACGCGGTGCGCGACGGGGACTTCGGCAAGATGGTCGCGCTGAAGGGGACCGACATCGTCCGCGTGCCGATCGCCGAGGCCACCTCGAAGCTCAAGACGGTCGACCCCGCGCTGTACGCGGAGGTCGGGGTCTTCTTCGGCTGAGGCCGCCGAGGGCCGGGCGGCCGGGCCGCCGGGCATCGTCGGACCGTGGGTCGTATCGTGACAAACGACCCATGGTTCGACGTACGGGAGCAAGCGTGGAGATCCTGGCCTTCGGAGTGACCGCCGACGAGAAGCCCCTCCTCGAGCGGGCCTTCGCCGGACAGCACGAGGTCCGCTGCCTCGACGTCTTCCTCAGCGAGGACACCGCACCCATCGCCGCCGGGTACGAGATCGTCTCCTCCAGCGTCAACGCCGACCTGAACAGCAGGGTCCTGAACACCCTGTCCGACGGCGGGACGAAGATGATCGCCCAGCGGTCCACCGGCTTCAACAACATCGACCTGGACGTGGCCCGCCGCCTCGGCATGACGGTCGGCCGGGTCTCCTCCTACTCCCCCCACTCGGTGGCCGAGTTCGCCTGGACCCTGGCGATGGCCGTCAACCGCAAGGTCGTCCGCGCCGCGATCCGCACCCGCGACTTCGACTTCCGGCTGAACGGGCTGATGGGCCGCGACTTCCACGGCCGTACGGCCGGTGTCCTCGGCACCGGGAAGATCGGCGCGGCCTTCGCCCGGATCGCCCACGGCTTCGGGATGGACCTCCTCGGCTGGGACGTCGCCCAGAACCCGGCCTGCCTGGAGCTGGGCATGAAGTACGTGGACAAGGAGGAGCTCTTCGCGCGCTCCGACCTGATCAGCCTGCACGTGCCCCTGCTGGACTCCACGCACCACCTCATCGACGCGGCCGCCCTCAAGGCGATGCGCGACGACGTGATCCTCGTGAACTCCAGCCGGGGAGGCCTGATCGACACCGAGGCCCTGGTCGCTGAGCTGCGGGCGGGCCGCTTCACCGGTGTCGGCCTCGACGTGTACGAGGCGGAGGCCGGGGTGTTCTTCCTCGACAAGTCGCTCGAAGCCGTCGAGGACGACACCCTGGCCCGGCTGGTCACCTTCCCGCACGTCGTGGTGACCAGCCACCAGGCCTACTACACGGCCGACGCCGTCGGACAGATCATCGACACCACCGTCCGGAACGTGGCCGACTACCTGGCCGGCCGCCGCTCCGAGAACACCCTCCTGCCGTCCGCCTGACCGCTACGCCGGGGCCATGACCCCGCTCAGCAGGTCCCGGACCAGCTCCACCCCGCGCAGGGTGAGCACCGACTCCGGGTGGAACTGCACGCCCGCGACCCCGCCCGCCGCCGACCGCAGGGCGTGCACCTCACCGGTGGCCGGGTCCCGGGAGACCTCGATCCCCTCGCCGGCCAGCCGCAGCGCCAGCTCGTCGGAGCAGTGCGCGGTGTACGTGTTGTAGAAGCCGACCACCTCCTCGGCCCCGAACAGGTCGATCCGCGTCTGCGCCCCCTGCGCCGGCTCCGCCTTGCGGATCAGCGGCAGCCCCAGCTCGGCCGCCAGCAGCTCGTGGCCCAGGCAGACGCCCAGGATCCCGCCCCGGTGCGAGGCCAGCAGCTCGGCGGCCAGGGCGCGCAGCATCCGCATCTTCGGGTCGTCGGACTCCGCCGGGTTGCCCGGCCCCGGGCCCAGCACGATCGGGCCGTCCCAGGCCAGGGCGGCCTCCCGCAGCCCCGGGTCGTCGTAGCGGCGTACGGTCACGTCCAGCCCGGTCACCCGCAGCACGTGGGCCAGCATCGCGGTGAAGGTGTCCTCCCCGTCCACGACCAGGGCGTGCCCGGTGATCTCCGCCGGGCGCTCCTGCATCCGCAGCCAGAACGGGGCCAGGTCCCCGCGCCGGGCGTCCAGGGCCGCCCGCACCCGGGGGTCGTCCGTCAGCCGGGCCCCCTCGAAGGCCGGCCGGGGCGCGGCCTCCCGTACGCCCAGGGCCGCCAGCACCCCGGCGGCCTTGGCGTGCGTCTCGGCGACCTCGCCCGCCGGGTCCGAGTGCCTCACCAGGGTCGCCCCGACCGGCACGCGCAGGGCGCCGTCGGGGGCGATGTCGGCGGTGCGGATCAGGATGGGGGAGTCGAGGGTCTGCGCCCCGGCGGAGTCGATGCCCAGCAGCGCGAGGGCGCCCGCGTAGTAGCCGCGGCCGCCGCTCTCGTACCGCTCGATGACCCGGCAGGCGTTCTGCACGGGCGAGCCCGTGACCGTCGCCGCGAACATGGTCTCCCGCAGCACCTCGCGGACGTCCAGCGAGGAGCGTCCGCGCAGCTCGTACTCCGTGTGCGCGAGGTGGGACATCTCCTTCAGACGGGGGCCGACGACGACCCCGCCCATGTCGCCGACCGTGCACATCATCTTGAGCTCCTCGTCGACGACCATCGACAGCTCCTCGGTCTCCTTGCGGTCGCCGAGGAACGCCAGCAGCGAATCGGCCGTCGGGCCCCCTGCGGGATAGCGGTACGTGCCGCTGATCGGGTTCATCACGACCGTGCCCCCGGACATCCGCACGTGCACCTCGGGGCTGGCCCCGACCAGGGTGCGGTCCCCGGTGTGGACGACGTACGTCCAGTACGCGCCGCGCTCGCCGAGCAGCAGGCGGCGGAACAGGGCGAGGGCGTCGGCCCGGCCGAAGCCCTCGATGCGGTCCTCGTAGGTGCGCCGGATGACGAAGTTCGCGCCCTCGCCCCGGCCGATCTCCTCGCGGATCACCCGTTCGACGGTGGTCGCGTAGTCCTCGTCGGACACGTCGAAGCCGCCGCCGTCGACCTTCACCTCGTGGTCCGGGAGCGCGGCCAGGGCCTCGGCGAGGGGGATCTCCCAGGCCTCCTCGGCGGCCAGCACGCTCAGCGGCGTGCCGTCGTCGCGCACGTCGAAACCGCGCTCGCGGATCTGGCGGAACGGCACCAGGGCGAGGGCGGGAAGCTCCCCGACGGGCAGGTCGGCGAGGCGCTCGGCCTCGTGGACCGGGCCGAGCAGCACCTCGACGGTGTCGTGGTCGCGGCCCGGGGTGCGCCGGCGCAGCAGGGCGAAGGGCGGGCAGGAGTCGTCGAGCAGCCGGCTGAGGGAGTGGTCCTGGGACATGGGTGGGCGGGTCCTTCCGGTGTGCCGGTGGGTCCGGCGCGGTGTCGGGGGAGGAGCGGCCCTGGTCCGTCTGTCCGTGGAACACGGAAGGCCGCCCCTCGGGGCGGCCTTCGCGTCGCTCGTGTCAGTGGGTACGCACGAGGGGTGGGCCGCCGGGAGCGGGCCACCACCAGTTCTGGTCGGAGTGTGCGTACATGCGAGGCACCCTAGCCCAAGCGGACGTGATCTCGCTGCATCCGTTCTATACCGACATGTGAACCTCGGATTCCGTTCATTTCCGGGCCCTGGGCCTTCGAACGACACCGTCTCACCAGGTGGGCGCCGGGCCGGACGCGACGTGGGACGCCGTAATGTGTACGAGGTGACCGTGAACGCTGAAACCCAAGCCCCCGCCGCCAAGGCGACCTGGCGAGACCTTCCCGCGGCGCAGCAGCCTTCGTACCCCGATGCCGAGGCCCTGCGCGCTGTCGTCGCGGACCTCGAGTCGTATCCTCCCCTCGTCTTCGCGGGTGAGTGCGACCAGCTGCGCGCCCGTCTGGGAGCCGTCGCCAAGGGCGAGGCGTTCCTGCTCCAGGGTGGCGACTGCGCCGAGGCCTTCGACGCCGTGTCCGCCGACCACATCCGCGCCAAGCTGAAGACGCTGCTCCAGATGAGCGCCGTCCTGACGTACGCGGCCTCCGTGCCCGTCGTGAAGGTCGGCCGCATCGCGGGCCAGTACTCCAAGCCGCGCTCCAAGGACACCGAGACCCGCGACGGCGTCACCCTGCCGACCTACCGCGGTGACTCCGTCAACGGCTTCGCCTTCACCGAAGAGGCCCGGATCCCGGACCCCGAGCGGCTGAAGCGCATGTACCACGCGTCGGCCTCGACGCTGAACCTGGTGCGCGCCTTCACCACCGGTGGCTACGCCGACCTGCGCCAGGTGCACGCCTGGAACCAGGACTTCGTGAAGTCCTCCCCGTCCGGGCAGCGCTACGAGCAGCTCGCCCGGGAGATCGACAACGCCCTGAACTTCATGAAGGCCTGTGGCACCGACCCGGCCGAGTTCAAGGCCGTCGAGTTCTACGCCTCCCACGAGGCGCTGCTCCTCGACTACGAGGGCGCCCTCACCCGTACGGACTCCCGCACCGGGAAGCTGTACGACACCTCCGGCCACATGGTCTGGATCGGTGAGCGCACCCGCCAGCTGGACCACGCACACATCGAGTTCTGCTCGCAGATCGCCAACCCGATCGGCATCAAGCTCGGCCCGACCACCACGGTGGACGAGGCGCTGACGTACATCGACCGCCTGGACCCCGAGCGCGAGCCGGGCCGGCTGACCTTCGTCGTCCGCATGGGCGCCGACAAGGTCCGCGACAAGCTCCCCGAGCTGGTCGAGAAGGTCACCGCGTCCGGTGCGACCGTCGCCTGGGTCACCGACCCGATGCACGGCAACACCTTCGAGGCGGCCTCGGGCCACAAGACGCGCCGTTTCGACGACGTGCTCGACGAGGTCAAGGGCTTCTTCGAGGTCCACAAGGGCCTCGGCACCCACCCGGGCGGCATCCACGTCGAGCTCACCGGTGACGACGTCACCGAGTGCGTGGGCGGCGGCGACGAGATCTTCGTCGACGACCTGCACCAGCGCTACGAGACGGCCTGCGACCCGCGGCTCAACCGCAGCCAGTCCCTGGACCTGGCGTTCCTGGTCGCGGAGATGTACCGCGACCAGTAGGGATCGCGATCAGTAGGTGGCTTCCTACGACGATGGGGCGCGGATCGATGTGATCCGCGCCCCATCGTCGTACCCGGGTCTTTTAGGGGACCCTAACTTTGGGTACGGTTAGGTAAGCCTCACCGAATAGGGGATGGCCCGCCGAACCGTTCCGCACCAGGGAGGTGAACCGCGTGTACGTCTGCTCTTGCTTCGGGGTCACCGACAAGCAGGTCAAGGAACACGCGGCTGCCGGGGCCTGCACCCCCCGCCAGATCGCCTCCGCCACGAAGGCCGGCACCGACTGCGGCTCCTGCGTGCGCACCATCCAGGGCCTGCTCGGCCGCGGGGCCTGCCCCCGCCGGGAACTCCTGGAGAAGGGCAACGGGGCCGCGGTTCTCGCGGCCGAACCCGTGGCCGCGCTGGCCGAAGCGGCGTAGACGCCCGTAGGCGCCCGGGCGCGTCCGGGGCCGTCAGCTCTCCGGCTGCTCGATCAGCTGCGCGATGTAGAGCGGCTCCCCGATGCTCTCGATGAGCTCCAGCTGGGTGTCGAGGTAGTCGATGTGGTGCTCCTCGTCCTCCAGGATCTCCTCGAACAGCCGCGCCGAGGTGATGTCGCCCTTGCCGCGCATGACCTCGATGCCCCGCTTGAGGCGGTCGATGGCCTCGACCTCGACCTGTCGGTCCGCCTGGAACATCTCCGTCAGGGTCTGGCCGACGCGCACGTGGAACAGGCGCTGGTAGTTCGGCAGCCCGTCCAGCATCAGGATGCGTTCGGTGATCTTGTCCGCGTGCTTCATCTCGTCGATGGACTCGGCACGGGTGTAGTTGGCGAGCTTCGTCCAACCCTTGTTGTCCTGGATGCGGTAGTGCAGCCAGTACTGGTTGATGGCCGTGAGCTCGCCGGTCAGCTGCTCGTTGAGAAACTCAAGGACCTCGGGGTCGCCCTGCATCGCAGAGGCTCCTTCCAAGCAATGTCAGCTAGGTGACTGGGCAGGTGCGCGCATCTTTGCACCGCCGTTGGAGGCCGTCCAGTAAGTGCCTCCTTAGTGGGAGTTGCCGTGACTTGCCCGAATAGGGTCTTGCCTGGTCGTGACCACCCCGCTACGTCTGTCACCATGGAGACATGGGTCAGCCGGAAAGCCGGGAATCTCCGGGAGCAGAGCAGTTCGAGCTCCCTCCGGGGCAGCGGTTGCAACGGGGTTGGCCCGTCACCCACTACGGTCCCGTGCCCAAGTTCAAGCCGGAGCGCTGGGAGTTCCGCGTCTTCGGCGCGACGGCCGACGGCGAGAAGCACTGCTGGAACCACGAGGAGTTCGCGGCCCTGCCGTTCGAGTCGGTCGTGGCGGACCTGCACTGCGTCACCAAGTTCAGCATGCTGGGCGCCGAATGGGGCGGGGTGTCGACGCGCACCGTACTGGCCCTGGCCCCGCCGGCCCCGCAGGTCACGCACGTGATGGTGTGGGCCGAGTACGGCTTCAGCTCCAACATGAGACTGGCCGACTTCGCGGCCGAGCGCACCGTCTTCGCCACCCACATGGGCGGCGAACTGCTGACGGCCGAGCACGGTTTCCCGCTGCGGCTCGTGGTGCCGCACCTGTACGCCTGGAAGGGTCCCAAGTGGGTCCGCGGCATCGAGTACATGACCGCCGACCGCCGCGGCTTCTGGGAGGAGCGGGGCTACCACAACATCGGTGACCCCTGGCGCGAACAGCGGTACTCGTACCAGGAGGAGCCGGGCGACGGCCCCGAGCTCTAGCGGTACCCCCTGGCGGTATCAGTGGTGGTACTGGTGGACGACCGCGTGACCCTTGCCGCGGCCGATCATCCACTTGTTGACCGGGGTGGTCACGACGAAGGCCAGCACCAGTGAGAGTGCGAGCACCGTCCAGAACAGCGGCTCCGACAGGTGGGCGTCCATCGCGCCGGGCCACAGGGCGATCACCCCGTTGTCGATCAGCTCCATGACGGCGATCGAAAGGGTGTCCGCGGCCAGCGCCACCCGGACGGCCGTACGGAAGTCCACTCCCGCGGCGAGGATCCCGCGCAGGGTGAGCGCGTAGCCGAAGAAGAACGCGAGGGCGATCGCGAGGATCATCGTCGAGACGTTCCCCCAGCCCAGGGCCGTGCCGATGATCATGCCGAGCACCTCGCCGATGGCGCATCCGGTGAGGCAGTGCAGGGTGGCCTTCGCCGCCATGGCCCAGCTGACCTTGCCGTGGCTGCCGTGGCTGCCGTGGCCGCCGTGCTGGTGGTGCTCGTGTCCGTGGTGCTCGTGCTGATCGTGGTGCTGGTGTGCGTGCTCCATGACGACAACCCCCTGCTGGGAAACGCGGACTACGGTCCTGCCGAGATGACAGAACCGTATACCCCCCAGGGGTATTCCTCAAGGAGTGGATCAGGGGTCAGCGCGGGCCGCGCAGCTCCTTCAGCAGGGCCACGTCCGCCGCGTGCCCCTCCTTGCCGCCCGGCGTCTCGATGATCAGCGGCACGCCCTCCGTCTCCGGGTGCTCGTACAGCTCCGCGAAGGCCTCGCGGCCGATGTGGCCCTGGCCGATGTTGGCGTGCCGGTCCTTGTGGGCGCCGACGCCCTCCTTCGAGTCGTTCGCGTGGATCAGCTTCAGCCGGCCCGGGCCCACCGTGTCCACCAGCAGGTCCAGCGTCTGCTTGGTGCCGCCCCGCTCGGCGAGGTCGTGCCCGGCCGCGAAGATGTGGCAGGTGTCCAGGCAGATGCCCAGCTTCGGATGGTGGTCGAGCGCCTCGAAGTACGGCCCGAAGTCCCAGGTGCGCGAGCACAGCGAGGAGCCCTGCCCGGCCGTGGACTCCAGCAGCAGGAAGGGGTCGTCGTCATGGGTCAGCTCGTCCAGCAGGGGCAGCATGTGCTCCCTGACCTGCGCGTACGCCGCCTCGCGCGGGCGGCCCCCGGTCGCCGAGCCGGTGTGCACGACCACCCCGAGCGCGCCGATCCGCCGGGCCCGGCGCAGCGAGTGCCGCAGCGACTCCACCGACTTCTCCACGGTCGCCTCGGTGTGCGAGCCGAAGTTGATCAGGTACGGGGCGTGGACGTACGCGGGGATCGCCGCCTCGGCGCACCCGGCGCGGAACAGCTCGTCCTGCGCCGGGTTCCCGGTCGGGGTGGCCCAGCCGCGCGGATTGGCGACGAAGACCTGCACGGCCTCGGCGCCCATCTCGCGGGCGTAGGTCAGGCCGACCGAGGCCAGCCCGCCGGCGACGGGGACGTGCCCGCCCACCGGGTTGCGCATCGGGGGAACGCTCACAGGCCTTTCGTCCTCACGGTGATGGTGCTGCCCTCGGAGGCGCCCTGGCCGGCGGGCACCGACTGGGACTCCACCGTGTTGCTGAAGGAGAGGAACGGGCGGTCCACCTTCACCTTGAAGCCGAGGGCCTCCAGGCTCTTGCGGGCGGCGTCCACATCCTGGCCGGTGACGTTCGGCACCTGGACCTGACGCGGGCCCTTCGAGGCGGTCAGCGTCACCGTGTCACCGGCGGCGGCCTGCGAGCCCGGGGCGAGCGACTGGTTCGCCACCTGGCCGGCGGGCTGCGGGGAGTTGACCGGCTCGGGGGAGGGGCCGACCTTCAGGCCGACGCCCTCCAGCGCGGCCTTCGCGGCGACGAGGTCCAGCCCCACCACGTTCGGGACCGGCACGGGCCGGCCCTTGCTGACGAGCAGCGCGACGGCGGTGTCGGGTGCCCGCTTCTGGCCGCCCGCCGGGTTGGTGCTGATCACCGAGCCCTGGGCCACGTCCTGGCTGAAGGCCTGGGTGACGATGCCCGGCGCCAGACCCGTCTTCGTCAGCTCGGTCTGCGCGTCCTGGAGCGGCCGCCCCTTGAGGTCGGGCACGCTGACCGTCTCGGGGCCGCGCGAGACGGTCAGCGTCACCGCGCCGTTGTCGCGGATCCGCTTGCCGCCGCCGGGGTCCGTGTTCATCACCGTCCCGCGGTCGAAGGCGTCACTGAACTTCCGGTCGACGGTCTTCACCCCGAGACCGGCGGCCGACAGCTGGGACCTCGCCTGCTCCTCCGTCTTGCCGAGGAGGTTGGGGACCTTGGTGAACTGGCCGGAGCTGATGTACCAGACGCCGATGCCCAGACCGAGCGCCAGCAGCACCCCGGCGACCACCAGGACCACGCCGCGCCGCGGGCGCGGGCGCGGCGCCCGGCGGCGGTCCGGTGCGGGCGCCGGCGAGGTCGGGGGCACGGCCAGCCGGGAGGTGTGCTGCACCGCGTCCGTGTCGACGGGGCGGGGGATCACCCCCGTACGGTCCTCGCTGGAGGTCCGCTCCTGGGCCCGCGCCTGCGGCGGTACGGCGTCCAGCTCCGCGTCGCCGAGCTGCGCGCGGGCGTCGCGGGCCAGCCCGAGCAGGGACGCGGCGTCGGAGGGGCGCAGCCCGGGGTTGCGGGCCGTGGCCTGCGCGACCAGGGAGTCGAGGGCGGCGGGCAGTCCGGGGACGGCGGCCGAAGGGGGCGGCACGTCCTCGTTGAGGTGCTGGTAGAGCACCTGGGCGGGGGTGCCGCCGGTGTGCGGTTTGCCGCCCGTGAGCATCTCGTAGAGGACGACACCGCAGGCGTAGACGTCGACGCGGGTGTCGGTGACGCCGTTCTCGATCTGCTCGGGCGCCAGGTACGACACCGTCCCGAGGATCGATCCGGTGGTGTTCGTCGCCGAGTCCACGGAGCGGACGAGACCGAAATCGGCGACCTTGACGCGGCCGTCGTCGCCGATCAGGACGTTCTCGGGCTTCATGTCCCGGTGGACGAACCCGGCGCGGTGCGCGGCGCCGAGGGCGGCGAGGACCGGCTCCAGGATGTCCAGGGCGGCCCGCGGCTGGAGGGCGCCGCGCTCACGGAGCACGTCGCGCAGGGTGCAGCCGGAGACGTACTCCATGGCCAGGTAGGTGTACGGCCCGTCCGTGCCCTGGTCGAAGACGGCGACCACGTTCGGGTGGGCGAGGCGGGCCACGGACTTCGCCTCACGGATGAAGCGGTCGACGAAGCCGGCGTCGGCGGCGAGGGCCGGGTGCATCACCTTCAGCGCGAGGACGCGGTCGAGGCGCGTGTCGACGGCCCGGTAGACCGTGGCCATGCCGCCGGCCGCGATACGGGCGTCGATGCGGTAGCGGCCGTCGAGCACGCGCCCGACGAGGGGGTCATCCAGGGTCGTATCCACCCGGCGATTCTACGAGCCGACGCGTTTGAGCCGTCCGGGGCGTCCACGCTTGCAGCGCAGCCGTGACATGGGGGGCGGTACGCGGCTCGCGGCGTGGGCCCGCCATCTCCCCCTCGACCCCCTGGGGCGGGCCGGTGGCTGCCCACCCGCCCCCGGGTGCGGGCGGGTGGTCGGGGAGCCGTAGCCCCCTGGACGGTCTCAGGGAGGTGTTGGGGGTTTCCCGTCAGTCTCATCGTCCTTCCGTGTCGGGCCGGCCTGTCAAGGGCGCTCACTGCGTTCGCGTCGCTTCGCGATGGCCTTCGGCCACCCTTGACAGACCGTCCCGCCCCGGAAAAACGAAGACTGCCGGGAAACCCCCAAAAGAACGGCACGGTCCATGGCCGAAGGACGGGTCCCTCAGGGATGAGGCGAGGGACCGGGCGCCGGCCCGCCGGGCATCCGAGCCCTCAGACGTCCAGACCCCCGGACCGGGGGCCCGGCTACCCGCACCAAAGGCCGACCAGGCGCCCCTGCGGCGCACCCAGGCGCAACAGATCGCTACGCGCTCCTCGAATCACGGCGACCGACGGCCGCCGGGGGCTGATACCCCCACCACATGTCGATCAGAGCGGCGCGGGAAGCGTTCAGGCGCGTGAGATCGCTACGCGCTTCTCTGATCTCGGCGACTGACGGCCGTCAAGGGCTGATCTGTCGCGGGTTCGATGTTGGTGACGGCAGTGGCGAACTCACGGCCGGAGGCGTTGCGGATGTAGGCGAGCTCCATCCAGCGCTCTACGCCGGTGTCGGAGACGTTCTCGTTGATCACGGCCATGAGTACGCCCTCGACACCCGACGGGATGTCGCGCACGCGCTGGCGGAGGAGCCAGTGCGGCACGTACTCGTAGCACTCACTCATCGGACGTGGTCTCGAACGTGCCGAGGAAGCGCTCCCAGCCGGCCAGTGCGCGGTCGAGCAGTTCAGAGCTCGGCTCGATTGCCGCGACAGCCCTCACCGAGAGGGTGTCGCTGTCGATGCCGGACGTGGCTGCCGGGCGGACGGGAATCTGACTCATGTGGCAACTCCTCTAGAGAAGCTGAACTCCTTCACTCATGTATATGAGTGACACGAGGAAGAGTGCCCTGACTCCTGTACATGAGTCAACCCGCTGTGATGGTGAAAGCACAGCGGGTTGCAGGTGGAGTGGTAGTCGTCAGCCGGTCGCCGGGATGCGGAACTCGAAAACGAACTGGTCAGCTGCCATGAGGGTGTCGCATACCTCCACGACGCGACCCGCATCCGTGACGGCGTTCCTCAGCAGGTGCACCACAGTGGCGCCAGGGCTCAGCGCCAGCTCCGATGCCTCGGCCTTCGCGGCAGGCCGCGCCTGCAGGGTCTCCACGAACTCGGCGAAGGTGTGGCCACGCTCTTCAAGGCGGGCGTAGATGCCGCCGCCTCCGGGGTTCTCGGCGAAGAGTTCCGGGATGTCGCGCACCACGTCCCACGGCAGGTACGACGTCGCGGTTTCCACGGGAGTGCCATTGCGGAAGTACAAGCGGCGGCGCGCGAGGACCTGAGTCCCCACCTCCACGCCCAGCCGCTGGGCGATCGTCTCCGGTGCCTTCACCGGCCCGACGTAGACGACGCTGACCTTCGCGGTAGCGCCCGACTGTTCCGATTCGGCAAGGTAGGCGGCTTTGCCGCTCTGCCGAAGCGAACGACGGAACCGATCTGATGACCGGTGGCGCACCGGCGGCCGGTCCTTGACGTAGGAGCCCTTGCCATGGCGGGTCTCCACAAGACCGCTGGCGCGGATCTCCAGCATGGCCTTGCGGACGGTCCCGCCCGAGACCCCGTACCGCTCGACCATCTCGGATTCGCTGGGCACCTGGTCTCCCGGCTTCAAGGTGCCGGCATGAACCTGCTGGACGATGTCCTCGGCGATCTGCAAGTACCGAGGGACGGCCTTGCCTCCTCCTACAGCTTCTCCCATGGTCCTTCGCATCCTCCTATGCTCATGTACATGAGTAACAGTGACCCGTCGGACAGGTCAACGCCACGCCATTCTGTGTCGGTTGCCGGGGTGGTGGTGCGTGATGACGGCCGACTGCTGGCCATCCGGCGAGCCGACAACGGGACATGGGAGCTACCGGGCGGAGTGCTGGAGCTGACGGAAACGCCCGAGGGCGGGGTGAGGCGGGAAGTGCTGGAGGAAACCGGCATTCATGTCGAGGTGGACCAGCTCACCGGCGTGTACAAGAACATCACGGCTGGAGTGGTGGCCCTGGTCTTCCGCTGCAAGCCTTCAGGTGGAACCGAACGCCTCTCAGGCGAAAGCACGGCAGTCCAGTGGCTCACACCGGACGAGGTGGCCGAGCGTATGTCGGAGGTCTACGCCATCCGACTACTGGACGCCCTTGACGGCAACAGCCCCCATGTCCGAAGTCACGACGGACGCCAACTGCTCACAGATCAGCCCTTGACGGCCGTCGGTCGCCGAGATCGGAGAAGCGCGTAGCGATCTGTCGCGACCGTCCGCTTCCCGCGCCGCTCTGATCGACATGTGGTGGGGGTATCAGCCCCCGACGGCCGTCGGTCGCCGTGATTCGAGGAGCGCGTAGCGATCTGCTGCGCCTGGGTGCGCCGCAGGGGCGCCTGGTCGGCCTTTGGTGCGGGTAGCCGGGCCCCCGGCCCGGGGTCTGGGGGCTCGGATGCCCGGTGGGCCGATGCCCGGTCCCTCGCCTGATCTCTGAGGGAACCCGTCCCTTCCCTGTCGACCGTGCCGTTCTTTTGGGGGTTTCCCGGCAGTCTTCGTTTTTCCGGGGCGGGACGGTCTGTCAAGGGTGGCCGAAGGCCATCGCGAAGCGACGCGACCGAAGGGAGCGCCCTTGACAGGCCGGCCCGACACGGAAGGACGATGAGACTGACGGGAAGCCCCCAACCTTCCCTGAGGCCGTCCAGGGGGCTACGGCTCCCCGACCACCCGCCCGCACCCGGGGCGGGTGGGCAGCCACCGGCCCGCCCCAGGGGGTCGAGGGGGAGATGGCGGGCCCGCGCCGCGAGCCGCGTCGAAGGGGATCAGAACGCCGGGCGTTCCGGGTCCAGGGCCGCGCGGCCCTCCGCCGGGGAGGAGGCTTCGGCGAAGCGGCGTTGGGGGATGCGGCCCGCGCGGAAGGCGAGGCGGCCCGCCGTGACGGCGTCCCGCATCGCCGCCGCCATCAGGACGGGGGACTGGGCGCGCGTCACCGCCGAGGCGAGCATCACCGCCGCGCATCCGAGTTCCATGGCGAGGGCCACGTCGGAGGCGGTGCCGGCGCCTGCGTCGAGGATGACCGGGACCCCGGCCCGTTCCGCGATCAGCTCGAAGTTGTGCGGGTTGCGGATTCCCATCCCCGAGCCGATGGGGGACCCCAGCGGCATGATCGCCGCGCAGCCCACGTCCTCCAGCTTGCGGGCGAGGACCGGGTCGTCGTTGGTGTACGGGAGGACGGTGAAGCCCTCGTCGACCAGGGTTTCCGCGGCGTCCAGCAGCTCGACGCCGTCCGGCAGGAGGGTGCGCTCGTCGGCGACGACCTCCAGCTTGATCCAGTCCGTGCCGAGGGCCTCGCGTGCCAGCCGGGCGGTGAGGACCGCCTCGCCCGCCGTGAAGCAGCCCGCCGTGTTGGGGAGGACGGCGATGTCCAGCCGGTTCAGGACGGACAGGACCGAGCCCTGCACCGTCGGGTCCAGGCGGCGCATCGCCACGGTGGTCAGTTCGGTGCCGGAGGCGACGAGGGCGCGCTCCAGGACGTCCAGGCTCGGGGCGCCGCCCGTGCCCATGATCAGGCGGGAGGAGAAGGTCCGGCCGCCGAGGGTGAAGAGGTCGTCCGCCATGGTCGTCAGCCTCCCTGGACCGCGGTGAGGATCTCGATCCGGTCGCCCTCGTCCACCGGTGTGTGCGGCCACTGGCCGCGCGGGACGACGGTCTCGTTGAGGGCGGCGGCGACGCCCTTGGGTGCCCGGGTCAGTGTGGCGACCACCGCGTCGAGGGTGGTGCCGTCCGCGATCTCGCGCGGCTCGCCGTTGACGGAGATGGTCATACGAAGGACTCCTGACGGGTGGTGGAGAAGCGGCGCGGGCTGAAGGGGCGGGCGATCTCCGGTACGACGCCGGTCGCCAGCAGTTCCCCCATCACGTCGCCGGTGAGCGGGGTCAGCAGCACCCCGTTGCGGTAGTGCCCGGTGGCCAGGTGCAGCCCGGGCAGCTCGGTCGGGCCGAGCAGTGGCGCGTTGTCGGGGGAGCCGGGGCGCAGGCCCGCCCGGGTCTCGACGAGCGGGAGCTCGGTGATGCCGGGCACCAGCTCGTGGGCGTCGCGCAGCAGCTCGTACACCCCGCCCGCCGTGACGGTGGTGTCCCAGCCGAGTTCCTCGCTGGTGGCCCCGACGACGAGCTCGCCGTTCTCGCGCGGCACCAGGTAGACGTGGCTGCCGCGTACGACGGCCCGTACGGTCCGCGACAGGAACGGCCCGTACGCGGCCGGCACCGCGAGCCGCAGCACCTGGCCCTTGACGGGCCGTACGGGCACCGCCACCTCCGGCGGCACCCCCGCGAGGCGTCCGCTGAGGGAGCCCGCCGCGAGGACCACCTGGTCGGCGCGCAGCTGCGTACCGTCCTCCAGTGCGGCGCCCACGGCCCGGTCGGCGGTGGTCAGCAGCCGCTCGGCGCGCGTGCGGTGCACGGCGACCCCGGCCCGTTCGCAGGCGGCGAGCAGTGCGGCCGCGAGTCGGCGCGGGTCCACCTGGTGGTCGCCGTCGACGCGCAGCCCGCCGCGCACCCCGGGGGCGAGCATCGGTTCCAGGCGGCGGCACTCGCGGCCGGTGAGCCACTCGGACTCCAGGCCGCAGCGGCGCTGGAGGGCGTGCAGCTCCCGCAGGTGGAGCCGGTCGTCGGCGTCGAGGGCGACGGCGAGGGTGCCGCAGGAGCGGTAGCCGAGGTCCATGCCGCCGCTGGCTTCGGCGAGTTCGGCGGCGAACTGCGGGTAGCGCTCCGCGGAGGCGACGTTGAGCCCGAGCAGGGTCTCCTCGCCGTAGTGCAGTTCGGTGACGGCGGCGAGCATGCCGGCCGCGACCTGGGCGGCGCCGCCGCCGGGCTCCGGGTCGGCGAGCGCGGTGCGCAGCCCGCGCCGGGCGGCCCGCCAGGCGGTGACCAGGCCGATGATGCCGCCCCCGATGACGAGGACGTCGGATCCGTTTCGTCCGGATCCGCTTCGAGATGAGTGCATGGGCGTCCAGCCCCTCCCTTCGCCGGCATGACCCGGATCAGGTTCGTACGGTCGGAGGCCGGCCAGCCTCCCTCTCAGCCCGGTGCGCCCGGACTCCCGCGATAGGTACGGTGGCCAGACTAACCCTGTGCGCGGTGGCGGGTAAGGCTGCCTCCCCGCCCCCTGTTCCTGACGGGCCGTCAGTTCACTAGGCTGGGCGCGTGAGCGAGCAGACGCGAAAGCAGACGGAACAGAACACGCCCGGTGTCGTGATCGTCGGCGCCGGAATGGCCGGGGTGCAGACCGCGGTGGCCTTGCGGGAACAGGGCTTCACCGGCCCCGTCATCCTGCTCGGCGCCGAACCCCACCAGCCCTACGACCGCCCCCCGCTGTCCAAGGCGGTGCTGCTCGGCAAGGCCGAGGACTCCGCCTTCGAGGTCGATTTCGAGGGGCTCCGGATCGACCTGCGACTGGGGACCGAGGTCACCGGGCTCCGGGCCGCCGACCGGGAGCTCGACACGGAGGCCGGCCCGGTCCCGTACGAGGCCCTCGTCCTGGCCACCGGCGCACTGCCGCTGACCCTCCCCGGCACCGAGGGCGTCCCCGGCGTCCACCTGCTGCGCACCCTCGACGACGCCGCCCGGCTGCGCCCCGTCCTGGCGGCGGCCCCCGCCGCCGTGGTCGTCGGGGCGGGCTGGATCGGCGCCGAGTTCGCCACCGCGGCCCGCGAGGCCGGCTGCGCCGTCACGGTGGTCGAGGCCGCGGACCGGGTCCTCGCGGGAGCCCTCCCGGCGGAGGTCACCGCCCCGATGGCCCGCTGGTACGCCGAGGCCGGGGCCGAACTGCTCACCGGCACGAAGGTCGCCGCCGTCGAGCCGGGCCGGGTCCTGCTCGCGGACGGCCGCGCCCTGCCGGCCGGCGCGGTCGTCGTCGGCATCGGCGCCCGCCCCGCCACCGACTGGCTGGCCGGGACCGGCGTGGACCTGGGCCCCGACGGCTCCGTCACGGCCGACGCCCACCTGCGCACCAGCCTGCCCGGGGTGTACGCGGTCGGGGACTGCGCCTCCTTCCCCTCGGCCCGCTACGGGACCCGGCTGCTGGTCCACCACTGGGACAACGCCCTCCAGGGCCCGCGGGCGGTCGCCGCGAACATCCTCGCCGGGGAGCCCGTCCGGGCCTACGACCCCGTCCCGTACTTCTGGTCCGAGCAGTTCGGCCGCTTCGTCCAGTACGCGGGACACCACGGCGCCGCCGACACCCTGCTGTGGCGCGGCGACCCCGCCGCACCCACCTGGTCGGTGTGCTGGCTGCGCGGCGGCGCGCTGGTCGCGGTCCTCGCGGTGGGCCGCCCCCGGGACCTGGCCCAGGGCCGCAAGCTGATCGAGTCGGGCACCCCCCTGGACCCGGCCAGGGCGGCGGACCCGGACGTCCCCCTGCGCTCCGCCACGGCCTGACCAGGGCCCGGCCACGGCCCGGCCAGGGCCCGGCCACCGCCGGTCGGGCGCCCGGCGGGGCCACGGACGGACGGGGCCAGGTACCGGCGGCCTGTCCGAGGTGGCAGGCTTGTCCCCGTGACCGAGATTGACGCAAAGATCGATGCCCTTGTCCCCGCCTGGCTGTACCTCCCCGACATCGCGGAGATGCTCGACATCGAAGTGACCAAGGTTCGCCAGCTGGTCAAGGAAGGTCAGCTGCTCGCGGTGCGCCGCGGCGAGAACCGCTCCCTCCAGGTGCCCGCCGCCTTCATCGACGGAGACAAGATCGTCAAGGGTCTGGTCGGCCTGCTGACCGTCCTCCGCGACGATCGGTTCACCGACGAGGAGATCCTGGAGTGGCTGTTCACCGCCGACGACACCCTGCCCGGCACCCCCGTGCAGGCTCTGAGTGAGAATCGCGGCACGGAGGTGAAGCGCCGCGCTCAGGCGCTCGCCCTCTGACCGGCTGATCCACAGGTGTACGGGCCCGCAGCCCGGGCCCGTACACCGCCACCACCACGGGGGGACTCCCATGCAGCAGCTTTCCGACGCCCGGCTCTACCTCTGCACGGACGCCCGCAAGCGGCAGGGAGACCTCCCGGAGTTCCTCGAGGCCGCCCTGGCCGGCGGCGTCGA
This sequence comes from Streptomyces sp. NBC_00249, assembly GCF_026342355.1. Classification (GTDB taxonomy): domain Bacteria; phylum Actinomycetota; class Actinomycetes; order Streptomycetales; family Streptomycetaceae; genus Streptomyces. The sequence goes on along the minus strand of NZ_JAPEMV010000005.1, from coordinate 361,149 downwards.
CATCGTCCAGCTCCGCGACAAGGGCATGGAGGCGGGCGAGGAGCTCGAACACCTCCAGGTCTTCGCCGAGGCCGCCCGCCGCCACGGCAAGCTCCTCGCGGTCAACGACCGCGCCGACGTCGCGCACGCCATCGGCTCCGACGTCCTGCACCTCGGCCAGGGCGACATCCCCGTCCCCGCCGCCCGCGCGATCCTCGGCGCCGGCGTCCTGATCGGGCGCTCCTGCCACGCGGAGTCCGAGGTGGACGCGGCCGTCGCCGAGCCCGGCGTGGACTACTTCTGCACCGGCCCCTGCTGGCCCACCCCCACCAAGCCCGGCCGCTACGCCCCGGGCCTGGACCTCGTCCGGTACGCGGCCTCCCTGGAGCAGGACCGCCCCTGGTTCGCCATCGGGGGCATCGACCGCGGCAACCTCGACGAGGTGCTGGACGCCGGCGCCACCCGCGTCGTCGTCGTACGGGCGATCACCGAGGCCTCGGACCCGCAGGCCGCCGCGGCCGAACTCTCCAAGGTGATCCGCGCCCGCCTGGCCTAGTGTCCAAAAACGTGTCCAATTGATGGACAACGCTTCGGCGTCCGCCGGGGCGCGTCTAACCTGCCCGTATGGCCCTAGGAACCGCTTCCACCTGGTCGGACCGTGCACACACGGTCCGCGACCTCCTCGCGTCCGGAAGCTCGTACTCGTTCGAGTTCTGGGCCCCCAAGACCGAGAAGGGCGAGCGCAACCTCTGGAACGCGCTCCGCCGGATCGAGGCGGTCTCCCCGAGCTTCGTCTCCGTCACGTACGGAGCCGGCGGTTCCACCCGGGGTGGCACCGTCCGCGCCACCGAGCAGATCGCCGCGGACACCACCCTCACCCCCGTCGCGCACCTGACGGCCGTCGACCACTCCGTCGCCGAGCTGCGCCACGTCATCGGCCAGTTCGCCGACGCGGGGATCCGCAACATGCTGGCACTGCGCGGCGACCCGCCGGGCGACCCGATGGGCCCGTGGGTCAAGCACCCCGAAGGCGTGGACTACGCGGCCGACCTCGTGCGCCTGCTCAAGGAGTCCGGCGACTTCTGCGTCGGCGTCGCGGCCTTCCCCGAGATGCACCCCCGCTCGCAGGACTGGGACACGGACATCCGGCACTTCGTGGACAAGTGCCGTGCGGGCGCGGACTACGCCATCACCCAGATGTTCTTCGATCCCGAGAATTATCTGCGGCTGCGCGACAGCGTCGCGAAGGCGGGCTGCGAGACCCCGATCATCCCCGAGGTCATGCCTGTTGTGGGCATCAAGCAGCTCGACCGGTTGCCCCAACTCAGTACCGCGGTCTTCCCCGCGGACGTGAAAGAGCGCATGCTCGCCGTCAAGGACGATCCGGCCGCTGTACGCTCCATTGGCATCGAGTTCGCCACGGAGTTCTGCGCGCGGCTGCTGTCCGAGGGTGTCCCGGGACTGCACTTCATCACGCTGAACAATTCCACGGCGACCCTCGAGATCTACGAGAACCTGGGCCTGCACCAGCGGGCCTGATCGGCCGTCCCCCGTTCCCGCGCCGGCGGCCGTACCGAGAGGGGCCACGCATGGGAATGACGGTCCTCTACATCGCGTTCGGCATCGTCGCGTTGTGGCTGCTTGCCGAGGTCTTGATGCAGTACAAGGCCCGGCTGCGCTGGCGCCTGCTCGCCTTCGCCGGGTTCCTCGGCGTCGTCGCCGGGGTGGTGCTGCCCTCGGTGCTCGTGATCGCCGCGGGCGCGACCGCCTTCGCCGTCGGCCAGACCCTGGTGACGCTGTCCTTCCGCAAGGGCTTCGTGGCCGGCTGGGCGTTGCGCCGCGGCGGTGAACCCGTACGCGAGGACCGCGGCAGACGCCGCCGTGGGGGCGGTACGCCGCGCCCCGAGGCCGGGCTCGAAGTCAGCGGCCTGGAGTATGGATCGGACACCGGCCCCGCCGCCGTCCCCTCCGACGACGACCAGGTGTTCACCCCGCAGCCGGTCCCCGAGGACACGGGCTCCTACGGGATACAGAGCTTCGCCCCCCAGCAGCCCGACGCGACGGCCGCCTTCGCCTCGCCGTTCACCACGCCCGAGCAGGACGCGCACCAGTACGCGGCCTACCAGGACCCCCAGCAGGGCCAGGGCGCCTACGACTACTCCACCGGGTACCAGGGCGGCGAACAGCAGGTCTACGCCGCCTACTCGGACCCGTACATCGGCACGGGCGGCGCGGTGGCCCCGCAGCAGCCCTACGACTACACCCCCTACGCCGACTACTCGCAGCAGCAGTACTCCATGGACACCCCGCCCGGCGGGATCTGGGTCCCGCAGCAGCGGGCCACCGACACCCCGCCGGACCCGCAGGCCCCGGACCCGGACGCCCCCCAGGGGTACCCGTACCACCAGGACAACAACAACGGCTACCGCTACTGACGGCGGGGGAGGGGGCGGACTTCCGCGGCTCACTGCGAGCCGCGGAAGTCCGCCCCCTCCACGATCAGCCCGGCCACCAGGGCCCCGGTCATCCCGGCGTGCGCGAGCCCGCCGCCGGGGTGCGCCCAGCCGCCCGCGAGGTACAGGCCGGGCAGCGCCGTGACGTTGCCCGGGTGCAGCAGCGTCCCGCCCGCCCCCGCGAGGGACGGCGCGGGCACCGAACCGCCCACCGCTCCCGTGGCCGCCTCCACGTCGGCCGGGGTGCGCACCTCCTGCCACAGCAGCCTCTCCCGCAGGTCCGGGACGGCCCGTACGGCGAGGTCCAGCAGCTCCCGGGGCTCCGGGACGCCCGCACCGCCCGCCGGGCCGCACACGGCGCTCACGGTGACCGCCTCATGGCCGGCGTCGGGTCGGCCGGCCGGGTCGTCCGGGCGCAGGACGGTCACGTCCAGTCCGGGGGAGTGCACCAGCGTCCGGTGGACGGCGTCCGCCGGGCGGGCGCCGCGCAGGGCCAGCAGCAGGGTGATCCGGCCGGGCACCCGCTCGCCCCGCACCGGTACGCCGTCCGGGGGGCGGGGCACGGAGGAGGCCGGGAGCTGCCTCGGGTCGATCCCGCAGACGACGGAGTCGGCGGCGGCCTCGGTGCCGTCGGCGAGCAGCACCCCGGCCGCCCGGCCGCCGCGCACCAGGACCCCCCGTACGGGCGCGCCGAAGACGAAGGTGACCTTCCGCTCCAGGCAGCGTTCGTGGACGGCGGTGGCCAGCTCCCGCATGCCGCCCCGGACGTACCAGCTGCCGAAGGTCTGCTCCATGTAGGGCAGCGCGGCCGCCGAGGCGGGCGCGGACGCGGGGTCGATCCCGTAGGCCCGTACCCGGCCGGCCAGCAGCTCGCCGAGCTCCCCGCCCAGCTCGCGCGCGGCGACCTCGGCCAGGGTGGGCGGGCGGCGGCGCAGCAGGCCGCTGCCGCGCAGCGCCGGGTACGGGTCGCGGCCCAGCACCTGCCAGTCGGGGCGCAGCGGCTCCTCCAGCAGGGGGCGGCGGGTGGCGTCCCAGGTGTCCCGGGCGCGGCCCAGCAGGGAGTTCCAGCGCTCGCCGGCGCCCGGGCCGAAGGCCGCGTCGAGGGCGGCGGCGACCCCGCCGCGCGAGGCGCCCGGGAGGGTGACGGTGGTGTCGCCGACGATGTGCCGGACGGCCGGGTCCAGCTGGACGAGGCCGACGCGGTCTTCCAGGGGGGCCTTGCCGGTCTTCACGAACAGGTCGCGGTAGACGGCGGGCAGGTGGAGCAGCCCGGGCCCGGTGTCGAAGGAGAATCCGTCGCGCTCGTACCGGCCGACGGCTCCGCCGTACGAGGGACCGCGCTCGTACACCGTCACCTGGTGCCCCGCCACGGCCAGCCGGGCCGCTGTCGCCATCGCGCCCATCCCGGCGCCGATCACCGCAATTCGTGCCATGCGGCTGAGCCTATCGAGCGAGGTCAGGGCGTCAGGGCGGTGGTGCCCCGGTGGCGGCGCGGGCCTCGGCCGCGAGCCGCTTCTCCTCGCGGCGCTGCGCGCGGCGGCGCAGGAAGCGGCGGATGCGGGCCCACAGGTAGATCAGCAGGGCCAGGCCCGCGGCCAGCAGCACGGCCGCGATGATCGCGGCGGCCTGCGGGTTGAACATGGCGAAGGTGACGATCCCGGCGACGCCCGCGTCCTCGGCGGTGCTGACGACGATGTTGCTGAAGGGCTCGGGCGAGGTGTTGATCGCCATCCGGGTGCCCGCCTTGACGGCATGGCTGGCCAGGGCGGTGGAACCGCCGATCGCGCCCGCCGCGAGGTCGGACAGCGAGCCGCTCTGCCCGGCGAGCAGGGCCCCGACGACGGCGCCGGAGACGGGGCGGATCACGGTGTGGACGCTGTCCCACAGCGAGTCCACGTACGGGATCTTGTCGGCCACCGCCTCGCACAGGAACAGGACGGCCGCCACGATCAGGACGTCGGTGCGCTGGAGCGACGCCGGGACCTCGTCGGTCAGGCCGGTCGCGCCGAAGATGCCGAGCAGGAGGACCACGGCGTAGGCGTTGATCCCGCTGGCCCAGCCGCTGGTGAAGACCAGGGGGAGCACACTCACCCGGTCATCATGCCGCAGCCGGGCGGACGGGGCAGGAGGAAACGGTGAGGGGACGACCGCACGCGGCCGTCCCCTCACCGACGGAGTCTCTGCGGGGCTACTGCCTACTGCCCCTGTTCGTCACGGCGGCGCTGCCACCGTTCCTCGATCCGGGTCATCATCGACCGACGCTGCCGGCTGCGGCCACCATGGGCCGAACCGCCTGCACTTCCGGAGACGGGCTGCTCGCCGGGCTTGGGTGCCTTGCGCCAACCGGTGACCACGAGGACCGTACAGGCCAGCATGACGAGGAATCCCACCACGCTGATCCAGAGCACTTCCTGCCAGATCACACCGGTCATGAGGAGCGCGATACCCACCACAATGCCTGCGACTGCCTGGTAGACCCGTCGCCGGGTGTACGTGCGCAGTCCACTGCCCTCAAGCGCTGTCGCGAACTTGGGGTCTTCGGCGTACAGCGCTCGCTCCATCTGCTCGAGCATTCGCTGCTCGTGCTCCGAGAGCGGCACGGGAGTCCTCCTCATCCGTCGGTCGCGGGGGGTAGCGACCAGGGGTCCCCTTCAGGATAGGCGGGGAATCGCCCCCGTGATACCCGCCCTCTACGCCACATTCTGCAAACCACTGCGCCAAAAAATCCACTGCACAGAACAAGCATGAAGCAATATGTCAAACGTACCGTCGCCAGCGCGGTCACTGAGGCGCTTATTCCCCACTGAGCGGTCCGCCATGCCGACCGGTGCTTCCGATCATACGGGGCGGATCGCCGGACCGGAGGGTGTTCCGGCAGAGCCCGTGGGTGCAAGCTCGCAGATCAGGCGGGCTTCTCGCCCAGGACGTGCAACTGCGTGGCGACCGCGTGGAAGGCGGGCAGCTCGGCGGCGGCCTCCTCCAGACGCAGCAGTGCTTCCACCGCGCCCGGCTCGGTGTCCACCAGGACCCCGGGGACCAGGTCGGCGAAGATCCGTACGCCGTGCACCGCGCCGACCTCCAGACCGGCCCCGCCGACCAGCTCGCCGAGCTGCTCGGCGGTGAAACGGCGCGGCACCGGGTCGCCGGAGCCCCAGCGCCCGGCCGGGTCGGTGAGCGCGGTGCGGGCCTCGGTGAAGTGCCCGGCCAGCGCCCGGGCCAGCACGGCCCCGCCGACGCCGGCGCCGAGCAGGCTGAGGATGCCGCCGGGGCGCAGGGCGGCGACGGCGTTGGCCACGCCCTCGGCCGGGTCGTCCACGTACTCCAGCACGCCGTGGCACAGCACCGCGTCGTAGGACTCCCGCTCGACGACGTCCAGCAGGCCCTGGGCGTCGCCCTGGACCCCGCGCACCAGATCGGCGACGCCCTCCTCGGCGACCCGGCGTTCCAGCCCGAACAGCGCGTTCGGGCTGGGGTCGACGACGGTCACGCGGTGGCCGAGCCGGGCCACCGGGACGGCGAACTTGCCGGTGCCGCCTCCGGTGTCCAGTACGTCCAGTACGTCCCGCCCGGTCGCCTTGACCCGACGGTCGAGGGCCTCCTTGAGGACCTCCCACACCACGGCGGTGCGGAGGGAGGCACGGGGGCGGGAAGTGTCCGACACGGCTGATGACTCCTCGGCGCGTAAGGGTGGGGGAGCGGTGCGTGCCCCACCCTATTGCCTCGGACAGCCGGGCAGCTCATCCCGCGTGCGGACGCTCCGGCCGGGGCTGCGGCAGCGGGTTCGCCACGGGCTGGAGCGCGAGCATCCGCTCGACCAGCCGCACGAACATCCCCACGGCCCGTACGAGGTCGTCCGCGTCCCGGGCCGTCGCCGCGTCCCGTATGCCCGCCTCGGCCCGGGCCCGGCGCTCCGCGCCCGAGGCGAACAGGGCGCTCCACTCGGTCAGCTCCGGCGCTATCTCCGGCAGCACCTCCCACGCGCTGCGGATCCGGGGCCGCCGCCTCGGGTGCACCGGCTCCGGCCGCCCGCGGGCGGCGAGCACGGCCGCGGCGGCGCGCAGCGCGGCCAGATGGGCCGTGGCGTACCGCTCGTTGGGCCGGGGCAGGCGGGCCGCCTCGGCCAGGCCGCCGCGGGCCTTGGCGAGCAGGTCCAGGGCGGCCGGTGGTGCGGCCGACCTGCGCGGGACGGGGTGGACAGGGGACGGGGACGGTGTGGCCATGACGAACCTCCTGTCGTTGCGTGGTGCTCTGCGTGCTGGTGCCGGGTTCTTTCGTGGATCCATCGTGACGGGCCCCACTGACAATCGCGCTGACCTGCGGATTCGTACCCAATACCCCCCTCGTGTCCGGACTTTGGTCCCGGACCTGCTAGTTTTTGAACTGACTGGTCAGTTCAAAAGAAGGGGGACGGCGTGGACAGCCCGCACGGCGCGGCCGTCAAGGCCGAGGGCTTCGGACTCAAGGGCCCGCGCGGCTGGGTGTTCCGGGGCGTGGGGATCGACGCGGCACCCGGCTCGCTCATCGCGCTCGAAGGACCCTCCGGCAGCGGACGGACCTGCCTGCTCCTCGCCCTCACCGGGCGGATGAAGCCCACCGAGGGCCACGCCGAGATCGGCCGCCACCGCCTGCCGAAGAAGATGGCGGCCGTCCGCCGGATCACCGCCCTCGGCCCGGTCCCCGGCGTCAACGACCTCGACCAGGCGCTCACCGTCGCCGAGCAGCTGCGCGAAGGAGCCATGCTCCAGCGCCGCTACGACGGCCCCCTGCGCGCCCTGCTGCGCCCGCGCGGCGAACACTGCGCCACCGTCGCCGCCCGGACCGAGGCCGCCCTGGCCGCCGTCGGACTGGACCCCGCCACCCTGCCCAAGGGCCCGCGGACCTCCGTACGCGCCCTGGAGCGGCTGGAGGCCCTGCGGCTCTCCCTGGCCATCGCCCTGCTGGGCAACCCCCGGCTGATCGCCCTCGACGACCTCGACATGAAGCTCTCCGACGCCGAACGCGCCGAGGTCTGGGCCCTGCTCCGCTCGATCGCCGACCGGGGGACCACGGTCCTCGCGGTGTGCAGCGAGGCCCCGGAAGGCGTGACCGTGCTGCGCACCGTCACCGCCGAGGAGCCCCCGGCCCCGGCGACCCCGGCCGCCGCCCCGCGCGCCGAGAGCCCGAAGGTCACCTGGGGAGCCGAGGCCGACGCGAAGGCGGACTCGAAGGCGGACAAGGCCGACACGAAGGCCAAGGCGAAGCGCAAGGGCAAGCCCGACCCGACGCCCGAGCCCGACCCGACGCCCGCGTCGGAGCCGGAGGGCGAAGCCGAAGCCGCGCCCGCCACCGAGAGCGGGAACGAAGCCGCCCCGCCCACCGCGCCCGCCGCCGAACCGGCCGACGCCACCACCACCCACACCACCGACGAAGACACGAAGGGGGCGGACGATGCGCTCGCCGAAACTGGCCGCGCTTGAGCTGAAGCGGTTCGGGCGGGGGAAGCTGCCCCGGGCCGCTCTCGTCGCGCTGCTCCTCCTGCCGCTGCTCTACGGAGCCCTGTACCTCTGGTCGTTCTGGGACCCGTACAGCCGCCTCGACAAGGTGCCCGTCGCCCTCGTCAACGCCGACAAGGGCACCACCGTCGACGGCAAGCGCGTCGACGCCGGCGCCGAGATCACCAAGAAGCTGCACAGCAGCAAGACCTTCGACTGGCGCGAGGTCAGCGCGAGCGAGGCGGAGAAGGGCCTGGAGAACGGGAAGTACTACCTCTCCCTCACCATGCCCGCCGACTTCAGCACGCGGATCGCCTCCAGCTCCGGCGAGGACCCCACCACCGGGGCCCTCCAGGTCCGTACGAACGACGCGAACAACTACATCGTCGGCTCCATCTCGCGCAGCGTCTTCTCCGAGGTCCGCTCGGCGGCCTCCACCAACGCCTCCCGCGGCTTCCTCGACAAGATCTTCGTCTCGTTCTCCGACCTCCACGACAAGACCGCCGAGGCCGCCGACGGCGCCGACAAGCTCAAGGACGGCGCGGGCAAGGCCCAGCAGGGCGCGAAGGACCTCGCCGACGGCCTGGACACCGCCAAGGAGAAGTCCGGCGAGCTCACGGGCGGCCTGAAGAAGCTCAACTCGGCCGCCGGCCAGCTGGAGACCGGGTCGCGGGACGTCGCCAACGGCACCCAGACCCTCGCCGACAAGGTCAACGGGGCCTCCGCCAAGGCCCGTCCCTTCGTCAAGGACCCCAAGAACATCGCGGACACCGCCAAGCTCGTCGCCGACAACGCCGCCGTGCTGAAGAACCACCTCGACAAGTTCGCGGAGAAGGCCCCGGGCGTGGCCGCCCTCACCAAGACCCACTCCGCCGACATGGACGACTTCTACACGAAGTACTGCGTCACCCCCGCCGCCGGCATCCAGCTGCCCCCGGGCCTCTGCGTCGACGCCAAGAAGCACAAGGACCGCGCGGCCGAGGCCGCCCTCCTCGCCGGTGACGTCAACACCCTCGTCGCCAACTCCAACGGCGACGTCAACAAGCTCCGCCCCCAGCTGACCGACCTGGAGAACAAGGCCCGCGAGCTCGTCATCGCGGCCCCCGGCCTCGCCGGGGACCTCGACGCGGCCGTCGCCAAGGTCAACGCCCTCAACACCGGCGCCCACAAGGTCGCCGACGGCATGGTCCAGGTGCACTCCGGCATCGGCAAGGCCGCGGGCGGCTCCGGCGCCCTCGGCGAGGGCGTCGGCAAGCTCGGCGACGGCGCGCACAGCCTCAACGGGGGCATGTTCAAGCTCGTCGACGGCACCGGCGAACTCGCCGGCGGCCTCCACGACGGCGCCGGCAAGATCCCCGACTACGACCAGCAGCAGCGCGACACCCGCACGCAGGTCATGGCCGACCCCGTCCAGCTCGCCAACCAGTCCCTGCACAAGGCGCCCAACTACGGCACCGGCTTCGCCCCGTACTTCATCCCGCTGTCCCTGTGGGTCGGCGCGATGGTGGCGTACATGCTGATCGCCCCCATGAACAAGCGGGCCCTGGCCGCCGGCGCCTCGCCCTGGCGGATCGCCGTCGCCGGCTGGCTGCCGGTGCTCGGCCTCGGCGCCGCGCAGGTGGGCGCGCTCATGTCCGTACTGCACTGGGCCCCCGGACTCGGCCTCCAGATGGCCCGCCCGGCCCTCACCATCGCCTTCCTGGTCCTGGTCACCGGCTGCTTCGCGGCGATCGTCCAGTGGCTCAACGCCAAGTTCGGCGCCGCCGGACGCATCCTCGTCCTGGCCGTCCTGATGCTCCAGCTGACCTCGGCCGGCGGCACCTACCCCGTCCAGACCAGCCCGGACTTCTTCAACGACATCCACCCGTACCTGCCGATGTCGTACATCGTCGCCGCCCTGCGCCGCCTCATCACCGGCGGCGACCTCACCCCCGTGTGGCAGGGCTCCGCGGTCCTGCTGGCCTTCACGGTCGGCGCCCTGGCCCTCACCGCCCTGGCCGCACGCGGCAAGCAGGTGTGGACGATGGACCGGCTGCACCCCGAACTGAGCCTGTAAGGGGCTGTTGACCTGTGAGAATCAGCGCCATGGAAAGCAGCAGCGCCGGTACGGGCACGCACACGGGTACCGCCGGGGGCGGCGGTCGCCGGGCCGCCACACGGCAGAAGCTCTACGAGGCCGCCGTCACCCTCATCGCGGAACAGGGTTTCTCCGCGACCACGGTCGACGAGATCGCGGAGAGGGCCGGAGTCGCCAAGGGCACCGTCTACTACAACTTCGCGAGCAAGACCGAGCTCTTCGAAGAGCTGCTCCGGCACGGGGTGGGTCTGCTGACCGCCTCGCTGCGGGAGGCCGCCGAGGAGACGGAAGCGCGGGGCGGCAGCCGGATCGAAGCCCTCGACGGGATGATCCGGGCGGGCCTGGTCTTCATCGACCGCTACCCGGCCTTCACCCAGCTCTACGTCGCCGAACTCTGGCGCACCAACCGGGCCTGGCAGTCCACCCTGATGGTGGTCCGGGGCGAGGCGGTCGCCGTCGTCGAATCCGTCCTGCGGGAAGGCGTCGAGCGCGGGGAACTCAGCGCGGAGATCGACGTGCCGCTGACGGCGGCGGCGCTGGTGGGCATGGTGCTGGTCGCGGCGCTGGACTGGCAGGCCTTCCAGAGCGAACGGTCGCTGGACGACGTCCACTCGGCGCTGTCACTGCTGCTGCGGGGGCGGGTCAGCGGGAGCCGGTGACCCCCGGTCGGCGGTGCCGTTCGCGGGGCGGGCGGCGTAGAACTGAGTATCCGTACCTACGGCCAGAGATGAGTACGCGTACGGATGGGCTCCCACCTGCGAAGACAGCAGACTGGGGGTGACGGACAGGGCCGCCCGGCCCGTACCGCGGACACGGGGCCGCGGGGCGGGTCGGCGCCTGGCCGGCCGTGCGGAACGCCGGCGGTGGCCGGGCTCGGGGGGAACGAGCCCGGCCACCGTCGGCGCCGTGTTTTTGCCGCCCGCCTTTTTTGACGCGTGCCTCGCGCCGCTGCGCCGGCCTCCGGCCGTCGGTGGTGGGGCGGGGCCGGTTCGGGTGGCTGGGCCCGTCTGTTGTCTGCGGACCGTTGCCGCTGCGCGGGGCGGTGTCCCCTACCCGCCCTTCCACCGTTCCCGCCTCACACGCCGGCGAGGCTGGGTGGGTGGGGTGTGGGCTCTGCGCCCTGGCGCGCCTCACTACACGGCGCTCCGCGCCCGCGCCTCAAGCGCCGGCGGGGCTGGGGGCTCGGCAGGGGTAGGAGTGTCCTCGGGGTGCCCCAGCCATCGCGTGGCAACGCGCCCGCACTCGAACGGCTACGCCGGCAAAATTCAGCCCCTCCGGCGTTTGAGGAGCGGGGGTCCGGGGGCTGGCCCCCGGGAGCGGACCTGCGGACCCAGCCCCGCCGGCGATTGAGGCGGGAACGGGCGAAGGCTGGGGCGGGGAGCAGCCCCGCAGGGTCCGCCCCCCCCCGCACGGGCTAGCGGCGGAGCGGGAGGCGGACGCGGGAGGTCAGCGACGCGGCGCGGGCCGAGAGGGCGGCCAGGCGGGCCGAGACCGCCCAGGAGACGCGCGCCGCCGAGCGCGGCAGCAGCAGCGCCCGCAGCCGCACCCGGCGCGGCATCGCCGCCAGCAGGGCCGCCCGGCCCAGCAGGACGTCCGAGGCCAGCGCCCCGTACGGGGCGGCCTCCGCGCCCGGCGGGGCGTACAGCGCCCGTTCGACCGCGCCCGCGACCCGGTGCACGGCCTGCGCGGCCTCACCGTCGAGCCGGCCCAGGGTCACGACCCGTCCGGCGGCCCGGCGCGGCGACAGCGCCTCGTCGGGCTCGATGCCCACGTCCCACGCGCTGTCGCCCAGCTCCCGCCACGCCTCCAGCACGTCGGGGCCGCCCGCCCGCCCGACGCCCAAGCGCCGGGAGCGGACCCTGCGGCGCCACAGCAGCGGCAGCAGCGGCAGGCCCAGCAGGGCCAGCGCGCCCGCGCTCCAGCCGAGGACCGCGCCCACCGGGACGCCGTCGGAGCCCGCGCGGCCGCCCTGCTGGGCCGCGGCGGCCCCGCATTCGCCGAGCTTCTTCAGCTCCGGCGGGCAGGCGTCGTTCTGCGAGGGCGTCACCGCGGGCGCCGACGCCGCCTGCGAGGGCAGCGCGGACGGCGCGGAGGGCTGCGGCGCCGGGGTGTCGGTGCGGCTGTACTCGGGGATGGAGATCCCGGAGCGGGGCGTCGGCTCGAACCGGGTCCAGCCCACGCCCTCGAAGTACAGCTCCGGCCACGCGTGGGCATCGCGCATCGAGACGTTCACGCTGCCGTCGGACTGCTTCTCGCCCGGGGTGAACCCGACCGCCACCCGCGCCGGGATGCCCAGCGTGCGCGACATCGCCGCCATCGAGAAGGCGAAGTGGACGCAGAAGCCCTCCTTGTCGTTCAGGAAGCGGGCGATGGCCTGCGAGCCGGTCCCCGAGGACACCTTCGTGTCGTAGCGGAAGCCGCCGTTCACCGCGAAGAAGTCCTGGAGCTTCACCGCCCGCGTGTAGTCGTCCTTCGAGCCCTGCGTGACCTGCCGGGCCGTCTCCGCCACCACCGGCGGCAGGTTGTCCGGCAGCTTCGTGTATTCGGCCTGCACGAACGGGTTCGGGCCCGGGGCGGCCTGGAGCTGCTCGGCCGTCGGCCGCAGCAGCAGGCTCCGTACGGTGTACTGCGCGCCCTGCACGTTCTGGAAGCGGTCCTTGCCCAGCTGGTCCCCGACGAGGGTCCGCCCGGCCGGCTCGTAGCGCCACTTGCCGCCGATGTCGACCTGCGTGGCCGGGTACGGCATCGGCAGGTAGCGCTGGGCGTAGGTCTCCGCGGCGGAGACGGTGGTGCGGACCTCCGTCGCGCTCTCGCGGACCCGCTCGCTCAGCCCGGACGGGGTCGGCAGCCGCTCCGGGACGTCGGTCAGCGGGCGCCCGGAAGCCTCCCACTTGACCCCGTTGAACTCGTCCAGCGCCAGGATCCGCAGGTACTGCTCGCCGAGCTGGGGGCTGTCCGTGCGGTACTTCAGGACCACCCGGTTGTCCTGGGCGTTCAGGCTGCTCTGCAGGGACACCAGCGGGTTCACCGCCGAGATCGTGCCGCCCCCGCCCGCCTTCGCCGTGTCGTCGCCCGGCGTGCCCAGCATGCCGCCGCCGAGCGCCGGCAGTACGGCCGGCACCGCCAGCGCCAGACCCAGCGCGACCGCGCCGATCCGCCGCCCGGTGCGCACCGGGGCGAGGGCCCGGCCGCCACCGCCGGACCCGCCGCCGTAGCCGGAGGCGGCCGAGACCCGTCCGCTGGGGGCCGCGCCGAAGACCCGGCCCCACTGCGCGAGCCGGTCCCGGCCCTCGGACAGCAGGAGCAACAGGTAGCCCGCGCCGGCCAGCAGGAAGGCGAACCAGGCGCCGCCCTGGCCCGCCGACAGTCCCGCGGCCACCGAGTACAGCGCCAGCAGCGGCAGTCCGGCCGCGGCGGCCGTACGCATCGTCACCGCGAGGAAGTCCACCAGCAGCCCGATGAGCAGCACCCCGGCCAGCAGCAGCAGCCGGATGCCGTCGGTCAGCGGTGCGGGTATGGCGAACTCGCCGACGTCCCGCACACCCTGCTGGAACAGCCCGGCGAAGTCGCCGACCAGGAAGGACAGCGGCCCGCTCCCGGTCGGCTCGGCCTTCCCGGCGAACAGCAGCGCGAGCAGCAGCAGCGACACCAGCAGCTGCGCCGCCACGGTCAGCGCCCGAGCCAGCGGCACCCGCCGGGCCCCGGCCCCCACCGCGCCCTGGACGCCCAGCAGCGCGGCGGCCTGGAGCAGCCAGCCGGAGGACTCCACCAGCGGGGCCAGCGACCAGGCGGTCAGCAGCGTCGCCAGCATTCCGAAGAGCGTCACACGCGCCCGCCCGCTCATCCCCAGCCTCCGGAGGTCGCCGTGCCGAGGGGAGCGTTCCCGGCCTGTCGCCACAGCTCGCCGAACGCGGCCCCGGGCGGTACGGCCAGCGCCGTCCAGCCCGCGTCCCGCAGCCTGCTCAGCCGCTGCTCCACCCGCGAGGGCTCCCCGGCCCACAGCGCGGGGTCCAGTACGAACGCCACCGCGCCCGCGCTGCGCTGCCGCATCCGGGCCGCCATTTCCGCCTGTACGTCGTCCAGCTCGCCGAAGAAGGCGATCAGCAGTCCGTCGCCGCCCGAGGAGCCGGGGGCCGAGCCGCCGCCGCGCAGTGCCTCGTAGGCCCCGGAGAGCCCTTCGCCGACGGAGTGGCCGACGATCGCGAGGGTGTCCATCATCAGCCCGGCCGCCTCGGCGGACTCCTGGCCGCCGGAGGAGAAGCCGCCGGCGCCGTCGCCGGGGACCGAGTCACCGGTGTCGGTCAGCAGCCGTGCCGAGAATCCCTGTTCGAGGACGTGCAGCAGGGTGGAGGCGGCCGCCGAGACGGCCCACTCGAAGGCCGAGTCGGGGCCCGCGCCCTCGTAGGCGAGGTCGCGGGTGTCGAGCAGCACGGTGGCCTTGCTGCGCTGCGGCTGCTCCTCGCGGCGCACCATCAGCTCGCCGTAGCGGGCGGTGGAGCGCCAGTGCACCCGGCGCAGGTCGTCGCCGCGCCGGTAGCCGCGCGGGATCACGTCGTCCTCCCCGGACAGGGCCAGCGAGCGGCGGGTGCCGTCGCCGTAGCCGTTGGCCTCGCCGGTCATCCGGACCGGGGGCAGCGGCTGGGTGCGGGGGACGACGGTGAGGGTGTCGTAGGCGCTGAAGGAGCGGGTGAGCTCGACCAGCCCGAAGGGGTCGGTCAGCCGCAGCTGGAGCGGCCCCAGCGGGTAGCGGCCGCGCAGGTCGGAGCGGACCCGGTACGAGACCTCGCGCCGCCCCCCGGCCTCGACCCGGTCCAGGACGAAGCGGGGCCGCGGGCCCAGTACGTAGGGCACCCGGTCCTGGAGCATCAGCAGGCCCGTGGGCACCCGGGAGACGTTCTCCAGCCGCAGCTGGACCCGGGCCTCGCCGCCGGCGGGCACCCGCAGCGGGCTGAGCCGGCGGGTGCCGGTGACCCGGTGGCGGGTGCGGTGCAGGGCCAGGACGCAGATCAGCGGCAGTACGACCAGCAGCAGTCCGACCCGCAGCAGCTGGCTCTGGCCCAGGACGTACGCGCACACGGCGGCGGCCGTCCCGGCGGCCAGGAACGAGCGGCCCCGGGTGGTCAGCCCGGCCAGCGAGGCGCGCAGCCCCCCGGGATCCCTCACCTGCCCGCCGGCGCCGCCGGGGGCACCGGCGCTCATCAGAAGCCCCGGATGCCCGCGCCGGGCGGCATCTCGCCGCGGGCGTGCGCGGCGGGGACGGGGGTGCGCTGGAGGATGTCGTGGACGACCTGCTCGGCGGTGCGCCGGTTCAGCTGGGCCTGCGCGGTGGGCAGCAGCCGGTGCGCGAGGACGGGGGCGGCCAGCTGCTGGACGTCGTCGGGCAGGACGTAGTCCCGGCCGGCCAGCGCGGCGGAGGCCTTCACGGCCCGCAGCAGGTGCAGGGTGGCGCGGGGCGAGGCGCCCAGGCGCAGGTCGGGGTGGCTGCGGGTGGCGGAGACCAGGTCGACCACGTAGCGGCGTACGGGCTCGGCCACGTACACCTCGCGGACGGCCTCGATGAGCTTGACGATGTCGTGGGCGTGCGCGACGGCGGTGAGGTCGTCGAGCGGGGACAGCCCGCCGTGCACGTCGAGCATCTGGAGCTCGGCCTCGGGGCTGGGGTAGCCGACGGAGACGCGGGCCATGAAACGGTCCCGCTGCGCCTCGGGGAGGGGGTAGGTGCCCTCCATCTCCACCGGGTTCTGGGTGGCGACGACCATGAAGGGGCTGGGCAGCGTGTAGGTGGTGCCGTCGATGGTGACCTGGCGCTCCTCCATCGACTCCAGCAGCGCGGACTGGGTCTTGGGCGAGGCGCGGTTGATCTCGTCGCCGATGACGATCTGCGCGAAGATCGCGCCCGGCTTGAACTCGAACTCGCGGCGCTGCTGGTCGTAGATGCTCACGCCGGTGATGTCGGAGGGCAGCAGGTCCGGGGTGAACTGGATGCGCTGCACCGAGCAGTCGATCGACTTGGCGAGGGTCTTGGCCAGCATCGTCTTGCCGACGCCGGGGACGTCCTCGATCAGCAGGTGGCCCTCGGCGAGCAGCACGGTCAGCGCGAGGCGGACGACCTCGGGCTTGCCCTCGATCACGCTCTCGACCGACCGGCGGACCCGCTCGGCCGTACTGGTCAGATCAGCGAGGCTCGCTCGGTCGTCATACGTGGTCACCTGGTTCTCCTCGGCCCTTTCCCAGGGCCGACGCTGTTGCGCTTGAACCGGCCCACCCCGAAACACGGACACCGCCCCGGAGGGGTCTCCGGGTGACGTCATCCCCGCATTGTTGACGGCGTCACGGCCCCGTGTCACTCAGCAGGCGGGATCGATCTCCCGCAGGAGTCCGGTGTGCACGTCGAAGACGAAGCCTCGCACATCGTCCTTGAAGGGCAGGAAGGGGTTCGTGCGGACCCGCTGCATGGACTGGCGGACGTCCTGGTCCACGTCGCGGAAGGCCTCCACGGCCCAGGCGGGGCGCTGGCCGACCTCGTCCTCCAGCTCGTGCCGGAAGTCCTCGGTCAGGCTTTCGAGACCACAGCCGGTGTGGTGGATGAGTATCACCGCGCGGGTGCCCAGAGCGCGCTGGCTGATGGTGAGCGAGCGGATGGTGTCGTCGGTGACGACCCCGCCGGCGTTGCGGATCGTGTGGCAGTCGCCCAGCTCCAGGCCGAGGGCCTTGTGGAGGTCGAGGCGGGCGTCCATGCAGGCCACGACGGCCACGCGCAGGACCGGGCGGGCGTCCATGCCGGGATCGGCGAACTCCGCGGCGTACCGCCGGTTCGCCTCCACCAGGCGGTCGGTGACGGAGTCGCCGCTGGATGCCTGGGGCGCGGGACGGGCGGGCAGGGATGCGGAAGTCGTCATGGTTACGACGTTAGTGGTCACAGCTCGGAGTGGCATTGAGTGAGGGTGGACAAAGAACGTCAACGGGGCTTGTTGTGAGCTAACCCACAGAGGTGAGGCGGGGGCCTCCGTTCGGGTGATTCGGGGGTTTTGTCGGTTCGGTGGGAGTGGGGCGCACCGGCCACGGGGCGGTTCGTTGACCGCGGCGACCGTTGCACTAAAGTGGCGCGAACCGGCCGGAGACCGGCCCCCACCGGCCGTCCCGGCCCCGTGTGACAACTGGTAAGACTCCGCGTGCGCGGCGCGGCGTACGCCTGCCGCGCCGTTATCTGAGAGGGCGCTTTGACTAGCGAGTCCCGACATGTCCCGGTGATGCTCCAGCGGTGCCTGGACCTGTTGGCCCCGGCGCTGGAGAGGCCGGGGGCCGTCGTCGTCGACTGCACCCTCGGCCTCGGCGGCCACAGCGAGGCCCTGCTGACCCGGTTCCCCGAGGCCCACCTGATCGGCCTCGACCGCGACAAGGAAGCCCTGCGGCTCTCCGGCGAACGCCTCGCGCCCTTCGGGGACCGGGCCACCCTCGTCCACGCGATCTACGCCGACCTCGCCGAGGTCCTCGACGGCCTGGGCATCCCCGCCGTCCAGGGCATCCTCTTCGACCTCGGCGTCTCCTCCATGCAGCTCGACGAGGCCGACCGCGGGTTCGCGTACGCGCAGGACGCGCCGCTGGACATGCGCATGGACCAGACGACCGGCATCAGCGCCGCCGAGGTCCTCAACACCTACGCCCCCGGCGAGCTGGTGCGCATCCTGCGCCAGTACGGCGAGGAGAAGCAGGCCAAGCGGATCGTCTCGGCGGTCGTCCGCGAACGCGAGAAGGAACCCTTCAGCAACAGCGCGCGCCTGGTCGAGCTGATCCGCGACGCACTGCCGCAGGCGGCGAAGCGCACCGGCGGCAACCCCGCCAAGCGGACCTTCCAGGCCCTGCGCATCGAGGTCAACGGCGAACTGTCCGGACTGGAGCGGGCCATCCCGGCGGCCGTCGACCGGATCGCCGTCGGCGGCCGGATCGCGGTCCTCTCGTACCACTCCCTGGAAGACCGCCTGGTCAAGCAGGTCTTCGCGGCCGGCGCCACCTCCACGGCCCCGCCGGGGCTGCCGGTGGTACCGGAGAAGTACCAGCCGAAGCTGAAGCTCCTCACGCGCGGCGCCGAACTGCCGACCGAGGAGGAGATCGCCGAGAACCGGCGGGCGGCCCCGGCACGGTTCCGGGGTGTCGAACGCATCCGCGAGGCGCGGCTGTGACCAAGGCCGGGAAGGTGGCCACGCTGACGCGTGGACAGGCGGCCCGGCTGGTCCGGGGCGGGCGGGGCCCTTCGGCCGGCGCCGGGCAGGCGGCGCGGATGCCGTTCGTCCTGCTGGTCGTGGCCCTGCTCGGCGGCGGCCTGATCAGCCTGCTGCTGCTGAACTCGGCCCTCAACCAGGGCTCCTTCCAGCTCACGAAGCTGAAGAAGGAGACCACCGCGCTCACCGACGAGGAGCAGGCGCTCCAGCGGGACGTCGACGGCTACTCGGCGCCGGACGCGCTGCAGCGGCGGGCGCACGAGCTCGGGCTGGTGCCCGGGGGCAGCCCCGTCTTCGTCGGCCCCGACGGGAAGGTCGCCGGCGCCGTGTCCACGGCGGAGGCCCCGCCGTCGCCTCCGGCGGTCAGCGTGGGTCCGGCCGCCGTGCCCTCCCCGGTCCCCGGCGGCACCCCGCCGCCCACCCCGACCCCAGGCAGGTGACGTCGTGACGCGGACCCCTGCGGGCCCTCCCCCCGCCCCCCCGAACTCCACCCCACCCCCCGGCCGACCACGCGCCGCCCGCGCCTCAGTCGCCGGCGTGGCCGAGTGCCCGGGCGCTGCCCGGACCCGCGCCTCAATCGCCGGCGGGGCTGGAATGGCCCCTGCCGTCCGGACCTGCGCCTCGATCGCCGGCGCGCGCCAGGACACGGCGCTCCGCGCCCGCGCCTCAAACGCCGGCGGGGCTGGGATTGCCCCTGCCGTCCGGATCCGCGCCTCGGTCGCCGGTGCGCGCCAAGACACGGCGCTCCGCGCCCGCGCCTCAAACGCCGGCGGGGCTGGAATGGCCTCTGCCGCCGTCGGCGGGGCTGGGAGTGCCCTTCGGGCAGCCCCGCCGCCCGACGAACGGCTGCGTCGGCAAAATCCAGCCCCGCCGGCGTTTGAGGCGCGGGGTCTGGGGCGGAGCCCCAGGGGGGTGGGCGGAGCCCGCCTTCAGGGGCGCAGCGGCCGGTCCGCCGTGCCCGACGCGACCCCGCAGGCGGCGCGGAGCCCCAGGGGGCTGGGCGGAGCCCGCGGTGTGCTCGGGGCTTCCCCGCAGGGGGCCCGGTGAGTGGCAAGGAGGCACCGCGTCGCAGGACCCCCGGGCCGCCGCGCCCGCGGCCCGGGGACCGGGCGCGGGCCGGGGCGACGGCCCGCCCGGCCTCGCGCCCGGCGACCCGCCGCCCCACCGCGCAGCGCACCCCGCACACCATCCGCCTCGGCAGCCCCAAGCCCCGGCTGCGCCTGGTCGGCGTGGGCCTGACCCTGGTCATGCTGGCCTTCGTCGTACGGCTCCTCCAGGTGCAGGCCGTGGACGCCTCCGCGTACTCCGCCAAGGCCACCGAGAACCGCTTCGCCAGCCACACCCTGGCCGCCGAGCGCGGGGAGATCACCGACCGCAAGGGCGTGGCCCTGGCCACCAGCGTGGACGCGTACGACATCACCGCCGACCCGAAGATGTTCACCCCGCAGGAGAGCAAGGCCCCCGACGCCCCCGAGCAGGCCGCCGCCCTCCTCGCGCCGATCCTCGGCAAGGACGCCCAGGAGCTCACCGCGCGCCTGAAGACCAAGAACACCCGTTACGTGATCCTCGCCCGCCGCCAGACCCCCCAGGTCTGGAACCAGATCAAGGACCTCAAGAAGCTCTTCGCCGACAAGGCGGCGGCCGACCGGAAGAGCAACGGCCCCGGCGCCAACGTCATCGCGGGCGTCTTCAACGAGAACAGCAGCAAGCGCGTGTACCCGAACGGCGACCTCGCCGCCGGGATACTGGGCTACGTCAACGCCGAGGGCAAGGGCGGCGGCGGCCTGGAGTCCGCCCTGGACAAGAAGCTGTCCGGCAAGGACGGCGAGCTCACCTACGCCCAGTCCGGCGGCCGCCGCGTCCCCACCGCCGGTTCCAGCGAGAAGCCCGCCGTGCCCGGCGAGGACATCGAGCTGACCATCGACCGCGACATCCAGTGGGCCGCGCAGAGCGCCATCTCCGAGCAGGTCGAGAAGTCCGGCGCCGACCGCGGCTACGTCATCGTCCAGGACACCCGCACCGGCGAGGTCCTGGCCATGGCCAACGCCCCCGGCTTCGACCCCAACGACCTCTCCAGGGCCAGCTCGGCCGCCATGGGCAACGCCGCGCTCCAGGACGTGTACGAGCCCGGCTCCACCGCCAAGGTGATGTCGATGGCCGCCGTCCTGGAGGAGAAGAAGGCGACCCCCGGGACCCACGTCGAGGTCCCCAACCGACTCCACCGCGGGGACCGGCTGTTCAAGGACGACATCGACCACCCGACCTGGTACCTGACCCTCAACGGGGTCCTCGCCAAGTCCTCCAACATCGGCACCATCCTGGCCACCGGCCAGCTCGGCGCCACCCAGTCCGAGTCCAACAAGGTCCTCTACTCGTACCTGGACAAATTCGGCATCGGCCGGCCCACCGGCCTGAACTACCCCGGCGAGTCCCGCGGCATCCTCGCCAAGCCCGAGGCCTGGTCCACCTCCCAGCAGTACACGATCCCCTTCGGCCAGGGCCTGTCCCTCAACGCCATGCAGGCGGCCTCCGTCTACTCCACCATCGCCAACGGCGGCGTACGGATCACCCCGACCCTGGTGCGCGGCAGCAAGGGCCCCGACGGCCGCTTCACCCCCGCCCCGGCACCCGAGCGGACCCCCGTGGTGAGCCCGGAGACGGCCAGGACCCTCGCCGAGATGCTCGAATCCGTGGTCGACGACCAGGAGGGCACCGGCACCAAGGCCCGCATCCCCGGCTACCGGGTCGGCGGCAAGACCGGCACCTCCAACCGGGTGGATCCGGCCACCGGCCGCTACAAGGGCTACACCGCCTCCTTCGCCGGTTTCGCACCCGCCGACAACCCGCGGATCACCGTCTACTGCGCCATCCAGAACCCCACCAAGGGCAGCTACTTCGGCGGCCAGATCTGCGGCCCGATCTACAAGACGGTCATGGAGTTCGCGCTGAAGACCCTCCAGGTCGCGCCCTCCGGCACGGCCCCCGCCGGGCTCCCGGTGACCTTCGACGCCGGCCCGCAGCCGGCCGCCCCGAGCGCCGCTCCCGGCCCCGCCCCGAACGGCGCGCAGCCCAGTCCCCAGCCCTGACAGTGAACCGACCGCCCAGCCAGGAATGCGTGAGGCACCCCCAGTGACAACGATCACCCCGAAACCCGGGAACCAGTCGCCCGTCGACGCCCAGGCCGGGCCCTCGCTTCGCGAGCGGCCCGCCACGCCCGGTACGCTCACCGCCGTGCCCCACGCTGATCAGCCCAGAACCGCCCAGAAAGACGCCCCGGCAGTGCCGCCGGGAGCGCCCCGGCCCGTGTCCGCCCGCCCGACCCCCCTGGGCGAGCTGGCCACCCTGCTGGGTCTGCCCGATTCAGGTGCCACCCGGATCACCGGGATCACCCACGACTCCCGTGCGGTGCGCCCCGGTGACCTGTACGCGGCCCTGCCCGGCGCCAAGCTGCACGGCGCCGACTTCGCGGCCCAGGCGGCCGCCCTCGGCGCCGCCGCCGTGCTGACCGATCCGGCCGGCGCCGAACGCGCCGCCGCGACCGGCCTGCCCGTGCTCGCCGTGGACGATCCGCGCGGCCGGATGGGCGAGCTCGCCGCCGAGATCTACGGACGCCCCGGCGAGGGCCTGCTCCAGCTCGGCATCACCGGCACCTCCGGCAAGACCACCACCGCGTACCTCGTCGAAGGCGGCCTGCGCGCGGCGGGACGCAGCACCGGACTCGTCGGCACCGTCGAGATGCGCATCGGCGACGAGCGCATCAAGTCCGAGCGCACCACCCCCGAGGCCACCGACCTCCAGGCCCTGTTCGCCGTCATGCGCGAACGCGGGGTCGAGGCCGTGGCCATGGAGGTCTCCAGCCACGCCCTGGTGCTCGGCCGGGTCGACGGCTGCGTCTTCGACGTCGCCGTCTTCAACAACCTGAGCCCGGAACACATGGAGTTCCACACCGGCATGGAGGACTACTTCCAGGCCAAGGCGCAGCTGTTCACCGAACGCCGGGCCCGCGTCGGCGTGGTCAACGTCGACGACGAGTACGGCCGCCGCCTCGCCAAGGAGGCGCCGATCCCGGTCGTCACCTTCTCCGCCACCGGGGACCCGGCCGCCGACTGGCGTGCCGAGGACGTGGTCAGCGGCCACATGGACTCCACGCTGACCCTGGTCGGCCCGGAAGGACAGCGCGTACGGGCCACCGCGCCGCTGCCCGGCCCGTTCAACGTCGCCAACACCGTCGCCGCGATCGTCACCCTCGCCGCCGCCGGCCTCGACCCGCAGACCGCCGCCGACGGCGTCGCCGCGGTCCCCGGGGTCCCCGGCCGGCTGGAGCGGGTGGACGCGGGACAGCCGTACCTGGCCGTCGTCGACTACGCCCACAAGACGGACGCCGTCGAGTCGGTGCTGCGCGCCCTGCGCGAGGTCACCACCGGCAAACTGCACATCGTCCTGGGCTGCGGCGGCGACCGCGACACCACCAAGCGCGCCCCGATGGGCGCCGCGGCCGCCCGCTACGCCGACGTGGCCGTGCTGACCTCCGACAACCCGCGCTCCGAGGACCCCCTCGCGATCCTCGCCGCGATGTTCGAGGGCGCCGTCTCCGTACCGCCCGCCGAACGCGGCGCCGTCCTCGTCGACGCCGACCGGGCCGCGGCCATCGCCGCCGCCGTCGCGCGCGCCGGGGCCGGGGACACCGTGCTCGTCGCCGGCAAGGGCCACGAGCAGGGCCAGGACACGGGCGGCGTCGTACGCCCCTTCGACGACCGCGCCGTACTGCGCGAGGCCATCGAGAACCGCCAGCGCAGCGCCCGACAGGCCGAGGTGGACCAGTGATCGCCCTTTCCCTCGCCGAGATCGCCGACATCACCGGCGGCCGGCCCCACGACATACCGGACCCCTCGGTGCGGATCAGCGGCCCCGTCGTCATCGACTCCCGCCAGGTGGAGTCCGGCAGCCTCTTCGCCGCCTTCGAGGGCGAACACGTCGACGGGCACGACTACGCCGCACGCGCGGCCGCGGCCGGCGCCGCCGCCGTCCTCGCCGCCCGGCCCGTGGGCGTCCCGGCGATCGTCGTCCCCGACGTGGAGAAGGCGCTGGGCGCCCTCGCCCGCGCCGTCGTCGAACGCCTCGGCACCGACGTGGTGGCCCTGACCGGCTCCGCCGGCAAGACCTCCACCAAGGACCTGATCGCCCAGGTGCTCCAGCACCACGCACCCACCGTGTGGACTCCGGGCTCCCTCAACAACGAGATCGGCCTGCCGCTCACGGCCCTGAAGGCCACCGAGGACACCCGGCACCTGGTCCTGGAGATGGGCGCCCGAGGCATCGGGCACATCGCCTACCTGACCGGCCTGACCCCGCCGCGCATCGGCCTCGTCCTGAACGTCGGCACCGCCCACATCGGCGAGTTCGGCGGCCGCGAGGCCATCGCGCAGGCCAAGGGGGAACTGGTCGAGGCCCTGCCGTCCGAGGCCGACGGCGGGATCGCCGTACTCAACGCCGACGACCCGCTGGTGCGCGCCATGTCCGCCCGCACGAAGGCCCGTACGGTCCTCTTCGGTGAGGCCGCGGACGCCGAGGTACGCGCCACCGAAGTACGGATGACGCCCGGGGGACAGCCCGCCTTCACACTCCACACACCTACCGGGTGCGGCGAAGTGACCTTGCGGCTGTACGGTGAGCACCACGTGTCGAACGCGCTTGCCGCGGCGGCCGTCGCCCATGTACTGGGCATGTCCGCCGAGGAGATCGCCACCGCGCTCTCCGGGGCGGGCACGTTGTCCCGGTGGCGGATGGAGGTCACCGAAAGGGCGGACGGCGTCACGATCGTCAACGACGCCTACAACGCGAACCCCGAGTCCATGCGGGCCGCTCTGCGCGCACTCGCCGCGATGGGCGGCGCCGCACAGGCGAAGGGGGGACGTACGTGGGCGGTGCTCGGTCCCATGGCCGAGCTCGGTGACGCGTCGCTGGCAGAGCACGACGCGGTGGGACGGCTTGCCGTCCGGCTCAACGTGAGCAAGCTCGTAGCAGTCGGGGGCAGGGAAGCGTCCTGGCTGCAACTGGGCGCATATAACGAGGGTTCGTGGGGTGAGGAGTCGGTGCTCGTGTCCGACGCGCAGGCGGCGGTCGACCTGTTGCGCAGTGAACTGCGCCCGGGGGACGTCGTGCTGGTGAAGGCATCCAGGTCGATCGGCCTGGAGCGGATCGCGCAGGCGCTGCTCGACAGCGAGGGCGAGGTCGCCGGCCGATGAGGCAGATCCTGTTCGCGGGTGTCATCGGTATGTTCCTCACCGTCATCGGCACCCCTCTTCTGATCAAGCTGCTCGCCCGCAAGGGCTACGGCCAGTTCATCCGCGACGACGGCCCCCGCGGCCACGCCGGGAAGAAGGGCACGCCCACCATGGGCGGCATCTCCTTCATCCTGGCGACGGTCATCGCGTACGCCCTGACGAAGGTCATCACGGGCGAGCAGCCGAGCTTCTCGGGCCTGCTCGTGCTGTTCCTGATGGCGGGCATGGGCGTGGTCGGTTACCTCGACGACTACATCAAGATCGTCAAGCGCCGTTCGCTGGGCCTGCGGGCCAAGGCGAAGATGTCCGGCCAGCTGATCGTCGGCATCGCCTTCGCGGTGCTCGCGCTCCAGTTCAAGGACTCCCGCGGGCTGACCCCGGCCTCCGACAAGCTGTCGTTCGTCACGGACTTCGGCTGGTCGATCGGCCCGGTGCTGTTCGTGGTCTGGGCGCTGTTCATGATCCTGGCGATGTCCAACGGCGTGAACCTCACCGACGGTCTCGACGGCCTCGCCACCGGCGCCGCCGTGATGGTCTTCGGCGCCTACACCTTCATCGGTGTCTGGCAGTTCCAGGAGTCCTGCGCCAACGCGGTGACCCTGACCAACCCGAACGCCTGCTTCGAGGTCCGCGACCCGCTCGACCTCGCGGTCGTCGCCTCCGCCCTCATGGGAGCCTGCTTCGGCTTCCTGTGGTGGAACACCTCGCCCGCCAAGATCTTCATGGGTGACACGGGCTCGCTCGCCCTCGGCGGCGCGCTCGCGGGCCTCGCCATCTGCTCCCGTACGGAGTTCCTGATGGCCCTGCTCGGCGGCCTCTTCGTGCTCATCACGATGTCGGTCGTCATCCAGGTCGGCTCCTTCAAGCTGACCGGCAAGCGAGTCTTCCGGATGGCCCCGCTCCAGCACCACTTCGAGCTCAAGGGCTGGTCCGAAGTCCTTGTCGTGGTCCGCTTCTGGATCATCCAGGGCATGTGCGTGATCGTGGGCCTCGGTCTCTTCTACGCGGGATGGGCAGCAGACAAGTGACCTCCTGGCAGGACAGGAACATCACCGTCGCCGGCCTCGGCGTGAGCGGCATCAGTGCCGCCCGCGCCCTGGCCGGCCTCGGCGCGGTCGTGACGGTCGTCGACAACGGCGACGGCGACGCGCACCGCGCGCGGGCCGCCGAGCTCGCCGAGCTGGGAGTCGAGGTCCGCCTCGGCCTGCTGGACGACGGCGCGCGCGCCGGTGACGTCCTGCCCGAGGGCACCGACCTGGTGGTCACCTCGCCCGGCTGGAAGCCCGACAGCCCGCTCTTCGCGGCCGCCGCCACGGCCGGCGTGGACGTCGTCGGGGACGTCGAGATCGCCTGGCTGCTGCGCGGCGAGAACGCCGCCCCCTGGCTCGCGATCACCGGCACCAACGGCAAGACCACCACCACCCAGATGCTCGCCTCGATCCTGCGGGCGGCGGGCCTGAAGACCGCGGCCGTCGGCAACATCGGCACCCCGATCATCGACGTGGTCACCGGCGACGAGAAGTACGACGTCCTCGCCGTCGAGCTCTCCAGCTACCAGCTGCACTGGGCGCCCTCCGTACGCGCCCACTCGGCGGCCGTGCTCAACCTGGCCCCGGACCACCTCGACTGGCACGGCTCGATGGAGGCCTACGCCGCCGACAAGGGCCGCATCTACGAGGGCAACCAGGTCGCCTGCGTCTACAACGTCGCCGACAGGGCCACCGAGGACCTCGTCGTCGAGGCGGACGTCGAGGAGGGCTGCCGCGCCATCGGCTTCACCCTGGGCGCCCCCGGCCCCTCCATGCTCGGCGTCGTCGACGGCATCCTCGTGGACCGCGCCTTCGTGGAGAACCGGCAGAAGAACGCCCAGGAACTCGCGCACGTCGAGGACGTGAACCCGCCGGCCCCGCACAACATCGCCAACGCCCTCGCGGCGGCGGCCCTGGCCCGCGCCTTCGGCGTCGAACCGCGCGCCGTCCGCGACGGGCTGCGCGACTTCCGCCCCGACGCCCACCGCGTCGCGCACGTGGACGAGGTCGCCGGGGTCACCTACATCGACGACTCCAAGGCCACCAACACGCACGCCGCCGAGGCCTCCCTCGCGGCCTTCGAACCGGTCGTCTGGATCGCCGGCGGCCTCGCCAAGGGCGCGACCTTCGACGAGCTCGTGCGCAAGTCCGCGAAGCGGCTGCGCGCCGTCGTACTGATGGGCGCCGACCGGGCCCTGATCGCCGAGGCGCTCGCGCGACACGCGCCCGAGGTCCCGGTGAGCGACCTCGAACGGACCGACACTGGGGCGATGCTCGCAGCCGTCCGTGAAGCGGCCCGGCTCGCGGAGCCCGGCGACACCGTCCTCCTGGCGCCCGCGTGTGCCTCGATGGACATGTTCGCGAACTACAACAAGCGCGGGGACGCGTTCGCCGACGCGGTGCGCGAACTGGCCGCCGAGAGCGCCTAGGCCGATCCAGGGCAGGTTTCCTCCCCGACCCGGCTTCGCCCTCGCACGAGTGGAGGGGAAGATCACAGATGCCGGCGAAGCAAGTGCTGCCGGGGAGGCGGCCGTCCGCAGTGAAGCCACGGGGCCGGCTGCGCCCCGCCCCCGGCCCCCGGCGGCCCGCCCGGCGCGGGCCGCTGGAGCGGCTGCGGCGCACGCAGCGGCAGTTGCGCAAGGCCTGGGACCGCCCCCTCACCGCGTACTACCTGATCTTCGGCAGCTCCCTGCTCATCACCGTGCTCGGCCTCGTGATGGTCTACTCGGCCTCCATGATCAAGGCGCTCCAGCTCGGCCTGGGCGACGCGTACTTCTTCAAGAAGCAGTTCCTGGCCGCCCTGATCGGCACCGTCCTGCTCCTCGCCGCCTCCCGCATGCCCGTCAAACTGCACCGGGCGCTGTCCTACCCCGTGCTCGCCGGCACCCTGTTCCTGATGGTCCTGGTCCAGGTCCCCGGGATAGGGGTCTCGATCAACGGCAACCAGAATTGGATCTCCCTTGGTGGTCCGTTCATGCTCCAGCCCAGTGAGTTCGGCAAACTGGCGCTGATCCTGTGGGGCGCCGACCTGCTGGCCCGCAAGGGCGACAAGGGGCTGCTGAGCCAGTGGAAGCACCTTCTGGTGCCGCTGGTGCCAGTGGCCTTCCTGCTGCTCGGGCTCATCATGCTCGGCGGGGACATGGGCACCGCGATGATCCTCGGAGCGGTTCTGTTCGGGCTGTTGTGGCTGGCGGGCGCACCGACGAGGATGTTCGTGGGCGTGCTGGCCTTCGCTGGTGTGATCGTCGCACTACTGATCAAGACCAGCCCGCACCGTATGGACCGGCTCGCCTGCCTCGGAGCGACAGAACCGGGCAAGAACGACCTTTGCTGGCAGGCCGTCCACGGAATCTATGCCCTGGCCTCCGGCGGATGGTTCGGATCCGGCCTGGGTGCCAGTGTGGAAAAATGGGGGCAACTGCCCGAAGCCCACACGGACTTCATCTTTGCCATCACAGGTGAGGAACTGGGGCTGGCGGGGACGCTGTCGGTGCTCGCCCTGTTCGCGGCTCTAGGCTATGCGGGTATCCGCGTGGCCGGACGCACGGAGGACTCCTTCGTACGGTATGCCGCGGGAGGCGTGACAACCTGGATCACGGCACAGGCCGTGATCAACATCGGTGCGGTGCTCGGTCTGCTGCCGATCGCAGGGGTCCCCCTCCCGCTGTTCTCCTACGGAGGGTCCGCCCTGCTGCCGACCATGTTCGCGGTCGGACTGCTCATCGCCTTCGCGCGGGAGGAGCCGGCGGCGCGAGCGGCGCTCGCGATGCGTCAGCCGAGGTCCGGCTGGAAGCGGAGCGGGCCGATATGGAAGTCGATGAGACGGCGCGTCAAGAAGCGTCCGTCCGGAGAGCGGTGAATTTCGGTGCATGTCGTACTCGCCGGTGGGGGGACCGCCGGCCACATCGAGCCGGCGCTCGCCCTCGCGGACGCCCTGCGCAGGCAGGACCCGACCGTGGGCATCACCGCCCTCGGTACCGAACGCGGACTGGAAACACGGCTGGTCCCGGAGCGCGGCTACGAGCTGGGTCTCATCCCCGCCGTACCGCTGCCCCGCAAGCCCACGCCCGAGCTGATCACCGTCCCCGGACGGCTGCGCGGCACGATCAAGGCCGCGGAGGAGATCCTCACGCGGACCAAGGCCGACTGCGTCGTCGGCTTCGGCGGCTACGTGGCGCTGCCCGGCTACCTCGCCGCCAAGCGGCTCGGGGTGCCGATCATCGTTCACGAGGCCAACGCCCGGCCCGGACTGGCCAACAAGATCGGCTCCCGCTACGCGCACGCGGTCGCGGTGTCCACCCCGGACAGCAAGCTGCGCGGCGCCCGCTACGTGGGCATCCCGCTGCGCCGGTCCATCTCCACCCTGGACCGGGCCGCCGTCCGCCCCGAGGCGCGCGCCGCCTTCGGCCTGGACCCCAACCTGCCGACGCTGCTGGTCTCCGGCGGCTCGCAGGGCGCCCGCCGCCTCAACGAGGTCATCCAGCAGGTCGCTCCGGTCCTCCAGCGCTCCGGGATCCAGATCCTGCACGCGGTCGGCCCGAAGAACGAACTGCCGCGTGTCGACAACATGCCCGGGATGCCGCCGTATGTGCCGGTACCGTACGTGGACCGGATGGACCTCGCGTACGCCGCCGCCGACATGATGCTGTGCCGCGCGGGCGCGATGACCGTCGCCGAACTCTCCGCCGTCGGACTGCCGGCCGCCTACGTACCGCTGCCCATCGGCAACGGCGAACAGCGGCTCAACGCCCAGCCGGTGGTCAAGGCCGGCGGTGGCCTGCTCGTCGACGACGCGGAGCTGACCCCCGAGTGGGTCCTCGGCCAGGTCCTGCCGGTGCTGTCCGACCCGCACCGCCTGTACGAGATGTCCCGCGCCGCCTCCGAGTTCGGCCGCCGGGACGCCGACGACCTGCTCGTCGGCCTGGTCTACGAGGCGATCGCGGCCCGCGGTAACCGCTGACCCAGGAGGCACAGGAGTGGCCGGAGCGACGACGGCGCGGCGCGGCACGTCCGGCCGGGCGGGCCGGGGCGGCAAGGGCGCAGGCTCCACCGAGCCGCCCGGGCCCCCCAAGTCGTCGAAGAGGTCCGGCCCGCGGGGCCCCGGTGGCGGAAGATCGCGCCGGGTCCCCGTACTGGCCTCCCTGGCCGCCGCCGTGCTCCTCGCCGGCGGCGGCACCTGGGTGCTCTACGGCTCCTCCTGGCTCCGCGTCGAGAAGGTCACGACCTCCGGCACCGGGGTGCTCACCCCCGAGCAGGTCCTCACCGCCGCGGCCGTGCCCGTCGGCGCACCCCTGGTGGGCGTCGACACCGACGAGATCGCGGACCGGCTGCGCAGGCGGCTGCCCCGCATCGATTCGGTCGACGTCGTGCGGTCCTGGCCGCACACGATCGGGCTGAAAGTGACGGAACGCAAACCCGTCCTGCTCATCAAGAAGGACGCGGAGTTCGTCGAAGTGGACGCGTCGGGTGTGCGATTCGACACGGTGCGACAGGCGCCGGCCGGAGTCCCGCTCCTCGACATGGCCGCGGAGGGCTCGCCCAGCGCCCGCCGCTTCGACGCGCAGCGGCTGCTGCGCGAGGCCGTCGGCATCGCCGGAGCCCTTCCCGAGGCCGTGGCCAAGGAGACCGTGCAGGTCAAGGTGCGGTCCTACGATTCGGTCGTTCTGGAGCTCACGAAGGGCCGGACGGTGGTGTGGGGGAGCGGCGAACTGGGTGAGGCGAAGGGGCGGGCGCTGACCGCTCTGCTCAAGGCCGCGCCCAAGGCCGACCACTTCGACGTGAGCGTTCCCACCGCCCCTGCGGTGTCCGGGAGTTGACGTCGGGTCCAACACCGACGCACCCTGGTTGGCCACCGATACGGGTGATCACATAGGGTGAAAAGAAAAACGGGAGGTTCGGCGTGTTCGTTGAACACGCGCTACTTGTCGACTTAGTGTCCTGTTCGGAAGAGTCCAAGGAACAGACACACCCCTAACCCTAAACTTCAGGGTGAGGGTTCGGGTCGGCGCGTACGGACCGTCCCACTTTCGGCATCAGTCGTCGCAACGCAGGCCCGCGAGGCGGCGACACGTAACTCGAGGCGAGAGGCCTTCGACGTGGCAGCACCGCAGAACTACCTCGCAGTCATCAAGGTCATCGGTGTCGGCGGCGGTGGTGTCAATGCCATCAACCGAATGATCGAGGTCGGTCTCAAGGGCGTCGAGTTCATCGCCATCAACACGGACGCCCAGGCGCTGTTGATGAGCGACGCCGACGTCAAGCTCGACGTCGGCCGGGAACTCACCCGGGGCCTCGGCGCCGGAGCCAACCCGGCCGTCGGTCGCAAGGCGGCAGAGGACCACCGCGAGGAGATCGAGGAGGTCCTCAAGGGGGCCGACATGGTCTTCGTCACCGCCGGTGAGGGCGGCGGCACCGGTACCGGTGGCGCACCCGTAGTCGCCAACATCGCGCGCTCGCTCGGCGCCCTGACGATCGGTGTGGTCACCCGGCCGTTCACCTTCGAGGGCCGGCGTCGCGCGAACCAGGCGGAGGACGGCATCGCCGAGCTCCGCGAAGAGGTCGACACCCTCATCGTCATCCCCAACGACCGGCTGCTGTCCATCTCGGACCGCCAGGTCAGCGTCCTCGACGCCTTCAAGTCGGCCGACCAGGTCCTGCTGTCGGGCGTCCAGGGCATCACCGACCTCATCACCACCCCGGGTCTGATCAACCTCGACTTCGCCGACGTCAAGTCCGTGATGTCCGAGGCCGGCTCGGCCCTGATGGGCATCGGCTCGGCCCGCGGCGACGACCGCGCGGTGGCCGCGGCCGAGATGGCGATCTCCTCGCCGCTGCTGGAGGCCTCCATCGACGGCGCGCGCGGCGTGCTGCTCTCCATCTCCGGCGGCTCGGACCTCGGTCTCTTCGAGATCAACGAGGCCGCGCAGCTGGTCAGCGAGGCCGCGCACCCCGAGGCGAACATCATCTTCGGCGCCGTCATCGACGACGCGCTCGGCGACGAGGTACGCGTCACCGTGATCGCGGCCGGCTTCGACGGCGGACAGCCCCCGGCCCGCCGGGACAACGTCATCGGTGCAGCGTCCACCAAGCGCGAGGAGCCGGCCCCGGCACCCGTCCGCGCCCCCGAGCCGGTACGCCCGGCTTTCGGCGGACTCGGCACGGTCACCCCGCGTGAGGAGCCCCCGGCTCCGGTGGAGATCCCGGTCGAGGCCGCGGCTCCCGCGCCGCAGGTCCCGACGGCCCGGCCGTACCAGGACAGCCCGGCCGAGGAACTGGATGTCCCGGACTTCTTGAAGTGACACTGGGGCAGCACATCGAGAACGGCGCCCATTTCGCCTTCACCGACAGGTGGGGCGGAGTGAGCGCCGTTCCGTACGAGGAGCTCAATCTCGGCGGCGCGGTCGGAGACGACCCGGCCGCCGTTCGCGCGAACCGGGCCGCCGCGGCCGGGCAGCTGGGCATCGACCCGGACCTGGTCGTCTGGATGAACCAGGTCCACGGCCGTGACGTCGCGGTGGTGGACGGTCCCTGGGGGCCGGGCCAGGAGATCCCGGCGGTGGACGCGGTGGTGACCGCCCGTCGGGGGCTCGCCCTCGCGGTCCTCACCGCCGACTGCACACCGGTCCTGCTGGCCGACCCCGTCGCCGGGATCGCCGGAGCCGCCCACGCCGGGCGGCCGGGGCTGGTCGCCGGGGTGGTGCCGGCCGCCGTCGAGGCGATGGTGGCCCTGGGCGCGGACCCCGCGCGCATGGTCGCCCGTACCGGACCGGCCGTCTGCGGGCACTGCTACGAGGTGCCGGCGCAGATGCGGGAGGCGGTCGCCGAGGTGGTGCCGGCCGCGTGGGCCGAGACCAGCTGGGGGACACCCGCCGTCGACGTGGTCGCCGGGGTGCACGCGCAGTTGGCGGAGGCGGGGGTGGTGAACGGTCACCGCTCCCCGGTCTGCACACTGGAGTCGCGGGACCACTTCTCGTACCGCCGCGACCGGGTGACCGGGCGGCTCGCCGGATATGTCTGGTTGGACTAGGGAATGACAGAGCGTAAGTCGGAGCTCGCCGAGAACCTCGCGCGGGTGGAGGAACGTATCTCGTCCGCCTGCGCGGCCGCCGGCCGCCGGCGGGAGGAGGTGGCCCTGATCGTGGTCACCAAGACCTACCCGGCGAGCGACGTACGACTGCTGGCGGACCTGGGTGTCCGTCATGTTGCGGAAAACCGCGACCAGGATGCCGCCCCCAAGGCCGCGGCCTGCGCGGATCTGCCGCTCAGCTGGCACTTCGTGGGCCAGTTGCAGACGAACAAAGTCCGTTCCGTGGCGGGATACGCGCAGGTGGTGCAGTCGGTCGACCGGCCGAAGCTCGTCACCGCACTGTCGGCGGCCGCGGAGAGCCAGGGCCGCGAGATCGGCTGCCTCGTGCAGATCGCCCTCGACGCGGAGTCGGGGGAGCGCGGGAGCCGCGGCGGCGCGGCCCCCGATCTGCTGCCGGAGTTGGCGGACCTCCTGGCCGCCGCGCCGGGGCTGCGGATCGACGGCCTCATGACGGTGGCTCCGCTGTCCGGCCCCTACGCGGGACGCGAACAGGCTGCCTTCGAGCGGCTGATGGAATTGTCATCCGGCCTGCGCGCGGACCATCCGGCTGCCACGATGGTCTCGGCCGGAATGAGCGCGGACCTGGAACAGGCCGTGCTGGCGGGTGCGACACATGTACGCGTCGGCACTGCGGTACTCGGCGCGAGACCCCGGCTCGGGTAACGTCGCGAAGAAAGTCGGACCACAGCAGAAAATATGGTCATTTCCGCAGATGAGCGGACAGACCACGTGGATCGCGGGCAGTTGGTGACTTTGGTGACACAGCTAACTGGCTGACTGACACAGCGACACCTGCGACAGGGCGATCCACCACAGAGCGGAGGACTCGGAGAATGGCCGGCGCGATGCGCAAGATGGCGGTCTACCTCGGCCTCGTGGAGGACGACCGGTACGACAACCCGGGGTACGACCCCGATGACGAGTTCGAGCCCGAGCCGGAACCGGAGCGTCCGCGGGAGCGGGAGCGCCGGCAGCAGCCCGTGCACCAATCGCCCGTATCGGACGAACCGGTACGAATCACTCAGCCTCCGGCGCAGCGGGAGCCCCTCCCAATTCCGTCAGAAAACGGACGTCCCGCGCGAATTGCCCCCGTGGCATCCATCACACCTGACCGCACCAACCTGGAGAAGAACGCCCCCGTGATCATGCCCAAGGTCGTCTCCGAGCGGGAGCCGTACCGCATCACGACGCTGCACCCCCGGACCTACAACGAGGCCCGTACCATCGGGGAACACTTCCGTGAGGGCACTCCGGTGATCATGAATCTCACGGAGATGGACGACACGGACGCGAAGCGTCTCGTGGACTTCGCCGCCGGCCTCGTCTTCGGCCTGCACGGCAGTATTGAACGCGTGACACAGAAGGTGTTCCTGCTGTCGCCTGCTAACGTCGATGTCACGGCGGAGGACAAGGCCCGCATCGCGGAGGGCGGGTTCTTCAACCAAAGCTAGACCGATCCGTCAGATACGGGACCGGGAACAGAGCGGAAGCAGGGGAGAGGGAAGCGCGGGATGGGCGTCGCACTGCAAGTGGTCTACATCGCGCTGGTGTGCTTCTCCATCGTGCTGATCTTCCGACTGGTCATGGACTACGTGTTCCAGTTCGCACGTTCATGGGCACCCGGCAAGGCGATGGTGGTCGTTCTGGAGGCCACCTACACTGTCACCGATCCACCGCTCAAGCTTCTTCGGCGATTCATTCCGCCGTTGCGTCTCGGGGGCGTGGCACTCGACCTGTCCTTCTTCGTTCTGATGATCATCGTTTACATCCTGATCAAGCTCGTCGCCGTCGCTGCGAGCAGCGTGTGAACGACGAGCTTCCCCGCAGGCGCGGGGACAGTCCCGATACGGTCTTGCCGACTGCCGACGACTACGTAGAGGTGAAGAAGACATGCCGCTGACTCCCGAGGACGTGCGGAACAAGCAGTTCACGACCGTCCGCCTGCGAGAAGGCTATGACGAGGACGAGGTCGACGCCTTCCTCGACGAGGTCGAGTCCGAACTGACGCGCCTGCTGCGCGAGAACGAGGACCTGCGCGCCAAGCTGGCCGCCGCGACGCGTGCCGCCGCGCAGAACCAGCAGCAGCAGCAGCAGAACATGCGCAAGCCCGAGCCCCAGGACCAGCGCGGCCCGGGTGCCCCCGTGCCGGCGGCCATATCCGGCCCGCCGCAGCAGCAGCAGCCGCAGATGGGCCCGCCGCAGCTGCCGGGCGGCCAGCCGCAGCTGCCCCCGGGCCCCGGCGGACACGGACCTCAGGGTCCGGGCCCGATGGGCAACCCCATGCAGCAGCAGTCCATGGGCGGCCAGCAGTCCATGGGTGGCCAGAACCCGATGCAGCAGCAGATGGGCCAGCAGATGCAGCCCATGCAGCAGCAGCAGTCGATGGGTGGCCAGAACCCGCTCGGCCAGCCCATGGGGCAGCAGATGCAGCCGATGGGCCAGCAGATGCAGCCCATGGGTCAGCAGATGCAGCAGATGGGCCAGCCGCAGCTCCCGCAGCAGGGCCCCGGTGGCGACAGCGCCGCCCGCGTCCTGTCGCTCGCGCAGCAGACCGCCGACCAGGCGATCGCGGAGGCCCGTTCCGAGGCCAACAAGATCGTCGGCGAGGCGCGCAGCCGCGCCGAGGGCCTGGAGCGGGACGCCCGCGCCAAGGCCGACGCGCTGGAGCGGGACGCGCAGGAGAAGCACCGCGTCGCGATGGGCTCCCTGGAGTCCGCCCGCGCCACGCTGGAGCGCAAGGTCGAGGACCTGCGGGGCTTCGAGCGCGAGTACCGTACGCGACTGAAGTCCTACCTGGAGTCGCAGCTGCGCCAGCTGGAGACCCAGGCCGACGACTCCCTGGCGCCGCCGCGCGGGCCCTCCGGCCCGGCGCTGCCGCCGTCGCCGTCCCCGTCGATGGCGCCCGCCGGTGCGATGGGGCACTCCATGGGGGGTCCGTCCATGGGCGGCCCGTCCCCGATGGGTGGTCCCTCCCCGATGAACGGTGGCCCGTCCTACGGCGGCCAGCAGCAGATGTCCCCGGCGATGACGCAGCCGATGGCTCCGGTGCGGCCGGTTGCTCCGCAGCCGATGCAGCAGGCGCCGTCTCCCATGCGGGGCTTTCTGATCGACGAGGACGACAACTAAGCGCCGCCGCCGCGTCTGTCGGCAGTCTTACGGGCCGGGCCCGGGTTCCTTTGGGAACCCGGGCCCGGCCCGTTCCCGTACCCGGGTGGTACCGGTGCGTGCCGCTGCGCGGGCCCGTTCCCCTACCCGCCCTTCCACCGTTCCCTGGGGCTCCGCCCCAGACCCCGCGCCTCAAACGCCGGCGGGGCTGGATGTGGCCGGCGTAGCCGTTTCAGCCTCGCCGGCGTTTGAGGCGCGGGCGCGGAGCGCCGTGTCTTGAGCCGCGCCGGCGATTGAGGCGGGAACGGAGGAAGGGTGGGGCGGGGAGAAAGCAAAGCGGCCCGTACCCCCCTCGGAGGGAGGGGTACGGGCCGCTGGGCCGGGGGTTATGCCTTGCGGAGGCGGAAGGTCAGGGACAGGGGCTCGTCCGTGAAGGGGTCGCCGTAGGTCGCGTCGGCCTCGCCGGAGGCGAAGTCCGTGGACAGGACCTCGTCCGCGATCAGGGCCGCGTGGTCCGTCAGGGCCGTCACGACCTCCGGGTCCGCCGAGGACCACCGCAGGGCGATGCGGTCCGCGACGTCCAGGCCGGAGTTCTTGCGGGCCTCCTGGATCAGGCGGATCGCGTCACGGGCCAGGCCCGCGAGCCGCAGCTCCGGGGTGATCTCCAGGTCCAGGGCGACCGTCGCGCCGGAGTCGGACGCCACCGACCAGCCCTCGCGCGGGGTCTCCGTGATGATGACCTCCTCCGGGGTGAGGGTGACCGGCTCGCCGTTCACCTCCACGGACGCCTCGCCGGAGCGCAGGGCCAGGGACAGCGCCGCCGCGTCGGCCGCGGCCACCGCCTTCGCCACGTCCTGGACGCCCTTGCCGAAGCGCTTGCCCAGCGCACGGAAGTTCGCCTTCGCCGTCGTGTCCACCAGGGACCCGCCGACCTCCGACAGGGAGGCCAGGGAGGAGACGTTCAGCTCCTCCGTGATCTGCGCCTGGAGCTCCGGGGAGAGGGCGTCGAAGCCGACCGCCCCGACCAGCGCCCGCGAGAGCGGCTGGCGGGTCTTGACCCCGGATTCCGCGCGGGTCGCGCGGCCCAGCTCCACGAGGCGGCGTACCAGCAGCATCTGCTGGGACAGGGCCGGGTCGATCAGGGCGGGGTCCGGGACCGGCCACGTGGACAGGTGCACCGACTCCGGGGCCTCCGGGGTGACCGGGACGATCATGTCCTGCCAGACCCGCTCCGTGATGAAGGGGGTGAGGGGGGCCATCAGGCGGGTGACCGTCTCCACGACCTCGTGCAGGGTGCGCAGCGCGGCCGCGTCGCCCTGCCAGAACCGGCGGCGCGAGCGGCGCACGTACCAGTTCGACAGGTCGTCGACGAAGGAGGACAGGAGCTTGCCGGCGCGCTGGGTGTCGTACGCCTCCATCGCGTCCGTGACCTCGGTGACGAGGGTGTGGAGCTCGGACAGCAGCCAGCGGTCGAGGACCGTGCGGTCGGCCGGGGCCGGGTCCGAGGCCGACGGGGCCCAGTTCGCCGTACGGGCGTACAGGGCCTGGAAGGCCACCGTGTTCCAGTACGTGAGGAGGGTCTTGCGGACCACCTCCTGGATCGTGCCGTGGCCGACGCGCCGCGCCGCCCACGGGGAACCGCCGGCCGCCATGAACCAGCGCACCGCGTCCGCGCCGTGCTGGTCCATGAGCGGGATCGGCTGGAGGATGTTGCCCAGGTGCTTGGACATCTTGCGGCCGTCCTCGGCGAGGATGTGGCCCAGGCAGACCACGTTCTCGTAGGAGGACTTGTCGAAGACGAGGGTGCCGACCGCCATCAGGGTGTAGAACCAGCCGCGCGTCTGGTCGATGGCCTCCGAGATGAACTGCGCCGGGTAGCGCTTCTCGAAG
This sequence comes from Streptomyces sp. NBC_00249, assembly GCF_026342355.1. GTDB lineage: Bacteria > Actinomycetota > Actinomycetes > Streptomycetales > Streptomycetaceae > Streptomyces. Next base: position 323,556 of record NZ_JAPEMV010000005.1, on the reverse strand, counting down.
ATCTCCTTGTTCTTGTACGGGTAGCCCCACTGCGCGAACGGCATCGAGCCCGAGTCGTACCAGGCGTCGATGACCTCCGGCACGCGGACCGAGGTCAGGGAGCAGCCCTCGTGCGTGCAGGTGAAGGTGATGTCGTCGATGTACGGGCGGTGCGGGTCCAGGGCGGACTGGTCCTGCCCGGACAGCTCGCTCAGCTCGGCGCGGGAGCCGACGCAGGTGAGGTGGTTCTCCTCGCAGCGCCAGATCGGCAGCGGGGTGCCCCAGTAGCGGTTGCGGGACAGCGCCCAGTCGATGTTGTTGTTCAGCCAGTCGCCGAAGCGGCCCTGCTTGACCGAGTCCGGGAACCAGTTCGTCTTCTCGTTCTCCCGCAGCATCGCGTCCTTGACGGCGGTGGTGCGGATGTACCAGGACGGCTGCGCGTAGTAGAGCAGCGCCGTGTGGCAGCGCCAGCAGTGCGGGTAGCTGTGCTCGTAGGCGATGTGCTTGAAGAGCAGGCCGCGCGCGTCGAGGTCGGCGGTCAGCTTCTCGTCGGCCTTCTTGAAGAACACGCCGCCGACCAGCGGGACGTCCTCCTCGAAGGTGCCGTCGGGGCGGACCGGGTTCACGACGGGCAGGCCGTACGCGCGGCAGACCGCGAGGTCGTCGGCGCCGAAGGCGGGGGACTGGTGGACCAGACCCGTACCGTCCTCGGTCGTGACGTACTCGGCGTTCACGACGTAGTGGGCCGGCTCGGGGAATTCCACCAGCTCGAAGGGGCGCTGGTACGTCCAGCGCTCCATCTCCTTGCCCGTGAAGGTCTGGCCGGTGGCCTCCCAGCCCTCGCCGAGGGACTTCTCCAGCAGCGGCTGGGCGACGACCAGCTGTTCCTCGCCGTTCGTGGCGACGACGTAGGTGACCTCGGGGTGCGCGGCGACGGCGGTGTTGGAGACCAGGGTCCAGGGGGTCGTCGTCCACACCAGGAGGGCGGCCTCGCCCGCGAGGGGGCCGCTCGTCAGCGGGAAGCGGACGTAGACCGAGGGGTCCACGACCGTCTCGTAGCCCTGCGCCAGCTCGTGGTCCGAGAGGCCGGTGCCGCAGCGCGGGCACCAGGGGGCGACGCGGTGGTCCTGGGTGAGCAGGCCCTTGTTGAAGATCTCCTTCAGCGACCACCACACGGACTCGACGTACTCGGGGTCCATGGTGCGGTAGGCGTCGTCCAGGTCGACCCAGTAGCCCATGCGGGTCGTGAGCTCGGTGAACGCGTCGGTGTGGCGGGTCACGGACTCGCGGCACTTGGCGTTGAACTCGGCGATGCCGTACGCCTCGATGTCCTGCTTGCCGTTGAAGCCGAGCTCCTTCTCGACGGCGAGCTCGACGGGCAGGCCGTGGCAGTCCCAGCCGGCCTTGCGGGCCACGTGGTAGCCGCGCATGGTGCGGAAGCGGGGGAAGACGTCCTTGAAGACGCGGGCCTCGATGTGGTGCGCGCCGGGCATGCCGTTCGCGGTCGGCGGGCCCTCGTAGAAGACCCATTCGGGGCGGCCCTCGGACTGCTCCAGCGTCTTGGCGAAGGTCTTGCTCTCGCGCCAGAAGTCGAGGACTGCGTGCTCCAGGGCAGGCAGGTCGACCTGGGCGGGGACCGGGCGGTACTGCGGCGGTGTGGTCATGAGGCTGAACTCTTCCTCCGGCGGGGTGTCACTTCCGTCCGGAGGGACGAGAGCACTGACTGCTCCCGCGGTACCACCCTCCTTGGCCCCCCGGACGTGCCGGACGGCCCCCTCATTGGGGTGCGAAGCCGGTTCTACAGGCCCTACGGGGATCCGTACGGGCTTTCTTCCGGCGGCTCCGGGGTGATCCTTCGCATCGCGCTCGCCCCCGGGCTCTCACCGTCCCCGGGTCGCTCCTGGCTGCGTCCGACGCTACTCGTCCCCATCCATGCCTCTCGCTGCGCCCAGTGTACGGGCCGGGGCGCGGGACGGCAGACCGGTTTACGCCGACGGGGCCGGGGCGCGGAGGGCGTTCCCATATGACCCGAATGGTCTGATCGTTCCCTCCTGGATCCACTGGGGCGGGTGGGGCGGATTACCGGGCTTCCCGCTGGGCACAACGGATGCAGGTTGACCTCGCTGGACGCGTGCCCCGTTGCCGTCGGGTCGGCGCCGATTTATCGTTCCGGCACGATTCGCGAACAAGATCACAGTATGTGAAAAGGGGCCGCGGCCATGGTGGCGAAGAAGACGGCGACGCAGGAGGTGGCTGCTGTGCCAGGCTCCACGCCTGCCGCCAAACGGGCTGCTCCGGCCAAGAAGGCGGCGGCGAAGAAGGCCGCGGCGGCCGAGCGGACCCCGGCGGCGAAGAAGGCCCCGGCGAAGAAGGCCGTGAAGGCCGCTGCGAAGAAGGTCGCGGCGGCCGACGGGACGGCGGCGGCCGTGAAGAGCACCACGAGCAAGGCAGCGGCCGAGGCGGCCGGGGCCGAGGGGGCGGCCCCGGCCGCGCGGAAGACGGGAGCTCGGAAAGTGGTTGCCAAGAAGACTGCGGGTACGGCCAGGAAGACGGCGTCGGCCGGCGGCGGGCTCCCCAAGGCGCGGGGCGCCCAGGCCACGCCCCCCGGGGAGCTCGCCGTCCGTCCGGGGGAGGACCCCTGGACGGAGACGGAGGTCGAGGAGGCCCGTACGGAGCTGCTGTCCGAGGTGCTGCGGCTGCGCGCCGAGCTCGACGCGTCCGAGGTGGCCATCACCGGCCTGATGCGGGACTCGGGCGACGGCGCGGGCGACGACCAGGCCGACACCGGCACCAAGAACATCACCCGGGAGTCCGAGCTCGCCCTGGCGGCGAACGCGACCTCGATGCTGGAGCAGACCGAGCGCGCCCTGGAACGGCTGGAGGCGGGCACGTACGGCCTCTGCGAGAACTGCGGCCAGCCCATCGGCAAGGCGCGGATGCAGGCCTTCCCCCGGGCGACGCTCTGCGTGGACTGCAAGCAGAAGCAGGAGCGGAGGCACTAGGGCCTGTCGTCGAACTCGCGTCGTCGCCCGGAAGGCGGCCCCGCGGCGTCTGGTGCGTGCTCTCGGCGTGCCGGGCGGAAGCCCGCGTACCGGACGTACTCGGTCTTTCGCCCGGTGCGGCGAGAGCGCGTGCCAGGCGTCGAGGGGCAGACGGGAGTTTGACGACAGGCCCTAGGCGGGATGTGCGGACCCTGACGTACTCTCGTCGTGTCTCGTCAGGGTTCGAACCTGGCTGGGCTGATCGTCGGCAAGCTGGTTCGAAGATAGTTCGAGGGACTCACGTGGCAGAGGCGGAGCGCATCATCGGTACGCCGGAGGTCGGGGACGACGCCGAGCCCCAGTCGGAGCCGGCCGCGCCCAGGGGGCACCGGCGGATCGCCGCGCTGCTGGTGGTGGCGGTACTCGCGTACCTGCTCGACCTCGGCAGCAAGATGGTCGTCGTGGCGAAGCTGGAGCACCAGCCGCCGATCGAGATCATCGGTGACCTGCTGAAGTTCGAGGCGGTCCGCAATCCCGGCGCCGCCTTCGGCTTCGGCGAGGCCTTCACGATCATCTTCACCTGCATCGCGGCCACCGTGATCGTGGTGATCGTGCGGCTGGCCCGCAAGCTGTACAGCCTGCCGTGGGCGATCGCGCTCGGCCTGCTGCTGGGCGGGGCGCTGGGCAATCTGACCGACCGGATCTTCCGTTCTCCGGGCGTTTTCCGGGGGGCGGTCGTCGACTTCATCGCGCCCGCCCACTTCGCGGTGTTCAACCTGGCCGACTCGGCGATCGTGTGCGGCGGCATCCTGATCGTCCTGCTCTCTTTCAAGGGCCTGGACCCGGACGGCACCGTCCACAAGGACTGATCGCGCACTGATCGCGGGAATCGTCGGCGGTCGAGTCCTGCATACTCGACGGGTGAGTACGATTCCCGAGATCCGCACCCTGCCCGTTCCCGATGGCCTCGAAGGCGAGCGGGTCGACGCCGCAATCGCCCGTATGTTCGGTTTTTCCCGGACGAAGGCGGCCGAGCTGGCATCGGAGGGGAAGGTCTCGGTCGACGGCAGCGTCGTCGGCAAGTCGGAACGCGTGCACGGCGGCGCCTGGCTCGAAGTCGAGATGCCCGCCCCGCCGCGCCCGGTCGAGCTCGTCGCCGAGCCCGTGCCCGGCATGGAGATCGTCCACGACGACGACGACATCGTGGTCATCATGAAGCCGGTCGGCGTCGCCGCCCACCCCAGCCCCGGCTGGACCGGCACCACCGTCATCGGCGGCCTCGCCGCCGCCGGCTACCGGATCTCCACCTCCGGCGCGTCCGAGCGCCAGGGCATCGTGCACCGCCTCGACGTCGGCACCTCCGGCCTGATGGCCGTGGCCAAGTCCGAGCGCGCCTACACCTCGCTGAAGAACCAGTTCCGCGAGCGGGTCGTCGACAAGCGCTACCACGCGCTGGTGCAGGGCCACCCGGACCCGATGAGCGGCACCATCGACGCGCCGATCGGCCGCCACCCCAGCGCCGACTACAAGTGGGCCGTGACGCAGGAGGGCAAGGCCTCCGTCACCCACTACGACCTCATCGAGGCCTTCCGCGCGGCGTCGCTGCTGGACATCAAGCTGGAGACGGGGCGCACGCACCAGATCCGCGTGCACATGTCCGCGCACCGCCATCCCTGTGTCGGCGACCTCACCTACGGCGCCGACCCGACCGTCGCCAAGCGGCTCGGGCTGACCCGGCAGTGGCTGCACGCGGTGCGGCTCGGCTTCGAGCACCCGGGCGATGGGCAGTGGGTGGAGTTCGAGAGCACCTACCCGGCGGACCTTCAGCACGCGCTGGACGTGATCCGGGCCGAGAGCCAGTAGTAGCGCCTTCTGACGCGCCGCCGGTCCCGGTGGCTGGCGCCCGTCTGCCGTCTGCGGGTGTGTGCCGCTGCGCGGGGCTGGTCCCCTGCCCGCCCTTCCACCGTTCCCGCCTCAAACGCCGGCGCGGCTCACTACACGGCGCTCCGCGCCCGCGCCTCAAACGCCGGCGGGGCTGGGTAGATCCAGCCCCGCCGGCGTTTGAGGCGCGGGGTCTGGGGCGGAGCCCCAGGTCTTGAGCCGCGTCGGCGGTGCCGAGGGGCGCGTCAGGGGACGGCCTGGCGCAGCGGGCTGGCAGGGTGGGGGAGTGGATCAGCTTGCTCTGCTGTTCGTGCTGTTGCTCGGGGCCGTGGTGACCGTTCCGCTCGGGGACCGGCTCGGGCTGCCGGCGCCCGTGCTGATGACCATCGGCGGTGTGGCGCTGGCGCTGGTGCCGGCCGTGCCGAACGTCGACGTGCCGCCCGAGTACATCCTGCCGCTGGTGCTGCCCCCGCTGCTCTACGCCTCCGTACAGCGGACCTCCTGGCGGCAGTTCGCCGCCAATGTCCGGCCGATCCTGCTGCTCGCGGTGGCCCTGGTGTTCGTGACGACCGCCGCCGTCGCCGCCGTCGCGCACGCCGTCGTCCCCGGGCTGCCCGTGGCCGCGGCCGTCGCGCTCGGCGCGCTCGTCGCCCCGCCCGACCCCGTGGCCGCCACGGCCGTCGCCGGACAGCTGGGGCTGCCGCGCCGGATGGTGTCCATCCTGGAGGGCGAGGGGCTGTTCAACGACGTCACCGCCATCGTGCTCTACCACGTGGCCGTCGCCGCCGCCGTGAGCGGCAGCTTCTCCTGGCCGGACGCGCTCGGGGAGTTCGTGCTGTCCGCCGTGGTCGCGGTGGCCGTCGGGCTCGCGCTCGGCTGGGCCGCGAGCCGGCTGATGGGGCGGCTCGGCGACGCCACCCTCCAGATCGGGCTGACGCTGCTGGTGCCGTTCGTGGCGTACGTGCTCGCGGAGGAGCTGCTCGGGTCGGGGGTGCTGGCCGTGCTGACGACGGCCCTGTTCCTCGCCGAGTACGCCACCGACGCCGACGACGTGCTGGGCCGCCTCGCCGGGCACACGTTCTGGGAGGTCGTCGACACCCTGGTCACCGGTGTGGCCTTCGGGCTGATCGGGCTCGAACTGCACAACGTCTTCGGCGTGGCCGAGGGGCGGGCCTGGGAGATGGCGGGCTGGGCGGCGGTGGTGGTCGCGGTGGTGGTCGTCGTACGGCTGGTGTGGCTGCTGCCGGCGGGCTGGCTGGCGCAGCGGCTGCACCGGCGGCGCGACTACGACGAGGAGATCCCGCTGAGCTGGCGGGAGAGCGTGGTGATGTGGTGGGCCGGGATGCGCGGGGTGGCCTCGGTGGCGCTGGCGCTGGCCGTCCCGCTGCGGACGGACGCCGGTGAGCCCTTCCCCGCGCGGGACGAGATCATCTTCATCGCCTTCGCCGTGATCATGGCGACCCTGGTGTGCCAGGGCCTGACACTGCCGTGGCTGGTGCGGCGGCTGGGGGTGGAGGCGGACGCCGACGCCGGGCGCGAGACCGAACGGCAGCTGGCGGTGCGGGCCGCGAAGGCCGCCAAGCGACGCCTCAAGGAGATCGAGCAGGTCGAGGACCTCCCCGAGGACCTGGTGGAGACCCTCTACCGGCGGGCGTACGACGTGGGGGCCCGCATCAGCCCCGAGATGGTGGACGAGGAACGGCGCGAGGCGTACGCCCAGCGGGTGGAGCGGATCCGCGACGTCCAGCGGATCCAGCGGGAGATGATGTCGGCGGCCCGGCACGAGGTGCTGGCGGCGCGCAGCGAGCCGGGGGCCGACCCGGAGATCGTGGACCGGGTCCTGCGCCACCTGGACGTCCGCAGCCTGCGCAGCCCGTAGCCACGTACGTGGCCCCGTACCGCCCGCGTGCGCTCACGGACGGGGGTCGGTCTCCGAGGTGGTGACGCGGGGGAAGGCGTACGGGTGTTGCGCGGACAGCCAGACGATCAGCTGCTCGCGCACCGCGCAGCGCAGGGTGAACACCTCGTCGGCGTTCTTCGCGGTGACCACGGCCCGGACCACGATGGTGTTGGGGGTGGTGTCGGTGACGGCCAGGGAGCCGCTGCGGCCGTCCCATTCGGGGATGTCCTTGAGCAGCTCGTCGAGCTTGTCCCGCATGAGGGCGACGGGCGCCGAGTGGTCCAGGTGCCAGAAGACGGTGCCGGTCATCTCGGCCCCGCCGCGCGACCAGTTCTCGTAGGGCTTGCTGGTGAAGTACGACACGGGCATCGTGATGCGGCGTTCGTCCCAGGTGCGGACCACGAGGAAGGTCAGGGTGATCTCCTCGACGGTGCCCCACTCCTTGTCGACGACCACGGTGTCCCCGATGCGGACGGTGTCGCCGAAGGCGATCTGGAGTCCGGCGAAGAGGTTCCCGAGGGAGGACTGCGCGGCGATGCCGGCCACGATGCCCAGAACCCCCGCCGAGGCCAGCATCGAGGCCCCGGCCACCCTCATGGCGGGGAAGGTCAGCAGCATCGCGGCGACGGCCACCACCACCGCCACGGCGGTGAGCACCCGCTGGATCAGGGCGACCTGGGTGCGGACCCGGCGGACCCGGGGCTCGTCCGGGGAGGCGGCGGCATAGCGGGCGTACGCCGAGTCCACTATGGCCGTGGCGATGCGCACCAGCAGCCAGGACGTCGAGGCGATCATCACCAGGGTCAGGACGTGGCCCACCCCGGCGGAGTGGCCGGGCAGGATCCGGGCCTGCCGGTGCGAGCTCTGCAGCAGGGCCGTGGCCAGCACCAGCCGGAAGGGCGGTACGCAGCGGCGCAGCCGGCCCCACAGGGGGGTTTCGCGGTGCCGGGCGTCCGCCTTGCGCAGCAGCAGGTCGAGCAGCCACCCGGCGAGCAGGGTGATGACCAGTGTGGCGACGACGAACACCACGGGACGTACGACGTTCTCCATCTCCATACGGGAGAACGTAACCGCGCGGAGCCCTCGTATCCCTCTGTTCGGCGAATGGCACGATGGAGGGATGAACATCATGCTCTTCCACTCCACGTACGGGCTGCGGCCCGCGGTGCACGCGGCGGCCGACCGGCTGCGCGCGGCCGGGCACCAGGTGCAGGTGCCCGACCTCTTCGAGGGCCGTACGTTCGCGACGGTCGAGGAGGGGATGGCCTTCCAGGAGGAGACCGGCCGCGACGAGCTGCTCAAGCGGGCCGTCCTGGCCTCCGCGCCCCACTCCGACCAGGGCCTGGTCTACGCGGGCTTCTCCTTCGGCGGCTCCGTCGCCCAGCACCTGGCGCTGGCCGACGACAAGGCGCGCGGGCTGCTGCTCCTGCACGGTACGGCGGACCTCCAGGAGGACGCCTCGGCCGACGAGCTGCCGGTGCAGCTGCACATCGCGGACCCGGACCCCTTCGAGCCGGGCGACTGGCTGAACGCCTGGTACCTGCGGATGCGGCGGGCCGGGGCGGACGTGGAGGTCCACCGCTACCCGGGCGCCGGGCACATCTTCACGGACCCGGACCTGGACGACTACGACGCGGAGGCCGCCGAGGAGACCTGGCGGGCCGCGCTCGGCTTCCTCGACAGCCTGTAGGGCGGGGAGAAGAGCAGCGGAGAACAGCAGGGGCACGGTCCGGCGGGAGAGCGCCGGGCCGTGCCCCTGGTGCGTGGTGCGGGATCAGGCGCGGTACGCCGTCCACATGCTCTTCATCCGCGACACCTGGCCGGCGGTGAACTGGTACATGCAGGAGTCGTACGTGTAGTCCATGAAGTTGTGGATCGGGTCGACGCCCGCCTTGCTGGCGCAGGAGTCACGGCCCGTGGGGCACTCGAAGGCCGCGCTCTTCTCGGCCGGGGTGTCGGCGACGGAGTCACCGCTGCCCGTGCAGCCGCCCTGGAAGGTGTGGTAGAGGCCGAGCCAGTGGCCGACCTCGTGGGTGGCGGTGTCGCCCTCGTTGTAGTTGGCGGCGGAGCCGCCGGGCAGCGAGGAGTTGAGCAGGACGACGCCGTCCATCTTGGGCTGCGAGGCGTAGGAGCTGGGGAAGGTCGCCCAGCCGAGCAGGCCGCCGCCGAGGTTGGCGGTGTAGATGTTCAGCGCGTTCTTGTCACCCTTGCGCAGGGTGTTCTTCATGTCCTTCTCGGCCTGGGTGCCGTCGGAGACGTTGTACCAGGCCGAATTGTCGGTGTAGTCGGTACCGGCCAGGGAGAACTGGAAGCCGGAGTCGACGTTGCCGGTGCCCTGGCCCGCGTAGGCGGCGTTGAGGACCGAGATCTGGCTGTTGATCTGGGTGGCCGTCAGCTTGCCGGTGGTCCCGGAGTGGATGACGTGCACGTAGACCGGGATGGAGGTCGCGGCGGCGGCGCCGGCGACGCCCTCGGTCCGCTGCGGGGACAGCTGGAGCTCGCCGAGCTTCTTCTTCAGGTCGGCGTCCATGGCCTTGACCTGGGCCTCGCTGACCTCGTTGGGCTCGGCCGCGTGCTGGTCCTTGGGGCGGGCGACGCGGGCGTTGGCCGCGCCGGAGGACTCCTCGGCACAGACCTCGGCGCCGGTCTTGGCGGAGGCGGCGGCGGCGCCGGCGGGCGCCGTGAGGGGGGCGAAGGCCAGGGTGGACGCCAGGACTGCCGTGCCCATGAGGCGGCGGCGGAGAAGGGGGGATATGCGGGCAACAGCGCGCACGTTGACTCCTCGCGAAGCGTGGTGGGGGGTGAGGTATTTCCTCACGCTGGCCGGAATCTTACGTGTGCATGTCATTCAATTGGCAAGTACTCGTAGGTTAAAGATTTGTTGCCGATGATGCAGGAGGGGCCCCTGGTCTGCACCAGGGGCCCCTTCACGCAGGAAATTTGACGGACTGTCAGTAAACCGGACGGTCGGCCCGTTCCACCTTCTGCGTGCCGGTCAGAGTGCGGTAGGAGCGCGACCAGGAGGCGGTCGCGTCCTGCCGCCGCTTGTCCGAGACGACGTAGTAGTCCATCTGCGAGCGCTCGGCCGTCACGTCGAGCACGCCGTAGCCGTGCGCGTCCATGTCCAGCCACTTGACGTGCCAGTTCGCCGCCTTGATGGCCGATTCCGCGACCAGCGAGACGGTGTCCGGCAGCACGTGCAGCATGTCGTCGAGGTTGTCGGAGGTCACCGACGTGACCACGAACTCGGTCGCCGCCGTCCCCGAACCCGGGTACGTCGCCATGTTCACCGGGACCTCGTTCGCCCACGCCATGTGGATGTCGCCGGTCAGGAACACGGTGTTCTTGACGTTGCGGTCCTTCAAGTGGCCCAGGAGCTCCTTGCGATCGTCCGTGTACCCGTCCCACTGGTCCACATTGATCGCTATTCCGCCCTCGGGCAGGCCGAGCAGCTTGGCGAGCGGCTTCAGCAGGTGCGCGGGCAGCGAGGCGAAGGCCACCGGCGAGATCATCACCGAGGTGCCGACCAGCTTCCAGGTCGCGTCCGAGCCCGCCAGCCCGGCCTTGAGCCAGTCCAGCTGGGCGCGCCCGGTGATGGTGCGCTCCGGGTCGTCCACCCCGCCGTTGCCGACCTTGGACTGCTGCGAGCGGAAGGACCGCAGGTCCAGCAGGTGCAGATCGGCGAGGGTGCCGAAGCGCAGGCGGCGGTAGACGGTGCCGGCGATCGAGGTGCGGACGGGCATCCACTCGAAGTACGCCTGCTTGGCGGCGGCCGCGCGGGCCGCCCACGCGCCCTCGGCGTCCGGGGTGTGGTTCTCGGCGCCGCCCGACCAGGCGTCGTTCGCGAACTCGTGGTCGTCCCAGATCGCGACGATCGGGTGGGCCGCGTGCAGGGACTGGAGGTCGGCGTCCGTCTTGTACTTGCCGTGCCGGGTGCGGTAGTCGGCCAGCGAGACGATCTCGTGCTTCGGCTCGTGCTGGCGCACGACGTACTTCGCCTCCGGGTAACCCCCGCTCTGGTACTCGTATATGTAGTCGCCCAGGTGCAGGACCGCGTGCAGGTCGCTACGGGCGGCCAGGTGCCGGTACGCCGAGAAGTACCCCGACTCCCAGTTGGCGCAGGAGACCACACCGAAGCGGATCCCGGGCGTGGCCGCCTCGGTGGCCGGGGCGGTCAGGGTGCGCCCGACGGGGGAGACTGCGGAGCCGGCGGTGAACCGGTACCAGTACGGGGTCTGCGGGCGCAGGCCGCGCACGTCCGCCTTGACCGTGTGGTCGGAGGCGGTCGAGGAGGTGACCGAACCGCTCGCCACGACACGGGAGAAGGCCTTGTCCTCGGCCACCTCCCAGCCGACGGCGGTGGCCTGGCCGAGGCCTGAGCCCGGTACGGCCTCGGGAGCCGGGGTGACACGGGTCCACAGCAGGACCCCGTCGGGCAGCGGGTCGCCCGAGGCGACGCCGTGCAGGAAGGCGGGGGCCGCCTCCGCCGCGTGGGCGGCCGAGGAGCCCAGGGCGGAGATCGGCGCGAGCGCGGCCGTGGCGGCGGCGGCCAGGACGACCGTACGGCGGCGCGGGCGTGCCGGGCGCGCGGCGGAGCCGGCGGCTTCGGCAGAAGGGATGAGATGACTGGTCACGGATGGTCATATTACTGAGGGGTACGGGTTTGAGACAGTCTCGAAAAGACAACGGACGGGCGAACTCTGAGAGTTCGCCCGCCCGTCGGTCCGTCAGGGGGAGTGTCAGCCGGCGACGGCCTTGTCCACCGCCGCCGTGAACGCGTCCGCCGTCTGCGGGGTCTCTATCTTCTTGCCGTCCATCTTCAGCGTGGGAGTGCCCTTCACGTCCGACGCGTTGAAGGCCTTCGACATCTCCATCGCCCACCGGTCGTACGTACCGTCCTCGACGGCCTTCTTGAACTCGGCGTTGTCCTTGAGCGCCGGCACCGTGGCCGCGACCTTGAGCAGGTAGTCGTCCTTGGCGAAGGAGTCGACGGTCTCCTCCGGGTGCAGCTCCTTCGAGTACAGCGCGCCCTTGAAGTCGAGGAAGGCCTGCGGGCTCACGTTCAGCGCCGCGCCCAGCGCGCTCAGCGCGTTCTTCGAGCCCTCGCCCTTGGCCATGTTGTCGATGAAGGTGGCACCGAAGTAGCGGAGCTTGTACTTGCCCGCGTCCACGTCCTTCTTGACCTGCTCGCCCACCGCCTGCTCGAACTGGGCGCACGCCGGGCAGCGCGAGTCCTCGTACAGCTCGAGGGTCTTCTTCGCGTCGGCCTTGCCGATGACGACCGTGGTGCCGTTCTCGCCCTCGGTGTTCTTCGGCTTCACCAGGGCGGCCTCCTCGGCCTTCTCCCAGTAGCCGGGCTGGTTGGCCTGGACGACGGCGTAACCGACGCCGCCCGCCAGGGCCAGCACACCGACGACCGCGCCGGCCACGACCAGCTGCCGGCGGGCCCGGTCCTTCTTGGCCTGCTTCTCGCGCTCGGCGCGCAGCTTCTCGCGGGCCGCCTGCTTGTTGGCCTGGCTGTTGCGTGAACTCATGGTGATCTCCGTGGGAGGTGAAAGAGGGAAGAGGGGTGACTGCCGTACGCGTCTCAGGCGCTCGCGAGCGCCGTGCGTACGGGAGGTCCCCGCCGTCCCACGGAATGTGCCGGGAAGCGGGTACGGGCCCCCGCGCGCGCCAGGAGCGGACGCAGCGCCCGCCCGGCCCGGCCGGCGGGCACCGCCACCGAGGCCACCGCCAGCAGCAGCGGCCGGAACGCGCAGACGGCCGCCGCGCGCAGCAGCCGGGCCAGCGCCCGCTCGCCGTGGCGCAGCCAGGCGGCGGCCAGCAGTCCGACCGTGACGTGCCCGCCGAGCAGCAGCCAGGGCGTCCACGGCCCCGGCGCGGCCAGCAGCGCCGCCGGATCACCGGCGGGCCCGGCCACCCCGGGCAGCGAACCGCCCACCGGGGTCCCGCCGCACAGCTCGTCCAGCCCCATCGCGCGCAGCGGCCCGGAGACCGGGCCGCCCGCGGGGCCGTAACAGACGTGCTGCCCGGCGGTGAAGACGGTGTCGGCGGCGAGCTCCAGCGGAACGAGCAGCGCGGCGATCGGGCCGAAGCCCCGCTCCCGGCCGGCCAGCGCGAAGGAGAGCGCGAAGACCGTGGCGAAGGCCCCGCCGATCAGCGCGGGCGGCAGCGGCACCTGGGACATCAGCACGTGGGTGCCGGCCGAGAGCAGCACGACGAGCGCGCTGAACAGCGCGGCCCGCAGCCCCCTCAGCCCTGCCCCTGATATGTCCATCGCCGCGAGTCTGCCATGCCTCCCTGTGAAACCAGGGCCCAGGGTCTGGTACTCCCCGGGACCTACGGCGTGATCCGGCCGTTGCGGAAGAGGTCCACGAAGATCTGGTGGTCGGCCCGGGCCCGCGCCCCGTAGGCGTGCGCGAAGTCCACCAGCAGGCTGGGGAAGCCCTCCTCGTCGGCGGCGATGGCCGCGTCGATGGCGCGTTCGGTGGAGAACGGCACCAGGGACTGGCCGCTCTCCGCCGCGTCGGCCGCCGCGTGCATGGTGGCCGTGGCCCGGCCCAGGTCCGCGACCACCGCCGCGATCTCCTCAGGGTCGTCCAGGTCGGACCAGTCCAGGTCCACCGCGTACGGGGAGACCTCCGCCACCAGCTGCCCGGCGCCGTCCAGCTCGGTCCAGCCCAGCCACGGGTCGGCGTGCGCCTGCAGGGCCCGCTGGGAGATCACCGTGCGGTGCCCCTCGTGCTGGAAGTACTCGCGCACCGCCCGGTCGGTGACGTGCCGGGACACGGCGGGGGTCTGCGCCTGCTTGAGGTAGATCACGACGTCGTTCTCCAGGGCGTCGCTGTGCCCCTCCAGCAGGATGTTGTACGAGGGCAGGCCGGCCGAGCCGATGCCGACGCCGCGGCGGCCGACCACGTCCTTGACCCGGTAGGAGTCGGGGCGCACCAGCGACTCCTCCGGCAGGGTCTCCAGGTACCCGTCGAAGGCGGCCAGCACCTTGTAGCGGGTGGCCGCGTCCAGCTCGATCGCCCCTCCGCCCGAGGAGAAGCGGCGCTCGTGGTCGCGGATCTCGGTCATCGAGTCCAGCAGGGAGAAACGGGTACGGGAGCGGGCGTCGCGCAGGGCGGCCAGCAGCGGGCCGTCGGCGGTGTCGAGGGTGAAGGAGGGGACCTCCTCGTGCTTGGCCCCCGCGGCCAGGTGGTGGATGCGCTCCCGGTAGGCGCCCGCGTAGATCCGCACCAGCGCGCTGATCTGCTCGTCGCTGAGGGCCTTGGTGTAGCCGATCAGCGCGATCGAGGCGGCGAAGCGCTTGAGGTCCCAGGTGAACGGGCCGACGTAGGCCTCGTCGAAGTCGTTGACGTTGAAGACCAGCCGGCCGTTGGAGTCCATGTAGGTGCCGAAGTTCTCGGCGTGCAGATCGCCGTGGATCCACACCCGGCCGGTGCGCTCGTCCAGGTAGGGGCCGCCGTGCCGGTCGCGCTCCAGGTCGGCGTAGAAGAGGCAGGCCGTGCCCCGGTAGAAGGCGAAGGCGGAGGCCGCCATCTTGCGGAATTTGACCTGGAAGGCGGCCGGGTCTGCGGCGAGCAGCTCACCGAACGCGGTGTCGAACACGTCGAGTATCTGCTCGGCGCGCTGCTCGTCGGTGGTCTCGGGGACCGCCATGGGTGCCTCCTGGCGCTGGAACGGTAGCTGGGCCGGGACCCGTCCGCGCTGCCGCCGGTGCGGCGGGCGCGGGCAAGGGCCCCGCCCCTCCAGACGGCAGCCGGGGGGTTCCGGTTCTGTGCCCGTAGAAGGTATCGGGCCACGGCCGGAACGTGGCGGTCGACTTCGGCGCGGAGGCTCGCGAGGCCCGCGTCCGCAGCCGCTGAGACGTAGACTTCGAGGCTGCCCCCCTCACCCGCCGCCGGAGGTACCGCGCCGTGACCAAGACGCCGTTCACGCACCTGCACGTCCACACCCAGTACTCGCTGCTGGACGGTGCCGCGCGGCTGAAGGACATGTTCAACGCGTGCAACGAGATGGGCATGTCGCACATCGCGATGTCCGACCACGGCAACCTGCACGGGGCCTACGACTTCTTCCACACCGCCCAGAAGGCCGGGATCACGCCGATCATCGGCATCGAGGCGTACGTGGCCCCCGAGTCCCGGCGCAACAAGCGGCGCATCCAGTGGGGCCAGCCCCACCAGAAGCGCGACGACGTGTCCGGTTCGGGTGGATACACCCACAAGACGATCTGGGCGGCGAACGCCACCGGTCTGAACAACCTCTTCCGGCTGTCCTCCGACGCGTACGCCGAGGGCTGGCTCACGAAGTGGCCGCGCATGGACAAGGAGACCATCTCCAAGTGGTCGGAGGGCCTGATCGCCTCCACCGGCTGCCCCTCCGGCGAGCTCCAGACCAGGCTGCGCCTCGGCCAGTTCGACGAGGCCCTGAAGGCCGCCTCCGAGTACCAGGACATCTTCGGCAAGGGCCGGTACTTCCTGGAGCTGATGGACCACGGCATCGAGATCGAGCGCCGGGTCCGCGACGGCCTGCTGGAGATCGGCAAGAAGCTGGGGATCCCGCCCCTGGTGACGAACGACTCGCACTACACCTACGCCAGCGAGGCCGGCGCCCACGACGCCCTGCTCTGCATCCAGACCGGCAAGAACCTCTCGGACCCGGACCGGTTCCGCTTCGACGGCACCGGCTACTACCTGAAGTCCACGGAGGAGATGTACGCCATCGACTCC
This sequence comes from Streptomyces sp. NBC_00249, assembly GCF_026342355.1. Taxonomy (GTDB): domain Bacteria; phylum Actinomycetota; class Actinomycetes; order Streptomycetales; family Streptomycetaceae; genus Streptomyces. The sequence goes on along the minus strand of NZ_JAPEMV010000005.1, from coordinate 308,077 downwards.
TCGGACGCCTGGCAGGAGGGCTGCGCCAACACCAAGCTGGTCGCGGACCAGATCGAGACCGAGGGCATGTTCCAGTTCCGGAACCTGATGCCGAAGTTCGACATCCCGGACGGCTACACCGAGGTCACGTGGTTCCGCGAGGAGACCATGCGCGGCATGCACCGCCGCTACCCCGGGGGCATCCCGGACGACCGGATGAAGCAGGCCGAGTACGAGATGGACACGATCATCTCGATGGGCTTCCCCGGCTACTTCCTCGTGGTCGCCGACTTCATCATGTGGGCCAAGAACCAGGGCATCGCGGTGGGCCCGGGCCGAGGCTCCGCGGCCGGCTCGATCGTCGCGTACGCCATGGGCATCACCGACCTCGACCCGATCACCCACGGTCTGATCTTCGAGCGGTTCCTGAACCCCGAGCGCGTCTCCATGCCCGATGTCGACATCGACTTCGACGAGCGCAGGCGCGTCGAAGTGATCAGGTACGTGACCGAGAAGTACGGCGCCGACAAGGTCGCCATGATCGGCACCTACGGCACCATCAAGGCCAAGAACGCGATCAAGGACTCCGCGCGCGTCCTCGGCTACCCGTACGCCATGGGCGACCGGCTCACCAAGGCCATGCCCGCCGACGTCCTCGGCAAGGGCATCCCGCTCTCCGGCATCCTCGACCCCAAGCACCCGCGCTACGGCGAGGCCGGCGAGATCCGCGGGATGTACGAGAACGAGCCGGACGTCAAGAAGGTCATCGACACCGCGCGCGGTGTGGAGGGCCTGGTCCGCCAGATGGGCGTGCACGCCGCCGGCGTGATCATGTCCAGCGAGACGATCACCGACCACGTGCCCGTCTGGGTGCGGCACACCGACGGCGTCACCATCACCCAGTGGGACTACCCGAGCTGCGAGTCGCTCGGCCTGCTGAAGATGGACTTCCTCGGCCTGCGCAACCTCACGATCATGGACGACGCCGTCAAGATGGTGAAGGCCAACAAGGGGATCGACATCGACCTCCTGGCCCTCCCGCTCGACGACCCCAAGACCTTCGAACTGCTCGGCCGCGGCGACACCCTCGGCGTCTTCCAGTTCGACGGCGGGCCCATGCGCTCCCTGCTGCGCCTGATGAAGCCCGACAACTTCGAGGACATCTCCGCCGTCTCGGCCCTGTACCGGCCGGGCCCGATGGGCATGAACTCGCACACGAACTACGCCCTGCGCAAGAACCTGCAGCAGGAGATCACCCCGATCCACCCGGACCTGGAGAAGCCCCTCGAAGAGGTGCTCGCGGTCACCTACGGCCTGATCGTCTACCAGGAGCAGGTGCAGAAGGCCGCCCAGATCATCGCCGGGTACTCCCTCGGCGAGGCCGACATCCTGCGCCGCGTGATGGGCAAGAAGAAGCCCGAGGAGCTGGCGAAGAACTTCACCATCTTCCAGGAGGGCGCCCGGAAGAACGGGTACACAGACCAGGCCATCCAGGCCCTGTGGGACGTCCTGGTCCCCTTCGCCGGCTACGCCTTCAACAAGGCCCACTCGGCCGCGTACGGCCTGGTCTCCTACTGGACCGCCTACCTCAAGGCGAACTTCCCGGCCGAGTACATGGCGGGCCTGCTCACCTCGGTCAAGGACGACAAGGACAAGTCCGCGATCTACCTGAACGAGTGCCGCCGCATGGGCATCAAGGTGCTCCCGCCGAACGTGAACGAGTCCGAGCCGAACTTCGCCGCCCAGGGCGACGACGTGATCCTCTTCGGCCTCACCGCCGTCCGCAACGTCGGCCAGAACGTCGTCGAGTCGATCATCAAGACCAGGAAGGCCAAGGGGAAGTACTCCAGCTTCCCCGACTTCCTGGACAAGGTCGAGGCCGTCGTCTGCAACAAGCGCACCGTCGAGTCCCTGATCAAGGCCGGCGCCTTCGACGAGATGGGCCACACCCGCAAGGGCCTGGTCGCCCACCACGAACCGATGATCGACAACGTGGTCGCGGTCAAGCGCAAGGAGGCCGAGGGACAGTTCGACCTCTTCGGCGGAATGGGTGACGAGGGCGCGAGCGACGAACCCGGCTTCGGGCTCGACGTGGAGTTCTCCGACGTCGAATGGGAGAAGTCCTACCTGCTCGCCCAGGAGCGCGAGATGCTCGGCCTGTACGTCTCCGACCACCCGCTCTTCGGCCTGGAGCACGTCCTCTCCGACAAGACCGACGCCGGGATCTCCCAGCTCACCGGCGGCGAGCACTCCGACGGCGCCGTCGTCACCATCGGCGGCATCATCTCCGGCCTCCAGCGCAAGATGACCAAGCAGGGCAACGCCTGGGCGATCGCCACCGTCGAGGACCTGGCCGGCTCCATCGAATGCATGTTCTTCCCCGCGACCTACCAGCTCGTCTCCACCCAGCTGGTCGAGGACACCGTCGTCTTCGTCAAGGGCCGCCTCGACAAGCGCGAGGACGTCCCCCGCCTGGTCGCCATGGAGATGATGGTCCCCGACGTGTCCAACGCCGGCACCAACGCCCCCGTCGTCCTCACCATCCCCACCGTCAAGGTCACCCCGCCGATGGTGACCCGACTGGGCGAGATCCTGCGCCACCACCAGGGCAACAGCGAGGTGCGGATCAAGCTCCAGGGGCCGCGCACCACCACCGTGCTGCGCCTCGACAAGCACCGGGTCAAGCCCGACCCCGCGCTCTTCGGCGACCTCAAGGTCCTCCTCGGGCCGTCCTGCCTGGCCGGATAACCCCGCCACCGCGTACGGAAGGGCTCGTCCGGCACCGCCGGACGAGCCCTTCCGTCTTCACCGCACGCGACGCGGCCGACCGGGTGGGGTCAGTTGTGGCCGAAGCGCTTCTGCTTGCTCTTGTGGGCCATGTCCAGCGGACTCGGCGACTGCGAGGTGCGCTCCTCGGGTGACGACTCCACCGAACCCTTCGACGTGTCCTGCCCGCCCGGACGCGGTTGCTGCTTCGCCGGCTGCTTCTGGTTCTTGTTCTTGGCCATGGAATGCCTCCGTGGGGGGTGTAGGGGCCAGGGCCGCCTTCACACTCACACACCACCATAAACCCCGCATTTTGGATCATTACTGCGTGTAGTGAAGGTCCCTTCACCGCGCCCGCGCGAGATCCGCCACGCCGATGATCGAGTTCCGGCCGTCAACACCCTTGTGGTCGGGCAGACTCGGGGAAAACCTTGAGTGGACCCCCAGGGAAGAGGGTGGAACGCGTGGACCGCTGCGTCGTCCTGGTGGACGCCGGATATCTGCTGGGCGCCGCCGCGAGCCTCCTCGCCGGAGAGCCCTCCCGCTCCCGCATCACCGTGGACCACGCCGCCCTCATCCAGGGCCTGCGAGAACGGGCCGAGGCCGACACCGAACAGCCCCTGCTGCGCATCTACTGGTTCGACGGCGCACCCGACCGGGTCCCGCAGCCCGAACACCGGCGGCTGCGCGTCATGCCCCGCGTGACCGTCCGCCTCGGCGCCCTGACCCGCAGCGACGGCCGCTGGGCGCAGAAGGGCGTGGACGCCGCCATGCACGCCGAACTCACCGAACTCGCCCGCAACCGGGCCTGCTCCGACGTGGTCCTCGTGACCGGCGACGGCGACCTGCTGCCCGGCCTGATGTCCGCCAAGGAACACGGCGTCGCCGTCCACCTCTGGGCCGTCCAGGCCGCCGACGGCGACTACAACCAGTCCGAGGACCTCGTCGCCGAGGCCGACGAACGCCGCGTCCTGGACCGCGCCTGGATCACCCGGGCCGTCCGCGCCAAGGACCTCACAGGACTGTGCTCCCCGCCGCCCGCACCCCGCCCCGAGATCGCCGCGATCCTCTCCGCGCCGCTGCCCGAGGCCGCCCTCGCCGAGGCCGCCCGCAACGGCAACGGCGGCCGGCCCGCCACCGGGAACCCCCCGAACGGAGCACCCGTACCGGCGCCCGCCACCGAAGCGGCCAAGCCCGTCCCCACCCCCAAGGACCTCGCCTCCCTGCGGGCCCCCGGCCAGAGCACCGCCATGGCCCCCGCCGGCGCCGCGCCCAGCGCCCACAACGGCCACGCCCCGGCCGGCAGCGCCCTGCGCTGGTCCTCCGACAAGGGCTGGATCGACCGCGCCGGCCCCCTCGGCGAACCGGCCGAGACCGCCTCCCTGCCCACCCTCGCCCAGCTCACCAGCGCCGAACAGCGCTGGGCGGACCGCGAGGAGGACATCACCACCGTCGGCGGTGACCCGTTCGAGGTCGGCCAGGTGTTCGCCCGCCGCTGGATGGAACGCCTCCCGGAGACCGTCCACCTCCAGAAACTGGCCACCATGTACCCGCGCGTCCCCCACCGCATCGACGGGGAGCTGCTGCGCTACGCCGCCCGCTTCGGGCTCCTCGCCCACAAGGACGACCAGATCGACGAACACGACCGCTACGCCATCCGCGCCGGGTTCTGGCGGGAGATCGACGTCCGCGCCGCCGCCGAACACGTCACGACCGCACCCGGCGGACCCGGCGCGGGGACCGGCTCCCCGCCCGCGACCCCGGCGACCCCGGCGGCCGAGTAGGGGCGGAAGCCGCGTAGGCTGCTCCCTCGTGAGTACGGGCACAGCACAGGCAGGGCACCCCACGGCAGCAGCCGCCGGAGCGGCTTCCGACGTGGTCTGCGCGGTGCGTGACCTGGTCAAGACGTACCCCGCCGTACGCGGCCGGCGCGGCGCCCCCGCCCTGCCCGAGACCCGCGCCAACGACGGCATCTCCCTGGACGTCCGGCGCGGTGAGATCTTCGGCCTCCTCGGCCCCAACGGCGCCGGCAAGTCCACCCTGGTCCGCCAGCTCACCGGACTGCAACGCCCCGACTCCGGCACCGTCACCCTGCTCGGCCACGACCTCGTACGCCACCCCGAGCGCGCGGCCCGGCTCCTCGCCTACCTCGGCCAGGAGTCCACCGCCCTCGACGAGCTCACCGTCTCCCTCGCCGCCGAGACCACCGGCCGGCTGCGCGGGCTCACCGCCCCGGCCGCCCGCACCGCCCGCGACGAGGTGCTGGAGGAACTCGGGCTGACCGGGATCGCCGCACGCCCCCTGAAGAAGCTCTCCGGCGGCCAGCGCCGCCTCGCCTGCTTCGCCGCCGCGCTGGTGGGGGAGCGGGCCGTACTCGTCCTCGACGAACCCACCACCGGCATGGACCCCGTCGCCCGGCGGGCCGTCTGGGAGGCCGTCGACCGGCGCCGGGCCCGGCACGGCGCGACCGTGCTGCTCGTCACCCACAACGTCATCGAGGCCGAGACCGTCCTCGACCGGGTCGCCGTCATCGACCAGGGCAAGGTCATCGCCTGCGACACCCCGGCCGGACTCAAGGCCACGATCTCCGACGAGGTCCGCCTGGAACTCGTCTGGCGCACCGCCCCGCCGCTGGAGGTGCCCGAGGTCGCGGCGCTGGCCCCGCTGGCCGACGGCTCCGGACGCCGCTGGGTGCTGCGGCTGGCACAGGACGAGGCCCGCGCGGCCGTCGCCGCCGTCACCGGGGGCCCGGCCTTCGCCGCCCTCGACGATTTCACGTTGGCCACCCCCAGCCTCGAGGACGTCTACCTCGCGCTGGGCGGCCGGATGAAGGGTCTGGTCAAGTCGTGACCACCGTTGGTGTCCTGGCCCCGCGGGCGCGGCTCTTCCCCGCCCTGGCCGCCGTCTACCGGGCGCAGCTGTCCCGGGCGCGGGTGGCGCGGATCCCGCTGCTGTTCGTGGCCACCTTCCAGTCCGTCGGGATCATGGTCCTCATGCGGGGCGTCGTGGACGGGGGCTCCGAGGCCCGGGCCGTCGTCGCGGGCTCCTCGGTGCTCGTCGTCGCCTTCGTGGCGCTGAACCTGCTCGCGCAGTACTTCGGGCAGCTGCGGGCCGGCGGCGGACTCGACCACTACGCCACCCTGCCGGTCCCGCCCGCCTCCGTGGTGCTGGGCGCGGCCGGCGCGTACGCCTCCTTCACCCTGCCGGGGACCCTGGTCACCGCCGTCTTCGGATGCGTGCTGTTCGGGCTGCCGATGGGCGGGCTGTGGATCCTGGCCGCCGTCGTACCGCTGGCCGGGGCCGCGCTCGCCGGGCTGGGCGCCGCGCTCGGGCTGCTCGCGCCGCGCCAGGAGCTGGCCACGCTGGCCGGGCAGCTCGGCATGTCGGCGGCGCTGCTGCTGGGCGTACTGCCGGCCGAGCGGATGCCGGACGTCGTCGTGTGGGCGCGGGACCTGCTGCCCTCCACGTACGGGGTGGAGGCCTTCGCGGAGACCTTCGCCCCGCACCCCGACTGGGCGGCGGTCCTCCTCGACCTCGGCGTGTGCGGGGCCGTCGGCGTCCTGTCGCTGGCCGTCGCCACCTGGGCGTACCGGCGGGCAGCGGTCCGCTGACGCCTCCGGCGCGCGCACCTGGCACGATGTGGGGGTGACCGAAGCCGTGACCCCGCCCCCGTCCCCCTTCGACGCGCCGCCGCTCCCCCCGGAGCCGGCCTCCGACGCGGGGACCAGCCCGGCGGACATCCGAGACGGAGCCGCCGTCGCCCTCGTGGTGGGGGTGGCCGGGGTGCTCCTCGGACTGCTGTGGGCCTGGCTCGCGCCGCGCGTGCAGTACGTGTCCAACGGGGAGGCCGTCTTCCTGAAGAACACCGAGAGCGAGGCGCGGATCGGCGCCGACGGCACCTTCTTCCTGCTGGCCCTGGGGCTCGGCGTGCTCAGCGCCGTCGGCGTGTTCCTGTGGCGCCGCCGCGGGGGCGTCGCGCTGGTGATCGGCCTGGCCGTCGGCGCGTGCTTCGCCTCCCTCGTCGGATGGCGGCTGGGCCTGTGGCTCGGCCCGGACGCCGACCTGGTGACGGCCGCGGGCAAGGCGGGCAAGGGAGTCGCCTTCGACGCCCCGCTCCAGCTGCTCGCGCAGGGGACGCTGCTGGTGTGGCCGATGGCCGCCGTCGCCGTCCACCTCGGCCTCACGGCCCTGTGGTCCCCCCGGGACCCGTCCCCGTCCACCGAGTGGTACGGCACCTACCCGCCGCCGCACGTCCACGCGGAGCCCTCGGAGAAGGCCTGACCGCCTAGACGGCCTAGCCCCGGCCGATGGGCGCCAGGACGGCGTCCGTGAGGGCCGCCAGGTCCGCCGGGGAGAGCTCGACCTCCAGGCCGCGGCGGCCCGCCGACACGCAGATCGTGGGATGGGCCGTCGCCGACGCGTCCAGGACCGTACGCAGCCGCTTGCGCTGCCCCAGCGGGGAGATCCCGCCCCGGACGTAGCCCGTGGTGCGCTCCGCCAGCGCCGGGTCGGCCATCGCCGCCCGCTTGCCGCCGGCCGCCGTGGCCAGCGCCTTCAGGTCCAGCGAACCCGACACCGGGACCACCGCCACCGTGAGGACCCCGTCGACCTCCGCGACCAGGGTCTTGAAGACCCGGTCCGGGGAGACGCCCATGGCCTCGGCGGCCTCCTCCCCGTACGAGGAATGGGCCGGGTCGTGCTCGTAGGCGTGGGTGGTGAAGGGCAGCCCGGCCGCCGTCAGGGCGACGATCGCCGGGGTGCCCGCCGTCTGCTGCTTCTTCTTCGCCATGCCGCTCCGGGTCAGTTGGGGCTCGTCGGGGCGCGGGTCAGGTCCACCGCCGGGAGCGACGGCAGGTGGCGGATCACCGCGGTCTCCGCGCGCAGCAGCTTCAGCTCCTCCGCGAGCCGGGTCGCGGTGTCCGGGGCCTGCAGGAGCCGCTGCTTCGCCGGGATGTCCAGCACCGCGGCCGCCGCCACCAGGTACGACACCACCGACGGCTCGTCCGGCAGGTCCGGAGCCGGAGCCAGCGTCCGCTCCCGGGCCCCCGCGAGGCGCTTCTGGTAGCTGCGGAAGGCCCTCAGCACCCCCTCCGACAGGGCGCCCGCGCCGTCGCCCGGGTCCTCGGCCAGCTCCTCCAGCTCCGCCACGAGGAACGGCCCCGACGCGTCGACCGACAGCAGCCGCACCCGGGTCGTGCCGGTGGCGAGGACCTCGAAACTGCCGTCCTCCCGCTCCCGGACCGTCGCCGCGTCCGCGATGCAGCCCACCCGGTGGAACGCCTGGATCGGGTCCGCGCCGAAGCCCGCGGCCGGGCCCCGCTCGGGCAGGGCCGTCTGGTCCGGCAGGCCGGGCGCGGTCGGGGCGACCTCCCGGCCGTCGCGGATCGCGACCACGGCGAAACGGCGCGGCTCGTCGTCACCGGTCTTCAGCAGCTCGCGCATCATGGCGCGATAGCGCTCCTCGAAGATGTTCAGCGGCAGCACGAGGCCCGGGAACAGCACCGAGTTCAGCGGGAAGAGGGGCAGGCGAACGGTGGTCACGAGGCACAGGGTAGTGGCCGGACGGCCGAAGCCGTCACCCCCGCCTCAGCAGCCGGGACGCCCCGGCCGCCACCGTCGTGGCCAGGATCCACCCCAGCAGCACCAGCGCCGCCGCGCCCCACTGCCAACCGCCGGACACGTCCCACTGGCCTTCCTGCCCGAGGTCGATCACCGGGAGCAGCAGGTCCAGCGCGTACAGAGCGGCACTCCAGTGAGGGTGTTCCCCCGGTTTGATGGGATCCGGCTGGTGGCGCAGGAACAGCAGGGTGCCCGCCGCCCACAGCACCGCCATCCACAGCGCCGCCCGCCCCGGCCGGTAGCCGTAGACCACCGTCCAGTCCTGGAGGTACCCCCAGGCCCGGGCCGCCGGAGCCAGCGTGGCCCGGCGGCGGCGCTGCTTGGCCAGCAGCACCCCGCGGGCGTCCGAGTCCTCACCGCCCGCCCGCAGCACGGCCGCGAGCCGCTCGTACGGCTCCGGCGAGTACTCGGGCGTGGCCGCCTCCACCCACTCCAGGCGGCGGGAGAGCGGGAAGTGGCCGCGGGGCGCGAGGTTCTCGTAGACGAAGCCCTCCATGGACACCTGGCCGCGGCCCGGCCAGCTCGTCGAGCGGTCGACGAGCTTGACCACCTTCGCCCCCGACAGCACCACCCGGCCCCGCTCCGGCGCCTCGCCCACGAACCTGAACTCGGGCGTCTGCATCCGGCGCAGCGATATCTCCTGGTCCGCCTGCAGCTCGAAGCGGGCCCCGTAGAAATCGACCGAATCCCCGAAGCGGCCGTCGTCGAGGCGCAGCCCGCCCCGGCACTCGAAGTGCTGCGTCGGCCCGCCGCGCGTGGGCGTCTGCCCCCAGTCGTACGCGCGGTTCGTGTCCCCCGTGGAGGGCGCCAGCGCGATCGAGGTCAGGTACAGGGTCCGTTCGACGGTCAGGGTCGGGGCGTTCAGGGCCCGGCGGCCGTAGGGGTTGAGCAGGCGCGCCCCGCGCATGCTCATCGACACGCCGACCTTCGCCCCGCGCAGGCTGACCTCCCCGTACGTCTCCAGCATGTCGGCCTGGAAGTCCTGCGCGACCGACATCCCGTCCCCGGCTATCGCCCGCCCCCGGTTGTCCCGCTGCACGACCGCATGGCTGACCAGCAGGTCCGTGCCGATCTGGGCATCGGTCAGCCGGATGCCGCGCGCGACCCGGCAGTGCGCGAGGTGCAGGTCCCCCTCCGTGTGCAGCCGGGCCCCCTCCAGCCGGGGCACCGCGCAGTTGTCCAGCCGCAGCGTGCCGAAGCGGGTCTCCGACAGCTGTATCTCACCGTCGAAACGGCACGAACGGATCTCCACGTACGGGCCCACCGTGCCCCCCGACAGGTCCAGGCGCCCGGTGATCCGTACGCCCCGCAGCTTCAGCGAGGCCACCCGGCCCGGGACCGGCGCCGGCCCGGCCAACAGCAGCAGCGCCACGACGTCCGCCCGGACGCTGCGCTCCGGGCCCCACACCTGGTCGGAGTGCGGATCGTCCTGCCCGGTGACCCGGGCGCTGAGGTCGCAGACGCTGCCCGTGCGGAACGCCTGCCACATGCGGTGCTCCGGATCGGTCAGATCACCCGGTCGTCCGTCCTCGTACGTCTCGGTCATGGCGGCCCCCCTCCGCGATCACTTGCGTGTAGGGGAACGCTAAGGGGAGCCACTGACATCCACGGCGTGTATCAGCCAGTGATACGGGCGGACGGTGGCGGGAGACGGTCTGAGAGAATTGGGAGGTGATCTCTCGTATCGACCTGCGCGGTGACGCCCTCCCCGAGGGTGGCGCCCTGCGCGATCTGCTGCCCCGTGCCGAGTTCGACGTAGAAGCTGCCCTGGAGAAAGTGCGGCCCATCTGCGAGGACGTCCATCATCGTGGCACGGCGGCACTGATCGAGTACGCGCGGAAGTTCGACGGCGTCGAGCTCACCTCGGCCCGTGTTCCCGCGGAGGCCATCACGGCCGCCCTGGAACAGCTGGATCCGGCCGTCCGCGCCGCCCTGGAGGAGTCCATCCGGCGCGCCCGGATCGTGCACCGCAACCAGCGCCGCAGCGAGCACACCACCCAGGTGGTCCCCGGCGGCACCGTGACCGAGAAGTGGGTTCCGGTCGAGCGCGTGGGCCTGTACGCCCCCGGCGGCCGCTCCGTGTACCCGTCGTCCGTCGTCATGAACGTCGTACCGGCGCAGGAGGCGGGCGTCGAGTCGATCGCGCTCGCGTCCCCGCCGCAGAAGGAGTTCGGGGGCCTGCCGCACCCGACGATCCTCGCCGCGTGCGCGCTGCTCGGCGTGGACGAGGTGTACGCGGCCGGCGGCGCCGTGGCCGTCGCGATGTTCGCGTACGGCACCGAGGAGTGCCTGCCCGTCAACATGGTGACCGGCCCCGGCAACATCTGGGTCGCCGCCGCCAAGCGCTACTTCACCGGGAAGATCGGCATCGACACCGAGGCCGGCCCGACCGAGATCGCCGTCCTCGCCGACTCCACCGCCGACCCGGTGCACGTCGCCGCCGACCTGATCAGCCAGGCCGAGCACGACCCGCTGGCCGCCGCCGTCCTCGTCACGGACTCCGCCGAGCTCGCGGACGCCGTCGAGCGGGAGCTGGAGCCGCAGGTCGCGGCCTCCAAGCACATCCACGACCGGATCAAGCCCGCCCTGGCCGGCAAGCAGTCCGCGATCGTGCTGGTCGACAGCCTGGAGGACGGCCTGAAGGTCGTCGACGCGTACGGCGCCGAGCACCTGGAGATCCAGACCGCCGACGCCGCCGCCTGGGCCGCCCGCGTCCGCAACGCCGGCGCGATCTTCGTCGGCCCCTGGGCCCCGGTCTCCCTCGGCGACTACTGCGCAGGCTCCAACCACGTCCTGCCCACCGGCGGCTGCGCCTGCCACTCCTCGGGCCTGTCCGTGCAGTCCTTCCTGCGCGGCATCCACATCGTCGACTACACCCGCGACGCCCTCGCCGAGGTCACCCACCACGTGGTGACCCTCGCCGAGGCCGAGGACCTGCCCGCGCACGGCGCCGCCCTGAAGGCCCGCTTCGGATGGAAGGTGCCGACCGTATGACCCGCATCGGCATCGACGACCTCCCCATCCGGGAGGAGCTGCGCGGCAAGACCCCGTACGGCGCCCCGCAGCTCGACGTGCCCGTCCAGCTGAACACCAACGAGAACCCGTACGAACTCCCCGAGGAGCTCGTACGGCGCATCGCCGAGCGCGTGGCCGACGCCGCCCGCACCCTCAACCGCTACCCCGACCGGGACGCCGTCGAGCTGCGCACCGAGCTGGCCGCCTACCTCACCCGTACGGCCAAGCACCCGGTCGCCCGCGAGAACGTCTGGGCCGCCAACGGCTCCAACGAGGTCCTCCAGCAGCTGCTCCAGACCTTCGGCGGGCCCGGCCGCACCGCGATCGGCTTCGAGCCCTCGTACTCGATGCACGCCCTGATCGCCCGGGGCACCGGGACGGGCTGGATCTCCGGCCCGCGCCGGGAGGACTTCACCATCGACGTGGAGGCGGCCGAGCAGGCCATCGCGGAGAACACACCCGACGTCGTCTTCATCACCTCGCCCAACAACCCCACGGGCACCGCGGTCGAGGCGGAGACGGTCCTGGCCCTCTACGAGGCCGCGCAGGCGGCGAAGCCGTCCCTGGTCATCGTGGACGAGGCGTACGTGGAGTTCAGCCACCGGGACTCGCTGCTGCCCCTCATCGAGGGCCGGCCGAACCTGGTGGTCTCCCGGACCATGTCCAAGGCCTTCGGCGCCGCCGGCCTGCGCCTGGGCTACCTGGCCGCGCACCCCGCCGTCGTCGACGCCGTCCAGCTGGTGCGCCTGCCGTACCACCTGTCGGCCGTGACCCAGGCGACCGCGCTGGCCGCGCTGGAGCACACCGACACCCTGCTCGGCTACGTCGAGCAGCTCAAGGCCGAACGGGACCGGCTCGTCACCGAGCTGCGCGCCCTCGGCTACGAGGTCACCGAGTCCGACGCGAACTTCATCCAGTTCGGGAAGTTCGACGACTCCCACACCGCTTGGCAGAAGATCCTCGACCAGGGCGTCCTGGTCCGGGACAACGGCGTACCGGGGTGGCTGCGCGTCACCGCCGGCACCCCGGCAGAGAACGACGCGTTCCTGGAAGCGGTTCGCGCACTGAAGAAGGAGCAGCAGGCATGAGCCGCATCGGACGGGTCGAACGCACCACGAAGGAGACCTCGGTCCTCGTCGAGATAAACCTCGACGGCACCGGCAAGGTCGACGTGTCGACGGGTGTGGGCTTCTACGACCACATGCTCGACCAGCTCGGCCGCCACGGCCTCTTCGACCTCACCGTCAAGACCGACGGCGACCTGCACATCGACAGCCACCACACCATCGAGGACACCGCGCTCGCGCTCGGCGCCGCCTTCAAGCAGGCCCTCGGCGACAAGGTCGGCATCTACCGCTTCGGCAACTGCACCGTGCCGCTCGACGAGTCCCTCGCCCAGGTCACCGTCGACCTCTCCGGCCGCCCCTACCTCGTGCACACCGAGCCCGAGAACATGGCGCCGATGATCGGCGAGTACGACACGACGATGACCCGGCACATCTTCGAGTCCTTCGTCGCGCAGGCCCAGATCGCCCTGCACATCCACGTCCCGTACGGCCGCAACGCCCACCACATCGTGGAGTGCCAGTTCAAGGCCCTCGCCCGGGCCCTGCGCTACGCCGCCGAGTTCGACCCCCGCGCCGCCGGGATCCTGCCCTCCACGAAGGGCGCCCTCTAGCCGTGAACGGCCTCAACACCATCCTGATCGTCCTCGGCCTGTTCCTCGCCGGAGGCGTCTACTCCTTCCAGAAGCAGAAGATGCCCAAGTCGGTCATCATCCTGCTCGCCCTCGGCTCCGCGATGTGCCTCGCCGCCGGAGTCCTGCGAATCCAAGGAATCTGGGATTGACCTCCTTCCCTCCCTAGCGGGAGGGAAGCCCCACCCTCACGGGTGGGGTTTCCTGCTTCACCACGGACTGCCCCGACCGAGAGGAGGACTCCCGATGAGGTCTTACACCCGTTCCACAGGCAGCAACCGCCAGCCCGGCGGCCAGAAGATTCACGGCGGCGTTCCCATCCCGGTCGTGGGTCGTCCCACAGTTCCCGCACGTCCACTCGCGGACGTGCAGTGGCATCGTGTCGGCCACGATCCCGCAGGCCGAGCACAGGCGTGTGCTGGGGAACCACCGATCGATGGTGATCAGCTCGCGTCCGTACCAGGCCGTCTTGTACTCCAGCATGGAGCGCAGCTCACGCCAGCCCGCATCGCAGATGGCCCGGGCGAGCGTGTGATTCCTGAGCAAGTTCTTGACGGTGAGGTCCTCGATCACGAGCGTTTGGTTTTCGCGCACGAGTCGAGTCGTGAGTTTTTGCAGGTGATCCCGGCGGCGGTCGGTGATCCGGGCGTGGATCCGGGCCACTCGGGTGCGGGCCTTGGCTCGGTTCCTGCTGCCCTTTTCCTTCCGGGCCAGCGCCCTTTGCGCACGCGCCAGCCGGTCGCGGTCCCTGCGCTCATGCCGGGGGTTGGGGATCTTCTCGCCGGTGGAGAGGGTGACCAGCACGGTCAGTCCGGCGTCGATGCCCACCGCGTTCGTGGTGGCGGGCATCGGGGCAGGGGTGTCCTCGCACAGAAGGGACACGAACCAGCGCCCGGCACTGTCCCGGGAGACCGTCACGGTGCTCGGTGTCGCCCCAGGCGGGAGGGAGCGCGACCACACGACATCCAACGACTCGGCCATCTTCGCGAGCGTCAGGTGGCCGTCGGCGTAGCGGAACGCGCTGCGCGTGTACTCGGCCGAGGCCCGGGACTTCCGCTTCGACTTGAAGCGGGGGTACTTCGCCCGCTTTCCCCAGAACCCCGCGAACGCACTCTGCAGATGCCGCAGTGCCTGCTGCAACGGCACCGAGGACACCTCAGCCAGATACGCCAGCTCCTCGGTCCGCTTCCACGCGGTGAGAAGCGCCGACGTCTGCCCGTACCCCATAGGCTCCTGGCGGGTCCAAGCATCCGCGCGGGCGGCCAGGGCCAGGTTGTAGACCTTCCGTACACACCCGAACGTCCGCGACAGCTCGGCTGCCTGCGCGTCGGTCGGATAGAAGCGGTACTTGAACGCCCGCTTCACCAGAGAAGAAGTTCCCACGCCCCGGACGCTAGGGTCGGTCACGATCCGAACACAAGTACAGGTCACGGCTTCACGCAACGGCACCGCGCCTGGGCGCGATCCCGAGCCGTGGACGCGTTCCCTACCCGGCTGAAGCCGGGAGTTTTCACGCAAGGAGGTTGGGATGAGCGCTTCTAGTCCCGCCAGACCGACCAAGAAGGTCGTGGTTTTCGACTACGGCTTCGGCAACGTCCGCTCCGCAGAGCGGGCCCTGGCTCGCGTCGGCGCAGACGTGGAGATCACCCGCGACTACGACAAGGCCATGGACGCCGACGGACTCCTCGTCCCCGGCGTCGGCGCCTTCTCCGCCTGCATGAAGGGCCTCAAGGAGGCCCGCGGCGACTGGATCATCGGCCGCAGGCTCTCCGGCGGCCGCCCCGTCATGGGCATCTGCGTCGGCATGCAGATCCTCTTCGAGCGCGGCATCGAACACGGCGTGGAGACCGAGGGCCTCGACGAATGGCCCGGCACCGTCGGCCCGCTCAAGGCCCCCGTCGTCCCCCACATGGGCTGGAACACGGTCGACGCCCCCGCCGACAGCCAGGCCTTCGCCGGCCTCGACGCCGACGCCCGCTTCTACTTCGTGCACTCCTACGCGGCGCACGAATGGAACCTGGAAGTCACCAACCCGGCCATCCGCGCCCCCCGCGTCACCTGGGCCACCCACGGCGAGCCCTTCGTCGCCGCCGTGGAGAACCGCGCCCTGTGGGCCACCCAGTTCCACCCCGAGAAGTCCGGTGACACCGGCGCCCAGCTGCTCACCAACTGGATCGAGACCCTCTGATGCCGAAGACACTCGAACTGCTCCCCGCCGTCGACGTCCGCGACGGCCAGGCCGTCCGCCTCGTCCACGGAGTCTCCGGCAGCGAGACCTCCTACGGCTCCCCGCTGGAGGCGGCCCTCGCCTGGCAGCGCTCCGGCGCCGAATGGCTGCACCTCGTCGACCTGGACGCCGCCTTCGGCACCGGCGACAACCGCGCCCTGGTCGCCGAGATCACCCGAGCCATGGACATCAAGGTCGAACTGTCCGGCGGCATCCGCGACGACGCCACGCTCGCCGCGGCCCTCGCCACCGGCTGCACCCGCGTCAACCTCGGCACCGCCGCCCTGGAGACCCCCGAGTGGGCCGCCAAGGCCATCGCCGAGCACGGCGACAAGATCGCCATCGGCCTCGACGTCACCGGCACCACCCTCAAGGGCCGCGGCTGGACCAGCGAGGGCGGCGACCTCTACGAGACCCTCGCCCGCCTGGACTCCGAGGGCTGCGCCCGGTACGTCGTCACCGACATCGGCAAGGACGGCACCCTCACCGGCCCCAACCTGGAGCTGCTGAAGAACGTCTGCGCCGCCACCGACCGGCCCGTCGTCGCCTCCGGCGGCATCTCCAGCCTCGACGACCTGCGCGCGCTCTCCGCGCTCGTACCGCAGGGCGTCGAAGGCGCGATCGTCGGCAAGGCCCTGTACGCCAAGGCCTTCACCCTGGAAGAAGCCCTGAAGGTGGTCTCCGCATGAGCAGCACTTCCGAGGTGCGCCGCATCTCCTCCGGAGGCGCCTACGAGGACGTCATCGGCTACTCCCGCGCCGTCCAGCTCCCGAACGGCCTCGTCCTGGTCTCCGGCTGCACCGCGGCCGACGCCAACGGCCCGTACGACCAGGCCATCGGTGCCTTCGGCGTCGCCTTCAAGGCCCTCGCCCAGGCCGGCCTCGGCCCCGAGCACGTGGTCCGCACCCGGATGTACCTCACCCACGCCCGGGACGTGGACGAGGTGGGCCGCGCCCACAAGGAACTCTTCGACGCGGTCCGCCCCGCCGCATCCATGATCATCGTCTCGGGCTTCGTCGACCCCAGCATGGTCGTCGAGGTCGAGGTCGAAGCGTACGGAGGTGCGGCATGAGCCTCGCCGTACGCGTGATCCCCTGCCTGGACGTGGACAACGGCCGGGTCGTCAAGGGCGTCAACTTCCAGAACCTGCGCGACGCCGGCGACCCGGTGGAGATGGCCAAGCTGTACGACGCCGAAGGCGCCGACGAGCTGACCTTCCTCGACATCACCGCCTCCTCCGGCAACCGCGAGACCACCTACGACGTGGTCCGGCGCACCGCCGAGCAGGTCTTCATCCCGCTGACCGTGGGCGGCGGCGTACGCACCGCCGACGACGTGGACAAGCTGCTGCGGGCCGGCGCGGACAAGGTGGGCGTCAACACGGCCGCCATCGCCCGCCCCGAACTGATCCAGGAGATCGCCGAGCGCTTCGGCCGTCAGGTCCTGGTCCTGTCGGTCGACGCGCGCCGCACCGCCGGCGGCTCCTTCGAGGTCACCACCCACGGCGGCCGCCAGGGCACCGGCATCGACGCCGTCGAATGGGCGCACCGGGCCGCCGAGCTGGGCGCCGGGGAGATCCTGCTGAACTCGATGGACGCCGACGGGACGAAGGACGGCTACGACACCGAGATGATCGCGGCCGTCCGCAAGCACGTCACCGTGCCGGTGATCGCTTCCGGCGGCGCCGGGCGGCTGGAGCACTTCGCGCCGGCCATTGCTGCGGGGGCGGATGCGGTTCTGGCCGCCTCGGTGTTCCACTTCGGCGACCTGCGCATCTCCGAGGTCAAAGCCACCCTTCGCGAAGCGGGCCACCCGGTCCGCTGACCCCTGCCCGGGCGGCCCCGGCCCCCGCCCGGGCGGTACCGGACGTGTCCCGCTGCGCGGGGCTGGTCCCCTACCCGCCCTTCCACCGTTCCCGCCTCAGAGCCGGCGCGGCTCAAACCCCTGGGGCTCCGCCCCAGACCCCGCGCCTCAAACGCCGGCGGGGCTGGATTCGACGTGAGGGGTCGGGGACGGGGTGGGGTGTCGTCCGGGATGTAAAACGTGATGTGTTGGCGCGCGGTACCGCCGCACCGACGGAGCTGCGGAACGGGCGCCATAAATCATGCCTATCCCGGACGGCACCCCACCCCGTCCCCGACCCCGGCCCGGGCAGACCCCGTCCCCGACCCCGCCCGGCCAGGGCAGCGGCAGCGGCTAGATGCCCAGGCGCGCGCCCGTCAGGCTGGTGATGGCTTCCTTCGAGCCGTCCAGTTCCACCGCGGCAGCGGCCTGGCGGCCGAAGCAGAACAGGGTCAGTTCGCCCGGTTCGCCCGTGACCGTCACCACCGGGGTGCCCTTGTGGGCGACCGCCGTGCGGCCGTCCGGGCGGCGCAGGACCAGGCCCACCGGCGAGCGGCGGCCCGTCAGCCGGGCCAGCTTCTCCAGCCGGGACCACAGCGCGTCCGAGAACACCCGGTCCAGCTCCCGCGGCGACCAGTCCGGCTGCGCCCTCCGCACGTCCTCCGCGTGGACGTAGAACTCCACCGCGTTCGCCGCCTCGTCGATCTGCTTCAGCGCGTACACCGACAGCTTCGGCGGCCCGGTCCTGATCAGCTGGACCAGTTCCTCGTACGGCTTGGCCGTGTACTCGGCCATCGCCGCGTCCAGCCGCCCCTTGAGCACGTTCAGCAGCAGACCGCCCGCCGCGTCCGGCCGCCGTTCCCGCACGACGACGTGCGCCGCCAGCTCCCGCGCGGTCCAGCCGTCGCACAGCGTCGGCGCCTCCGGCCCCACCGCTTCCAACAGGTCGGCCAGCAGCAGGCGTTCACGCTTCGCATGGGTAGACATGCCCGCAAGCGTACGGCCGGGCGGGCCCATCTGCCTGCCCATCAGGCGGACAGTGATCCGTACCCGCCCCCATCTCGCGGCACAATGGCACCCATGAGTACGTCCTCCCTCGATCCCGCCGTCGCCGCCCGCCTCAAGCGCTCCCCGGACGGCCTGGTTCCGGCCATCGCCCAGCAGTACGACACCGGTGAGGTGCTGATGCTCGGCTGGATGGACGACGAGGCCCTGCACCGCACCCTGACCACCGGCCGTTGCACGTACTGGTCGCGCAGCCGTCAGGAGTACTGGGTCAAGGGGGACACCTCCGGCCACTTCCAGCACGTGAAGTCCGTCGCGCTCGACTGCGACGCCGACACCGTGCTCGTCAAGGTCGACCAGGTCGGCGCCGCCTGCCACACGGGGGCCCGTACCTGCTTCGACGCCGATGTCCTGATCAGCGCAGCCGACTAGGTAGGTAGGGTTTCCGCCCCATGGATCTCGATACGTTCCGCAAGCTCGCGGTCGACCGCCGCGTCGTCCCCGTGAGCCGCAAGCTGCTCGCCGACGGGGACACCCCGGTCGGGCTGTACCGGAAGCTGGCCGCCGAGCGCCCCGGCACCTTCCTGCTGGAGTCCGCCGAGAACGGCCGGTCCTGGTCCCGCTACTCCTTCGTCGGCGTCCGCAGCGCCTCCACCCTGACCGTCCGCGACGGCCAGGCCCACTGGATCGGCACCCCGCCCGTCGGCGTCCCCACCGACGGCGACCCCCTCGAAGCCCTCCGCGCCACCGTCGAGGCCCTGCACACCCCCCGCGACCTCGCGGGCGGCATGCCCCCCTTCACCGGCGGCATGGTCGGCTACCTCGGCTACGACATCGTGCGCCGCCTGGAGCGCATCGGCGAGCACACCACCGACGACCTCCAGCTGCCCGAGCTGACCATGCTGCTCACCTCCGACCTGGCCGTCATGGACCACTGGGACGGCACGGTCCAGCTCATCGCCAACGCGATCAACCACAACGACCTCGACACGGGCGTGGACGAGGCGTACGCGGACGCGGTGGCCCGGCTCGACGCCATGGAGGCCGACCTCGCCCAGCCCGCCCCCTACGCGCCCGTCCCGCTGCCGGAGTCCGCGCTGCCCCCCTTCGACGCGCTGTGGGGCGGGGAGAAGTACCAGGTGGCCGTCGAGGACATCAAGGAGCGCATCCGGGCCGGCGAGGCCTTCCAGGTGGTGCCCTCGCAGCGGTTCGAGACCCCCTGCCAGGCCTCCGCGCTGGACGTCTACCGGGTCCTGCGGGCCACGAACCCGTCGCCGTACATGTACCTCTTCCGCTTCGAGAACGGCTTCGACGTGGTCGGGTCCAGCCCCGAGGCGCTGGTCAAGGTCGAGGACGGGCGGGCCATGGTCCACCCGATCGCCGGCACCCGCCACCGCGGCGCGACCCCGCAGGAGGACAACGACCTCGCCGAGGAGCTGCTCGCCGACCCCAAGGAACGCGCCGAGCACCTGATGCTCGTCGACCTGGGCCGCAACGACCTGGGCCGGGTCTGCGAGCCGGGCTCCGTCGAGGTCGTCGACTTCATGAGCATCGAGCGCTACTCGCACGTCATGCACATCGTCTCCACCGTCACCGGGCGCGTCGCCGAGGGCAAGACGGCCTTCGACGTGCTCACGGCCTGCTTCCCGGCCGGCACCCTCTCCGGTGCGCCCAAGCCGCGCGCCATGCAGATCATCGAGGAGCTGGAGCCCTCCCGCCGAGGCCTCTACGGCGGCTGCGTCGGCTACCTCGACTTCGCGGGGGACTCCGACACGGCCATCGCCATCCGCACCGCGCTGCTGCGCGACGGGACGGCGTACGTGCAGGCCGGCGCCGGGGTCGTCGCCGACTCGGTGCCCGAGCTGGAGGACCAGGAGTGCCGCAACAAGGCGGCCGCCGTGCTCCGCGCGGTGGGAGCGGCGAACCGCCTCCACCTCGGCTGAGGGCGTAGGGGATAGTGGGGTACGTGAGTGCCGTACCCCACCCCCGAAACGAAGCCGAGGCCGCCGAGAGCGGCGGCGGCCGGCGCAGCGTGGCCGTCGCCCTGCTGCTCGGCGCGCTCGGTGCCACCGTCGTCCTGCTGGCCTCCGGCCGGGTCTGGGCGCGGGGCAGCGCCGCCGTCGGCGGCGGCTCGCTCCCGCTGACCGCCGACGGCCGGGCCGTCACGGGCCTGCCCGCCGCCCTGGCGATCGTGGGACTCGCGGCCCTGGTCGCGGTGTTCGCCGTACGCGGCCGCAGCCGGCTGCTGGTGTCCGGGCTGCTGGCGCTGAGCGGTCTGGGCGCGGCCCTGGCCGCGGTGGCCGCCGCCGACGACCGCCGGGCGCTGGACGAGCGGGCCGCCACGGCGACCGCCGACACCGCCGCCCGGGTGGTCGAGCTCAGCCATACGGCGTGGCCGTACGTCACGGCCTCGGGCGCCGTGCTCATCCTGCTCGCCGGGCTGCTGGCGCTGCGCTTCGGCCGGAGCTGGCCCGCCATGGGCGGCCGCTACGAACGGGACGGCAGCCCCCGTACCCGCAGGCCCGCGGCGGTGGACCCGGACCGGCCGGAGGACCTGTGGAAGGCTCTGGACCGGGGCGAGGACCCCACCCGCTGAGGGCGGGCGAACACCCCACCCACTGCACGATCCCGCCGCCCGGTGCGGGACAATGAGACCGAGCGTGCGACACAGCACGCGCGACAGAGCAACGAGGAGCAACTCATGGCGGGCACGAGCCACGGACACACCCCGGCCGCCTGGACCGGTGTCGTCATCGCCTTCATCGGTTTCTGCGTCTCCGGTGCCTTCATGGTGCTGGCGAACCCGATCGGGTTCTGGGCCGGCCTCGTCGTGGTCGTGCTCGGCGGTGTCGTCGGCATGGCGATGCGGGCCGCGGGCATGGGCGCGCCGAAGGCCACCCACCGTGACCTCGCCGAGGTCATCGCCGCCAACCGGGTTCCCGCCAAGGTCTGAGCGCGGTTCCCGTGGTCCCGCCGTGCGCGGGACGCGGTTCGAAAGGCGCGGCCCCGTCGGGCTGCGCCTTTTGTCATGACCGGAGAGAATCAGCGGGTGGAAGCCTCTCGCACTCCTCCCGCTCCGGCGGCTCCCGCCGCCGGACCCCGGCAGCCGCCGCCCGCCCCGGCGCCGGTCTCCCGGGCCCGGCGGGCGGCCGCTCCGGCGCTCACCCTGGCCGGGGTGGTGGCCGCCTTCGCGTACGTGGGCGCCGTGGACCCCAACGAGCCGGGGCACTACCCGGTCTGCCCGATGCTGCGGCTGACCGGGATCCTGTGCCCGGGCTGCGGGGGACTGCGCAGCGCGCACGCCTTCGCCCAGGGGGACCTGGTGACGGCGCTGGGGGCCAATGCGGCCGCGGTCGCCGGCTACGTCGTCCTCGCCGGGTTCCTGGCGCTGTGGCTGGTGCGGGCCTTCCGCGGCGGGCCGGTGCCCAGGATCGTCCTGAGGCCGGTCTACTGGTGGGGCATCGGCGGGCTGGCGCTTATTTTCGCGATTGTCCGGAATCTCCCCTTCGGCTCCGCTCTCGCCCCATGAGGCCTGGTGGGGATCCATACCGGGCCTACGGGAGGGACATATTCCGACTGTCCAGTCAATGGGAAACCGCGAACTCCGTGCGGAGGCCGCGGCGACCTGCGGATACCATTTGAGTGCTGACCTTGCAGCGGTACCTGTCCGCAAGGCAGCCGACCGTCATCAACCCGGAAGGGGGCCGCTCGCGTGAGTGTGCTCGACGAGATCATCGAAGGGGTCCGCGAAGACCTTGCCGAACGGCAGGCCCGCGTCAGCCTCGACGAGCTCAAGGAGCGTGCCGCCAAGGCGCCCCAGGCCAAGGACGGTGTCGCCGCCCTGCGTGGCGACAGCGTCAAGGTGATCTGCGAGGTCAAGCGCTCCAGCCCCTCCAAGGGCGCGCTTGCCGCGATCGCCGACCCGGCCGGGCTCGCCGCCGACTACGAGGCCGGCGGTGCGGCGGTCATCTCCGTCCTCACCGAGCAGCGTCGTTTCGGCGGCTCGCTGGCCGACCTGGAGGCCGTCCGCGCCCGCGTGGACATCCCGATCCTGCGCAAGGACTTCATCGTCACGGCGTACCAGCTGTGGGAGGCCCGCGCCTACGGCGCCGACCTCGCGCTGCTGATCGTCGCGGCCCTGGAGCAGGAGGCCCTCGTCTCCCTCATCGAGCGGGCCGAGTCCATCGGCCTCACCCCGCTCGTCGAGGTCCACGACGAGGAGGAGATCGAGCGTGCCGTCGCCGCCGGCGCCAAGATCATCGGCGTCAACGCGCGCAACCTGAAGGACCTCAAGGTCGACCGCTCCACCTTCGAGCGGATCGTCGGAGAGATCCCGCCCCACATCGTGAAGGTCGCCGAGTCCGGCATCCGCGGACCCCACGACCTGATCGCCTACGCCAACGAGGGCGCCGACGCCGTCCTCGTCGGGGAATCCCTGGTCACCGGACGCGACCCGAAGGCGGCCGTGGCCGACCTCGTCGCCGCCGGCGCCCACCCCGCCCTGCGCCACGGCCGGAGCTGACACTCCCATGCCTCCTTCCCGCCCCTCCGTCCGCACCCGCTCGGGCCACGGCCCGTCCGGCGTGCCGACGGCGCACGCGCCCCTGGCGCGCGGCTGCCGCCCCCGCGGCTGCCGCGCCCCGGCCCGGCGCGTGCACGGGCGGCGGGTGCGCTACGTGATCGGCTCCGAGCCCGGTCAGGTCAACGGCATGCGATGGCGCGGCGGAGCCGCGCTGTAACGACGGCTGCCCCGGCCCGGTACGCGAGACGTACCGGGCGGGCGGTCGCGTACGGCCACGCGCCCCGGGCCCCAGGCTCCCGGCGCGGGCCGGTCCGTCCGTACGGCACCCCACCCCTCAGCGGGGTGCGCCCGCAGCGGACCGACGGCGCAATACGGTGCACCCGCCCCCCGTCGTCATCGCATTCCGCACCCGTAGGAGTAGTGGCCATGTCCACCAGCTCGTTCTTCATTCCGGACCCGGAGGGTCACGTCCCCAACGCCGAGGGCTACTTCGGTGACTTCGGCGGCAAGTTCATCCCCGAGGCGCTCGTCGCCGCCGTGGACGAAGTCGCCGTCGAGTACGAGAAGGCCAAGGGGGACCCGGCCTTCGCCGCCGAGCTCAACGAGCTCATGGTCAACTACACCGGCCGCCCCAGCGCCCTCACCGAGGTGCCCCGCTTCGCCGAGCACGCGGGCGGCGCCCGGATCTTCCTCAAGCGCGAGGACCTCAACCACACCGGCTCACACAAGATCAACAACGTGCTGGGCCAGGCGCTGCTCACCAAGCGCATGGGCAAGACCCGCGTCATCGCCGAGACCGGCGCCGGCCAGCACGGCGTGGCCACCGCCACCGCCTGCGCGCTCTTCGGCCTCGACTGCACCGTCTACATGGGCGAGATCGACACCCAGCGCCAGGCCCTCAACGTCGCCCGCATGCGCATGCTGGGCGCCGAGGTCATCGCCGTGAAGTCCGGCTCCCGGACCCTCAAGGACGCCATCAACGAGGCCTTCCGCGACTGGGTCGCCAACGTCGAGGAGACCCACTACCTCTTCGGCACCGTCGCCGGCCCCCACCCCTTCCCGGCCATGGTCCGCGACTTCCACCGAGTCATCGGCGTCGAGGCCCGCCGCCAGATCCTGGAGCGCGCCGGACGCCTGCCCGACGCCGTCGCGGCCTGCGTCGGCGGCGGCTCCAACGCCATCGGCCTCTTCCACGCCTTCATCCCCGACGCCGACGTCCGCCTCGTCGGCTTCGAGCCCGCCGGACACGGCGTGGAGACCGGCGAGCACGCCGCCACCCTCACCGCCGGCGAGCCCGGCATCCTGCACGGCTCCCGCAGCTACGTCCTCCAGGACGAGGAGGGCCAGATCACCGAGCCCTACTCGATCTCCGCCGGTCTGGACTACCCGGGCATCGGCCCCGAGCACTCCTACCTCAAGGACACCGGCCGCGGCGAGTACCGCGCCGTCACCGACGACGCCGCCATGCAGGCCCTGCGCCTGCTCTCGCGCACCGAGGGCATCATCCCGGCCATCGAGTCCGCGCACGCCCTCGCCGGCGCCATCGACCTCGGCAAGGAACTGGGCAAGGACGGCCTGCTCGTCGTCAACCTGTCCGGCCGCGGCGACAAGGACATGGACACGGCCGCACGCTACTTCGGCCTCTACGACGGAACCGACCAGACCGAGGGGGAGAACAAGTGAGCACGGGGAACCTGGAACTGCTGAGCACCACCCTCGCCAAGGCGAAGTCCGAGGACCGCGCGGCCCTCGTCGCCTACCTCCCGGCCGGCTTCCCGACCGTCGACGGCGCCATCGACGCCGTCAAGGCCGTCATCGCCGGCGGCGCGGACGTCGTCGAGATCGGCCTCCCGCACAGCGACCCGGTCCTGGACGGCGCGATCATCCAGACCGCCGACGACATCGCCCTGCGCGGCGGCGTGAAGATCGCCGACGTGCTGCGCACCGTCCGCGAGGCCTTCGAGGCCACCGGGGTCCCGATCCTGGTCATGACGTACTGGAACCCCATCGACCGCTACGGCGTCGAGCGGTTCACCGCCGAGCTGGCCGCCGCCGGCGGCGCGGGCTGCATCCTGCCCGACCTGCCGGTCCAGGAGTCCGCGCTGTGGCGCGAGCACGCGGCCAAGCACGGTCTCGCGACCGTCTTCGTCGTGGCCCCCAGCAGCCAGGACGCCCGCCTGGCGACCATCACCGCCGCCGGTTCCGGCTTCGTCTACGCCGCCTCCCTCATGGGCGTCACCGGCACCCGCGAGTCCGTCGGCAACGAGGCCGAGGAACTGGTCCGCCGCACCCGTACCACCACCGACCTGCCGGTCTGCGTGGGTCTGGGCGTCTCCAACGCCGTCCAGGCCAAGCAGGTCGCGCGCTTCGCCGACGGGGTGATCGTCGGCTCGGCCTTCGTGAAGCTGCTGCTGGACGCGCCGGACCTGCCCGCCGGGCTGGAAGCCGTGCGCGCGCTGGCGGGCGAGCTTGCGGAAGGCGTACGCAGGTCCTGACGCCGGACGGGCCCGGGACGGGGTTCTGTAGCCCGATCGGGTGGAAGTGGGAGCGGGGAGGCACGCGAGTGCCTCCCCGCTTCGTTTGGCGGAACGTGAGCGAGAAGAACGACGGTGCGAACCGCGATGCGACGAAACGATCGGCCCGGGAGCGACTCCAGCTGGAGCGCGAGCGGCAGAAGACCCGGGACAAGCGCCGGCGGACCCTCGTCGTGTCGGCGGCGGTGGTCGGCGTACTCGGCCTGGCGGCCGTCGTCGGCCTGATCGCCGCCAATGCCGGATCCGGGTCCAAGTCCGACAAGGCGGGCCCGGTGGTCGCGCCGTCGGGGGCCACCGGCAAGGACGCGCTCGCCATCCAGACCGGCAAGGGCGAGGCCAAGTCCCAGCTGACCGTCTGGGAGGACTTCCGCTGCCCGGCCTGCAAGTCCTTCGAGACCAACTACAAGGACACCATCCACGAGCTGGAGGCCAAGGGCCTGCTCAAGACCGATTACCACATCGTCACCCTGATCGACGGGAACATGGGCGGCACCGGCTCGCTGAAGGCGGCGAACGCCGCCGCCTGCGCGCAGGACGCCGGCAAGTTCACCGCCTACCACGACGTCCTCTTCCAGAACCAGCCGCAGGAGACGGACGACGCCTACGGGAAGAACGCCAAGCTGCTGGAGCTGGCCACCCAGGTCGACGGGCTCGACACCCCCGCCTTCCGCTCCTGCGTGGAGGACGGCACCCACAACAGCTGGGTCGGCAAGTCCCAGGACGCCTTCAAGGCCGGGAAGTTCCGCGGCACCCCGACGGTGCTCCTCGACGGCAAGGACATCTTCGCCGACCAGGCCGACCCGCTGACCCCGCAGAAGCTGAAGGCGAAGGTCGAGGCAGCGGCCGGGGCCGGGGCCGGGGCCTCCGGCGGTGCGGCGAAGGGGACCGGGAAGGGATCCGCCTCCGCCTCGCCCTCCGCCTCGTCGTCGGCGAAGTCGAAGGCGGCGGGGGGATCGGGCGGGTCCGGCACGTCCAGGGCCGGGTCCCAGGGCGCCGGGGAGGGCTGAGCGGCGCCGGTCGCCGTGTGTGGTTTTGGTTTCAGCTTGCCGGGCGGGTTGCGGTCGGTACCGCCCGGCAAGGTAGCGTCATGCCTGCCATGACCCTTGCCTATATCCCCAGTCCGTCGACCGGCGTGATCCATCTCGGACCGATCCCGCTCCGCGGCTACGCGTTCTGCATCATCATCGGCGTCTTCGTCGCCGTCTGGCTCGGCAACAAGCGGTGGATCGCACGCGGCGGAAAGCCGGGCACCGTCGCGGACATCGCCGTGTGGGCCGTGCCCTTCGGCCTGGTCGGCGGACGCCTCTACCACGTCATCACCGACTACCAGCTCTACTTCGGCGAAGGCCGCAACTGGGTCGACGCCTTCAAGATCTGGGAAGGCGGCCTCGGCATCTGGGGCGCCATCGCGCTCGGCGCGGTCGGTGCCTGGATCGGCTGCCGGCTGCGCGGCATCCCGCTGCCCGCCTGGGCCGACGCCCTGGCCCCCGGCATCGCCATCGCCCAGGCCTGCGGCCGCTGGGGCAACTGGTTCAACCAGGAGCTGTACGGCCGGGCCACCGACCTGCCGTGGGCGCTGGAGATCAGCGAGGGCCCCAACCGGGTCGCCGGCACCTACCACCCGACCTTCCTGTACGAGTCGCTGTGGTGCCTCGGCGTCGCCGCGCTCGTGATCTGGGCCGACCGCCGCTTCAAGCTCGGACACGGCCGGGCCTTCGCCCTGTACGTGGCCGCGTACTGCCTGGGCCGCGGCTGGATCGAGTACATGCGGGTCGACGAGGCCCACCACATCCTCGGCCTGCGGCTCAACGTGTGGACCGCGATCGTGGTCTTCGTGCTGGCGGTCGTCTACTTCGTGCTCTCCGCGAAGCTGCGGCCGGGCCGCGAGGCGGTCGTCGAACCGGCCGACCCGAAGGACGCGCTGCCCGAGGGCGACGCCGCCCGGGCGGCGAAGGACGCGGGGGCGAAGGATGCGGGCTCCAAGGACGCCGGGTCGAAGGACGCGGGCTCCAAGGACGCGGCTTCCAAGGACGCCGGGTCGAAGGACGCGGGCTCCAAGGACGCGGCTTCCAAGGCTGTGGCTTCCAAGGCTGTGGCTTCCAAGGACGTGGGCTCCGAGGACGCCGAGGTGAAGGCCGGTGCGTCGAAGGAAGCCGACGTGAAGGACGCCGGGCCGAAGGACGCCCCGGCCGCCGCCGACGCGGAGGACGCCGAGCCGGGCAAGCCCGCCAAGGCCGACCTGACCAAGGCCGCGCCCGCCGAGAGCGTGGCCCCGGAGGCCGGGAAGAAGTGACCCCGCCCGGTCCGGACGGGCCAGGGTGACAGGAGGCGTGCCGCGTACCGAGCGGCACGCCTCCCGTGCGTTCCGGGTACCGGCCCGCGGCCCCGGCGGGCGGTCGGGGTGCGGGCCCCGGGGGCCGAGTGGTGGGCGGGTTTGCGGTGGTCAGTTCGAGCGGCGGGACAGGGTCAGGGTGCGGTGGGCCGCCGCTACCACCGCCGGGTCGACGAAGCGGCCGTCGGGGAGGGCCAGGGCTCCCGGGGTGGCCCGGGCGGCCGTGACGATCTCCTCGGCGGCGGTGACCTCCTCCGGCCCGGGGAGGTAGGCCCGCTCGATCACCGGGAGCTGGCGGGGGTGGATCGCCGCCCGGCCGAAGAACCCCAGGGCCCGGCCGCGGGCACAGGAGACGGCCAGGGCCTCCAGGTCCCGGATGTCCGGGAACACCGACTGGGCCGGGGGCGCCAGTCCGGCGGCCCGGGCCGCGACCACCACCCTGGAACGCGGCCAGTCGAGCCCGGCCTCCGCGCTGACGCCGAGGTCGGCGCGCAGATCCGCCTCGCCCAGGGTCAGCCCGTGCAGGGCGGGGTGGGCGCGCGCGATCTCGTACGCCCTCTCCACGCCGAGGGCCGACTCCAGCAGCGCGTACAGGGCCACCCCGCCGGTGCGGTCGGCGACCCGGGCGACCTGCTCCGGGGCGTCGATCTTGGGCAGCCGCAGCCCGGCGAGCCCGCGCAGACCGGCCAGGGCCGTCAGGTCGGCGCCCGCCCAGGGGGAGCCGAGGGCGTTGACGCGGACGTGGACGGGCACCGGCGGGCGTTCGGCCAGAAGCTCGGCGGTGGCCGCGCGGGCGTACTCCTTGCGGGAGGCCGACACCGAGTCCTCCAGGTCCACGATGACGGCGTCGGCCCCCCGCTGGAGGGCCTTGGCCACCACCTCCGGGCGGTCCCCGGGTGCGTAGAGCCAGGTCAGGATCACAGAGCTCCCTCCGTGCGGAGAGCGGCGATCTCGGCGCCGGTCAGGCCGAGTTCGGTCAGGACGGCTTCGGTGTCCGCGCCGTGCGGGCGGCCCGCCCAGCGGATCCCGCCCGGGGTCGCGGACAGCCGGAAGAGGACGTTCTGCATGCGGAGCGGGCCCAGTTCCGGGTCCTCGACCTCCGTGACGGTGTCCAGGGCCGCGAACTGCGGGTCCGCCATCACGTCCCGGACGTCGTACACCGGGGCGACGGCCGCCTCGGCCTCCTCGAAGGCGGCCACCACCTCCTCCGCCTTGTGCCGGGCGATCCAACCGCCGACCGCCTCGTCCAGCACGTGCGCGTGCGCGGCCCGCCCCGAGCCGGTCGCGAACCAGGGCTCACCGGTCAGCTCGGGCCGCCCGACCAGCCGTACCAGCCGCTCCGCGACGGACTGCGCCGAGGCGGACACCGCCAGCCAGCGGCCGTCCGCGCTGCGGTAGGTGTTGCGGGGGGCGTTGTTGGCGGAGCGGTTGCCGGTGCGGGGCTGGACGTAGCCGAGCTGGTCGTACCAGAGCGGGTGCGGGCCCAGCACGGTGAGGATCGGCTCGATGATGGCCAGGTCCACGACCTGCCCCCGCCCGGTCCGGTCGCGGCCGGCCAGCGCGGTCATCACCGCGTACGCGGTCGTCAGCGCGGCGATGGAGTCCGCGAGCCCGAACGGCGGCAGGGTCGGCGGCCCGTCCGGCTCCCCGGTGATCGCGGCGAAGCCGCTCATGGCCTCGGCGAGGGTGCCGAAGCCCGGGCGGTGGGCGTACGGGCCCTGCTGGCCGAAGGCCGTGACGCGGGCCAGGACCAGCCGGGGGTTGACCGCGGACAGCTCCGGCCAGCCCAGCCCCCACCGCTCCAGGGTGCCGGGGCGGAAGTTCTCGACGACCACGTCGGCGGAGGCGGCCAGCCGCAGCAGGGTGTCCCGGCCGCCGGGCGTGGACAGGTCGAGGGTCATCGTCCGCTTGTTCCGGCCGAGCAGCTTCCACCACAGGCCGATCCCGTCCTTGGCGGGGCCGTGGCCCCGGGACGGGTCGGGGCGCAGCGGGTGCTCGACCTTGACCACCTCGGCGCCGAAGTCCCCCAGCAGGGTGGCGGCCAGCGGCCCGGCGAAGAGGGTGGCGAGGTCGAGGACGCGGAGCCCTTCCAGTGGCCCCGGCGTCCGGGCGGCGGCGGGGGCGGGCCCCGTGGCGGGTGTCACGAGCCGGTCCCGGGGGCGGGGCGCGGCCCGGCGGTGGCTGCGGCTCCGGGGGCGGGGACGGTGTGCGGGACGGCGTCCGGTTCCGGTTCCGGTTTCGGTTCCGGTTCCGGTTCCGGGCCGCGGGCGTCCGCGGGCCGGTCCACCTCGGCGCGGGTCGGCATCGAGTCCTGGGCGCCGGTCCGCTGCACGGACAGGGCGGCGGCGGACGCGGCCCAGGCGAGGGCCTCGGGCATCGGGCGGCCCTCGCCGAGCGCCACCGCGAGCGCCCCCACGAAGGTGTCCCCGGCCGCCGTGGTGTCCACGGCCCGTACGCGCGGCGCGGGCACGGTCAGCGGCTCCCGCCCGCGCGCCGCGTACAGGGCCCCGGCCGCGCCCAGGGTGACCACCACCTCCGGCACGTCGCGCAGCAGCGCCTCGGCCGCGCCGTACGGATCGGTGAAGCCGGTGAGGGCAGCGGCCTCGTGCTCGTTCGGCACCAGCAGGTCGACGAGTTCCAGCAGTTCGTGCGGCAGCGGGCGCGCGGGGGCCGGGGTGAGGACCGTACGGACCCCGTGCGCGCGGGCCGCTCGGGCTCCGGCGAGGACCGCCTCCAGGGGGAGTTCGAGCTGGAGGAGGAGGGAGTCGGCGGCGCCGATGCGGCTCTCGTCGCCCGGCTCCAGGCCCGTCACGCGGGCGTTGGCGCCGGGGACGACGACGATGCTGTTCGCGCCGTCGTCGTCGACGGTGATGTGCGCGGTGCCGCTGGCGCCCTCGACGGTGCGCAGGGCGGAGGTCTCCACCCCGGCGGCGGTGAGCGCGGCGCGCAGCCGCGTCCCGAACCCGTCGGCCCCGACCGCGCCGATCATCAGCACCTCCCCGCCGAGCCGGGCGGCGGCCACGGCCTGGTTGGCGCCCTTGCCGCCGGGGACGGTACGGAACTCCCGGCCGGTGACGGTCTCCCCGAGGCGGGGGGCCCGGGGCACGTAGGCGACGAGGTCCATGTTGGTACTGCCGAGCACGGCGATGGCCGTCATGAGTGGGCTGCCTCCTGGGCGGTGAGGTGGGCGAGGGCGTCGAAGCCGATGCCGTCGAAGCCGGGGACGGTGGTGGCGAGGCGGTTCTTGAGGGGGGCGGTCCAGCGGTGCGGGATCCGGTCGGGGGAGCCGGCCAGGAGCCCGGCGAGCGACCCGGCCGTGGCGCCGTTGGAATCGGTGTCCCAGCCGCCGGACACCGCGCGGCAGACGGAGTGGGTGAAGTCCCCGTCGGCGTGGGTGAGGGCGGCCGCGATCAGGGCGGTGTTGGGGAGGGCGTGCACCCAGTGGTAGTGGCCGTAGCAGGCGTGCAGCCGGTCCACGACGCGGTCGAAGTCGGCCTCGTCCGAGGCGGTACGGATCCCGAAGCGCACGGCGTCGGCGAGGCGCGAGCGGGGCGGTACGACGGCCAGCCCGGCCTGCAGCGCGGTGTGGACGTCAGCCCGGCCGGTGGCCGCCTCGGCGACGGCGGCGGCGGTGAAGAGGGCGGCGTAGAGCCCGTTCGCGGTGTGGGTGAGGGCGGCGTCCCGGTAGGCCTGGGCCGCGGCGGCGGCCGGGTCGCCGGGGTTGGTCCAGCCGTGGACGTCGGCGCGGATGAGGGCGCCGATCCATTCGCGGAAGGGGTTGTGGTGGGTGGCGGTGTCGGGGGGCTCCAGGCCCTGGAGGAGGTTCCGGTACGCGATCCGCTCGGCGGTGAAGGTGCGGCCGGCGGGGAGTTCGTCGAGCCAGAGCGCGGCCACGTCGGCGGTGGTGAAGCCCTTGCCGTGCCGCTGGAGGAGGAGCAGGCCGAGGAGGGGGTAGTTGAGGTCGTCGTCCTCGGGCGTGCCGTCGATGTTCTCGGCGAGGGAGGTGGGGGCGGAGCGGCGGTTCCAGGGGTACGCGGCCAGGAGCTCCGCCGGGACGCCGCGGGCGGTGAACCAGTCGCCCAGCGGCCAGTTGCCGGCGGCGCGGGCCAGGGCCCGGATCCCCTCCAGGGGGAGCTTCTCGACGGGCTTGCCGAGCACGCACCCGGCGGCCCGCCCGACCCACGCGGCCTCTAGCCTCCGGCACAGCATGACATCGACCCCGGCGCCCGGTCCGGCGCCCGGTCCGGCGCCCGGACCGGAGCCTGCCTCGGTGACCGGTCCGGGGTTCGGGTCGGTGAGCTGCCGGGCGGGTCGTCGGTGGGCCGGTTCGGGGGGCCAGGTGGCGCGGAGGGCCGGCCAGGGGGTGGGTTCCGTGGCGCTCGACGGGGTGGGGAGGGCCGCCAGGTCGTCGAGGAGGCGTAGCGCGAGGGTGCGGAGTTCCGGCGGGGCCGGGGTGGGGGAGGCCCCGGCCCGGGTGGGGGCCGGGCGCCCGCCCGCCGCCAGCCAGGCGCGCAGCACCGGCCCGGCGTCGCGGCCGTCCTCCGCCGCCTGTCGCAGCTCGTGCCCGATCAGGTCCTCGGGCTGCGCCCAGGACAGCCGTACGAGGGCCTCCGCGCCGGTGGCGGACGGCCCGGGTGCCTCCCGGCCGGGGGCCTCCCTGGGCGGGGGTTGCCGGGGGGTGGTCATCGGGGGGAGGTGAGGGTGGTGAAGGCCGTTTCGTGGGCGTGGCGGCGGGTCCGGTCCCGGGCGAAGACCTCCCGGGCCACCGCGGCCAGCGTCACGGCCGGGGCGTGCAGGTCGAGGCGGCTGGCCTCGGCGACCTGCTTGGCCCAGGCGGCCGGGACCGCGGCTTCGCCGCCCAGGGCGCCGGCGATCGCCCCCGCCATGGTGGCCGTGGAGTCGCAGTCCCGGCCGTAGTTGACGGCCCCGAGCACGGCGGTCTCGTAGGAGCCGTCCCCGATCAGCAGCATGCCGAGGGCGATCGGGAGTTCCTCGATGGAGTGCAGGCGCGAGGGGCGGCGGGCGCCGAGCGAAGGGGCGCGGTAGTCCGGGCCGACCGAGTCGTACGGGGCGACCGCCGCCCGCAGCGGGGCGAGCGCCGACTCGAAGTCCCGGTGCCGGACGGCCTCTTCGGCCACGGCGGCGATGGCCGCGCGGGTGCCGTCCTTGGCCAGGGACAGGGCGGTGTCCACGACCGAGGCGGCCGTCGCGCCCGGTACGCACGCCGCCGCCACGGCCGCCGCGAAGACGCCCGCCGCCTCCCGCCCGTACGAGGACTGGTGCGCGCCGGTGACGTCCAGCGCCTCGGCGTACGCGGCCGCGGGATGGCCGGCGTTGACCAGCCCGACCGGCGCCATGTACATCGCCGCGCCGCAGTTGACGATGTTGCCGGTGCCGGCCTCGCGCGGGTCGGCGTGCGCGTAGTGCAGCCGGGTCACGATCCACTTCTCGGCGAGGAACACCCGCTGGAGCGGCAGGGCCTCCGCCTCCAGTTCGGGGATCCAGCGGGGGACCGTCATCAGGTCCGGGACGAGGTGGTCGGCGACCGCGTAGGCGTCCAGGTGGTCGCGTACGGTCGCGTAGACCCGTACCAGCGCGTGCGTCATCAGGGTGTCGTCGGTGACGTGCCCGTCGCCCTTGTGGTACGGCGCGATGGGTCTGGCGGTGCGCCAGTCCTCGTACCAGGGGCCGACGATGCCGTGCACGCGGCCTCCGTGGCGTTCGAGGATCTGGTCCGGGGACCAGCCCTCCACCGGGCCGCCGAGGGCGTCGCCCACGGCGGCTCCGACGAGGGCCCCGGTGGCCCGGTCCTCCAGTGTGAGGGTCATGTCCGAATCATCCCTTGGGTGAGGTGAGTTCCGTACGGGTGAGGAGTGCGGCGAGTTCGACGAGGTCGGTTCCGGCGAGGCGCGGGAGGGCGCAGCCGGACAGGGTCCGGCAGGCCTCGCGCCAGGCGGCGGGCAGGGAGTCGCCGCCGCCGAGCGCGCCGGTGAGGGCGCCGGCGAGGGCGGGGGCGGAGTCCGCGACGCGGGAGAGGCAGG
Organism: Streptomyces sp. NBC_00249; assembly: GCF_026342355.1. Lineage (GTDB taxonomy): Bacteria > Actinomycetota > Actinomycetes > Streptomycetales > Streptomycetaceae > Streptomyces. Next base: position 274,499 of record NZ_JAPEMV010000005.1, on the reverse strand, counting down.
CGGCGGCGGGGACGGCCTCGCCGACGCGGCCGCGGGCGGCGGTGGCGAGGGCGAGGGCGACGGGGACGGTCTCGGCGGCGGCGATGCCGTAGCTGTAGACGTGGTCCACGATCTCGTGTTCGAGGGTGGGGACGATGGCGAAGGCCCCGCCCTCGGTGTGGGTACGGGCGAGTTTGACGGCGTGGCGGGCGTTGCGGCCGATCTCCGTGGTCTCGGGGAGCTGTTCGAGCGCGGCGTCGACGGCCGCGTCGACGCCGGCCCCGCCCAGGGCGGTGGCGAGGGCGGCGGCCATGGCGCGGGCGCCGTGGACCCCGTCGCCGTCCTGGGTGTAGCGGGCGTCGAACTCGGCGAGGTCCGCCGCCGCGCGGGGGTCTCCCGGGTGGACGACGGCGAGGACGCAGGCGCGGACGCAGGCGGCGTCGTCGAAGTAGTGCGGGTTGTCGTGGCCGGTGGCGGGCGGGCGCAGGCCGGCGGCGAGGTTGCCGAGGCCCGCGCGGACGGAGATCCGGGCGCGGAGCGGGAGCACGGCGGACTCGACCTCCGGCGCGCGTTCGGCTGCCGCCGCGACCTCGGAGGCCAGGGCGTTCCAGGCCAGGTCGATGGCGGCGCGCATCCTGCGGGAGCGGCTGAGGTCGCTGAGCAGCACCCCGGCGGCGGTGAGGACGGACTCGGCGGCGAAGGCCGCCCATTCGGCGTCGTCGGAGGGGCCGAGGCGCAGCGGCTCGGGGGGCTGGTTGAGGGCGATGGGGACGGGGAGGGTGGTGGTGGCGTTCTGCTCCGCGAAGGTGTCGAGCTCGCGGGTGAGGCGGCGGGTCCACTCGGGCATCCGGCTGGCCCGGTGCCGTGCGGCGGGCCACCCGGCCGCATCGCCCGCGGCGAGCCCGAGCAACAACCCCTCGATCCGCCGGGCCCCGTCCGGGGGCGGGGTACGGGGCTGCGCGAGCGCTCCCGCGGCCGGGGCGGCGCGGGTCCCGTCCGGGGGTGCGGCGGCCGTACGGGGCCGCGTGCGCGCGGGGTCGGGGGCGGTGAGGGCGCGGCCCGGGGCGGCGGGGCCCGGGGGCCGGGGCGGGGTCGGCGTGGCCGCCGTCTGTGCGGGCGGGGCCGGGTCCGGGGTCATCGGGGGGTCTCGGATTCGGGGGTGAGGAGGTCGGCGATGTCCAGGACGTGGTAGCCGCGCATCGACGGGAGGCAGCTGCCCCGGACCGGTCCGACGGCCGAGGCCCAGTCGGCGGGGATCGCCGGGGCCCCCGACAGGGCCCCGGACAGCGCGCCCGCCACCGCGGCCGTGGTGTCGGCGTCCCGGCCCATGTTCACGGCCGTCAGGACGGACGAGCGGAAGTCGCCCGCGCAGGCGGCGAAGGCCCCGAAGGCCAGGCCCACCGCCTCGGGGGCGAGGTCCGTCCACGGGTAGCCGCCGATGACCACCGCGGAGCGCACCGCCCGTTCCCCGCGCGGGGCGGCGGTGACCGCGCGGCGCAGGGAGCGGGCCGTCCAGGAGTCGGAGGGGATCACGGAGAGGGCCGCCGAGACCACCGAGGCGGGGGAGCCGCCCGCCATCGCCGCCGCGACCCCGGCGGCGACCGCCTGGCCGCCGTAGATGCCCTCGCCGTCGTGGCTGACGGTGCCGTCGATGGCGACGAGCCGGGCGGCCTCGGCGGGCCTGCCCGCGGCGAAGACCCCGAACGGCGCCGCCCGCATGGCGAGACCGTCCGACCAGGCGTGCCGGTGCTGTGCCGAGATGGGCGCGGCCAGGCCCCGGCGGAGGTTCTCCAGGGTGCCGCGCTCGGAGAAGCCGGCGCCCCGGAACGGGCCCTCGTCGAGGTCGGCGATCCAGTGGTGCCAGGCCCGTTCGACGTGCGCGACGGTGAGGGCCGATCCGTGCCGGGCCAGCAGCAGGCCGGAGAAGATCGCGTACTCGGTGTCGTCCGTGCCCGCCGGGTCCTCGGACACGAAGCCCTCGATCCGGCCCCACTTGGCCCGGATCTCCGACGGCTTCATGTTCTCCGCGGGGGCGCCCAGCGCGTCACCCACCGCGAGGCCGAGAAGCGCGCCCCTGGCCCGTTCGAGGAGGACCTGCGGATTGCATGCAATCAGCTCCATCGCGCGCCTCTCCACTTGAATGGGACTCATGATGAGCCCTTGGGGGATTTGTGCCACGGCATGAGGTTTGTCGCTCGCCGCGAAACGCCTCACGGAGCCCCCCGTCACCCGGTCGCCGAGGCGCGAAACCCCAGGTAAGTACGGCCTTCCTTGCTGGCGGGCGGCAAAAATCGTGCGTAGTTTCGAGGTGTTCAGGGGGAGTGGAAGTCCTGCGCGTCGCCTTCGCGTACCCACTCGTACGAAAAGGGGAGATACGCCGCATGTCCATCATCGACATCGAAGCACCGCTTCACACCGCCCACCGCGACAACCACACCCACCGCGACGTCAACGGCGGATGGCTGCGCCCGGCCGTGTTCGGCGCGATGGACGGGCTCGTCTCCAACCTCGCATTGATGACCGGTGTGGCCGGCGGTGCGGTCTCCCCGCAGACCGTCGTGATCACCGGTCTGGCCGGTCTCGCGGCCGGCGCCTTCTCGATGGCCGCCGGCGAGTACACCTCCGTCGCCTCGCAGCGCGAGCTGGTCCTCGCCGAGCTGGACGTGGAGCGCCAGCAGCTGCGCAAGCACCCGGTCGACGAGATGGAGGAGCTCGCCGAGCTCTACGTCTCGCGCGGCGTCGAGCCGGCGCTCGCCCGCGAGGTCGCGATGCAGCTGTCCCGCGACCCGGAGCGGGCGCTGGAGATCCACGCCCGCGAGGAGCTCGGGATAGACCCCGAGGACCTGCCCTCGCCGCTCGTCGCCGCCGTGTCGTCCTTCGGTTCCTTCTCGCTGGGCGCGCTGCTGCCCGTACTGCCCTACCTGCTCGGCGCGACCGCGCTGTGGCCGGCCGTGCTGCTGGCGCTCGTCGGGCTCTTCGCCTGCGGTGCGGTGGTCTCGCGGGTCACGGCCCGGTCCTGGTGGTTCAGCGGGCTGCGCCAGCTCGTCCTGGGTGGCGCGGCCGCCGGTGTGACGTACATCCTGGGAAGCTGGATCGGCAGCGCCGTAGGCTAACCGGCGCGGGAGTGAGACACTATGCAGTACGCAACATAAGTAGTCCGTTACCCGGCGGTTTCGATTCCGTGACCGCGGGGCATCAGACCAGGGCGCCGGGCAATGATGCCCGCATCGCGCCGGGACCTTCTCCCAGGGTTGCGCCCGCAGAAGTCGTGCAGAAACCCCTGCAACCTGCCTGAAGGTCCCTTTCATCTGCTTCGCGCTGTGTCCGCATGCTGGAATGCGATATCCGGTTCTCGGGATTGCCGTCATCATGTAACCTGCACGAAATTTCGCAGAGGGCCAACGTCGTCCCTCGGCTATGCACATATGCCACGACGACGACGGGAGAGCCGATGCGTTCCGCATCCACGCACTCCGCGACCGGCCTCAGCACCAACGCCTGGTCGCCCATGGACGGTCGCCCCGCCCAGCAGGGCATGTACGACCCGCGCAACGAGAAGGACGCCTGTGGCGTCGGTTTCGTGGCGAACCTCACCGGCGAGGCGACCCACACCCTCGTCGAGCAGGCGCTGACCGTACTGCGGAACCTTGAGCACCGGGGCGCCACCGGATCCGAGCCGGACTCGGGCGACGGCGCCGGAATCCTTTCCCAGGTGCCGGACGCGTTCCTGCGCGAGGTCACCTCCTTCGACCTTCCCGAGGCCGGGGCGTACGCCGTCGGCATCGCCTTCCTCCCCGCCGACGGCACCGCACAGGCCGTCGCCGTGGAGCAGATCGAGGCCATCGCCGCCCAGGAGAACCTCACGGTCCTCGGCTGGCGCGAGGTCCCGGTCACCCCGGACCTGCTCGGCAACGGCGCCCGCGCCACCATGCCGGCCTTCTCGCAGCTGTTCGTCAGCAACGGCAGCACCGGCATCGAGCTGGACCGCAAGGCCTTCGTGCTGCGCAAGCGCGCCGAGCGCGAGGCCGGGGTCTACTTCCCGTCGCTCTCCGCCCGCACCATCGTCTACAAGGGCATGCTGACCACCGGCCAGCTGGAGCCCTTCTTCCCGGACCTCTCCGACCGTCGCTTCGCGTCGACGCTCGCCCTGGTCCACTCCCGGTTCTCGACGAACACCTTCCCGTCCTGGCCGCTCGCCCACCCGTACCGCTTCGTCGCGCACAACGGCGAGATCAACACGGTCAAGGGCAACCGGAACTGGATGAAGGCCCGCGAGTCCCAGCTGGCCTCCGACGCCTTCGGCGACGGCGCCCTGGACCGCATCTTCCCGATCTGCACCCCCGACGCCTCCGACTCGGCCTCCTTCGACGAGGTCCTGGAGCTGCTCCACCTCGGCGGCCGGTCGCTGCCGCACAGCGTGCTGATGATGATCCCGGAGGCGTGGGAGAACCACACCTCCATGGACCCGGCCCGCCGCGCGTTCTACCAGTACCACTCCACCCTGATGGAGCCCTGGGACGGCCCGGCCTGCGTCACCTTCACCGACGGCACCCAGGTCGGCGCGGTCCTCGACCGCAACGGTCTGCGCCCCGGCCGCTACTGGGTCACCGACGACGGCCTCGTCGTCCTCGGCTCCGAGGTCGGCGTCCTCGACATCGACCCGGCCAAGGTCGTCCGCAAGGGCCGCCTCCAGCCCGGCAAGATGTTCCTCGTCGACACCGCCCAGAAGCGGATCGTCGAGGACGACGAGATCAAGAACGAGCTGGCCGCCGCCGCCCCGTACGCGGAGTGGCTGGAGACCGGCGAGATCGAGCTGTCGGACCTGCCCGAGCGCGAGCACATCGTGCACACCCACGCCTCGGTCACCCGCCGCCAGCAGACCTTCGGCTACACCGAGGAAGAGCTGCGCGTCATCCTCGCGCCCATGGCCCGCACCGGCGGCGAGCCGCTCGGCTCCATGGGTACGGACTCCCCGATCGCGGCCCTGTCCGAGCGCCCCCGGCTGCTCTTCGACTACTTCACCCAGCTGTTCGCGCAGGTCACCAACCCGCCGCTGGACGCCATCCGCGAGGAGCTCGTCACCTCGCTGCTGTCCTCGATCGGCCCGCAGTCCAACCTGCTCGAGCCGACCGCCGCGTCCTGCCGCAGCGTCACCCTGCCCTTCCCGGTGATCGACAACGACGAGCTGGCCAAGCTCATACACGTCAACGCCGACGGCGACATGCCGGGCCTGAAGGCCGCCACCCTCTCGGGCCTCTACCGGGTCTCGGGCGGCGGCGAGGCCCTCGCCGCGCGGATCGCGGAGATCCGCGCCGAGGCCGACGCGGCCATCGAGGCCGGCGCCCGCCTGATCGTCCTGTCGGACCGCCACTCGGACGCCGAGCACGCGCCGATCCCCTCGCTGCTGCTCACCTCCGCCGTGCACCACCACCTCATCGCGACGAAGCAGCGCACCCAGGTGGGTCTGCTCGTCGAGGCCGGTGACGTCCGCGAGGTCCACCACGTCGCGCTGCTCATCGGCTACGGCGCGGCCGCCGTCAACCCGTACCTCGCCATGGAGTCCGTCGAGGACCTGCTGCGCGCCGGTACCTTCCTGTCCGGCCTGGAGCCGGAGCAGGCCATCAAGAACCTGATCTACGCGCTCGGCAAGGGCGTCCTGAAGGTCATGTCCAAGATGGGCATCTCCACCGTCGCCTCCTACCGCGGCGCCCAGGTCTTCGAGGCCGTCGGCCTGAACGAGGACTTCGTCGGCACCTACTTCGCGGGCACCGCCACCAAGATCGGCGGCGCCGGCCTGGACGTCGTCGCCAAGGAGGTGGCCGCCCGCCACGCCAAGGCGTACCCGGCCTCCGGCATCGCGGCCACGCACCGCGCGCTGGAGATCGGCGGCGAGTACCAGTGGCGCCGCGAGGGCGAGCCGCACCTCTTCGACCCGGAGACGGTCTTCCGCCTCCAGCACGCCACCCGCAACCGCCGGTACGACATCTTCAAGAAGTACACGGACCGGGTGAACGAGCAGTCCGAGCGGCTGATGACGCTCCGCGGCCTCTTCGGCTTCAAGGCCGCCGAGGACGGGGGCCGTCCCTCGATCTCCATCGACGAGGTCGAGTCGGTCGCCGACATCGTCAAGCGCTTCTCCACCGGCGCCATGTCGTACGGCTCCATCTCCAAGGAGGCGCACGAAACCCTCGCCATCGCCATGAACCAGCTGGGCGGCAAGTCCAACACCGGTGAGGGCGGCGAGGACCCGGACCGCCTGTACGACCCGGCGCGCCGCTCGTCCATCAAGCAGGTCGCCTCCGGCCGCTTCGGTGTCACCAGCGAGTACCTGGTCAACGCGGACGACATCCAGATCAAGATGGCGCAGGGTGCCAAGCCCGGCGAGGGCGGCCAGCTGCCCGGCCACAAGGTCTACCCGTGGGTCGCCAAGACCCGGCACTCCACCCCGGGCGTCGGCCTGATCTCCCCGCCGCCGCACCACGACATCTACTCCATCGAGGACCTGGCTCAGCTGATCCACGACCTCAAGAACGCCAACCCGGTCGCGCGCATCCACGTGAAGCTCGTGTCCGAGGTCGGCGTGGGTACGGTCGCCGCGGGTGTGTCCAAGGCCCACGCGGACGTCGTCCTCATCTCCGGCCACGACGGCGGAACGGGCGCCTCCCCGCTGACGTCCCTGAAGCACGCGGGCGGCCCCTGGGAGCTCGGCCTCGCCGAGACCCAGCAGACCCTGCTGCTCAACGGGCTGCGCGACCGCATCGTGGTCCAGACGGACGGCCAGCTCAAGACCGGCCGCGACGTCGTCATCGCCGCGCTGCTCGGCGCCGAGGAGTTCGGTTTCGCGACCGCGCCGCTCGTCGTCTCCGGCTGCGTCATGATGCGCGTCTGCCACCTGGACACCTGCCCCGTCGGCATCGCCACCCAGAACCCGGTCCTGCGCGACCGCTTCTCCGGCAAGCCCGAGTTCGTCGTCAACTTCTTCGAGTTCATCGCGGAGGAGGTGCGCGAGCTCCTCGCCGACCTGGGCTTCCGCTCCATCGAGGAGGCCGTCGGCCACGCCGAGCTGCTCGACACCACGAAGGCCGTCACGCACTGGAAGGCGCAGGGCCTCGACCTCGAGCCGCTGTTCTACGTGCCCGAGCTGCCCGAGGGCGCGGTCCGCCACGCCCTGATCGAGCAGGACCACGGACTGGAGAAGGCCCTCGACAACGAGCTCATCGAGCTCGCGGCCGACGCGCTGAACGCCGACACCGCGGAGGCGGCCCTGCCGGTCCGCGCCCAGGTCGCGATCCGCAACATCAACCGGACCGTCGGCACCATGCTCGGCCACCAGGTCACCAAGAAGTTCGGTGGCGCGGGCCTGCCCGACAACACCGTCGACCTGACCTTCACCGGCAGCGCCGGCCAGTCGTTCGGCGCCTTCGTGCCGAAGGGCATCACCCTGCGGCTGGAGGGCGACGCCAACGACTACGTCGGCAAGGGCCTCTCCGGCGGCCGCATCGTGGTCCGCCCGGACCGCGCCGCCGACCACCTCGCCGAGTACTCCGTCATCGCCGGCAACACCATCGGCTACGGAGCCACCGGCGGCGAGATGTTCCTGCGGGGCCGCACCGGCGAGCGCTTCTGCGTCCGCAACTCCGGCGCCCTGGTCGTCTCGGAGGGCGTGGGCGACCACGGCTGCGAGTACATGACCGGCGGCCAGGCCGTCGTCCTCGGCGAGACGGGCCGCAACTTCGCGGCCGGCATGTCGGGCGGCGTCGCGTACGTCATCGACCTCGACCCGGACAACGTCAACGTCGGCAACACGGGCGCGGTCGAGACCGAGCTCTCCGACACCGACAAGCAGTGGCTGCACGATGTGGTGCGCCGCCACGAGGAGGAGACCGGCTCGACCGTGGCCGCGAAGCTCCTGGCTGACTGGGACGCCTCGGCGGCCCGCTTCAGCAAGATCATCCCGACCACGTACAAGGCAGTGCTCGCCGCCAAGGACGCCGCTGAGCTCGCCGGACTCTCGGAATCCGAGACCACGGAGAAGATGATGGAGGCGGCGACCCATGGCTGACCCGAAGGGCTTCCTCACCACCCCCCGCGAGACCGCCTGCTCCCGTCCTGTGGCTGACCGCCTCAAGGACTGGAACGAGGTCTACGTCCCGGGCTCGCTGCTCCCGATCATCAGCAAGCAGGCCGGCCGCTGCATGGACTGCGGCATCCCGTTCTGTCACAACGGCTGCCCGCTCGGGAACCTGATCCCGGAGTGGAACGACTTCGCGTACCGCGAGGACTGGACGGCCGCGTCCGAGCGCCTGCACGCCACCAACAACTTCCCGGAGTTCACGGGCCGCCTGTGCCCCGCTCCGTGCGAGTCGGCGTGCGTGCTCGGCATCAACCAGCCGGCCGTCACCATCAAGAACGTCGAAGTCTCGATCATCGACAAGGCCTGGGACAACGGCGACGTCACCCCGCAGCCGCCGGAGCGCCTCTCCGGCAAGACGGCCGCCGTCATCGGCTCCGGCCCGGCCGGTCTGGCCGCCGCCCAGCAGCTGACCCGGGCCGGCCACACCGTGGTCGTGTACGAGCGCGCCGACCGCATCGGCGGGCTGCTGCGCTACGGCATCCCCGAGTTCAAGATGGAGAAGGTGCACATCAACCGCCGCATCGAGCAGATGCGCGCGGAGGGCACCAAGTTCCGTACCGGCATCGAGATCGGCCGCGACCTGACGGCCACCGACCTGCGCAAGCGGTTCGACGCGGTGGTCATCGCGGCCGGCGCCACGGTCTCCCGCGACCTCCCGGTCCCGGGCCGTGACCTCAAGGGCATCCACTTCGCGATGGAGTACCTCCCCCTCGCGAACAAGGTCCAGGAGGGCGACTTCGTGGCGCCCCCCATCACGGCCGAGGGCAAGCACGTGGTCGTCATCGGCGGCGGCGACACCGGCGCGGACTGCGTGGGCACCGCCCACCGCCAGGGCGCGCTGTCCGTCACGCAGCTGGAGATCATGCCGCGTCCCTCCGAGGACCGGCCCACCGGCCAGCCGTGGCCGACCTTCCCGATGCTGTACAAGGTCACCTCGGCCCACGAGGAGGGCGGCGAGCGGATCTACTCCGTCTCCACCACCCACTTCGAGGGCGACGAGGACGGCAACGTCCAGGCCCTGCACCTGGTCGAGGTCGAGTTCGTCGACGGCAAGCTCGTCCAGCAGCCCGGCACCGAGCGCGTCCTCCCCGCGCAGCTGGTGACCCTGGCGATGGGCTTCACGGGCACCGACCAGGAGAACGGCCTGGTCCAGCAGTTCGGCCTGGCGATGGACGCGCGCGGCAACATCGAGCGCGACGCCGCCTACACGACCAACGTCGACGGCGTCTTCGTCGCCGGCGACGCGGGCCGCGGCCAGTCGCTCATCGTCTGGGCCATCGCGGAAGGCCGCTCGGCCGCCCGCGGCGTCGACCGCTTCCTGACCGGCTCCAGCGCCCTCCCGTACCCGGTCAAGCCGACGGACCGCTCGCTGATGGTGTAACACCCGGCAGCACCCCCGCCCCGCGAAGGGCGGGACCCCTCATACGGTCCGTACAACGAGGTGCGGAATTCTGACACAGCGCCCGTCATGTCCCCGACCAGGGATGGCGGGCGCTGTGGCGTGCCGGGGTGGGTTACTCGGGCTGGGTGACCGTGGCCGCCCAGCGTATGGACGGGGACGAGGTGGTCACCGTGGCGCCGAAGCCGCCCGTCAGGCCGGTGCCCAGGGGGACGGTGACGGCGGCCGGGGAACCGGCGGGGCAGTTCAGGGTGAAGGGGGCCGGGTCGCGGTCCGGGTGGTTGTCGAGGTGGAAGGTCACCTCGATGCTGCCGCCGCCCTCGCAGGCGAAGGTGGTGAAGGTGTCGAGCCTGGACCAGAGTCCGCCCGAGACGAAGCCGCTGGATCCCGTCACCTCGGGTACCCAGATCAGCCCGTCCGGGCCCGGGTGCGGGAGGAGTTCCTCCGCCGCCGCGGCCTGGCCCGCCCCGACCGTCATCGCCAGCGCCGCGCCCAGCGCCGCGACCGTCAACCCGCGTGTGTGCTTCATGACTTCCCCCTGTGGCTCGTGGTGATCCTTCGGCACCGCCCAGGCTAATCGCGGGCACTGACAGCGGCCGCGCGGTAGGCCGTCGGGGTGAGGCCCGTGCGGCGCAGGAGGTGGGTGCGGAGGGAGTCCGCGGTGCCGAGGCCGCTGCGGGCGGCGACCTGGTCCATGGGGAGGGTGGTGGTCTCCAGGATCTCCCGGGCCCGGTCCAGGCGTTGGTGCAGGAGCCACTGGAGGGGGCTCAGGCCCGTCTCGGAGCGGAAGCGGCGGGTCAGGGTGCGGACGCTCAGGCCCGCGTGCCGGGCCAGTTCGGCCAGGGTGGTCGGCTCGTCCAGGCGGGCCAGGGCCCAGGCGCGGGTCGCGGCGAGGGCGGTGCCGCGTTCGGGCGGGAGCGGGGTCTCGATGAACTGGGCCTGGCCGCCCGGGCGGACCGGGGCCGCCACCACCAGGCGGGCGGTGGCGTTCGCGACCGCCGAGCCGTAGTCGCAGCGCACCATGTGCAGGCACAGGTCGATCCCCGCCGACAGGCCCGCCGAGGTCAGTACCCTGCCGTCCTCGACGAACAGCACGCCGGGGACGAGGTCGACCTCGGGGAAGAGCCGGCGGAACTCCTCCGACATGGTCCAGAAGGTCGTGGCGCGGCGGGCGTCGAGGAGGCCGGCCTGGGCGAGGACGAACGCCCCCGTGCAGATCGACGTGATGCGGCGGCCCTCGGCGGCAGCCTTCCGCAGGGCGTCCAGTACGCGCGGGTCGGCGCTGATCCGGGAGCCCGTACCCGTGACCATCACGGTGTCCGCCCGCTCGACCGCCTCCAGTCCGTGCGTCACCACGATGTCGATGCCGATCGCGGCCTTGACCACGCCGGGGACCGGGGCGCAGACCGTCACCTCGTAGGCGGGTTCCTCCCCGACGTCCGTCGCACCGAAGACCACTTCGGGGATGGACAGGTCGAAGGTCGTCACCGGGGGGACCGCGATGACCGCCACGCGGTGCGGACGGGAAAGGGGCATGGCTCGAATCTCCGGGAGGCTGGCATTCGGGCCACTACTGTACGGCGTTCCGCCCGGCGAAAGTTGATCTGTCGAACCCAGGAACCCGCCACCTCAGTACGGGAGTACAGCCATGGCCCTGCACGTCATCACCGGCGCCGGCGCGATCGGTACCGCCACCGCCCGCCTGCTCGCGGACGCCGGGGAGAAGGTCCGCGTCATCACCCGCAGCGGCGGCGGCCCCCGGCATCCGCTCGTCGAGCGGGTCGCCGCGGACGTCACCGACGCCGCACGGATCACCCAACTGCTCGAAGGGGCGGAGGTCCTCTACAACGCCGCCGCCCCCGCCTACCAGGACTGGCGGACGCAGTTCCCGCCGCTCGCCGCCGCGCTGCTCACCGCCGCCGAACGGACCGGCGTCGGCTACGTGATGCTGGGGAACCTCTACGGGTACGGGGAAGTGACCGGCCCGCTGACGCCCGCACTGCCGATGCGGCCCACCTCCGACAAAGGACGGGTACGCGCCGCCCTGTGGGAGGAGGCCCTTGCGGCGCACCGGGCCGGGCGGGTACGGGCCGCGGAGGTCCGGGGCAGCGACTTCCTCGGCGCGGCCGCCGTCGGCCTCTTCCCCCTGATGGCGGCTCCGGCCGTGCTCGCCGGCGCGGAGGCGGTGCTCCCGGTCGGCCTGGACCGGCCGCACGCCTGGTCCTACGTGGACGACGTCGCACGCACCCTGATCGCCGTCGGCGCCCGGGACGACGCCTGGGGCCGCGCCTGGCACGTCCCCTCCACCTCCGAGCTGTCCCCGAGGGAGCTGATGGGGCGGCTCGCGCGGGCCGCGGGCGCGCCCGCCCCGAGGCTGCGGACCATGACCCCGCAGGAGCTGGCCGAAGCCGTCGCCGGGGACGCCGTCATGGCCGAGATCCCCGAGATGGCGTACACGTACGACCGGGAGCTGCTCGTCGACGCGTCCGACACCGAGCGCGTGCTCGGCGTACGGGCCACCGCGATCGACCACGTACTGGAGGAGATGCTGCCTCAGGGAGATGCCGCCGACCGGGCCGTCAGGGCGGCCGGCGCGTAGCCGGGGGTGCCGTGCCCGGGTGGGGGAGTGGCGGGGCGCCACGCCCGGGTGGGGCGGGGGTGGGGGACCACCCCTGCGGGCGATGCGTGGGTGGCGTCGCCGGGCGGGCCCTAGGGCCTGTCGTCAAACTCCCGTCTGCCCCGCGGCGCCTGGCGCGCGCTCTCGCCGCACCGGGCGAAAGCCCGAGTACGTCCAGTACGCGGACTTCCGCCCGGCACGCCGAGAGCACGCACCAGACGCCGCGGGGCCGCCCTCCGGGCGACGACGGGAGTTCGACGACAGGCCCTAGGCCGGACGGGCCATCTGGGCGGTGGATCGGCGCAGTTGGGAGGGGGTGGGGTCTGGTACCAGTGGGGCCCATGCCCTCCCGAACGCTGCTGCGCTGCCTGCTGGGCGCCGTCCTCCTCCTGCCCGTCGCCTCCCTGCCGCCCACCGCCACGGCCGCCCCGGCCGTCGGCCCCGGTGCTGCGGCTGCCCGCGCCACCGCTGCCGCGCCTGCTCTCGCAGTGGCCGTCGGCGCTGCCAGGGCCGCCGCCCCCGCCGTCAGAGCTGCCCCGGCCGGAGCCACCCCCGCCGGAGGCAGCGGCGTCGACTACCAGGGGCTGCGGCTGGTCCTCCCCGACGGGTGGCGGGTCGTCGACCTCGACCGGCACCCCGAGGCGTGTCTGCGCCTGGACCTGCCCACCCTCTACCTCGGGCACGCCGGCACCCAGGCGCAGTGCTCCGGACGCCGGGCCGTGCCCACCCGCGCCGACACCCTGCACCTGGAGCCCGTCGAAGGCGCCCCGCCCCGCGCCGACATCCCCACCCTCCCCGTCGACGGCACGGCCGGACTCCCGCCCGCCGAAGGGGACAGCGGTGAGGTGCGGTACGCCCTGCGCGACGCGGGGGTGATGGCCACGCTCTCGTACGGGGCGTCGCCCGACGCGGTGCGCAGCCTCCTCGCGCGGGCCGCCGGCACCCGGGCGGCGGACGCCCCCGCCGGGCCCCCGGTGATCGCCACGGCCGCGCCCGCCCCGCCCCGCACCGTCCAGTACGCCTTCGCCGGCCAGGGCTTCGACGCCTGCACCGCCCCGCCCCAGCGGTCCATGGACGCCTGGCGGGGCACGTCCCCCTTCGGCGCGGTCGGCATCTACATCGGCGGCCGGGCCCGTGCCTGCGCCCAGCCGCAGCTGACGGCCGGCTGGGTCCGCCGGCAGGCCGAGGCGGGCTGGCACCTGATGCCGATCTGGGTGGGCCCGCAGCCCTGGCACGACGCCGCCACCGGCCTGTCCACCGACCCCTCCAAGGCCAACGACCAGGGCCGGGCCGCCGCCGAGGGGGCCGTCGACGCGGCCCGCGCGCTGGGCCTCGCCGAGGGCACCCTGCTCTACAACGACCTGGAGAACTACAGCGACCGCGCCACCTGGGACGCCCCGGTCGTCGCCTACCTCACGGCCTGGACGGTACGGCTGCACGAGCTCGGCTACCGCTCCGCCGCCTACGTCGCCGCCAGCTCCGGCGTCAAGGCGCTGGGCGCGCACCACCACCAGGCCCCGCACGCCATGCCGGACGTGCTGTGGGTGGCTCAGTGGAACGGGGCCGCCTCCGTCACCGACAAGGACCTGGGCCTGCCCGCCGGCACCGCGATGTGGTCCGGGCCGCGCCGGGCCCACCAGTTCAGGGGGGACCACGACGCCTCGTACGGCGGGGTCACCCTCAACATCGACCGCAGCCACGTCGACGTCGACCCCACCGTCCTCACCCCGGTCGGCGCCCCCCTCTTCCCCCGCGGCTAAGCCGTCGCGGGCGGGTCCTCGCGCGGCGGTTCGTCGTCGTTGCCCCGGCGCAGGGTCCGCAGGCCGTGCGCCGGGGTCCAGGTGCGGACGACCAGGTCGTCGCCGTCCACGCCGATGTGGACGACCTCCGTCAGGTCGGCGTGGAAGAGGTGGAAGGGGTGCGGGGACTCGGTCTCCTCCGCGTACCGGTGCAGCTCGGGCGGGTCCACGATCTCCACGGCCCGCCCGGAGATCCGTACGTCCCCGTCGGGCATCGTCTCGCCCTCGCCCGGGTTGGTGTGCAGGGCGAAGCGGGGGTCGCGCTGGAGGTCCCGGGCCTTCATCGAGCCCGCCATCATGCCGAGCCACAGCTCGCCGCCCCGGAACTCGACGTTCAGCCCCGCCGCCCGGGGGGAGCCGTCCTTGCGGAGGGTGGCGAGGACGTGGTGCGGGTACTGCGCGAAACGGGCCCGGACGGCCGCCGCGAACTCCGGTTCCGCCTTCTCGAACGCTGCCCAGTTGTTCGTCGTCATACGTCCATCAAAGCGCGGGCCACCGGCCGCCGCCGCTCAGGCGCGCACGACACCGGCCCGGCGGGCCGCCGCCAGCCAGACCGGGAACTCCGCGACGAGCCGGTCGTACAGTTCGGCGTCGGGCACGGCCCGGGGGTCGGGGCCCGCGTGGAAGTAGCCCGCGTTGTCCACGACCCGCTTCGCCGGGACGGGCAGTTCGTCGAGCCGGCGCAGGAAGTCGAACTGGCTGCTGCGCGTGTTGCCGAAGCCGACGAACTGCCAGAACAGCGGTAGCCGGGCCGCCTTGCACAGGTACCTCTCCGCCGCGGTCTTGCTGGTCGGTCCGCCGTCCGTCTGGAAGACGACCAGAGCCGGGTCGGTGGCTCCCGAGTCCAGGTAGTGGTCGATCACCGCGTCCATCGCCGAGTGGTAGGCCGTCCGCCCCATATGGCCGAGGCCGGTGGCGATCTCGGTGACCCGCCCCTGGTGCCCGGCGAGGGACACCTCCACGATCGCGTCGACGTCCGTGGAGAAGAACACCACCGGAACCGTGCCGTCGTCGTCCAAGTGCGCCGACAGTCCCAGGACCCGGTCCGCAAGGGCCTGCACGCTGCCGTCGTCGTAGTACGGGCGCATGGAGCCGGAGTAGTCCAGCACCAGGTAGACCGCCGCCCGGCCGCCTTCCAGCCCGTGCTTGCGGAGCGAAACCGCGGCGCTCTTGTAGAGGCTCACCAGAGCCGGAGCGGTTTCTTCCATCTTGCGGAGGCTGATCGCACTGCCCGTCATGGCCCCGAGGGTACGAGGAAGCCCAGTGCGCGGGCCAGTCGCTCGCGGTGTGCGGCGGGGGTGCCGAACAGCTGTCCGCTGCCGTGGGCCCGTTTGAACCAGGTGTGGGCCTCGTGTTCCCAGGTGATGCCGATGCCGCCGTGCAGCTGGATCATCTCGCCCGCGACGTACGCGTACGCCTCCGAGCAGGCGGACCGGGCGGCCGCCGCCAGCTCCGGCGGGGCCCCGGCGGCGGCTGCCGCGAGGGCCAGGGCGCCGGCCGTCTCCACGGCGGTGTGCATGTCGGCGAGCCGGTGCTTGACGGCCTGGAAGGAGCCGATGGGCCGCCCGAACTGGCTGCGGTCCTTCGCGTGCCGGACCGTCACCTCCAGGGCCCGCCCGGCGGCGCCCGCCTGTTCGGCGGCCAGCGCGGTGCAGGCCCAGTCCCGGACGGAGGTCAGGACTCCGTCGCCGTCGGCCGACAGCAGCCGGGCGGGGGTGCGCGCGAGGGTCAGCTCCGCGAGGGGGCGGGTCGGGTCCATGGTGGCCCGTACGGTGAACCGCGCGGGCGGGGCCGTCAGTTCGTAGAGCCCCAGCCGGCCGGTGTCCGCCGCGCGGGCGAAGGCCAGCAGCAGGGCGGGCTCCACCGGGCCGGCGAGGACGTACCGCTTGACGCCCGTGAGCAGCCGGTCAGCACCGGTGCCCGCGCCCGGGACGGGCTCGGCCCGGGTGGTGAGGCCGTCCGCGTCCCAGCTGCCGCGCCCGCCGCCGGCGTCCTCCGCCCAGGCCAGCGCCCCCACCACCGACCCGTCCGCCAGCCCGGGCAGGTGCTCCGCGCAGGCCCGCCGGTCCCCGGCCGCCAGCAGGGCCCGTACGGTCAGGACCGCCGAGCCCAGGTACGGTACGGGGCTCAGCGCGCGGCCCAGCTCCGCCATGACGACGGCGACCTCGGCGGCCCCGCACCCCAGCCCCCCGTACTCCTCCGGCACGGCGAGTGCGGCCGCGCCGACCTGCGCGGTCAGCGGGGCCCAGGCGGTGTGGCCGGAATGCCGCGCGAGCACCGCCCGTACGGTGTCGCGCAGTTCCTCCTGCTCCGGTGTGGGCTCCAGGCCGCTCACGCCGACTCCTCTCGCGCCGCGCGGCGCAGCTCGGTCTTCAGCAGCTTGCCGCCCGCGTTGCGCGGCAGCTCCTCCAGCAGGGTGAACCGCCGGGGCACCTTGAAGTTGGCCAGCCGTTCCCGGGCCCAGGCGGTCAGCTCCCCGGCCGTGACGGGGCCGGTGGTGACCAGGTAGGCCACGCCGACCTCACCGAGCCGCTCGTCGGGGGCTCCGACGACGGCCGCGTCCACGATGGCGGGGTGGGTCAGCAGCACGTTCTCCACCTCGGCCGGGTAGGCGTTGAACCCGCCGACCACGTACATGTCCTTCAGCCGGTCGGTGATGGAGAGGTAGCCCCGCCCGTCCAGCACCCCGATGTCCCCGGTGCGCAGCCAGCCGCCGGGCAGGATCGCGTCGGCGGTGCTCGCCGGGTCGTCCAGGTAGCCGGGGGTGACGTGGTAGCCGCGCACCTGCACCTCCCCGGCTTCCCCGGCGGGCAGCACCTCGCCGAGCGGGCCGGTGATCCGTACCTCGGTGCCGGGCAGGGGCAGGCCGACGGTGTGGGCGACGGTCCAGGCGTCCGCGTCGGTGGGGCAGACGGACACGACCCCGCCGGACTCGGTCAGTCCGTAGGCGGTGAACACGTCGGGGGCGCCGAGCTCGCTGCGGATCTCCTCGACGAGGGAGGTGGGCACGGAGGCGGCGCCGGTGCCGGCGAGGCGCAGCGCGGACAGGTCGTGGGCGGCGCGGCCGGGGTGGCGGATCAGGCCGTGGAAGACGGTCGGGGGGCCCATCAGGCAGGTGACGCGTTCGGCGGCCATACGGGCCAGGATGCGGTCGGTGTCGTACAGGGCCTCGGGGAGCATGGTGACCCCGCGCAGCAGGCAGGCGAGGACGCCGGCCTTGTAGCCGAAGGTGTGGAAGAAGGGGTTGACCAGCAGGTACCGGTCGCCGGGGCGCAGGGTGACGAGCTGGGACCAGGAGGCGTACAGGCGCAGGGTCTGGCCGTGGGTGGTCATCACCCCCTTGGAGCGGCCTGTGGTGCCGGAGGTGTAGAGGATGTCGCTGAGGTCCTCGGGGCGTACGCGGGCGGCGCGGGCCGCCCGTTCCTCCTCCGGGACGCCCTTCCCGGCGGCGAGGTAGGCGGCGTAGGAGCCGGGGCCGTCGGCGCCGCGCAGCAGCACGGTGGAGGCGAGGGCGCCCAGGTCCTCGCCGGAGGCGTGCAGGTCACGGGCGTAGTCGGTGCCGAGGAAGCCGCGCTCGGTGAACAGCACGCGGGCGCCGCTGCGCCGGATGATGTCGGCGGCTTCGGCGGGCTTGTAGCGGGTGTTGACCGGGACGAGGACGGCGCCCACGCCGACCGCGCCGAGCGCGGCGGTGATCCACTGGCGGCTGTTGGGGGCCCAGAGCGCGACCCGGTCCCCGGGGCGGATCCCGTGCGCGACGGCGGCGCGGGAGGCGGCGGCGATCTCGGCGGCGAGCCGGGCGAAGGTCCAGCGGACCTCTCCGTCGGCGAGCGCCTCGCGCTCCCCGTACGCGGCGGCGGCGTACTCGGGGAGCCGGGCGAGGGTGGTGGGCGGCGGTGGTGGCATCGGACGGACCGGCATCGGACGAACCCTCCCTGCTTGACGAGCGAGCGTGGGCGGTATCCAATCACAGGTGTTTCTGTTAGGCATATACCTAGTAGGAACAAGGAAGAGATTCCCCGGAGTTCCCCGGATCCAGGAGGTTCCCATGTCGACCCTCAGCACCCGGCCCGCCGCCGGCCCGGACGTGGACGTGAAGCCGGACGTGGACGCGGGCGGGAAGGCGGACGCTGACATGAAGTCGGTCCTGTCCAGCTTCTGCACCGGAGTCGCCGTCGTCACGGCGTGCGGGAGCGACGGCCGCCCCGTCGCGATGGCCGTGCAGTCCTTCTCGTCCGTCTCCCTCGACCCGCCGCTGGTCTGCTTCTGCCCGGCCCGCACCTCGACGAGCTGGCCCGGGATCCGCGCGGCGGGCGCCTTCGCCGTCAACATCCTGGCCGCCGACCAGGAAGGGCTGTGCCGCCGCTTCGCCGTCACCGGCGGGGACAAGTTCGCCGGGGTGCCCTGGCGTGCGGGCGGGAACGGGGCGCCGCTGCTCGACGGGGTCCTCGCGACCGTCGAATGCACCCTGGAGGACGTGCTGGACGGCGGCGACCACGCCATCGTGCTCGGCCGCGTCACCGCCCTGGCGGCGCACCGGGAGGGCGCGCCGCTGCTCTACTTCCGCCGCACCTACGGGCGCTTGCCGCGCTCCGGGGCGCCGGAGCCCTCGGCGCCCGGCGGGACCGCCATTCCTTCCAGGTCCGAGAGCATGGCGGCCGCGAGGTCGCGCTCGGAGGCGTAGTACCGCTCCGCCCACTTGAGGGTGAGCGTGGGGTACGCCCACGCCGCCTCCTCCTTGGCGCCCTCCACGTCCGCCACCGCGCGCCGGCGCATCTTCTCCGCGAACTCCTGGTGCTGGACGAGGACTTCGCGCATCTGCTCCGGCTCCAGCAGGTGGCCCAGCCACAGCCGCAGCATCGGCCCGTGCTTGAGGACCGGCGGGTCGACCGGCGCCTCGCGCGCCCATTCCCGTACGGCGGCCATGCCCTCGCCGGTGATCCGGTACACCCGCTTGTCGCGCGTGCCGGTGTCCTGGGCGACCATCCGCGACGTGGCGTAGCCGGCCTTCTCCAGCCGCTTGAGCTCGCTGTAGATCTGGCTGAAGGAGGGGCTCCAGTAGAAGAAGCGCAGGGACCAGTCCGACCACTTCTTCAGGTCGTAGCCGGAGAGCTCCTCCCCGAAGGAGAGCAGCCCGAGCACCGCCCAGCTGGTCGCGGGGAGCGTGCGGGTGTTCGTTTCGCCTGCCTTCTCGTCTGCCACGCAGCGCAGTCTACGACCGGTCCCCGCGAGCCCTTCCCTCCGAGGGGTGTGACTGCTAGAAGTATTCCTATTCGAAATATCTGAGGGATTGCCGGATGGAGGGACCCCACCGTGAAGTTCTCGATGATCTTCGAGGCGCAACTCGTCGACCCCACCCCCGAACGTGAACGCCAGGTCATCCACGACTGCGTCGAACAGGCCGTCTTCGCCGAGGAGATGGGCTTCGACCGGATCTGGGCCGTGGAACACCACTCCCTGACCCAGTACGCCCACATGAGCGCCTCCGAGATCTTCCTGACCTGGGTCGCCGCCCGCACCCGGAAGATCCGCATCGGCCACGGCGTGGTCACCATGCCCTTCGGCTACCAGCACCCCGTCCGCGTCGCCGAACGCGCCGCCATGCTCGACGTCCTCTCCGGCGGCCGTGTCGACATCGGCGCCGGGCGCGGCGCCACCCGCCAGGAGATGTCCATGTACGGGGTCAGGCCCGAGGACACCTACCCGCAGATGGAAGAGGCGCTGCGGATCTTCTCCTCCGCCTGGAAGGAGCCCGTCTTCGAGTGGCACGGCTCGATCGACATCGGCCCCGGCGCGATCCTGCCCCGCCCGGTCCAGGACCCCCACCCGCCGCTCTTCATGGCCTGCTCCAAGCACGACACCCTCAAGCTCGCCGCCGAACTGGGCATCGGAGCCCTGGTGATGGGCTTCGCCGGCGCCGACGACGTCCGCGCGATGCGCAAGGTCTACGACGAGGCCATCGCCACCCGCACCGGCGGGCGCCTCGTCTCGGACCGGGCCAACGACCACCTCTCCGCCCTCTGCCCCACGATCGTCCTCGACGACGCCGACCGCGCACTGCGCCTGGGCACGCGCGGCCAGCGCTTCTTCGCCGAGTCCATCGCCCACTGGTACGGCAACGGCCCCGAACCCACCGGCCACGCCGAGGACGAGGACCACGTCGGAGCCCTCGACCGGGGCCGCGAGGAGCTCGTCGCCCGGCTGCACGGGGCGAACATCCCCGCCCGCCCCGTGGACACAGGCACCTACAACGCCGAGCACGCCTACGGCAGCGCCGAGACGGCCATCGCCTACGTGGAACAGCTCCGCGAGATCGGCGTCGACGAGGTGATGTGCCTGATCCAGATGGGCACCGTGCCGCAGGAGGCCTGCATGGAGACCATCCGGCAGTGGGGCGAGAAGGTCATCCCGCACTTCCGCGAGCTGGAACAGCGGGAAGCCGGGCAGCCGGGACAGGAGGCCTGAACCGTGATCTCCCTCGACGGAAAGGTCGTCGTCATCACCGGCGCCGGACGCGGCCAGGGCGCCGCCGAAGCCCGGCTGTGCGCGGAGGCGGGGGCGCGGGTCGTCGTCACCGACATCCGCGAGGAGGAAGGCCGGGCGGTCGCCGCCTCCCTCGGCGCGCAGGGCCTGTACGTGCGCCACGACGTCGCCGACGCCGACAGCTGGGCCGGTGTGGTCCGCGAGGCGGTCGCCGCCTTCGGCACCGTCTCGGCACTGGTCAACAACGCCGCCCTGTGGCGCACCGCCCACGTCGAGCAGCAGAGCGCGGAGGGCTTCGAGACCCTGCTGAGGGTCAACCTGCTGGGCCCCTTCCTCGGCATCCAGGCCGTCGCCCCGGTCCTGCGCGCCGCCGGCGGCGGCTCGATCGTCAACATCTCCTCCACCGCCGGACTCGTCGGGATACCGGGCCACGCGGCCTACGGGTCCACCAAGTTCGCCCTGCGCGGCCTGACCCGCTCCAGCGCCCTGGACCTCGCCGGGGACGGCATCCGGGTCAACTCGGTGCACCCGGGGGCCATCGACACGCCGATGGTCGCCGAGGCGGTCGCGGGCCGGGACTGGTCGCACGTACCGCTGGGGCGGATGGGGCGGCCGCGCGAGGTCGGGGAGCTGGTGCTGTTCCTGTGCTCGGACGCCTCCTCGTACGTGACGGGCACCGAGTTCGCCGTCGACGGCGGGATGACGGCCGGATGAGCGCCCTTTCCCCCGCCGCGCGGCGGCTGTGCGACGCCATGACGGCGGGCTTCCCCGGCCCCGGCGACGTGGACGCCCTGCGGGCCGCGGCCGAGGTGGCCGGCCCGCCGGGGCCGGAGGTGGCCTCCGTGTACGACACGGTCGCCTCGGGCGTGCCCGTACGGGTCTACGACCCCGCACCCGGGGCCGCGGGGCGGCCGCTCGCCGTGTACTTCCACGGCGGCGGGTGGGTGATGTGCGGGCTCGACACGCACGACGCCCTGTGCCGTGAACTGGCCGCGGCCTCGGGGGCGGTGGTCGTCTCGGCCGACTACCGGCTGGCCCCGGAACACCCCTGGCCGGCCGCCTGCGACGACGCGCTGGGCGTCCTGCTGTGGGCGCGGGCCGAGGCGCGGGCACTGGGCTGCGACCCCGGGCGCGTGGTGGTCGCCGGGGACTCCAGCGGCGGCAACCTGGCCGCCGTGACCGCGCTGCGGGCGCCCGGGCTCGTCGCCGGGCAGCTGCTGGCGTACCCGCCGCTGGACGCGTCCATGGGCACCGAGTCGGTGACGGCGTACGGGCGCGGGCACTTCCACACCGCCGCGCACATGGCCTGGTACTGGGACCAGTACGGCGGCGACCCGGCCCACCCGCACGTCTCGCCCGCCCGGGCCCCCGGCCTGTCGGGACTGCCGCGCACCCTGCTCCTCCTCGCCGACTGCGACCTGCTGCGCGACGAGGGGCTGGCCTACGCGCGCCGGCTGGGGGAGGCGGGGGTGGACTGCGAGGTCCGGCTCCACCCCGGCGTCTTCCACGGCTTCCTCGGCCTGCCACTGCCGGCCGCGCGCTCGGCACTGGCGGGCGCGGCGGCCTGGCTGGCCGGGACCGTGCGAAAGGAGTAAGGGCGGGGCGGCCGGATTCGAACCGGCGTCCTCCTCCATGCTGTGTAGGCGCACTACCTCTGTGCTACGACCCCGCTTGCGGTTGATCTTACAAACACCGGGACCGGGCGCGCACCGGGATTTCCCCGGCATGATGTGTGCATGCCTGGTTTCCTGGTGCGCGTCTGCCTGCTCCTCGCCTTGGAGTCCGCGGCCGTCCTGCTGCTGAGTGATGCCGGGGTGCCATGGATCCCCGTCCTGCTGGGGGTGTTCGTCCTCGGGTCGGCCGTTCCGCACGGTACCGCCGCGGAATTCGCCGGGCGCTTCCTCGTCGCCTGCGTGGCCGTGGGGGCCACCCTCGCGGGCGCCGCCGCCTGGGAGGCGTACGGGGAGCCGGTCACCGATCCCGGCACCTGGGCGGCCCGCGCCGCGACGGCCGTCCTGCTCCTCTTCCAGACGGCCACCCTCATGCGCCTCTCCCTGCGCCGCGCGTAGGGCACAAACGCTGTCCGGCGCCCGGGAGCTCGCGAACAATGGGCCCATGACGACGACACGCGCCCGTTCCTTCGACGCCGCCGCCGCGCAGTACCAGGCCTACCGGCCCGGATATCCGCCCGAACTCCTCGACACCGTCGAGGAACTCGCCGGCCGGCCGCTCGCCGGCGCCCGGGTGGCCGACGTGGGGGCCGGGACCGGGATCGCCACCGCCCTGCTGCACGCGCGCGGCGCGGACGTCGTCGCCGTCGAGCCCGGGGACGGCATGGCCGCCGAGTTCCGCCGGCACCACCCCCGGATCCCGCTCGTGCGCGGGGACGGCGACCGGCTGCCCCTGGCCACCGGCGGCTTCGACCTCCTCACGTACGCGCAGGCCTGGCACTGGACCGACCCCGCCCGCTCCGTCCCCGAGGCCCGCCGCGTCCTGCGCCCCGGCGGCGCGCTCGCCCTGTGGTGGAACGACCCGGACACCGCCGTCCCGTGGATCGCCGAGCAGGACGAGCGGCTCCGCACCTTCTTCGGGGCCACCGGGCTGCCCACCCGCGAGTCCCTGGAGGGCCTCGACGTCACTACCCGCGAGGTGCGGTGGTTCCGGCGGATCCCCCTCACCGCGCACCTCTCCAACCACGCCAGCCACTCGGCCTTCCTGCTGCTCGGCGAGGACGACACACGGGCCTTCCTCGACGCCGAACGCGCCAGGCTGGCGCCCCTCTTCCCGGACGGGACGGTCGAGGAGAGTTACGTGGTCACCCTGCGGGTCGTCGTCATGTGACAGGGAGGCTTCCCATCGGTGGACGCCTCCGGCCCGGGTCGGTGAGGTTGGGCCGTATGAATTCCACCCTGCGCTTCTTCTTCATAGTCAACGAGGGCCTCGCCTTCCTCCTGGAGCTCGGGGCCCTCGCCGCCCTGGCCCGGTGGGGCTGGACGCGGGACATCGGCAGAGTCTGGTCCATCGGGCTCGCGGTGGCCGCTCCGGTCGCCGCCGGCGTGCTGTGGGGTGCCTTCGCCGCACCCAAGGCCACCTACGCCGTTCCGCTCGTCGCCCAGCTCGCCGTCAAGGCCGTGGTGTTCGGGGCCGCCACCCTCGCGCTGTACGCGGTCGGGTGGCGGGCCGGGGCCCTGTGGTTCGGCGGGATCGTGCTGGTGAACACCGCCCTGGCGACCTACTACCGCACCCGCGGCTGAAGGACCTCCGCCCGGCAGGCCGACGGGGTGCCCCAGGCGTCGCGCAGGGGGCGGGACTTGCGCAGCCACAGGGAGAGGTCCAGTTCCTGCGTGTAGCCGACCGCGCCGTGCAGTTGGAGCGCCGTCAGCGCCGCCCCGTACGCCGCCTCGCCGGCGGTGAGCTTTGCCGCCGCCACCTCGCCCGGCTCCAGGGACAGCGCCGCCGCCCACAGCAGCGGCCGGGCGAACTCCAGGGCCAGCAGGGTGTCGGCCAGCCGGTGCTTGACCGCCTGGAAGGTGCCGATGGGCGTGCCGAACTGGGTGCGCTGCTTCGCGTACTCCACCGTCCGGGAGAGCAGGGCCTCGCCGACGCCCAGGCACTGGGCGGCCGTCAGCAGCCGCGCCCAGCGCAGGGCCGTTCCCGCCGCCGCCGTGACGGCCGGGCCCGCCGCGAGGAGTTCCCCGCCGGGCTGCGGGGTGCTCAGCCGGCGGGCCGGGTCGAGGGAGGCCAGGGGCTGCCCGCCGCCGGGTGCGAGGCGCAGTTCGCCCGCCGCCGACACCGTGAGGCGGTACGTCGCCGCGTCCGCGTCCAGGGCGTACGGGGATCCGTCCGGCAGGGTCAGCGTGGCCAGGGCCCCGCCCGCCAGCAGCCCGGGGAGGAAGCGTTTCGCGACCGCCCCGTCGCCGAGCGCCGCCAGCAGGACGACGGCCGCCGCGTGCTCCACCACCGGCCCCGGCACCCCGGCCCGCCCCAGCTCCACGAAGGCGAGGGCGAGTTCCACCGGGAGAGGGCCGAGGCCGTCGTGCTCCTCGGGCGCGGCCAGTGCGAAGAGGCCGGTGTCCGCGAGCCGGGACCACAGGGCCAGCCCGGGCGCGTGGTCGCCGTCCGCCCAGGCCCGTACCGTCGCCGGGACGTCGGCGGCGCCGAGCAGGGAGCGCAGGGTACGGGCGAAGTCCGACTGTTCCTCGGTCGGCTGGAAGCGCATCAGCGGCGGCCCTTCGGGAGGCCGAGCAGCCGCTCGGCGATGATGTCGCGCTGGATCTCGTTGGTGCCCGCGTAGATCGGTCCGGCCAGGGAGAACACCCACGGCTCGGCCCAGGGGCCCTCCGCGAGCTCGGCGTCGGCGCCCAGCAGGTCCAGGGCGGTCTCGTGCAGGGCGATGTCGTACTGGGACCAGAACAGCTTGTTCAGGCTGGACTCGGCGCCGATGGCCCCGCCCGCCGCGAAGCGGGTGGCGCCCGCCCAGGTGAACAGCTCGTAGGCGCGCGCCCCGACCACCGCGTCCGCGACCCGGTCGCGCAGCGCGGTGTCCGAGGGGTCCCCGGCGGCCTCCCACAGCGAGACGAGCCGGTCGGCGGCGGCCAGGAAACGGCCGGGGGAGCGCAGGGTCAGCCCCCGCTCGTTCCCGGTGGTCGACATGGCGATCCGCCAGCCCTGTCCGGGCTCCCCGATGACGTCCTCGTCCGGTACGAAGACCTGGTCGAGGAAGAGCTCCGCGAAGGCGGGCTTGCCGTCGAGCCGGCCGATGGGCCGTACCGTCACCCCGGGCGCCCGCAGGCCGAACATCAGGTACGTCAGGCCCTGGTGGGGTTTGGGGGTGTCCGGGTCGGTGCGGAAGATGCCGAAGGCCCGGTCGGCGAAGGCGGCCCGCGAGGACCAGGTCTTCTGCCCGGACAGCAGCCAGCCGCCGTCGGTGCGCACGGCCCGGGACTTCAGGGAGGCCAGGTCGGAGCCCGCCTCCGGTTCGGACCAGGCCTGGGCCCAGATCACCTCGCCGCTCGCCATGGAGGGCAGGACGCGGGCGCGCTGCTCGTCCGTCGCGTGGTCGAAGAGGGTGGGGGCGAGGAGGTTGATGCCGTTCTGCGAGACCCGGCCGGGGGCGCCCGCCGCCCAGTACTCCTCCTCGAAGACGAGCCACCGTTCGATGTCGACGCCCCGGCCCCCGTACTGCTCGGGCCAGGACACCGCAGACCAGCGGCCGGCGTGCAGCCGGGCCTCCCACTCGCGGTGGGCCTCGAAGCCCTCGGCCGTCTCCAGGGAGGGCAGCGGCCGGGGCGGCACGTGTGCGCGCAGCCAGGCGCGGGCCTCGGCCTGGAAGTCCTCCACGTCCTGAGCGTGGGCGAGGTCCATCAGCGGTTCGCCTCCTTCATGGCGGCGACGTCCACGCCGCCGAGCGGGTCGGACGCCGTTTCGGCGTTGTGCGCGTGCGCGAGGTGGTGCAGGCCGAACACCGAGTCCATGCCGGTGTGCAGGCCCTGGAGGTCCTCGGCCTGGTTGACGGCCCGCTTGGTCAGGGCCAGCCCGAAGGAGGGCATCTCGGCGATCCGCAGGGCCAGCAGCTCGGTGGCGGCCGCGAGTTCGCCCGGCTCGACGACCCGGTTGACCATGCCGATCTCGTACGCCCGCCGGGCGGGCATCCGGTCGCCGGTGTACAGGAACTCCTTGGCGATCCGGGGCGGCATGGCCCACGGGTGCGCGAAGTACTCGACGCCGGGGATGCCCATCCGCACCACCGGGTCCGCGAAGAAGGCGTCCTCGCTCGCCACGATCAGGTCGCAGACCCAGGCCAGCATCAGCCCGCCGGCCACGCACGCCCCCTGGACGGAGGCGATGACCGGCTTGGGCAGTTCCCGCCAGCGCCGGCACATCCCGAGGTACACCTCGGACTCGCGGGCGAAGCGGGATTCGGCGCCGGAGCGGGTGGAGTGGTCCCACCACAGTCCGGCGCGGCGTTCGAAGGGCAGGTGGGCGTCGCGCCCGGGGGTGCCGATGTCGTGGCCGGCGGAGAAGTGCGCGCCGGCCCCGGCGAGGACGACCACCTTCACCGCGGGGTCGTCGGAGGCCCGGTAGAAGGCCTCGTCGAGGGCGTAGGTCATCGCACTGTTCTGGGCGTTGCGGTAGCGCGGGCGGTTCATGGTCACGTGCGCGACGGGGCCGCGGCGTTCGTAGAGCACGGGGGGTGTGTCGTCGGACATGCGGCTTCCTCTGCTCCGGAGGCTGCCCCGTTCAGGGGGTTCCTCCACCCGGCAACATGGTTCCCTAACAAGTGTTTGGTAGGTTAACGTACGGCCATGAGCAGCGTCGAGGAGTTCCGTACCGAGATCCGCAGGTGGCTGCGGACCCACCTCACCGGCGAGTTCGCGGCCCTCAAGGGACGCGGCGGACCGGGCCGGGAGCACGAGGCCTTCGACGGACGCCTCGCCTGGGAACGGCACATGGCGGCCCACGGCTGGACCTGCGTCGGCTGGCCCGTCGAGCACGGCGGCCGCGGCGCGAGCACCGAGCAGCAGATCGCCTTCCACGAGGAGTACGCCCTCGCCGACGCCCCCGCCCGCGTGAACCACATCGGCGAACAGCTCCTCGGCCCCACCCTCATCGCCCACGGCACCGAGGAGCACAAACGCCGCTTCCTCCCGCCGATCCGGGCCGTGGAGGAGCTGTGGTGCCAGGGCTACAGCGAACCCGACGCCGGCTCCGACCTCGCCGCCGTCCGCACCCGCGCGACCCTCCGGGGCGGCGAGTGGACCGTCGACGGCCAGAAGATCTGGACCTCGCTGGCCCACGAGTCCCAGTGGTGCTTCGTCCTCGCCCGCACCGAACCGGGCTCGCGCCGCCACGCCGGCCTGTCCTACCTGCTCGTCCCCATGGACCAGCCGGGCGTCGAGGTCCGCCCCATCACCCAGCTCACCGGCACCTCCGAGTTCAACGAGGTCTTCTTCGACGGCGCCCGCACCGACGCCGCCCACGTCGTCGGCGCCCCCGGCGACGGCTGGGCCGTCGCCATGGCCACCCTCGGCTTCGAACGCGGCGTCTCCACCCTCGGCCAGCAGGTCGGCTTCCGCCGCGAACTCGAAGACCTCGCCGCCCTCGCCCGCAGCAACGGCGCCATCGCCGACCCGCTGGTCCGCGACCGCCTCGTGAAGGCCTGGATCGGCCTGGAGGCCATGCGCGCCACCGCCCGCCGCCCGGCCACCGCCCCCTCCACGGCCAAGCTGTACTGGGCCCGCTGGCACCGCGACCTCGGCGAACTCGCCATGGACGTGTGCGGCGCCCCCTCCCTCCTCGCCGCCGGCGCGCACGGGGACCCGTACGACCTCGACGACCGTCAGCGGCTCTTCCTCTTCTCCCGCGCCGACACCATCTACGCCGGCTCCGACGAGATCCAGCGCAACATCGTCGCCGAGCGGATCCTCGGCCTTCCCAAGGAGGTACGGGCATGACCACCCCGCCCGCGTACGTCCCCGCCCACGGCCTGCTCACCGACCGCACCGCCGTCATCACCGCGGCCGCCGGCGCCGGGATCGGCGGGGCCACCGCCCGCCGCTTCCTGGAGGAGGGCGCCCGGATCCTCGTCAGCGACGCCCACGCCCGCCGGCTGAAGGAGACCGAGGAGGCACTCGCCGCCGAGTTCGGCGCGGACCGCGTCACCGCCCAGCCCTGCGACGTCACCGACGAGGAACAGGTCCAGGCCCTCTTCGCCCGCGCCGAACGCCTCCACGGCGGCCTCGACATCGTCGTCAACAACGCCGGCCTCGGCGGCACCGCCGACCTCGTCGACATGACCGACGAACAGTGGGGCCGGGTCCTCGACGTCACCCTGAACGGCACCTTCCGCTGCACCCGCGCCGCCCTGCGCTCCCTGAAGGCCTCCGGGCACGGCGGCGTCCTCGTCAACAACGCCTCCGTCGTCGGCTGGCGCGCCCAGACCGGCCAGGCCCACTACGCCGCCGCGAAGGCCGGGGTGATGGCCCTGACCCGCTGCGCGGCGCTGGAGGCCGCCGAGTTCGGCGTACGCGTCAACGCGGTCGCCCCGAGCCTGGCCATGCACCCGCACCTGGTGAAGGTCACCAGTGAGGAGCTGCTCAGCGAACTCACCGCCCGCGAGGCCTTCGGCCGGTACGCCGAGCCGTGGGAGATCGCCAACGTCATCGTCTTCCTGGCCTCCGGCTACTCGTCGTACATGACGGGCGAGACGGTGTCGGTCAGCAGCCAGCGCGCGTAGCCGCAGAATGGGCCCGTGCCGACGAACAAGCCGAACGACAAGCCGAACGACAAGCCGACGCAGAAGAAGAAGCCGCAGGTGACGGCGTCACCCGAGCGGCGCCGCGAGCTCCTGGACACCGCCGCCGAGGTCTTCGCGGCCCAGGGCTACAACGCCACCACCGTCCGCAAGATCGCCGACGCCGCCGGCATGCTCGCCGGCAGCCTCTACTACCACTTCGATTCCAAGGAATCGATGCTCGACGAGATCCTCTCGGCCTTCCTGAACGAGCTGTGGGCGGGGTACGACACCGTCCTCGCCGCCGGCCTCGGCCCCAGGGAGACCATCGAGGCCCTCGTCACCGAGTCCTTCCGCGAGATCGACCGGCACCGCGCCGCCGTCGCCATCTACCAGAAGGAATCCCGGCACCTGTCCTCCCAGCCCCGCTTCCACTACCTCTCGGACTCGCAGGTGAAGTTCGAGAAGGCGTGGCTGGGGACGCTGGAGCGGGGGGTCGCCGCCCAGGTCTTCCGCGCCGACCTCGACATCCGCCTCACCTACCGCTTCGTACGCGACACGGTGTGGGTCGCGGCCTCCTGGTACCGGCCCGGCGGACAGCACAGCCCCGAGGAGATCGCCCGCCAGTACCTGTCGATGGTGCTGGACGGGATCGCCGTACGCACGTAAACGAAGAGGAGTCCCGATGCCCGAGGCCTACATAGTCGACGCGGTACGCACCCCCGTGGGGCGGCGCAAGGGCGGCCTCGCCGCCGTCCACCCCGCTGACCTCGGCGCGCACGTCATGAAGGCCCTCGTCGAGCGGACCGGGATCGACCCGGCCGCCGTCGAGGACGTCGTCTTCGGCTGCCTCGACACCGTCGGGCCGCAGGCCGGGGACATCGCCCGGACGGCCTGGCTGGCGGCGGGCCTCCCGGAAGAGGTGCCGGGCGTCACCGTGGACCGCCAGTGCGGCTCCTCCCAGCAGGCGGTGCACTTCGCCGCGCAGGGCGTGCTCTCCGGCACCCAGGACCTGGTCGTCGCGGGCGGCACCCAGAACATGTCGATGATCCCCATCGCCTTCGCCTCCCGGCAGGCGGCGGAACCGCTCGGCTTCACCGAGGGCCCCTACGCCGGCTCGGCCGGCTGGCGCGCCCGGTACGGGGACGCGCCCGTCAACCAGTTCCACGGGGCGCAGCTCATCGCCGAGAAGTGGGGCATCACGCGCCGCGACATGGAGGAGTTCGCCCTGCGCTCCCACCAGCGGGCGCTGCGCGCCATCGACGAGGGCCGCTTCGAGCGGGAGACCGTCCCGTACGGGGAGGTCCGCGTGGACGAGGGCCCCCGCCGGGACACCACCCTGGAGAAGATGGCCACCCTCAAGCCGGTCGTCGAGGGCGGCACCATCACCGCGGCCGTCTCCTCCCAGGTCTCCGACGGCGCGGCGGCGATGCTGATCGCCTCCGAGCGGGCGGTACGCGAACACGGCCTGCGCCCGCGCGCCCGCATCCACCACCTGTCGGTGCGCGGCGAGGACCCGATCCGGATGCTGTCCGCGCCGATCCCCGCGACGGCGTACGCCCTGAAGAAGACCGGCCTGTCACTGTCCGAGATCGACCTCGTCGAGATCAACGAGGCCTTCGCACCGGTGGTCCTGGCCTGGCTGAAGGAGACGGGCGCGGACCCGGCCCGGGTCAACGTCAACGGCGGCGCGATCGCCCTGGGACATCCGCTGGGGGCGACCGGCGTGAAGCTGATGACGACGCTCCTGCACGAACTGGAACGCACCGGCGGCCGCTACGGCCTCCAGACGATGTGCGAGGGCGGCGGCCAGGCCAACGTGACGATCATCGAACGCCTCTGACCCCCGCCTTGCGCCGGGCGGCCTCGACCGCCCGGCCCCGGCCCCGGGCCAGGTCGCGCGGCCCGGGTGCGGTTCGGGAGGGTGCTCCGGACGGGCTCCTGACGAAGGTCACAGACTCGGGGCAGCGCGCTCCGACCGACGTGTGCTAGCTTTGGACGCGTTGCAGTTGTGGTACCCATGAACTTTATGTGCGCCTGACGGGAATGCTCCGACAGGCGCTTTAATTGTTTTTACCGGGATCTCCGGATGGGGCCCTTGCCGCCTATTCAGGAGATTCAAAATGGCACAAGGCACCGTGAAGTGGTTCAACTCGGAAAAGGGCTTCGGCTTCATCGAGCAGGACGGTGGCGGCCCGGACGTCTTCGCCCACTACTCGAACATCGCCACCCAGGGCTTCCGTGAGCTCCAGGAGGGCCAGCGCGTGTCCTTCGACGTGACCCAGGGCCAGAAGGGCCCCCAGGCGGAGAACATCGTTCCCGCCTAATTTCTTCAGCATGCCGGGGTCCGCACCGCGAGGTGCGGGCCCCGGCTTGTCTGCTGTTTCGACCGCGTTCGCCTCGAACGCGTCTGTTCGACCGCGTTCTACCTTGCCGGTATCAGGAGGGCTCTTTCCGCATGACCAGCTCCAGCTCCGCACGACCCAGCCGCCGCCCCACCCGGGGTCGAGGTGCGGCCCAGGGACGTCCGAAGGCTGGCGCGGGACGGCAGAAGTCCGCCCCCGTTGCCCGGCCCCAAGAATTCACCATGCCCGAACCGCTGACCCCGGCCCTCCCGCCGGTGGACGCGTTCGCGGACATGGGCATGCCCGAAGCGCTGCTGAAGACCCTCGCGGCGCAGGGCGTCACCGAGCCCTTCCCGATCCAGGCCGCGACGCTGCCGAACTCCCTCGCCGGCCGTGACCTGCTCGGCCGCGGCCGCACCGGCTCCGGCAAGACGCTGGCCTTCGGCCTGGCGCTGCTGGCCCGCACCACCGGCCGCCGCGCCCAGCCGAAGCAGCCGCTCGCGCTGGTCCTCGTACCGACCCGCGAGCTCGCGCAGCAGGTCACCGACGCCCTGGCGCCGTACGCCACGTCGGTCAACCTGCGCATCGCGACCGTCGTCGGCGGCATGTCGATCAACCGGCAGTCCGGCGCCCTGCGCCGCGGCGCCGAGGTGCTCGTCGCCACCCCCGGCCGTCTGAAGGACCTCATCGACCGCGGTGACGCCGACCTCTCGCAGGTCTCCATCACGGTCCTCGACGAGGCCGACCAGATGACCGACATGGGCTTCATGCCCCAGGTCACCGCCCTGCTCAAGCAGGTCGAGCCCGAGGGTCAGACCATGCTGTTCTCGGCGACCCTCGACAAGAACATCGACAAGCTCGTCAAGATGTTCCTGCACGACCCGGTCGCCTTCTCCGTCGA
Source organism: Streptomyces sp. NBC_00249 (assembly GCF_026342355.1). Lineage (GTDB taxonomy): Bacteria > Actinomycetota > Actinomycetes > Streptomycetales > Streptomycetaceae > Streptomyces. The sequence goes on along the minus strand of NZ_JAPEMV010000005.1, from coordinate 242,609 downwards.
CCCGTCCGCCGGTGCGGTCAGCACGATGGAGCACCACGTCCTGTACGTCATGGACGAGACCGACAAGAAGGCCGTGGCGACGCGTATAGCCGCTCGCGACGGCCGGGTGATCATGTTCGTCGACACCAAGCGCGGGGTCGACCGCATGGTCAAGAAGCTCCTCGCGGACGGCGTACGCGCCTCCGGCCTGCACGGCGGGCGCTCGCAGCCGCAGCGCAACCGGACCCTCGACTGGTTCAAGACGGGCGAGGTCACCGCGCTGGTCGCCACCAACGTGGCCGCGCGCGGCATCCACATCGACGACCTCGACCTCGTCGTCAACGTGGACCCGCCCACCGACCACAAGGACTACCTGCACCGCGGCGGCCGTACCGCCCGTGCCGGTGAGTCCGGCAGCGTGGTCACCCTGGTGCTGCCCGACCAGAAGCGGGACATGACCCGCCTGATGTCGGACGCCGGGATCTCCCCGCGCACCGCGCAGATCAAGTCCTCCGACGAGGAGCTGGCCCGCCTCACCGGCGCCAAGGAGCCCTCGGGCATCCCCGTGGTGCTGGAGGTCCCCGTGGCCACCCCGCCGAAGCCGCGCAGCGGTTCCGGCTCCGGTTCCTCGCGCCGCCGCTCCGGCGGTCCCCGTACCCCCTCCGCCACGGGCGGCGCCCCGACGGGCGGCGGCCGCGGCCGCCGCGGCGGTTCCGGTGCCTCCGGGCAGGCGCCCGCGTCCGCGTCGGGCCAGGCCCGTCGCGGTCAGGGCGGCGGCCAGGGCGGCGGGGCCACCGGCTCCGCGGGCCAGGGCCGGCGTACCGGCGGGGGCTCCGCCGGCGGCGGCGCCGCCGCGGCCTCCGCGCGCAGCCGGGTCGGTTCCGGCGGGCAGGGCCGCCGCCGCGCGGTCTGATCCCCACCTTTCGGCACGACGGAGCCGGGCGGCGCGCACCAGCGCACCGCCCGGCTCCGTCGCGTTCCGGGGCGCCCGCCCGCTAGCGGACCAGCTTGGTCTGGAGCTTCGCGAGCGTCCGCAGGTCCAGGCCGAGGCCGTCCGTCAGGTAGCCGTAGAAGCTGCCGTAGTCGGCCTCCATCCGGGTGGTCGCGGCGTCCAGGTAGTCCTGACGGACCTCCTGGAGCGGGATCAGCAGGTCCGGGTTCTGCATCCGCCCCGACTGCTTGAGGCCCGCCCGCACCTGGGCGTCGTAGGCCCCCCGGAAGGTGTTCGAGGCGAGGTAGTCGCTCTCGGCGGTGGCCTCGGGTACGGCCAGCGAGCGCAGCAGGACGTAGCTCATCCAGCCCGTACGGTCCTTGCCGGACGTGCAGTGGTAGAGCAGCGGGCCCTGCTGGCCGTCCGCGATCTCCCGCAGGGTGGCCGCGAACTGCGCCCGGTTCTCGGGGCTGGTCACGAAGGTGCGGTAGATGTCGCGCATGTAGGCCTCGGCGCGGCCGCCGCCGAGCATCTGCTCCTGCTTGACGGGGTCGCCGCTGGAGATCGCGCCGACGAGGGTGCCGTACAGGCCCAGGTCGCTGACCGGGCGGGAGGTGGGGGTGAGCCCCTGCGGCAGCTTGTCGGCGCCGTCGTACTGGAGCTCCATCGGAATGCGGAAGTCGACGACCTTCGTGAGGCCGAGACCGGAGACGGTGGTGATGTCCGCCGCGGTCAGCTTGCTCAGTGCGTCGGAGCGGTAGACCAGCCCCTGGCGGACCTGACCGCCGGTGTACGTGCGGTAGCCGCCGATGTCACGGACGTTGACGGCGCCCTGGAGCGGGATCTGACGGATCGTTTCTGCTTGCTGGTGCAGCGGGTGGGTCCAGTGCCGGGCACTGGCTCCCGCTGCGGGCGCCGCCGCCGCGTGGGCGGCGGCCGGCAAGGCTGCGACGACGAGGGCGGCGGCGGCAGCCGCGGTCGCCAGTCGGATTCGGGCACGGCTCATGGGCGACTCCTGTGGCGGAGAAGGGGGATCACCCTGGTGGTGGCAGGGTGCCGAGCGTGAGCAGTACTGCGTGTGCCTCGGCCATGACGCGGTCGACGAGCTCCGCACAGGACGGCAGATCCTCGATCACCCCCGCGACCTGGCCGGATGCCATGACTCCGAGGTCCGTACGGCCCTCGACCATGGACGCCTTGAGGAGCATGGGGGTGTTCGCGGCGAGCAGGACCTGGCTCCAGGACAGGTCCTTGCCGTGTTTCATCGCCAGCCCGTCGCGCACCATCCGCGACCAGGACAGGCCCGACAGCTGCTTGAAGCCCGCCGCGTGCCGGACGGCGCGGGCCAGCGCCCTGGCCCGCCCCGACCGCTCCAGGGCCTCGACCAGCTCGGTGCGCAGCATCCGGTGCGGGAGCCCGTCGACGGCCGTGGTGACGGTGACGTCCTTCACGCCGGCCTTCAGGTACTCGGCCTTGACGGCGTCCGGGACGGTGGAGTCGGAGGTCAGCAGGAAGCGGGTGCCCATGGCGATGCCCGCGGCCCCGTAGGCGAGGGCGGCGACCAGGCCGCGGCCGTCGTGGAAGCCGCCCGCCGCGACCACCGGGATGTCCACGGCGTCGACCACCTGCGGCAGCAGCACGGTCGTGGCCACGTCCCCGGTGTGCCCGCCGCCCTCCCCGCCCTGCACGATCACCGCGTCCGCGCCCCAGGCCGCCACCTTCTCGGCGTGCCGGCGCGCCCCGATCGAGGGGATCACCACCACGCCCGCGTCCTTGAGGCGGGCGATCAGCTCCTTCGAGGGGGCCAGGGCGAAGGAGGCCACCCGTACGCCCTCGTCGATGATCAGCTGGGCGCGCTCGGCCGCGTCCCCGGCGTCCGCCCGCAGGTTGACGCCGAACGGGGCGTCGGTGCGGGACTTGACCTCCTGGACGGCCGTGCGCAGCTGGTCCAGGGTCATCGTCGCCGAGGCCAGGATGCCCAGCGCCCCCGCGTTCGCCGCGCCGGACACCAGGCGCGGTCCGGCCACCCATCCCATGCCCGTCTGCACGATCGGGTGGCGGACCCCGACCAGCTTCGTGAACGCCGTCTCCATACCGGTCCCCCTCACCTCAGGCCCGTACTTCCCGCTCGCGCAACCCCTTGGGGTCGATGACCTCGCGGATCAGCCGCAGCTCCTCTTCCGTGGGCTCGCGGGTGTACGGGACCTCTTCCGCCACCGCCAGCTCGAAGCCGGTCGCCGCCCGGACCCGGTCGAGGGTGACGCCCGGGTGCAGGGAGGCCAGGCGCATGGAGTGCCCCGGGCCGGTGAAGTCGAACACCCCGAGGTCGCTGACCACGCGGGGCAGCCGGTGGAAGCGGGTCACCCCGGCCGCCTCGGCCCGGTCGTACCCCACTCCGCTGACCATGTCGACGCGCTCGACGAAGACCCGGGGCGAATGCCTGGGCACCCAGTAGCTCACCGGGTTGTTGAGGGTGTTGACCGGCGCCCCGCGCACCCCGAGGAGCTGGCGGGAGGGGCGTTCCCAGTCGCCGATGCAGGAGATGTTCTGGTTGCCGTACCGGTCGATCTGGCTGGCGCCCATCATCACGTGCCGCCGCCCGCCGGTGACCATCGCCAGGTGCCGGCGGTACGGGAGCCAGCCCTCGGGCGTGCCGTCGAGGCCGACCAGCATCGCCTCGCCGTCGGTGAGCAGCAGGTCGGGGGAGAAGGTGCGCTTGGCGAGCCGGGCCCCGAAGGAGGGGATCAGGCCCATCGGGCTGGCGAGGACCTCGCCGTTGTCGCGCCAGGCCTCGGCGCAGGCGATCACGCAGTACTCCGCACGGCTGATCACTTCTGCTCCTCGTGCCAGGTCCGGACGGCGGACTGGTAGTCGTGCTCGCTCCCGCCGGACAGGAAGCGCGCGGCGAACTCGGGCCAGGGGGTGGAGGCGTAGAGCTTCTGGAAGGGCTCGTCGCGGTCGTAGTCGGGCGCGCAGGAGGTGAAGTGCGCGCCGTTCGGGGTCTCCACGACCCCGGTGACGGAGTGCCGGCTGACCAGGAGGGACTGGACGGGGCCCGCCTTGGAGAACTCGGCGGTCTCGACGAGCTGCTCGCAGGAGACGTACGCGGTGTCGGCGGCCTCGCAGAACAGGTCGTCGAAGTACGGGTCGGGTCCCAGGTACTGGGCGTTGCCGAGGCGGTCGGCGCGGCCCAGGTGGACCAGGGCCGCGTCCATGCGCAGGGCGGGGACGGCGACGAACTCCTCGCCGTCGGCGTAGGGGGAGGTGACGGTGCGCAGTTCCGGGTTGACCCGCATCACGTCGGAGCCGAGGCCGGCGCGGACGGGCAGGAAGGGCAGGCGGTTCGCGGCGGCGTGCAGGCCCCACATGAACATGGCCTCGTCGAGTTCGGTGAGGGTGAGGGCGCCGCTCTCCCGGGCGGCCCGGAAGTGCGGCTCCAGCGGGATCGAGTCGAGGGTGACGAAGGGGGCGACGAGCCTGCGGATCCGGCCGGCGGCGGCGAGGAGGCCGACGTCGGGGCCGCCGTACGAGATCACGGTCAGATCGGTGATCTCGGACCGGAGCAGTGCTCTCACCAGGGCCATCGGCTTGCGCCGCGCGCCCCAGCCGCCGATGCCGAGGGTCATGCCGCTGCGCAGCCGCCCGACCACCTCGTCGGGGGTCATGGTCTTGTCGGTCAAGGGGTCTCTTCCTTCCCGAAGGTGTCGCGGACCCGGTCGGCCACCCCGCTGAGGTTGGCCTCGAAGGTGAAGCCCTGCTCGAAGCGGTAGCTGCGGCGCACGTCGACGGGGTCGATGCCGTTGATGGCGGCCTTGGCCAGCCGGATCAGGTAGCCGTCCTTCTTCGCGATCTCGGCGGCCAGCGCGAGGGCGGCGCCCCGCAACTCCTCGCGCGGGACCACCTGCCAGACGGAGCCGTGCGCGTGCAGTTCGGCGGCGGTGGCGGTGCGCGAGGTGTAGTAGAGGGTGCGCATCAGGTGCTGGGGGACGAGCCGGGCCAGGTGGGTGGCGGCGCCGAGGGCGCCCCGGTCCAGCTCGGGCAGGCCGAAGACGGCGTCGTCGGAGGCGACGATCGCGTCGGCGTTGCCGACGAGGCCGATGCCGCCGCCCAGGCAGAAGCCGTTCACGGCGGCGACCACCGGGACCTCGCACTCGTAGACGGCGGCGAAGGCCTCGGAGCAGCCGCGGTTGGCGCCGATGAGGGAGGCGTGCCCGGTGTCGCGCTGCATCTCCTTGATGTCGACCCCGGCGTTGAAGCCGCGGCCCTCGGCGGCCAGCACCACGCAGCGGACCTCGGGATCGCGGCCGGCGGCGCGCAGGGCGTCGGCGAGGTCGTACCAGCCCTGCACCGGGAGGGCGTTGACGGGCGGGAAGTCGACTGTGACGAGTGCGATGCCCTTGTCCGGGCTGGAGGTGGAGACACCCATGAGCGGATCAGCTACCTTTCCACCAAACATTTGTTAGGTGAGGAAGGTAGCAGCCGATGGAGCTCAATGGGAGGGTTGTCGTCGTCACCGGCGGAACCCGGGGGGTGGGCGCCGGAATCGCGCGCTCCTTCCTCACGGCCGGGGCGCGGGTCGTCGTCTGCGCCCGGCGGCCGCCGGAGGAACCGGTGACGGCCGGCGGCCGGGAGGCCGCCCACATCCCCGTCGACCTGCGCGACCCGGAGGCCGTCGGCGCGTTCTTCGAGGAGGTCGCCGAGCGGTACGGGCGGCTCGACTGCCTGGTCAACAACGCGGGCGGCACCCCGTACCGGCTCCTGGAGGAGGGTGGGCCCCAGCGGCACGCGCGGGTGCTGGAGCTCAACCTGATCGCCCCGCTGACGGCCTCGCTCGCCGCCTATCCGTCACTGCGGGCCTCCCGCGGCTCGGTGGTGATGATCGGCAGCGTCAGCGGCACCCGGCCCTCGCCCGGCACCGCGGCCTACGGGGCGGCCAAGGCGGGACTGGAGAACCTGGCCCGGTCGATGGCGGTGGAGTGGGCGCCCGAGGTCCGGGTCAACTCCCTCGTCCTCGGCATGGTGCGCACCGAACTGTCCCACCTGCACTACGGGGACGAGGCCGGCCTCGCGGCCGTCGGGGCGACCGTCCCGCTGGGGCGGCTCGCCGAACCCTCCGAGGTGGGGGAGGCGGCCGTGTTCCTGGCCTCCGACCGGGCGGGGTACGTCAGCGGCGCGAGCCTGCTGGTGCACGGGGGCGGGGAGCGCCCGGCGTTTCTGGATGCGGCAACTGTCAACAAGGAGGACTGAGATGGGTATCGCCGAAGGTCGTGTGGTCGTCGTGACGGGTGCCGGGCGCGGACTGGGCCGGGCGCACGCCCTGGCCTTCGCGGCGGCGGGGGCGCGGGTCGTCGTCAACGACCTGGGGGTGGGCCTCGACGGGCAGCCCGGGCCCGACAGCCCGGCCGAGCTCGTCGCCCGGGAGATCCGGGCCGCGGGCGGGCAGGCCGTGACGCACGGCGGGGACATCGCCACCGCCGAGGGGGCGGCCTCCCTGGTGGACCGCGCGGTGGCGGAGTTCGGGCGCCTGGACACCCTGGTCAACAACGCGGGCTTCCTGCGGGACCGGATGCTGGTCAACCTGGACGAGGACGACTGGGACGCGGTCGTACGGGTCCACCTCAAGGGCCACTTCCTGCCCCTGAAGTACGCGGCGGCCTGGTGGCGGGCCGAGGCCAAGGCCGGCCGGCAGGCCGCGGCCCGGGTGGTCAACACCTCCTCCGGCGCCGGACTGCTGGGCTCCGTCGGCCAGGGCAACTACAGCGCGGCCAAGGCCGGCATCCTCGGCATGACCCTGGTCGCGGCGGCCGAGATGGGCCGGTACGGGGTCCAGGTCAACGCCATCGCCCCGGCGGCCCGGACCCGCATGACGGAACAGGCCTTCGCGGAGTCGATGGCCGCGCCGGGCGAGGGCGCCTTCGACGCGATGGCCCCGGAGAACGTGTCCCCGCTGGTGGTGTGGCTCGGCTCCGACGCCTCGGCCGGGGTCACCGGCCGGGTCTTCGAGGCGGAGGGCGGCCGGATCACGGTGATGGAGGGCTGGCGCCCGGGCCCGACCACCGACCGCGGCGCCCGCTGGACCCCGGCCGAGGCGGGCGAAGCGGCGGCGAAACTCCTCGCGGAGTCCGAGCCCCCGCAGCCGGTCTACGGGGCGCGCTAGGACAGGCCCTGGGCCGTAGGCCGTGTCGTGGTGAGCGGGTGCATCAACCCGGTGGCGTCCGGAGGGGAAGTGGGGAAGGCTCACACGCATGTTTTCGGTAGTGCAGAACGTAGCGATCGACTGTACGGACGCCTTTGAACTGGCCCGGTTCTGGAGCGGGGTGACCGGCCGTCCGCTGGATCCGCAGGACAAACCGGGAGACCGGGAGGTCCGGGTGCAGCTGGCGGAGGGCCCGGCGCTGTACTTCAACCAGGTGCCCGAGCCCAAGAACGGCAAGAACCGGATCCATCTGTGTCTGCGCCCCGAGAACTCGCGGGAGCAGGAGGTGGAACGGCTGCTGGGCCTCGGCGCAACCCTCGTCGGCGATCACCGCAATCCCGACGGCTCCGGCTGGGCGGTCCTCGCCGACCCCGAGGGCAACGAGTTCTGCGTCCTGCGCAGCGACTCCGACTGGGCCGCGACGCCTTCCTGACGCTCGCGGACGGCCTGGGCGCCCAGCGGGGGGCGGGGTTCTGGACATCCCCGCCCCGCGGACGCCCGCCCCGGCCCGCCGGGGCGGGGCGGCGGGGCTGATGGGCCGCCGTCGGCCCGGTGACGGCCTCGCCGGTTCCGGCCAGGGGGCGGGGGCCGGGCCCGGGGGCGGGGCGCTTGTCCGGTACGCGTCCCTCCCCGGCACCCCCGGCCGTGATGGCATGTGCATGCCCAACCCTCATCCGGTCCGACGGACGGAGAACCAGGACATGCACGTACGCAGACTCGCCTTCGGGGCCGCCACCGTCGCCCTCGCGGCCATGGCCGCCCCCGCCCCCGCCCAGGCCGACACCCCCACCGTGCCGCCACCGGGCCGCGTCACCGTCGACGTGGTCGGGGTGAACGGCTCCGGGTGCCCCCAGGGAACCACCGACGTCGCCGCCGCCTCCGACAACACCGCCTTCACCGTCACCTACAGCAACTACCTCGCCCAGACCGGCGCCGGCTCCGGCGGCACCGAGTTCCGCAAGAACTGCCAGCTCGCCCTGCGCGTCCACGTCCCCCAGGGGTTCACGTACGCCATCGCCCGCGCCGACTACCGCGGCTTCGCCCACCTCCAGCGCGGCGCCTTCGGCCAGGAGCGCGCGAACTACTACTTCCAGGGCTCCGCCCAGACCGCCCGCAGCACCCACCAGGTCAACGGCCCCCACTCCGACAACTGGCAGGCCAGCGACCAGACCGGCTACACCGACCTGGTCTGGGCCCCCTGCGGCGAGGAACGCAACCTCAACGTCAACACCGAACTGCGGGTCTACGGCGGCACGTCCAGCCCCTCGGCCCTCAGCTTCATGAGCATGGACTCGACCGACGGCAGCGTCAGCACCGTCTACCACTTCGAGTGGAAGGAATGCCCCGCCGCCTGACAGCGCACCGCGCGTACACAGAAGGAGTGACAACGATGTCTCGTCCCCTGTCCCGCACCCTGCTCGTCAGCGGCGCGGCCGCCGCCCTGATCGCCACCGCCGCCCCGGCGCAGGCCACCGCCCCGCAGATCACCGTCCCGCCCGACAAGATCGTGATCGAACTCGCCACCGTGAACGGCTCGGGCTGCCGCGAGGGCACCGCCCAGGTCGCCGTGGCCCCCGACAACACCGCCTTCACCGTCACCTACAGCGAGTACATGGCCCAGGTCGGCCCCGGCGCCCCGCCCACCGCCTTCCGCAAGAACTGCCAGCTCAACCTCAAGGTCCACGTGCCCTCCGGCTTCACCTACGCGATCGTCCAGGCCGACTACCGCGGCTTCGCCTTCCTCCAGCCCGGCGCGAGCGGCGTGGAACGGGCCAACTACTACTTCCAGGGCATGCCGCAGACCTCCCAGCGCACCCACCAGTTCAACGGGCCCCTCAACGACAACTGGCAGTCCACCGACAGGACCGAGTACGCCGACCTGGTCTGGGCGCCCTGCGGGGAGAAGCGCAACTTCAACATCAACACCGAGCTGCGCGTGAACGCCGGCACCTCCAACCCCCAGACGTCCACCAGCTTCATGGCCATGGACTCCACCGACGCCAGCGTCAGCACCCTCTACCACATCGCCTGGCAGGTCTGCCCGGCCCCGAGGACGTAACGGCGAAGCGCGGCGGCACGTACGGGCCGGGCCCCCGCGGGGGCCCGGCCCGCAGTCTTTCCCGCTCAGCGGGAACACGCCCTCCCGCCCGCGACCGCCCCCCGCCTACCGTCTGCGGCACCACACACCACCGCGGCCGGGAGGACCCCCATGCTGAACGACCGGCTCCGGCGCGAGGCCGCCGAGCTGCTGCGCACGGCGGAGCGGGAGCGGGCCCCCGTACCGCCGCTGACCGAGCTGTTCGAGGGGATCGGCACGCAGGACGCGTACGAGATCCAGCTCCTGGGCATCCGTCGGCGCACCGGGGACGGCGCCTGCGTCACCGGGCACAAGGTCGGCCTGTCCTCGCCCGTCATGCAGGCCATGATGGGCGTCGACGAACCCGACTACGGCCACCTCCTCGACGCCATGGAGCTGCGCCCCGACACCCCCGTGCGGGCGGCCGCGTACTGCGCGCCCCGCGTCGAGGTGGAGGTCGGCTTCGTCCTCGGCGCCGACCTGCCCGGCGAGGGCTGCACCGAGGCCGACGTCCTGGCCGCCACCGAACGGGTCGTCCCCGCCCTGGAGCTGATCGACAGCCGCATCGCGGACTGGCGCATCACCATCGCCGACACCATCGCCGACAACGCCTCCTCCGCCGGCTACGCCGTCGGCGAGGGCCGCGACCCCCGCGAGCTGGACCTGAAGGCCATCGAGGCCCGCCTCGGCAGCGGCGGCAACACCCTCGCCGAAGGCCGCTCCGACGCCGTCCTCGGCGACCCCGCCACCTCCGTCGCCTGGCTGGCCCGCACCGTCGCCCGCTTCGGCGTCCCGCTGCGCAAGGGGCACCTGATCCTGCCCGGGTCCTGCACCCGCGCCGTGGACGTGTCCGCCGGCCGGACCTACACCGCCGAGTTCACCGGGCTCGGCTCCGTGTCCCTCACCTTCGCCTGAGCCGCCCGGCCACCCGGCCGTGAAGCCCGCGACCCAGGCCCCGTACGGGAGTACCGCATGAAGAAAGCCACCGCCGCCATCGTCGGCTCCGGCAACATCGGCACCGACCTGCTCCACAAGCTCCTGCGTTCCCCGCACATCGAGCCCCGCTGGATGATCGGGGTCGACCCCGACAGCGAGGGCCTGGCCCGCGCCCGCCGCGCCGGACTCGACGCCTCCCACGAGGGCGTCGACCGGCTCCTGGCCCGCGGTGAACTCCCCGACCTGGTCTTCGAGGCGACCTCCGCATCCGTGCACCGGGCCAACGCCCCGCGCTACGCCGAACTCGGCATCAAGGCCGTCGACCTGACCCCGGCCGCAGTCGGCCCCGCCGTCGTCCCGCCCGCGAACCTCACCGCCCACCTCGACCGGGCCAACGTCAACATGATCACCTGCGGCGGCCAGGCCACCATCCCCATGGTCTACGCCGTCTCCCGCGTGGTGCCCGTCGCCTACGCCGAGATCGTCGCCTCGGTCGCCTCCGTCTCGGCCGGCCCCGGGACCCGCGCCAACATCGACGAGTTCACCCGCACCACCGCCCGCGGCATCGAGGAGATCGGCGGCGCCGCCCGCGGCAAGGCCGTCATCATCCTCAACCCGGCAGACCCGCCGGTCATCATGCGCGACACCGTCTTCTGCGCGATCCCCGAGGACGCCGACCGCGAGGCGGTCACCCGCTCCGTCAAGCAGGTCGTCGAGGACGTCGCCTCCTACGTCCCCGGCTACCGGCTGCGCGCCGAGCCGCAGTTCGACGACCCCTCCCCGCTGAGCGGCGGCACGGCCCGGGTCGCGATCTTCCTGGAGGTGGAGGGCGCGGGCGACTACCTGCCGCCCTACGCCGGAAACCTCGACATCATGACCGCCGCCGCCACCAAGGTCGGCGAGGAGTTCGCGAAGGGGATCACCGCGTGAGCACGAAGGCGACGTACTCGGACACCCTCGACATCCGGATCACCGACTCCTCCCTGCGGGACGGCTCGCACGCCGTACGCCACCAGTTCACGGCCGAGGACGTCCGGTCGGTGGTGACCGCCCTCGACGGCGCGGGCGTCCCCGTCATCGAGGTCGCCCACGGCGACGGACTCGGCGGCTCCTCCTTCACCTACGGCTTCTCCAAGACCCCCGAGCAGGAACTCATCAAGGCCGCCGCCGAGACGGCGCGGAACGCGAAGATCGCCTTCCTGATGCTGCCGGGGCTGGGCGTGAAGGACGACATCCGCGCCGCGCACGCGGGCGGCGGGCAGATCTGCCGGATCGCCACCCACTGCACGGAGGCCGACATCTCCGTCCAGCACTTCGGCCTCGCCCGCGAGATGGGCCTGGAGACCGTCGGCTTCCTGATGATGTCGCACGCCACGAGCCCCGAGAACCTCGCCCGCCAGGCCCGGATCATGGCCGACGCCGGCTGCCAGTGCGTCTACGTCGTCGACTCCGCGGGCGCCCTCGTCATGGACCAGGTCACCGACCGGGTCGCGGCGCTCGTCGCCGAGCTGGGCGACGACGCGCAGGTCGGCTTCCACGGCCACGAGAACCTCGGCCTCGGCGTCGGCAATTCGGTCGCCGCCGTCCGCGCGGGCGCCCTCCAGATCGACGGCTCCACCCGCCGCCTCGGCGCGGGCGCCGGCAACACGCCCGTCGAGGCCTTCGCCGCCGTCTGCGAGCGGATGGGCATCCGTACCGGCATCGACGTCCTCACGATCATCGACGCCGCCGAGGACGTGGTGGCGCCCGTCATGGACGAGGAGTGCCGCCTCGACCGGATGTCCCTGCTCATGGGCCACGCCGGCGTCTACTCCAGCTTCCTCAAGCACGCCTACCGCCAGGCCGAGCGCTACGGGGTCTCCGGCGCGCAGATCCTGCTGCGCGCGGGCGAACGCCGCCTCGTCGGCGGCCAGGAGGACCAGCTCATCGACATCGCCGTCGAACTCGCCGGCGAGCGCTGACCACACCGCCCCCTGCCCCCGCACCACACCACAACGAAGTGGAGGGCCACCCCGTGACCTCAACCGACGAATCCCCCCGAGTCATCGAGGCGGGCACCGTACCGGCCCGGTTCGCGCGCGGCTGGCACTGCCTCGGCCTCGCCGCCTCCTTCAAGGACGGCGCCCCGCACGAGGTGGAGGCCTTCGGCACCCGGCTGGTCGTCTTCCAGGGCGAGGACGACGCCGCGCTGCACATCCTCAACGCCTACTGCCCCCACATGGGCGGCAACCTCGCCCACGGCACGGTCAAGGGCGACACCGTCGCCTGCCCCTTCCACGACTGGCGCTGGTCCGGCGACGGCCGCTGCGCCGCCATCCCCTACGCCCGCCGGGTCCCGCCCCGCGCCAGGACCCGCGCCTGGACCTCCCTGGAACAGAGCGGCCAGCTCTACGTCTGGCACGACCCCGAGGGCAACCCGCCGCCCCCCGAGGTCACCGTCCCCGAGATCGAGGGCTACGGCAGCGACGGGTGGAGCGACTGGAGCTGGAACTCCCTGCGCGTGGAGAACTCCAACTGCCGGGAGATCGTCGACAACGTCGTCGACATGGCCCACTTCTACTACGTGCACTACGCCTTCCCGCACTACTTCAAGAACGTCTTCGACGGGCACGTCGCCACCCAGTACATGGAGTCCACCCCGCGCGGCGACATCGACCTCGGCACCCTCTCCACCGGCGGCGGACTGCGCTCCGACGCCTCCTACTACGGCCCCTCCTACATGATCGACCGGCTGTGGAGCGACGTCGGCGGCGGCCTGGAGATGGAATCCGTCCTGATCAACTGTCACTACCCCGTCGACGAGAACAGCTTCGTCCTGATGTACGGGGCCATCGTCAAGAAGCTCCCCGGCATGAGCGACGCGCAGGCCGCCGACGCCGCCCGCCTCACCGCCGAGGGCCTCGCCGTCGGCTTCGAGCAGGACGTGGAGATCTGGAAGAACAAGACCCGCATCGACAACCCCCTCCTCACCGAGGAGGACGGCCCCGTCTACCAGCTCCGCCGCTGGTACGAGCAGTTCTACGTGGACGCCGCCGACGTCAAGGACGAGATGGTCCGCCGCTTCGAGTTCGAGATCGACACCACCCGCGCCACCGCCGCCTGGAAGGCCGAGGTCGCCGAGAACCTGGCCCGCCGGGCGGGGGAGCGGTGATGCGGCCCGTCGCCTGCGGGGTGTGCGGAAACCAGGTGCTCTGCGAGAAGTTCAGCCCCGCCCACACCCAGGTCCAGTGGACCGCGGAGGCCGCCGCGGCCTGCCCCCGGATCGCCGAGGCCGTCACCCGCGGGGAGCTCAGCGCCCGCGTCCGCTCCTGCGCGGCGCTGCGCGACAGCATCGAGGCGGCCGTCCGGGAGGGCCGCCTGGAGGTGCCCGCCGATGCCTGAGCAGGCGGGCCCCGGCCCGCTGAAGGTCCGCGTCCTGGAGCGGGTCCAGGAGACCGCGGACGCCGTCTCCCTGGTTCTGGACGCCGAACTTCCCTACGCCCCCGGCCAGTTCCTCACCCTGCGGATACCCGGCGGAGCGGCCCGCTGCTACTCCCTGGCCAGCTCCCCGCACACCGGCGAGCCGATGCGCATCACCGTCAAACGGGTCCCCGGCGGGCGCGGCTCCGGCTGGGTCTGCGACACGGTGGCCGCCGGGGACGAGCTGGAGGTCCTGGCGCCCGCCGGCACCTTCACCCTCGGCCCCGGCGGCCTCGACGGGGACCTGCTGCTCGTCGCGGGAGGCAGCGGGATCACCCCCGTGCTCTCCCTCGCGAAGTCGGCCCTGGCGGCCGGGCGGGGGCGGGTCGCGCTGCTGTACGCCAACCGCGACCCCGGCTCGGTGATCTTCCGGGGCGAGCTGCGGGGCCTGGCCGAGGAGCACCCCGGGCGGCTCGCCGTCGTGCACTGGCTGGAGAGCCTCCAGGGGCTGCCGACCGCCGGGCGGCTCGGGGCGCTCGTGGCCCCGTACGTCGGCCGTGACGCCTGGCTGTGCGGGCCGGGCCCGCTGATGGACGCCGCCGAGAGCGCCCTGCGCGCGGCCGGGGCGCCGGGCGGCCGGATCCACCGCGAGCGCTACTTCTCGCTGAGCGGCGACGTCTTCGCCCCCGCCGGGCTCCCGGCGCCGGTCCCTCCCGCCGGGGGCGGGGCCCTCGCCGAGGTGGAACTCGACGGGAGCGTCCACACCGTCGCCTGGGAACGGGGGACCCCGCTGCTCGACGTCCTGCTCGCGGCCGGGGTCGCGGCCCCGTACTCCTGCCGCGAGGGCGCCTGCAGCGCCTGCTGCTGCCGGGTGGTGGAGGGCGAGGTCACGATGGCCCGCAACGAGGTCCTGGACGGCCAGGACCTGGCCGAGGGGTACGTCCTCGCCTGCCAGGCGCTCCCGCTGACCGACCGGGTCCGCCTCAGCTACGGGTGAGGCCGGCGGGGTGCGAAAAGGCTCCGGGCCCGGCCCCCTGGCGAGGGGTCGGGCCCGGAGCCCCACTCGTGCGATGGCAGATGACTACCCGCTACATCCACTCGCTGAACCGCAACCAGCCCATCATGTTGTCCATCGCCCGCGCGGACACCGCCGGCTCCTGGTCCTGCGGCGGCGCGCCCGCCGCCCGCCCCGCCCGCCCCGGCCCGTACAGCTCCCGCCACACCGCCCGCGCGCAGGCCAGTACGGCGGGCGCGAGGCGCGCCAGTTCCCGTTCGCCCCGGCAGGACGACACCGACACCGCGGCGATCGCCCGCCCGGCGCCCCGCAGCGGCGCGGCGACGCAGCAGATGCCGCGGAAGCTCTCCTCGCGGTCGTGGGCGATCCCGCGCTCGCGGGTCGCGGCCAGCTCCGAGCGCAGCGCGAGCGGCCGGACCAGGGTCCGGGGCGTGCGCGGGCGCAGCCCCTGCGCGAGGACCCGCTCGACGGTGTCCGGGTCGCTGAACGCGAGGATCGCCTTGCCGCTCGCCGTGGAGTACGCGGGCATCCGGCCGCCGACCCGGGAGGGCACGGTGGTGGCCTCCGAGCCGCCGATCCGCTCCAGGCAGACCACCTCGGCCCCGTCCAGCACGGAGAGGTGCACCAGCTGGCCCGTCTGCTCGTGCAGGGCGTGCAGCAGCGGCAGGGCGGCGCGGCGCAGCCGGTTGTGGTGGGAGGCGAGCGCGCCGAGCTCCAGCATCCGCATGCCCATGCGGTAGTCCCGGCCCTCCCGGTCCAGCCAGCGCAACTGCACGAGCTGGTCGAGGATCCGGTGGGCGGAGGAGCGCGGGATGCCGGAGCGGCGCACCACTTCGGTGAGCGAGAGCCGTGGCTCCGCGCCTTCGAAGGCACCCAGTACTTTCGCGGCCTTCTCCAACAGCGACAGCGGCGCCGGCTCGGTCTCCATGACCTGGTCGAGCACGAGGAACCCCCTGCGTGAGGCGTTGGGGCGACCCTGCCACGCGCCCCCGGGCGCAGGGAAGCACCCGGAAGCATGTATTTCATTCAGTAATACTCCTGATAGTCGGATGGAGACCTCCGGCCGGACCGGAACGACCCCGCCGACCGCGTTCCCACTCAGCGGGAACGCCGCATTCCTCGCCCCGGACCCCCGGGCGTACGTTCACCGCACCCCGAAGCCGACACCCCCCGAAAGGGACACCATGAGCGACGAAGACGTCCTCGACGCAGTCCGCGCCCTCGCCCCGGCCCTGCGCGAACGCGCCGCCGAGGCGGAGGCCCAGCGCAAGGTCCCCGAAGCGAGCGTCAAGGAACTGACGGACACCGGCTTCTTCCGCCTCCTCCAGCCCCGCGCCTACGGCGGACGCGCCGCGGACCCCGCCGTCTTCTACGCCGCCGTCAAGGAGATAGCCAAGGCCTGCGGCTCCACCGGCTGGGTCTCCTCCGTCGTCGGCGTCCACCCCTGGCACGTGGCCCTCTACGACCCCCGCGCCCAGGAGGAGGTCTGGGGCGCCGACCGCGACACCCGCATCTGCTCCTCGTACGCCCCCACCGGCAAGGTCACCCCCGTCGACGGAGGCTTCACCCTCAGCGGCCGCTGGCACTTCTCCTCCGGCTGCGACCACGCCGACTGGGCCCTGCTCGGCGGACTCGTCACCGACGCCGAGGGCCGGCCCGTCGACATGCGGACCTTCCTGATCCCCCGCTCCCAGTACCGCATCGACGACGTCTGGGACACCGTCGGCCTGCGCGGCTCCGGCTCCAACGACATCGTCGTCGACCCGGTCTTCGTCCCCGACCACCGCGCCCTCAGCTTCGGCCCGGTCACCGCCCTCCAGGTCCCCGGCCACGCCGTCAACCCCGAGCCCGTCTACCGGCTCCCGTACGCCTCCGTCTTCACCACCACCATCTCCACCCCCGTCGTCGGCATCGCCGAGGGCGCCTACGAGGGCTACGTCGCCGCGACCCGCGAGCGCTTCCGGATCTCCTACGGCCAGCAGGTCGCCGAGGACCCCTTCGCCCAGGTCCGCATCGCCCGCGCCGCCAGCGACATCGACGCCTCCTGGCTCCAGCTGCGGCGCAACATCGCCGACCTGTACGCCCTCGCCGAACGCGGCGAACCCCTGCCGACCGCCCTGCGCACCCGCGCCCGCCGCGACCAGGTCCTCGCCACCGAACGCTGCGTCGCCGCCGTCGACCTGCTGATGGAGAACGCCGGCGGCAGCGCCATGCGCACCGGCGCCGGCCTCGTCCAGCGGGCCTGGCGCGACGTGCACACCGGCCGCGGCCACGCCGCCAACGACCCCGAACGGGCACTCGTCCTCTTCGGGCAGGGAGCCCTCGGCCTCGACATCCAGGACACGATGCTCTGATGCTCACGTACGAGAGCACCTCGCGCACCGTCAAGGCCGGCGCCCTGAACCTCCATTACCACGAGGCCGGCCCGGCCGACGGCCCCGTCGTGATCATGCTGCACGGCGGCGGCCCCGGCGCCTCCGGCTGGTCCAACTTCGGCGGCAACCTCCCCCACTTCGCCACGCGCTTCCGCACCCTGCTGCTCGACCAGCCCTGCTACGGCCGCTCCGACAAACCCGAACCCGACCGCGACTACTTCAGCTTCAGCGCCCTGGCCACCATCGCCCTGATGGACGGACTCGGCATCGGACGCGCCCACTTCGTCGGCAACTCCCTCGGCGGCGGCACCGCCACCCGCATCGCCCTCGACCATCCCGGCCGCGTCGACCGGCTGCTCCTCATGGGCCCCGGCGGAATCTCCCTGAACCTCTTCTCCGCCGACCCCACCGAGGGCATCAAGCGGCTCTTCGAGTTCAGCTCCGCCCCCGAGCCCACCCGCGCGCAGATGCGTACCTTCCTGACCACCCTCGCCCACGACCCGGCCGTCGTCACCGACGCCCTCGTCGAGGAGCGCTACGCCCAGGCCACCGACCCCGAGGCCCGCCTCGGGGCCGCCCGGATGGCGGCCTCCTTCGCCAGGTGGCCCGAGGACACCATGCTCTGGCGCGAGGCCCACCGCATCAGCTGCCCCGTCCTGCTGACCTGGGGCCGCGAGGACCGGGTCAACCCCGTCGACGGAGCCTTCCTCGCCCTCAAAGCCATCCCCGACGCCCGCCTCCACGTCTTCCCGAACTGCGGCCACTGGGCCCAGACAGAGGCCGCCGCCGAGTTCAACCGCCTCGCCACCGCCTTCTTTCAACAAGCACAGCTCACCCCGTAGGGAGCCCCATCCCATGGACATCCGCGCACTCGGCTACCTCCGCATCGAGACCGCCGACCTCCCCGCCTGGCGCACCTACGTCCTCGACGTCCTGGGCATGACCGAGGCCCAGGGCTCCACGGACGAGCTGCTGAACGTCCGCATCGACGACCGCATCCACCGCTTCCAGTTCGTCGCCGGAACCCAGGACCGGCTGCTCGCCGCCGGCTTCGAAGTGGCGAACGCCCGCGCCCTCGCCGAGGCCGCCGCCGCACTCGAGGCCGCGGGCCTGCCCGTCAAGCAGGCCGACGCCGCCACCCTCGCCGACCGCCGCGTCCAGGACCTGATCCACTGCGAGGACCCCAGCGGCAACCCCCTGGAGATCTACTGGGGCCAGGCCCAGGACCACACCCCCCTCGCCGCCCCCTACGGCAACCGCTTCGTCACCGGCGACCTCGGCCTCGGCCACGTGGTCCTGCCCGCCCCCGAAACCGAGGCCACCCTCGACTTCTACGAGAACCTCCTCGGCTTCCAGCTGCGCGACTCGATGAAGCTGCCCCCGGTCGCCGTCCCCACCGGAGCCCCCGGCAAGGACTTCCACCGGATGCACTTCCTCAGCCCCAACCGCCGCCACCACAGCCTCGGCCTCTACCCCGGCGCCCTGCCGCCCGGCATCGTCCACTTCATGGTCGAACTGGAGAGCCTCGACGACGTCGGCTACTGCCTCGACCGGATGAACCGGGCGGGCATCCCCATCGCCTCCACCCTCGGCCGGCACTCCAACGACCACATGGTCTCCTTCTACGCCCAGGCCCCCGGCGGCTTCCAGGTCGAGTACGGCTGGGACGGCCTCGTCGTCGACCCCGCCACCTGGACCGCGAAGGAGATCACCGCCGACAGCTTCTGGGGCCACCAGTGGAACGGCTGACCGAACCCCCGCTCGACCCGGCGCGCTTCCGCGAGGTCCTCGGCGCCTTCGCCTCCGGCATCACCGTCGTCGCCGCCCTCGGGGACGACGGCCGCCCGGCGGGACTCGCCTGCCAGTCCTTCGCCTCCCTGTCCCTGGACCCGCCGCTGGTCCTGCTCTGCGTCGGCAAGGGCTCCTCCAGCTGGCCCAAGGTGCGCGCCGCCGGCCGCTTCGGGGTCAGCATCCTCGCCGAGGAACAGCGGCAGGTGTGCGAGGCCCTCGGACGCAAGGGCGAGGACAAGTTCGCCGGCGTCGACTGGGAGCGCTCCGCGCACGGGGCCGTCCGCGTCCGCGGCGCCCTCGCCACCGTCGACTGCGCCCTCGACACCGTCCACGAGGCCGGCGACCACTACCTGGTCACCGCCCGGGTCCTCGAACTCGCCGCCCGCGACGGCGGATCGCCCCTGCTGTACTTCCGCAGCGACTACGCCACCGGAGCCTTCGGATGACCGACCCGTACGAGTACGACGCCGAGTACGACGTGGTGGTGGTCGGCTCCGGCGCGGCCGGACTGGCCGCCGCGGTCACCGCCCGGCTGCGCGGCCTCACCGCCCTCGTCGTAGAGAAGACCGACCGGTACGGCGGCTCCACCGCCCTGTCCGGCGGCGCCATCTGGGTCCCCGGCAACCTCCACCTCGACCGGGCCGGGCTCGCCGACACCCACGACAAGGCGCGCGCCTACCTCGACGCCACCGTCGGCGACCGGGTCCCGGACACCCGCAAGGAGGCCTACCTCGCCCACGGACCGCGCATGGTGCGGGAGTTCCACGACCGCACCGAGGTCCGCTTCATGTACACCCCGGGCTACCCGGACTACTTCCCCGAGGCGCAGGGCGGCATGGGCCAGGGGCGCTCCGTCGAACCGTGCATCGTGGACCTGAAGCTGCTGGGGGAGCTGGGCCGCGGAATGCGCCGGGCGGGCCTGCCCACGTACGGGCTGACCATGACCTCGTACGACTTCCGCTTCCTGAACATGGCCGGCCGGACCTGGGCGGGCCGCCGCACCTGCGTGAAGGTGGGCCTGCGGGCGCTCGGGGCGCTGGCCACCGGGCGCAGGCTGCTCTCCCTCGGCGAGGCCCTCGTCGCCCGGATGCGGCTCTCCCTGGACCGGCTCGGCGGGGACCTGTGGCTGTCGGCCCCGCTGACCGGCCTGGTCACGGACGCCTCCGGCCGGGTGAGCGGCGTACGCGTGACCCGCGCGGGCCGCGAGGTGAGCGTGGCGGCCCGGGGCGGTGTGGTGCTGGCCTCGGGCGGCTTCTCGCACGACCAGGCGCTGCGCGAGAAGCACCTGCCCGCCCCGACCTCCACCGCCTGGACCCACGCCTCCGAGGGGCAGACCGGCGACGCCCTGCGCCTGGGCGAGGAACTGGGGGCCGCCACCGACCTGCTGGACAAGGTGTGGGGCGCCCCCTCGGTGTGCCCGCCGGGCCAGAAGCCCTTCTTCCTCGTCGCCGACCGGGGCATCCCCGGCATGGTCATCGTCAACGAGGCGGGGGAGCGCTACGCCAACGAGGCGCTGCCGTACCACGCGTTCGTGGACCGGATGTACGCCGCCGACCGGCCCGAGGCGCGGACCGTACCGTCCTGGCTGGTCCTCGATGCCCGTTCCAAGGCCCGCTACCTCTTCGCGGGCCTCTTCCCGGGGCAGCCCTTCCCCAAGTCCTGGCGCGAGAGCGGCTTCCTGAAGCAGGCCGCCACCCTGGAGGAACTGGCCCGGGAGATCTCCGCGCCCGGCCTGCCCGCAGCGGTCCGCCGCTTCAACGCCTTCGCCGAGCGGGGCGTCGACGAGGACTTCGGGCGGGGGGAGAGCGTCTACGACCGCTACTACGGCGACCCGACACTGCCCAACCCGAACCTCGCGCCGCTCGACAAGGGTCCCTTCTACGCGGTCCCCGTGCACCCCGGGGACATCGGCACCAAGGGCGGCCTCGTCACCGACGGGGACGGCCGGGTGCTGCGCGAGGACTCCTCACCGATCGAGGGCCTCTACGCCTCCGGCAACTGCTCGGCGGCGGTGATGGGGGAGACCTATCCCGGTCCGGGCGCCACCATCGGCCCCGCGATGGCCTTCAGCTGGGCGGCGGTCAACGCCATCGCGGGCGAGCGCGGCCGCCCCTGACGGAGCCGCGTGTTCCGCCGTCGCGCGCCGGGAACATATGCCGGACACGTCGGTGAAGGGGGTAGAGCGTGATCCGGGACGGACGCTGGGCCACGATCAGTTCGGTGCTGTGCTTCGTGGTGTGGGGGGTGCTGGGCTGGATCCTGTTTGATCCGGACCTCCGGGGCGTCCAGGAGGGGCTCGGCTGGTGGATGGCCGCCATCGCCCTCGCGCCCATGCTGCTCGCCGGCGTGCTCATAGCCGTCAGCGACTCGCCCGATGACGGCGACGGCGCAACCACCGCCTGGGCCGACCGCCACGGCGCAGGCTGGCGGGGCGAGGACAGCTGCGGCGGGTGCGGGGGCTGAGGGACGGCGGGCCGCCGCAACCGGGCTGCGGGTGCGGCGGCCCTGGAGGGGCGCCGGGTCAGGAGAGCTTGCCGCCGTAGTCGGGGAGCTTGACGGTGCGCTCGGCGTGCCCGCCGACGAGGTCGCCCTCGTTGTTGCCGATGTTGGCGATGATCGTGTAGCCGCGGGCCTCGATCTCGGCGCGCTTGCCCGTCTTGTAGGCGCTGACCTGGCCGAACAGGTCGGGCAGGTCACGGACGTAGAGGCCGGAGACCGGGTATCCGACCGCCTTGAGGTTGCGCTCGGTGAGGGAGTACACGATGCCGGGGCGGGCGGTGACGAAGAAGATCGCCACCCCGCGGTCGTGCGCGTACCGGGTCAGCTCACGGACCTTGGCGATCGCGGGTGTCGGGGAGGTCCAGAACCAGTGGAAGTCCGTCTCCAGCGAGGTGTTGTCGATGTCGAGGACGATCGCGGGCTTCTCACCGGCGGGGGAGGCGGCGATCCGCTGCTCGATGGCGGGGCGGACCGCGTCGACGACGTCGGCCACGTCGCGCTGCCACGTCGCGTAGTCGATGCCGAGGAACACGGCGTTGCCGCCGGGCGCCGAGGCGGAGACGGCCGGCGCGGACGCGGCCGGGGCGACGGGGGCGGCCGCGGCGGCGCCCGCGGGCAGCAGGGCCATGACGGCGGCGGCCGCCGCTACGGTGGCGGCGGCGGTACGGGTGGTGCGGGTGCGGCGGGTGCTGCGCATGGGGGGGACGCTCCTCGGTCACGCTTGGCATGTACGCGATCAGACTCCGGGAGTGCCGTGGCTCATTTCTACTGGCCGGTAGCGAACATTTCGTGTCCGTCCGGTGAAGCGGTCTCCACATCCGCGTGATCCACACCTCTCCATTCGGATTCTCCTTGCACTGGCTGTAGATCATCCTGCAATCTTCGGTGTGAGCCAGATGGCATTCGGTCTGGCGTGTGATGTGCAGAGGAAGGGAAGGGCCCATGACCAGCGAGCGCCCCGCGCTGTACGAGCTGTTCGACGACCGGTTCCGCACCGGACGGTGCATGAACGGCGACGACGCGCTGGAGGTCCTGTACACCGGCTGCCGCTGGGCCGAGGGCCCGATCTACCTGCCCGCCTGGCGGCAGCTGATCTGGAGCGACATCCCCAACGACCGGATGCTGCGCTGGGACGAGGAGACCGGCGCCGTCAGCGTCTTCCGCCGCACCGCCGGACACACCAACGGCAACACCCTCGACCGCGAGGGCCGGCTCATCAGCTGCGAACAGGGCAACCGCCGCGTGACCCGCACCGAACACGACGGCACCGTCACCGTGCTGGCCGACCGCTGGCAGGGCAAGCGCCTGAACAGCCCGAACGACGCGACCGTCCGGTCCGACGGCTCGATCTGGTTCTCCGACCCGGACTTCGGCATCACCAGCGACTACGAGGGCTACCGGGCCGAGAGCGAGATCGGCGCCAACCACGTCTACCGCATCGACCCCGGCACCGGCGAAGTGAGCCTGGCCGCCGACTGCTTTGAAGCGCCGAACGGGCTGGTCTTCTCGCCCGACGAGAGCCGGCTCTTCGTCTCCGACACCCGCGCCGGAGTCATCCGGGTCTTCGACGTGCGCGACGACGGCACCCTCTCCGACGGCAAGGTCTTCGCCGACGCGGCCGCCCGCCCCCGGGCCCGCTTCGACAACCTCCGCTTCGACGACGGCGGCCGGCTGTGGGCCGCCGCGATGAACGACGGCGTGCACTGCTACGACCCCGACGGCACCCTGATCGGGCGGCTCGACGTCCCCGAGGCGGTCGCCAACATCTCCTGGGGCGGCGCCAAGCGCAACCGCCTCTTCATCGCCGCCGAGACCAGCCTCTACTCCCTGGTCATGGGTGTCACCGGCACCCACCCGGCCGGCCCGGGCCACCGCCCCTGGCAGGACACGGCATCCCGGTGACCCCCGGCGGGCGGGACGCTCGGGCCGTCTCTTCCGAGACGGCCTAGGGCTGCGCGACGACGACGTTCCCGACGAAACCGCCCGCACGGTAGTACCGCAGCGCCTGCGGAACCTCCTCGAAGGGGAACACCCGGTGCACCGGGGGCCGCAGCCCCGCACCCTCCACGGCCCGGTTCATCGCCTCGAACTGGGCCCGGCTGCCCACCGCGAGGGGCCGCAGCACCGCGCCCGCGCCGAACAGCGCCGCCGCACTCGGCGCGGCCGCGCCCAGCGAATGCCCGACGAAGGCGATCTCACCGCCGGGCGCGACCGCCGCCAGTGACTGCGGCAGGTTCCCCACGACGTCCACGACCCGGTCCACACCCCGCCCGCCGGTGCGGCGGCGCACCTGCGCACCCCAGTCGGGGTCGTCGCCGGTGACGACCACCTCGTGCGCGCCGAGCGCCCGCAGCCGCTCCGCCTTCCCGGGCGTCCTGGTGGTGGCGATGACCCGCGCGCCCGCCAGGGCCGCGAACCGGACGGCGAACAGGGACACCCCGCCCGACCCGAGGGTCAGTACGGTCTCACCGGCCGACGGCGGGCGCCCGCCGGTCACCGCGTTCCACGCCGTGACGCCGGTCAGCGGCAGGGCCGCCGCCTCCTCGAACGACAGGTGCCCGGGCAGCGGGACCAGCCCCCGCTCCCCGGCCAGCGCGTACTCGGTGAGCACACCGTCGAGGGAACTGCCCAGCTGGGCGGCGTTGTCCAGGGAGAACGGCCCGTCGAGCCAGTCGGGGAACACGCTCGCCGCGACCCGGTCGCCGGCCGTGACCCGGGTGACGCCCGGACCGACCGCGACGACCTCCCCGACCCCGGCGCACCCGGGGACCACGTCCGGCCGCACCGGCAGCGGGTACGTACCGTCCAGCACCAGCAGCTCCCGCAGGCTGAGCGCCGCCGCCCGCACCCGCAGCAGCACCTGCCCCGGCCCCGGCTCCGGTACGTCGTGCTCGCGCAGCGACAGCCCGTCGATGCCCGCGCCGGGGCGCAGGTGGTAGCTGCGCATCACGCCGTCCCGCGGTGGCGGAGGGCGGCGGGGGCGGTGACCTGGAGGGCGGCGGGGGCGGTGACCTGGAGGGTGACCTGGGAGGTTGGCACGGGACGTCTCCGATCGAAGGTCCGGCGGAAGCTGACGTGACCGATCCTCCGCCGGGCCCCTCCCTCCCACCATTCCCTCCGGGGGAATTGCCGCTGCGCCCGCCCTTGTGCGGTGCGGGGGCCCCGGGGCCGGAAGTTGTCCGAAAACACGTTCTTGTCGCCCGCCGGACCCGCATGTGTCATGGACGTGTCATTCACCCGATGGCAGCACGCACAGCCCAACCCCCCACGAAAGGCAGTGTGTTGACCGTGGCCAACCTGACGCGAATCCTCAAGCGCACCCTCGCCGTCGGCGCCGTCGCCCTCGCGGCCGTCAGCCTCCAGCCCTCCAGCGCCGGCGCCTCCCCGGCCCCCGTCGTCGGCGGAACCCGCGCCGCGCAGGGCGAGTTCCCCTTCATGGTCCGGCTCTCCATGGGCTGCGGAGGCGCCCTCTACACCCAGCAGATCGTCCTCACCGCCGCCCACTGCGTGAACGGCTCCGGCAACAACACCTCCATCACCGCCACCGCCGGAGTCGTCGACCTCAACAGCTCCAGCGCCGTCAAGGTCAAGTCCACCAAGGTCCTCCAGGCCCCCGGCTACAACGGCAAGGGCAAGGACTGGGCCCTGATCAAGCTCGCCAAGCCGATCAACCTGCCCACCCTCAAGATCGCCGACACCAAGGCCTACGACAACGGCACCTTCACCGTCGCCGGCTGGGGCGCCACCCGCGAGGGCGGCGGCCAGCAGCGCTACCTGATGAAGGCCACCGTCCCCTTCGTCTCCGACGCCTCCTGCCAGAGCTCCTACGGCAGCGACCTCGTCCCCGGCGAGGAGATCTGCGCCGGCTACAGCCAGGGCGGCACCGACACCTGCCAGGGCGACTCCGGCGGCCCGATGTTCCGCCGCGACAGCGCGAACGCCTGGATCCAGGTCGGCATCGTCAGCTGGGGCGAGGGCTGCGCGCGCGCCGGATACCCGGGCGTCTACACCGAGGTCTCCACCTTCGCCAACGACATCCGCAACGCCGCGGCCGGCCTCTAGCCGCTTCCGCCCCACCCCCTCGTCCTTCCGGCCCTCCCGCAACGGGCCGGAAGGACGAGGCGCAGTGCCCCGAATGTCCGTAACGTCGACCATGCTGTGGCGAGGCCGGAACAGCGCCGTCCCCGCCCCGCGGCACCCTCCCGACAGCCCGCCGCGCGGTTGCGGGCCCGCGCACGCGCAGGTCCCATGGGAAGAATCCGGCAGCGGCAGCGGGCGACAGTGGGGCAGGCAGCGCATGACGATCAGAGTGGTCATCGCCGACGACCAGGAAATGGTCAGAACCGGCTTCCGGATGATCCTCGAAAGCCGGCCCGACATAGAGGTCGTCGCCGACGTGGTCGACGGCGAAGCCGCCCTCGCCGCCGTCGCCGAGCACCAGCCGGACGTCCTCCTCCTCGACATCCGCATGCCCCGGCTCGACGGCCTCGAAGTCACCCGCCGCCTCGCCGGCCAGGACAAGCCGCGCATCGTCATCGTCACCACCTTCGACCTCGACGAGTACGTCCACGCGGCGCTCCACGGCGGAGCCTCCGGCTTCCTCCTGAAGGACGCGAGCCCGGCCATGCTGGTGGAAGCCGTCCGGGCGGCGGCCGTCGGCGACGCCCTCGTCTCACCCGCCATCACCGTCCGGCTGCTGCGCGACATGGCCCCGCGCATCCCGGCGGCCCAGGCCGCCCGCCGCCCCGCCGAACCCCTCACGGAACGCGAGCGGGAGGTCGTACGGTGCCTCGCGCGCGGGCTGACCAACGCCGAGATCGCCGGCGAGCTGTTCGTCTCCCTGTCCACGGTCAAGACCCACCTGGCCAACGTCCAGGCCAAGCTGGACGCCCGCAACCGCGTAGAAATCGCCGCCTGGGCCTGGGAAAGCGGCCTGGCCACCCCGACCCCATGACCCTGCGAATCCAGCCTCGCCGGCGTTTGAGGCGCGGGGTCCGGGGCGGAGCCCCGAAAAGCCCCGGCGCAGCCGCCCTCCCGGACCCCACCTCCCGCACGGACCCCCGTACCGCCGCACCAGGCGCGGCCCGGCCCCCGGCCGGGATCAGGGGCGGACGGTGAGCCCCCTCGCGACATGGGCCCGCAGACACCCGCACGCCGCCGACTGGATCCGGCTCCTGCTGTCCCTGGTCCTCCTCGCCCTCGTCACCTTCGAGGGCGTCGTCCTGGCCCGCCAGCCCAGCCTCCCGCACGCCACCGTCTGGATCTCCGGGATCCTCGTCTGCCTCAGCGCCGCGCCCTGGCCCCGCGTCCCGCTCCTCGCCCGCGCCTGGTTCGCCGCCGGCACGACCTGGACCGCCACCCTCCTCCTGATCTTCGGGAACCACCCCATCGTCGTCTGGGGCGGCGGCGAGGCCATCGCCCTCCTCGTCCTGCTCTCCCAGGTCCTGCTGCGCGCCCCCGCCCGCACCGCCGCCGTCCTCGGCCCCCTCCTCGGCCTCGGCTGCATGGCCGTACCCGTCCGGGACACCGACCCCGGCCGGTTCACGCTGCTCTTCTCCGTGCTGACCGTCGTCGTCGGCGCGTACTCGCTCCTGCTGCGCCTGCAGTCCGTCCAGCGGGTCCGCGAACTGCGCGCCGTACGCACCGCCGAGCGCCTCGAACTCGCCCGCGAGCTCCACGACCTGGTCGCCCACCACGTCACCGGCATCGTCGTCGAGGCCCGCGCCGCCCGCTTCACGCAGGTCTCCGCCGAACGCGCCGCCGAGATCTTCGGCCGGATCGAGACCGCCGGCGACGAGGCCCTCGGCTCGATGCGCCGCCTCGTCAAGATCCTCCGCGAGAACGACGCCGCGCCCGGCGCCGACCGCGCCCCCGTCGCCGGCCTCGCCGACATCCGCGTGCTCGCCGAACGGTTCTCCGCCACCGGCCCGCCCGTCGTCCTCTACGTGGAGGAGGGCCTGGAGCTCAGGCTCCCCGGCGACGTCGCCGCCACCGCCCACCGGATCGTCCTCGAAGCCCTCACCAACATCTCCAAGCACGCCGCCACCGCCACCCACGTCCGCATCGGCCTGCGCACCGTCCCGGCCGGCCTGGAAGTGCGGATCGCCGACGACGGGGGCCGCCCCGCCCGCCTCTCGGAGAAGGCCAGCGGCGGCGGCTACGGCCTCGCCGGCATGGCCGAACGCGCCGAGGCCCTCGGCGGCTCCCTCACCGCCGGCCGGCCCCCCGAGGGCGGCTGGCTGGTCACGGCAACCCTGCCCCTGTAGCCCGCCCGGCCTCCGAACGCACCCGGGCCGGGGGCGGGGTGGGGGGTCGTCCGGGGCTAAAACGTGATTTGTTGGCGCGCGGTACCCAGCACAACCCAGCCCGGATCAGGCGCCATAAATCATGCCCGCCCCGGGCGACCCCCCACCCCGTCCCCGTCCCCGCCCCCGGCCCACCCACCGACCCCGTCCCGCCCTGCCTGGACACGGCCAGGCCCGCCCAACGCCGCCCGATACCGCCGGTACCGCGCCGCACCCGCCCCGGCACCCCCTTCCGGTCACCGCGCGGCCCGCGCCCCCGCGCCCCCTCACCCCAGCGCGATGGCCCGCAGCGCGGCCAGGTGTCGTGCGTAGACGTCCCGCCCCTCGGCGGTCAGGGAGAGCCAGGTGCGCGGCCGGCGGCCGACCCGGCCCTTGTGGACGGACACCCAGCCCGCCTCCTCCAGCGCGGCGACCTGCTTGGACAGCACCGAGTCGCTGACCTCCACCAGGTCCCGTACGAAACCGAACTCCGCCTTGTCCAGCGGAACCAGCGCCGCCACCACCGACAGCCGCACCGGAGCGCTCAGCAGCGGCGCCAGATCGTGCCGGGGGTGCCGCCTGCCCGGTTCCGCGGCCTGCGGCCCCTCGTCCGTCACGGGGCGCCCCGCAGCTCGGACCGGGCGCCGAGCGCGGCCGGCAGCGCGCACACCAGCGCCGCCACCGCCGCGAAGCCCACATGATCGGTGAACACCGTGCTGCCGAGCACGACCGCGGCCGCGAAGGCCACCGCCCACACCCCGATCACCAGCCCGTGCCGCAGACCGAAGCCGCGCCGTATCACCCGCTGCCGCGCCGCGTACACGCTCAGCCCGGTCACCATCGCCGTGTTGACCACCGCGAAGACCGCCGCGGCCGCCGGCCCGTGCCACAGCAGTGCCATCGGCACCAGCACCAGCTGCCCCACGGCGAAGACCCCCAGGTAGCGCCCGTACCAGCCGCTCCCCGCCCGCGCGGCCCGCTCCAGCGCGGCCGCCCGGCCCAGTACGCCCGCCGCTTCCGCCGAATCGCTCATGACCCCGTTCCCCCTTCGTCCCCCGGACACCTCGTCACTTGCCACTCTGACGCCTACTTTCCAACTTGGCAAGTAAAAGGCCCCGGCGACCGGGCCGGGACATCCGTCTCACGGACCGGCCGACCGGGGAACCACCCGCGCCCGCCACGTATTCTCGGGAACCATGAACACCAGCGACATCGACGAGATCGACGAGAACGTCACCGCCGAACTGTCCCGCCTGCGCGACAGCATCGACAACATCGACGCGGCCGTGGTCCACATGCTCGCCGAGCGCTTCAAATGCACCCAGCAGGTCGGCCACCTCAAGGCCAAGCACCAGCTCCCCCCGGCCGACCCGGGCCGCGAGGCCAGCCAGATCGCCCGGCTGCGCCAGCTCGCCGAGAACGCCAAACTCGACCCGGCCTTCGCCGAGAAGCTCCTCAACTTCATCATCGCCGAGGTCATCCGCCACCACGAGACCATCGCCGCAGGCGAAGACCAGTAGCCACCCGGCCGGGGCGCGGGCGCGCCGCGCCCCGCCACCCGCCCCGCCCCACCGCATCACCCCTGCGCCGCCGCCCGGCCGTCAGGCAGCATGGGCCCCATGTCCGCACTGACGCGCAACGAAGCGCAGACCCGAGCCCAGCTCCTCGACGTCCACCACTACGGCGTCACCCTCGACCTCACCACCGGCGACGAGACCTTCACCTCCGCCACCGTCATCCGTTTCAGCGCCCGCGCCGCCGGTGACACCTTCGTGGAACTGAAGCCCGTCGAACTGCGCTCCGTCACGCTCGACGGCCACCCCCTCGACCCCGCCGCGCTCACCGGCAACCGCCTCCCGCTCACCGGCCTCACCGAAGGCCCCCACGAGCTGCGCGTCGACGCCACCATGCGCTACTCCCGCACCGGCGAAGGCCTCCACCGCTTCACCGACCCCGCGGACGGCGAGACGTACGTCTACTCCCAGATGTTCATGGACGACGTCCAGCGCGTCTTCCCCGCCTTCGACCAGCCCGACCTGAAGGCCGTCTTCGAGTTCACCGTCACCGCCCCCGCCCACTGGACCGTCCTCGCCAACGGCATCACCACCCGCACCGGCGACCGCGAGCGCGACGGGGCCGGCGTCTGGACCTCCGCCGCCACCCCCGTCATCTCCACCTACCTCGCCGCCGTCGCCGCCGGCCCCTGGCACAGCGTCACCACCGAACACGCCGGACTGCCCTTCGGCATCCACTGCCGCAAGTCCCTCGCCCCCCACCTCGACGCCGACGCCGACGAGATCCTCCACATCACCACCGCCTGCTACGACCGCTACCACGAGAAGTTCTCCGAGCCCTACCCCTTCGACTCCTACGACCAGGCCTTCGTCCCCGAGTTCAACGCCGGCGCCATGGAGAACCCCGGCCTCGTCACCTTCCGCGACGAGTTCGTCTTCCGCTCCGCCGTCACCGACACCGAACGCCAGCGCCGCGGCATGGTCATCGCCCACGAGATGGCCCACATGTGGTTCGGCGACCTCGTCACCCTCGCCTGGTTCGACGACATCTGGCTCAACGAGTCCTTCGCCGAGTACATGGGCTACCAGACCCTCGCCGAAGCCACCCGCTTCACCGGCACCTGGACCGAATTCGGCATGGAACGCAAGCCCTGGGGCTACGACGCCGACCAGCGGCCCTCCACCCACCCCGTCGCCCCCGGCCCCGACGACGTCCCCGACACCGCCTCCGCCCTCCTCAACTTCGACGGCATCTCCTACGCCAAGGGCGCCTCCGCCCTGCGCCAGCTCGTCGCCTGGCTCGGCGAGAAGGACTTCCTCGCCGGCATCAACACCCACTTCGCCCGCCACAAGTTCGCCAACGCCACCCTCGCCGACTTCGTGGACTCCCTCGCCGCCCACACCGACCGCGACGTCCACACCTGGGCCGAGAACTGGCTGCGCACCACCGGCATCGACACCCTCACCCCCCGCATCGAGGAGAGCGCCGGCGGCTGGACCCTCACCGTCGACCGCCACGGCAGCCGCCCCCACCGCATCACCGCGGGCGCCTACGAACTCGCCCCCGACGGCCTCCTGGAACGCGCCGAACTCCTCGACCTCGACGTCCCCTCCGAGGAGATCCTCTCCGTCAGCGGCCGCCGCCCCGACCTCCTCGTCCTCAACGACGGAGACCTCGGCTACGCCAAGATCCGCCTCGACGACACCTCCCTCACCACCGCCCTGCGCACCCTCTCCCGCATCCCCGACCCCCTCACCCGGGCCGTCGTCTGGGGCTCCCTGCGCGACATGGTCCGCGACGGCGAACTCGCCCCCGCCACCTACCTCGCCACCGCCGAGGCCCACCTCCCCTCCGAAGCCGACCTCGCCGTCGTCCAGGGCGTCCTCACCTTCGCCCGCACCCAGGTCGCCGACCGCTACCTCACCCCGGCCCACCGCACCGAAGCCCTCACCACCCTCACCTCCATCGCCCGCGTCCTCCTGCGCCGCACCGAGGACGGCAGCGAACCGGGACTGCGGCTCGCCGCCGTACGCTCCCTCATCTCCAGCGCCACCCAGCCCGACACCATCGCCGCCTGGCTCGCCGACGGCACCGTCCCCGGCGGCCCCGAACTCGACCCCGAGCTGCGCTGGCGCATCCTCGCCCGTCTCTGCGTACTCGGTGCCGCCACCCAGTCCGACATCGACACCGCCCTCGCCGCCGACCCCAGCGCCACCGGCCAGGAAGGCGCCGCCCGCTGCAGCGCCGCCCTCCCCACCGCCGAGGCGAAGGCCGCCGCCTGGCAGCGCCTCTTCCACGACGACACCCTGTCCAACTACCTCTTCAGCGCCACCGCCCAGGGCTTCTGGCAGCCCGAACAGAACGAACTCGTACGGGACTACGTGCCCCGCTTCTACCCCGACGCCGTCGCCCTCGGAGCCCGCCGCGGCCCCGCCATCGCCGAGGCCGCCGGCCGCTGGGCCTTCCCCGTCCACGCCGCCGACGAGGCCAACCTCCAGGCCGGCCGCGCCTGCCTGGAAGACCCCGACCTCATCCCGCTGCTCCGCCGCAAGCTCGTCGACCAGCTCGACGACCTGACCCGAGTCCTCCACGTCCGCACCGCCACACCCCCGCCCCGCCCCTGACCCACACCGCCCCCGACGGGCCCCCGCACGCCCGCCGCCCCTGCGGCCCACGGCCCCGGGGCGCCCGCCGTTCCTGAGGCCCACGGCCCCCGCGCGCCCGCTGTCCCTGCGGCCACGGCCCCGGGTGCCTGTCGGCTCTGGGGGTCACGGCCCCCGGGTGCCCGTCGGCCCTGGGGACCACGGCCCCCGTGTGCGCATCGGCCCTGTGGGGCACCGCGCCCGCGTGCCCTTCGGCTCTGCGGGTCACGGCACCGGACGCCCCGGGCCCGGCCGAAGACGGGCGGATCCGCCCCGTCGGGCAGCAGCGGCACCACGCAGCTGCCCGACGCCCCCCGGACCAGCCCCCACCCCCACCCCTGCCCCCTCAGCCCCGCCGGAGCCCGCCCACCCCCGGCCCCCCTTCAGCCTCGCCGGCGTTTGAGGCGCGGGGGTCCGGGGGCAGGCCCCCGGCAGCGGCGCCGCAGACGAACGCGGGGCCCGGGGGCGGAGCCCCCGGTTTCGGGAAGGGGCAGGGCGGGGGAAGCCGCCCGCAGGGCCCAACCCCGGCCCCGCTTCCGTACCCGCCATCCGCCCCCATGCCCACACCTGCGCCCGGCACCCGCCCCCGCACCAGTCCCCGCCATCAGCGCCCCGCCGCACCCGCGCCCGGTCCAGCGCCGCGCCCGCACCTCGCACCCACACCCGGCGTCCGCACCTAGCGCCTGGGCTCGGCGTCGGCGCCCGTGCTCGGTGCCCGCACCTAGCGCCTAGGCTCGGTGCCCGCACCCGGCCCCGGTTCCGTGCCCGCATCCCGCGCCCGTGCCCGGCACCCGCACCCCGCACCCGCACCCCGCACCCGCACGCCGCACCCGGCGCCCGCACCTAGCGCCGGCGTCCGCATCCCGCGCCCGTGCCCGGCGTCCGCACCCCGCGCCCGGCGTCCGCGCCCAACGCCCCGCACCCGAGGCCCGCGCCGCAGCTGCCTGCCCGCCCCCCCGACGCTGGGCAGCGCAGTCCCGTCACGACTCGTATCCCAGCGCGGGGAATTCAGGCATGCCCCTCCAGATCCGGCTGGCCGGGCGCCGCGCGCACAGGGCGGCCGCCCACGACCGGTCCGCCGCCCCGCGGGCGCGCCGAAGCACCCGCCGCCCAACGGCACTCCCGCCCGGCGCCAGCCGCCCCGCCGACCCAACCCCCGCCGGGCGACGGCAACGGCAACGGCTACGGCCGCGGCCGGAATTCGACCCCGGACAAACCCCGGCGGTTACCCCAAACGGGTCTGATCGTTGTACCACCCGG
Organism: Streptomyces sp. NBC_00249; assembly: GCF_026342355.1. Classification (GTDB taxonomy): domain Bacteria; phylum Actinomycetota; class Actinomycetes; order Streptomycetales; family Streptomycetaceae; genus Streptomyces. The sequence continues at coordinate 209,710 of NZ_JAPEMV010000005.1, read as the reverse complement.
GTGTCCCGCCCGCCCCGGCACACCCCGCCCCGCGGAGCCCACCCCGCGCAGCCACCCCCGCGAAGGGGTCCTCACCCCGCCCGACCCCGGAGGCCCCCATGCCCGAACCGGCGCCGCCACCCGCACACCCCACAGCCCCCCTCGCCGGCGGCCCCGGCGGGCCCGACGCGCTGCGGCCCCTCCTCGACACCGTCCTCACCGCCCTCGCCACCGGCGCAGCCGAACGCGGCGGACCCCTCCCCGCCGGCGGCCCCGACACCGTCACCGCCCGCGTCCGGGCCGCCCTCGGCGAGGTGTTCCCCGCCCACGGAACCGGCGACCACGAAGCCCTCCGCACCCTCGTCCACACCCTCACCGCCGGCGCCGCAGACCCCGCCCACCCCCTGTGCGCCGCCCACCTGCACTGCCCGCCGCTCGCCGTCGCGGCCGCCGCCGACCTCGCCGTCAGCGCCCTCAACCCGTCCCTCGACTCCTGGGACCAGGCCCCCGCCGCCTCCGCCCTAGAAGCCGAACTCACCCGCACCCTCGCCGCCGAGTTCTACGACACCCCCCACCCCGACGCCCTCCTCACCACCGGCGGCACCGAAGCCAACCAACTCGCCCTGCTCCTCGCCCGCGAACGCCACGGCCCCCACCTCACCGTCCTGCACGGAGCCAACGCCCACCACTCCGTCCCCCGCGCCGCCTGGCTCCTCGGCCTGCCCCCCGCCGTCGCCCTCCCCACCCCCTCCGGCACCCTCGACCCCGCCACCCTCGCCGAGGCCCTCGCCACCACCCCCGGCCCCGTCCTCGTCACCGCCACCGCCGGCACCACCGACGCCGGACTCATCGACCCCCTCCACCCCCTCGCAGACCTCTGCGCCGCCCACCACACCGACCTCCACATCGACGCCGCCTACGGAGGCACCCTCGCCCTCAGCCCCCGACACCGCGACAAGCTGAGCGGCCTCTCCCGCGCCCACTCCGTCACCGTCGACCTGCACAAACTCGGCTGGCAGCCCGTAGCCGCAGGCCTCCTCGTCGTCCCCGACACCACCCTCCTGGCCCCCCTCGCCCACCAGGCCGACTACCTCAACCCCACCGACGACACCGAAGCCGGCCTGCCCGACCTCCTCGGCCGCTCCCTGCGCACCACCCGCCGCCCCGACGCCTTCAAGATCGCCGCCACCCTGCGCTCACTCGGCCGCGACGGCCTCGCCGACCTCCTCGACCGCACCTGCGCCGCCGCCCACCACCTCGCCGGACTCCTCGACGCCCACCCCCGCTTCGAACTCCACGCACACCCCACCCTCACCACGGTCCTCTTCCGCCCCACCCCCACGGACGACGCCCACCTCGCCGACCTGCGCCGCACCCTCCTCCAGGACGGCACCGCCGTACTCGGCCGCGCCACCGCCGACGGCCGCCTCTGGCTCAAAGCCACCCTGCTCAACCCCCACACCACGGCGCGGGACCTGGACGCCCTCGTCACCCTCCTGGAAGGCAGGACCCACCGATGACCGCCCACCTCGATGCACCCCACGACCTCGTCGGAATCGGCATCGGCCCCTTCAACCTCTCCCTCGCCGCCCTCGCCCACGGCCTCCCCCAACAAGGCGTCGGACCCCTCGCCACCGCCTTCTACGACCAGCGCAGAGACTTCCGCTGGCACCCAGGACTCCTCATCGACGGAGCCACCCTCCAAGTCCCCTTCCTCGCCGACCTCGTCACCCTCGCCGACCCCTCCAGCCCATGGAGCTTCCTCAGCTACCTCAAGCACAGGGAACGCCTCTTCCCCTTCTACTTCGCCCAGCAGTTCCACATCCAGCGCGCCGAGTACGACGCCTACTGCCGCTGGGTCTCCGGCCGCCTCCCCGGCCTCCACTTCGGCCACCAGGTCGACGCCGTCCGCTGGAACCCCGAACGCGACCTCTTCGAAGTCGACTACACCCAGCTCGACACCGACGGAGAAGCCGAAGCCCTCGGCCGCACCTACACCCGCCACCTCGCCCTCGGCATCGGCACCGCCCCCTACGTCCCCGAACCCCTACGCCCCCTCGCCGACGCCCCCACCGTCCCCGTCATCCACTCCGCCGACTACCTCGACAACCGCCAGCGGATCCTCGGCGCCGACCACGTCACCGTCATCGGATCCGGCCAGTCGGGCGCCGAGGTCTTCCTCGACCTCCTGCGCGCCCGCCCCCACGGCCGCGAAGGCCTCACCTGGCTCGCCCGCACCCCCTCCTTCGCCCCCATGGAGTACTCGAAACTCGGCCTCGAACACTTCACCCCCGACTACACCCGCTACTTCCACTCCCTCCCCGAACCCGTCCGCGACCAGCTCCTCCCCGCCCAATGGCAGCTCCACAAGGGCATCGACACCGCCACCATCGCCGCCATCCACGAGGAGCTCTACCGCCGCACCCTCCACGGAGGCTGGCCCGACGCCGTCCTCACCCCCGGAGTCACCGTCCGCACCGCCGGCCGCGTCGCCACCACCAAGGTCGAACTCCACCTCGAACACACCCAGCAGGGCACCCGCTCCCGCCTCACCACCGACGCCGTCGTCCTCGCCACCGGCTACCGGGAACGCCCCCTCACGAGCCTCCTCGCCGGCCTCGACCCCTACCTGCGCAAGGACTCCTCCGGCCGCCCCCGCATCGACGACCGCTACCGGATGGTCCTCGACCCCTCCGTCACCGGAACCGTCTTCGTCCAGAACGGCGAACGCCACACCCACGGCGTCGGCGCCCCCGACCTCGGCCTCGCCGCCTGGCGCAGCGCCGCCATCCTCAACACCCTCACCGACAAGGAGCCCTACCCCCAGCCCCACCGCACCGCCTTCACCACCTTCGGCCTCGAACAACGCGAACACACCCGCCCCCACCCCACCGTCGAACTCCTCCCCCTGGTCGACCACCCCTAGAACCCCCTCCCGTACCCCCGCCCGCACACACCGACGGCCGGGACCCGCCACAGCAGGACCCGGCCGCACACCCGCACAACGGACTAGAAGACCGGCACCCCGGCCCGCGTCAGACGCCAGTCCACCGAAGCGAAGGAGGCCGGGTCCACCGTCCCCTTCGCCTTCACCCACTGGATGATCGTGTTACGTATTTCGTCCGAGTTCGCCCACAGCTGCTTGGCCTGCGGGACGTGCGGGAAGTTCCCGCCACCCGAGGCCCGGTAGTTGTTCACCGCGAACACGAACCGCGCCGCCGGATCCACCGGCTTCCCCTGGAACGACAGCCCCGTGATCCGCGAACCCACCGGCTGCGCGATGTCGATGTCGTACGCCAGGCCGTACACCGCGTCGTAGTTGTAGTCCGGGATGTTCTCCGCGTTCGTCACCTTCGCCGGATCCACCGCACCACCCGCCGCGGTCTGCACGAAGTACCGCGCCGAATACTCCAGGTAGTCCTTCAGCTGCGCCCCCGTCAGGAGCCGCGCCTCCAGGGTGTTCTCGAACGGGTACAGCCCCGCCGCGTCCCGGATCGTCACCTGCCCGGCCGGTATCGCCGCCGTCCGCGAGAAACACGAAGCCTGCGACAGCACCGGCAGCGAGGCCCACTCCGAACCCGCCAGCGCCGTCTTCACCGTCTCCGCCTGCACGTGGTTGATCAGGTCGATGATCGGCACGTCCTTCACCGGACCCTCCGCGGAGGACATCGCCTGCGTCGAAGTACCGATCACCTGGTTGACGTACGCCACGACCTTGCGGTGCTCGTCCGACAGCAGCCCCGTGATCTTCGGGTCCTCGGCCACGGTGTTCGAGTTCAGCACCTTCGCCGCGACCTTCGCCACCGACCAGCGGCCCCGCTCCCACACCAGCTCGAAGTCGAACAGCGTCAGCCGCTGCCCCCACTTCAGCGGCTCCGACAGCACCACGTCCTTGCCGGTCGCCTTGTTCTTCACCCGGTACTCCGGGATCTCCGTGTGCGCGTGCCCCACCAGGATCGCGTCGATCCCCGGCACCTGCTCCGCCACCAGCGCCGCCGCGTTCTCGATGTACGGCAGCTGGTCACCGTAGGAGGACGTACCGCTCGACCCCGAGTGCGCGGAGACGATCACCACGTCCACCCCCATGGACCGCAGCCGCGGCACGTACTTCGCCGCCTGCTCCTCCAGCCCCGGGAACGTCATCTTCCCCTGCACGTTCGCCTTGTCCCAGATCGCGATCCCCGGGTTCGTCAGCCCCAGCACCGCCACCTTCACGTCCCGCCCGCACGGCGTCCGCAGCCGGTGCACGCTGTACGGCTCGAACGCCGGCCGCAGCGTCTTCGCGTCCAGCGCGTTCGCCCCCAGCAGCGGGAAGTCGCACTGCTCCTCGAACTTGCGCAGCACCGGGATCCCGTAGTTGAACTCGTGGTTCCCGAGCGCCGCAGCGTCGTAGCCGATCGCGTTCATGGCCTGCGCCATCGGGTGCACCGGACCCCGCCGCGCGGTGATCGGATCCACCTTCGCGTAGTAGTACGACAACTGCGTGCCCTGAATCGTGTCACCGGCATCGATCAGCAGCGTGTTGCGCCGCCCCTTCTCCGCCCGCACCTGATTCACCAACGTCGAGATCTTCGCCAGACCCACATCGTTGTGCGCCTTGTCGTCGAACTCCTTGTCCGTGAAGTAGTCCCAGTTGAAGACGTTCCCGTGCAGATCGGTCGTCCCCATCACCGTGAACGCGTACGTACGCGCCCCCTTCGACGACGCCGGCTGCGCGGCCGCCGGCGCGGCGGCGGCCGGGGAGCTCGTGGCCCCCGCCATCGCCACAGCCGCACCCGTCGCGGCCGAAGCCCCCATGAAAGTCCTACGGTCGAACGCCATGCCATCTCCCCTTGTGAGGCGTGTAATGAGCGTGAAACAACGCGCGTAGATTCTGACCCACCGGTAACAAGCCGCAACACCCCCGTCAGGTTTCGATCCGATGACCACACCCGTACGGACGACAGTGCGACAGTGAATCCATGACCCAGGACGCCCCGTACGACGCCCCGCACCAGCCCTACGGAACCCCCGAAGTCCCCCGCGTCGCCGTCCGCGGCGAGGCCCGCCTCGAAGTCGACCCCGAGATCGCCCGCATCGGCATCACCGTCAGCGCCCGAGGCACCGACCGGCGCACCGCACTCGAAGACCTCACCCGCCGCAACAACGCCGTCCTCGACCTCGTCAAGAGCTACGGCGACCCCGTCGAAAAACTCGAGACCGGCGCCTTCTCCATCACCCCCGAACTCACCCGCCACGGCCGCGCCGAACGCATCCGCGCCTACCACGGCCGCGTCCACATCACCGCCGAACTCAACGACTTCACCGCCCTCGGCGAACTCACCACCCGCCTCGCCGACCTCGAACTCACCCAGGTCGACGGCCCCTGGTGGGCCCTGCGCCCCACCTCACCCGCCCACGGCGAAGCCCGCCGCCAAGCCGTACTCGAAGCCGTCCAGCGCGCCCGCGAATACGCCCAGGCCCTCGGCGCCCAGCTCGCCGCCCTCGTCGAACTCGCCGACCTCGGCGCCGAGAACGCCTCCCCCATCGCCATGGCCGCCCCCGCCGGCATGCTCCGCTCCATGGCCTACGGCGCCGCCGAGGACGCCGGCGCCCCGCCCCTCGACCTCGAACCCCAACGCCAGACCGTCTACGCCCAGGTGAACGCCCGCTTCACCATGACCCCGCCCCAGCTCTGAAACACCTCCACCACCCCGTCCCGGGGGTGCTCATCGGAGCACCCCCGCGCACATTCAACATTTGTCAACAAGCTTTTGCTCAAAGGTTGTTGAGTGGACACCCGGAACCAATTTCCTACTGTCTGGTAGGGGCATACGCTCGCCCCATGCGCCGAGCAAAAATCGTATGTACCCTGGGCCCCGCCACCGACTCATACGACCAGATCAAAGCACTGGTCGAAGCCGGAATGGACATCGCCCGACTCAACCTCAGCCACGGCACCTACGCCGAACACGAGGAGCGTTACCAGCGCGTACGCAAGGCCTCAGACGAGACCGGCCGCAGCGTCGGCATCCTCGCCGACCTTCAAGGCCCGAAGATCCGCCTCGGCCGGTTCCGCGAAGGACCCGTACTCCTTGAACGCGGCGACGAATTCACCATCACCGTCGACGACCACGAAGGCGACCGCCACACCTGCGGCACCACCTACAAGGGCCTCAACGCCGACGTCACCACCGGCGAACGCATCCTCGTCGACGACGGCCGCGTCACCCTCGAAGTCACCGCCGTCGACGGCCCCCGCGTCCACACCACCGTCATCGAAGGCGGCATGGTCTCCGACAACAAGGGACTCAACCTCCCCGGCGTCGCCGTCTCCGTCCCCGCCCTCTCCGACAAGGACATCGAAGACCTCCGCTGGGCCCTGCGCACCGGCGCCGACGTCATCGCCCTCTCCTTCGTCCGCAGCGGCCGCGACATCGAAGACGTCCACCGCATCATGGACGAAGAAGACCGCCGCCTCCCCGTCATCGCCAAGATCGAAAAGCCCCAGGCCGTCGACAACATCGACGACATCGTCGCCGCCTTCGACGGCATCATGGTCGCCCGCGGCGACCTCGGCGTCGAAATGCCCCTCGAACTCGTCCCGATCGTCCAGAAGCGCGCCGTCAAACTCGCCAAGCGCAACGCCAAACCGGTCATCGTCGCCACCCAGATGCTCGACTCGATGATCGAAAACTCCCGGCCCACCCGCGCCGAAGCCTCCGACGTCGCCAACGCCGTCATCGACGGCACCGACGCCGTCATGCTCTCCGGCGAAACCAGCGTCGGCAAATACCCCATCGAGACCGTACGCACCATGTCCCGCATCGTCGAAGCCGCCGAAGAAGACATCCTCACCAAGGGCCTCCCACCCCTCACCGACCGCAACAAGCCCCGCACCCAAGGCGGAGCCGTAGCCCGCGCAGCCGCCGAAATGGGCGACTTCCTCGGCGCCAAATTCCTCGTCGCCTTCACCCAAAGCGGAGACACCGTCCGCCGACTCTCCCGCTACCGCAGCCCCATCCCCCTCCTCGCCTTCACCCCCGACCCCGCCACCCGCTCCCAACTCAACCTCACCTGGGGCGTCGAAACCTTCCTCGGCCCCCACGTCGACTCCACCGACGCCATGGTCGCCCAGGTCGAAGAAGAACTCCTGCGCATCGGACGCTGCGTCCCCGGCGACATCGTCGTCATCACCGCCGGCTCACCCCCCGGCGTCAGCGGAAAGACCAACCTCGTCCGCATCCACCACATCGGCGACCCCGTCCGCTGACCCACCACGGCGATACAGCCGCACCACCCACCGCGGCTACAGCACCTCCCGTATCAACCGCACCGCGTCGGGCAACACCAACCGGCTCTCACCCGTACTGGGAAAATGCCCGCCCGACGCGGTCACCGTCGCCGTAGCCCCCAACTCCCGCACGAACCGCATGATGTGCTCCGGAGTACGAACCCCCGTCACCGGATCGTCCGCCGCGTGCAACACCCGGAACTCCCGCGCCGCCCCACGGATCCGCGCCCAGTCGAACTCCGGCGAGAAGAACGGCGCCAACGCGTCGTACCCCACCTCGCCCGACATCGACGCCACGAACACCACCCCGGCAAAAGCCCCCTCGGCCGCCGTGTCGTGCCGCTGAAGCAACCGCAGCACATTCACCCCGCCCAGGCTGTGCCCCACCAGCACCGTCCCACCCGCAGACGCGCCCTCCGTCTGCACCGCCAGCTCCTTCAGCCACACCCCGGCATCCGGCGCCGCCGACTCCGAGAACGCCGGCACCCGCACCTCGTGCCCCTCACCCGAGAACTCCTCCGCCACCGACGGATACCAGTGCTCGGACGGCGCCATCCCGTACCCGTGCGCGATCACGATCCTGCTCATGACTCATCCCCCTGCTCGCCCTACCGTTTATCGAAACGCTACGCAGCGTTTCGATAAACGGTAGGGCTATCGTGATGGCGTGTCAACCACTCCCCAGAACCCGTCGCCCCGCACCGGTGGGCGACTCCGCAACGAAGACGCCCACCACTCCGTCCTCGAAGCCACCGCCGCCCTCCTCGTCGAGAACGGCTACGGCGCCCTCACCATCGAAGGCGTCGCCAAACGCGCCAACGTCGCCAAAAGCACCGTCTACCGCTGGTGGAAATCCAAACCCGCCCTCGTCATGGACGCCTACGCCCACGAAACCGCCACCCGCGTCCCCGAACCCGACACCGGCACCCTCGAAGGCGACCTCACCGCCTTCCTCACCGACCTCTACCGCATCGGCCACGACCCCGTCCGCGCCAAAGCCCTCACCGGCCTCATGGCCGAAGCCCAACTAGACCCCGCCTTCGCCGAAGCCTTCCGCGCCTGGGCCCGCACCCGCCGCGAACTCGTCGCCGGCCTCCTCACCCGCGCCCTCGCCCGCCAGGAAATCCCACCCACCACCGACCTCACCCACGCCACCGACCTGGTCTTCGGCCCCTTCTGGTACCGCCTCCTCGTCGAACACGCCCCCCTCGACCCCACCCAAGCCCAAGCCCACGCCGCCACCGTCCTGCACGGCCTCACCCACCGCCCCTGACGCCGGGCCCCAAGGCCTACCAGCCGAACCGCCGGTCCACCTCCGCCTCGAACTCCTCCAGCGACAACACCGCATCCCCGTTCTTGTCCGCCGCATCGAACAACGCCGACGACGCGTCCGCATCCCCCACACCCCAGAACGGCAGATCCCCCTGCGCGGCCAACGTCGGCCCCTTGCTCCGCAACGCCGAAATCACCTCCGCACGCGTCAGCTCACCGTCATGGTTCAGATCCAGCGCGTCGAACAGCTTCCGAGCCTTCTCGCTCATCGCGGAGTCCCCTTCATCTTCGATCCCTTGACCTCAACCAAACTCGAGGTCATACGTTCGCCATATGGAGATCAAGGAATACCCCGAAGAGCAGGTCGCTGCCCAGGCCATCGGCTACTGGACCGGCGCCGCCAACCGCATCATCGTCGGCGGCCTCCGCACCGCCCTCGCCGAGGAATCCCTCACCCAACCCCACTGGTGGATCCTCAACCACATCGCCGGAGCCCCGGACGAATGGACGGCCGCCACCCTCACCGCGAAACTCACCCCCTACGACGACCAGAACCTCGACTTCGACGCCATCCACACCGACCTCGCCGACCGGGGCTGGACCCGCACCTCGGGGGACCGCCTCACCCTCACCCCCGCCGGCGAAGCCGCCCGCGAACGCGCCCGCACCCGCAACGCCAAGGTCCACGCGACCATGCGAGCCGGCGTCCCCGACACCGACTACGCCGCCACCATCAACGTCCTGCGCCGCCTGATCCACAACCTCGGCGGCGCGAGCGACCTCCCGGCCTAATGCTTCGGCCCGACGTGCGCGTCCATCAGCGCGACGGATTCCTTCCGCGCGACGGACACGTTGAAGGGATCACTGCCCCGCGCCAGCACCGTCCACCGGACACCGACCTTGGTCAGGGTGTCGGTACAGAGCTTGCGGATGTCGTCCGACTTGTTGGTGAAGAAGTACCGCGGATACTCGTACCGCTTCCGCTCCCCACCGACCATCCGGGTGGTCCAGTTGGTGATCCGACACCCGTCGGAGTGGATCAGCCCCCGGATGAACTCCCAGGGGTGAGCGTCGACGATCTCCTCCTGCCAGTCCTCAAGGGTGATCCGGCGTTCGTGCTTCTTCCCGGGCCCGTGCTGGGGGAACAGGCACTCCAGGTGCTTCGAGTAGACCTTGATGTTGTGGCAGCCGACCTTGCGAACTCGGCAGACCTGATTCGCTGGGAAGACGCGGCGCATGGATTGCTCGGCCAAGTCCATCAGTCCAGGCCAGCCGTCATCGCAGGTGACCATCAGGTTGGGGACGCGGTGGCCGGAGTAGTGAGATATGTGGCCATCGCCCAGGTAGAGACCAAGCAGGTAGGCGTATGCCTCGGTATCGAGGGCGTCTCCGTGGCAATGCGGGCAAGCCGCCCGATGGGATCCGGGGCATTCGCCGCGTCTCGCGCGGTCCATGTGCTTCCAGTAGCTCACCGTGCCGAGGGGGATATCCAGTCGACGGGCCACCTCGCTGTTCGCCGTCCCCCCGCGCAGAAGGGTGAGTGCTGTTTGCCGGGTCTCCAGGCTGTGGAACTCCATGTCCACACTGTGAGTCACGCGTCATCGCCGTACGTAGCAAAAAGCGAACGTTCACGCGAAGGTGAACGTCCGCTTTTCGGACACGTGCCGAGTGCGGGACTCGAACCCGCAAGCCCTTACGGGCAGATGTGTTTGAGACATCCGTGTATGCCATTCCACCAACCCGGCAGGGCTGCTCGTCGGAGTGTACCGGGTGACCATGCGGCGGCGCTGCTAGGTAGGCTCATACAAGCAGCAGCGCCCCGCAACAAGGAGCCCCCGTGACCGCCGAGCACGAGTCGACGCCCACGCCCGACGCCGACCAGTCGCACGTTCCGCCGCTGACGACCCGGGTCGTCATCGCCGAGGACGAGGCTCTCATCCGTCTCGACCTGAAGGAGATGCTCGAGGAGGAGGGGTACTCCGTCGTCGGTGAGGCCGGGGACGGGGCGACGGCCGTGGAGCTCGCGCGCGAGCACCGGCCCGACCTGGTGATCCTCGATGTGAAGATGCCCGTCCTGGACGGGATCTCCGCCGCCGAGAAGATCGCGGAGGAGTCCATCGCCCCCGTCCTGATGCTCACCGCGTTCTCGCAGCGCGACCTGGTCGAGCGGGCCCGTGACGCCGGGGCCATGGCGTACCTGGTCAAGCCCTTCAGCAAGAGCGACGTCGTCCCGGCCATCGAGATGGCCGTCTCCCGCTTCGCCGAGCTGCGGGCGCTGGAGAAGGAGGTCGCGGACCTCTCCGCGCGCCTGGAGACCCGCAAGCTCGTGGACCGTGCCAAGAGCATCCTGCAGACCCAGTACGGGCTGTCGGAGCCGGCCGCGTTCCGGTGGATCCAGAAGACCTCCATGGACCGGCGGATGTCCATGCAGCAGGTAGCCGAGGCGGTCATCGAGGACGCCGAGGAGAAGAAGCGGGACGCCGCCAAGTAGCAGCCGAGTAGCAGCGGTACCGACATGCGTGAGGCCCGTCTCCCCCGAGGGGAGACGGGCCTCACGCATGTACGGGGAGGGGCTAGTCCTCGCCGAGGTAGGCCTTGCGGACGTCCTCGTTGACGAGGAGCTCGCGGCCCGGGCCGGACAGGACGACGTTGCCGATCTCCATGACGTGGCCCTGGTCGGCCAGGGACAGCGCGGCCTGGGCGTTCTGCTCGACCAGGAGGATGGTCGTGCCGTCGGCCTTGAGCTCGGAGATGGTGGCCATGATCTTCTGCATCATGATCGGGGAGAGGCCCATGGAGGGCTCGTCGAGCATGAGCAGCTTGGGACGGGACATGAGCGCGCGGCCCATGGCGAGCATCTGCTGCTCGCCGCCCGAGAGGGTGCCGGCGGCCTGCTTGCGGCGTTCTCCCAGGATGGGGAAGAGGTCGTAGGCGCGCTGGACGTCCTTCTGGATGCCTTCCTTGTCGCTGCGCAGGAAGGCGCCGAGGAGGAGGTTGTCCTCGATGGTCATGCGCGGGAAGATGTGCCGGCCCTCGGGGGAGTGGGCGAGGCCGAGCGAGACGATGTCGTGTGCGGCGACCTTCTTGAGCGACTTGCCCTGGAACCTGATCTGGCCGCCGCGCGGTTTGATCAGGCCGGACAGGGTGCGCAGCGTGGTGGTCTTGCCGGCGCCGTTCGTCCCGATGAGGGCGACGACCTGGCCTTCGTCGACGCTGAAGGAGATGCCCTTGACGGCTTCGATCTTGCCGTAGGCGACGCGGAGGTCCTCGACCTCCAGGAGTGCGGTCACCGGTCTTCTCCGTCCGTGCTGGTGATGCTGTTCGCCTCGGCTGTGTCGACCTCCGCGACTTCTTCGGCGCCGGGGGCGCCTTCGAAGGGTTCGCCGATGTAGGCGGCGATGACGCGCTCGTCGCCCTGGACTTCGGCGGCGGTGCCTTCGATGAGCTTTTCGCCCTGGACGAGGCAGGCGACGCGGTCGCAGAGGTTGAAGATGAAGCGCATGTCGTGCTCGATGACGAGGACGGCGATGCCCTTGTCCCGGATGGCGAAGATGAGTTCTTCGGTGGTCCGGGTCTCCTGCGGGTTCATGCCGGCGGTGGGCTCGTCCAGGAGGATGAGGCCGGGGTCGCTGGCGAGGGCGCGGGCGATTTCCAGCTTGCGCTGTTCGCCGTAGGGGAGGTTGCGGGCGAGGTGTTCGGCCTTGTGGTCGAGGCCGATGAACTCGAGGAGTTCCATGGCTCGCTCGCGGCTGGCGAGTTCTTCGCGGCCGAAGCTGGGCAGGCGCAGGAGGGCCGACCAGAGGCCTTCCTTGGTGCGGGTGTGGCGGCCTACGAGGACGTTTTCCAGGACCGTCATGTTGTTGAAGAGACGGATGTTCTGGAAGGTGCGGGCGATGCCGGCCGCGGTGACCTTGTAGGACTTGGGGGGCAGGACCGTGCCCTTGTACCGGACTTCGCCCTCGGTGGGGATGTAGAGGCCGGTGAGGCAGTTGAAGAAGGTGGTCTTGCCGGCGCCGTTGGGGCCGATGAGGCCGACGATCTCGCCGCTGCGCACGGTCAGGTCGACGTTCTTGACGGCGGTGAGGCCGCCGAAGCGCATCGTGACGCCGCGGGCGTCCAGGACCGTCTCGGTCGTGGTGGTGGTCATGGATCAGGCCCCTGTCTTGCCGAGGACTGTGGGCGCTTCGAGGTCCTTGTGGAGTTCGAGCTGGTTGCGCCGGTTGGGGATGAGGCCTTCGGGGCGCAGGCGCATCAGGATGACGAGCGCGATGCCGAAGACGAGGAGCTGGTATTCGCCGAGGAACTGGAGCTTGTTGGGGATCAGGAAGAGCAGGGATCCGCCGACGAGGGGTCCGGAGATGGTGCCCATGCCGCCGAGGACGACCGCGGCGAGCAGGAACGCGGAGTTCGGGGGCACGGCGTTGGCGAAGACGTACTGGTCCGGGGTGACGGTGTAGTTCACGTGGGCCTGTACGGCGCCGGCGAGGCCGGCGAGGGTGGCGCCGAGGGCGAAGGCGATGAGCTTGACGCGGAAGCCGTTGATGCCCATGGCTTCGGCGGCGGTCTCGTCCTCTCGGATGGCGACCCAGGCGCGGCCGATGCGGGATTCGGCGCTCCGGCGGAAGACCATGACCACGATGAGGGTGATCAGGAGCATCAGCAGGAAGTAGTTGGCGAAGCGGCCGATGGTGAGTCCGGCGATGGTGTGGCTGGCGCCGAAGTCGAATCCGAAGAGGTCGATGTTCGGGATGCCGGCGATGCCGTTGGGGCCGTTGGTGATGTCGGGGCCGGAGACACCGTCGAGGTTGTTCATCGAGATGCGGAAGATCTCTCCGAAGCCGAGGGTGACGATGGCCAGGTAGTCGCCGCGCAGGCGCAGGGTCGGGGCGCCGATGAGGACGCCGAAGACCATGGAGGCGACGGCTCCGACGAGGAGTGCGGCCCAGAAGGGGAAGTGCACGCCGAACGGGGAGTTGGGCGATCCGGAGACCAGGGCGGCGGTGTAGGCGCCGACGCCGAGGAAGGCGACGTAGCCGAGGTCGAGGAGGCCGGTGAGGCCGACGACGATGTTCAGGCCGAGGGCGACGGTGGCGAAGATGAGGATGTTGACGCCGAGGGTCGCGTACTGGTCGTCGGTCTGGGTGAGCGGGAACGCTGCGGCCGCGGCGAAGGCGCCGACGAGGGCGACGTTGCGGTGCTTGGCGGTGAGTGCGGTGAAGCGGGCGACCAGGCCGGCCTTGTTGAGGGCGGCGAAGCCGAAGGCCGCGGTGATCAGGAAGCCGATGAAGAGTTCCTGGTACGGGGTGGTGATGCCGTAGGTGAAGACGGCGAGGGCCAGGGCGAGGACTGCGGTGATGAGCAGGATCTCGGTCCAGGCCGGCAGCGGGGGCGCCGGGCGGGCGGTGCCGGTGGAGAGGGCGGCCTTGACGGTCGTCCAGCGGTTGCCGAGGTGGTGCTTGCGCTGCTCCCACGCGGTGTCGTCGGGGTCGGGGCCTTCGAGGACCGGGTGCTCGAAGGGGAGCGCGAGGGCGCCGACGAGGGCGAGGAGGGTGGTGACCGCGACGATGTAGCCGCCGGGCTCCAGGTTGACGACGCCGCCGAGGGTGGTGGTGATCGCGAGGATCGTGTACCAGGCGGTGGCGAAGGCGGCGGCGGCGGACAGCTTGAGGGCTGCGTCGGTGCCTGCGGGGGCGAGCCAGCCGAGGCCCTTGACTCCGTAGGAGGCGAGGCCGAAGAGGGTGGTGAGGGTGCCGCCGACGAGGACGAGCCACTGGAGGCCGCCGGGGTAGCCGTAGACGGTGAGGTCACCGGGGAAGGCGGAGGTCCAGGTCCAGGCGAGGAAGCTGGAGATGACGGTGAGGGCGCCGCCTGCGGTGGCGAGGGCGCGGGCCGTCTTCTCGGGGAGGGCGATGAAGCCCCGGGCGGGGGTGGTGGTCTTCACGGTGTCCGTGAGTTCTGCGGTGTTGGTCGTCATGGTTCTCACGCCCTGTCCGCCACGCGCTCACCCAACAGACCCTGAGGTCGGAAGAGGAGCACGAGGATGAGGAGTACGAACGCCCAGGTGTTGCCCCAGGACTGGCCGCCGAGCTGGCTCATGCCGGGTACGTCGGCGATGTAGGCGGTGGTGAGGGTTTCGGCGAGGCCGAGGACCAGGCCGCCGATCATGGCGCCGTAGATGTTGCCGATGCCGCCGAGGACTGCGGCGGTGAAGGCCTTGAGTCCGAGGATGAAGCCCATCCGGTAGTTGACCTCGCCGTACTTGAGGCCGTAGGCGACGGCTCCGACGGCGGCGAAGGCCGCGCCGAGGGCGAACGCGACCGTGATGATGCGGTCGGTGTTGATGCCCATGAGCTTCGCGGTGTCCGGGTCCTGCGCGGTTGCCTGCATGCCGCGGCCGGTGCGGGTCTTCTTGACGAAGAAGCCGAGGAAGGCCATGGAGATGGGGGCGGCGAGGAGGAGGAAGACGTCACCGGTCTGGATGGTGATGCTGCCGAGGTGGAAGGGGCCCCCGGGGATCTCGGGGAAGACGACGGAGGACCGCGCGTCGGGGTACCAGGCCCAGACCGCCTGCTGGAGGACGATGGAGAGTCCGATGGCGGTGATCAGCGGTGCGAGGCGCGGGGCGCTGCGCAGCGGCCGGTAGGCGAAGCGTTCCGCGCCGACGGCTATGAGGGTGGCGACGATGATGGCGCCGATGAGCATGAGGGGCAGGGCCACCCACATGGTGGTGCCGCCGGGGAGCATCAGCCAGACCGTGAGGGCTCCGAACCCGCCGGTCATGAAGATCTCGCCGTGGGCGAAGTTGATGAGCTGGACAATGCCATAGACCATCGTGTAGCCGATGGCGACGAGCCCGTACATGGATCCCAGTAGCAGGCCGTTGACCAGCTGTTGCGGCAGTTCGTGCACCGCAGGTCCTCCGAGTCTTTCGACGGATGTGACACCGCGCGGGGCGCTTGTGGTGCGCGCCCCGCGCGGCAAATGAGGGGTGAGGGGCTAGCGAGCTAGAGGGCTAGCCGGTGGGAGGTCAGCCGCCGTAGGTGCCGGACTCGACGGACTTCCACTCGCCGCCTTCGACCTTGTAGACGGTCAGCTGCTTGTTGGTGGCGTCGCCGAACTCGTCGAAGGAGACCTTGCCGGTCACACCGTCGAAGGAGACGCCCTGGACGGCCTCGAGGACCTTGGCGCGGGCGTCGGAGGGGAGCTTGCCGTTGTTGGCGTCGACGACCTTCTTGACGGCCTCGATGACGGCCCAGGCGGAGTCGTAGGAGTAGCCGCCGTACGCTGCGAACGGGTCCTTGTAGCCGGCCTTCTCGTAGTTGGCGACGAACTCCTTGGCGGACGGCAGGCTCTCGACCGGCGCGCCGACGGAGGTGGCGAAGTCGCCGATGGCGCCGTCGCCGGCGAGCTCGACGTACTTCTTGTCGTAGATGCCGTCACCGCCGACGAGCGGGATGTTGGCGCCGGAGGCCTTGATCTGCTTGCTGAGCGGGCCGGCCGCGGGGTACTCGCCGCCGTAGTAGACGACGTCGGCGCCGGAGTTCTTGACCTGGGTCACGATGGCCGAGAAGTCCTTGGACTCCGGGTCGATGTGGCCCTCGCCGACGACCTGGCCGCCGAGCTTGGTGAACTCGCCCTTGAAGGTGCCGGCGAGGCCGGAGCCGTAGGTCTTCTTGTCATCGATGATGAAGACCTTCTTCTTGCCCGCCTTGTTGAAGAGGTACTGCGCCGCGAACGGGCCCTGGATGGCGTCCGTGGTGGCGGTGCGGAAGTAGCTCTTGTAGGTGCGGGTCTTCTGGCCCTCGGCCCACTTGGCGCCCTGGGTCAGGGACGGGCTGGTGTTGGCCGGGGAGATCTGGGCCAGCTTGGCGTCGTCGAAGACCTTCTGCATGGACTCGGAGACCGAGGAGTTCAGCGGGCCGACGACGCCGAGGACGTCCTTGTCGGCGGTCAGCTTGGTGGCGTTCTGCTGGCCGGAGGAGGCCTGCGCCTGGTCGTCGAGGGCCTGGATCTTGAAGGTGACGCCCTTGACGTACTTCTTCTCGTTGGCCTGCTTGGCGGCGAGGTCCGCGGAGTTCTTGATGCCGAGGCCGAGGGCCGAGAGGTCGCCCGTCAGGGGGGCGTCGACGCCGATGACGACCGTGGTGCCGGAGCCACCGTCACCGGTGGAGCCGCCGTCGCGCGAGCCGCAGGCGGTGAGAGTGAGAGCGCCCGCGGCGAGGGCGGCGGTCACGGCGATGAGCTGACGAGAACGCACGATCAGTCCTTTCCTGGCGCCGCGTCCCCCGTGGGACGCGCCGAGTCGAACGCGGGGAACCGAACTGAAGGAAATCCGGCGGTCGCGGTAACTGGCCGTGACTCTAAGCGGGAGATCGGGGGATATGGAGGGCTGAGGCCAATGATGTGACTCTCTTGTTATGCCACGGCGTAATGCATAGCGGATCTCTGCGGGTGGAACGGGGGAATTCAGGCCGTTTCGTCGCGTCCGCATGCTGAGATGCGGCAGGTGCTTGGTGTGGTTTCAGTACTGTCGCACCAGGCGTCTGGGGGGTTTTGGTCATGACGGCGTCGGGATGGGGGTGTCTCGATCTTCGGGACAGGCCCTGGTCAGAGCGGTGGAAAGATCCCTGGCATATCGGTCACCGGGGATGTAACTGTGATCCTCTTTCTGGAATCCATTACTCAGGGTTACTTCCAGGAAAGGCAGCCCGGAATTCCGTGCTACATGCACGCAGTCATTTGTCCCGATCAGCACCGTGAGCTCGCGGGCCTCCCCGGGGGCGACCGTGACCGGTGCCGGTGGCCGGATCGTCACGCTCAGCGCCGGCGACGGCTGGGCGATCCGCTCCACCGAGACGGCCGGCCCGGAGGCGTTCCGCACACGGACAGTGAAGGCGAAGGCGGCGCCGGGAGGGGTCGGCTCCACCGGCTCCAGGTAGGTCAGGGACACCGACTGCGACGGCGCCGGCGGGGGCGGGGCCACGGGCGGCTCGGGCCGGGTGGTGTACCAGCGGGCGGCGCTCGCGGCCAGCAGCAGCGCCGCGGCCGTGGCGAGGGTCGCCCGGCGGTGGCGGGCGTAGCCGACGCGGAGGCGTTCCGCCGCCGCCCTGGCCGCCCGGGGCGTACGGGGGGCCGTACGCGGGCCCTCGTGGCTCTCGGGGTCCTCGCGGTCCTCGCGGTCCGCCGTGCCGTCCCCGGGCTCGACCGGGCCGATGCCCCCGCTCACTGCCAGGGCCCGCCGGTCGGGGCGCCCGAGCGGTAGCGCTCGGCGCAGCGGGCCGAGGCCTCGCGGGCGGTGAGGGCGCGGGCGGCGTCGCGGCCCTGGGTGCGCTGGACGGGGCGGGCCAGGTCGAGGACGGTGCGCAGGATCTCGTTCTGGCCGCCGGACAGGCCCATCGCCTGGTAGTCGAGGTGGACGGCGTCCTGGCCCTCGCCGCCGTCGAGGACGACCCCGGCCCAGTGGGTGATCAGTGCGGTGCACAGTTCTTGCGGGGTGGTGGTGTGCGGGGCGGGTGTGGCGGGGGTGGTGCGGGTGCCGCCCGCGCAGCCGAGGAGTGCGGCGGTCAGGAGCGCCGTCGTCGCGCACGCGGCCGTGGCGCGCAGCGGCGCCGGTCCGGATCCCATGCGGGAACGCTAGACCGGCGCCGGTGGTGGCACAACAGGTCGTATCGGCCCTGTTGTTAAGACTCCGTGTCGCGCAGCAGGCACGTCAGGCGGGCGCTGCAGACGCGGCGGTCCTGGTCGTCGGTGATGACGATCTCGTAGGTGGCGGTGGAGCGGCCCCGGTGGACGGGGGTGGCGACGCCGGTGACCAGGCCGGAGCGGGCGCCGCGGTGGTGGGTGCAGTTCAGGTCGACGCCCACGGCGATCTTGCCGATGCCGCCGTGCATCATGGCGCCGACGGATCCGAGGGTCTCGGCCAGTACGGCGGAGGCGCCGCCGTGCAGGAGTCCGTAGGGCTGGGTGTTGCCCTTGACGGGCATGGTGCCCACGACGCGGTCGGCGGAGGCCTCCAGGACGCGGATCTCCATGCGCTGGCCGAGGTCGCCCGCCGAGAAGAGGGCGGGGAGGTCGATGCCCAGGGCCGCGTACTCGTCGAGTACTTCCTGGGGGAACTTCACAGCGTGCTGCTGACCCATGGGCCGGCTCCGTTCGTCAACGATCGTTAACCATCTTGTCCTGGAGTCGTTCTATCAGGCCGGTTCGAAGCGCACGACGACGGACTTGCTCGCGGGGGTGTTGCTGACGTCGGCGGTCGAGTCGAGGGGGACCAGCACGTTCGTCTCGGGGTAGTAGGCGGCGGCGCAGCCGCGCGCGGTCGGGTAGTGCACGACGCGGAAGCCGGGGGCGCGGCGCTCCACGCCGTCCTTCCACTCGCCGACGATGTCGGTGTACGAGCCGTCGGCCAGGCCGAGCTCGGCGGCGTCCT
Organism: Streptomyces sp. NBC_00249; assembly: GCF_026342355.1. GTDB lineage: Bacteria > Actinomycetota > Actinomycetes > Streptomycetales > Streptomycetaceae > Streptomyces. Next base: position 190,757 of record NZ_JAPEMV010000005.1, on the reverse strand, counting down.
CGGGGTTGACCATGACGACGCGGCGGCCGCCGGTGATGCCGCGGTAGCGGTCGTCGAGGCCGTAGATGGTGGTGTTGTACTGGTCGTGGCTGCGCAGGGTCTGCAGGAGCAGCCGGCCGGCCGGGACGCGCGGGTACTCGACGGGGGCGGCGGTGAAGTTGGCCTTGCCGGTCTTCGTGGGGAAGCGGCGCTCGTCGCGGGGGGCGTGCGGCAGCTGGAACCCGCCGGGGTGCGCCACGCGGGCGTTGAAGTCCTCGAAGCCGGGGACGACGCGGGAGATCCGGTCGCGGACGGTGGCGTAGTCCTTCTCGAACTCCTCCCACGGGGTGGCGGAGGCGGCGCCGAGGACGGCGCGCGCCATCCGGGCCACGATCGCCGGTTCGGAGAGCAGGTGCGGGGAGGCGGGGGCGAGGTTGCCGCGGGAGGCGTGGACCATGCCCATGGAGTCCTCGACGGTCACGAACTGCTTGCCACCCGCCTGGACGTCCTTGTCGGTGCGGCCGAGGGTGGGCAGGATCAGGGCGCGCCGGCCGGTGACCGCGTGGGAGCGGTTGAGCTTGGTGGAGACGTGGACGGTCAGGGAGGCGCGGCGGATCGCCGCCTCGGTGACGTCGGTGTCGGGGGTGGCGCCCACGAAGTTGCCGCCCATGGCGATGAGGACCTTGGCCTTGCCGTCGCGCAGGGCCTCGATGGAGCGGACCACGTCGTAGCCGTGCGCGCGGGGCGAGGTGATGGCGAATTCGCGGTCGAGGGCGTCGAGGAAGGCGGGCGCGGGGCGTTCGAAGATCCCCATGGTGCGGTCGCCCTGGACGTTGGAGTGGCCGCGGACGGGGCAGACGCCGGAGCCGGGGCGGCCGATGTCGCCGCGCAGCAGGAGGAGGTTGACGACCTCGCGGATGGTGGCGACGGAGTGTTTGTGCTGGGTGAGGCCCATGGCCCAGCAGACGATGGTGCGCCGGGAGGCCAGGATCATGGCCAGGGCGCGTTCGATGTCGGGGCGGGTGAGGCCGGTGGCGGTGAGGGTCTCGTCCCAGTCGGCGTCTGCGGCGGCGGCCGCGAGGTCCTCGTAGCCGTGGGTGTGCTCGCGGACGAAGTCCTGGTCGACGGCGCCCTCGGTCTCGATGACGAGCTTGTTGAGGAGGCGGAAGAGGGCCTGGTCGCCGCCGATGCGGATCTGGAGGAACAGGTCGGTCAGGGCGGTGCCCTTGAGCATGCCGAGGGGGCTCTGCGGGTTCTTGAACCGTTCGGTGCCGGCTTCGGGCAGCGGGTTCACCGAGATGATCTTCGCGCCGGCCTGCTTGGCCTTCTCCAGCGCGGAGAGCATGCGGGGGTGGTTGGTGCCCGGGTTCTGCCCGGCGACGATGATCAGTTCGGCCTGGTGGAGGTCTTCGAGGGAGACGCTGCCCTTGCCGATGCCGATGGTCTCGTTCAGTGCGGAGCCCGAGGACTCGTGGCACATGTTGGAGCAGTCCGGCAGGTTGTTGGTGCCGAACTCGCGGGCGAAGAGCTGGAAGAGGAACGCGGCCTCGTTGCTGGTGCGGCCCGAGGTGTAGAAGAGGGCCTCGTCGGGGGAGGCGAGGGCGCGCAGCTCCTCGGCGATCACCGCGAAGGCCCGCTCCCAGCTCACCGCCTCGTACCGGTCCGCGCCGGCCTCCAGGAGCATCGGCTCGGTGATCCGGCCCTGCTGCCCCAGCCAGTACCCGGAGCGGGTCTCCAGGTCGGCCAGGGGGTGCGCGGCGAAGAAGGCCGGGGTGACCCGGCGCAGCGTGGCCTCCTCGGCGACGGCCTTGGCGCCGTTCTCGCAGAACTCCGCCGCGTGCCGCTTGTCGCCCTCGGGCCAGGCGCAGCCGGGGCAGTCGAAGCCGTCCTTCTGGTTGACCTTGAGGAGGGTGCGCGCGGTGCGGGCGAGGCCCATCTGCTGCTGGGCGATCCGCAGGGTGTGCCCGATGGCGGGCAGGCCGGCCGCGGCGTGCTGGGGAGGCGCGACCTGCGGCGCGTCCTGTACGGGATCACCTGCGGGCGGCTTGGTGGCCATGTCGCTCCCCTTTGAGCTTCCTGAGTGTGCTGCCGCCGCACGGATGCGGCTTCGCGCGTATTCGCCTACACGTCCGATCCTGTCACGCTCCACCGACATCGCCGACGCCGGAATTGTCGGTGGGGGCGCCTAGGATCGGGGGCGTGGCAGAGACAGCATCGAAGAAGACCGACCAGACGACCGCAGCGGACCGCCCCCGCCTGATGCTCATGGACGGGCACTCCCTGGCGTACCGGGCGTTCTTCGCCCTGCCCGCGGAGAACTTCACGACGGCGACCGGCCAGCCGACCAACGCCATCTACGGCTTCGCGTCGATGCTGGCGAACACGCTGCGCGACGAGGCGCCCACGCACTTCGCGGTGGCCTTCGACGTATCGCGCAAGACGTGGCGCTCGACGGAGTTCCCCGAGTACAAGGCGAACCGCTCCAAGACCCCCGACGAGTTCAAGGGGCAGGTCGAGCTGATCGGCGAGCTCCTCGACACCATGAAGGTGCCGCGGTTCGCGGTCGACGGCTTCGAGGCCGACGACGTGATCGCGACGCTGGCGACGCAGGCCGAGGCCGCCGGCTTCGACGTGCTGATCGTCACCGGGGACCGGGACTCCTTCCAGCTCGTCTCCGAGCGCACCACCGTGCTGTACCCGACCAAGGGCGTCTCCGAGCTGACCCGCTTCACCCCCGAGAAGGTCGAGGAGAAGTACGGGCTGACCCCGCAGCAGTACCCGGACTTCGCGGCGCTGCGCGGCGACCCGTCCGACAACCTGCCGGGCATCCCGGGTGTCGGAGAGAAGACCGCCGCCAAGTGGATCACCCAGTTCGGGTCGTTCAAGGAACTGGTGGAGCGCGCCGACGAGGTCAAGGGCAAGGCCGGGCAGAACTTCCGGGACCACCTGGAGGCCGTCAAGCTCAACCGCGTCCTGACCGAGATGGTCAAGGACGTGGAGCTGCCCAAGACCCCCGCCGACCTGGAGCGCGCCCCCTACGACCGGGCCGCCATGATCGGCGTCCTGGACGTCCTGGAGATCCGCAACGCCTCGCTGCGCGAGCGGCTGCTCGCCGTGGACCCGGGCGCGGCCGAGGAGGAGGCGCCGGCCCCGGCGGCCGGTGTGGAACTGGACGCGTCGGTGCTGGGCGCGGGCGAGCTGGCGCCGTGGCTGGAGAGCCACGCGGGCGGCCCGCTCGGCGTCTCCACCGTGGACAGCTGGGCGCTGGGCCAGGGCAACGTCACCGAGATCGCGCTCGCCGCGGCCGGCGGGGCCGCCGCCTGGTTCGAGCCCTCCGCCCTGGACGAGGCCGACGACAAGGCCTTCGCCGCCTGGGCGGCCGACGCCTCGCGGCCCAAGGTCGTGCACAACGCCAAGGGCCTGATGCGGGTCTTCCCCGAGCACGGCTGGAGCCTGGCCGGGGTCACCATGGACACCGCGCTCGCCGCGTACCTGGTCAAGCCGGGCCGCCGCTCCTTCGCGCTGGACGTCCTGTCCAACGAGTACCTGCACCGGGAACTGGCGCCCCCGGCCGCCGACGGCCAGCTGGCCTTCGGAGCCGACGAGACCGCCGAGGCCGACGCCCTGATGGCGCAGGCCCGCGCCGTCCTCGACCTGGGTGACGCCTTCACCGCGAAGCTGCCCGAGGTCGGCGCCGTCGAGCTGCTGCACGAGATGGAACTGCCCACCTCCGAGCTGCTGGCCCGGCTGGAGCGGGCGGGCATCGCCGCCGACCGCGACCACCTGGAAGGCATGGAGCAGCAGTTCGCGGGCGCCGTGCAGCAGGCCGTGAAGGAGGCGCACGCGGCGGTCGGCCACGAGTTCAACCTCGGCTCGCCCAAGCAGCTCCAGGAGGTGTTCTTCGGCGAGCTGGACCTGCCCAAGACGAAGAAGACCAAGACCGGTTACACCACGGACGCGGACGCCCTGGCCTGGCTGGCCACGCAGACCGACCACGAACTCCCCGTGATCATGCTGCGCCACCGGGAGCAGGCCAAGCTGCGCGTCACCGTGGAGGGCCTGGTCAAGTCCATCGCCCCGGACGGCCGGGTGCACACCAGCTTCAGCCAGACCGTCGCCGCGACCGGCCGGCTGTCCTCCACCGACCCGAACCTGCAGAACGTGCCGGTACGCACCGACGAGGGCCGCGCCATCCGCCGAGGGTTCGTCGTCGGCGAGGGCTACGAGTCCCTCATGACCGCCGACTACAGCCAGATCGAGCTGCGCGTCATGGCCCACCTGTCCGAGGACGAGGGCCTCATCGAGGCCTTCGCCACCGGTGAGGACCTGCACACCACCGTCGCCTCCCAGGTGTTCGCAGTGGAGCGGTCCGAGGTCGACGCCGAAATGCGCCGCAAGATCAAGGCCATGTCCTACGGCCTGGCGTACGGGCTGTCCGCCTTCGGTCTCGCCCAGCAGCTGAACATCGAGCCCGCCGAGGCGCGCGGCCTGATGGACACCTTCTTCGAGCGGTTCGGCGGGGTCCGCGACTACCTCCAGCGGGTGGTGGACGAAGCCCGCGCCACCGGCTACACGGCGACGGTCTTCGGCCGCCGCCGCTACCTGCCCGACCTCAACAGCGACAACCGCCAGCGCCGCGAGGCCGCCGAGCGGATGGCGCTGAACGCCCCGATCCAGGGCACGGCCGCCGACATCGTCAAGGTCGCCATGCTGCGCGTGGACAAGGCCCTCACCGAGGGCGGCCTCGCCTCGCGGATGCTGCTCCAGGTCCACGACGAAATCGTGCTGGAGATCGCCCCCGGGGAGCGGGAGCGGGTCGAGGAGCTGGTGCGGCGGGAGATGGGCGCCGCCGTCTCGCTGCGGGCCCCGCTCGACGTGTCGGTGGGCGTCGGCGCGGACTGGGAGTCCGCCGCGCACTGACCCCGCCGTCGAGTACCGAGCGCCCGTCCCCGCTACGCCGTGGGGACGGGCGTCCGCGTCTCCTGGTCCGGGTGGTGGCGGTCCCGGCGGTCCCGGCCGGGGCGGTGGAGCAGCCGCACGAGGACCCCGTAGAGCAGCAGTCCCACGACGAAGCCGCCGCCCGCTCCGAAGCAGACCGTCGGGATGATGTCGAAGGGGGTGCGGATCTCCTCGAAGAACGTGAAGAAGCGCACCACCCGCACCGTCACCCCGACCGCCACGCACACCCCGAGCAGGGCCAGCGCGCCCCACACCTGCGCCGGGCGGAGCACCGGCACGGACGGCGGGGCGGGCGTGGCCGGGAGCCGGCGCAGCGCGCTCACCGCGAACCACACCAGGGCGCAGGCGGCCATCGCCGAAGTGCCGTACTGGAGCAGGGAGTAGAGGGGAAGGCCGAAGGCGGCGGTCCGGCCGAGCTCCGGCACGGCGTCCGTACCCCAGCGGTCGTGGTGCGTGAAGCTGTCCCACACCACGTGCGTGAGCGACCCGGCCACCGCCGACAGGTAGAACCACAGCGCGAGCGCGGGCCGCGCCCGGCCCCGCCAGTCCTCCCCGCGGACGAACGCGTACACCCGGCCCCGCAGTCCGCGCGGCAGGAGCGCCGTCAGCGGCTCGCGCAGCAGCAGCCAGCACGCGGCGAGGACGGCGGTGAGCACGGCGTCCGCGGTGGCCACGCCCAGCAGCGAGTGGGTGAAGGTGCCGTACGACATGAGGGGACCCGGCAGGACGGCGTCCGCGAAGAAGAAGGTGTCCGGCGCGAACGAGCCCAGGACCAGGGCCGACGCGACCAGTGGCCCCCGCGCCCGCCCGGTCCGGCGGACGGCCGGCAGGACGGCGGCCGCATGGCTGAGTGTGAACGGCACGGTGTCTCTCCCGGTGGTGCTCGACGTCGGGACAGTATGCGCGATACGACCCGAACCCCCTCGCGGTCGTGGGGATGTGGTGAACAACGCCGCACACTGCGTGCCCTGTGCAGGGAGTCGACGTAGGGTCACGCGGACGTCCAGGAGGGGAGCCCGCTCATGTCGGCACGGATATTCGGACGCGGCCTGCGCAGGGGTGCGGCCGCCGCTCTGGTCTCGGCGCTGGTCGCCGCCGCGATGACGGCCTCGCAGGGTCCCGGAGGCGGCCGGCAGCACCTCGCGGCCGCCGACGAGGGCCTCGCGCAGCCGGCCCCGGCGGCCGCGGGGGCCGGGGGAGACTCCTCCTACTACACCGAACTGCCGCCGCTGGTCAGCCCGCAGCCGCCGGCCGTGCTCCTGCCCGAGGGCGGGACCGTGGAGGCGGCCGTCCCGGCGGGGCCCGCGCCGGCACCGCGGGCCGTGGTGCCCGCTGTCGCCCCGGAGGCCGGACCGGTGCCGGCGGGCGCGCAGGGGATACCGGCGAGCGTGCTCGCGGCGTACCGGCGGGCCGAGCAGCGGGTGGGGGAGAACGACCCGGGGTGCGGGCTGCGCTGGCAACTCCTCGCGGCCATCGGCAAGGTCGAGTCGGGACAGGCGCGGGGCGGACAGGTGGACGCCGCCGGGACCACGCTGCGGCCCATCCTGGGACCCGTCCTCGACGGCAACGGCTTCGCGAACATCTCCGACACCGACGGCGGCGCCTACGACGGCGACGTCCGCCACGACCGGGCCGTCGGACCGATGCAGTTCATCCCGTCCACCTGGGCGGCCTGGGGGCAGGACGCGGACGGCGACGGCCGCCGCGACCCGAACAACGTGCACGACGCCGCGCTGGCCGCCGGCCGCTACCTGTGCGCCGGCAGCAGGGACCTGCGGGTCGGCGCCGACCTGGACCGGGCCGTCCTCTCCTACAACCAGTCCGCGGAGTACCTGCGGACGGTGCGGTCCTGGTTCACGTACTACCTCCAGGGGGCGCACGAGGTCCCGGACGGCGGCGGCACCGCGGCGGCGGCGGCCCCGGCGAAGCCGTCGGACCCGAAGCCCACCCCGAAGCCGACCCCGAGCCCGACCCCGACTCCGAGCCCTGAGCCGAAGCCGACCCCGACTCCGAGCCCGAAGCCGACTCCCACGCCCAGCCCGATGCCGACCCCGAGCCCGACGCCCACGCCCAGCCCGACGCCCACCCCCACGCCGACCCCCACCCCGACGCCCACGCCCACCCCCACGCCCAGCCCCACCCCCACCCCGAAGCCGAGCCCCACGTCGTCCCCCACCCCGAAGCCCAGCCCCACCTCCAGCCCCACCCCGAAGGCGACCCCCTCGGCCGCGCCGAGCGCCACGCCGACGCCGACCGGCTGAGCCCCGTACCGCACCCCGCGACGGACCGTCGACGCCCGGGGCCGGTCCTGAACCCGTGCCCACCCGGGGCCGTCGCACGGTTCTCATCTCACGTCCGCATTGCTACGGTGCCTCCGCCCTGACGCTCCATCAGATCCCGGAGGCCCTGCATGCGCGCACTCGTCGCCGCCGCCATCGGGCTGGCCGCCGCGCTGGTCCTCGTCCTCGCCGTCACGGCGGCCGGGGTGCCGGAAGGCAGGACCTCGCCCAGACCGCTGCTCACCACCGCGCCCCCCGCGCCCGGAAAGTAGAGGAGGCCCGGCCATGAGACGCAGAGCGAGCCTCGTCCTGCTGGCCCTCGCCGTGTTCTGCGCGGCCCTCGCACCGCTGCTGCGCTGGTACGTGTACCCGCGGCTCGCCAAGATCCCGGCCGGCCAGTACCAGGAGATGGTCCTGGAGGCGAAGGACGCGACCCTCCTCGACTACACCGGCGGCATGCAGCCCAAGCAGGTCGACAAGGTCACGATCGTCCAGACCCTCAAGGGCAACGTCGAGGCCTCGAAGGAGATCGAGGCGACCGCCGGCAAGGACGTCGTGGTCTGGGACACGCTGTCCTACATCCTCGGGCCCGACGGCAAGATGGTCTCCCGGATCCCCGAGCGCTACATCTTCGACGCCCACACCCAGGACCCGGTGCACGCCACCGGCGAGATGGTCGACGGGGACCCCGTCAAGCGCGAGGGCATCGAGTTCAAGTGGCCCTTCTTCACGGAGCCGCGCGACTACCTCTACTTCGACGCCCAGACCCGCACCTCCTCGCCGATCCACTACGTCGGACCGCGCGACTACAAGGGCATGGAGGTCTACTACTTCGAGCAGACCGTGCCCTGGACCAAGGTCCCCATGCCCAAGAAGATGCCGATCGAGGGCATCGACCCGGCCACGATCGAGCAGAGCACCGGCACCACCCTCTGGTACACGGTCAAGGCGATGTTCTGGGTCGACCCGGTCACCGGGGCCCCCGTCAACGCCGAGCAGGAGATCCGGCAGGAGATGCGCGGCGGCATCGCGGCGAGCGGACCCGACGGCAAGCTCACCGCCTTCGCCGGACACGTCAAGATGCGGGAGGACTACGCGAAGCACACCTTCGACCTGGTCTCCGCGAACCGTACGAAGATCCTCGCCCTGCACACCTACGCGCCCGCCGGCCTCGCCCTCACCGGCCTCGCCCTCCTCGCGCTCGCCCTGTGGCTGGAAGCGCGCGGCCGGGGCCGCCGCGAACCGCGGGCCGCGGCGGACGGGGGCCCGCTCAGCGCCTGAGCCGGGCGTTGGTGTGGCGGGTCGGCTCCGCGGTCGCCGGGTCCTCGGGCCACGGGTGCTTCGGATAGCGGCCGCGCAGCTCCGCGCGGACGGCGCGGTAGCCGCCCTGCCAGAAGGAGGCCAGGTCGGCGGTGACGGCGGCGGGCCGCCCGGCCGGGGACAGCAGGTGCACCAGGACCGGCACCCCCGCCACGCGCGGCGTCTCGGCCAGCCCGAACAGCTCCTGGAGCTTCACCGCCAGTACGGGCTGACCCGCCCCGTAGTCCACGCGGATCCGGGAACCGCTGGGCACCTCGATCCGCTCGGGGGCCAGCTCGTCGAGCCGGGCCGCCTCGCCGGTCGCCCACGGCAGCAGCCGGTTCAGGGCCTGACCGGCGTCGATCCGGCCGAGGTCGGCGCGCCGCCGGGCCCGCGACAGCTCGGGCTCCAGCCAGTCGTCGGCCCGCTCCACCAGCGCGGAGTCCTCCTCCACGGCGGGCCAGTCGCCGCCCAGCGTGCGGTGCAGGAAGCCGAGGCGGGCCCGCAGCCCCACCGCGTCCGGGGACCAGCGCAGCAGGCCGAGGCCCTCGGCCCGCAGCCCGTCCAGCAGGGCGGCCCTGACGAGCGCCGGATCGGGGTCGCGCAGGGGCCGCGCGGCCAGCTCGACCGCACCGAGCCGGGTGACGGCGCGGGCCACGAGGTCCCCGTCCTCCCAGCGCACCTCTTCGCCCTCGGTCAGCAGGTGGGCGGCCGCGGCCCGGGCGGTGTCCTCGTCGATGACGGCGGCGAGCCGGGTCCTCGCGGAGGCGGAGTGCGGGGGCCGGTCGGCGACGGCGACGGCCAGCCAGGGTGCGCGGCGCAGCGGTGACCCCTCCGGGAGCTCGGCCGCGGTCCCGGAGGCCATCAGGAACGCCCCCTCACCCTTGGCCTTCGCTACCCGCTCCGGGAACGCGAGCGCGGCGACGAGCCCGGCGGCGAGGTCATCGGGTGCGGCCCCAGCAGGGCCCCGGCCACCACCGGCGGCGGCCCGCTCCAGGCGCCCCGCCTCCGCACGCCAGCGCGCCGCGTAGGCGTCACCGCCGCGCCGCGCCGCGCGCCACGCACCCGCCAGGTCGTCCCCGTACTCCCGCGGCGGCTCCTCGCTCAGCAGCGCCACCACCTCCGCGGCCCGCCGCGGGCCCAGCGCCCCGGCCCCGTCCAGCAGCGCCCGCGCCAGCCGGGGGTGCAGCCCCAGCCGGACCATCCGCAGCCCGCGCGGCGTGGGCCGCCCGGCGGCGTCCACCGCCCCGACGGCCACCAGGACCTCCCGCGCGGCGGCCATGGCCCCGGCCGGCGGCGGATCCAGCAGGGCCAGCCCGGCCGCGTCCGGGTCGCCCCAGCAGGCGGCCTCCAGCGCGAACCGTGCCAGGTCCGCGATCCGGATCTCGGGGGAGGGGAAGGCGGGCAGCCGCCCGTCCTCCGCCTCGGCCCAGCAGCGGTACACCGTGCCCGGCGCCTCCCGCCCGGCCCGCCCCGCCCGCTGGCGGCCCGCCGCGCGGGAGGCCCGTACGGTCGCGAGCGCGCCCAGGCCCCGGGCGTGGTCCACCCGGGGCTCGCGGGCCAGCCCGGAGTCCACGACCACCCGTACGCCCGGCACGGTCAGGCTCGATTCCGCGACCGCCGTCGCCAGGATCACCCGGCGGTGGTCCGAGGCCGTCAGCGCCGCGTCCTGGACGGCCGCGGGCGCCCGGCCGTGCACCTGGAGCACCTCCGCGTCCACCCCGCCGAGCTGTCCGGCGACCCGGGCCAGCTCGCCCACGCCGGGCAGGAAGCACAACACGTCGCCGGAACGTTCCGCCAGCGCCCGCCGCACCACCGACGCCACGTGCGCCAGCTGCGCCGGATCGACCCGAGTCCCGTGCGGGGGCCGCACCGGGCGGGCCGGCGGCGCCCAGACGGTCTCCACCGGGTACGAGACCCCGGCCGCCTCCACCACCGGCGCGTCCCCGGCCCCGTCCCCGCCGCCGAGCAGCCGGGCCCAGCCCGCCGCGTCGGTCGTCGCCGAGGCCGCCACCAGGCGCAGCTCCGGGCGCAGGGTCTCCCGTACGTCCAGTAGGAAGGCGGCGACGGTGTCGGCGTCCAGGTGCCGCTCGTGGCACTCGTCCAGCACCACCACGTCCACGCCCGTCAGCTCCTGGTCCCGCTGGAGCCGCTGGAGCAGCACCCCGGTGGTGACCACCTCCACGACGGTGCCGGGCCCCGCCACCCGCTCCCCGCGCACCGTGAAGCCCACCGAGTCCCCGACCCGCTCGCCGAGCAGCCAGGCCATCCGCCGCGCGGCGGCCCGGGCGGCGATCCGCCGGGGCTCGGCGACGACCACCCGGCGCCGCGGCCCGCCTCCGACGAGGCCCGCCAGCACCAGCGGCACCAGCGTGGTCTTGCCGGTGCCGGGCGGCGCGCACAGCACCGCCGTGCCCCGGGAGTCCAGGGCCGCGACGAGCGCGGGCACGGCCTCCCGTACGGGAAGGGCGTCGAGCTCGGCGTGCCGGAGCTGGCGGTTCAAGGGGTCAGTCCCTCTCGCAGACGAAGATCGCGGTACCGGGGATCAGATTGCCGCGCAGCGGGGACCAGCCGCCCCACTCCTGGCTGTTCCACTCGGGCCACTCCGGCTCCACCAGGTCCAGCAGCCGGAACCCGCCCGCGACCACGTCCCGGACCCGGTCGCCGAGGGTGCGGTGGTGCTCGACGTAGACGGCGCGGCCCTGCTCGTCCTGCTCGACGTACGGGGTCCGGTCGAAGTAGGAGGCGGCCACGGAGAGCCCCTCGGGGCCCGGCTCGTCGGGGAAGGCCCAGCGGATCGGGTGCGTGACGGAGAAGACCCAGCGGCCGCCGGGGCGCAGGACGCGGCGGACCTCGCGCATGACGTTCACCGGGTCGGCGACGAAGGGCACCGCCCCGTACGCGGAGCAGGCGAGGTCGAAGGAACCGTCGCGGAAGGGCAGCCGGCCGGCGTCCGCCTCGACCAGCGGGACGTCATCGCCGATGCGCAGGGCGTGCTGGAGCTGGCGGTGCGAGAGGTCCAGGGCCACCGGGCGGGCGCCCCGGGCGGCCAGCCAGCGCGAGCACTGGGCGGCGCCGGCGCCGATCTCCAGGACGTCCTTGCCCTTGAGGGAGGAGGCGGGGCCGAGCAGTGCGGCGTCCGCCTCGTCGAGGCCCTCCGGCCCCCACACGAAGCGGTCGTCGCCGAGGAAGGCGCCGTGCTCGTTCTGGTACTCGTCGGCGTTGCGGTCCCACCAGCCCCGGCTCGCGCGACTGCTCTCCGCTTCGCCCGCGTCACGCCGTGTGGCCTGCGCGTCGTCCTCGGCGGAGCCGTCCGCCTCGTACGCGTCCTGGGGGGAGTGGTCCTCTTGGTTCATGGGGCCCGTCGTCGTAGTCTGCGAATGGGTGGCGGAATGGGTGGCGCCGGACGGATCTGGACGGCCCATCGGGGCGTCCCCGCCCACGAATTGTGCCGGTTATGCGGTGATCTGCCTGCGGTGTGCGCCTTCGCGCATTGACCCTGTCCGGCTGCCCCCGTATGCTACAAGTTGCGCTGCGAGCCTGTGCTCCTCAGACCTAGCAGGCTGCGCTTGCATCTGTTGAATGTCCCCTCGGTTTTCGAGGCCCTCCCCCTTCTGGGGATCCTGGGCTTCTTTGGCTGTCCGGCTTCTTCGGCAGATGCCGATAAGGGCTCCCGGCGTAGCAGTACCTACGACTTTCTGTCCGTAACCGGAGCCCTTTCCCACATGACGAGCAGCACCGAGACCACCGCCACCACCCCTCCGCAGGTAGCGGTCAACGACATCGGTAACGCGGAAGCCTTCCTGGCCGCGATCGACGAGACGATCAAGTACTTCAACGACGGCGACATCGTCGACGGCGTCATCGTGAAGGTCGACCGGGACGAGGTCCTGCTCGACATCGGTTACAAGACCGAAGGCGTGATCCCGAGCCGCGAGCTCTCGATCAAGCACGACGTCGACCCGAACGAGGTCGTCAAGGTCGGCGACGAGATCGAGGCCCTGGTTCTCCAGAAGGAGGACAAGGAAGGCCGCCTGATCCTGTCCAAGAAGCGCGCTCAGTACGAGCGTGCCTGGGGCACGATCGAGAAGATCAAGGAAGAAGACGGCATCGTCACCGGTACCGTCATCGAGGTCGTCAAGGGTGGTCTCATCCTCGACATCGGCCTCCGCGGCTTCCTGCCGGCCTCTCTCGTCGAGATGCGTCGCGTCCGCGACCTCCAGCCCTACGTGGGCAAGGAGCTCGAGGCGAAGATCATCGAGCTGGACAAGAACCGCAACAACGTGGTCCTGTCCCGCCGCGCCTGGCTCGAGCAGACCCAGTCCGAGGTTCGCCAGACGTTCCTCACCACCCTGCAGAAGGGTCAGGTCCGCTCCGGCGTCGTCTCCTCGATCGTCAACTTCGGTGCCTTCGTGGACCTGGGTGGCGTCGACGGTCTCGTGCACGTCTCCGAGCTGTCCTGGAAGCACATCGACCACCCGTCCGAGGTTGTCGAGGTCGGCCAGGAAGTCACCGTCGAGGTCCTCGACGTGGACATGGACCGCGAGCGCGTCTCCCTGTCGCTGAAGGCGACGCAGGAAGACCCGTGGCAGCAGTTCGCCCGGACCCACCAGATCGGTCAGGTCGTCCCGGGTAAGGTCACCAAGCTGGTTCCGTTCGGTGCGTTCGTCCGCGTGGACGAGGGCATCGAGGGTCTGGTCCACATCTCCGAGCTGGCCGAGCGCCACGTGGAGATCCCGGAGCAGGTCGTCCAGGTCAACGACGAGATCTTCGTCAAGGTCATCGACATCGACCTCGAGCGTCGCCGGATCTCGCTGTCCCTGAAGCAGGCCAACGAGTCCTTCGGTGCCGACCCGGCGTCGGTCGAGTTCGACCCGACCCTGTACGGCATGGCCGCGTCCTACGACGACCAGGGCAACTACATCTACCCCGAGGGCTTCGACCCCGAGACCAACGACTGGCTCGAGGGCTTCGACACCCAGCGCGAGACGTGGGAGCGCCAGTACGCCGAGGCGCAGGTCCGCTTCGAGCAGCACCAGGCCCAGGTCATCAAGAGCCGCGAGGCCGACGAGGCTGCCGCTGCCGAGGGCGCTGCCGCCCCGGCCGCCGGTGGCAACGCCGGTAGCGGTGCCGGTATCTCCGGCGGTTCGTACTCCTCCGAGGGTGCGGACGAGACCTCGGGCGCCCTGGCGTCCGACGAGGCCCTGGCCGCGCTCCGCGAGAAGCTGGCCGGCGGCCAGAGCTGATCGCAGCGCGCAGCACAGGCTTCACGCCTGCGGTGTGAACTGAGCTGAACGACGAGGCCCGTCCCCTTCGGGGGGCGGGCCTCTTCGCGTACCCGGCAGCGTCGTGTTCCCGACGATCTCGCACACCCGGCCATGGCGCGTTCTCGGCAATTCGGCCAACTGGGGAATGGCCGGGCCGCCTTGGACGTTCTTTGCAGAGAACACGCGGCGAGGGAGGAGTGGTGACGGTGCTTGATCCACAGGGTCTGTACGAATGGGACGCCAAGGGCCTGGCGGTGGCCGACCTGGCGCTGGCCCAGGACTCGGCCGGACTGGTCATGCTCTACCACTTCGAGGGGTACATCGACGCGGGCGAAACCGGCGAGCAGATCGTCGAACGGCTCCTGGACACCCTGCCGCACCAGGTGGTGGCCCGCTTCGACGCCGACCGGCTGGTCGACTACCGGGCCCGGCGCCCGCTGCTGACGTTCCAGCGCGACCACTGGACCGAGTTCGAGGAACCCCGCCTGGAGGTCCGCCTCGTGCAGGACGCCACCGGCGCGCCCTTCCTGCTGCTCTCCGGCCCCGAGCCGGACGTGGAGTGGGAGCGCTTCGCCCTCGCCGTCCGGCAGATCGTCGAGCGCCTCGGCGTACGGCTCGCCGTCAACTTCCACGGCATCCCGATGGGCGTCCCGCACACCCGGCCCGTCGGCATCACCCCGCACGGCAACCGGACCGACCTCATGCCCGGACACCGCAGCCCCTTCGACGAGGCCCAGGTCCCCGGCAGCGCCGAGTCGCTGGTCGAGTTCCGCCTCGGCCAGTGGGGGCACGACGTCCTCGGTGTCGCGGCCCACGTGCCGCACTACGTCGCCCGCTCCCCGTACCCGGACGCCGCGCTGACCGCCCTGGAGGCGATCACCGCCGCGACGGGGCTGGTCCTGCCGGCCGTCGCGCACGCACTGCGGACCGAGGCCCACCGGACGCAGACCGAGATCGACCGGCAGATCCGCGAGGGCGACGAGGAGCTCGTCAGCCTCGTCCAGGGCCTGGAGCACCAGTACGACGCCGCCGCCGGCGCCGAGACCAGGGGCAACATGATCGCCGAGCCCGCCGAGATCCCCTCGGCGGACGAGATCGGCCGCGAGTTCGAGCGGTTCCTCGCCGAGCGGGAGGGCGAGGCGTAGGTGCTGCGGCACCGGCCGGGGCGGCCGGCCGGGGCGGTGGGGGCCGTAGGGGCCTGGCAGGGGCGGTCCGGCGGGCCGTAGGGTGCTGAGCATGCTGAAAGTGGGCCTGACAGGCGGAATCGGTGCCGGCAAGAGCGAGGTCTCGCGGCTGCTGGCGGGGTACGGGGCGGTCGTCGTGGACGCCGACCGGATCGCACGGGAGGTCGTCGAGCCGGGCACCCCCGGTCTCGCGGCCGTCGTGGAGGCCTTCGGGGACTCCGTACTGACCGCCGACGGGCACCTGGACCGGCCCGCACTGGGAGCCGTCGTCTTCGCCGACCCGGCCGAACTCCGGACCCTCAACGCGATCGTGCACCCCCTGGTCGGAGCCCGCTCCGCCGAGCTGGAGGCGGCGGCCGGCGCCGACGCCATCGTCGTGCACGACGTACCGCTCCTCGCGGAGAACGGCCTCGCACCGCTCTACGACCTCGTCGTGGTCGTGGACGCGGCCCCCGCCACCCAGCTGGCCCGGCTGACCGCGCTGCGCGGCATGACCGAGGAGGAGGCGCGGGCCCGGATGGCCGCACAGGCCACACGGGAGGACCGGCTCGCCGTGGCCACCCTCGTCATCGACAACGACGGGCCGCTGGAGGCGCTGGAGCCTCAGGTGCGCAAGGTGTGGGAAGAGCTCACGGCGCGGGCCGGGGCCGGGGCCGGTACGCAATAGCGTGCGCGGCGTGGGGAGTTGAGGGCGCGCCCGCAGGGAAGGAAAGACACCGTGTCCGATATCGAGCCCCCACAGCCGCCCTCTTCCCCTTCCTCCTCGGGCCGGTCGCCCGGGGCGGCGAGCCCCGAGACCCATGTGATCAGCTTCCGGGCCGCCGAGCAGCTCCTCGCCGCCCGCGACCCGCGCGGCGCGGTCCGGCTGCTCGACTCCGTCATAGCCGCCCACCCCGAGAACACCGCGGCCCGGCTGCTGCGCGCCCGCGCCTTCTTCGCGGCCGCGCAGCTGCGCCCGGCGGAGCTCGAGTTCGAGCTGGTGCTGGAGCGGGAGCCCGACAACGCCTTCGCCCACTTCGCGCTGGGCCGCACCCACGAACGCTCCGGGCGCAGCGAGCAGGCCCGCCGGCACTTCCGGCTGGCCGCCGCGCTCGACCCGAGGCCGGAGTACCTGGAGGCGGCCCGGTTCGAGGAGTGAGGGCTCAGCGGGCGTGGGGAGGCTCGTACGGGGGGACGTCCGGGCCCGGCTGGTAGTGCGGGCCCTGGTGGATGTGCCGGACGACGACGGCCATGTCCGCCGCCGTCAGCAGGACCAGTGCCGCGCAGGCCGCCGCCCAGCCGGCCCGGCCCACCAGGGAGAACAGGACGGCTCCGGCGGTGGCCCAGAGCAGCCCCCACAGGCTCAGCCAGAACCGCAGCCGCAGCGGACTGCGGGCGGTCACCGGCTCGTTTCCGGTACGCATGGCCATCGCCGCCTCGCGGTGGGTCGGGGCCCCGCTTCCATGGTCCCACCGGGGGTCCGGGGGTGGGGAGGTCAAGGATTCAGCTTGTTCACGGCCGTCACGGTCGTCCGCTTGAAGGCGGGCACCGGGGCGTCGGTCAGGTGGCCCATCTGGCCCCAGTTCACGACGGTCACCGTGGAGCCGTCGCGTCCGATTCCGTACAGGTGTACGCCCGGCTCGGAGTCCGGGATCGAGGTGTCGACGCCGTAGACGTGCGCGCCCTCCTCGACGGCCAGCTTCCCGTAGTCCTGCCAGGACGCCGTGCCGCCGGGCGTCGTGCGCAGCCAGTCGGCGGCGCAGGCGGCCACCTTGCGCTCCAGGGACGCGGCGAGCTTGGCCGCCGCGGTGTCCGAGGCCGTCCGTACGGAGATCTGCGTGGCCCCGGCGTCCACGTCGGTGCCGAAGGTGCGGTGCCAGGTGCCCGTCGCCGGGAGCACGCCGTCCAGGCAGAACGGGGTGGTCTCGGGCAGGCCCTTGGTGACCTGGCCCTGGAACCAGGCGGAGGAGGGGTGGGGCGGCAGGTCGGTGCCCTTGAGGAAGCCGGGGGCGGTGGGTGCGGCCACGGCGGTGGCGGAGGCGGTGAGAGCGAGGGCGGTGGCCGCCACGATGGCGGCGCTGGAGCGTCGGAACACGGTGGTCTCCCCGGAGGAGGTGCGGTCGAGGTCTGAACCTGTGAACAGCCATACCCAGCCCTGGCGCCAGGTCGACGCGCTGTGGCGGAATCGGGACACGGGGGGCGGCCGGGGTCGGGGACGGGGTGGGGTGCCGTCCGGGATAGGCATGATTTATGGCGCCCGTTCCGCAGCTGCGTTGGTGCGGCGGTACCGCGCGCCAACAAATCACGTTTTACATCCCGGACGACACCCCACCCCGTCCCCGACCCCTCACGTCTCACGTCTCTGATCCGGTCCCGCCCCCTTTCCCGGCTACGCCGGCAAATCCAGCCCCGCCGCCAGATCCAGCCTCGCCGGCGTTTGAGGCGCGGGGTCTGGGGCGGAGCCCCAGGTCTGTGAGCCGCACCGGCCACCTTCAGCCCCGCCGGCGTTTGAGGCGGGAACGGTGGAAGGGCGGGGCGGGGAGCAGCTCCGCGCAGAGGGACATCCGGTGCCGCCCGGCCAGGGCAGGCGCAGCGGGGCATCCGGTGCCGCCCGGCCAGGGCAGGGGCAGGGGTGGAGGGCGGTGGGGTTGTCAGTGGGCCCGCCTAGACTCGGCGGCAGTGGGGTGCGCCATGACCGGGCGCAGCCGGGTACGAGGAAAGGGGGGACATCGTGGCCTCGACGTTGGAGGGGGAGCAGCTGTTGCTGCGTCGGGCGGCCGTGTTCCTTCCCGCCGCCGTGCCCCGCGAGGGAAGGGTCGCGTTCTGGTGTCCCGAGGGGGATCCGCTGCCCGACGCGGGGACCGCGCAGCAGCTCCAGGTGGTCCGGCCGCACGGCGACGGCGTCCGTACGCGTACGGTGCCCGCCGTGACCCTGTCCGTGGCGCGCGCCCTGCCCGTGCTCGTGCGCGCGGCCCGCAGTCCCGTCTCGCATCCCGCGACCCGCGCCTGGGGTACCGCGGCCGCTCAGGCGCTGTCCCTCGTGGCGCGGGGTCGGCTGCTGCCGGGGCTCACCCCTGAGGGGATCGACGCCTGGCGTGCCGGGCCGCTCGACGCCGATGACATCGGGCACCTGCGCGCCGTCGCGGCCGCCCTGCCGTACGAGGGGTACGCCACCCCGCTGCCCGGCCGCCGCCCGTTGACGCTGCCCGAGCCGGAGGCCCTGGTCCGGGCGTTCCTCGATGCCGTCGCGGACACCCTGCCCCGCACCCCGGCCGCGCCGGTCGCCGCCGGGCGGCCCTTCGCCGCGCTGGAGCCCCAGCGGGTGCCCGCGCTGGCGGAGTGGGCCGCGCAGGTCGCGGCGGGGGCGGATGCCGGGGTGGGGATCTCGCTGCGGCTGGACCTGTCCTCGTTCCGGCTGTTCGACGAGGCCGAGCCGGAGGACGTGCGCCGCGCCGGGGCCGCCGTGGTCCAGGTGCACAGCCTCGCCGATCCGACGCTGGTGACCGACGCCGGCCTGCTGTGGGCCGGCGTCGCCGCCGCCGGTTTCGGGCCCCGGGCCAGGATCGATGCCGTGCTCGCGCTGCGCCGGGCCGCCCGGGTGTGGCCGCCGCTGCTGAGGCTGCTGGACCAGCCGGTGCCGGACGCCCTGGCGCTCTCCGATCCGGAGCTGGAGGACCTGCTGGGGGCCGTCGCGAACCGGCTCGCGGCGGCCGGGGTCCTGGTCCACTGGCCGCGCGAGCTGGCTCGTACGCTGTCCGCGACCGCCGTCGTACGCTCCACCGCGCCCGGCTCGGCCACCGACGGCACCGCCTTCTTCGACGCCGCCGGGCTGTTCGCCTTCTCCTGGGAGCTCGCGCTGGGCGGGGACCGCCTCACCCCGGGGGAGATGGAGGCGCTCGCGCAGGCCCACCGGCCGGTGGTGCGGCTGCGTGACCAGTGGGTGCGGGTCGATCCGGAGCTCGTGCGCAAGGCCCGCAAGCGGGAGCTGGGGCTGCTGGATCCGGTGGACGCGCTGGCCACCGTACTGAGCGGGACGGCCGAGGTGGACGGCGAGGCGGTGCCGGCGGTTCCGGTGGGTGCGCTGGCCGCCCTGCGGGACCGGCTGACGGGGGAGCCGGCCGCGATCGCCCCGCCGGCCGGGCTGCGGGCGACGCTGCGCGACTACCAGCTGCGCGGCCTGGCCTGGCTGGACCTGATGACCTCCCTCGGCCTCGGCGCCTGCCTCGCCGACGACATGGGCCTCGGCAAGACCGTCACCCTGATCGCGCTGCACCTGCACCGCGACCGCCCCGAGCCGACGCTCGTGGTGTGCCCCGCCTCCCTGCTCGGCAACTGGCAGCGGGAGATCGAGAGGTTCGCCCCGGGGGTTCCCGTACGCCGTTTCCACGGCGCCGACCGGAACCTCGACGACCTGCGCGGCGGGTTCGTCCTGACCACGTACGCGACGATGCGCGCGGCCGCCGCCCGGCTGGCGGAGCAGAGCTGGGGCATGGTCGTCGCGGACGAGGCCCAGCACGTCAAGAACCCGCACTCGGCGACGGCGAAGGCGCTGCGCACCCTGCGGACCCCGGCCCGGGTGGCGCTCACCGGCACCCCGGTGGAGAACAACCTCTCCGAGCTGTGGGCGCTCCTCGACTGGACCACGCCCGGACTGCTGGGCCCGCTCACCACCTTCCGGGCCCGCCATGCCCGCCCGGTGGAGCACCAGCAGGAGGAGGACGGGGGCAACGAGGCGGCGGTGGCCCGGCTGGCCGCGCTCGTACGGCCGTTCCTGCTGCGCCGCAAGAAGTCCGACCCGGGGATCGCCCCCGAGCTGCCGCCGAAGACGGAGACCGACCATCCGGTGTCCCTCACGCGGGAGCAGGTCTCCCTCTACCAGGCCGCGGTGGACGAGGCGATGGCCGTGATCGAGGCCAGCGAGGGCATCGAACGGCGGGGCATGATCATGAAGTTGCTGGCCTCCCTCAAGCAGATCTGCAACCACCCGGCGCAGTACCTGAAGGAGGCGGAGCCCCGGATCCCGCACCGCTCCGGCAAGCTCGCCCTCCTCGACGAACTGCTGGACACGATCCTGGCCGAGGGCGGCTCGGTGCTGGTCTTCACCCAGTACGTGACCATGGGCCGGATCATCGAACGGCATCTGGCCGCGCGGGGGATCCCCCACCAGTTCCTGCACGGGGGCACGCCGGTGGCGCGCCGCGAGGAGCTCGTCGACCGTTTCCAGTCCGGCGAGGTCCCCGTCTTCCTGCTCTCCCTCAAGGCCGCCGGTACCGGCCTCAACCTGACCCGCGCCGGGCACGTCGTGCACTACGACCGCTGGTGGAACCCGGCCGTCGAGGAACAGGCCACCGACAGGGCCTACCGCATCGGGCAGACCCAGCCCGTCCAGGTCCACCGCATCATCGCCGAAGGCACCGTCGAGGACCGCATCGCCGAACTGCTGGAGGCCAAGCGGGCCCTGGCCGATGCCGTGCTGGGCTCCGGAGAGTCGGCGCTGACCGAGCTGACCGACCGTGAACTGGCCGATCTCGTCTCCCTGCGCAGGCCCTCGTGATCACCGCGCGGGACGACCGCCGCCGCACCTTCGAGACGCTGCCCGCCGGAGCGGAGGCCGGGACCTGGTGGGGCCGGGCCTGGGTGGCCGCCCTGGAGCAGCGCGCGCAGGATCCGGCCCGCCTCGCACGCGGCCGTGCCTACGCCGTCGAGGGCCACGTCGACGCGGTCACGGTCACCCCCGGGCGGATCGTGGCCTACGTCCGGGGCAGCCGGCCCCGCCCGTACCGCACCGAGCTGACCCTCGGGGCCTTCACCGACAGCGAGTGGGCGGAGGTCCTGGAGGCGGTGGCGGCCGATCCGGCGGCCCTCGGAGCGCTGCTGGAGCGGGAGGTTCCGCAGTCGCTGGCGGAGACGATCCTGCCCGGCGCGGGCGAGCTCGTGGCCCGCTGCTCCTGCCCGGACACGACGCGGCCGCCCTGCAAGCACGCCGCCGCCCTCTGCTACCGGGCGGCCCGCCTGCTCGACGAGGACCCCTTCGTCGTCCTGCTGCTGCGCGGCAGGGGCGAGAGGGAGCTGCTGGAGGAGCTGACCCGTCGCAATGCCGCGCACGCGGCGCGCGAACAGCCCGACACGGCACCGGACTTCCCCGGCGTCCCGGCCCGCGCCGCCGTGGCCCGTACGGTGCTGCCCCCGCTGCCCGCACCGCTCACCGCGCCCGCCGCCGTGGGCGTACCGCCCGCCTGCCCGGCGGAGCGGGGCGCCCCCGATCCGCTGGCGCTGGACCAGCTCGCCACCGACGCCGCCGCCCGGGCCCTGGCCCTGCTCACCACCGGAGCCGACCCGACCGGGGACCTGACGCTGTGGCAGGACGCCGTGCGGCTGGCCTCCGCGCACCCCACCGCCGGTCTCACCGGCGGTGCCCGCGCCCTCTACCGCGATCTGGCCCGGGCCACCGGCCGCACCACCACCGACCTGGCCCGCGCCGCAGCGGCCTGGCGGCAGGGCGGGCTGCCCGCGCTCACCGTCCTCGACGAGCCCTGGGACCCCCCGGCCGGGCCCTTCGACCGGGCCCGCCCGGCGCTCCTCGCCGCCGGACAGGGTTCCTTCCGCCCCGACCGCAACCGCCTCACCGCCCGCACCCGCCAGCTCCGGCTGAGCCGCGAGGGCCTCTGGTACGCCTACGAGTCCCGCCCGGACGACGAGGACTGGTGGCCCACGGGCACGCCCTCGCCGGACCCGGTCACCGTCCTGCCGCGCTGAGCCCGGCCGCCCAGGCGGACAGGGTGGTGAAGTCGCGCTCGCGCAGGCCGTGGCGGGGGTGGATGCGCAGCAGGAGGGCCGGCGCCGGGTGGTGGGCCGCGATCCAGGCCCGGTCACGGTCGTTGATCATGTCGTCGACCCAGGCGAAGGGCCGCCCGGCGGCCCAGGCGTGGAGGGTGCGGGTCTTCCAGGAGAGGCCGTCGGGGTCGTCGACGAAGAGTTCCGGCCATTCCACGACCGGAAGATCGTCGGGTAGTCCGATGTGCGGCGCGATCAGGGTGTTGGCCTGGTGCGTCCAGGCCGTGGCCCAGGTCAGTTCGAAGGGCAGCGCGAGGAGCCGGGCGCCGTGCGAGGGGTGCAGGCGCACCCGCGCCCCGCGCCGGGCGGCGCGGGAGTTCGGATCGCGGTAGGCGAGCCAGATGTCCGGGCGCATCCGGTGGTTCGTGTACCCGCGCAGGGCTGCGAACGGGTCCCGGAAGGGGTTGAGCGGACCGTCCACGTCGAGCAGGAGCAGAGGTCGTTCAGTCATGAAGTAGGCAGTACCCAGTACACGATGGAGTGAAATGCCTACCGGCTCTATAACCCGAATGGGTTTACGGCGTTGTCTCCGGTACGGGGCAGGACGCCCCTGAACCCTCCGGAAGGCAGGAAATCTGATGCGCCACACTCGTCGGAACGGCTTGATCGCGGCGATGGTCGCGGGCGGTGGACTGGCGGTCGCGGGGGTGGGCGGCCTCGCCCACGCCGACGCCGAAGCGGGCGGACAGGCCGAGCGCTCCCCGGGGCTGCTCTCCGGGAACCTGGTGCAGCTGCCCGTGCACGCCCCGGTGAACCTGTGCGGCAACACCGTCAGCGTGGTCGGGGTCCTCAACTCCGCCGCCGGCAACCGATGTTCCAACGAGGCGCCGGGCGGCGGGAATCCCGGGCCGAGGCCCTCACGTCCCGGCTCGTCCGCGCACCCCTCGAAACCGGGGGGCGCCACCGGCGGGGGAGCGGTCGCCGAGGGGCGCGGAAAGGATTCGCCCGGGCTGCTGTCCGGCAACGGCCTCCAGCTCCCCGTCGACCTCCCGCTGAACGTCAGCGGCAACTCCGTGAGCGTCGTCGGGGTCGGCAACACCTCCCACGGCAACACCTCCGTCAACGGGGAGACCCCGACCGGGGGCAAGCCGCCCCAGCTGCCGCCCGTCACCCAGCGGCCGGTGACCCCGCCGCCCGCCCCGCAGCCCCATCAGCGGCACGTCTCGGCGCTCGCCCACACCGGCTCCGAAGGCGTCGGCTACCTGCTGCCCGGCGGTGGCGCGCTGCTCCTCGGCGGGGCGCTCCTGTACCGGCGGTTCCGGCTCAACTAGCCTCTTCGCGGGCGGGATCCGTCCGCCAGGCGTCCAGGATCGCGTCGATCCGCGCCGCCAGCCGGGCCCGGGCCGCGAACCGGTGGACCCCCGCCATCAGCAGGGAGTCGTACTCGGTGTCCGTGTGCCGCACGGCCGCCCGTACCGCCACCGACACCGCCTGCTCGTCGAGGGCCCGGCCCGCCGCCGTACGCCCGACCCGGCCGCTG
The DNA here is from genome assembly GCF_026342355.1 of Streptomyces sp. NBC_00249. Classification (GTDB taxonomy): domain Bacteria; phylum Actinomycetota; class Actinomycetes; order Streptomycetales; family Streptomycetaceae; genus Streptomyces. Next base: position 167,497 of record NZ_JAPEMV010000005.1, on the reverse strand, counting down.
CCGCGCACCGACGCGTGCGCGGCGATGGCCCGCGCCCGCTCGGGCGGGCAGCCCGGGAACAGCCGCAGGATCTCGGCGGCGAAGGCGGCGGTGAACCGGACGTCCTCGGCCGCGCGCCGCCGGCGGTCCCGCTCCCGGCGGCGGGCCCGCGCCTCGGCGTCCGCGAGGCAGGCCCGCTCGGCGCGGGCCAGGGCGGCGTCCTCGACCAGCAGCCCCTGACGTTCGTAGCGGTGGCGGCGCTTGTGCAGCCGCACCACGACCGCGGAGAGCGAACTCGCCTCGCGGGCCCGCCGGGTGAGCGCCGTGTCGCCGCGCGGCAGGTACACGAGATGCCCGAGATCGGCACAGTCCAGACAGCGGGGCACACCGGATTCGCGCACGAGATGCCGCAGCGGGCCCCGCCGGCACTCCGCGCAATGGATCTGCTTCTGCGACTCGAAAACGACGAGACTCATACGGTGGTGATACCGCCGACCGGTGCGTATATCACCTTGTACAGATAGGTTGTTAGCCTTTCATCAACTCTGGCTGGACGTCATGATGTCCTCCTACCGTGAGTCGAGTGGGCCGCGGCGGGCCCATGGAGGAGGGCACATGGGTGTACGGCAGGCGACGGTACGGCGCCCGAGGGCGACGGCGCCTTCGGACCTCATGGGCCGCGAGGTGGTCATAGAGCCCGGCGGCTGCACGGGCTGGCACTACCACCGGGTGCCGCTCGTGGCCGTGGTCATGGCCGGAACCCTGACCCGGATCCTCAGCGACGGCGCCGTTGAGGTGCACGTGGCGGGGGACACCTTCGTCGAACCCGCCGGCACCGGGCACATCCACCTCGGCCGCAACTTCGGGGACGACCCGGTGGTGCTCCTCGTCACCTGCGACCTTGCGCCGGGCGCGCCGTTCGCGTTGCCCGCCGCGGTTCCGTTCGGTGCGAAGCCCTGCGGGTGCCCGGGGCACGGGGCCTGAGCCGGGTTGGTCCGGCCTCGTCGGCCCCCGTCCGTCTGGCCGTCTGGTCGGCCGTCCGTCCGTTGGGCCGTCCGGTGGGCTGTCCGTCCGTGGAGACCCCCGTCCACCACGGACCCCGACGTCAGACCAGTCGGCGGATCTCCCCGCGCACCCGGTAGAAGCCGCCCGAGGCGGGATGCAGGCCGTCGACCACGTACCGCGCGCCGGCCTCCCGGATGCCGCGTGGGAACTGCACGTTCCAGGAGGACTCGAAGCCCTCCGACAGCACCTGCACCCGGGTCCGTCCGCCCTGCTGGACGCACTCGACCACCACACCGCCCGTCGGCACGGCGGCCACCGACACCGTCGCCACCGCCGCGGCCGAGGCCGCCGGGGTGAACACGGGCAGCGCGGCGGCGGACTTGACGTCCCTCGCCGCCGGGACGGAACCCTGCTGGGCCGCCGCGATGGCCGCCTCGCTCGCGTCCACGCACACCAGGGAACCGTCCGTGGTCACCAGGTAGAGCCGCTCGTCCAGGTACTGCATGGACAGGGCGGAACCGCCGCCCGTCCCCAGCTTCCACAGCCGTCGGCCGTCGGCGTCGAAGCAGTACACCGAGGACGAGGAGTCGCCCGCGAACACGTGCCGGCCGTCGGCGGAGGTCGCGCAGGAGTACACCGCCGCGTCGCACGGGTACGAGGCCTCGACCGCCCCCGTCGCCTTCGACAGGCGCTGCACGGTGTTGCGGACCGTGCCCGCGTACACGGCGTGCTCCTCCTGCCAGCCGAACAGCACCCCGCCCGGGGTCGGCGTGTGCCACAACTCCCCCGTGCCGTCGGCCGCGTAGGCCGTCACCCCGGCGCTGTGGCCGTGGTAGACCGCCCGCTCGTCCGCCCGGACCATCCACGCGCCGGTCCCCGAGGACCGGCGCGACCACTGGTGCTCGTCCTCGTGGTCGATGACCGTCAGGCCGCCGCCGGCGTCCGAGACGTTGAGCACGCCCTCGTGGATGTCGAGCCAGTAGATGTCCACGTCCGCCGCGATCCCGTACGCCCCGAACGGCACCTTCGAGGAGAGGTCGTAGACCGTGCCGTCGTCGCAGCCCGCGTAGATCCAGAACTCGTCGGCCACCAGGCACTTCACCCCGTCCGGCAGCGAGTACCGGGCCAGCACCTCGCCGGCGTGGCTGACCGTGTACACGTCGCCGGCCTGGTTGCCGACCCAGCAGCGGTCCTCGTCGACGTGGATGCCGAAGGCCGAGGAGCCGGTGCGGAAACGCCACAGCACCGGTGCCACCGCGCGCGCCGTCGACGGCGCCGAGGTCACCTGGCGGCGCGTCACCGAGCGGGCGGCGCGGGCGCCCTGGACGGCGGGGGCGTACCCCTTGCGGACCTTCTCGCCGATCTTCTTGGCGGCGGCCGCGCGGGCCTTCTCCGCCGTCGGGAACGAGGAGACCTGGAGCTGGCCGTCCGCGCCGATGCGGCCGTACCGGACGGAGACGGCGGTGCCGTCCACCGTCACCTCGTAGAACTTGTGCGCACCGCCGCCGTCCTGAGACAGCTCCAGATACGTCGTCTCCCGTGCCATGACAGACCTCTCCCCACGGTCGGGCCGCCGGTTCCTGAACACCGGTGATCCCCTCGTGGATGAAGTTAGGGGGCAGCACTGACAATGGGCCGGTGAAGCTGGAACCGATCACCTGGCAGCGGATGGCCGAGCGGATCGCCGGCCGCCTCGACGACTCGGACTCGCCGTCCTGGCGGAGGGTGGGCATCGACGGGGCGCCGGCCGCCGGTACCGGGGTGCTCGCCGGGCACCTCGCGGAGGCGCTGCGCGGGCGGGGGCGGGCGGTGCTGGTCGTCGGAGTGGAGGGGTTCCTGCGGCCGGCGTCGCTGCGGTTCGAGTTCGGGCGGGAGGACGTGGACGCGTTCCTCGGGGGCTGGTACGACACCGGTGCGCTGTGGCGGGAGGTCTTCGGGCCGACGGACCCGGGCGGCGGTGGGCGGGTGCTGCCGGACCTGTGGGATCCGGTGAGGGACCGGGCCACGCGGAGTCCGTACGTCGAACTCCCGGAGGGGGGTGTGCTCGTCGTGCACGGGCCGCTGTTGTTGGGGCAGTGGTTCCCGTTCGACCTCAGCGTGCACATCAGCCTCTCGGCGGGGGCGCTGGCGCGGCGGACGGAGTCGTCGGCCCGGTGGACCCTGCCGGCGTTCGCGCGGTACGCCGCCGAGACGAACCCGGTGTCGGTGGCGGACGTCCTGGTCCGGGCGGACGATGCGGGGCATCCGGCGTGGACGGGGTTGCCGTAGGGCGGGGTCGGGGGCGGGGGGGGGTGCCGTCCGGGATGGGCATGATTTATGGCGCCCCCTCCGCAGCTTCGTCAGTACTGCGGTACCGCGCGCCAACACATCACGTTTTACATCCCGGACGACACCCCACCCCGTCCCCGACCCCTCACGTCCGTGATCCGGTCCCGCCAAATCCAGCCCCGCCGGCGTTTGAGGCGCGGGGTCTGGGGCGGAGCCCCAGGGAACGGTGGAAGGGTGGGGCGGGGACCGCTCCGCGCAGCGGGACCGGGTACCGGCCGGCCAGGTCAGGGGCGGCCGCCCAGGTGGGTCACGGCCAGCGCAGCGGTACGGCAGCCCGCGCGGGCGGCTTCCGCCGGGGTGGCTCCCGCGAGGCGGGCGGAGAGGAAGCCGCCCGTGAACGCGTCGCCGGCCCCGGTGGAGTCCACCGCCTCGGCGGGCTCCGCGTCGACCTCGGCGGTGATCCGGCCGTGCTCGGCGACGAGCGCCCCGCCCGTGCCCCGTGTGACCACCACCAGCGGGACCCGTCGGCTCAGTTCCACCGCCGCCCGGGCCACCCCGGCCGGCTCCGGCAGGCCGGCGAGCAGCCGGGCTTCGTCCTCGTTCGGCAGGAGCACCCCCGCCCCGGCCACGGCGGCGAGGAAGCGTTCGGGGCCCAGTACGGCCAGGAAACCGGCAGAGGCGGGGTCCACGCTGACCGGCACCCCGCGCGTCCGCGCGGCCCGCAGTGCCACGAGGGCCAGCTCCCGGCTGCAGTCCGCGAAGAACAGGTACCCCGAGAGGTGCAGGTGTGCGGCGTCGTCCAGCAGGGCGGGGGCCCAGTCGGCGGGGCACAGCCGCAGTGAGGCCCCGCTGTCGGTGAGGAAGGTGCGCTCCGCGTCGTCGCCGACCAGCGCCACCACCGTCCCGGTCGGCTCCGCCGGGTCCACCACCAGTCGGGGCCGTACTCCGGCGTCGACCAGGGCCCGTTCGTGCCACCGTGCCGATTCGGAGCCCACCCGCGCGAGGAGGCGTACCTCGGCCGCGCCGGTACGGGCCGCCCAGCAGGCGGCGTTGGCCCCGGCGCCGCCGGGCAGGGTGCGGATGCGGGCGACGGTGTCGGTGGCGGGGGCCAGGGGGCCGGGGTGGACCGCGACGACGTCCGTGACGACGTCGCCGACGACCACCAGCGCCCCGGAGGCCGTGCTCATGCCCGTGCCGCCCAGGCCGCCGCGATCCGGGCCCCGAGGCGTACGTTGCCCCGTACCGCCGCCAGGTTCGCCTCCAGGGAGGCCCCTCCGGTGGCGCGTACCAGGAACCCCAGCAGGAACGGTGTCACCGCCTGCCCAGTGATCCCGCGTTCCCGGCATTCGGCGAGGGCTTCGGCCAGGACCCGGTCGTGGAGGGCGGGGTCCAACTGGTCGGATTCGGCCACCGGGTTGGCGACCAGCAGTGCCGATTCCGGTCCACCGAGGGCGTCCTGAGCGGCCATCGCGGCCGCCACCTCGTCGGGGGTCTGCACCGTCCAGTCCACCGGTTCGCCGGAGTCGGCCAGGTAGAAGCCGGGGAAGCGGTGCGTCCGGTAGCCCAGGATCCCTACACCGAGGGTCTCCAGCCGCTGGAGCGTGGCCGGAACGTCCAGGATCGACTTCACCCCCGCGCACACCACAGTGATCCGGGTCCGCGCGAGGAGGGGGAGGTCCGCCGACTCGTCCTGGGAGAGGGCCCATTCGCGGTGGACGCCGCCCAGCCCGCCGGTGGCGAAGACCCGCAGTCCGGCCCGCGCGGCGAGGAAGGCCGTCGCCGACACGGTCGTCGCGCCGGTCGCCCCGGTGGCGAGGGCGGGTGCCAGGTCCCGGTGGCCGAGTTTGCGTACGTCCTGATCTGCGGCGATCCGTTCCAGTTGGGTCTTGTCCAGGCCCGCGTACGCCACCCCGTCGATCACCGCGACCGTCGCCGGAACGGCGCCTTCCGCGCGGACCAGGGCCTCCAGTTCGAGGCCCACCTCCAGATTGCGGGGGCGGGGCAGGCCGTGCGCGATGATCGTCGACTCCAGGGCGACGACGGGCCTGCGCGCCGCGAGGGCCTCGCGTACCTCGTCCGACAGGACCGGGACCTGGGTTGCTCTGTGCTGTGGCATGTCCCCATCCATGGCACGGGATTCGCGCCCCCAAACGCGCTTCCCACGCCCCGGCGCCAACCTGTCCGAGTAGCGTTCCTCCATGGACACGCGCGTTTTCTACGACGAACTCGCCGCCCGCTACGACCTCATGTACGCGGACTGGGACGCGAGCATCGACAAGCAGGGCCGGGCCCTCGACACCCTGCTCACCAAGTCCCTGGGCCCCGGACCGCACAAGGTGCTGGACAACGCCTGCGGCATCGGCACCCAGGCGCTGGGCCTGGCACGCCTGGGACACCGGGTCACCGGCACCGACCTCAGCCCCGTCGCCACTGCCCGCGCCGCGCGGGAGGCGGCCGCCCGCGGGCTGAGCCTGTCGGTCGCCGCCGCCGACATGCGGGCGCTGCCCTTCCCGGCCGCCTCCTTCGACGCCGTCGTCTGCGCCGACAACGCCCTGCCGCACCTGCTCAGGGCCGAGGACGTGCGGGCCGCGCTGGCCGAAACCCGGCGGGTGCTGCGCCCGGGCGGCCTGCTGCTGCTCTCGACGCGCCCGTACGGCGCGCTGCGCCGCACCCGGCCCGCGAGCGAGGCCCCGCGGGTGCGGACCGGGCCGGACGGGCGGACGGTCACCTTCCAGCTGTGGCACTGGCACGAGGACGGTGAGCGCTACGACGTGGAGCTCTTCCAGCTGCTGCCCTCCGGCGGTACCTGGGCCGCCAGCGCCTCGACGACGACCTACTGGGCGCTGGCCGAGGAGGAGACGGCGCAGTACGTGCGGCAGAGCGGTTTCGGCGAGCCCGTCTGGCACTCCGCCGAGGACACCGGCTTCCACCAGCCCGTACTGGGCGCCCGCCGCCCGGTTCCCCGTACCCGCTCGACGGAATGACGCGTCCGGCGCGCCCGCGCTGGACGCTCTGGTCACCCCGGCGCCGGGGACGCCCGGATTAGGCTGACGCGCCATGAGCACCAGTGACCACAGCCCCGCCGTCCCCGCCCCCGCGTCCTTCGCCGTGTCCGTCGCGGACCTCCCCGACGCCGAACTGGAGGCCGAGGAGCTCGACCCCGGGCAGATCCTCTCCGGCACGCCCGTCGTGACGGGCAAGGTGCTGTGGGAGTCCGAGGACGGCTCGCAGATCCGGGGCATCTGGCAGATCACCCCCGGGGTGGTCACCGACACCGAGGCGGACGAGCTGTTCGTGGTCGTCAGCGGCCGCGCCACCATCGAGGTCGAGGGCGGCGCGACGATGGAGGTGGGCCCGGGTTCGGCCTGTGTCCTGCGGGAGGGTGACAAGACCATCTGGACGGTCCACGAGACCCTGCGCAAGGCCTATCACATCAACTGCTGAGGTCTAGGCCTTCTCTTTGGGCACCGGGTGGCGTCGGCCGGTGAACAGGGCGAGCGCGGCCATCGGCAGGAGCAGCGCGGCCCCGATCGCGTTGAGCCAGCCGTAGCCCGCCGTCGACATGACGAGCCCGGCCGCCGCGCCGCCGACGCCGGCGGCCGTGTTCATGGTCAGGTCGCTCAGGCCCTGTACGGCGGCCCGTGCGGGCTGCGGCACCGAGTCGGTCAGCAGCGCCGAGCCGGAGACCATTCCGGCGGACCAGCCGAGGCCGAGCAGGAAGAGGCCGACCGCGCTCTGCGTGTGGTTGCCGTCCGCCGTGCCGGCGAGCAGCGCGGCGACCGACAGGAGCCCGGCCGCCAGGCCGATCCCGGAGAGCCGGCCGATCCGGTCGGCGAGCCACCCCATGACCGGGGAGAAGGCGAACATGCCGGCGATGTGGCCGCTGATGACCAGGCCGACGAGCTTGAGGCCGGCGCCGTGGTGCCCGAGATCGACCGGGGTCATCACCATGATCGAGACCATGACGGTGTGCGACACCGCGACGGTGACCAGCGCGAGCCGGGCCCGGGGCGAGGCCTTGACGGCGGCGAACCCGGCGCGCAGCGAGCGCCCCTGGGGGGACTGCTCCGCGGGACCTGCCAGGGCCCTGGCCGTCAGCAGCGGATCGGGGCGCAGGAACACGGCGATCAGGGTGCCGGTGAGGACGAAGACGGCGCCGGCCCAGACGAAGGGGCCCGCCGTCTGGGGTATGGAGGTGCCGGCGAAGCTGTCGCTGGCGGGGGCGGAGAGGTTGGGCCCGAGGACCGCGCCGATGGTGGAGGCCCAGACGACCAGGGAGATCGCGCGGGCCCGCCGGTCGGGCGCCGCGAGGTCGGCGGCGGCGAAGCGGGCCTGGAGGTTCGCGGAGGAGGCGGCGCCGAAGGCGGCCATGCCGAGCATGAGCAGCGGGAAGCTCCTCACCGAGGCGGCCAGCACGACCAGGGCGGAGCCGATCGCCCCGATCCCGTACCCGACGATCAGCCCGGGGCGGCGGCCGCGCGCGGTCATCAGCGCGGCCAGGGGCAGCGAGACCAGGGCGGTGCCGATCACCGCGGCGGTGGAGGCGAGCCCGGACAGGGCCTCGGTGCCGCTGATCTCGGTGGCCAGGACCGGGGCCAGGGCGATGCTGATCGGCACGCCGAGGCCGCCCAGCATCTGGCTGGCCATGAGCACGCCCGACGTCCGGCGCTGGAGCCGGGGCAGGTCCGCCGCGTCGAGCGGGGGCGCGGTGGGGCCGGGGGCGGCGGAAGTAGTCACCGGTGCAGTTTCCCACCGCTCCCCGTCCGGGGGAACCGGGTATCGGGCGCCCGCCCGCCAGGACGCGCAGGTCAGAAGAGGGGCTGCGGGAGCACGCCCTCCAGCGCGAGCAGGATCCGCTTGGTCTCCACACCGCCGCCGAAGCCCCCGATCCCGCCGTCGTTCTCCACGACCCGGTGGCAGGCCACGACCAGCGGCAGCGGATTGGAGCCCATGGCGTTGCCCACGGCCTGGGCCGCCCCCGGCTGCCCGACCCGGGCGGCCAGCTCCCCGTACCCGACCACCGATCCGTAGGGCACCGAGCGGTCCAGCTCCAGCAGCACCTGGCGGTTGAAGCCGGAGCTGAGCCGCCAGTCGAGCGGCAGCTCGAAACGCCGCAGCGAACCGGCGAAGTACGCGGTCAGCTGGCGTATCGGCTCGGCGAGCAGGACCTCCTCGCCCGGGGCCGGCCGCCGGGCGTCGGCGCCGAGCCGGGAGACGAGGGAGGCGATCATCCGGTCGGCCCGGTCGGGCCCGGCATGGAACTCGACCCGGACCAGCCCCTCGGGGGTCGCGGCCAGGAGCAGGGGACCGACATCGCTGGGGACGACGGTCCATTCGAGGTGCGGCCCGCGGGGCCGCTCGGTGCTGTCCACGTCTCCCACGGTAAGCCGCCGCACCGACAGCCCCGCCGACAGCCCCCGGCGCGGGCCCCGGGGCCGTCCGGTGCTCAGAAGCCGCGCACCGCGTCCTGGACGACGTCGGGCGCGTTCGTGATGATCCCGTCCACGCCCATCGCCTGGACCTTCCGGGCGGTCGCCGCGTCGTCCACGATCCAGGTGTCCACCTCCATGGCCTTGCCGTGGGCGCCCCGCAGGCCGTGCACGGCCGCCACCCAGTCGGCGGAGATGGTCGTGTGCCACGGGTTGATCCGGTCGGTGAACTCCGCGTACCGGGGCAGGTCCGCAACGGTCGGCGTGCCCAGGAAGGCCGTCACCAGATCGGGGCGCAGGCCGTGCACGATCCTGACGGAGTCGGCGCTGAAGCTCTGCACGACCAGGCGGCCCTCGACGTGCTGCCGGTCGAGCCAGCCCGTCTCCTCCAGCAGCTTCAGGGTCTGCTCCTCGATCCCCGGGTAGAACTCCGGCTTCTTGATCTCCAGCAGCAGTTTCTGCTGGTTGTCCTGCACCCGCTCCATGTACTCCCGCAGGGTCGGCACCCGGGCCCCCGCGTAGCGCCCGTCGCCGAACCAGCTGCCCGCGTCGAGCCGGGCGATCTCGGCCGCCGTGAAGTCCTTGACCCGCCACGGCTTGCGGTCGGGGAACACCTCCTCGACATTGGTGGTGCGGGCCAGGGTGTCGTCGTGGACCACCACGAGTTCCCCGTCCTCGGTCCGCTGGACGTCGTTCTCCACCCAGTCGAAGCCCATCCACATCGCCAGGTCGATCGATTCGAGGGTGTTCTCCGGGGCGTACGCCGAAGCCCCCCGGTGGGCGTACAGGACGGGCCCCAGGACGGCCACGGACCCGGTGCCGGCGGAGGGTGCGGTGGGCCCGGGCGCGGCGGTGGCGGCCGTCCCGCCCAGCACGGTGAGGGTGAGGCCCAGGAACGCGGCGGCTGCCGCGGCGGCGGGTCGGACGAGGTGCATGTGCGTTCTCCTCGGGTCGTGGGCCCTGCTTCTGCCTCAAACGGGTCCGGAGCGCCAGACGTTGCGGCGTCGCCCCCGGTGCGCTCCGGTTGCGGCACCGCTTCAGGTGATCATGGGGTTGAAGATCACCGGGACGCCACCGAACTACGACAAACGGACCAGACCGCGCTGAGTGTCAGTGGGGGGCCGTACGGTTGACCCATGCGGCCCGTATCGAAGATCGAACGCACGGTGGCGCCTTTCGAGGTCGTCAGCCCCTACCAGCCCAGCGGCGACCAGCCGGCGGCCATCGCCGAGCTGGAGAAGCGCATCCGTGCAGGTGAGAAGGACGTCGTCCTGCTGGGTGCGACCGGCACCGGCAAGTCGGCCACCACGGCCTGGATGATCGAGAAGCTTCAGCGCCCCACGCTGGTGATGGCGCCGAACAAGACCCTCGCCGCCCAGCTGGCGAACGAGTTCCGCGAGCTGCTGCCGAACAACGCCGTCGAGTACTTCGTCTCGTACTACGACTACTACCAGCCCGAGGCCTACGTACCGCAGTCGGACACCTACATCGAGAAGGACTCCTCCATCAACGAGGAGGTGGAGCGGCTGCGCCACTCCGCGACCAACTCCCTGCTGACCCGGCGCGACGTCATCGTCGTCGCCTCCGTGTCCTGCATCTACGGCCTCGGCACCCCGCAGGAGTACGTCGACCGGATGGTCTCCCTCAAGGTGGGCGAGGAGACCGACCGGGACCAGCTGCTGCGCCGCTTCGTCGACATCCAGTACACCCGCAACGACGTCGCCTTCACCCGCGGCACCTTCCGGGTCCGCGGCGACACCATCGAGATCTTCCCGGTCTACGAGGAACTGGCCGTCCGCATCGAGATGTTCGGCGACGAGATCGAGGCCCTCTCCACCCTCCACCCGCTGACCGGCGAGGTCATCAGCGAGGACCGCGAGCTGTACGTCTTCCCCGCGAGCCACTACGTCGCCGGCCCCGAGCGCATGGAGAAGGCGGTCGCCGGCATCGAGGCCGAGCTCGCCGAGCGCCTCGCGGAGCTGGAGAAGCAGGGCAAGATGCTGGAGGCCCAGCGGCTGCGCATGCGCACCACCTACGACCTGGAGATGATGCGCCAGATCGGGTCCTGCTCCGGCATCGAGAACTACTCGCTGCACATGGACGACCGCGAGCGCGGCTCCGCGCCCAACACCCTCATCGACTACTTCCCCGAGGACTTCCTCCTCGTCATCGACGAGTCGCACGTCACGGTGCCGCAGATCGGCGCGATGTACGAGGGCGACGCCTCCCGCAAGCGGACCCTCGTCGACCACGGCTTCCGGCTGCCGTCCGCCCTCGACAACCGCCCGCTGAAGTGGGAGGAGTTCCAGGAGCGGATCGGCCAGACGGTCTACCTGTCCGCCACCCCGGGCAAGTACGAGCTCTCGCGCGGCGACGGCTTCGTCGAGCAGATCATCCGCCCCACCGGCCTCGTCGACCCCGAGGTCGTCGTCAAGCCCACCGAGGGCCAGATCGACGACCTCGTGCACGAGATCCGCGCCCGCGTGGAGAAGGACGAACGGGTCCTGGTCACCACCCTCACCAAGAAGATGTCCGAGGACCTCACCGACTACTTCCTGGAGCTCGGCATCCAGGTCCGCTACCTGCACAGCGACGTGGACACCCTGCGCCGCATCGAGCTGCTGCGCGAGCTGCGCGCCGGCGAGTACGACGTCCTCGTCGGCATCAACCTCCTGCGCGAGGGCCTCGACCTGCCCGAGGTCTCCCTCGTGGCGATCCTCGACGCCGACAAGGAGGGCTTCCTGCGCTCGGGGACCTCCCTCATCCAGACCATCGGCCGCGCCGCCCGCAACGTGTCCGGCCAGGTCCACATGTACGCGGACAAGATGACTCCCGCGATGGAGAAGGCCATCGACGAGACGAACCGGCGCCGCGAGAAGCAGATCGCCTACAACACGGCCCACGGGATCGACCCGCAGCCGCTGCGCAAGAAGATCAACGACATCGTCGCCACCATCGCCCGCGAGGAGCTGGACACCGAGGAACTGCTCGGCACCGGCTACCGGCAGGCCAAGGAGGGCAAGGGTGCCAAGGCCCCGGTGCCCGCGCTCGGCGGCAAGGCCGACCGGGGCAAGGCCGCCAAGGGGGCCAAGGCGGCCAAGGGAGCGAAGGCCGCCGAGGTGCTCACCGACCGGCCCGCCGCCGAACTCGCCGCGCTCATCGAGCAGATGACCGAGCGGATGCGGGGAGCGGCGGCCGAGCTGCAGTTCGAGGTCGCGGCCCGGATCCGGGACGAGGTGAGCGAGCTGAAGAAGGAGCTCCGACAGATGAAGGAAGCGGGCCTCGCCTGACCGGGAGCCGGTCAGTAGGGTTGGGGACCAGCCACAGTTACACGCTGCGCGCCCGTAAACGGGGCGGGCTATGGAGAGGGGACAGCGCGTGACGGTCAACATGACCAAGGGTCAGGCGATCAGCCTGCAGAAGGCGGACGGCGGCACGCTGACCGCGGTCCGGATGGGCCTCGGCTGGCAGGCGGCCAAGCGCCGCGGCCTGTTCGGCTCGCGGACCCGGGAGATCGACCTGGACGCGTCGGCGGTGCTCTTCGCCGACAAGCAGCCCGTGGACGTCGTCTTCTTCCGGCACCTGCAGAGCGACGACGGCTCGGTCCGGCACACCGGCGACAACCTCGTCGGCGGCGTCGGCCAGGGCGGGGACGACGAGGCCATCCTCGTCGACCTCCAGCGCGTGCCGGTGCACATCGACCAGATCGTCTTCACGGTGAACTCGTTCACCGGCCAGACGTTCCAGGAGGTGCAGAACGCCTTCTGCCGCATCGTCGACGAGACCAACGGGCAGGAGCTGGCCCGCTACACCCTCGACGGCGGCGGCCAGTACACGGCGCAGATCATGGCGAAGGTGTCCCGCGAGGGCTCCGGCTGGAAGATGACGGCCCTCGGGAACCCGGCCAACGGCCGGACCTTCCAGGACCTGATGCCGGCCATCCTGCCGCACCTGTAGCGGCAGCGCGGAACAAGAGAAGAAGGCACGGGGGAGGGCTGCACGATGACGGCCGAACTGGTCCGGGGGCAGAACCACCCCCTGTCCCGCAATCGCGTCGAGATCAGGGTCACGGCGGGCGCCGGCCTGCTGGCCCTGGCCTCGACCGGTGACGAAGGGGGCCGGCTCACCGGCCCCCGGGCCCTGGCCCACCCCGGGGCCCGGGCCCTGCCGGGCCTCGAGGTACCGGACCGGGTCGGGGACCGGCTCCGCATCGACGTCGACCTCGACGCCGTCGGGGCGGCCGTGCACCTGGTCCGGGTGCTGCTCGTCCTGCCGCCCGGCGGACCGGCCCGCTTCGGCGCCCTGGCCGCCCCGCACCTGGCCGTGGCCGAGCCGGAGGGCGCCGAGCTCGCCGCGTACACCCTCACCGGGCTGGACGCCGAGCGCGCCGTCGTGGCCCTGGAGCTGTACCGGCGCCAGGGCGCCTGGAAGGTCCGGGCCGTGGGCCAGGGCTACGCCGAGGGCCTCGGCGCCCTGCTGGCCGACGTCGGTCTGGCCGGCCCGGACGCCGCCGAGCTGACCGCCGCCGCCCTGGGCGCCGTGGCCTCCGACGGCATCACCCTCGCCGCGCTGCCCACCGGCGGCGCCCCCACCGTCCCGCGCGGCCTGCGCGCCCCGCAGGACGCGCCCCCGGCCGGCCCCGCCGCACCGGCCCCCGAGCCGCCGGACCGGATCCCGGTCTCCGGCAGCCCCTACGCCGCCGGCCCCGGCCCCGCAGACACCCCGGCCCCCGGCCCCGCGGACACCGTCGCGGGCCCGCCGACCATCGACTACGCGCATCCGCGCCGCCGCCGCACCAGCACCGAGGCGCCCGAGCCGGCGCCCCGCCCCGCCCCCGCGGCCGAGCCCGGCCGGCCCCCGCGGCCCGTCGCCGGGGACGCCAGCGGCTGGTCCATGGACGAGCGGCTCTACAACCAGGTCTGGGGCATGTTCGAGGACCTGGCCCGCACGGTCGCCGCCTACCGCAGCGCCGTCGACTTCGCCGACTCCCGCCTCGACCGCGAGCTCGACGACGCCCTGTCCGACCCCCGCCACCGGCTCGGCGGATCCGGCAGCGCCGCCCGCGACACCGCCCGCGCCCGCCGCGAGGACCTCGTCGCCCAGGCCCGCGCCGTCCTCGACCGGGACCTGGCCCAGCTGGCCGAAGAGTCCGAGGTGGTCGAACCCGCGCTGCCCGCCGCGTACGCCCGCTGGGGCAACCCGGTCTGGCACGCCGACGGCGGCGCACCGCAGGAGGCCCCCCTCGCCCTGCGCCTCGGCGACCTCAGCCTGCCCGAGCGCCCCGACCTGCGGATCCCGATGCTGATGCGGCTCCCGCTGGAGCGGGGCCTGTGGATCGACAACGGCCGCACCGGTTCCGAGGCCGCCATGACCATGGACACCGACCGGCTGCGCCGGGCCGCCATGGACATGGCCGTCGCGCACGCCGTGCGGCTGCTCGCCGTCCACCCCGCCGACCGGTTCTCCGTCCACGTCATCGACGCCGCCGGGGCGGGCGCCGCCTCCCTGGCCCCGCTGGTACGCGCCGGGGTGCTGGCCTCACCGCCCGCCGCGGGCGCCGCCGGGGTCACCCGGACCCTCGCGGAGCTGACCCGGCGCGTGGACCTCGTACAGATGGCGCTGCGCGCCGGAGCCCCGGACGAGCTGCCGCCCGATGTGGACCGGGCCGACCAGCTGCTCGTCGTCCACGACTTCCCGCACGGCTTCGACGACCGGGCCGTCACCCAGCTGCGCTACCTCGCCGACGAGGGGCCGGCGGTCGGCGTGCACCTGCTGATGGTCGCTGACCGTGACGAGGCCTCCGCCTACGGACCGCTGCTGGATCCCCTGTGGCGCTCGCTGCTGCGGCTCTCGCCCGTCCCGGACAACCACCTCGCCGACCCTTGGGTCCAGCACGCCTGGACCTTCGCCCCCGACCTTCCGCCGCAGGGCAGCAGGGTCCTCGACCAGGCACTGGACCGGATAGCGGCGGCCCGGCGCGGAGGCCGATGACCAGCAGCTGACCAGTCCTTGGGACTCCCTTTACCTTTCACGCTTCTGGCGGGTACCCTGGTGCGTGCGGAGGGGAGTATTCCTGCTTTCCTGCTACGGCGTGCCCGTCAATACGGACTGTGACTTGTCCCGGGGCGCCGGCCCACGGCCTCCAGGCCGCCCGGGTGGAAGAGACCTCCGGCAGCGATGACGCTGACGATGTGCTGAGCCATCTGCCGGAGGCGTGTTAACAGTGGACGTTTCGTTGACCCTGTGGGTCCTGACCATCGCGGGCCTGGGCCTTCTCATCGGAGCCGATTTCTTCATCGGCCGCAAACCGCACGACGTCTCCATGAAGGAGGCGGGCATCTGGACGGTCGTCTGGATCGTGCTCGCCGCCCTCTTCGGCCTCGGCCTGCTGTTCTTCGGCAACGGCCAGGCCTCCCAGGAGTTCTTCGCCGGGTTCATCACCGAGAAGTCCCTGAGCGTGGACAACCTCTTCGTCTTCGTCCTGATCATGGCGAAGTTCTCGGTGCCCTCCCACCTCCAGCAGCGCGTGCTGCTCGTGGGCGTGCTGATCGCCCTGGTCCTGCGGGCGATCTTCATCGCGGCCGGAGCCGCGATCATCACCACCTTCTCGTGGGTCTTCTACATCTTCGGCGCGTTCCTGATCTACACCGCGTGGAAGCTGATCCAGGAGGCCCGCAAGGACGAGGAGGAAGAGGAGTTCGAGGAGAACCGTCTCCTCAAGTCGATCGAGAAGAAGTTCGGCGTCGCCGACCGCTACCACGGCACCAAGCTCTTCATCCAGAAGAACGGCAAGCGCATCATGACCCCGCTGATGGTGGTCATGCTCGCCATCGGCACCACCGACGTGCTGTTCGCCCTGGACTCGATCCCCGCGATCTTCGGCCTCACCCAGGACCCGTACATCGTCTTCACCGCCAACGCCTTCGCCCTGATGGGCCTGCGCCAGCTGTACTTCCTCATCGGCGGACTCCTCAAGAAGCTGGTCCACCTCAGCTACGGCCTGTCCGTCATCCTGGGCTTCATCGGCATCAAGCTGGTGCTGCACGCCCTGCACGAGTCCGGGGTGCACGTCCCGCAGATCTCCATCCCGGTCTCGCTGGGCGTCATCTGCGGCGTCCTGGTGATCACCACGATCACCAGCCTGATGGCCTCCAAGAAGCAGGCGGCGGCCGAAGCCGCCGCCGACTCCCGGAGCGTCGACGCCTGACCGGTCCTCGAAGGGTCCGGGCGTCCACGGACCTACGGATCTACGCGGGGGCGGCCGCTTCGGCCGCCCCCGTTCCCGTGTCCCGGGCCCGCGCGAGCGCCGGGTGCGTCTCCGGCAGCAGGGCGAAACAGCCCAGGCTGACCAGCGCGATCACGGTCAGGTACACCGCGACCCCCCACGGCGGGCCGGAACCGTCCGCCAGGGCCGTCGCCACGATCGGGGTCAGCGCGCCGCCGAGCACCCCGCCCAGGTTGTAGCCGACGGCCGCGCCCGTGCAGCGGATGCGCGGGGCGTACAGCTCGGGCAGGTACGCGCCCACCACGGCGAACATCGTCACCATGCCCAGCAGCGAGCCGAGGCAGCCCACGGTCATCAGGACCGGGTCGGCCGTGCGCAGCAGGGCCACGAAGGGGAACATCCACACCGCGCAGGCCGCGCTGCCGGCCAGGCACAGCGGCCGCCGTCCCCAGCGGTCGCCGAGCACCGCCACCAGCGGTGTGGCCAGCCCCATGAGCAGGACCGCCACCATCACGCAGGCCAGCATCACGGTGCGGCCCACGCCCAGGTGCGTGGTGGCGTAGGCGAGGGACCAGGTGGTGACCGCGTAGAAGACGGCGTAGCCGACGGCCATCGCCCCGCCGGTCAGCAGGAGCAGCCGCCAGTGCCGGCGCACCACCTCGGTGAACGGCGCCTCCGCCCGCCGGCCGGTCTCGGCCAGCCGCCGGAACTCCGGGGTCTCCTCGACCGACCGGCGCAGCCACAGCCCGGCCAGCGCCAGCACTCCGGCGGCCCAGAAGGGCACCCGCCAGCCCCATGCGGTGAAGCTCGCGTCGCTCAAGGTGCCCGACAGGGTCAGCATCAGGCCGTTGGCCAGCAGGAACCCCACGGCGGGCCCCATCTGCGGGAAGCTCGACCACAGCCCGCGCCGGCCCTCCGGGGCGTGCTCGGCGGTCAGCAGCACCGCCCCGCCCCATTCGCCGCCGAGGCCGAGCCCCTGCAGGAAGCGCAGCAGGAGCAGCAGCAGGGGCGCGGCGATGCCGATGGAGGTGTACGTGGGCACGAACCCGACGGCCACCGTGGCGAGGCCCGTCATCAGCAGGGAGGCCAGCAGGACCGGACGGCGCCCGTAGCGGTCGCCGATGTGGCCGAAGACCACCGAGCCGAGGGGGCGGGCGAGGAAGCCGACGCCGAAGGTGGCGAAGGCGGCGAGGGTTCCGGCGAGCGGGGAGAACGAGGGGAAGAAGAGCGGGCCGAGCACCAGGGCGGCGGCCGTGCCGTAGACGAAGAAGTCGTAGAACTCGATGGCGGTCCCGGCGAGGGCGGCCGTGGCGAGCCGCAGCATCGGGGCCGCGGGGGAGGGGTCCGGGGAAGCGGAGCCCGGGGAAGAGGAACCCGGGGAAGCGGGGTCCGGGGAAGGGCGGGGGTCCGGCACCGGGGAGGCGGCGGCGGAGGAGGACGGGGAGGGGTGCTGTCGCATGGTGCAGCAACTACCCCAACCCGTACCCCCAGGACATGCGTTCGGCCGTCATCGACCGGAAGGAGTGCATGCCCCCGCCGTGTTGACCGGGATCACCAGCCGCGTTCGCGCCATTCGGCCAGGTGCGGACGCTCGGCGCCGAGCGTGGTGTCGTTGCCGTGCCCGGGGTAGACCCAGGTCTCGTCCGACAGCTGGTCGAAGAGCTTGTGCTGGACATCGTCGATGAGGCTGGCGAAGGCCTCCGCGTCGCCCGAGGTGTTGCCGACGCCGCCGGGGAAGAGGCAGTCGCCGGTGAACACGTGGGCGTGCCCGTGCGGGTCGTCGTAGACGAGGGCGATCGAGCCCGGGGTGTGGCCGACCAGATGCCGGGCGGTCAGCTCGACCCGCCCGACGCGCACGGTGTCCCCGTCCGCGACCAGGACGTCGGTCTTCACCGGGATGCCCTCGGCGTCGAGAGCGCCCGCGTACGTGGTGGCCCCGGTCGCCGCGACCACCTCGGCGAGCGCGCCCCAGTGGTCGCCGTGGCGGTGGGTGGTGACGACGGAGGCGATGCCGTCGTCCCCGATCAGGCTCAGCAGCGTGCCGGCCTCGGCGGCCGCGTCGATGAGCAGCTGCTCGTCGGTGGCGCGGCAGCGCAGCAGGTAGGCGTTGTTGTTCATCGAGCCGACCGCGACCTTGGAAATCATCAGGTCCGCGAGCTCGTGCACGTCGGCCGGACCGCCGACTTTGACCTCTCCGGTGTACGTCATGGTCTTGATCCTAGAGCGGGGGGAGCTCGGGCAGGCCGTCGCCGGCGACGACGGAGAGGCGGGCGCCCCGCAGGCCCCGGCCGGCCAGCCAGCCGAGCAGCTCGTCCTTCGGGCCTTCGAGGACGACCGGGGTGCCCTCCGTGCCGCCGGTGTGCCAGACCTGGCCGGACGGGGCCCGTAGGGTCACCGGCGGCACCTCGGGACGGCCCGACCAGCGGTCGGCGAGGAAGACGATCTCCCGGTCGGTGAACTCCTCGGGGAGGTCCTGGAGCCCGTAGCCGACGTTCAGGTCGACGTGGTGCAGCTGCACCTCCACCAGGCGCCGGAACGGCACGTTCGAGGCCAGGTCGGTGACCCCGTTGCGCAGCTCGACGGTGCGCGACCAGTCCTGTGCGGGCTCGGTGGTGGCGAGGAAGCGGGCCCCGGAATCACGGAGGTCCGTCAGGTGTTCTTCCAGGGGCCGGCCGGCGTCGCGCTCGATGTCCGCGTCGCGGGCGGTGCCGCTCTCGTACATGGGGCGGCCCTCGAAGACGTTCACCAGGGCGTCCGCGTTGCGTGCGAGGTGGGCCAGGATGTGCCCGCGGGTCCAGCCGGGAAGGTGTGACTCCTCGGCCAGGGCGGCGTTGTCCAGTTTCGCGACCGCGGTCAGCAGCTGGTCCGTCGCCTCGCGTACGGACCGCAGGTCGTCCACATGATCAGTCATGGATCGGAGCCTAGTGGGCCCCGGGCTCCCGCCACACGATCGGGTGAAGCGGTCTCCGGAGTGCCCTAAATCGAATGTGCGTGCTATACGCTCGGAAGTCCAGACCCACTCCACCGCAGAGGCGCCCCCCATACCCTGGACAGCCGGGGCCCGTGGCCCCCGCTTCTCTCAAGAAAGGTGCGGACCGGCGTGACCGACCGTCTCATCGTTCGTGGCGCTCGCGAGCACAACCTGAAGAACGTCTCGCTCGACCTGCCCCGCGATTCACTCATCGTCTTCACCGGACTCTCCGGCTCGGGCAAGTCCTCCCTGGCCTTCGACACGATCTTCGCCGAGGGCCAGCGCCGCTACGTCGAGTCGCTCTCCTCCTACGCCCGCCAGTTCCTCGGGCAGATGGACAAGCCCGACGTCGACTTCATCGAGGGCCTCTCCCCGGCCGTCTCCATCGACCAGAAGTCGACCTCGCGCAACCCCCGCTCCACCGTCGGCACCATCACCGAGGTCTACGACTACCTCCGCCTGCTCTTCGCCCGCATCGGGAAGCCGCACTGCCCCGAGTGCCGCCGCCCGATCTCGCGGCAGTCCCCGCAGGCCATCGTCGACAAGGTGCTCGCCCTCCCCGAGGGCAGCCGCTTCCAGGTGCTGTCCCCGCTGGTCCGCGAGCGCAAGGGCGAGTTCGTCGACCTCTTCGCCGACCTCCAGACCAAGGGCTACAGCAGGGCGCGGGTGGACGGGCAGACCGTCCAGCTCTCCGAGCCGCCCACCCTGAAGAAGCAGGAGAAGCACACGATCGAGGTGGTCATCGACCGCCTCACCGTCAAGGACAGCGCCAAGCGCCGGCTCACCGACTCCGTCGAGACCGCGCTCGGCCTCTCCGGCGGCATGGTCATCCTGGACTTCGTCGACCTCGCCGAGGACGACCCCGAGCGTGAGCGGATGTACTCCGAGCACCTCTACTGCCCGTACGACGACCTCTCCTTCGAGGAGCTGGAGCCGCGCTCCTTCTCCTTCAACTCGCCCTTCGGTGCCTGCCCCGAGTGCACCGGCATCGGCACGCGCATGGAGGTGGACCCCGAGCTGATCGTCCCGGACGAGGACAAGTCGCTGGACGAGGGCGCGGTCTCGCCCTGGGCGCTCGGCCACACCAAGGACTACTTCCAGCGGCTGATCGGCGCGCTCGCCGAGGAACTGGGCTTCCGCACCGACATCGCCTGGGCCGGACTGCCGCTGCGCGCCAAGAAGGCCCTGATGTACGGGCACAAGACGCAGATCGAGGTCCGCTACCGCAACCGGTACGGACGGGAGCGCGCGTACACGACGGCCTTCGAGGGCGCCGTGCCCTTCGTCAAGCGGCGGCACTCGGAGTCCGAGAGCGACGCCAGCCGCGAGCGCTTCGAGGGCTACATGCGCGAGGTGCCCTGCCCGACCTGTGAGGGCACCCGCCTCAAGCCGATCGTCCTCGCGGTGACGGTGATGGAGAAGTCCATCGCCGAGGTCGCCGCGATGTCGATCAGCGAGTGCGCCGACTTCCTCGGGCGGATGCGCCTCGACGCCCGCGACAAGAAGATCGCCGAGCGGGTCCTCAAGGAGGTCAACGAGCGGCTGCGCTTCCTCGTGGACGTCGGCCTGGACTACCTCTCCCTCAACCGAGCCGCCGGCACCCTCTCGGGCGGCGAGGCCCAGCGCATCCGGCTGGCCACGCAGATCGGCTCCGGGCTGGTCGGCGTGCTGTACGTGCTCGACGAGCCCTCCATCGGCCTGCACCAGCGCGACAACCACCGGCTGATCGAGACGCTGGTGCGGCTGCGGGACATGGGCAACACCCTGATCGTCGTCGAGCACGACGAGGACACCATCAAGGTGGCCGACTGGGTCGTCGACATCGGCCCCGGCGCGGGCGAGCACGGCGGCAAGGTGGTGCACAGCGGCTCGCTGAAGGACCTGCTGAAGAACCCCGAGTCGATGACCGGGCAGTACCTGTCGGGCAAGCGGTCCATCCCGGTGCCGGACGTACGCCGCCCCGTGGACGGGGAGCGCCGCCTCACCGTCCACGGTGCCAAGGAGAACAACCTGCGGGACATCGACGTGTCCTTCCCGCTGGGCGTGTTCACGGCGGTCACCGGTGTCTCGGGCTCCGGCAAGTCGACGCTGGTCAACGACATCCTGTACACGCACCTGGCCCGCGAGCTCAACGGCGCCCGGTCCGTGCCGGGCCGCCACACGCGCGTCGCGGGCGACGAGCTGGTCGACAAGGTCGTCCATGTCGACCAGTCGCCCATCGGCCGGACCCCCCGGTCCAACCCGGCGACGTACACGGGCGTCTTCGACCACGTGCGCAAGCTGTTCGCGGAGACGATGGAGGCGAAGGTGCGCGGCTACCTGCCGGGCCGCTTCTCCTTCAACGTCAAGGGCGGCCGGTGCGAGAACTGCTCCGGCGACGGCACCATCAAGATCGAGATGAACTTCCTGCCGGACGTCTACGTCCCGTGCGAGGTGTGCCACGGCGACCGGTACAACCGGGAGACGCTGGAGGTCCACTACAAGGGCAAGTCCATCGCCGAGGTCCTGAACATGCCGATCGAGGAGGCGCTGGACTTCTTCGAGGCCGTCCCGACGATCGCCCGCCACCTGCGGACGCTCAACGAGGTGGGGCTGGGCTACGTCCGGCTCGGCCAGTCCGCGCCGACCCTGTCGGGCGGTGAGGCGCAGCGCGTGAAGCTGGCCTCCGAGCTGCAGAAGCGCTCCACGGGCCGCACGGTGTACGTCCTGGACGAGCCGACGACCGGTCTGCACTTCGAGGACATCAGCAAGCTCATCAAGGTGCTGTCGGGCCTGGTGGACAAGGGCAACTCGGTGATCGTCATCGAGCACAACCTGGACGTCATCAAGACCGCCGACTGGGTCGTGGACATGGGCCCGGAGGGCGGTTACGGCGGCGGGCTCGTCGTCGCCGAGGGCACTCCCGAGCAGGTCGCCTCGGTGGGCGCGAGCCACACGGGCAAGTTCCTGCGGGACATCCTCGGCGCGGAGCGGGTGTCGGACGCGGCCATGGCGCCGCCGCAGGCCCCGGCGCGGGCGGCGCGCAAGACGGCGACCGCGAAGAAGGCGGCCCCGGCGAAGAAGACGGCGACGGCCGCCGCGAAGAACGCGGCCCCGGCGAAGAAGGCGACGCGCGCCCGCAAGGCCTAGCTCGTCCAGCCCGTACGCGACGGGGCGGGGTCCCGGCCGGAGAAGGCCGGGGCCCCGCCCCGTTTCCGTGCCCGGCCGGGGCCGACCCCACCCCCGAGGGAGGTCGGCCCCGGCCGCGCCGTCCGCCCGGGGAGCCGGGCGCGCACCGGGCGCGGCCGGCCCCGTCGGGGTCCGCCGCCCGTCCCGGGGTCAGGCGGCGACGCCGACCGCGTGGCCCGCCGTCGACGGGTCGGTCAGGGTGGTCAGCAGGGCATCCGCGACGTCCGCGCGGGCGATGACCTTCCCGCCGGGCACATTGGCGTCCAGAGCGCGGCGGTAGGTGCCGGTGCGGGGACGGTTCAGCAGGCGCGGCGGGCGGATCACCGTCCACCGAGTGCCGCTCGCCCCGATGGCGGCCTCCATGACCGCCAGGTCCGCGTACAGGTCGCGCAGCGCCCTGCGCAGCAGCGGGTAGACCACGGCCCGGACCAGCAGGCCGTCGCCCGGGGCCTCGGGTCCGAGCGGGGCGGCGCTGACCGCCGACAGCCGGGTCACCCCGGCCCGGTCCATCGCGGAGACGACGGCCTTCAGGGCCGGCCCCGCGATGGGGGTGAGCCGGGCCTGCTTGTTGTTCGCGGGGCCCAGCGCGGAGACCACCGCGTCCCGGCCCGCCAGCAGCGGGACCAGCGCGTCCTCGTCCGTCAGGTCGGCCAGCACCGCCACCCGCAGGCGGTCGTGGGCCGGTACGCCGAGGCGGGCCGGGTCGCGGACCACCGCCGTCACCTCGTGGCCCGCCGCGAGGGCCTGGCGGACGACCTCGCGGCCGACTCCGCCCGTGGCTCCGAACACCGTGAGTTTCATGGGGACCCCCTGGACTCCGTGATGGTGGGTGAGTATTCACTCACCCCCGTGTCCACTAGGGTGAGTGAATGCCCACCCCCACGTCAAGCCGACCCACTCCCGAACGGCTGCTGGACGCCGCCGAGACCCTCATGCGCACGGTCGGCCTCGCCAACACCACCACCAAGGCCATCGCCCGCGAGGCCGGCTGCTCGGAAGCCGCGCTCTACAAGCACTACGCGAACAAGGAAGAGCTGTTCGTCCGCGTGCTGATGGAACGCACCGCCGACGCCGGGCCGCTCATGGCCGCGCTCACGGCGGAACCGGGGGAGGGAGGCACTCTGGACGCCCTCACCGACATCGCCCTGCACGCCTCGCTCTTCTACGCCGAGGCCATGCCCATGGCCGCCTCTCTCTTCGCCGAACCCGCCCTGCTCACCCGCCACCGCGAGGGCGTCCAGCGGATCGGCGCGGGCCCGCACGTGGTGCGCGACGCCCTGGCCGGGCGGCTGCGGCGGGAGCTCGACGCGGGCCGGCTCAGGCCCGGCGCCGACCCCGGCGCCGCCGCCGCGCTGCTGCTCGGCGCCTGCTTCCAGCGGGCCTTCTTCCTGCACTTCTCCGGCGCCGAGTCGGTCGAGCCGGTCGAGGAGTTCGCCCCGGCCGTCGCCCGGACCCTGTGGGCCGCTATCGGCTGAGCTCCAGCTCGGCCGCGTACGGCGGCTCCGCCCCCGCCCGGGTGCAGGTCAGCGCGGCCGCGTGGGCGGCGTAGGCCAGGACGGACGGCCAGTCCACCGGGCTCCCGCCCCGGCCGCCGAGGCCCGTGTCCGGGCCGCCCGCCAGCCGGTGCAGCAGCGCCGCGTTGACGGTGTCGCCCGCGCCGATCGTGTCCGCGACCACGACCGGGCGGGCCGCCGCACCGTGCTCCGCGCCCTCCCGCGTCCGGACGGTCAGGCCCGCCGCGCCCCGGGTCAGCACCACCGCCGACGGCCCGGCCGCCAGCCAGTCGGGGATCCGGCCGCCCAGCCAGGCCGCGTCCTCCTCCGACAGCTTCAGCACCGACACGTACGGCAGCCAGCCCAGGAACCGCTTCCGGTAGCCGGCCGGGTCCGCGATCAGCGCCGGGCGGATGTTGGGGTCCAGCAGGGTCAGCAGCCCGCGCCGCGACTCCCGGCGCAGCAGGGCCTCGTACGCGCTCGCGCCCGGCTCCAGCGCCAGCGAGCAGGTACCGAGCGCGAGGGCCCGGGCGCCCCGGGGCAGTGCGGGCGGCAGCGTGAACAGCCGGTCGGCCGTCCCCTCCGTGTAGAAGCGGTACGCGGCCGAGCCGTCCGGGGCCAGGGAGGGCACGGCCAGCGTGGTCGGCTCGGGCCCGCGCTGCACCAGCGACAGGTCCACCCCGGCGGCCCGGAGCCCGGCGAGGAGGCTCTCGCCGAAACCGTCCGACGACACCCGGGAGCAGAAGGCCGCCCCGGCCCCGAGCCGCCCGAGCGCCAGCGCGGTGTTGTACGGGCCGCCACCGGGCCGGGGCAGCAGCGCGCCCGGCGGCTCCGCGACGGGCACCAGGTCGATCAGGGCTTCTCCACCGACGACGATCACGCGGGGAAGGTATCCCATCGGAACCCCGCACCAGGCCCCCGGTATCGTCGGCGGGGCCCGGCCCCCCTCGGGCCCGCCGCCTCTTCCCAGGAGAACCCCATGTCCGCGTCGCAGTCCGCCGCCGCCCGCCGCACCGTCCTCAAGGGCGCTGCCGCGCTCGCCGGGGCCGTCGGCGCCGGAGCGACGCTCTCCGCGTGCTCCACGGAGACCAACAGCGGCGGCGGCACCCCGGCCGTCCCGAAGGAACCGGTGGAGCTGGGCGCCGCGAGCGAGGTCCCGGTCGGCGGCGCGAAGCTGTTCCGGGAGCGCAAGCTCGTCGTCAGCTGCCCGGCGGAGGGCGAGTACAAGGCGTTCAGCGCCCAGTGCACGCACGCGGGCTGCGTCCTGGACAAGATCGTCGAGGGCGAGGGCAACTGCCCGTGCCACGGCAGCCGCTTCGACGTGAAGACGGGCAAGGTCCTGCGCGGCCCGGCCACCGACCCGCTGCCCTCCGTCCCGGTCAAGACGGAGAACGGCAAGCTCATCGCGGGCTAGTCCCAGTCCCAGGCGATGCCCAGGATCCCGCGCCGTACGGCCTGTTCCACCAGGTGGACCGCGCGGTGGCGGCCGCTCGGGGTGAGGTCGCAGAGGGCGGTGCGGGGGGAGTTGGGGCCCGTGCGGGCGAAGCGGTGGCAGCGCACCGGGAGGGCCGCCTCGTCGAAGCGGACCTGGAGCATGTACTGGCCGCCCGCGTAGCTGAACCCCCGTACGTACTCCGAGCTGCGCGCGCCCGTGCCGTCCTCGACGCCGTAGCCGAAGACGTACGTGTCCCCGCGCCGCAGCCGGGCGTCGAAGAGCAGCTCGGCGACCACCACCCCGGTCTCCGGGTGGCAGCGCACCCGGCCCGTGCGGCAGTTCTCGTACGCCGTCACCCGCACCCGGGCCGCGTCGCAGCCCGGGTCGCCGTGGTGGACGGCGAGGTAGCGGTCGACGCCGTCGCGGTGGGCCCGGACGATCTGCTGCGAGGACCGGGTGCGCAGTTCGCCGCCCGCCCCGATGCGGACCCGCTCGTGGTGGTCCACCGAGTGCAGCCCGCCGTCCGCCGGCAGCTCCATCGCGTCCAGCAGCTGTTCCACCGCCGCGCCGACGCTCACCAGCGCCCGGTACGAGCGGGCCGCCGGGCGGCCGGTCCCGGGGGCGTCCTCGGGGGTGCTCAGCAGGCGCAGGAGGGCGCCGTCGGGGAGTTCGAGGATCTGCTCCAGGGCGCGTACGGCCCGCAGCGACTCCGGGTGGCGGGGGCGCCGGGCGCCCTGCTGCCAGTAACTGAGGCTGGTGACGCCGACCTTGATGCCGAGGGCCGCGAGGCGGTGCTGCACGCGGTGCAGCGGCAGGCCGCGGGCGGTGAGGGCGGCGCGCAGGGCGAGGTGGAAGGGGCCGCCGTGCAGGAGGCGGCCGAGTTCGGCCGTGTCGCCGGTGGGTCGCATGGCGACTCCTCTGTGAACGTTCACACGCGCCGGTGTGGGGGACCGGGACGGTGGGGCCGGGGGACCAGGTGAAACGACCGCAACCGTTCACACCACAGCCCCACCGTTCACACTGCAATGTCACCGCGTATTGAAGCGTGTTGACCTGATCGCGACAACTCCCTGATGCTCCTCCACAGCGTCCGGACGCGCTCCTCCACCCCCACATCCCCCTCGGGAGGAACGCGATGCGCAACCGAAAGCGGCGGCTGTACCCGGCCGCCCTCCTCACCGCCCTGCTCATGGCCCTGCCCGCCATCGGTACCGGCACCGCCGCCGCCGCCGATGCGGCAGCCGACTCCGCCCTCGCCTCCAAGCGCCTGAACATCACCATGCAGGCCCAGCAGAAGAACAACTGGTGCTGGGCCGCGGGCGGCAACACCATAGCCACCTGGTTCGGCCGCAACTACAGCCAGAACCAGTTCTGCAACGCCGCCTTCAACCGGCAGCAGGGCACCGAGTGCCCCAACAACCAGGCCACCCTGGGCAACGTGCAGAACGGCCTGCGCTGGGCCGGCATCAACTCCGGCAGCTACGTGACCGGCTGGCTCCAGTACTCCACCGTGCAGACCGAGATCAACGCCGACCGTCCGATCGAGACCCGCATCCAGTGGTCCAACGGCGGCGGCCACATGCACGTCGTCTACGGCTACGACACCGCCAACAGCTGGGTCTACTGGGGCGACCCCTGGCCCTCCAGCGACCGCTACAACTGGGCCTCGCACGCCTGGTACGTGGACAACAGCACCTTCTCCTGGACCCACTCCCTCTACCGGATCGGGGCGTGACCGCCATGACCCTGCGCGCCACCGCCGCCGCGGTCCTCGCCTCCACCGCCCTCCTCGGCCTCGCCGGACCGGCCTCCGCGGCCCCCGTGCCGCAGCCCCAGGCGGCCA
Source organism: Streptomyces sp. NBC_00249 (assembly GCF_026342355.1). GTDB lineage: Bacteria > Actinomycetota > Actinomycetes > Streptomycetales > Streptomycetaceae > Streptomyces. The sequence continues at coordinate 140,681 of NZ_JAPEMV010000005.1, read as the reverse complement.
CCGCCGAGACCAGGGCGGCCGCCCACGAGGCCGCCGCCGCACCCGACACCCTGGCCACCCTCTCCCGGTTCTTCGCCCGCGAGGGCAAGGTCTCCCTCACCGCCGCCCAGCCCCGGATCGAGGGCGGGGCCATCCCCGTGCACTACCTGTCCCCGGACTTCGTCGCGGGCAAGGCGGGGGCGACCGTCGCCCGCCTGGAGTTCCTCGCCAGCAAGGCGGTGTCCTCCGACGGACAGCAGGCGGCCCTGTGGACCGCGAAGACGGAGGCCGGCTGGCAGGTCGTGAACATAGCCACCGGCGACGAGGAATTCCGCTACGCGCAGCTCGGCGCCGAGAAACTGCCCGGCGGCACCGTGTTCCGCGAGCCGCAGATCGACGCCTGGTACGTCGCCGGGGACAGCCGGGTGCTGCCGCTGGACGAGGACGCGGTGCGGGCCGTGGGCGAGCGGGGCACGACGCTCGGCGCGTACCGGGTCCGGGTGACGAAGGCCTACGGGGACAAGCTGCCGGGCTCGGCGTACGCCGAGGGGGGCCGGGCGGGGGGCTTCGAGGAAGCCGGGGCGCCGGGGGCGCCGGGGGTTCCGGTGGGGGTGGTCGCCGGCGGGGCCGGAGTGCTCGCGCTGGGCGCGGCCGGGTCCGTGGCGCTGCTGCGGCGGCGCCGGGTCCCTGCCGGGGGCTGACCCCCGCGCCCCGTGGGGCCCGGCCGCCGCCAGGGGCCGGGCCCTGCGGGGCTGTCCCCGACCCGCCCTTCCACCGTTCCCCGGGCGCTGCCCGGACCCGCGCCTCAAACGCCGGCGGGGCTGAAACGCCTCAAACGCCGGCGGGGCTGAAACGCCTCAAACGCCGGCGGGGCTGAAACGCCTCAAGCGCCGGCGGGGCTGAAAGACCTGGGGGTCCGCCCCGGACCCCGCGCCTCAAGCGTCGGCGGGGCCGGATGTGGCCGGCGCGGGTGTTCGGGTGCGGCGGCGGTGGATCCGGGGGGCTGGAACATGGCCCACGTAGGCGTGCGGCTCGTTGTCGGTGGGCGACAGTAGGGTGGCGGCATGGCCGATCCTTCCAGCTACCGTCCCAAGCCTGGACAGATCCCCGACTCCCCGGGGGTCTACAAGTTCCGCGACGAGCACCGCCGGGTGATCTACGTCGGGAAGGCCAAGAGCCTGCGCCAGCGCCTGGCCAGCTACTTCCAGGACCTCGCGGGCCTGCACCCCCGTACCGCCACCATGGTGACCACCGCCGCCTCCGTCGAGTGGACCGTCGTCTCCACCGAGGTCGAGGCGCTCCAGCTCGAGTACTCCTGGATCAAGGAGTTCGACCCCCGGTTCAACGTCAAGTACCGGGACGACAAGAGCTACCCCTCCCTCGCCGTCACCCTGAACGAGCAGTACCCCCGCGTCCAGGTCATGCGCGGGCCCAAGAAGAAGGGCGTGCGCTACTTCGGACCGTACGGGCACGCCTGGGCGATCCGCGAGACCGTCGACCTGATGCTCAGGGTGTTCCCCGTGCGGACCTGCTCCGCAGGGGTGTTCAAGCGGTCCGCGCAGATCGGCCGGCCCTGCCTGCTCGGCTACATCGGCAAGTGCTCCGCGCCCTGCGTCGGCCGGGTCACCCCCGAGGAGCACCGTGAACTCGCCGAGGACTTCTGCGACTTCATGGCGGGGCGGACCGGCACCTACCTCTCCCGGCTCGAAGCCGAGATGCACGAGGCCGCCGAGGAGATGGAGTACGAGAAGGCCGCCCGGCTGCGCGACGACATAGGGGCCCTGCGCCGGGCCATGGAGAAGAACGCCGTCGTCCTCGCCGACGCCACCGACGCCGACCTCGTCGCCGTCGCCGAGGACGAGCTCGAAGCCGCCGTGCAGATCTTCCACGTCCGCGGCGGCCGGGTCCGCGGCCAGCGCGGCTGGGTCACCGACAAGGTGGAGGCCGTCGACACCGCCGGGCTCGTCGAGCACGCCCTCCAGCAGCTGTACGGGGAGGAGCAGGGCGAGGCCGTACCCAAGGAGGTGCTGGTCCCGGCCCTGCCCGAGGACACGCCTGCGCTGAGCGAGTGGCTCGCCGAGCGGCGCGGCTCCCAGGTCAGCCTGCGGATCCCGCAGCGCGGGGACAAGAAGGCCCTGATGGAGACCGTCCACCGCAACGCCCAGCAGTCCCTGGCCCTGCACAAGACCAAGCGCGCCAGCGACCTCACCACCCGCTCCCGGGCCCTGGAGGAGATCGCCGAGGCCCTGGAGCTGGACAGCGCCCCCCTGCGCATCGAGTGCTTCGACATCTCCCACCTCCAGGGCGACGACGTGGTCGCGTCGATGGTCGTCTTCGAGGACGGACTCGCCCGCAAGAGCGAGTACCGGCGCTTCGCGATCAAGTCCTTCGAGGGGCAGGACGACGTCCGCTCCATGCACGAGGTGGTCTCCCGCCGCTTCCGCCGCTACCTCCAGGAGAAGCTGAAGACGGGGGAGTGGGATGCGCAGGACGCCGAGGGCGCCGAGGACGCCGACCGCGGGGACACGCCCGGGGACGACGGCCGGCCCAAGCGTTTCGCGTACCCGCCGCAGCTGGTCGTGGTCGACGGCGGGCAGCCGCAGGTCGCCGCGGCCAAGCGGGCCCTGGAGGAGCTCGGCGTGGACGACGTGGCCGTGTGCGGCCTCGCCAAGCGCCTGGAGGAGGTCTGGCTGCCCGGCGAGGACGACCCGGTCGTGCTGCCCCGCACCAGCGAGGGCCTCTACCTGCTCCAGCGGGTGCGTGACGAAGCCCACCGGTTCGCGATCCAGTACCAGCGCAGCAAGCGCGGCAAACGCCTGAAATCCGGGCCCCTCGACGAGGTCCCCGGCCTCGGCGAGAGCCGCAAGCAGGCCCTGGTGAAGCACTTCGGTTCGGTGAAGAAGCTGAGACAGGCGACAATCGACCAGATCTGCGAGGTCCCGGGCATAGGCCGTAAGACGGCCGAGACCGTGGCCGCGGCTCTCGCCCGGTCGGCCCCCGCCGGTCCTGCCGTCAATACGGCGACAGGAGAGATCATGGAGGACGAGGCCCCCGCACCGGCGGGAGCAGCGTCCGAACGGGGGACCGAGCAATGACCGAGCACGCGTCCGATCACATGACCGACCACGCGACCGAGCAGACCACCGACCACACGACCGAGCACGACCGAGACGGAGCACAGGTGAGTACGGGCACGACACTGGAGCCCGGCGACAGCGCCGAGGCCGCCATCCCCGAGCTGGTGATCATCTCCGGGATGTCCGGGGCCGGCCGCAGTACGGCGGCCAAGTGTCTGGAGGACCTCGGCTGGTTCGTCGTCGACAACCTTCCGCCGGCGCTGATCCCCACCATGGTGGAGCTCGGCGCCCGCTCGCAGGGCAACGTGGCGCGCATCGCCGTCGTCGTCGACGTCCGCGGCCGCCAGTTCTTCGACGCCCTGCGCGAGTCCCTCTCCGACCTCGACAGCCGGGGCGTCACCCGCCGCATCGTCTTCCTGGAGTCCTCCGACGACGCGCTGGTCCGCCGCTTCGAGTCCGTCCGCCGCCCGCACCCCCTCCAGGGCGACGGCCGCATCACCGACGGCATCGCCGCCGAGCGCGACCTGCTGCGCGAGCTGCGCGGCGACGCCGACCTGGTCATCGACACCTCCAGCCTGAACGTGCACGAGCTGCGCGCCAAGATGGACGCCCAGTTCGCGGGCGACGAGGAGCCCGAGCTGCGGGCCACCGTCATGTCCTTCGGCTACAAGTACGGCCTCCCCGTCGACGCCGACCTCGTCGTCGACTGCCGCTTCATCCCCAACCCGCACTGGGTCCCGGAGCTGCGCCCCTTCACCGGCCTCAACGAGGAGGTGTCGGGCTACGTCTTCGCCCAGCCCGGCTCCAAGGAGTTCCTCGACCGCTACACCGAGCTGCTCCAGCTCATCGCCGCCGGCTACCGCCGCGAGGGCAAGCGGTACGTGACCATCGCGGTCGGCTGCACCGGCGGCAAGCACCGCAGCGTGGCCATGTCCGAGAAGCTCGCCGCCCGCCTCGCCTCCGAGGGAGTCGAGACCGTCGTCGTCCACCGGGACATGGGGCGCGAGTGACCGGTCGGACCCTGCGGCTGCGCCGGCTGCGCCGCCTCACCCCCGGCCGGGGTGAGGACGGCGCGGCCCGCGCGGGCCGCCGCGGCGCGGCGGCGGCCAAGGTGGTCGCGCCCAAGGTCGTCGCCCTCGGCGGCGGCATGGGCCTGTCGGCCTCCCTCGCCGCCCTGCGCCGGATCACCGGCGAGCTCACCGCGGTGGTCACCGTCGCCGACGACGGCGGCTCCAGCGGCCGGCTCCGGGAGGAGCTCGGCGTGCTGCCGCCCGGCGACCTGCGCAAGGCGCTGGCCGCGCTGTGCGGGGACGACGACTGGGGGCAGACCTGGGCCCGCGTCATCCAGCACCGCTTCCAGTCCGAGGGCGACCTCCACGGCCACGCCGTCGGCAACCTGCTGATCGTCGCCCTGTGGGAACAGCTCGGCGACCCCGTCCAGGCCCTCGACCTGGTCGGCAAGCTGCTCGGCGCGCACGGCCGGGTGCTGCCCATGTCGGCGGTGCCGCTGGAGCTCCAGGCCCTGGTCAAGGGCCACGACCCGGCGCGCCCGGAGGACGTGGACACCGTACGGGGGCAGGCCACGGTCGCCCTCACGCCCGGCGAGGTGCTCTCCGTACAGGTCGTCCCCAGCGACCCGCCGGCCGTACCCGAGGCCGTCGCCGCCGTCCTCGACGCCGACTGGGTGGTGCTCGGCCCGGGATCCTGGTTCTCCTCCGTGATCCCGCACCTGCTGGTGCCGGAACTGCTCGACGCGCTGGTCGAGACGAAGGCCCGGCGGGTCCTCTCGCTGAACCTCGCTCCGCAACCCGGTGAAACCGAGGGCTTCTCTCCGCAGCGTCATTTGGAGGTTTTGGCCCGACACGCCCCTAAACTCGCCCTGGACGTGGTGCTGGCCGACGAGGCCGCCGTGCCCGACCGCGAGTCCCTCGCCGAAGCCGCCAAACGGTTCGGTGCCGCGGTCGAGCTGGCGCCGGTTGCCAGGCAGGACGGCTCTCCGAAGCACGACCCGGAGCTGCTGGCCGCCGCGTACGACCGTATTTTTCGGATGCATGGAAGGATCGGCCCATGGCGATGACGCCTGCGGTGAAGGATGAGATCTCCCGCCTGCCCGTCACCCGGACCTGCTGCAGGAAGGCGGAGGTCTCGGCGATCCTTCGGTTCGCCGGCGGGCTGCACCTGGTGAGCGGCCGCATCGTCATCGAGGCGGAGCTGGACACCGGGGTCGCCGCGCGGCGGCTGCGCAAGGACATCCTGGAGATCTTCGGGCACTCCTCCGACCTGGTGGTGATGGCCCCGGGCGGACTGCGCCGGGGCAGCCGCTTCGTCGTACGGGTCGTCGCGGGCGGGGACCAGCTGGCGCGCCAGACGGGCCTCGTGGACGGCCGCGGCCGCCCCATCCGGGGTCTGCCCCCGCAGGTGGTCTCCGGGGCCACCTGTGACGCCGAGGCGGCCTGGCGCGGTGCCTTCCTGGCCCACGGCTCCCTCACCGAGCCGGGACGGTCCTCCTCCCTGGAGGTCACCTGCCCGGGTCCGGAGGCCGCCCTGGCCCTGGTGGGCGCCGCCCGCAGGCTCTCCATCGCCGCCAAGGCCCGCGAGGTGCGCGGCGTGGACCGGGTCGTCGTCCGCGACGGCGACGCCATCGGTGCCCTGCTGACCCGCCTCGGCGCCCACGACTCGGTGCTGGCCTGGGAGGAGCGGCGGATGCGGCGCGAGGTGCGCGCCACCGCCAACCGCCTCGCCAACTTCGACGACGCCAACCTGCGCCGCTCGGCGCGGGCCGCGGTCGCCGCCGGGGCCCGGGTGCAGCGCGCGCTGGAGATCCTCGGCGAGGAGGTCCCCGAGCACCTTGCCGCGGCCGGCCGGCTGCGGATGGAGCACAAGCAGGCCTCCCTGGAGGAGCTGGGCGCGCTCGCCGACCCGCCGCTGACCAAGGACGCGGTCGCGGGCCGGATCCGGCGCCTGCTGGCGATGGCCGACAAGCGCGCCCAGGACCTCGGTATTCCGGGCACGGAGTCCAACCTGGACCTCAGCGAGGAGCTCGCCGACAACATGGCGGGCTGACCGCCGCGCCGCCGCCCGCGGGCCGCTACGGACCAGCGAGGGGGCCCGCACGCACACGCGTGCGGGCCCCCTGCCGTACGGCCCGCCGTACAGGCCGCCGGGCACCCCGATCCGGCCGGTCCGGCAGGACACAACCCCCACGCACCATTGACATGCGCACAGGGTGATCGTGAGCCTGTCGTCCGAAGCTTTCGTGGCAGACGACGCCCAGGGGGGCATATGAGGCACCGCGCGAGATCTTTCCTCGCCGCAAGCGCACTCGTCTTCGGAACCACACTGGCCGCGCTCCCCGTGGCGGCCCAGGCCCAGCCCGCCTCCGGCAACGCACCCGGCGCCGACGAGGTACGCGTCTACGAGGCCGACATCAGCCGCGAGCAGGTCCCGCTCGTGCTCGCGGCCGGCCAGGACGCCCACGAGCTCACCGAACGCGCCCCCGAGACGGGGACCGCCAAGGTCGAGCTCTTCCTCACCTCCGGCCAGGCCGAGGGCCTCGCGGCCCAGGGCGTGAAACTCGCCGAGCGCAAGGTCACCGCCCAGGGGCTCGCCCGCGCCAAGGCCGCCGGGGACGGGGTCTTCCGCCCCTACAGCGGCAAGGGCGGCCTCCAGGAGGAGATCCTGCGGACCGCCCAGGAGAACCCGGGCCTCACCAAGGTCGTCTCCATCGGCAAGACCGTCCAGGGCAAGGACATCCTCGCCCTCAAGGTCACCAAGGACGCCAAGAAGTCCAAGGACGGCGACAAGCCGTCCGTGCTCTACATGTCCAACCAGCACGCCCGTGAGTGGATCACCCCCGAGATGACCCGGCGGCTGATGCACCACACCCTCGACAACTACGGCAAGGACGCGCGGATCACCAAGCTGGTGGACTCCAGCGAGCTGTGGTTCCTGCTCTCGGCCAACCCCGACGGCTACGACCACACCTTCACCGCCGACAGCGCCCGCCTGTGGCGCAAGAACCTGCGCGACAACAACGGCGACGGGAAGATCGCGGCGGGCGACGGGGTCGACCTCAACCGCAACTTCGCCTACAAGTGGGGCTACGACAACGAGGGTTCCTCGCCGAACCAGTCGAGCGAGACCTATCGCGGCCCCAAGGCCTCCTCCGAGCCGGAGACCGTCGCCCTCGACGCCTTCGAGAAGCGCATCGGCTTCCAGTACGCCATCAACTACCACTCCGCCTCCGAGCTGCTGCTCTACGGCGTCGGCTGGCAGGTCGCCACCCCGACCCCGGACGACGTCGCCTACAAGGCACTCGCCGGCACCCCCGAGCACCCGGCCGTCCCCGGCTACTACCCGCAGCTCTCCTCCGAGCTGTACACGACGAACGGCGAGGCCGACGGGCACGCGGCCAACGCCAACGGCATCATGATGTTCACCCCGGAGATGACCACCTGCCAGACGGCCTCCGCGATGGACCCGGACGACCGCTGGAAGCCCGAGGACTGCGCCTCCGGCTTCAACTTCCCGGACGACGAGAAGCTCATCCAGGGGGAGTTCGCCAAGAACGTCGCCTTCGCGCTGTCCGTCGGCGAGAGCGCGGCGCGCCCCGACCAGCCGGCCTCGTCCGTCGGCATCAGCGCCGCCGACTTCACCCTGGACCCCTTCACCACCTCCTACGTCGCCCGCGGTGAGGACCAGACCGTCGCCGTCACCGCCCGCAAGGCGCTGCGCGACAAGCAGCTCAAGTTCCGGATCAACGGCGGCCGCACCCATGACGACGGGCTCAAGGCCTGGAAGGGCGGCGAGGTCTACGGCGGCGAGGACAACAACTGGTTCGACGAGTACCGGGCCAAGGTCGACGGCGCCAGGCCCGGCGACAAGGTCGAGGTCTGGTTCACCGGCCGCGACCGCTCCGACAAGGAGGTCTCCAGCGCACACTTCACCTACACCGTCGCCGAACGCCCCCGCGCGGACGTCCTGGTGATCGCCGAGGAAGGAGCCAAGGCCCAGCACGCCCAGACCTACGTCGACGCACTGCGCGCCAACGGCCGGTCCGCCGCCGTCTGGGACGTGGCCACGCAGGGCGTCCCGCACCACCTCGGCGTCCTCGCGCACTTCGCCACGGCCGTCCACTACACCGGCGCCAAGACCCCCGGCGGTGACACGCAGCTGGCGGTGCGCGACTTCCTCAACGAGGGCGGCAAGCTGGTCGAGGCCGGTGAACTGGCCGGCGGCAACGCCCAGGTCGGCCGCGCCGTCACGAACGACTTCAGCCAGTACTGGCTCGGCGCCTACGGCCGCGCCTCCGTCAGCGGGCCCACCGGCTTCACCGGCACCGGGGCCCTGAACGGCGCCAAGGGCGCCCTCGGTGCCGCAGCCGGCAACCCGCTGAACGCCCCCGGGGCCTACACCGTCACCTCCGACACCCTTCCCGCGGCGCAGTTCCCGCAGTTCAGGAGCGCCCAGGCGGGCCAGTACAGCGGGGTCGTGAACCCGTACGCCCCCTACGCGGGCACCGGGATGGCCTCGGCCACCCACGAGGACGACGACTGGAAGCGCCTGACCCGCACCCTCGACCTCACCAAGGTCACCGCGGCCGACAAGCCGCAGCTGAAGATGGCCCTCAACTGGAACACCGAGGAGGGCTACGACCACGTGCTCCTGGAGGCCCGTAGCGCGGGCGGCGACGACTGGACCACACTTCCGGAAGCGGGCGGACTGAGCTCGGCCACAGTTCCGGCGGAGTGCGAGGCCGGATTCTTCATGAACGGCCACCCCTTCCTGCGCCGCTACCTCACCCTCGACAGCGCGGGCTGCACCCCCCGGGGCAGCAGCGGGACCTGGAACAGCTTCACCGGATCCTCCGGCGGCTGGAAGCAGGTCACCTTCGACCTGAGCGCCTACGCGGGCAGGAGCGTGGAGGTGTCCCTCTCCTCCGTCACCGACCCGGGCTCCGGCGGCCGGGGGGTCTTCGCCGACGAGGCGCGACTGTCCGTGGGCGGCTCCGACCAGGCCGCCGAGGGCTTCGAAACCTCCCTCGGGAGCTGGGCCGCCCAGGCCGCACCTGCCGGAAGTCCCGATGTTCCGGGCGATTGGTCCAGGACCGGTGAGCTGTTCAAGTCCTACGCGTCGGTCACTACGCGTGACACGGTCCTCCTCGGCTTCGGGCTGGAGCACCTGCCCTCGGCGGGGGACCGTGCCGTACTTGTCGGTAAGGCACTTCGCTCCCTGAACCACTGACGTGTGACCCCCAGCCCCGCTCACACTGAGTGAGCGGGGCCAAAGTCCCCGAGGTCCCGTGCCGGCGCCTTTGGTACAGGGCGGAGGGGCGTGTCCGGTCCCCGCCGATGTCACTCCGAAGCTCACGGAGAGGTAGGGTCGTAAGCGGTCGGGGACATCCCATACAGCTCGCCGGCGGACAGGCCGGCGCACCAACGAGGAGATCGGTTCGTGACGATCCGCGTAGGCATCAATGGTTTTGGCCGAATTGGCCGTAACTACTTCCGGGCGCTCCTGGAGCAGGGAGCGGACATCGAGATCGTCGGTGTCAACGACCTGACTGACAACGCCACCCTGGTGCACCTTCTCAAGTACGACACCATCCTGGGCCGCCTCAAGGCCGAGGTCTCCCACACCGACGACACCATCACGGTCGACGGCAAGACCTTCAAGACCTTCGCCGAGCGCGATCCCGCGAACCTGCCCTGGGCGGAGCTGGGCGCGGACATCGTCATCGAGTCGACCGGCATCTTCACGAAGAAGGCCGACGCCGCCAAGCACATCGCGGCCGGCGCGAAGAAGGTCCTCATCTCGGCTCCGGCCAAGGACGAGGACATCACCATCGTGATGGGCGTCAACCACGACAAGTACGACGCCGCCAGCCACCACGTCATCTCCAACGCCTCCTGCACCACCAACTGCGTGGCGCCGATGGCCAAGGTTCTCCTGGAGAACTTCGGCATCGTCAAGGGCATGATGACCACGGTCCACGCGTACACGAACGACCAGCGCATCCTGGACTTCCCGCACTCGGACCTGCGCCGCGCCCGCGCCGCCGCCGAGAACATCATCCCGACCACCACCGGTGCCGCCAAGGCCACCGCCCTGGTGATCCCGGAGCTGGCGGGCAAGCTCGACGGCATCGCGATGCGCGTCCCGGTCCCCACCGGCTCCGTGACCGACCTGGTCATCGAGCTGGAGCGCGAGGTGACCAAGGATGAGGTCAACACCGCCTTCCAGAAGGCCGCCGAGGGCCAGCTGAAGGGCATCCTCGACTACACCGAGGACGCGATCGTCTCTTCCGACATCGTGAACTGGCCGGCCTCCTGCACCTTCGACTCCTCCCTGACCATGGTCCAGGGCAAGAGCGTCAAGGTCGTCGGCTGGTACGACAACGAGTGGGGCTACTCCAACCGTCTCGTCGACCTCACCGTCTTCGTCGGCGGTCAGCTTTAAAGGCTTAGGGCAAGGCACCACGATGTGAGCACAGGGTCCGGCAGCGCGACGATGCGCCGCACGGGCCCTGTTGCTTGCCTCGTTCTCCCGTCCTCGCCCTTCGGGTGAAGCGCACAAAGGAGCAGTAACACATGAAGACGATCGACGAACTTCTCGCCGAAGGGGTCCAGGGCAAGCGGGTCTTCGTCCGCGCGGACCTCAACGTGCCGCTGGCGGAAGGCCGCATCACCGACGACGGCCGCATCCGCGCCGTCCAGCCGACCATCGCGAAGCTCGCCGAGGCCGGCGCCCGCGTGGTCGTCGCCTCGCACCTGGGCCGTCCCAAGGGCGAGCCGGACCCGGCCTTCTCGCTCGCCCCGGCCGCCACGCGCCTGGGTGAACTGCTCGGCGCGGACGTCAAGTTCGCCACCGACACCGTCGGGGCCTCCGCCAAGGAGACCGTCGCGGCGCTCGCCGACGGCCAGGTCGCCGTCATCGAGAACCTGCGCTTCAACGCCGGTGAGACCTCGAAGGACGACGCCGAGCGCGGCGCCTTCGCGGACCAGCTGGCCGAACTCGCCGACATCTACGTGGGCGACGGCTTCGGCGCTGTCCACCGCAAGCACGCCTCGGTCTTCGACCTGCCCGCGCGCCTCCCGCACGCGGCCGGCTACCTGATCGCCACCGAGGTCGGCGTCCTGAAGAAGCTCACCGCCGAGGTCAAGCGCCCCTACGTGGTCGTCCTCGGCGGCGCCAAGGTCTCCGACAAGCTCGCCGTCATCGACGAGCTGCTCGGCAAGGCCGACCGCATCCTGATCGGCGGCGGCATGGCGTACACCTTCCTCAAGGCCAAGGGCTACGAGGTCGGCATCTCCCTGCTCCAGAAGGACCAGCTGGACAAGGTCGCGGAGTACATGGAGCGCGCCGACAAGACCGGCGTCGAGCTGGTCCTGCCGGTCGACGTCCTCGTCTCCGCGGACTTCCCCGACCTCAAGGGCAAGACCCCGGCCGACTTCGACACCGTCGACGCGGACAAGATCCCCGCCGACAAGGAGGGCCTGGACATCGGCCCCAAGACGCGCGAGCTGTACGCGTCGAAGATCGCGGACGCCGAGACCGTCTTCTGGAACGGCCCCGTCGGCGTCTTCGAGCACCCCGACTACGCGAACGGCACGAAGGCCGTCGCGCAGGCGCTCGTCGACAGCGACGCCTTCACCGTGGTCGGCGGCGGCGACAGCGCCGCGGCGGTCCGCATCCTGGGCTTCGACGAGAACGCCTTCGGCCACATTTCCACCGGTGGCGGCGCCAGCCTCGAATACCTCGAGGGCAAGACGCTCCCCGGCCTCGCTGCCCTGGAGGGCTGAACCACATGACCGCAGCAACCGGCCGCACCCCGCTGATGGCGGGCAACTGGAAGATGAACCTCAACCACCTCGAGGCCATCGCCCACACCCAGAAGCTCGCCTTCTCCTTCGCGGACAAGGACTTCGACGCCGTCGAGGTCGCGGTGCTCCCGCCCTTCGTCGACCTGCGCTCCGTGCAGACCCTCGTCGAGGCCGACAAGCTGAAGATCAAGTACGGCGCCCAGGACATCTCGGCGCACGAATCCGGTGCCTACACCGGCGAGATCTCCGGCCCGATGCTCGCCAAGCTCGGCTGCGCCTACGTGGCCGTCGGCCACAGCGAGCGCCGCCAGTACCACGGCGAGACCGACGAGATCTGCAACGCCAAGGTCAAGGCCGCCTACAAGGTCGGGATCACCCCGATCCTGTGCGTCGGCGAGGGCCTGGACGTCCGCAAGGCCGGCGAGCAGGTCGAGTACACGCTGGGGCAGGTCGACGGCGGCCTCAAGGACCTGCCCGCCGGGCAGGCCGAGTCCATCGTGATCGCCTACGAGCCCGTCTGGGCCATCGGGACCGGCGAGGTCGCCACCCCCGACGACGCCCAGGAGGTCTGCGGGGCCATCCGCGGGCGCCTCGCCGAGCTGTACTCCCAGGAGCTGGCCGACAAGGTCCGCATCCAGTACGGCGGCTCGGTCAAGTCCGGCAACATCGCCGCGATCATGGCCCAGCCCGACGTCGACGGCGCGCTGATCGGCGGCGCCGCACTGGACGTCGACGAGTTCGTCAAGATCGTCCGCTTCCGCGACCAGTGAGTATGCGGTAGGGCGGATCCGTCGTACCCTTGCGGGGGCCGGGGGCTGCATCGCAGTCGTCGGCCCCCGCGCTCGTCGTGGCGCCTGTGAAACCTGAAAGCCAGAATGCCCAGAAAGTAGGAATCAGCCGTGATTATGGGGTTCTCGATCGCCCTGGTCGTCTTCAGCGCCCTGCTGATGCTGCTCGTGCTGATGCACAAGGGCAAGGGCGGCGGCCTTTCCGACATGTTCGGCGGCGGCATGCAGTCCTCGGTCGGCGGCTCCTCCGTGGCCGAGCGCAACCTCGACCGCATCACCGTCGTGATCGGCCTCCTGTGGTTTGCCTGCATCGTGGCGCTGGGTCTGCTCATGAAGGCCAACAGCTGACGGTTCCGGCCATTGTGGCTGCCCCGTGGGGTCCCCCCGGCCTATCATGAGGTCCGGCGGCCCAGCCTGGAGCGAGTAACTCCGGTTGCTGGACCGGCGTTGGGCCTTCCGTAGACTGGGGCGCCCGCAGCGGACATCCCGCACGCTCCGCGGCACCATCACGCAGGGAGTTACGACCGTGGCAAGTGGCAACGCGATTCGTGGAAGTCGGGTCGGAGCCGGGCCGATGGGCGAGGCCGAGCGCGGCGAATCCGCGCCCCGTCTGCGCATCTCCTTCTGGTGCTCGAACGGGCACGAGACGCAGCCGAGCTTCGCCAGCGACGCTCAGGTCCCCGACACCTGGGACTGCCCGCGCTGCGGCTTCCCCGCCGGCCAGGACCGGGACAACCCGCCGGCGCCGCCGCGCACCGAACCGTACAAGACGCACCTCGCGTACGTACGGGAGCGCCGCACCGACGCCGACGGCGAGGCGATCCTCGCCGAGGCACTCGCCAAACTCCGGGGCGAGATCTGATACTCGGCCCGAACCGGGACCACGCTCAAGAGTGACTTGGGGCCCGGCCCGTGGGAGCACGAATCCCGCGGGCCGGGCCCCTTTGTGCGCGTTGGCCCCCTTCGGATCCCTTAGGTTGGAGGTGGCGGGGCACAACAGGACGGAAGAAGTGGGTTGATGTCCGAGATGAACGCAGACAGCCGTACGAGGCTCAACCGGACGCCGGAGTGGACCGCACTCGGCAAGCACCGGGAAGAGCTGGGGCAGACGCATCTGCGGGAGCTGTTCGAGAAGGGTCCGGACCGGGGAACCGGCTACACGCTGCGGGTCGGGGACCTGCACATCGACTATTCGAAGCACCTCGTGACGGACGAGACGCTCGCGCTGCTCCGCGAACTGGCCTCGGCGACGGGCGTGGCCGAGCTGCGCGACGCGATGTTCCGCGGCGAGAAGATCAACACGACCGAGGACCGGGCGGTCCTGCACACCGCCCTGCGCGCCCCGGAGAGTGCCACCGTCGAGGTCGACGGCGAGAACGTCGTCCCCGCCGTGCACGCGGTGCTGGCGAAGATGGCGGCCTTCTCCGACCGGGTCCGGTCCGGGGAGTGGACCGGGTTCACCGGCGAGCGCATCAAGAACGTGGTCAACATCGGCATCGGCGGCTCCGACCTCGGCCCGGTGATGGCGTACGAGGCCCTGCGCTCCTTCACCGACCGGGACCTGACCGTACGTTTCGTCTCCAACGTCGACGGCGCCGACCTGCACGAGGCCGTGCGCGACCTGGACCCGGCGCAGACGCTGTTCATCGTCGCCTCGAAGACCTTCACGACCATCGAGACGATCACCAATGCCACCGAGGCGCGGAACTGGCTGCTGTCGGCGCTCGGCGGTGACGAGTCGGCCGTGGCCCGGCACTTCGTGGCCCTGTCGACGAACGCCGAGAAGGTCACCGAGTTCGGCATCGATCCGGCCAACATGTTCGAGTTCTGGGACTGGGTCGGCGGGCGCTACTCCTTCGACTCGGCCATCGGCCTCTCGCTGATGATCGCGATCGGCCCGGAGCACTTCCGGGCGATGCTGGCGGGCTTCCACCTGATGGACGAGCACTTCCGCACGGCGCCGCCGGAAGAGAACGCGCCGCTGCTGCTTGGCCTGTTGGGGATCTGGTACGGCAACTTCCACGACGCGCAGGCGCATGCGGTGCTCCCGTACAGCCACTACCTGTCGCGGTTCACCTCGTACCTGCAGCAGCTGGACATGGAGTCCAACGGCAAGTCGGTCGACCGTGACGGCGAGCCGGTGGACTGGCAGACCGGCCCGGTGGTGTGGGGCACGCCCGGCACCAACGGCCAGCACGCCTACTACCAGTTGATCCACCAGGGCACGAAGCTGATCCCGGCGGACTTCATCGGTTTCGCCCGCCCGGTGGACGACCTCCTGCCCGGCCTGGTGGCCCAGCACGACCTGCTGATGGCGAACTTCTTCGCCCAGACGCAGGCCCTGGCCTTCGGCAAGACCGCCGAAGAGGTCCGCGCGGAGGGCGTGGCCGAGGAGCTCGTCCCGCACAAGACCTTCCAGGGCAACCACCCGACGACGACGATCCTCGCGACCGAGCTGACCCCGTCGGTGCTGGGCCAGCTCATCGCGCTGTACGAGCACAAGGTGTTCGTCCAGGGCGCGGTGTGGAACATCGACTCCTTCGACCAGTGGGGCGTGGAGCTCGGCAAGGTCCTCGCCAAGCGGGTCGAGCCGGCGCTGACGGAGGGCTCGCACGTCGAGAGCCTGGACCCCTCCACGCGGGCGCTGGTGGCCCGCTACCGTGAGCTGCGCGGGCGCTGAGCCTGACGGAACGGACGAAGGGCCCCGCACCGGTCGGTGCGGGGCCCTTCGCGTGGCCTGCGGAGCGGTGTGCCGCTCAGGAGGAGGCCGGGGGGTACAGCCCTGCGGGCAGCTTGGCCGCCGCCGCGCGGTCCAGCAGCCACAGGGTGCGGCTGCGGCCGTACGCCGCCGCGGCCGGGGCCTGGACCTCGCCCGCGCCGCCCAGCGCGATGGCCACGGCGCCCGCCTTGTCCTCACCGGCAGCCAGCAGCCAGACCTCGCGGGCCGCGCGGATCGCCGGGAGGGTGAGGGAGACCCGGGTCGGCGGGGGCTTCGGGGCGCCGTGCACGCCGACCACGGTGCGCTCGGTCTCCCGGGCCGCCGGGTGCTCGGGGAACAGCGACGCCACGTGCGTGTCGGGACCCACGCCCAGCATCAGCACGTCGAACCGGGGCACCGGGCCGTGGTCCTCGGGGCCGGCGGCCTTGCGCAGCTCCTCGGCGTAGGCGGCGGCCGCCGCGTCCACGTCGGCGCCGTACGGGCCGTCGGAGGCGGGCATCACGTGCACGCGCGCCGGGTCCACCGGGACGGAGTCCAGGAGGGCCTCGCGGGCCTGTACGTGGTTGCGTTCGGGGTCGTCGGCGGGGACGTAGCGCTCGTCGCCCCACCAGAGGTCGAGCCGGGACCAGTCGACGGCGTCCCGGGCGGGGGCGGCGGCGAGGGCCGCGAGGAGGCCGTTGCCGTTGCGGCCGCCGGTCAGGACCACGGAGGCGCTGCCGCGGGCGGCCTGCGCGTCCACGATCTTCGTGATGAGCCGGGCCGCCGCGGCCTGGGCCATCAGCTCCTTGTCCCGGTGGACGACGACCTGGGGAGTCGTCATACCCATGTGCTGCCGCCTTCTTGGTAGTTCGGGTGGTTCCGTTGCGCGTGCCGGGCGCCGGGTGCCGCTGCGCGGAGCCGTTCCCCCACCCCGCCCCTTCCCGAAACCGGGGGCAAGCCCCCGGACCCCCTGCGCCCTCAAACGCCGGGCGGGCTGGATCTATCCAGCCCCGCCGGCGTTTGAGGCGCGGGGTCTGGGGCGGAGCCCCAGGGAACGGAGGAAGGGCGGGGCGGGGAGCAGCTCCGCGCAGCGGGGCCGGGCTACTTGGCCGCGGCCTTCTTCGCCGGCTTCGGGGCCGGCTTGGCCGGGGCGGCGGGGGCTTCGGCCTTCGCCGCAGGGGCCGCGGACTCCGCCAGGCGGGCCACGCCGAACTTCAGCGAGGCCTCGTAGGTGTTGTCCGGGTCCAGCCGGCGCAGCTCCTCCGCCAGCAGCTCGGCCGTGTCGCGGCGCTTGAGCGCCACCGCACGGTCGGGCTGACCCGGCATGCACAGCGTCGCCAGCGCGCCGTCCGCGCGGTCCAGGACGATCTCGCCGTCCTTGCTGACCAGCCGTACGGCGGTCAGGCCCGGACCCCCGGACAGGGTGCGCTCGACGGGGACGCCGAGGCGGTCCGCCAGCCACATGGCCAGCAGCTCGCAGCTCGGGTTCTCGTCCTCGCCCTCGACGGTCGCCGAGACGACCTTCACCGTCTGCTGGTCCAGCGCGGCCGCCAGCATCGAGCGCCACGGGGTGATCCGGGTCCACGACAGGTCCGTGTCACCCGGCGCGTACGCCGCCGCCCGCGTGGCGAGGGCGCCGATCGGGTGCTCGGCGGAGGACGTGTCCGTGATCCGGCGCTGCGCCAGCGCACCGAGCGGGTCGCCCGCCAGGTCCGCGGGAGCGCCCTGCGGCCACCAGAGCACCACGGGGGCGTCGGGCAGCAGGAGCGGGAGTACCACCGACTGGGCGTGGTTGACCAGTTCGCCGTGCAGGCGCAGCACGACCGTTTCGCCGGTGCCGGAGTCCGCCCCGACGCGGAGTTCCGCGTCGAGACGGGCCTCGCGGCGGCTACGCGGAGAGCGGCTGACCCGCTTGACCACGACGATGATCCGCGAAGGGTGTTCGTGGGAAGCGTCGTTCGCCGATTTGAGCGCGTCGTACGCGTTCTCCTCGTCGGTCACGATCACCAGCGTGAGGACCATGCCGATGGCCGGCGTGCCGATGTCCCGGCGTGCCTGCACCAACGCGGCATTGATCTTGCTGGAGGTGGTCTCCGTGAGGTCGATCTTCATGGCCGGCGCCAGCTCCGTCCGTCTCGTGCGAGCATCTCGTCCGCCTCGACCGGTCCCCAGGTGCCCGCCGGGTACTGCGCGGGCTTGCCGTGCTTGTCCCAGTACTCCTCGATCGGGTCGAGGATGTTCCAGGACAGCTCGACCTCCTGGTGGCGCGGGAAGAGGTTCGCGTCGCCGAGGAGGACGTCGAGGATGAGCCGCTCGTAGGCCTCGGGGCTGGACTCCGTGAAGGACTCGCCGTAGGCGAAGTCCATCGTGACGTCCCGGACCTCCATGGAGGTGCCCGGTACCTTCGAGCCGAAGCGGACCGTCACGCCCTCGTCCGGCTGGACCCGGATGACCAGGGCGTTCTGCCCCAGCTCCTCGGTCGCGCCCGACTCGAACGGGAGGTACGGCGCCCGCTTGAAGACCACGGCGATCTCGGTCACCCGGCGGCCCAGGCGCTTGCCCGTCCGCAGGTAGAACGGGACGCCCGCCCAGCGGCGGTTGTTGATCTCCAGGCGGATGGCCGCGTAGGTGTCGGTCTTCGACTTGGGGTCGATGCCGTCCTCTTCGAGGTACCCGACGACCTTCTCGCCGCCCTGCCAGGCCGCCGAGTACTGGCCGCGCACGGTGTGCTTGCCCAGGTCCTCGGGCAGCTCCACGGCGGTCAGCACCTTGAGCTTCTCGGCCACCAGCGCCTTCGGGTGGAAGGAGCCGGGCTCCTCCATCGCGGTGAGCGCCAGCAGCTGGAGCAGGTGGTTCTGGATGACGTCGCGGGCCGCGCCGATGCCGTCGTAGTAGCCGGCCCGGCCGCCGATGCCGATGTCCTCGGCCATGGTGATCTGTACGTGGTCGACGTACGACCGGTTCCAGATCGGCTCGAACATGGTGTTGGCGAAGCGGAGCGCCAGGATGTTCTG
Organism: Streptomyces sp. NBC_00249; assembly: GCF_026342355.1. Classification (GTDB taxonomy): domain Bacteria; phylum Actinomycetota; class Actinomycetes; order Streptomycetales; family Streptomycetaceae; genus Streptomyces. The sequence continues at coordinate 122,303 of NZ_JAPEMV010000005.1, read as the reverse complement.
GACGGTCTCCTTGCCGAGGTAGTGGTCGATCCGGAAGACCTCGTCACGGGGGAAGACCTCGTGGACGACCTTGTTCAGTTCCTCGGCGCTCTTGAGGTCGTGGCCGAAGGGCTTCTCGATGACGGCGCGCCGCCAGGAGCCCTCCTTCTGCGCCAGACCGTGGTCCTTGAGCTGCTGGACCACCTTCGGGAAGAACTTCGGCGGGACCGACAGGTAGAAGGCGAAGTTGCCGCCCGTGCCCTGGGCCTTGTCGAGTTCCTCGATCGTCGACTTCAGCGTCTCGAACGCCGCGTCGTCGTCGAAATCGCCCTGGACGAACCGGCAGCCCTGGACGAGCTGCTGCCAGACCTCCTCACGGAAGGGCGTGCGCGAGTGCTGCTTGACCGCGTCGTGCACCTCCTGGGCGAAGTCCTCGTCCTGCCACTCGCGCCGGGCGAAACCGATCAGCGAGAAGCCCGGGGGCAACAGGCCGCGGTTGGCGAGGTCGTAGACGGCGGGCATGAGCTTCTTGCGCGACAGGTCACCCGTAACGCCGAAAATGACCAGGCCGGACGGCCCCGCGATACGCGGGAGCCGCCGGTCCTGTGCGTCACGAAGCGGGTTCGCTCCGTTCACCGACAAAATACTCAGTCCTCCGCGGGGGCGAGGCGCTTGAGCTCCGCCTCGGTCGACTTCAGCAGGTCGTTCCACGACGCCTCGAACTTCTCGACGCCTTCGTCTTCGAGCAGCTGCACCACATCGTCGTACGAGATGCCCAGCTTCGCGACCGCGTCGAGCTCGGCGCGCGCCTGCTCGTACGTGCCGCGGATGGTGTCGCCGGTGACCTCGCCGTGGTCGGCGGTGGCCTCCAGCGTGCCCTCGGGCATGGTGTTGACGGTGCCGGGGGCGACCAGGTCCACCACGTACAGGGTGTCCTTGTAGGCCGGGTCCTTGACGCCGGTCGAGGCCCACAGCGGACGCTGCTTGTTGGCCTGCGCCTTGTCCAGGGCCGCCCAGCGCTCGCCGCCGAACACCTCCTCGTAGGCCTCGTAGGCCAGACGGGCGTTGGCGAGGGCCGCCTTGCCCTTCAGGGCCTTGGCCTCGTCGGTGCCGATGCCGTCCAGGCGCTTGTCGATCTCGGAGTCCACGCGGGACACGAAGAAGGAGGCGACCGAGTGGATCTTGGAGAGGTCCAGGCCGGCGGCCTTGGCCTTCTCCAGACCCGCCAGGTACGCGTCCATCACCGCGCGGTAGCGCTCCAGCGAGAAGATCAGCGTGACGTTGACGCTGATGCCCTTGCCGATGACCTCGGTGATCGCCGGCAGGCCGGCCTTCGTCGCCGGGATCTTGATGAGCGTGTTCGGGCGGTCCACCAGCCAGGCGAGCTGCTTGGCCTCGGCGATGGTCGCCGTGGTCTCGTGCGCCAGGCGCGGGTCGACCTCGATCGACACGCGGCCGTCCTGGCCCTGGGTCGAGTCGTAGACCGGGCGCAGGATGTCGGCGGCGTCGCGGACGTCCGCCGTGGTGATCATCCGGATCGCCTCGTCCACGGTGACCTTGCGGGCGGCGAGGTCCGCGAGCTGCTGCTCGTAGCCGTCACCGCTGCTGATCGCCTTCTGGAAGATCGACGGGTTGGTGGTGACACCGACGACGTGCTGCTGGTCGATCAGCTCGGCGAGGTTGCCGGACGTGATGCGCTTGCGGGACAGGTCGTCCAGCCAGATCGCCACGCCCTCGTCGGAGAGGCGCTTGAGTGCGTCTGTCATGGGAATTGCATCTCCTACTGGTTCTTGTACCGGCGTCAGCGCGCGGCGGCGGCGAGGGACTGCTTGGCTGCTGCGGTCACGGCTTCGGCGGTCAGGCCGAACTCGCGGTACAGCACGGCGCCGTCGGCGGAAGCACCGAAGTGCTCCAGCGACACGATCCGGCCCGCGTCGCCGACGTAACGGTGCCAGGTCAGGCCGATGCCCGCCTCGACCGCGACTCGCGCCTTGACGGACGGAGGCAGGACGCTGTCCTTGTACTCCTGGTCCTGCTCCTCGAACCACTCGACCGACGGCATCGAGACCACGCGGGCCGGGACGCCCTCGGCCTGCAGCGCCTCGCGCGCGGCGACGGCGAGCTGGACCTCGGAACCGGTACCGATCAGCACGACCTGGGCGGGGCCGCCCTCGGCCTCGAACAGCACGTACCCGCCCTTGGCGGCGTCCTCGTTCGCGGCGTACGTGGGCACGCCCTGGCGGGTGAGCGCCAGACCGTGCGGCGCGCCCTTGCCGAACACCTTGGTGTGGCGCCGCAGGATCTCGCGCCAGGCGATGGCGGTCTCGTTGGCGTCGGCCGGACGGACCACGTTCAGGCCCGGGATGGCGCGCAGCGCGGCGACGTGCTCGACCGGCTGGTGGGTCGGGCCGTCCTCGCCGAGGCCGATGGAGTCGTGCGTCCACACGTACGTCACCGGCAGGTGCATCAGCGCGGAGAGGCGCACGGCGTTGCGCATGTAGTCGGAGAACACCAGGAAGGTGCCGCCGTAGATACGGGTGTGGCCGTGCAGCGCGATGCCGTTCATGGCCGCGGCCATGGCGTGCTCGCGGATGCCGAAGTGGATGGTGCGGCCGTACGGGTCGGCCTCCGGCAGCGGGTTGCCCACCGGCAGGAACGAGGAGTTCTTGTCGATGGTCGTGTTGTTCGAGCCGGCCAGGTCGGCCGAGCCGCCCCACAGCTCCGGGATGACGGCGCCGAGCGCCTCCAGCACCTTGCCGGACGCCGCGCGGGTGGCGACACCCTTGCCGGGCTCGAAGACGGGGAGCTTCTCCTCCCAGCCCGCGGGCAGCTCGTTGGCCTCGACGCGGTCGAACTCGGCGGCGCGCTGCGGGTTGGCGGTGCGCCAGGCGGAGAAGTCCTTCTCCCACGCGGCCTTGGCCTCGCGGCCGCGGTCCCCCAGGGCGCGGGTGTGGGCGATGACCTCGTCGGAGACCTCGAAGGTCTGCTCCGGGTCGAAGCCGAGAACGCGCTTGGTCGCGGCGACCTCGTCGTTGCCGAGGGCCGAGCCGTGGGAGGCCTCGGTGCCCTGGGCGTGCGGGGCGGGCCAGGCGATGATCGAGCGGGCGGCGATGAAGGACGGCCGGCCGGTCTCGGCCCTGGCCGCCTGGAGGGCCGCGTACAGCGCCTTCGGGTCGAGGTCGCCGTTCTCCTGCTGCTCGACGCGCTGGACGTGCCAGCCGTACGCCTCGTAGCGCTTCATGGTGTCCTCGGAGACGGCCGTCTCCGTGTCACCCTCGATGGAGATGTGGTTGTCGTCCCACAGCAGGACCAGGTTGCCGAGCTTCTGGTGGCCCGCCAGCGCGGACGCCTCGTGGGAGATGCCCTCCTGGAGGCAGCCGTCGCCCGCGACCGCGTAGACCATGTGGTCGAAGGGGGAGGTGCCCGCGGCGGCCTCCGGGTCGAACAGACCGCGCTCGTAGCGGGCGGCCATGGCCATGCCCACCGCGTTGGCGATGCCCTGGCCCAGCGGGCCGGTGGTGGTCTCGACCGCGGTGGTGTGGCCGTACTCCGGGTGGCCGGGGGTCTTGGAGCCCCAGGTGCGGAACGCCTTGAGGTCGTCCAGCTCCAGGCCGAACCCGCCCAGGTAGAGCTGGGTGTACAGGGTCAGGGACGAGTGCCCCGCGGAGAGCACGAAACGGTCACGGCCGACCCACTCGGGGTCGGCCGGGTCGTGCCGCATGACCTTCTGGAAAAGGGTGTACGCGGCGGGGGCCAGGCTCATCGCCGTACCGGGGTGGCCGTTCCCGACCTTCTGGACCGCGTCCGCGGCCAGGATGCGGGCGGTGTCGACGGCCCGCTGGTCCAGTTCGGTCCACTCGAGCTCTGTGGTGGTCGGCTTGGTGCTCACCGTTGGTCAGGGCTCCTCTCCACATGTTGTTTTCCCGGTGACGAACGATGCACCGGCGCGATTCCGAGCCTACCCCCGCCAGGGCGTGCGGCTATTCGAGTGCCGGTAGTGCGTCGCCAGGTCGCTGCCTCGTGTTCATCTGGGAGAGGGGAGCGACATTCGAGCGGGCATCCGAACGGAGGTCCGGGCGGCGGCCGGGCGACGCTCCGCCCGTCCGGTCCGATCGGCCCAACACGAGGCGACCCCCGCGCGGGGCGAGGTAAGGGCAACGTCTACAGTGGCGTGGTACGCGCAAGCCTTTACCGGACCTTCATGCACTGAAGGGTCCGCGTCGGAGCTTGCTGGATTCTCTCTCAGGGGTGTGCGTGACGGCCGTCGAATCCCGTCCAGCGGGGGTACTCGGGACGAGCCCCGGTCACCGGCCGTTCGGGGCCCGGTTCATGGCTTTCGTGGCACTGACCAAGCCGCGGATCATCGAGCTGCTTCTCATCACGACCGTGCCGGTCATGTTCCTCGCGGAACAGGGCGTGCCGTCGCTGTGGCTGGTGCTCGCCACCTGCTTCGGCGGGTACCTCTCCGCGGGCGGCGCCAACGCGCTGAACATGTACATCGACCGCGACATCGACGCGCTGATGGACCGTACGTCGCAGCGGCCGCTGGTGACCGGCATGGTGAGCCCGCGCGAATGCCTGGTCTTCGGCATCTCGCTCGGGGTGATCGCGACCCTGTTCTTCGGGTTCCTGGTCAACTGGCTGTCGGCCGCCCTGTCGCTCGGCGCGCTCCTCTTCTACGTCGTCGTCTACACGATGCTGCTGAAGCGGCGCACCACGCAGAACATCGTGTGGGGCGGCATCGCGGGCTGCCTGCCGGTGCTCATCGGCTGGTCGGCGGTGAAGAACGAGGTCTCCTGGGCCGCGGTCATCCTCTTCCTCGTCATCTTCTTCTGGACGCCGCCGCACTACTGGCCGCTGTCCATGAAGGTCGCGGACGACTACGCGCGGGTCGGCGTGCCGATGCTGCCGGTCGTCGCGGGCAACAAGGTCGTCGCGCGCCAGATCGTCATCTACAGCTGGGTGATGGTCGCCGTCTCGCTGCTGCTGACCCCGCTGGGGTACACGGGCTGGTTCTACACCTCGGTCGCGCTGGTGGCCGGCGGCTGGTGGCTGTGGGAGGCGCACGCGCTGAACGCCCGGGCCAAGTCCGGGGTGACGGGCGCGAAGCTCAAGGAGATGCGGCTGTTCCACTGGTCGATCACCTATGTGTCGCTCCTCTTCGTCGCCGTGGCCGTGGATCCCTTCCTCCGGTGATGCTTCCGCCGTTCATTACCGGCCGGTAGCATGCCGTCCATGGCAGAGAACGCGGAGACCGCAGACACCGCAGACAAGAAGCAGGACCGCAAGGCGGCGAAGCTGGCCAAGCAGATCGGCGCGTTCGCCCGGCAGCACGGCGGCGCCGAGGGCCAGCTCGCCTACATCGGCCAGGTCGGCGCCCGGATCGTCCTGGTCGGTACGGACGGCGGCTGGGGCGACCTGGTCGCCCCGACCTACGGCGTGGCCCAGCTGGCCGCCGAGAAGGCCGGACTGACCCTCCACGAGGAGTTCGACGGCGAGTTCGCCGCGCGGGTGAAGACGGGCCCGTACGAGTGGACCCGCATGGCGGGCATCCAGATCGGCGGCCCGGCCAACCCCGCCGCCTGAGCGTCCTGCCGCAGCCGGCCCCCGAAAACGGGTCGGTCAACCTTGCGGGCAATACTTCATACCCCGCTCACCCGTTAGGACGTGTGGAAGCCGCTTCCTCACGTCCGCAACGGGATGCCCGGATGATCGAAACGCCGCCCCTGGTGGACCAGCACTGCCACGGAGTGCTCCGAACGGAGCTGGGTCTCGGGACCTTCGAGGCCCAGCTGATCCGCTCGGCCGGCCCGCCCGCCGCGGGCACCACCTTCTTCGACACCCAGACCGGCTTCGCCGTGCGCCGCTGGTGTCCGCCCCTGCTGGGGCTGGAGCCGCACTGCGCGCCCGCGCGCTACCTGGCCCGGCGCCGTGAGCTCGGCGTCGTCGAGACCGGGCGGCTGCTGCTGCGCGGCTCGGGGGTGGGGGCCTACCTCGTCGACACCGGGGCGCCGGGGGACCTCACCGGGCCCAAGGAGCTGGCCCTGGCCGGGCGGGCGGAGGCCTACGAGGTGGTCCGGCTGGAGTTGCTGGCCGAGCAGGCCGCCGACACCTCCGGGACCGTGGCCGCCTTCCTGGCCAACCTCGCCGGAGCCGTCCACCACGCCGCGGCCGGGGCCGTCGCCTTCACCTGCGGAGCCGGCGCTGCGTCCCTCGGCGCGGCCCTGGCCGGGGAGCCCGAGCCGCCGGGGCCGGGCGAGGTGCGGGGCGCGGCCGGGCGGTGGCTGGCCGGACGGGCCAGGGGCGAGGCCGTACGGGACCCCGTACTCCTGCGGCACCTGCTGTGGAGCGCGGTGTCGTCCGGGCTGCCGCTCCAGCTGCACACCGGCGGGGCGGAGCCCGGCCAGCTGACCGGGTTCGTCCGGGCCACGGCCGGGCTCGGGGCCCCGCTCGTGCTGCTCGGCGGGTACCCGCACCACCGGGACGCGGCCCACCTGGCGGCGCGGTACCCGCACGTCCACGCCGACCTCGGAGCGGTGCTCGCGCGGACCGGGGCCCGGGCCGCCGCCGTCCTGGCCGAACTGCTGGAGCTCGCGCCCTTCGGGAAACTGCTGTTCTCCAGCGGAGGCCGAGCGCTGCCCGAGCTCCACGCGGTCGGCGCCCTGGTGTTCCGCGAGGCGCTGGGCCGGGTCCTGGGCGGCTGGGTCGCCGACGGGGCCTGGTCCTGGCGGGACGCCGACCGGGTCGCCGGGATGATCGCGGCCGGCAACGCCCGGCGCGTCTACCGGCTGGACGAGCGGACGTAGGGCCCGGTAGACGGCCTAGACGGCGGAGAGCTGCGCCTCGTCCCGCGCCGGGGTGTCCGTCTCTCCGACGGGGCGCTCGCGCAGGCTCAGCGCGACGCGGAGCACCGCGATCCACACCAGGCAGGAACCCAGCATGTGCGCGGCGACCAGGACCTCGGGCAGTGCGGTGAAGAACTGGACGTAGCCGACGGCGCCCTGTGCGAGCAGGACGAGCAGCAGGTCGCGGGCGCGCGCCCGGGTGTCGACGGGGGCGTCGACCACCCGCAGCACCAGCCACATCGCGACGGCGAGCGCGCACACCAGCCAGGCGGCGATCGCGTGCACGTGGGCGGTGGCCGCCCAGTCGAACGGCATCCGCTTGATCTCGCTCTTGTCGCCGGCGTGCGGTCCGGAGCCGGTCACGACGGTGCCCGCCGCGATCAGTACGAGGGTGGTGGCGATCAGCGCCCACGACAGCTTGCGCACCGGGCCCGGGACGCGCGGCCGGGGGGCGGTGTCGCCCTCGCGGGTGCGCTGCCAGCTGATGGTGGTGACGGCGATCAGGCTGGTGGCGAGCAGGAAGTGGCCGGCCACGCTGTACGGGTTCAGGCCCGTCAGGACGGTGATGCCGCCGAGGATCGCGTTGGCCGTCACCAGGGCGAACTGGACCCAGCCGAGCTCCGTCAGCGAGTGCCGCCACGGCTTCGCGGAGCGTGCCGCCAGGATGAACACGCCGACGGCCGCGGAGAGCACGTAGGTCAGCATCCGGTTGCCGAACTCGATGGCTCCGTGGAAGCCCTGCGCCTGCGTGACGATGAGGCTGTCGTCGGTGCACTTGGGCCAGGTGTCACAGCCGAGGCCGGAGCCGGTCAGCCGCACCGCGCCGCCGGTGACGACGATGACCACGCTCATCACGAGCGCGGCGAGCGCCGCGCGCTGGACGATCCGCGGTGACGGGGTCCAGCGGTCGGCGATGTATGTGAATGGGTTCGACACGGCAACCATCGTAGGCGCCGCCTTGTGCAAAGTTTCACGAGGGGTGGGGTCCGGGAGCGTCGGGCCCCACGACCAGGCGGAACGCCGCTCCGGCAGGGTCGCCCTCCGTGTGCCACCAGAGCCGGATCCGCCACAGCGCGCCGTCGCCGGGATAGTCCGCCGACTCCATGAACCCGCGCATCAGCCCCGAGGCCACCTCCTCGGCGGTCCGGCCCCGCACCTCGGTCCCGCCGTGCCACGGGCGGGGCCGTACGGTCCACAGCCCGTCGGCGCCGCGCACCTCCACGCGCCACACCGCGCGCCAGGGGGTGACCTCCAGCATCGTGGAGACCTGCTCGGTGTCCAGGCCCAGCCGGGCGGCGGTCTCCTCCTCGGACACGCCCTGGATCAGGGCGGCCACCACGGCCTGCGGCAGCAGCCGCTCCGGCAGCAGGCCCTGCGTCCGCAGGCCGGCCAGGGAGTCGAAGGTCAGGAAACGCAGCCGCAGCTCCAGCTGGCGGCCGATGTGGTCCAGGGCCTCCTCCGCCTCCTGGGCCTCCTCCGGGCCGGGGGCCCCGAGGAGCAGCCGGCGGAAGCCGGCCTCGGCGTCCACCGCCCAGGCCACCGCGTCGGAGGCGAAGCCCAGCTCGGCGAGGCGGTCCCCGAGGAACACCTTGGCCTGGGCGAGACCCCGGCGGTTGACCGGGTCGTGCTGGTCCAGGGAGGCCCACACCTCGACGGCGGCCCGGGTCAGGTCACGGGCGCGCTCGCCGGCGGCCCGCTCCATGGGGTTCGGGCCGTTCTCGGCGGCGGTGCCGACGGGGTGGCGGGGCAGCCGGTCCGCATCGCTCAGCGGCCAGGCCAGCCAGACCCCCTGGTTGATCAGCCCCCGCGCGTACCAGCGGGCGTACTCCGGCGCGTGCCCGGCGGCCTGCCGCGCGTGGCGCAGGCCCTCCTCGATGGCGGCCAGCGCCCCGGCCCGGTCCCCGGCCGCGAACCGGCGCGCCGCCAGGTCGCCCAGGCGCAGCCCCAGCCGGGCCGCGCACTCGGCGTCGGTACGGGCGGGCCCGCGCAGCGCCCCGATCAGCTCGGCGAGCAGCCGGTCGGCCTCGCCGTGCTCCGCGTGCGCGGCTCCCGATCTGATCCGGGCCCATTGCTCGTCCAGCCGCAGAACGGCCTCCCGCTGCGCCATGCCCGCCCCCCGGCGTCCTGGTCGTGCGTCGTCGTACGTGGTCTCGTACGCCGTGTGGTCCTGCTGTGCGGAGGTGGTCGTCCTCCTGCCAGGCCAACGTCCGGCGGGCGGGATTCACTCCCAGCGGAAGAACCTCGCGGCGGCGCCGAGCCCGAGCACGGCCCAGACCGCGAGGACGGCCGCGTCGCCCAGCGGCAGCGCGGCCCCGTGCTGGAGCACCTCGCGCAGGCCGTCGGAGAGCGCCGAGATGGGCAGCAGCCCCAGGACGGACTGCACGGCGCCGGGGAACTTCTCCAGCGGCACGATCACCCCGCCGCCGACGAGCAGCAGCAGGAAGACCAGGTTGGCGGCGGCCAGGGTCATCTCCGCCTTCAGGGTGCCCGCCATCAGCAGTCCGAGCCCGGAGAAGGCGGCCGTGCCCAGCAGCACCAGCGCGGCGACCGACAGCGGGTCGCCGTGCGGGGACCAGCCCAGCGCGAGGGCGATGGCCGTCAGCAGGGCGATCTGGAGCACCTCGGTGACCAGCACCGACAGGGTCTTGGCGGTCATCAGCGCCCAGCGCGGCAGCGGGGAGGCGCCGAGCCGCTTGAGGACCCCGTAGCGGCGGTCGAAGCCGGTGGCGATGGCCTGGCCGGTGAAGGCGGTGGACATCACGGCGAGCGCGAGGACGCCCGGGGCGACGAAGTCGACTCTGGAGCCGGCTCCGCCTTCCTGACCCGGCACGGTGATGATGTCGACGGCGGAGAAGAGGGTCAGCAGCAGCGCCGGGATGATCACGGTGAGCAGCAGCTGCTCCCCGTTGCGCAGGAGCATGCGGGTCTCCAGCGCGGTCTGCGCCCGGATCATCCGGGACACGGGCGCGGCGCCGGGGCGGGGGGTGAACGTACCGGCGCTCATGCGCGCAGCTCCTTGCCCGTGAGCTCGAGGAAGACGTCTTCGAGGGTGTGCCGCTCCACCGAGAGGCTGTCCGGCATCACCCCGTGCTGGGCGCACCAGGAGGCGACGGTGGCCAGCAGCTGCGGGTGGATGTCGCCGGTGACGCGGTAGACGCCCGGGGTGAGCTCGGCCGCCTGGGTGCCGTCGGGCAGTGCCTTCAGCAGCGAGGCGAGGTCGAGGGCGGGGCGGCCGGTGAAGCGCAGGGTGTTCTCGGCGCCGCCCCGGCACAGCACGTCGGGGCTGCCGTGGGCGATGACCCGGCCGGCGTCCACGATGGCGACCTCGTCGGCGAGCTGTTCGGCCTCGTCCATGTGGTGGGTGGTGAGGACGACGGAGACCCCGTCGGCGCGCAGTTCCCGTACGAGCTCCCAGGTCGCGCGCCGGGCCTGCGGGTCGAGGCCGGCGGTGGGCTCGTCGAGGAAGACCAGTTCGGGGCGGCCGACGACGGCCATGGCCAGGGCGAGGCGCTGCTGCTGGCCGCCGGAGAGCCGGCGGTAGGGGGTGCGGCCGCAGCCGCCGAGGCCGAGGCGTTCCACCAGGGTGGCGACGTCCAGGGGGTGGGCGTAGAGGCTCGCCATGTGGCGGAGCATCTCGACGGCGCGGGCGCCGGAGTAGACGCCGCCGGACTGGAGCATGACGCCGATCCGCGGGCGCAGGGCCTCGGCCCGGGCGACGGGGTCGAGGCCGAGGACGCGGACGGTGCCGGCGTCGGGGCGGCGGTAGCCCTCGCAGGTCTCCACGGTGGTGGTCTTGCCCGCGCCGTTGGGACCGAGGACGGCGGTGACGGCGCCCGCGGGGACGGTGAGGTCCAGGCCGTCGACCGCTGTCTTGGATCCGTACCGTTTCACCAGTCCGCGGATCTCCACGGCGGGGTCGTTGCTCATGGGGGGTGAGTCTACGGAGCCGGGGAGGGGGGCTTTGGTCCTGGGGGTGGCGGGGTCAGGGGCCCGGGGGGTCATGACCTTTTCGGCGGGGCGGGCCGGGGGCGCGGTCCTAGCGTTGAGGGGTGAACAGCATCGCCGAGAACGTCGAAGCCACCTCCGGGCAGGCCGCGCACAAGGCCCGGCTCTTCACGAGCAACGTGATGGTGATGCTGGTCGGCGCGCTGTCGGGGCGGACCGGGCCCCGGGACCTGGCGGCGTCCTGGGGGCTCTCGCTCGCGGGGCCTGGCGGGCGGTGCTGTGCAACATGCTCGTGTGCCTGGCGGTCTGGATGTTCACTCGAGCCCGGGGTGATGCCGCCAAGATTTTCGTCCTCTGGCTGCCCGTGGCGGTATTCGTGGCGGTCGGTTTCGAACACTGCGTCGCGAACACGGCTCTTTTCAGCCTGGCGATCCTGGATGGCCCAACCGCTTTCAGTGATCTTTTCCGGAACCTGATGTTTACCGTCCCCGGGAACGTCGTGGGCGGAGGTCTGCTGGTGGGAGCCGTGTACTGGCTCACCGGAGGGGCCTGGAGGGAATGCGGAGTGCTGCCCTCCGATTAACTCTGCGTAGAGAAATTAGGTAACCCTTAGTGATGGAGGCCACCAGGAGTGGCCTCCATCACGGCTTGTCGTCGCTCGGTTAATTACGCAACAATGGCGTTGTGAAATACGGCGAACGGATGATCGAGACCCCGCAGGGGGAACTCGTGACCGGGGAGCGGTCGACCCGCAACCGGGTCGCGCGGTCCATCCTGGATCACGGTCCTTCCACCGTCGCCGACCTCGCACAGCGTCTCGGCCTCACCCAGGCCGCCGTCCGCCGCCATCTCGACACGCTCGTCGCCGACGACGTGGTCGCACCCCGTGAGCAGCGCGTGTACGGCACGCGCACCCGAGGCCGGCCCGCCAAGGCCTTCGCGCTCACCGACTGCGGCCGCGATGCCTTCGACCAGTCCTACGACACCCTCGCCGTGGACGCCCTGCGCTGGATCGCGCAGTCCGTCGGCGGAGGGGAGCAGGGCGAGGCGGCCGTCGCCGCGTTCGCCCGGGCCCGTATGGAGGCACAGGCGCAGACCTACCGGGAGTCCGTCGACGCGGCCGCTCCGGCGGACCGCACCGAGGCCCTGGCCAAGGCGTTGACCGTGGACGGGTACGCTGCTACGGCGAAGAGCGCTCCCGGTCCGCACAGCGGTGAACAGCTCTGTCAGCACCACTGCCCGGTCGCACACGTCGCCGAGCAGTTCCCGCAGCTCTGCGAGGCGGAGACCGAGGTCTTCTCCCGCCTGCTGGGGACGCATGTGCAGCGCCTCGCCACGATCGCCCACGGCGACGGGGTGTGCACCACGTTCATTCCGCGAAGCGCCACACAGACCGACACATCAGTATCTGCAAGTACGGCCGGGAGGAACCCCGCATGACCACGGAGACTGCTCACCCTGAGCTCGATGGCCTGGGCACCTACGAATACGGCTGGGCCGACTCCGACGCGGCCGGCGCGGCTGCCAAGCGGGGTCTGTCCGAAGAGGTCGTCCGCGACATCTCGGCGAAGAAGTCCGAGCCGGAGTGGATGCTGAACCTCCGCCTCAAGGGCCTCAAGCTGTTCGGGAAGAAGCCCATGCCCAACTGGGGTTCCGACCTCTCGGGCATCGACTTCGACAACATCAAGTACTTCGTGCGTTCCACCGAGAAGCAGGCCGCTTCGTGGGAGGAACTGCCGGAGGACATCAAGAACACGTACGACAAGCTCGGCATCCCGGAGGCGGAGAAGCAGCGCCTCGTCGCCGGTGTCGCCGCCCAGTACGAGTCCGAGGTCGTCTACCACCAGATCCGTGAGGACCTGGAGGAGCAGGGCGTCATCTTCCTCGACACGGACACCGCGCTCAAGGAGCACCCGGAGCTCTTCCAGGAGTACTTCGGCACGGTCATCCCGGTCGGCGACAACAAGTTCGCCTCGCTGAACACCGCCGTGTGGTCGGGCGGCTCGTTCATCTACGTCCCCAAGGGCGTCAAGGTGGACATCCCGCTCCAGGCCTACTTCCGTATCAACACGGAGAACATGGGCCAGTTCGAGCGGACGCTGATCATCGTCGACGAGGACGCCTACGTCCACTACGTCGAGGGCTGCACCGCCCCGATCTACTCCTCGGACTCGCTGCACAGCGCCGTGGTCGAGATCATCGTGAAGAAGGGCGGCCGCTGCCGCTACACGACGATCCAGAACTGGTCGAACAACGTCTACAACCTGGTCACCAAGCGCGCCGTGGCGTACGAGGGCGCGACCATGGAGTGGATCGACGGCAACATCGGTTCCAAGGTCACCATGAAGTACCCGGCCGTCTACCTGATGGGCGAGCACGCCAAGGGCGAGACCCTCTCCATCGCCTTCGCGGGCGAGGGCCAGCACCAGGACGCCGGCTCCAAGATGGTCCACATGGCGCCGAACACCTCCTCCAACATCGTCTCCAAGTCGGTGGCGCGAGGCGGCGGCCGCACCTCGTACCGAGGCCTGGTCGAGATCGGTGAAGGCGCCCACGGCTCCAAGTCCAACGTGCTGTGCGACGCGCTCCTGGTCGACACCATCTCCCGCTCGGACACCTACCCCTACGTGGACGTCCGCGAGGACGACGTGTCCATGGGCCACGAGGCCACCGTCTCCAAGGTCTCCGACGACCAGCTCTTCTACCTGATGAGCCGCGGTCTGACGGAGTTCGAGGCCATGGCGATGATCGTGCGCGGCTTCGTCGAGCCGATCGCCCGTGAGCTGCCGATGGAGTACGCGCTGGAGCTGAACCGGCTGATCGAGCTGCAGATGGAGGGCTCGGTCGGTTAGTCCCGGCCCGCCCGACGTCCCGCAGCAGATTCTTTAAGGAAGAGAGCAACACGACAGCCATGGCTGAGGCTCAGAACATTCCGGCGGGTTCGACCACCGCCGGCGCGATCGCGGTGGCCGCCGAGTCCACCGTCGCCACCCGGATGAGTGCCCCCCCGTCCTTCGACGTGGCGGACTTCCCCGTGCCCAACGGCCGCGAGGAGGAGTGGCGCTTCACGCCGCTCGCCCGCCTCAAGGGCCTGCACGACGGCACCGCGGTCGCCAACGGCACCATGAAGGCCCAGATCGACGCGCCCGAGGGCGTCACGATCGAGTCCGTGGAGCGCGACGACGCCCGCGTCGGCAAGGCCGGCACCCCGGTGGACCGGATCGCCGCGCAGGCGTTCTCGTCCTTCGCCAAGGCCACGGTCGTGACCGTGCCCAAGGAAGCGGTCCTCACCGAGCCCGTGCGCGTCTCGCTGCACGGCGAGGGCGGCACCACCTTCGGGCACACGGTCTTCGACGTGCAGGCCTTCGCCGAGGCCGTCATCGTCATCGACCACACCGGTGACGGCGTGCGCGCTGCCAACGTCGACTTCCTCGTCGGCGACGGCGCCAAGCTCACCGTCGTGTCGGTGCAGGACTGGGACGACACCGCCGTCCACTGCTCCCAGCACAACGCGCTGGTCGGCCGCGACGCGACCTTCAAGTCGATCGTGGTCACCTTCGGCGGCGACCTCGTGCGCCTCCACCCGCGCGTGAACTACGCGGGTCCCGGCGGCGAGGCCGAGCTCTTCGGCCTGTACTTCACGGACGCCGGCCAGCACCAGGAGCACCGCCTCCTGGTCGACCACAAGGCCCCGCACTGCAAGTCGAACGTGGTCTACAAGGGCGCGCTCCAGGGCCAGGACGCCCACGCCGTCTGGATCGGTGACGTGCTCATCGAGAAGACCGCCGAGGGCACCGACACCTACGAGATGAACCGCAACCTCGTCCTGACGGACGGCGCGCGGGTCGACTCGGTGCCGAACCTGGAGATCGAGACCGGCGAGATCGTCGGCGCCGGCCACGCCTCCGCGACCGGCCGCTTCGACGACGAGCAGCTCTTCTACCTGCAGTCCCGCGGCATCCCGGCCGACGACGCCCGCCGTCTGGTCGTGCGTGGCTTCTTCGCCGAGCTCGTCCAGCAGATCGGTGTCGCGGACATCGAGGAGCGGCTGCTCGCCAAGATCGAGACCGAGCTGCAGGCGTCCGTCTGATGACTTACCTCAAGGCCTGTGCGCTGAGCGAGCTGGAGGAGAACACCCCCAAGCGGGTGGAACTCGACGGCACGCCGGTGTCCATCGTCTCCACCGAGGGGGAGGTGTTCGCGATCAACGACATCTGCTCGCACGCGAACGTCTCCCTCTCCGAGGGCGAGGTCGAGGACTGCATGATCGAGTGCTGGCTGCACGGGTCGGCCTTCGACCTGCGCACCGGGAAGCCGTCCGGTCTGCCCGCGACCCGCCCCGTACCCGTTTACCCCGTAAAGATCGAAGGGGACGACGTGCTCGTCTCCCTCACCCAGGAGTCCTGAGGTATCCATGGCAACGCTTGAAATCCACGACCTGCACGTCTCCGTCGAGGCCGAGAACGGCGCCCGCGAGATCCTCAAGGGCGTCGACCTCACCGTCAAGCAGGGTGAGACGCACGCCATCATGGGTCCGAACGGCTCCGGCAAGTCCACCCTGGCGTACTCGCTGGCCGGGCACCCGAAGTACACGATCACCGGTGGCACCGTCACCCTCGACGGCGAAGACGTCCTGGAGATGTCCGTCGACGAGCGCGCCCGCGCCGGCGTCTTCCTCGCCATGCAGTACCCGGTCGAGGTCCCCGGCGTCTCGGTCTCCAACTTCCTGCGTACGTCGGCCACCGCCATCCGTGGCGAGGCGCCGAAGCTGCGTACCTGGGTGAAGGAGGTCAAGTCCGCGATGGAGCAGCTCCAGATGGACCCGGCCTTCGCCGAGCGCAACGTCAACGAGGGCTTCTCCGGCGGTGAGAAGAAGCGCCACGAGATCCTCCAGCTCGAGCTCCTCAAGCCGAAGATCGCGATCCTCGACGAGACCGACTCCGGCCTCGACGTCGACGCCCTGCGCCAGGTCTCCGAGGGCGTCAACCGCGTCCGCGCGACCGGTGAGGTCGGCACCCTGCTGATCACGCACTACACGCGGATCCTCCGCTACATCAAGCCCGACTTCGTCCACGTCTTCTCCGAAGGCCGCATCGTCGAGTCCGGCGGCGCCGAGCTCGCCGACAAGCTGGAGGCCGAAGGCTACGAGTCGTACAGCACGAAGGGTGGCGCGACCGCGTGACACAGTTGCCTGGCCTCCTCGACATCGAGGCGATCCGCAAGGACTTCCCCCTTCTGGATCGTGTGGTCCACGACGGGAAGAAGATCGTTTACCTGGACAACGCGGCGACCTCGCAGAAGCCGCGCCAGGTGCTCGACGCGCTGAACGAGTACTACGAGCAGCACAACGCCAACGTCCACCGTGGCGTGCACGTGCTCGCCGAGGAGGCCACGGCGCTGTACGAGGGCGCCCGCGACAAGGTCGCCGCCTTCATCAACGCGCCGAGCCGCGACGAGGTGATCTTCACCAAGAACGCCTCGGAGTCGCTCAACCTGGTCGCGAACATGCTCGGCTGGGCGGACGAGCCCTACCGGGTCGACCGCGAGACCGAGATCGCCATCACGGAGATGGAGCACCACTCCAACATCGTGCCGTGGCAGCTGCTCTCGCAGCGCACCGGCGCGAAGCTGAAGTGGTTCGGCCTCACCGACGACGGTCGGCTCGACCTGTCCAACATCGAAGAGGTCATCACGGAGAAGACGAAGATCGTCTCCTTCACGCTGGTCTCCAACATCCTGGGCACGGTCAACCCCGTCGAGGCGATCGTCCGGCGCGCGCAGGAGGTCGGCGCGCTGGTGCTGATCGACGCCTCGCAGGCCGCTCCCCACATGCCGCTGGACGTGCAGGCCCTCGGCGCCGACTTCGTGGCCTTCACCGGCCACAAGATGTGCGGCCCGACCGGCATCGGCGTCCTGTGGGGCCGCCAGGAGCTGCTGGAGGACCTGCCCCCGTTCCTCGGCGGCGGCGAGATGATCGAGACCGTGTCGATGCACTCGTCGACGTACGCTCCCGCGCCCCACAAGTTCGAGGCCGGTACGCCCCCGATCGCCCAGGCCGTCGGCCTCGGCGCGGCCGTGGACTACCTGACCGCGATCGGCATGGAGAACATCGCGGCCCACGAGCACGCGATCACCGAGTACGCGGTCAAGCGCCTCCTCGAGGTGCCCGACCTGCGGATCATCGGCCCGACCACGGCCGAGGACCGCGGCGCCGCGATCTCCTTCACGCTCGGGGACATCCACCCGCACGACGTCGGCCAGGTGCTCGACGAGCAGGGCATCGCCGTCCGCGTGGGTCACCACTGCGCGCGCCCGGTCTGCCTGCGGTACGGAATTCCCGCGACGACGCGAGCGTCTTTCTACCTGTACTCCTCTCCCGCCGAGGTCGACGCGCTGATCGACGGGCTGGAGCACGTACGGAACTTCTTCGGCTGACGAGGGCGACGAGGACGACGCTGTGAAGCTTGATTCGATGTACCAGGAACTGATCCTGGACCACTACAAGCACCCGCACGGGCGGGGGCTGCGCGACGGTGACGCCGAGGTCCACCACGTCAACCCGACGTGCGGCGACGAGATCACGATGCGCGTGAAGTACGACGGGGAGACGCTCACCGACGTCTCCTACGAGGGCCAGGGCTGCTCCATCAGCCAGGCCAGCGCGTCCGTACTGAACGAGCTGCTCGTCGGCAAGGAGCTGGCGGACGCGCGGAAGATCCAGGCGGTCTTCCTGGAGCTGATGCAGTCCAAGGGCAAGATGGAGCCCGACGAGGCGATGGAGGAGGTGCTGGAGGACGCGGTCGCGTTCGCCGGCGTCTCCAAGTATCCGGCTCGGGTGAAGTGTGCTCTGCTGAGTTGGATGGCGTGGAAGGACGCGACCGCCCAGGCACTGGGTGACGCGGAGAGGAAGACGGCATGACCGAGAACGCGACGCCCGAGGCGTCGATCAAGCCGGCCACCGAGGAAGAGGTCCGCGAGGCCCTCTACGACGTGGTCGACCCCGAGCTGGGCATCGACGTCGTCAACCTGGGCCTGATCTACGGCATCCACATCGACGACGCGAACATCGCCACCCTCGACATGACCCTGACCTCGGCGGCCTGCCCGCTGACGGACGTCATCGAGGACCAGGCGAAGTCGGCGACGGAGGGCATCGTCAACGAGCTCCGCATCAACTGGGTCTGGATGCCGCCGTGGGGCCCGGACAAGATCACGGATGACGGTCGTGAGCAGCTGCGCGCGCTCGGCTTCAACGTCTGACGCACCGCTTCACGAGAGGGCCCCCGGCACGGTCGTGCCGGGGGCCCTCCCTGTTTTCAGGAGCGGAGTCCGGACCCCCTTTTACGGGGTCGCTGTTCCCCGGGCGGACAAGTGAAATGCACCGGGAGTTGGCCACGGTGGCCGAATCTTCTCGACGGCCGTCACGACGTGACGGAGCACCTGAGAGGACCATCCGTGACCGTTCGCCATTCCCCGGTACGCCGCTGCGGCGCCGTGGGCGCCGCCGGGGCGGCGGCCCTGCTCGTCGCGGGCCTCACGGCCCCCGCGCACGCCGAGGCGGGCTACGCCGCTGTGACGATCACCCTGTCCGCCACCCACCTCAGCGGCGCGGTCGCGGCCGTCGCCGACCCGGCCGTCACGGCCGACATCGGGCAGGCCGGCGTCCCGGACGGCTTCCTGCGCCTCGAGGTCGTCGCCTCCAGCAACCCGGCCGTGGCCGGCCCCGACGACGTGCGCCAGGAGCGCACCGGGTCGGGCGACCGCAGGCTGACGGTCCGGGCGCGCGCCCGCGGGTACACCGACCTCACCCTGAAGGTCACCGGGCGCGGCGGCAGGGCCACCACCGCCACCCTCTCCTACGCCGCCTCCGCGCGCGTCGAAGGCACCTTCGCCACCCGCTACCTGACCGGCTCCAGCGACGCCTCGGCCGCCGTGGACGTGGGCGGCGGTTACGCGCTGGTCGCCGACGACGAGTCCAACGTGCTGCGCCTGTACGACCGTGCCCGCTCCGGCGCCCCGGTCAGGACCTGGGACCTCGGCCCCGCGCTCGGCCTGAAGAAGGAGGCCGACATCGAGGCCGCCGCCCGGGTCGGCGACACCGTCTACTGGACCGGCTCCCTGGGCAACAACAAGGACGGCAAGTACAAGGCCGAGCGGAACACCGTCTTCACCACCCGGATCACCGGCTCCGGAGCCGACACCGAGGTCACCTTCACCGCCGCCTACAAGGGCCTGCGCGAGGACCTCATCGCCTGGGACACGGCCAACGGCAACCGCTACGGCTTCGCCGCGGGCACCGCGGCCGGCCAGGTCCCCAAGCGGATCGACGGCTTCAACGTGGAGGGCCTGGAGTTCGCCCCGGGCTCCACCACCACCGCCTACCTGGGCTTCCGCGCCCCGCTGGCCCCCGCCGTGCCCGGCGGCAAGGCGCTGATCGTGCCGGTCACCAACCTCGACAAGGTGCTCTCCTCCGGGGCCAAGGCGGTCTTCGGCTCCGGCATCGAACTCGACCTCGGCGGCCTCGCCGTGCGCGACATCCGCAAGAACGCGGCCGGCCAGTACCTGATCCTGGCGGGCTCCTGGGCGGCCGACGACAACTCCGACCCCTACGCCCTCTACCAGTGGGACGGGATCCCCGGCCACGCCCCGGTCAAGCGGGCCGACCTGCCGACCACCGACCCCGGCGGCTGGGAGGCCATCGTCGAGGTGCCCGACCTGCGGGTGCCCGGCGCCCGCGTACAGCTCGTCACCGACAGCGGCTCCGCAGACCTGTACGGGGACGGGACCGAGGCCAAGGACCTGACGCACCCGGAGTGGAAGAAGGCCCGGGCGGCCTGGTTCACCCTGGGCTGACCGGCTCGGGACCGCTGCGGTCCGGATCCGCCGCGAGGGCCTCCCCGAGGTGCTCGCGGCGGATCAGCCGGTCCACGTAGAGCAGGCCGGCGGGCAGCTGCGGGAACGCCGGGAGCAGGAACAGTGCGAGCAGCGCCCCCACGGCCCCGAGCCGCAGCGGGAGCGCGACGGCGGCGGCCGCCGCCAGCACCACCGCCGGCGCCACCACCCACAGGCTCCGCCACCAGGACCCCCGCACCAGCGAGGCCGAACGCCGCAGCGCGGCCACCGGCCCCAGCCCCTCGTACCCGGCCGCGACGGGCGCCAGCACGAACAGCACCCCGAGCCACAGGGCGACCGGGGCCAGCGGGAGCAGCACGAGCGCCGGCAGCCCGGCCAGGGCGACGGCCGCGACCGGGCCCGCCGAGGCCGCGAGCGCCAGCAGCTGCGCGCCCAGCACCCGGGGGAGCGCCGGCAGCGCCGAGCGCAGCAGCCCGGACGCGGTCACGGGGCGGCCGAGCACCGCCGGGCGCAGCAGGGCCGCCGTCAGGGCGGTGGCCAGCGCGCAGGTGAACAGCAGGAACAGGGCCGCCGCGGGGAGCAGCGTCCACACGAAGGCCCGGCTGCCGGGCGTCGGGCTCAGGGAGGCCAGGGTGGCCGCCCCGGCCGCCGCCACCACCAGCCCCGCCGCGAGCTGCCCGAGCAGCAGGGCCGCGTACATCCGGCCGCCGTAGCGGCGCAGGGCGGTGAAGGCGCCGCCCGCGATCTCGGAAGGTGCCAGCGGGCGCAGGGGCACCACGCCCGGCCGGGGCCGCTGAGGGGGCAGCCAGCCGCCGCCCCGGTGGGTCCATTGCTGCGCCATGCGCGGGCCCCCTGTCGCCTGAGGGGGACACCGTAGTCCCGAACTCCGCCAGTGTCCCGGGGTCTGCGTGTGTACAGCTGTACGCATCGACTGCCGACGATGTGTACAGTCGTACGCATGCCCTACGTACTGCTTGCCGCGGCCATCGCCGCCGAGGTCGCCGGAACCACCGCCATGAAGTACAGCGAGGGCTTCACCCGGCTCTGGCCCTCCCTGGGCACGCTGGTGGGCTACGTGATCGCCTTCACCCTCCTCTCCCAGACCCTGAAGTCCATGTCGGTGGGCACGGCCTACGCGATATGGGCCGGGGTCGGCACCGCCGCCATCGCCGCGATCGGCATGGTGTTCATGGGCGAGGCGGCCACCGCCGCGAAGATCGCCGGGATCGTGCTGGTCATCGCCGGCGTGGTCCTGCTCAACCTCGGCGGGGCGGCCCACTGATGGCCCCCGGAACGCGCCGGTACGACCCCGAGCGGCGGCAGCGGATCGTCGACGCCGCGATCCGGGTCGTGGGCGCCAAGGGCATCGCGGGGCTGAGTCACCGCAGCGTGGCGGCGGAGGCGGACGTACCGCTGGGCTCGACCACCTACCACTTCGCGACCCTGGACGACCTGCTGGTGGCGGCCCTGCGCCAGGCCGACGAGGCCTTCGCCCGGGCGTTCGTGCTGCCCGAGGGCGTGGACCTCGCCGACGCCCTGGCGAAGCTGCTGGGGGAGTTCCTCGGGGCGGACCGCGGGCGCGCGGAGCTGGAGTACGAGCTCTACCTGGCCGCCCTGCGCAGGCCCGCCCTGCGCCCCGTCGCGGCCCAGTGGTGCGAGACGGTGTCGCGGGCGCTCGCCGGGTACACGGATCCGCAGACGGCGCGGGCGCTGGTGGCGGTGATGGACGGCATCAGCCTCCAGGTGCTGCTGACGGACACCCCGTACGAGGAGGCGTACGCCCGCGAGGTCCTGTCCCGGGTGCTGGGGCCGGCCCGGTGAAAGCCGGTGCGCCGGACCCGGGGCGCCCCTGGTCCGGCGCCGGACCCGGTCAGGGCGCCGTGCGCACCGCCGCGAGGGCCTCGGTCACGCTCGCCTCGATGTCCAGGATCGGGTAGATCACCTCGCGCACCGTCCGGTCCCGGTCCAGGACCAGCGTCAGCCGCTTGAGCCGGCTCGTCCCCGCCGCGCGGAACGTCGGCAGCCGCAGCGCCGTCACCAGGTCCAGGCCCGCGTCCGACAGGAGCGGGAAGCGCAGCTGCTCCTGCTCGGCGAACTCCCGCTGCTCGTCCGGGCGCTGGGTCGAGACCCCGTGCACGGTGGCGCCGGCCGCGGTGAACTCCGCGAGCTGGTCGCGGTAGGTGCACGACTCGAACGTACAGCCCTTCGCGCCCGGGATCCCGGCCCAGCCGGGCGGGTAGGACTCCGCCCGGGCGTAGGCGCCCGGGAAGCAGTACAGGACGGTGAACGGGGTGTCCGCCACCGGGTCGCGCAGCTCGCCGAACCGGTCCGGCAGCAGCAGCTCCGGCAGCCGGGTGCCGCGCAGCGCGTGGACCCGTACCGCCTCCTTCGAGGACTCCTGCGTCGTCGCCGTCATCTCTCCCTCTCCCAGGACCCAGGTGTCACCCCAGTCCTGGAGGGCCACCAGGACCGGCAGCAGCCCCCGCCCGCGCGGGGTCAGCCGGTATTCGTGCCGCACCGGGCGCTCCTGGTACGGCTCGCGCGTCAGCACCCCGGCCTCGACCAGCAGCTTGAGCCGCTCGGCGAGCACCTTGCGGGACACGCCCAGCTCGCGCTGGAGCTCGTCGAAGCGGTGCAGACCGCGCGCGGTGTCGCGCACGATCAGCAGCGTCCACCAGTCGCCCACGACTTCCAGGGCCTGGGCGATGGAGCAGTCCGCGTCGCCGAGATGTGTGCGCTGGGCCATGGCACTCCTTCGTCCGTTGACCCCAGGCTGTCATGCTGACATAGTCCGTTCCCAAAAGGAACTTACTCGGATCGCGAGGGGGACACGGGTGTGCTGCAGGGGATCAAGGACGTACCGAGGGTCGTGTGGCTGCTGGCTGCGGGGATCTTCGTCAACACCGTCGCCAGCTTCACCGTCGTCTTCGTCTTCCTCTACCTGACCGGCCCGCGCGGCCTCGGCACCACCCAGGCGGGCCTGATCGTCGGCATCGGCGGCATCGGCCTGGTCGCCGGCAACTTCACCGGCGGCTGGTACGGAGACCGTTTCGGTCACCGTCGGGTGCTGCTCACCGCCTCGGCCCTCGGCGGAGCCGCCCTCGTCTGCCTGCCGGCGGTCCCCACCGCCCTGCTGGCCCTCCTCCTGCCCCTCGCCCAGTACGCCTCCGGGGTGATCCGCGCCGCCAACTCCGCGCTGGTCGCGGTCACCGTGCCGGAAGGTTCCCGCCGCCAGGCCTTCGCCGTCACCCGCTGCCTGTCCAACGGCGGCTTCGCGGTGGGCGGACCGCTCGGGGCCCTCATCGCGACCGGGCTCTCGTACGACTGGCTCTTCGTCGCGGACGGCCTCGGCACCCTCTTCTTCGCCCTCTGGACCGCCCGGGTCGTCCCGGCCAGGGCCCCCACCGCCCCCTCCGCGGCCCCGGACGGGGGTCTGGGCCGCGGAGGGCTGTGGCGGGAGCTGCGCGCACGGCCGGCCGTACTGGTCCTGCTCGGTGCGATCGTCGTCATCGACGTCGTCTACCGGCAGCACCTCACGACCTTCCCCGTCTACCTCGCCGACCACGGTCTGGACACCCGCGCGTACGGCTGGCTCATCGCGGTCAACTGCGGCGTCATCCTGCTCCTGGAGATCCCCGCCGCCCTCGCCCTGCGGCGGCGCTCCCCGCTGCACGTCATCGGCAGCGGGCTGGTGCTGGTGGGCGGCGGCTACGCGATGCTGATGCTCGGGGTCGGTACCGCAACGGCCGTCGCGATGATGCTGCTGCTCACCCTCGGTGAGATCCTCTACAAGACCACCGCCATGGCGTACGTAGCGGACGAATCTCCCGAGCACGCCGTCGGCCGGTTCCAGAGCCTGTACGCGGGTGTCTCCATCAGTGGCTTCGTCCTCGCCGCGCCCCTCGGCGGAGCCTTGTACGACAGCGCGCCGGAGCTGCTGTGGCCGCTGTGCGCGGCGCTCGGCGCGGCCGCCGGGGGGATCGTGCTGGCCACGGGTGCGCGGGGGGTGCGGCGACCCGCGCGACCGTCACATGAGACCGGTTCGCAACCGAAGGCCGTCGCCGGTTAGGTTTCGGATATGACTGCTACGCGTACCACCGGCGCCGTCGCCGCCGGACTTGCCACCATCACCGCCGACGGCACCGTCCTCGACACCTGGTTCCCCGCCCCCGAGCTGGTCGACGGGCCCGGCCCGGCCGGCACCGAGCGCCTCACCGCCGAGCAGGCCGTGGAGTTCCTCGGCGCGGCCGCGGCCAAGGCCCTCCGCTCGGACGCGGTCCGCGGCGTCGAGGTCGTAGCCGTCCGCACCGTCATCTCCTCCCTGGAGGACAAGCCGCTGGACGCGCACGACGCGTACCTGCGCCTGCACCTGCTGAGCCACCGCCTGGTCAAGCCGCACGGCCAGAACCTGGACGGCGTCTTCGGCCTGCTGACCAACGTCGCCTGGACCTCGCTCGGCCCGGTCGCCGTCGACCAGGTCGAGACCGTCCGCCTGAACGCCCGCGCCGAGGGCCTGCACCTCCAGGTCACCTCGATCGACAAGTTCCCGCGCATGACCGACTACGTCGCCCCCAAGGGCGTGCGCATCGCCGACGCGGACCGCGTCCGCCTCGGCGCGCACCTCGCCGAGGGCACCACCGTCATGCACGAGGGCTTCGTCAACTTCAACGCCGGCACCCTCGGCACCTCCATGGTCGAGGGCCGCATCTCCGCGGGCGTCGTGGTCGGCGACGGCTCCGACATCGGCGGCGGCGCGTCCACCATGGGCACCCTCTCGGGCGGCGGCAAGCAGATCATCTCGATCGGCGCGCGCACCCTCATCGGCGCCGAGGCGGGCGTGGGCATCGCCCTGGGCGACGAGTGCGTCGTCGAGGCCGGCCTCTACGTCACCGCGGGCACCCGCGTCACCCTGCCGGACGGCCAGATCGTCAAGGCCCTGGAGCTCTCCGGCGCCAACAACATCCTCTTCCGCCGCAACTCGGTCACCGGCGCCGTCGAGGCCCGCCCGTACAAGGCGGCCTGGGGCGGCCTGAACGAGGTCCTGCACAGCCACAACTGACGCCCGGCCGGACCGGCGCCCGGTCCGCCCGTCACTGCCGAACGCCCTCCCACGGCCCACCGCGGCCCCGGGAGGGCGTTCGCCGTCGCGGGGCCGCGGTGGGCCGGTGCGAGGCCGCTCAGTCCAGGGGGATCAGGTGCGCCCAGACGGCGCGGAGCCTGGCGAGCAGGACACGTTGCTCCTCGCTCCAGCCGTCGTCCACGGTGAGGGAGAGGGCCCGGGGCTCCCGGACGTCAGTGCTGGGGGAAGGTGCGGATCAGGCCGGCGAAGGCCTGCTGCTCCGCCTCCGTCAGTTCCACCGACTCCATCGGGTGCGCGGCGCGGCCGCGCTGGGCCGGGATGACCGGCAGACCCTCGTAGGCGCCTGGCTCGGGGTGGTGGAAGCGGCTGTCCCACAGCATGTGGCCCAGGCCGAGGACCCAGACGAGGGCGGCCGCGAACAGGACGACGAGGCCGATTTCCTGGGCGAGGGAGATGGAGGGGAACACGCGGTCCTCCCGGGAGAGCAGGGTGGTGGATCGGGCGTGGAGACACTCTCCACCACAACCGGCCGATTTCGGTACGGATGTGTCGAGCGTCACGCCAGGGCCGAAAGGCCTGAATTCGCCGGGCGCGGGGCCGCCCGTCACTGCTCCAGGCGCAGCTTGAAACCCTCGTGGCTCCGTTCGAAGCCGAGGCGTTCGTAGAACCGGTGGGCGGCCCCCCGGCGCTTGTTGCTGGTCAGCTGGACCAGGCCGCAGCCCCGGGCGCGGGCCCGGTCCACCGCGAGGCGCATCAGCTCCGCGCCCAGGCCGCCGCCCCGGCG
Source organism: Streptomyces sp. NBC_00249 (assembly GCF_026342355.1). Classification (GTDB taxonomy): domain Bacteria; phylum Actinomycetota; class Actinomycetes; order Streptomycetales; family Streptomycetaceae; genus Streptomyces. The sequence continues at coordinate 96,817 of NZ_JAPEMV010000005.1, read as the reverse complement.
GTCCGCGCGGACCCGTACCGCCTCCACCAGGGCCCGCTCCTGCCCGTCCTGGCCCAGGCCCGGGATGTAGGTCAGCTGGAGGCAGCCGAGGACCTCCTCCCCGTCCGCGAGGACCAGCATCTCGTTGCGCGGATCCGCCTCGATGTCGGCGAAGGCCCGCTCCTGGGCCGGGCCGGCCACGACCGAGGCCGGGTCGACGACACGGTCCTCGTCGGCCAGCAGGGCGAGTACGGCGGGCAGGTCCCGGCGGGTGGCGATGCGGAAGATCATGCCCGGATTGTGCCAAGGGGGCCCGGCCGTGGCGGCGGCCGGGCCCCCTCGGGGTCCGGTGGCTACGGGCGGAAGCGCAGCACCTGCGGGTCGTGGTCGCTGTTCTGGGCCGAGAACTCCGCGTTGATGTGGACGCTGTCGTACGTGAAGTTCTTGATCGCCGGGCTGGTCAGGATCTGGTCCAGGACCTGGGCGTTGCCCTGGTAGACGTAGGAGTAACGTTCCGCCTTCGGCAGCGACTTGATCGCCGGGTACAGGGCCCCGCCGTCCGCCAGCGCGTTCGTCGTCGCCGAGAACTCGAAGTCGTTGATGTCACCGAGGACCAGGACGTTCGCGTTCTTCTCGGTCGCCAGGATGTCCTTGACGAAACCGTTCACCGCCTGCGCCTGGAGCAGCCGCTTGGCCTCCGAGGAGCGCACCGGCGGCTGGTGGTGCGAGGTCAGGCCCTCGTCGCCGCCCTTGGAACCGAAGTGGTTGGCGATCACGAAGACCGTACGGCCGCGGAAGAAGAACTCGCCGGCCAGCGGCTTGCGGCTGTCGGCCCACGCCGGGTTCGCCGGGTCGATGCGGCCGGGGGAGTGGGTCAGGGCGGCGTGGCCCTTCTCCCGGACGACACCGGTCGCCGTCGTCGCGTCGCCCGGGGCGCGCTCGGTGAAGGAGACCCGCGCCGGGTTGAAGAGGAACACCTGGCGGATGTTGCCGCCGGGCTCGCCGCCGTCCTTCTTGTCCTCGGGGTTGATGGTCCGCCACTGGTACGCCGGGCCGCCCGCGGCCACGATCGCGGCCGTGAACTTCGTCAGCGTCTGCTCGGCGGAGACGGTGCCGTCGTTCTTGGCGCCGTTGTCGTCCTGGATCTCCTCCAGGGCCACGATGTCGGGGGAGGCGAGGTTCTCCACGACCGCCTTGGCGAGGTTGTCGAACTTCGTCTGCGGGTCGGTCGGGTCGAGGTTCTCGACGTTGTACGTGGCCACGGCCAGCTCGCCGGGGGACTGCGCCTTGGTCTTCTCGGGGGCCAGGGTGCCCGCCTTGACCGTGCCCAGGGTGCGGGCCACCAGGGTGTAGCCGCCGAACTGGTTGAAGTCCAGGGGGCCTTCGGTGGTGCCGGTCAGCTTGTCGCCGACGTTGGCGACCGGGAAGGGCTGCTGCGCGAGCGGGGCGAGCTGCTGGATCTGGAGGCGGCCGGTGTTCTGGGACTCGTACGAGCCGTAGACCGTGCCGCCGCGCTTGGCGGTGTTCTCCCAGCCCTTGACCGTGACCCACAGCTCCGAGTACGGGTCGGTGGCGCCGACCACGCGCGAGGTGCCGATCTTGACGGTCATGCCCTCCAGGGACTCGTAGTGGTCCAGGGCGTAGCGCGAGGGCTCCAGGCGCAGGCCGTTGATGCTGCCGGCGGCGGCCGGGTCGCCCGCCGGGGCGTACTCGGAGGGGACCGTGTACTCGTTGATCGCGGTGGCCGCGGGCAGCGCGTTGCCCGAGGAGACCACGGTCACGGTGGGCTTGGCGATCTGGGTGACCGACTGGTTCCCGGAGTTGACCCCGCCGGGGACGTACTCGCCCACGGTGCCGGAGACCTTGACCGCGTCGCCGACGGTGACGGTCGGGACGGAGCTGGTGAAGACGAAGACGCCCTCACTGGTGGCGGCGTCGTCGTCGGCGTCCGGGTCCTGGATCCAGAAGCCGCGCGAGCCGTAGGTGCGCACGCCGGTGACGATGCCCTCGACGCCGGCGACCGCCTTGCCGTTGAAGGGGGAGACCCGGGTGGTGCCCTGGATGTCGTGGATGCGTATCGGATCGGCGGACACGGCGCCTTCGGCCGCGTCGGCGGAACCGGCGAGCAGGCCGGTGGCCAGCGCGGTGGCGACGAGGGCCGCGACGGCGGCGGAACGGGGATGCGAGGAGCGCATGGGCTGGAACTCCGGTGTGTGGAGGAAGGGGAGGACTGACGGCCTTGAGATGTCTACGCGCGTCAATTTCCTGTGTGACCAGCGAAGTTGTCAAGGCCTCCAGGGAAGACGGGAGCTGACTGTGGGATGAACCAACGGAGATGGCCCGCCAGGCGTGCCCGAAATGCGTCTACGCTGGGTCGCCGCACCAGGCCTGACGGACCGCGACCACCAGCACGGGCGCCGTGATTCCGCTTCCGCTTCCGCGCCGCACCCCGCGGGCCGACGGCGCACCACCGCACCACCGCTTCGCGCACCACCGCTTCGCGCATCACCGTTCGACCTCCGAGGAGAAACACCGCATGTCCGCAGAGCCGCGCCCCACGCTGCCGCCGGTACGGCTGCACTCCGATGCGGAGCTGGCCCGCGACGCCCTCGTCGCCCCGCTGTTCGCCCGCGCCGTCCGCCTCGCCCGCTGGGCCGGACCCGACACCCGCGTCGAGGTCGGCGGCGAACTCGCCGCCGACCAGCTGGCCGAAGCCGCCGCCGTACTCGGCCTCGACGCGGGTGACGAGGACGGCCCGATGTACGCGAGCCAGGCCTGGCGGGTGGCCGTGGACACCGGCCTGGTCGACGTGACCGAACCCGAGGAGGACGCGGGCGACGCCGAGGAAGGCCCGGACGGCGGCGAGCCCGACCACGGCACCGCCGCCCCCGGCGAAGACCTCGCCCTGCTCGCCGGCGGCGCCCCCGGCGACGTGCTCGACCTGTGGCTGGCGGCCCTCGACACCGTCCTCGCGGACGCCGCCGTACCGGACCTGGACGACCTCGTCGACGCGATGGACTCGGGCGGCGAGATCGACTTCGACCGGCTCGACTGGAACCCGCAGCGCGAGGCGGACTTCCTCGACGGCGTGCTCGCCAACCTCTACCTGCTCACCGTCGCCGAGGGCGGCTCGGGCGAGGGGCCGGTTCCGCTGCCGGTGCTCGCCGCCTCGATGATCGTCCCCGACGACATGGGCGACCCGACCGACGCCGTCCTGGAGCAGGTCTCGGACGCGATGATGCGCCTCGACGACCAGTTCCGGCAGCTGGAGCCCATCGGCCTGGTCGAGTTCCGACCCGTCGACGAGGAGCTGATGGCCGAGACGGCCGACGAGGACCTCGCCGCCGGCCCCCAGGGCATCGACGACGACGAGGACGTGTCCCGGTACGGGATGGTACGGCTGACCCCGCTCGGCCTGTACGGCGTCCGCGCCCGGATGCTGGAGGCCGGGGTCGACGCCCCCGCCATCGGGGAACTGGCCGACAAGGGCGCCGAGACCCTGCTCGACGCGGTCTCGTACTACCCCGAGAGCGCGGCGCAGGCCGAGATCGAACAGTGGCTGGACGGCCGCGAACTGCCCGCCGCCGTCGCCGAGCTGCTGGCCGCGGCCCGCGGTGACGACGAGGGCGCCCCGCTGCGCAGGCTGCGCTGCCAGCAGGCGCTCGCCCCGGCCGGACGGGAGGCCGAGCCGGCCGTCCGCGCCGTGCTGGACGACCCGCAGCTCGGCGGGCTCGCCCGGGTGTGGCTGGCGGAACACGGGGTGGCCGACGTACCCGCCCCCGACCAGGCGATGGTGTTCTGGCTGACGGTCGACACCATCGCGGCGCAGCTCGCGGCCGACGGGGAGACCGAGGAACTCCCGCTGCTGATGCGCGGGCTGACGGAACACCACGCCGGGTTCTTCGAGCAGGCGTGGCGGGTGGAGCACCCCGCGACGGCGTACGTGCTGGAGGCCATGGGCCGGCTGCACCCGGACAAGAAGGCGTCGAAGGAGGCGCGGAAGGCCGCGTTCAAGGCCCGCTCCCGCCGGCCCTGACCGGGCGGCGTCCACAACCGGCCGTTCCCTGGGCCGGAGCCCGCCATTCCGGGCACCGGCAAGGGATAGGCTCGTTTTCCGGGGTAGTTCAGCCGCCGTTCACGTGCGGGCGGGAGCGTGTGCGCCGACGACCGTACGTCAGGCGCACCACCTCCCCCACCCCCTGGAGACCCGATGCCCCTCAGCCGCAGAGACTTCACCGCCCGCACCGTCATCGCAGGTGCGGGTGTCGCGCTCACCGGGACGGTCGGCGCACTCGCCACCGCGCCCGGGGCGCTGGCCGCCGAAGACGCCCCCGCACCCGAGGACGGGCGCCAAGAGCTCGGCCGTCCGCACGGCCCCGGCTACGGGCCGCTCGTCGCGGACCCCGCCGGACTGCTCGCGCTCCCGGCCGGATTCTCGTACCGCGTGATCACCCACAGCGGGGTCACCACCCTCGACTCGGGCGAGAGCACCCCCTCCAACCACGACGGCACCGCCGCCTTCGAGGGACACCGCGGGGTGACCCTCCTCGTCAACAACCACGAGCTGAAGGGGCCGCGCGCGGGCTGGAAGCACCCCGTCCCGCTCACCGAGGGCCTCGTCTACGACCCGGCCGCGTCCGGCGGCTGCACGGTCGTCGAGGTCCGGCGCGGCGGCGAGGTCGCCGAATGGGTGGGCATCGCCGGCACCTCCACCAACTGCGCGGGCGGCTCCACCCCCTGGGACACCTGGCTGACCTGCGAGGAGAACGAGGACCTGGCCGGCAAGAACGGCATGACCAAGGACCACGGCTACGTCTTCGAGGTCGACCCGCACGACCGCCGGGCCAACCGGGACCCGAAGCCGGTCAAGGCCTTCGGACGGTACGCGCACGAGGCCGTGGTCATCGACCCGCGCCACGGCCACGCGTACCTGACCGAGGACGCCTCCGGCCCCAACGGCCTGCTGTACCGCTGGACCCCGCCGCAGGGCTTCCGGCACGGGCGCGGCAAGCTGCGCACCCTCGCCGCCGACGCCGGCGTCCTCGCCGCCGCCAAGTGCTTCGACAGCGCGGGCCGCTTCGTGGACGACCTCTCGCGCGCCACGAAGACCGGCACCGTGTACGGGGTCGACTGGGTGACCGTCCCCGACCGGGACGCGCGCACCACCGCCGTGCGCAAGCAGTTCGGGGAGGGCGCCGTGACGCGGGCCCGCAAGCTGGAGGGCATGTGGTGGGCGGACGGAGGCGCCTACTTCGTCTCCTCGTACGCGCGCGAGGAGAGCCCGGGCGCCGCGCACGACGGCCAGGTGTGGTTCTACGACCCCAAGCGGCGCACCATCCGGCTCACCGTGCTGATCGGGGTGAACGCCGACCCGTCGGCCGACGGCGGCTACGACGGACCGGACAACATCACCGTGTCCCCGTACGGGGGACTGGTCATCGCCGAGGACGGCAGCGGGCTCCAGCACCTCTTCGGGGCGACCGAGTCGGGACGGGTCTACCCGCTGGCGCGCAACGAGCTGAACATCGGGACCGAGCAGGAGCCGGAGTACTCGGAGTTCACCGGCGTCTGCTTCTCGCCGGACGGGCGCACCCTGTACGCCAACATCCAGGACCCGGGCATCATGCTGGCCATCACCGGCCCGTGGCGGCGCGGACGCTGAACCGGGCGGCCGGGCGGCCGGGCGGCCGCCAGGGATCCACGGCCCTACGGGGCCGTGGCCACCTCGGCGCGGTGGGCGGCGGCCCACTCCTCCAGGAGGAATTCGTACGCCTGCGAGGGCCACTCCCCGTCGACCCCGGTGTCGACGAGGTGCCGGATCGCCTCGTTCGCCTCTGCGGCGGACGGGCGAGCGGGACCCGCGGGCCGGAGTGTGTTCTGCATGCCTTCAAGGCTACGGGCGGGCACTGACAGCCACCGCCGAATTACGGGTGGCATCGATCACCCGTGACGGCCGGTGGTGGCGCCATGTGCCCGCCCACCTGCTCAGAGTGCCTGCGAGGCGGGCTTGACCATGCCGCGCACTGTGCGGGACTTCACAAACTCGCCCAGCGCAGTCATCTCCCACTCGCCGGAGAACTGCTTGATCAGCTTGGCCATCATGACCCCGGTCTGCGGCTCGGCGCCGGTGAGGTCGAAGCGGACCAGCTCCTCGCCGGTCGCCGCGTCGATGAGCCGGCAGTAGGCCTTGGCGACCTCGGTGAACTTCTGCCCGGAGAAGGAGTTCACCGTGAAGACCAGCCCCGTCGCGTCGGCGGGAAGCCGGCCGAGGTCCACGACGATCACCTCGTCGTCCCCGGAGCCCTCACCGGTGAGGTTGTCGCCCGAGTGCTTGACGGCGCCGTTCAGGATGGACAGCTTGCCGAAGTAGCAGCTGTCGATGTGGTTGCGCTGCGGGCCGTAGGCGATGACGGAGGCGTCGAGGTCGATGTCCCCCCGGCCGCCGAAGGCGGGCTCCCAGCCCAGCCCCATCTTGACCTGGGACAGCAGCGGGCGGCCGCCCTTGACGAGGGAGACCGTCTGGTTCTTCTGGAGGCTGACCCGGCCCTTGTCCAGGTTGATCTTGCCCGCGCCGAGGGGCGCGGCGGGCGGCGCGGCCGGAGCCGGGGGCGCGGCGGGCGCGGCCGGGGCGGCGGCGGCCGGGGCGGGCTCCTCCTCCACCGAGACGCCGAAGTCCGTGGCGATGCCGGCGAGGCCGTTGGCGTACCCCTGGCCGACCGCGCGCACCTTCCACGCGCCGCCGCGCTGGTAGACCTCGACGACCACGAGGGCGGTCTCGGCGCCGAGCTGCGGCGGAGTGAAGGTGGCGATCACCGCTCCGCCGGCCGCGTCCCGCACGGTGGCGGTGGGCTCGACGCCCTGGAAGGTCTGCCCGGCGGCGTCGGGGCTGGCCGTGACCACGATCCGCTCGATGCCGGGAGGCAGCGCGGCGGTGTCCACGGTGATGGAGTCCGGCGCCGCGCCACCGCCGGACCGGTAGGTGACACCCGGGCCGGACGGCTGGTTGTAGAAGATGAAGTCGGCGTCGGAGCGCACCTTGCCGTCCGCCGTCAGGAGCAGGCCCGACACGTCGAGCCGCACCGGGGCGGCCACGTCGACCGTCACACGGGCGGTGTTGAGCGGCAGGTTGGAACCAGGGGTCATAGCGGTCATGCACCGAGAACGACCGGGGCGGCTTTGCCGTTCCCTTACCCTCGGGACGGATTTCAGTTCCGGTTACGGGGGTGGTTGCGGGCCGTGCGCTCGTTGCCGAACTTGTAGGAACCGGTCCAGCGGGCCATCACCAGCTGCGCGTCACCCGCCTCCACCTCGGCGAGGAACTTCTCGGCGCGGCCCCCGCGCAGGGTGCTCGCGGCCCGGCCCTGGTGGGTGATGAGGACGGTGCGGTCGCTGCGCATCTCGTACGTGAACCCGTGCGGCTTCGGCATGACGCGCAGCCTGCCCCGCCGGGAGCGGGGCGGGCAACGCATTTACGCCGTCCGGCAGCCCGGCCCGGCGGGGCGCGGCTCAGGCCGGCGCCGGCCCGCCGCTCACCCGGCGCGGCAGGCCCAGCGGGTTGGCCTCGCGCAGCTCCGCCGGGAGCAGGGCGTCGGGCACCGACTGGTACGCCACCGGCCGCAGCCAGCGCTCTACGGCGGTGATGCCGACCGAGGTGGAGTGCGAGGTCGCCGCCGGGTACGGGCCGCCGTGGTGCTGGGCCGGGGCCACCGCGACCCCGACCGGCCAGCCGTTCACCACGATCCGCCCGGCCAGGCCCGTGACCTGCGCGATCAGCTCGCCGGCCGGTCCGGGCGCGCCCTCGGTCTCGGCGGCCGACAGCTGGAGGGTGGCGCTCAGGTTCCCGTCGAGCAGGCCGAGGACCGCGGAGGCCTCGCGCTGGTCGGCGTACCGGACCACGACGGTGGCCGGGCCGAAGCACTCCTCCAGCAGCAGCGCGTGCGGGCCGCCCGCGCCGCCCTCCAGCAGGGCCTGGGCCCGCACCTCCAGGTAGCCCGCGCCGACGGTGTGCTCGCCGCCGGAGCCGGGGGTGACGGGGGCGGTGACGCCGGGCAGCGCGGCGCGCTCGGCGACACCGGCGACGAAGTTGTCCCGCATCCGGTGGTCGAGCAGCACGCCCGGTCCCACCTGTTCGAGGGCCTTGGTGAGCGCGTCGGTGAGCCGGTCCCCGTCGGAGCCCCCGGGGACCAGGGCCAGGCCGGGCTTGACGCAGAACTGGCCGACCCCGAGGGTGACCGCCCCCGCGAGCCCGGACCCGATCTCCTCGGCGCGCTCGGCGGCGGCGGCCGGGGTGACCACGACGGGGTTGAGGGAGCCGAGCTCCCCGTGGAAGGGGATCGGTACGGGCCGGGCGGCGGCCGCGTCGAACAGGGCCCGCCCGCCCCGGACGGAACCGGTGAACCCGGCCGCCGCGACCAGCGGGTGGCGGATCAGCTCCAGACCGGCGTCGAAGCCGTGGACCAGGCCCACCACTCCGGCGGGCAGCCCGTGCTCCTCGGCCGCCCGGCGCAGCAGCGCGGCGCACAGCTCGGAGGTGGCCGGGTGGTCGGGGTGCGCCTTGACCACCACGGGGCAGCCGGCGGCGAGGGCGCTCGCGGTGTCGCCGCCGGGCACGGAGAAGGCCAGCGGGAAGTTGGAGGCGGCGTACACGGCGGCCACGCCCAGCGGCACCTTGTAGCGGCGCAGTTCGGGGCGCGGGGGGCTCAGGGAGGGGTCGGCGCGGTCGATCCGGATGTCGAGGTAGGTCCCCTCGTCGACGGCGTCGGCGAAGGCGCGCAGCTGGCCGGTGGTGCGGGCGAGCTCACCGGTGAGCCGGGCGGCCCCGAGCGCGGTCTCGGCGTCGGCGGTCTCGACCACCCGCGCGACGGCCTCGTCGAGCAGCCGGGCGGCCGTCCGCAGGAAGGCGGCGCGGACGGTCGCGTCGGCCAGCGCCCCGCGGGCGGCGTGGGCGGCGCGCACGGCCTCGTCCACCTCCAGGGGTGTGGCCTGTGCCGCAACCTGTCCGCGCTGCTTCCCGGTGCGGGGGTCCACACTCCAGACTGGTGTCCCTGCCATGGCCCGCTACCTCCTGGATCGTTCAGTATTCTGAACGCCGTTCCGGTGGATGAATGATCACTTCTGCTGCGGACTCTATTTCCGCGTCCACCGCGTGACAAGAGGCGATCAGAGCCGACCAGAGGGGAAGTAGGCGTATGACGACAGCCGAGACGGCCGAACCGGAGGGCGGCGCGACGGCCGCGGCGCCGGTGAAGTCGGCGGTGCGCACGGTCCTGCTGCTGGAGCACTTCGCGGCCCGGCCCGGCCTGCACAGCCTCGCCGACATCCAGAGCGACCTCTCCCTGCCCAAGTCCAGCCTGTACATGCTGCTGCGGACCCTGGTGAACCTGGGCTGGGTGGAGACCGACGCCACCGGCACGCGCTACGGCATCGGCGTACGGGCGCTGCTGGTCGGCAGCTCGTACATCGACGGGGACGAGGTCGTCGCGGCCGCCCGGCCCACCCTGGACCGGCTCTCCGACGACACCACGGAGACCATCCACCTGGCCCGGCTGGACGGCGCGAGCGTCGTCTACCTCGCCACCCGCCAGTCCCAGCACTACCTGCGGCCCTTCACCCGGGTCGGCCGCAGGCTCCCGGTCCACTCCACCGCCCTCGGCAAGGCCCTGCTGGCCACGCACACCGACGAGGAGGTGCGCAGGCTGCTGCCGAAGCGGCTGGAGGCGGTCACCGAGCACACCATCACCGACCGGGAGCGGCTGGTGGAGGAACTGGCGCTGGTACGGGAGCAGGGGTACGCCGTGGACCGGGAGGAGAACACCCTCGGGCTGCGCTGCTTCGGGGTGGCCGTGCCCTACCGGACGCCGGCGCGGGACGCGGTGAGCTGCTCGGTGCCGGTGGCCCGGCTGACGCCGGGGCACGAGCGGGTCATCAAGGAGGCCCTGTTCGAGGCCCGGGACCGGCTGTCGGTGGTGACCCGGCGGATGTGAGGTCCCGCCACGGTCGGTGCGGTCGGTGCGGGTCCTCCTGCCGGTGAGGACGTCTCCCCCACGCGGGGGAGGCGGTTCACCTTCGCGGGGGAGGTGGCGGGGCCCGGGAGACGGGACCGTGAGGACATGAGCGAAAGCACCGTCCACCGGACGCACACGACGCAGCCGTCGGCCCCCGCGCTGGGGACCGGGCGGCGGATCCTGCGGGCCGCCGCGCTGGCCGCGACCCTGCCCTACCTGACGCTGAAGGCGGCCTGGGTGGCCGGGAGCGACCTCGGGATACCGAAGGGCAGCGTGCTGCTGGAGCCCGGCCTGTTCTTCCCCGTGGCCAATGCGGTGACCCTCCTGATGGACTCCTGCGTCATCCTGCTCGTGCTGGTGCTCACCCGCCCCTGGGGCCTGCGCGTACCGGGCTGGCTGCTCACCGTCCCGGTGTACGTCGCGACCGGACTGCTGACCCCGATCGTCCTGGGGTTCCCGGCCCAACTGCTCGTCAAGGCCTTGGGGATGGGCGCCGGGGAGGCCGCGAAGGCGGCCCAGCCGCCCTTCCTCGACCCGTGGGTCTTCGGCGTGGTCTACGGGGGCTTCATCGTCCAAGGACTCGCCCTGGCCGGGCTCTTCGTCCCCTATGCGCGGGAGCGCTGGGGTGCGGGCCTGCGGGGCGCGCTGGGACAGCGGCTCCCGTCGCCCACGGGGGTGGTGGCGGGAGCCGCGGCCGTGGCGGGCACGGGGGAGGCCGCGGTGAGCCTGTACTGGGCCTTCGGCGGGAGCGCCGGACTGCCCGCCCAGCGGGTCGCGGTGTACTCGGCGGAGACGGGCGTGGTGTCCGCGGCCCACGCGGTGTGCGCGCTCGGCGGCGTCGTGGGCGTGGTGCTGCTGGCCCGCGGCGGCGGGCGGCGGGCGGCCTGGCCGCTGGCCCTGGCCTGGATCGGGTCCGCCGCCGCGCTGAGCTGGGGGATGTGGATGCTGGGCGCCACGCTGGGACCTGACCCCGTCTCGGGCGAACGGGCGACCCTCGGGATCACCCTGGCCTACGCTGGCCAGATGATCACGGGGATACTCGGAGCCGCCGTCCTCACCCGGCACCTCCGCTCCCGCTTCCCCCGCCCCGCGGCCTGAGGCGGGGCCGGTGGACGGGGGAGAGCGCAGCGGACCGGACGGGCCGGGCGGGCCGCGACCACTGGGCGACGGGCCCGGACAGCCGGAGGCCGGACGGGCCGATCGTGCCGGACGGACCGATCGTGCCGGACGGACCGATCGTGCCGGACGGACCGATCGTGCCGGACGGACCGGACGGACCGGACGGACCGGACGGACCGGACGGACCGGGCGGACCGGGCGGTCCGCGTGGCGCGGCTGGTTGTCGGTGGTGCGGGCCGGGGCCCGGTGGCTGCTGGGGGCGCGGGCCGGGCTGCGGTGGGTGCACCTGGTGCTCGGCGGGGCCCTGCTGATGCCGTACCTCCTCCTCACCCAGGTCGGGGTGGGCGTGGCGGCTGGCGGGAGCAACGCCCTGAACTCCTTCCCGCTGACCCTCATCGCCTACGCCGCCGCCCTGCCCCTGGCCGCCGTCACCGGGCTCGTGGGGCTGGTCCGGCCCCTGTCCGTGGCCGCCGTACGGGCCATGTGCGCGGTCCCCGGGGAACTGCTGGCCGACGGTCCGGCCCGCTCCTGGGCCGCCCGCTGGCGGGCCTCCGCCTGGTGGACCCTGCACCTGGGGGTCGGGGCGGTGATCAGCGGGATGAGCCTCGCGGGACCGCCCCTGGCGGTGGTGCTGCTCGCGGTGCCGTTCTCGGAGACCCTGCGCCGCTCCCCGTTCGGGCAGGGCTGGTTCGCTGCCCAGCCCACGGCCTACGCCGCCCCGCTGCTCGGGTTGGCACTGCTGGCCGGGATCGCGCTCTGCTCCGCGGGGGCGGGCGCGCTGCTGGCCCGGCTCGCTCCCGTCCTGCTCGGGCCGACCGCCGCCGACCGGCTGGCCGCCGCCGAGGAACGGGCCACCGACCTCGCGGTGCGCAACCGGCTGGCCCGGGAACTGCACGACGCCGTCGGGCACGCGCTGAGCGCCGTCACCCTCCAGGCGGGCGCCGCCCGACGGGTGCTCGACAGCGACCCGGAGTTCGTCCGGGAGGCGCTCGCCGCGATCGAGGACACCACCCGGCGCACGGTCGGCGAGCTGGACGCGGTGCTCGGCCTGCTGCGCGACGGGGACCCCGCCCGGGCCGACGCCGCACCCGCCCCCACCCTCGCCGCCGACCTCGACGGCCTGCTCGCCCGCACCCGGGCCGGCGGCACCACCGTCACCGCCCACCAGGACCCCGGCCCGGCCGCGGACTGGGCACAGCTCCCGGCGATCGCCTCCCGCGAGGCCTACCGCATCGTCCAGGAGGGACTGAGCAACGCCCTGCGCCACGGCGCCGGACCGATAACCCTGCGGATCCGGGTCCACGCACCCGGCGGACAGCGCGAACTGGAGATCACCATGACCAACCCGCCGGCCCGGACCGGGTCCGCCCACGAGGGCGGCCGGCCGCGCACCACCGGAGGCCGCGGACTGCGGGGCGCCGCCGAGCGGGCCGCCCTGCTCGGCGGCCGCGTCGATGCCGGACCGCACGAGGGCCGGTGGCGGCTGTGCGCGGTCCTGCCGCTGGGCACCGCCGCGGACGGGGCCGGGCGATGAGCCGGCCCCCGCTGCGCGTGGTCGTCGCCGACGACGAGCGGATGGTGCGCACCGCGCTGCGCGTCATCATCGACGCCGAACCGGACATGGAGGTCGTCGGTGAGGCGGCCTCCGGGGCCGAGGCCCTCCCGCTGGTGCGCTCCCTCGCCCCCGACGTGGTGCTGATGGACGTCCGGATGCCGGAGATCGACGGGATCCGCGCCACCGAGCAGATCCTCGCGACGATGGCGGAACCGCCCAAGATCGTGGTGGTCACCACCTTCGAGAACGACTCCTACGTCTACGACGCGCTGCGCGCGGGCGCCTCCGGTTTCCTCCTCAAGCGGGCCGGTCCCGACGAGCTGATCGGCGCGGTCCGCCTCGTCGCCCGCGGGGACTCGCTGCTCTTCCCGGCGGCCGTCCGCTCCCTGGCCGCCTCCCACGCCGCGGCCGCCCGGACCGCGGCGCCCGCCTGGGCGGCCCGGCTCACGGACCGGGAGGCCGACGTCCTGCGCCTGATGGCCGGCGGACTGTCCAACCACGAGATCAGCGAGCGCCTCGGGGTCGGCCCGCAGACCGTGAAGACGCATGTGGCGGGCGTCCTCGCCAAGACCGGTTCCCGCGACCGCACCCAGGCCGTCATCGCCGCGTACGAGGGAGGCTTCATGAAGAAAAGCTGAGAACCCGGCCACAATCGGGGCAGAGCGGAACGCCGGGGGCGGCTGGTGCGTCCTTCTGGGGGATGAACAAGACGATCAGGCGTGCGTCGGTCTTCTGTCTGCTTCTGGTGCTGGCCCTTTTGGTGCGGGTCACCTGGGTGCAGGCATATCAAGGCCAGGCCCTCGCAGACGACAAGAACAACCGGCGCAACCTCATCGGGCAGTACGAGAACCCGTTGGGGAACATCATCGTGGGCGGGGAGGCGATCACGGGTTCCACGAAGACGGGCGGCAAGGACTTCGGGTACAAGCGGACCTACGTCGACGGCCCGCTGTACGCGCCGATCACCGGATACAGCTCCCAGGCCTACGGCACGAGCATGCTGGAGGGTGTCTACAAGAACATCCTGAACGGCTCCGACACCCGCCTCAAGACGATGATGGACACCCTCACCAACAAGCGGGCCGACCCGGGCAACGTGCTGACCACCCTCGACAAGGGCGTGCAGAAGGCGGCGTACGACGCCCTCGACGGCAAGCAGGGCGCGGCCGTGGCCATCGACCCGGCGACCGGCGCGATCCTCGCGGTCGTCAACAACCCGTCCTACGACCCGGGCCGCATCGCCGGGGCCAACGACGGGGACGCCTGGAACGAGCTCTCCGCCGACCAGGGCAAGGCCATGGAGAACGTGGCCCTGCGCAAGCCGCAGGCGCCCGGCTCCACCTTCAAGCTGGTCACCCTCGCCTCGGCGATCGAGAACGGCCTGGTCACCAGCATCGACCAGCAGACCGGCATCCCCGCCCCGTACACGATCCCCGGCACCCGGACGAAGCTGCCCAGCGAGGCGGGCGACGAGGCCTGCAACAACGTCTCCGCCCGCACCGCCCTGAAGCTGTCCTGCAACAACGTGTTCGCGGAGCTCGCCTCCCGGCTCGGCCAGGACAAGATGCGGGCGACGGCGGAGAAGCTCGGCTTCAACACCCAGATCGACACCCCGGTCCGGACGAACCCGCCGAGCAAGTACCCGTCGAAGAAGATGTCCGTGGACCAGGTCGCGCAGACCGGTATCGGCCAGTTCGACGTCCAGGCCACGCCCCTCCAGATCGCCATGGTGACGGCCGCCATCGAGAACGGCGGCAAGCTCGTCGCCCCGCACATGGTCTCCGAGGTGACCGACGCGAACGGCAACGTGCTGGAGAGCTTCAAGAACCCGAAGTCCGAGCAGGTGATGAGCCCGAAGACGGCCTCGATGCTCCAGGACGCCATGCGTACGGTCGCCACCGAGGGTGGCGGCAAGCCCGCCCAGGTGGCGGGCGCCGAGGTCGGCGGCAAGACGGGCACCGCCCAGCGCGGCGTGAACAACAGCATCCCGCCGCTGGCCTGGTTCACCTCGTACGGAAAGTCCGGCGACAAGCAGATCGCCGTCGCGGTGATGGTCGAGAACTCGGACACCGACCGCTCCGAGATCGGCGGCGGCAAGCTCGCCGCGCCCATCGCCCAGAAGATGATGGCGGCCTGGCTGAAGAAGTAGCCACCGCACGCACGGGGGCGACGCGCCGGGAACCGAACAGGGTTTCCGGCGCGTTCCTCTTCCCATGATCAGAGCCGCGCTCCCCGCCGACGTCGACGCCATCGCCGCCCTGCACACCCGGGCCCGCGCCACCTACTACGCGGGCCGCTTCCCCGAGGAGACCTACGCGGGCGACCTGGCGGTGGCCCATACCCGCGAGGGCTGGTCCCGGGCGGTGGTCCGGGACCGGGCCGACGGCGGGGTGTTCTGCGCGGAGCGGGACGGGGAGGTCACCGGGGTCGCCGCCTTCCTCACCGCCGACGGCGAGACCACCCTCACCCAGCTGCACGTCGACCCCGGCCACTGGCGCCGGGGCACCGGCGCCGCCCTGCACGCCGCCTGCCTCGCGGCCTGGCGCCGGGCCGGGGTCGAGCGGGTCCGCCTGGAGGTCTACGAGCACAACCTCCGGGCCCAGGCCTTCTACGCCTCCCACGGCTGGCGCCCGGATCCGGCCGCCGCCCCCTCCGGCTCGCACCGCACGCTGTGGCTCCGGGTGGACGGGTCCCCGTCCGGGGAATGAGACGGGCCGACAGTTGGTTGAAGTCGAAACCGGTTGCCGCCGGAACCCGACCCCGAACCCGGAGAGAAGAAGGAACATGCGCGTCGAGATCTGGGCGGACATCGCCTGCCCCTGGTGCTACGTAGGCAAGGCCCGTTTCGCCAAGGGGCTGGCCGGGTTCGCGCACCGCGACGAGGTCGAGGTCGTATACCGCTCCTTCGAGCTCGACCCGCACAGCGCCAAGGGCGTCACCGCGCCCGTCCTCGACATGCTCGCCCAGAAGTACGGGCGCACCCTCGACGAGGCGCGCGACATGGAGGAGCACGTCGCGGGCAGCGCCCGCGCCGAGGGCCTGGACTACCGGGTCGACGGACGCGACCACGGCAACACCTTCGACATCCACCGCCTGCTGCACCTGGCCGCCGCCCGCGGCCGCCAGGAGGAGCTGCTCGACCGGGTCTACCGGGCCAACTTCGCGGAGGAGCGCTCCGTCTTCGACCCCGAGGTGCTGGTGGCGCTCGCCGTGGAGGCCGGACTGGAGGAGGCGGAGGCCCGTACGGTCCTCGCCGACGACTCCGCCTACGCCGACCAGGTCCGGGCCGACGAGCGCGAGGCGGCCGAACTGGGCGCGAACGCCGTGCCCTTCTTCGTCTTCGACCGCCGCTACGGCATCTCCGGCGGCCAGCCGGCCGAGGTGTTCGCCCAGGCGCTGGAGCAGGCGTGGGCCGGCCGCGAGCCCGCCCCGGAGCCCCCGGCCGCCGACGCCTGCACCCCCGACGGGGCCTGCGCCGTCCCGCAGGCCTGAGCCGACGCCCCGCGGGGCCGGGGACGGGTGGCCCCGGCCCACGGCCCATAAGACTTCCTTTGGGTTCACCAGGAAAAAATAGCAATGGACTAATGGGTGATCGTGGCGCAGAGTTGGCGCATGGATCTCACGCTCTCCGACGTGTCCCGTGCCGAGTTCGCGCACTCCACCACCTACCTCAACACCGCCAACTACGGGCTCCTGCCGCGCACCGCCCTCGCCGAGGTACACGCCCTGGCCGAAGCGGCCGGGGCCGGGGCGCCCGAGGGATCCGGTGACTTCGACCGCGTCGACCGCGTACGAGCCGCCTTCGCGCGGCTCGTCGGCGTCGCGACGGACCGGGTGGCCGTCGGCTCGACCGTGGCCACCCACGTCGGACTCGTCGCCGCAGCCCTCCCGGCCGGAGCCGAAGTGCTCGTCCCCGAGGGCGACTTCGCCTCCGTCATGAACCCCTTCGTGGTGCGGTCCGACCTCAAGGTCCGCTTCGCCCCGCTGGAGGGGATCGCCGAAGCCGTCGGCCCGGACACCGCACTCGTCGCGCTGAGCGCCGTACAGTCCGCGGACGGCCGGACCGCCGACCTCGCCGCCGTCCGCGCGGCGACGGACGAGCGCGGGGCCCGGATGCTCGTCGACGCCACCCAGGCGGCCGGCTGGCTGCCCTTCGACGCCACCCCCTACGACTACACGGTCACCGCCGGGTACAAGTGGCTGCTCGGGGCGCGCGGAGCCTCGTACCTGACGGTCTCCGAGGACGCCCAGGACACCCTCACCCCGCTGCACGCCGGCTGGGTCGCGGCGGCCTCGAAGTGGGACGCCACCTACGGCCCCATGCCCGAACTGGCCGCCGGAGCACGCCGGTTCGACGAATCCCCCGCCTTCCTCGCCTACCACGCCGCGGAGCCCGCGCTCGCACTGCTGGAGCGGATCGGCATCGAAGCCGTCCACGCCCACGACACCGCGCTGGCCGCCCGCTACCGCGCCGGGCTCGCCCGCCTCGGGCACGAGCCCGTACCCGGCGACGCCCCCATCGTGTCCGTCCCCGGGCTCCAGGACAGGCAGCCGCAGCTGCTCGACGCCGGGGTGGCCACCTCGGCCCGCGCGGGCGCCCTGCGGGCCTCGTTCCACCTGTACAACACCGAGGCGGACGTGGACCGGCTGCTCGACGTCCTCTCCGGCTGACCCCGCACGACAGGCCCTAGCTCCAGGCCGCCGACGCCGACGCCGCCGCGACCGCCGGCTCCGGGTCGGCGGTCAGGGCCGCCGCCAGTGCGCGCAACGCGTCCTCGACCGCCTCCGGCGAGGCCGCCGGGCCGTAGTGGTTGACCCGGACCATCTCCCGGGCCAGCGCCCCGCCGCCCGCGGCGAGCGGGGCCGAGGGCCGCGCCGACAGGGCCTTGGCCACCACCAGCGAGGCGTCCGCGACCCGCAGCGTCGTCGCCACCGGGGCCGCCTCGGCCGCGTCGGCCACCCACGGGGCGATCCCGAGCGCCGCCGCGCCCGCCCGGGTGGCCCGGGCGGCGGCCGCGTGCCGCTCCAGCACCTCCGCCAGGCCCTCTTCCCCGATCCGGTCCAGGCAGGCCTCCAGCGCCAGCATCTCCAGCTGCGCCGGGGCGTGCAGCAGCGTCTTGCGCCCGCCGTCGATCCAGCGCTCCTTCCAGTCCAGCAGGGAGAGGTAGGAGCGGCGAGGGGCCGCCGGGTTCTCCGCGAACCGGGCCCAGGCGCGCTCCGACACCGACACCGCCGACACCCCCGCCGGGCCGCCCATCGCCTTCTGGGCGCCGATCACGCACAGGTCCACGCCCCACTCGTCCGGCAGCAGCGGCTCCGCGCCCACCGAGGCCACCGCGTCCAGCATGAACAGCGCCCCGTGGGCCCGTACGGCCTCGCCGATCTCCGCGACCGGGTTCGTGTTGCCGGTGGCGGCCTCCGCGTGCACCAGCGAGACGAAGTCGATCTCCGGGCGTTCGGCCAGGGCCCGGGCCACCTGCTCGCCGGACACCGCCGTGTCGAAGGGCACCGCCAGGTCCACCACGTCCGCCCCGGCGTCGCGCAGCCAGTTGCCGAAGGTGGTCCCGTACGGACCGGTCACCACGTTCAGCGCGACCGAACCCGGCCGCGCCCCCGAGCGGATGCACCCCTCCAGCGGCAGCAGGGCCTCGCCCTGGGTGATCACCACGTCCTGCCGGGTGCCGAGGAGCCGCGCGACCCCCCGCTCGATCGACGCGAAACGCTCGGCGGTGAGCGGCGGAAGGTCCAGGAGGGGGTGGGTCACGGCGGGGCTCTCTTCGTCCGGGGTTACCCGGTGAGCGTACCCAGCACGCACGTACAGTGCCGACATGAGTGATCACAACGGTGTGCTCCATGTGAAGGGAAGAGTGCTCGTCGGGCCCCACGAGGCGCGCGACGAACTCTGGGTCGTCGGCGGCCGGATCTCCTACGAGCGGCCACCCGCCGCCCGCGAGGTCACCACGGTCACCGGCTGGGTCCTGCCGGGCCTCGTCGACGCCCACTGCCACGTCGGGCTGGACAGCCACGGCCCGGTGGACGCCCCGACCGCCGAACGGCAGGCCCTCACCGACCGGGACGCGGGCGCCCTCCTCATCCGCGACGCCGGATCCCCCTCCGACACCCGCTGGATCGACGACCGCGAGGACCTCCCGAAGATCATCCGGGCGGGCCGGCACATCGCCCGCACCCGGCGCTACATCCGCAACTACGCGCACGAGATCGAGCCCGACGAACTCGTCGCCTACGTCGGCCGCGAGGCGCGGCGCGGCGACGGCTGGGTGAAGCTGGTGGGGGACTGGATCGACCGGGACGCCGGCGACCTGACGGCCTGCTGGCCGCGCGCCGAGGTCGAGGCGGCCATCGCCGAGGCCCACCGGCTCGGCGCCCGGGTCACCGCGCACTGCTTCGCGGAGGACTCGCTGCGTGACCTCGTCGAGGCGGGCATTGACTGCGTGGAGCACGCCACCGGGCTGACCGAGGACACGATCCCGCTGTTCGCGGAGCGCGGGGTGGCGATCGTGCCGACCCTCGTGAACATCGCGACCTTCCCGAAGATGGCGGCGGGCGGCGAGGCGAAGTTCCCGCGCTGGTCGGCGCACATGCGGCGGCTGCACGAGCGCCGCTACGACACCGTCCGGGCGGCGTGGGACGCGGGCGTGCGGGTGTACGTCGGCACCGACGCGGGCGGATCCCTGCCGCACGGCCTGGTCGCCGCCGAGGTCATGGAGCTGGTCAAGGCCGGGATCCCGCCCCTGGACGCCCTCTCCGCGACGGCCTGGGCGGCCCGCGAATGGCTCGGCAGGCCAGGCCTGACGGAGGGGGCGCCCGCCGACCTCGTGGTCTACGGGGCCGATCCGCGTGCCGACGTACGGGTCCTGGCGCAGCCGGAACGGGTGGTCGTGAACGGCGTGGTCCGGGCATGACGCCACGGGAGGCGTGATGTTGACGGGGCGTGACATCGGCGCCCCGTCAGTCGTTGAAGACGCCGGCCCGGACGCCTGCGGGCCCCTCGTCCGGGGCGGGGGAGAACAGACGAGCCGCATGGGGCGCAATAAATCGAATACCTGCATGAAAACCACCCTTTGGGGTGAACTCACGTCAGGTTGCCGCCCGTTCACTCACAGTGCGTAAAGATTTCGAGCACCGAAGCCGTCGGCGCGCGATGTCCCCCATTGGCGGCGCGACGGCGCCCATCTCCCCGGGGGTTCCTCCATCTTGAACAGCAACACCTTCCGCATGCCCGCGGCCGTGCTCCTCGCCACGGGAGCGGTAGCCCTGCTCACCGCGCCCCCCGCCCTCGCCACGGGCGGCGGCGCGACGGGCGAGGGCAGCGCCGGAGCCGTCGTCCTGCGGACCGGACTGGACGTGGGCCTGCTCAACAAGGCCGTGCACATCCCCCTCAAGGCCACCCTCAACGAGGTCAGCGCCCCCGAATCGGCCGAGAAGACGGCCCTCACCGTGACCCTCGACGGCGCCGAACAGGGCAAGCCCGTCAGCGTGCTGAAGGCCGACGTCGCCACCTCCAAGGCCACCGCCGACAAGAACCGGGCCGAGGCCGAGGCCAACCTCGCCCACGCCAAGGTCCACGTACCCGGCCTGCCCCTGCTCTCCCTGATCGAGGTGGAGAAGGTCACCTCCAAGGCCGTCTGCGAGGCCGGCAAGAAGCCCGTCGCCACCTCCAACGTCCTCGGCACCGTCACGGCCCTCGGCAAGAAGGTCACCCTCACGGCCGGCGGCCCCACCCGGATCGAAGTCCCCGGCGTCGGCCTGGTCAGCCTGGAGCTGTCCGGTACGCAGACCACCTCCACCACGGCCGCCGCGGCCGCGCTCCGCCTGAAGGTGTCGGTGAACCCGCTGAACCTCAACGTGGCGCAGGTCGAAGGCGAGATCGTGCTCGCCGAGGCGCACTGCGAGGCCCCGAAGGCCGCCCCCGCGCCCACCCCGTCGGCCAAGCCCGACGTCAAGCCGCAGACCGCCACCGTGACCGGCACCGCCGCCACCCAGGCCGACCTCGCCGAGACCGGCGCCGCCTCGGTCACCCCGTACGTCGCCGGCGGCGCACTGCTCCTGCTCGGCATCGGCGCGGGCGCCCTCGTCGTCACCCGCCGGGCCAAGGACTAACGCGTCGCCCGCTCCAGACCCGAGGCCGCCGCGCCGCGCGACATCACGGCGGCGGTGACCTCCTTGTCGATGCGGGCGTACTCGGCCCGCTTCACCGCCGACAGGCCGGTGTCGCCCTCCGCGCAGGAGGCACAGACCACGCGGAAGGGCGGCCCCATGTCCGAGTACTGCGTGAGGTATTCGGCCTTCACCACCTCCCAGCGGCCCACGTGCGACGCCGAGGGGGCGAAGGTGAAACGGGGCACCGAGGACTGGTTGCCGCGCAGCTTGTCGGCCGGGACGAAGCTGGCCACCTGGTCACCCATGCCGAAGACCACCCAGGTGCCGTTGATCTTCTCGTAGGGCTGCGGCACGTGGTTGTGCGTACCGATGACCAGGTCGATGTCGGGGAGCCCGTCCGTCCCGCGCGAAGCGGTCAGCGCCCCGGCCAGATCGCGTTGCTGCTGGTCGGGGGCCGTCTGCCACTCCGTGCCCCAATGGACGCTGAGCACCACCACGTTCGCGCCGGCGGCGCGGGCCGCGCGGGCGTCGGCGATGATCCGCTCCTGGTCGATGAGGTTGACCGCCCATGGCTTGCCCTGGGGGAGCGGGATGCCGTTCGTGCCGTACGTGTACGCCAGCTGGGCCACCTTCGCGCCGCCCGCCGAAAGCAGCGCCGGGGCCTTGGCCTCCTCCGCGCCGCGGGCCGAACCGACGTGCCGGACACCGGCCCTGTCGAGGTGGTCGAGGGTGCGGACGAGGCCGTCCCAGCCGTCGTCCAGCGTGTGGTTCGAGGCGGTGGAACAGCTGTCGTACCCGGCGTCCTTGAGGGCGTCGGCCAGCTGGTGCGGGGCCTTGAAGGTGGGGTAGCCGGTGTAGGGGCCGCCCGGCTTTCCGTACGGTATCTCGTGGTGGCACACCGCCAGGTCGGCGGCGGCGACGAGGGGTTTGACCCCGGCGAGTATCTTCCGGAAGTCGTACTCCCCGGCCGTGCCGGCGTCCTGCGCGGACCGCTGGACGATCGAGGGGTACGGGATGATGTCCCCGGTCGCCACCAGCGTGAACGCCGCCCCGGCCGGCGCGGCCGCCGCGGGCGTGGTTCCGGGTTTCGCCCCGAGGCGCTGCTCGGGGGTGGCCGCCCCGGGGGCCACGAGCCGCGGCACGGCGTAGACGGCTGCGCCGCCGACCACTGCCAGGCCTGCCAGGCCGATGCCTATGCGCGCTGCCGTCCTCATGTGGCCGCCCCCTCCTCGCCGATGCCGCCATCGTAGGCGCGCCGCGCCCACCCGGCCCGGCGGCTGCGGCGTCCCGCTGCGCGGAGCCTGCCCCTCCCCACCCTTCCACCGTTCCCTGGGGCTCCGCCCCAGACCCCACGCCTCAAACGCCGGCGAGGCTGGAATTGGCGGCACCCCACCCCGTCCCCGACCCCGGCCCACCCCCCCGGAGCCCTGGTTACCGCGCGGCCAGCGCCAGGGCGTGGTCCAGGGCCTGCAGGAGGCGCCCCGTCGTGGTGCGGTCGCGGACCGCCAGGCGGAGCCAGGAGGGGTCCAGGCCCGGGAAGGTGTCGCCGCGGCGGACGGCGAAGCCGAGCGCGCGCAGACGGGTGCGGATCTCCGCCGCGCCCTCGACCCGGATCAGCACGAACGGCCCCTCCGCCACCCCCGCCACCGAGATCTCCTCGAACTCCGCGAGCCCCGCGAGCAGGTGCTCCCGGTCCACCGCGATCCGCCGCGCCGCGGCCTCCGCCTCGGCCAGCGCCTCCGGCGCCACGCACGCCTCCGCCGCCACCAGCGCCGGCGTCGACACCGGCCACAGCGGCTGCGCGGCCGCGAGCTTGGCGATCACTTCCGGTTCGGCCAGTACGTACCCGATCCGCAGCCCCGCCAGCCCCCACGTCTTGGTCAGGCTCCGCAGCACCACCAGCCCCGGCACGTCCAGGCGTCCCGCGAGGGCCTCCCGTTCACCGGGGACGGCGTCCATGAAGGCCTCGTCCACCACCAGGATCCGCCCGGGCCGGGCCAGCGCCGCGAGGGTGGCCGCCGGATGCAGGACGGAGGTCGGGTTGGTCGGATTGCCGACGACCACCAGGTCCGCGTCCTCGGGCACCGCCGCCGGGTCCAGCCGGAAGCCGTCCGCCGCCCGCAGCACCACCCGCTCCACCCGGTGCCCGGCGTCCCGCAGCGCCGCCTCCGGCTCGGTGAACTGCGGATGCACCACGACGGGCCGTACGGCCCCCAGGGCCCGCGCGATCAGTACGAACGCCTCCGCCGCCCCGGCCGTCAGCAGCACCCGCTCCACCGGCAGCCCGTGCCGCGCGGCCACCGCCGCGCGCGCGGCGCGGCCGTCCGGGTAGGCCGCGAGGTCCCCCAGGCACGCCGCGATCCGCTGCTTGAGCCACTCCGGCGGCGTGTCCGACCGTACGTTCACCGCGAGGTCCACCAGCGCCCCGGCCGCGTCCACGACCTCCGCGTCCCCGTGGTGGCGCAGGTCGTGCTCCTGCGCGGTGGCCACCGCGCACGTCGCCGCCACCGACCGGCGCTTCGGTACGAGCAGTTCCCCGCCGCCCGCGAGCGCCGCCGCCTCCGCCACCGAGGCGGTCCCGGCGGCGTCGTGCACGGTCGCCGAGGGGTGCGGTACCCGGATCCGGGCGAGTTCCTCGGCGGGATAGCCGATCAGCGGCACGCCGAAACGTTCCGCCGCCCCCGCGATCCCCGGCTCGCCGGTCTTCGCCTCCACCGTGGCCAGCGCCTTCAGCGCCCCGGTGGCCAGCCCGGCCCCCCGCAGCGTCTCCTCCACCAGCGCGCAGACCTCCGCGACGGAGACCCCCGCGCGTCCGCCCACCCCGACCACCAGCCGCGTCACGTACTCGCCCACCGGGATCCTCCCTCCGTCGGTCCGTCCTTCGTCAACACGGTGTCGTCCGCCACCCGGGCGCGGAAGTGCGCACGCGGCCGCCAGTCTGTATTCAGGGGCGCATGGCGGTGATCGTGGCTCTGTGCGCGTTCCTGATGACGCTGGCGGGCGGCTGGACGGCGCAACGCGTCACCGACCGCCGCCACCTGGTGCTCGGCCTGGCCGGCGGGCTGATGCTCGGCGTGGTGGGCCTGGACCTGCTCCCCGAGGCGATGCACGCGGCCGGCGGTGAGGTCTTCGGCGTCCCGCTCGCCCTGCTGCTCTTCGTGGGCGGCTTCCTCGTCGCCCACGTCGTGGAACGCGTCCTGGCCGTACGCCAGGCCGCGCACGGCGGCGAGAACGGCGCCCGCGCGCCGCAGGTCGGGCTCACCGCGGCCGCCGCGATGGTCGGTCACAGCCTCGCCGACGGGGTGGCGCTGGGCGCCGCCTTCCAGGTCGGAGGCGGGATGGGCGTGGCCGTGGCACTGGCCGTGATCACCCACGACTTCGCCGACGGGTTCAACACGTACACGCTCACCAGCCTGTACGGGAACGACCGTCGCAAAGCCCTCGGCATGCTCTTCGCGGACGCGGCGGCGCCGGTGGTGGGCGCCGCGTCCACCCTGCTGTTCACCCTTCCGGAGGAACCCCTCGGGGCGTACCTCGGCTTCTTCGGCGGTGTCCTGCTGTACCTGGCCGCCGCCGAGATCCTGCCCGAGGCGCACCACAAGCACCCCGCCCTGTCCACGCTGATGTGCACGGTGGGCGGGGTGGCCGGGATCTGGCTGGTGGTCGGCCTCGCGGACTGAGCGGACTGAGCGGACTGAGCGGACTGAGTGGACTGAGTGGACCGAGGTCACCGGCGCGTCACCGGGCCGCCTTCGCCGCTGCCGTGGCCGCCGCGGCCTCCGCGAACCGTCCGGCCACCGACGGCTGCGCCGCCCAGTGGGTGTGCAGGTAGCTGGCGTGCACACCCCCTTGTACGAAGCCTTCGACGCGGCGTTCGGGATGCGTGAACCCCCACGCCGGCGCGGCTCCGGCGCCGGGCTCGATCACCGTCCGGTGGAACTCGTGGCCCCGCAGACGGGTGCCCGTCACCGCGAGCGGGCTGTCCGACACCGCCACCGCCTCGCGGTAGCCGAGCGTGAGCCGCTCCGACATCCGGGCATCGGCGTCGAGGACCCCGCACATGGGCTTGCCGTCGAGGGAACGGGCCAGGTACAGGAGCCCGGCGCACTCGGCCGCGATCGGACCGCCGGCCGCGGCGAAGGCGGCGACGGCCTCGCGGAGCGGCTCGTTGGCCGACAGCTCGGGGGCGTACATCTCGGGGAACCCGCCGCCTATCACCAGGCCGGCGGTGCCGGGCGGGAGCGCCTCGTCCCGCAGCGGATCAAAGGTGACGACCTCCGCTCCGGCAGCGGTGAGCAGTTCCGCGTGCTCGGCGTACGAGAACGTGAAGGCTGCCCCGCCCGCGACGGCGATGACAGGTGCGGCGCCGCCGCCGGCGCTCCGCCCCGGACCCCGCGCCTCAAACGCCGGCGAGGCTGGATTCACCGGAGCCCAGGCCTCGCAGTCCAGCGGCGGGGCTGTCCTGGCCAGGGCCATCAGGGCGTCCAGGTCGCAGCCCGCCCGCACCTGCTCCGCGAGCGCCGCCACGGAGGCCAGCGCGTCGGCCCGCCGCTCCGCCACCGGGACCAGGCCCAGGTGCCGTGAGGGCGTCGCCACCTGAGGGGCCCGCCGCAGGACACCGAGGACCGGCATCCCGGCCTCTTCGAGGGCCTCGCGCAGCATCACCTCGTGCCGGTCGGAGCCCACCTTGTTGAGGATGACCCCGCCCAGGCGCACCTGCGGGTCGAAGGAGGCGAAGCCGTGCACGAGCGCGGCCACCGACCGGGACTGCGAGGAGGCGTCCACCACCAGCACCACCGGCGCCCGCAGCAGCTTCGCGACCTGCGCCGTCGAGGCCAGCTCGCCCCGCCCGGCGGCCCCGTCGTAGAGCCCCATCACACCTTCGACGACCGCGAGGTCGCAGCCGGCGGAGCCGTGCGCGAACAGCGGCGCGACCAGCTCCGGCCCGCACATGAAGGCGTCGAGGTTGCGCCCCGGCCGGCCCGTCGCGAGCGCGTGGTAGCCGGGGTCGATGTAGTCGGGCCCGGCCTTGTGCGGGGACACGGCGAGGCCGCGCTCGGCGAAGGCCGCCATCAGGCCCGTCGCCACGGTGGTCTTGCCGCTGCCGGAGGACGGCGCGGCGATCACCAGCCGGGGCACGTTCACGGACGTCACCACTCGATGCCCTTCTGGCCCTTCTGGCCCGCGTCCATCGGGTGCTTGACCTTGGTCATCTCGGTGACCAGGTCCGCGAACTCCACCAGCTTCTGGGGCGCGTTGCGGCCCGTGATCACCACGTGCTGGGTCCCGGGACGGTTGCGCAGCACCTCGATGACCTCGTCGACGTCGATCCAGCCCCAGTGCATGGGGTACGCGAACTCGTCGAGCACGTACAGCTTGTGGGTCTCGGCGGCCAGGTCGCGCTTGACCTGCTCCCAGCCCTCCTTCGCCGCCTGCTCGTTGTCGAGCTGCGCGTCGCGCTGGACCCAGGACCAGCCCTCGCCCATCTTGTGCCAGACGACGGAGCCGCCCTCGCCGGAGGCGCCGAGCACCTTCAGCGCGTTCTCCTCGCCGACCTTCCACTTCGCCGACTTGACGAACTGGAACACCCCGATCGGCCAGCCCTGGTTCCAGGCGCGCAGCGCCAGACCGAAGGCGGCCGTCGACTTGCCCTTGCCCGGTCCGGTGTGGACGAAGACGAGCGGGCGGTTGCGGCGCTGACGCGTCGTGAGTCCGTCGTCCGGAACGACGGACGGCTGTCCCTGCGGCATTACGCGGCCCTCCTGGAGACGCTGTTGGGTGATGCGGTCGATGTGACCGCGGTACGTACGTTCTTCACGAGCCCGGCCAGCGAGTCGGCCCGCAGCCCGTCGAGGGTCACGGCCGGCGCCCCCAGATCGGCGGCGAGCGCCCCCGCCAGCCCCAGCCGGACCGGCCCGGACTCGCAGTCCACGACCACCGAGGTGACCCCTTCGGCGGCCAGCAGCCGGGCACTGCGGCCCGACAGCGCGCGGGGATCGCCGCCCAGGGCCCCGGCCGAGGTGGCCCGCCCGTCGGTGACGACCACCAGCAGCGGGCGCCGCGAGGGGTCCCGCAGCCGCTCGATCCGCAGCACCTCGCGGGCCTTCAGCAGCCCGGCGGCCAGCGGGGTGCGGCCGCCGGTCGGCAGCTGCTCCAGCCTGGCCGCCGCCGTGTCCACCGAGGAGGTGGGCGGCAGCGCCAGCTCGGCGCCGGCCCCGCGGAAGGTGATCAGGCCGACCTTGTCCCGGCGCTGGTAGGCGTCCAGCAGCAGGGACAGCACGGCGCCCTTGACGGCGCTCATGCGCTGCCGGGCCGCCATGGAACCGGAGGCGTCGACGAGGAACAGGACCAGATTGCCCTCGCGGCCCTCCCGGGTGGCCTGGCGCAGGTCGTCCTTGCGCACCACCAGCCCGCGTCCGCTGCGCCCGCGCGCCTTCTGGTGCGGGGCGGCGGCGTGCACGGTGGCCGCCAGGTGCAGCTTCGTCAGGTGGCCCCGGGGGCGCTGCGCGCCGGTGGTGCGGCCGTGGGCGGTCCGGGCGCGCGAACGCCGTCCGGCCGCGCCCTCGCCGAGCCCGGGCACCGTCAGCATCTTCGTGCGGAACGGCTCGGTGGCCCGTACGGCCGCCTGCTCGGGGGCCGCGCCGGTGTCCTGGGCGGAGGGCTGCGGGGCGTCCTCCCGGGTGCCGGGGGAGTCGGGGGCCTCGGGCGCGTCCGGCGCCTCGGGGGCTTCCTGGCCCTCGGGGGCCGGGGGGCCGTCGTGCTGCGGGGGCACCCCGCCGCCGTCCCCGTCCGGGCCGCCGCCGTCGTCGCCGCCGTCGTCCGGGCCCTCGGGCTCTGGCTCCGGATCGGGTTCGGGCTCCTCGTCGGGGAAGCGGTCCAGGATCTCGTCGAGCTTGTCCTCGTCCAGGCCGGGCGCGTCGAAGGGGTTGCGCCGGCGCCGGTGGGGGAGCGCCAGCAGTGCGGCCTGCCGTACGTCCTCCTTGCGCACGCCGGTCCGTCCGGCCCACGCCGCCAGGGCGGTCGCCGTACGGGCCATCACGATGTCGGCGCGCATCCCGTCGACCTCGAAGCCGGCGCAGGTCGCGGCGATCTGCAGCAGCGCGGTGTCGCCGAGCACGACCTTCGGGAGCAGGGCCCGCGCGGCCACGACCCGGGCGCGCACCTCGTGCTCCTCGCCGGCGAAGCGGGTCGCGAAGCCCGTGGGGTCGTCCTCGTAGGCGAGCCTGCGGCGGACCACCTCGACGCGCTGCGCGGGCTCGCGGGAGGCCGCCACCTCGACGGTCAGCCCGAACCGGTCCAGGAGCTGCGGCCGCAGCTCGCCCTCCTCGGGGTTCATGGTGCCGACGAGCAGGAAGCGGGCGGCGTGGCGCACGGAGACGCCCTCGCGCTCGACGTAGGAGGCGCCCATCGCAGCGGCGTCGAGGAGGACGTCCACGAGGTGGTCGTGGAGGAGGTTCACCTCGTCCACGTAGAGGATCCCGCGGTGGGCGTCGGCCAGCAGGCCGGGCTCGAAGGCCTTCACGCCCTCGGCGAGGGCCCGTTCGATGTCGAGGGCGCCGACGAGGCGGTCCTCCGAGGCACCGACGGGCAGCTCCACCATCCGGGCCGGGCGGGCCGCGCCGGGCCCGGGCTCGTGGGGACCGTCAGGGCAGGCCGGGTCGGGCGCGGCGGGCGCGCAGCTGAACCGGCAGCCGGGCACGACGTCCACCTGCGGCAGCAGCGTGGACAACGCGCGCACGGCGGTGGACTTGGCGGTGCCCTTCTCGCCGCGTACGAGCACGCCGCCGACCGCCGGGCTCACGGCGTTGAGCAGCAGCGCGAGGCGCAGGTCGGTCTGGCCGACCAGTGCGGTGAACGGGTAGGGCGTGCTCATGCGGTGACCCCTCCTTGTGTGCGGGTGCGGGTGCGGGTGCGGGTGCGGGTGGCGGTGGTGGTGGTGGTGCGCGGGCGGCTGCGGGCGGCGGGGCAGGGTTGCCGGTGGCCGCTGCGCGGGGCCTGCCCCTCCCCGCCCTTCCGCCGTTCCCTGGGGCTCCGCCCCAGACCCCACGCCTCAAACGCCGGCGAGGCTGGATCTATCAGCCCCGCCGGCGTTTGAGGCGCGGGGGTCCGGGGGATGGCCCCCCGGGACGGGGCCGCACCGGCAAGGGGTCCGGGGCGTAGCCCCGGTTTCGGGAAGGGGCGGGTAGGGGAACAGCCCCGCAGGGCCGCGCCCGTCACGGCGCGCCCGGCGGCAGGAACGGGAGGCCCGCCGGGGCTCCGCCCTCGATCAGGCGCAGCAGCGCACCGGTGTCCGCGTGTTCCTCGATCAGGTCGCCCAGCAGGTCCAGCTGCTCCTCCCGAAGGGAGGCGAACGAGGTGTCCGGGGCCGGGACGAAGCGGCGCCCGGCAGCCGAGGCCACCTCCCGCAGGAACGCCCGGCGGAAGCCGTCCGACTCCAGCGAGCCGTGCCAGTGGGTCCCCCACACGGCCCCGACCCGGCACCCGTCCAGGAATGGCTCGCCGCCCAGGACTTCGGCCACGCCGTGGTGGATCTCGTAGCCCTCCACCGGCTCGCCCAGGGCGGTGCCGACCGGCCGCGCCAGGGTCTTCTCGACGGCGAACCGCACCCGCACCGGCAGCAGCCCGAGCCCGTCCACCTCCCCCGCCCGCGACTCGACCTCGTCGGAGATCCGCTCGCCCAGCACCTGGAAGCCGCCGCAGATGCCCAGCACCGGACGCCCCTCGGCGGCCCGCCGGGCCAGCGCGTCCGCGAGGCCCCGCTCCCGCAGCCACTCCAGTGCCTTCACCGTGCCCCGGGTGCCCGGTACGACGACCAGGTCCGCGTCGGCCAGTTCCTCGGCCCGGTCCACGAACCGGACGACGACGCCCGGCTCGGCGGCCAGCGCGTCCACGTCGGTGAAGTTCGACATCAGCGGCACCGCGCACACCGCGACCCGCAGCACGTCCTCGCCGACGGGCGGGGCCACCACGGACTCGCGTACCGCGCCCCGCAGGGAGACCCGCAGGCCGTCCTCCTCGTCGATGCCCAGGCCGTGCTGGAAGGGCAGGACCCCGTAGGTCGCCCGCCCGGTCAGGCCGCGCAGCATCTCCATGCCCGGCTCCAGCAGCGAGACGTCGCCCCGGAACTTGTTCACCAGGTAGCCCGCGATCAGCGACTGGTCCTCGGGCGACAGCAGGGCCGTCGTCCCGAAGAAGGACGCGAAGACCCCGCCCCGGTCGATGTCCCCGACCACGACCACCGGGAAGCGTGCGGCCCGCGCGATGCCCATGTTCACGATGTCGGTCCGGCGCAGGTTGATCTCGGCCGGGCTGCCGGCCCCCTCGCAGATCACGGCGTCATACGTGCCCCGCAGCTGCTCCAGGCAGTCCGTGACGATGCCGAGCAGCTGTTCCTGGCGTCCTCCGTGGTAGCCGCGCGCGCTCATCTCGCCGACGGGCTTGCCCAGCAGCACCACCTGGCTGCTGCGGTCGCTGCCGGGCTTGAGCAGCACCGGGTTCATGAGCGCGGTCGGCTCCACGCGGGCCGCCTGGGCCTGCATGGCCTGTGCGCGGCCGATCTCGGCGCCCTCCCTCGTCACGAACGAGTTCAGCGACATGTTCTGCGCCTTGAACGGGGCCACCTTCACGCCCTGCCGGGCCAGCCAGCGGCAGATGCCCGCCGTGACCACGCTCTTGCCCGCGTCCGAGGTCGTCCCGGCGACCAGCAGCCCGCCGCCCCGCTTCGCGCCGCTCATGCGCGTCCTTCCCTCGTCGGGCTCGTCGCCCTCGTCGCCCTCGTCGTTCTCGCCACGGCGTACCGGACGGCCACGCAGGCGCCCAGCGCCAGCCAGGTCACCCGCCGCGACAGCCGTACGGCCCGCTCGATGTCCGCGACCTCCACCGGCCGCCCGGCCGCGCCGTTCAGTACGGCCCGGTGCTCGGTCCGCCCGCCGTAGGCGAGGGTTCCGCCGAGCCGTACGCCGAGCGCTCCGGCGAAGGAGGCCTCGACCGGGCCGGCGTTGGGGCTCGGGTGGGCGGCGGCGTCCGCGCGCCAGGCCCGTACGGCTCCCCGCCGGTCGGGGCCGGCGGCCACGGCGGCGAGCGCCGTCAGCCGGGCTCCCGGCCAGCCGGCCAGGTCGTCGAGGCGGGCGGAGGCCCAGCCGTAGCGCAGGTAGCGGGGCGACTTGTGGCCGACCATCGCGTCCAGGGTGTTCACGGCGCGGAAGGCGAGCAGGCCGGGCACCCCGGCGACGGCCCCCCACACGAGGGCCCCGACGACCGCGTCGGAGGTGTTCTCGGCGACGGACTCGACGACCGCGCGGGCCATCTGCTGTCCGTCCAGGGCCTGCGGGTCGCGCCCGCACAGGTGCGGGAGCCGTTCCCGGGCCACCTCGGTGTCCCCGGCGGCCAGGGCCCCGCCGATGGCGCGGGCCTCCCGGCCCAGCGAGGTCCCGCCGACGACGGCCCAGGTGGCGGCGGCGGTCAGGGCGATACGGGCAGCCGCGGGCCGGGAGCGCACGGCGCGGGCGCCGAGCGCGCCGACGGCGGTCGCGCCCCCGGCGCACACCAGGGTGTGCAGGAGGCCCCGGGCGCGGTCGTCGCGCCACAGGGCGCGTTCGACGCGGGCGGCGGCTCGTCCGAAGGCGGCCACGGGGTGCCCTCGGCGCGGATCCCCGAGGATCCGGTCGCCGATCAGGCCCGCCGTGGCGCCGTACGCGAAGACGCGATCGGCACGCATGGTGGCAGGTATGTCCTCACTCAGGGTCCGCGCCCTGGTTCGACGTGTCCGGCGGCGAGAGTTCCTGGCTCCCGGGGCCCCGCACGCGCCGCGTGCGTTCCCCGGTGACAGTGGCGGGACCGCGCCGGATTCGCACCGGACTTCCTCTCCATGCCGCCGTATTGGCTCGGGCAGTCCACCACGCCCCGCGAACGCCCGTCAACTCGCTGTTGACCTGCGGTGGGACGGGGGACGGCCGGGGGGTGGTGCGGGGCGGGCGGTACGCGAAAGCTCCCTCCGGGAGGAACCCGGAGGGAGCTGTCACTCGTGCCGTGCCCGCGGCTCCCCGGCCGGTGGCCCGGCCGGGGACGGCCTCGACGGCCTCGACGGCCTCAGCTGACGATCAGGTAGATCCCGTAGGCCACGGCCGCCGCGCAGAGCGCGAAGCAGACGTAGGCGCCGCTGCGGGCCAGGGTGGCGGCCCCGCCCTGCTCGGTGGCGGTCTCGTGCTTGGAGAGACCCACCAGGCCCAGGGCGAACAGGGCCACGAGGGCGACGGTGGCGGAGAGGCTGACCCCGAAGACGGAGCCGAGTGCTGCCCAGTCGATCTTCATACTGCCGTTTCCTCTGTCGTTCTCGGGGTCAGACCGCGGCGGCCGGGGCCGCGGGGGTCGCCGGAGCGGCCGGGGTGGCCGTCGCGGCCGGGATGGTGGCCTTGAGGTCCTCGTCGGTCACGGCGGCCGTGGTGCCCGCGGTCGGCGGGACGGCCACGGCGGCGATGGCGGTGGTGACGACGCCGGGCTGCTCGTCCGCGGCGGCCGGGGCCACGTCGTTGACGTTGGTGTGGTCGACGACCTGGCGGCGCGAGATCACCCAGATGGCGAAGCAGGACGCGACGAGGAAGACGGCCACGGCGGCGACGCCGATGTCACCGGTGCGCATGACCAGCTCGGCGCCGGAGGCGACCAGGGCGGCGGCCGGCAGGGTCAGGCCCCACGCGATGAACATGCGCGTGGCGGTGGACCAGCGGACCACGCCGCCCTTGCGGCCCAGACCCGCACCCATGACCGCGCCGGAGCAGGCGTGGGTGGTGGAGAGGGAGAAGCCGAGGCTGGAGGAGGCCAGGATGACGCTCGCGGCCGAGGTCTGGGCGGCGAAGCCCTGCTGCGGCTGGAGGTCGGTCAGGCCGCTGCCCATGGTGCGGATGATGCGCCAGCCGCCCAGGTAGGTGCCCATGGCGATGGCCATACCGGCGGAGACGATGACCCACACCGGCGGGTTGGAGCCGGGGGCGAGGGCGCCGCCGGCGACCAGCGCCAGGGTGATGATGCCCATCGTCTTCTGCGCGTCGTTGGTGCCGTGCGCGAGGGAGACGAGACTGGCCGAGGCGATCTGACCGGCCCGGTAGCCCTTGGCGGAGGTCTTCTTGCCGACCTGGCCGTTGAGCTTGTACGTGACCTTCGCGGCCAGCATCGCGGCCACACCGGCCACGATCGGCGCGGCGATCGCGGGGATCAGCACCTTGGTGACGACGACGCTGCCGTTGACGGCGCCCATGCCGGCGGAGGCGACCGCGGCACCGATCAGGCCGCCCATCAGGGCGTGCGAGGAGCTGGAGGGCAGGCCGACCAGCCAGGTGACGAGGTTCCAGAGGATCGCCCCGACCAGGGCGGCGAAGATCACCTCTGGCTGGATGCCCTCCTCGTTGACCAGGCCCTTGGAGATCGTCTTGGCGACCTCCACGGACATGAAAGCGCCGACGAGGTTGAGCACGGCGGACATGGCCACCGCCGTCTTGGGCTTGAGGGCGCCGGTCGAGATGGTGGTGGCCATCGCGTTGGCCGTGTCGTGGAAACCGTTCGTGAAGTCGAACACGAGAGCGGTGATGATCACGATCCCGAGGAGAAGCGTTATGTGCTCCATTTACCCAGGCTTCTGTTTGACGTCAGTGGCTCGGCGACCGTAGGCAACCTGGGTGAACGGAAGATGAACTGACTCGGGACGGTTGGTGTCCCGGCCCGGCACGCGATCAGGCCCTTCGTCCCGATTCTGTCGTAGATCCATCGATTAATGCACGTCAAAGCCGGGTGAACGGACCGACCCGCGCAGGCCTTCCGGCTCGTACCCGCACCCCGGGCCGAGGGGGAAAGAGACCCAGATCACTCCACCCCTCCGGAGTTACTCAGAGTTACCCGGCCGTGCCCGCTCCGCTTCCGCTTCCACCGGGCCGGGCTCCGTGCCCGCCACCGTGCGGGCCTCTCCGGTGGCCCGCCCGCGCCCCTGCCTCGACACTGGAGCGGTGCGTACCGCCACAGCGACGGCAGCGGCCGTCACGACGACCCTGATCGGTGCCGGAGCTGCCGCCGTCGCGGCCGGCCGGTACGCCGCCGACGCCGCCCTGCGGCCCGAACCCGGCCGGCCCCTGCCCGGCAGCCCCCGCGTCAGCGTCCACTCCACCGCCCCCGGGCAGGTGGTGCTGACCCGCTCGCTGGCCTCCCTGCGCCCCGGCATCTACGGACTGGACGCGCCCGGCATCCACGCCGTGGCCGGCCCGGTCCTCCCCGGAGTCCCCCACGACCCCGACACGGTCGTACGCCGCCTCCTCGCCGTCACGCACGGCACCCTGGACCCGGGCACCCGCGTCCACCTCACCCCCCAGGTCCACCGGGGCAACCCCCGTACCGCCCTCGGGCTCGAGCATGCCGACGTGGACGTCGCCGGGGAGCTCGGCCCGCTCCCCGCCTGGTTCGTGCCCGCCGCCCGGGACACCTGGGTGATCACCGTCCACGGGCTCGGCGCGAGCCGGGAGCATCCGATGGTGGTCATGCCCTTCCTGAACCGGCACCAGCTTCCCGTCCTCTCCCTCGGCTACCGGGGCGACCTCGGCGCCCCCGCCTCCCCGGACGGCCTAGGGCACCTCGGCGAGTCCGAGTGGCGGGACCTGGACGCAGCCATCCGCTACGCCGTGCGCTACGGCGCCCGGCGCGTGGTCCTGCACGGCTGGTCCACCGGGGGCGCCATGGCCCTGCGCGCCGCGGAACGCTCGGCCCTGGCCGGGCGGATCTCCGGGATCGTGCTGGACTCGCCCGTCCTGGACTGGCACGCCACCCTGCGCGCCCTCGCCGCCGCCCGCCGCACCCCGGCCCCGCTGCTCCCCTTCGTGGTCAGGGCCGCCGAGGCCCGCGCCGGGCTGCGGGCGGACCGCGGGGCACCGGGCGCCGACCCCGGCGCGCTGCGCGTGCCCGTACTGGTCTTCCACGGGCCGGACGACCCCCTCGCCCCGTGGGAGCCCTCGCGCCGGCTCGCCGCCGCCCGCCCCGACCTCGTGACCCTGCACGCCGTCGCGGACGCCGGGCACGGGGCGATGTGGAACGCCGACCCCGCCCGGTACGAAGAGGCGCTGCGACGCTTCCTGACTCCGCTCATGTGAGCGCTCACCGTCCGTCCTCCTTATGTGTCGTGTGCACGACGGAATGTGACGGTGTGTCGGGGTGGTGTGTGGCGCTGGGGTGAAGGGGCTGTGGCGGACGGGGCAGGGTGGGGTGATTGTCCCGGTTCATCCACCCCGTGACCTGTGGAAACGACCCGTTCCGTTTGGGCTTTCGGCCAGTGACGGGCGAGACTGCTTCCGTGACGTCCCGAAAGCCTGATGAGCAGTTGGCTCGCGACTCCAGACTCCGACTCGTCTCCCCGCGTTCCGTCGCCACGGCACGCAAGGCGGTGACCGACCGGCGAACCCGGCCGGCCCCCCGGCCCCCGGCGGGCACCCCCGCCACGGCAGACCTGGCGAACCGGGCCCGCGCCTCCCTCGCCGACGCGGTGCGGCTGGCCCGCTGGGCCGAGCTGAACCTCGGAGCCGGTGACGGCGGCCGCCCCGCCCCGGCGGGCGCGCTGCCCGCCTCCGACGTCGAACGGGCCGCCGCGGAACTGGGACTGACGCACGGCCAGATCCGCGTCGGCTGGGACCGCTCCCGGCTCTCCGGCCTCGTCGAGGTGCACGGCGGGCACGCCCGCCCCGGCTGGCGGCTGCGCGCCTGGGACCGCGACGACACCGCCGTGCTGCGCGGCTGGGTCGCGCTCTTCGACGCCTGGTCGCTGGTCCACCCCGCCCCCGCCGACATCGCCGCCTCGGCCGTGGCCGAGGTGGTCGAGGCGATGCCCCAGCTCCTCTCCCTCCTCCAGCTGTCCGCCGGCCCGGTGACCGTCCCGGACCTGCTGGACCTCCTCGGCCAGCGCGTCACCGAACTGCGGGACGAACGCTGCGAGGTCCCCTACGACGCCGACCCTGCGGCCGGCTCCGCCGCCTCCGAGCACCCCGGCGAGCCCCGGCCGCTCCCGCTCGCCCGGCTGCTGCGCTGGGCGCTGGGCGGACTCGCCGCCGTCGACGCCGTCACCCTCGGCCCCGCGCAGGCCACCCTCACCCCGCTCGGCAGCTGGGCCGTCTGGGTCAAGCTGGAGCAGATCTGCGTCGCCGCGCAGAGCCCGGCCGGGAACATCGAGCAGTCCGCCGCCGCCATGCTCCACGGCTGCGCCCGGCTCACCCCCGGACCCGCCCGCGCCGAGTACCAGGCCTGGCTCGCCGCCCGCCCCGTCGGCCACGCCGTCAGCGAGCTGCTGCACGCCGCCCGGGGTGAGGACGCCCTGCTGCGGGGCCTGGCCTTCGAGGCCCTGCGCGTGGTCGGCGCCCCCGCCGAGCCCGAGGTGCGCGCCGCCGTACGGGAGCCCGCGCTGCGGCCCTACGCCCTGCTCTGGCTCGCCGAGCACGACGGGGTGGACCCCGACGAGGCGCAGCACGTACTGACCCCCGAGGAGTCCACCTGGCTCTGGGTGGACACGGCTGCCGCCATCGCCGACCACGGCGAGGCCGACCTCCTCGCCCGGCACCTGGACTCGGCCGTCCGCACCACCGTCCCCCGGCTGCTCGACGAGGTCCGGGCGGTCGGCCACCCGCGCACGGTCCAGGTCCTCGTCGCCCTCGCCGCCGCCCACCCCGACCCGGCACTGGCCAAGGCCGTCCGGCGGGCCGCCTTCCAGGTCCACACCGGCGGCGCCTAGGCGCCGCCCGCCCGCCCGGGGCCGTCCCCGGGCGGACGCGGTCCGGCGCCCGCGGGCTCAGAGCTGCGGGGCGTACGTCCCGAAGCTCCAGACGTTGCCCTCGGCGTCGCGCGCCATGTAGTCCCGCGAGCCGTAGTCCTGGTCGGTCGGCTCCATCAGGATCTCCAGCCCGTGCTCGGCGGCCCGCCGGTGGTGCGCGTCCACGTCGTCGACCACCACGTAGACCCCGGTCGGCCCGGCGCCCTCCATGACCTTGTCGAAGGCGCCCCCGCGCCCCTTGCTGCCCAGCATCACCGCGCCGTTGCCGTACGACAGCTCCGCGTGCATCACCGCGCCGTCGTCCCCCTCGTAGACCGCGACCTGGGTGAACCCGAACGCCTCGGTGAGCTGCTGGATGGCGGCCTTCGCGTCGCGGTAGAGCAGCGTGGGGTAGATGGACGGAACGCCTGCCATGACGATCACTCCCTCTCGTGACGGTGACCTGCGTGACCTACGTGACCCGCGTCACAGCATGGCAGGCGCCACCGGCAGTCAGCGGAAGGTGTTGCACTGGGCCATGTCACCGGTGCGGTAGCCCTGGTAGAACCACTGCTGGCGCTGCTCCGCCGAGCCGTGGGTCCAGGACTCCGGGGTGACCCGGCCCTGGAACTTCTCCTGGATCCGGTCGTCGCCGACCGCCGCCGCCGCGTCCAGGCCGTCACGGATGTCCTGGTCGGTGAGGCTGGTGATCAGGGGCCGCCCCGTGGACTCGTCCGGGGTCCGCGTCGCGTTGTGCGCCCACACCCCGGCGTAGCAGTCCGCCTGGAGCTCCACCTTCACCGCGTTGCTGTTCGCGCCCTGCCGCCCGTCCTGGGCCCGCTGGAGGGTTCCGGTCAGGTTCTGGATGTGGTGCCCGTACTCGTGGGCCACCACGTAGGCCTGCGCGAAGGGGCCGCCGCTCGCCCCGAACTTCGTCCGCAGCTCGTCGAAGAAGCCCAGGTCCAGGTAGACCTGCCGGTCACCGGGGCAGTAGAAGGGGCCGACCGCCGAGGTCGCGGCGCCGCAGGCGGTGTTCACCCGGCCCGTGAAGAAGACCGTGGAGGCCGGGCTGTACTGCCCGCCGCGCTTCTGGAACTCCTGCTTCCAAAAATCTTGTGTGCTGTTCACCACGGCCACGAGCCGACAGTCCTCCCGGGTGTTGGCGTCCTGCCCGGTCTTGCAGGCCTGCTGCACCTGGGCGGCGGAGGAAGCGGTCGAGACCGGCTCGGGACTGCCGTCGGACAGCCCCAGCTGCTCCGGGCCGACCCCGAAGATCAGCCCCATGACCAGCGCGATGAAACCGACGATGCCACCGCCGATGGTGGCCCTCCCGCCCGGGACGCGGCTGCTGCGCACGTCCTTGACCTCGGAAGTGTCCAGGTTGGCGTTGTCGTCGAACTGCATCCCGCACCGCCCTTGATCCGTGGAGCCCGGGGCCACGTGTCCGCCCTTGCGGCGAGTATCAACCCGTTCATCCTGATACGCGCTGCGGCGGCCCGGCCTCACCCGTGGGCCGAACGGGCGACGGGAGGCCCCGAAAAGTGGTTGCGCACCCCCGGTAGAATGGGTCCCATGGCAAATCTCCTCGCGGATTAGCGGCGTCGAAGCAACGCGCGTCCTGCCCCCCTTCCGCCGTCCCCACCGCCCTGGAGTATTTCCGTGATCACCGCCACCGGCGTCGAGCTGCGCGCCGGCGCCCGCGTCCTCATCGAGTCCGCCTCCTTCCGCATCGCCAAGGGCGACCGCATCGGCCTCGTCGGCCGCAACGGAGCGGGCAAGACCACCCTCACCAAGTGCCTCGCGGGCGAGGGCCAGCCCGCCGCCGGCTCCATCACCCGATCCGGTGAGGTCGGCTACCTCCCGCAGGACCCGCGCACCGGTGACCTCGACGTGCTGGCCCGCGACCGGATCCTCTCCGCCCGCGGCCTCGACGTGCTGATCAAGAAGATGCGCGCCAACGAGGAGCGCATCGCCACCGGCTCCGGCGGCACCCGCGACAAGGCGATGAAGCAGTACGAACGCCAGGAGACGGAGTTCCTGACCAAGGGCGGGTACGCCGCCGAGGCGGAGGCCGCGACCATCTCGGCCGCCCTCGGACTGCCCGACCGCGTCCTCGGCCAGCCGCTGCACACCCTCTCCGGTGGTCAGCGCCGCCGCGTCGAGCTCGCCCGGATCCTCTTCTCCGACGCCGACACCCTGCTCCTCGACGAGCCGACGAACCACCTCGACGCCGACTCGATCGTCTGGCTGCGCGACTACCTGAAGACCTACCGCGGCGGCTTCATCGTGATCTCCCACGACGTCGACCTCGTCGAGACCGTCGTCAACAAGGTCTTCTACCTGGACGCCAACCGCTCCCAGATCGACGTCTACAACATGGGCTGGAAGCTCTACCAGCAGCAGCGCGAGGCCGACGAGAAGCGCCGCAAGCGCGAGCGCCAGAACGCCGAGAAGAAGGCCGCCGCCCTCAACTCGCAGGCCGACAAGATGCGCGCCAAGGCCACCAAGACGGTCGCCGCCCAGAACATGGCCAAGCGCGCCGACCGGCTGCTCGCCGGCCTGGAGGCCGTCCGCGTCTCAGACAAGGTCGCCAAGCTCCGCTTCCCGGACCCGGCGCCCTGCGGCAAGACCCCGCTGACCGCCGAGGGCCTGTCGAAGTCGTACGGCTCGCTGGAGATCTTCACCGACGTCGACCTGGCCATCGACAAGGGCTCGCGCGTGGTCATCCTCGGCCTCAACGGCGCGGGCAAGACCACCCTGCTGCGCCTGCTGTCGGGCACGGAGAAGCCGGACACCGGCACGGTCGTCCCCGGTCACGGCCTCAAGCTCGGCTACTACGCCCAGGAGCACGAGACCCTGGACCCCGAGCGCACGGTCCTGGAGAACATGCGCTCCTCCGCGCCCGACCTGGACCTGGTCGCCGTCCGCAAGACGCTGGGCTCCTTCCTCTTCTCCGGCGACGACGTGGACAAGCCGGCCGGTGTGCTCTCCGGTGGCGAGAAGACCCGGCTGGCCCTGGCCACCCTCGTCGTCTCCTCGGCGAACGTGCTGCTCCTCGACGAGCCCACCAACAACCTCGACCCGGCCAGCCGCGAGGAGATCCTCGGCGCCCTGCGCACCTACAAGGGCGCGGTCATCCTCGTCACGCACGACGAGGGCGCCGTGGAGGCCCTCGAGCCGGAGCGGATCATCCTGCTCCCGGACGGGGTCGAGGACCTGTGGGGCCCGGACTACCGGGACCTGGTCGCCCTGGCCTGACCGGCCCCGGGCCGCTGATCCAGTTCCTTATGGATCATTCGGCTCAGGCGTGATCCATCATCTGAGTGAGACGGTCTCGTACCGTCGCGCGCTGTACGAGGGCCCCGGCCGCATCCGCACGGATGCGCGACCGGGGTCGCGTCGTTCCGGCGTCCGGCCCCTGACCTGGTGATTCCCCCCGGCGGTGGAGAAGTGTGACGGAGGTCATGCGGCGGAAGAGGAGATTCCGTTCTGCTGGGGTGTCCACAGGTCGAGAAATGCCGTCGTACCGACCTTGCTGAATGGGTGGCCAGGAAGCCGGGGAGGGGTGATCATGAGAAGTCCAGAGCGCACTTCCCATGAGGAGGCACGGGTGGCCGAGACTCTGAAGAAGGGCAGCCGGGTGACCGGCGCCGCGCGCGACAAGCTCGCGGCAGACCTGAAGAAGAAGTACGACTCCGGTGCGAGTATCCGGGCGCTGGCCGAAGAGACCGGCCGGTCCTACGGATTCGTCCATCGGATGCTCAGTGAATCCGGAGTCACGCTGCGCGGTCGCGGTGGCGCGACTCGCGGCAAGAAGGCGGCCGCGGTCTGACCCTGGCCGTCAGGCCGGGGCCGGTGCCGAGGACGCACGGCAGCTCCATGCTCGACAGCTCCATGCTTTGACGTCTTGTCGGATCGGTGGATTTCCTCCACGCGCGTTCCTTCGGTGACCCCCGGTCGGCCCCGTGGCCGACCGGGTGGTTACTGTGCAGTCACTTAGGCCGAGTACGCGGCCACGACTGCACACCGGAGGCACCAGATGGCTCTGCTCGACAAGGACGGCGTACGGCTCACCATCGACGACTCGGTCGCCACGGTGACACTGACCAATCCGGCCAAGCGAAACGCTCAGTCCCCCGCGCTCTG
Organism: Streptomyces sp. NBC_00249; assembly: GCF_026342355.1. Taxonomy (GTDB): domain Bacteria; phylum Actinomycetota; class Actinomycetes; order Streptomycetales; family Streptomycetaceae; genus Streptomyces. Next base: position 56,124 of record NZ_JAPEMV010000005.1, on the reverse strand, counting down.
GCGGGCGTTGGCGGAGGCCGGACGGTCGTTGCCGGGCACCGTCCGGGTCGTGGTGCTGCGCGCCGAGGGCAAGTCCTTCTCCGCCGGCCTCGACCGGCAGGCGTTCACCCCCGAAGGCTTCGAGGGCGAACCGTCCTTCGTCGATCTGGCGCGCGGTTCCGACGAACTGCTCGACTCCACCATCGCCGAGTACCAGGAGGCCTTCACCTGGTGGCGGCGCACCGACATCGTCTCCGTCGCCGCCGTGCAGGGGCACGCGATCGGCGCCGGCTTCCAGCTGGCGCTGGCCTGTGACCTGCGCGTGGTCGCGGACGACGTGCAGTTCGCCATGCGCGAGACCAGCCTGGGCCTGGTGCCCGACCTGGCCGGCACCCAGCCGCTGACCTCGCTCGTCGGCTACGCCCGCGCGCTCGAAATCTGCGCCACGGGCCGCTTCGTGCACGCCGAGGAGGCCGAGCGGGTGGGCCTGGCCAACCTGGTGGTCCCGGCGGACGAGCTCGACGCCGCCGTCAAGGACCTCACCACGGCCCTGCTGGCACCGCCGCGCGACGCCGTGACCGAGACCAAGGCACTGCTCCGGCACGCCGGCTCCCGGCCCTACGACGAGCAGCGCGCCGCCGAGCGCGCCGCCCAGGCACGCCGCCTGCGCGACCTGGCGGGGCTCTCCGACTGACGCCCGCGGCCCGGCCGCCCGGCTGTCCGCCGGGCCGGTCCGGCCGACCGGCGTAGTCCCCGAGGCGCCGGGGCGGACGGGCGCCTACCGTGGTCAGGAGACCGCGCCGCTCTCCGGCGGCTTCCGCGGCCTCCTGACCCGAGGACGTCCGATGAACGAATCCGCAGCAGGGGGATCCGGCAAGGCCCCCGCAGACCGGGGCCGCACCACCATCGCCGACGGGGTGGTCGAGAAGATCGCCGGCCTGGCCGCCCGCGAGGTGGTCGGCGTCCACGCCATGGGCAGCGGCACCGCCCTCTCCCGCACCTTCGGAGCCGTCCGGGACCGGGTTCCCGGCGGGGCGAAGTCCTCCGTGAGCCGTGGGGTCAAGGCCGAGGTCGGCGAGCTCCAGACCGCCCTCGACCTGGAGATCGTCGTCGAATACGGCGTGTCGATCCGAGACGTGGCCCGGGCCGTCCGTGAGAACGTCGTCTCGGCCGTCGAGCGGATGACCAGCCTGGAGGTCGTCGAGGTCAACATCGCCGTCAGCGACGTCAAACTGCCCGACGAGCCCGACGACGAACCGGAATCCCGGCTCCAGTAGCCGAGAGGAGCCACGCAATGAGCATGGCGGTCGTCGGCCTGCTGGCCGGCATGGCGCTCGGGTTCGCCGGCTACTTCGGCGGGTTCGGGGCCTTCCTCCTGGTGGCGGCGCTCGGCGCCGTCGGATTCGTCGTCGGCCGGTTCCTCGACGGGGACCTCGACCCCGGCGACCTGCTGCGCCCCCGCCCCCGCGGCCGTGACGACCGGCCCCGGTGAGGCCCCGATGAGTACGCCCAGGGCGCTGCCGCCCCGGGTGCCGCCCGCCGAGCGGGGGGCCACCCGTATCGCCGACCGGGTCGTGGCCAAGATCGCCGCCCAGGCCGCCAGGGAAGCCCTCGGCGTGCTGCCCGGCGCCGTCCCGCACACGACGGTCACCGTCCACCACGACATCGCGCGCGTACGGGTCAGCCTGGAGCTGGACTACCCCGGCGACCTCGCCGGCCAGTGCGCCGCCGTACGCCGCCAGGTCGTCCTCCGGGTCGAGGAGTGCGCGGCGATGACCGTCCCCGAGGTCGACATCGACATCGAGCACCTCCACTCCGCCCACACCCGCGCGGCCCCCAGCGGCCGGGACCGGCGGCTGCGGTGAGCGCCCCGGCCCGCCGCTTCCGGTCCGCCCGGCGGATCCCGGCCGCGCTCACCGCGCTCCTGGTCCTCGCGGTGGCGGGGCTGTTCCTCTACGACCTGGCAGCGGTACGGGCACACCGCCCCGGGATGCGCTGGCGCCGCGAACTCGCCCACCAGCTGGAGCGGCACACCCCCGCCGACACCGGCGTACTCGTCGCCGGCGGGGCGCTCGCGCTCGCCGGGGCGGCGCTCCTGCTGCTGGCGCTGGCGCCCGGGCTGCGCGGGCTGCTGCCCATGGCCGCCGGGCCGCCCGGGGTGCGGGCCGGGATCGGCCGCCGGGCGGCGGCGCTGGTGCTGCGCGACCGGGCCATGGAGGTCTCCGGGGTCAGGACGGTCAAGGTCAGGGTCGGCCGCTCCCGCGTCGGGGTCCGGGCCACCTCGCACTTCCGGGAACTGGACGACGTACGGGCCGACCTGGACACCGTCCTCGCCGTCGGCATCGAGGAACTGGGCCTCGCGCACCCGCCGCGGCCACGGATCCGGGTCACGAGGTGACCGGGGTGCTCGGGCTCGTCAACCGGACCCTGCTCGCGCTGGCGGGACTGCTACTCCTCGCGGCCGCCGGCTCCGTCCTCACCGCGTCCCGGCCCCTCGGCGGCCGGCACGCCCCGCTGCTCACGGCCGAGGCCCGGCAGCGGTACTGGCACGCGGAGGGCGGCTGGTGGTGGGCGGTGCTCGCCGGACTCGCGCTGTGCGTGCTGCTCGCACTGTGGTGGCTGGCGGCCCAGCTGCGGCGCCCGAGGCTCGCGGCGCTGGCCGTGGACACCGGGGACGGGGCCTTCGCGGTGCTGCGGGGCCGCGCGCTGGAAGAGGCGGTGGCCGCGGAGGCGGGGGCGCTCGACGGGGTCGCCGACTGCCGGGTCGCCCTGCGGGGCCGACGGGACGCGCCGAGGCTGCGGGTCGCGCTGGAACTGGAGCCGCACGCCGTCCCCGCCGATGCGCTGGCCGCGCTGGCCGGGCCGGTCCTCACCCACGCCCGTACCTCGGCGGCCCTCCCCGAACTCCCGGCGGAAGCCCGCCTGAAGGTCACCTCCCACCCCGCCCGCCGCGTGACGTGACCCGCGGCCACTCCGCCGCGCGGCCCTTCCCCGTTCCCGGACTTCGTCCGGACCCCACGCCCCCGCCGGGACAGACACATCGGCGGGGGCAGCGGACCCGGGGCGGGCGCCGGGGCGGAGCACCGCGTGCCGGGCGCGCCTCGCCGGGGCCTGGCGGTCAGGCCCCGGAGGCACGCCGGGGTGTCCGGTCGGCGCCCGGCCAGGGCAGGGGTCAGAAGCCGTGGCGGGAGCCGCCGTCCACCGGGAGCATGACGCCCGTCAGGTACGAGGCCGCCGGGGAGAGCAGGAACGCCGCCGTGCGGCCGAACTCCTCCGGGGTGCCGTAGCGGCGCAGCGGGATGCGGGACTCGTTGCCCGCCCGCGCGGCGGCCGCGTCCCCGGACAGGGAGTCCAGCTCCCGCACCCGGTCGGTGTCGATCCGGGCCGGCAGCAGTCCGACCACGCGGATCCCGCGCGGGCCCAGCTCCACCGACAGGGACTTCGCGAAGCCCGCCAGGCCCGGCCGCAGGCCGTTGGAGATGGTCAGCCCGGGGATCGGCTCGTGCACGGAGCCCGACAGGACGAGGCCGATGACCCCGCCCTCGCCCAGCTCGGCGGCGGCCGCCCTGGCGAGGCGGACCGCGCCCAGGAACACCGACTCGAACGCCGCCGTCCACTGCGCGTCGGTGTTGTCCGCCGCGCTGCCCGGGGCCGGGCCGCCGACGCTGATGAGGATGCCGTCGAAGCGGCCGAAGCGCTCCTTGGCGGTGGCCACCAGCCGCGCCGCCGCCTCGGGGTCGGCGTTGTCGGCGGCGACGCCGACCGCGTTCGGGCCGAGCTCGGCGGCCGCGTCCGCCGCCCGCTCCTCGTCCCGGCCGGTCAGTACGACCCGCGCCCCGTCGGCGGTCAGTTCCCGCGCGGAGGCGAAGCCGAGGCCGCGCGTCGCGCCGGTGACTACGTAGACACGGTCCTTCAGTCCAAGATCCATGCGGGTCACGCTACGTCGAAGCGGGCTCCGGCGACACGGCCTTCGCGGCGGCCTCCTCGCGGTCGCGCCGTTCCCGGCGGACCAGGATCACCCATCCCACCGGCACCGCCGCCGCGAACAGCCACCACTGGACGGCGTACGCCATGTGCGCGCCGATCGAGTCGTGGTCGGGTTCCGCCACCGGCTCGGGACTGCCGTCCGCCGGTGCCGGGGCGGAGAGTTCCAGGTAGCCGCCGAGGACGGGCCGGCCCTCGCCCGCCGCGAGCTGCCCGCTGTTGATCAGCATCACCTGGCGGTCGGGCAGGCCCTTGCGCTCCTTGATGCCGCTGCCGCCGCTCGTCTCGTCCGCCTTCAGCCGCCCGGTGACGGTGACCTCGCCCGAGGGCGCGGCCGGCACCGGCGGGTAGGCGCGCGGGTCGTCCCCGCCGGCCACCCAGCCCCGGTTCACGAGCACGGCCCGGCCGTCGGCGAGCACCAGCGGGGTCACGACGTGGAAGCCGACCTTGTCGTCGTTCGAGGTGCGCATCCGTACGACGACCTCGTGCGCGGAGTCGTACGTACCGGTGGCGGTGACGGCACGCCAGTAGTCGTCGCGCGGGACGGTGTGGCCGGGCGAGGTGACCTCGGTCACCGGCACCGGCTCCGCGTACAGGTTCTTCGCGATCAGCCCGTTCTGCGCGACCCGGTGCTCGTGGCGGTGGAACTGCCAGAACCCCAGCTTGACCATCGTGGGGACGAGGACGAGGGCGACGAGGGTGAGGCACACCCACTGCCGGGTCAGTACAAAGCGGTACACGCCCACGACGGTACCCGCAGCGAGGAGGACCCCGGTGGCCGGGTGGCCTTCCGGGGTCGTGGACGGTCGGGCGGGGGGCAGGGGCAGGGGCGGGGGACGGGGGTCAGACGCGGTCGACGATGCCCACCCTCCCTTCCGCGCGGGCGCAGTGCCCGCCGCAGAACCACTGTCCCTCGACCTCGACGCCCTGCCCGATGATCTGGACCCGGCAGTGCTCGCAGATGGGCGCCATGCGGTGGATGGCGCAGGAGAAGCAGTCGAAGACGTGCACCGCGCCCTGCGCGTGCACCTCGAAGGACATGCCGTAATCGTTTCCGCAGACCTCACAACGTGCCATGCGCCGCATGCTGGGCGGGCCGGCGGACCGGAACAAGATCCACCGGGGTGAGTCGCCGCGCCTGCACCCGGGAGGAGCAACGCGCCCCCGGCCCCGCTCCTACGCGGGCGCCACGTCCCGCAGCAGCTGGGTGAAGGCCGCCTCGTCGACGACGGGGGTGCCGAAGGACTTCGCCTTGACCGTCTTGGAGGTCGAGGAGTCGGGGTCGTTCGTCACGAGCAGGCTGGTGAGCCGCGACACACTCGTCGCGACGTGCAGCCCGGCCTCCACCGCCCGGTCCTCGAGCAGCTCGCGGTCCACCGAGGTGTCGCCCGAGAAGGCGATCCGCATGCCCTGCTTGAGCGGCTTGCCGTCCTCGAAGCGCCCTGGGTTCGGGTGCGGGCACGGCGGCCGCTTGCGCGAGGCCCGCCAGCTGCCGCCGCCCCCGTACGAAGCCTGGTAGCCGACCCGGGGGGTGGCGGGGGAGTCCGACCACTCCGTCAGCGGGCGGCACTCCAGCAGGGGCAGCCGTACCCCGCCCTGCGCGGCGGCGTGCAGCGAGGGGCGGAAGGCCTCCGCCAGCACGCGGGCGTCGTCGAGCGCGTGGTGGGCGCGCTGCTGGACGACGCCGTAGTGCGCGGCGAGGGACTCCAGCTTGTGGTTGGGCAGCGGGAGGTCGAGCTCCTTCGACAGGGCGATGGTGCACAGCCGCTGACGGACCGGCGCGGTCGTGGCGGCCCGCGCGTACTCCCGGGCGATCATCTGCCAGTCGAAGATGGCGTTGTGCGCGACGAGGACCCGGTCCGCGAGCCGGACGGCGAACTCCTCGGCGATGTCCTCGAAGAGCGGCGCGTCGGCGAGCATGTCGCTGGTCAGGCCGTGGATCCAGACGGGGCCCGGGTCCCGGCGCGGGTTGACCAGGGTGTACCAGTGGTCCTCGACGTTGCCCTGAGCGTCGAGCCGGTAGACGGCCGCGGACACGATCCGGTCGTCGCGAGCGAGCCCGGTGGTCTCCACGTCGACGACCGCGTACCCCTGTGGGTACGCGGTCGGCCATTCCGCCTCTGCGGTCGTACGGTCGTAGAGCATGGTCACAGAGGATATCGGCACGGACTGACAGCCGTGGCCCGATGCCCTGTCAGCCCGCCCCCGACCCCGCCCTCGCCTCCGGCCCGGCCCCCGCCGTCGCACCCGGCGCCGGCCCCAGCTCCGCCACCAGGTCCCCGGCGCTCACCGAGGTGAAGGATCCGGCCACTTCGGCCGGCCCGGGGAAGAGCCGGTACGCCGTCCCCGAAGCCCCGGGCGGGGCCACGCCCGCGTACACGGTCGCCAGGAACACCCGCCGCCCCGCCGCCAGTTCGGCGGCGGCCGCGTCGGCGTCGGTGTGCTCCCGCCGCGCCTGGGGCTCCTCCAGCGCGGCGACCCGGGCGGCGAAACCGGCCACCGGCTCGTCCGCCCCGGCCCGGTACACCCACAGCCCGTCGGGCGACCCCGGAGCAGCTGCCCGGCGTACGACGGCCACCTCGCGGGAGCGGGCCGCGGCCCGCCACACCGCCAGGTCCCACAGGGTCGTACGGGTCCCGGAGCCGAAGTGCTCCCACACGTCGCGGGCCATGGACGCGAGCCGCGCCCCGTGCGAGGCCACGCTCTGGAAGCCGCCCGACCCCGGCAGGTGGACGTCCGTCCACAGCGCCCGGCGGGCGGTGAGGTCCACGACCATCGGCATGCAGACCCGGGAGTCGCCCGCCAGGTCGAAGCGCTGGCGCACGGTCCGCGGATCGTACGAGGAGCCGCGCGGGCGGTCCGCCGGCAGGGCCATGAAGCCCGCGAAGGCGTCCGGCAGCTCCTCGAAGGGCACGTTGTTGTAGCTGAAGACCAGCGGGAGCGCGTACACGTCCCCGTTCTTCGCGAGGGCGGCCAGGTCCAGGTCCACGTACTCGGTGGCGCCGTCCGGTGCGGGCGCCGAGGTGAGGTCACCCGAGTGGGTGGCGGCCCCGGCCGGTCCGTGCCTCAGGTTGGTGTAGTCGCACACGCCGGTGAACTGCCAGTCGGCGTCGAAGAAGGCGACCGACAGGTCGAGGTCGGTCCGGTTGTCCGCGGGCTCCGTCCAGTGCAGGAACAGCCGCAGCACCTCGCCCTCGGGCAGGGTCTGCGTACTGCCGCGCGGGACGGCCACCAGCGCCTTGGCGGCGGTGCGCTCACCGGAGGGCACCGTCAGGTCGGCGAGCCCGGAGTCGAGGACGGCCAGCTCGTACGGGTCCCCGTCGGCGGCGGCGAACCGGCGCAGCACCTCGCCCTCCAGCCGGGCCACGACCGCCCCGACGAGCGGCGCGGGCAGCGGAGCCCGTTCCTCCCACGCCACCTGGGCCCGCGCCACCTTGCCGCGCGGGAAGAACACCCGGCGCCCGCCCGTACGGTCCTCGGCGCGCGTGCGCAGCGCGCCGAGCGCGGACAGCAGCGGGCCCGCGCCGACGGAGGGCAGCCCGCGCGCGAGCGCCCGCTCCAGCTCGGGCAGCGGCTCCTGGCCCTGGTGCAGGCGCAGCAGGTGGTCGAGGCGGCGTACGAGTTCACCCGGGCGCTGCCCGGCGAGCGCGGCCGCCGCCCCCGCGTCCCCCTCGGCGAGGGCCTGCTCCAGCCGGCCGGCCCAGGTGGCGGGCCGGATCCGGTCCCCGTCCACCCGTACGGCCTCCGGGTGCGCGGCGGCCGTCTCCAGCAGCGCCGTGCCGAGCGGGGAGGCGGTGGACACGGTGGTGCCCCGCAGCACGGCGAAGGCGAGCGCGGCCCGGGGGTGGCGGGCGTACCGCTCGAAGGGGTGCAGGGTCTCGGCGGCCCGCTTCCAGGCCACCGGGTGCCGCAGCAGGTCCTCGACCAGGTACTGCGGGTTCAACGCGTCGAGCACCCGAAGGAGTTCCCGGCGCAGCGGCCGGCCGAGGTTCGTGAACCGGGGCAGCGGCAGCAGGCCCGCGTTCCCGCCGGAGAGCACGGCGAGCAGCCGCAGCACGTCGGTGGCGGTGGTGAGGCGGGCGGCGAGCAGCGGCCGGGCCGCCTCCTCGGTCCGCCAGTCGCCCAGCAGGGTGGCGAGGACCTGCGCCTTGGTCTCCCGTACGGGAATCCGCTCGGGGAGCCAGCCGAGGTCCGCCGGGGCGGTCGGCAGCAGGAGGGCCAGGTCGTCGCGGTCCTCGGGCGACAGCGGGGTCTGCCGGGCGAGCAGCGAGGCGATCACCCGGGCGCAGTCGTCGGGCAGGCCGGTGCCGAGCCGGAGCAGCCGCAGCGGGCCCGTCGGCGGGTCCTCGACCTTGCGGCCCGCCCGGGCGGCGCGGGCGGGCCGGCCGAGGAGGCCCGGGCGCAGGAAGGGGTCGGCGGCGTCGACGCGCCGGTTGCAGACGGGGCAGCCGGTGTAGTCGGAGCCGTCCCAGCAGGCGCGGCAGACGAGGTGGGCGCAGGGCGCGACGGGGTGGACCGTACGGGCCTGCCCGCACAGCACGCACGGCTGCTCGGGTTCCTGGAGCAGCAGGGCGAAGATCCGGCTGACGTACCAGTGCTCGGTGTCGTGCGGGATCGAGAAGGGGAAGCGGCGGAAGAGCGGCTTGTGCGTGCGGTCGGCGCCCATGAGCTCGTCCACCAGCGCGAGCAGCCGCAGCCGCTCCTCGGCGAGGTCGGTCGGCGCGAGCTCCGAGAGCGCGGCGTGCAGCTCCGGGCCCATCGCATGGCCGCGTTCGAGGAGCTCGGCCTCCAGGGGCCGCACCCCTTCGCGGCCGGGCGTCGCGGCGGCCGGCGGTGAGTCGACGTAGACGGTCCCCAGCCGGCGCAGCAGGACGGACTCGATGGCAGACACGGGTGAATTCCCCCTCCGGGAACGAAAAAACGGGGGCGGAGAGTGGGCGCGCGGGTTCGTTGGAGGAAGGGAGAAGGATGCACGCCGGGGAGCCGCCCCCGTACGACGGATCCCATCACGGGCCCGCACGGCGCGGCAAATCCTTAATTCCCCGGTGGTGGTGCGAGCAGGGCCTCGGTCAGGGCCCGCACCGACAGCAGGAACAGCCGCTCCGGATCGGCCGGGCGGGCCAGGGCGCGGGCGAGCGCCGGATCGTCGGGGGCCGTGGCCGGGTCCCAGAGTTCGCCCTCGGCCGGGGACTGGGCGGGGGAGCGCTCGCGATTGCGCTCGACCAGCAGGAAGCCGACGATCTGGAACTGGACGGCGCGCACCGCGTCGGCGGCCCGCGCCCCGCGCAGCCCGGCGGCGTGCACCTCGTGGACCAGGGCCTGCTGGGCGGGCAGGAACATCCGCTCGGTGAGGCCGCGTTCGTGGACCATCGCGATCAGGTGCGGGCGCCCGCGCAGTTCGCGGCGCAGGATCCGGGCCACCGACACGATCCGCTCGGCGGGGGTGCGGCCGGCCGGGCGGACCGCGCCCATCTCCTGGACGGTCCGCTCCACGAGCGCGTCGAGGAGGGACTCGCGGTTGCCGACGTGCCAGTAGATCGAGGTCACGGCCGTACCCAGCTCGGCGGCGAGCCCCCGCATGGTGAGGGCGGCCGGACCGTGCTGCCTGACCAGGGCGGCGGCTGCCGCCAGTACCTCCTCGCGGGTCAGCGAGTTCCTCGGCATGGTCAGGGGCCGCCAATCTGCCTGATCGTCAGTTCTCTTGCGTGCAGGGGTCTTTACCCTTCCACGGCGGCAGTGTAACTGTGTTACAGAACCGACCGAAGGGTGGTGCGAGACATGGCACGCGTACGGTACGGAGCGCGGACCGAGGCCGAGATCGCGGCGTCGCGCGAGAAGAGTTCCAAGCTCCCCGACATCTGGTCCACCGGGGTCGTCGCCGTCTGGGAGAGCGATCCGGACGTGGTGGCGGCGGTCCTGCCCCCGCCGCTCAAGCCGGCCGAACGGCCCCTCGTACGGGCCAACATCAGCAAGGTCGACCTGCCCGGCTACCCGCTCGGCGCCGGCTCGGTGGCCGTCGCCGCCCAGCACGACGGGGTCGAGGGCTGGTACCCGCTGGTCATGCCGATGACCCACGAGCGCGCCCTCACCGGCGGCCGCGAGGTGTTCGGCGAGCCGAAGAAGCTCGGCGAGGTCACCGTGGAGCGCGACGGCCTCGTCGTACGGGCCTCCCTCGCCCGGCACGGGATCGCCTTCGTGGAGGTGCGCGGGGCCGTGGACCGCGTGCTGCCGCTGCCCGAGCCCGTGAAGAAGACCGACTTCTACTTCAAGTTCCTTCCCGCGGTGGACGGTTCGGGCTTCGACGCCGACCCGGTGCTCATCCACTGCACGCGCAACGAGAAGGTCCGCAAGCTGGAGCACATCACCGGTGACGTGGTGCTGCGCGAGTCGATGTTCGATCCCGTCGCCGACCTCCCCGTACGCCGCCTCGTGGAGATCACCATCGGCGAGAAGACCACCGACCAGAAGGGCAAGGTCGTCGAACGCGTCAGCGCCCAGGCCCTGCTCCCCTACATCCACCAGCGCTACGACGACCCCCTGCAGATCCTCGACGGACCGCCCGAGGGGAGCGTCTGAGATGCGCCTCGAACCGGGACAGGTGGCCGTCGTCACCGGAGCTGCGAGCGGCATCGGCCTCGCCATGGCCCGCCGCTTCGCCGCCGAGGGGCTGAAGGTGGTCCTCGCCGACGTCGAGGAGGGGGCCCTGAGCGCGGCCGCCGAGGAGCTGGCCGCCGAGGGCGCCGAGGTGCTCGCCCGGCTCGTCGACGTCAGCGACCGCGACTCCGTCGTCTCCCTCGCCGACGCCGCCTACGAGGCCTTCGGTGCCGTCCACGTCCTGTGCAACAACGCGGGCGTCGGCTCGGGCGCCGAGGGCCGGATGTGGGAGCACGAGCCCAACGACTGGAAATGGGCCTTCTCCGTCAACGTCTGGGGCGTCTTCCACGGCATCCAGGCCTTCGTCCCCCGCATGATCGCCGTCGGCGGCCCCGGCCACGTCGTCAACACCTCCTCCGGCGACGGCGGCATCGCCCCGCTGCCCACCGCCTCCGTGTACGCCGTCACCAAGGCGGCCGTGGTCACCATGACGGAGTCCCTGTACGCCCACCTCAAGGCGGAGGGCGCGGCCGTCGGCGCCTCCGTCCTCTTCCCCGGACCGCACATGCTGCGCACCGGCCTGTGGGAGTCCCACCGCAACCGGCCCGAGCGCTACGCCAAGGAGCGCCCGCGCAGGACCCCGTACCGCAGCCTCGACCAGTACGAGGCCGCCATGAAGCAGGCCGGCCACGAGGTGGAGTTCACCCCGGTCGAGGAGGTCGCCGCGCACGTCGTCGACGGCATCCGCGCCGACCGCTTCTGGATGCTCCCGGCGAGCGGGCACAGCGACCGGCAGATCCGCGCCCGGTCGCAGTCGATGCTCGAACGCGCCAACCCCGCCTACCTCGAACACTTCATCCTCGACTGAGGAGCCCCGCAGTGAACGCGTACGAAGACCCGTACCTGATCATCTCCTCCGACTGCCACGCGGGCCTGCCGACCGAGCGGTACCGGCCCTACCTCGACTCCCGCTTCCACCCCCAGTTCGACGAGTTCCTCGGCCAGCGCGACGCCCGCCGCGAGGAGGCCACCCGGCTCGGCGTGCGCAACGAGGCCTTCGCCGAGAAGTGGTTCCACGACCACGAGGAAGGCCTCAAGGGCGGCTGGGACGCGGGGCAGCGGCTGAAGGAACTCGACGGCGACGGAGTGGCCGCCGAGGTCGTCTTCCCCGACGCGGACGCCGTCGACAGCCAGACCGCCGCCCCCTTCGGGGTGGGCCTGGGCCTGTCCGGCGACCAGGACCCCGAGCTGGGCATGGCGGGGGCGCAGGCGCACAACCGCTGGCTCGCGGAGTTCGTCTCGCAGAACCCCGAACGGCACTGCGGGGTCGCCCTCCTCCCCATCACCGGCGAGCCGGACCGGGTGGTCGCCGAGATCTTCCGGGCCAAGGAGTCCGGGCTCGGCGCGCTGATGATCCCCTCCATGTGGGTGGACAAGGCGCCCTACCACGACCGCCGCTACGACCCGGTGTGGGCGGCCGCCGCCGAGACGGCGATGCCGATCGTCACCCACTCGGGGGCCGCGCCCCGCCACGAGTACGGAGACCACCTGGGCATCTACGTCTCCGAGGTCACCTGGTGGCCGGCCCGCCCGCTGTGGTTCCTGCTCTGGTCCGGGGTCTTCGAACGCCACCCGGGCCTCAAGTTCGGCGTGGCGGAATCCGGCTGCTGGTGGCTGCCGAACCAGCTCTGGTTCATGGACCGCCTCTACCTCGGTGCGCACGGCGGCAAGAAGCTCTCCCCGTTCGCCGAGCTGGGGCGCCCGCCCAGCGAGTACCTCGACCGCCAGGTCTTCATCTGCGCGACGAACACCAAGCGCCGCGAACTGGCCCAGCGCTACGAGATCGGCGTGGACAACATCCTGTGGGGCTCGGACTTCCCGCACCCCGAAGGCACCTGGCCCAACACCCGGAACTGGCTGAAGAACACCTTCCACGACATCCCGGTGGAGGAGACCCGCCGCATGCTGGGCCTGGCCGCCGCCGAGGTCTTCGGCTTCGACACGGCCGCGCTCGCCCCGGTCGCCCGCCGGATCGGCCCCACCCCGGCCGAGCTCGGCCAGTCCCCGGACCAGGCCGCCGTCGAGGCCTCCTGGGCCCGCTCCCGGGAGGTGGGCCGCCACTGGCTGACCGACAACGACTTCCCGGTCCTGGGGGTCTCGTCATGACCGACGAGCGCTACACCGTCATCTCGGCGGACTGCCACGCGGGCGCCGACCTCCTCGACTACAAGCCGTACCTGGCGAAACGCCACCACGAGGCCTTCGACACCTGGGCCGCCGGCTACGTCAACCCGTACGAGGACCTCCTCGCGGACACCGCCGACCGCAACTGGAACTCCCAGCGCCGGCTGTCCGAACTCGAAGCCGACGGGATCGTCGCGGAAGTCGTCTTCCCCAACACCATCCCGCCGTTCTTCCCCAAGGCCTCCCTGATGGCCCAGCCGCCGACGGCCGCGGAGTACGAGCTGCGCTGGGCCGGCCTCCAGGCGCACAACCGGTGGCTGGCCGACTTCTGCGCGGACGCGCCGGGGCGGCGGGCCGGGGTGGCGCAGATCCTCCTCAACGACGTGGACGCGGCGGTGGCGGAGATCCGCCGCACGAAGGCCGAGGGCCTGACGGGCGGCATCCTGCTGCCCGGCGTCCCGCCGGGCTCGCCCGTCCCGGAGCTGTACTCGGCCGCGTACGACCCGATCTGGGCGGTGTGCGCGGAGCTGGGCGTCCCGGTCAACCACCACGGCGGCTCGGCCTCGCCCCCGCTCGGTGACGAACCCGCCGCCCGGGCCGTCTTCATGGTGGAGACCACCTGGTTCTCGCACCGCGCCCTGTGGCACCTGATCTTCGGCGGCGCCTTCCGCCGCCACCCGGACCTCAAGCTGGTCCTCACCGAACAGGGCTCCGGCTGGATCCCCGGCGTGCTGGAGATGCTGGACTACTACCACGGCCGCCTGGTCGCGGCGGCGTCCACCGCGGAGGCCAAGTTCGGCGCGGGCCTGGCCGAGTCCATGGGCCGCGGCCCGAGCGAGGTGTGGCGGGACAACTGCTTCGTGGGCGCCAGCTTCATGCGCCCCCACGAGGTCCCGCTCCGGGAACGGATCGGCCTCGACAAGATCATGTGGGGCAGCGACTACCCCCACGACGAGGGCACCACGCCCTTCTCCCGCGAAGGCCTGCGCATCGCCTACGCGGGCCTCCCGCGCGAGGAGGTCGCGGCCATGGCCGGCGGCAACGCGGCCCGCGTCTACGGCTTCGACCTCCCCTACCTGGACACCCTGGCCGCCAAACACGGCCCCCTGGTGACGGAGATCGCCGAACCCCTGACGGAAATCCCCCCGGGAGCCACCAGCCCGGCCTTCGCGAGGGGAGCCTCGGTCCGGGTCTGGTGACGAACGGCTCCCGCCCGGCGGATCACCAGGGGCTCAGGCGCCGGATCCGCTCGGGCGGGATCCCGCCCGCCCCCTCGACCTCGATCTTCGCACCGAGGGTGATCTCCAGTTGGTGCAGCTCGGTGAGCGGGGAGAGGTCGTAGTGGCCGTTGAATCCGGTGAGGGTCAGACGCCTCAGTTCGGGGAGGTCCCGGAGTGTCTCCAGGCCCTGCGGGCAATGGCAGTCGTTCAGGTGCAGCTCGGTCAGCTGGGGCTGGCCGAGCAGGACCCGGGGATCCAGATCCTGCTGGTCCATCAGGCCGAGGGTGTGGAGCCCGGGCAGTGGCGTGAGCGTCGTCAGATCGGCCACGTGCGCAGCGTCCATGAGGGTCAGGGCCTTGAGGCCCGGCCATGGTTCCAGGGAGTCGAGCCGAAGGTCGGGGTGGCCCACCACGAGCGTGGTGAGGGTTCGAGGGGCCGGGAGGTCCGACACGCGCCGCACGTCTGTACGCGTGTCGAGTGTCAGCCAGTCGAGTGCGCGCAGTTCTGCCAGGGGCGAGAGGTCCAGTCCGTCGGGCAGGTTCCTCAGCACCAGGCTCTTGAGCCGCGGGAGGGCTGTGAGCGGTGCCACCCCGGACAGGTTCCGGCAGCTGTAGAGGCCCAGGTAGTCGAGCTCCTCGTGAACGGTCAGCGCGCCGAGGTCCGTCAGTCCGTTCTGGAACAGCACGACGCTCTTCAGACTGAGGTCGGCCAGGTGCTCCGGTACTCCCTCGGCATCGCTGATGTGCACGCTTTCCAGGTGCCGCAGTCCGGCGAGGGCGGCCAACTGCTCGGGAGTGCGGACCATGACCATGGTCTTACCGAGGGTGGTGTCGGCCAGTACCTCGTCGGCGAACGGGGTGGCGTCGAAGTGCTGCCAGCTCCGTGCCACCTCCCACCGCACGTTGGTGCGGGCGTCATGGCGGAAGCGGGCGATCACCCCCATGGCACGCGGTCCGCCGATCAGTGCCGCCGTCCGGACGCACGCAGCCGCCTCGTCTTCGAGAGTGGTCTCGGGGCCGGGCAACAGCTCCAGCACGAGCTCCCCCGCCTTCGCCAGCTCCTGCGCCTGTTCCGGTGTGCGCGGCGGCAACAGTTCCGCGGTCCGGGAGGCGATCTCGCGGCGGAGGGCCGGGTCCAGCTCGGGGGCGTGTTCCAGGCAGGCGGCGGCCAGCAGGACCAGCCTGCTGCGCACCCCCTTGACCTTGTCCGCGCGGCGGAGCAGGCCCCGGAGCAGGCGGGCGCGTTCGTCGGGGCGGGCGTGGCCCACCGCCATGCGGAGCACGTCGTCCCAGGTGTCGTCGTGGGCGTTCTTCACCAGCACGCCGAAGTCCCGCGACTCCACCGCCGCCTTGGCGCCCAGGTAGTCCTGGAAGGTGCGGTGGACGAAGTCCACCGAGCCCGGCACGGGTTCGCGCAGCAGCCCGCTGCGGATCAGCAGGTGCGCGAAGACCTCTTCCGCACCGCTGTGCTCCCGCACCTGCGGCATCGCGTCGAGCCACTCGGACACCAGCTCCACGGCCTCGTCCCGGCCGGCCTGCACCTGGCCGTTGCGGATCAGCCAGTACGCGAACCGCTGGAGCAGGGCGATCTGTTCGTCGCGGGTCAGGTACACCCCCTCGACCCCGGCGATCTCCCGCTCCGTGTCCCGCCGCACCAGCAGCATGTCCAGAGCGGCGTCGTACAGCTCCTTGCGGGCGCGCGGCAGCTGCATGCGGCGGTCCCGGTTGAGGGCGCAGAGCAGGGCGCACATCAGGGGGTTGGTGGCCAGCCGCCCGAGGTCCCGGCGCGCCGACACCGCCTCCAGCAGTGCGGCCTCGTACGCGTCGAGGTCCTCCCCGGCGGGGCTGCCCGCGCATTCGGCCCGGGCCGCCCGGTGCCAGTGCGCGACGAACGCCGCCACGTCCTCCCGCTCCATCGGCAGCAGCGTGTGCGGTGCGAACCCCAGCCCGGCGAGCCAGTCCTCCGGGACCGCCGACGGGCGGGTCGTCACCACGTACCGGGCCTTCGGGAAGGCGGCGACGAGCGAGCGCAGCCAGGTCTCCGTGCGGGTGCGCAGGCGCTGCGGGACCTCGTCCACCCCGTCGACCAGGACCAGCGCGCGACCGCTGACCATGAGGTCCTCGACCCAGCCGGCCGGGGCCGACAGCGGTACGCCCGAGGCCTTGAGGAACTCCTCGGGCAGCGGCAGGTTCCCGGCCCCGGTGAAGGACCGCAGGCGCAGGACGAACGGCACGCAGGTGCTCCACGGCCCGTCCGTCCGCCGGGCCGAGGTCAGTGCCAGCCACTGGAGGAGGGTGCTCTTGCCCGACCCGGCAGGGCCGCGCAGCAGCACCCGGTCGGCCGTGCCGAGCGCGTGCTCCGCCTTGGCGGTGGTCTGGCGCACGCCCGGCTCGCCGGGCAGCAGCTGTTGTTCTCCGCTGACGGTGAGGCTGATGTAGGCGACGTCCAGCGGCCATTCCTCCCGGGCCCGGCCGGTGGTCAGCCCGTACAGCTGGAGCCGTCCGTGGGTTTCGGCCACATAGCGGGCGTACCGCTCCTCGAAGGCGTACGCCGCCCCCGAACCGGTGTCGCCCAGCCGGTCCACCTTCCGCGCCAACTCGCCTGCCCTGCGGACAAGTTCCACATCGGCGCGGGCTCCGAACCCCGGCAGCGTCGTCAGGTACTCCACCGCGTGGACGCAGACCAGCCGGATCAGCTTCCGGCAGGCGGCCTCGGCCGCCGGGCTCAGTCCGGCCCCGGGCGGGACGGGCAGGGCGGCCGCCAGGGCCGCCGGGTCCAGGTCCGCCGCGAAGAGGGCATCGGCGTCGACCGTGCCCGGTCCGGTGAAGGCGTCGGCGGCCGCGTCCAGCGCGGCCAGGCGTTCGTGTGCGGGCAGCCGGTCGGCGGCGGCCCCCAGCCGGTCCGCGAGCTCCTCCGCGAGGCGGCGGATCTCCGGCTCGCCCAGCTGTGCGGCCCGGCGCCAGAGCGGCGCCGGGCGCACCCCCATGTCCGTGAGGCCGGCGCCCGGCACGCGCCCCAGGTGTGCCTTCAGCAGCATTCCGGCCGCGGTGGTCGCCGTCCGTAAGACGGCCGTCTCCAGTCCTGTCATCCCTGTCTCCCCCCAGGTGCTCTCCCGGCCCGGACCCTATCGCGCGAACCGCCGGTAACATCGATGGATACCGATCGGTAACAACCCCTAGCGGCACCCCCGAAAGCGCCTCTATGGTGCGGGCATGCCGAACCTGCCCGATGTCGTGCTGTGGTCCATACCCGCCTTCGTGCTGCTCACCGTCGTCGAGCTCGTGAGCTACCGGATCCATCCCGACGAGGACGCCGCCGGGTACGAGACCAAGGACGCCGTGACCAGCCTCGGCATGGGCATCGGCAGTCTCGTCTTCGACTTCCTCTGGAAGATCCCGATCGCCCTGATCTACGCGGCGGTCTACGAGCTGACCCCGCTGCGCGTCCCCGTCCTGTGGTGGACCGTGCTGCTCATGCTGCTCGTGCAGGACTTCCTCTACTACTGGCAGCACCGCGGGCACCACGTCATCCGGATCCTGTGGGCCTGCCACGTCGTCCACCACAGCAGCCGCAAGTTCAACCTCACCACCGCCCTGCGCCAGCCCTGGACCAGCTGGACCTCCTGGCCGTTCTACCTGCCGATGATCGCCCTCGGCGTGCACCCGGCGGCCGTCGCCTTCTGCTACTCCGTCAACCTCGTGTACCAGTTCTGGATCCACACCGAGCGCATCGGCAAACTGCCGCGCCCCGTCGAGTTCGTCTTCAACACCCCCTCGCACCACCGCGTCCACCACGCCTCCCAAGGGGGCTACCTGGACCGCAACTTCGCCGGGATCCTGATCGTGTGGGACCGGATGTTCGGGTCGTGGGTGGGGGAGACCGACAAGCCCGTCTTCGGGCTGACCAAGAACATCAGCACCTACAACCCGCTGCGCGTCGCCACCCACGAGTACGCCGCCATCGCCCGCGACGTCCGCGCCGCCAGCGGCTGGCGCGAGCGCGCCGGGCGGGTCTTCGGCGGCCCCGGCTGGCAGCCCGCCCCGGCCCCCGGGACGGCGCCCGCCCCGGCATCCACGCCCGCCCCCGAGGCGGCGCCCGCGCCGGAGCGGGAGACGGCCGCGTGAGCGCCGCCGCGGGCCGGCTGCTGCTCGGGGCCTTCGGTGCGGCGGCCGCCGCCGACCTGGGCTCGCTGCTCGCCGACTGGCACCTCGGGCACGTCATCGCCAAGCCGCTGCTGATGCCGCTGCTGGTGGCCTACGTGCTCACCCGCCGCCCCCGCGCCCCGCGGCTGCTCGTCGCCGCCCTGCTGTTCGGCTGGGGCGGGGACCTCGCGCTGCTCTTCGACGCCGAGCCGGCCTTCCTCGCCGGCATGGGCTCCTTCGCCGCCGGGCACGTCTGCTACCTGCTGCTCTTCGGCCGGGGCAGGACGTCTCCCGCGCTCGGGGCCGCGTACGCCCTCGCGCTCGTCGGGACCGTCGCCCTGCTCTGGGGGGACCTCCCGGCGGACCTGCGGATCCCCGTCGCCGGGTACAGCCTGCTGCTCACCGCCATGGCCTACCGCTCCGCCGCCCTCGGCCGCGCCGCGGGCATCGGCGGGGCGCTGTTCCTGCTCTCCGACACCCTCATCGCCACGGGGGTCGCCGAGTGGCCGCAGCTGCCCCGGCCCGACTTCTGGATCATGGCCACCTACCTCGCCGCCCAGTACCTGCTGGCCAGGGGCGCGGTGACCGCGGCCGGGAGCGCGGAGACGACCCCGGACGCGACCACCTCCGCGCAGGCGTACCGTAGGGAAGTCATACAAGACTGAACAACCCCCGACCGGAGGACTGCACCACCATGCGCGCCACCGTCATCCACGCCCCGCACGACATCCGCGTGGAGGAGGTGCCCGACGCTGCGATCCAGCGCCCCGAGGACGCCGTCGTCCGCGTCCTGCGTGCCTGCATCTGCGGCAGCGACCTGTGGGCCTACCGCGGCGAGGCCGAGCGCCAGCCCGGCCAGCGGATCGGCCACGAGTTCCTCGGCATCGTCGAGGAGACCGGCTCCGCCGTCTCGGGCCTGCGCGCCGGTGACCTCGTCGTCGCCCCCTTCATGTGGTCCGACGGCACCTGCGACTACTGCTCCGAGGGCCTGTACACCTCCTGCGTGCACGGCGGCTTCTGGGGCTCCGTGGGCCACGACGGCGGCCAGGGCGAGGCCGTCCGCGTCCCGCACGCCGACGGCACCCTCGTGAAGCTGCCCGCCGACGCCGTCTCCGACGACCACCTGCTGACCTCGCTGCTGGCCCTCTCCGACGTCATGGGCACCGGCCACCACGCCGCCCTGGGCGCGGGCGTCCGCAAGGGCTCCACCGTGGCCGTCGTCGGCGACGGCGCGGTCGGCCTGTGCGGGGTGCTCGCCGCCAAGCGCCTGGGCGCCGAGCGGATCATCGCCCTGGGCCGCCACACCGTCCGCACCGACATCGCCAGGCTCTTCGGGGCCACCGACGTCGTCGCCGAGCGCGGCGAGGCCGCCGAGGCCGCCGTCCGCGAGCTCACCGGCGGCCAGGGCGCCCACGCGGTCATCGAGGCCGTCGGCACCGAGACGTCCATGCGCACGGCCGTGAACATCACCCGCGACGGCGGCGCCGTCGGCTACGTCGGCGTCCCGCACGGCAGCGGCACCGGCCTCGACCTCGGCGTGATGTTCGACCGCAACATCTCCCTGCGCGGCGGCGTCGCCCCGGTCCGCGCCTACATCCCGGAGCTGCTGGCGGACGTGCTGAGCGGCGCGATCGACCCGGCGCCCGTCTTCGACCGCGCCGTGTCCCTCGACGAGGTCCCGGACGGCTACCGGGCGATGGACGACCGCAGCGCCCTCAAGGTCATGATCAAGCCCTGACCGGGCGGGAGCGCGAAGGAGGGGCCGGCCGGGACGACGTCCCGGCCGGCCCCTCCCCTCGTACGCCGTGTTACTTGACGGCCTTGAGGGCGTCGACGACGCCCGCGCCGTAGTAGCCCGTCTGGCCCCACTTGGTCTGGCAGGTGGTGGCGTCGATCAGGTTGCCGGTGCCGTCGTAGATCTTCTCCGGGCACGCGGTCTTCGTCGCCTGCGCCTTGAGCATGGCCTGGATCTGCGAGGGCGCGGCCCACGGGTGCGCGCTCTTGAGCAGCGCCGCGACGCCCGCGACGTGCGGGCCGGCCATCGAGGTGCCCTGCTTGTAGCCGTAGCCGCCGCCCGGGACGGTCGACAGCACGCGGCCGTTGGCGTCCGGGGTGGCCGGGACCTGCCACTTGTCGCCGCCGGGGGCCGCGACGTCCACGACGCCCAGGCCGTAGCTGGAGTAGTACGACTTGAAGCCCTTGTCACCGGTCGCGCTCACCGTGACCACACCCGGCAGCTGGGTGGGCAGGTCCAGGCAGACCTTCGGGTCGAAGGTGCGCGGCACCGGGACGGTGTCGTTCGGGCTGGTGGCGTCCTCGATCGAGGCGGCCGCCAGGTCGTGGTTGGAGTTGCCGGCCGAGGCCACGTTGAGGACGCCCTTGCGCTCGGCGTACTTGGTGGCCCGGGAGAGGGCCTCCACCAGCGCCTTCTGGTCGTCGTCGTTCTTGCAGGTGTAGTTCCACGGGTCGACGTAGTAGCTGTTGTTGGTCACCTCGATCCCCTTCTCTGCGGCGAACATGAAGCCGCAGACGACCGCCTCGGTGTAGAAGAGGCTGCTCGTGGGCTCGCTCACCTTGATCGCGGCGACCTTGACGCCGGGCGCCACGCCGCTGACGCCGATGCCGTTGCGGGCGGCCGCTATGGTGCCCGCCACGTGCGTGCCGTGGTCACTGCCGTCCGCGTACGGGCGCCAGGCGCCCTCGGTGGTGTCCGCGACACCGCCGACGCAGTTGGCGGACTGGCCCTTGGAGAAGTTGGCGGCCAGATCGGGGTGCGTGTCGTCGACACCCGTGTCGATGACGCCCACCGTGACGTCCGGGCTGCCATCGTTGATCTTGTGCGCCTGGTCGGCCTTGATCGCCCGCAGGTCCCACTGGTTGGACTCCAGGGGCTCCTGCCCGGGCTCGGCCTGCGCGGCCGCCTTCGCCGCGTCCTCGGCGCTCAGCTTCTGGGTCGTGCCCTCCTCGGTGGTCTGCACCGTGCTGAGGGGGGCCGTGCGGGTGGCGCCGACCGACACGAAGAGGTTGCGCTGGGTCCGCAGCTGCTTGGCGAAGTCCGGGTTCTGGGAGTGCGCGACGACGACGCCGATCTCGTCGTACGCCTTCACCACCGTGCCGCCGGCCTGCTCGATGGCCTTCTTCGCCTGCTTGGCCGTCCCGTACGCCGTCAGGTTCGCCACGTACGACAGCTTCGGGCCGGTGGTCGCGGCCTTCGATGCCGTCGCCGACTCCGCCGTGTTGCCCAGCGGAGCGGCCGAGGCCGCCACCGAGGGAAGGAAGGCGAGCGAGGCGGTGAGCGCCAGGCCGACCGGAACGGCGAGAGCTCGCCGGCGGCCGTGTCCCAGATGAGCCATGGGTTCTCCACATCATCCTGAAAAAGCCGTCCGCGCGCGGTCGCGCCGGACGGGTTCATGACACGCGAACCTAGTGCCGCCGTTCCCCTTTGCGCCATCAGTTCGAGGAATCAGTTTCGGAAGAACCAGCGGGTGTTGAACCGTCCCGACACGCCGGCCGTGCCGTTGACAGGGGGGATCAGCACCACCGTCCCCCCACACGGAGGTTGTTTTGTCCGTCGTCCCCACCGCACCCGCGTCACAAGGAGAACCCCCCGTGACCACCGAAGCAGCGCCGCCGACCAGCGGCGCGGGACCGGCCCCGGCGAGCCCCACCGCCGAGGAGTTCGCGCGCGTCCAGCAGAGCCCCGAGTTCGCCGAACTGCGCAGCTCCTACCGCTCCTTCGCCTTCCCGCTCACCGTGGCCTTCATCGCCTGGTACCTGCTCTACGTCCTGCTGTCCAGCTATGCGGGCGACTTCATGGGGACCAAGCTCTTCGGCAACATCAACGTCGCCCTCGTCCTCGGACTCGCCCAGTTCGCGACGACCTTCCTGATCGCCTGGCTGTACTCGCGGCACGCCGCCGCCAAGCTCGACCCCAAGGCCAAGGCCATCAAGCAGCGGATGGAGGCCGGAGAGTGAGCGCGATCCCGCACCTGACGGTCGCCGCCGGAGCCAGTGAGCACCGCCCGCTGATCATCACCCTGTTCGGCCTGTTCGTCGTCGCCACCCTGATCATCACGATCTGGGCCGGCCGCCAGACCAAGGACGCCGCCGACTTCTACGCCGGCGGCCGCCAGTTCACCGGCTTCCAGAACGGCCTGGCCATCTCCGGCGACTACATGTCCGCCGCGTCCTTCCTCGGCATCGCCGGAGCCATCGCCCTCTTCGGCTACGACGGCTTCCTCTACTCCATCGGCTTCCTCGTCGCCTGGCTGGTGGCCCTGCTGCTCGTCGCCGAGCCGCTGCGCAACTCCGGCCGCTACACGATGGGCGACGTCCTCGCGTACCGGATGCGCCAGCGGCCCGTCCGCACCGCCGCCGGCACCTCCACCATCGTGGTCTCGATCTTCTACCTGCTCGCCCAGATGGCCGGCGCCGGCGTGCTCGTCTCGCTGCTCCTGGGCATCACCAGCGACGGCGGGAAGGTCGCCGTCGTCGCCCTCGTCGGCCTCCTGATGATCGTCTACGTGACGATCGGCGGCATGAAGGGCACCACCTGGGTCCAGATGGTCAAGGCGGTGCTGCTCATCGCGGGCGCCCTGCTGATCACCTTCCTGGTGCTGCTGAAGTTCAACTTCAACATCTCCGCCCTGCTGGGCCAGGCCGCCGAGAACAGCGGCCAGAACGCCAAGTTCCTGGAGCCCGGACTCAAGTACGGCAAGGACTCGCTGTCGAAGCTGGACTTCATCTCCCTGGGCCTCGCCCTGGTCCTCGGCACCGCCGGCCTGCCGCACATCCTGATCCGCTTCTACACCGTCCCCACCGCCAAGGCCGCCCGCAAGTCCGTGAACTGGGCCATCGGCATCATCGGCGCCTTCTACCTGATGACCATCGCCCTCGGCTTCGGCGCCGCCGCCCTGCTCAAGCGGGCCGACATCCTCGCCTCCAACAAGGCCGGCAACACCGCGGCCCCGCTGCTCGCCCAGGAGATCGGCGGCGGCTCCGGCTCCACCGGCGGCGCGATCCTGCTCGCCGTCATCTCCGCCGTGGCCTTCGCGACCATCCTCGCCGTGGTGGCGGGCCTGACCCTCGCCTCCTCCTCGTCCTTCGCGCACGACCTCTACGTGAACGTCATCCGCAAGGGCAACGCCACCGAGAAGGAGGAGGTGCGCGCCGCCCGCTGGTCCACCGTGGTCATCGGCGCCGTCGCCATCGGCCTCGGCGCCCTCGCCCGCGACCTGAACGTCGCCGGCCTGGTCGCCCTCGCCTTCGCCGTGGCGGCCTCCGCCAACCTCCCGACGATCCTCTACAGCCTCTTCTGGAAGCGCTTCAGCACCCAGGGCGCGCTGTGGTCGATCTACGGAGGCCTGATCTCGGCGGTCGGCCTGGTGCTCTTCTCGCCGGTGGTCTCCGGCAAGCCCACCTCGATGTTCAAGGACGCCGACTTCTACTGGTTCCCGCTGGAGAACCCGGGGATCATCTCCATCCCCCTGGGCTTCCTCCTCGGATGGCTGGGAACCGTCCTGTCCAAGGAGAAGGCCGACCCCCAGAAGTTCGCCGAGCTGGAGGTGCGCTCCCTCACGGGAACAGGAGCGCACTGAAATCCGCCGAACACCCGCCGTGGCCGCGTCGTACTTCTCTACGACGCGGCCACGCCGCGTCTCGTTCATTCGGGCACCCCTACATGTCACAGCCGTCGCGTAGGCTCGAATACAGCGCTTCCGCGTATCCGCGACAGCGTCGACCTCTACAGAACCGGACAGGGGAGGGGGCCCACAGTGCTTCTCGACACCTACGGCCGCGTGGCCACTGACCTGCGCGTCTCGCTCACCGACCGGTGCAATCTGCGCTGTACGTACTGCATGCCCGAGGAGGGCCTGCAGTGGCTCGGCAAGTCCGATCTGCTCACCGACGACGAGATCGTCCGCCTGATCGACATCGCCGTCACCAAGCTCGGCATCACCGAGGTCCGCTTCACCGGCGGCGAGCCCCTGCTGCGCCCCGGCCTCGTCGGCATCGTCGAGCGCTGCGCGGCCCTGGAACCCCGCCCCAAGATGTCCCTGACCACCAACGGCATCGGCCTCAAGCGCACCGCACAGGCGCTCAAGGCCGCCGGCCTGGACAGGGTGAACGTTTCTCTCGACACGCTGCGCCCCGAGGTCTTCAAGACCCTCACCCGCCGCGACCGCCACCACGACGTCATCGACGGCATGGCCGCCGCCCGCGACGCCGGCCTGACCCCCGTCAAGGTCAACGCCGTCCTGATGCCCGGCCTGAACGACGACGAGGCTCCCGACCTGCTCGCCTGGGCCGTGGAGAACGAGTACGAGCTCCGCTTCATCGAGCAGATGCCCCTCGACGCCCAGCACGGCTGGAAGCGCGACGGCATGATCACCGCCGGTGACATCCTGGAGTCCCTGCGCACCCGCTTCACCCTCACCGAGGAAGGCGCCGACGAGCGCGGCTCCGCCCCCGCCGAGCGCTGGGTGGTCGACGGCGGCCCCGCCACCGTCGGCGTCATCGCCTCGGTCACCCGCCCCTTCTGCGGCGCCTGCGACCGTACGAGGCTCACGGCCGACGGCCAGATCCGTACGTGCCTCTTCGCCACCGAGGAGTCGGACCTGCGGGCGGCGCTGCGCTCCGGCGCCCCGGACGAGGAGATCGCCCGCCTGTGGCAGGTGGCGATGTGGGGCAAGAAGGCCGGCTCCGGCCTCGACGACCCGTCCTTCCTCCAGCCCGACCGCCCCATGTCGGCGATCGGCGGCTGAGGGCGCGCACCGCCGCACCGCTTCGCCCGCCCCCGAGCCCCGGCCTCCGCCGGGGCTCGAGCGTTTCTCAAGCGGTCATCGAGGGCGTTCCGAGCCCTCCGGCTGGACCCAGTCCTCCAGCTTCACCACGTCCTTGAGGAACCCGCGGACCCCCAGGAACTGCGAGAGGTGCTCCCGGTGCTCCTCGCAGGCCAGCCAGGTCTTGCGGCGCTCCGGGGTGTGCAGCGTCGGGTTGTTCCACGCCAGGACCCAGACCGCCGCGTCACGGCAGCCCTTGGCCGAACAGGTGGTGGCGGCGCCAGTGCCGGCCGCGTCGGGAGAGGTCGCGTCCGGGGAGTTCGTATCAGGGGAGTTCACAGCCTCAACCCTACAAACACCCCCACGACCGGAAGGGCGACGCCGGGCAGCCACGGGGGGAGCTGCCCGGCGTCGGTCCGTCGCTCCGACGGGGGATGCGGAGCGCGTAGGCAGTATGTCACGCAGGACCCGGTGGGGTGCACCGGAACTTCATGATTGATCTGAGCTTTTATTGAGCTTTCCCGGGTCTAGTGCGGGGCGCACGGGCGCGGGCACGAAGTGCGAGGGCAGTGAGGGCGTCGACTCGCGCCCGGCGTTCGCGATGACCACCGCGATGTACGGCAGCAGCACACCGGCGGCCAGCGTCACCATGGCCACGTGGCGCTCCACGTTCCACAGGACCACCGTCGCGACGACCGACAGGGTTCTCACGGTCATCGAGATCACGTACCGACGCTGCCGTCCCCGTACGTCCTCGGCGAGGCCCATCCGGGCCCCTGTGATCCGGAAGACCCCGGACTCGTTCCGCTTCGTCCGCCGCACGCTCCACCACCCGATCCACCCGCCGGACACTCCCCGGCCCGGACCCTCCCACGGTACGCCGCCCTCCCCGCCGCGAGGAGAGGGGGTGTCCCCCGAACGGCAGTGTCCGAAATGCGCGGTACGCCGGATGGGTCGAAACTGGGCCCACATGCGCACAACGCGCCACAGGGAGGCTCGACATGCAATGGTTGTGGGCGATCATCGTCGGTTTCGTGCTGGGTCTCATAGCCCGCGCCATCCTGCCGGGCAAGCAGCACCAGCCCCTCTGGCTGACCACCGTCTTCGGCATTATCGGAGCCGTCCTCGGCAACGCCGTCTCCCGCTGGATCGGGGTCGAGGACACCCGGGGCATCGACTGGATCCGGCACCTGCTGCAACTGGCCGGAGCCGTCCTGATCGTAGGACTGGGCGACATGGCCTACATGGCCGTCCGCGGCGGCAGGAGCCGCACCACCTAGCGGGGCCTGGCGGGGCCGTGACGAAGGGGCCGGCGCGGACGTCACGTCCGCGCCGGCCCCTCGGCCGTTCCGTTGTGCCCGGGCCTCAGGCGCCGGTCACCTCGACGGCGGCCAGGTTCTTCTTGCCGCGCCGCAGCACCAGCCAGCGCCCGTGCAGCAGGTCCTCCTTCGCGGGGACCGCGTCCTCAGCGGTGACCTTCACGTTGTTCACGTAGGCACCGCCCTCCTTCACGGTCCGGCGCCCGGCGGACTTGCTCGCGACCAGGCCCGTCTCCGCGAACAGGTCCACGACCTGGCCCAGCTCGGAGACCTGCGCGTGCGGCAGCTCGGACAGGGCCGCGGCCAGCGTGGGCCCGTCCAGCTCCGCCAGCTCGCCCTGACCGAACAGCGCCTTCGACGCGGCGATCACGGCGGCGCACTGGTCCGCGCCGTGCACCAGCGTGGTCAGCTCCTCCGCGAGCGCCCGCTGCGCGGCGCGCGCCTGCGGCCGCTCGGCGGTCTGCGCCTCCAGCTCCTCGAGCTCCTCGCGGGACTTGAAGGACAGGATCCGCATGTAGGTGGAGACGTCCCGGTCGTCCACGTTCAGCCAGAACTGGTAGAACGCGTACGGGGAGGTCATCTCCGGGTCCAGCCAGACGGCGCCGCTCTCGGACTTGCCGAACTTGGTGCCGTCCGCCTTGACCATCAGCGGGGTCGCCATCGCGTGCACGTGCGCGTCGGGCTCGACCCGGTGGATCAGGTCGAGACCGGCCGTCAGGTTGCCCCACTGGTCGGAGCCGCCCTGCTGGAGCACGCAGCCGTAGCGCCGGTACAGCTCCAGGAAGTCCATGCCCTGGAGCAGCTGGTAGCTGAACTCGGTGTAGCTGATGCCCTGGTCCGACTCCAGCCGCTTGGCGACCGAGTCCTTCGTCAGCATCTTGTTGACGCGGAAGTGCTTGCCGATGTCCCGCAGGAACTCGATGGCGGACATGCCCGCCGTCCAGTCCAGGTTGTTGACCATCAGCGCCGCGTTCTCGCCCTCGAAGGACAGGAACGGCTCGATCTGCGTGCGCAGCCGGGTCACCCAGTTCGCGATGGTCTCCGGGTCGTTCAGCGTGCGCTCGGCGGTCGGGCGCGGGTCACCGATCTGACCGGTGGCCCCGCCGACCAGCGCCAGCGGCCGGTGGCCGGCCTGCTGGAGCCGGCGCACGGTGAGCACCTGCACCAGGTGCCCCACGTGCAGCGAGGCCGCCGTCGGGTCGAAGCCGCAATAGAACGTGACGGGACCGTCCGCGAACGCCTTGCGCAGCGCTTCTTCGTCGGTGGACTGGGCGAAGAGCCCGCGCCACTTCAGTTCGTCGACGATGTCCGTCACGGTTTCTCGACTCCTCGGATGTCTGAAATTGCCATGGTCAGTCTAGGTGCTCAGACGCCCTTGCTGACCGAGCTCATGTTGAAGTCCGGGATGCGCAGCGCGGGCATCGCGGCCCGGGTGAACCAGTCGCCCCACTCGCGCGGCAGGGTCTTCTCGGTCCGCCCCGCCTCCGAGGCCCGCGACAGCAGGTCCACCGGGGACTCGTTGAAGCGGAAGTTGTTGACCTCGCCCGTGACCTGCCCGTTCTCCACCAGGTAGACGCCGTCCCGGGTCAGGCCCGTGAGCAGCAGGGTGGCCGGGTCCACCTCGCGGATGTACCAGAGGCAGGTCAGCAGCAGGCCCCGCTCGGTGCCCGCGACCATCTCCTCCAGGGACTTCTCGCCGCCCCCGTCCAGGATCAGGTTCCCGAAGGCCGGGGACAGCGGCAGGCCGGTCAGGGCCGCGCTGTGCCGGGTCGTGGTCAGCCGGGCCAGCTCGCCGCCGCTGATCCACTCGGTCGCCGGGACCGGCAGGCCGTTGTCGAACACCGAGGCGTCGTCGCCCGAGCTGTGCGCGATCACGAACGGCGCGGACTCCAGGCCCGGCGCGTTCGGGTCGCTGCGCAGGGTCAGGGGCAGCTCGGAAAGCTTCTCGCCGAGCCGGGTGCCGCCGCCGGGCTTGGAGAAGACCGTCCGGCCCTCCACCGCGTCCCGGGCCGCCGCCGACCACATCTGGTAGATCAGCAGGTCGGCCACGGCGGTCGGCGGGAGCAGGGTCTCGTACCGCCCGGC
Source organism: Streptomyces sp. NBC_00249 (assembly GCF_026342355.1). Taxonomy (GTDB): domain Bacteria; phylum Actinomycetota; class Actinomycetes; order Streptomycetales; family Streptomycetaceae; genus Streptomyces. The sequence continues at coordinate 27,835 of NZ_JAPEMV010000005.1, read as the reverse complement.
GGGCAGCTCGATCTTCCGCTCGGCCCAGCCCAGCCGTACGGCCAGCTCCGCGTCCAGCACGGTCGGGTCCACGTCCTTGAAGTCCCGGGTGGCGCGGCCCGCCCAGGCGGAGCGAGTGCGGTCGGGGGACTTGGCGTTGAGCTCGAGGGTGCCCTTGGGCTGGTCGTGGCGCAGTCGCAGACCGGTCGAGGTGCCGACGTAGGTGGAGACGAGCTCGTGGTTGGCGAACCCGTACAGTTCCCGGCCGCCCGCGCGGGCCCGGGCGAAGGCCTCGCCGAGGGCCGGGGCGAAGTCCGCGAACACCGCCGAGGAGGTCTCGGCCGGGCCGTCGGTGAAGTCCGGCGAGGCGGGCGTACCGGTCACCAGCGGCTGGGCGTCCTCGGCGGGCCCGGCACCCCGGGCGGCCGCCTCGGCGGCCCGTACGAGCGGCTCCAGGTCGGCGGCGGTGACGGCGGAGCGCGAGACGACCCCCGAGGCCGTGCCCTCCTTGCCGTCGACGGTCGCGATGACCGTCAGGGTCCGGCCGCGGGTGACGCCGTTGGTGGTGAGCGCGTTGCCGGCCCAGCGCAGGTTGGCGCTGGACTCCTCGTCGGCGATGACGACGCAGCCGTCGGCGGTGGACAGCTCCAGGGCCCGCTCGACGATCTCGTGGGGCTTGGTCCGAGTCGACATCAGCGTCCGGCCTCCTGAGTGGTGTTGAGGATGTTCACGTCGCGGAACAGCGCGGACGGGCAGCCGTGCGAGACCGCCGCCACCTGGCCCGGCTGGGCCTTGCCGCAGTTGAAGGCGCCGCCCAGGACATAGGTCTGGGGGCCGCCGACCTTCTCCATCGAGCCCCAGAAGTCGGTGGTCGTGGCCTGGTACGCGACGTCGCGCAGCTGCCCGGCCAGCCGGCCGTTCTCGATGCGGAAGAAGCGCTGCCCGGTGAACTGGAAGTTATAGCGCTGCATGTCGATGGACCAGGACCGGTCGCCGACCACGTAGATCCCGCGCTCGACCCCGCCGATCAGGTCCTCCGTGGACAGCCCGCCCGGATCCGGCTGGAGCGAGACGTTCGCCATCCGCTGCACCGGCACGTGCCCGGGGGAGTCGGCGTAGGCGCAGCCGTTGGAGCGGCCGAGTCCGGTGAGCTTCGCGATCCGCCGGTCCAGCTGGTAGCCGGCCAGGGTGCCGTCCTTGACCAGGTCCCAGCTCTGCGCCTCGACGCCCTCGTCGTCGTAGCCGATGGTGGCGAGGCCGTGCTCGGCGGTGCGGTCACCCGTCACGTTCATGATCGAGGAGCCGTACTTGAGCGTGCCGAGCTGGTCGAAGGTGGCGAAGGAGGTCCCCGCGTACGCCGCCTCGTAGCCCAGTGCCCGGTCGAGCTCGGTGGCGTGGCCGATGGACTCGTGGATGGTGAGCCACAGGTTGGACGGGTCCACGACCAGGTCGTAGCGCCCGGCCTCGACGCTCGGGGCCCGCATCTTCTCGGCGAGCAGGCCGGGGATCTGCTCCAGCTCGGAGTTCCAGTCCCAGCCGGTGCCGGTCAGGTACTCCCAGCCGCGCCCGGCGGGCGGGGCGATGGTGCGCATGGAGTCGAACTCGCCGGTGGCGGCGTTCACGGCGACGGCGGTGAGCTGCGGGTGGATCCGTACCCGCTGCTGGGTGGTGGAGGTGCCGGCGGTGTCGGCGTAGAACTTGTTCTCGTGGACGGCGAGCAGCGAGGCGTCCACGTGCGCGACGCCCTCGGCGGCCAGCAGCCGGGAACTCCAGTCGGCGAGCAGCGCCGCCTTCTCCGCGTCGGGAACCTCGAAGGGGTTCACGTCGTAGGCGGAGATCCAGGTCCTGTCGGCGTGCACGGGCTCGTCGGCGAGCTCCACCCGCTCGTCGGAACCGGCCGCCTTGATCACCTGCGCGGACAGCTTCGCCATGGCCACGGCCTGCGAGGCCACGCGCGCGGCGGCGTCCATGGTCAGGTCCACGCCCGAGGCGAAGCCCCAGCTGCCCCCGTGCACCACCCGGACCGCGTACCCGAGGTCGGTGGTGTCGGAGCCGCCCGAGGGCTTGGCGTCGCGCAGTCGCCAGGAGGCGCTGCGGATCCGCTCCAGCCGGAAGTCGGCGTGATCAGCGCCCAGCGCGCGCGCCCGGGCGAGCGCCGCGTCGGCGAGCGCCCGCAGGGGCAGCGCGGTGAAAGCCGCGTCGATGGAATGGGCCACGGAAGTCCTCCCGAGGTCGGGGCCGGTCGCCCCGATCATGTCGAACCCGGGGCTCTTGTGCCTACATCTTTCTGTAGGGACTCGACAGAGCGCGTCGCAAGGCCCTGTCGGAGCCCGATTCTCCGGATCTCGGACGGGGCCTATAGGTTTTTGGTATTCAGACAGCTAGCGAAAGGGTGATCCGTTGAGCCGCTCGGTTCTCGTCACCGGAGGTAACCGGGGCATCGGCCTCGCCATCGCCCGAGCCTTCGCACAGGCCGGCGACAAGGTCGCGATCACGTACCGGTCGGGCGAGCCCCCGGAGGCGCTCACCTCGCTGGGTGTGCTGGCGGTGCGCTGCGACATCACCGACTCCGAGCAGGTGGAGCAGGCCTACAAGGAGATCGAGGAGAAGCACGGCAACGTCGAGGTGCTGGTGGCCAACGCCGGCATCACGAAGGACACGCTGCTGATGCGGATGTCCGAGGAGGACTTCGCGTCCGTCGTCGACACGAACCTCACCGGCACCTTCCGCGTGGTCAAGCGCGCCAACCGTGGCATGCTGCGGGCGAAGAAGGGCCGTGTGGTCCTGATCTCCTCGGTCGTGGGGCTGCTCGGCTCGGCCGGCCAGGCCAACTACGCCGCCTCCAAGGCCGCGCTGGTGGGCTTCGCCCGGTCGCTCGCCCGCGAGCTGGGCTCGCGCAACATCACCTTCAACGTGGTCGCTCCCGGTTTCGTGGACACGGACATGACGAAGGTGCTGACCGACGAGCAGCGCGCGGGCATCGTCGCCCAGGTGCCGCTCGCCCGTTACGCGCAGCCCGAGGAGATCGCGGCAGCCGTGAGCTTCCTGGCGTCCGACGACGCCGCGTACATCACCGGAGCCGTCATTCCCGTTGACGGCGGATTGGGCATGGGTCACTGATCACATGAGCGGAATTCTTGAAGGCAAGCGCATCCTCATCACCGGGGTGCTGATGGAGTCCTCCATCGCTTTCCACACCGCCAAGCTGGCCCAGGAGCAGGGCGCCGAGGTCATCCTCACCGCCTTCCCGCGTCCCACGCTGACCGAGCGCATCGCGCGGAAGCTGCCCAAGCCGGTCAAGGTGATCGAGCTCGACGTCACCAACCAGGAGCACCTGGACCGCCTGGAGCAGCTCGTCCGCGACGAGCTCGGCGGCCTCGACGGGGTCGTGCACTCCATCGGCTTCGCCCCGCAGGACGCCCTGGGCGGCAACTTCCTGAACACCCCGTTCGAGTCGGTCGCCACGGCCATGCACGTCTCGGCGTTCTCGCTGAAGTCGCTGACCATGGCCTGCAAGCCGCTGTTCCCGGCGGAGGGCGCGGCCATTGTCGGCCTCACCTTCGACGCGCAGTACGCCTGGCCGCAGTACGACTGGATGGGCCCGGCCAAGGCGGCCCTGGAGGCCACCAGCCGCTACCTCGCCCGCGACCTGGGCAAGGAGAACATCCGCTGCAACCTGGTCTCGGCCGGTCCGATCGGCTCCATGGCCGCGAAGTCCATCCCGGGCTTCGGCGAGCTGGCGGAGGTCTGGAACAACCGCTCCATGCTGGAGTGGGACATGAGCGACCCGGAGCCGGCGGGCAAGGGCGTCGTGGCGCTGCTGTCGGACTGGTTCCCGAAGACCACCGGCGAGATCGTCCACGTGGACGGCGGCCTGCACGCGATGGGTGCCTGACCCCGGACCCCGGTCCCGGACGTACGGCGGTGGCCGCGCTCTCCTCAGGGAGGGCGCGGCCACCGCCGTTTCCGCGTCTTCGACCGGATGTTCGTCGGCTGACCGGATCTTCCCGAGTCGAAAACCAGGACAGATGCCTGCAAACTGACCAGGCCGGGATCTTCCCGGCCGGTACGGGGAGGAGGTGGGGGCGTGCGCGCGAGGCCGAGCCGAGCGGTATCGCTGCTGGTCACCTCCGTGGTCCTGACCGGACTCCTGATCCCGGGAGCCGTCGCGCAGCACGGCGGCCAGGACCCGGCCCACGGGCCCGAAGCGGCGGCCCCGGCCGCCGTGGACCTCGCCGACATCCCCGCCGAGCCACCCGTCCGGCCCGAGACCCCCGCCGGCGCCCGGGAACTGTTCGGCGCCGACTGCGACACCGAGATCGACGGCTCGCTGGTGGTGGCGTACTGCCACAACGGCTACCCCGAGACCGACCTGCTCCGGCTGCACGTGGAGTGCGACCGCTGGTGGGACGTCGACGGGGACGGCGCCGCCGTCCCCCTGGGCCCGGCCGGCCGTGTCCAGCTCACCGGACGCTGCTGGAAGGAGGTCCGTACGGCCTGGGTGAGCCACGAACGGCCCGGGACCGCACGCCGCTGAACCGCACGCCGCCGAACCGCGCGCTCCCGCACGGTGCGCGCCCGGACCGCTCCGTTCAGCGGGCGGCGCCCTTGCCGAGGCAGACGAAGGGGTAGCCCGCCGCCTCCGAGGCGGCCGCGTCCCCGTCCCCGCGCCGGATCGCCTCGATCAGCCGCGCGTGGTCCAGATGGTCCGCCGGCCGCAGCTCGCTGCCGACGTCCGACCGCAGCCAGTCCGCGACCAGGTCGCCCAGGTCCGCGTACAGCTCGATCAGCACGTCGTTGTGCGAGGCCGTCACCACCGCCATGTGCAGGCCGACGTCCGCGCCGACGAACAGCTCCGCGTCCCCGCTCGCCCATGCCTCCTCGCGCCGCGCCAGCAGTGCGTCCAGCTGCAGGAGGTCCCGCTCGGTGCGCCGCTCGGCCGCCAGCCGGGCCGCCGAGGACTCCAGCGTCGAGCGCAGCTCCGCGATGTGCCGGGGGTCCGCCCCGGCGAAGCGGCGGTGCATCACCCCGGCGAGCTCGCTGGTGGCGATCACGTACGTGCCCGAACCCTGGCGGATGTCCAGGAGCCCGTTGTGCGCGAGCGCCCGCACGGCCTCCCGCACGGTGTTGCGGGCGACGCCCAGCAGCTCCACCAGGGCGGGTTCGGTCGGGATGCGGCTCCCGACCGGCCACTCGCCCGAGGTGATCTGGTTGCGGAGCTGGGCGATCACCTGGTCGACGAGCGCGGATCGCCGGGGCGAGGTCAGCGGCATGTGGGCAAGGTCCTCTCTGGGGCGACTGGACAACCAATCATCCCATGATTCTATGATGGACGAATGCTCGACGAAGACATCCAGACCATCAACCGCCCGGCGGCCGTCCGCTCCTCCGCCCACCGGACCCCCGCGGCCCCCGACGCCACGCCCCGATGGCTCGGTCCGGTCCTCGTCGTCGGCATCGTGCTGGCCGCCCTGAACCTGCGGCCCGCCATCACCAGCCTCGGCGCCCTCTTCGAGGAGGCCCGCACCGGCCTCCACATGAGCGGCGCCGTCGCCGGACTCATCACCTCCGTCCCGGCCCTGTGCTTCGCCGTCTTCGGCGTCACCGCGCCCCGGCTCTCCCGCCGCTTCGGCCCGGCCGCCGTCGTCTGCGCCGGCATGGCCGCCGTCGCCGCCGGCCTGCTGATCCGCCCCTTCGCCGACAGCGCCGCCGCCTTCCTCGCCGCCAGCGCCCTGTCCCTCGCCGGCATAGCCGTCACCAACGTGCTGCTCCCGGTGATCGTCAAGCGCTGGTTCCCCGACCGCGTCGGCACCATGACCGGCCTCTACTCCATGGCCCTGGCCGCCGGCACCTCCCTCGCCGCCGCCGCGACCGTCCCGCTGACCTCCGCCCTCGGCGGCGACTGGCGCACCGGCCTGCTGATCTGGGCCGCCCTCGCCGTCGCCGCCGTACTGCCCTGGCTGCCCGTCGCCCTCGCCGCCCGCCGCGAGAAGGCCGCCGCGCCCGCCGCCCTACGCGAGGACGCCGGCCCCTCCGTGGTCCGCAGCCGCACCGCCTGGGCACTGGCCTGCTACTTCGGCCTCCAGGCCACCGGCGCCTACGTCACGATGGGCTGGCTGCCGCAGATCTTCCGCGACGCCGGAGTCTCCGCCTCCACCGCCGGGGTCCTGCTCGCCGTCACCATGGTCATGGGCGTCCCCCTCGCCTTCGTCATCCCCGGCCTCGCCGGACGGATGCGCAACCAGGGCCCCATCGCCGTCACCCTCGGCCTCTTCGGCCTCGCCGGCTACCTCGGGCTCTACCTCGCCCCCGCCGCCGGAGCCTGGGCCTGGGCCCTCCTCCTCGGCGTCTCCAACTGCGCCTTCCCGCTCGTCATCACCCTGATCGGGCTGCGCGCCAAGTCCCCGGCCGGGGTCGTCAAGCTCTCCGCCTTCGCCCAGAGCACCGGATACCTCATCTCCATCCCCGGACCCCTGCTCATCGGCACCCTCTACCAGCACAGCGGAGGCTGGGACCTGCCGCTCGCCGTGATGGCCGCACTCCTCGTCCCGCAGATCGTCCTCGGCGTCCTCGCCGGCCGGGACCGCACGATCGAGGACGAATGCGGCATGCGAGACTGAACGGCATGTCGCCCGCACTCGAACCGAACCCCCAGAACGGCCACAAGAAGCTCGGCCTCGTGCTCGGCGCGATGCTCGCCGTGACCGTGATCATCGCCGTCATCGCCACCATCGCGTCTCCCTGACGCCGGGCGGGCATCCGGCCGGTGGGGGGATAACCCCACCATCCCCTAGGGGGCCAGGTTCAGGGTGCAGTGGGGTGTGCCCCGGATGGGCACCGCCGCCTCGGATCCATAGATTCGAAGCAGCGAGCCAGTCCCACCCGCACACTCCCGGAGGCGGCCATGTCGGCCCCCACGCACACCCCGTCCCACGCCGCCCCGGCGCGCCGCCGCCGCGCGTCCGCCGGCACCGGCGCGAACACCCGGCTGCACTGGTGGGCGCTGGCCCTGCCCGCCCTCGCCTTCGGCCTGCTCCTGCTGCTCCTCGCCGGCTCGGGCCAGGCCCAGGCCGCCACCGGCGAGGCCGCGGGACTGGTCCACTACACCCAGCAGCTGCTGCGCGCCGTCGGCTGACCCGCGTGCGCCGGGGTGCGCCGCACCCCCGGGCGGCGGTGCCCCAACACCCTGCGCCCCATGGCTCGTTTCATGCGAAGCTGGGAGCCATGAGCGCCGACACACCCCGCAGGATCGCCCTCCTCCGGCACGCCAAGGCCGACTGGCCCCAGGTGTCCGACCACGACCGCCCGCTGGCGGAACGCGGCCGCAAGGACGCGCCCGCCGTCGGACTGAAGCTGGCCGAGACCGGCATCACCTTCGACCTGGCCCTCTGCTCCACCGCCGCCCGCACCCGGGAGACCTGGAAGCTCGCCGTCCAGGAGCTGTCGTACCGGCCGAAGACCCTCTACGAGGAGCGGCTCTACGACGCCTCGCTGGGCGAGCTCATCGCCCTGCTGAACGAGACCCCCGACGAGGTGTCCGACCTCCTCGTCATCGGTCACAACCCCGGCATGCACGCCCTCGCCGACGCCCTCTCCCGGCGGGCCGAGGGCGACACCCTGGCACGGATGACCCGTACGGGCTTCCCGACCGCCGCGCTGGCCGTCGTCTCCTTCACCGGCACGTGGAAGTCCGTCGAGCACGGGGTGGGCACCCTGCTGGACTTCTGGACGCCGAAGGAACACTGACCGCGTACGCCCGGGGGCGGGCCCGGCCCGCCCCCGGGCTCGTACGTACCCGCCGTCAGGCCAGGTCGGCGGCCTCGACCTCTTCGCGGGTGATGCCCAGCAGGTACAGCACCGCGTCCAGGAACGGCACGTTCACGGCGGTGTGCGCGGCCTCGCGGACCACCGGCTTGGCGTTGAAGGCCACGCCCAGCCCGGCCGCGTTCAGCATGTCCAGGTCGTTGGCGCCGTCACCGATCGCCACCGTCTGGGCCAGCGGGACCCCGGCCTCGGCGGCGAAGCGGCGCAGCAGCCGGGCCTTGCCCGCCCGGTCCACGATCTCGCCGGTGACCTTGCCGGTCAGCTTCCCGTCGACGATCTCCAGGGTGTTCGCCGAGGCGAAGTCCAGCCCCAGCCGCTCCCGCAGGTCGTCCGTCACCTGCGTGAACCCGCCCGAGACCACACCCACCTGGTAGCCGAGCGTCTTCAGGGTCCGGATCAGGGTCCGGGCCCCGGGGGTCAGCCGCACCTCGGAGCGGACCTTGTCCACCACCGAGGCGTCCAGCCCCTCCAGCAGCGCCACCCGGGCGTGCAGGGACTGCTCGAAGTCCAGCTCCCCGCGCATCGCCCGCTCGGTCACCTCGGCGACCTCGGCCTCGCAGCCCGCGTGCGCGGCGAACAGCTCGATGACCTCGTCCTGGATCAGGGTCGAGTCCACGTCCATGACGACGAGCCGCTGCGCCCGCCGGTGCAGCCCCGCCGACACCACGGCCACGTCCACGCCGATCTGCGCGGCGGTCAGCGCCAGGGCGGTGCGCAGCGGCTCCGTCTCGACACCGGACACGGCGAACTCGACGGCCGTCACCGGATACTTGGCGAGCCGGAAGATACGGTCGATGTTGCCGCCGGCGGCGGTGATCCGCGCGGCGATGGTGGCGGTGGACTCGGCGGTGAGCGGGTGCCCCAGCACGGTGACGTGGGAACGGCCACTGCCGCGGGGCCGGTTGTCGCCGGTGCCCGAGAGGATCTCGGCCTGCAGCTTCAGCGACTCGGCCCAGCTGTGGACGGTCGCCCGCAGCTCGCCCTCGGAGCCGCCGGCCGGCTTGGTGACGAGGGCGCACAGGACGATGCGGCCACGGGTGACGACCTGCTCGATGTCGACGACGTCGACGGAGTAGGCGGCGAGGGTGTCGAACAGCCCGGCGGTGATCCCGGGACGGTCCTTGCCGAAGATCTTGACGAGGAGGGTGGGGACGTCGGAGGTCTGCGATGCGCTCATGGTGCCCACACCGTATCTTCCCCACCCCCGCGCCCCGACCCCCGTCCCACCTCTTGAACGCCCGAGCCCTCCGGCCGTGCGGCCACGCCACCCCGGCCGGGTCGTGGCGGTGGGGGTCCGGGCGGCCCGGCCGCTACGAAGGCTCCCGCGGCGGTGGTGGAGGGGCCTGGGGTTTCGGTGGTGGCGGGGTTCCCGGTGGGGGAGGCGGGGTGAAGGGCGGCCGGTGCGCAGGCCCGCCCCCGGCGGGGCGGCGGGGCCTCGGCGGGATGCCGGTGACCGTCACGTCCCAGGAGCCGTCGGGCTCCGCCCCGTGCCCCGGCGGCCCGGAACCCGCGCCGGGCAGGTCCCGCCCCGGCCGGTCCGGCCCCGGTCGGGTCCGCCCCTGCCGGGCCGGTTCCGGGGGGTTCGCCCGGTGGCGGGGGCCCAGGGTGCGGGTCAGGGTCCAGCCCGCCGCGCCCGCCGCCGCGCCCCAGGCCGCGCCCAGGAGCAGTGCGGTCCACGGGTTGCCGTGCAGTTCCACCCGGGTGTCCACCGTGTCCACCCCCAGGACCGCGAGCGAGGCCCCGGCCGACAGGTCCGTCAGCCGTACCAGCCCCGCCAGCGCCACCCCCGTCACGGCGGCGAGCCACCCCGCGCAGTGCAGGATCCCGCGCCCGGGGGCCCGTACGGCCGCCAGTACCCCCGCGTACAGCAGCAGCGCTCCCGCTCCCGCCGCCAGCAGCCAGAGCCGCCCCTCGTACTCCGCGAGCCGGGCCACCGTCACCGGCTCCCGCTCCGCCGCCCCCAGCAGCGCGTCCAGCGGATCCGGCACCAGCGGCCCGAACCGCCCCGTGGCCCGCCCCTCGAAGGGCACGCCCAGCCCCAGCAGCACCCCCAGCCAGCTCCCGTTCGGCCCCCCGAGCAGCGCCGCCCCCGCCACCCGCCCCGGACGCGCGTCCCCGGCGGCGGCCCAGCCCGCCGCGGCGAGCCCGGCCGCCACCGCCACCAGCAGCGCGGCCACCACCGCCGACACCGCGGGCCCTAGGCCGTCTGGCCGCGCCCACGCCGCCGGACCGCGCCGCGAGACCAGCAGGGCCAGCGCCAGCACCACCGTCACCCACACCGCGGCGCCCACGAGCGTCGGCCCGAGCTCCGCCGAGAACCCGATCCGCGCCCGCACCGGGAGCAGCTCCCCGACCCGGTCCGGCAGCAGCCCGCCGATGTCCCCGATCCCCGGGACCTCCACCCGGGCCGGGGTCCGCGGCAGCGGTAGCGGCAGCCGCGCCCCGTCGAGGGTGACCACGTCGTGCCCGGCCCACGCCAGAGCCCCCGCCGTACCGGTGAACAGCGCCCCCACCACGGCGGCCCGCGCCGCGAGTTCGCCCCCGCGCGCCCCGGCCGGCAGCGAGCGCAGGAACATCCGCGCCAGCACCAGCGCCCCGACCAGCGCCACCCCCAAAGGGCGCACGTCCAGTGAGGTTTCCGCCTCCGCCCCGGCCACCCCGAGGACCGTCAGGTCGCCGGACGGGGTCACCGAGCCCCCCGACGCCAGCACCACCACGGCCGCGGTCATCGCCCCGAGGGAGCCGCCCGCCGCGTCCGCGCCCAGCAGCCGCAGCCCCAGCGCGGCCACCCCCGCCATGGCGGCGACCGACCACCCCACGGCGGCGATCCCGGACAGCAGCACGTTCCCCGGGCGAATGCGGCGCATGAGGTGACCCCCGATACCTACCGAGCGGTAATCGACGGGACCGCCGGTCGAGAAGTCCCCTATCTCACTCTCCGGGTGACTTTCGACCCCGTCAACGGGCAGACGTAGACGCCCCGGGAAGGCCCCGATTCCACATGTGGCCGCAGGCCTGAAATAGTTCCCCCGGATGTTCGCCATCCCTAGACTCCCTGACGTCAGGGGGATTCTCGGGGGACTTAAGTGGGGCTGGAGTGCCGGAACTCGTACTGGAATTGAATGGAAGGACCTGGACGCTCGATCCGTCCAGGTCGTACTCGCTGGGGCGCGATCCCCAGGGAGACGTGGTGATCGATGACGCCAGGGTGTCGTGGCGGCACGCCACCATCAGCTGGAACGGACGCGGTTGGAGCATCGAGGACCACGGCAGCACCAACGGCACCTACGTGCACGGCGCGCGGGTCCAGCAGACCGAGCTCATGGCCGGCACGCCGGTGCACCTGGGCAACGCGACGGACGGTCCGCGGCTGAATCTGAGCGCTGCCGCCGCGCCGCAGCCGGCGTACCAGGCCCCGGCCGCGCAGGCACAGCAGCAGGCCGCTCCTGCCTACCAGGAGCAGCAGCAGCCCGCCTGGGACCAGCAGCACCACCAGGCACAGCAGCAGCCGCCGCAGCACCAGCCGCAGCAGCAGCCGTACGTGCCCCCGCAGCAGGGCGGTCCCGTGCAGTCCGGGGCCCCCGCGTACAGCGACCACCGCAGCCCGACGACGTTCCACCAGTTCTCGCTGGGTCACGTCATGCGCATCGGCCGTGCGCTGGAGAACGAGCTGGTGGTCTCCGACCTCCAGGTCTCCCGCCTGCACGCCGAGTTCCGCTCGATGCCCGGCGGCCGGTTCGAGATCCACGACCTCGGCAGCCACAACGGCACCTACGTCAACGGTCAGCCCCTCGCCAAGTCCGGCAGCGCGCTGCTCGGTCCGAACGACATCGTCGGCGTCGGCCACTCCACCTTCCGGATCGTCGGCGACCGGCTGGAAGAGTTCGTCGACACCGGTGACGTCTCCTTCTCGGCCCGCCACCTCACGGTCACGGTCGACGGCGGCAAGCAGATCCTCAAGGACGTCACCTTCGGCGTCCCGGAGAAGTCGCTGATCGGCGTCATCGGCCCCTCCGGCTCCGGCAAGTCCACGCTCCTGAAGGCGCTCACCGGCTACCGGCCCGCCGACCAGGGCGACGTGCTGTACGACAACCGCAACCTGTACAAGCAGTTCGCGGAACTCCGACAGCGCATCGGCCTCGTCCCGCAGGACGACATCCTCCACAAGGAGCTGCGGGTCCGCACGGCCCTGAAGTACGCCGCCAAGCTCCGCTTCCCCGGCGACACCGCCGAGTCCGAGCGCGCCGCACGCATCGACGAGGTGCTGCGCGAGCTCAAGCTCGACATCCACAAGGACAAGAAGATCACCGCGCTCTCCGGTGGTCAGCGCAAGCGCGTGTCCGTGGCCCTGGAGCTCCTCACCAAGCCGTCGCTGATCTTCCTGGACGAGCCGACCTCCGGCCTCGACCCGGGCATGGACCGCGACGTCATGCAGCTGCTGCGCGGCCTCGCCGACGACGGCCGTACCGTCCTGGTCGTCACCCACTCCGTCGCCGAGCTGGCCCTCTGCGACAAGCTGCTGGTCATGGCCCCGGGCGGGTCCGTCGCCTACTTCGGCCCGCCGGACGACGCGCTGAACTTCTTCGGCTACACCACCTGGGCCGACGTGTTCTCCGCCTTCGAGAACTACCGCGACTACGACTGGGCCGGCCGCTGGAAGGGCTCGCAGCACTACCAGCTGTACGCCGCCGACCTCGACGCGGTCGCCCCGCAGTCCGTCGCGATGCCCTCGCCGCAGCAGATGAACCCGCCGAAGCCGCAGGCCTGGGCTTCGCAGCTGTTCACGCTGATCTTCCGCTACCTCTCGGTGATCGCGTCCGACAAGGGCTTCATGGCCCTGATGCTGATCCTCCCGGCGGTCCTGGGCGTGGTCTCCACGGTCATCCCCGCGAGCTTCGGCCTCGCGCCCCCCACGCCGCCGTCGCGCTTCAACGGCGACGCCGGCACGATCATGCTGATCATCTGCGTCGGCATGTGCTTCTCGGGCGCCGCCAACTCGGTCCGTGAGCTGATCAAGGAACGCGTCATCTACGAGCGGGAACGCGCGACCGGCCTGTCCCGGTCCGCGTACCTCATGTCGAAGGTGATCGTCCTCGGCCTCATCACGGCCATCCAGGCCGTGGTCATCTGCGGGATCGGCTTCTTCCCGCGCGAGCTGCCCGCCGAGGGCCTGATCATGCCGCCGGCCGTCGAGCTCTGCCTGTCGGTCCTGGCGCTCGGCTTCACCTCGATGATGTTCGGCCTGGTCATCTCCTCGCTGGTGAAGACCTCCGAGAAGACCATGCCGCTGCTGGTCATGTTCGCGATCATCCAGGTCGTGTTCACCGGCATCCTCTTCCAGGTGTACGACTCCCCGGGCCTGGAGCAGTTCGCCTGGCTGATGCCCTCCCGCTGGGCCGTCGCCGCCGCCGGCACCACGCTGAACCTCGGCAGGCTCATGCCGCCGTGGGACCACGACAACCCGACCAACACCGACCCGCTCTGGGACGCCACGGTCGGCCAGTGGACCCTCGACATCACCATCCTGGTGCTCATGGGCGTCGCCTGCGGCTTCCTGGTGGCGCGCCTGCTGCGCCGCCACGAGCCCGAGGTCATGCGCAAGTGACCCGCCCGGCGGCCCTCGGGTCCGCCGGAACGCACGAACGCCTCAGGGCGGCACCCGGAACTCCGGGGGCCGCCCTGAGGCGCATGGGGGGTCTGTGTCGTGCGAGGCCTAGTAGGCGCTGTTCACGTTGTCCATCGAGCCGTAGCGGTCGGCGGCGTAGTTGCACGCGGCGACGATGTTCGCGACGGGGTCGTACAGGTCGAACTTGGTGCCCTTGACGTGGTACGTCGCGAAGGTCGGCGGAATGACCTGGAGCAGGCCCTTCGACGGGATGCCGTTCTGGGCGTTGATGTCCCAGTTGTTGATCGCACGGGGGTTGCCGCTCGACTCACGCATGATGTTGCGGTGGATGCCGGCGTACGAGCCCGGGATGCCCTCCTTCTTCATGATGAAGAGGGCTTCCTTGATCCAGCCGTCGAGGTTGTTCGCGAAGACGGGGGTGCGGGCCGCGGAACGGCTCGCCGCCTGCTTCTGCTCGCGGTCCTTCTTCGCGTCGGCCTCGGCCTTCGCCTTGGCGGTGTCCTTGGCCTTCTTGTCCGCGACGACGTGCTGCGCGCTGAGGTTCTGCTGCACCGACTGGCTCCACGCCACGGGGGCGAAGGCCACGGCCGTCCCGGCCTCGGCGGCGGGGGCGGCGCCGGCCGGGACGAGCGAGAAGGCGAGGGCGGCGGCGCCGAGCGTGGCGACACCGGCGATGGACAGCTTGTGTGCCTTCGTCAGACGACTGTGACCGGGAGTGCTGGAAGCAGACATGGCGTGGGCAACCTCTTCGACGGGGGCGCCCCCGTGGGGAATCCGGGGGCGGTGGCCGCAGCGAGCGCCGCGAGGATCCGGGACCCTGCGGCGCTGTGCGACGTCGACATTCTTAGCTGCGGCAAAATCCTGTGGCAAAGGTGTGACATACGATGCCGCTTAGTGGATCACGGCCCCCCGCCGTGCCCCCGTTTCCACCCCAGCCGCTAGGTGCGCCCGCACTGACAGGGCCTTTACACGTCCACTAGGCAGCTTCGTAAGTGATGTGCGTCCTATGCCGGGGCTCACATCGGCCACGTAACAGTCTCACTCAGAGTTGCAACAGCAACGCCGAGTGTGACCGATCTCCGCCCGGAGGACGACTCCGCCCCCCGCGCCCTCCTCCTCAAGGCGGGGACGACGGGCCCCCACCCCCTCCCTCCGCCCGACCCCGCACCGGCCCCGGACCTAGGTCAAAGGCCCGATCCCGCAGGTCAGGGCCGCCGGTACGGTGACCCCATGCACAACGGACCCTGTACGGGACTGGCGGCCGTCAGCACCGCGCTGCTCGCCATGAGCCGCCGGCTGGAGGTCAAGGACGTCCTGCGCACCATCGTCGTCTCGGCCCGGGAACTGCTGGACGCCGAGTACGCGGCCCTGGGCGTCCCGGACGACCACGGGGGCTTCGCCCAGTTCGTCGTCGACGGCATCACCGAGGAGCAGTGGCGGGCCATCGGCCCCCTGCCCCGCCAGCACGGCATCCTCGCCGCGATGCTCCACCAGGACGGCCCCCAGCGACTGGCCGACGTACGCGAGGACCCCCGCTTCGGAGGCTGGCCCGCCGCCCACCCCGAGATGTCCGACTTCCTCGGCCTGCCCATCAGGGACGGCGAGGACACCCTCGGCGCCCTCTTCCTCGCCAACAAGAGGGGACCGCTCGGCTTCACCGACGAGGACGAGGAACTCCTCTCCCTCCTCGCCCAGCACGCCGCCATAGCCCTCACCAACGCCCGCCTCTACGAGCGCAGCCGCGAGCTGACCATCGCAGAGGAGCGCTCCCGGCTCGCCCACGAGCTGCACGACGCCGTCAGCCAGAAGCTGTTCTCCCTGCGCCTCACCGCCCAGGCCGCCGCCACCCTCGTCGACCGTGACCCGGACCGGGCCAAGGGGGAACTCCAGCAGGTCGCCGCCCTGGCCGCCGAGGCCGCCGACGAGCTCCGCGCCGCCGTGACCGAGCTGCGCCCCGCCGCGCTCGACGAGGACGGCCTCGTCGCCACCCTGCGCAACCACGTCCGCGTCCTGGACCGCGCCCACTCCGCACACGTCACCTTCACCTGCGACGGCGTACGGGCCCTGCCCGCCTCCCAGGAGGAGGCCCTGCTGCGGGTGGCCCAGGAAGCCCTCCACAACGCCCTGCGCCACTCCGGGGCGGACCGCGTCGAGGTCACCCTCGCCCGGACCCCGGGCGGCGGCGCCCTGCTGCGCGTACGGGACGGGGGCCGGGGCTTCTCCCCCTCCACCGTCCGCACCGCGGGCCGCCACCTCGGCCTGGTCTCCATGCGCGACCGCGCGAGCGGGGCCGGGGGCCGGCTGGAGGTCCGCTCGGAGCCCGGTACGGGCACCACGATCGAGATGGAGGTCCCCGGTGGCTGACACCCCCGGCATCCGCGTGCTCCTCGTCGACGACCACCAGGTGGTCCGGCGCGGCCTGCGCACCTTCCTGGAGGTACAGGAGGACATCGAGGTCGTCGGCGAGGCGGCCGACGGCGAGGAAGGCGTCGCCCGAGCCGAGGAACTGCGGCCCGACGTGATCCTCATGGACGTGAAGATGCCGGGCACCGACGGCATCGACGCCCTGCGGCGGCTGCGGGAGGCCGCGAACCCGGCGCGCGTCCTGATCGTCACCAGCTTCACGGAACAGCGGACGGTCGTCCCCGCGCTGCGCGCCGGCGCCGCCGGATACGTCTACAAGGACATCGACCCCGTCGCCCTCGCCGCCGCCATCCGCTCCGTCCACGCGGGCCACGTACTGCTCCAGCCCGAGGTCGCCGAGGCCCTGCTCGCCCAGGACGGCCAGCCGTCGCCGGCGGGCCGCCCCGGCGCCCTGACCGACCGGGAACGGGAAGTGCTCGGCCTGATCGCGGACGGCCGCTCCAACCGGGAGATCGCCCGGGCGCTCGTCCTCTCCGAGAAGACGGTCAAGACGCACGTCTCGAACATCCTGATGAAGCTCGACCTGTCCGACCGGACGCAGGCGGCGTTGTGGGCGGTCAGACACGGTCTCACCGACGAGAACGCCGTGAACCGCCCGTAAATCGCTTCAACGGAGATTCATACGGTCGGGTGTATGTAGCCCACATGGCGTATCCCGACCGCGGCGCGCCCGTTCTCCATGGCGTGCCGCGACGGCTGGTCGCGGCCGACCTACTGGAGGACGAGAACGTGAAGAGCTTCAAGAAGGCCGCAGCCGTCACCATGATCGCGGGCGGCCTCGTCGCCGCCGGCGCCGGTGTCTCCTCGGCGCACGGCGGTGCGTCGGCGGAGGGCGAGGCCCTGAACTCGCCCGGCGTGGCCTCCGGGAACCTGCTCCAGGTCCCCGTGCACGTCCCCGTGAACGTGGTCGGCAACACCGTCAACGTGATCGGCCTGCTCAACGGCGCCTGGGGCAACACCGGCGTCAACGCCTGATCGCCTCCCCACCGGCCCCGCTTCCCCCCTTCTCCCCGGGGAGCGGGGCCGCTGCCGTACCCCGCCCGCCCGCCCGAGCCGCCGGAGCCTACCGCTCCCGCTCCTCCACCGCCGCGTTGTACGCCGCCACGAGCGCCCGCCGCGCCACCCGCTCCACCGGCCGCAGGGCCTCCGCCCGCGCCGCCATCTCCGAGGCGGCCACCGCGCCCCCGTGCCCGTTCTCGTACGCCAGCGACACCATCAGGTCCACCCGCTGCGCCAGCGCCAGCACCCGCACCGCCCGCGCCGGATACCCCGGCGCCAGCGCGTCCCGGCCCGCCTCCGTCCGCGCCCGGTACGCCGACAGCGCCGCCTCCGCCACCGGCCCCGACCCCGCCACGTCCAGCCGGGTCAGCACCACCGTCGCCTCGCGCAGCGCCTCCGCCAGCTCCCGCTCCGCCTCCCCGAGCGAGGGCACGTCCGCCGGCGGGGCCTCCCGTACCGGCAGGCAGTGCCACAGCACCGAGACGTGCACGTCACCGGCCGGACCGGCCTCCGTCACCTCCGGCACCAGACCCAGCGCCGCACCCGCGCACACCACCGCCTCCTCGGCCTCCAGCGCCCGCGCGTTGAACTCCGGCGGCCCGCTCAGCCCCAGCGGATGCCCCGGAGCCGGCAGCGCCACCCGCAGCCCGCCCACCCCCAGCGCGCGCAGCCGCCCGAGGGCCAGCGTGAGCCCGACCGGCCCCGCTTCCCCCGGCAGCCCGGACACCCGGTGCACGGCGTCCTCGCCCACGATCGACAACACGGCCTCGTCGGGCGAGACCAGACCGGCCAGCAGAGCGTTCCCCCAGGCGGCCAGCCGCCCTGAACGTGGTTCGAAAAGCATCCCCCTACTTTACGGATCCGGCCCCGGACCCGGCCTGGCGCCCGGACCCCTCCGCGAGTGGCGTAGGTTTTGCCCTGGGGCTGCGCCTGCCGGCGCACAGAGAACCGTGACTGCAAGGGGTGACAACACGCTCATGAGCGATGTTCTGGAGCTGGTGGACGTATCCGTGGTCCGCGAGGGCCGGGCTCTGGTGGACCAGGTCGACTGGTCGGTGAAGGAGGGGGAGCGCTGGGTGATCCTCGGCCCCAACGGCGCCGGCAAGACCACTCTGCTGAACCTCGCCTCCAGCTACCTCTTCCCCACCAAGGGCAGCGCCACCATCCTCGGCAGCACCCTCGGCAAGCCCGGCACCGACGTCTTCGAGCTGCGCCCGCGCATCGGCGTCGCCGGCATCGCGCTGGCCGACAAGCTCCCGAAGCGGCAGACCGTCCTGCAGACCGTGCTCACCGCCGCCTACGGCATGACCGCGACCTGGCAGGAGGAGTACGAGGACGTCGACGAGCAGCGCGCCCGCGCCTTCCTCGACCGCCTCGGCATGAGCGAATACCTCGACCGCAAGTTCGGGACCCTCTCCGAGGGCGAGCGCAAGCGCACCCTGATCGCCCGCGCGCTGATGACCGACCCCGAGCTCCTCCTCCTCGACGAGCCCGCCGCCGGCCTCGACCTCGGCGGCCGCGAGGACCTCGTACGCCGCCTCGGCCGTCTCGCCCGCGACCCCCTCGCCCCCTCCATGGTCATGGTCACGCACCACGTCGAGGAGATCGCGCCCGGCTTCACGCACGTCCTGATGATCCGCCAGGGCAAGGTCGTCACCGCCGGTCCCATCGACCTCGAACTGACCTCCCGCAACCTCTCCCTCTGCTTCGGCCTCCCCCTGGTCGTCGAGCGCAACGAACACGACCGGTGGACCGCCCAGGGCCTCCCGCTGCGCTAGAGGGTTCGTTTCCGCGCCCTGTCCCGACCGCGCCCACCCGACCTACCATGACCATGTGGACATCGACGCATGGGTGTGGTGGCTCATCGGCGCGGTCGGACTGGGCATCCCCCTCGTCCTGACCGCACTGCCGGAGTTCGGCATGTTCGCCGTCGGCGCGGTGGCGGCCGCCGTCACGGCGGCCCTCGGCGGGGGAGTGGTGGCACAGGTCCTGGTGTTCGTGATCGTGTCGGTGGCGCTCATCGCCGTCGTCCGCCCGATCGCCAACCGGCACCGCAACCAGCGCCCCCAACACCGCAGCGGCATCGAGGCGTTGAAGGGCAGATCCGCCGTCGTCCTCGAACGCGTCGACGGCAGCGGCGGCCGCATCAAGCTCGCCGGCGAGGTCTGGTCCGCCCGCACCCTCGACTCGGACAGCAGTTTCGAACCCGGCCAGTCCGTCGACGTCGTCGACATCGACGGAGCGACCGCGGTCGTCATGTGAGCAAGCAGCCCACCCGCGGCCCCGGGGTCTGCGAGACTCCGCTCAACGGGGCAGCACAGACAGCCGGAAGGGCACGGGGAACCGCATGCAACCGATCATCATCGTCCTGATCATCCTGGTGGTTCTGGTCTTCATCGCCCTGGTCAAGACGATCCAGGTGATCCCGCAGGCCAGCGCCGCCATCGTCGAGAGGTTCGGCCGCTACACCCGCACCCTCAACGCGGGCCTCAACATCGTCGTCCCGTTCATCGACTCGATCCGCAACCGGATCGACCTCCGCGAGCAGGTCGTCCCCTTCCCGCCCCAGCCGGTGATCACCCAGGACAACCTGGTCGTCAACATCGACACCGTCATCTACTACCAGGTGACCGACGCCCGCGCCGCGACGTACGAAGTGGCCAGCTACATCCAGGCCATCGAGCAGCTCACCGTCACCACGCTGCGCAACATCATCGGCGGCATGGACCTGGAGCGCACCCTCACCTCCCGCGAGGAGATCAACGCCGCCCTGCGCGGGGTCCTCGACGAGGCCACCGGCAAGTGGGGCATCCGCGTCAACCGCGTCGAGCTCAAGGCCATCGAGCCGCCGACCTCCATCCAGGACTCGATGGAGAAGCAGATGCGCGCCGACCGCGACAAGCGCGCCGCGATCCTCCAGGCCGAAGGTGTCCGCCAGTCGGAGATCCTGCGCGCCGAGGGCGAGAAGCAGTCCTCCATCCTGCGCGCCGAAGGTGACGCCAAGGCCGCCGCCCTGCGCGCCGAGGGCGAGGCCCAGGCCATCCGTACGGTCTTCGAGTCCATCCACGCCGGCGACGCCGACCAGAAGCTCCTCGCCTACCAGTACCTCCAGATGCTCCCGAAGATCGCCGAGGGCGACGCCAACAAGCTCTGGATCGTGCCCAGCGAGATCGGAGACGCCCTCAAGGGCCTCTCGGGCGCCATGGGCAACTTCGGCCCCATGGGCGGCGGTTCCAGCGGCTTCAACCCCGCTGACAACGGCAAGGGCGCCCCCGCCGCCGACAAGGGAACGGAACGCCGGGAGCAGCCCCCCATCGACTGACGCGGCCCTCCCCTCGTGCATGATCGGTGAGGCCCCTCGACCTTCATGGCGGGGAGGCGACTCACTCACGCAAAGGGGATGGCTCCGTCCATGTCCATGTCCATCTGGGAATCGCTCGCGGTCCTCGCGGCCGGAATCGGCGCCGGCACCATCAACACCATCGTCGGTTCCGGCACCCTCATCACCTTCCCGGTGCTGCTCGCCACCGGCCTGCCCCCGGTCACCGCCAACGTGTCCAACACCCTCGGCCTGGTACCCGGCTCGATCAGCGGAGCCATCGGCTACCGCAAGGAACTCCAGGGGCAGCGCGCCCGCATCCTGCGCCTCGGCGCGGTCTCCCTCGTCGGCGGCCTCACGGGCGCGATCCTGCTCGTCACCCTGCCCTCGGACTCCTTCGACACGATCGTGCCCGTCCTCATCGGCCTGGCCCTCGTGCTCGTCGTCCTCCAGCCCCGCCTCGCCGCGGCCCTGCGCCGCCGCCAGGAAGCCGCCGGAACCGAGGGCGGCCACCCCGACGGCGGCCCGGCCCTGCTGACGGGCATGCTGCTCTCCAGCGCCTACGGGGGCTACTTCGGGGCCGCGCAGGGCGTGCTCTACCTCGGCCTGATGGGGCTGCTGCTCCACGAGGACCTGCAACGGATCAACGCCGTCAAGAACGTCCTCGCCGCCCTCGTCAACGGCATCGCCGCCGTCTTCTTCCTCTTCGTCGCCGAGTTCGACTGGACGGCGGTGGTCCTGATCGCCGTCGGCTCCACCATCGGCGGCCAGATCGGCGCCAAGGTCGGCCGGCGCCTCCCGCCGACCGTCCTGCGCGGCATCATTGTCCTGGTCGGAATCCTCGCGATCGTCCAGCTACTGACCCGCTGAGCGACGTAGCAGACCTACGTCACCCAGCGGACCCGCCTCTCAGGCAGTACGCCCCAACCACTCGGGCAGCGCCTCCCGCCCGCTCACCCCCAGCGTCAGCAGCATGGCCTCCGCCGGAGACGGCACGAAGGGCTTCCGGAGGAGCGGCATCCCCGCCTCCTCCGGAGTCCGCGCCGCCTTGCGGTGGTTGTCCTCGGCGCAGGAGGCCACCGTGTTCAGCCAGGTGTCCCCACCCCCCTGGGCCCGCGGCAGCACATGGTCCACGGTCGTCGCGCGCTTCCCGCAGTACGCGCACCGGTGTTGGTCCCGGACCAACACCCCCCTCCGCGACCAGGGAGCATGTCTTCGGAAGGGCACCCGTACGAACCTGCAGAGCCTGATCACCCGCGGCATCGGCAACTCCATGGTGGCCGCACGCACACGCAGCTCGGGATGGGACTGCTCGACCACGGCCTTGTCCTGGAGCACCAGGACCACAGCCCGGTTCAGCGTCACCGTCGACAGCGGCTCGAAGCTCGCATTCAGCACCAGCGTGTCCCGCATCTCGCCCACCTCCCGTGTGCAGGCCCGCACCACCCTGCTGGCGGCAGGGCCCGCAACCACTCTGGCCGCGCGCGCCACGCGGGACAACGCAATAAAAATGCCCGGTCCTGGCCTTCTTTAGACCAGGACCGGGCAAACGCTCGGAGAACGATCAACGAGCCGGCGACTCGTACTCACCGATCAGCTGCGCACGGCCCAGCGCGTGGAACCGCAGATGGAACCCGACGCTCGCCGGGGACGAGTCCTCGTCCGGCCCCAGCTGCTCCCGGTCCACCGCGTACACGGTGAACACGTACCGGTGCCGCTCCCCGCGCGGCGGAGCCGCCCCGCCGAAATCGCGCGTGCCGTAGTCGTTCCGCGCGTGCACGGCCCCCTCCGGCAGCCCGGTGAACTCACCGCTGCCCGCCCCGGCCGGCAGCTCCGTCACCGACACCGGCAGGTCGAACAGCACCCAGTGCCAGAACCCGCTGCCCGTCGGCGCGTCCGGGTCGAAGCAGGTCACGGCGAAGCTCTTCGTCCCCTCGGGGAAGCCCTCCCACCGCAGCTGCGGCGAGAGGTTCTTGCCCGTCAGGACCTGGGCCGCGTGAAGATCGGCCCCCGGCGCGACATCCACGCTGGTCACCGTGAAGGAATCCACCTCCGGGTGGAAATCGTGCGGAAGGGGAGCCCTGTTCTGCTCGGCCACTGCTGTACCTCCTGAGGGGAAACGCGTGCGGGCGTACGGGCCCGAGCCTAGAACCAGTTGCGCTGCGAACCGACCGAGGCGATCCACTGGTTCAGGTAAGCCGCCCAGTCGGTCCCCTGGTACGACTGCAGACCCACCTGGAAGCAGCGGTAGGTGTCACTGCCCTCGCTGAACAGCCCCGGCTTCTTGTCCATCTCCAGCACGACGTCCATCTCGCGCCCGTCCGAGACGAAGGTCAGCTCGACCTGGTTCAGCCCCCGGTACTGCGACGGCGGCAGGAACTCGATCTCCTGGTAGAAGGGCAGCGTCTGCCGCGTCCCGCGGATGTGCCCCCGCTCCATGTCGGCACTGCGGAAGGTGAAGCCCAGCTGCCGGAAGGCGTCGAGGATCGCCTGCTGCGCCGGCACCGGGTGCACGTTGATCGGGTCCAGGTCACCCGCGTCGACCGCGCGCGCGATCTCCAGCTCGGTGCTGACCCCGATGTTCATCCCGTGCAGGTGCTGACCCCCGAAGTGGGTGATCGGCGTCTCCGCCGGGATCTCCAGACCGAACGGCACCACGTGCAGCGCGCCGGCCTGCACCTGGAAGGCGCCGCCGAGGCGCTGCTTGGTGAAGACGATGTCCTGCTTGTACTCGCTGTCGTTGCCCTCCACCTCCACACGCGCCTGGAGACCCACGGACAGCCCCTCGATCTGCTGCTCCACGGATCCGCCCTGGATGCGGACCTCGCCCTGCACGATCCCGCCCGGCACGACGTTCGGCTCGGTGATGACCGTGTCCACCGAAGCACCACCGGCACCCAGGCTCGCGAACAGCTTCCTGAACCCCATGCTCAAACTCCCCTGATACGGATCTAAGGATCTGGCGACTACGACGCGCCTACCCCTTACCAACGCGGAACCTTAGGCCCCGGTTGCACGGGCAGGCGTTCCACTACGCTCGACCGGATGAGCGCGCGCCCCGACCGTACGCCCCTGCCCAGGTCCTTCTTCGACCGCCCGGTCCTCACGGTGGCCCCGGACCTGCTGGGCCGCGTCCTGGTCCGCCGCACTCCGGACGGCCCCGTCGAGCTGCGCATCACGGAGGTGGAGGCGTACGAGGGAGCGACCGATCCCGGCTCCCACGCCTACCGCGGCCGTACGGCCCGCAACGCGTCGATGTTCGGTCCGCCCGGACACGCGTACGTCTACTTCATCTACGGCATGTGGTTCAGCCTCAACCTGGTGTGCGGACCACCGGACCACGCGAGTGGCGTACTGATCCGCGCGGGGGAGGTGACGGCGGGCGCCGACCTGGCGGCCGGACGCCGCCTCTCGGCCAGGAACCCGAACGAACTGGCCAAGGGCCCGGCCCGGCTGGCTGCGGCCCTCGACGTGGACCGTTCCCTCGACGGCACGGACCTGTGCGCGGGCCCGGATTCCCCGCTGTCCCTCCTCACGGGCACCGCCACCCCACCCGACCAGGTGAGCAACGGCCCCCGCACGGGAGTGAGCGGCGCCGGCGCCGTCCACCCCTACCGCTACTGGATCACGGACGACCCGACGGTCAGCCCGTACCGCCCCCACGCACCACGCCGCCGCGCAACTTGACTCGCCCCTGCCGGACGCCTAACGTAGCCCGAGCCGCTTGAACGGGGCACTGCCATCAGCAGACCCCCAGAGCGGCCAAACCACTACCTACGACTTACCCCTGGCGGGGTCTCATTCGGCGTGCCCGAATTCTTCGCCACTCGGCTCGATTATGAGCTGGAAGGGGAAAAGCGCTAACGTAGCGGAGCGCCGAAAGGCACAGACCCCCAACGGTCACCGAATTCAAATCCAACTCCGGTAAAACGGTGCGGAAATGATCTGGTAGAGTTGGAATCGCCGGAAAGGGAAAACGCGAAAGCGAAGGACCTGGAAAGCGAGCGGGACAGACTCTGATAGAGTCGGAAACGCAAGAACGAAGAGCAGAACAGAACAGAACGAAAGCCCGGAGGAAAGCCCGAGAGGGTGAGTACAAAGGAAGCGTCCGTTCCTTGAGAACTCAACAGCGTGCCAAAAATCAACGCCAGAAGTTGATACCCCGTCCACTCCGGTGGATGAGGTTCCTTTGAAAAAGACCTGTGAGGTCGCCTTCGGGTGATGCTTGCAGGCAACAACACAGCGAGGACGTTGTGGCGCGTCGGTCATATTCCGACATGATGCGCCCGCTCTTTCGTGTGTGTGCACCCGATTACGGGTAAACATTCATGGAGAGTTTGATCCTGGCTCAGGACGAACGCTGGCGGCGTGCTTAACACATGCAAGTCGAACGATGAAGCCCTTCGGGGTGGATTAGTGGCGAACGGGTGAGTAACACGTGGGCAATCTGCCCTTCACTCTGGGACAAGCCCTGGAAACGGGGTCTAATACCGGATACCACTCCTGCCCGCATGGGCGGGGGTTGAAAGCTCCGGCGGTGAAGGATGAGCCCGCGGCCTATCAGCTTGTTGGTGGGGTAATGGCCCACCAAGGCGACGACGGGTAGCCGGCCTGAGAGGGCGACCGGCCACACTGGGACTGAGACACGGCCCAGACTCCTACGGGAGGCAGCAGTGGGGAATATTGCACAATGGGCGAAAGCCTGATGCAGCGACGCCGCGTGAGGGATGACGGCCTTCGGGTTGTAAACCTCTTTCAGCAGGGAAGAAGCGAAAGTGACGGTACCTGCAGAAGAAGCGCCGGCTAACTACGTGCCAGCAGCCGCGGTAATACGTAGGGCGCAAGCGTTGTCCGGAATTATTGGGCGTAAAGAGCTCGTAGGCGGCTTGTCACGTCGGATGTGAAAGCCCGAGGCTTAACCTCGGGTCTGCATTCGATACGGGCTAGCTAGAGTGTGGTAGGGGAGATCGGAATTCCTGGTGTAGCGGTGAAATGCGCAGATATCAGGAGGAACACCGGTGGCGAAGGCGGATCTCTGGGCCATTACTGACGCTGAGGAGCGAAAGCGTGGGGAGCGAACAGGATTAGATACCCTGGTAGTCCACGCCGTAAACGTTGGGAACTAGGTGTTGGCGACATTCCACGTCGTCGGTGCCGCAGCTAACGCATTAAGTTCCCCGCCTGGGGAGTACGGCCGCAAGGCTAAAACTCAAAGGAATTGACGGGGGCCCGCACAAGCAGCGGAGCATGTGGCTTAATTCGACGCAACGCGAAGAACCTTACCAAG
Organism: Streptomyces sp. NBC_00249; assembly: GCF_026342355.1. GTDB lineage: Bacteria > Actinomycetota > Actinomycetes > Streptomycetales > Streptomycetaceae > Streptomyces. The sequence goes on along the minus strand of NZ_JAPEMV010000005.1, from coordinate 2,377 downwards.
GCTTGACATATACCGGAAAGCATTAGAGATAGTGCCCCCCTTGTGGTCGGTATACAGGTGGTGCATGGCTGTCGTCAGCTCGTGTCGTGAGATGTTGGGTTAAGTCCCGCAACGAGCGCAACCCTTGTCCTGTGTTGCCAGCATGCCCTTCGGGGTGATGGGGACTCACAGGAGACCGCCGGGGTCAACTCGGAGGAAGGTGGGGACGACGTCAAGTCATCATGCCCCTTATGTCTTGGGCTGCACACGTGCTACAATGGCCGGTACAATGAGCTGCGATACCGTGAGGTGGAGCGAATCTCAAAAAGCCGGTCTCAGTTCGGATTGGGGTCTGCAACTCGACCCCATGAAGTTGGAGTTGCTAGTAATCGCAGATCAGCATTGCTGCGGTGAATACGTTCCCGGGCCTTGTACACACCGCCCGTCACGTCACGAAAGTCGGTAACACCCGAAGCCGGTGGCCCAACCCGTAAGGGAGGGAGCTGTCGAAGGTGGGACTGGCGATTGGGACGAAGTCGTAACAAGGTAGCCGTACCGGAAGGTGCGGCTGGATCACCTCCTTTCTAAGGAGCACAGTACCGATTGCAGACAAATGTTCTGCACGGTCAGCTCATGGGTGGAACGTTGATTATTTGGCACGGTTTCCGAAGCATCCTGCAAGTACTGCCCTCGGGCGTGGAAAGCGGTGATAGTGGAGGGGATCGTGCCTGGCACGTTGTTGGGTATCTGAGGGTACGGCCGTAAGGTCTTATCTTCGCGATGCCGGCCCCAGTGCACTCGCCAGCTTGTCTGGTGGGGTGATGGGTGGCTGGTCGTTGCTTGAGAACTACACAGTGGACGCGAGCATCTGTGGCCAAGTTTTTAAGGGCGCACGGTGGATGCCTTGGCACCAGGAACCGATGAAGGACGTGAGAGGCCGCGATAGGCCCCGGGGAGCTGCCAACTGAGCTTTGATCCGGGGGTGTCCGAATGGGGAAACCCGGCAGTCGTCATGGGCTGTCACCCATGCCTGAACACATAGGGCATGTGGAGGGAACGCGGGGAAGTGAAACATCTCAGTACCCGCAGGAAGAGAAAACAACCGTGATTCCGGGAGTAGTGGCGAGCGAAACCGGATGAGGCCAAACCGTATGCGTGTGATACCCGGCAGGGGTTGCGCATGCGGGGTTGTGGGAATTCTTTTGACCGGTCTGCCGGCCGGTCGGCGAGTCAGAAACCGTTGATGTAGTCGAAGGACATGCGAAAGGTCCGGCGTAGAGGGTAAGACCCCCGTAGACGAAACATCAGCGGCTTGCTTAAGAATCTCCCAAGTAGCACGGGGCCCGAGAAATCCCGTGTGAATCTGGCGGGACCACCCGCTAAGCCTAAATATTCCCTGGTGACCGATAGCGGATAGTACCGTGAGGGAATGGTGAAAAGTACCGCGGGAGCGGAGTGAAATAGTACCTGAAACCGTGTGCCTACAAGCCGTGGGAGCGTCGCCGTTGTTCTTCGGAACAACGGTCGTGACTGCGTGCCTTTTGAAGAATGAGCCTGCGAGTTAGCGGTGTGTAGCGAGGTTAACCCGTGTGGGGAAGCCGTAGCGAAAGCGAGTCCGAATAGGGCGATTGAGTTGCACGCTCTAGACCCGAAGCGGAGTGATCTAGCCATGGGCAGGTTGAAGCGGAGGTAAGACTTCGTGGAGGACCGAACCCACCAGGGTTGAAAACCTGGGGGATGACCTGTGGTTAGGGGTGAAAGGCCAATCAAACTCCGTGATAGCTGGTTCTCCCCGAAATGCATTTAGGTGCAGCGTCACGTGTTTCTTGCCGGAGGTAGAGCACTGGATAGGCGATGGGCCCTACCGGGTTACTGACCTTAGCCAAACTCCGAATGCCGGTAAGTGAGAGCGTGGCAGTGAGACTGTGGGGGATAAGCTCCATGGTCGAGAGGGAAACAGCCCAGAGCATCGACTAAGGCCCCTAAGCGTACGCTAAGTGGGAAAGGATGTGGAGTCGCAGAGACAACCAGGAGGTTGGCTTAGAAGCAGCCACCCTTGAAAGAGTGCGTAATAGCTCACTGGTCAAGTGATTCCGCGCCGACAATGTAGCGGGGCTCAAGCGTACCGCCGAAGTCGTGTCATTGCAGCAATAGGGCCAACGCCCGCTGTGATGGGTAGGGGAGCGTCGTGTGCCGGGTGAAGCAGCAGCGGAAGCTAGTTGTGGACGGTTCACGAGTGAGAATGCAGGCATGAGTAGCGATACACACGTGAGAAACGTGTGCGCCGATTGACTAAGGGTTCCTGGGTCAAGCTGATCTGCCCAGGGTAAGTCGGGACCTAAGGCGAGGCCGACAGGCGTAGTCGATGGACAACCGGTTGATATTCCGGTACCCGCTT
>NZ_JAPEMV010000014.1 GCF_026342355.1 Streptomyces sp. NBC_00249 | reverse complement strand
AGTCGGAGGAGGTGGCACAGGTGGAACAGTCAATCGAGCCCAAAGAGGAATTGACGGACACGCAGGTGCCTAGGCAGGAACGACAGCAGCACAAGACGGAAGCCCGGATCGTGGCCGTCTGCAACCAGAAGGGTGGAGTGGGGAAGACGACGACCACCATCAACCTGGGGGCGACCCTCGCCCAGCACGGCCGCCGCGTACTGGTGGTTGACTCCGACCCGCAGAAGAGCGCGAGTTCGGCATGGGCCCGCCAAGCCATTGCGCGAGGTGTCGATCTTCCCTTCGATTACACGTACGAGGTGGAGCCCGACAAGCTGAACCGTCTTCGGGGCGCGGGCTACCAGGACGTCCTGATCGACACCCCGGGCTCGCTGGAGAACGAGGAGCTGCAGGGCTGGATCATCGAGAAGTTGGCCGATGAGTTCATCATCCCGCTTGAGGCCGCCTACCTCTCCCAGGATCCCACGCTGGCGTTCATGACCCGGTACATCCTGCCCACGGAACGCCCTGCCCGCCTGTTGCTGAGCCGGACCGACCCCCGCAGCCCCAAGGTGCCCGGCTCGGACGACCTGAAGGACGTGGCGGCGATGAAGGCCTGGGCTGACCGCCAGGGATTCAACTACTTTCGGTCCTATGTCCGGACGTATGACGCACACAAGGACGCGCCCGCACTCGGGCTGACGGTCACCCAGTTCACCCGTGCCAACGCCGGGCCTCGCTTCGCTCTTGCCAAGGGGGATTTTGCGGGTGTCGCGCTGGAGTACATGGTGAGTGCGTCGAGCCGGGCGGGAGCGTAGCAGTGGCCCGGGTAAATCTCGGCGACACCGAAGGTCCTAGCGATCAGGACGTTCCGGAGTCCAGCAGTCGGACCAGCGCACCACCGGAGAAGCCGTCTGTGAAGGCGGAACGGGTTCCCCGGGGGCAGGTCGCAGGCAAGGAGAAGTTGCAGCCCTACATCACCACCGAGGTCGCCGAGGCCGCCCGGAATGCTGTGGTAGCCACAACCCCCTATGAGGGCGGTTACCAGTCCCTCTCAGACCTGATCGAAGACGCCATCAGGGAGAAGCTGACGAGACTGGAACGGAAGTTCAACGAGGGTGAGCCGTTCGCCCAGCGACCCAGGAAGAAGATCCGGACCGGGCGTCCGCCGGCTCGGTAGACAACACCTCTGCCAGAGGGGTGTACCTGGCACCTGTAACACATCTAACACCTACGCCAGGCATCTCGCCGCGCGAGCAAAGAAAGCCCTGAGGACGCCCGACTACCACGAAGCGCGTCCCCAGGGCCCACAGAAATGAGGAACAGGTCCCCATGTACCAGCACCACGTTAAGGCCCGCCGGCGTCAGTCGATGACCACACCGGCCAGCCTGGCCGGAAGCGCGCGGACGGAGTCCGCACGATGACCCTCCGCCCGCTCACCGAGTGGACCAGCGCCCACCCCATCGTGATGATCCTCGGCGCCACGGCCCTGGCCCTGGCAGCCGGAGCCATCGGCATGCGGCTTTGGAAGGCGCGGGATGGAGACCGCCGCAAGCTGAGCGCCGGCACCGTCGCCGCCATCCTGGCGTTCGTCATCTGCACCTCAGTGTCCCTGAACACCGGTTTCCGGTTCACCGGGGACACGGTCAGAGGATTGGGCATGACGAGCATGCCCGAGAGGATCTTGGCTTGTGCCGCCTTTGAAAGCTTGATCGCCATGTGTGTGCTGGGCGCCCGCGAGCGCATGGCCCGCCCCGAGGGCGACCACAGCCCGGGGTGGTACGGGTCAGCGGTGTGGATCTTCGCTGGTCTGTCTGCCGTCCCCGCATGGGCCGAAGGCGGAGGCCTTGGGCCCGGCACGCTCGTACGGATCATCGTCGGTTCTTTCGGCAGCGCGCTGGCCGCTCACTCCGCCCTCGGGCTGGAGCTGCGGCACCGCACCGGCGACGAGTCGCAGACGGCCGGGGCCCAGATCATTCGAGAGCTGCGCGAGCGCCTCATGGCCCGCATGGGACTCGCCCACCGCGCCCTCTCGGCACAGGAGATCGCCCAGGAACGCGCCATGTTCAAGGCCGTCGACCTGGCCGACCGCTACGAGCGTCTCGGCGACAGCAAGACGAAGCGGCGGGGACGGCGGATCGCACGCCGCATGGGCGTGTGGCAAGCCCGAGCCGGCGTTGGCACGGACGATGCAAAGCGCGATCTCTACCGTCAGCTGGTGGCACACCGCCAGTTCGCGACGGCCCTGCACGTTGGAGAAGACGAATCCCCGTGGGCCCAGCCGAGCGCGGCCCGACGGCGCGCGCGTGGCCTGGAGGACCTGGAGGAGCACGCCGGGCACATCGAGAACCTGGCCGACGAGGCCGAGGCGGCACTACTGGCACACATCGGTACACCTGGCACAACCCTGGTGGCACACGGTGGCACAGCGCTGCCCGCGCCGCGTGCCGAGGCCGTGCCCCCGCTCGACATCGACCCGGCCGACGAGGAGGAAGCCGACTGCATCGACAGTGGCGAGGAGCCCCCCAGCGAGCCGGCTACCGCAGCGGCGGCACACGGTGGCACACCGGGCATCATCACGGCACGGGTGCCGCAGGACACCGACGAGGACAAGCCGCAGCAGACAGAGCGGCCCCCCTTGAGGGACCTGAGGAGCTACCCGACGAAGCGGGCCGCCATCGAGGCGCTGTACCTCCACCGCATCACGGAGGACGACAGTAGGCCCACCAACGCGATCGTGGAGGAGTTGCGGGCGGAGCTCCAGGAGGCCGGCATCACGTACGACCGGGGACCGGCCAACCGCTACATCGGCCTGTTGCGGGGCCAGGCAGACGAGAGCGGAGCCGAGGCCGAAGACCGCGAAATGGTCGACGCGTGATCCAGCCGACCACAGGGGGCGTGGCCGACCAGTCGCGCCCCCGGCACGCCGTCGGCACACGTGTGCCGGACCGGACCCCAGGGGGACTCATGAGCAAGAGGACAGATACCGAGCTGGTGGCACAAGGCACCCGCGGACCGGCCACCTCGCGAGCACTCGCCAGCGTGCCCGGCCCGCGCGCGGCCGAGGTGGGCGAGCGGCTGGACGCCGCCAGCGGCCGCGTGCGCCTGGCCATCGAAGCCACCACCGCCATCCACACGGCACGCCAGGAAGCAGGACAGGCCCACCGGGACGCCGCCCAGGCACGGACGGAGGCACAACGAGCCGAGGCGGCGGCCGAGGCGGCACAGAGCGAAGCCGAACACGCCCGCGCGGCCGCCGACGCGGCCCGCGAGCAACTCACGGCACAGCGGCAGCAGCTTGCCGAGGAGACGACGGCACACCAGGCCGAGGTACTGGCACGGGGGCAGGCTGAGGGTGCCCGTGCCGTTGCGGTGCAGCTCGCCGAGCAGGCACAGCACACCGCCGAGGAGGCACACACCACGGCCGGCATCCTGCGCGGGCAGCTTGCCGAGGTGCGCCGAGAGCTCGCCGAGGCACACCAGGCCCAGCAGCGTGCCGAGGCCCGGGTGGAGGCATCGGAGTTGGCACGGGGGCAGGCTGAGGGTGCCCGTGCCGTTGCGGTGCAGCTCGCCGAGCAGGCACAGCACACCGCCGAGGAGGCACACACCACGGCCGGCATCCTGCGCGGGCAGCTTGCCGAGGTGCGCCGAGAGCTCGCCGAGGCACACCAGGCCCAGCAGCGTGCCGAGGCCCGGGTGGAGGCATCGGAGTTGGCACGGGGGCAGGCTGAGGGTGCCCGTGCCGTTGCGGTGCAGCTCGCCGAGCAGGCACAGCACACCGTGGAGGAGGCACACACCACGGCCCGCGAACTGCGGGGGCAGCTCACCGAGGCACACCAAGAGGTGGACGAGGCACGCCAGGCCCAGCAGCGTGCCGAGGCCGGGGCGAAGTCGGCACGGGCGGAGGCGGAGGAGCTGCGCGGTCGGCTCGCCGAGGTCGAGCAGTCGGCACAGACCCGGGTGGAGTCGGCACAGGCCGGGGCGAAGTCGGCACAGGCGGAGCCGGTCCAGATCGGCAGCAGGCCGAGGCGCCAGCCGCTCAAGAAGCAGCGGGGCGGACGGAAGTAGCTGCACCATTGATTGGCGTGCACACGCTAAAACGAGGGAGGGCCGCACCCCATGACAGGGGTGCGGCCCTCCCTCGCGTCAGCGTTCAGTGACTCAGAGCGTCCCGTTCCGAAGCGCGTCGACCACCGCGGCGAAGGCGTCTACCGGCACGGCCACCACGTCGCCGTGGGGTTGCTTGGAGTCTCGAAGGCCTACCCACACGCCCACGGGGGCGACTTCGACGCACTCGTTGTTGGCGGCGCTGTAGCTGCTGGTCCTCCACGGGGCGGCCGCGAGCTCAGCGGCGGTAGGGGGGCTCTGGGGGGTCATCGGATGTGCTCCTGTCGTGCCTGTTGCATCAGGGCGATGCTGTGTGCGGGGTCCGCCGCATCACGGTGGAGGTAGTCAAACATGATCTTGTAATCGGCGATGTCGGAGGGGGCGTCGAGATAGAGCCCCTTCCGGTGGAGTTCGAGGTACACCACTGACATGGAAGCCATGGGGTTGCTCTCGTCATCCCTGCCGAGGACAACGAAATGCCCGCCGCTGCCCGCCGCGTGGGCTCCGATCGAGGCCGGCAGAACCTGGATATCCACGTTGGGCCGCTCGGCCATCGTGCACAGGTGGTCGATTTGCTCGACCATCACATCCGGATCACCCACGGACCGGCGAAAGACCGCCTGATCGAGGACTACCCAGAGGTGAAGGGCCGGAGCGCGGTCCAATACCTCTGCCTGTCGCCTCATGCGAGCGTCCACCCGACTCGCGATCGTGTCGGAGTCGAGGCGCACGTCACTGGCCCGATGGAGCGCCAGGGCGTATCGACGCGTCTGGAGGAGGCCCGGGAAGAGCGAGTTCGCCCATACGTTTTCGTACTGGGCGTACGCCTCAAACGAGACCAAGGGGTCCAGGATTTCAGGCACCGCGGGGTGATCCATCCACCAGCCGGACTCCTGGTCCGTGACGAGCCTCACCAGGCCGGCCCGCTCGCTTGCTGTCGCGCCGCAGGCCTCCGCGATTGCCCGCATTGTCGGCACGCGGAGCCGTGCCCGATCCTGCCAGCCCAGGTATCGGTTGACGGTGCCTACGGACACTCCCGCGAGCTTCGCTACCTCGTTCTGCTTCCGTCCGGACCGCGTGAGGAGGGCTTGGAGGCCGCGGGCGATCAGCATGCGGCTCGCCGCCCCCGTGGTCCCTCGTTCGGTCACGTCGCCCCCTCGTAGGTGCCCGCCGCGAGGCCGCGCGGCGGAGCCGTCAACGGGGAGAGCGTACGCGGGAGTCGACACCTCGTAATCCCCTCATGGGGCCTCACCCGGTCGGGGGGGAGTTCAGTCGTTTGGGTACCGCTCATTGAAATTCAATGGCAGTGTATTCCATGGCTACACGCGGTGCCGAGGCGTGCGCTTTCAGTGATCAACTCGGCCGGGTGTGTGGCCTCCCACGAGCGCGGACGACAGGGATCGAGCCGATGCCAACAGGCGCCGCAGGTACACCGTCATCACGAGCAGACATTCGCAGCATGGTCCTGGACCCACTCAAGGTCACCCACGCGCAGACCTCCCGCTTACGCGGTGAGGCATGCGCCCGCTGCGGCTCCAGGGACGGGCTTCGGCCCGCCGGGTACGCGTACACCGCTTCCGAAGGCGCCGGACGGCTCGGCTGGCCGGTCAAGGTGTGCCCGGCCTGCCCAGCCAACTGGCGGCCGTGATGGTCCCCGAACCCGCGAACATCGCGGCCCACTGGGCCGCCAGCTGCCACGCCCGCCCGCCCGAGGTCTGGAGGGAGTGGGAGGCGGGGCTAGCCGTCGCCCTCCTGCCGGCCGGACGTTCCTGGGACGCGGTGGCCATGTCCTACACGGCCATGCAGGCCGTCGCCCAGGACCAGCAGGACCCCCAACTGTTGGACCACGCCGCGATTCTCGCGGACATGAAGCTCGACCTCTGCTACCTCTTCGTCCCGGTCGGCGCCGCCAGCTCGTGGGACGTGCCCGGCACCACCCCCCTCGGTGAGTCCTGCTGGCTGGTCGCCTCCCAGCCGGGCCGCCGACGGCAGCAGAGCGCCGGGACATGGGTCCAGGAAGCCACCCTGCACGACCCCCTCGTGGACGCCGACCGGCTGAGGGCTGCCCTGCTACGAACCGCGGAGGTACACCCGTGAGCACCGAGACCACCACGACCGCCCCGGAGCTGTCCGGCATCACGGTCCGGCCCCAGCTCTACCCCGTGCCCGCCCAGGGCCTGACCCTCGCGCAGAGATCCACGGCCCGCCGCGAGGCCGAAGGCCGCCACCAGACCTGGGAATACCCCGGGTACGACGAGGCCACCCCGCACCGGGCGGCTTTCACCGCAGGCCTGGCGTACGGGATTTGGGGAGTCCGCCCCGAAGAGGCCGAGGCCCTGGGCCAGCTCACCAGGCACCTCACCACCCACGCCATGCGCGTACTGCCCGCCCCCCGCTACATCGTGACCGCACGGTGGACCGGCGACACCGCCACCGTCAGCGTGCTCGCCCGCCACAGCCGCGCCGACGGCCCGAGCGACCCCGGCGACGACACCGGCGTACGCAAACTCGCCGACTCCTGGGGCACCAGCGATCTCGCAGCCGGGCCCTGCATGTACGCCGCCGCCCGGCTCTCGCTGACCTGAGGCAAGGCAAGGGGGCGCGGGCGTCTCGCCCCGCGCCCCCTTGCCGCCGTCCCCCTTACCCGGAGGCACCCGTGATCCACGTCTACGTAGGCCCCACCCTGCCGCCCAAAGACCCTCCGCTCAGAGGGTGGGCGATCCGCAGCCTCCCGCCCGCCCGGCACGGCGACCTCGAAGACCCGGCGATCCAGAGCGGCCATACCGTCGTTCTCCTCGACGGCGTCGACCACCAGGCCCCCGCCCTGCGGCACAAAGAGATCCTGGCCGCGATCTCGCGCGGGGTCCGCGTCATCGGCGCCGCCGGCATCGGAGCCCTCAGGGCCGCCGAGCTGCACGATCACGGCGTGATCGGCTCGGGCCGGATCTACAAGGCGTACGCGCGCGGTGAGCTGACCGGCGACGACGAAGTGGCCGTATGGCAAGCGCCCGACGGCGACCGGCGGGCCCAGACGTGGCCCCTCGTGAGCCTGCGTCACATTCTGCGGATCGCCGAGCGTGAGCGCGTCCTCAGCACCCGGTCCGCGACCTTGTTGCTGTCCGCGCTCGCCGAAGTCCCCTACCAGCAGCGCACCAAGTCCGCCATTCGCTCCCTGAGTCTGCGAATCGCCGGCGCCGAACTGCTCGCCTGGGTACGGGCGCAGCGCACCCATGACCCGCACTGGGGCGACCTGAAGCGGAGGGACGCCTTCGGCGCCCTGGCCCTCGCCCGGTCGCTTTTCCCCCCGCGCCCTCGCGGCAGCCTTCCCGTTCCGCCATCCACCGACTACACCCGCGCATGGACCAACCGCCTGGCCACCGAAAAGGTCGACGGCCAGACGCTCCCCACCAGCGCACGCCTGGCCTACCAGCAGATTTTCGACCCCCTGTTTCCGCAGGTGTGGAGCCAGTGGCTGGAGCACCTGGCCCGGCAGCCCGATCCGGTCGAGGTCAGTCGGCGCCTGGCCTACGTGCTGGACGACAGCACCGACCCCGCCCCGGCCCCGCATCTCGTGTTCCGGCCCGTGCCCGACCTGCGCGACCCGGACACCATGGCCCGACTCCTGGTCCGCGAGACGGCCGCCGACCGCGACGCGGTGGCCCGCTACGCCTCGGACCAGGTGCGCGAATCCATTCCCGAGGCCACCGACGACGCCGTCGCCCTCAGGGCCCTGGCGAAGTTGTGGCGGACCGACGCGGCCGGCATCGAGACTGCGGCGGCCGCCCGCGGATTCCACAGCGCGCAGGACACCATCGACCACCAGAAGCGCTTTGTGCTCGGCTTCCTGGCGGACGCACCCGAGAGGACCTCGTGATGCTCAGCGACCGCATCCAGCTCGACGGCACCATCCGCTCCCGGGCCCCTGAGCAGACCTGGCAGGCCCTGGCCCCCGAGCTTCAGCCCCGCTACGGCATCAGCCGCGTCGCACGCCTCACCGGACTGGACTCCCTCCGGCTCCCCGTCCACACGGCGATCCGTCCCGCCTCCCAGACACTGACCGTGACCCAGGGCACGGGAGCCACAGATCTCCTGGCCCAGGTGTCCGCCGTCATGGAGGCGATCGAGCTGTGGCACACCGAGCAGCCGCTCTCCACCCACGATTTCGGGTCCTACCGGGAGATCGCCCCGGCTTACCCCTTCTCGGCGCTGCCGCTCAAGGCCGACGCCCCCGGGCTGGAGCGGGTCCGGCTGGAGTGGACGACCGCCACCGGCCTGATCCGGGGCACGGGAACCCTCGTGCCGAGCGACATGATCCGCCGCACCGCCCAGCGCGACACCTGGCAGCCGGACATCCTCCGCACCACCAGTACCGGACTCGCCGCCGGCAACAGCCCGGAGGAAGCCGCGTTGCACGGCATGTTCGAGGTCATCGAGCGGGACGCCCTGCACGCCGACGACCTCAGCGGCGGCAGCCACCGCACCCTCATCGACCCACTCACCGTCGAAGACCCCTACTGCGCAGGCCTGATCGGCCGGCTCGCCATGGCCGGGGCCGCCCTGGAGCTCGTGCACGTCGAGAACGCCTACGCCATCCCCGTGTGCACGGCCTACCTGTGGTCGGAGGACTACCCGGTATGGGCAGCTGGAGGCGGATGCCACACCGACCCCGACATCGCACTGTCCCGGGCCATCACCGAGGCCGCCCAGAGCCGCCTGACCCGCATCGCAGGCACCCGCGACGACCTGCCCGCCGACGACCTGTTCAGCCGCCCCGCACCAAGCCCCCTGCCCGCACACTCCGCCACACTGACGCCCTGGGGCCAGCTGACTGCCGACGCGCCGCCCTGGCACGGCAGATTCGCCGACCACGCCCGCACCGTGGCCCGCCGCATCGAGGCCGTCACCGGCTACGAGCCTCTGTGCGTGGACCTGACCCAGCCCGACGAGCAGATCAGCGCCGTCAAGGTCATCTGCCCCGGCGCCCGCTCCCTGACCAGGAGGGCGATCCCCCGATGACAGGTACTCCCGAGTCGCTGTGAGCGGTGCGACCCCTGCCCCCATGCCCCGGGCCGCCTGAGGCTTCAGGGGGAGTCCGGGTGAGTGGCGGTGATACCCCCTTCCCCGTACGCCGCCGCTCTGCATGCCACGGTTCCGCTCGCGTAGCCCCGGCTCCGCGCCGCCAGGTGGGTGGCCGTCGAAATTCGTCGGCCACCCACCGGGAGGCACGGCCCTCCCGGCCAGGCACCCACGATGAGGAGATCCAGTGACTGAACAGTCACCAGCAGATTCGCGTGTACACGCCATCCCGGGACAGCAGGCCTTACGGCCGGCGGGCCCGGACGGCATCGACCCGTCCAGGGCCCGGGAGTCCGTACGCCGCCTGTACGCAGGTCCGCCGCTGACCCCGGCGGACCTGAGCGCCCCCCTCCTGGTCCTGCCCGACGGCCACCCCGGCGCCGGCACCCTGCCCGGCGCCGTGGCCCTGACCGAAGTCCCGGCCACCGTCACACGGTGGGCAGGCATGGGTATCCGGGGCGTGAAGCTCTTCGCGCACGGCCACGACCGGGACCCGTACGGCACCGGAGCCCTGACCCCCGGCAACCTGATGGTCCGCGCGATCCAGGCCGTCAAGGGCGTCACCGCCAACACGGTGGCCGTGACCACAGAGGTGTGCGGCTGTTCCTGGACCAGCACCGGCGAATGCGTGCTCCGGACCGACACCGGAGCCATCGACGCGGAGGGCACCTACGCGCTCATGCGCGGCATGGCCACCCAGCACGCCGAGGCCGGCGCCGACGCCGTTTCACCCACCGCGATGCTCGCCGGGTCCGTCCGCACCGTCCGCAGCGTCCTGGACCGCAAGGGACACCCCGACGTCGGGGTGAACCCCAACCTCGCGATCCGTACCGGGCTCTACGGCCCGTTCAAGCAGCTCATGGACACCGAACCTGCCCGGGGCGACCGCCGAGGGCTCCAGCTGGAGCCCGGCCGGGCCGAGCGTGACACCCTCGTGCAGGCCCGCGCATGGATGATCGAGGGCGCCGACTCCCTGACCCTCCAGCCCGTCATGACGGCCACAGACGTGCTCGTACGTCTGCGGGACATCACGGACGCGCCGATCGTCGCCTACTCGACCTCCGGGGAGTGGGCCGCACTCCAGACCCTCGGCATCGAGGGCATGGCCGAGTACCTGGCCATGCTCAAGCGGGCGGGCGCCGACACCGTCCTGACCTTCGCAGCCGAGCCGGTCGCCACCTACCTGGGGGGCCACCGTGGATGACACCCCCTGGACCCGTCCGGCAAGGCTGGACGCCATCCTGGCCGACGCCGCCGCGCAGGGCTTCGAGATGTCGTGCGAGGACCGCACCGGGGCCCTCCTGGCCACACTCGCGGCCAGCAAGCCCGGCGGACATATGGCCGAAGTGGGGACTGGAGTGGGAGCCGGAGCGGCCTGGCTGCTGCACGGTATGACCGCCACCGCCCGCCTGACCAGCGTCGAGATGGACCCCGAGCGCCAGATGGTTGCCATCCAGTACCTGGGCGAAGACCCGCGAGTGAAGTTCAGCAGCTCGACCGCAGACACCTGGCTCGACACCTACAGGGGCCCGCTCCTCGATCTCGTCTACGTGGACTGCCGGCCGGGCAAGTTCCGCCGCATGGGCGAGCTCCTGGACCTGATGGCGCCCGGGGGGATCTACATCGTGGACGACCTCATGCCCCAAGCCACCTGGCCCGACGACCATCAGCCGCGCGTGAACACCTTCCTCGAACAACTGCCCGAGGTCCCCAACTTCCTTTCCACGCCGATGAGATGGGCGTCGGGGCTGGTCGTCGGAGTCCGGATCTGAGGGTCTATCGTGGGCGGCATGTCCGCCTCTGACCTGATCCGTATCGTCTCCCGCGACTCCCCGATGGCACTGGCCCAGGTAGAGCGCGTCCGCAGCGAGCTGGCCGCGCTCTACCCGCACATCACCACCGAAGTCATCCCCGTGAAGACCACCGGGGACCGGTGGATGGGCGACCTGGCCGCCGTCGAGGGAAAGGGCGCCTTCACCAAGGAAGTCGACGCCGCCCTACTGGACGGGACCGCAGACCTGGCCGTGCACTGCGTGAAGGACGTCCCCGCGGACCGGCCCCTGCCGGCCGGAACAACCTTCGCGGCCTTCCTCAGGCGCGACGACATCAGGGACGCCCTCGTACACCCCGGTGGGCTCACCCTGGCCGACCTTCCGGCCGGAACTCGCATCGGCACCTCCTCGGTACGGCGTATCGCCCAGCTCGCCGCCTCTCACCCACAGCTCGAATGCGTCCCGATCAGGGGCAACGCGAACCGCCGGCTCGACAAGCTCGCCGCAGGCGAGGCGGACGCCCTGTTGCTGGCCGTCTCAGGGCTGGACCGGATCGGCCGCATGGACGCGATCACCGAAATCCTTCCCGTCGAGACGATGTGCCCGCCCATCGGCGCGGGCATCCTGGCCCTGCAATGCCGCGAGGGCGACACAGGCCTGATCGAGACGGTGAGCGCGCTCGGCGACCCGGCCACCCACCGCGAGGCCACCGCCGAGCGAATGTTCCTTCACGTCCTCCAAGGGCACTGCAACTCGCCGATTGCCGGGTACGCCTCCACCGAAGCGGACGGCGGGCTCAGCATGTACGCGAAGGTGTTCACGCCCGACGGGAAGCGCGTCCTGCGGGCGCACGAGTGGGCGGGCCCACTGGACCCTGCCACCCTCGGCACCTCTGTGGCGGTCGCACTCCTCCGGCAGGGGGCCCGCGACCTTATCGACGGCATCCCGCACTGACCGCCGCCAAGAGCTGTGCCGGGAGGACTCCCGGCACACGGCGCCCACCCCGTACGGTGGTACGACGTGCCATCGGATTCGTCATGCCGTACAGCTAACGCGGGCCGGAGCCCCAGCGAACGGGCAGGGCACCCGAGTCCTGATAGGGCTCGTTGAAATTCCCCACCCCCTGCTCAGGTGTGGGACAGACCTGCTCACCCCGGTTCCCCACCCCTGCCGCGCCGGCCTGCGACGAGTTGCCACGGCGGAGGGGCCGCCCGATAGCCAGCAAGGTCCAGGGGCGGGGCGAGTTGTCCAGGGTGAGCGGAGCTCAGCGCGCAGCGCCGCCGTAGGCGCCCTTGACCACTCGGCACGGCCCGCACACTCCACGAGCGGGCGGCCCCGGCCCTCAGTTGAGTGCGCAACCAAGTGGGGAACGCGAGCGTGCGTGGGGAAAATCGCGGATCCCCATCAGTCCCCCGAACATGCGACCCCGGCGGCGCAGACCGCACAGGCACGGGAATGCCTCATGGCTGAAACGGTTCACTAGGGTGCCCCTGTAGCCCCGGAAGGACACCCATGAGCACACCCCCGCCCCGCCCCGCCCTGGCCAGCTGGACGCCGAGCCAGGCCGGTCCGTGCGTGAAATGCCGCACCCAGACTTGCCGCTACGGGCTAGGAGGGAACCCTCTCTGCGCTGCATGCAGAGAGGCCCTACAGACACAAAACCCTGCCTGACCTGTATGAACGAGCCCGCCAGCCCGCCGCCCGTATGGCTCACCCTGCCAGACGGTCAGACCGTCCGGGCCCGGCTTCATGCCAGACGCTGGACCCCCAGCGGATGGCGCTACCGCGTAGGCCTGCCCGTCTGGTCCGTTACCCCCGAACGAGACGTCGAGCCCGTCGAGTACACCGTGTGGGTCCCCGCCGACGAAGACGACGACTACGTACGCCCCGTGGAAGGCGCGGACTACAGCACCGTCCCCGTGGAAGAGCGGCCGCCGCCCCGCCCGTCCCACCCCTACCTCGCCCCGCCACCGCCGGGCGTAGACATGTCGTGGGCATGGACCGTCGAGCACACCCGGGCCGCCGGCCCCGGCAGCCCCGCCACCGGAACCGTCGTCCACGAATACGGATGCGCACTCGCCCCACCCGGCAGCCCCGAACTCGACCTCGACGAGGCACTGACCGCGCTCGCCCGCCCGCGAGCCCGGGCCTGCCAGCAGTGCGCCGCCGCCGAAGTCCTCACCAGGCTGTAGCACCCCCCCGGTCGGTCGGCGGCCCGCAGCCCTCGTGCGGGGCCGCCAGGCGCCCCGTTAACCCTACGAAACCGGGGCCGTGGCGAGGTAGTCCAACACCATCATCTCGACCGTGGTCACAGCGACAAACGCGGTACCACCAACGCCCAAGGCGGCAAGAGGCCCAGCCCCGAGCAGGTACGCCACAACGACGCACACGACACCCACCAGGGCAGCCACCAGCAGCACAATCACAACGTTCTTCACTCAAGTCCCCTAACCCGATCGGGCGGGGTGGCCAGTCCGATGCCGTGGAGGCGGCAGCCGAGCCCGACCACCCCTGTTGGCAAACGGCAACAGACGTGATCAACACGAGCGCGGCCGACTCGCACCCGAAAGGCGCTGGCTGCCTGCTGTCGTCGCTCCAACACGGACTTGTGCGGTGCCTCAGATCCACAGGAAAACTCTGCCCAAAAATCCCCAGACGTCGGCGGGGAACAAGTGCACGATATCATACGGTCCGTTGCTAACCAGACAAATAGGGTTCGGCGCCCGGGTGTTGACGCCACAGGGGAGCAGTCCGGTCCTGATCCGGGCGGGTCTCGTCGGGCTGCCTGTGGAGAAGCGGCCGGCTGGCGTGAGGGCGGAAGTAGCCATTGGGTACGTCCAGCGCGTGGCCTGCGGAGCCATGGGGTGATCCCGCAGGTCCGCCGTGATCCCGCCTGCCCGACCGGCGCCCGCGGGTTGATTGTGGGGCGGCATCTGTTACATGGCATGCGTGGCCGGCGGCGTTGCCGTCTGCGGCGGTTCGGGGCGTGGAAAAGACGGCAGCGGCGGGAGGGGGGCGCCCGGGTGGGGCGAGGTTGGGCGTCTGCCGGGCATGTACGGGGTGCAGGCGCGTTCCCCCGCCGTCGCGGATGCGGGCGCGTGAGGCGACCGCGCCGCCCGGCCGTGGCTGGCGGGGATCTGGCAGCTGCCGCGCTCAAATGGCGGCCGGTGAGGTCGCTCCGCGTCGGTGCGGGTCTCGCTGTGGTCGCTCTGCGCGTCGTGATCAGCGTCCCCCACGCCCGTGGGCACCCACGGGCCTAAGCGCCGTGGGTGGGACGGCGCAGGCCGCCGGACAGCCGACCATGACGAGCGCCAGGAGCGTGAGCACGGCCAGGCGGGCGCCGACGAGCCGGGGCCAGGCGCCGCCGCCTCAACTTCGCGTGTACACGCGAAAAGAAACTCGGAAAGATCTTTTAGCAGGTCCCTGACCTGCGGTTTTGTGGTCCCGCGACACGCCGGAAACTTGGACGTGAGGCTCTATTGCTGTAATCTAGTGCTTGTCAGGGAGGGCAGGGAACGGCACCCAGCCCCCACCAGACAAGCCACCAACACCACCGAAAGGAACAGACATGATGAACCTTGGGACCGGCACCAACGCGGAGCGGGCCGACAACGGCAGCCAGCTCGCCGCGCTCTTCATCGAGCGGGCCGCCGCAGCCGGAGAGACCCTCGCCCACGGCGACCGGGCCGAGATCGGCCGGGTCATGGCCGAGGCCTACTACGAGAGCGAAGAGGTCCCCCCGGGCTGCGAATGGGAGTCGCTCGCGCCCATGCTCAGTGACCTGTTCCACCACGCGGACGGCCTGATCAGCCCCGTCGGACTCATGCGCGTTGCAGCGTCGGAACTCCGCGCCACGGTCAACGTGGTCCCGTTCCTCTGCGCGATTGGCGAGGAAGGGCAGCCGGGACTCATCGCGGGTGCGGTGACGGCCGTACTCGCGCACGCCGAGACGGGTGAGATCCCGATCGAGCACCTGACTGTCATGGCGTTCGCCGGATGGTCCGACGAGGTGGAGCAGGAGCGGTTCGTTCAGGCAAAGGCCGCCCGCGCCGCCCGCTTCACCAGGTAGACCCCCAGACGCCGGGGGCGGGAACGGCACCCGCCCCCGGCACCACCACCAGCACCCCGAAGAGAAGGAAGATCAATGAAGTTCACATTTCTGGCACCTGCGGACGTACTCGTGACGGTCGAGGCCGCCGACGAGATGGACGCGTGCGAAGCGTTCACCGCGATGCAAGGCGAGTTCGTCACCGTTGCGCACACCATGCCCCACGGGTGCCAGCTCACGGCCGTGGACGTCCACCAGGACGGATGGGAGCTCTACAAGGCCGACGGCCAGACGGTACAGGATCAGCCCGCGTGCCCCGCCGAAGGCTGCAACGGCACCCTCGTAGGCGCCCGCTGCACCTACGGCGCCGGATGCTTCGGCGGCGAAGACGCGATCCACTGCCCCGTCTGCGGCACCAACGAGTGCGAGAACCCCGCCACCCCCGACACTTACGTCTGCACCCGCCCGGACTGCCACGCCACCCACGGCGAGCACCAGGGCGACGAGGACGAGGGCGCCACCTGCGGGGCGTTCACCCTGACCATCCCCGGTCAGGACCCCGGTCAGGACGACGACGAGCTGTAGCGCCCGCTGCAATTCCCGGGGGCGGGAACGGCACCCGCCCCCGGCACCACCAACACCCCACCGAAGGGACCGACATGGAGACCACTGCCCCCACGCCCGACGAGCGCGCCGCACGCGGAGCCGAGATCGTGCGCGAGCACCTGGCCCACGCCCAGCCGCACGACACCCCCACGGCCCGCGCCCGCCGAGGGTGGAGCATCGCGCACCTTCACCGCCCGCACACCGGCAGGTGGACGCCCGTGCCCTGTTCGATGTGGCAGGAGCTCATCACCGCCGCCGTGACGGATGTCCTGCACCTGGCCGACGGATGGCACAGCCCTGAGACCGTGCTCACCCGGGCATTCGCCATCCACTGGTCCCAGGACCTCCCGGCCCAGTGGAGCGACGCCGCGAACGGCGGGCAGGGCCTCACCGCATCCGGCGGCGCCCCGCGTGCTCCCCGGCCGGACACCGACCCGCGCGACAGGGACGCCCTGGCCGGAGCCGTCGCCGACCTGTACGCGGCCGCCGCCGACCGGTACGACGGCACGGCCGAAGAGCTGGCCGACCAGGCCGAGACGGATTTCTGGGACGAGGCCCACGCCGCCCGACTCCACGCCGTACGCACGGCCCGCACCGCCCCCTAGGGCGGCCGCAACCACGGCCCCGGGCATCAGCCCGGGGCCGTATGCCGGAAAGGGGAACGGCACCCCGGACCGCGACCACCAACACCGTCCCGAAGGGAACCGCTATGTGGATTGAGCCCCGCTGTGGAGACTGCATGATCGGCAACTATGCCCAGTTGCGCCCCACGGCCCTGCTGGCCTGCACCAACCCCGACTGTGAACACGTGATCGCCCCATCCGACCTCGTGGACGTGGACGAATGGAAGCTGCGGGACGGGATCGTGGTCATCCGCGACAGCGTGTTCTAGACCGGGCAGCGGCCCGGGGGCCAAGCCCCCGGGCCGTCGCCGCGACATGGGAAAGGCCGGTGGGACACCCGAAGGTGACGGCATCCACCGGCCTAAATTGCTCCCACCAACACCCGCCCGAAGGCGGAATGGAAAGCTGCACCAGTGTAGACCGCCCTGCCGTGTGCCGGCACCCGGGCCGGCGGCGCGGAGCGGCCGAGGCGGCATCGAGCCGCCACGGCCGCGCTGCCGCGTGCCCCAGACGGCGCGTACGCCAGGTCCACCACAGGGCCGGCCCGCCCGCCCCGTAGCCTCGCAGCAGACCGAATCCCGCCCCCGCACCAGCGCCGGGGGCCGACCCCAGGAGCCTCCCCCGTGATCCCCCGTGGCCGCCCCACACTCGATATCCACGACGTTGCCGCGCGCGCCGGTGTGTCAGACAGCACGTGGCGCCGCCGCCACCACAAGGCATTCGCCGCCGCGGTGAAGCCGCTGCCCGGCTCCGCGCGGCCTCTCATCTACGACGCTGCCCAGGTCGACGCCCACCTGGCCGGCGAACCCCTGCCGACGCTTCCGAGCGGCCCGCATCCGGACGACCTGCTGACCGACACCGAGGCCGGTGCCGTCGCCGGCATCGCCGCGTCCACCGTCCGGGCCGACGCCGTGAACGGCCTGATGAACAGGGGCACGGAGCGCCACGGACGCCGCTGGTGGACCCGCGCGGCCGCCGTAGCCCGCGCCGGCCGTGAGACGCAGTACAAGGGCCGCACCGCCGGGGCCAAGGACCTGGTACCGCGGAGTGCCCCGACGGACCGACGCGTCCGCGAAGTCGCAGCAATCGCCGAGGCCGTCGAGGCCGGACAGGCCAGGCCCGTGACCGCCGACGAGCTTGCCGAGCGCTACGGGGTCAGCACCCGGACCGCCGAGCGCCTCATGGCCAAGGCCGACGAGGCCCGCCGCGAGTCCTAGACGGCGGCCGGCACCGGGCGGCCGACATCGGCGAGGAGGTCGGCCGGCACGCCATCGCGCATCCAGTCCAGGGCGACCGGCCCCGGCATCCCGTTGGCGTGCAGGAGCGGCCCGCCGTGGCGGCCCATGAGCGCGGATGCGGCCTCGGGCACCACCGGCAGACCGAGGTAGGAGGCCCCGGGACGCGGCCAGGTCAGGTCACGCACCGTCCCGTCCGCCGTCGAGCACCACGCGTGCTCCACGGGATAGGCCACATCCCAGGCCCACCCCTCCACATAGGCGAGCTCGCCGCTGGAGTTGTCGGTGGCCCACATGATCGACTCGATGAAGCACCGCCCCGGCTCACCGGGAGGCAGCCCGCCGCCCGGCCACGGCGCCGCCGTGAACAGCCGGCCCGCCCCGAGCAGCAGCCCGGCCAGAGAGCCATAGGCCCAGCCCGGCCGCGCGGGACGCAGCTCAGCATCCATCTGAAGCCAGGCGACCAACGCCCGGTCCCCATTCGTCACCGGCGCGAGTGACTCGCCCTGACTGCCCGTCTGTCCGTTCATCCGCTCAGTCTCCCGCAGTCGGCGCCGGGCCGTCCGTGGCCCTGCGGATTCGCGGTGTGCGGGTTGATTGTGGGGCGGCATCTGTTACATGGCATGCGTGGCCGGCGGCGTTGCCGTCTGCGGCGGTTCGGGGCGTGGAAAAGACGGCAGCGGCGGGAGGGGGGCGCCCGGGTGGGGCGAGGTTGGGCGTCTGCCGGGCGTGTACGGGGTGCAGGCGCGTTCCCCCGCCGTCGCGGATGCGGGCGCGTGAGGCGACCGCGCCGCCCGGCCGTGGCTGGCGGGGATCTGGCAGCTGCCGCGCTCAAATGGCGGCCGGTGTGGTCGCTCCGCGTCGGTGCGGGTCTCGCTGTGGTCGCTCTGCGCGTCGTGATCAGCGTCCCCCACGCCCGTGGGCACCCACGGGCCTAAGCGCCGTGGGTGGGACGGCGCAGGCCGCCGGACGGCCGACCCATGACGAGCGCCAGGAGCGTGAGCACGGCCAGGTCGCCGCCGACGAGCCGGGGCCAGGCGCCGCCGCCTCAACTTCGCGTGTACACGCGAAAAGAAACTCGGAAAGATCTTTTAGCAGGTCCCTGACCTGCGGTTTTGTGGTCCCGCGACACGCCGGAAACTTGGACGTGAGGCTCTATTGCTGTAATCTAGTACTTGTCAGGGAGGGCAGGGAACGGCACCCAGCCCCCACCAGACAAGCCACCAACACCCACCGAAAGGAACAGACATGGACGTTCGCGCCAGCATCAGGGCCGCGCGCAAGGAGCTCGCGGAACCGGAGGCTATGCGGGCCGAGGTCGCCTTTGAGCTGGACTGCTTGCTTCCGTGCGCCACCGAGCGCGGTATGGACGTCACCGCCGTGATCGAGCTCATCGGGCCGGACATGGTGGCGGCCGGAGTGCTGTCGTACGCGCTGGCCTTCCGCGCCGCCGATCTCCACCCCGGGCTCGATGTCCCGCAGGAGGCTGGCGAGACCCTTGGTTTCCTCCTTCCGCATCTTGTCAGCAGTGAACAGGCCGAGGCCCTTGGCTGGAAGCGGCCGACCGGCTGAGCCGACGCCGGGGGCGGGCACCGAGCCCGCCCCCGGCGTCGCCACGCGCGAGCCGAAGGCTGAGCATCTCCGGCATCGCAAGGCCTCACGACTCGGCCACGCTTCAACTTCGCATGTACACGCGAAAAGAAACTCGGAAAGATCTTCTGGTAGGTCTCTGACCTGCGGTTTTGTGGTGCTTCGACACGCCGGAAAGTTGGATGTGACGCTCTATTGCTGTAATCTAGTACTTGTCAGGGAGGGCAGGGAACGGCACCCGGCCTACCAGGCAGACCACCAACACCCCCCGAAAGGAACCGAGATGAACAACCCGGAGAACGAGCCCGTCATCCCGAAGATCCCGGCTCAGCGTCCGCCCTCGGAGCCGATCCGACGGATCCCCGAGCAGCGCGACCGCCGCGCGAGCTGACCCGCCAGGGGGCGGCGATCAGTTCGCCGCCCCCGATCCGCACCCACTCGAACTCTCGGCACGATAGGAAAGCATCGATGAACACGACCACCGCGACGATCCCCACGCAGGCCGGACCGGCCGAGGCCCAGCAGGAGCACGGCAGCCGCATCATCACCGCCCTAGAGGGCGCGTGGAGCGCGATCCGAGCTCAGCACCCCGACGTGCCCGCCGTCCTGATGATCACGGGCACGGGGAGGACCGGGGCATCCCTCAAGTGGGGGCACTTCGGCGAGCGCAGGTGGACGACGGGCGGGACCCGCACCCACGAACTGTTCGCGGGCGGGGAGCTCATCAGCCTCGGCGGCCGCCGCACGATGCAGACGCTTCTACACGAGGCCGCGCACGCACTCGCCCACGTCCGGGGCATCAAGGACACCAGCAGCGACTACCGGTACCACAACAAGCGCTTTGTGAAGATCGCGGAGGAGTTGGGGTTGCAGGGCCCCGCGTCGCCCGCGTCGGTCATCGGGTGGTCTGACTGCCAGATCACCGACGCGGCCGCCGCGCGGTACGAGTCCGTCATCCAGACCTTGGACACGGCCAGCCTGCCCTACGTCCATGACCCGTGGGTGACCGCGCTTTTCGGGGGCACCGCGAAGCCGACCGGGGGCGAGGACGAGAACGGCGACGACGGAGACGGCGACGGCGAAGCCCAGGGCGGCCAGGGCGAGGGCGACGACGAGCCGAAGAAGGCGAAGCGCCCGCCGACGCGCTTTCTCGTGGTGTGCGGCTGCACCAAGCCGGGCAAGGACGGCGAGCCCGAAGCCGCCCGCCGCATCCAGATCAGCCGGGCCACGTGGGAGTTCGGCCGTGAGGACGGCGACGAGGACGGGGGCGCCCTGATGTGCGGCCGCTGTGGGGAGCCGTTCCGCAAGGCCGACGAGGGCTAGGCCCCCGGAGGGTCAGGGGGTGCCACCGGGGCGCCCCCTGACCTCACGTCAGGGGGCTTTGCGCCGGCCGCCGGGTGCCGGCCCCGGAGCGGGTCCCGGCGGCATCGAGCCGCCATGACCCGCGCTGCCGCCGAGGCAGCGCCGCCGGAATGTGACGGACAGGTAATAACGGGCATCTGTACCGTCAAACCCGTGAGCCCCGAAGAAAGTTCGCCGCCACACCGTATGTCTTGCTGCAAGACTCCCTTGAGTGTGGCAGGATCTTCACCATGAGTGATCGCCGAGGTGTGGGAGGGCCGCCGAGAGGCACGCGTTTCAGGCCTGCGACCTACGACCCGTCCAAGGGTGAGGCGTACAGGCCGGGTTCGAACTTCGAGCCCAAGAACGCGGTGAAGCTGCTAGCCATGTGCGAAGCAGCCGATATTTCGGTGGCCGGGTTCCTGAATGCTGTGGTTGACCTGATCGAGGTGGACCCGTCAACGGGCCGGCCCGCAGGTTGGCCGCAGGCGATTCAGCTCAAGGAGGCCAGCTGATCTGACCTATGCATAAGAGGCTCTCTCCAGCCGCCGGGCCTTACTAGCCGGGCGAAGCGTTAGAGCCCATCGGGGTCTCAGCCGACAACGGTTGTGGCGACCAATGCTGAGACTCCCGATCCCAGATGAAGCACGAAGATCACTACCGGGTTACTAGGCCGGCGGTGGGCTTTCGTACGTCCTCTAACACCGAGGAGCGTTGCCATCGTAGCAGCGAGCCACGGTGGCGGCACCGGCTTGTCTCGGCCCGGCGTGTCCGTGGCGCTTATGCGACAAGACGATCTCTTTTCCGCTTCCGTGCCCGATTCACCCCCTAAGTCCCTTGAGGGATCGGGGGGCTTTAGCGTGTACACGCGAAATGTGGCGCACGAGACCCTGACGCGGTTCCTGGCCGAACTGTCCCCGCGCCCGCGTGTCCGCGCTGCCGCAGGCGAGCCGGGGGAGTGGCGGAACACGTACCCCGAGGCCGTGGCACTCGCCGAGGTCGACCCGGCCCGGCCGGTGGCGATGTACCTCACGCGCCGCCGCCACGGCACCCACCGCTTCACCCTGGTACCGCTGGACTTCGACGCCAAGCGGGTCCCCGCCGCCCAGGCCGCAGCCGACGCCGAGTTGGCCGCCGCCGCCGCCGCCGCCGAGGGCATCGAGCCCGTACCGGCCCTGTCCGGCCCCACCGGCGGCCGCCACGTGTGGCTCGGATGCGCGGAGGGCATCCCCGTCACCACGGTGCGGCGGATCGCCCGAGCAGCCCGCACCCTGTGCCCGTCCCTGGACACGGCGCCCCTGATGAACGCGATGGCCGGGGCAGTTCGCCCGCCGGGCGCCGCCCACCGGCTCGGCGGACACAGCGAGCTCACGGCCCACACTGTTGAGCAGGCCGTGACGGCCCTCGGCGTTGCCTCGGCGCGGGCCGAGGCGTTCGAGCGTTTCGCGGCGCGGCTGGAGACGATGGCCGCCGCCGTCAGCCCCGCCAGCACCTCCCGGCCGGCCGCCGTCCTCGCCGTCGACGGCGAGGACACCGAAGTACCGCCATCCATCCGCCAGCGCGGCCCGATCGTCCGCCCGGTCGAGCAGGACGCCACCGGATGCCCCAGGCTCGCCGTGCCGTGGCGCCCCCTTGGAGAGCGCGCGGTGAAGGGTCTCCGCCGCATTCTGACGAATCGTCAGAATTTCTCGGATTGGGCCCATGCCTCGGCCCGGTCCATGGCCCTGGCCGGCTGGACGCAGGCCGAGGCCCTGGCCGTGGTGCGCGACGCCGAGTCCTCTCCCGCGCTGGAGTGGCTCCGCAGCGAGCGCCAGGAGGACGGCACCCGGGCCCCGCGCGACGAGGACGAGACGGCCCGGCTGTGGGCCCGGGTGTGGTGGCTCGCCGTTCAGGACGCCGCCCGCATGCCGCGCCGCCCGGAGGACGACGGCCACCACCAGGACCGCACGGACGCCGAGGCCGCCGTGGCCGACCTGTTCGCGCGAATGCAGGTGGCCGGCCCCGCCCGGTGGGGCCGTGAGTCGGGCCCGGCGGACGCTGCCGTACTCATGGCCGTGGCATGGCTGATGGTCAGCGCCAGCACCACCGACGTGTCCGCCAACGTGCGGCGCGTCGGAGTGCTCGCCGGGTACACGTACCAGACGGCTTCCCTGGCTCTGTGGCGCCTGATCAGGGACGGATGGCTCACCGTCACCGCCGAGGCCAACCGCAGGGCCGGACAGGCCCGCCGGGTGACCCTGGCGACGGAGCACAAGTGCCCCGAGCACAAGGGCCACCGGTGCGCGATCGACCGAGTCCCCGAGACCGTTTCCCCAGTTCACCCGGGGTCTGACAGAAGGCGGAACGCCGCCGCCCGGCCCCCCGCTGAACTCCCCACCTACCTGCGGTCCCTGATCGCCCACCAGCAGGCCGGGGTATGGCACACCCTGGGACACCACGCCGCCCGCACCCTGTGGCAGGTTCAGCAGCAGGACCGGCCCACCCTGGCCCAGATCACCGCCGCCACCGGCTACGGCCGCCGCGCCACCCTGCGGCACCTCAGGCAGGCGCAGGCCCTCCAGCTCATCACCACGGCCCGCCCCCGCCGAGGAGCCAACACGTACGCCCCCACGGCCCGCCCGCTGTACGAGGCAGGCCAGGAGACCGGAACGGCGACCCGGACGGCCCACCTGGCAGCACAGGCCCGCGTCGACCAGGCCGCCCACGACTGGTGGGCCAGCGAGGAGGAGTGGAGCCGGCTCACCAGGACGGAGAAGAGGCGCCGCGGATTGAGGCCCGGCCCCGATCAGCAGGTGATCCCAGGCATGGGAGCCGGCGCACGGGCCTACCCCCGGACCAGCACGGGCAGCCCCGACCACGCCCGCGCCCGCGAGATCGAGGCCGAGCGCATCGGCGCCGCCGGGATGCTCGCCCACGCCCAACAGCTCGCCCAGCGCGGCCAGATCATCGACCCCGCCCACCTCAGCCCCACCGGAGCCCAGCAGCCGAAGCAGCGCCGCCGCCGGGCCGTACTGCCTGCCCGCCAGCACTGCCGGCACTGCCAGGCCGCCCCGGGCGAGCGCTGCGTGACCTGGCGAGGCCAGGTCACGGCCGAGTGGCACGCGGTACGCCGTACCGCAGCCGAGCAGGCCGCCGAAGAGGCGACACGCCCGACCGAGCAGAGAAGCGCATGAGGAGGGGAGGAAGGCGGTAGAGTCTGCCCACGGTCGATCGCAGTCGGAGAGTCACCACGGTGACCACCGCAGCGAACGACCACCGACAGGACCCAAGCCCAGCGCGCACAGCACGCGGAGCACGAAGCCGGAAATCCCTCAGGGGCCGGCGACGAGCCAGGGCCGAGGGAATTTAGCTTGCACACGCTAAAACTGTCGTCACGGGCAGGACGCCCCGGTCGGCTCTAGCCGCCGAGGGGCGGAGCCCCCGAGCAGGACCAGCCGGCGAGGGGCCGGCCACCTACCCCGCGAAAACTGGCAGCCGTTCGTTAACCGTCATTTTCTCAATTACTGGTAATGGTAATAGAGTAAATGGTAGAGTGAGCGGGTGCTGACAACCCGTGAGATCGCCTCCTCCCTCACCCGCGACGACGACCCCGCCGACGAGTTCGACACGGCAGCATGGCTGAGTCGGCGCCTGGCCGAGGACACCGCACCCGCACTGCGCTGGACGCTCCCTCATCTGGAGACCGTCGAGCATGCCGCCGCGCACGGTATCCACGCCGACGGCACCGGCACCTACCGGCGCACCCCCACCGGCCGCCGCATCTCCGCCGAGCGCGTCAACGCCCTCACGGCCGGCGGATTCCTGACCGTGGCCGAGGGCATCGTGACCGCCACCGCCGACGGCGTGGAAGCCGCCCGCCGGCTCCGCGCCGTCCCGGACGCCCTCATGACCCCGGAGGCATTCCGGGCCCACAGCCACCGCGTCAACCGCGCCCGCGCGCACGGCAAGCGCGCCGAGCTCCTCCCCTGCCTCCCCGAAGGCGAGGAGGACAAGCGCCGCCAGGCCGCCGCCCGCGAATGGCTCGCCGCCCACATGCGACAGGCCGCCATCGACCGCGAGGAATTCGCAGCCCGCCAAGCCGCATGGGAGGCCGCCGACGAGGCCGAGCGGTCCGCCAAGGCCGCCCAGCGGGAGGCCGATTGGCAGCAGCGGGCACATGAGCGCCGCTACGGGTGCGGATCCTGCCCCGCATCCTGGGAGCTGGACGCCCGATGCGGCACCTGCCGGGCCGCCTACCAGCCCGCCCCACACGTCCCCGAGGCCGAGGCCGACGAGGACGGATGGGCCGAGGAGTACGCCGAACAGGCCGCCCACGACGCCGCCCAGGCGCCGACCCGCCGCCCGTCCGTACGCGCCGAGATCACCCGCCACCGCCAGACCGGCAGCCACAGCCAGGCCCGCATCACCCTCCCCGCCCACCGCGCCCACCGCGCCCGCGACCACCGCGCGATCGTGTTGGAACTAGCCCGACTTCTCGGGGTCCAGACGTCGAGCCCCCGCCGACTCCTGGCCGACGGCACCCACACCGGTGCCGAGCTGTGGCGCCACGTCGATGTCACCGGCCCCGCCCGCGCCGTCGACCGCATGCTGACCGCACTGGGCCCCGTCATGACCAGGCTGGAGCGAATGGCCACCCGGGCCGCCCGCCGCTACGGCGCATGGCGCCGCAGCCTGATGACCGTCCTGTCGGGCGTGCTGGACGAGTTCACCCCGACCGAGGTCAAGAACCTGGGACGCCGGTACCGATCGGACGTCCTGGCACACCTCACCGCGTCCATGGCCCAAGGCCCGCAGCAGCCCGTACGGGACGACGCCCGCCGGCCCCTCTGGGAGCGAGCCGACGCCGTGGCCGCCGAACTCTGGATTCAGGATCCCATCGACCCCTGGACAGCCACCGTCGAGCCGGCCACTCCGCCGACGCCTCACAGCCCGACCCCCGCGAGGGCCCGCCGCACACGCCGACCCCGCACGGGAACCTACCGGCAGCCCGCCACCACCAGGCCCGCCACCCTGCGCACACGAGACGCCGCCCGACCGGCCCCCCGCGCACGTGTGACGTCGGCCGCCGCGCGAACCCACCGCGCGATCTAGCCCCCCAACCCCCCTGCGCGGCCCGAGGCGTTCTGACCACGTGGGCTCGCCGCGAGCGTCTTCCCGCGCACCGAGGCGGAGTGCCCACGTGCGCCGATGCGGGACGATCAGGGGCCGGCCCAACGACCCGCCTCGGCAGGCCGCCGAGGCGCGATCGAGCAGCA
Organism: Streptomyces sp. NBC_00249; assembly: GCF_026342355.1. Lineage (GTDB taxonomy): Bacteria > Actinomycetota > Actinomycetes > Streptomycetales > Streptomycetaceae > Streptomyces. The sequence continues at coordinate 27,469 of NZ_JAPEMV010000014.1, read as the reverse complement.
CGCCCGGCCGAGTCTGGAGAAGAGGGACCCGTACGTGAACGACGACCAGGACGAACCGCAGCCGCAGCAGCCCGTCAACCAGGGTGGCGGCGACGACGGAGAGGAGGAAGCGCCTTACGGCTACTGGCCCGAGCCGTGCGCCAACTGCGGTAAGGCGATTGTTCGGGCGAGGCACGCGAGGGAGAAGGGCCGGCCGCCGGAGTACTGCACCAAGGAGTGCCAGGCCGAGCGTCGACAGGCACGCGCCCGCGAGCGCAACGCGCCGGGTCTGCCCGGTCAGATTCTCCGCATGGAGGAGACTGTGACGCGGCTGGAGCAGGTGGCGGCCGACACCCGGACGGAGATCAAGAAGCTCAACTCTCCCGAGGGTGTGGAAGCCCGGTTGGCGGCCGCGCGGGCCGCCAACATGCGCGACGTGGCCCAGGCCAACCAGACCGCCGCCGAGGCCCGGTCGGAGGCAGCCACCGCCCGTGCCGAGGCACAACAGGCGGCCGCGGATCGCGATGCGGCACAGGCCGTCGCCGAGAGGGACCGGACCGCACGGGAGGCCGCCGACACCGCCCGGGAAAACGCCGAGAACAAGGCGACCGCAGCAGCACACAGGCAGCGGATCGCCGAGGAGAAGGCCGAGACCGCCGAGGCCGCCCAGGAGCTCGCCGAGACCGCACGGGACGCCGCCGTGCAGCGCGCCGAAACCGCCGATCGTATCGCGACCGACGCCGTGGCCCAGAGCGAGCGTGCCACCGGCGAGCGCGACCAGGCACGCCAGGACGCGGCGGCCGCCCAGGCGCTTGCTGAGGAGGCCGGACGAGAGCGGGACCGCGCCGTCAGCCGCGCAGACGAGGCAAGCCAGCTGCGGGCCGAGGCCGAGCGTGAACGCGATGATGCCCGCCGCGAAGCCGGCGACGCCGTGGCCCGCGCGGCTGCTGCCGCAGACGCCCAGGCCCGCGCCGAAGTGCGCGCGACCAAGGCCGAGGAGGAGATGAAGGAGTTGGCGACCGGCTACGCCGCTGCCATGCAGGAGACCAAGGACGCCAGAGGCGAGCGCGACCGGGCTGGCGCGCAGGTGGTGGAGGCGAGCCGTCAGCGCGTCGCCGCCGAGAAACTCGCGGGTGAGGCAGACCGGTGGAGGGAGCAGGCCGAGGCGCGGGCCGTGAAGGCCGAGGAGCGAGCAGACAAGCAGATCGCCGCCGCAGAGAAGCACCGCGACGAGTTGGCCGCCCAGCTCGCGAGCGAGGTCGAGGAGCGGCGCCGCGCGGACCGGGACAGTGTGGCCGCCACCCTCCGGGCCGAGACCGCAGAAGCCGCCGCTCAGCGAGCAGAGGAGGCCCGGAAGGAGCTTGCCGACGAGTTGGAGGCCCTGCGCAAGGAAGCGGCGGAGAAGAAGGCGAGGGGCAGTCGGCCCGCGAGGAAGGACGACACGCCGGACGTGCCGGATTCGATCCCCGGAGAGATCGCCGTGGACGACCTCGCCAACTAGCGTCCGGCGGACGGCTCAGAGCACTACCCGATCCTCAGGGCCCCTGCGGCATCATCGGATGCCGCAGGCGTCGCGGCCATCTCCCGCAGCCGCTCGATCACGGTTCGCACGTCCCCCAGGGCTCGATGCCCACCCCGCAGGGCCTGCCAGCGGTACGAGCCCCAGTAGTCCGACCAGTCACCCACCCAGTCCGAATAGGGGATCATCGCGTCTTCGAAGCGCATGCAGTCCAGCCACGCGTCTGCGGACGCCGCCGCGTCGGAGTGCCCCATTGCCGTGTAGTGCCGGTTCAGTTCGTACCGCAGCCGGCCGACGTCGTACGGCGCGTTCCAGATCAGGATCCGTCGCCCGTCGAGGACCTGCGTCAGCCGTACGGCGATATCCGAGAAGGTCGGTGCCTGGTCCACGTCCGAGTCTGTGATGCCGTGGATGGCCGAGGCCTCAGCCGGGATCGAGACCCCCTGACCGGGGTTCACAAGGGTGTCCAGCAGGACGTTACCGCCGGCCGTGATGACGGCGATCTCCACCACGGCGGAGTCTGCTTCCAGTCCGCACGTCTCTGTGTCCAGGATGACCACCGACGGATCGGCCAGCGCGTCCGCTGCCCACTGCCGCAGTGAGGCCACTTTCGCGGCCCGGTTCTCCCGCGCGCGAGCGGCCCGTTCAGCCTCCTCCCGCGCGTGACGCTCCGCCTGTTCGGCCATCTCCGCCAGGTGGGCCGAGTCGCAGGGAGGGCACCGGTCGGGCCACTCGGAGGGCTGATACCAGACGGCCCCGGTGCGGCGGAGCCAGGCGAGGGCCGTACGGCGCGAGACCACACGCACGCCACAGTCCCGACCGCTGCACGTCGTCGCCTTCGCGAGCCACTCCGCCCGGCGGGTCCGCTCCCTCAGGCGTTGTGCCGTGCGGCAGGCCTGGCACCGGCCGTGCGCCGGGGGGTAGGGCCGCGGACGCACCGTCTCGCAGTCCCGGCAGGTGCGGGCCGCTAGCCGCCGCTCCGCCGCCCGGTCCCGTTCCACGCAGAGCGAGCAGCGCTGACCGCGCACGATGCCCGGTCGGACCGTGCGGCACGTGGGGCAGGTACGACGGGCCGCCATCCGCCGCTTCACCGACGAGGGCAGGGGGCGCATCCGTACGGCCGCATCCGGCTCGTACAGGGCCACGTCCCCCCACTCCCGCGTCCGCACGTATGCCGTCGGACGCTGCCCGGGCGCCGGCTTGAGACGGACGCCCGCCAACTGGGTTTGCGAGCGGAGGCGATTCGGGGCCCGACCCGAGGCGTACAGGGGGATCCCGTCCACGTGCGCCAGCGGGCGGGGGGCGACCGGTTGGGATTCCGGCCGGCCCGCTGGAATCACCACATCCACCTTCGTAATCGAATCCATGCGAACACTCCTTTCCGGGATTGTCGACGACATTACGCTAGCACTCGAAACCCCGCCGCGAACCGGTTTTACTCGAATTCACTCAGGTGGATGAGCGAGCCGAATTGAGGGCCCCTTATAAATCGCGCGCGGCCGATGATTCCTGAAAGGATCTCCTTTAAAAATCAGCGTCTCTCAGAGCCTCTCGGATGATTCGGGGAACCGGGTACAGGCGGGCCGCGAGCCGGTTGCGCGTCTCCACCTGGTCCTCACTCAGGCGCAGGCCGGAGCCGACCAGGCCGAGCCCCTCCAACTCGCTCAACGGTTCCTCCGAGACCCGCCACGCCGCCGTCCGAAGCCTCTCCACCAGCGGAGATGGCAGCGCGTAGTTTCGTTGGACGAGTGTGGCGTCAGTGGCAGGCCCCGGCCACCGACCCGACAGCGCGAGCCGGTCCCGCTCCGGGTCCGACAGCGGCCGCCACGGCCCGGCGAGGTCGGGAGCCGACAGCCGTACGTCCACCGCCGCGGCCACGATCGTGGCGAGCGACGGCCATTCCACAGCCCGCATTCCCGCGACAATGATCCGAGCTTGACGCATTTTCTTTCCCTCTCTCACGAGTGCCGTGACAGTCGCCCGCTCCTCCTCCCGGTAGCGCTTTTTCAGCAGTTCGAATCGCGCGGCGTGACTGGCGTAAATCCATGCGGTGACTGAAGTTTTCTCCATAATCTGTTCCTAAAGGATATCCTTTTAGTGTTTCGCGGTGCCTGTCGGCGCCGCGCGGGCCCGCTAGGCGCGGTTGGCGTCGGCCAGGCGGTAGCGGGTCGGGACGGTCGGATTTGAGGACCAGGCCACGAGGTCATCCAGGTACCGGGCGAGCGCGCGGGACCCTGGGGTGTATCGGTACTGCCGCTCGATCACGTCGCGGGACACGCCCGCCCGTTGGTCGTGGCGGACCGGGCCACGTCGCATCGAGTGCCCGGAGTAGCGCCGCAGCTCACGCCGCAGGGCCCGACGGGCCAGGCGCCGGCGGGTACGGACCGCCGCGCGGCCCTCCTCCGTCAGCACCAGCGCCGAGAGTTCGGCGCGCTCGGCGGCCGCCGACATGATCTCGCGTTCCTCCGGCAGCAGGGGCCGGGTGAGTCCGGCAGCCAGCGCGGAACTCGCGATCACATTGCGGATGGTGCGATCCCCGATCCCGCCGGCCCGGGACGGGTCGGCAGGGGGCCGTCCCGCCGTGGTCAGCTGACCGTTCTTGACGCGCCGCAGCAGCGGCCCGGAGGTCACGCCGTTTCGGTCCAGCACGGCCGACCAGGCCCGCCAGGCCGCCACCGGACACGTGTCGTCCTCCTGGGCCAGGATGCGGATTCGCTCCGCGGTCCGGCCGTGGGGGCTGGTCTTGCTCAGCCGCAGCGTGACCACGAGCGCCGGCAGCTCGCACAGCTCGCCGGTCTCGCGGTCCACCAGGCGCACGGTCTCCACCCTCATGTCCCGGACGCGCAGGGACGCCGGCTCGGAGGCCCGCGCGCCCATGTACCAGGCCAGGGAGAGCACGAGGCGGTTGCGGATGCCCTCCACCGTCTCCGGGTGGTGCACGGCGAGCATTGCCGCCAGGTCCTCGCGGGTGCACTCCTCGGCCTGGAGCACGTCGCCGTGTCCGTCGTCGTCCTGTGCTTCGTCGCGGGACCGGGCCTGGACGATGCGGGCGATGAGGTCCCGCTCCGACGGCGGGACCAGTACCCCGCTGTTGGCCAGGCGTTCGGCGACGGTCGCGGTGTAGACGTCGATCGTTTCGGCGGGGTGCTGCTGGACGGCGAGCCAGTGGGCCCAGTCGGCGAGTGTCCCCGGATCGTCGTGCAGTCGCCCCCGCTCCTGGCACCAACTGACGAACTGAGTCATGCGCGATGCCCTGGCCCGCTCTGTGTTCGGCGGCGTCGCGGACGCGGCCATGTCGAGCGTGGCAGCGTCGATCGTGTACCCGTCCGTGTGCTGCACACGGCCGTTGGCGAGCTGGACGGGGCCGCCGGACCGTGGGCCGGGCAGCACGTCGGTGAGCGGCTCCATCAGCCGGCCGCCGGGGCTTGTACGGTGACGGCCCACGCGGGCACGTGCGGGAGGGCCGTCACCGAGGCGCCCCCGCCCGGATCCGGGCCGCTTCGCGGGCCGCTGACCACCGTACGTAGGGGATGCCGATCCACAGCCCCGCAGCCAGGGCGAGCGATGCCCACAGGGCGACGGCCGCCGAATCCCGTACCGCGCCTTGCGCGTCGAGGCCCACCAAGAGGCCGCCCCAGAACGCTGCCGAGACCGCCGCGACGGCGCCCCCGACCCCGAGTGCCATCACCGGTTGCTCCGCTCGATGTGGTGCACGATCGATTCGGCGAGATCGTCCGATTCCCAGTCGTCGCCGACCTCATCCCGGAACTTCTCGATCAGGTCGGCGAGGTAGGGCACTAGGGCGTCCCGGTCGACCACCACGGCGCCCGACGGCGCCTTGATACCGCCGATGACACCCGTCGTCCGGCCGCCCTCGCCGGCCGGGTCCTCACCTGTTTCCCAACGGCTGTCCATGTCTTCCCCCTGTGGGTCGGGTGCTGTCGGCGCCCGGCCGCGGGCGCCTCTTCATTCTGCGTGATCGGTGTCCGCTTGCCCGGCCGTCGCGCCGTCACATCCTGTGTGCAGGCCTCACACTGCGTGTTTACCGATTAGGGCAGCGTATCGGTAAACAGGGGGCCGGTGTGTTCGCAGAATCCGCGAACTTCCCCAAGCGGTCCACTCCTCGGATCCAATGAATCCAGGCTTGGCGCAACGAAGTTCCGGGAGTGGATACCTTGATATCCACTGTTCGGGGACTTAGGGTCCCGGGGGTATGGATCACTTCAAGCTCACGGCTGCTGTGCAGCAGCACCGGGCGGACATGCACGCCCGGCACCGACGCATCGCCCTGCTGACCCGCCAGCTGCGTGAGGCCGAGGCCGACCGGGACCGCGCCGTGGAGCGCTTCGTGTCGCTCGGGGAAGTGCACGAGGCGGCCCGCCATGAGACCGGCCTGCGGGCCATCGGCCGCGAGCTGGGCGTCACCCACCGCGCCGTCACCGGCATGGTGGAACGGGCCCGCAGCCGCACCCTGCACCCTGCCGCGGACGCCCCCCTGATCCCGGTCCTCACCGCCGAGCAGGCCCGCGCCTACGTCGAGTCTGGTGCCCTCGGAAACCTCGCTCGCGTACAGGTCGCCTTCAACCCTGCCGACATCGTCCTCGAGAGCGGTTTGGACCCGTCGGTATTCCCGGACTTGGGCGACCACGACGTACCCAACATGCTCCTGCACGGCGACGACGGCGCCGTGGTCGGTGTGGAAGAGTGCCTGTCCGGATACGGCGGCACCGGCCCGTCCAACACGGTCCGGCTCTTGAAAGACCTCGGTTTCGCCGAGGACCTCGCCCGCCAGGTTTACCCCCACCGCTACATCGAGCTCGCACCAGACGGGGTCATCCGGGCGAGCGCCGAGAGCCTGCACGGCGTCGGCGGAGGCCTCGCCCTCTCCCCCGGCGGTCGGCACTTCGTCGTCCGCGTACGCGAGGACATGGCCCGCGTCGTCGCCGACTGGACGGCCGAGGTCATGGCCGAGCCCACCAAGTACCCGTGGGCGGCCGGGACCCGGCGTGCGCGTGTCTACCTGACCCGGGACGCCGCCGCCCCCCTCCAGGAGCCCTACCGCGCCTGGCGCGGCAACGCCACATTCTCCGTGATCATCGAACAGGGCCGTCTCCAGCTGTGGGCCGCCGCCTATCTCCCCTTCCAGTTCTCGGACATCCTGTCCACCGAGCAGGTCCAGATCCTGGACGCGGCCGACATGCGGCCCGCCGACGTCGAACCCCGCACGTGGCTGGACCGATTCATTCCCGCTCGTCGCGAGCGGCCCGCCTTCCTGACCATCAGCGAGGACGGCCAGGACCTCACCCACATCCCCGACGGCGACGCGCACTAGCCCCCGCGCCCTCGCCGGCCCCACGACCGGCAGGCCGAAGACCAACCCCGCGAAACCGTGCTCGCCGTTCTGTGGGACGTTCCCGGGCAACCGTCTAGCGAGTGCGGGCTTGACTGCACCTGACCGCCCCAGGTCCGACCCCACTCACGGGGTGGGACCACCGTTACCCACCGACCGCGACACCCCACCTGGCGCGACTACACCCGGCACCACGACAGCTGTCGACGCCACAGACCCCACCGGCTCGAATGGCTCGCCGTTCTGATAGCGGTCACCACCACCGCATCTCAGTTGGCCCCGCAGAAGCAGGAGCACGCATGTCCGCCAACACGTCCGCAGACCACGCGTCCTCGGTAGGCTCCGATGCCATCGGGGTGGTCTGGCTCCGCCCCGAGTACCAGGGCCGTGAAGACGAACTGGTCACCCTGGCCGACGGCGCCGACGAAGTCGGCGTTGGCCGCGCCGCGGTGTCGAACTGGGTCAAGCGGCATTCGAACTTCCCGAAGATCGTGTTGCTGACCGGATCACCGCGGAAGCGCACCAAGTACGTCGTCCGCCAGGAGCTCATCAGCTTCGCTCGCATCCAGCGGAACAAACCGGCCGGGCCCCGAGGTGGCGATAATCGCCCACACCGTCCCCGCACGCAGATCGCCGCGGAGAAGAAGCAACACTTTGAAGAGGTCCTGCGGACCCTGACGCAACGAGAGGAGCGCCAGGCACAGGCCCTGGAACGGACCCGATCCGCCAGACGCATCGCCGAGAAGAAGCTCGCCGCGGCCCGCGCCCGGCTCGATGCCGAGATCGCCGCCGTCGTGAAGCTCAGCACGGCGACCGGCGACCGCAAATAGAGCTGTCCCCAAGCCTTAGCCTGTGCACGCTAAACGGCCGGTGCTGTCCCGCCCAAGGACGTTGGGCCGTGGGTCGCGACGGTGGTGCGGGAGGCGGATTCCGACGCGCTCACCGACCACGACGAAACCGGCACCGACGCGGAGCGACCGCTCCGGCCCCGGCCGGAGCGCGGCAGCGGCCAGCTCCCCGCCAGCCACGGCCGGGCGGTGCGGTCGCCTCACGCTGGGGCGGTGCTGACGGCGGGGGAACGCGCCCTGCCGGTCGTCTCCGGGACGGCCGGCCACGCGGCCCGGACGCGAGCCTCCGGCGACACCCCGACCAACCCCACCCGCAGCGACCCCGGCCCCGTCGGCCCGCCAGCCGACGGGGCCGACGCGCGACACCGGCGGGGCAGGGACCGAACAAATGTCGCTACGTTCCAAGGGTGTTGTGTGCTACATCAGAGATGTAGTGTTCCATGCATGAGCAATGTAGCGATCATCGAAGCGCGTACCGGCGCACACGACGCGATCCCGGACAGCAGCGGCGGCGCCGTCCTCTACTGGCGGTGGGCCTCCCTCCCCTGGGGAGAGCCGGACCGGGGCGGAGCCGTGTGGCACGAAAACGGCGTGGCCATGCGCCTGCACCACCTGGGCCACCATGTCGCTTCGGCGCGGTGGAAGTGCCCGAGCCGATCCGACGCCGAGGACGTCGCCGAGGAGGAGGCCACGGCGCTGACGCCGTGGCTGGAGACGCTGGCACACTTGATGGCCGCCGAGGCCGCCATCAAGTCCGCGCGGAATCTCAGGGGGTGGGAAAACCGCTACCGCGAGGCCTGCGACGAGGCCGACATGTGGGGCGACCACTACACCCAGGCGCACGCGCGCGACCTGGGCGACGAGCTCCTGCACGAGCTCCGACGCATCACCGGGGAGCAGGTCGACACCGAGCCCGCGTCCACGGCCGCGGCCCTCGCCGCCACCCACACCACCCTGTCCGAGCGGCACCTCTCCGCGGCACTCGGGTACGCCCCCGACATGGGCGCACACCCGCAGTTCGACGAGGCATGGGAAGGGCCCTGGGCGCGCGACCACGACCACCGCGGCCAGCCGTCGGATCTCAGCTACTTCACCGCCCACCGACTCCTGCGCGCATGGGCGCTGACTCGCCCCGCAGTCAGCCGGGACACGCTCGTAAGGTGGGCGATCGAAGCCGGTGTGACCAAGGCGCTCGTGAGTCAGCTGACGGGCCTCGCGCGTACCACCATCGACCGTATCGCCACCTCGTAGTGACCCGGACCGCGCGCCTCCTATCCCGATGCGCGGGGTCCGGTGTGCCGGCCGACACCTAGGGGCCCAGGTTCTGCCGGGCGCCCCCACAGAGCCCACCCACGCAGCCTGAGGGAGGTCCGACCCGCCAGCGTTGCAGCCGCCGAAACGGTCGAGACCGGCACGGACCTCCGACATCTGCCGCAGTGTCAGACTGGTAAAAAATTTACCACTCGTGGTAAGATGTTTACCGCAGGGTCGGGGAGTTCCCGCCCTAGGGAAAGGGGAAAGCCATGCCCGAGCTCGATATCCGGTACGTGGGCGCCACCGCCTTGCACGCCCACTACGAGCGAGTCATCGAGGCCCAGTCCTGCTACATCGAACTGGGGCTGGAGGACGGCGTTTTCCTGGCGGATCACAGCTCCGACGTCGGCAACCCGATGACCCCGGATTCCGTGAGGCGTGGCGTCGACCGGCGATGGGCCATCCCGGCCCTGACCGGTGACGCCGCGAACGCGCTGCTGGAAGAACTGGCACCGCTCGCGGAACGGATGCTGGCCGACTGGACACCGGAGCTGGACAGCTCCCACAGCGAGACCCTCGCCGTCCTGGGCGAGGACGGCGAAGCCGCGGAACGCGAGATCAGGGAACTCATCGAATCCCGTTTCCCCGACGACGAGCCGGCCGACGAGAATCCGGCCCTGATCCAGGAGTGGGACGTTGACAGCGCCGTCAACGGCGACGAGGCGACCGAATACGACATCACCGACGAGACCACCGATGCGCGGCTCGTGGAGATCGAGGCCGACATCATCGCCAACCTGGCCCAGTGCACGAGCCTTGAGAACCCCACCATCGTCTGTCACGGCCTGGACACCTACCTGCGGGGGCTCCGCGAGGAGAAGATCAACGAAGCCCGCGAGGAAGTCGAGGAGGAGTTGGAGGAAATCGCCGAAGCTGTCGCACGCAGGCCAGCCACTGTTCTGCGCGCCGCCCGACTGGGCCTGTCGGATCGCCGCATCGGCGAACTCCTTGGAGTAAGCCACGTCACCGTCGGCAACATCCGCAAGTCCCCCAAGAACTGACACTCCGCGGGCGCCCGACCGCTAGACGGATCGTGGTGGCGGACATTCGCGGAGGCACTGGTACCCCTCGCAGCAGCGACACCGCCCCATCCTGGATTCCCCGCCACCGGCTGAGCAATTAAACGGCCCCGCGGAGCCAGTCCGCAGACCCGGCCCGAGTGGGGGTCCCTCCGGTCTGGGCGGCACTCACGGTGGGCCGTGCGGTCGTGCGGGGTGGTGGAGCTTGCGGAACCACCCCGTGCGGTCGTGCGGCATGGTGCGGAGGGTCGCCCAGACCGGAGGGACCCCCACGACCCGCCACCGATCCACCCACGGGCCCGCACCCCCCGACGGCGCCCCCGGCCCCTCTGGGACTGGTGGCCGGGGTGTGGGGCAGAGCCCCGCGCATCCCTGACCAGGGCTCTGTGTAGTTGGCCCGAGCCGGACGCGCATGGATGCTTCGACGAGGCGGCTTTGGCCTGGCCACTGGACAGGCCGAAGGTGGAGGGCTTCGAGGCGCAGTGGTTCCGGTGTGGGTTGGCTGTCGGAGAGCCCGAGTCGCTCGCGCTGTGCGGTGAGCCATTCGGTTTCTCGGGCCGCGTTTGCCGCGCCCAGCTCGCGCAGAGCGTTGGCGTCTTCGGCGTGGACCCACACGAAAGTGTTGAGCTTTCCCGCGACCGTGATTGCTTCCCATGGGAGTGGACGGACAGGGCCCCGGCCGCCATAGGCGGAGCCGGGGCCAGGGCAGCGCAGACGGGTTTTAGACCGACGGAGCAGACGAAGGCGTGGGCTCCGGCTCAGGGCTCCGCGGATTCGGCGGAGACGACGGCGCGACGCTCGGGGATACGGTCTTGGCGGTGCGGGACCTCTTGGGCCGGCCGACCGGTCGCCGGGTGGGCTCAGTGGCTCCCATCTGCCCGAGTTCGCCGGCCGTCCACCCGCCGGCTTCGGCGGTGGCGTAGGCGGCGCCGTAGCGCTTGTCTACGTCATCGAGCTGTGCTTGCAGGTGCTTGCGCTCCGCGATCAGTTGGGCCAGGGGACGCACGACATCGAGGCGGGACGCCAGGAGGCTTTGGGCGGTCTCGATGAACGACTGTTCGTCAGACTCGGTGCGGTTGCTCGCAGGTGTGGTCATGGGCGCCATGGTATCGCCGCGCGTCGGAGGCGAGGCAGATTTCCGCTGCGCCGGTTGGCACAGAGTCCGAGGTCAAGTCCGGGATGCAAGGTGGAGTTGCAAAGTGCAAGGTTCACGTGCAAAAGACAACAGCGCCGCCCTACCCCGGCACCCGCCCCCAGCGGCCTCCTGCGTCGGAGCAAGTTAGTGGATAAGGTGCCCTTATCCAGACAGCAGCGGTCGCCTCTCACTATGCTCGGGCTCTTATGCCGCTGCTTTGGTCCGGGCACGGACCAACGGAGGGAAGGGGTTTGATGGAGCAGAAGCCGCCCGCTCGCCGTCGTCCGAGACGAGCCGACGCCCCGCGTAAAGAGCGCTTGAACGTCCGATTTAACGAGCTTGAATATGCCATGCTCTTGACGGCAGCCACGGCCGCCGGTCAGTCAGTCGCGGCGTACATCGCGACCGTTTCCGTAGCAGTCGCCAAAGACGAGCTGAGCCCGGCGCCAGTCGACTTGAAAGACAAGCTGAGAGCCCTAGGTGACGCTCGCGTTGCAGTCGACCGAATCGGCAACAACGCGAACCAGATCGCCCACGTTCTGAACAGCCAGGGCGAGGAGACGCCGGAGCGCCTGGCGGCCGTTCTGGACCGCGTGGCCAGGGCGCTTGAGACGCTGGATGCTGCCACGCTGGCAGTCATGGAGGGGCGAGTTTGATCCCGAAGAAAGCGAAGGCCGGCGGTCGTACGACAGGACTCCTGTACTACCTGTATGGGCCGGGCCGGGCGAATGAGCACACAGACCCGCACATGGTGGCCGCGTGGGCCGGAGGAGTGGCCGATCCGGCATTGGATTCCGGCGCCACGATCACGACCCTGGGCATGTTGTTGGACGCCCCGGTTTTGATGCTGGATGGTCCGAAGCCGGATCAGCATGTGTACCACGTGCCGGTCCGTCTCGACCCGGGTGACCGGATGCTGACGGATGCCGAATGGGCAGACGTGGCACGCGAAATCATGGACGCCTCGGGGATCGCTCCGAAGGGTGACCCCATGGGCGCCCGATGGGTTGCGATCCGGCACGCTGACGATCACATTCACATCGTGGCGACCCTTGCCCGGCAGGATGGCCGGCCCCCGGATGTCCGTCGAGACATGCCGAAGATGCAGGCCCGAGCGCGCGAGCTGGAGAAGCGCTACGGGCTGCGCCAGCTCACGAGCGGAGACAAGACAGCGAGCCGTTGGCCGACGACGGCAGAACAGGAGAAGGCCAAGCGAAAGGGCCGTGAGGAGACACCGCGCGAGACCCTGCAACAGACCGTCCGAAGGGCGGCCGCCGGGGCCCGGTCCGATGACGAGTTCTTCGCCGGAATCACGTCCGCCGGCCTACGCCTGACCAAGCGCGTGGCGCCGGATGGTGCCGTCACCGGCTACTCCGTTGCCCTGCCCGGAGACCGGACAGCCGGACGCCGCGCCGTGTGGTTTTCCGGTACAAGGCTGGCACCAGATCTGTCGCTGCCGCGAGTTCGGGAGCGCTGGAGTGCAGGTGCCATATTCAGCACATCGCCGAGGGCCGTCGCGGTGCCCAACCGGGCTGTGGCCTGGCAGATCGCGGCCGGGCACGTGCACCAGGCCGCCGCCGTCCTCGGGCAGTCAGGCAACGAAGCTGGGGCCGGTGAAATGGTGGCCCTGGCGGACTTTCTGGCCACCTACGCGGCACAGGCACCGGAGGCAGTCCGAGACGAGTTGAGGACAGCAGCCCGCGTATTTGAACGTGCAGGACGTGCGCCGACGAGCCGCCGCATGGACAGCCAGGCCAGCGTGCATCTGCGCAACGCGACGAATCTACTTGTCGCGGGCGCATCGGCCATCGCGAGCGGAGGAGAGGCCGCCGCAGCCATCACGATTCTTGTTGCCGTGGCCTTGGCCATCACGGCAGCGATGCGCTGGCACCAGGCCAGCCAATTCGCCGCCCAGGAGCGGGCCGCTGCCCAGGCCGGCACCTGCCTGCGAGCCGCCACCGAGGTGGCGTACGGTGCTGCCGTCGGAAGCCGACGGACGGGACGAGGCAGCCGGGCAACCTGGCAGCGGACAGCGATGGAGCCGGACGGTCCTGCCCTTGTCGAGGCGTACGCGCCAGTCGTTCGCGCTGCACTTCCCCACCTGGCGGAAACCCTTCTCGGTGAGGCCGCCTGGCCGGCCCTGGCCGCGACCCTACGCCAGGCTGAGAACGCGGGATACGACCCCGGCGAGGTGCTCGCCCGTGTCGCGGCGATCCGCGGATTCGATGACGCCGACAGCACCGCTGAGGTACTCGTCTGGCGACTTCAGCGGCAGATGGACAGTGATACCCGCAGGGCGTCGACTGAGGGTGTTCCGACGTTCCAGCCGCAGCCGCAAGCTACCTCGGTTGCAACTCAGGCCGGAGGCATGCCGGTCCGATGGACGATCAGCCATTCGGAGTTCGTGAACGAAGCGGACCGGACGATCGTGGACGCGGAAGGGACCGGTTATCTCCCTGAGGGAGTCACAGCGGAAGCCTACGCGGCGGAGAAGCTGCGGGAGTACGTGGCCACTCGGCGGAATGGCGATTCGAGCCGCTACGCGGTGAGCTTGCGCGAAGGCGAAACGCAGACGCGGAACCGCCTGGCCTATCTTCCCGAGGGAAGCGTGACCGCAATGCCGGCACGGCCCGTCGATGCCTCCACCGGCAGCGAGGGCGCCGCGGAATTCGGACCGATGACCACACCGCCGCCGGTGGGACAAGGGCCGGTAGCCATCGAGGACACACCGCTAGGTGTGGATGCCTACGCAAGCACGTTCGGGGTAGCCGTCCGTCAAGCGGTTCCCGAGTATGCGTCGTCCGTGCTTGCGGACCCCGCAGCCCCGGACCTTGCTGCCTACCTCATCAAGGCAGCCGGGGAGGGATACGAGCCAGCGCAGATTCTCGCCGAGGTGGTCGCGTCCCGAGACCTGGCCGACGCGGACAGTGTGGCTCAAGTGCTCACCTGGCGGCTGCAAGGGAGGTTGCAGAAGTCTGGCGTCCCGGTAGCACTTCCCCGCATCACCAGACGGACGGCACCGGTCCGTCAGCAGGGTGTGGTACCGGGCGAGCGGACTGCCGCCGAGCGGGCCACCCAGGAGGCCGCCCAGCGTCGTAACGCGGGGCGAGGACCACGGCGGTAGATGGCGTAGTTCAGGCCGTCACACGGGTGAGAAAACTGCCCGCGTGACGGCCGTTCGACAGCTAGCGTCAGGTACAGGAGACCCGTGGAGATGAGGACATGATGACAGCTCAGGAAGAGGGGAACGAGTGAGCGATATCAATCCGATGGAACAGGCCGCAGGGCAGGCGGCTCAGACCGCCGCCATCACCCTGAAAATCCTCGTGATGATCGCGCAGGCCGTACGCGAGCACCACCAGCGTGAGGCTGCGCAGCGTGCTGTTGCACCTGCACCCCCGCCTACCCCCGCGCGGCAGCTGGCGGACCCGGATCACGAGCGGTACGCCCACCTTGTGCGCGGGACTGTCCTGCCCCCAGCGGTAGCAGAGGCGGTGGTGAGCTCGCCGCAGTGGTCGCAGCTTGCCGACGAGCTGAAGAGGCTGGAGGCGGCCGGCGTGAACGTGGCCCAGTTCCTCGGAGACGCGGCACCTGTGATCGCTCGCATGGATGCCGACCTGCGGGCCGGGGCGACAGCGCCGGGTGTCACGGCGACGGCAGCCGCGACCCAGCCCCGGAATCCGTGGGCTCCGTCGCCTGGCCAGGAGTCCCGGAGGAGCGACGAGGCCCGTGCAGGGATGGGGCAGCGGATCAGGGAGGGAGGAAGGGATCTGCTGGACAGGGCCCGGGGACGGCAGAAACCCGTACTCGGTGACCGCGCCGACGAGCTCGCCCGGCTCGGAATCGGACCGCAGGAAAATGCCCGACTGGTCATCCTGGCACGCGAGTCCCTGGCCAGCGAGGACACGTTGGGAAGGCTGGTCACCTCTAGGGAGTGGCCAGCCATCGCGAGCCAGATGAAGGAACTGCACGCCGCCGGACACAACCCGCGCGAGGCCTTGGCCGGGATCCCGGTCCGTATGCGGCAGGCAGCTGACGCCGGTATCAGGCTCACCCCCGCAGACGCGGCCCGCGGATTGCTCGGCGACCTGGCCAAGACCCCCCCGGCCGCGACGGCTGCGACGGCGGCCCCGGCGACGGCGGCCCCGGCGACGGCGACGGCGGCCCCGGCCCCGGTGGCCCCGGTGGCCCCGGTGGCCCCGGCGACGGCGGCCCCGGCGACCGACAAGGTTCGTTACGACTGGTCCATCACCACGCAGGGTGAGACCAATGCGGAGACTGTGAGGGCTGGCACGGTGCTGGTGCCGCGCGGCCTGGCCGACTCCGAGGTGAAGGATCTCGCGGTGAAGGAGCTCACGGGTGCTACCAGGCACCTGGGGAGCGGCAATCCGGGCTTGCACGGGTACTCCTTTTCCGCCCAGGAACAGGGGAAGGACCTTCCCGGATACACGGGGAACAGGGTCACCATGAGTGGCGCCGATGTGCGACGAGCACGTGACGCGGGGCCCACTCTGAGCGTGCCGGATGCCCGAGCCTCGGCAGCAGCGGCACAGTCCACCACCGCTGTGCCCGGAGTGAGGCCGCTCCCGGGTCCGGCGGCTGCGCCCGTCGCCCCTGTGGCCAGGCCGGTGCAGACCCGTACCCACGGACGATAGGACTGAGGTAGCGATGAATTCGAGCTTCCGTACCCCTGGCAGGCCGGCAGGCGACGAGTCGACGAGTAGGGGAGAGACTGCCACCAGCAGCACGGGCGATAGCGATGGCGAGGACGCGGAGGCCCGTCGGTACGCGGCCGCGCTCGCTCGCAGCAGCACCGACCGGCAGTCTCGTTCGGATGCGGCACTGGGCGAGGCCGACGAGGCACGAGGCCGGGCGGGAGAGGCCGCAGGACGCGGAGATATTGCGACGGCCGGGGCGGACTGGAGCGACGCGGCAGGCCTTGACGGACTTTCCGCACACGAGACCACGGGCGCGGACATTGATGCCCGCGCCGCAGCGGCAGCGGCGAAGTCCCCGAGCGTTCCGGCGAAGGGCAGCCGTAGCACGGCCGCGGGGAGGCCGGCGGCCCAGCGTCGTGGGCCGGAGCGGGCACCGACACCGCCGCCAGGATCGTCCCGCCGCAACATCGCGTAACGCGTGCACAAGCTAAAGGGCCGGAGGGAGAAAGCCCTCTCCGGCCCTTTAGCTTGTGCACGCGAACCCTCAGGCCGTCACGGCCCCTGCCCCGGCAACGGGCACCCGGGTCGGCAGCGGGGCGACCGGGGGCACCGGAAGTACGTCGTGCTGGAGCCGGTCCGGGCTGGTCATGCAGGCGGCGAACGGGCCATCCGGAGCGCGGAGTTGCGCCATTGCCGGGTCCAGGTGGTCACGGTGCCAGACGGACGGGCCGGTGCGGCCACACGTCTCGGGGTCGGTGAGCTCTTGCCAGCTCAGCCACAGAGCGTGAAGGCGTGCGACGGCCGGCGGATGCTCCCACCAGCAGGCGCACCAGGTGGCCGACGAGGAGACCTCACCGAGGTACGTAGGGACAAGCAGGTTTGTCACCCAGCCGTCCAGCGCCGCAAGTTCGGCCGCGTACTTCTCACCGGTCAGCCAGAGGATGAACGGCGGGGTTTTCGTCTTCTCCTTCTTCCCGTCGCCGTCCTTCCCCTGGCCGTCCTGGCCGCCGCCGGATGCCACCGCCGACGCCACCGCATCCACCTTGTTCGTGGTGGTCTCCAGCTGCGACGCGAACGCGGCGAGGTTGGCCTTGATGTCTTCCAGGTCCTCGGCCAGGCCGTCCAGGGTGGGCGTGTCGTCGGTCATGCTGAGAGCACCTTTCGGCTTGCGCGGTTGGCGATTTCCGCGATTTCGACTTTCGAGTCTGCGGTGAGTTCGGCGGCGTCGGGCTCCAGGTACCAGGGCCGCAGGCGGATCATGCCGACGCGTACACCGGTCACGAGCAGCAGGGCCCGGCCCTTGGGCAGAGCGCGGATGTCGGCTGCTTCCATGACCCTCTCGCGCCGGCGGGAGGTGCTGACGCTGCGGCCCGTCGAGCCGTGGGACACCGAGCTTTCGGAGACCTTGTGCTCACCGATGAGCCGCGAGACTTTTTCTGCGAATTCCGCGTCATCGAGGCCGGCGCCGAGGAGCTTGACCGTGGCCGCTCCCCACATTGCGTCCATGCCCGCCTCACCCCACACGCGGACGCCCTGGCGGTAGCTTTGGAGGATGGTGGTGACGGGGATGCCCCGCGAGCCCAGGTGCGAGTACAGATCCGGAAGGTCTTCGATTCGGCACACGTTTGCCGCCTCGTCGAGGACGGCGATCAAGGGGGCGTCGAGCCGGCCCCCGGCCCG
The DNA here is from genome assembly GCF_026342355.1 of Streptomyces sp. NBC_00249. GTDB lineage: Bacteria > Actinomycetota > Actinomycetes > Streptomycetales > Streptomycetaceae > Streptomyces. The sequence goes on along the minus strand of NZ_JAPEMV010000014.1, from coordinate 9,967 downwards.
CTCTGCGGCAGCCATCGCGGCCCGGAGTACAGCGTCAGCCGCCGCCGCGATGACGCCGGCCGCGCTACCACCGCCGTCCTTGGAGAGCAGGTACAGGGAGTCCCGGGACTTCACGAAGTCATCCGGGCGGAACTCCTTCGCGCCGGGGTCGGGGGTGACCCAGGCGAGGGTTTCGGGGTCAAGGAGGCAGGCCACGGTCTGACGGGCCGTCTCGTAGATGCCGTCGCGGGTGTCGGCGGCGCCGGCCACGGTCGACGCGAGTTGCTGGGCAAGGGCTTCCTTCCCGGCCGCCTTGAGCGCGGTCACGGGGGCCCGGTCGCTCGGCGTCGACAGCCAGACGAGCACGTCGGATACCGAGGCGTCGGAAACGGCCGCCGCGTGGAAAAGCGCGGTCAGCAAGTTCTTGGCCGCCGACATCCAGAAGTCACCGCGGCTCCGCTCATCCGTGGTGGCCGCGATGAAGTGACTGGCCAGCCGCCCGGCACCCTCGATCGTCCGCGCGGACGCCAGCATGTCCCACCACAGGGCCCGGGACGAGTGCGTGATGCCCTGCGGGTCGATCAGCCAGACCCGGCCGCGCTTGCGACGGCGCGCGTGCGTCGTGGCCCATACATCCGGCTTGTTGCTCGTGAGCATCACGGCGCCGGGGGCGCGCAGGACCGCCGGCACGGCCACCGAGGTGGATTTGCCCGATCGGGGCGCCATGATCGCCAGCATCACGTCTTCCCAGCTCGCCCGGAGCTCGGGGCCGCGCGACGCGTCCAGGTTGCCGAGCAGTAGGCCCGCGTCGTCCGGGTCGATCTTCTCCACTCCCTTGAGGGAGGGACGCAGCTGACGCGCCCGCGCCGCCGTGGCCTTGGGGCCGAGGGGCGCGAGCTCCCGTACCCCGGCCAGCCCGGCACGGTGGGAATAGAAGCGCTGCCAGACGAAGAAGCCGCCGACGCCGAGGCCGGCGAGGACGAGGACCAGGAGCACGACGATCCCGACGCCGGCCGCTGTGGTGTGCCCCGGCCACAGCCGGGCGGGGCCGCCGGAGACCAGGGCTACCGCGGATTTGAAGGTGTAGGCGGGCGGGGCCCAGCCGCCCCCGGTGAGGAGGACGCCGAGGGTGCCGCCGATGTAGGCGCCGCTGAAGAGGACGGCGCCGCCCACGACGACGCCGAGGACGGCGAGGGGAGCCCCCGCGCCAGCCCCGCCGGTGCTGGAGTCGTTCACGCTGCCGCTCCCTTGCGGATCGTCTGGGGGTCGGTCTCGTACAGCCGCCGCTCCGCTGCGGTCAGTTCCAGCCGGACCGGGGTGCCGGGGCGGGTGCCCAGCCGGAGCATGTACTTGCCCCGGCCAGGGTGCTTCTGGCGGGTGCCGTCCAGGCCGGTGCCGGACGAGGACGACCACGAGGCGATCATGGCGATTTCCGCGTCAGTGAGCGGCCGTTGAGCCGAGACGCGTTCGAGCTCGCCGACGCTCAGCGCGCCCAGAATCATGGAGTCGCATCGGTCGATCATGCCCATGGCCTTGGCCCGGTCCTCGGGGGTGGGCAACGACTCGGGGTCACGGAGACTGTGCGTGATCATGAGGGTTACCTCCCTCCGAGCCCTGTTCAGCCGGGTCATGGAGTCGAAGGCGTTGACGATGCCGGGCCCTGCCCGCAGGGCCCTCCACATCTCATCGAGCGGCAGGACGAGCGGGGCGTCCATCAGCCCGACCGCGCGGGCCGAGTCGATCGAGCTGTACGCGTACGCCCACGTCGCCAGCAGGCCAGCGGAGACAACCTGATCACCAGCCGTCAGCAGGGTGGACAGGTCGACGGACAGCGCGGGCGCGTCGAGGTCGAGCGGTCGGGTGGTCGGCCCGTCGAAGAGGCCGGCCAGGGGGCCGTCGCACAAGTTTTCCAGGGCGTGTGTGACCTGTCGGACCAAGGACCGGTAGTCGTCTTCCGTGTCCACCATCAGCTGTGCCCGCAACTCCGCGGGTCCCTCCCGCAGCACCTTGACCACATCGGGGATGACCGGGTCTTCCTCGCCGATCAGAGCGGCCGCCACGAGCCGGATCGCCTTTTCCACCACGTTGCGTTCGGTGGAGGTCGGCCGCCGGTCCATCTCCGTGGTCAGCAGCGCGTGAAGCAGCTCGGACCGGCGGCCGTTCATCTCCGCGAGCAGGGCGTCCCGCCGGCCCGGGTCGAGGGTCGGCAGGACGCGCCGAAGGGGTCCTGAGTCGAGCGGGTTGAGGCGGTCCAGGCCGCGCCCGATGCGGACGACCTGGCCGCCGAGCTCGCGGACCAGCTCCGCGTACTCTCCCTTGACGTCGCCGGGGACGACGAGCTTGTGCCCATAGGAGCTGTAGACGAGGCAGATGCGTTTCGCGATGGCGGATTTCCCGACGCCGGGTTGGGCCATGATCCAGACGCCGGGGTTGGTGAGCAAGGATCCGATCCACCCGGACGGGTCGAAACACACCAACTCGTGCGTGAGCTGGTCATATCCGATCGGGACACCCTCGGGCGGCAGGCCGCCGCCGAGGACGAACGGGTACATGCCCGCCGTTTGCTTGGTCGAGCTGAGGTAGACGGCGCCGGGGTCCAGGAGGGCGGCCCGGCCACGGCCGGCCCCCTTCCAGCCCCAGCGGGAGGCGATCACGCGCGGGTTGAGGCCCCCGCCGCCGGTAGGCTCGCTCCCGGTCGTCCCGGCGGTTAGGGTCCGCCGGGACGACTTCTTGTCGATATTGCTCATGGCGCTCCTCAGAGCAGGGGGTTGATGCCGACCGGCAGGCCCACGACCAGGGCCGCGCTCTGGCCGCCGAAGGCGGGGCGGAAGCGAAGGCCGCCGCTGGAGCGGGCAGCCTTTTCGATCTCCCGCCGTGCGGCGGGAAGGTCAGCGAGGCTGTCCACGGTGGTGGTCACGTAGATGGACCACTGGACCATCCCCGCGCCCATGGCTTCTTCTTCGGCCGTACGCTCGGCGTGCATGGCGTCAACCCGCTCACGCCGGGTTGCCGTGCGCTTGGTGCGCTCGCGGTACTGGCGGCGCGCGTCGCCCGCGTTGATCTCCCGCTCCACCACGGCCTGCGCCTCATCGGTAGGCAGCACCCGGTAGACGAGGGTGACGCGCCGGGTGAACTGCCCGGGGGCCAGGAGTTTCAACAGGGTGTCGTACGCGACCAGCTTGCGGGGCGCCTCACGGAGTACCCACGAGGTGCTGTAGTAGTCATCGTGCTGGTAGTGCGTCCACTCGTCCTCAGCGGCGGCCGGGCCCACCTCATGCCACACGAGCTTTTCGATTTCCGCGGCCGGGGCGTCCATGTCGCTCGGTACGAAGGCCCCCCGGACGAGTCGCTTGATGTCCACATCAGTGGCGCGACGCAGGATCTCGACGCCCGCCCCGGACAGGTCCACCGAGTCCAGCGCGCCAAGGGCGACCGCCGCGGATTCGGCCGGTCCCGCTGGCTTCTCAGGCGCGGCGGCCGGGTCAATGACGAGGGAGAGCCAGGCCGCCATCTGCGCGCTGGCCCGGGGTGCGCCTTCCACCAGTTCGCGGATCGCCTGGCGGGCGAGGGGCGGCGCCGACGGGTCGAGGCGGCCCCGGACGTGATCGGAGAGCGCGGCGCCGCTGGACGGTGTGATTTGGAGTGTGACGGCCGCCATCTGCACGCCGTCCTCGTCTGCGAGCCGTGCGAGGGTCTCGCCCCAGGCGTTCACCTGTGAACGGACCGTAGTTCCAGCGGCCAGGAGACTGCCGGCCGGGTTCAGCAACAGGGCCGCTGTCATGGTGCCGGTCCTCTGGTTCCAGACCAGGCCGGTGGAGCCCCGGCCGTCTGAGGCTTCGGCCCGGATCAGCCGGGTGGGGGCGACCATGCCCGGCAGGTCGAGCGCTTCCGGCGAGGGCAGGAATACCGACCGGTAGGAGGTTTCCCCGCGCAGGTTGGCCAGGGCCCAGCGGGCCCGGCCGATCGCATAGGACATCAGCGGCATGCCGTGTCGCTGCCACACGGTCAGGCCGATGACCGTGAGGGCGATCGGCACGGTGACCGTGAGGGTGCTCAGCGGGCCGCCCAGGATGATGACCATGATCGGCGTGAGCATCGCGCCGACGACGACCACCGTTTGACCCGTATTCAGAGTGGCGATGCCCATGGATTTCGAGCGGCGCCACCCGCCGTAGAGCGGCTGCTGTGTTTCTGCCGTCATCACTATTCCGTTCCGCCAGCGGCCCCGCTGGCTTTGTTGATCGCGGCTTGACCCGCCTCGGCTGCGACCATGGCGATTGCCACCGCAGGGGCAGCCTTCGACGCGGGGGCGCCGGCATTCGTTGCGTTGCCGGTTGCAGTTTGGGCAGCCTGAGCCTCAGGACCGCCGCCCTGCTGGGGGATGGAGGACTGTTTGATGGCGTTGGACCCCGTGGGGTCACCGCCGTTCCCGCCGCCACCGCCACCGCCACCGCCGCCGTTCCCGCCGCCGCCACCTGCTGGGCCGTTGCGCTCCATGTCAGCCGCGTGCTTCGTGGCCGAGGTGGGGCCGGATTCGCCCCCCTTGCTCAGGTGCGACCCCAGGGCACTGCCGAGCATGCCCAGTGCCCCCCCGAGGCCGCCGCCCGCGCTCACCGCGCTGCCCATTGTGGCGCCGATGGGCGCGAAGAGAGCGAAAAGCGATTTGAGGGCAAACACTGAAAGGGTGAGTGTGACACAGCCCCGGATAAAGTCGATGGTGCCGTTTCCGTTGGCGATCTCAGTGAATCCCACGGCAATGATCAGGGCCGCGATCGGTTTGTACACGATGATTACCATGATGGCGGTAAAAGTCCGGGGAAGCCACTGGCGCGTACTTTCGCCACCGAGCTGCCCAGCACCCGCGATCGGCAAAATGAGCGCCTGAATAGGGATTGCCGCCTGGCGGAGGAACAGCATTACGATCTGAATACCACCGATAATGAGGGCGCTCACGGAAATGGCAAACAGGCCGAGCGAGTTTTCGAGGGGCGGCAGCAGCATTACGGCCATCCGGTCGGGCACGTTCTCGCCCCCGAACCCGACAAAGAGGATCTGCTTAGTGAGCTGGTCAGAGGCGATCAGCAGGGCATCGATGATTGCGATTCCGGCCGCAGACACCAGCAGGTTGACCATGAAACCCTGAAGCAGGTGCGCGAGAGGTGTTCCCTTGCGCTGGATGACTGTTTTGATCCCTTGGAGCATTACGAGCAATGTTGCGATACCCGCGCCGACGCCCATCATCAGTCCATGCAGACTCAGCTTTTTCGTCGGATCATCCGAGGCTGTATCTCCGAGAACCCCCGAATCCTTCACCTGCACCGAGGGTGTCATGAGCCAATAACTGAATCCAATCCGCACGAATCCGTCCACGAATTCCGCCATGGTCTTGGCGGCGTCACCGATCACGGAGTCTGACACCTTTTGGGCCGCCGCACTCATCACCTGGCCCGGAACCTGGTCGATGGCCTTTTTGCCCTTAAGAGCGATCTTGGCGCAGTCAACCGCCGAGCTGCCGCCCGGCAGGCTAGGGACGTTGGGGAGCAGCCAGTTCGCACACTTTCCGATACCCCACCAGTCGACGGTAGGCGCCTGCGGGGCGGTGGCCGGAACTGCCGCCGGGCGTGCGAGGGCCGCCGGCGCCGCGAGGCCGGACAGGAGGACGAGTGCGGCCACGGTCGCCGCCAGACGTGCGAGCAGGAGGCGGGGTGTCACAGCCGGTCCCCTTCCTGGATCGCCTTCCATTTGTCCGCGTTGAACGAGGCGGTGCCGATGTCCACGGGGTCGGGGAGCGGCTGGCCGGAGTTGGTCGGCGTGCCCTTCCAGTCGCCGCCCTCCCAGACGGCCCGGCCGGGGCTGACCACCAACGTGGTGACCTGCTCGGCACCTTGCTTGGCCGCGTGGGTGACGCGCAGGAGCACCAGGACATCGACCGTGTTGCCGGAAACGGCCGTGTACTTCACGCCGATCGGCCAGGCCACGAGGGTGGCTCCCGCAGGCAGCGGGCCGGTGTCGGGGCTGATGTGCGCGTACTGCCGATTGCCCTTGGCGCCGTCCTCGGCGACAGCGGCCATCTGGTCGCGGTACTGCGCGGACGAGTACGCGAGGATGCCAGCCCTGACCTGTACCGGGTCCAGGCTCCAGGCGTTACGGACGGAGGCCACGGCCATGGCGGCCGCGCCCTCGGGCGTGTGCGGGAACTGCACCGGCAAGTTGCCTGCCTTGGCGGTGCCGTCCGGCAGCTTCACGGTTTCAGCGGGGGCGACGTACCCGCCCCCGTCCGGCCGTGCGGTCGGTGTGGCGGACGGCCCCGCGGATTCGGAGGCCTTGGAGTCCGGGGCCGCCGTGGTCGATCCGCCGCCGGTGAAGGCGACCACGACGAGGGCGGCGACGAGCAGCACGACGGTGCCGCTCAGGATGTAGAGCGCCCGCCGCATCCGCCGCTGTGCCTGCTGTTGCAGATTGAGTGTCACGGCGGCCGCCTCAGGTCACGATCGAGGGGACGACGCCGGCGGCGAGGGTCACGACGGACAGACCGCCGAGGACCCACAGCAGGCCGTTGGCGCCCTCGGCGGCCAGGTGGGAGCGGTTGCGGCGGCCGACCATCATCATGATTCCGCACGCGATGATGCCCAAGATGCCGCCTCCGATGGCAAAATATTTCGCCCATCCGACCCACTGCGGCATGATCGTGTCCATGCCGGGGGGGCTGGTCGGCGCCTGGTCCCAGCTCTTGGGGTCAGCCATCGGCAGGGCCGTCACCACGTCGTTCAGCGTGCTCATCAGGTGCATGTGCGCTCTCTTAGTCAGTGAGTCCGAGGCTCCGCCGCAGGGCACGGGCGGCTTTCTGGACGGGGCGGTGGGCGAGGCCGTCAGCGGGGGTGTCCACGTCCCGCAGCCTCACCAGGTAGGGCACTTCGGTGATTCCGAGGACACGAGGCCCGAGGGTCTTCATGCGGTAGCGGGCCGCCCGGGGCAGCCGTAGCGGGGCATCACCCACCACCACGAGGTACGGCCTGGGCACATCCGGGTGCCATGAGCCGATGAGCTGGACGGCAGCGGCGAGTCCGCCCGAGGTGGACCGGCAGACCACCAGAGGTGTGTAATGCGGTGGCAGCTGCGAACCCCTCCGAAGTTCGAAGGTTCCGCCGTCACCGTCGGGGTCCAGCCATCGAGCGATCGTCGACGTCCCCGCTCCGCCATGGGCGCCCACGACGCCGAAGTAGCGTGAAGCGCTGGTCCGTTCGGCCATTTCTGCGCTCTCCATGTGCATCTTTCACCCCCGTACTGAGATGATCCGAGCGTGACGCTAGCATAACCTACTGTCAACATGTACTTATATAAATTGAGGGCCCTCGTGAGTCCATCCAGCGGTATGGCGTCATTTCAAGCCAGCGTTTTGCTGACGCAACGAAAGTTGGCCGGATTGAGCTGTGAACAGCTCGCCCTGCTGGCGGGGATCTCACCGGAGACCGTCCGCAGGGCGGAGAAGGGCAGGAGCAAGCCGTCCGCGAGGGTCACCAAGGCCCTGGCGAGGGTCTTGTGCCTGCCGGTGGAGGAGCTCGCGCCGCCGTCACCGGCCCCGCTGACGCTCAAGCAGGTGCGGCAGCAGACCGGGGCCACACAGAAGGAAGTCGCCGAACGCGCGCGCGTGTCCACGCAGATGGTGAGCCGGGTCGAGAACGGCGTGTACGGGGTGAAGGACGCGGGGCGTTGGGCGAAGGCCTACGGCGTGAGCCGGGCGACGTGGACGAAGGCCTGGTCGGCAGGGCGTGAGGCTCGCCAGCAGCTCATCAGTCCGCAGCCGAGGAAGGGCGACAGGGGGACAGAGTGAAAGCACTGGCCAAAGCGGCCGTGGTGGTAGGCGGAGTGGGCGTGCCCGTAGCGCTGCTGGGCCTCATCCTCGTGGGTGCATCGGCTGACGCCTCGGGGCGTACCGGGCTGGTCGGCGGTCTGAACCTGGGCGCGATGCCGGCCGCGGGGCGGCAGTGGGCGCCGTGGTACATCAAGTCGGCAGCCCAGTGCCCCGGGAAGCTGACGCCCGCTCTACTGGCCGCCCAGGGCTACACGGAGAGCCATTTCACCCCGGCGATCGAGGGGCCCGAGACCGGCTACGGCACAGCGAAAGGCATTGCACAGTTCATAGACAGCACCTGGCAGACCTGGGGCCGCGACGAGGACGGCGACGGGACCGCACTCGGGGCCAAGGACCCCGAGGACGCGATCATGGCTCAGGGCCGATACATGTGCAGCCTGGTCAACCAGGCCGAGCGATCGGGGTATTCAGGAGACCCCGTCAGTCTCGCGCTCGCCGGGTACAACGCCGGGTGGGGATGGGTGGAGCGCTACAAGGGCGTACCCCCGCCCGAGTTCGCGGCCGGCCAGACGTACGGGTACGTCAAGGAGATCAACGAGCTCGCGAAGAAGTGGGCGACCGCACTAGGCGGTCCCGGCATTGCGGGCCTCGGCTCCGGCAGCGGCCCCGACGCCGTACGGCACGCGTACACCCAGCTCGGCATCCCCTACGCATGGGGAGGCGGCACCCCCGGAGGGCCAGGCCTCGGGTTCTGTGACGGCACGAACGGCTACCTCAACGGGTCGTGTTCCGCGTCAGTGACCAACGGTTTCGACTGTTCGAGCCTTGCCCAGTACGCGTGGTGGCCGAGTCTGAAGCTGCCCCGTACCGCAGCCGATCAGTACGCGGCGACCGCGAGCCGGCCTGTGGCCAGGGGGGACCTCAAGCCCGGCGACCTTGTGTTTTGGTCCAAGTCCGGGCCCAGCAGCATCTACCACGTTGGCCTGTACTTCGGCGACGGGCAGATTCTGCATGCTCCTCGGACGGGGAAGTCTGTTTCGATTGTGCCCATGGATGAGGCCATGCCGAAGGGCGACTATGTGGGGGCGACCCGCCCAGGCGCCTGATGTAGGTTCCGATTCATTTTGTCGGTGTCCGGCGCATCTGTCGTCACCGTGTCGGCGAGGAGCGGAAAACCGCAGGTCGCCGGTCCAGACAATCTGTCGGTCGCCCCTCAACCGTCCGTCCCAGTCGAAGAATCCGACAGATCAACCGGACGGATCCACCGACAAGTCACTCGGACAGCGCCCCGAAACCACTGGTCAGCGTAGCGCCGGACGACAGATCAGATCGGAACCTACACCTGACTGGCAAGTTCGCGTGTGCACGCGAAGTCGGAGAACCAAAGAAGTGCCCCGCCAGCCCGAAGGGCGGCGGGGCACTCCTGTTAGGGGATGGGCAGGCTAGGAGCTCGCCAGCCACGCGTACTGTTCCCGGCGGTCGAGGTACACCGCACGGTCCGGCCCGTTCAGCGCCGCCACCAGAGCCACCAGGTCGTCCGCAGCCTCAGGCTCCGTCACCGGCTGTACGGTCGCCGTCGGCATCGACTGGACCGGCGGCGCCGTACGGACCGGCGCCGCCTCGGCCGGCCGCAGTGGCCAACCGTCCTCGGGCACCTGCGCGGGCAGAAGCGCCCACCCGGCCACGCCCCCACCACGAGTTACACCACGCGAGTCACGCACTACAGTCACGGCAGATCCTCCATACAGGATCGAGGCCAACGTGGCACAGCCACGATGGGCCGACTGATGAGGGGTCAGGGTGCAACCTGGCCCCTCTCTTGCACCCACTCTAACACCTCTGTTTCATGAAACAGAGGTGTTAGAGTGGGTGTGTCTTAAGGGGGTGTCGGACTTGCAAGCCACGCCACCGCTGCAACATCTGCGCGATACGGTGTTGCTGCCACCGTCGGCACAACTGCCAACGGTGGGGTAGCTGGCAGCTGTGATTCATGTATCAGATATGCCACTTACCCCGGGTGTGGCAGCTGTGCAGCACCTGGCGCAGGTCGGAGCAACGGCACACAGGTCGTGCCGGCCACCTGCGTCAGATGCAACACAGGTGTTGGAGGGGACTTCACTGTCGGGGTTCAGTGCGGTGCGCCGGGCATGCGAGGGGTGCCAGAGCGCCACCTGT
>NZ_JAPEMV010000017.1 GCF_026342355.1 Streptomyces sp. NBC_00249 | reverse complement strand
TGTCGGCGGCGGGTGAATCGTGACCCACCCTGGCCGGTTGAAGATTGACCCCCGGTCCGTCAGTTGATGTTGTTCATTCCCCGGTGTTGGCGGGTGGAACCCGGCCGAGGTCGCGGCCGCGCATGCGGTAGCTGTCGCCCTTGAGGGAGATCACTTCGGCGTGGTGGACGAGGCGGTCGATCATCGCGGCGGCGACGGTGTCGTCGCCGAAGACCTCTCCCCAGCGTCCGAAGGGCTTGTTGCTGGTGACGATCACGGAGGCGTGTTCGTAGCGGCCTGAGATGAACTGGAAGAACAGATTCGCGGCCTCGGGTTCGAACGGGATGTAGCCGACCTCGTCCACGACGATCAGGGGAATCCGGCCGAGCCGGGTGAGTTCGTCGGCGAGTTTGCCGGCCTGGTGGGCGTCGGCGAGGCGGGCGACCCACTGGGCGGCGGTGGCGAACGCGACGCGGTGCCCGGCCTGGCAGGCCCGGATCCCGAGACCGGTCGCGAGGTGAGTCTTGCCGGTCCCGGGCGGCCCCAGGAAGATCACGTTCTCCTTCCCGACGACGAAATCGAGCGTCCCGAGGTGGGAGATCGACTCTCGTTTCACCGACCGCTGGTGGTCGAAGTCGAAGTCCTCGAGCGACTTCCTGGAGGGAAACCGGGCCGCCCGGATACGACTTTCGGCGCCGTGCGAGTCGCGGGCAGCGACCTCCCGCTGCAGGCAGGCCGCAAGGTATTCCTCGTGGGTCCAGCCCTCCGAGCGGGCTCGCTCGGCGAGCCGGCCGACCGAGTCCCGCAGGGCAGGGGCCTTCAAGGCCCTGGTGAGATAGGCGATCTCCGAGGTGACGTCGCGGCCGTTCGCCGTGGTCTTCGTGTCGTTTCCGCTGGTCATCACGCCGCTCCTTCGCCTGTGGTCAGTCCGCCGTCGATGACACCGAAGATCCGGTCATAGGAATCCAGCGACCGTTCTTCGACGTCGGTGTTCTGCGCCGGCACGGGCTTCCTGCCAGCGGCCGCCTTTCGGGCCGCCGCCGCGGCCGCCGCATGGTCGGGGTCGGTGAGGGTTTGGTGGCGGGCCCAGCAGCGGGCATGGCGGGCGACTTCGACGCCGTCGCAGGTCACAAGGACCTGGTCCAGGTCGGCGGCGACCTCGACCCGGCGGCCGATGGCCAGCGGGTGGACCGAGTAGTCGCAGGTGTCGAGGCGGACGTAGTGGTCCCGCGGCAGCCGCAGGGACGCCTTCCACCAGCCCGGCGGCGAGATCGGCGGCAGCTGGAGCATGCGTGAGCGGTCGGCTTCCAGCCGGTCCGACGGCCTCGCCTGCAATGTTCGGTGGATCCGCCGGTTGGCTTTGCTGAGCCAGTCCGCCAGCTGAATGTTGAAGTCCGCGGGGCTGGCGAAGACCCGGCCGGGCAGGAACGAGGTCTCCAGGTAACCGTTTGCCCGCTCGACCAGCCCCTTCGATTCCGGATCACGGGGCTTGCAGAGGACGAACTTGATGCCCAGCAGGCCTGCGAACGCTGCGAAGTCATCCGTCAGCCGCGGTCCTCCCGCCCGCCACGAGCCCACCGCCCCCTCGTTGTCCCAGACCAGGGCCCTGGGGACGGCGCCGAGGTCGGTCAGCAGCCGCCAGTGCCCGGCGATCAAATCGGCTGCGTTCCTCGAGGGCAGCATCCGGGCCGTGATCCACCGCGAATAGCCGGCCACCATCACCAGCACCGGCGGATGACCGCTCTGCCCGAACCCGAGCGGGACCTCCGTGGCCGGGAACCACAGATCACACTGGGCCAGATCGCCCGGCTCATAGACCGTCCGCGACGCCGGATCGACGGGCCGGTAAGCCGGCCGCAGATCACGGACCCTGTCCTTGAGAACGGTCATGCCCCGCTGCCAGCCAATCCGCTCGGCAATCACGGTCGACGGGATGTCCGGCCACTGTTCGAGCAGTTCACGGATCTGCGGCTCGACCGCATCGACGACCGAGCCCTTCGCCGCCCGCTGGTACTTCGGCGGCTCGTCATCGGCCACCGCCCTGCGGACCGTGTTCCGCGAGATCCCCAACTTCCTCGCGATCGCCCGGATCGGCATCTCCTCGGCCCTATGCAGCCGCCGGATCTCCGCCCAGTCCTCCACGCTGATCACCCATCCTCCCGACCTGACTCAACGAGTCAGGCCCTCGATGGGGGTCAACTTTCATCCGACGCCAACGGTCCACTTTTCACCCGTCGCCGACAGAGGGCCGCAGCCGCGATGTTCTGGCGGCCACCGAGTCGGATCTGGTGGCCTTCAAGAGGGTCCGGACCCTGTTGCAGGAACGGCCCATCGGCTTGTCGGCCTGGGGCAAGGAGTCTGGGCTGCTGGATCAGTACCGCTACTTCCGCGACGTCGGCCTGGGCGGGCAACGGCCGGACTCCCAGGTCGACCGGACCTTTCGCGGCTGGGCACCACGCCGCAACCGCGCGGGCTCCGACGTGGTTCCCAGTTCACGGTTCAAGCCTGCGCCAAATACGGCAAGGCCCGCACCCTCTACATCCCCGAGGACGCGATCGGCTCGGTCGACACATACGTCGCTCAGGGCGCGGGCTCCGCGGCCTCCCGTTCGTCAGGGGGCGGTGACAGGGAGGCGGGCGCAGCGGCGGCACGCGCGTGCAGAAGCGGCGATGCGCGCGTGGAGGGCGATGGTGATCAGACAGGCGGCCGCGGTCAGTGGCCAGTTGGTGGCCAGTACCGCGGCAGTGATGAGGGTCAGCGCGCTCAGCCCGAGGGCGACTGCCGCGGTGGTTCCCGTCCAGGCGACCACGAGCGGCAGTCGTTGCGGGAGGGGCAGTCGGCGGGCCAGTGTGCCGGTGACGGAGAGGCACACGGCCGCGAGCAACGCGGTGAGCGCTGCGAGGCCGCCGAGGTGGGCTGCGGCCACCTGGAGCGGGTCCGGCAGCCGGCGGTCCGCCGCCCGGGTGGCGAGCTCGACCAGGTACCAGCACACCAGCACGCACGGGATGATCAGCATGACGGTGCGCGCGGTGTGACGGGCCTGGGTGATGGTCAGTTCATGCTGAAAGCTGGGCGCGAGCTCGGCCACGGTGCCGAACTGGCAGATGGCTTGGCGGGCGGCGTCCCGGTCGGGTTCGGCATCGGGCGACAGTTCCCGCGCGGTGTCCAGGAGGCCTTCGCGCAGTTCGTCCACCATCTGGGTCTTGAGTCGGGCCGGGCCGTGCAGGGTGGCCGTCAGGTCCGCGAGGTGGGCTTCGATGGGGTCGTCGGCACGGGTCTCGGGCGCCTTCACGCGGCGTGTCCGGGGGCCGGCGCGGGTTCCAGCACCGAGCCGATCGCTGCGATGAACTCCCGCCAGTGGGTCCGCTCGGCGGCCAGGCTGCGCCGTCCGGCGTCGGTGAGTTCGTAGCAGCGCCGACGTCGTTCGCCCACCGACTCCCATGCGCTGCTCAGCAGTCCGATCCGCTCGAGCCGGTTGAGGGCGGGATAAATGGTGCCCTTGCGCAGCTCTAGTACGCCCCCGCTGCGCTCCTCGACCGCAGTGATGATCGCGTAGCCGTGCAGGGGGCCGGATTCCAGTACGGACAGCAGCAGTCCGTCCAGGTGGCCGCGTACCGCATCCGTCTTCATGGTCAGGCAGCCTACCTAAGTGACTCTCCCTGTGCTACTTATAGATCGGTAGCCAATCTATTGGCAGCCAATCCATGAAAGGATCCCTGTGACCAAGCTGCTGCTCTCGCTGCACGTCCTGGCCGCGATCCTGGCGATCGGGCCGATCACCGTCGCAGCCTCGATGTTCCCCCGCTACGCCAGGCTGTCGGCCAGCAGTGACGCACCGGAGGCCAACGGCCAGATCACCGCGTTCCTGCACAAGATCTGCCGCGGGTACACGGTCGTCGGCATCGCCGTCCCGGTCCTCGGCGTCGCCACCGGCGCCCGGATGGGCGTCCTGACCGATGCCTGGCTGCTGACGTCGATCGCGCTCACGGCTGCCGCCGCGGCCCTGCTGCTCACGGTGGTCCTGCCCGGGCAGGCCCGACTGCTCGCCCAACCCGCGGATGCATCCGGCGCAGGAGGGACAGGCACCGGCGTGGCCACGAACGCCATGCCGGAGCTGCGGTCGGCGGCGGCGCGCCTCTCCATGACCACGGGGATGTTCAACTTGCTGTGGGCAGCCGTCGTCGTCCTGATGATCGTCCGCCCCGGCTCCACGACGGGAGCCTGATCAGCATGCGAACCCTACGCATCGCGGCCGCAGTTGAAGCCGGATCCCTCACGCTCTTGCTGCTCAACCTGTCCACCGTGCACACCGGGGTGATCACGTCGCTGGGCGGTCTGCTCCACGGCACGGCCTATCTGGCCACTATCGTCGCCGTCTTCCTCACTCCCGCCCTCGCGCGGCCGGGAACCAAGGGGTGTGTCTTCATTCCCGGCATCGGAGGGCTCCTCGCGCTGCGCCTGCTGGGGCAGCAGCCACCCGCCTCCTCACCCGACAGACTGCCCGGCGCCGACAGATGACTGGGAAACGATCACCGACAGCACGGGAAACCCCTCTCCCGGCGGGCTGCTCAGACGCAGGCTGACGACTTCCCTGGGTGCCCCGAAACGGGTGCACCACACCCCGCCCCACGACCGGAAGTCCACGTCTCGTGAGACATGCGAACCGCGAGGAACATCTCCACGCCCACGTGGTGCCCCGCGAGGCCGACGACGGCCTGCCCCTGCCCTGGAGCCGGCAGCAGGCCGCCCGCGCCGCCGCGCAGAACTGAGCCTCCTCGTGACCGGCACCAGCACCCTGGTCATTGCCCGCGAGCCGATCCCGGCCGGCCCCTTCGTGGCGCGCCGCTACAGCGTGCTGGTCTGCACCACCCTGACCGACACGGCGGCCGCCGACTTCACGCTCATCACCAGCAGCCGCTGACCCGATTTCAGAGATTCTCATCAACTGCCCTGCTTGCCCTAGTAGTGCTTTGTTACTGAGCTTGTAGTCGTGGTGTCGTCGCGAAGAAGACCCGGTGGGCGGGGCGGTTGTCGGTGTCGGCGTAGCGCAGGACGTCGCGGAACGGGTGGGGCAGGGACTGCTGCAGGACGCAGACGCCGGCGGCCGCCCAGGCGAGAGCCGCCTCCAGATCGCCGGTGACGCGGGGCTGGCCCAGGTCGTCTTCGTCCAGCTCGGGGTCGTCGTCCGCGTCCTCGTCGTCGAGGCCGGCGTACTCGTAGGCGAAGGCGGCGTAGGAGTCCAGGTCCCGGGGGTGCAGGAGACGGCCTCCGATCGTGACGCTGGCCTTGTGGTACGCGGTGTGGTGTTCCTCGCTGGAGTCCTCGTCTGGAGTCCAGATCCGCTCCATCGTCCACTCCGGCCGCGGGGGCAGTGCCGCGACCTTCTTCTCCAGCGGGGACAGCCCGCCCGGCTCGTCGGCGCACTCGGAGTAGTAGGCGGCCGAGTCGAACCGGTATGCCTCCCCCTCCGGCGCCCACGCGAGCAGCGGCCGGTCCAGCTTGCGCAGCGCCTCCACGGTGAGCTTGCCCGTGGGCGCGAGCCACGGGATCGCGCCCTCCGCCGTGGCCTTGGCTTCCTTCTTGTCGAACCCCATCCACATGACGGCCAGTGTCCCGCTTCCCGAACCCGGCCAGGGGAACTGTGACTGAGAGTCCTACTTGGCCAGTCTGAGCATCACGGTTGGCCACACCACCTGACCTCCACAAACAGTCCGCTTGCGGCGCTTTCGGACCACCCGACCGAACCCCGATTTGACCGCGCATCGCCGACGGGTCAGCTTTCTGACCTGCGCGAACGCTGCGTGTCCCGTGACAGGTTCAGTCGTCACGTGGTGCCCTGTTTTGGTGCTAGGCGAGCGCGCGGTAGGTGCTCGCGATCCTGGGGGCCTGGCCCTTGCGTTTGCCGGTGGGGGTGCAGGTCGGGCTGGATCTGCTCGACCGACTCGCCGTTCGCGCGGCGCCGGAGCACGGTGTGCAGCATGTCGTCGGTGATGACGGGCGGCCGGCCGCCGTGCTTGCCCTTGCGGGCCGCCGCGTCGAGCCCTTCGAGGGGGGACTCCCGGATGTTCTCCAGCCTTGGGACTGGTAAGCCGTTGGCGCTGAGAATGATCATGGTCTCTAGCTGCGGATCTCCGGGCGAGGCCGTGGCTGGCCGGTGACCGATGACCGGTCACCGGCCGTTCGGGAGTTGCACGGACCGGTCACGGCGCTGACGTGCTGTTTGATCGATCGCGGGCGACGGATCGGTCACGCTCGGCCCGCTGACCGGTCACGGTCCAGCTGGGCAAGCCCTCGTCACGGAGGGCTTGCCCAGCGTCCGGGCCGCAGGACGGGACGCCTTCCCAGGTCGTGGCCGCACCGTCTGGGACACGACGGTCCGGAGCCGGCCGACGCCTCCTTGGGGGCCGTACGACGGAGTCATGAGACGACACCATCACGACAACGCCAGGCTCATGCCGACGTTTCCGGGAGACATGTGGCACGCCCTCGCCTCCCTCCATGGAGCCCACGCCGATCCCGTCGGCAACATCCCACCCCACGACCGCCCCGACGCGTTCCTCTCTCACCCGGCCCGGTGACATTGCCTTCACCGCGCGAGTGGAACTCTCCGGAGGGGAGACGATGGGCCACCTCCACAAACTGATCACCGCCCTCACCCGCGGCAACACCTCCACCTACGAGCTGGGGGCTGCCGCGCCGCCCGGGACCGCGTTGGAGATCATGGCCGGCAAGCGCCACCAGCTCGCCCTCCACAGCGGTCACGTGCTCGGCCTCACCCAGCTCCTGCGTAATGCCGTCGACACCATCGACGCGCACGCCACTTCCGGCGATGGACTGTGCTGCCACTGCCACTGCCACTGCCACTGCCACTGCTACGGCACCGGGCGGGCGCATCCCCTGTGGGAGGTGGAGGCCGAGGAGCCTGGGCAAGCCGTAGGCGACCCTGGGCAAGCCCTTCGTACATGGCTTGCCCAGACTCCCTCATGGGCCGTCCCGTCCCGGGCGCAGGACGTCGGCGTAGATCCGGGCCCGGACGCCGGGCTCGCCGGGATCCCGGCGCACCGGGCCAACGCCCGATGTGGCCCAGCGCTCTGATGGTGCATCTCCAATCTGGCTGTGGTCCACATTTCGTGACGATCACTGACCCGTCCCTGCACTACGTCGGCCCGCTACTAAACACGCCGATAGGCTCCCGTCATGTTCGAATACCACGGCTGGATCACGATCCGCGAGAGCGCCACAGACGACGATGACCCAACCCGGCTCACCGAGATCGTTGAGAGTCTTCGGCACTACATCGACGGGATCGCCAGCCCATACCTTCTCGACCTGCGATGGATGAACGGCGAACCCTTCATCCACATCGGAGGCTTCTCCAACCACCGCACCTCACCCGAGATCCTCGACTTGTTCAGCCGGGTCGGCACGACCGCCCCGGGCTCATACGGCCTCCTCCACCTGCGCGATGACGAAGACCCAGCACATGAGAACGAGGTCCGGGTCTTGAGGCTGGCTCGCGGAACCGTCACCCAACACACCGAACTGTTGCTGTCTCCGTGTATCCCCACGCTCGAAGATCCATTTGCGGGATGAGGCAACAAGCCCGCCCCTGCCGCACGGTTTTCGCCCAATCAGATCCGCGCAGGTCAGCCCAGCGTGATGACAGCGACTTCGATGCGTAAGGACGATCAAGGTAGTTGGGCGAGGACAAGGGTCCGCAGGAGGGGGAATGATGCTCGCCCGTATGACCTGCGTTTGATGAGTTTGATGCGTGTTACCTGGCCCTCGACGACACCGGAGCTCCAGGGCAGGCTGAGGCCGTTGACGACCGCGTCCCAGTCGTGCTGGAGGAACGTGGCGAAGGACTGGATCTGCTTGGGGCCATCAGCCAGGGCCCGAGCCATCCATTGGGCGAGTTCGGAGCCCCGCCGGTCGCGGGCGATGGCGTTGAAGGCGTGTGCGAGCTCGCGGGCGGTTCTCAGATCGGGACAAGATTCCAGGACGCGGTCGAGTTGGGTGCTTTCACGGCTGTTCAGGGTCTCAGGACGGAGCATGATCCAGCTGGTGATCTGGCGCGGGCTCGGGACGAGCACGGGTTCGTCGATGGCGGTGCCGGCTCGCAGGGTTGCGACGTACTTGCGGACGGAGATCTTGCTGCCCGAGTACCCCTGCTCACGCACTTCTCTGAAGAGTTGGGCCGCATTGGTCCCTCCTGTTCGGTATCGCCGCTGGATGTAGGGCTTGAACCGCGCGAGGATTTCGGGCCGGCGGTCGCGCGCGGAGGCCAGGAGGTCGTCGAGTTCGATGCTCGCGTAACGGCGGACCGTCTTGCGGTCGCGGCGGAGATCGCGGCTGATGGCACTGAGGTTGTCACCGCGGAGGAGCCTGTCGTGGACGTCCTTGTGGCGCTGCCGGACCCGGGCAAGGATCTGGCTGTCCGGCGGATCACTCGCGGGGGGCATGGGTGTATCCGTATGTGAGGCTGGTGAGGATGCCGGTGAGGGCGATCCCGGCCGCCCATCCCACTACGGTGAGTCCGAAGCCGAGACCGATGTACGCCCAGAACAGGGCGGGGCCGGCCACGGCCGCGATGGCCAGGAACACCGGGTAGTCGATGTCCCGGCCGCCGAGGAACTCCGTGAGCTGAGGGACGGAGATGAAGGCCCATAAGCCCATGTAGGCAACGGCGATGACGACGGCGACGGTCGTGAGCACACGGGCAGCACGGGTGGTCGGAGGGGTGTTCGCGGCGTCGGTCATGAGGCGGTGGGCTCCTTCTCCTACGGCGAGCAGGGCAGTCGGCCCCGATCCGGTATAGCCGACGGGGACCACAGGGGTGCGTGCTTCCCGGCAAGGCTCCCCGGGGCCGGTGAGGAACAAGCAACTCGAAGCGGTGACGCGGCACCGGCGACTGCAACGCTGACCTGTGACAGCGAAGTTGGACGGATTGCCACCGAAGTTGGACCAACGCTGTTTAGCGACGAGAAAGTTGGACCGATTGGGGTGGGTGCATGCTCGGTGCGGGTGCCTCGCTGGGGTGCTTCGCGGGGTTTTAGTATGTGATCGTGTGGCTGGCTGCTACCGTCGCGGGTGACGAGCCCGCCGAGGTGCGCGGGCGTTGACCTTGTCGTTTAACTTCCGTCGCGCGTAGGGGATGGCGGCCCTCGTAGGTTTCTTCGGCGAGCCACCGTGTCATTCACGGGGTCGTCAGTCCTCCGCCCACATTCCGCGTCTGTAGAGGTCGTGGCTGTCCAGTAGGCCTGCTTCACGCTCTGGAGTGCGGGTGATGGTCCCGCCGCCGTTCTCCAGCATCACGATCGAGGCGAGCAACATGCCACGCATCAGGTCGTGCATGATGAAGTTGTTGGTGGAGCAACAGGTGTCGTAGACCCGCTGTGTGAATGCCTGGAACGTCTGGATGTCGACGTCGGCACCGCCGCGTTCGTTTGGTGTCACTCCGGTAGGCAGTCCCAGCAGGTGACCGGCACTATGCGCGATGGACACGTAAATCTGGCCCACTCGCAGTGCTGGGTCCCAGATGGTCTTGGTCCTGTTTTCCGTCTCAAATGGGTAACTCAGGGGTCGTTCCTCAGATGGGTCCAGGAAGTCTGGATGCTGTTGTGGTCCAGCCAGTGACCGTATCAATCGTCGGACTCGACGCTTCGGCATTTTGATCCGCATCGGAGCTGCCGCCACGTCGGGGTTTGGTGCCGACCTTGTGGTGGGCGGGCCGGATGTAGGGCTTGCCGGTGGCAAGGACGCGCCCGACGTCGTAGCGGGTAGCGGGCTGTCGGTTCTTCGACCCGACCGGGCGACCAGGGCCGGGGCGGGTGGGTTTTGGTGTACCGGCTGGCGTGCCCGTCTTCGCGTGCAGGTTCCTGAACCCTCGGCGGACCCGGGCGGGGGTGATCCTGTTCGGTTCCAAGGGTCGTTCCCAGGGGCGTCGGAGGTCACGTGCGAGAGGGCGAGCCAGGCGGAGCTGAGCGTGTGCGGCCAGGACCAGCCAGGTCCAGCGGTCGGCCGCCGCCGAGTCCCGCAGCTTCGGCCTGGTCCAGCCGAGCGTCTGCTTGAGCAGCCGAAAGGTGTGCTCCACATCGAAGCGGCGCAAGAACGCCTGCCAGCACCGATCGACGTCGGCCGGGCCGGCGCCGATGCCCGACCACCACAGCCAGACGGGCTTGTTCACCCCGCCACTGGGCAGCCTCTCGACCGCCAGGCGGATTACGGTGCCCTCGATGATGGGCAACGGTCCCTCATGGTGGAGCCATGCTGCCCTCCGGGTCAGCCGGGGGTGCAGTCGATCCCATGCCTGCGCGGTCGCGGTCCCGTACCGGTTGGTGTTGGTGATGGTCACCGCGGTGACCTCTCCCCAGGTCCCGGGTCGGCCGAAGACGAACTCGCCGCCGTGCTTGGGCGGGCGGCCGCCCTGCGGCGGGCAGATCCACGGCACCGGAACGGGCTTGCGCAGCACCCGGTCCGAGCGGAGCCGGCCCAGCACCTCCACGGGCAGGTCGGCCACCAGGTGGGCGATGCGGGGAGCGTCGTAGCCCGCGTCCAGCACGACCAGGACCTGCGGGTCCCCCTCCCGCCACTGGCTGGCCTCCACGAGACGTTGGACGACGTCGCGGATCTGGTCGGCGGTGACCGCGGCCAAGTCGGCACCTGGCTCCAGCCGGATCACGTCCAGCAGTGCGGTCCATGAGGTCCGGCCGGTCTCCAGGGCGGCGACGATCGAGTACGGCCAGCCGGGCACCATCTGATGCTTGCCCAGACCCCGACCGAAGGTATGACAGAAAGACCTGTCCGAGGAAGTATCGGCGTCCGGCCGCAACCAGGGGGAGACGTCCAAGGCCAGCACCAGCCGACCGTCGCCGGCTCGGGGAAGCGGGACACCGACCAGTGCTCGCCGCAGCCGGGCGACGTTGATCCGACCGTGGTTGATCCCCGAGTACAAGGCCCCGTGCCCGCGCCGATGCTCGGGAGCGAGCGCAAGGTCCACGAGGGTGCGGACCGGACCGTCGGTGCACAGCAACGCGTCGCACAACTCGAACAGGGCGTCGCTCCGGGCAGTCAGGCAGGCGTACAACTCCGAGCGGAACTCCGTCACCACCGTCAACGGGTCTCGCTCAACCTTGTGCTCGACCAGTCCCACGATCCCGGCCTCCGTACTGCGCTGTCGCTCAACACAGGATCGACCCGCGGCCCCTCACGCAGCTGGTGAACCGGGAAAACTCCGAACAAGTTCGACCCGCGTTCGATGCCGGACCATAAACGACAAGCTGAGGCGAGAGTGGGCGGAAGCGGTGCCGTCGTTGATGGCCGCGTTGCAGGCCAGAGCAGACAAGGCCCAGATGTGGGCCGGGCGGGACGGCGGCTGCGGGCCCACCGGATTTCCGGGCGGTCAGGCCGTCATGCTACCTAGGATTGACCCATGACTAGTCGACGTCAGCTGATACTTCGCCTGTCACTGCCCCTGCCCCTGCTGTTGGCGTCCACGCTCTCCCTGGCGGCCTGCAGCTCGACGCCCTCCAAGGCCACGGTGGCGGCGCGCGAGTTTGCCAAGTCCGCCTGCGCCTCCCTGCAGCAGCTGACCGACCACCTTGCCCGCCCCCGGCCGTCAAATCTGACTGACCCCTACTACCAGACCGCCGAGCAGTACCTGAACACGGCGACCAACCGCGCCGCCGACGCGGCTCAACAGGACCACGGCTACCAGGAGTTCGCCGACACCCTGCACCGGGCGGCCGAGACCTGGCAGGTCACCTTCACGCTGGACGAGGCCGAGCCGCTGATCCAGCAGGCGCGGAAGGAGAAGTGCTGACGCTCTCGACGTGAACCTAGTGCTGTGACCGGGAAGGTTCGCCGGGTTGAGCGGTCAGGCCGCGATGGGTAGGGGTCTGCCGCCCCAGCGGATGCCTCTTTCGCTGCGGATACGGGCGCGTTCGCGTCGTTGGGCGGCGAGGACGTCGGGGTGGCGGGCGTTCTGATTGCGCCAGCGGAGGTAGGCGTGCAGGGCCCGGGTCTGGACGGTGTGGTTGGGGTGGTTCGAGTTGGCCAGGGTGAACTGCCGTAGCGCGGTCCGAAGTGAGCCTCGATGGGGTTGGCCCAGGAGGCGTAGGTCAGGGTGAAGCACAGCTCGACCTTGTTCTGGGCCGGCCACCTGCGGATTCTCCAGTTCAGGTGGGCGGAGAGGTTGTCGAGGATCACGTAGATCGGGGCGCCGTCCGGGCGGGCCGCCCGGATCGTTCTCAACGCGGCCCAGGTGTGGTCGATGCCTTTGCGGCGCCGGTTGACGCCCCACATCTGGTCGTCGCCGACGGAGTAGCAGCCGTGGAAGCAGGTGATTCCGTGGGTGCGCCGGTAGGTGGCCGGCAGGCGGTCGGGCCGGGTCTGTTCTGCCCAGCAGGAGCCGGCGATGGGGCGAATGCCCAGCGGGCCGAACTCGTCGAACGCGAAGGTGCGGTCGGGTCGTTCGTTGAT
Source organism: Streptomyces sp. NBC_00249 (assembly GCF_026342355.1). GTDB lineage: Bacteria > Actinomycetota > Actinomycetes > Streptomycetales > Streptomycetaceae > Streptomyces. Next base: position 19,610 of record NZ_JAPEMV010000017.1, on the reverse strand, counting down.
CGCGTACTCGATCCGGGCCAGCTTGGCGTCGAAGGCCGCATCTGGGGACTCTTTCCAGGTCTTCGTGCGCTGGAAGGAGATCCCGCGGCGGGCGAGTAAGCACCGCAGGGCCTCTCGGCTGATGAGGACGGGGCGGGCACGGTTGCGCCGTAGGTGATCGGCGAGCTTGCGGATCGACCAGCGGGTGAAGGGCTTGCCCAGCACGGTCGGGCGAGTGGTGGCCGTCTGGACGACGAGGTCCTCGTCGTCACGGTCGAGAAGGCGGGGACGGCCTCCCGCCCAGCGAGGGTTAAGGCATGCGAGCCCGATCTCGTTGAAGTTGTGGATCACGTCGCGGACGGTGTCCTGGTCCGCCTGGACCAGGCGGGCTATGACGGGGACCGTGCTGCCGCCGGCCGAAGCCAGGAGCATCATCGCCCGCCGGAACCGCACCGAACTCGTGCTGCCCCGCCGGACGATGTGCTGGAGTTTCTGGCCCTCCTGCTCGGTCAGCCCGCGAACCCGGACCGGTTTGGCCACCCCGCCTCCCCACGCTGATTGGAGAACTCATTTCCAAGCAGCACAACGAGCAACCCGGCGAACCTTCCCGGTCACAGCACTAGAGGAGATCGAGCCGTAGCTGAAGCTGGCAGCCGCCGAAGCGGTCGTCGGTGTCGATGTCGATGGTCACTGCGCGGCTGTTGTCCACAGGGCTGGGGAAGCCAGGGGAGGGGAGGGCGTTTCCGCACTGGCCGCGGTTACCGTCCGAGGAGTAGTCAACGCTGATTCCCATGCGGAAGGGGCTCGACAAGGCGAAGGTGAGCTTGCATCCGCCCGGCCGGTTGTCGGTGTCGATCCGGATGCTGGGGCCGAAGGTCCGGGTCCTCTGGATCGGCATTTGGTGGGTGCCCTGGTTTCCGCACTGGGCAGGGTTCCCGCCAGGGCTGGACTGGAAGGTGTAGGTGACGGACGCGCCGGCCAGATCATCCTCCGGGTCGTAGATGCCGAAGGCGAGTCGGCAACCGCCCGGGCGAGAGTCGGTGTCGAAGCGGATCGCTTCGGTCCAGTTCTCGTCGAGATGCCACTGCTCCCCAGTTCTCCCGCCGCACTGGCCGGCGTTGCCGTCGGCGTTGAACTGGATGCCGATCTCCGGGAAGGCGATGAGCGGAGCATGGGCCTGCGCGTGAGGCGCTGGGAAAATGACCGCCGTGGCCGCAATGGCAACAGCAGCGGAAAGCGTCATCACCTTCTGCGCGATGCGCTTCATGACATCGGTTCCTTTCGGTGGGGAGCGAGATCCGCTCGGAGCGCAGGATTTCCGGTGATGTGGACACTCCAAACCAAAACAGGTAAGCAAAGGCGGGCATGTCACCCGAATGGTCCAGTAGCCAGGTTTCTCGCTCATTACTTACGCCTGAGCCGTCCATGACAGATGTGATGTACCAAGCCGCCGGCTGAGCTGGAGGTACTGGTTCAGGCGGCTTGGGCGAGGTCGGACGCGAGTTCGTGTCATCGAGGTGTGATCGCGGCTGGTCAGAGTCCGCAGGTCCGCAGGTGCGCAGGTGCGCAGGTGCGCAGGTGGGCAGGTGGGCGGTGGGCCGGGCCCGGCTCGCTCGGCCGGCCGGGGGTGCCATTTCCGGCCCTGTGTCCAGTGGTGTCTGGTGTGCGCCGCCGGGGCGCTCATCCATGCTTGTGTGGCTGACCGCCCCGGCTGGCTGGGGTTCTGTTTTCGGTGAGGTCAGCCTGCGGGCGGGGATTTCAGCAGGGTGTGTTGCACCGTGGCCAGGACGCTCGTGGCTCCGTTCATGGCGTTGGGCATGATGCTGGGGACGTCGGCGTTCTCGACGACCAGGAATGTGTCGAATGAGGTCTGGACGATGTCGTCTACCGCGTCCGGCCTCTTGGGGTCGATGAGCGGCTTGTCGCCGCCCAGGGACAGGGGCGGCAAGGCGCTTTCGGCGGCTCCGACCGTGAATCCGACGGCCCCGCGAAGGGGGCCCAACACGATGCCGTCGGCGTGGGCGGGGGATGCCAGGAGCATGGGCGCGGCTGCGAGTACGAGGACTCCGAGCGCGGATTTTGTCTTCACGTGGTGATCAACGGTGCAGTGGAGACGATTGGTCCTTCGATGGCATAGGACAACTGAGCGTCCGGGGGCGGTCGTGTCCCGTTGCCCCGGCCCGGACGAGTCACCCGCGAGCACTCTGGGTGTCTGGTTGGCTACAGGGGGGCGCGGCAGGCGCGTCCGGTGATGCCGGAGGCAGTGATGACCACAGAAGAGCAGACCAGTGTTGCGGGCCGGCTGGGTTTCCAGCCGGGCCAGATCGTCCAGGAGATCGGCTACGACGACGACACCGACCAGGAACTCCGCGAGGCCGTCGAGGAGATCACCGGCCAAGACCTGGTCGACGAAACCTATGACGACGTCGCCGGTGCCGTCCTCGTGTGGTTCCGAGACAACGACGGTGACCTCGCCGACGCCCTGGTCGACGCCATCGGAATGCTCGAAGACGGCGGCGACATCTGGCTGCTCACCCAGAAGACCGGACGGGACGGATACATCGAACCCCGCACCATCAATGAGGCCACGCGGGCCGCCGGCCTCCCCCAGGCCGAGTCCATCAGTGTTGCCAAGGACTGGATCGGCACCCGCTTGATCGCCCCCCAAAAGCCGCGGTAACCGCCCGTGGCTTTGTTCACGAGAACGAGAACGGGTTCTGGCTCACTTTCCGTGGAGGGCTGACTGAGTGTGATGTCAGTGGGGTGTAGTGGGATAGCCGGACTCTGCTGTTGTGACCTGCTGGGAGTCCGCCTTGATGCCCGTGTACTCGTCGTTGACCCACGCCTTGGCCGAGGCTCTGGTCGATGTCGGCCTTGGGGCACAGCAGTCCAGCGGTTATCGGTCAGGACGATCATGGTCGGCTCGCGCGGTGATTGTCTTGAGCACTGGGGTTCGCTGAAAGATCGTTGAGGCGGCTGCTGCCGGACACGCCCACATGCAGGTGACGCTCCCGCCGGATGGGTGAAGGGTGCGCTCGTTGGGTTGCGGACCCATAACGGGCCCGTGATGATCAACACGCCATTTCCCCACACCAAAGGGACGCAACATGACTATTGCGGCGCAAGACGTCATCACCATCAAGCTTGAGCGCAACTTCGATGCCATGGACGCCAACCAGGACGGCTATCTGGACTGGTCGGACTACCAGAAGCTCGCCGACCGCTACATCAAGGCGTACAAGCTGAGCAAGGACGACCGCCGGGCCAGGGCGCTTCACGCCTACTTCCAGACGTACTGGCTGGAGCTGATGCGCCACGCGGGCGCCCAGCAGGACCGGCTCTCGAAGGGCGAGTTCGTCACGGCCAACCGCCTCGCGAGCGTCGACACCAGCCGCCTCAACCTGGCCGACGGTGCCGGGCATGTCCTCTTCGACGTCATCGACGCCGACGAGGACAACCAGATCAGCAAGGACGAGTTCGCCCGCCTCCTGAAGGACGTGTGGCAGATCGACGCGCCGATGGACACGTTTTACCAGCTCGACACCGACGGGGACGGTGCGATCTCACGCATGGAGTTCGTCCGCGCGATCCGTGAGCACTACCTCTCGGACAACCCGGACGCTCCGGGCAGCCTGTTCTTCGGGCATGTCTGAGTGAACACGGGTGAGCCGGCCCGCAACCGTACTCGTTGCGAGGGCCGACTCACCTGGCGAGCGTGGCCGTGACGGTGCGTGCCGGTCCGTCACGGCAGTCCGCAAGTGAGCCCACCCACGGACCTCAACCATTGGGGAAGGCCCCCTGCGGTGGGTTCAGCGCGACCCAAAGCCCGGGCGGAAGTCGGGCTCACCTCGCACCGCAAACTTTCAGCGAACCCCGGTGCTCCAGACAATCACCGCGCTAGCCAGCCATGATCGTTCTCACCGATAGCCGCTGACTGCTGTGCCCCGAGGTCGTCGATGTCCTGTGGCTCGTCGAGCGCAGTGAAGACGAGCAGATGGATCCGGACGACGCCGTCAAGGTCATGGAGGGCGTCGCTCACTTGGTGAGCAAGTTGTCGAGCGCACAGCGGAACGAGTTGATCGAACTGCTTGGGACGATGGCCGACGCCGAGTCCGACCCAGCGCGGCGCGAGTTCCTGGAGGGGTTCCCGGAAGGGCTTCGGGCTCCTTGAGGATGGGGTCTGACCTGTGCTTTACGAATAGAGCAGGACGCGTTTGCGGAGAAGGGCGAAGCCGGCCCGGCCGAACATCTGGCGTTTGAGCATCTTGATTCGGTTGACGTGGCCTTCGACGACGCCTGAGCTCCAGGGCAGGGTGAGGCCGGCGATGACCGCATCGCGGTCACGGTCGATGCCTGCGGCGAGTGTGTGGAGGCCGGGGAGGTCGTCTCGCCGGACGGCATCGAGCCACTGCGGCAGCCGTTCGCCCTGGCGCTCAGTGAGCATCTGGCCGAAGGAGCGGACGTGACCGGTGAGGGCCTCCAGTTCAGGGCAGTGGACCAGAACGGCTTTGAGCCGAAGGTGCTCCGTCTCGTTGAGGGTCTCCGGTCGGCGAAGGATCCATCCGGCGACGACGCGGGGTGACGGTGGCCGAGCTGTGACGCAGCCCGGCGAGAGCCGCTTCTCCCGGAAGTAGGCGCGAACCCGCTGGTAGCTGCCCTGGTAGCCGAGCGGCACGATCTCTTCCCACACGGTCCAGGCGTTCGTGCAGCCCTGGTTCCAGCGGTCATCCAGGTAGGGCTTGAAGGCGTCGAGTTTGGACGGCCGGCCCTGCCACTGCCCGTGGAACAGTTCCTCCGGGGTGGCTGCATCGGCCAAGAGTTTGACGGTGCGGGAGGTCATACGGAGTTGGCGGCCGATCGCCCTCCGGCTGAGCCCGGCGGCCAGTAGTTCGTGGACGGTCGCGTGCTTGGCGCGGGTGCGGTCGGCGAACCGGTGTCCTGTGGGCCAGGGTGAGCCGGACGGGTCTTCGAACTTCTCCGGCTCGGGGGCGGACTGGGCCGGATCCGGCGCCAGCACCCGCAGGCATCCACGGTGGTCTGCGACACATCGCTCGGCGGCTTCGCTGAGGTTGTGCCAAAGGTGCCACCGGTCCGCTACCTGCACCGCCTGGGGCGCCCCTGCGGTGGCGCCTTCGGCGAAGAACGGTGCACGATCGCGGCAGGCCACCTCCACCGTGGGCCGTTTCGCGAGCCAAGCGGCCAGGCTGGAAGCCTCGCGGTCGGGCAGTAGGTCCACCGGCCTACGGCTTTCGACGTCGACCAGGACGGTCCCGTAGTGGCGGCCCTTGCGGGTCGCGTACTCATCGACGCCAACCACGCGCGGGGCCGGAGCTTCCGGGTCAGGTAAGGCTTCGACCAGCCTCAGCACGGTGCTGCGGCTGACGGCCACGCCGAAGACTCTCGCCATGCGGGCACCGGCCCGGCCGGCGAGCGCGAGGCCGACCGCGGCCAGCGTCGACCGCAGGCGCTCGGTCCGCCGGCCGTACCGACGGGTCAAGCCCGGCAGCTGTTCGGCGAAGGTCCGCCGCCCGCACGAGATGACCGGGCAGAGGAACCGGCGGACGCGTAAACAGAGAGCGACCCGTCTGCCTCCGCTGGGGACATCAGCGGGAAAGCGCAGGTAGGAGCTGTGGATCCGCCGTGACCGGCTCCCACACCCGGGACAGATGGCCCCAGCCACCGTGCTTCGGGCCTCGATGCGTACAGCCTCGTCGTTCACGGCGACGGACAGCACCGCCACGTCCGCGATCGACGGGAACAGCAACTCCTCCAGCCGGAGCACCACTTCTTCCACGGGCCGAACTGTCAGCCACACCGCACCCGGGACGGGTCAATTCAGGGCAACTTCCCCAGGGCCCATTCGCCCGACAACCGTCACCCAGAGTGCATGCTCCACGGAAAGTGAGCCAGAACCCGAGAACGGTTCTGGCTCACATTCCGTGTAGCTGTTACGGAGAGTCAGATCTTCGGGGCCATGCGATGCCTGTCGGGATGGGCGCGAAGCTGGGGTGAGGTGAGTTCCAGGGCCCGGTTGTCGCGTCCGGCGCTCATGTGGTTGAGCCAGCGTTCGTACCAGTCGAGGAAATCGGTGGCGGAGGAGACGTTGGGGCCCCAGTAGCCGTCGCCGTTGCCGATGAGGACGCGGCCGGTGAGGGGACCGGTCACCGCGATGACGCATACGTCGGTACAGCCCATTTCGATCACGTGGAGGAACAGGTCGCGTTCGTGAGTCCCGGATCCTGTGCCGTTGAAGCTGCGGGGTGCCCCTGGTTCCCCGCGCGGATTCATGACCAGCAGGGAACACCGCTCCAGCGGCATGAGGCCGTAGAACGGCGCCGCGCCTGAGCCGCCGATCTGCGTGAGGAACTGCCGATAGGCATCGGGCAGGACGATGTCGTGCTCGGCCTCAAACGCAGCGACGCGTGCTTCCGCCAGCTTCGGACCGAGGTGAAACTCGTGTTGCTCTTCCCCGAAGGAGTGGCTGCGCAGGGGTTGGAACGGGATCGCGGCCAGCTTGCGACGCAGGCGGGGTATGCGGGGATCCATGATGCATCTTCTCTCGTCCCCGTCACCCTATGGGGGGCGGTGGTCAGCTGGCCAGGAGGACTCTCTTCCGCAGGAGGGCGAAGCCGGCGCGGCCGAACATTTGGCGTTTGAGCATCTTGATCCGGTTGACGTGTCCTTCGACGACGCCGGAACTCCAGGGCAGGGTGAGCCCGGCGATGACGGCATCGCGGTCACGTTCGATGCCCGCGGCGAGGGTGTGGAGGCTGGGGAGGTCGTCGCGCCGGACGGCGTCCAGCCACTGCGGCAGCCGTTCCCCCTGGCGCTCGGTGAGCATCTGGGCGAAGGACCGGACGTGCGTGGTGAGGGCGTCGCGTTCGGGGCATTGGACCAGGACGGCCTTGAGCCGAAGATGGTCGGTCTCTGGGAGGGTCTCGGGGCGCCGGAGGATCCAGCCGGCGACGACGCGGGGTGACGGTGGACGAACTGTGATCGGGTTGGGAGAGGTCCGTTTCTCCCGGAAGTAGGTGCGAACGCGCTGGTAGCTGCCCTGATAGCCGAGTGGCGCGATCTCCTCCCATACCGTCCAGGCGTTGGTGCAGCCCTGGTTCCAGCGGTCATCCAGGTAGGGCTTGAACGCGTCCAGCTTGGACGGCCGACCTTGCCACTGCCCGCGGAACAGGTCCTCCGGGGTAGCAGCGTCGGCGAGGAGCTTGACGGTGCGGGAGGTCATGCGGAGCTGGCGGCCGATCGCCCTCCGACTGAGTGCGTTGTGGCAAAGGGAGTCCCTGTTCGATGAGCAGGGACTTCTTCGTGTGCGGGGCATGACCGGGGCGGGGTAGGGGCAGGCAGCGGACGGCTTGTTATGGATCGAGGAGGGTGCGATGCCGTCGGTGTTGGGGTTGATGGAACAGCGTGAGGCGCGGGCGAGGCAGGATCTGGAGTCCTGGACGGAGGTCCTGGAGCAGGCTCAGGCGGAGGTGGATGCCGCGCGGGAGCGAGTCGAGCGGGCCCGGGTGGGGCGTGAGGAACTCGTGTCGGTGCTGGCCGAGGAGAGCCCCGTGATTACGCCGGTTTCCGTGCCGTCTGGTGGTGAGACGGCTGCCGCCGTGGGATCGAGCGGCCCCGGCGCGGGGCATGGCGAGAGGCCGCCGGTGCGGCGATCGGGCATGGGTGAAGAGGTGCTCAGCGGCCTGTATCGGGAGGTGTTCGCCGCGGTGGTGGCTGCCTCGGGGCCGGTGAACGGAGTGGAGCTGACGCGGGCGGTGGGCCGGGAAGCGGAGATCAAGAACGAGGTGGAGAAGATCCGGCACCGTGCCTACGTGCTGGAGAAGCGGGGCTGGCTGGTGCGGGCGAAGGACGGACGGTTCATGCCCGCGCCCGGGGCAGTCGGCCGGGACGCTTCTCCGGCCAGCGCGGGGCGTCCGCGGCCAGGCGCCGGGACAGCCTGATCACAGCGGCCCACCACACCATCTGGGCGTGGTGGTCGAGGCGGCGTTCGTGGTCGCGGTTGAGGCGGCGTGAGCGGGAGAGCCAGCTCAGCGTTCGCTCCACCACCCACCTGCGGGCCAGCACGACAAATCCGCGGTGTCCGTCGGATCGGCGCACGACCTCGATCCGCACTCCGTGCCGGGCGAACGCCTTGGCCAGGGCAGGGCCCTGGTAGGCGCTGTCGACCCACACCAGTTTCAGCAGCCGGCGCGGCTGGTCCATGAATGTCTCCAGCAGCGCGGGAGCGGCCTTGGAGTCGTGCACATCGGCTGTGGTCACAGTGACCTCCAGGAGCAGGCCCTCGGTGTCGGTCAGGATGTGACGCTTGCGCCCGTCACGTGATTTCCCGCCGTCGTATCCGCGACTTTCCGCACCGACGGTCTCGGAGGCGTCCACCGACTGACTGTCGATGATCCCCGCGGATGGCTCGGCGTTCCGCCCTTCGTGTTCCCTGGCCGTGCGACGCAGCCGTTCATGCAGTTCACGCACGTAGTCGTAGGCCCGCCAGCGGCGGAAGAAGTCGTAAACCGCCCGCCAGTACGGGAAATCGACCGGCAGAGCCATCCACTTCACACCATTGTCGACCAGGTAGCGCACCGCATCGAGTATTTCGCGGTGGCAATACCCCTCGGGACGCCCGCCCTGCTTGAGGAGCCAGGCCGGCACCGGCATCGCGGAACGGACCTCGGCCCACTCCGCATCCGTCATGTCACTCGGATAGCAGGCCGCCCGCCGCCCCGGAACGATCGAACCGAACCGGTGCACGTAGCAGTCACACCCAGGAGTGACCGCGGTGGACGAAGACACAGAGATACTGCTCAACTGATCGGGCAACGGGCTTCCTTGGGCGTGCTGGGTGTCGTAACCGCGTCACTACCATGGGGCCCGTTCTTTCATGCCCACGGTCGCACCCGTACCTCCGTCCAGATGATCACCCGTGCCCGCATGCCTCGAACGAAATCCGGTTTGCCACAACGCACTGAGCCCGCCTGCCAGCAGTTCGTGGACGGTCGCGTGCTTGGCTCGCGTCCGGTCAGCGAAACGATGTCCCGTAGGCCACGGCGAGCCGGACGGGTCTTCGAACTTCTCCGGTTCGGGGCAGTCTGGGCTGGATCTGGCGCCAGCACCCGCAGGCACCCGCGGTGGTCTGCCACGCAACGCTCAGCGGCTTCGCTCAGGTTGTGCCAGAGGTGCCACCTGTCCGCCACCTGCACCGCCTGGGGCGCCCCGGCGGTGGCGCCTTCGGCGAAGAACGGTGCCCGGTCGCGGCAGACCACTTCGACCCCTGGCCTCTTCGCGAGCCAAGCGGCCAGGCTGGAGGCTTCGCGGTCGGGCAGCAGGTCCACCGGACGCCGGCTTTCGACGTCGACCAGGACGGTCCCGTAGTGGCGGCCCTTGCGGGTCGCGTACTCATCGACGCCGACGACGCGCGGGGCGGGAACTTCCGGGTCGGGCAAGGCTTCGACCAGCCGCAGCACCGTGCTGCGGCTGACGGACAAGCCGAAGACTCTCGCCATGCGGGCCCCGGCCCGACCGGCGAGCGCGAGGCCGACCTCGGCCAGCGTCGACCGCAGGCGCTCGGTCCGCCAGCCGTATCGACGAGTCAGCCCCGACATCTGCTCGGCGAAGGTCCGGCGCCCGCAGGAATCGACCGGGCAGGGGAACCGGCGGACGCGTAAACAGAGGACGACCCGTCCGCCCCCACTGGGCACATCAGCGGGAAACCGCAGGTAGGAGCTGTGAATCCGCCGAGACCAGCTCCCGCAGCCAGGACAATCGGACCCGGCCACCGTGCTTCGGGCCTCGATGCGCACCGCCTCATCGTTCACGTCGACCGACAGCACAGCCACATCTGCGATTGACGGGAACAGCAACTCCTCCAGCCGGAGCACCACTTCTTCCACGGGCCGAACTGTCAGCCACACCGCACTGGGGACGGATCATTTTCAGGCAGCTTCCCGAGGTCCTGCCCGCCCGACCAACGTCACTCAGCGTGGTGATTCACGGAATGTGAGCCAGAACCCGGGAAATGACGGCAGTGTCGCTTTCCCGGTGGCCCTCGCTGACCTGTTTCGGAGGGCCCTGTGCGGCTGCAGCCTTCTGCTCGTCGTGCTCGCGCAGCATGCGCATGACGGTCGCGGGGGCTCGATGCTGGCCGAGCTTCTTGCCGGTGCGGATCACGAGGCGGGACTCGTAAGGCAGTGCCGGAGGTGCGGTGGTCCGCTGACCGGGCGAGCTGGGCGGCTGAGACGGCTGCTGGCGAGTTCGAGCGCATGCGGATGCTCGGCGCTCTGCGCGTCCAGCCAGGTGAGAGATGCGGGCGCCATGGTGAGCGTGCCGTTGAGGTTGCGTGACGCAGTGTCAGGTGTGTGTGAGGATCGGCACTCCCGCGTCCGGCGTGGCCTGCCGTGCGTCTGCTCCGGGCTCCGTCCCTTGTTGCCTGAAGGTGCCCAGTGAAGAGATCCGTTATGGCGGCGCTCGCTCTCACCGCGTCGGTTACCACCCTGGCCGTGCCGGTCCCGTCGCAGGCGGACGCGTCCTCCTCTGCCGAACTGGCACGGACCGCGCACCCGGCCTCCCCCCACTCCGAGCCGCTCACCTGGACAGCGTGCGGCGACGAGTCGCATCCGCGCCTGCAGTGTGCTTCGTTGAAGGTACCGCTGGACCACGACCGCCCGCGGGGACGAGAGATCACCCTGGCACTGAACCGGACCCCGCACACGTCCTCGACATTCCAAGGCCCGCTGCTGGTCAACGGTGGATTTGGGAGCGGGCTGAGCCTGGCACGCTTCGTCGCCTCCGCTCTGCCCGAGGACGTGGCCTCGCAGTACGACGTGGTGGGCTTCGATATGCGCGGAATCGGGAGCAGCGATCCGGCGCTGGACTGCAAGCCCGGCTACTTCGACCCCGTGCGCCCCGATTCGGTACCGCACAGCGTCGAGGAGGAGCGGGCCAACATCGAGCGGGCTCACTCCTTTGCGAAGGCGTGCGGCAGCAAGTACGCCGATGTGCTTCCGTACATCAACACCATCAGTATCGCGAAGGACATGGATGTCATCCGGGCGGCGCTTGGCGCGAAGAAGATCAACTACCTCGGTTACTCCTACGGGACCTACCTCGGCGCGGTCTACGCTCGGCTCTTCCCCGAGCGAGTGCGACGCCTAGCACTGGACAGCATCGTCGGCCCGACAGCTGTGTGGCACGACCACAACATCGCGCAGGACTACGCCTTCGACGCCCGCCACAAGGCGTTCGCCGCATGGGTGGCACGACACGACGACGTCTATCACCTGGGCACCGACCCGGCCGAGGTCGAGGCCCTCTGGTACCAGATGCGCGAGGACATGCGCTCGGCGCCCGCAGGCGGCAAGGTGGGGCCGCAAGAGCTGGAGGACACCTACCTGGCCGGCGGCTACAACAACGGCGTCTGGCCCTCCATGGCAGACGCTTTCGCCGCCTACGTCAACGACCGTGACACGACCGGCCTAGCGGACCTCTACGAGGAACTGGGCGCCATCGACTCCGCCGGCGACAACATCTACTCCGTCTACTCCGCGGTGCAGTGCCGCGACGCCCGCTGGCCTCGCGACTGGCGTACCTGGCACCGCGAAACCTCCGAAGTGCACGCCAAGGCACCCTTCCTTGCCTGGAACAATGCCTGGTACAACGCCCCTTGCGCGTTCTGGCCGGTCAAGTCCCTCAAGCCGCTCAACGTGGCCAATGCCAAGATCCCGCCCGCCCTTCTGATCCAGGCAACGGACGACGCCGCCACCCCCTACGAGGGCGCCCTCGAGATGCACCGGCTGCTGCCGGCCTCCCGCCTGGTCGTGGAGGAACACGGCGGCAACCACATCGTCAGCCTTCGCCCCGGCAACCCGTGCATCGACGAGTACCTGGCGAGATATCTGGCCGCCGGCGCTCTGCCACGCGGTGGCCCAGGTCCCGACGCGACCTGCCAGGCGCTGCCCGACCCCGAGCCGACCGACACCCCGGATGCTACGGACCTGACTACCGGTCCCGATGCCGGCGTGCGTGCTGGGCTGGGCCGCCGGTAGACCACCAGGGGCTCGTTCCCGCGACCTTGCTGGCGCCCCCACAGAAGCTACGCATGCGGGCTGCATGAACAAGCTGATCCGGGTGCTCCCGTCAGCTGGCTTCAGCGCGCTCGGCGCGGGCTCGGGTGCTGGCGAGGCGGTAGGAGTCGGTACCTGTTTCGATGATGGTGCCGTTGAAGGTCAGGCGGTCGACGATGGCCGGGCAGAGGCGAGGGTCGGTGAAGGTCTTGGTCCAACCAACTGGGGCTGGCACTTGTTCGCTGCAGCGCATCCGCCCTGCGGCCTGGCCGTATTGGGGTCCTGGGCGCCTCTTTGATTGTCTTGCTGACAGCGCGGTTTTGTAGGCGCTACCTTCATTCGTCAGGTGCGAGGAAGGTGTGCCAGATGGTGGAGTCGCGTCTGCGGGTGATCGAGGGCCGGACGTTGCCCGAGGTCCCTGTTGCCTGGGATCCGTGGCAGTTCCAGGAATTGTGCGTGGAGGCGTTCGTGGCCTCCTGGCGGGCCCGGGGGTTCAGCCCGGTGACGGTCGACAACGACATCGGCCTGCTGGAGCGGACGTTGAAGGCGCTGGGGCGGCCAGCGTGGGATGTCACGCCCGAGGACATCGACCGTGTGGTGGGCGGCCTGGCCGTGGAGGGGCGGGCGCCTTCCACCCGCCGCGGGTACGTCCGGATCTTCAAGGGCTTCCTCCGTTTCCTGCAGGCCCGAAAAGCCGTCGAGATCGAGGCCTCGTTCGGAGTCCGGCTGGTCTGTCCGGTGGACGAGTTCAATGCCTCGCGGCATGTCGGTGACGACTCGCCGGCCCTGCTGCCGCCGCCGACCCCCGAGCGGGTCGAGGAGTTCTTCGAGTTCCTCAAGGCTCGGATCGCCACCGCCCGCAAGCACGCTCCTGCTGCCCGTGACTACGCCTTATTCCAGACGCTGTATCACGCCGGCCTTCGCTCGGAAGAGGCCTCGCTCCTGGACTGCCCCGACGTTCACTTCTCCCGCGGCCCGTTCGGCAAACTCCACGTCCGCTTCGGGAAAGGCGCCCACACCTCCGGTCCCCGCCCGCGCTGGGTTCCCATGCTCGACCAGCTGGACCTGGTCCTGCGCTGGTTCCTCGACGACGTCCGCGGAAAGTTCCCAGACTCGCCCGCACTGTTCGCCGACGAATCCGGCGCCCGGGAGTAATTGTCAATACTTGTGGATCGGTTGACCTCGGTCAGATGTGTGAAGCGTGTCGAGGCAGAGGCACACCGTCCGATCTCCGCGTGAGCTGGTGCGGCGGTGCAACACCTGAAAAGCTGCATTGCATGGGCATAGCAAAAAAGGGAACGCGGGTTATTGTCGTCGGCGGTGAGCGTTATCGCTGGGTAGTCGCGCCCAATGACGAGCCCGGCGTGGCGGTTGTCGTCCTGCATGAGCAAGTCGATGGACAGCGCATAGTGGTGTGGGTTGAGCACGGTGTGGTGATCGCACCGGGGCTGGTTGCAGGAGTCATCCGAGACGCGTTGCTCTACCACTGTTGGGCACCTCGACTACGTCGCAGGCAACTCACATTGCGTTGCCTGGGCAGGAATCCAACCCCTGCAAATCTGAGACTGATCCCTTGGCCGCCCGCGGCTTGAGGGAACAGTTCGTCGACGGTCGAGCTCGGTCAGGCAGCAGCAGGCGCGGGACGTTCGACGAGCAGACCGCGTTCGAAGCGGGCGCCAGCCCTGACCAGGGCGACGAGGTGGGGCGCGTTGACCGCACGCCACCGGTTCTGGGCGGACTCGACGAGTTTGAAGACCATTGCGAGGGCGGCGGCGCGGGAGCCGGCGCCTTTGGTGACCTTGGTCCGCAGCCGGACGGTGGCGAAGGTCGATTCGATGGGGTTGGTGGTCCGCAGGCGGATCCAGTGAGCTTCTTCGGGTTGGCCACCGATCGGGTGATGGGCCGTGAAGCGCAACGAACGAGGCCCCCGAGCTGTTGATCGAGATGTCTGTCGTCTCAATCACGTTGTTCGGGAGCCTCGTTGGTCATCCATCCTGCAGCACTCGACCTGCCGCATGCACTCGTGGAGTGGGTCACCATGCTGGTTGTCGCCCGTGAGGGCGACCGGCGCTGCAAGCTCCGTCCGTCTCAGCGGGCAATGGTGGCACTGGTGTACCTACGAGAGCACACCACTTTGGCGAAGATCGCCGCCGGGTTCGGGATCAGCGAGTCCACCGCCCATGCCTACATCAGCGCGGTCGTCGACCTGCTTGCCGCGCGTGCGCCGGGTCTGCTCAAGACGCTGCGCGAGCATGATCCCGACTTCGTCCTGCTCGACGGCACCCTCGCCGAGTGCGACCGGGTCGGCGACGGCCGGGCCGACTACTCCCACAAACACCGGCGCCACGGCGTGAACGTGCAGGTCGTCACCGACCCCTGCGGCCGGCTGCTGTGGCTCTCGCCCGCCCTGCCGGGCCGCACACACGACCTGACCGCCGCCCGCACCCACCGGATCATCCGGATCTGCGAGCGCCAGGGCGTTCCCATTCTGGCCGACCTCGCCTACCAAGGTGGCGGGCCGTGGCTGACGACCGGCATCAAACGCAAGCCACTCCAGGAACTCACTCCCACCGAAAAGACCCTCAACCGGGCGCTGGCCGCAGCACGAGCGCCCGTTGAACGCGGTGTCGCGATCCTGAAGTCCTGGCGGATCTTCCGCAGGTCCCGGTGCAGCCCCAACCGCATGACGTCAATCGTCAAGGCCATCCTCACGTTGGAGCGGCTGTCGGCGTACACGTGAACGTGGCTCTGGCAAGATTTTCGTAGCCGGAGATCATCTCGGTGACACGGTCGGCCGGTCCCAATAGCGGGCAGCCTGTGAATGTGCTCTGTCGAACTGGCAAGTGTGTTACCGGAGTTGGCGAACGTTCTGGTGGTCTCAGTCGAGGTCTCCGATGCTGTCGTGGCGGTTCATGCCAGCACGAGATCTGGTGTTCCCGCGGGATGTGCGGGATGCGGTCAGCTCAGCGACTGGTGCCATAGCCGCTACGTACGGCGGCTGGCGGACGTCGCTCTTGGGGGCAAGCCTCTGCGCGTCGACTTATCTGTACGCCGCCTGTACTGCGAAAACACGGCGTGCCCGAAGGTGACCTTCGCTGAGCAAGTGCCGGGACTTACCGTGCGTTACCAGCGTCGGACACCACGGTTGCAGGGCCTGGTGGAGGACGTCGGCGTGGTGCTAGCCGGCCGGGGCGGCTCCCGGATGCTGCGGATCTTGAACGTCAGGCTCTCGCGGGTCGCCGTCCTGTCCCAACTGATGCGGGTGCCGCTGCCGCCACTGGTCACGCCCCAGGTGCTGGGGGTCGACGACTTCGCGCTCTACGGCGGCACCTACGGAACTCTCCTGGTCGACGCCACCACCCGGCTCCCGCTCACGCTCTGGGAGGGACGAGACGCGGAACAGCTCGGCCGGTGGCTCCGTGAGCACCCGGGCGTCGAAGTCGCCTGCCGCGACGGCTCGCTCACCTACCGACAGGGCATTGCCGCCGGGGCCCCCGAAGCCGTGCAGGTCAGCGACCGCTTTCACCTCTGGCAGGGCCTGTCCCGCCGCGTTCAGGACATCGCCTCCGCCCACCGCGGCTGCCTGCCCGCAGCCCTGCCCACGGTCAGTGAGAACGATCCCCCACCGATCGAGGAGACCACCGAGAACGCCGCGGCGGACACCCGGGCCGAGCGCCATGCCCAGAGTCTGTTCGAGGCCGTCCAAGCCCTGACCCGCACCGGCCGGAGCCACAGCTCCGTGGCCCGCGAGCTCGGCCTGGACCGCCGCACCGTCGGCAAGTACGCCCGCGCCCGCACCTGGCAGGAGGTAATACGCCGGCCGCCTCGCAAGCCCTCCACGCTGGATCCTTACCTGGACTACCTGCGGCAACGTTGGGACGAAGGACAGCACAGTGCGACAATCCTGCATGAAGAACTCCAGGCCAAGGGATACCTCGGCCACTACCAGCGCGTGAA
This sequence comes from Streptomyces sp. NBC_00249, assembly GCF_026342355.1. GTDB lineage: Bacteria > Actinomycetota > Actinomycetes > Streptomycetales > Streptomycetaceae > Streptomyces. The sequence continues at coordinate 3,606 of NZ_JAPEMV010000017.1, read as the reverse complement.
GATGGCCGTCGCACCACTCAGGCGGGGCCTGCCCCTGGATGAGCCGCGGGAGCGGCCGCCCTCGCCTCGTGAAGCGGCCCGCTGGATCACCACCCACCCGCACCGCCGCAGCCCGCACATCAATGAGCGCCTGCCCCGGCTCCTCGATCATTGCCCCGAACTCAAACTCACCCACGACCTGGTCGGCCGCTTCGCCACCATGGTCGACAACCACGACGCGGCACCCTTGCCAGGCTGGCTGAGCGAGCTCGCCAACAGCGGACTGGCACCACTCGCCGGCCTCGCAGGAGCCCTGCACGAAGACCGACATGCCGTCGCCCAGGGCATCACGACCCCTTACAACTCTGGGGTCAACGAAGGCCGCATCACCGACGTCAAGCTGCAGAAACGCCTCATGGCCGGACGTGCGGGCGTCTCTCTCCTCCGCCACCGCGTCGTCCTGATCGCCCACCTTCGCCGACGCTATGCGGACCCATCGACCGTGTCACCGAGATGATCTCCGGCTACGAAAATCTTGCCAGAGCCAGCTTAGGTCGTACGCCGACATTGGGCATGGCATGGAGATGGTGGAGCAGCTGCCGTTCGGGATGCGGGCCCAGGTTGCGGTGACGTACGTCTGGTGCGCGCAGTGCGGAGCGATGGGTGAGCTTGTCCTCGAGGGCGGGCGGCTGGATCTGGCGCGGCCCGGGCCGGGGATCACGTGTCCGCGAGATGCACCCAGGCGTGAACCTTCCCGAGGCGCTCCGGCTCGTGCCTGACGTCGCCTTCCCGCCGGCGGACTGTTCCGACGTCGCCGAGTGGGTCGCGCAGTACAACGCCCGGAACGCGATGGAGACCTGCGGCCCGCGATAGCGCCCGAGCTGCGCCGTGCGTGGCCCGCGCCGAGCCGGGCGGCGGCGAGGTGTCCGGCGCCCCGTCGGTCCGGCGCTGGCGCCGGGTACCGGCGGGCAGGTCGCCCCGCTGCTCGGCGGGCTGCCGCGGTGACGGCGGCCGGCCGCCGTCAGGAGCCGGTGCGGGGCGGCTGAGCCCGGGTCGGGTGGCGCTACTTGGTGAGGCTGATGGGCTTGCAGTCGGGGGTGGCGCAGACGAGTTCGTTCTGGTCGTCGGGAAGCAGCCGGCTCGTGATCCGCTTCGGGGCAGGGCGTGCCTCGTACTCCGCCAGGATGTTGCCGGATCCGTCGACGACGGTGATCAGGGAGGGGACGATCGTTGCTGCTCGCGCACGGGGTTCGCCAGCTCGGCGTAGAAGTCGACGCGGTCCTTGGCCTGGAGGACCTGGGCGCAGACGGTCAGCAGGCCGGTGCGGGCTCCGGCTCGAGCGGCCGCACCGCCCATGACGATCCAGGTGATCGGCACGCTTAGCTACCCCTGCGTATCTACTTACCCAGCAACGGCCACAAGGCCGCTCCGGTGCCTATCAGCGTGGCGAGCCCGACGACAGCTGCACCGATACGCCTGCCATGGCTCCAAAACGGGCCCTCGTCCGCAGCCTCCTGACCGACACTACTGCTGCCACTGCCGGATGTCTGCGCGGCGGTGACGTTCACTCGAGCCCGGTCTCCGTGCACCACGACGTGCAGAGCATGCTCCATCTGATCGGGCGTGGGTATCTGCTGGTCATCGGGCATAGCTGCGCGCAGCTCGGCAACCAGCTCGACCACCGTGGTGCGCACCTGGTCCGCCAGCCCTCGCAAGGCTGCGGGAGACACGGACCAATAGATGTCCGTGATGCGCTGGAACGAGTTCCCGGACGCCGCGTCCATGAGCCGGGTCAGTTCCAGGCCGCCGGGGATGCTTAGATGCGCGTGTTCCCCACTGGTCTCGCATCGCAGCGCCAACGCCTCCACTTCACTGATGCCATTGCGCAGAGCGACCTCCTCCCTCACCTCGTCCCGGGCAAATTCGGGCAACTCAGAGGGACTGATCCGTTGGCCCCGCACGGAGTTGGGGCCGAGCAGCGCATTCACCTGGATCGGCGCCGGGATCCTTCGGTACCCAGGTAGAGCGTCCGTGGCAACGCCGTCATAGCCACGAAGTTCACGTGTCGCCCACTCCCGAAGCTCAGCGGAACTACTGTGGCCGCCGAGGACCACACATTTGCGCAGGACCGAGGAAAGCGGCTTTGACTCGTCGAGCGCCTCCTGTTCGATCTCGGCCAAGAGTCCGCGCTGTCGTCTGTTCATGACCTCATTGTCCAGTCACCACTGACAACGGCCCCCGCCCAGGACGTGGATCCGGGGCCCGATCGCCGCGGGCACTACTTCGCCCAGTCGGCGCCGAGTTTTGCGAGGGCGGCGAGCTGCTCCTGGCTGAGTTTGTTGCGTCGGGTTTTGGTGTTGGTGATCCATACGCCGAGCTTTACGACCACCGGCTGCGCCTCACCCTTGACCGCGATCTCCTCCCCGTGGGCCCTTGGGACCGGCCGGTGGGCGCCTTCGCGCTCTACCCACTGCGTGAGGGCTGCCAGGCCCCGCTGGAACGCCTGCTGCGTCTTGCTCGGCCCCCTTCCCGCGCGACTGGCTGCTGGGGCGGGAGTGGGCGCCTGGGCGGGTTCCACGCCCAGTGTGGACAGCCGTTCCTGCTGTTCGGGCAGGAGCCGGGCCCAGGTGGTCGGCTGCTTCTGCTGCTGGAGCCATTTGCCGATGTCGTCGCCGTCCATCAGCACGCCGGGAGCGATGTCGGGCAGGGCGCCGTCGGCGTCGACCAGGTCGGCCAGGACGCGGTGGTGTCGCTGCCAGTCCAGGGGCCAGGGGCAGTTCCAGTCCTTGTCGATCGCGGCGAGCTGCGCGGCCCGGCTCGTGGCGGTGTCCTCGTTCTTCCCGAGCCCGTTCTTCGCGCCCTTGCGCCGGAGGTTGGCCATGTACTGCCCGATGGGCACCATCTCGTCGTCCTCGCCCCACATCGCGTCTTGCCGGGGCGCGAGGTGCCCGGTGGCCCGCCGGTAGGACCGGAGCGCGGCGAGCTTGGCCTCCCACGTCTCTTCGCCGGGCTCCCACACCATGCCGGCCGCCGGCGCGTCCAGGAGCGTCTTGCGCCGGTCCTCGAGCTCCCCGGCCCGCAGGGCCTTGCGCTGCTGGTGCACCCACCGGCCGAGCGGGAACGCCTTCGTGACGCCGACCTCGACCTCCACGTCATACGGGACGGCGTAGACGCCGGTGATCTCGTTCTCGGCCCGCCACCGGATCAGGGCCCTGGTAGCCCTCCAGCCACACCAGGGATTCGGGGCGGCAGACGCGGGTGCGCAGGAACGCGGCGATGGTGGCGGCGTCGCGAGGGCTGGAGAAGTGGAGCAGGGCCGACTCTGCGGCGGCGTCGGCGCCGTCCTCCTGGTCCTCGCCCTCGCCGCCGGCGCCGACGATCTGCCCGTCCTCGTTGCGGCGCAGGTGGACCTTGCGCTTCCCCCCGCACTTGCTGCTTGGTGGGCCGGGAACGCCCTTTTTGCCCGGGAGGCTATGCTTCACTGCTCGACCAACGAACCGGGCCTTGACCCTTGCCGGGCGGCGCCTTGGCCAGCATGACCGGCAGGCGGTCATCATGAGAGGCGCAGGCGGAAGAACGGGCATGGCAGGCGGCGCGCGCGCGCGCGCGCGCGCGCGCGCGCGCGCG
>NZ_JAPEMV010000002.1 GCF_026342355.1 Streptomyces sp. NBC_00249 | reverse complement strand
GCGGTCGACGCGACGGATCTCCTTGCCGGTCCCACCGGGCTGCGGCGCGCTGCGCTGCCCTCCGATGGACCCTCCGGCCCCGTCGGCCTGCTCGGCCGGAGTACTGACCTGGCTGGTCACTGAACTGGACCTCCTTCGAGGCGGGCGCTCGTTCCCAAGGCCAACCCTACGTCCGTGAGGATGTTCGTCCCTGGGCCGCCCGCATGCTGGACCGCCCGTTTCGGGGCGGTCTGTCCGACAGACGTCGTGCTCTACGCGAAATATCCCAAACCCTCCGGCCGGCGACCGCCGCCCTCGCCGTCCCACCTCAACTGACAGGGTGTCAGTTGATCAAGACTTCAGGTAGGTGAGGACCGCCAGTACACGCCGGTGATCCCCGTCACTCGGGGACAGGCCGAGCTTCATGAAGATGTTGCTGACGTGCTTCTCCACCGCGCCGTCGCTCACCACCAGCTGCTTCGCCACCGCCGAATTGGTCCGCCCCTCCGCCATCAGGCCCAGAACCTCGCGCTCGCGCGGGGTCAGACCGGCCAGGACGTCCTGCTTGCGGCTGCGCCCCAGCAGCTGGGCCACGACCTCCGGGTCCAGCGCCGTACCGCCCCGCGCCACCCGTACGACGGCGTCGAGGAACTCCCGCACCTCGGCCACCCGGTCCTTGAGCAGATACCCCACCCCGGTGCTGGAACCGGCCAGCAGTTCGGTGGCGTACTGCTCCTCCACGTACTGCGACAGCACGAGCACACCTATGCCCGGGTGGTCGCGGCGCAGCCGCACGGCTGCCCGTACGCCCTCGTCGGTGTGCGTCGGGGGCATCCGTACGTCCGCCACCACCACATCCGGCAGTGCGTCCTCCGCCGCCAGGTCCGCCACCGTCTTGATCAGGGCTTCCGCGTCCCCGACGCCCGCGACGACGTCATGCCCCCGGTCGGTCAGCAGCCGGGTCAGGCCCTCACGGAGCAGCACTGAATCCTCGGCGATGACCACCCGCACCCTGTCTTCCACGTTTCAGCAGCTCCCGCGTTCCATCCGTCATCCGCGACCCGCCACCCGTGGCGGGTCATGCCTGGCACGGCCAAGCATCCCAGCTCGAAGGCCCGGACAGGGCCCAGTCCGGGCCAACAGATGGGTGTACGGAGGGAGTTTCGGGACCTCAGACCCGCCAGGGCAGCTCGGCACTCACGGTCGTGCCCTCCCCTTCCACGGACTCCACGACCAGGACCCCGTCCACCGCGTCCAGCCGCTCCGAGAGCCCGGCCAGACCCGTACCGCCGGACGGGTCCGCCCCGCCGCGCCCGTCGTCGGACACCTGGATCAGCAGCCGCCCGCCGGACGTCCACACCTCGACGCTCGCGCCCCGCGCCCCCGCGTGCTTGCTGACGTTCTGCAGCAGCTCCGACACCACGAAGTACGCGATCCCCTCGATCGCCGCCGCCGGCCGCCCCGGCAGGTCCACCGTCACCCGCACCGGAACCGTGCACCGCGAGGCCACCGACGACAGCGCCGCGTCCAGCCCCCGGTCCGTGAGCACGGCCGGATGGATCCCCCGGGCGAGGTCCCGCAGCTCCTGGAGGGCGACCTTCACCTCACCGTGCGCCTCGTCCACCATCCGCGCGGCGGCCTGCGGATCCTCGGCCATCTTCTCCTTGGCCAGCCCCAGGTCCATGGCCAGCGCCACCAGCCGCGCCTGCGCCCCGTCGTGCAGGTCCCGCTCGATCCGCCGCAGGTCCGCGGCCGCCGTGTCCACGACCACACCCCGGTCCGACTCCAGCTCACTGACCCGGCTGTCCAGCCGCGACGGCCCCAGCAGCGCACCGACCAGCACCCGGTCGACGGTGGCCAGCGCCCGGATCACCCACGGGGTGGCCAAGGTCAGGGCGAGCCCGATCAAACAGGTGGCCCCCACCGCCAACGGTGAGTCGAGATAGAACGAATAATCATCATTCTGGAACAGCTGAAGACCCGGCTGGTCGGTGAACGCGGGAAACACCCAGAACCACAACGGGTACGTCATGTACCCCCACCCGGCGGCCCACAGCACCAGCGCCAGCGAGAACGAGAACACCGCCCACGGCAGGTGCACCACCGAATACAGCACGTGGCGCCACGCGCTACCGCTCTTCAGCAGCGCCACCATCGTGCCCAGCGCCCCGCCCTTGGCGGCCCGCACCGGGGCCGGCTCCGCGACCGCCACCCCCAGCAGGCCCCGCACCCGGCCCCGCTCCACCCGCCCGAAGCCCCGGCACATCGCCAGCACCCCGGCCAGCACCGGCACCCCGATGAAGGTGACGAGCAGCCCCGCGCCGAGGGCGACGCCCGTGACGGCGAGCGAGAAGTAGACGACGCTCAGCGGCAGCCCCACCAACAGGTACCCGAACTCCCGCCAGGTCCGCCCCGCCACCGGCTCCCGCAACACCGCCGGCCAGCCCTTGCCGTCGCCCATGATCCCGCCCTGCCCTTCGTATCGGCCCGTACCCCCCACCCTGCCGCGCGGCCCTACGCCGCCACCATGCGGCGCATCGGCGTCTCCCCCCGGGGGTTAACCCCACCCCGGGCCGGGCGCCCCCGGACGTGTCCCGCTGCGCGGAGCTCTCCCCGCCCCACCCTTCGCCCGTTCCCGCCTCAATCGCCGGCGCGGCTCACAGACCTGGGGCTCCGCCCCAGACCCCGCGCCTCAAACGCCGGCGAGGCTGGAATGGGCGGGACCGGATCACAGACGTGAGACGTGAGGGGTCGGGGACGGGGTGGGGTGTCGTCCGGGATGTAAAACGTGATGTGTTGGCGCGCGGTACCGCCGCACCAACGCAGCTGCGGAGGGGGCGCCATAAATCATGCCTATCCCGGACGGCACCCCACCCCGTCCCCGACCCCGCCCCCACCCACAGCCCGGGCTACCCCCGATCGCGGTCCCGCCAAGGCAGCTCCGCCGACACCACCGTGCCCCCGCCCTCCGGCGAGTCCACGACGAACACCCCGTCCACCGCCCGCAGCCGCTCCGCCAGCCCCGCCATCCCCGTCCCCCCGGACACCCGCGCCCCGCCCCGCCCGTCGTCGGACACCCGCACCAGCAGCCGCACCCCCGCCCGCCACACCTCGACGCTCGCGCCCCGCGCCCCCGCGTGCTTGCTGACGTTCTGCAGCAGCTCCGACACCACGAAGTACGCGATCCCCTCGATCGCCGCCGCCGGCCGCCCCGGCAGATCCACCGCCACCTTCACCGGCACCAGACACCGCGACGCCACCGAAGACAGCGCCGCGTCCAGCCCCCGGTCGGTCAGCACCGCCGGATGGATCCCCCGCGCGAGGTCCCGCAGCTCCTGGAGGGCCACCTTCACCTCACCGTGCGCCTCGTCCACCATCCGCGCCGCGGCCTGCGGATCCTCGGCCATCTTCTCCTTCGCCAGCCCCAGCCCCATCGCCAACGCCACCAGCCGCGCCTGCGCCCCGTCGTGCAGGTCCCGCTCGATCCGCCGCAGGTCCGCCGCCGCCGTGTCCACGACCACACCCCGCCCCGTCTCCAGCTCGGCGATCCGCCGCTCCAGCTCGTCGGAGGGGGACAGCAGGCCCCGCACCATCGCCCGGTCCACGTTCGACAGCCCGCGCACCACATACGGAAGCACGGGCCACAGCACGATCAGCCCCGTCAACGTGACGGTGAAGGTCAGCACCCCCCACGGCAGCCGGACCAGCTCGTACAGCACGGTCCGCCAGCCCACCGGGTCCTTGATGCCCGTCCACAGCCACGTGAAGAACCCGCCCGACCGCTTCGGCCCGGGAAGCGGCGTCGGCTCGGCCACCCGCACGCCCAGCAGCCCCCGCGCGCGGGCCCGCGCGAAGCGCCCGAGCTGCCGCGCCCCCCACAGGACGCACGCGAGCAGCGGCAGTCCGATCGCGGTCACGGACAGGCCACCGGCCGCCGAAACCATGACAATGGTGTAAACAAAACCGATCAGCGCTGCCGGCAGATTGCTCAGCAGGTAAGCGATCTCCCTCCACGTGACCGCGTCGAACACGGGACGTACGGGAGGAGGAGCGTCGGCTTGATCGTTCGCGGTCATGCGGCACAGCCTGCCAATTCCGCCTGCCCGATGCCATGGGGCAGCCAGGCGCCAGTGAACGGGGGATAACCCCACCCTGTGCGGACCAGGCCCTAGACTCCCGTCCGTACCAGATCACCCTGATCGTCGACAGTGGCCGAGGAGCGAGGAACGGACGTGTCCGACCCGACGGTTTCGACCGTGACCGTGACCGTGATCGCCGCGGACTACTTCCGGAGTTATTCGGTCGTCGGCCTGCTGGCGGTCCTCGGCGTGCTCTTCGTCGCCGTGGCCTTCGGCGCCGGCCGCCTGCTGCGGCCCGTGGTCCCGACCCCCGAGAAGCTGCTGACCTACGAGTGCGGCGTGGACCCCGTGGGCGAGGGCTGGGCGCACACCCAGGTCCGCTACTACGTCTACGCCTTCCTCTACGTCATCTTCGCCGTCGACTCGATCTTCCTCTTCCCGTGGGCGACGGTGTTCGCCGCCGCCGGTTACGGCGCCACGACCCTGGTGGAGATGTTCATCTTCCTCGGGTTCCTGGCCGTCGGCCTGCTCTACGCGTACAAGAAGGGCGTCCTCGAATGGACGTGACACCGCAGGTGGACGGCGCAGACCAGCCCGTCCAGCCCGTTCTCCTCCCGGAGCCCAAGCGCCTGGGAGTGCTCTCCCGCCTCGCCCCGGAGCCGATGAAGGTGGTCCTGAACTGGGGCCGCCGGTACAGCCTGTGGGTGTTCAACTTCGGCCTCGCCTGCTGCGCGATCGAGTTCATCGCCGCCTCCATGGCCCGGCACGACTTCATCCGCCTCGGCGTCATCCCCTTCGCGCCGGGCCCCCGCCAGGCCGACCTGATGATCGTCTCGGGCACCGTCACGGACAAGATGGCCCCGGCCGTCAAACGGCTCTACGAGCAGATGCCCGAGCCGAAGTACGTCATCTCCTTCGGTGCCTGCTCCAACTGCGGCGGCCCCTACTGGGACTCGTACTCGGTCACCAAGGGCGTCGACCAGATCATCCCGGTGGACGTCTACGTGCCCGGCTGCCCGCCGCGCCCCGAGGCCCTCCTCCAGGGAATCCTCAAACTGCAGGAGAAGATCGCTCGAGAGTCCCTGGCGGACCGGTACGCGGCGACGCCTTCCGTTTCCCAGCTCACCAGCGGCCTGATCGCACCCCCCAGCACCCCGGGGGCGGACGCGTGAACCTCTACGACTCCCTCCCCGACGGCGCCGCCACCGTCTTCGGCGCCGAGGCCGTGGGCAGCTTCGCCTACGACGTCCTGACGGTCGACGTCCCGGTCGGCTCCTGGATCTCCTCCCTCGAAATCGCCCGCGACAAGCTGGGCTGCACCTTCTTCGACTGGCTGAGCGCGGTCGACGAGCCCGGCACCGGCTTCCGGATCTGCGCGCACGTCGTCTCCCTGGAGAACCACCGCGTACGCCGCCTCCTGCTGCGCACGACGGTCCCGCACACCTCCCCCTCCCTCCCCTCGGCCGTCGCGGTCTACGCCGGCGCGGAATGGCACGAGCGGGAAACCTTCGAGATGTTCGGGGTCGTCTTCACCGACCACCCGAACCTGGTCCACCTCCTCCTCCCCGAGAACTTCGAGGGCCACCCGCTGCGCAAGGACTTCGTCCTGGCGGCCCGCGTGGCCAAGGCCTGGCCGGGAGCCAAGGAGCCGGGCGAGGCCCACGACCCCGACGCGCCGAAGCGGCGCCAGATGCTCCCGCCCGGCGTGCCGGACCCGAACGAGTGGGGCCCCCTCAAGGGCCAGCTCCCCCCGGCCCCCGCCCGCCCGGCCCGCACCCCCCGCGCAGCCGGCGCCGCCGCCGACCGCCCGGCCCGCCGCCCCCGCCCGGACACCCCGACCGAGGGCGCGGACACCCCGGCCCGCCCGGTACGCCGCACCCGCTCGGTCTCCGACGGCTCGGCAAGCCAGGCGACCCCGCCCGGCCCGTCACCGGAAGCCCCGGCCGACGCCACCGACACCCCGCGCCCGGCCCGCCGCACCCGCTCGGTCGCGGACGGCTCCGCGAGCCAGGCGACCCCGCCCGGCGCCACTCCCGCGGCAGCGGACGGCTCCGCGAGCGAGACCACCCCGCCCGGCCCGTCACCGGAAGCCCCGGCCGACGCCACCGACACCCCGCGCCCGGCCCGCCGCACCCGCTCGGTCGCGGACGGCTCCGCGAGCCAGACCCCCGGGCCGGAGCCGGAGGCTCCCACGCGCGCGGCCCCGCGGAGCCCCGACGCGCCCTGGCACGACCCGAAGCCCGCCTTCGAGGAGCCCCCGGCCACCCCGCCGGCCCCGCCGTCCCCGGACCCGGCCCCCAAGCCCGACCCCGACCCCGATCCCGACACCACCACCGGAGGCGACGCGTGAACGATGTCCTCGACGTCGCCCTGCGACTGATCGTCGTCTTCGCCGTGTTCCTCGTGCTCCCGCTCGTCGTCGGGCAGGCCGAGCACAAGGTGATGGCGCACATGCAGGGCCGCCTCGGCCCCATGTACGCCGGCGGCTTCCACGGCTGGGCCCAGCTCGTCGCCGACGGCGTGAAGTTCGCGCAGAAGGAGGACATCGTCCCGGCCGGCGCCGACAAGCGGATCTTCCAGATCGCCCCCGCCGTCGCGCTGCTGCCGTACCTCCTCGTCCTCCTCGCCATCCCCATCGGCCCCGGCGAAGGCGCGGTCGGCCAGGTCATCGACGCCGGCCTCTTCTTCGCGCTCGCCGTCATGGGCATCGGAGTGCTCGGAAGCCTCATGGGCGGCTGGGCCTCCGCCAACAAGTTCTCCCTGCTCGGAGGCCTCCGCACCGCCGCCCAGCTGCTCGCCTACGAGCTGCCGATGCTGCTCGCCGCCGCCTCCGTCGCCATGGCCGCGGGGACGGTGTCCCTGCCCGGCATCGTGAACGCCTTCGAGTGGTGGTGGCTGCCCTGGCAGATCATCGGCGCGCTCGTCTTCTTCACCGCCGGCCTCGCCGAGCTCCAGCGGCCCCCCTTCGACATGCCCGTCGCCGACTCCGAGATCATCTTCGGCGCGTACACCGAGTACACCGGGCTGCGCTTCGCGCTGTTCCTGCTCGCCGAGTACGCCGGCATCGTCGTCCTCTGCGCGCTGACCACCGTCCTCTTCCTCGGCGGCTGGCACGGCCCCTTCGGCGGCGACGACCTCGCCTGGGTGTGGACCCTCCTGAAGGTGGCCGTCCTCGCCTTCGTCGTCATCTGGCTCCGGGTGAGCTACCCGCGCCTGCGCGAGGACCAGCTCCAGAAGCTCGCCTGGACCGTGCTCATCCCCCTCGCGCTCGCCCAGATCGCGCTCACCGGCATCGTGAAGGTGGCGATCCAGTAATGCCCATCCCCGGATCCGGCCTGGCCAAGGGCCTGGCCGTCACCCTGCGCACGATGACGAAGCGCTCCCACACCGCGCAGTACCCCGAGGTGCAGCCCGAGCTCCCGCCCCGCTCCCGCGGGGTCATCGGCCTGTTCGAGGAGAACTGCACGGTCTGCATGCTGTGCGCCCGCGAGTGCCCCGACTGGTGCATCTACATCGACTCCCACAAGGAGACGGTGCCGGCCGCCACCCCCGGCGGCCGCGAGCGCAGCCGCAACGTCCTCGACCGCTTCGCCATCGACTTCTCCCTCTGCATGTACTGCGGGATCTGCATCGAGGTGTGTCCCTTCGACGCCCTCTTCTGGTCGCCGGAGTTCGAGTACGCGGAGACCGACATCCACGAGCTGACCCACGAGCGCGACAAGCTGCGCGAGTGGATGTGGACGGTCCCGGCCCCGCCGGCCCTGGACCCGGCCGCCGAGGAGCCGAAGGAGGTCGCCGCCGCCCGCAAGGCCGTGGAGAAGGCCGAAGCCGCCGCAGCAGCCGCCGCCGCCACCCCGGCCCCGGACGCCGCGGCAACCCCGGACGCCGCGGCAACCCCGGACGCCCCGCCGACCCCGCCCGCCACCCCCGACACCCCGACGGGAGGGACCGCGTGATGACGTACGCCGCCCACCTCGCCGCGGCCACCACACCGGCCGGTCCCGGGTTCCTCTCCCCGACCGGCGTCGAGATCGCCTTCCTCCTCGTCGGCCTCGCCACCCTCGGCGCGGCCGTCATCACGGTCACCACCAAGCAGCTCGTGCACGCCGCCCTCTGGCTGGTCGTCGCGCTCGGCGGGATCGCCGTCGAGTACCTGCTGCTGACCGCCGAGTTCATCGCCTGGGTCCAGGTACTGATCTACCTCGGCTCCGTGGTCGTCCTCCTCCTCTTCGGGCTGATGCTCACCAGGGCCCCCATCGGCCGCTCCCCGGACGCCGACTCCGGCAACCGCTGGGTGGCCCTAGGCGTCGCCTCCGTGTCGGGCGCCGCGCTCGTCTGGGTGGTCGTCGACGCCTTCCGCACCACCTGGATCGACCTCGACGGCCCCGCCCAGGGCTCCACCAAGGTCTCCGGTGAGATCCTCTTCCAGCACTGGGTGCTGCCCTTCGAGGCGCTCTCCGTGCTCCTCCTCGCCGCCCTGATCGGCGCGATCGTGCTCTCCCGCAGGAACACCCCCGCCGAGGAGGCGGCCGACGCCGCCGCCCGCGCCGGTGACCAGGGCGCCGAGAAGGGCCAGCGCTGATGCACCTCGCGTACCCCGCCGTTCTGGCGGCCCTGCTCTTCGCCACCGGCCTCTACGGAGTGCTCGCCCGGCGCAACGCCATCCTGGTCCTGATGTCCGTCGAGCTGATGCTCAACGCCGTCAACCTCAACCTGGTGGCCTTCGACGTCTGGCTGCGCGACACCCTGCACGCAGGCCAGGCACTGACCCTCTTCACCATCGCCATCGCCGCCGCCGAGATCGGCATCGGTCTCGCGATCGTGCTGATGGTGTACCGCAACCGGGGCACCTCGGACGTCGACAAGCTGCGCGACACCGCCGAGGGCCGTGAACCCGGCCGGTCCGACGAAACCACTGCCCGGCCGGAGGTCGCCGCGTGAGCACCACGACCCTCGCGGTCCTCGTTCCCCTCCTGCCCTTCCTCGGCGCGGTGGCCGGCCTGCTCCTCGGCCGGACCGCCCCCGGCTTCGTCCGCCCCCTCGCGGTGCTGCCGGCGCTGGCCACCGCCGTGCTGGCGGTGCTCGTCGCCGTCCGCCAGGGCGGTGGCCCGGCCATCGACACCGCGACCGAGCTGACCCCGACCGGCTCGGTGCCGATCGAGCTCTCGCTCCACCTCGACGGCTTCGCCGTGCTCGTCGCCGTCCTCGTCGGCGTCGTCGCGACCTGCGTCCAGCTGTACTCGACGGCGTACCTGCGCGAGGACCCGCGCTACCCCTCCTACGCCGCGCTCGTCTCCCTCTTCACCTCCGCGATGCTGCTCGTCGTCTACTCCGGCGACCTGATGGTGCTGCTGGTCGGCTGGGAGGTCATGGGCATCTGCTCCTACTTCCTGGTGGGCCACTACTGGGAGACCGGGGCGGCCCGCTCCGCCTCCCTCAAGGCCTTCCTCGTCACCAAGCTCGGTGACGTCCCCTTCCTCATCGGACTGTTCGCGCTCGCCGCCGACGCCGGCTCCTTCCAGATCACCAAGATCCTCGGCACCGTCGCCGCGGGCGGCCTCGACCACCCGACGCTGATCGCGCTGCTCCTGCTGGCCGGCGTCGCGGGCAAGTCCGCGCAGTTCCCGCTGCACACCTGGCTCCCCGACGCCATGGCGGGCCCCACCCCGGTCTCCGCGCTGATCCACGCCGCGACGATGGTCGCCGCCGGTGTCTACTTCATCGCCCGCCTCCTGCCCGTCTTCGCGGCCTCCCAGGCCGCACTGGTGGTCATGGCCGCCATGGCGGCCGTCACGATGATCGGCTCCGCCCTCGCCGCCCTCGCCCAGGACGACATCAAGCGGGTCCTCGCCTACTCCACGATCGGCCAGCTCGGCTACATGACCGGCGCCCTGGCCGTCGGCGACCGCTCCGCCGCCGTCTTCCACCTCCTGTCGCACGGCGCCTTCAAGGCGCTCCTGTTCCTCGGCGCGGGCGTGATCATCCATGCCGCCGGTACGAACTCCCTGGCCGCCATGTCCCGGATGGACGGCCTGGCCAAGCGCATCCCCGACGCCTTCTGGACGATGACGATCGCGCTGCTCGCGCTCGCCGCCATCCCGCCCTTCGCCGGCTTCTTCTCCAAGGAAGCCGTCCTCGTCGCCGCCGAGCACACCGCCACCGGACACTCCGAGCTCGCCCCGACCGCGGCCGGCTGGCTGGTGCTCGTCGCCGGTGTGCTGACCGCGCTGCTCACCGCCGCCTACGCCACCCGGCTGTGGCTGATGGCCTTCCGCGGCCGGGGCGCCTCCGCCCCCGACCACGGCAAGGAACCCGTCGCCATGACCGGCGTGCTGTGGCTGCTGGCGATCCCCTCGATCGCCTTCGGCCTCGCCGTCGGCCCCCTCGCCGACTGGTTCGACGGCAAGGAGCTCACCCCGTCCGTGACCACCTCGGTCCTCGGCACGGGTGCCGCCCTCATCGGCGTGATGCTCACCTACGCCCTGTGGCAGCGCGCCACCGCCAAGGCCGCCTCCGCCGCCCGCACCGGCACCCCCGCCGGCGCCCCCGCGACCGGAGAAGGCGTCCCCGCCTCCGTGGCGGCCGCCCGGTCCGCCGCCGAGACCCCCGAGGTGGCCGAGGTGACCCACGACCACCCCGTCGTCCCCGCAGGCTCCGCGCCCGACCCCGGGGTCGCCCTGCTCGGCCCCCTGCACCGCCACGCCGCCGACGGCTTCCACCTCGACGCCGTCTACGACCGGCTCTTCGTCCGCCCCACCCGGGCGGCCGCGAGCCTGGTCCGCTTCCTCGACCGCGAGGTCGTGGACACGTACGTCCGCGGCGCGGGCACCGGCCCCCGGCTGCTCGGCGCCCTCGTCCGCCGAGCCCAGACCGGCAACGTGCAGAGCTACCTGAGCGCCCTGCTCGCCGGCGCCGTGGTCCTGGCGATCGCCACCGCCGTCCTCGCCAACGTCAACGCCGGATCGTGAGCCGTGAGTCAGCCGTGATTGATATCAGCCCGTCCGTGATGCAGTTCCTTCTGGCGTTCATCGTGGCCGCACCGCTCCTCGGGGCCGTCGCGGCCCTCCTGCCGGCCCCGCCCGGACTCAAGGGCAGGAGCCCCGAACAGGCGGTCCTGCGCCACGGCGTGACCGTCACCGGAGTCATCCTCGCCGCGGCGATCGCCCTCACCCTGGGCTTCGACCACGACGCACCGTCCCGCTTCCAGGCGACGACGGACATCAGCTGGATCCAGGCGCTGAACATCCGGATCCACCTCGGCGTCGACGGCATCTCGCTCCCCCTCCTCCTGATGACCGCGCTGCTGTTCTTCCTCTGCGCGGTGTACAGCTACTTCAAGCTCCCCGCGGGCCCCTCCGCGAAGGCCTTCGTCGCCCTGCTCCTGGTCCTGGAGTCCGGCACCCTCGCGACCTTCGCCGTGCTCGACCTGATGCTGTTCTTCCTCGCCTTCGAGATGGTCCTCATCCCGATGTACTTCCTCATCGCCCGCTGGGGCGGTGCTCAGCGGCAGGCCGCCGCCTGGAAGTTCATCCTGTACACCCTCCTCGGCTCCGTGGTCATGCTCCTCGGACTGCTGCTGATCGGACTGGACAGCGGCACATTCGACATGGTGGCACTCGCCTCTGACAACGGCCGCGGGCTGTCCCACACCACCCAGCTCCTGGCCGTCCTCGCCATCGGCGCCGGCTTCGCCGTGAAGACCCCGATGTGGCCCCTGCACACCTGGCTGCCGGACGCCCACACCGCCGCCCCCACCGTCGGATCGGTGCTGCTCGCGGGCGTCATGCTGAAGATGGGCACGTACGGGTTCGTCCGCATCCTGCTCCCCGTCACCCCCGACGGCATGCACACCTTCGCCCCGTACCTCGGCGCCTTCGCCGCCGTCGGCATCGTCTACGGATCCCTCGCCTGCCTCGCCCTCACCCGCAAGGGCGGCAAGGGCGACCTCAAGCGCCTCATCGCGTACTCCTCCGTCGGCCACATGGGCTTCGTCCTGCTCGGCATCGCCTCCATGACCCCCACCGGCGTCAACGGCGCGCTGTTCGCCAACATCGCCCACGGCCTGATCACCGGCCTCCTCTTCTTCCTCGTCGGCGCCCTCAAGGACCGCTACGGCAGCAGCGACCTCGACACCCTCGCCGGAGCCACCGGCGCCGCCCTCTACGGCCGCGCCCCCCGCCTCGGCGCCCTCCTCGCCTTCGCCGCCGTCGCCTCCCTCGGCCTGCCCGGCCTGGCCGGGTTCTGGGGCGAGATGCTGGCCCTGTTCGGCGCGTTCGACCCGGCCGAGGGCCTGTCCCGACCGGCCTTCCTCACCTACATGGCCGTCGGCGCGTTCGGCACCCTGCTCACCGCCGCGTACCTGCTGATCGTCGTCCGGCGCGTCTGCATGGGCGACCCGAAGGCCGGTCCCGAGATCTCCCTCGCGGACGTCCAGCGCTACGAGTTCGCCGCCTGGACCCCGCTCGTCGCCCTCACCGTCCTCGCCGGCCTGTGGCCCGCGGTCCTCCTCGGCCTCACCGACCCGGCCGTCCAGAAGCTCCTCGCAGGAGGCAACTCATGACGGCCCTCGCCGCCCTGGCGCCCTCGAACCTGGTCCAGTCCGTCGACTGGCTCGCCATCGCGCCCGTGGTCATCACCGCCGCCGTCGCCCTGCTCGTCCTGGTGGCCGACCTCTTCGTGCCCGAGCGGAGCAAGCCGCTCCTCGGCTGGATCTCCGTCGCCGGACTCGCCGCGGCGATCGCCACCCTGTTGCCGCTGCGCTCCGGCGCACGCACCACCTTCTGCCTCACCGGCGACCCGTCCGCCTGCAGCTACACCGCCGACCACTTCGCGCTCGTCGTGCAGTTCCTCGTGCTCGCCGGCGCCCTGGTCACCGCCCTGCTGTCGGTCACCGCCGTCCGCGACGCACGCATGCCGGCCGGCGAGTACTGGTTCCTGCTGCTCTCCTCCGCCGCCGGCGCGGCCCTGCTGCCCGCCGCCCGCGACCTCGCCACCCTGATCGTCGCCCTCGAAGTCGCCTCGCTGCCCGCCTTCGCCCTCGTCGGCATGCGGCGCGGCGACCGCCTCTCCTCCGAGGCCGCCCTCAAGTTCTTCCTCTCCTCGGTCACCGCCACCGCCGTGTCCCTGATGGGCGTCAGCTTCGTCTACGCCGCCACCGGCTCCCTGCACCTCACCCAGGTCGCCGACCGGCTCGAAGAGGTCCCCGGGCAGCTCGACACCCTCGCCATGGCGGGCGTCGCGCTCACCCTCGTCGGCTTCGCCTTCAAGACGGCCGCCGTCCCCTTCCACTTCTGGGTCCCCGACACCTACGTGGGCGCCCCGCTGCCCGTCGCCGGCTACCTCTCGGTGATCGGCAAGGCCGTCGGCTTCACCGGCCTGATCCTCGTCACCGTGATCGCCTTCCCGGCGTACTCCGACATCTGGGGCCCGGCCCTGGCCGTCCTCGCCGCGCTCACCATGACCCTCGGCAACGCCGCCGCCCTGCGCCAGTCCGCCGACCGCCCGAACAGCGCCGTACGGCTGCTCGCCTGGTCCTCCGTGGGCCAGGCCGGCTACCTGCTGGTCCCGATCGCCGCGGCCGCGTACTCCGACCGCGACCAGATCGGCTCCACCGTCGCCTACGCCCTCATGTACGCGGTCGTGAACCTCGGCGCCTTCGCCGTGGCCGCGCTGGTCGCCCGTACGAAGCCGCTGAACCGGATCAGCGACTACCGCGGCCTGTACGCCGAGCGGCCCCTCGCCGCCCTCTCGCTGGCCTTCTTCCTGCTCTGCCTGGCCGGCCTGCCGCCGGGCATCGTCGGCCTCTTCGCGAAGGTCACCGTCTTCCGGTCCGCCGTCGACGCGGGCCTCGGCTGGCTCGCCGTGGTGATGGCGGTCAACGTCGTCATCGCCCTGTACTACTACCTGCGCTGGACGGCCCTCCTCTTCCGTACCCCCGAGGAGGGGGCTGCCGAGGCCGCCCCCGCCCCCGCGAAGGCCCCCTGGCCGGTCGTGGCGGCCGTCGTCCTCACCGCCGTGACCGCCCTGGTCCTCTCCGGCGCCCCGCAGCTCGTCCTGCGCTTCGCCGCCGGAACCCTCTTCCCGCAGTAGCCGCCGGCACACCCGTACGGGCTCACCCGTACGCGGTCGTCCGTACGTACCGACCCGTACGGAGCAACGCCCTCCGCCGCCCCTCCGCCAAGGCCACAGGGGCGGCGGCCCGGCCGTGCCCTGGGAACCAGGCGCCCTCACCTCGCGTTGACCAGGAAGGAAGGGTCCACTGGACCGAAGACCCTCAGTTCCTGGACGGGGTCCCCCGCCGCACCACTTGGAGGGCGTACCGTGCACCGCCGGCACAACGGGCTGAAGACCGCCGTACTCCTCGGCGGGATGTCCGCACTCATCATCCTCATCGGCAGCTTCTTCGGACGGGCCGGCCTGATCGTCGCCGTCCTCGTCGCCCTCGGGACGAACGCCTACGCGTACTGGAACAGCGACAAGCTGGCTCTACGCGCGATGCGCGCCCGGCCCGTCAGCGAGTTCGAGGCCCCCGAGCTGTACCGCATGGTGCGCGAGCTCTCCACCTCGGCCCGCCAGCCCATGCCACGGCTCTACATCTCCCCGACCGAAGCCCCCAACGCCTTCGCCACCGGCCGCAACCCGCGCAACGCCGCGGTCTGCTGCACCGAAGGCATCCTGCGCATCCTCGACGAACGCGAACTGCGCGGAGTCATCGGCCACGAGCTCAGCCACGTCTACAACCGCGACATCCTCATCTCCTCGGTCGCCGGAGCCCTCGCCTCAGTGATCATGTTCCTGGTGAACTTCGCCTGGCTGATCCCGGTGGGCCGCTCCAACGACGACGAGGGCCCGGGGCTCTTCGGCATGCTGCTCATCATGATCCTCGGCCCACTGGCCGCGTCCGTGATCCAGCTCGCCATCAGCCGCTCGCGCGAGTACGAGGCCGACGCCTCCGGAGCCCAGCTCACCGGCGACCCCCTCGCCCTGGCCAGCGCCCTGCGCAAGCTCGACGCGGGCACCAAGCAGCTCCCGCTGCCCCCCGAGCCCCGCCTGGAGACGGCGAGCCACATGATGATCGCCAACCCCTTCCGGCCGGGCGAAGGACTGTCCAAGATGTTCTCGACACATCCCCCGATGGCCGAGCGCATCGCCCGGCTCGAACAGATGGCAGGCAGCAGCCAGTGAAAACCATCCTCAACGTCATTTGGCTCGTGCTCAGCGGGATCTGGCTGTTCCTCGGCTACTGCCTGGCCGGCCTCATCCTCTGCATCACGATCATCGGCATCCCCTTCGGCATCGCGGCCTTCCGCATCGCCCTCTACGCCCTCTGGCCCTTCGGCTACACCACCGTCGAGCGACACGACGCGGGCGCCGGCTCCTGCATAGGCAACGTCCTGTGGCTGGTCCTCGCGGGCTGGTGGCTGGCCATCGGCCACATCGTCACCGGCATCGCGCTCTGCGTCACGATCATCGGCATCCCCTTCGGCATCGCCAACTTCAAGATGGTCCCCCTCTCCCTGCTCCCGCTCGGCCGCGAAATCGTCCCCACGGACGCCCCCTTCGCCTCCCGCTGACAGCGCCCCACAGGGTTATCCACAGGGTGGGACGAATGTCGGTGGGGTGGGCCACCATGAACACATGAACGACACCGAGCAGTTGCTGGAGCAAGTCGCAGACCGCGTACGCACCTCCGCGCGCCGCAGCGGAGGGACCCTGCCCACACCCCTGGGCAGTACGGACATCACCCGGGCCGCCCTCATACTCGGCTTCCCGCTCCCCCCGCTGCTCGCCGCGCTCTACACCCGCGTCGGCGACGGCGGGTTCGGCCCGGAGCGGGGCCTCCTGCCGCTGCGCCGCGCCGTCGAGGCGTACGAGGCACAGCGCGCCTCCGGCTGGCGCTGGCCCGAAGGCGTCCTGCCGGTGGCCGACTTCGGCTGCGCCCTGTACGCCTGCGTGGACTGCCGCTCCGACACCGCACAGGTCCTCCTGTTCGACCCGAACTCCGGGGAACCCGAGCTCGCCTGGTCCATCGACACCCCCAGCCTCGAAGGCTGGCTGCGCGGCTGGCTCGACGGCACCGCGTGGTTCTGCGAGGAGTCCGCGGCGGGGGAGGAGTACGACCTGGAACTGGCGCCCCTGGCCCGAGTTCAGATCCCGGATCTGATCCGGCCCCGCACCCCGTAGGCCAGCGCGCCCAGCGCCAGCACCGCAGCCCCGGCGACCGCCGACGCCAGCGGCAGCGCACAGGCGAGCACCACACAGCCGGACAGCCCGACCGCTGCCACGGCCCGCCCCTTGACAGCTGAACCGAGAGTCCACGCGGAAGCGTTCGCGATCGCGTAGTAGGCCAGCACTCCGAAGGAGGAGAAACCGATCGCGCCCCGCAGATCGGAGGTGGCCGCGAGCACCGCCACCACCGCACCCACGGCCAGCTCCGCGTGGTGCGGCACCTGATGCCGGGGATGCACGGCGGCCAGGGCGCGCGGCAGATGGCCGTCCCGGGCCATCGCCAGGGCCGTGCGCGACACCCCGAGCACGAGGGCCAGCAGGGAACCCAGCGCGGCCAGCGCCGCGCCCGCCCGGACGACGGGGACCAGTCCGGGCCACCCGGCCGCGCGCACCGCGTCGGCCAGCGGGGCCGTCGACCCCGCCAGCGCGTCGGCGCCGAGCACCGACAGCACCGCCACCGCCACGGCGGCGTACACGAACAGGGCGATCCCCAGCGCGAGCGGTACCGCGCGCGGGATCGTGCGCCCGGGATCACGCACCTCCTCGCCCAGGGTGGTGATCCGGGCATAGCCCGCGAAGGCGAAGAACAGCAGCCCGGCGCCCTGCAACAGCCCGGCCGCACCCCAGTCACCGCCGGCGAGCCGCCCCGCGTCGGCCGTGCCCGAGCCCAGGCACACCACGACGACCCCGGCCAGCACCGCGAGTACCGCCGCCACGATCCACCGGGCGATCCGGGCGGACTTCTGCACCCCGCCGTAGCCCGCGGCGGTCAGCGCCACCACCGCCGCCACGGCCACCGCGCGCTCCTGCCCGGGCCACACGTACGCCCCGACCGTCAGGGCCATCGCCGCACAGGAGGCCGTCTTGCCGACCACGAACCCCCAGCCGGCCAGGTACCCCCAGAAGGGGCCGAGCCGCTCCCGCCCGTACACGTAGGTACCGCCCGATGACGGGTAGCGGGCCGCGAGGCGCGCAGAGGAGTGCGCGTTGCAGTAGGCCACCACCGCGGCCACCGCCAGGGCGGCCAGCAGCCCGCCGCCCGCCGCGCGGGCCGCCGGGGCGAGCGCGGCGAAGATGCCGGCGCCCACCATCGCGCCGAGCCCGACCACGACGGCGTCGGACACCCCCAGGGTGCGGTTCAGTTCGTTGTCCACGGGCGGGAGGGTAACGGGGCTAGATGACGCCCTCCCGGCCGGGAAGCGGCATCCGCTTGCGCTCCCAGCCCTCCAGCGCCGTCAGGCACGCGTGGTCCATGTGCCGCAGCCCGCTCAGGTCGAGCCGCACCGACGGCCCGTGCGGCAGCGCCTCCAGGCTGTCCAGGAGCTTGGGCAGCCGCAGGAAACTCGCGTTCCCCACGACCCGGACACACAGCCGCTCGCCCTCCCAGACCTCCTCGATGTGCACGTGCGAGGTCTCCCAGGCCGCCTTCGCCACGGCGAGCCCCAGGCCGACCAGCACCCCCTCGAAGAGGCTGGTGGCCACGATCGAGGCGGCCGTCGCCACGAGGACCACCGCCTCACCCCGGTGGGTCCGCCACAGCGAGGCCACCGCCCGCGCCGGCAGCAGCTTCCACCCGGCGTGCAGCAGCACCCCGGCGAGCGCGGCCAGCGGAACCACCTCCAGCACCTGGGGCACCGCCACCGCGAACAGCAGCAGCCAGCCGCCGTGCAGCACCCGCGAGGCCCGGGTGCGCGCCCCGGCCTCCACGTTCGCGGCGCTGCGCACGATGACGGCGGTCATGGGCAGCGCCCCGAGCAGCCCGCAGACGGTGTTGCCGACGCCCTGGGCGATGAGCTCCTGGTCGTACTCGGTCCTCGGCCCGTCGTGCATCCGGTCGACGGCGGCCGCGCTGAAGAGGGTCTCGGCGGAGGCGATCAGCGCGAGCGCGACCACCGTGCCGACGGCCCCCACGGAGGCCAGCACCCCGAACTCCTCCCAGCCCGGCGGGGCCACCGCGTCCAGCGCCCCGGTCACGCTCACCGTCTCCACGGGCAGCCGCAGCACCGCCGCCACCGCCGTGGCGGCGCCGACCCCGACGAGCGCCGCCGGCAGGACCCGCAGCCGGGCCGGCACTCGCGGCCAGGCCACGAGGAGGGCGATGGTCCCCGCGCCCAGGGCCACCGCGGTCCAGTCGGCCTGCGCCCCCAGCACGTGGACCCCGCCCAGCTTGGCGAGGGTCTTCCCGGGAGCGTCCACCCCGCCGAGGGCGTAGAGCTGCCCGGCGATCAGCACGAGCCCGATCCCGGCCAGCATCCCGTGCACCACGGCCAGGGAGATCGCCCGGAACCACCGCCCGAGCCGCAGCACCCCCATGCCCACCTGCAAGAGCCCGGCGGCCAGCACCAGGGCCCCGAGCGCGGGCAGGCCGTAGGTGCTCACGGCCTCGTAGACCAGCACGGTCAGCCCCGCCGCCGGCCCGCTGACCTGGAGCGAGCTGCCCCGGAACCAGCCGGTGACCAGACCGCCGACCACTCCGGTGACGATCCCCAGCTCGGCGGGCACACCGGAGGCGACGGCCACCCCCACGCAGAGGGGAAGCGCGACCAGCGCGACGACGACGGACGCCCCGAAGTCTTCGCGGAAACTGTCGGCCCCAGGCATGCGAGAACCCCCTGCCACACGGTGATGGTTGTCATCCCCAGCCTGGTGGGCGCACCGGCCCGCGCCTAGTGATCACAAGGGGGCCGCGAAGGAGTGTGCGCCGCTCACGCCGGGCACACACCCTCCCGGGCGCCGAAGCCCGAAGCCCGAAGTCCGAAGTCCTGGCAGAACGACGAAGGGCACAACGCGGGCGGCCGCCGGGGAAGGCCCCGGCGATCTGCCCCCGTTGTGCCCGACGGCGCAGCGGCGACTAGCGGTAGTTCACGAACTGGATCGCGAAGTCCAGGTCCTTGCCCTTGAGGAGGGCCTGGATGGCCTGGAGGTCGTCGCGGCTCTTGGAGCTGACGCGCAGCTCCTCACCCTGGACCTGGGCCTTGACGCCCTTGGGGCCCTCGTCCCGGATGATCTTCGCGACCTTCTTGGCGTTCTCCTGGGAGATGCCCTCCTCGATGGAGGCGAAGATCTTGTACTCCTTGCCGGACAGCTGCGGCTCGCCGGCGTCGAGCGCCTTCAGCGAGATCCCGCGCTTGACCAGCTTGGTCTCGAACACGTCGAGGACCGCCTTGACGCGCTCCTCGGAGTTCGCCTCCATGAGGATCTTCTCGCCGGACCAGGCGATGGTGGCGCCCGTGCCCTTGAAGTCGTAACGCTGCGAGAGCTCCTTGGCGGCCTGGTTGAGGGCGTTGTCGACCTCCTGCCGCTCGACCTTCGAGACGATGTCGAAACTGGAGTCGGCCATGTGCTGTGGCTCCTTGAAGTCGGCTGTGGTGTGCCCCGGAGGGCGCGGCCGGACATCCCCGGTCCGCTCGGCAAAGCCTAGCCACCGCGCCCGCGTGGGGGGCTGATCAATCCGGTGGCGAACCACCCCCGCACATCAGGTATCGTTTACGTCGTTGCCGCAGAACAACGCCGCAAGGCGGAGGAACTGCGCGACATCCCATGGCGGTGTGCCCGAGTGGCCAATGGGAACGGACTGTAAATCCGTCGGCTCTGCCTACCCAGGTTCGAATCCTGGCGCCGCCACGCGAGTGGAACCCCCGTTCATCTGCGGAAACGCAGTGGACGGGGGTTTCTTCGCATACCCGCCGACAGGCCCACCCGCCGACAGGCCGTGCCGCCGCTCTACGCGGCCTCCACCGTCAAGTGGTAGGTGGTGTCCACCCAGAAGCCGTTGGCGGCCGAAGCGTCGATCTCCAGGACGAACTGGCCCGGCGGAAGAGGATCGAGCGCGCACCACAGACCCCAGGCGACCCGCGGTATCCCCATGATCTGGAACACCGGCGAGGCGAACTCGCTCACGTCCAGGGGAGAGCTGTTCAGCGCGGCGGAGGCCCGGGTGATCTCCATCCGCCAGGGCTTCGTCACGAACGGCACCACCATCCGCTGCGTGTTCAGCACGGGAAAGAACAGCCGCCGCCCCGCCGGAATGCTGCAACGCCGCACCACCCGCCCGCCGTAGGTGCCCGCCAGGAACCACACGTCCTGCGGCTGCCGCCGGCCCGCGTACGCGCCCGTGGTGTCGGCCACCGGGCTCTGATCGGCCGGCGCGGACAGCGCCCACTTCCACCACCGGGCCGCCAGCCGACCGCCCTCCGCCGCGCCGACCTGCCAGTTCCCGTCGCCCATGCCCCACCCCGGTGCTCCACACGGCCGCCCCCTGCGGCCCGATCGGGGGTGACCCTATCGGGCCACTCCCGCGCACCGATGAGGGCGGCCCGTCGTTCACGGGGCGTGAAATGGACATCGGACACACGTGGCAAGGCCGGGGGCGGCGTCCTGATCGCCCTCCTCGGCGCCGGCATCCCGGCCCTGGTGGGAGCGGCACTGCACAGCCATGCGGGGGAGCCCTACCGGGAGACCCGGCTCTACTTCGGCGCGCAGCGACCCGACGGCCGGGACCCCGTCGCCAAGCAGGAGTTCATGCGGTTCCTGGACCGCGAGATCACCCCCGCCTTCCCCGAAGGACTCACCCTCCAGGACGGGTACGGCCAATGGCGCGCCGGGGACGGCACCATCGTCCGCGAGACCTCCTACGAGGTCGTGCTGCTCTACCCCGAGGCGGAGGCCGACGAGCGCGGAGCGCGCGTCGAACGGATCCGCAAGGCCTACGAGAAGCAGTTCCAGCAGGACTCCGTCGGCCGCTCCGACGACAAGGTGGAAGCCGAGTTCTGACACACGCTCACCACGACCGCCCCACAAGGACGCGGGCGGCTCAGTTGCCCGCCATGTCCTTCACGGCCACCGCGACCGGCGTCGACCCCGAGACCAGCTCCAGCGTCAGCCCGGCCGTCGCCGGGGTCTCCACGAGCTCCGCCAGCACCGCCGCCACGTCGTCCCGCGTGACCGGACCCCGGCCGGTCCGCGCCTCCAGCCGGACCAGCCCCGCACCCGGATCGTCGCTCAGGATCCCCGGCCGCAGGATCGTCCACTCCAGACCCAGCCGGGTCCGCAGATGGTCGTCGGCCTCGCCCTTCGCCCGCAGATAGACGTCGAACACCTCGTCACCCCCGTGCCGCGCGTCCGCGCCCATCGTGGAGACCATCAGGAAACGGCGTACGCGCGCCCGTTCGGCGGCATCGGCGAACAGCACCGCCGCACCCCGGTCCACGGTGTCCTTGCGCGCGGAACCGCTGCCCGGACCGGCCCCGGCCGCGAAGACGGCCGCGTCCGCGCCCTGGAGGATCCCCGCGACGTGCTCGACGGAAGCCGACTCCAGGTCGCACAGCACCGGTTCGGCGCCCGCCTCCCGGAGGTCGTCCCCCTGCTCCAGGTCGCGGATGATCCCCGCGACCTCGTACCCGCGCGCGGCGAGCAGACGCTCCAGCCGCAGCGCGATTCGACCGTGTCCACCCGCGATGACGATGCGCATGTCCCGACCGTACGACGACCCGGGCTCCGCCGCCCGCGAACCTCGCCCGCCACGCTCAGGGGCCGGGCTCCGTACGGCCCTGCCTGGGCAGGTCCAGGGCCACCGCGACCGCCGAGTCGCAGTACTCCCGTACGGCACTCGTCCGGGCTACCACCCGCCCCCGGTGGATCACGATCCGGCTGTACGCGAGGGAGAGCACGCCCGCGATCCGCTCCCCGCGCACGGCGAGCAGCTCCGCCGGGAAACCCGCCTCCACCCGCACCTCGGGCAGCGCCATGACCTCGCGGGCCGCGGCGCTCACCGCCTCGTAGGCCTCCGCCGGACGCAGCCCGCCCTGGGAGGCCAGCAGGTACGCCGCTTCGAGCGGATCCCCCCGGCCGACCGGGTTGCCGGCGTCCCGCAGCGCCCCGCTGCCGGCGGCGACCCGGACCCCGGCCGCCCGCAGGAGCCGTACGGGCGCGGTGCGCAGCCCGCGCCGCTCCAGCGCGGCGCAGTCGCCCTGGGGCAGGCAGGTCACCCGCACCCCGGCCGCCGCCAGCTGGTCGGCGGCGCGGGCGGCCACGTCCAGCGGGAGCCGCGACAGACCCCCGCAGGGCCCGATGGTCACCCCGGGGCGCAGCCCGCCGGCCATCGCCGCGAGCCGGGAGAGGCGGCCCGGGTCGTCACCGTCCGTGTGCAGGTCCACCGGGCAGCCGTGCTCGGCGGCCAGCTCCAGGACGGCTTCGAGGAAGCCCGTCGGGTCGGGGTCCAGGTCGGGGCAGCCCCCGATCACGGACGCGCCCATCTTGACGGCGTCGCGCAGCATGGCCAGCCCGTCGGCACCGGCCACCCCCGTCAGCAGCCGGGGCACCGCCACAGAGGTCAGGTCGGCGAGCCCGCGCAGGGACCGGCGGGCCTGCAGGACGGCCTCCAGCGGGCCGAGGCCGTGCACGTCGCCGATCCGGACGTGGGAGCGCACGGCGGTGGCTCCGTGGCCGAGCTGGAGCAGCGCCGCCTCGGTGGCGCGGCGCTGCACCTCGTCGGGGGTGTACGAGACGGGCCCCTCGCCGTCGGCGGTCAGGGCGGTGTCCCCGTGGGCGTGCGGCTCGGCCGGGGCGGGCAGGAGCAGGTAGCCGCGCAGGTCGACCCGGGACAGGGCGGGGGCGGGCAGGCTGCCCGCGGTGCCGACGGCCTGGATGCGCCCCCCGCCGAGCCGGACGTCGACGGTCCGGCCGTCCGTGAGCCGGGCCCCCGCCAGGAGCAGCCCGGTGGCCTCGGGGACGGGCCCGCCGGCGGGGTTGCGGGCCGGGTTGCGGGCGGGGCCCCCGTGAGGATTGCGCGGGGAGTGGGACGGCTGCTGCGGCTGGCTGTCGGACATCGCGCTCCTGCGGTGGCTCGGGCGGTTCCTGTGCCGTGGCCGCAGCCCGCGGCCCAAGATCACGCAGCGTGCTCAGAGCCTAGGGCGCGGGGGTCCCCGGTTCGCGGAAGAGCGCAATAGTCGTACCGGTGTGGTGCCCACGCGCCCCGGCGGAAACGGGCACGCCCGCGCGGGGAGGCCGCCTGGGGCTGCGGAGAACTTCAGAGGGCGTCCGAGGGCCGGGGAAACGAAGGGCGGGGGAGCCGGAGGAACCGGGGGGAGCCGGGGGAGCGGAGTGCGGGGTGGTGCGGCTGTGACACCGGCCACAAAAGGGCCGGAAAACGGGTCGAGAGGCCCCTGGGCACTGATCGGCAATCCCGGGCCGACCCCTCCCGAGCCCAGTCCCCCCAAAGGATTTGGGCGATCGGCGCGCAACCGTGTAATGTCTTCATCGCTCGCCCCAATAGCTCAGTCGGTAGAGCGTCTCCATGGTAAGGAGAAGGTCTGCGGTTCGATTCCGCATTGGGGCTCTGGTGAGAGAGGTTCCCCACCCTCGGGTGGGGAACGGATCTCATCAAAGCGGCGTAGCTCAGTCGGTAGAGCAAGCGGCTCATAATCGCTGTGTCACCGGTTCAAGTCCGGTCGCCGCTACACCCAGTAGCCGATTGCGGGGTCGGTCTCCCGATCGGCTACTCTTTTATGCGTTCATCCGTCCTACTGTCCGTCAAGGAGCACTCACGTGGCTGCCACCGACGTCCGCCCGAAGATCACGCTGGCCTGCGTGGAGTGCAAGGAGCGGAACTACATCACCAAGAAGAACCGGCGTAACAACCCGGACCGCATGGAGATGAAGAAGCACTGCCCGCGCTGCAACTCGCACACCGCGCACCGCGAGACCCGCTGATCCTGGCGAAGTCTCAAATATAGGCACCGTCATGAGGTCGTCCCCTTCATTGGGGGGCGGCCTTGTGTCGTTTCTGCACCGGTTCCAGATCCGGTATGACTGGGCCGGTACGAACGCTCATGCGTGTCTGCGTGTCTGCGTGTCTTGTGTCTTTCGTGTCCCTTCAACAGGAGGTAGTGAGCCATGGCCCTCGACCAGACCTTCGTGGGGCGGACCTACCCGCCCACCGAGCCGTACGAGGTCGGCCGGGAGAAGATCCGCGAATTCGCGGTTGCGGTGGGTGACGAAAATCCCGCCTACACCGACCCCGATGCCGCCAAGGCGCTCGGTCACCAGGACGTGATCGCCCCGCCGACTTTCGTGTTCGCCATCACCTTCGCGGCCGCGGGCCAGGTCATCGAGGACCCGCAGCTGGGGCTGGACTACAGCCGCGTCGTGCACGGCGACCAGAAGTTCTCCTACGTCCGCCCCGTGCGGGCGGGTGACCGGCTCACCGTCACCTCCACGATCGAGGCCGTGAAGTCCCTCGCGGGCAACGACATCGTCGACATCCGCGGCGAGGTCCATGACGAATCCGGCGAGCACGTCGTGACGGCGTGGACCAAGCTCGTGTCCCGCGCCCCTGAGGAGGCCTGAGATGACCGCGCAGATCCAGTACGCAGACGTCGAGGTCGGCACCGAGCTGCCGGCGCAGTCCTTCCCCGTGACGCGCGCCACCCTCGTCCGCTACGCCGGTGCCTCGGGTGACTTCAACCCGATCCACTGGAACGAGAAGTTCGCCAAGGAGGTCGGACTGCCGGACGTGATCGCGCACGGCATGTTCACCATGGCCGAGGCGATCCGCGTGGTGACCGACTGGGTGGGCGACCCGGGCGCGGTCGTCGAGTACGGCGTCCGCTTCACCAAGCCGGTGGTCGTCCCGAACGACGACGAGGGCGCCCGCATCGACGTCACGGCCAAGGTCGCCGCCAAGCTGGACGACAACCGCGTACGGGTCGACCTGACGGCCATGAGCGCGGGCCAGAAGGTCCTGGGCATGTCCCGGGCGGTCGTACAGCTGGGCTGAGGGCGGGCGGGGCGGGGTCGGGGGTGGCTTCCGCCCTCGGGCGGTCTCAGGGAGGTGTTGGGGCTTTCCCGTCAGTCTCATCGTCCTTCCGTGTCGGGCCGGCCTGTCAAGGGCGCTCACTGCGTTCGCGTCGCTTCGCGATGGCCTTCGGCCACCCTTGACAGACCGTCCCGCCCCGGAAAAACGAAGACTGCCGGGAAACCCCCAAAAGAACGGGACGGGGCAGAAGAGCAGAGGAGCGGCCCCGTCAGGGAAGGGTGGGCGGTCTTCGGCCGCCGTCCCAGGCATCCGGGCAGCTCACAGCCCTGATCCCGGGCCAGGGGCGGCTCTACCTGCACGAAATGACGACCAGAGGGCCATCCGGAGCGGGGAGGCGCGTCAGATGGCTACGCGCTCCTCATTTCTCAGCGTCCGGCGGCCGTCTGGGGCTGGTCATAAGCCGCCAACGATCGCTACGCGCTTCTCACGTCTCAGCGGCTGGCAAGACCGTCTTGGGTGGGGGAGAGCGGGGCGTCCCGTGGGCCTCCTGGGGCCTCGTGGGCGTCCTGGGGGCGGTGGGGGTCGCCTGGTGGGTGTGATGGGGCGCGCTGAGAGGTGTTTGGGCCGGCCGAAGGCCCTTGGCGGAGTCTGCCGCCAGTCTTTTCGTCCTCAGACTCCGTCTATCCCCCTCCACCACCCCACGACGTCTCCGATTGCCTTCCTTCGCCTTCCTTCACCGTCTTCCGCCGTCCATGGGCGATGCGACCTGCGGTCGCGTGATCAGGGAGGCGTGTAGCGGTTGTGGGCGGCTTATGACCAGCCTCAGACGGCCGTCGGACGCTGAGACGTGCGAAGCGCGTAGCGATCCGGCGCGTCTCCCCGCTCCCGATGGCCTTCTCGTCGTCATTTCGTGTGGGTAGAGCCGCCCCTCGGCCCGGGATCAGGGCTGTGAGCTGCCCGGATGGGTGTCTGGCGGCCGGAGTCTGCCCGCCCCTCCCAGACGGGGCCGCCCCTGTCTCTTTCCGCCCCGTCCCGTTTCTTTGGGGGTTTCCCGGCAGTCTTCGTCCTTCCGTGCCGCGCCGGCCTGTCAAGGGTGGCCGAAGGCCATCGCGAAGCGACGCGACGAAGGAGCGCCCTTGACAGGCCGGCGCGGCACGGAAGGACGATGAGACTGACGGGAAAGCCCCAACCCCTCCCTGAGACCGCCCGAGGGCGGACCGCCAACCCCGCAGCCCCAGCCCCCGCCCCACCCCCCTTGACGTAGTTAGTGATTGAGTACTAACTTCGTTGCATGGTCAGGATGAGCGCAGAAGAGCGGCGTGAGAGCGTCATTCGGGCGGCGGTTCGGGAGTTCGCCCGGGGTGGTTACTACGGGACGTCCACCGAGGTGATCGCCAAGCGGGTCGGTGTCTCGCAGCCGTACCTGTTCCGGCTCTTCCCGAACAAGCAGGCCATCTTCCTCGCGGCGGCCGCCCGCTGCATGGAGACCACCCGGCGGGTCTTCGCCGAGGCGGGCGAAGGTCTGGGCGGTGAAGAGGCCCTGACCGCCATGGCGGACGCCTACACGCGGCTGATCGCCGAGGATCCGCACGTACTGCAGATGCAGCTCCAGATGTACGTCACCGTCGCCGCCGCCGAGGCGGCCGGCGACCACGAGCTCGGTGAGCTCGTACGGGCCGGCTGGCTGGAGCTGTGGGACACCGTCTCCGTGCCGCTCGGCGGTGACGTCGAGGAGACCACCACCTTCATGGCCTACGGGATGCTCATCAACACCCTCTCCGCCATGGGCTTCCCCTCCGGGCACCGCATCTGGGAGGGGCTGTTTCCGCCCGACAAGGCGGAGGAGTCCTCCGGTGAGGCCGGGGGCGAAGCCGCCCGGGAAGTCTCCGTCGCGCAGTGAGGCGGGCGTGCGGGCGTGCGGGCCACATTCCGTCCCGCGCGTCGGCCCCAGCAGCGGTTTTTTCTGTCCGCTGAAGTTAGTCAGCAATAACTAACTAACAATCTTCAGGGGGAATCGTGAACCAGGAACGCACCCAGGAACCCACCCAGGAACCCACCCAGGACCAGCAAGAGACCCGCCTCCGTGCCCCCGCCGTCTGGGCGCTCGTGCTCACCGGGGTCGCCAGTTTCATGGCCGCCCTCGACAACCTCGTCGTCACCACCGCCCTCCCCGCCATCCGGGCCGACCTCGGCGGGAAGCTGGAGGACCTGGAGTGGACGGTGAACGCCTACACCGTCACCTTCGCCGTCCTGCTCATGTTCGGCTCCGCCCTCGGTGACCGCTTCGGGCGCCGGCGGCTCTTCATCGCCGGGCTCGTGCTCTTCACCGGCGCCTCCGCCGCTGCCGCGCTCGCCTCCGGGATCGACGGGCTGATCGCCGCCCGCGCCGTGCAGGGCGTGGGAGCGGCGATCATGATGCCGCTCTCCCTCACCCTGCTCACCGTCGCCGTCCCGGCGGCCCGGCGGGGCATGGCGCTCGGGGTCTACGGAGCCGTCGGCGGACTGGCCGTCGCCTGCGGCCCCCTGATCGGCGGCAGCCTCACCGAGCACATCTCCTGGCAGTGGATCTTCTGGCTGAACGTCCCCGTCGGCCTCGCCCTGATCCCCCTCGTCCGCCTCCGCCTGGCCGAGTCCACCGCCCCGAACTCCCGCCTCGACCTCCCCGGCACCCTCCTCATCAGCGGCGGTCTCTTCGGCGTCGTCTACGGACTGGTCAACGCCAACGCCCACGGCTGGACCAGCGCTCCCGTCCTCACCGGCCTGATCGCGGGCAGCGCCCTCATCGGCGGGTTCGTCCGCCACGGCTTCCGCAGCGCGAACCCGATGCTCCCCATGCGGCTCTTCCGCGACCGGGGCTTCCTCGGGATCAACCTCGCCAGCCTGCTGATGTACCTCGGGATGTTCGGGTCGATCTTCCTGCTCAGCCAGTTCCTCCAGGGCGTCGCCGGCTACTCGCCCACCCAGGCCGGGCTGCGGATGCTCCCCTGGACCGGCATGGCGCTGGTGGTCGCCCCGATCGCGGGCATCGTGTCCGACCGGATCGGCGGCCGGCCGGTCGTCGTCGCCGGGCTGGCGCTGCAGGCGCTCGGCCTCGGCTGGTTCGCGGCGGTCCTGAGCACCGACCTCTCCTACGGGACCCAGCTCCCCGCCCTGATCCTCAGCGGGATCGGCATGTCCCTCTACTTCGCCCCCGCCAACCACGTGCTGATGTCCACCGTGACCCCCGCCGACCAGGGCAAGGCCTCCGGCACCAACAGCGCCCTCCGCGAGGTCGGCGGAGCTCTCGGGGTGGCCGTCCTGGCCTCCGTCTTCTCGGCCCGGGGCGGCTACGAGACCCCGCAGACCTTCACCGACGGCACCGTCCCCGCCCTGTGGATCGGCGCCGCCGTGGTGGCCCTCGCCGCCGGGCTGGCCCTGCTCCTGCCCCGGGGCCGCAAGGCCGCGGCCCCGGCCCCGGCCCCTGGGCGGACCCTCGACAAGGTCCCCGCCGCCCGCTGAGCCCCCGACCCGGCCCCCCGCCCGCGCACGAAGTTCCGTACGACCGCTCATCGCGAAGGAGCGCCCGTCATGCCCGACATCCCCTGGTCCACGCCCAGCCGGCCCGCTCCCGGCGCCGAGGTCTACGTCATGGCCTCCCGTTTCGAGACCGCCACCCTCCTCGGCGCCGTGAAGTTCCTCCTCAAGGCGCCCGGCATCCTCGGCCAGATCCGCAAGGCCCCCGGAGCCCACGGCGTCGCCCTGCGCGCCCGCGTCCCGCGGCGCACCTTCCTCACCCTCTCCGCCTGGGAGGACCAGGGCGCGCTCCACCGCTTCGCCCGCAGCGAGCCGCACCGCAGCAGTTCCCGGGCCGCAGCCGCCTTCACGAAGGAGTCGGCCTTCACCTTCTGGACCGTGCGCGCCGAGGAGCTCCCCATCAGCTGGGAGGAGGCCGAGCGCCGTCTGGCCCAGCAGAAGCAGGCCTACTGAGTGCCCCGCCGGGAAGCGAGGGGGACGGACCGTACTCTTGTCCACGTGCAGGAACTCCACGATGCCCCCCTCGCCCCGTTGACCACCTTCCGCCTCGGCGGCCCCGCAGCCCGGCTGGTCACCGCGACCACCGACGCCGAGGTCGTCGACGCCGTCCGCGCGGCGGACGCGAGCGGCACCCCGCTCCTGGTCATCGGCGGCGGCAGCAACCTGGTCATCGGCGACCAGGGCTTCGCCGGCACCGCCCTGCGCATCGCGACCACCGGCTACACCCTGACCGGCACCACCCTGGAGCTCGCCGCCGGCGAGAACTGGAGCGACGCCGTCGCCCGCACCGTCGAGGCCGGCCTCGCGGGCATCGAGTGCCTCGCCGGGATCCCCGGCTCGGCCGGCGCCACCCCGATCCAGAACGTCGGGGCGTACGGCCAGGAGGTCTGCGACACCATCACCGAGGTCGTCGCCTACGACCGCACCACCGACGCCACGGTCACCCTCAGCGCCGCCGAGTGCGACTTCCGGTACCGCAACAGCACCTTCAAGGACCAGCCCGACCGCTACGTCGTCCTGCGCGTCCGCTTCGCCCTGGAGGACGCCGGGGGCCTCTCCGCGCCGGTCAAGTACCCGGAGACGGCCCGCGCCCTCGGCGTGGAGGCCGGCGACCGCGTCCCGGCCGCCACCGCCCGCGAGACCGTCCTTCGGCTGCGCGCCGGCAAGGGCATGGTCCTCGACCCCGCCGACCACGACACCTGGTCCGCCGGATCCTTCTTCCACAACCCGATCCTGACCGACGAGGCCTACGCCGCCTTCCTCGCCCGCGCCCAGGACCGCCTCGGCCCCGACACCGCCCCGCCCGCCTACCCGGCCGGCGAGGGCCGTACGAAGACCAGCGCGGCCTGGCTGATCGACAAAGCCGGCTTCACCAAGGGCTACGGCACCGGCCCGGCCCGCATCTCCACCAAGCACACCCTCGCCCTCACCAACCGGGGCGAGGCCACCACCGAGGACCTCCTCACACTGGCCCGGGAGGTCGTCGCGGGAGTCCACGCGGCCTTCGGCGTCACCCTCGTCAACGAGCCGGTGACGGTCGGCGTCCGCATCTGACATGCACTGCCCCCTGCACGGGGCCGGTACGGACCCCACGCGCCTGGTGGGACGCGAGATCTGCCGTGTCGTCGCGTCCTGGCACATCTGCGAAGGCGAGCGCTCCGAGGCCCCGCTCGACGTCTGGCTGATCGACAGCGTCGGCGACTCCACGCGGATCACCACCGGGTCCGACCAGTGCCTCATCGTCGAGTCCGCCGCCCCCCACGAGCCGTACGACATGGGGGAGTGGGGCCGCGTCGAAGTCGGCGAGGACCTCGGCGAACACCCCTTCCTGAGCCACCTCGGCCAGACCGTGGCCTCGGTGGCCGAGTTCGCGCTGCCCGAGCGGGGCCGTACGCACCTGGAGATCGGCTTCCAGGACGGTCGGCGGGTCCGCGCCGACTGCTACCAGGGGGACCTGCGGCTCACCCGGTGAGCCAGTGGTCGATCCCGGCCAGCAGCTTGGCCTGTACGTCGTCGGGCGCGGCGCTGCCGCGCACCGACTGGCGGGCCAGCTCGGCGAGCTCCGCGTCGGTGAAGCCGTGGTGGCGGCGGGCGATCTCGTACTGGGCCGCGAGCCGCGACCCGAACAGCAGCGGGTCGTCCGCGCCCAGCGCCATCGGCACCCCGGCCTCGAAGAGGGTGCGCAGCGGCACGTCCTCGGGCCGCTCGTACACGCCGAGGGCGACGTTGGAGGCCGGGCAGACCTCGCAGGTGATCTGCCGGTCCGCGAGCCGCTGGAGCAGCCGGGGGTCCTCCGCGGCCCGGACTCCGTGCCCGATGCGGGAGGCGTGGAGGTCGTCGAGGCAGTCGCGGACGGAGGCCGGGCCGGTGAGCTCGCCGCCGTGCGGGGCCGCGAGCAGCCCGCCCTCGCGGGCGATGGCGAAGGCCCGGTCGAAGTCGCGGGCCATGCCGCGGCGCTCGTCGTTGGAGAGCCCGAAGCCGACGATGCCGCGGTCGGCGTAGCGGACGGCGAGGCGGGCGAGGGTGCGGGCGTCCAGGGGGTGCTTCATGCGGTTCGCGGCGATGAGGACCCGCATGCCGAGGCCGGTCTCGCGGGAGGCGGAGTCCACGGCGTCCAGGATGATCTCCACGGCCGGGATCATCCCGCCGAGGAGGGGCGCGTAGGAGGTCGGGTCGACCTGGATCTCCAGCCAGCCGCTGCCGTCCCGTACGTCCTCCTCGGCCGCCTCGCGGACCAGGCGGCGGATGTCGTCGGGCTCGCGCAGGCAGGAGCGGGCGGCGTCGTAGAGGCGCTGGAAGCGGAACCAGCCGCGCTCGTCGGTGGCCCGCAGCTTGGGTGGCTCCCCGGCGGTCAGGGCGTCGGGCAGCCGCACGCCGTACTTGTCGGCGAGCTCCAGCAGGGTCGACGGGCGCATCGAGCCGGTGAAGTGCAGGTGCAGGTGGGCTTTGGGCAGAAGCGTGAGATCGCGTGCGTGCTCCATCTGGTGATCCTGCCGTACCGCTGCGCTCGGCGGGAGGGGGTTTTACCTTTCGGGGGCTTGCTCGAACGCGAGAGCGGGGCTTCGCTGCCGCTGCGCGGGGCCCCGGGCTCCGCCCCCGACCCGCGCCTCAATCGCCGGCGGGGCTGAAAGATCGGGGCTCCGCCCCGGACCCCGCGCCTCAAACGCCGGCGGGGCTGGATCGTGTGCCGGCGGGGCTGGATTTGGTCGGCGTCGGCCTGGACGTGAGCGCCCCGCGCAGCGGCACCGGAGGCGGGCCGGGCCGGGAACGCCTGAGCGGCGGCTCCCCGGGGTGGGGGAGGCGCCGCTCAGGGGGTGGCTGCGGGGCCGCCGGAGGCCTAGGCCTTGGCTTCCGCCAGGAGCTTCTGGAGGCGGGACACGCCCTCGATCAGGTCCTCGTCGCCCAGGGCGTAGGAGAGGCGCAGGTAGCCCGGGGTGCCGAAGGCCTCGCCCGGGACGACCGCGACCTCGGCCTCGTCCAGGATCAGCGCGGCGAGCTCGACGGAGGTCTGCGGGCGCTTGCCGCGGATCTCCTTGCCGAGCAGCTCCTTGACCGACGGGTACGCGTAGAAGGCGCCCTCGGGGGTCGGGCAGAACACGCCGTCGATCTCGTTCAGCATCCGCACGATCGTCTGGCGGCGGCGGTCGAAGGCGGTGCGCATCTCGTGGACGGCGTCCAGGTTGCCGGAGACGGCGGCGAGCGCCGCGACCTGGGCCACGTTGGAGACGT
Source organism: Streptomyces sp. NBC_00249 (assembly GCF_026342355.1). Classification (GTDB taxonomy): domain Bacteria; phylum Actinomycetota; class Actinomycetes; order Streptomycetales; family Streptomycetaceae; genus Streptomyces. The sequence goes on along the minus strand of NZ_JAPEMV010000002.1, from coordinate 1,148,451 downwards.
TGGAGGTGGCGTGCGACTGGAGGTTCGTCGCGGCCTTGACGACGTCCTTCGGGCCGATGATCCAGCCCACGCGCCAGCCGGTCATCGCGTACGTCTTGGCGACGCCGTTCACGATGATGCACTTGTCGGCGAGCTCGGGGACGATCGCCGGGAGGGAGACGAACTTCGCGTCGCCGTAGACGAGGTGCTCGTAGATCTCGTCGGTGAGGACCCACAGGCCCTTGTCGGCGGCCCAGCGGCCGATCGCCTCGGCGTCGGTCTCGCTGTAGACCGCGCCCGTCGGGTTGGACGGGGAGACGAAGAGGACGACCTTCGTGCGCTCGGTGCGGGCCGCCTCGAGCTGCTCGACGGAGACGCGGTAGCCGGTGGTCTCGTCGGCGACGACCTCCACCGGGACACCGCCCGCGAGGCGGATCGACTCGGGGTAGGTGGTCCAGTACGGAGCCGGGACGATGACCTCGTCGCCCGGGTCGAGGATCGCCGCGAAGGCCTCGTAGATGGCCTGCTTGCCGCCGTTGGTCACCAGGACCTGGGAAGCGTCCACCTCGTAGCCGGAGTCGCGCAGCGTCTTGGCGGCGATGGCGGTCTTCAGCTCGGGCAGACCGCCGGCCGGCGTGTACCGGTGGTACTTCGGGTTGCGGCAGGCCTCGACCGCAGCCTCGACGATGTAGTCCGGGGTCGGGAAGTCGGGCTCGCCCGCGCCGAAGCCGATGACCGGGCGCCCGGCGGCCTTGAGGGCCTTGGCCTTGGCGTCCACGGCGAGGGTGGCGGACTCGGAAATGGCGCCGATACGGGCGGACACCCGGCGCTCGGAGGAAGGCGTTGCAGAGGTCATGCGGCCAATCGTCCCAGACGCTCCAGAAGCCCCGCACACCGTTTCAGTTACCGGACGGAGCAGGTCCGGATGTCTTCTGTTCGACGTCAGGGCCTGGACCACGTACACTCACCTGTCGTTGGTCCTCACCAGCCGCCCCAGAGCGCGAGCACTCCGTGCACTCGCTCGGATGCGGTAGGTTGGGGAACGCAAAGGGTCGTAGCTCAATTGGTAGAGCACTGGTCTCCAAAACCAGCGGTTGGGGGTTCGAGTCCCTCCGGCCCTGCTCCACACTCCTTCTCGGATGTGTGCGCAGGTACGTACTTCGATGCAACGCCGTGCGGCGCAACCGGGCGCGGCTACGGCCACGACCCGGATTCAGGTGAGAGACGTGACGGACGCCCTGGGCTCCATCGACATGCCTGACGCCGAGGACGACACTCGCGAGAAGAAGGCCCGCAAGGGCGGCAAGCGCGGCAAGAAGGGCCCTCTCGGCCGTCTCGCGCTGTTCTACCGCCAGATCGTCGCGGAGCTCCGCAAGGTCGTATGGCCCACTCGTAACCAGCTCACGACGTACACCACCGTGGTGATTGTCTTCGTCGTCATCATGATCGGTCTGGTGACCGTGATTGACTATGGGTTCCAGGAAGCCATCAAGTTCGTCTTCGGCTGATCCCCGCGGAGGGCGGCGCCTTGATGGGTGCCGCCCGTTTTCGCATGTTCGACCACCTTTTGTATCCAGGAAGAAGCAGCCACCGTGTCTGACCCGAACCTGAACGCGAGCCCCGACTCCGTCGAGTCCGTCGAGGACGCGCTCGACATCGTCGAGGCGGCGGACGCGGACCGCGACGAAGTCGAGCTCGCCGACGAAGCCCAGGCGGGCGTCGCCGCGGAGACCGCCGCGATGCACGTCGAGGCTGCGCACGTCGAGGCTGAGGCCGACGAGGACGACGAGTCCGCGGACGAGGGCGACGACACCGACGCCGACGACGACGCCGAGACCGGCGACGACGAGGCCGCTGCTGACGACGAGGCCGACGCGGATGAGGAGGAGGCCGAGGAGGCCGCCCCCGTCGAGGACGCCGAGCCGGTCGACCCCATCCAGGCCCTCCGCGACGAGCTGCGCCTGCTCCCGGGCGAGTGGTACGTGATCCACACCTACGCGGGCTACGAGAAGCGCGTGAAGGCGAACCTCGAACAGCGTGCCGTCTCGCTGAACGTCGAGGAGTTCATCTACCAGGCCGAGGTGCCCGAGGAAGAGATCGTCCAGATCAAGAACGGCGAGCGCAAGAACGTCCGGCAGAACAAGCTGCCCGGTTACGTTCTCGTCCGCATGGATCTGACGAACGAGTCCTGGGGCGTCGTCCGCAACACGCCTGGCGTCACCGGCTTCGTCGGCAACGCGTACGACCCGTACCCGCTGACCCTCGACGAGATCGTCAAGATGCTCGCCCCCGAGGCGCAGGAGAAGGCCGCCAAGCAGGCTGCCGAAGAGGCCGGCCTGCCCGCGCCCGCCGTCAAGCGCACCATCGAGGTCCTGGACTTCGAGGTCGGCGACTCGGTCACCGTCACCGACGGCCCGTTCGCCACGCTGCAGGCGACGATCAACGAGATCAACCCGGACTCGAAGAAGGTCAAGGGCCTCGTCGAGATCTTCGGCCGCGAGACCCCGGTCGAGCTCAGCTTCGACCAGATCCAGAAGAACTGATCCAGATCTTCTGAAGCGACGCTTCCGGACAGGTCAGACCGCCCCGTGAAGGGCGGTCTGACCTGCTCGGTTTTTAGCCCCGCGCCGATACCCGTTATCGTGGTGCGGTATGCCTCCATCCGGATGACCGGTTGGCGGCGAAAACTCTCACTAGGACCCGGAGAGAGCAATGCCTCCCAAGAAGAAGAAGATCACGGGGCTTATCAAGCTCCAGATCAAGGCCGGTGCGGCCAACCCGGCTCCGCCGGTCGGCCCCGCGCTCGGTCAGCACGGCGTCAACATCATGGAGTTCTGCAAGGCCTACAACGCCGCGACCGAGTCGCAGCGTGGCATGGTCGTGCCGGTGGAGATCACGGTCTACGAGGACCGCTCCTTCACCTTCGTCACCAAGACCCCGCCGGCCGCGCGCCTCATCCTGAAGAGCGCCGGTGTCGAGAAGGGCTCTGGCGAGCCGCACAAGACCAAGGTCGCGAAGCTCACGCGTGACCAGGTCCGCGAGATCGCCACGATCAAGATGCCCGACCTGAACGCCAACGACATCGACGCCGCCGAGAAGATCATCGCCGGCACCGCGCGTTCGATGGGCATCACGGTCGAAGGCTGATTTCAGCCCCCCTCAGCACCACAGTGGTAGGACCAAGCGCTGGTCCGCACCACGACTCCACGCCTGAAGCCACAACACAGGAGCAGAAGTGAAGCGCAGCAAGACTCTCCGCGCTGCGGACGCCAAGATCGACCGGGAGAAGCAGTACGCCCCGCTCGAGGCCGTCCGTCTCGCCAAGGAGACCTCCGCGACCAAGTTCGACAGCACCGTCGAGGTCGCCTTCCGCCTGGGTGTCGACCCGCGCAAGGCCGACCAGATGGTCCGCGGCACCGTGAACCTCCCGCACGGCACCGGCAAGACCGCCCGGGTCCTGGTCTTCGCGACCGGTGACCGTGCTGCGGCCGCGGAAGCCGCCGGCGCCGACATTGTCGGCGACGACGAGCTGATCAACGAGATCGCCAAGGGCAACCGCCTGAACGAGTTCGACGCCGTTGTGGCCACCCCGGACCTCATGGGCAAGGTCGGCCGCCTCGGCCGCGTGCTCGGTCCCCGTGGCCTCATGCCGAACCCGAAGACCGGCACCGTCACGATGGACGTCGCCAAGGCTGTCACCGAGATCAAGGGTGGCAAGATCGAGTTCCGCGTCGACAAGCACTCGAACCTGCACTTCATCATCGGCAAGGTCTCCTTCTCCGATGAGCAGCTGGTCGAGAACTACGCGGCGGCCCTGGACGAGATCATCCGTCTGAAGCCGTCCGCCGCCAAGGGCCGCTACATCAAGAAGGCCGCCCTCAGCACCACGATGGGCCCCGGCATCCAGCTGGACTCCAACCGCACCCGGAACCTCCTCGTCGAGGAAGACCCGGCCGCGGTCTGAGCCTCAGGGCTCGGTCCGAGCCTGACGGCTCACTGAACGGCTGAACGGGCCCCCCACCACCCCTCACGGGGCGGTGGGGGGCCCTTTCGCGTCCGCGGGGGAAGAACCCCGCATCCGGCCCGTCCGGTCCCGGGCGGGCGCCACGGCCGCACAGGCCCCGTCCGCCGGGCGCACAGGCCCCGTCCGCCAGCCGGACGGCCGGGTCCGGCGGGGTGACGGAGGGCCGGGGCGGAGGCGATTTGCCTTGGCTCGAACCCTTCGCGTACTCTCGTCGAGAAGCCAAAGACCGCTGGTCGTTGCCGTGCTCGCAAGGGTGCGGTGGCCGAAGGATCCGCTGCGAGCGGACGTCCTGCGCAGGTGTTCGTGGAAAAGTTCCCGGATTCGTTCCGGTTGAGCCATGCCCCGTGCGCTTGCGCCGGGGCGTTTTGTTTGTCCAGCCCCTTCTGAGCGGTCCTCATCACCCGGAAGGAGGCCGACGCTCTATGGCAAGGCCCGACAAGGCTGCTGCGGTAGCCGAGCTTGAGGACCAGTTCCGCAGCTCGAACGCCGTTGTGCTGACCGAGTACCGGGGTCTCACCGTCGCGCAGCTCAAGACGCTGCGTCGTTCGCTCGGTGAGAACGCCCAGTACGCCGTGGTGAAGAACACGCTGACCAAGATTGCGGCCAACAACGCCGGGATCACCTCGCTCGACGACCAGTTCACCGGTCCGACGGGCGCCGCCTTCATCACCGGTGACCCGGTTGTGTCGGCGAAGGGTCTTCGTGACTTCGCCAAGGAGAACCCGAACCTCATCATCAAGGGCGGTGTCCTTGACGGTAAGGCGCTGTCCGCCGATGAGATCAAGAAGCTCGCGGACCTCGAGTCCCGCGAGGTTCTGCTCAGCAAGCTGGCCGGCGCGTTCAAGGGCAAGCAGTCCCAGGCTGCCTCGCTCTTCCAGGCGCTGCCGTCGAAGTTCGTCCGCACCGCGGAAGCGCTTCGCGTCAAGCTCGCCGAGCAGGGCGGTGCCGAGTAATTCGGCTCGCGCACTGATCCGCGCCGCCTAGTGCGCGGGTCGTAGCGGGCCGTTACGCCCGCCTCTCTATACATCCGGCACCTGCCGAATTAGTGGAAGGATCGCCCATCATGGCGAAGCTCACCCAGGACGAACTCCTCGCCCAGTTCGAGGACATGACCCTCATCGACCTCGCCGCCTTCGTGACGGCCTTCGAGGAGAAGTTCGACGTCACCGCCGCCGCGGCCGTCGCCGTTGCCGCCCCGGGTGCCCCGGGCGCCGGTGCCGTCGAGGTCGAGGAGAAGGACGAGTTCGACGTCATCCTCACCGGTGCGGGCGAGAAGAAGATCCAGGTCATCAAGGTCGTGCGTGAGCTGACCTCCCTGGGTCTGAAGGAGGCCAAGGACCTCGTCGACGGCACCCCGAAGCCGGTCCTCGAGAAGGCCAACAAGGAAGCCGCTGAGAAGGCCGCTGAGGCCCTCAAGGCCGCCGGCGCTTCCGTCGAGGTCAAGTAACACCTCTGAGGCCGTCTGACGGCCTCAGCCAAGGGCGATCACCCGTAAGGGTGGTCGCCCTTTGGCGTACTCCCAGTGCCTGACTTGCCCTGGTCTCGTTGGGGAGTAGGGTGATCATCGTTGCCTCGAAGCAGGGTCCAGAGATGATCCGCTCGGAGCACGGGCCCTTGACGAACGGCCGACGGCGCGCAATTCTCAGACCCGTCGCCAGCTCGGACAGCTCGGACAGCTCGATTCGGGATCCGAGGCATGGATCGACTACGAAGAGGGCAGTACTGATACGCGCTCTGTGAATGAGGGGCGCGCAGCGTTGGGCGCCGTGTTGGTCGAACACGGTGTTGGTGGATCGACATGGGGAAGGCCTGTTGCCGGTTTCCGGAAACCTGGTCTGGACATCAGTGAGCCGAGTGGCTACACTGACCCTTTGCGCTGCCTGTTAGCTGACCCCTGCCCGTCGCCAGGGTCATGCCCACGCTCGAGCACATCTGATTGATACGCCCTGACCTGGTCTTTTGGCCGGCTGGGGAGGCTCTGTCTTCTGTGTCGGCTGGGACCGGTACGCGCGTAGTGAGTCCGAGCCCTCGGAAGGACCCCCTCTTGGCCGCCTCGCGCAACGCCTCGACCAATACGAACAACGGTGCCAGCACCGCCCCGCTGCGCATCTCCTTTGCAAAGATCAAGGAGCCCCTCGAGGTTCCGAACCTCCTGGCGCTGCAGACCGAGAGCTTTGACTGGCTGCTCGGCAACGCCGCCTGGAAGTCTCGCGTCGAGTCGGCGCTCGAGAGTGGACAGGACGTTCCCACCAAGTCCGGTCTGGAAGAGATCTTCGAGGAGATCTCGCCGATCGAGGACTTCTCCGGTTCGATGTCGCTGACGTTCCGCGACCACCGGTTCGAGCCGGCGAAGAACTCGGTCGACGAGTGCAAGGAGCGCGACTTCACGTACGCGGCGCCGCTCTTCGTCACCGCCGAGTTCACGAACAACGAGACCGGTGAGATCAAGTCTCAGACGGTCTTCATGGGCGATTTCCCGCTCATGACCAACAAGGGCACCTTCGTCATCAACGGCACCGAGCGTGTCGTCGTGTCGCAGCTTGTCCGTTCCCCTGGTGTCTACTTCGACTCCTCCATCGACAAGACGTCCGACAAGGACATCTTCTCCGCCAAGATCATCCCTTCCCGGGGTGCCTGGCTGGAGATGGAGGTCGACAAGCGCGACATGGTCGGTGTCCGCATCGACCGCAAGCGCAAGCAGTCCGTCACCGTCCTCCTGAAGGCTCTCGGCTGGACCACCGAGCAGATCCTCGAGGAGTTCGGCGAGTACGAGTCCATGCGCGCCACCCTGGAGAAGGACCACACTCAGGGCCAGGACGACGCGCTGCTCGACATCTACCGCAAGCTGCGTCCGGGCGAACCGCCGACCCGCGAGGCCGCTCAGACGCTGCTCGAGAACCTCTACTTCAACCCGAAGCGCTACGACCTCGCCAAGGTCGGCCGCTACAAGGTGAACAAGAAGCTCGGCGCGGACGAGCCGCTGGACGCCGGTGTGCTCACCACCGACGACATCATCGCGACGATCAAGTACCTCGTGAAGCTCCACGCGGGCGAGACCGAGACCACCGGTGAGTCGGGCCGTTCGATCGTCGTCGAGACCGACGACATCGACCACTTCGGCAACCGTCGTCTGCGCAACGTCGGCGAGCTCATCCAGAACCAGGTCCGTACGGGTCTGGCTCGTATGGAGCGCGTCGTCCGCGAGCGGATGACGACCCAGGACGTCGAGGCGATCACGCCGCAGACCCTGATCAACATCCGGCCGGTCGTCGCCTCCATCAAGGAGTTCTTCGGCACCAGCCAGCTGTCGCAGTTCATGGACCAGAACAACCCGCTGTCGGGTCTGACGCACAAGCGTCGTCTCTCGGCTCTGGGTCCCGGTGGTCTGTCCCGTGAGCGGGCAGGCTTCGAGGTCCGTGACGTGCACCCGTCGCACTACGGCCGCATGTGCCCGATCGAGACCCCTGAAGGCCCGAACATCGGTCTGATCGGCTCGCTCGCCTCCTACGGCCGCGTCAACGCGTTCGGCTTCGTGGAGACCCCGTACCGCAAGGTCGTCGAGGGCGTCGTCACCGACGACGTCGACTACCTGACGGCCGACGAGGAAGACCGCTTCGTCATCGCCCAGGCCAACGCCGGCCTGAACGACGAGATGCGCTTCACGGAGAACCGCGTTCTGGTTCGCCGTCGTGGCGGCGAGATCGACTACATCGCCGGCGACGACGTCGACTACATGGACGTCTCCCCGCGCCAGATGGTGTCCGTCGCGACCGCGATGATCCCCTTCCTCGAGCACGACGACGCCAACCGCGCCCTCATGGGCGCGAACATGATGCGCCAGGCCGTTCCGCTCATCAAGGCGGAGGCGCCGCTCGTCGGCACCGGCATGGAGTACCGCTGTGCGGTCGACGCCGGTGACTCGATCAAGGCGGAGAAGGACGGTGTCGTCCAGGAGGTCTCGGCCGACTACATCACCGTCGCCAACGACGACGGCACGTACACCACGTACCGCGTCGCCAAGTTCTCCCGCTCGAACCAGGGCACCTCGGTCAACCAGAAGGTCATCGTCAACGAGGGTGACCGCATCATCGAGGCGCAGGTCCTCGCCGACGGTCCCGCGACCGAAGAGGGCGAAATGGCCCTCGGCAAGAACCTGCTCGTCGCGTTCATGCCCTGGGAAGGTCACAACTACGAGGACGCGATCATCCTGTCGCAGCGCCTCGTGCAGGACGACGTCCTCTCCTCGATCCACATCGAGGAGCACGAGGTCGACGCCCGTGACACCAAGCTGGGCCCCGAGGAGATCACCCGGGACATCCCGAACGTCTCCGAGGAGGTCCTCGCCGACCTCGACGAGCGCGGCATCATCCGCATCGGTGCGGACGTCGTCGCCGGCGACATCCTCGTCGGCAAGGTCACGCCCAAGGGTGAGACCGAGCTGACCCCCGAGGAGCGCCTGCTCCGCGCGATCTTCGGTGAGAAGGCCCGCGAGGTGCGTGACACCTCGCTCAAGGTCCCTCACGGTGAGATCGGCAAGGTCATCGGTGTCCGCGTCTTCGACCGCGAGGAGGGCGACGAGCTTCCTCCGGGCGTGAACCAGCTGGTCCGCGTCTACGTCGCCCAGAAGCGCAAGATCACCGACGGTGACAAGCTCGCCGGCCGTCACGGCAACAAGGGTGTCATCTCCAAGATCCTTCCGATCGAGGACATGCCCTTCCTGGAAGACGGCACGCCGGTCGACATCATCCTCAACCCGCTGGGTGTCCCGTCCCGAATGAACCCGGGACAGGTCCTGGAGATCCACCTCGGCTGGCTCGCCAGCCGCGGCTGGGACGTCTCCGGCCTCGGTGAGGAGTGGGCCGAGCGTCTGAAGGTCATCGGTGCCGACAAGGTCGCGCCCGGTACCAACGTCGCCACCCCGGTGTTCGACGGTGCCCGTGAGGACGAGCTCGCCGGCCTGTTCGAGCACACCATCCCGAACCGCGACGGTGACCGTCTGGTCCTCCCGTCCGGCAAGGCGCGTCTGTTCGACGGCCGCTCCGGTGAGCCGTTCCCGGACCCGATCTCGATCGGGTACATGTACATCCTCAAGCTGCACCACCTGGTCGACGACAAGCTCCACGCCCGTTCGACCGGTCCGTACTCGATGATCACGCAGCAGCCGCTGGGTGGTAAGGCGCAGTTCGGTGGCCAGCGCTTCGGTGAGATGGAGGTGTGGGCGCTCGAGGCTTATGGCGCCGCTTACGCCCTCCAGGAGCTGCTGACCATCAAGTCCGACGACGTCACCGGCCGAGTGAAGGTCTACGAGGCCATCGTCAAGGGCGAGAACATCCCCGAGCCGGGCATTCCCGAGTCCTTCAAGGTGCTCATCAAGGAAATGCAGTCGCTCTGCCTCAACGTGGAGGTGCTGTCCTCGGACGGCATGTCCATCGAGATGCGCGACACCGACGAGGACGTCTTCCGCGCGGCGGAGGAGCTCGGTATCGACCTGTCCCGGCGTGAGCCGAGCAGCGTCGAAGAGGTCTGACGGGCCTGACGGGGGGCTCGCTCAAGAGCCCCCCGTCATCCCCGGGACCGTTCAGACCATGATTGAGACTCGACCCCGAAAGAGGGATTGACGCACAGTGCTCGACGTCAACTTCTTCGACGAGCTGCGGATCGGCCTTGCCACCGCGGACGACATCCGAACCTGGTCGCACGGCGAGGTCAAGAAGCCGGAGACCATCAACTACCGCACCCTCAAGCCCGAGAAGGACGGACTCTTCTGCGAGAAGATCTTCGGTCCTACCCGGGACTGGGAGTGCTACTGCGGTAAGTACAAGCGTGTCCGCTTCAAGGGCATCATCTGCGAGCGCTGCGGCGTCGAGGTCACGCGCGCCAAGGTGCGTCGTGAGCGGATGGGCCACATCGAGCTTGCCGCTCCCGTCACCCACATCTGGTACTTCAAGGGCGTTCCGTCGCGTCTTGGCTACCTGCTGGACCTCGCGCCGAAGGACCTCGAGAAGGTCATCTACTTCGCCGCGTACATGATCACGTTCGTGGACGACGAGCGCCGCACCCGCGACCTGCCGTCGCTGGAGGCGCACGTCTCCGTCGAGCGCCAGCAGATCGAGAACCGCCGTGACGCGGACCTCGAAGGCCGGGCCAAGAAGCTCGAGACCGACCTGGGCGAGCTCGAGGCCGAGGGCGCGAAGGCCGACGTACGCCGCAAGGTGCGCGAAGGTGCCGAGCGCGAGATGAAGCAGCTCCGTGACCGCGCCCAGCGCGAGATCGACCGCCTCGACGAGGTGTGGGCCCGCTTCAAGAACCTCAAGGTCCAGGACCTCGAGGGCGACGAGCTGCTCTACCGCGAGCTGCGTGACCGCTTCGGCACGTACTTCGACGGTTGCATGGGCGCCGCCGCGCTGCAGAAGCGCCTGGAGTCCTTCGACCTCGAGGAGGAGGCCGAGCGCCTCCGCGAGATCATCCGTACCGGCAAGGGCCAGAAGAAGACCCGTGCGCTCAAGCGCCTCAAGGTCGTCTCCGCGTTCCTGCAGACCAGCAACAAGCCCAAGGGCATGGTTCTGGACTGCGTGCCGGTGATCCCGCCGGACCTTCGTCCGATGGTGCAGCTGGACGGTGGCCGCTTCGCGACCTCCGACCTGAACGACCTGTACCGCCGTGTGATCAACCGCAACAACCGCCTGAAGCGCCTTCTCGACCTCGGTGCCCCCGAGATCATCGTGAACAACGAGAAGCGCATGCTCCAGGAGGCCGTGGACGCCCTCTTCGACAACGGTCGTCGTGGTCGCCCGGTGACCGGTCCCGGTAACCGTCCGCTGAAGTCCCTGAGCGACATGCTCAAGGGCAAGCAGGGTCGATTCCGTCAGAACCTTCTCGGTAAGCGCGTGGACTACTCCGCGCGTTCCGTGATCGTCGTCGGTCCGCAGCTGAAGCTGCACCAGTGTGGTCTGCCCAAGGCCATGGCGCTGGAGCTCTTCAAGCCGTTCGTGATGAAGCGCCTGGTCGACCTGAACCACGCGCAGAACATCAAGAGCGCGAAGCGCATGGTCGAGCGCGGCCGCACGGTCGTCTACGACGTGCTCGAAGAGGTCATCGCCGAGCACCCGGTCCTCCTGAACCGTGCGCCCACGCTGCACCGCCTCGGCATCCAGGCCTTCGAGCCCCAGCTGGTCGAAGGCAAGGCCATCCAGATCCACCCGCTCGTCTGCACCGCGTTCAACGCGGACTTCGACGGTGACCAGATGGCCGTGCACCTGCCGCTTTCGGCAGAGGCGCAGGCCGAGGCCCGCATCCTGATGCTGTCCTCGAACAACATCCTGAAGCCGGCAGACGGTCGTCCCGTCACCATGCCGACCCAGGACATGGTGCTGGGTCTGTTCTTCCTGACCACCGACGGCGAGCTCCGTGACGTCAAGGGCGAGGGCCGTGCGTTCGGCTCGACCGCCGAGGCGACCATGGCGTTCGACAACGGTGAGCTGGCGCTCCAGTCGGCCGTCGACATCCGCTTCCCGGTGGGCACCATCCCGCCGCGCGGCTGGGTGGCCCCGGTCGCCGAAGAGGGCGAGCAGGAGTTCCAGCCGGGCGACCAGTTCCGTCTGAAGACGACTCTGGGCCGCGCGCTCTTCAACGAGCTGCTGCCCGAGGACTACCCGTTCGTCGACTACTCGGTGGGCAAGAAGCAGCTCTCCGAGATCGTCAACGACCTGGCGGAGCGCTACCCCAAGGTCATCGTGGCGGCGACGCTCGACAACCTGAAGGCGGCCGGCTTCCACTGGGCGACCCGTTCGGGCGTCACCGTGGCCATCTCCGACGTCGTCGTGCCCGAGGCCAAGAAGGCCATCGTCAAGGGCTACGAGGAGATGGACGAGAAGGTCCAGAAGCAGTACGAGCGCGGTCTGATCACCAAGGACGAGCGCACGCAGGAGCTCATCGCGATCTGGACCAAGGCGACCAACGAGGTTGCCGAGGCGATGAACGCGAACTTCCCCAAGACGAACCCCATCTTCATGATGGTTGACTCGGGTGCCCGAGGAAACATGATGCAGATGCGACAGATCGCCGGTATGCGTGGTCTGGTGTCGAACGCGAAGAACGAGACCATCCCGCGTCCGATCAAGGCGTCCTTCCGTGAGGGCCTCACCGTTCTGGAGTACTTCATCTCCACGCACGGTGCCCGTAAGGGTCTGGCGGACACCGCCCTGCGTACCGCCGACTCGGGTTACCTCACCCGTCGTCTGGTGGACGTCTCGCAGGACGTCATCATCCGCGAGGAGGACTGCGGCACCGAGCGCGGCCTCAAGCTCAAGATCGGCACCAAGGACGAGACGGGTGTCCTCCGCAAGGCGGACGACGTCGAGACCTCCGTGTACGCCCGCATGCTGGCCGAGGACGTCGTCATCGACGGCAAGGTCATCGCGCCGGCGAACGTGGACCTCGGTGACGTGCTCATCGACGCCCTCATCGCGAACGGTGTCGAGGAGGTCAAGACCCGCTCGGTCCTGACCTGTGAGTCCGCGGTCGGCACCTGTGCCTTCTGCTACGGCCGCTCCCTGGCCACCGGCAAGCTGGTCGACATCGGTGAGGCGGTCGGCATCATCGCCGCCCAGTCCATCGGTGAGCCCGGTACCCAGCTGACGATGCGTACCTTCCACACCGGTGGTGTGGCCGGTGACGACATCACGCAGGGTCTGCCGCGTGTCGTCGAGCTCTTCGAGGCCCGTACCCCGAAGGGTGTCGCCCCGATCTCCGAGGCCGCCGGCCGCGTGCGGATCGAGGAGACCGAGAAGACGAAGAAGATCGTCATCACGCCCGACGACGGCAGCGAGGAGACGGCGTTCCCGATCTCCAAGCGCGCCAAGGTCGTCGTGTCGGAGGGCGACCACGTCGAGGTGGGCCAGAAGCTCACCGCGGGTGCCACCAACCCGCACGACGTGCTGCGCATCCTCGGCCAGCGTGCCGTCCAGGTCCACCTGGTCGGCGAAGTCCAGAAGGTCTACAACTCGCAGGGCGTGTCGATCCACGACAAGCACATCGAGATCATCATCCGGCAGATGCTGCGCCGCGTGACGATCATCGAGTCCGGCGACGCGGAGCTCCTGCCGGGCGAGCTCGTCGAGCGCTCGAAGTTCGAGACCGAGAACCGTCGTGTGGTCACCGAGGGCGGTCACCCCGCCTCCGGCCGTCCGCAGCTGATGGGTATCACCAAGGCCTCGCTGGCGACGGAATCCTGGCTGTCGGCCGCCTCCTTCCAGGAGACGACCCGAGTCCTGACGGATGCGGCGATCAACGCCAAGTCCGACAGCCTCATCGGCCTCAAGGAGAACGTCATCATCGGTAAGCTCATCCCGGCCGGTACGGGTCTGTCCCGCTACCGCAACATCCGGGTCGAGCCCACCGAGGAAGCCAAGGCCGCGATGTACTCGGCCGTCGGCTACGACGACATCGACTACTCGCCCTTCGGCACCGGCTCCGGCCAGGCTGTCCCGCTGGAGGACTACGACTACGGCCCGTACAACGGCTGAGGTCCTAGAGAGCAGTGAATAACCGCAGGGCGGTCACCCGAGAGGGTGACCGCCCTGCGGCGTTGTGTACGGGGCCCGCGGGGTCAGCGGGTCTGGCCGTTGCCCTGCTGGGGCTGCTGCGGCTGCTGGGGGCGGGCCGGGGCCGGCTGCTGGCCGGGGATCCGGGGCGGCCCGGCCGGGACGCCGGGCACGGCCGGGGGAGCCCCGCCTCCGCGCAGCCGGGCGGCCGTGGCGACCGAGACCTGGCCGGGGGCGGTGGGCGAGGTGGCGGCGGGGGCGTTCGAAGCGGGGGCGTTCGCGGTCGGCGCGCTCGCGGCGGTGGCCGCTGCGGCGAACTCGGTGCGGTCCAGGAACGGGCCGGGGGTGACCTTCCACGGGGTGACGTTCGGGTCCACCTCCTGACGGACCACGCGTTCCATGAGGGTGGCCATCTCGACCGGCCCGATACCTCCGGGTACGGGGGTGATGTTCTGCGGTATCCCGGCTGCCTCGGGGCGGATGTCGCCCCGTACGCTGCCGTCCGCCTGCGGGACGAAACCGGAGTCGATCACGACCCGGTGGTGGGGCTGGATGTGGTCGGGGCCCAGGATTCCGGGGTTGCCGGTCACGGAGATGACGATGTCGGCGTCGCGGACCTGGCGCAGGTCGTCGCCGTAGTCCAGGGTCATCGGGTCGTGGCCGTTCTCCCGGAGCAGTCCGACGACGCCCTGGCCCACGAAGCCGTTGCTGCCGACCACGGCGATGGACGGCTTGTCCTGGGCGAAGGGTTCGGCGACCCGGTAGATGCCTTCCGCGGTGGCGCAGGCCGCGTACGGCGAGCGGTCCTTGAGCAGGGCGTCGATGTCCTTCGCCGGGTCCATGCGGGCCACGAGCGGGGCCAGCTCGGGGGGCGGCGGGAACTGCACGATGATCGAGCGCGTGGCCGCGTCCTGGCTGTAGTGGTCCAGGACGGCGGCGAACTCCGCACGGCCGACGCCGGGCGGCAGGATCACGTGGTCCGCCTGGAAGCCGAGGTGCTCGAAGGCCTTCACCTTCTGCTCGGCGGACACGCGGGAGGCCTCCAGACGGATCTGCCAGTCCGCCGGGTCGGTCGGGGCCGGGGTGAACCGGATGATCGCGACCTTCTGCTCCCGGGGCTGGACGATCTCCTGGTAGTGCCCGTACAGCTCGCGTGCCTGGCGCAGGACGTCCCGGCCCGAGACCAGTTCCGTCACGTCAGGGGGTCCAGTCCGGCCAGGACCTCCGCCACCGGTGCCAGCGGCTGCCCGCCGAACAGGGCGGTCACCTCGGCCTCGGTCAGGCGGCGGTCGCCCTGGAGGTCGTCCGCGTAGCCGTTCCCGGTCACCTTGAGGCCGACCGCGGTGAACGACTCGGGCCCCGGGACGTAGTGGTACGAGAAGTCGCCGAAGTGTGCGATCCACAGGACGGAGCTGAGCTGAGGGCTCAGCTTCGCGCGGAGCAGGGGCAGGGCTGCCTCCGCGACGGACGAGAAGTCGTACGTGATCCCGCGGTCGTCCGGGTTGTCGGCGAGCTCCGAGACCACGGCGACGGCCTGGCCGGTGGCCGGGTCGTACGCGGCGCGCAGCAGGGCGTGGGCCTCGCCGGCGAGGGGGTGCTGCCATCGGAACAGTTGTGCGATCTGCGGTAGATCCATGTGTCTCTCCATGGTCAGGTGGGTCGCTTCACTTGTGCTTCAGGGCGGAGACGAGCAGTCCGCCGGTGGGGCCGGCCGTCAGGAAGACGCCGGTGTCCTTCAGCGCCCAGGTGGGCAGGACGGTGCCGGGCGGGAGGAGCTTGGGGGTGCCGTTGCCACTGGCGAGGTCGGCCTCCGCGGTGGCGGTGTCGCCGGTTCCGTTGCCGAGGGTTCCGTAGGCGGTGCCCGTGTCGGTGACCGCCTTGACGAAGAGGCCCTGCTTGCGCTGTTCGTTCGCGCTCAGGCAGGTGCCCTGGCGGCGCTGGAGGTCGAAGGCCGCGGTGCCGTCGGCGATGAAGCGGCCGTTGGGGGAGGCGACGGCGCCGCCGTGCTTCATCTCGCAGGGCATGCTCGTCTCCACCTGCCCGGTGGTCGCGTCGTGGACGGCCGTGAGGGGGGAGAGGGTCTTCTCGGCCGGGGTGTGCCAGGACGAGAAGACGTGGCCGCGCGTGGTGGACCGGTAGAAGCCGTTCACGCTGACCTGGCTCTTCGTGGACGCACCCGGCGGGGGCGAATCGAAGGCGGTCCAGGCTCCGGGAACGCGGAAGGACCCGTAGCTGTCCTGGACCAGCCAGCCCTTGCCGGTCCTGATTTCCCCGCGCCCCAGGGGGCAGGAGTCGCCGCAGGTGTCGATCGCGCCCGTCGCCGGGTTCACGGCCACGGTGCCGTTGGTGGGGCCGGTCCAGTGGACCTGGAGGCCCGTGCCGTGGTCCTCGACGCGGAGGTCGCTCTCTGGGTTGTTGCCGTTCGGGCCGCTCGTCCGGACCGGGACGTCGATCTCGCGCACGGGTGCCACGGCGTCGCCGGAGGCGTCCGCCGGGTAGACCGTCAGGCGGACGACCTCCTTGCCCTCGTTGAGGGCGTCCCCGCCGAGGATCCCGTGCGCCCAGGTCACGACGTACTCGCGGCCGTCCTGGACGGCCGTCGCGACCGAGGGCAGCTCCACCGAGTCGCCGTCGTACCCGTACTTCCCGGCCTCCGACATGGAGGTGGGGGGCTGCCAGGGCTTGCCGGTGAACAGGATCCGTCCGGTCGAGGCCTGGCGGGCCTGGGTGACGTAGCCGTCCTCGGAGACCGTGACGTACGCGACGACGTCCGTGCGGGCGCCGACCGCGACCGGGGGCTTGGAACTGTACTTCTGCGGCATCCAGTTCAGTGTCTGCTGCCAGCCCTGGTCGGCCGCGTACGCCGGCGGCGCCGCCAGCTGGACCGTGACGCCCTGGGCGGACGGGGCCGGGCTTGCGGATGCCTTCGCGTCGCTCCGCGCGGGGGCCGGGGCCTTGCCCTCGCCTAAGCCGCATCCGGCGAGGAGCGTTCCCGCCAGGGCCGCTCCCGCCACCGCGTTCCTCCTACGCACAGCCGCGCTCCCTTCCGTGAGTCAGAACGCCTCGACCACCGGGGCCGCCTTGGCCCGGTGGGATCTTTCCTTGCAGCCGGCGAACGGCCCGGTCGAGCTGCGCAGCTCGCCCATGACGGCGCCCAGGTGGTCGCGGTGCCAGAGCGCGGGGCCGCTGGGCCCGGCGGCCGGGTCCGTGTGCTCCTGCCAGGCCAGCCACAGGCCGTGCAGCCGGGCCACCGCCTCCAGGTGCTCCCACCAGCGCGGGCACCAGGGGGTGGAGGAGGTCACCTCGCGGCCGTAGACGGGGAGGAGCAGGGCGTGGACCCAGGTGACGAGCAGCTCCATCTCCTCCTCGTACGCCTTGCCGTCGAGGTAGAGGATGAAGGGCGGCACCTGGCCGGCGTCGGCGGGTGTGCTCATCGGGACAGCTCCTTCGCTGCGCGGGCGGTGATGGCCTGGACCTCGGCCTTCGCGGCCGCGGAGATGCGTTCGGCGCCCGGTTCCTTGTACCAGGGGCGCAGCCGGATCAGGGCCGGCCGGACACCGGTGGCCAGCAGGAGCGCCGTGCCCTTGGGCAGGGCGCGGATCTGGTCCGCGGGCAGGATCCGCTCCAGCCGGTACGAGGTCGAGCGGGTCCGGCTGCCCTTGGTGCGCGAGACGCTGACGGTGCTGACGTCCTGCTCGCCGACCAGCTTGGAGATCTTCTCCACGAAGTCGGCGTCGTCGAGGCCGGCACCGAGCAGCTTGATCGTCGAGGCGCCCCAGAGGGCGTCCATGCCGGCCTCGCCCCACACCCGGGATCCCTGGCGGTAGCTCTGCAGCAGGGTCACGATGTTGATGCCGCGCGAGCCGAGGTGCGAGTACAGGTCGGGCAGGTCGGAGATCCGGCAGACGTTCGCGGCCTCGTCGAGGACGGCGGTCATCGGGGGGTCGAGCCGGCCGCCCATCCGTTCGGCGGCGCGGACACCGGCCCGCAGGACGGAGTCGGCGACGGCCGCGATCACGCCTGCGGCGGAGCCGCCGCCGTCCTTGGACAGCAGGTACAGGGTGTCCGTACCCAGGACGTGGTGGTCGGGACGGAACTCCGGGAGGACCGGGTCGGGGCTCACCCAGGCCACGATCCGCGGGTCCAGGAGGCAGGCCACGCACTGGCGGGCCGTCTCGTAGATGCCGTCGCGGGTTTCGACGGCGCCCTGGATCGTGCCGCGCAGCTGCTCGGCGAGGGCCGTCATGCCGGCGTCGCGCAGCAGGTCGATGGGGGTGCGGTCGGCGGGGTCGGCGAGCCAGCCGAGGACCTCTTCGATGCTGCGGCCGCCCTTGCTGGCCGCGTGGAAGAGGGCGGTGAGGGTGTTCTGCGCGGCGGAGATCCAGAAGTCGCGCTTGGAGGCGTCGTCGTTGACGGCGCTGACGAAGTGGCCGGCGAGGCGGCGGGCGCCCTCGATGTCGCGGGCGTCGGCGAGCAGGTCCCACCACAGGGCTCGGGGGGTGTGGGCGATGCCCTGCGGGTCGAACGTCCATACCTGGCCGACGCGTTCGCGTTCGGCGCGGGTCACGCTGTAGACGTCCGACTTGTTCGAGGTCAGCAGGACGCTGCCGCGGGCGCGCAGGACGCGGGGGACGGCGATGCCGGTGGACTTGCCGGCCCGGGGGGCCATCAGGTCCAGCTCCACGTCCTCGTAGCTGGAGCGCAGCTCGGGGCCGTGGGGCTCCAGGTTGCCCAGCAGGTTGCCGGTGTCGTCCGGGGTGAGCTTGCCGCCGTTCGTGAGCTTCTTCAGCTGCGGGCGCAGCTCCAGCGCACGGGCCGCCGCACCCTTGGGGAGCATGGAGGCGAGCTCCTTGCGGCCGGCGAGGCCGTCGGAGCTGCCGAGGCCCTTACGGACCAGCAGCACCAGGGCCACCACCAGCCCCAGGAGCACGCCGAACGTCACCGCGATGCCGGCGCCCGACATGGCGGGGGAGACGCCGGGCCAGATCGCTGCCGGGCCGTCCTGGACCAGGGTGGCGAGGGTGCTCAGGGCGAACGGGGGAGGGTTCCAGCCGGCGCCCGCCGCGGCCGCGCCGAGGCTGCCGCCCAGCCAGGCGGACAGGAAGCCGACGAAGACGACGGCCGCGGCACCGACGGCCAGCCAGGGCAGCATGTCCTCCGCGGAACCGCTGCCCTTCCTCTTGGGAGTACGGGGTATCACTGCCCCTCCCTGGGCTTGATCAGCGGCACCTTGTCGGCCTCGGTCCAGCGGTTGTTCGTGTTGTGCAGGTTCTTCTCGGTCTCGGTGATGGCCACCTTGATGGGGATGCCCGGCCGGCCGCCGACCTTGATCAGGAACCGGCCGCGGCCGGGGGGCTCGGAGTTGGCCGTGGGGTTGGCCCAGCCGGGAGGGGAGGACCAGGACGAGACCAGGTCGATCTCCCGCTCCGACATGCCGATGACCTTGCCGAGCTCCTCCATCTCGGTACGGGGCAGCCCCGCGCACACCACCATCCCGGCGCGCTCCACGAAGCCGCGGGCCTTCGCCCGGTCGGACTCGCTGCCGAGGGCCTCGGCGTCCTTGAGCGTGTGGGTGATCTTGGCGTCGCCGAGACCGAGCGAACGGTTCAGGCGGGTCAGGGCGTCGATGCGCTCCACGATGCCGGAGGCGGCGCGCAGCGGCCGCCACAGCTCGTCGAGGACGGTGAAGAACCAGCGCTGCGGGGCCAGGCCCGCGTCGGCCAGCGCGTGCGCCGCGGCGACGGTGCCGAGCCCGTCCGACCAGGCGGCCAGCATCGCCGCCGCGGTCAGCTGGGTGTCGGCCTCACCGATGCGGGAGATGTCCACGCACACGGCGGGCGCGTTGGGGTTGATGCGGGTGGACGTCTCCGTGGCGAAGGTGTCGCCGAGCGGGCCGTCCAGGATGCCGATCAGGGAGCGGTGCAGCGGGTCGACGGCCTCCTGGTACCGCTCCTGGTTGCCGCGGTCCAGGGTGACCGCGCGGACCCGGTCCGGGCCCTCGTCGAGGACCCGCAGGAGGTCGGGCAGCAGCGGGGGCTTGCCCGGCGTGGCGCGCTCCTTGAGGTGGTGCAGGCACGCCGACAGCACCGACTGCTCGTGGTCGTCCATGGGGCGCCCGCGCATGATGGTGATCAGCGCCGCGACCATGTTCAGGACGCGGCCGTGGGCCTCCGCCTGGAGCACCCGGCCGGCCTCCCCGCCGATCCGGTCGGCGGCCTCGCCCATGGCGCCCGGGTCGAGGACGTTGATCCCGCCGACGCCGCGGCCGATGGAGATCACCTGACCGCCGAGGGCCCGCACGGTGTCCGCGTAGTCCGGCTTCAGGTCGCCGAGGACCAGCGGGACCACACCGGTCGCCGTCATCCCGATGAGCATCCGGTTGACCAGGGTGGACTTGCCGAGGCCGGGCATGCCGAGCATGAACAGCGACGGGTTGGAGATGTACCGGGCCCGGGTGAACCAGGAGATCGGGTCCCCGCACACCGTCGCCCCGGTGTGCAGGTGCTGGCCGAGCGGCACACCCGTCATCGGCGCGCCGGAGCCCGCGGCGAACGGCCACAGCCCGCACGCCTGCACGGTGGTGGCACGCCACATCGACGGCGGGTCCATGTGCGCGACCTGCCCGCCGCCCGGACCGGGCCAGCCGCGGGACGGCACAACGGGTGTCCGTGGCGGCCGGGGCGCCTGCGGCTGCTTCTTGCTCACAGGGTCTCCCTGAGCTGGTACGGGATGAGGGTGTGCTCCCACGGCAGCAGGCCGACGGGCAGCGTGCAGGTGAACGCGGCCGCCTGCATGCGGTCGGCGGGGCGCATCAGGATGCGGGAGGACGCCTGGAGGTTGCGTACGGTGATCGACGCGTCGGCCAGCTGCTCCTCGTCGGCGACGGTGACCGTGAGCATCATCGAGAACTCGACGAGGCCGGCGCCGGACGCCTCCTCGGCGGCCGTCTGCTCGGCCGCGCGCATCTCGGACGCGGCGCGGGCCTGGACCAGGCCGCGCTGGGAGCCGGCCATGAAGTGGGCCGAGCGGCGGTCGGCCTCCACGATCCGGGCCGACGTGCCCGGGTCGATGGGCCGGTAGACCAGCGAGACGCGCTTGCGGCGGGTGCCCTGCGCGGGCTCCAGCAGACCGCGCAGCACGCTGGAGCGGACGGTGCCTCGGGGGGCCAGCGTCAGCATCCAGGTCCGCGACACCCCGGAGTCGTGCTTGTAGCCGTCCACGGTCTCCACCGCGACGGCCGGACCCGCGTCGTGCCACTGCACACCGGTGGAGCCCTGCTCCGCGCGGACGTTCAGGATGTCCGGGGCGATCGCCGGGTCGAAGGCGACGCGGACGATCTCCGAGATCTGCTCCGCGGACAGCGGCGAGGCCGAGCCGCCGCCGGCCGCGACCAGGCCCGACAGCAGGGAGGGCAGGCGCATCGACAGGTCGGTGATCACGTCCTCCTGCTTACGGCGCGGACCGGGCACGGCGCCGTAGGTGAGGGCGATGTACGTGTGCATCTCGGAGGACGCGGACGGGTAGCGGGCCACGACCTCCTCCATCACGGCGCGGGCCGCCGGCGGGGCGTCGGGCACGATCCGCGGCAGCACCTCGGCGGCGAGCCGCGTCCCGGTGTCGGGCGCCGTCTCCACGACGACCTGCGCGCCGCGCAGGCCGGGCTCGTGGGAGAGACGGGCCAGCCAGTCGCCCCAGGACGCCACCCAGATGTCCACCTGCTGCGGGTCGACGAGGGAACCGCCGTCCGGCTCGCAGGACAGGACGATCGTGTACAGGTTGCGGCCCGGGTGGTGCAGGACGCCGAAGGAGCGGCCGTAGGCGTCGCGGCCCTCCAGCATCTTCACGCGGGCGAGCATGCCGGGCGGGGAGAAGTGCCCGCCCGTACGCCGCGACAGCGGGCCGGAGACGTAGGTGTGCGAGCCGTTCGCCTTGCGCTTCATCCACCCGATCCGCACGGCCGCCATCTGGTAGACGTTGCGGCCGTCGGCGGTGCGCAGCGCGAGGGGCAGGACGAACAGCCCGAGCGGTATGAGCACCGTGATGGCGGCGGCGAGCGAGATCAGCGAGGCGAGCAGCACGACCACGAGCCCGCCGAACGCGACGACGGTCCCGAGCAGACCGAGCGGCCCGAGGCCGGGCCTGCGGGGGCGTCGCCAGTTTCCGTAGGTAGGCCGCGCCATGGATTCGGTGGCCATGGGTTTCCTTTCGGGGTGTTCGGGTGTGCGGGGTGCCCGTCAGCGGGTGCGGCCGGGGGCGGGCGGGGTCTGGCGGGGGAGCGTGGGCGCGGTGGTCTGCGCGGGGGGTGTGGTGCGGGTGGCGGTGGCTTGGGTGGCGGTGGCCTGGGTGGAGCGGAGGCGGCCGGCGGCGGCGATGCTGACGCGGGTGTCGCCCTGCTGGAAGACGGCCGCCTGGGTGGGGGCGGTGGCCTGGGTGGGGAAGGTGCCGCGGTCGGTGGTGATGAGCGCGGTGGCGAGGCCCTTGTCGGCGAGCTTTTCGGCGTTCTCGCGGCCGATGGAGTGGCCGCGGCCGGTGCTGCTCTGGGCGTACAAGTTCTTGATCATGCCCTCGGGGGCCATGCGGCCGCCGTAGGCGTAGTCGGGGTCACCCTCCTCGTGCTTGATGCGACCGTTCATCCATCGGTCGGCGTTCTGCGCGAGGCACTGCTCCAGGGGTACCTCGACGGAGAGGATGACCCGCTGCTCGTAGCCGACGCTGCCGAGGTCTCCCAGAAGGAGGGTGTTCTTGTCCAGGTTCTTGAGGGTGGCGTCGTAGAGCAGGTTGTAGCCCTGGCTACGGGCCCAGACCTCGAAGTTGTCCTGGAGGTAGGCGGATTCCTCGTGGATGAGGGACGCCATTTCGGAGGGCGAGAGCTCCCGGCCGTAGGGGAGTGCCATGAGTTCGGCGTCCAGGGTGGGGAGGCCGCCGTGTTCGAAGATGGAGACCTTGAACTCGTCCGGGTCCAAGGGGACGTAGTGCTTCAGGTCCACACCGTGGGCGTCCGCCAGGGCGCGGCCGAGTTCGGAGTTCTCCTGCTGCCACTCCGCGAGATTGGCCTGCGCCGACCCCTTGCCCGCGCCGGGTGCGCCCGCCGTCAGTAGGACGGCCCGCCCGTCGCGGGGGCGGTCGCCGTACTTCGCCTTGAACTCCTCCAGGACGGCACGGTGCAGCTGACGCCGCTCGCGGGTCCACTCGTTGTTGGTCGTATGGACCGTGTAGGTGGCGTTCCGGCTTCCCGGCGAAAGGTTGCCGTTCGGCCCCATGCGCGTCTGGAGCACCTGGTACAGGTGCTGGTACACCTCGTTCATGCCGACCGCAGCCGGCGCCGACGGTGGATCTCTTCGTAGTCGTCGTCGGTGATGTCGCCGAGCAGAGCGGCGCCGGAGAGGACCTTGAACGTGTTGTCCTGGTGCGTGGGTTCGATGTGCTCCGGGTCGAAGTCGTCTTCCTCGTAGTCCCAGGCCGCGACGGTGCTGAGCATCTCCTCGCGGGGGATGCCGCCTTGCGCGTAGCGCTTGAGGTACGCGCGCAGGGAGGGCTTCTCGGTCATCGGTGGTTCCTTACGGGTCAACGGGTGCGGCCGGGTGCGGGCGGGGTCTGGCCCGGGAGGCGGGGGGCCGGGGTCTGCGCCACGGGAGTGGTGCGGGTGGCGGTGCCCTGGGCGGAGCGGAGGCGGCCGGCGGCGGCGATGCCGAGGGTGGTTTCGCCGCGCTGGAAGGTGGCCCCCTGCGCCTGAGCGGTGGTGGGGGTGAAGACCCCGCGATCGGCGGTGATCAGCCCCGTGGCGAGCCCGCGTTCGGTGAGCTGCTGGGAGTTCTCCCGGCTGATGGAGTGCCCCCGCCCGGTGGTGGCCTTGCCGTAGAGGGAGTCGATCATGCCCTCGGGGGACATCCGCCCGCCGTACGCGTTGGTTCCCTGCTCGAACTCGACGCGCCCCTGGTGCCAGCGCCCGGCGTTCTGGGCCACGGACAGGTCATGGGGCACCTCGACCGAGAGGATCACGCGCTGCGCGTACTTGTCGTCGCTGAGGCTCTGGAGGAGCGCCGCGGCGTTCGGCTCGTTCGCGAGGGTGGCGTCGTAGAGGAGGTTGTAACCCTCTTTGCGCGCCCACGCTTCGCACCGGTCCCGGAGTACGGACGCCTCGGTGTGCAGGAGGCCGGACATCTCGGCCGGGGTGAGCTCACGTCCGAAGGGCAGCCGCAGGTCCTCGGGAGACAGCGGTGGCAGGCCCCCGGCCTTGAACAGGTCCTCCTTGAAGTCGTCCGGGTTCAGGACGACGTAGTCCTTGATGTCCAGGCCGTGTATCGAGGAGAGTTGGCGGCCGAGCTCCGAGGCCTCGGACTGCCAGAGCGCGAGGTTGTCCTGCGTGCTGCCCTTGCCGGCGCCGGGAGCCCCCGCCGTCATCAGTACGGCGCGGCCCCCACGGGGGTGATCGGCGTACTTGGCCTTGAAGGCATCGATGATCTCGTCGTGCATGGCTCCGCGGGCAGGGTCCCAGCGGCCTCCCTGACGGAACCGGGAAGCGGTGTCCGTCGGCCCCGGTGAGAGGTCTCCGCCCCGCTTCATGCGCTCCTGCAACGCCGCGTAGAGCTGGGCGTACTCCCCTGGCAGGCCGGCGGTCCCGGTGAGGTCAGCCATGGGCGTCCATCTGCCGTTCGATGTCCTGGAGGTCCGCGCGCGTGATCTGGTCGAGCACCACTGCGGTGTAGACGATCTCGAACGTGTTGTCCTGGCGGATGGGTTCGATGACGAGTTCGTCCCGGATCTCGTCCTCGAAGTCCCACGCGGCGACGGTGGCGATCATTTCCTCGCGGGGGATGCCGCCTTGCGCGTAGCGCTTCAAGTAGGCGCGGAGGGAAGGCTTGTCCGTCATCGGTGTTCCTTTCGTGCGGGCGTCAGTACGCCGGAAGCGGGGACGCGTGGCCGCTGCCGCGCGTCCCCGCTCCTACGGCTACTGGTTGTGGCCCTTCATACCGTCGTTGTCGTCCAGCGAGCCCACGACTTCCTTCGCCGCGTCCATGCCCGCCTTGGCGACTACTACCGCGGCCTGGACCGCGACGCCCGCAGGGCCCGCTGCCGCGGCTGCGCCGCCGCCGGCGCCGCTCGCCGCCGAGGAACCGGCGCCGGCGGACGGGGAGCCCTGGGGGGCACCGCCGCCACCGCCGCCGC
Source organism: Streptomyces sp. NBC_00249 (assembly GCF_026342355.1). Classification (GTDB taxonomy): domain Bacteria; phylum Actinomycetota; class Actinomycetes; order Streptomycetales; family Streptomycetaceae; genus Streptomyces. The sequence continues at coordinate 1,123,740 of NZ_JAPEMV010000002.1, read as the reverse complement.
CGCCACCTCCACCGCCTCCACCGCCACCGCCGCCAGCGGCCCCGCTGGCGATGTCCATGGCGCCGGAGGCGACGCTGCTCGCGAAGTTCATCGCGATGGTTCCGCCGGACGAGCTGCCGAGCGCGGCCGTCGCGGGGACGACGAGCTTGAGCAGCGCGGGCAGGGCGAAGACGGAGAGGATCAGCATCCCCATACCGGCGATCACGCTGTCCAGGCTCTGCTTGTCCTGCGTCATGGACGTCGCCGAATAGATGATGAGCGCGGCGGCCGGTTTGTAGAGGAGCCACGCCGTGGTCCAGCCGATGTGCTTCTTCCACCAGCCGTCGCCCCAGCCGGTCATCGAGGACGCCGCCGCGATGGGGAGGGTGCCGATCAGCATGATCAGTACGCCGAGCCTGATGTACATCAGGATGATCTGGATGAAGCTGGACAACATGACCAGGATGCCGAAGATGATCATCATGCCTGGGCTCTTGATCATTTCGAAGCCGACCAGCTGCTCAGCGGTCTTCCCGAGGTTGGCCTTGCCGTAGACCTCCTGGGCGTAGGCGTCGGAGGCCGCGTAGAGGGCCTGCGCGATCACCGGCGCCATGGCGCTGACGAGGATGACCTTCCACATCCCCATGAACGCCTGCTGCATGGACTGGCCCTTGCGTTCGTAGGCCATCCGGAACGCGGCGAAGAGGACGGACGCGACGGCTACGTAGCCGACGATCCAGCTCGTCTCGCTCATGATGGCCGCGAGTCCGGTGCCCTTCTGGGGGTTGAGCGTGGCGCCGTCGCCGACCTTCAGCCAGACGCCGTTGAGGCTCTTGAGGATCTCGCTGACCGCGTGACCGATCGCCTGGGCGAAGGCGCCGACGGCGCCGTTGGCGATGGCGCCGCCCACCCCTTTGACGCCGTCCTTGAGGCAGTCGGCGGGGTCACCGATGCATTCGCCGATGCCGCTGATGATGCCGCCAGGGTCGGGGAAGTTAAGAGCCACTGCTACCCCCCCAGAGGACGAACCCTTCCGGACCGCCGACCGCCGTCATGCTCTCCGTGACCGATCCGGTCAGCGTCGGGCGCAGCTTCCAGTCGCCGTCCTCCCAGACGACGGACTCCGTCACGGCGCCGTACGATCCGTCCGCCGAGCGGAGCAGGAGCATGGTGGTGACCTGGTCCTTCGAGTAGGTGAGGATCTTGAAGCCGAGGTAGCTGGCGTTGCTGCCAGGCGCCCCCGTCTTGTTCTTGTCGGCCACCTTCGAGCGCTTGGCGACGAACTGGTCCTTGCCGGGACCCTTGGCCAGCTGCTTCTCGGTGACCGTCTTCCAGTCGGAGCCGCCCAGCTTCGGGCCGATGGCGTGCAACGCCATCACCGAGCCGAGCGGGGTGTGGGCGAAGCAGGACCAGACGGGGCCGTCGACCTTCAGCGGGCCGGCACTCGGGGAGGCGGGCAGCAGGTCCGTCTGGTACGTCTTCCACTGCACGTCCGCGGGGCTCTGGTTCGGGACGTTCTGGTCCGCGTCGTTCGTGCTGCACCCCGCCGGGCGGCTCTCCGTCGAGCCCGACGGCGCCGCCGACGGGGTTGCGGACGAGCTGCCGCTCGCCTTCGGCGTGGACGGCTGGGGCTGCCCGGTGTTGCTGCTGGAGTCCTCCCCGGTCAGCAGGACGAAGCCGCCGATCAGGAACATCGACAGCAGGAACGCGGCCGAGATCAACCAGCCGCGCTGTTGCCAGAACGGCTTCTGCCACTCGCCGCTACTGCCACGGGATCCTCCCGAAGTCCTCATCGGTCAGCCTCCCCGGATCAGTTGAAGACGAACGAGACGAGCGGGCCGGCCGTGGCGACCAGGACGCAGCCGCCCAGGACCATGCCGAGGCGTCCCATGTGCTCGGAGCCCTCGCCGCGGCGCATCGATATCGCCATCATGGCGCCGGTGATCAGGACGCCCGCCACGCCGGCCGCGGTGCCGGCCCAGGCGACGATGCCGAGGACGTTGTTCACCTTGGTGGTGAGCTCCGGCGGGGCGTTCATTCCGGGCTTCGGGACGTCGGCCGCGAGAATGACGGCGGCATCACGGACCTTGCTGAACATGACAAATCCCCCTGGGTAATGTGCGACGCCGACCCAAATGGTCAAAGCGTCAACGGTATTGAGATTCAATTGCCGACGGCATCATGGCAGGGATGGCCCGCGAAGCGATCAGTTGAGTCCAGCTCGTGACCGGTCCGGGACAAATTCCGTCGGCGATACGGCTTCAGCCGGAGAGCAGAAAACCGACGACGGGTCCTGCCGTGGCGCCGAGGATGCATGCGCCCAGGACCGTCGCCAGTTGGGCGAGGTGTTCGTCACCGTTGCCCGCGCGCAGTGCGATCGCCATGCGGGAGCCGACGATCAGTACGCCCATCACCCCGGCCGCCGACACGAGCCAGGCCATCCAGCTGAGCACGTCGTTGAGGGGGGCGGTGACATTCCCGCCGACCGCCAGCATCCACTCCATTGCGTTTCCCCTCTCGGTGGCCGTCATCGACTGTTGAGCAATTTGGACAGCCCCGACGTCTCCCGGGGCGCGGATCCGGACAGGTCGCCCATGCGCCAGGCCGGCACCCACGGGACCCGGTGGATCTCGACGACCGAGCCGATCACCTTGATGCGCTTGGCCAGTTCCGGTGGCAGGCGGCCAGGGGCATCAGCGACGAGAACCACGGCCTGGAGGACTGTTCCTGGCGGCTGTTCATCCCGTCGGATCATATCCAGTACGTGTGACACGGCCTGGAGTCCTGAAGCGTGCGTGCGGGCCACCAGCAGGATCCGTCCGGGCCCTCCCGTGGCCGGATCGGGCCACCGGGATCCGGCGTCGTACCCGCCGAACACCGTGGCCAGCGTGGTCGCGCCGGCGCCGCCGTGGGCGCTCATCCAGCTGAAGGACGAGGGCTCCTGAGGGGGTGCGGAGGCCGTAATTCCGTTGTCCGCAAAGGGTTGTGGAGATGCGGTGGAGATGTCGGCCGGTGCGGCCGCCGCTCCGACCGGACCGCGGATCCAGATCTCCGGACCACCTGGTGTTTTCTGATTCATGGCTTCAACTCCCCCCGTGTCGACGCCCGCCCGCCAACTCGCGTAGCGTCCTGCATCGACAACTTAGTGCGAATCTCTGGGGATTGTTTGTGACAGTCTCGTGACCCTCTACCGGGCGGCTCCCCAGGAGACTCGCATCGGTAAACGGCATTGGAACATGTCGACGGGGGAGTGATGTCTGAAGAGGCTGGCGGCGCGGTCATGTGGGTGGGTGGCGCCGTAGTTGCGGCCGTCATGATGCCTTTCGTCCTTTTCGTGGGTGTCAGTGGTGGCGAAGCCGATGGTGGATCGGCTGCCGTGGGCGGGGCGTTGAACCCGAAGAACGTCCCACCGGAGTACGTGGCCTGGGTGCTGAAGGCGGGTTCCATGTGCCCGACCATCACCCCACCCGTGATCGCCGCGCAGATCGAGGCCGAGTCCGGCTGGATCAACGGCAGGACCTCGCCCGTCGGCGCGCAGGGCCTGTCCCAGTTCATGCCCGGCACCTGGGTCGGCTGGGGCAAGGACGACGACGGCAACGGACGAATAGACCCCTTCGACCCCGGCGACGCCATCATGGCCCAGGGCCGCTACGACTGCGCCCTGGCCCGCGACGTCGAGCGCTACAAGCAGCGCGGCATAGCCAGCGGCCCCACCCTCGACCTCGCCCTCGCCGCCTACAACGCGGGACCGGGCGCCATCGAGAAGTACGGCGGCATACCCCCGTACCGGGAGACCCAGGGCTACGTCGTCGCCATCAAGAACGCCATGGCCAAGTACACGGCGATCGCGACCGACCCCGGCGGTGGCACCATCCCCGCCGGCCAGCAGATGGCCATGCCCCTGCGCAGCAACGCGCCGGTGACCTCGCCCTACGGCATGCGCGTCCACCCGGTGACGGGCGTCCACAAGCTGCACACCGGCATGGACTTCGGCATCGGCGAAGGCAATCCGGTGCTGGCGGCCAAGGAGGGCACCGTCACCTTCGCGGGCTGGAACCCCGCCTACGGAAACCGCGTCATCATCTCGCACGGCACCATCGGCGGCGCGCAGATCTCGACGACCTACAACCACATGTCCGCACTGAACGTGGGCGTCGGACAGCAGGTCGGCGTCGGGACCGTGGTCGGCCTCGTCGGCTCGACGGGCTACTCCACGGGCGCCCACCTCCACTTCGAGGTCCAGCAGAACGGCGAATACGTGAACCCCGCCCCCTGGATCGGCAAATGAGCGGGCGGCAGGAGAGGGAAGGGGTGACCGGCGTGCGCAGAGCACTCGGCGCGGTACTCGCGGCGGTGACGGGCGTCGCGCTCCTGACGGGATGCGGTCTGCGCGACCTGCGGGACGACAAGGCCGTCGACCCGGCGGCCCCGTCCGCGCTCCCGTCCTTCGAGACCAAGGCCCCGGTTCCGCCGGGCAAGCCGCTCGACGCGCAGGCGAAGGTGCAGCCCGTCCCGGCGCCGGACCCCTCCGACCCGAACGCGGTCGCCCGGGCCTGGCTGGCGACGGCCTACGGCTACGACACGGCGTACGACAACGGGCCGCAGGACGCGAACCTCCGGGCGCTCCCCTACCTCACCGAGGAACAGGCGAAGGCCGAGCGCGACTACCGCCCCGGCGCGGGCAGCGGCTCGGAGTGGGCGACGTGGGCGGAGCACAAGGCGTGGATGACCTTGGCGATCACCGAGGACGACGACGACCAGGGCCCGGGCGGCACAGCCGGCGCCTCCTTCCGTACCTTCTACGTCGACGGCAAGGCCCACGGCCGTGACGGCTGGACGGGCCCCGGGCCACGGCTGACCGCCGTGGTGAAACTGACCCTCGCCGGCCCGGCCGGCTGGAAGGTCGCGGGCATCACGGTCACCCCGGCCGCGACCCCGCCGAGCGCGGTGCCGAGCAGTTCCTCGTCCCCCGCCGCTTCCTCCCCCTCCCCTTCCCCCTCCACCACCGCACGCTGAGCAGAGCCGAGGAACCCATGTCCCTATTCAGTCGCCGAGGCCGGAAGCCGGAGCCGGCCCCGTCTCCCGGCTACGTGGCTCCCGTGGCCGTCGACGTACGGATCACCGGGGCCGGGTACGCGGAGGTGGCGGGCAGGCCCGTCGTCGCGGGCGTCGGGGAAGAGCCGCAGGACGCCGTCCTCGACTACCTCCACCGCCAGGTGCTGTCCACCGGTGCGCCGGTCCTCGCGACCGTGACGGACGAGCGCATCGCCTTCGTCGTACGGATCCAGGTGCTGGAGGACGGCTCCAGCCACTTCACCGCCCAGCCGGAGCTGCTTCCCGGCGTCGCGCCGGTGGCCGTCGTGCGGCCGCCGGTCGGGACGCCGGCCGTGGAGGTGCCGGTGGCGATGGCGGTGGCGGAGCCCGTGGCGGAGGTGGAGGAGCCGATCCGTCTGGAGAAGCAGGCGCCGGCACCACCGGAGCCGACGCCCGTTCCGGTTCCGGTTCCGGCTGCGACCCCTGTACCGGCAGCCACGCCCGCGCCGGTTCCCGTGCCTGCGCCCGCCCCGGCGCCCGTGCCCGTCCCGGCGCCCGCCCCGGCCCCGGTGCCGGTGGCTCAAGCCGCGCCCGCCCCGCAGCCCGCACCGCTTCCCGCGCCCCCGCCCGCACCCGTATCCCCGCCCCCGCCCCCGGCCCCCGCGCCGGCGCACCCCGTCGACGACCTGGTCGCCGGTCCCGGGGCGCGGATCCAGGAGGCGCTCCAGCTCGGGCGCATCGAGTGGGCCGCCACCCTCGCGCAGCAGAGCGTGAGCGCGGCGGCCGAACGCCTCGGCGCGGAGTCGCCCGAGGTGTTGCAGTTGCGCGAGCTCAGTGCCTACGTCGCCTTCGTCGCCGGAGACACCCGCCGGGCCTTCCAGGGATCCCTTGAGATCGCCCGCATCCGCAGCGGCCGCAACGATCCGCAGGCCCTGCAGAGCGTGCTCAACGCGGCGGCGGCCTGGCTCAAGATCGCCGACCCGGCCGAGGGGATACGGACGGGACGCGACCTGATCGCGCTCTGGTCCGCGCTGCCCGCCGCCGACGGGGCCCAGCTGGAGTCGGCCCGTGCCCGGATGCGCCGGCTGGAGGAGCGGGCGGGCAAGGCCTAGCCCCGGCGCCGCCGGCGTACGGCGGTCGCCGTGGTCACCGAGGCCAGGGTGAGCAGGGCCAGGGCGGCGGCCGCGAGCCCGGGGGCGAGGCCCTTGGGCGTGAAGGTGCAGGAGACCCGCTCCGTCCCCGGGGCCAGCGGGAGCGCGACCAGGCCGTGGAAGTCCGTCGGCGGGGTGGAGCACTGCCAGCCCGGGATGTTCGTCGTCGCGAGGACGGCGGTGCCGGTGGTGCCCTTCGGGAGGGTGGCCTCGATCGTGTGGCCGCCCGCCCTGACGGACGTGGCGCCGGTGGCGGTGAGGTGGGCGACCGCCGCGTCCAGCGCCGGGCGGTCCAGGCAGCCGACGGGGTGGGCGCCTGCGGTGGCGCCCTCGGTCCGGGTGTCGACGGTGACCTCGACGCGGCCCGACGCCGGGACCGGGCCCAGCGGGAGGACGCCGCTCATGCGGTCCTCCAGGGGGAGCAGGGTGGCGCCGGCACGCAGGGTGCCGTAGAGCTCGGGGGAGTACCAGTAGGCCTGCGCGCCGGGGGTGCACTGCGCGGCGTACGTCTGAGCGGTGGGGGTGCCCGCCCGGGTGACCTCGGGGACCTCGTAGACCGTGGCGCCGAGGACCGTCTCCTGGCGGGCGTACACGCTGTCCGCCGGGTTGGGGGAGGCGTACGGGGCCGCGGGGCGGACCGTCACCAGGGGCGGCGCGGGGAACTTCGAGCCCGTCCAGCTGCCCGGCGTCGCGCCCGGGCGGACCCGCGCGCCGATCGAGAAGATCGCGTCGAGCACCGGGTTGTCGGCGCCGAAGAAGGTCCGGCCGTCGTTCTTGTAGCCGTAGCCCAGGGGTTCCAGCGCCCGGTACGTGACCTCCGGCAGGTAGCTGCTGTAGTACTGCGGGCCCTCGGCCTGGAGGGCGAGGGCGTCGTTGTACGAGGTCTGCGGCGCGCCCGAGTCCGTCCGGTAGGCGGGCCAGCCGTCCACCCCTCGGACGGCCTCGAAGTGCCGGGTGATCGACTGGCCGGAGGTCGCCGCCGGCTTCGCCCAGCGCTCCCGGGCCCGCCGCGCGTCGGCGTTGGCCGCGGCGACGGTGGACTCCGCGAAGACCACGCCGACCATCAGGACGGCCGCCACCGGGATGAGCGCCCGGCGCTTCTCGCCGAGGCGCAGCAGGAGCAGCGAGAGCAGCGAGAGACCGCCCCCGACGAGCACCGCGGGCCAGGTCCAGCCGCCGAAGTCGTCGGTGTGCCGGAGCACGAAGGCGGCTGCGACCAGGAGTGCCGTGACCAGGGCCAGGTGGAGCGGGCGCGGCCGGGTGGACAGCGCCAGCCAGGCGAGGATCACCAGCATCCCGCTGAAGACGAAGGCCTCGCGGTACGGGTTGCCGTTCGGCACGGCCAGCCCGTGCCAGACGTACTGCGTGGGCGGGAACTGGAACGAGGCGACGACGAGCACCGTCGCGGCCGCCCACACGAGGCGGACCTTCCTCCTGATGCCGCTGCTGAAGAGGAAGGTGCCGGCCAGGATCAGTGCGAGCGAGGCCACGTAGAGCCGTGGGCGGCCGCCCCACAGGTGGGTGGCCGGGAGCATGCCGGCGAGGAAGACGTCGATCCGCACCGGGTCGAACGCGGCGGCCTTGGTGGGCTGAGCGGCTCCGCTGGACATGAAGGACGGCAGGAGCAAGGGGAGCGTGAGCAGGATCCCGGTCCCGGTGGCTGTCGCGGCCCGCCACACGATGCGCAGCCGCTGCCTGCCCGACATCTCGCAGATGATCAGGCGGATGGCGAGCAGCACGCAGGCGGCCATCGTGGCCATCATCGCGGTGTAGAAGTTCCCGAGCCAGGCGAGCGCGACCAGCAGGGCCACGCCTGGCCAGTGGCGCTCGTTCAGGCACCACTCGACGGCGATGGCGAGCATCGGGAACGCGACCAGGCCCCACAGCCACATGGGGATGTACGAGGCGTCGCTGAGTGCCCACCCGCACAGCCCGTACGTCGCTCCGAGCACACCGCGCTGCCACCACGGCCCGGGGTTCACCTTGCCGAGGTAGACCGTCATCAGCGCGGCGGCGGCACCCATGGTGATCGGGGTGATCACGAAGACGGCCAGGTCGACGTGGGCGCGCGGCACCAGTACGGCCAGCCAGGAGAACGGATTGCCGAGGTACGTGTGGTAGTCGGACAGGAACTGCTGGCCGAAGCCGCCGCGCCAGCTGAAGAGGACGTCGCCGGCGGCCTGGCCGTGGACCAGGTCCCACAGGGCGCGGTGGAAGGGCACGTACTGGTTGGCCTGGTCGTTGATGGCCCGGCCGGTGTTGCCGAAGGGGAAGGCCCCCCGCGCCACCCAGGCGGAGCAGAACGCGGCCGAGGTGATGAGGAAGGCGAGCAGGGGCCCGTACACCTGATCCCGGCGCGGGCGCCGGCGGCGGGGCTCCCACACGTCGCCGCCTGCGGGGGGCAGGCGGTCCGGCGTCGTCGGCTCGGTACTGACCGTCCCCAATGTCCTTCTCCTGGCACTTGTGCGCATCTGGACTGACCCGCTGCGATTCGCTGGAAGTGTAGTTCGCCCGCCCTACCACGCCGGTGTGACCAACGCACGGCCACCCCGCCTCGAAGGCGCTGCGCCCGTGCGGCGCCTGAGCTGCGGGGCTGTGGGGCCGGTGGTGGCGCCGCTTATGTTTTGACCGGAGTGGATGCGGTGGGTACGCTCAGACCTTGTGCCTGGGGTGTGCCTGGGCTCCCGTGCGTGTCCATCAACCGCATGCGAGCCCGTATTCGGCCACTGCGATCCATGCGTTTCCGTGCTTGCGCGGAGGTCCGCCGGATCCGACACACCCGACCGCGTGGGTCGGCAAAGTTCCAGGTTAGCTTCACTACACGGCACACAGAAACCGGAGAAGTAGTGCCTACGATCCAGCAGCTGGTCCGGAAGGGCCGGCAGGACAAGGTCGAGAAGACAAAGACCCCCGCGCTTGAGGCTTCGCCCCAGCGTCGTGGCGTCTGCACGCGAGTGTTCACGACCACCCCGAAGAAGCCGAACTCGGCGCTGCGTAAGGTCGCGCGTGTGCGTCTGACCTCTGGCATCGAGGTCACCGCTTACATTCCGGGTGAGGGACACAACCTGCAGGAGCACTCGATCGTGCTCGTGCGTGGTGGCCGTGTGAAGGACCTGCCGGGTGTTCGTTACAAGATCATCCGCGGTGCGCTTGACACCCAGGCTGTCAAGAACCGCAAGCAGGCCCGCAGCCGCTACGGCGCCAAGAAGGAGAAGTAAGAATGCCTCGTAAGGGCCCCGCCCCGAAGCGCCCGGTCATCATCGACCCGGTCTACGCATCTCCTCTGGTGACCTCGCTCATCAACAAGATCCTCCTGAACGGCAAGCGCTCCACCGCCGAGCGCATCGTCTACGGCGCCATGGAAGGCCTCCGCGAGAAGACCGGCAACGACCCGGTCATCACGCTGAAGCGCGCGCTGGAGAACGTCAAGCCGTCCCTCGAGGTCAAGTCCCGCCGTGTCGGTGGCGCGACCTACCAGGTTCCCGTCGAGGTCAAGCCGGGTCGCCAGTCGACCCTGGCCCTCCGCTGGCTCGTGGGTTACTCCCGCGCCCGTCGTGAGAAGACCATGACCGAGCGCCTGATGAACGAGCTGCTCGACGCCTCGAACGGTCTTGGCGCTGCCGTCAAGAAGCGTGAGGACACGCACAAGATGGCCGAGTCCAACAAGGCCTTCGCGCACTACCGCTGGTAGTCCCAACCCACATCGAGACCGAGAGAAGACTGAGCCGATATGGCTACCACTTCGCTTGACCTGGCCAAGGTGCGCAACATCGGCATCATGGCCCACATCGACGCGGGCAAGACGACCACCACCGAGCGCATCCTGTTCTACACCGGTGTGTCGTACAAGATCGGTGAGGTCCACGACGGCGCTGCCACGATGGACTGGATGGAGCAGGAGCAGGAGCGTGGTATCACCATCACGTCTGCCGCTACGACCTGCCACTGGCCGCTCGAAGATGTTGACCACACCATCAACATCATCGACACCCCGGGTCACGTCGACTTCACCGTCGAGGTGGAGCGTTCGCTCCGCGTGCTCGACGGCGCCGTCACCGTCTTCGACGGTGTGGCCGGCGTGGAGCCGCAGTCCGAGACTGTCTGGCGTCAGGCGGACCGCTACGGCGTGCCGCGCATCTGCTTCGTCAACAAGCTCGACCGCACCGGCGCCGAGTTCCACCGCTGCGTCGAGATGATCAAGGACCGCCTCGGTGCGGTTCCGATCGTCATGCAGCTCCCCATCGGTGCCGAGATGGACTTCCAGGGCGTTGTCGACCTGGTCACCATGAAGGCGTTCGTCTGGTCCGCCGAGGCGACCAAGGGCGAGATGTACGACATCGTCGACATCCCGGCCACGCACACCGAGGCTGCTGAAGAGTGGCGCGGCAAGCTGGTCGAGACCGTCGCCGAGAACGACGACGAGATCATGGAGCTGTTCCTCGAGGGCACCGAGCCCTCCGTCGAGCAGCTGCACGCCGCCGTCCGTCGCATCATCCTCGGCTCCGGCAAGGGCAAGGGCGAGCCCACGATCACCGCGGTGTTCTGTGGCACGGCGTTCAAGAACAAGGGCGTCCAGCCCCTGCTCGACGCCGTCGTCCGCTACCTGCCCTCGCCCCTGGACATCGAGGCCATCGAAGGCCACGACGTCAAGGACCCCGAGGTCGTCGTGAAGCGCAAGCCTTCCGACGAGGAGCCCCTCGCGGCGCTGGCGTTCAAGATCATGAGCGACCCGCACCTCGGCAAGCTCACCTTCGTCCGGGTTTACTCGGGCCGCCTGGAGGCCGGCACTGCGGTGCTGAACTCCGTCAAGGGCAAGAAGGAGCGCATCGGCAAGATCTACCGCATGCACGCGAACAAGCGTGAGGAGATCGACTCGGTGGGCGCCGGCGACATCGTCGCGGTCATGGGCCTGAAGCAGACCACCACCGGTGAGACGCTGTGTGACGACAAGAACCAGGTGATCCTGGAGTCCATGGACTTCCCGGCCCCGGTCATCCAGGTCGCCATCGAGCCCAAGTCCAAGGGTGACCAGGAGAAGCTGGGTGTAGCCATCCAGCGTCTCGCGGAGGAGGACCCCTCCTTCCACGTTCACTCGGACGAGGAGACGGGCCAGACCATCCTCGGCGGTATGGGCGAACTGCACCTCGAGGTGCTGGTCGACCGTATGAAGCGCGAGTTCAAGGTCGAGGCCAACGTCGGCAAGCCGCAGGTCGCGTACCGCGAGACGATCCGCGGCACCGTGGACCGTCACGACTACACCCACAAGAAGCAGACCGGTGGTACCGGTCAGTTCGCCAAGGTGCAGATCGCGATCGAGCCGATCACGGACGCCGATGGTCCGGCGTACGAGTTCGTGAACAAGGTCACCGGTGGCCGCGTGCCGAAGGAGTACATCCCTTCGGTCGACGCCGGTGCGCAGGAAGCCATGCAGTTCGGCATCCTGGCCGGCTACGAGATGACGGGCGTCCGCGTCACGCTTCTCGACGGCGGCTACCACGAGGTCGACTCCTCCGAACTCGCGTTCAAGATCGCCGGTTCGCAGGCCTTCAAGGAGGCCGCGCGCAAGGCGTCCCCCGTGCTCATGGAGCCGATGATGGCCGTAGAGGTCACCACGCCCGAGGACTACATGGGTGACGTCATCGGCGACATCAACTCCCGCCGTGGCCAGATCCAGGCCATGGAGGAGCGTCACGGCGCTCGCGTCGTGAAGGGCCTCGTGCCGCTTTCGGAGATGTTCGGCTACGTCGGAGACCTCCGCAGCAAGACCTCGGGTCGCGCCAGCTACTCGATGCAGTTCGACTCCTACGCCGAGGTTCCCCGGAACGTCGCTGAGGAGATCATCGCGAAGGCCAAGGGCGAGTAACTCTTCCGAGTACACGCTTTAGGCTTGTCACCGGCAGCCTCTGGGGCAACAGGAGCCACGCTCTCGTTGCCCCGGGGACCGGCCGGCTTTCCAGCAAAGATCACCTGGCGCCGATCTGTAAGGCGTACAGAACCACTCTCCAGGAGGACCCCCGTGGCGAAGGCGAAGTTCGAGCGGACTAAGCCGCACGTCAACATCGGCACCATCGGTCACATTGACCACGGTAAGACGACCCTCACGGCCGCCATTACCAAGGTGCTGCATGACGCGTACCCGGACCTGAACGAGGCCTCGGCCTTCGACCAGATCGACAAGGCTCCTGAGGAGCGCCAGCGCGGTATCACCATCTCCATCGCGCACGTCGAGTACCAGACCGAGGCGCGTCACTACGCCCACGTCGACTGCCCGGGTCACGCGGACTACATCAAGAACATGATCACCGGTGCCGCGCAGATGGACGGTGCCATCCTCGTGGTCGCCGCCACCGACGGCCCGATGCCGCAGACCAAGGAGCACGTGCTCCTGGCCCGCCAGGTCGGCGTTCCGTACATCGTCGTCGCCCTGAACAAGGCCGACATGGTGGACGACGAGGAGATCCTGGAGCTCGTCGAGCTCGAGGTTCGTGAGCTGCTCTCCGACTACGACTTCCCGGGCGACGACCTGCCGGTCGTCCAGGTCTCCGCGCTGAAGGCGCTCGAGGGCGACAAGGAGTGGGGCGAGAAGCTCCTCGGCCTCATGAAGGCCGTCGACGAGTCGATCCCCACCCCGCCGCGTGACGTCGACCAGCCGTTCCTGATGCCGGTCGAGGACGTCTTCACGATCACCGGTCGTGGCACCGTCGTCACCGGTCGTATCGAGCGTGGTGTCCTGAAGGTCAACGAGACCGTCGACATCATCGGCATCAAGACCGAGAAGACCACCACCACGGTCACCGGCATCGAGATGTTCCGCAAGCTGCTCGACGAGGGCCAGGCGGGCGAGAACGTCGGTCTGCTCCTCCGTGGCATCAAGCGCGAGGACGTCGAGCGCGGCCAGGTCATCATCAAGCCCGGTTCGGTCACGCCGCACACCGAGTTCGAGGCCGCCGCGTACATCCTGTCGAAGGACGAGGGTGGCCGTCACACCCCGTTCTTCAACAACTACCGCCCGCAGTTCTACTTCCGTACCACGGACGTGACGGGCGTTGTGACCCTGCCTGAGGGCACCGAGATGGTCATGCCCGGTGACAACACCGACATGACGGTCGCGCTCATCCAGCCGGTCGCGATGGAAGAGGGCCTGAAGTTCGCCATCCGTGAGGGTGGTCGTACCGTGGGCGCCGGCCAGGTCACCAAGATCACGAAGTAATTCGTGTTCTGACCTGGTAGTCCGCGCGAGCGGGCACCATGTTCGACGAGGGGCCCCTTCCCTCCGCTCCGGCGGTGGGGGAGGGGCCCTTCGGCGTACCCCCGCGCCGTGGTGTCAGCGCCCTGTGAGAGGCTCCGCAGCAGATCGGCGCAGGTAGCAGGTAGCAGGTAGCGGTTTTCAGGGGTGGAAGAGTGGCACAGCAGGACGACGGCCGGCCGGGCATCTCCGACGAGGAGTGGGCGCGGTTCGGCGAGCAGGTGGCCGCGGAGGCCGCGGACGCGCCCAAGGAGCCCTCGGCGAGGGCCCGGATGGTGACGGAGCGGCTCCGCCGCGAGGACGAGGAGCGTGCGGCGGCCGCCGGGCGCGGGCGGTTCGGGCGTCGGCCGAAGCCCAGGCGAAACGATCCGCCGGGGTGGCGGACCGGGCCGGCCTGGCAGGAGATGGAAGCCCGGGGGAGGGGCCGTAGGAGGCTCAAGGCCACCGCGGCCATCGTGCTCATCGCGGGGCTGGCGCTGGTCGCCCTGCGGCCGGAGCTGGTGATCGACCGGCTGACGGGGAAGACCGCGGCCCGCCAGGACGCCAAGAGTGCCGCGCCGCTGCCCGGGGAGTCCGTACGGCCGACCGCCGCGCCCTCGCAGGGGTACCCGGACCGGCCGACCCTGAAGGAGCCCTTCCGGGGCTCTCCGGCCCTCCAGTGGGCCGATGGCGCCGCCGGTATCGAGGTCCCGCAGGCCGAGTCCGTCGGCGGGGTGTCCAAGGAGAGCGTCGCGGACGCCCTCGCGAAGGCGAAGCAGTTCCTCGTCGCCGCCAACCTGGACCCGGCGACCCTGCGCGGTGAGCGCCCGGCCGCCGCACTGGCCCTGCTGGACCCGCGGGACGAGAAGACCTCCAAGGAGGTGGCGGCGGCCTACGAGAAGCCCGCCGAGGACCAGGACCCGCTCGACTGGTTCACCCGGTACGACCCGGCCGAGCTGAAGCCCGTCGGCGACGTGGTCAAGGTGCGGGGCCGGATGTGGGTGGAGCCGGGGGCGGAGCCGGGACAGGCCGCGGTCAAGGTGGACTACTCCTTCGTCTACCCCTTCGTGAAGGTCAAGGGCAATCCGGAGGACGTCGCACGGACCATCGTCCGCCGCGAGGCCACCTTCACCGTCGCGGACCTGCGCAAGTGGCAGGGGACCCCGGGGAAGCTGTGGCTGTACCGGTTCCAGCGCGACATCGCGAACAGTGCCTGTGACCGGTACGACGGCTACCTGCACCCGTCGTTCTTCTCGGACCCGGTCGGCGGACCAGCACCCTCCGGAACGCCGGTCGATCCGTACGACCGCACCAAGGGCATCGACGCCCTGCCGCAGGAGGGCTGCGGGACCGTATCCCGGTCCTGACCTGGGAGGCGCCCGCCGGGGGAATCGCGTGCCGCAGTTTGACGTGATCGCCCGGCGGGGTATTCTCTTCCGCCCGATTGGCCAGGTACGTGTCTCGTATGGCAGACTACTCAAGTTGCTCGGCTGAGTGCCGATGCTGTGCGCCTCCCGCCGGGAGGACCGGAAGCGAGTCCCACAGTACTCGTCGTCCTTAATCTGCCTTTCGGGGCAGCAATGGGGACGGACGTACGGGAATCTTCTGGGAAGTGTCAGCACGGTGCCCACCAGGCACTCGGTGGGTGTTTCTCCCCCGATGCGCGGTCCAGGGACCGCACCCCCTTCGATGAGGGAATTTCCGTATGGGGATTTTCTGTAGAGGGAGTGCGACACGCCCGACCGCGTGGGTCGGAGGAGAGGCGGCGGGACTTGATCCCGCAGCCGACCGGGAGCCAGAGCGTTCCACATACAGACAGGACTACGGAGTAGCCATGGCGGGACAGAAGATCCGCATCCGGCTCAAGGCCTACGACCACGAGGTCATCGACTCCTCGGCGAAGAAGATCGTCGAGACGGTGACCCGCACTGGTGCGTCGGTCGCAGGCCCGGTGCCGCTGCCCACTGAGAAGAACGTGTACTGCGTCATCAAGTCGCCGCACAAGTACAAGGACTCGCGCGAGCACTTCGAGATGCGCACGCACAAGCGCCTGATCGACATCCTCGACCCGACGCCCAAGACCGTTGACTCGCTGATGCGCCTGGACCTTCCGGCCGGCGTTGACATCGAGATCAAGCTCTGAGAGGCGTCGAGAAGATGGCAAAGCAGATCAAGGGCGTCCTGGGCGAGAAGCTCGGCATGACCCAGGTCTGGGACGAGAACAACCGTGTCGTCCCGGTCACCGTGGTCAAGGCCGGACCCTGCGTCGTTACCCAGGTCCGTACGAACGACATCGACGGCTACGAGTCGGTCCAGATCGCCTTCGGCGAGATCGACCCGCGCAAGGTGAACAAGCCCCTCAAGGGCCACTTCGCCAAGGCCGACGTCACCCCCCGCCGCCACCTGGTGGAGCTCCGCACCTCCGACGCCAGCGAGTACACGCTCGGCCAGGAGATCACTGCTGAGGTGTTCGAGTCCGGCGTCAAGGTTGACGTCACGGGCAACAGCAAGGGCAAGGGCTTCGCCGGTGTCATGAAGCGGCACAACTTCCGGGGCCTCGGCGCCGGTCACGGTGTGCAGCGCAAGCACCGCTCCCCCGGTTCGATCGGTGGCTGCGCCACCCCTGGGCGTGTCTTCAAGGGCATGCGCATGGCCGGTCGTATGGGTAACGAGCGCGTCACCACCCAGAACCTGACCATCCACGCGGTTGACGCGGAGAAGGGTCTGCTCCTCATCAAGGGTGCGGTCCCCGGTCCGAACGGCGGCCTCGTCCTGGTCCGTACCGCGGCCAAGGGGGCTTGAGGTAATGAGCACCATTGACATCCTTTCGCCGGCAGGCGACAAGGCCGGTACCGTCGAGCTCCCCGCGGAGATCTTCGACGCGAAGACCAGCGTTCCGCTGATCCACCAGGTCGTTGTCGCCCAGCTGGCTGCTGCCCGTCAGGGCACGCACAAGACCAAGCGTCGTGGCGAAGTCCGTGGTGGTGGCCGCAAGCCGTACCGCCAGAAGGGCACCGGCCGCGCTCGCCAGGGTTCCACCCGCGCTCCGCAGTTCGTCGGCGGTGGCGTCGTCCACGGCCCGCAGCCGCGTGACTACTCCCAGCGGACCCCGAAGAAGATGAAGGCCGCCGCCCTCCGCGGTGCCCTCTCGGACCGTGCGCGTCACTCCCGCATCCACGTCGTCACCGGCGTGGTCGAGGGTGCCGCCTCCACGAAGGCCGCCAAGACGCTGTTCGGCAAGATCTCGGAGCGCAAGAACCTGCTCCTGGTCGTCGACCGCAGCGAAGAGGCCGCGTGGCTGTCCGCCCGCAACCTGCCCCAGGTTCACATCCTGGAGCCGGGCCAGCTGAACACGTACGACGTGATCGTCTCCGACGATGTGGTCTTCACCCAGACCGCGTTCGAGTCCTTCGTGTCTGGCCCCAAGGCCGATGAGACCGAAGGGAGCGACGCCTGATGTCTGAGGCGACCGTTACCAGCAAGACCTTCACCGACCCGCGCGACCTGCTGATCAAGCCGGTCGTCTCGGAGAAGAGCTACGCGCTGCTGGACGAGAACAAGTACACGTTCATCGTCGCGCCCGGCGCCAACAAGACCCAGATCAAGCAGGCCGTGGAAGCGGTCTTCTCGGTCAAGGTCACCGGGGTCAACACGATCAACCGTCAGGGTAAGCGCAAGCGGACCAAGACCGGTTTCGGCAAGCGTGCGAACACCAAGCGCGCCATCGTGACCCTTGCCGAGGGCAACCGTATCGACATCTTCGGCGGCCAGGCCTCCTAACGGAGGTCTAGTCGTCCGGAATCGGACGAGGACTGAGAAATGGGTATCCGCAAGTACAAGCCGACGACCCCGGGCCGTCGTGGCTCCAGCGTCGCCGACTTTGTCGAGATCACGCGGTCCACGCCGGAGAAGTCGCTGGTTCGCCCCCTGCACAGCAAGGGCGGCCGTAACAACACCGGTCGGATCACCGTTCGCCACCAGGGTGGTGGACACAAGCGCGCCTACCGCGTGATCGACTTCCGTCGTCACGACAAGGACGGCGTGCCGGCCAAGGTCGCGCACATCGAGTACGACCCCAACCGCACCGCGCGCATCGCGCTCCTGCACTACGCCGACGGCGAGAAGCGCTACATCATCGCGCCGAAGAGCCTGAAGCAGGGCGACCGGATTGAGAACGGCCCCACGGCCGACATCAAGCCGGGCAACAACCTCGCGCTCCGCAACATCCCGGTCGGTACCACGATCCACGCGATCGAGCTCCGTCCCGGTGGCGGCGCGAAGTTCGCCCGCTCCGCTGGTGCCTCCGTGCAGCTGCTGGCGAAGGAGGGCACCATGGCCCACCTTCGTATGCCGTCCGGTGAGATCCGTCTCGTCGACGCGCGCTGCCGCGCCACGGTCGGCGAGGTCGGCAACGCCGAGCAGTCGAACATCAACTGGGGCAAGGCCGGCCGCATGCGCTGGAAGGGCGTTCGCCCGTCCGTCCGCGGTGTCGCGATGAACCCGGTTGACCACCCGCACGGTGGTGGTGAGGGCAAGACCAGTGGTGGTCGCCACCCGGTCTCCCCGTGGGGTCAGAAGGAGGGTCGTACTCGCTCGCCGAAGAAGGCTTCGAGCAAGTACATCGTCCGCCGCCGCAAGACGAACAAGAAGCGCTAGGAGCGGGTTTAGATGCCGCGCAGTCTCAAGAAGGGGCCCTTCGTCGACGACCACCTCGTAAAGAAGGTGGACGTCCAGAACGAAGCCGGCACCAAGAACGTCATCAAGACCTGGTCCCGTCGCTCGATGATCATCCCCAGCATGCTGGGTCACACCATCGCGGTGCACAACGGCAAGACCCACGTCCCGGTGTTCGTCACCGAGTCGATGGTCGGCCACAAGCTCGGCGAGTTCTCGCCGACTCGCACCTTCCGCGGCCACGTCAAGGACGACCGGAAGTCGAAGCGCCGCTAAAGGCGGGGTGGTTACGACTATGACTTACACCGAAGGGACAACCATGGAAGCCAGGGCCCAGGCGCGGTACATCCGCGTCACGCCCATGAAGGCCCGCCGAGTGGTGGACCTTATCCGTGGCATGGATGCCACGGAGGCTCAGGCGGTCCTGCGTTTCGCCCCGCAGGCCGCGAGCGTGCCGGTTGGCAAGGTGCTGGACAGCGCCATTGCCAATGCCGCACACAACTACAACCACCCGGACGCCTCCACGCTGGTCATCAGCGAGGCGTACGTGGACGAGGGCCCGACCCTGAAGCGGTTCCGTCCGCGTGCCCAGGGCCGTGCCTACCGGATCCGCAAGCGGACCAGCCACATCACCGTGGTCGTCAGCAGCAAGGAAGGTTCCCGGTAATGGGCCAGAAGGTAAACCCGCACGGGTTCCGGCTCGGCATCACCACCGACTTCAAGTCGCGTTGGTACGCCGACAAGCTGTACAAGGACTACGTCAAGGAAGACGTCGCCATCCGCAGGATGATGACGTCCGGCATGGAGCGCGCCGGCATCTCGAAGGTTGAGATCGAGCGCACCCGTGACCGCGTGCGTGTGGACATCCACACCGCTCGTCCGGGCATCGTCATCGGTCGCCGTGGCGCCGAGGCCGACCGCATCCGCGGTGACCTCGAGAAGCTCACGGGCAAGCAGGTCCAGCTGAACATCCTCGAGGTCAAGAACCCCGAGCTCGATGCCCAGCTGGTTGCCCAGGCCGTTGCCGAGCAGCTCTCCTCCCGCGTCTCCTTCCGTCGCGCCATGCGTAAGAGCATGCAGGGCACGATGAAGGCCGGCGCCAAGGGCATCAAGATCCAGTGCGGCGGCCGCCTCGGCGGCGCCGAGATGTCCCGCTCCGAGTTCTACCGCGAAGGCCGTGTGCCGCTGCACACCCTCCGCGCGAACGTGGACTACGGCTTCTTCGAGGCCAAGACCACCTTCGGCCGTATCGGTGTGAAGGTCTGGATCTACAAGGGCGACGTCAAGAACATCGCCGAGGTTCGCGCCGAGAACGCTGCGGCCCGTGCGGGTAACCGCCCGGCCCGTGGCGCGCAGGGCGCTGGCGACCGTCCCGCCGGCCGTGGTGGCCGTGGTGGCGAGCGCGGCGGCCGTGGTGGCCGCAAGCCGCAGCAGGCTGCTGGTGCCGAGGCCCCCAAGGCCGACGCTCCCGCCGCCGCTCCGGCTGAGAGCACCGGAACGGAGGCCTGACCGACATGCTGATCCCTCGTAGGGTCAAGCACCGCAAGCAGCACCACCCGAAGCGCCGTGGTATGGCCAAGGGCGGTACTGAGGTCTCGTTCGGCGAGTACGGCATCCAGGCGCTGACCCCGGCGTACGTGACGAACCGCCAGATCGAGGCGGCTCGTATCGCGATGACCCGCCACATCAAGCGTGGCGGCAAGGTCTGGATCAACATCTACCCGGACCGCCCGCTCACCAAGAAGCCTGCCGAGACCCGCATGGGTTCCGGTAAGGGTTCTCCCGAGTGGTGGATCGCCAACGTGCACCCGGGCCGGGTCATGTTCGAGCTGTCCTACCCGAACGAGAAGATTGCTCGTGAGGCGCTCACCCGCGCTGCTCACAAGCTTCCGATGAAGTGCCGGATTGTTCGGCGCGAGGCAGGTGAGTCGTGATGGCGACGGGAACCAAGGCGTCCGAGCTGCGTGAGCTCGGCAACGAGGAGCTCGTTGGCAAGCTGCGCGAGGCCAAGGAGGAGCTGTTCAAGCTCCGTTTCCAGGCGGCCACGGGTCAGCTGGAGAACAACGGCCGGCTCAAGTCCGTCCGTAAGGACATCGCTCGCATCTACACCCTGATGCACGAGCGTGAGCTCGGTATCGAGACGGTGGAGAGCGCCTGATGAGCGAGAACAACGTGACTGAGACGACTGACCGCGGCTTCCGCAAGACCCGTGAGGGTCTGGTCGTCAGCGACAAGATGGACAAGACCGTCGTCGTCGCTGTCGAGGACCGCGTGAAGCACGCGCTGTACGGCAAGGTCATCCGCCGTACGAACAAGCTCAAGGCGCACGACGAGCAGAACGCTGCCGGCGTCGGCGACCGCGTCCTCATCATGGAGACGCGTCCGCTGTCGGCGAGCAAGCGCTGGCGCATCGTCGAGATCCTCGAGAAGGCCAAGTAAGCACCTGAGGGGTTTCCCTTAGGTTCGTTCCGCCAGGCTCGGTGGGGGCCGCCGCTCTTCGGAGTGTGAGGCCCCCGCCGGGAACCGGCAGACAAACAGGAGATACACGTGATCCAGCAGGAGTCGCGACTGCGTATCGCCGACAACACTGGTGCCAAGGAAATCCTTTGCATCCGTGTTCTCGGTGGTTCCGGTCGCCGCTACGCGGGCATCGGTGACGTCATCGTCGCCACCGTCAAGGACGCGATCCCCGGTGGCAACGTGAAGAAGGGTGACGTCGTCAAGGCGGTCATCGTTCGCACCGTCAAGGAGCGTCGCCGCCAGGACGGCTCGTACATCCGCTTTGACGAGAACGCCGCCGTCATTCTGAAGAACGACGGCGACCCTCGCGGCACCCGTATCTTCGGCCCGGTGGGCCGTGAGCTGCGCGAGAAGAAGTTCATGAAGATCATCTCGCTCGCGCCGGAGGTGCTGTAAGCATGAAGATCAAGAAGGGCGACCTGGTTCAGGTCATCACCGGTAAGGACAAGGGCAAGCAGGGCAAGGTCATCGCGGCCTTCCCCGCCAACGACCGCGTCCTCGTCGAGGGTGTCAACCGGGTCAAGAAGCACACCAAGGCTGCGCAGAACCAGGCCGGTGGCATTGTGATCACCGAGGCCCCGGTCCACGTCAGCAACGTTCAGCTGGTTGTGGAGAAGGACGGCAAGAAGGTCGTCACCCGCGTCGGCTACCGCTTCGACGACGAGGGCAACAAGATCCGCGTTGCCAAGCGGACGGGTGAGGACATCTGATGGCTACCACTCCGCGTCTCAAGACGAAGTACCGCGAGGACATCGCGGGCAAGCTGCGTGAGGAGTTCTCCTACGAGAACGTCATGCAGATCCCCGGTCTCGTCAAGATCGTCGTGAACATGGGTGTCGGCGACGCCGCCCGTGACTCGAAGCTGATCGACGGCGCGATCCGCGACCTGACGACGATCACCGGTCAGAAGCCGGCCGTCACGAAGGCCCGCAAGTCCATCGCGCAGTTCAAGCTGCGCGAGGGTCAGCCGATCGGCTGCCACGTCACCCTCCGTGGTGACCGCATGTGGGAGTTCCTGGACCGTACGCTGTCGCTCGCGCTGCCGCGTATCCGTGACTTCCGTGGTCTGTCGCCGAAGCAGTTCGACGGCCGTGGCAACTACACCTTCGGTCTCACGGAGCAGGTCATGTTCCACGAGATCGACCAGGACAAGATCGACCGTACCCGGGGTATGGACATCACCGTGGTCACCACGGCGACCAACGACGCTGAGGGCCGCGCGCTCCTTCGTCACCTCGGCTTCCCCTTCAAGGAGGCGTAAGCGAGATGGCGAAGAAGGCTCTCATCGCGAAGGCTGCCCGCAAGCCCAAGTTCGGTGTGCGTGCGTACACCCGCTGCCAGCGCTGCGGTCGTCCCCACTCCGTGTACCGCAAGTTCGGCCTGTGCCGCGTGTGCCTTCGTGAGATGGCTCACCGTGGCGAGCTGCCGGGCGTGACCAAGAGCTCCTGGTAACTCCCTCTCGTCCGTAAGGACTTGAGCGGTACCAGGCACTCTCGGTAAGCATCTGGTCGGCGGATGCCCGGCCGCGCATGCCTTAGGCTTGTGTGGTTGGGCGTCCGCCGCCCATAACGACTTACTACGCCGTAGGTCCCCGCGCCGCACCCGTCCCGCCTCTGAGTGGGGAGAGGGATGGCGCATACAGGAAACCCCGGCGAGAGAGGCCGAAGGCCACTTCATGACCATGACTGACCCGATCGCAGACATGCTCACTCGTCTGCGTAACGCTAACTCGGCGTACCACGACACCGTCGTGATGCCGCACAGCAAGATCAAGTCGCACATCGCGGAGATCCTCAAGCAGGAGGGTTTCATCACCGGCTGGAAGGTCGAGGACGCCGAGGTCGGCAAGAACCTCGTCCTCGAGCTGAAGTTCGGGCCGAACCGTGAGCGCTCCATCGCGGGCATCAAGCGGATCTCGAAGCCCGGTCTGCGCGTGTACGCGAAGTCCACCAACCTGCCGAAGGTCCTCGGCGGCCTGGGCGTGGCGATCATCTCCACGTCCCACGGTCTCCTGACCGGCCAGCAGGCAGGCAAGAAGGGCGTAGGTGGGGAAGTCCTCGCCTACGTCTGGTAGTCGGGAACGGAGGAAAAGCAATGTCGCGAATCGGCAAGCTCCCCATCCAGGTTCCCGCCGGTGTGGACGTCACCATCGTCGGCCGCACGGTCGAGGTGAAGGGCCCCAAGGGTTCCCTCGCCCACACCGTCGCCGCGCCGATCGAGATCGTCAAGGGTGAGGACGGCGTTCTGAACGTCACCCGCCCGAACGACGAGCGTCAGAACAAGGCCCTGCACGGCCTGTCCCGCACGCTGGTGGCGAACATGATCACCGGCGTGACCACGGGTTACGTCAAGGCTCTCGAGATCAGCGGTGTCGGTTACCGCGTCGCCGCGAAGGGCTCCGACCTGGAGTTCCAGCTTGGCTACAGCCACCCGATCCTGATCGAGGCGCCCTCGGGCATCTCCTTCAAGGTCGAGTCGCCCACCAAGTTCACGGTCGAGGGCATCGACAAGCAGAAGGTCGGCGAGGTCGCCGCCAACATCCGCAAGCTGCGGAAGCCCGACCCGTACAAGGCCAAGGGTGTCAAGTACGCCGGCGAAGTCATCCGCCGCAAGGTCGGAAAGGCTGGTAAGTAGCCATGGCATACGGTGTGAAGATCGCCAAGGGCGACGCGTACAAGCGCGCTGCCAAGGCTCGCCGCCACATCCGCATCCGCAAGAACGTCTCGGGTACGGCGGAGCGTCCGCGCCTCGTCGTGACGCGTTCGAACCGCAACATCGTTGCTCAGGTCATCGACGACCTCCAGGGTCACACCCTGGCGTCGGCGTCGACCCTGGACGCTTCGATCCGCGGTGGCGAAGGCGACAAGAGCTCGCAGGCCCAGGCTGTCGGCGCGCTCGTCGCCGAGCGTGCCAAGGCCGCGGGTGTCGAGACCGTCGTGTTCGACCGCGGTGGCAACCGATACGCCGGGCGCATTGCCGCTCTGGCTGACGCCGCCCGCGAAGCCGGGCTGAAGTTCTAAGCCCCGGTTCCGGGACTCACGGACGTAACAGAGAGAGGTAATCCAATGGCTGGACCCCAGCGCCGCGGAAGCGGTGCCGGTGGCGGCGAGCGGCGGGACCGGAAGGGTCGCGACGGTGGCCCTGCCGCCGAGAAGACCGCTTACGTTGAGCGCGTTGTCGCGATCAACCGCGTCGCCAAGGTTGTCAAGGGTGGTCGCCGCTTCAGCTTCACCGCGCTGGTCGTGGTGGGCGACGGTGACGGCACCGTAGGTGTCGGTTACGGCAAGGCCAAGGAAGTTCCCGCGGCCATCGCCAAGGGTGTCGAGGAAGCCAAGAAGAACTTCTTCAAGGTTCCGCGCATCCAGGGCACCATCCCTCACCCGATCACGGGCGAGCGTGCCGCGGGCGTCGTGCTGCTGAAGCCGGCCGCCCCCGGTACCGGTGTTATCGCCGGTGGCCCGGTGCGCGCCGTTCTGGAGTGCGCCGGCGTTCACGACATCCTGTCGAAGTCGCTCGGCTCTTCGAACGCGATCAACATCGTGCACGCGACCGTGGCGGCCCTCAAGGGCCTGCAGCGTCCCGAGGAGATCGCGGCTCGCCGTGGTCTGCCCCTCGAGGACGTCGCTCCCGCGGCTCTGCTCCGTGCGCGTGCTGGGGCGGGTGTCTAATGGCCCGCCTCAAGATCACGCAGACGAAGTCGTACATCGGCAGCAAGCAGAACCACCGCGACACGCTGCGTTCGCTCGGGCTCAAGCGCCTGAACGACGTCGTCGTCAAGGAGGACCGCCCCGAGTTCCGCGGAATGGCTCAGACCGTCCGCCACCTCGTGACGGTTGAGGAGGTTGACTAACATGGCTGAGAACAGCCCGCTGAAGGCCCACAACCTCCGTCCCGCCCCCGGTGCCAAGACCGCGAAGACCCGTGTCGGTCGTGGTGAGGCGTCGAAGGGTAAGACGGCCGGTCGTGGTACGAAGGGCCAGAAGGCCCGCTACCAGATCCCGCAGCGCTTCGAGGGTGGGCAGATGCCCCTCCACATGCGTCTGCCGAAGCTCAAGGGCTTCAAGAACCCGTTCCGCACCGAGTTCCAGGTCGTGAACCTGGACAAGCTCGGCGCTCTCTACCCCGAGGGTGGAGAGGTCACGGTGGCCGACCTGGTCGCCAAGGGCGCGGTTCGCAAGAACAGCCTCGTCAAGGTCCTGGGCCAGGGCGAGATCTCCGTGGCGCTGCAGGTTTCGGTTGACGCCGTCTCCAGCTCCGCCAAGGAGAAGATTGCCGCTGCCGGCGGCACCGTCACCGAGCTCGTCTAAGACGAAACTCTTGTGACAAATAGCTAGAAACCCGACCGGGGATGCCTCACATAAGGGGCATCCCCGGTTGGTCGTTCCACGGGGGGCACACTCGCCGGTAAGGTGGCGTGCACCTTTGCTTGTACGTATTCGTCGATCCCTCAGACCGTCACCTCTGACGCAGTAGCGCGGGGGTCGCAGGAGGCACCGTGCTCACCGCGTTCGCCCGGGCGTTCAAGACGCCCGACCTGCGCAAGAAGCTGCTCTTCACGCTCGCCATCATCGTGCTGTATCGGCTCGGGTCCCACATCCCGGTCCCCGGCGTGAGCTACAAGAACGTTCAGATCTGTGTGGACCAGATGGGGAGCAGCAACAGCCTCTTCGGTCTGGTCAACATGTTCAGCGGCGGTGCGCTGCTGCAGATCACGATCTTCGCGCTCGGCATCATGCCGTACATCACGGCGAGCATCATCCTGCAGCTGCTGACCGTGGTCATCCCGAAGCTGGAGAACCTCAAAAAAGAGGGTCAGTCCGGCACGGCGAAGATCACTCAGTACACGCGCTATTTGACGGTCGCGCTCGCGATCCTGCAGGGCACCGGCCTGGTCGCCACCGCGCGCACCGGCGCTCTGTTCGGGACCTGCCCCGTCCGCTCCGAGATCGTTCCGGACCGCTCCATCTTCACCACGGTCGTCATGGTCCTCACGATGACCGCCGGCACCTGCGTCGTCATGTGGCTCGGTGAGCTCATCACCGACCGCGGCATCGGCAACGGCATGTCGATCCTCATGTTCATCTCGATCGCGGCCGGCTTCGTCGGCGCTCTCTGGACGATCAAGCTCCAGGGCAAGATCGCTGATGGCTGGGTCGAGTTCGGCGTGGTCATCCTGGTGGGTCTGGCGATGGTGGCCCTGGTGGTCTTCGTCGAGCAGGCGCAGCGCAGGATCCCCGTCCAGTACGCGAAGCGCATGATCGGCCGCCGTGCCTACGGCGGTACGTCCACCTACATCCCGCTCAAGGTGAACCAGGCCGGTGTCATCCCGGTCATCTTCGCCTCGTCGCTGCTGTACATCCCGGCTCTGATCGTGCAGTTCAGCGGCTCGACCGCGGGCTGGGCCACCTGGATCCAGAAGCACTTCGTCAAGGGCGACCACCCGTACTACATCGCGACCTACTTCCTCCTGATCGTGTTCTTCGCGTTCTTCTACGTGGCGATCTCGTTCAACCCCGAGGAAGTTGCTGACAACATGAAGAAGTATGGTGGGTTCATCCCGGGCATCCGCGCCGGCCGGCCTACCGCCGAGTACCTGAGCTACGTACTCAACCGCATCACCTGGCCGGGGTCGCTGTACCTGGGTCTCATCGCTCTTGTGCCGACGATGGCGTTGGCGGGCTTCGGGGCGAACCAGAACTTCCCGTTCGGCGGGACGAGCATCCTCATCATCGTGGGTGTCGGTCTGGAAACCGTGAAGCAGATCGAGAGCCAGCTCCAGCAGCGCAATTACGAAGGGTTCCTCCGCTGATGCGAATCGTCCTCGTCGGACCCCCCGGTGCGGGCAAGGGAACGCAGGCCGCGTTCCTTGCCGAGAACCTGTCGATCCCGCACATCTCCACGGGCGACCTCTTCCGCGCCAACATCAGCCAGAACACCGAGCTGGGCCGTCGCGCGAAGGCGTTCATGGACGCCGGTGACCTCGTCCCCGACGAGATCACCATCGGCATGGCCAAGGACCGCATGGAGCAGCCGGACGCCGCGGGTGGCTTCCTGCTCGACGGCTTCCCGCGCAACGTGTCGCAGGCCGAGGCCCTCGACGTGATGCTGCAGGCCGAGAACATGAAGCTCGACGCCGTCCTCGACCTGGAGGTCGAGGAGGACGAGGTCGTCAAGCGCATCGCCGGCCGCCGGATCTGCCGCAAGGAGTCCGCGCACGTCTTCCACGTCACGTACGCCGCGCCGAAGACCGAGGGTGTCTGCGACACCTGCGGCGGCGAGCTGTACCAGCGCGACGACGACTCCGAGGCCACGGTCCGCAACCGGCTGGAGGTCTACCACACGCAGACCGAGCCGATCATCGACTACTACAAGGCCCAGGGCCTGCTGGTGACGATCGCCGCCCTCGGTGAGGTGCACGAGATCACCAAGCGGGCGATGGACGCCCTCAAGAAGTAGTACCCCCGTAGTGAGCAGATACGGCCGCGGTGTCCTCAGGGCACCGCGGCCGTACTGTTGAGAAGACTCTGATCCGAAGCTGGAAGGCTGTTTCCCCATGGTCCAGATCAAGACCCCCGAGCAGATCGCGAAGATGCGCGAGGCGGGACTGGTCGTCGCCGCGATCCACGCGGCGACCCGGGAGGCGGCCGTGCCGGGCGCCACGACACTGGATCTGGACATGGTGGCCCGCAAGGTCATCGCGGACGCCGGGGCCAAGTCGAACTTCCTCGGATACGGCGGATTCCCCGCGACCATCTGCACCTCGGTGAACGAGGTCGTCGTCCACGGCATCCCGGACGAGAAGACGGTCCTCAAGGACGGCGACATCATCTCCATCGACGCCGGCGCGATCGTGGACGGCTGGCACGGCGACGCCGCCTACACCGCCTTCGTGGGCACTGGACACGCGCCTGAGCTCCTGGAGCTGTCCCGGGTGACCGAGGAGTCCATGTGGGCCGGTATCGCCGCCATGCGGCTCGGCAACCGCCTCGTGGACATCTCCAAGGCGATCGAGACGTACATCAAGCGCCAGCCCCGCCCGACCACCGGTGAGCACAGCCTCGGCAAGTTCGGGATCATCGAGGACTACGGCGGCCACGGCATCGGCTCCGAGATGCACATGGACCCGCACCTGCTGAACTACGTCTCGCGCAAGCGGGGCAAGGGCATCAAGCTGGTCCCGGGCCTGTGCCTGGCGATCGAGCCCATGGTCTCCCTGGGCACCGCCCAGACGGAGGTACTGGCCGACGACTGGACGGTCATCACCACGGACGGCACCTGGTCCTCGCACTGGGAGCACTCCATCGCCCTGACCGAGGCCGGCCCCATCGTCCTGACCAGCCCGGACTGCGGCAAGGCGAAGCTCGCGGAGTACGGGGTTACCACCGCGCCCGATCCGCTGGGGTAATGATCTAGACTCTGGGGCAAACTTTCCGGATTCGTCTTTCTGGGTGCCCTGACGTAGACTGACTCGTCGGCTCTCGTGCACTTCCATGCCTGCATGGGCGCACTCGAGCCGATCAAGGTAGCCGATTCGAAAGGCGAAGCGTGGCCAAGAAGCAAGGTGCCATCGAAATCGAGGGCACCGTGATCGAGTCCCTCCCGAACGCGATGTTCAAGGTGGAACTCCAGAACGGTCACAAGGTCCTCGCGCACATCAGCGGCAAGATGCGCATGCACTACATCCGCATCCTCCCTGATGACCGGGTTGTCGTGGAGCTCTCCCCGTACGACCTGACGCGTGGCCGGATCGTCTACCGATACAAGTAGATCTTGCCCCCGCATCCCGCTCACGCGGGGTGGTGGCACTGACCCGGAGAACCTCACCAACATGAAGGTCAAGCCGAGCGTCAAGAAGATCTGCGACAAGTGCAAGGTGATCCGCCGTCACGGTCGGGTCATGGTCATCTGCGACAACCTGCGCCACAAGCAGCGCCAGGGCTGACGCACGCCGACCGACCTGCCTTCCGCAGTTCTTCGCGCGACGTAAGAAAACGTACATACGCAGAACCCGCCCAGCCCTGAGAGGGGCCGGCGGCACCTCCGGCGGGGGCCGGGGACCCGGACGTACCATCACCCACTTCGGGTTGGTCGGCGGTCGGGAGTGGTTTTGCGGAAGACCCCCGAACACACAGGAGCCATTGAATGGCACGCGTTTCCGGTGTTGACATCCCGCGCGAAAAGCGTGTGGAGATCGCACTCACCTACGTCTTCGGTATCGGGCGCACCCGGTCCAAGGAGATCCTCGACTCCACCGGCGTGAACCCGAACACCCGCGTTCGTGACCTGGCCGAAGAGGACCTCGTCAAGATCCGCGAGTACGTGGACGCCAACCTCCGTACCGAGGGTGACCTCCGCCGCGAGATCCAGGGCGACATCCGTCGCAAGATCGAGATCCAGTGCTACCAGGGTATCCGCCACCGTCGCGGCCTCCCGGTGCACGGTCAGCGCACCAGCACCAACGCGCGTACCCGCAAGGGCCCGCGTCGCGCGATCGCCGGCAAGAAGAAGCCGGGCAAGAAGTAGTCCTGTTCAGCGGTCTTGCGCTGTAGGACCGACCACCTCCCGTAGGAGTAAGAGATGCCCCCCAAGGGTCGTCAGGGCGCTGCCAAGAAGGTGCGCCGCAAGGAAAAGAAGAACGTCGCTCATGGGCACGCCCACATCAAGAGCACGTTCAACAACACCATCGTTTCGATCACCGACCCCTCGGGCAACGTGATCTCCTGGGCCTCCGCCGGCCACGTCGGCTTCAAGGGCTCGCGCAAGTCCACCCCCTTCGCCGCGCAGATGGCCGCCGAGTCGGCCGCCCGCCGCGCGCAGGAGCACGGCATGCGCAAGGTCGACGTCTTCGTCAAGGGTCCCGGCTCCGGCCGTGAGACCGCGATCCGCTCCCTCCAGGCCACCGGCCTCGAGGTCGGCTCGATCCAGGACGTCACCCCCACCCCGCACAACGGCTGCCGCCCGCCGAAGCGCCGCCGCGTCTGACGCAGCGGACGCACCTGTGCGTCTTTGAGTGTCCGGGCGGTGCGTTCCCTTCGCGGGGGACGTACCGCCCGTACCCTTGTAGTCCGCAGCCCCGTGCTGCACACCGTCGGGCGTCAAATAGTGGGCGTCCACGACTGAAGGAACACAGACATGCTTATCGCTCAGCGTCCCTCGCTGACCGAAGAGGTCGTCGACGAGTACCGCTCGCGGTTCGTGATCGAGCCGCTCGAGCCGGGCTTCGGCTACACCCTCGGCAACTCCCTGCGCCGTACGCTCCTGTCGTCCATCCCGGGTGCCGCTGTCACCAGCATCCGCGTGGACGGCGTCCTGCACGAGTTCACCACCGTGCCGGGCGTCAAGGAAGACGTCACCGACATCATCCTCAACATCAAGCAGCTGGTCGTCTCCTCGGAGCACGACGAGCCGGTCGTGATGTACCTGCGCAAGCAGGGTCCCGGCCTGGTCACCGCTGCTGACATCGCGCCCCCGGCCGGTGTCGAGGTGCACAACCCGGACCTGGTCCTCGCCACGCTCAACGGCAAGGGCAAGCTGGAGATGGAGCTGACCGTCGAGCGCGGTCGCGGCTACGTCTCCGCCGTCCAGAACAAGCAGCTGGGCCAGGAGATCGGTCGCATCCCGATCGACTCCATCTACAGCCCGGTCCTCAAGGTCACCTACAAGGTCGAGGCGACCCGAGTCGAGCAGCGCACCGACTTCGACAAGCTGATCGTCGACGTCGAGACCAAGCAGGCCATGCGCCCGCGTGACGCCATGGCGTCCGCCGGCAAGACCCTGGTCGAGCTGTTCGGTCTGGCCCGCGAGCTCAACATCGACGCCGAGGGCATCGACATGGGCCCCTCGCCGACGGACGCGGCCCTGGCCGCCGATCTGGCGCTGCCGATCGAGGAGCTCGAGCTCACGGTCCGCTCGTACAACTGCCTCAAGCGCGAGGGCATCCACTCCGTGGGTGAGCTCGTCGCCCGCTCCGAGGCCGACCTGCTCGACATCCGCAACTTCGGTGCGAAGTCGATCGACGAGGTCAAGGCGAAGCTGGCCGGCATGGGCCTGGCCCTCAAGGACAGCCCGCCCGGATTCGACCCGACCGCCGCGGCCGACGCGTTCGGCGCGGACGACGACGCGGATGCCGGTTTCGTCGAGACCGAGCAGTACTAGAAGAGCTTGTGGGGGGCTCACGCCCCCCACACCCCCCTCTCGCGACCGCCTGAGGGAACTGTCACCGGTACCTGACACGGCCGGTGCAGATTTGAAGGAGTAACAATGCCGCGTCCCGCAAAGGGTGCCCGCCTGGGCGGTTCCGCCGCGCACGAGAAGCACCTCCTCGCGAACCTCGCGAAGGCGCTCTTCGAGCACGGCCGCATCACCACCACCGAGGCCAAGGCCCGTCGCCTGCGTCCCTACGCCGAGCGTCTGGTCACCAAGGCCAAGAAGGGCGACATCCACAACCGTCGCCTGGTGCTGCAGACGATCACGGACAAGAGCATCGTGCACACGCTGTTCACCGAGATCGCCCCGCGCTACGAGAACCGCCCCGGTGGTTACACGCGCATCACCAAGATCGGCAACCGTCGTGGCGACAACGCCCCGATGGCCGTCATCGAGCTGGTCGAGGCCCTGACGGTCGCCCAGCAGGCCACTGGTGAGGCCGAGGCCGCCACCAAGCGCGCCGTGAAGGAGGCGGAGGCTGTCGAGGCTCCCGCCGCCGAGGAGACCAAGGAGGCCTGATCCCCTCCGGGATCACGCTGAACGGCTCTGAACGGGCCCGCCCCTTCCCGGGGCGGGCCCGTTCTGCATTCCCGCATCTCTGAGAGGATCTGTCACGTGAGTGACGAGGTGGAGCCCGGGCACGTCCGGGTGCGGCTGGACCTGTCGTACGACGGCAAGGACTTCTCCGGCTGGGCTAAGCAGCGGACGCTGCGGACCGTGCAGGGCGAGCTGGAGAGCGCCCTGCAGACCGTGATGAGGCTGGGGGAGCCCGTCGACCTGACCGTCGCCGGGCGCACCGACGCCGGGGTGCACGCGCGCGGGCAGGTCGCGCAGTTCGACCTGGCCGAGGAGGTGTGGGCCGAGCACCACGACAAGCTGCTGCGCCGCCTCGCGGGCCGCCTGCCGCACGACGTACGGGTGTGGCGGGCCGCCGAGGCCCCCGAGGGCTTCAACGCCCGCTTCTCGGCGATCTGGCGCCGCTACGCCTACCGCGTGGGCGACCACCAGGCCGGCGTGGACCCGCTGCGCCGCGGGCACGTGCTGTGGCACCAGTGGCCCCTGGACGTGGAGGCCATGAACGAGGCCGCCGCCGCGCTGCTGGGCGAGCACGACTTCGCCGCGTACTGCAAGAAGCGCGAGGGCGCCACGACCATCCGTACGCTCCAGCAGCTCAGCTGGGTGCGGGACGCGGACGGGATCGTCACGGCGACGGTGCGGGCCGACGCCTTCTGCCACAACATGGTCCGCTCGCTGGTCGGCGCGCTGCTGCACGTCGGTGACGGGCACCGGCCGGTGGAGTGGCCGGGGCAGGTGCTGGCCGCCGCCGTACGGGACTCCTCGGTGCACGTGGTGAAGCCGCACGGGCTCACCCTGGAGGAGGTCGGCTACCCGGCGGACGAGCTGCTGGCCGCCCGCAGCAAGGAGGCGCGGAACATGCGCACCCTGCCCGGGGCCGGCTGCTGCTGACCGCCGCCTAATCCGGTTGGGTGGATCGCCGCCGGACCGGGAGAATGCCCGGCATGGGACATCTCGAAGCCAACCACCTGGAGTACTACCTTCCCGACGGGCGGGTCCTGCTCCCCGACGTCTCCTTCCGCGTGGGGGAGGGGTCGGTGGTGGCCCTGGTGGGGGCGAACGGCGCCGGCAAGACCACCCTGCTCAAGCTGATCTCCGGCGAGCTCCAGCCGCACGGCGGCGGCGTCGCCATCAGCGGCGGGCTCGGGGTGATGTCGCAGTTCGTGGGCTCCGTCCGGGACGAGACGACCGTACGGGACCTGCTGGTGTCGGTGTCCCAGCCGCGGATCCGGGAGGCCGCCAAGGCCGTGGACCGGGC
Organism: Streptomyces sp. NBC_00249; assembly: GCF_026342355.1. Classification (GTDB taxonomy): domain Bacteria; phylum Actinomycetota; class Actinomycetes; order Streptomycetales; family Streptomycetaceae; genus Streptomyces. The sequence goes on along the minus strand of NZ_JAPEMV010000002.1, from coordinate 1,091,117 downwards.
CGAGCACCTGATCCTCACGGTCGACGACGAGGCCGCGCAGATGGCGTACGCGCAGGCGCTCAGCGACTGGGCCGACGTCCAGGGCTACGAGGCGGAGACCCTGTGGGACGTCTGCACCATGGCCGCGCTGGCCATCCCGTACGACTCCGCGCAGTTCCGCGAGGTGCGCACCCTGTCGGGCGGTGAGCAGAAGCGGCTGGTCCTGGAGGCGCTGCTGCGCGGGCCCGACGAGGTGCTGCTCCTCGACGAGCCGGACAACTACCTGGACGTCCCGGGCAAGCGCTGGCTGGAGGAGCAGCTGAAGGCCACCCGCAAGACGGTGCTCTTCGTCTCCCACGACCGGGAGCTGCTCACCCAGGCTGCCGAGAAGATCATCAGCCTGGAGGCGAGCCCGACCGGCAGCGACGTGTGGGTGCACGGCGCCGGTTTCGGGACGTACCACGAGGCCCGCAAGGAGCGCTTCGCGCGCTTCGAGGAGCTCAAGCGGCGCTGGGACGAGGAGCACGCCCGCCTGAAGGCCCTGGTGCTGCGGCTGCGCAACCAGGCCGCCTCCAGCCCCGACATGGCCTCGCGGTACCGGGCGATGCAGACCCGCTTCCAGAAGTTCGAGGAGGCCGGCCCGCCGCCGGAGCCGCCGCGCGAGCAGGACATCCGGATGCGGCTCAAGGGCGGCCGGACCGGCGTGCGGGCGCTGACCGTGGAGAACCTGGAGCTCACGGGCCTGATGAAGCCGTTCTCCCTGGAGGTGTTCTACGGGGAGCGGGTCGCGGTCCTCGGCTCGAACGGCTCCGGCAAGTCGCACTTCCTGCGTCTGCTGGCCGGTGAGGACGTCAAGCACGCCGGCGACTGGAAGCTGGGCGCGCGGGTCCTCCCGGGCCACTTCGCGCAGACGCACGCGCACCCGGAGCTCTTCGGCCGCACCCTCGTCGACATCCTGTGGACGGAGGCGGCCAAGCCGCTGGGCCAGGCGATGGGCGCCCTGCGCCGCTACGAGCTGGAGCGCCAGGGCGAGCAGCCCTTCGAGAAGCTCTCCGGCGGCCAGCAGGCACGTTTCCAGATCCTGCTGCTGGAGCTGGCCGGCACCACGGCGCTGCTGCTGGACGAGCCGACGGACAACCTCGACCTGGAGTCGGCGGAGGCCCTCCAGGAAGGCCTGGAGGCGTACGACGGCACTGTGCTGTGCGTCACGCACGACCGCTGGTTCGCGCGCACATTTGACCGTTACCTGGTCTTCGGTTCGGACGGTGTCGTGCGGGAGACTCAGGAGCCCGTCTGGGACGAGCGGCGCGTCGAGCGCAAGCGCTGAGGCCGGGCGGCGGTTCTGACGCGGGCACGGTCGAGGGGGAGGGTGTTGTGGGGCTGCGGCCTAGCATCTGGTTCTTGAAGTGGGACCGTCCGTCCCCCGCCGACCGGCGGATCGCCTGGCTGCTGGAGCCGGCGCCGCGGTCCTGGCGGCTGGTCTCGCTCCTGATCCTCCTGACCGTCGCCGTCTCGACGAGCCTGCGGTCGAACTGGGGCTCGGACAACGCCTTCGTGGTCAAGGCGGCGGACGCGCTGCTCGCGGGGGTGTCCCCGTACGAGGACAAGCGCTTCCTGTACCTGCCCAGCGCCGTGCTCATGGCGGTCCCGGAGGCGCTGCTGCCGCAGGTGGTGCTGCGCTGGCTGCTGCCGCTCGGGATGACGGGGCTGGTGGGTCTGGGCTGGTGGGCGGCGCTGCGGCTGTTCTCGGTGCCGGTGCGCTCGCGGTTCGCGGTGGGGGGGCTCGGGCTGTTCGCCCTCGCCTACAAGCCGTATCTGAACCTCGTGCTGATCGGGAACTGGACGGCGGTCTCGGCGGCCGCCCTGCCGGTGGCCCTGCTGTGCGCGCACCGGCGGAACTGGGGCGCGGCCGGGCTGGTGGTGGGGCTGGCCATCGCCTGCAAGCCGATGCTGGTGCCGGTCGGGCTGCTGTTCGTGCTGGCCCGGCAGTGGCGGGGGCTGGCCGCGGCGGTGCTGGTGCCCGCCGGGATGTCGCTGGCGGGGGCGCTGCTGATGCCGAGCCCGACGCTGTTCTTCACCAAGACGCTGCCGTTCCTCTTCCAGGGGCAGGACGCCTACGCGCTGCCCTGGGACGCCTCGCCGATCGCGGTGCTGCCCCGGCTGGGGGTGCCGCAGCCGGTGGCGGTGGTGCTGGCGGGCGCGGCGGCGCTGGCCGGGCTGTGGGCCGTACGGGAGCGGTGGCGGCGTACGGACGACGCCGACGGCGGGGAGCTGCGGCTGGCGGAGACGGCCTGCATGGTGATGCTCGCCGCGTTCCTGGTGTCCCGGCCGTCCTTCGACCACTACCTGCTGGTGGTGCTGCCGCTGCTGCTGGCTTCGGGGGTGCGGGAGGGGTCGGCGCCGCGCTCGCCCTGGTTCTGGGCGGCCCTGGTGCCCCAGCTGGGGGGCATCCCGTGGCCCTCGGAGTTCGAGCACAAGCGGCGGGCGTTCCGCGACTGTCTGGCGCTGTGCGGGCTCGCGGGGCTCCTCGGGTGGCGTGCGTCGCCGTCCGGCCGGGTTACCCTGGAAGTCGTACGAACTACGGGGTCCCCACCCAGGACCGAACCGGAGTGCGCCGCTACCCCCGTCCAGACGGGATCGCGGACCGCGTTTTGACCCTTCCAGGTCTTCAGGGGTACCCTGCTGGTTCGTTATGCGTATTGGCTTGCTCATTCTCACGTGAATTTGCCTTACGCCGGTCCACCGGGCCGATGACCAGCGGTACACACGGGTTGCGTCCCCGATGTGAACCAGGGCTGTCGTGATCGTCCGTGGTGACCCATGTCAGGACCCGTCCCTCGGGCTCACCCCCCGGGGATGACCCACCACTGAAGAAGCGAAGGCATACGCGTGCGTACGTTCAGCCCCAAGCCCGGCGACATCTCGCGCCAGTGGCTCGTCATCGACGCCCAGGACGTTGTCCTCGGCCGTCTGGCGACCCAGGCCGCTGCCCTCCTGCGGGGTAAGCACAAGCCGACTTACGCCCCCCACATGGACATGGGCGACTTCGTCATCATCGTCAACGCCGACAAGGTTCACCTGTCCGGCAACAAGGCGACCCAGAAGATGGCGTACCGCCACTCCGGCTACCCGGGTGGTCTCCGCTCCGTGCGTTACGACGACCTCCTGGCGAACAACCCGGAGAAGGCCGTCGAGAAGGCCATCAAGGGCATGCTCCCCAAGAACACCCTGGGCCGTCAGATGCTCTCGAAGCTGAAGGTCTACTCGGGCGACCAGCACCCCCACGCTGCCCAGCAGCCGGTGCCGTTCGAGATCACCCAGGTCGCGCAGTAGTTCCGGCCACCCCCTAAGACGTAGAAAATTCTGAGGAGCATCGTGGCCGAGACCACCGCCGAGACCCCCGTCGAAGAGTTCGAGGGCGTCGAGGAGTACACCACCGAGTCCGAGGTCGTCGTCGAGGGCGACTACACCTCCGAGTCGCTTGCCGGCCGCTTCGGCGACCCCCAGCCGGCCGCCGGCCTGGGCCGTCGCAAGAACGCCATCGCCCGCGTCCGGATCGTTCCGGGCACCGGCAAGTGGAAGATCAACGGTCGCACCCTTGAGGACTACTTCCCCAACAAGGTGCACCAGCAGGAAGTCAACGAGCCCTTCAAGCTCCTCGAGCTTGACGGCCGCTACGACGTCATCGCCCGCATCTCGGGTGGCGGCGTCTCCGGCCAGGCCGGTGCCCTGCGCCTCGGTGTCGCCCGTGCGCTGAACGAGGCGGACGTGGACAACAACCGCCCGGCGCTGAAGAAGGCCGGCTTCCTCTCCCGCGACGACCGTGCGGTCGAGCGCAAGAAGGCCGGTCTCAAGAAGGCCCGTAAGGCTCCGCAGTACAGCAAGCGTTAATCTGCGCCTGCTGTTCTGCAACGAAACCGCCCCGGCAGCACTCTCTGTGCTGCCGGGGCGGTTCGTTTACCGCCATAAGCGGCACATACCTGTCACATGCGGTCACAAAGCGAAGCGTGAACTCGGGAGGACAACAGTGGGACGACTCTTCGGGACGGACGGTGTACGAGGCGTCGCCAACGCGGATCTGACGGCCGAGCTCGCGCTCGGCCTCTCCGTGGCGGCCGCGCACGTACTGGCCGAGGCGGGCACCTTCGCGGGCCACCGCGCCACGGCCGTCGTCGGCCGTGACCCCCGCGCGTCGGGCGAGTTCCTGGAGGCCGCGGTCGTCGCCGGCCTCGCCAGCGCCGGCGTGGACGTCCTGCGCGTCGGTGTGCTGCCCACCCCGGCGGTGGCGTACCTCACCGGTGCGCTGGGCGCCGACCTCGGCGTGATGCTGTCCGCCAGCCACAACGCGATGCCCGACAACGGCATCAAGTTCTTCGCGCGCGGCGGCCACAAGCTCGCCGACGACCTGGAAGACCGCATCGAGTCCGTCTACGAGGAGCACCGCACGGGCGCCCCCTGGGACCGGCCCACCGGTGACGGCGTCGGCCGCGTCTCCGACTACACCGAGGGCTTCGACAAGTACGTCGCCCACCTCATCGGGGTCCTCCCGAACCGTCTCGAAGGCCTCAAGGTCGTCCTCGACGAGGCTCACGGCGCGGCCGCCTACGTCTCGCCCGAGGCCTTCACCCGCGCGGGCGCGGAGATCGTCACGATCGGCGCCGAGCCCGACGGCCTGAACATCAACGACGGCTGCGGCTCCACCCACCTGGGCCTGCTGAAGGCCGCCGTCGTCGAGCACGGCGCCGACTTCGGCATCGCGCACGACGGTGACGCCGACCGCTGCCTGGCCGTGGACCACACCGGCGCCGAGGTCGACGGCGACCAGATCCTCGCGGTGCTCGCACTGGCCATGCGCGAGGCGGGCCAGCTGCGGGAGAACACCGTGGTCGGCACCGTCATGTCCAACCTGGGCTTCAAGCTGGCCATGGAGGGCGAGGGCATCCAGGTCGTGCAGACCGGTGTCGGCGACCGCTACGTGCTGGAGTCGATGAAGGAGCACGGCTACGCGCTGGGCGGCGAGCAGTCCGGCCACGTGATCATCCTCGACCACGCGACGACCGGCGACGGCACCCTGACCGGCCTGTTGCTGGCGGCGCGCGTCGCGGCCACCGGGCGCCCGCTGGCCGAGCTGGCCGGGGTCATGGAGCGGCTGCCGCAGGTCCTGATCAACGTCCCCGACGTGGACAAGTCCCGGGTCAGGACCTCCGGCGAGCTGGCCGCGGCCGTCGCCGACGCCGAGCGCGAGCTGGGCGCGACCGGCCGGGTACTGCTCCGTCCGTCCGGTACGGAGCCGCTCGTACGGGTGATGGTGGAGGCCGCCGACATCGAGCAGGCGCGCGCCGTCGCCGGCCGGCTGGCCGACGTCGTGAAATCGGCGCTGGGCTAGGCCGGCTCTTCCGGATCTCGCCCGGCCGCTCCGGCGGTCAGCGCTTCTTGAAGTTGTGCTGTGGCGCACCCGGCGGCCGGGTCATCCGGCCCTGCTGGGTGCGCCACAGCAGTTTCCAGCCGATGAGGGTGAGCGTGCCCGACAGGATGATGCCGCACAGGTTCAGCAGCAGCTGCAGCGCCGAACCCCACATCTGGCCGAACTCCCCGTAGCTGAGCGCCACGGCGGCATTGGCGGCGGCCGGCACGGTGGTCACCGAGATCGCCACGCCGACCAGCGCCCCGGACTTCGCCGAGGTCAGCGACAGCATCCCGGCCACGCCCGCCAGCAGCGCCACGACGAAGGAGAACGGGTCGGGCTGCCAGATGAAGCTGGTGTTCGGCCGGGGGTTGTCGAGCATCCCGGCGTGGAACAGCCCCAGCGCGTTCATGACCAGGCTGAACACGGTCGTGGCCACGATCGCCGCCGCGAAGCCGACCAGCAGGGCGAACATCGAGCGGGCGGCGAGCTTCGGCTCCCGCTGGACCAGACCCGTACAGATCCCGGCCAGCGGCCCGAACTCGGGACCCACCGCCATCGCGCCCACGATCAGGATCGCGTTGTCCAGGACCACACCGCAGGCGGCGATCATCGTGGCGACGATCAGGAACACGCTGAAGGTGATCGTGAGGGTCGACTCCTCGTGCGTGGACTCGGCCAGCTGCTCCCAGATCACCGCGTCGGCGGCCTCGCCCGGAGCCTCCTCCTCCGCCGCGTCCGCGCGCCGGGAGATCGACAGGTCGATGTTCTCGACGGCGATCGAGCCGGACTGACCGATGCCGAGCGTGCGCATCTCCTGGAGCAGCTCGTCGGCCGCCTCGCGGGCCACGTCGCACATGACCACGTCACCCTCGGGCTCACGGGCCGCGCCCGTCAGCACGACCAGGTGGGTGGTGCCGACCGTCTGGTCGATCAGCTCGACGACCTGTTCGGTGAGGTGGTGCGGGGTGATCATCCTCAGATGCAGCATGGCCGCACCCTAGTGCTCACAGCTTGCGCAGGCTCAGCTTCTGCACCTTGTGGTCCGGGCCCTTGCGCACGACCAGCGTGGCGCGGCCGCGGGTGGGGGCCACGTTCTCCAGGAGGTTGGGCTTGTTGATGGTCCGCCACATCGTCTGCGCGTACTCCAGGGCCTCCTCCTCGGAGACCTGGGTGTACTTGCGGAAGTAGGAGAACGGGTTCTGGAACGCGGTCTCGCGCAGCTTGCGGAAGCGGCCCAGGTACCAGCGCTCGATGTCCTCGGGGCGGGCGTCCACGTACACGCTGAAGTCGAAGTAGTCGGCGAGACCGACCCTGGTCCGGCCGTCCTTGCCGGGCAGCGCGGGCTGCAGGACGTTCAGGCCCTCGACGATCAGGATGTCGGGGCGGCGCACGACGAGCTTCTCGTCGGGGACGATGTCGTAGATCAGGTGCGAGTAGACCGGGGCCGTGACCTCGTCCTTGCCCGCCTTGATGTCCGCGACGAAGCGGGTCAGCGCGCGCCGGTCGTAGGACTCCGGGAAGCCCTTGCGGGAGGTCAGGCCGCGGCGCTGGAGCTCCTTCATCGGGTACAGGAAGCCGTCCGTGGTGACCAGCTCCACGCGCGGGTGCTCCGGCCAGCGGGCCAGCAGGGCCTGGAGCAGACGGGCCACGGTGGACTTGCCGACGGCGACGGAACCGGCGACCCCTATGACGAAGGGGGTGCCCTGCTGGGCGCCGTGGCCGTTGGCGGCGTCGCCCAGGAAGGTGTTCACGGTGCCGCGCAGGGTGCTCGTGGCGCCGACGTACAGGTTGAGGAGGCGCGAGAGCGGGAGGTAGACGTCCCGTACCTCGTCGAGGTCGATGACATCGCCGAGGCCGCGCAGCCGCTCGACCTCCTCCGCGGTGAGCGGCAGGGGCGTGCGCTCGCGCAGGGCGCTCCACTCGGCGCGGGTCAGGTCGACGTACGGGGAGGCGTCGGGAGCCCGGCGGGGGCCGGTGCGCTCCGTTGCGCGGTCCGGCGTGCAACGCGTCGGCGATGTGATCACACCGCCATTGTCGGGGCTCGGGGGCGGTTGTGGGTGGTGGGGTCGGTCACGTGGGCGGGGGAGAGCGGGCAGGGGCGGGTGGGGGCCGGGGACGGAGGGTTGTACGCGAGCAGGTATCGATCGGAAGCCTGCGGAGTCTCGTGCGGATCACGATTCGGGGGCCGCGCCAAAAATGCCGATCACGCGATCGAAGCGGGGCGTACATTGTTCGCACCGCCGTGCCGATCTGCGCTGCGCTGTGTCCGTTTCCCGGGGGAGTTCCTTTCGTGCGTACCGCTCTTGTCCGTCGTTCCGTCCTGGCCGCTTCCGCGGTGTCCCTGAGCCTGCTGGCCACCGCCTGCGGCTCCGACTCGGACACCAAGGCCGACGCGAAGCCGGAGGGCAAGCCCGCCGCCTCGGCGAGCGCCCCGGCCGCGGGTGCGAAGGCGAAGTCGGCGGCGGAGCTGACCGCGCTGCTCGTCGCCCAGGCCGACCTGCCGGAGTTCACCGTCGAGGAGGACAAGGCCGCCAAGGCCGGGCAGGCGCAGAAGTACGAGGGCGACAAGGCCGACTGCAAGCCGGTGATCCAGCTCCAGAGCTACAAGGCGCTCGGCACCCCCGTCGGCACCGCGGGCATCGCGGCCCTGGAGAAGCCGAAGAAGCCGGCCGACAACGCGACCGTCGAGGAGAAGCTCGACGCGATCAAGGGCGGCCTCAGCATCACCCGTACGTCGGTGATCCTCAGCTCCTACGACGGCAAGGGCGCCGAGGAGGCCTTCGCCGCGCTGAAGACCGCGACCACGGCCTGCGCCGCCGGCTACACGGTCACCGTCGACGGGGAGCCCACCAAGGTCGAGAAGGTCGCCCCCTCCGCCCCGGTCACCGCCGGTGACGAGGCCCTCGCCTTCAACACGGTGCTGGACCTGAAGGACGGCGACAAGAACACCATGCAGTTCGTCGTCGTGCGCAAGGGCAACACCCTGGCCAGCTTCTTCTCCGTCAGCGTGGCCGGTACGGCCACCCAGCCGAAGCCGGTCGTCGAGGCGCAGGCCAAGAAGATCGGCTGACGCGGGTGGGGGGACCGGTACGGCTACGACGTACCTTCACGAGCGGGGCGGCGGTGCCGCTGACCTGGCACGCGCCGCTCCTGCCGCTTCTTCTGCTGCCGCCGCTGGCCGTGCTGGCCGCCGGGTGCGCGCCCGCGGCCGGGGCAGCCACGGGCGGGCCCTCCGGCTCCGCCGTGGTCTCCGCCTCCCTGCCGAAGGCCCGCGGGGCGGACGGGCAGCCGGCCGCCGCGGTCCTCGCGCAGGGGGACCTGGGGGGACACCTGATCACCGCCGGGACGCAGGACGGCGCCCTGCCCGGCGTCGACCGGCCCGAGTGCCGGGCGCTGGCCTACGCGGCCGTCGGCTTCCTGCCGGCCGGGCGCACCGGCTGGGCCCGGGCCTCCGTGGTGGCCGAATCGCTGCCGCTGCCCGCCGGAGCCACCGAGCGCGAGCGCGGGCAGGCCGCGCTGGACGCCGCCAGCTCGACCGTGACGGTGGTGACCCTCGGCTCGTACGCGGGCGACCGCGCCGGGGAGCACCTCGCCGAGGTCCGGGCCGCGGGCCCGGCCTGCGAGGGGGGCTACTCCGCGACCGGTGGCGGCAGGACGGTGCGGGTGACCGAGGTCGTCCCGGTCGCCGTACCCACCGGGTCCGGGGCCGGAGTGGGCGCGGGACGTGCCGACGAGGCCGTCGCGTACTCCGTGCGGGCCGAGTCGGGCGGGGAGAGCTACGAGACCGAGGTCGTGGTGGCCCGCAAGGGCGGCACCCTCGTGAACTTCTACGCGGCCCGGCCGTCCGGTGAGGTCGACCTGCCGGGTGCCGTGGTCGACGCGCAGGTGGGCAAGCTCGGCTGAGCACGCGTCACGGCGTGCGCAGCGGCGTGCTTCACGGCGTGCGCAGGGCCGTTCGAACGACCGTCAACCCCGCTCCGGCGCATTCGCCGGAGCGGGGTTTTCGTCTTGTTCAGGTACCGGGCGGACGGCCGGCCACGGCGTACGCTGCGGCCTATGTGCGGAATTGTGGGTTACGTAGGAGCGCAGTCGGCGCTCGATGTGGTCATCGCCGGACTGAAGCGGCTGGAGTACCGCGGCTACGACTCGGCGGGTGTCGCCGTCCTCGCCGACGGGGGCCTCGCCAACGTCAAGAAGGCCGGCAAGCTGGTCAACCTGGAGAAGGAACTCGTCGGGCACCCGCTGCCGTTCGGCTCCACGGGACTCGGGCACACGCGGTGGGCGACCCACGGCGGTCCCACCGACGTCAACGCCCATCCCCACCTGGACAACTCCGGGCGGGTGGCCGTCGTGCACAACGGCATCATCGAGAACTTCGCCGCGCTGCGCGCCGAACTGGCCGGGCGCGGGCACCGGCTGGAGTCCGAGACGGACACCGAGGTCGTGGCGCACCTGCTGGCGGAGCACTTCGCGGAGCTCGCGCCCGGGGCCGGGGCCCGGGAGGCCGGCGGCGGTCGGCTCGCGGAGGCGATGCGGCAGGTGTGCCGGCGGCTGGAGGGCGCCTTCACGCTGGTCGCCGTGCACGCCGACGAACCGGACGTGGTGGTCGGCGCCCGCCGGAACTCCCCCCTGGTGGTGGGCGTTGGAGAGGGTGAGAACTTCCTCGCCTCGGACGTGGCCGCGTTCATCGCCCACACCCGGTCCGCGATCGAGCTGGGGCAGGACCAGGTCGTCGAGCTCCGCCGCGACGGGGTCTCGGTGACCGGCTTCGACGGTGCGCCCGCGCAGGTGCGCGCGTACCACGTGGACTGGGACGCCTCGGCGGCCGAGAAGGGGGGATACGACTACTTCATGCTCAAGGAGATCGCCGAGCAGCCGAAGGCTGTCGCCGACACCCTTCTGGGCAGGATCGACGCGAGCGGCCTGCTGACCCTCGACGAGGTGCGCATCCCCGACTCGGTGCTGCGCGAGGTCGACAAGGTCGTGATCGTGGCGTGCGGTACGGCGTACCACGCGGGCATGATCGCGAAGCTGGCCATCGAGCACTGGACCCGCATCCCGTGCGAGACGGAGCTGGCCAGCGAGTTCCGCTACCGCGACCCGATCCTGGACCAGCGGACGCTGGTGATCGCGATCTCGCAGTCCGGCGAGACCATGGACACCCTCATGGCGCTGCGGCACGCGCGCGAGCAGGGCGCCAAGGTGCTGGCCGTCTGCAACACGAACGGGTCGACGATCCCGCGCGAATCGGACGCCGTGCTGTACACGCACGCCGGTCCCGAGGTCGCCGTCGCCTCGACGAAGGCGTTCCTGACGCAACTGGTCGCCTGCTACCTGGTCGCCCTGTACCTCGGGCAGGTACGGGGCACGAAGTGGGGCGACGAGATCCAGGCGGTGATCCGCGAACTGTCGGACATCGCCGCGGCCGTGGACACCGTCCTGGAGACGATGGAGCCCGTACGGGCCCTCGCGCGCTCCCTCGCCGACAAGAACACCGTGCTGTTCCTGGGGCGGCACGTCGGCTACCCGGTGGCACTGGAAGGCGCGCTCAAGCTCAAGGAGCTCGCGTACATGCACGCCGAGGGCTTCGCGGCGGGCGAGCTGAAGCACGGACCGATCGCACTGATCGAGAAGGACCTCCCGGTGGTCGTGGTCGTCCCCTCGCCGCGCGGCCGTTCGGTCCTGCACGACAAGATCGTGTCGAACATCCAGGAGATCCGGGCGCGCGGGGCGCGGACCATCGTGATCGCGGAGGAGGGCGACGAGACGGTCGTCCCCTACGCCGACCACCTGATCCGGATCCCGGCCACCCCGACCCTGCTCCAGCCGCTGGTGGCGACGGTGCCGCTGCAGGTGTTCGCGTGCGAGCTGGCCACGGCGCGCGGCAACGAGGTGGACCAGCCGCGTAATCTCGCCAAGTCGGTGACGGTGGAGTAGTTGGCGTAGACGGGGTTGTTCTGGTGATCGTCGGTGTGGGGATTGACGTTGCGGAGATCGAGCGGTTCGGCGCCGCGCTGGAGCGGACGCCGAGCCTGGCCCAGCGGCTCTTCCTCGACTCCGAGATGACCCTGCCGAGCGGCGAGCGGCGCGGAACCGCCTCGCTCGCCGCCCGGTTCGCGGCCAAGGAAGCACTGGCCAAGGCGCTCGGCGCGCCCGCCGGGCTGCTGTGGACCGACGCAGAGGTGTACGTCGAGGAGACGGGGCAGCCCCGGCTGCGCGTGTCCGGGACGGTCGAAGCGCGGGCGAAGGCCCTCGGGGTGACGTCCTGGCACATCTCCCTCAGCCACGACGCCGGCGTCGCGTCCGCCGTGGTCATCGCCGAGGGATAGCCCTTCGGGCACGCTGGTGCCATGCGTACTGCTTACAGCGTGGAGACCGTACGGGCCGCCGAGCGCGAGCTGATGGCACGGCTGCCGCAGGGCGCCCTGATGGCGCGCGCGGCCGCCGGGCTGGCCGCCGTGTGCGCGGGGCTCCTCGGGCGGGTGTACGGATCCCGGGTGGTCCTGCTGGTCGGACCCGGGGACAACGGCGGCGACGCCCTGTACGCGGGCGCGCGCCTCGCCCGGCGCGGGGCCGGGGTGACGGCCGTACCGCTGGACCCCGAGCGCGTGCACCCCGGCGGGCTCGCCACGCTGCGGGCCGCCGGAGGCCGCCTCGCGGACTCCGTCCCGGCCCGGGCCGACCTCGTACTCGACGGGCTCGTCGGCATCGGCGGGCGCGGCGGACTGCGCCCGGCGGCCGCGGCCCTGGCCGGGCGGATCCCCGCCGGGGCGGTCGTCGTCGCGGTGGACCTGCCCAGCGGGGTCGACGCGGACACCGGGGAGGTCGCGGGCCCGGCGGTGTCGGCCGATGTCACGGTCACCTTCGGCGCGTACAAGCCGGGGCTGCTGATCGACCCCGGGGCCTCGCGGGTGGGCGCCGTACGGCTCGTCGGCATCGGGCTCGAACTGCCCTCCTCCCCCGACGCGGAGGCCCTGCAGCACGCCGACGTCGCGGCGCTGCTCCCCGCGCCGACGGCGTCCAGCGACAAGTACCGGCGGGGCGTCGTCGGGATCGTCGCCGGGTCGGAGCAGTACCCGGGCGCGGCGGTGCTGGCCGTGGCCGGGGCACTGCGGGGCGGCGCGGGCGCGGTGCGGTACGTCGGCCCGGCGGCGGACGCCGTACTGGCGCACTACCCCGAAGTGCTCGTCGGGCGGGGCCGGGTGCAGGCCTGGGTGGTCGGCCCGGGGCTCGGCGCCGGGCGCGCCGCGGAGGTCGCGGGGGCGCTCGCCGACCGGGACGTACCGGTGCTGGTGGACGCGGACGGGCTGCGCGGGCTGGACCCCGAGGTGGTGCGGGGGCGCCGGGCGGCGACCCTGCTGACCCCGCACGCGGGGGAGGCGGCGGCGCTGCTCGGGGTGCCGAGGGAAGCGGTCGAGGCCGGGCGGCTGGCCGCCGTACGGGAGCTGGCCGGGCGGTACGGGGCGGCCGTGCTGCTGAAGGGGTCGACGACGCTGGTGTCCGGCGGGGGTGCGGGCTCGGCCGGTCCCGTGCGGGTCAACCCGACCGGGACGCCGTGGCTGGCCACCGCCGGGAGCGGGGACGTGCTGTCCGGGCTGGCCGGGTCGCTGCTGGCGGCGGGGCTGGGCGGGGCCGATGCGGGCGCGGTGGCCGCGTATCTGCACGGGCTGGCCGGGCGGCGGGGCGCCGGCGGGGCGCCGGTGCTGGCCCATGAGGTGGCCGGCGCGCTGCCGGGCGCCTGGCGCGACGTCGCGGGGGTGTGAGGCCGTCCGGGGTGCGGGGCCCGTGCCGGGGGCGGGTGGGTGCCGCTGCGCGGGCTGACTCCCCGCCCCGCCCTTCCTCCGTTCGCCGGGCTGCGCCCGGACCCCGGCCGGTGCGGCGCCGTTGCCAGGGGCTCCGCCCCCGGACCCCCGCGCCCCAAACGCCGGCGGGGCTGGATCGGGGCGGCGAGCTGGAGGGGTGCGGCGGGGTGGAGGGGTAGCGGGGCCGGGTTTCGGGCGGCCGGGCTGGATCGGGGCGGCGGGGCCGGGGTGTGGGGCTGGGGGTGTGGGCAGATCAGGGGGTAGGTGGGGGTTCTGAGAGACTGTGCGCGATGAACGAGACAGCGATGCGCGTGTACGCCGAGATCGATCTTGACGCCGTGCGGCACAACGTACGCGCCCTGCGCGCGCGGGCGCCGCGGGCCCAGCTGATGGCCGTCGTCAAGGCGGACGCCTACGGGCACGGGGCCGTCCCGTGTGCCCGCGCCGCCCAGGAGGCCGGCGCCACGTGGCTCGCGACCGCCACCCCCGACGAGGCGCTCGCCCTGCGCGCCGCCGGGATCGAGGGGCGGATGCTGTGCTGGCTCTGGACCCCCGGCGGGCCCTGGCGGGAGGCCGTCGAGGCCGACATCGACGTCTCGGTGAGCGCCCTGTGGGCCCTGCGCGAGGTCCGCGAGGCCGCGCGCGCGGCCGGCCGTACCGCCCGGATCCAGCTGAAGGCCGACACCGGCCTCGGCCGCAACGGCTGCCAGCCCGCCGACTGGGCCGAGCTGGTCGGCGAGGCCGTCGCCGCCCAGGCCGAGGGCAGCGTCCGGGTCACCGGCGTCTGGTCGCACTTCGCGTGCGCCGACGAGCCCGGCCACCCCTCCATCCAGCTCCAGCTCTCCGCCTTCCGCGACATGCTCGCCTACGCGGAGAAGGAGGGGGTCGACCCCGAGGTCCGGCACATCGCCAACTCGCCCGCGACCCTCACCCTCCCCGAGAGCCACTTCGACCTCGTCCGCCCCGGCCTCGCCCTGTACGGCGTCTCGCCCGCGCCCGAGCTCGGCACCCCCGCCCAGCTCGGCCTGCGTCCCGCCATGCGGCTCAAGGCCACCCTCGCGCTGGTCAAGACCGTCCCCGCCGGGCACGGGGTGAGCTACGGCCACCACTACGTCACCGGGTCCGAGACCCGTCTCGCCCTCGTCCCCGCCGGTTACGCCGACGGCCTTCCGCGCGCCGCCTCCGGCCGCGGCCCGGTCCTGATCGGCGGCAAGGTCCGCCACGCCGCCGGCCGGATCGCGATGGACCAGTTCGTCGTCGACCTGGGCGAGGACCTCGCCCGCGAGGGCGACGAGGCCGTCCTCATCGGCGACGCCGAACGCGGCGAACCCACCGCCGAGGACTGGGCTCAAGCGGCGCACACGATCGGGTATGAGATCGTCACCCGTATCGGAGGTCGGGTGCCCCGGGTGTACCTGGGCGGCTGAGTGAGGACGGCGACGTCGTGAGCGAGAACTGGCGCAAGGCCGGCTGGGCGGGCGCCGCCATCGGTGTCATAGCGGCGGGCGCCGCGGCCGGTGTCGCGGTCGAACGGATCACCGTGGGCCGCGGCATCCGCATGAAGGCGCGCCTCGCGCTGGACGCGACCGGGGACTACGGCTCCCTGCGCGGCACCGAGGGCAGCTGCCGGGCCGAGGACGGCACCGAGCTGTACTACGAGGTCGACGAACTGCCCGAGCCCGACGGCCGCAAGCGGCGGCTGCGGCGCAAGGCCCCGCCCGAGCCCACCGTCGTCTTCTGCCACGGCTACTGCCTGAGCCAGGACTCCTGGCACTTCCAGCGCGCCGCCCTGCGCGGAGTGCTCCGCTCCGTCTACTGGGACCAGCGCAGCCACGGCCGCAGCATGCGCGGCCTCGCCCAGGCCGACGGCGAGCCGCTGACCATCGACCAGCTCGGCCGCGACCTCAAGGCCGTCATCGACGCCACCACCCCCGAGGGCCCGCTCGTCCTCGTCGGCCACTCCATGGGCGGGATGACCGTCATGGCCCTCGCCGACCAGTTCCCGGAGCTGGTGCGCGACCGCGTGCTCGGAGTGGCCCTGGTCGGCACCTCCAGCGGCGGCCTGGACGAGGTGACGTACGGGCTGCCCTCCGTCGGCGTGGGCGCGCTGCGCCGCCTGGTGCCCGGGGTGCTCAAGGCCCTCGGCTCCCAGGTGGAACTGGTGGAGAAGGGCCGCCGGGCCACCGCCGACCTCTTCGCCGGCATGATCAAGATGTACTCGTTCGGCTCCGAGGACGTGGACCCGGCCGTCGCGCGCTTCGCCGAGCGGCTGATCGAGGCCACCCCCATCGACGTGGTCGCCGAGTTCTACCCGGCCTTCCAGACCCACGACAAGACCGCCGCCCTCCAGCGGTTCGCGGACGTCCCCGTCACCGTCGTCGCGGGCGACCGGGACATGATCACCCCGCCCGGGCACAGCGTCGTCGTCAAGGAACAGCTGCCGGCCGCCGAGCTGGTGGTGCTGGAGAACACCGGGCACCTGATGATGCTGGAGCGCCCGGACACCGTGACCGAGCTGCTGACCGGCCTGCTGGCCCGCGCCGGAGCCCTGCCCGCAGCGGCTAACGTTGGGGCGCATGGAAGAAGTACCGCGGGAAGCGCCGCGCAGCCCGGCGGCTGAGGTCCTGGCCGAGGCCGCCGCCGAAACCCTGATCACCGTCGACTCGCCCGCCTCCATGCAGGAGCTGGGCCGTCGCATCGCCGGCCTGCTGCGCCCCGGCGACCTCGTCCTGCTGACCGGCGAGCTCGGCGCGGGCAAGACCACCCTGACCCGCGGCCTGGGCGAGGGACTGGGCGTGCGGGGGGCCGTGACCTCCCCGACCTTCGTGATCGCCCGGGTGCACCCGCCGCTGGGCGGAGGTCCGGCGCTGGTGCACGTGGACGCGTACCGGCTCGGAGGCGGGCTGGAGGAGATGGAGGACCTGGACCTCGACGTCTCGCTGCCCGAGTCCGTGGTCGTCGTCGAGTGGGGCGACGGCAAGGTGGAGGAGCTCTCCGACGACCGGCTGCACGTGGTCATCGGGCGGGCGGTCGGCCACGAGGAGGTCCTGGACGACGTGCGCGAGGTCGCGGTGCGCGGCATCGGCGCGCGCTGGGCCGCGGCCGGGCTGGAGGACCTGGCGGGGCAGACCGCGCGGTAGGCCCGGGGCGGCTCGCGGGGAAACGTACCGACAAGGCGTCGGGAAAATATTGCGTTGGCGCAGCGTCGCGTGATGACATGGTACCGAGCGCTGGTTAGGTGTACCTAAGTACAGCGTCCCGGGGTCCCAGGAGGCAGCCATGTCGACAGCAGGAGCAGAACGAGCGCCCGTCGTGTCCATGCGGGCCCTGCTCGCGGCGGGCGTGGCCGCCACGGCGGTGTCCACGCCGCCCACGCGCCCGGCGGAGCGGCCGGAAGTCGCCGCCGAAGCGGCCCTGCACGCGGATCAGGCCGCCCCCGAGTCGGAAGCGGCCTGATCCCACGTTCGGGTGAACGGGTGTGGGCGAAGGTCAGGGAACGACGACGATCTTCGAGCTGATCGTCGCGAAGGCCCACATGGCGTCGCCGTCGGCGCGCGTCATGCGGATGCCGCCCGTCTTCTTCGTGGCGTCCGGCTCCGGCATCGCGCCGTCCACCCGGGCGCTGAAACCGACCGCGACCCCGTCCGCGCTGGCGAACCGTACGACGTGCTCGATCGGCACCCCGTCCGAACCGGTGACCGATCCGGAGCGCGAGCCCACCACGTAGGTACCGGTCACCGGGTGCACCGTGCTCGGCATCACCGTGAACGTCTTCGGCAGGCTGCCGTCCTCGGGGACCAGCCAGACCCGCTTCTGGGAGACCGAGTACACGACGCGCGTACCCGTCCCGGAGTCGGCCGGCACCGCCGCCGGCTTGGCCGGGTCCTGCTTGGCGGGGGCCTGCTGCTGCGGGGCCGCCGGGGCCTGCGGAGCCGTCTTCGCGGGGTGCGCGGGCGCCGTCGCGGAAGCCTGGTAGCCGAGGAAGCCGATGGCGGCGACCGCCGCGATCGTGAGCCCGGCCACGATTCCCGAGCTGCTGCGTGACACCTTGCTCCACCTCTCCGCGCCTGCGTTGCGGGCCGGTTGCCGGCCTGGGACGGTCCCCGGTCGAAAGGTAGCAGCCGGGCCCGGTACTGACCGGCCGCAAGGCCCCGGGGCCGGGGAGTCGTAGGCTGTTCGCGTGCTCTTGCTCGCCGTAGATACCGCCACGCCCGCCGTCACCGTCGCCCTGCACGACGGGGAGTCCGTCCTCGCCGAGTCGAACCAGGTCGACGCCCGCCGCCACGGGGAGCTCCTGCTGCCCTCCGTGGACAAGGTCCTCGCCGAGGCCGGGGTGAAGCTCGAAGCCGTCACCGGCATCGTCGTCGGCGTCGGCCCCGGCCCCTACACCGGGCTGCGCGTCGGCCTCGTCACCGCCTCCACCTTCGCCGCCGTCCTCGGCGTCCCCGTGCACGGCCTGTGCACCCTCGACGGCCTCGCCTACGCGGCCGGCGCCGCCGGGATCGAGGGCCCCTTCACCGTCGCCACCGACGCGCGGCGCAAGGAGGTCTACTGGGCGCGCTACGAGGACCCGCTCACCCGGACCGGCGAGCCCGCCGTGGACCGCCCCGCGGACATCGCCGAGCGCGTCGCCGGCCTGCCGGCGGTGGGCCAGGGCGCCCAGCTGTACCCGGAGGTCTTCCCCGACGCCCGCGGGCCCGTGCACCAGTCGGCCGCGGCGCTCGCCGCCCTGGCGGCGCACCGGCTGGAGGCGGGCGCGGAGTTCCTCCCCGCGACCCCGCTCTACCTGCGCCGGCCCGACGCCGAGGTGCCGAAGAACTACAAGGTGGTCACCCCGAAGTGAGCGCCGTGACCGCCGTGACCGCCGTGCTCCGCGAGATGCGCTGGTGGGACATCGAGCCGGTACTGGAACTGGAGCACGAGCTCTTCCCCGACGACGCCTGGTCCGCCGGGATGTTCTGGTCCGAGCTCGCCCACGCGCGCGGCCCGCACGCCACCCGCCGCTACCTCGTCGCCGAGGACCCGCACACCGGCCGCCTCGTCGGCTACGCCGGGCTCGCCGCCGCCGGTGACCTGGGCGACGTACAGACCATCGCGGCCGCCCGCGACCAGTGGGGCACCGGGCTCGGTGCCCGGCTCCTCACCGAACTGCTGCGGGCCGCCACCGCCTTCGAATGCGCCGAGGTGCTGCTGGAGGTGCGGGTGGACAACACCCGCGCCCAGCGGCTCTACGAGCGCTTCGGCTTCGAGCCCATCGGCTTCCGGCGCGGCTACTACCAGCCCGGCAACGTCGACGCGCTGGTCATGCGGCTGACCGACCCGGCGCAGGCGAGAACGCCCGAGGCGCAGGCAGTACCTGAGACACCTGAGACACCTGAGAACCCCGAGACACCTGAAGACCTTGAGAGCAGTGAGACCCATGGCTGACGAACCGCTCGTCCTCGGCATCGAGACCTCCTGCGACGAGACCGGCGTCGGCGTCGTCCGCGGCACCACCCTGCTGGCCGACGCCATCGCGTCGAGCGTCGACGAGCACGCCCGCTTCGGCGGCGTCGTACCCGAAGTGGCCTCCCGGGCGCACCTGGAGGCGATGGTCCCGACCATCGAACGCGCCCTGAAGGAGGCCGGGGTCAGCGCCCGCGACCTCGACGGCATCGCGGTCACGGCCGGTCCCGGCCTCGCGGGGGCGCTGCTGGTGGGCGTCTCGGCGGCGAAGGCGTACGCGTACGCGCTGGGCAAGCCGCTGTACGGGGTCAACCACCTCGCCTCGCACATCTGCGTCGACCAGCTGGAGCACGGCCCGCTGCCCGAGCCGACCATGGCGCTGCTGGTGTCCGGCGGGCACTCCTCGCTGCTGCTGGCCCCGGACATCACGAGCGACGTCCGCCCGCTGGGCGCGACCATCGACGACGCGGCGGGCGAGGCCTTCGACAAGATCGCCCGCGTGCTCCACCTCGGCTTCCCCGGCGGCCCGGTCATCGACCGGCTCGCGCGTGAGGGCGACCCCAAGGCGATCCACTTCCCGCGCGGGCTGACGGGGCCGCGCGACGCGGCGTACGACTTCTCCTTCTCCGGGCTCAAGACGGCCGTCGCCCGCTGGATCGAGGCGAAGCGGAAGGCGGGCGAGGAGGTGCCGGTGCGCGACGTGGCGGCGTCCTTCCAGGAGGCCGTGGTGGACGTGCTGACGCGCAAGGCGATCCGGGCGTGCAAGGACGAGGGCGTCGACCACCTGATGATCGGCGGCGGTGTGGCGGCCAACTCGCGGCTCCGCTCGCTGGCGCAGGAGCGCTGCGACGACGCGGGGATCATCCTGCGCGTGCCGCGGCCGAAGCTGTGCACGGACAACGGCGCGATGGTGGCGGCGCTGGGCGCGGAGATGGTCAAGCGGAACCGTCCGGCCTCCGACTGGGACCTGTCCGCGGACTCCTCGCTGCCGGTGACGGACCCGCACGTACCGGGGACGGCGCACGACCACGGCGACGGCGGTCATGGCCACGGCCACGGTCACAGCCACGGCGGGCACGACCACGACCACGTGCACGAGCTCAGCAAGGACAACCTCTACTCGTGAGCACCGTCGCGCTGATGTGGGAGGCCCGGGCCGTGGCCGGCCGGGGCACCGAGCTGCTGGAGTGGGCCCGTGCGCAGGTCCTGGCCCGGGAGCCGGTGCGCCGCGAGGTGCTGCGCGCCCAGCAGGACCGGGTGCTCGTGGTGACCTGGTGGGAGGCCCCCGAGGGGGTGGCGGCGGAGCTGCCCGAACTGCCGGAGCCGGCCGCGGACCTGATCACCCGCCCCGTGCACCGCTGGCGGTTCGAGTCGGTCGAGGTCTCGGGAGCCTGAAGCCGCTTGCGCGGTGGTCTGCGGCGGTGGTCGAGGAGCCCTCCGGCGGGTCTGGAGGGGCTGCCGCTATCGTCATGCGCATGCCTAGCCGTGAGCTCCCGCCTCCGCCGCCGCCCGCGCACCTGCGCCAGTGGATGGACGAGACCGTCGTACGGGCCGACCGTGCGCGCTTCCTCGAGGACCTGAGCCGGCGCAGCCTGGGCCTGGGACGGCTGCTGCTGCTCTGGACGGTCGCGGCGGTCTTCGCGTTCGGCTGGACCTTCCTCGGCATGGCCGTGATGTCCTTCGAGGAGGGCGACCTGATCTCGGCCTTCTTCGGCATCGTCTACGCCGTGATCGGGGCCGGGGTGCTCGTGCCCGCCGGCTTCTGGTTCGCCTCCGGAGCCCGGCAGGAACGGCGCGTGCGGCACCTGCTGTGCGCCTGGGTCGAGGCCGGCCGTGACCCGGCCGCCGACGCCCGGCTGCGCGCCCCCGCGCGGAGCCTGGTGTGGCTGCTCGCCTCCCTCGCGCTGGGCGCGGTCGGGCTGTGGGTGGCCTTCGGCGCCGCCGCCGGAGCCACGCCGGGCGAGGACACGTACGGCGAGGTCGCGTACATCATGGGCTTCGGCATGATCCTGTGGATCACCGCCCTGCTGGGCCTGGCCAAGGCCGGCGCCCACTACCGCTGGGCGGTCCGCGCCTTCCGCCCGCCGGCCGGCCAGGACCGGCCCGGGCGGATCCTCTCGGACGCGGCCTAGCCCTCGGCCGGCGGCTTCGCCGGGGAGCCGATCAGCATCGACGGGGCCCCGGCCACACGGGTCAGGAAGACCGTCGCCGCGTTCGGGCCCTGCGGCTTGACCTTCTTGCGCAGCTCCTCCGGCTCGATCGCCGAGCCGCGCTTCTTCACCGTCAGGACGCCGACCCCGCGCTCGCGCATTAGGGCCTTCAGCTTCTTCAGGCCGAAGGGCAGTACATCGGTGATCTCGTACGCGGTCGCGTACGGGGTCGCGCGCAGCTCGTCGGCGGTGATGTAGGCGATGGTCGGGTCGATCAGCCGGCCGTCCAGCGCCTCGGCCACCTCCGCGACCAGGTGTGCGCGGATCACCGCCCCGTCGGGTTCGTAGAGGTAGCGGCCGACGGGACCCGCCTCGGGATCAGGCAGCGGGTCGGCGGTGCGCAGCTCGCGCGGCCCCGGCAGCAGGGTGGCCCGTACGGTGCCGGGGGCGGTGCCGAACCACAGCACGGCCTCCTTCACGTCCCCGTGGTCGGAGATCCACTCGGCCTCGGCCTCGGCGGGGACCGCCTCGTGCGGGATCCCGGGGGCGATCTTGATGGCGGCGACCTTCGCCGTACGGGCCGTCTCCACGGCCCAGGACAGCGGCGGCGAGTAGGACTCCGGGTCGAAGACGCGGCCGCGCCCGCTCCGGCGGGCGGGGTCGAGGAAGACGGCGTCGTACGGGGACACGTCCACCGCCGCCACGTCCGACTCCCGGACCTCGATCAGGTCGGCCAGCCCCAGTGCCTCGGCGTTGGCGCGCGCGACGGCGACGGTCAGCGGGTCGAGGTCCACGGCCAGCACCCGGATCCCCAGCCGGGCCAGCGCCAGCGCGTCCCCGCCGATCCCGCAGCACAGGTCCGCGACGCTCCGTACGCCGAGCTCCGCGAGGCGCCCGGCCCGGTACGAGGCCACCGACGCGCGGGTGGCCATCTCCCCGCCGCCGGACGTGAAGTACATCCGGTACGCGTCCTCGGCCCCGAACTTCGCCACCGCCCGCTGCCGCAGCCGGGCCTGCCCGAGCGCCGCCGACACCAGCGCGGCGGGGTGCTCACGGCGCAGCCGGGTGGCCACGGCCAGCTCCTGCGCGGGGTCGAAGTCGCGGAGCGAGTCGAGGAGGGCGCGGCCCTCGGGGGTGAGGAGCGCGGCGAAGTCTTCGGGGGTCACCGGTCCATTGTGGGCCAGTCGGTGGAAGGGCGGACTCCGGCCGTGGTGTCGTCCGGGGCCGGGTGCTGTGCGATGGAAAGATCCGCTGCTATGCAGCTTGTACGACAAAAGGGAAATACTGCGCAGTTTGGTCACCGGTCCGCGGCGCACCCGCGCGGCCGGTACGGGGTGGCCCTGGCCGCACTGCTGGTCGCGGCCCTGGGTACCGGATGCGGGGCCTCGGACTCCGGCACACCGGCCAAGACCAAGGCCGGCGCCGCCGGCGAGGCCGGCTCCGGAGCGGCGGGCGCCCTCGCCAACTCCGCCGAGAAGCTCAAGGCGGCCCAGCAGGCACGGATCGCGGTGGCGAAGAAGTGGGGCCTGGCCAAGGTGCCGCTCCTGGCCCCGGCCGCGCCGAAGGCGAAGCCCGAGATCACCACCCGTGACGGCTTCGAGGTGGAGGACCAGGACGAACTCCCGCCGGTCTTCACCACCGTCCCGACGGAGGAGAAGGTCGTCTTCCTGACCATCGACGACGGCGCCGAGAAGGACCCCGAGTTCGTCAGGATGATGCAGGAGCTGAAGATCCCGTACACGGCGTTCCTCAGCGACTACCTCGTACGCGACAACTACGCGTACTTCAAGCAGATGCAGGCCGCGGGCGTCACCCTGAACAACCACACCCTCAACCACCGCTACATGCCGGGACTCTCGTACGAGAAGCAGCGCGAGGAGATCTGCGGCCAGCAGGACACGATCCAGAAGCAGTTCGGCAAGCGGCCCACCCTCTTCCGCCCGCCGTACGGCAACTACAACCAGGACACGCTGCGCGCGGCGAAGTCCTGCGGCATCAAGTCGGTCCCGCTGTGGAACGCCGAGGCCTTCACCAACCGGATGGACTACCGGGAGTGGGACCGCGACCTCCATCCCGGCGACATCATCCTGACCCATTTCCGGGGCCGGGAGGACTGGAAGGGCACGATGCCTGACATGATCCGTCATGTCATGAAGACCGTCACGGACAAGGGGTACGCCGTGGCTCGGCTGGAGGATTATCTGTGAAGCACGCGCGCCGGTTGGTAGCCGGGACGCTGACGGCCGGCGCGCTCGCGCTGTCCCTGACGGGGTGCGGGAACAGCGTGGATCCCATCGAGAGGCTGGGCCGCAAGGCGGTGCCGGACCCGGTGGCGCCGTCGGCGTCCCCGTCCCCGTCCGCACCGTCCGCCGCGGCCCCTCCCGCTTCCGCGGGCGACCAGGCGTACAAGAAGTGGGGCCTGACGGCCCCCGTCGAGTACGCCCCCAAGCCCGCCCAGAAGCCGCAACTCCCCAAGGCCGCCCCGGGCAAGGCCGCCGTGGTGGACCGAATACCCGTCCCGGCGACCGACAAGGTCGTCTTCCTGACCTTCGACGACGGCGCCGAGAAGGACCCCGAGTTCCTGAAGATGGCCGCTGATCTGAAGCTGCCGATCAGCATGTTCCTGACGCACAACGTGGCCTCGTCGGACTACGGACACTTCGAGAAGCTCCGCGACAACGGCTCGGGCAGCACGATAAACAACCACACCCTGACCCACCCGAACCTCCGGACCCTGCCCTTCGCGGCGCAGAAGAAGGAGATATGCGGCCAGCAGGAAAACCTGGAGAAGCGCTTCGGCAAGCGCCCCACCCTCTTCCGCCCGCCGTTCGGCAACTACAACGACGACACCCTCAAGGCCGCCTCCGAGTGCGGAGCCTCCTCGGTCGTCCTGTGGCGCACGTCGATGCAGATAAACAACTTCCAGTACGCCGAGGGCTCCGCCCTCAAACCGGGCGACATCATCCTGGCCCACTTCCGCGGCCCCTCGGAACTCAAGGGCACGACGGAAACCCAGATGACCACCCACATGCTCCAGCGCATCCAGGAACAGGGCTACCGGATCGGTCGCCTGGAGGACTACCTGTAGGGGGGCGGGGTCGGGGTCGGGGTCGGGTTCCACCCTGGGGCGGTCTCGGGGAGGGGTTGGGGCTTTCCCGTCAGTCTCATCGTCCTTCCGGGTCGGGCCGGCCTGTCAAGGGCGCTCACTGCGTTCGCGTCGCTTCGCGATGGCCTTCGGCCACCCTTGACAGACCGTCCCGCCCCGGAAAAACGAAGACTGCCGGGAAACCCCCAAAGGAACGGGACGGGGGGGAAGAAGGGGAGGAGCGGCCTCGTCAGGGATGCGGCGGGCTGCCTTCGGCCGCCATCCACCCATCCGGGCAGCTCAGAGCCCCTTTCCGCACCAAGGCACAGCCCTACCCGCACGAAATGACGACGAGAAGGCCATCACCCCCTCCCGACGCGTCAGATCGCTACGCGCTTCGCACATCTCAGCGTCTGCAGTCCGCCTGGGCCGTTCGTAAGCCGCCCACGATCGCTACGCGCTTCTCTCGTCTCAGCGGCTGACCGCGAGACTCATCGGACGACGGCCGTCTAGGCGTCGAAGTCGTACTCCAGTACGTAGGAAGCGGAGTCCAGGGTCATCTCATTGACCTCGACGGCACGTCCGTCCTCGGCGAATGCGGTGCGGACGATCTGGATGACAGGTGTGCCCATGGAGAGCGACAGCCGCTCGGCCTCGACTGCCGAGGGCATCCGGGAGCGGATCTCCTCCCGGAAGTGGACCGGCTTGTGGCCCAGTTCGGCGAGGCGTGCGTAGGTTCCGCCGGGCCCGGAGTCGTGCTGAGTGATCGCGGAGTCGGCGACGACATCCGACGGGAGGTGGGATGTCGCGAAGAGCACGGGCTTGCCATCGAGCACGAAGCGGCGGCCGCGCACCCACACCGGAGTGCCAGGAGCAACGCCGAGGGCGCCGGCGACCCGATTGTTCGCTTCTTCCTCACGCACCTCGATCTGATCGACGACGAGCTCTCGATCCTCGGTGTCGGCGGACCAGATGGAGCGCCCTGAGCCCCACTGCTCCTGCGCCAGCCGCTGGAGGCCGCGCCGCCGCAAGGGCCGGAAGGCGCGGACGAAGACGCCGGCACCCTTCCGTGCCTCCACCAGGCCTTCGTTCTGGAGTACGCCGAGGGCCTGACGTGCGGTCATCCGGGCGACGTCGTACGTGGCCATGAGGTCGTTCTCGCCTGGCAGGCGGTCGCCCGGGCCGTACTCGCCCGACTGGATAGCCGTCCTCAGCGCATCAGCGATCCGCTGGTACTTCGGCTGACGGGCACTGCCCTGGCTGGTCATGAACCGATCACTCCTTCTCCTCTCTAGACACCCTAGGGCCAGAGGTCCGCCCCTGCATGCACCAGCGGTGGGACTTACCTACCCCCGCCCGTAGACATCTCTAGAGATGCATTGACGGACGGGCTGGCATCGGCTGTAGTGGAGACATCTCTAGAGAAGTTGCTCGCGAA
This sequence comes from Streptomyces sp. NBC_00249, assembly GCF_026342355.1. GTDB lineage: Bacteria > Actinomycetota > Actinomycetes > Streptomycetales > Streptomycetaceae > Streptomyces. The sequence continues at coordinate 1,065,811 of NZ_JAPEMV010000002.1, read as the reverse complement.
GTGGTCTCATGACTGAGGAGTGATCTGCATGCGCCAGATTCCCGTCGACACGGCGGCCTCCGAGCCCAGAGTCGAAATCGACTACGCCCCCTCGTCGAGGGTGGCTGCGGCGGTCGAGCCGAGCGCCGATCTCCTCGACCGGGCGCTGGCCGGCTGGGAACGCTTCCTCGACACTTTCGAGGAGGTGCCCGATGAGTGAGCGCTACGAGTACGTGCCGCACCAGCTCCTGCGCCACCGCGTCCGCGATATCGCGTCCGGCGCCGAGGGTGAGCTGATGGCCGTGATCAACGAGAACGTCTCGGACTCCCTCGCCCGCGAGCACTGGGTGCAACTGGCCTACATCCGGGCCGCATCGGGTCGCGAATTCACCACCGCCGTCGGCAACGTGGAGTCCGCCTATGACCAGCCCGAGACGGGTCGCAGACGCTGAGAGATGAGGAGCGCGTAGCGATCTGACGCGCCTGTGGGGTGCTGATGGTCTTCTGGTCGTCATTTGGTGCAGGTAGGGCCGCGCCCTGGTCCGGAAAGGGACTCTGATCTGCCCGGATGGGTGGATGCCGGCCGGAGCTCGCCCGCCGCATCCCTGACTGACCCGCTCCTCCCCTCTCCTGCCCCGTCCCGTTTCTTTGGGGGTTTCCCGGCAGTCTTCGTTTTTCCGGGGCGGGACGGTCTGTCAAGGGTGGCCGAAGGCCATCGCGAAGCGACGCGACGAAGGAGCGCCCTTGACAGGCCGGCCCGACACGGAAGGACGATGAGACTGACGGGAAAGCCCCAACCCCTCCCTGAGACCGCCCCGCGGCATCCCGCCGAGCCCGGCCCCGCCCCTCGGGGTCGAGGGGGAGATGGCGTGCCCGCGCCGTGAGCCCGCCCCCGCCCCCCCCTACCGCCCCACCAGCACCGGCGTGATCGTAGTTTCCGCCGGCCCGAGGGCGTCGGCTTCGCGTTGGCGTTCTGCGCTGTCGCTGATGCGGAGGAGGAGGGCGATCATGATCCAGTTGGCCAGGAGGCTGGAGCCGCCCTTCGCCAGGAAGGGGAGGGCCTTGCCGGTCAGGGGGATGAGGCCCGTGACGCCGCCCGCCACCACGAAGACCTGGAGGGCCAGCGCCGAGGCCAGGCCCACCGCGAGGAGTTTGCCGAAGGGGTCGCGGGCGGCCAGGGCCATGCGCAGCCCCCGCTGGACGAGGAGGGCGTAGAGGAAGAGGACGGCCATGACTCCGGCCAGGCCGAGTTCCTCGCCGACCGTCGTGAGGATGAAGTCGCTGCGGCCCGCGAACTTGATGAGTTCCGGGTGGCCCATGCCGAGCCCGGTGCCCGAGACGCCGCCCGTGCCGAAGCTGAACAGGGCCTGCGCCGACTGGTCGGAGGTGACGCCCGGCGGGCGGTCCTGCCAGTAGTAGGAGAGGGGGTTGAGCCATGCCGCCACGCGGGCCTTCACGTGCGGTTCGGTCGAGCCGACCACGAAGGCGCCCACCGCCGCCATGACCAGACCGCACACGATCCAGCTGGTGCGTTCGGTGGCGACGTAGAGCATCACCACGAAGACGCCGAAGAAGATCAGCGAGGTGCCCAGGTCGCGCTCGAAGACCAGCACGAGCATCGAGACGATCCACACGGTGATGATCGGGCCGAGCTGGCGCATCGGAGGCAGGCGCATGCCCAGGAACCTGCGGCCGGTCAGGGCCAGGGAGTCCCGGTGGATGACCAGATATCCCGCGAAGAAGATCGCGATCATGATCTTCACGAACTCGCCCGGCTGGAGCGAGAAGCCGAAGAGGATGATCCAGCGCTTCGCGCCGTACGTGTCCGCGCCGAAGAACGCCGGCGCGATCAGCAGCACCAGCGCGAGGGCCATCGTGATGTAGATGAAGCGCTGCAGCAGCCGGTGGTCGCGCAGCAGTGCCACGACCAGGATGCAGGCGGCGACCCCGACCACCGTCCACAGGAGCTGGCCGGGGGCGTTGGCGTCCGAGTTGTACCGCTCGATGTACCCCTGGTCGAGCCGGTGGATCAGGACGAGTCCGAGCCCGGTCAGCAGCATGGCCAGCGGGAAGATCAGCGGATCCGCGTACGCCGCGAACCGGCGGATGCCCAGGTGACCGACCAGCGACAGCAGGGTCATGCTGATGACGAAGCTGGTGAGCTGCTGCGGCAGCTCGCCGTTCATGGCCAGGCCCGCGCTCACATGGCCGAAAACAGCGATGCCGATGACGAGGACGAGCAGCAATGCTTCGGTGCGGCGTCTGGCGCCGGCCACCGTCAGGGGCCTCAGTCCACGCACGGGACGCCGCCGCCGTCGATGGTGCTCCGCGGGGCCGGCTCCGGCGGCGGTGAGGGCCGGGGCGGCTGGGGCCGCGGCGGTTCGGGCGTCTGCGGCGGGGATGAGGAGTCGGCGCCCGGTGCACTCGGGGTCGCAGTGGTCTGCGTACGGTGCGGACCGATCTGCTCTGCAATGAGGCGCTTTATCTTCATATCATCTACGACGTTGATGTCCTCCCCATGGTTCCTTCCGAACCCCTCGACGGGGAGTGTCGAAAATTGCACTTTCCCGCCCGACAGGTTCTTCGCCTGCTTCACGAACGACAGCAGGTCCCACCCCGCGTCCGTCACGACGTCCTGTTTCGCCGTGTCGATCAGCTTGATCAGCTTCACCGGGTCCGTGAAGGTCCCGGCCGAGTTCAGCTTCTGCGTCGCGCCCGCCAGGAAGGCCTGCTGCCGCTTCGTCCGGTCCAGGTCGCCCCCGTCCAGCCCGTGCCGCTGGCGGACGAAGGCCAGCGACTGCCGCCCGTCCAGGGTCTGGCGGCCCGCCGGGAAGTCGGCGCCCGAGTACCTGTCCTTCACCGCCTTGTTCAGGCACACCGGTACGCCGTCCAGCGCCTCGGCGAGGTGGTAGAAACCGGCGAGGTTCAGCTCCGCGAAGTGGTCGACCGGGACGCCCAGGAAGCCGCGCACCGTCTCGATCTGCGCCTTGCGGCCCGCCTCGCGCCCCTCCCGCTCCAGCTCGCGCCGGTCCTTCACCCCCCGCGCCGACAGCTGCTCCTCCGCGGCCGCCTTCGCCAGTCCGTACGCCTTCTTGATCTTGTCCTTGCCGTGCCCGGGCGCGCCCGGTATCCCGCGTATGTCGACGAAGTCGTCGCGCGGGATCGAGAAGGCCTTCGCCCGGCCCCCGTCGGCCGGTACGTGGAGCAGGATCATCGTGTTGGCGTTGTAGCCGCCGATGTCGGAACTGCCCGCGTGCAGCTGGTCGAGGACGGCCTCCGGCAGCGGCTCGCCGTTCTGGTCGCGGCGGCTGTCCAGGCCGATGAGCAGGATGTTCGTATCGCCGTACGCCGATTTCTCGGCGCCCTCCAGGGCCTTGGAGCTGCCGATCCCGGAGGCGAGGTCCCGGTAGACGTACCAGGCGGAGCCCCCGGCCACCACCGTCAGGACGCAGGCCCCGATCAGGAGCCCCCGGACGGCACGGCGGGGCGTGGGCCGGCGGCGGACGGTCTTCCTCCGGTGCGCGCTCATGCCTGTCGATGCTGGCCCACCCGCGCTGAAGGAATCCTGAGGACCAGGCGCGCGCCCCCGCCCGGCGCCCCCAGCGCGCGTACGTCGCCCCCGTGCGCCCGCGCGATCTCCCGGGTGATGGCCAGGCCCAGCCCGGTGCCGCCGCCCGCCCGGCCCCGGTCCGCGTCGAGCCGTACGAACCGCTCGAAGAGCCGGCCGCGGTCCGCCTCCGGGATGCCCGGGCCGTCGTCCGCCACCTCCAGCACCGCCCAGCCGTCCCGCTCCCGCGCCCGGACGGTGACCCCGGACCGGGCGTACCGCAGGGCGTTGTCCGCGAGGTTGGCCAGGGCCCGCTCCAGCCGCGCCGGATCCCCGTACGCCGGTACGGGCGCCGGCGCGTCCAGCCGTAGCGGCACCCGGGGCGCGGGCCGCCGGGCGGCGTCCTCCGCCGCCAGCAGCGCCAGGTCCACCGGCTCGGCGCGGCCCGGCGCGGGTCCGCCGTCGAGGCGGGCGAGCAGCAGCAGGTCGGCGGCGATGCGCTGGAGCCGTTCGGTCTCGGCCAGCGCGGCCGCCACCGACTCCCGGTCGGGCCGCTCCACGGCGAGGGCGACTTCCAGCCGTGAGCGGACGGCGGCCAGGGGGTTGCGCAGCTCGTGCGAGGCGTCGGCGGTGAACTGCCGCTGCCGGGCGTCGGAGCGCTCCAGCCGGTCGAGGGTGTCGTTGACGGTCCGCGCGAGGCGGGCGATCTCGTCGGCCCCGCCGGGGTCGGGCACCCGCCGGCCGAGCTCGCTCGCGGTGACCGAGGCCAGCCCGGTGCGGATGGCGGTGACGGGGCGCAGCGCGTGCCCCGTCACCCACCAGGCGAGGGCCGCCGCGAAGGCGATCAGCGGGGGCGCTCCGGCGAGCAGGCCGGCCGCGATGGCGCGGGTGGCGTCGTCGACGTCGCCGAGCACCGTCATCCCGTACACGGTGCGGGGGGCGTGCGCGCCCGGCGGTCCGGGGGCCTCGACCGCGACCACCACGCGCCGCTGCGCGCCGGGGCCGGCGGGCGGGAGCACGGCCGAGCGGGAGTCGTTCCCGGGCCCGGGCCGTACGGCGTCGAGGCCGGGGGTGGTGGTGGCGGGGTCCCCGCTGGCGGCGACGGTCCGGCCCTGCCCGTCCCGTACGAGGACCAGGTCCACCCCGCCCTCGGGCGCGGGCAGCCGGCCGTCGGGCGGCAGGGTCCCGGCGTCGAGCTGGGCGGCGACCTTGCGGGCGGCGAGCTCGGTGCGGCCGGTGGTGTTGTCGAGGAGGTTGGCGCGCAGCAGGGCGTACAGCCACAGTCCGCCCGCAGCCAGCACGGCGGCCATGGCGAGGGCGGCGGCCGCGGCGGTCCGGGCGCGCAGGCTGCGCCGCCCGCGCGGGCCACGGCCGCGCCAGTGGATTCCGTCAGCCACGGTCAGCCACCGTCGGGCGCCATCCGGTAGCCGGTCCCGTGGACGGTGAGGATGGAGCGCCGGCCGAAGGGGGCGTCGATCTTCCTGCGCAGGGAGGAGACGTACACCTCGACGATGTTCGGGTCGATGCCGTGCGGGGCGTCCCAGACCTCGTCGAGGATGTCCTGTTTGGCGACGGCCCGCCCGGGCCGGGCCATCAGGCAGGCGAGGACGCCGACCTCGCGCGCGGTGAGCTCGACGTCCTGCCCGCCCCGGCGGCAGCGCCGGTCCTGCGGGTCGAGGAGGAGGTCCCCGGCCCGCAGGACGGCGGGCTCGGGGGCGGCGGCGCGCCGGGCGAGGGCGCGCAGGCGGGCGCCGAGGACGACGAAGGAGAAGGGCTTGGTGAGGTAGTCGTCGGCGCCGGCGTCGAGCCCCTCGGCCTCGTCCCCCTCGCCGTCCCGGGCGGTCAGCATCAGGACGGGGGTGGGGTCGCCGTGGGCGCGCATCCGGGCGCAGATCTCGTGCCCGCCGAGCCCGGGCAGCATCAGGTCCAGCAGGACCACGTCGTACGGGCCGCCGGTGAGGGCGAGGTCGAGCCCCCGGTGGCCGTCGTGGGCGACCTCGACGAGATGGCCTTCGGTGCCGAGGCCGCGCCGCAGGGATTCGGCCAGGCCTTCTTCGTCTTCGACCACCAGGATGCGCATCGGTCAACTCTGACATACCGCCCGCAATCACCCGTCGGAGCTACCCCAGTGCTACTCGTCGGAGCGCTACCCGTCGGTGTCCAGATACGTCGTCAGGGCCGGCTTCCGCGGCTCCGGGGTGTCGTTCACCGCGAAGACCATGGCGGCCGCGCCCACCACCAGTGCCGCGCAGACCAGCGCCTGGACGACGCCCGTGACGGGGGCGCGGCGGCGGAAGGCGCGGTGCGAGACCAGCGCGGAGACCAGGGCGGTCAGCAGGATCCCGCCGATCAGCGAACTGATGACCACGACCTCGTTCTCGTCGGTGCCGTCCGGGTCCCAGGCGGCCACGAGCGCCACGTAGAGGCCGACGGCCACGGCCATGGCCTCCAGGAGCAGCACCATCAGCGCCGTCGCGATGTCGGCCACCCAGTCGGATCCGGTGCGGGCGCCGCCCTCGTGTGTCTGCGTTGTCATGGCCGCAGTGTCCGCCGCCGCTCGCCGCGGGCGCCTGAGTACGGGTACTCAGGCCGGGCCCGCCGGACCGGGATCGGGGGCGGCCGGTGGCCGGAACACGATGGCGGGATCACGACCCGCCAGGAGCAGGATTGGCACTCCGCTTGACCGAGTGCTAATCGCCGGAATAGTGTCGCATCTGGCACTCGCCCCTGGTGAGTGCCAACACAGCGACAGGCAGATCCGGCACCCGCGACGACGGATCGACCTGGTCGCCACCTCAGACAGTTAACCCCGGATCTCCGAAGGGGGAGGTCGGATCGTGACGACCACCAGCTCCAAGGTTGCCATCAAGCCGCTCGAGGACCGCATTGTGGTCCAGCCGCTCGACGCCGAGCAGACCACGGCCTCTGGCCTGGTCATCCCGGACACCGCGAAGGAGAAGCCCCAGGAGGGCGTCGTCCTTGCCGTGGGCCCGGGCCGCTTCGAGGACGGCCAGCGTCTCCCGCTGGACGTCACCGTCGGCGACGTCGTCCTGTACTCCAAGTACGGCGGCACCGAAGTGAAGTACAACGGCGAGGAGTACCTCGTCCTCTCGGCCCGCGACGTGCTCGCGATCGTCGAGAAGTAATCACTTCTCCAGTTTTGCTTTGAGCTACGCCCCTGGTCACCCCTGCTGATGCCGGGCGGCGAGGGGCGTAGTTCGTTTCCATGCGGTCGCGGTGAGCGGCCGAGGATCGCAACGAGAGGGCGGAACCGCTCCCATGCCGAAGATTCTGAAGTTTGACGAGGACGCCCGTCGCGCCCTCGAGCGCGGCGTCAACAAGCTGGCCGACACGGTCAAGGTGACGATCGGCCCCAAGGGCCGCAACGTCGTCATCGACAAGAAGTTCGGCGCGCCGACCATCACCAACGACGGTGTCACCATCGCCCGTGAGGTCGAGCTCGACGACCCGTACGAGAACCTCGGCGCGCAGCTCGTGAAGGAGGTGGCGACCAAGACCAACGACATCGCGGGTGACGGCACCACCACCGCCACCGTGCTGGCCCAGGCGCTGGTCCGCGAGGGTCTGCGCAACGTCGCCGCCGGCGCCTCCCCGGCCGCCCTGAAGAAGGGCATCGACGCCGCGGTCAAGGCCGTGTCCGAGGAGCTCCTCGCGACCGCCCGCCCGATCGAGGACAAGTCGGACATCGCCGCCGTGGCCGCGCTCTCCGCGCAGGACTCGCAGGTCGGCGAGCTCATCGCCGAGGCGATGGACAAGGTCGGCAAGGACGGTGTCATCACCGTCGAGGAGTCCAACACCTTCGGCCTGGAGCTGGAGTTCACCGAGGGCATGGCCTTCGACAAGGGCTACCTCTCGCCGTACATGGTGACCGACCAGGAGCGTATGGAGGCCGTCCTCGACGAGCCGTACATCCTGATCAACCAGGGCAAGATCTCCTCCATCCAGGACCTCCTGCCGCTGCTCGAGAAGGTCATCCAGGCCGGCGGCTCCCGCCCGCTGCTGATCATCGCCGAGGACGTCGAGGGCGAGGCGCTCTCCACCCTCGTCGTCAACAAGATCCGCGGCACCTTCAACGCGGTCGCCGTCAAGGCCCCCGGCTTCGGTGACCGTCGCAAGGCGATGCTCCAGGACATGGCCACCCTCACCGGTGCCACCGTCATCGCCGAGGAGGTCGGCCTCAAGCTCGACCAGGCCGGTCTGGACGTGCTGGGCTCCGCCCGCCGCGTGACCATCTCCAAGGACGACACGACCATCGTCGACGGCGGCGGCAACGCCGGTGACGTCGCGGGCCGCGTCAACCAGATCAAGGCCGAGATCGAGTCCACGGACTCCGACTGGGACCGCGAGAAGCTGCAGGAGCGCCTGGCGAAGCTCGCCGGCGGCGTCTGCGTCATCAAGGTCGGCGCCGCCACCGAGGTGGAGCTCAAGGAGAAGAAGCACCGCCTCGAGGACGCCATCTCGGCGACCCGCGCCGCGGTCGAGGAGGGCATCGTCTCCGGCGGTGGCTCCGCGCTCGTCCACGCCGTCAAGGTCCTCGAGGGCAACCTCGGCCTGACCGGCGACGAGGGCACCGGCGTCTCCGTCGTCCGCCGCGCCGCGGTCGAGCCGCTGCGCTGGATCGCCGAGAACGCCGGCCTCGAGGGCTACGTCATCACCTCGAAGGTCGCCGAGCTCGACAAGGGCCAGGGCTTCAACGCCGCCACCGGCGAGTACGGCGACCTGGTCAAGGCCGGCGTCATCGACCCGGTCAAGGTCACCCGCTCCGCGCTGGAGAACGCCGCTTCCATCGCCTCCCTGCTGCTCACGACCGAGACCCTGGTCGTCGAGAAGCCGGCCGAGGAAGAGGCCGACGCCGGTCACGGCCACGGTCACGGCCACAGCCACTGATCGCGCCCCGCACTGAAGGAAGGCCCCGTTCCGCATCTGCGGAACGGGGCCTTCCCGTGTGTGAGGGCGTGTGTGAGGGCGTGTCTGCGGGGGCTACATGGCACCCAGTTGGCGCATCAGGCCCATGGCGTCGTAGTGCCACCAGCCTTCCTTGATCATTCCGTCCTCGCACCGGAAGACCGTCGTGCCGGTCATCGTGCAGGACTTGCCGGTCGGGGCGATGCCCATGAACTCGCCCTTGTGCTTGCCGGTCCAGGTCCACAGCGTGGTGACGTAGTCGTCCTGCGCCATCTGGGCGTCCCGCGTGAAGGTGAAGTCGAAGCCGCCCCGCCACATCTTCACGTCCTCGCGCATGCCCGCGGGCCCGATCTTGTCCTCGGGGTTGCTGATGTCGTGGTCGCGGTAGTCCGACGCGAAGATCTCCTCGGCGACGGACATGTCGCCCTTCATCGCGAGCTCGTCGTACATCCGGTTCACCAGCATCGTGTTGAGGTGCTCGTCCCGGACGACGTCCAGGTTGGTGAAGCTGGGCATCCCGTCACAGAGGGCCACCATCTCCTGGAACATCCTGTCCGTCTCCGGGAGATGAGAGTTCTTCATGGCCTCTTCGTACGAGGGGAATTCGACCAGTTCCACGTAGTGGTTCTCGTTCTCGCGGTCCTTGCCCATGATGCTGTGGGTGACAGTGCGCTTGCCCTGGCTCTGCGAGACGTACCGGTCGAGCAGCTGATTGAGGTCATCCTGCCGACTGGTCTTGTAATCGATTATCTGTACGAATGTCATGGTGTCTCCCGGGCTGGATGGGGCAAGTCCATTTTAGGGAGGTTTCGCCCAGTCGGCCGGTTTACTGGTGAGTACGAGGGTTACTGGGGACCGTACTTGCGCCCCGTACGGGAGGACACCCCGCCGAGCAGCCCGCGCGGCGTCAGCTTCACCACGCCCATCAACGCCTTGTACCGCGGGTCCGGGATCGACACCGTCTTGCCCCGCGCCAGGTCCGCCAGCGCCGCCGCCACCAGCTTGTCGGCGTCCAGCCACAGCCAGCCCGGGATGTTGTCGGTGCCCATCCCGGCCCGCTGGTGGAACTCGGTCCGTACGAAACCGGGGCACAGCGCCATCAGCCGCACCCCGGAACCCGCCAGGTCCTTCGCCGCGCCCTGGGTGAACTGCACGACCCAGGCCTTGCTGGCCCCGTAGGTCCCGCGCGGGACGAAGGCGGCCACCGAGGCCACGTTCACCACCCCGCCCCGGCCGCGCTCGCGCATCGAGGCGGTGGCCGCCGAGGTCAGCCGCAGCACCGCCTCGACGTGCACCTTGACCATGGCCAGCTCGTCGGCCATCGACACCTCGAGGTAACGGCCCTTGTTGCCGAAGCCGGCGTTGTTGACCAGCAGGTCCACGGGGTGCGTACGGTCCCCGAGCCGGGCCTCGACCGACTCGATGCCCGCGTCGGTCGAGAGGTCGGCGGCCAGCACCTCGGCCTCGATGCCGTGCCGGTCGTGCAGCTCGGTGGCCTGCTCGGCCAGCCGCTCGGTGTCGCGGGCCACCAGTACGAGGTTGTGTCCCTGGGCGGCGAGCCGGCGGGCGAAGGCGGCGCCGATGCCCGCCGTGGATCCTGTGATCAACGCAGTCGTCATAGGCGCAACCTAGCTCCCCGCGTCAGCCGCCGTGCCTGCGCAGGTAGGCCCGTACGGTCTCGTGAGCCTCCGGCTCCATGGCGTCACCGGCGGCCAGGGTCCGCGGCAGCAGCTCCCGCTCCGTGGTGAAGGCGCGGAACCAGAACGCCACCGACACCTCGTGGTCCGGACGGCTCAGCACCTCGACCCGGTCGCCGGGGGAGACCTCGCCCTCCTCGACCACCCGCAGGTACGCGCCCGGACGGACCGCCTCCGTGAACCGCCGGACCCAGCGGGGCTCGTCCAGCGCGCCCTGGAAGGTCCGGCAGGGGATCCGCGCCGAAGCCACCTCCAGCACCAGGTCCGCCCCGACCCGCCAGCGCTCGCCGAGCAGCGCCGCGTTCAGGTCGACGCCGCTGGTGGTGAGGTTCTCGCCGAAGAGGCCGCCGGACAGCTCGCGGCCCAGTTCCCGCTGCCACCAGTCGAGGTCCTCGCGGGCGTACGCGTACACCGCCTGGTGGTCCCCGCCGTGGTGGCGCCGGTCGCAGACGGCGTCGCCCGCGAGCCCGCTGCCGAGGCCGGTCGCCTTCGGACCGGGGGCCCGCACGTGGACCGGCCCGGGTACGGGCCGCTTGCCGATGCCCGTCACCCCGCCCTCCGCGTCGGTGTAGTCGGCGGCCGTGGCCCGGCCCAGGTTCACGGAGATCAGGTGCATACCGCCACGCTAGCGCTGTCACCGGACTGGCGGAGCCCCACCCAAAGGTGCCGTCGGATATTCACGGTGCGGTCAAAGCCGGGCTTATACTCGAAGGGTGATCGAGGCACGTCATCTCCGGGTTCTGCGCGCTGTCGCCGGGACCGGGTCCTTCTCCGCCGCCGCCCGCGAGCTCGGCTGCACCCAGCCGGCCGTCTCCCAGCAGATGAAAGCGCTGGAGCAGTCGGCCGGCACCCCCCTGCTGATCCGTACGGGCCGCGAGATGCGGCTCACCCAGGCCGGCGAGGCCCTCGTGCGGCACGCCGCCGGGATCCTGGCCGGGCTCGTCGCCGCCGAGGAGGAGGTCGCGGCCATCGCCGGGCTGCGCGCGGGCCGGGTCCGCCTGGTGTCCTTCCCGAGCGGCAGCTCCACGCTGGTGCCGACCGCGCTGGCCGCGATGCGCGCCGCGCACCCCGGCACCCGGATCTCACTGGTCGAGGCGGAGCCGCCGAGGTCGGTGGAGATGCTGCGCGAGGGCGACTGCGACCTCGCGCTGGCCTTCCGCTACGGCGGCGAGAGCGGTACGTCCGCCACCGCGGCCGAATGGGAGGACCTCGTGGTCACCCCGCTGCTGACCGACCGGCTCGTCGGGCTGGTCCCCGAGGGGCACCGGCTGGCGGGCGCGGAGCGGGTGGGCATGGCCGAGCTGGCCGAGGAGCCCTGGATCGCGGGCTGCCCGCGCTGCCGCCGCCACCTGGTGGAGGTGTGCGAGGGCGCGGGCTTCACCCCGCGCATCGACTTCGCCACCGACGACTACCCGGCCGTGGTCGGGCTGGTCGGGGCCGGCCTCGGGGTCGCGGTGCTGCCGGAGCTGGCGGTGGAGTCCGTACGGGCCAAGGGCGTGAGCACCCTGGCGGTGGAGCCGGCCGTGGAGCGGGAGGTCGTGGCGCTGACGCTGCCGGACCTGGCGCGCGTACCGGCGGTGGCGGCGACCCTGGGCGAGCTGGTGCGGGCCGCCGCGCGCTGACGGTGCGCGGCCGCGGCCCCTGCCCCAGGTGCGACACGCCCGGCCGGTGTGTCGTACCTGGAGCAGGAGAAACGTTCCTTCATGCGGCCGGCGTCGGGGCCGGGTCAGTGCGGGGTGATGGGGCCGATCGTGCTGGAGGCGGGGATCAGGCGGTGGCGTGCGCGGCCCATCAGCTCTTCGCGTTCGTCCTCGGTGAGGCCGCCCCACACCCCGTAGGGCTCACGGACGGCGAGTGCGTGCGCGGCGCATTCCGAGCGCACCGGGCATCTCATGCAGACCTCTTTAGCCGAGGCCTCGCGCGCGCTCCTGGCCGCTCCGCGCTCGCCTTCCGGGTGGAAGAACAGGGAGCTGTCGACTCCGCGGCAGGCAGCCAGCAGCTGCCAGTCCCAGAGGTCGGCGTTCGGTCCGGGGAGGCGGGAGAAATCTGCCATTGGTAGTCCTCTGTGCCGGTACTGAGGCGGTTGCGGTCCATGTCTCCACACCTACTGTCGTAGTAGATGTAAATATGACTCATTGGGAATCTAGCCTCAGACACATGGCAAACGGAAGGAAAGCCGCCAAATAGGGCATAGCTCCAGATGGAGGACGGATGACTCGTGGCTCCCACGCGGTGATCGCTTCCTCACGTAGAGTGCCGAAGGTGTTCGTCCAACCCGTAACTCTTTCGAGTGACCATCGTTGAGAGTGCGAAGGCGGTTGAACCAAGAAGTTCCCGGACAGGTGTCCGAGGGCATCGACCGCACAGGTGACGATACGTACCAGCCTGGAGGCTCAAGGTGACGCGCATCAGCAGCTGCGGAGGGCGGTCATGACATCCGTCCTCGTCTGCGACGACTCCCCGCTTGCCCGAGAGGCGCTCCGTCGCGCGGTTGCCACCGTGCCCGGCGTCGAGCGTGTGACGACGGCTGCCAACGGCGAGGAAGTCCTCCGCCGCTGGGGTGCCGACCGCTCCGACCTGATCCTGATGGATGTCCGGATGCCCGGCCTCGGAGGCGTCGAGACGGTCCGCCGCCTCCTGTCGGCCGACCCGGGCGCCCGCATCATCATGCTGACGGTCGCCGAGGACCTGGACGGCGTGGCCCTCGCGGTCGCCGCCGGCGCCCGCGGATACCTGCACAAGGACGCCTCGCGCGCCGAACTGCGGGCCACGGTCACCCAGGCCCTCGCCGACCCGACCTGGAGGCTGGCCCCGCGCCGGCTCCGCTCGGCCGAGATGGGCGCCGCGCCCACGCTCACCGCGCGCGAGATCCAGGTGCTGGAGGGCATGAGCCACGGCCGGTCCAACGCGGAGATCGGGCGCGAGCTCTTCCTCTCCGAGGACACGGTCAAGACGCACGCCCGCCGTCTGTTCAAGAAGCTCGGCGCCTCGGACCGGGCGCACGCCGTGGCGCTCGGCTTCCGCTGGGGCCTCGTCCGCTGACGGCGGGACCGAAGACCGGCTGCCCCGGGCGGTCCCGTCCGCCACCGGCGGGCGGGGCGGCACGCCGCCCCGCCGCACCCGGCTTTCCGCCGGGGATTGGCGGGGCAGGATCCGGGGGACGTGTCGCTTCGGGCGCGATGCCGCATCCTTGAGGGTGTGCCGCATTCTTGGAGAGGTCGCGTCCTCGGGGACGACGATTCGGGCCGAGCGGAGGGGAGGGCGCAAATGATGAGTTCCGGCGCACCCGCTCATAACGCTTCGATGCACAACACGGACCGCGGTGCCGCGAATGCTCCGGCGCCAAGGCACCATGGATTGATGCGCGACGACGAGGCCCCGGGGTCCCCCGCGGCCACAGGCCCCACCAGCGCCGCCAAGAGCGGTGGCGCCGGGGCCGTCAGCGCGCTCGTACGCCGCGCGGTCGAGGGCGACGAGCAGGCCACGCACGACCTGCTGGCCTTCGTGCACCCCCTCGCCATCCGCTACTGCCGCACGCGGCTGTCGCGCCTGCCGGGTGACGCTCGTCACTTCGTCGAGGACCTGGCGCAGGAGGTCTGCGTCGCCGTCCTGATGGCGCTGCCCCGCTACCGGGACACCGGGCGCCCCTTCGAGGCCTTCGTCTTCGCCATCGCCGCGCACAAGGTCGCCGACCTCCAGCGGGCCGCCATGCGGCACCCCGGGAGCACGGCCGTGCCCTCGGACGAGATGCCGGAGCGGCCCGACGACTCGCTGGGCCCGGAGGAGCGGGCGCTGCTCAGCAGCGACGCCGCCTGGGCCAAGAAGCTGCTCGCCAACCTGCCCGAGAACCAGCGCGAGCTCCTCGTCCTGCGGGTGGCCGTCGGGCTGACCGCGGAGGAGACCGGGCAGATGCTCGGGATGTCGCCGGGCGCGGTGCGGGTCGCGCAGCACCGGGCGCTGAGCCGTCTGAGGGCGCTCGCCGAGCAGTGAGCGGCGGTCCGGTGGCCGTCCCGTGCGCCTTGTCGGTGCGCGGGGTCGCTCGGGCGCGCTTCCGTAGGCCGAATACCTTGTAGGAAGCCACGAAAATCACGGTTGACCTTGGTCGTGGAATGAGACGCGTCGGTATCCCGTTAGCATGGACATCCCCGCTGAGCAAGACCATTTGGGAAGGTGTCATGACCGCCGACGGAGTGCCCGACAAATTCGCCACGCTCGGACTGACCTACGACGACGTGCTGCTGCTGCCGGGCGCGTCGGACATGTCGCCTGACGCGATCGACACCTCCTCCCTCATCTCGCGCAACGTCCGCGTGAACGTTCCGCTGCTGTCCGCCGCCATGGACAAGGTCACCGAGGCCCGCATGGCCATCGCGATGGCCCGCCAGGGCGGCGTCGGCGTTCTGCACCGCAACCTCTCCATCGCCGACCAGGCCAACCAGGTCGACCTGGTCAAGCGCTCCGAGTCCGGCATGGTCACCGACCCGATCACGGTGCACCCCGACGCGACCCTGGGCGAGGCCGACGAGCTCTGCGCGAAGTTCCGCATCTCCGGCGTCCCGGTCACCGACCCGGCGGGCAAGCTGCTCGGCATCGTCACCAACCGCGACATGGCCTTCGAGTCGGACCGCAGCCGCCAGGTGCGCGAGGTCATGACCCCGATGCCGCTGGTCACGGGCAAGGTCGGCATCTCCGGCGTGGACGCCATGGAGCTGCTGCGCCGCCACAAGATCGAGAAGCTTCCGCTGGTCGACGAGGCGGGCATCCTCAAGGGCCTCATCACGGTCAAGGACTTCGTCAAGGCCGAGAAGTACCCGAACGCCGCCAAGGACAAGGACGGCCGCCTCCTCGTCGGCGCGGCCGTCGGCGTCGCCGGCGACGCGTACGAGCGCGCCCAGGCCCTGATCGACGCGGGCGCCGACTTCATCGTCGTCGACACCGCGCACGGCCACTCCCGCCTGGTCGGCGACATGGTCTCCAAGATCAAGTCGAACTCCTCGGTGGACGTCATCGGCGGCAACATCGCCACCCGCGACGGCGCCCAGGCCCTGATCGACGCCGGCTGCGACGGCATCAAGGTCGGCGTCGGCCCCGGCTCCATCTGCACCACCCGCGTCGTCGCCGGCATCGGCGTCCCGCAGGTCACCGCGATCTACGAGGCCTCCCTGGCCGCCAAGGCCGCGGGCGTCCCGGTCATCGGCGACGGCGGCCTCCAGTACTCCGGCGACATCGCGAAGGCCCTGGTCGCGGGCGCCGACACGGTGATGCTCGGCTCGCTGCTCGCGGGCTGCGAGGAGTCCCCGGGCGAGCTGCTCTTCATCAACGGCAAGCAGTTCAAGTCGTACCGCGGCATGGGCTCGCTCGGCGCGATGCAGTCCCGCGGCGACCGCAAGTCCTTCTCCAAGGACCGCTACTTCCAGGAGGGCGTGGGCGGCGACGACAAGCTCATCCCCGAGGGCATCGAGGGCCAGGTGCCCTACCGCGGCCCGCTGTCGGCGGTCGTGCACCAGCTGGTCGGCGGCCTGCGCCAGTCGATGTTCTACGTCGGCGGACGCACCGTCCCCGAGCTCCAGGACCGCGGCCGCTTCGTCCGGATCACCTCGGCGGGCCTCAAGGAGAGCCACCCGCACGACATCCAGATGACCGTCGAAGCGCCGAACTACTCCCGCAAGGGCTGACCGACGCGACACCTGAGGGGCGGGCCCGGCCGGGTCCGCCCCTTCGGCGTGCCCGCGCACGTCGTTCGGAGCATCGCAGCCGTCCGTACAGCGGTCACCGGAACGCGCGTCCCCGGGGTTCGGGGATACTGGACGGGCAGACCCACAGGAAAGGCCACCACACGTGACTGAGATCGAGATCGGGCGCGGCAAGCGCGGCCGCCGGGCGTACGCCTTCGACGACATCGCCATCGTCCCCAGCCGGCGTACGCGGGACCCGAAGGAGGTCTCGATCGCCTGGCAGATCGACGCGTACCGCTTCGAGCTCCCCTTCCTGGCCGCCCCCATGGACTCGGTGGTCTCCCCGCAGACCGCGATCCGCATCGGCGAGCTCGGCGGCCTCGGCGTGCTGAACCTCGAAGGTCTGTGGACCCGGTACGAGGACCCGCAGCCGCTGCTCGACGAGATCGCGGAGCTGGACGAGGAGACCGCGACCCGCCGCCTCCAGGAGATCTACTCCGCGCCCATCCAGGCGGACCTGATCCGGCAGCGCATCAAGGAGGTGCGCGACTCCGGTGTCGTCACCGCCGCCGCGCTCTCCCCGCAGCGCACCGCCGAGTTCTCCAAGGCCGTCGTCGACGCGGGCGTGGACATCTTCGTGATCCGCGGCACCACCGTCTCCGCCGAGCACGTCTCCGGCGCGGCCGAGCCGCTGAACCTCAAGCAGTTCATCTACGAGCTGGACGTCCCGGTCATCGTCGGCGGCTGCGCCACGTACACCGCGGCCCTGCACCTGATGCGCACCGGCGCGGCCGGTGTCCTCGTCGGCTTCGGCGGCGGCGCCGCGCACACCACGCGCAACGTGCTCGGCATCCAGGTCCCCATGGCCACCGCCGTCGCGGACGTGGCCGCTGCCCGCCGCGACTACATGGACGAGTCCGGCGGCCGTTACGTCCACGTCATCGCCGACGGCGGCGTGGGCTGGTCCGGCGACATCCCGAAGGCCGTCGCCTGCGGCGCCGACGCCGTGATGATGGGCTCCCCGCTGGCCCGTGCCACCGACGCGCCCGGCAAGGGCAACCACTGGGGCATGGAGGCCGTCCACGAGGACGTGCCGCGCGGCAAGAAGGTCGACCTCGGTACGGTCGGCACCACCGAGGAGATCCTCACCGGCCCGTCGCACAGCCCGGACGGCTCGATGAACATCTTCGGCGCGCTGCGCCGCTCGATGGCCACCACCGGCTACAGCGAGCTCAAGGAGTTCCAGCGGGTCGAGGTCACCGTCGCGGACTCGCAGCACCGCCGCTGAACCGTGTGACGTGACGTACGGAAGGCCGGCGCCCCGGGTGGGGTGCCGGCCTTCCGGCGTGTGCGGCGTCGGGCGTCAGCCCTGGCGGCGATAGGCGCGCATGTTGAGCAGGGTGCGGACGGTCGGGATCACGCACAGGGCCCAGACCGCGGCGAAGCCGCCGATGAGCACCCGGTCCGCCCCGGGGCCCGCCGGGGCGTGCAGCTCGGCCATGAGGGCGCCCCACGTGAGCAGCCCGGTCAGCAGGGAGAGCATCACCCAGAGCCCGATGTACGGGGCCAGCGGCGAGAGCTCGACCCGCTTGACCGGCTTCGGGAGCAGCTCGGGGGCGCGGGGCGGCATCCGCATCACCGAGGCCGGAGGTACCCCGGCGTCCAGCGGGGCCAGGTCGGCTTCGGTGAACTTGAAGAGGGTGGGTTCGACGGTCAGGGTGAAGCCGTCCCCTCCGACGAGGTGGCGCCCGCCGTCCGGGTAGACCTGCATCAGGACGCAGTCCTCGTAGGCGACGGTGGTCGGACGGCCCCTGTCGAGCAGGCTGATGCCGTCCTCGCCGACCACCAGCGCGAAGCGGTCGTCGCCGCGCATCGACAGCCGGCGGCCGTCGACCGCGTGGTCGGAGTGCTGCGGCGCGGAGGTCAGGCCCGCCCACTCCACGCCGCGGCGGGGCACCTGCATCAGGGCGTCCGCCCACATCTCCTCGGCCACCCGCCGCAGGTCCCCGGTGGTGACCGCCTCGATCTCGGCCCGGAGTTCCTCCTTCGTCTGGCCGGGGTTGCCCAGGAGCAGGTCCAGGGCGTGGGCGGGCAGGAGGGCCGCGTCCGCTTCCGGGGCGTCGAACAGGGCGAGCCGGGCGGACCGTACGGAGTCCAGATCGGCCTGCGCGATCCGGCCGGCCCGGAGGGCGGCGACGACGTCGACGAATCCGCCGACCACGGCGTCCTGCTTCTCCGGCAGGGCGTCGGCGAAGGCCGTGAGCGTGGCGGACCCGCCGTCGCGCACCGAGTAGTCGGCGGTGGCGACGTAGGAGTAGCCGCCCTTCTGGCGCAGGGCGCGGAAGAGTTCCTTGCCGAGGACGTCGGCGAAGAGCGAGGCCTCGGTGGAGCGGGGGAGGACGGCCGTCAGGACGACGGCGCCGTCCTCTCCGCAGAAGTACGCGGGGGTGCGGGGCAGTGCCGAGGTGGCGGCGGGGGCGGGACGGCGGCTGCCGGAGGGGAGCGCGGTGAGGTCGAGGCCTTCGGGGACCGCGTCGCTGGTGATCCACAGGACGGCGTTCTCGCGGGTGAACCACTGTTCGGCCCAGCCGCGTACGGCTTCCCCGGTCAGCCCGGAGGGCCCGGTCAGGCCTGCTTCCGCGTAGCTCGTCAGCCCGTACGACCGGGCGCCGTAGCGCCAGAGGGCCGGATGGTGGCCCGGTCCGCGGCCGCGGCCGGCGGCCTCGGTGCGCAGGATTTCCTTCTCGGTCTCCAGCCGGTCCATGGGCAGGTCCCGTAGCGAGGCGCAGACACCGCCCAGGTACTCGACGACGTCGGCGGGGGTGCCGGTGACGTGGAAGTGGGTCCAGGCGGAGGCGGTGGCGCCGTTGTAGTGCAGGTCGCTCAGGCCGTGGCGGTGCAGGGCGAGGTGCTCGACGAGGTGGGTGATCCCGCTGGTGGCGAGGGTCTCGTCGGCGCGGCCCACACGGAAGAGCAGGCCGGCGGTGACGGGGCCGGGCCGGTGGGCGAGGACGGTGCGGACGCCGTCGACGGAGGTTTCGGTGATCATGGGGCTCCCTCAGCCGTCGGGCAGTGCGATCTTGCGGTGCGTCGTGAACTCGCGGACCGGGTCGCTGCCGAGGTACTCCCACGGGAACGCGCTCATCCGGTTGCCGAGGGCGCGGAAGTGCGGAGCCGCCTCGTCCCAGCGGCGCGCCAGGCAGTGCACGGCGGCGAAGACCCCGTGCGCGGTGACCGAGTGAGGGCGCGCGGAGTCGAAGTCCGGGTGGAGCACGGAGGCGGCCGCGGCCTGGGTCAGCGCGGCGTGCCGGGCCCGGTCCTCGACGTACTCCTCGGCGTCGTCGTGATCCGTCTCGGCGAGCGCCAGCCAGCGCTCCAGCTGGACGATCGCGACGAGCGCGGCGGCGGGAGAGCCGGGCGGGGCCTGCTCGAGGCACTCGGCGGCGAAGGCCTCGGCGGCCTCCCAGCTGCCGCCCCACTTGGGGCACAGCTGCTGGAGCAGCTGGCTCTGGGCGGAGAAGTGGTGCGGGTGGTGTTCGGTGAGCCGGTCGTAGCGGCGGCGGGTCTCGCTCGGGCCGAGTTCGAGTCCGCGCGCGGTGACCGTGCGCAGGTGCCAGGCGAGGGCGTACCCGGGGTGCTCGGCACAGACCTCGATGAGCAGGCGCTCGGCCCGCCGCAGGTAGCCGTGGAACTCCTCGAACCGTTCGGCCGCCACGTGTGCGGCCCGCGCGCCGGTGCGGACCTCCCAGCCCATCGTCGTGAGCCGGGCGGCGTACAGGGTCCGGGCCAGCGGATCGCGGGGAAGGCGTTCGGCGGTGAGCCGCAGGAAGAGCTGGCTCCGGGTGGTCTCGGCGACGACCCGGCAGGCGAGGGTGCGGTCGTCCTCGTCGGGGATCGCTTCGAAGGCGGTGGCGAGGGCGTCCCAGTCCCCGGCCACCGTGGCCGCGCGCAGCGGCGCGAGGGCAGGGAAGGCGAGGGCGGGGTCGAGGAGGGGCCGATCGGGAGGCGGGGTGGCAGGCACGGGCGGATCATATGATCGTTCCGATGCGTTGCGGCAGAGGCTTTCGCGTCTGTGTCCGACGACGCATCGGATCGCGTCGTGCCTGCTCAGTGCCGCGTACGGGGCACGCAGGGTCAGTCGTTGACCTTCTTGGCGGCACCGAAGGCGATGAAGCCGCCGATGGCGAGGAAGAGGTAGTCCATCGCCTCGACGGACTCCTTCCAGATGTCGTTCAGGCCGGCGACGCCGGTCTTGTCGAGGACCTCCGCCAGGCCGACCTTGTTGACGTCGGCGACGACGAGCGCGATGAAGAACAGCTGGCCGAGGTAGACGGCGCCGAGCGAGAGGATCGCGCTGACGAAGGGCAGGGCCGGGTTCTTGCCGCCCGCCTTGCCGGCGGCGAGGCCGACGAGGATGCCGACGCCGACGGCGGCGTAGCCGACCTGGCGCTCGATGGCGTGCATGATGCCGCCGTACGCGCCGGCCGCGACCAGGGCGGCCACGACGCCGGCGAGGATGCCGAGGCCGACGTTGCTGCGGGCCGGGGCCGGGGCGGGCGCCGCGGTGTAGGGCGAGGGCGCGGGCGGCTGGTAGTTCTGGCTCATGCGGGAATCCCCCCAGGGAAAGCGGACGCACGTGTGCCCGTCGGGCGTAAGTGCGGGATAAGTGACGCCGCAGGCTAGCAGGGCGGTGCGTCGTCCGCGGGGTGGATTTCGGTCGAGTGACCGGCTGTGGGGCATGCCGTGACCGGACCGGGATCCGGCCGTGACCTGCTGCGTCGCGGCCGGGCCGGGCGGGTCAGAGGCGGTGGGCGGCGCCGGCCGGGCTGGCCCCGCGGGTGTCGAGCAGCAACTGGGCCTTCACCGCCAGGCCTTGGAGGTCGTACGTCCGGTGGTGCTGGAGCAGGATCGTCAGATCGGCGTTCGCGGCGGCCTCGTAGAGCGAATCGGCGCGCGGCACGGGCTGGTCGCGGACCCGCCAGCCCGCGATGTACGGGTCGTGATAGCTGATCAGGGCCCCGAGGTCGAGCAGCCGGCTGGCGACCTCGCGGGCCGGGGAGCCCTCCTGGTCGGCGAGGTCGGGCTTGTACGTGACACCGAGCAGCAGGACGCGGGCGCCGCGCGCGGACTTGCCGTGCTCGTTCAGCAGGGTGGCGGAGCGCTGGATGACGTACTGCGGCATCCGGTTGTTGATCTCCTGCGCCAGGCCCACCATGCGCAGGGGGTGGCCGGGGGTGCGGGTGGTGTGGGGGAGGTAGTTGGGGTCGAGGGGGACGCCATGGCCGCCGACGCCGGGGCCGGGGCGGAAGGCCTGGAAGCCGTAGGGCTTGGTCTCGGCGCAGCGGATGACGTCCCAGAGGTCGACGCCGAGGTCGTGGCACAGCACCGCCATCTCGTTCATGAGGGCGATGTTGACGTGCCGGTAGTTCGTCTCCAGGAGCTGCACGGTCTCCGCCTCCCGCAGGCCGCGGGCGCGCACCACCTTCTCGGTGAGGCGGGCGTAGAAGGCGTGCGCCGACTCGGTGCAGGCGGGGGTGAGGCCGCCGATCACCCGGGGGGTGTTGGAGATGCCGTGGGTGCGGTTGCCGGGGTCGAGGCGGCTGGGGGAGTAGGCCAGGTGGAAGTCGCGCCCGGCGCGCAGCCCGGAGCCGGCTTCGAGGACGGGCCGCAGGTAGTCCTCGGTGACCCCCGGATGAGCGGCGGACTCGAGGATGACGGTGGTGTGCGGGCGCAGCCGGGCGGCGAGGGTGCGGCCGGCCTCGCCGACGGCGGACAGGTCGAGGGCGCGGTCGGCGCCGAGCTGGGTGGGGGCGCAGATGACGGCGGTGCGGACGCGGCCGAGTTCGGCGGGGTTGGTGGTGACCCGGAAGCCGGCCGCCGACATGCGGCGGATCTCGGCGGCGGTGAGGGTGCTGTCCGTGGCCGGACCGCTGTCGTAGCCGACGGTCTCGATTCCGGCGGCGACGGCCGCCTGGGCGAGGGGGAGGCCGAGGTGGCCGAGTCCGATGACGGCGAGATCTGCGGGCATGGGGGGCCGTCCCTTCCCTTCCCTGACATGAGGGGGCGGTGCGCGCAGGTGCCGTGGACCGGGGGTCCGGAGGGGTGTCCGGGGTCCGGTCGGAGCTGGCGCAATGTCAGACTAGGCGTATATATGACAGATATGTCGCATTGTGGGGTGGTGGCTACCGTTGTGTTGTCCACAGGCGGTGGCCCATGTCGGTGCGGCCGGTCAGAATCATGAAACGGGAGATGTGAGCGGGATCACCGATCACCCGCATCGAGCGGGTTCGGCCCGCACCAACGGGAGGCAGCCGTGAGGACAGCGACACTGGGACCGGCGCAACGGGCCGAGGCCCTCGCCCGGATGGCCGAACGGGAACTGGACGTGCTGGTCGTCGGCGCCGGCGTGGTCGGCGCGGGGACCGCCCTCGACGCCGTGACCAGAGGCCTGTCGACCGGCCTGGTCGAGGCGCGTGACTGGGCGTCGGGAACCTCCAGCCGCTCCAGCAAGCTCATCCACGGCGGCCTGCGGTACCTGGAAATGCTCGACTTCGCCCTCGTACGGGAGGCGCTCAAGGAGCGCGGACTGCTCCTGGAGCGGCTCGCACCCCACCTCGTGAAGCCGGTGCCCTTCCTGTACCCGCTCCAGCACAAGGGCTGGGAGCGGTTCTACGCCGGCTCGGGCGTGGCCCTGTACGACGCGATGTCCGTCTCCAGCGGCCACGGGCGCGGCCTGCCCACCCACCGGCACCTCTCGCGCAAACGGGCCCTGCGGATCGCCCCGGCGCTGCGCAAGGACGCGCTGGTCGGCGCCCTGCAGTACTACGACGCCCAGATGGACGACGCCCGTTACGTCGCCACCCTGGTGCGCACGGCCTCCGCGTACGGGGCGCACTGCGCCAACCGGGCGAGGGTGGTCGGCTTCCTGCGCGAGGGCGAGCGGGTGGTCGGCGCGCGCGTGCGCGACGTGGAGGGCGGGGGCGAGTACGAGATCCGCGCGAAGCAGGTCGTGAACGCGACGGGGGTGTGGACGGACGACACCCAGGCCCTGATCGGGGAGCGCGGACAGTTCCACGTACGGGCCTCCAAGGGCATCCACCTGGTCGTCCCCAAGGACCGGATCCACTCCAGCACCGGGCTGATCCTGCGCACCGAGAAGTCCGTGCTGTTCGTGATCCCGTGGGGCCGGCACTGGATCGTCGGGACCACCGACACCGACTGGGACCTCGACAAGGCGCACCCGGCGGCCTCCAGCGCCGACATCGACTACCTGCTCGAACACGTGAACTCGGTACTGGCCGTACCGCTGACGCGCGACGACGTCCAAGGCGTCTACGCGGGCCTGCGGCCGCTGCTGGCCGGGGAGTCGGACGCGACGAGCAAGCTCTCGCGCGAGCACACCGTGGCCCACCCGGTGCCGGGGCTGGTGGTCGTGGCGGGCGGCAAGTACACGACGTACCGGGTCATGGCCAAGGACGCGGTCGACGAGGCGGTGCACGGGCTGGACCAGCGGGTCGCGGCGTGCGTGACGGAGGACGTCCCGCTGGTGGGCGCGGAGGGATACCGGGCCCTGTGGAACGGCCGGGCCCGGATCGCCGCCCGCAGCGGCCTCCATGTGGTGCGGGTGGAGCACCTGTTGAACCGGTTCGGATCGCTGACGGAGGAGCTGCTCGACCTGATCGCGGCCGATCCGGGGCTGGGGGAGCCGCTGTCCGGTGCGGACGACTACCTGCGCGCCGAGATCGTCTACGCCGCCTCGCACGAGGGGGCGCGACACCTCGACGACGTGCTGACGCGGCGGACCCGGATCTCCATCGAGACCTTCGACCGGGGGACGCGGTCGGCGCGGGAATGCGCGGAACTGATGGCTCCGGTGCTGGGGTGGGACAAGCAGCAGATCGAGAAGGAGGTCGAGCACTACGAGAAGCGGGTCCAGGCCGAACGCGAGTCCCAACGCCAGCCGGACGACCAGACGGCGGACGCGGCGCGGCTCGGGGCCCCCGACATCGTCCCGTTGTAACTCCGCAATGCGGAAGGGGGAACCGTCGGACCCGGGGCTTCCGTCCGATGCGGAGTGAGCAACAATGAGGTTTCTGCCGGGGTGGGTTACCGTGCCCCCCGGCGGCTGCCGGGGCAGCCGGGGCAGGCTGCACGATCGCAGAGGGGACGCATGTCGAAGCCGGAGCACACGGAGTCCCCTGCGGGGGCGCCTGCGGCGAAGCCGGAGGGCGCGGGCACCACCGCGTCCCCGGCGGGGTCGCCGGAGGCGGAACTCACCGCCGAGGCTATGCCCGTACCGAAGTCTCGGGCCGCCGGGTCGCCTGCCGGTTCGCCTGCGGCGCCGCAGGCGGAACCCGGGCCGGGCACGGAGCGGGCCGCGCCCGCCGAGGCCGTTGTCCCCGAGGACACGAAGCCGGCGGCCGCGGAGGAGTCCGATCCCTCGGCTGCGGACCCGAAGCCCGCATCCCGGGGCGGCAAGTCCGAGCCCGCGTCCAAGCGGGGCGCCACGGCGGCGACTGCTGACGGAGCGAAGCCCGCAGGGGCCAAGGCTGTGCCCGCTGCCGCCGAGGCCGCGGTGGAGCCTGAGGACGCGGAGCCTGCCGACGGTTCGAAGTCTGCTGCGGCGAAGGCCGTGCCTGCTGACCGTGCGTCTGCCGCGCAGGACCCGGCGGGGTCGAAGCCTGCGGCCGGGGCCGGTAAGGCCGTACCGGCGGAGGCGGCGCCTGAGGACGCGAAGCCCGCCGCGAAGCGGAAGGGCGTGGACGGCAAGGAGACCGGGCGGCTGCTCGCCGGGCGGTACCGGCTCGGGGCCGTGCTCGGCAAGGGCGGCATGGGCACCGTGTGGCGCGCCGAGGACGAGGTCCTCGGCCGGACGGTCGCCGTCAAGGAACTCCGCTTCGGTAGCGGCGTCGACGAGGACGAGAAGCGCCGACTGATCACCCGTACCCTCCGCGAGGCCAAGGCCATCGCACGGATCCGCAGCGAAGGTGCCGTCACCGTCTTCGACGTGGTCGACGAGGACGCCCGGCCGTGGATCGTCATGGAGCTCATCGAGGGCCCCTCGCTCGCCGAGTTCGTCCGGGAGAACGGCCCGCTCACCCCGCGCCGCGCCGCCGAGGTCGGCCTCGCCGTGCTCGACGTGCTGCGTGCCGCGCACCGCCAGGGGATCCTGCACCGCGACGTGAAGCCGTCCAACGTGCTCATCGCCGGCAGCGGCCGCGTCGTCCTCACCGACTTCGGCATCGCGCAGGTCGAGGGCGACCCCTCCATCACCTCCACCGGCATGCTCGTCGGCGCCCCCTCCTACATCTCCCCCGAGCGCGCACGCGGCCAGAAACCCGGCCCGCCCGCCGACATGTGGTCCCTCGGCGGTCTGCTGTACGCCGCCGTCGAAGGGGTGCCCCCGTACGACAAGGGTTCCGCGCTCGCCACCCTCACCGCGGTGATGACCGAGCCGGTGGACCCGCCGAAGAACGCCGGACCGCTGACCGAGGTCATCTACGGCCTGCTGGTCAAGGACCCCGCCCACCGCATCGACGACGACCGCGCCCGGATGATGCTCACCGCCGTGGTCAACGCCCCCGAGCCCGAGCCGACGCCCGCCCCCGTGCCCGTCCCGGCGGTGGAGGAGACCCGGCCCATCTCGCTGACGAAGGCCGAGGCCGAGGCGGAGAAGGCCGCCGAGAAGGCGGCGAAGAAGGAACGCGAGCGGCGCGAGCGCGAACAGCGCGAGCGGACCCGCGCCGCCCTGAAGTCGGCCCGCAAGGCGGCGGCCGCCGCCGCGGCCACC
Organism: Streptomyces sp. NBC_00249; assembly: GCF_026342355.1. Taxonomy (GTDB): domain Bacteria; phylum Actinomycetota; class Actinomycetes; order Streptomycetales; family Streptomycetaceae; genus Streptomyces. The sequence goes on along the minus strand of NZ_JAPEMV010000002.1, from coordinate 1,040,197 downwards.
GCGGCCGCGTCCTCCGCCGAGGCCCCGCCGGCGCGGCCCTCCGCGCCCGTGGCACCCCTCACCGACGTGATGCCGCGCCGCACCATCGTGCTCGCGATAGCCGGCGTGGTCGTGGCCCTCGCGGTGCTCGGCTCGCTGATCGCGTACATGGTCAACGGTGACGACAAGGACAAGGGCGGCAAGGACCAGGGCAAGGGCGGCCCCGGCCCGTCCGCGTCCGCAGGGCGTTCCCCCTCCGCCGTCGCCCCGGGCAACTCGCCGGCCGCGAGCGCCGGTTCCTCGCCCAGTGCCACCCCCACCCCGTCCGCGTCCGGCGGCGGCACGTCCCCGAGCCCCGATCCCGGCCAGTCCCAGGGCGGCCAGACCCAGGGCCAGAGCCAGGGCCAGGGGGCCAGCCCGGGTGGCGGCCCCGGCAGCGCACTGCCCGCCGGGTACAGCACGGTGACGGACCTCCGGTACCGCTTCTCGATGGCGATGCCCGAGGGCTTCCACCAGACGGGCACCGCCGGCAAGAACTCCGGCGCGATATACACCCGCGACGACGGCTTCCCCCGCGTCCAGGTCGACTTCACCGAGACCCCGGGCGAGGACGCCCGCGCCGCCTGGGCCGAACTCGCGCCGAGCGTGGCCGCCAGCAGCAAGGGCTACCGCCTCATACGCATCGACTCGGTGGACTACCGCGGCTACCCGACCGTCGCGGACTGGGAGTTCGAGCGGGAGCAGCAGGGCATCAAGGTCCGGGTGCTCAACCGCGGCTTCAAGGCGGACGCCAAGCACGGTTACGCGATCATGATCAGCTGCCCCGCCGACCAGTGGGACGGCCCCGAATGCACGCAGCTGCGCAACACGGCGTTCCAGACCTTCCAGTCGTTGGGCTGACGGTCCTCCCAAGGCCGGGGCACGCGCGCCCCGGGCGTCGTATCGTGTAGCGGGGCCATGGGGGGCCCGCCGCACTCGGGGGAGGCGATGTGGAGGACTACGCGGGCCGGATCCTGGCCGAGCGCTACCGTCTGCCGCTGCCCCCGTCCGACGAGTACGAGCTGATCGAGACCCGGGCCTTCGACACCCGCAGCGGGCAGGAAGTCCTGGTACGGCAGGTGCCGTTGCCGGAGGTCGTGGACGCGGAGCTGCTGGACGGGACCCGCGGGGCGGCGTCGGGCGCCGGGCGCCCGGCCGCGGAACTGCCCGCCGTGCGCAGGGCGATCGCGGCCGCGCAGGCCGCCGCGTCCGTACCGGACCACCCGCGCCTCGACCAGGTCTTCGACGTGTTCGCGGAGGGCGGTTCACTGTGGATAGTGAGCGAACTCGTCCCCGCCAGGCCGCTGGCCGCACTGATCGCCGACGAACCGCTGAGCCCCTACCGGGCGGCGGAGGTGGCCTCCGACGTCCTGACGGCCCTGCGGGTGTTGCACGCGCACGGCTGGACACACGGGAACATCACCGTCCGGACGGTGTTGATATGCGATGACGGCCGGGTCGTCCTGACCGGGCTGGCCGCGGGCGCCGCCGAGGAAGCCCTCTGCGGGTACGACCCCGTGCCGCCGCAGCAGTTCGACGACCCCGGCGAGCCCGAGCCGGAGCCCGCCCCGCTCGGCTGGGAGCGGGCGCCCGCGCCGACGCCCGCGCCCGTGTACGCGCCGCTCGTGACACCGGGGTACGACACCGGGCCGACCGGGCCGCGCTACGCGGACCACATCGTCCCGGAGCCCGCCGAGTCCCCCGCCGAGCCCTCCGCCGGGCCGGCCGAACTCCCGCCGCCCCGGCAGCCCGCGACGGACCGGGCCGAGGCGGAGGCCACCGCGCGCGCCAGGACCGTCGCCGCGTACCGGGCCGGGACCAGGGCCGCCACCGCCAAGGTGGCGCAGGAGCGCGGGCCGGTGGTGGTGCCGCAGCTGCCGCCGACCGGGGCCAACCTCCCGCAGGAGTACGCCTTCCCGTACGGCGGACCGGACACCGCCGCCGGCACGCCCTGGCACGGGGCCGCCCCCCGCCGCCCGTCCGAACCCCAGCCGGAGCCGGAGCCGGAGCCGGAGCCGGACGCACAGCAGGACCCGCACGGGGACCCGGACCCGCAGGGACAGCCGGACCAGCACCGGGAGCCGCAGCCGGACCCGGACCCGCACGCACAGCAGGGCCCGCACGGGGACCCGGCCCCGGAGCCGGACCCCCACCCCGGCCCGCCGTATCCGCACGCGCGGCCCCGCCCCGAGCCGGCCCCGTCCGCGCCGGCCCGCCCCGTGCTGCCCGCGCAGCTGGCCCTCCCGCAGGGCTACCACCAGGCCGACCCCCCGCCGCACACCCCGCCCCCGGCCCCCGCCCTGCCGCAGGCCCGCGCGCAGGCCCCGGCTCCCGCCCCGCCCCGAGCCCCGGCCCCGCCGGACGGCCGAAGCACCGCCGGCGGGACCACCGACCGCCGGACCATCGACGCCTGGACCGCCGACCGCCCGACCGCCGACCGCCGGCCCGCCGACGCCTGGGGCTCCGACGGCTGGAGCGTCGGCAGTGGCCCCCGTACCGGACTCGACGCCGAGCGGGCCCGGCAGACCCGGATGGCCGTCGTCGGGGCCGTCACCGAGCGCTGGGCCCCCGAGCAGGCCGCCGGCCCCGTCCACGGCCACTGGCAGCTCGCGCCGCCGGTCGGCCCGGCCACCGACCTGTGGGCGCTCGGCGCCCTGCTCTACCGCGCCGTCCAGGGCCACGCCCCGTACCCCGAGGACAGCGTGGCGGAGCTCGTCGAGATGGTCTGCGCCGAGCCCCCCGCCTTCGCCGAGGAGTGCGGCCCGCTGCGCCCGGTGGTGGAGTCCCTGCTGCGCCAGGACCCGACCGAGCGGCCCGACTTCGAGGAGCTCCGCGGCTGGCTCCGTTCGCTGGTGCGCTCCGCGCCCGAGCCCGACGGGGACTTCGCGGCGCTCCCGCTGCCGGAGCCCGATCCCGCCCGGCTGCCCGTCGTACGCCGCCGCGGCGACCTGCACGGCCGGCACCGCAACCCGGCCGCGCCCCGCAAGCCCCGCTCCCTCGGCCGGACCCTGCTGGTCGGGGTGCTGGCCGTGCTCGCGGCGGCGGTGGCGTACGCGGTGCTGTTCATGCCGCGCGCGGCCGACACCCGGGACCAGGGCCAGCAGCCCACGGCCGCGGAGAGCCCGAGCGGGCCGACCGCCGCGGCCCCGAAGCCCCCCGACCGGACCACGGCCCCGCCCCCGTCCGGCACCCCGCAGTCCAAGCCCGCCCCGCAGACCGACGTCCCGGGCCCGGCCCCCGAGGGCTACACCCTGGAGCGGGACCCGGAGCACTTCACGATCGCCGTCCCCAAGGGCTGGGACCGCCGGGGCATCAACGAGGCGGGCCAGGTCCGCTACACGCAGGGCCAGTTCACCCTGGTCGTGGTCCCGGGCCGGGACCGCGTCGAGGGCAACCCGGACCCGAAGGGCTACCAGCAGGACAAGGAGCCGGAGCTCTCGCCGTGGCGCAACTCGACCTGGGCCGAGTCGGGCGACGTCAAGAGCACCACGGTCGCCGGCCAGCTCCGCGTCACCGGCCGCTACACGTGGATCGACTCGACGGGCCGCAGCGTCCTCGCCCGTAACTTCGTCGTGGCGCTCGGCGGCACCTACCACGTGGTGATGGTGACCGGCCCGAAGGACGAGACGGACAAGGTGACCGACGTCTTCGAGAAGGCCACGGCGAGTTACAAGGCGGGTGGCTGACGGGCAGTCATTACGGCGATTGCGTCACAGTGCGGTCGTTGCGGCCCCGCGTGGTTCCGGCTTCGGCCGCGGGCTCCGTAATCTGACCGGGAGTGCACAGAGCGGCGGGATTTCGTGGAACAGCAGACAGGCGCGGGCGCGGTGCTCGCGGGCCGTTACAGGCTCGTCGAGCCCATCGGCAGCGGCGGCATGGGCAAGGTGTGGCGCGCGCACGACGAGCTGCTGCACAGAACGGTCGCGGTCAAGGAGCTGACGGCGGGGTTGTACGTCGCCCAGGCCGACCGGGACGTCCTGCACGCCCGTACGCAGAAGGAGGCGCGGGCCGCGGCCCGCATCCAGCATCCCGCGGTGGTCACCGTCCACGACGTGCTGGAGCACGACGACCGGCCGTGGATCGTCATGGAGTACATCGACGGCCCCTCCCTCGCGGAGGCCGCGAAGGCGGCCGGGCGGATCGAGCCCCGTGAGGCGGCGCGGATCGGCCTGCACGTCCTGGGCGCCCTGCGCGCCGCGCACGCGGTCGGTGTCCTGCACCGGGACGTGAAGCCGGGCAACGTGCTGCTGGCCAAGGACGGCCGGGTGCTGCTCACCGACTTCGGCATCGCCGCGATCGAGGGCGACTCGTCGATCACCCGCACCGGCGAACTCGTCGGCTCCATCGACTACCTGGCCCCGGAACGGGTCACGGGCGGCGCCCCCGACCCCTCCTCCGACCTGTGGTCGCTCGGCGCCACCCTCTACACGGCCGTCGAGGCGCGCTCGCCGTTCCGGCGGACCTCGCCGATCTCCAGCCTCCAGGCCGTCGTCAACGACGAGCCGCCGGTCCCGCGCCAGTCCGGCGCCCTCGGACCGGTCATCACCGCGCTGCTGCGCAAGGACCCGGCGGAGCGGCCGTCGGCCGCCGAGGCCGAGCGGATGCTGATCGAGGCGATGGAGGGCCGCGAGCCGAAGGCGGCGCAGGCGTACGTGCCCACGCGCGCGGTGAGCGCCGAGGAGCGGGCCCCCGTCGAGCCCGAGCCCACGCCCACGCCCGCGCCCGCCCCCGCGTCCGGCGCGACCACCGCCCTGCCCGAGTCCGCGCCGGCCCCGGCCGGGCGGCCGCCGGGGCGGCTCAAGCGGGCCGCCGCCGTGGCGCTCGTCGCGGCGCTGCTCGGCGGCGGCGGGGTGTTCGGCGTACTGACGTACCTGGACGGCAAGGACGAGGGCGGCGGCTCCGCGGACAAGCCGGCCGGTGTCAGCGACAAGCCGACCCCGGGCGGCGACACCAAGCCCGGTACGGCGGTGCCCGCCGGCTGGAAGCGGGTCGTGGACCCGGCGGGCTTCACGCTGTTCGTCCCGGAGGGCTGGAACCGCCAGATGGACGGCAACCAGATCGACTACACCCCGGACAACGGCAAGCACCTGATCCGGATCGCCGTCGACCCGACCCCGGACCACAAGGACCCGTACGCGCACCTCCTGGACCTGGAGAAGCAGGTCAAGGAGCGGATGGAGTACAAGCGGGAGATCCTGCGCCCGAACACCTTCCGGGACACCCCCCTGAGCGGTCTGTGGGAGTTCAGCTGGACGGAGAAGGTGTCCCACCCCGGGCCTCGCCGGGCCATCGACCAGATGTACATCGGCCCGGACGGCGCCGAGTACGCGGTGTACATGTCGGGGCCGGCGGGGGAGTGGAGCCGGATCCGCCAGCAGTTCGACACGGTGCTCAGCGGCTGGGCGCCCCCGCCGCGCAAGAACTGAGCCACGCCGGTCGCACGATCGCGCCAGCAATCGCTGGCAGATTTGGCAAAATCCGGTTACCCACGGGTACCCAAAGGCTTCCGGGCGGAATACGCTCACCGCCATGACGGACTCGCAGGCCCCCGCCGCCCCTCTCCGCGCCGTACCGCAGCCCACCAACCCGGTCGCCCCGGCCCCGGCCGGTGCCCGCAGCGCCGCCGACGTGGTCACCTCCGGGCTGGTCGCCCGGCTGACCCGCGGAGTGATCGGCTCCGGCCGGACCGCCAACCACACCCCCTTCACCGGGGAGAAGCTGGCGGAGCTCCCCGAGGCCGGTCCCGAGGACGTGGCCGCCGCCTTCGCGAAGGCCCGCGCCGCCCAGACCGCCTGGGCCGCCGTCCCCGTACGCCGCCGCGCGGCCGTGCTGCTGCGCTTCCACGACCTGGTGCTCGCCCGGCAGGCCGAGGTCCTCGACCTCATCCAGCTGGAGACGGGCAAGGCCCGCCTGCACGCCCACGAAGAGGTCCAGGCCGTCGCCGTCGCGGCCCGCCACTACGGCCGCAAGGCACCCGCCTACCTGCGCCCCAAGGGCCACACGGGCGCCATGCCCACCCTCACCAAGGTCACCGAACTGCGCCAGCCGCGCGGGGTCGTCGGCCAGATCGCCCCCTGGAACTACCCCCTCGAACTCTCCGTCGGCGACGCCCTGCCCGCCTTCGTCTCCGGCAACGCCGTCGTCATGAAGCCCGACACGGAGACCGCGCTGACCGCCCTGTGGGCCCGCGACCTGCTCATCGAGGCCGGACTGCCCGCCGAGGTCTTCCAGATCGTCCTCGGCGAGGGCCCCGTCGTCGGCCCCGAGGTGGTCCGGCACGCCGACTACGTCTCCTTCACCGGCTCCACCCGCACCGGCCGCGAGGTCGCCCAGGGCGCGGCCGCCCGCCTGGTCGGCGTCTCCCTCGAACTCGGCGGCAAGAACGCCATGCTCGTCCTCGCCGACGCCGACGTGGAGAAGGCCGCCGCCGGAGCCGTCCGCGCCTGCTTCTCCTCCGCCGGCCAGCTGTGCATCTCCATCGAGCGGCTCTACGTGCACGCCTCGGTCGCCGACGCCTTCGTCGAGCGCTTCGCCGCCCGCACCAAGGCCATGCGGCTCGGCAACTCCCTCGCGTACGGGGCCGACATGGGCTCCCTCGTCGGGACCCGCCAGCTGGAGACCGTACAGCGGCACGTCGACGAGGCCGTCGCCAAGGGCGCCACCCTCGTCGCCGGGGGCGTGGCCCGCCCCGACATCGGCCCGCTCTTCTACGAGCCCACCATCCTCGACGGGGTCGAGGCCCCGATGGCCGTCTGCGCCGAGGAGACCTTCGGCCCGGTCGTGTCCGTCTACCGCTTCACAGACGAGGACGAGGCCGTCGCCCTGGCCAACGCCACCCCCTACGGCCTCAACTCCAGCGTCTGGACCAAGGACGCCCGCCGGGGCCACTCCGTCGCCGCACGCCTGCGCACCGGCACCGTCAACATCAACGACGGCTACGCCCCCGCCTACGGCAGCGCCCAGGCCCCCATGGGCGGCATGAAGGAGTCCGGCCTCGGCCGCCGGCACGGCTCCGAGGGCATCCTCAAATACACCGAGGCACAGACCGTCGCCCACCAGCGGCTGCTGCCGATGGCGCCCTCGCTGGGCATGGACGACGCGAAGTACGCCGAGTTCATGACCCGCAGCCTCAAGGTCCTGAAGGCACTGCGGTTCCGCTAGTGCTGTGACCTAGACACGACCGACCGGGAGGCACACGCAGTGTCGTACGACTACGACGTCATCGTCATCGGATCGGGCTTCGGAGGGTCGGTCTCGGCACTGCGGCTCACCGAGAAGGGCTACCGGGTCGGCGTCCTGGAGGCAGGGCGCCGCTTCACCCGCGACAGCCTGCCCAGGAACAGCTGGGACCTGCGCAACTACCTGTGGGCGCCCGCCCTCGGGCTGTACGGGATCCAGCGCATCCACCTCCTCGGCAACGTGATGGTGCTCGCGGGCGCCGGGGTGGGCGGCGGCTCGCTCAACTACGCCAACACCCTCTACGTGCCGCCCACCGCCTTCTTCGAGGACCGGCAGTGGGCGTCGATCACCGACTGGCGGGACGAACTCGCCCCGTACTACGACCAGGCCAAGCGGATGCTCGGCGTCCGGCTCAACCCGACGCTGACCCCCTCCGACGTCCACCTCAAGGCGGCCGCCGAGAAGATGGGCGTCGGCGACTCCTTCCACATGGCCCCCGTCGGAGTCTTCTTCGGCGACGGCGACGACGCCGAAGGCCAGCCCCGCCTCCGGCCCGGGCAGGAGGCCGCCGACCCGTACTTCGGCGGCGCCGGCCCCTCCCGCAAGGCCTGCACCGAGTGCGGCGAGTGCATGACCGGCTGCCGGCACGGCGCGAAGAACACCCTGAACGAGAACTACCTGCACCTCGCCGAACGGGCGGGCGCCGTCATCCACCCCATGACCACCGTCACCGCGCTCGCCGAACACCCCGAGGGCGGCTACCGCGTCCGCACCGTCCCCACCGACCACCGCCGCACGGGCCGGGCGAAGGTGCTGCGCGCCCGGTACGTCGTCGTCGCGGCGGGCACGTACGGCACCCAGACCCTGCTGCACACCATGAAGGACCGGGGCGAACTGTCCCGCCTCTCGGACCGGCTCGGCGAGCTGACCCGGACCAACTCCGAGGGCCTGGTCGGCGCCCAGACCGACGACCGCCGCTACCGCAGGCGCCACGGCGCCCAGGCCCGCGCCGACTTCACCAAGGGCGTGGCCATCACCTCCTCGGTCCACCCCGACGCCGACACCCACATCGAGCCGGTCCGCTACGGCAAGGGCTCCAACGCCATGGGGTTCATGACGATCCTCCAGGTGCCCTACAGCGCGCACCGGGTACGGGCCTGGTTCACCCGCACCGCCCGCCACCCCCTCCAGCTGGCGCGCTCCCTGTCCAACCGGCGCTGGTCGGAGCGGACCATCATCGGGCTCGTCATGCAGTCCCTGGACAACTCCCTGACGACCTACCGCAGACCGGGCGGCCCCGGGAAGGGCCTGCTCACCGCCCGCCAGGGCCACGGCGCCCCCAACCCGGTGCAGATCGCCGAGGCCACGCGCGCGGCGACGCTGCTGGCCGAGGAGATCAACGGCTTCCCCGGCAGCAACATCGGCGAGCTGATGGGCACCCCGCTGACCGCCCACTTCCTCGGCGGCTGCCCCATCGGCGCCTCACCGGCGGAGGGGGTCGTGGACCCGTACCACCGGCTCTACGGGTACCCGGGCATCTCGGTGGTCGACGGCTCGGCGGTGTCCGCGAACCTCGGGGTCAACCCGTCGCTGACGATCACGGCGCAGGCCGAGCGGGCGATGTCGTACTGGCCCAACAAGGGAGAGGCGGACACGCGGCCCGAGCAGGGGGCGGCGTACGCGCGCCTCGCGGCGGTGGAGCCGAACCGGCCGGCGGTCCCGAAGGAGGCCTTCGGCGCGCTGCGGCTGCCGTTCCTGGCGGTGCCGCCCGTGCCGCCGAGGCAACCGGAGTCCGATCACTGACCCCGGGGCCATGACCCCGGTGAGCACCGCGCTCCCCCTCCGAGCGCGGTACTCACCGCGGTACATGAGTGGACTGGCGGTCGCCGGAGAAGGTTGTACCGGAATCCTTTGCCCGGGGCTGTGGTGTCGGTCACATGGTGCCCCGTGCAACTGTCGCGGCGGTCCGGCGGTCAAGGACGCATGAGACAGCGCATCCCCCTGCTGGCCGCCGCCTGTGGTCTCGCGGCCGCCGGGCTGACCGCCGGCCCGGCCCACGCCACCGGCCCCACGGAACCAGTGTTCTCCCTGGCCGGACCTGCCCCCATCGCCCTGACGCCGCACCCGGCCACGGGCTCCCCGCAGACGGTGGCACTGGCCTACCGGCTGGAGCGACCGGCCGCGAGCTCCGTCGCCTTCGAGGGAGAGTTCACCTTCACCGTCGACCTCGCCAGGATCGCGGGGGTGGCGACCGTACGGGAGAAGGCCGCCGCCACCGCGAACGGCGCCGCGACCGCGAACAGGTGCACGACCCCCACCCCCACCACCCTCGTCTGCACGGACAAGGGCCCCCGCCAGGGCGCCGCCCCCGGCATCGACCTGGAGGCGTTCGCCGCCGCCGGCGCTGCGGACGGAGCCGCCGGACAGATCACCGTGACCGGCACGGCCCCCGGCGCCACCGTCCGGCCGGTCGCCACCGCCATCCAGGTCGGCGGCCCCGACCTGGTCATGGGGGCGATGAACCTCAAGCGCGACCCGAATCCGGGCGAGAGCCAGCCCCTGCCCCTCGCGTTCAGGAACAACGGCACACAGCCGGCGAAGGGCGTGGTCCTGGAGCTGGAGGCCACCCGCGGCATGGAGTTCGTGGAGCGGTACGACAACTGCGTCTACCGCGCCGGCCGCACCTCGACCAAGGCGGTCTGCACCGTCGAGGGCGATTTCGAGGCGAAGTCGAGCTACGAACTCGCCGGTGACAGCCCCCTGCACCTCAAGGCGACCGGGCACGCCCTCACCGAGCAGCTCGGCTACGGGATCTACCCGGGCGCCGGCTCCCGCCCGAATGCGGGCGCCGCGACCCCGGAGGAGTCCAAGACCGCCGAGTCCGGCCAGTCGGGCCAGTCCGGCCAGGCCACGCCCGGCGGGTCCGCCGAGAACAAGAAGCCGGCCGACGGCCGCAAGCTGACCGCCCGCAAGCGCGCGGCGGAGCTCACCCCCGCCCTGCGCGGCCCGGACCTCAACCCGGCCGACAACCGGCGCACCTTCGACTTCGCGGTGCGCAACACCGCCGACTTCGCGGCCGACGTCCTGTCCGTCAAGGGCAAGGCCGGAACCACCGTCAAGGCCGCCGTCGCCGTACGCAACCTCGGCCCGGCCTGGGTGTACGACCCCCGCTCCGAGGCCCCCGCGGCCGTCGCCGAGGTCCTGCTCCCGAAGGGCGTGACGGCGACGAAGGCGCCTGCCGCCTGCCGCCCCGCCACCACCGGGGACACCTCCCGCTACCTCTGCGCCACGGGCCGCTCGGTGCTGGAGTCGGAGCGGATCGAGTTCCCCTTCGAGCTGCGCATCGACAAGGTGGTCCCGGACGCCAAGGGCGCGGTCACGGTCGGCGCCCCCGGCCCGCAGGGCGCGCCCCAGCGGCACGCCTTCGACCCGGTCCTGGTGAACAACCTGGGCCTGCTCGTGGCGAACCCCACCCGCCCCGTCACCCCGACCCCGGGCCCCACGGGCGCCACCCCCACCCCGAGCGGCTCCGCGACGGCCTCGCCCTCGCCGAGCACGACGCCCAGCGGCGGCGCCACCCCGAACGGCGGCTCCTCGACGGGCAGCGGCGGCGGCCGGCTGGCCTCCACCGGGAGCACCGCGCTGCTCGTCGGCGGCGCCGGGGCCGCGCTGGTGGCGGCGGGCGGTGCGCTGTACCTGGCCTTCCGGCGCCGGACGCGCGGGGCGGCGTAGCGGCGTAGCGGACGGAGAACGGCAGCACAGCAGAACGGCCGGCCCGGGGCGTCCCCCGGGCCGGCCGTTTTTTGGGTGACCGGGCTGCTGTCCCCTGCCGTCCGGTCGTACGAGGGAGCGAGGTCCCACGACGCGCGCCGTCGGGCGTCACGTCTCATCGCTCCCGCGGAGCCACGCGTGGTGGTGCGGATCCGCGCCTGGCTGGCACGGACAATCCCCCCAACGAAGCCTCCCGCGGGCCGGTCACGGTCCGGACGGGTGACGAACGGGCGCCCAGGCCTCAGACGCGCCCGCGGCACAGCTCGAGCAGGGTCATCGCGAGCGTGGTGCCGGGCTTGCCGAGGGCGTCGCTCCAGTGCGCGAGGACCTCCATCTCGCGCGAGAGGTGCACCCGCCGCCCGCCCGAGGTGATCCGGGCCTCCTGGATGACGGCGGAGACGGCCATCCGCTCCTGGATCAGCCCGATGATCCGGTCGTCGAGGGCGTCGATCCGCTCCCGGGATCCGGCGATCAGCTGCTCGGGGGAGACGGCGGCGGTGGTGGTGGTCGTGCTCATGGGGTTCTCCTGTGGGTTCGTGGCCGACAGGAGCGGGAAACGCAGGAGCGCCCCGGTCCTGTCGGACCGGGGCGCTCCGGGAAATCAGTGGCTCAAGCGAGCATCACGAGGACCCATGGCGACCGGACCGGCCGGTGCCATAGGTAAAGAGGAAGCTCAGCTGCTTGCGCATGAGACGGATTATGACCTTCCGTCCCCCTCCCGGCCAAGCCGGTTCGGATGGTGAGACGAAGGCGGGTACCCGTCCCCCGTTAGAATCGACAACACAACACCCTCTTTCCGCCGGAAGGCCGCCCCGTGCCAGTAGCACCCTCCGCCGCACCGGACGTCGTCCTCGTTGTCGACTTCGGCGCGCAGTACGCCCAGCTCATCGCCCGCCGCGTCCGTGAGGCCCGGGTCTACAGCGAGATCGTCCCCAGCACGATGCCCGTGGCCGAGATGCTGGCCAAGAACCCCAAGGCGATCATCCTCTCCGGCGGTCCTTCCTCCGTGTACGAGGAGAACGCCCCGCAGCTGGACCGCTCGCTCTTCGAGGCCGGGATCCCCGTCTTCGGCATGTGCTACGGCTTCCAGCTGATGGCCGTGACCCTCGGCGGCACCGTCGACAACACCGGCGCCCGCGAGTACGGCCGCACCCCGCTGGCCGTCTCCAAGGCCGGCTCCACCCTCTTCGAGGGCACCCCCGACCAGCAGTCGGTGTGGATGTCCCACGGCGACGCCTGCTCCGCCGCCCCCGAGGGCTTCACCGTCACCGCGTCGACGGACGTCGTCCCGGTCGCGGCCTTCGAGAACGACGAGAAGAAGCTGTACGGGGTCCAGTACCACCCCGAGGTCATGCACTCCACGCACGGCCAGCAGATCCTGGAGCACTTCCTCTACCGCGGCGCGGGCCTCGCCCCCACCTGGACCACCGGCAACATCGTCGAGGAGCAGGTCGCGGCCATCCGCGAGCAGGTCGGCGACAAGCGCGCCATCTGCGGCCTGTCCGGCGGCGTGGACTCCGCGGTCGCCGCGGCCCTCGTCCAGAAGGCCATCGGCTCCCAGCTGACCTGCGTGTACGTCGACCACGGCCTGATGCGCAAGGGCGAGACCGAGCAGGTCGAGAAGGACTTCGTCGCCGCCACCGGCGTGCAGCTGAAGGTCGTCGACGCCCAGGAGCGCTTCCTGGACGCGCTGGCCGGGGTCTCCGACCCGGAGACCAAGCGCAAGATCATCGGCCGTGAGTTCATCCGCGTCTTCGAGCAGGCGCAGCTGGAGATCCTCCAGGAGGACGGCCCCGCGGTCGCCTTCCTCGTCCAGGGCACCCTGTACCCGGACGTCGTCGAGTCCGGCGGGGGCACCGGCACCGCCAACATCAAGTCGCACCACAACGTGGGCGGCCTCCCCGACGACATCGAGTTCGAGCTCGTCGAGCCGCTGCGCCAGCTGTTCAAGGACGAGGTCCGGATGGTCGGCCAGGAGCTCGGCCTGCCCGAGGAGATCGTCCAGCGCCAGCCCTTCCCGGGCCCGGGCCTGGGCATCCGCATCGTCGGCGAGGTCACCAAGGAGCGCCTGGACCTGCTGCGCGAGGCCGACGCCATCGCCCGCCACGAGCTGACCGCGGCCGGCCTGGACCGGGAGATCTGGCAGTGCCCGGTCGTCCTGCTCGCGGACGTCCGCAGCGTCGGCGTCCAGGGCGACGGCCGTACCTACGGCCACCCGATCGTGCTGCGCCCCGTCTCCTCCGAGGACGCGATGACCGCGGACTGGACGCGCATGCCGTACGAGGTGCTCGCGAAGATCTCGACCCGCATCACCAACGAGGTGCCGGACGTGAACCGTGTGGTCCTGGACTGCACGAGCAAGCCGCCGGGCACCATCGAGTGGGAGTAGTCCCCACCCGCACGCCGTACGTACGTACGTGACGGAGCCGCCGTTCCCCGAGGGAGCGGCGGCTTCGCCGCGTCTATGGCCTCTTCGCCCGGCCGCCGGTACCTTGCGCCGCGAACCGGTGACCTTGAGGGAGGGCCATGGCCGAGCGACCCGCACCCGTGCCCGTGGAGCGGCTGCGCTTCGAGATGCCGCCGGTGTTCGCCACCGCCGGGCAGGCGCGCGCGCACCGCAAGGAGCGCCTCGCCGAAGCGCTGCGGCTGCTGGGGCGGCTCGGCTACGAGGACGGGGTGGGCGCCCTGGTCTCCGTACGGGACCCGGAGTTCGCGGACTGCTACTGGGTGAACCCCTTCGGGCGGGCGGCGGGCGGGCTGACCGCGGCCGACCTGCTGCTCGTTGACGGGGAGGGGCGGGTGCTCCAGGGGGAGCGCCGGGTCAACCAGCTGGCCTTCGGCGTGCACGCGGCCGTCCACCGGCAGCGCCCCGGGCTGGTGGCGGTGGTGCGCGCGCAGGGGCCGTACGGCACGGCGCTGGCCTGCCTCGGCGAGCTGCTGGCCCCGGTCACCGAGGAGGCCTGCGCCTTCTACGAGGACCACGCGCTGCTGGACGAGTTCGTGGGCGACGGGGACCCGGGGCGGATCGCGGTCGCGCTGGGCCCGTACAAGGCGCTGATCCTGCGGGGGCGCGGGCTGCTGACGGTGGGGGACTCGGTGGAGGCGGCCCTGTGGTGGTTCCACGCGGCGGAGCGGGCGGCGCGGACGCAGCTGCTCGCGCGGGCGGCCGGGAAGCCGGTGCCGGTCGAGCACCGGGCGGCGGTGGCGGTGCGCGAGCGGTTCGGGTCGGACCTGGCCGCGTGGGTGAGCTACCAGCCGCTGCGGGATGCGGTCCTGGGGGCTCCGTCCGGGGTCGCGCCGGGGGCGCCGTCGGAGGCCGCGCCGGGGCCGGTGCCGGGGACCTCGCCGGAGGCCGCGCCGGGGGTGGCGTCAACATCATGAACGGTTAATCACCTGCTCTGACATCGTGCGCAATCCGGAGCACTGCCGCAGTGGTGCACAATTCGCTGGCATTGCACCGGAGTTCAGAGAGGCGGCACGCACGTGGCTGTCCAAGAGATCCCCCGAAGTACCCACGGCGGCGCCTGCACCTGCGACGACTGCCCCCACGGAGCCCGGGAGGGCCATCGCCGGGCGGTCGCCGCCTTCCTGGAGAGACGCGACGAGTTCGCCGCCGGCCAGGGCGTACCGTCCGCCGTCGCCCACTCGCACGGCGCCTCCCGCCAGTGGGTCTCCGACGAGCTGACCCTGTCCGCCCGCACGGTCGCCGACCGGGGCCGGGAGGCCGGGCACTCCTGGCTGTACCTGCTGTCGCGGCGGGCCGTCCTCGCCCTGTGGATCGCCGCCGGGGTGCTGCTGGTCGTCCAGGTGGGCACCGCGCTCGGCACCGGCTGGTCCACCACCCGCACCGCCGGGCTGCTGGCCGCCGTGGTGCTGGCCGGGCTGCTCACGATGGCCGCCCGCGCGCAGACGCTGCGCGGCGGGCTGCTGGCCCCGCTGGTCGGCGAGGACAACCGGCTGTCCACCTCCAAGGCCGTCCCGGCGGCCTGGCTGGTCCTCGTGGCCTTCGCCGCGCTGCTGCCCGCGCTGCGGCTCGCGGCCTCCTCGCCCGGGCCTGAGCGCGACGCCCTCTACGCCGGGCTGGCGCTCGGCCGGGCGCTGCCGCTGCTGGCCGTGCTCGGGCTGACCTCGGGCGTGGCGGTGCTGGTGCGCCGGGTGGTCACCGTACGCATCATGGGGCAGCGGCTGCAGAAGCTCCCGGCGGACCGCCCCTCGGGGGCCGACCTGCTGACCGACGACGCGGGCCGGGGGAGCTTCACCGACGCCCAGTACGTGCTGGTCTCGACGGTGGTGCTGGCCTTCGCGGCGGTGTCGCTGGCCCGCTTCCCCGACCGGCTGCCGCGGCTGCCGTGGTCGCTCGCGCTGCTCGTGGCGCTGTCGGCGGTGGTCTACCTGGCGGCGAAGTACGCCGAGGGCAGCCGGCCCCTCGTGCTGTCGGTGGTCCGCCGCAGGGAACCGGGCGACCTGGACGCGGCCGTCCGGCCGGGGGACGACATCGAGATCCGGGGCGTGGGCTTCGTACCGCCCGGGGCGCAGACCCCGGAGATGCTGGCCCGGCTGGTGGTGCGGATCGGGGCGGTGCACGTCCACGTGCCGCTGGTGCCGGTGGCGGGCGGGTTCAGCAACCCGTCGGACGCGGTGCTGACCGTACCGGTGCCCGCGGAGGTCGAGCCGGGCCGCACCGAGATCCAGGTGGTGACCGCCGCAGGAGTGGAATCCAACCGCTACGGCATCGACGTGGCCGAGTGAACGGGGTATGCATGGGGCGTGACCCGAACTGACGCCCTCGCCGGGAAGCGCGCCCAGGCCGCCCGGTACGCACTGCTCCCCTTGCGGATCTTCCTCGGCGTGACCTTCGTCTACGCGGGTCTCGACAAGCTGACCGACTCCGCGTTCCTGTCCGCCACCGGCAACGGCTCCATCGGCGAGCTGATGCGCGGAGTGCGCGACACCTCCGCGATCCCCGCCCTGGTCGACCTGGCCCTGAAGGCACCCGTCGGCTTCGCCGTCTGCCTGGCGATCGGCGAGATCCTGGTGGGCCTCGGCGCCCTCGCCGGACTGCTGACCCGGATCGCGGCCACCGGCGGAGCGCTGATCTCGCTCAGCCTGTGGCTCACGGTCTCCTGGGCGGTCACCCCGTACTACTACGGCAACGACCTGATCTACCTGATGGCCTGGACCCCGCTGATCCTCGCCGGGGCGCCCTACCTGTCGTTGGACTCGCTGCTGCGGCGCTCGCCCGACGCGTCGCTGACGTCCCGGCGGTCGCGCCGTACGGCGTAGGTCGTCATCCCGACGACGGCGGACAGGCACAGGCCGCCCACGGCCATCGGGACCACGAGGAACCACGGCAGGTCGGCCTGCCCGCTCGCGTCGAGCAGGTACAGCACGCCCGCCGTGACCAGGATCAGGCCCGCCAGCAGCCGTCCCGGCTGGAACTCATGAAACCGCACGGTCCACCTCCACCTGTCCCACGCCCGCTTCCAGACGCAGCTCGATCGTCCCGCCGGCCTCGGTGCCGGGGGTGGGCGGCAGGTCCGCCCGGCGGGTCTCCCCGCCGTCCTTGATCCGGACCTGGCCGCCGCGGTCGCCCGGCAGCTGGATGTCGCCCACGCGGATCGAGATGTCGGCCCGCGCGGTCACCTCCCGGGGCACGACCACCTTCAGCCGGCCCGCGTCGATGGAGGCGCGGACGGACACGATGGTGCCCTTGGGCACGTCCAGGCGGCTCAGGTCCAAGGTGGCGAGCCCGGTGCCCGCCGTGTAGACGGGCCGTACGTCGGCCACCGCCGCCGGACGCCAGTTCACGTCCTGCCAGTCCGTGGAGATCTCGCGCGGCAGGACCGCCGCCCCCGCGAGCAGGCCCGCCGTGATCAGCGCCAGCAGGATCGTGCCGAAACCGGTGCGGCCCTTCACGGAGCTGACCGCCAGCCCCAGTCCGAAGACCGCCAGCGCCGACGCGAAGCCGATCTGGAGGGCGTGCGAGAGGCTGCTGCCCTCCCACACCGCCGCCGTCGAGCCCGCGCCCGCCAAGAAGGCCAGGACGAACACCCGGCCGCCGATGCCCGCGCCCCGCACGGCCGCCGGTACGCCCGTACGCCGCTTCGCCGGGCCCCCGCCCCGCGCCGCCCGCGCCGGCTCGGCCGTGTCGTCCGGCCCCCACAGGTAGCCGGTGGAGCCGACCGGGCCGGTCGTACCGTCCTTCACCAGCGGGTCCCGCCACCAGGACGGGCTGCCGGGCACGGGCGGGGCCTGGGTCTCGGGCGGCGCCGGCCGGGGCGCGGCCGGCCGCTCCGGGTCCGGGGAGCCGGCCTCGGGGGCGGCGGCGTGACGGTGGCGCTGGGACCAGTACGAGGCCCCGCCGAGCGCGAGGATGACCAGGACCGAGAAGAAGCCCATCACCCCGTTGTCCATCATCGTCAGGAACAGGGCGCAGCCCACGAGCGCGCCGAACACCGCCGCGAGGGTCGCCCCCTCGACGCGGCCCGTCAGCAGCTTCTTGCCCTCGCTGTCCTCCTCGCCGTCCTGCGGCAGGAGCAGCCACGCGAAGCCGTAGAAGATCAGACCGACGCCGCCGGTCACGGCGAGCACGCCGAGGACGATCCGGAACACCAGCGGGTCGAGGTCGAAGTACCGGCCGAGACCGCCGCACACGCCCGCGAGGACCTTGTCGTGCTTGCTGCGGCGCAGGGGAGGACGGTCGTCCTCCGGAGCGGGTGCCCCCGGATCCACCGGCGGGGCGTCGTGTGCATCGGTCATGTGTCCATGGTGACGGCCCGCCGGGCCGCGCGGCACCCGGCCCGACCCTGGCGCAACCCTGATATCCCCCGGCCCGAACTGGGGGAACGCCCTGATGTCCGGGCCCGCCCCCGCATGTGACCCTAGGTGTCATGCCCGCAGCAGTCACCGCTCCCCGCAGCCCGCACGCACCGGACGCCGACGACCACCCGACGCGCAAGCTCTACCGCAGCGCCGACGGCCGGATGCTCGGCGGAGTCGCGCGCGGCCTCGCCGGACACCTCGGGCTGCCCGTGCTCTGGGTCCGCCTCGCCTTCCTGGGCATGTTCATGTTCGGGGACGGGCTGGGGGTGCTGCTCTACGCGGCGTTCTGGGTGTTCGTACCGCTCGGCGTGGGCGGCAGCACCGGACACCACTCCTTCTTCGAGACCCTCACCGACGGCACCCGGCGCCTGCGCAAACCCGACAAGGGCGCCGTGTCCGGGCTGATCGCGCTGGCCGTCGGCGTCGGCATCTTCGTCTCCCAGCTGCGCGTCGGAGGCGAGAACGGCCGCTACATCTGGCCCACGCTGCTCGTCGGCGCCGGCGTCGTCCTCGTCTGGCGCCAGGCCGACAACGCCCGCCGCGCCCACTGGCGGCCCGGCCCCGGCAAGCACGGCCGCCTCTTCCAGGTGGTCCGGGCCCTCGCCGGAGTCCTCCTCGTCGGCGTGGGCCTGACCGTCTTCATCGTCGTACGGGGCTCCGCCGCCCAGCTCGGCAACGTCCTCACCGCCACCCTCGCCGTCCTCGTCGGGATCGCCCTGCTCGCCGGACCCTGGCTGATCCGGATGACCCAGGACCTCTCCGAGGAGCGCCTCATGCGCATCCGCGCCCAGGAACGCGCCGAGGTCGCCGCCCACGTCCACGACTCGGTCCTGCACACCCTCACCCTGATCCAGCGCAACGCCGAGGACGTCGGCGAGGTGCGCCGCCTCGCGCGGGCCCAGGAACGCGAACTGCGCAACTGGCTGTACAAGCCCGAGGGCACCGGCAAGGACGAGGCCGAGGAGCCCGCCACCCTCGCGGAGGCGGTGAAGAAGTCCGCCGCCGAGGTGGAGGACCACCACGGAGTCCCCATCGAGGTGGTCGTCGTCGGGGACTGCCCCCTCGACGACAAGCTGGGAGCACAGATCCAGGCCGCGCGCGAGGCGATGGTCAACGCCGCCAAGTACGGTGGCGAGGGCGGACCCGTCCAGGTGTACGCGGAGGTCGACGGACCCACGGTGTTCGTGTCCGTACGGGACCGCGGACCGGGCTTCGACTTCGACGCGGTTCCGGACGACCGCATGGGCGTACGAGAATCGATCATCGGCCGGATGCAGCGCAACGGCGGGACCGCCGTACTGCGGTCCGCGCCCGAGGGCGGCACGGTAGTCGAGCTGGAGATGGAGAGGGCGGCATGAGCGAGGACAACGGTGTGACCGGTACCGGGACCGGTACCGGGACCGAGGCCAGGCGTGTGCGGGTGGTGCTCGTCGACGACCACCGGATGTTCCGCGCCGGTGTGCAGGCCGAGATCGGGGAGACGGAGCGGACCGGGGTCGAGGTCGTCGGCGAGGCCGCCGACGTGGACCAGGCCGTCACCGTGATCACCGCGACCCGCCCCGAGGTGGTGCTCCTCGACGTGCACCTGCCCGGCGGCGGCGGCGTCGAGGTGCTGCGCCGCTGCGCCCCGCTGATGGGCGCCGTCGAGAACCCGGTGCGCTTCCTCGCCCTGTCGGTGTCGGACGCCGCCGAGGACGTCATCG
The DNA here is from genome assembly GCF_026342355.1 of Streptomyces sp. NBC_00249. Lineage (GTDB taxonomy): Bacteria > Actinomycetota > Actinomycetes > Streptomycetales > Streptomycetaceae > Streptomyces. The sequence goes on along the minus strand of NZ_JAPEMV010000002.1, from coordinate 1,020,704 downwards.
GCGTCATCCGGGGCGGCGCCCGCGGCTACGTCACCAAGACCATCACCGGCACCGACCTGGTGGACTCCGTGTTCCGGGTGCAGGACGGGGACGCGGTGTTCTCGCCGCGCCTGGCCGGCTTCGTGCTCGACGCCTTCGCCTCCACGGACGCCCCGCCGGTGGACGAGGACCTCGACCGGCTCACCCAGCGCGAACGCGAGGTGCTGCGGCTGATCGCGCGCGGGTACGCGTACAAGGAGATCGCCAAGCAGCTGTTCATCTCGGTCAAGACCGTCGAATCGCACGTCTCGGCGGTCCTCAGGAAGCTCCAGCTCTCCAACCGCCACGAACTGACCCGCTGGGCCACCGCCCGCCGCCTGGTCTGAGATTCCCGCGCGCGCCCGCCCGTGTGATCCACGACGCAGGGGCCGGGGGCAACCGGACGGGGGCGCCCCGGACTCTTGGGTGGCGTGATGAGCCTGACGGGGACCCCCCTCTTCGCGACGGCGGTCGCCTTGACCGCGATCGCCGTCGTCCTGCCCCTGCTCGTGTGGAGCAAGGTGCGCGGCCCCGCCGTCGTACGCGTCGCCGCCCGCGGCCTGATGCTGGTGTTCGCGCAGGTCACGGCCGTGGCCCTGGTGTTCGTCGCGGTCAACCGGGACATGAACTTCTACGCCTCCTGGGGCGACCTGTTCGGCACCGGCAAGTACGTCACCGCCGCCCCCGACCTCGGCCCGGACGGGCTCGGCGGGAAGAAGGCCGAGCAGGTCAGGGAAGAACCCAAGGTCCGGCAGAAGTTCGAGCCCGTCGAAGGGCTCGGCGGACGGGTCCAGAAGACCGAACTCGACGGGAAGATCTCCGGGGTCAAGGGCGACGTCATGGTGTGGCTGCCCCCGCAGTACGACGACCCGGCCTACAAGGACAAGAAGTTCCCGGTCGTCGAGCTGATCCCCGGCATACCGGGGACGGGCAAGTCCTGGTTCCAGGGGCTGCACGCGCACGAGGTGCTGGAGCCCCTGATGAAGGAGGGCAAGGTGGCGCCCTTCATCCTGGTCTCGCCGCGCGCCATGCTCCTCGGCAACGCCGACACCGGCTGCGCCAACATCACCGGCAAGGTCAACGCGGACAGCTGGTTCAGCGTCGACGTCCGCAAGATGGTCACCGACAACTTCCGGGCCTCCGACGAGGCCCGCACCTGGGGCGTGGCCGGCTACTCGGCCGGCGCCTACTGCGCCGCCAAGCTGGCGGTCCTGCACCCCGACCGCTACAGCGCCGCCGTCTCCCTCTCCGGCTACAACGACCCCGGCCAGGAGCCCTCGTCGCTGGTCGCGCAGGACCCGGAGCTGCGCCGCACCCACAACCTGAAGCACCTGCTCAAGACCGCGCCCACGCCGCCCGCCGTCGCCCTGTGGATGTCGGGCGCCGAGCACGACGGCTACCTGTCCGGCACCGACCTCAAGGGCATCGCGCAGGCCCCGACCACGGTGCACGCGGAGAAGGTCACCGGCGGCCACAACCTCGAGTCCTGGTCGAAGCAGCTGCCGCAGACCTTCGACTGGCTCACCAAGACCGTCAAGGCGCCGTAGGCCGGCTCTTCCGGAAGAGACGACCTGGCGCCGGCTCAGGCCGGGCGGGAGGCGCCCGCCCAGGGCATCGAGTCGACCGGCGCCACCCGGACCGTGGAGCCGGGGCGCGGGGCGTGGATCATCTGGCCGTTGCCGATGTACATGCCGACGTGGGTCACCCCGGAGTAGAAGAACACCAGGTCACCGGGGGCCAGCTGGTCCCGGGAGACCCGCCGGCCGGCGTTGATCTGGGTGTAGGTGGTGCGCGGCAGGGACACCCCGGCCGAGCGCCAGGCGGCCTGGGTGAGCCCCGAGCAGTCGAAGGAGCCGGGGCCCGTCGCGCCCCACACGTACGGCGCACCGATCGCCCCGTGGGCGAAGGCCACCGCGCGGGCGGCGCGGGAGCCGTCGGCGGGCGGCGGCGGGGCCGGCGCGGGCCGGCCGTGCGGGGCGGCGGGGCCGGTGCCGGCGCCGGCACCGGGGGCCGGGGCGGGGCCGCCGCCGGACTGGGCCTCGTAGGCCGCCCGCTCCTCGGCGGTGAGCCGGGCGAGCAGCTGCTGGGCGGTGTCGAGCTTGCCCTCGATGAGCGCCTTCTGCTCGGCGAGTTCGCCCTGGCGGGCGCGCAGGTCCGCGAGCTGACCGGCGGCCTTGTCGCGCATCCCGGAGAGTTCGTCGAGGCCACGGCGTACGGAGGACACCTCGGCGGCGGTGCGGTCGCCGGCCCGGGTGAGGAGGGCGGCCCGGTCGAGGTAGTCCTGCGGGTCGGTGGCCATGGCCAGCTGGAGGGCGGGTCCCAGGCCCCCGCTGCGGTACTGGCCGGCGGCGAGCGATCCGAGTGCGCCGCGGGCGGTGTTCAGGCGGTCCGCCTTGCGGGCGGTCTCGTCGCGCAGGCCGGTCAGCGCCCGCTCGGCCTCGTCGGCCTTCTCCTTCGCCCCGTTGTACCGCTCGGTCGCCGCCTCGGCCTCCCCGTAGAGCCGGTCGACCTCCGCCTTGACCTGGGCGGGGCTGAGCTGGGGCTCGGCCTGGGAGGTGCCTTCGAAGGCGGTGGCGGTGGCAGCGCCCGCGAGGGCGAGCGTGGCGGCGGTCCGTACGGTGCCGCCGGAGAACGGGCGCTGCCTGGGCTTTCGATGACTGGCCACGGGGGCCTCACGTCCTTCCGTCGGTCTTGGGGGAGGACGCTAAACCTGAAGGTAACGGGAGGATGTCGAGTTGGCCCGAACTGCTCTTGTCCGACCGGTGATGACCGGAGCCGACCGCTCAGTGCCAGAGGACGGCGATAAAGATATTGATCACGGTCAGTCCTCCGACCGCGCCGAAGAGGGCCTTGTCGACGCGCTCCTCGTCGCGCTTGACGTAGACGAGGGCGAGGACCACGAAGAGGACCGCCAGCTTCACACCGATCTTGACGTGGTTCAGCGGGGCGCCGTCGCCCATCTCACGGAAGCCGACCAGCAGGACCCCGGTGACGAGCATGGTGAGCGCGCCGTGCAGCATCGCGGGCACGAAGCGGGCGGTGCCCGCGCCCATCGCCTTCATCTGGGTCAGGAAGCCGCCGAGGAGGGAGGCTATGCCGATGATGTGCAGGCCGACGAAGACATTGGTGAGAACGGTCATGCGGTCGAGCGTACGGGCCGCCCCTCAGCCCGATTTTCCGGGGGCGGGACCGGCTGTCGGTCCCGCCCTCTAGACTCGGAAGGCGATGAGCAGCCTCTTTGACGACAGTTTCCTGGCCGACCTCAGCCCCTCCGACGAGGTCCCCCCGCCGCCCGAGGAACACGCCGCCCCCGAGCCGGGCGCGGACGACCTCTTCGGGGGCCACTTCGACGTACCCATGAGCGGGGACGCCTACTACCGTGACGGCGCCCCCCGCCCCGTCATCGACCCGGCGACGCTCCTGGACGGGCTGAACGAGCAGCAGGCCGCCGCCGTGGTCCACGCCGGCTCCCCGCTGCTCATCGTGGCCGGCGCCGGCTCCGGCAAGACCCGGGTGCTCACCCACCGCATCGGCCACCTGCTGTCCGCGCGTCACGTCCACCCCGGCCAGATCCTCGCGATCACCTTCACCAACAAGGCCGCCGGTGAGATGAAGGAGCGCGTCGAGAGCCTCGTCGGCCCCCGCGCGAACGCCATGTGGGTGTCCACCTTCCACAGCGCGTGCGTCCGCATCCTGCGCCGCGAGTCCAAGCGCCTCGGCTTCACCTCCTCCTTCTCGATCTACGACGCGGCCGACTCGAAGCGCCTCATGGCGCTCGTCTGCCGCGACCTGGACCTCGACCCGAAGAAGTTCCCGCCGAAGGCCTTCAACGCCAAGATCTCGAACCTCAAGAACGAGCTCATCGACGAGGACGCCTTCGCGGGACAGGCCGCCGACGGCTTCGAGAAGACCCTCGCCCAGGCGTACGCGATGTACCAGGGGCGGCTGCGCGAGGCCAACGCCCTCGACTTCGACGACATCATCATGACCACCGTCCACCTGCTCCAGGCCTTCCCGGAGGTCGCCGAGCACTACCGGCGCCGCTTCCGGCACGTGCTGGTCGACGAGTACCAGGACACCAACCACGCCCAGTACACGCTCGTGCGCGAGCTGGTCGGCCCCGGCTACCCGGACCTGCCGCCCGCCGAGCTGTGCGTGGTGGGTGACGCCGACCAGTCGATCTACGCCTTCCGCGGCGCCACCATCCGCAACATCCTCCAGTTCGAGGAGGACTACAAGGACGCGAAGACGATCCTGCTGGAGCAGAACTACCGCTCCACGCAGACGATCCTCTCCGCCGCCAACGCGGTCATCGAGCGCAACGAGAACCGCCGCGCCAAGAACCTGTGGACCGAGGCCGGCAGCGGCGCCGTCATCACCGGCTACGTCGCGGACACCGAGCACGACGAGGCCCAGTTCGTCGCCGACGAGATCGACCGGCTGACGGACGCGGGCGACGCCAAGGCCGGCGACGTCGCGATCTTCTACCGGACCAACGCCCAGTCCCGAGTGTTCGAAGAGATCTTCATCCGCGTCGGACTGCCCTACAAGGTCGTCGGCGGCGTCCGCTTCTACGAGCGCAAGGAGGTCCGCGACGTCCTCGCGTACCTGCGCGTCCTCGCGAACCCCGAGGACAACGTCCCGCTCCGACGCATCCTGAACGTGCCCAAGCGCGGCATCGGTGAGCGCGCCGAAGCGATGATCGACGCCCTCGCGATGCGCGAGAAGATCACCTTCCCGCAGGCCCTGCGCCGCGTGGACGAGGCCTTCGGCATGGCCGCCCGTTCGACGAACGCCGTGAAGCGCTTCAACGTCCTGATGGAGGAGCTCCGCACGATCGTCGACTCCGGCGCCGGTCCGGCCGTCGTGCTGGAGGCGGTGCTGGAGCGTACGGGCTACCTCGCCGAGCTCCAGGCCTCCACCGACCCGCAGGACGAGACGCGCATCGAGAACCTCCAGGAACTCGCCGCCGTGGCCCTCGAGTTCGAGCAGGCCCGGGAGGCCGCGACCGCCGAGGCCGCCGAGAACGGCACCCCGGCCCCCGGCCCGGGCACCCTCGCGGAGTTCCTGGAACAGGTCGCGCTCGTCGCCGACTCCGACCAGATCCCCGACGAGGACGAGGACGGCTCCGGGGTCATCACGCTGATGACCCTGCACACCGCCAAGGGCCTGGAGTTCCCGGTGGTCTTCCTGACGGGCATGGAGGACGGGGTCTTCCCGCACATGCGCGCGCTGGGCCAGACCAAGGAACTGGAGGAGGAGCGCCGCCTCGCCTACGTCGGCATCACGCGGGCGCGCGAGCGGCTGTACCTGACCCGGTCCTCGATGCGCAGCGCCTGGGGCACCCCCTCGTACAACCCGCCGTCGCGGTTCCTCGAGGAGATCCCGGCCGAGTACCTCCAGTGGAAGCGCACCGGCGCGGCGCAGAAGCCGGCGGGACCGGTGCGCGGCTCGGGCTACGGCTCTTCGGGCTACGGGTCGTCCTCGGGCGGCGGCTCGGGCAAGTCCTCGTTCGGGACCTCGCCCGAAGCCTTCCTGTCCTCGTCCCGTACGAAGTCCGGGCCCTCCGGCTTCGCCACGCGCCGGGCGGCCGACAAGCCGGTCATCGCCCTGACCGTCGGGGACCGTGTCACGCACGACCAGTTCGGGCTGGGCACCGTCATGGAGGTCCGGGGCGCCGGCGCGGACGCGCAGGCCACCATCGACTTCGGGGACGACAAGCCGAAGCGGCTGCTGCTGCGCTACGCGCCCGTGCAGAAGCTGTAACGGAAGGCCGTAACGGAAGGCCTTGGCGGAAGGGCCCTAGCGGGAGGCCGTTGGCCTACGACGCGTCCAGGCCGTGGCTGCCCAGCCACGCCTGGGGGTCGATCGGGGAACCGGAGCCCGGCCGCACCTCGAAGTGGAGGTGCGGGCCGGTGGAGTTGCCGGAGTTGCCGGAGTAGGCGATGACCTCACCGGCCTTGACCTTGCCGGACCGGATCTTGGTGCTGCTGAGGTGGCAGTACCAGGTCTCGGTGCCCTCGGGCGAGGTCACGATGGCCATGTTCCCGTAGGCGCTGTTCCACTGGGTGCGCACGGTGCCGTCGGTGGCGGCCATGACCGGGGTTCCGTAGGAGACCGGGAAGTCGATGCCGGTGTGGACGGACATCCACATGCCGCCGCCCTGGCCGAACGAGGCGCTGAGCCCGCGCTGGGCGACGGGGACGGCGAACTTGGGGCGGGCGGCCTCCTTGGCCGCGGCCTCCTCGGCCCGCTTCTTCTTCTCTTCCTCCTGGCGCGTGCGGAGGTCGATGCGTTCCTGGGTGCGGCTCGCGCGGTCCGCGAAGTCCCCGGCGTCGGCGCTGAGCGCGGCCAGCTGGGTGTCGAGCTTGTTGTTCGCGGCGACCGGCTTCACCGAGGCCGGGTCGGCGGCGGCCATCGTGGTCGGCTCGTCGGCGGGCTTCTCGGCGCCGGTGAGTCCGCCGACGGAGGCGGCGGCGACTCCCGCGACGCCCATCACGCAGACGGAAGGAACGGCGACGGTCAGCAGGGCGGAACGCTTGGCGGGGCTGCGGCGCCGGCTGCCGGCGGTGTTCTTGGCCGAGGCGTTCTTCGCGGTGGCGTTCTTGCCGCCGGCCCGGCGCGCGGAGCGGGGCTCCGGGCGGGGCTCGGAGCCGGAGTCGGCGGGTGTCACGGGCATGGTCTGCGTGAGCATGTGGTGCACGCCGTCCGCGAACTCGTCGTCGAACGTGTCCCCGGCCGGCTCCGTCCCGTCCTCGTCGACGGTGACCGGGACGAGGGTCGTGGCCTCGTACGCGTACGCCTGGTCCGGTTGTTCCAGCTGTTCCGGTTGCTCGGGCTGGTCCGTCGTCAGGCCGCCGTTCCAGGCGGTGGCGTCGTAGGTGCCGGTGTCCTGCCCGTAGCCGGGGAGGGTCCAGTGGCCGGTCTGCTCGGCGCCCGTGGACTCGTACCCGAAGGAGGTCGGCTGGAAGTCGGTGCCCTGCGTGTTCCAGGCGCTCGAGTCCCAGGAACCGGTGCCGTCCGCGGGGAGGCTCTGGCTCGGGACGGTGGAGAGGTAGGTCTCCTGCGCGGTCCACGCGGTGGTGTCGTACGTGCCGGTGGACTGGTACGAACCGTAGGGGTCGTAACTGCCGGAAGCGGCGTAGTCCGTGACGTACTGATAGCCCTGGCCCTGCGTTTCGTAGGAAACGTAGGACTGGTCACCAGCGAAAGTGGTGGTGGAAAGGCCGTCGTACCCCATATCGGGGTACTGGCCCGACGTCGGGCGGTCGTTCACCAACTTCTCTTTCGCCTCGGCAGTGTGGGGCCTGGGTGGCCGGGGAACTCGAGGTTCACCGGAGGAGAGCAGTGGCGTGACTGTACCCGGCGGTTACTGGCAACGACAATCTTCTGAGGGTTTCGGACTTGCGGGAACCGGGCATTCGGCCGCCTTTCGGTCGCCGGAACACCGAGCCTTGGCCTTGAGTTCGAAATTCGTTCGATCCGATGTCATGGATGAGGTAGGGCGCACGCGTCGCCCCGGTGCCTCAGACGACCAGGCTCCGGCCCTCGGTTCCGGTTCCGTTTTCGGTGCTTCCGGCAGGGTGCGGGGAAGCCTGCGCGGTGGTCGCGGCGTCGGCGAGGGGGCCGTCCAGGGTGCGGCGGACAGCCGTGATGACGGCGGGGTGCACCGGGAGGGCGAGGTGGCCGATACCGGTGACCTGCACGTTCGTCACGTCGAGGTCCGGATGCTCGATACGGGCCGTCCCCGTCGGGGCCATCAGTGCGTCGAACTCGCTCCAGAACGCCACGCAGCGGGTGCGGCAGCCGGGCGCGGGCGCGCGGAGCTCGGCCATCACCTCGGAGTCCGGCCGCATCTGCCGGACCAGGGGGTGCGCGTCCATGAAGGGGGCGGCCCGGGTGCCGGAGTGCGGGGTGCCGAGGGTGACCAGCGTCCGCACGCGCGCGGCGCCGCCGAGCCGCTGGACGTAGTACCGGGCGACGAGCCCGCCCAGGCTGTGGCCGACGAGGTCCACCCGGTCCTGCCCGCTGCGCTCGCACAGCTCCTCGACGCGGCGGGCCAGGTGGCGGGCGGTGACCCGCAGGTCGCGGGTGAAGGGCGAGTAGTTGTACGTCTCCACGCGCCGCCGGCCGCCCGCGCCGAGGGCGCGCCGCAGCAGGACGAAGACCGACCGGTTGTCGGTGAACCCGTGCAGCAGCAGCACGGGCGGGAGCTGCCCGGTGTGCCGGGCGGCGGTGGGACGCTCCTCGCGTATCCCGGTGGGATAGAGGAGCAGGTGTCCGGTGAGCACCACCGCCTCCAGGACGGCGGCCCGCAGCGCGGCCCCCGAACGGGACACGGGCTGCGGCACGAGCGTGAGCCCCATCGACGGCCTCCCCTGGACCTCTTGGGTGCGGGGCCGCACTGCCGACGCAGCCCCGCCACCGTGCCGTGCGGCTGTCGGCGCGGTGACGGGGCGGCTGGGCGATGGTGAATCAACGGCGTCCCACGTGTGATTTCCCCCTCGTGGTTGACCGTGAAACGGTGCGGTGCGCGATGCTGTACTTAACGTTCGTTCACTCGGGAGGCAGTGCGATGGGTGTGACCGGTCCGATCCGTGTGGTGGTGGCCAAGCCGGGTCTCGACGGCCACGACCGCGGCGCCAAGGTGATCGCCCGTGCGCTGCGGGACGCGGGCATGGAGGTCATCTACACCGGCCTCCACCAGACGCCCGAGCAGATCGTGGACACCGCGATCCAGGAGGACGCGGACGCCATCGGCCTCTCGATCCTCTCGGGGGCGCACAACACGCTGTTCGCGCGCGTCATCGAGCTCCTGGAGGAGCGCGACGCGGCCGACATCAAGGTCTTCGGCGGCGGAATCATCCCGGAGGACGACATCGCCCCCCTGAAGGCCAAGGGCGTCGCCGAGATCTTCACCCCGGGCGCCACGACGACCGCCATCGTCGACTGGGTCAACACCCACGTCCGCCAGCCCTGACCACGCCGGCGAAATCCAGCCCCGCCGGCGTTTGAGGCGCGGGGTCTGGGGCGGAGCCCCAGGTCCTTCCAGCCGCGCCGGCGCCTGAGGCGGGAACGGAGGAAGGGCGGGGCGGGGAGCAGCTCCGCGCAGCGGGGTACTGAGCTCCGCCCGGCCAGGGCAGGGGATCAGACGGCCGGCGCCAGCTCCTCGAGCATGGCCGCGCGGAGCCGAAGCGTGGCCACCAGCCGCTGAAAGGCCTCCGCCCAATACGCGGCGGCCCCCGACGACCCCTCCGGAGGATCGTCGGCGGCGGCCACCGCGGCCTCCAGACGCCCCGCCTCCGCCGGATCCAGGCAGCGTTCCGCCAGCCCCATCACCCCGCTGAAGCTCCACGGGTAACTGCCCGCCTCACGCGCCGCGTCCAGCGCGTCCACCACCGCCCGGCCCAGCGCCCCCGCCCACGGGACCACGCACACGCCGAGCAGCTGGAACGCCTCCGACAGCCCGTGCGCCCGTACGAACTCCGCGACCCACTCGGCCCGTTCCTCCTCGGGCAGGGTCTCCAGCAGCTTGGCCCGCTCCGCCAGCGAGGCCGTTCCCGGGCCCGCCGCGGGCGGCGCGGACGCCGGACCGAGCAGCGCCTTCGACCACCGCGCGTCACGCTGGCGCACCGCCGCCCGGCACCACGCCGCGTGCAGCTCCTCCGCCCAGCCCTCCGCCACCGGCAGCGCCACGATCTCCGCCGGGCCGAGCCCCCCGAACCGCTCCCGCCAGCAGGACAGCGGGGCCGCCTCCACCAGCTGGCCCAGCCACCAGGCCCGCTCGCCGCGCCCGGCCGGCGGCCGTTTGACCACCCCGTCGCGCAGCATTCCGGCGTCGCACTCCGTCGGCGGGTCCACCACCCCCGGGCCGACGCAGGCCAGCGCCCGCTCCGCCATGCGCCCGGCCAGCGCCGAACCGGTCAGCGCGGACAGCAGCTCGGCGGCCGTCGAGCGGACGTTGCGGCTCCGGTCGGCCAGGGCCGCCTCCAGGAAGGGTTCGTCCGACGCGGACAGCCCCGCCCGCAGGGAGTCGAGGAACATCAGCCGGTCCTCGGCCCGCTCGGTGGCCCAGGTCGTGCCCAGCAGCCGGAGCGCCGCCGCCGGGTCGTGGGCCCGTACGGCGCCCAGCAGCGCGACCCGTTCCGCGAACAGCCCCTCCTCCCACAGTCGTTCCACCGCGGCCCCGTCGGCCGGATCGGGCAGTTCCCCCGCGCCGCCCGCCGCGCCCCGCAGTGCGAACCGCCAGTCCGGATTCAGCCGGGCCAGCCACAGCCCGCGCGCCCCGGCCAGGGCCAGTGCCTGCGGGCGCAGGTCGGTCCGGGCCCGGGCGGCGTCCAGCAGCGCCGGGACCAGCGCGGACGGCGCCCGGTAGCCGTACCGCCCGGCCGTCGCCAGCCATTGCGGGAGCAGCTCCGTCAGATCCGGGGCCCCTCCCCGGCGGCCGCCGCCGCTGCCGGCCGCGGTCCGGCCGGCCAGCAGCTGCGCGAGCCGCCGCCGGGCGGCCTCCGGCGGCGCCGGGCGCGGATCGCGCGGCGCCGGCTGCGGCCGCCGCGCTGCCTCGGCGGGCCGCAGCCCGGCGCGGCGGCGCACGGTCCGCACGGCCGCCGCGTCGAGCAGTGCCTCCGGGGAGCCGCCCCGGCGTGCGGTGCCCAGCAGGGCGGTGGCGACCAGCTCCTCCCAGTCCCCGGGCGCCGCCTGCCCGTCCGTCTTCTCCCGCGTGTTCCGTATGCCCTCGTCGGCGTCCATCACCGGTCCCCTCCCTCGTCCTCGTCGTGCTCGGTGCCGTGCCCCGGTCCCGCCCCCTGTGCGGGACCGGGGCATGCGTCAGCTGGCGTGGTTGTCGTCCACGGATGCCCCCCGGCTCACTCGTCCCCCACGACGGCGCCCCCGCGCCGTCGCTCCAAGCGATCGATGACCTGCCGACGGCAGGCGTACGCGGACGGGTCCGGCCCGTACCGCACCGGCTCACCGGCTTCGTCCACCCCCGTCGTCCCGCTACGCGCCCCCGCGCGTCCCCCCGTTCCCCCCTTTGGTCCCCCCTGGTCTCCCCTGGTTCCTCTCGTTCCTCTCGTTCCTCTCCCCTCTCTCCCCCGTCCCCCTTACCCCAGCGGGACGGCCTCCGCCGTGCGCGGATGCCAGGCCGTCAGGGGGGTGAAGCCGCGGTGGCCGCACTCCCCGAAGACCGTGACGGGGCCGCCGCCCGAGAGGGCGGCCAGCTGCCACAGTCCGGCCCGCGAACCGCCCCCGGCGAGCGCCACCGGCAGCGCGGACGCCCCCTCCGCGTCCGCGAGTTGCCAGGGACCCTCGCCCGCTTCCCCCGGTATCGGGATCACCGGGCCCAGCACCACCGGCCAGGACTCCAGCCACGGGTCCTGCCGCAGCGCGGTCCCGTAGGCCTCCAGGGCCGCGGCCGTACCCACCCCGGACGGGATCCGGGTGGCCGGCGCCGCGGCCGCGGAGCGTTCCCCGAGGTCCGCCCGCAGTCCCGCAGATCCGGGCCGGAAGCGAGCTTCCGCCTCCAGCACCAGCCCGACGGGCAGCGCCAGCTCCGGCGGCCGCCCGGGCGGGCCGAAGTCCAGCACCAGGGCCGGGCGTCCGCTCCCCAGCCCCCACAGCCATGTCCGGCGGGTGGTCAGGCGGCCGTCCGGGGACACCGAGTCGTACTGGGCCAGTACGAGCCAGCGGTCCCGGACGGATTCGCCCCCCGCCGGGGACGGCAGCCCGACCCGGCTCCGGACGGTCGCGGCCAGCGGCTCCGGCAGCCCGGACACCCCCAGCCAGGCCCTGTCCAGCAGGTGCAGCAGCGCGAACTCCTCAAGCATCCGGGCGGGCCAGCCGGGCCCGCAACCGGGTATTGCCCCCAACTCCCTTACCCGGGACGCCAGTCCGGGTGCCTGGGCGTCGACCATCCGGGCCGCGGTCTCCTCCCACCCCGCGTACCCCGCCTGCTCCTGCCCCGCGAGTCCGCCGCGGATCAGGTCCACGAGCCGCTGCTCCAGCTCGGTGACCCCCGCGCCGATCCGCTCCGCACGCCGCTCGGCCCGGCGCCGGGCCGCCTGCTCGTCGACCGGGCCGGCCGGCCGCGCGGTGGCCCGTACGGCCTTCGCCGCCCGCTCGGACAGCCATTCCCCCGCCCAGTCCGGCGCCTCGGCCGGATCGCCCACCCCCTCCGCCGCCCAGAGCAGCAGCAGCCCCAGCGCGTGCTTGCACGGGAACTTCCGGCTCGGGCAGGAGCACTTGTACGCGGGCCCCGTCAGGTCCACGACCGTCCGGTACGGCGTGCTGCCGCTGCCCTTGCACAACCCCCACACCGCACCGGAAGCGGAACCTCCGGTCTGTGACCACGGACCCGCCGCGCCCAGCCTGCCCCCCGCCTTGCGTGACGCCTCGTCAGGAGCCAGAGCCAGTACCTGTTCCGCCGTCCAGCGGACCTGCTGCTCAGTCATGTGAACCACCGTAGAGACCCCCACTGACAATCGCTCTGACCTGCAACAACGGAGCCAGCAAGGGGCGTTGTCAGTGGCATGGTGCACCGTGGACACAGCAGTCGGGAACGGCTGCCGAGCATTGGAGGGGGACCATGACCATGCCCGCGAACGACACCGGCGCCCAGGCGCTGCGACCGCACGCCGAAGACGCCTTCGCGCACGAACTGAAAGCCCTGGCCGCCGCCGACGACCGGACCCGGCCGGCCCGCTGGAAGCTCTCCCCGTGGGCCGTCGCCACCTATCTGCTCGGCGGCACCCTCGCCGACGGAACCGTGATCACACCCAAATACGTCGGCCCGCGCCGCATCGTCGAGGTCGCCGTCACCACGCTCGCCACCGACCGCGCCCTGCTCCTCCTCGGCGTCCCCGGCACCGCCAAGACCTGGGTGTCCGAACACCTCGCCGCCGCCGTCAGCGGGGACTCCACCCTCCTCGTCCAGGGCACCGCCGGCACCCCCGAGGAAGCCATCCGCTACGGATGGAACTACGCCCGCCTCCTCGCCCACGGCCCCAGCCGTGAGGCCCTCGTCCCCAGCCCCGTCATGCGCGCCATGGCCGAGGGCATGACCGCCCGCGTCGAGGAACTCACCCGCATCCCCGCCGACGTCCAGGACACCCTCATCACCGTCCTGTCCGAGAAGACCCTGCCCATACCGGAACTGGGCCAGGAGGTGCAGGCCGTACGCGGCTTCAACCTCATCGCCACCGCCAACGACCGCGACCGCGGGGTCAACGAGCTCTCCAGCGCCCTGCGCCGCCGCTTCAACACCGTGGTGCTGCCGCTGCCCGCCACCGCCGACGCCGAAGTCGACATCGTCGCCCGCCGCGTCGACCAGATGGGCCGCGCCCTGGACCTGCCGGCCGCGCCCGAGGGGCTGGAGGAGATCCGCCGCGTCGTCACCGTCTTCCGCGAGCTGCGCGACGGCGTCACCGACGACGGCCGGACGAAGGTGAAATCGCCCAGCGGCACCCTCTCCACCGCCGAGGCCATCTCCGTGGTCACCGGCGGGCTGGCGCTCGCCGCGCACTTCGGGGACGGCGTCCTGCGCCCGTCCGACGTGGCCGCCGGGATCCTCGGCGCTGTCGTCCGTGACCCGGCCGCCGACCGGGTGGTCTGGCAGGAGTACCTGGAGGCCGTGGTCCGCGAGCGGGACGGCTGGAAGGACTTCTACCGCGCCTGCCGGGAGGTGACGGCATGAGCCCGGCCGCCACCGGCCCCCTGCTGCTGGGCGTGCGCCACCACGGGCCCGGCTCCGCGCGGGCGGTCCGGGCCGCGCTGGACGCGGCCCGGCCGCGGGCCGTGCTCATCGAGGGGCCGCCCGAGGGGGACGCGCTGCTGCCGCTGGCCGCCGAACCGGGCATGCGCCCGCCCGTCGCCCTCCTCGCCCACGCGGCGGACGACCCGGGCCGGGCCGCCTTCTGGCCGCTGGCCTCCTTCTCCCCGGAGTGGGTGGCCATCCGCTGGGCGCAGGCCCGCGACGTCCCGGTCCGCTTCATCGACCTCCCGGCCGCACACACCCTGGCCGCGCGCGGCGCGGAGGAGGGCGCGGAAGGAGGGGAGGCGGAGGGGGACTCCGTACGGGTCGATCCGCTCGGGGTGCTGGCCCAGGCCGCCGGGTACGACGATCCGGAGCGCTGGTGGGAGGACGTGGTCGAGCACCGCGGCACCGGCGCCGTCCCGGACCCGCTCGCCGCCTTCGAGGCCCTCGCGGAGGCCATGGGCGCCCTGCGCGAGACCTACGGGGACGGCGGCCGGCCCCGGGACCTGGTCCGCGAGGCGCACATGCGGCAGAAGATGCGCGCCGCCCGCCGGGAGTTCGGCGAGGACTTCGCGGTGGTGTGCGGCGCCTGGCACGTCCCCGCCCTGCGCGCCAAGGCCACGGTCGCGGCGGACCGGGCGCTCCTCGCGGGGCTGCCGCGGACCAAGGTGGAGACCACCTGGGTGCCGTGGACCCACCGCAGGCTCGCCCGGGCCGGCGGCTACGGCGCCGGCATCACCTCACCCGGCTGGTACGCACACCTCTTCGCGGCCCGGGACCGGCCGGTCGAGCGGTGGCTGACGAAGGTCGCCGGGCTGCTGCGGGAGGAGGACCGGCAGGTCTCCCCGGCGCACGTCATCGAGGCCGTCCGGCTCGCCGAGACCCTCGCGGCGGTGCGCGGGCGCCCGCTGCCGGGGCTCACCGAAACTCTGGAGGCGGTCCGCGCCGTGATGTGCGACGGCTCCGACGTGCCGCTCGCGCTGGTCGAGGACCGGCTCGTCGTCGGGGACGTGCTGGGCGAGGTGCCGGACGGCGCGCCCGTCGTCCCGCTCCAGCGGGACCTCGCCCGCTGTCAGCGCTCGCTGCGGCTCAAGGCCGAGGCGCAGCGGCGCGAGCTGGAACTCGACCTGCGCAAGGACACCGACTCCGCCAAGTCCCTGCTGCTGCACCGGCTGAGACTGCTCGGGATCGACTGGGGCGTCCCCACCGCCTCCCGGAGCGGTACCGGCACCTTCCGGGAGACCTGGCGGCTGTGCTGGGAGCCGGAGCTGTCGGTGCGGGTCGCCGAGGCGGGCATCTGGGGCACCACCGTCCTGGGGGCCGCCACCGCCAAGGCGGAGGCGGACGCCGCCGGGGCCGTGGAGCTGGGCGAGGTCACGGCGCTGGCCGAGCGGTGCCTGCTGGCCGGGCTGTCGCAGGCCCTGCCCGCCGTGCTGCGGGCCCTCGCCGACCGGGCGGCGCTGGACACCGATGTGGCGGGGCTCGCCAAGGCGCTGCCCGCGCTGGCCCGTTCGCTGCGGTACGGCGACGTACGCGGTACGGACGCGGCGGCGCTCGGCGCGGTCGCGGCCGGGCTCGCCGAGCGGATCTGCGTCGCCCTGCCGCCCGCCTGCGCGGCCGGGCTGGACGCGGACGGGGCGGCGGACCTGCGGCGCCACGTGGACGCGGTGCACGGGGCGATCGGGCTGCTCGCGGACGCGGAGGAGGCCGGGGGGCTGCGGGAGCGCTGGTCGGCGGTGCTGGCGACGCTCGCCGGGCGGGACAGCGTGCCCGGGCCGATACGCGGCCGGGCCGCCCGGCTGCTGCTGGACGAGGGCCGGATCCCGGCCGGGGAGACGGCCAGGCTGATGGGGCTGGCCCTCTCCCGGGCCTCGGCCCCGGCGGACGCGGCGGGCTGGATCGAAGGCTTCGCGGGCGGCGGCGCGGGCGGCGGCACCCTGCTGGTCCACGACGAGCGGCTGCTGGGCCTGATCGACGCGTGGCTGGTGGCGGTGCCGGAGGAGGCGTTCATCGACGTACTGCCGTTGCTGCGGCGCACGTTCGGGGCGTACGAGCCGGGCGTGAGACGGACCCTGGGTGAACTGGTCCGGCGCGGCCCGGGCCGCACGTCCCCGGCCGGCTCCGGCGAAGCCCCCGAAGGCTTCGCCCCGGACCTGGACCCGGCCCGCGCGGCGGCGGCCGAGGAGGTGGCCCACCTCCTCCTCACGGCCGCCTAGGCCCTGGCCGGGCGGGAGAGGGGAGTCGGGCGGGCCCGCGAGCTGGGCCGGGCGGCCGGGAAAGGGGCAGGAGGCACGCCGGGGTGGGAAGGGGCTGCGGGGCGGAGCCGCTGGAGGGGGGGCGTGAGCTGGGCCGGGTGGTGGGGGAGGGGACGAGGTCCGTCAGGGGCGGAAGGGATGCGGGGTAGGGCCGGCGGGTGGCCCGTACGACGAGCAGGACGAGCTGAGGGGGGACAGGGCGGATGAGCGGTACGGACAAGCTGGTGGAGGCGGCGGACACGGTGGCCGTGGGCACGGGCGGCGGGGAGCTGGACGACGCGGGCGCCCCGGGCGGCGGTGGGGTGGTCGGCGCGCCGGGAGCCCGGTCCGCCGGCGACGCTGCCGCCCGGCACGGGGAGGCCGGCGGGGGCGAGAGGTTGCGGCGGTGGCGGATGGTGCTCGGTGGGGGTGAGGCCGACGGGACGGGGTACGCGCCGGCCGGGCGGGACGCGGCGATGGACGGGGCGCTGGAGTCCCTCTACGGCGGGGGCGGCGGCTCCCGGCGTACGGCGGGGGAGCGGTCCGCCGGGCTCGGCGGGTCCGCGCCGCACGTGGCGCGCTGGCTCGGGGACATCCGTACGTACTTCCCCGGCCCGGTCGTCCAGGTCATGCAGCGGGACGCCATCGAGCGCCTCGGCCTGGCCGCGCTGCTGCTGGAGCCGGAGATGCTGGAGGCCGTCGAGCCCGACGTCCATCTGGTCGGCACGCTGCTGTCGCTGAACAAGGCGATGCCGGACACCACCAAGGAGACGGCCCGCGCCGTGGTCCGCAAGGTGGTCGAGCAGCTGGAGAAGCGCCTCGCGGCCCGCACCAGGGCCACCCTGACGGGCGCGCTGGACCGTTCGGCGCGGATCAGCCGCCCCCGCCACCACGACATCGACTGGGACCGGACCATCCGGGCGAACCTGAAGAACTACCTGCCCGAGTACCGCACGGTCGTGCCGGAGCGGCTCGTCGGCTACGGCCGGGCCGCCCGGGCGGTGAAGAAGGAGGTGGTGCTCTGCATCGACCAGTCGGGTTCGATGGCGGCCTCCGTCGTCTACGCCTCCGTCTTCGGGGCGGTCCTCGCCTCCATGCGGTCGATCGCCACCCGTCTGGTCGTCTTCGACACGGCCGTGGTGGACCTGACCGACCAGCTCGACGACCCCGTCGACGTCCTCTTCGGCACCCAGCTCGGCGGCGGCACCGACATCAACCGCGCCCTCGCCTACTGCCAGTCCAAGATCACCCGCCCGGCCGACACGGTCGTCGTCCTGATCAGCGACCTCTACGAGGGCGGCATACGCGACGAGATGCTGAAGCGGGTGGCCGCGATGAAGGCGGCGGGGGTGGAGTTCGTGACCCTGCTGGCGCTGTCCGACGAGGGCGCCCCCGCCTACGACCGCGAGCACGCGGCGGCGCTCGCCGCGCTCGGGGCGCCCGCCTTCGCCTGCACCCCCGACCTCTTCCCGGAGGTGATGGCGGCGGCCCTGGAGAAGCGGCCCCTGCCGGTGCCGTGACCGCCCCGCCCACCCGGCGCCCATCCCCCGGCCACCCCCGGGGCATCGCGTCGGCGGGGCCGGGAGGAATCGGCAGATCACACGAAGACGCAGCTCAACGGTGAGGTGATCTGTGACAGGTATCACCGCTCAGGTGTGATCCCTGATTTAGGGACCTACGTCCCACAGGGATAACCTGCGAGACGGACATGCCGCGTCCACGGTCACCGTGTGCGCCTCCCCTGTGACAGCGCCGTCACGATGCCCTCGCGGCACGCCCACGCAGATAGCAGACAACCGCGAATCACTGCGAATCTTTGAAGACAAGGGACGGACGCGCGTGGACCTGTTCGAGTACCAGGCGAGGGACCTCTTCGCCAAGCACGGTGTACCGGTGCTGGCCGGTGAAGTCATCGACACGCCTGAGGCGGCTCGCGAGGCCACCGAGAAGCTGGGCGGCAAGTCGGTCGTCAAGGCCCAGGTGAAGGTCGGCGGCCGCGGCAAGGCCGGCGGCGTCAAGCTGGCGCAGACCCCGGACGAGGCCGTCGCCCGTGCGACGGACATCCTCGGCATGGACATCAAGGGCCACACGGTCCACAAGGTGATGATCGCCGAGACGGCTCCCGAGATCCTCGAGGAGTACTACGTCTCGTACCTGCTGGACCGCACCAACCGCACCTTCCTGGCCATGGCCTCGGTCGCGGGTGGCATGGACATCGAGCAGGTCGCCGAGGAGACCCCGGAGAAGCTCGCCAAGGTCCCGGTGAACGCCAACGAGGGCGTGACCATCGAGAAGGCCCGCGAGATCGTCGCCCTGGCGAAGTTCCCGGCCGAGGTCGCCGAGAAGGTCGCCGAGGTCCTCGTGACCCTGTGGGCCACCTTCATCGCCGAGGACGCGCTCCTCGTCGAGGTGAACCCGCTCGCGAAGGTCGCCAACGGCGACGTCATCGCGCTCGACGGCAAGGTCTCCCTCGACGAGAACGCCGAGTTCCGCCAGCCGGGCCACGAGGAGTTCGTGGACCACGCGGCCGCGAACCCGCTGGAGGCCGCCGCCAAGGCGAAGAACCTCAACTACGTCAAGCTCGACGGTGAGGTCGGCATCATCGGCAACGGCGCGGGTCTCGTCATGAGCACCCTCGACGTCGTCGCCTACGCCGGCGAGAACCACGGCGGCGTCAAGCCCGCCAACTTCCTGGACATCGGCGGTGGCGCCTCCGCCGCCGTCATGGCCAACGGTCTCGAGATCATCCTCGGCGACCCGGACGTCAAGTCCGTCTTCGTCAACGTCTTCGGTGGCATCACCGCCTGTGACGAGGTCGCCAACGGCATCGTCCAGGCGCTCCAGCTGCTGAAGGACAAGGGCGAAGAGGTCACCAAGCCCCTCGTCGTCCGTCTCGACGGCAACAACGCCGAGCTGGGTCGCAAGATCCTCTCGGACGCCAACCACCCGCTGGTGCAGCGCGTGGACACCATGGACGGCGCGGCCGACAAGGCCGCCGAGCTCGCGGCTGCGAAGTAAGGGCAGAGGTCACAGACTCACATGGCTATCTTCCTCAACAAGGACAGCAAGGTCATCGTCCAGGGCATGACCGGTGCCACGGGCATGAAGCACACCAAGCTGATGCTGGCTGACGGCACCAACATCGTCGGCGGCGTGAACCCGCGCAAGGCCGGCACCACCGTCGACTTCGACGGCACCGAGGTCCCGGTCTTCGGTTCCGTCGCCGAGGCGATGGAGAAGACGGGCGCCAACGTCTCCGTCCTCTTCGTCCCGCCGGCGTTCGCCAAGGCGGCCGTCGTCGAGGCCATCGACGCCGAGATCCCGCTGGCCGTCGTCATCACCGAGGGCATCGCGGTGCACGACTCCGCCGCCTTCTGGGCGTACGCGACCGCCAAGGGCAACAAGACCCGGATCATCGGCCCGAACTGCCCGGGTCTGATCACCCCCGGCCAGTCCAACGCCGGCATCATCCCGGGCGACATCACCAAGCCCGGCAAGATCGGTCTCGTGTCCAAGTCGGGCACGCTGACCTACCAGATGATGTACGAGCTGCGCGACATCGGCTTCACCTCCGCCGTCGGCATCGGTGGCGACCCGGTCATCGGCACCACGCACATCGACGCCCTGGAGGCCTTCGAGGCCGACCCGGACACCGAGCTGATCGTCATGATCGGCGAGATCGGCGGCGACGCCGAGGAGCGTGCGGCGGACTTCATCGCGAAGAACGTCACCAAGCCGGTCGTCGGCTACGTCGCGGGCTTCACCGCCCCCGAGGGCAAGACCATGGGCCACGCCGGCGCCATCGTCTCCGGCTCTTCTGGCACCGCACAGGCCAAGAAGGAGGCCCTCGAGGCCGCCGGCGTCAAGGTCGGCAAGACGCCGACCGAGACCGCGAAGCTGGCGCGCGAGATCCTCGCCGCCCAGTAGTCGCACTCCGTACGCGAGTACGGGGACACGCGCGCGAGCGCACACGGGCGTGGCCCGCACCCCTCGGGAGGTGCGGGCCACGCCCTTTTCTCACTCCACCTCGGGGGAGAGCCTGGCGGGACCGGCGGCCGGATCGGCGCGCAGCTTGTCCTGGAGCTCCCGGCTCTGGTCGGTCAGCCGCTGGGGGCCGCTGTGCGGCGGCACCCCGGAGACGCTGGCGCCGGGCGCGCGCGGGGGTTCGTACCGGTCCGGGGCGGTGAAGGCGGTGTAGCCCGTCGCCACCGCGATCACCGCCGTCAGCCCGACCGCGGCGCGCGTCCACCGCCGGGCCCGCTGTTCGGTGCCGGTACGGATGGCTTGCGCCGGGCGCGGCTCCAGGCGTACGGAGGGCCGGAGGGCGCCGAGCCGCTCCCGCAGCAGCGCGGACCGCTGCCCGGGAGCCACGCCGGCCAGTTCGGGGACCCGGTCGGCGAGTTCGGCGTGCGCGCCCAGCAGGCGGTTGCCCGCGGTGGGGGTGCTCGCCTCCGTCTCCGCGGCGGTGTCGGGCAGGTCGAGGCCGACGCCGTCGTAGAGCAGCACGGTGCGGCGGTGGACGGGCGGCAGCGCCAGCATCGCGTCGAGCATGATCCGGTCGGCGGGCTCGGCCGGGGGCTTGTCGGGGTGCTTGTGGGCCCGCCGGAGCAGGTGCCAGGGGGAGAGGGCGTACTCGTAGGCGACCGCGCGCACCCATCCGACCGGGTCGGGGTCGGTGGCGACGCTGGGCCACTGCTCCCACGCCCGCTGGAAGGCCCGCTCCACGGCCTCCTGGGAGAGGACGCGGCGGCCGGTGAGGAGGTAGGCCTGGCGGACGAGGGCGGGGGCGGCGTAGGCGTAGAGGGCGTCGAAGGCCTCGGTGGGGCGGAGGACCGCGGGCGCGGCGGGGGCTTCGGCGGGGCCTTCGGGGGAGGGGGTTTCGGCGGCGGGGTCGGCGGAGTTCCTCGCGGGGGCTTCGGCGGGGGCTTCGGCGGGGGCTTCGGCGGGGGCTGCGGCGGGGGCCCGGGCGGGCTGTTCGGCGGTGGGGGCGGGTCCGGTCGGGGCCTGGGCGGGCTGTTCGGGGGTGACCTCCGGGTGTGGGGCGGCCCGGTCCGGCCGGGGTGTCGGCTCGGGGCCGATCGGGGCCTGGGTGGTGGGCGCGGGCCCGAACGGCTCGGGGGCGGCCGGCCGGTCCGGTCCGGGGGGCTGCTCCGGGCCGGGCGGGGCCGGGGAGGCAGGGGCGGACGGGCCGTTGCCCGTACCGGTCCTGACGGTGGCTCTGCTCTCGTGGCGGACCATGCTCACGGGTGGTTTGGCGGCGCGTTCGGCCGCCGGCGCGGGCCGGGTGTGCGCCCCGCCGGGCCGCGCGGACCCGCCGGGGGCGGCGGCGCGTGGGCCGGCCGGGGGGTGGGAGGTGGCCTCGGCGCCCGGGTCGGGGTGGCCGGTGGTGCGGCTCGGACGGTCGGTCAGTTCGGCCTGGTCCGGGCGGGAGTGGGCCGTCCGGTGGGGGCGGTCCGGGTGGGCCGGGTGGTCCGCCTGGGCCGGGCGGTGCGGCGGGGTCGGGGAGGGCAGGGGGCCGGGGTCCTCGATGCGGGCCAGGAGATTCGCGTACGCCTCGCGCTTGCGCCCGCGGGGTTCGGTGCGGCCCGTCTCCCAGGAGCGGACGGTGGTCGGGGTGACCCCCACCTCCGACGCCAGTTCCTCGGGCGTCAGTCCGCCGGCTTCGCGCAGGCGGCGGCGCTCCTTGGGGGAGGGGAGGCCCAGTTCTTCCGAGCCGGAGGCCGTCTCGACGTCTTGTGTCATGCCACGCTCCCCGTGACCCGGCAGCCCTGGGCGAAAAAGTACATAAACGTATATTGGGCGACACCACGGGCATTCGCCTGTTACCCGCCCATAGCGCGTGTCGTTGGCACCATGGCGGGGTGACCCAAGTGACCGAACGCGGGACCCCGTTGCCGACGGCCCCGCGGGCCGGCGCGCGACGCCGTTCACCGGCAGCCGCCGCCTGTGTGCTGGGCGGCGCCCTGGCCGCCGGACTGGGGCTCGGCTTCCTCGCCGTGCTCGTGACCGTGCTGTGGATCAGCTCCCCCTACCCGGACAGCGGTCCCGGTGGCGCGCTGCACCTCGCCGCCGGGCTGTGGCTGATGGCCCACGGCACCGAACTCATCCGCTACGAGACCCTCTCCGGGGTGCCGGCGCCCGTCGGCCTGATCCCGTTGCTGCTGGTCGCGCTGCCCGTGCTGCTGGTGCGCAGGGCGGCCCGGCTGGGCAGCGCGTCCGGGGGCGGGGAGGAGGGGGACGAGGTGCTGTCGGCCGGTGTCATCCTCTCCGCCGTGACCTGCGGATACCTTTCTGTGGCGGCGCTGGCCACGGTGTACGCGGCGGGCGGCCCGATGCCGGCCGATCCGCTGAGCGCCGCCTGGCACGTCCCGCTGGTGGCGCTGCCGGCCGCCGCGGGCGGGGTGTGGGAAGCCAAGGGGTGCCCGCTGGGGCCGCTGCCGGACTGGGTTCCAGGGGGCGTACGGAAGGCCGTCGCGCGCCCCCGTTACGCGCTGGCGCTGCGCTCCGGCGCGGCCGGGGTCCTCGTCCTGCTGGGCGGCGGAGGACTGCTCGTCGGGGCCTCGCTGGCGTGGCACGCCGGGGAGGTCCAGTCGTCGTTCCTGACGCTGACCGGGGTGTGGTCCGGACGGTTCGCGGTCCTGCTGCTGGCGCTGGCGCTGATCCCGAACGCGATGGTGTGGGGCGCGGCCTACGGGCTCGGGCCCGGCTTCGCGCTGGGCTCGGGGGCGGTGGCGACCCCGCTCGGCTTCGGCGGACAGGCCGCGCTGCCCGGGTTCCCGCTGCTGGCGGCGTTGCCGCCGGAAGGGGCGGGGACGCCGGTGACGTGGGCGGCGGCCGGAGTGCCGGTGGCCGCCGGGCTGGTCGTGGGGTGGTTCGCGGTGCGGCGGGCGCGGGAGGTCACCCTCGGCGAGACGGCGCTGACGGCCGCGCTGGGCTCGGTGGTGTGCGGGCTGGCCGTGGCCGGGCTGGCGGCGGCCTCCGCCGGGCCGCTGGGGTCGCGGGCGCTGGCGAGCTTCGGGCCGGTGTGGTGGGCCGTCGGGGCCGCGGCGGCCGGGTGGACGCTGGCGCTGGCCGTGCCGGTGGCGGTGGGGGTGCACGCGTTTCGGACGCGGCCGGTGCGGGGGGTCGAGCCGGACGGGTGGCACGACCCGGGGGTGCGGGAGCTTCGGTGGGAGGCGCTTCGGCTGGCCGCCGATCCGCTGGTCGCTCCGGCCCCGGCCCCGGCTCCGGCTCCGGCTCCGGCCCCGGCTCCGGCTCCGGCCCCGGCTCCGGCCCCGGCCCCGGCCCCGGTTCCGGTCTCGGCTCCGGCCCCGGCCCCGGTCTCGGCCCCGGTTCCGGCGGCCGTGCCCGAGCCCGTGCCCGAGCCTGCGGCTGCCGTGGATCCTGCCGGGCCGTTGCTGCCGCCGGTGGTGGGGGCGCGGGTGCTGGCCCGGCGGCGGTCCTCGCCGTGATCGTGTGCGGCGCCGCTGCCGGGGCGCTGCCCCGGACCCCGCGCCTCAATCGCCGGCGGGGCTGAAAGACCCTGGGGCTCCGCCCCGGACCCCGCGCCTCAATCGCCGGCGGGGCTGAAAGACCCTGGGGCTCCGCCCCGGACCCCGCGCCTCAATCGCCGGCGGGGCTGAAAGACCCTGGGGCTCCGCCCCGGACCCCCGCGCCTCAAACGCCGGCGGGGCTGGGTTTGGGCGGGCGTAGCCGTTCGGGTGCGGCGCCGTTGCCGGGGGCCAGCCCCCGGACCCCCGCGCCTCAAACGCCGGCGGGGCTGGATGGGGCCGACGGGGCTGGATGGAGGCGGCGGGGCTGGATGGGGCCGACGGGGCTGGGTTTTGGCTTGAGTGGGTTAGCGCTGGACCTTGAGGATCTTGCCCAGGAAGTTGTCCGGGAGGAGGTCGTTGCACTGGAGTTCCGCCGTGCGGGTCAGGGCGTCCTCGCGGCAGACGTAGAAGTCCTTGTACGTCAGCTGTACCGCGTACGAGGTGCCCGCCAGGAGGAGGGCCAGTGAGGCCGTGACCAGGCCGCTGATCGCCGCCGCGCGCTGCGGGCGGGCCGCCGGGCCGAGGGCGGCCAGGCCGCCGGGGCCGGGCGGGGTGCCCGTGGCCGGGTCGGCCTCGGTGGCCGGGCGGCCACGGAGGGCGCTGATGCCCCAGTACATCGCGAGCGCGCCCAGCAGCAGCCCCACCGAGGGGATGCCGAAGATCCCGAAGAAGAAGCCCCACATGCCCGCCAGCAGCGCGTACCGCGCCCGCCGCTGGAGCGGGTCCATCGGGTCCCACCGGGCCGGCCCCTCGGGGCCGCCGGGCTCCGACGGGCCGGGGCCGCCGCCCTGGGGCTGCTGCGGCTGCCGGGGCTGCCACGGCTGGTCGGGCCGGTCCTCCGGCGGCGCCGCGAAGGGGTTGTCGTCGGTCGAGGGGTCGGGCTGACGGCGGTCCGGCATCGGGTGCGTTACTTCCCCTGCTCTCGTGGGCACGGCGCGCGCCGGTCGTGCGGCGGCGCGTACCGCGTCGTGTGCGGCTTGTACGCCAGACGCTACCGCCCGGCCGTCCCCCCGTCCCTCGGGGGCGGTCCGGTGTGCCGGTATCGTTGCAGGCGGTCGGTGGCTTCGTATGGTTCCCCGTATATCGGTACCCCGAAGTTTCATGCGATCACACAAGACGAACAACGGCATTCCCGTAAGAAAGGGCCCCTCCATGCCCGCCTCCCGCCTGGTCGTGCTGGTCTCCGGCTCCGGCACCAACCTCCAGGCCCTGCTCGACGCCATCGACGCGCACCCCGGCGGAGCCGAGGGCTTCGGCGCGGAAGTGGTCGCCGTGGGGGCCGACCGCGAGAACATCGCCGGCCTCGAAAGGGCGGAGAAGGCGGGCATCCCGACCTTCGTGTGCCCGGTCAAGGCCTACGGGAGCCGTGAGGAGTGGGACGCGGCGCTGACCGCGGCCACTGCCGCGCACGCGCCGGACCTCGTCGTCTCCGCCGGCTTCATGAAGATCGTCGGCAAGAGCTTCATCGACGGCTTCGGCGGCCGGTTCATCAACACCCACCCCGCCCTCCTCCCGGCCTTCCCCGGCGCGCACGGGGTGCGCGACGCCCTCGCGTACGGGGCGAAGGTCACCGGCTGCACGGTCCACTTCGTGGACGGCGGCGTGGACACCGGTCCGATCATCGCCCAGGGTGTGGTCGAGATCCGGGACGGGGAGGACGAGGCCGCGCTCCATGAGCGCATCAAGGAAGTCGAGCGCCAGCTGCTCGTCGACGTCGTGGGGCGCCTGGCCCGGCACGGCTACCGCATTGAGGGACGAAAGGTAACAATCCAGTGACCGCCGTAGAGACCACCACCCAGCGGCCGATCCGTCGTGCGCTCGTCAGCGTCTACGACAAGACGGGACTGGAAGAGCTGGCCCGCGGCCTGCACGAGGCGGGCGTCGCGCTCGTCTCCACCGGGTCCACCGCCTCCAGGATCGCGGCGGCCGGTGTGCCCGTCACCAAGGTCGAGGAGCTCACCGGCTTCCCCGAGTGCCTCGACGGACGCGTCAAGACCCTCCACCCGCGCGTGCACGCCGGCATCCTCGCCGACCTGCGCCTGGAGGACCACCGCAACCAGCTCGCCGAGCTGGGCGTCGAGCCCTTCGACCTGGTGATCGTCAACCTGTACCCCTTCCTCGCGACCGTCCAGTCGGGTGCCACCCCGGACGAGTGCGTGGAGCAGATCGACATCGGCGGCCCGTCGATGGTCCGCGCCGCCGCCAAGAACCACCCCTCGGTCGCGGTCGTCACCAGCCCCGCCCGCTACGCCGACGTGATCGCGGCCGCCCAGGGCGGCGGCTTCGACCTGACGGCCCGCAAGCGGCTCGCGGCCGAGGCCTTCCAGCACACCGCCGCGTACGACGTCGCCGTGGCCTCCTGGTTCACGAACGCGTACGCCCCGGAGGGCGAGGAGGGCGCGCTGCCCGAGTTCCTGGCCGGAGCCTGGGAGCGCAAGTCGATCCTGCGCTACGGCGAGAACCCGCACCAGGCCGCCGCCCTCTACACCGACGGCCAGCCGGGCGGCATCGCCAACGCCGAGCAGCTGCACGGCAAGGAAATGTCCTTCAACAACTACGTGGACACCGAGGCCGCCCGCCGGGCCGCCTACGACCACGAAGAGCCCTGCGTCGCGATCATCAAGCACGCCAACCCGTGCGGGATCGCCGTGGACTCCGACGTCGCCGCCGCGCACCGTAAGGCGCACGCCTGCGACCCGCTGTCGGCCTTCGGCGGCGTCATCGCCGTCAACCGCCCGGTGACCGTGGCCATGGCCGAGCAGGTCGCGGAGATCTTCACCGAGGTCATCGCGGCCCCGGCCTACGAGGACGGCGCCCTGGAGGTGCTGGCCAAGAAGAAGAACATCCGCGTCCTGAAGGTGGACGGCACCCCGCACCAGCCGGGCGACCTCAAGCCCGTCAGCGGCGGCGCGCTGCTCCAGCAGAGCGACCTGTTCCAGGCCGAGGGCGACGACCCGGCCAACTGGACCCTCGCCACCGGCGACGCGCTGTCGGCCGAGGAGCTGGCCGAGCTCGCCTTCGCGTGGAAGGCCTGCCGCGCCGTGAAGTCCAACGCGATCCTGCTCGCCAAGGACGGCGCCTCGGTCGGCGTCGGCATGGGCCAGGTCAACCGCGTGGACTCGGCGAAGCTGGCCGTCGAGCGGGCGGGCGCCGAGCGCGCGCAGGGCTCGTACGCCGCCTCCGACGCGTTCTTCCCCTTCCCGGACGGGCTGGAGATCCTGACCGGCGCGGGCATCAAGGCCGTCGTCCAGCCGGGCGGTTCGGTCCGTGACGAGCAGGTCGTCGAGGCCGCGAAGAAGGCCGGCGTGACGATGTACTTCACCGGTACCCGCCACTTCTTCCACTGACGGGCCCCGAACACGGCGAAGGCCGCGTCCCGCACTGCGGGACGCGGCCTTCGCGTAGGTACTGCCGTCAGCGGGTCAGCGCTGGCGGTTGAACCAGGCTGCGCCGTCCGACTTCGCCACGAAGACGATGATCAGGATCAGCAGGACCAGGTGCACCAGGCTGAGCGGGAAGAACGGGTACAGGCTCAGCACGAGGCCGAGCGAGGCGTACACGATGGTGCCGATACGGGCACCGTTGCCGCCCTTGCCCATCTGGATCGCCAGCACGATGGACGCGATCATGTAGACCACGGCCAGGGCGATCAGCGCGTACAGCACGCCGGAGCCGAGCTTGGCCATGTCCTCGAACTGGGCGTTGCCCTGGAGTTCCGGCTCGTCCTTCAGCTTCTGGATCAGCGCGATCGCCGCGAAGAGGACGCCGATGCCGATGACCTGGAGACCGGCGATCACCCAGAGCATGACGCGCGCAGCCTTCACCCCGCCCGGCATCGTGACCGGGCCGCCCGGGTAGCCACCCGGGTACGCCTGCGCCGCGCCGGCCGGGTAGCCGTAGCCGCCCTGGGCCGGGACGCCCTGCGGGGCCTGCTGCGGGTAGCCGTAACCGGGCTGGCCCTGCGGGGCCTGCGGCTGCTGCCCGTAAGGGTTGTTCGGGTCGCCGAAGCTCATCTGGGTGTTTCCTCCGTGAAGTGCGGGGACGCACGGCAGGCGTGGAGGACACCTGCGTTATGCGGTCCGCCCCCCGGCACTGCCCGCGGCACTCTTTCCGACATCGTGCTGTGCGGTCATCGTGGTCCGGACGGACCGGGATTGTCCAGCCGGTTCACGGGGCGCGCCACACTTGTTGTGCAAGTGCAATCAACCGTCCGGCCCGGTGTCCACCCGACTGGAACCGGGGCCGCTCCATCCGGGAGGATGCCCGCATGACCGCCCAGATTCTCGATGGCAAGGCCACCGCAGCCGCGATCAAGTCCGAACTGACCGTCCGAGTGGCGGCGCTGAAGGCCCGGGGCATCACCCCGGGTCTCGGCACCCTGCTGGTCGGCGACGATCCGGGCAGCCGCTGGTACGTCAACGGCAAGCACAAGGACTGCGCCGAGGTCGGCATCGCCTCCATCCAGCGCGAACTGCCCGCCACCGCCTCCCAGGAGGACATCGAGGAGGTCGTGCGGGAGCTGAACGCGAACCCCGACTGCACCGGCTACATCGTCCAACTCCCGCTCCCCAAGGGCATCGACACCAACCGCGTCCTGGAACTGATGGACCCCGCCAAGGACGCGGACGGCCTGCACCCCATGTCGCTGGGCAAGCTGGTCCTGAACGAGCCGGGCCCGCTGCCCTGCACCCCGTACGGGATCGTCGAGCTGCTGCGCCACCACGACGTCCAGATCAACGGCGCGCACGTCGTCGTCCTCGGCCGGGGCATCACCGTCGGCCGGTCCATCGGCCTGCTGCTCACCCGCAAGTCCGAGAACGCCACCGTGACCCTGTGCCACACCGGTACGCGTGACCTGTCCGGGCTGCTGCGCCAGGCGGACATCGTCGTCGCGGCGGCCGGCGTCCCGCACCTGGTGAAGCCGGAGGACGTGAAGCCGGGCGCGGCCGTGCTCGACGTCGGCGTCAGCCGCGACGAGAACGGCAAGATCGTCGGGGACGTCCACCCGGGCGTCGCCGAGGTGGCGGGCTGGATGTCCCCGAACCCGGGCGGTGTGGGCCCGATGACCCGGGCTCAGCTGCTGGTGAACGTCGTCGAGGCGGCGGAACGGACCACCAGTGCGGGCTGAACCGGGCCCGGGCACCGGGGAGGCGGGCGGTACGGGCGGCACCGACGGTACGGAAGCCCCCGCGAAGCCCGCCGCCCGGGTGCCGGAGGAGCCGGAAGCCGCGACGGCCGCAGCCCCAGCCGTAGGAGCCGCAGCCGCAGCCACCGCCGCCGGGCCGCGGGCCGCCGCGAAGTCCCGGCGCTTCCCGTCCGTCACCCAGGACACGGCCCGCCCCGAGGGCGGCGGCCGGGCCATCCCGGGGGCCGTCTCCGCGCCCGCCCGCCAGTGGCCGATGCTCAGCGTCCTCGCCGCCACCGCGGCGGGGCTGCTGGCCACGGCTATGGGGCACCCGCGGGTCGGCTGCCTGATCATCGGGGTCGCGCTGATCGCGGCGGCGGTACTGCGGCGGCTGCTGCCCTCGGTGGGGATGCTCGCGGTGCGCTCCCGCTTCACGGACATGCTCACGTACGGGGTGCTGGGCGTGGCGATCACGCTGCTCGCGCTGGTGATGGAGCCCAAGCCGTGGCTGGAGGTCCCCTTCCTGGAGAGCGCGGTCCGCTTCACCGTCCGCTGAGCTCCGGCAGATCGCCCCGCGCCGCCGCGACCGCCGGGCGGGTCCCCGTACCCGCCCGGCGGGCGACGTCGGCGTCAGATCCGTGGGGCCGCCGGACGGGTGAGGTCTTCCGTGCGGAACAGGGCCGCGGGAGCGGCGGAACCTTCGATCCGGGGGGTCCGTGTGCGACGGACCACAGGGACCGGGGGGTGCGGGGCCCCGCGGGTCGGATAGCCTGACCGCGGATGTCTCTTCACGTCAAGATTCACAGGACAGGGAAGCGGCGTCCTCCCGGCATCCCGGGCCCGGAACACGGGTCCCGGCGCACGGGATTCAGCACATGGGGCGGGTACGCCCCACCGCCAGCTGTCTAACGGAGAAGGCCATGACCCGCACTCCCGTGAATGTCACCGTGACCGGCGCCGCCGGCCAGATCGGCTACGCCCTGCTCTTCCGCATCGCGTCCGGCCACCTGCTCGGCGCGGACGTGCCGGTCAGGCTGCGCCTCCTGGAGATCCCCCAGGGCATGAA
The DNA here is from genome assembly GCF_026342355.1 of Streptomyces sp. NBC_00249. Classification (GTDB taxonomy): domain Bacteria; phylum Actinomycetota; class Actinomycetes; order Streptomycetales; family Streptomycetaceae; genus Streptomyces. The sequence goes on along the minus strand of NZ_JAPEMV010000002.1, from coordinate 990,979 downwards.
CGCCGCCGCGGGCACCGCCATGGAGCTCGACGACTGCGCCTTCCCGCTGCTCGCCGGCATCGACATCTTCGACGACCCGAACAAGGGCTTCGAGGGCGCCAACGTCGCGCTGCTCGTGGGCGCCCGCCCGCGTACCAAGGGCATGGAGCGCGGTGACCTGCTCGCCGCGAACGGCGGCATCTTCAAGCCGCAGGGCAAGGCCATCAACGACCACGCCGCGGACGACATCAAGGTCCTGGTCGTGGGCAACCCGGCCAACACCAACGCGCTCATCGCGCAGGCCGCCGCCCCGGACGTACCGGCCGACCGCTTCACCGCGATGACCCGCCTGGACCACAACCGCGCGATCTCGCAGCTGGCCGCCAAGACCGGTGCCGCCGTCTCCGACATCAAGCGCCTCACCATCTGGGGCAACCACTCGGCGACCCAGTACCCGGACATCTTCCACGCGGAGATCGCCGGCAAGAACGCCGCCGAGGTCGTGGGCGACGAGCTGTGGCTGGCCGACACCTTCATCCCGACCGTCGCCAAGCGCGGCGCCGCGATCATCGAGGCCCGTGGCGCGTCCTCGGCCGCCTCGGCCGCCAACGCCGCCATCGACCACGTGCACACCTGGGTCAACGGCACCGCCGCGGGCGACTGGACCTCGATGGGCATCCCGTCGGACGGCTCCTACGGCGTCCCGGAGGGCATCATCTCCTCCTTCCCCGTCACCACCAAGGACGGCAAGTACGAGATCGTCCAGGGCCTGGACATCAACGAGTTCTCCCGTACGCGCATCGACGCGTCGGTGGCGGAGCTCGTCGAGGAGCGCGACGCGGTCCGCGAGCTCGGCCTGATCTGATCACCTGATCCGACCGTCTGATCGGATCGCCTGATCTCTGCGAACGCCTTTGCGCCCCTGCCAAACCAGGCAGGGGCGCTTTGGCGGGTTTACACCTGTCGAATGATGTAGGTGGAAAATAAGGTCGGCCGGTGACCGAGCCCCTGATCCCCCCTCAGTCCACCGGCGGAGGCGGCGGGCCGGACCCGCTCCACGGCCGGCCCCCCGTGAATCCGCAGACCAGCGACGCAGGCCGGTTCCTGTGCGCGGGCACCTACCTCGACGCCACCTACCGCGACCAGGTCATCGACGAACTCTTCGTCCACGAGGAGCGGATCGCCGCCCCCTCCTACGGGTTCGACGCCACCCGCGTCCTCGCCCACGCCCTGCGCGCCCGCCGCGTCGAACTCGCCTGGGCCGCCGGAGTCCTCGGCGCCTGGTTCGTCGGCTTCGTCCTGACCGGCGGCATCCTCGTCCTGGTCGTCGCCCCCTTCCTGCTCCTGAGCCTCGGCAGATGGCTCAAGGCGCGGGAGGCACTGCTGCTGCGCTTCCTGTCGCTGATCGTCCGGATCTACGCCTGGTGGCTGCTGATCGTCGTCTTCGTCGGCTTCTGGGTGGCCGTGGCCGGCTCCCTGCGCGGACTGGGCAACCTCGGCTCCTTCCTCCTCCCCGGCGTCTCCCTCCTCGACGACTCGAGCGGCTCGAGCGGCTCGGGCTACGGCGGATACGACGACTACGGATCCTCCGGTTCCTCCGGCTCCTCCCCGACGCTCGCCGACCGGGCGCTCGTGTGGTGGGTGCCCGCCGTGTACGCCGCCGTCGTCACCGCCGTCGGACTCCAGCGCGGACACGCCGCCCGCATCATCTCCACCGACCTCTCCGAGGCCCGCTACGCCCAGCGGGAGGGCGACCCCGCCGAGAGCTCCCAGGGCGCCCGCTTCGCCCGGGTGAGCGGCCGCATCCGGCGCGAACAGCACTCCCCGCTGATCATGTACAACATCAACGACCCCTTCACCGGGTCGGGGGAGGCGTACCGGCCCTGGCACCTGTCCGTCGAACTGCGCCCCCGCGAGGACCTCGCCCCCGGCCGCACGCCCGACCCCCTCACCAACGCCGACATCGTGCGGCGCATCGAGCCGTTCCTGCACGACCTGCGCGTCCCGTCCCCGCACGGCTCCCCGCAGGCCGCGGACGCCGTACTGGACCGGCTGCGCGCCCTGGTCGTCGACCAGTGCGTGTTCCTCCCGGCGGGCGGACTGCCGCACCGCGACGGGGCGCCGCTGTCCGAGGCGCACTTCGCCGAGCACCTGGCCGGCGCGATCGAGGAGGGCGGCGAGCGCCGCCGGTACTTCCTGCGCGTCCGCGTCGGCGGCTGGGACGAGAACCTCGGCGTCACCGTCTTCGTCCGGGTCCACACCCAGGGCCACATGCTGATGCTGGAAGTCGCCCCGCACCTGCTGCTGCCCGTACGGACCACCTTCCACAACGCCGACGCCGACGCCCAGCGCCACCTGAACAACAACTGGCTCGGCAAGGCCGCCGAGGCCGTCGCGGCCACCCCCTCCTCGGTCTCCGGCTCCGTCGTCACCCTCGCCCGGGGCGCCGCCAGCTGGTGGCGGATCGCGACCGGCGGCCACGGCGGCGCCCGCCCGGAGGGGCCGGGTCTGTCGGTACGGGAGATCGCAGCCGAGGACAACGGCTCGCTCTTCCACCTCATGGACATCGACCGGTACCTGAAAACCATTCAGGACCGGGTGGTCCGGGGCGTTACCGTCGCCCTGCACGACGCCGGCTGGTACACCGAGGAGTTCGCGCAGCGCGCGGTCACCGTCGCCGCCGGCGGGGTCTTCATCCAGTCCGTGAACGACAGCGCCTTCAGCGTCGGCGGCTCCGGACACCACAACACCGCCGGCGGCGGTTCGAGCAACAGGGGGAGCGGCAGTGGTCACTGACGGAGACGAGCCCTCGGTGTCGATCGGCGAGGTCAGCGGCAGCGCCTTCAGCATCGGCGGCACCGGACACACCAACACCGTCCACCACGGCGGTACGGGGACGCCCGCGCCCGGTCCCGAGGAGCTGCTGGAGGCCGTACGCGACCTGCGTGCCGCCCTCCTGCGGCTGCCCCGCAGCGACGGGCGCACCGCCCTCGACGCCGAACTCGACGAGGCCGACGCGGAACTGGAGGGGGCCGAGGAGATCCGGGCCGGCCTGCCCGCGCGGCTGCGCGGGGCGCTGACGCGCTGGGCCCCGCTGGTGGAGACGGTGGGCGCGGCCACCGCCCTGGCCGGGCTGCTGTCCTCGCTGGGGGGCTGACCGGTGTCCTCGCCCGACGGCGCCCGCTGGAACCCGCAGTCGCAGCGCTGGGAATGGCACCCGCCGGCGCCGCAGCCGGGCCCGCAGTCCGGTCCGCAGCCGGGCCCGCAGTCCGGTCCGCAGCCGGGCCCGCAGTCCGGTCCGCAGCCGGGCCCGCTGCCGCCCCTGCCGCCGACTCCGCCGTCCCCGTACGGCTACGACGCGTGGCCCCCGGAGCCGACCCCGCCTCCGCCCCCGCCGCCGCCCGGCCCGGGCGGCCCCGGCGGGCGGCAGGAGTGGCGGACCCCGCTGCTCGTGGGGCTCGTCGCGGCCGTCGTCGGCGGGGGCGCCGTCGCGGCCTGGATGCTGCTCGGCGGCAAGGACACCCCGGCCCCGGCCGCGCAGCCGCCGTCCGCCTCGGCGGCCCCGTCGGGCCAGGGACCGGGACCGGTCCCGAGCACGGGTACGGGCTCCGCCGCGCCCTCCGGCAGCCCCAGCGCCTCCGCGAGCCCCTCCGCCGGCCCCGGCCACACGGTGGTCCGTAGCGACGGCTTCTCCGTCGCCGTCCCCACCGGCTGGGAGCGCAGCTACGACGAGACCGGCAACGGAACCTTCTACCGCCGGCCGGGCGACCGCAGCGCGCTGATCCAGATCTTCCGGATCACGGAGTCCGCGTCGACGGGCTCCTGCGAGCTGCTGCGCCTGTCCTCGCAGCGCCTCTCCGACGGGACCCCCGCCTACCGGGAGGTCTTCCTCGCCCCGGTTCCCGACGGGGCCTGCGAGCTGGTCTACGAGTACGACAGCGCCGAGTCCCACGGCCGACGCCGCGGCATGGAACGGATCGTCCCCACCGCCGACGGCACGCGCTGGGCGCTGCTGGCGGCCGGTCCCGCCGCCGACAGCACGGTCACCCGCACGAACCTGACGGCGGCGGTGGAAACCTTCCGCCCCGAGTGAGCGGGGGCGGGGGGCTCAGCCCTGCTTGTACATCCCCGGGGTGTAGTGCCCCGGGGTACTGCGGGTGGTGACGCCGATGCGGTTCCAGACGTTGATCGTCGCGATGACGGCGATCAGCTGCGCCAGCTCGCGCTCCTCGAACTGCTTCGCCGCCCGCTCGTAGACCTCGTCGGGCACGAAGCCGTCCGTCAGGACGGTGACGGCCTCCGTCAGCTCGATCGCCGCGAGCTCCTTCTCGGTGTAGAAGTGCCGCGACTCCTCCCAGGCGCCGAGCAGCACGATCCGCTCGACGCTCTCGCCCGCCGCGAGGGCGTCCTTGGTGTGCATGTCCAGGCAGAAGGCGCAGTGGTTGATCTGCGAGGCGCGGATCTTGACGAGCTCGACGAGCGCCGGGTCCAGGCCCTTCTTCGCGGCGATCTCCATGCCGATGACGGCCTTGTAGAACTCGGGGGCCAGCTTGGCCATCTGCATGCGGGGGGCGTGTTCGGCGGCGAGTCCGTCGGGGGTGTGGGTGTGGTTGCTCATGACTCCACCCTAGGAACAGGGCGGCCCACCGTTATGGTCCATGTCCATGACCGGATCTTGGGCCACTTTCGGCGCCGACCTGCACCTGGACCTCACGGCCGCGGCGGGCACCCGCGGGCTGCGGGCCGCGCTCACCGAGGCCCTGCGGGAGGCCGCGCGCAGCGGGCGGCTGACGCCCGGGACCAGACTGCCGTCCTCGCGGTCCTTCGCCGCCGACCTGGGCATCGCCCGCAACACCGTCGCCGAGGCGTACGCCGAACTCGTCGCCGAAGGCTGGCTGACGGCCCGGCAGGGCTCCGGCACCCGGGTCGCCGAACGGGCCCGCCCGCGCCGCCCCGCCGGGACCGCCCGCGCGCACCGGCCCGCCCGGCGGGGCCCCGCGTACAGCCTGGTGCCCGGCACCCCCGACCTGAGCGGCTTCCCGCGCACCGCCTGGCTCACGGCCGCCCGCCGGGCCCTGGCCGTCGCCCCCGACGCGGCCTTCGGGTACGCCGTGGACGCGCGCGGCCGGGTGGAACTGCGCGAGGCGCTCGCCGGGTACCTGGCCCGGGCGCGCGGGGTGTACACCGACCCCGACCGGATCGTGCTGTGCGCCGGCTTCGTGCACGCGCTGACCCTGCTCGGGCAGGTCCTGAAGGGGCGCCGGGTGCGGGAGGTCGCGGTCGAGGGGTACGGCCTCGACATCCACCGGCAGCTGCTGGAAGGGGCCGGACTGCGGACCCGCCCGCTCCCGCTGGACGAGGCCGGGGCCCGCACCGGCGACCTGGCCGCGCTCGGCCCCCGCACGGGCGCGGTGCTGCTGACGCCGGCGCACCAGTTCCCGACCGGCGTGGCGCTGACGCCGCAGCGGCGGGCGGCGGCGGTGGACTGGGCGCGCAGCTCGGGCGGCCTGATCCTGGAGGACGACTACGACGGGGAGTTCCGCTACGACCGCCAGCCCGTCGGCGCGCTCCAGGGCCTGGACCCCGACCGCGTGGTCTACCTCGGCACGGCCAGCAAATCCCTCGCCCCCGGGCTGCGGATGGGCTGGATGGTGCTTCCGCCGGACCTCGTGGACGAGGTACTGGAGGCGAAGGGCCGGATCGACTGGACGTCCAGCGCGGTCGAACAGCTGACCCTCGCCGAGTTCCTCACCTCCGGGGCCTACGACCGGCACGTGCGCGGCATGCGCCTGCGGTACCGGCGCCGCCGGGACGAACTCGTGGCCGCGCTGGCCGGACGCGTGCCCGTGTCCGGGATCGCGGCGGGGCTGCACGCGGTGCTGGACCTTCCGGCCGGGACGGAGCGGTCGGTGATCCAGGCCGCCGCGTGGCAGGACCTGGCGCTGGAGGGGCTCGCGCGGTACCGCCACCCGGCGTCGACGATGCCGCCGCGCGAAGCCCTGGTCGTCGGCTACGGCACCCCACCCCCGAGCACCTGGACCCCCACCCTGACGGCCCTGACGTCGACCCTCCCCTGACCCCCGCCTCAATCGCCGGCGGGGCTGGATGCGGGCCGGCGCAGCCATCCGTCTGCGGGTCCGTTGCCGGGGGCCAGCCCCCGGACCCCCGCGCCTCAAACGCCGGCGGGGCTGGGTTTGGCCGGGGTCGCTGGTCGGGTGCGGGCCCGTTGCCGGGGGCCAGCCCCCGGACCCCCGCGCCTCAAACGCCGGCGGGGCTGGATTTTGGCCGGCGTAGCCGTTCGGGTGCAGGTCCACTCCCAGCCCCGCCGGCGCTTGAGGCGCGGGCGCGGAGCGCCGTGTAGTGAGGCACGCCCATCCAGCCTCGCCGGCGTTTGAGGCGGGAACGGTGGAAGGGTGGGTAGGGGACCCCGCCCCGCGTAGCGGGCAACGGTCCGCAGACGACAGACGGGCCCGGTCACCCGAACCGGCCCCGCCCGGCCCACCGCCGGACGGAGTCCGGCGCAGCGGCGCGAAGCCGGTAAGGCCCGCCAGGGCCGCACCGCGCGAGCGGCGCGTCAAGAAGAGGAAGGCTCGCCGAAGCGGGACAGGGCCAGGGACCCGGCCAGGGCAACGGCGAAGCCGAGGATCGCCAGCCACCCCAGCCCCTCCCGCGTCCGGTCCCCGAGCCACGCCACGCCGACGACGGCCGGGCCGACCGTCTCGCCCAGCACCATCCCGGCGGTAGCCGCCGTGACGGACCCCCGCTGCAGCGCGGAGGTGAGCAGCAGGAACCCCGCCGCCCCGCCCAGCAGCAGCGCGTACAGCGCCGGGTTGCGCAGTTCCGCCACCGAGACGGAGTCGATGAGCCGTACGGCCACCTCCACCACCCCGAAGCCCGTCCCGGCGGCCAGGCCGAGTACCAGCGCGCGGGAGCGCCCCAGGAGCCGCCCGGCCGCCGCGCCCACGACCAGCACCAGCCCCGCCACCCCCAGCAGTCCCAGCTTCAGCGCGAGCGACCCCGTCCCGGAGCCCTCCTCCCCGGAGGCCAGCCCGAGCATCAGCAGCCCCGCGCACACCACCCAGACCGCGCCCCACTCCAGCCGCGACAGCCGTACCCGTAGCAGCCGCGCCGCGACCACCGCCGTCACCGCGAGGCTCGCGGCCAGCGCGGCCCCCACCGCGTAGATGGGGATGTGCCGCAGGGCGATGATCTGGAGGACGAAGCCGATGCCGTCCAGCCCGAGCCCCGCGAGGTAGCGCCACTGCCGCAGCGCCCGCAGGAACAGCGCGGTGTCCACTCCCGAGCCGGTCCCCGGCTCGGCCGCCCGCGCCGCCACCGCCTGGAGCACGGAGGCCGTACCGAAGCAGACCGCCGCACCGAGTGCGCAAACCATCCCAATCAACACGGATCGACTCTAGGGCCCGTAGCCCCGTCACGGCCGTGACAAGGGCGTGACGGTGGCCGGATTCCAAACCCCGGGGCCCCCGCTCTAGTCTGTCGGCAGCACGCCACCCAGGGGGAGCGAAACCAGCCATGGACGACAGCAGCACCGGCACCACCCGCACCACAGCCACCACCCGACGCCGTATGCGCTCCGGCGCGGTCGCCCTCGGCGGCATGGGCCTGCTCGCCGCCACCCTCGTGGCCTGCGGCAGCAGCGACGAGCCCGACAAGCGCTGCGCGTCCCGCTCCTCCCTCGACCACCTGAACATGAAGGAGTGCAAGAGCGGCGGCACCGGCTCGTACTACTACGGCGGTTCCGTCACCAAGGGCAAGGTGACCGGCGGCAGCTTCGACAAGTCCGCCGTCACCCGCGGCGGCATCGGCGGCCACAGCAGCTCCGGCTCCTCCGGCGGCTGAGGAAACCGGAACCCATGCAGCGGCACACCATCGAGCCCCGCCCCGACTGGCAGAAGACCGTCGAGGAGCAGGGACTGATCTACCCCCTCACCCGCTACCCCGACGACTCCCTGCGCCCCTACTGGGACGAGAGCGCCTACTACTCCTTCACCCTCCCCGAGGTCGAGGCGCTGGAGGACGTCGTCGAGGAACTGCACGCCATGTGCCTGGCCGCCGCCGCGCACATCGTCGAGCACGACCGCTTCGCCGACCTCGGCATCACCGACCCGAAGCTCGCCGCGCTCATCGCCGAGTCCTGGCGCCGCCGCGCCGAACAGCCCTCCCTCTACGGCCGTTTCGACCTGCGCTACGAGGGCCCGGACAGCCCCGCCAAGCTGCTGGAGTACAACGCCGACACGCCCACCTCCCTCGTGGAGGCGGCGAGCCCGCAGTGGTTCTGGATGGAGGAGCGCTTCCCCGGCGCCGACCAGTGGAACTCCCTCCACGAGCGGCTCGTCGAGGCCTGGCGCCGCCAGGCGGAGCTGCTCCCGCCCGGCCCGCTGCACTTCGCGCACTCCGAGACGGACGAGCTCGGCGAGGACCTGATGACGGTCGCGTACCTCCAGGAGACCGCCGAACAGGCCGGCCTGGAGACGCACGCCATGTCGGTGGAGCAGATCGGCTGGGACAGCCTCTCCGGCCGGTTCGTCGACGAGAAGCTCCGCTTCATCCGCAGCTGCTTCAAGCTCTACCCGTGGGAGTGGCTGGCCACCGACGAGTTCGGCCCGCAGGTCCTGGGCACCTACGACCACGGCGGCGGCTCCGGCACCACCGCCTGGATCGAACCGCTGTGGAAGATGCTGCTCGCCAACAAGGCGCTGCTGGCGATCCTGTGGGAACTCTTCCCGGACCACCCGAACCTGCTGCCCGCCTACCTCGACGGCCCGCGCGAACTGGCCGGTCCGGGCGCGAGCGGCTACGCGGCCAAGCCCCTGCTGGGCCGCGAGGGCGCCGGGGTCACCCTGCACGGGGCCGGCGAGGACGGCGAGGCCGGCGAGCCCTTCACCCCGGAGGAGGGGGAGACGTACGTCTTCCAGGCCCTCGCCCCGCTGCCCGACTTCGACGGCAACCGCGTGGTGCTCGGCGCCTGGGTGGTCGAGGAGGAGGCGGCCGGACTCGGCATCCGCGAATCGGCGGGCCCGGTCACCGACGAGTACGCCCGCTTCCTGCCCCACGTCATCCTCTAAGCGGCTTAGGGGCCCCGCGCCACCGGCGCGGGGCCCCCGCCCCTCCCGTCAGCCGGCGAGGACGGACCGCAGCTGGTCCAGGCCCCAGTCCAGGTCCTCCTTGCTGATCACCAGCGGCGGCGCGATCCGGATCGTCGACCCGTGGGTGTCCTTCACCAGCACCCCCAGTTCCATCAGCTTCTCGGAGATCTCCCGGCCCGTGCCGCGCGCCGGGTCGATGTCCACGCCCGCCCACAGCCCGCGGCCGCGTACGGCGGTCACCGCGCCCCCGCCGACCAGCAGGTTCAGCTCCCGGTGCAGGTGGTCGCCCAGCTCGGTGGCCCGCTGCTGGTACTCGCCGGAGCGCAGCATCGCGATCACCTCCAGGGCGACCGCGCAGGCGAGGGGGTTCCCGCCGAAGGTGGAGCCGTGCTCGCCGGGCCGGAACACCCCGAGGACGTCCCGGTCGGCGACCACCGCCGACACCGGCACCACGCCGCCGCCGAGCGCCTTGCCGAGGATGTACACGTCCGGCACGACCTCCTCGTGCTCGCACGCGAAGGTCTTCCCGGTGCGGCCCAGGCCCGACTGGATCTCGTCCGCCATGAACAGGACGTTCCGCTCGCGCGTCAGTTCCCGTACGCCCGCCAGGTATCCGGCGGGCGGCACCAGCACCCCCGCCTCGCCCTGGATCGGCTCCAGCAGCACGGCCACGGTGTTCTCGGTGACGGCGTGGGCGAGGGCGGTGAGGTCCCCGTACGGGACGATCTCGAAGCCGGGGGTGTACGGCCCGAAGTGGTCGCGGGCGTCGTGGTCCGTGGAGAACGACACGATGGTGGTGGTCCGGCCGTGGAAGTTGTCGGCGGCGACCACGATCTTGGCGTGCCCGTCCGGGACGCCCTTGACCTCGTAACCCCACTTGCGCGCCGTCTTCACCGCCGTCTCCACGGCCTCCGCGCCCGTGTTCATCGGCAGCACCATGTCCTTGCCGCACAGCGCGGCCAGTTCGGTGCAGAAGTCGGCGAAGCGGTCGTGGTGGAAGGCGCGCGAGGTGAGGGTGACCCGCTCCAGCTGGGCGCGGGCCGCGTCGATCAGGCGGCGGTTGCCGTGCCCGAAGTTGAGCGCCGAGTACCCGGCGAGCATGTCGAGGTACCGGCGGCCCTCCACGTCCGTCATCCACGCGCCCTCCGCCGAGGCCACGACGATCGGGAGGGGATGGTAGTTGTGCGCACTGTGTTCGTCGGCGGAGCGGATGGCAGCAGCAGTTCTCGACACGGGGTCTCCGATCGTCGTGTGACGTGGGTGGCGTCCTTCCTATCGTCGCTCGGATCGTGGGCGGAGAAACCTTCCGCGCGACGCGCCCGCTAAGGTGTGCGGTACGCACGGCGACTGGCGTACGGAGAACCAACTCCGGGGGAGTCGTGCGCGCAGGACCGCACACAGGGCCGCTCGCCTGGGCCTCGCGGGGACGAGAACTGACATCGACCCCGGAGGAACCGCCATGAGCGCGAACCACCGTCACCCCGCCCTGCTCTCCACCGACCCCGAACTGGCGTCCTTCGTCACGGCGGAGGAGACCCTCCAGGCGGAGACGCTGCGGCTGATCCCCAGTGAGAACTACGTGTCCGCGGCCGTGCTCGAAGCCTCCGGCACGGTGCTGCAGAACAAGTACAGCGAGGGCTACCCGGGCCGCCGCTACTACGAGGGCCAGCAGAACATCGACCGCGTCGAGGCGCTCGCGGTCGAACGGGCCAAGGGCCTGTTCGGGGTGGACCACGCGAACGTCCAGCCGTACTCCGGCTCCCCGGCGAACCTCGCCGTCTACCTGGCCTTCGCGAAGCCCGGCGACACCGTCATGGGCATGGCCCTGCCGATGGGCGGGCACCTCACCCACGGCTGGGGCGTCTCGGCGACGGGCTCCTGGTTCCGGGGCGTCCAGTACGGCGTCCGCGCCGACGACGGCCGCATCGACTACGACGAGGTCCGCGACCTGGCCCTCAAGGAACGCCCGAAGATCCTCTTCTGCGGCGGTACGGCCCTGCCGCGCACCATCGACTTCGAGGCCTTCGCGTCGATCGCCGCCGAAGCCGGGTCGATCCTCGTCGCGGACGTCGCCCACATCGCCGGCCTCATCGCCGGCGGGGCGCACCCCTCCCCGGCCGATCACGTCGACGTGATCTCCACGACCACCCACAAGACCCTGCGCGGGCCGCGCGGCGCGATGCTGATGTGCCGCGAGGAGCACGCGAAGGCCATCGACAAGGCGGTCTTCCCGGGCCTCCAGGGCGGCCCCCACAACCAGACGACCGCCGGCATCGCGGTAGCCCTCCACGAGGCGGCTCAGCCGTCCTTCACCGCCTACGCCCACGCGGTCGTCGCCAACGCCAAGGCGCTGGCGCAGGCCCTGCTGGGCCGGGGCTTCGACCTCGTCTCGGGCGGCACCGACAACCACCTGATCCTGATGGACCTCACCTCGCGGGGGGTGCCGGGGAAGGTCGCGGCCAAGGCGCTGGACCGGGCCGGGATCGTCGTGAACTACAACACGGTCCCGTTCGACCCGCGCAAGCCGTTCGACCCGTCCGGGATCCGCATCGGCACCCCGTCCCTGACCTCGCGCGGGCTCACCGCCGCGCACATGCCGGTGGTCGCGGACTGGATCTCCCGCGCGGTGGACGCGGCCGCCGCCTCGGACGAAGCCGCGCTGACCGTCATCCGGTCGGAGGTCACCACCCTCATGTCCGCCCACCCCGCCCCTGGGCTCCCGCTGTCCTGACCCGCCTCAACCGCCGGCGGGGCTGGAATTTGCGGGGCGTAGTTGTTCGTGTGCGGGTGCGTTGCCGGGGGCCAGCCCCCGGACCCCCGCGCCTCAAACGCCGGCGGGGCTGGATTTTGCCGGTGTGGGCGTTCAGGTGCCGGTGGGTACCTCCAGCCTCGCCGGCGTTTGAGGCGGGAACGGTGGAAGGGCGGGTAGGGGACCCCGCTCCGCGCAGCGGCAACGGTCCGCAGACGACAGACGGGCCTCGGCCACCCGAACCGGCCCCGCCCCACCACCGACGGCCGGAGGCCGGCGCAGCGGCGCGTCCCAAAGCGGTCGCTCGGCCGGGGCAAGATCCGGTCGGGCCGCTACCGCCGGGTACACCGGCCGCGCCCACCACCCACCGCCCCCGCACCAGCGGGACCGGCCGGTTTCCGGCCACCGCAGGGCCGGAGTCCGCCCCCGCACCTGAGAGAATGAGGGCATGGCTTCTGATCGTCCTCGCGCGCTCTCCGGCATCCAGCCCACCTCCGGTTCGTTCCACCTCGGGAACTACCTCGGAGCGATCCGCCAGTACGTCGCCCTGCAGGAGACGCACGACGCCTTCTACATGGTCGTCGACCTGCACGCGATCACGATGCCGCAGGATCCGAAGGATCTCCGCGCGAACACCCGTCTCTCCGCCGCGCAGCTCCTCGCGGCCGGCGTGGACCCCGAGCGCTGCACGCTCTTCATCCAGAGCCACGTCCCGGAGCACGCCCAGCTGGGCTGGGTCATGAACTGCATCACCGGTTTCGGCGAGGCCAGCCGGATGACCCAGTTCAAGGACAAGTCCGCGAAGCAGGGTGCGAACAACGCGACCGTCGGCCTGTTCACGTACCCGATCCTGCAGGTCGCCGACATCCTCCTCTACCAGGCGAACGCCGTCCCGGTCGGCGAGGACCAGCGCCAGCACATCGAGCTGACCCGTGACCTGGCGGAGCGCTTCAACCAGCGTTTCGGCGAGACCTTCACCCTGCCCGCCGCGTACATCGTCAAGGAGGTCGCGAAGATCTACGACCTCCAGGACCCGACGATCAAGATGTCGAAGTCCGCGCCGTCTCCCAAGGGCCTGATCAACCTCCTCGACGAGCCCAAGGTCACCGAGAAGAAGATCAAGAGCGCGGTCACCGACACCGAGGCGGAGATCCGCTTCGACACCGAGAAGAAGCCCGGCGTCAGCAACCTGCTCACGATCTACTCCACCCTCACGGGCGAGACGATCCCGGCCCTGGAGGCCAAGTACGAGGGCAAGGGCTACGGCGCGCTCAAGACGGACCTCGCCGGCGTGATGGTCGACTTCGTCACACCCTTCAAGCAGCGCACCCAGGAGTACCTGGACGACCCGGAGACCCTGGACTCCCTGCTGGCCAAGGGCGCGGAGAAGGCCCGTGCGGTCGCCGCCGAGACCCTGGCGCAGACCTACGACCGCCTCGGTTTCCTGCCCGCCAAGCACTGACGGAAAGAAGGCCCCTGGCGGCGAAGGGGGTGCTGCCGCCACACTGAAGCGGCAGCACCTACCCCTAGACACGGAGGAGACCCACGTGGGGACCGTAACGCTCGGCGTTTCGATCGCGGTCCCGGAGCCGTACGGCAGCCAGCTCCAGGAGCTGCGCGCCGGCTTCGGGGACGCCGCCGCGCACGGCATCCCCACGCACGTCACCCTCGTACCGCCGACCGAGGTGGAGGCGGACCGGCTGCCCGGGATCCGCCGGCACCTGGCCGAGGTCGCCGGGGCCTTCCGTTCGTTCGCGATGCGTCTGGAGGGGACGGGAACCTTCCGCCCCCTCTCGCCGGTCGTCTTCGTCCAGCTCGTCGAGGGCGCCCCGGGCTGTACCCGCCTCCAGGGGCAGGTCCGGGACCCGCAGGGGCCCCTCAGCCGTGAGCTGGCCTTCCCGTACCACCCGCACGTCACCGTCGCCCACGGGATCCCCGAGGAGGCGATGGACCGGGCGTTCGCCGAGCTCGCCGACTACGCCGCCGAGTGGCTGTGCGAGGGCTTCGCGCTCTACGAGCAGGGCTCGGACGGGGTCTGGCGCAAACTGCGCGAGTACCCCTTCGGCAACGGCCCGACGGGCCCGGCCGGCCCGGTCGGCGCCGCGGGCGTGCCCGCGCAGTCAGGTTCGGCCACCGTCACGGTCGTGCGGCGCTCCTGACGCAGCGGTCGCAGGGTCCGGGCGGCATGGAACCGGAGCCTGCGCAGGACCAGGGCGTGGAACGGGCGGACCGCGGGACGGACCGGGGGACGAACCGTAGGGCGAAAAGTCACAATCGACGACCGTACTGCCCAAAAGCGGCAATCCAGGCTATTTCCGGCAGCTCATTTACGGTGACCCCATGGACTGGCTGAAGAAACTCCCGGTGATCGGGCCGCTGGTGGGCGCCGCGACGCGAACCCATCCGTGGCGTTCCTACGAGCGGCTCGACCGGGTCCACTGGACCCGGCTCGCCGCCGCGATCACCTTCATCAGCTTCCTCGCGCTCTTCCCGCTGATCACCGTGGCCGCCGCCGTCGGCGCGGCGCTGCTCAGCCAGCAGCAGCTCGACCGGCTCCAGAAGAACCTCGCCGAGCAGGTCCCCGGCATCTCCGACCAGCTCGACCTGGAGGGCCTCGTCGCGAACGCGGGCACCGTCGGCCTCGTCGCCGGCGCGCTGCTCCTGTTCACCGGCATCGGCTGGGTCGGCTCGATGCGCGACTGCCTGCGCGCCGTCTGGGACAAGGACGACGAGGACCAGGGCAACCCGATCGTCCGCAAGGGCAAGGACGCCCTCGTCCTGCTCGGGCTCGGCGCCGCCGGCATCGGCTCGGCCGCGGCCTCGATCATCGGGTCGAGCGCGGTCGGCAAGTTCGGCGAGGCCCTCGGCGTCCCGCGCGACGGCTGGGGCGGAGTGTTCCTGCGCGGCGGAGCCTTCCTCGTCGGTGTACTGGCCGCCTTCCTGCTGCTCCTCTACGTCCTGACCCTGCTGCCCGGCGTCGACCCGCCGCGCTTCCGGCTGATCCAGGCCGCGCTGATCGGCGCCGCCGGGTTCGAGCTGCTGAAGCTGCTGCTCAGCGGCTACATGAGGGAGATCGCGGGCAAGAGCATGTACGGGGCCTTCGGCGTGCCGATCGCGCTCCTGCTGTGGATCAACTTCACGGCGAAGCTGCTGCTGTACTGCGCGGCGTGGACGGCCACCCGCGACGAGGGGGACGAGGCGGCGGAGGCGGGGGAGGACGGGGTGCCCGCTCCCGAGTCGGAGTCCCGGCCTGCCTAGGGCCTGCCGCCCGGGCCGCGGCGGCCGCGCGGCCAGCGGCGGTTCACGACGAACGCCCCGCCCGCCAGGACGGCCAGGGCCCCGCCCGCGATGCCGAGGGCCGTGCCGACGCCGCTGCTGCCCGAGTCGTCGCCCGCCGCCGTGGGGCCGTTGCCGCCGTTCTCGTGGGACTGGGCGGGGGAGCCGTGCGAGGTGGTGTCCGCGCTCTTCGGCGGCACCAGCTCCCCGACGGGCCGGACCTTCCCGGCCGCCGCGAAGCCCCAGTCGAGGAGGGCGGCGGTCTCCTCGTAGACGGAGTTGGCGCCGCCGCCGTCCGGGTTCATCACCGTGACCAGCAGCTTCCTGTCGCCCTGCTGGGCGGCGCCGGTGAAGGTGGCGCCGGCCATGGTGGTGTTGCCGTTCTTCACCCCGGCGATGCCCTTGTAGGGGCTGATGCCGCCGGCGCCCGTCATCAGCCGGTTGGTGTTCTGGATCTCGAAGAACTCGCGCGGCTTGCCCGCCTCCTGCCGCCCGGGGAACTGCGCGGTCGCCGTTCCGCAGTACTCGCGGAAGTCCTGCTTCTGTAGTCCGGAGCGGGCGATCAGGGTGAGGTCGTAGGCGCTCGACACCTGCTCGGGGGCGTCGTAGCCGTCCGGGGAGACCACGTGGGTGTCGAGGGCCTGGAGTTCCTCGGCGTGCGCCTGCATGTCCTTGACGGTCTTGTCGATGCCGCCGTTCATGGCCGAAAGAACGTGCACGGCGTCGTTGCCGGACTTCAGGAACACGCCGAGCCACAGGTCGTGGACCGTGTACTCGTGGTCCTCCTTCACCCCGACGAGGCTGCTGCCGGGACCCACACCGTCCATATCCTGGTCGGTGACCTTGTGGACCTGGTCCTTGGGCAGGCTCGGCAGCACGGTGTCCGCGAAGAGCATCTTCATGGTCGACGCCGGGGGCAGCCGCCAGTGGGAGTTGTAGGCCGCCAGGACCTCCCCGGACTCGGCGTCCGCCACGATCCAGGAACGCCCCGTCAGGTTCGCGGGCAGGGCGGGGGCTCCGGGCAGCAGGTTCACCTGGGTGCCGGGCTGCCCGAGGGCGGCGCCGCCGACGGTGGACATCGACGCGGGGGGCGCGGGCGCCTTGCGGGGGCGGCCCTTGCCGTCCGCCGGGGCGGCCGGGGCCGGGGCGGCGTGGGCGGGCGCCACGAGCATCGCGGGGACCAGGAGCGCGGCGGAAAGGACCGTCAGCGCGGTCTTCTTGGCAGACACGCAGGTGAAAGTACATCCCGATCGGCTGTCCGGCGTCGTGGACCGGCCAACCGGGGACAACCACCCCCGGTACGGCCCACCCCGGCGCGTCCGTCCTGGGGACGAATCCGATACTGGGGACATGAAACTCAGCCGCGCCGCTTCCTGGTTCCTGCTCGCCTTCGGCGTGTGGAGCTGGTTCATCTGGGTGTCCTTCGTCCGGAACCTGTGGAAGAACGGCAGTGGTCTGGCCTTCGACACGGCGGGGGACCCTACGGCCTACTTCTGGGTCCACCTTCTCCTCGCGGTGACGTCATTTCTCCTGGGGACGGCCGTTGGTGTGATCGGGTTGCGCGGGGTCCGCGCGCTGAGGCGTGAATCACGATGACCGTATTCGTGGTGATTGCGGCTGTCCTGGCCGCCCTGGTGCTCGTGGGGTTCGTCCACCGGTGGCTGTGGATCCGGCTGGTCCGTGACACGACCCGCGCGGGCGGCGCGGCCCGCCGGGCGGGCACCGTCCTGGCCTTCGCGCTGCCGCTGCTGGCGCTGGCCGCGCTGACGGCGGGGCGGGCCGGGGCGCCGTTCTGGCTGGAGCGGCTGGTGGCGTGGCCGGGGTACATGTGGCTCGCGGTGCTGCTGTACCTGACCCTGGCCATGCTCGTGGCCGAACCGGCCCGCCACCTCTGGCTCCGCCGTCTCGCCCGCCGCGCTCCTCAATCGCCGGAGGGGCTGGATTCCGGCTCGCCCGCCGCGGGCGGCACCGCCCCGGCGGGGGAGGGCGGCGGCGCGGGCCAGGTCCCTGCCCGGGTGGGTACGGCCGCGGGCCCCGCTCCTCAATCGCCGGAGGGGCTGGAATTCGGCTCGCCCGCCGCGGGCGCGGGCGTGGCGGGGGCTGGGGCGGAGCCCCAGGTGCGGGAAGGGGCGGGGAGGGGAACGGCCCCGCAGGGCCCCGACGGAGTCAGCCGGCGGGTGTTCGTTTCGCGGGTGGTCGGCGGGGCGGCGGCGCTCGCGGCCGGTGGGGTCGTCGCCAACGGGACGTACGGGGTGCTGCGCGGGCCGCGCGTCAAGCGGGTCACCGTGCCGCTCGCCCGGCTGCCCCGTGCCGCGCACGGGTTCCGGATCGCCGTCGTCAGTGACGTCCACCTCGGCCCGATCCTCGGCCGCGCCCACACCGACCGCATCGTGGCCACGATCAACCGCACGCAGCCCGACCTCGTCGCGATCGTCGGCGACCTCGTCGACGGCGACGTCCGCGACCTCGGCCCCGCCGCCGAACCGCTGCGCGGACTGTCCTCGCGGCTGGGCAGTTACTTCGTCACCGGCAACCACGAGTACTTCTCCGGCGCCCAGCAGTGGGTGGACCACGTCCGTGAGCTCGGTCTGGTCCCGCTGGAGAACGCCCGCCGCGAGCTCCCGTACTTCGACCTCGCCGGGGTCAACGACGTCCAGGGCGAGAGCGAGGGCCACGGCCCCGACTTCGGGGCGGCCCTCGGCGACCGCGACCGGTCCCGCGCCTCCGTACTGCTCGCGCACCAGCCCATCGTCATCGACGAGGCCGTCCGGCACGGCGTGGACCTCCAGCTCTCCGGCCACACCCACGGCGGCCAGCTGTGGCCCGGCAAGTACCTCGCCGAGCTGGCGAACCCGACCGTCGCGGGCCTGGAGCGCTACGGCGACACCCAGCTGTACGTGTCCCGTGGCGCGGGCGCGTGGGGTCCGCCGGTGCGGGTCGGGGCGCCGTCCGACATCACCGTCGTGGAACTCGCCTCATACCAGGCGTGACCGGCTCCGACGGCACATAACGACCCTTCCGGTGGCTGAAATTCCGTGATTGGGTGGCCGACAGTCCGATAGTCGGACGGTTCGGTTCGGATAGCGGGGTTCCTGATATGCGGTCTGTCCGCTTGAAGATCGTCGCGGCCGGACTGGTCCTCGGGGTCGCCGCCGTCGGCGGCTGGCAGCTCCTGCCGACCGACGACGAGGGCCGGTCCCCGATCCGCGTCGGCACCACGGACGTGGTCTCGGCCCTCGACCCGGCCGGGGCCTACGACGCCGGTTCCTGGGCCCTGTTCAGCAACGTCTACCAGTCGCTGCTGACCATCCGGCCCGGCTCCGACACCCCCGTCCCGGACGCCGCCTCCGCCTGCAAGTTCGTCGGCCAGAAGCTGACCACGTACCAGTGCGAGCTCCGCCCGGACCTGACCTTCGCCGGCGGCCGCCCGGTCACCGCCGAGGACGTGAAGTTCTCCTTCGACCGCATCAAGCAGATCAACTCCGACCAGGGCCCGGCCCCGCTCTTCAACACCCTGGAGTCGGTCAGGGCCGACGGCCGCACCGTCACCTTCAACCTCTCCGCCCGCGACGCCACCTTCCCCTTCAAGATCGCCACGGGCGCCGCCTCGATCGTCGACCGGGACAAGTACCCGGCCAGGGCGCTGCGCAAGGAGAACGAGGTCGACGGCTCGGGCCCGTACACCCTCGTCGGGTACGAGACCGGCAAGAGCGCCGAGCTGAAGCCCAACCCCGCCTACAAGGGCCAGGGCAAGCCCGCCCGGGCGCTGGTCACCGTCCGGTACTTCAAGGACTCCGCGCAGCTGGACCGCGCCTGGCGCGACCACGGCGTCGAGGTGGCGCACCGGGACATGCCGCCCGCAGTGCTCGCGGGCCTCAACCCGGGCATGAAGGACACCCGCTACCAGGCCTCCGGCGGCACGGAGACCCGTAGCGTCGTCTTCAACACCCGCCCCGGCTCCACGACGGCGAAGCCGGCCGTCCGGCAGGCGGTGGCGGCCGTGCTGGACCGCTCCAAGATCTCCGGGGACATCTACAAGGGCACGGTCACCCCGCTCTACTCCCTGGTCCCGGCGGGCGTCGCCGCACACAGCACGCCCTTCTTCGACGCCTACCCCTCGCCCAACGGCCAGGCCGCCCGCAAGCTCCTCAAGGACGCCGGGATCACCGCCCCGGTCCCGGTCACCCTCGGCGTCAACCAGCGCGGCGCGAACGTCGCCGAGGCGGAGGAGATCAAGCGGCAGCTGGAGTCGACCGGCCTGTTCCAGCTGAAGATCAAGCCGGTCGAGGCCTGGGAGGACTTCCAGAAGGCGTACGCCGCCGGGGAGTTCGACGCCTACACGATCGGCTGGATCGCCGACTTCCCGGACGCGGACAACTTCCTCGCCCCGCTGGTCGGCGCGGACTCCAGCATGAACAACGGCTTCTCCGACAAGCTCGTCGACGAGCTGATCACCCGTACCCAGTCCTACTCCGACCGGGGCGCGGCCGCCGCCGACTTCCGCGAGCTCCAGCGGCTGGTCTCCCAGCACGTCCCGATGCTGCCGATCTGGCAGAAGAAGGACTACGTCATGTCCCGCGACGCCGTCACCGGCGCGCAGTACCTCTCCGACGGCACGGGCGTGTGGCGCCTGTGGGAGCTCAACTGGCTGTAGGGGCCCCGGTCGCGTCCGCCGCTCCGGCCGCCCCGAAGGTGTCTCCGTGGGCCAGCAGCAGGACGTGCAGGGCGTCGGCCAGCCGGTCGGCGCTCTCGCGGTCCAGGGGGGCGAGCAGCTCGGCGTAGTGCCGCAGGTGCTCCTCCATGACCTTCCCGCTGGTCTCCAGGCCCGCCGCGGTGAGGCGGATGCGGACCGAGCGGCGGTCGACGTCGTCGCGGACCCGCTCGACGAGCCCCTTGGCCTCCAGCCGGTCGATCCGGTTGGTGATCGCGCCCGAGGTCACCATGGCGGCGGGGATCAGGGCCCCGGCCGTCAGCGCGTACGGCGGGCCCGAGCGGCGCAGACTGGCGAGGACGTCGAACTCGCCGACCTCCAGGCCGTGTCCGGCCATGAAGGTCTTCAGCTGCTTGTCGATGATCCGCGTCATCCGCTGGATCCGGGCCAGCACCTCGACGGGCCGGAGGGCTTCGGCGAGGTCGGGGCGTTCCGCCTCCCACTGGCCGATGAAGGTGGCCACGGTGTCGTTCTTCATGCCGTCGTTCTTCATGGGGCCACTCTACGCGAATGTCTCAACGTTAAGACACTTGACGTTGAAGCAGTCTGCCTGTTTTTATCTCAACGTTGAGATTGTCAAGGTTGAGACGTGAAGGGGAGTGGGTCATCCATGACTGTCACCACCACCACCGCCGGTACCGGGAGCCGAGGCGCGGCCGCCGCCGTACGGGGCCCCGTCCCCGTCCTGTGGCTCGCCCTGCTGGCCACCCCGCTCGCCGCCGGGGCCAACGCGCCGGTGCTGATCCTCCCCGACATGGCAGCCTCCCTCGGTGTCGGCGCGAAGGCCGCCGCCTGGATGCTCACCGCCTTCGGCTGGGCGACCGCCGTCGGCACCCCGCTCCTCGCGGGCCTGCTGCGCCGCCGGGGCGTACCCGCCGTGCTCCGCCTGTCCGGGCTCCTCGTCGTGGCGGGGACCCTGCTCGTCGCCGCCTCGCCCTGGCTGCCGCTCACCCTCCTCGGCCGCTGCGGGCAGGCCGCCGGAGGGGCCGGGCTGGTCGCGGTCGCCATCAGCCTGGCGGGCACCGCCCGCCGGATGGGCGTCATCAGCGCCGGCTTCGGCATGCTCGGCGCCGCCGGACCGCTGCTGGGCCGGGCCCTGGCCGAAGCCGCCTCCTGGCGGCTCGCCCTCGCCGCCTCGGCGCTCTCCCTGCTCGCGATTCCCGCCGTCATCCGCCACGCCGGGCCGGGGACCCCGCCCGCGCCGGGCCGCTTCGACGCCCGGGGCGCCGCGCTGCTGACGGCGCTCGCCACCGCCCTCGTCCTGCTCCCGACCGCGCCGCTCGCCGCCCTCGGCGGGGCCCTCGCCGCCGGTGTCCTGCTCGCCGCGCACATCCGGCGCCGCCCCGACGGGTTCGTGCCCGCCGCCCTGCTGCGACGCCCCGCCTTCGTGGTCCCGGCGCTCCTCGCGCTGCTGCTGTCGGCGTCCTACTTCACCCTGCTCTTCTCGGTGGCCCGGCTGCTCGCCGACCGTGCCGGATGGGACACCGTCTCCGCCGGCACCGGCCAGCTCGTCGCGCTGCTCGCCGGGTCCGCGCTGTCCTGGCCGCTCGCCGCCGCCTCCACCCGGATGAGCCGCGCGACGATCCGTACGGTCCTGCTCGCGCTCGGCACCCTCGCCGCGCTCACCGGGATCCTGGCCGACGGGGGCCCGCTGCTGCTGGCCGCCACCGCCGCGGGGGTCCTCACCGCGAGCTCCGCCAACGCCATCCTGTCGACCCAGGCCGTCGCCGCCGCCTCCGAGGAGGCCCAGCGGCCCAGCGCCATCGGCCTGTTCACCCTCTGCTACCAGCTCGGCGGAGCCTTCGGCCCCGCCGTCGCGACCCTGCTGGTCCTGGGCTAAACGGTGTCCTCCGGACCCACCTCGGGGCCCGCCTTCGGCCCCGCGTCCGGGTCCGACGCCCGCTTGCCGCGCGAGACCGCCGTCTGGGCCATGCCCGGCAGGAAGTCCGCGAACAGCTCGTGCACCTCGCGCACCAGCGGCCGCAGCACCCGGAACCGCGCCAGGATGATGCCCCGCGTCGTCAGCTGCGCTCCGCGCTCCGCGAGCCGCCGCGTCTTCTCGCTGTTCGGCGAGCGGTCGAAGACCCAGTACAGGACCAGGCCCATCTGCGAGAGCCACATCAGCTCCGGCAGCACGTCGGCCAGTTCCGCCGGCACCTTGGTCTTCGCCCCGGCCAGCACCTCGCGGTGCATGTCGATCGCCGTCTTCCGCGCCGGTTCCGATTCGGGGGAGAAGGGGCTGAGGGGGCTCTCCGGGTCCGCCGCGTTCTTGAAGAACTGCGAGGCGAACTCGTGGTACGGGGCCGCGATGTCGAGCCAGCTCGTCAGTACGCCCGCGAGCCGCTTCTGCAGATCGGTCTCGTTGTCCAGGATCGGCCGGACCGCCGCCTGGTGGGCCGCGCCGATCCGGTCGTAGAACCCCTGGACCAGGTGTTCCTTCGACTCGAAGTAGTAGTACGCGTTACCGACCGAGACCCCCGCCTCCTTGGCGATGCCCCGCATGGTCGTCTTGTCGAAGCCGCGCTCCTGGAAGAGCCGGAGCGCGGTTTCGAGGATGAGCGTGCGGGTCTGCTCGCTCTTGGGCGCCTTCTGATCTGTCACGGTGTCCGACCTTATCGGGGTGTGGAGCACTGGTCGTCACAGGCCGGTTCTCCGGGCTCCGCTTCACCATTGGTCCGTACCGCGTGCCGGACGGCGGCCGCCGTGTGCATGGCCGCCGCCGCGAAGGGCCGACCGGCCGGGGTGGCGAGCCAGTTGGCCTTCGGCCGGTGCTCGGCCAGCGCCCACAGGCACACGATGAAGGCGTCCGTCCCCGTCCACACCTGCCCCCGGTCCCCGACCACGGTGATCTGCTTCAGCGTCTCGGCGTGGGCGAGTTCCGGGAACCGCCGCCAGGCCTCGGCGGACGCGGCGGGCACCAGCCGCAGCGGTACGAGCTGTCGCTGCGCGAGCAGCCAGTGCCGGATGTGCACGCACACCGGGCAGTTCGCGTCGTAGAGGACGGTCAGGTGCCGGGTGGCCGTCACTGTCCCCGTCACCAGGTCCCGGCCGGAGCGGTGAAGCCCTGGGGGGCGACCGGCGGGGTCTGCTGGCGCTCCATGATTCCGCGCCGGCGCATCTTGTTGAGCACCCAGACGTTGCCGAGGTGCATGAAGCCGAGGACCAGCAGGACGACGCCGAGCTTGACCGACAGCGCCTCGAAGAGGCCGCGCGCTTCGAGGATCGTCTCGCCCGAGCGCAGGTAGAGGGTCACGAAGCCGATGTTCACGAGGTAGAAGCCGACCACCAGGAGGTGGTTGACCGCGTCCGCGAGCTTCTCGTTGCCCTGGAGGACGTCGCCGATGAAGACCCGGCCGTTGCGGCTGAGCGTGCGGGCCACCCAGACGGTGAGACCGATGCTGATGAGCAGGTAGATGACGTACGCGACCACGGTGAGGTCCATTGCCCCAGCCCCCTTGAACATGTTCAACTGCTGACGTCGTTGACTGTAGACCTCTTTTTGAACAGGTTCAAGCGAACGGGCGACGTGGCTTCTACGGCTGCTCGTGCCGGGCCAGCGCCCCCGCCGGGTACGGCGTCCGCTTCGACTCCTCCACCAGCCGCCGGTGGAACTCGTCCAGCACCGCCGAAGCCCCCGCGTGCCGGTCCAGCACCCCCGCCGCCCCCGCCGGCACCGACCCCGGCCGCCGCCCCGCCACCCACGCGCGCAGCAGCGCCTCGTGCTCCAGCCCGCCCCGGGCGGCCGCCGGCAGGTGGTACCGCAGCAGGTGCGCGGCCGTGTACGCGCGGTCGTAGCCCAGGTGCGCCGACAGGAACTCCCGCTCCTGCGGGGCCAGGTCGAAGCCCTCGCTCAGGGCCAGCCCGAAGTCCGCGAAGTAGAGCATCCGCCCGTCGGTCAGCACGTTGTGGAAGTGCGCGTCGAAGTGCACCATCCCGCGCGAGCGCATGAACTCCGCCCCGCGCGTCAGCGCCTGCGCCACCCACGGGAACTCGGCCACCGGATCGCGCCGCCCCGCCAGCCAGTCGGACAGCCGGTGCGGCACGTACTCCAGGAACAGCACCAGGCTGTACGAGGCCTCCCCGATCGCCTCCAGCCGCCGCCGCACCGCCGCCGAACCCTCCCAGTGCGCGACGGCCCCGTCGATCCCGCCGAAGCCGTCCACGAACCCGGCGGGCGGGGAGTCGGGCAGCAGCCGCCAGTGGTACAGGAGCGGGAAACCGTCGTACGCGCCCCCGAGCGCCCAGTGCGTGGTCGTCACGTGCGCGGCCAGCTCCCGCCACGCCCCGAACCCGGCGGACCCCACCCCGTACTGGTAGAAGAGCGGCAGCCCGAAGACGTTCGCCGTCGAGCGCAGGGTGCGGGGGAGCAGCTCGGCGTCCGTCACCGGCACCCGCTTCACGAACACCCGTGTCCCGCCCACGTCCAGCTCCCCCGACCGGCCGCCGATCCCCGCCCCGAGCGGGGTGGCGGCGGCGACCGTGCCGGCGAGCCGGTGATCACTGAGCAGGGACAGGGCGGTGGAGACGGTCAGGTGGTCCGTCAGGCGGTCGCTGTGCATGCGCGGACCCTACCCACGGGTTCCGCCCGGCCCGACGCCCTTTTCGAGCGGTCCTCATGTCCCGCGCGGAGACGGCCTAGCGGCACAGCCGGGCGACGAGCTCCAGCTCGTCCGCCCAGACGGCCGCGTCGCGCGGGCCGACGTGCGGCGCGGGCAGGGAGCGGACGCGGAAACGGTTGCCCGGGGTGGCCGCGTCGGCCTCGCGGATCATCAGGTCCTGCAGGGCCGGCGGGATCACGCGGTCCTCGGTGAACCGCAGGAACGTACGCGGCACCCTGCCCCAGCGCTCCGGCAGCCCCCGGGCGTCGCTGACGCTGATGGCCGCCGACTCGTCGGGCTCCAGGATGTTGAGGAGCGTACGCACCCGCTCGTCCGGCCAGCCGGCGGCGAGGGCCTGCTTGGCCACGGCGAAGAACTCGGGGTCGGCGCTGCGCCAGTTGACCCGGCCGACGCCCAGCTCCGGCGGTGTCGGCACGACGGGGAGCCGGAACATGGCGCTGGTGGCCGCCTCCGGGGTGGTCATCAGCTCCGCCATCGAGACGTGCCGGGTCAGGCAGACCGCCGAGGCGTACACCAGGTGCGCGATCAGCTCGGGAACCTGATTGGCGACGGCGCTCATGGTCGCCCCGCCGAGGCTCTGGCCGACCAGGATCACGGGGCCGTTGCGGTGCGCGGTGCGCACGACGCGGGTGACGTGCTCCGCGAAGTCCGCCAGGGTGACCCCGGCCAGCGGCGAGGGCTCGGTGCGCAGCCGCTGAAGGTCCTGCGGGGCCTGGTAGGAGGCGGGGAAGTAGGCGCCGGGGCCGTGCCCGGGGAGGTCGACGGCGACCACCCGGTGCCCGCGCAGGCCCAGTTCGGCGGCGGTGGGCGCCCAGCCGTAGGAGTTGCTCCCGGAGCCGTGGACCAGGACGAAGGTCGGGGCGCCGCGCCGGCCCCCGTCCGCGCGCGCGGCGGAGGCCCCGGCCCCCACGGCGGCGACCGTCCCGGCCCCTGCCGCTGCCGCCTTCAGGACCTTGCGCCGTGACTGCCCTGCGGCGCTGCCGATGTCACTCATGTCGCTCCCGCCTCGTAAGTTACTGGCGAGTACGACGCTAGGGGCGGGCTCACGAAGCCGCAGCCGATTTTTTTCGGCCAGGTCCCGTCCTGCGGATTCAGGCCTCCGGCCCGGCCGGCTTCGGCTGCTTCCTGGGCGGGCCGCCCGCCTCCAGGAGCTGGTCCGAAGGCGCCCGGTTCACCGGATCGGGTGGAGGAAGTCCAGGAGGAGGGCGGTGATCTCCGACGGGCGCTCCAGGGACGGCAGGTGGCCCGCCCAGGGGAGTTCCAGGTGGGTGGCGCCCGGGACGAGCGCGGCGACGTCGGCCGGGATGCGGCGGTAGTCGGGGAGGTCGTGGGCGCCGCCGACGGCCAGGGTGGGGGCGGTGACGGTGGTCAGGTCGACCGGGGGCTCCGGGAGTTCGTGGTCCCCGGTGGCGGCCAGGGCGCCCCTCAGGTTGCCGACCGCCATCTCCCGTACGGCCGCGCGCGCCGCCCCGTCGGCGTCCGGGCCGAGCCAGGTGCGGGCCGTCAGCTCGCCCGCGCCCTCCAGGTCACCGGCGGCCACCAGGGCGTCCTCCGCCTCCCCGAACGCCCGGACCTCCGGGCCGTCCGGCCGCAGCCCGGGCCGGGCCGGGCAGAGCAGGGCCAGGCGCGACACCCGCTCCGGGTGCAGGGCGGCGAGCCCCAGCGCGACCCGGCCGCCGTAGGAGGAGCCGACGAAGGCGGCCCGCCCGATGCCGAGGGAGTCCAGCAGCGCGAGGACGTCCCCGCCGTCGCTGTACGGGGCCACGGCGGCGGGGCTGTCCCCGCAGGTCCTGAAGTCGGCCCGGATCAGCCGGAATCCGGCTTCGGCGAGCGGGCCCCACTGGGGGTCCCACATCCGCCGGTCGCACACGGAGGAGTGCAGCAGGACGACCGCGGGACCGTCGGCGGGCCCGTCCACATCATGAGAAAGGATCATGGCCGGATCCTGCCGGTGCGGCGCCCCTTCCGCCAGCCCGTTTCCGGCACGGGCGGCCGGGCGCTCCGCCCGGGGCCTGCTCAGAGGGCCGCTTCGACGAGGCCGACGACCCGGCCGATGGCGGCGTTCTGCGTCACGCCCGGCTTGGGGAGGAAGGAGTACGTGACGACCCTGCTCCCGTCGGCGGTGGCGAAGGCTCCGCTCGTGTACGCGGCCATGCTGCCGGTCTTGCCCCAGACCTCGGTGCCGTCGCTCAGCGTGTAGTACGCCAGCCCGCCCGCGCTGTACGGCAGCGCCTGCATCTTCGGGAGCTTCGACTTGACGAAGAGCTGCGCCTGCTGGGCCGGCGGCAGCAGCCGGCCGCCCAGCAGGGCCTTCATGAACCGTTCCAGGTCGGGGGCGTTGGAGATCATGCCGCCCTCGGCCCAGGCCCACGGGTCCTTCGGCTCGGGCGCGGCCAGCGACGGGGTCGGCATGGCCTGGTCCCCGGACCGGGGGACGTAGGTGTGGCGCAGGCCGAGCGGGCGGGCGATGCGCCGCTGCACCTCGTCCGCGTAGGAGTTCCCGGTGGCCTTCTCGATCGCGAGGCCGAGGAGGAAGTAGTTGCCGCCGTTGTACTGCTGGCCGGTGACCGGGAATTCGGGCTTCGTCGGGCAGCTCGTCCAGGCGTGGACGATGCGCTCCGGGGTGAGGCCGGTGTTGTCGTCCAGGGGCTCGCAGGGCGCGCGCAGCCCGCTGGTGTGGCTCAGCAGCTGGCCGACGGTGATCGGGGCCCAGTCCGCCGGGACGGTCTCGGGGAGGATCTCGCGGATCGGGGTGTCGAGGGCGAACCGGCCCTCGGCGACCAGCTGGAGGACCACGGTGGAGGTGAACATCTTCGTCATGCTGCCGATCCGGACCGAGGCGGCCGGGTCCGCGGAGACGGGCCCGGCCGTCTCTCTGAAGCGGACTCCGGGCCCGGTCACCCGCACCGTCGTGCCGTTCGCGATGTCGTCCGGGGCCATCAGCTTCGCCAGCGCGGCCGCGTCGACGGGGTGGCGCTCGTGGAGCGTGCCGACGCCCACCTGCGGGGCCGGCTGCCGCTCGGCGGCCGAGGCGGCCGAGGCGGGCAGCGCGGCCCCGGCGAGCGAGGCGACGGCCGCGCCGGCGACGGCGAGGGAGATCCAACGGGCGGAGCGGCGGGTGGAGTTCACGGGGTTCGTCATGTCCGCAAGCCTGCCGCCGGCAAGATCGCCACACCATCGGGGACGCCCCCCACCCGACCCTGAGGCGCCCCTGACCTGCGCCGCCCCCGCCGGACGGGACGAGTCCAAATCCCGGACGGCCGCGGGCCGTTGGCCCCGCACGGGCGTCGGGTAGATTTCCGGAAACTGATTCCAATACTGACGGGGCTGACGTGTTAGAGCTGACGGGGAGCGGGGCGGAGCCGCTGGAGGCGGACGATCCGCGCCGGATCGGTCCGATACCGCTGGCGGGACGTCTCGGGGCCGGCGGAATGGGCCGGGTGTACCTAGGGGTCCAGGACGGCCGGTACGTCGCCGTCAAGCAGTTGCTCTCCTCCGTCGTCGGCGAGGACGCGGACTTCGTACGCCGCTTCGGGCACGAGCTGGACAACCTCGCCCGGCTGCCCGCCGGCGCCACCACCCCGCTGCTGGCCAGCGACCGCACCGCGCGGCCCCCGTGGTTCGCCACCGCCTACGTCCCCGGGATCACCCTGCGGGAGGCCGTCGACCTGCACGGCGGCCCGCTGCCCGCGCGGGCCCTGTGGCTGCTGCTCAAGGAGGCCGCGGCGGGCCTGGCGCAGGTGCACGCGCTGGACATGGTGCACCGGGACCTCAAGCCGTCCAACGTCATGCTGACCTCGGACGGGCTCACCCTCATCGACTTCGGCATCGCCCGGGCCGCCGAGCAGAGCCAGCTGACCCGCACCGGCATGGTCGTCGGCACCCCCGCCTACATGGCGCCCGAACAGGCCTCGGGCAAGAAGGGCCAGAGCGGCGCCACCGACGTGTTCGCGCTGGGCTCGGTGCTCGCGTACGCGGCGTCCGGGCAGCCGCCGTTCGGCGACGAGTCGGGGCACGGCGTGCTGTACCGCATCGTCCACGAGGAACCGGATCTGGAGCCCCTGCGCGAGCTGGACGCGGACCTCGCCGAGCTCGTCGGGACCTGCCTCGCCAAGGACCCCGAGGACCGCCCCACCGCCGCCCAGCTCCTCGAACGGGCCTCCCGGCGCGGGCCGTTCACCACCCCGCTGTGGCCGGACGCCATCAGCGGGCGGTTGTTCGAGCGGGCCGCCTTCGCGGCGGACGTCCAGGACGTCGACGTACCGACCCTCCCGCTCGCGGGCACGAAGCCGGAGCCGGAGGCGGTCCCCGCGCCCGAGCCGGTGGTGGCCGAGCCGCGTACGGAGCAGCCGAAGCGGCGCCCCGAACGCCGCCGCACCCGCGTCCTGCTCGCCGTGTTCCCCGTCGTCGTGGTCGCGGGCGGCACCACCCTGGCCATCCAGTACCTGCCGCACACCGGCTCACCCCAGGCGGGACCGGCCGGCTCCCCGCCCGCCTCGGTCTCGGCGCCCGCCAACCCGTCGGCACCGGCCCAGGCCCCCTCCTCCGCCGGCCCGTCCGGTACGCCGTCCCCCTCGGCCTCCCCGAGCGGTGACCCGGCCCAGGCCGCCTCGGCCACGCCCCAGCCCCCGGCGGCGTCCGGCGGCCCCGGCAACACCCCCGCCCCGGGCCCGAACCCGGGCCCGGCGACCGGCAACGGCGGCGGCTCCGGCGGCCCCTCCACCTCCACCTCCACCGGCTCCGGCGGCGGCAAGACCACGGCCGCCCCGCCGCCCGCCCCGGCCCCGCCGCCCCCCGCCTCCGGCACCCACCGCTACCGCAACGGCGACAACGGCGACTGCATCACCCAGGTCTACGGCTCCTCCGACCACGGCTCCTGCTCGGACGGCTCCGCCCGCTGGACCGTACGCGGCCGGGGCGACGGCAGCTTCAAGCTGGTCAACGAGCAGTCCGGCGCGTGCCTGTACTCCAACGGCCTCGGCCAGGCCGTCTTCGTCGGCGACTGCGCCCAGGACATCGGCCGGATCTGGCGCACCGGCCCCGACGGCAGCCTCCGCTCCGACCTCGGCGGCGGCTGCCTCGACCTCCCCATGGCGGGCGGCCTGAACACATCGCGGTGCGCCGGCGAGGCCTCCCAGCGCTGGAGCCCGGTCTAGGACACGCCGAAGGCCCCGCCCCCGGAACACGGACCGGGTGCGGGCTCGCCCGCAGAGGCATCGGGACGGTCGGGGTGTCGG
Source organism: Streptomyces sp. NBC_00249 (assembly GCF_026342355.1). Taxonomy (GTDB): domain Bacteria; phylum Actinomycetota; class Actinomycetes; order Streptomycetales; family Streptomycetaceae; genus Streptomyces. The sequence goes on along the minus strand of NZ_JAPEMV010000002.1, from coordinate 961,301 downwards.
CTCACCCGATGGGGGTGGACTCCGGTTCGAGGGCGTGTTCCCGCTGCTAGGCTCCGGCGCCATGCCCTCCGTGACCGCAGTGCGCCCGAGGAACCCCCAGAAGTCGCGTCTCCCGGCATCTCTCCGTCCTGCCCGGCATCCTGATGACGCCCTCGTGGAGGACGCGATGATCCGGGGGGTGGAGTACAGCGGTGACGTGCTCGCCGGCCACGCGGTCGAGCTGGTGGAGGTCGAGCAGTCCCGGTTCGAAGGCGTACGGTTCACGGGGGCGGGCCTGCGACAGGTCGTGTTCTCCGACACCGTCTTCCAGACCTGCGATTTCGCGACGCTGCGGGCCCAGGACACCTCACTGGTGCGCGCCGAGGTCGCCGCCAGTCGGCTGACCGGTGCCTCCTGGTCGAAATCGCACTTCAACGACGTGAGGTTCGAGAGCACCCGGGCGGACATGTCGCTGTGGAGGCACTCCAAGTTCAAGGCCGTCCTGTTCGAGGGCTGCAATCTGTCGCAGTCCGACTTCCAGTTCGCCGAGCTGCGCGACGTGCTGTTCAGGTCGTGCGACCTGACCGGCGCCCAGTTCGGCAACGTCCAGATCCAGCGTGTGCGGTTCGAGGACTGCACACTCACGGACGTGGGCGGTGCCGCACACATGAGGGGCGCCGCCGTGCAGGGGCCGGGGGCGCTGGACCTGGCCCTGGCCCTTGCACGGGACGCCGGGATCAGCCTGGAGCTGTAGCCGTCAGGCCGCGCCGGCCAGGTCCCAGTGCGCGAAGTCCTGGCCGGAGATCGACTCGGCGACGCGGTCCATGTCGTAGTCGTCGGTGAACGCTCGCAGTTCCTGGACGAGGAGCTGCCCGTACGGAGTGAAGTACTCGATCTTGTTCAGAAGGCCGTCAGTGCACTCACGCAGCGAGGCGCGGAACTTGTCGACCAGCTCCGTCTCCCCGCGCTTGGCCTGCATGAACATCAGAGGCGGGGCCACCACAGCGGAATGGAACGCCTTGTCGAGCGGGCGCATCTGCCCGAACTTCACCGCTGATACGACCTGGTACCCGTCGGCCCCGAGCTCCTTCGTGGGCCGGGTGTAGAGGCGGTAGGCCATGTCCGCGAGGAACACGTTCAGGTGGACCGCCTCGTGTACGAGGGAATCGGCGAAGTCGTGGACGGTCCAGTCGTCGCCGGGGCTCATGCTGATCAGGCCGGGCAGGTGAGAGGAGGAGCCGCCGCCCTTGTTGGCCGAGCTGAACAGGACGGCGTCTGTGACGACCAGGTCCACCAGGGCGCCGAGGTCCGGTACCAGGTCACGTGTGTAGACGACGGCGCGTTTGAAGTCGCGGCCCCACTGGACGCGCTGGTCTTCGGGGGTGGGGGTCAGACCCTCGAAGATGTTCTCGAAGGTCTTGTTACCGACCAGGTTGCGGCCCCACGGGTCGTTCTTGAAGGACAGACGGATACCGGCGGCCGGCGGCGCGATAGGCCGCATGCCGGCGATGCTGCGGCGGTAGGCCGCGGGCAGGTCGTCGGGCGAGGGGTGTCCACCGTCCAGGGCATGGGCCAGGCGGCCGATCGTCTCGCGGGCGTGGTGCACGTTGAGGAAGCGCACGGAATGCTCCTGTTCGATGAGAGGCTGGAAACGTGCCCCGGACGAATTGCGCTCGCCCGGGGCACGCCATGGGACAGGTGCGCGCGGCGGAGGCTACTCGGCGGCGGGGGCCGCGTCGGTCCAGCCGCCCATCATCGAGACGTTGTCCTCGCCCCGGAAAGCGGCGACGTTGTCACGGATGGTGTCCGCCTGCTTGACGTTGGTCTCGGTGGCCGCTGTCTCGTTCTTCTCGCTCATGATGATTCCTCCTGGATCTGGTTGAGTTCTCCCGCCGGGGACTCCGGCCGGAGGTCGTGACCCGCCCCGGGCCGTAGGAACACGAGGCGGGAGTCTGTGGGGGTCAGCGGGCGTCTGCCGGGCGGAGGGCCTCCGGGGCGACGATCCATTCCCGGCCGCCGCCTTCGGGTCGCAGGAAGACGGCGTTCTTCATGAAGCGGCGTGTGGCCGGGTCCTCGTAGTCGCCGATGAACTGGACGATGGCCTCCCGTTCCCGGCCGGGGTCGAAGACCCGGGCGCCTTCTTGCAGCCACGGCGGGAGTTTCTGGTGCGCGGCGGGGCGGGGAGCACTGATCACGTCGCGTCCTCCGGCTCCGTCTCGGTGCGGTGCATGAACTTCTTCGCTCCTGTCATCGGAGGGACGCAGCGGGACCAACCGCCCAGCGGGGGCGGCGTGATGAACAGTCAACGCGGCCGGGCCCGTTCGGACTATGTCTGACGAAGGGCCTGCAAAGCCTGTGCGCGGATCGGCACACTCTGTGCATGGGCGATTCGCTGGGGGAAGTGCTGCGGCAAGCTCGGAATGCCAGGAGGATGTCGCAGGGGGCCGTCGGCAAGGCCGTCGGATACTCCGCGTCATGGGTGTCGAGAGTGGAGAGCAACAAGGTCCGCCCAGATGACGACACGCTCGGCGCCTGCTGTGATCTCCTTGGGCTGTCCGGTGAAGACGTGGGGCTTGGAGGAAATGACGTGCTGCACAGACGCCGAATGCTGGCCCTGGGGCTGGGAGCAGGGCTGTCCGTCGCGCTCCCTTCGCCGGCGTTCGCGGAGGGGGATTCCCGCGCCCTGGTCGAGCGCTCCATCTTCCATCTCCCCGAAGCACAGCCAGTCTCACGGGAAGCCCTGGTCACCGGGCTCGCCCAGGCCAGGGATCTCTTTCATGAGGCGCAGTACGTGAGGCTCGGGAAGAACCTGCCTCGCCTCATTTCGGCTGCTTCTGCCTCGGGTGCTCATGACGTCACGGCACGCGCGCACGTCCTGCTGGCCCAGTTGGCGATCAAGAATCATCAGCAGTACGCCTGGATCGCCGCAGACCGGGCACGCACCCATGCCCGTATGTCGGGGAACCCGGTGATCATGGGTGAGGCCGCGCATTCCATGGCCATCTCGATGCGCCGGGCCGGTGAGTACGAGGCGTCTGTGGACCAACTCCAGGCCGCTGTCTCGAACCTGGACGAGCGTTCTCCGGATCACCTGGCCATGCGCGGCGTGCTCCTTCTCACCGCGTCCTACAGTTCGGCCCAGGCAGGCTGGAAAGGCCAGGCCCTGGGGTTCCTGGGCGAGGCCGAGGAAACCGCGTCCCGGAAGGAGACCGAGACCAGGAAGCTCTACATCCCGGGCGTGTTCAGTCCCGACCACACGAGGCTTTTCCGGATCAGCGTCCACCATGCCCTCGGCGAGGGTGGCGAGGCCCTCAGGTACGCGTCCCAGGTTGATCCGCTGCGGCTGCCGAACGCGGAGCGCCGGGCCCGGATGATGATGGACGTCTGCCGGGTATTCAAGGACGAAGGCGAGCCGGGGCGCGCATTTTCCGCGCTGCGGGCGATGGAGAAGTACGCGCCGGAGGAGGTGCGCCGCCCGAAGGTCCGTGCCATCGCCAGCGAGCTGCTGACCCTCAACGGCGATATCCCGGGCCTGCGTCGATTTGCCCAGCACATCGGCGCCCCCTGATGAAGGAGCATCACGTGACGACCGTCGAGAACGGCCGGACCTTCCGCGAAGCGTGGATCGCCGGCGTGAAGAAGCACTACCCGGGTGAGCCAAAGCCGGGCTATATCGCGTCCTGGGACGAAACTCCGGAGTGGGAACGGGAATCCGCTGCGGCCGTGTACGGCCAGGTGCGCGATTTCGTCCGGGTGAGCGGAGGCCGGACCGACAAGCTCAGCCGCGAGCAGAAGGGCCGGTTCGTCGCGCTGTGCTGGACCGCGCAGATCCACAAGCACATCGACGATCCGAAGCCCGGCTACGTGGCCGATTGGGACGCGCTGCCGGAGTGGCAGCAGCAGACGGACGCCGATATCTTCGAGCACATCGAGCAGACCGTCTGAGAGCGAGCACGCCGAAGGCCCCGCCCCGGAACGTGTCCGGGTACGGGGCCTTCGGTGGTCCGGCGGCCTCAGCCGAGACCGCCGGACGGAGTCCGGCGCAGCCTCTCGAAGCCGGGGAGGCCCGTCAGGGCCGAGCCGTGCGAGAGAGGCGTCAGGAAGGTCAGAAGCGGCGGGTGATCAGTGCGCGCTTGACTTCCTGGATGGCCTTCGTGACCTCGATGCCACGGGGGCACGCGTCGGTGCAGTTGAAGGTCGTGCGGCAGCGCCACACGCCGTCCTTGTCGTTCAGGATCTCCAGCCGCTGCTCGCCGGCCTCGTCGCGCGAGTCGAAGATGAAGCGGTGCGCGTTGACGATCGCCGCCGGGCCGAAGTACTGGCCGTCGTTCCAGAACACCGGGCACGAGGACGTGCACGCGGCGCACAGGATGCACTTGGTGGTGTCGTCGAAGCGCTCGCGGTCCTCGGCGGACTGCAGGCGCTCACGCGTCGGCTCGTTGCCCTTGGTGACCAGGAACGGCATGACGTCGCGGTACGCCTGGAAGAAGGGCTCCATGTCGACGACAAGGTCCTTCATCACCGTGAGGCCCTTGATGGCCTCGACGGTGATCGGCTTCTCCGGGTTGATGTCCTTGATCAGCGTCTTGCAGGCGAGCCTGTTCTTGCCGTTGATCCGCATCGCGTCGGAGCCGCAGATGCCGTGCGCGCAGGAGCGGCGGAAGGTCAGCGTGCCGTCGAGGTCCCACTTGATCTTGTGGAGACCGTCGAGCACGCGCTCCTTCGGGTCGATCTCGACCTGGAAGTCCTGCCAGGTCGACTCCTCCGAGACCTCCGGGTTGAACCGGCGGATCCGGAAGGTCACCGTGATGAACGGCGAGGCGGCGGCCGCCGCCTCCATCTTGTCCAGGGTGGGGGTGGCCATCAGTACTTACGCTCCATCGGCTGGTAGCGGGTGACGACGACGGGCTTGTAGTCGAGCCGGACCGAGTCCGTGCCGTTGCCGTCCACCTCGCGGTACGCCATGGTGTGGCGCATGAAGTTGACGTCGTCGCGGTTGGGGTAGTCCTCGCGGTAGTGACCACCGCGCGACTCCTTGCGCGCGAGCGCGGACACGGCCATGACCTCGGCCAGGTCGAGCAGGTTGCCCAGCTCGATGGCTTCCAGCAGGTCCGTGTTGAAGCGCTTGCCCTTGTCCTGGACGGACACGTTCTTGTAGCGCGCGCGCAGTTCCGCGATCTTCTCGACGGCGGTCTTGATGGTCTGCTCCGTACGGAAGACCATCACGTTCGCGTCCATCGTCTCCTGGAGCTCCAGACGCAGGTCGGCGACCCGCTCGTTGCCCGTGGAGTCGCGCAGCTGCTCGACCAGGTCGATCACCTGCTGCGCCGGGTTCTCCGGCAGCTCGACGTAGTCGTTCTCGTGCGCGTACTTCGCGGCGGCGATGCCGGAGCGCTTGCCGAAGACGTTGATGTCGAGCAGCGAGTTGGTGCCCAGGCGGTTCGCGCCGTGCACCGACACGCAGGCGACCTCGCCGGCCGCGTACAGGCCCGGGACGACGGTGGTGTTGTCCATGAGGACCTCACCCTCGACGTTGGTCGGGATGCCGCCCATGGCGTAGTGCGCGGTGGGCTGGATCGGGATCGGGTCCGTGTACGGCTCGATGCCCAGGTAGGTGCGCGCGAACTCGGTGATGTCCGGGAGCTTCGCGTCGAGCTGCTCCGGCGGCAGGTGCGTCAGGTCCAGGTACACGTGGTCACCGGCGGGACCGCAGCCGCGGCCCTCACGGATCTCGGTGTAGATGGAGCGCGAGACGACGTCACGGGACGCGAGGTCCTTCATGACCGGCGCGTACTTCTCCATGAAGCGCTCGCCGTCCTTGTTGCGGAGGATGCCGCCCTCACCGCGGGCGCCCTCCGTCAGCAGGATGCCCATGCGCCAGATGCCCGTCGGGTGGAACTGGAAGAACTCCATGTCCTCGAGCGGCAGGCCGCGGCGGTAGCAGGCCGCCTGGCCGTCACCCGTGAGGGTGTGCGCGTTGGAGGTCACCTTGAAGAACTTGCCGGTGCCGCCGGAGGCGTAGATGACGGACTTCGCCTGGAACACGTGGATCTCGCCGGTGGCGAGCTCGTACGCGACCACGCCGGCCGACTTCTTGACGCCGTCCACCTCGACCAGGAGCTGGTCCAGGACGTAGAACTCGTTGAAGAACTCCACGCCCTCCTTGACGCAGTTCTGGTACAGCGTCTGGAGGATCATGTGGCCGGTGCGGTCCGCGGCGTAGCAGGACCGGCGGACCGGGGCCTCGCCGTGGTTGCGGGAGTGGCCGCCGAAGCGGCGCTGGTCGATGGTGCCGTCCGGGGTGCGGTTGAACGGCAGGCCCATCTTCTCGAGGTCGAGGACCGCGTCGATGGCCTCCTTCGCCAGGATCTCGGCGGCGTCCTGGTCGACCAGGTAGTCACCGCCCTTGACCGTGTCGAAGGTGTGCCACTCCCAGTTGTCCTCTTCCACGTTGGCGAGCGCGGCGGCCATGCCGCCCTGCGCGGCGCCCGTGTGGGAGCGGGTGGGGTAGAGCTTCGTCAGCACGGCGGTGCGGCTGCGCTTCGTCGACTCGATGGCGGCGCGCATGCCCGCGCCACCGGCGCCGACGATCACGGTGTCGTACTTGTGGATCTTCATTTGGTTCGCCTCAGCCCCGTTGCCTAGCGGATGTTCGGGTCGAAGGTGAAGATCACCAGCGTGCCCAGAAGGATGGTGAACACCGTGGCGGTGTAGAGCAGGCCCTTCAGCCACAGCCGCGTGTTGGCGCGCTCCGCGTAGTCGTTGATGACGGTACGCAGACCGTTCGCGCCGTGCAGCATGGCCAGCCACAGCATCAGCAGGTCCCAGACCTGCCAGAACGGGGACGCCCAGCGGCCGGCCACGAAGGCGAAGCCGATCTTGGAGACGCCGCCGTCCAGCACCAGCTGGATCAGCAGGTGGCCGATGACGAGGACGACGAGCACGATGCCCGAGAGGCGCATGAAGAGCCACGCGACCATCTCGAAGTTCCCGCGGGTCGAGCGGGGCGTCTTGCCGGTCCGCTTGCGCGGGGCCTCGATGTACGGCGCCGGGTTGTCGACGTCGTAGAGGGACACGCCCTCCACGTCACCGATGCCCTTTTCGAAAGAAGTGTCAGAGGACATGCGTGTCACTTCCCGAACAGTTCGAGGTAGGCGTGGTGCAGCACGGGGTACACGGCCCCGGCCATCAGCACGACCCAGACGCCGACGACGGACCAGAGCATCTGCTTCTGGTAGCGCGGGCCCTTGGACCAGAAGTCCACGGCGATGACACGGAGACCGTTGAGCGCGTGGAACAGGATGGCGGCGACGAGGCCGTACTCCAGCAGCGCGACGATCGGAGTCTTGTAGGTAGCCACGACATCGTCGTACGCCTCAGGGGAGACGCGGACGAGAGCGGTGTCGAGGACGTGTACGAACAGGAAGAAGAAAATGAGGACGCCGGTGACTCGATGAGCCACCCAGGACCACATTCCTTCCCGGCCGCGGTACAACGTTCCAGCCGGCACGGAAAACCCTCCGGAAGCGGGGCGGGGGCCAGCCGGCTTCTTTGTCGGTCGGGCCCGGCCGGGTACGGTCCTCCGGCCCCGGACATCGTAGCGACGCTTTGTCGGTTCCCTTGCGCCGGGTCCATCGGTGTGATCAAACAGGCACGGACGGACTATCCCACAGGGGCGAATAGCCCGAAATCGGCCCCGGACGGCCCCCCATCGGGCCCTACGCCGCCCAGACCGGCCAGCGTGTCCAGCAGCCGGACCAGCCGGGACCGGGCCACCAGCCGCAGTTCGTCCGCCGAGATCGAGCGCTCCTCGTCCACCTCGTGAGCCATCCTGCGGCGGATCGCCGCCAGCAGCTGGTCCACCTGCTCCTCCGGCGGGTGGCCGTCCAGGCAGATCACGAAGGCGTGCCCGAAGGTCCGCTCGTACTCCGCGCGCGCCGCGTCGAGGGCGAGGAGCGCGGCGTACGGGGCGCCGTGCCCCAGCTCCGCCGAGGACTCCCCGGCCAGGGCCTCCGTCAGGTCGGCCTGGGAGAGGTCGTACGCGGCCTCGTCCGCCGCGGCCAGCAGCGACGGGGTGTCGGGGTAGGGGCGGTGGGCGGCCAGCCGGTGGGCCCAGCGGCGGCTGCCGCAGCAGTGCAGCAGGGCGGCGCGGGCGCTCTCGTACGGCAGGGAGTTCAGCCGCGTCAGCCCGGAGGCGGGGGTGGAGGCCGGGCCGCGGACCTGTGCCGGAAGGGGGCTGGACAGCGGAGGTCTCCTCGGGGCGCGGCGCGGGTGTACCGCCACGCTAGCGATCTCCGACACCGTGTGCCGTACCCGTGTGAGGATTTCACCCGGAAGTGAGCCGAAAGGATGACGGGGGACGCGTAGGACCCGGCAGAAGAGGGGAGGGCGACCGAGGCCGCCACCCCCCACAGGAGAGGCCCCGGTCGCCATCCGTCACGGACTCGTGCGACAAGCCCGTACTCCTGTCAGCGCCTCGGGTGCGTTTTGTGTCACACCTCGCTCCGCGCAGGGTTGGTTGCTGGTTGTACAACTCGTGGACGAGAGGTACGTGAAAGCCGTAACGTGCGGATTTGCGCCACACGTACAGGACGTCGAACGGGTTGGGGACTTTGCTGGGGGACGACGCGGAGCTGACCGCCGCGGTGCTCGCGGCACAGGACGGCGACGAGAGTGCGTTCCGGACTGTGTACCGCGCCGTGCACCCGCGCCTGCTCGGATATGTCCGGACGCTCGTCGGTGACGGCGACGCGGAAGACGTGACCTCCGAGGCCTGGCTGCAGATCGCCCGCGACCTCGACTCCTTCACCGGCGACGCCGACCGCTTCCGCGGCTGGGCCGCCCGCATCGCCCGCAACCGGGCCCTCGACCACATCCGCATGCGCGGCCGCCGCCCCGCCATCGGCGGCGACGAGACCGAGCTCACCGGGCGCGCCGCCGACTGCGACACCGCCGGCGAGGCCATGGAGGCCCTCTCCACCGGCCGCACCATGGCGCTCATAGCCCAGCTCCCGCAGGACCAGGCCGAGGCCGTCGTCCTGCGCGTCGTCGTCGGCCTCGACGCCAAGAGCGCCGCCGAGACCCTCGGCAAGCGTCCCGGCGCCGTCCGCACCGCCGCGCACCGCGGACTGAAGAAGCTCGCCGAACTGCTCGCCGCCGAGGCCGGCGGTCACGGGACGGGAAACGAAGCGGATTCCCGCGCGAGGGTCGGCCATAATGCCGTTGGCCAGACGCGGGAGGGCGACCTCGACGGCGTACCGGCGCAGCGCGCCAGGGCCGCGGAGCTCGTGGAACGAACCGGTGTGACGCATTCACGTTGGCGGACGCAGAAGGACATGTGATGGCCGACGAGCACAAGGGGTGGCTGGACGGCGCCGCGGCGGACCGCCTGCTGCGCGGAGAGACGGCCGGCCCCGCACAGGGCGACGACCGCCGGGCCCGGGCCGAGGCCGCCCGTCTGCGTGCCGCCCTGGACGCCCTGGCCCCGCCCCGGCACGCCGGAGGGGAACTGCCCGGCGAAGCCGCCGCCCTGGCCGCGTTCCGTGCCGCCCGCGGCCCCGCGCCGACGCGCGACCTGCCCGCCGGCGACGCCCGCGCGCACGAACCCCTGATCGACCTGGCCCCGGTACCGCCCGTACGGATCCCCGCGCAGCGGCGGAGCAGCACGCCCGTACGGTTCGGGCTGGCCGCCGCCCTGGCCGGGGTCGCGGTCGGCGGGTTCGCCGCCGTCGCCGGCAGCGGACTCCTCGACCGCGGCGCCCACCACACGGCCGGTCCCGCTCCGGCCGTCTCGGTCAGCGCCGACACGGACCAGCCCCCCGCCGGGGACACCGCCGGCCCCACCCTGATCCCGCAGCCGCTCCTCACCCCCCAGTACGGGGGCGGCGCCAGTGGCAGTCCGGAGGCGTTCGCCCCGTCGGGCACCGGGGCGTCGCGGATCCCGGGCGAGGAGATCCGCATCACTCCCGGCACGGGGTCGGGGGCCGCCTCCGTGTCGGAGGCGCCGCCCGCGACCGCGGGTACGGACGGCAGCCGGGACAAGTCCATCGACCGCCAGGGCATCACCGGCGGCAAGGACCAGGACCAGCAGCAGGAGAAGGACAAGGACGCCCAGGCCAGACCGGCCGAGCTGTGCCGGGACTACAAGTCGGGCAAGATCACCGACTCCCGCCGCGAACGCCTCGTCAAACTCGCGGGCGCCCTCGCGAAGGTCTCCCGCTTCTGCGACACCCAGCTCGACGGCAGCCCCCGGGGCACCGCCCCGCAGGGCGGATCCGCCGACCAGGGCAGCGCCGTCATCAGCCCGTCGCCGGTCACCCAGAGCGGCGGGCTCGGCTTCCGCACCCGCTGACGGGCCCTAGGCACCGGGCCGGGACGCTCCGGCAGGTCCCCGGAAACATGCCCGTGCGGAGCCAGTAACACTTTTCGAACCGGCGGCGCAGTACATATCGAGCCGACTGGTCATCGGCCGCGCATGAGCCGGGGTTCCCCCCGTACCCCTGGGCTCTGCGCAACCGGCGCGGGCGGGGCACGTTCCCCCGGCCCTGCCCGCGCCCTCAACGTCCTACCGGTGGATCACCAGTAGACGACCACCTTGTCGCCGACCTGCACCTGGTCGAACAGCGCCGACAGCTTCCCCTTGTCCCGGACGTTCACGCAGCCGTGCGAGGCACCCGCGTAGCCGCGGGCCGCGAAGTCCGACGAGTAGTGCACCGCCTGGCCGTCGCTGAAGAACATCGAGTACGGCATCGACGTGTGGTAGATCGTCGACGTCCACTCCTTGGCCTTCCAGCCCACCTTGAACTCGCCCTCGCGGGTCGGGGTGTTCTCCGAGCCGAAGCGCACGTCCATCGTGGAGACGACCTTGCCGTCGATCATCCAGGCGAGGGTGCGGCTCTCCTTGCTGATGCACATGACGCGGCCCTGCATGCAGCGCGGGTCCGGGGCGTCCACCTCGTTGGTGGTCGGCGGACGCAGCTCCTCCTCCGTCGGCTGCTTGCTGAGGCCCTGCACCTTCTGCCAGGTGGCCTCGTCCACGGAGCCCGTGCCGGGCAGCCCGTGCTGCGACTGGAAGGTCTTCACCGCCGAGGTGGTCTTCGACCCGTAGAAGCCGGTCGGGGCCGTCGACATCAGCTTGAGCTGGCGCAGCCGGGCCTGGAGGTCGCGGATCTGGTCGCTCTCGTCGCCGTTCGCCATGATCGGCTTGACGCCGGGGGAAGCCGGGGCCGATGCGGACGCCGAAGGGGACTGCGGCTGCGAGGGGGACGGCGCGGGCGAGGACTCGCCCGGCTTGCCGTCGGAGGAGGGGGAGGCCGAGGCCGGAGCGCTGGGTGACGCGGCGGACGGAGCGACCGCCCCGGCACCGGACTTCTGCGGCCCGCAGGCGGTCGCGGCCAGCGCGACGGCCGTCGCCAGGCCCAAGGTGCGGATGATGACTCTCTGGCGCTGCATGGCGTATCCCCCGAATTCAACGTCGTGTATCTAGGTGATGCCTGAGAGCCATGGAGAGTTGCGGCCGGACCCGAGATGTTGCGTCTCTGTGACCAGAGGCAGTCGAGGGGACGTTCTACCAGCCCGGGAGGGCCCGGCGGGACGAAAATCACTGGCGTGACAGGAGTGACCCTGTGGGACACTCCTGCCCATGCTGGGTGTGACAGATCTTCCGACTTATCTCGCTGCCGTGGCGCTGATCGTGCTGCTGCCCGGGCCGAACTCCCTCTACGTGCTCTCCGTGGCCTCCCGGCGCGGGGTGAAGGAGGGCTACAAGGCGGCCTCCGGGGTGTTCACGGGAGACACCGTGCTGATGGTGCTGGCCGCCGTCGGCGCGGGAGCCCTGCTCCAGACGAGCCCGCTGCTGTTCACCGTGGTCAAGGTGCTCGGCGCCGGATACCTGGGCTGGCTGGCCGTGGGCATGCTGCGCGGTGCCTGGACGATGTGGCGCGGGCGCGGGTCCCGCCACGAGGAGGCCCCGGCCGGGGAGGAGCCGGCGGGCACCGCCGAGCGGCCGTTCCGGCGGGCGCTGGTGGTGAGCCTGCTCAACCCGAAGGCGATCCTCTTCCTGCTGTCCTTCTTCGTGCAGTTCGTGGACCCCGACTACTCCTACCCGGCGCTGTCCTTCCTGCTGCTGGGCACCGTCTCCCAGCTGGTCAGCTTCCTGTACCTGTCCACCCTGATATTCACCGGCACCCGGCTGTCGGCCGCCTTCCGCCGCCGCAAGCGCCTCGCGGCGGGGGCCACCTCGGCGGCGGGCGTGATCTTCCTGGGCTTCGCGGCGAAGCTCGCCGTCAGCTGACCCCGGCCGTCGGCCGAGAGACGGCCTAACTGACCCGGCGCAGGCCCCTCCGCAGCCGGTGCACCACCCGGCGCACGGCCGGGCTGCGCGGCAGGAACGACAGCTGGGCGGGGATCCCGCCCGGCAGGCCCAGCGTGGTCAGCCGCCGGCGCTTGAAGTACCGCCAGGTGCGCTCGGTCAGGTGCCGGACCAGGTAGCCCTCCGCCTCCGCCCGGCGCTCCGCGAGGATCCGGGGCTGCATCGAGAAGCCGACGGCGGTGACCAGCCCGGGCAGGTCGGCCGGGTCCTCGTGCGCCGCCTCCTCCCGCGCCAGCTCCGGGACCAGCGCGTCCACCAGCGTCAGCGGGATCCGGTTGCTGTTCTGGTACGGGGCCAGGCGGGCCAGTATGTCCGCCGTCCCGGTCCGCGCCACCGGGATCCCGTACAGGGCCCGCGCGGTCAGCAGCCCCGTCGAGAAGCAGCCCACGACCAGTGCCGGGCGCAGCCGCTGGTAGAGGGTCTCGGCGAGCACCGGCTCGCGCAGCACTGTCAGCCGCGCCCCGAGCCGCTCCGCCTCGGCCTCCGCACGCAGGCAGTACGCGGCGGGGGCGGACGGGTGCGGTTTGAACACCAGCTCCCGGTGGCCCCGTCCGACGGCCCCGCGCACCATCGCGACGTGCAGTTCCTCCTCCTGGACGGCGGACATCAGGTCCAGCGCCGACAGGTACTGCCCCAGCAGCAGGGCGGGGGCCGTCCCCGGCTCGCCGGGCGCGTAGGCGGGCTGGTCGGGGAGGCCCGCCAGCTCGGCCAGCACCTTCAGGAAGTCCGGCGCCGGGACCAGTTCCGCGCGTACGCCGAACTCGGTCAGCAGCAGCGGCTCCAGACCCGGTACCAGGTCCAGGTGGAGCACCCGGCGCACCCGCATGCCGATCTGCGGGTCGAGCCGGAAGCGGGTGGGGCCGTAGGACATCAGTCCGTCGGCGTACACGTCGATCGCGGCGCCCGGGAACAGCTGGCACAGGCTCTGCGCGGGCGGCACCTGGAGGGACTCCACGACCAGCTCGACCCGGTCCTCGCCCAGCCCCCACAGGACGCGCAGCTGCCGCTCCCACATCGGGACGTCGTCGGGGCGCGGGGCCCAGGTGCTCGGGTGCTGCGGGGCGGTCACCGCGTTCCAGTCGAGGACCTCGTCGAAGCGGGTGCGCAGCGCGGCGAAGCCCGGCATGGCCTCGATGCCCGGGGTGATCTCGGGGGTGAGGGAGTGGTTGCTGGTCAGCAGGATCCGGCGGCCGGCGGGCGGGAAGGCGCCCGCGTCGAGGGCGGCGGCGAGGGTGGCCGTCCCGTAGAGGGTCGAGGCGAGGAAGACCTGGGTGACGCGTCCGGTGCTCACGCGGCGGCTCCGGTGGGGCCGGGGGCTCCGGGGGCTCCGGCGGCGGGGGTGCGGCGGCGCAGTTTGCGCAGCAGCGCGGAGCGTTCGGCGTCCATCGAGTCCAGGGCCTGTTCGAGGACGGGCCGGGGCATGCGCCCGAGCGCGGCCGCGCTCATGACGCGGAGTTTTTTCGCCACGGCCGGTTCGAACCTTTCGATGGAGCCGATATGGTGCGCGATGATCGCGCAATATGTACGGACGGCCTTGGGGAGCAGGAGTTCGGATTCCCGGTCCCGGGACGTGTCTTCGATTACTTGATCAAATGCTCGAATGAAATCGAGCTGACGCTCGTCCCCGATCTGCGTGAGCGAGGTGGAAATCCCCCGCCGGTAGAAGATCCCGGGCATTCCCACCGCCGCGAAGGACGCGGCCCCGCGGTGCAGCCGCCAGATCCACGGCCGGTCCTCGGCCGTCCGCAGACCGTCGGTGAAGTGCAGCAGCCCCCGGTCCAGCAGCCGCCGGTGGTACATCCCCGCCCAGGCGTACGGATAGTCGACCGCCGTGGCCCGCGAGGCCGGCAGGATCCCGGCGCGCGGATCGCCCACGACCCCTTGCGGGCCGTACGGCACACGCTGCACGCTCCGGGTCCGGCCCGTCACCTGCACATGGTCGGTGCGGACGAAATCGCAGCTCAGGGCCTCGATGGCGGCCAGCGTACGGGCCAGGTGGCCCGGCGCGAACCAGTCGTCGCCGTCCAGGAAGGCGATGTACTCCCCGCGCGCCGCGTCGAGGCCGGTGTTGCGGGCGGTGGCCAGCCCGCCGTTGCGGTCCCGTCTGAGGTGCACCGCCCCGGGGAGCGCGGCGGCCGCGCGCTCCAGCAGCCCGGGCGTCCCGTCCGTGGAACGGTCGTCGACGAGCAGGAACTCGAAATCCTCGCGGGCGTTGAGTTCGAGACTCTTCAGGGCATCGGGTGCGTATGTCTGCACGTTGTAGAACGGCACGACGACGGAGAGCTTGAGCACCCGCGAGAGATTAGGCGGCGGCGACTCATTCACCATGGCCCGGACGAGGATTCCATGTGAACGACGCGGGGCGGGCGCGTTAACCCGTACGCTTTCGCATTTCGTCGACGGGTTGTTAACCCTCCGTTGTGCGGTCGTTGGGCCGATCACCGGAAATGCGGAATAGCTTCTGCCGGGTGCCAGTGCCACTCAGCAGCAGTCGAGCCGATCTCCGTATCGCCGTACTCGCCGATTCCGACACGCGTTGGAAATGGGGCGCCCTCACCGCCCGCCGCCTCGCCCCCGACACCGGGCCGCACCAGGTCACCGGCTACCTGCTGCGCGGCCGGGCCACCCCCACCGCGCGCCAGCTCGGCGAGGTCGGGGCCGGCGGGGCGACGGAGGTGACCTGCGCCGACTTCCTCGCCGAGCTGCGGCGCGAGCGGTACGACGTGGTCGTGCTCGCCCTCGTCGGCGGCGCCGTCCAGGCGGTCCTGCACGGGGTCCGCGCCCTGTGGCCCGAGCCCGCCGCCCGGCCCGTCCTCGTCACCGGCTACGTCGGGGTCGTCTACGAGAAACTCGCCGACGGGCTGCTCCTCAGACACGGGGCCGACCTCGTCCTCGCCAACTCCCGCCACGACGCGGAGCGCTTCCGCGCCGTCTACGAGGGGGTGGGCGCGGCGGCGGCCGCCGTCACCGAGACCGCCCTGCCGTTCCTGGACGGAGCCCCGTACGAGAGCGCCGGCGGCCGGGCCCACCGGGTGGTCTTCGCGGTGCAGCCCTCGGTGCCCGAAAGCCGCGCCGACCGTACGTACCTGCTGGCGCGGGCCGCCGGGCACGCGCGGCTGCACCAGGACCGGGAGGTCCTGGTCAAGCTGCGCAGCCGCCCCGGGGAACACACCACGCACCTCGAGGAACACCCCTACCAGCGCCTCGCCGACCGCCTCCC
Source organism: Streptomyces sp. NBC_00249 (assembly GCF_026342355.1). Taxonomy (GTDB): domain Bacteria; phylum Actinomycetota; class Actinomycetes; order Streptomycetales; family Streptomycetaceae; genus Streptomyces. Next base: position 945,732 of record NZ_JAPEMV010000002.1, on the reverse strand, counting down.
CGGCGGGCTCCCGCCCAACTGCCGCCTGGTGTACGGGAACATGGGCGAGGTGCTGGACACCGCCGACCTGCTGGTCACGGTCTCCTCCACGGCGGCCCTCGAATCCCTGCACCGGGGCATCCCGACCGCCGTCCTGACCGACCTCGGCATCCGCGAGACCCTCGGCAACCACCACTTCCTCGGCTCCGGCTGCCTGACCTCCTGGGACCACCTGGACACGGGCCACCTCCCGACCCCGTCCCCCCGCTGGCTCGCCACCCAGGGCGTCCGGCCGGCGACGCCCACCTCCCGGGGCGCCCACCCGCCACGCCCCGGGCCCCCGGCGGGGACCGCCCCCGCGGCCTCGACGGCCACGCCCCCGGGCGATCCCGCCGCCGCGCCCCCGTACGCCGCCCATGACGCCCACGACGCCCACGCCGCCGCCCGCGCGCGGCTCGACGAGCTGCTCGCGGCCGGGCAGCTGCCGCCCGTGGACCCGTACTACACGCTCGCCACCGCCCCCGGATACCTCCCCGGCATCCTGGCCCGCCAGCACCTCGCCCCCGACGGGACCCCGCTGCCCGGCGCCGTCCGGCGGGGCGCGGGGGAGTCGGCGGCCCGCCGCTGGCTCCGCGCCCACCTGCGCGAAGCCGCCCGGGGCGCCTACCGGCACGGGGTCCAGCGCGTGGCCCCGGCGATCCGCCGCCTGGGCGAACTGTGACCCCCCGCCGGCCCGCCGCGCGGGACGCCGCCGCACCCGATCCCACCGCACCCGATCCCGTACCGCCCGCCCGGGCAAGGGTGCTGGCCGTGATCCCCGCCCGGGGCGGCTCCAAAGGGGTGCCCGGGAAGAACACGGCGGACGTCGGCGGTGTGCCGCTCGTCGCGCGGGCCGTGCGGGCCTGCCGGGCCGCGCCCACCGTCACCGACGTGGTGGTCTCCACCGACTCCGAGTCCGTCGCGGCCGCCGCCCGCGCCGCCGGCGCCGACGTGATCCGCCGCCCCGCCGCGCTCTCCGGGGACACCGCGAGCAGCGAGGCCGCCGTCCTGCACGCCCTGGCCTCCTTCGAGGAACTGCACTCCCTCACCGTGGACGTGGTCCTCCTGGTCCAGTGCACCAGCCCCTTCCTGACCCCCTCGGACGTCGAGTCCGTCGCCGCCGCCGTGGCCTCGGGCGCCGCCGACTCGGCCCTGACGGCGGCCCCCTTCCACGGCTTCCTCTGGCGCACCGCACCCGACGGCTCCGGGAGCGGGGTCAACCACGAGGCCTCGTACCGCCCCCGCCGCCAGGACCGCCCCGCCGAACTGCTGGAGACCGGCGCCGCCTACGCCATGGCCGTCCCCGGCTTCCGCCGCGCCCGGCACCGCTTCTTCGGGCGGACCCTGCCCGTCACCGCCGACCCGGCGCGGGTCCTGGAGATCGACGACCCCCACGACCTGGCCCGCGCCCGCCTCCTCGCCCCCCTGTTCGACCAGACCCCACGCACCGAACGAAGGACACCTCCCGCCATGAGCGTCGACGCCACCGCCAACTCCCGCCTGCGCACCTTCGGTTCCCGGACCGCCGGCCCCGGCCACCCGGTCTACGTGGTCGGCGAGATCGGCATCAACCACAACGGCGACCTCGGCACCGCCTTCGCCCTCATCGACGCCGCCGCCGAAGCGGGCTGCGACGCCGTCAAGTTCCAGAAGCGCACCCCGGAGATCTGCACCCCGCGCGACCAGTGGGACATCGAGCGCGACACCCCCTGGGGCCGGATGACGTACATCGACTACCGCCACCGCGTCGAGTTCGGCGAGGCCGACTACCTCGCCATCGACGAGCACTGCGCCAAGCGCGGCATCGCCTGGTTCGCCTCCCCCTGGGACACCGAGGCCGTCGCCTTCCTGGAGAAGTTCGACGTCCCCGCCCACAAGGTGGCCTCCGCCTCCCTCACCGACGACGAACTCCTGCGCGCCCTGCGCGCCACCGGCCGCACCGTCGTCCTGTCCACCGGCATGTCCACCCCGAAGCAGATCCGGCACGCCGTCGAGGTGCTCGGCAGCGACAACATCCTGCTCTGCCACGCCACTTCCACCTACCCGGCCAAGGCCGAGGAGCTCAACCTGCGGGTGATCAACACCCTCCAGGACGAGTACCCGAACGTCCCGATCGGCTACTCCGGCCACGAGACGGGCCTGCAGACCACCCTGGCCGCCGTCGCCCTCGGCGCCGCCTTCGTCGAGCGGCACATCACCCTCGACCGCGCCATGTGGGGCTCCGACCAGGCCGCCTCCGTCGAGCCCGGCGGCCTCACCCGCCTGGTGCGCGACATCCGCACCATCGAGACCGCCCTCGGCGACGGCGTCAAGCGCGTCTACGAGTCCGAGCTCGGCCCCATGAAGAAGCTCCGCCGCGTCCAGGGCCCGGTCCCGGCCGCCGTCTGAACCTCCTCCAAGAGCGGAGTACCTGGTGAACCCTCCCGCCTCCACCCTGGCCTTCGTAGAGAGTCCGGTCCAGCTCCTGAACGTGCTGGAGTGGGCGCACGCCCACCGTGGGCGCGGGCCGCTGCTGACCGCCGTCCCGGCCCAGCCCGGCCCCCTCGCGGGCCGGGACGGGTCGCCCGCCGGCCCCGGGGCATCGGGCCGGCTGCGCATCGTCGTCCTGCCGCCCGTCGACCCGATGTCCCGGGGCCAGCTGCGCCGGATCGCCGGGATCGCCCGCGACGAGGGCCACGCCGTGCACTGGCAGGAGGCCCGGGGCGGCTCCGGGGCCCCGTTCAAGGCCCTCGCCGCGCTCGGTGGCGCGGTCCGCCGGGCCGAGCGGATCGTGGTCGGTGACCCCTTCTCCCGCTTCGTGCAGCTGCTGCTGGTCCCCGCGCGGGCCGCCGAGCTGGTCGTCGTGGACGACGGGACCGCCACCATGGAGTTCGTCGCACAGCTCGGCCGCGGCGAGCGGCTGCGCCGCTGGCACCGCTCCGGCGGCGGGGCCGCGGCCCGGGTGCGCGAGCTCGTGTACGCCCCGGTGTCGGGCACCGCCCGGCGCCGGCTGACCCCGCGCGGCGGGCGCGGGGTGGAGCTGTTCACCTCGATGCCCGTCGAGCCGCTGCCCGGTACGGAGCTGCGGGTCAACGACTTCGCCTGGACCCGCTCCCGCTTCGGCCCGCCCCGCCTGACCAAGGGCACCGACCTGGTCGGCACCTCCCTCGTGGAGACGGGCGTGGTCGATCCGGCCCGCTACCTGGAGGCGGTGTGCGCCCTGACCCGGGAGCACGGCGTGACCCGGTACTTCGCGCACCGCCGGGAGGCCCCGGAGAAGCTGCGCGCGCTCAGCGAGGCCACGGGGCTGGAGATCGTACGCCCGGACCTGCCGCTGGAGCTGATCGCCCGTCGGGGACCCATCGGCCGTACGATCGTCAGCTTTCCGTCCACGGTCGTCCACACACTGCCCTACGCCCTGACCGGTACTGGCGTGACCGTGGCGGTATGCGATATCGACCCGGCGTGGCTCACGGCCGCCGCCTCCCCGCGCGCCCGCAGCTTCCTCGCCGGGGTCACGGACACGGCCCGCGATGTGCGCAGACTCCCCGCCCAGGCGGCCCCTGCGGCCGGATGAGCGCGCGAGTGTACCCCCGGACGCATACGGTCATGCGTCCAGAGGCCGGGTTTCTTTCCCCTAACGGCATGAACTTTTGGTGATCTCCAGCCAGTTGACCCATTCGTACGCCTACCCTTCAACGGGTGAACCAGTTGATGTCCCGCGAGTCCCTGACCGCCCTGCCCGGCAAGCCCGACCGGCCCGAGCTGCCCGGCAAGCTTCCGGACCACCTGCGTGCCGAACTGATCGCCTTCCGCCGGGACTTGCACATGCATCCCGAGCTAGGACACCAGGAGTTCCGCACCACCGCGGTGATCAAGGCCCGGCTGGAGAAAGCCGGCCTGCGCCCCCGGGTGCTGAAGTCGGGGACGGGGCTGATCTGTGACGTCGGCTCATGGGACGGCGTACGTCCCATGCTGGCCCTGCGCGCGGACATCGACGCCCTCCCCATCCCGGACGCCAAGACGCACGTCTCCTACCGTTCGACCTTCCCCGACCGCGCCCACGCCTGCGGCCACGACGTCCACACCGCCGTGGTCCTCGGCGCGGGACTCGTCCTCGCCGACCTCGACCGCCGGGGGCTGCTGCCCCGGCCGGTGCGGCTGCTGTTCCAGCCTGCCGAGGAGGTGCTGCCGGGCGGGGCGAGCGAGGCCATCGAGTCCGGGGTGCTGGACGGCGTGGGCAAGATTATTGCGGTGCACTGCGACCCGCGCGTCGACGCGGGGCGGCTCGGTCTGCGGCCCGGCCCGATCACCTCGGCCTGCGACCGCCTGGAGGTCAGCCTGTCGGGCTCCGGCGGGCACACCGCCCGCCCGCACCTGACCACCGACCTGGTGACGGCCGCCGCCCGGGTCGCCGTCGACGTACCGGCCCTGCTGACCCGCCGGATGGACGCCCGCTCGGGCATGTCCGTGACCTGGGGCCGGATCGAGGCCGGGCACGCCTGCAACGTCATCCCGATGCACGCGGAACTGTCCGGGACGATCCGCTGCCTCGACCTCAACGCCTGGTACGAGGCCCCCGACCAGATCCACGCGGCGATCGACGAGGTCGCCACGATGCACGGGGCCAAGTTCGAGATCAACCACGTGCGCGGGGTGCCGCCGGTCGTGAACGACCCGGTCGTCACCGAGCTGCTGCGCGAGGCGATGGCGGCCCGGTGCGGGGCCGAGTCGGTCGAGGGCACCGAGCAGAGCCTGGGCGGGGAGGACTTCTCCTGGTACCTGGAGCACGTCCCCGGCGCGATGGCCCGGCTCGGGGTCCGCAAGCCCGGTGACACCGCCAAGCGGGACCTGCACCGGGGCGATTTCGACGTGGACGAGTCCGCGATCGGCTTCGGCGTGGAGTTCTTCACGGCCGCCGCACTGCTCGACGGACGGCGTTCGAGCCCCGTTTCCTAAAAGATCCGGCAAAGGTCCTTACGACATCGGCGGAGCTGCCGTCGAAGGTGTCCAGCCCTTGATACACAAGGGCTGGACCCATGTGCGGTTACCGATCGGTCACTGTCCGGTTCGCGACGATCCGATAACGACTCATGAACGGGCCTTTAACTGACATCTACGCGCGTTACGATCGCCGCGAAACCAGCGCCGGTCGTGGCGCTTCGGTCGGTTTTGAAGGAGCCTCCCCTTGCGCCGGATCACCAGGATCGCCACCGTGGGCATCGCGTCCGCGGCGCTGGCCCTCTCGGCCACCGCCTGTGGCGGTAAGAAGTCCTCGGACACCCCCGCCGCTGACGGCACCGCGAAGGCCGCCGCCAGCGCCGCCATCGCCTACGACGTCGGCGGTCGTGGTGACCAGTCGTTCAACGACGCCGCGTACGCCGGTCTCGAGCAGGCCAAGAAGGAGCTCAAGGTCGACGGCTCCGAGGCCGAGCCGACCGAGGGTGAGGGTGAGGCCGACAAGGTCCAGCGCCTCACCGAGCTGGCCCGCAAGGGCAACAACCCGGTGATCGGCGTCGGCTTCTCCTACGCCCCGGCCATCAAGAAGGTCGCGCCGAAGTTCCCGAACACCACGTTCGGCATCATCGACGACACCTCGGTGACCGGCCCGAACATCGCCAACCTCGTCTTCAACGAGGAGCAGGGCTCCTACCTGGCCGGCGTCGCCGCCGCCAAGGTGTCCAAGACCGGCACGGTCGGCTTCATCGGCGGTGTCGAGGTTCCGCTGATCAAGAAGTTCGAGGCGGGCTTCACCCAGGGTGTCAAGGACACCAACCCGAACGCCAAGGTGCTGTCGCACTACCTGAGCCAGCCGCCGAACTTCGAGGGCTTCTCCAAGCCCGACCTCGGCAAGGCCACCGCGAACGGCTTCATCGACGGCGGTGCCGACGTGGTCTACGCGGCCGCGGGCCTGGCCGGCTCCGGTGCCATCGAGGCCGCTGCCGGCAAGGGCAAGTGGGCCATCGGTGTCGACTCCGACCAGTACAACCAGGCGGGCCTGGCGAAGTACAAGGAGCACATCCTGACCTCGGTCACCAAGGACGTCTCCGACTCCGTCTTCAACCTGGTCAAGTCGGTCAAGGACGGCAAGCCCACCGTCGGCGAGATCCGCTACGGCCTGGACAAGGACGGCGTCGGCCTGGCCGACTCCAACCCCGAGTACAAGAAGATGGCCGACGTCATCGCCGCGGTGGAGAAGGCCAAGGCCGACATCATCGCGAAGAAGATCACCGTCAAGACCGCGCCGTAAGGCCGTCTCTGACCGGTAGTCGTGGTCTCCGGGGTCCGGAAGCGGTCTCGACCGCTCCCGGGCCCCGGACCGCGTCCGCCCCCTTCACTCCTCCAGTCCGTGTTCACTTGTGGTCAGTTGGCCGCAAGTTTTCACTTTCGACAGTGCTACGCGCGTAGAGGCATCGTGGACGCGATACCTTCTCTCCCCGCCCTGTCCCCCCTGCCGAGCCGGTCCTTCTGGCTTTTCCAGCTCCTTCCGCGCCAAGGAGAGTGCGTCATCAACGCGTCCAGCCCGCCCCCCGCCGTAGAACTGCACGGCATCACCAAGCGCTTCCCCGGCGTCGTCGCCAACAAGGACATCGCGATCACCGTCCGCAAGGGCACGGTCCATGCCTTGATCGGCGAGAACGGCGCCGGCAAGTCGACCCTGATGAAGATCCTCTACGGCATGCAGAAGCCGGACGAGGGCACCATCGCCATCGACGGGGAGCAGGTCTCCTTCACCAGCCCCGGCGACGCCATCGCCCGCGGCATCGGCATGGTGCACCAGCACTTCATGCTCGCCGACAACCTCACCGTCCTGGAGAACGTCGTCCTCGGCGGCGAGAAGCTCCACGGCATCGGGGCCAAGGCCCGCAAGAAGATCATGGAGATCTCGGACGCGTACGGCCTCGGGATCCGCCCCGACGCCCTCGTCGAGGACCTCGGTGTCGCCGACCGCCAGCGCGTGGAGATCCTCAAGGTCCTCTACCGCGGCGCGAAGACCCTCATCCTCGACGAGCCGACCGCCGTGCTCGTGCCGCAGGAGGTGGACGCCCTCTTCGACAACCTGCGCGAGCTCAAGGCCGAAGGCCTCACCGTCATCTTCATCTCGCACAAGCTGGGCGAGGTCCTGAAGGTCGCGGACGACATCACCGTCATCCGGCGCGGCACCACGGTCGGCACCGCCGACCCGAAGAAGGCGACCACCAAGCAGCTCGCCGAGCTGATGGTCGGCGCGGAGCTTCCCTCCCCGGAGACCCGCGAGTCCACGGTCACCACCGTCCCGATGCTCCAGGTCGAGCGGCTGACCGTCGTCGAGAGCGGCATCGTCGCCACCGCCCCGGAGACCCTGACTCCCGAGCCCCTGGCCCCCTCCGACGCGGACCTGCACGAGCACGTCGCGGCGGGCCGCCGGCTGCTCGACGACATCAGCCTCACCATCCACAAGGGCGAGGTCCTCGGCATCGCCGGCGTCGAGGGCAACGGCCAGACCGAGCTCATCGAGGCCCTCATGGGCATGCTGACCCCCGACTCGGGCGTCATCACCCTCGACGGCAAGGACATCACCAAGGCCCCGGTGCGCCAGCGCCGCGTCGGCGGCATCGGGTACATCCCCGAGGACCGCCACCGCCACGGCCTGCTGCTGGAATCCCCGCTGTGGGAGAACCGCATCCTCGGCCACGTCACCGAGGCGCCCAACTCCAAGCGCGGCATCCTCGACCTGAAGGCCGCCCGCAAGGACACCGAGCGGATCGTGCGCGAGTACGACGTCCGCACGCCCGGCATCGAGGTCACCGCGGCCTCCCTCTCCGGCGGCAACCAGCAGAAGCTGATCGTCGGCCGCGAGATGAGCCACAACCCGAAGTTCCTCATCGCCGCCCACCCCACCCGCGGTGTGGACGTCGGTGCGCAGGCGCAGATCTGGGACGCGATCCGCGACGCCCGCCGCGAAGGTCTGGCCGTCCTGCTGATCTCCGCGGACCTGGACGAGCTGATCGGCCTGTCCGACACCCTGCGCGTGATCTACCGCGGCCGCCTGGTCGCGGACGCCGACCCCGCGACCGTCACCCCCGAGGAACTCGGCACCGCCATGACGGGCGCCGCCTCCGGGCACCTGGAAGCAACCGACAACCACTCCGCCGCCGGTACCGACACGGGTACCGCAGCACCGGAGGACGAGGCCCGATGAAGAAATTCGACAAGGACCGGCTGCTCCTCGCCTTCGCCGGCCCCGTGCTCGCGCTGGTCAGCGCCTTCGTACTGACCATGGTCGTGCTCGCCGCGACCGGCGTGGACCCGATCGAGCCGCTGCGCCTGATGGTGGAGAACGCCGGCTACGAGGACGTCCAGGTCCTGATCCTGAACCAGGCCGGTACGTACTACCTGGCGGCCCTGGCCGTGGCCATCGGCTTCCGGATGAACCTCTTCAACATCGGCGTCGACGGCCAGTACCGCCTCGCCGCGATGATCTCCGCCGTGGTCGGCACCGCCGTGACCCTGCCGGGGCCGCTGCACATCCTGCTGATCGTGCTCGTCGCGATGCTCACCGGTGCCTTCTGGGCCGGTATCGCGGGCGTCCTGAAGGCCAAGCGCGGGGTCAGCGAGGTCGTCTCCACGATCATGCTGAACGCCATCGCGACCAGCCTGATCGCCTGGCTGATCCTGCCGAAGAACCTCGGCGTCCAGCCCCCCGGCTCCAACGACCTGACCACCGGCGACATCGCCGAGTCGGGCTGGTTCCCGGCCCTGTCCGTCGGTGACGGCCTGGAGATCTACGGCTTCACCTTCGTGGCCTTCGCCCTCGGCGTCGTCTACTGGTTCGTGCTCAACCGCACCCGCTTCGGCTTCGACCTGCGCGCCACCGGCGCCAGCGAGTCCGCCGCCCAGGCCTCCGGTGTGGACGCCAAGAAGATGATCATCACCTCGATGCTCATCTCGGGCGCCGTCGCCGGTCTGTCGGGCATGCCGCAGCTGCTGGGCGAGACCCACACGTACAACCTGTCCTTCCCGGTGGGTGTCGGCTTCACCGGCATCACCATCGCGCTGCTCGGCCGCAACAGCCCGGTCGGCATCCTCTTCGCCGCGTTCCTGATGGCCTTCATCGACAAGGCCTCGGCCTCCCTCGACACCGCCGGGTACGCGAAGGAGATCGGCACGATCATGAAGGGCCTGATCGTCATCGCGGTCGTCATCTCCTACGAGCTCGTCCGCCGTTACGGGATCCGCCGCCAGCAGCAGAAGGTCGGCGAGGAACTGGCCGCGGGCCACGCCATCAAGACCGACAAGGAGGTCGCGGCGTGAGCACCAGCACCGCTTCCGCGACGAGCGCCGCCCCCCAGAAGCCGGGCGGCCGCAAGAAGCTCACCCTGCCCATGATCCTGCTGATCGTCGCCGGCGGCCTCGCGCTCGTCTCGCTGGTCCGCCTGATCAGTGGCGCCGAGGACCTGACCTCCGTCGGCCAGGTCTCCGGCGCCCTCTCCCTCGCGGTGCCGATCGGCCTCGCCGGCCTCGGCGGCCTGTGGGCCGAACGCGCGGGCGTCGTCAACATCGGCCTCGAAGGCATGATGATCCTCGGCACCTGGTTCGGTGCCTGGGCCGGCTACCAGTGGGGCCCCTGGACCGGTGTGCTCGTCGGCATCGCCGGCGGCGCCGTCGGCGGCCTGCTGCACGCGATCATCACGGTCACCTTCAACGTCAACCACATCGTCTCCGGTGTGGCCATCAACATCCTGGCCCTGGGCTTCACCCAGTACCTGTCGAACTTCACCTTCGCGGACGCCCCCGGCGGCTCCTCCAAGCAGTCGCCGCGCGTCGAGGAGATCTACAAGATCACCGTGCCGGGGCTGTCCGACTGGATGACCACCCTCCAGGGCAAGCACTGGTTCTTCGTCTCCGACCTCGCCGGCGTCATCGGCGGCCTGGTCACCGAGCTGTCCCTGCTGACCGTCCTCGCGCTGCTGCTGATCCCCGGCACCTGGTGGGTCCTGTGGCGCACCGCCTTCGGTCTGCGCCTGCGCTCCTGCGGCGAGAACCCGACGGCCGCCGAGTCCCTCGGCGTCAACGTCTACAAGTACAAGTACATCGCCGTGATCGTCTCCGGCGCCCTCGCGGGCCTCGGCGGCGTGTTCCTCTCCGAGGTCGCCAGCCCGATCTACCAGGAGGGCCAGACCGGCGGCCGCGGTTACATCGGTCTCGCCGCGATGATCTTCGGCAACTGGATGCCGGGCGGCATGGCGCTCGGCGCGGGCCTCTTCGGCTTCACCGACAGCCTCAAGCTGCGCGGCGGCGCCGAGAACGTCCACGCGATGCTGCTGCTGGTCGCCATCCTGCTGGTGCTCGCCGCGGCCTGGCAGGTGTACAAGAAGAAGTACGTCCCGGCCGCCATTTCCGGCGTCTGCGCCGTGGGCCTCTTCGTCTGGTACGCCCTGACGGACCAGGTTCCGAGCCAGTTCGTGGACGCGGCCCCGTACCTCACCACCCTGCTCGTGCTCGCGCTCTCCGCGCAGCGCCTGCGCATGCCGAAGGCGGACGGCCTGCCGTACCGCAAGGGCCAGGGCAAGTGACCCCGGACCCCACGGCAGCCGTGGACTGGGAAGCCCTGCGGGTGGCGGCGCGAGAAGCGATGTCCCACGCCTACGCGCCCTACTCGGGCTTCCCGGTCGGCGTCGCCGCGCTGGTGGACGACGGCCGGGTCGTGACCGGCTGCAACGTCGAGAACGCCAGCTACGGGCTCGGCCTGTGCGCCGAGTGCGGCCTGGTCTCCTCCCTCCAGGCCACCGGCGGCGGCCGTCTCACCCACTTCACGTGCGTGGACGGCAAGGGCGAGAGCCTCGTCCCGTGCGGGCGCTGCCGCCAGCTGCTCTACGAGTTCGGCGGCCCGGACCTGCTGGTGGACACACCGGCCGGGATCCTGCCGCTGAGCGCGATGCTGCCGCAGGCCTTCGGGCCCGACCACCTGAGATAGCCGCGGTGACGGCCCTCCGCCCCTGCCGGGCGGAGGGCCGTCGTCTTCCCCGCCGTCTCCCCCCGAACCTGAACCTGAACTCCTCCCTCATCTCTATGCGCGTAGAAGGAAGTCACCTCATGGACGTCATCTCCGTCATCCGGACCAAGCGGGACCGCGGTGAGCTGAGCCCCGAGCAGATCGACTGGGTCATCGACGCGTACACCCGCGGGGTCGTCGCGGACGAGCAGATGTCGGCGCTCGCCATGGCCATCCTCCTCAACGGCATGAACCGCGCCGAGATCGCCCGCTGGACCGCCGCGATGATCGCCTCCGGCGAGCGGATGAACTTCGACTCCCTCTCCCGCCCCACCGCCGACAAGCACTCCACCGGCGGCGTCGGCGACAAGATCACCCTCCCGCTGGCCCCGCTCGTCGCCGCCTGCGGCGCGGCCGTGCCGCAGCTGTCGGGCCGCGGCCTCGGCCACACCGGCGGCACCCTGGACAAGCTGGAGTCCATCCCCGGCTGGCGCGCCCTGCTGTCCAACGAGGAGATGCTCAGCGTCCTCGACAGCACCGGCGCCGTCATCTGCGCGGCGGGCGACGGCCTGGCCCCCGCCGACAAGAAGCTCTACGCGCTGCGCGACGTCACCGGCACCGTCGAGGCCATCCCGCTGATCGCCTCCTCGATCATGTCGAAGAAGATCGCCGAGGGCACGGGCTCGCTCGTCCTCGACGTCAAGGTCGGCACCGGCGCCTTCATGAAGAACATCGAGGACGCCCGCGAACTGGCCTCCACGATGGTGGCCCTGGGCACCGACAGCGGCGTCAAGACGATCGCCCTGCTCACCGACATGTCCACCCCGCTCGGCCTCACCGCCGGCAACGCCCTGGAGATCCGCGAGTCCGTCGAGGTCCTGGCCGGCGGCGGCCCCTCCGACGTGGTCGAGCTGACCCTCGCCCTGGCCCGCGAGATGCTGGACGCGGCCGGCATCAAGGACGCCGACCCGGCGAAGGCCCTCGCCGACGGCTCCGCCATGGACGTGTGGCGCCGGATGATCGCGGCCCAGGGCGGCGACCCGGACGCGACCCTGCCCGTCGCCCGCGAGCAGCACGTGGTCACCGCCTCCGCCTCGGGCGTCCTGACCCGCCTCGACGCGTACGCGGTCGGCGTCGGCGCCTGGCGCCTGGGCGCGGGCCGCGCCCGCAAGGAGGACCCGGTCCAGGCGGGCGCGGGCATCGAGCTGCACGCCAAGCCGGGCGACACCGTCACGGCCGGGCAGCCGCTGATGACCCTGCACACGGACACCCCGGAGAAGTTCGCGTACGCCCTCGCCTCCCTGGACGGCTGCTACGACGTGGCCCCCGCGGGCACCGCCTTCACCGCCACCCCGATCGTCCTGGACCGCATCGCCTGACCGCCGACCACCCCCGGCCCCACCCCCGGCCCCGCCGGCGTTTGAGGCGCGGGGGGCTGGGGGCGGGCCCCCGGGAGCGGGGCCGGGCGGCGCCCGGGGAACGGTGGAAGGGCGGGTAGGGGACCAGCCCCACAGGGCCCCCGCCCCCGGCCGATGAGTTCCGGGGCCGGGGACGGTCATCCTCCCGTGGAGATCAGAACCCTGGCCCTGGAAGGGCCCCCGGCCGACATCCCCGCGCTCTGCGCACGCGTCAGCGAGGCATGCCGCGACGGCCCCGCCCACGTCGTCTGCGACGTGCGGGCCGTCACCGAGCCCGGCCTCGCCACCGTCGACGCGCTCGCGCGCATGGCGCTCACCGCCCGCCGGCACGGCACCCCCTTCAGGGTGACCGGCGCCGACGGGCGGCTGCTGGCCCTACTGCGCCTCGTGGGCCTCGTCGAGCTGCTCGGGGAGACCGAAGAGCGGGAACCACCGGTCGGTGTCGAGGAAGGCGTTGAGGCCGACGATCTTCCCGTCTGAGATCTCCAGCACCTGGAGCGCCCACGGGACGTGCCCCGGCGCACCGTCCTCGCGCGGCCGGTACTGGCCGAAGGCCGGCATGCCGTTCGCCGTGGTCGCCACCAGGCGGGAGCCCTTGCATCCGATGCCCTGGTTCAGGTGCCACGCGGCGATGTCCGCGTGGCCCTGGAGCCACAGGTCGAACGGCGGCATCGACAGCACCGCGTCCTCATGGAGCAGGGTGGTGAGCCGCGTGATGTCGTACGCCTCGAAGGCGGACAGGTACTGCTCCAGCAGCTTCGCCTGGTCCGCGTCCAGGGGGTCCGCCGGGTCGCTGTCGCGCACGCGCTGCCCGGCGAGGGTGGCGCGGGCCCGCTGGAGGGCGCTGTTCACCGAAGCCACCGTGGTGTCCAGCAGCGTCGCGACCTCGTCCGCCTTCCAGGCCAGCACCTCCCGCAGGATCAGCACGGCCCGCTGCTTCGCCGGCAGGTGCTGGAGCGCCGCGACGAAGGCCAGCCGGACGGACTCCTTGGCCAGCGCCATCTCCGCCGGGTCGGCGGTCTGCGGCAGCACCCGGCCGTCCGGCACGGGCTCCAGCCAGGTCACCTCGGGCCGCTCGTTCAGCACGGCGGAGGCCTGGTGCTGCGGGGCGCCGAGGTCCATGGGGCGGGCCCGCCGGTTCCCGGCGTTCAGCAGGTCCAGGCACACGTTGGTGGCGATCCGGTACAGCCACGACCGCAGCGAGGAGCGGCCCTCGAACTTCTCGAAGCTGCGCCAGGCCCGGACGTACGTGTCCTGCACGGCGTCCTCGGCGTCGAAGGCAGAGCCGAGCATCCGGTAGCAGTAGCCGGTCAGCTCGACGCGGTAGCGGACCAGCGCGGCGTCGAGGTCCGCCTCCGGCGGTGTCGTGGCGAGATCACTCATGGCTGCCGTCCCCCAGGTAGTTCCGTCACTTCGGAAACTACCCGAGGGCACTGACAACGGCAGCTGCAGAGAGCGGGAGCCGCGGAAACCGGGACCGTCAGGTCCCGGGCTTGCGCCCGTACACGTAGACGTCCTCGCCGTTGGTCAGCATGCTCCAGTACGCCTTCGCGTCGGTGGTCGTCATGTTCACGCAACCGCCCGAGCCCGGAGGGTTCCACATGCTCTTGGTGACGGAGTGGAAGGCGATGCCGCCGTCGAAGAACTGCGAATACGGCATCGGGACGTTGTAGATCGTCGACCAGTGGTTGATGCTGCGGTAGTAGATCTTCTTCAGGCCGGTCCGGGTCGGGGTCTCCGCCTTGCCGGTGCGCACCGGCACCGGGCCGTACTTCAGCGTCGCGCCGTCCTGGATCCAGCTGAGCTGCCGCGTCAGGTCGACGCAGGCGATGCGCCCCAGGTTGGTGGGGCACTTCTTGTCGGCGTTCGGATTCTTGCCGGCCGCCCGCTGCGCCAGCATCGTGCTCATCGTCTGCCAGGTCAGCGGGCCCGCGTACCCCATGGTCGGGGTGATGCCGTGGGTGGCCTGGAAGGACTGGATGGCCGTGCAGTCGGCCGCCGACTGCACCCCGTCCACCGGCCGGCCCAGGAACTGTTCCACCTGCCGCTGGTAGGGCCCCGTCGTCACGTTGCAGGACGCGGCCTGCGCCGCCCCGCCCCCCGCGACCACCATCGGCGCGGCCAGTGCGAGCGCCCCGCCGAACACCATCGCGGCCCGGCGCCTCGCGCGCCGGCGTATCTCCGCCATCGATCCCTCCCCGGCCCCGCCCGGCGCCCCCGGCCCGGTGCCGTCGGAGCGGCGGCGGGTCGCCAACGCGAGCGTAGGGTCTGCGGGCCCGTTCGTCAGGGGGTCCGGCAAGGGGTAACCGTTACGGGTTCGCATCGCCGCAAGCGCCGGATCCGGCCGAAAGACGGCGGAACCCGGCCGGATCCCTTCGGTGGCAGTACGTCCCGGCCGGTCAGCGTGCCGTCGCCGCCGGGGCGAGGAGCCGCCGCTCGGCGCGGGCCGCGTGGGAGCCGTAGAGGGTGATGGAGGCGACGCCCACCACCGCCAGCAGCGCGATCCCGACCGTGGCCGCCCACCCCGAGGCGTGGTAGGCCAGCGCGCCCAGGGTGCCGCCCGCGCTGGAACCCAGGTAGTACGCGGACTGGTACAGCGCGGAGGCCTGCGCCCGGCCCGACTTCGCGGTCCGGCTGACCGCCGCCGAGGCCACCGCGTGCCCGGCGAAGAACCCCGCCGTGATCAGCACCAGCCCCACCAGGATCGCCGCGAGGGAGTCCCCGAGGGACAGCAGCAGCCCCAGCGCGGTCGTCGTCACGGCCAGGTACAGCGCCCCGCGCCGCCCGGCCCGCGCCACCAGCTGCCCGGCCGCCGCCGAGGAGGCCGTACCCACCAGGTAGACCAGGAAGATCGAGCCGACGACGCCCTGGCCGAGGGAGAACTCGTCGACGAGGCGGTAGCCGATCACCGTGTACACCGCCCCGAAGACGGTCATGAACAGCGCGCCGATCCCGTACAACCGCAGCAGCAGCGGATCGCGCAGGTGCCCGGCGACGGTACGTCCCACCGCGCGCGGGTTCAGCGAGGCAGGCCGGAAGAACCGCGCCCGGGGCAGCAGCACCAGGAACGCCACCGCGCACACCAGCGCCATCACCCCGACGGCCGCCAGCCCCGCCCGCCAGCCCCAGGCCTGCGCGGCCCAGCCGGTGACGACGCGGCCGCTCATGCCGCCGATGGAGTTCCCCGCCACGAACAGGCCGATCGCCCCGACCAGCGCCTTGGGCCGGACCTCCTCCGCCAGGTACGCCATCGCGGAGGCCGGGATCCCGGCGATCGCCGCACCCTGCACCGCACGCAGCACGACCAGCCACTCCAGGCTCGGCGCGAAGGGGACGAGCAGCCCCACGCCGACGGCCAGCACCATCGAGCAGGTCATCATCCGGGTCCGCCCGAACCGCTCGGACAGCGCGCTGAGCGGCAGGACGAACAGCGCGAGCGCGCCGGTGGCCGCGGACACCGTCCAGCTGGCCTGACCCGCCGTCACGCCGAAACCGGCGGAGATCGCGGGCAGCAGCGCCTGGGTGGAGTAGAGGAGGGCGAAGGTCGCGAGACCGGCGGCGAAGAGCGCGAGGCTCATCCGGCGGTAGCCGGGGCGGCCGGGGGAGCGGGGCTCGGGTGAGCGGAGCTCGGGCTGAGGGAACGACGCGGTGGAGGCACCCGGGATGACGGGTGCCCCGGTATGAGCGGGAGGCATACGAAGACCGTAGACCCGCCCCTTTTCATGCGTCCAATGCACAGATTCGCGATAATCGATCCACTCACGCATCAGTGCAGCTCAGGGGGATGGATGTCGGCAAGCCGTTACGAAGAAGACATGGCCGTGACAAGTTTGCTGGCCCCCCGGCTCGCCTGGTTCGCGGCCGTCGCCCGGCACGAGCACGTCACCCGCGCCGCGCAGGAACTGGGCGTACCGCAGTCCACCCTCTCCCGGGCCATGGTCCGCCTCGAACAGGACCTGGGCGTCTCGCTGTTCGCCCGCAAGGGCCGCACCGTCGCCCTCACCACCGCCGGCCGCGCCTTCCTCGCCTCCACCGAACAGGCCCTCGACAAGATCGCCCGCGCCGCCGGCTCCGTACAGCAGGACGCCGACCCCGCCTTCGGGAAGGTCGCGTTCGGCTTCCTGCACACCCTGGGCCCCGAGACCGTCCCCGGCCTGATCCGCGCCTTCCGGGCCGACCACCCCGGCGTACGCTTCGCCCTCGTCCAGAACTACGGCGAAGCCATGCTGGAGAAGCTCCGGGCCGGGGAACTCGACCTGTGCCTCACCTCCCCGCTGCCCGTCGCCCCCGACCTGGTGGCCCGGCGCCTCGACGAACAGCGGCTGCGCCTGGTCGTCCCCGACGACCACCGCCTCGCCGTACGCAAACGCATCAGGCTCGCCGAGGCCGCCGAGGAAACCTTCGTCACCCTGGAGGCCGGCTACGGCCTGCGCCGCATCACCGACGACCTGTGCGCGGAAGCCGGCTTCACCCCCAAGGTCGCCTTCGAGGGCGAGGAGGCCGAGACCCTGCGCGGCCTCGTCGCGGCGGGCCTCGGCGTGGCCCTGCTGCCCCCGCCCGCCGTCCCCCGCCCCGGGGTCGTCGAGCTGACGGTCACCGCCCCGCGCGCGGTCCGCGAGATCGGCGTCGCCTGGCTGGACGGCCACCCGGACACCCCGCCGGTCGCCGAGTTCAAACGCTTCCTGCTGTCCCGCAGGGGCCGCCTCATCCCCGAACTGGAACCACTGCTCTGAGACCCCGTCAGCACGGCAGCCCGACCAGCCCCCACCCCCGCGCCCCGGCCCCCGTGACCACCTCGCCCCACTCCCGCAGCAGCCCGGCGGCGCCGTCGAAGGTGTCGAGCCAGGAGGGCCGGCGGTCGGCCTGGGCGGCGAAGGGCTCCCGGAGCTCCTCCAGCCGCGGCGCGGCCGCCTCCCAGGCCCGCACGAGCGCCGGCACCTCCTGCGGCGCGCGCAGCAGCAGCACCTTCGGGCACCACGGCTCCGGGTCGTCCGGGAAGCCGTCCGCGGGGCCCCCGTACGGGTCCGCCCGCTCGTCGTGGTCCGGGCCGTCCCACACCAGGCCGCCCAGGAAGACGTCGAGGGCCTCCCGCAGCTCCGGCGCGGCCGACGGCCTCATGTCCTCCCAGGCCCCGGCGAGCTGGAAGTGCCAGCTGTAGGAACCGGTGGTCCCGAAGAACCGGTACTCGGCGCACCACGCCGCCCCCCGCTGCCACACCCAGCCGCCCCGCACCGCGAGGTCGGCGTCCCAGCACGCGTCGCAGCAGAAGTCCGGGTACACGGCATCGGTCAGGACGCCCACGCGCCCGTCGGCCGGTATCCGGGCCAGGTGCTCCCAGTCGGCCATGACCACGGTGATGTCCAGTCCCATCGCCGCAGGCTAACAGCCTGCCCTCAGCCGGGATCCCGCTCCGGTGCCGCCTGCGCGGTGGAGAGCAAGTACCCGGCCTGGAAGCGGGACTTGGCGCCGATCGCACGCATGACGCCTTCTTCACGCGCCGCTCGCGCGGCTCGGCGCCGGGGCGCCTCCCCGGCTTCGCGCCGCTGCGCCGGCCTCCGGCCGTCGACCCGCCGGTCGGGGCCGGTTGTGCCGGCCGTGGTCCGGTGCCGCTGCGCGGGGGCTCTCCGTACCCGCCCTTCCACCCCAGGGACGGCGAGACGCGGTGGCCTGAAGGCTATGGCCCCAGCGGACGTCAGCCAGTACGAAACAACGTCCTGCCCCGCTCGTACGCCTCGCGGGCGTGCGCGTTGCCGAGATGGGGCCGGAGCGAGGAGAGCATGATCCGGACGCGGTCGTCGCACCGGCCGGACTGAACGAGGGGGTAGTCGTCCAGGACCCGGTTCCAGTCGACGCAGGCCTCCTCCAGGCGGCCCACCGCCAGCTTCCGCTCGGCGATCATCGCGTTGTACCGGACCCTGGTCCGCCGGTAGACGGGCTCGCGCAGCCGGTCCGCGAGCTCCATGGACTTGATGGAACCGGCGATGTCACCGAGCTCGTACCGCACCTGACCGATGTGGTAATTCAGTGCCGACGGGTCGTAGGAGCCGAACGCCTTCGCCTTCGACTCTGCCTTGTCCATGGCCGTCTCGGCCTCCTTCATCCGCAGCAGCGCGCCGGTCCGGTCCCCGGTCTGCGCGGCGGCGTGGGCCTGCTGGCCGGTGAGGAAGGCGAGCATCCGGGGACCGGCCTGAGGAGAGGCGGACGCGGCGGCATCGGCCAGGCGCACCGCGAGGGGGCCGTGCCCGAGGTCGACGGCCTGGACGCTCATTCCCCGCAGGGTGGTGCAGTAGGTCAGGTGGTCGCCCGCCGTGCCGGCCAGTTCGAGGGCCTTGGTGTAGTAGCGCTGTGCCAGCCCGTCCTCGCGCTCGTCCATGGCCATGTACCCCGTCAGGTAGAGGTGATCGGCCGCTGCAGAGCGCAAGGCGTTCTTCACTTCGTCCCCGGCAGTCGCTCTGAGCGCGGGCACGATCGTGTTCACCAGGAAGGCGGCTGCCATCGGCCTGGCCATCCGTCCGCCGAACTTGTCGTCGAGATCGCTTATGTACTCGGTCATGGAGATGACGGCGGCAACCTCGTGCTGACCGATCCGGGTGTGCGGTTCCTCCTGTACGCGCTCCAACCGGTCGCGTACGTCCGGCCAGCCGGGGATCACCGCCGCGGCCGAGAACAGCCCGGCGCCGAGGACGCTTCTGCGTGAGGGATCCATGTCAGCGCTCCCGAGATCGACCAGTTCTGCCACGGTATCCGGCGACTGGCCCGAGGGCTCGTGCGAATTCGTGAACCCTGCGGCGTACCCGGTGACGGGCCGGCCGAGCCTGCGGGACAGGGCTTCCAGGACCAGCGGGCGAACCTGCTTCCTCGGCAGGCTTCCCGCCACCCACTTCGGTACCGCCGACTCGTCGTAGCCGAAGGGGATGCCGCTCTCGGCACCCACGCGCGCGATGGCCCGGATGAATTGGCCCCGCGACCAGCCTGTCTCCTCGAAGAGCGCGGCCAAGGCGATGTTCGGAGTGCCTGCCGTCATGGTGATCCCCCCGACTTTCACGGCTTTCACGGTCCGCTGCCGCCACCACCGTACTCACGGTCTGTGCACGGCGGTTGACTGAATATCACGGCCTTCGGCGAGGCCGACAGTGTTCGGCCCCAATCCTCAACGGCAGGAGCAGGAGTGAACTCCCCACCCCGCCCCACGTCCCACCAGAACCTGCCCGACTGGCTCTACGAGGGTGCCCGG
Organism: Streptomyces sp. NBC_00249; assembly: GCF_026342355.1. Lineage (GTDB taxonomy): Bacteria > Actinomycetota > Actinomycetes > Streptomycetales > Streptomycetaceae > Streptomyces. Next base: position 926,108 of record NZ_JAPEMV010000002.1, on the reverse strand, counting down.
GTGTTCGACCCCGGGCAGAATCGCGAAGCCGTCGTGCAGTTCATCGGTCCGTACGAGGACCCGTACAGCAGGCGTGTCATGCCGTGCGCGGTGTTCTTGCGGCCCGAAGGAGGGGGGGCGGGAGTGGATCGTCGCCCCCGACGTCCCCCGCCGGGCCGGTGACCGGTGAAGACGCCGCTCCCACCGCACTCGCACGCAGTCGAGAGGAGCACGATGCCTCGCCCGCCCCGGCTCGCCGTCGTTCCGCGCCCTGCATACCTGCTGCACGACGGCTCCACCGAACGCCAGGAGCGGCCCTCGGCGGCAGCGTTCTGGCTCGGCCGGTGGCCGCGCGGCATCCTGCCCTCCCTGATCTGACGCTCAGGAAGGTCCGTCGGCCCCGGGGTCCTCGTCCGGCCGCCGGGGCGTGGCCGCGGTGGAGAGCAAGTACCCGGCCTGGAAGCGGGACTTGGCGCCGATCGCGCGCATGATCTCCGCGATGTGCCGCTGGCAGGTGCGTTCCGACATGCCCAGGCGGCGGGCGATCACCTTGTCCTCCAGGCCCTCCGACATCAGCCGGACGATGGTCTGCCGCAGCTCGTCCGAGAGCGACCGGGCCGCCTCCGGGCTGACCGTCGTCGGGAAGGGCCGGGCGCCCAGCCAGGACCGCTCGAAGGCCGCCGTCATGAAGTGCACGACACTCGGTTCCCGCACCACGAGCGCCGCCCCGGTCCGGTCCGGCACCGCCATCACGCCCGTGTGCTGGTCGAAGATCAGCATCCGCATCAGCCCGTCGCCCAGCGTCCGTACCTGCGCGCCGAGCGCCGTCACCCGCTCGACGTACGCCGCCGTGGGCCGCGAGTAGCGCGCCGTGTGCTGGTAGATCGTCCGCATCCGGACCCCGCGCGTCAGCAGCGACTCGTCCCGCCCGACCGCCTCCTCCAGGGTCTCCTGCGGGCGGCCGCCGCCCGGCTGCGAGGTCAGCAGCTCCCGCTCGCAGCCCGCCGCCAGCTCCGTGATCAGCCCGCGCACCGCCCCCAGGTCGGTGACCAGCTCCAGCCGTCCCGTCCCGCCCGGGTCCCGGTGCGCGGCCCCCGCCTCGTACGCGGGCACCAGCGCCTCCAGCCGCCCCCGCAGCCGGTCCATCTCGTCGTGCGTCTCCCGTACGAGCAGCGCCAGCGGGGCCAGCGCCCGCGCCGCCGCCGCCCGGGGTGCCACCGCGCTCCACCGCTCCGGACCGCTGCCGGGGGCCCGCTGGAGCAGGTGCGCGGCGGCCAGCTCGGTGACGGCCGCGCCCGCGCGGGCACCCAGGGCCCCGGTGGCCTCGGCCACGGTGAAGGCGTGCCGCTCGACCGCGTACGCGTAGAGGCGCCGCGCGGCGGGGCTCAGATCGGCCCCGTGCGCGGTCGCGGCCCCGTCGGACCAGATGGCCGCGTCGGACCAAGCGGCCGCGTCGGACCAGGTGGCTGCGTCCGCCCGACCGGCCCCGTCGGCCGCTCCGGCTCCCTCGGCATCGGCTGGCATATGCCTATTCGTCCCTGCCTGTGCGCGTTTATAAACCCCTCGTGTTCCCGCAAGGCGACAACTCGACGCGTCGCCGACCTCATTCCCCCTATACCGAACAGGCACAGTGGAGGCACGGCGTGACGGGGGGAGCGCGGGATGCGGCAAGGGACGACCGGCCGGCGGCACCAGCCCGTCGCCGTCCTGCTGAGCCCGCGCCCCGCCGAGGTCGCTGCCGCCCGCCGCGCGGGCGCGCGCACCGTGGTGGTCGCGCCGGATCCGTCGCTGCCGTCCGACCGAAAGGGGGCGGTACGGCCGGTACGGACGGACTGGCGCGACCACCCCCGCCTGACCGCGGCACTCGCCCGGCTGGAGGACGTCCACGACGGCCGCGCCGCCGTCTTCGGCTTCGCCCCCGCCACCGCCCTCGCGGCCGCCCGCGCCAACGAGGCCCTCGGACTGCCCGGAACCCCCGCCGCCGCCGTCACCGCCCTGATGGACAAGGCCTCCTTACGGGCCCGGGCCAACGCCCTGCACCCCGCCCGGCCCGTCTCCTTCGCCCGCTGCGGCCGCGCCTCGCTGCTCCCCTTCATCGCCCGCCTCATCGGCTACCCGTGCGTGGCCAAACCCCGCTCCGGCCGCTACGGGGAGGCCGTCCGGCTGATCGCCGACGAGGCCGGCGCGCTGGCTGCCGCCCGCGCCTACCCCGAGGTCACCGACCTCCTCGTCGAGGAGTACCTCGAAGGCCCCGAACTCACCGTCGAAGCCCTCTCCCGGCAGGGCCGCCACCGCGTCCTCGGCTGGACCCGCCGGCTCCCCGGCCCGGACCTCACCACCAGCGGCCACCAGGCCCCCGTCGCCCTGGACCCCGCCGCCGCGGAGGCCGTACGCCGCCTCGTACGCGGCGTCCTCGACCTCGCGGGCCACCACGACGGCCCCTCCCACACCGAGGTCGTCCTCACCCCGCACGGCCCCCGCCTGGTCGAGGCCCACGCCCGCCCCGGCGGCGAGGAACTCACCGAGCTGCTGGCCCTGGCCCACGGCACCGACGTGCTCGCCCTGGCCCTCGCCTCCGGGTTGGGCCTGCCCGACCCGCCCCGCAGACCCCGCACCGCCCACGCCGGACTGCGGTACGTGGACTTCCCGCCCGGCCTGCGCCTGACCGAGGCGGCCGCACCCCGGCTCGCGGCGGCCCGCGCCGTACCGGGCGTGGTGCGCGCCCGCCTGGAGGTCCCGCCGGACGCCACGGTGCGCCGCGCCCCCACCGGAGGCCTGCACCACGCGTACGTCCTTGCCGCCGCCCCGACCGCCGCCGCCCTCACCCGCGCCCTCGACCGGGCCGCGGGCCTGCTGGGCCGACCGGGCCCGCTCATCCCCGATTCACGCGGGATTCACGTGATTCCCCGATTCTGGCGCGATGGGCCTGATTGAAGTGCTCTCCCTGCCGCAGCCGGGAGATTCCCGCTTACCTTGCGGTAGCGGGCTTGACGCGCTTGCCACGCCTTACGACTGCCCTCCCGGCAGCCGGGATGAGCGCGAGGCCCCTCCGGTACAGGTCCAGGACGTTCCGAGCCGCGTTGTGGTCGGAGTTGCCCGACCACCCGCAGTCCGGGTTCTTGCACACGAACACGGCCTGTGACTCCCGGCTCCCGGGCGTGACAACGCCACATGCGGAACAGCGCCGGGAAGTGTCGGGGGCCGGGACCCTGTGCAAGGTGCCGCCGTGCCAGGCGGTCTTGTACCTCAGCATGGTGACCGTCCGGCCCCACGCCTCTCCGCTGATGGCGCGGTTCAGCCCGGCCTTCTGCGCGACGTTCTTCCCCGGTTCGTCGATGGTCCCCTTGGCGGACTTGACCATGTTCGCGATCGCGAGTGCTTCGACGACGACTGTGCCGTAGGTTCGGGCGATGGCGGTGGTCGTCTGATGCTGCCAGTCGAGTGCCCTGCGCTTGGCTTTCGCGCGGAGCCCTCTGATCTGGTCGTAGGTGTGGTGCAGCCGGCGACTGGCGCGCTCGCCAGGCTTGCGGTGCGCCTTGCGCCGCGCGGCGCGCCGCTCCAGATGCAGGAGCTTGGACTTCTCCCTGTCGGTCAGCCACTCGCCGTGCTCGTATGCCTCACCGTCCGAGAGAGCGATGGGCACGGTGATGCCGAAATCGATGCCGACTTCCGCTCCTCGGTGGGGCTTGGGCTCAGTCTCCAGGGTCTGGACGCGGAAGGCGACGTGCCAGCCGAGGGCGTCCTTGACCAGCCGCGCCCCGGTGATGCGGTTCTCAGCACTGGCGCGCTTGCCCACAGGTAGGCACTTGGTCCACCGGAAGCGGACCCGGCCCACCTTGGGAATGTTGGCCATACCCCAGCGGCGGTGCACGCGGGTGATGTGCAGGTCCCGGCCCTGCGGGACGTCCACGGACATTACCGTGCGGATGCGGCCCTTGAAGTTCGGGGCGTTGGCTCGACCCTCCCAGCAGTTTTTCCACGCCTGGAAGTACGCCTTCAACACCGATTGCGCGGCTTGTGCGGGGAGGACGGCCAGAAAGTCGATGTCCTTGCGGGCCTGCCGTATGGCGGCGTCCGCATTCGCAAGAGTCCGCTTTTCCCTGGGCATCATCCGCCACCAGGCATGCAGCAGGTTCCACATGGTGCGGGCCGCGTGCGCCTGGCCATCCATCCTCGACACCTCGGCACGCGAGAGCGAAAGACGGGCGCGATGCCCGAACTGCCGCTTGACCAAGGTGCCTTGGCTCACAGTTGAGAACCTATCACCGGCGTGGGGTGCACCGACTGCCACCGTGGCCCCGGCCGCGTCAGGGGACCACCACCACCGCCGCCCGCTCCGCCTACGTACGCGCCGAGGTCCGCCACCCGGCGGCGGCCCCGCCGCTGCCCGGTGCTCCGGCCGCGCTCACCAACCCGATCCGCCTGACGGCGGCCTGACCGGCCGCCGGTTGCTCACGCGGGCTTCGCGTAGTCCCCGAAGCCCGTCCAGTCCAGCGCCACGCACTGCTCGTCGCCGATCACCCACGCGTCGTGCCCGGGCGCGACCTCCATGAAGTCTCCGGGGCCGTACTCGTCGCTCTGCCCGTCGTCCATCACGATCTTCATGCGGCCGCTCACCACGTACCCGGTGTGCGCGGACTTGCAGCTGTCCGTGCCCACCAGCGGCTTGATGTGCTCCGACCAGCGCCAGCCCGGTTCGAACACGGCGCGGCCGACGGGCCCGCCGCTGGTCTGGAGCAGGTCCAGCCTGCCCTTGCCGTCGTGGAACGGCCGCGTCTCGTCGGCGCTGTCGAAGCTCTTGCGCACGAGTCCGGCCATGGTGCATCGCCTCCCGTGGAGAACGGCCCCGAGTCCACTCCTCACTCTACGCGCGCACCCCCCGCCCGGCCGGGCACGGACCGCCCCCGGCCGGTGCCCGGATCAGCCCCGCAGCGAACGCCCGAACCCCGAGGCCAGCGGCATCCGCAGGCCCAGCGGTGGGGGCGCCGCCAGCGCGTCCGTCACGGGCCGCGAGTACCGCCCCGAGAACACCGCACCGAGGACGAAGTCCACCGCCAGCGCCACCACTTCCGCCTGGTGCTCGCGCAGCCCGTGACCGTCCGAGTGCACCTCGAACCGGCAGGTAGAACGATTCGCCTTCTTCGCCCGCGCCGCCAGCCGGAAGGAGGACTCCGGGTCGCTGCGGGCGTCGTTGGTGCCGTGCACGATCAGCACCTGCCGCCCGGCGAGCTGTTTCACCGGATCAGGGGAGCCGTCGGAGGGGGCCTCCGCTAAGCAAGGGGCCAGCGCCAGCACCGAGTTGACGGCATCGTGCCCGGCCGCGCGCAACGCCGCCCCGCCGCCGGCGCCGTACCCGGCCAGGCACACCGGCACGTCCCCGTACCGCCGCACCGCCTCGTCCGCGGCCCAGGCCGCGGCCTCCTCCCGGGACCCCTCCCCGTGCAGGACCGTGTGCGTGACCAGCCCCTGCGCCCCGCCCGCCCGGCCGAGCGCCCGCGCGAGCGGACGCACCGGACCGGGGGAGAATCTGGAGGCTCCCGGGAGCAGGAGCACCACCCCGTTGACCGTGCTGACCGTACCGACCGTCGAGACCGAGCCGTTCGCGCCGGCTGCCCGCCCCAGGCGGGCCCCGCGCGCCGGCGGCGCATGCTGTGCCATGGCGGAACAGTCTCAGACTGACAGGTGTACGCCACCCGTCCGTACGGTCTCTGTTACATATCGACCCCTGACGCCAGCCGGTGCTCTACGCGCGTAGGAGCTAGAGTGCCCAGATGACGAGCGAGACCCCCAACCTGCCCACCCCGGATCAGATCCGCCGCTCCCCGAAGGTGCTCCTCCACGACCACCTCGACGGTGGGCTGCGCCCCGGGACGATCATCGAGCTGGCCCGCGACGCCGGCTACGAGAACCTTCCCGAGACCGATGCCGACAAGCTGGGCATCTGGTTCCGCGAAGCCGCCGACTCCGGCTCCCTCCCGCGCTACCTGGAGACGTTCGCGCACACCTGCGCCGTCATGCAGACGAAGGAGGCCCTGTACCGGGTCGCCGCCGAGTGCGCCGAGGACCTCGCCGAGGACGGCGTCGTGTACGCGGAGATCCGCTACGCGCCCGAGCAGCACCTCGAAGCCGGCCTGACCCTCGAAGAGGTCGTCGAGGCGGTCAACGACGGCTTCCGCGAGGGCGAGCGCCGCGCCAGGGCCAACGGCCGCCGCATCCGCGTCGGCGCCCTGCTGACGGCGATGCGCCACGCGGCCCGCGCGCTGGAGATCGCCGAACTGGCCAACCGCTACCGCGACAACGGCGTCGTCGGCTTCGACATCGCCGGCGCCGAGGCCGGGTTCCCTCCCACCCGCCACCTCGACGCCTTCGAGTACCTCAAGCGCGAGAACAACCACTTCACGATCCACGCGGGCGAGGCCTTCGGCCTGCCGTCGATCTGGCAGGCCCTGCAGTGGTGCGGCGCGGACCGCCTCGGCCACGGCGTGAAGATCATCGATGACATCGAGGTCGCCGAGGACGGCTCGGTCACGCTGGGCCGCCTGGCCTCGTACGTCCGGGACAAGCGCATCCCCCTGGAGATGTGCCCGACCTCGAACCTGCAGACGGCCGCGGCCGCCTCGTACGCCGAACACCCGATCGGCCTGCTGCGCAAGCTGCACTTCCGCCTGACGGTCAACACCGACAACCGCCTGATGAGCGGCACCAGCATGAGCCGCGAGTTCGAGCACCTGGTGGACACCTTCGGCTACTCGCTCGACGACATGCAGTGGTTCACCGTCAATGCGATGAAGTCCGCGTTCATTCCTTTCGATGAACGACTGGCCATGATCAACGACGTGATCAAGCCCGGCTACGCGGAGCTGAAGTCCGAGTGGCTGTTCCGGCAGACCGCTTCGACCAGCGGATCCGTCTCGGCCTAGGCCACGGCATGACGGACTGAAAGCGCCCGGGGGGAGCAATTCCCGGGCGCTTTCTCGTATTTGATGATGTTTGCGGGCCGGGGTTTGAAGTGACTAGTTTGCGGAGCCGCTCAATTCCCCGTCGCAAGGACGATCTTTCATGAAGAAGTCTGCCAAGACTCTCGGTGTCGCCGCCCTCGGTGCCGCCTTCGCCGTCGCCGCCGCCGGTGCCGCCTCCGCCGCCCCCGCCCTCCCGGCCGTGGGCCTGACCGACCTGGCCGGCTCCGTGACGAGCGCGGTCCAGGGCGCCACCAGCCAGCAGCACGTGAGCGGCGAGGAGGGCCAGCCGGCCAGCGACCCCGCGGCCCCCGTCACCGGCCTCCTCGGCGGCCTGGCCCCGGCCACCGGCGCCCTGAACGGCCTCGGCGGCTGACGCTGCCGGATGCGTACGCGCGCACGGCAGCCGCACACACCTTCGACCAGGTGTGTGCTCTGCCGTGCCGTGTGCCACGATCACCACCAACTGCCCGCCGACGCACGGGGTATGAGGTATCCGGTCATGCGCATGAAGGCACGAGCGACGACAGTCGCGCTGATCCCCGCCCTGCTCCTCGCCGTGGCGGGCTGCTCCGGCGCGGACACTCCCGCGACCGGCAAGGCCCCGGGCCCCCAGGGGTCCGCCGCGGCCTCCTCCGGAGCCCCGGGCGCGCCAGGCGCCCCGGCGGGCTCCGCCACACCGGGACCCGCGCCCACCGGGCTCCAGCGCGCCGCCCTCGAACAGGGCGACCTCCCCGGCTACCAGGTCTCCGCGCAGGGCAAGAACCCGAACGCCCCCGACGGCCAGCCGCAGGCCGACAAGAAGACCTGCCAGCCGCTCGCCGACATCATGGGCGACAAGCCCGACCCGGCCGCGCGCGAGACCGTCAACCGGGGCATCGGCTCCCAGAAGCAGGTCGGCCTCGCGGTCTCCGCCTCCGTCAGCTCCTACGCCGAGAGCGACGCCAAGCGGCTCCTCTCCCGGCTGCGCGAGGCGGTCGCGGCCTGCGGCCCGGGCTTCACCGCCACCGTCGAGAAGCAGACCGGCAGCTACCGGGACGTGAAGGCGGTCCCGTACAAGACCGCCGGTGACGAGAGCGTCAGCTGGACCACGACCGTGGCCGCCGAGGGCGTCTCCGCCCAGGTCCACGTGGTCGTCGTGCGCGAGGGCGACACCGTCGCACGGCTGATGGCCCTCAACGTGGCGGGCGCCGGCCAGAAGGCACAGGTCCCGCAGGAAGTGACCGACAAGCAGCTGGAGAAGGTCCGGAAGACCGGCTGACCTTCTCCGGAGACCGGCTGGCCTCCTCCGGAGGCCGGCCGGGACCGCCGGTGGCTACCAGGCGGTCCGCGCCGCGCCGGCCGCGCCGGTCTTCTCGTTGGGGAGCAGCAGCCACAGCGCCAGGTAGATCAGGAACTGCGGGCCGGGCAGCAGGCACGAGGCGACGAAGATGATCCGCATCGTCCTGGCCTTGATCCCGAAGCGCCGCGCGAGTCCGGCGCAGACGCCACCGATCATCCGTCCGTCGCGGGGGCGGGTAATCGCGCTCATGGTCCGTCTCCTTCGTATGGGATCGCCCCCGGGGAATTGCCCGGTGCGATGCCTCAATACTCGCGCGGTACCGCCGACAGGACCTCGGTCCACGGGCCGATGCCGACCCTGGTAATTCTCGGGGTGGACCCCTGAGTGCGCCGCAGCCTGGCCCTCAGGGCCGGTACGACGGCCACGTGCGCGACCATCACCCCGGCCGTGTTCAGCAGCAGCGAGTCCACGTCGACCACCTGCCCCGGGACGGCCGTCTGCAGCATCTCGATGCTGAGCGAGAGCAGGACGGCCGCGGCCGCCGTCCGGGCCAGCGAGGCCCACGCCGTCAGCGGGCTCGGCGCGAGCCGCCCGCCAGCCAGCGGGAGCAGCACCCCGAGCGGGGCCAGCAGCGCCAGACCCTCGCCGATCCGCCGGGCCGCCTCCAGCGGCCCGTAGGCGAGGTCCGCCCGGATCCCCTCCAGGAAGGTCATGTTCGAGGCGGCCGCCCAGGGAACGTCCAGGGGCCGCAGGGTGAGCCACCCGACGAGGACCAGATGAGCGGCCAGCAGGGCCCCGCCCAGGATCCGGAGCCGGAGGGGGAGCTGTGTGGCGGTGGCGGCGCTGCCGCTGCCCTCATGACGGTGCACACCAGCGAGGACGCACCCCCCGGTGGCGGCGGTTCCGGCTGTGCTCAGCCAGTGGCGAGGAGCACGATCAGCGCCACCGCGCCGATCACGGCCGGCGCGATGACCTCGTAGGACCACGTCACCTTCACCGAGCCCTGCGCGCCGGGCCGCGCGGCCCCGCGCTCGGCGAGCTCGCGCAGTTCGTCGACGACCTTGTCGGCCGCCGCCCGCTCCGGCCCGGCGGGCGCGGGCCCGTTCTCCTGCCCCAGGCCCTTGCCGCCCAGCGCGTCGCGCCGGCTGAACTTGCGGCTCGCCTTCTTGCGCTCGCGCAGCGACACCGGCACCGACCAGAGCTGGTACTTCGACCCCTCCGCCAGCACCTCCGCCGAGTACCCGGCGCGCACCGCGTCCACGGCCGCCCAGGGCAGTTCGATCACCCTGAACGGGTTGCGGACCCGCATCCGGTCGTCGTTGGCGAAGACGGCCGGGCGGACGGTGAAGGCCACCGTCATCGGTACGGCGAACAGGGCGATGGCCAGCGCGGTCCACCGGGTGCTCCCCTCGCCGCGCACGACGGCGTCCCCGCACAGCCACCCGATGAGCGCGAGCAGCAGCACCCCGGTGACGACGGCCATGGGGGAGCGGTAGACCCGGTCGTCGTAGACCGGCTCGTGGGGGGAGGGCGTAGTCATGGCGCCGATTCTGCACCATGCCCCGCCGGCACCCCCCGGCACGCACCCGGCCCAGCCGAGTCCCCGCACCGATGACGGATCTCACGCGCAGATGTGCACGAGGGGGGTGACAGGCAGCTACGCGCGTAGATATGCTCATCTGGTGACCATGCCCACCACCCTCACCGCATTCGCTGACGTGACGACGTCCGACAGCGCGCTGCGCCGCTTCCTGCACGGGCTGCCCGGCGTAGACGCAGTCGGACTGGAGGCCCGCGCGGCCTCCCTCGGCACCCGCTCGATCAAGACGACGGCCAAGGCGTACGCCATCGACCTGGCCATCTCGATGATCGACCTGACGACGCTCGAGGGTGCGGACACCCCGGGCAAGGTCCGGGCGCTCTCCGCCAAGGCCGTCAACCCCGACCCGACCGACCGCACGACGCCCATGACCGCCGCGGTCTGCGTCTACCCCGACATGGTGGCCACCGCCAAGGCCGCGCTGAACGGCGCCGACGTCAAGGTCGCCTCCGTCGCCACCGCCTTCCCGGCCGGCCGCGCCGCGCTGCCCGTCAAGCTCGCGGACACCCGTGACGCCGTCGCCGCGGGCGCCGACGAGATCGACATGGTCATCGACCGTGGCGCCTTCCTCGCCGGCCGCTACCTCGACACGTACGAGCTGATCAAGGCCGTGAAGGAGGCGTGCGTCCGCCCCGACGGCACAGCCGCCCGCCTCAAGGTCATCTTCGAGACCGGCGAGCTGTCGACGTACGACAACATCCGCCGCGCCTCCTGGATCGGCATGCTCGCGGGCGCCGACTTCATCAAGACCTCCACCGGCAAGGTCGGCGTCAACGCCACCCCCGCCAACACGCTGCTCATGCTCGAAGCCGTCCGCGACTTCAAGGCGCAGACTGGAATCCAGATCGGTGTGAAGCCGGCCGGCGGCATCCGCACCACCAAGGACGCCATCAAGTTCCTGGTCCTGGTCAACGAGACCGCGGGCGAGGACTGGCTCTCCAACCACTGGTTCCGTTTCGGCGCCTCCAGCCTGCTGAACGACCTGCTCATGCAGCGCCAGAAGCTGAGCACCGGGCGTTACTCCGGTCCCGACTACGTGACGGTGGACTGATCACCATGTCTTCTCTCTTCGAGTACGCACCGGCCCCCGAGTCCCGCTCGGTCGTCGACATCGCCCCCTCCTACGGGCTCTTCATCGACGGCGAGTTCACCGACGCCGCCGACGGCAAGGTCTTCAAGACCGTCTCGCCGTCGTCCGAGGAGGTCCTCTCCGAGGTCGCCCAGGCCGGCGCCGCCGATGTCGACCGCGCCGTGAAGGCCGCCCGCAAGGCCTTCGAGAAGTGGTCCGCGCTGCCCGGCTCCGAGCGCGCCAAGTACCTCTTCCGCATCGCCCGGATCATCCAGGAGCGCAGCCGCGAGCTCGCCGTCCTGGAGACCCTGGACAACGGCAAGCCGATCAAGGAGACCCGCGACGCGGACCTCCCGCTGGTCGCCGCCCACTTCTTCTACTACGCGGGCTGGGCCGACAAGCTCGACCACGCGGGCTACGGCCCGAACCCGCGCCCCCTCGGCGTGGCCGGCCAGGTCATCCCGTGGAACTTCCCGCTGCTGATGCTCGCGTGGAAGATCGCCCCGGCGCTCGCCGCCGGCAACACGGTGGTCCTCAAGCCCGCCGAGACGACCCCCCTGTCCGCCCTGTTCTTCGCGGACATCTGCCGCCAGGCGGGCCTGCCCCGCGGCGTCGTCAACATCCTCACCGGCTACGGCGACGCGGGCGCGGCCCTCGTCGAGCACCCGGACGTCAACAAGGTCGCCTTCACCGGCTCCACCGCGGTCGGCAAGGCCATCGCCCGCCAGATCGCCGGCACCGACAAGAAGGTCACCCTGGAGCTGGGCGGCAAGGGCGCCAACATCGTCTTCGACGACGCCCCCATCGACCAGGCCGTCGAGGGCATCGTCACCGGCATCTTCTTCAACCAGGGCCAGGTCTGCTGCGCGGGCTCGCGCCTGCTGGTCCAGGAGTCGATCCACGACGAGCTGCTGGACAGCCTCAAGCGCCGCCTGAGCACCCTGCGCCTGGGCGACCCGCTCGACAAGAACACCGACATCGGCGCGATCAACTCCGCCGAGCAGCTCGCCCGGATCACCGCGCTCGCGGAGACCGGCGAGGCCGAGGGCGCCGAGCGCTGGTCCCCGGCGTGCGAGCTGCCGTCCGCCGGGTACTGGTTCGCCCCGACGCTCTTCACGAACGTCACCCAGGCGCACACCGTCGCCCGCGACGAGATCTTCGGCCCGGTGCTGTCCGTGCTGACCTTCCGTACGCCCGACGAGGCCGTCGCCAAGGCCAACAACAGCCAGTACGGCCTGTCCGCCGGCATCTGGACGGAGAAGGGCTCGCGCATCCTCGCGGTCGCGAACAAGCTCCGCGCCGGTGTCGTCTGGGCCAACACGTTCAACAAGTTCGACCCGACCTCGCCCTTCGGCGGCTACAAGGAATCGGGCTTCGGCCGCGAGGGCGGCCGCCACGGCCTGGAGGGCTACCTCGCCCCGTCGAACCCGAAGGGTGAGCGCTGATGAGTGCTGTTGAGTCGTCGACGCGTCTGAGCGTCTTCAAGACCTACAAGCTGTACGTCGGGGGCAAGTTCCCCCGCTCCGAGAGCGGCCGGGTGTACGAGGTGAGCGACTCCAAGGGCAACTGGCTGGCCAACGCCCCGCTGTCCTCCCGCAAGGACGCCCGTGACGCGGTCGTCGCGGCCCGCAAGGCCTTCGGCGGCTGGTCGGGCGCGACCGCGTACAACCGCGGCCAGGTCCTCTACCGCGTCGCCGAGATGCTGGAGGGCCGCCGCGAGCAGTTCGTCCGCGAGGTCGGCGAGGCCGAGGGCCTGTCCAAGTCGAAGGCCGCGGCCGTCGTCGACGCGGCGATCGACCGCTGGGTCTGGTACGCGGGCTGGACCGACAAGATCGCCCAGATCGTGGGCGGGGCCAACCCGGTCGCGGGCCCGTTCTTCAACCTCTCCACCCCGGAGCCGACCGGTGTCGTCACGGTCGTCGCCCCCCAGGACTCGTCCTTCCTGGGCCTGGTCTCGGTGATCGCCCCGGTCATCGCGACGGGCAACACCGCCGTCGTGATCACCTCGGAGAAGTACCCGCTCCCCGCCCTGTCCCTGGGCGAGGTCCTGGCCACCTCCGACCTGCCCGGCGGCGTCGTCAACATCCTGTCCGGCAAGGCCTCCGAGATGGGCCCGCACCTGGCGTCCCACCAGGACGTCAACGCGATCGACCTGGCGGGCGCGGACGTGGCCCTCGCCAAGGAACTGGAGATCGCGGCCGCCGACAACCTCAAGCGCGTCCTGCGTCCACAGCCTGTGGACGACTGGAGCGCCGACCCGGGCACGGCGCGGATGACCGCCTTCCTGGAGACCAAGACGGTCTGGCACCCGACGGGCTCCATCGGCGCGGGCGGCTCCTCGTACTAGACGGGCGCCCCACGAACCGGCCCCGGCAGCGTCCCCCGTGCTGCCGGGGCCTTCCCGTGTCCGCGACCGCTACTTCGGCAGCACCGGCCCGAGCAGCGAGGACGCCGCCGCCATGGGCAGTTCACCGACCGACGGCCCCTGCGTCAGGATCCCCGTGACCTTCCCCGTGCCGACCGACGGGAAGTCGGCGACCTTCGTGGCGACGCCGTTGTCCAGCGGGTCCACCCCGGTGTGGGCCAGCGGGTTCACCTTGAGGTTCGAGATGGGGTCGGTGACCCCGGCGAGGGCCGCCGGGATGTCGAGCTCACCGGCCTGCGCCCCGCCGGCGGCCATCGCCAGGGCCGCGCCGGCCATGGACAGGGTCAGGCCCGCGGAGCGGAGCCGCTTCGGTGGGGTGGGGGATGCGTGACGTGCCATGGGTTCCCGCCTGTGGTCGTAGTCGCGTGGCCACACAGGGTAGTGGAGTGCGCTCACCGGTTTCCAACCGGCGCCGCGGGGGCCGTGTGAGGGTTGTCGCAGCCCTCGTCTCCAGTGTGTCGATACCGCCGGTCATGCCCCACACTGGTGACCCGTGAGCTGTTCATCTCCTCTTCCCACGCGCGTAGTCCTGCTGACCGGCCCCTCGGGCTCCGGCAAGTCCAGGCTCGCGGCCCGCTCGGGGCTGCCCGTACTGCGCCTGGACGACTTCTACAAGGAGGGCACGGACCCGACCCTCCCGCTGGTCGAGGGCAGCTCCGACATCGACTGGGACTCCCCGCTCTCCTGGGACGCGGACGCCGCCGTCGCCGCCATCGCGGAACTGTGCGCGACGGGCCGTACGGAGGTCCCCGAGTACTCCATCGCCACCTCCTCCCGGACCGGCACGGAAACCCTGGACATCGACCGGACCCCGCTGTTCATCGCGGAGGGGATCTTCGCCGCCGACATCGCGGCGCGCTGCCAGGAGCTCGGGCTCCTCGCCGACGCCATCTGCCTGCGCGGCCGCCCCTCCACCACCTTCCGCCGCCGCCTGGCCCGCGACCTGCGCGAGGGCCGCAAGTCCCTCCCGTTCCTGCTCCGCAGGGGCCTGCGCCTGATGCGCGCCGAACGCGGCATCGTGGCCCGCCACACCGCGCTCGGCGCCCACGCCTGCGGCCGCGACGAAGCCCTGGGCCGCCTGGCGGCTGCCGCCGCGGGCCGCCACCGCTCGGCGAGCGCCGCGGCACAGCCCTGACGGTCACGGGCTGACGCAGCCGTCGGCCCACGGCCGACGGCGTGCGCACACATGAAAGCGCGGGACCAGTCGGACCCCCGGCCGACCGATCCCGCGCTTCCCTCCCCCACGGCCACCGTCCCACCCCCGTAGGACGGCCCCCCGGCCGGTGGTCTGTCAGGCGACGAGCTCCCCGAAGGACTCCGTCTCGTCGCGGCCGAAGCTCAGCACCTCGTCGTCCCGCAGCCGCCGCAGCGACCGCCAGATGCTCGACTTCACGGTGCCGACGCTGATGCCCAGGATCTCGGCGATCTCCGGGTCGGTGCGGCCCTCGTAGTAGCGCAGCACCAGCATGGTGCGCTGCGGCTCCGGGATGCGGGCCAGCGCCTGCCACAGGACCGCGCGCAGTTCCGTACCGCGCATCGCGTCCGTGTCGGAGGCCGTCTCCGGCAGTTCCTCGGTCGGGTACTCGTTCAGCTTGCGCCGGCGCCACGCGCTGATGTGCAGGTTCGTCATCGTGCGCCGCAGGTACCCGCCGACGGCGGCCTTGTCGCTGATCCGGTCCCAGGCGCGGTACGTGGAGAACAGCGCGCTCTGGAGCAGGTCCTCGGCCTCGTGGCGGTCGCCGGTGAGGTGGAAGGCCGTCGCGTAGAGCGCGGCGCGCCGTTCCTGGACGTACGCCGTGAACTCCGCCTCCGAGGTGGAGGACGGGGTGCTCGGCGCGGCGCTGGGAACCGCCTGGTACTGGTTCGCGTCAATGGCTGTGACGTGCGCCGGTCGCGGACGGGCGACCGGCACCGTACGGACACCCGCCCGGCGGTTCACATCGTGCAGCCGCGTGACAATCGCGCTGGTGGTGGTGCTGTGCAGCGTGTTCATCTCGCGCCCCCCGTCGTGGAGTCTGCTTCGGTCCGTTGGTTCGATGACAAAAGACTGCCCGCCGGACATAACCGGGGTGTCCTTCGACTGTCACAGGCCTGTCACAGCCACGCCCGGCCGGATCGGTGGCGCCCGACGGTCGAAGTCCCGACGGCCGATGGGACAGAATGAGCCCGTGCCTTTCCTGTTGCTGATCGAGGACGACGACGCCATCCGCACGGCCCTCGAACTTTCCCTGTCACGCCAGGGCCACCGTGTGGCCACCGCGGCGACGGGTGAGGACGGCCTGAAACTGCTGCGCGAGCAGCGGCCGGACCTGATCGTGCTGGATGTGATGCTGCCCGGGATCGACGGTTTCGAGGTGTGCCGGCGGATCCGCCGCACCGACCAGCTGCCGATCATCCTGCTGACCGCGCGCAGCGACGACATCGATGTCGTCGTGGGCCTGGAGTCCGGCGCGGACGACTACGTGGTCAAGCCCGTCCAGGGCCGGGTGCTCGACGCCCGGATCCGGGCCGTGCTGCGCCGCGGCGAGCGGGAGGCGAGCGACTCCGCCGTCTTCGGTTCCCTGGTCATCGACCGGGCCGCGATGACGGTGACGAAGAACGGGGAGGACCTCCAGCTCACCCCGACCGAGCTGCGGCTGCTGCTGGAGCTCAGCCGCCGGCCCGGGCAGGCGCTGTCGCGCCAGCAGCTGCTGCGGCTGGTGTGGGAGCACGACTACCTCGGTGACTCGCGGCTCGTCGACGCCTGCGTGCAGCGGCTGCGCGCGAAGGTCGAGGAAGTGCCGTCCTCGCCGACGCTGATCCGTACCGTCCGGGGCGTCGGCTACCGGCTGGACTCCCCGCAGTGATCAGAGCCCTGTTCGCGGGCCGGCGCTGGACCAGCCTGCGGCTGCGGCTGCTGGTGGTGTTCGCGCTGGTCGCGCTGACGGCCGCGGTCTCCGCGTCCGGGATCGCGTACTGGCTCAACCGGGAGGCGGTGCTGACCCGGACCCAGGACGCGGCCCTCGGCGACTTCCGCCAGGAGATGCAGAACCGGGCCGCGGCGCTGCCCGGTGACCCGACGCCGGAGGAGATGCAGCGCACCGCCGAGCTGATGGCGGGCAGCAGCCCCGGCTACAGCGTGCTGCTCGTCCACGAACGCAAGGACGGCCGCAAGGTGTTCGGCGCGGCGGGGGCGGACTCCTTCGGGCTGGACGACGTACCGAGGTCCCTGCAGCACGCGGTGAACGACCGGCAGAAGACGACGGCCGCCAACGACGCCGAGTACCACATGTACTGGCAGCGGACGAAGCCGAACGGCAACCCGTACCTGGTCGGCGGCACGCGGATCGTGGGCGGCGGGCCGACGGGCTACATGTACAAGTCCCTCGCCACGGAGCGGGACGACCTCAACGCGCTGGGCTGGTCGCTGACCATCGCCACGGGCCTCGCGCTGCTCGGCTCGGCGCTGCTCGCGCAGGGGGCGGCGCGGACCGTCCTCAAGCCGGTGCAGCGGCTCGGTGACGCGGCGCGCAGGCTCGGCGAGGGGGAGCTGGACCACCGGCTGGAGGTGTCGGGGACGGACGAACTCGCCGACCTGGCGCACACCTTCAACAAGACGGCGGAGGCGCTGGAGAAGAAGGTCGCCGACATGAGCGCGCGCGAGGAGGCGAGCCGGCGGTTCGTCGCCGACATGTCGCACGAGCTGCGCACCCCGCTGACGGCGCTGACGGCGGTCGCCGAGGTGCTGGAGGAGGAGGTCGACGACCTCGATCCGATGATCGCGCCGGCCGTGGGGCTGGTGGTGAGCGAGACCCGGCGGCTGAACGACCTGGTGGAGAACCTGATGGAGGTCACCCGCTTCGACGCGGGGACGGCCCGGCTGGTGCTGGACGACGTGAACGTCGCCGACCAGGTCACGGCCTGCATCGACGCGCGGGCGTGGCTGGACGCCGTCGAACTCGACGCCGGGCGCGGGATCGTGGCGCGCCTGGACCCGCGCCGGCTGGACGTGATCCTGGCCAACCTGATCGGCAACGCGCTCAAGCACGGCGGTTCGCCGGTGCGGGTGTCGGTGGGCGTGGAGGGGGAGTGGCTGGTGATCGCGGTCAGGGACAACGGTCCGGGCATCCCCGAAGAGGTGCTGCCGCACGTCTTCGACCGCTTCTACAAGGCGAGCGCCTCCCGGCCGAAGTCGGACGGCAGCGGGCTGGGCCTGTCGATCGCGATGGAGAACGCGCACATCCACGGCGGTGACATCACGGCCGCGAACGGTCCCGAGGGCGGGGCCGTGTTCACGCTGCGGCTGCCGGTGGACGTGGGGAAGGTGATCGAGGGTGACGTGGACGCGTAGGGCGGCGCTGGCGGCCGTGGCGGGCCTGGTCGCCCTCACGGGCACCGGGTGCGGGATCCGGGCGACGACGGTACCGGTGGACGTGGGCCCGGCCCCGTCGCGGGTGTCCTGCGACACCCCGGAGCAGCCGCCGGCCGGGCAGAGCGGGGTACAGGGCTTCCGGGCCACGATTGAACTGGTGTGCGGATCGCAGCTGGTCGGCGTGGAGCGGCTCGTCCCGGTGCCCGAGAAGCGCCCGGCGCGGGACCCGCTGGTCCTGGTGGCGCAGGCGCTGGTGGAGCAGCTGGAGCGGACGCCGTCGCAGGAGGAGCGGGACGCCGGCTTCACGACCGGGGTCCAGGGCGAGCTGACGGTGTCCCCGCCGCGGACGGGCGACCCGGCGGGGACGGTGCGGCTCAGCCGCAGGCCGGAGGACCTGCCGCCGGTGGCGCTGGCGCAGATCGTGTGCACCCTGTCGGCGAGCGACGCGGTCTCGGCCGGTCCGGGGCCCGTGGTGCTGGGCGGGCCGGACGCCGACCCGCCGCGCACCTGGGAGTGCACGGACGCGGTCCGCTCGCGCCCGGAGTCGGCCCCGACCCTGGGCGAACTGGTCCGCCCGTCGCCTTCGCCGTCACCGAGCCCGTCGCGGTCCTGACCCCCGAGGGGTCCGCGGCCCGGCGGGCCAGGCGGCCCCGGCATGCCGAAGGCCCCCCGAGCCGGAGCTCGGGGGGCCTTCGGGCGGGGCGGGGCCTAAATGCCGGCCGCCGCCGAGAGGTCCTTCTTGATCGCGTCCAGGATCTCCTGGCCGCGGGTGCGGGCCGCCGCGAGGTCGGAGGCCTCGGCCACCGGGACCACGACCTCCAGGTAGCACTTCAGCTTCGGCTCCGTGCCCGACGGGCGGACGATCACCCGGGCCTTGTAGTCGCCGTCCAGGTAGTAGCGCAGGCCGTCCGTGGGCGGGAGGGTCTCCGTGCCCTGGTTCAGGTCCTCCGCCGAGACGACCCGCAGGCCCGCGAGGGACACCGGGGGCTCGGCGCGCAGCGCGGCCATCGCCGAGGCGATCACCGACAGGTCCGAGACGCGGACCGACAGCTGGTCGGTGGCGTGCAGGCCGTGGGCCATCGCCAGGTCGTCCAGCAGGTCGGTCAGGGTGCGGCCCTGCTCCTTGAGCACCGAGGCCAGCTCCGCCACCAGCAGGGCGGCCGTGACGCCGTCCTTGTCGCGGACGCCCTCGGGGTCCACGCAGTAGCCGAGCGCCTCCTCGTAGCCGTAGCGCAGGCCCTCGACCCGGGAGATCCACTTGAAGCCGGTGAGGGTCTCCTCGTAGGGCAGGCCCGCGGCCTCCGCGATCCGGCCCAGGAGGGAGGACGAGACGATCGACTCCGCGAAGGTGCCGCGGGCGCCCTTGTGCACCAGGTGGGCGGCCAGCAGCGCGCCGACCTCGTCGCCGCGCAGCATCCGCCAGCCCGACTGCGAGGACGCGTCCGGGACGGCCACCGCGCAGCGGTCGGCGTCCGGGTCGTTCGCGATCACGATGTCCGGGTTCACCTCGGCGGCCTTCGCGAAGGACAGGTCCATCGCGCCCGGCTCCTCCGGGTTGGGGAAGGCGACCGTCGGGAAGGCCGGGTCCGGCTCCGCCTGCTCGGCGACGAGCTCCGGGGTGGGGAAGCCGTGCCGGGCGAAGGCCGCCATGACGACATCCTTGCCGACGCCGTGCATGGCCGTGTAGACGGTCCGCACGCCCCGGGGGGAGCCGGGGGTCAGGACCGCGTCCGTACGCGCCAGGTACGCCTCCAGGACCTCGTCACCGAGGTCCTGCCAGCCCTGCGCGGGCCGCGGGACGGAGGCGAGGGTGTCGATCCGCTCGATCTCCGCCGCGATCTGTGCGTCCGCCGGGGAGACGATCTGCGAGCCGTCGCCGAGGTAGACCTTGTAGCCGTTGTCCCGGGGAGGGTTGTGGCTCGCGGTCACCTCGACGCCGGCGACGGCGCCCAGGTGCCTTATCGCGTACGCGAGGACCGGCGTCGGCAGTGGCCGGGGCAGGACGGCCGCGCGCAGCCCGGCGCCCGTCATCACGGCGGCGGTGTCGCGGGCGAAGTCCGCCGACTTGTAGCGCGCGTCGTAGCCGACGACGACCAGGCCGCCGTCGTGCCCCTGGGCCTTCAGGTAGGCCGCGAGGCCCGCCGCGGCCCGGATGACCACCGCGCGGTTCATCCGCATCGGGCCCGCGCCCAGCTCGCCGCGCAGCCCGGCGGTGCCGAACTGGAGCGTGCCGGAGAAGCGGTCCGCGAGCTCCGCGGTGTCGCCCGCCTCGACGAGCGCGGCCAGTTCCGCGGCCGTCTCCGGGTCCGGGTCCTCGGCCAGCCAGGCCTGCGCCCGGGTGATCAGGTCGTCCTGTGCCTGTTCCTGCACTGCTTCCGCCTTACCTCTCGTACGTCGATCAGATGCGGGCGAGGACCTGCGTCAGCAGCGTGCCCATGCGGGCGGCCGAGTCGCGGCCGGCCTGGAGGACCTCTTCGTGGTTCAGCGGCTCGCCGGACAGGCCCGCGGCCAGGTTGGTGACCAGCGAGATGCCGAGCACCTCGGCGCCGGCCTCACGGGCGGCGATGGCCTCCAGCACGGTGGACATGCCGACCAGGTCGGCGCCCATGACGCGGATCATGTTGATCTCGGCCGGGGTCTCGTAGTGCGGGCCGGGGAACTGCACGTAGACGCCCTCTTCGAGGGACGCGTCGATCTCCTTGCACATCGCGCGCAGGCGCGGCGAGTACAGGTTCGTCAGGTCCACGAAGTTCGCGCCGACGATCGGCGAGGTGGCCGTCAGGTTGAGGTGGTCGCTGATCAGGACGGGCTGGCCGGGCTTCATGCCCTCGCGCAGACCGCCGCAGCCGTTGGTCAGCACGACGGTCTTGCAGCCGGCGGCGACGGCGGTGCGGACACCGTGGGCGACGGCGGCGACGCCGCGGCCCTCGTAGTAGTGGGTCCGGCCGAGGAAGAGCAGCGCGCGCTTGTCGCCGATCTTGTACGAGCGGATCTTGCCGCCGTGGCCCTCGACGGCCGGGGGCGGGAAGCCGGGCAGTTCGGTGACCGGGAACTCGGCCTCGGGCGCGCCGAGCGCCTCTGCGGCGGGGGCCCAGCCGGAGCCCATGACGAGGGCGACATCGTGGGATTCGACGCCGGTGAGCTCGCGGAGGCGGGCGGCGGCGGCGTCGGCGGCGGCGAAGGGGTCGGTAACAGATGCGTTCACGCGGACGAGCGTAACCGCTCTCGGCCTACGCGCGTAGATGGCGCAGCTCACGGTGTTCGGATCGTTGCCTTGTCGTTTCCGCCGAATGGTCCCCGACGGGCGTTACGTGCCCCGGCCGCTCAGCAGGGCCGCTTGCGGAGTTCCATCACGTAGTCGTGCGGGGCACCGGCCGATTCGGCCGCGTCGGCGATCTCGCCGAGGTAGCGCGCCGAGGGCAGGCCGCCCTCGTAGCCGTTCAGCACGTACACCCAGGCCGCCTCCTCGCCGTCCAGGGTGTGGACGCGGATCCGCATCCGGCGGTAGATGTCCAGCCCGACACCCTCCCACCGGTCCATGGAGTCCTCGTCCAGCGGTGCGATGTCGTAGAGGGCGACGAAGACCTGGTGGCGGGGAGCCTCCACGACGGTGGCGAGCGCTCCCTCCCAGCCCATCTGCTCGCCGCCGAAGGTCAGCCGCCAGTCGTTGATCCAGCCCGTTCCGCGCAGCGGCGAATGGGGAGCGCGGCGCGTCATCAGCCGCGGGTCGAGGTTGCCGGCGTACGCGGCGTAGAGCGACATGAGGTCGAGAGTACGGGAGGGGCGCCCCGGCCCGTGTGCCCGGACGGCGCACGGATGGCGGGACCGGGCGCGAAGCACCTTGAAGCGTGCGGGACAATGGAGCACGGAATGCATCCCCCGGGGAGACCCCCCGGAACACCGGCCGGGGCGGCAGCCGGCCGGGTAGACGTGAGGCGGACTTTTCGTGACCCGGATCGTGATCATCGGCGGCGGACCCGGCGGGTATGAGGCAGCCCTGGTGGGGGCCCAGCTCGGCGCGGAGGTGACCGTCGTCGACTGCGACGGTCTGGGCGGTGCGTCGGTGCTCACCGACTGCGTCCCCTCCAAGACCCTCATCGCGACGGCCGAGGTCATGACGACCTTCGACTCGTCGTACGAGGAACTCGGCATCGTCGTCGCCGACGACACCCCGCCCCTGGAGCAGGCCGCGCGCGTCGTCGGCGTGGACCTCGGCAAGGTGAACCGGCGCGTCAAGCGCCTCGCGCTCGCCCAGTCCCACGACATCACCGCCTCCGTGACCCGGGCCGGCGCCCGCGTCCTGCGCGGCCGCGGCAAGCTCGGCGGGCCCCAGGGCATCGACGGCACCCGGGACGTCATCGTCACCGCCGCCGACGGCACGGAGACGATCCTCACCGCCGACGCGGTGCTCATCGCCACCGGCGGCACCCCCCGCGAGATCCCCGACGCCATGCCCGACGGGGAGCGGATCCTGAACTGGACCCAGGTCTACGACCTGGAGGAGCTCCCCGAGGAGCTCATCGTGGTCGGCTCCGGCGTCACCGGCGCCGAGTTCGCCGGCGCGTACCAGGCGCTCGGCTCCCGCGTGACCCTGGTGTCCTCCCGCGACCGCGTGCTGCCGGGCGAGGACCCGGACGCCGCCGCCGTCCTGGAGGACGTCTTCCGCCGCCGCGGCATGAACGTCATCGGGCGCTCGCGCGCCGAGTCCGCCAAGCGGGTCGGCGACCGCGTCGAGGTGACCCTCTCCGACGGCCGGGTCATCACCGGCACGCACTGCCTGATGGCGGTCGGCGCCATCCCCAACACCCAGAACATGAACCTGGAGGAGTCCGGGGTCCGGCTCAAGGAGTCCGGCCACATCTGGACCGACAAGGTGTCCCGGACCTCCTCGCCCGGCGTGTACGCGGCCGGCGACGTCACCGGCATCTTCGCGCTGGCCTCCGTCGCCGCCATGCAGGGCCGCATCGCGATGTACCACTTCCTCGGCGACGCGGTGGCCCCGCTGAACCTCAAGACGGTCTCCTCGAACGTCTTCACCGACCCCGAGATCGCCACCGTCGGCTACACCCAGGCCGACGTGGACTCGGGCAAGATCGACGCCCGCGTGGTGAAGCTCCCGCTGCTGCGCAACCCGCGCGCGAAGATGCAGGGCATCCGGGACGGCTTCGTGAAGATGTTCTGCCGCCCGGGCACCGGCATCGTGGTCGGCGGCGTGGTCGTCTCGCCGCGCGCGAGCGAGCTCATCCACCCCATCTCGATCGCCGTCGACAACAACCTGACGGTCGAGCAGATCGCAAACGCGTTCACGGTGTACCCCTCGCTGTCGGGTTCGATCGCCGAGGTCGCCCGCCAGCTGCACACGCGCAAGGCCGCCGGAGAGGCGTGACCTACGGCCAACCGCCCCTTCCCCCACGGGGGTTGGGGCGGAGGCCGGGTCAGGGAGCGGGTACGGGGCGGGCGTTCGCCCGTCCGTCCCGCCGCGTATACCACTCGTTGCCCCACCGTATGGACAACTTCGGTATTCCGGCGCAAAGAGCTGAAAGCAGACGGTCGCCCGGGTTACTGTCAGTTTCGTGTTCGCTGCAGAACGTCGCCAATTGATCCTCGAAATGGTGCGGGCCAACGGAGCGGTATCGCTCCGGGAGCTCGCCCGCGTCGTCCAGACCTCCGAAGTGACCGTACGGCGGGACGTGCGGGCACTGGAGGCAGAAGGACTCCTCGACCGCCGGCACGGCGGTGCGGTACTGCCGGGCGGTTTCACCCGTGAATCCGGCTTTCCGCAAAAGTCCCATCTCGCGACGGCGGAGAAGACCGCCATCGCCGATGTCGCGGCCTCCCTCGTCGAAGAGGGCGAGGCCGTCGTCGTCGGCGCGGGTACCACCACCCAGGAGCTGGCCCGCCGGCTCGCCCGGGTGCCCGGCCTGACCGTCGTCACCAACTCGCTGCTCGTCGCCCAGGCACTGGCGCACGCCAACCGGGTGGAGGTGGTGATGACCGGCGGCACCCTGCGCGGGTCCAACTACGCCCTCGTCGGCAGCGGTGCCGAACAGTCCCTCCAGGGGCTGCGGGTCTCCCGGGCCTTCCTGTCCGGGAGCGGACTGACCGCCGAACGCGGGCTGTCCACCTCCAACATGCTCTCCGCGAGCGTGGACAGGGCACTGGTGCAGGCCGCGGCGGAGGTGGTCGTCCTCGCCGACCACACCAAGCTCGGCACCGACACCATGTTCCAGACCGTGCCGACGGACGTGATGACGCGGCTGGTGACCGACGAGCCGCCGCCGCACGACGACCGGGCCGCCACCGAGTTGCAGGCGCTGGCCGACCAGGGCGTACAGATCACCGTGGCCGGTACCGCGGTGGCCTCCGGCGGGGGCCACGGCGGCGGCGCGGGCGGGGACGGCATGCAGGGCCGCAGGCCCCGCCGGGAGTCCCCGCTGCCCGTACAGCGGCGCGGCGGCCCCACCGCCCAGCTGCGCAGCGCGCCCGCGTCACTGCTGGAGCAGCAGGCGGGCGAACGCGCCCGCGTCGCGGACATGCGGCGGCGATAGACGGCCTACGCCCCGCGGGGCGTACCGCTACGACGAAGGCCCCGCCCGGGTGGACCGGGCGGGGCCTCGTCGTCGGACGACGCGGGGTCAGTCCTTGATCTCGCAGATGGTGGCGCCCGAGGTGAGGGAGGCGCCGACCTCGGCCTTGAGGCCGGTGATCGTGCCGGAGCGGTGCGCGTTGAGCGGCTGCTCCATCTTCATGGCCTCCAGGACGACGATCAGGTCGCCCTCGTTGACCTGCTGGCCCTCCTCGACCGCGACCTTGACGATCGTGCCCTGCATCGGGGACGCGAGGGTGTCGCCGGACGCGGCCGGACCGGACTTCTTCGCGGCGCGGCGCTTCGGCTTGGCACCGCCGGCGGCGGCCGTGCGGGCCAGCGTCATGCCCAGGGACGACGGGAGGGAGACCTCCAGGCGCTTGCCGCCCACCTCGACGACGACCGTCTCGCGGCCCGGCTCGTCCTCGGTGTCCTCCGCGGCCGGAGCCGTGAACGCGGGGATCTCGTTGACGAACTCGGTCTCGATCCAGCGGGTGAAGACGGTGAAGGGGGTGCCGTCGGTGGGTGCGAAGGCGGGGTCGGTGACGACGGCGCGGTGGAAGGGGATGGCGGTGGCCATGCCTTCGATCTCGAACTCGTCCAGGGCGCGGGCGGCGCGCTGGAGGGCCTGTTCGCGGGTGGCGCCGGTGACGATGAGCTTGGCGAGGAGGGAGTCCCAGGCGGGTCCGATGACGGAGCCGGACTCGACACCCGCGTCGAGGCGCACGCCCGGGCCGGTGGGCGGGCTGAACCTGGTGACGGTGCCGGGGGCGGGGAGGAAGCCGCGGCCGGGGTCTTCGCCGTTGATGCGGAACTCGATGGAGTGGCCGCGCAGGACGGGGTCGCCGTAGCCGAGTTCCTCGCCGTCGGCGATGCGGAACATCTCGCGGACGAGGTCGATTCCGGCGACCTCCTCGGTGACGGGGTGTTCGACCTGGAGGCGGGTGTTGACCTCGAGGAAGGAGATGAGGCCGTCGGCGGAGACGAGGAACTCGACGGTGCCGGCGCCTACGTATCCGGCTTCCTTGAGGATGGCCTTGGAGGCGGCGTAGAGCTCCTCGTTCTGGGCCTGGGTCAGGAAGGGCGCGGGGGCTTCCTCCACCAGTTTCTGGTGGCGGCGCTGGAGGGAGCAGTCGCGGGTGGAGACGACGACGACGTTGCCGTGGCTGTCGGCGAGGCACTGGGTCTCGACGTGGCGGGGCTTGTCGAGGTAGCGCTCGACGAAGCATTCGCCGCGGCCGAAGGCGGCGACGGCTTCGCGGACGGCGGAGTCGTAGAGCTCGGGGACTTCTTCGAGGGTGCGGGCGACCTTGAGGCCGCGGCCGCCGCCGCCGAAGGCTGCCTTGATGGCGATGGGCAGGCCGTGTTCCTTGGCGAAGGCGACGACCTCGTCGGCCCCGGAGACGGGGTCGGGGGTGCCCGCGACGAGGGGTGCGCCGGCCCGCTGGGCGATGTGGCGGGCGGCGACCTTGTCGCCGAGGTCGCGGATGGCCTGCGGGGGCGGGCCGATCCAGGTGAGGCCGGCGTCGAGGACGGCCTGGGCGAAGTCGGCGTTCTCGGACAGGAATCCGTATCCGGGGTGGATGGCGTCGGCTCCGGAGTCGGCCGCTGCCTGGAGGACCTTGCCGATGTCGAGGTAGCTGGCTGCCGGGGTGTCACCGCCCAACGCGAAAGCTTCGTCTGCCGCGCGGACGTGCAGGGCGTCCCGGTCCGGATCGGCGTAGACGGCTACGCTCGCGATCCCGGCATCCCGGCAGGCCCGAGCAACGCGGACAGCGATTTCGCCACGGTTGGCGATGAGCACCTTGCGCACGATGGCTCCCTCCTTGAAACAAGCTGAGTTTAGGGACAGGCCACACGGCCTTTCGACCCTTCCCCGGAGGTGAGCTTGCCCACACAGAGCGTGACGCGGGGCTCGCCCGAGTCGGAAAACCCTTGTGTCGCCCCAGGTCAGGGAGATCCCCGACTGCACAGTAACCCCGTTGCGTATCGAAGGTCTCTGTTCGCCGGGTCAGCGGCCCCCGCTGATTCTTTGTCGAGTCCCTACGAACGGCCTATGCATTCTTTGAGTGAGAGCCGTCACGGAGCACTCCCGCAACGAAGGCGCCCCGACCCCTTGTCCCCAGGTTTACTCGTTAGTAGCCTCCAGGGCGTCGAACACGCCCACGCTGGTGGCGTGTGGGGGATGGGGGCGTCGTGCTGCGCAGACTCGTGGCCGGGCTGGCCGCGGCCGTGCTCGTCGCGGAGGCGGCGGTGCTGGTCCTCGTCCACGTCGTCCTGGGGCGGACCACCGCGAACCAGTCGATGTCCATCGCCGGCTCGGACCCGGTCGTCATGTCGAGGGTGACTTTCGGCCTCGGGGTAGCCATCGGCGCCTTCCTGCTGCTGTGCGCCGTGCTCCTGGCCGTCGCCGGGCTGCGGGACCGTCCGCCGGGCCGTTTCGCCCGCTTCGTGCTCGCCGCCGCCGCCGTCACCCACGCACTGCTCGGCGCCCTCTCCGTCGGCCTGGTGGGCTGGGGCGCCTTCGCGGCGACGATGCTGGTCTTCTGCCTGCTCGTGCTGTCCCTGACGCTCTACGAGCGCCGCCCGGGCGCGGAGCTCAGGCCCACAAGTCCGTGATGGACAGTCCCAGTTCCCCCAGCAGGGAGCGCAACAGCGGCATGGAGAGCCCGATCACGTTGCCGTGATCGCCGTCGATGCCGTCGATGAACGGCGAGGACAGGCCGTCCAGGGTGAACGCCCCGGCCACGTGCAGCGGTTCCCCGCTGGCCACGTACGCCGCCACCTCCGCGTCCGTCGGCTCGCCGAAGCGGACCGTCGTGGAGGCGGTGGCCGAAACCTGACGGCCGTCCGCCGTGTCGATCACGCAGTGCCCGGTGCGCAGCACACCGGCACGCCCGCGCATCGACTTCCAGCGGGCGGTGGCCTCCTCGGCGTCGGCGGGCTTGCCCAGCGCCTCGCCGTCCAGCTCCAGCACCGAGTCGCAGCCGATCACCAGCGCGCCCGCCGCCTCCGGCAGGGCCGCCACCACGCCCGCCTTGGCCTCGGCGAGGGCCAGCGCCAGATCGGCCGGGTTGTCGTGGTTCAGCGTGTCCTCGTCGAAGCCGCTGACGATCACGTGCGGGGCCAGCCCGGCCTGCCGCAGCAGGTTCAGCCGGGCGGGGGAGGCGGAGGCGAGGACGAGCGTGCGTACGGTCATGCGGGCCATCGTAGGGCGCGGCGGAGCACCGCCTGGGCCCGTCCCCTAGAAGGGGGCCACGCCCAGCACGTACACGCACACCACCGTGGCGAGGGCGAGCACCACGAGCAGCCGCCGGAGCATCGCCTGGACGTCGCGCATGTCCTTCGGCGGCTCGTTCTTCGGGTCTGACCAGAGCATGCCCCGATCCTTGCCCCGGTACGGCGGTGGCGCCTGAGTACGAGTACTCAGGCGCCACCGTCCGTTCACGCCATCTTCGCCGGCACCCGGCCCCGGCGCGGGCCTCAGCCCTGGCCGGGCCAGTACGTACGGCCCCACGCGCGGGGCCCCGGCTGCGGCAGGGTCCGGCGCGCCACGCGGCCGGGCGCCGCCCACTCGTCGCGGATCCGGGGCGCGCCCGACGGGCCGGAGGCCAGCGCCGCCGCGCGCGCTTGGACCACCGCCAGTGCGGCGGCCAGCTCCTCGGGGGTCGGGTTGCCCTTGACGACCTTGATCACCACTGAGTCCTCCTGGAGGGCTGGAGAGGCTAGAGGGGGATGTTGCCGTGCTTCTTCGGCGGGAGCGACTCCCGCTTGGTGCGCAGCTGCCGCAGCCCCTTCACCACGTGCGCCCGGGTCTCGGACGGCAGGGTCACCGCGTCGATGTACCCGCGCTCGGCGGCCGTGTACGGGTTCAGCAGCGCGTCCTCGTACTCGGTGATGAGCCGCGCCCGGACCTCGTCCACCTCCTCGGGGGCGGCCTCGGCGATGGTCCTGCGGTGCAGGATGTTCACCGCGCCCTGGGCGCCCATGACGGCGATCTGCGCGGTCGGCCAGGCCAGGTTCAGGTCGGCGCCGAGGTGCTTGGAGCCCATGACGTCGTAGGCGCCGCCGAAGGCCTTGCGGGTGATGACGGTGATCAGGGGGACGGTGGCCTCGGCGTACGCGTAGATCAGCTTCGCGCCGCGCCGGATGATTCCGTTGTACTCCTGGTCGGTGCCGGGCAGGAAGCCGGGGACGTCGACGAACGTCAGCACGGGGATGTTGAAGGCGTCGCACGTACGGACGAACCGGGCGGCCTTCTCGGAGGCGTCGATGTCCAGGCAGCCGGCGAACTGCATCGGCTGGTTGGCGACGACGCCCACCGGGTGCCCCTCGACGCGGCCGAAGCCGGTCAGGATGTTCGGGGCGAACAGCGACTGCGTCTCCAGGAACTCCGCGTCGTCGAGGACGTGCTCGATCACGGTGTGCATGTCGTACGGCTGGTTCGCGCTGTCGGGGATCAGCGTGTCGAGTTCGAGGTCGGCGTCGGAGACCTCGGTGTCCGCCTCCTCGGGGAAGGCGGGCGGCTCGGAGAGGTTGTTCGACGGCAGGTACGCGAGGAGGGACTTCACGTACTCGATGGCGTCCTTCTCGTCGCCCGCCATGTGGTGGGCGACGCCGGACGTGCTGTTGTGCGTACGCGCGCCGCCGAGCTCCTCGAAGCCGACGTCCTCGCCGGTGACCGTCTTGATGACGTCCGGGCCGGTGATGAACATGTGCGAGGTCTGGTCGACCATGACCGTGAAGTCGGTGATGGCCGGGGAGTACACGGCCCCGCCGGCGCAGGGCCCGACGACCAGGCTGATCTGCGGGATCACACCGGAGGCGTGGACGTTGCGGCGGAAGATCTCGCCGTACATGCCGAGGGCGCTGACACCCTCCTGGATGCGGGCGCCGCCGGAGTCGTTGATGCCGATGACGGGGCAGCCCGTCTTCAGCGCGAAGTCCATCACCTTGATGATCTTCTGGCCGTAGACCTCGCCGAGGGCCCCGCCGAAGACGGTGAAGTCCTGCGAGAACACGGCCACCGGCCGGCCGTCCACCGTGCCGTAGCCGGTGACGACGCCGTCGCCGTAGGGCCGGGTCTTCTCCAGCCCGAAGTTGGTGGAACGGTGCCGGGCGAACTCGTCGAGCTCTACGAAGGACCCCTCGTCCAGCAGCAGGGCCACCCGCTCACGCGCCGTCAGCTTGCCCTTGGCGTGCTGCTTCTCGACGGCTTTACCGGAACCTGCGTGGGTGGCTTCCTCGACTCGGCGCCGCAGATCCGCGAGCTTGCCCGCGGTCGTGTGCATGTCGGTCGGCTCTGAGGGTTGTGACATCGGGGTCGCGGCTCCCTGTGTGGTGTCAACTGCCTGGTCAATTGATTGACTGCTGCTGGCTACTGGTGCGTAGCGTATCGGCGGGCATGGCGCTCGGCAGTGCGGCGTTTGACACACCTAATGTGGCTTGCTTGGCCTCGCCCCCGCCCTTAGAGGAGGGGGTTCCCACCCTCGCGGGTGGGGCTTCCTGCTTCACCGCGCGCTGCCCCGGCCGGGAGGAGCCCGGCCGGGGTCTTGTGCCCGCTCCACAGGCAGTGACCGCCAGCCCGGCGGTCAGAAGGTTGACGGCCGCGTTCCCCTCGCGGTCGAGCGAGACGAACCAGCGGCCGGCCGAGTCCCGGGACACGGTCACGGTGGTCGGTTCCCGCGGTGAAGGCGTTCTGGAGATGCCGCAGTGCCTGCTGGAGGGGTACGCAGGACACCTCGGCCAGATAGGCGAGTTCGTCGGTCTGCTTCCACGCAGTGAGCATCGCGGATGTCTGGGCGTAGCTCACCCGTTCCTGACGCGCCCAGGCATCGGCGCGGGCGGAGAGGGCGAGGTTGTAGACCTTCCGCACGCACCCGAACGTTCGCGACAGCTCTGTCGTCTGCGCGTCGTCCGGGTAGAAACGGAATTTGAATGCCCTCTTAACGACTGAATTGCCCACAGCCCGGAAGCTATGGTCAGTCACGATCCGAACACAATCCCGGGTCAAAGGGTCACAGTCGGCGACATAAGGAATCCGATCATGCCATCAGATGCAGCAGCCGGAGCCTCAGCAGGACGCTGGTCGAGCCTGGACCGGCCTCCCCTCAATGCCGCGGGCCTGCGGCGGGCCCTCGTCGTCGAGGGCGGGCTGTGGACCTCCCTGGAGGTGGTCCCCGCCACCGGCTCCACCAACACCGATCTCGCGGCGCGGGCCGCGACGCTGCCCGAGGGGGCCGTGCTCGTCGCCGAGGAGCAGACCGCCGGACGCGGGCGCCTCGACCGGACCTGGACGGCGCCGGCCCGGTCCGGGCTGTTCTTCTCCGTACTCCTCAAGCCGGGCGCGGGCGTCCCGCAGGAGCGGTGGGGGTGGCTGACCCTGCTGGCGGGGGTGGCCGCGACGTCCGGGCTGTCGCGGGCGGCGGGCGTGGACACGCTGCTCAAATGGCCCAACGACCTGCTGGTCGGGGTCGAGGGCGAGGAGCGCAAGACCGGCGGCATCCTCGCGGAGCGGGTCGCCGACGGGATCGTGCTCGGGATCGGGCTCAACGTCACCCTCACCGAGGACGAGCTGCCCGTACCGGCCGCCGGGTCGCTGCTGCTGGCGAAGGCCTCCGTCACGGACAGGGAACCGCTGCTCAAGGCGGTGCTGCGGTCGCTGGAGGAGTGGTACGGGAGGTGGCGCGACGCGGGCGGGGACCCGGCCGAGAGCGGGCTCCAGGAGGCGTACGCGGCGAGCTGCGCGACGCTCGGCCGGCACGTCCGCGCGGAGCTGCCGGGAGGGCGGGCACTCACCGGGACGGCCGAAGCGGTGGACGCGGACGGGAGGCTGGTGATCCGGTCCGTGGAGGGCGAGCGGGAGTCGGTGGGGGCGGGGGACGTGGTGCACCTGAGGGGGGTGCACTGACCTTTGCCCTTGCCCTGGCCGGGCGGTGGACGGTGACGTCCGCTGCCCGGTGCGGCGCCGTTGCCGGGGGCCAGCCCCCGGACCCCCGCGCCTCAAACGTCGGCGGGGCTGGATTGGGGGGAGTGAGCTACGGCACACCTGCCGTATGGTTTAGGCGATCGCGGTCCCGCGGTGATCACCCGGTTCGGAAGTGCGTACGGAATGGACAGGAGGCGGCCCTTGACCGTCGACGACTCTACGTCCAGCCCGTCCGGGTCCGGCTCCGTGAGCGGGCCCGGTACCCCGATCGGGCGGGATCAGCACACGCCCATGCACGAGGTCGACCACACGGCGCAGCCGACGGCGGATCCCCTCGCCATCCGGCTGGAGCAGCTGATCCTGGGCGCCGAGCGGCGGTACACGCCGTTCCAGGCGGCCCGGAGTGCCGGGGTGTCGATGGAGCTGGCCTCGCGGTTCTGGCGGGCCATGGGCTTCGCGGACATCGGGCAGGCCAAGGCCCTGACCGAGGCGGACGTGCTGGCGCTGCGGCGGCTGGCGGGTCTGGTGGAGGCGGGGCTGCTGAGCGAGCCGATGGCGGTGCAGGTGGCGCGGTCCACGGGGCAGACCACCGCCCGCTTGGCGGAATGGCAGATCGATTCCTTCCTGGAGGGGCTGACGGAGCCCCCGGAGCCGGGGATGACCCGTACGGAGGTCACGTACCCGCTGGTCGAGCTGCTGCTGCCGGAGCTGGAGGAGTTCCTCGTCTACGTGTGGCGCCGCCAGCTGGCGGCGGCGACCGGGCGGGTGGTGCAGGTGGCGGACGACGAGGAGATGGTCGACCGGCGTCTCGCGGTGGGCTTCGCGGACCTGGTGGGCTTCACCCGTCTGACGCGGCGGCTGGAGGAGGAGGAGCTCGGCGAGCTCGTCGAGGCCTTCGAGACGACGGCGGCGGACCTGGTGGCCGCGCACGGCGGCCGGCTGATCAAGACGCTCGGCGACGAGGTCCTCTACTGCGCGGACGACGCGGCGACGGCGGCGGAGATCGCGCTGCGCCTGATCGAGACGATGGAGGCCGATCCCCAGATGCCGGAGCTGCGGGTGGGCATCGCCTTCGGGACGGTGACGACCCGGATGGGCGACGTGTTCGGGACGACCGTGAACCTGGCCAGCCGGCTGACGTCGATAGCGCCGAAGGACGCGGTGCTGGTGGACGGGGCGATGGCGCAGGAGCTGGGCCGGACCGGGGCCGCTCCGGTCTCGGAGAAGGAGGCCGAGTCCGAGGAGGGCGGCGGCTCGTACCGTTTCGCGCTCCAGCCGATGTGGCAGCGGCCGGTGCGCGGTCTGGGTGTCGTGGAGCCCTGGTCGCTGACGCGCAGGAAGCCTAAGATCCCGGCGTAACGTTCGTTAACCGGGAGGGTGTGGCGTGGCTGTGGACGAGATCCGGTTCGGGGAGTTCGTCGTGGTGCGGCGCCACGGCGAGGGCGGTGTGGTCGCCGAGCTGGTGCTGGACCGGCCGAAGGCGATGAACGCCGTGTCGACGGAGATGGCGCGGTCCGTGGGCGCCGCCTGCGCGGCGCTGGCCGCCGACGCCTCGGTGCGGGCCGTGGTGCTGTCCTCCTCCGCCGAGCGGGCGTTCTGCGTCGGCGCGGACCTCAAGGAGCGGAACTCGCTGTCGGACGCCGAGCTGGTGCGCCAGCGGCCGACCACCCGGGGGGCGTACGGCGGCGTGCTGGACCTGCCCATGCCGACGGTCGCCGCGGTGCACGGCTTCGCGCTGGGCGGTGGCTTCGAGCTGGCGCTGTCCTGCGACGTGATCGTGGCCGACGAGACGGCGGTCGTGGGGCTGCCCGAGGTGTCGGTCGGGGTGATCCCCGGCGGCGGCGGTACGCAGCTGCTGCCGCGCCGGGTCGGTGCGGCCCGGGCGGCCGAGCTGATCTTCACGGCGCGCCGGGTGGAGGCGGCCGAGGCGCTGTCCCTGGGGCTGGTGGACTCGGTGGCTCCGGCGGGCGAGGCCCGTACGCAGGCCCTGGAGCTGGCGGCGGCGATGGCGGCGAACTCCCCGGTCGGGCTGCGGGCGGCCAAGCGGGCGCTGCGGCTGGGGCACGGGATGGACCTGGCGGCCGGGCTGGAGATCGAGGACGCGGCCTGGCGGACGGTGGCCTTCTCGGGGGACCGGGCCGAGGGTGTGGCGGCGTTCAACGAGAAGCGTCGGCCGAACTGGCCCGGGGAGTAGGCGTCCGATTACTTGGTGTGATCTTGGTGTCGCCGAAAGTCGCGCCGATTGTCACTAAATCGGACAAAACTCCCTAACCTGGGGTGATGGGAGTTGACGGACGGCTTCGGGCCGTCGTGGGCCTCGCGCAGGCCATGGCGGCGGCGTGCGCGCCGCGGGACAGTGTCCGGGCGGCCGCGCGCGGTGCGCGGGTGGCGATGGACGGGTCGTTCGCCGCGATCTCCGCCTGGGAGCGTGAGCGGGGGCGGCTGCGGGTCCTCGTGAACGAGGGCGAGCGGCGGGCCGGGGAGGAGGAGTTCCCCGAGGACGAGTCCTACCCCGTGCACGACTTCCCCGAGATCACCGAGTTCCTCCACGAGCGCTGGGCCGGCGGCGGCGGGCCCCACGCCTGGGTGGAGAGCGCCGTCGGCGACCGGCCCGGCCGCCGTGGCGAGGCCCTGCGCCGGCGCGGGCGCGGCACCTGCGTGGTCGCGCCGATCGTGCTGAGCGGGCGCGCCTGGGGCGAGCTGTACGTGGCCCGGGACGAGGGAATGGCCGACTTCGACGAGGACGACGCCGAGTTCGCCACCGTCCTGGCCGCCGTCATCGCGGCCGGGCTCGCGCAGAACGAGCGGCTGGAGGAGGCCCGGCGGCTCGCCTTCACCGACCCGCTGACCGGACTGGCCAACCGGCGGGCCGTGGACATGCGGCTCGACGAGGCCCTGGAGGAGCACCGGCGGACCGGGGCGGTGGTCAGCCTGGTCGTCTGTGACCTGAACGGCCTCAAGAAGGTCAACGACACCCTGGGCCACGCCACCGGCGACCGGCTGCTGGAACGGTTCGGGTCGGTGCTGAGCCTGTGCGGGGCCATGCTGCCGGGGGCGCTGGTGGCGCGCCTCGGCGGGGACGAGTTCTGCCTGGTCAGCGTCGGGGCGACCGCCGACGAGGTGGTGCGGGTGACCGAGGAGGTGTGCGTACGGGCCGCCGAGCTGGAGCTCGGGGACGGGGTGGCGTGCGGGGTCGCCTCGACCGGGGACCCGATCGGGCCGGTCAAGTCCTCCCGGCGGCTGTTCCGGCTGGCCGACGCGGCGCAGTACAAGGCCAAGGCGGCGCGGTCGCCGAAGCCGGTGGTGGCCGGGCGGGACACGGCGGTGGTGCGGCTGGCCGACGCGGCCGCTGCTGCCGCGGAGGTGGAGGGGGAGCGGCGGCGGTTCCGGGGGCGGTCGTAGGTGCGGGTCCGTTGCCGGGGGCTCTGCCCCCGGACCCCCGCGCCTCAAACGCCGGCGAGGCTGGAGCTGGCCGACGGGGTTGGATCTGGCTGGATCTTGCCGCTCCGCCGTAAGGGGTACGCGGGCTGCTTGATCGTGACAGTTCGGCTAGTGACATGAAGGGATTCAGTCCGTAGGGTGCTGAATATGGATATGCACACTGTCGTGGTGGGGACGTCCGGGACCACCGCCGAGGACGTCATCGCCGTCGCCCGCGGCAACGCGCGGGTCGAGCTGTCCGCCGAGGCGCTGGAAGCCCTCGGCCGCGCTCGTGAGATCGTCGACGCGCTCGCCGCCAAGCCCGAGCCCGTCTACGGGGTCTCCACCGGTTTCGGCGCCCTCGCCTCCCGGCACATCAGCCCCGAGCTGCGCGCGCAGCTCCAGCGCAACATCGTCCGTTCGCACGCCGCCGGCATGGGCCCGCGCGTCGAGCGGGAGGTCGTGCGCGCCCTGATGTTCCTGCGCCTGAAGACGGTGGCCTCCGGGCACACCGGGGTGCGCCCCTCCGTCGCCCAGACCATGGCGGACGTGCTGAACGCCGGGATCACCCCCGTCGTCCACGAGTACGGCTCCCTCGGCTGCTCCGGCGACCTCGCGCCGCTCTCCCACTGCGCCCTCGCGCTGATGGGCGAGGGTGACGCCGAGGGCCCGGACGGAACCGTCCGCCCCGCCGGCGAGCTGCTCGCCGAGCACGGCATCGAGCCCGTCGAGCTCCGCGAGAAGGAGGGCCTCGCCCTCCTCAACGGCACCGACGGCATGCTCGGCATGCTGGTCATGGCCCTCGCCGACCTCGGCAAGCTGTACACCTCCGCCGACATCACCGCCGCCCTCACCCTGGAGGCGCTGCTCGGCACCGAGAAGGTCCTCCAGCCCGAGCTGCACGCCATCCGCCCGCACCCCGGCCAGGGCGCCTCCGCCGCCAACATGGCCGCCGTGCTGAAGGGGTCCGGGCTCACCGGGCACTTCCAGGAGGAGTCCGCCCCGCGCGTGCAGGACGCCTACTCCGTGCGCTGCGCCCCGCAGGTCGCCGGCGCGGGCCGCGACACCATGGCGCACGCCGCCCTGGTGGCCTCCCGCGAGCTGGCCGCCGCCGTCGACAACCCGGTGGTGCTGCCCGACGGGCGCGTCGAGTCCAACGGCAACTTCCACGGCGCGCCCGTCGCGTACGTCCTGGACTTCCTGGCCATCGCCGCCGCCGACCTCGGTTCGATCGCCGAGCGGCGCACCGACCGCCTGCTCGACAAGAACCGCTCGCACGGCCTGCCGCCGTTCCTCGCGGACGACGCCGGCGTGGACTCCGGCCTGATGATCGCCCAGTACACGCAGGCCGCCCTGGTCAGCGAGATGAAGCGGCTCGCGGTCCCGGCCTCCGCCGACTCGATCCCCTCCTCCGCCATGCAGGAGGACCACGTCTCCATGGGCTGGTCGGCGGCGCGCAAGCTGCGTACCGCGATCGACAACCTGACGCGGATCATCGCGATCGAGATGTACGCGGCCACCCGGGCCATCGAGCTGCGCCACGGGCTCACCCCGGCCCCGGCCAGCCAGGCCGCCATCGCGGCGGCGCGGGCGGCGGGTGTCGAGGGTCCTG
This sequence comes from Streptomyces sp. NBC_00249, assembly GCF_026342355.1. GTDB lineage: Bacteria > Actinomycetota > Actinomycetes > Streptomycetales > Streptomycetaceae > Streptomyces. The sequence continues at coordinate 889,900 of NZ_JAPEMV010000002.1, read as the reverse complement.
GGCCGGATCGTTTCCTCGCCCCTGACCTGGCCGCAGCCGACGCGTTCGTGCGCGCGGGCGGGCTGGTCGCGGCGGTGGAGCCGGTGACGGGTCCCCTCGCCTGACGCGTCGGATCATCGAAGGGCCGCACCCCGTCGGGGTGCGGCCCTTCGTCGCGTCTACAGGGCGCGGGAGCGGCGTACGGAGAAGGTGACGAAGCCGGCCCCCAGGCCCAGGCACAGGGTGCCGCCCAGGACGTAGGGGGTGGTGTCGACGCTGCCGGTGTCGGCGAGCGTGAGGGTGGCGACGGGATCGCCGCCCGCGGCGGCGCCGTTCCCGTCGCCGGCGTCGATGACGGTGCCCGTGCGGGCGGCGTCGGGGCCGGTGTTGGCGGCGCCGGGCGCGGCGGAGGCGCCCTGCGCGTCCTGCGGCGCGGTGGCGTTCGCCGAGGGGACGAACCACAGGGCGGCGAGGAGGGTGGTCGCTCCGAGAGCGGTGAGCAGCGGTCGGCGTGCGGGCACGGTGCGATCCCCCTTGCGGAAGCAGCGAATTGGCCGTGTGCGCAGATGCTAGTGAAAGGGGCGGGTCGTGGGAAAGTCGAGGCTGTCGCGGGCTTACTCTCCGTCGTATGAACCCTTCTGACACCTCACGATACGTCCGGCTTCGGGTGGATTTGGTCCTCGAAGTGACCGACGCCGACGCGCTCACCGGGGCCGCTCTCGCCCATATCAAGGCCGACGAGTTCATGCCGGACGAGGAGCGCGGGCACGCCGAGGCGGCGGTCCGGGAGGACGAATCGGAGGCCCTGGCCTACCTGGTGGACCCCACGGACCTGGTCGTGGAGCTGCCCGGGGTGGAGCTCGCACAGGCCTCCTGGAGCAGCGAACCCGTCGAATACGACCCCGAGTCCTTGGAGTGGGACATCGACGAGGAAGATGGTGCCTTCGAAGAAGAGGCCGACAACGCCTGACCGTGGGGTTGCACACATTCGAACGGAATGTGGAACCGTTCCGCGTCGTTAACGCGTTGTCAGGACGAGCAGGGGGTGATCCCCCCTGCCCGGCCCGATCCCGGGAATGCAGCCTCGGGGTTTCCGGCAACGATGGAGTGACGTGTGAGGACGTACAGCAAGCGGCGGCGAAGGTCCCTGGTGGCCGCGTCCGCCGTGCTCGGCGGCGTACTGATGCTTTCGGCCTGCAATGACGGCGGGGGTGCCGAAAAGTCGCAGGGGAACAGCTCGGAGACGGGCAAGTCGCAGGCGGACGTGGACGCCGCGGCGGCCAAGGACGCTTCCAAGGCCCGAATAGCGATCGCGCCCAAGGACGGTTCCACCAACGTCGCCCTGAACGACGGGGCGAACGTCACCGTCAGCGACGGGACGCTGACCAAGGTCGAGCTGAAGAGCACCGAGGGCGGCGCGGTGGTGGCGGGCAAGATCGCCGCCGACGGCAAGAGCTGGAAGCCGGACACCGCCCTGAAGCGCTCGACCAAGTACGCGCTGGCGGCGACCGCGAAGGACGAGGCCGGGCGCGAGGCGCACGAGAACGCCTCCTTCACCACCCTCTCCCCGGAGAACAGCTTCGTCGGCTCGTTCGTCCCGGAGGAGGGCGAGACGGTCGGCGTGGGCATGCCGGTCTCGATCACCTTCAACAAGCCGATCAAGGACCAGAAGGCCGTCCAGGCGGCCATCAGCGTCACCTCCAGCAGCGGCCAGGAAGTCGTCGGCCACTGGTTCGGCAACCAGCGCCTGGACTTCCGTCCGGAGCAGTACTGGCAGGCGAACTCCACGATCACCCTGAAGCTGGCGCTCCAGGGCGTGCAGGGCGCCCCGGGCATCCAGGGCGCGCAGAACAAGACCGTCACCTTCAAGGTCGGCCGGAGCCAGGTCTCCACCGTCGACGTGAAGGCGAAGACGATGACGGTCACCCGTGACGGGCAGGTCCTCAAGACCATCCCGATCTCCGCCGGTTCTCCCGAGAACCCCACGTACAACGGCCAGATGGTGATCTCCGAGAAGTTCAAGGAGACCCGGATGGACGGTTCCACCGTGGGCTTCAAGAACAGTGAGGGCAAGGGCGAGTACGACATCAAGGACGTCCCGCACGCGATGCGGCTGTCCACGTCCGGCACCTTCATCCACGGCAACTACTGGGGATCGGACTCGATCTTCGGCAAGGTCAACACCAGCCACGGCTGCGTGGGCCTGAACGACGCCAAGGGTGCCAACGACCCCGACCAGCCCGGCGCCTGGTTCTTCGACAACACGCTCATCGGCGACGTGGTCACCGTGGTGAACTCCCCGGACAAGACCATCAAGCCCGACAACGGCCTCAACGGCTGGAACATGAGCTGGGCGGAGTGGAAGGCCGGCCCGTCCGCCTGAGGCTGACGGACATGTGCTGACGGACATGCGCTGACCGGCACGCGCGACGGACATGCGGCGGGGAGCCCCCGAAAAAGGGGCTCCCCGCCGTTCGTTGCGTCCGGGCCGACCCGCGCCTAGGGTCCCGTCCATGACGATGATCAAGAGCCTGTCCGTGCCCCCGACCGAGGCCGAGATCGACGCCTGGTGGGCCGTGCAGGTCGCCGCCCACGCCGCCGACGCCGCCGCCCTGCCCGGGCTGCCGGCCCCCGCCCGGGTGGAGTGCGCCGGACGGCTCACCGTCCCGCCCGTCCGCGGCCGCCTCGCGCACTGGGCCGCCCAGGACGGCGAGGGGCAGGCCGCGCTGTTGCTCTTCACCGAAGCCGGCAACACCGGCACGGCGTTCCTGGAGGAGCTGACCGTACGCCCCGACGCGCGCCGCCGCGGCGTCGGCACGGCCCTGTGGCGGCGGGTCCGCGAGGAGCTGCTCGCGCAGGGCCGGACCTCGGTGGCCACCGTTGCCGACCTCGACAGCCCCGGGCAGGCCTTCGCGGAGTCCCTCGGCTTCACCGACGTCCTGCGGATGGCCTGGTACGTCCAGGAGCTGCCCGGGGCCGCCCCGGAGGTCCCGGACACCCCCGGGTACGAGCTGATCACCTGGCACGGCCCCGTCCCCGAGGAGTGGGCCCCGGCGGCCGCGGCGGCCCACGGGGCGATGGAGGACGCGCCGAGCGGCGACAGCGACGAGCAGTTCACCCCCTGGACAGGGGAGCGGGTCCGCGCGGTGCAGCAGCTGGTCGTGGACCGGGGCGGGGAGCTCACCACCGTCGCCGCGCTCACCCCCGCCGGGGAGGTCGCGGCGTACACGGTGCTGGTGCTGCCGGACCCGGCGGGCAGCCGCGCGCTCCAGTACGACACGGTCGTCGTACCCGCCCACCGGGGCCACGGCCTGGGCCGCGCCGTCAAACTGCGCATGCTCGCCGAGGCCGCCGCCCGCCACCCCGCGCTGCGCCGGATCGGCACCACGGTCGCCGACGAGAACGCCCCGATGCGCGCCGTGAACGAAGCCCTCGGCTACCGGCGCGAACGCGGCGCGGCCGTCTTCCAGCTGAAGCTCTGAACCGGCCCGGGGCCCAGGCTCAGGCGGGCTCCCCGGCGGGCCCCCGGGCGGCCGCCCGGGACTGCTGCGGTCCGGGCGTCGGCGGGGCCGCCGACCACGACGACAGCATCCGCAGCGCGTCCGCCGAGGGGGAACCCGGCTCGGCGTGGAAGGTGACCAGGGACTGCGCCGGGTCGTCGGGCAGCGCCAGCGTCTCGAAGGACAGCGCCAGCCGCCCGACCAGCGGGTGCCGCAGCTGCTTCACCCCGTACGTCTTCCTGTCCGCGACCGTGTGCGCCGCCCACAGCCGGCGGAACTCCTCGCTCTTCACCGACAGCTCGCCGACCAGCGCCGACAGCTGCTCGTCGTCCGGGTGCCGGCCCGCGTACAGGCGCAGGTTGCTGACCACCTCGCACGCCCGGCACTCCCACTCCGCGTACAGCTCGGCGGTCGCCGGGTCCAGGAACACCAACCGGACCAGGTTCCGCTCCGCCGGCGGCAGCGCGCCGAAGTCCCCGAACACGGCCGCGGCGAGCGGGTTCCAGCCGATGACGTCCTGCCGCCGCCCCACCAGGTACGCCGGTACGTCGCCCATCGCCTCCAGCAGCGTGCGCAGCTGCGGGCGGACCTGCTCCGGGCGCCGGGTGCCGCCGCGGCGGCGGGTGCGCGGGCTCGCCAGGCGGGCCAGGTGCGCGGACTCCGTGTCGTCCAGGCGCAGCGCCCGCGCGATGGCGTCGAGGACCTCCGCCGACACGTTCTGCCCGTGCCCCTGTTCCAGGCGGGTGTAGTACGCCACCGACACCCCGGCCAGCTGCGCCAGCTCCTCCCGGCGCAGGCCGGGTACCCGGCGGTGGCGCCCGTAGTCGGGCAGGCCCACGTCCTCGGGGCGCAGCCGGGCGCGCCGGGTGCGCAGGAACTCGCCGAGCTCGGCTCGCTGATCAAGCTGGTCCATGGGGCCAGTATCCCCGGGCGGGCCCCTCGGGCGGGGGCCTGAGCCTGACCCTCCCAGTGGTAGGTCCGGCGGTCCTAGGAACGACAGGGGCCTGGGTGACCCGCGCGGATCACGGCATCGTGGGCTCCGTCGCACCAGCTGCACAGCAGAACGGACGCCGGGGCCCACGAGGCCGCGAGGCCGCAAGGCCGGCGTCCTCGTCGGAGGAGAGCACCCCATGTCCGTCATCACCCAGGCCGCCGCGTACGCCGCCCCCGCCCCCAAGGCCCCGCTGGAGCGGGTCATGATTCCGCGCCGCCCGGTCGGCGAGCACGACGTCCTCATCGAGATCAAGTACGCCGGCATCTGCCACTCCGACATCCACCAGGCCCGCGAGGGCTGGGGCGAGGCCATCTTCCCGATGGTCCCGGGCCACGAGATCGCCGGTGTCGTCGCCGAGACCGGGCCGGGCGTCACCCGGTTCGCGGTCGGGGACCGGGTGGGCGTCGGCTGCCTGGTCGACTCCTGCCGCACCTGTGAGCAGTGCCTGGCCGGCCAGGAGCAGTTCTGCGTCCAGGGCGCGACCGGCACGTACAACGCGTACGACAGGAACGGCGAGCCCACCTACGGCGGTTACTCCACCCACGTCGTCGTCGACGAGAACTACACCGTCCGCATCCCCGACGCCCTGGCCCTGGACGTCGCCGCGCCGCTGCTGTGCGCCGGCATCACCCTGTACTCGCCGCTGCGGCACTGGCAGGCGGGCCCCGGCAAGAAGGTCGCGGTCGTCGGCCTCGGCGGCCTCGGCCACGTGGGTGTCAAGATCGCCCACGCGCTCGGCGCGGAGGTCACCGTCCTGTCGCAGACCCTGCGCAAGCGGGAGGACGGCCTGAAGCTGGGCGCCGACCACTACTACGCCACGAACGACGAGCGCACCTTCGAGGAGCTCGCCGGCCGCTTCGACCTGATCCTGTCCACCGTCTCGGCGCCGATCGGCCTCGACCGGTACCTGGGCCTGCTGAAGGTCGACGGCGCGCTCGTGAACGTCGGCGCCCCCGAGGAGCCGGTCTCCCTGAACCTGTTCTCCGTCATCACCGGCCGCAGGACCCTCGCCGGCTCGATGATCGGCGGGATCGCCGAGACCCAGGAGATGCTCGACTTCTGCGCCGCGCACGGCCTGGGCTCGGAGATCGAGCTGATCGACGCCGCCCAGGTCAACGAGGCCTACGAGCGGGTCCTGGCCGGTGACGTCCGCTACCGGTTCGTCATCGACGCCTCGACCATCTGAGAGGCCCCCTCCAGGGCCGCGGGGGACCGGCCCCGCCCGGGAAGGGCGGGGCCGGGGCGGATCACAGGCCCAGGGCCTCGGAGGCCAGGGCGGTGCCCCGGACGCGGGCTTCGATCTTGGCGAAGGCCACCTCGCGCGAGGTGGAGGTGTCGTCCGCGAACGGTGAGAAGCCGCAGTCGTCACAGGTGCCCAGCTGCGCGACCGGGATGTGCCGGGCAGCGGCCAGCACGCGGTCGCGTACCTGCTCCGGCGTCTCGACCACCGGATCGACCGGGTCGGTCACCCCGACGAACACCCGCGCGCCGGGCGGAAGGTGGTCGGCGATGATGCGCAGCACCCGCTCCGGGTCCGCCTCGCCGGCCAGCTGGACGTAGAAGTTCCCGACCTTCAGCGCGAACAGCTTCGGCAGCAGCTGCGCGTAGTCGACGTCCGCGCTGTGCGTGGAGTCCTGGTCGCCGCCCGGGCAGGTGTGCACGCCCAGACGGGCGCGCTCCGCCTGCCCGAACCGGCCGAGCACCTCGTTGTTGAGGGCGACGAACTCGTCGAGGAGGCCGCCGCTGGGGTCGAGCTTGAGGGACAGGCGGCCCTCGGTGAAGTCCAGCTGCACCACGTGGGCGCCGGCCTCCAGGCACCGCCGGATGTCGGCCTCGGCCCCGTCGCGGAGGTCGCGCAGGAACTCCTCGCGCGGGTAGCCCTCGATGCCGTCGGCCGGGTACAGCAGGCTCAGGGCGGACGGGGCGATGACCGCCTGCTTGACCGGCATGTCGGTGTGACGGCGGGCGCTGCGCAGGTAGGAGTCCGCGTGGACCCCGTAGCGGAAGGGGCCGGCCGTCAGCCGGGGCAGCTGGCGGGTGTGCCCGTCGGCGAAGGGGATCACGGCGCCGTCGGGGGCGAGGGCGGTCAGGCCCGCGAGGGGATAGGTGACGAAGCTCGGCTTGGCCTGCTCGCCGTCGACCAGGACGGGGGAGCCCAGCCGCTCCAGCCGCTCCAGGGTCTCGGCCGTCGCCTGCTCCTGCAACTTCGTCAACTCGTCTGTGGCCAGGCGTCCTTCGGCGTGGTCGGCGAGGGCGGCCTGCAGGGCGGGCGGTCGGGGAATGCTGCCGATCGCCTCGGTGGGGATGCTCATGGCCGGACCCTAGGAGCCTTCGCCGGGCCCCGGCAAGGAGCACTGGCCCCGGCCGGCCGGCCGCCGTCGCCCCGGCCGGCCCGAACCGCGCCCACCGCCTGAGCGGCACCGCAGGTCACCGCCCTGGCACGGACAGCTCTGGCCAGGGGTTTTGGGGTCGAGCGGGAGGTGCGGACCGCGAACGATTTTGGCAGGTCGGCCGGTTCGGTTTCGCCCGGGGGACCCGGCCCCGGACGGTCAGGTCCGCATGTCTGTGCGCTGACCGGCCCCCTCCAGGGCCGCGCGGAGCCGGTCGCGGGCCGCAGTCTGCGCGGCGACCCGGGCCTCCAGGACGGCGAGCCGCCGCCGGGCCACCTCCAGCGCCCCCGGGGAGGGCGGCCCGGCGGCCACGTCCCCGTCCAGGCACGGCAGGAACACCGCCACGTCCGCGAGGGTGAGCCCGGCGTCGAGGAGCGTGCGGATGTTCCCGACGCGGGTGGCGGCCCCGTCCTCGTAGACGCGGTAGCCGTTCGCGGCCCGCGACGAGGAGATCAGCCCGGACTGCTCGTAGTGGCGCAGCGCGCGGACGGTGGTCCCGGTGGCCTGGGCCAGTTCGCCGATCAGCATGACCCCATGCTGTCAGGCCACCGACGCGCCCCCGTCGGCGTACAGCACCACCCCCGTCAGGAACGAGGCCCGCGCGTCCGCGAGCCGGCACACCGCCCAGGCGATCTCCTCGGGCGTCCCCAGGCGCCCCAGCGGGGTCCGGGCCACCTGCCAGGCCCGCACCTCGGCCTGCCGCTCGGGGCTCAGCCCCTGGTGTTCGCCGATCGGGGTCTCCACCGCGCCGGGCGCCACCGCCGCGACCCGGACCCCGCGCGGGGCCAGCTCCACCGCCCAGCTGCGGGTGAGGCAGTCCAGGGCGGCCTTGGACGCGGCGTACACGGAGCTGCCCGGCCAGCCGCGCTGCGCCACGGCGGTGCTGATGTTCACGACGACCCCGCCCCCGGCGGCCTCCAGGGCGGGCAGGGCGGCCTGGGTGAGCAGCACCGGCGCCACCAGGTTGGTGGCCAGCTGCGCGGAGACGTCCTCGGCGGTCAGGGAGCCGAGGGGGCCGCCGCGGACGATCCCGGCGTTGTTCACGAGGACGTCGATCCGGCCGTGGGTCTCCAGCACCCGCGCGACGATCCGTTCGGGCCCGCCCGGGGCGCTCACGTCGTCCGGGAGCGGGTGGATCGCGCCCGCGTGGCCGGCCGCCGTCTCTTCGAGCGGGCCGGGCCGGCGTCCTACGACGACCACCCGGTCGCCGCCCTCCGCGAAGGCCCGGGCCGTGGCCCGGCCGATGCCGGTGCCGCCGCCGGTGACGAGGATGATCCGCTGTCCGCTCGCGCTGCTGTGCGTGGTGTCCATGACCCCATCGGACAACCCTGCCGCCGGTGTCAGGGTCAAGCGGCACGGAGCTTTCAGGCGTCCAGGGGCTTCCAGGCCGGGCCGTCGCCGTCGTGGCGGACGTGCCCGAAGACGACGTCGGCGAAGTGGATGCCGAAGCCGATGGTGCCGGGCTCCGCCAGCTCGGCGACGAGGCGGCGGCGGTGGCCGGCGGTCGCGGCGAGGTCGTGGTCGAAGGCCGAGGACCAGTCGGGGCGGTCGATCTGGATCGGCGAGTGCACGGCGTCACCGAAGGCGATCAGGCGCCGTCCGCCGCCGGTGATGACGTACTCGGCGTGCCCGACGGTGTGGCCGGGGGTGATCCGCACGGTGACGCCGGGGAAGACCTCCTGCCCGTCCGTGACGGTCCGCACGCGCGGGGCGAGGGCCGCGACCCGCTCGACGATCTCCTGGCTCTCCAGGTCGTCGCGCCCGGCCCACTCCGGCTCGGCGACCAGGTACTCGGTGTGGGCGAACTCGGGCCGGAAGGCCCAGCCGAGGTGGTCGGAGTGCAGGTGGGTGAAGGCCACCGCCTCGATGTCCCGGGGCGTGCGGCCGAGTTCGGCCAGGCTCTGCGGGAGCGCGCCTCCGTGGATCACGCCGAGGGGGCCGTCGGGAGCCTCGTACGTCTGGGGGCCGAAGCCCGCGTCGATGAGCAGGGCGCGGCCGCCGTGCTCCACGAGGAGGGCGCCGACGCTCGCCACGAGGTGGCCGTTCGCGTCCAGGTACTCCGGGTGCGCGGCCCACACCTCGTCGGTGGTGTCCGGGAGCAGGGGCAGCGGGCGCAGGCGTACGTCGCCGTCCGGTACGTACGACACCTTCGTGTCGCCCAGCTGGATCGAGCGGATCCCCGAGGGGCGGTTCAGCCGGGTGTCCTGGTGTGCCGTCAACTCAGGCATGGGTTCTCCATTGTGATGGGTCGTCAGGCCGCTGCTGAGGGTGTCCCGGGGCGGCGACGCCAACCATAAGCATCAAGTTCGAATCATTCAAGCTGTAAATGTTTCGCCTTGATGGATTTGATAGGGTGGTGCCATGACGACGTCACCGGACCAGCAGGCCATCGCGGAGCGACAGCTGTGCGGTCTGGTGAACGGACTGGCCCAGCGCATCGCCGAGCACGTACGCGAACGCGCCGCCACCCTCGGCCTCACCGCCTCCCAGGCGACCGCGCTGCGCGAGATGACCGGGCCGATGACCATGCGGGACCTCGCCGAACGCATGAGCTGCGAACCCTCCAACACCACCTTCGTGGTCGACAAGCTGGAGAAGCAGGGCCTCGTCGAGCGCCACCCCCACCCCACGGACCGCCGCGCCAAGCACCTCGTCCTCACCCCCGAAGGCACCGCACTGCGCACCCGCCTGCTCGAACTCCTCGCGGTGGACTCCCCGCTGTCCGGCATCACCCAGGAGGAACAGCGCGTCCTCCACGGCCTCCTGGAACGGGCCGTCACCCCGGCCTGACGCGCGGGGGCGGTCCGGGGTCAGTTGCTGGCCGGGGGTGAACGCCAGCGAGCGCCGGAGGCTCGACGGCAGTGCGTTGCCGACCAGGACGGTATTGCCGAGGAGGCCCCGCGACTCCTTGCCATCGGCAGGCGGCGCCCCGGCGCCACGCAACGGCCCCGGCAGGGGCGCGGGCCTGCCGGGGCCGGGGTGGTCGTGCGTGGGGGGCCGCTACTGCGCCGGGGCCACGCCGATCGGGCAGGAGACGCCCGTGCCGCCGATGCCGCAGTAGCCCGCCGGGTTCTTGTCCAGGTACTGCTGGTGGTACGGCTCCGCCGGCCAGAAGGGGCGGTCCGTCGCCGGGAGGACGGCGGTGGTGATGTCGCCGTAGCCCGAGGCGGTCAGGTTGCGCTGGTAGGCCTCGCGGGAGGCTTCCGCCGTCGCCTGGTGGGCCGGGGAGTGGGTGTAGACCGCCGAGCGGTACTGGGTGCCGACGTCGTTGCCCTGGCGGAAGCCCTGGGTGGGGTCGTGGGACTCCCAGAAGAGCTTCAGGAGGGCGGCGTAGGAGACCTGCGCCGGGTCGAAGACCACGCGGACGACCTCGGTGTGGCCGGTCTGCCCCGAGCACACCTCCTCGTACGACGGGTTCTCGGTGAAGCCGCCCTGGTAGCCGGCCAGGGTGGTCCACACCCCGGGGGTCTGCCAGAACTTGCGCTCCGCGCCCCAGAAACAGCCCAGGCCGAAGTCGGCCACTTCGAGGTGCGCGGGGTAGGGGCCGGCCAGGGGGTTGCCGAGGACCGTGTGGCGCTCGGGCAGGGAGAACTGTGCCTGCGTGCGGCCCTTCAGGGCCTCCTCGCGGGTGGGGAGCTCGGGCGTGCGGCGGTACGAGAACATGGGGATTCCCTCCTTATACGGGAGACAACGGATGGGAGCGGGCCGGGATTCCCGGGATTCCCCGGATCAGGCCTCCGGTGTCGTCACGTCGATCGCCCAGTCGCGGGCGTACAGGTAGCGCCGGCGCGGCGAGGGGTCGTAGGACCACGGGACCGTGCCGATGTACCCGTCGACGTGCCGGAACTGCTCGACGGCGTCCGCGTCCCGGTCCTGCCAGAACAGCAGGTACGCCAGCATGTGCCGCATCCGCGCCAGGCCGGGGTGCCCGGGGCCGGCCTCCGCCAGGTCCTGGACGGCGGCGTCCACGGCGGCGGTGATCCCCGGCTCCTGGTACCAGGTCTCGGGCAGGAGGTCCCGCTCGTGCTGCTCCTGCTCGAAGTACGCGATCAGCGGCAGCAGGGACAGCAGGTCGCCCGGCGCACCGGCGGCCGCGGACTCGGCGGCGAAGGCGTGGGCCAGGGCGTGCGAGCCGCGCCACTTCTGGCACCAGTACTCCAGCGCGTTGGTGTGCGCGGAGAGCACCTTCGGGTCGCGGGCGGTGATCTGCTCCCACAGGGCGCGGTAGCGCTCGTGGGAGTAGCCCAGGCCGTGCCCGATGTGCTGTTCGACCATGTACGGGAGCGGGTCGGCCGGGTCGGCGAGGTGCTGGGCCTCGTGGGCGGCGCGCTGGGCGGTGTTCAGGAGTTCGCCGAAGAGCCGGAACTGTTCCTGGGTGGTGTACGAGGCCCGCTTGCGGCCGCGGACGTTCCACGCGACCCGTACGCCCGTCTCCGCGCCGACGACCGCCGCCACCGGGTCGGCGGGCCGGGCGGCGCGCCAGGCGAGCAGCCAGGCGTCGTCGTCCTCGGCGGCCAGGTCGGCGAGGGCGACGACCCGCTGCCAGCGCTCCTCCCACTCCTGTCCGGCGGCTTCGACGTAGGCCGCGCCGGCCTCCCAGTCGCCGGCGCGCAGGGCGTCGAGGACGGTCTGCCGCTCGGGCGTGCGCGGGGCCCACAGCGTGGTGTCGAGCTCCTCCTCGGGTACGAAGCCCAGCGCGACGGCCTTCGAGGCCTTCGAGGCCTTCGCCCGGGCCTCCAGGTCGGCGGTCTCGGCCTCCAGCTCGGCGGTGCGGGCGTTCAGCTCGGCGGTCTCGGCCATGGTGGCCTCGGCCCGGGCGTTGAGGGACTTCGCCACGGCGATGAGGAAGAAGCCGCGGCAGACGTAGAGGGCGCCGGCGAGCAGCAGGACGCCGAGGACGGCGAGGACGATCATCACGGGGCGAGGACCAGCTTTCGCAGGGGTTCGGTGTCGGGGGCGTCGTGGACGGCGGCGTCGAGGGCGGCCTCCAGCCGGTCCGCGAAGCCGTCGGAGGGCAGGCGCAGGGTGGCCGGGCCGGACCAGGACAGCTGCCAGCGGGCGGCGCCGCGCTGGGTGAGTTCGGCGGTGACCAGCAGCTCCAGGGCCGCGCGCAGGGCCGAGCGGGCGTACTCGCGGGCCGTGCGGCCGGTGGCCGCGGCGGCCTCCGCGGACTTCGGGAGCCGTTCGGCGAGCCGCCCGCGCAGCTGCGGGTCGGTGTCGAGGGCGGTGAGCAGGGCGGCCAGGTCGGGGCCCGCGCCCTCGGCGGCGACGGCCTCGCGGGCCCCGGCCGCGTCCTGGGCGGCGTAGCGGGTCAGGCTCGTGTGGACCAGGTCCGCCCAGTCCAGCCGCTCCAGGGCGAGGGCCTCGGGGCTGAGCGTGACGGGCTCCAGCGCGGCCATCGCCGCGTCCGCGTCGTGCAGCAGCGCCAGCGCCGGGCGGGGCGCGCGGGGGGCGCGGCCGTCGTCCGGGAGGGCTTCGATGCGGGCCACGCGCTCGGCGAGCGGGGGGTGGGAGTCGAAGGGGGTCACGGGCTTCGTGGGCAGTTCGGTGCGCAGCTCGTCCAGTTCCTCGCGGCGGGCGTCGAGGAGCAGGCGGAAGCCGCCGTGGAACTGGCCGGGCAGCGGCAGCAGCCCGGCGCGGACGCCGAGGGTGGCGTACGAGCCGAGGTAGAAGCCGTGCGCGGACTTGACGGCGGCCAGTTCGCGCAGCGCGGAGGCGGCGGAGTCGCGGCCGGCGACGCGTACGGAGGCCAGGTCGGCGGCGAGCTCCTGGCGGCGGTCCCCGGCGAGGGTGGCCCGCATGTAGAAGGCGCCGTAGAGCGTGTAGACGAAGGCCATGACGCGGTAGGTGAACCCCTCGCCCTCCGTGTCGACGGCCCTGGCCTTCTTGCCCTTGGCGATCCGCTTCGCCGCCCGCTTCTCCTGGCGGGCGCGCTCCTTGGCCTCTTTGCCGTCGGCCCGGGCGCGGAGGTGCTCGACGGTGCGCTCCAGGTGGTCCCTGCCGCGTGCGACGAGGGGGGTCAGGCGGGTGTCGAGATGGGCGTAGTGGCCCATCTCGTGGGCGAGGACGGCGCGCAGCTGGAACTCGTCGAGGCCCGCCATCAGGGGCAGGCCCAGGTAGAGGCGGCGGGTGCCGGGGAGCAGGCCCAGCAGCCGGGCGTCCTCGGCGACGGCCGCGTTGACCTCGTCGGTCAGCACGATCTCGTCGGGGGCGCGGGTGCCGACCTCGGCGGCGGTCTCGCGCACCGCCCGCCACAGGCCGGGCTCCTGGTCCTCGGTGGCGGGGACGCCGGGCAGCGGCTCCCGCGCGGGGGCGCGGAGCATGAACAGGCCGCGCACGATCGGGACGGCGAGGAGGAGCGTACCGAAGACGATCTTCGCGGCGACGGCGTGGTGCACCCAGCTCAGCACGGCCCAGTCGAAGAGGCCGAGGAGGGCGAGCAGGACGAGGCTCAGCAGGTAGAAGCCGCAGAGCAGGACGAGAGCGCGCAGTGCGCGAAGTGAAGCGCCCATCAGGACGGATCTCCCAGGGGACGGAGAAGGCGGTACGGGAGGTTCAGCGGTTCTTGCGGGCCCCGTGGGCGGCGCGGCCGCGGGCGAGGTCGAAGGCGACGGCCGGACCGGCCGGATCGTCCCGCCAGGGCGCGGCGCCGCAGTACGGGCCGATCCGCCGGAACTGTTCGAGCGAGGCCTCGTGCAGCCCGGCCTCGAGGAGGCGTCGCGCGAGCCGGTGGCGCAGCGCCGGGAGGTCCTCGTGGCCCGCCGGTACGGTCTCCAGCCGGGCGGCGACGTCCGTGAGGACGGCGCGGCGCTGCGCGGAGCGGGCGCCGCGCAGCGGCATCCGCAGCTCGTCCAGCGCGTGCAGGTAGACCCCGGGCAGGATGCTCCCGGGCGGGGCGCCGGCCACGGTGAGCTCGGCGAAGTCGAGCATCAGCTCCTCGGTGCCGTGCCACTTGGCGCACCAGTACTGCAGGGCCTGCCAGTGCGCGGCGGCGTGGTGCGGGGCGCGGTGCAGGAGGTTGCGCCACAGGTCGGAGAACTGGCTGTGCGTGTACGACATGGCCCGCGCGGCCGTGATCATGACGACCCAGGGGCCCGGGTCCCCGGGGGCCAGGTCGGCGGCGCGCTGCGCGGCGGCCATCGCGGCCGGCAGCTGCGCCTGGAACTGCCGCATGTCCTGCTCGGGCACGTCCCGCGCGTACGCCGCACCGCGCACCGCCCACGCCCGCCTGACCAGCAGGTACGCGTACACCGTGCCGGCGTCCCCGTCGGCGGGCTCCGCGGTGCGCCAGTCGGTGAGCCAGCGGTCGTCGCCCTCGGCGACGTGGATCAGCATCTCCAGGCGGGTCCAGCGCTCGTCCCAGTCGGCCCCGGCCGCGCGGACGTGGGCGGCGACGGTGCGCCACTCGCCCTCGTGGGCGGCCTCGGCGACCCGGCGGCGTTCGGCGCGCCGGGCGGGGTCGGTCTCCGGGCCGGCGGCGCGGGGGTCGAGCCGCTCGCGGGGGACGAGCCCGAAGGCGGCGGGGTCGAAGCGCGTGCGGGCCCAGCGGTTGGCGAGCGCGCGGGCGGGACGGTTGAGGATCACGGGCGGATCATGCGCCCTGAGCGTCACTTACAGCAACTTTATTGGCCAGAGCTTCTGGGGGCGGAACGGGGTGGAACGGGGTGGGGCGGGGTCCAGGACGGCCCCGGCCCCCGCCCCCGCCCCCGCCGCGTCAGCGCGGCAGCGTCGCCGGGGAGCCGCCGTTCGCCTCGTACCCGGCCACGGCCAGCGCCCGGTACACCGCGTACGTCGCCGCCGGTTCCGTGTTCGCCGACCACGGCAGGGCGCCCACGTACCCGTCGACGTGCCGCACCTGCTCGACGGCCTCCGCCCAGCGCTCCATGTTCACCAGGAACGCCAGCAGCATGTGCCGTACGTGCGCCAGCATCGGGTCGTCCGCCCGCGCCTGGTGCACCGCGAACAGGGCGCCCTCCACGGCCCGCGTGACCACGGCGCTCTGCCAGAAGCTGTTGACGAGGTTCACCTCGGGCAGGTGCTCGTGCACCGCGAACAGCGGCAGCGCCGCCAGCAGCGAACCCTGCGGGGCGCGGGCCGCCGCCGCGTGCGCGAAGGCGTCGGCCTTCTCCCGGGAGCCGTGCCACTTCTCGCACCAGTACTGCAGGGCCGCCAGGTGCGCGCCCATGTGCTGCGGGGCCAGGTCCATGACCTTCGCCCACAGTGCGTCGAACTCCGCCTCCGGGTAGTGCAGCGCCCGCGCGATGGCCAGTTCCGTGATGAACGGCACCGGGTCGCCCGGCGCCAGCAGCGCCGCCCTGCGGCAGGACTCCCGCGCCTCCTCCAGCATGATCCGGTGGTCGGCCGAGCCGACCCCGCCCGAGGCCCGCCACGCCTGCTGCACCAGCAGCTCCGCGTGCACCTGGGCGCCGCCCGCGTCCTTCCCCGCCTCCAGCCGCCAGGCCTTCAGCCAGGGCGCGCCCGCCCCGGGCTGCGCCGCCAGCTCCAGCGCCGCCGCCCCGCCGAAGGACTGCACCCGCTGCCAGCGCTGCTCGCCCTCCTTCGGGGTCCCGGCGAGCAGCCCTGACGCCGCCTGCCACTGCCCGCTGCGCTGGACGTTGCCGAGCGCGTCCAGCAGGTCCTGGTCGGGCCCCGGCAGCCGGACGTCGAGCTGCTCCTCGCGGACGAACCCGTAGTTCGCGGGGTCCGCGGCGTCGGGGCTGCCCGGCGCGGCCCGGCGGATGCCGCCGTCGGCGCCGCCCCGCCTGGCCCGTATGTACGAGACGAGCACGGCCGCGAGAATCGCGGACCCCGTCAGGACCACAAGAATTTCCATACCTCCCAGCGAACCAGACGCGGCGGGGGAAAGGCCAATGCACCCCTGGGCCGTCCCTGGTCGCGGGCCCCGTACGGCCAGGAGAGGACCACGGCTCTGACGGGGCATAGCATCGGCCCATGAGCGACGACAGCCACGAGCACCAGAGCTTCGAGACCCGCGCGATCCACGCGGGCAACACGGCGGACCCGCAGACCGGTGCGGTCGTCCCCCCGATCTACCAGGTGTCCACGTACAAGCAGGACGGCGTGGGCGGACTGCGCGGCGGCTACGAGTACAGCCGCAGCGGCAACCCCACGCGCACCGCGCTGGAGGAGAACCTCGCGGCGCTGGAGGGCGGCCGGCGCGGCCTCGCCTTCGCGTCCGGGCTCGCCGCCGAGGACTGCCTGCTGCGCACGCTGCTGTCCCCGGGCGACCACGTGGTCATCCCCAACGACGCCTACGGCGGCACCTTCCGCCTCTTCGCGAAGGTCGTCTCCCGCTGGGGCGTGGAGTGGTCGGTGGCCGACACCTCCGACGCGGCCTCCGTCCGCGCGGCCCTCACCCCGAAGACCAAGCTGATCTGGGTCGAGACCCCCTCGAACCCGCTCCTCGGCATCACCGACATCGCGGTGGTCGCCGACATCGCGCGCACCGCCGGCGCCAAGCTGGTCGTCGACAACACCTTCGCGTCCCCCTACCTCCAGCAGCCCCTGGCGCTCGGCGCCGACGTGGTCGTGCACTCCCTGACCAAGTACATGGGCGGCCACTCCGACGTCGTCGGCGGCGCCCTGGTCACCGCCGACGAGGCGCTCGGCGAGGAGCTGGCCTACCACCAGAACGCGATGGGCGCCGTCGCCGGCCCCTTCGACTCCTGGGTCGTCCTGCGCGGCATCAAGACCCTCGCGGTGCGCATGGACCGGCACGCGGAGAACGCCACGAAGATCGTCGAGGTGCTCAAGCGCCACCCGAAGGTCACCAAGGTCCTCTACCCGGGCCTGCCCGAGCACCCGGGCCACGAGGTCGCCGCCAAGCAGATGCGCAACTTCGGCGGCATGATCTCCTTCCAGGTCGCCGGCGGCGAGGACGAGGCCGTCGCGGTCTGCGGCCGTACGAAGATCTTCACGCTCGCCGAGTCCCTCGGCGGCGTCGAGTCCCTCATCGAGCACCCGGGCCGCATGACCCACGCCTCGGTGGCCGGCTCGGCCCTGGAGGTCCCGGCGGACCTGATCCGCGTCTCCGTCGGCATCGAGAACGCCGACGACCTCATCGCGGACCTCACCCAGGCCCTGGGCTAGAACCCCGCCGCGCCCGGCCCCTGGAGACCGGCCTACCAGCCCTCCAGGGGCGGGGAGACGTCGCTCGGCGGCGTGACCCACGGCTGCGTCAGCACGGCCCACACCGTGAAGGCCACCGCCGCCGCCCACAGCACGCACCAGCCGAAGCGGCGCAGCGCCCGGCGGCGGCGCAGCAGCCGCTTGCCGTGGTGCGCGGCGCTCGCCGCGAGCCCGGCCGGGACCGCCGGGTGCGGACCCTCCAGCAACTGTCTGACCTGGGCTTCCTTACGTCCGTAGGCGCTCATGCGGCACCCCGCGCACCCTCTGCCGGAGCGGAGCCGGGTTCCGGGGCGCGCATCGTGGCCACCGCCCGGTTGCACACGGCCTCGACCCGCTCCGGCGGCAACCCCAGCTGGGCGGCCGTGACCTCCTCGGCGACGCCCTCGTAGATCCGCATGACCAGGACGAGCCGCTCCAGCGGGTTCAGCCGCGCCAGCACCCCCGTACCGGCGGGCAGCCGCCGCGCGCTCCGGGCGTAGGCGGCGCACAGCTCCTGGCGGGTGTGGTCGTACGGGTCGTCCCCGCGCAGCCGCTCCCAGTGCGCGTACGTACGGGCCAGCGCGCCCGCCAGGATCCGGCGGGCGGCGGGCGCCGCCTCGGCGGGCTCGGCCGTCAGCAGGACGGCGACATGCAGCAGCCGCCCCGCCGCACCCGCGACGAAGGCCTCGAATTCCGGGTCGCGCCCCGAACGCCGGTCCACAGCACACATGGTGGGGCCGGTGGCACCACCTGGGTCAAGGGGTCGGACACGGCGGGATCGGCGCGGGAGGGGCCGGGTCGGTCAGGAGGCGGGGCCGCCCTCGGAGGCGGCCGCCATCAGCTCCGACAGCGAGAGGTTGAACCGGGTCAGCAGGGTGGTGAACGCCTCGCGCTCCGGCTCGTCCCAGCCCTCCGTCACCCGGGCCATCAGCTCGCGGCGCGAGGAGCGGACCTCCTCCAGGCGGGCCAGCCCGCGCGGGGACAGGGCGAGGACCACGGCCCGGCCGTCCTCGGGGTGCGAGGTGCGCTTGACCAGGCCGGCGTCGACGAGCGGGGCGACCTGCCGGGTGACGGTGGAGGAGTCGATGCCCATCCCGCCGGCGAGGGCCTTCACACCCATCGGGCCTTCCAGGTCGAGCCGGTTCAGCAGCAGGTAGGCGGCGCGGTCCATCGAGTTGCGGGCCTGGCCGACACCCCCCAGGCGGGTCTGCTCGGCGCGGCGGGCGAAGACGGCCACCTGGTGCTGGAGCGCGTCGAGGAGACCGGATCCGGCGGGCGCTTCGGCCGCTGCGGGCAGGTCGGAACTGGCCGGGATGGAGGGCATGGCCGTGGGCTCTCTTCGCATGGGGCCGACAAGGATGGGGGACAGAGTACGCGGCCGTACGGCGGCACGTACGCCGTGTTTGACAACTGATACGGCCCGTGGCCGGGGCCGCCCCGGGGCTGTCCCGGATGGCGTGATTTCGCCCATGAGCCGTGATCGCCGCAGGCTGCCAGACTGGCCGCATGAACTACCGCGTGCCCACGCCCGTACCGCAGGTCATCCTCGACGACGTGCGGGGGGCCCAGAAGATGCTGTCGGGGGTGTCCCGGGTGACCGCGATGGAGGGCAGCAGGCACCTGACGGCCCTGACCGGCTCTCCGGTCCACCTCAAGTGCGAGAACCTCCAGCGCACCGGCTCCTTCAAGCTGCGCGGGGCCTACGTGCGCATCGCGGGCCTGCGCCCCGAGCAGCGCGCGGCGGGCGTCGTCGCCGCCAGCGCCGGCAACCACGCGCAGGGCGTGGCCCTGGCCTCCTCCCTGCTGGGGGTCCGCTCCACCGTGTTCATGCCGGTCGGGGCCCCGCTGCCCAAGGTGGCCGCGACCCAGGAGTACGGCGCGGAGGTGCGCCTGCACGGGCAGGTCGTCGACGAGACCCTGGCGGCCGCCCAGGAGTACGCCGACCGGACCGGCGCGGTGTTCATCCACCCCTTCGACCACCGCGACATCATCGCCGGGCAGGGCACGGTGGGCCTGGAGATCCTGGAGCAGTGCCCCGAGGTCCGCACGATCCTCGTCGGCATCGGCGGCGGCGGGCTCGCCGCCGGGGTCGCCGTCGCGGTGAAGGCGCTGCGGCCGGACGTACGGGTCGTGGGCGTGCAGGCGGCGGGCGCGGCCGCGTACCCGCCCTCGCTGAAGGTCGGGCACCCGGTGTCGATCGAGAACCCGACGACGATGGCGGACGGCATCAAGGTCGGCCGCCCCGGCGACGTGCCCTTCACGATCATCGCCGAGCTGCTGGACGACGTACGGACGGTGTCGGAGGACGCCCTGTCCTCCGCCCTGCTGCTCTGCCTGGAGCGGGCCAAGCTGGTCGTCGAGCCGGCCGGGTGCAGCCCCGTCGCGGCCCTGCTCAGCGAGCCCGAACTGTACGGCGGCGGCCCGGTGGTCGCCGTCCTGTCCGGCGGGAACGTCGACCCGCTGCTGCTCCAGCGGATCCTGCGGCACGGCATGGCGGCGGCCGGCCGCTACCTGTCGCTGCGGCTGCGCGTCACCGACCGGCCGGGCGCCCTGGCCGGGCTGCTGGGGGTGCTGTCGACGGTCGACGCGAACGTGCAGGACGTCAGCCACGTACGCACCGACCCGCGCCTGGGGCTCACCGAGGTCGAGGTGGAGCTGCACCTGGAGACGAAGGGGCCGGAGCACTGCGCGCAGGTCGCGCGCTCCCTGCACGCCGCGGGCTACCGGGTCATGAGCTGAGGACACCCCACGGGTGACACCCCGGACAAACAAACCCGTGGCGCGACGCGATATGACGCGTTAGGGTGCCGGAGCACCGGGCGCGGCCTGCCCGCCGCACCTAGGATTTGCGGAGGAACATCCCCATTCAGGCGTTTTTCGATTCGCACTGGGAGCATCCTTATGCCAGGCGCCATCTACGCCGAAGGCCTGGTCAAGGCCTTCGGTGACGTACGGGCTCTGGACGGCGTGGACCTCGATGTCCCCGAAGGCACCGTGCTGGGCCTGCTCGGCCCCAACGGCGCCGGAAAGACCACGACAGTCCGCGTCCTGACCACCCTCCTCCAGCCCGACAGCGGCAGGGCCGTCGTCGCCGGGATCGACGTCCTCAAGCACCCCAACGAAGTCCGCCGCTCCATAGGCCTCTCCGGCCAGTTCGCCGCCGTCGACGAGTACCTCACCGGCCGCGAGAACCTCCAGATGGTCGGCCGGCTCTACCAGATGGGCGCCAGGGCGGCCAAGGCCCGCGCCGTCGAACTCCTCGAACGCTTCAACCTCGCCGACGCCGCCGACCGCACCGCCAAGACCTACTCCGGCGGCATGCGCAGGCGCCTCGACCTCGCGGCCGCCCTCGTCGTCCGCCCGCCCGTCATGTTCATGGACGAGCCCACCACCGGCCTCGACCCCCGCAACCGCCAGGCCCTGTGGGACGTCATCGAGGAACTCGTCGCGGGCGGCACCACCCTGCTGCTCACCACCCAGTACCTGGAGGAGGCCGACCGCCTCGCCCACGACATCTGCGTCGTCGACCAGGGCAAGGTCATCGCCCGCGGCACCTCCGACCAGCTCAAGGCCCGTACGGGCGGCGAACGCGTCGAGGTCGTCGTCCACGAACGCGACCACATCCCCACCGCCCGCGCCGTCCTGGCCGGCTTCGGCAAGGGCGAGACCGCCGTCGAGGAGCACACGCGCAAGCTCACCGTCCCGGTGACGGGCGGCGCCAAGCTGCTCGCCGAGGTCATCCGCGAACTGGACGGCCGGGGCATCGAGATCGACGACATCGCCCTGCGCCGCCCCACCCTCGACGACGTGTTCATCTCCCTCACCGGCCACGCCGCCGAGAAGGCCCTGGACGAGGAGGCGGCGAAGTGACCATCACCTCGCAGACCGCGGAACACGCCGCCCCCCGCCCGCGCGGCGGCATCGCCCAGAGCGTCACCGACTCCCTGGTCATCGCCAGGCGCAACCTCATCCGGATGTCCCGGATCCCCGAGATGGTCATCTTCGGGCTGATCCAGCCGATCATGTTCGTCGTGCTGTTCAGCTACGTCTTCGGCGGCTCGATGATGATCGGCGGCTCGACCAGCGCCAGCGACTACCGGAACTTCCTGATGGCCGGCATCTTCGCCCAGACCGTCACCTTCGCCACCGCCGGAGCGGGCGCGGGCATCGCGGACGACATGCACAAGGGCCTGATCGACCGGTTCCGCTCCCTGCCGATGGCCCGCGGCGCCGTCCTCACCGGCCGCACCCTCGCGGACCTCGTACAGACCGCCCTGACCATGGTCGTCCTGGCGATCGTGGCGCTCCTGGTCGGCTGGCGCATCCACGAGGGCGTCCCCAAGGCGCTGGCCGGCTTCGTCCTGCTCCTCCTGCTGGGCTACGCCTTCTCCTGGATCGGGGCGCTGATCGGGCTGTCCGTCCGCACCCCGGAGGCCGCCACCTCGGGCGGGCTGATCTGGCTGTTCCCCGTCACGTTCATCTCCAACGCCTTCGTACCCACCGAGAACATGGCCGGCTGGCTCCAGCCCATCGCGGAGTGGAACCCCTTCAGCGCGACGGTGCAGGCGTGCCGCGAGCTGTTCGGCAACCCGGGGGTGTCCCCGTCGGACGCCTGGCCCATGGAGCACCCGGTGACCGCGTCGGTCCTCTGGTCGCTGCTGATCGTCGTGGTGTTCCGCACCCTGGCCGTGCGCAAGTACCGCTCGGCGACCGTCTGAGCCCGGGAACGCGAGAGCCCCCGCCGGACCGGGTCCGGCGGGGGCTCTCGCGTACGGGTACGCGTACGGGTGGGGTCAGCCGGTGAAGGGCTTCACGGCCAGGATCTTGACCGTGGCCTTCTTGCCGTTCGGCAGCTCGTACTGGGCGTCCTCGCCGATCTTCTTGCCGTTCACGCCGCTGCCCAGCGGGGACTGCGGGGAGTAGGTCTCGAAGTCGGAGGACGCGTACTCGCGGGAGGCCAGCAGGAACTCCAGCGTGTCGTCCTCGTCGCCGTCGAAGGCGATCGTCACCAGGGTGCCGGGGGCGACCACGCCGTCGGACGCGGGCGCGGTGCCGACCTTCGCGTTCTCCAGGAGCTGGGTGAGCTGGCGCACCCGGAGCTCCTGCTTGCCCTGCTCCTCCTTGGCCGCGTGGTAACCGCCGTTCTCACGCAGGTCGCCCTCCTCACGGGCGGCTGCGATCTTCGTCGCGATCTCCGTGCGTGCGGGACCAGAGAGGTAGTCCAGCTCCGCCTTCAGCTGGTCGTACGCCGCCTGGGTCAGCCAGGTGACGCTCTCGCTCGTCTGGGTCACGGGTGCTCCTCGTCGGTACAGGGGACTACAAAGCCGCCAGCGGCGGGCGAAACCACGAGCCTAACAATTCGGGAAGAAAAGGGGGAGGACACCATGTGTATGAAGTGTGTCATTGCGTCCGGGGAGCACGCGCGGAGTCCCAGGGCGCGCTGCTCGCGAAGTACGTGTCGTACACCTCCTGCATGTCCAGCAGGCTCTCCGGCGACACCTCTCCGAGCCGGATCCTTTCCAGATGCCGGAAGTACTCGAACCGCTCCACCCCCGGCGTGATGACCACCAGCATCTCGGCGCTCTCCCCGGGCGCGGCGGCGAAGGCGTGCTGCTGCCCGGGCGGCACGACGACCAGGTCGCCGGCCTCGGCGGTGACCACCTTGTCGCCGGCCAGCAGCTGGGCCGTTCCGTCGATCATGTAGAACATCTCGGCGGACCGGCCGTGGTGGTGCGGGCGGGCGCCGTCGGAGCCCGCCCGCAGGCTCACGCGCATGGTGGACAGGAACCCGCCGCCCGTGGAGCTGTCGGCCAGCAGGCGCAGGGAGGAGTCCGGCCCGTAGTGGATCTCCTCCGCTTCGGCGGCGCGGACGACCACGGAGTCGTCGAAATCCGGGATGAACAGCGACATGTCGGCTCCTGGGGCTCGGATGACGGATCACCCCAGTCGACACCCCCCGGGGCGCGCCGCGCACGCCCCGGGCGGCCGTCTGTCAGCTCGGGCGCTCGAAGTCGGTCAGGACGCAGCCTTCGACCTGTGCCTTCTCCACCCGCGCGCCGGCCGGCGCGGTGAAGCCGGGCTCGCAGTCCAGGCGCAGGAACCGCAGCTTGTAGAGCCCCTGGCGGATGCTCTTGCTGTTGGTCTCCACGGCGATGTTCGTGCCGACCAGCAGCTTGCTCTGGGTGGCCTTCCGCTGCTTCCCCACCTCGGCCAGCTGTGCCGCCTTGGACCTGGCCTGGAGGGTCTTCATGTCGGAGACGGTGTCCAGCCAGTTCAGGTTGTGCGCGCGCCGCTCCCCGCCGAGCTGGCCGCAGATCGCCCGCTGCTTGACGCCCCAGGCGCTCCGGCCGTCGCGGCCGACGACCGGCAAGTAGTCGATCGACTCGACGTGCTCGTCGGTGACCAGCATGTCCGTGCAGTCGACCGGCTGCGGGCTGACGAGCTTGCGCAGCTCTTCGATGCTGCCCGCGCTCGGCAGGCCCGGCCCCTTGACGGGGCTGCCCTTGCCGTCCCGGCTGTTGACGAAGTCGGTCAGGACGCAGCCGTCGACCAGGGCCTTCTCCTTCTTGTAGCCCTCCGGCACGGCGAAGTCCGGGTTGCAGACCAGGACGCGCAGGTCGGACTTGACGAGGGCCAGGGTGGTCCCGGTCTTCGTCGCGGTGAGCGCGAAGCTCTTGCCGACGACGATCTGGTCGTAGAGGCCGGCGTCCCAGTAGCCCTCGGCGAGACGCTGCGCGATGCGGTCCTTATAGGCCTGCTGGTGGGCCTTCATGTCCGAGACCATGTCGAAGACGATCTCGCCGTGCTCGTTCTTGTCCGAGCAGATGCCGCGCTCGGTGACGGACCAGGTTCCGACGGGGATGTACCCGGCGAGGTTCACCCGGCTGTCGTTCGGGTCCGTGCTCAGGTTCTCGCAGGAGGTGTACTTCTGTACGTACGCCTGCGCCTCGGCGAGCGAGGCCGGCGCGGCGCCCTTCCCGGCGGGGGAGGCCTGGGCGGCCGGGGAGGCCTCGGCGGTGGCTCCGGGGGTCGCGGTGGGGGCGGTGGCGGGCGGGCCCGCCTTGGCGGGGTCCTCGCAGGCCGTGGCCAGGGCGGTGAGCGAGGCGAGGGCGGCGGTGGCGGCGAATATCCGCTGGAGTCGCATGGGGTGTCTGGGGTCTTCCGTCGGCTGGACACGGCACGGGGGGATGGCGTGTGCATGCTAGGCGGCGGACGGGGCCGTGATCAAAGACGGCCCGGGGCTGCGGAGCCGGGGCCGGGGCGGCCGGGACGCGGGTGCCCGGGCGGAGGCGTCAGCGGGCGGAGCCCGCCGCCTGGCAGCCGACCAGCTCGATCATCGTGGCGCGGCCGGTGGTCTTCAGGGTGACCATCTCGTCCACCCGCTTCGCGCGCTGGTCGAAGGTGAAGTCCGCGCGGCCCACCTCGCCGTGCTGCTCGTCCTGGGAGCTGAGGGTGCAGACACCGGTGACCGAGGCGTCCTTGCGGACCTCCAGGTGCACCTTGACCTCGGAGGCCGAGACGATCTGGAACTTGATCACCTCGGCGCTGACCGTCTGCCCGCCGACGTAGTCCCAGCCGATCCAGCCGACCACGGCCAGCAGCCCGACCCCGAGCACCGAGCCGACGATCTTGAGCTTCCGGTCCGCACGCTCGTCGGCCGACCGGCCGTAGCGGCCCTCGGGGAGCCCTTCGCGTACCGCGCTCATGATCGTTCCTCTCTGCGGGGGCCGGAAGCCTGTCACTGGAGCATGCCACGGCGCCCCGGCCGGGGAGGAACCGGGCTTCCCGCCCACCGCGCACGTGTCCGGCGCCCCTCCCGCGCCCCTCCCGTGCCCGACCCCTGCCCGTCCCGCGCGCGGTGCGGGCCTCGCGGACCGGTCGGCGGGCGGACGGAGACGGCTGGAGGCCTGGCCGGATCCCGACGGCCGCAGCCCCGCGCGCCGACGTTCCCGCAGCACGTGCCCCCGTACCCGCCGGGCCCGATGCGGGGGCGGGGAATCCCCTTCGTCGTTTGCCGAGGGGAGGGGTCAATATAGAAGCCGACCCGTCGCGCCCGATTCGCAGAGGATCCTGTCTTGACCGAGCAGCTTCGACTGATGGCCGTCCACGCCCACCCCGACGACGAGTCGAGCAAGGGCGCGGCCACCATGGCCAAGTACGTGTCCGAGGGGGTGCCCGTCCTCGTCGTGACCTGCACCGGCGGCGAGCGCGGCTCCGTCCTGAACCCCAAGCTCCAGGGCGACACGTACATCGAGGAGAACATCCACGAGGTGCGCGCCAAGGAGATGGACGAGGCGCGCCAGATCCTCGGCATCGAGCAGGAGTGGCTGGGATACGTCGACTCCGGCCTGCCCGAGGGCGACCCGCTGCCGCCGCTGCCCGAGGGCTGCTTCGCGCTCGCGGACGTCGAGGAGGCCGCCGGCGAGCTGGTGAAGAAGATCCGCGCCTTCAAGCCGCAGGTCATCACCACGTACGACGAGAACGGCGGCTACCCGCACCCCGACCACATCATGACCCACAAGATCACGATGGTGGCCTTCGACGGCGCGGCCGACACCGACAAGTTCCCCGAGGCCGAGTACGGCGCCGCCTACCAGCCGCAGAAGCTCTACTACAACCAGGGCTTCAACAAGCCGCGCACCGTCGCCCTCCACGAGGCGCTCCTCGCCCGCGGCCTGGAATCCCCCTACGGGGAGTGGCTCCAGCGCTGGAAGGAGTTCGAGCGCACCGAGCGGACCCTGACCACGCACGTGCCCTGCGCCGACTTCTTCGAGATCCGCGACAAGGCCCTCATCGCACACGCCACGCAGATCGACCCGGACGGCGGCTGGTTCCGCGTCCCGATGGAGGTCCAGAAGGAGGTCTGGCCCACGGAGGAGTACGAGCTCGCGAAGTCGCACGTCGACACTTCCCTCCCCGAGTCCGACCTCTTCGCGGGCATCCGGGAGAATGCTTCGCTATGAGCGCTACGCAGGCAGCAATCACCCAGTACCTTCCGCTGGCCGCCGACACCTTCGACAAGAACAAGGTGACCCCGGGAATCCTGGGCTTCATCGTGTTCGCCGCCCTCGCCCTGGGCGTGTGGGGCCTGATGAAGTCGATGAGCCGGCACATGGGCCGGGTGAACTTCCAGGAGGCCCCCGAGCCGGGCGCCCCGGCCGCGGCCGCCGCCGCTCCGGCGGGCGACGGCAACCGGGCCCCGTAGGACCGACCGGCACGGCTCCGCAGGGTCCGCCCCGTCGGGGGCCCTGCGGGCGGGCGGCCCGCCCCGCGCCGGGGCGGACCGTCAGGCCTGGGGGACCGGGACGCCCATGATCTCCTGCGAGTGCAGGTTCGGCATCAGGCCCAGGCGCCACGCCTGCCAGCCCTCCGCCGGATCCACCCCGCGCCCCAGGACCACCGCGTACGTCTCCAGGCAGTCCTCCAGCCGACCGTCCCGCAACGGGTGCGCGGCCGCCGCCAGCCCGGACAGCCCGGCCCGTGCCTCCTCCACGGCCGCGGCCGGGTCCCACGCGCCCGCCCCGCCCGCCCCGCCCGCCGGGGCCGCGTACGGCAGCAGCGTGCACCGCAGGAACCGCGCCCAGTCCTCACCGCGCCGGTCCCGGTACGAGCCGAACAGCCGCGCCGCGTCCTCGCACAGACCCACCGCCTGGGCCACCCGGCCGTTGCCCGCGTCCACCACCGCCAGCTCCAGGCAGGTCCACGCCTCCCCGTGCGCCAGCCCGATGCGCCGGAAGTCCGCCCGCGCGTCCACCAGCAGCTGCCGGGCGAACCCCGAGTTCTTCAGGTTGCCCGTCTGCGCCGCCCGCAGGTCACGGGTGACCCGGCCCGAGTGGTAGCGGGCGTGCGCCAGCCCGTACACGTCCCGCATCCGCGAGAACATCGTCCGGGACCGCTCCAGCTCCCGCACCGCCTTGTCGCGCTCGCCGCCCTCCTCGAACGCCTGCCCCAGGTAGTACAGGGTCCACGCCTCGCCGCGCGCGTCCTCCGCCAGCCGGTGCCGGGCCAGCGCCTCCCGCAGCCGCTCCAGCGCCGGACCCGGATCCCCGTCCACCACCCGGGCCCGGCCCAGCTGGGTCAGCGCCCACGCCTCGCCCCGGTCGTCGCGCGTGCGCCCGTACAGCTCCAGCGCCCGGCGCAGCTCCGCCTCCGCCCTCGGCACCTCGCCCGTACGCAGGTACACCTGCCCCAGCTGGAAGTGCGCCCACGCCTCGCCGTGCACGCTCTCGCTCTCCCGGTGCAGGGCGAGGGACTGCTCCAGCAGCGCCATCGCCTCCGCCAGGTGCGCCCGGTCGCGCTCCACCGCCGCCAGCGCGTGCAGCCCCCAGGCCCGGTCGCCCGCCAGCTCCTGAGGCTCCTGGAGCACCAGCGCCTCCCGGATCCGGGCCGCCGCCTCCGGCAGGTTGCCCTGGTGGTGCAAGGTGATGCCGAGCGAGATCAGCGCCATGCCCGCGCCCGCGTCCTGCTCCGCCTCCCGGTACTGGTCGACCACCGACGCCAGCGTCGTACGGGCCTTGTCCAGCTCGCCCAGCTGCCGGGCCGCGATCCCCGTACGCCACTGCACCGAACGGTTCAGTCTGCCCTGGTCCACGGCCCGCGCCAGCTCGTTGATCTCACCCAGCCGGTACAGGTCCCCGCGCAGCAGACAGAAGTCGCACAGCGCGCCCAGCAGGTCCAGCACCGCCTGCTGGTCCACCCCCTCCGAATGCCGCAGCGCCGCCGTGATGAAGCTCGACTCGTCGTCCAGCCAGCGCAGCGCCGCGTCCAGGGAGGCGAAACCGTGCCCCCCGAACTGGCCCGCCCGCGTCGACATCTTCCCGTCGACCATCCGGATCACCGAGTCCGCGAGCTTCGCGTAGTCCCGGATCAGCCGCTCGTGGGCCGCCGCCGCCTCCGCCCGGTCCTCGTCCGCCGCCAGCCGCGCCGCCGCGTACGCGCGCACCGCGTCGTGCATCCGGTACCGCTCCCCGCGTACGAGGTCCAGCAGGCCCGCCCGCTCCAGGTCCCCCAGCAGCCGCCCCGCCTCCACCCGGTCCGCGCCCGCCAGCGCCGCCGCCGCGGCCGCCCCCAGCGAAGCCCGGCCCGCCAGCGTCAGGCGCCGCAGCAGCCGGCGCCGCTCCTCGGGCAGCCGTGCGTACGCCAGGTCCAGGGCGTGCTCCAGCGCACCGTCGCCGCCGCCCCCGCCGTCCGACGCCCGCGCCGAACCCAGCGGCGCCAGCACCCGCAGCGCCAGCGGCAGCCCTGCACCCAGCTCCAGCAGCCCCGCCTCCGCCCCGGCCCCCGGCGCCGCCTCACCCGCCGCCCGCGCCCCGGACCGCAGCACCTCCGCCGCCTCCGGCTCCGCCAGCCGCACCACCGGCAGCTGGTGCACCCACGCCCCCAGGTCCGCGGGCAGCTCCAGCGGCTCCCGCGCCGTGACCAGCACCAGACTCTCGGACCGCTCCGGCACCAGCAGCCGCACCTGCTCCGGGTCCACCGCGTCGTCCAGCACCACCGTCACCGGCAGCCCCTGGAGGTGCTGGTGGTACAGCTCCCCGAGCCGGCGCACCTGCTGCTCCGCCGACGCCCCCTCACGGAACAGCAGCTGCTCGCGCGGCGCGCCCAGCCGGTTCAGCAGGTGCAGCAACGCCTCCCGGGTCGACAACGGAGCCTCCCCCGGAGCCGTCCCACCCCGCAGGTCCACCACGCACGCCCCGCGGAACTGGTCCCGCAGCGCCTGCGCCGCCCGCAGCGCCAGCGCCGTACGCCCCACCCCCGGCTCACCGTGCAGCACCACGACCACCGGCCGGGTCTCCGTACTGGCCCGCGCCGCCTGCACCCACTGGGCGATCCGCGTCAGCTCCGCACGCCGCCCCGAGAACAGCGCCCCCGAGTCCGGGAGCTGCCCGAACGACTGCTCCAGCACGCTGCGCCGCCGGGCCTCCGCGCTGCGGTCGCCCCCGCGCAGCGGCGGCCCCCCGCCAGGGCCACCCTTGCCGCGCCCGGCCCCGTTGACCCCGCCGCCCGCACCCGCGTCCACACCGTTCACGCCGTTCACGCCGTTCACCCCGGCCGTCCGGCCGCGCGCGGGGACGCGTACCGCCGTCGCCACCAGCCGCTGCTGCTCCAGGAACGGCCGTATCCCCCGCACCTCCAGCGCCGTCAGCCACTGCAACCTCAGCTGCTCCGCCCCGCCCGGGCGGCCCGCGGCCCCGGCGCGCCGGTTCGCCGCCGGCAGGTGCAGGGCCGTCACCTTCGCCACCGTGGTGGCCGCCCCCGCGACGCCCACGACGATGCCCGTACCGACCGCCGTCCCCGCCGCCACACCGAACGCCAGGTCCGCCCCCGCCGCCGCGACGGCCGCGACCGCCGTCACCAGCAGCGCCGTCGAACTGTTGCCCCGCCGGAACGCCTCACCGAGCGACTGCTCCCCGGCCGCCGCCTCGTCCAGGGCCGCCACGTACGCCGCGTACTCCTCCTCCGCCGCCGAGGCCAGCCCGTCCAGGGCCTCCAGGCCGCGCGCCAGCAGCGCCTCCCCGTCGACGGCGCCGGCCCCCGCCGCCGCCCCTCTGCGGGCCTGCTCCTCGACCGCCCGGGCCAGCAGACGCTCGGCCTCGACACGATGGCTGTCCCGCATCGGTTCCTCCTCGGAGAGCTCCGTGCAACGTGCGCCAAGTGTCCTGCGGGACAGACGCCCGCGCGAGGGAATCTGAGCTAGTTCAGAGGGAGTTGCCGCAGAAGCGGTCACATAGGGTGGCCCGGTGAACAGCAGCCGGTGGATCCGCGGACTCTGCGCGCTGACCCTGTCGCTCGCGGCGACCACCGCCTGCCAACACCAGCCGCCCGCACCGGGCTTCGCGGTCGCCTACGAACCCCCTTCGCCCGCCGACACCGCCAACTCCCGCTTCCTGAAGGACCGTTCCCTCCCCGAATCCGCCGCAGCCGACCTCAACGCCTACCTCCGCCTCCCGCACCGGGTCACGATCACCGCCCGCTCCTGCGCCGGCGACGGCAGCGGCTACGACCCGGACACCCACCGCATCGAGCTCTGCTACGACGAACTCACCGAACAGCGCGAGCTGTTCACCCGCGCCGCCGAGCCCCTCACCGACGACCAGCTCGCCGCCCTCGTCCGCGAGACCCTCCACCACGAGGCCGGCCACGCCCTCGCCGACGCCCTGGACCTCCCCCTCGCCTCACCCCGCGCCGAGGAGGACGCCGCCGACGGCTTCGCCCAGCACATGCTCCTGCGCACCGGCCCCGACGGCCGCGCCGCCCTCCTCACCGCCGCCCACGCCTACGACCTCACCGCCGCCGAGGAACCCCCCGACCCCACGGACGAACACGCCCCACCCGCAGCCCGCGCCCACTCCCACCGCTGCGCCGCCCACACCACCACCCCCTGCCCCCCAACCCCCTGGCCCGAAGCCCTGACCCCGCTCCTCCGCTGATCCCCCCGCGTCCCGTCAGCCCGGGCGTAACCCGACTGCTGGTTCGTCTGTTGAAGCGAGCATCGGACGAACTCTCGAAGGGGAAAGCGGCATGTCACGCATCGCCGAGGACGGCCTCATACCGGTCGCCTCGTACGCACGCACCTCGCAGGACTCGCGGCAGCAGGACGCACGCGGGGTGCGGCATCAGCACCGCATCAACGAACGCACCGCCCGTGAGCACGGCTGCGTCGTCGTCGCCACCTACACGGACAACGCCCGCAACGCCACGAGGGACGACCGTGAACGCCCCGGCTTCGACCACCTGCTCGCTGACCTCCACCGAGGACACGCCTTCGCCGCCGGCCCACTGCGTGGAGTCGTCGCCGTCGCGGACGACCGGCTCTACCGCAGGCCGGAGGACTTCATCCGGTTCATGGCGGCACTGACTTCGGAGCCCGGCCGCGTGTACGTCGGCCGGGACGGCCTGCGTGATCCGTACAGCAAGGCCGGCCTCCTGCAAGGTGCCGAATCCCTCCAGGGGGCCGTCGCCGAAGGGGAGATGCGTAGCCGGCGGGTCCAGGACTGGCACTGGTCGCGGGCCATGGACGGGCTGCCGCACAGTGGGCCGAGGCCTTTCGGGTGGCTGGAGGACCGGCAGACGCTGCATCCGATGGAGTCGGAGCTCGTACGCAAGGCGATCGAGGCGCGTCTCGCCGGTGGTTCCATGGGTCAGGTCGCGCGAGAGTGGGCCGCCCTGGGCGTCACGGGTACGCGCGGGGGGCGCCCCAATCCGCAGACGGTCACGCAGATCATCACCGCTCCGCGGGTGTGCGGCTTCCGCGCCAACCGGGGCGAGCTGCTGATCGACCCGAGGACGGAGAGGCCCCTTGTCGGGGTATGGCAGGCCATCGTCCCCCCTGAGCAGTGGACGGCTGTCTGTGCGACGTTCTCGGCCGGGAGCCTCTTCATGCACCGGGGCCCTCTCGGCCCGCGACTGACGGACCGAAAGACCGGACCGAAGTATCTCGCCAGCGGATTCCTGCGCTGTGGGGCGCGGCTCGCGGGCGGCGCCGGTTGCGATCAGTTCATGGGGGGCAGTAAGAGTGCCCGCAGCCGCAAGAGCCCTTACAACTACATCTGCGTCTCGGGCCGCGGCTGTGGGCGATGCGCCATCAGCGGTCCTCTCGTGGAGGAGGCCATCGAGAGGCTGCTCTTCCCCGGGGGCAGGCACGGCCGGTTCCGGCTGCCGGAGCCGATGAGGCTGCGGTGGCAGTCGGGTGGGATGGGGTTCGAGGAGAAGCGGAAGGTGATCGCTTCGGTCTTCACCCACCTCGTGATCAAACCGGGGAAGAAGGGCTTCAGCGGCTGGGACCACTCCCGCGTGGTTCCGGTGTGGAAATGGGCCGATCGCCTCAAGGCCGCCGAACCGGCGGCCTGACGGCCGGGTAACGAGGTGCACGCCGGGCGGTGCGGCAGGATGAACCTCATGCCGAACCGCCTCGCGAACGAGACCTCACCGTATCTGCTCCAGCATGCCGACAACCCGGTCGACTGGTGGCCCTGGTCCCCGGAGGCGTTCGCGGAAGCGCGTGAGCGGGGTGTGCCGATCCTATTGAGTGTAGGTTACAGCAGTTGTCATTGGTGTCATGTACTCGCGATCGAGTCCTTCGAGGACGAGCTGACCGCCGCCTACATGAACGAACACTTCGTCAACATCAAGGTCGACCGCGAAGAGCGGCCCGACATCGACGCCGTCTACATGGAAGCCGTGCAGGCCGCCACCGGGCAGGGCGGGTGGCCCATGACCGTGTTCCTGACCGGGGATGCCGAGCCCTTCTACTTCGGGACCTACTTCCCGCCCGAGCCCCGGCACGGGATGCCCTCCTTCATGCAGGTGCTCGAAGGCGTGCGGACCGCCTGGGTCGGGCGGCCCGAGGAGGTCGCCGAGGTCGCCCAGCGGATCGTACGGGACCTGGCCGGGCGGCAGTTGGACTACGGGAAGGCCGGCGTGCCCGGCTCCGAGGAGCTGGCCGGGGCGCTGCTCGGGCTGACGCGGGAGTACGACGCCACGCGCGGCGGCTTCGGCGGGGCGCCGAAGTTCCCGCCGTCCATGGTGCTGGAGTTCCTGCTGCGCCACCATGCCCGGACCGGCTCCGAGGGCGCATTGCAAATGGCCGCCGATACGTGCGAGGCCATGGCCCGGGGCGGGATCTACGACCAGCTCGGCGGCGGGTTCGCGCGGTACTCCGTGGACCGGGAGTGGGTCGTGCCGCACTTCGAGAAGATGCTCTACGACAACGCCCTGCTCTGCCGGGTCTACGCGCACCTGTGGCGGGCCACCGGCTCCGATCTGGCCCGGCGCGTGGCGCTGGAGACCGCCGACTTCATGGTGCGGGAACTGCGCACCGAGCAGGGCGGCTTCGCGTCCGCCCTGGACGCCGACAGTGAGGAGCCGCTCAGCGGCAGGCACGTCGAGGGGGCGTACTACGCCTGGACGCCCGCGCAGCTCGCCGAGGTGCTGGGGGAGCGGGACGGGGAGCTGGCGCAGGCGTACTTCGGGGTGACCGAGGAGGGGACCTTCGAGCACGGCAAGTCCGTGCTCCAGCTGCCCCAGGACGGTCCCGCCCTCGACGCCGGGCAGCTCGCCGGGATCAAGGAGCGGCTGCTGGCCGCCCGCGCCGAGCGCCCCGCGCCCGGCCGGGACGACAAGGTCGTGGCCGCCTGGAACGGTCTGGCCATCGCGGCGCTCGCCGAGTGCGGGGCCTACTTCGAGCGGCCCGACCTGGTCGAGCGGGCCACGGAGGCGGCGGACCTCCTCGTACGGGTCCACATGGACGGATCGGCCCGCCTCGCCCGCACCAGCCGCGACGGCCGTGTCGGCCCCAACGCCGGGGTGCTGGAGGACTACGGCGACGTCGCCGAGGGCTTCCTGACGCTGGCCTCCGTCACCGGTGAGGGGGTCTGGCTGGAGTTCGCCGGCTTCCTCGTCGACCTGGTCATGGCCCGCTTCACCGCCGAGGACGGCTCCCTCTACGACACCGCGCACGACGCCGAGCAGCTCATCAGGCGCCCCCAGGACCCCACCGACACGGCGGCGCCCTCGGGCTGGACGGCCGCCGCCGGGGCGCTGCTGTCGTACGCCGCGCACACCGGCTCGGAGCCGCACCGCACCGCCGCCGAGCGGGCGCTCGGGGTGGTGCACGCGCTCGGGCCGCGCGCCCCGCGCTTCATCGGGCACGGGCTGTCGGTCGCGGAGGCCCTCGTGGACGGGCCGCGCGAGGTGGCCGTCGTGGGGCACCCGGACGATCCGGCGCGGGCGGCGCTGCACCGGACGGCGTTGCTGGGGACGGCTCCCGGGGCGGTCGTGGCGGTGGGACTGCCGCGTTTGGCGGACGGCAGCGGCGGGGAGTTCCCCCTCCTGGCCGAGCGCACACTCGTTCGCGACCTTCCGACGGCGTATGTCTGCCGCCATTTCGTCTGCGCGCGGCCTACGACAGAACTGGTCGAGCTCGCCGATCAGTTGGGGGCGCTTCGTCCCTGAAAGTACCGGAGTACCGTCAATTCCGGTTGTCGTACATCAACTCGGAAACGTGGTTTTTATCCGGGTGGCGCCTCATCTTCATGTTCCCTGCCTAGGCTCAAGTCTTCGGAAGTAGGAGCGGCTTCGGGAGTAGGGGCTGCTTCGGGAGCAGGAGCAGCCGAGTCGGCGCACTGGGGGGTGCGTGCAAGGGGGAAGCGGAGGCGGCGGGCCGGGGGGCCCGTCCTCGCCTCCGGGGGGTTTTCCGATCGCCGCCTGGGGTTGCGGCATGTCTGTGGGGGACGGTTTGTTCACATCCGTGTTCATTTCTGCCATTTCGCTTGCGCTCTTCGCGGTGGCCGCCTTCACCTTGTGGTGGCAGATGCACGCGTGGCGCACACCCGAGACGCTCGCCTCGACCCGCTTCGACCGCCCCGACGGCGGCGGCAGGCTGGCGTTCTCGCTCCTGCTCCCCGCCCGGCACGAGCAGGCGGTGCTCCAGCACACCATCGACCGGCTGCTCGAATCGAGCCACCGCGACTACGAGATCATCGTGATCGTCGGCCACGACGACCCCGAGACCGCCGCCGTCGCCGAACGGGCCGCCGCCGGGGCCCCGGACCGCGTCCGCGTGGTCGTCGACCACCACGAGACGAAGAACAAGCCGAAGGCCCTCAACACCGCCCTCCCGCACTGCCGGGGCGACATAGTCGGGGTCTTCGACGCCGAGGACCAGGTCCACCCCGAGCTGCTCTCCCACGTCGACCACGCCTTCCGCGCGACCGAGGCGGACGTGGTCCAGGGCGGGGTGCAGCTCATCAACTTCCACTCCAGCTGGTACAGCCTGCGCAACTGCCTGGAGTACTTCTTCTGGTTCCGCTCCCGCCTCCACCTGCACGCCGAGAAGGGGTTCATACCGCTCGGCGGCAACACCGTCTTCGTCCGCACCGAGGTGCTGCGCGAGGCCGGCGGCTGGGACGCGAACTGCCTCGCCGAGGACTGCGACCTGGGCGTACGGCTCTCCTCGGTCGGCAAGAAGGTGGTCGTCGCCTACGACTCCGACATGGTGACCCGCGAGGAGACCCCGGGCTCGCTGATGAGCCTGCTCAAGCAGCGCACCCGCTGGAACCAGGGCTTCCTCCAGGTCTACCGGAAGAAGGACTGGCGTCAGCTGCCCGGCCGGGGCCAGCGCTGGCTGGCCCGCTACACGCTGATGACGCCCTTCATGCAGGCCGCCTCCGGGGTGATCATCCCGGTCAACTTCGCCGTGGCCGTCTTCCTCGACGTCCCGGTCGGCATCGCGATCATCACCTTCCTGCCCATGATCACGGCGATGGTGACCTTCGTCTTCGAGATCGTCGGGCTGCACGACTTCGGCCGCCAGTACGGGCTGCGCGTGCGCTTCGTGCACTACCTCAAGCTCGTCGTCGGCGGCCCGTTCTACCAGGTCATGCTGGCCGGCGCCGCGATCCGCGCGGTCTGGCGCGAGCAGCGCGGCCGCAACGAGTGGGAACTGACCAGCCACACCGGCGCCCACCTCACCGGGGCGACGACCTCCTCCAGCACGTCCACCGCGATCCGAGAGGACAGCCACCAGTGACCGCCACCCTGCCCACGGCCACTGATCCCCAGCCGGGCGCGACCGCCACCGCGACCGACACCGCGACCGCCGCCTCCACCGCAACCGACACCGCGACCGCCGCCCCGCCCGCCGGCGCGCAGCTCCTGCCCGTCCGGCCCCTGCCCGGCGACGGCTCCGCCGGCCCCGGCGGCCACGGCGCCCCCGGCGGCCTCGGCGTGCGCCCGCCCGCCCCGGCCCGCCCGCTCGTGCGCTTCCGCTCCTCGCGCCCCGACCTGCTGCTGTGCGGGGTCCTGCTCCTGGTCATCGTCCTCGTCCAGGGCTGGAACATCACCAACTTCCCGACCCTGAGCGACGACGAGGGCACCTACCTCGCCCAGGCCTGGGCCGTCCAGCAGGGCGACGGCCTCGCCCACTACACCTACTGGTACGACCATCCGCCGCTCGGCTGGATCCAGGTCGCGGCCCTGACGTACCTGCCGTCCCTGCTGGTGCCCGACTGGATGACGGTCGCGCCGATGCGGTTCTCGATGCTCGCCGTGTCCGCCGCCAGCTCCGTACTGATCTACGTCCTCGCGCGCCGGCTCTGGCTGCCGCGCTGGGCGGCCGGACTCGCGATGGGCCTCTTCGGGCTCTCCCCGCTCTCCGTCGTCCTCCAGCGGGAGATCTTCCTCGACAACCTCGCCGTGATGTGGATGCTGCTGGCGTTCTGCCTCGCCGCGTCCCCCTCCCGCCACCTGTGGCACCACTTCGGTTCGGGACTGGCGGCCGCCACCGCCGTCCTGACCAAGGAGACGATGCTGGTGGTGCTCCCGGCGCTGCTGGTGACGATGTGGCGCCACAGCCACCGCGACACCCGCAAGTTCGCCGTCACCGGAGCCATTACCGCCTGCGCCCTGATAGGGCTCGCCTACCCGCTGTTCGCCCTGCTCAACGGCGAGCTGCTGCCCGGCGCCGGGCACGTCTCCCTGATCGACGGCATCACCTACCAGATGGGCCGCCCCGGCTCCGGCTTCATCCTCGACCCCGGCTCCGGCTCGCACGGCGTCTTCCAGTCGTGGCTGTACTACGACACCGTCCTGCCGCTGGGCGGCCTGGCCGGCGCCGTGCTGCTGCTGGCCACCGTCCGCTGGTCGGTGACCGCCCGCGCGCTCGCCGGACCGGCCCTCGCCGCCGTGATCCTGGCGCTCGTCGCGATGCGGCCCTCCGGGTACCTCCCCGCCATGTACGTGATCCAGGCCCTGCCCTTCCTGGCCCTGGTCCTCGCCGCCGCCGCGGCCAGCGTCACGCACGCCGTCCTGCGCCGCCGCCGCGCGGCGGGGGAGCGCCGGGCGCTGGTGTACGCGCGCTGGGCGCTGGTCGGCGTACTCGCCGTGTCGGCCGCCGCGTACGTCCTGCCGCGCTGGTACGAGGGCAACCGCACCGCCCTCACCGTCGATGCCAACGCCCCCTACCGGCAGGCCGCCGACTGGCTCGGCAGCGAGGTCGCCGACCCGGCGAACACCCGCGTCCTCGTCGACGACGCGCTCTGGCTCGACGCTGTTCACCGCGGTTTTGCACCCGGGATGGGCGCCATCTGGTTCTACAAGGCGGACCTCGACCCGGCCGTCACCAAGACCCTGCCGCGCGGCTGGCGGGACATCGACTACGTCGTCTCCTCTCCCACCGTGCGTCGTGATGCGGCGGACCTGC
Source organism: Streptomyces sp. NBC_00249 (assembly GCF_026342355.1). Classification (GTDB taxonomy): domain Bacteria; phylum Actinomycetota; class Actinomycetes; order Streptomycetales; family Streptomycetaceae; genus Streptomyces. The sequence continues at coordinate 852,709 of NZ_JAPEMV010000002.1, read as the reverse complement.
CCAACGTGAAGGCTGCACTGGAGCATTCGACGGTGGTGGCCGTCTTCGGTACGGGCGACGACCGGATCGAGATCCGCCGCACCGACCGCGAGAGTGGGAGCTGAACCACCATGAGCGAGGACCTGTGGCCCCCGCACGCCCTGGATGATCCGGAAGCCGCTGCTCCGGCAGAGGCCGCGTCCGGCAGCGTCACCCTGATCATCCCGACCTTCAACGAGGCGGCCAACGTGGGGGAGTTGCTGAGCCGCCTCTCCGCCGCCCTCCCCGCCCACCTCCCCTGCGAGGTGCTCTTCGTCGACGACTCCACCGACGACACCCCGGCCCTGATCGAGAAGGCCGGCCCCGACTGCCCCTTCCCGGTGGCCGTCCTGCACCGCGCCGAGGCCACCGGCGGCCTCGGCGGGGCCGTCGTCGAGGGCATCGCGCGGGCCGGCTCCGACTGGATCGTCGTCATGGACGCCGACCTCCAGCACCCCCCGCACCTGGTCCCCGAACTCGTCGGCGAGGGCGAACGCACCGGGGCCGACCTCGTCGTCGCCTCCCGCTACATCGCGGGCGGCAGCCGGGCCGGCCTCGCCGGCGGCTACCGCGTCGCCGTCTCCCGGGGCGCGACCTGGCTGGCCAAGGGGCTCTTCCCGCGCGCCCTGCGCGGCATCAGCGACCCCATGAGCGGCTTCTTCGCGATGCGCCGCTCCGCCGTCACCGCCGACGCCCTCAAACCCCTCGGCTACAAGATCCTGCTGGAGCTGGCCGTCCGCTGCCGCCCCGCGAAGACCGCCGAGGTCCCCTTCGTCTTCCAGGACCGCTTCGCCGGCGAGTCCAAGTCCACCGCCCGCGAGGGCCTGCGCTTCCTCGCGCACCTGGCCGCCCTGCGCTCCGCGACCCCCCTCGCCCGCATGATCGGCTTCGGCCTGATCGGGCTCTCCGGCTTCGTCCCCAACCTGGCCGCGCTCTGGCTGCTCACCCACGCCGGGACGCAGTACCTCGCCGCCGAGGTCATCGCCAACCAGGCCGGGGTCCTGTGGAACTTCCTCCTCATCGAGACCCTCCTCTTCCGCGACCGCCGCCGCCACCGCCACTGGGCGGACCGCATCGGCCGCTTCGCGCTCCTCGCCAACGCCGACCTGCTCCTGCGCATCCCGCTCATCGCGCTGTTCGTCGGCAGATTCGGCATGGACGTCCTGCCCGCGACGGCGCTCGCGCTGGTCACCACCTTCGTCCTGCGCTTCGCCGCCACCGAAGCCCTCGTCTACCTGCCGCGCGGGCCACGTGCGGCGACCGTCACCAGGAGTTGAGCCGCACCGAAAGGACACCCCGTATGCGAAGGAAGATCCGACGGAGGGCAGGGCGCCGGGCCGCCCTGGCAGCCGTCGGGGCGATGACCGCCGGCCTGCTGCTCAGCGCACCGCAGCAGGCCACGGCCGGACCGCCCAACCTGCTCACCAACCCCGGGTTCGAGACCGCCGGGGCTCCCGGCGCCGACATGCCCTCCTGCTGGTCCAAGTCCGGCTGGGGCGACAACGACTTCACCTTCGCCACCGTTCCCGACGCGCACACCGGCACCAAGGCCATGAAGGTCTCCCTCACGCGCCGCGTGGACGGCGACCGCAAGGCCCTGGTCACCGAGAACACCACCTGCGCCCCGACCGTCGTGCCGGGCAAGCAGTACGACCTGTCCGCCTGGTACAAGTCGAACACCCCGGACGTGTCGGTCACCGTGTTCCGCCACGACACCACCGCCGGCTGGCAGTACTGGACCGACCTGCAGAACCCGCCGGTCAGCGCCGCGTGGGCGCGTACGGAGGTGCGTACCCCGGCCGTCCCGCCGAACACCGACAAGATCGCGTGGGGGCTCTCCGTCTACGGCGTGGGCAGCCTCACCAGTGACGACTACGCCCTGGAGGAGGTGGGGGCCGCCCCGCCGCAGGCCACCTGCACCGGTACCGCCGAGCAGTGCGCCAAGGGCAAGTGGGAGGTGATGGCCGCCCAGAACCCGGTGCGGTCCATGCACGCCGTCGTCCTCAAGAACAGCAAGGTGCTGCTGATCGCTGGCTCCGGCAACGACATCTCCCAGTTCAACGCCGGGACGTTCACCTCCGCCGTCTACGACCCGGTGGCCGGCTCCGTCAAGACGATCCCGACGCCCGTGGACATGTTCTGCTCCGGGCACGTGCAGCTGGCCGACGGCCGGGTGCTGGTGATGAGCGGCAACAAGGGCTACCCCTCCGCCGACGGCAAGATCGGCTACCAGGGCCTGAAGGACTCGTACATCTTCGACCCGGCCACCGAGAAGTACACGAAGACCAACGACATGAACGGCGGGCACTGGTACCCGTCGGCGACGATCCTCGGCAACGGTGACGTGATCTCCTTCGGCGGCCTCAAGGAGGACTCCACGGGCAACGTCACCGCGGAGAAGTTCTCGGCGGCGCAGGGCAAGTGGCTGCCGATGAACGAGGTCAACCAGACCTGGTCGTACTGGGGCCTGTACCCCTCGATGATCCTCATGCAGGACGGCCGGCTCTTCTACTCCGGCAGCCACACCTTCGGCAACGGCACGGCCGGCTCGGGCGCCTCGGTCTACGACTACGCCGCCAACACGATCACCGACGTGCCCGGACTGCGCAAGAAGGACGAGCGCGACGAGTCGGCGAGCGTGCTGCTGCCCCCGGCGCAGGACCAGCGCGTCCTGACCGTCGGCGGCGGCAACAACGAGACCAACCCGGCCGCGAACCGGCTCACCGACATCATCGACCTGAAGCAGCCGAGCCCCGCCTACACGGCCGGACCCGACCTCCCGCAGGGCCTCGTCGACACCGGTGCGGGCAAGCGCCCGCAGACCGGCGCCGAGGGCAAGATGTACGTCTCGGCGGTGCTGCTGCCCGACGGCAAGGTGCTGGAGACCGGCGGCGGCCTCCACGACCGGGCCGACCCGGTCTTCGAGGCCTCGTTCTTCGACCCGGCGAGCAACACCTACCAGGCGGGCCTGGCCGCCGACCCGATCCCGCGCACCTACCACTCGGGCGCGTTCCTGCTGCCCGACGGCCGGGTCATGTCGGTCGGGGACAACCCGGGCAACGGCACCTACAACCACGCCGTGTCCATCTACACCCCGCCCTACCTCTTCAAGGGCCCCCGCCCGCAGCTCACCTCGGTCATCGACACCGAGTGGGTCTACGGCGACACCCAGCGCATCACCGTCAACCGGCCCATCGCCAAGGCGGAGCTGATCCGCCCGGCCGCCGTCACCCACTCCTCCGACCCCAACCAGCGGTTCGTGGACCTCCCGATGACGGTGGTCAACAACACGACCATCGACCTCAACGTCACCAGCAATCCCAACCTGGCGCCGCCCGGCTGGTACATGCTCTTCGGTGTCGACGCGAACGGCATCCCCTCGGTCGCCACCTGGGTCCACCTGGGCGGGGCCCCCTCGCTCGCGGCGGCCCAGGAACAGCCCTCCGCGCACGAGCACACCTTCGCCAAGGAGCTCGCCGCCCCGAAGCCGAACCCGGCGAAGCGGGACGCGGCCCCGGTCGCGCCCAGCGTGGCGGGCTGCGACCGGCACTACGGAACGGCGAGCGTGTGCGTACCGACGCGCTTCCCGGCGGAGGTGAAACCGACGACGAAGGACCGCTGCGAATGGCTGGCCGCGCACCGGTTCCCGAAGCGGATGAAGGTCAACGGCAGCGACCCGCTCCGCCTCGACCAGGACGGTGACGGCTACACCTGCTGATACACCCGCTGATACACCGCTGAACCGTACGGGGCGACGGCGCCAACTGAACCCGTTTGACCGCCCGTCGCCCCGTACCCCTGTGTGATCGCACTTCTACGCTGAGTCGCGGCTCCTTCCCCCGCCCGAAAGGCCCGCGTCCATGCACGAGATCGCACCGCCCCCGCCGCGCAGCCGCCGCCTCACCCGGGGCCGGCGCCTGGCCGTCCTGCTCGCCGTCAGCCTCCTCGGCCTGCCCGCCCTCACCGGGCAGGCAACGGCCGACGCCGGGCGGGCGGTGGGCGACACCGGGCGGATCACCGAGTTCGAGCCCCCCACCGCGGGCAGCGGCCCGGTCGGCATCATCGGCGGGCCGGACGGCAACGTGTGGTTCACCGAGGGGACCACCAACAAGATCGGGCGGATCACCCCGAAGGGCCGGATCACCGAGTTCCCGCTCCCCGAGCCCAACCGGTTCCCGGACGACATCGCCACGGGCGCCGACGGGAACCTGTGGTTCACCGAGCCGGGCGTCAACAAGATCGGGAGGATCACCCCGCGCGGTCAGGTCACCGAGTTCGCCGTGTCCACCGCGGATGCCTACCCGTTCGGCATCACCCGCGGCCCCGACGGGAATGTGTGGTTCACGGAGAACGGGGGCAACAAGATCGGCCGGATCACCCCGCGCGGCCGGATCACCGAGTTCCCGCTCCCGAACCCCGACAGCTTCCCGTACCGGATCACGGCCGGCCCGGACGGCAACCTGTGGTTCACGATGCCCTTCGGCAACAAGCTCGGCCGGATCACCCCGCGCGGTCAGGTCACCGAGTTCGCGCTGCCGAACCCGGACGGCGCGCCCTTCAACATCGTGGCCGGCCCGGACGGGAACCTCTGGTTCACCGACGGCGGAAGCGGCTTCAGTAACGAGATCGTGCGGATCTCGCCGGACGGCAAGCATGTCAAGCGCTTCCCGCTGCAGACCCCCAACACCGGCCCGATCGGCATCGCCAAGGGCCCGGACGGCGCCCTGTGGTTCACCGAGTCCAACCAGAACAAGATCGGCCGGATCACGACGCACGGCAGGATCACCGAGTACGCCATCCCCACGCCGAACCTCGAGAACACGCCCTTCCACATCGCGGCGGGCCCCGACGGCAACATGTGGTTCACGGAGCTCATCGGCAACCGGATCGGCCGCGTGAAGGTCGGCGGCCACGCGGCCGGAGGGCCGCGCGGCTGAGGCCGTCAGTGCTGGTAGGCGGCCAGCGAGATACCGACGTAGTGGGCCACGAAGGCGGCCAGCGTCAGTGAGTGGAACACCTCGTGGAAGCCGAAGAAACGCGGGGAGGGGTTGGGTCGCTTCATCCCGTAGATGACCCCTCCCACGCTGTACAGCAGGCCGCCGACGACCACGAGCACCAGGACGGCGATACCGCCGGCGCGCAGGAAGTCGGGCAGGAAGAAGACCGCCGCCCAGCCCATGGCGATGTAGCACGGGGTGTACAGCCAGCGCGGGGCGCCGACCCAGAAGACGCGGAAGGCGATGCCGGCGGCGGCCGCGATCCACACCGCCCACAGCAGGGTCCGCCCGGTGGAGTCGGGGAGCAGCAGGACGGACAGCGGGGTGTAGGTGCCCGCGATGATCAGGAAGATGTTGGCGTGGTCGAGGCGCCGCAGGATCGCTTCGCCGCGCGGGCCCCACGTACCGCGGTGGTAGACGCCGCTGACGCCGAAGAGCAGGCACGCGGTGAGGATGTAGATCCCGCAGGCGACCCGCGCGCGCGTGGAGTCGGTGAAGGCCATGAGCACCAGGCCCGCGATCACGACGGCGGGGAACATTCCGGTGTGGAGCCAGCCGCGCATCAGCGGCTTGGCCTCGGGCTCCGCCTCCGCAGTGGCCGGTGCGGCCGCGACGGCGGCGGCGTCAGAAGTCATGGCGACATGCTACCTACGGGTCCGTAGGTTTCCGTTAGTGCTCTTTACGGAAGATTGACGGACGTGGCGATGCTCACGTGAGAGGCCCCCTGGACATATGCGCATACGCACCGGATGATCAGATGAGTGCGGTCGGCACCGGATGAGCGGAGCGCGAAGCGTCCGGGTCGCAGCCCCCACGGGGCATACACCAAACAAACCCCTCAACAAGGAGCAATCGTGGCGCGCGACAACGCGGCTCCCACTTCCAACCCGACGACCCACCCGGGGCTGATCACCTGGGTGGAGGAGATCGCTGCCCTCACCCAGCCGGACAGCATCGTCTGGTGCGACGGTTCCGAGGCCGAGTACGAGCGCCTGTGCGAAGAGCTCGTCGCCAAGGGCACCTTCAAGAAGCTCGACGAGACGAAGCGCCCGAACTCGTACTACGCCGCCTCCGACCCGACCGACGTCGCGCGCGTCGAGGACCGGACCTTCATCTGCTCCGAGAAGGAGGAGGACGCGGGCCCGACCAACCACTGGAAGGCTCCTTCCGAGATGAAGGCCCTTTTCACTGGTGAGGGGGGCTTCAGCGGGCAGGAAGGTATCTTCCGCGGCTCCATGAAGGGCCGGACGATGTACGTCGTCCCCTTCTGCATGGGCCCCCTCGGCTCCGAGCTCTCCGCGATCGGCGTCGAGATCACCGACTCCGCCTACGTCGCGGTCGCCATGCGCACCATGACCCGCATGGGCAAGGCCGTCCTCGACGAGCTCGGCACCGACGGCTTCTTCGTCAAGGCCGTCCACACCCTCGGCGCTCCGCTCGCCGAGGGCCAGGCCGACGTCCCGTGGCCCTGCAACACCACCAAGTACATCTCGCACTTCCCCGAGACCCGCGAGATCTGGTCCTACGGATCCGGCTACGGCGGCAACGCCCTCCTCGGCAAGAAGTGCTACGCGCTGCGCATCGCCTCCGTCATGGCGCGCGACGAGGGCTGGCTCGCCGAGCACATGCTGATCCTCAAGCTCACCCCGCCGCAGGGCGAGGGCGACGCGAAGTACATCGCCGCCGCGTTCCCGAGCGCCTGCGGCAAGACCAACCTCGCCATGCTCGAGCCCACCATCCCCGGCTGGAGCGTCGAGACCGTCGGCGACGACATCGCCTGGATGCGCTTCGGCGAGGACGGCCGCCTCTACGCGATCAACCCCGAGGCCGGCTTCTTCGGCGTCGCCCCCGGCACCGGCGAGCACACCAACGCCAACGCCATGAAGACCATGTACGCCAACACCGTCTTCACCAACGTCGCGCTCACCCCCGACGGCTCCGACGTCTGGTGGGAGGGCATGACCGAAGAGGCGCCCGCGCACCTCATCGACTGGAAGGGCAACGCCTGGACCCCGGAGTCCGGCACCCCGGCGGCCCACCCCAACGCCCGCTTCGCCGTCCCCGCCTCCCAGTGCCCGACGATCGCCCCCGAGTGGGAGGACCCCAAGGGCGTCCCGATCTCCGCGATCCTCTTCGGCGGCCGCCGCGCCTCCGCCGTCCCGCTGGTCACCGAGTCCTTCGACTGGAACCACGGCGTCTTCATCGGCTCGAACATCGCCTCCGAGAAGACCGCCGCCGCCGAGGGCAAGGTCGGCGAACTGCGCCGCGACCCCTTCGCCATGCTGCCGTTCTGCGGCTACAACATGGGCGACTACATGGCCCACTGGGTCAAGGTCGCCGCCGACAAGGACCAGGCGAAGCTCCCGAAGATCTACTACGTGAACTGGTTCCGCAAGAACGACGCGGGCAAGTTCGTGTGGCCGGGCTTCGGCGAGAACAGCCGCGTCCTGAAGTGGATCGTCGGCCGCCTCGACGGCACCGCCGAAGGCGTCGAGACCCCCATCGGCGTCCTGCCGACCAAGGACTCCCTCGACCTCGACGGCCTCGACCTGCCGGCCGAGGACCTCGACTTCCTGCTCACCGTCGACAAGGAGATCTGGCGCGACGAGGCCGCCCTGGTCCCCGAGCACCTCAACACCTACGGCGACCACACCCCCAAGGAGCTGTGGGACCAGTACCACGCACTCGTCGAGCGCCTGGGCTGAACCGCCCCGCACCACCGAAGACTCCCGCGGCCGGCTGTCCCCGGCCGTAGGGTGACGCGGGATTCCCCGACCTAGGGTTCCCTGCGACCTTCCAAATAGGTCGTGTGCGTCTGCTGACGGCGGGCCTCCGTTTCACGGAGGTCCGCCGTCACGCGTTCCGCCTCCTCCAGCAGCAGCGACAACTGCCGCTCCAGGTGCCGCTCCGGGGACTCCCCGCCCGGCGTCAGCCGCGTCCACCACCGCGTACGGTTGTACGTGTCCACGCACTCCGGCACGTCCAGCCGGATCGCCCGCGACAGCGTGTGCACCGCCTCCGGATCGGTGGCCAGCACGTCCGCCACCCACCCCGGATCCAGCAACGCCCCGTACAGGTCCAGCAGTTCGCCCAGCTTGCCTTCGGCGGCCGGCGGCAGCTCCACCTCCGCGACGTAGTCCCGCAGCCGCCCCAGGTCCTCCCGTACGACACCCAGCTGCTCGGCCGGGTCCGGGAAGTCCGGGGTGTCGACCCGCTCCGGCGGGGCGATCAGCGCGCCCGCCCCGTACAGGCCCGCGACCACCACCGGCCAGTACGCGCCCGCCACACCCGCCAGGGTCAGCCCCAGCCCGGCGAGCCCGCACACACTGCCCGCCAGGTTCTTCCTCGACTCCAGGTACGCGAGCACCACAGCGCCCGCACCCCGCCCCTGCGCTCTACTGGTAGCCACGGATCTCCTCGAAGGCCCCGTCCAGGGAGCCGTTCCCGTCGGTCGCGTCGAAGAGCCGGCCACCGGTCAGCTCGGCGATGTGCGACAGCTCCTTGCGGTCCGAGTCGCCGAACACCACGGAGAAGACCGGCGTGTGCTTCTGCCCCTCCGGAAGCCCGGCGTAGAAGGAGTCGAAATCCTGCACCTTGTCCCCGCTCTGCCCGTCCGTCATGAGCACGATCGAGGTGAACGCGTCCGCGTTCCCCTGCCCCAGGTGCTGGTAGGCCGCCTTCAGGCTCCCGTACACGGCCGTACCCCCCTCCGGGCGCAGCGCCTTCACGTCCCCCCGGATCGCGTCCAGGGCCGGCCCGGGATTGCCCGGCTCGACGACGTGCGTCAGCACCTTCTTCACCTTGTCACCGAACGGCAGCAGCGTCACCTCCTCGCGGTCCCGGAACCGCTGCCCCGTCCCCGAACTCCCCGTCCCCGTCAGCTCGGTGAGCGCCGAACGCAGCCGGCCGATCCGGTCCTCCTCCGCCATCGAACCGGAGGTGTCCAGCACGTACACCGTCCGCGAGGGCCGGCGCAGCTCGTTCTCGTACGAGGCCAGCAGCCCGTCCGCGACCGACCGCGACCCCGGGAACGGCAGCTCGCGCCGCTTCTCGGCATCCAGCCCCGCCGCCGGCGCCACCCCGGGCGCCACCGGCCGCCGGAACGTCTTGTCGGTGATGAGCTTCTGCGCGGCGTCCCCGCGCAGGTAGTCCGTCAGCCGCCGCCCCGACTCGTGCGCCCCGGCCGGGGCCGAGGACAGCAGCGTCAGCGGATAGTGGGCGGTGACCACCCCGTCCTTCGGCCGGATCACCGTCAGCGGGTTCTTCGCCCGGTCGTTCATCGACTTCAGCACCGACTCGTAGTTCACCAGCGCGTCCACGTCGTCGCGCCTGGCGTACGCGGTCGCCAGCCAGCCCGAGGAACCGGACGTCAGCTTCTGCCCGTTGAAGAAGCCCTTCAGGCGCGGCCGGGCCTTCTGTACGTCCGCGTCGGTCAGCGCCGACTGCGCCCCCGACAGGCCCGAGGCCACCGACACCAGCGCGGAGAAACCGGAGTTGGAACGCACCGGGTCCGTCATCCCGTACGTCAGCTTCCCGGCGGCGACGGCCTCCTCGACCGCCGACCAGGTCACCTCCTGCGGCTTCCAGCCCAGCCGGGCCAGCGCCTGCGGCTTCACCCCGAGGGCCACCGGCGAGGACATCACCGGGGTCTCGCCCACCAGCTTCGCCGCCGCCTCGGGGCGCAGCCGCAGGTAGTCGTTGGAGGACAGCCAGATCGCGTCGTACTTCCCGTCGGCCTTGCCGGAGGCGACCTGCTCGGCCGCGTCCAGCGTCCCCGACCAGGTGAAGTCCACCGACACCCCGGTCGCCGCCTTCGCGGCCTTCAGCACCGGCTCCATGTCGGCCAGCTCGCTGGACGCCAGGACCCGCAGCCGGCCCTCCTTGTACTCCTGCGTCTTCTGCCCGCCGGAACCACCCGAAGTACCGGAGCCCCCGGACGACCCCGAAGGTGTTTCCGACGTACAGGCGGCCGCCCCCAGCAGACTCGCGGCCACGGCCACCACGACAGCCAGCCGTCCCCGCCCCATCGCTCTGCTCATCGCCGGTCCCCGCCTTCCAGGGCGCTCGCGGTCCGCGTCCGCGCCAGGTGCTCGGACGCCGACCGGAGCTCGCCCGTCAGGGACTCCACGGTCGCCGCCATGTTCTCGGTGGCCTGCACCTTGAAGGTGTCGATCGCGTCCAGCGTCTTGTAGATCTGCGCGAACGCCGTCCGCAGCGTCTCCGCACCGACCGCCGGGTCCGCGGCGATCCGCTGGATCTCCCCGCTCTGCGTCGACAGCATCTCCGCGTTCCCCCGGATCAGCTCCTCCGTCGTCCCCTTCAACGCGTTGACCTGCTCGATCACCTTGCGCTGGTTGTCCAGCGCCGAAGCCAGCATCACCGCGATCCGCAGCGCCGACACGGTCGTCGTCGCCGCCCGGTCCACGCCCTTGATGAGCTCCTCGTTGTTGCGCCGCACCACGTCCATCGCCAGGTAGCCCTGAGCGCACACCGCAAGCTGCGTCAGCAGGTCCTGGTGCTTCTGCCGCACCGGGAACAGCACGTCCGCACGCATCGCGTCAGCGGCCTGCGGATCGGTGTGCTCCGCCTCGGCGATCCGCTGCTCGACCGCCCCGTCCAGCGCCTCGGTGAGGACCGCGTACTCCTGGAGCTTGCCCATCGTCTCCCACAGCCGGGCCCGCTCCGTGTGCAGCGCCGCGTTGTCACGGCGCAGCTCGTCCTGACCGCCGCGCAGCGCGCCCACGATCCGGTTCAGGGTGGCCTGCGAGGAGGCGTACTTCGCCACGTGGTCCCGGAAGCGGTTCCCGCCCGGCAGCTTCGCCAGCAGCCTGCGGGCCCCCTTCGCGGGCGCGTCCCGCGGGTCCAGGTCCTCGACGGTGCGGCGCAGCTCGACCAGCGAGCCCGCGACCCGCGCCTGGGCGTCCCCGCCCCCGTCCGAGCCGAGGGAGCGCACCGCCCGCTCCAGCATCCGGTTCGACTGCTGGGCGGCGCTGCGCATGTCGGCGGAACCGAGGCCGGCGATCTCCCCGATCCGGGTGGCGAACTCGGGGGAGCGGGTGTCGATCCCGGCGAGCTGGCCCACGTACTCCCCGGCCCGGCGGGCCATCTCGTCCTGCACCCCGTCCTGCAACGGCACCAGGCCGGAAGCCTGCTCCCGCCGTACGGGGGCGACGGGCTCGGGCGCGGTGAGGACGAGCGGGGTGTTCTCGGGCGGTGTCAGTGTCATGGCGTGTCCCCCTGGCCCTTGGCGCGGGACGCGAGCGCCGTCAGGACCTTCACGGTCGGTGCGCCGACCTGCCGGATACCGGTCAGCCCCGGGTTGAGGTAGCCGGCGAACGGCGCGGTCGCGGCGGTGAACTCGGCGACGCCCTCCTGCGGGCGGAACCCGTGGCGCACCGCCAGCTCGCGCAGCTTCGGGTCGGTGGCGAGCAGGGTGCCGAGGTCGTTGGCCTTCTCGTTCAGCGGTACGAAGGTGTGCGGGGAGTTGACGGTCGTGTCCGGGTAGAGCACGACCATGTCCCCGGTCTGTCCGGCGGCCTGCTTCTTCATCAGGAGCGAGGCCACTTGCGACTCGTAGGCCAGGATCAGCGGCTCGCCGCTGCCGCTGATGAACGCCCGGAACGGGTCGTCCGTGCTCTGCTCCAGGGCCCCCTGGACGGAGATCAGCTTGCGCAGCAGAGGAGCGGTCCGCCCGATCCCCGCCTCGTCGGCCACCACGCTGTTGCCGTTGGCGACGTTGGAGGTGGCGGCGATGAACAGGGCCCCGGAGTTGGAGGTGGCGGGATCGGTGGTCTTGACGAACACCGTGCCGGTCAGCTCGCCGTACGGCGCCGAGCCGGGCAGCTCCTGCCACTTGCGGTCCTCGCCGGCGGCCTTCAGATAGGCCCCCATGACCAGAGTCCCGGAATTCTTCCCGTTCATCCGCACCAGCCCGCTGTCGGCGAGCACCTTGGCCGCGTTGGCGCGGGCGATCACGACGAGCGGGGAGAAGAAGGGCTTGGTGGTCTGCGCCCCCTTGACCCCCGCCGCGGCCTCGATCTCCTGCGCGGGTTCACTGCTGCTGGGGAAGGCGAAGTCGTACTCCTTGAGCGGGAGCTTGTCCATCGCCCAGGAGCCGGAACTCTCCGGCTTCACGGTGTAGCCCTTGTCGTGAAGGGCCTTGACGACGTCGGGATCACGGAAGAAGTCGGCCTTCTCCGATCCGATGACGCCTCGCACGATCTTCGTTGTCGTGTCTGCGGGCTTGTCGCCCCCGATGACGATGGCGCCGATCACGCCACCTATCAGGAGGACCGCCAGGGCGATTCCCAGGATGCGTCTCACGGGTGCAGCGTGCTCGCGGAAACCCACATTCCGCGCGGCGTTGAATGAACGTCAGGTGTCCAGGCGGTCCCACTTCGAAATGCTGTGTGGGCCCGTGGGTGCTGGTGGGAGGGGCGGGGTCCGAGGAGGATCGTCCCATGGTCGTGAGCGCGTTGAAGTGGCAGGGCTGGCTGGTGGGCCTGATGGCCCTGGCGGGACTCCTGGTGTTCGCCCCGCTCACCCTCTACGTCTGGGCCAGCGGCCCCGCCGTGGAGGCGGTCGTTCCGACCGCCCGGGTCACGTCCTGCCGCATCGACCCGACGAGCCACCGCGTCCTGGCCGCACTGGAGGCCACCGGCGAAGGCTCCTACCTGATCACGGTCGAGTTCCGCGACGCCGAGCACCCCACCCCGGACACCCGCACGGCCCAGTCCCTGGTCCGCGTCCCGGGCCTCACCCCGGCCACCCCCGCCCAGGCGGAAGCCGTCGGCCCGGTCTGGCCCCCGGCGACGACCCCGTGGTGCGGGGTCGCCTCCGTCAGCCTCAGCGAGCCGCCCGCAGGTTCCACACGGTGAGCTCACCCTCGATGAGCCCGTAGGACCCCTCGTCGTACTTGGTAGCACTCACCTTGAACACCCCAATGGGCGAACTCTCCTCGACGACACACACACTGTCGCCCTCCGTCACCACGACCGAGGAGAGCGACTGGGTGGCCAACAGGTCCTTGCACCCCTGCGCCGTGGGCGCCTCGGCCCCGGTCCACAGGGCGGCGGTGCCCTTGACCTCCATCCCGTTGGACCCGGTACGGCCGGCCGCGGGCCGGTAGCCGAGGGTGTTCCCGGAACCCCTGCGCGGCGGCACCTGCGTGAGGTCGACGCCCTCCAGCCCGAGCACCACCTTCCCCGACCACCGCACGGCAGCGGGCGCGGGAGCGGCCCCGCCCCCCTGCGCGGCCGGACTCTGCGGCGGCTGCGCGGTCACGGTCACCGCACCGGAAGCCGGCGGCGCCGCCACCGCCCCCGGCGAGGGCGACCCGTTCGAGAACGCGGCAACGGCACTGGCCACCCCCGCGATGGCACTCACGACGGCCGCCGCGGCCGCCCACACCTTCACCCGGGACACCCCAGGGGCAACCGGCGCCACCCCACCGGGCGGCCCATACGGCGGCGGCGGCACCGCCCGCCCCGACGGATCCTCCACGACGCCTCCCCAACTCCCAGCCCGACAATCCCCGCGACGATAGCAATTCCGCCACCCCCTCAGGAACTTGCCGGCGCCCGGACCGCCGACTCAGCCCCTGACGGGCCGCAGACGCTGAGACGTGCGAAGCGCGTAGCGATCTGAGGCGCCTGGAGGGGTCTGATGGCCGCCACGTCGTCATTTGGTGCGGGTAGGACCGGGCCTTGGTCCCGAAAGGGGCTGTGAGCTGCCCGGATGCCGGACACGGCGGCCGAAGTCGGCCCGCCACCGCGCCCGCACCGGCCGCAGGCCCCGTAAAAACAAAAAACGCCCCCGCAGGGGCATGGCGCCCGGTCCGGAGCCTCCGCGGCCCCGGACCGGGGCCGTCAGTGGGCGCCGGCCAGGTCGACGGAGTCGGCGGCGGCGTGTGCGTCCATCCGCTCGGCGGCGAGGATCGCCACGGCGGTGTCGGCGCGGGACGCGGCGACGAGCAGGGCGCGCGCCGCGAGGTCGTGGGCGCGGCGGTGCAGCGCGAGGGTGTCGGAGGGGCTGCCGCCGTGCGGGGCGCGGGTCGGCAGCGACCCGCGCAGCCGCGCCACCTGGTCGGCGATGCGCGCGGCGCTCTCGTCGAGTCCGAGCTCGTCGGTGACGGCGAGCAGCGCCGAGAGGTGCCCGGCGAGCTGGATGTCGAGGGCTTCGCCGCGGCTGCTGTGCGGGTATGGGGCCGGGGTGCCGTCCACACGGTGGACGACCGACTTGGAGCGGATCGGCTCGTACATGAGGAGGCCTCCTGCGTGGGTCAGGAGACCATCCTACATTGGATCCGTTCTAAAGTTGAGCTGAATCCGGACGAGCTGCCCGGAGCCTTCCGCGGCTTCGCCCCACGGCTTTGCCCTACGGCTGCCCGTACCCGTCCAGGAAGTTGCCGATCCGGGTCACCGCGTCCGCGAGGTCCTTGGCGTTCGGCAGGGTCACGATCCGGAAGTGGTCCGGCTCGGTCCAGTTGAAGCCCGTCCCGTGCACCACCATGATCTTCTCGGACCGCAGCAGGTCGAGGACCATCTGCCGGTCGTCCTTGATCTTGTAGACCGCCGGGTCCAGCTTCGGGAAGAGGTACAGCGCACCCTTCGGCTTCACACAGCTGATGCCGGGGATCTGCGTCAGCAGGTCGTACGCCGTGTCGCGCTGCTCCAGCAGCCGCCCGCCGGGCAGCACCAGGTCGTTGATGGACTGGCGCCCGCCGAGCGCGGTGGCGACCGCGTGCTGCGAGGGCATGTTGGCGCACAGCCGCATGTTGGCCAGGATCGTCAGCCCCTCGATGTACGAGGAGGCGTTCTTCTTGGGGCCGCAGACCGCCATCCAGCCGGCCCGGTAGCCGGCGACGCGGTAGTTCTTGGACAGTCCGTTGAAGGTGAGCGTCAGCAGGTCCGGCGCGATGGCGGCGGTGTTGGTGTGCGTGGTGCCGTCGTAGAGGATCCGGTCGTAGATCTCGTCGGAGCAGACGACCAGGTTGTGGCGGCGGGCGATGTCCGTGAGCCCGCGCAGCATCTCGTCGTCGTAGACGGCGCCGGTCGGGTTGTTCGGGTTGATGATCACGATCGCGCGGGTGCGGTCGGTGACCTTGCGCTCGATGTCGGCGAGGTCCGGCATCCAGTCGGACTGCTCGTCGCAGCGGTAGTGCACGGCGGTACCGCCCGCGAGGCTGACCGAGGCGGTCCACAGCGGGTAGTCCGGGGCGGGGACGAGGACCTCGTCGCCGTCGTCGAGCAGCGCCTGCATCGACATCTGGATCAGCTCGGAGACCCCGTTGCCGAGGTAGATGTCCTCGACGTCCAGCTCGATGCCCTTGGTCTGGTAGTGCTGCATGACCGCGCGGCGCGCGGAGAGCAGCCCCTTCGCGTCGCCGTAACCGTGGGCCGTGCCCAGGTTGCGGAGCATGTCCTCAAGGATCTCCGGCGGGCACTCGAAGCCGAAGGCCGCGGGGTTGCCGGTGTTGAGCTTGAGGATGCGATGACCTGCTGCTTCGAGCCGCATCGCCTCTTCGAGGACGGGTCCGCGGATCTCGTAGCAGACATTGGCGAGTTTCGTTGACTGGATCACCTGCATGACGGGAGCTTACGGGCCCACGCGCCCGCCCGCCGAGCCTTTTGGGCGGGAGCCACGCGAGCGAAATGTCCCGTTTCGCGCGATGGGTGGGTGCCAATGCCGTCCACCCTTTGAAACGGCGGCCCCTCCGGCGTTCCGGCCTGCGGAATGGGTGGGGGCGGGGCGGGGGTGGCGGGGGTGTGGGGCTCGTCACCTTGGGGGCCGCTGGCGGTGGGGCGGGGGCACCGACAGGGGGGCGGTGCGGGGGCCGGGGTTGACGGTGCGCCCTGGGGCGGGGCCGGTGGAGTGCCGGGGGCTGCCCGCCAGTCCACTGTCCTTCCGTGTCGGGCCGGCCTGTCAAGGGCGCTCACTGCGTTCGCGTCGCTACGCGATGGCCTTCGGCCACCCTTGACAGACCGACCCGCCCCGGAATGCCAAAGACTGTCGGGAAGCCCCCGAAGGAACGGCATGGGGGGAGCGAAGGGAGAGCGGCCGTCTCGGAGAAACACCCCCCGAGTCCCGGCCGGCTGCCTGCGCACACCCGGAACAACCTTCCCCGACCCTGCCGGGGAGACGGGCCCGGCCCAACCGGAGCCGGACGGCGAAAAGACCGACACCAGGCTCCGGCAGAGCCCGACAGACACGCGCCAGATCGCTACGCGCTCCTGCCGTCCCGGCGTCTGCGGCCCGCCCGTGGCCGGACATAAGCCGCCCACGATCGCTACACAGCCGAGACCGTCAGGCGTCTGCGGGAGGTGTCACGTATTGGTGTTGAGGAAGCCGATGACGACGGAGCCCCACCAGCAGGCCTGGGATACGAGGGCGGTGACGCCTCCCCACAGCAGGAGGCGGGGGCTGACCGGGTCGGTGGCAGCCTCCAGGCGGCGGCCCAGGAGTCCTGCCTGGAGGCCGTTGACCGTCAGGACGGCCACGAGCGCGAGCTTGGTGAGGGTCAGCGGCGACGTCACGTCCGGGTGCAGCATCAGCCCGCTGAAGACCAGGCCGCCGAGGCCGGCCCAGATGGGCACGTGCAGGCGGGAGGTGGCCCCGAGCACCTCGGTGAGCGTGCACCGTCCGGTCGCCCAGAGCAACCCGTAATAGTCGGCGGACAGCACCGCGCCGAAGCCGAGCACGAGCGACGCGAGGTGGGCGAAGAGCGCGACGGTGTGCATCGTTTCGTCCGCCTGCATGTGCAGCGAGCACCACACCCCTGCCGCCAGCGCGAGCAGCGCGATCAGGGCCCCCGCCGCCACCGTCCACCAAGAGTCGTAGAGGCGGATCGGGCGGGGGGAGAGTCTGGCTGCGGGGGACGACATGGGGGCGGACTCCGGAGAGGAAAGCGGGCACGATGACTTTCAGCCATGCGAAA
The DNA here is from genome assembly GCF_026342355.1 of Streptomyces sp. NBC_00249. GTDB lineage: Bacteria > Actinomycetota > Actinomycetes > Streptomycetales > Streptomycetaceae > Streptomyces. The sequence continues at coordinate 835,759 of NZ_JAPEMV010000002.1, read as the reverse complement.
GCTAGGTAAGGCTTACCTAAAGTCGCCTTATCGTCAATGCGTGTCCACGCCCCAAGACCCGTGAGTCCAGCCACAGGCAGTCCGCAGACGCCTGACGGTCTCGGCTGTGTAGCGATCGTGGGCGGCTTATGTCCGGCCACGGGCGGGCCGCAGACGCCGGGACGGCAGGAGCGCGTAGCGATCTGACGCGTGCCTTTCGGGTCCTGGTGTCGGTCTTTTCGCCGTCCGGCTCCGGTTGGGCCGGGGCCGCCTGTCCGGCAGGGTCGGGGAAGGTTGTTCCGGGTGTGCGCAGGCAGCCGGCCGGGACTCGGGAGGTGTTTCTCCGAGACGGCCGCTCTCCCTTCGCTCCCCCCATGCCGTTCCTTCGGGGGCTTCCCGACAGTCTTTGGCATTCCGGGGCGGGTCGGTCTGTCAAGGGTGGCCGAAGGCCATCGCGTAGCGACGCGACGAAGGAGCGCCCTTGACAGGCCGGCCCGACACGGAAGGACAGTGGACTGGCGGGCAGCCCCCGGCACTCCACCGGCCCCGCCCCAGGGCGCACCGTCAACCCCGGCCCCCGCACCGCCCCCCTGTCGGTGCTCCCGCCTACCGTTGGGTCATGACGCCGCTCAGGTGTCTCGTGGCGCTGGCCGGGCATGCCGTTGAGCTGGGCGCCAGCGTGCACATGCCCCGGATCGGGTGCGGGCTCGCGGGCGGGACCTGGCCGCGCATCGAGCCGTTGATCACCGCCGCGCTGTGCACCCGGGACGTGGAGGTGACCGTCTACGACCGGTCCTGAACGGACCCCGCCCCTCACCCGGTAGCGGGACCTGCCGCACCCATCCCCATCCCCATCCCCATCCCCGCCCCCGCCGCAGACGACCACCCCCGCCCCCGCAGCCGCTCCAGCCCGTCCAGGAGCAGGTCCAGGGCGAATTCGAACTCGGACTGGTCGTCGCAGCCGCCGCCGGAGCCGCCCACCACCGACCGGCCGTCGTGGGCCGCCGTCATGGCCATTTCCGCGATGCGCGGGTAGCGCTGCGCCATACCGGGGTCGGGCGCGGGGTCGGATGCGGTGTCCCCGCCCGAGGTGTCGAAGAGTTCCTGGCTGAAGCCCAGCAGGCGGCTGCCCATGGCGTGCATCGCGTGGTGGGCGAGGTCGGCGGAGAAGCCGCCGTCGCGGAGGGTTCCGATCGTCGAGTCCAGGTACGCCAGCACCGCCGGCGTCGGGGTGGCGCGGGACTCGATGACGCGGGCCGTCCAGGGGTGGCGCAGGAGCACGCGCCGGGCGGAGAGGATCCGCCGGCGGACGACGTCCTGCCAGTCGGGGCCGTCCTGAGGCGGGTCGATCTCGCCGACGACGGCGTCCAGCATGCCGTCGAGCAGCTGGTCCTTGTTGGCCACGTGCTTGTACAGCGCCATCGGTACGACGCCCAGCTCCTGCGCGAGCTTGCGCATGCTGAGCGATTCGATGCCGCCGGTGTCGGCGAGCGCCACGGCGGCCCGCAGTACCCGCTCCCGGTTCAGGGGGGTCCGGCGTGCGGCCTCCCCGCCCTGCTCTTCCTTCGGCTCCATCGGCTCCATCGGCTCCGTCGTCATCCGGCTGCTCCCCTTTCCGGTTGACGAGTGTACGCCGTACACCTACATTGACCGCGAGGTGTACGGCGTACACCTCCCAGAGGCGGGTCGAGAGGGCGAAGAGATGATGAGCTCAGAACGAAGGACCGCGCTGGTCGCGGGGGTGCTGTTCCTGATGACCGAGGTGTCGGCGATCGCGGGCCTGCTCCTCTACCGCCCCCTGCTCGGCGCGGCGGGGGACGGCCTGGCCGCCGGATCCGGCGCCGGCACCCGGGCCCTCCTGGGCGCCCTGTGCGAACTGGTCCTGGTGGCCTGCGTCGTCGGTACCGGGGTGGCGCTGTTCCCGGTCGTCAAGCGGTGGGGGGAGGGGCTGGCCCTCGGCTACGTCTGCGCCCGCGCCCTGGAGGCGGTCGTCATCCTCGGCGGAGTCCTCGCCGTCCTCACCCTGGTGACGGTCCGCCAGGACGGCGACCCGGGATCCGCCGGGGCCGTGGACAGGGCCCTGGTGGCGCTGCACGACTGGGCGTTCCTGATCGGGCCCAATGTCGCCCTCGGCGTGAACACCGCGCTCCTGGCGTTCCTGATGTTCCGCTCCCGCCTCGTCCCCCGGTACATCTCCGTGCTCGGGCTGATCGGAGGCCCGCTGATCTGCGCCTCGGCGGTGGCCGTGATGTTCGGGCTCTACGAGCAGGTCTCCCCGGCGGGGTCGGCGGCGGCCCTCCCGGTGTTCGCGTGGGAGGTGGCGCTCGCGGTACGGCTGATCGGCAAGGGCTTCCACGGCGAGGCGGCCCCCCAGCCCGCACCCGCCCCCGCACCGGCACCCGCACCCGCACCCACCCCCGCCCCTCACCCCCCGCGCCCCGCGCACACGTAGAAGTGGCTGATCCGGCAGGTGTCCGTCGGGGAGCCCGCGCCGAGGTTGACGGCGGTGCCGTCCGGGGCGATGCGCCAGCGCTGGCCCGCCGGGACGGTGTGGACGGGGAAGGCCCCGGGCTCGACGAGGAGCCACTTGCCCCGGACCGTGCGGTGCCAGTACGCCGCCCCGCCGCAGTCCCGGCAGGTGGCGGGGCGGGGTTCCGCGGGGGTCGCGGGCGGTGTCCCGGCGGTCCGGGGCCGGCCGATGGTGGCGACGAGCGTGTCCGCGAGGACCTTCGCGAGCAGGAAGGGCCCGCCGTCGTGGCCGCCGTCCCGCTCCTGGGTGTTTGTGGTCAACTGTCCCCCTTCTGGCCCTGTTGGTAGCCGATGGCGGGCGGTCCGGTCCATCCGTGGGGCGGGATGTGACCCGAACGAGTGGTGATCCGAGGGCGCGCCGCTCCCGGCGGTCCGGGAGAAACGATTCGCCGCCGCCCGCCCTCCTAGGGTCGAGCGGCGTCACCCCTTGATCATCTTCAGAAGGGATCCACCCCGTCATGAAGCTCCGCAGCACCCTCGCCGCCGGCCTCGGCGCCCTCACCCTGGTCCTGTCCCTGTCGGGCTCGGCCGTGGCCGCGCAGGGGGAGTTCAGCTACAAGTACGTGGACGGCTACGGGCAGGAGCGCAAGGTCACCCTGCACGACCCGCACAGTGGCAAGTGCATCAACCTCCACGCCGTCGGCGACAACAAGGAGCTGCCCGGCTACGGCCCCCACAACCAGACCGACACCAACGTGACCGTCTACCTCGGCGCGAGCTGCGACGGTCCGGAGTGGCGCCTGAGGGCCCACGGCAAGGCGGCGACCGACAAGCTCGAGGTGCGCTCGGTGCGCTTCGACGCCCCCGACGACAAGAAGGCCTAGCCGGGCCTAGCCGGCCCCGCCCTCGATGATCACCAGCGGGATCTCGCGCGGCCACGCCAGCGCCTGGTAGTCGTCGTAGAGCGGCCACAGGGCGGTCATCGCCTCCCAGTACGTCTCCCGCTCCGCCGGGTCCGCCGTGCGCGCCCGGCCGTGCAGGACGTCGGCGCCCACCTGGAGCCTGACCTCCGGGTGGGCGGTGAGGTTCTCGTACCAGGCGGGGTGGCGCGGGCCGCCCGCGCCGGAGGCCACGACCAGGTGTCGGCCCGCGTCCCGTGCGTAGATCAGCGGGGTGCGGACGGTCCGGCCGGTGGCGCGGTCGACGGTGGTGAGCAGCAGCGTCGGGACCCCGTGCCACAGGTGGCCGTCGGTGCCCCCGCTGGAGACGTACGTACGGACGTGCTCGCGCGGGGGGCCGGGGCGCGGGTCGGTGGGGTGGTCCCAGTCGACGGTGACGGCGACGCTGTTCATCTGACCTCCGTAGGGCGGCCCCCGGACGGCTAACGAGCCTTCACCGATTCTGGATGCGGCGGATCCGTGGCGCACCCCACGGCCGTCGCCACAACCGATCAGGCCACCAGCGCAGCCTTCTCGATCACCACCGGCACCAGCGGCATGTCGCCGTGCCCGCCCGCGCGCCCGGTGCGGACGGCGGCGATCGAGTCCACCACGTCCCGGCCGGCGCTGACCAGGCCGAACACCGCGTAGCCGTATCCGCCCGGCGTCGGGGCGGTGTGGTCCAGGGCCGGGTTGTCGGCGGTGTTGACGAAGAACTGCGAGGTCGCCGAGTGGGGGACGCTGGTGCGGGCCATCGCGACCGTGTACCGGGTGTTCTTCAGGCCGTTGTCGGCCTCGTTGCGGACCGGTTCGCGCACCGGCTTCTGCCGCATGTCCGCGGTGAATCCGCCGCCCTGGTTCATGAAGCCGGGGATCACCCGGTGGAAGACCGTGCCGTCGTAGTGGCCGCTCTCCACGTACCCGAGGAAATTGGCGACCGAGGCCGGCGCCTGCTCCTCGTAGAGGTCGATGACGATGGTGCCGAGGCTGGTGGTCAGCTTCACCTGAGGCATGTCGGGTCCGGTCCCTTCTGGGGCGAAAACGTGCCTCTCAGCTTCGCAGAGGGTCACCAAGGGGCCACGGCCCGGGGTGCGACCCCCGGCCGTGGCCCGCAGCGGTTCCGTCCGGCCGCGCTACGGCAGGTAGCGCTCGATGACCTGGGGACCCTCCTTCTCGATCAGCTGGCGGGCCTTCTCGACCCGCTCCGGAGTCGGGTCGTGTCCGGTCGCCATCACGAGGTCCTCGGGGTCGTACGGCCGCTCACCGCCGGTGAAGAGCCGGTCCGACCGGGTGGGCCGCTGGTCCGATTCACTGTCCATCGCGTACCTCCTCCAATGCCCCCCAGGCCCCCATCCTGCGGCCCCCGCCCCATGAACGCACCTCGGGGCGTCGCCCGCCTCACAGCGCGAGGAGCGTGACTCCGGTCCCGGCCGCGGTCAGGGCGCCGCAGATCCACAGGTTGACCACGCGGTGCTCCCAGAAGACGGCGACGAACTCGCGGATGGTGGCGCTGGGGAGGAAGTAGCGCGCCGTGGGCGAGCCCAGGACCTGGCCGTTGACCCCCGCCTTGCGGGCCATCATCGCCGCCCGGAAGGCGTGGAAGTTGTTGGTGACGACCACGCAGCGGTAGTCCGGGTCGTGCGCGAGCATGATCTGCCGCGAGAACTCCATGTTCTCCTCGGTGGTCCGCGAGCGGTCCTCCAGGGTGATGTGCTCCGCCGGGACGCCCTCCGCGATCAGCCAGTCGGCCATGGCCCGGGCCTCGGCGACCTTCTCGTCCGAGCCCTTGCCGCCGGAGGTGAGGAGCACGGGCGGGCGGCTGCCGCGGGCCAGCTGGGCCTCGTAGATCTCCTGGCCCTTGCGCAGGCGGGAGGCCAGCAGCGGCGGCACCCGGTCCCCGCCGATCAGGCCGGAGCCCAGCATGACCACGTGGTCGACGTCCCCGCGGACCTTGATCCGGCCGTAGAGGAAGGCGTAGCCGAGGAAGCACAGGAAGATGAAGGAGACGTAGGCGACGACGGCCGTGAGGGTGGCGGCGAGGCCGCTGAGCAGGACCGAGTCCAGGAGCGGGATGGTGATCAGCAGGGCGGTCATCCCGAAGATGCCGAGCCCCGCGAGCATCGACAGCAGGTTGGCCGGGCGGCGGCCCTCCTTGCGGATCATGGTCATGCCGTTGCGGACGAGGAAGACGCCGAGCGCCAGGCTGCCGAGCGCGGGCACGAGGAAGACGAGCCCGACGACGGCGACCGCCGCCCACGACGGCAGCGCCGTCAGCTGGACGAGCAGGGCGAAGGAGAAGGTGACGAAGGTCAGGCCGAGCAGGACCGCGTTGCGAAAGCGCCGGCGGTCCTTGTAGGCGCTGACGCAGAAGACGAGGAGGAAAAGGGCGGGGAGGGCGAAGGCGGCGACCATGCCGTTCATCGTAAATGTCACATGTGAACACCCGTACGGCGTACCGATCTTCCGGCCAGGACCTCCGTCCTGCGCCCGTTCCGCAGGACGAAACGCCCGTCGATCAGCACGTGCGGGATCCCGGTGGGCAGCGCGCGCGGACGCTCGTACGTGGACCCGGCCGCGACCGTCTCCGGGTCGAAGAGGACCAGGTCGGCGCGGAAGTCCTCGCGGACCAGGCCCCGGTCGGGCAGCCGCAGCCGGGCCGCCGGGCGGCCCGAGAGGTGGGCCACGCACTCCTCCAGGGAGAGCACGCCCAGCTCGCGCACGTACCGGCCGAGGTAGTGGGGGAAGGTGCCGTAGGCGCGCGGATGCGGTTTCGCGCCGTGCAGGATGCCGTCGGAGCCGCCCGTGTGGACGCGGTGGCGCATGATCGCCCGGACGTTCTCCTCGTGGCCGACGTGCATGAGGATCGTCGGCCCGAGCCGGTCGCCCAGCAGCAGCCGCCGGGCGGTGTCCCAGCCGTCGAGGCGGGTCCCCACGTGTGCGGAGTACGCGGGATCGGTGGTGCCGGAGATCTCGACCGCCGACCAGTCCACCGGCACCCCGTGGCAGCCGTCGGAGCCCTCCACCTCCAGGGCGTGGCGGATCCGTTCGGCGGTGGCGTCGTCGCGCAGCCGGGCGAGGACGGCCTCGGGGCCGCCCGCGCTGGCCCAGCCGGGCAGCAGCGCGGCGAGGGTGGTGCAGCCGGGGGTGTACGGGTAGCTGTCGAGGGTGAGGTCGGCGCCCGCGGCGAGGGCCTCGTCGAGGAGGGCCAGCAGTTCGGGGGCGCGGCCCTCGTTCTCGCCGAAGTTCATGGTGGCGTGCGCGAGGTGCAGGGCGCAGCCGGCCTCGCGGGTCAGGGCGAGCATCTCGGCGTAGGCCCGGAGGGCGCCGCGGCCGTAACTGCGGTGGTGGGGGCAGTAGTAGCCGCCGTGGCGGGCCACCACCTTGCACAGTTCGGTCAGTTCGGAGCCGGACGCGTACATGCCGGGGGTGTAGGTCAGTCCGGAGGACATGCCGACGGCGCCCTGCTCCAGGCCCTCGGCGACGAGCCGGCGCATCCGGTCGAGCTCGGCGGGCGTGGCGGGCCGGTCGTCCCAGCCGAGGGCGTACGCGCGGACGGTGCCCTGGGGGACGAGGTAGGCGGCGTTGACGGCGATGCCCCGGCCGCCGTGGGCGGTGTCGAGCCGGTCGAGGTAGCCGCCGACGGTGCGCCAGTCGAAGTCGACGTCGTCGCCGGTGCCGTTCCAGCCGGCGATGGCGGTCCGCACCCCGGCGAGGGTCTTCTCGTCGGCCGGGGCGTACGACAGGCCGTCCTGGCCCAGGACTTCGAGGGTGACGCCCTGGGCGGCCTTCGCGCTGTGGTCCGGGTCGCGGAGCAGCGCGAGGTCGCTGTGGGCGTGCATGTCGACGAAGCCGGGGGCCAGGACGAGCCCGTCGCCGTCGAGGACGGTGCGGGCCCCGCCGCGGATCCGGCCGGTCCGGGCGATCTCGGCGATCCGGCCCCCGCGCACGCCGACGTCGGCGGTGTACGAGGGCCCGCCCGTGCCGTCGGCCACGCGGGCCCCTCGGACGACCAGGTCCACGGCGGTGCCCCTGTTCTCAGAAGAAGGTGCGGACGTATTCGGTGACGGTTCCGTCGGCGGTAACGACCGGGATCATCGGCCACTTCTCGAAGATGGTGCAGGGGTGCGACATCCCGAGCGCCACCCAGTCGCCGACCTGGAGGTCCTCGGCGGAGCCGGTCTCCAGCCAGGCGTGCTGGTCGGAGAGTTTGACGACGCCGATGCCGTCGGCGGGGCGTTCCTCGCCGGTGAGGGCGTCGCGGACGAGTTCGGCCTCGGGCAGGCCGAGGTCGTAGGCGATGTCGCGCTTGCCGGCGTTGACGAAGGCCTGGGTGGGGGAGGGGCGGGATACGACCTGGGTCCACAGCCGGAAGGCGGGGCGCAGTCCGCCCTCCTCGGGGATCCGGTTGAAGGGGGTCAGGCGGGTGTACCAGCCGTGGTCGTGGGAGACGTACGCGCCGGAGCGCAGCAGCTTCAGGACCGGCCGGGACAGCTCCGGGATCTCGGCGAAGACGTCGGCGACGGCGTCGAACCAGGCGGAGCCGCCCGCGCTGACGACGATCTCCTCGAGATCCGTGGCGAACCGTCCGGCCTTGTCGAACTCGGCGGCGAGGCCGGTGAGCCGGCGCAGGTAGGCGTGGACGCTGTCCGGGTCGGCGCCGGGCACCTCGGCCTCGTACCCGGCGATGCCCACCAGGCGCAGGGTGCCGGTGGCGGCGACGGCGTCGGCCACGGCCCGGCAGTCGTCGTCGCTACGGGCCCCGGTGCGGGCGCCCTCGCCCGCGCCGAGCTCGACGACCACGTCGAGTACGGCGCCCTGCCCGGTCAGGGCCCGGTCCATCAGCTCGACGCCGCGCACGGAGTCCACGTAGCAGACGAACCGGAAGGCGGGGTCGGCGGCGAGTTCGGCGGCGACCCAGCGCAGGGCGGCGGGGTCGACGAGTTCGTTGGCGAGGAAGATGCGCTGGATCCCGAAGGCGCGGTACACGCGGGCCTGGTGGGGGACGGCGGCGGTGATGCCCCACGCGCCGTGCTCCAGCTGGCGGCGGAACAGCTGGGGGGCCATGCAGGTCTTGCCGTGGGGCGCGAAGGCGAGGGCATGGCGGCTCGCGTACGTGCCGAGGACGGTGAGGTTGTGCTCCAGCGCGTCCGCGTCGAGGGTCAGGACCGGGGTGGTGAAGCCGCCGGTGAAGAGGTCGCGGGCCTGGGCGGCGAGTTCGCCGACGGTGAGCCCGGCGGCTTCGGCGTCCGGGGGCAGCCCCTTGAACCGGTGGTCGACCGGTTCGTCGGCGAGGGCCTGGACGGGGTCGCTGGGCATGAGGGGTCCTCCTCGTCGCGTTGCGATGTGCGCAACGGCCGTTGCGGGTGGTGCAGGTGGTGTCTAACATCTCGGATGACGAGCGGTCAACGGGGCGCGGTTCCGGCGAGCAGGCCGAGGAAGGGGTACGGCGTGAGCCAGTCGGTGGAGCGGGCGCTGCTGATCCTGCCCGCGCTGGCCAAGGGGCCCGCCGGGCTCGGTGAGGTCGCCGGGGAGCTGGGCGTGCACAAGAGCACCGCGCTGCGCCTGCTGCGGACCCTGCACGCGCACGGGTTCGTCTACCGGCAGGCCGACGGGCGCTACCGGCTGGGCGCGCGGCTGTTCGCGCTCGCCGCGGAGGCCGTCGAGGGCCTCGACGTCCGCGAGATCGCGCATCCGCACCTGGTCGCGCTGAACGAGGCCACCGGGCACACCGTCCACCTGGCCGTCCACCAGGACGACGAGGTCCTCTACATCGACAAGGTCGAGAGCCGCTACCCGGTGCGGATGTACTCCCGCGTGGGCAAGCCGGTGCCCCTCACCGTGGCCGCCGTCGCGAAACTGCTGCTCGCGGACCTGCCCGAGGCCGACCGCCGCGCGCTGGCCGGGCGGATCGACTATCCGCGCTACACCTCCCGCTCGGTCCCGGACGCCGACGCGTTCCTGCGCGAGCTGGACCTCGTACGCGAACAAGGATGGGCCAGTGACCTCGGGGGCCACGAGGAGTTCATCAACTGCGTGGGCGCGCCCGTGCGCGGGCCCGACGGCCGGGTCGTCGCCGCGCTGTCGGTGTCGGCCCCCACCGTGGTGGTCACCGCCGACGGGCTGCTCGAGCTGCTGCCGCTGGTCCGGCGTACGGCCGACGCGGTCGGCCGGGACTACTCGGGAACCCCCGCCGGATCCCCCACCCCAACCCCCTCGGAACACCAGGAGAGCGCGTGAGCGAGAAGACCGCCGTCATCCCCGACACCCACACCGTCCCGCCGGCGAAGTTCTCGCACGGGGTGCGCAAGGGCAACATCCTCCAGGTCGCCGGCCAGGTCGGCTTCCTCCCGCACGTCGACGGGCAGCCGCCGACCCCGGCCGGGCCGACGCTGCGCGCGCAGACCCTGCAGACGCTGGAGAACGTCCGCTCGGTCCTGGAGGCCGGCGGCTCGGGCTGGGACGACGTCATGATGATCCGCGTCTACCTGACGGACACGGGCCACTTCGCCGAGATGAACGAGATCTACAACGCCTACTTCGATGAGCAGGGCCTCAAGGAGGCCCCCGCCGCCCGCACCACGGTCTACGTGGGCCTGCCGGCCGGTCTGCTGATCGAGATCGACGCGCTCGCCGTCCTGGACTGAGACCGGCGACGGCGAAGGGGTGCCCCCCTGGCGGTGGGGCGCCCCGTGTCACACGGTCCTACGAGCAGTACTGGGCTTCCTTGCCGATCGAGCGGTACATGCAGTCGGCGTTCTCCAGGAGCTGGAGCACGGCGTCCTTGTTGCGTGCGGTCTCGCGGTCGATGACCTCGTCGGGCGGGTAGAAGCCGCTGGAGCCGGCGTCGGTCGGGTACATCTCGAAGGTGTAGGCGAAGATCTTCTGGTTGCCCCACAGCCAGTCGTCGATCGTGCCGTCGGTGATGTACAGGTCGCTCGACTGCTCGGGCGTGTAGCCGTTGCTCGACGCCATGCTGGTGCCGATCTTCTTGTACGCGGCGAGGTCGTCGGCGGTCAGGCCGGGCGCGGTGTCGTTGTAGGTCCAGCCGAAGGGCCAGAGGACGAGCTCGCTGTACGTGTGGAAGTCGATCGCGGCCTTGATCTGCTGCTTGCCGCCGACGACGCGGCTGCGCACGAAGTCGGAGACGGCCTTGACCTCGGGCGCCGACTCGGCGGCGGGCCCGCGGTAGGTCTCGGAGCTCTTGCTGGAGCTGGAGCCGCCGCAGCAGCCCCACTTGTAGTTCCAGTTGCGGTTCTCGTCGGTGCCGACGGCGGAGGAGCCGCTGTTGGGCTGGCGGTTCTTGCGCCAGGACCGGTAGGAGCCGGTGGCGATGTCGTACTCGCCGCCGTCGGGGTTGAGGTCGGGGATGATCCAGATCTCGCGGCCGTTGACCATGTTGGTGATGCGGGAGTCGCTGCCGTACTTGGAGCCGAACTCCTTGAGCAGGTACAGGGACATTTCCACGGTCAGGTGCTCACGGGCGTGCTGGTGGGCCGTGAAGAGCACCTCGGGTTCGGCCTCGTCCGTGGCCACGTTGTCGCTGATCTTGATCGCGACGAGGTCCCGGCCCTGGTACGACTTCCCGATGACCTGCTTGCTCATGATCCCGGGGTACTGGGCGATGCGCTGGTCGATCTCCGCGCTCGCCTCGGCGTAGTTGTGGTAGCGCGAGTCCGCCGACGGGAAGTCCATCGGGCTCGCCGCGACCCCGCGTTCGGTGCGGTCCGGCGGGCCGGGCAGGGCGGTCAGCTCGTAGCCGAGCGCCCGGAGCTTCCTGGCCTGCGCGGTGTCGGCGCTGACCACGACCGAGCGGGCGTCCACCTCGTCGATCGAGACGCCGGTCCTGAGGAGGGTGGTGCGTTCGGCGGCCGTGGAGGGGCCCTGGATCTCGTACTGGACGATCGCCTCGTCCTCGGTGGCGGTGGACGGGACGGGCGGCGGTGCTGCCGTCGCGCTCATGCCGTAGGCGGGTGCGCCGAGCGCGAGCGCCAGCAGGGCCGCCGTGACGGCGGCCCTCCGGCGGGTGTGGAGCCGCATGCGTTCTCCTGGGTGGGGAGTGTGGGGGTAGCCGTGCGGACGCGCACAGCGTGCTCTTGTGGCATGTCCTGGTCAAGACTCGGTGGTCTTCGCCGAGCCGAAACCGGCCACCCCCACCCCTACCGCCTACGGCAGGCCGTGGACCTTCGGACCCACCGTGTTGGACCAGGTGCTACCCGCCTTGGCGTCCCAGTTGGTCGACCAGGTCATCGCGCCGCGCAGGCCCGGGTAGGTCTTCGACGGCTTGAAGGTGCCGCAGCCCGTGCCCTTGGTCAGGCAGTCCAGGGCGTTGTTGACGATCGCCGGGGAGACGTAGCCGCTGCCCGCGCCGCTGGTGGAGGCCGGGACCCCGATGCCCACCTGCGAGGCGTCGAGGCCGCCCTCCAGCTGGATGCAGGCCAGGGCGGTCAGGAAGTCCACCGAGCCCTGGGAGTAGACCTTGCCGTCGCACCCGTTCATCGCGCCGCTGTTGTAGTACTGCATGTTGACGACGGTCAGGATGTCCTTCACCGCCAGGGCCGTCTTGAAGTAGCCCCCCTGCGTCGACTGCATGTCGATGGTCTGCGGGGCCATCGTCAGCACGAGCGAGGGGCCCGCCTTGGCCGACAGGGCGCGCAGGGCCTGCGTCATGTAGGTCGGGTTGAGGCCGTTCTCCAGGTCGATGTCGATCCCGGTGAAGCCGTACTCCTGCATCAGCGCCCAGGCCGAGTTCGCCAGGTTGTTCGCGGAGGCGGAGTCGTTGACCGAGATGGTGCCCTTCTCGCCGCCGATGGAGAGGATGACCGACTTGCCGGCCGCCTTCTTCGCGGCGACGTCCGCCTTGAACTGGGCCACCGTGTAGCCGCCGAGGCCCGCCGAGTCGAGGTTGAAGGTGATGGCGCCGGGCGTGGTCGTGGCGTCGGCGAAGGAGACCGCGATGATGTCGTACTGGGCGGAGACGTCGGAGATCTTCTGGACGGTCGCGCCGTTGTTGAAGTTCTGCCAGTAGCCGGTCAGCGCGTGCTTGGGGACGGCCGGGTTCGGGTTCGGACCGCCCCCGCCGGTGGTGGTGCCGGTGACCGGCGCGGACTTGGGGCCCTCGCCCGCCGCGTTGTACGCGCTCACCTGGAAGGAGTACGAGGTGGAGGCGGCCAGTCCGGTGACGGGCGTGGAGGTCCCGGACACGGTCTGGACGCGGACGCCGTCCTGATAGACGTAATAGCCGGTGGACCCGCTGACCGCGTTCCACGAAAGGGTGAGCCCGCTGGAGCTCTGGCCGGAAACGGCGGCCCCCGCCGGGGCGCCCGGGACGCTCGGGCCGGGATCGGTGCCGCCGCCCCCGTCCGGGCCGAAGACGCTGAACTCGTCGACGGTGTACGCCGGCTGGCCGTACCAGCCGTGCGTCCAGACGGTGACCTGGGTGGTGTTCGGGCCGGTGGTGAAGGTGGTCGAGAGCTTCTGCCAGCCCGAGCCGGAGCCGGGGGTCCAGGTGGAGACGTCCTGGGTGCCGGTGCCGGTCGCGCCGAGGTAGACGTACGAGCCCTGCACCTGGGTGCTCAGCGTGTACGTGGAATTCGGCTTGACCGTGACGGTCTGGCTGCACTGCGCGTTGTCCGAGCCCGCCGGGGTGGCCCTGAGGGCGCCCGCGCCGGCGAACACCGGGGAGGTGACGACGGCGCCGGAGCCGCCCGAACAGGACCAGTTGGACAGGCCCGACTCGAAGCCGCCGTTGCGGGCGACGTTGATGTCGGCGGCCTGGGCCGTGCCCGCCGCGAGGGCGGTCAGCCCGCCGGCGGTCAAGGTGGCCGCGCCCAGCAGGGCGAGGGAGCGTATGCGGTTCACGTGGGCTCCGTGGGGGGAGGAAGGGAGGCGGGGGACGGGGCTGCGGGAGCGGGGGAGTGGGGGTCCCCCGTGAACGGACGCCGGGGCAACTCCCGGTGCGGCCAAGTTGGTCCAGACCAATCCCCGTGTCAAGGGTCTTTGCGAAGTGGCTTGAAATGAACGGACGCCCGATCCCTGTTGTCCGGGTTTCCGATCACCTGTGACATGTGCTTCCGGCACAGGAATTCCCAAGGCCCTGCCCCGCCAGCGGGGACGCGGATATGGTGCTCGGGCATGGGGGGAAGAGCGTCGATCGTTTGCGGTCGCGCAGTACGAGCGCGTACGTGACGACCGCGTGAACGAGGCGCGGCGTAACGGGTGAACGGGGGGATTCACGTGCCGACCGCGATTGCTGTCACCAGCGCCGACCTGGTGCTGCCGGCGCCCGACCGGCACACCCCGGGCGCCGCCGTCCTGCGCCCGCCCGGCGAGGCCGACCTCGAGGGCGCGCTCGCCGAGACCTCCGCCCTGCTGGAGCGCCACGGCCACCTGGTCGTCGTCGTACCGTCCTGGCTGCCGCCGGCCACCACCCGCCGGCTGCACACCGTACGGGCCATCCTGGAGACCGACCGGATCGCGCTCCTCGACCTCGACCTCCCGCCCCTGGGCACCGCCGTGCTGGTCCGTCAGCTGCGCCAGCTGACCGTCTGCGACTTCAGCCCCGGGGTGATCGCCTCGGCCGCCCGGCTGCTGTCCCACTACATCTACGCGGGCGCGCTGCTGGGTACGGTCGCAAAGCTGGACCGGGTCCCCGTCGGGCTCAAGGCGCACGCCCGGTCCTGGTCGCCCAGCGCCCAGTTCGCCGTACTCGCCCACCCTGCCCCGCACCTGGCCAAGCTCCCGCCCGCCTCGGGCGCGGGGGCCGCCACCGCCCCGGCCGCCGGGGTGCTGCCGCCCGGGCCGGCCTTCGCCACGCACCTCACCTTCGCGCGCGGCCAGCTCACCTCCGACTGGGTGGCCGCCGAACTGGCGCCCGCCTGGCAGGTGCAGGGCGTCATGGAGAACCCGCTGCCCGCCGACTCGGCCGGCTGGTGGGCGACCCCGAAGCTGGTCGAGTTCGCCGCCGCCATCCCGGACGTGTCCGTGCTCTACCAGCTCGTCGCCTCGGTCCGCCGCGAGGAGTGCCGCTGGTGCGGGTTCGAGCTCATCGGCAACCGCTGCGGCTTCTGCTCCGCCCCGCTGACCGCCCCGCCCGCCACCCCGCCGCCCCAGGCCGCCTCCGCGGCCCTTCCGGCCCGCTCGCGCACCCGCTCCAGATCCCGCTCCTGACCGGCCCGAACGAACGAAGAACGGCGAGGTAGTACGGCCATGAACTCACGCCAGCGCCGCGGCGTCATCCTGCTCCTGCTGTCGGTCCTGTGCGCCCTCGCGGCCTTCGGCGGGGTCCTCGTGGTCATCGGCGACGTGAACTCCAAGGTCGGCGCCGAGACGGTCGCCTACCGGGTCAAGGGCGACATCGCGCCGTACAGCGCGCTCAGCGCAGGCCAGTTCGAGCAGATCACGGTCCCCAAGCGGTGGCTCTCCGACACCGCCGTCACCGACCTCGGCGCGCTCAAGGACAAGATCGCGCTGACCACCCTGAAGAAGGGCTCGCTGCTCCAGGCGGACATGTTCGTCGACAAGCCGCAGCTCCAGCCCGGGGAGCAGGAGATCGCGATCATGGTCGACGCCGCCACGGGCGTGGCCGGCAAGATCACCTCCGGCGCGAAGGTCAACATCATCGCCACCTTCAAGGGCGCCAAGGACACCGACCCGGCGCGCTCGGTGATCATCGTCCCCAACGCCCGCGTCCTCGGAGTCGGCAAACTGACCTCCCTCGACAAGGACGGCAACAAGCAGGGCCCCGCCGAGGTCGTCCCGATCACCTTCGCCCTGAACACCAAGGACACCCAGCGCGTCGCCTACGCCGAGTCCTTCGCCGAGCACGTCCGCCTGGCCCTGGTGGCCCCCGGCACCGACTCCGCGCCCACCCCGGGCGACCGCACGTACACCCTCGACGGGGACAGGTGAGCCGCCCGATGACCACCCGCATCCTCCCCGCCGCCGGTGACCCCGACGCCGCCCGCGCCGTCCTCGCGCTGCTCAGCCAGCTCCCCGACGCCGAGCCCGCCGGCCCCGTACCCGACTCCACCACCCTCCTCGACACCCTCGCCCGCCTCGCCTCGGAGTCCATCGACGAACTCCCCGAGGTGGTCCTCGTCCACGAGCGGATCGGGCCCGTCCCCGCCCTGGACCTCATCCGCGAAGTCGCCCTGCGCTTCCCCGCGGTGGGTGTGGTCCTGCTCTCCTCCGAGACCGGCCCCGCCCTGTTCTCCGCCGCCATGGACTCCGGCGCGCGCGGCCTGATCAGCCTCCCCCTCGCCTACGAGGAACTCGCCGCCCGCGTCCAGGCCGCCGCCCAGTGGTCCGTGGGCGTACGCCGCCACCTGGGCCGGGGAGCGGACACCCCGGCCGGCCCGGGCGGGCGGGTCGTCACCGTCACCGGGGCCAAGGGCGGCGTCGGCACCACCTTCACCGCGGTGCAGTTCGCGCTCGCGGCGGCCGCCGCCGGGCGGCGCACCGCGCTGGTGGACCTCGACCTCCAGGCCGGCGACGTCGGCTCCTACCTCGACGTGCAGTTCCGCCGCTCCATCGCCGACCTCGCCGGGATCCAGGACATCTCGCCCCGCGTCCTGCAGGACGCGGTCTACGACGACCGCACCGGCCTCGCCCTGCTGCTGGCCCCGGCCGAGGGCGAGCGGGGCGAGGAGGTCGACGAGCGGGCGGCCCGGCACGTCATCGGCGCCCTGCGCGCCCGCTACGAGATCGTCGTCATCGACTGCGGCACCCAGGTGACGGGCGCGAACGCCGCCGCCGTGGAGACGGCCGACGTGGCGGTGCTCGTCACCACCCCGGACGTGGTCGCCGTCCGCGCGGCGAAGCGGCTGGTGCGGATGTGGGAGCGGCTCCAGGTGCGCAAGGCCGAGGACACCACCATGGTGGTCAACCGCTGGAGCAAGCACACCGAGATCCAGCCCGCCCTCATCCAGAAGATCACCAAGACCCGGGCCACCCGCACCCCCGTCCCCGCCGCCTTCAAGGAACTCCAGGCCGTCGTGGACGCGGGCCGGGTGCAGGACCTCGACAACCGCTCCACCGTCAAGCAGGCCCTGTGGACCCTCGCGGGCGAACTCGGCCTCCTCACCGCCGCGCAGGACCCGTCCGTCCCGGCCCAGGCCGCCGCAGGCGGCGCCTCCGGCGGCTCCGGATCGGCCCTCGCCGTCCGCGCGGCCGGCCCGGTGGCCCGCCTGCGGCGCGGCCGGGAGGGCTGACGGATGGCCGCGCGCGGATCCGTACGCGGGGACCGGGGAGCCCGGGACCGGGGCCAGGTGGCCGTCGAGTTCGTCGGCATGGTCCCCCTCATCCTGCTGCTCGTCGCGGCGGTGTGGGAGTGCGTACTGATCGGCTACGCCTTCTCCCTGGCCGGGAACGCCGCGGACGAGGCGGCCCGCGCGGGCGCGGTCAAGGGCGACGGGGCGTGCGCGGCGGCGGCGGGGGAACACATCGGGGGTGCCTGGAACATGGGGACCCCTCACTGCCGGAAGGAAGGCGACGTCTACAAGGCGACGGTCAAGCTCCAGGTCCCCGTCCTGTTCCCCGGGCTCAGCTTCGGCGAGATCGACGGCACGGCCGGCGCCGCGATGGAGAGGGAGGAGTGACGGCATGAGCCGACGCATCCGCTCCGACCGGGGCCAAGTGGCCCTGGAATACATCGGTTTCGTCCCGATCCTGCTGTTCGTCGCGCTCTGCGGGATCCAGCTCGGCTGGATCGCCTACGTCCACGAACAGGCCGACACCGCCGCGCGGACGGCGGCGCGGGTGGAGGCCCGCAAGGGCTCGGGCGGGGCGGCGGCGGGCCGGGCGGCCGTCCGGGGCGGCCTCACCGCCGACGTCGACGTGACCAAGGACGCCGACGCCGTCACCGCGCGCGTGTCCATACCGATCAACTCGATCATCCCCGGACTGGACCCGAAGCCGGCCACGGCAACGGCCGTCATGCCCAACGACGACCCGAACGGAGCCCGACCGTGAGCCTGCGTTCCCGGGTCAGCACCCCCGACGACCGCCATGGCCCCCGCGAGGACGGCCGCCTGGTCTCCTCGTACCGCGCCAAGCTGCTCGAGGAGATCGACCTCGCCGAGATGTCCGCGCTCGCGCCCGCCGAGCGCCGGGCGCGCCTGGAGCGCGTACTCGGGCACATCATCAGCCGCGAGGGCCCCGTCCTGTCCACCGCCGAGCGCGCCCAGCTGATCCGCCGGGTCGTCGACGAGGCCCTCGGACTCGGCGTGCTCGAACCGCTCCTCGAAGACGCCTCCATCTCCGAGATCATGGTCAACGGCCCGGACCAGATCTTCGTCGAGCGGGCCGGCCGGGTCGAGCAGCTGCCGCTGCGCTTCGCCTCGCACGAGCAGCTGATGCAGACCATCGAGCGCATCGTCTCCACCGTCAACCGGCGCGTGGACGAGGCGAATCCGATGGTCGACGCGCGCCTGCCCAGCGGGGAGCGCGTCAACGTCATCATCCCGCCGCTGTCCCTCACCGGCGCCACGCTCACCATCCGCCGCTTCCCGCGCGCCTTCACCCTCCCCGAGATGATCGCCCTCGGCTCCCTCGACGAGCAGATGCTCCTGCTGCTGTCCGGGCTGGTGCAGTCGAAGCTGAACGTGATCGTCTCCGGAGCCACGGGCACCGGCAAGACCACCCTCCTCAACGCCCTCTCCGCCCTCATCCCGGAGGGCGAACGCATCATCACCATCGAGGACTCGGCCGAACTCCAGCTCCAGCAGGCACACGTCATCCGCCTCGAATCCCGCCCGGCGAACGTGGAGGGCAAGGGCCAGATCACCATCCGCGACCTCGTACGCAACTCCCTGCGCATGCGCCCCGACCGCATCATCGTCGGCGAGGTCCGCGGCGGCGAGACCCTCGACATGCTCCAGGCGATGTCCACCGGCCACGACGGCTCCCTCGCCACCGTCCACGCCAACAGCTCCGCCGAGGCCCTCACCCGCCTCCAGACCCTCGCCTCCATGTCGGAGGTCGAGATCCCCTTCGAGGCGCTCCAGGACCAGATCAACAGCGCCGTCAACGTCATCGTCCAGCTCACCCGCTTCGGCGACGGCTCGCGCCGCGTCACGGAGATCTCCATCCTCGACTCGCACGGCCGCGAACCCTTCCGGATCACCACCGTCTGCCGTTTCCTCGCCCAGCCCATGGGCGCCGACGGCCGGGTGCAGGGCTACTTCGCCTACCACCCGCTGCCGCGCCGGACCGCCGAGCGCCTCTACATGCACAGCCAGCCGATCCCCCAGGCCTTCGGGGTCGCGCCGGCGGACGACCCGTACGACCCCTTCGACCCGCTGACCTCCCGGACCGTCCTGTGACCAATGCCGTCCTCCTCACCCTCGGCGCCACCCTGCTGGCCGGCCTGCTCGTGATCCTCGGCGTGCACGCGTACTCCTCCGGCCACGCCCAGCGCGCCGCACTCGTCGAACGGCTCTCGGCGAGCGGCGAACCGCCGCCGTCGGGGCGCAAGCGCCGCTTCCCGGGCGTGGACCGCAGGCTGCGCCGGACCAGGCTGGGCCGGCGCATCGAGCTGAAGCTCGCCACCACCGGACTGGACCTCACCCCGGGCGAGTTCTTCGTCTACATGCTCCTCGCCGTCGCCGGGATCTGGCTGATCGCCTCCTCCCTGCTGGCCCCGTTCTTCGGGCCGGTCGCCGGCCTGATCGGCATCTGGGCCGCCAACGCCTTCCTCACCTGGCAGCGCACCCGGCGCACCGAACGCTTCATCAACCAGCTCCCCGAGCTCGCCCGGATCCTCGCCAACGCCACCCAGGCCGGCCTGGCCCTGCGTACGGCCATCGGCATGGCGGCGGAGGAACTGGAGGCGCCGGCCGGGGAGGAACTGGCCCGGGTCGCCGACCGGCTCGCCGTCGGCCACTCCATCGAGGAGTCCCTCGGGGAGATCGTCGACCGGCTCCCGTCGCGCGAACTGGTCGTCCTGGTGTCCACCCTCGTCCTGTCCGCGCGGGCGGGCGGGGCCATCGTGGGGAGCCTGCGCAACCTCACGGTGACGCTGGAGCAGCGCAAGGAGACCCGCAGGGAGATCCGTACGCAGCTCTCGCAGGTGACGGTGACCGCGTACCTGGTGCCCGCCATCGGGCTGGGCTCGCTGCTGCTCGTCAACACGATGATGCCCGGCGCCCTGGACCGGATGACCGGCGCGTTCGTCGGGCAGGTCGCCGTCATCGTGTCGCTCGGCCTGTTCGCGCTGGGCTTCGTCCTCATCCGCCGCCTGTCGAAGATCGACGTCTGAGGGGGCGAGGACACATGACCGCGTACCTACCGCTGCTCCTCGCGCTCGGCGCCGCCCTGTCCGTCTTCGGCGTCCTGTACGGCATCCGCCTCTACCGCGCCGACGTCACCCTGCCCTCGGACCTCGCCCTGGCCCTGGAGGTCGGCGCGTCCCGTACGACGGCGGTCGGCTCGGTCGTCGACCGCCTCGGCATCCGCTGGGCGCCGCTGGTGCTGCGGCTGATGGGCCCCAAGCAGGTGGCGCGCAAACGCCGCCAGATCGACATGGCGGGCAACCCGGCGGGCCTCACCATCGACCGGTACGCTGCCCGGCGCGCGGTCTACGGCTTCCTGGGCGGGCTCGGGGCGCTCGCCATGCTGATGAACGGCCGCCTCGTCTTCGCCCTGTTCATGGTGGCGTTCGGGCTGTTCTGGATCGAGGTCGGCCTGTGGTCGGCGATCCGGGTCCGCCGGGACCACATCGAGCGGATACTCCCGGACTTCCTCGACGTCCTCGCCGTCGTCGTCAGCGCCGGGCTCGGCTTCCGGCAGGCGCTGGAGCGGGTCGCGGACAAGTACGAGGGCCCCTGGTCCGACGAGATCCGGATCACCCTCCAGCAGATGGACATGGGCGTCAGCCGCCGCCAGGCCTTCGACGAACTGCGGCGGCGCAACGACTCCGAGCAGGTCGCGCAGTTCGTCACCGCCCTCCAGCAGGGCGAGGAGCTCGGCTCGCCGATCGTGGAGACCCTCATCGCCATCGCCGAGGACATGCGGCGCACCGACGCGCAGAACGCGCGGCGGCGGGCGGCGCGGGCCGTCCCCAAGGCCACCTTCGCCGTCACCATGTTCATGCTGCCGGGGACGCTGATCCTGCTGGTCTGCGGCTTCGTCTACGGCGCGAACGTGGACTTCGGCGCGCTGCTCGGGGGCGGGTGAGGTGACGATGGCTACTGTTCTCTCCCCGCGGATCGAGACGAACGCCCTCCGGAACCTCTGCCGGCAGGTCCTCTCCCTCCGCCTGGTGATCACCGCCGTCGGCGCCCCCTTCGCCCCGTCCGGCACGGCGTTGGCGGCCCTGGCCCTGACCTTCGTGCTCTCGTACGCCCTCCACCGGGGCTGGGAGCGCTTCGGCCCGCTGCTGCTGCGCCACCGGTGGCTGCTGGTGGCCGACATGGCCTTGACCGGACTCCTGCTCGCGGCGGCCGGCCCCACGACCCCTGTCGTCGGCCTGGTCGCGCTCGGCACCCCGCTGCTGGCCGGGCTGGTCCACGGGTGGCGGGGCTCGGCGGTGTACGCGGCCGCCCAGGCGGCGGCGGTGGCCGCGCTCGGGGGCGGCGTCACGCTGTGCCTGCTGTGCGGGGTGGCCGGTGCGGCGGCGTCCTCGGTACGGGGGCTGCTGCCGCGCTTCGCGGAGGCCGTACGGGGGGCGGCCGCGCGGGCCGAACGGGAGCGGCTGGCCCGGGAGATGCACGACTCGGTGTCCAAGACCCTGCACGGGCTGGCCCTGGCGGCGGACGCCCTGACCCGCACGCCGGACCCGGAGCGGCTGCGCGAACAGGCCGCGCTGGTCGCGGACGCCGCCCGCACGGCGTCGGCGGAATCCCGGGCCCTCCTGACGGACCTCCGGGCTCCGGCCCTCGTCCCGGCCCTGCGCTCCCTCACTTCCGCCACCCCGGGCGCCTCGCTCACCCTGAGCACCGGCCTCCCGTCCCTTCCCCCGCCCCTGACCCACCACCTCCACCGCCTCGCCGCCGAGGCGGTGGAGAACGCCCGGCGCCATGCGTGTGCGGCGCACATCGCGATCGGCCTCTCCGCCGACGCGGACGCCCTCACCCTCACGGTGGAGGACGACGGCATCGGCCTTCCGGCCGGGGGGCCGGACCGCCCGGGGCACTTCGGCCTGCTCGGCATGCGCGAACGCGCGACGGAGATCGGCGCCGCCCTGCACCTGGGGCCCCGCCCGGCGGGCCCCGGCACCCGGCTCTCGCTGGTCCTCCCGTTCGGCGGCGCCTCATGACCCTCCGCGTCCTGATCGCCGACGACAACCCGGTGGTCCGCGCAGGCCTCGCCACCCTGCTCGGCACGACCCCGGACCTCCAGGTGGTGGCCCAGGCCCGCGACGGCCACGAGGCCCTCCACCTGACCCGGCTCCACACGCCGGACGTGATCCTGCTGGACGTCCGGATGCCGGGCGTCGACGGCATCTCGGCGCTACCGCACCTGGTGCGGCTGGCCCCGGTCCTGATGCTGACGTACAGCCAGGAGCCCGACATCGTCCGCGAAGCCCTGCTCCTGGGCGCGGGCGGCTACCTCGTCCACGGCGAGTTCACCGCCGACGACCTCCTCCGCGCGGTCCGCGACACCCACCAGGGCCGCCCCCACTTCACCCCGTCGGCGGCCAGCGCCCTCCTGACGGAACTCCGGGCCTCTTCGCAACAGCAACGAACTGTGCCATCCTCGACGGAGCGCATGCACAACTCTGTTGCCTTCGGGCTGAGTTCGCGGGAGGTGGAGATCATGGACCTGATCGCGTCCGGCATGAACAACCAGCAGATCGCCGGCGCCTGCTTCATCAGCGAGAAGACGGTCAAGAACCACATCAACCGCATCTTCGCGAAGCTCCACAGCACCACCCGCAGCGAAGCGATAGCCCACTGGCTGGGAACCGCCCGTCCGGGAGCAACCGGCCATGGCTAGAAGGAACATGCAATGGGTCCGCTTTTGGGCCCCGAGACCCTTGGTAACGACCGGTGACACGGCGTACCGTCCGCAAACCAACAGCGGCACCGGCCCGGGAGGGAACCCCCATGTCACAGAACTCGCTGCTGAAAGCGTCCGTAGAGGCCAGGATCCGGCTGACTGGATGGACGGACACGACGGTGACCCGCATCCGCAAGCGCTACGCGAACCTCGACCGGGGCCAGACCGCCTTCGAGTACCTGGGCATCATCCTGGTGGTCGTGGTCATCATCGGCGCGATCGCGGGCTCCGGTATCGGGACTGCGATCAGCAACAAGATTGCGAAGGCGGTCGAGTCCATCAAGGCCGGCGGCAAGTGACATTGGGCAAGCCGCGAGATCACGGGCAGGCCTTCCCCATCTACGTAGTGGTGGTGGCAGGCCTGCTCTTCGCTGCGCTTGCCTTCTTTGTGATCGGCCAGGCCTCGGTGACCCGAAGCGATGCCCAGGGGGCTGCGGACGCGGCGGCTTTGGCAGCGGGGCGGGAAGCCAGGGACGGTGTGTTCCTCGACCTCGATCTCGCGGCACTGAAGCCCGACGACTGGACCAAGATCTTGGCCGGGAAGTTCTTGAAGGCGAAGGGTGCCTGCGCGGCGGCCGAGGCCTTCGCAGCCAAGAACGCGGCGACGGCGGAGTGCAATCCGGATGTGCCTCGGTTCACTGTCACGGTCAGAACCGATAGGACGGTGGGGGAATCGGTGATCCCGGGCACGGAGGGCATGCACGGAACGGCCATGGCCACGGCTTTGATCGAGGCTCAGTGCGTGTTGGGAGCCGTGGTGGCTGCTCCGAGTGCCACCCCCACGGAACCTGCGGGGGGCGCTTCGCCCGCGCCTTCGCCGAGTTCGCCGGCAGTGACATTCAGCTGCCACGGGGATCCGGTCCGGCTCGACCCGCTGAAACCGGGTTCGCTGCGTGAACTGAGCAGGAAGCTATTCAGCGTGCGACTCGTGGGCTGAAAAGGAACGAGAGACAAGGGCAGGGCGTAGATGAGCATTCGGCGCATGGTGAAGGCTCGTGGGGGAGCGACCGTTGCGGTTGCGGCGGTCATGGTCCTCACGCTGGCCGGGTGCGGTGGGGGCGACAAGCCGGGGGACTCTCCGAAGCCCACCGAAGGTAAAGGACAGCAGGGATCCTCGCAGGCCCCTGTGCCCAACGGGAGCAAGGCGCCGACACCGGTGGAAGTCATCGCCACGGTGAAGGGGCAGGCCGGGATCCTCTTGGACCTCAACTCGGCTGTTCGTGACGCCGGGAACTTCATCACGGTGAGCGGGCAGATCAAGAACAGCGGCACTGAAGCGTTTGTGGAGACGGCAGCTTGGCGAGGGGAGGAACCAAGTGCGAGCGCGGCGTCGGTAGCAGGCGCCACCATGGTCGACAGGCAGGGCAAGAAGCGCTATTACGTGCTTCGAGACACGGAGGGCCAGTGCTCCTGCACTACCGGCCTCACCCGAATCGGTCCTGGGGAATCGGTCCCCTTCTTCGCGCAGTTCCCGGCGCCGCCGCCAAGCGTCAACACGGTTGACTTCACCATCCCCACGTTCGCCACGGCAACCATCAAGATTTCCGGGTGACGCCATGATTCGAAAGACTCGCCACCACCGCGGAGCGGCTGCGATCACGGTCGCCGGACTCGTTGTAGCTGGAGCACATCTTCTCGGCGCTACCTCTGCCTACGCAGACGAGGTGAAGCCCTCGGTTCCTCCGGGCACCGAGCCGTCGGCGTCGGCGGCACTGCCTATTGACGCCAACTCTCCAGGGCTGAAACTCCCGCAGGGCGGCACGCTCGCCCCGCCGAAGATCCTTGATCTGGTGGAGGTCGTCGAGGATCTCGGGGGTGAGCAGCGGCGGCAGGAGACCAACCAGACCGTCATGATGGCCCTGCAGTCCGAAGTCCTCTTCCCCGAGAACAGTGCCGTCTTCAACGCCCAGGCCGCCGCCCGGATACAGGCCATCGCGAACGAGATCAACCAACAGAAAGCCACCCGCGTCCGCGTCTTCGGCTTCACCGACGACCAAGGCACCTACGAGCACGGCAAGGAACTGTCCAAGCAGCGCGCCGACGCCGTGCAGGCGGAGCTGGCGAAGAGCGTCACCAGCCAGGGCGTCACCTACGACGTGCGCGGCTACAGCGAGGACTACCCGATCGCCGACAACGGCACCGAGGAAGGCCGCAAGAAGAACCGCCGCGTGGAGATCACCTTCCCGCGCGGCTCAGGCGGTTAGCCGCTCCGCCGCCTCCCGGGCCCGGCGGGCCGGGTCCGGGCCGGGGGTGAGGGCGGCGACGACCGTCGCGCCCTCGACGAGGATCAGCAGCTGGTCGGCGACGGCCGGGGAGTCGGTCAGGGTGCCGAGCAGTGCGCGCAGCTCCGTCTTGTGGCGGCGTACGACGTCCAGGACCCCGGCCGGCCCCGCGCCCAGCTCCCCGTACGCGTTCACGAACGCGCAGCCCCGGAAGCCCGGCTCCGAGAACCACGCCTCGAGCCAGTCGAAGACGGCCGCCACCGGGGCGTCGGGGGCTGTGGCGACGGCGTCCCGCAGGCCGGCCGTCCAGCGGCGGTCCCGCCGCTCCAGGTAGGCGGTGACCAGGGCTTCCTTCGCCGGGAAGATCCGGTAGAGCCGCTTGAGCGGGACGCCGGACTCCGTGCGGATGCGGTCCATGCCGACGGCCTGGACGCCCTCGGAGTAGAACAGCGCCTCCGCCGCGTCCAGCAGCCGGGTCCGGGCCTCTTCGTCGTCCATGAAGGCAGCGTAGCCGAATTCCCCTTGCGTGGAGAACGGTCGTTCTCGTAGGGTTCGGCGCAAGCGGAAAACGATCGTTCTCCGCTCCACCGCCCCCCCGCCCCCCCGCCGCAGAGAGGTACGCCATGTCCGAGCCGACGACCCGCCCGCCCCTGCCCCCCTTCACCGAGGAGTCCGCCCGCGCCAAGGTGCAGGCCGCCGAGGACGCCTGGAACAGCCGCGACCCCGAGCGCGTCGCCCTCGCGTACACGGAGGACTCGGTGTGGAGGAACCGCGACCGGTTCCTCACCGGCCGCGCCGAGATCCGCGAGTTCCTCACCGGCAAGTGGGAGCGCGAGCTCGACTACCGCCTCCGCAAGGAGCTTTGGGCCTACACCGGCAACCGGATCTCCGTCCGCTTCGAGTACGAGTGGCACGACGCCTCCGGCCAGTGGTGGCGCAGCCACGGCAACGAGCAGTGGGAGTTCGCCGACGACGGCCTGATGCGCCGCCGCGAGGCCAGCATCAACGACGTCCCGATCACCGCCACCGACCGCCGCCTCGGCTAGGCCGACCGCCCCCGCTGCCGCAGCAGCGTCCGCAGGTTGTCGCGGGCTTCGGCGAACCCGGCGTCGGCGGCCTGGCGGAACCATTCCTCCGCCTGCGGGAGGTCCCCCGTGTGCCACGCCTGGACCCCGAGGGCGTTCATCGTGGCGGGATCCCCGGACTCCGCCGCCCTACGGCGCCACAGGCCCGCCTGTATGCCGTCCCCCCGCAGGCTGAGCAGCCGGGCCAGCCGGAGCATGCCGTCGGTGTGCCCGGCCTCGGCGGCCAGCCGGTACCAGTGCGCCGCGTCCCCGAGCTCGCCGATCCGCTCCAGCCGGGTGCCCTCCTTGACCATCGCGGCCGGGTCCACGGTGTCCGTGTACGCCCGGTTCCGGGCCAGCGCGAGCCTGCCGACGGTACGGGTGTTGCGCTGCTCGGGGCGCGGATGCCCCTTGGCGGGCAGCGCCCGCGCCAGGTGCTCGTGGATGCCCAGCAGGGTGAGGAACTCCGCGGCGTCCTCCGACCCGCGGTGCAGCAGGTCCAGCAGCTCACCCGTGTACGCCGTGTACCGCGCGGCCGACGGGGCGTGGGACGGCCGGTTCGCGGGCGAGGAGGCGAGGGTGCACGTCCCGGACACCGCCAGCTGGCCGGAGACCACCGAGGTGTCTGCGGCCATCAGGTCGATGGCCTGCCCGGAGAAGCAGCAGTCCAGGACCAGGACCCGGCTGGCGGCCCGGGCGGTCGCCAGGGTGCGGCGTACCAGCCCGAACGGCACCCCGGTCCAGGCGATCAGTGACGGATCGCTGGAGGTTCCGGGCAGCGACAGGTACAACTCCCCGTCCGGGCCCACCAGTCCGTGTCCGGCGTAGTAGACCAGCAGGAGGTCCTCCGCCTCCGCGGCCGCCTCCACCAGCCGGGCTCCGACGGCGGGAAGGGTCTCCTCGTCGACCCTGGGCACGCAGTGCCGGTCCGACAGGGCCGTCCCCCACGGACTGCGCAGCACGTTCGCCAGGTCCTCGACGTTGTTGAGCACGGCGGGCAGATCGGGCAGATCGGGATCGGTGTACCTGCTGGACCCCAGCAGCAGCGCCCGGGATCTGACCGGGTCGGGCAGCGGCATTCACCGCTCCAGGGCGCGGCGCACCACGGCTTCCACGTCCATCTCCGGCACGTCCCGCACGGTGATCCGTACGCTCCGCCCGTCCGGGCCGGTGACCTCGATCTCGGCGGACGGCCGGCGGTGCCTGATCCACACCGACAGCGAGGCGGCCAGGGCCGTCCCCGCCCCGCCCGCGCCGAGGGCCACCACCAGTACGTCGGCCAGCGCGCCCATCTCGTCGGGGCGCGGCGAGGGCCGCTCGATCGTCGCCCGGCCGCGGAACTCGTCCTCCCGCGACAGCCAGCCCGCCAGATCGGCCAGCTCCGCGGCCGCCCCGTCGCCGGTCAGCCGGACCCGTGCCCGCATCGCGCCCTCCTCTTCGCCGCTCAACCTTGCCCCTTCGCTTTCCGTACGGCCCTCAGGTCGAGCAGCGCGGTGGGGCTGCCGGCGTCGACCGCCAGCCGGCACCACCGTTCCGCGTCGGCCTGGTGTCCCATGTCGTCCAGCACCAGCCCGAGCAGGGCCATGGCGTTGTGGCTGCCGGCGGTGGCGGACCTGAGCAGCCACAACTCGGCCCCCTCCAGATCACCGCGGTCCTGGTGCAGCCGCCCCATGTGGAACATGCCGAACTCGTGTCCCGCCTCGGCGGCCCGCAGGTACCACCGCTCCGCCTCCGCGAGGTCCCCGGCCTTCTCGGCCCGCTCTCCCACCTTGAGCATGGCCAGGGCGTCCCCGCCGTCGCCCGCCTTGCGGAACCACTTGTCGGCCTCCGCGTCGCCGCCGCGTTTCTGCAGGACGACGGCCAGCCTCATCGTGGCGTGCTGGACCCCGGCGTCGGCGCCCTGGCGGTACCAGCGCTCGGCCTCGGTGAGTTCGCCGCGCCGCTCCAGCAGCCCGCCCAGGGCGTCCATCGCCAGCGGCATCCCGGCCTCGGCCGCCTTCCGGAACCAGCTCTCGGCCTCGGCCGCCCGGCCCGATTCGTCGAGCAGCATGCCCAGCAGGGTCATCGCGCGCAGGTGCCCGGTCTCCGCCGCCTTGCGGTACCACTCCTCGGCGTCGCCCGTCCTGCCGAGCTGCTCCAGCATCATGCCCAGGTCGAAGGCCGCCGGGACGTGCCCGACCGTGGCGGCCCACCGGAGCATCGCCTCGGCCTCGGCGTGTGCCCCGCGCTGTCGTACGAGGCTCGCGGTGTGGGTGACCACCTCGGCCATGACGACGAAGGCCTCCTCCGCGGGCACGCCCTCCGCCTCCGCCTCCGGCACGATCGTCGAGGCCTTCCGCAGCAACGCCTCCGCCTCGGCCGGGTCGTTGCGCTGCTGCGCCAGACGCGCGAGCTCCCGTAACACCTGGACCCGGATCAGGGCGCTGCCCTCTGCCTCGACCGCCCTGCGGTACAGCTGCTGGGCCCCGGCGATGTCGTTGCGCCGCGCCAGCAGGTTCCCGGCCTTCCACATGCCGAAGACGCTGCCGGCCTGCGCCGCCTTCTCGTACCACTCCAGCGCCCCGGCGAGGTCGCCGCGTTCCTGGAGGATCCCTCCGAGGGCCCCCATGGCGAAGGCGTGCCCGGCCGCCGCGGCGGCCCGGGTCCACTTCTCGGCCTCGGCGCCCTCCCCGCGGTCCTTCAGCAGCCCGGCCAGCCGGATCATCCCGTCGGAGTGCCCCGCCTCGGCGGCCCGTCCGTACCACTGCTCGGCCCCGCGCAGATCACCCCGCTGCTCCAGCACCCACCCCAAGGGCACCATCCCCCTCGGGTCGCCGCGTTCAGCGGCCTTGCGAAACCTCTGCTCCGCCTCGTCCATGGGCCCCCCGTCCCTCGTCGGCAGAGGCAGCTTGCCCGGGTCCGGGCATGATCACACGGGGAGTTCGGCGTCACGCCGGACGCTGCTGCCGGCCGCCCCGGAGGCGGCGCCGAACAGGACCCGGCCCAGATCCAGCACGCTCAGCCCGAACATCAGGACGCCCAGCGGGACGTGCAGCGCGGGCTGGTGCGTCACGCCCAGCACCACCTGCGCCGAGGCGAGGACGAGGAAGACCGACGAGTACAGGATCGGGCGGGGCGAGGCGCCGCCCCGCTTCCACGCCACGATCGCGGCGATCACGTACAGCATCGTCGCGCCGTACATCACGCGCGCCCCGACGCTGTGCAGGGTCTCGCCGTAGGACGTGGACAGGAGCAGTCCGGCACTGATCGCCTGGAGGAAGATCGTCAGGGTCTGGAGGGCTATGGAG
Source organism: Streptomyces sp. NBC_00249 (assembly GCF_026342355.1). Taxonomy (GTDB): domain Bacteria; phylum Actinomycetota; class Actinomycetes; order Streptomycetales; family Streptomycetaceae; genus Streptomyces. Next base: position 806,804 of record NZ_JAPEMV010000002.1, on the reverse strand, counting down.
ACCTGAACGAAGCCGGTGGCCCGGGGCGTTGTCGTCGTCTGCACGCTCATGATGTGGTCCTCGCTTCTGCCTTGCGGCGCTGGGTCGGTAGTCTCTCGCCGGTCCGACGACGCAGGCCCGCGAAATGTGAGGTCAGGCGGCGTCCCACAGTTCGCGGCCGGGTTTTCGTCGAGGGGGGCGGGAGCGGCGGCGGGCGAGAACGACCAGGGGGTCCCGATCATGAACAGCTTGTCCGAGTCAGGGAACGGCGTCCGGTCCGCACCGGAGCTGAGCGTGGTCGTCGGTGAGCGGCGTCAGCTGATCAACCTCGCCTACCGGCTGCTCGGTTCGCTCGCCGAGGCCGAGGACGCCGTGCAGGAGACGTACACCCGCTGGTACGCGATGTCGCGCAAGCAGCAGGAGGCCATCGACTCGCCCGGAGCCTGGCTGACGACGGTGGCCAGCCGCGTCTGCCTGGACGTCCTCGGCTCGGCGCGGGCACGACGCGAACGCTACGTCGGCACATGGATCCCCGAGCCGCTGCCCGACCGGTCGGAGTGGATCAACGGGCGGGCGGACGACAGCAGGGCCGAGACGATCGACCCGGCCGACCGGATCACCCTCGACGAGTCCGTGAACATGGCCTTCCTCGTCGTCCTGGAGGCCATGACGCCCGCCGAACGCGTGGCGTTCATCCTCCACGACGTCTTCCGCTACCCCTTCGCCGAGGTCGCCGAGATCGTCGGCCGCAGCCCCGCCGCGTGCCGGCAGCTGGCCTCCTCGGGCCGCCGGCGCATCAGCGCCGAACGCACCACGGCGGCCCCGGCGGCCGGACAGGCCGCGCTGGTACGGAACTTCAAGGAGGCCTGGGAGTCGAAGGACATCGAGGCCCTCGTCGGACTCCTCGACCCCGAGGCCATGATGACGGCCGACGGCGGCGGCATGGTCGGCACCGTCCTGCACCCGGTCGAGGGCGCCGAGGAGATCGCGGCGTACCTGATCCACATCGCCGACAAGGCGCCGGGGCTCACGCTCGTGGAGCGGACGGTCAACGGCCGCCCCGGCCTGGTCGCCCTGCACACGGGCATCGCGGTGACCGTGGCCGCGATCGACTTCGTCGACGGCCGCGTCAGCCGCATCTGGGCGATCCGCAACCCGGAGAAGCTCGGCGCGTGGACCTAGGCGGTCCTGCGTAGCCGCCTCCCCCGGGTGGGGAGGCGGTTGCGCGGACGCTTGGTGGAAGCGTGCACGGGGGTACGGACCATGACCGCGGGGCGCCCTGAGCGCTTGCGGTCGGCCAGGGCCGTCGGCGGTGAGGCCCGGACGCCCGGAAGGTCAGCGCGCGCGGTCGCCGTCCGGGACGGGGGAGGGAGCCTCAGTGGCCCAGGCCAGCAGCATCCGCAGGGCGTCGTGCGAGGGGCTGCCCCGCTCGGCGGCATATGTGATCAAGGCCTGATCGGGGTCGTCCGTTGCGCGCAGGGTCTCGTAGGCCAGTTCCAGATCACCGACCACCGGATGGTGGAATCGCTTGGTTCCCGAGGTCTTGTCCTGCACTGGATGCTCGGCCCACCAGCGACGGAAGTCCTCGCTCTTCATCGACAGTTCGCCGATCAGGCTCGCCAACCGGGGGTCCTCGGGGTGCCGTCCCGCGTCCATGTGGAGGTAGGCCACGTTCTCGCGGGCGCAGGAGGTCCAGTCGGCATACAGTTCCCGGGACGTCTCGTCGAGGAAGGTGATCCGGGCGATGTTGCGCTCGGTCCGGTGCAGGGGCGCGTAGTCGCCGAAGAGGGCGGCCGCTGCCGTGTTCCAGGCCAGTATGTCCATGCGTCGGCCCATCACCATCGCCGGCATGTCCACCAGATCGTCCAGCAATCGCTGGAGCATGGGGCGCACGCGTTGCGGCCGGGACTGGCGCCGGGGAACGTGCCGGGCGGAGGGCTGCGGTCGGGCGAGGCGGTGCAGGTGCCGCGTGGCATCCCCGTCCAGCCGCAGTGCGCGGGCCAGGGCGTCGAGTACCGCGCCCGAGGGGTTGGGCACGCGACCCTGTTCCATCCGGGTGTAGTAGTCGACGCTCACTCCGGCGAGCTGCGCGATCTCCTCGCGGCGCAGGCCCGCGACCCGGCGCTGGCCTCCGAAGTCCGGCAGGGCAACGTCTTCAGGGTGCAGGAGGGAGCGGCGGGAGCGGAGGAACTCGCCCAGGTTGATAGCTGTGCTCATACGGCGATTGTGGCCGGTCGTGATGGGTGGCTGCCTGGCCCTGCCGGGGCCAGGCAGCCACGCCCGCCGTCAGGAGGCGGGGATGGCAGTCACCAGGCCCCCGTCGACGGCGATGTCCTGGGCGGTGATGTACGAGGACCGCGGGGAGAGGAGGAAGGCCACGGTCTCGGCGATGTCCTGGGCCTGGCCGAGCCGCCCCAGCGGCACCTGGGAGCGGATGGCGTCGTGTGAGGCGGGGTCCGGGTTGGCTGCGTCGAACATCTCGGTGACGATGTAGCCCGGGCTGATCGAGTTGACCCGGATGCCGCGCCCTGCGAGATCACTGCCCAGCGTGCGGGCCAGGTTGTGGACGGCGGCCTTGGTGGCCGCGTACACCGGTGCGACGGCCAGGCCCCGGTGCAGTGTCCACGAGGCGTTGATCACGATGGAACCGCCACCCGCCGCGTCGAGCAGCGGCAGAACCTTCTGGACCGTGAAGAACACCCCCTTGAAGTTGACGTCGACGCTGAGATCGAAGTCCTGCTCAGTGACCTCGCCACTGCGCTGGAACACTCCGACCCCGGCATTGGCGAACACTCCGTCCAGACGTCCGTGCCGTTCACGGATCAGGGCGGCCAGGCGGTCGAGATCGGTGAGGCTGGCGGAGTCGGCCCGGACCGTGAGCAACCGGGCACCCTGGTCGGACGCTGTGTCCAGTTGTTCGGCTGCGCGGTCGAGGCGGGCATCGTCGCGGCCGGTGATGACGATATGGGCGCCGGCTTCCAGGAGCAGACGCGCGGTAGCCAGGCCCATTCCGCTGGTTCCGCCGGTGATCAGGACGACACGGTCGTGGAAGCCGGTCACATCACTGTTGCTGTCGGTCATGGCCACAGCTTCGCCACCAGCCTTCGGGCCAACCAGGCCCAGATCAACCTGGGTCTCCCAGGCCCCCCTTCAGCGGGCAGCCGAGACAGCCTCCACCCACCGCCCTGGACGCCCAACGATGCGACACACACCGCCCGGCCCCGGAATCAACCCCGAAGGACTTCCGGAGCCGACCACTCAGTCGGCGAGGAGGTGGTCGGCCTTTCCGGCCTTGATGTCGCGGATCAGCTGCCGCAGGGCCTCCGCGGAGTCGGTGACGTACGCCGACTCTGCTCCCGCGACCGCGATGTAACTGTTCCCCGCCCCGTCCACCCCGATCCGGTAGCAGGCACTCCCTTCTGCGCAGTAGGGGTCTTCCCAGGCGATGTCAGGCATGGTTGCTCCCTCAGAGTTCCTCTGCGATGGAGTGGATCAGGTCCCGGGATTCCTGTGGGGGCAGCGCGATCTGCGTCATCCAGTCCAGGTGTGCCCGGTACTTGGCCAGCTGTGCATCCCCGTGCAGATATTCCGGCCCGTGCGTGCTGTCCACCTGGACGGTGTCCAGCTGTGGGACGGGTCCTTCGGCGTAGGCGAGCGTCTGCCCGGAACCGGGGAAGGCGCCCGCGCCGAAGGGAATGGCAAGGACGGTGATGTTGTCCTGCTCGGACTTGCCAAGCAGGTGCTTGAGCTGCGCCTTCGCCACCTTCGCACCGCCGAACTGCATGCGCAGGGCGGCTTCGTGCACGATTCCGGTGTACCTGGCGGGGGTGGCGGAATCGAGTATCTGCTGGCGCTCCAGGCGAAATGCCAGCCGCAGTGCGACCTCGTGTTCCGGCAGCGGCGGTACGGCCACCCGGAAGATAGCGAGGGCGTGGTCCGAAGTCTGGAGCAGCCCGGGAATGTGAACCGCCAGAGCGGTCCGCAAGTGGGGTGAGTGCGCTTCGAGTTCGGCGATGTCCAGCAGGCCGGCGGGTAGGGAGCCCCGGTAACGGTCCCACCAGCCACGCTGGTTGGGTTCGGCCATCGCCGCGAGGGCGTTGACGTACTCCTCGTCCGCGCAGTCGCAGTTGCAGGCCAGGGTGCGCAGCCGGTCGAGCGTGATGGCCCGTGAACCTTGCTCGATCTGGGAAAGTCGCGGCCGGTCGATGCCGAGCAGGCCAGCGGCCTTCTCCGCGGAGACACCTGCGGACAGGCGCATCCGCCGCAGCTCTGCTCCCAGTCGGCGCTGGCGCTCCGTCGGGGATGGTCTGGCCCCCATGTGTCATCCCTCCCTCTGGCTGTGCGTTCGCAGTCTGCCCTGTCGGGCCAGGCCCTGACCAATGAGCCCACATTTCCCTGTGGCGGTGTAAAAATGTTCCCCGCTGCGCTACTTTGGGTAGTGCACCGCTCACGCAGGGGAGTTGAAGTGCATCGCCGCAGCATGCCTCGGGCCTCGGCGACGAGCCACGCTCCCCGTACCGCCCCGCGTCAGCCATCCGTGCGCATCGAACTCACCGCCGTCACCATCGACTTCAGGGAGTCCGCGATGTCCAGCCCCTTCCTCTCCTGCCCGACCTCACCCGCGTCCACCGGAGGGGATCCGCCCTCGCCCGAGGCGCTCGCGTGCAGTCTGACCGTGCCCGGAGCCCCCTCCAGTGCTCAGATCGCGCGGGCCGCCGTGCGGTCCGTGCTGCACGCCTACCGGCTCGACCCCCTCGCGCCCTGCGCCGAGCAGGTCACCGGGGAACTGGTCGCCACCGCATGGCGGTTGGATCCCGGGCGGAGCCTCTACCTGGCCGTCCGCTACCGCGACGACGCGCTGCGGCTCAGCGTCTACGACGGCCACGCCCTCCACCCGCACCCCCGGCTCGCCGCCCACTGCGAGGCCCGGCGGCGGGCCTCGCTGCGGGTGATGGCGGCCGTCGTACGGGACTGCGGCGGGGCCTGGGGGTTCGGGGAGTCCCGGGAGCCCGGCGGCGGGACGCGGACCTGGGCCAGCCTGCCCCGCGTCGGCGCCGCCCGGTACCTGGGCTAGGTGTATTGCCTCGTTAGGTTGGGGACGCGGCTTGCGGGTGGTTTGCCTGCGAGTGCGGTGTGTCCGCGGTGGTGATTGTAGGAGTGGAGCCAGCCGGGGAACGCTTCGCGGCGTTCGATGTCTGACCGGTAGGGGCGCGGTAGCAGGAGCCGTTGTCGGTCAGAACCCGTTCGACGGTGATCCCAGCGCCGGTGAAGAAGGCGTGGGCCCGTTGCCGGAAGGCGGTGGCGGTCTCCTTCTTCTCGTCCGCGCGGATCTCGCTGTAGGCGAGGCGGGAGTGGTCGTCGACGGCGGTGTGCAGGTAGCTGTGGCCGGCGTTCCTGCGGGTCTTGCGGCCCGCTTGCCGGCCCAGGACCTTGTGTCCGCCGCCGTCGGGGATGTTGCCGAGCTTCTTGATGTCGACGTGCACGAGCTCGCCGGGTTTCTCGCGTTCGTAGCGGCGTATGACGTGCCCGGTCGCGCGGTCGAGGTGGGTCAGGCGGGCCAGCCGGTAGCGGGTCAGGACGCGGTGGACGGTCGACCTTGATGATCCGGCGCTCGGTCCGGGTCGGTGTCCGGCGCGGCGTGTGATGGGGACGGCTGGAGCGGTCACCCATGCCCGCTTCGCCCAGGGCGCGGTACCGGTCGGCCCATCGCTGGGCGGTGGTCGGTGAGACCTGGAAGCGTTCGGCGGCCCGGCGCAGGGGCCAGCCGTCCTCGACCACACAGCGGGTCAGACGCAGTCGGCCGGTCTCGGTCAGGGTGCAAAGCAGGCGTCTCAGCTCTCGGCGGGGGCGGCGGGCTGGTCTGCTTGCCGGGGAATCGGATCGCCATCAACGGGGTTGGTGGGGGATGAGCCGTTATTGGAGGGTCATGCGAGCGATTCAGGTGTACGAAGTGGGCGGTCCCGAGGTGCTGCAGGAGGCCGAGGTGGACCAGCCGCGGCCGGGTCCGGGCGAGGCGGTCGTGGAGGTCGCCGCATCCGGGGTCAACTTCCTCGACGTCTACCACCGCGAAGGCCGGTACAGCCTCCCGCTGCCCTTCACCCCGGGCGCTGAGGGCGCCGGCACGGTCGTCGAAGTTGGACCCGGCGTCGCTGACGTCGCAGTCGGGGACCGGGTCGGTTGGGTGGAGATTCCCGGCACGTATGCCGAGCGGGCCGTCGTGGACTCCTCCCGGCTGGTGCCGCTGCCCGACGATATCGGCTTCGAGACAGCCGCCGCCGTGCTCCTCCAAGGCATGACCGCGCACTATCTCGTCAAGGACGCCTACCCGGTTCAGGGGGGCGACACGGTGCTCGTGCATGCGGCTGCTGGTGGCATGGGGCTGCTTTTGACCCAGCTCATCACCCATCTCGGCGGCAGGGTGATCGGCACGACGTCGACCACGGCGAAGGCCGAGCTGGCGAAGCGTGCCGGGGCCGCTGAGGTGATCCTTTCCTCCGCAGTCGACGATCTCGCAGCCGAGGTGAGGCGGCTCAACGGCGGTCAGGGACTGCCGGTTGTCTTCGACGGCGTCGGCGCGCACACCTTCGATGCGAGCCTCGCCAGCCTGCGAACCCGCGGCCATCTCGTGCTCTTCGGCGCGGCAAGTGGTGCCGTGCCGCCGTTTGATCCGATTCGGCTCGCCCACGGCGGTTCGCTGACCCTGATCCGGCCCAGCCTCGGGGACTTCATCGCCGATCGGTCCGAACTGCTCCGGCGGGCCGCCGATGTGTTCGAGTGGGTGCGCTCCAAGGCGCTTGAGGTCACCGTAACGGGCCGCTACGCATTGTCCGAGGCCGCCCAGGCCCACAGCGATCTGGAGGCTCGGCGTACCACCGGCAAGCTGCTCGTCGTACCCGATGCGGCCGCTATTGGACGCCGCGAGGAGACGCAGAGCTGATCGCGGGTGACGAGGTCGGGGATCTTGGAGACTGAGATGTCGAGGGCATGGCCGACCGTCATCGCCAAGATCCCCGACACCGTCAGCCCTGGGGCCCACGGCCACCGCCGCCGCCGCCGAGGCCCCGCACCCCGTCACGCAGGCGGCCGTCGACATCCTCAAGTCGAGCCACAACGCGCCGGGAGCAGCGGCCGTGGTCCGGGAGGGCGACGCGCTGTGGAGCGTCACCAGCGGGACCCGCGCGATCAACCAGAACCTGCCCTTCGGCCCCCAGCACAAGGTCAAGGTCGGCAGCCTGACCAAGACCTTCACCGCGGCGATCGTGATGCAGCTGGCCGCTGAGGGGAAGGTCGACCTCGACGCCTCCGTCGAGACGTACCTCCCCGGCGTGGTCCAGGGCAACAGCTACGACGGGAACGCCATCACCGTCCGCCGCCTCCTCAACCACACCAGCGGGATCCACGACTACCTGGAGGCGAAGCAGGGCAACCTGTGGGACTACGTGGTCGTCCAGCAGAACCGCACCCACACCCTCGCCGAGCTGGCCTCCTGGGGCCTGGCGGCACCCCCGTACTTCGCGCCCGGCCAGGGCTGGCACTACTCCGGAACCAACTACATGCTGCTCGGCATGATCATCGAGAAGGCCGGCGGCGTCCCCTACGGTCAGGCGGTCCGGGACCGGATCGTCACCCCGCTCGGCCTGACCGACACCTACCTGCCGACGCCCGGCGACCCGACCCTGCCGCCCGGCCACGTACGCGGCAACCTCGACCTCGGGCTGATCTGGATCGACATCACCGACCGCGTCGAGCCGAGCATCGGCATCTCCGGTGGCGGCCTCGTCACCAGCGGCGCCGACCGGTCCAAGACCCTCGTCACGGCCCTCTGCGACGGCCGCTGAGCTCAGATTCTGGATGCCCCCAGCTCGGTCAGGGCCCGCGTCACCAGCTCCGCCTGGTGCGTGGTGCCCCGGAGGTTGGGGTGGAGGACCGTGCAGGCCTCACCCGGCGCGGGAATGGAGCGGCAGAGCTCGCCGGGCGGATCACTCTGGGCGCCTTCGCCGGTCAGGCTGTCCTTGATGCCGTACATCCAGCGCTGCTCACCGCTCGCGCACACCCCGTGCCCGGTGCTGGAGGCGTACGTGTCCACGTACGCGGCGCCGGACCGCCCGGCCTGCTCGCGCAGCAGGCCGTTGAGCCGCCGCTCCACCGAGTCCAGCCAGGGCATGTCCCCCTTGGCGACGGTGCCCAGCTGGTGCCAGGAGCCCCAGCCGCAGCCCGCGCCGTCGTCCACGACGGCCGGGTATCCGACCACCGCCACCCGGGCCTTCGGGGCGCGGGTCCGGATCTCCGCCAGGAGGGCGGTGAAGTCGGTGCGCAGGGTGGTGAACCGCTCCTCCAGGGCGGTCGCGGCCGCGCCCCGCGAGTAGTGCGCCGAGCAGGGGCTGCCCAGGCCGAAGGCGCCGAGCCCGCGCTCCACGCAGGTGCGGACGATGTCGGCGAAGCCGACGGAGTTGCCGCCGATGCCGACGGTGACCAGGTCGGTGTCGGCGGAGACCGCCCGGACCTGGGCGGGCCGCGGCCCCCAGCCACCCGGGGGCGGCACGGAGGGCGGGCCCTTCAGCTCCGTCTGCGGCTCCAGCAGCCCGGCTCTCACCTCGGCCGCCGAGCAGGTTACGTCCGTGAGCCGGACCTTCAGCCGACGGGCCGCCTGCCGCGGGTAGTTGACCTCGGAGCGCCCGCAGCCGTCCCCGCCGTCCCAGGGCCGGACGAACACCCCGGCGCTGTAGGAGTCCCCGAGCGCCACGTAGTCGAGGCTCGCGGCGGGAGCCCCCGGTGCCGCCGAGGCGGGGGTGAGGGCCGCGGCCGCCACGGTGAGGGCGGTAGCCGCGGCGGCGAGGGCGATCCGCCGCCCGGCGGTGGTGCGGGCGCGCGCGTTCATGGCCATGTCGCCACGTCCTTCCGTCATGCGCCGGGCACCTGTCGCGACCGGCGGGTATGACGTAACGTAGCGCAATTGATTACAGAGAGTAGCGATCCGAGGCGCAAACCCCTCCAAGGAGTGACTCGGGACTCCGACCGCTCCTGCGTCTACACCTGGTGGTGGTGTGCCTGGGTGATGAGGTCCGTCGCGACCTCCAGGGCCGCCTGCCGGGTCTCCTCCGGGTCGCCCTCCACGTGCTGGAGGAACATCATCCCCGCGTGCAGCGTGAACAGGGCGCTCACGCACCGCACTTGGTCCGTCAGCGGACCTTCGTCGGTGCGCAGTAGCTCCACCAGGCGGAACAGCCGCTGCTTCACCGTCTCCCCGATGCTCAGCTCCCGCATCGTCGCCTGGTTCTCCTGCATGAACCGGTACAGCTGGCGGCCGGCCGCCATCGCCTCGCTGTAGCGCCGCAGGACCTCGCGCTTCATCTCCAGCGTCCGGGGCTGTTCCTGCGCCCACTCGATCAGCTCGTCGATCGGCCGCGTCACGTCGTCGAAGACGCTGATGATGATGTCTTCCTTGGTCTTGAAGTGGTAGTACAGCGCCGCCTTCGTGACGTCCAGCCGCTCCGCGATCTCCCGCAGTGAGGTCTTCTCGTACCCCTGCTCCGCGAACAGCTCCAGCGCCACGTCCTGGATGCGCTGGCGCGTGTTGCCGCGCCTCTGCTGCGGACCGCTGCCGCCGGAGCGGCTGGAGCTGCTGGACATGACTCTCCCCAAAAAACTTACTTGACGCCCGGCTAGTTACGGGTCTACTTTGCCCAGTGTAGTGAACTAGCCGGTCGACAAGTAAGACCCGGACCGCGAGTGCACGACGGGCGAGACGACGAAGAAGTACGAGAGCGCGCGAGGACCGCAGTGCCGGTTCCAGGGGAGTGGACATGAGTGAGTCAGTCATGAAGCCGGAGAACTCCGAGGGGGTGAAGCCCCGCAGCGTCCGCGTCGTACTGATGGCCCTCATGATCGCGATGCTGCTGGCCATGCTCGACAACATGATCATCGGCACCGCGATGCCGACGATCGTCGGCGAGCTCGGCGGCCTGGAACACCTCTCCTGGGTGGTCACCGCCTACACCCTCGCCACCGCCGCCTCCACCCCGATCTGGGGCAAGATCGGCGACATGTACGGGCGGAAGGGCTCCTTCCTCACCTCCATCGTCATCTTCCTGATCGGCTCCGCGCTCAGCGGCATGGCCCAGGACATGGGCCAGCTGATCGGCTTCCGCGCCATCCAGGGCCTCGGCGCCGGCGGCCTGATGGTCGGTGTCATGGCGATCATCGGCGACCTGATCCCGCCCCGCGAGCGCGGCAAGTACCAGGGCATGATGGCCGGCGTGATGGCCCTCGCCATGATCGGCGGCCCGCTGGTCGGCGGCACCATCACCGACCACATGGGCTGGCGCTGGTCCTTCTACATCAACCTCCCCCTCGGTGCCGTCGCCCTCGCGATGGTCACCGCCGTGCTGCACCTCCCCAAGAAGAAGGCGCAGGGGAAGATCGACTACCTGGGCGCGGCCCTGCTGACGATCGCGATCACCTCGACCGTGCTGGTCACCACCTGGGGCGGCACCGAGTACGCCTGGGGCTCCGCCGAGATCATCGGCCTGATCGCCGTCGGCATCGTGTCCACCGCCGCGTTCGTCTACGCCGAGACCAAGGCCGCCGAGCCGGTCATGCCGCTGCACATCTTCCGCAGCCGCAACTTCACCCTGATGTCCGTGATCGGCTTCCTCGTCGGCTTCGCGATGTTCGGCGGCGTGCTCTACCTGCCGCTCTTCCAGCAGTCGGTGCAGGGCGCCTCCGCCACCAACTCCGGGCTGCTGCTCCTGCCCATGCTGCTCTCGATGATGGCCGTCTCGCTCGTCGCGGGCCGGATCACCACCAGCAGCGGCAAGTACAAGGTCTTCCCGATCGTCGGCGGCGCGCTCATGGTCGTCGGTCTGTTCCTGCTCGCGACCATGGACACCGGCACCACGCGCCTGGTCTCCGGCCTCTACATGGCCGTCCTCGGCGCCGGTCTCGGCTTCCTGATGCAGATCACCATGCTCGTCGCGCAGAACAGCGTCGACATGAAGGACATGGGCGTCGCATCCTCCTCCGCCACCCTCTTCCGTACGCTCGGCGGCTCCTTCGGCGTCGCCCTGATGGGCTCGCTCTTCACCAGCCAGGTCACGGACACCATGTCCGAGCGCCTCGGCCCGCAGGCCGCGCAGGCCGCCGGCTCCGCCCAGCTGGACGCGGCGAGCCTGGCCAAGCTGCCCGAGGCCGTCCGCGACGCCTACCAGCACGCGGTGGCCGCCGGTACGCACTCCGCGTTCCTGCTCGGCGCGGCCATCGCCGTACTGGGCTTCCTGGCGGCCTGGTTCGTCAAGGAGGTCCCGCTGCGGGGAGCGGGTCCGGCCCCGGCCGGCGGCGACGCGGGCGCCAAGGCGGCAGCCGCACCGCAGGACTCCATGGCGCACTGAGCACCGCAGGACGGCTGTGACACGGCGGGTCCGGACCGGGAGAACTTCCCGGACCGGACCCGCCGTTCGTGTGTGACGGAGATGTGACGGGTGGGGCACCCGGGACGATAAAGGTTCAAACTCCTTATTACCTGGAATTTATGGGGCAATTGAGGGGAACCCCTGCCGAGGACGAAGGCGTCATGACCCACAGAACCCTTGCAAGGGCGGATGGGGAGTGGACACATGACGCGTACGCAGAAGCACGGTCTCCGGGCCCGGCTGGCCGTCGGGGCCTCGGCCGCCGCCGTCGCCGCGACCATCTGGGGAGTGACGACCCTGGTCCCCGTCGACGACCACCCCACCGCCCCGCCCGAGAACGCGGCCCGCCAGACCCCCACGGACGGCAAGACCGACGGAAAGACGGACGGCAAGACGGACGGCAAGACCCCTGCGGACGGAAAGCCCGGCGGCGACGGCAAGTCCGCCGCCCCCGCCCCCGGCCCGCAGCTGCCCGACAGCATCGCCCACGCCTCGGAGAGCGGCGGGAACGCCGTCAACATCACCATCGACGACGGCCCCGACCCCCGCTGGACCCCGCAGGTGCTGGAGGTCCTCGCCAAGCACGGCGTCAAGGCCACCTTCTGCATGATCGGCCCGCAGGCCAAGGCCCACCCGGACCTGGTCAAGCGGGTCGTCGCGGCCGGCCACCGGCTCTGCGACCACACCATGAACCACGACACCGCCATGGACAAGAAGCCCGTCGCCTACCAGCAGGCGCAGATCCTCGACGCGAAGAAGCTCATCGAGGAGGCGGCCGGCGGCGGCGCGAAGGTCGAGTACTACCGGGCCCCGGGCGGGGCCTTCACCCCCGACAGCCGGCGCATCGCCGCGGCCAACGGGATGCGCCCGCTCGGCTGGAACGTCGACACCAAGGACTTCGTCAAGCCGGGCGCCGCCGCCATCGTCGACGCCGTCAAGCGCGAGATAGGCAACGGCCCGACGATCCTCTTCCACGACGGCGGCGGCGACCGCAAGCAGACCGTCACCGCCCTCGACCAGGTACTGGCCTGGCTGAAGGACCAGGGCCGTCCGACCGGCTTCCCGGTCCGCACCGCCCCCGACCCCTCCTGACGACACCCCCGCCCCGCCGGACACGCCGTCCGGCGGCGAACGGGTGACGGTCGGTGCCCCGGACCCGCCCACGGTGTTCCCTGGTCGCGCACGCAGCACCGTACGCCCGCCCGCTCCAGGAGGTTCCGTGATCGACCCGGCCCAGCTCACCGACCCCGCCGTCCGCGCCTTCGTCACCGCCGTCAACGCCGGGGACCAGCATGCCTTCGCGGCGGCCCTCACCCCTGACGCCACCATGTCCGACGACGGCTCGGACCGGGACATCGCCGACTGGACCGAGCGGGAGATCTTCTCCTCCGGCGGCCACATGGCCGTCGCGTCCGAGGCCGACGCCGGCCGCGCCCTCGTCGTCGACTACCGCAACGACACCTGGGGCGAGATGCGCACCGCCTGGCGGTTCGACGTCACCCCCGACGGCCGCGTCAGCCGCTTCGAGACCGGCCAGGCCTGAGCGCGGCCTAGGCCGTCCCTGGCCTAGCCGAGGCCCCGAGCCACCTCCAGCACCGCCGCCGTCAGAGGTCCGTTCTCCGGGGCCAGCCCGCCGGGGAGGCCGAAGCGGCGGCGCGTGAACCCGTACGCGATGCCCGTGACCGGGTCGGCGAAGCCCTGGCCGCCCGCCGCGCCCGAGTGCCCGAAGGCCTCGGGGCCGACCTGCGGCTGCGTCTCGAAGCCCAGCCCGAAGTGGTCCGGCTCGGCGGTGACCGAGTCCTGCCCCGGGGTGTGCAGCCGGGCGACGTCGGCCACCGTCTCCGGCTTCAGCAGCGCCGGCCGGCCGTCCAGCCCGCCGACGGCCGCCGCGTACAGGGCCGCCACCGCGCGCGCCGTACCGATTCCGCCCGCCGACGCGGGGCCCTTCGCCCTGGTCGCGGGGTGGTTGACGTGCGCGACCAGGTCCATCCGGGGCTCGCGGTGCCAGTTGAAGGCGACCTTCAGCAGCTCCGGCAGCGGCCCGCCCGAGGCGAGCGCCTCCAGCTGGGCGGGGGTCGGCGCCATCTCCACCGGCTTCCAACGGCCCTCAAGCTCCGGCGGCAGCCCCATGTACAGGTCCAGCCCGTACGGCGCCCGCACGCGCTCCTCGTAGACCTCCTGGAGGGAGCGGCCGGTGGCCCGCCGGACCACCTCGCCCGTCAGCGCGCCGATCACGAAGGCGTGGTAGCCGTACGCCGTCCCGGGCTCCCAGTACGGCTCCGCGCCGGCCAGCCGCGCCGCGAGCACCGCGTCGTCCGCGACCTCCTCGTACGAGAAGCCCCCGGGGACGCCGATCAGCCCGGACCCGTGCGCCACCAGCTGCCGTACGGTCAGCCGCTCCTTGCCGTGGCCCGTGAACTCCGGCCAGTACGAGGACACCGGCCGCTCCAGGTCCAGTACGCCGTCCTGCGCCAGCAGCGCCACGACCAGGTGGGCGGCGCCCTTGGTGACGGAGAAGACCCCGCTCAGGGTGTCCCCGTCGGTGTCCTCGCCGGCCCACAGGTCGACCACGGTCAGGCCGTGGTGACGTACCGCCAGCTGTGCCTCCGGGGAGTGCGGTTCGGCCGCCGCGAAGGCCGCGAAGGCCTCCCGGACCGGCTCCCAGCCCGCCGCCACCGTGCCGTTCACTGTCACGCTCATGTCGTCCCCCGTAAGCCGTACGTCGTTCACCGTGCGTGGTGTTGCTTCCCGAGCCAACCAGAGGGCCCCGGCCGCGTTCCCGCCCGGACCGGGAGTGTGTCACCTGTGCGTCCGCCGCCCGCTCCCGTACGGGTGAACGCGTGGGCGGCCTCGTTCCGGCCCGCCGAGGGGTCCCGTTGGTGCGGGTATGAAGCGCACCCGTACCAACGCCCTGGCCCTCGCCGCCGCCGTCGCGGCCCTCGCTCCGGCCCTGGGCCAGGCCGCCGCCACCGCCGCCGGGGGCACGTACCTCCAGGACCCCGCCGGGGGCGAGAAGGCGATGAAATCGATGTGGACCAAGGACGAGATGCACAAGGTGGAGGGGCAGGTCCGCTTCCACCCGGGAGTGCAGTACGACACGGTCAGCCGGCCCGCCCCGGAGTTCGCCCCGCGCGAGGAGCGGCAGGTCGCCGACCCCAAGACGCTGGCCTGGCTGCCCTCGTACGAGTTCGCCTGGTCGGTGTCCGACTCCACGCTGGTGAAGAAGGGGGTGACCACCAAGGACGGCCGGCACCCGCTCGTCCTGCACGCCGTGCTGCGCGACGCGAAGCGCGCGAAGGCGGGGGAGGTGACCCGGGAGCTCAAGGACCGGCCCGCGACGGGGCGCGAGAAGGTGGCGGGGGGCACGCGGATCGCGTGCGACACCGGCGAGTACACGGTGGAGTGGTCGCTCACGCGCCCGGGCTACGGCACGGTGGGCGGCACGCTGCGCTGGAACTCCAGCTGCGAGCAGTACCGGACGGCCTTCTCCTCGGACAACGGCCGGATCTGAGGCGGGAGAAGAGCCGGAAGGGAAAGAGGGGGGGAGGGGGGAGGCCTGCCGCCCCGTGCGCCTTGTGGGCGCTCGTCGGGCGACTGGGCCACGGCCTTGGATCAAGAGCCGTCACCGTCATTCTGCCGCACGGGATGGGGTGCGGGAGCGAGGCGAAAGTCCCGTGTCCCACGGAACTTCGTACTGCTGTCGGTTGTCGGTCCGCCGTCAGTGCTTCTTCTTCGAGGCCTCGGTCGCCTTCGCGGCGATGTCGTCCAGGACGGCCTTCGGGTTGCCGGACGGCTCCACGGCACGCCCGATGCTGCGCTTGATCGTGTCGCTGACCGTCACCCAGGACGGGTCGTTGACCGGGTAGAGCTGGGCGCCGCGCAGCGCCGTCAGGAACTGCTCGTCGGTCTTGTCGAGGCCGCCGCCCGCCGGGGTGCGGGACGCCGTGACCGTCGAGGGCAGCAGGTGGTAGCGGCCCGCGAAGTCCGACAGGTTCTTGTCGGAGTAGACGAAGTCGAGGAACTTGCCGATCTCCGCGCGGTGGCCGTTCTGCTTGAAGGCCATCATCCAGTCGGCGACGCCCACGGTCGGCGGGGTCTCGCCGGCGCCCAGCATGTCCGAGACCGGCATGGAGACGGCCCCGACGGTGATGCCCTTGGCCTTCGCCTCGTGCGAGAGCGAGGGGTAGCCGTTGAGCATCCCGACCTCGCCGCGCAGGAAGGCGGCGAAGGCGTCGGCGCGGTTGAGCTGCGACGGCGGGACCGGACCGGTCAGGCCGAGACCGACCATGTTGTCCTTGACCCACTTCAGGGCCTCGATGTTCTGGTCGGAGGCCAGGCTGTAGTTGCCGCTGCTGTCGGCGTAGCCGCCGCCGTTGCCCAGCTCCCAGATCATCGCCTCCGCGTGCGCCTCCTCGGGGCCCAGCGGGATGGCGAAGGGGGTCTTCACGCCCTTGTCCTTGAGCGCCTTGGACGCCGCCTTCAGGTCCGACCAGCTCTTCGGCTGCCAGACGGCGGAGCTGTCCTTGGGGATGACCCCGGCGTCGGCGAGCAGCTTCTGGTTGTAGAAGAGGAGACGGCTGCTCGCCACGAAGGGCAGGCCGTAGAGGGTGTTGCCGACCGAGCCCGCCTCGGCGAGGGGCTGGAGGAAGTTCGCCTCGGCGGTGATGGAGAGCAGCTCTTCCGCGGAATACAGCTTCCCCTGGGCCGCGAAGTCCGAGTACGAGCCCATGAGGGCCATGTCCGGCGCCTTGCCGGCCCGGACCATACGGGAGACCTCGCGGTCGATGTCGGCCCAGGGGAGCAACTGCACCTCGACCTTGATACCGGGGTTGGCGGCGGTGAAATCACCCGTCACCTTGTCCCAGAAAGCCTTGGAGCTGTTGCCCGAGCTGTCGCCGTATTCGGCGGCGACCAGGCGCAACGTGTCGTCGCCGCCCGACCCCGCCTCGGAACTTCCGCAGCCGGACAGTGGTATCAGCAGACCGAGCACGGCCGCCGTGGCGGTCGCGCCGAACATTCTTCGTCGCACGGGTGGGTACCCCTGATTTTCTTTGATTCCCGTTATTACTTATGAGTTACTCCGGGCTGGGGTGTCCCTCCGTGGCCCGTTGGCCGGAATTCTCTCCTGCCGGTAGGGCGGTTGATTCCATTGGGTCGGAAGTTATGTCGAATGCTCCAACCACGGCTTTTCCTGATGGTGTTTTCCGATATGTGATCCATAATTCGGACGCGCGTAGACTTCCGTAGACATGACGAAACGCCCGTTTCCGGCCGGGAAACGGGCGTCAGGGTGCGGGGTGCGCGGAAGGGGCCGGGATCAGTCGGCGAACTCGCCCGCGTACGGGTCGGGCTCGCCCGTCTCGGGGTTGCGGCCCTCCTGCCAGCGCCGCTGGGCCTTGCGCCAGTGCACGAAGCTGAGGTGGCCGCCGTCCCAGAAGGTGATGCTGACGGGGCTCACGTCGAACTCGTCCGAGCACAGCAGCAGCAGGAATTCGGCCATGCCGTACGGATGGACGGCGAAGGAGTCGGCGGTGTGCCGCCCGACGACGAGTACCGGCCAGCGGTCCGGGTCGGGATCGGTGGTCAGCCAGCACAGGATGTCGGAACCGCCGGTGACGCCCCAGGCGATGATCGACTCCGGGTCCACGTCGAAGGCGGCCCGGCCGCCCTCGGCCTCCCAGGCCTGCCGGGCGTTGGCGGTCTCCTCGGCCATCTCGGCCGGGTCCCACTGCAGGCCCGGCTTGGGCAGCGGCAGCAGGATGCTGGCCTCGCCGTTGATGGAGCCGGCCCCGAAACGCCCCATGAAGGCCACGTAGTCGGCCGGGAAACGGGTACCCCAGACGGCCTCCGCCGCCTGCCAGTCGATGTCCTCGTCGGCCCCGTGCGTCGCGGGCATGATCTGCTCCAGCGCCTTGATCCGCGCGTTCTCACTCATGCCGCTCCCCTGAGACCCCAGCTCAACCGCCCCAACCTACCGCCCAGGGGCCTGTCGACCTAGGCCGTCTCGACGCCCACCCGGCTCCCGGCCCGCAGCCCCCAGTCGGACATCGCGCCGGCCGCCGCCTCCAGGACGTGGCGGGAGCGCGGGCGCGGCAGGCCCAGGCGGCCCGGGCGCATGGTGACCACGGCCAGCACCCGCAGGTTCCGGTCCAGGTAGGCCACGTCGATCGGGATCCGCATCCCGAAGGTGTGCACGCTCGCCGCCGGGGTCAGCAGCAGCGCCCCCTCGACCGCGTCCCGGCCGAGCAGCCCGCGCGTCCGGGCCCGGTACGAGGCCGCCACCTCCAGCGGGACCTCCACCGCCCCCGGCTCCGCCGCGCCGACCCTGAGGATCCCCTTGCCGTCCCGCCACCGCCGCGTCATGGCGGCCACCCTAGGCCGCGCCCCGGCGCCGGAGCGGCCCGATCGGCCGGATCCGGCGGATCTCCGGCAGGGTCCCGGCTACCTTCGGCGGGTGCGGGTACTCCTGATCGTCATCGCCGTCGCGTACGGCGCCGCCGCCGGGCTGGCGCTGCCGCGCGCCGCCTACCGGCTGTCCGTCCCCGCCGGGGAACCGTGGCGCGGGCGGTGCCCCGACGGGCATCCCGTCGCCGGGTGGCTCGGCCCGGCCCGCTGCCCGGGCGGCGGCCCCGCCCACCGCTACGGCCCCCGTGGGGCGTGGGCGGCCTGCGCGGCCGCCTGCGGGGCCCTCGCGGCCGGTCTCGGGCCGCGCCCCGAGACCGCCGTGTTCGCCGCGCTGGCGCCCGTGCTCGTCCTGCTGGCCCTCGTCGACCTCGCCGTGCACCGGCTGCCCGACGTGCTCACCCTGCCGCTGGCCGCCGCCACCGCCGCACTCCTGGGCGCCGCCGCCCTGCTGCCCGGCGCCGCCGGGTCCTGGCGGCTCGCGCTGCTGGGCGGGGGCGCGCTCGGGGCCTCGTACCTCGTGCTGTTCCTGATCAACCCGGCCGGGATGGGCCTCGGCGACGTCAAGCTGGCGCTCGCGCTGGGGGTCGCTCTTGGGTGGTACGGGTGGGGGGTATGGGTGGCGGGGGCCTTCCTCGGCCTCCTCTACGGGGCCGTATACGGCCTTGGCCTGGTCCTTCGGGGTCGCGCGGGCCGCCGTACGGGCTTCGCGTTCGGACCCTTCATGGCCGCCGGAGCCCTCACCGGAGTGCTGCTGGGCGGATTCGGAGCGTAATCGTTTCGCGCCGATGCACGCATCAGGCTTTACGAAGGGTTATGGTGGAACCCCCCCCTCGGGCCGGTCCGTATCCCCCCCACGGACCGGCCCGTTTTTTCTTCTCCGCGCCTTTCCTCAGGCTTTCCTCAAGCCCGGGACATCGCCGCAGGTCAGCCGCGCTGGGCCCAGATGTTGGTGCCGGGGGTGGACACGGCGAAGGAGTCGATCTCCTTCAGTTCCTCTTCCGAGAGCGGCGCGCCGGCCAGCGCGGCCACGTTCTCCTCCAGCTGCCGCACGCTCGACGCGCCGATCAGCGCCGAGGTCATCCGGTCGTCCCGGAGCACCCAGTTCAGCGCCAGCTGCGCCAGCGACTGCCCGCGCCGCGCCGCGATCTCGTTCAGCCCCTCCAGCCGCCGCACCACGTCCTCGGACAGCAGCGAGGGGTTCAGGGACTTGCCCTGGCTGGCCCGCGAACCCTCCGGGATGCCCTGGAGGTACTTGCCGGTCAGCAGGCCCTGGGCCAGCGGTGCGAAGGAGATGCAGCCCATGCCGGCCTCCTCCAGGGTGTCCAGCAGCCCGTCCTCCTCCGTCCAGCGGTTGATCATGGAGTACGAGGGCTGGTGGATCAGGGGGCGCACCCCCATGTCGCGCAGGATCCGCGCGGCCTCGGCCGTCTGCTCCGCCGTGTACGAGGAGACGCCGACGTACAGCGCCTTGCCCTGCTGGACCGCGGACGCGAGCGCGCCCATGGTCTCCTCCAGCGGGGTCTCCGGGTCGAAGCGGTGCGAGTAGAAGACGTCGACGTAGTCCACGCCCATCCGCTTCAGCGAGGCGTCGAGCGAGCCGAGCAGGTACTTGCGGCTGCCCCACTCGCCGTACGGGCCGGGGTGCATCAGGTAGCCGGCCTTGGTGGAGAGCACCAGCTCCTCGCGGTAGGACGCGAAGTCCTGGGCGAAGATCTTGCCGAAGTTGAGCTCGGCCGAGCCGGGCGGCGGGCCGTAGTTGTTGGCCAGGTCGAAGTGCGTGACGCCGAGGTCGAAGGCGCGGCGCAGGATCGAGCGCTGGGACTCCAGGGACCTGTCGTCACCGAAGTTGTGCCAGAGGCCGAGGGAGATCGCGGGGAGCTTGAGGCCGCTGTGGCCGGTGCGCCGGTACTCCATGGAGTCGTAGCGGGCGGGCTCTGCCCGATAGGGATTGTTATCAGTCACGATGTCCTCCCTATCACGGACTTGTGACAGACCGAGTTGGGTACCCCATCCCGCCGCGCAGTAATGTGGCGGACTCGGGGGAGACCGCAATTCGCACGGGGGCATTGCACGGAGGGGCTCGAAGATCGTGAAGCTGCGCGACCTGGTGTACAGGCTCTATGCACGCCGGGTGGAAGGCCGCCTCGACCATGACGCGTCGCCCAAGCACATCGGCGTCATCCTGGACGGGAACCGGCGCTGGGCCAAGGCGTCCGGAGGCACGACGGAGCAGGGCCACCAGGCCGGCGCCGACAAGATCTCCGAGATGCTGGGCTGGTGCACCGAGACGGACGTCGAGGTCGTCACCCTGTGGATGCTCTCCACGGACAACCTGGACCGGCCGGAGGTCGAGCTCCGGCCGCTGCTCAACATCATCGAGAACACGGTCAGGGGGCTGGCCGAGGACGGCCGCTGGCGCGTCCACCACGTCGGCAACCTGGACATCCTGCCGTCGCGGACCCAGACCGTGCTCAAGGAGGCCGAGCAGGCCACGCACGACATCAAGGGCATAACGGTCAACGTCGCCGTCGGCTACGGCGGCCGCCAGGAGATCGCCGACGCGGTCCGCTCGCTGCTCCTGGAGCACGCCGAGAAGGGCACCTCCTTCGAGGAGCTCGCAGAGGTCCTGGACATCGACCACATCGCGGAGCACCTCTACACGCGCGGCCAGCCCGACCCGGACCTCGTGATCCGCACCAGCGGGGAGCAGCGGCTGTCCGGATTCATGCTGTGGCAGAGCGCGCACTCCGAGTACTACTTCTGCGAGGTCTTCTGGCCGGCCTTCCGCAAGGTCGACTTCCTGCGCGCCCTGCGCGACTACGCCGCCCGCCACCGGCGCTACGGCACCTGATCCCGCGGAGCTGACACCCCCTCGGTCCCGCACGCCCCCCTCGCAAAGCCTTCACCAGGGATTCACCGAGCGTCCGTCATATGCCATGGCATGGCGGCGCATGTTCGAGGGCATAACCCTGGCAGGTCGACGCCCGATCCACGGGTGTCGAGTCTCAGCGGACGGCACAGGGCCGTCCGCCCGGGAGGCCCTTTGCACCAGGACGAGCGTGCGGTTCGCACGGACGGAATGGAGGGCCGGAATTCGGCCCCTGCACTGGCGCCGTTGACCGGTCCGGTCTTCATGGCCCGACCTCTTCCGAGGGGGTACGTCCTTCCGTGGTGACCAGCACAAAGCGCCGCCTGCCCGACAGGCGGACCTACGTCCTCGACACCAGCGTCCTGCTGGCAGACCCCAACGCGATCTCCCGCTTCGACGAGCACGAGGTCGTGCTCCCGATCGTGGTGATCACCGAGCTGGAGGCAAAGAGGCACCATCCCGAACTCGGCTACTTCGCGCGCCAGGCCCTGCGCCTGCTCGACGACTTCCGGGTCCGCTACGGTCGCCTCGACGCCCCCATCCCGCTGGGCGATCTGGGCGGGACCCTGCGCGTCGAGCTCAACCACTCCGACCCGGGCGTCCTGCCCGCCGGCTTCCGGCTGGGGGACAACGACTCGCGGATCCTCGCGGTCGCCCGCAACCTCCAGGCCGAGGGCTACGACGTCACGGTCGTCTCGAAGGACCTTCCCCTGCGCATCAAGGCCTCCTCCGTGGGGCTGCTCGCGGAGGAGTACCGGGCCGAACTCGCCATCACCGATGCCGGGTGGACCGGCATGAGCGAGATCTCCCTCTCCGGGGAGCAGGTGGACCTCCTCTACTCCGAGGAGCGGCTCTACGTACCGGAGGCCGCGGAACTGCCCGTGCACACGGGGCTGGTCATCCAGTCCGAGCGCGGCAAGGCCCTGGGCCGGGTCACGGCCGACGGCAACGTGAAGCTCGTACGGGGCGACCGCGAGGCCTTCGGGCTGCACGGCCGCAGCGCCGAGCAGCGCATCGCCCTGGACCTGCTCCTCGACCCGGAGATCGGGATCCTCTCGATGGGCGGCCGGGCCGGCACCGGAAAGTCGGCGCTGGCGCTGTGCGCGGGCCTGGAAGCGGTCCTGGAGCGCAGGCAGCACCAGAAGGTGATGGTCTTCCGGCCGCTGTACGCGGTCGGCGGCCAGGACCTCGGCTACCTGCCCGGGGACGCCTCCGAGAAGATGAGCCCCTGGGCGCAGGCGGTCTTCGACACCCTCTCGGCGGTGGCCGGGCGCGAGGTCATCGAGGAGGTGCTGAACCGCGGGATGCTGGAGGTCCTGCCGCTCACGCACATCCGCGGGCGCTCGCTGCACGACGCCTTCGTGATCGTGGACGAGGCGCAGTCCCTGGAGCGCAACGTCCTGCTGACCGTCCTGTCCCGGATCGGGGCCAACTCGCGGGTGGTGCTCACCCACGACGTGGCCCAGCGGGACAACCTGAGGGTCGGCCGGTACGACGGAGTCGTCGCCGTGGTCGAGAAGCTGAAGGGGCATCCGCTCTTCGCCCACATCACGCTCACCCGCTCCGAGCGCTCGCCGATCGCCGCGCTGGTCACGGAAATGCTCGAAACACTCTGACCGGACACCCGTCCTGAAAGGGTCAAAACCCCCATAGCGGGAAGAGGAGTTGGCGCCGCCCGGCAAAGGCCCGAGAGCCTAGCCGGGCGGCGTCGTGCCGCACAGCCCTTTGTCGCAATCAGCCGCGACATGCCAGGTGTGACCTTTCCCACGCAACGCGGAATTGCCCTGCGGCGTCGCGGTCCGGCAGAGTCTGGTTTCCGTCAGGCCCCGCATACGGCACACCTGTATCTCCCGTGGGATACGCGCAGCACCACAACTCCACAGCCGATGACCGTATGCCGCCCGGATTTCACGTGGCAGCCCCCGCAGGGGAGTTGCCCACGGGCCCGCGTCTCCAGTGACCGCACCACCACGGAGACCAGTGACGAGGGCAATCTCGCGCCCGCGCGGTCACTGCGGACGCTGCTGGAAGGACACCGTGTGAGCCGGATCTCGGTCCGGGGGATCGCAGTGGCTTCGGCCACCGCCGTCACCACCGTCGGCGCCGTCGTCGGCGTCGCCACTGGCGACTCCTCCACCTCCAACGACCTTGAGACGACCGCCGCGTCCGGCGCGACGCTCCTCTCCGACACCCCGGCCGGCGAGCAGGCCCAGGTCCAGAGCGCGACCCTCGCGCAGCAGGCCGACGCCATCGCCCACGCGGCCGACGCCGACGCCAAGCGCTCGACGGAGGAAGCAGCCCGCCTCCAGGCCGCCGAGGACGCCAAGTCCAAGAAGGCCGAAGCCGAGAAGGCGGAGGAGGAGAAGGCCAAGAAGGCCAAGGCCGAGCTGGAGGCCAAGGCCAAGGCCGAGCGCGACGAGGAGGGCCAGGTCGCGAGCCGGTCCGCCAGCCGCGACGCGGCCGACATCCCGGTCCAGGGCTCCTACACGGTCGCCCAGGTCAAGGCCATCGCCGCGCAGCTGGTCCCGGCGGGCCAGCTCCAGTGCTTCTCCAACATCATCGACGCCGAGTCGACCTGGAACTACAAGGCCGTGAACTCCTCCTCGGGAGCCTACGGTCTGGTCCAGGCCCTGCCCGGTTCGAAGATGGCCTCGGCCGGCTCCGACTGGCGCACCAACCCGGCGACCCAGATCAAGTGGGGCCTCGGCTACATGAACGAGCGCTACGGCAGCCCGTGCAGCGCCTGGAGCTTCCACCAGGCCAACGACTGGTACTAGGCCGCCCAGGCCCGGGCCCCAAGCCCGTGCCCCCGGCAACCCCGGAGAGCCCCGCACCGTCATACGGTGCGGGGCTCCTCGCGTGTACGGTCTTGCGAGGTGTGACCGTACGAGCGCAACGGGCGCGGTGGGCGGGGGGAAGGGAACGACATGGCGAAGAGGGCAGGCTGGCTCGGCCGGCTCGGCAGCAGACTGAGCCGGATGGAGGAGCGCCTCGACGAACGGCGGGCCGAGGTCGAGGCCGAGACCTCTGCAGAACCGCCGCCGCCCGCCCCCGTCATGGCCGTCGAGGAGCCCGTCCCCGCGCCGCAGGACGCGCCCGCGCGGCCGGCGCACGCCCCCGAGCGGCCCGACCCGGTGACCGTCATCCCGTGGGGGGTGCGGGTGGCCGCCGAGGCCAGCTGGCGGCTGCTGCTGCTCGCCGGGATGCTCTGGGTGCTGATGAAGGTGATCAGCGAAGTCCGCCTGGTCGTCCTCGCCTTCGCCGCCGCGATGCTGGTGACCGCGCTGCTCCAGCCGTTCGTGGTGCGGCTGCGCCGGCTCGGCCTGCCGCGCGGGCTGGCCACGGCCGTCACCGCGATCCTGGGCTTCGTCGTGATCGGGCTGGTCGGCTGGTTCGTGGTCTGGCAGGTCATGGAGAACCTCGACGACCTCTCCAACCGGCTCCGCGAGGGCATCAACGAGCTGAAGAGCTGGGCACTGGACAGTCCGTTCCACGTGACCGAGAAGCAGATCAACGACATCGCGAAGAACCTCAGCGAGACCATCGGCACCAACACCGAGCAGATCACCTCCGCCGGCCTCCAGGGCGTGACGGTGCTCGTCGAGGTGCTGACGGGCATCCTGCTGGCGATGTTCTCGACGCTGTTCCTGCTCTACGACGGCAAGAAGATCTGGAGCTGGGTGCTCGGCCTGGTCCCGAACGCCGCCCGCCCCGGCGTCGCGGGCGCCGGTCCGCGCGCCTGGCGCACCCTGACCGCGTACGTGCGCGGCACGGTGCTCGTCGCGCTCATCGACGCCGTCTTCATCGGCCTCGGGCTGTACTTCCTCGACGTGACGATGGCCGTGCCGCTGGCCGTGTTCATCTTCCTCTTCGCCTTCATCCCGCTGGTCGGCGCCGTGATCTCCGGCGCCCTCGCGGTGGTCGTGGCGCTGGTGACGCAGGGGCCGTTCATCGCGCTGATGGTGCTCTTGGTGGTGCTGGCGGTGCAGCAGATCGAGGGGCACGTGCTCCAGCCCTTCATCCTGGGCCGGGCCGTACGGGTCCACCCGCTCGCGGTGGTGCTGTCGGTGGCGGCCGGCGGGATGATCGCGGGCATCGGCGGGGCGGTGGTGGCCGTACCGCTGGTCGCCGTCACGAACACGGTGGTCGGGTACCTGCGGGCGTACTCGCGCGAGCGCAACCACGCCGCGGCCCTGGCCGGGCCGGCGCCCCACGGGGCCACGGCGGTCGGGGCGGCGGCGCGGGAGGCCGGGGATGATCAGCGAGCCTGAACTCGAGGGGGAGTGGGCCACGGGCCGCCCCGCCGAGGACGCCCGGCCGGACGCCCCCACCGCGCCCCCGCGCGGCCGACGGGCGCCGTGGGTATGGGCGCTGGGCGGGATGGTGCTGGCCTCCGCGGTGTGGGCCGGGACGCTGGCGGTGCGGGAACGTTCCGCCGACGCCGGGCCGCCGATCCGCTACCGGCACAGCGAGCAGCTCTGCACGGAGACCCCGCTGAAGGCGGTCGGCGCGGTGGCCGGCGGCTTCGGGGTGGGGATGCCCAGTCACGCGGAGAGTGCCGCGCTGGACTGGTCGTACTGCTTCTCCACCGGGGGGAAGGGCGAGTCCCCCTTCACCCACGAGGGGCAGGTGCTGGTCGAGCTGCACAAGAAGGCGGACCCCGAGGTGGAGTTCGGCTCCGGGCCCGATGTCAATCCGTACCTGCGCATGCCGTCCGTCCCGGCGGAGCAGGTTCCCGGACTCGGCGAGCGGGCGACGTTCACCGGACAGCAGGACAAGCCCCGGCTCCAGGTGCTCGACGGCGGGGCGGTCTTCACGATGACCGTCACCTGGTGGGGCGACGTGGAGAGCGAGGCCCTCGACGAGGACGCGGTCAAGTCCGCGATGATCGAGGACATGCGGGCCCTGATGGCCCGGCTGCGCAGGTGAACGCGCGGGGCCCCCGCCGCCGGTGACGGCTGCGGGGGCCCCGTCGTGCGTACGTCGCCGTACGTACGGGTGACTACTCGGCGGCCAGGGCCGCTTCGGCGTCGAGGGTGACGGCGACGGCCTGGATCACCGAAGCGATCTTGAAGGCCTCCTGGACCGTCTCGCGGTCGACGCCCGCCTTGCGCAGGACCTGCTCGTGCGAGTCCAGGCACTGGCCGCAGCCGTTGACGGCGGAGACCGCGAGCGACCACAGCTCGAAGTCGACCTTCTCCACGCCCGGGTTGCCGATGACGTTCATCCGCAGGCCCGCGCGCAGGGTGTTGTACTCCGGGTCGGAGAGCAGGTGCCGCGTGCGGTAGAAGACGTTGTTCATCGCCATGATCGCGGCGGCGGACTTGGCGGCGGTGTACGCCTCCGCCGACAGGACCGCCTTCGCCTCCGGCTCCAGCTCACGCAGGACGCGCGGGGAGCGGGCGGCGATCGCGCAGGACAGGACGGTGCCCCAGAGCTGCTGCTCGGAGAGCTTGTCCTGGTTGCCGATGACCGAACCGAGGTTCAGCTTCAGGTCCTTGGCGAAGTCCGGTATGGCCGACTTCAGGGAGTCGAGGGACATCCGTCACTCACCGGCCAGCAGCGCGCCGGCGTCGATGGTGCTGTCGCCCTTGTTCCAGTTGCAGGGGCACAGCTCGTCGGTCTGCAGGGCGTCGAGGACCCGCAGGACCTCCTTCGGGTTACGGCCCACGGAACCGGCGGTCACCATCGAGAACTGGATCTCGTTGTTCGGGTCCACGATGAAGACGGCGCGCATCGGCAGGCCGTCCTCGCCGAGGATGCCCAGCTCGGTGGAGAGCTCGCGCTTGATGTCGGACATCATCGGGAAGGGCAGGTCACGCAGGTCGGCGTGGTCCTTGCGCCAGGCGTGGTGGACGTACTCCGAGTCCAGGGAGAAGCCGAGGACCTGGGCGTCGCGGTCGGCGAACTCCTCGTTCAGCTTGCCGAAGGCGGCGATCTCGGTCGGGCACACGAAGGTGAAGTCCAGCGGCCAGGCGAAGACGACCTTCCACTTGCCCTCGTAGGTCTTGTGGTCGATCTGGGCGAACTCGTTGCCGGCTTCGAGGGAGACGCAGGCGGTCAGGTCGTAGCTGGGGAACTTGTCACCGACAGTGAGCACGAACTCTCCTTGCGGAATGGAAAGTGCCCCTTTTGGGGGTTTTCCGAGGGGGTTGGACGGATCTCACATGCTGACACAGCTGCATTGATTACAGAAATAGCTACTCTTGTGCCGAGCGATCGGAGATACCTATCAGTGGCTGTCAGTAATAGAGGAACGAAGCAACCGACGCTCGCACAGCTGCGCGCCTTCGCGGCCGTCGCCGAGCACCTGCACTTCCGCGACGCCGCCGCGGCCATCGGCATGAGCCAGCCCGCCCTGTCCGGGGCCGTCTCCGCACTGGAGGAGGCCCTCGGCGTCCAGCTGCTCGAACGCACCACCCGCAAGGTGCTGCTCTCGCCCGCCGGGGAGCGGATCGCCCTGCGGGTCCGCGGCGTGCTCGAGGCGGTCGGCGGACTGCTGGAGGAGGCCGAGGCCGTACGGGCCCCCTTCACCGGGGCGCTGCGCCTCGGAGTGATCCCCACCGTGGCCCCGTACCTGCTGCCGACCGTGCTCGGGCTCTTCCAGCGGCGCTACCCCCGCATGGACCTCCAGGTCCACGAGGAGCAGACCTCCTCGCTGCTGGAAGGGCTGGCCGGCGGGCGGCTCGACCTGCTGCTGCTCGCGGTCCCGCTCGGAGTCCCCGGAGTCACCGAACTGCCGCTCTTCGACGAGGACTTCGTCCTCCTCGCGCCCCGCGAGCACCCGCTCGCCGGACGCCGGGACATCCCGCGCGAGGAACTGCGGGGCCTGCAGCTCCTGTTGCTCGACGAGGGGCACTGCCTGCGCGACCAGGCCCTGGACATCTGCCGGGAGGCCGGCCGCACCGCCGGGGCGGACGTCACCACCACCGCCGCCGGTCTCTCCACCCTCGTCCAGCTCGTCGCAGGGGGACTCGGGGTGACCCTGCTGCCGCGCACCGCGCTGCGGCTGGAGACGACCCGCAACGAGCAGCTGTCCACCGGGTACTTCGCCGAGCCCGCCCCCTCGCGGCGCATCGCCCTGGCCGTGCGGAGCGGCACGGCCCGGCAGGAGGAGTTCCGGGCCATCGCGGGCGCACTGCGCGAGGCCGTGCGCCCGCTCCCGGTATGGCCCACCGACTGAGCCCTTCGGCTACTCGGTGCGCAGGCCGTCGGGGCGGACCAGGCGCAGCAGCGGCGGCAGGCTGAGCAGGGTCACCGCGACGACCAGGCCCGCGCCGGCGCCGGTCATCGTCGCCACCACGGTCCAGTCGACGACGAGCGGGCGGCTCGTCATCGCCCGCAGGAGCGAGCCCAGCCCGATCCCCGCCACGGCCGCGAGGGCCACGCCCACCCCGACGGGCAGGGCCGTCTGCCACAGCACCGACAGGCCCAGCGTGGAGCGCTTCGTACCGAAGGCGACCAGCGCGGACAGCAGTTTGCGGCGCTCGCGCAGCTGTTCCAGCTGGTAGACGAGCAGGCTCGTGCCGATCAGGACCAGCACGCCGGTCGCGCCGAAGAGCAGACCGGTGCGGATCGCCCCGTAACTGGAGACCCGGTAGGTCTCCTTCAGCGTCATGGCGGTGGCGAAGGGAGCCGCCTTGAAGGTGGCCGTGCGGACCAGTTCCAGCGCGTCGGGCACGGAGTCGTCGAGCTGGACGAAGATCCGCGCGGTCCGGCCGTCGCCCAGGTCCTTCGGCGCGGCGGACGGGGTGACGAGCAGGCCCTCGCGCAGGAGGCCGGTGGGATCGGGGCGGCCGAGGGCCTTGCGGGCGCCTGCCGGGAAGGTCCATTTGGCGGCCGGTTCCCCGTCGGTGCCGTAGCCGCTGACGTCCCCGGTGAAGAGCTCGTCGCCCGGCTTGGCCGTGGCCCCGTAGATGCCCCGCTCGGCGGTCAGGACGAAGGCGTCGCCCTCTTTGCAGGAGTCGAGCACCGCGACCTCGGCGAGCGCCTCGCAGGTGCCGACGGTGACGTCGATCCGCTGCCCGATGTCGGGGACCGGGATCTGGTGCGCCGCGCGGAAGGTGGCCAGCGGTACGGTCCTGGCGACGCCCGGGGCGGCGGAGATCTGCCCGGCGATCGTGTCGAGCCGGGTGCCGTCGCCGTCGCGCAGCACGACCGCGACGGCGGCCCGCGTCGGGTCCTGGCCGGTCTCCCTGGTGTACGAGTCCTCGACGCCCGAGAAGAGCATCTGCAGGGCGATGGCCCCGGCCACGGCGACCGCGATGCCGTTGACCAGGCGGGCGGCGGTGCCGGTGCTCACCTGGAGCCGGCGGACGGCCAGCTGGAAGGAGACCGGGCCGCCGGAGAGCCGCCCGACGGCGCGTTCCAGGACCCAGGGCAGCAGGGCGGTGATGCCGACCAGCAGCAGCAGCGCACCGCCCGCGACCTGCCACTGGCTGAGCCCCGCGGTCTCACCGGCGCCGCGCGGCATCGTCGCCAGCAGCCCGAGCCCGGCGGCGGGCAGCAGCAGCCGCCACCAGATCCGGCGCCGGCCCGGAGTCTGCCGGTGGACCGTGCCCAGCGGTTCGACGACCACCCCGCGCAGGGTGAACAGGGTCACCGCCACGGCGGCGGCGGGCACGGCGAGGGCCACCAGCAGCACGAGCCCCGGCGAGGGGTCGAGGTCCGCCGGGAAGATGCTGCGCTGGCCGAGGGTGACGGAACCGACCAGCCCGCGGCCGATCAGGAAGAACCCGGCGCCGAACAGCAGCCCGGCCAGGGACCCGACCAGTGCCTCGCCGGCCGCGATCCGGCGCACCATGGGGCTGTCGGCGCCCACCAGGCGCAGCGCGGCGAGCCGCTGGTCGCGCCCCTCGCCGCCGAGGCGGACGGCGGCGGCGATGAACACGGCGATGGGCGTGAGCAGGGCCACGAAGGTCAGGACGACCAGGAGCGTCAGCACCGGGTCGAGGTTCCGCTCCCGCACCGTGGCGCCGAAGACGCCGATGCGGTCGAGGACGCGGAACTCCTGCGGGGCGCGCTGCTCCAGCTTCTCGCCGCCCAGGTAGAAGAGGAGTTCGCCGGGGCCGGTCAGGCCGGCGTCGCCGACCGTCTCGGTGACCCGCCCGTCGAGGCGCTCGCGCAGCAGCGCTCCGTCGGCGGAGTCCAGCAGCTTGCCCAGCGCGGGGGAGACGGCCAGCTCGCCGGGGCCGGGGATCTTCGTCAGGCCCGGCGGGAGGGGGGCCCGGGGGCTCTCCGCCTCCACCAGGCGGCCGCCGATGTCCAGGCCGTGGTAGTTCTGGTTGACCTTCACGGCCAGCAGGGTGTCGCCGCGCGGTCCGTTGGTGATGGACCTGTTCGCGCTCTCGCGGGCCGCCTCGCGGTCGATGCGGGCGGCGAACGCGCCGGGGATCGCGGTGCTGATCAGCAGCAGGGCGACTCCGAGGCCGACCCCGACGCCGGTGAGCAGGGTGCGGATCCACCCCTCGCGGCCGCCGAAGGCGAAGCGGGCGCCCATGGCGAGGTCGCGGGCCCATACCGCGCGGCCGTTCATATGATCCGCTCCATGTCACGGGACCGGCCGTCACGTATGACGATCTCGCGGTCGGAGTACGCGGCCACGCGGGTCTCGTGCGTGACCAGGACGACGGCGGCGTTCGCGGACCGGGCCGCCTCGGTGAGCAGCTGCATCACCAGTTCGCCGTTGAGGGAGTCGAGGGCTCCGGTGGGCTCGTCGGCGAACACCACCCGGGGCCGGGTGACCAGGGCGCGGGCGACGGCCACGCGCTGGCTCTGGCCGCCGCTGATCTCGCCGGGGCGCTTGGTGCGGGTGTCCTCGACCTGGAGCCGTTCCATCCACTGCAGGGCCGTCGCCTCGGCCTCCTTGCGCTTCACGCCGTTCAGACGCAGCGGCAGGGCGACGTTCTCCACCGCGGTCAGCTCGGGGACGAGCCGGCCGAACTGGAAGACGAAGCCGAACTCGGTGCGGCGCAGGGCGCTGCGCTCGGCGTCGTTCAGGGCGGTCAGCTCGCGGCCCGCGTAGGTGACGGTGCCCGAGTCGGGCGGGACGATCCCGGCGAGGCAGTGGAGCAGGGTCGACTTGCCGGAGCCGGAGGGGCCCATGACGGCGACGACCTCGCCGGGGTGGATGGAGAAGCCGACGCCGTCGAGGGCGGTGGTGGGTCCGTACTCCTTGCGGAGGTCCGTGGCGGCGAGCAGGGTACCGGCGGGGGTCACGGGCGTACCTCCCGGGCGAGCTGGTCGAGGCGGGCGGCGGTCAGTTCGAGCCAGCGCAGGTCGGCCTCCAGGTGGAACAGGGCGTGGTCGCAGACCAGCTGGTCGGTGAGGTCGCCCTTGCGCTTGCGCTGGGTCAGGATGCGCATCAGCCGCAGGTGCTCCGCCCGCTGGGTGTCCAGCAGCTCGTTCGCGCTGCGGCCGGTCAGCAGGGCGAGGACGACCTTGGTGTAGAGGGTGGACTGGAGGTACGGCTCGGGCTTCTCGGGCTGCGCGAGCCAGGCCTCGACGTCGGTGATCCCGGCGTCGGTGATGGCGTACCGCTTGCGGTCGGGGCCGCCGCCGGACTCGATGCCCTCGACCTCGACGAGGCCGTTCTTCAGGAGGCGGGACATGGTCGAGTAGACCTGCCCGTAGGCGAGAGGGCGGTCGTGGCCGAATTTCTCGTCGAAGGCGCGCTTGAGGTCGTAGCCGTGGCGCGGGCCGGCCTCCAGGAGGCCGAGCAGGGTGTGACCGATGGACATGCGGGCGACTATACACGTGGTGTATACGCACCGTGTATAGGTCGCCGGGTCGAGGCGGGGCCGGGGTCGTGGGGCCGGGCCGTGGCCGCGCCCGGCGCCCGGCATCCGTTCCGGCGGGAGCCGGGGCTGCGGCCATTCGTGGGGACTTCGCGGGCGCCGGGGGCGGCTCGGTGCGGGGCCCCCGCGGGGCTGGCACCTTGGGAGCCGCCCCCGCCAGGGTCTCCCGGCCCGCCGGCCCACGAGCCTCCGGGTCCACCGGTCTCCAGGGCCCACGGGCCCCGCCCGGCACCGCATCCCGAAAGGCGCGCCATGCACGGATCCCCCGCCGAGACCGCCGCGCTCCCGCCGCAGCAGACCGGACCGGACGCCCGCACCCGCGACCGGCCGCCCGCCGCCCCCCGCCCCGGCACCCCCTGGTGGATCTGGGCACTCGCGGGCGGGCTCTTCCTCGTCTACGCGGCCCTGTCCCTGCGCACCCACCAGCGGTTCCTCTCCCGCAGCTTCGACCTCGGGATCTTCGAGCAGGCCGTCCGCTCCTACGCGACGGGCCGGCTGCCCGTCTCCGAGATCAAGGGCCCGGACTTCCCCGTCCTCGGGGACCACTTCTCCCCGGTCATCGCCCTGCTGGCGCCCCTCTACCGGATCTGGCCCTCCGCGAGCACCCTGCTCCTCGCCCAGGCGGCGCTGATCGCCGCGAGCGTGCTGCCGCTCGCCCGCTGGGCGCACCGGGCGCTGGGCGCCCCGGCCGCCGTGGTGACCGGGCTCTGCTACGGACTGTCCTGGGGCCTCGCGAGCGGCGTCGGCTACGACTTCCACGAGGTGGCCTTCGCCGTCCCGCTGCTCGCCGCCTCCCTGGCCGCGCTCGGCGAGGGGCGGATGCGGGCGGCGGCCTGCTGGGCGCTGCCGCTGCTCCTGGTCAAGGAGGACCTCGGGCTGACGGTGGCGGTGATCGGGCTGGTCATCGCCTGGCGCTGCGGGCCGGGCGCGCGCCGCACCGGCATCCTCGTCGCCCTGGCCGGCGCCGCCGGGGCGCTGCTGGTCATGACGGTGGTGCTGCCCGCCTTCCACCCGCAGGGGTTCGACGGCTACGTCGCCTCCCACGGCACGGAGGCCGCCGGCGGGGCCGCGGGCGGCGCGGGCGATTCCCTGTACCGGATGACGGTCGGGCTGCTCACCCCCGAGACGAAGGTCGCGACCCTGGTCCTGGTGCTGGCGCCGACCCTGTTCCTGGCGGTGCGCTCACCGCTGATGTGGGTGGCCGTGCCCACGCTGGTGTGGCGGCTCGCCTCGGACAACCCCGTGCACTGGGGGACCGGCTACCACTACTCGCTGGTCCTGATGCCGGTCGTCTTCGCGGCCTTCGTGGACGCCCTGAACCGGCGCGGGAGCAGCCCCGCGGGCCTGCGCCGCTATCTCCTCGGCGCGGCCGGGGTCTGCCTGCTGCTGCTCCCCGCGTACTCCTGGTGGCAGCTGGTGCAGCCCGCCACCTGGCGGGCCGATCCCCGGGCGGCGGTCGCCGAGCGGCTGATGGACCGGATCCCGGACGGGGCCGTGGTGCAGGCCTCGGACAACCTGGTGCCGCACCTGACCGACCGTACGAGCGTCAGCGTCTACGGCTGGCAGGACAGCCGTCCCGGCCCGCAGTGGATCATCGTGGACACCCGGGTCCCGGTGTGGCGGCACTGGCCGCTGTCCGTTCCGGCCGAGTCGATCGCCCTGGCGCGGTCCCGAGCGAACGGCTACGCGAGCGTGGCCGAACAGGACGGCTTCGTGCTGCTGAGCCGCCGCCCCTGAAGGCGGCGGCGGTCAGGAGTCGGACGTACGCCGGGGGCGGCCGCGCGGGGGGATCGGGGCGGCCCCGCCCGGCAGCCGGCCGGACTCGGACAGGGCCCGCCGGAGCAGGAACTCGATCTGCGCGTTCGCGCTGCGCAGCTCCTCGCCCGCCCAGCGCGCGAGGGCGTCGTAGACCTGCGGGTCGAGCCGGAGCAGGACCTGCTTGCGCTCCTGCCGCGCGGCCCGCGGCGGGCGCGCGGCCCGGGGTTCCGGCCGGGGCGCCCCGCCGTCCGGCTCGCCTGCGGGGGTCACTGGTACAGGGTGCCCGTGTTGATGACCGGCTGGGCCGCGCGGTCGCCGCAGAGCACGACCATCAGGTTCGAGACCATGGCGGCCCTGCGCTCGGGGTCCAGGTCCACGATCTCCTCCTCGGCCAGCCGGGTCAGGGCCAGTTCCACCATGCCCACCGCGCCCTCGACGATCAGCTTGCGCGCCGCCACCACGGCGCCCGCCTGCTGGCGCTGGAGCATCGCGGAGGCGATCTCCGGAGCGTACGCGAGATGCGTGAAGCGGGACTCGATGATCTGCACGCCCGCCGCCTCGACCCGGGCGGCCAGCTCGGCGTCGAGCTTCTCGGTGATCTCCTCCGCGTTGCCGCGCAGCGAGAGCCCGCCCTCGTCGTGGGAGTCGTAGGGGTACTCGATGGCGATGTGCCGGACGGCCGCCTCGGTCTGCGTCTCGACGAACTGCTGGAAGTCCTCGACCTCGAAGACGGCCCGCGCGGTGTCGGCGACCCGCCACACCACGACCGCGGCCAGTTCGATCGGGTTGCCGTAGGCGTCGTTGACCTTCAGGACGGAGGTCTCGTGCTGGCGGACCCGGGTGGAGACCTTGCGGCGGGTGGCGAAGGGGTTGACCCAGCGCAGCCCGTCCGTGCGGACCGTGCCCCGGTAGCGGCCGAACAGCTGGACCACCCGGGCCTCGCCGGGCGCCACCATGTTCAGCCCGGTCAGGGCGACCGTCTGGGCGACGACGAGCAGGATGCCCAGCGGGATCAGCGTGGCCTGGAGCGCCACCCCGTCCGCCGTGGCGCCCAGGACGACGAGCGCGACCCCGGCCGCCGTCCCCAGCAGGCCGAGCAGCAGGGCGGGCCCGCCGCCGACGCTGCGCGCGGTGAACTCCCGTACGCCACTTGCCTGTACGTCACTCGGCCGTGCGTCCACTGCGGCTGTCATGGATTACCCCCGTTTGGTGTCCCGCGTCCGGTCGTGGCCGACCGGAACGCCTAGCAAAGTGATATCACTTTTTGCGTTCGCCGCAACCCTTCCTGTCTCATGGGCGTCGGTTCCATTGGTGTGGGTGCTGATTCTCACGTCCGAAATGACCGGTATTGATCAGAGTTAGTCAACCTTTGTCACAGCCTGCGGTGTTAGTTTTCTGAGCTGACGTCGGGGGGGTAATCGAGCGGAGCGGGAGCGATGGGCCGAGCAGAAGCGCGAAAGGCGCAGCAGCAGCGCGGTGCGCGGAAAGCGCCGAGCGGGCGCCAGGGCAAGTCGACCGGAAAGCGCAGTGGCATACGCCGCTTCCTGAACTGGAAGACGATCCTCGGCACCTTCGTCGGGGGGCTCCTCCTCATGACGGCCGGAGCCGTCATCCTGTACTTCTCGGTGAACGAGCCGACCGACCCCAACCAGGGTGCGGTCCTGCAGAGCAACACCTACAAGTACGCCGACGGCTCGGTCATGGCCACCACCGGCAAGATGAACCGCTCGATCGTCCCGTTCGACAAGGTCCCGCCGGACGTCCGCACCGCGTTCATCGCGATCGAGAACAAGACCTTCTACAAGGACAGCGGCGTCGACGTGATCGGTGTCGGCCGAGGCGTCTTCAACACCGCCCTCGGCCGCGGCAAGGCCGGCGGCTCGACGATCACCCAGCAGTACGTCAAGAACTACTACCTGACCCAGGACCAGTCGGCGACGCGCAAGCTCCGAGAGCTGATCATCTCGCTCAAGGTCGACCAGCGGATGAGCAAGGACGACATCCTCATCGGCTACCTGAACACCAACTTCTACGGCCGCAACGCCTACGGCATCCAGGCCGCCGCCCAGGCCTACTACGGCGTCGACTCCGACAAGCTGACCCTGGAGCAGGGCGCCTACCTGGCCGCCGTCATCCAGGCCCCCAGCCAGTACGACTGGGCGACCGCCGGCCCCAACGGCAAGCGGCTCGTCATGATCCGCTTCAACGCCGTCCTCGACAACATGGTCGAGATGGGCGAGCTGGACCAGGCCAAGCGCGCGACCCTGAAGTTCCAGGAGCCCATCAAGCCCAAGACCCGACCGGGCATGGACGGCCAGAAGGGCTACCTGGTCCAGGCCGCCGAGCTGGAGATGAACAAGCAGGGCATCAAGGACGCCGAGATCAACGCCGGCGGCTGGACGATCACCCTCAACATCGACAAGAAGAAGCAGGCCGCCCTGGAGAAGGCAGTCCAGGACGAGCTGGAGTCCAAGCTGGACCGCAAGAACACCAAGGACCGCCCCCAGGACCAGAGCGTCCAGGCCGGCGCCACCTCCGTCGACGCCAAGACCGGCGGCATCGTCGCCATGTACGGCGGCCAGGGCCTGACGGAGAAGTCCGAGAGCAACGCGCTGCGCACCGACTACCAGCCGGGCTCGACCTTCAAGCCGATCGTGCTGGCCAGCGCCCTGGAGACCGGCGCGAAGACCCAGGACGGCCGCCCGATCACCCCGAACGCCCTCTACGACGGCACCAGCAAGCGCCCCGTGGTCGGCAGCGACACCGCCTTCGCCCCGCAGAACCAGGACGACATCAACTACGGCGACCCGATGATCACCGTCCAGGAGGCCACGAACTCCTCGGTGAACTCGGTGTACGCGCAGATGTTCGTCGACGCCAAGCCCGCGAAGGTGAAGGAGACCGCGCTCTCCCTCGGCATGGCCGACCGCGAGGGCTGGCCCGCCGCCTCGCCCGCCATGTCGCTCGGCACCATGAGCGCCAACACCGTGGAGATGGCCGGCGTCTACGCCACCCTCGACAACCACGGCAAGAAGGTCACGCCGACCATCATCAAGAAGGCCGAGCACAAGGACGGCGAGTTCAAGCCCGTCAACCCGGTCGGCTCCCAGGTCCTCACCAGCAAGACCGCCGACACCGTCACCAAGGTCCTCACCGGCGTGGTCGAGGAGGGCTCCGGCAAGGCCGTGCGCAGCTCCGCCTACGAGGCCGCGGGCAAGACCGGTACCACCGAGTCCAACGTGGCCGCCTGGTTCACCGGCTACACCCCGGAGCTGGTCACCGTCGTCGCGATGTTCGGCGAGGACCCGAACTCGCACAACCAGGTCACCCTGACCGGTACCGCCGGCAAGGGCCGCGCGGGCGGCTCCAGCTTCCCCGCGCAGATCTGGCAGGCGTACACGCTGGCCGCGCTCAAGGGCCAGACCACCGGCCAGTTCGACCTCTCGGACGCCGAGATGGGCACCCCGCCCCCGCCGCCGACCCGCAGCGCGTCCCCGACGACCTCGGCCCCGAGCACCACGCCGACGCCGACCAGCTCCGGCACCCGCCCGACGGGCACCCCGGACCCGACCGGCAGCGGCGGCACCGGCAAGCCCGACCCGACGCCGCCGACCAAGAACCCGACGCCGCCGACGAAGAACCCGACGCCGCCGACCAAGGACCCGACGCCGCCGACGAAGGACCCGACGCCGCCGCTCTTCCCCCCGAACCCCAACACGCAGCAGCGGTAACCGCGCTCACCGCACACACAACGCCGCCCCGCAGCGATCACGCTGCGGGGCGGTGGTGCGTGCGGGGTGCGCCGTCAGCGCCGCTCCTGCGGCCCCGGACCCGGCAGCGCCAGCTCGAACCAGACCACCTTGCCGCTGCTCAGGCGCGTCGCACCCCAGCGCCGGGCCAGCCGGTTGACCAGGAACAGGCCGCGCCCGCCCTCGTCGGTGTCCCGGGCGCGGCGCTGGCGCGGCAGCTGCGGGGAGTCGTCGCCGACCTCGCAGCGCAGCACGTCCGTGCGCAGCAGGCGCAGGGTCACCGGCCGCTCCGCGTACCGCACGGCATTGGTGACCACCTCGCTGACGAGCAGCTCCAGCGAGTCGCTCAGCTCCTCCAGGCCCCAGCGGGCCAGGGCGCGCCGGGCGAAGCGCCGGGCCCGGCCCGGAGCGGTCTCCTCCGGGTCCAGGAACCAGTACGCCACGTCGCTGGGCGCGATCCCCTCGAAGCGGGCCGCCAGCAGCGCGATGTCGTCGTCCCGGTCGCCGGGGCCGAGCATGTCCAGCACGTCGTCGCAGAGGGCCTCCAGCGGCGGCGAGTGGTCCAGCCCGGTCAGCTGCGCGGTGGTGGCGAGCCGCTCGCGGAGCTGCTCGATGCCGGTCCACACGTCCCGCAGCCGGGACTCCACGAGGCCGTCGGTGTACAGCAGCAGGGTGGCCCCGGCCGGGGCGTCCAGCTCCACCGCCTCGAAGTCCACGCCGCCGACCCCAATGGGGGCGCCGGGCGGGACGCGCAGCACCTCGGCGCGGCCGCCCAGGTGCAGCAGCACCGGCGGCGGGTGGCCGGCGTTGGCGATGGTGATGCGGTGCGAGACGGGGTCGTAGACCGCGTACAGGCAGGTGGCCATCCGGTCGGAGCCGAGCCGCTGGGCCTGCTCGTCCAGGTGGTGCAGCACCTCGGCGGGCGGCAGGTCGAGCTGGGCCAGGGTCTGCGCGGTGGTGCGCAGCTGCCCCATGATCGCGGCGGAGGTCATGGAGTGGCCCATGACGTCGCCGACGACCAGCGCGACCCGGCTGCCGGGCAGCGGTATGGCGTCGTACCAGTCGCCGCCCACCCGGGCCGTCTCGGCGGCGGGCAGGTAGCGGGAGGCGAGCCGGACCCCGGTGGGCTGGGGGAGGCTGTCGGGCAGCATCGTGCGCTGGAGTTCGTCGGCGATGTACGCCTCGCGGCCGTACAGCACCGCCTTGTCGATGCCGAGCGCGGTGTGGGTGGCCAGCTGGGCGGCGACGAGCAGGTCGTTCTGCTCGAAGGCGTCGCGGTCCGGGGTGCGCAGGAACACCGCCGCGCCGATCACCCGCCGGCGGCCCCGCAGCGGGGCCAGGATGGCCCGCTGGCCGCGTGGCACGGGATGGTCGGCGCCCAGCAGTTCGGGCAGGGCGCCCCTGGCCCCCGCGGCCGAGCCGAAGACGGGCCGGACGCCGCGCAGCACCTCGGCGAGGGCCCCGCCGGGCCGGATCTCGCACAGCTCCGCCGCGGGCAGGTCGCCCTGCGGTCCGACCAGCGGCAGCTGGCTGAAGTCGAGCTCGCCGGCGGCCCCCGTGGCCCCGGAGCCGTCGCCGCTGTCGGTGAGGTCGTCGAGCGGCCGGAGCCGGTCGGTGCGCCGCAGCCTTAAGACGACGGGCCCGACGGGCCGCTCGTCGCCGACGGGCAGCGGGTCGCGCAGGTAGACGAGGATCGCGTCGGAGAAGGTCGGCACGGTCGCCCGGCACAGGCCGAGGACGATCTCGTCGAGGTCGATGCCGCGCGCGATCCGGCGGGTGGCGGCGCCGACGAAGCGCAGCCGGTCGCCCTCGCGGCGGGCCGCGCTCACCTCTCCGGTACCGGTGCCCGCAATCCCCGTACCGCCGGCGGCGGCGTCGTGCCGGCCGGCGTTGCGGGCGGCCTCGCCGTCCCGGCTGCGCGCGGCGCCGGCATCGGCGTCGGCCGGGCCGTGGCCGGAGGCCGGGGAGGCCTCGCCGGACGGTCCGCCGCGCGGGCGCGGGACCTCGGCGGCGGGAACCTGAGCATGCGTGCGTACGGCCTCGGCGGCCGCGATCGGGGCCTTGCCGTGGCCTGCCTCGTCCGTACCTCCGCCGGAGGCACCGGCGGGCTGCGGGCCCTCCTGGGAGGTGGGGTACTCCGTCACGCGTGGAATTCCATCCGTTTGCGCTCGATGTGCGCTGCACTCAACTCGGTCAGTCGCGGTATACCCGCTCAGCGGCCGGGGCACCATCACCCCCGGTTTCCGCGTCCCCCTCGTTACCTCTCGTTCTGCGTAGACCTCCGTCAAGTACCGGTCTCCGCAGGTGATTTGCGGTTACGGTGCCCAGGAGGCGCACCGCGGACGACCGGCGGAGGACGATCCTACGTTTGCACCCCGGGGGCGCATCAAGGGTCTCATGAGGTCATATGCGCCGGGGTGCGGTCCCAGTCCTCGGGCAGAACCGGAATCGTCCAGGCCGGATCGGGCCTCCAGTCCTGCCAGCCGTCGCCGAACGGCGGGCCCCACGCCTTGATCACGTCCACCGCCGCACGCCCCGCCTCCTCGACCCGCGCCGCCTGTTCCGCGTCCATCAGCCCGCTGCGCTGCGCCTGGGCGAACTCGTCCTCGTCCAGCCACTTCCAGCTGCGGTCCGGGTACACGGCGATGTCGAGGAAGTGGTCCTCGGAGTCCACCCCGCCCGACCAGCGCGAGCGCGGTTCCTCCAGGTTCACGTACCAGTTGCGCAGGTGCCAGCCCTGGTCCCAGAACAGCCACACCGACCACGGCTCCCCGGGCCGGGCCAGCTTCAGCACGCCGCCGCCTCGCCAGTACGAGCGCGCGGTGGTGCGCGGCGCGGTGTAGCGGGTGGCCAGCGGCTCCTGGTGCACGGCGGAGCCGTCGGCGAGGACGGGCCTGACGCACTCGGTGCCCGGCGCCATCCACACCGCGAGCAGCTCGTCGGTGTCCCGTACGACGGTCACCGGCCGGGCGATGTGGATCCGGCCGTCGATGCCCGGGGCGTGGTCGCGGTACCGCCACAGGATCTGCTCCCCGGGCGCCCAGCGGCCGTCCTGTGTCCCACCCCGCGCGTCTGGCCGCGTCACGCCGCTCCCGGTCCTGTCGGTACCTGTCATGCGCAGATCTTAGGGCGGCGGCCCCCGCGGATGCTGCGGTGCAGGTCACCGAGGGGGCCGGGGACGGGAAACGACCGGATTCGGCCCCTGTCCGGAACCGCTTTCAGGGCCGGGTCATGCGCAGGACGTCGAGGGCCTCGTCGAGCTGCTCCAGGGTGAGCGCGCCGCGCTCCACGTAGCCGGACTCCAGGACGACCTCCCTGATCGTCTTCCGTTCGGCGAGGGCCTTCTTCGCCACCTTGGCGGCCTCCTCGTAGCCGATGTACCGGTTCAGCGGGGTCACCACGGAGGGGGAGGACTCGGCGTACTCCCTGGCCCGCTCGGCATTGGCGGTGATCCCGGCCACGGTGCGGTCGGCCAGCAGGCGGCTGCCGTTGCCGAGCAGGCGGACGGATTCGAGGAGGTTGCGGGCCATGACGGGGAGCATCACATTGAGCTCGAAGTTGCCGGCGGCGCCCGCCACGGCGACCGTCGCGTCGTTCCCCATCACCTGCGCGGCGATCATCAGCACGGCTTCGGGGACGACCGGATTGACCTTCCCGGGCATGATCGAGGACCCGGGCTGGAGATCCGGCAGATTGATTTCGGCCAATCCCGTGCGCGGGCCGGACGCCATCCAGCGCAGGTCGTTGCAGATCTTCGTCAGCGAGACGGCGATCGTACGGAGCATCCCCGAGGTCTCCACCAGCGCGTCCCGGGCCCCCTGGGCCTCGAAGTGGTCGCGGGCCTCGGTCAGCGGCAGCCCGGTGGCGGCGGCCACCTCCGCGATCACGGCCGCCGAGAACCCGGGCGGGGTGTTGATCCCGGTGCCCACGGCCGTCCCGCCGAGCGGCAGTTCGGCCAGCCTCGGCAGCGCCGCGCGCAGCCGCTCGACGCCGTAGCGGACCTGGGCGGCGTACCCGCCGAACTCCTGGCCCAGGGTGACCGGGGTGGCGTCCATCAGGTGCGTGCGCCCGGCCTTGACCACGTCGGCGAACTCGGCGGACTTGCGCTCCAGGGCGGCGGCGAGGTGCTCCAGGGCCGGGATCAGCTCGTGCGTGACGGCGGCGGTGGCGGCGATGTGGATGGAGGACGGGAAGACGTCGTTGGAGCTCTGCGAGGCGTTGACGTGGTCGTTGGGGTGGACGTCGCGCCCGAGCCGCTCGGTGGCGAGGGTGGCGATCACCTCGTTGGTGTTCATGTTGGACGAGGTCCCCGAGCCGGTCTGGAAGACGTCGACGGGGAAGTGCTCGTCCCAACGGCCCTCGGCGACCTCGGCGGCGGCGGACCGGATCGCCTCCGCGACCTCCTCGCCCACCACCCCCAGCCGGGCGTTCACCAGGGCGGCGGCCGCCTTGATGCGGGCCAGGGCCTGGATGTGGGCGCGCTCCAGACGCTGTCCGGAGAGCGGGAAGTTCTCCACGGCGCGCTGGGTCTGGGCGCGCCATTTCGCATGCGCGGGCACCCGTACCTCGCCCATCGAGTCGTGCTCGGTGCGGAACTCCTGCGGCTGCTGATCGTCAGTCATCTTCGTAGCCTCCTCAAAAACTTGAGCAATTGTCTTGTTCGGACTGTTCCCATCTCCCCTACCGGCCAGTAAATACCGGGGGTAACACCGATATCGGGGAGGCGTTCATGGCACGTGCGCGTACGAAGCCCAGGCTCAGATCTACCTTCGCCGTGGTCGTGGCGGTCGCGGCCGCCCTCGGGGGTGCCACCGCCGTCACCCCCATGGCGCAGGCGGCCCCCGCCGCGGTCGGCTCGATCACACCGCTCTCGCCGGAACTTGAGGCCATCCGGGCCGCCGAGGCCACCAGGATCTACGGCGACCCGGCGATCCGCCCGCTCGCCGAGCGCAAGACCGGCCTGATCTCGCTCGGCGACAGCGAGATCTCGGGCGAGGGCGTCGGCAACTACGACCCCGCCACCAACACCGCGTCCAACCAGTGCCACCGCTCGCCCGACGCGGCGATCCACCGCACCGGCATCCCCGCCGACCTGACCTTCAACGTGGCCTGCTCCGGCGGCTACACCGGAAACATCAGGATCGGCGGCAGCAAGCAGTACGCCGACGAGCTGGTGCAGAGCGACAGCCTCGCCGTGAAGGCCCGCAACACGAAGATCAAGATGGTGCTGCTGGTCGCCGGGGCCAACGACGACCTCCAGTTCGGCCCCGTCATGACCGACTGCGTCACCCGCTGGGTGCTCAGCCAGGGCACCTGCGAGCCCAAGTACGGCCCCGGCTGGCAGAGCCGCGTCGACGGCCTCAAGCCCAAGGTCGAGGCCACCGTCGCCGACCTGAAGACCGTCATGCGCGACGCCGGCTACGCCGACTCCGACTACAAGCTCGTCGTCATGGGCTACCCCAGCCCCATCGGCCCCGACTTCAACGACAACCCGAGCTTCCCCGGCAAGCTCCCCGGCGGCTGCGCCGGCTACGACTCCGACGCCAGCTGGGGCCGCAACTACGCGGTGCCCACCTTCGAGAAGGGCATGCGCGAGGCCGCCCGCACCTCCGGCGCCCTCTTCCTGGACAACTCGCGGCTCTTCCACGGCCACGAGGTCTGCATGGAGGACACCTGGGCCCGCGGGCTCTACCTGGACCTCGGCGACCACTTCCCGTGGGACGAGAACACCGCCCGCCAGTCCTTCCACCCCAACTACCGGGGCCACGGCGCCTTCGCGTCCTGCCTGACCCAGCTCTACGACTCCGGCCTGCGCGAAGCCTCCTGCGCCGACCCGGCCAGCACCGGCACCCCCGTCCTCCAGGCCGGCGCCTGGGACGACCTGTACAAGCCCCTGAAGAACGCGGCGACCGGCACCTGCCTCGACACCTTCGGCGGCTCCAGCGCCAACGAGACCAAGGTCGTGGGCTGGGACTGCCACGGCGGGCGCAACCAGGGCTGGTGGTACGACACCGCCCGCAAGTCCGTCCACGTCGAACTCACCCACGACCGCTGCCTGGACGCCCCCGGCGCCGCCTACGGGGCCGGCACCGCCCTGATCATCTGGAACTGCCACGGCGGCGCCAACCAGCAGTTCGTCCGTGACGGAGCCACCCTGCGGCCCGCCGCCGCGCCCGGCATGTGCCTGACGCTCTCCGCGGCGAAGGACCCGCTGCGCCTCCAGCCCTGCAACGGCGCGGCGAACCAGCGCTTCGTGTAACCCCCGCCCCCGCCCCTACGACCCCCCACACCCGGCCGGCGCACCCCGGCCGGGTGTCTCCATGAGCGGGTGCCCGCGGTGTCACATGTCGTGCAGCAGCTTGCGCACGTCACGCGGCCGGTTGGTGATGATCGTGTCCACCCCGAGCCGTACGCACAGCTCCACGTCCTCGGGCTCGTCCACGGTCCACACCCGCACCCGGAGCCCCTTCGCCTTCAGCCGCCCCACCAGGGCCGGATCCCGGCGTACGAGCTCGATCCCCGGGCCCGCGTGGGTCGCGAACGGGGGCCGGACCGGCCGCAGCCGCCGCTCCATCAGGTACACGGCGGGCAGCCCCGGCGCGAGCCGGTGCATCCGGGTCAGGGCGGTCCGGGAGAAGCTCATCACCTCGACGAGGCCCGAGCCGCCGTCGGCCAGCCCGTACTCCCGCAGCGTGCGCACCAGCTCCGCCTCCAGCCGGCCCCCGGCGCGGGTCGGGTGCTTGGTCTCCACCGCCAGCCCGACCGGCCGCCCCGCGCCCAGCGCCAGCTTCAGCAGCTCCTCGAAGAGCAGCACCCGGGCCCCGCCGTGCGCGGCCCCCTTCCACGCCCCGAAGTCGAGTGCGGCCAGCTCCGCGTAGGTCATGGCGGAGACCACCCCGCGCCCGTCGGAGGTCCGCTCGACGCGCCGGTCGTGCACGCAGACCAGCTGGTGGTCGGCGGTGAGGCGCACGTCGCACTCCAGCGCGTCGGCCCCGTCGGCGACGGCCTGCCGGTAGGCCTCGATGGTGTGCTCGGGGTGCTCGTACGAGGCCCCGCGGTGCGCGACCACCCGGATCTCGGGGGCGCTGCGGAGGGAGGACGTCAAGGTCATGCGGAAATCCTCGCAAACCCGCGTGAACGACCGGCCCCGCCCCCGTGTCCCGGACGTTAACCGGCAGCCGCCCGGGCTACGGCTACGCCTTCGGGAGCGGGGGCAGCGGGGCCGGGACGACCTTGAAGCCGCCCTTCGTGACCTCCGTGAAGGGGGCCGGGGCCATGCAGGTGCCCGCGGACGGCTTGGCGACGCTGCCGTCGGGGTCCAGGTTCGGCGGGTCGATGTTGGCGACGCCCCAGGAGAAGCCCAGCCGGTCCGGCTCGCCGCGGACGCCGTCCTGGACGCTGATCCCGATCCGCCTGCCCACGTCGCCCACCGTCGACTTGGTGACCACGGCCGTCACCGTGGCGGTCCTGCCGCCGGTGACCAGGCAGTCCACCTCGGCCTCCGAGGTGCCCGTCACCTGGTACTCGGGCGAGTAGTGGTAG
The DNA here is from genome assembly GCF_026342355.1 of Streptomyces sp. NBC_00249. GTDB lineage: Bacteria > Actinomycetota > Actinomycetes > Streptomycetales > Streptomycetaceae > Streptomyces. Next base: position 762,298 of record NZ_JAPEMV010000002.1, on the reverse strand, counting down.
ACGGTCACCTTGCCCCGGGCGTCCGTCGGGGACCCGTCCTTGCCCTCCTTGCCCGGGAACGGCCGGGTGAAGGGGGCCGCCACGGCCTCGACCGTGAAGCGGATGTCGTCACGGGGGGAGTAGGCGTACAGGACCGAGGCGCCCCCGTGGACGGCGGCGGGCCTGGCCGGCGCGGCCGGGGCCGCCGGGGCGGGGGCCGCGCCGATCAGGGTGGCGAACAGGGCGCCGGCGGCGACGGAACCGGCGAGGACGCGGGTACGGGTACGGGTCTTCATCGTGAACTCCCTTGGAGGGCGGGCCGTTTCAGGTACGGCTCCAGCCTCGCCGCCGGGCGTCCGGTGATCCATCTGCCGTTCGGCACAAACGCCCGAGGGGCCCTCCGCCGTTCGGCAGAGGGCCCCTCGGGGGGAGCGGGCGGGGCTACAGGCCCGGGCCGCGGACCGGGATGTGGGTGAACGTCGGCTCCGGGGCCGGGTTCTGGAAGAAGTCGTTGCCCTTGTCGTCCACGACGATGAAGGCCGGGAAGTCCTCGACCTCGATCTTCCAGACCGCCTCCATGCCGAGCTCCTCGTACTCCAGGACCTCGACCTTCTTGATGCAGTCCTGCGCGAGGCGCGCCGCGGGGCCGCCGATCGAGCCGAGGTAGAAGCCGCCGTGCGCGCCGCACGCGTCCGTCACCTGCTGCGAGCGGTTGCCCTTGGCCAGCATGACCTTGGAGCCGCCCGCCGCCTGGAACTGCTCGACGTAGGAGTCCATGCGGCCGGCCGTGGTCGGGCCGAAGGAGCCGGAGGCGTAGCCCTCGGGGGTCTTCGCGGGGCCCGCGTAGTAGACCGGGTGGTCCTTGAGGTACTGCGGCATGCCCTCGCCCGCGTCGAGCCGCTCCTTGATCTTGGCGTGCGCGATGTCGCGCGCCACGACCAGCGGTCCGGTCAGGCTGAGGCGGGTCTTGACCGGGTGCTCGGTGAGGGTGGCGAGGATGGTCTCCATCGGCTGGTTGAGGTCGATCGAGACCACGTCCGCCGACTCGCTCAGGTGCTCGTCCGTGGTCTCCGGCAGGAAGCGCGCCGGGTCCCGCTCCAGCTGCTCCAGGAAGACGCCCTCGGCGGTGATCTTCGCGGTGGCCTGGCGGTCCGCCGAGCAGGACACGGCGATGGCGATGGGGAGCGAGGCGCCGTGGCGCGGCAGGCGCACCACGCGCACGTCGTGGCAGAAGTACTTGCCGCCGAACTGCGCGCCGATGCCGATCTTCTGGGTCAGCTCGAAGACCTGCTGCTCCAGCGCCTCGTCGCGGAAGCCGTGGCCCAGGGGGGAGCCCTCGGTGGGGAGCTCGTCCAGGTAGTGCGCCGAGGCGTACTTGGCCGTCTTGAGGGCGTGCTCGGCCGAGGTGCCGCCGACCACGATCGCCAGGTGGTACGGCGGGCAGGCGGCCGTGCCCAGCGAGCGGATCTTCTCCTCCAGGAACTTCATCATGGAGGCCTCGTTGAGGACCGCCTTCGTCTCCTGGTAGAGGAAGGACTTGTTGGCCGAGCCGCCGCCCTTGGCCATGAAGAGGAACTTGTACGCGCCGCCGTCGGTCGCGTACAGCTCGATCTGCGCGGGCAGGTTCGAGCCGGTGTTCTTCTCCTCCCACATGGTGATCGGCGCCATCTGCGAGTAGCGCAGGTTCAGGCGGGTGTAGGCGTCGTAGATGCCGCGCGAGAGGGCCGCCTCGTCGCCGCCCTCGGTGAGGACGTTCTGGCCGCGCTTGCCCATGACGATCGCGGTGCCCGTGTCCTGGCACATCGGCAGGACGCCGGCCGCGGCGATGTTCGCGTTCTTCAGCAGGTCGAGCGCGACGAACTTGTCGTTCGAGGAGGCCTCGGGGTCGTCGATGATGCGGCGCAGCTGCGCGAGGTGCGCCGGGCGCAGGAAGTGCTGGATGTCGTGGATGGCCTCTTCGGCCAGCTTGCGCAGCGCCTCGGGCTCGACCTTGAGGAACGTACGGCCGTCGGCCTCGACGGTGGACACGCCCTCGGCTGTCACCAGCCGGTAGGGGGTGGTGTCCTCGCCCAGGGGCAGCAGGTCGGTGTACGCGAACTCCGGCATTGGGGGCATTCCTCACTCGGCAGACAGCGCTGACGACCGATTTGGCAGCGCGGTTGTCCAGCGTAGGACCTCGTGCGCGGGCTTTGTCTGTGAGGTAAGGCTCACTCGCCGCCTACGGGGGAGTATCGCGATCTATCGTGTCTCGCTATGCTGGCTCCCGTGGACCTGGAAAAGCACCCCGCAGCCCCCGCGGCAGCCGCCGCCCCCGCACCCGCCGAGCTGCGCGCCTCCGACGCCGACCGGGACCGGATCGCGCAGATCCTCTCCGACGCCCTCGCCGAGGGCCGGCTCACCGCCGAGGAGCACTCCGAGCGGCTGGACTCCCTCTACGCCCTCAAGACGGTCGGGGAGCTCGACACGCTCGTGCGCGACCTCCCGGCCGCCCCCGGCGCCCCCGCCCCCTCCCCGGCGGCCCAGGCCCCCGTGGGGGCCTCCGCGGGCCCCGAGGAGACCGTCGTCGCCGTGTGCAGCAGCTCCGCCCGCAGGGGCCGCTGGCGCCCGGGGCCGCGGACCCGCGCGGTGTCGGTCATGGGCGACATCACCATCGACCTCACCGAGGCCGTCTTCGAGCAGCAGGTCACCGAGATCAACGTGACCTGCGTCCTGGGCAACGTCGAGGTGCTCGTACCCGAGAACGTCACCCTGCGCGGCTACGGCAGCGGCGTCCTCGGCAACTTCGAGGTGCGCGGCGAGGGCGGCGCGACCGACCCGCAGGCGCCCGTCGTGATCGTCCGCGGCTTCGCCCTGCTCGGCAACATCGAGGCCCGGCCCAAGCTCGGGGCCCGTCTGGTCGACCTGGCGCTCAAGCTCCGCAAGCGGCTGGAGGGCTGAGCGCGGGCGGTGCGCGGGCCGTCACCGGACGGGGTGCACGTCCGCCTCGTGCGTACGTCGGATTTCGGTCGAACCTCCCGCCACCGGCGGCACACGGTGCATAGGGGCACGTACAGCGGGTAGAGACCGGTGCATCGTGTCTCGCTCGCGTATCCGTCGTCAGGAGTAGACCGTGCCGCATCCGCCGCATCAGTCCCTGCAGGCAGCCGCCGTCCAGACCCTTCAGACGCGCCCGGCCGCCGTGCCCAAGCCGCGGACGCCGGCCAGGGAAGAGGACGGCCCATGGCATGCCGAGGCGGTGTGCCGCAGGGACGAGGCGGGGCTCTTCTTCGCACCGTCCAAGGAGCCCACCGCGGCCCGGCTCGCCCGCGAGGAGGCCGCCAAGCGGGTCTGCGCGCGCTGCCCGGTGATGGTCGCCTGCCGGGAGCACGCCCTGCTCCAGCCCGAGCCCTACGGGGTCTGGGGCGGCCTCACCGCCGCCGAGCGGCGCGTGGTCCTGGGCCGCAGGCGGCGCAGGGCCGCCGAACTGCTTCCCGGCGCGGGTGCGCCCGGCCCGATCGCAGCGGCGGGCTGAGCGGCCCGCCCGGGCAGCGCCCGCGGACGCGCCGGAGGGGCGGTCCCCCGCACGGGGCCGCCCCTCTCGTCGTACCCGGCCGTGCCGTCTCCGGCCCGCCCGGTGCTGCCCCGCTCCTACTGGGCGCGGTCGAAGTCGATCGCGCTGTACGCGCGCAGCTTCGACAGGCGGTGCGTGGAGTCGATCTGCCGGATGGTGCCCGACTTCGACCGCATGACCAGCGAGGACGTGGTCGCGGTCTCGGCGCGGTAGTGGACGCCGCGCAGCAGCTCGCCGTCCGTGATGCCGGTGGCGACGAAGAAGACGTTCTCGCCGGACACCAGGTCGTTCGTGCTCAGGACGCGGTCCAGGTCGTGGCCGGCGTCCAGCGCGCGCTGGCGCTCGGCGTCGTCCTTCGGCCACAGCTTGCCCTGGATCGTGCCGCCGAGGCACTTTATGGCGCAGGCCGAGATGATGCCCTCGGGCGTGCCGCCGATGCCCAGGAGCAGGTCGACGCCGGTGCCCTCGCGCACCGCCATGACCGAGCCCGCGACGTCGCCGTCCGAGATGAACTTGATGCGGGCGCCCGTCTCGCGGATCTCCTTGACGATGCCCTCGTGACGGGGGCGGTCCAGGATGACGACGGTGACGTCCTCGACGGCCATGCTCTTGGCCTTGGCGACGCGGCGGATGTTCACCGAGACCGGCGCGTTGATGTCGACGAAGTCGGCGGCCTCGGGGCCGGTGACCAGCTTCTCCATGTAGAACACGGCGGACGGGTCGAACATGGTCCCGCGGTCGGCGGCGGCCAGCACCGCGATGGCGTTGGGCATGCCCTTGGCGTTCAGGGTGGTGCCGTCGATCGGGTCGACGGCGATGTCGACCTCGGCGCCGGTGCCGTCGCCGACCCGCTCGCCGTTGAAGAGCATCGGGGCTTCGTCCTTCTCGCCCTCGCCGATGACGACGACGCCGTTCATCGAGACGGTGGAGATCAGGGTGCGCATGGCGTTGACCGCGGCGCCGTCCGCGCCGAGCTTGTCACCACGGCCGACCCACCGGCCCGCGGCGAGTGCGGCGGCCTCGGTGACCCGGACGAGTTCCAGGGCGAGGTTGCGGTCGGGGGCTTCGGGAGAGACTTCGAGCTGGGGCGGCAGGTTGTGCTCGGTCATCGGAGCGCACCTTTCTGTACGACGACGGCCGGGATGTGAGGGTGCTGGAACTCTATCGGTACGTCGACATATTGAGCAGAGCGGGTCACGTATGAGCGGAATATCGGTCAGGCGATTGGCCTGAGCGGACATCTTGCGGCTCCCGGAGCCCGTACGGCGTCCACGACACGGCCGCCACGCCCACCCCCCGGCGGTGATCGCCCGCCGGTGATGCGGGACGATGGGTGGCGTGGCAGGTATGAAGGGCAAGCAGACGGTCTGGGACATGGTCCGGTCGCTGGCGGTGATCGGCGTCGTGGTGGCGGGGATCTACCTCTTCGTCCCCCATGACGAGGACGCCGACCCGACCCGTACGGTCGACTACCGCGTGGAGGCCCTCACGGCCCGGCGCGCGGCGCCGTACCCGGTGGCGGCCCCCGTGGGGCTCCCCGAGCAGTGGCGGGCGACCTCGGTGACCTACGAGCGCAAGAACGCGAGCGCCTGGCACCTGGGCTTCCAGGACCCGGACAAGCAGTACGTGTCGGTGGAGCAGTCCACCGACACCTCCGACAAGTACCTCACCAGGGTCACCCAGAAGGCGCACGCCGACGGGCAGACCCAGCGGGTCGGCGACCAGGTGTGGGAGCGCTGGGACGGCGAGAAGTACGACGCGCTGGTGCGCCGGGAGCAGGGCTACGTCACGGTGGTGACCGGGACGGCCTCCTTCGAGCAGCTCGGCGTGATGGCCGCGGCGCTGGAGTTCAAGCAGGGGCCGCAGACCCCGTAGGTCCCGACTGTCCGCACATGCGTACGCGAAGAGGCCGCCCTCCCCGGGGTTCCGGGGCGGGCGGCCTCTTCGTGTGTGCGCGGGGCTCAGACCGTGGTGACGACCTGGTCGAAGTCCAGGCGCGGGGAGCGCGGGAACCAGGCGTTCTCGCCCGGCTTGCCGATGTTGATCACCATCAGCGGGGTGTGGTCGCCGTCCAGGAACTCCTTCTGGAGGCCGGCGAAGTCCAGACCGGTCATCGGGCCCGCGGCCAGGCCGGCGGCGCGGACGCCGACGATGAAGTACGCGGCCTGGAGGGAGGCGTTGACCAGGGCGGACTGCTCGCGGACCGGGCGCTCGGAGAAGAAGGCGTCCTTGGCCTGCGGGAAGTGCGGCAGCAGCTGGGGGAGCTCCTCGTGGAACTCGTTGTCCGCGGAGAGGATCGCGACCAGCGGGGCGGCGGCGGTCTTGGCCTGGTTGCCCTCGGCCATGTGCTTCACGAGGCGCTCGCGGGCCTCGGGGGAGCGGACCAGGGTGATGCGCAGCGGGGTCTGGTTGAAGGCGGTGGGGCCGTACTTCACCAGGTCGTAGATCGCCTGGACCTGCTCCTCGGTCACCGGCTCGTCGGAGAACGAGTTGGCGGTGCGGGCCTCGCGGAAGAGCAGGTCCTGAGCAGCGGCGTCGAGAACGAGAGACATCGGAAAGCCTTCTTCTGTACGGAGGTGAAGCGCGATGTCTCGAACTCTACGGCGGAAGTAGATGAAATTTCAACTAAAATGGTGGGGGTGGTGACTCGGATCACTCCGGGCGGCCGCCCCCGTCCGCCCCGTCCGCGGCCTCCCGGGCGGCCAGCGCCGAGTCCAGCCGGGCTCGGGCACCCTCCAGCCAGCGACGACACACCGCCGCGAGCTCCTCGCCGCGCTCCCAGAGCGCGAGCGACTCCTCCAGGGAGGTGCCGCCGGCCTCCAGCTTGCGGACCACCTCGACGAGCTCGTCGCGTGCCTGCTCGTACCCCAGCGCCGTATCGGTTTCAGCCATTCCCGGTCCCTCGCATCGTATCGGTGTAGTGGATCTTGTTCATTGCGGGAGTGTGTCGGGTTCAGCCGGCCTGCGGCTCCGGCTCCGGCTCCGGCTCCGTGACGGTGACCGTGAACTCGCCCGCCGCCACCCGGGCGCGCAGCACCTCGCCCGCCGTGACCTCCTCCGGCGCCCGCACCACGTGCCCGTCGGCCCGCTGGAGCACCGCGTACCCGCGCTCCAGGGTGGCCGCCGGGGACAGCGCCACCACCCGGGCGCGGGTGTGCTCCAGCTCCGAGTCGGCCCGGTCCAGCAGGTGCCCCAGCGTGCGCCGGCTGCGCGCCAGCAGCGCCTCCACCTCGGCCTCCCGGGTCTCCACCATCCGCTGCGGGTGGACGAACACGGGCCGGGCGAGCGCGTGCGCGAGGCCCCGCTCCTCCCGGTCGAGCAGCCCGCGCAGGGCGCGCAGCCCCCGGCCCTGGAGCTGGCGCACCCGCTCCAGCTCCTCCCCGACGTCCGGGACCACCTTCTTCGCCGCGTCCGTCGGGGTGGAGGCCCGCAGGTCGGCCACCAGGTCCAGCAGCGGGGAATCCGGTTCGTGCCCGATCGCCGAGACCACCGGGGTCCGGGCGGCCGCGACCGCCCGTACGACCTCCTCGTCGGAGAAGGGCAGCAGGTCCTCCACGCTGCCGCCGCCCCGGGCCACGATGATCACGTCCACATCGGGGCGGGCGTCCAGCTCCTTGACGGCCTGCACCACCTGCGGCACCGCGTGCACCCCCTGCACGGCCACGTTGCGCACCTCGAAGCGGACCGCCGGCCAGCGCCGCCGGGCGTTCTCCAGTACGTCCCGCTCGGCCGCCGAGGCCCGTCCGACGACCAGCCCGATCAGCTGGGGCAGGAACGGCAGCGGCTTCTTGCGGTCCAGGGCGAAGAGGCCCTCGGCGGCCAGCGACCGCTTCAGCCGCTCCAGGCGGGCCAGCAGCTCGCCGATGCCGACCGGGCGGATCTCCGTCACCCGCAGGGACAGCTGGCCGCGCGGGGCGTACCACTCCGGCTTGGCCAGTACGACGACCCGCGCGCCCTCCGTGACCACGTCCGCGACCTCCTCGAAGACCTGGCGGAAGCAGGTGACGCTGACGGAGATGTCGTGCGAGGGGTCGCGCAGGGTCAGGAAGACCACACCGGCGCCCGGCCGCCGGGACAGCTGCGTGATCTGCCCCTCCACCCACACCTGGCCGAGCCGGTCGATCCAGCCGCCGATCAGCCGGGAGACCTGACCGACCGGGAGCGGCGCGTCCGCCGACGTGTTGAGAGCCATGCACGCAGGCTAACCGGCGCGGCTGACAGCGTCTCAGGGACGGGGCCTCAGGGAGGGGGTCCGCCGGAGCCCTCGTCCGCCGGGGCCGGCCGGCCGCGCTGGGCGAACAGCACCCCCAGGCCCACCAGCAGCCACACCGCCCCCACGATCTGCGCCGCCGGGGAGGCCTCGACGATCACCGCGACCGTCACTGCCGCGCCCAGTACCGGCACCACCAGGTGCTTCCACCACACCGGCTCGCCCCCCTGCCGCTTCACCACGAACCAGCCGACCACCGAGGCGTGCAGCAGGGTGAAGGCCACCAGCGCCCCGACGTCCACGACGGAGACCAGGTGGTCGAGCCCGTCGTCGCGGCGGGCCGCCCACACCGCCGCCACCAGCGTCACCGTGGCCGCCACCAGCAGGGCCGCGCGCGGAGTGCCGTCCCAGGTGCGGGACAGGGCGCGCGGCAGCCGCCGCTCCCGGCCCATCGCGAACAGCAGCCGCCCGGCCGCCGCCTGCCCGGCCAGCGCCGCGAAGGCCGCCCCGATGGCCTTGCTGACGGCCACCAGGTCGTGCAGCCAGACCCCGACCGACGCCTCGACGGAGTCGTAGAAGGCCGGGCCCTGCGCCGCCGGGTCGGCCGCCAGCTCCGCCGAGGACACCGGCGTCAGCAGCGCCGCCAGGTAGGTCTGCGCGAGGAACAGCACCCCGGTCAGCGCCAGGCAGAACAGCACCGCCCGGGCCACCCGCGCCGAGCCCCCGGTGACCTCCTCCGCGAAGGAGGCGATGGCGTCGAAGCCCAGGTAGGACAGGACCGCCACCGACACCGCGCCCAGCACCGCCGCCAGGCTGAACCCCAGCGAGCCGTCGCCGGTCAGCGGCGAGAGCCAGCCGCGCCGGGCCCCGTCCTGGACCAGCACGGTCACCGCCGACACCAGGAACACCAGCAGCACCACGATCTCCAGGGCCAGCACCGCGAAGCCCACCCGCGCCGCCGCCCGTACGCCCCACAGGTTCAGCGCGGTGGTGATCACCACCGCCAGCGCCGTCCACACCCACCGGGAGACCGACGGCACCAGTGCGTGCATCGCGATCCCCGAGAACAGGTACGCCACCGCCGGGATCAGCAGGTAGTCCAGCATCGCCATCCACCCGGCGATCAGGCCCGGCCCCTCGCCGAGCCCCTTGCGGGCGTAGGTGAAGACCGATCCGGCCTGCGGGGCCACCCGCACCATCTGGGCGTAGGAGAAGGCCGTGAAGGCCATCGCCACGGTCGCGACGAGGTAGACGAGGGCCACGGCCCCGTGCGACTTCGCGTCGAGGGTGCCGAAGACCCCGACCGGGGCCATGGGGGCGATGAAGAGCAGGCCGTAGACGACCAGGTCCCGGAAGCCAAGACTCCGCCGCAGCGCCGAGGAGGGCGCCGTACTGGAATCCGTAGCGGATGCCATCGTTCCTCCGGGGGATCGCCAGGATGGACGTTCGACCAAGTGTGTGTCGTACGGGGGACGTCCGGCCTGCTGGAGACCCCCGTACGATGGAGCGTATGACTGCTCCCGCCCCCGCTTCCGCATCCCGTCGCGTCCTGCTCGCCGCCCCCCGCGGCTACTGCGCGGGCGTGGACCGAGCCGTGATCGCCGTCGAGAAGGCCCTTGAGCAGTACGGTGCGCCGGTCTACGTCCGGCACGAGATCGTGCACAACAAGTACGTCGTCCAGACGCTGGAGCGGAAGGGCGCCATCTTCGTCGAGCGGACGGAGGAGGTTCCCGAGGGCTCCATCGTGATGTTCTCCGCGCACGGCGTGGCGCCCGTGGTGCACGAGGAGGCGGCGCGCGGCAAGCTCGCGACGATCGACGCGACCTGCCCGCTGGTCACCAAGGTGCACAAGGAAGCCATCCGCTACGCGAACGAGGACTTCGACATCCTCCTCATCGGCCACGAGGGCCACGAGGAGGTCATCGGCACCTCCGGCGAGGCCCCCGACCACATCACGATCGTGGACGGCCCCCACGACGTCGAGAAGGTCACCGTCCGTGACGAGTCGAAGGTCGTCTGGCTCTCCCAGACCACGCTCTCGGTCGACGAGACGATGGAGACCGTCGACGCCCTGAAGACCAAGTTCCCGCTCCTGGTCTCCCCGCCGAGCGACGACATCTGCTACGCCACCTCGAACCGCCAGGCCGCCGTCAAGGTCATGGGCGCCGACTCCGACCTGGTCATCGTCGTCGGGTCGAAGAACTCCTCGAACTCCATCCGGCTCGTCGAGGTCGCCCTCGACGCCGGCGCCCGCGCCGCGTACCTGGTGGACTTCGCCAGCGAGATCGACGAGGCCTGGCTGGAGGGCGTCGGCACGGTCGGCCTGACCTCGGGCGCCTCGGTGCCGGAGGTACTGGTCGAAGAGGTCCTGGAGTGGCTGGCGGCGCGCGGCTACGCGGACGTGGAGATCGTCAAGACGGCCGAGGAGTCGATCGTCTTCTCGCTGCCCAAGGAACTGCGCCGGGACCTGCGTGCGGAAGCCGCCGAACTGGTCGCCGAGAAGTAACTCCTTTCGTACCGTATGTCCATGCAGATCTTCGGTGTGGACATCGGCGGTTCCGGCATCAAGGGCGCTCCTGTGGACCTGGAGCGCGGCGAGCTCGCGCAGGAGCGCCACAAGGTACTGACACCGCACCCGGCCACCCCCGAAGGGGTGGCCGGCTGCGTTGCGGAGGTGGTCGGGGCCTTCTCCTGGAAGGGCCCGGTCGGCGTCACCTTCCCGGGCGTGGTCACGAACGGCGTTACCCGCACGGCCGCCAACGTGGACAAGGGATGGGTCGGCCTGGACGCCGCCGCCCTGCTGTCCTCCCGGCTCGGCGGCCGACCCGTCACCGTCCTGAACGACGCGGACGCGGCCGGCGTCGCCGAGGTGACCTACGGGGCGGGACGCGGGGTCGCCGGCACGGTCCTGCTGCTCACCCTGGGCACCGGCATCGGCAGCGCCCTCTTCCGGGACGGGCACCTGGTGCCGAACACCGAGCTGGGGCACTTGGAGCTGAAGGGCCACGACGCGGAGACGCGCGCCTCCGTCAAGGCCAAGGAGGACGGGGACCTCAGCTGGGAGCGCTGGGCGCACCGGCTGTCGAGGTACCTGGCCCACGTGGAGATGCTGTTCTCGCCCGACCTCTTCGTCCTCGGCGGCGGCGTCAGCCGCAAACCGGAGAAGTTCCTGCCGCTGATCGAGGGCGTCCGCGCGCCCGTCGTCCCCGCGAAGCTCCAGAACAACGCGGGCATCGTGGGCGCGGCGATGGCGGCGCGGGACGCCGGGTCCTAGTCGGTCTACGCGGTACTGCTGCGCCGGGCCGCGGCAGCCCGGCGGCGGCCGCTCAGCGCGGCCCGGCGCACCAGGGCGATCAGGGCGGCGACCAGCGTGCCGGCGTAGAGCCACCCGGCGTGCAGGGACAGCGCCGACACCACCCCCATGAGCTGCCCGCCGAAGCCGCCGGAGCCGCCCGAGACGGGCCACACCCCGGCGGCGAAGGCGATCGGGGCGGAGACGGGCGCGGTGATCAGGTCGGCGGGCCGGACCCACAGGGCGGCGGCCGCGGCGACGGGGAGGAAGAGCAGCCCGTAGACGAAGAGCGAGGAGTCGAACAGCAGCCAGCAGACCCCCGCGACCAGCAGCATCGCGGCGCAGGCGAACAGCCCGCCGCCGAGCCCGGTCAGCCGCGGCCGGGGCAGCCGCCGGGCCGCGGGGGGCCGGGGGCGCCGCGCCTGTGGGTGAGGTACCGAACGCATCCTGTATTGCTCCACGGGACCAAAGTAGGCGGGCGCCGCCGCTCAGGGCCTCCCGGACACGCGTACAACCACGTCCGCTCATCGGAAAGTAAACTGTCCGACGGCCCACTCCGGGCCGCCGCCCCCTCCAGCTACGGGAAGTCGCCAACGTGTCGCTCACGATCGGAATCGTCGGCCTGCCGAATGTCGGCAAGTCGACCCTGTTCAACGCCCTGACCAAGAACGACGTGCTGGCGGCCAACTACCCGTTCGCCACCATCGAGCCGAACGTCGGCGTCGTCGGTGTCCCGGACTCGCGTCTGGCCGTCCTCGCGGGCATCTTCGGCTCGCAGAAGGTCCTCCCGGCGACGGTGGACTTCGTCGACATCGCGGGCATCGTGCGCGGCGCCTCCGAGGGCGAGGGCCTCGGCAACAAGTTCCTCGCGAACATCCGTGAGTCGGACGCGATCTGCCAGGTCATCCGTGCCTTCAAGGACGAGAACGTCGTCCACGTCGACGGCAAGGTCTCGCCCAAGGACGACATCGAGACGATCAACACCGAGCTGATCCTCGCCGACCTCCAGTCGATCGAGAAGGCGGAGCCCCGCCTGACGAAGGAGTCCCGCCTCCAGAAGGAGAAGGTCGCCGTCCTGGCGGCCGTCGTCGAGGCCAAGAAGATCCTCGAAGCGGGCGACACCCTCTTCTCGAAGGGCATCACCAAGGGCACCGAGCGCGGTGACCTCCTCCACGAGCTGCACCTCCTCACCACGAAGCCGTTCCTGTACGTCTTCAATGTGGACGAGGACGAGCTGACGGACGAGGCCTTCAAGGACGAGCAGCGCGCGCTGGTCGCCCCGGCCGAGGCCATCTTCCTGAACGCGAAGCTGGAGCAGGAGCTCATCGAGCTCGAGGACGACGAGGCCCTCGAACTCCTCCAGTCGGTCGGCCAGGACGAGCCGGGCATGGCCACCCTGGGCCGCGTCGGCTTCGCCACCCTGGGCCTCCAGACGTACCTGACGGCCGGCCCGAAGGAAACCCGCGCCTGGACGATCAAGCAGGGCGCCACCGCCCCCGAGGCCGCCGGCGTCATCCACACCGACTTCCAGCGCGGCTTCATCAAGGCGGAGGTCATCTCCTTCGCCGACCTGGTCGACTGCGGCTCGGTGGCCGAGGCCCGCGCGAAGGGCAAGGCCCGCATGGAGGGCAAGGAGTACGTCATGCAGGACGGCGACGTGGTGGAGTTCCGCTTCAACGTGTAGTCGATTCGTTACCATGTGTTAGTAGTTTCGTCAAACGTGCAGGTCGGAAGGGGTCGGACTCTGTTGAGTCCGACCCCTTCCGCATTCCCGTGCTGACCTGGTGCTGACTTGGAATCGCGGTGTCGGTCCGAGTGGCCCGGCGCGCGAGGGGATGCGGGGTCAGGAGTGGGGGACCGCCGTGGCGAGGACCACCTCGAATTCCTCCAGGCTGCGGGTGGTCACGTGGGCCTTCGTCGCGGCCTCTCCGCGGACCGCCGCGACGGCGCCGCGGGATGCCACGAGTGCGTCGCGGTCGGTGTAGAGCGCGCCGACGGCGGCTCTGCCTCGATCGCGGTCGATGAGCAGGGAGATGCCGGCCAGTCCGGGAATCTTCTGGACCTTGGGCAGTGACGTGTCGCGGAACGTGTCCACCAGCAGGTCGATGTCGGGCGGCTCGACGTCCATGCGGACCAGCCGGAATCCCGCGCCCGGCCCGAGTTCCTCTGCGCGCCGGGCGACCGCCGCTTCCCAGTTGTCGACCGTCACGGTCTGCGCGAAGGGCGCCATCATCTCGGCCCGCCGCTTGCTCAGGTTCTCGTAGCTGGCCTGCCGGGAGGCCTCGTCCTCCCACCACGATCCCACCAGGAGCTTGCCGAGCTCGCGGTCGGCGAACAGACCCATCCCGCGAAAGCCCGGCTGCGTCGACAGCAGCGCCCGCCCGTCGGTCCGGAGAGCCTCGGCGACCCCGTCGAGCTCGGCCGGATCACCCGTTGCATAGATGCTGCGAACGTACATAGCGCCCTTTCCTGCCTTCCGGTGGCCCCGCGCGGGCTCATGTTCCCCACTCCATGCGATGGCCGGGGCGGATGGGGGTCAACGTGGCAGGGGCATTCAGGTGAAGAGGCGGGCCGTCACTGGGCGCGCATGCCTCCTGGTGAGCAACCAAATGCGAATTGTTACTTTCATTGGGCGCTTGATATCCTGCGCTCAATGAAAGTGTCGCCGAGCCTGCTACCCATCCTCCGATCCCGTATGCAAGGCGAGCTCCTCGCGCTCGTGCTCCTCCACCCGGAATGCGAGTACAGCATCACCGAGCTCGCCGCTGACGTCGGCGTGACGCCCACGGCTGTCCTGCGAGAGGTCGACCGGTTGGCCGGCGGGGGCATCCTGGCTGATCGGCGCGTGGGGCGCAGTCGCCTCGTCAGGGCCCGCACAGATACTCCGCTGTACCGTCCGCTGAGCGAGCTCATGTCTGTCTCCTTCGGCCCCGTGCCCGTGCTCACCGATGCGCTGGCCGGACTCGAAGGTGTGAAGCGGGCCTATATCTACGGCTCTTGGGCCGCTCGGTACAAGGGTGAGCCGGGGCCGCCGCCCGCCGATGTGGATGTCCTCGTCGTGGGTGCCCCCGATGCCGACGCGCTCTTCGACCTTGCCGAGGAGGCGTCCCGACGCCTGCGTCGTGAGGTCAACGTCCACCGGGTCTCCGTCGAGGTGTGGGAGGCCCCTACAGACGATCCGTTCCTCACCAGCGTTCGCGAACGTCCGCTGGTCCAGCTGAACCTTGACCTGGAGTCGCAATGACGCGCTGGAATCAAGGCCGGTCGACGGTCGATGCGCTCATCGGCGGTGGCCAGCTCGAACGCGTACCAGCTTCCCATCAGGCCGCCGAGGCGGAACTGGTCCGGGCGCGTACGCACGTCGGCTCCGCGCGACAGTTGGCGGCCACGGACCCGGAGGGCGCGTACACGCTGGCCTATGACGCCGGGCGCAGAGCATTGGCCGCGGTATTGCAGAACCAGGGGCTGCGCGCGACCAGTCGTGGTGGCCATACCGTCATCTACGAGGCCGTACGAGCGCAGCTCGACCCGCCGCTCGGGTCCATCCTGCGTCCCTTCAACCGCATGCGAGCCCGGCGCAACGAAGTCGAGTACCGGTCGTCGGAGGCCCCCACCGTGACGCCGCAGGAGGTTGCGGCCGACCTGGCGAAGGTGGAGGCACTCATCGAGCTCGCGGAGAAGGCGATCCCGAACATGCCGCGCTACTGAGGCCCCGATCGGCTGCCCGGTCTTCGAAGGGCATGAACAATCGGCGCATGGACGTCGTCGGGATACTTGAAGCCGCCTCGCTGCTGGTGCCCGAAGACGTCGCCACCGGCAACGACATCACGGTCTCCGATGTCTGGGACTACCTCGCGCACGACGAGTGGGAGCTGGCGCTCGACCTGCTCCAGGAGCTGGGCGGTGGATGGGCCGCGCCGCCAGGCTTCTGGGAGGACGACGGGGCGCCCGAGCTGGACATCGCCCGGGTGTGGGTCGAGTTCGCTCCTGGCCTCCCTCCCGGCGCTCGGGCTCCGGTGCGCCTCTTGCCACTGAACCCGGTGCGGTGGAGTCACCTTGCCCCGGGTGATCGGATCACTCTGTACGAGTGCGCTGTGTCCGGCGGGACGGCGTCGATCTTGGAGGTCCGACTTCCGGGAGTGCAGGGGGAGCTTGTTCTCCCGTGCTGATTCGGTGCTGACTGGCCCCCTCGGATACCGCGTTTCCGCAGGTGGGAGCGTTGTAGTGTACGTTCCGCTTCAACGTCTAATACGTCCGGCGAAAGGCCGTCTGACCTGCGACGGAGCGGGCTGGGCAGCCTTTGCTGTCCGCGCAGAGTCCGCAGCGTGCCCGCCTGATCTCGATCCGCGGGTCCTGGGGCCTTGTTCGTTTCCAAGCGGCCAGTGCCACCACGAAGGAGGCAGCACTCCAGCCGTTGTCAGAGACCAATTGGATGACGTCCAGCAGACCGCCCATCTGCCCGGGCTCGGGAGGGTGTTCCTGGAGCGTCAGTGAGGACGACCTGCGGACGTCTGTGTCTGCCTGAAGCCAATTGTGCAGTGAGCGCAGCTCGTCAGCTGCCTCCACATGTTGGCGCTCTCGTCCACCTCCATCGTCTGACAGAGCGTGTCTCCTGGTGTGCGTTTGGCTCATTACCGCTCTTACCTGGTGGGGAATGAGTGGGGGTCAATGGCGGGTACACCCCGATTACGGGCGGGATGACCAGCCGTTGGCGAAGTCGCAGTGGAGGTCCGTCCAGCGGCGAAGCTCGGCGGGGGTGTGGCTGGGGTAGCCGAGGCGTCCCACGCCTTTGACCCAGTGGTCCCAGAGGCCGCCGGGCTCCGTGAAGCGGTCGGCGTGGTGGGTACCGAGGAGGGCGTCGAGGCGGAGGAGGGCGCCCAGGGCGGCGGGCTGGTCGTAGTACAGGTCGGTGCGGGGGAGGTAGCGGTCGAGGTAGGCGGTGAGGATCTCGACGTCCGCGTGCGTGCCGAAGCGGGCCAGGGCGAAGCAGTAGGCGCCGCCGGAGTAGCAGACCTCGCTGGCCAGCAGCAGGTCGCCGATGCGTGCCCGGAACCGGTCGCGGCGGTCGACGCCGATCAGCCAGGCGGCGGTGAGGCGCGAGCGCCATTCGTACCCGAGGAGGGCTTCCAGTTCCTCGTCGGTGATCGCGGCGGCGTCATCGAGCAGGTGTCGGGTGAAGCGGGTGGTGTGCCACCACCGGGGGCTCAGGAAGCGCCCGCCGTTCAGTACGAGGTAGCGCGGGAGGCCCGCGTACATCCTCGTCACGTAGCTCTCGACCACATGGCCGTAGCCGATTTCCTCGGGGTGCTGGGACGGCATCGGTCACCTCTCCGGGTACAGGTCGGTACGGTCGATCCAGGTGGGGGCGACGAAGATGTCGTCGCCGACGGGGGCTTCGGAGGCCTCCAGTAGCGACCACGTGCGGGCCTCGTCGACCAGGTGCTCCCAGGGCGCGGCCCAGTCGAGTTCCCAGTCCAGGGCGGTGCCGGAGATGCCGTACGTGCGGCCGGCGTCCACCCGCCAGAACTGGCAGTAGAGAATCACCTGGGCGTGGTCGGCCAGGTCGTTGACGATTTCGGTGAAGTGGGCCGAGGGCCAGCCGGGGGCGTCATCCGCAGCAGTGGCTCGTAGGCGCGCGGTGAGCGGCGGGACGACGGGGCTGCGGGCGCCGAGTTCCGTCAGGGCCCAGCGGATGCCGTCGGGCTCGGTCCAGTCCGGCGGGGTGGCCCGGTCCAGGCAGGCGCGGTAGGCGCGGCGCAGGGGCTCGACCGCGTCGTCGATCTCCAGGCTCGCCAGGGCGATCGCAGCCCACTCGCGGACGGTCGGGTTGTCGCTGTCCAGCAGTCCGATGAGCGCGGGGCCGCAGCGGGGGTCGCCCACCTCCTCGAAGACCTCGATTGCAGTCAGCTGACCGAAGCCACCGAGGGAGGGGAGTCCGTCGATGATGGCGGGTATGGCTTCCGAGCCCATCCAGATCAGTTCCGCGCGGGCGTCGTAGGACGCGCCGGCCTCGCCGTCGAGCTGCTGGACGAGTTGCTCGATGCGGGAGGTCATGACGCCGGGTGGTCGCGGCGCCAGAAGGTGGGGAGCCACCAGCAGAGCACCGAGCGGTCGTCAGGCCACGGGGCGCGTTCGTCCGCGTCCCAGTCCTCGAAGGAGTCGCGCGTCAGGTCGATGGGGCGCCAGGCGGGGTCGAGCGGCTCGTCCGCGGCCGGCGGGCGGACGTACTGGAGGCCGTGCTGGTCGCAGGCGCCGAAGTCCTGGTAGTTTCGCTGGGCCTCGATCAGAGAGACCTTGTTCGCTCCGCCGTCCATGGTCGGCCAGCGGAACTGGACCCCGTCGTCCTCCCAGAAGCAGACGGGGCAGATCTCGTAGGAGCCGGGCATGTCGTCGAGCACGCAGTGCCCGCAGCAGGGACAGGGGTAGGAGTCGCTCACCTGCGCAGTCTCGTTGCAGGTCCCGCCGGTGTGCCATGGATTTCTCTGCCTCGGCGTACCCATCCAGTCCGCAGCCAGTCCGCAGGACACCCGTAAACAGCCGTCGGGAGTCAATGCATGCCAACGAGGAAATCCCAGGTCAGGGCCCTGGATAGGGCTCCGTCGCAGGTCAGGATCAGCCCGCAGACATTCCGCTTCAACGTCTGAGTGTGTGAATGAGCACCACGTCGCTCACTGGGTAAACCCGCAGGCCAGAAGGGCCCACCTCCTCGGAGGTGGGCCCTTGGCTTTTCCCGTGCCGGGACGGTGCCCGGCATGGCTGACCATCCATCAGTCGTTCCCCCTTCCGAAAGACGCCGAGAGTGGTACGTTATTAGGTACCACTTGATGGAAGAGGTCGGGACATGTCCATAACCGCGAGCGAAGCCCGCAAGGAACTCTTTCCGCTGATCAAGAAGGTCAACGAGAACCACGAGGCCATCGAGATCGTCTCGAAGCACGGCAACGCCGTGCTCGTCTCGGCCGAGGACTACGCGGCCCTGCGCGAGGGCTCATACCTGCTGCGATCCCCGGCGAACGCTCGTCGGCTGCTCAAGGCCTACGAGAACGCCCTGGCCAACATCAACGTGTCGGAGCGCGAGCTGATCGATCCGGAGTCGGCGGACGCTGGTACGGGTGCCGCGTGAGGCTTGTCTTCGAGGATCAGGGCTGGGAGGACTACACGTCCTGGCTCAAGAACGACCGCAAGATGCTCGCCCGGATCAACAAGCTCATCGAGGACGTCAGGCGTGACCCGTTCTCAGGGATCGGCAAGCCCGAACCTTTGAAGTACCACCTGCCCGGGGCGTGGTCGCGGCGGATCGACGACGAGCACCGCCTCGTCTACCTGGTGACGGACAAGGAGATCGTCATCCTCGCGGCTCGGTACCACTACTGACCGCCTGTGCTGGGATGATGCTGGGAGAGGGCCCTCCAAAATGACGTTTCCGCAGGTCGAAGCCCTGTGCTCGACGCTCCGCTTCAACGTCTGATCGCATCCCCAGAGCTGGCCTGACCTGTGAAGGCACGGGTCAGGCCCTCTGCTGTCCGCAACAGCCCGCAGAGCTCCGGCGTCGTTTCCTTGCCCCGTGCTGGAGTGCCGGGTCCGTGGTCCGGCACCGAGCGGTTCACGTGTCGTAGATGGTGGATCGGTGTCCGACGTGGACGACCCCCACCGCCAGTTCTCCGTTGCCGATCGTGTAACTGATGCGGCAATTGCCCACTCGGAGGCGACGGCGGTCGGGCTGGGATGCGAGAGCCGTGGTGCTGAGGCCGTGCGGTAATCACTTGCGTGGTGCTCATTCACTGCGTGTCGGTGTTTCCCCATGACGTCCTCGCCGGGATGCCGGCCGCCGGGCTCGCCATGCGCTCGTTGATGATTCGGTTGATCTCGCGGTCTTCCCATTCCCGGTAATCGCGGAGCGTCTCGATCGATACCACGGCGGCGAGCTGCTTGCCCCGCCGGGTGATCGCGGAGGGTGCGTCGTTGCGGTCGGCTCGCTCCTCGGCTGATGGTTCGAGCATCGGCTCGAAGGTGGAGTCCTCGTCGGCGGGGGTGTGGGGGAGGTAGCCGTCGGGGAGGGTGCGGGCTGCTGTGGTGAGGAGGCGGGTCAGGACGTCCTCGTCGGTGGCCGGGGGGAGGCGGAGGGCGGTGAGGAGGCGGTCGCGGGTGGCGGGGTGGTCCGGGTTGTCCTCGAGGTAGTCGGCGTTGAGGGCCGGGGGGCGGAAGCCCGCCAGGGCGTCGTGCCAGGACGGGAGGACGACGGCCAGGGTCAGGGCCTCGGCGAGGGACTCGGCGAGGAGGGAGGCCCGGCCCTCGGAGTCGGTGTAGAGGACCGGGCGGGGGCCGCCGGGGGTGGCCGGGCCGCAGAGGTAGTGGGTGCCGCCCGCGCCGCAGCCCGCTACGGGCTCCACCGGGAGGCCGTTGGGCAGGGCGATCTCCTCGATCGGGTCGGTGCGGTCGAGGTCGAACTCGCCGTCGCAGGCCAGGTAGGAGGCGACCTCGGGGTGCGAGGCGATCCGGGCGAGCAGTGCCTCGTCCGAGAGGGCGGCCGGGTTGAGGGCCCGGGCGAGTGCGGGGGTGAGGGGGTGGCCGGCGAGGACGTGGCGGATCGCGTCGAGGGGGACGGGGCGCTCGTAGTAGTCCTCGAAGTGGGCCTGGACGGCCTCGGGGGAGCGGTCGGTGAGGAGGGGGAAGAGGAAGCCGGAGCCGTCCGGGTCCTCGCTGCCGGCGGGGAAGGCGATGGACGAGCCGGTGCGCCAGGCCGTGTCGTGAGGCTCCCGCCACAGGCAGGCGGTGACCCGGGGTGCGTCGATGCCCTCGTCCCGGAAGGCGGGTTCGTCCAGGAGCGGGCGCAGCGCGGGCGGTACGTCGTCCAGGACACCGGGCCAGACCTGCTCGTCGTCCGTCGCGTACGGGCTCATCGCCGACTCGTGGTCGAAGCCGCGTACGAGGACGCCGGCCGGGGTGAAGAGGACGGAGAAGTCGTCCCCCGAGCCGTTGTCCATCAGGGCCGCTTCCTGGTCGGGGCCCCAGGCGGTGTCGAAGGTGTGGCAGCGGAGCTGGGGATCGTCTCCGATCGCCGCGTCCAGGACGGCCAGGGCGCGCAGGTGGGTGCGGAGCTGGGCGGGGTCGGGGAGGAGGGCGGCGGTCTCGTGCACGGAGGTCATGGCGTCATCGAAGCAGGTGGCACTGACGGTCAGGTGGCTCTCAGGGCGGCCAGGAAGTCCAGGCGGGTTTCCAGGCGGCTCAGGTCGCGGCCCGTGAGGTGTTCGATGCGGGCGAGGCGTTGGCGCAGGGAGTTCACGTGCAGGTGGAGCCGGGCGGCGCAGGCGGTCCAGGAGGCGTCGCAGTCGAGGAACGTCTCCAGGGTGGTCAGCAGCTCCGTGCGGTGGCGGCTGTCGTGGTCGCGCAGGGGGCCGAGCAGGCGGTCGGCGAAGGCGCGCCGGGCCTCGGCCGGGATGAGGGGGAGCAGCGACAGGATGTGCGAGGTGAGGTCGTCGGGGCCGCGGACGGTCACGCGCCCGGGGCCCTCGTGGGCGACCCGCAGGGCGTGGCGGGCCCCGGCGAGTGCCCGGCGGGCGTTCCCGGGCTCCTCCACCGGGGAGCTGACGCCGACGGAGACGCTGTCCGTCGGGCCGAGCCAGCGCGCGAGCGCCGCGGAGAGCGTGCGCTGGAGGGCGGCGCAGTCGAGGGCCGGTTCGGGGAAGGCGTCCGTGGGGTCGGGCACCAGGACGAAGAGGACGGCCTGTCCGTCGTGGACGGTGGAGGCGATGTCCTGCGGCGACACCGGCACCGGGCCGTCCGCCCGCACCAGGGCCTCCTCCAGCAGCACCCGCAGGGCCGCGGCGGGGACGGGGCGGCCCGCCCGCCACTCTCCCGCGGCGACCACGAACAGGCAGCGCGGCCAGGTGTCGACGCCGCTGACGATGCTCTGCGCGGTGCTGCGCAGCCGGACGGGGATCTCCTCGGCCGGGACGTCGCTGTGCAGCAGGTCGAGGGAGCGGCGGGCCAGGTCGTGGAGCGCGGCCTTCGCCCGTTCGTGCGCGGACCGGGCGTCGGCGAGCAGTTCGACGATCCGGTCGAGGAGTTCCACGTCCGGTGCGGGCCAGTGGGAGGTGTCGGCCTCCACGACGAGCAGCCAGTCGCCCAGCTCGGCGGCGTGCTCGGGCCCGGTGGACCCGGGTACCGGCACGAGGGAGTAGAGCCGGTTCCCTACCGTGACCCGGTGGGGAGCGGTCTCGCGTGCGCGGCGGGCCGCGAGGTAGCGCGCGGCCACGGCCGGCGCCGTTCCGGCGCGCAGCGCAGGGCGGGCCCCGGCGATCTGCCGTCCGGTCGCGGACAGGACGCGCACGTCGTGGCCGAGCGTCTCGCGCAGGAGCTCCAGTACGGAGTCGGGGGCGCCCCGGTCGGCGAGGAGCCGGCGGTGGCGTTCGACCACGGCGGCGAGGCCGTCGACGTCCAGGCGGTCCCGGCGGTCCCGGTGGTCGCGGAGGCGGTGGAGATCGGGGCGGTCCCCGAGGTCAGGGCGGCGCAGCCGCCGCATGACGTGTTCGGTGACCGCCGCGAACGAGGTCTCCGGCCGTACGGCGAGCAGCGGGAGGCCGTGCCGCCGGCAGGCGCGGACGAGGTCGTCCGGGACGAGCCCGTGTTCGACCTCGCCCGCGGCGAGGGCCACGACGCCCGCCCGCCGGAGGATGCGTACGAACGGCTCGGCGTCCCCGTCCGCACGCCACCAGGCGAGCCCGGTGAGGACCAGCTCGCCGCCGCCCAGGAAGCGGCCGGGGTCGGCCAGGTCGATGGTCGGGACGGCCGATACGGATCGATCGAGCACGCCCTCGCCGGCGTCCGGACCCACGAGCAGCAGCAGCCCCAGCTCGTCGGTGTCCAGGAGTTCGCGTAGCCGCATGATCGCCACTCTCTCACGCCGGGCCGTGAGGTGACGGGGAATCAGTGCAGTTCACAGGCTTGGGGAAGGAGGAAAGCATGCTTGTGCACAGGTGTGGGGGAAGGCGGTTTCGAGGGATCGGTGACTGCCTGGTCCCCATGATCGAGCTGTCTACTTCTGGACGTGCGGCCGACAGCGACTTCGGGCCATCGACGGTGTGCCCGTGTCCGTCCCCGCCGCTCCCGCGCCGACGAGCGTGCCGCCCACGGGGGTGGCGGCACCGGCGGACGGCGGGGGCGGTCCTGCCGCCGCACGGGTCACGAGAACATCCTGGACGCGGTCCGCCCGGCCGCGGCCCGCCAGGAACATCAGGAAGAGGCGGTCTGATCATGGCTGGCACCACCACCGGCATCCCCACCGACGTCACCCAGGGCTCCCGGACCAAGGGCGGCATCGGCGAGTCCACGCTCCGCCCGGACGGCACCCTGAAGGTCACCGGCGAGTTCGCGTACTCCTCCGACATGTGGCACGAGGACATGCTGTGGGGCCAGACCCTGCGGTCCACGGTCGCGCACGCCGAGATCGTGTCGATCGACGTCTCCGAAGCCCTGACCGTGCCGGGCGTCCACGCCGTGATGACGTACGAGGACCTGCCCGCCCCGATGAAGTACTACGGCATGGAGTTCCAGGACACCCCGGTCCTGGCGCACGGCAAGGTCCGCCACCACGGCGAACCGGTCGCCCTGGTGGCCGCCGACCACCCGGAGACCGCCCGCCGCGCCGCCGCGAAGATCAGGATCGAGTACCGGGAGCTGCCGCTCGTCACGGACGAGGCCTCCGCCCTCGCCCCCGACGCCGTACTCGTCCACGAGGGCCGCGACGACCACCACGCCGGTCACGTCCCGCACCCCAACATCGTGCACCGCCAGCCGGTCGTCCGCGGCGACGTGGCGGCGGCCCGCAAGCGCGCCGACGTCATCATCACCGGCGAGTACACCTTCGGCATGCAGGACCAGGCCTTCCTCGGCCCGGAGTCCGGCCTCGCGGTGCCGTCCGAGGACGGCGGCGTGGACCTGTACGTGGCCACCCAGTGGCTGCACTCGGACCTCCGGCAGATCGCCCCGGTCCTCGGCCTGCCCGAGGAGAAGGTCCGTATGACGATGGCCGGGGTCGGCGGCGCGTTCGGCGGCCGCGAGGACATCTCGATGCAGATCCTCGCCTCCGTGCTCGCCCTGCGCACGGGCAAGCCGGTGAAGATGGTCTACAACCGCTTCGAGTCCTTCTTCGGTCACGTCCACCGGCACCCGGCGAAGCTGTACTACGAGCACGGCGCCACCCGCGACGGCAAGCTCACGCACATGAAGTGCAGGATCGTCCTCGACGGCGGCGCCTACGCCTCCTCCACGGCCTCCGTCGTCGGCAACGCCGCGTCCCTCTCCGTCGGCCCGTACGTCATCGACGACGTCGACATCGAGGCGATCGGCCTCTACACGAACACCCGCCGTGCGGCGCGATGCGCGGTTTCGGCGCCGTCCAGGCCTGCTTCGCGTACGAGGCCCAGATGGACAAGCTGGCCGCCAGGCTGGGCATGGACCCGGTCGAGTTCCGTCAGCTCAACGCGATGGAGCAGGGCACGCTCATGCCGACCGGCCAGGTCGTGGACTCGCCGGCCCCGGTCGCCGAGCTGCTGCGCCGGGTCAAGGAGCGTCCGCTGCCGCCGGAGCGGCAGTGGGAGGCGGCCGACGGCGAGGCCGATGTGCGCGCGCTGCCGGGCGGCCTGTCCAACACCACGCACGGCGAGGGGGTCGTGCGCGGCATCGGCTACGCCGTCGGCATCAAGAACGTCGGCTTCTCCGAGGGCTTCGACGACTACTCGACGGCCAAGGTGCGCCTGGAGGTCATCAACGGCGAGCCCGTCGCGCTGGTCCATACGGCCATGGCGGAGGTCGGCCAGGGCGGTGTCACCATCCACGCGCAGATCGCCCGTACCGAGCTCGGCGTCCAGCAGGTCACCATCCACCCGGCCGACACCCAGGTGGGGTCGGCCGGTTCGACCTCCGCGGGCCGTCAGACGTACATGACCGGCGGATCCATCAAGAACTCCTGCGAACTCGTACGGGAGAAGGTCCTGGAGATCGGCCGGCGCAAGTTCGGCTCGTACCACCCGGCGTGGGCCACCGCCCGACTCCTCCTGGAGGGCGGCAAGGTCGTCACCGACGACGGCGAGGTCCTCGCCACCGTCGTGGACGTCCTGGAGGACGAGGCCGTCGAGGTCGAGGCGGAGTGGCGCCACCGCCCCACCGAGGCCTTCGACCTGGTCACCGGCCAGGGTGACGGCCACGTCCAGTACTCCTTCGCCGCGCACCGCGCCGTCGTGGAGGTCGACACCGAACTCGGCCTGGTGAAGGTCGTCGAACTGGCCGTCGCCCAGGACGTGGGCAAGGCGATCAACCCGCTGTCCGTCATCGGACAGATCCAGGGCGGCACCGTCCAGGGCCTGGGCGTCGCCATCATGGAGGAGATCATCGTGGACCCGAAGACCGCGAAGGTGCGCAACCCCTCCTTCACGGACTACCTGCTCCCCACCATCCTCGACACCCCGACGATCCCGGTCGACTACCTCGAACTCGCCGACCCCAACGCCCCGTACGGGGTGCGCGGCATCGGCGAGGCCCCGACCCTGTCGTCCACCCCGGCCGTCCTCGCGGCGATCCGCAACGCGACGGGCCTGGAACTGACCAAGACCCCGGTCCGCCCGGAACACCTCACGGGCGGCTGACCGGTACCGACCGAGGGGCCGGCTCTTGGGGGAGCCGGCCCCTCTGCGTTGGTGGTCAGGGAGTCAGGGGCGGGCGAGTTCGGTCAGATCGAGGGTGATCTCGAAGGGCACAGAGCGCTGGAGCGAGCCGCGGAAGATGCCGGCGGGGGCGTAGGCGCGGGTCGGTTCGTCGAGCTCGTAGACGTGGACGACGGGTGCGCCGTCCTCGTCCTCGATGCACCAGTAGTGCGGGATGCCGGCCTCCGCGTACTTGCGGAGCTTGACGGTGCGGTCACGGTGGGCGGACTCGGGGGAGACGACCTCGACGACGAGCCGCACTTCCTCCGGTGCGAACCAGGTCCGGTCGGCGTCGTAGGAGGCGGTGGTCACCAGCAGGTCCGGTTCGGGGCGGTTGCGGGGGTCGAGCTTGACGGTCATTTCGCGGCCGACTCTGGCGTCGGCGGGTGCCTGCTCCATGAGCGCGACGGTGAGCACGGTGACGAGGTGGCCGTGCCACCAACTCCGGGGCCACAACGTGAAAACGAGTGCCCCGTGGATCAGCTCGGTGTGGCGCGGCGCTTCCGGGAGGCGGTCGAGGTCCTCCGCGAACCAGCCTTCCGCGCGCGGCGGGCGCATCCAGTCGGGCAGTGCGGTCATGGCATCACGGTAGCGGCCCGAGGGGCCGGCGCCGGCGGCGACGGACGAAGGGGTCGGCTCCTCAGGGGCCGGCCCCTCGGGTGTTTCCGGGGCGGTGGGGAGCGGATTTGTCGGGTTGGACGGGGGGTCGATTTATTGACTGTTCGTCAGTGATCTTCGGGGGGTCGGCGGTGTGTCATTCGCTTACGTGATATCGCGAATCCGGGGGGCGGCGGGGAGCGGAAGACGGATTCCGGAGCGGGGGTCCGGGGTGGGGGGTCAGGGGGTGGGCGGGGGTGGGCAATGAGGGGCAGGGTGGGCGGAATCGTGTTTGTCGGTTCACGTACGGAATTTATGGTTCCGTATTGTAGGAATGGGGGAGCCCGGGGAGGGGGGATTAGCAGCCAATCGGGGGCGGGGTTTCCGGAAGGGCTGGATTCACCTCTGTTCGGAATGCCCCTCTTCCGGTTCCGGCCGGTGGGGGCGGTGGTCGGTGGGGGTGGACATGCGGGTACATGTGCGGGCGTGTGGGCATCTCAACTCCCCTCGCCCAGGGGCCTGGTGGGCCGGACGTTCCTGCTCTCAAGGCGAGAACGAGCCAACTGGAGAGCCGCTCGGGAGCTGCTTGACGGCCACTTGGGCACCTGTTAGAACAAGTGGCGGAATTCCTGCTCTGCCGCTCGACGGCGGTTGAGCAGGTCGGGGGCATTTCTTGAGGGCAGTTGAACGGGGATCCGCGCCTCGGTAAATGGGGGAAGGCGCGTACCGGCAGCTCAATCGCATGAATGCCGAAATCCTGAAAACGATTTCCGCCGGCCGGTTCTCCCTGCCTGCCGGTGGCTCCCTTGCACTTTCCTTCGCACACCCGGCGCGGGCCGTGGCGCAATTCGTGCGCCGGCCTCGTTGGCTTCTCTTGCCATTCGGTCTATTTGAACGGTGTGGAACGTGAAAGCATATCTGGCCATCTTGCGCATCGGTGACTACCGACTGCTCTGGTCGGCCCTGGTACTCAACCTCCTCGGTGACGGCGCCACCTACGCCGCACTCGCGTGGCTCACGCTCGAAGAGGCCGGCGCCGCCGGTCTGGGCGTGCTGGGCGTCTGTCTCACCCTCCCGGTGATCCTGGGCGGGGCGATCGTCGGACCGCTGCTCGACCGCTTCTCCCGGCGCAAGCTCTTCATCTACGACTCCGTCTTCCGCGGGTTCGTCGTCGGGCTGATCCCCCTGCTGGCCTTCACCGACGCGCTCCACGTCTGGCACCTGTACGTCGTGGCGCTCGTCTACGGCCTGCTGAAGATCATTCCGCTGGCCGGCACCCCCGCCGTCCTGCCGGAGCTCGTCCCCGAGGACAAGCTCCAGGCCGCCTCCGGCCTGGAGTCCACCGCGATGGGCGCCGCCAACGTCATCGGCCCCGCCCTCGGCGCCCTGATGATCACGGCCTGGGGCGCGCCCAACGTCCTGATCCTCGACGCCGCCACCTACCTCCTCTTCGCCTTCCTCATCAGCAGGATCAAGGCCCCGCTCGCCCGCCCCGAGCAGACGGCCCCCGCCGGGGACAAGAACGCCAGGCCGGGCTGGGGACCGGTGTTCCGGCTGATCACCCGCGACCGCTTCCTGCTGGTCCTCACCCTCTCCTTCGGCGCGTTCAACGTGTCGGCCGGAGCCCTCGTCGTGGCGCTGCCCTGGCTCGCCAAGTTCGAGTTCCACAGCGGCCCCGGGGTGCTCGGCCTGATGCTCGCGGTGATGGCGATCGGCGAACTCGTCGGCTCCCTCGTCTCCGGCGCCGTGCAGACCTCCGAGAAGCAGATGCTCCGCATCGGCGTGCTCCAGCTCCTCTCCGGAGCGGTGCTGTTCCTGCTGGTCCCCACCGCCCTGCCGTGGATCCTGCTGGGCCTGGTGCTCAACGGCATCCTGTCCGCGCCCATGACCGTCCTCGGCGGCGTGGTCCGCATGACCCGCGTCCCCAACGAGATGCGCGGCCGGGCCATGACCCTCATGCGCACCGTCATGGCCGGCTCCCTCCCGGCCGGCTCCGCGCTCGGCGGGTTCCTGCTCAGCGGCAGCCACTACACGACGCTGATCTTCGTGGTCGCGGCGCTGGCCGCCGCCCCCGGTGTCCTGACGGTCGTCCTCTTCCGCAACATGCCCTTCCGGCTGGGGGTGACCGCAGCCGATGACCAGCGTGCGAAGAGCAGCTCCGACCCCGACACCGTCCCCTCTGCCTCCTGACGCCGGCCACACCGACGGCGACGCCGTCCTCCTCGTCGCGGACCACCCCCGCACCCGGGACTCCGCGGCCGGAGCCTTCGCCACCGTCCGGCTGCCGGGCGCGGCCACCGGGCACGACCTCGCCGCCTTCGCCGTCCTGCTCCACCGCTACACCGGACAGCGCGGCCTGCGGCTCGACCTGGACCTCGCCGGGCACGGCGCGGGCTCGCTGACCCTCACCGTGGAACCGGAGGAACCCGCCGCGGCCCTGCTGGCGCGGGCCGCGCACGCCGCACCTCAGGGGCCGCCGGCCGCGGCCGCGGTGCGGTACGCCGACCACCCGGTCCCCGAGGGCGCGGACGAGCTCCGGCTCACCCGCGACGGCGCCGACCTGCTCCTCGGCTACCGCACCTCGCTCTTCGAAGCCTCGACCGCCGAGCGCCTCGGCGCGCACCTGCTGCGCGTCCAGGCCTTCCTGGCACGGCAGCCGGAATCTGCCGTACGGGAGGCCGACCTGCTCGGCGACGGCGAACGGGAACTCATCCTCGGCGTCTTCAACGACACCGAGCGGCCCTACCCCGACACCGCCACCGCGCACGGCCTGTTCGAGGAGCAGGCCGCGCGCACCCCCGGCGCCACCGCCGTCACCTGGCCGTCCGGGAGCCTCAGCTACGCCGACACCGACGCCCGGGCGAGCCGGCTGGCCGACGCGCTGCTGGCGGCCGGGGTGCGCGAGGGCGACCGCGTCGGCCTGCGCACCGAGCGCACCGCCGACCTCGTCGTCGGCGCGCTCGGCATCCTCAAGGCCGGCGGCGCCTACCTGCCGCTGGAGGCCGGCGATCCCGCCGAGCGCACCGAGTGGCTGCTCGCCGACTCCTCGGTGCGGGTGCTGGTCGCCTCCGCCGGGCTGCCCCGGGACTTCGCCTTCGACGGCACGGTCCTGGACCCCGGGGCCCCGGCCCCGGTGCGGGGGGTCCCGGCCGGCGGCCGCGGGGCGGCGTCCGGTCTGGCGTACGTCTCCTACACCTCCGGTACCACCGGCAGGCCCAAGGGCGTCGAGGTCACCCACGGCAACCTGGTGCGGCTCGTCACGGGCACGGACTACGTCGCCTTCGGCCCGGACCTGCGCGTCCTGCCGACCGGCTCGATCGCCTTCGACGCCACCACCTTCGAGCTGTGGGGGCCGCTGCTGAACGGCGGCAGCGTCCACCTCGTCGACAGCGACGTCGTCCTCGACGCCCGCTCCCTGGGCCGGGAACTCGAGACGCAGGGCATCACCACCCTGTGGCTGACCTCGCCCCTGTTCAACCAGCTGGTGGAACAGGACGCCACCGCCTTCCGCCCGCTGCGCGAGCTCGTGGTCGGCGGGGACGCCCTGTCCCCGGTGCACATCGCCAAGGTGATGGACGCCTGCCCCGGCCTGGCCCTGGTCAACGGCTACGGGCCCACCGAGAACACCACCTTCTCCCTCACCCACCGGATCGGCCGCGACGACCTCGGCCGCATCCCGATCGGGCGCCCCATCGCGCACTCCACCGCCTACGTGCTCGACGACCTGGGCCGCCTGTGCCCCGTCGGCGTACCCGGCGAGCTGTGCCTCGGCGGCGCCGGGGTCGCCCGCGGCTACCTCGGCCGGCCCGAACTGACCGCGGCGGCGTTCGTCGACGACCCCTTCGCCCCGGCCGGCGGCCGGCTCTACCGCAGCGGCGACCTGGCGCGCTGGCGCCCCGACGGGACCGTCGAGTTCCTCGGCCGCCGCGACCACCAGGTCAAGGTGCGCGGCTTCCGCGTGGAGCCCGCCGAGGTGGAGAAGGCCATGCTCGGCCACCCCGGCGTCGCCGAGGCCATCGTCACCGTCCGGCCCCGGCCCGGCGGGGGCGGCAAGCAGCTCTGCGGCTACTACGCCGGCCCGCTCCGGCCCGGCCCCGAGGAGCTGCGGGACCGGCTGGGTGAGACCCTGCCGGCCCACATGGTCCCGTCGTACCTGGTACCGCTGGACGCCCTCCCGCTGAACCGCAGCGGCAAGGTCGACCGGGGCCGGCTGCCCGAGCCCGACGGCTCGCACCTGCTGGCCCGGGCCGGCTACGTCGCACCGACCGGCGCGACCGAACGGATCCTGGTCGAACTCGCCGAACAGGCCCTGGGCATCCGGGGCATCGGCGTCGCCCACGACCTGCGCGACCTCGGCGCCGACTCGCTCACCGCGACCCTGATCGCGGCGAACGTACGCGCCCGCCTGGGCCGCGACTGCCCCGTCAGCGCCGTCCTGCGCGCCGGAACCCCGGCACGGCTCGCCGCCCTGCTCGAAGGGGCGGCCCCCGACACCGGGCGGCTGATCGAGCGCGCCCCGGACCTGGCGACGTACCCGCTCACCCCCCAGCAGCGCCAGCTCTACTTCGAGCAGATCAAGGACGACCGGGCGGTCCACTACAACGTGCCCGTCACCCTGGAACTGCCCCCCGGCACCGATCCGGACCGCCTCGCACAGGCCCTGCGGCTGCTGGCCGCCCACCACGACGGGCTGCGCACCTCCTTCGTCGTCGAGGACGGCGGGGTCCGGGCGCGCATCGAGCCCGAACCGGCCCTCCAGATCCGCGTCCTCGACGAACCCCCGGGCCCCCTGGCCGAGTTCGTACGCCCCTTCGACCTGGCGCGGGCCCCGCTGTGGCGGGCCGACGTCCACCGCACCCCGGCCGGGGCCACCCTGCGCCTCGACCTGCACCACATCGTCGTCGACGGCTTCTCGCTGACCCCGCTCTTCGAGGACCTCGCGGCGCTGTACGCCGGGGAGGAACCACAGCCCGCCGGACTCCGCTACCAGGACTACGCGCTCTGGCTCGCCGGACCGGCCGGAACGGCCCTGCGCGAGGCGCAGGCCCCCCACTGGCGGAAGGTGTTCGCCACGCCCCCCGACCGGGCGGACCTGCCGACCGACACCGCCCGCCCGCCGCTGCGGGCCCTCGACGGCGACGTCGTGGAGTCCGACCTCGGCCCCGTACGGGCAGCCGCCCTGCGGCAGCTGGCCAGGGACCGCGGGGTCACGCTCTTCGCGGTACTGGCCTCCGCCTACGGCATGCTCCTCGCCGGGCTCAAGGGCACCGCCGACGTCACCGTCGGCACCTCCGCCTCGGGCCGCACCGCCCCCGGACTGCACCGCACGGTGGGCATGTTCGCGCAGACGGTGTGCCTGCGCGCGGACGTGGCAGCCGACCTGACCTACGACGCCTACCTGCGCGGCATCGGCCACGGCGCCGAAGAGGCCTTCGCCCACCAGGACTTCCCCTTCGAGGAGGTCGTCGCCGCCGCCGCGCCCGTACGCGACTACAGCCGGACCCCGCTCTTCGACGCGCTCATCGCCCTGCACAGCGGCCGCTACCTCGCGGCCGAGTTCCAGGGAGTCCGGGTCCCGCTGCGCCTGGAGCACACCGGGCAGACCGTCTTCGACCTCACCCTCCAGATCCACGAGGCCGCCGACACCCTGCGCACGAACTGGAGCTACGCCTCCGCACTGCTGCGCCGCGACACCGTCGAAGGCTGGTGCGGGGCGTTCACCGCACTCCTCGACGCGATCCTCGCCGACCCCTCGGCCACCCTCGCCACCCTGCATCCCGCACTCGTCCGCGCGCCCGCGCTGCCCGCGGCGCCCGACCCCGCCATGGACTTCGACTTCTGACCCAGGCCCGCGACCCCGGCGGCCACCTCCACGGCGGCCCTCCCGGTCCCCGGAGCCCGCGAAGGTCCCGCACGTCCCGAAGCCCTCGAAGCACCTGACGTACCCGAAGCACCCGAAGCACCGCGGTTCTCGAATTCTTCGACGTCTTTGACACCTCACAGCTCAGTGCAGGAGACACCCATGCATGCGCCTGACCACGAGTCGACCCCTTCCGCGCCGGCCGCTCACTGGCGATCCCAGCTGGCCTCGCTCGCGGAGACGTCCGGATTCCTCCCCGACTTCCGCCGGCCCGCCGCCGACCAGGGCCAAGGCCAGGACCAGGACCCGGCCGTCCACGCCGTACCCCTCGGCGCGGCCCTCACCGAGCGGCTCGACCGGATCAGCCGCAACCAGCCCGAGATGCTCTCCGTCGTCCTCACCTCGGCCCTGATCGCCCTGCTGGCCCGCCACACCGGCCAGGACGAGGTGAGCGTCGCCCAGCCGACGCGCGGCGCCGCCCCCGCCTTCGCCGGCGGACCGCTGCTGCTGCGCGCCGCACCCGAGGGCACCCTGCGCGAACTCCTCGTCCAGGTGGCCGGCTCCGTCCGCGACGCCGTGGCCCACCAGGACTTCGAGGTCGCCGCGCTCGCCGCCGAACTCGGCCGCTCCGACGCCTTCGAGACCGCCGTCGAGCTGGACGGCTTCCACGACCCCGGCTACGCCACCCCGGGCGGCACCCGCTTCACCGTCGCCCGCCGCGGCGAAGAACTGGTGGTGACCCTCGCCTACGACGCCACCCGCTTCGCCGAGGCGTCCGTCCACCGCATCGGCGCCCACTACGCGCTCCTCCTCGACCGGGCCACGCAGGAACCCGACCGCCCGCTGGCGGACATCGGCCTGCGCACCACCGAGGACGAGGAGATCACCGCGGCCGCCAACGCCACGGCGCACCCCTTCGACGAGGACGCCACCCTGCACGGGCTGTTCGCCGCCCAGGCCGCCCGCACCCCCGACGCGCCCGCCCTCCTCACCGACGCGGAGACGATCACCTTCGCGGCGCTCGACGCCCGCTCCGACCGGCTCGCGCACACCCTGCGCGAGCGCGGCATCGGCCCCGGCGCGATCGTCGCCGTCGTCGCGGAACGCTCCCCGGAGATGATCGCGGCGATCCTCGCCGTCCTGAAGTCCGGCGGCGCCTACCTCCCCGTCGACCCGTCCTACCCGCAGGCCCGCATCGACTACCTGCTCGACGACAGCGCCGCCCGCCTCGTCCTGCACCAGGCCGCCTTCGCCCCGCTGCTCGGCGCCCGCGAGGGCCTCGACCTCGACGACGCGGCCTCCTACGCCACCGCCACCGGGCCCGTCGCCCCGCAGGCCACCGCCACCGACGTCGCCTACGTCATCTACACCTCGGGCTCCACCGGCCGCCCCAAGGGCGTCCTCGTCGAGCACCGCAGCGCCGTCAACCGGCTCGGCTGGATGCAGCGCGCCTACCCGATCGGACCGGACGACGTCCTGCTCCAGAAGACGTCGATCTCCTTCGACGTGTCCGTCTGGGAACTGTTCTGGTGGTCCTTCACCGGCGCCGCCCTGGCCCTGCCCGCGCCCGGCACCGAGAAGGACCCGGCGGCCCTGCTCGCCGCCCTCGACCGGCACGGCGTCACCACCCTGCACTTCGTACCGTCGATGCTCACCATGTTCCTCGGCCACCTCGACCGCTTCGGCGACGGCCAGGGCCCGCGCTCGCTGCGCCAGGTCTTCGCCAGCGGCGAGGCCCTGACCCCGGCGCAGGCCGTGAAGTTCGGCGAACTCGTCCCCGCCGCCCGCCTGATCAACCTGTACGGGCCCACCGAGGCCACCGTCGACGTCACCCACCAGCCCGTCGAGGGCCTCGGCGACCGGGCCCGCCTGCCCATCGGCCGCGCCATCGACAACATCCGCCTCTACGTCCTGGACCCCGAGGGCCGCCAGTGCGCCGTCGGCATCCCCGGCGAGCTGCACGTGGCGGGCGTGGGCGTGGCCCGCGGCTACCTCGGCCGGCCCGAGCTGACCGCCGAGAAGTTCGTCACCGGCGGGACGGTCCGCGCCCACACCGGCGAGGAGCGGCTCTACCGCACCGGCGACCGGGCCCGCCGGCTGCCCGACGGCACCGTCGACTACCTCGGCCGCGTGGACCTCCAGGTCAAGGTCCGCGGCTTCCGCGTGGAGCCGGGCGAGATCGAGGAGCGGCTGCGCGCCCACGACGGGGTCCGCGACGCCGCGGTCGTCGCCGTCGACGACGGCTGGCAGACCTCCCTGCGCGGCTTCGCCGTCCCGGCGGGAGCGCCCGGCGAGGTCACCGAGGCCGCCCTCAAGGACCACGTCCGCGCCGCCCTGCCCGAGTACATGGTCCCCGGCCGGGTCATCGTCCTCGACGAACTGCCCCTCACCCCCAACGGGAAGCTGGACCGCGCCGCGCTGCGCCGCCCCGAGGCCCTGCGCAAGAAGGCCCCCGCGCACGTCGCCCCCCGCAACGAGCGCGAGGAGACCCTCGCCGGCATCTGGAAGCAGGTCCTGGGCCTGGAGCGGGTCGGAGTCCACGACAACTTCTTCCAGCTCGGCGGCAACTCCATCCACTTCGTGTCCGTACTGGCCAAGTCCCGTGCGGCGGGCATCGACTTCACCTTCCAGCAGCTGTTCAAGCACCAGACGATCGCCCTGCTCGGCGAGTCCATCGAGGCCGAGGAGCAGTCCGCGACGGTGGCCACGGACGTCGCGGCCCGCGGCGCCTTCCGCCCCTTCGAGCTGATCTCCGACGCCGACCGGGCTCTGCTGCCCGGCGACGCCGAGGACGCGTACCCGCTGTCCATGCTCCAGGCCGGCCTGATCTTCCAGACGGAGATCACCGGCGGCCTCGGCCAGTACCACGACGTCCTCAGCTACTCCATCACCGGCGCCTTCCACGCCGACGCCTTCACCGAGGCGGTGCGGCTGCTGACCCTGCGGCACCCGATCCTGCGCACCACCTACCACCTCACCGGCTACAGCGAGTTCCTCCAGGTCGTGCACCGCGACGTGGCCCCGCCGCTGACCGTCGCCGACCTGCGCCACCTCGACGGGGCCGGGCAGGAGGCCTGGCACGAGGACTGGCTGGCGCGCGAGAAGGCCCGCCCGTTCGTGTGGGAGGAGGGCGGCCTGGTCACCCTCCACGTGCAGGTCCTGGGCGACGAGCACTACCGCTACACCGTCAGCCAGCACAACTCGGCCCTCGACGGCTGGTCGATCTCCCTCCTGCACACCCAGCTGTTCGAGCTGTACCACCAGGTCCGCGAGGGCCGCGACACCTCGCGCCCCGAGACCGACAACCACCTGCGCAACTTCGTCGGCCTGGAGACCGAGTCGCTGCGCTCGCCCGCCTCCCGCGACTTCTGGCTGGGGGCCATGGAGGACGCGCAGCCCGCGGACGTCCCCCCGAAGCCCGGCGCCGTGCACACCGACGACTTCCAGGTCGTCCTGCGCGACGTCACCCTGCCCGCCGGCCTCACCCAGCGGATCACGGCCACCGCCGACGCGCTGTCCGTGCCCTTCAAGGACGTGCTGCTCGCCGCGCACATGAAGGTCCTCTCCATGGTGTCGGGCCAGGCCAAGGTGATGACCGGCTACGAGCACAGCGGCCGCCCCGAACTGCCGGGCGCCGAGACCACCCTCGGCCTGCACCTGAACACGGTGCCCTTCCAGGTGGACCTGGACGGCGGCAGCTGGACGGACCTCATCCGCCGCGTGTACCGCGCCGAACTCGACCTGCTGCCGCACCGCCGCTACCCGATGGCGAAGATGAAGCAGGACCTCGCCACCCAGCGCACCCTGTTCGAGACCACCTTCAACTTCACCCACTTCTACCTGCTGAAGAACCTCCAGGAACTGCCGGAGTTCTCCCTGCTGGGCATGCGCGTCGACTCCGAGACGGAGTTCCCCTTCCGCACCGAGTTCTCCCGGCACTTCTTCGACGACGAAGTCCAGCTGTGCCTGCACTACCACACGCACCTCTACGACGAGGAGCAGATCGACCGCATCGGCGGCTACTTCGTCCGCGTGCTCCAGCTGATGGCCGACGAGCCCGACGCCCCCCACGGGGCCCGGCAGCTGCTGGCCGCCGAGGACCTCGCGCTGCTGGGCAGCACCGCCCAGGCCGACCCGGCCCTGGCCGCGCCCGCGGCCGGCGGCGTCGCCAGCGAGGCCACCGTCGCCCGCATCCGCGAGGCCTGGGCCCGCGTGCTGGGCCTGCCCGCCGAGGAGATCGACGCCGACGCCGACTTCTTCGACCTCGGCGGGAACTCCCTGTCCGCGCTCCGCGTCGTCCTGGAACTCGACGGCCTGGCCACCCTCTCCGACCTGACCCGCACCTCACGCCTGACCGGCCTGGCCGCGCTCGTCGACGGCCGCGAGGACTCCGCCGAGGAGGTCCTCCAGCTGCTGTCCTCCACCGCAGACGGGGCGCGGGCCGCCGTCATCTGCATGCCGTACCCCGGCGGGCACCCCGTCAACTTCAAGCCGCTCGCCGAGGCCATCGAGAAGAGCGACCCGACGCTGGCCGTCTACGGGCTCGAAGCCCCCGGCCACAACCCGGCCCGCCGGACCGAGTTCACCGACATCGCCGAGACCGTCGCGCGGACCGTCGCCGAGATCGAGCAGAAGGCGGACCTCCCGCTGATCCTGTGGGGCCACTGCGGCGGCGCCGCGGTGACCGTGGAGCTCGCCCGGGTCCTGGAGGACCGCGGCTTCGACCTGCGGCACGTGTTCATCGGCTCCAAGCTGCTCCCGCCGGCCTCCGACATGCGCGAGTCCATCGAGATGATCGACAGCTGGAGCGACGACGAGATCATCTCGTACATGGTCGAGGAGACCGGCTACACCGAGCTGGACGGCCTCGACCGCCGCTACGCCTCCTTCATGGGCGACCTGTTCCGCCACGACGTGTGCGGCGGCTACCGCTACTTCATCGGCCTCACCGAGCAGCGGCCCGACCCGCGCATCGAGGCGCCGTTCACCGTCGTCGTCGCCGACGACGACAAGGGCCTGGCCCACGCCGTCGACGAGTACCGGTGCTGGGAACTGGTCGCCGCCGACGTCCGCTTCCAGGAACTCGACGGCGGAGGCCACTACTTCGTCCGCGGCAACCCCGCCGCGACCGGCGAACTCATCGAGCGGGCGTGGGCTTCCGCGGCCGAGTTGGAGGGCTGACATGCAGATCCCCGTCCTGTGCTTCCCGTTCGCGGGCGCCGGAGCCTCCGCGTTCCGCCGCTGCCAGGAGTACGGCAGCGACACCGTCCTGATCACCCCCGTCCAGCTGCCCGGCCGTGAGGAGCGCTTCGGCGAACCCCTCTACACCGATGTCGTCAGCGCCGTCGACGACCTGCTGCCCACCGTGCTGGAGCAGATCGCCGGCAGCCCCGTCGTCGCCCTGTTCGGCCACAGCCTGGGCGCCGTCATGGCGTACGAGATGGCCCACCGCCTGAACTCGCTCGGCCGCCCCCAGGTCCTCAAGCTGTTCGTCAGCGGCTCGCCCGGCCCCTGGACCCAGCGCGAGACCCGCGCCACCGGGCTCACCGACGAGGCCTTCCTCCAGCAGGTGAAGGAGTTCGCCGGCTACACCCACCCGGCGCTGGAGAACCCGGACCTGCGCGAATGGCTGCTCCCGCCGCTGCGCGCCGACGTCGAGATGCACGAGAACTACCGCGCCCCCTCCGACAAGCCGCTGGACATCCCCGTCGTCTCCATCCGCGGGGAGTCCGACGAACTGGTGTCCGCGGCCCAGGCCGCCGAATGGGAGGCCGCCACCACCGGCGGCTGCCGCCAGGTCGAACTCCCCGGCGGGCACATGTACGTGGTGGACTCCCCGGCCGACCTGGTCCGCCTCATCGACGGGGAACTCGCCGGCCAGGGGGTGCGCCGGTGACCCCCGTCCTCACCGCCGGCCCGCTCACGGGCAGGACGGCACTGGTCACGGGCGCGGCCCGCGGCATCGGCCGGGCGTGCGCCGTCGCGTACGCCCGCGCCGGGGCGGACCTGCTGCTCACCGACATCGGGCACGACCTCGACGGCGTGCCCTACCCGCTCGGCTCCGCCAGCCAGCTCGCGTACACGGCGCGGCTGTGCCGGGAGGCCGGCGACGGCATCACCGTGATCACCGCCGAGGCCGACGTCCGCGACCTGGACGCCGTACGGGGCGTCGTCGACAGCGCCCTCGACCGCTTCGGCCGCATCGACGTCCTCCTCAACAACGCGGGCATCGCCGCGCCCTCCGGCAAGACGGTGCACGACATCACGCCCGACGAGTGGGACCTGATGCTCGACGTCGACGTCTCGGGCGCCTGGCGGATGATCCGCGCCGTGGGCGCCGCCATGACGAGCCGCCGCGCGGGCAGCGTCATCAACGTCGCCTCCACCGCCGGGCTCGTCGGCTACCGGCACTTCGCCGGCTACGTCACGGCCAAGCACGCGCTGGTGGGGCTGACCAAGGCCGCCGCCCTGGACCTCGCGCCGTTCGGCGTACGGGTCAACGCGCTGTGCCCCGGCTCCGTACGGGACGACGAGGCCGCCGAGGGCCGGATGCTCACGGAGATCGCCCGCTCCCTCGACGTCCCCGTCGAGGAGCACGAGGAGACCTTCGTCGCCGCCCAGCCGATGAACCGGCTCATCGAGCCCGAGGACGTGGCCGGAGCCGCGCTCTGGCTCGCCAGCGACGCATCCCGCCAGGTGACCGGCTCCACGGTCACCGTCGACGGCGGGTTCACCAGCCGATGAGAGGGGGCCGCACGACGATGACGACGACCACGACGATGACGAACGACGACACCGGACGGCTGTGCCAGGCGCTCGCCCTGCGCGTGCACACGGGCGCCGACCCCGCACGCCTGGGCCGCGCCCTGGAGCGCGTCCTGCCCGGCGCCCGCCTGTGGACCGAGGACGTGCAGGGCGGCGCGGACTCCGACGACGCCGCCGCCCGCCGCGACCGCGAACTGTCCCGGCCGGCCGACCCGCGCACCGGACCCGGCGTACGCTCCGTGCTCCTGCGGTACGCCGACGGCCGGGCCGACCTGGTCCTCGTGGCCCACCGCGCCACCCTGGCCGACCCGCACGACCTGGCGCAGGCCCTGCTGGTCGAGGCACCCGCCCCGGCCCCCGTCCCCGCCGGCGAAGGCGACCGGCTCCGCGAGGCGCTGGCCGCCCTCGACCGGCTCCCCGCCCCCGCATGGGGGCTCGGCGAGGCCGCCGCCACGACCACCGGCCGGCTGCGCTTCCCCGTACCCGCCGAAGGCGGCCTGCCCGCCGCCCTCACCCTGCGGGCCGCGCTCGGCCTCGTCCTCGCGCGCTGCACCGGCCGCGCCGAGGTCGTGCTCGGCGTCGACGCCGCACACGCCCTGGCCTTCACCGCCGACCCCGCCACCGGCGTCGGCGCCTACCTGGAACAGGTCGGCCGGGCCGTGCCCGCCCCCGTCGCGGGCAGCGCACACGAACCCCTCGTGGGCCTGGTCACCACCGGGCACCCCGACGCCCTCACCGGTGAGGGCGCCAAGGCCGAGACCCTCACCCTCCGGCCCTTCCTCGCCCCCGTGCACCCCCTGTCGGTGCACGTCGTCGCCGAGGGCCCCACCGCCCTCGACGCCACCTGCCACTACCGCCACTCCGCCTTCGGCGACGCGGCCGTGGAGTGGTTCGCCGCCATGCTCGCCACCGCCCACCGGGCCCTGACCGGCGCCGACCCCGCCACCCCCCTCGGCGAGCTGCCGCTCTTCGACGAGGAGCAGCGGCGCCGGCTCGCCGACCTCGGCGGCCTCGGGCGCTCCCCGGAGGTCCCCGAGGAGCGGATCGAGCAGGCCGTACGCCAGTGGGCCGAACGCACCCCGGACGCCCCCGCCCTCACCTTCGAGGACGAGGTCCTCACCTACGCCGCGCTCGACGCCTCGGCCGACGCGCTCGCCGACGGCCTGCGCCGCCACGGCGTGCGGCCCGGCGACCGGGTCGGCGTCTGCCTGGAGCGCTCGGCGTCCCTCGTGGTGGTCCTGCTCGCCGTCCTCAAGGCGGGCGCCGCGTACGTGCCCATGGACCCCGCCTATCCGGCGGAGCGGCTCGCCCACACCACCGAGGACGCCGCACTGTCCCTGGTCGTCACGGAGTCCGAGCGGTTCCCGCAGCGCGAGGGCGTACGCCTCGTGCGCCCCGACGCGCTGGCCGCCGCGGACCGGCAGGACGGGGGCGGACCCGCCGGGGAGGCGCTGTCGCCCGACGCCCACGCCTACGTCATCTACACCTCGGGCTCCACCGGCAAGCCCAAGGGCGTCGGCGTACCGCACCGCAACGTCGCCGCCCTCCTCGCCGCCACCCGGGAGGACTTCGGCCTCGTACCGGGCGACGTGTGGACCCTCTTCCACTCCAGCGCCTTCGACTTCTCCGTGTGGGAGATCTGGGGCTGCCTGACCACCGGCGGCCGGCTCGTCGTCGTCCCGTACTGGGCCTCCCGCGAGCCCGAGCGGTTCGCCGCCCTGCTGGGCACCGAGCGGGTCACCGTCCTCAGCCAGACCCCGAGCGCCTTCGCCCAGCTGATGGAGGCCGACCGCGAGACCCGCGTATCGGACTCCGTACGCCTCGTCGTCTTCGGCGGGGAACCCCTGGACACCCGGCCCCTGCGGCACTGGCAGGACCGCCACCCCGAGTGGCAGTGCCGGCTGGTCAACATGTTCGGGATCACCGAGACCACCGTCCACGTCACCGCGCAGACCGTCACCCGCCGCGAGGCCCTGACCGGCTCCCGCTCGGTCGGCAGGCCGCTGCCCGGCTGGCACCTGTACGTCCTCGACCCCGAGGGCCGCGAACTGCCGCCCGGCGTCCCCGGCGAGATCTACGTCGGCGGCCTGGGCGTGGCCGGCGCCTACCTGGGCCGCCCCGAACTCACCGCCCAGCGCTTCCTGCCCGACCCGTACGCCCCCACCCCCCTGTACCGCAGCGGGGACCGGGGCCGGCTGCTGCCCGACGGCCGCCTCGAACACCTCGGCCGGCTCGACAACCAGGTCAAACTGCGCGGGTTCCGCATCGAACTGGACGAGATCCGGGCCCGGCTGCTCGACGCCCCCGGCGTCAGCGCCGCGGCCGTGGTGCTGCGCCCCGGCGAACCCGGCGACACCGCCGGCGCCCGCCTCGACGGCTACGTGGTCTTCCGCTCCGACGGCCAGGCCGACGGCGGCGACACCGAGGAGGTACGCCGCCACGCGGCACGCTTCCTGCCCGACCACATGGTGCCCGCCACGGTCACCGCCCTGCCGGCGCTGCCCCTGACCCCCAACGGCAAGGTGGACGGCGCACGGCTGCCGCTGCCGCGCACCGGCCCCGCCGACGCCGAGGACAGCGACGAGCCCGTCGGCGACGACACCGAATCCCGGCTGCGCGCTCTGTGGGAGAAGGTCTTCGGCTTCCGGGTGGGGCTGGACGACGACTTCTTCGGCCTCGGCGGGAACTCCCTGCTCGGCATCCGGCTGCTCGCCGCGATGAAGGCCGCGGGCCTGCCCCCCTTCCCGCTGCCGCAGCTGTACCTGCACCGCACCGTGCGCGCCCTCGCCGCGGTGCTCGACGGAGCGGAGGCACGGACATGACGCTCCTGCTGGTGGGCGCCGGATCACAGGCGTACCGGGAGTACCTGCTGAGCTCCGTCGCCCGGGAGTACGAGATCCACCTCCTCGCGGAACGCGAACCCGCCTGGGAGACCCCGTACCTGGCCGGACACACCGTGGTCGACACCACCGACGTGCCCGCCATGGCGGCCGCCGCCCGCGGCATCCCCTACGAAGGGGTGCTGACCTGGGACGACACCCGGGTCGTGCAGACCGCCGAACTCGCCCGGCTGCTCGGGCTGCCCGGCAGCCCGCCCGAGGCCGCGATGCGCTGCCGGGACAAGTGGGCCACCCGCGACGCACTGCGCGCCGCCGGGGTGCCGCAGGCCCGCTCGGAGATGGTCACCTCGCTGCCGCAGGCCCGCGCGGCGGCGGCCCGCACCGGCTACCCGCTGGTGCTCAAGCCCCGCGCGCTCAACGCCAGTACGGGCGTGGCCAAGGTCGAGTCGGCCGAGCAGCTCGCGGGCCGCTACCGGCTGGCGCGCGGCGCCACCGCGCCCGGCGCGACGGAGCTCGCACCGGGCGACGTCCTCGTCGAGGAGTACCTGGACGGCCCCGAGATCAGCGTGGACTGCGCCTGGTCCGGGGGCCGGATGAGCCCGGCCTTCGTGGCCCGCAAGGAGTGCGGGTTCGAACCGTACTTCGAGGAGACCGGCCACGTCGTCGACGGCCGCGACCCGCTGCTGGAGGACCCGCGGCTGCTGGAGATCGTGGCGGCCGCGCACGCCGCCGTGGGCTTCACCACCGGCTGGACCCACACCGAGCTGCGGCTCACCGCCGACGGGCCGAAGATCGTCGAGATCAACGCCCGGATCGGCGGCGACCGGATCCCCGACATCGGGCGCCTCGCCCTGGGCGTCGACGCCGCCCTGACGGCGGCGCGCGTGGCCTGCGGGAAGGAACCGGCCCTCACGCCCTCCCACCGCCGGGTCGCGGCGGTCCGCTTCCTCTACCCGGCGGCCGACTGCATCGCGCGCGAGGTCCGCATCGACGCCCGCGCCCTGCCCGCCGCCGTGGACACGGCGTTGGCGATCTCGCTGCCCGGCCAGGAACTGCGGCTGCCGCCCCACGGCCACGTCTCCAGCCGGTACGCGCTCGTCACGGCCACCGGCGACAGCGCCGAGGAGTGCCGGGCCGCCCTGGACAAGGCCGCCGAGGCCGTCCGGCTGGAGGTGCTGCGCCCGCTCTGAGCCGCTCCGGCGCAGGTGACGGCCCGGCCCGCGCACCGCGGGCCGGGCCGTCGCGCCGTCTTCCGGCGATCCTCCGGCGGGGCCGGTGATGATGCCGCCATGAACCTCCCAGGGGTTCTCCGAGAGGTGGGGTGGGGCGTGGACATCGACATCGACCATCAGGCGCTGGTCGAGGCGTTCATCGAGCTCGTCAACGAGCCCGACGACGGCCGGCGCCGCGCCGGGATCGAGGCGCTGTTCACCGAGGGCGCCGAGTACTGCGACCCCGACGTACGCGTCGAAGGGCGCGAGGAACTCGTCGGCCACCTGGCGCGGCTGCGCGCGAGCTTCCCGCCCGGGGTCACCTTCTCCCTGACGGGCGCCGTCGACGGGCACCACGCGCAGGCACGCTTCGGCTGGGCCTTCGGGGAGCAGGGAGCGCCGTTCCTCGACGGCACCGACGTCGCGCTCTTCGAGGGCACCCGGATCAAGGGCGTCTACGCCTTCTCCAACGCGGCGTAGCTCAGAGGCCGCGAACCGAGGCCACGGTGAAGGTGCCCGGCGCGCCCGTGGAAGGTGTGAAGGGGCCGCCGTCCTTGTCGAACTGGGAGCGGACCACCAGCGTCCGCCCCGCGGTGTGCGTCAAGGTCGTCGGGATCTGCAGCGAGGCGTCCGTGATGCCGTGGACCAGCCGGGCCCGCCGGCCGTCCGCGCCGACCTGCCAGCGGGTCAGGGTGTTCGGGAGGTTGTGCGCCACCCGCAGGACACCGGCGGGGGAGAGGTCGAGGCCGTCGGCGGCCTTCAGGTCACCGCCGGTCAGGGCGACGCGGCCGAGCTCCCCGGTGCGCAGGTCCACGCGGTGCAGATCGCCCGCCGTCATGTCCACCACCAGCAGGTAGCGGCCCGCCGGGTCCGAGGTGATGCCGTTGAGCGTGTAGCTGCCCGCCGGTGACGGGGTGAGGTGTCCGCTCAGGTCGTACGCCGGCGTCAGCGCGCCCGAACCGGCGCGGACCTGCGCCGGGGTGACCCGGTAGACCACGGCGCGGACGCTGTCCGTGAGGTACGCCGTGCCGTCCGGGGTGAGCGTCAGGTCGTTGACGAAGCGGGGGCCGTCGCCCGCGACCTCGAAGTGGGCCAGGCGCACGCCGCTCGCGGTGTCGTACACGGAGACCCCGGAGGTGGAGTCCGTCACCCACAGGCGGCCCCGCGCGGCGTCGACG
Source organism: Streptomyces sp. NBC_00249 (assembly GCF_026342355.1). Lineage (GTDB taxonomy): Bacteria > Actinomycetota > Actinomycetes > Streptomycetales > Streptomycetaceae > Streptomyces. The sequence goes on along the minus strand of NZ_JAPEMV010000002.1, from coordinate 719,116 downwards.
CGCAGCCCGTTGGCGGTGCGGCGGCCGTCGGTGCCGGAGGGGAGGAACACCTCGGCCGTACGGGCCCCGGGGCGGGCCCGGTAGACGGTGCCGTCCGCGTACGAGCCGACGTAGACCGTGCCCGTACGGGCGTCGGAGGCTATGCCCTCGGGGAAGACCCGGGCGCCGGGGAGCGTGAACGCCGTGGACACCGGGGAGGAAGCCGCGGGCGCCGCGCCCAGGGTGAGCGTGGCGGCGAGGGTCAGGGCGGCGGCGGGGAGGATCTTCGACAGCTCAGGCATGGATGCATCCATTCGGTCGGGTGAGTTCGAAGAGTAATTAGAGCTCTAATGCTTGGCAAGGGTCTAGGATGCCCGAATGACCTCCATGCCCCCCGAGGAGCGCATCGGCGCGCACATCAAGCGCGCCGAGCAGGCGCTCCTCGCGGCGAAGAGCGCGGCCTTCAAGCCGACCGAAGTAACGGTTCCGCAGTACACCGCCCTGCTCTGGCTCGCCGAGAAGCCCGGCATCTCCGCCGCCGCCCTCTCCCGGCTCTGCGGGGTCACCCCGCCGACGATGAACACCGTCCTGAAGAACCTCCAGGAGCGCGGACTCATCGAGCGGACCCCGCACGAATGGCACCGCAACGTGCTGGAGACCCGGCTCACCCCGCAGGGCCGCACCGTCATGGAGAGGGCCGACGTCGAGGCCGTACGGGTGGAGACCGCGCTCGCCGCCGCCCTCTCGGCGCAGGAGCGGGAGCAGCTCATCGCGCTGCTGGGCCGCTGCGCGGAGGTACTCGACACGCTGAGGTGACCCGGGCGACAGCCGAAGTTCCCGCCCTGTTTTTACGGGGATTTGGAACTTCGCGCGGCGTTCGCACATCAGAACCTAGGGGATGTCCAGCTGTTCTGCCCCCTCCCCGGGGCAGCCAAGACCGTTCGGAGCGAAGTTCGTGCACCAGTACCAGCAGTCGTCCGGCTACGCGCCCGAGCCCGAGCGGGGGCGGAAGAAGTCGCGGCGCGCGATATGGATCAGCGCGGGCGTCGCCTGCGCGCTGATCCTCGGCGGCGGTGGCTTCGCCGCCTGGAAGTACGAGTGGTTCTCCGGCAACGGAGAGGCCGTCAGCTTCGGCAAGACCCCGCCCGCCGCCGGCGCGGGCAGCGGCTCCGCGGCGAAGAAGTCCGACGCCCCGTCGGCCCCGCCCAAGCCCACCGGCGACCCGGACGTGCTCATGCCGTCCGGCCCGAAGTCCGACTTCAAGCAGACCGCCAAGCTCGACGACGGCACGGTCATCGCGAAGACCCGCCTGGCGGGCGCCAAGTCCGGCTTCGAGGGTGACGTCTGGGTCTGGGCCCCCAAGGAGTACGACGACCCGAAGTACGCCAAGAGCGCCTTCCCGGTCCTCATCGCGCTCCCCGGCGGCAACGGCTACCCCACCAACTACTGGGCCGACCGCAGCCTGGGCCTCCAGAAGGCCGTCAGCGAGGGCGTCCAGGCCGGCACCAGCCTGCCCTTCGTCCTGATCATGCCGGTGCTCAACCCGGACAACAAGTACTACTACGACGGCGCGGACATACCCGGCCAGGCCAAGATGGGCACCTGGATGGCGGAGGACGTCCCCGACTTCGCCCGCGCCAACTTCCGCACCTACAAGTCCCGCGACGGCTGGGCCTTCATGGGCAACTCCTCCGGCGCCTTCGTCGGCCTCAAGCAGCTCATGCAGCACCCGGACCGGTTCAAGGCCGTCATAGCCAACGGCGGCGAGATCGTCCCGGACTCCCCGCTGTGGAAGGGCCACCAGGCGGAGATGGACGCGAACAACCCCGAGAAGCTCGCCCAGAAGCTGATCGACACCAACGGCCCCGCGGTCCACGTCGCCTTCCAGTACGGCACCAAGGAGGGCGGCCGCGCCCGCCTGGACAAGTTCCAGCAGCAGTTCGGCAAGGGCCCCGTCACCGTCACCATCCACGAGATCAAGGGCGGCGACCACAACGGCTGGGACTACGTCCGGGGCATGAAGGAGAGCGCGCTGGCGGAGGTCAGCAAGGTGCTGAAGGGCCCGAAGCCCGAGGCCGGCTGACCCTCCGGCCCCCGGGCCCGCGGGGAAACCCGCAGGCCAGGGGCCCCCTGGAATACCCGCTGCACTGACCCGTCACCCCCGGGACCCCGGAGGGCCACGGACCCGCCACGTGGCTCTCACCACGTCACCCCGGTCCCAGGCAACCCATCCGGTCGTTCACTCCTCTGTCAGGGGTGTAAGGGGGACCTATCGGTCCGACCCGCGTCCAACCAGGGCGCCGGAGAAGGAACGGGAACAAATCAGTGCAGCATGACCAGCAAGGAGACGGCGGCCCCACGACCGAAGGCCGCCGCCGGCCCGCGCGCCTGCGCCGCATCCTCATCGGCTCCGGCCTCGCGCTCGCCCTCGCCGCCGGGGGCGGCGCCGCGTACAAGCTCGGACTCTTCTCGGACATAGGGGATCCGGTGTCCTTCGGGAAGATCCAGGAGTCCGCCGCCGCCGAGGACATCAGGCCCGGGGTCCTGATGCCCACCGGCCCCAAGGCCGACTTCGCGCGCACCAGCAGGCTCCCGGACGGCACGCAGATCGGGAGGACCACCCTGACCGGCGCGAAGTCCGGATTCACCGGCGACGTGTGGGTGTGGGTGCCCAAGGAGTACGACGAGCCGCGCTACGCCAAGAGCGGCTTCCCCGTCCTGATCGCCCTGCCCGGCGGCCGCGGCTACCCGACGAACTACTGGGGGACCGGTCCCGGCCTCGGCCTCCAGCAGGCCGTGGCCGACGGAGCGAAGTCCGGCAAGAGCCTGCCCTTCATCCTCGTCATGCCGGTGACCAACGCCGACACCAAGCACCACTTCGACGGCTCCGACATCCCCGGAGAGCCCAGGATGGGCACCTGGATGGCCGATGACGTCCCGGATTTCGCGAAGGCCAATTTCCGCACCTTCACCTCCCGCGACGGCTGGGCCTTCATGGGCTCCTCGGCGGGCGGCTTCAACGGCTTCAAGCAGGTCATGAAGTACCCCGACCGGTTCAAGGCCGTCATTGCCAGCGGCGTCGACATCGTCCCCGACTCCCCGCTGTGGAAGGGGAACCGGCAGGCCATGGACGAGAACAACCCGGAGAAGCTCGCCGAGGAACTGATCAGGGCGGGCGGCCCCGACGTCTACGTGAACTTCCAGATCGGCACCAAGGAGAGCGGCCGCGACCTCGCCGAGAAGTTCATGAAGGAGTACGGCAGGGGCCCCGTGCACACCTGGCTCCAGGTGATCCAGGATGGTGAGCACAACGGAAAGTCGTACGTACGTGGCATGAGGGAGGGCTCCCTGGAGTGGATCAGCAAGGTGATGCAGGGACCGACACCCGACCCCGCCGTGCCCTGAGCCCGGTGGTGAAGGGGGCCTCCGCGGCCGCCGCCGCGGGGATCGCGGCGGTGTGCGCCGTCGTCTTCCTCGAGGCGTCCGGCGAGAGCGCGGTGCACCCCTTCCCCACCGTGGGCGTGCTCATGGCCAACGGGGAGCACTGGTGCACGGCGAGCGTGGTCGACAGCCCCAAGGGCAACGTCGTCGCGACCGCCGCGCACTGCGTCGCCCCGGCCGGCGAGGACGGCCGGCCCGGCGAGGTCGCCCACGACGGCCTCGCCATCGGCGAGCTGTCCTTCGCCCCGGCCTTCTCCGGCGAGGGCTCCGGCACCCAGCCCCTGGGCGTCTGGAAGGTCCGCTCCATCCACGTCGACGACCGCTGGACCAAGTACGGCGACGAGACCGCCGACTACGCCTTCCTCACCATCGACCCCGACGAGGACGGCCGCAGCGTCCAGCAGCGCGTCGGGCGCGGCGAGGCCCCGAAACCCGACTGGACCTCCGGCTACGAACGCGACGTCACCGTCGTCGGCTACCCCGAGTCCGAGCACAACCCGCAGAACAAGCCCGTCTCCTGCACCACCCAGACCCGCCACGACGAGTCCGACCCCGACATGCTGTACATCAGCTGCGCGGGCTTCTGGACGGGCACCAGCGGCAGCCCCTGGATCGCCGACCGGGGCGCCACCGGCCGGCCGGGCCGGCTGATCGGGGTGCTCAGCGGCGGGGACACCGACGTCGACTCCACCGCCGCGCTCTACGACGAGAAGGCCAAGGCCCTCTACGACCGGGCGGCCCGCGGCTGACGGGGCCCGCTCGGCTCCCTACTTCCTGCGCTCCGTGCTGACGATCACGCCCACCGCCGCCACCACGATCGCCCCACCGAGCAGGATCGGCCAGGTCAGGGCCTCGTCGAGGATCAGCGAGCCCAGCGCGACGGCCACCACCGGATTGACGTAGGCGTACGTGGACACCAGCGACAGCGGCGCCGACTGCAGCAGCCACGCGTACGCGGTGAACCCCACCACCGACCCGATCAGCACCAGGTAGCCCAGGGCCACCCACGAGGCGGTGGAGAACGCGGCCAGGTCCAGGCCGCGCTCCTCACCGCGCACCAGGGCGACCAGGATCCCGCCGACCCCGCCCGCCAGCATCTGGTAGGCGCTGCCCGTGAAGGGATTGCCCGGCAGGGGCAGCTTCGAGGCCGAGAAGGAGCCCAGCGACCACAGCAGGGCCGCGACCACCACCAGCAGCACCCCCGACAGCCGGACCTCCCCGCTCAGTCCCGGACTGGTCAGCACCGCCAGCCCGGCCAGGCCGACCCCCACCCCGGCCAGGGTGGCCGGCGGCGGCCGGTCCCCGCTGCCCGCCCGCAGCAGCACCACCCACATCGGCACCGAGGCCACCAGCAGCGCCGCCAGCCCCGAGGGCACCGAGGTCTCGGCGAGCACGACCAGGCCGTTCCCGCCCAGGATCAGCAGCAGCCCGACCAGCACCGCCGAGCCGAGCTGCGCCCGGGTGACCTTGAGCGCGGCCGGCCCGTACCGCCAGGCGACGACCGCCGCCAGCAGCAGACCGGCCGTGATGAAACGGGCCCCGGCGGACAGGAACGGCGGCATGGTCTGCACGACGATCCGGATCCCGAGGTAGGTCGACCCCCAGACGACGTACACGAGGCCGAGGGCCGTCCACACGGCGCCGGCGGAAGCGCGGCGCGGGGCGGCGGCCCCGGCCTCGGCGGCGGGGGCGGGCGCTGATCTGCTCATGTCCGGATCGTACGATCGTCGGACCGGGACGGCTCCCGGATATCTCAGCCCTTGAGCAGGCCGTTCAGCTCCCCGTACGGGAGGGAGTCCGCGAGCGCCCCGTAGGTACCGCCCGACAGCAGCTCCTCGGTGGCCCGCCGGACGAGGGCGTACGCCGCCTCGGCCACCCACGACCCCAGGCTGACCCGGGACACACCGAGGGCGCCGAACTCGGCGACGGAGGGCGCGGCCGGACCGGCGAGGACGTTCAGCGGGGCGTCGATGCCCCGGGCGAGCTCGGCGACGGTCGCCGGGTCCACGACACCGGGCACGAAGATGCCGGTGGCCCCCGCCTTGAGGTAGGCGGCGGCGCGGGACAGGGTCTCGTCGAGGCGGGTCTCGGGCGCGCCGAGGCCGAACAGGAACGTGTCGATGCGGGCGTTGACGTACAGCGACACCCCGGCGGCGTCGGCCGCGGCCCGCGCCGCGGCGAGCCGCTCCGCGAACTCCGCCGGGGCGCGGGTGGCGTCCTCGATGTTGATCCCGACCGCGCCGGCGGCCAGCACCCCGGTGACGGTCTCCCCGACGGCGTCGGCGTCCGCGCCGAAGCCGCCCTCGATGTCGGCGGTGACGGGCACGGACACGGCGCCCGCCACCCGGGCGATCAGATCCAGCGCCCGGTCCCGGGCGAGCGCGTCCCCGTCGGGCGCCCCGAGCGACCACGCGACCCCGGCACTGGTCGTGGCCACGGCGGCCGCCCCGGCGGCCTCGACGACCCGGGCACTGGCGACGTCCCAGGCGTTGGCGAGGGCGAGGGGGGTGGTGGGGGTGTGCAGCGCGGTGAACGCGGTGGCGCGGGCCGCGAGGTCAAGGTGTGTACTCATACCCCCAGTTGACCAGACCGTCCCGCCCCTGGTCGCGCGGTTTCCCGCCCCGTACCCCGATGCGCCTGGGGCTCCGCCCCAGACCCCGCGCCTCAAACGCCGGCGAGGCCGGAAAATCCAGCCTCGCCGGCGTTTGAGGCGCAGGCGCGGTAGCGCCGTGTCTTGAGCCGCGCCGGCTCTGAGGCGGGAACGGAGGAAGGGCGGGTAGGGGACCGGCCCCGCGCAGCGGGGCCGGCTACGCCAGGCCGGACTTGGCGCCCGCCCCGCACAGGGGGAGGACGGCGGTGCGGCCCCGCAACGGATCGCCGGAGGCGTCCGGCCCCACGGCCGCCCAGCACGCGGCAGCGGTCGGCTCGACGAACAGCCCCCGCCGCGCCAGGTCCAGCTGGGCCTCCCGCAGCCGCCCGTCGGAGACGGTCAGGAACGTCCCCCCGGACTTCCGCACGGCCGCCAGGATCTGCCGCCCCCGCGGCGGAGCCGGAATCGCGATGCCCTCCGCGAGCGTCGGCCGCTGCTCCACCGGCTCCGCGTCCTCCGCCCCCGCGGCGAACGCGTCCGCGAGCGGCGCCACCGCCTCCGCCTGTACGGCGATCAGCGCCGGCGCCTTCACCCCGCGCCGCGCCAGCTCCTCCACGGCCAGCGCGGCCCCGAGCAGCAGCGTGCCGTTGCCGACCGGTACCACCAGTACCTCCGGCAGCCGGCCCCCGAGCGCCTCCCAGATCTCGTACACGTACGTCTTCGTCCCGTGCAGGAAGTACGGGTTGAAGACGTGGCTGGCGTAGAAGACGCCGGGCGCGTCGGCGGCCTCCCGCGCGGCCCGCGCCGTGGCCTCGCGCCCGCCCGGCACGATCCGTACGGCGGCCCCGTGGGCGCGGATCTGCTCGGTCTTCTTCTCCGAGGTGCCCTGGGGCACGAAAACTTCACAATCGAGCCCGGCCCGCGCGCAGTACGCCGCCACGGAGGTCCCCGCGTTGCCGCTGCTGTCCGCGACCACCTGCCGCGGGGCGAGCCGCCGCGCGACCTCGGCGAGCATCACCGCGCCCCGGTCCTTGAAGGACAGGGTCGGCATCAGGTAGTCGAGTTTGGCGTGAATCCGCTCCGCGAGCGGCACCAGCGGTGTGTACCCCTCCGCGAGCGACACGGCGAAAGCCCCCGGCAGGGGCAGTGCGGCGGCGTACCGCCACAGCGAGTGGGGTCCGGCCGCCGGTTCGAGCGGGGCGGCCGGATCCGGTACGAAGTCGAGGTCCCAGGGGCCACCGCAGGCCGGGCAGCACCACGGGGCGGTCCGCGCGTCCGCGCGCGTACCGTCCTCGGGGCAGAGGTATCCAGGAAGTGCGTGCGTCATGTGCGGAGCACCTTTGCTCTTTCATGGCCGACGTATGGCACGGATGTTACGCGTCCGTTGTCCTCTTGTGGGATGCCGCACGGGTGGGTCAACCTTTCGGAGGCGACGGCCCGTTGAGCACGATTGATTGTCATGGTCATGTCTTTTCGGTCGTCGACCCCCCGCAACGCACCACCTATGAGGAGGACCCCTCACATGTCCGTGATGCGTCACACCCGCCGCAGGATCGCCGGCGTCAGCGCCACCGCCGTGGTCGCCCTCGCACTCGGCGCGGCCGCCGCGTTACCCGCCTCGGCGGCCGGCCCGGGCGCCCAGGGGCCCCTGGGCGTCATCGAGAACGCAGGCGCCGCCGGGTCCGTCCCCGGCAGCTACATCGTGACCCTGGACGACTCCGCCGCCCGCTCCACCGCCGAGAGCGGCAAGGCGGTCGCCAAGCGGTACGGCGCGAAGATCGACCGGACCTACAGCGCCGCCCTCAACGGCTACTCCGTCGAGGTCTCCGAGGCGCAGGCCAGGAAGCTCGCCGCCGACCCGGCCGTCAAGTCCGTCGTCCAGAACCGGGTGTTCACCGTCGACGCCACCCAGCCCAGCCCGCCGTCCTGGGGCCTGGACCGCATCGACCAGCGGGCGCTCCCGCTGAACCAGAGCTACACCTACCCGGACAAGGCCGGTGAGGGCGTCACCGCCTACATCATCGACACCGGCGTGCGCATCACCCACCAGGACCTCGGCGGCCGCGCCACCTACGGCTACGACGCCATCGACAACGACAACACCGCCCAGGACGGCCACGGCCACGGCACCCACGTCGCCGGCACCGTCGGCGGCACCGCGTACGGCGTGGCCAAGAAGGCGAAGATCGTCGGCGTCCGTGTCCTCGACAACAACGGCTCGGGCACCACGGCCCAGGTCGTCGCGGGCATCGACTGGGTGACCCGCAACGCCGTCAAGCCGGCCGTGGCCAACATGTCGCTCGGCGGCGGGGCCGACTCCGCGCTCGACACCGCCGTGCGCAACTCCATCGCCTCGGGCATCACCTACGGCGTCGCGGCGGGCAACGAGTCCACCGACGCCTCCACCAAGTCCCCGGCCCGCGTGGCCGAGGCCATCACGGTGGGCGCCACCACCAACACCGACGCGAAGGCCAGCTACTCCAACTACGGCAGCATCCTGGACATCTTCGCCCCGGGCTCCTCCATCACCTCCTCGTGGGGCACCGGCGACACCGCGACGAACACCATCTCGGGCACCTCGATGGCCACCCCGCACGTCGTGGGCGCGGCGGCCCTGTACCTCTCGCAGAACCCGGCGAGCACCCCGGTGCAGGTCCGTGACGCCCTGGTCGCGGCGTCCACCCCGAACGTGGTGACCGGCCCCGGCACGGGCTCCCCCAACCGCCTGCTGAACGTGGGCACCGGCACCACCCCGCCGAACCCGGGCACCCGCTTCGAGAACACCGCCGACTACGCGATCAACGACAACTCCACCGTCGAGTCGCCGATCACGGTCAGCGGGATCTCCGGCAACGCCCCGGCCACCCTCAGCGTGCCGGTCGACATCAAGCACACCTACGTCGGTGACCTGAAGGTCGACCTGGTCGCCCCCGACGGCACCCTGTACAACCTGCGCAACCGCTCCGGCGGCAGCGCGGACAACATCGTCCAGACCTTCACCGTGAACGCCTCCTCCGAGGTCGCCAACGGCGTCTGGAAGCTGCGCGTCGCCGACCTCGCGGGCGCCGACGTCGGCAAGATCGACAGCTGGGCGCTGCAGTTCTGAGGCTCGGCATCCTGAACCCCGCCCGGGGGACCGGGCGGTGAGGGGCGCGACGACGGGCTGGATCGCGCGGTGAACACGGGGGCGACCGAGTAGTCGGTCGCCCCCGCTGCGTACTATTTCGCGCATTCGTTCGCCCCCTGTGATGGAGTACCTCACCCTGTGAGCACCCCGGCCCCGCAACAGCCCCCCGCCGGCCCCGGCCACCAGTGGCCCCCGCCCTGGGGGGCGCCGGTGCCGGTGCGGCCCCACCCGCCGGCGCTCAACGGCTTCGCCCTCGCCTCCCTGCTCGTCGGACTGCTCTGCCTCCCGCCGCTGGGGATCGTCTTCGGCGGGGTGGCGCTGGTGCAGATCGCGCGCAAGCGGGAGCGCGGCAAGGTGCTGGCGCTCGTGGGCCTGGCGGTCTCGGTGGTGATGACGGGCCTGCTGGTGTTCGGCGTGGGCCGGTACGGGGACGAGGTCCTCGACGGGTTCGGCCCTTCGGCGGGGCCGGAGACCGCCGAGGGCGAGCTGACCGACGTCTCGGAACTGCGGGCCGGCGACTGCTTCAACGTCCCCGCGGGGGACCTCCTGGCCGAGCGTCCGCTCCTCTTCCGCATCGGCTGCGACCAGGTCCACGACGCCGAGGTGACCGCCAGCAGCCTGCTCGGCCAAGGCGCCTTCCCCGGCGCGGCCCCGCTGCGGCGGACCGCCGAGGACGCCTGCTGGAAGGCGCAGGACGCCTACGCGATGGACACGTGGGCGCTGCCCCGGTACGCGGGCATGTACTACTTCGCCCCCACGCGGGAGAGCTGGCGGCGCGAAGGCGACCGGCGGCTCCTGTGCCTGATCGGGACGGCGGACGAGGAGCACACGGGCAGCCTGCGCAAGGACGTGTCGCGGCTGACCGGCGACCAGGTGGCGCTGCTGGGCGTGCTGAACGCGGCGGACCAGGCCCTGGGGCGCATGCCGTACGAGGAGGTCGACGAGGCCCTGACGGAGTACCGGACGTGGGCGCGCGAGGTCGACACCGCGCTGGGCGCGGAGGCGCGGATGCTCCAGGGGGCCAAGGGGCGGCCCGACGTGGGCGCGGCGGCGGGGGCGCAGCTCAAGGAGATCGAGGCGGCGCGCAAGGAGTGGCAGAAGGCCTCCCGCGCGGCGCGGCCGGACGATTTCCAGCGGGCGTGGGACGCGGCGCTGGCGGCGACCTCGGTGCGCACGGAGAAGGCCCTGCGCGGGGCGTACGGGCTGTCGACGACGGTTCCGGAGTGGCTGGAGGGCCCCCTGCCGGGCCCGGGCGGCGGCCCGGGGCGGGGTCCCTCGTCGGAATCGATCTGAGGTCCTGACGGTAACGCGCGGTAAGGGGTTTGAGTGACCAGGCTTCATCACTTCGAGTGAAACTCTGGCCCGTGCTTGCGCAGCTCAACACTCGGTTGCCAGGGTGTAGCTGTCTGTCAACCTGATGGGAGTGGCCCGTGACTTTCGGTGAGCAGCCGGCCTATCTGCGCGTCGCCGGTGATCTGCGACAGAAGATCGTCGATGGGTCCCTGCCCCCGCACGCCCGGCTCCCTTCACAGGCCCGGATCCGCGAGGAGTACGGGGTCTCCGACACCGTGGCGCTGGAGGCCCGCAAGGTCCTCATGGCGGAGGGGCTGGTCGAGGGCCGCTCGGGCTCCGGCACGTACGTCCGCGAACAGCCCGTACCGCGCCGGGTCTCCCGCTCCGGCTACCGCACGGGCGGCACGTCCACGCCGTTCCGGCAGGAGCAGGCGGAGTCCGGCGCGCGCGGCACGTGGGAGTCGAACAGCGAGCAGACGGGCGCCCCGGCCCAGATCGCGACCCGGCTCGGCATCGAAGCGGGCGACCGGGTCATGCGCACCCGGTACGTCTTCCGCGACGCGGGGGAGGCGATGATGCTCTCCACCTCCTGGGAACCGCTGGCCGTCACCGGCCGCACCCCGGTGATGCTGCCGGAGGAAGGCCCGCTGGGCGGCTCCGGGGTGGTGGACCGGATGGCCGCGATCGACGTGGTCGTGGACAACGTGGTCGAGGAGGTCGGCGCCCGCCCGGGCCTGGCCGAGGAGATCATGTCCCTGGGCGGGGTCCCGGGCCACGTGGTCCTCGTCGTGAGCCGCACCTACTTCGCCTCGGGCCGCGCGGTGGAAACGGCGGACGTCGTGGTCCCGGCCGACCGCTACCGCCTCACCTACCACCTCCCGGTCCGCTGACCCCGCCCGGCGGGGCTGGATTTCTCAGCCCCGCCGGCGTTTGAGGCGCGGGGTCCGGGGTGGAGCCCCAGGGAACGGTGGAAGGGCGGGTAGGGGATCACCCCGCGCAGCGGCCCACCCGGCCCCGCCTCCCCGCGCCGCACTGGACGGCGGGCGCGCGGTCCCGCAGTCGTAACCCTGCGGTGACCCGCCACGCGTCGGCGTAACCCCCCGGCGATGCGGCTGGGTGACGGTTCGTCATGCAATCCGGCGTCAGGTCTCAGACGTGAGTCAAGGCACCCTGGTGAAGCGACAGTCCGGGCATCGCGCCCGGCTTTCGCTCTCGCCTGCCGAGGTGTTGAAGGCCGACGGTCAGGCGCACGCGGCCCGCACCATGTGGAATCTCCTCCACGTCTGGTGGCGGATGATGCCGAAGGAGAAGCGGACCCTGGCCAACGCAGATGCCGCGATGCGCCAGGCCCGCGTGGACATGGACTTTCTTGCCGTCCTTCCCGCGCAGGCCGCGCAAGCGGTGTTGAAGACCTACTTCCAGGCGTGGAAGAACTGCTGGGACGGCCGTGCCGACGCCCCGAACTTCAAGGGTCGGCTGCGCACGGTGATGTCCGTGGACGTCCCGCAGGCACGGGACCTGAACATCACCCGCGTCCATCGTCGCTGGGGTATGGCCAACATTCCCAAGGTGGGTAGGGTCCGGTTCCGGTGGACCAAGGACCTTCCGGTGGGCAAGCGTGCCGACACGGAGAACCGGATCACCGGGGCCCGGCTGGTCAAGGACGCTCTCGGCTGGCACATCACCTTCCGCGTCCAGACCTCGGAGGCTCAGCCCGAGCCCCACCAGGGGCCGGAGGTCGGCATCGACGTGGGCGTCACCGTGCCCATCGCTCTCTCGGATGGCGAAACGTACGAGCATGGCGAGTGGCTGACCGACAAGGAGAAGACCAGGCTCCTGCACTTGGAGCAGCGCGCCGCGCGGCGTAAGCGCCACCGCAAGCCCGGCGAGCCAACCAGCCGCCGACTGCACCACACCTACGACCAGATCGCAGGACTGCGCGCGAAAGCCAAGCGCCGGGCCGTGGACTGGCAGCACCAGATGACCACCGACATCGCCCGCACTTACGGCACGGCTGTGGTCGAAGCTCTCACCATCACGAACATGGTTAAGTCGGCCAGGGGAACCATGGAAGAGCCGGGGAGGAACGTTGCCCAGAAGTCTGGGCTGAACCGCTCGATCAGCGGGGAGGCGTGGGGCCGGACAGTCGTCAGGCGCGCGAAGCGCGTCAAGCCCGCTGCCGCATGGTAAGCAGGAATCTCCCGGCCTCAGCCGGGAGAGCACTTCAAGCCTCGTTCACCTTCATCTTCTTCGGCCTCGAAGGCTCGAGCATGGCCCAGGCCAGGCGCCAGGCGGCCGGGCTGCCGCTGGAGATCGTCCATCTCCTCACCAGGCTCATCGTCGTCCCGATCTTCTTCCGTGACATGGATGCGCTAGCCAAGGTCCAGGCCTGGACCCAGCCCGTCTGGCTGGCCGTGCTCGCCGCCGGGCCCGGCGGGGCAGTCGTCGGGGCCGCCGACTGCCCGGTGCAGGCAGGGCCGGTGGCCCTGCCGATGCCCTCCGTACGCCGGGTCTGAACCGGCGTGCACGGCCCGCTCGTACGCCTGGCCGGATGCCTACACCCCCGGTGTACCTCTTCGTGAAAAACCGTATCCGCTCCGTAAAGGTCGGGCGTAAGGTCGGGCATATGCGCAATGCGGTTTCCCGGGCAGGTACGTCGGCGGAGGGTGAAGCCTGATGAACGACAGCGGTGCCCTGCTCCCATGGCTGGTGATACGTCAGGACGACAACGGCAACCGCTACCGGGTGGGCCGGTACCCCACCCGGGCCGAGGCCCAGAAGGTCGTCGACAGCCTCGACGACCGCGGACACAAGCAGCTCTACTGGGTCGAGCGGATCGGACAGGGCAGCCAGACCGCCACCACGAACTGACGGCCAGGCCCTGACATAGGCTCCGTCCATGACTGAACGCGTGGTCGTGGGCGGAGCCCTTTGTCATGACGGTCGCCTGCTGGCCGCCCGGCGCAGTGCGCCCCCCGAGGTGGCGGGCCGCTGGGAACTCCCCGGCGGGAAGGCCGAACCCGGCGAGTCGGTGCCCGAGGCGCTCGTGCGCGAACTGCGCGAGGAGCTCGGCGTCGAGACCGAGGCGCTGGAGCGGATCCCGGGGGAGTGGCCGGTGCGGCCGGGCCTGGTCCTGCACGTGTGGACCGCCCGCCTGCTGTCCGGGGAGCCCGCACCGCTGGAGGACCACGACGAGCTCCGCTGGCTGGCGCCGCACGAACTGGACTCGGTGGACTGGCTCGACCAGGACCGCCCCGCGGTCGCCGAAGCCGGCCGCCGGCTGAGCGCCGGACCGGCCGCCGCGCCGCGCGCCGGGTCGTAGGGCGGAGCGGACTGCGGGCTGCGCGCCGACCGAGCGCCCGCCGAGCGCCGGGCCGCGCCCCGTGCCGCACGTCGGGGCGCACCGGGGCGCGTGACGCTCCCGCTGTAGGCCGTCTGCGCCACAGTGCGCCGGTGCGTCGGGGATCGGGTGGTACGACGCCTCAAATATCGGGTATGTCGCTATTAGTCCCTATCTCGTCCCCCTTTCGTCACCGACGAACCGGACTGGGGTCGCTGGCGGCCCGGGAAGTGATCGGCGTGATCGACACAGACGGTGAGTGCGCCGAGTGGGCCTTCCCCGCCGAGCCGGGCGCCGTCCGCACCGCCCGCCACGCCGTGCGCGGCACCCTGCGCTCCTGGGGCCTCGACTCCGTCGGTGACGTGACCGTCCTGCTGGTCAGTGAGCTGGTCACCAACTCCCTGCGCTACGCCTCGGGCCCCATCGGGGTCCGTCTGGTCCGGCGCAATCCGGCCGCCCCCGACCTCGCCGGCGGGCCGGCGCTACTCGTGGAGGTCTCCGATCCGCTTCCGGATCCACCCCGCGAGCGGGTCGCGAACCCGGACGACGAGGGCGGTCGCGGACTGCACCTCGTCGCGGTCTCGGCGCAGCGCTGGGGAACCCGCCACGGGAAATCGGGCAAGACGGTGTGGTTCGAGTTGGCTCTTCCTGGTGAGTAACAAGGAGAAGGGTGGCGGGGGGTCCCCCTGAGCGCGTCCGGGGGGAGACCGCTGGACGTGGCCGGAAAACAACGGGACCCTTTTGTGATCGTGAACGCCGTGCCGTACCGGGCCGTGGTGCTGAATACTTCGGTCATGGCCGGTCCGGTTGCGGTGAGCTGGAGGGGACGGTCGCGTGAGCGAGATACCTGCGCAGGCACATCAGGCCCGAGTGCCCGGGGAGACTTGGCACGACTCCTTGTGGCACAGCAGCCCGCCTGGCTCGATATATGACTACATAAAGGTTGCTTCGTTCTCGATCGGTCCTGACGGGCTCGTCGACCAGTGGAGCCTGCGCGCCGAGGAGCTGTTCGGGCTCACCGCGGCCCAGGCGGTCGGGCGCGATCCGGTCGACGCCTTCATGCCGCCGGAGCTGCGCGCCGGCGGGCACCGCAAGGTCGCCGAGATCCTCGACGGCAAGGAATGGACCGGCCTGGTCCCCTTCCGGATCCCCGGGGGGAACGGCGCGCACGGCGTGGCCGAGATCTATGTGATGCCGACCCAGACCGAGACCGCCGAGCGGGCCGCGCTGTGCGTCGTGGTCGACGTGCGCGCCCTGCGGCGCATCGAATCCGATCTTGCCGCTTCGCAGGCCATATTCGGCCAATCTCCTTTCGGGTTCCTGCTCTTCGGTACGGACCTCACCGTGCAGCGCGCCAACCGCCGCTTCGCGACCGTCTTCGGCGGCGCGGCGGAGGAGCACCGGGGCCGCACCGTGCACGACTACCTGCCGCCGGAGGAGGCCGACCGGATGGCCGAAGCCCTGCGGCGGGTGCTGGCGACCGGCGATTCCGTCACCGACCTGAGGATCACCGGCGCGGCACCCGGCAGCCGCGACAAGCGCCACTGGTCCATCAACCTCTACCGGGTGCACGGCGGCACCGGCCGCCCCATCGGCGTCGCGGGCCTCGGCACCGACGTCACCCGCCGCCACCTCGCCGCCCGCGAGGCCGCCGGGGTCCGGCGCAACCTCGCCCTGCTCAACGAGGCCGGGCACCGCATCGGCAACTCCCTCGACCTGGAGACCACCGCCCGCGAGCTCCTCGACGTCACCGTCCCCGGCTTCTGCGACCTGGCCGCCGTCGACCTCTACCAGGGGCTGCTGCTCGGCGACGACGACCGGCCCGCCCGGCCGCAGGGCCCCGGGGTGCCCTCGCTGCCCGGCCAGGGCGCCGGGCGGGCGCCGTCCGCGCCGCTGCGGCGGGTGGCCTTCGCCTCCGCCGTGTCCGACGCCCCGCTGTCGGGTCCGGGCGCGCTGGTCTCCGTAGGGGAGGCGCACCGCTACCCGGCCGCCTCGCCCGGGGCGCTGGCCCTGCGCACCGCGCGGCCCCGGCTGATCGAGGGGGGCGGGGCCGACGACCTCGTCCAGTCCACGCTGATCGTGCCGCTGGTCGCCCACGACACCGTGGTGGGCCTCGCCCAGTTCTCCCGTACGAAGGGCAGCGAGCCCTTCGGCGAGCGGGACCGGGCCGTGGCCGTGGAACTGGCCGCGCGGGCCGCCGTCTGCATCGACAACGCCCGCCTGTACCGGCGCGAGCACGAACGGGCGCTGATCCTCCAGCGCAGCCTGCTGCCGCCCGGCGACCCGGAGGCGGCCGGCCTCGACATCGCCTGCCGCTACCTGCCGGGCAACGCCGCCACCGAGGTCGGCGGCGACTGGTTCGACGTCATCGAGCTGCCCGGCCACCGCACCGCCCTCGTCGTGGGCGACGTGATGGGCCGGGGCCTGCGGGCCGCCGTCGCCATGGGTGAACTGCGGACCGCCGTACGGACCCTGGCGCTGCTGGACCTGGAACCGGCCGAGGTGCTCACCGCCCTCGACGAGGTCGCCCGCGGCCTCGGCGCCCCCGGCGGCTCCCAGCAGGCCTCCCGGGCGGCCCTGCACTCCCGGGACGCCGACCGCTCCGAGGTGTACCTCGCCACCTGCGTGTACGCCGTCTACGACCCGGTCACCCGGCGCTGCACCATCGCCAACGCCGGCCACATGCCGCCCGTCCTGGTCGAACCGGCGGAGGAGGGCGCCGAGCCGCGTCCCGGCCTGCTGCTGGAGATCCCGACCGGGATGCCGCTCGGGGTGGGCGGCGAACCCTTCGAGGAGGTCGAGGTGGAACTGCCGGAGGGGGCCCTGCTCGCCCTGTACACCGACGGGCTCGTCGAGTCCCGCGACCACCCCCTGGAGGAGGGGCTGCGCGGGCTGCGCCAGGCCGTCGCGGATCCGGCCCGCCCGCTGGAGGAGGTCTGCGACCACGTCCTGGACAGCCTCCACACCCGGCACGGCGAGGACGACATCGCCCTGCTGATGGCGCGCGTGCAGGGGCTGCCGGTGGACGCCGTCGGCGACTGGCAGCTGCCGCGCGAGGCCCGCTCGGTCGGCCGGGCCCGGGAACTGGCGCGGGGGAAGCTGCCCGCCTGGGGTCTGGAGGGGCTGCTCGACACCACGGAACTGCTGGTCAGCGAGCTGGTCACGAACGCCCTGCGGTACGGGGAGGGAGAGATCAGGCTCCGCCTGCTGCTGGACCGGACCCTGGTGTGCGAGGTCTGGGACGCCAACCTGGCCCAGCCCCGCCGCCGCCGGGCCCGCGACACCGACGAGGGCGGCCGCGGCCTGCAGCTCGTCGGCCTCCTCTCGGCGGGCTGGGGGACCCGCCGCACCCACCGCGGCAAGACCGTCTGGTTCGAACTCCCGCTGCCCATGCCGGGCGGCGACGGCGGTCAGGCCGTCACCGAACTGTCCGCGGAGCAGCTGCTGAGCATGTACGGGTAGGCCCCGGACCTGCCCCGGCGCGCGGCCGACCGCAGAGCTATACAAGCGTCTTGAACAACTGTCATAGACGCGCGTATAGTTCTGCGTGTCGAGACCGACGCCACCGCAGGACACAGGGGAGACCGCCATGAACCGCACGCAGCAGCCCGTCCGCTCCGCCCTGACCATCGACGGACGCCGCCTGTCCTACCTGGACTTCGGCGGACCGGGCCGGCCGCTCCTCGCCCTGCACGGGCACCTGTCGGAGGGCGCCTCCTTCGCGCACCTGGCCGAGGCGCTGGGCGACGAGTGGCGGGTCGTCGCCCCCGACCAGCGCGGCCACGGGGACTCCGACCGGGCCGACGACTACACCCGGGCCGGCTACCTCGCCGACCTCGTCGCGCTGCTGGAACACCTGGAGCTGGGGCCCGTCCCGCTCGTCGGGCACTCCCTCGGCGGGATCAACGCCTACCACCTGGCCGCCGAACACCCCGGGCTGGTCTCCGCCCTCGTCAACCTCGACGGCCCCGTCGACCTCCCGCACCAGGAGGTCAGCCCGCTCGCCTTCCTCGCCCGCCTGCCCTACACCGCCGCCACCCGCGAGGAACTCGTCGCCGCCTGCGGCCCCGTCGGCCCCGTGCTCGCCCCCGGGATGCGCCCGCTGCCCGGCGGTGAGGGCTGGCGGCTGGCCTCGCACCCCCAGGACACCCTGGACTCCGAGAGCCACGTCCACGGCGACCACTGGGAGCAGTGGCTCGGCAGCCACTGCCCGGCCCTGCTCGTCCACGGGCGGAGCAGCCAGGTCCTGCCCGGCGAGCAGGCCGCCGCGATGGCCGCGCGGCGGCCCGGGACCAGCTCCGTGACCCTGGAGGCGGACCACTTCGTACAGCTCCAGGACCCGGCCGGCGTCGAGTCCGCCGTCCGCACCTTCCTCGCCGGGCTGTGACGGCCGGCGCCGCCGAACCGCCTACGCCGCCCGGCCGGCCTTGAGCGCGGCGAGGCGGGCCTCGATCTCCGAGGTCTTCCCCAGGTCCTCCAGCGACTCGAACTGCGCGTCCAGGGAGGAGGCCGCCAGCTCCTGCTTGCCCATCGCCATGGCCTCCTCCCGGCGGACCTTCTCCTCGAAGCGGTTCAGGTCGCTCGTCGGGTCCAGGACGTCGATGTTCTTCACCGCGTCCATCATCGTGTTCTGCGCCTGCGCCGTCTTCGCCCGCGCCACCAGCTCGTCCCGCTTCGCCTGGAGCTCCGTCAGCTTGGTCTTCATCGAGCCCAGGCCCGACTTGAGCTTGTCCACCACCTCCGTCTGGGCGGCGATCGTCGGCTCGGCCGTCCGCGCCTCCTTCTCCGACTGCATCTGCCGGCCCAGCGCCACCTTCGCGAGGTTGTCGAACTTGTCGGCGTCCGCCGCGGACCCGCCCGCCCGCAGCTCGTCGCCCTTCCGGCTCGCCGCGAGGGCCTTGGCGCCCCACTCGGAGGCCGCGTCCACGTCCTCCTTGTGGTCCGCCTCCAGCATCCGCAGGTTCCCGATGGTCGTCGCCACCGCCTGCTCCGCCTCCGAGATGTTGTTCGTGTAGTCGCGGATCAGCTGGTCGAGCATCTTCTGCGGATCCTCCGCCTGGTCCAGCAGCGCGTTGATGTTCGCCTTCGCGAGCTGGGTGACACGGCCGAGGATGGTCTGCTTGCTCATGGTCGGTCTCTCCTGGTGATCCCGATGAGGGGGTGAGGGGTCGTCGTCGGGTCTGCGCGGTGCCGTGCGGGTGTCAGAAGCGGCCGCCACCGCCCATCCGGCCGCGGGTGCCGCCCCCGCCGAAGGAACCGGGGCCGCGTCCGCCGCCCCCGCCGAAACCGCCCCCGCCGAAGCCCCCGCCACCGCGGCCCCCGCCGAAGCCGCCCCCGCCGCGCAGGATCTCGCCGAGGATGATCCCGCCCAGCACCGCGCCGCCGCGGCCGCCGCCCGACTGCCGGCCCGCGTACGGGTCCTGGTACCCCCGCACGTCCTGCTCCGCCAGCTGCTGCGCCTGCCGGGCCAGCGAGTCCGCCTGCTGGGCCTCCGCCAGCGCGCCAGCCGGGTCCGCCGACGCCAGCGACACCGACCGCTCCAGGTGCCGCTGCGCCTCCGCCAGCCGGGTCCGGGCCTGACTGCCGACCGCCCCCCGGCTGGTGGTCACGTAGTCCGCCGCCGCGCCGATCGCGCTCCGCGCCGACAGCAGGGCCTGGTCCAGCAGCGCCGCCGCCCGCTGCCGGCCCGACTCCCGCTCCCGCGCCCCCGCCAGGGCCTCGTCCAGCGCCGCGTCCGCCTCCTCCGTCCGGCGCAGGGCGTCGATCGGGTCGTACCGGCCGGCCTCCAGCTCCCGCCGTACGTCGGCCAGCACCGCCTCCGCCCGGCCGATCCGCCCGCGCAGGTCCGCCGTCGAGGTGCCCTCGGCGGTGCCCGTGAGCAGGCCGCGCGCGTCGGCGAGGTCGCTGTCCGTCTCGGTCAGGGCGCCCGGCAGCTTCCCCGCCGCCTCCGCCAGCTCCTGCGCCCGCCGCTCCACCGCGTCCACCAGGGTCGCCGCCTGGTCCACCGCACCCTCGGCGGCCCGGACGTGCACCGCCGCCCGGCCCCGCTCCCCGGCGGTCAGCGCGGTCCGGGCCTCGCCGAGGCTGGTGGTCGCGAACAGCAGCCGGTCCCCGGCCTGCCCCGGGTTGGAGGCGACCGGCGCCGACGCCGAATCCGCGTACCGGGCCGCCAGCGCCGTCAAGGTCGCCTCCGCCGTCGCCGTCCGCCCGGTCAGCGCCCGGAAGTGCTCCTCCACCGTGGCCAGGGCCTGCGGGGCGTTCTTCTCCAGGTCCCGCAGCCGGTCGAAGGCCGCCGACTCCCCGTCGAGCCGGCGGCTCGCCTCCGTGCACCGCGCCACGATCTCGTCCAGCATCCGGCGCCGCGTGGCGTCGTCCTCCGGGTAGGCGTCGTCCAGCTGCTGGCGCAGCCGGAAGGCCTGCGTCAGCTCGCCCCTGGCGTACTCCACCGCCGCCGTGAAGGCCCCGACCGCCTCGTCGCCGAACTGCGCCGAGGCGAAACCGAGTTCCTCGGTGCTCGTACGGACCGCGTCGTCGGTCTCCACCAGCAGCGCCTTCGCCCGCGCGTCCAGCTCCGGCAGCGGCGCCGGCGGGGCCCCCGGACCCTCCCAGCCCGGGTGCGACGTCGCCGTACCGCGCCCCGCGCCCCGGCCCCGCTTGCGGCGGGAGTACGCGTACGCGCCGAGCGCCCCGGCCGCGCCGACGGCGACCACCGGGAGGACGAAGTCACCGGCCCCGTTCGCCCCGCTCGCCGCGTCACCGCCCGGGTCGCTCTCGCCGGGGGTGATGGCGGGCACCGGCACGGGCAGCCCGCCCAGCACCGCGTCGTAGCCGTTGGCGGCACCGATCGCGGCGCCCGCCCAGTCGTTCTGCTTCAGCGCCGGCTCGATGGCGGTCCGCGCCACCTCCGCGAGCTGCGCCTCGGTGAAACCGGAGTCCACATCGGCCGAATAGGCGTACTGGCGGGCTCCCGTGGCCACCGCCAGCAGCAGGTCGTCCTGCCCCAGGCCGTTCTTCTGCGCGGTCGCGTCCGCCCAGCTCTGCGCCGAACGGTCGGAGAAATCACGGACGTACGTCACGAACAGCTGCACCTTGCGGTCCGCGTACAGCTTGTCCAGCGCGGCCGTCACGGCGGGACGCCGGTCACCCAGCGCCCCCACCCGGTCGGTGATCTGCCCCTGCCGGTCCAGGGCGACGGGATCCTCGGCCCGGGCCGGCGGCGCCCCGGCCACCCCCCAGCCGCCGAGCGCGAGCAGCGCCGCGGCGAGGGCCAGCGCCGTGCGGCCCGTGCCGGTGGCGGCGCGCCGCCGCGCTCCGCTGCGCGTCCTGCTTCTCGGTGGAGTCACATTTGGGAGGGTATGGGCGGCCCCAAGGGCCCGCACCCGGAGGCGGCCCCACCCTCAGGGCAGCGCGACCGCCCTCAGCCCGGGGCGCGGCAGGACCAGCAGATCCCCCGCCAGCAGCACGTCCCCCGCACCCAACGACGGCTCCTCCCACTGCCGCCGCGGCTTGCCCGTCGCCAGGTCCAGCGCCGCCACGAAGGGCTGCGCCGACTTCCCCAGCAGCCCCCGCCGGCCACCCCGGGAAGCCCGCACGTACAGCACACCGCCGCGGATGCCCAGCAGCTCCAGGGCGCAGACCGTCCCCTCGCGCCGCGTCACCGGCCGCTGCCACAGCACTGCCCCGCTGCGCGCGTCCAGCGCGGACACCACGTCGGCGCCCTGCTCACGGCGGTGCGCGGCCACGTACACGGCGCCGCCCTCGACCAGCAGCCGGGACGCGGGAACACCCGGCTCGAACCCCCAGACCTCCTCGCCGCTGCGCCCGCGCACCGCCCGCAGCGTCCCGGAGTCCAGGAAGTGCACCAGCGCGCCGTCGAGGGCCGGCCCGCCCGGCGCCGGGATCCGCGGATCACCCTGCACCGCGAAGCCGGAGCCGGTACGCGCCCAGGACCACAGCTGCTCCCCGCTGCGCAGCCGCAGACCCCGGCGCCCCTCCCCGTCCCCCACGACCAGCCGGTCCGCCGCCACCGTCAGGGACCACGACGGGTCCTGCGCCACCGGATGCCCCCACAGCTCCTCCCCGCTGTCCGCGCGCAGCGCCGCGAGCCGGCCCGGCACGGCCGCCAGCAGCAGCTCCCCGGCCGGATGCAGCCGGGGCCGCCCGGGCAGGTCCCGCCACCAGCGCACCCGCCCGTCGCGCGGCTCCCGCGCCAGCAGCCGCGCACCGTCCGCCTCCGCGGGCGCCACCGTCACGTACACCGACCCGGCGTCGGCCGCGCAGTCCACCACGGCCCGCCCGGTGAGCGGGGCCGCGGACACCCCCTCGTCGGCGAAGGCCGTCCAGCGGGTCACCCCGGTGTCCGCCCGTACGCAGCCCACCTCGGCCCCCGACCGCCACACCACGGCGTCCCCGGCGGAGCGCAGGGAGTCAGGGTAGGCCGCCGTCCGCCACCGGTTCCCGTCCCGGTCGGGCAGCCGGGGCCGCGCCGCCCGGTCCGTGACCACCGTCGCCCCGTGCGGCGGCGGGGTGCCCGGCCCGGCCGCCACCTCGGCCAGCCAGGGCGTACCCGCCGTCGCCACGCAGTCCCGCGCGATCCGGGCCAGCTCCTGCGCCCGCGCCGCGGCGTCCGGCAGCTCACGGGCCCGCTCCGCCCGCGCGGCGGCGCGTACGGGGTCCAGCGCGGCCCGGGCGCCCTGCTCCACCCGGTCCCGGGCGGCGGCCAGGGAGGCCAGCGCGTGGTCGGCCTTCTCGTCACCCGCGCCCTCCGGGCGGCGCCCCAGCAGCGCGGCGGCCCGGGTCCGCAGCCGCTCCCCTTCGAGCTGCCCCAGCCGCCCGCGCGGATCCTGCCCGGCCGCCTCCTCGCGCAGCCAGGCGGCCCGCTCCTGAAGCACCTCGGGGAGTTCCGCCTCGGCCTGCTCCAGGGCCAGGGCCCCGCCCGCGGGGTCACCGGCCGCGGCCCGGTCCCGGGCCACCTGGCACAGCACCAGCAGCCGGGCCCCGGCGGAGCCGATCCGCTCGCTCAGCCGCAGGGCGGTCTCCAGGTCCCGCGGGGCGAGCGCCAGCACCAGGTCGTAGGTGGCGGCCGCCCGCGCCGCCGGGTCCGGGATCCCGGCGAGCTGCCGCTCGGCCTCCTCGGGGCGGGCCGCGGACACGGCCGTGGCGATCAGGGCCCGGAGCCGGTTCGCCGCCGGACCCTCGGCGAGGTGGTAGCCCGTCAGCTGGGCGGCCTGCTCGGGCGCGACCCGGGCCAGTTCCTCCGCCACCGCCCGCAGCGGCCCCTGCCGGTTGGTGCCGAACACCGTGAACAGCGCCTGCCGCGCGTCGGTCAGCAGCCGTACGGCCCGCGCCGGGGAGTGCGGGGCGGTGTCCCTGGCCAGTGTCGTCAGCAGCCGGGCCACCCGCGCCCCGTCGCCCTCACCTCCGCTCCAGGCGGCGAACTCCGCGTCGGCCAGCAGCCGTCGCGCCAGCCCCGTGTCGAAGCGGGCGGCCGCGTCCGCCGCGACGGCCAGCACCTCCACCCGGGCGGGCCGGTCGGGCGGCACCTCCCGCAGGTCCTCCTCCGCCTCGTGGAGCAGTTCCCGTACGAACTCCCGTACCTCGGCGGGGATCCCGCCCCCGGTCGGCGTCGCCGCCGCCGTCGTCGTCCCGGCGGGCTCCCGTACCGGCCCGGCCTGCGGCTCCACCACCTCGCGGGGCGCGGGCGGCCCGCCGGCCAGCGCCCGCAGCGCCTTCGCGACGGCCGCCGCCGACTCCGGCCGCCCGTCCGGGTCCTTCGCCAGCAGCGCCAGCACCAGCCGGTCCAGCTCCGGGTCCACCGGCGTCCCCGCCACCCGCAGCGAGAGCGGGGCGTCCTCGATGTGCCTGGTCATGAGCACGTACATCGGCTCGGCCGAACCGAAGGGCGGCTGCCCGCTCAGCAGGGCGTACAGCACGCACCCCAGCGCGTACAGGTCGCACCGGGCGTCCACGCGCTCGCCGCGCCACTGCTCCGGCGCCATGTACGGCGGCGTGCCGAACGGCCGCCCCGTGAGCGTCCAGCCCGCCGTCGCGTCGGCCGAGTGCGCGATCCCGAAATCGCAGATCTTGAGCCGGCCGCCGGGCAGCAGGAAGAGGTTCGCCGGCTTCAGGTCCCGGTGCACCACGGCCCGTTCGTGCGCGGCCGCCAGGGCCTCCGCCGTCTGCGCGGCCAGCTCCACCGCGACGGCCGGCGCCAGACCCGCCCGCTCCCGGGCCAGGACCGCCCCCAGGTCCTCGCCCGACAGCAGCTCCATCACGATGAACAGCCGCCCGTCGTGCTGCCCCACGTCGTGCACGACGGTGATGCCCGGATGCTGGAGCCGCGCCCCGATGGTGGCCTCCCGCCGGAAACGGGCGATCAGCTCCTCATCGGTCGCCGCCTCCAGCAGCACCTTCACCGCCACCGCCCGGTCCAGGGCCAGGTCGTGGCCGCCCCAGACCTCGCCCATGCCGCCGGCGCCGAGGCGCCGGTCCAGCCGGTACCGGTCCGCCAGTAGATCCCCCACCCGCACCGCGAAGCCCCCTGACACCACGTCACCCGACGAGTTCCAGGGGGCATTGTCCACGGCGGACGTGTCGAAAGGGGGTTCCTACCGGAGATCCGGCCGCCGCAGGATCTTGTTGCCCAGCCACACCAGCGGGTCGTACTTGCGGTCCACGGCCCGCTCCTTCAGCGGGATCAGCGCGTTGTCGGTGATCTTGATCCCCTCGGGGCAGACCTCCGTACAGCACTTGGTGATGTTGCAGTAGCCCAGACCGTGCTCCTCCTGGGCCGCCCGCTTGCGGTCCAGACCCGCCTCCGCGGCCGCGTCCAGCGGGTGCATGTCCAGCTCCGCGACCCGCATCAGGAAACGCGGCCCGGCGAAGGCGGCCTTGTTCTCCTCGTGGTCACGCACCACATGACAGGTGTCCTGGCACAGGAAGCACTCGATGCACTTGCGGAACTCCTGCGAGCGCTCCACGTCCACCTGCGCCATCCGGTACTCGCCCGGCCCCACCCCCTCCGGCGGCACGAAGGCCGGCACCTCCCGCGCCTTCGCGTAGTTGAAGGACACGTCCGTGACCAGGTCCCGGACCACCGGGAAGGCCCGCAGCGGGGTGATCGTCACCGTCTCGTCCCGCGCGAAGGTCGACATCCGCGTCATGCACATCAGCCGCGGCCGCCCGTTGACCTCCGCACTGCACGAACCGCACTTGCCCGCCTTGCAGTTCCAGCGCACCGCGAGGTCCGACGCCTGGGTGGCCTGGATCCGGTGCACGATGTCCAGGACCACCTCGCCGTCGTGCACCTCGACCGTGAAGTCCCGCAGCTCCCCGCCCTCCGCGTCACCGCGCCAGACCCGGAAGGCGGCATCGTAAGCAGTCACTCGTACAGCTCCTCTTCGGCGAGGTACTTGGCCAGCTCGTCCTTCTCGAACAGCGCGAGCAGGTCGGGGCGGACGGGTTCGGTCCTGGTCCGGACGAGGGCGATCCGGTCGGCCGCCGGATCGGCCGGGGCCGGGTCCACCGGCCGGCACAGCAGGTTCACCGGCCGCCACTCCCGCTCCATCGCCGGACAGTCCTCCCGGGTGTGCCCGCCCCGGGACTCGGTGCGCTCCAGGGCCGCGCGGGCCACGCACTCGCTGACCAGCAGCATGTTGCGCAGGTCCAGCGCCAGGTGCCAGCCCGGGTTGAACTGCCGGTGTCCCTCGACCCCGGCCCGGGCCGCCCGTACGCGCAGTCCCGCCAGCCTCTCCAGCGCCTGGGCCATCTCCGCCTCCCGGCGGATGATCCCGACCAGGTCGTTCATCGTGGTCTGGAGCTCCTGGTGGAGCGTGTACGGGTTCTCCGCGCCCTCCTGCGCGTGGAAGGGGGCCAGCGCCTCGGTGGCGGCCGCGTCGACCTCCGCCTGGGAGACGGCCGGGCGCCCCGCGGGGGAGGCGGCGTACTCGGCCGCGTGCAGACCGGCCCGCCGCCCGAACACCAGCAGGTCGGACAGGGAATTCCCGCCGAGCCGGTTCGAGCCGTGCATCCCGCCCGCCACCTCACCGGCCGCGAACAGCCCCGGCACGCCGACGGTGGCGGCGGTCTCGGAGTCGACCGCGATCCCGCCCATCACGTAGTGGCAGGTCGGCCCGACCTCCATCGGCTCGGCGGTGATGTCCACGTCCGCCAGCTCCTTGAACTGGTGGTACATCGAGGGCAGCCGCCGCTTGATCTTCTCGGCCGGCATCCGCGTGGACACGTCCAGGAACACCCCGCCGTGCGGGGTGCCGCGGCCCGCCTTGACCTCGGAGTTGATGGCCCGCGCCACCTCGTCGCGCGGCAGCAGCTCGGGCGGACGCCGGTTGTGGTCCGGGTCCTCGTACCAGCGGTCGCCCTCCTCCTCCGACTCGGCGTACTTCTCCTTGAAGACGTCCGGGACGTAGTCGAACATGAACCGCTTGCCCTCGCTGTTGCGCAGCACCCCGCCGTCGCCGCGCACCGACTCGGTGACGAGGATGCCCTTCACCGAGGGCGGCCAGACCATGCCCGTCGGATGGAACTGCACGAACTCCATGTTCAGCAGCGGCGCCCCGGCCAGCAGGGCCAGCGCGTGCCCGTCGCCGGTGTACTCCCAGGAGTTGGAGGTGGTCTTGAACGACTTCCCGATCCCGCCGGTCGCGAGCACCACCGCGGGGGCCTCCAGGACGAAGAACCGCCCGGACTCCCGCTCGTAGCAGAACGTCCCGGCGACCCGCTCCCCGTCCTTCAGACTGCGGTCTTTCAAAACCCTGGTCACGGTGCACTCCTGGAAGACCTTGAGCCGGGCCTCGTGGTCCCCGTACTCCTTGAAGTCCTCCTGCTGGAGCTGGACGATCTTCTGCTGGAGGGTACGGATCAGCTCCAGCCCGGTCCGGTCGCCGACGTGCGCGAGGCGCGGGTACTCGTGCCCGCCGAAGTTGCGCTGCGAGATCCGCCCGTCGGGCGTCCGGTCGAAGAGCGCGCCCCAGGTCTCCAGCTCCCAGACCCGGTCCGGCGCCTCCTTCGCGTGCAGCTCGGCCATCCGCCACTGGTTGAGGAACTTGCCCCCGCGCATCGTGTCGCGGAAGTGCACCTGCCAGCTGTCGTGGCTGTTGACGTTGCCCATGGAGGCGGCGATCCCGCCCTCCGCCATCACCGTGTGGGCCTTGCCGAAGAGGGACTTGCAGATCACGGCCGTCCGGGCCCCCCGCTCCCGGGCCTCGATCGCGGCCCGCAGCCCGGCACCCCCGGCCCCCACCACGACGACGTCCCACCGCTGCCGTTCCACCTGTGCCATGTCAGAAGATCCTCGGGTCGGTGAAGGTGCCGGTGGCCAGGAGGTACACGTAGAAGTCGCAGGCGGCCACGCTGATCAGGGAGGCCCACGCGAGCTGCATGTGGCGGGCGTTGAGGCGGCTGACCCAGCCCCACAGGCGGTAGCGCACCGGGTGCTTGGAGAAGTGCCTGAGGCGGCCGCCCATGATGTGCCGGCAGGAGTGGCAGGACAGGGTGTAGGCCCAGATCAGCACGATGTTCGCCAGGAAGATCAGCGTGCCGAGGCCCATGTGGCCCCACGCGTAGTGCGCGTCGCGGAAGGTCAGCGCGGTGTCGTACGTGAGGATGCCCGCGACCGGCACCGCCGCGTAGAAGAAGTAGCGGTGCAGGTTCTGGAGGATCAGCGGGAAGCGGGTCTCGCCGGTGTACGAGGCGTGCGGCTCGGCCACGGCGCAGGCGGGCGGGGAGGCCCAGAAGCCCCGGTAGTAGGCCTTGCGGTAGTAGTAGCAGGTCAGCCGGAAGCCGAGCGGGAAGACCAGGATCAGCAGGGCGGGGGACAGGCCCCACCAGCTGCCGAAGAGGTCGAGGTTGGGGCCGCCGCGCATCGTCTCGCAGTTCTCCGCCAGGCAGGGGGAGTAGAAGGGCGAGACGTACGGGGCCGCGTAGTAGTCGGCGTTGGCGAAGGCCCGCCAGGTCGAGTAGACGATGAAGGCGAGCAGTCCGGCCGCGGTGGCGGCGGGCGACAGCCACCACCGGTCGGTCCGCAGGTGCCGGGCCGCGATGGCGGCCCGGGAGGGGCCGTGGACGCCTCCGGGCCGCTGTGGGTGTGGTTCCGTGCCTGTGGCCAAGGGGAACTCCGGGTGGAGTGATGAGGGGTGGCCCAGGAGGCCCGGCCGCGGGTGCGGCCGGGCCAGATGGGGTGGGCGCGGTACGGGAACGGCCCGCGCGGGGCGGGCCCGGACGGGCTGGGGCCCGGACGGGCTAGGGGGCGCGGCGGTCGCGGGCGCCGAGGCCCTCGTCGTCGGAGTCCGTCCACAGGGTGCTGTCGTACGGGGTGTCCGGGACGGTGACCATCCCGCCCTGGCCGGGGGGCCTGGGGGCGGCCGGCGCCTGCCGGGCGACGTCCTTCTCCAGCCGTTCCACCGAGCGGACCAGCTCGTTGAGGTTGCGTCGTACGGCGGTCAGATCATCTTGCAGGGACATGATGTGCCCTCACTTCCGCGGGTGCGGTGGCCATGCTCACGGGCGCCTGCGAGTGTCGCGCCTCACGTCCCCGCTTGTGAAGGGACGTGCAGCGATTCCGGGCGCGCAGGCGCAAACCGTGCGCCCCCTCCCTGCCCCCATTTTCGTCCCTCGTCCGGGGGAACGCCTTCCCGGACGCAAGCGGGATTGGTCCGCACGGGTGGGCTTCGCGGCGTGGCGAGGGTCCGGTCCGTAGCAGCCGGGGGGCCGTCGATTTCAGTGGGTTTCGACACCGGTGTGATCAGCTCCATATACCGCCGAACGTGATCAAGACCCCGCTTTCACGGCCCCCACGCCCCGCCCCGGAGGTACCACCCATGACCCAGAGAACGCGCAGGTCCTTGGCGCTCCTCACCTCGGGAGTCCTTGCGCTGCCGCTCCTCGCGGGATGCGGGGCGGGCGAGGACGAGGGCGGGCCCGTAGCGGCCGGCCAGGACATCGCGACGAC
Source organism: Streptomyces sp. NBC_00249 (assembly GCF_026342355.1). GTDB lineage: Bacteria > Actinomycetota > Actinomycetes > Streptomycetales > Streptomycetaceae > Streptomyces. The sequence goes on along the minus strand of NZ_JAPEMV010000002.1, from coordinate 690,381 downwards.
GGCCCGCGACCGGGTCGCCGACGGCGGCGTGCTGCGCTGGGCCGTGGACACCCTCCCGGAGACCCTGAACACCTTCCAGGCCGATGCCGACGCCACCACCTCCCGCATCGTGGGAGCGGTGCTGCCGCAGCTGTTCACGCTGGACGCGAAGGGGCGGCCGGTGGCCAATCCCGACTACCTGGAGAAGGCCGAGGTCGTCGAGCGCGAGCCCAAGCAGGTCGTGCTGTACAAGCTCAACCAGCAGGCGGTGTGGAGCGACGGCCGGGAGATCGGCGCCGCCGACTTCGTGGCCCAGTGGCGGGCCCTGAACGGCAAGGACTCGGCGTACTGGACGGCCCGCAACGCCGGCTACGACCGCATCGAGAAGATCGAGAAGGGCAAGACCGACCTGGAGGTCAAGGTCACCTTCAACAAGCCGTACACGGACTGGCGCTCCCTGTTCAGCCCGCTCTACCCCAAGCAGGTCACCGGCACCCCGGACGCCTTCAACGAGGGCGCCCGCGGCACCCTCAAGGTCACCGCCGGTCCCTTCGGCCTCGGGGCCGTCGACAAGAAGACCGGTACGGCGGCCCTGACCCGCAACCCGCGCTGGTGGGGTTCGCCCGCCAAGCTCGACACCCTCGTCCTGACGGCGGTGCCCCGGGCCGGCCGCCCGGCCGCGCTGGCCGCCGGGAAGGTCGACCTGGCCGAGGTCGACCGCGCGGGCGTGGACCGGATCTCTCTCGCGCACCGCAACGCCGGCAAGACCGACGGCTCCCACGGCCCGGGCGCCTCGCTGACGCCCGCCCAGGCCACCCTGTCCTGGGCGCTGGCCCACGGCGCGGACGAGGCCAAGGCGGTGGAGGAGCAGGAGAGCCGCCGCAAGAACGCCGAGGCGGTGAAGAAGTACGCCGACGAGCAGGCGGCCCTGCGCGGTTTCACGGTCCGCAGGTCGCTGGAGCCCGCCTACACGCAGCTCGCCCTGAACGGGGCCTCCGGCCCGCTGTCCGACGAGCGGGTCCGGCGGGCGGTGGCCCGCGCCCTGGACCGCAAGGCGCTGGCCGAGATCGTACTGAAGCCCCTGGGCCTGCCGGCGAAGCCGGTCGGCAGCCACCTGGCGCTGGCCGGGCAGCCGGCGTACATGGACAACAGCGACGCGCTGGGCGGCCAGGACACCCAGGCGGCCCAGGCCCTGCTGGCGGACGCCGGCTGGCGCAAGGGCGGCAAGCTCAGCGAGCCGGCCGGGGCCAAGGCGGGCGCGCAGAGCGCGGAGGGGGCGGCCTCGGACGACTCCAAGACCCCGGCGTCCCAGCCGGCGGCGGGCCCGGGCACCGGCAACGACGGCCTGTACATCGTGGGCCAGGACGACGGCCGCAACGGTGAGCTGCGGTCCGCGACCGCGAACCTGCCGGCCCGCAAGGCCCGCCCGGGCCACCCCGGCGCCCCCGCGGCCCCCGGCGCCCCCGCTGGCCTCACCCGAGGGGTCCCGGACGAGTTCGACGGGGAGATCGTCGACGCCGACGCCTTCGCCCCGGGCGCCCGCCCGGAGCAGCCCTCCCCGGCGCTGGCCCCGGCCTCCCTGGCCGCCGAGCAGGAGCAGGTCCTGCTGACGCAGGCCCGGACCGTCGACGACGGCAAGCGGGGTCCGGTCACCGAGGCCGGGGGCGCCGAGGAGGGCGCCGACGCCAAGGAGCCCGCCAAGGAGCCCGCCAAGGCCAGCCCGGCGCCCGCCAGCCCGGCGCCCGCCGGCCCGGCCAAGCAGGCCGCGCGCACCTCGGGCGCCATGCTCGCCAAGGACGGCAAGCCGCTGACCCTGCGCTTCGTCCTGCCGTCGGGCCCCGGTTCCGAGGCGCTGCGCGCGGTGGGCGAGCGGATCTCCCAGATGCTCCAGAAGGTCGGCGTCACGACGGAGCTGAAGAAGGTCCCGGACGAGAGCTTCTTCAAGGACCACATCGCCTCGGGCCAGTACGACCTGGCCCTGTACTCCTGGCCGGCGACGGCCTACCCGGCCACCGACGCCCGGCCGATCTTCGCCAAGCCGGAGCCGGCCGCCGACGGCTCGCTGCTCGTCGAACAGAACTACACCCGGGTCGGCACGGACCACATCGACCAGCTGTTCGACCAGGCGCTGGGCGAGCTGGACGAGGAGCAGTCCCGCGAGCTGATGCGCAAGGCGGACGCCCGGATCTGGGCGGCGGCCGGCTCCGTACCGCTCTACCAGCGTCCCGAGCTGGTGGCCGCCAAGCCGGGCCTGGCCAACGCGGGTGCCTTCGGCCTGGGAGCCCCCAGGTACCAGGACATCGGATGGAAGAAGCCCGCAGAAGCCAAGGACAAGAAGAAGCAGTGACAAACAGGTGCCAGACAGGTTGACCCACGGGTCACAAGCTCAGAAGTGACTCAAGTCCCTTGCCCGCCGCAGACCCGGCGGGCAAGGTCGTGCATACCCGTTGACCCGCATGAACACAGGCTCCACCCACAGCCGGGCCCCCCACCCCGAAACCCGGCTCCGCTCAGTCGTCCGGCCTCTTGACAGACCCCCCGGCAGGCGGTTCCCGCCAGCCGACGTACGATGGGGTAAGGCCGTGGCAGGTTTTCCGCCCGGTCGAGGCGCGCGTGCCGGACCGTACGCGTCGCCATCCACGATCCCGGGAGAAGCGCCGAAGTGCCCACGCGCCACGACATCCGTAACGTCGCCATCGTCGCCCACGTCGACCATGGCAAGACGACCATCGTCGATGCCATGCTCAAGCAGGCCGGTGCCTTCGCCGCCCACCAGCACCTCGACGACCGCATGATGGACTCGAACGACCTGGAGCGTGAGAAGGGCATCACGATCCTCGCCAAGAACACGGCGGTGAAGTACCACCCCAAGGACGGCGGGGCGCCCATCACGATCAACATCATCGACACCCCCGGCCACGCCGACTTCGGTGGTGAGGTCGAGCGCGGTCTGTCGATGGTGGACGCCGTCGTTCTGCTGGTGGACGCCTCCGAGGGTCCGCTGCCCCAGACCCGCTTCGTCCTGCGCAAGGCCCTGCAGGCGAAGATGCCGGTCATCCTCTGCATCAACAAGACCGACCGCCCGGACTCCCGGATCGACGAGGTCGTCAACGAGACGTACGACCTCTTCCTGGACCTGGACGCGGACGAGGACCAGATCGAGTTCCCGATCGTCTACGCCTGCGGCCGTGACGGCGTGGCCTCGCTGACCAAGCCCGAGGACGGCACCGTCCCCGCGGACAGCGACAGCCTGGAGCCGTTCTTCTCCACCATCCTGGAGCACGTCCCCGCCCCGGTGTACGACGAGGAGGCCCCCCTCCAGGCCCACGTCACCAACCTGGACGCCGACAACTTCCTGGGCCGTATCGCCCTGGTCCGCGTCGAGCAGGGCGAGCTGCGCAAGGGCCAGACCGTCGCGTGGATCAAGCGTGACGGCACCATGTCGAACGTCCGCATCACCGAGCTGATGATGACCGAGGCGCTCACCCGCAAGCCGGCCGAGGTGGCGGGCCCGGGTGACATCTGCGCGGTCGCCGGTTTCCCCGACATCATGATCGGCGAGACCCTGGCCGACCCGGAGAACCCGATCGCCCTGCCGCTGATCTCGGTGGACGAGCCGGCGATCTCCATGACCATCGGTACGAACACCTCCCCGATGGTCGGCCGCGGCGGCAGCGGCAAGGGCGCGGACGCCAAGTCCGCGGTCAAGGACCGCAAGGTCACCGCCCGCCAGGTCAAGGACCGTCTGGACCGCGAGCTGGTCGGTAACGTCTCGCTCCGCGTGCTCGACACCGAGCGCCCGGACGCCTGGGAGGTCCAGGGCCGTGGTGAGCTCGCGCTCGCCATCCTGGTCGAGCAGATGCGCCGCGAGGGCTTCGAGCTGACCATCGGCAAGCCGCAGGTGGTCACGCAGGAGATCGACGGCAAGACGCACGAGCCGGTCGAGCGCCTGACGGTCGACGTCCCCGAGGAGCACATGGGTGCGGTCACGCAGCTCATGGGCATCCGCAAGGGCCGCATGGACAACATGTCGAACCACGGCTCCGGCTGGGTCCGCATGGAGTTCGTCGTCCCGTCCCGTGGTCTGATCGGCTTCCGTACGGAGTTCCTGACGAACACCCGCGGTACCGGTATCGCCCACTCGATCCACGAGGGCCACGAGCCGTGGTTCGGCCAGCTGGTCACCCGCAACAACGGTTCGCTGGTCGCGGACCGCGCGGGTTCGGTCACGCCGTTCGCGATGATCAACCTGCAGGAGCGCGGTGTCCTGTTCACCGAGCCCGGCACCGAGGTGTACGAGGGCATGATCGTCGGCGAGAACTCGCGCTCCGACGACATGGACGTGAACATCACCAAGGAGAAGAAGCTCACCAACATGCGTGCGGCTTCCGCGGACAACACCGAGAACGTGGTGCCGCCGCGCAAGCTCTCCCTGGAGCAGTCCCTGGAGTTCTGCCGCGACGACGAGTGCGTCGAGGTCACCCCGGAGGCCGTGCGCATTCGCAAGGTCGTCCTGGACCAGAAGGAGCGCTCGCGCACCGCTTCGCGCGCCAAGTCCGGCAAGTAGTCCTTGAGCGTTCGCGCGTGACGACTGGCTGACGGTCGTGCGTCCGAAAACAGCCCTTCCCCCCACCTGCCCGGTGTGAGGAGGGGCTGTTCGCTTTTGTCAACCGGATTTAAGGGTTCTGGTGTCCGCATACCGACCGTGACACTCCGGAAGGTGAGCTAACCGTCCGTTTCGCACGTGTCTGTCTCCTATCCGTTTGTCCGGATATCGGGTTTTCGCCATGCGGTGATGTTGTGAAAACGAGACCACTTAAGTGTGGTTTACGGTCTGGGTGTCCCTGAGGATGGCTCCATTGAGCTCGGGTCAATGGGTCACACGCTGTGGGGAGCGTCGACTCACGAGCACACACGATGGGACCGGATTTCGCTGTCAGGGGTGTCAGCGGGAACCGGGTCCTTCACGAATCGACAGTGACTCCTGAGGAGGCAAATACCCATGCGCGGAGCAACGAGCGCCAAGTGGGTCGCGGGTGCGGTCATCGTGGCGATGGCTGCCACGGCTTGCAGCACCGGTGGTGACGACGCGAAGGCCGGTGGCGGCAAGATCACGGTGGTGCTCGGCGAGCCGCAGCACGGCCTGATCGGCCAGAACACGGCCGAGTCCGAGGGTGCCGAGGTCCTGAACGCCCTCTTCACCGGTCTGGTCGAGTACGACAACAAGACCAACGAGCCGAAGCTGGCGGCCGCCGAGTCCATCGAGACCACGGACTCCAAGACCTGGACCATCAAGGTCAAGGACGGCTACACCTTCCACAACGGTGAGAAGCTGGACGCCCAGTCCTTCGTCCGTGCCTGGAACTGGGGCGCCAACCAGGAGAACGCGGCCGAGGGCATGCCGTTCTTCGCCAAGATCGAGGGCTCCGAGGAGCTCGCCCCGGGCAAGGACAAGAAGCCCACGGCCAAGGAGCTCAAGGGCCTCAAGGTCGTTGACGAGCGCACCTTCACCGTTTCGCTGAAGGAGCCGTTCTCCCAGTTCAAGACCATGCTGGGCTACAACGCCTTCTACCCGCTGCCGAAGGCCTTCGAGACCCAGGGCTCGAAGAAGTTCGGCGAGGCCCCCATCGGTAACGGCCCCTTCCAGATGGACGGCGCCTGGGACCACAACAAGCAGATCAAGATCAAGCGGTATGACAAGTTCCCCGCTGAGGGTCGCGCCAAGCTCGCGGGCGTCACCTTCAAGATCTACGACAACCTGGACACGGCGTACAACGACCTGCGCTCGGACAACATCCAGATCGTCGACAAGCTCCCGATCTCGGCGATGGCCACCGTCTCCCAGGAGTTCGGCGACCGCTACATCTACAAGCCCGAGTCGGGTGTCGGCTACCTCGGCCTGCCGCTGGAGCAGAACCCCGAGACGTTCGGCAAGCTGGAGGTCCGTCAGGCCATCTCCATGGCCATCGACCGGGACGCCATCACGAAGACCATCTTCAACGGCTCCCGCAAGCCGGCCGACGACTTCATCAGCCCGATCATCCCGGGCTACCGCAAGGGCGCCCTCGGCGAGTTCGGGCAGTACAACCCGGCCAAGGCCAAGGAGCTCCTGGAGAAGGCGGGCGGCGTCCCCGGCGGCAAGCTGGAGCTCGGCTACAACGCCGACGGCGGCCACAAGGAGTGGATCGAGGCCGTCGCGAACCAGCTGAAGACGAACCTCGGCCTCGAGGTCACCACCAAGCCGTACGCCAAGTTCGGTGAGCTGCTCGACGACCTGGGCGCCTCGAAGTACAAGGGCGCGTTCCGTATGGCGTGGTCCATGGACTACCCGGCCGCCGAGAACTACCTGCGTCCGATCTTCTCGAAGGTCGCGATCGACAACGGCTCCAACTACGGCCACTACAAGAACGAAGAGTTCGAGAAGACCATGGCGGAGGCCGACAGGGCCACCGACGCCGCCGAGGGTCTGAAGCTGTACCAGAAGGCCGATGACATCATCATCAAGGACCTTCCGTACATCCCGGTGTTCACGTACATGTCTTCTTCGGCCTACTCCAAGTCCGTGAAGAACGTCGAGGTCGACGCCCAGGGCCGCATGGACCTGGCGAACGTCGAGCTCAACTAACACCCCTCTTCACTTAGGGGAATCCCGGGGGCGGGCAGGCGGAAGCAGGTTTCCGCCTGCCTGCCCTTTCCCCCTGTTCTTGCTGGAGGTCTGATGGGCCGCTACCTCATCCGCCGACTCATACAGGCGATCCCTGTTCTGATCGGTGCCACGTTCCTCATCTATTTCCTGTCCTTCAAGCTCCCCGGTGACCCGATTCAGGCACTGGCCGGAGAGAAGAAGGCGGACCCGCTCGTCGCGGCGATGCTTCGCGAGAAGTACCACCTCGACGACTCGTTCCTGGCGCAGTACTGGAACTACATCACCAACCTGTTCCAGGGGAACTTCGGTGAGACCCTCACCGGCCGCTCCGTCTGGGACAAGATCACCGAAGCCTTCCCGTACACGATGAACCTGGCGATCGTCGCCTTCCTCATCGAGGCCGTCGTCGGTGTACTCGCCGGCATCATGGCCGCCCTGCGCCGCGGCAAGTTCCTCGACCAGCTGGTGCTGCTCTCCACGCTGCTGGTCATCTCCATCCCGGTCTTCGTCAGCGGCTTCATCCTCCAGCTGACGCTCGGCGTGCAGTTGAAGAACAGCTGGGGCATCGACTTCTTCCCCGTCTCCTTCAACGACAACGACGGCATCCGCGCCTACCTCCTCCCGGCGCTGGTGCTCGCCTCGACCTCACTGGCGTACGTGGCACGACTGACCCGTACCAGCCTGATGGAGACGATGCGCGCCGACTACGTCCGCACCGCCACCGCGAAGGGCCTGCCCCGCCGCCGTGTCGTCGGACGCCACGCGCTGCGCAACGCGCTGATCCCGATCGTCACCTTCCTCGGCGCCGACCTCGGCTCCCTCATGGGTGGCGCGGTCATCACGGAGAAGATCTTCAACATCCACGGGATCGGCGGCCTGCTGGCCGAGTCGGTCTACCGCAAGGAAGGCACCGTGATCGTGGGCGTCGTCTCGCTCCTGATCATCGTGTATCTCGTCGCGAACCTGATCGTGGACATGCTGTACGCCGTGCTCGACCCGAGGATCCGCTATGCGTGACACAACTACGGTGGGGGATGAGTTGACCGACACCCAGACCGCCGGAGCTCCCTCCGCGAGCGGACAGGTCACCCAGGGCTCCGACAAGAAGCCGAAGAAGGAGCGCGAGGCCAGCCTCTGGTCCGACGCCGTCTCCGACCTCCGTCGCAACCCCATCTTCCTGATCGGCGCCGCGCTGGTCCTCTTCCTGGTCGTGCTGTCCGTGGTGCCCCAGTGGTTCACCCCCGGCAGCCCCTTCGACGCGGGCGCCTGCAAGCTCGAGGACTCCCTCAAGAAGCCCAGCGCCGACAACTGGTTCGGCTTCGACGTCCAGGGCTGCGACGTCTACACGCGAACCGTGTGGGCCGCCCGCAACTCGATCATCGTCGGTGTCGTCACCACCACCCTGGTGCTCGTCGTCGGCGGTGCGCTCGGCCTGATCGCCGGCTGGATCGGCGGCTTCGTCGACAGCATCCTGTCCCGCTTCACCGAGATCTTCTTCGCCATCCCGCTGCTCCTCGGCGGCATGCTGATCATGTCCGGCCTGGGCAAGGGCAACGCATGGACGGTCTCCGTCGTGCTCGCCACCCTCGGCTGGCCGCAGATCTTCCGCATCATGCGGTCCTCGGTGCTGCAGAACAAGAACAACGACTACGTGGTGGCCGCCCGTGCCCTCGGCGCCGGCACCCTGCGCATCACCATGCGGCACATCCTGCCGAACGCCATCGCCCCCGTCATCGTGGTCGGTGCGATCAGCCTCGGTGTGTACATCGGTGCGGAGGCGGCGCTGTCCTACCTCGGCATCGGCGTCCAGCCGCCCGGCATTTCCTGGGGCCTGATGGTCAGCGACGCTTCCGTCCGCTGGCTCCAGGCGCCGCACGTGCTCCTCTTCCCGGCCGCCGCGCTGAGCGTCACCGTGCTCGCGTTCATCATGGTCGGCGACGCGGTGCGCGACGCCCTCGACCCGAAGCTGCGCTGAGGAAGGGCGTACGTTGACCATCATCGACAAGACCTCGAACGTCCCCGCGCCCCGCTCGGCGCCGGAGGGGACCCCCCTGCTCGAAGTGCGCGACCTGCACGTCGAGTTCCACACCCGCGACGGTGTCGCCAAGGCCGTCAACGGCGTCTCGTACTCGGTGAACGCCGGCGAGACCCTCGCCGTCCTCGGCGAGTCCGGCTCGGGCAAGTCCGTGACGGCGCAGGCCATCATGGGCATCCTCGACATGCCGCCCGGCAAGATCCCGCACGGCGAGATCCTCTTCCAGGGCCAGGACCTGCTCAAGCTCCCGGCCGAGGACTTCCGCAAGATCCGCGGCCAGAAGATCGCCATGATCTTCCAGGACGCGCTGTCCTCGCTGAACCCGGTGCACACCGTCGGCGCCCAGCTCGGCGAGATGTTCCGCGTCCACCGCGGGATGTCCAAGAAGGACTCCACGGCCAAGGCCGTCGAGCTCATGGACCGGGTGAAGATCCCCGCCGCCAAGGCGCGCGTGGGTGACTACCCGCACCAGTTCTCCGGCGGTATGCGCCAGCGCATCATGATCGCCATGGCGATGGCCCTGGAGCCCGAGCTGATCATCGCCGACGAGCCCACCACGGCTCTCGACGTGACGGTCCAGGCCCAGGTCATGGACCTGCTCGCGGAGCTCCAGCGCGAGATGAACATGGGCCTCATCCTGATCACCCACGACCTCGGCGTCGTCGCCGACGTCGCGGACAAGATCGCCGTCATGTACGGCGGCCGGATCGTCGAGAACGCCCCGGTCCACGAGATCTACAAGCGCCCGGCGCACCCGTACACGCGCGGCCTGCTCGACTCGATCCCGCGCCTGGACCAGAAGGGCCAGGAGCTCTACGCGATCAAGGGCCTGCCGCCCAACCTGCTCAACATCCCCTCGGGCTGCGCCTTCAACCCGCGCTGCCCCAAGGCCCAGGACATCTGCCGCACGGACGTGCCCGTCCTGCACCAGGTGACCGAGCAGGACGGCACCGAGCTGCCCGGCCGCGGCAGCGCGTGCCACTTCTGGAAGGAGCAGATCCATGGCTGAGCTCACCAAGCCCAAGGGCGAGCCGATCCTCCAGGTGCGCAACCTGGTCAAGCACTTCCCGCTGACCCAGGGAATCCTGTTCAAGAAGCAGGTCGGCGCGGTCAAGGCCGTGGACGGGGTCTCCTTCGACCTCTACCAGGGCGAGACCCTCGGCATCGTCGGCGAGTCCGGCTGCGGCAAGTCCACCGTCGCCAAGCTGCTGATGAGCCTGGAGCGGGCCACCGCCGGCGAGGTCTTCTACAAGGGCCAGGACATCACCCGGCTGTCCGGCAAGGCCCTCAAGGCCGTCCGCCGCAACATCCAGATGGTGTTCCAGGACCCGTACACCTCGCTGAACCCGCGCATGACGGTCGGCGACATCATCGGCGAGCCCTTCGAGATCCACCCCGAGGTGGCTCCCAAGGGCGACCGCCGGCGCAAGGTCCAGGAGCTCCTGGACGTCGTGGGCCTGAACCCCGAGTACATCAACCGCTACCCGCACCAGTTCTCCGGCGGTCAGCGCCAGCGCATCGGCATCGCCCGCGGCCTGGCCCTCCAGCCCGAGATCATCATCTGCGACGAGCCGGTCTCCGCGCTCGACGTGTCGGTGCAGGCGCAGGTCATCAACCTGATGGGCAAGCTCCAGGACGAGTTCAACCTGTCCTACGTGTTCATCGCGCACGACCTCTCGATCGTCCGGCACATCTCGGACCGCGTGGGCGTCATGTACCTGGGCAAGATGGCCGAGATCGGCTCCGACGCCGAGATCTACGAGCACCCCACCCACCCGTACACGCAGGCACTGCTCTCCGCCGTGCCCGTGCCGGACCCGGAGGCCCGCGAGGGCCGCGAGCGGATCATCCTCACCGGAGACGTCCCCTCCCCGGCCAACCCGCCGTCGGGCTGCCGCTTCCGCACCCGCTGCTGGAAGGCCGAGGAGAAGTGCTCCACGGAGGAGCCGCTGCTCGCGATCCCGACCCGCTTCCAGGGTGTGAACACCCCGGCCGCGCACGAGTCGGCCTGCCACTTCGCGGAGGAGAAGGCCATCCTGGCCGTCTGACCTCCCCCGCGTGAGCGTCCCAGGGCGCCCTGGACCGGATCCGTCCGGTCCAGGGCGCCCTGGCGCGTTCCCGGGCCCGGCGCGGGCCCGGGAACCCAAAGTCGGTTGCGGCCGCCCTCCGCGAAGGCAGACAGTGGGCGGATGACCGACACGCTGACCGTCCGGCCCGCCGGCCCCGGGGACGCCTCCGACATCTGCGCCCTCCTCAACGCCGTCGACGTCATCGAGATCGGCAGACCCGAGACGGACCTCGGCACCGTCGAGGCCGACCTCAACCACCCCGACGTCGACCTGGCCACCGATTCCTGGCTCGCCTTCCAAGGCGGCCGGCTCGTCGCCTACGCCCTGGTGTGGGCCGACTCCGGCCCCGGCCGCGTCGACGGCGACCACTACGTGCTGCCCGGCCACCCCGAAGCGGCACTGCGGCTGCTGGAGCTCATGGAGGCCCGCGCCCGCGAGCTGGCCGCCGGGGACGCGCCCGCCCAGCTGCGGCTCCAGCTCAACGTGAAGCCCACCCTCGACCTCTCCCTCCTCACCGGCCGCGGCTACCGCACCGTCCGCCACTACCAGGTGATGACCCGCCGGCTCGGCCCCGCCGACACCGCCCCGCCCGCCCCGCCCGCCGGACTCGTACTGCGCGACTGCGCCGCCGACGAGGCCGACCGGCGCCGCGCCCACGCCCTGGTGGAGGAGACCTTCGCCGCCCACTTCGGCCACGCCGATCGCCCGTACGAGGCCTGGCTCGACCACCTCGACGCCCGCCGCCTCGACTGGTCGCTGGTCTGGATCGCGAGCCTGCCCGGGCAGGGCGACGTAGCCGTCCTCCTCACCCGCGACGACCGCACCCCCATGGGCTGGATCAGCCACATCGGCGTACGCAAGGACCAGCGCGGCCGCGGCATCGGCGGCTTCCTGCTGCGCCACGGCTTCGCCGCCTACGCGGCCCGCGGCCGCGACACCGTCGGCCTGGGCGTGGACACCCGCAACGAAACGGGCGCACTCGCGCTCTACGAGGCGCACGGCATGGCCCTGCACTACGCCGTCGACACCTGGGAGCTGCCTTTGCACTCGCAGGGGTGACAGGCGGGGGACGCGAGGGTGCAATCGGTCCAACCAGGAGTGTGCCGGGCCGCCCATGGGGTGACATTGGCCCCTAAGCGAGTCTTGGGATCCTAGGAGGCACTCCATGCGCGGAGCCACCCACGCCAAGTGGGCCGCATGTGCGGTGGCCGTCGCCCTCGCGGCGACGGCCTGCGGCGGCGGGAGCGACAGCGGGGGTGGTGGAGGTGCCGAGGGGATCGTCAGCTCCTCCTGGGGCGACCCCCAGAACCCGCTGGAGCCCGCCAACACCAACGAGGTGCAGGGCGGCAAGGTCCTCGACATGCTCTTCCGGGGCCTCAAGCGCTACGACCCGAAGACCGGCGAGGCCCTGAACTTCCTCGCGGAGAAGATCGAGACCACCGACAGCCAGAACTTCACGATCACCCTGAAGGACGGCTGGAAGTTCAGCAACGACGAACCGGTCACCGCCCAGTCCTTCGTCGACGCCTGGAACTACGGCGCGGACGTGCGCAACAAGCAGAACAACTCGCCCTTCTTCTCCCACATCGTCGGCTACGCGGACGTCCACCCGACCGCCGGGGACCCCAAGGCCAAGACCATGTCCGGACTGGTCGTCAAGGACCCCAAGACCTTCACGGTGGCCCTGAAGGAGAAGTTCTCCACCTGGCCCGAGACCCTCGGCTACCAGGCCTTCTCCCCGCTGCCGAAGGCCTTCTTCACCGACCACGCCGGCTGGCTCGCCAAGCCCGTCGGCAACGGCCCGTACACGGTGGACTCGTACACCAAGGGCACCGCGATGAAGCTCCGCAAGTGGGACGGCTACCCGGGCGCGGACAAGGCGCAGAACGGCGGCGTGGACCTCAAGGTCTACACCGACAACAACACCGCCTACACCGACCTGATCTCCGGCAACCTCGACCTGGTCGACGACGTCCCCGCGCAGCAGCTGAAGAACGTCAAGAACGACCTCGGCGACCGGTACATCAACCAGCCGGCCCTGATCATCCAGACCCTCACCTTCCCGCTGTACGACCCGCAGTGGAGCAAGGAGGGCATGGAGAAGGTCCGCCGGGGCATCTCCATGGCCATCAACCGCGACGAGATCACCCAGCAGATCTTCCGCGAGACCCGCACCCCGGCCAAGGACTGGACCTCCCCGGCCCTCGGCGCCAAGGGCGGCTTCAACGCCACCCTGTGCGGGGACGCCTGCACGTTCGACCCCGCGGCCGCCAAGAAGCTCATCCAGGAAGCCGGCGGCCTGCCCGGCGGCAAGGTCACGCTGACCTCGAACGTGGACACCGGCTCGCACCGCGACTGGATGGACGCCGTCTGCAACAGCGTCAACAACGCCCTCGGCGAGGGCCCCGTCTGCACCGTCAACCCGGTCGGCACCTTCGCGGACTTCCGCAACCAGCAGAGCAGCTACAAGCTCACCGGCCCCTTCCGCTCCGGCTGGCAGGCCGACTACCCGCTGATCCAGAACTTCCTGGAGCCGCTGTACTACACCGGCGCCTCCTCCAACTACGGCAAGTTCAGCAACCCGGACTTCGACAAGCTCGTCGACGAGGCCAACCAGGAGAGCGACGCCGCCAAGGCCATCGCGAAGTTCCAGGACGCCGAGAAGATCCTCGCCGAGCAGATGCCGTCGATCCCCCTCTGGTACCAGAACGGCAGCGCCGGGCACTCCGAGCGGATCTCGGACGTCGCCCTGAACCAGTTCAGCGTCCCCGTCTACGACCAGATCAAGGTCAGCTGACCTCCGTACGGATCGAACCTGGAGCAGTCCATGGGACGTTATGTGATCCGGCGGCTGCTCCAGATGATCCCCGTGTTCATCGGCAGCACCTTCCTGATCTTCTTCATGGTGTACGCCCTCGGCGACCCCGTCGCGGCCCTCTTCGGCGACAAGGCCCCCGACCCCGCCACCGCCGCCCGGATCCGCAAGGACCTCTACCTCGACCAGCCCTTGTGGAAGCAGTACCTGCACTACATGGGCCAGATCTTCCAGGGCGACTTCGGCACCGCCTTCAACGGCCAGCCGGTCACCGAGCTGATGGCCAGCGCCTTCCCCGTCACCCTGCGCCTGACGATCGTCGCCATCGCCATCGAGGTCGTCGTCGGCATCACCCTCGGAGTGATCAGCGGCCTGCGCCGCGGCAAGGCCGTCGACACCTCGGTGCTCGTCCTGACCCTCGTCGTGATCTCGGTGCCCACCTTCGTCACCGGCTACCTGCTCCAGTACCTCTTCGGCGTCAAATGGGGCTGGGTGCGGCCCACCGTCTCCCCGGACGCCCCCTTCGGCCAGCTGATCCTGCCGGGCATCGTCCTCGCCCTGGTCTCCCTCGCCTACGTCACCCGCCTCTCGCGCACCTCCATCGCCGAGAACGTCAAGGCCGACTACGTCCGCACCGCCACCGCCAAGGGCCTGCCGCGCCGCCGCGTCGTCACCCGCCACCTGCTGCGCAACTCCCTGATCCCGGTCGTCACCTTCATCGGCACCGACATCGGGGCCCTGATGGGCGGCGCCATCGTCACCGAGCGGATCTTCAACATCCACGGCGTCGGCTACCAGCTCTACCAGGGCATCCTGCGCAACAACTCGCCCACCGTGGTCGGCTTCGTGACCATCCTCGTGATCGTCTTCCTGCTGGCGAACCTGCTCGTCGACCTGCTCTACGCGGTCCTGGACCCGAGGATCCGTTATGCCTGACCCCGAGCGCCCCGAAGGCCCCGGCGGTTACGACCCCGTGGGCCCCCGCCCGCACGAGGCGATGTCGCCCACCGGCCAGGGAGGGGTCATGGATCTGGCCCTGGAGGAGGCCGAGAGCCTGGAGAAGGTCCCCGGACCCGACACCGGCCCCAGGGAGAAGGCCAGGTCCCTCTGGTCCGACGCCTGGCACCAGCTGCGCCGCAACCCCGTCTTCATCGTCTCCTCCCTGATGATCCTCTTCCTCGTGGTCATCTCGATCTGGCCCCAGCTCATCGCGAGCGGCGACCCCCTGCACTGCGACCTGTCCAAGTCCCAGCAGGGCTCCCAGCCCGGCCACCCCTTCGGCTACGACACCCAGGGCTGCGACGTCTACACCCGCACCGTCTACGGCGCCCGCGCCTCCATCACCGTCGGTGTCTGCGCCACCCTCGGCGCCGCCCTCCTCGGCTCCGCGCTCGGCGGCCTCGCCGGCTTCTTCGGCGGCTGGGGCGACGCCCTGCTCTCCCGGGTCGCCGACATCTTCTTCGGCATCCCCGTCGTCCTCGGCGGCCTGGTCTTCCTGTCCGTGGTCACCAGCACCACCGTCTGGCCCGTCGTCGGCTTCATCGTGCTCCTCGGCTGGCCGCAGATCGCCCGCATCGCCCGCGGCTCCGTCATCACCGCCAAACAGAACGACTACGTCCAGGCCGCCCGCGCCCTCGGCGCCGGCAACGCCCGCATGATGCTGCGGCACGTCGCGCCCAACGCCGTCGCCCCCGTCATCGTCGTCGCCACCATCGCGCTCGGCACCTACATCGCCCTGGAAGCCACCCTGTCCTTCCTCGGCGTGGGCCTGCGCCCGCCCACCGTCTCCTGGGGCATCGACATCTCCAACGCCGCCTCCCAGATCCGCAACGCCCCGCACATGCTGGTCTACCCGGCGGGGGCCCTGAGCCTGACCGTGCTCGCCTTCATCATGCTCGGCGACGCGGTGCGCGACGCCCTCGACCCCAAGCTGCGCTGAGGAGTGAGCCGCCAGATGCTGCTCGAAGTCCGCGACCTGCACGTGGAGTTCAAGACCCGCGACGGCGTGGCCAAGGCCGTCAACGGCGTCGACTACTCGGTCGACGAGGGCGAGACGCTCGCCGTCCTCGGCGAGTCCGGCTCCGGCAAGTCCGTCACCGCCCAGGCCGTGATGGGGATCCTCGACACCCCGCCCGGCCGGATCGCGGGCGGCGAGATCCTCTTCAAGGGCAAGGACCTGCTGAAGATGAAGGAGGAGGAACGCCGCAAGATCCGCGGGGCCGAGATGGCCATGATCTTCCAGGACGCCCTCTCCTCCCTCAACCCCGTGCTCAGCGTCGGCGCCCAGCTCGGCGAGATGTACGAGGTGCACCGCGGCATGTCCCGCAAGGACGCCCGCGCCAAGGCCGTCGAGCTGATGGACCGGGTGAAGATCCCCGCCGCGAAGGAACGCGTCGGCGACTACCCGCACCAGTTCTCCGGCGGCATGCGCCAGCGCATCATGATCGCCATGGCGCTGGCCCTGGAACCCTCCCTGATCATCGCCGACGAGCCCACGACCGCCCTCGACGTCACCGTCCAGGCCCAGGTCATGGACCTGCTCGCCGAGCTCCAGCGCGAACTCAACATGGGCCTCATCCTCATCACCCACGACCTCGGCGTCGTCGCCGACGTCGCCGACAAGATCGCCGTCATGTACGCGGGCCGGATCGTCGAGACCGCCCCCGTCCACTCGCTCTACAAGGCACCCGCCCACCCCTACACCCGCGGCCTGCTCGACTCCATCCCGCGCCTGGACCAGAAGGGCCAGGAGCTGTACGCCATCAAGGGCCTGCCGCCCAACCTCCTCGCCATCCCGCCCGGCTGCGCCTTCAACCCCCGCTGCCCGATGGCCCGCGCCGTCTGCCGGGCCGAGGTCCCGCCGCTCGCGGAGGTCGGCCCGGACCGCTCCAGCGCCTGCTTCTTCTGGAAGGAGTGCCTCGGTGCCTGAACCCATCCTGGAGGTCCGCGACCTGGTCAAGCACTACCCGCTGACCCAGGGCATCCTCTTCAAGAAGCAGGTCGGCGCGGTCAAGGCGGTCGACGGCGTCTCCTTCGGCCTCGGCGCCGGCGAGACCCTCGGCATCGTGGGGGAGTCCGGCTGCGGCAAGTCCACCGTCGCCAGGATGCTGGTCAACCTCGAACGCCCCACGGCCGGCTCGATCTCCTACAAGGGCGAGGACCTCACCAAACTCTCCGGCCGCGCCCTGAAGGCCGTACGCCGCAACATCCAGATGGTCTTCCAGGACCCGTACACCTCGCTGAACCCGCGCATGACGGTCGGCGACATCATCGGCGAGCCCTACGAGATCCACCCCGAGGTGGCCCCCAAGGGCGACCGCCGCCGCAAGGTCCAGGACCTCCTCGACGTCGTCGGGCTCAACCCCGAGTACATCAACCGCTACCCGCACCAGTTCTCCGGCGGCCAGCGCCAGCGCATCGGCATCGCCCGGGGCCTCGCCCTCCGACCCGAGATCATCGTCGCCGACGAGCCCGTCTCCGCCCTCGACGTCTCCGTCCAGGCCCAGGTCGTCAACCTCCTGGCGCGGCTCCAGGACGAGTTCAGCCTCTCCTACGTGTTCATCGCGCACGACCTCTCGATCGTCCGGCACATCTCCGACCGGGTCGGCGTCATGTACCTCGGCCGCATCGTCGAGATCGGCACCGACACCCAGATCTACGAGCACCCCACCCACCCGTACACCCAGGCCCTGCTCTCCGCCGTGCCCGTCCCGGACCCGGAGGCCCGCGCCCACCGGGAGCGGATCATCCTCTCCGGCGACGTCCCCTCCCCGGCCAACCCGCCCTCGGGCTGCCCCTTCCGCACCCGCTGCTGGAAGGCGGAGTCCCGCTGCGCCTCGGAGGTCCCGCTGCTCGCGGTCCCGAAGGTCTTCCCGTCGGGCCCGGCCGCCCACCCCTCGGCCTGCCACTTCGCGGCCGAGAAGCAGGTGGTGCCGCCACCGCCCCCGGAGACGCCCTAGGAGCCTTGCGGGCCTTGCGGGCCTTCCGGGCCGGCCGGGGCGCCGAGCAGCAGGCCCAGCTGGCCCAGGTGGGCCAGGGAGTCCGCCAGTTGCCCCGCGAGGCGGGCCTCGACCGTCTCGGCCGTGCCCAGGGTCGGGCTCGGGGCCGTGCGCGCCCCGTCCCCGTCCGGGGCCGAGGCCAGGTACGCCTCCACGCGCAGCTCCAGCACGGCCTCCAGGTAGCCCAGCAGCGGCTGGACCCCGGGCGCCGAGGTTCCGGTGAAGGCGGCGGCCTGCGCGGGCGTGTGGCCGTAGCCGGTGTCGCGGGGATCCGCCGGGCGGCCGAAACGCGCAGCCCAGCCCTGGTCGACGTAGAGCTGGGGGAGGCCCGCGATCTCGGACAGGTTCCGGTCCTCCCCGCGCGCGACGTGCCACAGCAGCCAGGCCGGGCTGTTGGCGCCGGGCAGCGGGACCCGGCCGAGGTCGGCGGGGTCCGCGGACCGGGCCAGGGCCGTGAGTTCCTCGTGCGCCGCGCCGAACATCCGCCGCGCCAGCCCCTGTCGGTCGATCATTTCAAGCCACCCCCGTGCTCCAGGTCCCGATCGTGCTCCGTTCACGGTAACGCGCCTGACAGGGAGGCGACTTGACCGATTCTGCCCCGAGATCTGCGGCGGCGCCCCGGGTTCGGTGCGGTCGTACGGGTGTCGACAACCGGCCGGGGAGGCGCGCGCCCCTCCCGGCCGGCCCGTCCGTGCCCCCGGGTGTGCGCGCAGTGCGCCCCTCGTGCTGCCGGAATTCGATCGATGCGCTGGTACGGATAGTTATGATCCGTAGCGCACGGTGGGTATGACTCCGCCGAGCACGAGTACGCATACCGATGTCCGCTCGACGTGGAGGTGAAACGCCGTGGCACTCTCGATCTCGGCCGTGGTGCTGCTGGCGATCGTCGTCTTCCTTCTGGTCCGGAGGTCGGGACTGAAGGCGGGGCACGCGTTCGTCTGCGTACTGCTCGGGTTCTACCTGGCCAGCTCGACGGTCGCGCCGACCCTCAGCCAGCTGACGTCCAACGTGGCGAGCATGATCAGTGGCCTCAAGCTGTAGGTGACGACCTAGGCTGGGCCCCATGAACGGTCTTCCCGCCCGTCGTCTGCTCCTCGTGCACGCGCACCCGGACGACGAGTCGATCAACAACGGCGTCACCATGGCCAAGTACGCGGCCGAGGGCGCCCACGTCGCGCTGGTGACCTGCACCCTCGGCGAGGAGGGTGAGGTCATCCCCGCCGAGCTCGCGCACCTCGCCCCCGACCGCGACGACACGCTCGGCCCCTTCCGGGTCGGCGAGCTCGCCGCCGCCATGAAGGAACTCGGGGTCGGCGACCACCGCTTCCTCGGCGGCCCCGGCCGCTTCCGCGACTCCGGGATGATGGGCGCCCCGCAGAACACCCGCCCCGGCGCCTTCTGGTCCGCCGACGTGGACGAGGCCGCCGGGCACCTCGTCGAGGTGATCCGCGAGCTGCGGCCGCAGGTCCTGGTCACCTACGACCCCGACGGCGGCTACGGGCACCCCGACCACATCCAGGCCCACCGGGTCGCCATGCGCGGCGCCGAACTGGCCGCCGACCCCGCCTGGCGCCCCGAGCTCGGCGCCCCGCACGCCATCGGGAAGATCTACTGGAACCGGGTCCCGCGCTCGGTGGTCGAAGCGGGCTTCGAGCGGCTCCGCGCGGCCGGCGCCACCCTCCCCTTCCCCGGCCTCGCCAGTCCCGACGACGTACCCGGCGTGGTCGCCGACGAGCGGATCACCGCCGAGATCGGCGACGACGGCGACGGCACCGCCCTCGCGGCCGCCAAGGCCGCCGCCATGCGCGCCCACGCCACCCAGATCGCCGTGGACGGCCCCTTCTTCGCCCTCTCCAACGACCTGGCCCAGCCGCTCTTCGCCCGCGAGTACTACGAGTTGGCCGCGGGCGAACCGGGAGCCCCGGCCGGCACCCGCGAGCGGGACCTCTTCGCGGGGGTGCGGGCATGACCACGGCGCTCACCCCCGGGCGGATCGCCGCCCTGCTCGGCCTGCTGGTCCTCGGCGCCCTCACCGGCGCGGCCGGCTGGCTCGTCCTCGACCTGTGGTTCCCGGCCGGGCTGCTGCTCGCGCTGCTGGCCCTCCTCGGCCTCTTCCTCGGCGCCCGCATCATCATCGGGACGGGGCTCGGAGTGGGCGTGGCGGCGGCCGGCTGGTTCCTCTCGTACGTGCTGCTCGGAGTCCCGCGCCCCGAAGGCGACTTCCTGCTCGGTTCGTCCGGAATCGGTATGTGGACATACCTTTTGGGCGGTAGCGCGGCCGCTGTGATCTGCGCCACGATGCGCGGGCCCGTGGAGGGGTCCGTTTCGGCCTCGCGCCCCCGGGGCTGAAGCCCCGCCGAACTCCGCTCCTCCCCGATCAGGGACGGGTTGCGGGGGTTTGACGGACCCTCCGGGCCGCGCGCGCGGAGGGTCAAGAGGAACCCGGGATTCCCAGGGGACAGTTGCGCCCGGGCGGCGGCCAGTATGGTGGACGGGCCGCCGAGCTGCCCGCGCACGGATACGACGGGCGGCGGAGCCAACCGGGAGAACCTGCCTTGAGTCGTGAAACTGACAGTTCGTCCCCCGGGCCCCACGGGCACGGGGGCGCCGCGTACCCCTCGGGTACGCCGCCGTACGGAACCGGCCAGTCCTCGTCCCCGGCCGTGCCCCCCGGTCCCGGCGCGGCGACCGCCCCGGAGGAGAACCCTGTGACCTCGAACCCGTCCACGCCCGAAACCGACGGGCCGAAGACCGAGACCACCCTGACGACCCGGATCCGGATCAACATCCCGGGTTCGCGGCCGATCCCGCCCGTGGTCGTACGCAAAGCCGTGAAGGACGCCGCCGAAGGCTCCCCCCCGGGTCAGGTCGCGCCGGCCGCCCCGGCCGGGTCCGCCCCGGCCCCCGCCCCGGCGCCGGCCTCCGCGCGGGCGGCCCTGCCCGCGCGGCCCTCCGCGGCCCAGCCGCCCGCGGCCCCGGCGCCCGCCGCGGAGGAACCCGCCGGCAACTGGTTCGCCCCCCGCAAGGCGACCCCGCCGCCGGCCCCGTCCGCCCCCGCCCCGCCCAGCGCGGGCTACGGCTCCTCGGCGCCGCCCGCGCCGCGCGCCCCCTCCGCGCCCGCCCCGGGCAGCGGAGCCGGCTTCGCGCCCCCCGTCGCCCCGGGCCACCCGCAGGCCCCCGGCGCCCACGGCACCGGCGCCGGCTTCGCGCCCCCGCCCGTCGGCGGCGTCCTCGGCGGCCCCGGTGTCGGAGCGCCCCCCGGCGGCGGCCGGGCCCCGGGCTACGCCGAGTACGACAACGGCCCCGCCACGGAGGCCTTCCCGGCCTTCCCCGAGAGCGGCTACCCCGACCCGGCCTTCGCCGACGCCTTCGCCGCGCCCGCCGGGCCGACCGGCGGACCCGCGCTGGGCACCGTACCCGTGGGCGCCGAAGAACCCGCGCGCTGGCCCGGCCCCGAGGCCCCGTCCGTACCGGGCGGCCCGATGGCCGTACCCCCGCCCGGCCCGCAGGCCCCGAAGCCGCCCCGGCCCCTCCCCGTGCCGCCGCCCGCCCCCGCGGGCAAGGGCTCCAAGCAGGCCAAGGGCGCCAAGGCAGGAAAGTCCGGCAAGGCGGCCAAACCCGCCAAGTCCGCGAAGAAGGGCCGCTCCAAGCTGGTCCTCCTCGGCGGCGGCATCTTCGCCCTCGCCGGCCTGGCCTACGGCGCCGGCCTGCTCATGAACCACTCCGACGTGCCCAAGGGCACCAAGGTCCTCGGCGTGGACATCAGCGGCAGCCGCGACGACGCCGTCACCAAGCTCCAGGACGCCTTCGGCACCCGCGCCGCGGCCCCCCTCCCGCTCACCGTCGGCGGCAAGCAGGTCGAGCTGAAGCCCGACAAGGCCGGCCTCACCCTCGACAGCCAGACCACCGTCCGCAACGCGGCGGGCAGCGACTACAACCCCGTCACCGTCATCGGCTCCCTCTTCGGCGTCGAGCGCACGGCCCTCGCCGTCATGCCGGTCGACGAGGAGAAGCTGCGGGTCGCCCTCCAGGAACTGGCCGGCACCGCCGGCTCGGCCACCGAGGGCACCGTCAAGTTCGACACCGGCAAGGCCGTCGCCGTCCCCGGCAAGGCCGGCACCAGCCTCGACGTCGACGGCTCCATCGACCAGGTCACCAAGGCCTTCCGCGAGCTCGTCGCCAGCGGCAAGGCCCCCGCCGTCGAACTCCCCACCGCCACCAAGGAACCCACCGTCACCCAGGCGGAACTGGACCGGGCGATGAAGGAGTTCGCCGAACCGGCGATGTCCTCACCCGCCACCGTCAAGGCCGGCGGCAAGTCCCTGCCCTTCGGCAGCAAGTCCCTGCCCAAGATCCTCAGCATGCAGGCCATCGACGGCAAGCTCGTCGAGAAGTACGACCTGGAGGCCCTGAAGGCCACCTACGGCAACGCCTTCGACGGGGTCCTGATCACCCGCGGCACCGGCGCCAAGACGCC
Source organism: Streptomyces sp. NBC_00249 (assembly GCF_026342355.1). Classification (GTDB taxonomy): domain Bacteria; phylum Actinomycetota; class Actinomycetes; order Streptomycetales; family Streptomycetaceae; genus Streptomyces. The sequence goes on along the minus strand of NZ_JAPEMV010000002.1, from coordinate 668,362 downwards.
CGTCACCCCGCAGGACGTCGCGGGCGCCCTCGGCAAGGCCCTCGTCGGCAAGACCCCCGCCGAACGGATCGTCACCATCGACACCAACGCGAGCTGACACCCGCGTCCGTCAGCCCGCCCGCAGCCCCTCCCCGGACCCCGGCGAGGGGCTGCGCCGCACCCGGGCCCGCGCGGCCCCGCCCCGCCCTGTCACGCCCGCCGCATGACATCTGTCATCCCGCACCCACGACGGCCGACACTGCCGCGCCCACCCCCGTACGGGCGAACCTTGGGCCATGACGACGACGACCGCGGCACACCCCGCCGCCCCGGGCCCCGGAACCGGATCCGGTACCGACAGCGGCCCCGTGGTGAGCTTCCGCAACGTGACCAAGAGCTACGGCCAGGTACGCGCCGTGGACGGCCTCTCCCTCGAACTCCACCCCGGCGAGACCGTCGCACTGCTCGGCCCCAACGGCGCCGGCAAGTCCTCCACCCTCGACCTGCTCCTCGGCCTGCGCCCCGCCGACTCCGGCAGCGTCAGCCTCTTCGGCACCACCCCCCGCGAGGCCATCGCGGCCGGCCGGGTCGGCGCCATGCTCCAGAGCGGCGGCCTGATGGAGGAGGTGACCGTACGCGAACTCGTCACCCTCGGCTGCGCCCTGCACCCCCGCCCGTACCCGGTCGAGGAGGTCCTGCACCGCGCCGGGGTCGCCGACATCGCCGGCCGCACGGTCAACAAGCTCTCCGGCGGCCAGGAGCAGCGCGTCCGCTTCGCCCTCGCCACCGCCGGACGGTGCGACCTGATTGTCCTCGACGAACCCACCACCGGCATGGACGTCACCTCCCGCCAGGCCTTCTGGGCCACCATGCGGGAACAGGCCGCCCAGGGCCGTACGGTCCTGTTCGCCACCCACTACCTCGAAGAGGCGGACGCCATCGCCGACCGGGTCCTGGTCCTGAACAAGGGCCGGCTCCTCGCCGACGGCACCGCCGCCGAGATCAAGGCCAAGGCCGGCGCCCGCAAGATCGCCTTCGACCTCGACCCCGTCGACCTCGACGGCCCCGTCGACGAGACGGTGCTGCGCGCCCTGCCCGCCCTCACCGCCTTCGAACGGCACGGCGCCACCGTCAAGCTCCAGTCGAGCGACGCCGACGCCACCGTCCACGCCCTGTACGCGCTCGGCGTGTACCCCCGGAACCTGGAGGTCGCGGGCCTCGGCCTGGAGCAGGCCTTCATCGCCCTCACCGAGGCAGAGGAGACGTCCCGATGAGCACGCAGAGCACGATGAGCACGCGGTCGGCAAACGCCGGCACGTACCAGCTGGTCAAGCTGGAGATCGGCCGCGCCCGCCGCAACAAGAAGTACCTGTTCTTCACCGTCCTCTACCCGGCCGCCCTGTTCCTGATGCTCGGCGGCACCCTGGACGGCACCACGAAGGTGCAGGGCACCGAACTGGCCATGCCCGCCTTCTACATGGTCGCCATGGCCTCCTTCGGCGCCCTGACCGCCGTCCTGATGGGCAACAGCGAACGCATCGCCAAGGAACGCGAGAAGGGCTGGGTGCGCCAGCTGCGGCTGACCGCCCTGCCCGGACACGGCTACGTCCTCGCCAAGACCGCCAGCGCCGGCGTGCTGTCCCTGCCCGCGATCCTCGTCGTCTTCGCGGTCGCGGCCGGGGCCAAGGGCGTACGGTTCGAGGCCTGGCAGTGGCTCGCCCTGACCGGCGCCATCTGGGCCGGCAGCCTGGTCTTCGCCGCGCTCGGCGTGGCCATCGGCTACCTCGCGAGCGGGGACACCGTCCGCCCGATCACGATGCTCTTCTACTTCGGCCTCTCCATCCTCGGCGGCCTGTGGATGCCCACCGCGAACTTCCCCCAGTGGCTCCAGAACATCTGCGAGTACCTCCCCACCCACGCCTACGCCGGCCTCGGCCAGGCCATCGAGCTGGGAGGCGCGCCGCAGCTGAAGGACGTGGCGATCCTCGCCGTGTACTTCGTACTGTTCACCGGTGCGGCCGCCTGGCTGTACCGCAAGGACTCCCTGAAGGCGTGAACCCGTGGCGCTGACCGAGAAACAGGACGCCGGGGGCCGGAGCCCGCTCGGCCCGCTGCGCGAGAGCGGCGGCCACAAGGTGGTGCGGATCCTGTGGACCTGCATCTGGCTCTTCTACCTCAGCGCCCCCGTCATCGACCTGATCCGCGGCGGACACAGCACCGGAGTCCGGCTGCTGGGCGCGCTGGGCCTGCTGGCCTTCGTCGTCTGGTACCTGATCCTGGTCATCCGCACCGCCCGGCAGATGGTGGTGTGGCGGGTCCTGGCCTCCCTGGGCGTGCTCGCCGCCCAGGCCACCGTCCTGTCGCTGACCCTGGGCCGCGAATGGCTCGTGCTCTTCGTCTACGTGGCCATCGCCTCCGGCGCCGCCCTGCCCGCGGAGATCTCCCGCTGGACGGTGCCCGGCACCACCCTGCTGCTGACGGCCACCGCCTACGCGGTACCCGAGGGCGACCTCTACCTGGTGGGGCTGCTCGTCCCGGCCCTGATGGGCGGCTTCGCGATGGTCGGTGTCCGCCAGATGATCCGCACCACCGTGGAACTGCGCCAGGCGCGGGCCACGGTCGCGGAGCTCGCCGCGAACGAGGAGCGCCTGCGCATGGCCCGCGACCTGCACGACCTGCTGGGCCACTCGCTGTCGCTGATCACGCTCAAGAGCGAGCTGGCGGGCCGGATGCTGCCCGAGCACCCCGACCGGGCCGCCCAGCAGGTCGCGGACATCGAGCAGGTCAGCCGGCAGGCGCTGGTCGACGTACGGGAGGCCGTGAGCGGCTACCGCCGGCCCACCCTGCCCGGCGAGCTGGCCGGCGCGCGGACCGCCCTGACGGCGGCCGGGGTCGCCGCCGACCTCCCGGCCGAAGCCCCCGAGGACGTCCCGGAGGCCGCGGAGTCGGCCCTGGCCTGGTCCCTGCGGGAGGCCGTCACCAACGTGGTCCGCCACAGCGGCGCGAAACGCTGCACGGTCACCCTGACGAACGCCCAGACCCTGGCGGGCCCGGTCCTGGAACTCGCCGTCACCGACGACGGCGCCGGCGGCCCCGCCCTCCCCGGCAACGGCCTCACCGGCCTGACCGAACGCCTGGAGGCGGTCGGCGGCTCCCTGTCGGCCGGCCCCGCGGGCCGGACCGGCTTCCGGCTGCTGGCCCGGGTCCCCCTAGGATCGCCCTCATGACCGCCGACGCCGCGCCCATCCGCATCCTGCTGGCCGAGGACCAGTCGATGGTCCGGGAAGCCCTGGCCGCGCTGCTGGGCCTGGAACCGGACATCGAGGTGCTGGCGCAGGTGGCGCGGGGCGACGAGGTCGTGGCGGCGGCCCGCGCCCACGACGTGAACGTCGCCCTCCTGGACATCGAGATGCCCGGCATGACGGGCATCGAGGCCGCCGCGCAGCTCCGTGCCTCGCTGCCCTCCCTCAAGATCGTCATCCTGACCACCTTCGGCCGCCCCGGCTACCTCCGCGGCGCGATGGAGGCGGGCGCCTCCGCCTTCCTGGTCAAGGACGCCCCGGCCGCGCAGCTGGCGGACGCGGTACGCAAGGTCCTGGCGGGGGAACGGGTCATCGACCCCACCCTCGCGGCGGCGGCCCTCGCGGAGGGCGCGAACCCGCTGACGGACCGCGAGCGGGAGGTCCTGCGGGCGGCGGAGTCCGGCGCGACCAACGCCGAACTGGCGGCCCGCCTGCACCTGTCCCAGGGCACGGTCCGCAACTACCTCTCGACGGCCATCCAGAAACTCGCGGCCCGCAACCGCACGGAAGCGGTCCGCACGGCCCGGGAAAAGGGCTGGCTCTAGCCATTCACCTCGATCGCCGGCGAGGCTGAAAAATCCAGCCTCGCCAGGGGGCACCTCCCAGCGGTAGCTGGGGGAGTTTGAGGCGCGGGGTCTGGGGCGGAGCCCCAGGGAACGGTGGAAGGGCGGGTAGGGGGCCCCGCCCCGCGCAGCGGCCACCACCGGCAGACGACGCACGGGCAGCGGTCACCCGAACCTGCCCCGCCCGGGCGGCGCGTACTAATTGAGCAGCGCGCGAGCGGAGACGGCCTCGCCCCGGATGCGGGCCGCCGCCTCGGTGTCCACGGCGTCCATGACCAGCGCGTACGCCTCCAGTTCGACCGCCCCCTCCTGGAAGGAGCCCCGCTCCACCAGCACCCGCGCCCGCTCGTACCGCAGCGCCGCCGGATGCGACGGCAGCAGCAGCGCCAGCTCCAGCGCCCACAGCGCGACCCCGGACTGTTCCGGCCGCGACGCGGCCCACGCCCGGATGTTGTTGAGGATCCGCAGCACGATGTCCAGGGTCCGGGCCGGCGTCCGCGGCCCCGCCGCCAGCTCCGCAGGACCGGCGCCGAGCGAGGCCCCGCCCGCGAACGGGTCGGCGACCACGCCTTCCTCCGGGTCCCCGAAGCCGACCACGAAGTGCCCCGGCAGCCCGAGCCCGTACACCGGCGCCCCGGCCCGCCGGGCCACCTCCAGCCACACCACGGACAGCAGGATCGGCAGCCCCCGCCGCCGCCGCAGCACCTCGTGCAGCAGCGAGGACGACAGCCGGTCGTAGTCGGCGGGGGTGCCGTGGAAGCCCACCCGGCCCCCGAGCAGCTCGGTGACCGCCGAGGCCCACGCCCGCGCGCCGCGCAGCCCGTACGGCAGCATCCCCGCCAGCCGGTCCAGTTCGATCTGCGCCCGGTCCATGACCCGTTCGTCCGGGTCGTCCAGTTCCGGGTCGGCCTCCGCGGCCAGCAGCAGGCACAGCCGTGCCAGGTCCGGCCGCTCCGAGCGGGCCTCCGCCGCGAACAGCTCCCGCGTGCGCGCGCTCACCTGGCCTCACCGGCCGCCCGGAAGTGGTGGTAGGAGTGGTGGGTCGCGAAGCCCATTGCGTCGTAGAGGGCCCGCGCTCCCGGGTTGTCGGTCTCCACCTGGAGCCAGGCGGCCGAGGCGCCTTCGTCGAGGGCGCGCCGCGCGAGCGCCGTCATCACCGCACTCGCGAGGCCGCGCCGCCGCCGCGCGGGGTCCACGGTCACGGCCGCGAAGCCGGCCCACCGCCCGTCGACCACGCACCGGCCGATCGCCCGGCCGCCGTCCAGCGAGGCGAACCACACGGAGGGCCCTTCGACGAGCATCCGCCGGGCGAGCTCCGGGTCCTGGACCTTGCCGTAGCGCTCCAGCCAGTGCGCGTCGGGCTCGCGGGTCAGCCGTACGTCCGTCACGTCCGCGTCGAGGTCGCCGACCGGTGCCAGGGCCCCGGTACGGACCTCCGCGGACACCTCGTTGGTCCAGCCGCGCCGTTCCAGCTCGGCGCAGAGCAGCTCCTGCGTGCCGAGGGCGCCGGTCGCGGCCTGCACGTACGCCGGAAGGTCACGTTCCGCGTACCAGGAGGTCACCCGCGCGAGTGCTTCGTCCAGGGGTATCCCGGGGTCGCCGAGCGGTAGCACGGAGTTCGCCCGCCGCGTGAACCCGCCGGCGGCCCGCAGCGTCCATTCGCCGAGCGGCTCGCTCTCCAGCGGCTGCCAGGCCCGTGCCGTGACGCGCGCCAGCTCCTCGAAAGAGGCCGCGGGACCCCTGCGGCGGGCCGGTGCGGGCGGCACCGTCTTGCCCGCGACCAGCGAGGATTCCGCGATGTGGACGGACACGCCGTCCTTGCGTGTGATCGTCAGCACACCTGAGGTCCAGGATGTGAGCACCCCGACGGTGTCCAGGAAGGCAGGGCCGCCGCTCCGCCCGGCCTCCACCCGTCGTACAGACACTCGTTTCCCCACGTCAGCCGGGGTGATACGGACCTCCAGCAGTCCGCCGGCAGTGATTTCCACAGCTCTGTCCGCCCCTCCTGTTCGGATCGTGCCCGGGAACGGAGATACTAGGTGCGGGCATCGACGACGCCGCGCTCCCGCGCGAATGGACAGCCCTACCGAGGAGGAACGAGAGCGTGACCTACGTCATCGCGGAGCCTTGTGTCGACGTCAAGGACAAGGCATGCATCGAAGAGTGCCCCGTCGACTGCATCTACGAGGGCCAGCGGTCCTTGTACATCCACCCGGACGAATGTGTCGACTGTGGCGCCTGTGAGCCGGTCTGCCCGGTCGAGGCCATCTTCTACGAGGATGACACCCCGGAGGAGTGGAAGGACTACTACAAGGCGAACGTCGAGTTCTTCGACGAGCTCGGCTCGCCCGGTGGTGCCTCCAAGCTCGGTCTGATCGAGCGCGACCACCCCTTCGTCGCCGCGCAGCCGGCCGACATCAACGCCGGGCACTGACCGTACCCGGCTGACGCGCCCCCTCGGTCCCGTACGGCACACCTGCCGCGCGGGACCGAGCCGTTTCACCCACCCAGCGCAGAGAGAGCAGAGACCACCGTGGCCGCAGTATCCGACCGTCTTCCCGCCTTCCCCTGGGACAAGCTGGAGCCGTACAAGGCGACTGCGGCGGCCCACGCGGACGGCATCGTCGACCTGTCGGTCGGCACCCCCGTGGACCCGGTGCCCGCGCTGATCCAGGACGCCCTGACCGGCGCCGCGGACTCTCCCGGCTACCCGACGGTGTGGGGGACGGTCGCGCTGCGCGACGCGATCACCGGCTGGCTGCGCGGCCGCCTCGGCGCGAGCGCCGCGGGCCACCGCAACGTACTGCCCGTGGTCGGCTCCAAGGAACTGGTGGCCTGGCTGCCGACCCAGCTCGGCCTCGGCGCCGGCGACCAGGTCGCCTACCCCCGCCTCGCCTACCCGACGTACGAGGTCGGCGCGCGGCTGTGCGGGGCCGAGCCCGTGGTCTACGACGACCCGACCACCGACCTCGACCCGGCGCGCGTGAAGCTGCTCTGGATCAACTCCCCGTCCAACCCCACCGGAAAGGTCCTCGCCAAGGAGGACCTGATCCGGATCGTGGCCTGGGCGCGCGAGCACCGCATCCCGCTCTTCAGCGACGAGTGCTACCTGGAGCTGGGCTGGGAGGCCGAGCCCGTCTCCGTCCTGCACGACGAGGTCTGCGGCGGCTCCTACGAGGGCATCGTCGCCGTCCACTCCCTCTCCAAGCGCTCCAACCTGGCCGGATACCGGGCCGCCTTCATCGCGGGCGACGCCGATGTCCTCGGTGAGCTGCTGGAGATCCGCAAGCACGGCGGCATGATGACCGCCGCCCCCGTCCAGGCCGCCGTCGTGGCCGCCCTCGGCGACGACACCCACGTCGAGGAACAGCGCGCCCGCTACGCCGCCCGCCGCGACGCCCTGCGCACCGCGCTCCAGGCGCACGGCTTCCGCGTCGAGCACAGCGAGGCCAGCCTCTACCTGTGGGTCACCCGGGACGAGCCCTGCTGGGACACCGTCGCGCACCTGGCCGCCCTCGGCATCCTGGTCGCGCCGGGCGACTTCTACGGGGAGGCCGGGGCCACCTTCGTCCGCGTCGCCTTCACCGCCACCGACGAGCGGGTCGCCGCCGCCGTCAAGCGCCTGGGCTGAGGCCCCGCCCGCACCGGAACGGCCCGAGGGGCCGGGAGTACGTACTCCCGGCCCCTCGGTGCGCGTACGGACGGATCAGCCGCCCAGCGGCAGACCGCCCAGCGGGGTGGCGCCCACCGGCAGCTGCCCGACGGGCAGGTCCTTCACGGGCAGGTCCTTCACGGGCAGGTCCGACGTCGGCAGGTCCTTCACCGGCAGGTCCGACGTCGGCAGGTCCTTCACGGGCAGCTGCCCGGCCACCGGCAGCCCGCCCAGCATCCCGCCCGCCTGCCCCGCAACCTCGGTGGCCGGGGCAGCGGCCGGAAGGGCCTGCGTGGCGGTGCCCGCCACGTCCGCGGCCGCGGCGGTGGCGTCGGGGGCGTCCTGCGCGGCGAGCGAGCCCAGCTGCGGCAGCTCCGCGGCACCGGCCGCGCCGGCCGCACCGACCACGGGCGCGGTACCGGCGGCCAGGAGCAGCGCGGTACGGGCGATCCGACGGGTCAGGGGGAGGGACATGTTGCTCCTAAGCGGTAGCGGCTGAGTACGCCGTGTACAACCGCTCGCGGGGTGGGTGGAGTTGCGGACCCCCCGGGTAAAGGATCAGTAACGCATCGTTTAATCGGCTTCCGCGACAAACGCACCGGACGGCCGCCCACCAGGGCTTCTCCCCACCCCCGGCCCGAGCCCGCCGAACCTGAACCACCCCCGCGGGAGTGACCCTTCGTACGGGTGTCGCAAGCGCGCGCCCGCGCGACCGCGCCCCCGCCCCGGCGACCGCGCCCGCGACCCCGCGACCGCGTCAGCGCGCCACGGAGATCCGGACCTCGTCCGGACCCGCCCCCGCGCCCCTCGGCTGCCACCGGCCCTTGTCCTGGCCCGCCGTCCAGGCCGACCGCCCGTACGACACCCCGGAGATCCCGAGGTCCCGCGACCGGGCCACCGCCCAGTGCGCCACCGCCCGGCCGCGCCGCTCCTCGGCGCCGCCCGGCTTCAGCTGGACGACCACCTCGCCCGGCGCGGCGGCCTGCGCGCCCGCCTGACCGCCGGCCCGCGCGCCCGCGCCGGGAGCCTCCTTGCCGAAGTCCCGCGCCAGCTCCGCCCGGATCCGCTCCGGGTCGCCGCCCTTGGGGGGCGGGCCCGAGCAGAACAGCGTGGCCCCCGAACCGTTCTCGCCGAAGGCCGCCGTCAGGACCGTCGCGTCCGGCTCGTGCTTCGCGTAGGCCTGCGGGAAACCGCTCAGCTGCACCCGCTGCGCCGCCACCGTCAGCGGCAGCCGCGTGTAGCCCTTCACCTCGACGAGCCGGTCGTAGAAGATCCCCGCCGAGTACACCGGGTCCGTGATCTGCTGCGGCGTGCCCCAGCCCTGCGAGGGCCGCTGCTGGAACAGGCCCAGCGAGTCCCGGTCGCCGTGGTCGAGGTTGCGCAGCCCCGACTCCTGCATCGCCGTCGCCAGCGCGATCGTCAGGGCCCGGTCCGGCAGCCCCTTGGAGATGCCGACGGCCGCTATCGTCGCCGCGTTCGCCGCCTGCTCCGGGGTCATCTCGTACGTCCCGACCGAGTCCGCCGAGCCGCCGTCCACCCCCTTCGCCGTCGCCGTGCAGTAAGGGGCGCCGCCGCCGTTGGAATCGAGTTGGGCGACCGCGTAACCGATCACCGTGAGCAGCACGGCCAGACCCACGGCCGTACGGAGGGGCCGGCGGCGGCGAGGACGGGGGCGATCGGTCTCGGACACGCGGCCCACCGTACTTGAGTCATATGACGCGTCCATGGGCCGGACGTCCCCGGTACCCGCCCATCCCGGGGCGTTAGGGTCAGCTCCATGTCCGAATCCGAGCTGGACCTCACCCTGGACGCTGCCGAGCTGACCGCCCGGCTCGTCGACATCCCGTCCGTGAGCGGCGACGAGAAGGTCCTCGCCGACCTCGTGGAAGACGCGTTGCGCGGCCTCCCGCACCTGACCGTCGACCGCCTCGGCAACAACGTCGTCGCCCGCACGAACCTCGGCCGCGCCGAGCGCGTCGTGCTCGCCGGCCACCTCGACACCGTGCCCATCGCCGGCAACGTCCCGTCGCGCCTCGACGAGAACGACGTCCTGTGGGGCTGCGGCACCACCGACATGAAGTCCGGGGTCGCCGTACAGCTGCGCATCGCCGCGACCGTCCCCGCGCCCAACCGCGACCTCACCTTCGTCTTCTACGACCAGGAAGAGGTCGCCGCCGACCTCAACGGCCTCGGCAAGGTCGCCGCCGCCCACCCCGACTGGCTGACCGGCGACTTCGCCGTCCTCCTCGAACCCTCCGACGCCGAGGTCGAGGGCGGCTGCCAGGGCACCCTGCGCGTCCTGCTGCGCACCCGCGGCGAACGCGCCCACTCCGCCCGCAGCTGGATGGGCTCCAACGCCATCCACGCCGCGAGCCCGATCCTCGCGAAGCTCGCCGCGTACGAACCGCGCAGGCCCGTCATCGACGGCCTGGAGTTCCACGAGGGCCTCAACGCGGTCCGCGTCGAGGGCGGCGTCGCCAACAACGTCATCCCGGACGCCTGCACGGTGACGGTCAACTTCCGCTACGCCCCCGACCGCAGCGTGGAGGACGCCGTCGCCCACGTACGGGAGGTCTTCGCGGACTGCGGCGTCGACGAGTTCGTGATCGACGACTCCTCGCCCGGCGCCCTCCCCGGCCTCTCCCACCCGGCCGCCGCCGCCTTCATGGAAGCCGTCGGCGGGCACGCCATGCCCAAGTTCGGCTGGACGGACGTCTCCCGCTTCAGCGCGCTGGGCGTCCCGGCGGTCAACTACGGCCCGGGCGACGCCCTGCTGGCGCACAAGGTCGACGAACGCGTGGAGACGAAGGCCATCCTGCACTGCGAGGAACGACTCCGTGCCTGGCTGACCTCCTGAATTCCGCTTCTCGTCACCTTTGTGCGCCTAACCTGATCCAACGATCAGCAGGAGGGAGCACATCATGGGCAACCCCGAAGGTTCGGCTCGTCGACGGCCCGAGGAGCAGCAGCTCGGGCCCGTGCTGCGCAGGCGGAGCCAGGTGCAGGCGGGCAGTACGACGGACCAGCGGCTGCTGGACTCGGCCGGGCCCTCCGAGTGGGTGCACACCGATCCCTGGAGGGTCCTGCGCATCCAGTCGGAGTTCATCGAGGGCTTCGGCACCCTGGCGGAGCTGCCGCCCGCGATCAGCGTGTTCGGCTCGGCCCGTACCCCGGCCGGTTCCGCCGAGTACGAGGCGGGCGTACGGATCGGGCACGCGCTCGTCGACGCCGGCTTCGCCGTCATCACGGGCGGCGGCCCGGGCGCGATGGAGGCCGCCAACAAGGGGGCGCGCGAGGCCAACGGGATCTCCGTCGGCCTGGGCATCGAGCTCCCCTTCGAGCAGGGGCTCAACCAGCACGTCGATCTCGGCCTGAACTTCCGGTACTTCTTCGTCCGCAAGACGATGTTCGTGAAGTACAGCCAGGGCTTCGTGGTCCTGCCGGGCGGTCTGGGCACCCTGGACGAGATGTTCGAGGCGCTGACCCTGGTGCAGACGCAGAAGATCACCCGCTTCCCGATCGTGCTGTTCGGCACGGAGTACTGGGGCGGCCTGATCGACTGGCTGCGCAACACGGTCATCGCACAGGGCAAGGCCTCCGAGAAGGACCTCTACCTCTTCCACGTCACGGACGACGTGGACGAGGCCATCGCGCTGGTGACGAAGGAAACCGGGAAGTAGCGGGAAGCGGTACGACGGGGCCCGGGCCGCCCGGGCCCCGTTCCGGCCTCAGGCCAGGCCGCGGCGGGCGACGGCCGGGGGGCGGTGGCCCTGGATCGAGGCCACCATGTCCAGGAGCCTCTCTTCGACGCCGCTCTCGCGCGGCGCGGCGCCGGGGCGCCTTGCCGGCTTCGTGCGGCTGCGCCGGCCTCCGGCCGTCGGCCGGTGGGCCTCAGGCCAGGCCGCGGCGGGCGACGGCCGGCGGGCGGTGGCCCTGGATCGAGGCCACCATGTCCAGGAGCCTCTCTTCGACGCCGCTCTCGCGCGGCGCGGCGCCGGGGCGCCTTGCCGGCTTCGTGCGGCTGCGCCGGCCTCCGGCCGTCGGCCGGTGGGCCTCAGGCCAGGCCGCGGCGGGCTACGGCCGGGGGGCGGTGGCCCTGGATCGAGGCCACCATGTCCAGGATCTGCTTCGTCTCCGCGACCTCGTGGACGCGGTAGACCTGCGCGCCCAGCCACGCCGAGACGGCCGTCGTCGCCAGGGTGCCCAGCAGGCGCTCCTTGACCGGCTTGTCGAGGGTCTCGCCGACGAAGTCCTTGTTCGACAGGGACACCAGCACCGGCCAGCCCGTCGCGGTCATCTCCGACAGCCGGCGGGTGGCCTCCAGCGAGTGGCGGGTGTTCTTCCCGAAGTCGTGACCCGGGTCGATCATGATCGACTCCCGGGGGACGCCGAGCGCGGCCGCCCGCTCCGCCAGCCCGACCGTGACGCGCAGGATGTCCTCCATCACGTCCTCGTACGTGGTCCGGTGCGGCCGGGTGCGCGGCTCGACCCCGCCCGCGTGGGTGCAGACGATGCCCGCGCCGTGGCGCGCGGCCACCTCCGCCAGCTTCGGGTCCACCCCGCCCCAGGCGTCGTTCAGGACGTCCGCCCCGGCCTCGCAGACGGCTTCGCCGACCTCGTGCCGCCAGGTGTCCACGCTGATCACCACGTCCGGGTGGCGGCGCCGCACCTCCGCCACGAAACCGACCGTGCGCCGGACCTCCTCGGTCGCGTCCACGTGTTCGCCCGGACCGGCCTTGACCCCGCCGATGTCGATGATCGCCGCGCCCTCGGCCACGGCCTGCTCGACCCGGTCCAGCGCGGGCTCGTCGCGGAAGGTCGCGCCCTGGTCGTAGAAGGAGTCAGGGGTCCGGTTCACGATGGCCATGATCACCGGCTCGTGGGTGTCGAACTCGCGCCTGCCCAGTCGCAGCATCCTGCTCTTTCCTCCTTCGGCGACCCTCGCGCCTCGTCTGCGACCTTAACCTGGAGGCCGGAGTCTCTCAGGGGAGTTGATCGTGTTCTGGTTCTTGCTGATCGCGCTGGTCGTGGTCGTGGCCGCGGTCACCCTCGCGGTGATCGGCGGAGGTTCGGAGGCCGTACTGCCCGACGCCGAGCCCGACCGGGTGGCCGACGCCCTCCCGGAGAGCCGGCCGGTGGTCGGCGCCGACATCGACGCCCTGCGGCTCCCCGTCGCCCCGCGCGGCTACCGGATGGCCGAGGTCGACGACGTCCTCGACCGGCTCGCCGCCGAACTGGCCGAACGCGACGCGCGCATCGAGGAACTCACCGCCGCGGCCGCCGCCCAGCCCCGCGACGCCGTCCCCCAGGACGCCCCCCGCGTCGACCTCGGCAAGGAGCAGGGATGAGCGAGGGCGGCGGGCTGCTGGCCGGACCGGACGGCGCGCCGCGCTGCCCGTGGGGGCTCTCCACGGAGGACTACGTCACCTACCACGACACCGAATGGGGCCGCCCGGTCCACGGCGACGACGCGCTCTACGAGCGGCTGTGCCTGGAGGCCTTCCAGTCCGGGCTGTCCTGGCTGACGATCCTGCGCCGGCGCGAGGGGTTCCGTAAGGCCTTCGCGGGCTTCGAGATCGCGGCGGTCGCCGGGTTCGGGCCGGCCGACGCGGAGCGGCTCCTCGCCGACGAGGGGATCATCCGCAACCGCGCCAAGATCGACGCGACCCTCGCCAACGCGAAGGTGCTGGCCGGGTGGGAACCGGGCGAGCTCGACGGGCTGATCTGGTCCCACGCCCCGAAGAAGCCCGGCCGGGCCCCGAGGACCACCGCCGACGTCCCGGCGGTCACCCCGGAGTCCACGGCCCTGGCCAAGGCCCTGAAGAAGGCGGGCATCCGCTTCGTCGGGCCCACCACCGCCTACGCCCTGATGCAGGCGTGCGGCCTGGTCAACGACCACCTCGCGGGCTGCGTGTCCCGCGAGGCGTAGTCCGTCGGCCCCCGGTCCCGCTCAGCGCCCCAGGTACTTCGGCGGCTGCTTCGCCAGGAAGGCCTGGACGGCGATCGCGTGGTCCTCGGAGGCACCCGCGCGGGCCTGGAGCTCGTCCTCGCGCTCCAGGGCCTCGGAGAGCGAGTGGGCCGCCCCGTACGCCAGGGACTCCTTCAGGGCCGCGTAGGCCACCGTGGGGCCCGCGGCGAGGGTACGGGCCACCGACTCCGCCTCCGCGTGCAGGGACTCCGCCGGCACGACCCGGTTCGCGATGCCCAGCTCGTACGCCTCCTGCGCCTTCAGCGAGCGCGGGAACAGCAGCAGGTCCGAGGCGCGCGAGGCACCGATCAGGCGGGGCAGGGTCCAGGACACCCCCGAGTCGGCGGTCAGCGCCACGCCGGCGAAGGAGGTGTTGAAGGACGCCGAGTCCGCGACGACCCGGAAGTCCGCCGCCAGCGCGAAACCGAAGCCGGCCCCGGCCGCGACCCCGTTCACGCCCGCCACCACCGGCTTGGGCATCTCGGTGAGGGCGCGGACGATCGGGTTGTAGTGCTCGGAGACGGTGCTCATCGTGAGGGAGGAACCGTGCTCGCGGTCCGCCGCCAGGTTCCCGATGTGCTCCTTGAGGTCCTGGCCCACGCAGAACGCCCGGCCGCCGGCCGCCGTCAGCAGGACCGCCCGCACCGCGGTGTCGGCTGCCGCCGCCTGGACCGCGTCGCGCAGGGCGACCTTGGCCTCCGTGTTCATGGCGTTCATCGCGTCGGGCCGGTTGATCGTGATGGTGGCGAGTCCGTCGGTGACTTCGTAGAGCACGCTGTCGGCCATGGGGGTCCCCCTTCGTCGCGGGCTTGGCTACCGGCCGGTACCGGCCGGTCCAAGGGTCAGCATGGCGGACGGGGCGACGGCCGGGCATGTGATGTGCGTCAAACGCGACGGGCGCCGGGTGCGGGGAGTGGCGGCGAAGTATCGCAGGCCGGTCCCCGAAATGAGTGGTTTTGGCCGAGCGCGTTGCACAAGCGTTCCCCGCCGATGTTGGTCATCGGGTCCTGACATGCGGGATAATGGCCGGGAAGCAATGTGTTCGATGCCGGGTACTAGGCGCCTGAACGGGGCCGTCGGCTGACGATGAGCTGGTTTCAGGAAGGGGAACGAGCATGGCGGCCATGAAGCCGCGGACGGGCGACGGCCCGCTCGAGGTCACCAAGGAGGGGCGGGGCATCGTCATGCGCGTACCGCTCGAGGGCGGCGGTCGGCTTGTCGTCGAACTGACCCCGGACGAGGCGGACGCCCTGGGTGACGCCCTGAAGAAGGTCGTCGGCTGAAGCGTCGGCACCACCTGATCTCTGCACCGCCCCGGCCGCCACTGGCGCCCGGGGCGGTGTTGCGTGCGCAGCCCATTTTTGACGCGTGCCTCGCGCCGCTCAGCGCTGCCGCGCTGCCGCTCCTTGACGCGCCGCTCGCACGGCTCGGCCGCGAGCGGCCTTACCGGCTTCGCGCCGCTGCGCCGGCCTCCGGCCGTCGGTGGCGGGGCGGGACCGGTTCTGGTGGCCGCTGCCCGTCTGTCGTCTGCGGACCGTTGCCGCTGCGCGGGGCGGGGTCCCCTACCCGCCCTTCCACCGTTCCCGCCTCAAACGCCGGCGGGGCTGGAGGTGCCCTCCGGGCATCCCAGCACCACACCCAGCCCCTCCGGCGTTTGAGGAGCGGGGTCTGGGGCGGAGCACCAGGGAACGGAGGAAGGGTGGGGCGGGGACGGCCCCGCGCAGCGGCCCCCCGGACAGCCGGACAGGCTAGCGGCGGACCGCGCAGAGCAGCCCGTCCCCCACCGGAAGCAGCGCAGCTTCCAGCGCGGGGCTCTCCCGGACGCTGCGCAGCAGCTCACGGACCCGGATGACCTCCACCGGCTGCGCGGCCGAGTCGACCGTACGTCCGTCGGAGAAGACCCCCTCGAAGCACACCAGCCCACCAGGGCGGAGCAGACGCAACGATTCCGCGAGGTAGTCGAGGGACTCGGCGGGGTCCCCGTCGCAGAAGACGAGGTCGTAGCCCCCGTCGGCGAGCCGCGGCAGTACGTCCAGCGCGCGCCCCGGAATGAACCGCGCGCGGTTCCCCGCGAAGCCGGCGGCGCGGAAGGCCTGGCGGGCGAAGGCCTGCCGGTCGGCCTCGGGGTCCACCGTGGTCAGCACGCCGTCCGGCCGCATCCCGTGCAGCAGGTGGATGCCGGAGACGCCGGTCCCGGTGCCGATCTCGGCGACCGCTTTCGCGTCCGCCGTGGCGGCGAGCAGACGCAGCGCGGCCCCGGTCCCGGGGGAGACGGACCGCAGCCCCGCTTCCCTGGACCGGTCGCGGGCCCATCGCAGAGCGTCGTCCTCGGCGACAAACGCGTCGGCGAACGCCCAGCTCGTCTGCCGGTTGCCGCTAATGACCCTCTCCTGTCCCCATAGTTGGCGCAACGGTGACTGTATCCGCTGACGTCGGGAACCCGCAGATGGGACCGGGCGTTGGGAGGGGTGGAGGCGGGATAGAGGGGACGGCACCGGGCAGATCGACGGCAAGGGACTCAAGACCCGTGCAAAGTTACTGCAAAAATGCTTATCCAGAGCTGACGGGAGGGGTGGCTATGGTAGGGGCTCCACTGGACACCACCAGAGCCGATAGGGGAGGTGCGGCTGCGCCTGTGGATCGTGGGGGCGTCCTGAGACGTCTCTTCTGGTCGGCGGGTGAGCCGAAATCCGTGACCAACATTGCTGACCGCTTCCACACCGCCCACACCGCGACCACCGCGACCTTTGCCGCCGACGCGGGCTCCCAGGCGTGGACCCCTCCCACGTGGGAGGAGATCGTCAGCACGCACAGCGCGCGCGTCTACCGTCTGGCCTACCGCCTGACGGGCAACCAGCACGACGCCGAGGACCTGACGCAGGAGGTCTTCGTCCGCGTCTTCCGCTCGCTGTCCACGTACACGCCCGGCACCTTCGAGGGCTGGCTGCACCGCATCACCACGAACCTGTTCCTCGACATGGTGCGCCGCAAGCAGCGGATCCGCTTCGACGCGCTCGCCGACGACGCCGCCGAGCGGCTGCCGAGCCGTGAGCCGTCGCCCCAGCAGGTCCTCCACGACACCCACTTCGACGCGGACGTGCAGCAGGCGCTGGACACCCTCGCGCCCGAGTTCCGTGCCGCCGTCGTCCTGTGCGACATCGAGGGCCTGTCCTACGAGGAGATCGCCGCCACGCTCGGCGTGAAGCTCGGCACCGTACGCAGCCGTATCCACCGGGGCCGTTCGCACCTGCGCAAGGCGCTCAAGCACCGGTCTCCCGAGGCCCGCGCGGAGCAGCGCGCCCTGGCAGGGGTGGCGGTGGGCGCTCCGGGCGCCGGGGGAGAGGGCGGAGCCGAGTGAGCGGAGCCAGTCCGTCCCCCGCCGAGCAGCACCTGGGCGACCGGCTCGCCGCCCTGGTGGACGGGGAGCTGAAGCACGACGCCCGGGACCGGGTGCTGGCGCACCTGGCGACCTGTGCCAAGTGCAAGGCCGAGGCCGACGCGCAGCGCCGGCTGAAGAGCATGTTCGTGGAGAGTGCCCCGCCGCCGTTGTCCGCCGGGCTGCTGGCCCGGTTGCAGGGGCTGCCCGGGGGCGGCCCCGAGGGGCCTTCCGGGCCGCCGGGCGCCGATCCGCTGGCCACGTTCGGGTACGCCCCCGCCCCGGTCGTCCGGGCCGCTCCGCGCTCCGGGTTCCCCATCCACGAGGTGGGCCGTCCCCGGCGCCGCTTCGCCTTCGTCGCGGCGGGTGCGGTGTCGCTGGCCGCGATCGCCCTCGGGGGTTCGCTGCCGCTGGACGCGATCGAGCCGAACGCGCGCGGTGACGCCCCCGCCGCCCGGCCCGGTCCCTCGCTGCCGCTGCCGCTGACCGACGCGGTCGTGCGCGACCGGCTGCCCAGCCCCGGCGGAGTGCCCACCCTCGGACCGGCGGGCCGGCTCCCGACGGCCGCCCCCTCCGCCCCGGTGACCGCGCAGCCCGTCTCGCTCTCCCGCTGACCCGGCGGGCACGGCTGACACCGCAGGCCCGGGACCCGGGCCTGCGGCCTCCGTCCCCCGGAGGATCCGCCGGGCCCGGGTACCTGGTTGAATCGGCGGCAGATGCGCCGCCTGCGGCGCGACAGGCCCGCGGGGAGCGTCCATGTCCGACAGTCAGCAGACCGATCCGCCTCGTCCGTCCTGGTGGAGCCGCCCCGCCGGGGCCGGTTCCCGGAACGGCGACGGGGACGGCGGCGGGGCCGGGAGCGGAGCGGGAACCGAGGCCGGGCAGCGGACCGGTGCCGGGGCCGAGCCCGGGCCGGGGACTGAGCGGGACGCCGGGCCCGAGGCCGAGGCCCGGACCGAAGACGGGACCCGGACCGAAACCGGGAGCGGAGCGGGGACCGAGGGCCGGAGCGCGCCCGGGACCGAGTCCGGGACCGGCGTGGACGGCGGCACCTTCGAGGTGTTCGACGTGCCGCCCGGGCCGGGGCCGCGGTACGACCCCTGGGCGGACCGCCCCCTCCAGGTCGCCGACGAGGGCCGGCCGCGCCGGGCCCCCGGCCTGTTGCCGCTGCTGGCGTACGGCGTGGTGGTGGCCCTCCTCGCCGGCGTGGTCGGCGGGTACCTCGGCATCCTCGCCGAGCGCCGCAGCGGCACCCGCCTGGAGCTTCCGCAGACCGCCGCCGAGAACAAGAACCGGGCCCCCGACAGCGTGGCCGGCATCGCCGCCACCGCCCTGCCCGGAGTGGTCACCCTGCACGTGCGCGGGGGCGGCGGTAGCGGCACCGGAACCGGTTTCGTCCTCGACGAGCAGGGCCACATCCTGACGAACAACCACGTCGTCGCCGAGGCCAAGGACATCACGGTCACCTTCAGCACCGGCGAGAGCGTCGCCGCCGAGCTGGTGGGCCGCGACGGCGGCTACGACCTGGCCGTCGTGAAGGTCACCGGCGTACGGGGCCTGCGCCCGCTGGCCCTCGGGAACTCCGAGAACGTGCAGGTCGGCGACCCGGTGGTGGCCATCGGGGCGCCCTTCGACCTGTCCAACACCGTCACCGCGGGCATCATCAGTGCCACCGGCCGCCCCATCACCGCCGGCGGCGACAAGGGCGACGGCAGCGACGTCAGCTACGTCGACGCCCTCCAGACCGACGCCCCGATCAACCCGGGCAACTCCGGCGGCCCCCTCCTGGACTCCCGGGCCCACGTGATCGGCATCAACAGCGCGATCCGCGGCGCCGACAAGGCCGGGGACGGGGACGGCGACGGCGCCCGCCAGAGCGGCAGCATCGGCCTCGGTTTCGCCATCCCCGTCAACCAGGGCAAGCGCGTCGCCGAGGAACTGATCCGCTCCGGGCACGCCACCCACCCCGTGATCGGAGTCACCCTCGACATGCAGTACACGGGCGACGGAGCCCGCGTCGGGGCCAAGGCCGAGGACGGGAAGGCCTCCGTGGTCGCGGACGGGCCGGGCGCCCGCGCCGGGATCAAGGCCGAGGACGTGATCACCAAGGTGGACGGCGTCCGCGTGCACGGCGGGGACGAGCTGATCATCAAGATCAGGGCCCACCGCCCCGGGGACCGCCTCACCCTGACGGTGCTCCGCGACGGCAGGGAGCGCACTCTGGAGGTGGTACTCGGTTCGGCGGACGGGTCCTGACACGAATACGGCATGACGGCCGGGTGAATCCGGAAAACGGATAGCACCGGCGTAGGGGACCGCAGGGATCGCCGGGTACCGTTGACCGGGCCCGAAGTGGAGAGAGCCGAGGAGCGGCAAGGTGTTCAACGACATAGGCGCACTCGAGCTGGTCACGATCGTGGTGCTCGCCATCCTCGTCTTCGGCCCGGACAAGCTGCCGAAGGTGATCCAGGACGTCAGCAACGTGATCCGCAAGATCCGTTCGTTCTCGGACAGCGCCAAGCAGGACATCCGCTCCGAACTCGGCCCCGAGTTCAAGGACTTCGAGTTCGAGGACCTCAACCCGAAGACCTTCATCCGCAAGCAGCTGACCGAGAACGAGGACCTCAAGGAGATCCGCACCAGCTTCGACCTCCGCAAGGAGCTGAACGACGTCACCGACGCCGTCAACAGCAAGGAGGCCGACGCGGCCACGGCCGCCGCGCCCGCCGCACCCGCCGTCGCGGGCGGCCCGGACCTGCTGAAGAAGCCCGCCGCCCCGGCCCCCGAGCCGCGTACGCCCTTCGACGCCGACGCCACCTGAGCCGCGGCCTGCCCGGCGATCCGGAGTCCGGTGGCTATCCTCCATCTGTCCGGACGCAGGACGCCCGAGGGAGGGGGTCCCCCCAGCGAAGCGAGGGGGAGGGCCGTTCCGGACCCCACGGAACGAGAGGCCGCCCAGATGGAGACGACGAGCAGTAGCCGGGTAGGCGCACAGCCTGCCGAAGCCCCCGCCGCCGAACCCCCGCAGTCCGAGCAGAACCCCCACACGACCCCCGCACCGCCCCAGGAGGCCACCGCACCCGTCCCGGCGGCCCGCCGGGCGGCCGAGGGGTTCCTGGCCGCCGACTTCCCCTGGTACGGGCTGGACGGGGCCTTCACCGGCCCCCGCTGGCTCGGGCAGGTCGGCACCGGAGCCGACGGCACCGTCGAGCACGGTTCCACTGGCCACGGCGACGAGCCGTCCGCCCGGGGCGAGATCGCCACCGGTGAGAAGGAGCGGTTCGCGGTCGTGGTGACCGTCGCCAGCAACCCCAACCGCCGCAGCGGCGACGGCACCGGCGTCCTGGAGGCCACCTCGGTGTCCTCGGCCGCCTGGCTGGCCGGCTCCGGGCTGCTGGCCTACAGCTGGCCGCAGCAGATGGACCACACCCTGCGCGACGACTGGCTCGACCAGCAGACCGAAGCCGCCTGGGAGCTCGCGGACGACCTCGACGGGCCGGACTGGTCGACGCTGTCCCTGCCCGTCGACGGGCAGCCGACGCCCTTCCACTACCGCGAGTCGGAATTCGGCTGGGTGCTGGCCGGCTCCACCGGCAGCGGGGTGCACCTGGGCGCGTACGGGCGCGGGATGAGCGCGTACGGGCTGGGCTTCTCCGCGATCGCGGACCTCGGCACGTACGAGTAGCGGATACGCGGAAGGGCACCGCCGGCCGGCGGTGCCCTTCCGTATGCCCGGGTCAGGTCAGAACTTGTTGCGCGGGGTGATGCCCAGGGACATGCCCGACAGGCCGCGGGCGCGGCCGCCCAGCTTGCCCGCGATCGCGCGGAGCGCGGCGCCCGCCGGGGAGTCCGGGTCGGACAGGACGACCGGCTTGCCGTCGTCGCCGCCCTCGCGCAGCCGTACGTCGATCGGGATCGTGCCCAGCACCGGCACCGAGGCGCCGACCGTCTTCGTCAGGCCGTCGGCGACCTTCTGGCCACCGCCAGAACCGAACACGTCGACCATCTCGTCGCAGTGCGGGCAGGGCAGGCCCGACATGTTCTCGACGACGCCCACGATCTTCTGGTGGGTCTGCACGGCGATCGAACCGGCCCGCTCGGCGACCTCGGCCGCCGCCTGCTGCGGGGTGGTCACGACGAGGATCTCGGCGTTCGGCACCAGCTGCGCCACGGAGATCGCGATGTCGCCGGTGCCCGGCGGCAGGTCCAGCAGCAGGACGTCCAGGTCGCCCCAGAAGACGTCGGCGAGGAACTGCTGGAGCGCGCGGTGCAGCATCGGGCCGCGCCACACCACCGGGGCGTTGCCCGGGGTGAACATGCCGATGGAGATGACCTTCACGCCGTGCGAGGACGGCGGCATGATCATGTTCTCGACCTGGGTGGGACGGCCCTCGACGCCCAGCATGCGCGGCACGCTGTGGCCGTAGATGTCCGCGTCGACCACGCCGACCTTCAGGCCGTCGGCCGCCATCGCCGCCGCCAGGTTGACGGTCACCGAGGACTTGCCGACGCCGCCCTTGCCGGAGGCGACCGCGTACACGCGGGTCAGCGAGCCGGGCTTGGCGAAGGGCACCTCGCGCTCGGCGGTGCCGCCGCGCAGGGTGGCCGCCAGCTCCTTGCGCTGCTCGTCGCTCATCACGTCCAGGGTGACGGCGACCGAGGTGACGCCGGGGACCTTCTCGACGGCCTCGGTGACGTTCTTGGTGATGGTCTCGCGCATGGGACAGCCCGACACCGTCAGGTAGACCGTGACGGCGACCTCGCCGCCGTCACCGATCTCCACCGATTTGACCATGCCGAGCTCGGTGATCGGCCGGTGGATCTCGGGGTCGTTCACCGTCGCCAGCGCGTCCAGGATCGCGTCCTGCTCGGGCACGGCGGCGGAGCTTGTGTCGGTAGCCATGCCCCGATGGTACGGCTCGGTAGCGTGCCTCAGGAAAGGCCGCTAGCGGTCGCCTTCGTCACTCTCCGGCGGGAATAGCCGCCGCTCGTCCATCTCCTTGATCAGGTCCTGGAACTCCGACCTGATCCAATCGCGGGTCGCGACCTCGCCCAGGCCCATCCGCAGGGCGGCGATCTCCCGGGTCAGGTACTCGGTGTCCGCGATGGACCGCTCGTTCTGCTTGCGGTCCTGCTCCAGGTTGACCCGGTCCCGGTCGTCCTGCCGGTTCTGCGCGAGCAGGATCAGCGGAGCGGCGTAGGAGGCCTGGAGGGACAGCATCAGCGTCAGGAAGATGAAGGGGTACTGGTCGAAGCGCAGGTCGTCCGGCGCGAAGATGTTCCACAGCACCCAGGCGATGATGACGATCGTCATCCAGACGATGAACCGGCCCGTGCCGAGGAACCGCGCCACCCGCTCCGACAGCCGCCCGAAGGCCTCCGGGTCGTACTCGGGCAGCAGCCGCCGCCGCGCCGGGCGCGGCAGGTCCAGCCGTACGCGCGAACGCGACAGGCTGCTCGACCCCGACGAGGCGACGCTCCGCGCCCGTTCGGAGGAACGTTCCGGCCGGTCGTTGCGCAGCCGCTCCGCCGCCTCCTCCAGCCGCTCCGACAGGCCCTCCCGGGCATGCTCGCGCCGCTCCCGGCGCCGCTCGCGCGCCGCCTCGCCGCGCCCGCGCTCAGTGGCCACGCACGGCCTCCTCGGAGTGGAAGTCCGTTTCCCGCCAGTCGTCCGGCAGCAGGTGGTCCAGTACGTCGTCGACGGTCACCGCGCCCAGCAGCGAGCCGCTCACGTCCACGACGGGCGCCGCGACCATGTTGTACGCCGCCAGGTAGCTGGTCACCGCGGGCAGCGAGGCGTCCGGACGCAGCGGCGGCAGGTCCGTGTCCACGATCGAGCTGACCAGGGTGAACGGAGGGTCGCGCAGCAGCCGCTGGAAGTGCACCGTGCCCAGGTACTTGCCCGTCGGCGTCTCGTCCGGGGGCCGGCACACGTACACCTGCGCCGCCAGCGCCGGCGACAGGTCCGACTTGCGGACGCGGGCCAGCGCGTCGGCGACCGTCGCGTCCGGCCGCAGCACGATCGGCTCGGTCGTCATCAGGCCGCCCGCGGTGTTCTCCTCGTACGACAGCAGGCGCCGCACGTCGGCGGCGTCGTCGGGCTGCATCAGCGTCAGCAGCCGCTCCTTCTCCTCCTCCGGGAGCTCGGAGAGCAGGTCGGCGGCGTCGTCCGGGTCCATGGCCTCCAGGACGTCGGCGGCGCGCTCCTCCTTCAGCTTGCCGAGGATCTCCACCTGGTCGTCCTCGGGGAGCTCCTCCAGGACGTCCGCGAGCCGGTCGTCGTCGAGGGCGTTGGCCACCTCGGCGCGCCGCTTGGGCGTCAGGTGGTGCAGGACGTTCGCCAGGTCGGCCGGGCGCATCTGCTCGAAGGTCGCCACCAGGCTCTCGGCGCCCTGCCCGTTCTCCTCCAGCGAGAAGCCGGTCACCGCGGACCACTCCACCGTCAGGGTCTCGCCACGCCGGCGCAGCGCCCCGCCCTTGCCCTTGCGTACGAAGATCCGGTCGATCTCCCAGTCGCGGCGGGCCGGGAGCTGCTGGATGGCCACGTCCAGGACGGTGGCCTCCTCGCCGGTGGCCACGAGCGTCACCCGGCGGTCCAGCAGCTCGCCGAGGACCAGCCGCTCGGTGGGGCGCTGTTCGAAGCGCCGCATGTTGATGACGCCGGTGGTGATGACCTGCCCGGACTCCACCCCGGTCACCCGGGTCATGGGCAGGAAGATCCGGCGCCGGCTGACGACCTCGACGACCAGTCCCAGCAGCCGGGGCGGACGGCCGCCGACGCGCAGCATCGCGACGAGGTCGCGGACACGGCCGACCTGGTCGCCGTTGGGGTCGAAGACGGGCACACCCGACAGATGCGAGACGAAGATCCGCGGGGCGCTTGCAGCCATCCGAGCGCCTCCTAGAGCGTTCCTCACCAGTCCTGCCGTGCCTCAGGCTAGCCCGTGCCGTGCGCAAGCGTCCTGGTGGGGCCGTCCGCACGGGGGTCCGAGGGCTCTGCGGCCACCGTCCGGCGGCGGTCCGGAGGGGGACCCGTGAGGGTCCGGCGGGGGTCCGGCGGACCCGGTCCCACAGCCGGGTACGCTGCCTGCTGCCCGCAGACCACCGACGAGAGGCACCCGCCCGTGACCGCCTACATCCCTGCTGCCCGGCTGCGCAGGGCCGCCATCGTCGGCGCCCTGTGCGCGGGCCTCGCCGTCACGGGCACCGCCTGCGGCGGCGGCAGCGTGGAGGACCCCGACAAGGGCACGAACGGGATGGGCAAGCTCGCGGCCGAGAAGATCGAGGAGCAGGCGAAGACCGCGGCCGGCAAGGCCTCCTCGGTCCACCTGGCGGGCACCCTGGTCAGCGGCGGCAAGTCCTTCACCCTGGACATGCGGCTGAAGGCGGACGGCGGCTCCGGCGAGGTGAAGTCCCAGGACGACACCACCTTCCAGCTGCTGCGGGTGGGCGAGCAGCTGTACCTGAAGGCGGGCACGGCCTTCTGGGGGACCTCGGACTCGGCGGGCAAGCTCGGCGACAAGTACGTGAAGGTGCCCGAGGGCGACCCCTCCTACAAGCAGTTCCGCGGCTTCACCGACATGCAGGTCCTGCTCGACGGCCTCCTCGGCCTCCAGGGCAAGCTGACCAAGGGCTCGTACACCACGGTCGGACACACCCGCGCGGTGCCTCTGTCGGCGGACGCCGGCAAGGGCGGCAAGCTCTCGGTGTCCCTGGAGGGCACCCCGTACCCGCTGCTGATGGAGCGCGCGGGCGGCGCGGGCCGGGTGGAGCTCTCGGAGTGGGGCAAGCCCTTCCCGCTGGACCCGCCGGCGAAGGACCAGACGGTGGACTACGGCTCGCAGCTCCCGACCACCAAGGACGGCAAGTCCACGGGCGGTACGGGCAGCAGCGCCGGTACGGGCAGCGGCTCCGGACCGGGCGGCGGCACGGGCGCCACCGGCGGCGGCCGCAGCACCGGCAACGGCACGGACGTCGTCACGGGCAGCCCCTCGGGCAGCCCGTCGGCCACCCCGCCGGCCTCGCCCTCCCCGTCGAAGAGCCCCGGCCAGGTCCAGGACCCGAGCCAGGGCTGAGCACGGCTCCAGCGTCTAGCGCTTGGCCTTCTTCCGCTTCAGCAGCAGCTTCGGCAGCGCCGCCGGGATCGCCCGGCGGGTGATGGCCGGGGACGGCAGCGGGGCCGCGGCGAGGGAGCCGCCCGGCAGCCGCTCGGCCACCGCCACCGGCTCCAGGCGCAGCAGCCGGCACTCCCGGGCCCACCGCGAGGTCATCTGCTCGGAGTCGGGCGCGTTCAGCCGCTTGCCCTTGAGCTCGGCGACCGCCGCCTCCCAGGGCTCGGTGCCGGGCGCGAGCTCCCGTACGGCCGCCGTCCAGGCGACGAGCCGGCCGCCCTTGTCCTTGCTGCGTACGGTCACCTCGGCGGCCGAGCCGTCGGCGAGACCCGGGAACGGCTGCTCGCCGGGCCCGTCGCCGAGCACGTGCGCGGCGCCGTCCACCCAGGCGTGCCACAGGGCCCGGTCGGCACCGGCGCCGCGGACCCAGATCAGGCCGGACTTCTTGGAGGCCTCCTCGACGAGGGCCAGGTCGAGCGCGCTGAGAGTCATGCGCACAGATTAGGGGTTCGCACCGGGCGCGCCACAGCCACCGGCCTACAGCCAGCCGTGACGGCGCAGGGCCCGGTGGATGGTGAAGCAGATCCCGACGATCGAGGCCATCACCATCGGATAGCCGTACTTCCACTGGAGCTCGGGCATGTGCTCGAAGTTCATCCCGTAGACCCCGCAGATCATGGTCGGGACCGCGATGATCGCCGCCCAGGAGGTGATCTTGCGCATGTCCTCGTTCTGGGCGACCGTCGCCTGCGCGAGATTGGCCTGGAGGATGGAGTTCAGCAGCTCGTCGAAGCCGACGACCTGCTCGTGCACCCGCGCCAGGTGGTCCGCGACGTCACGGAAGTACTTCTGCACGGCGGGGTCCACCAGCCGCATGGGCCGCTCGCTGAGCAGCTCCATCGGCCGCAGCAGCGGGGTGACCGCCCGCTTGAACTCCAGCACCTCGCGCTTGAGCTGGTAGATGCGGCCCGCGTCGCCGCCGCGCGCACTGCCCTTGGCGGGAGCGGCGAAGACCTCGCTCTCCACCTCGTCGATGTCGTCCTGCACGGCCGCGGCGACCGCGATGTAGCCGTCGACCACGTGGTCGGCGAGGGAGTGCAGCACCGCCGAGGGGCCGCGCCCGAGCAGTTCGGGGTCGTCCTGGAGGCGGTGGCGCAGGCCCTTCAGGGAGCCCTGGCCGCCGTGCCGGACGGTGATGACGAAGTCGGGGCCCGTGAAGCACATCACCTCGCCGGTCTCCACCACCTCGCTGGTGGCGGTGAGTTGGGCGTGCTCCACGTAGTGGATCGTCTTGAAGACGGTGAACAGGGTGTCGTCGTAGCGCTCCAGCTTCGGCCGCTGGTGCGCGTGCACCGCGTCCTCCACGGCGAGCGGGTGCAGACCGAACTCGGCGGCGATCCCCGCGAACTCGGCCTCCGTCGGCTCGTGCAGCCCGATCCAGGCGAAACCGCCGGTGTCCCGCACCCGCCGCATTGCCTCACGCGGCGTCAGGCAGGCCGCGCCCTGGACGCGCCGGCCGTCGCGGTACACGGCACAGTCGACCACCGCACTGCTGGCGGACGGGTCACGGGTGGTGTCGTAGCCGGGCTGTACGGGGGTGGGCCGGCGCAGGGCCGGACGGACGGCGGCACGGAGGTAGGGCAGCATCGACATAGCAGGCTCCTTCGCGCGCACGGCTGCGGACCGTACGGGTGGGAGGCCCTCCGTGAGCGCGGGCGGGCAGGCCCGGGCGGACGGAAGGAAACAGGACGGGAGGACAAAGGTCTGCCGTCGCTCTTCTACTGATCAGATGATCACAGGGGGCGGGATGCGCCCGCCGGAGAAGTGGAAGAGCGATTGGTACTGCACGATCGACTTCGATCCACCGCAGCCCCACCTCCTCCGGCCGGTCCTCCGTGGAGGACGTCCTGTCGCCGAAGCCCCGAGACATGCTTCTGCATGCGGCCCCGAACAGCTGTCAACACTATCAGCCGACGGATGGTCAGGACCCGCCCTTTACCCGCCTGATACGAGTTCTATGCTCGGTGCATGGCAGAAATTCTCGCCCTCGTCGAAGCCCGGCTGCGCAGCACGTTCGGCGAACCCGACGCCCGCGCCGCCGTCACCTTCCTGGGCACCGACCGCATCGAGGTACTCCGCTTCGCCGAGGGCGACCTCGTCCGGTACGCGACCCTCGGCATGTCCGCACACCCCATGAGCGACCCCACCGACATCGTCGCCGACCCGGTCCGCGGCCCGCGCGCCGAACTGGTGCTGACCGTACGGGCGGGCCTCGCCCCCACCGACAAACTGCTCCGGCCGCTCGCCGTGCTCGCCGCCTCCCCGATGGTCGAGGGCCTGATCGTGGCCCCCGGCGCCTCCCTCGACGTGGGCGAGCCGCTGTGGGACGGGGCACCCTTCAGCTCGGTCCTCGTCGCCGAGCCCGGCGGACTCGTCGAGGACCTGGAACTGGACGAACCGCTCGACCCGGTCCGCTTCCTCCCCCTCCTCCCGATGACGGCGAACGAGGCCGCCTGGAAGCGGGTGCACGGCGCCGCCGCCCTCCAGGAACGCTGGCTCGCGCGCGGCACCGATCTGCGGGACCCTCTGCGTACGGCCGTCGCTCTGGACTGAGCCGCGCGCCCGCGGGTACGGATGACATCCGGACGGGTGATCGCGTCTTGACGGGGCGCCGGGCGGGGAGGAGCGTGCTTCTTATGAGGGGCGAACCGAGTTGCCCGAAGTGCGGTGGCCGGGTCCGAGCGCCCGGTCTTTTCGCCGACTCCTGGCAGTGCGCGGTGCACGGCGCCGTCCATCCGCTGCAGCCTGTCATCCCGCCCAGCGTGGAGGGCCTGGGCGTGGTGGTGAACCGGGCCAAGGTACCGGTGTGGATGCCGTGGCCGCTGCCCGTGGGGTGGCTGTTCACCGGGATCGCCTCCGCCGGCGACGACCGCAGCGGAGGCCGGGCCACCGCCGTGGCCTGCTCGGGGCCCGGGCCGCTGGGCGGCATCGGCGAGCTGCTGCTGATCGCCGAGGAACTGGGGGTCGGCCTCGGCTCCCGCTTCGCGGGCATCGACGCCCCCGACCCCGGGCCGTACATCAACGTCTCCGCCCCGCCCCACGCCAAGGTCGTCGCGGCCGGGCGGCCGACGCCGCTGTGGCACGTCTCCGGGGTGCCGGACGACCGGGCCGTCTTCGCCGGCGAGGCGCGGGGGCTGTGGCTGTGGGCCATCGTCTGGCCGGAACAGTCCGGCCTCCTCCTGTACGACGAACTCGTCCTCACCGACCTCCGCGACGCGGGCACGGAGATAGAACTCCTGCCGTGCGGCGCCCTGAGCCCTCGCATTTTGGCCGCACCCACCCCTTCTTGACGCGCCGCTCGCGCGGCTCAGCGCTAGCGCGCTTCCCCGGCTTCGCGCCGCTGCGCCGGACTCCGTCCGGCGGTGACAGGCCGGCCCGCCCCGGAAGGACGATGGGACTGACGGGAAACCCCCCAAACCATCGATGAGACGGCCCCGCCGAAACACCGCCCCCCATCCCCCGGACCCGCCCTGGCCCGCGGGCCCGCGCCGCAAGCCGCGTACGCCCCGCCCGGCGGGATCATGCCCTGCCCGGCGGGCGGTACTCTGGAGTGTCCCCCCGTCCGTGCGAACCCTGGAGCAAGGCTGTGCGTATCGATCTGCACGCCCACTCCACGGCCTCCGACGGCACCGACACCCCCGCCGAACTGGTCCGCAACGCGGCCGCCGCCGGGCTGGACGTGGTCGCGCTGACCGACCACGACACCGTCGGGGGATACGCCGAGGCGCTCGCCGCCCTCCCGGCCGGGCTGACGCTCGTCACCGGCGCGGAGCTGTCCTGCCGCCTCGACGGCGTCGGGATGCACCTGCTCGCGTACCTCTTCGACCCCGAGGAGCCCGAGCTGTCCCGTGAGCGGGAGCTCGTGCGCGACGACCGCACCCCCCGCGCGCAGGCGATGGTCGGCAAGCTCCGGGCGCTCGGGGTGGACGTCACCTGGGAGCAGGTGGCCCGGATCGCCGGTGACGGTTCCGTCGGGCGGCCCCACATCGCGACCGCCCTGGTCGAGCTGGGCGTCGTCCCCACCGTCTCGGACGCGTTCACACCGGACTGGCTCGCCAACGGCGGCCGCGCGTACGCCGAGAAGCACGAGCTGGACCCCTTCGACGCGATCCGCCTGGTCAAGGCGGCCGGCGGGGTCACCGTCTTCGCGCACCCCGCCGCCGTCAAGCGCGGCGAGTGCGTCCCCGAGTCCGCGATAGCCGCCCTGGCGGCCGCCGGTCTGGACGGCATCGAGGTGGACCACATGGACCACGACGGCGCCACCCGCGACCGGCTGCGCGGCCTGGCGGGTGACCTCGGGCTGCTGACGACCGGGTCCAGCGACTACCACGGCAGCCGCAAGACCTGCCGCCTCGGGGAGCACACGACCGACCCCGAGATCTACGGCGAGATCACGCGCCGCGCGACCGGGGCCTTCCCCGTGCCCGGCGCCGGTGGAGACGTCCGCGCCTGAGCCGGCGCCGCTCCACACCTTCCCTCTTTTTCGCGACACCCCTCACCTGCAAGGCATCACTGTGTTTGATTTCGCCGTCTTCGGATCCCTTTTTCTCACGCTTTTTGTGATTATGGACCCCCCGGGGATCACGCCGATCTTCCTCGCCCTCACCTCGGGCCGCCCCGCCAAGGTCCAGCGCCGCATGGCCTGGCAGGCCGTCTGCGTGGCCTTCGGCGTCATCGCCGTCTTCGGAATCTGCGGCCAGCAGATCCTGGACTACCTGCACGTCTCCGTCCCCGCGCTGATGATCGCGGGTGGTCTGCTGCTCCTGCTGATCGCGCTCGACCTGCTCACGGGCAAGACGGACGAGCCCAAGCAGACCAAGGACGTGAACGTCGCCCTCGTCCCGCTGGGCATGCCGCTGCTGGCCGGTCCCGGTGCGATCGTGTCCGTCATCCTGGCCGTGCAGAAGGCCGACGGCGTCACCGGTCAGGTCTCCGTGTGGTGCGCGATCATCGCCATGCACGTGGTGCTGTGGCTGACCATGCGCTACTCGCTGGTGATCATCCGGATCATCAAGGACGGCGGCGTCGTCCTGGTGACCCGGCTCGCCGGCATGATGCTGTCGGCCATCGCCGTCCAGCAGATCATCAACGGTGTGCTCCAGGTGGTCCGCGGCGCCTGACGTGCCCGCACGCGCGCCCGCACATGCGAACGCCCCCGCACCGGATCGGTGCGGGGGCGTTCGGGAAGCGTCAGGAGGACGCCGTCTCGGCCGGTCGGATCAGAATGCGCTGGCCGATCGATGCGGCCTGCTGCACGATCCGGTTGACGGAGGCCGCGTCCACGACGGTGCTGTCCACGGCGGTTCCGTCGACGTCGTCCAGGCGCAGAATCTCGAAGCGCATGGCTTCTCCCTTCGTCAGTGTTCTCCTTGCACAGGGGTTAACGAAGTGTAAGCGGCAAACATTCCCTACGCTAAGGAAATTTTTTCACTAGCTAACTACTCGCTGGTGGAGTCTTCCCAGAACGCCACCAGAGCATCGGCCGTGACCTGCGGATTCTCCGCGTTGGGGGAGTGCTCCGCCCCCTCGACGACCACTCGTGACGCACTCAGGCGCACGGCCATGTCGTCCATCAGCGGCACCGGCCAGGCGTAGTCCACCACCCCGGACAGCACCAGCTTCGGCAACGCCACCCCCGCCAGCTCCGCGACCCGGTCCGGCTCCGAGATCAGCACCCGGCCGGTCGCGATCAGCTGCTCCGGTACGGTGCCCAGCCAGCGCTCCCGCAGGAACGCCGCCACCTCCGGGGCGTCCGCCGGCGCGTCCTCGGGATCCTGGGCCCGCATCGCCGCCCACACCGACGGCATGTCCTCCCGTAGCGCCTCCAGCGCCGCGACCAGCAGCTTCGTACGGGCCTGCTGCTCCTCGGAGATCGCGGCGGGCCCGCTGCTCAGCAGGGTGAGGGAGGCGAAGGGGGCGGGGTCGCGCAGCACCGCGGCGCGGGCCACCAGCCCGCCCAGGGAGTGGCCGACCAGGTGCAGCGGCCCCCCGCCGACCGCGGCGGCCTGCGCCAGCACGTCACGGGCCAGCTCCTGAAGCGCGTACGCGGCCTCCTCGCGCGGGCCGGGGCTCTCGTACTGCCCGCGCCCGTCGACGGCCAGGACCCGGTAGCCGGCCGCGGCGAGGGGCTCCAGCAGGGCGATGAAGTCCTCCTTGCTGCCGGTGAACCCGGGGACCAGCAGGGCGGTGCCGCGCACGGGCTCGCCCGCCTCGTGCACGGCGAACTCGCCGCGGGCGGTGGTCAGGCGGTACGCGCGGGCGGCGGGCGGCAGCGTGAGGAACGGCGGCTTGCTCATGGCCCGAGGTTACCGGCCCGTAGCGGCCGGGTCCCCCGGGGTACGCGGACGGCCCCGGCCCCCTCGAAAGGGGACCGGGGCCGTCGGTGCTGCTGGGGCCTACGCCTCCGGCGCGGCCTCCGCGACCTTGCGGGTGCGCGTCCGCTTCGGCTTGACCGGGGCTTCCTCGGCGGCCGGGGCCTCCGCGGCGGCGGCCGGGGCGGCCTTGCGGGTCCGGGTGCGCTTCGGCTTGGCGGGCGCCTCCTCGGCGACGGCCGGAGCCTCGGTGGCCTCGGCGGCCGGAGCGGCCTCCGCGACCTTGCGAGTACGCGTGCGGCGGACCTTGACTGGGGCCTCCTCGGCGGCGGCCGGAGCCTCCACCACGGCGGCCTCGGCGACGGCCTCGGCGACCGGAGCGGCCGCCACCTTGCGGGTACGGGTCCGCTTCGGCTTCTCCGGGGCGGCCTCGGCCACGACCGGGGTCACCGGCGCGGCCACCACGGGGGCCTCGACGGGCTTGCGGGTCCGCGGCGCACGACGGGGTGCCCGGACGGGCTCCACCAGCGGGGCCATCTGGAAGTCCGGCTCGGGAGCGGTCTCGACGGCCTTGCGCGGACGACGGATCTTGACCGGGGCCGGAGCCTCGACCACGGCCGGCGCCGGAGCGGCGACCGCGGCGGGCGCCTCGACCACGGCCGGAGCCTCGGCCAGGGCGACGGCCGAAGCGGCCACGCGGGTCCGGCGACGGCGCGGCCTGCGCGGCTCGTCGGCGGCCGGAACCTGCGGAGCGTCGGCGGCGGGCGCCACCGGGTCGACGGCGGCCGTGCCCTCACCGAGCTCGCTGCCACCACGGGTGCGGCGGCGCTGGCGCGGCGTCCGGGTACGGGCCGGACGCTCCTCCGTCACCACGGGAGCGGCGGCGGCGGGACCGCGGCCACCACGGCCACCACGCCCGCCGGTCTCGCCCAGGTCCTCCAGGTTCTCGGCCTTCAGGCCCGCCCGCGTGCGCTCGGCGCGCGGCAGGATGCCCTTGGTGCCGGCCGGGATGTTCAGCTGCTCGTACAGGTGCGGGGACGTGGAGTACGTCTCCTCGGGCTCGTGGAAGTCGAGCTCCAGCGCCTTGTTGATGAGCTGCCAGCGCGGGATGTCGTCCCAGTCGACCAGGGTGACGGCGATGCCCTTGTTGCCCGCGCGGCCGGTACGGCCCACGCGGTGCAGGAAGGTCTTCTCGTCCTCGGGCGTCTGGTAGTTGATGACGTGGGTCACACCCTCGACATCGATGCCGCGCGCTGCGACGTCGGTGCACACCAGCACGTCGACCTTGCCGTTGCGGAACGCGCGCAGCGCCTGCTCGCGGGCGCCCTGGCCCAGGTCGCCGTGGACGGCGCCCGAGGCGAAGCCGCGCTTCTCCAGCTGCTCGGCGATGTCGGCCGCCGTGCGCTTGGTGCGGCAGAAGATCATGGCCAGGCCGCGGCCGTCGGCCTGCAGGATGCGGGAGACGAGCTCCGGCTTGTCCATGTTGTGCGCACGGAAGACGTGCTGCTTGATGTTGGCGACGGTCGCGCCCTCGCCGTCCTCGGAGACGGCGCGGATGTGCGTCGGCTGCGTCATGTACCGGCGGGCCAGACCGATGACGGCGCCCGGCATGGTCGCCGAGAACAGCATCGTCTGACGCTTCGCGGGCAGGTAGTTCATGATCTTCTCGACGTCGGGCAGGAAGCCCAGGTCGAGCATCTCGTCGGCCTCGTCGAGGACGAGGGCCTTGACGCGGGAGAGGTCGAGCTTCTTCTGCCCGGCCAGGTCCAGCAGGCGGCCCGGGGTGCCGACGATGACGTCGACGCCCTTCTTGAGCGCCTCGACCTGGGGCTCGTACGCGCGGCCGCCGTATATGGCGAGGACGCGGACGTTGCGGACCTTGCCCGCGGTCAGGAGGTCGTTGGTGACCTGGGTGCACAGCTCGCGGGTCGGAACCACCACGAGGGCCTGCGGGGCGTCGGTGAGCTGCTCGGGCTTCGAGCGGCCCGCCTCGACGTCCGCGGGGACGACGACCCGCTCCAGCAGGGGAAGGCCGAAACCGAGGGTCTTGCCGGTTCCGGTCTTGGCCTGGCCGATGACGTCCGTGCCGGAAAGGGCGACGGGGAGGGTCATCTCCTGGATCGGGAAGGGGGACACGATGCCGACGGCCTCAAGGGCCTCGGCCGTCTCGGGAAAGATCCCGAGGTCTCGGAACGTAGTCAGGGTGCTGCCTCTTCTGTGAGACGCGGCGCGAGGCGGCGAGGGGGGTCGTACCGTGCCGGGCTTGCAGTACTGCTACGTACGTACGAAGCTGCGCGGGACCACTAGCCTTCGCTCAAGCGCTTCTGCCGCTGAGGGGGCCCCTCGTGCGGAGGTGGTACGCATGGACGTACACACCGCACCGAGGGCGGTCGGGTGGAGCCGATCGGGCCACCGACCGGGCATCCTCATTCGGATGGCCCGCCGAGTGTTCGGCAGGCGCATTACCACTGTACCCCGGAATCGCGCAGCTGTGTCGGGTGAATTCACCAGGTAGGCGCGTTTACGTGGACTGACCAGGTGCTTCGTGCGGCCTTTGGGACGGCTATTGTGCGGAGCATGTCGACCGTTGAAAACGCATCTCCCGCCGACGACAGCACCCCCGAGGAAGCGGCCGGAATCGCCGCCCAGGACTGGGCGACGGCCTCCGCCTCGCCGCAGTACCGGGCCGCCGTCGTGGACCTGCTCGGCGCGCTGGCGTACGGGGAGCTCGCGGCCTTCGAGCGCCTCGCGGAGGACGCGAAGCTCGCCCCCACCCTCGGGGACAAGGCGGAGCTCGCGAAGATGGCCTCCGCCGAGTTCCACCACTTCGAGCGGCTGCGCGACCGGCTCTCGGCGATCGACGTCGAGCCGACCGCCGCGATGGAGCCCTTCGCCAAGGGCGTCGACGACTTCCACCGCCAGACCGCCCCGTCGGACTGGCTGGAAGGCCTGGTCAAGGCCTACGTCGGCGACTCCATCGCCAGTGACTTCTACCGCGAGGTCGCCAGCCACCTCGACACCGACACCCGCGCCCTGGTCGTCGGCGTCCTCGACGACACCGGCCACGGCGGCTTCGCGGTGGAGAAGGTGCGCGCCGCGATCGAGGCCGACCCGCGCGTCGGCGGCCGGCTCGCGCTGTGGGCGCGGCGGCTGATGGGCGAGGCGCTCTCGCAGGCGCAGCGCGTCGTCGCCGAGCGCGACGCGCTCTCCACGATGCTCGTCGGCGGTGTCGACGGGATGGCGGCCGGCTTCGACCTGGCGGCCGTCGGTGAGATGTTCACCCGGATCACGAAGGCGCACACGAAGCGGATGGCCGCGCTGGGCCTGGCCGCGTAAGCCTTCGGGCGACGCGGAGGACCCCGGCGCTCCAGGAGGCGTCAAGCCCCGTTCAACTCCCGGACGGGAGCGAAAACGGAGGGCGCCGGGGGGACCGTCCGGAACGGGCGGCCGGACGCAGCAGCAGGGACAGGACCACCGCCGCCACGCCGACGCTCCCCAGGAACGTCGCCAAGAGGGTGTTGTGGCCCGGGCCGAGCGCGGTGTGCGTCAGGTACGCCCCGAACAGGGCCCCGGACACGCCGCTGACCAGGACCGTTCTGGTGGAGGGCAGCCGCTTGGCGAGTACCCGCACGGCGGCACCGGCAAGGGCGAGGCCCAGCAGACCGGAGCCGAGCGCCTCCATCAGCAGCATCTGGTCACTCCCATACGTCAGGGCAAACCGGGTCACTGCGGTCCTACCCGAAGCGGAAGACACAGAAACGGCCCGGCGGAACCAACCGCCGGGCCGTTTTCCGTATGCCTCAGAGCGCTCCGAAGCCGACCTTGCGCACGCTCGGCTCGCCCAGGTCGACATACGACAGGCGGTCCGACGGCACGAGGACCTTGCGGCCCTTGTTGTCGGTCAGGCTCAGCAGCGGCGACTGGCCGGACAGCGCGGCGGCGACGACGGCCTCCAGCTCCTCGGCGCTCAGGTCGCTCTCCAGCACGATCTCCCGGGGTGCGTGCTGCACGCCGATCTTGACCTCCACGGCTTTGTCCCTCCGACGGTCCGGTTCGCGCGATCAGCCGCGCCGTACCCGGTCCACATTAGCCCGGAGAGGGGACGCGATCTGCTCGCGGCGGACACGCTCGCAGCGAACAGCGGCCGGTCAGACGTCCGTGCCGTGCAGCGGGAAACCGGCGATGCCGCGCCAGGCCAGCGAGGTCAGCAGCCCCACCGCGGTGTCACGGGCCACCGGGCTCTCGCTGGAGAGCCAGTACCGGGCCACGACCTGCGAGACGCCGCCGAGGCCCACGGCCAGCAGCATCGACTCGTCCTTCGACAGGCCCGTGTCCTCGGCGATGACGTCCGAGATGGCCTCCGCGCACTGGAGCGAGACCCGGTCCACGCGCTCGCGCACCGCCGGCTCGTTCGTCAGGTCCGACTCGAAGACGAGCCGGAAGGCGCCGCCCTCGTCCTCGACGTACGCGAAGTAGGCGTCCATCGTCGCGGCCACGCGCAGCTTGTTGTCGCTGGTGGACTCCAGCGCCGTGCGCACCGCCGACAGCAGGGCCTCGCAGTGCTGGTCCAGCAGCGCCAGGTAGAGGTCGAGCTTGCCGGGGAAGTGCTGGTAGAGCACCGGCTTGCTGACTCCGGCGCGCTCCGCGATGTCGTCCATCGCGGCGGCGTGGTAGCCCTGCGCGACGAACACCTCCTGGGCCGCGCCCAGGAGCTGGTTGCGCCGGGCACGGCGCGGCAGTCGCGTGCCCCGCGGACGCGCTGCCTCGGTCTGCTCGATGGCTGTCACGCCGCCTCCCACTTTCTTCAAGAACACAGTGCGCTCTGCGCCGCGCCGCCATCGTACTTTTCGGTAACCGAATCTGGTGGGTTCAAGCCGAGTTTTCTCGCGGTACGGACCGCCCGGACACGCTGGTCAGCGGTAGTCCTCCTCGTCCATCGGGACCACCCGGGCCTGTTCGGCGGCGTCGGCGTCGGCGGCCTCGCCCGGCTCCCGCCCCGTCTGGGGGTCGTCGTCCTGCGGCTGGAGGTCGGTCTGCTGCTCGGCAGCGTCCGCCTCCGGGGCCTCCGCGTCGAGGCTGTCCCGGAACTGCTCCCGGAAGGTGTCCGGTTCCGCGGGGTCGACAGTCATTGCGCTCCCCTCGCCTTCGCTCGTGCTCACTACGAGCCTAGGAGGATCGGCAGTGGGCCGCCAGACGGTCTGTGACTGCCAACACAAGCGAAGACAGGAGGGTGAGCGTGATCGTCTCGTAACATTGGCCCATGTCTTCGACCGAGCTGCCGGGTGTACGGTCCACCGCCGCGCCGACCGCCCAGGCGGGTGCGGTGCGGGTGGCCGAGGGGGAGCGGCTGCGCACGGTCGCGCTGCCGGGCCTCGAGATGAACGTACGTTTCCGGCCACCGGTGCGGGACGGGCTGCCGCCCGCGCTCTTCGTGCACGGACTCGGCGGGTCCTCCCAGAACTGGTCGGCGCTCATGGAGCTGCTGGCCGACGGCGTCGACGGCGAGGCCCTCGACCTGCCCGGCTTCGGCTGGTCCCCGCCGCCCGCCGACCGCGACTACTCGGTCACCGGGCTCGCCCGCGCCGTCATCCGCCACCTCGACTCCGCCGGGCGCGGCCCGGTCCACCTCTTCGGGAACTCCCTCGGCGGGGCGGTCTCCACCCGCGTCGCCGCCGTCCGGCCCGACCTCGTGCGCACCCTGACGCTGGTCTCGCCGGCGCTCCCGGAGCTGCGCGTACAGAGGTCGGCGGTACCCACCGCCCTCCTCGCGGTGCCCGGGGTGGCCTCCCTCTTCGGCCGGCTCGCCCGGGGCCTGACCGCCGAGCAGCGCACCCGGGGGGTGACGGACCTCTGTTACGGAGACCCCTCACGGGTGACGCCGGAGGGCTTCGGGCAGGCCGTGGAGGAGATGGAGCGGCGGATGGCGCTGCCGTACTTCTGGGACGCCATGACCCGTTCCTCGCGCGGGATCGTCGACGCGTACACCCTCGGCGGGCAGCACGGACTGTGGCGCCAGGCGCAGCGCGTGCTCGCGCCGACCCTGTTGGTCTACGGTGGCCGGGACCAACTGGTCTCGTACCGTATGGCGCGCAAGGCCGCGGCGTCCTTCCGGGGCTCGCGGCTGCTGAGCCTGCCCGAGGCCGGGCACGTGGCGATGATGGAGTACCCCGAGGTGGTGGCGGCCGCCTTCCGGGAGCTGGCGCACGACACCGACCGGGACACCGAAGACGGCAAGGGCTGAGGACCGTGGGACGACATAGTCGCAAGGCGCCTGCCCCTGCGCCGGCCGCGCCGGCTCCGGAGCCGGCGCCGTACGAGCCGGAGCTCTACGCCCCGGAGCCGTACGCCCCCGAACCGTACGGGCAGTCGTACGAGCAGCAGTACGGGCAGCAGTACGAGCAGCAGTACGAGCGGCAGTACGGGCAGGAGCTCTACGCGCCGCAGCCGTACGAGCCGCAGCCGTACGGCGCCGGCTCCCCGGGCGGGCGCGGCCCCGGCACCGGCGAAGCCACCGTGATCCACCAGGGCCACGTACGGGGCCACGCCCCCGGCGCCCGGCCCGGCGGTCACCCCGAGCAGCGCGAACCCGGCGGCGGCTGGGGCGGCGCCCCCGGCAGACCCGGCGCGGTCTACGGCGACCGGCGCGGCGCCCCCCGCGCCTTCACCCAGGCCCCGCCCGCGGCCGCGCCGCAGCGGGACACCGGCACGCCGGCCTTCGGAACCCCCGCCGTCGGCTTCCCCCAGGTCACGCCCGAGGCCGCGGCCGACCCGCTGACCACCACCGGCTCCCACCGCCGGATCCCCGGCCCGCGCACGTCCGAGGAGGGCGCCGCCGAGCGGCTTGGGAACGGCCGGGGCACGAGGGTCCGTACGTACACCGGGATGGCGGCGGCCGCCGTCACCACCGTGCTCGCCGTCGTCGTCGCCGGTCAGGTCGCCACCGACAACGAATCCGGCACCCCCGGCGCGCACGCCGCCGGGGACGACAGCCCGAAGCGGTCCCTGAACAACCAGTCCGCCGCCTCCCGCTCCGACGGCCGCCCCACCCCCGCCTCCCCGCCGCCCGCCGCCGCGCCCGCTCCCGCGCAGGAGCTGACGTACGAGGAGCAGATGGCGCGGCAGCTGCCGATCGACGCGAAACTGACCGGCCCGAACGTCTTCGACACCGTGCCCGGAGTCGCCAAGGCGCCCGGCAAGGGCAAGCCGGTGCGCTACCGAGTCGACGTCGAACAGGGGCTGGGCCTGGACCCGCAGCTGTTCGCCGACGCCGTGCAGCGCACCCTCAACGACCCCCGCAGCTGGGCCCACGGCGGCGCGATGACCTTCGAGCGGGTACCGGCCGGCGAGGCCGACTTCGTCATCACCCTGGCCAGCCCCGGCACCACCGGCCTCTGGTGCGCCAAGTCCGGGCTGGACACCACCGTCGACAACGTCTCCTGCGACTCGGCCTCCACCGAACGCGTGATGATCAACGCCTTCCGCTGGGCGCAGGGCTCCCCGACCTACGGCCCGGACCAGATGCTCGCCTACCGGCAGATGCTCATCAACCACGAGGTCGGGCACCGGCTCGGACACGGGCACGTCAGCTGCCGCACCCCGGGCGCGCTCGCGCCGATCATGCAGCAGCAGACCAAGTCCCTCGACATCGACAACATCCAGTGCAAGCCCAACCCCTGGGTGTTTCCCGGGAGTTGACCGTGAACAGCTGGTGAGCGGACGGAACCTTCGTTGACAAGGCGTCCGCTGATCGGTAATTGTTCTCCGCATGTCGCACCGCCACACCACCACCGCGAGCGCCGCCATAGAGCTGGCGCTCCTCGGTGTGGCCGCGCACAGCGTGTCCGACAACCTCTGTCGCTGACGCCTGCCTGAGCGCGCGACGCCCTCCTTCCAGACCGTCTCGCCGCGCCCGGGCCTCCCTGCCCGCAGGCGCGGCTCCTTGTTCTCCCCGTCCGGTGCGACTTCCGCCGGACCGACGACACTCCGCTGCCCCTCGCGTGGCTCTTTCCGCAGCTCACATCACGCCGAGAGGTCCTCCCACTCATGTTCCGTCAGTCCCTCATATCGCGCCGCGTGGCCGCGGTCGCCGTCAGCCTCGTACTGGCCGGGGGCGCCGCCGCCTGCGGGCCCAAGGACGGCGCGGACAAGGCCTCCGCCGGCGACAAGCCGGGCGCCACCGGCACCGCCCCGCAGAAGGGCGGCACCCTGACCGTCCTCAACAACGAGCCGCAGAGCGACTTCGACCCGGCCCGCCTCTACACCTCGGGCGGCGGCAACGTCCCCAGCCTGGTCTTCCGCACCCTCACCACCCGCAACCGCGAGGACGGACCGGCCGGCGCCAAGGTCGTCCCCGACCTGGCCACCGACCTCGGCAAGCCCAACGCCGACGCCACCGAGTGGACGTACACCCTCAAGGACGGGCTGAAGTACGAGGACGGCAGCCCCATCACCACCGCCGACATCAAGTACGGCATCGAGCGGTCCTTCGCCGCCGAGCTGTCGGGCGGCGCCCCCTACCTGCGGGACTGGCTGGTCGGCGGGGAGACCTACGAGGGCCCGTACAAGGACGGCGGCAAGGGCCTCGACTCCATCGTGGTGCCCGACGCGAAGACCATCGTCTTCAAACTCCGCAAGCCCGAGGGCGAGTTCCCCTTCGTCGCGACCCAGACGCAGTTCGCGCCCGTGCCCAAGGCCAAGGACACCGGCGTCAAGTACGAGGAGCACCCGGTCTCCTCCGGCCCGTACAAGGTCGTCAAGAACACCGGCGACGGCGAGACCCTGCTGCTGGAGCGCAACGAGAACTGGGACCCGAAGACCGACGAGGAGCGCAAGGCCTACCCGGACCGCATCGACGTCCGCTCCGGGCTCGACGCCGCCGTCATCAACCAGCGGCTGTCCACCAGCTCCGGCCCCGACGCCGCCGCCGTCACCACCGACACCAACCTCGGCCCCGCCGAACTCGCCCAGATCGGCGACAACAAGGAACTGGCCTCCCGCGTCGGCACCGGCCACTTCGGCTACGTCAACTACCTGGCCTTCAACCCCAAGGTGGCCCCCTTCGACAACCCGAAGGTCCGCCAGGCCGTCTCCTACGCGATCAACCGCACCAGCGTGGTCAACGCGGCGGGCGGCTCCGCGCTGGCCGAACCCGCCACCACCTTCCTGCCCGAGCGCGAAGCCTTCGGCTTCACCCCCTACGACCACTTCCCGGCGGGCAAGTCGGGCAACCCGGCCAAGGCCAAGGAGCTGCTCAAGGAGGCGGGCTTCCCCGACGGGATCACCGTCACCCTGACCCACTCCAACGCCCAGAACCGGCAGACCAGCCCCGAGATCGCCACCGCCGTGCAGCAGGCCCTCGCCGCCGCCGGCATCACCGTCAAGCTGGAGGGCCTGGAGACCAACGCCTTCAACGAGAAGCGCTGGGACGCCAAGAACACCCCCGGCTTCTTCCTCTCCCGCTGGGGCGCCGACTGGCCCTCCGGCGGCCCCTTCCTCGCCCCGATCTTCGACGGCCGGCAGATCGTCACCAACGGCTCCAACTACAACCACGCCCAGCTGAACGACCCGGCCGTGAACACCGAGATCGACGAGATCGCCAAGCTCACCGACCTCGCGGCGGCCGGCAAGCGCTGGGGCGCCCTCGACAAGAAGATCGGCGAGCAGGCCCTGGACGTACCGCTCTTCCACCCCGTCTACAAGCGGCTCGTCGGCAAGGACATCAAGAACGTCGTCATCAGCGACTGGACCGGCGTCCTCGACATCTCGCAGGTCTCCGTCAAGTGAGCGTCCTGATGAACCGGCCGGCGCCCGCCGCCGGGGCCCTCGCCCCGGCCGCGGGCGCCGGCCGCCAGGTCTGGAGGCGGCTGCGCCGGCGGCCCTCCGCCGTGGCGGCCGCCGCCGTCCTGGCGCTCCTCGTCCTCCTCGCCCTCACCGCCCCCCTGTTCGCGCAGCTCACCGGTCAGGACCCGTACGCCTACCACGACGAGCTCGTCGACTCGGCGCGCGGCGGCGTCCCCCTCGGCTCCTTCGGCGGGATCTCCGCCGACCACTGGCTCGGCGTCGAACCGGGCAGCGGCCGCGACCTGTTCACCCGGCTCCTGTACGGCGCCCGGATCTCCCTGCTCGTCGCCCTCGGCGCCACCGCCGTACAGGTGGGCGTCGGGGTGGCCGTCGGCCTCGCCGCCGCGCTCGGCAACCGCTTCACGGGCCAGCTCATCGGCCGCTTCACGGACGTGATGATCGCCCTGCCCATGCTGGTCGTCGGCATCGCCCTGAGCGCCGTCGCCCCGCCCGACTTCCCGCGGCCGCTGCTGCTCATCCTCGTCATCGGACTGCTCGACTGGGGCGGCACCGCCCGGATGGTGCGCGCCCAGACCCTTGCCCTGCGCGGCCTGGACTTCGTCGAGTCCGCCCGGCTGTCCGGCAACAGCACCCTGCGGATCGCCCGCCGCGAACTGCTGCCCTCACTGGCGGCGCCCGTCATCACCCTCGCCGCGCTCAAGGTGCCCACCGCCATGGTGGCCGAGGCCTCGCTGTCCTTCCTCGGGGTCGGCGTGAAGCCGCCCACCCCGTCCTGGGGGCAGATGCTGTCCAGCGCGCAGACCTGGTTCCGCGCCGACCCCGCCTACGTCCTGCTCCCCGCCGGACTGCTCTTCGTCACCGTGCTGGCCTTCACCGTCCTCGGTGACGCCGTCCGCACGGCCCTCGACCCGCGCGAGGGCTCGCGCCTGCGGGTCGGCACCAGAAAGGAGCGCAAGGCGTGACCCGCCCCCAGCTACCGCCGGGGGTGCCCCCGGTGCTCAAACGGCTCGGCGGGGCACTCCTGGTCCTGCTCGCCCTGTCCGTCACCGTCTACGCCCTCTTCTACCTCGCCCCCGGCGACCCCGCCCGCCTCGCCTGCGGGGAACGCTGCAACCCGCAGCAGATCGCCCAGGTCCGCGAACAGCTCGGACTGAACGACTCCGTCGTCACCCAGTACCTGCACTTCCTCCAGGGGCTGCTGGCCGGCCGGGACTCCTCCGGCGGCGCCGGGCTGGTCGTGCACTGCGACGCGCCCTGCCTCGGATTCTCGTACCAGAACGACCAGCAGGTCACCGATCTGCTCCTGGAGCGGCTGCCCGCCACCTTCTCCCTGGCGATCGGCGCCATGGCCATCTGGCTCGTCATCGGCGTCGGCACCGGACTGCTGTCCGCGCTGCGCCGCGGCGGCATCACCGAACGCGTCCTGACCGTGCTCACCCTCGCCGCCACCGGCACCCCCGTCTTCATCCTCGGACTGCTGCTGCTCATGGCCGTCTGCGCCTACCTCCGCTGGCTGCCCTTCCCGACGTACGTGCCCTTCGGCGAGGACCCCGAGCAGTGGGCCTGGAACCTGCTGCTGCCCTGGGTCGCGCTCGGCTTCTTCGAGAGCGCCAAGTACGCCCGCCTCACCCGCAGTTCCACCCTGGATACACTCGCCGAGGACCACATCCGCACCTTCCGCGCCTACGGGGTGGGGGAGCGCGCGATCGTCACCCGGCACGCCCTGCGCGGCGCCGTCGCCCCCGTCATCGCGCTCAGCGCCGTGGACTTCGGGACGCTGATCGGCGGCGCCGTGCTGACCGAGTCCCTGTTCGGCATCCCCGGACTCGGCAAGACCCTCATCGACGGGGTGCGCGTCGTGGACCTCCCGGTCGTGGTGGGCGTCGTCCTCGCCATGGGCACCGCCGTCGTGATCGCCGGAGTCGTGGCCGACCTGCTCTACGCCGTCGCCGACCGAAGGGTGGCCCTCGCATGACCGACCTGCTGGTGGAGGTCACCGGCCTCGCCGTCGACTTCCCCGTCGGCGGACCCGGCGAGTACGTACGGGCCGTGGACGGCATCTCCTTCACCCTCGGAGCCGGCCGCGCCCTGGGCCTCGTGGGGGAGTCCGGCAGCGGCAAGTCCACGGTGGCCGCCGCCCTCCTCGGCCTGCACCGAGGCACCGGCGCCCGGCTCTCCGGCACCGTCCTCGTCGACGGCACCGACGTGGCCGCCGCCACCCCCGCCCAGCTGCGGGAAGTGCGCGGCAAGGCCGCCGCCATGGTCTTCCAGGACCCCCTGAGCTCCCTCGACCCCTACTACGCCGTCGGCGACCAGATCGCCGAGGTGTACCGGACCCACACCGCCGCCTCCCGGCGGGCCGCCCGCGCCCGCGCCGTCGAGGTCCTCGACCGCGTCGGCATCCCCGACGCGGTACGCCGCTCCCGGGCGCGGCCGCACGAGTTCAGCGGCGGCATGCGGCAACGGGCCCTCATCGCCATGGCCCTGGCCTGCGAACCCAGACTCCTCATCGCCGACGAGCCGACCACCGCCCTCGACGTCACCGTCCAGGCCCAGATCCTCGAACTGCTCCACGGACTGCGCGAGGAACGCGGCCTCGGCCTGCTGCTCGTCACCCACGACGTGGGCGTCGCGGCCGAGAGCGTCGACGAACTGCTGGTCATGCGGGACGGCGCCGCCGTGGAACACGGCCCCGTCGCCGAGGTCCTCGCCCGCCCCACCGCCCCCTACACCCGCGAGCTGCTGGCCGCCGTCCCCCGGCTCGACGCACCCCGCGCACCCCGGCTGCGCGTCGCCGACACCGAACCCGCCCCCGTCGTCGAGGCCTTCTCCCTGCGCCGGGACTTCGGGCGCGGCAAACGGCGCGTCGAAGCCGTCGGCGGGGTCTCCCTCGCCGTCCGGGCCGGCGAGACGCTGGGCGTCGTCGGGGAGAGCGGCAGCGGCAAGAGCACCCTCGGGCGGATGCTCGTAGGACTGCTGGAGCCCAGCTCGGGGCAGGTGCGCCAGCAGGGCGTCGAGGTGCGCGGGATCGCCGCCGGCGCCCAGATGGTCTTCCAGGACCCGGTCTCCTCCCTCAACCCGCGCCGCACCGT
The DNA here is from genome assembly GCF_026342355.1 of Streptomyces sp. NBC_00249. Classification (GTDB taxonomy): domain Bacteria; phylum Actinomycetota; class Actinomycetes; order Streptomycetales; family Streptomycetaceae; genus Streptomyces. The sequence continues at coordinate 624,147 of NZ_JAPEMV010000002.1, read as the reverse complement.
CGGCGAATCCGTCGCCGACCCGCTGCGCGCCGCCGGGGAACGCGACGAGAGCGCGATCCGGGCCCGCGTCGGGGAACTCCTGACCCGGGTCGGGCTGGAACCCGCACACCACGACCGCTACCCGCACGAGTTCAGCGGCGGCCAGCGCCAGCGGATCGGGATCGCCCGCGCGCTGGCACCCCGGCCCCGGCTGATCGTCTGCGACGAACCCGTCTCCGCCCTCGACGTCACCACCCAGGCGCAGGTCACCGCCCTGCTCGCCGAACTCCAGAAGGAACTGGGCATCGCCCTCGTCTTCATCGCGCACGACCTCGCCGTGGTCCGGCAGGTCAGCGACCGGGTCGCCGTCATGCGCGGCGGCCTGATCGTCGAGGAGGGCCCCGTCGACGAGGTCTACGACCGGCCCGCCCACCCGTACACGCGGCAGCTGCTGGCCGCCGTACCGGCCCTCGACCCGGCGACGGCCGCCGAACGCCGCTCCGCGCGGCGGGAGGTGTTCGCGTAGCGAGGCCGCTCCGGGACGCCGGGGAGACCCCCTTTCCTAGCGTGCTCGAACGCGAACCGTACGGGAAAGTTACGACTCTTCACCCCTTCCGGTGGCGCGACGGACAACCGTCCGCCGCGCCACCGGCCCATCCGCTTGAGTTCTCCCGCGGCGGGTCACCGGACCTACGGAGACCGCCTGGACGGGAGATCGGGGGTGCCACTCGTGCGGATCGGACTGCTCACGGAAGGTGGTTATCCGTATGTGGCCGGAGAAGCGAGGCTGTGGTGCGAGCGGCTCGTGCGCGGGCTCCCGCAGCACCGGTTCGAGCTCTACGCGCTGAGCCGCAGCGCCGAGCAGGAGGAGCGCGGACACGTCCCGCTCCCGGAACACGTCACCCGGGTGTCGACCGCCCCCCTGTGGGCCCCCGCCGACGACGGACGGACCCACTCCCGGCGCGAACGGCGCCGCTTCACCGCCGCCTTCGAGGAACTCGTCAGCGGCGTCTGCGCCACCGACCCCGAACGCTTCGCCGCCGGCCTGTACGGCCTCGCCCAACTGGCCGGCGAACAGGGCGGGATGTACGCGGCCCTGCGCTCCGAGACCGCCGTACGGGTCGTCGAGTCCGCCTGCCGGGCCCCCGGCGCGGGCCGGGCCGTCCAGGCCGCGCGGGTACCGGACCTGCTGGAGTTCGTCGACGAACTGGAGCGCGTGCTGCGGCCGTTGTCCCTCGACTGGTACGAGGAGCCCGGCCTCGGAGCCGCCGACGTCTGCCACGCCACCGCCGGCGGGGTCGCGGCGCTCCCCGGGCTGCTGGCCAAACGCTTCTTCGGGGTCCCGCTGCTGGTCACCGAGTACGGGGTCCAGCTGCGCGCCCACTACCTCGGCCAGGCCCCCGACGCCCGGCCCGCCGCCCGCGCCCTGCTGGCAGCCTTCCACAGCAGGCTCGCCGGGGAGATCTACGCCCGCGCCGACCTGCTCACCCCCGGGAACGCCCACGCCCGCCGCTGGCAGGAACGCTGCGGGGCCTCCCGGGACCGGCTGCGCACCGTGTACCCGGGGATGGAGGCGGACCGATTCGCCGCCGTCGGCGAGGACCCCGAGTGCGGGGACCCCGACACCCTGGTGTGGGTCGGCCGGATAGAGCCCGCCAAGGACCTGATCGCCCTCCTCCACGCCTTCGCGGAGATCCGCCGGGCCGCCCCGCACACCCGGCTGCGGATCTTCGCCACCGCCGTCGCGCCGGGCTACCTCTCCGACTGCCGCTCGCTGGCCGCGCAGCTCTTCCCCGACGAGGCCGCCGACGCGCGCACGGTGGGGGAGAGCCCGGTCAGCTTCGAGGAGATCGGCGGGCCCGAGGCGCCGACGTCCGCCGAGGCGTACGGGGCCGGGCGGATCGTCGTGCTGTCCTCGGTCATCGAGGGGTTCCCCATCACCCTCGCCGAAGCCATGCTGTGCGGCCGGGGCACCGTGTCCACGGACGTCGGGGCCGTCTGCGAGGTCATCGGCGGCACCGGGCTCGTCGTACCGCCGCGCAACCCGCGGGCGCTGGCCGACGCGTGCCTCGCGCTGCTGCGGGAACCGGAGCGGGCGCAGCGGCTCGGGGCGGCGGCGCGGGCGCGGGCGCTGGAACTGTTCACCGTCGAGCAGAACGTGGCCGCCTTCCGCGACAGCTACTTGCGGCTGCTGGCGCGGGGGGCCGGCGGGCGGCCCGAGGGGGAGGTGCCGTTCGCGCGGCCCGCGGAGGCGGTGGTGCCGGGGCACTGGACCACGCCGACGTGGGTCGCTCCCGCGTCCGGTTCGGAGGCGGCGGTATGACCACCGTGGACCCGGGATCCGGGATCGCGGGTGCGGCGCCGTTGCCGGGGGCGCTGCCCCCGGACCCCCGCGCCTCAAACGCCGGCGGGGCTGGATTGGGCGGGGCCGGAGGGGCTGGCGCGGCTGGGTTCGGCGGGGCTGGAATCGGCGGGGCTGGAATCGGCGGGGCCGGCCGGGGAGCTGGGCCGCAGGCCGGGCGGCGGGGGAGTGGGGATCCCGTCAAGGTGTTGTTGCATCGGCATCGGGAGTTGTGCGAGCGGGCCGTCGATCCGTTGGAGATCGCCGCAGGTCTGGAGGCGCACGGGATCACCGACCGGGCCGCCGCGCGGTTCCGGCACCGGGACGTGTTCTCGCTCGCCGAGGAGCTGTACGCCCGGACCCCGCGCGGCGAGGCCGCGCCCGTGGAGCCCGGCCCCGGGCCGGCCCGGCCGCGGGCCGTGCGCCGCTTCGGGTACGCCCTGCTGCCCGGCGCGCTCGCGCTCGGCGCGGCCGCCACCGGGATGCCGGGTGCCGGGCCCCTCGCGGCGCTCGTCACCGTCGGCGCGCTGGTGTGGCCCGGCCGCAGCGGGACCGGGCGGTTCCCCTACGCCGCCCACCTGCTCGCGGCGGCCGCCGTCGGCTGGGCCGTCCACCGGCACGGCCCGGCCCTCGGCGCGGCCCTCGCCCTGGCCGTGGGCCCCGCCCACCTCGCCGCGGCGGTCTTCGCCGCCCGCGCCCGGCGCCGGCTCGCCGGGAGCCGGGCCCTGGAGGACTTCGCCGCCGGGGCCCGGCCCCTGCTGGCCGGGGTCCTGCTGCTGTTCACCGCGGCCGCCGCGGGGGCGGCCGCGCTCGCCGGAGCCGCCCAGGCCGTGGCCGTACCGCTCGCGGTGCTGCTGTTCCTGGCCCGGCTGCTGCTGACCCACGGCACGCACCGCGCACCCGTCGCGGCGGCCCTGGCGCTCGCCCTGGTCCCGGCCCCGGCGGCGGCACTCGCCGCCGCCGCGGGGCTCCTCGTACACGCCGTCCTCGCGCTGTCCCGTGCCTCCGCACACGCGCGTTCCTGAGCGCCGTACCCCTACCACCGAACCCACCAGCCAAGGAGAAACAGGATGACCGGCCAGCCAACGAACCAAGGGGCGGCGCGATGAGGGTGCTGCTGATCGGAGCCAACGGATACCTCGGGCGCTACGTCGCCGACCGGCTGCTCGCCGACCCCGCAGTCCAGCTCACCGCGCTCGGCAGGGGGGACGACGCCGACGTCCGCTTCGACCTCGCCACGGGCAGCCCCGGCGCCCTCACCCGCTTCCTCGACGCCGTCCACCCGGGCGTCGTCATCAACTGCGCGGGCGCCACCCGCGGCGGCGCCCGGGAACTCACCCGGCACAACACCGTCGCCGTCGCCACCATCTGCGAGTCGCTGCGCCGCAGCGGCTGCGGGGCCCGGCTCGTCCAGCTCGGCTGCGCCGCCGAGTACGGGCCCAGCCAGCCCGGTTCGTCCACGGCCGAGGACGCCGTGCCGAGACCCGGCGGACCGTACGGCGTGAGCAAGCTGGCCGCGACCGAGCTGGTGCTCGGCTCCGGGCTCGACGCCGTCGTCCTGCGGATCTTCTCGCCCGTCGGCCCCGGCACCCCGGCCGGCTCCCCCCTCGGCCGGCTCGCCGAAGCCATGCGGCGGGCCATGCAGTCCGGGGACGGCGAGCTCAAGCTGAGCGGACTCGGGGTCCAGCGCGACTTCGTCGACGTACGGGACGTCGCGCGGGCCGTGCACGCCGCCTCCCTCTCCGCCGCCCAGGGCGTCGTCAACATCGGCACCGGCCGCGCCGTCCGGCTGCGCGACGCGGCGGCCGTCCTGGCCCGGGTCGCGGGCTACGGCGGCGCCCTGCACGAGCTCGACGTCCCGCAGGGCGGACCCCAGCACCACGGGCACCCCGGGCACCCCGGCCGCCCCCAGGGCCTGGCCGCCATCGGCTCCCCCCGCTCCGAGGCGACGGCCGAGCAGCTGGCCGCCGCGGCCCCCCCGCCGTACCCCTACCCGGACGGCTGCGGCGCCTGGCAGCAGGCCGATGTCCGCACCGCCCGCGACCGGCTCGGCTGGCGCCCCCGGATCAACCTGGAGGAATCCCTGGCGGACATCTGGATGGAGGCGGCGTGCCGTATCTGACCACCCCGCCGGGGGCCACGGCGGAGGCCGCGACCGAGGCCGGCCGGCCCGGCCTCGGCATCCCCGGCTACGCGCACCCGCTGCTCGCCCCGGTGGAGTGGGCCGAGCTGACCCGCCCCGGGACCCCGCTGCACTGGGCCGTGCTCAACGTCACGGACGGCCCCGGCGGCCGCCCCGACCCGCACTGCGCGGAGGCGGCCGCCAAGCTCCGGGAGGCGGGCGGGACCCTCCTCGGTCATCTCGCCATGCGAGACGGGTCGCGGTCCTTCGGGGAGCTGGTCTCGGACGCCCACCGCTTCCGCGACTGGTACGGGGTGGGCGGCTTCTACCTGGCCGCGGCCCCCGCCGACCGCTCGGAACTGGCCGCCGTGCGCCGCCTCTCGGACGCCCTGCGCGGCCTCGGCGACGGCATGCGGATCGTCCTCGGACACGGCACGCACCCCTACGAGGGCTACCTGGAGGCCGCCGACCAGCTGGTCACCTTCTCCGGGGCCTGGGCCGACTACCGCTGGTCCCAGGTGGCCGAGTGGACGGCCGACCACCCGCCCGAGCGGTTCTGCCACCTCGTCCACGGGGTGCCCCGTACGCACCTGGAGGAAGCCGTCCGGATCGCCCGCTGGCAGGGCGCCGGAACCGTCTGGTTCACCGACCGGCGCGGCGCAGGCGACCGCGACCCGTGGGCCTCGATGCCCGGGTACTGGGACGAAATCGTCTCGCGGATCGGACCGGGTGTCTCGGAATGAAGGAGGGCGTGGCAGTGTTACGGGAAGAACCACCGTTGTTGCATACCCATCTACGGAGTCCCCGTGTCGCTGCCACCCCTGGTCGAGCCAGCTGCTGAGCTCACCGTTGACGAGGTCCGTCGGTACTCCCGCCACCTGATCATCCCGGATGTCGGGATGGACGGCCAGAAGCGCCTGAAGAACGCCAAGGTGCTGGCCGTGGGCGCGGGCGGCCTCGGCTCCCCCGCCCTCATGTACCTGGCCGCGGCCGGCGTCGGCACGCTGGGCATCGTGGAGTTCGACGAGGTAGACGAGTCGAACCTGCAGCGCCAGATCATCCACAGCCAGGCGGACATCGGCCGTTCCAAGGCCGAGTCGGCCCGTGACAGCGTGCTGGGCATCAACCCGTACGTCAACGTGGTCCTTCACGAAGAGCGGCTCGAAGCCGAGAACGTGATGGAGATCTTCAGCCAGTACGACCTGATCGTCGACGGCACGGACAACTTCGCCACGCGCTACCTGGTCAACGACGCCTGCGTGCTGCTGAACAAGCCGTACGTGTGGGGTTCGATCTACCGCTTCGACGGCCAGGCCTCGGTCTTCTGGTCCGAGCACGGCCCGTGCTACCGCTGCCTCTACCCGGAGCCGCCGCCGCCGGGCATGGTCCCGAGCTGCGCCGAGGGCGGCGTGCTGGGCGTGCTCTGCGCGTCCATCGGGTCCATCCAGGTCACCGAGGCCATCAAGGTCCTCACCGGCGTCGGCGAGCCGCTGGTCGGCCGCCTGATGATCTACGACGCCCTGGAGATGCAGTACCGCCAGGTCAAGGTCCGCAAGGACCCCGACTGCGCGGTCTGCGGTCCGAACGCGACCGTCACCGAGCTCATCGACTACGAGGCCTTCTGCGGCGTCGTGTCGGAGGAGGCCCAGGAAGCGGCCGCCGGCTCCACGATCACTCCCAAGCAGCTCAAGGAGTGGATCGACAACGACGAGCCCATCGAGATCATCGACGTCCGTGAGATCAACGAGTACGAGATCGTCTCGATCCCCGGCGCGAAGCTGATCCCCAAGGGCGAGTTCCTGATGGGCACCGCCCTCCAGGACCTGCCGCAGGACAAGCGGATCGTCCTGCACTGCAAGACGGGTGTCCGCAGTGCGGAGGTCCTCGCGGTGCTGAAGTCCGCGGGCTTCGCGGACGCGGTCCACGTCGGTGGCGGAGTCATCGGCTGGGTCCACCAGATCGAGCCCGAGAAGCCGGTCTACTAGCAGTCGCGAGAAGGGGCCGTACCCGTGGCGGGTACGGCCCCTTCCGCATGCCTAGGCCGAGGGGGCCGAGGGGGTCGCCGTGCAGACCGTGCCCGCGCCCGGCACCTTGCCGTCCAGGAGGTAGCCGTTGACGGCCTGCTGCACGCACTTGTCGCCGCTGTTGTACGCGCCGTGCCCCTCGCCCTTGTACGTCAGCTCCACGCCCACGCCCTTGCCGAGCCGCTCCACCATCCTGCGGGCCCCCTCGTACGGGGTCGCCGGGTCACCGGTGTTGCCGATCACCACGATCGGGGCCGCACCGGGGGCGGACACGTCCGGGGTCTCCCAGGCGCCGGCGACCGGCCAGTCGGTGCAGCTCAGCATGGCCCAGCCGAGGAAGTCCCCGAAGACGGGCGAGGCCTTGCGGAACTCCGGCAGCTTCGCCCTCGTCTGCTCCAGGGTGTAGCGGTCCTTGGAGTCCGCGCAGTTGATGGCCGTGTTCGCGGCTCCGATGTTGCTGTAACGACCCTGCTGGTCACGGCCGTTGAGGGCGTCGGAGAGCGCCATCAGCAACTGCCCCTGGCCGCCCTCCGCCTCGTCGAGACCCTGCTCCAGCAGCGGCCACAGCTCCTTCGAGTACAGGGCCTGGGCGATGCCGTTGGTCGCGGAGCTCTCGGTGAGCTTGCGGTCGCCGATCCCGTCGATCGGCTTGTCCGCCAGCTGCTTCTGGAGCTTGATGACGTTCGCCTCGATCTCCTTGGCGGTGCTGCCCTGGAGACGGCAGGCGGCGCCCCGGTTCACGCAGTCCTGGGCGAAGTTGCCGAGGGCCAGCTGGAAGCCCTTCGCCTGGCCGAGCGCGCCCTCCTCGGAGGTCTTGGTCGGGTCCACGACCGCGTCGAAGACGGCCCGGCCGACGTTCTTCGGGAAGAGGTGGGCGTAGACCCCGCCGAGCTCGGTGCCGTAGGAGATCCCGAAGTAGTTCAGCTTCTCGTCGCCGAGGGCCTGGCGGATGCGGTCCAGGTCGCGGGCGGCGTTCTCGGTGCCGACGTGGGGGAGGACGGCGCCGGAGTTGCGCTCGCAGGCCTGCTGGTAGCGCTTGATGCCGTCGACGTACGCCTTCTCCTGCTCCGGGGTGGAGGGCGAGGAGTCCTGGGCGTAGTACGCGTCCAGCTGCTTGTCGCCCTCGCAGCGCACCGGCGCGCTGCGGCCGACCCCGCGCGGGTCGAAGCTCACCAGGTCGTAGCGCTTGCGCAGGGCCTCGTACTCCTTGGCGGCGCCGGGGAGGGTGGTGATGCCGGAGCCGCCGGGGCCGCCGAAGTTGAAGACGAGGGAACCGAGGCGCTTCTTGCGGTCGCGGGCCTTGGCGCGGATCAGGGACAGGGGGATGGTCTGACCCTCGGGGTCGGCGTAGTCGAGGGGGACGTCGAGGGTGGCGCACTGCCAGTCCTTGCCGGGCACCTGGCCGCCGCCCTCCAGGGCGGTGGGGGCCGGGCACTCGCCCCACTCGAGGGGCTTGGCGTCCTTGGCGGCGGACTGCGCCTTCCTTCCGCTGCCGCTGCCGTCTCCGCTGCCGCTGTCGGAGCAGGCGGCGGTGGTGAGGAGCGTGGCGGTGAGGGCGGCGGCGGTGGCGGTCCGCAGGACGATTCGGGGCATACCCCCATCCTCGGCGCCCCCGCCGCCGCCCGCTCCCGCGCTGACCCATCCGTGTCCCGCCCCTGCCCTGCCGGGCCCGCCCGCGCCTGCCCTGCCGGGCCCGCCCGCGCCTGCCCTGCCGGGCCCGCCCGCGCCTGCCCTGCCGGGCCTGCCCGCGCCTACGTCCCGCTCGGGCCGCGCCCGCGCCTACGTTGCCCCCGCTCGGGCTGTGCCCGGGGCTCCCGGCCCTGGTCTGCGGCGCGGGCTGCACGGCGGCCGGCCTGCCCCTGGCGCTCGCGCACCCCTGGCTGCCGCTCGCGGCGGTCGGGGCGGCGCCGTTCGTCGCCGTGAACACCCGGTACGCGTGGCGGGGCCGCGAGCGGGCCCTCGCCAACGGCCTGGCGGCGGCCCTGTGCGCGGCCGCCGCGCTCTCGCCCTGGCTGGCCGTCCCCTTCGCCGCCTACCTCGCCCGAGCCGTCGGCCTCCCGGGCCGCGGGCTGCGCCCTGCGATGGTGGGCGCCACGGAACTCGCCTGCTCGGCGGCCCTCCTGACGGCGCTGCTCCTGGTGTTCCGAGGCGGGGTGCGGGCTCCCGCTGCGCGGAGCAGTCCCCCACCCCGCCCCTTCCCGAAACCGGGGCTGCGCCCCGGACCCCCTTCGGGGCTGCGCTCCGGACCCGGTCGGGCCCGCGCCCCGGACCCCCTTCGGGCCCGCGCCCCGGACCCCCTTCGGGGCTGCGCTCCGGACCCGGTCGGGCCCGCGCCCCGGACCCCCCTCGGGGCTGCGCCCCGGACCCCCTTCGGCTCCGCCCCGGGCCCGGTCGGGCCTGCGCCCGGCCCCTCGGGGCGGCTGCGCCCCGGGTGCGGTCGGGCTCGCGCCCGGGCCCCCTCGGGCCGGTGGCCCGGGCTCGTGGGGTCGGGGCGCGGGCCCGGGGTGGGGCGGGGGAGCTGCGCAGCTAGATGGCTTCCTTGCGGGTCAGGAAGTTGAAGGACACCCAGCCCGGGAGGACCGGGAGCCAGAAGGTCATCAGGCGGAAGAGGAGGACCGCGGAGATGGCGACCTCCTTGTCCAGGCCCGCCGCGATCAGGCCCAGCGTCAGCGTGGTCTCCACCGCGCCGATGCCGCCCGGCGTCGGCGCCGCCGAGCCCAGGGCGTTGCCGGCGAGGAACACCACCGCGATGCTCGCGTAGCTGATGGCCTCGCCGCCCCCGAAGGCGCGGATCGAGGCGTCCAGGCACATCACGAAGCAGCCGGTCAGCAGCAGCATGCCGCCGATGCCGGTCATCAGCTTCTGCGGCCGCTGGAGCACGTCCAGCATGCGCGGCACCACACCCGCGAACAGCGCCCGGACCCGCGTCACCACGAACTTCCGCAGGAACGGCACCGCCGTCACGACGAGGACCAGCACCGCCACCGTGAGCAGCCCCGCGATGACCGTCCTGGACGGCGTCATCTCGGGGGTCTTCTCGGTACCGGTCAGGTAGCCGAAGGACAGCAGCAGCAGGATGTGACTGGCCAGCCCGAACAGCTGCGAGGCGCCGACGCTGGCCACCGCGAGCCCGGGCCGGACCCCGGCCCGCTGCAGGAACCGGGTGTTCAGCGCGACACCGCCGACCGCCGCCGGGGCGACCAGCTTCACGAAGGACCCCGCCACCTGCGCGACGACCGTCCGCAGGAACGGCACCCGTTCGGGTACGAAGCCCAGCAGGCTCATCGCCGCCGCGAAGTACGTCAGCGCCGAGAAGGCGAGCGCCGCCCCGACCCAGCCCCACTGCGCCTGCCCGACGATGGTCGCGAAGTCCACGTGCGCGAGCTGCGTGAGCAGGAAGTACGCACCGAAGGCGCCCGCGATGAACGAGACGAGCGTGCGCGGCCGGATCCGCTCCAGCCGGGCCGGTTCCACCGGCGCCTGCGGGCGGATCAGCAGCACCTGCTGGCGGATCTGGCTCAGCAGGTCCTCCTCCCGGGCCCCGTCGAGGGCGTCGTCGAGGGCCTTCTTCTCGGCCTTGCGGTCGGCCGCCGTGGTCGCCGACGCGGCCGAGGCCCCCGCGGAGTCCGCCTCGCGCAGGGCCTTCGCCGCGCGCGAGGACTCCAGTACGGCCTCCCGCTGCCGGTCGGCCCGCTCCCGGGCCAGCCTGCGCAGGACGGCCCGGGTGGAACGGCTCAACGCGATCGGCTGGAGCAGCGGCAGGCAGTCCGCCACCGCGTCCGGGCCGAGCACCGACACCGCCGACGCCACCGAACGCTCCGCGCCGACCCGCAGGCCGAGCGTGGTCAGCAGCTGCGCGATGTCCATCCGCAGCACCAGGTCGCCGGCCGCGATCTCGCCGCCCCGCAGGTCGGTGAGGATGACCTTGCCGGAACGATCCACCACCAGCGCGTCCCCGGTGAGCCGGCGGTGCGCGATCCGGCGCGACTGCAGGGCCCGTACCTGCTCCCACGCGTTGCGGCTCAGTTCGTCGGTGATCTCCTCGTCGGGGAGCGCGTCGAGGCTCCGGCCGCCCAGGTGCTCGTAGACGAGCATCACGGCGTCCGGGCCCAGCTCGGAGGTGGCGATCAGCTTCGGCGCGTTGGCCCCGGCCGCGATGGCGGCGTAGGCGAGCAGGGCCTCCTGCTCCAGGGCCTGGCGCAGCGACTGCAGGCTGCGCCGGGTGGTGATCCCGCGCAGGGTCATGCGCCGCCAGACCCGGTAGAAGAAGCCGTGGGCCTGCTGCTCGCGGTCGACGACGGTGACGTCGAGCGGCGGCCCGTCCTCCAGGGTGACGTGGTAGCGCCGCCCCCGGTCGCTGGCCTCGGAGGTGTCCCCGTCCGGGGCCTCGGCGCGCATCGCGCTGACCGGCTGGAAGCCGACGCGGCGCAGGCCGGCGAGGAGGTTCTGCCCGGTGGGCCGGACGTTCGGCGAGCCGACCGCGTACAGGGTGCCGTACGCGACGCTCCAGCCGATCAGCACCGTCAGGATGATCGAGAACGGCGTGGTGTACCCGCCGACCAGCATCGCGAAGGCGTCGAGCAGCAGCACCACCCACAGCGCGACCCGCCAGCGCGGCCGCCGGGTCATCCCCACGGCGGTCATGTACGCGATCACGGGCGCGAGGTAGCCGTGCACCGGGTCGGTGAGGGCGCCGCCGCTGCCGGTGGGCTGGGTGAGGGCGTTCTGGATGGTCTCGGGCGCGGCCTGGGAGACCCACAGGTCGGTGGCGAGGGTGACGCCGTGCGCGAGGACGGCGGCGAGGACCCCGTCCGCGATGCGCAGCCCGTCGCGTTTGATCAGCCGCTCGATGGCGAAGGCGACCGGGACGAGGAGCACCGCGATGCTCGACACCAGCCCCGCGATCTTGATGAGCAGGGCGGGCGCCTGGCCGGTGCCCTGGCTGATGTCCTGCTCCAGGCCCGCGGTGGTCTGCTGGGCGAAGGCGGCGATGGCGAGGACGACCGCGATGCCGAGGACGCCGGCGAGGACGCGTACGAGGTCCGAGGGCCGGTGCACGCGGGCGGCGAGCAGCGGTTCGTCCACCTCGACGCGGTCGGCCGCCGTCGGGGTGTGGCCGGGCGGGTCGTCGGGGTGCGGGTCGGGGGCGCCCTCGGCGGCCCGGGCCTGGGCGCGGGCCTGGGCGCGGGCCCGGGCCGGAGCCGTGGCGGGGGCCAGCGCGGCGTCGGGGTGCGGCTCGGCGCCGGAGCGGGGACCCGGGCCGGAGTCGGAGTCCGCGCGGGAGCCGGGGTCCGGGGCGGGCGTGGAGCCGTCGCCGGGGTCCGGGCCGGGGCGGGGTTCGCCGCCGGGATCCGGGCGCCGGGCGCCGTTGTGCGGGCGCGCGTCCTCGCCCCGCGCCGCGCCGTCCGGAGGGCTCACACCCTGCTCCTTCGCCGTCACATCCGTCTCTTCTTGATCACGTATCACCAGTCACCGCCCGGAAGATGGTGGCACGGACCGGCGGCCGAGCGGGGCAGCAGGGTGCGCGCCGGGACGGAAGGGAAGCTTCCGCGAGCGTGTCCGCGGCATCCGGCACCATGTCCCGAATGAGCGAAGAGCTTCCCGCGTACGCGGAGCGGGTGCTGGAGGTGGCCGAGCGGATTCCGCCCGGCCGGGTGATGACCTACGGGGACGTCGCGGAGTGGCTCGGCGAGGGCGGACCGCGCCAAGTCGGGCGCGTCATGGCCCTGTACGGAGCAGCCGTGCCCTGGTGGCGCGTGGTCCGGGCGGACGGCGTACCCCTGCCCGGGAGCGAGCGGCGGGCGCTGGAGCACTACCGCGCCGAGGGCACCCCGCTGCGCGAGACCCCCTCCGGCGAGCCGCGCCTGGCGATGCGCGGAGCCCGCTGGGACGGACGGGAAGAGGACGGCGGAGGCGACGAGGCTCACATCTGACAGCTTCCGCCATGCGGGACGCGGGCGGACGGTCGAAGGCGCGTACGGGGGACGACGCCGCGGGCCCCCGGGGCGACGCCCCGCCCCACCGGGACGGACTGCGCCGGCCGCCGCGGTTGGCGTAGCGTTGCCTCTTCGGCGCACGCCGCCGAGGCGGTGCGCGCGGCACCCGCGACGCCCGGAACACCCGCAGACCCACCAGGACCGGCACCCCACGTGATCACCTCCTCCTCCGGCCGCTCAGAGCGGCGTACGCGGACCCCTGACGCGTACCGCCTGGTGCGCACCGGGCCGGACCAGGTGGCTCCCCCTGTCCTGGACGCAGCACAGCGCGCGGTGGTTGATCACGCCCGCGGACCGCTGCTCGTCCTCGCCGGACCGGGCACCGGGAAGACCACCACCCTCATCGAGGCGGCCGCCGCCCGCGTCGAGGCCGGGACCGACCCGGCCCGCATCCTGATCCTCACCTTCAGCCGCAAGGCGGCCGTGGAACTGCGCGACCGCGCCGCCCTGCGCCTCGGCGGCGCCCGCGCCCCGCAGGCCACCACCTTCCACTCCTTCTGCTACGGCCTGGTCCGCGCCCACCAGGACCACGAACTGTTCGCCGACCCGCTGCGGCTGCTGTCAGGACCGGAGCAGGACGTCATGGTCCGCACCCTGCTCGACGGCCAGCGCAAGCTGCGCTCCATCCGCTGGCCCGACGACCTGCGCGCCGCGCTCACCACGCGCGGCTTCGCCGACGAGGTCCGCGCCGTCCTGGCCCGCGCCCGCGAACTGGGGCTCGGCCCGCGGGCCCTGTCCGACTTCGCCGACCGCATCGGCCGCCCCGACTGGAAGGCCGCCGCCGCCTTCCTCTCCGAGTACCTCGACGTCCTCGACATGCAGGGCACCCTCGACTACGCGGAACTCCTGCACCGGGCCGTCCTGCTGGCGGAGCGCACCCCGGCCCTGTCCGGGTCCTACGACGTGATCCTCGTCGACGAGTACCAGGACACGGACGCCTCCCAGCTGCGGCTGCTGCGCGCGCTGAACGGCCCCGGCGGCACGCTGATCGCCTTCGGCGACCCCGACCAGTCGATCTACGCCTTCCGGGGCGCGGACATCAACAACATCCTGGACTTCGAGTCGGCCTTCCCGGGCGCCGCCGTCCGCGCCCTGACCGTCGGCCGCCGCTCCGGCTCCGCCCTGCTGGCCGCCACCCGCCTCCTCACCACCCGCATGCCCGTCCCGCGCCTGCCGGCCGCCGCCGTGCGGGCCCACCGGGACCTGCGGCCCGTACGGGAGGGCGGACGGGTGGAGGTGTACACGTACCCGACGGCCGGCGCCGAACTGGACAACATCGCCGACATCCTGCGCCGGGCCCACCTGGAGGACGGGGTGCCCTGGCAGGACATGGCCGTCCTGGTCCGCGCGGGCGGCCGCACCCTCCCGGCGATGCGGCGCGCCCTCGTCGCGGCGGGAGTCCCGGCGGAGACCGACGCCTCGGCGACCCCCCTCCGCCACGAACCGGCGGTCTCCCCCCTCCTCACGGCCCTCCGCCTCACCGCCACCGCGGCCCTTCCCACGCCCCCGCCCCCGGACGGCTCCGCCCCGGACGGTCCCGCCCCGGACGGCTCCGCCCCGGACGGCTCCGCCCCGGACGGCCCCGCGCCGAGCGGCTCCGCCTCGGCTCCGGAAGCTCCGACCCCGGACCCGGCCGTCGCCGACGACGGCTCCGACGCCCCGGCTCCCGCCGACGACGCCGCCGGGATCCCCCCGGAAGACGCCGGCTGGGTCGGGGTCGAGGCCGCGCTCACCCTGCTGACCTCGCCCCTCGGCGGTATGGACGCCGCCGATCTGCGCCGCCTCGGGCGGGCCCTGCGCGACGAGGAGCGGGCCGCCGGGGTCACCGCCCCCGCGCCCTCCGACGTACTGCTGGCCCGTGCCCTCGCCGAGCCCGGGCGGCTCACCGCCCACGACCCCGCCTACGCCCGCGGAGCGCAGCGCCTCGGGCTGCTCCTGCGCAAGACCCGCGAGCTCCTCCAGGGCGGCGGCACCGCCGAAGAGGCCCTGTGGACCCTCTGGGACGGCACCTCCTGGCCCGACCGCCTGGAGCGCCGCGCCCGCCGCGGCGGCGCCGCCGGACGCAACGCCGACCGGGACCTCGACGCCGTCTGCGCCCTCTTCGACAACGCCGCCCGCGCGGAGGAACGTACCGGCGGCCGCGGCGCCCTCAACTTCCTCGAACAGCTCGAGGCCGAGGACATCGCCGCCGACACCCTCACCACCCGCGCCGTCCGCACCGACGCCGTCCGCCTGATGACCGCGCACCGCTCCAAGGGCCTGGAGTGGGGCCTCGTCGTCGTCGCCGGGGTCCAGGAAGGGCTCTGGCCCGACCTGCGCCGCCGCGGCTCCCTCCTCGAAGCCGACCGCATCGGCCGCGACGGCCTCGCCGAACCCCTCACCCCCGGCGCGCTCCTCGCCGAGGAACGCCGGCTGTTCTACGTCGCCGCCACCCGCGCCCGTCACCGCCTCGTCGTCACCGCCGTCAAGGCACCCGCCGAGGACGGCGACCAGCCCTCCCGCTTCCTCACCGAACTCGGCGTCACCCCCAAGGACGTCTCCGGCCGCCCCCGCCGCCCCCTCGCCGTCCCCGCGCTCGTCGCGGAACTCCGCGCCACCACCGTCGACCCGGACGCCTCGCCCGCCCTGCGCGACGCCGCCGCCCGCCGCCTGGCCCGCCTCGCCGCGCTCACCGACGACGAGGACCGCCCCCTGGTGCCCGCCGCGCACCCGCAGCGCTGGTGGGGCCTGTACGAGCCCACCGCCTCCACGGTGCCGCTGCGCGACCGGGACCGGCCCGTCGCCCTGTCCGGCAGCGCCCTGGAGCAGCTGGCCAACACCTGCTCCCTCCAGTGGTTCCTGGGCCGCGAGGTCAAGGCCGACGCCCCCTCCACCGCCGCCCAGGGCTTCGGCAACGTCGTCCACGTCCTCGCCGACGAGGTCGCCTCCGGCCGTACCCCCGCCGACCTCGCCGTCCTGATGGAACGCCTCGACTCCGTCTGGGACGCCCTCGCCTTCGACGCCCCCTGGAAGTCCCGCCAGGAGAAGGACAACGCCCGCGCCGCCCTGGAACGCTTCCTGCGCTGGCACACCACCGACCGCGGCGGCCGCGCCTCCGTCGCCACCGAGCACGACTTCGACGTCACCCTCGACGCCGGCGAGTACGCCGTCCGCATCCGCGGCTCCATGGACCGCGTCGAGGCCGACCCGCAGGGCCGCGCGTACGTCGTCGACTTCAAGACCGGCAAGGGCGCCCCGACCAAGGACGAGGTCGCCCGCCACCCCCAGCTCGCCGTCTACCAGCTCGCCGTCCGCGAGGGCGCCGTCGACGAGGTCTTCGACGGCCGCCGCCCCGAGCCCGGCGGCGCCGAACTCGTCCAGCTCCGCCAGGGCGCACCCAAGAAGGACGGCGGCGACGAGGTCCCGAAGATCCAGGCGCAGCAGCCGCTCGACGGCGGTCCCTCCGGCGAGTGGGTCGGCGACCTCCTCGCCACCGCCGCCGGCCGCGTCCTGGACGAACGTTTCGCCCCCGCGACCGGCGAACACTGCAAACGCTGCTCCTTCCGCAGCGCGTGCAGCGCCCTCCCCGAGGGCCGCCAGACCGTGGAATGAGACGGCGGCTCTCGCCGTCCGGGACTGTCGGTGCGGGCGGCTAGCCTTTTGGGGTGACCGCGTACGAGTCCGGGCGCGCGCCCGTCCTCACCGATCCCGAGCAGCTCAAGGAGCTCCTCGGGATCCCGTTCACGCCCGAACAGCTGGCCTGCGCCGCCGCCCCGCCCGACCCCCAGGTGATCGTCGCGGGCGCCGGCTCCGGCAAGACCACCGTCATGGCCGCCCGCGTGGTCTGGCTCGTCGGCACCGGAGCCGTCGCCCCCGAACAGGTCCTCGGCCTCACCTTCACCAACAAGGCCGCCGGCGAGCTCGCCGAACGCGTCCGCAAGGCACTCGCCCGGGCCGGCATCACCGACCCGGACCCCTCCCCGCACGAGGCCGGGTCGGCCGGCGGCGAGCCCCGCATCTCCACCTACCACGCCTTCGCCGGACAGCTCCTCAAGGACCACGGCCTGCGCATCGGGCTGGAGCCCAGCGCCCGCCTCCTCGCCGACGCCACCCGCTTCCAGCTCGCCGCGAAGGTACTCCGCGAGGCCCCCGGCCCGTACCCGTCCCTCACCAAGTCCGTCCCCGACCTGGTCGGCGACCTCCTCGCGCTCGACGGGGAGCTCTCCGAGCACCTCGTCGAACCGGCCGCCCTGCGCGCGTACGACACCGGGCTGCTGGACTCCCTCGTCGAGGTCAAACTCACCAACGAGGACCTGCGCAAGGTCCCCGAAGCCGTACGCGGCCGCCTGGAGCTGCTGGAACTCGTCGAGCGCTACCGCGCCGCCAAACGCTCCCGCGACCTCTTCGACTTCGGCGACCAGATAGCCCTCTCCGCCCGCCTCGCCACCACCCGGCCCGAGGTGGGGACCCTGCTCCGCCAGGAGTTCCGCGTCGTCCTCCTCGACGAGTACCAGGACACCTCCGTCGCCCAGCGGCTGCTGCTGTCCGGACTGTTCGGCGGGGGCACGGGTCACGCCGTGACCGCCGTCGGCGACCCCTGCCAGGCCATCTACGGCTGGCGCGGAGCCTCCGTCGCCAACCTCGACGACTTCCCCGAGCACTTCCCGCACGCCGACGGCCGCCCCGCCACCCGCCTCTCGCTCAGCGAGAACCGGCGCAGCGGCGGCCGCCTCCTCGACCTCGCCAACGGCCTCGCCGCCCCGCTGCGCGCCATGCACGAGGGCGTCGAGGCGCTGCGCGCCGCCCCGGGCGCCGAGCGCGACGGCCAGGTCCGCTGCGCCCTGCTGAACACCCACGCCGAGGAACTGGAGTGGCTCGGCGACTCCGTCGCGCACCTGGTGCGCACGGGCAAGGAGCCCGGCGAGATCGCCGTGCTGTGCCGCTCCGCCGCCGACTTCGCGCGGATCCAGGCGGTCCTGGTCGCCCGGGACGTACCGGTGGAGGTCGTCGGCCTGTCCGGGCTCCTGCACCTCCCCGAGGTCGCCGACCTCGTCTCGGTGTGCGAGGTGCTCCAGGACCCCGGCGCCAACGCCGCCCTGGTCCGCCTCCTCATCGGCCCGCGCTGGCGCATCGGCGCCCGCGACCTGGCCCTGCTCGGCCGCCGGGCCCGGCAGCTGGTGGCCCGCGCCTCCGCCGACGACGGCCCCGACGGGCGGCTCGCGGCGGCGGTCGAGGGCGTGGACCCGGCGGAGATCGTCTCCCTGGCCGACGCCCTGGAGACCTTCCTCGACGGAGCCGGCCAAGCCCCCGACGACCTCCCCTTCTCCGCCGCCGCCCGGGTCCGCTTCGCGCACCTCGCGCAGGAACTGCGGGACCTGCGGCGCTCCCTCGCCGACCCGCTGATGGACGTCCTGCACCGCGTCCTGTCCACCACCGGCCTGGAGGTGGAGCTCTCCGCGTCCCCGCACGCGCTGGCCGCCCGCCGGCGCGAGACCCTGTCGCACTTCATGGACGTCGCGGCCGGTTTCGCCGCCCTCGACGGGCAGGCCACCCTGCTGGCCTTCCTGGCCTTCCTGCGCACCGCCGCCCAGTACGAGAAGGGCCTCGACCACGCCCTGCCCGGCGGCGAGAACACCGTGAAGGTCCTCACCGCCCACAAGTCCAAGGGCCTCGAGTGGGACGTGGTCGTCGTCCCCGACCTGTGCGCGGGCTCCTTCCCCAAGGACAAGGCCCCCGAGGCCTGGACCTCGTACGCGAAGGTCCTCCCGTACGCCCTGCGCGGGGACGCCCCCACCCTGCCCGCCGACCCGGCGTGGACCTCGGCCGGCCTGAAGTCCTTCAAGGCCTCCCTCAAGACCCACAAGCAGACCGAGGAACTCCGCCTCGGCTACGTGACCTTCACCCGCCCCCGCTCCCTGCTGCTGGCCTCCGGCCACTGGTGGGGCCCCACCCAGAAGCGCCGCCGCGGCCCGTCGGAGTTCCTGGAAGCCCTGCGTACCCACTGCGAGGCCGGCTACGGCGAGATCGACGCCTGGGCCGAGGAGCCCGCCCCGGACGCCGAGAACCCGGCCCTGGCCACCGACGCCACCCCGGACCACTCCTGGCCCCTCCCCCTGGACCCCACGTCCCTCACCCTCCGCCGCCGAGCCGCCGCCCTGGTCGAATCCCACCTCGCCCACCCCCCGACCCCGCCCCACCCCCGGACCCCGCCCGACCCCACCCCCGACGACCCCTACCTGTGGCCCCCCCACTGCGAGGACCCCTCCTACGCCACGGAACCCCCGGAGCCCGACCCCTGGGCGGGGGACCCGCCCTTCGCCCCACCCCCGGCCCCGCCCGAGGCCGACCCCTGGGCGGGGGACCCTGCGGCCGATGGTCGCGCGCTCCCGGCCCCGCCCGGGGCGGCGTCCGCGGGTTCGTCCCTGCCCGGTGCCGGTGCCGGCCTGCCCGGAGACGGTCTCTGGGCCGGCGAAGCCGTGCCCGTCGACCCCTGGGGCGGAGCCCCGGCGGAACCCCACGGGGTCCGGGGCGCAGCCCCGGTTTCGGGAAGGGGCGGGGTGGGGGACGACCTCCCCGGCCCCGCCGCGCCCGGCACCCCGGACGACCTCTGGGCCGGGGAGCCCGCCACCCCCGCCAGGACCGCTTCCGGCCCGCCGGCCGATGCCCCCTGGGCGGCAGCCCCGCCGCACCCCGCCGGTGACGACCCCTGGGCGGGGGAGCCGCCGGAGCCCGACGAGGATCCGTGGGCCGGGGAGCACGCGCAGCTCCCCGCGCAGCGCCCCGCGCCGGGCGCCCCCGCGCACCCCGACCGGGGCTCCGGGGCCGGCGCCCCGGGCGACCTCTGGGCCGGGGAGCCCGCCGCGCCGGCGGACCACGCCCCGCCCGGCAGGGCAACGGCCCTGACCCCCGAAGAGGCCCGCGCCATCGCCTCCTGGGACCGTGACCTCGACGCCCTCGAGGGCGAGCTCCGCCGCGCCCGCGCAGCCGTCCGGGACGTCGAGCTGCCCTCCGCCCTGTCCGCGAGCCAGCTCCTGCGGCTCGCCGCCGACGAGCAGGGCTTCGTACGCGATCTCGCCCGCCCCATGCCCAGGCCTCCGCAGCCCGCCGCCCGCCAGGGCACCCGTTTCCACGCCTGGGTGGAGTCCCGTTTCGACGAGCTGCCCCTGCCGCTCCTCGACGTCCTCGACCCGGACACCGAGCTGCCCGGCTCCGACCAGGACGTCGCCGACGAGGCCGACCTCGAAGCCCTCAAGGCGGCCTTCGAGCGCAGCGAGTACGCCGAGCGCACCCCGTACCGGATGGAGGCCCCGGTCCAGCTCACCCTCGCCGGCCGGGTGATCCGCGGCCGGATCGACGCCGTGTACAAGAACCCGGACGGCTCGTACGAGGTCGTCGACTGGAAGACCGGCCGGACCACCCAGGCCGACCCCCTCCAGCTCGCCGTGTACCGCCTCGCCTGGGCGGAAGCCACCGGCACCCCCCTCGACCAGGTCGGCGCAGCCTTCCTGCACGTGCGCAGCGGCCGCGTGATCCGCCCCCGCGGCCTTCCCGGCCGGGCCCGTCTTGAGCGGATCCTCCAAGGCAAAACGGGCACGGACAGTGACCCTCGGGCGGACGGATAGGCTCGTGGCCATGAGCGAAACCCCGGCGGACAGCGTCGTCCGCACGTACATCGACAGCCACCGCGCGGCCTTCCTCGACGACCTCGCCGAGTGGCTGCGGATCCCGTCCGTCTCGGCGCAGCCCGAGCACGCGGACGACGTACGCCGCAGCGCCGAATGGCTGGCGGCGAAGCTCAAGGAGACCGGCTTCCCGGTCACCGAGGTCTGGGAGACCGACGGCGCCCCCGCCGTCTTCGCGCACTGGCCCGCCGCCGACCCGGCCGCCCCCACCGTCCTCGTCTACGGCCACCACGACGTGCAGCCCGCCGCCCTCGCCGACGGCTGGCACACCGAGCCGTTCGAGCCGGTGGTCAAGGACGGCCGCATGTACGGGCGCGGCGCGGCCGACGACAAGGGCCAGGTCTTCTTCCACACCCTCGGCGTGCGCGCCCACCTGGCCGCGACCGGCGCCGCCGCCCCCGCCGTGCACCTGAAGCTGCTGATCGAGGGCGAGGAGGAGTCGGGCTCCCCGAACTTCCGCGAGCTCGTCGAGGCCCGCGCCGCGGAGCTCGCGGCCGATGTCGTGATCGTCTCCGACACCGGCATGTGGTCCGAGACCACCCCCACCGTCTGCACCGGCATGCGCGGCGTCGCCGACTGCGAGATCAGCTTCCACGGACCCGACCAGGACATCCACTCGGGTGCCTTCGGCGGGGCCGTGCCGAACCCGGCGACCGTCGCCGCCCGCATCGTCGCCGCTCTGCACGACGAGGACGAGCGGGTCACGATCCCGGGCTTCTACGACAACATCACCGAGCTCACGGACACCGAGCGCGCGCTGATCGCCGAGCTGCCCTTCGACGAGGCCGAGTGGCTCCGTACCGCCAAGTCCCACGCGGCCGCGGGCGAGGCCGGCTACTCCACCCTGGAGCGGGTCTGGGCCCGTCCGACCGCCGAGGTCAACGGCATCGGCGGCGGCTACCAGGGCCCCGGCGGCAAGACCATCGTGCCCGCCTCCGCGCACCTGAAGCTGTCGTTCCGCCTGGTGTCGGGGCAGGACCCGTACGAGGTCGAGGCGGCCGTCCGGGACTGGGTCGACGCCCGCGTCCCCGCCGGGATCCGGCACTGCGTCACCTTCGGCGCCCCCACCCGGCCGTGCCTCACCCCGCTGGACCACCCCGCCCTGCAGTCCGTCGTCCGGGCCATGGGCCGCGCCTTCGGGCAGCCGGTCCGCTTCACCCGCGAGGGCGGATCGGGGCCGGCCGCCGACCTCCAGGACGTCCTGGACGCGCCCGTGCTCTTCCTCGGCATCTCCGTCCCCTCCGACGGCTGGCACTCGCCGAACGAGAAGGTCGAGCTGGACCTGCTCCTGAAGGGCGTCGAGACGACCGCCTACCTCTGGGGCGACCTGGCGGCCCACTGGAAGCCCGCCTGACCCCACGCCCCACGCCCCACCCACCCGCACCACCCGCCCCACGCCACGCACCAGCAGCCTGCCTTGTCCCACCCACCGGGGGAGTTGGAAGTACCTGTGAGCACCCATACCGAGCGCCCTCTCTCGCTCGCCGCGCCCAGCGGGATCGACCGCGCCGCGCACCACCGCCTCGACGAGGCGTGGCTCGCGGCCGCCTGGAGCCACCCGACGACCCGCGTCTTCGTGGTCTCCGGCGGCCAGGTGCTGATCGACGACACCCCCGACGGCGGCACCGGCATCGTCATGACCCCGGCCTTCGAGGCCCCGGTCACCGAGACCCACCGCTACTTCCTGGGCACGGACGAGGACGGCGTACGGTACTTCGCGCTGCAGAAGGACTCCCTGCCGGGCCGCATGGACCAGTCGGCCCGCCCGGCCGGGCTGCGCGAGGCCGGACTCCTGCTGTCCCCGCGCGACGCCGGGCTGATGGTGCACGCGGTGGCACTGGAGAACTGGCAGCGCATGCACCGGTTCTGCTCCCGCTGCGGCGAGCGCACCGTCGTCGCGGCGGCCGGCCACATCCGCCGCTGCCCGGGCTGCGGCGCCGAGCACTACCCGCGCACCGACCCGGCCGTGATCATGCTGGTCACGGACGAGCAGGACCGCGCGCTGCTGGGCCGCCAGGTGCACTGGCCGGAGGGCCGCTTCTCGACGCTGGCCGGGTTCGTGGAGCCGGGCGAGTCCATCGAGCAGTCGGTGATCCGCGAGGTGTGGGAGGAGGCGGGCGTGCGGATCGGCGAGGTCGAGTACGTCGCCAGCCAGCCCTGGCCGTTCCCGTACAGCCTGATGCTCGGCTTCAACGCCCGCGCCGTCTCCTCGGAGATCACGGTCGACGGCGAGGAGATCCAGGAGGCCCGCTGGTTCTCCCGCGAGGACCTGCGCGCGGCGATCGAGTCCGGCGAGCTCCTGCCACCGTCGGGCATCTCCATCGCGGCCCGTCTGGTGGAGCGCTGGTACGGCCAGCCCCTCCCGAAGCCGGCCGCCGTCCCGGCGTAACGTTCGTCACACAGCAGAAGGCCCCCGCCTCGGGCGGGGGCCTTTCTGTTCGTGCACGCGGGACGTCAGACGGCGAGGGCCTGCTTGACCTGCGCGAGGCTCGGGTTCGTCATGACGGACTCGGCGCCCGCCGAGGACTTCACAAGGACGGTGGGAACGGTCTGGTTGCCGCCGTTCGCCTTCTCCACGAATGCCGCGGACTCCGGGTCGAGTTCGATGTTGATCTCGTTGTAGGCGATGCCCTCCCGGTCCAGCTGCGTCTTCAGCCGACGGCAGTAGCCGCACCAGGTCGTGCTGTACATCGTGACGGTGCCCGTGTCCTGCATGCTGCGCTCTCCTTCGTGAGGGCTCGGTGGTCCGAGTACTCGAACGTACGAGGACCCCCGGCCATTCCCGCCCGGCCCGCCCGCACCACCACCGGTACGACAAACCGCCCGCGACCCCGGCCTGTGGACAACTTTCCCGCCCGGCCCACCGGACCTGGCAGCATGGCGGGGTGACATCAGCAACGCACTCCTCAGCTTTCCCGTCCGGCGCGGGCACCGGCGCGGCCGATGCCGACGCCGTGCTCCTGGGCCTCGACCCGGAGCAGCGCGAGGTCGCCACGACCCTGCGCGGGCCGGTGTGCGTGCTGGCGGGCGCCGGTACCGGCAAGACCCGCGCGATCACCCACCGCATCGCCTACGGCGTCCAGTCCGGCCAGCTCATGCCGGCCAGTGTGCTGGCCGTCACCTTCACCAACCGCGCCGCCGGAGAGATGCGCGGCCGCCTGCGCACTTTGGGCGCGGGCGGGGTCCAGGCCCGCACCTTCCACTCCGCCGCCCTGCGCCAGCTCCAGTACTTCTGGCCCCGGGCCGTCGGCGGGGAGGTGCCCCGGCTCCTGGAGCGCAAGATCCAGTTCGTGGCCGAGGCCGGCTCCCGCTGCCGCATCCGCCTCGACCGCAACGAGCTGCGCGACGTCACGGGTGAGATCGAGTGGGCCAAGGTCACCCAGACCGTCCCCGCCGACTACCCGGCCGCCGCCCTCAAGGCGGGCCGCGAGGCCCCCCGGGACATGGCCGAGATCGCCCAGATCTACGGGACGTACGAGCAGCTCAAGCGCGACCGCGGCATGATCGACTTCGAGGACGTGCTGCTCCTCACCGTCGGCATCCTCCAGGACCGCCACGACATCGCCGAGCAGATCCGCACCCAGTACCAGCACTTCGTGGTCGACGAGTACCAGGACGTCAGCCCGCTCCAGCAGCGGCTGCTGGAGCTGTGGCTCGGGGACCGCGACAACCTCTGCGTCGTCGGCGACGCCAGCCAGACCATCTACTCCTTCACCGGCGCCACCCCCGACCACCTGCTGAACTTCCGCACCCGCTTCCCGCAGGCCACCGTCGTCAAGCTGGTCCGTGACTACCGCTCCACCCCCCAGGTGGTCCACCTCGCGAACGGCCTGCTGAACCAGGCCAAGGGCCGGGCCGCCGAGCACCGCCTCGAACTGGTCTCGCAGCGCGAGGCCGGCCCCGACCCGCTCTACGCCGAGTACCCCGACGAGCCCGCCGAGGCCGAGGGCGTCGCCCACCGGATCCGGGACCTGATCGCCGCCGGGGTCCCGGCCGGCGAGATCGCGGTCCTCTACCGCATCAACGCCCAGTCCGAGGTCTACGAGCAGGCCCTCGCCGACGCCGGGGTCCCCTACCAGCTGCGCGGCGCCGAGCGCTTCTTCGAGCGCGCCGAGGTCCAGAAGGCGGTCCTCGCCCTGCGCGGCGCCGCCCGCTCCGCCGGCAACGACCCCCTCCTGGAGGACGTCGTCGAGCTGGGCTCCCAGGTCCGGGCCGTGCTCAGCTCCACCGGCTGGAGCAGCGAGCCGCCCGCCGGGTCCGGCGCCGTGCGCGACCAGTGGGAGTCCCTGGCCGCGCTGGTCCGCCTCGCGGAGGACTTCGCCCGCAGCCGGCCCGGCGCGACCCTGGCCGACCTCACCGTCGAGCTGGAGGAACGCAAGGCCGCCCAGCACGCGCCGACCGTCCAGGGCGTCACCCTCGCCTCGCTGCACGCGGCGAAGGGCCTGGAGTGGGACGCCGTGTTCCTCGTCGGCCTCACCGACGGCATGATGCCGATCACCTACGCCAAGACCGACGAGCAGGTCGAGGAGGAGCGCCGGCTCCTCTACGTCGGCGTCACCCGGGCGCGGATGCACCTGACCCTCTCCTGGGCGCTCTCCCGGGCCCCGGGCGGCCGGGCCTCCCGGCGCCCCAGCCGCTTCCTGAACGGCCTGCGGCCGGGCTCCGCGGCCCCGGGCAGCCGGCCGGGCTCCCCGGAGGGGCACGGGCCCCGCAAGCGCGGCCGCCGGGGACCCGCGCTGTGCCGGGTCTGCGGCCGGACCCTGACCGAGGCCGGGGACATCAAACTGATGCGCTGCGAGGACTGCCCGTCCGACATGGACGAGGGCCTCTACGAGCGGCTGCGCGAGTGGCGGGCCGCCCAGTCGAAGGACCAGGGACTGCCCGCGTACTGCGTCTTCACGGACAAGACCCTGATGGCCATCGCGGAGGCCGCGCCCTCCGAGGCGGGCGAGCTCTCGATGATCTCCGGAGTCGGCGGCCGCAAGCTCGACCGGTACGGGGCCGATGTCCTGGCCATCTGCGCAGGCCAGGAGCCCGGGGGCGAGGATCCTGACGACGCGTAGAAACTCGTCGGAAAAATAGTTTGCACATGCCCAGCGAAGCCCCATAGGTTCTTAGCAACGGAAACGGTGGCTTCTCCGAAGCCCCGGATTCGTGCTGTACTTATCCGAATACGTATGGGACAGGCCCCCGGGCCGAGTCCCCGAGACGCCGAGAGGAGGCGAGACCAGTGACCAGCTTCATGACCTTCACCAAAATGACCGATCGCTCGGTCGACGCTTCCTGCCTGCTCGGTTCCGTCTCGATCCTGGGCACCGGTCTGTCTGCGATTTCCGCAGGCCGGCCCGCCCCGCTCGCGACCCTTCCGGTCAGCGAGCGCAATGAGCGACCGACCCAGGCACCGGTGGCAGTACTGGAAGCCCAGGCGCATGGCGCCTATGGCTTCGCGGCCGCAGCCGGTGCCGGAGCTAGCACGAAGCAGACGACGACGAAGCAGCAGCACCACCTGATGTGGGCCTTCCGTGGGCTCGAACCCTGGAGTGATCCAGCCTGATCGCGAGATCTGGCCGGCGCCTTCAGGGCCGCGGAACCCCACCCGGGATCCGCGGCCCTTCTGTTTGTCCCCGACCGGGGACGACGGAGTGAAGGGGCCTCGGGACTGGCAGAACCAGGTACCACCAGCCGCCACCCGGCCGACCGGCCGGAACGACTAGCCGAACAAGACGAGGAAGAAACCACCGTGCAACTCGAAGCGCACGCCCCGTCCGTACCGCAGAACCGAACGATCTCCCCGCCCGCAGTCCCGGAGGACCACACCTTGACCCCCCTCACCGCGCTGACCGCGCTCGACGACGCCATCGAGAACCTCGGCGTCCCCGTCGCCTGCCGCACCTACGACCCCGAGGTCTTCTTCGCCGAGTCCCCGGCCGACGTCGAGTACGCCAAGTCCCTCTGCGGCACCTGCCCGCTGGTCGAGGCCTGCCTCGCCGGAGCGAAGGAGCGCCGCGAGCCCTGGGGTGTCTGGGGTGGAGAGCTCTTCGTCCAGGGCGTTGTCGTGGCCCGCAAGCGGCCCCGTGGCCGTCCGCGCAAGAACCCGGTTGCAGCGGCATGACCGCCCTCGGAACCATCGACCGCCCACACACGCACGACCCCCTGAAGCAGGCCCTCATGTCCCCCTACGCCACCACGAGCGAGCAGCCGCACGGCTCCGCCACCGCAGACTTCATCACCGCCGGCGCGATGACCTCGCGTCAGAACAGGACCCGCGAAATGCAACTCATCCCAGAAGCCCTGGCCCGTGCCCATATGGACGACCGCATGCGTGAGGCGGACGCCGAGCGTCACGCCCTGCGCCTGGTCGCCGCACGGCGCATGCAGCGCAAGGCCGAGCGCGTCTCACTGCGCGCCCGCCGCGCGCTGGCCATGGCCGTCATGCACTGACAGCCGCACCGCAGCACCCGGGGGGACCGGTCCGAAGGGACCGGTCCCCCCGGTGCGTTGCGGAGCCCGCGCCGCCTCCGCGGGGATATCGTCTGGAGGTGGACCAGCCGACTCCCCACCCCACCCCGCCGGGACCCGAGGCCCCGCCCGTCGTCTGCGCGCGCTGCGGCGCCCGCTCCCCGGACGGCTCCCCGCCCACCTGGACCTGCTCGGTCGAGAACGGCGCGAGACAGTACTTCTGCGTCGACTGCGCGCGCGCCAACCTCCGCGCCATCGAAGGCAGGCTCGACTCCTCCTGGTGGTGAACCCGGGCCCGGCCGTCCGGCCGGGCGGCAGGCTCAGTCCTCCGGCAGGAACCCCGGCAGCCAAGCCTCCAGTTCGTCCCGCAGCCGCACCGTCGCACCCAGCTGGCACAGCACCCCGATGGTGCTCAAGGACACGCGGTGGATCAGCAGGTACGAAGGCGGAAGATTGATCTGGCGCCCCAACTGGTGTGCGGGGGAGCGGAGATCGCCGATCCGCGCCGCCTGGCCGCGCAGCCACGACCGGGTGAAGGTGAACTCGTCGGCCTCGGCGGGCTCGATGATCGGCTTGAGGTAGTCGAGCACCGCGCCGGGGTCCAGCTCGATGGACTCCTTCACGAACCCCTCTGCGCGCAGGTGGCCGTAGACCCCCTCGGCGTCCCCGTCCAGGGTCATCCGCAGCGAGCGGCCTATGGGCTTCGGCCAGCCGCCCGGCAGCCGGTCGACCGTGCCGAAGTCCAGCACGCCCAGCCGTATCCGGCCGTCCGCCGAGGAGATCAGACGGAAGTTCCCCGGATGCGGGTCGGCGTGCAGCAGGCCGGTGCGCGCCGGGCCGGAGAAGAGGAACCGGGCCAGCAACTGCCCGGCACGGTCGCGTTCCTCCGGGGTGCCGTCGGCGATCACCTCCGACAGCGGGGTGCCCTCCATCCACTCCGTCACCAGCACCTGGTCGCTCTGGTGCACGACGTCCGGGACGACCACGTCGGCATCCCCGTCGAAGGCGTCCGCATGGATGCGCTGCGCCTCGGCCTCCAGCTCGTAGTCCAGCTCCTCCGTGACCCGGTCGCGCAACTCGGTGATCAGGGGCTTGATGTCCATGCCCGGGATCAGCGGCCCCAACAGCCCCGCGAAGCGGCCCAGCTGCTTGAGGTCCGACAGCAGAGCCTCCCCGGCGCCCGGGTACTGGACCTTGACCGCGACCTGACGCCCGTCGTGCCACACCGCCCGGTGCACCTGCCCGATCGAGGCGGCCGCGGCGGGCTTGTCCTCGAACTCCTCGAACATCTCACGCCAGTCCGCGCCGAGCCGCTCCGCCAGCACCTCGTGCACCCGCGCCGCGGGCAGCGGCGGGGCCGCCTCCTGAAGCTTGGTCAGCGCCGCCCGGTAGGGCCCGGCGACCTCCTCGGGCAGGGCCGACTCGAACACCGAAAGGGCCTGGCCGAACTTCATCGCGCCCCCCTTCAGCTCCCCGAGCGTGCGGAACAGCTGCTCGGCGGTGCGCTGCTGGAGCTCGCGCGCCACGATCTCGGCGGACTTGCCGCCGATCCGCTTGCCCAGCCCCCAGGTGGCCCGGCCCGCGATGCCGAGTGGTAGCGCGGCCAGCTTGACGGTGCGTGTGACCGCCTTCCGGGGAAGATCAGACATGAGCCCCTCCTGTTCCCAGACAGCTGTGCCGCAAGCGGCGGTTGGGGACGACCCTCGGCCCCCACGCATCCTGTCATGGCATCCACCGGGCCCGACCCGGGCACCCGCCCCCCGTCCCGAGCGACCCCGCTCATGACCGCACCACCTCGGGCTCCGCCGCCGGCTCGGGCGACACCGCCGCCGCGCACGGGCACCCGGGGTGGGGGCTGACCGGGGAGGGCTCCCAGTGCAGCCCGGGGAGGGCGGCCTCCCAGCGGGTGGCCGTCGAGGCGGGCAGTTCGCCGTCGAGGAAGGACAGGGCGTGCGCGGCGGCCAGCCCGGCCACCGCCGTGGACAGTCCC
Source organism: Streptomyces sp. NBC_00249 (assembly GCF_026342355.1). GTDB lineage: Bacteria > Actinomycetota > Actinomycetes > Streptomycetales > Streptomycetaceae > Streptomyces. Next base: position 595,575 of record NZ_JAPEMV010000002.1, on the reverse strand, counting down.
AGGTCGCAGGCCGCCGTCGGGCGACGGCGGTGCACCGAACGCCACTGCACCAGCATCCTCGGCCAGGCCGGATCCCGGTCGACGCGGTCGCGCTCCATGCACCCGGCACACGCGGTGGCACCCGGCAGCACCAGCGGCCCCACCAGCCCCGTCCCCTCCAGCACCCCCGCGTACAGGTGCGGGATCCCGGCGGCCACCCACCCGGCCGCCGTGTCCGGATCGGGGGCCCACGCCTGGAGCCCGTCCCGGGGCGCGACCACCACCAGGGCCAGCCCCGGCCCCGGCCCCTCGGGATCCCCGGCGCGCGGCCCCCGCCCCGGGGCCGACTCCCGCACCAGCGCCCCCGCCGCCTCCGCCCGCAGCCGGCCCACGCTCCCGGGACCCAGCCCGCCCGGCGCGACATCGGCCGCCACCACCCGACCCCCGTCCAGCACCTCGACCCGGCCCACCCCCGCCCCCGCCAGGACGGCGGCGATCACCGCCCCCACCCGCCCGCTCCCGCGCACCTGGACCCGTAGGCCCCGGCGCGCCGCGAGGCCCCGTAAGTCACCGCCCGGCTCGCGGTGCACCAGCGAGAGCGAGCCCAGGTCGGGCCCCAGCCGCTCCAGGGTCTCGGGCCGGTCCCGCAGGGCCTGCGCCCGGGGGCCGCCCGCCGTGGCGTCGTCGAGCAGCCCGGCCGCCGCCAGCCGCCGGACCAGCTCGTCCGCCTGCCCCGGCCGCAGCCCCGAGCCGACGGCCTCGGCCCGCAGCTGCTCCATGCTCCGCGTCCCGTCGATCCGGTCGATCAGCGCCCCCGTGGCCGTGTCCACCGGACCGAGCGCCACCGCGTGCGCGGGCGTCACCCCGCACTGGACCGTCTGCAGGTCCCGCCAGGCCCGCGCCAGCGCCGGCTTCACCTTCGGATACATCGCCGCCTCCTCCCCGGGCGGATTCACCCGCCCGCATTCCCTCGTCACTTGTCCTCCTCCGTCACGATGCCCGCCCGCCGGAATCCGTGCGGGAATTTGTCCACAGGCAGGAGGTATTGGGCATATGAGATGGAGAAAGCGGGTGCTTCCCGTAGCGGCCGTGAATCGATCATGTTCGAAGCGCGGACGTGCGGGACTTCCACCACGGCGACCGGGTACCTTCGTGGCGTGTCCGCCGACCCACCCCAGCGCGCCGTCGAAGTCCGCCGGAGCGCGCGCCGCCGCAGGACCGTATCCGCCTACCGCGAGGGCGAGCGGACGGTCGTCCTGATCCCTGCCCGGATGTCCGAGGCGGAGGAGCAGCGCTGGGTGGGCGTCATGCTGGACAAGCTCGCCGCCCAGGAGAGCAAACGCACCCTCGGCGACACGGAACTCACCGAGCGCGCCGAGCGTTTGTCCGAGCAGTACTTCAGCGGCCGTGCCCGCCCCCGCTCGGTCCGCTGGGTCACCAACCAGAACACCCGCTGGGGATCCTGCACCCCCGCCGAAGGCAGCATCCGGCTGTCCCACCGCCTCCAGGGCATGCCGGAGTACGTCGTCGACTACGTGCTGCTCCACGAGCTGGCGCACCTCCTCGTGCCCGGCCACGGCCCCCGCTTCTGGGCGCTGCTGGAGGCCTACCCGAGGACCGAGCGCGCCCGCGGCTTCCTCGAAGGAGTGGTCGCGGCGGACCGTCTGCCGAGGATTCCCGCCGCCCGTGAGGAATGACCTTCTGTCACGGAAGGCGTTGTGTACCGGGTCGGTACCGACTTGGCCGGATGTCTGCCGGAGCCGTTAGCCTGAGCGGCACGCAATCAGCGGCAAGCAAACAGTGGTGCGCATCGAGCGGCGTGTATTCACAGTCGGGATGGGGGACGGTCGGACGTATGGCCAGGGAATTCCAACGCGGCCACAAGGCCAGGATCAGTGATCTGACGGCGGGCACCGATCTGTACGTGGGCGTTCAGATCGCCGGGCCCGGGCTCTCCTTCGACATCAGCTGCTTCGGCCTCGACGCCGACGAGCGGCTGTCGGACGACCGCTACTTCGTCTTCTTCAACCAGCCGAAGTCGCCGGAGGAGTCCATCCAGCAGCTCGGCCCCCAGGCCGGTGACACGGAATCCTTCCGGGTGACGCTGGACCGCGTCCCGCCCGCCATCCACAAGCTGTCCTTCACCGCCACCCTCGACGGTCCCGGGCAGATGTCGCAGATCGGTCCCGGCTACATCCGGATCGTGGCCGGCGGTGAGGAAGTCGTCCGCTACTCCTTCACGGGCTCCGAGTTCAGCACCGAACGCGCCCTGATGATCGGCGACTTCTACCTGAAGGACGTGTGGCGCTTCGCCGCCGTCGGCCAGGGCTTCGACGGCGGTCTGGCCGCGCTCCTGCAGAACTTCGGCGGCGAGGTCGCCGAGGAGGAGGCCCAGCCCGAGGCGCAGGTCCCGGCCCAGGCCCAGCCTCAGGCCGCCCCCGGCTTCGCCCCGCCGCCCCAGGCGGCCGCCCCGGCCCCGTCCTTCGGCGCCCCGGCCCACCAGCAGCAGCCCCCGGCCCCCGCCCCGGCCCCGGCGCCCTACACGCCGCCGCAGCAGCAGCCGCAGCCCCCGGCCCCCGCGCCGGTGCACTCGGCCCCGACGATGGTCGGCCCGCTGACCCCGCCCGCGCCCGCGGCGCCGTACGGTCAGCCGCCGCACCCCCCGCAGCAGCCCGGACCGCCCTCGTACGGCCACCCGCAGCAGCAGCACTCGTACGGCGGCCAGGTCCCGCCGCCGCCCCCGGCGCCCGCGCCCTACGGCCAGCCGCAGCCCTCCTACGGCGGCCAGGTCCCGGGCCAGCAGCCCCCGTACGGCCAGCAGCCCCCGGCCCCCTACGGCCAGGCCCCGCAGGCCGCCGCCGCGGCCGCCCCCGGCCTCTCCGCCGCGCTCCAGCGGTACAAGGAGGCCCCCACGGGTGCCCGCTGGACCCCGCAGAACCAGCAGCTCATGCGCGTCGACCTGTCGATGGGCGGCCAGGCCGTCCTGGCCCGCCAGGGCAGCATGGTCCTCTACCAGGGCAAGGTCGACTTCAGCTACAAGGGCGCGGGCTTCGCGGGCCGCATCGTCGGCAACGCCACCGGCCAGGAGATGCAGCTGATGCGCTGCACCGGCCGCGGCCAGGTCTTCCTCGCGGAGAACGGCGCCCACCTGCACGCCATCGAGCTCCAGGGCGACGGCATCTGCGTCTCCGCCGAGTCCGTCCTCGCCTTCGACGAGTCCCTCCAGCACGAGGTCCGCCGGATCGAGGGCCACGGCATTCCCGGCGGCGCCCTGTTCACCATGCTCTTCCAGGGCTCCGGCACGGTGATCGTCAAGACGCACGGCGTCCCCGTCGTCCTGCCCGTCACCCCCACCACCTTCGCGGACAGCAACGCCATCGTCGCCTGGTCCGCCGCCTCCCAGGTGATCATTTCCAGCCAGGTCCGGCTGCGCCGCAACGCCTACCCCGGCCACAGCGGGGAGACCGTGAACCTCCAGTTCCGCGGCGCCCCCGGCAACTTCATCGTCGTCCAGCCGTACGAGGTCTGAGGGAGCCCCACATGAATGCCATGAACGCAAACCAGCAGCTCGCGGGCTACGCCCCGACCCCCGTCACGGCCCGCATGGAGAACCACGGCCGCGCCATGCTCAAGGTCGCCATGCAGAGCGGCCAGGACCTCTTCGCGCGCACCGGATCGATGGTCGCCTACGAGGGTTTCGTCCAGTACGAGCCGAACCCGCCCGCCGTCCGCCAGATGGCCTCGGCCTGGCTCACCGGCGAGAGCGCCCCGCTGATGAAGGCCACCGGCGACGGCCTGCTCTACCTCGCCGACTACGGCGCGGACGTCGTCTGCATCAACCTCAACAACGACGCCCTCTCCGTCAACGGCAGCAACCTCCTCGCCTTCGACGCCCACCTCCAGTGGGGCGTCGAGCGGGTCAAGGGCATGGCCAAGTTCGCCGGCCAGGGTCTCTTCAACGTCCAGGTCGCCGGCACCGGCTGGGTCGCGATCACCTCCCGCGGCACCCCCATCGTGGTCGACTGCGGCCGCGGCGAGGACGAGACGTACGTGGACCCGGACGCGCTCGTCGCCTGGTCCCCGAACCTCAAGGTCAAGGGGAAGCGCAGCTTCAAGGCCTCGTCGATGATCGGCCGGGGCAGCGGGGAGGCCTACCAGATGGCCTTCTCCGGCCAGGGCATCGTCGTCGTACAGCCCAGCGAGGACAGCACCGACCGGCTCCGGGCCCGGGGCTGAGGGGGAGCGGACACATCATGCAGAGCTCACTTTTCGGCTACGCGGAAGCGCAGTCCCAGGACCGGTACACCGTCCAGAACCCCCAGCTGCTGAGGGTCACCCTGGCCGGCTCCGACGACGTCCTCGCCCGCAAGGGCGCGATGGTCGCCTACCAGGGCATCGTCGACTTCGACGGCGAGTACCAGAGCACCACCCAGCGCACCGCCCTCGCCCGCACCGGCGAGGGCCTGGACCTCATGCGCTGCTCCGGGCAGGGCACGGTCTACCTGGCCAACCTCGCCCAGTACGTGCACGTCGTGGACGTCGACCACGACGGCCTGACCGTCGACAGCAGCTACGTGCTGGCCCTGGACTCCACCCTGCACACCGAGGCCATCGCCGTGGACAGCCAGTACGGGATCTCCGGCTCCGGCAAGTACCAGCTCAACATCAGCGGCCGCGGCAAGGTCGCCCTGATGACCTCGGGACAGCCGCTGATGATGCAGGTCACCCCAGACAAGTACGTCAACGCCGACGCCGACGCGATCGTCGCCTGGTCCAGCTCGCTGCGCGTGCAGATGCAGGCCCAGACGCACTCCACCGGCGTGTGGCGCCGCCGCGGCAACACCGGCGAGGGCTGGGAGCTGAGCTTCCTCGGCACCGGCTTCGCCCTGGTGCAGCCCAGCGAGGTGCTGCCCCCGCAGAACGCCCAGCTCGGACAGGGCATGGCCGCCCAGTACGGCATGGGCCAGCAGGGCGCGCACGCCCAGAACCAGAACAACGCCTGGAACTGAGCACCGGCCGACGGCGGAAGGGGGCGGACCCGTACGGGCCCGCCCCCTTCCGCCGTCCCGCGGGACTACGCGCCCAGCCGCGCCCGCGTCGCCTCGACGAGCCGGACGACCGAGGTGTCGGCCACCGCGGCGACCTCCTCGTACGGGAACCAGCGCAGGTCCAGCGACTCCTCGCTGATCTCCGCCACCGCGCCGGCCGGAGCCAGCGCCGCGTACTGCACGTCCAGGTGCCAGTTGCACGGCGCCGGGATCGGATGCCGGTCCAGGCGTACGGGACCGCCCGGCAGCAGGGTCAGCCCGGAGGCGATCCCCGACTCCTCGACGGCCTCGCGCAGCGCCGTGTCCGCCAGCGTGGCGTCACCGGGCTCGCAGTGCCCGCCCATCTGCAGCCACATGCCGAGCTTCTTGTGCAGGGTCAGCAGGACCCGGCCGCCCTCCGGGTCGACGACCAGGGCGCTGCCGGTGATGTGCCCGGCCTGGCAGGGCTTCCAGACCCCGTCGGGATGGGCCGCCAGGTGCTCCAGGTACAGGTCGCGCAACGCGGGCTGGTCCTCGTAGCCCTTCAGGACGAGGACCGCGTCTTCGTGCAGGCTCACTTCTTCTCGTCGCCGTCCTGCTCGCCCTCGCCGCCGTCGGACTCGCGCTTGCGGGCGGCCTCGCCGAGCATCTTGTCGATCTCGGAGAAGTCCAGCTGCTCGCGGTGCACGAACCCGTCCGGGTCGTCCAGGTCGGAGGCCGTCGGCAGCATGTCCGGGTGCTCCCACAGCCCGTCGCGGCCGTCCACCCCGCGCGCGTCGGTGAGCGAGGCCCACAGCCGCGAGGCGTCGCGCAGCCGGCGGGGCCGCAGCTCCAGCCCGATCAGGGTCGCGAAGGTCTGCTCCGCGGGACCGCCGGAGGCACGCCGCCGGCGCATCGTCTCGCGCATGGCGTCCGCCGACGTCAGACGGGGCTTGGCCGCCTCGTGCACGACCGCGTCCACCCAGCCCTCGACGAGCGCGAGCGCCGTCTCCAGGCGGGCCAGGGCGGCCTTCTGCTCCGGGGTGTCCTGCGGCTGGAACATGCCGCCCTGCAGCGCCTCCTGGAGCTGCTCCGGGTTCGACGGGTCGAGCTGGCCGACCACGTCCTCCAGCTTCGAGGTGTCGACCTTGATGCCCCGCGCGTAACCCTCGACCGCGCCGAACAGGTGCGAGCGCAGCCACGGCACGTGTGCGAAGAGACGGGCGTGCGCGGCCTCGCGCAGGGCCAGGTACAGCCGCACCTCGTCCGAGGGGACGCCCAGGTCCTTGCCGAAGCTCTCGATGTTCAGCGGCAGCAGCGCCGCCTTCCCGGCCGGACCGAGCGGCAGCCCGATGTCGGTGGAGCCGACGACCTCGCCCGCGAGCGTGCCCACGGCCTGCCCGATCTGCTGGCCGAACATGGCCCCGCCCATGGAACGCATCATTCCGAGCAGCGGGCCCGCCATGGCCTGCATCTCCTCGGGCAGCACACTGCCCATGGCCGCGCCGACGCGCTCGGCGACCGGGTCCACGAGCTCCTTCCACACCGGCAGGGTGGCCTCCACCCACTCGGCGCGGCTCCACGCGACGGCCGTGGTGGCGCCCGACGGCAGCGAGGTCACGCCGTCCAGCCAGTGGTCGGCGAGGCGCACGGCCTCCTCGACGGCCGACTTTTCGGCGGTCCCGACGCTCGCGTCCTTCACGCCGTCCGCCGTGCCCTGGGCGACGGTCTGGCGGGCGATGTCCTTGGCCATGTCCCAGTTCACGGGACCGCCCTCGTAGCTCAGCATCTGGCCGAGCTGCTGGAACGCGGCGCCGAGATCATTCGGGTTCATCGAGCCGAACATCGCGGCGAACGGATTGTCCGCGCCGCCCGGCAGCCCGCCCGGGCCGAAACCGAACGGTCCGCCGGGACCGCCCTGGCCGCCCTTCTTGCCCTCGTCGCCGTTGTCCGGCTCCTCCGGCGGAAGGCCGAATCCGAATGGGGTGTCGCTCACGGGTTTCCTCGGCTCGTAGGGCCGCCGGCGGGAGCCGACGGGCAATGGTCCGACAACACCACCCAGCGTAGACACCAGTCCCGGTTCCGGGCTCGGTGCTCCGCCGACTCCTGGGCTGCGGCAGGATGGACATCACCTGGTGGGTACGCGTCACGGCGCGTCCCTACTGAAGACAACCGCTGGAGACGCCCGGTGAGTTCCCCAGATCCGCAGGCTCGCGCGCCGCACGACGCCGAAAACCGCCCTGAGCACGGCGACAGCGCCCCCGGCGTTCGCCAGCCGCGAAACCAGGCCGGCCCCCGACGACGCAGCCCCGTGATCGCGGTGACCGGCGCCGCCTCCGGGGTCGGTGCGGCCCTCGTACGCCGCCTCGCCGAATCCGACGAGGTCAAGCAGGTCGTCGCGATCGACGAACGGCGCGGTGACTGCGCCGCCGCCCAGTGGCACGTCCTGGACGTACGGGACCCCGCGATCGCCGAGAAACTGCGCGGCGCGGACGTGGTCGTCCACCTCGCGCTGGACCTCGACCTGGAGACCGACCCGGCGACCCGTACGGCGTACAACGTACGCGGGACCCAGACCGTCCTGACCGCCGCCGCGGCCGCCGGCGTCCACCGGGTCGTGCTGTGCACCTCGGCGATGGTCTACGGAGCCCTCCCGGACAACGACATCCCGCTCTCGGAGGACTCCGAGCTGCGGGCCACCGCCGAGGCCACCGGCGTCGGCGACCTGCTGGAGATCGAGCGGCTCGGCCGCCGGGCCCCCCGCGCGCACCCCGGCCTGAACGTGACGGTCGTCCGCCCGGCCGTCCTGGTCGGCGGCACCGACACCGCCCTCACCCGGTACTTCGAGTCCCCGCGCCTGCTCGTCGTCGCGGGATCCCGTCCCACCTGGCAGTTCTGCCACGTCGAGGACCTGGTCAGCGCCCTGGAGTACGCCGCCCTGGAGAAGGCCGAGGGCGAGCTCGCGGTCGGCTGCGAGGGCTGGCTGGAACAGGAGGAGGTCGAGGAGCTGAGCGGCATCCGCCGCATGGAGCTCCCCTCGGCGGTCGCCCTGGGCGCGGCGGCCCGGCTGCACCGGATCGGCCTGACCCCGTCCCCGGCCGGGGACCTCGCGTACACGATGCACCCGTGGGTGGTCAGCGTCAGCGGGCTGCACGCGGCGGGCTGGCGCCCCCGCTGGACCAACGAGGAGGTGCTCGCCGAGCTGCTCCAGGAGGTGGCGGGCCGGCACACCGTCGCCGGACGCCGCCTGGGACGCAAGGACGCCACGGCCGCTGGTGCCGCGGGAGCCACGGTGGCGCTGCTGGGCGCCGCCGCCGCGATCCGCGCGGCCCGTCGGCGCCGGGGGATCTGACCCGGCGGGCCGGGCGCGGCCACCAGCGGTTTTCTGTAGGAGGCTCCCAACCGGGCGGGCCCGCCCCGGGCGAAACGGCTATTCCGCCACGTCAGCCCCTAGGGCACGATGGAAGCATGGCACCGCACTTCGACCACCCCGGCGAGCAGGCCGCACCGGATCCGATCCGGCTGCTCGAGATCCGTGAGACCCCGCTCTCCATCGACGAGGTCTTCACGGCAGTAGGCGACGACGCGACGGGAGGCACGACCCTCTTCGTCGGAACGGTGCGCAACCACGACGGCGGCACCGACGTCGACTCCCTCGGCTACTCCTGCCACCCCTCGGCGGAGGCGGAGATGCGCCGCGTCGCCGAGCGCGTCGTCGCGAAGTACCCGGTCCGCGCCCTGGCCGCCGTCCACCGCGTCGGCGACCTGGCCGTCGGCGACCTCGCGGTGATCGTCGCCGTCTCCTGCCCGCACCGCGGCGAGGCCTTCGAGGCCGCCCGGATGCTCATCGACGACCTCAAGCACGAGGTCCCCATCTGGAAGCACCAGACCTTCGCGGACGGCACGGAGGAGTGGGTCGGCGCCTGCTGACCCGGAGCCGGGCGGAAAGCCCTGGGGCACGCGACCGGCGGACGGAGTCCGACGCGGTCGGCCGAAGCCTGTGAGGCGCCCCAGCGCCGAGCAGTGCGAGGGCGCCATGAAGGAGGGGACCTTCGCGGACGGCACGGAGGAGTGGGTCGGCGCCTGCTGACCCGGGCGTGGTGCCCGCCGGACCCGGTCGGAGGCCGTTCATGCACCCCGGGCGGAGGTTGCCCCCGGCAGGGGGTAACCTCACACCCGTTCGGCCGCGCAACACGCCCTCGATTTGCGTAACCCCTTCCCGGGCACGAGCGTTGAAAGCACCGACGACACGTACTTTCGGGGCAGGGAGGCACGTCCATGGCGTCTTTGGCGTGGTTGCTGATTCCGCTGTTCGCCGCGATCGGGGCGGCGATATGGGGCAGCTGGGCGGCACGCGACCGCACGCAGGGTGACATATCCGAACTCGCCGGCTACGCACGCTTCCGCGAGGTCATGGACAAGGCCGACCGGGCCAGGTCGAAAGAGAAGGCGCACTCCGGTTCCGACGCCGTCTGACGCGTCCCGCGAGCGCCCCCGCTGAGAATCCCCTGAGAGTTCCCCGGGCCCGCCCCCGTACGGACCGGCCCCAGGGGTCGCACGCCGAGGCCGTCACGTACTGTCGATCCATGCCACGCCGCACTGCGACGATGCTCGCTTCCACCCTGATGCTGTTCGCGCTGCTCTGCGCAGGGATCTTCATCAGGGTCCCGTACTCGGAGATGAGCCCGGGGCCGACCGTGAACACCCTCGGCGACTCGCGCGGTGAGCCCGTCCTCAGCATCTCGGGGCACAAGACGTACCCGACCAGTGGCCACCTCAACATGACCACGGTCCGCGTCACCGGCGCCGACTACGACATGAACCTGCTGGAAGCGGTCTACGGCTGGCTGGCGGGCGACAACATCGTCGTCCCCCACGAGAACCTCTACCCGAACGGCAAGACCGACAAGGAATCGACGCAGGAGAACGCCGAGGAGTTCAGCCAGTCGCAGGAGAGCGCCAAGGTGGCCGCCCTCAAGCAGCTCGGAATCCCGGTCACCGCCCGCGTCATCGTCGGCACCGTCGTCAAGGGCAGCCCCTCCGAGGGCAAGCTGCACGCCGGGGACGTGATCAGGCAGGTCGACGGGGCCCCGGTCACCGACCCCGCCGACGTCGCCAAGCTCGTCACCAAGCACAAGCCCGGCGAGCCCGTCGAGTTCACCGTCGTGCCCGCCGCCGACGCGGCCGAGGCCGAGAAGGCGAACCGCGAGCCCACCGCCACCACCAAGATCACGGTCACGGCGGGCAAGGCCCCGGACGACGGCCACGCCGTCGTCGGCATCCGGGCCGGGACGGACCACACCTTCCCGTTCCCGATCGACATCAAGCTCGCCGACGTCGGCGGCCCGAGCGCCGGCCTGATGTTCGCGCTCGGCATCGTCGACAAGCTCACCCCGGAGAACCTCACGGGCGGCAAGTTCATCGCGGGCACCGGCACCATCGACGACGCCGGGAAGGTCGGCCCGATCGGCGGCATCCAGATGAAGACCATCGGCGCCCGCCAGGCCGGGGCGGAGTACTTCCTCACCCCGGCCGAGAACTGCGCCTCCGCCGCCTCCCACGTCCCCGACGGCCTGACCCTGGTCAAGGTGTCCACCATCGACGACGCCACGAAGGCGCTGGAGAAGATCAGCAAGGGGGACACGGCGGGCCTGCCGCAGTGCACCAGGTCCTGACCGCAGGCCCCGGCCGTGTCGCCCCGCTCGGCCCGCCCCGACCCGCTAGTCGAGGAAGGTGGCGGCCAGCGCCTCGGCCAGCCCGGGCACCAGGCTCGCGCCGGTCAGCACCTCGCTGGAGGAGTCCTTCTCGCGCAGCCGTACGGCCGACTCCCGCGAGCCGTCCCGCAGGACGCCCACCGTCAGCCGGACCTCCTGCCGGTCCGGGTGCGCGGCGACCCACTTCGCGAGCTGCTTGTCGCTGAGCCCCTCCGGGACCTGGGCCTCGGCCGACGGCGGCAGCATCAGCCGCTCCACCGTCAGGGCGCAGCCGACGATCGCCGGGGGCCAGGCGATGGTTCCGAGGAACTTGTCCAGCGGGGTCCCGGCCGGTACCTGGTCCTGCTCGACCGGGGTGAGCTGGTTCTTGCCGGTGTCGTCCTGGTCCTGGCCGAGCTGGCGCGCGAGGGCCGGCTCCTGCCGGCGCAGCCGGGCCGTGTCGACCAGGGCGAACAGCCGGGCCGGCTTGTCCCAGCCGAGGGTGGAGGCGTACTCGTCGATTTCGAGGACGGCACGGGTCAGCGGGCTGGCCGCCATCGGGGTGCCGGGGGAGGGGGAAACGTTGGACATGGGCAACATCCTGCCTCCTTTCCCCCGGATACCGGGAACTGACTAAAGGCTCAGTAAGTTGCATGAGTGGGCCCTACGATCGGGGGCCTGCTTTGGCTGCTTCCAAGTAACCCAGCTTTCAAGTACACCAGAGACAACACCAGACACAGCGACTTTCGAGGTGCGCACCTTGGCTTTCCAGATGCCGGACCGAGGCGGAGGCCCCTCCGGGCCACGGATGAGAGTCGGCCGCCCCTCCCGGCGCGCCCGGACTCTTCTGACGACCCTGGGCGTCCTGGCCGTCCTGGCCATGGCGTTCATCATGTTCGCGGGCTTCTGGACGGACTGGCTCTGGTTCCGCTCCGTCAAGTACTCCACCGTCTTCACCACCACCCTGTGGACCAAGATCGGCCTCTTCGCCGTCTTCGGCCTGCTGATGGCCGGTGCCGTCGGGTTCAACATCTGGCTGGCGCACCGGCTGCGGCCGCCGCTGAGCGCGATGTCGATGGAGCAGCAGAGCCTCGACCGCTACCGCATGAGCGTCGCCCCGTACAAGAAGTGGCTGCTCCTGGCCATCTCCGCCATCGTCGGCCTGATCGCCGGCGCCTCGGCGGCCGGCCAGTGGAAGACCTGGCTGATGTACGTGAACGGGGTGCCCTTCGGGCGCAAGGACCCCCAGTTCGACCTGGACGTGTCGTTCTACACCTTCGACCTGCCCTGGTACCGCTTCCTGCTCGGCTTCGGCTTCGCCGCCGTCGTGCTCTCGGTGATCGCCGCCGTCGTCGTGCACTACCTGTACGGCGGACTGCGCGTGACCAGCCCGGGCGCCCGGGCCACCGCCGCGGCCACCGGGCACCTGTCGGTGCTGCTCGGCCTCTTCGTCACCTTCAAGGCGGTCGCGTACTGGCTCGACCGGTACGGCCTCGCCGTGAAGTCCAGTGACTTCAAGGCCGCCGACAACTGGACCGGCCTGCGCTACGTCGACGCCAACGCCTACCTCCCGGCGAAGACGATCCTCGTGGCCATCGCCGCGATCTGCGCGCTGCTCTTCTTCGCCACCCTGTGGCGCCGTACCTGGCAGCTCCCGGTCATCGGCTTCGGCCTGATGGTCCTCTCGGCGATCCTGATCGGCGGGCTCTACCCGGCGATCGTGCAGAAGTTCCAGGTCCAGCCGAACGAGCAGGCCAAGGAATCCCCGTACGTCGAGAAGAACATCAAGGCCACGCGCGACGCCTACGGGATCGCCGGGACCGACGTGAAGGACTACGCGGGCGTGCCCAACGCCGGCACCGGCAAGGAGCAGCTGCGCAAGGCGGCGGACACCACCGCCAGCATCCGCCTGCTCGACCCGAACATCGTCTCCCCGGCCTTCCAGCAGCTCCAGCAGGTCAAGGGCTACTACGGCTTCCCGTCCACGCTCGCCGTGGACCGCTACAGCGGCCAGGACACGGTCATCGGGCTCCGCGAGCTGAACATCGGCGGCATCCCGAAGAACAACTGGATCAACGACCACTTCAAGTACACCCACGGCTACGGCGTCGTCGCGGCCAAGGGCACCACGGTCAAGGACGGCGCCCCCGACTTCACCCAGTCCGACCTGCCCTCCAAGGGCATGTTCGGCACGGACTTCGAGCAGCGCATCTACTACGGCGAGATGACGAAGCAGTACTCGATCGTCGGCGGACCGCAGAAGGAGCTCGACTACTCGGACGACAAGGGCGAGAAGGAGACCAGCTACAAGGGCAACTCCGGCGTCAACCTCGACAACCCGGTCAACCGGGCCGCGTACGCGCTCGCCTTCAGCGAGCCGCAGATCCTGTACTCGGGCGCCATCGGCGAGGGCTCGCGGATCCTCTACAACCGCACGCCCAAGGAGCGCGTCGAGGCCGTCGCGCCGTGGCTGACCATCGACGGGGCCCCGTACCCGGCGGTCGTGGACGGCAAGGTCAAGTGGATCGTCGACGCCTACACGACGACGAACGGCTACCCGTACGCCTCGCGCACCACGCTGGGCGACAGCACGGCCGACTCGCTGACCAACAGCCAGCGCGCGGTCGTCGCCCAGGAGAACCGGGTCAACTACATCCGCAACTCGGTGAAGGCCACCGTCGACGCGTACGACGGCACGGTCGACCTGTACCAGTGGGACACCGAGGACCCGGTCCTCAAGACCTGGATGAAGGCCTTCCCGGGCACGGTGAAGCCCAAGAGCGCGATCGACAAGCCGCTCATGGACCACCTGCGCTACCCGCAGGACCTCTTCAAGGTCCAGCGCGAGCTGCTCACCCGGTACCACGTCACCGACCCGCAGACCTTCCTCAGCGGCAGCGAGGCCTGGGCCGTCCCGGACGACCCGACGACCAAGGCCGGCACGGCGGTCCCGCCGTACTACCTGTCGATGAAGATGCCGGGGCAGTCGGAGAAGGACCAGGTCTTCTCGCTCACGACGACCTTCACGCCGAACGAGCGGGACAACCTGAGCGCCTACATGGCGGTCAACGCCGATCCGGGCACCCCGGACTACGGCAAGATCAGGATCCTGAAGCTGCCGACCAGCAAGCCGGTCGACGGCCCCAAGCAGGTCCAGAGCAAGTTCCAGTCGGAACCGAAGATCGCCGAGTCGATCCGGCTGCTGCGCGGCGGTGACTCCGAGGTCGAGTACGGCAACCTGCTCGCGGTCCCGCTGGACGGCGGGATGCTCTACGTGGAGCCGGTGTACGTCCGCAGCTCCGGGCTCAAGTACCCGCTGCTGCGCAAGGTGCTCGTGACCTACGGCGGCCAGACGGCCTTCGAGGACACCTTGGAGAAGGCGCTGAACGTGGTGTTCGGGTCCGAGGCCCCGACCGTCCCGGTCACGCCGACGAATCCGACGCAGCCGCCGGGAGAGGGCACCACCACTCCGCCCGGCAGCCAGGACCCGACGGTCAAGGCGGCCCTCGACGAGGCGAAGAAGGCCATCGAGGCCGCCGAGAAGGCCCGCCAGTCCGGCGACTGGACGGCCTTCGGCAAGGCGCAGGAGGACATCAAGACGGCGCTGCAGCGGGCGATCGACGCCGAGGCGAAGATGACGTCCCCGACGCCCAAGCCGGGCGGCTGACCAGAAGGCGGTAAAGGCTCCACCCCGCGTCGTGCTACTGTGGTTTTACCGACGCGGGGTGGAGCAGCTCGGTAGCTCGCTGGGCTCATAACCCAGAGGTCGCAGGTTCAAATCCTGTCCCCGCTACTGCAGACGAAGGCCCGGATCCTATGGGATCCGGGCCTTCGTCGTTCCCGGAATCGGGAACTGTGAGACACGGGGTCACTGGGGCGGGTGAGTTGAGGCGTGAGCGTGTTTGACTTGTCTCTCTGTGGGCATGTCGACAAAACGCTGTAGTGACCTCACTGGCTGCGACATACCAGGTGTACGCGGGTAGCAGGTGATGCGACGATGGGATTTATGGGGGACAGGTCAACTCTGCTGGAGACAGGGCGGTTTGTGAGGGCGGAGGCCGAGACGGGCGCGGAGACCGGCGTGGCCGCTCCCGCTGTCAACGCGCAGACGGCACTGACCGATGCGGATCTCGCGGAAGAAGCGTTCGGCGACGCCGAAGGAGCCACCGAGACCGAGCTGGAGGCCCGCCACCGGGTGGCCGCCGACAAGGGTGACCCCGGCGCCATGAGCGTGCTCGGCGCGCTCCTCCTGCGCCGCGGCGACCTCACCGGGGCGGAGCCCTACCTGCGCGGCGCCACCGCGGAGGGCGACCGCGCCGCCGCCAACAACCTCGGCGTCCTGCTGCACCAGCGCGGCTACCCCGAAGAGGCCGCCGGCTGGTGGCGGGTCGCCGCCGTGGCCGGGTCCGCCCCCGCCGCCCACGCCCTGGGCCGCCACTACCGCGAGCGCGGCGACGAGCCCGCCGCCGAGTACTGGCTCCGCCAGGCCGCGGAGTCCGGGCACGCCCTCGGCGCGTACGCCCTGGCCGACCTGCTCGAGCACCGCGGGGACCGGGGCGTCGAGCGCTGGTTCCGCGCCGCCGCCGAACAGGGGCACCGCGAAGCCGCGTACCGGCTCGCCCGCCACCTGCGCAAGGGCGACCCCGCCGAGGCCGAGCAGTGGTACCGCCAGGCCGCGGCGCGCGGGCACCGGCGCGCCGGACTGCACCTGGGCGCCCTCCTGGAGGCCCGCGGCGAACTGAAGGAGGCCGGGCGCTGGTACCTGAGCTCGGCCAAGCAGGGCGAGGCCCGCGCGGCGTGCGCGCTCGGCTTCCTGCTGCGCGACGCCGGGGACGAGGAGAGCGCCGCCTCCTGGTGGCACCGGGCCGCCCAGGACGGTGACGGCAACGCCGCCAACGCCCTCGGGGCCCTGCACGCCGCGCGCGGCGAGACCCAGACCGCCGAGAAGTGGTACCGGGCCGCCATGGACGCGGGCGACCAGAACGGCGCCTACAACCTCGCGCTGCTGTGCGCCGCGCAGGAGCGGACCGCGCAGGCCGAGCAGTGGTACCGCCGGGCGGCCTACGCCGGCCACCGCGAGGCCGCCAACGCCCTGGCGATCATGCTGCTCCAGGCCGGGGACGCGGCCGGCGCCGAGCCCTGGTTCTCCAAGGCGGCCGAGGCCGGCAGCGTCGACGCCGCCTTCAACCTCGGGATCCTCTTCGCCAGCCGGGACGAGGACCGCTCCGCGCTCAAGTGGTACGAGCGGGCCGCCGCGGCCGGCCACACCGACGCCGCGCTCCAGGTCGGCATCGCCCTGGTGCGCGACGGCGCCGAGCGGGCCGCCGAACGGCACCTGCGCTGCGCGGCGGGCGGCGGCAGCGCCGAGGCGGCGTTCCGGCTGGCCTCGCTGCTGGAGTCGCTGGCCCCGCCGCCGGAGCCGGTGGCGCTGGGCGAGCCGGTGGGCGGGGCCGCCCGTACCGAGAGCGAGGAGTGGTACGAGCGGGCCGCCGAGCAGGGGCACCGCCGGGCCCAGGTGCGCGTCGGCATGCTCGCCGCCGCCCGGGGCGACCTCGTCGTGGCCGCGCGCTGGTACCGGGAGGCGGCGGAGGCCGGCTCCCGCAACGGCGCCTTCAACCTCGGGCTGCTCCTGGCCCGCGAGGGCAGCGAGCCGGAGGCGGCCCTGTGGTGGACCCGCGCGGCGGTGGCGGGCCACGGCCGGGCCGCCCTGCGGCTGGGCCTGCTGGCGGCCCGCCACGGGGACCTCGCCGAGGGGCAGAAGTGGTGCGTGCGCGCCATGGAGCTGGGCCCGGCGGAGGTCTCGGAGCGGGCGGCCCGGCTGCGGGACGCGCTGGCGGAGGAGCTCTCGGCCTGACCTCCGGGGGCTGCCGGTTAACTGATTTGCATCTGCCGGGCAGCCTCACGTAGAGTCGTGTTTACCGACGCGGGGTGGAGCAGCTCGGTAGCTCGCTGGGCTCATAACCCAGAGGTCGCAGGTTCAAATCCTGTCCCCGCTACTGAAGGCCCGAGGCCCGGATCCCATGGATCCGGGCCTCGAGTCGTTTCCGGGTCCGCCGGTGTGAACGTGTGTGAACAGCAAAAAGGCCGGGGGCTCCAGCCCCCGGCCTTTCCTGTTCTCTGTTCCGTCCGTCAGACGCCCGCGCAGTTCGGGCACACGCCCCGGTACGTCACCTCGACCGCCGAGACCACGAAGCCGAAGCGCTCACCGGCCGGCAGGTCGGCCAGCGGGTCGCCCGCCGGGTGGACGTCGCGGATCGCGCCGCACTGGGCGCAGACCAGGTGCTGGTGGGGGCGGTGGGCGTTCGGGTCGTACCGCTTGGCACGCCGGTCCGTCGACACTTCGAGGACCTCGCCGAGGGTCACGAGCTCGCCCAAGGTGTTGTAGACCGTCGCGCGAGAGATCTCGGGCAGTTTGACCACGGCGCGCGCGTGCACCTCGTCGGCCGTCAGGTGAACGTGGTCACCGTCGAGCACCTCGGCCACGACACGCCGCTGGGCCGTCATGCGCCAGCCGCGTCCGCGAAGTCGTTCCAGCAGGTCACTCATAGACGCCAGCCTAACAGTGGGGATTCGGTGCAGATCCCGAACCGGTGCGGAATTGGATGCTTACTTGACTTAGACAAAGTCCATCGTAGGATCGGATACGGCAAACGCCAAGGACAGGACTTGCAGGAATGACGCAGGAGGCGCACGTGACGCAGGGACCGCTCACCACGGAGGCCGGGGCTCCGGTCGCCGACAACCAGAACAGCGAGACCGCTGGCGTCGGCGGGCCCGTTCTCGTCCAGGACCAGCAGCTCCTGGAGAAGCTCGCCCACTTCAATCGCGAGCGCATCCCGGAGCGCGTGGTCCACGCGCGTGGCGCCGGCGCCTACGGCACCTTCACCCTGACCCGCGACGTCTCGCAGTGGACCCGGGCGAAGTTCCTGTCCGAGGTCGGCAAGGAGACGGAAACGTTTCTGCGCTTCTCCACCGTCGCGGGCAACCTCGGTGCGGCCGACGCGGTGCGCGACCCCCGCGGCTGGGCGCTGAAGTTCTACACCGAAGAGGGCAACTACGACCTCGTCGGCAACAACACCCCGGTGTTCTTCATCAAGGACGCCATCAAGTTCCCC
Organism: Streptomyces sp. NBC_00249; assembly: GCF_026342355.1. GTDB lineage: Bacteria > Actinomycetota > Actinomycetes > Streptomycetales > Streptomycetaceae > Streptomyces. Next base: position 577,782 of record NZ_JAPEMV010000002.1, on the reverse strand, counting down.
GACTTCATCCACACCCAGAAGCGCGACCCGTACACGGGCTCGCAGGAGGCGGACAACGTCTGGGACTTCTGGGGTCTGTCGCCCGAGTCCACCCACCAGGTGACCTGGCTGTTCGGTGACCGCGGCATCCCGGCGTCCTACCGCCACATGAACGGCTACGGCTCGCACACGTTCCAGTGGAACAACGAGGCCGGCGAGGTCTTCTGGGTCAAGTACCACTTCAAGACCGACCAGGGCATCAAGAACCTCACCCAGGCCGAGGCCAACCGGCTCGCCGGTGAGGACCCCGACTCGCACCAGCGCGACCTGCGCGAGTCCATCGAGCGCGGCGAGTTCCCGACCTGGACCGTGCAGGTCCAGATCATGCCGGCGGCCGAGGCGGCCGAGTACCGCTTCAACCCGTTCGACCTCACCAAGGTGTGGCCGCACGAGGACTACCCGCCGATCGAGATCGGCAAGCTGGAGCTCAACCGCAACCCGGAGAACGTCTTCGCCGAGGTCGAGCAGTCGATCTTCAGTCCGGCGCACTTCGTGCCCGGCATCGGTCCCTCCCCGGACAAGATGCTCCAGGGCCGCCTGTTCGCCTACGGCGACGCCCACCGCTACCGCGTCGGCATCAACGCCGACCACCTGCCGGTGAACCGCCCGCACGCCACCGAGGCGCGCACCAACTCCCGTGACGGCTACCTGTACGACGGCCGCCACAAGGGCTCGAAGAACTACGAGCCGAACACCTTCGGCGGCCCGGCCCAGACGGACCGTCCGCTGTGGGTCTCCTCCGCCGTCACCGGCGGCACGGGCAACCACCCCGCCGCCGTGCACTCCGCGGACACCGACTTCGTGCAGGCGGGCGACCTCTACCGCCTGATGTCGGAGGACGAGAAGTCCCGTCTGATCGAGAACCTGTCCGGCTTCATAGCCAAGGTCTCCCGTGACGACATCGCCGAGCGCGCGATCAACAACTTCCGTCAGGCCGACGGGGACTTCGGCAAGCGGCTGGAAGCCGCGGTCCAGGCCCTTCGCGGCTAGCCGGACCGCTTGCCGTAGCAGGACGACGGGCCGGAATCCTCCTCGGAGGGTTCCGGCCCGCCGTCGTTCCCGCCGTCGTGCCCGGGGCCGCTAGGCCGCCACGGTGCTGCGCCGGGCCGGGGCCCAGCAGCGGATCACGTCCCGTACGGAGACGATGCCGACCGGCCCGCCGTCCTCCAGGACGATCAGATGGCGGAAGCCGCCGTGGGCCATCGCCTCGGCCGCCTCCTGCAGCGTGGCGTCCGGGGTGCAGAAGACGACGTTGTTGGTGGTGTGGGCGCCCACGGACTCCCGGTCGGGGTCGTGGCCCGCGCCGATCGAGTTGAGGATGTCGCGCTCGGTCAGGATGCCGATGCCGCTGTGGTCGGGGTCGAGGACGACGGCCGCGCCGACGCGCCGGCCGGACATCAGGCAGGCCGCCTGACGCAGGGTGTGGGCGGGGCCGAGGGTGAGGATCACGGTGCTCATGGCGTCACGGACGAGCATGAAGAGAGCCACCTCCTGGGTGAGTCCCCCGGCTTGGGTGGGTGCACCGGTGCAGCGCCGCTAGAGAAACGCTTCACAAACGCACAAGCCGGGGGATTCTTAGATTCCCACGGGCACGGAGCGTCAGCAAGGAGGCACGCGAGGGGTGATCTCGGCGCGCACCGCGCATCAGGGGCGCGGGCGGAGCAGCCCCAGCATCTCCTCGTGGAGCAGACCGTTCGACGCCGCGGCGTTCCCGCCGTGCACCCCGTCCTCGCCGTCGAGGCTGGTGAAGCGGCCGCCGGCCTCCTGGACGACGACCGCGATGGCCGCCATGTCCCACAGGTTCAGCTCCGGCTCGGCGCACAGGTCCAGCGAGCCCTCCGCGACCATCATGTACGGCCAGAAGTCCCCGTACCCCCGCGTACGCCAGCACGCGCGGGTCAGCTCCAGGAAGCCGGGCAGCCGCCCCTGCTCCTCCCAGCCGCTCAGCGAGGAGTACGCGAAGGAGGCGTCCGACAGGGCCGGGACCTTGGACACGCCGAGCCCGGTCGCCGCGCCGCCCAGCGCGCCGCCCGCGAAGGCGCCGCCGCCCTGTGAGGCCCACCAGCGCCGGCCCAGCGCCGGGGCCGAGACCACGCCGACGACCGGGCGGAACACCCCGTCCTCGCCCTCGGTCATCAGGGAGATCAGGGTCGCCCAGACGGGGACCCCGCGCACGTAGTTCTTCGTACCGTCGATCGGGTCCACGACCCAGCGGCGCGGGCCGTCGCCCTTGAGGCCGTACTCCTCGCCCAGGATGGCGTCGGAGGGCCGCGCGGCCAGGATCCCGGCCCGGACGATCTCCTCGGCGGCCTTGTCGGCCTCGCTCACCGGGGTCATGTCCGGCTTCGTCTCGACCTGGAGGTCGAGGGCGCGGAACCGCTCCATCGTGGCGGCGTCCGCCGCGTCGGCGAGTTCGAGGGCGAGGCGCAGGTCATCGTCATACTCGGGCATGCCAGAACAGTATCGAGACTCCCGCGACCGGGCGAACGAGGTCCACAGTGCGGCCGACAGGCGCCCTTGACAGGAACTGGCGGCCCGTCAACTCTGGCGGGACAGCCCAGCCAGTGGACGCAGCCGGGGAGGCGACGCGCATGCCGACGGCCCGGGACTCCTTACTGGAAGCCGCTGAGGCGGCCCTGTCCGCCCGCCCCTGGCCGGCCGTGAAGATGACCGAGGTGGCGGGCGCCGCCGGGGTGTCCCGGCAGACCCTCTACAACGAGTTCGGCGGAAAGGCGGGCCTGGGCCGCGCCCTGGTGCGCCGCGCCGCCGACCGCTACCTCGACGGGGTGGACCGGGCGCTCGCGCAGGGGATCGGGCCCGGTCCCGGGGAGGCCGCCGGGCGGCTCGCGGCGCTCGCGGAGTGGACCGTACGGGCGGCCCGCGCGCGGCCCCTCGTACGGGCCCTGCTGACCGGCTCCTGGAGTCCGGTCCTGCCCGCGCCGCCCCCGCCCGGGAGCCGGCAGGCGCTCACGCCCGGGGACCTCGTCCGGGCCGTACGGGACCGGGCCGGGGCCGCGCTCGGGGCGGAGCCGGCCTGGCGGTGCGAGCTCGCCGTACGCCTCGCGCTGTCCTACGCGGTCGCCGCCGGGCACGAGCCGGGGCCGGAGGAGCTGCTGCGGCTGCTCGAAGCCGCCCTCGCGGTGCCCGCCGCCGCGCCGGTCAGTGGGCGGAGCCGGAGAGCTGGAGCCCGATGACCCCGAGGATCACCAGCGAGATCGAGACGAGTTTGAGGGTGGAGACGAGGTCCCCCAGGAAGACCATCCCGTAGATCGCGGTCCCGGCGGCCCCGATGCCCGTCCACACCGCGTACGCGGGCCCCACGTCCAGCTTCTTCAGGGCCAGCGTCAGCAGGCCGAAGCTGCCCAGGGCGAAGCAGGCGAAGGCGATGGTCGGCCACAGCCGGGTGAAACCGTGGGACAGCTTGAGGCAGACCGCGAAGCCGGTCTCCAGGATTCCCGCGACCACGACCAGCAGCCACGCCATGTCGAATGCCTCCCCGCGTCACGTGACATCACGTCACTTGGTGCGATTATGCATTTACCAGACATGGCCCCCGGCAAACCCCGCCGGAGGCTCAGTCGCCCTCGCGACGCTCCCGGGTCTGCAGCAGCCGCCGCAGCGAGTACAGGCGTGCCGGGTCCGCGTGACCCTCCTCCACCCACTTGTCGAGCGCGCAGTCCTGCTCGTCGTGGCTGCACGCGCGCGGGCACTCCTCCGTACCCGGAACCAGCTCCGGGAAGGCCAGGATCACCCGGGACGGGTCCACGTGGTGCAGGCCGAAGGAACGCACACCAGGGGTGTCGATGACCCAGCCGTCACCCGAGGGCAGCGGCAGGGCGAGCGCCGAGGTGGTGGTGTGCCGGCCGCGGCCGGTCACCGCGTTGACGTGACCGGTGGCCCGCCGGCGGCCCTCGGCGACCAGCGAGTTCACCAGGGTGGTCTTGCCGACGCCCGAGTGGCCGACGAAGGCGGTGATCCGGCCGTCGAGGCGCTCGCGCACCCGGTCGGCGGCGCTGCCCGTCTCCAGCTCCTCGCGGTTGGTCACCACGTAGTTCAGGCCGAAGGTGGAGTAGATCTCCAGGATCTTGTCCGCCGAGGTCAGGTCCGACTTCGTGAGCACCAGCAGGGGTTCGAGACCGGCGTCGTACGCGGCCACCAGGCAGCGGTCGATCATCCGGGGCCGCGGCTCCGGGTCGGCCAGCGCCGTGACGATGGCCAGCTGGTCGGCGTTGGCGACGACCACCCGCTCGTACGGGTCGTCGTCGTCGGCGGTGCGGCGCAGGACCGACTTGCGCTCCTCGATCCGCACGATCCGGGCGAGGGTGTCCTTCTTCCCCGACAGGTCACCGACGATCCAGACCCGGTCCCCGACCACCGCCGCCTTGCGGCCCAGCTCGCGGGCCTTCATCGCGTGCACCGTCCGGTCCTCGACCAGGCAGGTCAGCCGACCGCGGTCGACGGTCAGGACGAAGCCCTCGGCCGCGTCCTCGTGCTTGGGCCGGATGGTGGTCCGAGGCCGGTTGCCCTTGGGGTTCGGGCGCTGGCGGATGTCGTCCTCGTCGGTGTTCTTGCCGTACCTGCGCATGACGGGCCCTACGCTCCGGCGCCCGTCGGCGCTTCGCCGAGCAACATGTCGGCCCACATCTTCGGGAAGTCCGGCAGGGTCTTCGCGGTCGTGCCGACGTTCTCGATCTCCACGCCCTTCACGGCCAGGCCGATCACCGCGCCGGCGGTGGCCATCCGGTGGTCGTCGTAGGTGTGGAACACGCCTCCGTGCAGCGGGCGCGGGCGGATGTGCAGGCCGTCGGCGGTCTCGGTGACGTCGCCGCCGAGGCCGTTGATCTCCGCCGTCAGGGCCGCCAGCCGGTCCGTCTCGTGCAGGCGCAGGTGCTGGACCCCGCGCAGGACCGACTCCGAGTCGGCCAGGGCGGCGACCGCGGCGATGCCCGGGGTCAGCTCGCCGACCTCGCTCAGGTCCACGTCGATGCCGTGGATCTTGCCGGTGCCGGTGAAGACCAGGCCCGCGTCGGTCAGCTCGCAGGAGCCGCCCATCTCCGTGAAGATCCGGCGCAGCGCGTCGCCGGGCTGCGTGGTGCGGCGCGGCCAGTCCGGGACGGTGACCGTGCCGCCGGTGATCAGGGCCGCGGCCATGAAGGGCTGGGCGTTGGACAGGTCGGGCTCCACGACCATGTCGCGGCCCAGCAGCGCGCCGGGCGCCACCCGCCACACGTTCTTCTCGCCGCCGGCCTCGGGGGTGTCGACGGCGGCGCCCGCCGCGCGCAGCATCTCGACCGTCATCCGGATGTGCGGCATCGACGGCAGGGTCGCGCCCGTGTGCCGGACCTCGACGCCCTGGTTGAAGCGCGGGGCCGACAGCAGCAGCGCCGAGACGAACTGCGAGGAGTTGGAGGCGTCGATCTCGACCGTGCCGCCCTCCAGGGCACCGCCGCCCTGGACGGTCATGGGCAGGGCGCCCCGGCCGTCGTCGTCGATCCGGGCGCCCAGCGTGCGCAGCGCGCTGATGACCTGGCCGAGGGGGCGCTCGTAGGACCGGGGGTCGCCGTCGAAGCGGATGTCGCCGGCGGCGAGGGTGGCGACGGGCGGCAGGAAGCGCATGACCGTGCCCGCGTTGCCGACGTCGACGGTGGCCGGCCCGTGCAGGCCGGCCGGGATGATCCGCCAGGCCTCGCCGCCGGCACCTTCGGCGGAGCTGGAGGAGACCGTCTCCTCGATGCCCACGCCCAGCGCCCGCAGGGCGTCCGACATCAGCTGGGAGTCGCGCGAGCGCAGCGGGCGGCGCACCCAGCCGGGCTCGGCCGCGAGGGCGGCCAGCACGAGCGCGCGGTTGGTGACCGATTTGGACCCGGGCACGGTGACGGTGGCGTGGACGGCCCCGTCGGCGACGGGAGCGGGCCAGAGGGCGTGGTGCGCGGGGGTTTCGGTCATGGCCCCCACTTTAGTGGCTTCCCATGGCCACGGATTGTGAGCGAGGGCCCCGTCTCAGAGGCCGAGCAGCCAGCGCCCGCCGCCGATCAGCGAGCACAGCGTCACGGCGTGGAAGAGCAGCAGCCAGGCGAGGGGATGTACATGGGTGAGCCGCCCGAGCTGGTCGGCGTCCGAGTCGGGCGCTCCACCGCGCCTCCGCTTCACCTGGAGCTCGAAGACCGGCCGCACTCCACCGAGCAGCAGGAACCACACCACCGCGTACGCGAAGAGGGCCTGTACCCCGGACGGGGCCAGCCAGGAGACGAGGACGAAGGCCGCGCCGGACAGCACCACCGTCAGCACCCCGTACAGGTTCCGGATCTTCACCAGCACCCCGGCCAGCAGCGCGGTCGCCAGCCACAGCAGCAGGGTGATCCGGTGCGCCGACAGCAGGGCCGCGCCGCCCAGGCCCAGCAGCGAGGGCGCCGTGTACCCGGCCGCGGCGGTCAGGATCATCCCGATCCCGCGCGGCTTGCCCCGGCTGAGGGTGACCCCGCTGGTGTCCGAGTGGAGCCGGATCCCGTCCAGCTCGCGTCCGGTCAGCAGGGCGAGCAGCCCGTGCCCGCCCTCGTGCGCGATGGTGATCGCGTTGCGGGAGAGCAGCCACAGCGGCCGGGGCCCTACGGCGGCCAGCGCGACCAGTCCCGTCAGAACCACGATCCACCAGGGCACGGCCGGCTGTATGCCGGTGAGCCGGTCCCAGAGGCCGGCTGTGGGGGTGCTGTCCATGGAGTGGCGGACTCCTTGCGGTCGGGGGCGGAGGTCATGGCAGTGTGTCAGCCATGTGCGGAAGGTTTGCGGCGAGTCGTGCGCCCGAGGAGCTGGCGGGGATATTCGGCGTCGAGCGGTGGGAGCCGCAGGAGACCCTGGCCCCCGACTGGAACGTGGCACCGACGAAGGAGGTCCACGTCGTCCTCGACCGTCCCCTGAAGGACGCGCCGGACCCGCGTCCGGTTCGCCAGCTGCGCGTCCTGAGGTGGGGCCTGGTCCCGTCCTGGGCCAAGAGCCCCGAGGGCGCCGCCCGGATGATCAACGCGCGCTCCGAGACCCTGCACGAGAAGCCGTCCTTCCGGCGCCCCTTCGCACAGCGCCGCTGCATCGTCCCGGCCGACGGCTACTACGAGTGGGTCACCGCCCACGACGAGCGGCAGCTGGAGGTCGAGGGAAAGAAGAAGCGGGCCCGCAAGCAGCCCTACTTCGTCCTGCCCACCGACGGCTCCGTCTTCGCGATGGCCGGCCTGTACGAGTTCTGGCGCGACGCGACCCTGCCCGCCGAGCACCCGCAGGCCTGGTGGGCGACCTGCTCGGTGATCACCGCCGAGGCCGAGACCGGCCCGCTGGGCGCCGCCCCCGCCGAGGGCCCCCGCTCGCTCTCCGAGATCCACCCCCGGATGCCGCTGATGCTGACCCCGGACCGCTGGGACGCCTGGCTGGACCCGGCCCGCACCGACGAGAACGAGCTCCGGGACCTGCTCGCACCGCCCCCGGGCGGCCTGATGCGCGCCTACCCCGTGTCCACCGCCGTCAGCAACGTCCGCAACAACGGGCCCGAGCTGCTCGGCGAGCTGGCCGCGCCGGAGGAGGGCACCCTCTTCTGACCCGGGCAGGATGGGGGCATGAGCAGCCGTACGAGCCCCCGTACCGAGAGCGTCGACACCCCCGCCGGACCGGCCCGGATCACCTGGCACACCGCCCCGGCGGCCCGGCTGGTCCTCGCCGTCAGCCACGGCGCCGGGGGCGGCATCGAGGCCCGGGACCTGGTCGCCCTCGCCGCCGCGCTGCCCGCGCGGGGCGTCACCGTGGCCCTGGTCGAGCAGCCCTGGCGGGTCGCCGGGAAGAAGGTCGCCGCCGCGCCCAAGGTCCTGGACGAGGGCTGGCGGGCGCTGTGGCCGGCACTGGCGCGCCCCGGCCTGCCCGTGGTGGCGGGCGGACGCAGCGCCGGGGCCCGGGTGGCCTGCCGGACCGCCGCCGAGCTGGGCGCGGCCGGGGTCCTCGCCCTGTCCTTCCCGCTGCACCCGCCCGGCAGGCCCGAGAAGTCCCGGGCCGGGGAGCTGCTCGGCGCCGGCCGGCCCACCCTGGTGGTGCAGGGCGGCCGGGACCCCTTCGGACGCCCGGAGGAATTCCCCGAGCCGGGCCCGGAGGCCCCGTACGAGCTCGTCGAGGTGCCCTGGGCCGACCACGGCTTCGCCGTGCCGAAGAAGGCCGGCACCACCCAGGACGAGACCCTCGCGGTGATCACCGCGGCGGTGGCCCCCTGGCTCGACCGGCTCATCGGCCGAGCCCGTGTCCGGCCGCGGACCTGACATATTCCCGGGTGATCCCCCTCACCCGACCTGACGGATCCCGAAAGCCCTTGCCGCGCCCGGGAATGCGCCGCCCCACCCGCCTGTTGTGCCGAGTGTCGGAACGCACGGTAATCCGCCGAGGGAGAGGGAGCGCATGACCCAGGTCATCAGTCAGAATCGTCCGCAGGCCGCTGACCTGGACTGGACGGTTCTCCCGGGTCCCAAGCGCGGCTCGCTCCGGGCGGCGGAAGGCCGGGATGGTCGACTATTCTCCGATTCGAGCGGATCCGCTTTCGGAGCCGCCACGCTGTCGGAGGAGGTGGGTCCTGTCGCTGGGACCGACGAAGGCCAGGCGCAGGAGACGACCGCGGAGCGCAACGCGCGTTTCGAGCGGGACGCCCTCGGCTACCTCGACCAGATGTACTCCGCCGCGCTGCGCATGACGCGCAACCCGGCCGACGCCGAGGACCTGGTCCAGGAGACCTACGCGAAGGCGTACGCCTCCTTCCACCAGTTCCGCGAGGGCACCAACCTCAAGGCGTGGATGTACCGCATTCTGACCAACACGTTCATCAACTCCTACCGCAAGAAGCAGCGCGAGCCGCAGCGCAGCGCCGCGGAGGAGATCGAGGACTGGCAGCTCGCGCGCGCCGAGTCGCACATGTCGACCGGTTTGCGTTCGGCCGAATCGCAGGCGCTCGACCACCTGCCCGATTCGGATGTGAAGGAAGCGCTGCAGGCCATTCCGGAGGAGTTCCGCATCGCGGTCTATCTTGCCGACGTAGAGGGCTTTGCGTACAAGGAGATCGCGGACATCATGGGTACACCCATCGGTACGGTCATGTCCCGGCTGCACCGTGGCCGCCGTCAACTCCGCGGAATGCTGGAGGACTATGCCCGTGAGCGCGGGCTGGTCCCCGCCGGCGCGGGAGAGTCGAACGACCTGAAAGGCTCAGGCTCATGAGCTGCGGAGAGCCGCACGAGACGGAGTGCGCCGAGGTCCTGGATCATCTTTACGAGTTCCTGGACCACGAGATGCCCGACAGTGACTGCACGAAGTTCGAGACGCACTTCGGCGAGTGCAATCCCTGTCTGGAGAAGTACGGCCTGGAACAGGCCGTGAAGAAGCTGGTCAAGCGCTGCTGCGGATCGGACGACGTGCCGACCGACCTGCGCTCGAAGGTCATGGGCCGGATCGAGCTGATCCGTTCGGGCCAGGCCGTGCCCGACCACGACGTCACCGCCGGGCCCGCGACCGGCTGAGACAACCGCCGAACATCCGCCCCCGGAGGGCTACTTCGTTCACCCGAAGGTGCTAATCCGGGGGCGTCCGTACGGCGCAATGCGAAAATGTGCCCCGCTTTTGACGGGGGCCCACTTATTCTCCCCTCTCGGTACTGGTTTGATTCCGTACCCGGCTTGCACGGCACAGGGGGAGGAGAGCGCCATGCGGGTACTTCCGCCGACGGCGCGCGCATACGTCCTGGGTGCCGTGCTCGCGGCCGCGGCGTGTGCCGCCCCGGCCCTGGCGGATTCCTCCACGCCCTGGGCGGCCGTCGCCCTGCTGGCCGTGCTCTACCTCGGCTGCGAGCTGGTGAAGGTCTTCCCGGTCCTGGGCAGCCGGGTCCCCGAGGGCATCGGCTCCTTCTTCCCCGTGGTCCTCGCCGCCGTCTTCCTGCTGCCGCCCGCGGCCGCCGCGCTCGTGGCGCTGCCCGGCGGACTCGCCCAGACCGTCGTCCAACGGCCCGCCCGGGTGCGCCGGGTCTGGCACGCCGCCCAGCAGGCGATAGCGGCCTGGGCGGCCGGACAGGCCTACGCCCTCCTCGGCGGCCGGGAGGCACTCGCCGGGGCGGCGGGCTCGGGAGGCGGGGGCAGCGGACCACCCGGCCGCGCCGCGCAGGGGGCCGATCCGACCGCCTGGGTGGCCGACTTCCCGTACGTGATGCTCCCGGCGGCCGTCGCGGCCGTCGCCTTCTGCCTGGTGCTCACCGCCCTCGACGGGGCCATCCTGGCCGCCGCCGAACGCCGGCCGGCCCGCACCGCCTGGAACGGGCTGCTGCCCCGCTCCCTCGTCCCCCACTGCGTCCACGGCCTCGCCGGGCTGATGATGGCCGTGATGTGGCGCAGCCCCTACGGGCTCCCGGCCGCACTGCTCGTCCTGCTGCCGATGTACATCTCCTGCTGGGTCTTCGCCCAGTACCACCGCGAGCGCGCCGCCCACCGGGCCACGATCCGCGCCCTCGTCCAGGCCGTCGACATCAAGGACCGCTACACGCGCGGCCACAGCGAGCGCGTCGGCCAGGCCTCCGCGATGATCGCCCGCGAGCTCGGCATGGCCGACGGCCGGATGGAGGTCGTCCGGATCGCCGGGATCCTGCACGACGTCGGCAAGCTCGGCGTACCGACCCGGCTGCTGCGCAAGGACGGGCCGCTGACGCCCGAGGAGCGCCGCGTCATCGAACTGCACCCCGAGTACGGACACGAGATGGTGCGCGGCATCGGATTCCTCGGGGAGGCCCGCTCCGCGATCCTGCACCACCACGAGCGGGTCGACGGCTCCGGCTACCCCTACGGACTGACCGGCGAGCAGATCCCGGTGCTGGCCCGGGTGGTGGCGGTGGCCGACTCCTTCGACGCCATGACCTCCACCCGCTCCTACAGCCGGGCCCGGCCGGTGGAGACCGCGCTGGCCGAGCTGCGGCGCTGCGCCGGGTCCCAGTTCGACCCGGCGATGGTGCGGGCGCTGGTCGCAGCGATCGGGCGGCACGGCTGGCACCCCGTGGTCACCTCGGACGACGACCTCCAAGTGATCAGCGGCTCCGCCGCCCCCGCGGACGCCCCCGCCCCGGGGCTGGGCGCGCTCCCGGCGCAGGCACCGCGGCCCGCGCCCGCACCGGACGGCGCCGAGGCGCGGGGGGTCCGGTGAGGGCGTGGGCCGTGTGGAGCGTGCGCGGGGCCGCCGCCGTGCTCACCGCGGCCGGGCTGGGGCACACCCTGTGGAGCGGGATCACCGAGCCCGCGATCGCCCTCGCCTTCGGCGCCCTGATCACCGTCGGGGAACTGGCCCGCCGCGACCACCGGGACGCGGCCGGGCACCTGCCCGCCGAGGACCGCCAGCCCGCACCGCTCGGCTCCGCCGGAGCCCTCGCCTACGCCCTGCTCGGCCAGAACGCCGGGCACCCCACCCACCACGGCGTCCTGCAGATCGTCGCCGTCGTCGTGGCGGCCGCGCTCGTCGGGATCGTCCCGCACGTCGCCCGGGGCCGCGGCCCCGCCCTGGACCACGTGGCCCGCCGGGTCCTCACCGTCGCCTTCGCCGCCGTCTGCTTCCAGCCGCTCTACAACTCCGGGCAGCTGGGCCACTGGGTCGGGCAGGGCCCGTACCTCGTCCTCTTCCTGCTGCTCCTGCTCGGCCTCACCGCCCTGTGCGACGCCGTCCTCGCCGCCGCGCTCGCCGGGGCCCGCACCGGCTGGCCGTACGGGCCGCTGCTGCGCGACGAGCTGCGCGCGCAGCTCGGCATCGGCGCGGCGATCTGTGCCACCGGGGTGGTGATGGCGCTCGGCGTGGCCGTGGCGGGCCTGTGGGCCCTGCCCGTGTTCAGCGTGCCGCTGCTGCTCACCCAGATGTCCTTCCACCGGATCACCGCCATCCGCACCACCTACCGCCAGACCATCACCTCCCTGGCCCGGGCCACCGAGATCGCCGGGTACACCCCACCGGGGCACTCCCGCCGGGTCGCCGCCCTGAGCTGCGCGGTCGGCCGGGACCTGGGGCTCTCGGAGCGGGAGCTCACGGTGCTGGAGTACGCCGCCCTGATGCACGACATCGGCCAGCTCTCGCTCATCGACCCCGTGCCGGCCGGGGCCACCGCCGAGCTGCCCGCCGCCGAGGCCCGCCGGATCGCCGAGCTCGGCGGCGAGGTGGCCCGCCAGACCGGGGTCCCGCCGGAGGTCGCGGTGATCGTGGAACGGCAGGCGGACCCGTACCGGGAGCAGCCCGTCGCCGCCCGCATCGTGCGCGCGGTCAACGCGTACGACGACCTCGCGGGCGCGGGCCGTCACCCGGGCGGCTCACTGGCCGCCCTGGAGCGGCTGCGCCTGGGCACCGGGCACGACTACCAGCCGGAGGTCGTGGAGTCCCTGGCGAGGGTTCTGGCCAGGGGTGGACGTGTCAGAGTTGTTCCTGTCCCACCGGGGTAACCCATGGGTAATGAGCGGCCGTCCGAGCGGGCATGGTTGGATGCAGTAGGAGTGTCCGTGAGGGTGTCCGCAAGGGTGCACCGTTGGACCGGCAGGCGGGAATCGTGAGGATCTTCGGGAAGGTACGGCATCGGCCCTCCGCCTCGTGGCGGCAGGCCACCGACCGCGCGTTCACGCTGATCGGCGACGGTCGGTACGAGGACGCGGGCGCGCTGCTGACCAGAGCGGCGGATCTGGAGCCCTGGCTGTCCGAGTCCTGGTTCAACCTGGCCCTGCTGCACAAGTTCCGGCACGACTGGGAGCAGGCACGGGCCGCCGGACTGCGCGCCGTGGCCCTCCTCGACCGCGAGACCGGCGCCCCCGACTGGTGGAACGTGGGCATCGCCGCGACCGCCCTCCAGGACTGGCCGCTGGCCCGCCGGGCATGGCAGGCGTACGGGCTGAAGGTGCCCGGGGACCCGCACGGCCCGGCATCCCACAACGGCAGGCACAGCGGCGAGCCGGTGGGCATGGAGCTGGGCAGCGCCGCCGTACGGCTGTCGCCCGAGGGCGAGGCCGAGGTCGTGTGGGGCCGCAGGCTCGATCCAGCCCGCATGGAGGTCCTGTCCATCCCGCTGCCCTCCTCGGGGCGGCGCTGGGGCGAGGTCGTCCTGCACGACGGGGTCCCGCACGGCGAGCGGGTCACCGCGGCCGGCCCCTCCTACCCGGTCTTCGACGAGATCGAGCTGTGGGCGCCCTCGCCGGTGCCGACCTGGGTGGTGCTGCTGGAGGCGGCCACCGAGGCCGACCGCGACGCCCTGGAACAGCTCGCCTCGGACGCGGGCTTCGCCGCGGAGGACTGGTCCTCCTCGGTGCGGCTGCTGTGCCGGACCTGTTCGGAGAGCGCGATGCCCAGCGGTGAGGGCGAGGGCGACCAGCTCGACCCGCACGACCACAGCGAACCGGGCCACCCGGGCCCGCTCGGGCACCGTACGGCCGGATCCGGACCCCTGTGGGTGCCCGAGCGCGAATGCGGCATCGCGGCGCCGGCCGGTCTGGTGCGCGGACTGCTCGACGGATGGGTCGCGGACAGCCCCGACAGCCGCGAGTGGCGGGATCTCGAAGAAGTCTGCTGAGGCAGGGCCGTAGGCTGTACCGGTCACATCGGTGGCTCGGCGAATCTACGGAAGGCGTACGGCGGACATGGCGCAGCAGGAGAACCAGATCGTCCCGGTCGATGACGAGGGCTACGTCGTGGACACCGTGGACTGCGAGGCGCGCGAGCTCGCCCACCGCGAGCGCGGCACCTCCCGCCCGATCACGGTGGTCGGCAACCCGGTGCTGCACCGGGAGTGCAAGGACGTCACCGAGTTCGGCGACGAGCTGGCGCAGCTGATCGACGACATGTTCGCCAGCCAGAAGACCGCCGAGGGCGTGGGCCTGGCCGCGAACCAGATCGGCGTGGACGCGAAGGTCTTCGTCTACGACTGCCCCGACGACGACGGCAAGCGGCACACCGGTGTCGTCGTCAACCCCAAGCTCGTCGAGCTGCCGGCCGCGGGCCGCGTGCTGGACGACTCGAACGAGGGATGCCTCTCCGTCCCGACCGCGTACGCCGCGCTGGCCCGCCCGGACTACGCCGAGGTGACCGGCCAGGACGCCCGGGGCAACCCGATCAAGGTGCGCGGCACGGGCTACTTCGCCCGCTGCCTCCAGCACGAGACGGACCACCTGTACGGCTACCTGTACATCGACCGCCTCTCCAAGCGCGACCGCAAGGACGCCCTTCGGCAGATGGAGGAGAACACCCCGCGCTACGAGACCGTCCCGAACGACTGATCCGGGATCCGGCTCACGCGGCCCGAGGGCCCCTGAACGCGCGGCGGAAGGCGTTCGGGGTGGTGCCCAGGGTGCGCAGGAAGTGGTGGCGCAGGGCGGCGGCGTTGCCGAAGCCGCTGCGCCCCGCCACCGCGTCGACGGTGTCGTCGGTGGACTCCAGCAGCTCCTGGGCGAGCAGCACGCGCTGGCGCAGCACCCACTGGTAGGGGGTGGTGCCGGTCTCCTGCTGGAAGCGGCGGGCGAAGGTGCGCGGGGACATGTGGGCCCGCTCCGCGAGCTGCTCGACGGTGATCTCCTCCGCCAGGTGCCGGGCCATCCAGCCGATCACCTCGCCGACGGTGTCGCAGGCGGTGCGGGGCAGCGGCCGCTGGATGAACTGGGCCTGGCCGCCGTCGCGGTGGGGCGGTACGACCATCCGCCGGGCGATGGCGTTGGCGACCTCGGCCCCCTGCTCCTGGCGGACCACGTGCAGGCAGGCGTCGATGCCGGAGGCGGTGCCGGCGCCGGTGATCACCGGCCCCGCGTCGACGTAGAGCACGTCCGGGTCCACCAGGGCCCTCGGGAAGTGGCGCGCGAGCGTGGCGGCGTGCATCCAGTGGGTGGTGCAGCGCCGCCCGTCCAGCAGCCCGGCGGCGCCCAGGACGAAGGCCCCGCTGCACACACTGAGCACCCGCGCCCCCCGGTCCACGGCCCGGCGCAGGGCGTCGAGGTAGGGCTCCGGGTAGTCGCGTACGGAGGCCCGCCGGTCGGCGGGCACACAGATCAGGTCAGCCTGCGCCAGCCGCTCCAGGCCGTGCGCGGGCGTGACGGCCAGGCCGGTGTCCGCCAGGGTCAGCGGCCCCTCCTCGGCCGCGCACACGGCGAAGTCGTACACCGGCAGGCCCTGCTCGCTCCGGTCGATCCCGAAGACCTCGCAGAACGTCCCGAACTCGAAGGGCGTCACCTGGTCGACGACCGCCACCGCCACGTTCCTCAGCATGGCTCCAGTGTGCCACCAAGGGTGGCAGTAATTCGCCCTTTCATGACAGTCCTGCCACTGTCCGGTTTTCGCCGCCCCGCCGACAGTGGAGTCATGAGCACCTTCCTCGACTACCTCACCGTCCTCGCCGTCGCCGTCCTCCTCCTCGCCCCCGCCCTCCACGGAGCCCTCCGGGAACGCCGCACCGACCGGCAGCTACGCGCCGCCGCTCAGCAGGGCCCGGATGTCGTCCGGGACCGGCATCGGCGCGAACAGGCCCGCCCGCGTACGGCCCGTGTTGCCGTGCGGCACGCGCCCGGTCGCTGACCCGACCCCCGCGACCAGCAGCCGCACCACCTGCCCCACCGCCTCGGACCGGTCCCGGCAGCGCACCGCGAGCCGGAACATGTGCCAGTGCGCCCGGGTGTGCGGCCAGGGCCAGGACTGCGAAATGATGTGCGCCCGCTCCAGGGCGGTCCACATGGCCGCGGTGTCGGGCGAGGCGGCGGACGCGCGGGCCAGCTCGGCCTCGAAGGCGGCGCGTACGACGGGTGACATGGGCTTGCTTCTCATGGCCCCCACGATGCCGCCGGGCCGCGCGGACGGCTTGAACGAACCTGCTACCGCCAGCGGATCCCGCGGGAGAACTCCGAGGGCGTGATCCCGAACATCCGCCGGCACACCCGGCTGAAGTGCGCGCTGTCGGAGAAACCCGCCCCGTGCGCGGCCTCCGTCAGCGTCCGCCCCCGCGAGACGAGTTCGCCCGCCCGCATCAGCCGCAGCCACAGCACGTACGGCCGGAACGGCAGCCCCAGCTCCGCCTGGAACAGGTGCGAGAGCCGGCTCTCGGACAGCCCGGCCACCGCCGCCGCCTCCGCCAGCCGCACCGGACCCCGCCCCGGCAGCCAGGCCAGGACCCGCGCTAGCCCGGGATGCCGGGCCGCCGCGGGCAGCCGCGCGTCCAGCAGTACGGAGTCCAGCGCGCACGCCGCCTCGAAGGGATCGGCCGGCAGCCCGGCCGGCAGCAGCCCCTCCGCGACCCCGGCCCGCTCCGCCAGCCGGCGCCCCGCCGCCGAGGCCGGGTCGTAGTGCAGCACCAGCGCGCGCTCCGCCCCGCGCAGCACCGCGTGCCGCATCCCGGCGGGCACGACGAAGGCCCGGCAGGCGAAGGTCTCGCCCGCCGGGCCTTCGAGCAGCAGCCCGTCCCGGTCCCCGTCCAGGGCCGCGATGACCTGGACGCTGTGGTGCGCGTGCGCGGTGGCCGGCCCGACGGCGCCGCCGTAGACCAGCCCGCCCGGACGCAGCCGCGCGCTCCCCGCCCATGTGGAACTCCCCATGGGCGGGACCGTAGCCGGAGCTAGAAGTCCTCGTCGAGGTCGACCGTTCCCTCGACCGCGACCTGGTACGCCGACGGACGGCGCTCGAAGAAGTTCGTCAGCTCCTGGACACCCTGCAGCTCCATGAAGGAGAACGGGTTCTGCGAGCCGTACACCGGGGCGAAGCCCAGGCGCACCAGACGCTGGTCCGCGACGCACTCCAGGTACTCGCGCATCGACTCGGTGTTCATGCCCGGCAGGCCGTCACCGCACAGGTCGCGGCCGAACTGCAGCTCCGCCTCCACGGCCTCCTTCAGCATGTCGGTGACCTGCTGCTGGAGCTCGTCGTCGAAGAGCTCGGGCTCCTCCTTGCGGACGGTGTCCACGACCTCGAACGCGAAGTTCATGTGCATGGTCTCGTCACGGAACACCCAGTTGGTGCCGGTGGCCAGACCGTGCAGCAGACCGCGCGAGCGGAACCAGTACACGTACGCGAAGGCACCGTAGAAGAACAGGCCCTCGATGCACGCCGCGAAGCAGATCAGGTTCAGCAGGAAGCGACGGCGGTCGGCCTTCGTCTCCAGCCGGTCCAGCTTCTCGACCTCGTTGATCCACTTGAAGCAGAACTGCGCCTTCTCGCGGATCGACGGGATCTCCTCGACCGCGTCGAAGGCGGCCGCCCGGTCGTCCGGGTCGGGCAGGTAGGTGTCGAGCAGCGTCAGGTAGAACTGGACGTGCACGGCCTCCTCGAACAGCTGGCGCGACAGGTACAGGCGCGCCTCCGGGGAGTTGATGTGCTTGTAGAGCGTCAGCACCAGGTTGTTCGAGACGATCGAGTCACCCGTCGCGAAGAACGCGACCAGACGGCCGATCATGTGCTGCTCGGCCGGCGTCAGCTTCGCGAGGTCCGCGACGTCCGAGTGGAGGTCGACCTCCTCCACCGTCCACGTGTTCTTGATCGCGTCCCGGTAGCGCTCGTAGAAGTCCGGGTACCGCATCGGGCGCAGGGTCAGTTCGAAGCCCGGGTCCAGCAGGTTCTTCTTTTCGGTGGAGCTCATTACTGGCAGGCCTCGCAGGACTCGGGGTTTTCCAGGGAGCAGGCCAGCGCGTCGGCGTCGACGGCCTGCGGGAGGGGGGTGGCGGCCGCGGGGACGGCGCTGCCGGAAGCGGCGCGGGCGATCTTCGTCGCCGGGCGCGAACGCAGGTAGTACGTGGTCTTCAGACCCTGCTTCCAGGCGTACGCGTACATCGAGCTCAGCTTGCCGATGGTGGGCGTCTCCAGGAACAGGTTCAGCGACTGCGCCTGGTCCAGGAACGGCGTACGGGCCGCCGCCATGTCGATCAGGCCGCGCTGCGGGATCTCCCACGCCGTGCGGTACAGCTCGCGCACCTCCGCCGGGATCCAGCCGAAGCCCTGCACGGAGCCGCTGGACTCGCGCAGCGCCTCGCGGGTCTGCGCGTCCCACACGCCGAGCTTCTTCAGCTCCTCCACCAGGTAGGCGTTGACCTGGAGGAACTCACCCGACAGGGTCTCGCGCTTGAAGAGGTTGGAGACCTGCGGCTCGATGCACTCGTACACGCCCGCGATGGAGGCGATCGTCGCCGTCGGGGCGATGGCCAGCAGCAGCGAGTTGCGCATGCCGGTCTTCGCGATGCGGGCGCGCAGGGCGTCCCAGCGCTCCGGCCAGTTCAGCTCGACGTCGTAGTGGTCCGGGTGCAGCACGCCGCGGGCGGTGCGGGTCTGCTCCCAGGCCGGGAGGGGGCCGCTGCGCTCGGCGAGGTCGCAGGAGGCCTCGTACGCGGCCAGCATGATGCGCTCGGAGAGCTTGGTGGACAGGGCCTTCGCCTCGGGGGAGTCGAAGGGCATCTTCATCTTGAAGAAGACGTCCTGGAGGCCCATCGCGCCCAGACCGACCGGACGCCAGCGGGAGTTGGAGCGGCCCGCCTGCTCGGTCGGGTAGAAGTTGATGTCCACCACGCGGTCGAGGAAGGTCACGGCCGTACGGACGGTCTCGTCCAGGCGCTCCCAGTCGATCTCCCCGTCCACCACGAAGGCGCCCATGTTGACCGAGCCGAGGTTGCAGACGGCCGTCTCGCCGTCGTTGGTGACCTCGATGATCTCGGTGCACAGGTTGGAGGAGTGGACGACGCTGCCCGGTTCGGCGGTCTGGTTCGCCGTGCGGTTGGAGGCGTCCTTGAAGGTCATCCAGCCCTGGCCGGTCTGCGCGAGGGTGCGCATCATCCGGCCGTACAGGTCGCGGGCGGGCATGGTCTTGCGGGCCAGGCCGTCGGCCTCGGCCTTGCGGTAGGCGGCGTCGAACGCGTCGCCCCACAGGTCGACCAGCTCGGGGACGTCGGCCGGGGAGAACAGCGACCAGTCGGCGTCGGCGTTCACGCGGCGCATGAACTCGTCCGGCACCCAGTGCGCCAGGTTCAGGTTGTGGGTGCGGCGCTGGTCCTCACCGGTGTTGTCGCGGAGCTCGAGGAACTCCTCGATGTCCGCGTGCCAGGTCTCCAGGTAGACGGCGGCGGCGCCCTTGCGGCGGCCGCCCTGGTTCACGGCGGCGACGGAGGCGTCGAGGGTCTTCAGGAACGGCACGATGCCGTTGGAGTGGCCGTTGGTACCGCGGATCAGCGAACCGCGGGCGCGGATGCGGGAGTACGACAGACCGATGCCGCCGGCGTGCTTCGACAGGCGCGCGACCTGGTGGTAGCGGTCGTAGATCGAGTCCAGCTCGTCCAGCGGGGAGTCCAGCAGGTAGCAGGAGGACATCTGCGGGTGGCGGGTGCCGGAGTTGAAGAGCGTGGGCGAGGACGGCAGGTAGTCCAGGCGGCTCATCAGCCGGTAGAGGGAGGCGACTTCCTCGACGGCCTGGACGCTCTCGTTCTCGGCGAGGCCGCAGGCCACGCGCAGCATGAAGTACTGCGGGGTCTCGATCACCTGGCGGGTGATGGGGTGGCGCAGCAGGTAGCGGCTGTGCAGGGTGCGCAGGCCGAAGAACCCGAAGCGGTCGTCCGCGCCCTCGGCGAGCGCGTGCTCGACCAGGGAGTTCAGGCGGGCGGCGTGCAGAGCCACGAACTCGGCGGTGCGGTCCGCGATCAGGCCCTCGCGGTGCCCGACGGCGACGGACTCGGCGAAGGAGGACGAACCCTGGCCCGCGGCCTCGTCCGCCACGGCCAGCGTCAGCAGGCGGGCGGCGAGGCGGGAGTACGCCGGGTCCTCGGAGATCAGGCCGGCGGCGGCCTCGGTGGCCAGCCCCCGGAGCTCGGCCTCGTCCGCGACGGAGCTGCGGCCGCGCAGGGCGGCGGCGGCGACCCGGCCCGGGTCGGTGTCGGGGAGGTCGGCCGTCAGCTCGGTGAGGGTGCGCAGCAGCGCGGCTCCGGGGCCCCCGGCCTCCGAAGCGGCTGCGGGCTGGTCGGACTCGGCGCGCGGTGCGGCGGGCGCGATGGTCACGGGGGGAGCTCTCCCTCGCTCGGCCCGGTCATCGGCGGGGCGGGGCAGCAGCGGGCGCGTGCGGGCGCGACGGAACGCGAAACACCGCACGGCGTCCACCGGCCCAACCGCGAGGCCCGGACGTGGTCGGCACCCGGTTCGGTCGAGCCGGGCGCGCTGTCGGCAGGTCCTCGGACTTGGCGGTACACCGATGGGTGTACTTCATACCGTTGCGGGACAGTTCCGGATTCGCACCGGATTCCCCTGCGGCGACAGCAGCCATGAGCATACATGTGGGGGCGCGTTGATGCGTGACCCCCCACATGTTGTGTCGGCGCGGCTACAGCTCCATGCGGTACGTGAGCAGGGTCAGCCCCGGAACGGGGGCCCAGTCCCGCTCCGGTGTGCGGGTGAAGCCGAGCCTTTCGTAGATCCGCTGGGCTCCGGTCATCTCCCGCTGGGTGGAGAGCACCAGGTGCGTGACCCCCTCCAGCTCCCGGGCGCGGGCCACGCAGGCGTGCACCAGGGCCTCGCCGGCGCCGCGTTCGCGGGCCTCCCGGGCGACGGCCAGCATGCGGAACTCGGCCTCCGTGGGGCCGGCGATGTCGGCGAGCGGGCTGCCGGGTGGGGCGAAGGTCACACCGCCCAGCAGGGCGCCCTCGGCGACGGCCACCAGTACCTCGCCGTCGGCGGCCCGGCCGGCCACGTCGCGCAGGACGTCCGCGTAGAAGGACGTCTCGGATTCGAGCAGTCCGTCGCCCACGTAGGCCCGCGCGGTGATCTCGCCCAGCTCTTCGTACTCGGCGGGCAGCGCCGCCCTGATCACGATGTCCATGCCGCCGAGTGTGCCGGACGGCTGTGGGCGCCCGGCGCCGCCGTCGTCCGCCGAGCAATGCCGAAGGGCCCCGCCGGGAAGTCCGGCGGGGCCCTTCGGGTGCCGTTCAGCAGCAGCGGAAGCCCTCGCGGGGGTCCGCCTCGCGGGCGTCGGTGCGGGCCCGCTCGAAGGCGCGCCGGGTCATGACCTCGGCGTCCGGGTCGTGCGCACGGGCGTGCGCGACGTAGCGGTCGTACGCGGCCTCGCCCGAGAACTCCCGTACGTAGAACCGGGCCTTCGCCAGCGCACCACGCACCCCGCTCACGGCGATCATCCGACCGGCTCCTTCACCCGGCCGCCGCCCCCGTCGAGGCCGGCCGCGGCGAGCTCGGCCTTCTCCTCGGCGGTGGCGATCAGCCCGGCCGGGGCGACGATCTTCGACTCGGTCCAGGGGACCTCGGAGAGGCGGACCGACTCGGGGCTGCTGATGGCCTTGAAGCAGGTCCGGGCCGCGTCCAGCAGCACGATGACGATCAGCACGGCGAACAGCACCGACAGGACCCCGTCGACCGTGGCGTTGGTGACCACGGTGTGCATGTCGTCCATGTTCTTGGCGGGCGGCAGGACCTTCCCGGCGTCGATGCCGCTCTGGTACTTGTCGCGCTGCGCGAAGAAGCCGACCTTCACGTCGTCGGAGAAGATCTTCTGGTAGCTCGCGGTGAGGGTGACGGCTACGTCCCACGCCAGCGGGACGCCCGTGACCCAGGCCCACTTGAGCCGGCCGGACTTGATCAGCAGCGTGGTGCAGACGGCCAGGGCCACCGCGGCCAGCAGCTGGTTCGCGATGCCGAACAGCGGGAAGAGCTGGTTGATGCCGCCCAGCGGGTCCTTCACGCCGACCCACAGGAAGTAGCCCCAGCCGCCGACGACGATCGCGCTGGCCAGCCACACGCCGGGCTTCCAGCTGACGTCCTTGAAGGACTTGTGCACGTTGCCGAGGGTGTCCTGGAGCATGAACCGCCCGACGCGGGTGCCCGCGTCGACCGTCGTCAGGATGAAGAGCGCCTCGAACATGATGGCGAAGTGGTACCAGAACGCCTTCATGCCGGCCCCGCCGATGACGGAGGAGAAGATCTCCGACATCCCGAGTGCGAAGGTCGGCGCGCCGCCCGTACGGGACAGCAGGCTGGCTTCCTCCACGTCCTTCGCGGCCTGCGCGAGGGCGTCCGGGGTGATGGCGAAGCCGAAGTTCGTCACCGCCGTCGAGGCGGTCTGGACGGTGGCGCCGATGACCCCGCCGGGGGAGTTGACCGCGAAGAAGAGGCCGGGCTCGATGATGCTCGCCGCGATCACGGCCATGACGGCGACGAAGGACTCGGTGAGCATGGCGCCGTAGCCGATGACCCGGACCTGGGTCTCCTTCTGGATCATCTTCGGGGTGGTGCCCGAGGAGACCAGGGAGTGGAAGCCGGACAGGGCCCCGCACGCGATGGTGATGAAGACGAAGGGGAACATCGAGCCGGCGAAGACCGGTCCGTCCCCGCGCGTCGCGAAGTCGGTGACCGCCGGCATCTTCAGCGTCGGCATCGCGATGACCACGCCCACCGCCATCAGCGCGATCGTGCCCACCTTCATGAAGGTGGACAGGTAGTCGCGCGGCGCGAGCAGCAGCCACACCGGCAGCACCGAGGCGATGAACCCGTACACGATCATCCAGACGACCAGCGTCTCCTTCTCCAGGGTGAAGGTGCCCGCCCAGGAGGACTCCGCGACCCAGCCGCCCGCGACGATCGCGAGCAGCAGCAGCGCGACGCCGATGACGGAGACCTCGGTGACCCGGCCCGGCCGCAGGACGCGCAGGTACACGCCCATGAAGAGGGCGATCGGGATGGTCATGCCGATGGAGAACACGCCCCAGGGGGAGTGCGCCAGGGCGTTGACGATGACCAGCGCGAGCACCGCCAGCAGGATGATCATGATGGCGAACACGGCGACCAGGGCGGCGGCCCCGCCGACGGGCCCGATCTCGTCCCGGGCCATCTGGCCCAGCGAGCGTCCGTCGCGCCGGGTGGAGAAGAACAGCGTCACCATGTCCTGTACGGCGCCGGCGAAGATGACGCCCGCGACGATCCAGATGGTGCCCGGCAGGTAGCCCATCTGCGCGGCGAGGACGGGACCGACCAGCGGGCCCGCGCCGGCGACGGCGGCGAAGTGGTGGCCGAAGAGCACCCGACGGTCGGTCGGGTGGAAGTCGACACCGTTGTCAAGGCGTTCGGCGGGGGTGGCCCGGGTCTTGTCGACCTTCAGGACGCGGTGCGCGATGAAGCGCGCGTAGAAGCGGTAGCCGATGGCGTACGAGCCCAGCGCGGCGGCGAGCAGCCAGGCGGCCGAGATCTCCTCGCCCCGCGACAGCGCCAGTACGCCCCAGCCGATGGCACCGACGAGGGCCACCAGCGCCCAGACGGCGATCGACTGCGGGGTGAGCCGCCCCGACGGGGAAGGCGAGTCCGGCGTGCTGCCTGGACTCGCCGCTCCTCCTGTTGGAGCCCGATCTGTCCCTGTTGCTTCCGGTTCCGGCATGATCCTCGTCCCCTCGTTGATCATCTGCGTAAGCGCAGGGAATCTACGGGGGCTCGACCGCTGGATGTAAGCCCCCGTCCGCATAGCGGTACGAGAGTCCACCGGCGGTCGAAGAGGAGTCAACCGGTGGTCACAAAGCGGGTCGCTGGAGGCGGGCCACGAATTTGTAACGGTCGCCGCGATACACCGATCGCACCCATTCGACCGGTTCTCCGTCGGCGTCCAGCGAGTGGCGCGAGAGCATCAGCATCGGCAGGCCGACGTCGGTGCCCAGCAGTCCGGCTTCGCGCGGGGTGGCCAGCGAGGTCTCGATGGTCTCCTCGGCCTCGGCGAGCCGTACGTCGTACACCTCGGCGAGCGCGGTGTAGAGGGAGGTGTACTTGACCAGCGAACGGCGCAGCGCGGGGAAGCGCTTGGCCGACAGGTGGGTGGTCTCGATGGCCATCGGCTCGCCGCTGGCCAGGCGCAGCCGCTCGATGCGCAGGACCCGCCCGCCGGTGGCGATCTTGAGGAGTCCGGCGAGGGTGTCGTCGGCGGTCACGTACCCGATGTCGAGGAGCTGGGAGGTCGGCTCCAGGCCCTGGGCGCGCATGTCCTCGGTGTACGAGGACAGTTGGAGCGGCTGGGAGACCTTGGGCTTGGCGACGAAGGTGCCCTTGCCCTGGATGCGTTCGAGCCGGCCCTCTACGACGAGTTCCTGGAGGGCCTGGCGGACCGTGGTCCGGGAGGTGTCGAACTCGGCCGCGAGCGTGCGCTCCGGCGGCACGGGGGTGCCGGGGGGGAGCGTTTCGGTCATGTCGAGCAAGTGCCGCTTGAGTCGGTAGTACTTGGGCACACGCGCCGTGCGAGTGGCTGCCCCGCCTTCCGGCTCCGTGGTCGCCCCTTCGGTGGCCATCGCCGCCCGCCTTCCCGACTCCAGTTTCGCTGCCGTCACCGGCTCCTCCGATATGTGCGGTCACATCGTGACACGGGCGGGAGGACAGGCCTCCTCCCTCCCCCAGGTGTCGGTCCGATAACGGACCGAGCACCCGCTCATTAGACCCTTGACACCCCTAAAGGTCTAGGCCAAGCTCCGGGTACTGGTCTAAACCAATCTGGATCAGATCCCGGCCCCACGGGCAGTACTTGGTACGTCACCGCGGCGGGCGAGGGAAGTTGCAGGCAGCATCCCTGAGGAGGGTGGCGTGAAGCGCAAGCTCATTGCGGCGGTCGGTGTCGTGGGCATGATGGTCGGTGTCGCGGCATGCGGCAACGGCGGCGACGACAAGCCGAAGGCCGACGCGTCGGGTGGCGCGGCCAAGGAGATCACCGTCTGGGTGATGGACGGCTCCGCACCCAAGGCCTGGATCGACGAGGTCAACAAGGAGTTCTCGGCCAAGCACCCCGGTGTGACGGTCAAGGTCGAGGAGCAGAAGTGGACCGGCATCCAGGAGAAGGTCACCACGGCCCTCTCCGAGAACACCCCGCCGGACGTCCTTGAGCTCGGCAACACCCAGACCGCCGGCTACGCGGTCACCGGCGGCCTCGCCGACCTGTCCGGCGACAAGGCCAAGCTCGGCGCCGACGCCTGGCAGAAGAGCATGCTCGCCTCGGCCCAGGTCGACGGCAAGCTCTACTCCGCCCCCTGGTACGCCGCCAACCGCGTCGTCATCTACGACAAGAAGGCCTACGAGAAGGCGGGCGTCACCCCGCCGAAGACCCGCGACGAGTGGGTCGCCGGCCTCGAGAAGCTGAAGGCGGCCGACCCGGCCTCGCAGCCGATCTACCTCCCCGGCCAGAGCTGGTACGTCCTCGCCGGCTTCGTCTGGGACGAGGGCGGCGACCTCGCCGTCAAGGACGGCGGCAAGTGGAAGGGCCAGCTGGCCACCCCGCAGGCCGCCTCCGCCATGGACTTCTACAAGAAGCTCCAGTCCTTCTCCACGGCCCCCAAGGACAAGGACGAGGCCACCCCGCAGCAGTCCACCGACATCGTCCCCAAGGGCGGCGTCTCCTCCTGGATCGGTCTCGGCTGGGAGGCCGGCGGTGCGGAGAAGGCCCTGAAGGACGCGGGCAAGGAAGCCGACTTCGGCTACTTCCCGATCCCGGGCAAGACCGCCGACAAGTCCGGCACCGTCTTCCTCGGCGGCTCGAACCTCGCCGTGGCCGAGCGCTCCAAGAACAAGGAGCTCGCCAAGGAGTGGCTGGCCCTCGCCGCCGGCAAGGACCAGATGACCAAGTACGCCGCCGCCACGAAGGGTGCGCTGCTCCCGAACCAGGCCGCCGCGAACTTCGCCGCCCCGGCCGGCTCCTTCGCCGAGGCCATGGCCAAGGCCGGCACCAACGGCAAGATCACCCCGGTCACCCCGGGCTGGGCGAACGTCGAGACCGAGCCCAACCCGATCAAGGAGTTCATGACCAAGGTCCTGAAGGGTGAGGACGCCGCCAAGGCGGGCGCGGACGCGGACAAGGAAATCGCGAACCGCATCAACAAGTAGTCACCCCGCGGTACCCGCAGCACCGCAGTACCCGCACAACCCAGCAGTGTGAACGCACCGGGGGGTGCGGCAGGCGCCCGGACGCCTGCCGTGCCCCCGGTCGCGCATTTGACTCCACAGTCAACCGCGAGGAAGCCGAGCCATGACCGTGCACTCCCAGGGAGCGAAGACCAGCGCTCCACAGGACGCACCACTGAAGTCCGCCGGACGGCCGCAGGTGGCCACCACCCCGTCCGGCCCCAGCCATACGTCTCCTCGCGGGGGCAGAAAGTCGCTCCCCTCGGGGTGGCTGCCCTATCTGCTGATCGGGCCCGCGGTGCTCAGCCTCGCGACCCTCCTGCTCTACCCGCTGATCAAGAACGTGATCCTGTCCTTCCAGGACATCAACAAGATCGAGTTCATCCAGCGGAAGTACCCGTTCGCGGGCATCGACAACTACACCCAGCTGCTCGGCGACTCCAACTTCTGGACCGTCGTCCTGCGCAGCTTCGGCTTCACCCTCGCCAACGTCGCGCTGATCATGCTGATCGGCAGCCTCATCGGCATCCTGCTCAACCGCCTCGGCAAGTGGATGCGCCTGGTCCTGTCGATGGCGCTGGTCATGGCCTGGGCCATGCCGATCGTCGCGTCCGTCCAGGTCTTCCAGTGGCTGTTCGACGAGCAGTTCGGCGTCATGAACTGGGTGATGCGCTCCGCCGGCTTCGCCGGCTACGACCAGCACAACTGGTTCGAGACCGGCCTCTCCACCCTGGTGATCGTCACGATCCTGGTGGTCTGGGGCTCGATCCCCTTCGTCGCCCTCAACATGTACGCCGGCCTCACCACCGTCGGCGCGGAACTGTACGAGGCCGCCCGCATGGACGGGGCCAACGGCTGGCAGACCTTCTGGAAGGTCGTCTTCCCCCAGCTGAAGTCCTTCTTCCTCGTCACCACCTTCCTCGAGGTGATCTGGGTCTTCAAGGCCTTCACCCAGGTCTACGCGATGAACAAGGGCGGCCCCGACCGCGCCTCCGAGATCCTGCCCGTCTTCGCCTACGTCGAAGGCCAGAGCCAGGCCCACTACGGCCTCGCCGCCGCGATCTCCGTCCTGACGATCCTGATCCTCATCGTCGTCATGTCCTTCTACTTCCGCCTGATCCTGAAGCAGGAGGAGGAGCAGTGAGCACGAGCACCGCCCCGAAGCCCGCGCCGTCCGCGCCGTCCGCGAAGCCCGCACAGCAGCTGCGCACCCGCATGCCACTGCGCCCGGGCACCGTCGCCAAGAACGCCGGCGCCCTCCTGCTGGCCGTCGTCTTCGTCTTCCCGGTCTACTGGATGTTCTCCTCGGCCCTCAAGCCGAACAGCGAGATCCTCACCAAGGACCCCGTCTTCGTCTTCACCCCGACGCTGGACAACTTCACCAAGGCCACCGGCGTCGACCTGTTCTGGACGTACGTCACGAACAGCATCGTCGTCACCGTCGGAGCCGTCCTGCTGGCCCTGCTCGTCGCCCTCGCCGCGAGCTTCGCCATCGCCCGGATGAAGTTCAAGGGCCGCAAGGGCCTCGTCCTCGGCGTGATGATGGCCCAGATGGCCCCCTGGGAGGTCATGGTCATCGCGATGTACATGATCGCCCGCGACAGCGAGATGCTGAACAGCCTCCCGCTGCTCACCGCGATCTACTTCGTGATGGTCCTCCCCTTCACCATCTGGACCCTGCGCGGCTTCATCGCCGCCGTCCCGGTGACCCTGGAGGAGGCCGCCCAGATCGACGGCTGCACCCGCGGCCAGGCCTTCCGCAAGGTGATCTTCCCCCTGCTGGCCCCCGGTCTGATGTCCACCTCGCTCTTCGGCTTCATCACCGCCTGGAACGAGTTCGCGATGGTCCTGATCCTCAACAAGGACAAGTCCGCGCAGACCCTGCCGCTGTGGCTGACCCAGTTCAAGACCGCCTTCGGCAACGACTGGGGCGCCACCATGGCCGCGTCCTCGCTCTTCGCGATCCCGGTCCTGCTCATCTTCATCTTCCTCCAGCGCAAGGCCGTCGGCGGCATGACCGCCGGCGCCGTGAAGGGATAACGGCCCATGACTGTCCTTGCGCACCGGACGGACACCCTGACGCGCGACGCCCTCGCCGTCCTCCAGCCCGGCTTCGAGGGCACCACCGCCCCCGCCTGGCTGCTGCGCCAGGTCGGCGAAGGCCTCACCGCCGTCGGCCTCTTCGGCCGCAACATCGCCGCCCCGGAGCAGCTCGCCGCGCTCACCGCGCAGCTGAGGGCCGTACGGGACGACGTACTCGTCGCCATCGACGAGGAGGGCGGCGACGTCACCCGCCTGGAGGTCCGGGGCGGATCCTCCTTCCCCGGCAACCTCGCGCTCGGCGCCGTCGACGACACCGCGCTGACCCGGGACGTCGCCCGCGAGCTGGGCCGCCGCCTCGCCGAGTGCGGGGTCAACCTCAACTGGGCGCCGTCCGCGGACGTCAACTCCAACCCGGACAACCCGGTCATCGGGGTGCGCTCCTTCGGCGCCGACACCGCGCTCGCCGCCCGGCACACCGCCGCCTACGTCGAGGGCCTCCAGGCCGCCGGCGTGGCCGCCTGCACCAAGCACTTCCCGGGCCACGGCGACACCAACGTCGACTCGCACCACGCGCTGCCCCGCATCGACGTGGACCTGGACACCCTCCAGGCCCGCGAGCTGGTCCCGTTCAAGGCGGCCATCGAGGCCGGCACCAAGGCCGTCATGAGCGCCCACATCCTGGTGCCCTCCCTCGACCCGACCCGGCCGGCCACCCTCAGCCCGCAGATCCTGACCGGTCTGCTGCGCAAGGAGCTCGGCTACGAGGGCCTCATCGTCACCGACGGCATGGAGATGAACGCCATCGCCGGGACGTACGGCATCGAGCGCGGCTCGGTCCTGGCCATCGCGGCCGGCGCCGACGCCATCTGCGTCGGCGGGGGACTGGCCGACGAGGCCACCGTGCTCCGCCTGCGCGACGCCCTCGTGGCCGCCGTGCGCGAGGGCGCGCTCCCGGAGGAGCGGCTCGCCGACGCCGCCGCCCGGGTGCGCGCTCTCGCCGAGTGGACCCGCCGGGCCCGGCCGGACGCGCTGCCGGAGGGGAGCGGCGCGTCCGGCATCGGCCTGACGGCGGCCCGCCGGGCCGTGGTCGTCTCGGGGGAGGCGAAGCCGGTCACCGCCCCGTACGTGGCCACGCTCGCCCCCGTCGCGAACATCGCGGTCGGCGACGAGACCCCGTGGGGCGTGGCCGCCGAGCTGGCCGCGCTGGTGCCGGGCACCGGGGCGGGCGTCTACCCGCAGGGCTCCGCCGCCGCGGACGTCCTCGCGGCGGCGGGCGGGCGCACCGTCGTCGCCGTGGTCCGCGACGCGCACCGCCACCCGTGGATGACCGAGGTGCTGGACGCGCTGGTCGAGGCCCGCCCGGACACGGTCGTCGTCGAGATGGGCCTGCCGCGCGCCGAGCCGCGCGGGGCGCTGTACGTCGCCACGCACGGGGCCTCCCGCGTGTGCGGGCGGGCCGCCGCCGAGGTCATCGCCGGCGTGTAGGCGCGCAGGCGCGCAGGCGCCCCGAGTACGCCTGAAGGCCGGGCCCCCGTGGAGGGGGGCCCGGCCTTCAGGCGTTGCCGTTCGCGGTTACAGGCCCTGCCAGGCGGGCTTGTTCGCGTAGGTGTGGCGGAAGTAGTCGGCCAGCTTCAGCTTCGAGGCGGCCGCCTCGTCCACGACGACGGTCGCGTGCCGGTGCAGCTGCAGCGCGGAGGCCGGGACCAGCGCGGACAGCGGGCCCTCCACGGTCTGCGCGACGGCCTCGGCCTTGCCCTCGCCGGTGGCCAGCAGGACCAGGTGGCGGGCGTCGAGGATGGTGCCGATGCCCTGGGTGATGACGTGGTGGGGCACCTGGTCTATGTCGTTGTCGAAGAAGCGCGCGTTGTCGACGCGGGTCTGCTCCGTCAGCGTCTTGATGCGGGTGCGGGAGGCGAGGGAGGAGCAGGGCTCGTTGAAGCCGATGTGCCCGTCCGTGCCGATGCCGAGGAGCTGGAGGTCCACCCCGCCGGCGGCGGCCAGCGCCCGGTCGTAGGCCTCGCAGGCGCCGACGATGTCCTCGGCGGAGCCGTCGGGGCCCATGAAGGAGGCCTCGGACAGGCCCAGGGGCTCGACGACCTCGCGCAGGACGACGGCCCGGTAGGACTCGGGGTGCCCGGCGGGCAGGCCGACGTACTCGTCGAGCTGGCAGATCCGGGCCCCGGAGGCGTCGACCTGCCCGGCCCGGACCTTGGCGGCGAGGGCCTCGTAGATGGGCAGCGGGGTAGAGCCGGTCGCCACGCCGAGCAGGGCGTCGGGCTTGCGGCGGACCAGGGCGGCCATGGCCTCCGCGATGAGCTCGCCGCCTGCCTTGGCGTCCGGGACGATGACAACTTCCACGCGGGGCCTGCCGATCTGAGAGGGGTCCGACGATTGTGGTATAGACCAATCTAGCAGAGCCGGGCCTCCCGTGGCGGCCCTCCACCCCACCCATGGTGATCCCGTCACCCACCCCCCGCCACCGGCCTCCGGCGGTCCTGGAGCGAGCTGCGCCCGCACTCCCGGGGCTCCGCCCCGGACCCCGCGCCCCAAGCGCCGGCGGGGCTGGATCAACCAGCGGCGTCGGCGCTCCGGCGACCTAGAGGAGCGCCAGCTGGAGGCCGCCCGTCGCGGAGAGGTGCTGGCCCGTGATCCAGCGGGAGTCCGCCGAGGCGAGGAAGGCCACCACGTCCGCGACCTCGTCCACCGTGCCGACGCGGTCGAAGACCGACCGGGACGCCGCGTGCGCCCGCGCCGCGGGATCGGCCAGCCACGCCGCGTTCAGGTCGGTCTCGGTGATCCCCGGCCCGACCGAGTTCACGGTGATCCCGCGCGGCGCGAGCGCGGCGGCCAGCGAGACGGTCAGCGCGTTCACCGCGCCCTTCGCCATGACCGTGGCCAGGATCGCCGGCAGGGCGATGTCGGGGGTGCCGGTCACGTTCACGATCCGGCCCCCGTCCCGCAGCCGGTCCAGCCCGTGCTTGATCACGAAGAACGGCGCCTGCGCGTTCAGCGCGTGCACCCGCTGGTACGTCTCCTCGTCCGTCTCCGCGATGCCCGCGAAGGTGGCCCCGCCCGCGTTGTTCACCAGGACGTCCACGCCCTCGGTGGCCGCCGGATGGGCCGCGTACGCCGCCCAGAGCGCCTGCGCGTCCCCCGGCACCCCGAGCTCCGCCCCGATGGCGAAGGCCCGGCCCCCGGCCGCCTCGATGCCCGCGACGGTCTCCCGCGCGGCCGCCGCGTCGTGCCCGTAGTGCACCGCGACGAGCGCCCCGTCCCGCGCCAGCCGCTCGGACACGGCCCGCCCGATGCCCCGGCTGCCGCCCGTGACCAGTGCCGTCTTCCCCTTGAGCACGCCCATGGAACGCGCCCCCCTTCCACAATCTCTAGTGGTCGCTACAGAACGGACCGTACCAGATTTCCTAGCGCCCGCTATAGAATCGGTTCCATGGTGACCGGACAGCGCGGCAGGCCCCGCTCCTTCGACCGTGACGCCGCCCTCGACAAGGCGATGCTCGCCTTCTGGGAGCGCGGCTACGAGGCCACGTCCATCGCCGACCTCACCAGGAGCCTGGGCATCGGCGCGCCCAGCCTCTACGCGGCCTTCGGGGACAAGCGCAAGCTCTTCGACGAGGTCGTGGTGGTCTACGGCGGCCGCTACGGGGACTTCGCGGGCGTGGCCCTCGCCGAGGAGCCCACCGCCGGTGCGGCCATCGGCCGGATCCTGCACGAGGCCGCGGAGATCTACACCGACCCCGCCCACCCGCCGGGCTGCATGGTGATCAGCGCCGCGATCAACACCACCTCGGAGGACGTGGCCGAGGCGCTGAAGGAGCGCCGCAACGCCAACCTGGTGCTGTTCGAGAGCCGCATCCGCGCGGACGTGGCCGCCGGCGTGCTGCCCGCCGGCACGGACGCGCGGGCCCTGGCCCGCTACGCGGGGGCCGTGCTGCAGGGGATGTCCCAGCAGTCGCGCGACGGCGCGAGCCGGGAGGAGCTGGAGGCGGTCGCGGAACGGGCGATGCTGGCCTGGCCGCGGTAGCCGAATTCGGCGACGGGGGAGCGGGGGATGACCGCGCGGGGTGATCGTCATTCGCGGGCCCGGGAAATGGGCGGCGGAAAGGCCCCTGAAATTCCTCTGGGCCACGGTGCAGGACGGGACCCTCAGCCCGCCCGGCACCGTAGCCCGGAGTACTTACGGCCAACGGGTGTGCGGTTCCCGTAGGCCGGTGGGAGGTGCCTGCGCGGTCAGGGCAGAGCGCGCGGTTACCTCGATCCGTCCTCCTGTGCGGGGAGGGCGGAAATCTGGCTCAATTGTGGACTAGACCAATCTGTTCTGTCCATCCAATGACGGACCCTGGGATCCCGTCACTTCCTCCAACAGTACGCGGAGTGGGCCCTTCCTGGATACTCCTGAGTATTAGTGGTGGGGAAAGTCATCCCCGTACCCGGGGTACGCTCGCCACGTGCCCTCCATGAACGACCTCGTACGCCAGCACACCGCTCTCAGTGAAACCGACCTGGAGTGGCTCCACCTGCTGGTCTCGGAGTGGCAGCTGCTCTCCGACCTCTCCTTCGCCGACCTCGTGCTCTGGGTTCCCACCCTCGACGGCACGCGGTACGTGTCGGTCGCGCAGATGCGCCCCAACACCGGCCCCACCTCCTACCAGGACGACATGGTCGGCCACCTGGTGCCGCGCGGGCGCCGCCCGCTCCTGGACGCCGCCCTCGACGAGGGCCGCATCGTGCGCGAGGGTGACCCGGAGTGGCGCGAGGAGGTGCCGGTCCGCGTCGAGTCGATCCCCGTCCGCCGCGAGGGCCGGGTCCTGGGAGTGATCGCCCGCAACACCAACCTGCTCACTGTGCGTACACCGAGCCGGCTGGAGCTGACCTACCTCCAGTCCGCCTCCGACCTCGCTCAGATGATCGCCGCGGGCTCCTTCCCCTACCCCGGCCAGCAGGTCGACATGGACGCCTCCCCGCGCGTCGGGGACGGCCTGATCCGCCTCGACGCCGAGGGCGTGGTGACGTACGCGTCCCCGAACGCGCTCTCCGCCTACCACCGCCTCGGCCTCGCCGCCGACCTGGTCGGCCAGCACCTGGGCACCACCACCGCCGAACTCGCCCCCTCCCGGGGCCCGGTGGACGAGGCCATCGTCAAACTGGCCAGCGGCTGGGCCCCCCGGGAGACCGAGGTCGAGGGCAACGGCGGGGTCATCCAGCTGCGCGCCATCCCGCTGAAGCCCAAGGGGACCCGGATCGGCTCGCTCGTGCTCTGCCGCGACGTCACCGAACTGCGCCGTCGCGAACGCGAACTGATCACCAAGGACGCCACCATCCGGGAGATCCACCACCGGGTGAAGAACAACCTCCAGACCGTGGCGGCGCTCTTGCGGCTCCAGGCCCGACGCATGGATTCGGAGGGCGGCCGCGAGGCGCTGAACGAGGCCGTCCGGCGCGTCGGTTCGATCGCGATCGTGCACGAGACGCTCTCTCAGAACCTCGACGAGCGGGTCGAGTTCGACGAGATCGCCGACCGGGTGATCGCGATGGTCTCCGAGATCTCGCCCGGCAAGGTGGAGTGCCGCCGCACCGGCCGCTTCGGGATCCTGGACGCGGAGGTCGCCACTCCGCTGTCGATGGTGCTCACCGAGGTCCTCCAGAACGCCCTGGAGCACGCCTTCACCCAGGGGGAGGGCGGCACCGTCGAGGTGTCCGCGGCCCGCTCCGGCACCGGCCGTACCGACGCCCGGCTGCTGATCACGGTGCTGGACGACGGCTGCGGACTGCCCGAGGGCTTCGACCCGCAGCGGGCCGGCAACCTCGGGCTCCAGATCGTACGGACCCTCGTGGAGGGGGAGCTCGGCGGCACCTTCGACATGGTCCGCGCCGAGCCGCGCGGCACCAAGGTCGTCCTCGACGTACCGGCCAGCCCGCAGAAGTAACCCCCGGACCCGTCACTCACGGTGACGGGGTCATGCCCCGGACCTGCCCCGGACAGCACTGAGCCCCGGACCGAAGGTTCTCGGTCCGGGGCTCAAGAGCACGTTGCTGAGCGCTTATACGGTTACTACGCGCTGCGGCTCGAGGCTCGAAAGTCGATGTCAGGCGGTGGCGTTGCGCGCCCGATTGCGAGCGGCGCGGCGCTTCATCGCGCGGCGCTCGTCCTCGCTGAGACCGCCCCAGACGCCGGAGTCCTGACCGGACTCGAGCGCCCACTGCAGGCACTGCTCCATGACGGGGCAGCGGCGGCAGACGGCCTTGGCTTCCTCGATCTGCAGCAGCGCAGGACCGGTGTTGCCGATGGGGAAGAAGAGTTCCGGGTCTTCCTCGCGGCAAACGGCGTTGTGACGCCAGTCCATGGCTGCTCCATCTCCTTGTATTGCGGGCAGGTTGCTTGTGAATGTGAACGCTTTCACGAATCCCCCCGTGAGGGAAGGGCCGACCCCCAGTTGCCTGGTGGGGTCCGAAGATTCGTGGAGGGGTTCTGGCGCTCTGTGTGGGTGCCGGGTGCTGCGGGCTGTCCCGATCGCCATGTAGAGATTCGCAAACCTCGGACGGGGATACAACCCCTTCCGGAAAGTTTTTTTGGATTCGTCGGTGTCTACTAGGTCACAGCCCTAGTTCCTAGGGGTGGACCGGCGTGTAAACGTTCGAGTGGAAGGACTTTTGGCCCTTCCACTCACACAATCACACGCAGTGCACGGCGTACGCCTGTGAACCGAACGCTGGTGCGCAGCCCGAGGTGGTCCCCGTCCATCTGGAAGGGGAGGGGAACCTTCGAATGCAAGGTGAAGTCGGTCAGATCGTGCAGAGACACCGCATGCTTGCCGTGCGGACCGCGCTCAGGAGTCGAGGTCAGGAGCTGCGTGGCGTACCTGGCGACCGCCGGAGTTGACAAACGGTCGAGGGCCAATACGTCAAGCGCAGTATCGAACGACGCCTCCGGAGAGGCGTAAAGCGGACGATTGCCCAGATACGTCCAGGGCGAGGTGTTGCAGACTATCGACAGCACCAGATCCGTCACCGGATCCGCGCCGGGCTGCTCCAGCGTGATCGTGCCGCGCCGGCGGTTCGGCTCCTCCCAGAACTGGCGCATGAGCTGTCGTACATACAGAGCGTGAGTCGAACGCTTGCCGCGTTCCCGCTGCTGCTCCACCCGGCCCACCACACCCGCGTCGAAGCCGAAGCCCGCACAGAAGGTGAACCAGCGGGCCGGAACCGACTCGTCCTCGGTCCCCGGGGTACCGGCCGCCAGCCCCAGGCCAACCGTCCGCTCGCGCTGCTCCCGCAGCGCGTCCAGCAGGGCTCCGGTCGCCTCGACCGAATCGTTCGGCAGTCCGAGGGCGCGGGCGAAGACGTTCGTGGAACCGCCCGGGACCACCGCGAGCCTCGGCAGCCGCTCCGGATCGGGGCCGTCGTGCAGCAGACCGTTCACGACCTCGTTGACGGTGCCGTCCCCGCCCAGCGCCACCACCAGGTCGAGTCCCTCGTGCGCGGCCTTGCGCCCCAGGTCCCGGGCGTGGCCCCGGTACTCGGTGGTCACCGCCTCCAGCTTCATCTCGCTGGCCAGGGCGTGGGTCAGGACATCGCGCGTGCGCGCACTGGTGGTCGTCGCTGCTGGGTTGGCCACGAGAAGTGCACGCATGAGCGCCAGACTACCCACCCCCGCATATGCGACCCATACCGACCGGTCCTCTCCGGGCCGGAAGGGGCGCGGCTACCCTGCTGGGGTGAGCAAAAAGCCGACCTCCCCCGCCCCCGCCGCCGCGACCGCGGAGCCCGCAGTGCTGCCCGGCCGGCTGACCGCAGCCGCCGCGCTCACCGCGCTGGAGGGCCTGGCCCTGGCCGGGCTCGGCGTCTACATGCTGTTCGTCGGCATCGCCGGGGACCCCGACTCCCCGCAGCAGGCCGAGACCGGCGGCCTGACCCTGCTCGCGCTCGCCGCGCTCCCGCTGATCGCGGCGCGCGGGCTGCGCCTGGGCCGCCGCTGGAGCCGCGGCCCGGCGCTGATCACCCAGCTGATGGCGATGCCCGTCGCCTGGACCCTGTGGACCACCGGCGGCGCGATGACCGTAGCCGCCGTGGCGCTGGCGCTGGCCGCCGTGGCGGTCGTGGTGCTGCTGGTGAACCCGACGGCGACCGAGGCGCTGGGAATCGGGCCTGGGGACGACCAGACCCGATAACCCGTACGTCCGACCCTTACGTCCGACCCGTACGTCCTCGACCGGGAGGGCTTCCCCCGGTCACTCCTCGACGAGGAGCTTCTCCCGGAGCTGGGCCAGGGTGCGGGCCAGCAGACGGGAGACGTGCATCTGGGAGATGCCGACCTCCTGCGCGATCTGCGACTGGGTCATGTTGCCGAAGAAGCGCAGCAGCAGGATCCGCTTCTCCCGCGGCGGCAGCCCCTCCAGCAGCGGCTTGAGGGACTCGCGGTACTCGACCCCCTCCAGCGCCTCGTCCTCGGAGCCCAGGGTGTCCGCGACCGCCGGCGACTCGTCGTCGGTGTCCGGGACGTCCAGGGAGAGCGTGCTGTAGGCGTTCGCCGACTCCAGCCCCTCCAACACCTCCTCCTCGGAGATCCCCAGCCGCTCCGCCAGCTCGTGCACCGTCGGCGAACGGCCGTGCTGCTGGGACAGCTCCGCCGTGGCCGTGGTCAGCGAGAGCCGCAGCTCCTGGAGGCGCCGGGGGACGCGAACCGCCCAGCCCTTGTCGCGGAAGTGCCGTTTGATCTCGCCGACCACGGTGGGCGTGGCGTACGTCGAGAACTCGACCCCGCGGTCCGGGTCGAACCGGTCGACCGACTTGATCAGGCCGATGGTGGCGACCTGGGTCAGGTCGTCCAGCGGCTCGCCGCGGTTGCGGAACCGCCGCGCCAGGTGCTCGACCAGCGGCAGGTGCATCCGGACCAGCCGGTTGCGCAGTTCCGCCCGTTCCGGTGACCCCTCGGGCAGCTCGCGCAGCTCGAAGAACAGGGCCCGCGCGCCGCTGCGGTCCCGCGGATCCGGCAGCGCAGGCGGCGGTGCCGGTGCCTCCGGGGCCGTGGCAGCGGCCTCCGGTGGCAGTGTCTGGTCGTGCTCGTTCTCGCTCATAGGGCCCGCCCGTCGCTCCGCCGAGTCCAAAAAGCCGTCTTCCGCATCCGCTTCAGCCGGGTGCGGCCGGGCGTGCTGCTGTTCAGGGATGCCGCCGTCGACCTCGTGCCGTACCCGGGGCCGATCCCCGCCCCGCACCGGGATCTCCCCGCCGCTCACGCCGGGCCTGGCCCCGCGCCGCGCTGTTTGTAGAGGCTGATGCTCACTGTCTTGTTCTCCTCGACCGTCGCCTCGACCTTGCCGGCCAGCGCCGACAGGACCGTCCACGCGAACGTGTCACGCTCCGGCGCGCGTCCGTCGGTGGTCGGCGCGGAGACGGTCACCTCCAGCGAATCGTCCACCAATCGGAAGACGCAGCTGAGGACGGAGCCCGGCACGGCCTGCTGGAGCAGGATCGCGCAGGCCTCGTCCACCGCGATGCGGAGGTCCTCGATCTCGTCGAGGGTGAAGTCCAAACGTGCCGCGAGACCGGCCGTGGCCGTTCGCAGCACAGACAGGTAGGCACCCGCAGCCGGCAGCCGGACTTCCACGAAGTCCTGGGTCCCGGGCTCGCCTGCGATCTGGGACACCCTCACCTCCAAGGTGGTACGAGCTCTGTTCGCCGGTGACGCTATCGCGATCCGGGCGATCGTGTCGCGGCACCCCTCATGGCACCCGCTTCGGAGCACCCCAGGCCGGCTGCACCTGCGTCCAGTGACTGATGGTAAGCCCATGGGTACACACAGTGGCTAGGGGTCTGCGGGCCCAATTCGGGGGAACCGGCGGAGGGTTGACCTACCCCGCTTCAGACGATCGAACCGTCGACAAAACACCACCGCCAGCTCTCGCCCGGTTCGAAGCTCCGCATCACCGGATGACCGGTCCCCTGGTGGTGCGCGGTGGCGTGCCGGAAGGGGGAGGAGTCGCAGCAGGCCACGTACCCGCAGCCCAGGCACATCCGCAGCTGCACCGGGTGGCTCCCGAGGGCCTCGCACTCCGGGCAGGTCGGCGCCTGGGGGGCGGGCTCGGGGTACGGCAGGTCGGCCACGTGACTGCACTCGCTCATCGGATTCCCCTCGTGCGCGGACCGACAGATTACGTCCTGACCGCCGGGGAGCGCGGAGGCGGCCAAGATGGTCCCGTACGGCCGGCCTACGACTGAGGGTGGATCTTCGATGGAGGTATTGCCGCTGGTGGCACTGGTGGCGGGGAGCGCCGCCGTGGCGGGGCTGGCCCGGCGGACGCCGGTGCCCGCGCCGCTGCTGCTGGTCGCCGCCGGCCTGATCGCGGCGTACGTGCCGGGCGTGCCGCCGTACACGCTCGACCCGCACATCGTGCTGCCGCTGCTGCTCCCGCCGCTGCTGCACACCGCCGCGGTCGACAGTTCGTACCTGGACCTGCGGGCCAACGCGCGGCCCGTCGCGCTGCTGTCGGTCGGGTACGTGCTCTTCGCGACGCTCGCCGTCGGGTACGCGGCGTACCTGGTGGTGCCGGGGCTGTCGCTGCCGGTCGCGCTGGTGCTGGGCGCGGTGATCGCCCCGCCGGACGCGGTCGCGGCCACCGCGATCGCCCGCAAACTGGGGCTGCCGAACCGGATCACGACGATCCTCCAGGGGGAGTCGTTGGTGAACGACGCCACCGCCATCACCGCGTACAACGTCGCCCTCGCGGCGGCCGTCGGGGTGAGCGCCGGATGGGCGGGCGGGGTCGCGGAGTTCCTGCTGGCGTCGGTGGGCGGGGTCGGCGTGGGGCTGCTGCTGATGGTGCCGATCCACCAGCTGCGCAAACGGATGAAGGAGCCGCTGCTGCAGAACACGCTGTCGCTGCTGATCCCGTTCGTGGCCTACGCGGCGGCCGAACGGGTGCACGCGTCGGGCGTGCTGGCGGTGGTGGTGGTCGCGCTGTACCTGGGGCACCGGAACTGGCAGGTCGACTTCGCGACCCGGCTCCAGGAGGAGGCGGTGTGGAAGGTCGTCGCCTTCGTGCTGGAGTCGGTGGTCTTCGCGCTGATCGGGCTCCAGCTGCCGGTGGTCCTCACGGGGCTGGGGGAGTACGAGGGCATGGCCGCGGCCTGGTACGCGGTCGCGGTGTTCCTCGCGGTGGTGGTGGCGCGGTACCTGTGGGTGTTCCCGGCGACCTTCGTGCCGAGGTGGGTGTCGGAGCGGATCCGGGAGCGGGAGCCGGACACCGACTGGAAGGCGCCGGTGATCGTGGGGTGGGCCGGGATGCGGGGGGTGGTGTCGCTGGCGATCGCGTTCTCCGTGCCGATGAGCGTGCCGCACCGGAACCTGATCCTTTTTCTGACGTTCACGACCGTCATCGGGACGCTGGTCGTGCAGGGGTTGACGTTGCCGCCGCTGATCAGGGCGCTGAAGCTGCCGCCGCGGGACCTGCAGGCCGAGACCCTCGCGGAGGCGCAGGCGCAGAGCGAGGCCTCGCGGGCGGCGGAGGACCGGCTGGCGGAGCTGCTGGAGGACCCGGCGAACAGCTCCCTGCCGGGGCCGCTCGTGGACCGGCTGCGGACGGTGCTGGAGCGGAGGCGCAACGCGGTGTGGGAGCGGCTGGGGGAGGTCAACCCGCTGACGGGGGAGTCGGCGGACGAGGTCTACCGGCGGCTGGCGCGGGAGATGATCGAGGCCGAACGGGAGGTCTTCGTCGCCCTGCGCGACCGGCGCCGGATCGATGACGAGATGCTGCGGGGGTTGCTGCGCCGCCTGGACCTGGAGGAGGCGGCGGCGTATCGGGAGGAGGCGGGGTAGGCCGTTGCCCTTGCCCTGGCCGGGCGGGGGTCGGGGATGGCGGTTGCCCTGGCCGGGCCGGGCCGGGCGGACGATGCGGGGCATCCGGCGTGGACGGGGTTGCCGTAGGGCGGGGTCGGGGACGGGGTGGGGTGCCGTCCGGGATGGGCATGATTTATGGCGCCCGTTCCGCAGCTGCGTTGGTGTGGTGGTACCGCGCGCCAACAAATCACGTTTTACATCCCGGACGACACCCCACCCCGTCCCCGACCCCTCGGGTCGAATTCAGCCTCGCCGGCGTTTGAGGCGCGGGGTCTGGGGCGGAGCCCCAGGGAACGGTGGAAGGGTGGGTAGGGGACAGCTCCGCGCAGCGGGACGGACCGGTACCGCCCGGCCAGGGCAAGGGCTCCGCGCAGCGGGGATGTCCGGTACCGACCGGCCAGGTCAGGGGTGGGCGGTGATGACGGCCGTGAGGGTGGTGCCCTCGGGGAAGGTGCCGGACGTCGTCAGGGCGGTCAGGGCCCAGAGGAGCTTCGCCACGTAGATCCGCTCCACGGGGAATCCGTGGCGGGACTCGAAGTCCGCGGCGAAGTCGTCCAGCGGCCCGGGCACCCGCGCGTAGCCCCCGTGGTCGAAGCCCTCGGCCAGGGTCCAGTCGCCCGCCGGCCCGCCGAAGGCCCGGGACTGGAGGGAACGTATCTCCGAGGACAGGAAGCCGCCCGCGAGGACGGGGACGCCCAGCGCCCGCTGCCCCGGGGCCAGGCCCGCCGCGAGGCCAGCGAGGGTGCCGCCGGTGCCGCAGGCCACCGCGACCACGTCCCCCGCGCCACGCAGCTCGCGGCCCAGTTCCGCGCAGCCCTGCAGGGCGAGGGTGTTGCTGCCGCCCTCGGGGACGACGTACGAGCCGGTGGCGTCGGCCGCCGCGAGGAGCCGGGCGAGGGTTTCGGGTTCGGTCTTGCGGCGGTACTCCGCGCGGGTCGTGAAGTGCAGCCGCATGCCGTCGGCGGCGCAGCGGGCGAGGGAGTCGTTGAGGGGCCGGCCGGCGAGTTCGTCGCCGCGGACGATGCCGACGGTGCGCAGTCCGAGCAGCCGGCCGGCCGCGGCGGTGGCCCGGAGGTGGTTGGAGTAGGCCCCGCCGAAGGTGACGAGCCGGTCGTGGCCCGCGTCCAGGGCGGCCCGGAGGTTGGGGGCGAGCTTGCGCCACTTGTTGCCGGGCAGCTCCGGGTGGACGAGGTCGTCCCGCTTGAGGAGCAGCCGTACCCCGTGCGCGGCGAAGCGTTCGTCGGGTGCCTCGACGAGGGGGGACGGCGGGCGGGGGAGCAGCTCGGGGTGGGTCACCCGTCCATTGTCGGTCCGCGCGCTACTTGAGCCGTTCGGCTACGCGTTCCCGTAGGGAGTCCATTGTGAAGCCCTTGGGGTCGATCTTGCCGGGTTGCCATTCGAGGTGGCCGAGGACGGAGCGGGCGCCCCAGCCGTGGACCTTGCAGACGGCGGCGGCCGCGCGGGCGATGGCGTCGAGCTGGACGGCGGGCCAGGGGTCCTCGCCGTCGCCGAGGTTCTCGCACTCGAAGCCGTAGAAGTGGCGGTTGCCGTCCACGTTCGCGTGGTGGTCCGGGGGGAGCCGCTTCTCGGCGATGACCGCCGCGAGGACGTCGGAGTCGCCGGCGCCCGCGTGGTTGGTGCGGCCGTAGCCGACGAGGTGGACGTGGCCGTCCTTGGTGATGACCCCGTGGCAGAGCGGGCCGGGCAGGGCGCTGTCGCCGGTGCGGCAGAGTTCGACGGTGTACGCGGCTCCGTGCGTGACGGTGTGGTGGATCATCACCCCGTGCACCGGGCCCCAGGGGCCCTTGTGGTTGCGGTTGCGGGTGCGCCAGGCGCCGACCTCGACGACGGTGAGGCCGGCGCCGTGCAGGGCCGTCAGGAACCGGTCCGCGGACATGGGTGAGGACATGCCACCTCCTTGTGGTGCGTGACGGACACCCTGTGTGTGCGTCCCGTCACTTTCCGGTGTAGTGGAGGTGACCCTTCCGCCGCTAGGGCGGGTTCCGGACAGGTCTCAGGCGGAAGCCAGCCACATGTCGGGTCCGAAGACCTCGTAGTGGATGTCGGCCGCCGCCACGCCCTTGCCGAGGAGCTGTTCGCGCACCGACCGCATGAAGGGCAGCGGCCCGCAGAGGTAGGCGCGGGTCCCGGGGGCGACGGGGACGTCCGTCAGGTCCATGCGGCCGGCGGCGTCGCCCGGTTCGGCGGACTCCTCGTACCAGAAGCGGGCCGTGGCGGCGGGCAGCTTGTGGGTCAGCGCGCGGTGGTCGGAGCGCAGGGGGTGGTCGGCGGGGGTGCGGTCGGCGTGCAGGACGGTGACCGGGGCGGTGTGCGCGGTGTCGGCCAGGTGTTCCAGCATCGACAGCATCGGGGTGCAGCCGATGCCGGCCGAGGCGAGCAGGACGGGCGCGGTGGAGTCCTTGAGGGTGAGGTCCCCGTACGGGGCGGAGACCCGCAGGGTGTCGCCGGGGTGGACCCGGGTGTGCAGGTGGTGGGAGACCTCCCCGTCGGGGCCGCCCGCGGCCGGGCCGTGCACCCGCTTGACGGTGATCGCGCGGACCGGGGAGCCGGGGGAGGTGGAGAGGCTGTACTGGCGGATCTGGCGGGCGCCGTCGGGGAGTTCGACCTGGACGGAGACGTACTGGCCGGGCTTGAAGCCGGGGGCGCGGCGGCCGTCGGCCGGGGTGAGGTGGAAGGTGGCGCAGTCCGCCGTCTCCTCGGTGCGGGCCGCTACCGTCCACTCCCGCCAGA
Organism: Streptomyces sp. NBC_00249; assembly: GCF_026342355.1. GTDB lineage: Bacteria > Actinomycetota > Actinomycetes > Streptomycetales > Streptomycetaceae > Streptomyces. The sequence continues at coordinate 535,220 of NZ_JAPEMV010000002.1, read as the reverse complement.
CCTCGCCGGCCAGGACCCGCTGTTCGGCGTGGAGGCGTTCCTCGATGGCGATGAGGGCGTTCGCCATCAGCCAGTAGACCTCGTCCCAGGCCTGGGCGACCTCGGGGGTGACGGCGTCGCCGAGGACCTCGGCGATGGCCTCGAAGAGGTGCTGGTGGACGACCGGGTACTGCTCGCGGGTGACGCCGAGGGAGGCGTGTTTGTGGGCGATGCGGTTCAGCATCACGTCGGGGCGGGTGTCCGGGTGCTGGACGAGGTGGGTGGCGAAGGCCGCTATGGAGCCGGCGAGGGCCTGCTTCTGGAGTCCGGAGCTCTGGTTGCCGCGGTTGAACAGGTCCCGGAGCAGGGCCGGGTGGGCGGCGAAGAGCTTCTGGTAGAAGAGTTCCGCGATGTCTCCGACGGCGGCTCCGACGGCGGGCAGGGTGGCGCGTACGGTCGCGGTCGACTTCTCGGAAAGCATGCGGAGCTCCTCCTGTAAGTGGAATTTCATATGCGCATTAAAGGGCGCGTGGATGTTTGTTCGAGCGCCCCTCGGCGCCGACCCCGGGGGCGGGTCTAATCGGCCATCCGGGGGTCCGGTCCCGGCCGGGCCGCCCTGGTGTCCGACAGGGCCAGCAGTAGCGGGCCCGTCGGGGCCGCCACCAGCTCGTTCACCGTGAGCGGGTCCAGCGCGGCGAAGAACGCCTCCTGCGCCCGGCGCAGCGCGCCGCGCAGCACGCACGCCCCCCGCAGCGGGCACGGGACGGTCCCGTCGCAGTCCACGACATCACCCGCGCCCTCCAGCTCGCGCACCACCCCGCCCACCGAGGCGGCCCGTCCGGCGGCGGTGAGCGCGAGCCCCCCGCCGCGGCCGCGCCGGGCCTCGATCAGACCGAGGTGCTGCAGCCTGGCGACCACCTTGGCCGTGTGGGTGTACGGAACCTCCATGCTCGCGGCCACGTCGCGCGTGGTCGGGAGCTCCGTCTCCTCCACGGCCAGGCGCATCAGTACGCGCAGCGCCAGGTCGGTGAATCGGGTCAGCCTCATGGCCTGAGCGTAGAAAACTGGCATGCAGGATGCAAGTTAACGAAAGGGGGCGTGCGAGATGGCTGGAACCGGTGGGGTCCGAGGGAGGTCGTGTGAAGAAGTTGAACCATTGATGATGCCCGCGCCCCGGCGGAGTAGTCCCACCCTTTTGAGTAATGGTTTCGCCACGTTGCGTGCTGGAAGTGTTCCGTCCCTCAGATCCATGGAGTGATCGAAAGGGAAAGACATGTCGGTCCAGGCAGGTTCCGAATCCGAAGCCCAGGCACCGCAGCGCAGTCTCGGCACTTCGGCCGCACGGAACTTGGCAACCACGACCAAGTCCGCGCCGCAGATGCAGGAGATCACCTCCCGCTGGCTGCTGAAGACGCTCCCGTGGGTCTCCGTGCAGGGCGGCACGTACCGCGTCAACCGGCGTCTGAGCTACTCCGTCGGCAACGGGATCGTCGAGTTCGTCAAGACCGGCACCCAGGTCCAGGTCATCCCGGCGGAGCTCGGCGAGCTCCCCCTGCTGCGCGACTACGAGGACGAGGAGGTCCTCACCGAACTCGCCGCGCGCTGCCGGCAGGTCGACTTCGAGGCGGGCCAGGAGCTCACCTCCTTCGGCAGCCCCTCCGACCAGGTCTTCCTGCTCGCCCACGGCCGCATCGACCAGATCGGACCCGGCCCCTACGGCGACGACGCGGTCCTGCGCACCGTCGCCGACGGTGCCTTCTTCGGCGAGGACTCGCTCACCGACGAGGAGGCCATCTGGGAGTACACCGCCCGCGCCGCCACCTCCGGCACCGCCCTCGTCCTGTCCCGCCAGGACTTCCAGCTCCTCGCCGACCGGGCCGACTCCCTGCGCGCGCACGTGGACCACGTACGGACCGCGCCCGCACACCGCACCAACCCCTACGGCGAGGCCGCCATCGACCTCTCCGCCGGCCACCGGGGCGAGGCCGTCCTCCCCGGCACCTTCGTCGACTACGAGGCCAGCCCCCGCGAGTACGAACTCTCCATTGCACAAACGGTCCTGCGCGTCCACACCCGCGTCGCCGACCTGTACAACCAGCCGATGAACCAGACCGAGCAGCAGTTGCGGCTCACGGTCGAGGCGCTGCGCGAGCGCCAGGAGCACGAGATGCTCAACAACCGCGACTTCGGCCTCCTCCACAACGCCGACTACGACCAGCGCATCCAGCCCCACGACGGAGCGCCCACCCCCGACGACTTCGACGCCCTCCTCTCGATGCGGCGCGGCTCCCGGCTGTTCCTCGCCCACCCCAAGGCCATCGCCGCCTTCGGCCGCGAGTGCAACAAGCGCGGCCTGTACCCCGAGTCGGTCGACATCGGCGGCCACCGGGTGCCGGCCTGGCGCGGGGTGCCGATCTTCCCGTCCAACAAGATCCCGATCAGCGACGCCCGGACGACCTCCATCCTGTGCATGCGCACGGGCGAGGAGGAGCAGGGCGTCATCGGCCTCCACCAGCCCGGGATCCCCGACGAGATCGAGCCGAGCATGTCGGTGCGCTTCATGGGCATCAGCGAGCAGGCGATCATCTCCTACCTGGTCACCGCCTACTTCTCCGCCGCCGTGCTGGTGCCGGACGCGCTCGGCGTCCTGGAGAACGTCGAGATCGGCCGCTGGCGCTGATGGCGGTCGACGCCGTCGCCACGGGCGAGGGGCAGGAAGCGGCGGCCCTGCTGGAGCGGACGAGGGAAACGGTCGACCCGGAACTGCGCCGGACCGTCGGGAGCCTGCCCGGCGGGATGCGCCGGGTCGCGATGTACCACTTCGGCTGGGAGCACGAGGACGGCACCCCGGCCGGGGCCGGCGCGGGCAAGGCCATCCGGCCGGCGCTCGTCCTCGCCTCGGCGCAGGCCCTGAGCGGCCCCGGGGGCCACGGGAACGACGGAGCGGTACGGGAGGCCGTGCGGGCGGCGGCGGCCGTGGAGCTGGCGCACAACTTCACGCTGCTGCACGACGACGTCATCGACAAGGACGTCCGGCGGCGCGGCCGCCCCACCGCCTGGACCGTCTTCGGGATACCGGACGCGGTCATCACGGGCGACGCCATGATGGCGCTCGCGCTGCGGCTGCTCGCCGAGGACCCGCACCCGGCCTCGGCGGCCGCCTCCGCCCGGCTCGCGGCCTGCGTGATCGAGCTGTGCGCGGGACAGCAGGCCGACTGCGCCTTCGAGGACCGGCCCCAGGTCTCGCTGGACGAGTGCCTGACCATGGCCACGGCCAAGACGGGCGCGCTCCTGGGCTGCGCCTGCGCCCTGGGCGCGCTGTACGCGGGCGCCGGACCCGAGGAGGTCGACGCGATGGACGCCTTCGGGCGGGAGGCCGGGCTGGCCTTCCAGCTGATCGACGACCTGATCGGCATCTGGGGGGACCCGGGGCACACCGGCAAGCCCGCCGGGGCCGACCTGATCGCCCGCAAGAAGTCCCTCCCGGTCGTGGCCGCCCTCACCTCGGGCACCGGGGCGGGGGAGGAGCTGGCGGCCCTGTACGCGGGCCCCATGACCGGGGAGGACGTGACGGCGGCCGCCCGGGCGGTGGAACGGGCCGGCGGCCGCGACTGGGCCCAGGCCCACGCGGCCGACCGGATGGGCCGGGCGGTGCAGGAGCTGTCCAGGGCCGTCCCCGACCTCGCGGCGGCGGGAGGTCTGCTGGCCCTGGCGGAGTTCGTCACCCGCCGCACGAAGTGAGCGCGTAGGGCGGTCACGCGGCGAAGGCCTGTTCCGGCACCGGGAGGTGCGGGAACAGGCCTTCGCCGTCGGCGCAACACCTGCTGTCCGCGCGGAGCACTCAACTCTAGGATCACTTCGGGCTGTTGAGACCGAGTGAAGGGTGTGACCCGTGGTGCTGGAGATACGCCGGGCGGAGCGGTCCGAGCGGGACGAGGTCGCGGAGCTGCTGGACGAGGCCTTCCACGACGACCCCGTGAGCGGCTGGGTCTTCCCCGATCCGGAGCACCGCGCCGCCGTGCACGGCAGGTTCCTCGGGGTGTTCGTGGACGTGGCACTGGCCGAGGGCCGGATCGACCGTACGGCGGACGGCTCGGCCGCCGCGCTGTGGCTGCGGATCCCGGCCGGCGAGCCCGAGGGGGAGGACGAGGTCCCGGCGCGGATGCGCGCGGAGGCCGATCCGGACAACGAGCGGTGCGAGCTGGTCGGCCGGCTCACCGGGGAGCTGCACCCGACGGCCGAGGAGCACGAGTACCTGCTGATGATCGCCGTCGCCCCGGGCAGTCAGGGCCGGGGGCTGGGGACGGAGCTGATCCGGCCGGTGCTGGAGCGCTGCGACCGGGACGGCGTACCGGCGTACCTGGAGGCGAGCAGCGAGCGCAGCAAGCGGCTCTACGAGCGCCTCGGCTTCGCCTTCACCGGGGTGCCGGTGCGGCTGCCGGACGGGCCCCTGATGTGGCCGATGTGGCGCAAGCCGCGCGGCTGAGGGGAAAGACCGGGGAAATCGCCGGAAGGGGCTTGGCAAAGTACTTCAGGTGAAGTACTTTCATCGACGTGCCCCGGAGCGGCGGCACTGCCTGACGGAAGAGACTCGCTTGCGCAAGCTCACGTACTTCATCGCGACCACCGTCGACGGGTTCATCGGAGCCCCCGACGGAGACGCGGACTTCATCTACCAGTACCTCGACGCCGAGTTCATCGAGCACCTGAAGGCCGAGTACCCGGAGACGATGTCCGGCCCGGGCCGCACCCACTTCGGCATCGAGGACGCGCCGCCCCGGCGCTTCGACACGGTCCTCATGGGCCGCGGCACCTACGAGCCCGGCCTCAAGGCGGGCCTGACCAGCCCCTACGGCCACATGCGCGAGCAGTACGTCGTCTCGCGCTCCCTCGCCGAATCGCCCGACCCCCAGGTCCGGCTGATCTCCGGGGACGTCGCGGCCGAGGTGCGGGCGCTCAAGGCGCGCGAGGGGCTCGGCATCTGGCTCTGCGGCGGCGCCGACCTCGCGGCCCAGCTGGTGGACGAGATCGACGAGTACATCGTCAAGACCTACCCGGTGGTCGTCGGGACCGGCATGCCGATGTCCCGCGCCGGCTTCGGGGTGCGCCCGCTGGAGCTGACGGGCTGCACCGTCCTCGGCGGCGGCCAGGTATTCACGTCCTACGACGTCAAGCGCTGACCGCCGGCCCGCGCTGACCCGCCACATGCGCGAAACCGGCCTACCGTGGAGGTATGGCCGGTGAACAGCACGCGCACGAGACGGTAGCTCCGCAGGCCGGGCACGAGCAGCGGACGTGCCCAGCCTGCGGGAGCCCCGTGGAGACAGTCCTCCGCAGGCGCAAGTCCCTCGGGATCTTCGTCCCGGAGTGGCATCCGGGTCCCTGCCGGAACCCGGAATGCCCGCGGTACGGATCCCCCGGAGGGTGACTCCGGCGAAGGGTGACGGAGGCTAGCTCTTGGAACCGAGGCCGGAGGCGACCAGCCCGTTGGCCCACAGCTGGTTCACGCGCGAACGCTCGGTGCTGTTCGGGTAGGCGTTGGTGCACGAGGTGCCCGGACCGCCGCCCGACATCAGCTCGCTGCACGGGCCCGAGTAGTGGTCCGGCAGACCCAGCACGTGCCCCGTCTCGTGGGCCGTCACGCGGGTGGAGTTGTACTGCTGGTTCTGCCGGTAGTCCAGGAAGATGTAGCCCCGGCCGTGGCCGTCCGTGCTCGCGTACGAGCCGCGCGAGTCGTTGCCCTCGCGGTAGGAGAAGTTCCCGCCGGAGGACACCTCCTGGAGCTTCACGTTGGAGACCGAGCTGTTCCAGATCTGCGTGGAACTGGCTATCTGGCTGCGGAAACTGGGCGCGTTGCGGGTGTTGTAGGTGACGGTGACCACCTGGATCGCGGGGTTCGCCGCGCGCTGCTCGGCGACCGAACGCTGAACGGCCTCGAAGAAGGCCTTGTTGGCGGCCTGGTTCTCCTGGGAACCCTCGTACGCGGCGTAGCTCGCCGGGCCGGAGGCCGGGGCGGTGGCGGCGCTCGCCGTGGGGACCACGCCGCCGAGGGCGGCGGCGATGCCCAGGCCGACGAGGGCAGCGAGTACGGGCTTACGGGAGGGGCTCATGTGGGGGGCTCCTACTCATCCGGTGCGGTGGGGGGTGGATGGGTCGTCCGGTACCGGAGTCTGCGGGAGCCGACGGGCCGCGGGGATGATGTCAGAGCCCGATAACACCGCCCTATCGGTGGGTTTCGGAGAGATTTACCTTGGTCAACTAGCGTGAGAATGGCGGGATTCGGGGGGCTATCGGCGACTGGTGCGGTCCACCGCAACCGACCTACCCTCAGGGCATGGAGCTCGAGGTGAGGCACCTGCGCGCGCTGTGCGCCATCGCCGACGCCGGCAGCCTGCACAAGGCGGCGCGGCAACTCGGCGTGAGCCAGCCCTCCCTGACGACCCAGCTGCGCCGCATCGAACGGGCCCTGGACGGTGAGCTGTTCCTGCGCGAACGCACCGGCTGCCGCCCGACCCCCTTCGGGCGTACGGTGCTCGGCCGGGCCCGGCCGCTGCTCGCCGAGATGGCGGCACTGGTCGCCGAGGCCCGCGCGGCCGCCCGCGGGCCGAGGCTGCGGATCGGCTCCACCGCCAGCCGGGCCCTGCCGGGCTGGCTGCGGCGGCTGCACCGGCGGGCCCCGGAGACGGAGACCTCGCTGGTGGTGGACGTGTCGGCCAACGCCCTGCTGCGGATGGTGGCCGCCGGAGCGCTCGACGTGGCCTTCGTGCACGAGGTGGAGGGCAGCCCGCTGCGGGTGCCCGAGGGGCTGCAGCTGCGGGTGCTGATGGAGCGCGAACCGCAGTTCGTCTCCATGGCGCGCGACCATCCGGCCGCGCGTTCGCCGGTCGTGGAGTTACAGGACCTGGCCGGGGACCGCTGGACGGTGGACCCCTCGGTCGACGGCGAGTGGGACGGCCTGCGGCGGGTCTTCGCCGGCGCCGGACTCGACCCGCCCGTCCTGCACGCCGACTACCACACCGCCACCTCGCTGATCGTCTCCGGCGAGGCGGTGGCCCCCTGCCAGCCCACCTCCGGGCCCCGCGAGGACATGGCGATCCGGCCGCTGTCGGGCGACCCCCTCGCCGTCCGGCTCCTGCTGGCGACCCGCCCGGGCGCGCACGCGGAGGTCTACGAGGACCTCCGCGCGGCCTACCGCGAAGCCGCCCTGGGCACCCCGCCCTACCGGGCCTGGCTCCACCACCACGCGAGCCCGCTCCTGGCGGCCTGAGAGCGCTTCCCGAGGCCCCGCCGCGCGACGGCCCGGACGGGCCGGCCCCGGGCGCGGGCCCGGTCGTAGGCCAGGGGCAGGGCGCCGTCGGCCGTCAGGAGGGCCCCGGCCGCCGGGCCTTCGGGCCGCGCACCCAGGGGCCGAACGGGCCCTCCTCCACCACGCCCGGCTCGGCCCGTACCGCGTCGCGCCACCCGGACCACTCCACCGTCTCCGCGCGCGGGGCCGCTCGGGCCGCCTCCCGGAGCCGGTCGGCCGGCTCGCCCGGGGTCAGCCACGCGCCCAGGTGAATCGCCCCAAAAGGAGGATTTTCGGATATCGGCGGAGCTGCTTGACTTCCTCCGACCGCGATATATCGTGTTCTGAAGAAGACGCGATATGTTGCGTGCGTCAGCCCACGAGGAGGAGCAGCACCATGGCAGAGCAGATGACGTGGTCCGTCGCCGCACCGCAGAAGCTCACCTTCGAGCACCCGGTGACCGACCTGCGCGTCCGCATCGTCGGCGGCACCGTCAACGTGGTCGCGGCGGAGGACGGCCCGGCCCGCCTGGAGGTCGCCGAGGTCGACGGCCCCCCGCTGCACGTGGTCCAGGAGGACGGCGTCCTCACCCTGTCCTACGAGGACCTGCCCTGGAACGGCTCCCAGGGCTTCAAGAAGTGGTTCGAGGGCAAGCCCTGGAAGGCCTGGTCCGGCGCCTCCGAGGGCGGCCGCAAGGCCTGGGAGCGCAGCGCGAGCGTCACCCTCACCGTCCCGGCCGCCACCCGCGTCCAGCTGGCCGCCGTCGGCGCCACCGCCTTCGTCTCCGGCATCTCCGGCGGCACCGACGTCAACGGCGTCTCGGGCGACGCCACCCTCGTCGGGCTCTCCGGCCGGACGAAGGCGCACACCGTCTCCGGCAGCGTCGAGGCCCAGTCCGTCACCGGTGAGTTCGGTTTCCACTCCGTCTCCGGCGGTCTGACGGTCGTCGACGGCTCGGGCGGCAGCGTACGGGCCGACTCGGTCAGCGGGGACATGCTCATCGACCTCGCCCCCGACCCGCAGGCGCCCGCGCCGGTGGACATCGTCCTCAACTCGGTCTCCGGGCAGGTCGCGATCCGCCTCCCGCACCCCGCCGACGCGAAGGTCGAGGCCAACACCGCCACCGGCAGCGTCTCCAACGGCTTCGAGGACCTGCGCGTCTCCGGCCAGCTGGGCGCCAAGCGGATCACCGGCACCCTCGGCACCGGCGCCGGCACCCTGCGGGCCACCACGGTCTCCGGGGCCATCGCCCTCCTGCGCCGCCCCCAGGCCGACGCCGACGCCCCGGCCGCCGCCCCGCTCCAGCTCGACAAGAAGGTGCTCTGACATGCCGCCCGTCTTCGCCCACGGCCGCCTCCGCCTCTACCTCCTCAAGCTGCTGGACGAGGCGCCGCGCCACGGCTACGAGGTGATCCGCCTCCTGGAGGAGCGTTTCCAGGGCCTCTACGCGCCCTCCGCGGGCACCGTGTACCCCCGGCTCGCCAAGCTGGAGGCCGAGGGGCTCGTCACGTACGCCACCGAAGGCGGGCGCAAGGTGTACTCGATCACCGACGCGGGCCGGTCCGAACTGGCCGACCGCGGCGGTGAACTGGCCGACCTGGAGCTGGAGATCCGCGATTCGGTCTCCGAGCTGGCCGCCGAGATCCGCGACGACGTCCGGGGCGCGGCCGGGGACCTGCGCCGCGAGATGCGGGCCGCGGCCTCCGCGACGGCCACCCCCTTCGAGGAGGACGCCTGGAAGGCGACCAAGGAGGAGTTCCGCAAGGCCAGGCAGGAGTGGAAGGAACAGGCGCGCCGGGCGAAGGACGAGAGCCGCCGGGCCCGCGAGGAGGCCCAGCAGGCCCGCCGCCAGGCCAAGGAGGCCCAGGAACGGGCCCGCGAGGAGGTCCAGCGCATCGCGGCCCAGCTCCAGGAGCAGTTCACCAAGTCGGGCGGGGTCCTCGGCAGCCTGGCCGGCGCCTGGCTGGGCGGGGGCGGCGCGGCCACCGCTCCCGGCGCCGCCGACGCGCCGAGCGCCCCGGGACCCTCGGGCTCGGCATGGGCCGAGGACCTGGCGCCCTCCGCCGACCCGGCGCGGGACCTGGACCGGCTGCTCGACCGCTTCCGGGACGACGTCCGCGACGCGGCCCGCGACCACGGCGTGACCCCGGCCCAGCTGGCCGAGGCCCGCGCCCACCTGGCGGCGGCCGCCGCCCGCATCGAGGCGGGACTGCGGCCGGGGGCCTAGCCCGGGGGAGCTCAGGCCGCGAGGCCCGTCTCGGCCGTCGCGTACGTGACCCCGTGGTCCGCGAGGACCTCGGAGACCGTGCCCGGCCGGGACAGCAGGGCCAGCAGCAGGTGCAGGGTGGAGATGTTCCGGTCCTTGCGGCCGAGCGAGATGCGCAGGGCCTGCTCCAGGACCTTCTTCGCACCCGGGGAGAACGGGACGTGCCGCTGGTCCGGGTCCGGGTCCGGCCGGCCGAGCGCCGAGCGCAGCGAGCCGCCCAGGGTCCGGCGCCGGGGCTCCGGGGCGGACAGGGCGCCCGCGCCGTGGGTCTCCTCGACCCGCGCGACGATCTCGCCGAGGTCGATCCCGAGGCCGGCGAGGGCCTCCTCGTCGGCCCGGGACATCCCGCCCCGGCGGCGGGTCGCCTCGAGGTCCGCGGCCACCGCCGTCCGGTCGACGCCGAGGGGGTCCAGGGCGTCGAGGGCCAGCAGCGAGAGCAGCAGGTGCTCCTCGGCGACGGTGGTGGCGCCGGTCCGCCGGGCCTCGGCAGCCGCGCCCGTCACCGTGGCGCGGGCTTCGCGGGTGAAGCGTTCGAACATCAGAGCCTCCCGTACTTCTTGTGCACGGCCTGCCGGCTGACGCCCAGCTCGGCCGCGATCTCCTGCCAGGACCAGCCCTGCGCGCGGGCACTGCGTACCTGTACGGCCTCCAGCTGCTCCAGCAGCCGCCGGAGGGCGGCGACGGAACGCAGGCCCACGCGAGGGTCCTGGTCTCCGGCCTGTGCGGCGAGATCGGTGGCTTCGGTCATGCGTGTCAATCTAGGTTGACGCGGGAGGGGTGTCAACCCGGATTGACAAGCGGGTGTGCTCAGACGGTGAGGACGACCTTGCCGAACAGGTCTCCGGACTGGAGCTTCTCGAAGCCCTCGCGCGCCCGGTCCAGCGGCAGCACCTCGTCGATCACGGGCCGGACCCCGGTGGCCGCGCAGAAGGCGAGGAGGGCCTCCAGCTCGTCCTTCGAGCCCATGGTGGAGCCGACCACCTTCAGCTCCAGGAAGAAGATCCGGGTCAGCTCGGCGTGCGCCGGCCGGTCGCCGCTCGTCGCCCCCGAGATGACCAGGGTCCCGCCCGGCCGCAGGGACTTCACCGAGTGCGACCAGGTGGCCGCGCCCACCGTCTCGATGACGGCGTCCACCCGCTGCGGCAGCCGCGCGCCCGGCTCGTACGCCTCCAGCGCGCCCAGCTCGACGGCCCGCTTGCGCTTGGCCTCGTCACGGCTCGTGGCGAAGACCCGCAGGCCCGCCGCCTTGCCCAGGACGATCGCGGCGGTGGCGACCCCGCCGCCCGCGCCCTGTACGAGCACCGAGTCCCCGGGGCGCACCCCGGCGTTGGTGAACAGCATCCGGTAGGCGGTGAGCCAGGCCGTCGGCAGGCAGGCGGCCTCCTCGAAGGACAGCTCGGCGGGCTTGCGCAGCACGTTCCAGGCGGGGACGGTCACCTGCTCGGCGAAGGTGCCCTGGTAGCGCTCGGTCAGGATCGAGCGGGGCTCGTCGGGCCCGACGCCGTGGCCGCTCTGGCCGATCACGGAGTGCAGGACGACCTCGTTGCCGTCCTGGTCGGTCCCGGCGGCGTCGCAGCCGAGGATCATGGGGAGTTTGTCCTCGCCGAGGCCCACCCCGCGCAGCGACCACAGGTCGTGGTGGTTGAGGGAGGCGGCTCGGACGTTGACGGTCACCCAGCCGGGGCGGGCCACGGGCGCCGGGCGGTCGCCCAGCACTAGGCCGTTCAGCGGCTGGTCTCGGTCGATTCGGGCGGCGTAGGCAGCGAACATGCCGCGACGCTACCGCTCGGTAGGCAGGGTTTCCACCCCTGGCCGGGGGTGAACGGCCCGGCCCTCGCGGGGCTCCTGGGGCTCTGCCCCAGACCCCGCGCCTCAATCGCCGGCGAGGCTGAATCGGGGCGCGGACGCGAAGAGGCCCGGCCGGATTGCTCCTGCCGGGCCACTCTCCGCACAGCTCAGCGCAGCCGTCAGGCCAGGCGGGCCACGCCGTCGGCCTTCGCGGCCGCGGCGACCGCGGCGGTGACCGCCGTGGCGACGCGCTCGTCGAACGGCGACGGGATCACGTAGTCGGCGGCGAGCTCGTCACCCACGACGCCGGCGATGGCGTCGGCGGCGGCGATCTTCATGCCCTCGGTGATCCGGGTCGCGCGGACCTTCAGGGCACCCGCGAAGATGCCCGGGAACGCCAGCACGTTGTTGATCTGGTTCGGGAAGTCCGAGCGGCCCGTGGCCACGACCGCCGCGTACTTGTGCGCGACGTCCGGGTGGACCTCCGGGTTCGGGTTGGCCATGGCGAAGACGAAGCAGTCCTTCGCCATCGTCGCCACCGCGGCCTCGGGAACCGTACCGCCGGAGACGCCGATGAAGACGTCCGCGCCCACGAGGGCCTGCTCCAGCGTGCCGGTCTGGCCCGTCTTGTTGGTCAGGCCCGCGATCTCCGCCTTGACGTCCGTCAGGTCGGAGCGGTCCGCCGAGACGACGCCCTTGCGGTCGGTGACGCACACGTCGCCGATGCCCGCGTCCACGAGGATCTTGGCGATGGCGATGCCCGCGGCACCGGCGCCCGAGATCACGGCGCGCAGGTCGGCCAGGGTGCGGCCGGTGAGCTTCGCGGCGTTGCGCAGGGCGGCCAGCGTCACGATGGCGGTGCCGTGCTGGTCGTCGTGGAAGATCGGGATGTCCAGCGCCTCCTGGAGGCGGCGCTCGATCTCGAAGCAGCGGGGCGCGGAGATGTCCTCCAGGTTGACCCCGCCGAAGGACGGCGCGAGACGGATCACCGTCTCGATGATCTCGTCCGTGTCCTTGGTCGCGAGCGCGATCGGAACCGCGTCCACGCCGCCGAACTGCTTGAAAAGAATCGCCTTGCCCTCCATCACGGGGAGGGAGGCCTCGGGACCGATGTCACCGAGTCCGAGCACGGCCGTACCGTCGGTGACGACGGCGACCACGTTCGACTTCCAGGTGTACTCGTTCACGAGCTCGGGCTGCTCGGCGATGGCGGTGCACACCTTCGCCACGCCGGGGGTGTACGCCAGGGACAGGTCGTCCTTGTCGTTCACCGGCACCGTGGCCACGATGGCCATCTTGCCGCCCCGGTGCAGCGCGAACACCGCATCGGGGTTGTTGTCCGTCGCACTGTCACTGCGAGGGTTGACGATCTCCGCTGCCACTTTGTGTGACCCCTTAGGTCCTTTGATTCATTGAGGGTGGCCACTCCTGGTTAAGGGGTGGGCGGGCACCGCGTCCGTACTCCGCATCGACGGTTGGCCCGTCTCCGCGAAGGGGAGGTTCGTACGCGCGGGCGCGCCGCACGCGCGCCCTGAGCCCCGGATGAGGGGTGTAAGGATCTGTTCTACCGGAAGAACGCTCACCCAGACGAGTCGATTCCTGCTCGACCATAGGCTGCTTGTCCCGTTTTTGGCTAAAAGTCCAAACCTCTCTGTCCAGCTGGCGAGACGCGCCGCAAATAGTGAGCCGAAAAGGGCAGGTCACAGGCTTTTGTGCGGCTCCGAGGGGCCTTGCCCGCAGTCCTGTTGGGTAGTCGGGGGCGCCCGTTATCTGATTTTGACCTGATGGGCAGCCTGAATGCGTCAGTCCGAATGGCAAGATGCCGTAATCACACAAGGTCGCGACACTCGATGGTGCGTGCCCGACCTCTCTCGGATGCTTTTCCACCCCTGTCGGAGGAACCAGCTCATGACCGCAAGCACCACCCGTCGTACGACCGCCGCCCGGCCCCGGATCGCCGCGGTCGGCGCGATCGCGGTCGCCGGCGCCCTGATCCTCACCGCGTGTGGCGACCAGACCGACGGGGGCTCCTCGACCCCCTCGGGCAAGAGCGACAACAGCGCCCCGCTGTTCTCGAAGCTCCCGAAGAAGATCCAGGACGCCGGGGTCGTCAAGGTCGGCTCCGACACGGCCTACGCGCCGATGGAGTTCGTCGACGGCGGCAAGATCGTCGGTGTCGACCCCGACATCGCCGAGGCGCTCGGCAAGCAGCTCGGTGTGAAGTTCCAGTTCACCTCCGGCACCTTCGACGGCCTCATCACCTCCCTGGAGACCGGCCGTCAGGACATCGCGATGTCCTCGATCACCGACAACAAGAAGCGCCAGGAAGGCCTGGACGACAAGGGCGCCAAGATCGGCAAGGGCGTCGACTTCGTCGACTACTTCTCCTCCGGCGTCTCGCTGCTGGTGAAGAAGGGCAACCCGGACAACATCAAGTCCCTCGACGACCTGTGCGGCAAGACGGTCGCCGTCCAGCGCGGCACCACGTACGAGGACACCTTCAAGGCGCAGGCCGAGAAGTGCGGTGACAAGAAGCTCACCATCGAGGCCTTCGACACCGACGCCGAGGCGCAGACCCGCGTCAAGGCCGGCGGCGCCGTGGCCGACCTGAACGACTTCCCGGTCACCGCCTACACGGCGAAGACCTCGGGCGGCGGCAACGACTTCGAGGTCGGCGGCCAGCAGGCCGACGTCGGCCTCTTCGGCATCGCCGTCTCCAAGGAGAACACCCAGCTGCGCGACGCCCTGAAGGAAGCGCTCGACGCCATCATCAAGGACGGCTCCTACGCCAAGGTCCTGGAGAAGTGGAACGTCAAGGACAGCGCCGTGCAGTCCGCCACCGTCAACGCGGGCAAGTAAGACCGAGCGCTCCACTGAAGGGCAGTCATTGTGACTGACAAGATCGACAAGGGTTCGGCCGCGACTCCGCCGGCCGGACCCGGCGCCTCGGGCACCAACCCCTACGAGGCCATCAAGGCAATCCCCGTACGGCACTACGGCCGCTGGATCAGCGCTGTGGTCGTCGCCGTACTGCTCGCGTGGCTCGTCTACGCCTTCTCCCAGGGCAAGATCATCTGGGCGACGGTCGGCGACAAGCTGTTCGATCCCTCGGTCCTCAGCGGCCTCGGCAACACCGTCATCATCAGCGTCTCGTCGATGGCGCTGGGCCTCGTGCTCGGCATCCTCTTCGCGGTGATGCGCCTGTCGAAGAACCCGGTCACGAGCTTCGTGTCCTGGCTCTACATCTGGTTCTTCCGCGGTACCCCGGTCTACGTCCAGCTGCTGGTGTGGTTCAACCTGTCGCTGATCTTCCAGTACATCAACCTGGGGCCGATCTACAAGAACGAGACCGTCGACGTCCTGACGCCGTTCATGGTCGCCCTGCTGGGCCTCGGCCTGAACGAGGGCGCCTACATGGCGGAGATCGTCCGCTCCGGCATCCAGTCCGTCGACGAGGGCCAGAGCGAGGCCTCGCACGCGCTCGGCATGACCCGGATGCAGACCATGCGCCGCGTGGTGCTCCCGCAGGCGATGCGCGTGATCATCCCGCCCACGGGCAACGAGTTCATCAACATGCTGAAGACCTCCTCCCTGGTCTCGGCGGTGCAGTACCCCGAACTCCTGCGGGCCAGCTCCAACATCGGCACCACGGCCGGGGCCATCATGGAGATGCTCTTCGTGGCGTCCATCTGGTACCTGACGCTGACCAGCATCTTCAGCGTCGGCCAGTACTACCTGGAGCGCCGCTACGCCCGCGGCTCGCTGCGCAGCCTGCCGCCGACGCCCTTCGAGCGGCTCAAGGCAAACCTGAACATGTTCCGCCGTACGGAGGTGGCGAAGTGACCGCCCAGCCGATGGTCAAGGCAGAAGGCGTCCACAAGTCGTACGGCGCCGCCCACATCCTCCGCGGGATCGACCTGGAGGTCGCCCCCCGTGAGGTCTTCTGCCTGGTCGGCCCGTCCGGCTCCGGCAAGTCGACCTTCCTGCGGTGCATCAACCACCTGGAGCGCATCAACGCCGGCCGGCTCTCGGTCGACGGCCAGCTGGTGGGCTACAAGCAGAAGGGCGACAAGCTCTACGAGCTGAAGGACAGCGAGGTCGCGGCCCAGCGCCGGGACATCGGCATGGTCTTCCAGCGCTTCAACCTGTTCCCGCACATGACGGCCATAGAGAACGTCATGGAAGCCCCGGTCATGGTCAAGGGCGAGAGCAAGGCGGTGGCGCGGGCGCGCGCCGTCAAGCTGCTCGACCGCGTCGGCCTCGGCGACAAGGGCGGGAACTACCCCTCGCAGCTCTCCGGCGGCCAGCAGCAGCGCGTGGCGATCGCCCGCGCGCTGGCCATGGAGCCGAAGCTGATGCTCTTCGACGAGCCCACCTCGGCGCTGGACCCGGAGCTGGTCGGTGACGTCCTCGACGTCATGCGCGACCTGGCCGAATCGGGCATGACGATGATCGTCGTCACGCACGAGATGGGCTTCGCCCGCGAGGTCGGCGACAACCTCGTCTTCATGGACGGCGGTGTGGTCGTCGAGTCGGGCAACCCGCGCGACGTCCTGGGCAACCCCCAGCACGACCGGACGAAGGCGTTCCTGTCCAAGGTGCTGTAGCACCGGGAGCGTGAGCGCGGAGGGGCGGTACGGGTTCCCGTACCGCCCCTCCCGCACGTCCGGCCGGATTTCCTACTTCAG
This sequence comes from Streptomyces sp. NBC_00249, assembly GCF_026342355.1. Classification (GTDB taxonomy): domain Bacteria; phylum Actinomycetota; class Actinomycetes; order Streptomycetales; family Streptomycetaceae; genus Streptomyces. Next base: position 519,213 of record NZ_JAPEMV010000002.1, on the reverse strand, counting down.
GCCTAGGACCAGCGCGTCCGAGGGGGAGCGCCAGACCGTGCGGGCCTCGCCGAAGCCGGCCTCGCGCAGGGTGCGGGCGTGCCAGGCCTCGTCGGGGGTGTCGCCGTCGGCGTGCTCGCCGTAGATCTCGAAGCGGGCCTTCGTCGGCTCGGCCAGCGCCGGCTCGGCGGCGGCCAGGGCCCACCACTGGCGCCAGTCCGGCACCCCGGAGGCCTGGGTGCGGTCCATGGCGGCGTGCCGCTGGGCGCGGTCGGCGGCGTCGATGCGGGGGGTGGTGGGGTCGGGCATGTGGTCGGCGTTCATGAACACCCCGCCCGGGCGGACCAGGGGCGCGATCTGCCCGTACAGGACGGCCAGGTCCTTGCTGTGGAGCCAGTGCAGGGCGGTCGCGGTGAGCACCGCGTCGTAGGAGTCGTACGGGAGGGCCGCGCGCCAGTCGGGGTCCTTCAGGTCGGCGGTGACGAAGGTGACCCGGCCGTCCCCGGCGAAGTGGCCCCGGGCGATGGTCAGCAGCGCCGGGTCGAGGTCGAGTCCGGTACTGGTGGCCTCCGGGAACCTCTTGAGGAGCCGGTCCGTGATACTTCCCGTACCGCACGCGAGATCCAGCACCCGGGGGGTGGGGCCGACCAGCGCTTCGACCATGTCCAGCATCACCCGGAACCGCTCCTCGCGGTCGGGCATGTACAGCTCCTGCTGCCGGTCCCAGCTCTCCTGCCAGGCCTGCCAGTCCGTACCGATCGAGCCGGTCACCGCATCCGTCATCCCGAACCCCTCCACACGTAATACCCTCGAAGACGTATCAGCCGTTACCGCGGCTACCGCAGACAATAATCCGCAGCCGTAAGGACTACAAGTGGAACTGGCCCATTACTCGGATCATGCCGTGCGCCTGGTCAACACCGAGGAGCCGGCCCGCGGCAAGGACTCGCTCACCTCGGTGGACGACGTCCGCGCCCTCTTCGGGGCCAGCGTGCAGCTGGCCCGCCGGGTCACCGACACCGACGTCACCCGCTTCCGCAACGTCCGCGGCCGGCTGCGCTCCGTCTTCGAGGCCGCCGACAGCGGCGACCACGTCCTCGCCGTCGACCTGCTGAACTCCCTGCTCATGGAGTTCCCCGTCAGCCCGCAGGTCTCCGGACACGAACTGATCGGTGAGGACGGCCGCCCCGACTGGCACATCCACCTCGCCGACCACCCCTCCAACGCCTCCGCCGGCTACGCGGCCATCGCCTCCTTCGGACTGGCCTTCCACCTCACCGAACACGGACCCGACCGGCTCGGCCTCTGCCAGGCCCCGCCCTGCCGCAACGCCTACCTCGACACCTCCACCAACCGCTCCCGGCGCTACTGCTCCGACCGCTGCGCCACCCGCGCCAACGTCGCCGCCTACCGCGCCCGCAAGCGCCTGGAGGCCGAGGAGTCCGCCCGCAGCGGCCGCACCGCCGACACCGCCCAGGACAGCCACGCCCTCAGCGAGCGCTGACCGGCCGGCCGCGGCCGCAGCCGCAGCAGGGCCGTCGCCAGCACCAGATCCCCGGGGACCGCCCCGTAGACGGTGCTGTCGCCGGTCTCGTTGAACGGGTTGTCGCCGAGCATCCACCAGCCGCCCGGGCGGCGCTCCACCGCCCGCTTGACCACCAGCAGGTCCTGCTGGAAGGGATGCCGGAACACGGCCACGTCACCCGGCCGGACCACCGCCCCGTAACGGACCAGCAGCAGGTCCCCGTGCAGCAGCGTCGGCACCATCGACGGTCCCGTCACCTCGGTGATCCCGATGCGCACCTTCGGGTGCCCGCCGTCCGCCGTCTTCTCCGCCATGTCGGCCCTCCTCGTCCCTCCCCGCATGCTGCCGTACGGGTCCGTACGTTCGCTCACCACGCCTCGACCGACCCTGGACTTTTGTCCTAAGCGCATGGGGGCGCCCGCGATTTCCGGATTCTCAGCGAGTAATCTCCCCTCTTGAGAAGACGATCACGAGGAGGACCCACTCCAATGCTTTCCCGCTTCTTCGCCCCCAAGGTGAAGGTCTCCGCCCACTGCGACCTGCCCTGCGGCGTGTACGACCCGGCCCAGGCCCGTATCGAGGCCGAGTCCGTCAAGGCCGTCCAGGAGAAGTACCAGGCCAACGACGACGCGGACTTCCGCGCGCGCGCCATCACCATCAAGGAGCAGCGCGCCGAGCTCGCGAAGCACCACGTGTCGGTGCTGTGGAGCGACTACTTCAAGCCCCCGCACTTCGAGAAGTACCCCCAGCTCCACACCCTGGTCAACGACACCCTGAAGGCCCTCTCGGCCGCCAAGGCGTCGAACGACCCGGCGACCGGCGCGAAGGCGCTGGAGCTCATCGCCGAGATCGACCGCATCTTCTGGGAGACCAAGGCCGCCTGATCTTGGGCGCCCGAGAGATCTTCCTGCGCTGCTGGTCAGAGCGCACATGACAACGGCCCGACCGCATCATGCGGCCGGGCCGTTGGGCTCTCACGAGATCATCCGGGAGCCGTCCGGGAGGCGGGATGTGCCTTCTCGATGACATGGAATCGGTCGCGCCTCATACCCTGTCGGTGTCGAGCCGTACGGTAGGAGGGCAAGGCCTTATGTCACCTGACGCTTCCCCGGACCCCTACAGAGATTCCCTGGCCTTCGGCCAGAGGATGCAGATCCTCCGCACCCGCCGAGGCATCACCCGCGACCAACTCGGCGGCCTCACCGGCCGATCCGGATCGTGGGTCAAGGCCGTCGAAACGGGCCGGCTGAAGACTCCTCCCCTGTCACTCATCCTGCGGATCGCCGAGGTGCTGCGCGTGCGGGACCTTTCGGAACTCACGGGGGACCAGTCCATGCACACCGCCCTGTTCGCCGGCCCTGGGCATGCGCGGTTCGCCGCCGTGCGAGAGGCCGTCAACGAGCTCCCCCTCGGCTCCGACCGCGACGCACCGCCTGCCGCGCACCTGTCGGCCAGGCTGGCCCGCGCCTGGTCGGCCCGGCATTCGGCCCCCAACCATCGCGAGGTGGTGGGTGCGCTGTTGCCGGAACTGATCCGGGACGCTCAGGCCGCCGTCCGGCAGGCCGCCACGCTTGCGGACCGCAAGGCGGCCCAGGCCCGACTGGCGGAAACATACTTCCTGGCCCAGTTCTTCTGCGCCTACCAGCCGGACGCCCCGCTCGTGTGGCGGGTCGCCGAGCGCGGCATGATGGCCGCCCAGGACTCCGAGGACCCCCACGCCATCGGGCTGGCCGCGTGGCTGACCACGCAGGCCCACCGCGACAGTGCCCGGCTGGACGCGGCGGACGCCATCACGATGGAGGCTCTGCGCTACCTGGAGCCGCTCCTGCCGGACGCAGGAGAGGACGTCCGGGCGGTGGTCGGCGCGCTGACGGTCGAGGCGGGACTGACCGCCGCGCGCCGCGCCGAGACCGGCACGGCTTGGCGGTACTGGGACGAGGCCCGCCGGCTGGCCGAGACCTTGCCCGCCGGCTACTTCCACCCCGTCACGAGCTTCTCGCGGGCGGTGATCGGCGCGCACGCGGTAACCGTCGCGGTGGAGCTCCATGCGGGTGGGGAGTCCGCGCGGCAGGCGGCCCGCGCGGAGGCCGAGGCGATCCCGTCCCGGCCGCGCCGGGCTCGCCATCGGATCGAGCAGGCCCGTGGCTACCACCTCGACGGCCAGCCCGACGTCGCCCTCGCGACGGTCGCGCAAGCCCACGAGACGGCACCGGAGACGGTCCAGTACAACGGCTACGCGAAGCGGATCGTCCTGGAGGAAGCCGAGTCGAAGGTTCCGGCCCGGCGTCGCCGAGCCTCCGAACTGGCCCAGCGTCTAGGCCTGCTGACGGCCTGAGAACAAGGGGGCACAATCCGTGCCCCTGCCGTCGTGCGCCCGCCCCTACCGTCGTCCCACCACTCGCTGACGACGGTAGGGAGCCGCCGTGTCCTGCAGGAAAACGGCCGACTGGTACGCGCGGTGTCTCTCCGATCCGGAGGTGGCGCACGCAGAGTGGCGGGAGCGGGGAGTCGCCGTGCTGCCGCTGGGGGTCCGCTTCGAGGCGGTCCGGATCCCCGACGGGCTCGCCCACGCGGCCACCCAGAGCGCCCGGGACGACGTCGTGGACCTCGTCCTCGCGGTGGCCCTGGAGGGGCCCGTCATCCACGACGCGCGCGGGCGCAACCGTTACGCCCTCGTCGAGCACGGAACGGCGCAGCGCTGGAGCCCCCGGAGCACCGTGGAGTGCCTCGGTCACGGCACGCACCTCGGGGTGCCCGACCTCGGCCGGGAACGGGCCGCCGCGCACCGGCACCTCTATTGGGCCTCGTCCCCGGCTCCCGGTGCCTACTTCTGCCGTACCGCTGCCGTCCGGCTGCTGGTCCGCGTCGGCGAGGCGCGGCTCGCCGAGGCCGCCGAGGCCGCCCGATGACGGGCCACCCGGCCATGCCGATCAAGGTGTCCGGGGTCCACCCGGACGGGCTCTGTGCGCGTGCGTACACCCCGTGCGCCGGGTGTGGCCTGCCTGCTCCCCGGTCCCGTCCGGGCCCGGGTTCACCTACCGATCGGATTCCCATGTCCATCACGTCTCTTGCGCCCGTCCCCCCGTGGGGAAGCAGCCGCCTCGCCCCCTACGCCACCATCGTCCAGGTCCCGCACGCCTCCGTCACCGTCGACCCCGTCACCCAGCTCGGGGTCTTCCGCGACCGGAACGGCCAGGTGGTCGAGATGGGCCAGCACGGCACCAGCAGCGCCACGGGAACCACGACTCAGACCAGCCCCGACGGAGGGCCGGGAACCAGCGACCAGGGCAGCGACCAGGACGACCAGCAGGACTGATGCGTACGACCGAGGAGAGGCCCGTCCTGGTGGCCACCGAGGCGGACGACGTCACCGCCGACATGGTCATCACCGAACTCAACCGGCGAGGTGTGCCGGTGGTCAGGTTCAACCCCGCCGACATCGGCGACGGCCTGACGGTCTCGGCTCGGTACGGCATCCGCCCGGCCCACGCGGCCGGGCGGCTGCTCACCCCGTCGAGAACTGCCCGTTTGGATGACGTGCGAGCCGTGTACTGGCGCCGGCCGACCTGGCCGGCCTTCCCCCACCTGAGCCCCGACGACGCCCGGTTCGCCGCCGCACAGACGCGATACGGACTCGGCGGCGTCCTGCACGCCCTCGATGACCCGCTGTGGGTGAACCACCCCCTGCGGAGTGCCGAAGCCGACTACAAGCCCCATCAGCTGGCCCTCGCCCAACGTCTCGGCCTCGCTGTGCCGCCCACCCTCATCACCAATGACCCCACCGAGGCGCGCGAGTTCGTCGCAGCCCAGCCCGTGGTGATCCACAAGACGTTGCGGGCAACGCCCTACCAGCGGGACGGCGTGCCGGTGGTGTCGTGGGCGGAGCCGGTGACCGCAGACGAGATCGACGACCGGGTTCGAGTCGTCCCGCACCTCTTCCAAGTCCGCGTCGACAAGGTGTGTGACGTCCGTGTCCTGATCGTCGGTCGCCGAGTCTTCGCCGTACGCATCGAGTCCGATCTCCTGGACTGGCGGCGGGACTACTCTGCCCTGACGTACTCGGCCGTCACTCTGCCGACCTCCTTGGAAGCGGCGTTACTGGCCTTCCTCGACGCCTTCGGCCTCGCCTCCGGAAGCTTTGACCTCGCGGTCGACCGCGACGGAGCGCACTGGCTCCTGGAACTGAACCCCAACGGTCAATGGGGCTGGCTGGCGGAGCAGACCGAGCTCCCCATGGCGGCCGCCTTCGCTGACCTGCTCGCCCAAGGAGGAACCCCTTGACCGACACCAGTGCCGAGCGGCAGGCCCTCGCCGACCGCCTCGAAGCCGCAGGATCCATCCGTACCCTTGCGTGGCGGAAGGCCGTCGAAGCTGTCCCCCGCGAACTGTTCCTGAACCCGGGCGTCTTCCTGCCCGCGGGAAACGGGCTCTGGCAGCCCGTGACCGCGGCCGGCACGGAACCGGCGGAGTGGACCGAGATCGCGTACTCCGACGAGTCCCTCGTCACGCAGCTCGACAATCACCTCACCGCCGACCAGGCCCCGGGCCCGGTTCCCGGCATCCCGACGTCGTCCTCCACGGATCCGCGGCTGGTGCTGGAGATGAACGAGGAGCTGGAGGTCGAGGACGGGCACAAGGTGAAGGAGATCGGCACCGGGACCGGCTACTCCACGGCCCTGATGTGCCACCGCCTGGGCGAGGACAACGTCACCACGATCGAAGTCGACCCGGGAGTCGCCGCCCGCGCCGACGCGGCCCTGGAGGCTGTCGGCTTCTCCACCTGGACCGTCACGGGGGACGGACTCCTCGGCCTGCCCCGCCGCGCGCCGTACGACCGGACGATTGCCACCTGCGGCGTCCGGCGCATCCCCTACACGTGGGTCCGGCAGACCCGCCCCGGCGGCATCATCCTGGCCACCATCGGGTCGCTGACCACCGGGACCGGCCTCGCCAAGGTCAGTGTGCGCGAGGACGGCACGGCCGAAGGGCGCTTCGTCTCGCACGCCAGCTTCATGCAGGCGCGCTCTCAGGCCGTCACGCCGGTCGCCGGAGACCTGTCCTCCCGCGTGGCGTACGCCGACAGCGAGCGGCGGGCCCTCGTCCCCCCGACCGACCTCGACGAGCCGATGCCGGCCTTCCTGGCGCAGCTGGCAGCTCCGGCGGCGCAGGTCGTGCGGGTCCGGGCCACTGATGGCAGGGCCCGGGTCTACCTCTTCGACCCGAGCCGTGAGAGCTTCGCCGAGCTCGTCCAGGACGGCGACGAGTGGGGCGTACGGCAGGGTGGCCCGGTCCGCCTGTGGGACGACATCGAACGGGCCCTCCTCGGATGGGACGACATGGGACGGCCGGGCATCACTGAGGTCCGCCTCCGCGTGACCGAGCGGGGTCACACGTACTGTCTCGCGAACTCCCCAGAGCTGCGCTGGCAGCACCCGGTCTGCTGAGCCGCAGCACCGTGGCCCCGGTCGGCCCTCCTCCGGCCGGGGCGTACCCACCTCTTCCGGCCAGCAGCGCGGCACGACAGAGGGGCCCGACCACGGAAACGGTCGGGCCCCTCTGTCGTACGCGCCGCGCGGACCCTGCTGGTCCGTGCGGGGTGGGGGCTACTCGTCGTCCTCGTCCTCGTCGTCGAGGCGGGCCAGCCAGGTGGCCAGGCGCTCCACCGGGACCTCGAAGTCCGGGTTCAGGTCGACGAACGTGCGCAGCTGCTCGGCGAGCCACTCGAAGGTGACCTCCTCCTCGCCGCGCCGCTTCTCCAGCTCCTCGATGCCGCGATCGGTGAAGTACAAGTCGGGCTCCGTGCCGTGTCGTGATGGGGGTGTTTCCCGCCAGGATAATCCGGGTCCCGCCGCCACCCTCCCTTCACCTGCGCCCCGGGGCTAGCCTGGACGCCCTCGATGGGGTGAGCGGGCCTGACGGTGGGCGGGGGGCACGGGATGCCTGATGGGCGCACGGCCGGCTCCTCGCGCGCCTTCGAGCTCCTGGAGCCCCTGGTCCGGGCCGCCACGGTACGCGTCCACGCGCCCCGGGGCGGGTATGACAACCCCGGCAACGACTGGTCCGGACCCACCTGGGGCAGCGGCTTCTTCATCGCCCCCGGCTGGGTCCTGACGTGTGCGCACGTGGTCGGCGAAGGGGGTGCCGCGATGCGTCTGGCAGGGCGTGAGATCGGCATCACCTTCCAGGCCGGGCCCGACGGCACCGCCGGGACGGTCGCCGGGCGGGTGGAATGCGTGCTGCCCGAGCGGCTGGAGGAACGCCGGCCCGGCCGGCGCGCGCTGTGGGACCTGCCCGACCTCGCCCTGGTCCGGGTCCTGGCACCCGTCTCGCACGCCTGCGTGTGGCTCACCGACCGCCCCGGGCCCCGGCTGGAGGAGGCCGCGTACTTCGGCTGCACCGAGGAACTCGGCATCCGCGAGATCACCGGCCGCACCACCCGGCTGCGCGGCATCGCCGCGAACGGCGCAGCCATCCGCCTCGGCGACGACGACGAGATCGAGGCCGGCATGTCCGGCGGGCCCGTCGTGGACCTGGCCCGCGGAGAGGTCGTCGGCGTGGTCAAGGCCCGGCGGCCCGGCGGCGGGGGAGGGCTCGCCGTGTCCGTGGCCCAGCTGCGCACCCTGCCGCTGGCCGCGACCGGGCAGACCGGGCTCTACCGCAGGGTCATGCAGGCCCACGACCTCTACCACTACGACCGCCACCTGAGCGACCTCGACAGCCGCCGCACCTGGACCGACGTCCACGAGGAACTCGCCGCCGCCGACCGGTCCGGGTACGGCGGCCGCCCCGCCTACGGCGGCCGGGTCCGCCTCACCCCCGGCGAACGCACCACCCTGTGCGGGCTGCTCGCCGAACTGCCGCCCCCCGGCTCCTCGGAGGCCGTCCGGGACCTCGCCGAACAGGCCCGCGGCGAGGAACCGGACAGCGCCCTGCCCGCCCCCCTCAGCTGGCGCGACGGCCTCGGCCTGCTGCACGACGCCCCGGGCGCGGGCGGCGAGGCCGCCGCGATGCTCCGCTACGCGACCGGAGTCAGCGTCGCCGACCACCGCGAGCCGCCCGCGCCCGGCGCCGACGACGAGCTGTGGGACTGGGTACGCAGCACCGCGGAGCGGCTCTGGCGCCCGCTGCGCCGGGAGCTGGGCGAGCTCCGCGACCAGGGCCTCGCGGAGCGCGAACGCCGCCGCCGCACCCACACCGGGCAGGGCGCGCGCGGCCGCGGCAGGGGCGCCGGGGGGCTCCCGACGGGGCCCTCGGTGCTCCTGGAGGTGTGGGCGCACGGCTGGGAGGACGTCTACGACTGGCGGGTCTCGGTCCTGGCCGGCCCCGCCCGCCCCGAGCGCGTCACCCCGGTCGCCGCGGGCGTACGGGTCGCCCCGGCGGCCCTCCCCGAGGCGCTGCGGGCCCCGCTCGCCGAAGGCTTCCGGCGGTGCGACACCCACGAGGCGGCCGCACTCCTCGAAGTGGCCGTCCAGCCGGAGCTGTTCGGGCTCCCCGTCGACGAATGGACGGTGTCGGGCGGGGTCCCGGTCGGGGTGCAGCGGCCCGTGGTGCTGCGCCACCCCGACGGGGCCGGGGGCCCGGCCGCCGCCGGACGGTGGGCGCGGGTGCAGGCGGGCCCCCTGCTGGACCAGCGGGCCGACTGCGCGCGGGGCCGCCCGCGCAGCCCCTCGCCGGGCTGGCTGGCCGGGCTGGCGGGCAACACCGTGCCGGTGCTCTGCCGGGCGGCGGCCGCCGAACCGACGCTGGGCGCGCTGCACTCCGTACGGGACGTCGGCTACGGGGTGCTCGTGGGCCGGCGGCCCCCGCCCGGCCCGGAGGTGTCCTGCGCCCCCTTCCACCGGGGGCTGCGGGAGGAACTGGCCGGGGCGGGCCGGGGCGCGGTGCTGCCGCTGCGCTTCCAGGCGCTGCGCGGCCGGGCCCACGGCGCGGACCCCGACGCCTACTGGGCGGCCGGGCTGGCCCTCGTATGGGACGACCCGGCGCGGGCGCTGCCGGAGGACGAGCCGCTCCAGGGGGACCTGTGAGCGCGCGGGCCGCCACGGCGGGGGCCGGGGGAGCGGTGGGGCGGACGGGCCCGCCGGTCCGGGGAACGGGCGGGCGGGGCGTACTTCACGGGAGGGGCCGGGAGTGAACGAGGAATGGCTGATCTACCGGGGCGTGGGCGAACCCCACGACGGGATCGCGGCACTGCCCGATCCGCCGCCCTGGCGGGACTTCGACGGCGGACCCGTCGCCGAGCCGGGCGGGGCGGCCGCCGCCCCCGACGGGAACGTGGCGCGCCGCCTCGGCGCCCACCGGCAGGCCGCCGAACTGCACCGGCCCGAGCCGGAGGAGCTGGAGGCCGTCAACGCGGCCCTCTACCTGCGCCGGCCCCTGCTCGTCACCGGCTACCCGGGCACCGGCAAGTCCACCCTCGCGCACGCCGTCGCGCACGAACTGAAACTGGGCCGGGTGCTGCGCTGGCCGGTGGTCTCGCGGACCGTGCTCCAGGAGGGCCTCTACCGCTACGACGCCCTCGCCCGCCTCCAGGACGTGCAGATCTCCGCGGGCGGCGGCAGCCCCGCCGGGGCGCACGGCATCGGCAAGTACATCCGGCTCGGCCCGCTCGGGACGGCCCTGCTGCCCACGGAACGGCCGCGCGTCCTGCTCGTCGACGAACTCGACAAGAGCGACATCGACCTGCCCAACGACCTGCTGAACGTCCTGGAGGAGGGTGAGTTCACCCTGCCCGAGCTGGAACGGGTCGCCGACTCCGAGCCCGAGGTGCAGGTCCTCACCGACGACGGGGCCAAGGTGACGGTCCGGGACGGGCGGGTGCGCTGCCGGGCGTTCCCCTTCATCATCCTCACCAGCAACGGCGAACGGGACTTCCCCGCCGCCCTGCTGCGCCGGTGCATCCAGCTCAAACTGGGCCAGCCGGGGGAGAAACGCCTCGCCACCATGGTCCGGGCCCACCTGGGGGAGGAGGCCGCGCAGCTCGGGGCCGACCTGATCCGCGAGTTCCTCAGCCGCTCCCGCTCCGAGCTGGTCGCCGCCGACCAGCTGCTCAACGCCATCTACCTCACCCACTACGCCGCCCCGCCCACCCGGGAGGACCTCGCCGACCTGCTCATCCAACGGCTCGACCGGCCGAGGTGAAGGGGCATGGCCGCAGCTTCCGCCTCCGCCGCCTCCCGTGATCCGGGCATCCGCGTCCTCGCCGGGCTGCTGCGGGCCGCCGGGCTCGATCCGTCCGCCGAGGAGCTCGCCGACGCCCTGTGGCTGGCCGCCAGGACGCGGGAGGCCGCGCGGGGCGGCACGCCGGACGTGCAGCGGGAGGGCGCGCGGGCCGGGGACCGGCGGGCCGGGTCCGGCAGCCAGGAGGCGGTGCCCGAGGAGGGCGCCGGGCCGCCCGTACGCAGGGGAGACGGGCCGGAACCCGAGGACCCGGTCACGCTCTACCCCGACGGTGCCGGGCAGCGCCCCGGCCCCGGACCGGATCCCGGCATCCCCGTCAGCGGGGGAGGACCGGCCGCGGCCGGGCCCGCCGGCGCCGCCGGAATGCCCGTACGGGTGCCCGGCGCGGCCGCGCTGCCCCGGATCCTCGACATCCAGCGGGCCCTGCGCGCCCTCCAGCGCCACCGCCCGCCCGGCCCGCCCACCCGCCACGTCCTCGACGAGGCCGCCACCGCCGAGGCCAGCGCCCGCGCCCTCGGCCTGGTCATCCCCGTCTTCCGGCCGGAGACCCGGCGCGAGGCGACCGTACGGCTGGTGATGGACGCCTCCCCGTCCATGGCCGTCTGGCAGGAGATGTTCGAGGAACTGCGCGCCGTCTGCGAACGCCTGGGCGCCTTCCGCGACGTCCAGGTCCACTACCTGCACCGGCTCGCCGACGGCATGCCCGCCGTCGGACGCGGCCCCGCCCCCGGCGGCGCACCCTGCACCGGCGACGGCAGCGGCTCGCGGGACTCCGCCCGGGGCGGGCTGCGCTCCGCCGACCAGCTGCGCGACCCCACCGGCCGGACCCTCACCATGCTCGTCTCCGACTGCGCCGGACCCGTCTGGCGGGAGGGCGAGGCCCAGCGGCTGCTCCACCGCTGGGCACAGTGCACCCCCTGCGTGGTCGTCCAGCCACTGCCGCAGCGGCTGTGGAACCGCAGCTGGCTGCCCACCGAACGCGGAGTGCTGGAGCGCGCCACGGGCGGTACGGGAGACCCCGGCGCCGGACCGAAGCTGAGGTTCCGCGCGGACCGGGCACCCCGGCCGGGCCGGCCCGCCGGCGGACTCACCGTGCCCGTCCTCCCGCCCAGCGCCACCGCGCTCGGCGCCTGGGCGCGGCTCGTCGCCGGACTGGGCACCGGCCCCGTACCGGCCGAGGTCGGCCGGGTCCTCGCCCGCCACCCCGCCTCACCCCTGCCCCCGCCCCGGGCCGCCCGGCCGCCGCACGAACTGGTCCGCCGCTTCCGCTCCACCGCCGCCCCCGGCGCCGTACAGCTCGCCGTGTACCTGTCGGCGGCACCGCTCACCCTGCCCGTCATGCGGCTCGTACAGCGCACGATGCTGCCCGACTCCGAACCCTCCGACCTGGCCGAGGTCCTGCTCAGCGGGCTGCTGCGGCGCAGCGGCGAAGCCCCCGGCCTCTGGTACGAGTTCGTCCCCGGCGTCCAGGACGTACTGCTCGGGCCCCTGGGCCGGGACGAAGCCGCACTGGTCCTCAAGCACTGCTCGGAGTACGTCCTGGCCCACTTCGGCCGGGGCGTACGCAACTTCCCCGCCCTCGCCGTCTCCCAGCTGACCGGAGTCCCCGCCGCCGACCCCGCGACCGAACCGGGCCGGGTCCCCCCGGCCGGCCCCCCGCAGGCCTTCGCGCACGTCTCCGCCAAAGTCGTACGCCGCTACCTGCCCGGCCCCCCGGAAGAACCGGCCCCGCCCACCGCACCCCCCGCACCCCCCGCGCCCGGCCGCACCCGGTCGGTGCGCGCCGCCCGCGCCCGCCTCGCCGACGCCGACGCCCGCGCCCTCCACGAGGCCGCCGCCCTGCTGAGACGGGCCGTGGCCGCCCCGCCCGGACCCGGGGACCCGCCCGAGGAGGCCGAGACCGAACTCGCCGCCGTCCTGCTCCGGCTGTGGGCCGAACAACGCGACCCGGACCTCCTCGACGAAGCCGAACGGGCCCTGACCGGGCTCCGCACGGCCGCCGCCTGGGCGGTGCTCGGCCGCGTCCTGTACGAGCGGGCCCTCGCGGGCGGCCCCGACGCCGAGCTGCTCGCCGCCGCCGACCGGGAGTTCGCCGCCGCCGGAGCCGCCGCCGGCCCCGACACGGAACTGCGCCGGGACTGCGCCGTGCGCCGCGCCCGGACCCTGATCCGGCTCGGCGAACTGCGCGAGGACGCCGGGCCGCTGCGCGAGGCACGGGCCGCGCTGGAAGCCCTCCTGGAACCCGGCCCCACCCCCACGCACCCAGAACTCCTCCTGGCCCTCGGCCGGGTCCTGCTGGCCCTCCTGCCCCGCACCCCGGACCCCGCCGAACGCACCGCCCTCGCCGAACAGGCCGCAGCCCACCTGACGCCCGGCCTCGCCGCCCAGCCGGACGGCACCCCCGGACGGGCCGCCCGGGCCCGCGTGAGGGTGGAACTCGCCGAAGCCCTGCGCCACCTGCCCGGGCGGCTGGAGGAGGCCGCCGGACAGCTGGCGCGGGCCCTGGAGGAAGCCGTACGGGAACCCGAACTGCGGCTCGCCGCCCTGCTGTGCCTGGCCCGCGTGCACCGCGCCCGCCACGCCCGCGACGCGGACCCGGCCGCCCTGGAGCAGGCCGCCGAGGCGTACGGGCGGGCCCGCGCCCTGATCCCCCGCGACGCCGACGCCTTCGCGGAGCTGCTGCCCGAGTGGGGCGACGTACTCCTGGACCGGGCCCGCGCCGCCGACGGCCGCCGCTTCGCCTCCCTCGCCGTACGGGTCCTGCGCGAGAGCCGGGCGGCCGTGCCCCAGTCCGACCCCGGATCCGCGTACCGGCTGCTGCGCCTCGCCACCGGGCTGCGGCTGCGGCACGCCTACGAGGGGGACCTCGTCGACCTCCGGGAGGCGGAGTACCTGCTGGAGCTGGCCGCCCGGCAGGCCCACGGCCCCCTGGACCGGGCCCGCGCCTGGCGGGAACACGGCGACGTCCAGCAGGAGATCCACGCCCACACCCGCACCGCCGACCGCCTCGACCGCGCCGCCGACTCCTACCGCCGGGCCTGGCGCGCCGCCCTGGAGGCCGACCGCGCCGCCCCCCGCACCGACACCGCCGCCCTCCACCTCGCCGCCCGCGCCCAGGAACTGCGCGGCGAGGTCCTGGAACGGCTGGCCCGCCCCCGCGCCGCCCTGGACGCCTACCGTGCCGCCCTGGAGCTGTGGCAGGGCCTCGGCGCGCCCGCCGGCGAGCGCGCCCGGGCCGTCCAGGCACGCATCCACGCCCTGGAGGCCGCCACCTGAGCCGTTTCCGCCCGCCGGACGGCGGGAAGAGCCGAACGACCAGCGCAGTGACCACCGCACACGACAGGGGGACGGGCCGCCCATGGTGACCGGACGTCAGGACGTGACAGCACCCGCGACCACCCCAGCACCCGCGACCACCCCGCTGCCCGCGCCGCCCCGGGCGGCCCCCCGCCCCTGCCCCGGCCAGCTCCCCGACCTCTCCGGCCTCGACCTGGCCGCGCTGCGCGGGATCGACCACCCGGTGCTCGCCGAGGTCATCGAGGGCATGGTGGAACGGGTCACCCACCCCGCCGAGATCCTCAACGCCTTCGACTCCGGCGTCGTCTAGGCCGCCTCCGCCGGGAGTTGACCACTTTCCGCCGTTAGCGGGGCCCGTCCGAGGGGCAGGGATGGGCAGTCCGCCGGGGCCACCCCCGGCGGCGACGGCCGGGGAGGGAGGCACGGGCGATGATCCCGCCGCACACACCCGACCCCGGCGTCCCCGGTGTGCAGCACCTGCGCCACGCCCCCTGGCCCTACGCGCGGCTCGACGTGCCCGCGCTGCGGGCCGCCGGGCACCGGGCGGAGCCGATACGGCAGTTCGTGCTCAAGACCCACAGCCGCTGCAACCTCGCCTGCACCTACTGCTACGTCTACGAGATGGCCGACCGCAGCTGGCGCACCCGCCCCGCCACCATGACCCCCGCGACCGCCCTGCGCGCCGCCCAGCGGATCGCCGAGCACGCCGCCGCCCACGGACTGACCCGCGTCGACCTGGTCCTGCACGGCGGGGAACCCCTCCTCGCCGCGCCCGACCACCTGGCCGCCCCCGTCGAGGCCGTACGGGCCGCCCTGGCCCGCCGCTCGCCCCGCACCCGGGTCACCGCGAGCGTGCAGACCAACGGCACCCTGCTCACCCGGGGCCGGCTCGCCGCCCTCGCCGCCGCCGGGATCCGGGTCGGCGTCAGCCTCGACGGCGGGCTGCCCGCGCACAACTCCCGCCGCATCGACCACACCGGGCGGCCCGGCTTCGCCGCCGCCGCCCGGGGACTGCGGCTGCTCGTCCGGCACCCCGCGAGCTACGCCGGACTGCTGTGCGTGGTCGACGTGGCCCAGGACCCGGTGGAGACGTACGAGTCCCTCCTCGCCTTCGCGCCGCCCACCCTCGGCCTGCTGCTGCCCCTCGCCAACTGGAACACCCCGCCGCCCGGCCACGGCGGATCCGGGACCCCGTACGGGGACTGGCTCGTCGCCGTCTTCGACCGCTGGTGGCACGACACGGCACGGCGGACCCGGATCCGCGTCTTCGAAGAGGTCGTCGCCCTGCTCCTCGGCCTGCCCGCCGCCACCGAGACCCTGGGCCTGGCGCCCGCCACCACCGCCGTCGTCGAGACCGACGGCAGCATCGAACAGGCCGACTCGCTGAAATCCGCGTACGAAGGGGCCGCCGCGACCGGCATGACCCTCGACACCCACAGCTTCGACCAGCTCCTCGACCACCCCGGCTTCGCCGCCCGCCAGCTCGGCCGGGAGGCCCTCGCGGACGGCTGCCGGGCCTGCGCGCTCGTCGAGGTGTGCGGCGGCGGGCACTACCCGCACCGCTACCGCGCGGGCGAGGGCTTCCGGCAGCCGTCCGTGTACTGCGCCGACCTCCAGATCCTCATCCGGCACATCGCCCGCGCACTGCACGCGGCCGCCACGACGGGACGGGCCGCGTCATGACCCACCGAGCCGAAGCCACGCGTCGCACCGCAACCACCGGCGCGCCGGCCACCCGCGCGGCCCTCCCCGCCCAGCACACCGGCCCCGACGGCAACCGCCCCGACGGCCCCCGCCCCCCGGGCCCGGCCGCCCCCGCCGCCCTGGCGCCCTTCGCCGTCAGCTCCCACACCCTGCGCGCCCTCGCCTCCACCGAACCCTCGGCGGAGGGCACCCGCCTCGTGCACGACGTACGCCGCTCCAAACGCCTCGTCCTGCTGCGCGCCGTACTCGACGCCGCCCCCGGCGGCGAGAGCGCCGAACGCTGGGCGCTCCTGGAGGAGGCCGAACGCCAGGACCCCGACGCCGTCCGCGACGTCCTGCACTACCCCGCCACCGGCGTCTGGGCCGAGGAGACCCTGCGCCGGCTGCACGCCCCGAACGGGCCCGCCCCCGACCTCGGCCACCTCGGGGCCCTCGCCGTCGCCGCCGCCCTGCGCGCCGGGATCAGCTTCAAGACCACCCTGCGGCCCGTGCAAGGCCGCCTCGTCCTGCCCACCCTCGGCCTGCTCCGCCCCGACCGCCCCGGCCCGCTCGCCCTGACCGAACGCTCCTGGGACACCCACGACACCCTCCCCCTGCACCCCCTGCCCGGCGGCCGCACCGCCCTCGACGACCTCGACCCCTACCGCGTCCCCGCCGCCGGACCCACCACCGGCCGCCCGACCCCCGTACGCCCCGCCCGCCGCCTCACCCCCAAGGGCCACAAACGCTGGGACATCCAGTGGTCCGGCGCCCTCACCCTGCTGGAACGCTACGACTCCACCCGCGCCGACGAGATCGGCCGGCTGCTGCGCTCCGTGGTCCCCCTCGCCGGAGGCTCCCGCTCCAGCGGCGCCACCCTCCCCGCCGCCGCCGGCTCGGTCCTGGCCCGCGCCCAGGCCCCGCCCGCCCTCGCCGCGACCCTGGTCCACGAGGTGCAGCACGGCAAACTCGCCGCCCTCACCGACGTCCTCACCCTGCACACCGCCGACCGCACCCCCCGCCACTGGGCCCCCTGGCGCGAGGACCCCCGCCCCCTGGAGGGCCTCCTCCACGGCACCTACGCCCACCTCGCCCTGGCCGGGTACTGGCAGCGCGCCGCCCTCTACGGCGCCCGCGGCGCCTGGGCCCAGCACGCCCGGGTCCGCGCCCAGGTCGCCGCCGTCCTCCCGGCCCTGCGCGGCAACCAGCAACTCACCGTCACCGGACGCGAGTTCGTCGAAGGAATGGCCGGAGCCGAACACGCCATGGACGAACTGCCACCGCCCGGCGACCAGCACGCCACCGCCCGCCGCGCCGTCGACCGCGAACGTCGCGCCTGGTGCGAGGCACACCCCGAACTCGCCGCGTTCGCCCACGCCTGACACCCCCTGACGCCCCGTCCGCTGCGGTACCTTTCAATCCCGCTCCACCCCTCCCCTTCCCGTCCACCGCCGGATTCCAGGGAGACGGCCGCCATGACCGTTACCGGTACGCGTCACGACCGCGACGGAGCCGCCCAGCCGCAGCGCTTCGTCATCAGCTTCGCGGGCTTCAACCGCCCCTGGGCCGCGTGGATCGCCCACCGCCTGGAGGAACACGGCCACCGCGTCGTCCTCCAGCGCTGGGACCCCCAGACCAGCCCCGGACTGACCGAGGCCCTCGACGACCTGGCCCGCGCCGGCGGCCGGATCCTCCTCGTCCTCAGCGAGCGCTACTTCTCCCTCGCCGCCCACGCCGACGACGAGTGGAACACCGCCCTGCGCACCGTCACCGAGTCCCACCCCGGCCGCTTCGCCGCCGTCTGCCTCACCGACTCCCCGCTGCCCAGCGCCGTCGCCGCCCTGGAGAAGACCGACCTGTGGGGCCTGGACGCCTACGAGGCCGAGTACCGGGTCCTGCGCCGCCTGGAACTCCCCACCGACCGCATCGGCACCGAGTCCGGCCGCCGAGGCCCCCGCTTCCCCAACGACCCGCCCGAGATCTGGGGCCGGGTCCCGCGCCGCAACCCGCGCTTCACCGGCCGCAACGACGTCATCGGCCGACTGCGCGCCGCCCTCACCGAAGCCCCGCCCGGCGCCTCCACCGTGACCCTCCTCGGCCTGTCGGGGGTCGGCAAGACCCAGGTCGCCACCGAGTACGCCTACCGCTTCGCCTCCGAGTACGACGTCGTCTGGTGGGTCCCCGCCGAGGACCGGCCCACCCTGCGCGAACGCCTCGCCGACCTCGCCCCCGCCCTCGGCCTGCCGCGCGGCGCCGGCAGCTACGGCGAGCAGATCCGCTCCGTCCTCGAAGCCCTGCGCCGCGGCTCCCCCTACCACCGCTGGCTGCTCGTCTTCGACGGCTGCGACAACCCCGACGACCTCACCGACCTGCTGCCCTCCGGCGCCGGCGACGTCATCATCACCTCCCGCAACCGCGAATGGGCCACCCGCCACAGCAGCCTCGTCGAGGTCCCCCTCTACGCCCGCCCCGAATCGGTCACCTTCATCCGCCGCCGCGCCCGCCGCCTCACCGGCGAGGAGGCCGACCAGCTCGCCGAGGCCCTGGAGGACTACCCCCTCGCCCTCGACCAGACCGCCGGCTGGCTCGCCGACTCCCCGATCGGCGTCGGCGAGTACCTCGGACTCCTCCAGCGCCGCCTCGACTCCCACGAGGCCGTCACCCTCTCCGACGACTACCCGCTGCCCTTCCCGACCGCCCTGGCCATACTCCTCAACAACGTCCGCGAGAACTTCCCCGACGCCCTCGCCCTGCTCCGGCTGTTCGTGTTCTTCGCCCCCGGCCGGGTCCCGCTGCGGCTGCTGCGCGAATTCCCCGCCGACGACGTCCCCGAACACCTCGCCGGCCTGATTAACGACCAGATCCGCTGGAACGCCGCCCTCAACAAACTCGTCCAGTTCTCCGTCGTCCGCCTCGAGTACTCCGACCTGTCCGTCGAGGAGGGCGGCGGCCTGGAAACCGTGCAACTGCACCGCATGGTCCACAACATCGTCCGCGAGAACCTCGCCGAGGAAGAGGCCGACCAGCTCTCCCGCGCCGTCCGCCAGGTCCTCGCCGCCGCCGACCCCGGCCGCCCCACCGACTCCCGGCTCTGGCCCCGCTACGCCGAACTCATCCCGCACCTCGACTCCGCGGGCGTCCTGACCAGCAGCAACCCCCGCATCCAGGCCTTCCTGCTGCACTGCCTGCGCTACCTGATCCTCGCCGGCGAGTACCGCACCTGCCTGCGCCTGTCCGAACAGACCGACGGGGTCTGGCGGGCCATGCTCGGCGACGACCACGACCAGGTCCGCGAACTCAGCTACCACCACGGCGGCGCCCTGCGCATGCTCGGCCACTTCCGGCAGGCCGAGGTCCTCGCCCGCTCCGTCGCCGACCGGCTCCTCGCCGAACGCGGCGACCGCGACCTGGAGACCCTGCGCGCCACCAGCACCTACGCCGGCGTCCTCCTCGCCACCGCCAAATTCGAAAAGGCCCGCGACCTGCTGGAACACGCCTTCGCCACCTACCGCGAACTCCTCGGCGAGGACGACTCCACCACCCTCGGCGCCCAGAACAACGTCGCCGTCGCCCTGCGCCTCCTCGGCCGCTACCAGGAGGCCTACGACACCGACCTCGACACCCTGCGCCGCCGCGAACGCGTCCTGCGGGTCCGGCACATCGCCACCCTCTCCTCCGGCATCGGCTGCGCCATGGGACTGCGCCTCATGGGCCGCTACCGCGAAGCCCTCGCCCGCCAGGAACAGGGCCTCAAACTCAACACCCAGGTCCTCGGCCCCAACCACCCCCAGACCCTGCGCGCCGAACACAACCTCGGCATGTGCCTGCGCCGCTCCGGCGACATCCCCGGCGCGGGCGCCCGGCTGCGCGGCGTACTGGAACGCTCCACCCGCGTCTTCGGCGCCGAATTCCCCTGGACGCTGATGGTCGCCTCCGACTACGCCACCTACCTGCGCGAGTACGGGGACATCGAGGAGGCCCGCCGGATCTCCGAGGAAGTCGTCCGCGGCTACCAGTCGCAGCTGGGCCTCGCCCACCCGTACAGCATCGGCACCGTCGGCAACCTCGCCCTCGTGCTGCGCGCCCAGGGCGAACGCGCCGAAGCGCTCAACCTCGCCGAACAGGCCCTCGTCGGCATGCGCGGCGCCCTCGGGGACCGCCACCCCTGGACCCTGGGCTGCGCCCTCAACGCCACCGGACACCGCAACATCACCGGCCGCCTCGACGACGCGCTCGCCCTCGGCCGCGAGACGCTGCGCGGCGCGGAACAGGTCCTCGGGCCCGACCACCCCATGGCGCTCAGCGCCCAGATCGCCCTGGCCGCGGACCTCCGGTCGGTACGGGAGGACGCGGAGGCGGCCAAGCACGAGGACACCGCCCTCAGAGCCCTGACCCGCACCCTGGGCCCCCAACACGTCCACACCGTCTCGGCCCGCCAACAGTCCCGCCCGTACTGGGACTTCGAGCCCCAGCCGTAGCCACATCCAGCCTGGATTTTGGCTGATGCCGCCACCGTCGGCGAAGCCGGAAGGCCCGGCCCCCCGTAGAGGGGCCGGGCCTTCCGTCATGTGCAGGTCGCGTCAGCGACTACGCCTCGAAGACCTCGCTCAGCAGGAGCTGCTGCTCCGCCTGGTGGCGCTTCGCGGAGCCCACCGCCGGGGACGAGCCGTGCGGACGAGAGATGCGCCGCAGACGCTCACCGGCCGGGACCTCCGCGCCGACCGCCAGGTCGAGGTGGTCGATCAGGTTCAGCGCGATGAACGGCCACGCACCCTGGTTCGCCGGCTCCTCCTGCGCCCAGATGTACTTCGCCGCGTTCGGGAACTTGGCGATCTCCGCCTGGAGTTCCGCGCCCGGCAGCGGGTACAGCCGCTCGATGCGGATGATCGCGGTGTCGGTGATGCCGCGCTTCTCCCGCTCGGCCTCCAGGTCGTAGTAGACCTTGCCCGCGCAGAAGACGACCTTGCGGACCGCGCTCGGGTCCACGGTCGAGTCGCCGATGACCGGACGGAACGAGCCGTTCGTGAACTCCTCCGCCTTCGACGCCGCCGCCTTCAGACGCAGCATCGACTTCGGGGTGAAGACGATGAGCGGCTTGTGGTGCGGGTTGTGGACCTGCCAGCGCAGCAGGTGGAAGTAGTTCGACGGCAGGGTCGGCATCGCGACCGTCATGTTGTCCTGCGCGCACATCTGGAGGAAGCGCTCCGGGCGGGCGGACGAGTGGTCCGGGCCCTGGCCCTCGTAGCCGTGCGGGAGGAGCAGGGTGACGCCGGAGGTCTGGCCCCACTTCTGCTCCGCCGAGGAGATGAACTCGTCGACGACGGTCTGCGCCCCGTTGACGAAGTCACCGAACTGGGCCTCCCAGAGGACCAGCGCGTCCGGGCGGGCCAGCGAGTAGCCGTACTCGAAGCCCATGGCCGCGTACTCGGAGAGCAGCGAGTCGTAGACGTTGTAGCGGGCCTGGTCGTCCGCGAGGTACTGCAGCGGGGTGTAGTCCTCGCCCGTCTCCCGGTCGATGAGGACCGCGTGGCGCTGGCCGAAGGTGCCGCGGCGGGAGTCCTGGCCCGACAGGCGGACCGGGGTGCCCTCCATCAGCAGCGAACCGAAGGCCAGGGTCTCGCCCATGCCCCAGTCGATGGTGCCGTCGTCGATCATCGCGGCACGGCGCTGGAGCTGCGGCAGCAGACGCGGGTGCACGGTGACCGTCTCGGGGACGTTGACCTGCGACTCGGCGATCCGCTTGACGACCTCCGGGGAGACCGCCGTGTTCACGGCGACCGGGAAGTCGGCCTGTGCGACCGGGGCCGGCGCGGCGATCGCGGGCTGCGTGGCGGCCTCGCGGACCTCCGCGAAGACCTTCTCCAGCTGGCCCTGGAAGTCCTGGAGCGCCTGCTCGGCCTCTTCCAGGGTGATGTCGCCGCGACCGATGAGGGACTCGGTGTACAGCTTGCGCACCGAGCGCTTCTTGTCGATCAGGTCGTACATCAGCGGCTGCGTGAACGCCGGGTTGTCCGACTCGTTGTGACCGCGGCGGCGGTAGCAGATGAGGTCGATGACCACGTCCTTGTTGAACGCCTGGCGGAACTCGAAGGCGAGCCGCGCGATGCGGACCACGGCCTCCGGGTCGTCACCGTTCACGTGGAAGATCGGCGCCTCGATCATGCGGGCCACGTCGGTGGCGTACATCGACGAACGCGAGGACTCCGGGGCGGCGGTGAAGCCGACCTGGTTGTTGATCACGACGTGGACGGTGCCGCCGGTGCGGTAGCCGCGCAGCTGCGACATGTTCAGCGTCTCGGCGACCACACCCTGGCCCGCGAAGGCCGCGTCACCGTGCAGGGCGACGGGCAGGACCGTGAAGTCCGTGCCGCCCTTGTTGATGATGTCCTGCTTGGCGCGGACCACGCCCTCCAGGACCGGGTCCACCGCCTCCAGGTGCGAGGGGTTCGCGACGAGCGAGACCTTGATCTGCTCGCCGTCCAGGCCCGTGAAGGTGCCCTCGGCGCCCAGGTGGTACTTGACGTCGCCGGAGCCGTGCATGGACTTCGGGTCGAGGTTGCCCTCGAACTCGCGGAAGATCTGCGCGTACGACTTGCCGACGATGTTCGCCAGGACGTTCAGGCGGCCGCGGTGGGCCATGCCGATCGCGACCTCTTCGAGGCGGGCCTCGGCGGCCGAGTCGATGACGGCGTCGAGCAGCGGGATGACGGACTCGCCGCCCTCCAGGGAGAACCGCTTCTGGCCGACGTACTTCGTCTGCAGGAAGGTCTCGAAGGCCTCCGCCGCGTTCAGGCGGCGCAGGATGCGCAGCTGCTCCTCGCGCTCCGGCTTGGAGTGCGGGCGCTCGATGCGGTCCTGGATCCAGCGGCGCTGCTTCGGGTCCTGGATGTGCATGAACTCGACGCCGGTGGTGCGGCAGTACGAGTCGCGCAGCACGCCGAGGATGTCGCGGAGCTTCATCATCGACTTGCCGGAGAAGCCGCCGACCGCGAACTCGCGCTCCAGGTCCCACAGGGTGAGGCCGTGCTCGGTGATGTCGAGGTCGGGGTGCTTGCGCTGCTTGTACTCCAGCGGGTCGGTGTCGGCCATGACGTGGCCGCGGACCCGGTAGGAGTGGATCAGCTCGAAGACGCGGGCGGCCTTCGTGACGTCGTCGTCGTGCGAGGCGTCGATGTCCCGGAGCCAGCGGACCGGCTCGTACGGGATGCGCAGGGCCTCGAAGACGTCGTCGTAGAAGCCGCTCTCGCCGAGCAGCATGTTCGCGACGACGCGCAGGAACTCGCCGGAGGCCGCGCCCTGGATGACCCGGTGGTCGTAGGTCGAGGTCAGGGTCATGACCTTGGAGATGCCCAGCTTGTTCAGGGTGTCCTGCGAGGTGCCCTGGAACTCGGCGGGGTAGTCCATGGAGCCGACGCCCATGATGACCGACTGTCCGGGCATCAGGCGGGGCACGGAGTGCACGGTGCCCAGGCCGCCGGGGTTGGTCAGGGAGACCGTCACACCGGTGAAGTCGTCCATCGTCAGCTTGCCGACGCGGGCGCGGCGGACGATGTCCTCGTAGGCCTGCCAGAACTCGAAGAAGTTCAGGGTCTCGGCCTTCTTGATGCCGGCGACGACGAGCTGGCGGTCGCCGTTGGCCTTCACCAGGTCGATCGCGAGACCGAAGTTGATGTGCTCCGGCTTGACCAGGGTCGGCTTGCCGTCCTTCTCCGCGAAGGAGTAGTTCATCGACGGCATGGCCTTGATGGCCTGCACCATCGCGTAGCCGATGAGGTGGGTGAAGGAGATCTTCCCACCGCGGGCGCGCTTGAGGTGGTTGTTGATGACGATGCGGTTGTCGAACAGCAGCTTCACCGGGACGGCGCGGACGGACGTGGCCGTCGGCACCTCCAGCGAGGCGTTCATGTTCTTCGCCACGGCGGCGGCCGGGCCGCGGAGCGTCACCAGTTCGGGGCCCTGGGGGGCCTCGGTGGCGGGCGCGGCCTTCTGAGCCGGGGTGGCGGCGGCCGGAGCCGGGGCCTGGGAGGAGGGCGCGGCCGGTGCGGCGGCCGGGGCCTGGGAGGTGACAGTCACAGCAGGGGCACCAGAGGGGGTGGCAGGAGCAGGGGCAGGAGCTGACACAGGTGTGGGCGCGGGAGCCGGTGCAGGCACGGCGGGAGCCGCCCCCGTGGCGGCTGCGACGGAGGCCTGTGGGGCTGCGGCGGCGGTGGCGGCCTGTGCGGAGGCGCCATCCGTCGTCGGGGACTTCTCGGGACCGTCCGCCTTCACGGGAGCGGCAGCGCCCCCCGGCTTGTAGTCGGCGAAGAAGTCCCACCAGGCCCGATCGACCGAATTCGGGTCCTGGAGGTACTGCTGATAGATCTCGTCGACGAGCCACTCATTCGCGCCGAAGCCTGAGGCAGGGGTCTTCCCGCCCTCTGCTGCTTCGGTCGTGGTGCTCGAGTTACTGGGGGACTGTGGCGACACGGCGGCAACCGCCCTCTTCCGCTTCACAAGGTATGGACAGCGGGAATAAAGGCTACGCCTCCTCGGCGGTGTCCTGCAGGCCGGGCGGGACTTCCGTCGTGCAGGTCACACCGAACGGCGGGTTTCGCCACGTCCAATGGCGGGAAACACGCGTGGTTCGGGTAGGGGACATCCAGGTTGCGGCCCCCTGGCTTCGCACCCCTGACGACCCCGGGCACATGTGGCCGAGATCATGTCCTTCCCACCTCGAAGCCTACGTCAAGACGGCGCCGGTGAGCTGCCCGGAAGGGTGACAAGGATTCGGCAACCCCGTGACGATTCGGCCACGCCGATGTCCCCTCCGTGCAGGCCGACGGCCCAACGGGCGATCGCCAGGCCCAGCCCGGTGCCCCCGTCGCCGCCCCGGGCCGACCCCCGGTTGAACCGCTCGAACACCCGGTGGCGCTCCGCCTCCGGTATCCCCGGCCCCTCGTCGACGACCTCCAGGGCCAGGCTCCCGGGCGCGCCGCCGGCCCGCGCCCGGACCGTGACCCGGCCGTGCGGCGGACTGTGCTTGACCGCGTTGTCGATGAGGTTCGCCACCACCTGGTGCAGCCGCTCCGCGTCCGCGTACGCCGTCAGCTCCGGCGGGAACACGTCCAGGTGCAGGTGGACGTCGTTGCGGGTGTGCCCGCCCGAGCCCGTCGACAGCCCCGGCCGGCCGGCCGCCGCCAGCCCCGACTCCTTCAGCACCCCCGACAGGTACGGCCACACCTCGAAGCGGCGCGCCTTCAACGGCACCACCCCGTTGTCCACCCGCGACAGGTCCAGCAGCGTCTCCACGAGCCGGCCCAGGCGCTCCGTCTGCTTCAGCATCGTGCGCATGGTCTCCGGATCGGCGGCCGAGACCCCGTCCACCACGTTCTCCAGCACCGCCCGCAGCGCCGCGATCGGCGTGCGCAGCTCGTGCGAGACGTTCGCGACCAGTTCTTTACGGTGCCTGTCCACCGCCTCGAGGTCGTCCGCCATCAAATTGATCGTCGACGCCAGGTCGCCCAGCTCGTCGCGGCGCCCCGCCCCGCGCACCCGGCGCGTGTAGTCCCCGTGGGATATCGCCCGAGCCACCCGCGTCATGTCGTCCAGCGGCGCCGTCAGACCGTGCGCCACGAACTGGGTGATCAGCATCGAGGCGATCACCGAGAACACCGTGATGAACCGCAGCTCGGTCTCGGTCCGCAGGGCCACCATCAGCAGACCCGTCGTGATGAACACCGAGACCACGACGAGCACGCCCAGCTTCGTCTTGATCGAGAACGGCGAGTAGGGCCGCAACCCCGGCCCGGGGTGCCGGCCGCTCACGTCTGGGCCGGTGTCTCCAGGGCGTACCCGACGCCGTGGACGGTACGGATCCGCTCCGCGCCGATCTTCCGGCGCAGGGCCTTGATGTGGCTGTCGACCGTACGGGTCCCCGACGCGTCGGCCCAGTCCCACACCTCGGCGAGGAGCTGCTCCCGCGAGAGCACCGCCCGCGGGGTCCCCGCCAGGCACACCAGCAGGTCGAACTCGGTCGGCGTCAGGTGCACGTCCTCCGACTGCACCCGGACCCGGCGCTGCGCGTGGTCGATCTCCAGATCGCCCAGCCGCAGCGTCGCCCCGCGCGGGGCGTGCGCGGCCAGCGTGGCCCGCTCCACCCGCCGCAGCAGTACGTGGACCCGCGCGGCCAGCTCACGCATCGAGAACGGCTTCGTCATGTAGTCGTCCGCCCCGACCCCGAGACCGACCAGCATGTCGGTCTCGTCGTCCCGGGCGGTCAGCATCAGCACCGGGACCGGCCGCTGCGCCTGGACCCGCCGGCACACCTCCAGCCCGTCGAAGCCGGGCAGCATGACGTCCAGCACCAGCAGCTCGGGCAGCCAGCTCTCGGCCGCCGCCACGGCGGCCGGGCCGTCGTACGCGGCCTGCACCTGGAAGCCCTCGGCGCGCAGCCGGGCCGCGATGGCGTCGGCGATGGTGCGGTCGTCCTCGACCACGAGCACGCGCCGCTGGGCACCTGGGGTGGCCGCGGCGCCGTTGTGGGTGGTGTGTGTCTGTTCCATGTCCCGCCCCTGAAGATCCCGCGTGATGGGGTGCAGCGTAGAGGAGGCACCGGCCTGCGGCTATGCGGGGTTCGGACAGGGGACGCAGGCTGACGCCCGCCCCGCGGCTCCCCGCGGCGGGGCGGCTACGGGGCGGGGCTGAAACCGGGGAGGGCCGCCAGGACGTTCTCCAGGCCGGGCGTGAGGGCGTCCTGGTCGGCGGCGACCGAGTAACCGCCGTACGTGAACGCGTAGGTGAACCCGTCGTAGACCGGCGGGTCGGCCTTCATGGTCCGGGGCAGGTGGGCGAGGTCCGCGTCGCGCAGCGCGCCGCGCAGGGTGTCCAGGGCGGCCGGGGCCAGTTTGCCGCTGCCCGTCGTACGCGCCTTGTCGTCCACGAGGGTCCAGGAGCCGTCGCCCTTGACGAGCAGGCCCGAGGTGCGGCCCGCGAAGCCGCCGCTGCGGACGACGGAGACCAGGAGCGCGGCCGTCGGGTCCGCCGAGGGGGGTGGGGTGGAGGGCGGGGTCCCGCCGGGGGAGGGCTGCGGCGGGGTCGGGGTCGGGGTCGGGGCCTGGGACTGCGGCTGCGCGGTGGTGGGGGCCGCGGAACCGGGGCCCTGCGCGGGCCCGCCCGGCTCCGGCGCGGAGCCCGCACCGCACCCGCACAGCACCGCCACGACCGCCAGGACCACCGCCGCGCCACCGGCCGATCGGAACCTTCGCACACCCACCTCCGCGGGTCTCGGACCGAACCCCGAGTATGGAGTCCCCGCCCCTCGACGGAAAGCACCCCGGAGGCCGTCATCCGCCACCTGGCCCCTTGGCGCTGGCTGCCCGTGTTGCTCGCGCTCGTGCTCGGCCTTGCCGGGCTGGAGCGCGGGCCCGGCGGCGGCAGCATGTGGCGCGACGAATCCACCACCTGGCAGGTCGCCCACCGGCCGCTGGGCGCGCTGTGGGAGCTGCTCGGGCGGGTCGACGCCGTGCACGGGCTGTACTACCTGTTCATGCACGGTGTCTTCGGTTTTTGGGACGGGGGGCTGTGGGCGCTGCGCCTGCCCTCCGTCGTGGGCACGGCCCTCGCCGCGGCCGGGGTGGCCGCCGTCGCGCACCGGCTCGCTCGTGGGCGGGGGGAGCCCGCGCGGCCCGCGCGGCCCGCGCGGGCCGCGCTGTTCTCCGGGTGCGGGTACGCGCTGCTGCCGCCCGTGCAGATGTACGCCCAGGAGGGACGCTCGTACGGGCTGGTCGCCGCCGCCGTGGTCTGGGCGACGTACCTGATGCTGCGCGAGCGGTGGGCCGGCTACGCGGCCGTGCTGCTGCTGGGCTGCTGGCTGCACGAGTTCGCCGTACTGGCCCTGCTCGCGCACGCCCCCGCCGCGTGGCGCTCGCGCGGTTGGCGGTGGGGCGCCGGCGCGGTGGTGGCCGGGGTGTTGCCGCTGGCCGTGGTCAGCGCCAGGCAGGCCCAGGCGCAGCTGGGGTGGCTCGGGCGGCCGAGCTGGCAGGACTGGGCGGCGTACGGGGTGCTCGTGGCGGCGGTGCTGCTGCTCGCCCGGGGCGCGGACCGGGCGCTCGTACGGGTGGCCGTACCGCTGGCCCTGCTGCCGCCCGGACTGCTGATGGTCGTGTCGCTGGTGCACCCCTGGTACGTCGACCGGTACGTCCTCTACGCCCTGGCCGGGCTCGCCCTCCTCGCCGGGACCCGGCTCGCCGGGGCGCGCGTCCGGTGGGCGTGGCCGCTGGTGGCGGCGCTGCTGGTGCCCGCCGCGGTGTGGTCGGGGTGGCTGCGGACCCCTGAGAGCCGCAAGGACGACGCGCTCGGCGTCGCAGCCGTCGTACGGGAACTTGCCCGGCCGGGGGACGCCGTGCTCTTCATGCCGTCCCGGCGGCGCGAGTGGCTGCTGTCCTCGCCCGGGGTGTACGGGGGCCTGCGCGACGTGGCCCTGGAGCGGTCCCCGCGCGACTCGGGCACCCTGCACGGCGCCGAGCTGCCGCCGGAGCGGATCCGGGAGGGCCTGTCGCGGTCCCCCCGGGTGATCGCGCTCCTCGACCCGGCCGGGCAGCCGCTGGACCCGTACCCGGGCGAGGCGGCCAAACGCGAGGCCCTGGCCGCCGGGTTCGAGCGGTGCTCGGTGACGGGGGTGCGGGGGGCGCGGGTGGTCGTTTACGCCTGGCCCGGCGGCTGCGGTTGAGGCCGGGGGGAGGTGGGGGCGGGGTCGGGGGCGGGGTGGGGTGCCGTCCGGGATAGGCATGATTTATGGCGCCCCGTCCGGTGCTTCGTTGGATACGAGGTACCGCGCGCCAACAAATCACGTTTTACATCCCGGACGACACCCCACCCCGCCCCCGACCCCTCAAGTCCGTCGTTCCCGAGCAGGCCCGTTGTGGTGGTGGGCGGGTGTACGAGGATGGGGTTTTCCGCTGTGGCCCTGGAGGTCCGTGTGCCCGCATTCGAGAGTGCTGTGTCCGTCGGTTTGGGGCTGACCGGGCCCCTGGTCGGGGTCGACTGGGTGGCCGAGCGGGTCGGGGTGGAGGGGGTGGTGGTGCTCGACGCTTCCGTCGGTGCGTATCGGGGCGGGAGTGTGCGGATTCCGGGGGCGCGGCCCTTTGACCTTGACGGGGACCTGTCCGATCATGCGGCCGCCGCCCCGCACACCATGCCGGGGGCCGACGCGTTCACCGATGCCGTGCGGGCGCTCGGCGTCGAGGACACCGACACCGTGGTCGTCTACGACGCCGCCGGGATCTACTCCAGCGCCCGTGCCTGGTGGATGCTGCGCGCCATGGGCTTCGACCGGGTCGCCGTCCTCGACGGGGGGCTGCCCGCGTGGATCGTTGCCGGGCTGCCCGTCGAGGAGCGTGCGGCGGCGTACGAGGGCCCGCGCGGCTCCTTCACCGCCCGGCCCCGGGACGGGCTGCTCGTCGACGCCGACGCGGTCGCGCGGGCCCTGGCCGATCCGGGTGCGGCGGTGCTCGACGCCCGTACCCGGGAGCGGTTCGCCGGGACCGCCCCCGAGCCCCGGCCGGGGCTGCGCGGCGGCCACATGCCGGGCGCGCTGAACCTGCCGTTCGGTGAACTCCAGCAGGGCGGCGGCCTGATGCGGCCCGCCGGGGAGCTCCGCGCGGCGTTCCGGGAGCTGGCCGGGGACCGGGAGCGGCTCTACTTCAGCTGCGGTTCCGGGGTCACGGCCTGCGTGCTCGCGCTCGGCGCCACGCTGGCGGGGTACGGGGAGGGCCTGGCGGTGTACGACGGCTCGTGGAGCGAGTGGGGCGTGCCCGCGCCGCACCGGCCGGTGGTGACGGGGGCGGCCGGGGGGTAGCCCCACCCCGGATCCGGGTACCGGCACCAGCGCGTTCCGGCCCGCTCCCGGACAGGCTTCTCGGTATGGCATCCCACACCACCTCACTCGTCCGTACGGCACTCGGAGCCACCGCCCTGGCCGGCGTGCTCCTCGTGTCGGGCTGTTCCTTCGCCGAGGAGGGCCGGATGCGGACCGCCTCCGCCGACGCCACCGTCGCCGGGGCGGTCACCGCCGTGGAGCTCACGGGCGTGCGGCGCGGCTCCGTCGAGGTCACCCCGGGCAGCGGTCCGGGCGTCGTCGTCCACCGCACCGTGCACTACCGGGGCGACCGCACCCCCACCCCCGGCCAGCAGGTCTCCCACGGGGTGCTGACCTTCAGCGAGGGCTGCGCCGATACCTGCTGGACCGACTACCGCCTGGAGGTGCCCGCCTCGGCGAAGGTCAAGGTCGGCAACAGCAGCGGCCGGATCACGGTGACGGGTGTGGCCGCCGCCGAGCTGGACTCGGACTCCGGTGACGTACGGGCCGAGCGGATCGCGGGCCCGCTGAAGGTCCGCACCTCCTCGGGCGACATCACCGGCACCGCCCTGAACGGCCCGGAGGCCGAGGTCCGCTCCGGCTCGGGCAACGCCACCCTGGGCTTCACGCGGGCCCCGGACTCGGTGTCGGTCACCGCCACCTCGGGCGACGTCACCCTCAAGGTCCCCGGCGCCGGGCCCTACCGGGTGGACGCCTCCAGCACCTCGGGCGACCGCGACATCACCGTCCCGGTCGCCCCGGAGGCCCGAGCCGCCCTCGCCGTCCGCACGACCTCGGGTGACATCCGCGTATCGGCGCCCTGAGGGTCAGTCCCCGGTGTCTCCCGGGTGGGAACAGAGGCCGCCCCGGTAGTTGCTGTCGTACCAGGCGCCGGTGGCGTCGGCGTCCAGGTTGGTCCGGCCGGGTCCGACGCAGCGGTGGTAGTTGGACCGGGGCCACCGCTTGACCTGGATCCACACGTTCGTATCGGTGGCGCAGTGCTCGTAGTAGGCCCGTTCGCCGCCCCTGCCCTCGTTCCAGCCGCAGCCCGCGAGGGAGGCCGGGGCCGCGGCCGTTCCCGCGCTGGCGGAGGTCGGCAGCAGGGCCAGGGTGCCGATGGTCAGTGCGACGGCGGCCGTCGTGCGGAGTTTCGTCCTGAGGAAGGTCATGCCGCCATGGCTATCGGACATCGCGCGTCCCGCAGAAGGGGTGCCGGACAAAGCCCCCCGAACGGCGGATCGTCGTGCTGTTCGCCCCAGGCGAACGGGTGTTGGGGAACATTGGAGGGCGCAGATGCATTGAGTCGGCATAGCTCAACTTCACTGCCGGAGGGAAGATCATGGCTTCGACGTCCGTAACGCTCACCCTGCCCGTGCTGCCGCTTGACGACGAGGTCGTGCTGCCCGGGATGGTCGTCCCGCTGGACCTGTCCGACCCCGAGGTGCGCGGTGCCGTCGAGGCCGCGCAGGCGGCGGCCGGGAGCGGGAAGCCCCGGGTGCTGCTCGTACCG
Source organism: Streptomyces sp. NBC_00249 (assembly GCF_026342355.1). Lineage (GTDB taxonomy): Bacteria > Actinomycetota > Actinomycetes > Streptomycetales > Streptomycetaceae > Streptomyces. The sequence goes on along the minus strand of NZ_JAPEMV010000002.1, from coordinate 488,208 downwards.
CGGGTCGACGGCACGTACGCCGGCACCGGAGTGCTGGGCACCGTCGAGCAGGTCGGGCGGCTCTCCGACGGCGATCCGGGGGCGCTGATCCGCGGCCGCGGCCGGGTCCGGATCGGCGCCGGCACCACCGGGCCCGGCGCGGCGCTCTGGGTCGAGGGCGAGACCGTCGACGAGCAGGTGCCCGACCCGCTCCCCGGATCGGTCACCGAGCTCGTCAAGGAGTACAAGGCCCTCGCCACCAGCTGGCTCAAGAAGCGCGGCGCCTGGCAGGTCGTCGACCGCGTCCAGCAGATCGAAGGGGTCTCGGCCCTCGCCGACAACTCCGGCTACTCGCCCTTCCTGACGGTCGCCCAGAAGGTGGAGCTGCTGGAGACCGCCGACCCGGTCGCCCGCCTCAAGCTCGCCGTCAAGGCCCTCAGCGACCACCTCGCCGAACAGGACGTCGCCGAGTCCATCGCCAAGGACGTCCAGGACGGCGTCGAGAAGCAGCAGCGCGAGTTCCTCCTGCGCCGCCAGCTGGAAGCCGTGCGCAAGGAGCTGCGCGAACTGGGCGGCGAGAAGGAGGGCGAGGAGTCCGACGACTACCGCAGCCGCGTCGAGGCCGCCGACCTGCCCGAGAAGGTACGGGAGGCCGCCCTCAAGGAGGTCGACAAGCTGGAGCGGTCCAGCGACCAGAGCCCCGAGGGCTCCTGGATCCGCACCTGGCTGGACACCGTCCTCGAACTGCCCTGGAACGAGCGCACCGAGGACCAGTACGACATCCAGGGCGCCCGCGCCATCCTCGACGCCGAGCACGCGGGCCTCAGCGACGTGAAGGACCGCATCACCGAGTACCTCGCCGTCCGCAAGCGCCGCGGCGAGCGCGGCCTCGGCGTCATCGGCGGCCGCCGCGGCGGGGCCGTCCTCGCCCTCGTGGGCCCGCCCGGCGTCGGGAAGACCTCCCTCGGGGAATCGGTGGCCCACGCCATGGGCCGCAAGTTCGTCCGCGTCGCCCTCGGCGGCGTACGGGACGAGGCCGAGGTCCGCGGCCACCGCCGCACCTACGTCGGCGCGCTGCCCGGCCGCATCGTCCGCGCCATCAAGGAAGCCGGGTCCATGAACCCGGTCGTGCTCCTCGACGAGATCGACAAGGTGGGCTCCGACTTCCGCGGGGACCCCGCCGCCGCCCTCCTCGAAGTCCTCGACCCCGCCCAGAACCACACCTTCCGCGACCACTACCTGGAGGTGGAGCTCGACCTCAGCGACGTGGTCTTCCTCGCCACCGCCAACGTCCTGGAAGCCATCCCCGAAGCCCTCGCCGACCGCATGGAACTCGTCCGGCTCGACGGCTACACCGAGGACGAGAAGGTCGTCATCGCCCGCGACCACCTGCTGCCCCGCCAGCTCGACCGCGCCGGACTCGGAGCCGACGAAGTGGTCCTGGAGGAGGAGGCACTGCGCAAGCTCGCCGGCGAGTACACCCGCGAGGCCGGCGTGCGCACCCTGGAGCGGTCCATCGCCCGGCTGCTGCGCAAGGTGGCCTCCCAGCACGAGCTGGGCCGGCGGGAGCTGCCCTTCACCATCGGCGCCGGCGAGCTGCGCGCCCTGATCGGACGCCCGCACCACGTCCCGGAGTCCGCCCAGGACCCCGCCGAGCGGCGCACCGCCGTCCCCGGCGTGGCCACCGGCCTCGCCGTGACCGGAGCCGGCGGCGACGTCCTCTTCGTCGAGGCCTCCCTCGCCGACCCCGAGACCGGCGCCGCCGGGCTCACCCTCACCGGCCAGCTCGGCGACGTCATGAAGGAGTCGGCCCAGATCGCCCTCAGCTTCCTGCGCTCGCACGGCGCGGAACTGGAGCTCCCCGTCGCCGACCTCAAGGACCGGGGCGTGCACATCCACTTCCCGGCCGGGGCCGTGCCCAAGGACGGCCCCAGCGCCGGCATCACGATGACGACCGCACTGGCCTCCCTGCTCTCGGGACGCCAGGTCCGCACCGACGTCGCCATGACCGGCGAGGTCTCGCTGACCGGACGGGTCCTGCCCATCGGCGGGGTGAAGCAGAAGCTGCTCGCCGCCCACCGGGCCGGCCTGACCACCGTGATCATCCCCAAGCGCAACGAGGCCGACCTCGACGACGTCCCCGCCGAGGTGCTGGAGGGGCTGGAGGTGCACCCGGTGACGGACGTACGCCAGGTACTGGAACTGGCCCTCGCCCCGGCGGAGGTCTCCTTCACCAAGGCCGCCTGACCCACCGGACCGCACGGCCACCACAGGGCCCGGGACCCCGCTCCGGCGGGGCCCCGGGCCCTCGGCGCGCCCGCTGCGAAATACTGACCCCCGCAACCACTACGGAACGGAGCGGGACGTGCACGGGAACGAAGACCAGGAGTTCCTTGCCCTGGAGCGGGAGCTGTCGGTCTTCCTCCGGCGCGCCAGGGCCTCCTCCGGCGAGATGGCCCGCGCCCTGCACCCCGAGCTGGAGCCGGCCGCGTACGGGCTCCTCGTCCGGCTGGAGGCCGCCGGCCGCCAGCGGGCCACCGAGCTCGCCGCCTACTTCGGCGTCGGCAAGGCCACCATGAGCCGCCAGCTGCGCGCCCTGGAGGTGCTCGGCCTGGTGGCCCGCGAACCGGACCCCGCCGACGGCCGCGCCTTCCTCGTCGGACTCACCGAGGAGGGCCGGGCCCGCTTCCTGCGGGTACGCGGAGCCCGGCGCGAGCAGTACATGCGCAAGCTGGCCGACTGGGACCGGGGCGAGGTGGCGGAACTCGCCCGGCTCCTGCACCAGCTGAACTCCGGCGAGGAGTGAGGGGAACGGAGGCCCGGGCTCAGAGCTCCGCGTAGACCGCCGAGGCGTCGTCGTGGCGCTTCCCGCGCGCCGGGCGGCGCAGCGGATCGGACTCCAGCGCCCGCACCCTCCCGATCAGCCCCTGCGCGCCCTCCTTGCGCAGCACGTCCAGGCAGGCCGCCCAGTCGCCCTCCCCGAACGTGTCCGTCCACCGGCTCGCCCCGTCCGTGAGCGCGGCCAGCGCCCGCACCTCACCGCGCGGGGTGCGCCCGGTGACCGCCCGGGCCGCCACCGCCGGGTCCGCGGCCGCCGTGAAGAAGCCGCCCTCCGCGTTGCGCAGCGCGTCGGTCGCCGCCGCCGAGCCGAGCACCTCGCGCGGCACCCGGTCCAGCCGGTCGTCGAGCACCGCGGTGACCTCGCCGCCGGGCCCGCGGAGCAGCAGTACGGAGTCCGAGAGCACCAGGTGCTCCACGCAGGCCTCGTCCCAGCGCACGAGGACGACCGTCGCCTGCGGGGTGCGGACGTGAGAAAGGTCACAGGTGCCCCGGTGGGCGTCGGCGGTGTCGGCGATGGCCTCGGCGAGGATCCGCTCCAGGGGCATGTCCCGGCGCGATCCGGACAGTTCGGTCAATCGGCCGCCCAGCCGGGTCGAGAACCAGGGCACTCCGTGCACGCACCCGTCGTCGCCTCGCGGCGGGGTGACCCCGTCCAGGGCGACCAGGACGCCGCCTCCCGCCGCAGGTATCGAGGCCGACACCCAGTCCTCGTTGGGGCGTTCCGGGCTGCCGGGGGCCGAGGCGAGGTCGATGCGCATACCGACATTCTGCCTGCGGCGGGGCCGCGGGCCCAGGAAGGTACGTACCAATGGGGGAGGGGGAGGGGTGGCCCCCGCGACACCGCCCACCGCACCCCCGCCGGCATGTGGGCGGGCATACTGCCAAAGCCCGGCGCGTTCTTTCAACCACCCGTCCACCGCACGCCCCTGACACGCGGTGCCCGAGTTGGTCGGCCACTCCTCCGTGATGTTCACTCCTTCGAGTGGCCGGGTGGGCGATGTGCGGCTCTCCCCCCAACACGCTGCAAAGGTCTGAGGCGGTACGAGGGGGCAGGGGGCGTTTACTTGTTGACCGGCCGTTACCTCGGCCACACGAGTAGACGAGCACGAGCACACGTACAGGATTGCGAGCACCGGTGCAGAAGAAGCGGTCTCGGAAGAACGGCACCGCCAGCGCCGACGGACCCGCCAAGGCAGGACGGCGCGTACGCGTCCGCAGCCGGCTGGTGGTCGGGGTGGCAGTCGCCGGACTCACCGTCCTCGCGGCAGGCACCCCCGCTGTCGTCTCCGCCACGAGGGAACTGAACGACTCCCAGCGCCTGGTCACCCTCGCGCAGCAGTCACAACAAGCCCTCACCCTCGCCCACCTCCTCGGCGACGAGCGCGACGCCGTCGTCGAATACGTGGCCAAGGGCCGGCCCGGCGCCGCCAAGGCACCCGTCGACGAACGCACCGGCCGCACCGACCGACAGGTCGGCGAACTCAAGGCCGAAGCCGACGCCGACCTCGCCCGCGCCCTCTCCAAGGTCCGGGCCGTCCGCACCGAAGCCCTCGACGGCAAGGGCAGCGCCCTCGCCGCCCACCAGGCCTACGCCGCCGTCATAGGCGAACTCCTCCAGCCCGGCGACCGACTCGCCGAACTCACCCCGCCCCGCGCGGAAGCCGCCCTGGCCGTCACCCGCCCCCTGAGCCCCCTGGGCCAGGCCGTGGACCAGGCCTCGGCCACCCGTGGACTGCTGCTCGCCGCCCTGGCCGTCCCCCGCGGCGAGCAGCCCCCGAACGCGGCGATCGCGGACGAGCTCACCACCGCCGCCCAGCGCGCCCGCGTACGGGAACAGGCCGCCCTCGACGACTTCACGCGCTCCGCCCGCCCCGACGTACGGCAGACCCTCGCCGCCACCGTCACCGGACCCGAGGTCAAGACCGCCGAGGACCACCTCAAACGGCTCACCGACCGGCCCGTCCTCACCCCCGCCGACCGCAAGGTCGACGCCGGGGCCGTGGGCACCGCCCTCACCGCCCGCCTCGACCGCATGCGGTCCGTCGAGTCCACCGTCTCCGGCCAGCGCGCCAACGCCCTCGCAGGCCTGCGCGACGACGACGTGACCCGGCTGGAACTGCTCGTCGCCGGACTCGGCGTCCTCTTCCTCTTCGTCGTCGGCTTCTCCACCGCCATCGCCCGCTCGCTGACCCGGCCCCTGTCGGTGCTGCGGCGCGGCGCCGAACGGCTGAGCACCGCCGAAGGCTCCGTGGAGCCCGTGCGCTTCACCGGCCGCAACGACGAGTTCGCCGAAGTCGTGCGCCACCTCAACTCGGTGCGCGACCAGACCGTCGCCCTGCACACCCGGATCGCCGGACTCGACGCCGACCGGCGCCGCCTCATCGGCCGCAACGAAGCCCTCACCTCCGGCCGCGAAGCCCTGGAGAGCGAGCTCGCCGAGTTGCGCACCGGACTCGAAGAACACCGCCGCGTCATGTCGACCACCTCGGTCTCGCTCTCCCTGCGCACCCTCGGCCTGGTCGAACGCCAGCTCGCGGTCATCGAGGAACTCGAATCCAAGGAAGGCGACCCGGACCGGCTCGCCACCCTCTTCAAGCTCGACCACCTGGCGACCGTGATGCGCCGCCACAACGAGAACCTGCTCGTCCTCGCCGGACAGGAGCACGGCCACGGCCAGACCCTGCCGGTGCCGCTGGTCGACGTCATGCGGGCCGCCGTCAGCGAGATCGAGCGCTACGAACGCGTCGACCTCGCGGCGATCCCCTCGTACACGCAGGTCGCCGGACACGCCGCCGACGACATCTCGCACGTCCTCGCCGAACTGCTGGAGAACGCCACCACCTTCTCCCCGCCCGAGGCCAAGGTGAAGGTCTCCGGCCGGCTCCGGGACTCCGGCGAAGTGGTCCTGTCCGTCGTCGACGAGGGCATCGGAGTCACCGAGGACCGCCTCGCCTCCCTCAACACCCGCCTGTCCACACCCGAGGCCTACGACGAGGAGCCCGAGGCCGAACACGGCCTGGGCCTCGGCCTGTACGTCGCCGGGCGCCTCGCCGCCCGCCACGGCGTCACCGCCGAGCTGCGCACCGCGCGCCACGGCGGCACCGAAGCCCTCGTCGTGATCCCGGCCGCCCTGCTGCCGACCGCGCCGCCGGTCTCCCCGGTGCACACCCTGGCCGAACCGGGCCTGCCCGAGTACCGGCTGCCCGGGGTCGTCGCCGAGGCGAACGAGAACACCCTCCCGCCCAGGCTCCGCCCGCAGCGCGAACCCGCCGAGCAGCCGCAGCCGGCCGCGGACCTGGACGCCGGGCCGGACATCGAGCTCGACGGCGGGCTGGACACCGGGCTCGACCTCGACAGCGACCTCGACTTCGACACCGAGTTCGACCTCGACGCCGTCCTGGCCGCCGGGGCGCCCGCGCCCGTCGAGGAGCAGCCCGCCCGGGTGGTCTCCCTGGCCGAAGCCTTCGAGGACGTCGTCCTGCCCCCGGCGGACGAGGTGTTCACGGCGTCCGGGCCGGAGGCGGAACCCGAGGCGGAACCCGCCGCCGCGTTCGAGGCCGACGCCGACGCCGAGAGCGCGTCCGAGCCCGTGCCCGCGCAGCTCGAGGCCGTCGAAGCACCCGCCCGGGTGGTTCCGCTCGCCGAGGCCTTCGAGGACACCGCGCTGCCCCCGGCGGAACAGATCTTCACCGCGGCCGCGCCCGCACCCGAAGCGGACCGGCCCGAGACCGCCGCCGAGGAACTGCTCGCCCGCGTCGTGCCCGACCCCGGGCCGGCAGCCGACGTCGAACAGTCCGCACACCGGCGGGCCGACGCCGACGACAGCTTCGTCCCGCGTCAAGGCAGCCACCCCGGCCACGACACCGAGGCCGTCACCGAGGCCGTCACCGAGGCCGTCACCGACAAGGGGCTCCCCAAGCGCACCCCGCGCACCGTCGCGGGACCCGCCGCCGGCCGCCCCGCCGCGGCACGCCCCGAGCCCCGCCGGGTCGACGCCGACGAACTGCGCCGCCGCCTCGGCGGCTTCTACCAGGGCACCCAGGACGGCCGGCGCGTCGTCGCCGCCGAACTCGCGCAGGACCGGGGACCGGGGCAGACCGACCAGGGGGACACCGCACAGGAGGCACGCACATGACCGCGCCCAGTACGTACGGACTGAGCACCCAGGCCCGCAACCTGCAGTGGCTGCTGACCGACCTGGTCGAGGAGGTACCCGGGGTCAACTCCGTGGCCGTCGTGTCCTCGGACGGGCTCCTGCTGCTCTCCTCCGAACCGGGAGCGGGAGCGGAAGCCGCACAGGGAGGCCGCCCCAAGGGCCCCCGGGGCGCCTCCGCCGACCTCGCCACCATCGTGTCCGGCCTCGGCAGCCTCACCACCGGCGCCGCCGCCCTCATGGAATGCGGCTCCGTCAAGCAGACCATGGTGGCGATGGAGAACGGCTCCGTCTTCGTCATGGCCATCAGCGACGGTTCCCTGCTCGGCGTGCACGCCACCCCGGACTGCGACATGAGCGTCGTCGCCTACCACATGGCCCTGTTCGTCGGCCGCGCCGGCCACGTCCTGACCCCCGAAGTCCGCAGTGAGCTGCGCCAGTCGATGGAGAAGACCCCGTGAGGAGTACGGCCTCCGACCGGCTGCCGATACGCGGCGCCGACCGCCGCCCCGCCCGCGTCCGCCCGTACTCCCTCACGGGCGGCCGCACCCGCATCACCCAGGTCCTCCAGGTCGAGACCTTCGTCGCCGCCCTGGACACCGGCCCGGCCGCGACCCCGGACCGGATGCCCGAGATGCGGGCCATAGTCGAGGTGTGCCGCCGGATGCGCACCATCGCGGAGATATCCGCGCTGCTGAAACTGCCGCTCGGCGTGGTCCGCGTCCTCGTCAGCGACCTCGCAGACCAGGGCCGGATCCGCGTCTACGGCACGGGCCACGGCACCGGCCGCCCCGAACGCGCACTGTTGGAAAGGGTGCTCAGTGACCTTCGCCGTCTCTGACCCGGCCGTCGTCCCGGCCGGCCTGGACGACGAACCCGTCCAGCCCTGGCAGTACGACCGCTCGCGCGCCCCCGTCGCCGTCAAGGTCCTCGTCGCCGGCGGCTTCGGCGTCGGCAAGACCACCTTCGTGTCCTCCGTCTCCGAGATCGCCCCGCTGCGCACCGAAGCGGTGATGACCCAGGCCAGCGTCCCCACGGACGACCTGAGCGGCACCCCGGACAAGAGCACGACGACCGTCGCCATGGACTTCGGGCGCATCACCCTCGCCGACGACCTCGTGCTGTACGTGTACGGGACCCCGGGCCAGGAGCGGTTCTGGTTCATGTGGGACGACCTCCTGCGCGGCGCCATCGGCGGCCTCGTGCTCGCCGACACGCGCCGGCTGCGGGACTGCTTCCCCGCGCTGGACTACTTCGAGAGCTGCGGGCTCCCGTACGCCGTCGCCGTCAACCACTTCGAGGGCTCCCGCTCCTACGAGCCCGAGGACGTGCGGGAGGCGCTCACCATCCCGCCCGAGGTGCCCGTCGTGATCATGGACGCGCGGCGCCGGGACACGGTCGTCGAGTCGCTGCTGAGCCTCGTCGGCCACGCGCTCGACAGCACGCCCGCGTAGCCCGCGTACCGCTCTTCCTGTACCCCGCTCTTCCCGTACTCCCGTCCTTCCTGTAGCCCAGTTCTTCCTGTAGCCCCGCTCGTCCTCCCCGTAGCGCCTGGCGCGCCCGTACCACCCGTACAGCCACCCGGATTGAGAACCTGAGATGCGCAAGATACTTGTCGTGGGGGCCGGGCAGTCCGGCCTCCAGCTCGCCCTCGGCCTCCAGGCGAAGGGGTACGAGGTCACCCTCATGTCCAGCCGGACCCCGGACGAGATCCGGGGCGGGCGGGTCATGTCCACCCAGGTCATGTTCGACACGGCGCTCCAGCACGAGCGGGACCTCCAGCTGAACTTCTGGGAGCAGCAGGCCCCGAAGATCCGGGGCCTGGGCGTCTCCGTCGCCGCCCCCGACACCTCCCGCGCCGTCGACTGGCTCGGCCGCCTCAAGGGCCCCGCACAGTCCGTCGACCAGCGCGTCAAGATGGCCGGCTGGCTCGACACCTTCACGCAGCGCGGCGGACAGCTCGTCGTCCACGGCGCGTCCGTCGCCGACCTGGACTTCCTCTCCCGCGCCTACGACCTGGTCCTGGTCGCCGCGGGCAAGGGCGAACTGGTGTCCATGTTCGAGCGGAACACGGCGCGCTCCCCGTACGCCGCCCCGCAACGCGCCCTCGCCGTCAGCTACGTGCACGGGCTCGCGCCGCGCCCCGAACACCCCGGGACGGAGGCCGTGCGCTGCAACCTCGTCCCCGAGGTCGGCGAGCTGTTCGTCATGCCGACCCTCACCACCTCCGGGCGAGCGGACATCCTCTTCTGGGAGGGCGTCCCGGGCGGCCCGCTCGACGTGTTCAGGGGAGTCAACGACCCCTCCGAACACCTGGAACTGACGCTCGGCCTCATGGAGAAGTTCACCCCCTGGGAGTACGCCCGGGCGACCAAGGTCGAACTGACCGACGCGGGCGGCACCCTCGCCGGCCGGTACGCGCCGGTCGTCCGCAACCCGATCGGCCGGCTGCCCGGCGGCGGCCTGGTCCTGGGCGTCGCCGACGTGGTCGTGGCCAACGACCCGATCACCAGCCAGGGCTCCAACGCGGCGGCGAAGTGCGCGGCCTCGTACCTCTCCTCGATCCTCATGCACGGCGACCGGCCGTTCGACGAGGCCTGGATGAAGGCCACCTTCGACAAGTCCTGGTTCACCTCCGGCAGGCCCGTCACCCAGTGGACCAACGCCATGCTGGGCGCCCGGCCGGAATACGTGGCGCGCCTGATCCGCGCGGCCGGACAGCTCCAGCCGGTGGCGGACCGCTTCGCCAACGGCTTCGACAACCCGGCCGACTTCGACGGCTACTTCTACGACGCCGAGGACACCGCGGACTACCTCGCGGAGGTCGCCGAGTCGGAGTCGGTGTCGGTGTCGGGGTCGGGCTCCGCTTCCGAGGCGTAGCCGGAATCGTCCCCCGCCGTCGCGGCCACGGGCAGCGGCGGCGGGGTGAACTCCTCCAGCGGAGTCCCCTCCGGATCCGGCCGCACCGCCCCCAGCAGCGGGTTCGCCGCGATGGGGGAGACCTTGACCTTGGCCCCCGGCCGGGGCGCCTGGATCACCTTGCCGTCCCCGATGTACAGGGCCACGTGCGTGGCCTTCGGGAAGTACACCACCAGATCCCCCGGCCGCAGCCCCTCCAACGGCACCCGCGGCAGCCGCGCCCACTGCTCCTGACTGGTCCGGGGGATGGAACGCCCGGCGTGCTCCCACGCCCGCGAGGTCAGCCCGGAACAGTCGAAGGACGCCGGCCCCTCCGCCCCCCACACGTACGGCTTGCCGATCTGCTCCGCCGCGTAACGCAGCGCGGCCCCGCCGGCGGCCGTCGGCGTCCCCGTACGGGCGGGCAGCCGCCCGGAACCGACCAGCTCCCGCTGCGCCCCCGCGGTCACCGCCTCCTCCCGGGCACCGAGCCGCCCCAACTCCGTCGGGGTCAGCGCCGCGAGCAGCCGCTCCACCTCCTTGAGCCGCCCCGCGACCTCCTCCCGCCGCCGCTTCTGCTCGGCGGCCAGACCCTGCTGGGCGTCGAGGGCCTTACGGGCCGCGGTGGCGAGCACCCCGGCCTGCTGCTCCCCCCGCTCCAGCCGCCCCACCACCCCGGCCCGCCGCACACCCTCCCGGGCGGCCAGCTGCCGCTGGTCGACGGCCTGCTGGGGATCCCGGGAGAGCAGCATCCGCAGGTACGGGGAGAACCCCTGCGCGCCCTGGTACTGCTCCCGCGCGAGCCGCCCGGCGGCCGCCTTCTCGACCCCGAGCGCGGCACGCGCCCGCCCGAGGTCCTCGGTGAGCCGCCGCTCTTCGGCTTGGCGGGCGGTGAGGGCGACGTCGGCGGCGTTGTAGGCCTCGCTGGCTTCCTCGGCTTGCTGGTAGAGGGTTTGGAGGCGGGTGAGGAGGGTGCCGACGGAGTCGGTGGGGGTGGATTCGGGGGTGGGGGTGGCGGCGGGGGTGGACTGGGGGCCGGGGGCGGGTTCGGCCCGCACGGTGGCCGGGGGGCCTGCGGCGACGAGAACGGCGGCGAGGCAGGCCACACGAAGCAGTCGTTTTGTCATGTAATCACCTCCAGAACGCCCGATGCTGCCACCCCCAGTACGACAAACCCCCGACCGACGACCGGCGAGCCCGGGGCGTCACTCGGATGGGGGGGGTAGCCGTGCACCCTGGGGCGGTCTCAGGGAGGGGTTGGGGGTTTCCCGGCAGTCTTCGTCCTTCCGTGTCGGGCCGGCCTGTCAAGGGCGCTCACTGCGTTCGCGTCGCTTCGCGATGGCCTTCGGCCACCCTTGACAGGCCGTCCCGCCCCGGAAAAACGAAGACTGCCGGGAAACCCCCAAAAGAACGGGACGGGGCGGAAAGAGACAGGAGCGGCCCCGTCAGCGAAGAGGCGACCTGCCTCCGGCAGCCATCCACCCATCCGGGCATCTCAAAGTCCCTTTCCGCACCAAGGCCCGGCCCTACCTGCACGAAATGACGACCAGACAGCCATCGGGAGCGGGGAGACGCGTCAGATCGCTACGCGCTCCTCATTTCTCAGCGGCTGGCGGCCGTCTGGGGCTGGTCAGAAGCCGCCAACGATCGCTACGCGCTTCTCGTATCTCAGCGGCTGGCGGCCGTCGGTGGGGACTCAAAAGCCTTGGCGGTGGGTTGGAGGGCGTGGATAGGGTGCGGAATTCGTGCCGTCAGAGGGGGAACATGTCCAACGGGAAGATGCATGCCGACGAGGTCGACATCGACGAGGAACTCGTCGGGCGACTGGTTGCTGTGCAGTTCCCGCAGTGGGGCGGTCTTGCCGTGACGAACGTTCCTTCGGCCGGTACGGACAACGCCATGTACCGGCTGGGCGAGGACATGGCCGTGAGGCTGCCGCGCATCCCTGATTCCGTTGGGCAGATCGGCAGGGAGAACCGCTGGTTGCCGCATCTGGCGCCCCATCTGCCGTTGGACGTGCCGGCACCGTTGGGGCAGGGTGTGCCGGGCGAGGGATTTGATTTCCCTTGGTCGGTGTACCGCTGGCTCGAGGGTGAGAATCTCTTTGACGAGCCCCTCAGGGACTTGAGGGATGCGGCTGTCGACCTGGGCCAGTTCCTCACCGCCCTGCGGCGGATCGACACTGCGGATGCGCCGATGTCATTCCGGGGAGGGCCGGTGAGTACGCGGGACGAAGGTGTCCGTGCGGCCATCCGGGACCTGGACACGGTGGACAGGGAGGCGGCCACCGCCGCGTGGGAGGAGACGCTCCGGCTGCCGCAGTGGGAGGACGCTCCGGTCTGGCTGCACGGCGATCTGCTGCCGGGCAACCTGCTGGCCCGGCAGGTCCGGCTCAGTGCTGTCATCGACTTCGGCTGCGTGGGTGTCGGTGACCCCGCGTGCGACACGATGGCCGCCTGGACCCTGCTGTCCGCCGAGACCCGAGACCTGTTCCGCGAGGCGGCGGAGGTCGACGACGCCACGTGGGCCCGGGGGCGTGGATGGGCGCTGGCCTTCGGCCTCACCGCCGAGCACTACTACCGCGTCACGAACCCCGTCCTGGCGAGCGTCGCCCACCGCGCCGTCTCCGAGGTTCTCCTTGACCTGAAGTGCGATTGAGCTCGTAGCGTGTCTCCCAGTTGATCATCCAGGGAAGGCACGCTCGTGATCCTCGTGACAGGCGCTACCGGAAACATAGGACGCGCGCTGCTGAAGGAGCTCAACGCTCCTGTGCGCGCGCTCACCCGTGATCCCGCACGGGCCGCCTTCCCCGAAGGGGTCGAGGCGGTGCAGGGCGACCTGGCCGAGCCGGCGACGCTGAAGCCCGCACTGGAGGGAGTGCGCGCCCTGTTCCTGGTATCTCGTGTGGGCCCGGACGCCGAGATCATCGAAGCCGCCAGGCAGGCAGGTGTGGAGCACGTGGTCCTGGTCTCGTCGATCACGGCCCAGACGCATCCGCACCTGGAGCCCGCACGCGAGAACTTGGCGGTGGAACAGCTCCTCAAGGAGAGCGGCATGGCCTGGACGATCCTGCGGCCGACGCAGTTCGCCTCGAACTCCCTGATGTGGGCGCCCACCATCCGCGCGTCCGAGACCGTCCACGCACCGTACGCGGACACCGCACTGCCGACGATCCACCCCGCCGACATCGCAGCGGTGGCACGCCTCGCCCTCACCGAGCCCGGCCACCAGGGCCGCACCTACCCCCTCACGGGCCCGGAACCGGTCACCGCCCGGCAACAGGCCGAGTCCATCGCGACGGCCCTGGGCCGTGAGGTCCCCTTCGCCGAGATCAGCCGCCGGCAGGCACACGCCCAGATGGCCGAGGCCTTCGGCCCCGCCGCCGCTGACGCCGTACTCGACGTCATGGGCGGCGACGTCAACGACGAACTGCTGAAGGTCCGAGACACGGTCCCCCACCTCACCGGCCGCCCGGCCCGAACCTTCCACGAGTGGGCCACAGAACACGCCCAAGCCTTCCGCTGAAGACACCCAAGACGGCCGCCAGCCGCTGAGATACGAGAAGCGCGTAGCGATCGTTGGCGGCTTAGACCAGCCCCAGACGGGCCGCAGCCGCTGAGAAATGAGGAGCGCGTAGCGATCTGACGCGTCTCCCCGCTCCCGATGGCTGTCTGGTCGTCATTTCGTGCGGGTAGGGCCGCGCCTTGGCGCGGAAAGGGACCTTGAGATGCCTGGACGGGTGGATGGCGGCCGAAGGCAGCCCGCCGCATCCCTGAGAGACCCGCCCCTCCCTCTCTCCGCCCCGTCCCGTTCTTTTGGGGGTTTCCCGGCAGTCTTCGTTTTTCCGGGGCGGGCTGGTCTGTCAAGGGTGGCCGAAGGCCATCGCGAAGCGACGCGAACGCAGTGAGCGCCCTTGACAGGCCGGCCCGACACGGAAGGACGATGAGACTGACGGGAAAGCCCCAACCCCTCCCTGAGACCGCCCAAGGGTGCACGGCTAACCACCCCCCAGCAGCCTGCCCTTCGCCACCGAGAACTCCTCCGGGGTCAGCAGCCCCTGCTGGGCCAGCTCCGACAGCTGGGTCAGCTCGGCCACGAGCCCCCCACCCCCGCCCCCGTGCGGGGGCTCCGCCACCCGCCCCACCCGCCCCCCAGGTCCCTCCACCGTCTCCTCCACCGGCGGCCCCCACTCCTCCGGCTCGAACCCCGCCTCCAGCACCTCCGCCGCCTCTTCCACCTCGCCGCCCCACTCCTCGCCCCCCCCCTCCCCCTAGCCTCCTCGGGCTCCCCCTGCGCCCACTCCGCCGCCCCCGCCGCCCGCCGCAGGAGGCCCCGTAGCAGCGGGTGCCCCGCCGGCCGGACCGCCGCCGTGACCCTCACGCCCACCGGTCTGATGAACATCACGCCACCTCCACCCGCTCCGCCGGGATCCGGACCGCGCCCACGATCCGCCCGCCCGCCGCCCGTACGGCCACGGCCGCGTCCTGTGCCCACACGTGCTCGACCACCAGCAGCAGTGCGCAGCTGCCCCGTTCCAGCAGTTCGGCCGCCTCCCGCACGTCCTCCGGGCCGATCAGCCGGGCGACGTCGCGGCCCGCCAGGAGGCCGCGTAGCTCCACGAACTCGTCGAACTCCGCCGCCATCACCTCACCCCCGGCCGTCTTCGTCGTGACGAGCCCGTCGATCAGGCGCACCACCCCGGCCTTGCGCAGTCCCATGACGGCCTCGACGGCCGGCACCCGGAGCTGCTCCTCCGGGAAGGCGAGGACGATGAACTCCACAGGTCCCATGCGGTGGGTCTCCCTACTCCTGTTACTCCTGACCGTTTCTGACGACTCTTCGGCACACTATGACATAAGCGGACATACCAGCCGCGCCCTTGCTACGTTTCCCCGTATGACCGCTCTGACGGCGAAGGTGACGGAGCCCGCTCCGCCCCCGCCCCCCGACGCCCGCGCCCCCAAGCGCCGCGGCATCGAGCTGACACTCCTCGCCGGCGCGGTCCTGATCTCGGTACTGGGCCACCTCTACGTCGGCCTCGCGGACACCGGCCAGACCCCCACTCTCACCCTCACCCCCACTCCCACCTCCACCCCCACCCCCACCCCCACCCCCACCCTCACCCCCACCCCCCTCACCCACTACGCAGCCGGCCTGGCCCTCGCCTCGCTGCTCGCGCACCTCGCCGTCCGGCTGCGGGCCCCGTACGCCGATCCGCTCCTCCTGCCGATCGCCGTCCTGCTCAACGGCCTCGGGCTGGTCCTCATCCAGCGCCTCGACCTCGCCACCCCCGGCGAGGCCGGCGCCGGGGACCAGCTGCGCTGGTCGGCGCTCGGGGTGGCCCTCTTCGTGCTGGTCGTGGTCGGCCTTCGCGACCACCGCGCGCTCCAGAAGTACGCGTACCTGTCCGTCACCGCGGCGCTCGCGCTAATGCTCGTCCCCGTGTTCTTCCCGGCCGTCAACGGCGCCCACATCTGGATCCGTTTCGCGGGACTCTCCTTCCAGCCGGGGGAGTTCGCCAAGATCCTGCTCGCGGTCTTCTTCGCCGCCTACCTGGCCGCCAACCGCACCGCCCTCGCCCTGACCGGCCGCCGCCTCTTCTGGAAGCTGCGCCTGCTCCCCGGCCGGGTCCTCGGTCCGATCCTCGCGATCTGGCTGCTCAGTGTCGGCCTGCTGGTCCTGGAGCGGGACCTCGGCACCTCCCTCCTCTTCTTCGGCCTCTTCGTGATCATGCTGTTCACCGCCACCGGGCGGATCGGCTGGATCGCCATCGGCCTGCTCCTCGCCGCCCTCGGCGCGTACGCCGTCGGCACCTTCGAACCGCACGTGCACAGCCGCGTCGACGACTGGCTGAATCCTTTCGCCTCCATCGACCGCGGCGAAGGACCCGGCCAGCTCGCCCAGTCCCTCTTCGCCTTCGCCGCCGGCGGGCTCCTCGGCTCCGGTCTCGGCCACGGCCAGTCCTTCCTCATCGGCTTCGCCGCCAAGTCGGACTTCGTCCTCGCCACCGCCGGGGAGGAGCTCGGCCTCGTCGGCCTCACCGCGATCCTGCTCCTCTACGGGCTCCTCGTCTCCCGGGGCTTCCGTGCCGGGCTCGCGCTGCGCGACCCCTTCGGGCGGCTCCTCGCCACCGGGCTGGCCTCGATCATCGCGCTCCAGGTGTTCGTGATCGCGGGCGGAGTCACCGGGCTGATCCCGCTCACGGGCATGGCCATGCCCTTCCTCGCCCAGGGCGGCTCCTCCGTGGTCACCAACTGGATCATCGTCGCCCTGCTGGTCCGGCTCAGCGACAGCGCCCGCAGACCGGACCCCGCCCCCACCACCCCCGCCGTCGGCTCCGCCCCCGCATCAGCCCCCGCCGGGGAGGCCGCCGCGTGATCCGGTACATCCGCTGGTGCGCGTACTTCTGCGCCCTGCTGCTGACCGCCCTCCTCGTCAACGTGGCCCGCGTGCAGGTCTGGGAGGCGGCCGCCTACGGAGCGAACCCGGCCAACAAGCGCCCCGCCGTCCAGCGGTACGCCGAACCGCGCGGGGACATCCTCGTCGACGGCAGGCCCGTCACCGGCTCCCGCGACAGCGGCCAGCTGCTGCGCTACGAGCGCACCTACACCGACGGCCCGCTCTACGCCCCCGTCACCGGCTTCTCCTCCCAGACGTACGGGACGAGCTTCGTCGAGCGCGCCGAGGACGCCGTGCTGTCCGGCACCGACCCGGGGCTCTCCGCGTTCCCCCTCTGGTACGAGCTCTCGCGCGGCCGCCCCGGCGGCGGCAACGCGGCCACCACCGTCCGGGCGGCGATGCAGCGGGCCGCGTACCGGGGGCTCGGCGGCAAGCGCGGCGCCGTCGCCGCCGTGGATCCGGCGACGGGCCGGATCCTGGCCCTGGTCAGCAGCCCCTCCTACGACCCCGGCCTGCTCTCCGGAACCGGCTCCCAGGTCAAGGCGGCCTGGGAGCGGCTGAACGCGGACCCCGCCAAGCCGATGCTGAACCGGGCGCTGCGCGAGACGTACCCGCCGGGCTCCACCTTCAAGATCGTGACGGCCGCCGCCGCCCTCGACGCGGGCGTCGTCACCGACGTGGACGCCCCGACCAGCACCCCGGACCCGTACCCGCTGCCCGGGACCAGCACCCTGCTGCCGAACGCCGGCACGGGCTGTCAGGACGCCTCGATGGCGGACGCCGTGCAGTGGTCCTGCAACACGGTGATGGCCAAGATCGGGGTCCAGGTCGGGCTGCGCGGCATGGCCGAGGCGGCCGACCGCTTCGGCTTCAACGACGAGGGGCTGCGCGTGCCCTCCTGGGTGTCCCGCTCGAACTTCGACACCGACATGAGCCCGGACCAGCTGGCGCTGTCCTCGATCGGCCAGTTCAACACGAAGGCGACCCCGCTGCAGATGGCGCTGGTGGCGGCGGCCGTCGCCAACGGCGGTGAGCTCAAGTCGCCCTACCTGGTGGACCGTACGACCCAGGACGACGGCTCCCAGGTCCGGCGCGCCGACCGGCGCACCCTGGGCCGGGCGATGAGCCCGGCGACCGCGCTGCGGATGCAGGAGCTGATGGTCAAGGTGGTGCAGGACGGCACGGGTCGCAACGCGGCGATCCCGGGCGCGGTCGTCGGCGGGAAGACCGGCACAGCGCAGCACGGCGTGGGCAACGCCGGTACCCCGTACGCCTGGTTCATCTCCTGGGCCAGGGCCGAGGGCGTGCCGCAGCCGGCGGTGGCGGTCGCGGTGGTCGTCGAGGACGCGGCGGCCGACCGCCGGGACATCAGCGGCAACAGCGCGGCGGCGCCGATCGCGCGCGCGGTGATGGAGGCCGCGCTGTCCGCCCGATGAAACGGCGGTTCCCCGGGCGAGGCCGGCCGGGCACCGCCCCACGGTCGCGGAGGCCGAGGATCGCCCGCGTCACCTGCGCGAACACGGCCCCACCCCGTACGCCTTCACCCTCCGCGCCCCCTTCCCCCGGCCGACGCCTGGCTCCGGTACACCCGAAGCTGCGTGACCTCGTAGGACATCTCCCTGACGTCCGGTCCGGGCGCCGGGTGGTAACGCCCGGCGGACACCGACAGGTTGACGATGAGGTACGCGCGCCAGCCGCGCCCCACGCCCCGCCGGTCCGCGAAGACGCGGGCGCCGTTGACCCACCAGACGACCGAGCTCCTGCCGAAGTCGACCTTCAGGTCGACCCAGGCGCCGGGCCGGACCGTCGGGTCGCGGTGGTAGCGGTGCGCCTCCCGGACGTGGTTGGACAGCTCCAGCAGGTCGGGGTTGTCGGGGTGGTACTCGAAGACGTCGATCTCCTGGCCGCCGTCCCGCCAGGTCCAGATCGCGGGCCAGGCCCCGAGCTCGGCCGGGAGCCGGACGCGGGCCTCCAGCAGGTCCCCGGTGCGCACCATGAAGCCCTCGTCGCTGCCCTCGGTGGTGAGCAGCCCGGTGTCCCAGTTCCCGTCGGGGCGCGGGGTGGCCCTGAAGACCCCGCCGCGACTGTAGGCGGGGTCCTCGACGAGGTGGTCGAGCTTGTTGTCGCCCGGGTTGACCGGGCCGCCGTCGGGATAGGCCCACGAGCGGCCGGCCACCCACTGCGAGGCCGAGGTGAAGTCGGCGGTGAAGACGGGGGCGCGGCGCGGGGTGAACACCGGCAGGCCGCCGCCCCCGCCCCCTGGTACGAGGCGGCGGGTCAGCCGCCGCAGCCATCCGAACTCTTCCGTTTCCATACGGGTGTTGTGCCCCGCCGGCATCCACCCACACAGCTGTTCTCACTCAGAGTAATCGTAAAATTACTCATCATCCCCTCCTCGCCCCCTCCTCGATGGCGGCCGCCACCTCCGCGACCCGCTCCCGCTCCTCCTCGGCGAACCGCTGCCGGTCCAGGGCCTCGGCGATCTCCTCGTCCTGGCGCATGAGCAGGTCCAGGTTGGAGTCGCCCATCTCGAAGACGCCCATCTCCAGGTACGCCTTCTGCAGCCTCGGCCCCCACAGTCCGATGTCCTTCACGCAGGGCACGATCCGGCTGAACAGCAGCTTCCGGAACAGTTGCAGGAACTCCGACTGCTCGCTGAACTCCTCCGCCTCCCGCCGCGGGATCCCGAAGTTCTCCAGCACCTCCACCCCGCGCAGCCGGTCCCGCATCAGGTAGCAGCCCTCGATCACGAACTCCTCGCGCTCGCGCAGTTCGGCGTCCGTCAGCTGCTTGTAGTAGTCGCGCAGCGCCATGCGCCCGAAGGCCACGTGGCGGGCCTCGTCCTGCATCACGTACGCCAGGATCTGCTTCGGCAGCGGCTTGTCCGTCGTGTCGCGGATCATGCCGAACGCGGCCAGCGCCAGCCCCTCGATGAGCACCTGCATGCCCAGGTACGGCATGTCCCAGCGGGAGTCGCGCAGGGTGTCGCCGAGCAGGGCCTGGAGGTTGTCGTTGATCGGGTAGAGCATCCCGACCTTCTCGTGCAGGAAGCGCCCGAAGATCTCGGCGTGCCGGGCCTCGTCCATGGTCTGGGTGGCGGAGTAGAACTTCGCGTCCAGGTCCGGCACCGACTCCACGATGCGCGCCGCGCACACCATGGCGCCCTGTTCGCCGTGCAGGAACTGGCTGAAGTTCCAGGCGCTGTAGTGCCGGCGCAGCTCGCCCTTGTCCTTCTCCGTCATCTTGGCCCAGTGCCGCGTCCCGTACAGCGTCAGCACCTCGTCGGGGGTGCCGAGGGGGTCGTGCGGGTCCACCTCGATGTCCCAGTCGATGCGCTTGGCGCCGTCCCACTGCTTGTCCTTGCCCTTCTGGTAGAGGGCGAGGAGCCGGTCGCGGCCGCCGTCGTACTCCCAGCTGAAGCGGGCCGAGCTGGAGGCGGGGATCTGCCAGACGCCCTCGCCCGGGTCCTTGGTGTAGAGCTCGTGCGTCGACACTGACGCCTCCTTGCCTCACGTACTGCCGTGCAGGACTGGACAGTTGGCAGCGTCACACGTTGGTAGACGCGCGGTCAACAAGTCGTGCGCGAGGGATTGACGACCTTGCTGACAAGCAGTCTCATAAGAGGTGACCGCAGGTAACCCGACCACGAGGTGCCCGACGCCATGACCACAGCGACCGAACGAGCCGCGCTGAGCGACGCCCTCGGCCCGCTCAAGGACCGCGAGCAGGTCGCCGAGCGACTGCTCGAAGCCTCCGCCAAACACTCCTTCGACCCCGACACCGAACTCGACTGGGGCACCCCGCCGATCGAGGGCAAGTACTACTGGCCCCCCGAGCTGCTCTCCCTCTACGACACCCCCCTGTGGAAGAAGATGGGCGAGGAGCAGCGCATCGAACTCTCCCGCCACGAGGCGGCCGCGCTCGGCTCGCTCGGCGTCTGGTTCGAGATCATCCTCATGCAGCTGCTGGTCCGCCACATCTACGACAAGTCCCTGACCAGCAACCACGTCCGCTACGCGCTCACCGAGATCGCCGACGAATGCCGCCACTCGATGATGTTCGCCCGCATGATCCGCGAACACGGCGCCCCCGAATACCCCGTCTCCCGCGCCCACCACAACCTCGGGCGGATCCTCAAGACGGTCTCCACCACCCCCGGTTCCTTCGCCTGCACCCTCCTCGGCGAGGAGATCCTCGACTGGATGCAGCGCCTGACCTTCCCCGACGAGCGCATCCAGCCCCTCGTACGCGGAGTCACCCGCATCCACGTCATCGAGGAGGCCCGCCACGTCCGCTACGCCCGCGAGGAACTGCGCCGCCAGATGCTGACCGCCCCGCGCTGGGAGCGCGAACTCACCCGGATCAGCTGCGGCGAGGCCGCCCGCGTCTTCTCCCTGGCCTTCGTCAACCCGGCCGTCTACGAGAACATCGGCCTCGACCGGCGCGAGGCCGTCGCCCAGGTCAGGGCGAGCGGCCACCGCCGCGAAGTCATGCAGACCGGCGCGAAACGGCTCACCGACTTCCTCGACGACATCGGCGTCATGCGCGGCGTCGGCCGCCGCCTGTGGAAGGCCTCGGGCCTCCTCGCATAAGGAGCGTCGTCTACGCTGCGGCCATGACCGTACGCGCCTACCGCAGGCTGAGCGTCGAGGAGCGGCGAGCCCAACTCCTCGACGTCGCCCTGTCGCTGTTCGCGCACCGGGCCCCCGAAGAGGTCTCCCTCGACGACGTCGCGGAGGCCGCCGGGGTCTCGCGCCCGCTGGTCTACCGCTACTTCCCGGGCGGCAAACAGCAGCTCTACGAAGCCGCCCTGCGCTCCGCGGCCGACGTCCTCGAACTCTGCTTCGCCGAACCCCAGCAGGGCCCCCTCACCCGACGCCTCTCCCGGGCCCTGGACCGCTACCTGGCCTTCGTCGACGAACACCACACCGGCTTCTCCGCCCTGCTCCAGGGCGGCAGCGTCGTCGAGACCTCCCGCACCACCGCCACCGTCGACGGCATCCGCCGCGCCGCCGCCGAAGCGATCCTCCTCCACCTCGGGGTCCCCGCCCCCGGACCGCGACTGCGCATGATGGTCCGCACCTGGATCACCGCCGTCGAGGCCGCCTCCCTGATCTGGATCGACGAGGGCAAACAGCCGGAGGTCGACTCCCTCCGCGACTGGCTGCTCGACCAGTTCGTCGCCCTCCTCACCGCCACCGCCGCCACCGACCCCGAGACGGCCGCCGCCGCGCGGGCGGCGCTCGCCCTCGAACCGGCCGACGGCCCGGTCGGGATCCTCGCCCGCCGTGTGATCCCCGTGGTCTCCGAGGCGGCGCACCTGCTGTGACACTGGAAGGGTGAGAAGCGAACCGACGCCCTTCGAGGGCGGCCCGATGGACGGCCGGGTCCTCCCGATCCTCGTCGGCCCGACCGGCCACCCGCCGAAGTGGTACGAGATCCCGGTCCCGTCCCCGGAGGGCGGCCCCCCGACCGTCCTGCTCTACGAACGGGTCCCGGCGGGCTACTCGAAGCGGCTGCACCTCCAGAAGGGCTGGAAGTACACCTTCTCCCCGACCGCCGAAAAACCCCGCCCCCGCTGGCCCTGGACCAAACCCAAGCCCTAACCCTGGCCGGGCGGTACCGGTCCGCCCCGCTGCGCGGAGCAGGCCCCTCCCCACCCTTCCACCGTTCCCGCCTCAATCGCCGGCGGGGCTGAATCGGGATGGGGGCCGGTGCGGCTCACAGACCTGGGCTCCGCCCCGGACCCCGCGCCTCAATCGCCGGCGAGGCTGGATGTGGCGGCGGGGCTGGATTGGGCCGGCGTAGCCGGGACAGGGGCCCACGCGGGATCAAGGAACCTGGACCGGATCGGAGACGTGAGGGGTCGGGGACGGGGTGGGGTGTCGTCCGGGATGTAAAACGTGATTTGTTGGCGCGCGGTACCGCAGTACTGACGAAGCTGCGGAGGGGGCGCCATAAATCATGCCTATCCCGGACGGCACCCCACCCCGTCCCCGACCCCGCCCGACCCCCGCCCCGCCAGGCCAGGGCAACCGCCACCCCCGACCCCCACCCGGCCAGGGCTACGGCCACGCCCTACGGAAGCGTCAGCACCGCCAACGCCCCGCCCCCCTCCGCCCGGCGGAACTCCAGCCGCGCCCCGATCGCCTCCGCCTGACCCACCGCGATCGTCAGCCCCAGCCCGTGCCCCTTCCCCCCGCTCCGGAACCGCTGCGGCCCCTGCGTCAGCAGGTACTCCGGGTACCCGTCGCCGTGGTCCCGTACCGTCACCACCGGCCCGTCCACCGTCACCACCACCGGCCCCCGCCCGTGCTTGTGCGCGTTCGCGACGAGATTCCCCAGCACCCGCTCCAGCCGCCGCCGGTCCGTCTCCACGTGCACGTCCCGCACCACCACGACCTCCGTGTCCAGCGGGCCGGCCCCGGCCCCGGTCCCCACCCCCCGCACCACCCTCCGCACCAGCCGCTCCAGCTGGTGCAGATCCGTCTCCACGACCCCACTCCCCGCGTCCAGCCGCGAGATCTCCAGCAGGTCCTCCGTCAGCTGCCGCATCGTCCGGACCCGCTCCCGCACCAGCTCCGTCGGCCGCCCCTCCGGCAGGAGCTCCGACGCCGCCTGCAACCCCGTCAGCGGCGTCCGCAGCTCGTGCGCGACGTCCGCCGTGAACCTCTGCTCGCTCTGCAGCTTCCGCTGCAGCGTCCCCGCCATCGTGTCCAGCGCACCGGCGACCGTGGACACCTCGTCCTGGTGTCGCGCAGCGTCCCGCGTGCGCGGGTCGCCGACCCGCGCGTCCAGGTCGCCCTGGGTGATCCGCCGGGCCACCGTCGCCGTCTGGTGCAGCCGCCGCGTGACCCGCCTGACCGCGAACGCCCCCACCAGCAGCGTCCCGCCGATGGCCAGCACCGAGGACCCGATGATCGCGTTGTCCAGCCCCCGGATGGTCCGCGCGCTCTGCCCGTAGTCCACGGCCGTCGCCAGCGCCCGCCCGTCCGCCGGGGCCGCCGCCCACATCAGCGGCTGCCCCCGGTACTCCGCGACGACCGTCCCGCGCTGCCCGCTCACCGCCAGCGCCCGCAGCCCCTCCGGCAGCCCCGGCGGGTCGATGCCCGAGTCCGGCGGCAGGGCCTCCCCGGCCTCGTACGCGCGCGAGGCGTCGTGCAGCTTGCCGAGCGCCTTGTCCCGGGCCGTCGCCACCGTCTGCCGGGTCACCTCCGCGTGCACGAGCACGCCCAGGACCGCCGCCAGCGAGCAGCACATCACCACGATGAAGCACACCGACTTCCAGGTCAGCGACGCCGTCCACGCGGGCAGCACCCGCCTCACGGCGCACCCGCGCCACTGGCTCCGGGACTGGCCCGCGGCGGTGCCGGCGGTGCCGACGGCGTCGGCGGTGCCGCCGCGGGTACCCGTACGATCTGCTCGCGCGTCGGCAGCATCGTCTTCTGCTTCTCGTCCCAGGACCAGGCGGTGATCAGCTCGTAGCCGGGGTTGCCGCTCGGCACCCGCAGGATGACGTCCTGCCCGGCCACCTCCACCGCGACGACGGTCTGCGTGGTCGCCATGATCCGGTTCAGCCGTCCCGCCTCGTCCGCCGTGTACGCCCGTACGGACATCATCCTGTCGGGGAACTCGATGCCGACGACGAGGTCGTCCTTGCCGTTCCCGGTGAGGTCCCGGTAGTACGGACGCAGCACCGGGCACTTCTCCGGCGCCTGCCCCGGGGTCCCGCACGCCCTGATCGCGGCGGCCGTCTCGGGCGGCATCCCGTCCGCGCCGACGGAGATGTCGGGATGCGCCCGCAGCTCCGCCTGCACCAGCGCCACCGGGTCCACTCCGTGCACGTCCTGGTGGGAGACCGGCGGCAGCCCCTGTACGTACTGCGGGGGCGCACCCCCCGGACCGGCGGGCGGCACCTGCGCCCCCTGGCGCTCGGGCCACAGGTGCAGCGGCCCGCTCGCGGTCGGCGTGGGCCCGGCGGAAGCCAGCGACCCGGTGCTCCCGCACCCCGCGCTCAGCACGGACGCCAGCAAGGCGACCACACCCACACCCACACCCGCACCCGCACGTCCGGAGGCCCCTCGCACGCTGCCGCAGCCCCCTCCACACACGTCCCGACGGTCGACTTCCAGTCAACCTTATGCAGAGGTACGCACCTTTTGCCCGTACGCCCGTCTCCCCGCTCCCGCGGTCAGCCGTCCGTACGCCCGCGCCGCAGCATCGCGAAGCCCAGCCCCGCGGCCCCGACGGCCGCGATGCCGCCCCCCGCGGCGAGCAGCAGCATCCCGTCACCGGGCCCGTCGGCCAGGGTGCTCAGCCGCAGCGTCTCGGCGGTCCCCGCCGGACCCTTGTCCGCGGCGGGCACGACCTGCCCGCCGCCACGGGTGCCCGTCTTGTGACCGTCACCGGCCACCACGTGCGAACCCGAACCGTCTCCGGGCAGGGTGTCGCCCACCCACGAGGACAGCCGGCCGTCCGGCAGCAGCGCGGTGTGCAGCTCGCCGGTGCTGCCGAAGCCGGTGAAACCGTCACGGCTGGTCAGCGTGGCCACCGTGGCGCCGGAGCGCAGGATGTCCGCCTGGTAGGCGTCCTTCGCGAGCCGGTACACCTTCGCGGTCGACCGGCCGTCGGCCAGGGAGACGCTCTTGACCAGCGTCCGCTGCGTCCCGGAGGCGGCCGGCACCCCGTCGGCGAGCGCGGAGGCGGCGGGCAGCGCCAGCAGACCGGCGGCGCAGGCGGTCACGGCGGTGGCGCGAACGAGAGTGCGGCGGCTGACGGTGTCCACGGGATTCCTTTGCAAAAACACCGACCTGGTCGGCGTCCGGCGGATCCGGACGGGCACCAAGGTAGGCGGCGGCCGTTGCGGTACAGCGGTGGTCTTGTAACAGCAAGGCGGCAGCGACCCGACGAAGTCGTTACACAACCGGGGGATTGCCCCCGCAGGCGCCGCCTGCTCCCATGGACGGCGGGGGTGAGGCCGATGCGCGGACTCAAGGTGCTTCCGAGCGGACGGCCCGGCCGGGGCCGGCTGTACGTCAACCGGCCCGACGGCCAGGCGGTCGCCTGGTACGACCGGCAGGCCAACCGGATCAGCGTCCTGTCGGACGACCAGCGCGAAGCGGTACTGGGGGTCCTGCGCCCGTACCTGACCGGCGACTGGACCATCGGCCCGCCCCCCGTCCCCACCGCCGCCGACCTGCGCCGCCTCGTCCTGCCGCCCGACCAGGACCTGGCCCCGAACCGCCCCGGCGAGGGGCTGCTCGGCGAGCTCGCGTACGGGTCACCGGGCAGCAGGGCCCGCCACCGGCTGCGCCTGGACCTCCAGGCGCGGCAGCGGGTGGGCGCCGAGCTGGACGCCCTGGAGGCGGCCGACTGGCGGACCCTGCACGACGTCCCGATCCCGGGGCTCGGCCTCCTCGACCACCTGCTGATCGGCCCGCCGGGCGTGTTCGCCGTACGCACCGTCCCGGGCCGCCGCCAGCGCGCCCGCATCGGCGATCTGCTGCTCACGGTGGGCCGCGCCGAACCCCGCCCGGACCCCCGCTGGATCCGCCGCGCGGCCGCCTACGCCGCCCGGGTCCTGTCCACCCCCGTCACCCCGGTCCTGGCACTGGACGACGCCTCCCGGGTGGAAGTGGCCCCGACGGTCCGCGACATACTCGTCCTCCACCCCCCGACGACCACCACCCTCCGCACCACACCCTCCACCCTCAAACCCCCGGACATAGAAGCCCTCTTCACCCAGGCCCGCACCCTCCCCACATGGACCTGACGCCGGCCACATCCAGCCCCGCCGGCGTTTGAGGCGCGGGGTCCGGGGCGGAGCCCCAGGTCCTTTCAGCCGCGCCGACGACAGCCACATCCAGCCCCGCCGGCGTTTGAGGCGCGGGGTCCGGGGCGGAGCCCCAGGTCCTTTCAGCCGCGCCGGCGTCTGAGGCGGGAACGGAGGAAGGGCGGGGCGGGGACCAGCGCCGCAGGCACCCCGCCCCCACCCCACCCCTCAGGCCGAACTCCGCTTGCGCGGCGCAGCCTTCTTCGCCGCCGAGGCACCCTTCTTCGCAGCGGCCGAAGTGGACTTGGCGGCAGCCGACTTCCCGCCGGCAGCCTTCGCGGACGCACCCCCCGCTCCCGCTCGCGTTCCCGCCCCCGACGCCGAAGTCGACTTCGTAGCCCGCTTCTTGGCGCCCCCCGCGGCCGCAGTCGACTTCTTCCCACCCACCGCCTTCGGCGCAGCGGCAGCCGCACCCGCACCCGCCTTCCTCCGGATCGGCGTAACCTCCGCCTCACCCCCCGCCCCCCCGCCCCGCGAAGCCCTGGCCGCCCGCACACTGCTCTCCAGCGCCGCCATCAGGTCGATCACCTGCCCGCCGGCGGGTTCCACGACCGCCTCCGCCGGCTCGTACGCCCCACCCGCCTTCGCCGCGATCATCGCTTCGACCGCTTCGCGGTAGTCGTCGTGCAGCGAGGCCATCTCCACCTCCCCGAGGGTCGCCATCAGCGCGTCCGCCAGGTCGAGTTCGGCCTCCCGTACGGACACCGTCACCTCCGGCGCCACCCCTTCCGGCGCCCGGATCTCGTCCGGCCACAGCAGCCCGTGCATGGCGATGACGTCGTCGACGACCCGCAGCATGCCCAGCCGCTCCCGCCCCCGCAGCGCGTACTTGGCGATGGCGACCTTCCGGCTCCGCTTGAGCGCCTCCCGGAGCAGCGTGTACGGCTTGGCCGCCGTGGCCCCGTTCGCCGCGAGGTAGTACGCGGCGTCCATCTGGAGCGGATCGATCTCGTCGGCGGGTACGAAGGACACGATCTCGATCGTCTTCGCGGTGGCGATCGGCAGCTGGGCCAGGTCCTCGTCCGTGATCGGGATGATCGACCCGTCCGCCTCCTCGTACCCCTTGCCGATCTCGTCGCCCGGCACCTCCTCGCCGTCCAGCTCGCACACCTTGCGGTAGCGGACCCGCCCGCCGTCGGGCAGGTGGATCTGGCGGAAGGAGATCGAGTGGCTCTCGGTGGCGTTCACGAGCTTGATCGGGATGCTGACCAAGCCGAAGGAGATCGCCCCGTTCCAAATGGATCGCACGGTTCCTCCTGATTCGTGGCAATCTCATCGTATGACGCCGATCACCATGGTGGAGGGGCGTCGCATCGCGCTCAGCAACCTGGACAAGGTCCTCTATCCCCGGACAGGCTTCACCAAGGGCGAGGTGCTGCACTACTACGCCACCGTCGCGGCCGCCCTCCTCGCGCACGTCCACGACCGCCCGGTCTCCTTCCTGCGCTATCCGGACGGCCCCGACGGCCAGCTGTTCTTCACCAAGAACCCGCCGCCCGGTACCCCCGCCTGGGTGAGGACCACGCCCGTCCCCCGCTCCGAGGAAGCCCGCGCGCAGCAGGTGATCATCTCCGACATGCCGGCCCTGATGTGGGCCGCCAACCTGGTCGTCGAGTTCCACACCCCCCAGTGGCGGGCCGACAGCCCCGCCGTCGCCGACCGGCTCGTCCTCGACCTCGACCCCGGCCCGCCCGCCACCGCCGTCGAGTGCTGCGCCGCCGCGCTGTGGCTGCGCGAGCGCCTCGCCGCCGACGGCCTGGAGGCCTACGCCAAGACCTCCGGCTCCAAGGGCCTGCACCTGGCCGTCGCCCTGGAGCCGACCCCGTCCGAGCGGGTGTCGGCGTACGCGAAGGCGCTCGCCCAGGAGGCCGAGCGCGCCCTTCCCGAGCTGGTCGTGCACCGGATGGCGAAGGCGCTGCGCCCCGGCAAGGTCTTCGTCGACCACAGCCAGAACGCCGCCGCCAAGACCACCGCCGCCCCCTACACCCTGCGCGCCCGGGAGCTGCCGACCGTCTCCGCCCCCGTCTCCTGGGAGGAGGTCGCGGGCTGTCGTACCGCCTCCGACCTGGTGTTCCTCGCCGATGACATCCCGCCCCGGCTGGCCCGCGACGGCGATCTGTTCGGCCCGCTCACCGATCCCGGCCGGGCCGGGAGGCTGCCGTGACCGGGGGAGCCGGTCCGGTCCGGGTGGCCCTCGCCGCGGCCGTACGGAGCCTGCCGCGCGGAGTGGGTCTGGCGTACGAGCCGAAGTTCGACGGGCACCGCCTGGTCGTCCTGCGCACGGCCTCCGACGTGGTGCTCCAGGCCCGCTCCGGCCGCATCGTGACCGCCGCCTTCCCCGACCTGGCGGCGGCGGCCCGGCGGCTGCCCGCCGGGACCGTGCTGGACGGGGAGGTGGTCGTCTGGCACGCCGGCCGCACCGACTTCGCCCTGGTCCAGCGGCGGGCGGCGGCGGCCACGGCGGCGCGGGCGGCGGTGCTCGCGCAGAGCCTGCCCGCCTCGTACGCGGCCTTCGACGTGCTGGAACTGGCCGGGGTGGACGTCCGCGGGCGCCCCTACGAACGCCGCCGGGCCCTCCTCGTCGACCTGCTGCTCCCGCTCGGCCCGCCGCTGCAGCCGGTACCGATGACGACCGATCCGGAGCTGGCCGAGACCTGGTACGAGACCCTGCCCGCCAGCGGCATCGAGGGCCTGGTGGTGAAACGGCTGGACCAGGCCTACCCCGCCGGGCGGCGCGCCTGGCGCAAGCTCCGCCACACGGACGTCCGCGACGCGGCGGTGATCGGCTACACCGGCTCCCCGCGCCGCCCGCTGGCGCTCGTCCTGGTGCTGGCGGGGGCGGAGGACGAGGCCCCGCTCGTGTCGAGCCCGCTGTCGGCGGGACTGCGTACGGAACTGGCGGCGGCGGTGACACGAGCCTCCGGTACCGGAGGTGGCACCGGCACCGGCACGGTCACGGCGATCGGCTTCGGCGAGGTCCCGTTCCGGCTCCTCGACCCGCCGCTGGCCGCCGAGGTCCGGCACAGCTCCGCCCGGCACCCGCCGCCGGAGGTACTACGGCTGCGGACGGACCTCTGACCCGCGCGGGACGCGCGAGCCAGAGGTCGTCCTTCCAGCCGGTCCAGGTGCTCAGACGGGCTTCACCCCGCCCAGCGGGGGCACGGTCGGGGGCTCCTTGGGCCGCGGGTTGGGGTGCTCGTACCCGGACTCCCGCTCGGCCCGGGCCTCCTCCTGGTGGCTGTGGGTCCTGGACCCGAAGTTTCCGTAGCCCTGCATCTCGTGCGGGCGCAGGCCGCTCTCGGGGAACTCGACGTACTCCCGCTCCTCGCTCACCTCGTACACGGCACCGCCGTCCGGCAGGTGGGGCTGGCTCTCGGCGCTGGGAGGCGGGGGCTCGTGGTCCCGGACCCGCCGGCCCAGCGCGAAGCCGCCGAGCAGAACGCCGACCACGGCCAGCCCGACGACCAGGAACCACGCGATGTTGGTCAGTGTCCTGTCCAACGCGATGTAGGTCAGGGTCTCGTTCATACGACCAAGTTTCGCGCACTTTCACCTGATACGCGCATCCCGTGCCCCGGCGCCGGCCGCAGCGGCCCGGCCCCGGCCCCCGGCAGCCAGCCGCACACCCTCCCCGCGCCCCCGTCCCCCACCCGCCCGGCACACGACGACATGGCCGCCCGCATCCCTGCCCGCGGGCGGCCGCCCCGTCACCTCAAGGGGCCGTCGGAGTCCCGCAGGCCGTTGCCCTCCTTGCCGCCCAGCACCCCGAGGATCTCGGCGCAGATGGCCAGCGCCGTCTCCGCCGGGGTCTTGGCACCGAGGTCGAGGCCGATCGGGCCGTGCACCCGGGCCAGTTCCGCGTCCGGGACCCCCGCCCCGACCAGCCCCTCGCGGCGCCGCGCGGTGGTCCGCCGCGAACCGAGCGCCCCCACGTACGGGATCCCCAGCGCGAGCGCCGTCCGCAGCGTCGGCACGTCGAAGTCCGGCTCGTGGCTCAGCAGCACCAGGCAGGCGGCGTCCCGGTGCGCGTGCAGCGCCTTCTCCGCCGCGACGGCGGTGTCCACCGTCACCGCCTCCCACCCCAGCAGCTCCGCCTGCCGCCCGATCACCGCTGCCAGCTCACCGCCGCCGCCGATCACCACGTACGGCGCGGACGGGTACGCCTCCACGAGCACCAGCCCGGACCCCCCGTACAGCGCGTCCCGCCCGGGCCGCCGGGTCCCGAGCAGCTCACCGGCCCGCCGCGCGGCGTCGTCGGCGGCCGGCTCACCGGCCCGGACCACCTCGCTCACCGCCCGGTCGGCCGTCTCGCTCAGCCGGGTCACCAGCGCCACCCCGGCCCCGCTGCCGAGCAGTTCCCACCACTCGGCGGGCACCGCGGCCAGCGGCTGGAGCAGCACCTCGGCCTGCCCGCCGCACGTCAGCCGGGCCTCCTCGGCCTCGGCCCGCCCCACGGACACCTCGCACACCCGCGCCCCGTCACCCGCCCCCACGGCCCCGGCCTCGGCGACCAGCTCGGCGTCGAAGACCCCGCGGTACAGGGCCCCGACACACTCCCCGCCCGCGTCCACGAGCACCGCCCCGGCAGGATCCCGGGGCCCGAACCCCTGCTCGGTCACGGGCCGCGCCAGAAACGCCACCCGCCCCTCGGCCAGCCACTGCCGCGCGGTCTCCGCCAGCTCACGCATCCTCGTCGCCCCATCCTGTACGCGCTGTCTCCCCGCAAAGCGCCTGGTCAACGGCACAATGCGGCCTCACCGACCACCCTACGCACGCCCCCCACCCCCACCCACCCCCCAATCCCACAGACCCCACCCCACCCCCCTCGTACGGACCACCGGAACCACGGGATCGATGCCCCGGTGAGGTGGCCGTATCCTGACCGCGGCGCCCCGGTCCGACACCCAACTCGCCCGCGACGCACCGCAGAAGGCCAGATCCCCCGCAAGCCCGGAGTCCCGCCACATGCCGTTCGACGAGGATGACACCCGGAAGGTCCAGACGGCCGTCGTCGGCAGGGCCGGCTCCGACTCCCCGGTGTTCCTTCCCTATGACCCGGCGGACTTCGACACGTTCATGCGGGGCCGTACCCGCGAGGACTTCTACTGCGGAACGCTCCTTGGAGGGTGCGGGAAGAAGCTGACGGCGAAGAGGTACACGGACAAGAAGTGCCACTTCGCGCATCGCCCGCCCGTCCACTGCCGTCGCACGGCGAACGGTGAGTCGAGCGCCGACCACCTCTACATCGGGCAGGCCCTCCAACGATGGCTGCGCCGACAAGGCCATCGCGGAGTCGCCGTCTCGTATCCCGATCTCGGTTCCGGTCCCGGTGGCGCGGTCGAGCTCCGGTTCGCCTCGGGGGCCCGGCTCCTTCGCGTGCAGATGGATCGGCTGCCCTCCCGGACGTGGAGGGACGCACGCGACCGGTTGGGAAGGACGCACGCCGACGGAGTCCACTGGGCGTACGGTCCCGACAGCGGCCTCGCCCACAACGAGGTCGAGGTGTCCGGGCACGCCGTCCGTTTCTCGTGCCGCACCGAGCGCGGTACCCGTGAGGTCTACGTCGGAACGCAGTCCGGCGGGCGCGCGGTCGTATTCGTGCCGCTTGCCGAATGCCGCCTGACGGACCGCGGGATCGTCACCAGCCGTCCGGCCGACCCGCCCACCGTGGCGCCGGAGCAGGGGCCGGTACCGTCGCCGGTGACGTTTCCACTGGCGCCGGGAGCCATCGCGTTCACCGGCGCTGTCGAGGTTCCGACCTCCGCCGGGGATGGCAGACGCCACTACGACGTGGACGCGCAGCCCCTGGGATCAGCCGCGATCCGGGCCCGGATCGCGTTGCCGACCCATGTCCCCGCCCCGCCGACCCATCTGGTGCACCTGCTCGACGGAGCCCCCTGCCTCCTTCCCCTCGCAGACGAGCCCACGGGCCGGTGGGTCATACGCGCCGAGAGCGTGGTCCCGCTCCAGAGTTCCGCGGACCCGCGCTGGCCGGAACTCAGGCCTCCCGCACCGCCGAGGCCACCCGCGGTGGGGGACAGGGAACGACTGGTCGGGCATTTCCGCACCCGCCTGACGGACGCCGCGCACCGACAAGGGCTCGTTGACTGGGAGGACCTCGTCCGTTCCGCAGGACACGAACCGGCGGACTTCTCGACCGTCCAGCGGGTCGAACTCTTCGCCATGCTGGACCGTCCGCGCAGGGACGGGAAGCCCGTGCTCTCCTCGCTGGTCAAAGCGGCGCACCAGGAGTCGGGACCCGCTCCGTTCTTCGCCGAGGTACTGGCCGGGCTCGGCTGGAAGGCCGACCTGCCCCGTGCGCGGGTCGCGGAGATCTGGGAGCGCCAGAGGAAGACCGCGTACTCGCTGGTTCGGGCCGAGCGGCCGCTGCTCGTCGCGCCGGTGAAAACCGAGACGGACGAGGGGGATCTGGCCACCAGGCTCCGTCAGGCGCTCCGTCAAGTGGCCAAGGGCCGGGGCGTCATCAAATGGGACACCTTGCTCAGGCAGCAGGGCCTGGACAAGAGCTCCGTCCCGCCGGCGGCCCGGGTACGACTCCTCGCAGCCGTGGACAGGCCCCACCGAGCAGGCGCCCCCCTGCTTTCCGCGCTGGTGAAGACGCAGGGCCAGAAGGCGGGGCCGGCACCCTTCTTCGAGGACGTCCTGGCCGAGCTGGGCTGGAAGCCGACCGCGGCCACTCCCACCGTTTTCGCCGCGTGGAGAGCGGGCCGGGACGCCGCCTACCTCGCTGCCGGGCATGTGATCGGCAAGGGCGCTGCCGAGGCCTCGTCGAAGCTCGGCGCGGACCAGGCGGCACTGGTGAAAACGATACGGCGGACGCTGGTCGACGCGGCCCGTCGCCAAGTCTGCGTGGGCTGGCACACCCTGGCGGATGCCGTCGGGAGACACCCCAAGGAGTTCACCGAGAGGGACCGGCTCGCCGTCCTGGCGGCGGTGGACCGCGCCGCCCGCACGACCGGGGTGATGCTGTCCTCGCTGGTGATCGGAGCCGGGCACGCACCCGTCCCCTATTTCGCCGACCTCCTCAGGGAACTGGGCCGCCCGCACGACCTGCACCCCATCCAACTCGGCCAGGTACGCAAGTACGAGCAGGCCCATGCGTTCCGGATCTACCGACAGGGGACCACGGCCTGATCCCCGCCAGGACGACCGCGGTTGTGCGGGACGAAGTCCGGAGCGAAGCCCCGCACCGTCCCGAAGCCCCGACAGCTCCCCACCGAGCCCGACGGCCGACCAGGCACCACCTGACGCGGCCAACCCCCGCGAACCACAGGACACTTGGCCGCACATACGCGAAGACCCCGTCTCAGCGTTGCCGAGGCGTTTGCCCAGGCCGGATGGATAGCTGATGGGTCGTCAGGCCTGTCGTCCCACGCATGTCCCACGACTCGGAAATGTACTTAATGTTACAGAATGTGCATGGTGTGGGCTGTGGTGGCTGAGGCGCCGGCGCGCGGATCCTTCCCCGCCGCCTCGGCGAGGTTGCCGACGGGACCGCCAGAAGCGAGCTAGCATCTAAGTAAGATTCAATCTACGTAAGATCGAATCTATGTTTCATGAAGCCTGGGGGATGAGGCGCCGATGGAGTTCAAGGGCAGGTCCGCTGATCTGGATCAGCTGGCTCGGCAGCTGGGTCTGGTGGTCGGCGGTACGGGCGCCACGCGTGGTCAGGCTGTGATCGTGACGGGCCGGCGCCGGGTGGGGAAGTCTCGCCTGGTCCAGGAGTTCTGCGACCGTTCCGGGCTTCCGTACGTGGTCTTCCAGGCGACCCGGGGACGCAACGCGGTGACCGAGCGGGCGGACTTCGCCGCAACGCTGGCGCATTCCGCTCTGCCCGGGGCTGAGCTGGTGGCCGGGTTGCAGGCCGCCGACTGGAACCAGGCACTGCGTTCCCTGGCGGTCGCGGTTCCGGACGATGCCCCGAGTATTGCGGTGCTGGATGAGGTGCCGTGGCTGGTGGAGCAGGACGGGGAGTTCGAGGGGGCGCTGCAGACGGTCTGGGACCGGCACCTGTCCGCCAAGCCCGTCCTGTTGATCCTGGTCGGCAGTGACATGTCGGTGATGGAGGCGCTGCAGTCCTATGGCCGTCCCTTCTTCGGCCGGGCGGCCAAGATGACCGTACAGCCGCTGCATCTGGCCGATGTGCAGGCGATGACCGGCCTTGACGCGGCGGAAGCGGTGGACGCGCTGCTGATCACCGGAGGGTTCCCGGAGATCGTTCAGTCCTGGCGGCCGGGGATGGGCCGCCGAGACTTCCTGCGCGAGGCTGTGTCCAACCCGCTTGCGCCGCTGTTGGTGGCGGGCGAACTGTCGCTGCTGGGGGAGTTTCCCGAGGCGTCCCACTCACGCGCGATCCTGGAAGCGGTCGGCAGCGGCGAGCGGACCTTCTCCACCATTGCCGCACAAGCCGGTGGTGCCGGCGCGCTGCCCTCGGGCACGCTGTCTCCGCTGCTGAACACGCTGCTGGCCAAGCGGGTCCTGGCCGCTGACCTGCCGCTCTCGGTCAAGGCGGACAGCAAGAACAAGCGCTATCGGATCGCCGATCCGTATCTCCGGTTCTGGCTGGCTTTCCTGCAGCGCGGGATCCCCCTCATCGAGCGTGGCCGTGGTGATCTGGCGCTGGAGCGCATCGAGCGGTCGTGGACGACATGGCGGGGCCGGGCCGTCGAGCCGGTCGTCCGGGAGTCGCTGCTGCGGCTGCTGCCCGACGAGATGTGGCCGCAGACGGAGGCGGTCGGGGGATGGTGGAACCGGCAGAACAACCCGGAGATCGACCTGATCGGAGCCGACCGCGAACCCGTGGCAGGGCAGGTTCACTTCATCGGCTCGGTGAAGTGGCTGGAGTCGCAGCCGTTCGGCCGTCGTGAGTACGACGCCCTGGTACGGGACATGCTCGCCGTGCCCGGTGCCGAGCCGGACACGGCGCTGGTTGCGGTGTCCCGTTGCGGTGTCGAGGACGATCTCCCTCTTGCGGCGCATTGGGGTCCGGAGGACCTTGTCCGTGCCTGGCGGTAGCCAGGGAAACCGCCAGGGTGGTCATGGTGATGTACCTGCCTCGGGCGCCCAGTGGCGGGAGACATCGACTGCGTTCTCAGAACCTTCCGGACGTCGAAGCCCGTCTGCGCGGCGGCGAGGTGACGGGTCCGGTTCACCCCCGCGGGGTGACCGGACGGCGCTAGCCTGGCCGGGTGAATGCGCGTACCGCCCTTGTGAAATGGCTGGGGACCCTGGATCCTCAGCGGCTGACTGCGTTGCTGGAGGAGCGGGATCTGCCGCTCGCCGCCGGGTACCAACGGATCACCACCCTCCGCGAGCTCGCCGCACACCTGCTCACCGACGAGTCGGTGGGCCAGGGCCTGATGGCGGGCACCGCCGGAGAACTGGAATTGCTCGCTTCCATCGCCGCCCTTGCCCTGGAGCGGCACGGCCCCGTAGCCGGTGGTGAGGTCGAGGACGGGCCCCGGTATCCCTGGCAACAGCGGAAGCCCGTTCCCCCGGTGGAACCCGCGGACCGATTGGTGCCTGAGCGGGACGTACTGTCCTGGTTCGAGCCGGGGGAGAAGCGGCAGCGGGCGGAACACACACTCACCCGACTGCGGGAGCGCGCGCTGCTGCTCCCCGCGCCCAAGGGCCGACTGGCGCTCCCACCACTGCTGCACGTCCGCGCCGCCGGGTTCGACGGATACGGGCGTACGGCCGACCGGCTGCTGACCAGCGCCTACAACGCCCCCGAGGTCAAGCGGATCGCCGCGAACCTCTTCGGCGAGGGCGCGGCCCGTACCCGCGACCAGGCCCAGGAGCTGATCACCGCTCTGCTCGCCGATCCCGCCCGGGTGCGGGCACTGGTGGCGGACGCCCCGGTCCGGGCGCTGGAGCTGCTGGACCACCTGGTACCCGGCCCGCCGCTGCTGCGGACCCACTGCTTCGTCGGCCGGTACGGGTCGCAGTCCGCGGGCCCGGACGCCAAGTACGTCTTCCGGGAGGGCGGCAGCGGTGACGAGGGCACCGACTGGCTGGCCGGGCGCGGACTACTGATCCCCTCCGGCCTCGACCTGGTGGAACTTCCGTACGAGGTCGCCCGTGCGCTCCGCGATGAGGGCGCGGCGCCCAGCCCCCGGCTGGAACCGGAGCCGTTCACCGCCGCCGCGCCGCTGCCGTCCGGCTGGGAGGGCGAGGGTGGCACGGCCGCCGCGGCGGCCGCCTGGCGGGCCGAACTGGTCCTGCGGGCGCTGGCCGCCCAGCCGGTCGCGATCCGCAAGGCGGGCGGGATCGCCGTACGGGACACCCGGCGGCTGGCCAAGGCGGCCGGGGCCGATGAGGCCGACACCCGGCTGTGGCTGGACCTCGCGGTGAACGCCGGACTGGCCGCGCCCCGGGACGACGAACCGGCCCCCGCTTCCCGCGGCCGCCGGAACCCCAAGGCCCCCAAGCCCTCCGCCCGGCTGCTGCCCAGCGACCGCTACGACGCCTGGGCCGCCGCTCCGCCCGCGGGCAAACTGCTGCCGCTGCTGGCAGCCTGGGCCGTGGTCCCCGCAGTACTCAGTCACTGGCCGGACCCCGACGAGACCCCGGTCGCGCTCATCAGCCCGCAGGACGAGGACGCCGTGACCCTCCGCACCGGGGTCCTGCGAGCGCTCGCCGTCCTCCCCGACGGACACGGGCTGACCGGGAACGCGCGGGGATACACCGAACTGCTCTCCCTGGCCGCATGGTTCCAGCCCGCCCTGCGCGCTCACCTGGCCGCAGACGCCACGGGGGAGCTGACCGGCCTGGACGGAGTCCTCGACCGCATGGCGGCCACCCTGACAGAGGCAGCCCTGCTCGGCGTGGTCGCCCACGGCGCGCTCACCCCCGCCGGGCGGGCCTTGTGTCGACTACTGGAGGCGGGAGCCGCCCACCACTACCCGGCAGTGCCCGGCGCGGGCACCGACCCGTCCGCCCGCGGCTCGGAGGGCCTGGGTGAAGACCTATCCCTCCGCCCCACCCTGGCGAAGGCGGTGACCACCCTCCGCGAGGAGCTGTACGCAGCGCTGCCCGAGCCCAGCGACAAGGCCCGGTTCCAGAGCGACCTGACCGCCACCGTCACCGGCGCGCCCGCGCCCGCCCTAGCTGACCTGCTCTCCGCGGTCGGCGACATCGAGTCCGAGGGCCACGCGGTGGTCTGGCGCATCACGGCAACCTCCATCCGCCGGGCCCTGGACGCCGGCTGGAGCGCGGACGAACTACTCGACCGCCTCACGGCGGCAAGCGAGCGCGACACCCCCCTCCCCCAACCACTGGCCTACACGATCAAGGACACCGCCCGCACCCACGGACAACTCAAGGTCGTCCGCTCCGCCTGCTGCATCCGCTCGGACGACACCGCCCTGATCGCCGAGGTGGCCCAGTCCCGAGCCCTGACCAGACTCCGCCTGCGCCGGATCGCCCCCACGGTCCTGATCTCCACGGCCCCGCCGGAGGAGACGCTGTCAGCCCTCCGCACGGCCGGCTACGCCCCCACCCAGGAAGCCGAAACGGGCACCACCCTCCTGGACCGCGCCCCCACCGACCGCGCCCTGAGCCTCACGCCCACTCTGGACCACGCTCACGCTGCACACGGTGAACCGGGTCGCGGCGCCCCTGCGAGCGCCCGCCTACTGGCCGCCACCCTCACCGCGGCCGGCTAGGAGGCGCGCGTCAGACGTCGCCTTCGGTGCCCACGTCTGGTGCACAAGGCACCGGGGCGACAGGGGTGGGGACGGGTGCGATCAGTGCTGACCATGGCCGTTCAGGGGGCTCGCCGCGTCCGGTGGCCCAGCTGGGGCAGCCAGTACTCAGGAGGCTGAGGGTGTGTCGCGTACCCGGCCCATTCCTGATGAATGGAATTGCGGTGACGAAGTTCGGTACGTCACCTGGCAGAAGCCGTCAGCTTCGAATACGACACTCCGACAGTTGTTCGGCCCCTCCCGATCCGACAGCCAGACCAGGCTGTCTCCAGCGACCAGGCGCTCTCGACCCATGAGTAGGCGGTTGTGGGCGGTCCCCTCGCGGTCGAGGAACGGTACCGGATCCGTTTCTCCGCCCGGGTCGTTGTCACTGAGCCCCGCCACGTGGCCGGGATCGTGCGTTGCGTGGATCTCCAGTAGGTCGTCGTCCGAATGTGCCTGCCAGAGGTCGAGTACGTCGGCGGAATCGCTGAAGAAGTCAGGCCGGGCTGTGAGTGCGAAGACCTGGCCGGCCTGGAGGGGTAGGGCAACACGATCGCCGGCCCGCAGCCGGTGGACGGCGGGCAGCGACCCCCACGTGCGAATGCCGGTCACGACTTGCTGGCAATGATGGATCGCTCTCTTGGCAGCATCCAGGGAGACGCGGAAGAACTCCCGGTTGGCGGAGACCCTGTGACCCGCCAGGAAGCGGTGCACTGCGCGCTCGACCTCGGGGGCCCGGGCGGTCGTGACCCTGAAGAGCACCTCGAACGGGTAGGGAACCGACGTGTCCGAGAGGGCTCTCGCCCGGTCTTCTGCAAGCTGCTCGGTATAGCCGATCTTGAGCATGTCCCGGGCGAGGAAGGGGCGCGTTCCGGCCCTCATCAGCTGGTACGCCTTCTCGCTCGACTATCTGGAGGCGCGTTGGGTGCAGGTCGCGGCGAAGACCCGGAGCGAGACCAACGATGCTCTGTGCTCGATCACCGAGGCCATGCTCCGAAGGACGCGAGGCCGGCCGGATGACGAGTTGTTGCGGCGGGCGTTGCGAAACTGGGCGTTCGTGGTGCCCGGTCCCGATGTACGCACGGCGCCCACAGAGGTGCGGCTTGCCCTGGGCTGGGTCGCTCGGGCTTCGCACCCCCTGGATGACCTGCTGGACCCAGCCATGATGCACGGTGTGCTCCAGGCCCACGGTCGCGGCTGCCGAGACGCAGCGGCGCAAACGGATGACGCTCGTGAACGCGGTGCGGTACGCGATCGAGCTAGGTCAGCTCCGCGCCGATCCACTGGCCAACATCAGCTGGCGCATCACCGAAACCGTTCAGCAGGTCGATCCCCGGGTGGTCGTCAATCCCGTGCAGGCGCGGAACCTGCTCTGTGCGGTCTCCTACGTCGGTGGTTACGGGCGGGCGCGGGGGCGGAGGCTGGTCGGCCTCTTCGCCGGGATGTACTACGGGGGGCTGCGGCCGGTCGAAGCCGTGGCGGTTACGTTGCCGGACTGCGAACTGCCGACGGAGGGGTGGGGCAGCGTGATCTTTCATGCCACCCGCCCCTCCGTCGGCAAGAAGTGGACCGACAGCGGACGGAATCACGACCTGCGCGGTCTGAAGAGTCGCCCGCCGGGAGGCACGCGTACGGTGCCACTCCCGCACGAACTCGTCAGCCTGTGGCGGGAGAGTGTCGACACCTTCGGCACCGGACGACGGTCGGCTGTTCTTCAACGAGAAGGGCGGCATCGTGGGATCCACCACCTACGACCGTGCCTGGCACGAGGCCCGCGAACTCGCGCTTTCGCCGGGCCTGGTGGCATCCCCCTCGCCGCCCGCCCCTACGACCTGCGGCACTCGGCCCTGTCCACCTGGCTGAACGCCGGCGTCGATCCCACCGAAGTCGCCGAACGGGCTGGGAACAGCGTGGAGGTCCTCATGACCCGGTATGCGAAGTGCCTTTATGGGCGCCAGGCCCTCGCGGACAAACGCATCGACGCGCTTCTGGACGAGTACAACTGAGGGGCCGTCATGATTCCCATGGAGAATCAAGCGGTCCGCGTAGGCCTTTTGCGTCCCACGTATCTCCCGCGCGAGCCGGTTTCACGCGGTCGGGCACGCCCGATCCCGTCGACGTGTCGAGGCGAAAGCACAGGACAGGGACGTGTGAGGGGCAAGGTGCTGGAAAGTGCAACGGTCACACAGGCCGTGTGTCTTTTGGCATGAACAAGAAAGCCTCTGACTTGCATTCCTGCAGGTCAGAGGCTTCTCTAGCACTCCTTGCGAAGTGCCCCCGGCAGGATTCGAACCTGCGCACACGGCTCCGGAGGCCCCGTGCGTCCTGCGTACTGTTGCTGGTCAGGCTGTGGCGAGAGCTTCGGCGCGACCCCGCCGTCCACGAATAGGCCACGCACAGGCGGCACGTCTCTCCCCGCTCTGGAGCGTTGGGGCGCTGATTGGATCTTGGCGGTGTCGACGGCTACGAGTTGGCCACGTATATCTTCCTCATGCCTGATGGCACCGGGTTGATTCCGCACGCCGCCCTTCCCAGAGCTTGGTAGGTGCAGAGCCTCCCTAGGGAGATGGCCTCCTACCCGTGAGGCGGCTGTAGTCGGCGAGTTGACTGAGGAAGGGATCCCGACGTGCTCACCCGGCGACGGGCGGGATGGGCTCGCGAGGAGGAAGATGGAGGGGTGAGAGGGGAGGCGACATGACGTTCCCTAATATGCCGGATCGCGACCCCAACCTCCGGTCCCGAGCCGTGGTATACCCCCATGAACGCTCAAGGCTGACGCTCGCCATATGCTGTCTGGTGATCTATTTCATTGTTCTCCTGGCCATTATTATTGCGGCGTCGGCGCAACTCGGAGCCATCCTGGGGTTCCTCTTCCTAATTCTCCTTCTTGTCGGTGTCATTTGGTTTAGTCACCGCCTCAGGAGGGCCCGTCTTCTCGGGCGGGCGATCAAGGTGACGCCGGAGAGTTTTCCGGTAATCCATGCTGAATTCGCCGGTCTTCAGCGAAAACTGGACTATAGTCGCCCCGTCGACGTCTATGTGGCCGACGATGTCGAGGGCAAGATGACGATGACCAGCGTGCTGGGGACCCGCGTACTCCTTATCGAGGGGGGATTCGCTGCCGACCTCCAGCAGGAGGGGCCTGAACCCCTGCGCTTCCTCCTGGGAGGCTACATCGGCGCGCTCAAGGCTCGGCACGGTCAGCTGGCCCTTCCTCTGACGGTTCTGGAGGCCATGAAGTGGACGGCTTTCATCAACCCATGGATCCTGCCCTACTATCGCGCCTCGATGTACACGCGTGACCAGATCGGATACCTGTGTGCCGGAAGTCTGGACGCCTCACTCGGCGTAATAGCGCGACTCACCGTCGGCAAGGAAATGGCTCCTGAAATGTCACCTTCAGGCATTCTAGATCAGGCCAGTCGAGTAGGCAGGAATCCTCTTCCCCGTTTTGCCGAACTGTCGCAGGACCGTCCGCATCTGGTGAAGCGCTACGTCAACCTCGTTGCCTTCGCCGCGCGGGTCCGGCGAGCTGACTTTGACAGGTTCCAGGCCTGCCTGAACGAGAACGACCAACGCATCCTTAGGAGCTTGCTCGTTCAATCACCGCATTCCGGCCAGGTTGGGACAACTCCCTCCCTGGGTGCGGCTCGCTGGAGCTGAGCCAAGAGGCTGAATAGCCAGAAGTCCCACATCCTGTGAGGGTTAAAGGTTCGGGGGAGAGGATTTGGCCGGTGTCCTGCCCGGGCTGGAGTGGGGGGAATATGGCTGCGCTCTGCCAGCTGTCCCGCCGACGCGCGGATGAGCCGGCTAGTGAAACCCTGGTCGCATAGGCGCTGGTACGCCATCAGAAACTGGTGCGGCACGGGCGGATGCACCATGAGGCCCTGGGCGGGGTAGAGCAGTAGCCGCTGTAGAGCGCCGACGAGCATGTCGATGACCAGGGCGCGGATCACGGATCGAGTCGACGTACTCGACAAGGTCATCGGTGATGACGTGCTCACTACCCTTGACTTCAGGCCACAGTTTGCGGGCGGTGGTGTACGCCCTGCGTTCCTCGTATGGCTTGCTGACCAACAGCACCGACTCGACGTGGTGGCCGGCCTCTTCGAGTAGGGCGCGAGTGAGTTGGATGTTCTCGCCCGTGTTCGGAGCGTGAGGCTCAACCAGCACGTTCTCCGGCGGGACCCCTAGTTCCAGGGCCCGTTCGCGGTAGTGCACCGCCTCGCCGCGGGGTCCGGAGCCTGTTCTTGTCTCACAGGTGTCTCTCGGGATCCGTCACCCCGGAACCCGCGC
Organism: Streptomyces sp. NBC_00249; assembly: GCF_026342355.1. Lineage (GTDB taxonomy): Bacteria > Actinomycetota > Actinomycetes > Streptomycetales > Streptomycetaceae > Streptomyces. The sequence continues at coordinate 446,102 of NZ_JAPEMV010000002.1, read as the reverse complement.
TGGCTGTGGCAAAGGTCGGGGGCTTGCGGCCGACGCAAGAACGACCCTCTTGAAAACCGTCGTGGCGCGAGTCACCGTGGGTTAAAATCCCACACCCACCGCAGATGAACGGCCCCTGACCAGCCAGAACGGTCAGGGGTCGTTCGTATGAGTGTTGTCCGCCAGCGACCGCTGTTCCCCGCCGTTCCCCCACCGAACGGGCACGGAAAGGGCACGGCCACGCTCTGATTCGTCGCCTCATAGGTCAGAACTCCCAGGACCACTGTCCGGTGCTGATCCACTGGACAATCAAGATGATCAGGCTGATCACGAAGAAGAGCAGCACCAAGGCAACTGGAACCAGGCAGCACCCAAAGAGGCCTTCCATTCCGCTGTCGGACATACGCTGACGCTATGGCTGGTGGACCATGATGGCGAGCCCTGCTCGGCCGGACGGGCACCAAGCGCATCTAGGCCGTGGCGCGGCTTTGGTTGGGAGGTGCCACGCGGCACCTGACGACCACTTGTACCCACGACTGCCCCGGCTCCCATCCCGTCTGCCGTCGACCCACACGTATGTGGAGCGGGCGCGGGCCCTGGCGTCCAGGTGGAGCGCGCCACTGTACGAACGACCTGGACGCCAGGGCCCGTGTCTGCTCGGCTTGTCTGGGTCGACGGCAGACGGGATGGGAGCCCCCACGCTCGCCCCGACGCGCCGGCACCCGCGTACGGCGCCCCGTCCATCCCGGAGTCGGAGCGCCCCCGCCGGCGGCATGTCCTTGAGCGATGACACCGCCGGCCCGTAGGGCTCGACTCATGCCCTCGGGCCTACCCGCCTACAGGGGCGCGTCGGCGCAGCGCGCGCGGAGCGGGCCGAAGGCAGGAGCGTCGCGCGGAGCGGAGCCGGGAAGCCCGCCCGGCGGAGCGGAGCGCAGCCGGGTGCTTGATGAGGTAGAGAAACCTGTAACAGCTCGCTCTGTCTCCGGCGGTCTTGCTGATCTGGCCACCAGCTGTTGGCATATGTGTGGCGACGGCACGCAGGGGGGCGGCTGGTGGGCGATCTGACGGTCCATTCGTGGAAGAGGCATGGCAAGGATCGGCTCTATGTGAACCTGCCGGATGGAACGGCGGTTGCCTGGGCGGATCGAGCGATCAAGACCGTGACGATCAAGCTTCGGAAGTACCAGGACGAGGCTATGGATCCTCTTCGACGTCACCTTGGTGAGGGGCTTACCGTCAGCTCGCCTCCTTCGCCGGGGCGGGCACCTCGTCCCGACGCTGCCTCTCGGCAGTCAGGGAGCCCCGGGCACGCAACCCCGAAGCACCGATCTGAACGGCCGGCTCCTCTGCCACCTCTCAGCCCCAGTGAGGACCTGGCCAAGAACCGGCCCGGCTCCCGCGTTGTCAGCTTGCTCGCTGAGCGAGGTCCGCCGACGGTTCAACGGCTGAAGGCGAAGTTACTGCGACAGTCCTCGGAGTGGGACAGCTGGTACGCGGGCCTGGAAGGTGAGCGCCGGGTGGGACGCGAGCTGGAACGCCTGTCCCCACTCGGCTGGCGGGTGCTTCACGGCATTGAGAAGAGCAACGGCGGCGACATCGACCACCTGCTGATCGGGCCTGGCGGCGTGTTCAGCATCAACACCAAGAACCACCAGGGCGCCTCGGTCTGGGTCGGTGACTCGATGGCCAAAGTCAACGGCGGGAAGCCACGGCCGTACGCTGCGGCAAGCCAGGCTGAGGCGGACTTCGTACGGAGGGTGCTGGGGCGGTACTGCGACTTCGAGGTGCCTGTCGAACCGGTCCTGGTCTTCGTTGGCATCACGTCCCTGAACCGGGCAGCGACGCAGTACACCGTCCGCATCTACCAGGAGCGGGAGGTGGCGGCTCTGGGCCCGCTCGCCGGGAAGCTCACTCCGGCGCAGGTGGAGCACGTGCATGGCGTCGCTCGTCACCGACGCGTCTGGCTCCGCGCCTGACCCGGCTCATCCGGCAGGAGGCGACTCGTGAAGCCCTGCCGGCGCAGTCGGTCGTAGGCCTCGGTCACGTCGTCCGGGACCTGCTGGCTGATCATGAAGCCCTGTTCCGGGTAGACCAGCAGTCGCTGTAACGCGCCGACCAGCATGTCGATGACCAAGCGGGCGTCGCCGATGGAGTCGACGTATTCGTCGAGCGTCATCGGGCTGGAAGCGCTGACGATCTCCACTCCGGGCCAGAGCTTCCGCGCCGTGGCGTAGGCACGCCGCTCCTCGTACGGCTTGCTGATCAGCAGCACAGAGGACACGTCGACGCCGGCCTCTTGAAGGAGTTCTCGGCAGAAGCGGATGTTCTCGCCCGTGTTCCGAGCCCGCGGTTCCACGAGCACGGTTGAGCTGGGCACCCCAAGCTCCAAGGCCCGCTCGCGGTAGTGGACGGCCTCACCGCGGGGCATTCGTTCGCGCGTGGTCGGGCTGGTGGCTCCGGTGAATACGAGCAGGGGAGCCATACCGCGCCTGTAGAGGTCGACCGCTGCGTCGGCCACCCCCAAGTCGTGGCTGCCGAGCCCGATTGCGACCGAGCACGGCTGCGGAGCGTGGCCCATCTGGTGGTAGTCCCAGATGAGTCGGGTGTCTGCCCAGTCCTGGGTCGAGATCACTCCTGGCCTTCCCTGTCGTTCGCCGAGTCCGGTACCTGGAAGTCGTATTCCCAGGCAAAGCGCGAAGCAGCGTGCACCCCGAGGGCGAATTCGATCACGGTGCCGTCGGCCGTGTAGGTCGTCCGGTGCAGCTCGACCACCGGTTCGCCCTGCGGAAGCTGCAAGAGCCTCACTTCGTCGGCAGTGGGCGTGCGGGCGAAGATCCGCTCCTTCATGTGGTCGATCTCGTATCCGGCGTCGTACAGAACGCGGAATCCACCGCCGCGGCCGGCCGGACCGGGCGTCGGATCCACCAGCCGGGTCCCTTCGACATGCTCGGGCCGGTAGTAGCTGGTCAGCGTGTGCGTCGGCTGGTCGCCCTCCTTCACCAGCCGTGCACGTGCGTAGACCTGCGCGCCTGCTGGTAGGCCGTGTGCGGCAGCCGCCTCGGGTGGCGCGTCAACGAGACTGACCGACTGGGTCTGCTCCCAGTTCGCGCATCTGACTCCGGACCTTCCCGCGCTCGCTGCCTATCGGCCGGTGATCCGCACCGAATCCGCAGCTGCGGGACCCGCCTGGCTTCCGAAGCCGATCCCGGCGACGGACTGACAACTCTCTCCCCTCGGTCAGCGCGACCGTCTCGCGCCAGGTCCCTACCCCACCCATGCCCAGACTCGGGAGAACCGATGTTCTGCACGCTTTGCGGCGACGACAACGGAGAGAAGACCGGCTCCGATCACGAGATCGGCAACTGCCCCTGGCGGGACATCTCCGAGAAGGAGACGGAGCTGATGCTCGGTGTTCTCCGCCCGTTCGACCGGTCGGTGACGTGACTGCCCGCCTGCGCCTGGACGCCGTTCTCGTCCAGGCCGTCATCGCCGGTGCCCTGTCCTTCGCCCACATGCACGACCTCGCTGCGGCGGCAGGGCAGGACGGCTGGAAGGCCTGGGCCTACCCCGTCAGCGTCGATCTGCTGCTCGTCGCGGCATGGCGCCGGATGCGAACGGACGCGGAGAACCGTGACGCGTGGCTGTGGTTCGCCATCGCCCTGGTCGCCTCGCTCGGCGCCAACGTCGCCACCGCCGGACTGCTCGACCTGCACGACGTCCCGGCCTGGCTGCGCATCCTCGTCGCCGGATGGCCTGCGCTCGCGTTCCTCGGCGGCACGCTCCTCGCCCACGGCCCGGCCCCGGCTCCCGACCCGTCGCAGGACCCCGAACCCATGGCGACGCAAGAGCGCGAAGCCCTCGCCGATCTCACTGTGGAGCGCGCTCCCGAACCGGCGCCCGAACTGCCGCCAGCCGAACCCGAGCCCCCGGCAGCACCGCCCGCCCTTGCTCCCCCGGTACCCACCGCGCCCGTTCCGCCCGTTCCGCCCGCGCTGCTCGACCACGCGCGGAAGATCGCGGACGCCCATCGCGCCCAGACCGGCACCGCGATGGACGCCGCGACCCTTCGGAGCCGCCTCGGAGTCTCCGAGGCACTGGCGGACTCGATCACCCTCGCCCTCGCCTGATCTGAGAGGAGACGCAGGCTCCATGCGTCCGAACCGCTTCTACAACGTCATCCGCTTCGGCCCGGTGCACGTCGGCAGCCACAGCGACGGCCGGGGTCGCGTCAAGCACACCGCCGTCTGCACGGCCCCCGGCTGCGACTTCTCCGCCGACTACAGCACCCGCGCCGCCGCCGAACTCGCCGCCCGTACCCACCGCTGCAACCCGCGCTGACCGCGAAGGAGATCCGCGTCATGGACGTCCCGCTCTGGCTCGCCCTGATCGTCGTCGGAGTCCTCGGCTACAAGCTCATCCGCCCGCCGCTGTGGCTCGTCGCGGTGATCCTCCTCGGCGGCTACCTCCTCGCCGACAGCTTCATCGCCCCGCTCATCGACCCGATCACCAAGTAGGAGAACCTGCCATGCTCCGACCGCGTATCCCGGTGAACCCGTCCCCGACCGGCATCGTCACCCCGCACACGTCCGTCATCGAGTCCCGCCACGAGCCCTCGACGCCGGCCGCCGCCAACCACGCCCCGACCACCCCGGCCGCCCCGGGACGTCTCCCGGTCCAGCTCACCCCCGGCAGCACGGTCGCTCTTGCGGCGGCCGGTGGCGCCGTGGTCCTGGTCGTCGGTGCTGTCCTCGTTTCGATGCTGCTGGCGGTCGCCATCACCGGCGTCTCCCTCGCCGTTGTCGCCGTGGTCCTGCGCCTGCTCGTCAAGGACCTCCAGAGGGGGCTGTGACCAGCATGGACACCCACATCGTCGCTGCGGGCTTACCGGCCCTGGGCTGGGCTCTCCACGGTGGGCTGCTCCTGCGCCGCCTGGCCACCGCCCGCCGCGACCCGCTGACCGGCCTGCACACCCGGGCCGGTTGGACCGCCCGCGCCGAACGCCTTATCGCCAAGCACCCGTGTGCGCTCGTGCTCCTGCTCGACCTGGACAACTTCAAGGCCATCAACGACACCCACGGCCACGCCGCCGGCGACGCCGTCCTCACCACCACGGCACAACGGCTGAGCAACTGGTGCGGACACCACGGCATCGCCGCCCGCCTCGGCGGAGACGAATTCGCCGCCGCCATCACCAACTTCGGCGCCGCCAACCTCTTCGACCTCTGGTCCGCACTGGACACCCCGGTCACGCACAACGGACACGTCGTGCCGGTCTCCGCGTCGGTCCGCTGCTGACGCAGAGATGTACGCGGCCAAGGGCCACGGCAGGCGCAACACACGCTGAGCGGCCCCCGGGGCGGCCTCGGTCGCCAAACTTCCGCCGCCCCGGGCGCCTGGACCCCTCCCAGATCCAACGGACCCGAAAGGGACAACTCATCATGCCCCAGAGCGCCTCGACCCCGCCCGTCTGCCGCGACTGCGACGGCTTCGCCACCGCCACGATCACCACCGGCTCCCGTACCTCCGACGGCACCCGGACGACCGTCCGCGTCAACTGCCCGACCTGCCGGGGCCTCGGCCGCACCATCCCCTCGCTCCTCGTCCGGCTCGGCCGGTGACCGCCATGGCGAACCTGACCCCCACGAACGACGCGCCCGGCCTGCACGTCAGCAAGCCGTCCCCGTCCGAGCCCGCCACGGCCTCCGCCGTCTGCCACTGCGGCGCCTCCGCCTCGGCCAAGGGAGACGCACAGGTAGGCGCCCTGGTCGCCGGTTGGAACACCAACCACGGCCCCACGCACGGGAAGTGATCACGTGACCGACACCGCCACTGCGGCGGGCCTGGACCCGGCCACCCTGAGCGATCTGCTCCGGGTGGCCGGGGCCCCCGGCTTCGACCGCCTTCACGAGCAGATCCGCCGCACCGGGGGATGCGCCGCCCCGATCCGGCTCAGCGGCGGCACGAAGACCCTCGACCCGGCCACCCGGACCGTGCTCCACGCGTACAACACCGACGCTGAACCCGGTGGCGTCCTCCGCGTCGCCTGCGGCAACCGCCGGGCCTCCCGATGCCCCGCCTGCGCCTGCGCCTGGACGTACGCCGGCGACACCTACCACCTGATCCGCGCCGGACTCGTCGGCGACCGGGCCAAGGGCACCCCCGAGACGATCCGCGACCACCCCCGCGTCTTCGCCACCCTCACCGCCCCGTCCTTCGGCCCTGTCCACAACCGCCCCGGCCCCCGCCCGTGCCGCTGCGGCCTCCGCCACCCCGAGGACGCGCCCGAACTCGGCACCCCGCTCGACCCCGACACGTACGACTACGCGGGCGCGGTGCTCTGGAACAACCACGCCTCCGAGCTCTGGCGCTACTTCACGATCTACCTCCGCCGGGAAGTCGCCCGTCGCGCCGGCCTGACGCAGAAGGCCGCTCGCGAGCAGTCCCGCGTCTCCTTCGGCAAGGTCGCGGAGTACCAGAAGCGCGGGGCCGTCCACTTTCACGCCGTGGTCCGCTTCGACGGACCGAAGGGCCCTGACACCCCGCCTCCCGCGTGGGCCACCCTCGATCTGCTCACCGACGCCATCCGTGCCGCCGCCACTCGCGTCCGGGTCGTCGTGCCGGCCAATCCGGAGCGCGGGTTCGAGAACGACTGGGTGCTCTTGTGGGGCGATCAGCTCGACGTCCAGCCCATCGGCGCCTTCGGGGACGGGGAAGAGCTGACCGAGCAGGCCGTTGCCTCCTACGTCGCCAAGTACGCCACCAAGGCCGCCGAGACGACCGGCACCGTGGACCACCCGGTGGGCAACAAGGAAGCGCTCGTCCTCCTCGGCGTGCCCGACCACCCCCGACGGCTCATGGAAGCCTGCATGGACCTCGACCGGGCCTACCCGGACCGGCGCCTGCGGGCTTGGGCGCACATGCTCGGCTTCCGCGGGCACTTCTCGACCAAGTCCCGTCGCTACTCGACCACCCTGGGCGCCTTACGCCAGGTCCGCGCCGACTACCGAGCCGCCCAGCAACGCGCCTCGCTCGGCCTACCCGACCCCGACGACCACCCGGAGGCAACCCTCCTCGTCGTCGCCCACTGGTCCTACGCCGGCCACGGCTCCACCCCCGGCGAGTCCTGGCTCGCCGCCAACATCCGCCGAGACATCCAGCTCAACCGCGAAACGGCGCGGGAAGCCCTACGCGACTTGGAAGGAGAGGTTGCGTGAAAGACGAGCTGATGACCACTGCGGAGATCCTTTCCGAGCTGAAGGGGATTTCGCGGCGCACCTTCTACCGCTGACGGGAGCTCGGAAAGGCCCCGCAGGCACTCACGCTTCCGAACGGTGAACTGCGGTTCTGGCGGAGTGACTTTCTTGCGTGGCTGCGGGAAAGGGAGGGTGCGGCGGCATGAAGTCGTTGGACGTCAAGATCTGGAGTGTTCGTAAGCGCGACACCAAGCGGCCTTCCTGCGACGTGCGCTGGTCCGTGGCCGGCAATGTCTTCCCCGAGTCGTTCAGGACGAAGGGGCTCGCCGACAACTTCCGATCCAAGCTGATGCGCGCGGCCCGCGACGGCGAGGAGTTCGACACGGAATCGGGCCTGCCCGCGTCGATGGCAGAACAGAAAGCGACGCTGAGCTGGTACGCCTTCGCGCTCAAGTACCTTGCGATGAAGTGGCCGCACGCGGCGCCCAACACCAGGGACGGGGTCAACGAAGCCCTGACCTCGATCACGATGGCCCTGCTGGCTGAGCGCCCGGGTCGGCCAGCGGATGCCGAACTTCGGAAAGCTCTTCGGAAGTGGGCTTTCGTTCTGCCGGGTCCGGACGACAGGGAACTCCCTTCGGAGATCGGGAATGTCCTGCACTGGGTTTCCAAGGCTTCCCGCCCGCTGTCCGACCTCACCGATACGGCTCTGGGTCGAGCTGTACTCGATTCCCTGAAGATCAAACTGGATGGGACCGCGGCGGCTGCCGAGACCGTTCGACGGAAGCGCCGCACTCTGGTCAACGCCCTCCACTACGAGGTGGACCTCGGCGAGTTCAAGGAGAACCCCCTCGCCGCTGTTCGCTGGCAGAAGCCCAAGGTGTCGAACGAGGTCGATCCCCGGGTGGTGGCCAACCCCGAGCAAGCCCGGTCGCTCCTGCACGCCGTCTCCTACGTCGGGGGCTACCGCCGGGCCCGGGGCCGTCGCCTGGTGGGGCTCTTCGCCGGGATGTACTTCGGGGGCTTTCGGCCGGCCGAGGTCGTGGGGCTGGCTGAGTCGGATCTGACGCTGCCGGGCTCCGGGTGGGGCACGGCCCTGCTCCACCGGACCAGGCCGAGCGTGGGCAAGCAGTGGACCGACTCGGGGGAGAGCCACGACGACCGCGGGCTGAAGAACCGTCCCATGGAGGACGTGCGCCGGGTGCCGATCCCTCCGCAGCTCGTGGTGATCCTCCGCGAGCACCTCGACACCTTCGGGACCGCCAAGGACGGCCGGCTGTTCTTCAGCGAGGCCGGGGGAGTGGTCTCCTCCTCCACCTACTACCGGGCGTGGCAGGAGGCCCGGCTCCTGGCCCTGCCGCCGGCCACGGCCGCCTCACCGCTGGCGAGTCGGCCCTACGACCTCCGGCACTCGGCGCTCTCCACGTGGCTCAACGCCGGAGTCGACCCGACCGAGGTCGCCGAGCGCGCGGGCAACAGCGTGGAGGTGCTGCTCAGTCGGTACGCGAAGTGCCTCGACGGCCGCCAGGAGGTGGCCAACCGGAGGATCGAAGATCTGCTGCGCGAGTACGAGTGATCGCGAGTGACTGGCGATAGCCTGCGAGGCCCCTGGACCTGTCCGGGGGCCTTCCGCGTTTCTACCGCTGACCTGGGCCGATGCGCCAAGATCCTGTCCACGAATAGTCCACAGGTCCTGACATAGGGCTGCGTACGGCGGCAGTTGGCTGCACATACGCGAAGACCCCGTCTCAGCGTTGCCGCTGATGGCGGGGTCTTGGGCACTTCCTGTGAAGTGCCCCCGGCAGGATTCGAACCTGCGCACACGGCTCCGGAGGCCGTTGCTCTATCCCCTGAGCTACGGGGGCGTGTCGTCCGCGTTGCGGCGACGGGTTGAACACTACCAGCTTCCGGTGGGTGATCAGGAACCGATTTGGGCGGGAGGGGGAGGTCGGTCGCCCGCAGGGGGTGGAAGTGGCGAAAACCCGGACGCGGGGGCTTAGGGCGACCTACTCTCGAGTTGTGCCAGGCGCCTCGGGCCGGGTGCTTGTTGTCGACGACAACAAGGTCATCCGGCAGCTGATCAAGGTCAATCTCGAGCTGGAGGGCTTCGAGGTCGTGACCGCGAACGATGGTGCCGAGTGTCTGGACATCGTCCACCGCGTGTGTCCGGACGCCATCACCCTTGATGTGGTCATGCCCCGGCTGGACGGGTTCGGGGCCGCCGCGCAGTTGCGGGCCGATCCGCGGACGCGGCATCTGCCCGTCGCCATCGTCAGCGCCTGTACGCAGCACGAGGTCGAGGCGGGGATCGCCGCCGGGGTGGACGCGTTCGTCGCGAAGCCCTTCGAGCCCGCCGAGCTCGTGCGGGTCGTGCGCAGGCTCGTCGAGCGCAAGGACCGGCGGGAGCGGAAGAGCGCCCCTGTGCGGAGGGGTGTTTAGGGGAGGCGGGTGAGGGGGCCGCCGACCGCTGTGGTGGCGGGCTGTTCACATGGCGAAACCCGATGCATGCGTATCGGCCTTCTCGCCTACGCTGGGTGCCGTGATCCCCGTCGACCTCTCTCGTGCCGTCGTACACGCCGTGCGCCGTGCCGTCGAGGACGGGGAACTGGCCGGGCCGGTCCCGGCGCGCGTCGTCGTCGAGCGGACGCGTCCCGGAGGGGTGGGGGAGTACGCCACACCCGTCGCCTTCCAGCTCGCGAAGGGCGGTCAGGGCACACCCGGGGACGTCGCCCGTGTGCTCGCGCGGCGGCTCGGCGGTGAGGCCGGGATCACCCGTGTGGACGTCACCGGACCCGGATTCCTGAACTTCACGCTGATGCCGCTGCCCGCCGCCGCCCTCGTCGGCGACGTGCTCCGCCTCGGCCCCCGCTACGGCTACGCCGAGCCGGCACCCGGCTTCCGCGAGCGGGCCGTGCGCGAGGCCGTCACCCGCATCCTCTGGACCCAGGGGACGGACAACGCCGGCGAGCAGCCGCGCATCGCGCCCGTCGCGCAGCGGGACGGGGACGTCGTCGCCGTGTACGGGGCCGGTGCGGCCACCTGGGCCGTGCTCGCCGTGCCCGCCCGCGAGACGCCCGCCTTCACGCCGGGCCTCCTCGCGCAGGACGAGTCCAGCGAGTACTTCCGTGTGCGCTACGCCCACTCCCGCTGCCGGGCCCTCACCCGCAACGCCGAGCTGCTCGGGTTCCGCGCCGGCCCCGCGGAGGTGGGGGAGGAGCCGCTGCTGCGGCTCCTGGCCGACCATCCCCTCGTCCTCGAGGCGGCCGCGCACCACCGGGCGCCCGAGCGCCTCGTGCGGCACCTCGTCGCCGTGGCCGACGCGCTCCTCGACTTCCAGCACCACGTGCTGCCCCAGGGGGACGAGAAACCCTCGGCCGCCCACCGTGCCCGGCTGGCTCTCGCCGAAGCCGCCGGGACGGTGCTGGCCGGTGGCCTCGCCCTGCTCGGCATAGACGCACCCGACTTCCTGTGAAACGCGAAGAGAGATACCGATGAGCCGTTCCGCGCACCCCGCCGGACCCCGCCACGCCGACGTCCTGCCCGAGGGCCACTACGCCCCGCCCGCCGACGACCTCAACGTCCTCGACGAGAAGGTCTGGTCCCGGACGGTCACGCGGGGCGACGACGGCGTCGTCAGTGTGGGCGGGATCGAAGTGACCCGGCTCGCGGAGGAGTTCGGGACCCCCGCCTACTTCCTCGACGAGGAGGACTTCCGGGCCCGCTGCCGCGCCTGGGCGCACGCCTTCGGCAAGGACGCCGACGTCTTCTACGCCGGCAAGGCGTTCCTCTCCAAGGCCGTCGTGAAGTGGCTGAAGGAGGAGGGGCTGAACCTGGACGTGTGCTCCGGCGGCGAGCTCGCCACCGCCCTCGCCGCCGGGATGCCCGCCGACCGGATCGCCTTCCACGGCAACAACAAGTCCGGGGCCGAGATCCGCCGGGCCGTCGAGGCCGGCGTCGGACGGATCGTGCTGGACTCCTTCCAGGAGATCGCCCGCGTCGCGCACGTCGCCCGCGAGCTCGGCGTGCGCCAGCCCGTGCAGATCCGCGTCACCGTCGGCGTCGAGGCGCACACGCACGAGTTCATCGCGACCGCCCACGAGGACCAGAAGTTCGGCATCGCCGTCGCCGACGGCTCCGCCGCCGAGGCCGTGCGCCGCGCCCTCGGGCACGACAGCCTCGACCTCCTCGGCGTCCACTCCCACATCGGCTCGCAGATCTTCGACATGGCCGGCTTCGAGGTGTCCGCCAAGCGGGTGATCCAGCTGCTGGCCGCCGTCCGCGACGAGCACGGCGTCGAACTCCCCGAGATCGACCTCGGCGGCGGCCTCGGCATCGCCTACACCTCCGCCGACGACCCGCGCGAGCCCCACGAGATCGCCAAGGCCCTCACCGAGATCGTCGCCCGCGAGTGCGAGGGCGCCGGCCTCAAGGCGCCCCGCATCTCCGTGGAGCCCGGCCGCGCCATCGTCGGGCCCACCGCCTTCACCCTCTACGAGGTCGGCACGATCAAGCCCCTCGAAGGCCTGCGGACCTACGTCTCCGTCGACGGGGGCATGTCCGACAACATCCGTACGGCCCTCTACGACGCCGAGTACGCGGTCACCCTCGTCTCCCGCGTCTCCGACGCCGAGCCGATGCTCGTCCGCGTCGTCGGGAAGCACTGCGAGAGCGGTGACATCGTGGTGAAGGACGCCTTCCTGCCCGCCGACCTGGCGCCGGGCGACCTCCTCGCCGTACCGGCCACCGGGGCGTACTGCCGCTCCATGGCCAGCAACTACAACCACGCGCTCCGCCCGCCCGTCGTCGCCGTGCGCGACGGGCAGGCGCGGGTGATCGTCCGCCGCGAGACGGAGGAAGATCTCCTGCGTCTCGACCTCGGATGATTCCCATATTGCTGGGACAGGGCATCCGCCCCTCAAAATAGGTGTCTCACTCAATGGACCGAGGATGGAAACTCATGTCCATTGAGTGAGACTGGTTCACACCTGACGCGCAAACCGCGCGCCGGGGAGCGAAGAAAGATCGAAAGGCGTAGGTCGAATGATGCGTACGCGTCCGCTGAAGGTGGCGCTGCTGGGCTGTGGAGTGGTCGGCTCAGAGGTGGCGCGCATCATGACGACGCACGCCGATGATCTGACGGCCAGGATCGGCGCCCCGGTCGAGCTCGCCGGCGTCGCGGTCCGGCGGCCCTCCAAGGTCCGTGAGGGCATCGATCCGGCGCTGGTCACCACCGATGCCACCGCCCTCCTCAAACGGGGCGACATCGACGTCGTCATCGAGGTCATCGGCGGGATCGAGCCCGCCCGCACCCTGATCACCACCGCCTTCGAGAACGGCGCCTCCGTCGTCTCCGCCAACAAGGCGCTCCTCGCCCAGGACGGCGCCGCGCTGCACGCCGCCGCCGAGCAGCACGGGCTGGACCTGTACTACGAGGCCGCCGTCGCCGGCGCCATCCCGCTGGTCCGCCCGATGCGCGAGTCCCTCGCCGGCGACAAGATCAACCGGGTGATGGGCATCGTCAACGGCACGACGAACTTCATCCTCGACAAGATGGACTCGACCGGCGCCGGCTACCAGGAGGCCCTGGACGAGGCCACCGCCCTCGGGTACGCCGAGGCCGACCCCACCGCCGACGTCGAGGGCTACGACGCCGCCGCCAAGGCCGCGATCCTGGCCGGCATCGCTTTCCACACCCGGGTCCGCCTCGACGACGTCTACCGCGAGGGCATGACCGAGGTCAGCGCCTCCGACTTCGCCTCCGCCAAGCGGATGGGCTGCACCATCAAGCTCCTGGCGATCCTCGAGCGCGCCGCCGACGGCGAGTCCGTCACCGCCCGCGTGCACCCGGCGATGATCCCGCTCACCCACCCGCTCGCCTCCGTCCGCGAGGCGTACAACGCCGTCTTCGTCGAGGCGGAGGCCGCCGGGCGCCTCATGTTCTACGGGCCCGGCGCGGGCGGCTCGCCGACCGCGTCCGCGGTCCTCGGCGACCTCGTCGCGGTCTGCCGTAACAAGCTCGCCGAGGCAACGGGGCCCGGCGAGTCGGCGTACACCCAGCTGCCGGTCAGCCCCATGGGGGATGTCGTCACCCGCTACCACATCAGCCTCGATGTGGCGGACAAGCCGGGCGTCCTCGCCCAGGTGGCGACCACCTTCGCGGAGCACGGTGTCTCCATCGACACCGTCCGCCAGCAGGGGAAGGACGGCGAGGCCTCCCTCGTCGTCGTCACCCACCGCGCGCCCGACGCCGCCCTCTCCGGGACCGTCGAGGCACTGCGGAAGCTGGACACCGTGCGCGGTGTCGCCAGCATCATGCGTGTTGAAGGGGAGTAAGGACCCATGAGCAGCAATCGCACCCACCAGTGGCGCGGCATCATCGAGGAGTACCGGGACCGCCTGCCGGTGACGGACAAGACTCCCGTGGTCACGCTCCGCGAGGGCGGCACTCCCCTCGTCCCCGCGCAGGTGCTCTCCGAGCGCACCGGCTGCGAGGTCCACCTCAAGGTGGAGGGGGCCAACCCCACCGGGTCCTTCAAGGACCGCGGCATGACCATGGCGATCACCAAGGCCAAGGAGGACGGCGCCAAGGCCGTCATCTGCGCCTCCACGGGCAACACCTCCGCCTCCGCCGCCGCGTACGCGGTGCGCGCCGGCATGGTGTCCGCCGTCCTCGTGCCCCGCGGCAAGATCGCGCTCGGCAAGATGGGCCAGGCGCTGATCCACGGCGCCAAGATCCTGCAGGTCGACGGCAACTTCGACGACTGCCTGGACCTGGCCCGCGCGCTGTCCGACAACTACCCGGTGGCGCTGGTCAATTCGGTCAACCCGGTGCGCATCGAGGGCCAGAAGACGGCCGCGTTCGAGATCGTCGACGCGCTCGGCGACGCCCCCGACATCCACGTGCTGCCCGTCGGCAACGCCGGCAACATCACCGCGTACTGGAAGGGCTTCAAGGAGTACAAGGCCGACGGCCTGGCCTCCCGTACGCCCCGTGTGTGGGGTTTCCAGGCGTCCGGTTCCGCGCCCATCGTGCGCGGAGAGATCGTCAAGGAGCCGCACACCATCGCCACCGCGATCCGGATCGGCAACCCGGCCTCCTGGGACTACGCCCTGCAGGCCCGGGACGAGTCGGGCGGCTTCATCGACGAGGTGACGGACCGCCAGATCCTGTCCGCCTACCGGCTGTTGGCCGCGCAGGAGGGCGTCTTCGTCGAGCCCGCCTCCGCCGCGTCCGTGGCGGGCCTGCTCAAGGCCGCCGAAGCCGGTCTGGTCGACCCGGGCCAGACGATCGTCTGCACGGTCACCGGCAATGGCCTCAAGGACCCCGACTGGGCGGTCGCGGGCGCTCCGCAGCCGGTCACCGTTCCGGTGGACGCCGAGGCCGCGGCCATCCGTCTCGGCCTGGTCTGACCGAGCCCCCGGGCTCACCCGCACGACGCCTCGTTGCCGGATTCCGGAAGCCTCCGGAATCCGGCAACTCGGCCCGTACGACACCAAAAGTCAACGGAATTCAGCGGAAGTCCGCGACACGCATCGTGCGCCTCCTGTGCGCCCTATGTCGCGAGAGAACCTTCCTTCGATACGCTGTACTTACATCCGCCACCGCGCATATGACCCGTGGTGCTGCCCCGAGGGCCTTCGGGTGTCGTACGTTCTCCAGTACATTCGCAGCGAAGATCCCGCACCGTCACCAGATCTCGCACAGTCACAAGGAGTGTCATCGACCGATGGCAGGTCCAGCGTTCCGCGCCGCCGCCGTACGGGTGCGCGTCCCCGCCAGCAGTGCCAACCTCGGCCCCGGCTTCGACGCCCTCGGCCTGGCCCTGGGGCTCTACGACGACGTGGTCGTCCGCGTAGCCGACTCCGGCCTGAACATCGACATCGCGGGTGAGGGCGCCGACACCCTCCCGCGGGACGAGAGCCACCTCCTCGTACGCTCCATGCGCACCGCCTTCGACCTGCTGGGCGGCCAGCCGCGCGGCCTGGAGGTCGTCTGCGCCAACCGCATCCCGCACGGCCGGGGCCTCGGCTCCTCCTCCGCCGCGATCTGCGCCGGCATCGTCGCCGCCCGCGCCGTGACCATAGGCGGCGAGGCCAAGCTCGACGACGCGGCGCTGCTGGAACTCGCCACGGAGATCGAGGGCCACCCCGACAACGTCGCCGCCTGCCTGCTCGGCGGCTTCACCCTGGCCTGGATGGACGGGGGCAGTGCCAAGGCGATCCGTATGGACCCCGCCGATTCCATCGTTCCGGTGGTCTTCGTTCCCTCCAAGCCGGTCCTGACCGAGACCGCGCGAGGCCTGCTGCCGCGCACCGTGCCGCACGTGGACGCGGCCGTGAACGCGGGCCGGGCCGGCCTGCTCGTGGAGGCCATGACCAGGCGTCCCGAGTTCCTGCTGCCGGCCACCGAGGACCGGCTGCACCAGGAGTACCGAGCCCCGGCGATGCCCGAGAGCGTCGCCCTCGTGGGCCGGCTGCGGGCGGACGGCATCCCCGCGGTCATCTCCGGCGCGGGCCCCACGGTCCTCGCGCTGGTCGACAACGACGCGGCCGACAAGGTCGCGCGGCTCGCGGGCGAGGGGTGGGCGGCCAACCGGCTCGCACTCGACGCCGCGGGCGCGAGCGTCCTTCCGCTGGGCACGCACGGCGGGCAGTCCGTGTCCTAGCGACACGGCCCCACCGGGCGGGCGGCCGGGCAGGCCGCCGGCCCGCGGAGGGGGCGATTGCCGGTGATTGAGAGGGGGAATGTCTGTTGGATCCGGTAGTGTTAGTCTCAAGTGCGCATCCGAAGCCGCCATGGCTCGGTGCTCAGTGTCCCCATTCGGGACCACCTTTCTTCCGGGAGCCTCCCCGACTGCTTTGATCGCTGCCAGCAGTTTCGAGCACGCTCCGGAATCGGCGTGACATTCCCACGCTTCCAGCTCGGGGGCTTCTCGCCGGAACCACCCATGCACGTTTCTCTCCGCCGTACATCTATCGGCGGACCACCGCCCCGGCACGGTCCACACACAGACCGTCGTCGGACAGCACAACCGGTCGCCGAGCCAGACAGGCCGACGTCCGCTCCAGGGAAGGACCCTTCGTGAGCGACACCACCGATCTGATGGGCGCTGCCGACACCAACGTCGACACCAGTGCTCCCGCCGCGGGCGCCGCACCCAAGCGTCGCCGCTCCGGCACCGGCCTTGAGGGCATGGTCCTGGCCGAGCTGCAGCAGGTCGCGTCGGGCCTCGGTATCAGGGGCACCGCGCGGATGCGCAAGAGCCAGCTGATCGAGGTCATCAAGGAGGCGCAGGGCGGCAGCGCCCCCAAGGCCGCGGCCCCCGCCGCCGATGCCGCCGAGACCAAGCCGAAGCGCCGCGCCACCAGCAAGGCCCGCACGGGCGAGGCCGCCGCCGCGGCCCCCGCCGAGAAGCCCGCCGCGCAGGCGCAGATCGAGATCCCCGGTCAGCCTGCGAGCGAGGACGCTCCGGTCGGCGAGCGTCGCCGCCGTCGCGCCACCGCCCCCTCCGGCAGCCCGGAGTCCTCGGCCCCCGCCGTCGTGCAGGTCGAGCAGAAGACCGAGACCGCTCCCGCCGCGCAGACCGAGGCCAAGGCCGAGGCCGCGACGGCGGTCTCCGCCCAGGCCCAGGGCCAGGCGCAGGAGGCCGGCGAGGGCCGCACCCGCCGTGACCGCCGTGACCGCGGCGAGCGTGGCGAGCGCGGTGACCGTGCCGAGCGCGGTGACCGTCAGCAGGGCCGCCGTGAGCGCGGTGCCAAGACGGACGACCAGCAGGGCCAGCAGCAGGGCGGTCAGGCCGGCGGCCAGGCCGGCGGCGGCCAGGGTGGCCAGGCCGGCGGCCGTCAGGACCGTGCGGACCGTCAGGACCGCGCCGACCGTCAGCAGCAGGGCGGCCGGGGCCAGGGCCAGCAGGGTCGTCAGGACCGTCAGGACAACGGCCCGCAGGACGACTTCGACGAGGACGGCCGTCGCGGCCGGCGCGGACGCTACCGCGACCGCCGTGGCCGTCGCGGCCGCGACGAGTTCGCGCCGAACGAGCCGCAGGTCGCCGACGACGACGTACTGATCCCCGTCGCCGGCATCCTCGACATCCTCGACAACTACGCGTTCATCCGGACCTCGGGCTACCTGCCCGGCCCGAACGACGTGTACGTCTCCCTCGCCCAGGTCCGCAAGGCCGGGCTCCGCAAGGGCGACCACACCACCGGTGCGGTCCGCCAGCCCAAGGACGGCGAGCGCCGCGAGAAGTTCAACGCGCTCGTGCGCCTGGACTCCGTCAACGGCATGGCGCCCGAATCCGGCCGCGGCCGCCCGGAGTTCCAGAAGCTGACCCCGCTGTACCCCCAGGACCGGCTCCGTCTGGAGACCGACCCGGGTGTGCTGACGACCCGCATCATCGACCTCGTGTCGCCGATCGGCAAGGGCCAGCGAGGCCTGATCGTGGCCCCGCCGAAGACCGGCAAGACCATGATCATGCAGGCGATCGCCAACGCGATCACCGTCAACAACCCCGAGTGCCACCTGATGGTCGTCCTGGTCGACGAGCGTCCGGAAGAGGTCACCGACATGCAGCGGTCGGTCAAGGGCGAGGTCATCTCCTCGACCTTCGACCGCCCGGCCGAGGACCACACCACCGTCGCCGAGCTGGCCATCGAGCGCGCCAAGCGTCTCGTCGAGCTGGGTCACGACGTGGTCGTCCTGCTGGACTCCATCACCCGTCTGGGCCGTGCGTACAACCTCTCGGCCCCCGCCTCCGGCCGCATCCTGTCCGGTGGTGTCGACTCGACCGCGCTGTACCCGCCGAAGCGCTTCTTCGGTGCCGCGCGCAACATCGAGGACGGCGGCTCGCTGACCATCCTGGCCACCGCGCTGGTCGACACCGGCTCGCGCATGGACGAGGTGATCTTCGAGGAGTTCAAGGGCACCGGCAACATGGAGCTCAAGCTCGACCGCAAGCTCGCCGACAAGCGCATCTTCCCGGCCGTCGACGTCGACCCGTCGGGCACCCGCAAGGAGGAGATCCTCCTCAACGCGGAGGAGCTCGCCATCGTCTGGAAGCTGCGCCGGGTGCTGCACGCGCTCGACTCGCAGCAGGCGATCGAGCTGCTGCTCGACAAGATGAAGCAGACGAAGTCGAACGCCGAGTTCCTGATGCAGATCGCCAAGACGACCCCGGCGGGCAAGAACGACGACTGACCCCCGCCACCGGCGAGGCACGCACGTCCGGGACCGCCCCCACCGCAGCCGCGGTGGGGGCGGTCCCGCGTTTTGGGGCGGCTCCCGCACCGTGCGACCTTCGCCACATCCGCGGGGGTCCAAGGGCCCGTACGGGGCGCCCGGGCCCCCGTACGGGAGAGGCAGGTGGGCGCAGCGTGACGGGACGTCGCTCCCGGTACAGGCGGTCCGCCGGGCTGGTCCCGGCCCCGTGCCGCGGCGTGGAACCCTGGAACGCGCTCGTCCGTCTGAGTGAGAGGACAGCGGGCCGAGCGGGCTGCCGAGCGGGCATACGGAGCAGGACCGAGGAGAGCATGAGCGAGGACAGCAAGGTCCGGGGCCGACGAGCCGTGGGGCGGGGCCGGAGCCGGCGCAAGGCGCCGGAGCGCCGCAAGGGCGTGCGCGTCGCCGCGTGGACCGTCGCCGGAGTGGTCCTGCTGGGCGGTGCGGGCCTCGGCTACTTCTACGTCAAGTTCAACGGCAACCTGAAGACCGTCGACATCGACCAGGCCCTCGGCAAGGACCGCCCCGCCAACATCGACAACGGCTCCATGGACATCCTCGTCCTCGGCTCCGACTCCCGCGGCGGCGCCAACGGCGAGTACGGCGAGGACGACGGCGGCTCCGCCCGCTCCGACACCGCGATGATCGTCCACCTCTACGAGGGCCACCAGCGGGCGAGCGTCGTGTCGATCCCGCGCGACACGATGGCCCCGCGGCCCGCCTGCGCCGTCGGCAAGGGCAAGACGAACCCCGGCAGCGCCCGCTCGCAGTTCAACGAGGCCTACACCATCGGCGGGGCCGCCTGCGCGGTGAAGACCGTGGAGACGATGTCGGGCATCCGCATGGACCACTACCTCGAGGTCGACTTCACCGGCTTCAAGAAGATCATCGACAACCTCGGCGGGGTCCAGCTCACCACGACCAAGCCGATCAAGGACAAAGACAGCCACCTGGACCTCCAGCCCGGCCCCCACAAGCTCAACGGGGAGCAGGCCCTCGGCCTCGTCCGGACCCGCAAGAGCGTCGGCGACGGCACCGACCTGGGCCGAATACAGCTCCAGCAGGCCTTCATCAAGGCCCTGATCAAGCAGGTCAAGGGCATCGGGGTGTTCGACAACCCCAAGAAGCTGCTCGATCTCGCCGACTCCGCCACCAAGGCGCTCACCACCGACAAGGCGCTCGGCGACGTGAAGTCCCTCATGGGCTTCGCCCAGGGACTCCAGGGCATCGACTCCGAAGACATGCACATGATCACCCTCCCGGTGGTCTACGACCCGCGGGACAAGGACCGCGTCGTCCCGCTCGCCAAGGAGTCCAAGATGGTCTGGGACGCCCTGCTCGCCGACCAGCCGATCCCCGCCGAGGCCACCGAGAAGTCGACCGGGGACAAGAGCGTCGCGGGCTCGATCGTCCAGTAGTGCTTCCCTGCCGGGACCCGGCAGGAATAGATGCCGGACCGTCCCCGTTGAGGGGAGCGTCCTCAGAATTTTGACAGGCGGCCCGGTCCTGGCAGACTGGTCTGTCGGCCCCGGTTCACGCAGTGCGCAATTCGGCTCCTGCGACCCGGCGCCCTCCCGAATCTAGGAGACACCTTGAAGCGCGATGTTCACCCCGAGTACGTCGAGACCCAGGTCAGCTGCACCTGTGGCGCGTCGTTCACCACCCGTAGCACCCTGACCGAGGGCTCCATCCGAGCCGAGGTCTGCTCCGAGTGCCACCCGTTCTACACGGGCAAGCAGAAGATCCTCGACACCGGTGGCCGCGTGGCCCGCTTCGAGGCCCGCTTCGGCAAGGGTGCGGCCAAGAAGTAGCGCGACCCAGGCGCCGGTCACCGGCCGCCCCCTGATCACGCGGGGGCGGCCGGACCGGCGCCTTTGTCGTCGTGTCGCCCACCCAGCCCATTTTTGACTTTCACCACAGGAGCATCCGATGTTCGAGGCGGTCGAGGAACTGGTCGGCGAGCACGCCGATCTTGAGAAGAAGCTCGCCGACCCTTCGGTCCACTCCGATCAGGCCAACGCGCGCAAGCTGAACAAGCGCTACGCGGAGCTGACCCCGATCGTGGCGACCTTCCGCGCCTGGAAGCAGTCGGCCGAGGACATCGAGACGGCCAAGGAGTTCGCGGCCGACGACCCCGACTTCGCCGCCGAGGTCAAGGAACTGAGCGCCCAGCGCGAAGAGCTCACCGAGAAGCTCCGCCTGCTGCTCGTCCCGCGCGACCCCAGCGACGACAAGGACGTGCTCCTGGAGGTCAAGGCCGGCGCCGGCGGCGACGAGTCCGCCCTCTTCGCGGGCGACCTGCTGCGCATGTACCTGCGCTACGCCGAGCGCGTGGGCTGGAAGACCGAGATCATCGACGCCACCGAGTCCGAGCTCGGCGGCTACAAGGACGTCCAGGTCTCCGTCCGCACCAAGGGCGGCAACGGCGCGACCGAGCCCGGCCAGGGCGTGTGGGCCCGCCTGAAGTACGAGGGCGGCGTGCACCGCGTCCAGCGCGTTCCGGCCACCGAGTCCCAGGGCCGCATCCACACCTCCGCCGCCGGCGTGCTCGTCACCCCGGAAGCCGAGGAGGTCGAGGTCGAGATCAACATGAACGACCTCCGCATCGACGTGTACCGCTCGTCCGGCCCCGGCGGCCAGTCCGTCAACACCACCGACTCGGCCGTGCGCATCACGCACCTCCCCACCGGTGTGGTCGCCTCCTGCCAGAACGAGAAGAGCCAGCTCCAGAACAAGGAGCAGGCCATGCGCATCCTGCGCTCGCGCCTGCTGGCCGCCGCGCAGGAAGCCGCCGAGCAGGAGGCCTCCGACGTGCGCCGCAGCCAGGTGCGCAGCGTGGACCGCTCCGAGAAGATCCGTACGTACAACTACCCGGAAAACCGGATCTCGGACCACCGGACCGGTTTCAAGGCGTACAACTTGGACCAGGTGCTCGACGGCGACCTCGACTCGGTCATCCAGGCCTGCGTCGACACGGACTCCGCCGCCAAGCTCGCGGCCGCGCACTGATCCGCGTCCGGCCCTGCCCGACCCCTGCCTGATTCCCGCACCACCCCCCGTACGACAGCAGCCCGGAGGACCAGCGTGAACTTGCTGCTTGCCGAGGTGGCCCAGGCCACTCAGCGGCTGGCCGCCGCCGGCGTGCCCTCTCCGCGTTTCGACGCGGAGGAGCTCGCCGCCTTCGTGCACGGCGTCAAGCGGGGGGAACTGCACCACGTCAAGGACGCGGACTTCGACGCCCGCTACTGGGAGGCCGTCGCCCGCCGCGAGGCGCGCGAGCCGCTCCAGCACATCACCGGCCGCGCCTTCTTCCGCTACCTGGAGCTCCAGGTCGGACCCGGGGTGTTCGTACCCCGGCCCGAGACCGAGTCGGTCGTGGACTGGGCCATACAGGCCGTCCGGGCGATGGACGTCGTCGAGCCGCTGATCGTCGACCTGTGCACCGGCTCCGGCGCCATCGCGCTCGCCATGGCCCAGGAGGTGCCGCGCTCGCGCGTGCACGCCGTGGAGCTGTCCGAGGACGCGCTGCGCTGGACCCGCAAGAACGCCGAGGGCTCCCGGGTCACCGTCCACCAGGGCGACGCGCTCACCGCGCTCCCCGAGCTGGACGGGCAGGTCGACCTGGTCATCTCCAACCCGCCGTACATCCCGCTCACCGAGTGGGAGTACGTGGCCCCCGAGGCCCGGGACCACGACCCCGAGATGGCGCTGTTCTCCGGCGAGGACGGCCTCGACACCATCCGCGGGATCGAGCGCACCGCCCACCGGCTGCTGCGGCCCGGCGGCATCGTCGTCATCGAGCACGCCGACACCCAGGGCGGGCAGGTGCCGTGGATCTTCGCCGACGAACGGGGCTGGGCGGACTCCGCAGACCACCCCGACCTGAACAACCGCCCGCGCTTCGCGACCGCCCGCAAGGCGCTGCCGTGATCCGCGCGACCCCGCCCACCGACACCACCCCGCTGCACGAGGAGGCCCGCTGATGGCCCGGCGATACGACTGCAACGACGCGACGGACCGCAAGACGGGTCTGCGTGAAGCGGCATCCGCCGTACGCCGCGGCGAGCTCGTCGTGCTGCCCACCGACACCCTCTACGGGATCGGCGCGGACGCCTTCAGCTCCGAGGCCGTCGGTGACCTGCTCGCCGCCAAGGGGCGGGGCCGCAACATGCCCACCCCCGTGCTCATCGGCTCCCCGAACACCCTCCACGGCCTCGTCACGGACTTCTCCGAGCAGGCGTGGGAGCTCGTCGACGCCTTCTGGCCGGGCGGGCTGACCCTCGTCGCCAAGCACCAGCCCTCGCTGGCGTGGGACCTGGGCGAGACCCGCGGGACCGTCGCCGTACGCATGCCCCTGCACCCCGTCGCGATCGAGCTGCTGACCGAGGTCGGCCCGATGGCCGTCTCCTCCGCGAACCTGTCCGGGCACCCGGCGCCCGAGGACTGCGACGCCGCGCGCGCCATGCTGGGCGACTCCGTGTCCGTGTACCTGGACGGCGGCCCGACCCCCAGCACCCTGCCGTCGTCGATCGTCGACGTCACCGGCAAGGTGCCCGTCCTGCTGCGCGCCGGGGCGCTCACCGCCGAGCAGCTGCGGGAGGTCGTACCCGACCTCGAGGTGGCCCCGTGAGCCCTCAGGGGCGTGGCATAGCCGACGGGGGAGAGTCCTTCCGCATACTCCACGTCAGCACCGGCAACGTCTGCCGCTCGCCCATCACCGAGCGGCTGACGCGGCACGCCCTGGAGCACCGGCTGGGCGGTTTCGTCACCGGGGACCTCATCGTGGAGAGCGCCGGCACCTGGGGCCACGAGGGCGCCCCGATGGAGGCCAACGCCGCCGCCGTCCTCGCCGACTTCGGGGCCGACGCGACCGGGTTCACCGGGCGGGAGCTGCTGGACGAGCACGTCATACGCGCCGACCTGGTGCTGACCGCGACCCGTGACCACCGGGCGCAGGTCATCTCCATGGGGCACTCGGCCGGGCTGCGGACCTTCACGCTGAAGGAGTTCACGCGGCTCGTGCGGGCCATAGACCCGGCCACGCTGCCGCCGCTGGACGAGGGCATGGCCGAGCGGGCGCGGGCGCTCGTGCGGGCCGCCGCGGCGCTGCGCGGGTGGCTGCTGGCGCCTTCCGCCGACGCGGACGAGGTGTACGACCCGTACGGGGCGCCGATCACCTTCTTCCGCTCGATCGGCGACGAGATCAACCAGGCGCTGGACCCCGTGGTCACGGCCCTGACGGGCGTCACCGCTCCCCGCTGACCCTCCGGGTCCCGCTGCGCGGAGCCGCTCCCCGCCCCGCCCTTCCTCCGTTCCCCGGGGCTCCGCCCCGGACCCCGCGCCTCAAACGCCGACGAGGCTGGTTGTGCGAGCGGCGGCGAAAGGGGTGCGGGGCTATCGTGGCTGGTACCTGACGGGTAGCCCCCTGGAGTCGCGCCATGAGCGTCATCACGCAGCCCACGGACCTGCTGCGGCAGCAGGATCCGCAGATGGCCGACGTACTCGCCGGGGAGGCGCAGCGGCAGGCCGTCACCCTCCAGATGAGCGCCGCCGAGAACTTCACCTCGCCCGCCGTGCTCACCGCGCTCGGCTCCCCCCTCGCCAACAAGTACGCCGAGGGGTACCCCGGCGCCCGCCACCACGGGGGCTGCGAGTACGCCGACCTCGCCGAGCGGGTCGCCGTCGAGCGGGCCAGGGCGCTCTTCGGGGTCGAGCACGCCAACGTACAGCCGCACTCCGGTTCCTCCGCCGTGCTCGCCGCGTACGCCGCCCTGCTGCGGCCCGGGGACACGGTGCTGGCCATGGGCCTCCCGTACGGCGGCCACCTCACCCACGGCTCGCCCACCAACATCTCCGGCCGCTGGTTCGACTTCGTCGGCTACGGGGTGGACGCCGCGACCGGGCTCATCGACTACGAACAGGTGCAGCGCCTGGCCCGCGCGCACCGGCCCAAGGCGATCGTGTGCGGCTCGATCTCCTACCCGCGCCACCCGGAGTACTCGGCGTTCCGCGAGATCGCCGACGAGGTCGGGGCCTACCTGATCGCCGACGCCGCCCATCCGATCGGGCTGGTGGCCGGCGGGGCCGCGCCCAGCCCCGTCCCGTACGCCGACCTGGTGTGCGCGACCACGCACAAGGTGCTGCGCGGACCGCGCGGCGGGATGGTCCTGTGCGGCGCCGAGTTCGCCGAGCGCGTCGACCGGGCGGTGTTCCCCTTCACCCAGGGCGGGGCCCAGATGCACACCATCGCCGCGAAGGCGGTGGCGTTCGGGGAGGCGGCCGGGCCCGCCTTCACCACGTACGCGCACCGGGTCGTCGCCAACGCCCGCGCCCTCGCCCAGGCCCTCGCGGACCGGGGTTTCGGGGTGACGACCGGCGGCACCGACACCCACCTGATCAGCGCGGACCCGGTGGCGCTCGGCGTCGACGGGCCCACCGCGCGCGGCCGCCTGGCCGCCGCCGGGATCGTCCTGGACACCTGCGCCCTCCCGTACGGGGACCAGCGCGGGATCCGGCTGGGCACGGCGGCGGTGACCACCCAGGGGATGGGGGAGCCGCAGATGGTCCGGATCGCGGAACTGTTCACCGCGGCGCTGCGCGAGGGCGCGGCCGCGGGGACCCGTACGGAGGTGGCCGAGCTCACCGCGGGATTTCCCCCGTACGGGGCCTAAAGGGGCAGACAGGGCGTACCGCAACCGGAACGGGCCCTCCGCGCGTCCTCGTCTGCGATGACATCAGGGCTAATGTGTGGGGCTGAGATGGCCGGCGATACATCTGGGGCAGCCCGTGCGTGAATATCTGCTGACGCTTTGCGTCACGGTCGCGGTGACCTACCTGCTGACCGGGCCCGTTCGGAAGTTCGCGATCGCGGCCGGCGCCATGCCGGAGATCCGCGCCCGCGACGTGCACCGGGAGCCGACTCCGCGGCTGGGCGGCATCGCCATGTTCGGCGGTCTCTGCGCGGGCCTGCTGGTCGCCGACCACCTGCGCAACCTCAACGGGGTCTTCGAGCAGTCGAACGAACCGCGGGCCCTGCTCTCGGGCGCGGCGCTGATCTGGCTGGTCGGCGTACTGGACGACAAGTTCGAGATCGACGCCCTGATCAAGCTGGGCGCGCAGATGATCGCCGCCGGCGTGATGGTCATGCAGGGCCTGACCATCCTGTGGATCCCCATCCCCGGCGTCGGGACGGTCCCGCTCACCCAGTGGCAGGGCAACCTGCTGACGGTGGCCCTCGTCGTGATCACCATCAACGCCGTGAACTTCGTGGACGGCCTCGACGGCCTGGCCGCCGGCATGGTCTGCATCGCGACCTGCGCGCTCTTCCTCTACGCGTACCGGATCTGGTTCGGCTACGGGATCGAGGCCGCGGCGCCCGCGACCCTCTTCGCCGCCATCCTGATGGGCATGTGCCTGGGCTTCCTGCCGCACAACATGCACCCCGCCCGGATCTTCATGGGCGACTCCGGCTCCATGCTCATCGGCCTGGTGCTGGCCGCCTCCGCGATCTCCATCACCGGCCAGGTGGACCCGGACGCGCTGGCCCTGTTCGCGGGCGGCGAGCGCAACGCGACGCACGCGATGCTGCCGGTGTTCATCCCGCTGCTGCTGCCGCTGACGATCATCGCGATCCCGGTCGCGGACCTGGTCCTGGCCATCGTGCGGCGCACCTGGAACGGCCAGTCGCCCTTCGCGGCGGACCGCGGGCACCTGCACCACCGGCTGCTGGAACTCGGCCATTCCCACAGCCGCGCGGTGCTGATCATGTACTTCTGGTCGGGGCTGATCGCCTTCGGGACGGTGGCCTATTCGGTCAGTTCTGCGACGATGTGGATCGTGCTCGCCATCGCCGCGCTGAGCGCGCTGGGCCTCGTCCTGCTCCTGCTGCCGCGGTTCACCCCGAGGGCGCCGCGCTGGGCCGAGGGCCTGGTGCCGCCGCGCTACCGGCACGCGGCGCGGGCGGCGGAGGCCGCGGCCGAGGCCGCCGTACGCGAGGACGAGGCTTCGGAGCCGGCGCCGCCGCGGCCGGTCGCGGCCGGGGTGTCCGGCGTCAACGGGGCGACCGCCGTAGGCCCCCGTTCGCGCCTCCCCGACCGGCGGAAGGCCGGATCGGCGCGCTGACGCCCCCGGACCATGTCCGACATGAACGCCCTTTACCAGACAAGGTGGTTGCCCGTCCTGCACACACGGGCGGGTTAGCCCTCATGTGTGACAGTCAGCACACCGGACAGGTAAAGCTCTCATCAAATAGTTTGTGATACCGTTCACTAAACCCGGCGACAGAGCCGAAGGACCGTAGTGCGACGGTCCATTGGCCCGAGGCTCTCACTCGGACCGGGCTTACGCTCGTCCCGTACGAGTCCCGTGCCCCCACCACCACGCGGAGCAAACCGCCATGCGGTCAGATGACGTCCGATCCCTCCTCCACACCGCTGTGCCCACAGCTGCCGCCGGCGCCATTGCCGCCGGGATCAGCGCGTTGGTCGTAGGCGGCAAGGGGGCGGTCGGAGCCGTTGTCGCGACCGTGGTCGTGATTCTGTTCATGGGCATCGGATTCGTTGTTCTGCAGCGCACGGCGAAATCACTGCCGCATCTGTTCCAGGCCATGGGTCTCATGCTCTACGCGGCTCAGATCCTGCTGCTCTTCGTCTTTCTCGCCGTGTTCAAGAACACGACACTCTTCAACCCCCGGGCGTTCGCGATCACGCTCGTCGCCACCACCCTCGTGTGGATCGGCGCACAGACGCGTGCTCATATGAAAGCCAAGATCCTTTACGTCGAGCCGGACTCGACGAAGGGCGAAAAGCCCGAAAATCCGGGGTCGAAGTCGTGAGGGGTAGGGCCGGGATAAGTGCGTGTTCGGGATGCTGCTATCGTCCGGTGCCATATGCGGCACTGCGGGCCCGGGCACCTGAGCTGACGCCTGTTCCATCGCGAAGCTCGATGCCTGACCGCCGCCCCACCATCCGTAACACCAGTCCAGTGCCGAACCGCGGCTGCTCGCCGCGCCGACACAACGAGGTTGCCGTACCTATGCGCCACGCTGAAGGAGCCCGCGGTGAGTGCTGACCCGACTCAGGTGCTCGCTTTCGAGACCGACTGTCACATCTTCGACGGATGTGGCTTCCCCGGTCCGGGCCTGCACTCGTTCCTCTTCGAGCCGCTGTGGGGCGAGCCTGGTCTGACCAGTGTCTACTTCAACAAGCCGATGCTGCTGGCCCTCCTGGGCTCGATCATCATCGTGGGCTTCTTCTGGGCCGCCTTCGCCAAGCCGAAGGTCGTTCCCGGCAAGCTCCAGATGATCGCCGAGGCCGGCTACGACTTCGTGCGCAACGGCATCGTCTACCAGACGCTGGGCAGGAAGGAGGGCGAGAAGTACGTCCCCCTGATGGTCTCGCTGTTCTTCTTCGTCTGGATCCTGAACGTCTGGTCGATCATCCCGGTGGCACAGTTCCCGGTGACCTCGATCATCGCGTACCCGATGATCCTCGCGCTGGGCGTCTACATCCTCTGGATGTCGGTCACCTTCAAGCGCCACGGCTTCGTCGGCGGCCTGAAGAACCTCACGGGCTACGACAAGACGCTCGGTGGCGTGCTGCCGCTGATCATGGTCATCGAGTTCTTCTCGAACGTCCTGGTGCGCCCGTTCACCCACGCGGTCCGACTGTTCGCGAACATGTTCGCCGGTCACACCCTGCTGCTGCTCTTCACGATCGCCAGCTGGTACCTGCTGAACGGCATCGGCATCGCCTACGCCGGTGTGTCGTTCGTGATGGTGATCGTGATGACCGCCTTCGAGCTCTTCATCCAGGCCGTCCAGGCGTACGTCTTCGTCCTCCTGGCCTGCAGCTTCATCCAGGGCGCGGTCGCCGAGCACCACTGAGCCGGGCCCGCCCCCGCTCAGCCCCCATTCGTCCGGTGGCCAACCCCCACCGGTCCGTGAAAGAGAAGGAAGAACTGGCATGTCCCAGACCCTTGCCGCCGTCACCGGCTCCCTCAGCTCCGTTGGTTACGGTCTCGCGGCCATCGGCCCCGGCGTCGGCGTCGGCATCATCTTCGGTAACGGCACCCAGGCCCTCGCCCGTCAGCCCGAGGCTGCCGGCCTGATCCGCGCCAACCAGATCCTCGGCTTCGCCTTCTGTGAGGCGCTCGCCCTGATCGGTCTGGTCATGCCGTTCGTCTACCCGAGCTCCTGATCCTCGGTCTCGACGAACAGTCCATTAGACGAAAGGCACTGATGTGAACCTCCTGGTTCTGGCGGCTGAGATGGAAAACCCTCTCTTCCCGCCGATCCCCGAGCTCGTCATCGGTCTGATCGCCTTCGTCATCGTCTTCGGCTTCCTCGCGAAGAAGCTCCTCCCGAACATCAACAAGGTTCTGGACGAGCGCCACGCGGCGATCGAAGGCGGTATCGAGGCGGCGCAGGCCGCTCAGATCGAGGCCCAGAGCGTTCTTGAGCAGTACAAGGCTCAGCTCGCCGAGGCCCGGCACGAGGCCGCGCGCCTGCGCCAGGACGCGCTGGAGCAGGGCACTGCGCTCAAGGAAGAACTGCGCGCAGAGGGCCAGCGGCAGCGTGAGGAGATCATCGCTGCCGGTCACGCCCAGATCGCCGCGGACCGCAAGGCCGCTTCCCAGGCGCTGCGTCAGGACGTGGGCAAGCTCGCCACGGACCTGGCCGGAAAGCTCGTCGGCGAGTCCCTCGAGGACCACGCCCGACAGAGCCGCACGATCGACCGCTTCCTCAGCGAGCTCGAGGAGAAGGCCGAGGCGGCCCGATGAACGGAGCGAGCCGCGAGGCGCTGGCCTCCGCGCGCGAGCGTCTCGACGCGCTGACGGACAACACGTCCGTCGACGCGGCGAAGCTCGCCGGTGAGCTGGCAGCCGTCACCGCGCTGCTCGACCGTGAGGTCTCGCTGCGTCGGGTCATCACGGACCCGGCGCAGTCCGGCGAGGCCAAGGCCGAGCTGGTCGGCCGGCTGCTGTCCGGCCAGGTCGGCGGGGAAACCCTCGACCTCGTGTCCGGCATGGCGCGCTCCCGCTGGTCGCAGTCCCGCGACCTGGTGGACGCGCTGGAGGAGCTGGCGGCCACCGCCGACCTCACCGCCGCCCAGCAGGGCGGCGCGCTCGACAACGTCGAGGACGAGGTCTTCCGCTTCGGCCGGATCGTCGCCTCGAACACCGAGCTGCGTTCCGCGCTGACCGACCGTGCGGCCACCGCCTCCGCCAAGAGCGAGCTGCTGCGCAGCCTGCTCGGTGGCAAGGCGAACGCCGTCACGGAGCGCCTGGTCGTCCGTCTCGTCACGCAGCCGCGTGGACGTAGCCTGGAAGCGGGACTCGAGTCCCTCTCCACGCTCGCCGCGGAGCGCCGCAACCGCATGGTCGCCACCGTGACCAGCGCGGTTCCGCTCAGCGACGTCCAGAAGCAGCGTCTCGGCGCGGTGCTGGCCAAGCTGTACGGCCGCCAGATGCACCTGAACCTCGACGTGGACCCCACGGTCCTCGGCGGGATCTCGGTGCGAGTCGGCGACGAGGTCATCGACGGCACCATCGCGGACCGCCTCGAAGAGGCGTCCCGCCGCATGGCCGGCTGACCTCAGCCACCAATAGAACAACGCATTCCTAGCGGCCCGGTTGGGCCGTGCAGAACTTGCAGAAGATTCCTGGGGGTCGCCCCCAGACCCCTAAGAAGCTTCAGGCCCAACAAGGAGAGCAGGGAACCCAGATGGCGGAGCTCACGATCCGGCCGGAGGAGATCCGGGACGCACTGGAGAACTTTGTCCAGTCGTACCAGCCGGACGCGGCCTCGCGCGAGGAGGTCGGAACGGTCAGCGTTGCCGGCGACGGCATCGCGAAGGTGGAGGGCCTGCCCTCCGCCATGGCGAACGAGCTGCTGAAGTTCGAGGACGGCACCCTCGGTCTCGCCCTCAACCTCGAGGAGCGCGAGATCGGTGCGGTCGTCCTCGGCGAGTTCAGCGGTATCGAGGAGGGCCAGCCGGTGCAGCGCACCGGTGAGGTGCTCTCCGTCGGCGTCGGCGAGGGCTACCTCGGCCGCGTCGTCGACCCGCTCGGCAACCCGATCGACGGTCTCGGCGAGATCGCGACCGAAGGCCGTCGCGCCCTCGAGCTGCAGGCCCCGGGCGTCATGGTCCGTAAGTCGGTGCATGAGCCCATGCAGACCGGCTACAAGGCCATCGACGCGATGGTGCCGGTCGGCCGTGGCCAGCGTCAGCTGATCATCGGTGACCGTCAGACCGGCAAGACCGCTCTGGCCGTCGACACGATCATCAACCAGCGCGACAACTGGCGCTCCGGCGACGTGAACAAGCAGGTTCGCTGCATCTACGTCGCCATCGGCCAGAAGGGCTCGACCATCGCGTCCGTTCGCGGCGCCCTGGAAGACGCCGGCGCGCTCGAGTACACGACGATCGTCGCCGCCCCGGCGTCCGACCCGGCCGGCTTCAAGTACCTGGCGCCGTACACCGGTTCCGCCATCGGCCAGCACTGGATGTACGCCGGCAAGCACGTCCTGATCATCTTCGACGACCTGTCGAAGCAGGCCGACGCCTACCGCGCCGTGTCGCTGCTGCTGCGCCGCCCGCCGGGCCGTGAGGCCTACCCGGGTGACGTCTTCTACCTGCACTCCCGTCTGCTGGAGCGCTGCGCGAAGCTCTCCGACGACATGGGTGCCGGTTCGATGACCGGTCTGCCGATCGTCGAGACCAAGGCGAACGACGTGTCGGCGTTCATCCCGACCAACGTCATCTCCATCACCGACGGCCAGTGCTTCCTGGAGTCCGACCTGTTCAACGCGGGCCAGCGCCCGGCGCTGAACGTCGGTATCTCGGTCTCCCGCGTCGGTGGCTCGGCCCAGCACAAGGCCATGAAGCAGGTTTCCGGCCGTCTGCGCCTGGACCTCGCCCAGTACCGCGAGCTGGAGGCGTTCGCCGCCTTCGGTTCCGACCTGGACGCCGCTTCGAAGGCCTCGCTGGAGCGCGGCAAGCGTCTGGTCGAGCTGCTGAAGCAGGGCCAGTACCAGCCGATGCCCGTCGAGGAGCAGGTCGTCTCCGTCTGGGCCGGCACCACCGGCAAGATGGACGACGTCCCGGTCAACGACATCCGTCGCTTCGAGTCGGAGCTGCTGGAGCACCTGCGCCGTGAGCGCAAGGACCTCCTCACCTCCATCGCCGACGGCGGCAAGATGTCGGACGACACCCTGACGTCGATCGCTGACGCCATCGCCGGCTTCAAGCGCCAGTTCGAGACCTCGGACGGCAAGCTCCTGGGCGAGGACGCACCGGCCGTCAACGTCTCCAAGTGACGACGGAAGGGACCTGACTCATGGGAGCGCAGCTCCGGGTCTACAAGCGTCGCATCCGTGCCATCACGGCGACCAAGAAGATCACCAAGGCGATGGAGATGATCGCCGCCTCGCGCATCGTCAAGGCGCAGCGCAAGGTGGCGGCGTCGATGCCGTACGCGACCGAGCTCACCCGTGCGGTGACCGCGGTGGCGACCGGCTCGAACACCAAGCACGCCCTGACGACCGAGGTCGAGAAGCCGACCCGTGCCGCGATCCTGCTCATCACGAGCGACCGCGGTCTGGCCGGCGGCTACTCCTCGAACGCCATCAAGCAGGCGGAGCGGCTCACCGAGCGGCTGCGCGCTGAGGGCAAGGAGGTCGACTCGTACATCGTCGGCCGCAAGGGTGTCGCCTACTTCGGGTTCCGCGAGCGCAAGGTCGCGGATTCGTGGACCGGCTTCACCGACAGCCCGGCCTACGCCGACGCCAAGCGCGTCGCCGGACCGCTGATCGAGGCCATCGAGAAGGAGACGGCCGACGGCGGCGTCGACGAGCTGCACATCGTCTACACGGAATTCGTGTCGATGATGACGCAGAACCCGGTCGACGGCCGGATGCTGCCGCTCAGCCTCGAGAAGGCCGCGGAGGAGGACGGTGCGAAGGGCGAGATCCTTCCGCTGTTCGACTTCGAGCCGTCGGCGGAGGACGTCCTCGACGCCCTTCTGCCGCGCTACGTCGAGAGCCGTATCTACAACGCACTGCTGCAGTCGGCCGCTTCCGAGCACGCCGCCCGCCGCCGCGCGATGAAGTCGGCCACCGACAACGCCGGGGACCTCATCAAGAGCCTCTCCCGGCTTGCCAACGCGGCCCGCCAGGCCGAAATCACCCAGGAAATCAGCGAGATCGTCGGTGGCGCGAGCGCCATGGCTGACGCGACCGCGGGGAGTGACAAGTAATGACGACCACTGTTGAGACGGCCGCCGCCACGGGCCGCGTCGCCCGGGTCATCGGCCCGGTCGTCGACGTGGAGTTCCCCGTCGACGCCATGCCCGAGATCTACAACGCCCTCAAGGTCCAGGTCGCTGACCCGGCCGAGGACGGCAAGCTCAAGACCCTGACCCTCGAGGTCGCGCAGCACCTGGGTGACGGCCTCGTCCGTACCATCTCGATGCAGCCGACCGACGGTCTGGTCCGCCAGGCCCCGGTGACCGACACGGGCGAGGGCATCACCGTCCCCGTCGGTGACTTCACCAAGGGCAAGGTGTTCAACACCCTGGGTGAGGTGCTGAACTACCCCGAGGCGAACGCCGAGGTCACCGAGCGCTGGCCCATCCACCGCAAGGCGCCCCGCTTCGACGAGCTCGAGTCGAAGACCGAGATGTTCGAGACCGGCGTCAAGGTCATCGACCTTCTCACCCCGTACGTCAAGGGTGGAAAGATCGGTCTGTTCGGTGGTGCCGGTGTCGGCAAGACCGTTCTGATCCAGGAAATGATCTACCGCGTCGCCAACAACCACGACGGTGTGTCGGTGTTCGCGGGCGTCGGTGAGCGTACCCGTGAGGGCAACGACCTCATCGAGGAAATGGCCGACTCGGGCGTCATCGACAAGACGGCGCTTGTCTTCGGCCAGATGGACGAGCCCCCGGGCACCCGTCTGCGCGTCGCCCTGGCCGGTCTGACCATGGCGGAGTACTTCCGCGATGTGCAGAAGCAGGACGTGCTCTTCTTCATCGACAACATCTTCCGTTACACCCAGGCCGGTTCGGAGGTGTCGACCCTTCTGGGCCGCATGCCGTCCGCCGTGGGTTACCAGCCGAACCTGGCTGACGAGATGGGTCTGCTGCAGGAGCGCATCACCTCGACCCGCGGTCACTCGATCACCTCGATGCAGGCGATCTACGTCCCCGCGGACGACCTGACCGACCCGGCGCCGGCCACCACCTTCGCCCACCTCGACGCGACGACGGTTCTTTCCCGTCCGATCTCCGAGAAGGGCATCTACCCGGCCGTGGACCCGCTGGACTCGACGTCCCGCATCCTCGACCCGCGGTACATCGCGGCGGACCACTACGCCACCGCGATGCGCGTCAAGGGGATCCTGCAGAAGTACAAGGACCTCCAGGACATCATCGCGATCCTCGGTATCGACGAGCTGGGCGAGGAGGACAAGCTCGTTGTCCACCGTGCCCGTCGTGTCGAGCGCTTCCTGTCGCAGAACACCCACGTCGCCAAGCAGTTCACCGGCGTGGACGGTTCGGACGTTCCGCTCGACGAGTCGATCACCGCGTTCAACGCCATCTGCGACGGTGACTACGACCACTTCCCCGAGCAGGCGTTCTTCCTGTGCGGTGGTATCGAGGACCTGAAGGCCAACGCCAAGGAGCTGGGCGTCTCCTAGTCGGGCGCGCTCCCCGGAGCGCATCCGATTCGCAGAACGACGGAGAGGGGCGGGTATGTCCCGTCCCTCTCCCCACGCCCATTAGAATTTGACCCAACACCCGGCCGACCCGCCGGGTGGTGACCCGAGGAGCCACCTTGGCTGCTGAGCTGCACGTCGAGCTGGTCGCGGCGGACCGCAATGTCTGGTCCGGCGAGGCCACCCTTGTTGTCGCCCGCACCACGTCCGGCGACATCGGCGTCATGCCCGGTCACCAGCCGCTTCTCGGTGTGCTGGAATCGGGCCCGGTGACCATCCGCACCAGCGAGGGCAACACTGTCGTCGCCGCGGTGCACGGCGGTTTCATCTCGTTCGCGGACAACAAGCTGTCCCTGCTGGCCGAGATCGCCGAGCTCGCTGACGAGATCGACGTCCAGCGGGCGGAGCGGGCACTGGAGCGCGCGAAGTCGGAGGCCGACGCGGCCGCCGAACGTCGCGCCGATGTCCGGCTGCGCGCGGTGACGGGGCACTGAGCCTCGTACCGAAGAGTTTGATTCCTCAGCCGCGGTCCGTTCTGGAATTTTCCAGACCGGGTCGCGGCTGAGGCGATGCGGATCCTTTTTTGTTTTGCGGGAATTCGATGAGCGAGGAGGTCGGTGAAGATGCTCCTCGCTCTGCTTGTGAGCGGCCTGGTCGTAGCCCTGGTGGTGATCGGGCTGTTTGTGTTCGGCCTGCGCCGCAGACTGATCCAGCGCTCCGGCGGAACCTTCGACTGCAGCCTGCGCTGGGACGTGGCCGAGGAGACCGACGTCTCCGGCAAGGGCTGGGTCTACGGGGTCGCCCGCTACAGCGGTGACCGCATCGAATGGTTCCGCGTGTTCTCGTACTCCCCGCGGCCGCGCCGGCTGCTGGAGCGTTCCTCCATCGAGGTGCTCGCCCGCCGCGCGCCCGAGGGCGAGGAGGAGCTGGCCCTGCTGTCCGACGCCGTCGTGCTCGGCTGTTCCCACAAAGGGACCCGCCTGGAGCTGGCGATGAGCGAGGACGCGCTGACCGGGTTCCTGGCCTGGCTGGAGGCGGCTCCTCCGGGGCAGAGGGTGAACGTGGCCTGAGGGCCGCTGGACGTGAGGAAGCCGGGGAGACGGGGGCGGACCCGTCTCCCCGGCTTCGTTTCGTCACCGGGGCAGTGCGTGGGGGCTACTGCAGGCCGGTGTGGATCGCGTTCGCCAGTTCGCCGTTCGCGGTGTCACCGCTGAACTCCCAGAAGAAAGCCCCCTTGAGGCCCTGGTTCTTGGCCCAGGTCATCTTCCCGGCGATGGTGGCGGGGGTGTCGTAGCTCCACCAGTTGCTGCCGCACTTGGCGTAGGCGGTGCCGGCGACGGTCCCGGTGGTGGGGCAGCTGGTCTTGAGGACCTTGTAGTCCTCGATGCCCTGCTCGTAGGTGCCCGGGGCCGGGCCGGTGGCGGCGCCGCCGGGGGCGTCCTGGGTGACGCCGGTCCAGCCGCGGCCGTAGAAGCCGATGCCGAGGTTGAGCTTGGAGCCGGCGATCCCCTTGCCCTTGAGCTTGGTGATGGCGGCCTCGGAGTTGAAGCCGGCGATCGGGATGCCGTTGTAGGAGGTCAGCGGGGAGTGCGGGGCGGTCGGGCCCTTCGCGTCCCAGGCGCCGAAGAAGTCGTACGTCATGACGTTGTAGAAGTCGACGTACTGGGCGGCGCCGCCGTAGTCGGCGAGGTCGAGCTTGCCGCCGTTGGAGCCGTCGGCGGAGATGGCGGCGGTGACCAGGTTGGAGCCGCCGAACTTGGTGCGCAGGGCCGACATCAGGTTCTTGAAGGACGCGGCGCCGCTGGTGTCG
Organism: Streptomyces sp. NBC_00249; assembly: GCF_026342355.1. Taxonomy (GTDB): domain Bacteria; phylum Actinomycetota; class Actinomycetes; order Streptomycetales; family Streptomycetaceae; genus Streptomyces. The sequence continues at coordinate 410,186 of NZ_JAPEMV010000002.1, read as the reverse complement.
CAGGACAGGCCGCAGGCGTTCGGGTACTCCCAGTCGATGTCGATGCCGTCGAAGACGTCCGCCCAGCGGGGGTCCTCGACCAGGTCGTGGCAGGACTGGGCGAAGGCGGCCGGGTTCTGGGCGGCCTGGCCGAAGCCGCCGGACCAGGTCCAGCCGCCGAAGGAGTAGATGACCTTGATGTTCGGGTACTTGGCCTTCAGCTTGCGCAGCTGGTTGAAGTTGCCGCGCAGGGGCTGGTCCCAGGTGTCGGCGACGCCGTCGACGCTCTGGTCGGCGGTGTAGGCCTTGTCGTAGTCGGCGTAGGAGTCACCGATGGTGCACTTGCCGTTCTGGACGTTGCCGAAGGCGTAGTTGATGTGGGTGATCTTCGCGGCGGAGCCGGAGGTGACCAGGTTCTTCACGTGGTAGTTGCGCTGGTAGACGCCCCAGTCGGTGAAGTAGCCGAGCTTGACCTTGGCGCCCGGGTCGGGTCCGGGGCCGGTGCCGCCGCCGGGGGTGGTGACGGAGAGGGCGCCGGAGGCGGGGCCGGTCTGGTCGGCGGTGTCGCGGGCGGTGACCGTGTAGCTGTACGCGGTGCCCTTGGTCAGGCCGCTGTCGTTGAAGCTGGTGCCCGTGACGGTGGTGAGCTTGGTGCCGTTGCGGTGGACGTCGTAGTTCTTGACGCCCTTGTCGTCGGTGGCCGCCGACCAGGACAGGGTCAGCGCGGTCTCGGTGACGCCGGTCGCGGTGGGGGTGCCGGGGGCCGAGGGCGGGGTGTCGGTGGGGGTCGTGCCGCCGTCGCAGGTGCCGCCGTTGATCTTGCAGCCGCCGGGGGCGCCGGAGCCGCTGCCGTTGAAGCCGAAGCTGGCGGTGGCGCCGGGGGAGAGGGTGCCGTTCCAGCCGACGTTCTTGGCCGTCCAGTGGGTGCCGGAGCTGGTGACGGTGGCGTCCCAGGCCGAGGTCACCTGGGTGCCGGCCGGGTAGTCCCACTCCACGGTCCAGCTGGTCAGGGTGGTGGTGCCGGTGTTCTTCACCGTCCACTTGCCCTCGAAGCCGGAGCCCCAGTCGGAGACCTTGGTGAAGGTGGCCGTCGCGGATCCGGCGGCCTGCGCGGGACCGGCCAGGCCGACGAGGCCCGCCACGGGCAGGGCGAGGGCGGCCACCGTGGCGGCCAGCCTCCTGAAGAACCGTACGCGTCGTGGGGGTGCTGTGCTCAAGGGTGCTCCTCCGTAGGTCCGTGGCCGTCGTGGGGCCGACTGCCACATGGGGGTGGGACCTGCGCCGCCCGTGAGCACGCCTTGTCATGACCTGGAACGGCCTTTGTCATGGCACGCTCACCACAGTGTTGCGGTGAGAGTAGAAAGGTCTGGACCAAGCGTCAAGAGGTCCAGACCTCATCTCCAGTGCCCGTCTAGATCCCCAACTCCTGGGCCAGGACTGCCGCTTGGACCCGACTGCGCAGCTCCAGCTTCCCCAGCAGCCGGCTGACGTGCGTCTTCGCCGTGGCCTCCGCCATCTCCAGACGGACCGCGATCTCCGCGTTCGACAGCCCCTCGCCCAGCGCCCCCAGCACCTGCCGCTCCCGCGGCGTCAGCGAGGCCACCGCCTCCGCGGTCTGCGGGCACACCGGGGCGCGCACCGCCCGGGGAGCGGCGAACTCGGCGATCAGCCGCCGGGTCACCGCCGGGGCGATCAGACCCTCCCCGCGCGCCACCGTGCGCACCGCCGCGATCAGCTCCGCCGCCTCCGCGTCCTTCAGCAGGAAGCCCGAGGCCCCCGCCCGCAGCGCTCCGAAGACGTACTCGTCGAGGTCGAAGGTGGTCAGCACCAGCACGTCCGCCAGGCCCTCCGCGACCACCTCACGGGTGGCCGACACCCCGTCCAGGCGCGGCATCTGCACGTCCATGAGGACCAGATCCGGCCGCAGTTCACGCGCCAGGCGCACCGCCTCCTCGCCGTCGCCCGCCTCGCCCACCACCTCGATGTCGCCCGCACTGCGCAGGATCAGCACCAGACCGGCCCGTACCGAGCCCTGGTCCTCGGCCACCACGACCCTGATGGTCATTCCCGTACCGCCTTCTCCTCCGCGGGCAAGGTCGCCCGCACCTGCCAGACATGTCCCCGCGGGCCCGCGGCGAACGTGCCGCCGAGCAGTTCCGTCCGCTCGCCCATCCCCATCAGCCCCGCCCCGGAGCCGGGCGCGCGCGGGCCCGGCCGGTCCCCGTACGGGGAGTCCACCTCCACGCTCAGCAGGGCGCCGAGGCGGGCCACCCGGACCGTGACCGTGCCCGGCGCGGCGTGCTTGAGGGCGTTGGTCAGCGACTCCTGCACGATCCGGTACGCCGCCAGCTCCACCGGCGTCGGCAGCGCGGGCCCCGGCGGGCGGTCGTCGCACAGGGTGAACTCCAGCCCGCTCGCCGCCCCGTTGGTCCGCGCCTGCCCGAGCAGGGACTCCAGCCCGTCGAGGGTGGGCACAGCGCTCGCCTCCTCGCCCGCCCCGCCCCCGGCGTCGCGCAGCAGCCCGATCAGCCGGCGCATCTCGGCCAGCCCCTGGACGCTGTTCTCCCGGATCACCCCGAGGGCCTCGTGGCTGGTGGCGGGGGAGTCGATGGACAGGGCGGCGGTGGAGTGGATGGCGATCGCCGAGAGGTGGTTGGCCACCATGTCGTGCAGCTCGCGGGCCATCCGGGCGCGCTCCGCGGCCACCGCCTGCGTACGGTCCATCTCGGCCAGCAGCGCCGTCTGCTCGGCGCGCAGCCGGGCGGCCACGGCGGCCTCCCGGTGGTTGCGCAAGGTGGAGCCGGTGAGGGCCGGGGCGAAGCTCACCAGGCCCGTGACCACGCCGATCAGCAGGGCCTGCGGGGTGCGCAGCCACACCAGGAAGCCGATGGTGACGGCAACGGAGATCAGGCCGGTGTGGACCGGCAGGCGCCGGGCCATGGCCGGTGTTCCGTAGACCACCGCCGCGTACATCAGGTCGGTGAAGATCAGGACGGTGGCGATGCTGCCCACCGTGAACTGGTCCGCGACCACGCAGAGGGTGCCCACGGCGAGCGTGAGGTTGGGCAGCGTGCGCCGCACCAGCTCCATCGGGCCGATCACCAGCAGCGGGACCAGCACCGCCCACTCGGGGAGGAACTGCCGGTTGTTGCTGCTGTACACCCCCAGCGACCACAGCAGGACACCGGCGAGCACGCTCACCACGCAGAGCAGTACGTCGTCGCGGTGGGGGCGGCCGGTCCTCGGCAGCGCGGTTTTCAGCAGCACGGTCCCATCCAACAGGGTGCGGGGCGCCCGGGCCTCGGCACGGGGGCGGAGAGGGCGCTACATCGAAGGGTGCAGCCCCCTTTCGTCACGGCGGACGACGCGGCGGGGCCCGTCCGCCGCGAGCCTGGAAGGGAACCCTGGGGAGCGCCCCGGGGGCACGAACCGGGCACCGGCCCGGAGGAACGGAGAGGTGCCGTGCTGCTCGCCCTGATCATCGCCTGCGAAATCGGCTTCTGGGTGCTGCTGGCCGGCGGACTGGCGCTGCGCTACCTCGCGCGGATGCCACGGCTGGGAGCCGCCGTCCTGCTGTGCGAGCCGCTGCTGGAGCTGGTCCTGCTGATCGCCTCGGTCGTCGACCTGAAGAACGGCGGCGAGCCGGACTGGAAGCACGGCCTGGCCGCCCTCTACATCGGCTACACCGTCGGCTACGGCCACTACACCGTGAAGTGGCTCGACGGGCACGCCGCCCACCGCTTCGCCGGGGGCCCGAAGCCCCCCGGCGCCACGTACGGCAAGGCCCGCGCGGTCCACGAGTGGAAGCTGTGGGCCAGGACCCTGGCCGGCGCCGCCGTCGCCCTCGCCCTGCTCCAGACCGCGATCTGGTACGTCGGCGACTCCGCCGACACCAGCGGGCTCCAGAACTGGCAGCTCGTCGCCCTGCGGATCCTCGGAATCCAGGCCCTGATCGCCGCGACCTACACGATCTGGCCGCGCAAGGCCCCGGCGGGCAAGGAGCCCGAGCCGGAGCAGGTCAGGGTCGACCGCTAGCTCGTCTAGCGCTCGCCGCCCGGGACCCAGAGCACGTCCCCGACCTCCTGGTTGGCCGCACGGGCCAGGATGAACAGGAGGTCGGACAGGCGGTTGAGGTAGGTGGCCGTCAGCGGGTTCATCACCTCGCCGTGCACCTCCATCGCCGCCCACGTCGAACGCTCGGCCCGCCGGACCACCGTGCACGCCTGGTGCAGCAGGGCCGCGCCGGGGGTGCCGCCGGGGAGGATGAAGCTGCGCAGCTTCTCCAGCCGCTCGTTGAAGGTGTCGCAGTCCGCCTCCAGGCGGTCCACGTAGAACTGCTCCACGCGCAGCGGCGGGTACTGCGGGTCCTCGACGACCGGGGTGCACAGGTCCGCGCCGACGTCGAAGAGGTCGTTCTGCACCCGGACCAGGACCTTCACCAGCTCCTCGGGCAGCGAGCCCAGCGCGATGGCCGTCCCGATGGCCGCGTTGGCCTCGTTGGCGTCGGCGTACGCGGAGATGCGCAGGTCGGTCTTCTGCGTGCGGCTCATGTCGCCGAGGGCCGTCGTGCCCTTGTCGCCGGTACGGGTGTAGATGCGCGTCAGGTTCACCATGCGGCCAGGGTAGACGCCCCGCCGGGGGAAATTCCGGGCGGAGCCCGCGCACCGCGCAGTACCCTCGCGCAGGGCCGCCGGAGCCCGTAGGACAAGGGGAGCAGCGGATTGACCGACCTGTACGACATCTGGCTGCGGGCCGGGGCCGCCCAGCAGATCGACCTCTGGGCGGGGTACCTCGCCTTCCGCCACCGGGACAGCCCGCAGTCCCGCCGGGAACTGGACGGGTACGCCGCGGCCGGCCGGGCGGCGGTGGCCTCCGGCGACACGGACGAGGCCTTCACCTGCGGGTACGAGCTCCGCGAGCGCGCCGAACGCTGGGCCGGGAACCCGCACCATCCGGCGGAGCCGGGCGCGGCCGAGCACGACCGCCGGGTCTGGGACTACGCGAAGGACCTGCTGCGCGCCGAGCTCCCGCCGGGCGAGCTGAACATCCCGGAGGCGGGCTGGACCGCCTCCATGGCCTCCTACGCCCTCCGGAAGCTCTGCGCGCTGCCCGCGGCGGACGCGGACGCCCGCGCGGACGCCCACTACCTCGCCGGACGCGTCGCCATGGCCGTCGAATTCGGCCACCTGCCGGCCGCGCGGGCGGAACTGGAACGGCTGCGCGAACTGGCCGCCCGCTACGCCGACCCCGACGAGGAATGAACCGGACGGGTGAACTGGGGGGCTGCGCACGGCTGCTGGGCCGGACCGGTGTGATGTCCGTCATCTGAGACGTGACGCGTGTTACTTCGCGGTCACACGACCCCTCACGGACGCTAGTCTCCGCCGGAGAGGCTCCGAGAGCGGGCCTTGTCGAGGCTGGGCCTGACTTAAGAACGTGGGGTGTGCAGTGGCTGGGAAGCTCGCCGTCATCGGTGCCGGACTGATGGGTTCCGGAATCGCTCAGGTCTCCGCTCAGGCGGGATGGGACGTCGTTCTGAGGGATGTCACCGACGCCGCGCTCACCCGTGGCACGGACGGCATCAAGGCCTCGTACGACAAGTTCGTCTCCAAGGGCAAGATGACGGCCGAGGACGCCGAGGCGGCGCTCGCCCGCATCAGCACGACCACCGACCTCGGAGCGGTCGCCGACGTGGACATCGTCGTCGAGGCCGTCTTCGAGAAGCTGGAGGTCAAGCACGAGATCTTCCGCACCCTGGACGAGCTGGTGCGCGAGGACACCGTCCTGGCCTCCAACACCTCCGCCATCCCGATCACCAAGATCGCGGCCGTGACGAAGCGTCCGGAGCGGGTCGTCGGCGCCCACTTCTTCTCGCCCGTCCCGATGATGCAGCTCTGCGAGCTGGTCCGCGGCTACAAGACGAGCGACGAGACCCTCGCCACCACCCGTGCCTTCGCCGAGTCCGTCGGCAAGACCTGCATCGTCGTCAACCGCGACGTCGCCGGTTTCGTGACGACCCGTCTGATCTCCGCGCTCGTCGTCGAGGCCGCGAAGCTCTACGAATCCGGCGTGGCCTCCGCCGAGGACATCGACATCGCCTGCAAGCTGGGCTTCGGACACGCCATGGGGCCGCTGGCCACCGCCGACCTCACGGGCGTCGACATCCTGCTGCACGCCACGAGCAACATCTACACCGAGTCCCAGGACGAGAAGTTCGCGCCGCCGGAGCTGATGCGCCGGATGGTCGACGCGGGCGACCTCGGCCGCAAGAGCGGCCAGGGCTTCTACAAGCACTGAGCACGACGCAAACAGTGAGCACGACCGTTCGAATCCCCGCACCCTACGGGGTGAATTAGGTATCGGTTCGCTCACGGTCGGCAACTTCCCTGCCCGCGAGGCAGTCAGTTGAAGTGAGAGTTGCCGACCACGGAGCCGGTCACGGACCAGTCGGACCACACGCACGCAGTACAGCCGGGGAGCACACATGCACATCAGGGGCGACCACGCCGAACTCGCTGTCGGGGGCCGCCTCGACGTGCGCAGCGCGGCGGACGCCCGTTCGGCCCTCCACGCCGCCCTCGACGACGGCCACGGCGACCTCGTGCTCGACCTGACCGGACTCGACTCCTGGGACGCGACCGGACTCGGCGTGATCATGGGAGCCCACCGGCGGGCCGGCCGCACCGGCCGGCGCCTGGTCCTGCGCGGGGTCCCCGACCGGATGCAGCGGCTCCTCGTCGCGACCCGGCTGCACCGCATCCTCGCCATCGAGGGCGGACTGGAAGCGGAGTCCCTGCCCCGCGTCTGAGCGGACCGCGAGCGGGCGTAAATGGGCTGCGGGCGGTCTTCGGGTTCCGCTTTCATGGCCGCATGGTGTCCACCGACAGACTGCTGGCCTTCGCGGCCATGTCCCTCGTACTGATCGTGATACCCGGCCCCAGCGTGCTCTTCGTCATCGGCCGGGCCCTGGCCCAGGGCCGCCGCGTCGCGCTGACCTCCGTCGTCGGGAACACGCTCGGCTGCTACGTCCTCGTCGTGGCCGTGGCGCTCGGCGTCGGAGCCGTCGTCGAGCGTTCCGCCCTCGTCTTCACGGCGCTCAAGCTCGCCGGCGCCGCGTACCTCGTGTACCTGGGCGTCAAAGCCGTACGGCAGCGCGGGTCCCTGCACGCCGCGCTCACCGGCGCCGACGTCCCCGCGGTGCGCGGCGCCCTGCGGACCCTGGGGGAGGGCTTCGTGGTCGGCGTGGCCAACCCGAAGACCATGGTGTTCTTCGCCGCCGTGCTCCCCCAGTTCGTCGACCCCTCACAGGGGCACGTCACCCTCCAGATGCTGCTGCTCGGCCTGGTCTTCAACCTCATCGCGCTGGTCTGCGACAGCCTGTGGGGACTGGTCGCCGCCACCACGCGCGGCTGGTTCGCCCGCTCCCCGCGCCGGCTCTCCCTCGTCGGAGGGGTCGGCGGGCTCACGATGATCGGGCTCGGCGTCACCGTCGCCGCCACCGGGCGCAAGGACTAGTCCGTCCCTTCCCGTTGCGGTGTCCGGGATTGTCCGGAGAAAGCATGACGTTCAGGTGCCGGGGAACCCCCTGAGGTTTCCGCGGCCCCGTCCACGGTCTAGGCTCCGGGCGGAAACCGGACCGGCAGCGACAGCGCCGTGTGAGCGAGGAGCGAGGGCCGGACGCAAGGACGGCTACGGCGCGCGCGACGCGATCGGGGGACTTGGTCATGGACCGCACACAGGGACAGCCCGGTCAGGGGGTGCCGCCGACGGGCGCGCCCGCGGGGACACATTCCGGTACGCAGGCCGGTACGCCGGCAGGCGCTTCGGCGGCTGCGCCTCCCGCGGGCCTGGCGCCCGCGCGGATCGTGACGCTGACCGCCGCGCAGTACACCCTCACCGTCAACCCCGTCGACGGCAGCGAGATCGAGCCCACCCGGCCCGGAGCCGGCCCCGGCCCCGGCCTCCCCGCCAAGCGCGACGCCGCCTCCCGCGCCGACCGGGACACCGCCGCACGACCCCCCGTACTGCCCGGACCGCCCCTGCCCGCCCGGCCGCTCCAGGAGCGGGACGAGGAGCGGCAGCGGCTCGTACGCCTGCTGGGCCGCGGCCGCTCCGTACGGCTGACCGGACCCGCCGGATCCGGCCGATCCACCCTCCTCGACGCCGTCGCCAAAGCCTGCGCCGGCCTCGCGCCCGACGGGGTCGTCCGGCTCGACGGCCACGGCCAGCAGCAGCCCTCCGAACTCCTCCACTCCCTGTACGCCGCCGTGTACGAATCCCCGGGCCGGCGCCCCGACCGCGAGCAACTCCTCACCGGGGTGCGGGAGATCGGCGCCATCGTCCTCCTCGACGACCTGGAGCTCGGCGGTGCCGCCCTCGACGAACTGCTGCGCGCCACCCCCGAGTGCGCCTACCTGCTCGTCGCCGCCCCCGACACCAAGCCCCCCGCCGACGACTCCCACCTGGAAGAGGTCTTCCTCGGCGGCCTCGGCCGGGCCGACTGCGTCCTGCTGCTGGAAGCGGCCACCGGACGGGCACTCACCGACGAGGAGACCGCCTGGGCGGGAGACCTGCGGTTCGCCTCCGAAGGCCTGCCGCTGCGCTTCGTCCAGGCCGCCGCGCTGCTGCGCCAGCGCGACGAACTGAACCGGGTCCCCGCGCCCGACGACGACGAGGAACCCGGGGTCTTCGAGGAACGCCCCCGCGACCCCGCCCACGTCCCGCTGCCCACCCTGGCCGAGGCCGCCGCCCCCGCCGAACTGCTGGCCTCCCGGGTCAGCGAATCGGCCCGGGCCGCCCTGCGCACCGCCTGCGCGCTCGGCGGGGAACTCCCGCACCCCGCACACCTGCCCGCGCTGGTCGGCGACACCCACGCCGACTCCGCCGTCGCGGAACTGCTGGCCTGCGGGCTCATCACCCCCGTCGGGCCGCGCTACCGGCTCTCCGAAGGCGTCGCACGGCAGCTGGAGGAGGCCGGGTACGGGGACACGGCCGCCGAGGAGGCCCGTACCGCCGCCCGGCACTACGCCTGGTGGACCGGGCACGCCTCGGTGACCCCGGAACGGATAGCCGCCGAGGCCGACGCGGTGCTCGCCGCGCTGGCCGGGGCCGATGTGGTGGCCGCCGTACTCCTGGCCCGCACGGCGGCCCCCGCCTTCGCGGCGTCCCTGCACTGGGAGGCGTGGGAGCGGGTGCTGCGGGCCGGCGCGGAGGCCGCGCGGAAGGCGGGCGAGGTCGCCGAGCAGGCGTACTTCCACCACGAGCTGGGCGTGCTCGCCCTGTGCGAGGGGCGCGTGGAGCGGGCCCGGGCCGAGCTGGAGGCCTCGATCGGGCTGCGGGGCGCGCTCGCGGACAAGCGTGGAACGGTGTCGGGGCGGCGGGCGCTGGCGCTCGTCACCGACCGGGAAGCCCTGGCGGTCGAGGCATCGCCACCCCTGCGACTGGCCCCACCGACCCCGGGCCCGAAGCCGGCCCCGCCCTCGGCCCCGCCCCAGACCCCGTCCCCGGCTCAGCCCTTGGCCCCGTTCCCGGCCTTGGCCCCGTCCCAGGGCCAGGCTCCGTCCCCGGCCCAGGCCCGGTCCTCGTCCCTGGCTCCGTCCCAGGGCCAGGGCCCTACCCCGTCCCAGGCGCCGTCATCGGCTCTGACTCCGTTCCCGGCGCTCGCTCCGGCCGCTCCGGCTGGCCCGGCCGCCCTCGTGGTGAGGCCGGGCTCGGAGGCCGTCACGCAGGTGACGCCGGTGGTTCCGCCGTCCCCGGCAACCCTGTCGCAGGTGTTCGGGGACACCTACCCGAAGGCGCCGAAGCCCGCCGCGCCGCTTCCCCCGCACCCGGAGCCCGAGCCCGGCGGGCGGCGCAAGACGGTGCTGCTGGCCGCCGCCGGGGCGCTGACGGTGGTGGCGCTCGGCACGGTCGTGGGCCTGTCGCTGGCGTCGGGGGACGGGGAGGAAGCGAAGGCTCCCGCCGTGTCCTCGACCCCGGACGCGCCGGCGGTGACCCCGCCGCAGGTGCCGGGGAGCAGCGTGAACGATTCCGCGCCGCAGCCTCCCGCGGAGCCGGCCGCCTCCACCCCGGGCGCGGGCCCGGAGCCCGTCTCGGGCGACGCCCCGCAGCAGCCGGCCGACCCGGCGCAGCCGTCCCGTACGTCCGGCCCGCAGCGGCCTCCGGTGGTGGTCCCGCCCGCCCCGAAGCCGACCCCGGCCCCGCCGACGCCGCCGCGCTCCCCGTCCCCGGACCCGGTCGTCACCCCGCCGACGTCCCCGGCCCCGGATCCGACGCCTTCGACCCCGACGAAGTCCCCGGAGACCCCGACCACCTCGGCGGCGGCCCCCGAAACCCCCACCACCTCGCCAGGCACCCCGACGGCGTAGCCGGGCGCTCTCCCCGCCCCGCCCTTCGCCCGTTCCCCGGGGCTCGGCCCCGGACCCCGGTCCTCAAACGCCGGACGGGCTGGATCAATCCAGCCCGTCCGGCGCTTGAGGACCACCCCGCGCAGCGGCCACCCACCCGCAGCCGGCCCACCGGGCTCCGCCACGCAAACCGGCCCCGCACCGGCCCCGCCGGACGGAGTCCGGCGCAGCGGCGCGAAGCCGGTAAGGCCCGCCAGGGCCGCACCGCGCGAGCGGCGCGTCAAAAGGAGTGAGTGCGGCGCGTCAAAAGGAGTGAGTGCGGCGCGTCAAAAGGAGTGAGTGCGGCGCGTCAAAAGGAGTGAGTGCGGCGCGTCAAAAGGAGTGAGTGCGGCGCGTCAAAAGGATCAGAACAGGCGGAGCTTGTCGTCCTCGATGCCGCGCAGGGCGTTGTAGTCGAGGACCACGCAGTCCATGCCCCGGTCATTGGCGAGCACCCGCGCCTGCGGCTTGATCTCCTGGGCCGCGAACACACCCCGGACCGGCGCCAGGTGCGGGTCCCGGTTCAGCAGTTCCAGGTAGCGGGTCAGCTGCTCGACGCCGTCGATCTCCCCGCGGCGCTTGATCTCCACGGCCACCGTCGCGCCCGACGCGTCCCGGCACAGGATGTCCACCGGGCCGATCGCCGTCATGTACTCGCGCCGGATCAGGGTGTAGCCCTCGCCGAGGGTGTCGATCCGGTCGGCCAGCAGCTCCTGGAGGTGTGCCTCGACGCCGTCCTTGATGAGCCCGGGGTCGGTGCCCAGCTCGTGGGAGGAGTCGTGGAGGACTTCCTCCATGGTGATGATGAGCTTCTCGCCCGCCTTGTTGACGACCGTCCAGACGCCGGCGTCGTCCCCGCTCCCTTCCTTGAGGGTGCACGGAGGCGACATCCAGTTGAGCGGTTTGTACGCCCGGTCGTCCGCGTGGATCGAGACACTGCCGTCGGCCTTCACGAGGATCAGACGGGGTGCCGAGGGCAGATGGGCGGTGAGCCGGCCCGCGTAGTCGACGGAGCAGCGGGCAATGACGAGACGCATGGTCGGCAACGCTACTCGACGGGAAGGCCTCCACGCGATTCGCCCCTGAAAGCCCCGTTCGCCGATGGCGCGTTGTATGCGCATTCTCCTGGTGCGGTACCCGGCGGGCGCCTACCGTGGTGAGCGGGAGGTTGCCGAGCGTGCACGCTGCGTCGCGGCCTCCTTCCCTGCCCGTAAGACTCCGGCAACCCGAACGGCCGGGGTCACGAGAGGAGAACCCATGTCGCTCGACGTCTCACCGGCCCTACTCGAACAGGCCGAGCGAGGCGAGGTCGACGAAGCCGCATTCGTCGACTGCGTCCGGACCTCCCTGCCTTACGCATGGGAGATGATCAGCTCGTTGACGGCCCAGCTGGAGGTTGAGGGCGGAGAGTTCGCCGACAACCAGACGCCGCCGCCGGACGAGCAGGCGCGCGGGCAGCTGCTGCGCGCGCTGGCGAGTGACGCGATACGTGGTGCGCTGCAGCGGCACTTCGGCGTGCGCCTGGCATTCCAGAACTGCCACCGTGTAGCGGTGTTCCCGCTGGATTCCTCGGTGGACGACCGGCTGGCCAAGTTCACCTCGATCCGCGGCCAGCTGCTCAACCAGTCGCCGGAGCTCCGCGACTGCTAGCGGGACCGGTACCGCGCTGCCGCTCCGTGTCGCGGGAGGTGCGACTGACACCGGAGCGGCAGCCCCAGCCCGCAGGCCCGTGCCCCGTGCCCTTACGGGCCCAGCTGCGGCAGGACCTCGAGGCCCAGCCGCCGTACGTTCTCCTCCGTCGCCGCGAGGTCGCCCGAGCCCTCCGTCAGCAGCGCGAACCGGGTGATCCCGGTGCGCTCGGAGGTCGCCGCCAGCCGGTCCGCGGCCAGTTCAGGGGTACCGACCGGGTGCAGGTCGCACAGCAGCTCCGTGTACGCGACCGGGTCCCGCATCGCGCGCTGCCGGCCGTCCACCGTCACGTGCGCGTCCAGGCCCTGCCGCAACCAGCCCGGCATCGCCTTCAGCAGCGTCTCGCGGGCGTCCGCCGTCCGGTCCGCGAGCTGGCAGACCCCGGCCGAGACGTGCCCGGCCGCCCGTACGGCCTCCGGGGCGTGGCCGGCCGCCAGCGCGGTCTCCCGCCACAGCGCGACCATCGCGGCCTTGTCCTCGTCCCCGCAGTGCATGCCCAGCAGCATCGGCAGCCCCCGCCGCGCGGCCATCCGTACCGACGACGGCGACGTGCAGGCGACGATCAGTTCCGGCCCTGTCCCGTCACCGTCCAGCGCCTCCGCCGGACGCGGTACGACGGGCACCTCGCGGAAGGCGTGCCGCTCCCCGGCGGCGCCCACGCGCGGCTCGGTCAGCCAGCGCCGCAACAGGTCGAGGTCCTCCGGGAAGCCGTTCTCGTACGCCTCCAGGCGCCCGCCGAACACCTCCAGGTCCACCCACGGCCCGCCCCGCCCCACCCCGAGGGTGAACCGGCCCCCGGAGGTGACGTGCAGCAGGGCCGCCTGCTCCCCGAGGGCCACCGGGTGGGTGTTGGGCAGGACGCTCACCGCCGTGCCCACCCGCAGCCGCCGGGTCCGCCCCAGCAGCAGCGCCGCCAGGGTCACCGCCGACGGGCAGACCCCGTACGGGACGAAGTGGTGCTCGGCGAGCCAGACGGAGTCCAGCCCCGCCTCCTCCGCCACCTCGGCGGTCCGCACCGCCCGGTGCAGTGCCTCCCCCTGTCCCTGGCCCGGGAACTGGGCCGCCAGTACAAACGCTCCTACGCGCATCGCCCTTAGCCTCCTCGCGGCTGACGCGGCCTCCCCCAGGTTGACCGACTCGTTGATGGGATCAACGTCTGATGGCAACAACGTCTGACACGTGCCAAAGGCACGGCCTGACAGGAAAGTTATTGAGATTGTCGGGCCAGTTCTCGTGTGACGGTCAGCCTTCTCAGCCACCCTGCGGGTACCCGGGCCCGCTGCGCGTAGTCTGGGAGAAAGTCACTGTCGGCCGCCCTTTCGTGAGGTATACGTGTCACCGCGCCACAACCGCCCCAGGGGCGGCGAGACTCCGGACGAACGACCTGCGACCGGCCTCGACCGGTACGGGCTGGAGCGGACCGAGGAGTACCAGGGCGAGGAGTGGAAGGTCAGACACGTCGCGGGCGCGAGCGCGGCGGGCAAGCGCTACCGCTGCCCGGGCTGCGACCAGGAGATCCCCTCCGGCACCCCGCACCTGGTGGCCTGGCCCGAGTACGGCGGCGTCGACGACCGGCGGCACTGGCACAAGGCCTGCTGGAACGCGAAGGACCGCCGCACCTCCAAGGTGCAGCGGTCCCGCAACGCGCCCAAGTACTAAGCCGCTCCGCGTCAGACGTCCCGGCGGCGCACCACCACGTAGGACGCGACGATCGCCGCCGCCGTCACCGCGACGATCAGCGACAGCTGCGCCAGGTCGCTCGGTGCGGGCTGGCCGTCGACGCCGCTGTCCTGGAGTCCGATGAGCTGGATCAGGCCCACCGGGGCGTTGTAGCGGAGCACCGTCAGCCCCACGGCCTCGGTGGCCGGCCAGACGGTCAGTATGCCGCCGAGCACGGGCGGCATCGTGACCACGCCGAGCATGACCGCGATCCCGCCCGCGGAGTGCCGTACGACGGCCCCGACGGCGAGCCCGAGCATGCCGAGCAGGGTGACGTAGAAGGATCCGGCGACCGCCCCCGTGACCTCGTCCCAGCCGTGCGCCCCGGCGGCCGCCCCGCTGTGCAGCAGGGCCGCGGCGAGGCCGACGAAGCCCACCGAGCCGAGCGTGGTGGCGAAGGCGACCGAGCCGAACACCAGGTACTTCGCGGTGAGCACCCGCAGCCGCTCCGGGGCGGCGGTGAAGGTGCTGCGGATCAGGCCGGTGCCGTACTCGGAGGAGATCGTCAGCACCCCGAGCACGATCACCGCGACCTGTCCGACCATCAGGCCGAAGAGGGCGGGGCCCGTGAAGGGGATCGAGGTGTAGTCGATGGAGGAGGTCTGGAGCACGGCGATCATGCCGATGCCGACGACCAGGGCCACGAGGGAGCCGAGCGTCCACAGCGTGGAGCGTACGGAGGTCAGCTTGGTCCACTCCGAGGCCAGGGCGTGACCCAGGTGCGGCCGGGGGGTGGGGAGCGCGGAGCTGTACGTCCCGGCGGTGGTCGTGGGGCCGGTCATCGGGGGTCCTCGGGGGTCTTCTCGGCGGTCTTCCCGGCCGAGGCTCCGACCTCGGCCGGCGCGGACCCGGCGGGAGCGGTTTCGGCGGGAGCGGCGGCGGGGGTCCCGGCGGCGGGGGCCGCGAGTTCGGCGGGGCTGCCCGGCATCAGGAAGGGCCGCCCGCCCGCCGCGGGCGGCGGGGGAGCGAAGAAGCTCGCCGCGGTCTCGCTCGGGACCTCGGGGGCCGTCTCCTCCTCCCACTCCGGCAGGGCCAGCGGTTCGGGCTCCCACAGCTCGGCGCGCGGGTCCTCGGTGGAGGTGTACTCGACGGAGGACTGGGTCATCCGCATGTAGGCCTCCTCCAGCGAGGCCCGGTGCGGGGACAGCTCCCACAGCCGTACGCCGGCCTCGTGCGCGAGGTCGCTGATGCGGGGCAGTTCCAGCCCGGTCACCCGCAGCGCCCCGCCCGGCTCCTGGAGCACGCGCCCGCCCGCCTTCGTCAGCGCGGTACCGAGCAGTGACCGGCCGGTGCGGGCACCGGTCGTGCCGGGGGCGTCCTCGGCGGCGCGCACCCGCGCGAATCCGGCCGAGTTGTGGGTGATGAAGTCGTGGGTGCTCATGTCGGACAGCAGCCGGCCCCGGCCGATCACGATGAGGTGGTCGGCGGTCAGCGCCATCTCGCTCATCAGGTGCGAGGAGACGAAGACGGTCCGGCCCTCGGAGGCGAGGTGCCGCATCAGATTCCGGACCCAGAGGATGCCCTCGGGGTCGAGGCCGTTGACCGGTTCGTCGAAGAGCAGCACCTGCGGGTCGCCCAGCAGGGCGGCCGCGATGCCGAGCCGCTGGCCCATGCCGAGGGAGAAGCCCTTGGTGCGCTGGCGGGCCACTTCCTGGAGCCCGACCACGCCCAGCACCTCGTCCACCCGCTTCTCGGGGATCCCGGAGAGCTTGGCGAGGGCCAGCAGGTGGGTACGGGCCCGGCGGCCGCCGTGCATGGCCTTCGCGTCGAGGAGGGCGCCGACGTGCCGCTGGGCGTTCGGCAGCTCCCGGAAGGGCTGGCCGTTGATCGTGACATGACCGGAAGTGGGCCGGTCCAGCCCGAGGATCATGCGCATGGTGGTGGACTTGCCGGACCCGTTGGGCCCCAGGAAACCGGTCACGTGACCCGGCTTGACCTGGAAGGACAACGCGTCGACGGCGGTCTTGGCGCCGAAGCGCTTGGTCAGGCCGACTGCCTCGATCATCGTGCTGCCCCTTGCCAGGCCCGGACGGCTCTCGTCCGCGTAAGCCTTAAGAGGATATCGAGCCGTCCGTGGTTCCCTCCCCGTCCGGATCCCTGAGCTACCCCTGAGATCCGACCCGGGGATCTCCCGTAGTACCCCCGGCGTCCGCCTCACGACGGACACCGGGGCAGGTCAGTCCGTCACGCGTCCCGGTTCTTGAGCACCAGGTACCCGCCGACCACGGAGGCCAGCACCCACAGGAGCATGATCCCGAGACCGCCCCAGGGGCCGTACGGGGTCTCCGCGCTGCCCATGGCGTCCGGCACGATCTGCATGATCTTCCCCCCGGCCTTGTCGGGCAGGTACTGGCCGTACTTGCGGGTCGCCTCGAAGCCGCTGAGGAGGTTCGAGACGATCAGGAAGAACGGGATCAGGACACTGATCGAGGCGACCGAGCTGCGCAGCATGGCGGCCACACCCATGGAGAACAGGGCGAGCAGCGCCATGTACAGGCCGGCGCCGATCACCGCGCGCAGGACGTGGTCCCCGTCGATGCCGATGCTGTGCTCGCCCAGGATGGCCTGGCCGAGGAAGAACGACACGAAGCTGGTCAGCAGTCCGACGATCAGGGCGAGCACCGTGGCGACGGTGAGCTTGCCCAGCAGGAAGGCCGCGCGTCCGGGGACGGCGGCCAGCGAGGTGCGGATCATGCCCGAGCTGTACTCGGTGCTGACGACCAGCACACCGAAGACGATCATGGCGAGCTGGCCGAACTGCATGCCGCTGAAGCTCACCAGGGTGGGGTCGAACGTGGCCCGTTCGACGGCGCCCATGTCGTCGAAGCTCGCCTTGATCAGGGCGCAGAAGGCGGCGCTGAACCCGACGGTGGCGATGAAGGCCATGGCGAGGGTCCAGCTGGTGGAGGCGACCGTGCGGATCTTGGTCCACTCGGACGTGAGGACGGCGGGGAAGGCGGCCATGGTCACTCGCCGCCCTTGCGCGTCGCGTCGAAACCGGCGCCCCACGCGGGAACGTCGGCGGGCCGGGCCGGGTTGTCGAAGCCCGCGCCCGTGCCGGGCGCACCCGGCGCGTGGGCGTGATACTCGACGGAGTCCGCCGTCATGCGCATGAACGCTTCCTCCAGTGAAGCCCGTTGCGGGCTGAGTTCGTGCAGCACGATCTGGTGCTGGGCGGCCAGCTCGCCGAGCTGCTCCGAGCTCGCCCCGTCGATC
The DNA here is from genome assembly GCF_026342355.1 of Streptomyces sp. NBC_00249. GTDB lineage: Bacteria > Actinomycetota > Actinomycetes > Streptomycetales > Streptomycetaceae > Streptomyces. The sequence goes on along the minus strand of NZ_JAPEMV010000002.1, from coordinate 393,198 downwards.
TCCAGCGTCCCGGTGGCCGGCACGCTGATCGCGTTGATCCCCGCCTCGTGCAGGACGTCCTTGAGCCGTTCCTGCTGCGGCGAGCGCAGTCGGACGTAACTGCGCGAGTTCTGCTGGATGAAATCGGACATCGACATGTCGGCAAGGAGCTTTCCTTGTCCGATGACCACCAAATGGTCTGCGGTCAGCGCCATTTCGCTCATCAAGTGGGAGGAGACGAAGATCGTCCTCCCCTCCGACGCCAGACCCTTCATAAGATTTCGGATCCAGAGAATTCCCTCCGGGTCCAGACCATTGACGGGTTCGTCGAACATCAAGATCTCCGGATCCCCGAGCAGTGCGGCGGCGATTCCCAGCCGCTGCCCCATCCCGAGCGAAAATCCTTTCGACTTCTTCTTCGCCACGGCCGTCAGGCCGACCAGATCCAGCACCTCCGCGACCCGCTGCTGCGGGATCCGGTTCGACTGGGCAAGGCAGAGAAGGTTGTTGTACGCGCTGCGACCGCCGTGCATGGCTTTCGCGTCCAGCAGCGCCCCGATGTACTTCAGCGGTTCCGGCAGGTCCCGGTAGTGCTTCCCGTCGATCCGGACCGTACCGCTGGTCGGGTTGTCGAGGTCGAGCATCATGCGCATGGTCGTGGACTTGCCCGCCCCGTTGGGGCCGAGGAAGCCGGTCACCACCCCCGGTCTGACCTGGAAGCTGAGGTTGTCCACGGCGGTTTTCGCGCCGAATCGTTTCGTAAGGCCCTCAAGCTCGATCATGCGGCCACGCTAGAACGCCCAAGGGCCGTACGCCACCTCAGACAGGTGACATACGGCCCAGAACTGCCCGTTTCGCTACCAGCGAGTAGACGGGTGCGTACTAGCGGCTCTGCTGAGCCGGCACCCCGCGGGTGACGGGCTCGTCGTCGACGATCGGGTTGGCGGCCGCGACGGCCGCGCCGGTCAGGGTCGCCAGCATCTCACGGACGTTGGTGAGCTGCGCGTTGATGGAGTCGCGACGGTTGGTCAGCGCCGCCAGCTCGCGCTCCGACTCGCTGCGGATCCGGTCGGCCTTCGCGTTGGCGTCGGCGACGATGTCCTCGGCCTGGCGCTGCGCGGTCTCCACGGTCTGGCGGGCCCGGCGCTCGGCGTCCGTACGGAGCTTCTCGGCCTCCAGGCGCAGCTGCTCGGCGCGGTGCTCGATCTCCGCGAGGCGCTTCTCGGCCTTCTGCTGACGCGAGGCCAGGTCGCGCTCGGACTGCTCGCGCCGCTTGGCCAGGTTGGTCTCGAAGTCCGCGGCGGCCTGGGCGGCCTTGGCGCGGGTCTCCTCGAAGAGGGCGTCGGCCTCCTCGCGCTTGGACGCCGCGTCCTTCTGGGCCTCGGCGCGCAGCGTGGTCGCGTCGCCCTTGGCCTTCTCGACGATGCGGACGCCCTCGTCCTCCGCCTTCGACTTGCGGTCCGCCGCGAACGACTCGGCGTCGTTGCGCACCTGCTGGGCCGCCGACTCGGCCAGCTCACGGTGCTGCTCGGCCGCACGACGGGCCTCCTCGCGCAGGTCCTTCGCCTCCTCCTCGGCCAGCCGCAGGATCTTCTCGACCCGGGCGCCGAGCCCGGCGTACGACGGCTCGGCGTCGCTCACCTGGGCCTGGGCGTTCTGCGTCTCGAGGTGCAGCTCCTCGATCCGCTTTTCCAGAGAGTTGATACGTCCTAGGGCGCTGTCGCGGTCGGAGACCAGCTTGGTAATGCGGTCGTCCACCTGACCGCGGTCGTAACCACGCCGCACGAGCTCGAAGCCGAAGGGGGAGGAAGTGTCGCTCATGGGGTTCCTGTCGAATGAGACCGATGAGGTGCTACGTGAGGTGTTAAGGGGAATCCTAGGCGCCCGGACGGCGTGTCATCGAGTCAATCCGTGTTTGCCCTGGACAATGACACCCCTTTTGAGTGGCAAGGCGACAGAATGCTTGTCACTCGTTCGCCTGAACCTCCACTAGGAGCACACATCCAGGGGTTCTGACTAGCCCTCTGACGCCTTACCACCCGAACGAGTGGAACCCGCTGTTGCGCCGGCCTTCACGCCCCCCGCGCCCTGGCCGCCCATCACGGGCTTTCCGCCACCCGAAGGTGCCTCGAAAGATTCCAACGCCTCAAGAACGTCCTGGACACGGGAGATCTCCGCCTGAATGTCCTCGCGCCTGCGCACCAGGACCTCCAGCTCACGACGGCCCTCGTCGACCAGTTGCTCGGCCTCCGCCTTCGCCTCCGCGAGGGCCTTCTCCGCCTGCCGCGACAGGTCCGCCTTCTTCTGCTCCGCCTCCTTGAGCAGCGCCTCGGCCTTGCGCACGGCCGCGATACGGACCTTGCCGGCCTCGCTGCTCGCGTCCGACACCAGCGCCTTGGCCTTCGCCTCGGCCTCGACGCTCTGCTCCGTCGCCGCCCGCACCAGCTTGTCCACGCGCTCGCCGGCCGACTTCATCTGCTCGGCCGACTCCCGGCGGGCCCGCTCGTGCAGCTCCTCCACCTCGGACTCGACGCGCGAGCGCAGCTCCTCCACCCGCTCCCTTATGGCCGCGGCGTCGGTGCGCGCCCCGACCAGCAGCTCGTCCGCGTCCGTACGGGCCTTCTCCACCAGGGAGTTGCCCTCGACGGTCGCCTCCGAGCTGATGCGCGCGGCCTCCTTGCGGGCCGCGTCGACCATCGCGTCGGCCTGCTCCTCGGCCGCCGTGGTGGCGGCCAGGGCCTGCCGGCCCGCGTCGGCGGTGAGCTTGTCGGCCTCGGCCGCCGCCTCCGTGATGAGCCGGTCGACCTGCTCGGCCGCCTCCGTACGCCGCTTGTTGGCCGCCTCGCGCGCCTCGTCCAGCAGCCGCTCCGACTCGGTGCGCGCCTCGGTACGGGCCCGCTCGGCCTCGGTCGCGGCCTCGGACTTGACCCGCTCGGCCTCCGACCGGGTACGGGTCGCGTGCTCCTGCGCCGAGGCCAGGGCCTCCGCCGCGTCGGCCCGCAGCCGCTCCGCCTCGCCCTGGGCCTCGCCGACCGTGCGCTCGTTGTCCTTGCGGGTCCGCTCGGTGAGCTTGTCGGCCTCCGCCGCGGCCTCGGTGATGAGCCGGTCCGCCTGCTCGGCGGCCTCCGTGCGCAGCCGGCCGCCCTCGGTACGGGCCTCGTCGAGCGTCTGCTCGGCCTCGCGCTCCGCACCGGCCAGCGTCTCGTTCGCCGCGACCGTGACGCGGTCCGCCTCGGCGGTGGCCTCGCCGATGATCCGGCCGCCCTCCGCCCGGGCCTCGTCCAGGGTCAGCGCCGCCTGCGCGACGAGCCGCTCGGCCTCGGCCGCGGCCTCGCCGACCGTACGCTCGTTGGCCGCGCGGGTCTCCTCGACCAGCCGGTCGCCCTCGGCGCGGGCGTCGACCAGGATCCGCGCGGAGTCCCGCTCGGCCGCGGCCAGGGTGTTGGCCGCCTGCCGCGTGAGCCGCTCCGCCTCGCCGGAAGCCTCGGTGACGAGCCGGTCCGCCTGCTCGGCGGCCTCCGTGCGCAGCCGGTTCGCCTCGGCGCGGGCCGAGTCGAGGGTGTCCGCCGCCTCGGCGCGCAGCGCCTCCGCCGCGGCCTCCGCCTCGCCGACGGTGAGCTCGTTGGCCGCGCGGGTCTCCTCCGTGAGCCGCTCCGCCTCGGCGGTGGCCTCGGTGATGAGCCGGTCCGCCTGCTCGGCGGCCTCCGTGCGCAGCCGGTTGCCCTCGGCGCGGGCCTCGTCCAGCGTGGCCGCCGCCTCGGCGCGGGTGGCCTCCGCGGCCGCCTGTGCGTCGGCGGTGAGCCGCTCGGCCTGCGCCTGCGCGTCCCCGACCGTGACGGCGTTCGCCGCGCGGGTCTCCTCGGTGAGCCGCTCGGCCTCGGCCGTCGCCTCGGCGACGATCCGGCCGCCCTCGGCGCGCGAGGCCTCCAGGGATTCCGCAGCCTCGCCGCGGATGCGGTTCGCGTCGTCCCGGGCGTCCGCCCGGGTCCGCGCCGCGTCCCGCTCGGACGCCGCCAGGGCGTCCGTCGCCTCCGTACGCACCCGCTGGGCGTACTCGGCGGTGTCGGCGCGCACCTGCTCGGCCTCGGCGATGGCGTCGCCGACCGTCCGCTCGGCCAGCGCCTTCGCCGCGTCCGTCTCGACCCGGGCCTCGCTGCGGATACGCGTCGCGTCCTCGCCGGCGCGCTCGCGCTCGGCGTGGGCGTCGGAGCGGACCCGGTCCGCCTCCTCCTCCGCCTCGGTGCGCGTACGCTCCGCCGCGTGCTCGGCGGCGCTGCGCAGCCCCGAGATCTCCTCCTCGGCCTGCTCGTGCAGCCCGGCCACGGAGTCCCGTACCTGCTGGGCGGTGGCCTCGGCCGCCGCGACCACCTCGGACGCGCGCCGCTCGGCCTCCTCCGTCAGCCAGACCGCCTCGGCGGTGGCCTCCTCGGAGCGCTTGCGGGCCTGGGCGAGGAGTTCCTCGCTCTGCTCGCGGGCCTGAGCCCGCTCGTTCCCGGCGTCCGTCCGGGCCCCCGACAGGGTCTCCTCGGCCTCCCGGCGACGCCGGGCGGCCTCCTCCTGGGCGGCGGCCAGCGCCTCGGCGGCCTCCTCGGCGACCCGCTCGGCGGCGGCCTTGGCCTCCGCGCGCAGCCGGTCCGCCGTCTCCTGGGCCTCGCCGCGCAGCCGCTCCGACTCCGCCTCGGCCTCCGCGCGCAGCCGTACGGAGACCTGCTCGGCCTCCGCGCGGACCCGGCCCGCGTCGTCCGCGGCCTCCGCGCGCAGCTCCTCGGCCTCCGCCTCGGACTGGGTCTGCAGGGTGCGGATGCGCTCCGCCGACTCGGCGCGCAGCCGGTCGTTCTCCTCGGTGGTCTCGCGGCGGATGTTCTCCGCCGCCGCGCGGGCGTCGCGCAGCGTCTGCTCGGCCGTCGTCAGCCGGCCCTCGGCCTCGGTGTGCAGCCGGACCAGCTCGACATCGGCCTCCGCGCGCTTCGCGGCGAGGGCCTGCTCGGTCTCCTCGCGCCGGGCGCGGGCGGCGGCGTCCGCCTCGGCGGCCACGGCCTGCGCCTGCTCCTCGGCCTCGTCCCGCAGCCGCTCGGCCTCCGCGCGGGTGCGCTCCAGGGTCTCCTCGGCCTGCTTGCGCAGGGTCGTGGCCCGCTCCACGGCCTCGGCGCGGACCCGCTCGCTCTCGGCGGAGGCACCCCCGCGCAGCTCGTCCGCGTCCGACTTGGCCTTGCCGAGCAGCTCCTCGGCGGTCCTGGCCGCCTCCTCGATCTGCTGGACCGCCTCGCGGCGGGCCTCCCCGCGGATCCGCTCGCCCTCGGCGACGGCCTCCGCGCGCAGCTGCTCGGCCTCGCCGCGCAGCCGCCGGGCCTCCTCCTGGAGCTCGACGGTGCGGGCCCGGTACTCCTCGGTGTCGTCCTTCGCCGCGCCCTTGAGCTCGTCGGCGGTGGTCGCCGCCTGGAGGCGCAGCCGGTCCGCCTCGGACTCCGCCTCGCGGCGGATCCGTTCGGCCTCCTCGGACGCGGCTCGGGTGGTGGCCCGGGCGTCCTCCGAAGCCTTGTTCAGTACGTCCTCCGCGGTGCGGGCCGCCTTCGCCAGCTGCGCCGCCATGTCCTCGGCGGCGGCCGTACGGGCCTGCTCGCCGGCCTCGCTGCGCAGCCGCTCCGCCCCCGCCCGGGCGTCGGCCAGCGCCTGTTCGGCCTCGGCCTTGAGGACCTCGGCCTCCTTGGTGGCCTCGCCGACCAGCCGGGCGACCTGCTCCTTGGCGGTGCGGGTGCGCTGCTCGTTGACGGACTCCGCGGAGGCGAGCTGGCGGGCCGCGCTCTCCTTGGCCTCCGCGAGCAGCGTCTCGGCCTCGGCGCGGGCGGAGCGCAGGGCGCTGTCCGCCTCCTGCACCCGGGACTCGGTCACCCGGGCGAGGTCCATGGTCTGCTGCCGGGTCTGCTCGGCCTCGGCGGTGCTGGTGCTGCGCAGCCGCTCCGCGTGCTCGGTGGCCTCCTGAGCCTGCGCGGAGGCGGCGGACAGCAGCCGCTCGGCCTCCTTGCGGGCGCGCAGCAGGGAGGATTCGGCCTCGGCGCGCGAGGCCTCCGCGTCGGCGGCCATCCGGCGCCGGGTCTCCTCGGCGACCCGGGCGGCCTCGGCGCGGGCCGCGTTCAGGGACTGCTCGGCCTCGGCGCGGGACTCCTCCATAAGCCGGCGCGCCTGGGACTCCGTACGGGCGCGCAGCTGCTCGGCCCAGGCCACGTTCTCGTTGACGTGCGCCTCGACGGTCTGGCGGCGTTCGTTGAGCTCCTGGTCCAGACGCTGGCGCCGGTTGACGGCCTCCGCGTGCAGCTCGGCCTGGAGCCGTGCCTGGTGCTCGGCGTGCTCCTGGAGGATGCGCTGCGTCTGCGCCCGGGCGTCGCGCAGCTCGCGCTCGGCGTCGGAGCGCATCTGGTCGGCCTGGATCTGGGCATTGCGGAGCAGCTGCTCCGCCTGGTAACCCATGTCCGCGCCGTCGTAGGCGGGGCGGGACGCGAGATTGCGGCGTACCTCGTGGAGCTTGGCGCGCAGCACCTCGACCTGGTATCCCAGGTCCTCGGCGTGCTGGACGGCCTTCCCGCGCTCCTTCTTCAGCCGTTCCATCTCGGCTTCGAAGCGCGTGAGATGGTCGGCTTCAGCCTGATGGCTCTCCTGGCTTTCGTAGCCGAGCACAGCGCGGTCCCATCCGTCCCCTGGTCGCAAGCTCACTCCCAAATGAGCATCGCTCGCCCGCTGAACGACGCCCCCGGGGAATGGTGTCAGATACCGGGGCAGGGGTTCGGGCCCCGACCCCGTCTCCGCACCGAACCCCGGCCGAGCCAGTGCCACTCTACCGGCCGGGGAATGGGGGCATCAGTGCTCAGGGTTGCTGGTGACCAGTTCGGTGAGGACTCCGTGGCAGTCCTTGGGGTGCAGGAAGGTGATCCGGGAGCCCATGGAACCCGTCCGGGGCTCGTCGTAGAGGACCCGGACGCCCTTGCCGCGGATGGCCTCGGCGTCCCCGTCGACGTCGGCGGTGCCGAAGGCGATGTGGTGGACGCCCTCACCGTTCTTGGCCAGCCACTTGGCGACCGTGGAGTCCTCGCGGGTGGGCTCCAGGAGCTGGAGGTAGGAGGCACCGCCGTCGGAGGTCTCGTTGATCTTGAGCATGGCCTCGCGGACGCCCTGCTCCTCGTTGACCTCGGTGTGGAACACCTCGAACCCGTACGTGGCACGGTAGAACTCGACGGTCTTGTCCAGGTCGAAGCAGGCGATCCCGATGTGGTCGATTCTTGTCAGCATGGGACCAGTGCACCGCCGAGGAGGGTGGTCACGCAACGTGCCAGCGATCACACCGACTGCCCGGTGACTGCGCGGGTACCGCTCAGTACATTCGGGTAAACCCTCGTTCACTCCTCATCCAAGGGGCTGTGCCTCATGTCCGGAACGAACAACACCACTTCAGTGATCGTCGCCGGGGCCCGCACGCCCATGGGGCGGCTGCTCGGCTCGCTGAAGTCCTTCTCGGGCGCCGACCTCGGCGGCTTCGCGATCAAGTCCGCGCTGGAACGGGCCGGGATCTCCGGCGACCAGGTCCAGTACGTGATCATGGGCCAGGTGCTCCAGGCCGGCGCGGGCCAGATCCCCGCCCGCCAGGCCGCCGTCAAGGCCGGCATCCCCATGAACGTGCCCGCGCTCACCATCAACAAGGTGTGCCTCTCGGGTCTCGACGCCATCGCGCTGGCCGACCAGCTCATCCGCGCCGGGGAGTTCGACATCGTGGTCGCGGGCGGCCAGGAGTCCATGACCAACGCCCCGCACCTGCTGCCGAAGTCCCGCGAGGGCTTCAAGTACGGCGCCGTCGAGATGCTCGACGCGATGGCCTACGACGGCCTCACCGACGCCTTCGAGGGCATCCCGATGGGCCTGTCCACCGAGACGCACAACACCCGCCTGGGCATCGAGCGCGCCCCGCAGGACGAGTTCGCGGCCGCCTCCCACCAGCGGGCCGCCGCCGCGCAGAAGAACGGCGTCTTCGACGCGGAGATCACCCCGGTCGAGATCCCGCAGCGCAAGGGCGACCCGGTGCTGTTCTCCACCGACGAGGGCATCCGCCCCGAGACCACGGCGGAGTCCCTCGGCAAGCTGCGTCCGGCCTTCACCAAGGACGGCACGATCACCGCCGGCACCTCCTCGCAGATCTCGGACGGCGCCGCCGCCGTGGTCGTGATGAGCAAGGCGAAGGCCGAGGAGCTGGGCCTGGAGTGGATCGCCGAGATCGGCGCCCACGGCAATGTGGCCGGCCCGGACAACTCCCTCCAGTCGCAGCCGTCGAACGCGATCCTGCACGCCCTGAAGAAGGAGGGCCTGCAGGTCTCCGACCTGGACCTCATCGAGATCAACGAGGCCTTCGCGGCGGTCGCCGTGCAGTCAATGAAGGACCTCGGCGTGACCCCGGAAAAGGTGAACGTCAACGGTGGCGCCATTGCCCTCGGCCACCCGATCGGCATGTCCGGGGCCCGTGTGGTGCTGCACCTGGCGCTGGAGCTGAAGCGCCGCGGCGGCGGTGTCGGCGCGGCCGCGCTGTGCGGTGGCGGCGGCCAGGGCGACGCCCTCGTGATCCGCGTCCCGAAGGCGTAGGTGCCCGTATGACGACGGTGGACGTCCCCACGCTGGTGGCACAGGCCCGCGAGGGCCGGCCGCGGGCGGTGGCCCGGCTGATCTCACTGGTCGAGGGGGCGTCCCCGCAACTGCGCGAGGTGATGGCCGCCCTGGCCCCGCTGACCGGCGGCGCGTACGTGGTCGGCCTGACCGGTTCCCCCGGGGTCGGCAAGTCGACCTCGACCTCGGCCCTCGTGTCGGCCTACCGCGCGGCCGGCAAGCGCGTCGGCGTGCTCGCGGTGGACCCGTCCTCGCCCTTCTCGGGCGGGGCCCTGCTCGGCGACCGGGTCCGGATGTCGGACCACGCCTCCGACCCGGGTGTCTACATCCGCTCCATGGCCACCCGGGGACACCTGGGCGGGCTGGCCTGGGCCGCCCCGCAGGCGATCCGGGTGCTCGACGCGGCGGGCTGCGAGGTGATCCTGGTCGAGACGGTCGGGGTCGGGCAGTCCGAGGTGGAGATCGCCTCCCAGGCCGACACCTCGGTGGTGCTGCTGGCACCGGGGATGGGCGACGGGATCCAGGCCGCCAAGGCGGGGATCCTGGAGATCGGCGACGTGTACGTGGTGAACAAGGCCGACCGGGACGGCGCGGACGCCACCGCCCGGGAGCTGAACCACATGCTCAGCCTGGGCGAGTCCCGGGGCGCGGGCGACTGGCGGCCGCCGATCGTCAAGACGGTCGCCGCGCGCGGCCAGGGCATCGACGAGCTGGTCGAGGCGCTGGAGAAGCACCGGGCGTGGATGGACGAGCGCGGGGTGCTGGCCGAGCGGCGTGCGGCCCGCGCGGCGCGGGAGGTCGAGACCATCGCGATCACCGTGCTGCGGGGGCGCCTGGCCGACCTGCGCGGGGACGCGCACCTGGACGCGCTGGCCGCCCGGGTGGCGGCGGGGGAGCTGGATCCCTACGCGGCCGCCGACGCGCTGCTGGAGAGCCTCACGGAGGGCTGATCCGGGTGGCGGCGGCCGGGGCGCATCCGCCCCCGGCCGCTGCTGCCGGGTCCCGCTGCCGGGTCCCGCTGCCGGGCTTCGGCGGCGGGGCTCCGGCGGCGGGGCTCAGTTTCCGTCGTCGTTGCCGTCGGAGTCGGAGTCGTTGTCGTTGTCGTTCGAGTCCGAGCGGGACGCGGTGACCTTGCCGCTGGTGGCGTCGACGGCGACGTTCTTCTTGTCGCCGTTCGAGGACCTGACCTGCACCGACCAGTGGTCGGCGACGCCGTTGTCGTTCTCGTCGTCCCAGTCGACCGACCAGACCTTGCCCGGGTGCGCCGCCAGGGCCGCCTTCATGGCCCGGTCGGCGCTGATCTTGGCGGCGAGGAGGGTCTTGTACTCGTTCGCCTCGTTGTCGGAGTCGCGGTTGCGGACCGTGGCGGCGCCGGCGGAGTCCACCTCGACCTCGGCGTGGCCCTGGCCGCCCTTGGCGATCACGTTCACGTGCCAGACGGAACCGTCCTTGTCGAGGGACTCGACGTACCCCGGGTACTTCTTCAGGGCCGCGGCGGCCGCTCCCGCGGCGTCGGTGTCGGCCCGTGCGACGGCCGAGGCGGGGACGGATCCCGCCGCGTCGGCGGACGTCGCGGCGACGGCCGCCGCCGGGCCCGGGAACAGCAGGGCCGCGGCGACGGCCGCCGGGACGTACAGGGTGCACGTACGCGTGCGCTTCATGGCTGGACCTCCTCCGGCCGGCCGGGCGGCCGGCAGTAAGCGGTACCGCCCATTCTCCGGCCGCCCGCCGCGTACGGCGCGACGGGCGGGGGTCCCTCAGACCTTGCCGCGGTTGTCCCGCAGGTGGTCCGCGACGGGGCGCAGCGACTCGCGCAGCGCCGCCAGGGCCTCCGGCGGAAGCAGGTCGATGAAGTGCTCCCGGACGGACGCCACGTGGTGCGGGGCGACCTTGCGCATGGTGTCCATGCCCTCGTCGGTGAGGACCGCGTACAGGCCGCGGCGGTCGGACTCGCAGTTCACGCGGCGCACCAGGCCCGCCGTCTCCATGCGGGTGATCTGGTGGGACAGCCGGCTCTTGGACTGCAGCGTGGCGGTCGCGAGGTCGCTCATGCGCATCCGGTGGCCGTCCGACTCCGAGAGGTTCACGAGGATCTCGTAGTCGTTGTTGGTGAGTCCGAAGGGCTGGAGATCCTTTTCCAGCTGGTGCATCAGCAGTCTGCTGACGTCCAGGTGGGTGCGCCAGGCGCACTGTTCGGCGTCGGTAAGCCAGCGAGTGGCCGTCTCGGTCTCCATGGTCTCCATGAATGAACTCTACCTAAGAAGTTGAATTACGTACAAAAATAGGAACATCCGCGACGTGCGGAACGTCACAGTCCGAGCCGGCGCTGGAGATCACCCAGCTGCCCCGGCATCCGCGGCACGCCCAGCTGCCCCATCGGGCCCTGGCCCGCACCCGGGACGCCCTGCTGGTTGCCCGTGGCCGCGCCCGCGCCCACCGCGCCGACCGCCTGCTCCGCCATCAGCAGCTCGGTGGACTGCAGCAGCACCGTCCCGGCGCCGACGAACTCGAACTGGTGCTCCTCGCCCGAGGTCCCGCCGATGCCCGTGAGCGAGCGCAGCCCGCCCATCACGCCCGACATGTAGCCGTGATCGTAGTGGTGGCACGGCGACGGGCAGTCCGCCCAGCCGACCAGCGCCTGCGGGTCCACGCGCAGCGGCGGCTCCATGAACACCACCGGACCGTTGGACGCCGCCACGAACTTCCCGGTTCCGATCAGGGTCAGGAAGCCCGGCACGATCGACTGCTTCAGGGCCAGCGTGGGCTGGTACGCGAGCAGGTTCCCCGACCGGATGGTCAGGTTGCCCTTGTCCAGGTCGTACGAGTTCACGTCGAAGGCCCGGTCGGCGAGCAGCATCTTGCCCTGCCCTTCGGCCACCACCCAGTCGGCGGCGTGCAGCGGCGAGTGGAAGCTCGTGCGCAGCAGCCGGTCGAAGCGGCCGTTGCCGATGCCGTTGAACTCGATGCTCCCGTAGTACGAGATCATCTTGCCCTTCTGCAGGAACCACTGGCTCCCCTTGAGCTCCACGCAGAAGGTGTACGGGTTGACGTTGTCGTCGGAGGGCAGGGTGTACGGGTCGAAGACCGTCGGACCGCCCGGGCCGCCGGTCACGGGACCAAAGTTCACAGCTTCTCCTCCGAGGCCTGTACGTACACCGCGCCCTGGCCGGACAGCTCCAGCTGGAACGCCTCGCCCGAGCCGCGCCCCACCATGTCGCGCCAGCCGAGCGCGGTGGAGAGCTTGTTGCGTACGTCGCCGTGGTGGGCGACGTACGCCTGCGGGTCCACGTGGACCGGGCGGTTCGGGTGGATCGGGAGCTCGATGACTCCGCCGTGGGCCATCACGGCGACCGAGCCGTGGCCCTTGAGGGTGGTGGTGAACAGGCCCTGGCCGGTCACCTGGCCGCGCACCATGCCCATGACACCGCCCTGCGAGCCCATGAACATCGTGCCCTGCTGGAGGGTCCCGTCGAAGGCCAGCAGCCGGTCGGCCTCGACGTAGAGGGTCTCGCCGGTGAGGCTGATCACCTGGATGTGGTGGCCGCCGTGGCCGAACATCACGGTGCCGCTGCCCTCGACCGTCATCAGCGGGGTCTGCTCGTTCGCCACGCGGCGCCCGATCATGCCCATCACGCCGCCCTGACCGCCCGTCAGGCTGGGGGTGAAGGAGACCTCGCCGCGGTAGGCGAGCATCGCCCCGCGCTGGCTGTACATCTTCTGGCCGGGGACCACCTGGGCCTCGACCATCTTCGAGTTGATCTCGCGGAACGGCATCAGACGTCGCCGCCGATCGTGTTGCGCTCGCTGGGCTGCACGTAGACCAGGCCCTCGCCCTCGAAGCGGATCTGGAAGGACTCGCCGGAGCCCTCGCCGATCAGGGTGCGGAAGTTGACCCCGGACTGGAGGGACTGCCGCAGGTCGCCCGTGTGCGCGACGTACGCGCCCGGGTCCACCGACAGCGGGTACTGGGCGCTGACCCGCAGCACCACCGCCGGGCCGTCGGACGTGATCGCCGCCTGGCCGGAGCCCTCGACGGTGGTCGTGAAGAGACCGTTGCCCGTCGTGGCCCCGCGCAGGCCGGTGAAGGTCGTGCCGGTGCGCAGGCCGGCGTCGGTGCACAGCAGGTTGCTGGATTCGACGTACAGCTTCTCGCCGCGCAGATTGACCAGATTGATCTCACTCGCACGGTCCGCGAAGAAGCAGGTGCCGTGCCCCTGCACCTCCATCACCGTCATCTGTTCGCCGGTCAGCCGGCGGGTCACCATTCCGCGGAGGCCTTCGCCGCCGCCGGTCATCTTCTTGAAGGCCATCTGGCCGTCGTACGCGACCATGGCGCCGTTCTTCGCTTTCACGGCGTCACCGGTCAGGTCGACGGCGAGCACCTTGCTGCCTTGGAGTCGGAACTGAGCCACGGGATGAAGGTAGCCGCAGCGGGCGGGGCCGAACAGGGCCCCGTGGCCGATATACGCCACACTTACCGACTTCGGGAGGTCTGCGACCGGTGTGCGGGGACCCGGGGCAAGATCTCCGGGGGCGGCTGAGACACTGGAACGGACCCCCAGGCCTCCACCCGCGAAGGTTCACACGTGGACATCCAGACCGCTTCCGCCCTGCACCGGCTGCGCCTCATCTCCGTTCCGGAGGCGCTGTCGTTCCCGGCCCTGCTGATCTTCGGCTCGCTGCTCAGCCGCGTCTCGGACATCGACTACCTGATGATGCCGCTCGGGATCCTGCACGGGATCCTGTTCGTCATCTACGCGATCTTCCTGCTGGACGTCTGGAACAAGGCCAAGTGGCCGCTCAAGAAGGTCGCCCTGTTCTTCGTCCTCGCGCTGCTGCCCTTCGGCGGCCTGTACGGGGACAAGCTGCTCAAGCGGGACGAGGCCGACAGCGTCGTGGCCGCCGCCCGGGCCCGCGAGGCGGCCGGCGCATGATCATCGCGTTCTCGGTGACCCCGCTGGGGGTGGGTGAGGAGGTCGGCGAGTACGTCGCCGACGCCGTGCGCGTCGTACGCGAGTCCGGGCTGCCGAACCGCACCGACGCCATGTTCACCACCGTCGAGGGGGAATGGGACGAGGTGATGGACGTCGTGCGGCGCGCGGTGGCCGCCGTGGAGGCGCGGGCACCCAGGGTCTCCTTCATCCTCAAGGCCGACATCCGGCCGGGGGTCTCGGACGGGATGACCTCGAAGGTCGAGACGGTCGAGCGGCACCTCGCGGAGGGCTGACCGCCGGCGACCCCGTATGCGTGACGCGCCCCTGGCCCTTGCGGCCGGGGGCGCTTTCGTGTCCGCGTCCTGATGTCCCGACCGCTCAGTCCCGACCGCTCAGTCGAGGGCGCGGCGGGCCAGGCCCAGTGCGTGCTCCGGCCACCACTCGCCCGCCGCCGGGCCGCCCCGGCAGGGGCCGTCCGAGGTGCCCGGCGTCCTGATCCACAGGTACGCGTCCACGAGCGGGTCCCCCGTCCGGTCGGTGGGCGGGGTGCCGAGCGAGCGGCCCGGCGGGTTGCAGGGGGCGGGGTCCTGGCCGCCGCCGGGCGCCGGACCGGCCCCGCCCGGGCCGGTGTCGAGGACGAAGTGCTTGCCGCCGACGGCCTTCGAGAGCCGGGCCCCGTAGGCGCGGGCGGCCGCGTCGTCCTGGTGGCCGGAGACGTTGAGGGCGAAGCCGTCGGCGTGCGCGAGGCCCGCCCTGCGCAGCGGATCCACGAGGCGGGCCGGGTCCGGGATCCGGGCCGGGTCGCCGGCGTCCAGGTACACCCGGGTGTGCGGGTTCCGCTTGAGCCGGTCCACGGCCTCCGACAGCAGCCGGTAGCGCTCGTCCTGACGGTCCGCCGGGGTGCAGCCGTCGAGGGTGTGCGCGAGGGCGTCCGGCTCCAGCACGACGAGGGCCGGCGCGTCGGCGACGGCCGCGGCGAAGGCGGCGGTCCAGGCGCGGTAGGCGGCGGCGTCCCGGGCGCCGCCGGACGGGTGCGGGGCGCAGCCGCGGTACGGGAGGCGGTGCGCCGTCAGGAGCACGGTCCGGCCGGCGGCCTTGGCCCCCGCCCTGGCCCGGCGGATCTCGGGGCCGGGATCACCGCCCCGCACCCACAGGGCCGTCGGGCGTTCGGAGATCCGGCGCAGCACCTGGGCGTCGTGGTAGCGGCCCTGCGCCTCCCAGGCGGCGACCTGGCGGGCGGCGACACCCTGCGGGTCGACCCAGAACGGCGACCCGTCCGCCTCGGCGACCCCGCCCGAGGGCCCGGGTCGCGGCGCGGGCGCGGGCACGGGACCGGGGGAGCAGGCGGGGGCGCAGGCCAGGAGCAGCAGGAGGCCGAGGACGGTGACGGGGCGACGTCTGCGGGCGGCGGGGGGCATCCGGCTTCCTCGGGACGAAGGGGCGGCGGAGGGGCGGCGGAGCGGAACGCGGAACCGGGACATCGTGACATAAGGGACAACTCCCCCCGGTTCCGACACCGCACTCCCTACGGGCGACCCCCGGCCGCCAACGCGATACCGAGCGGCGTCCGCTCGTAGAGCACCTGACGCCCGTACCGCGCCGTCACCAGCAGCCCGGCCGCCCGCAGCGCCTTCAGGTGCGCCGACACCGTGGAGGGCGCCAGCCCCAGCCGCCGCGCGAGCGCCGTCGTCGAGGCCGGCTCGTGCAGCGCGCACAGCACCTCGGCCCGCGCCCTCCCCATCAGCCCCGCCAGCGCGCGGGGGGCCGGGCCCTCCGACGCCGTCCACAGCGCGCCGATGCCCCGCGCCGGGTACACCAGCGTCGGCTGCCACGGGGGGTCGTAGCCGCCCACCACCTCCGGCCAGACGAACGCGCTCGGCATCAGCAACAGCCCCTGGCCGCCCAAGTGGCGAGCGTGGCGGGCCGGGCCCTCGACGCTCAGGGTGCTGCTCTCCCCGTGCCAGCGCAGATCCGGGTGGAGACCGTCGAACAGGGCCTCCAGCCCGCCCGCCGCCAGCCGCCGGGAGTGGAACAGGACGTCGGCCTCCAGCAGGGCCCGCAGCCGCGGCCAGTGCGGGGCGACCAGGGCCCGCCAGGCCGCCTCCGTCAGATCGGCCAGTTCCCGCACGGCCCGGCCGGGGTCCGCCAGCATCCGCCGCCCCAGCTCGCTCTCCAGCGCGCCCGGCGTGCAGGCCAGCGAGCGGCGCAGATCCTCGCGGGCCGCCTCCGGGTCCGCCGCGCGCACCCGCGCCAGCTCCTCCTCGAAGGTCACGCCGGGCCCTGTCGGGGGCGGGCTGAGCAGGTCCGGATGGTGACCCCTGCGCGGCATCAGCAGCCACAGCGGGCGCAGGTCCAGCCCGGCCGCGGCGGACCGGATCCGGCTCAGCCAGGGCAGGTGGTACGCCTGCCGGTGCGGCCGCATCAGGACCCGTACGGCCTCCTGCGTCTCCCAGCGCGGGGAGAGCGCGAACCGGCACCGCAGGAGATCGCCCTCCCCGAACCGGAACTCGTACCCCATCCCGTCTCCCCCTTCCCTCCCCGCGCTGCCGCGGATTCGGCCGGACCCGAATGTCTGGTCCGGCGGGTCCGGCCCCGCCCACGCTGACGCCCATGCCCTCCACACCAGACCACGCCGGTGACGCGGCCCCGCGCACCGGACCCCGCCCGGCACCCGACCCCGACCCGGCGGGGACTGCGACCCGCGCCGGGTACGGCACCGTCCTGCGGGTGCCGGAGTTCCGCGTCGTCTTCGCCGCGCACCTGCTGTCGCTGCTCGGCGTCGTCGTCAGCGAGCTCGCCCTCACCGTCCTCGTCTACCGGGCCACCGGATCCCCCCTGATGAGCGCCCTCACCTTCGCGCTCGGCTTCCTCCCCTACGCCCTCGGCGGCACCCTCCTCGCCCCGCTCGCCGACCGGCTGCCCGCCCGGCGGGTCCTCGTCGGCTGCGACCTGGTCTGCGCGGCCTGCGCGGCAGCGATGGTGTGGCCCGGGACGCCCGTCGCCGGGCTCCTCGTCCTGCGCTGCGCCACGGCCTTCGTCGCGCCGCTGTTCCAGGGCGCCCGCAGCGCCTCCCTCGCCGACATCCTCGGACCCGGCGAGCCCTTCGTCCTCGGCCGTTCCCTGCTGCGCATGGTCTCCCAGAGCGCGCAGCTCGCCGGATTCGGCCTCGGCGGCGTGCTGCTGACCGTCCTCGCCCCGCGCGGCGCGATCGCCCTCACCGCCGCCGGGTTCCTGACCTCCGCACTGCTGCTGCGCCTCGGTACCCGGGACCGTCCCGCCCGCGCCGCCGCCGGGGTCCGCAGCTCGCCGCTCGGCGGGCTGCGGGCCGTGCTCGGGGACCGCCGGGTGCGGGCGCTGGCGCTGCTGTGCTGGCTGCCGCCCGGCTTCGCCGTCGTTCCCGAGGCGCTGCTCACGCCCTACGCCACCGGCATCGGCGCCGGGACCGTCGCCCTCGGGGTGCTCATGTGCGCCCTGCCCGTCGGTGCCGTCGCGGGAGAACTCTGGGCGGGGTCCGCGCTCACCGGCCGAACGCGTTCGCGGATCGTGGCCCCCCTCGCCTGTGCCGCCCCGCTCCCGCTCCTCGTCTGGGCGGCCCGGCCCGGCGTGGCCGTGCTGCTGGTGGCGCTGCTCCTCGCCGGGCTGGCGCAGGCCTACACCCTCGGGCTCGACCGGATGTACGCCGACGCCGTCCCCGACGAGCTGCGGGGCCGCGCCATGACCCTGCTCGGCACCGGACTGATGACCCTCCAGGGTGTCGGCATGGCCCTCGCCGGAGCCGCCGCCGAGTTCCTCCCGGTGCACGCGGTCGCCGCCGGGGCCGCCGTGCTCGGGGTGCTCGTCGTCCCGCTGCTCCTCCTGGAGGTGCGGGCGGCGGTGCGCGCCGAGGAGTGAGACGGGGGTGGCCGCCAAATGACCGACCGGTAGGGTCTGGTGGGTGCCCAAGCCGCTCAGTCTCCCCTTCGACCCCATCGCCCGCGCCGACGAGCTCTGGCAGCAGCGCTGGGGTCCGGTGCCCTCGATGGCCGCGATCACCTCGATCATGCGCGCCCACCAGATCCTGCTCGGCGAGGTCGACGCGGTGGTCAAGCCGTACGGACTGACCTTCGCCCGCTACGAGGCGCTCGTGCTGCTCACCTTCTCCCAGGCGGGGGAGCTGCCGATGTCGAAGATCGGCGAGCGGCTGATGGTCCACCCGACCTCCGTGACGAACACCGTCGACCGGCTGATGAGGTCCGGACTGGTGGCCAAGCGCCCCAACCCGCAGGACGGGCGCGGCACCCTCGCCTCCATCACGCCGAAGGGCCGTGAGGTCGTCGAGGCGGCCACCGAGGCCCTGATGGCCGTCGACTTCGGGCTCGGGGTGTACGACGCCGAGGAGTGCGGGGAGATCTTCGCCCTGCTGCGCCCGCTGCGGGTGGCCGCCGCCGACTTCGAGGAGAAGTGAGGCGCGGCGGCCGGGGGCGCGGCCGCCGGGGCGGGGCCGCGTCAAGATCGCGCAAAACGGACGGTTAGGCTCGACGGCATGAAACGAAGCGTGCTGACCCGCTACCGCGTCATGGCCTACGTGACCGCGGTCATGCTCCTGATCCTCTGCGCCTGCATGGTGGCGAAGTACGGCTTCGACACCGGCGCCGGCCTGACCCTCGCGGTCTCGCAGGTCCACGGTGTGCTCTTCATGATCTACCTGGTCTTCGCCTTCGACCTGGGCTCCAAGGCCAGGTGGCCCTTCGGCAAGCTGCTGTGGGTGCTGGTCTCCGGCACGATCCCGCTGGCCGCCTTCTTCGTAGAGAGCAAGGTCCGCGCCGAGGTCGAGCCGCTGATCGACGACGCCCTGGCCACCGCCAAGGCCTAGAGCGGTACCTGAGCGGACACCCCCGGGGAAGACTCTCCGGGGGTTGCCCATCGACATTTACTAGGACGTCCTAGTAAATTCGTGGGTATGGACGCTGACGCCATCGAGGAGGGCCGCCGTCGCTGGCAGGCCCGGTACGACAAGGCCCGCAAGCGCGAGGCCGATTTCACGACGCTCTCCGGAGATGACGTCGACCCCGTCTACGGGCCCCGGCCCGGTGACTCGTACGAGGGGTTCGAGCGCATCGGCTGGCCCGGGGAGTACCCCTTCACCCGGGGTCTGCACGCGACCGGCTACCGCGGCCGCACCTGGACCATCCGCCAGTTCGCGGGCTTCGGCAACGCCGAGCAGACCAACGAGCGCTACAAGATGATCCTGGCCGCCGGCGGCGGCGGGCTCTCCGTCGCCTTCGACATGCCCACCCTCATGGGCCGGGACTCCGACGACCCCCGCGCCCTGGGCGAGGTCGGGCACTGCGGGGTCGCCATAGACTCCGCCGCCGACATGGAGGTCCTCTTCAAGGACATCCCGCTCGGCGACGTCACCACCTCCATGACCATCAGCGGGCCCGCCGTCCCCGCCTTCTGCATGTACCTCGTCGCCGCCGAGCGCCAGGGCGTCGACCCGGCCGTGCTCAACGGCACCCTCCAGACGGACATCTTCAAGGAGTACATCGCCCAGAAGGAGTGGCTCTTCGAACCCGAGCCGCACCTGCGCCTCATCGGCGACCTCATGGAGTACTGCGCGAACGGCATCCCCGCCTACAAGCCGCTGTCCGTCTCCGGCTACCACATCCGCGAGGCCGGGGCCACGGCCGCGCAGGAGCTCGCGTACACCCTCGCCGACGGCTTCGGCTACGTGGAACTCGGCCTCTCCCGCGGCCTGGACGTCGACCACTTCGCCTCCGGCCTCTCCTTCTTCTTCGACGCGCACCTCGACTTCTTCGAGGAGATCGCCAAGTTCCGCGCCGCCCGCCGCATCTGGGCCCGCTGGATGAAGGAGGTCTACGGGGCGAAGTCCGACAAGGCCATGTGGCTGCGCTTCCACACCCAGACCGCCGGGGTCTCCCTCACGGCCCAGCAGCCGTACAACAACGTCGTGCGCACCGCCGTCGAAGCCCTCGCGGCCGTCCTCGGCGGCACCAACTCCCTCCACACCAACGCCCTCGACGAGACCCTCGCCCTCCCCAGCGAGCAGGCCGCCGAGATCGCCCTGCGCACGCAGCAGGTGCTGATGGAGGAGACCGGCGTCGCCAACGTGGCCGACCCGCTGGGCGGCTCCTGGTACGTCGAGCAGCTCACCGACCGCATCGAGGCCGACGCCGAGAAGATCTTCGAGCAGATCAGGGAGCGCGGCCTGCGCGCCCACCCCGACGGCCGGCACCCCATCGGGCCGATCACCTCGGGCATCCTGCGCGGCATCGAGGACGGCTGGTTCACCGGCGAGATCGCCGAATCCGCCTTCCAGTACCAGCGCTCCGTGGAGAAGGGCGACAAGCGCGTCGTCGGCGTCAACGTCCACCACGGCTCCGTCACCGGCGACCTGGAGATCCTCCGCGTCAGCCACGAGGTGGAGCGCGTACAGGTCCAGGAGCTGGCCGCGCGCAAGGGCCGCCGCGACGACGCCAAGGTGGGCGCCGCGCTCGACGAGATGCTCGCCGCCGCCCGCGACGGCTCGAACATGATCCCGGCCATGCTCGACGCCGTACGCGCCGAGGCCACGCTCGGCGAGATCTGCAACGTCCTGCGCGACGAGTGGGGCACCTACACGGAGCCGCCCGGTTTCTGACGGACCGGCAGGCCCACGGGCCGGTCGTGGCCCCCGTTACGGTGGGGCCATGACCGGCCTTCCCGCGTCCGTACGGGGCGTGAGCGCACGCGTGGTGATGAACAAGGGCCGGAGGTCAGGCGGAGGCCGCGCCCTGGAGGCCATGCATCAGCAGGCCCGTGAAGGAGGCCACCCAGAGGGCGTCCACCGGCTCGGAGCTCACCAGCGCCCGGTGCACCACCGTGCCCGCGATCACGTCGAAGATCAGGTCCGTGGTGTGGCCGGTGAGGGACTCGTCCTCCTCGTAGGGCAGTTCGCCGCGGGCCTGGGCCCGTTCGCGACCCAGTACGACGAGACGTTTCTGCCGGTCCACGATCGCCGACCGGATCCGGTCGCGCAGGGCCTCGTCCCGGGTGGACTCGGCGACCACCGCCATCAGGGCCGTACGGGCCTCCGGGCGCCGCAGGAGCGCCGCGAACTGCAGCACCACGTACTCGATGTCGGCTTCGAGCGAGCCCCGGTCCGGGAGTTCCAGCGCGTCGAAGAGCTCCGCGACCGCGTCCACGACCAGCTCGTTCTTGCCGGCCCAGCGGCGGTACAGGGTGGTCTTGGCGACCCCCGCCCGCGCCGAGACGTCCCCCATCGTCAGCTTCGACCAGCCCAGCTCCACCAGCGCGTCCCGCGTCGCCGCCAGGATCGCGGCGTCCGCCGCCGCACTGCGGGGGCGGCCGGTGCGACCGGGCGGGGGGTTCGTGCGGTGGCTGGGGTTGCGCATGGCCGAGACCATACCCGTCGGTAGTGGAACCGGCGGGGGCCCTTTCGGTGTGCTTCAGATCACTGGGCAGCGGGGGCCGGAGGGAGTTACGCTACGGCTCGTAGCGTAAGAGCGACAACCACGCGAAGGCTACTGGCGCCAGGTGGGGACCCGGCGCCGCACAGCGGTCAGGTGCGTCCAGTACAGCAGTTCACGAGCGATCTTTCGGGATCCTTTTCATCGGCGCGCGCACTCGGGGGAGGATGTACGCATGCAGCCCAGAAACATGTCCATGAGCGGCGTCGTCGACCTCGCCGCGGTGAAGGCGGCCGGCGAAGCCAAGGCGAAGGCCGAGCAGGCGCGCGCGGACGCGGCCCGGCAGGGCGGCGGCGTCCCGGGCGGTGCGCCCGGCGGTGCCGTACCGCCGTCCGCGCTCGTCGTCGACGTCGACGAGGCCGGCTTCGAAAGCGATGTCCTCCAGCTCTCCAACGAGGTTCCGGTCGTCCTCGACTTCTGGGCCGAGTGGTGCGAGCCGTGCAAGCAGCTCAGCCCGCTCCTGGAGCGGCTGACCGTCGAGGCGAACGGCCGCCTGGTCCTGGCGAAGATCGACGTCGACGCCAACCAGATGCTGATGCAGCAGTTCGGCATCCAGGGCATCCCGGCCGTCTTCGCCGTGGTCGCGGGCCAGGTGCTGCCGCTGTTCCAGGGCGTGGCCCCCGAGCAGCAGATCCGCGAGACCCTGGCCCAGCTGGTCCAGGTCGCCGAGGAGCGCTTCGGCCTCCTCGGCCTCCAGGTCGACCCCGACGCCGAGGGCGCCCCGGCGGCGGCCCCGGCCGAGATGCCGGCCGGTCCGTACGACGCGCTGCTGGAGGCGGCGGTCGTCGCGCTGGACGCGGGTGACCTGGGCGGCGCCGTGCAGGCGTACAAGAACGTACTGGCCGACGACCCGGCCAACACCGAGGCGAAGCTGGGCCTGGCCCAGGCCGAACTCCTCTCCCGGGTGCAGCACCTGAACCCGCAGACGGTGCGCGCCGAGGCCGCCGCCGACCCGAAGGACCCGGCCGCGCAGATGGCGGCGGCCGACCTGGACCTGGCCGGCGGGCACGTGGCCGACGCCTTCGCGCGGCTCGTGGACACCGTCCGGGTGACCTTCGGTGACGACCGGGACGCCGTGCGGGTGCGGCTGCTGGAACTGTTCGAGGTCATCGGAACGGACGACCCGAGGGTCTCCGCGGCCCGTACGGCCCTGGCGCGCGTGCTGTTCTAGGCGCCGCGGCGGGCCCGGCCCCGCCGCCGGTGATTTGTTGACACAGAGGTAAACAGCGGCCGCGCTTTGCCAAAACTTGGCAAACGCGGCCGCTGTTACTCGCAGTAAGTCGAACCCCGTGAACTGTCCGGTTGGTTCGCTCTTCCGCCGATCTGTCGTGGCCCTGGGTGACACCCTGTGTGGCCACTCGACGGCGCCGGGTCGCACCCCGGTTATCCAGCCGTTACCCGCCAGTAACGAACCCCCTTGTGCCCCGGCCGCGAATGGACCACGATCGGCGACGCTCGGTCCTTCCCGCAGAGCCGCTCATCCGGAGCCGCGGTGGAGGGTCCCCACCGGGCCGGCCGGTGGCAGTGGCACCGGCCGCGGGACAGGGGGGTCCCTGCCGTACCCGGCAGGGCCTGTCCTCCAGGTTGCGCGAACGCGTGGCCCAGTGGTTGTCGCTCGGGGGTGAACGCCGGTGTACGGGATGTGGCACAGCCATACCTCGCCCTCCTGCGCTCTCCTTCCCGAGGACGTAGCACTTCTCCCATCCCAGGACGGGCACGGCCCGGACCGGAGATGTACGTCCGAGAAGGAGGAACGAAATGAGTTCTCAGGTTCGTGGCGGGACCAGATGGAAGCGCTTCGCGCTCGTCATGGTGCCGAGCATGGCGGCCACGGCCGCGGTCGGTGTGGGTCTGGCGCAGGGCGCGCTCGCGGCGTCGTTCAGCGTCTCGGGTCAGAGCTTCAAGGTGTCGGCCGACAAGCTGGTCGGTGAGAACCTGATCCAGTACGGCAGTGTCGCCGAGGGTGCCATCCTGGGCGAGAAGGACCCGGACAAGAAGCAGAAGCACCCGGTGACGGTCTCCGGCTTCAGCAAGGCCACGATCACCAACATGTGCCAGTCCCTGGTCACGCCGGTGCCCGGCCTCGGAGCCATCACGCTCCAGCTGCGCACGGGCAACAAGGGCACCCCGGCGGTCGCGGAGAACATCTACCTCGACGTGGCCGAGCTGGACGCGGACGCCCACTTCGAGCAGCTCGACATCGGTGTCGCGGTGGGCGATCCCAACCACGTCACGAAGCCGGCGCCGCACACGGTGGCGGACAACGGACTGTTCTCGCAGCGGGCCAAGAAGGCCACGCTGACCAAGGTCCGGCAGAAGGCGTGGGCGACGACGGCGGGTACCTTCACGCTGCCCGACCTCAAGCTGCGCCTGCTGAGCGGCGACAAGCCGTGCTACGAGGACGAGAACTGATCCCGTCCCGTATGTGACCGGACGGGCGCGCGGCGGCAGCCGTCGTCGGGCGCCCGTCCGGGCTCCACAGAGTTCTCCGTACCACCGTTTCCAGGGAGCTGTTGTCCATGAACCCCCAGGCCCCGGTTCACGCCGCAGACGATCACTGGCTCACTGTCATGCGCCACCGCTTCCGTGCCTGGCGAGGTGCCCGTCCCTTCTGGGCCGGCCTGTTCACCCTCCTCGGCGGCGTGCCGATCATCTACTTCCCCTTCGCGGACATCCGGCTGGCCAACGTCACCCTCGCGATGGCGACGACGTCCGGCTCGGTCTCGCTGATCCTCGGGGTCCTGCTGATCACCCTGGGCTTCGCCCTCTGGTTCCAGCAGGGCATCCGCGTCTTCGCCGGTGTCGCGGCGATCCTGCTGGCCCTGGTGTCGATCCCGAAGTCGAACCTCGGTGGTTTCTTCATCGGCTTCATCACCGCGATGATCGGCGGCTGCCTCGCGCTGGCGTGGGCACCCGGAGCTCCGGCCGAAGAGGGCGCCGAGCAGGAACAGGAAGAGGGCACGGACCCGGACAAGGCGCAGGTGATGGCGGGCAACCCCTTCGGGATTCCCGCCCCCCGCGACACGGAGACGGCGTACGCGACCGAGACGACTGCCCACGCCGATGGCGGGAGGAACAGTGCGGGGTGACGAGACGCAGCGGGGCGTGGCCCCAGGCGCAGAGTCCCGTGAGAAGAAGGGCCCGCGGCACGCGGCGCCCCGGAAGTCGCTGCTGAACAAGCTCCAGATACCCGTCGGCAAGACGATGGCGCTGGCGGCGATGCCGACGGCCGTGTTCGTCGGGATGGGCATGGCCCCGAAGATGGCACTGGCCGACGAGAAGGACATCCCCTTCCTGCCCGGCCCGTGCGTGACGCGGTCCGACGAGCCCTCGGAGTCGGCGTCCCCGACGCCTTCCACCTCCAACACCAAGACGCCCTCGCCGAGCACGTCGCCCACCGCGACCCCCTCGCCCGGCGCGAGCACGTCCCCGAAGCCGGCCACCAGCCCCTCGGCCACCCCGTCGGCCACGACGCAGAAGCAGACGCCGCCGCCGGCACCCAAGCCGTCCGCGAGCACCTCCGCCTCCGCGACCCCGACGGCTTCCAAGACCGCGAACCCGCTGGACCCGCTCGGCGTCGGCGACGCCCTCAAGGGTCTGGTCGACAGCCTCGGCAAGCCCCTCAAGGACGCGGCCAAGCCGGCCACCCCGACGCCCGCGCCCACCCCGAGCGGCGCGAAGACCCCCGACCCGGCCGCGGACGCCATCCGCGAGGCGGCGAGGAAGGCCGGCGTCAAGGTCGAGGAGCTGCCGCAGGACGTCAAGGACACGGCGAAGACCCCGAAGGACGAGACGGGAGCCAAGGACGCGAAGGACACGGACGGGCCCACACCCACGGGCTCGCCGACCGCCTCGCCCTCCGGTTCCCCCTCCCCGACGGCGACGAAGGACGCGGACGGGAAGCAACCCTTCCCCTGCCCGACCCTCGACGCCGAGGCCCTCGCCAACGCCAAGCTGGAGCCGGGCATCCCGCTCCTGCCCGACGAGCCCTGGTACCTCGACAGCTCGCTGCTGACCCTCTACGGCCTCGACTACGAGGGCATCGTCGAGGTGAAGACGGCGGGCGGCAAGGTCAAGAAGGTCCTGAAGTTCACGGCGGACTCCCTGGACATCAAGGACCTCTACCAGACGGTCGGCAAGGAGGGGAACGTCGCGCACCTCAAGTCGCGGCCGGGCTCCACCTCCACGATCCGCGGCGGCAAGGTCACGATGTACACGGAGAGCCTCAAGGGCAACCTCTTCGGGCTCATCCCGATCGAGTTCACCCCGAACAGCCCGCCGCCCCTGAACGTCCCCTTCGCGTTCTTCACGAAGGTCAAGGTCGTCCAGGCCGGCCAGTTCGGCGGCAACCTCACGGTCCCGGGCCTGAAGAACTACATCGGCCCGCCGGAGAAGTAACCCCGTACGCCACTGTGGCCCGCACCCCCTCGGGGTGCGGGCCACAGCCGGTGGTGCTCCAGGGCTACGAGGCGGCCCCGGCCCCGCCCGGCGGGTCCAGGAGGTCGGCCTTGGCCTGGAGGTCCTCGGCGATGTCGTCCCAGTCGGGGCCGAAGGCGAGGAGGTCGTACGCGGCCTCGCGCAGCAGCTCCGCGTCGTCCGGCCGTTGCAGGCAGGCGATCCGGTAGGCCAGGTTCCGGGCCCACGGGGGCAGCCCGATGAAGTTCTCGGCCTTCAGCGTGCGCAGCATCGAGAGGATCTCGTCCGGGCCGGCGTAGATGATCGTTTCCACGTACTCGAACTCGGCGAGGCCGAACTGCTCCGGTGTCGCGTCCACGTTGTCCTCGGGGACGACACCGTGTCCCAGTTTCAGCAGTTCTGTCACAGTGATTCTCGGTTCACTCACTACGCGCTCCGGAAATACGTCGAGATGGACATGGCGTCCTCGCCGAACTTGAAGATGTGGCCCGTGATCTGGATGCCGTCGATGGTGACGACCAGCTCCGTCGGACCCGGACCGGCGATCTTTCCACCCATGCCCAGGAACTCCACGGTCTTGAGGATGAGGGCCTTCTCGATGTCGTCGGGATTCAGGTGCGTCGTGTCCAGCGCGGCGTAGGCCGTCTCGCCCTTCTTGGCCCTGTGCGCCCGGTGGAAAGCGTGACCCGTGCTGATCGTCCACTTCCAGCCGGCGGCTTCGACCGCCCGCTTGATGAGTGTGGGGTGGGTGCCGGCAGCGGTGAGGGTGCGGATGGCACCGATTTCCACGTGTGCGCTGACAATGGCGATCGGCCTCAGCCGCGCCAGCGTCTGGGCGGCGGCCGCCGACGTGGCGAAGAACTTGCCCAGACCCATCGCGATCTTGGTCACGGCCACCGCGACCTGCGGGATCTTCAGTACCGCGGCCCCGATGAGGACGACGTTCAGTGCCGTCCACAGGCAGCTCTCCACGTCCAGCGTGGAGAAGCACTTCCTGGCGTCGGTGACGCCCAGGACGTCGAGGAGGATCTTGCCGCCGTTCTCGATCACCCAGTCGATCACGTCCTTGTTGGCCGCGGCCAGGGCAGCGCGGTACTCGTCCACGCAGGCCTGTCCACAGGCCTTGCGCAGCGCGTCCTCCTCGCTCAGGTTCAGATCGGCCCCGCCGTATCCGGGACCGCCGTTGGACGTGCCGGCGGCGAGCTGCTGGGCGCGGAGCTCCTCCTCCCACTTGCGGTAGGCCTCTTCGGCCCGGTCCGCCGACGCGTCCGCGTCCTTCGCGGACTGCTGGGCGTTGGCGGCGGCGCCTTCGGCGGCCGTCGCGTCGGACTCGGCCTTGGTGGCCGTGCTGCTCGCGGCGTCGGCGTCCTTGGTCGCGGCGTTCGCCGCGGTGCGGGCGTTGGCGGCGCTCTTCTCCGCCTCGGTGGCCTCGCTGTTCGCGGCCGCCGCCTCGCTCGCGGCATCCCTCGACGCGTTTCCGGCCAGGACGACCTCCGCGCCGGCCTGGGAGTTGTACTCGGTCGTCTTGGTCTCCGCCGTCTTCGCGGCCGCTGCGGCATTCGCCGCCGTGGTGGCGGAGGCGCGCGCCGCGGCCACCGACTTCAGGGCCGCGGCCGTGTCCGCGGCGGCGGCCGCCGCTGCCTGCGCGGCGAGCTTGGCGTCGCCGTTGGCCTTGTCGGCGAGCGCCTTGGCGTCGGCGGCCGCCTTCGTGGCCTCGTTGGACTTCGCGGTGGCTGCGGCCGCCTGCTGGTCGGCGAGGGACTTGGCCGTCTGCCCGATCAGGACGGCGAAGGCCGCCGCCGAGTCCGACTCCCGGTACGGGGTGCCCGCCGCGATGGCGGTGTTGGCCGGCTTCACCGCTTCCGCGGCCGAGTCTCGGGCCGCCACGGCCGCTTGCGCGGTCGCGAACGCGTGTCCGGCGGTGATCGCGGACCATGCCGAGGTCTTCTCGGCCTCGGCCTTGGCGGCGACGGCCTCCTTCTTCGCCTGGACCGAGGCCGCCTGGGCCTTCTTGGCCTCCTGCTCCGCCTTGACGGCGTTTGCGGAGGCGGCGTCCGAGGCGTCGATGGCCTCGGCGGCCGCGGCGTGCGCGGTCTGAGCGGCCGCGTAGCTGGTCCACCACTGAGACGTCGCGTTCTCGTACGCGGCCTGTGAGCGGGAGGCGGCGCCCTCGGCGCGGGTGGCGGCGGCGCGGGCGTCGACCGCCGCGGTGCCCGCCTCGTTGGCGGCGGTGCGGGCCCTGCCCGCCGCGCCCTTCGCGTCGTTGGCGGCCGTACGGGCCTCCGTGGCGGCCTTGCGGCTGTCACCGGCGGCGGCCGTGCCCTCGGCGGCGGCCGCCGCGGACTCCAGGGCGGCGGCGCGGGCGTCCGTCGCCCGCATCGTGCGCTCGGCCTCCGCCGCGTCGTCGCGGGCCATGGCGGCCTTGATCTCCGCGGCCTCGGCCACGTCCCGCTTGCCCGCCGCGGTGTCACCGGCGCTCTCGGCCGCGGTACGGGCCTTGGCGGCCGCGTCGCGTTCGGTGGTGGCCCGGCCCTCGGCCGCCTGGGCCTTGTTCCGCGCTGCCGTCGCCTTCGCGTGCTCGGACTTGGCGACGTCGCGTTCCTGCTCCGCCTTGACGCGCTGTGCCTTGGCGTTCTCCGCCGCGGTCTTGGCCGTGGCCTGGGCGGTCTCGGCCTTTGCCTGCGCCGCCTTCGCCTTGGTGGCGTTGTCGGCCGCTTCCTTTGCCTGGGCCGCGGCGGAGTCCGCCGCGGCCTTGGCCTGGGCGGCGGCTTCCTGGGCGGCTATGCGACGGAACTCGGTGTTCAGGGCGTGCGACTGGGTCTCTGCCAGCGCGTACAGGGTCTTGCTGTCCGCGACGGTCGCCTTGGCGGCGTTCGACGCGGTCAGAGTCGCCTTCGAGGCGGCCTCCGCGGCCGCCGCCGAGGCCTTGGCGACCTGGACGGACTGCTGGGCGAAGAGCAGGCCGCGCCCGCGCGGGGTCTTGGTCGCGTCCGCGACGGCCCACGCCGTGTTCTGGGCGGTGTTGGCCTTGTCGGCGGCCGTCTTGGCGGCGGTCGAAGCCGTCGCCGCGATCTTCACCTGGTCGGCGGCCTTGGTGCGGGCGGTGGTGAGGTCCTTGCCGGCCTGGGTGAACACGGCGGCCGCGGGCCGGTTGGACGCGTTCGCGGGCTGGCCGGCCCAGTACTTCTGCCAGGTCAGGATCTGGTCGGCGAGCCAAGCCTGCCCGAGCGCCTCGGTCATGGCCGCGGCGGCCTTGCGGGTCTCCCCGGCGGCGGTCACCTCGGCGTTGACGATCTCGTTGCGCGGGGTCGTCTGGCCGGCGTACTCCTGCTCCCACTCCAGGTGCGCGGTGACGACGATCGGCGACATGACCCGGTAGTAGTCGATCGGGTTGCGGCTGTCGCAGGCGCCCCAGGCGGCCTTCATCGCCTCGACCTCAAGGCGGAACTCGACCGAGCCCTCGGCCGGCGTCTGCTTCATGAAGCCGCCGAGCCGCAGGTAGCGGGCGACGTCGCTGGCCGTCGCGGCGCCGTAGTTGAGCTCGGTCTTGTCCGCGTCGTCGACGACGGAACCGGTGACGAAGTCCAGGTTCGGGTCCTGCCCCTTGAGCTGGGCGGCCAGTTCCCTCGCCTTGTCCGCCGCGGCCTTGGTGGCGGGCGCGTGCCCGTCCTCACCGAGCCGGTAGTACAGGTTCCGCTGGTCGTAGGTGAAGGCGACGATGTCCTTGTCGAACTGGGGCGCGTACCGTGCGACCCCGCCGCGGTTGCCGGTCTCCCAGTAGACCTTGTTGGACGCCTCCCAGCGGTCCCGACGGTCGCTGGACTCCAGGAAGGAGCCCTCGTAGGCGTCGCGGTCCTTGAACATGGCCTGGCGCAGCGGGTCCATGCCCATGACCGGGTCGGTGGCCGTGGCCAGCTCCGCAGGCGTGCCGGTCAGGGCCTTGGCCGCCGACTTCTTCAGCTCGGGCCCGCCGACGTGCAGGGCGAAGCCGCCCGAGCAGCGGTCCAGCCGGGCTTGTGCGCCCAGGCTGATGGGCCGGTACGCCGGCTCGTCGTCCGGCGGTATCTCCACGGCCGAGGCCGGGGCGGCGCTGATGAGGCCGGCCAGCAGGGCGGCGCTGGTGGCCAGGGCGGTTCCGGCCAGGCCGCGCCGTACGGCAGCGCGGACCGCAGGGCTTCTGCCCCGCAAAAGGGTGGATCTCTTCACGTGCTGTGCCTGTTCTTCGGAGCGAAGCGGACAGCCCGAAGGAAGGCATGCGGACGTAAGGGCGCTGGTCAGGCGCGTGTGATCAGTTTCGGCCTTCCCCCGAGGCGTGAACTGACAGTTTCATGGTCCGGCTTACCGCCGGTAGCACGTTTTCAGCCATGTCTACTGGAAGGTAGCTATCGCACAGGAAGTTCACAGGGGTCCGGTCGGGGGTGCGGTCCGGAAAACACCGAGGGCGGCATCCCGGGATCCGGGATGCCGCCCTCGGTCTCTGTGCGGCAGAGTCGGGCAGGGGTCAGGCAGGGGTCAGGCAGGGGTCAGGCAGGGGTCACGCAGGGTCAGTCGCGGGCTCCGCCGCCCACGTGGTGGACGCGGACCATGTTGGTCGTGCCCGGGACGCCGGGGGGCGAGCCGGCCGTGATGATCATGGTGTCGCCCTCGTTGTAGCGGCCCAGCTTGAGCAGCTCCGCGTCGACCAGGTCGACCATGGCGTCCGTGTTGTCCACGTGGGGGACGATGGCCGACTCGACGCCCCAGCTCAGGGTGAGCTGGTTGCGGGTGTTGACGTCGGTGGTGAAGGCCAGGATCGGCTGCGTGGCGCGGTAGCGGGACAGGCGGCGGGCCGTGTCGCCGGACTGGGTGAAGGCGACCAGGGCCTTGCCGTCGAGGAAGTCCGCGATCTCGCAGGCCGCGCGGGCGACGGAGCCGCCCTGGGTACGGGGCTTCTTGCCCGGGACCAGCGGCTGCAGGCCCTTGGAGAGGAGCTCCTCCTCGGCCGCCGTGACGATCTTCGACATCGTCTTGACGGTCTCGATCGGGTAGGCACCCACCGAGGACTCGGCGGACAGCATGACCGCGTCGGCCCCGTCGAGGATCGCGTTGGCGACGTCGGACGCCTCGGCGCGCGTCGGGCGCGAGTTGGTGATCATCGACTCCATCATCTGGGTCGCGACGATCACCGGCTTGGCGTTGCGGCGGCACATCTCGATGAGCCGCTTCTGGACCATCGGGACCTTCTCGAGCGGGTACTCGACGGCCAGGTCGCCACGGGCCACCATGACCGCGTCGAAGGCGGCGACCACGGCGGCCATGTTCTCGACGGCCTGCGGCTTCTCGACCTTGGCGATGACGGGGACCCGGCGGCCCTCCTCGTCCATGACCTTGTGGACGTCCTTGACGTCGTTGGCGTCACGGACGAAGGACAGGGCGACCATGTCGCAGCCCATCCGCAGGGCGAAACGGAGGTCGTCGACGTCCTTCTCCGACAGGGCGGGGACGTTCACGGCGGCACCCGGAAGGTTGATGCCCTTGTGGTCCGAGATGACACCGCCCTCGATGACGATGGTCTTGACCCGGGGGCCCTCGACCTCCGTCACGCGGAGCTCGACGTTGCCGTCGTTGATCAGGATCTGGTCACCCTTGGCGACATCGCCCGGGAGGCCCTTGTAGGTGGTGCCGCAGATGGACTTGTCACCGGGGACGTCCTCGGTGGTGATGGTGAACTCGTCACCGCGCACCAGCTCGACGGGACCCTCGGCGAAGGTCTCCAGGCGGATCTTGGGGCCCTGGAGGTCGGCGAGGACGCCGACCGCGCGCCCGGTGTCCTCGGAGACCTTCCGGACGCGGTCGTACCGCTCCTGGTGTTCTGCCTGGGATCCGTGGCTGAAGTTGAATCGGGCCACGTTCATACCTGCCTCGATGAGCGCTTTCAGCTGCTCATACGAGTCGACGGCGGGGCCCAGCGTGCAGACGATTTTGGAACGGCGCATGGAGCGGATCCTATCCGTTTGTTTCGTAGCGGAATATTCCGTCTGGTGGAAAGTCCAAGTGACTACTGGGTAACCAGCGCGTACGCCTGGGTGGCGATCTCCAGCTCCTCGTCGGTCGGGACCACGGCCACGGCCACCCGGGCGTAGTCCGCGGACACCAGCCGGGGCTCGGCGGAGCGCACCGCGTTGGCCTCCAGGTCCAGCACCAGGCCCAGCTCCTCCAGGCCGGCCACCGTCGCCTCCCGCACGGCGGCCGCGTTCTCGCCGACGCCCGCCGTGAAGGCCACCGCGTCCACCTTCCCGAGCACGGCCGTGTACGCGCCGATGTACTTCTTCAGCCGGTGGACGTACGCGGCCAGGGCGAGGCGGGCCGAGGCGTCGCCCTCGTCCGCCCGCCGCTGCACCTCGCGCATGTCGTTGTCGCCGCACAGACCCAGCAGACCGCTCTTCTTGTTGAGCAGCGAGTCGATCTCGTCGATCGACAGACCCCCCACCCGGGCCAGGTGGAAGACGACCGCCGGGTCCAGGTCGCCCGAACGGGTGCCCATGACCAGCCCCTCCAGCGGGGTCAGCCCCATCGAGGTCTCCACGCACACCCCGCCGTGCACGGCCGAGGCCGAGGCGCCGTTGCCCAGGTGCAGCACGATCACGTTCACGTCCTCCACCGGCCGGCCCAGCAGCGCGGCCGTCGCCCGCGAGACGTAGGCGTGGGAGGTGCCGTGGAAGCCGTAGCGCCGGACGGCGTACTTGTCGGCCGTCGCGGTGTCGATCGCGTACCGGGCCACGTGCTCCGGCATCGTCGAGTGGAAGGCGGTGTCGAAGACGGCCACCTGCGGGACGTCCGGGCGGAGCGAGCGCGCCACCTCGATGCCGGTCACGTTCGCCGGGTTGTGCAGCGGGGCCAGCGGGATCAGGCTGCGGATCTCCGCCAGCACCTCGTCGTCGATCACGGTCGGCTCGGTGAACCGGGTACCGCCGTGCACCACGCGGTGGCCGACGGCGGCCAGCTCGGGAGAGTCCAGGCCCATGCCGTCGGCGGCCAGCTCCGCCGCGACCGCCGTCAGCGCGGCCTCGTGGTCGGCGATCGGGCCGAGCCGCTCCCGCTTGCCGCCGCCGGCCGCCGGGCCGGTGAACGGTTCGTGCACGAGCCGGGAGGTGTCCTCGCCGATCCGCTCCACCAGGCCGGACGCGAGACGGGACCGGTCCGCCATGTCGAGGAGCTGGTACTTGACCGACGAGGAGCCGGAGTTGAGGACGAGGATGCGCGTTGCGGTCACGGTGGGGGTCTTTCCTTCTCGCGGACGGTGGGGGTCGGTCAGGCGGTGGGGGCCGGTGCGCCCTGGGACTGCGCCTGGATGGCGGTGATCGCCACGGTGGTGACGATGTCCTGGACCAGCGCGCCGCGCGAGAGGTCGTTGACCGGCTTGCGCAGGCCCTGGAGCACCGGGCCGACCGCGACGGCGCCCGCCGAACGCTGCACGGCCTTGTAGGTGTTGTTGCCGGTGTTGAGGTCCGGGAAGATCAGCACGCTCGCCCGGCCGGCCACGTCCGAGCCGGGCAGCTTCGTCGCGGCGACGGAGGGCTCCACGGCGGCGTCGTACTGGATCGGGCCCTCCACGGCCAGGTCGGGGCGCTGCGCGCGGACGATCTCGGTGGCCTTGCGGACCTTGTCCACGTCCGCGCCGGAGCCGGAGCTGCCGGTCGAGTACGAGAGCATCGCGATCCGCGGCTCGACGCCGAACGCGGCGGCCGTCGCGGCCGACTGGACGGCGATGTCGGCGAGCTGCTCGGCGTTCGGGTCCGGGTTGACCGCGCAGTCGCCGTAGACGAGGACCTTGTCGGCCAGGCACATGAAGAAGACCGAGGAGACGATCGAGGCCTCCGGCTTGGTCTTGATGATCTCGAAGGCGGGGCGGATGGTCGCGGCGGTGGAGTGCACCGAGCCGGACACCATGCCGTCGGCCAGGCCCTCCTGGACCATCAGCGTGCCGAAGTAGTTGACGTCGGTGACCACGTCGGCGGCCAGCTCGACGGTCATGCCCTTGTGGGCGCGGGCCTTGGCGTAGTACTCGGCGAAACGTTCCCGCAGCGGCGAGGTCGCCGGGTCGATCAGCTGCGCGCCGGAGATGTCGATGCCCAGGTCGGCGGCCTTCTTCAGGATGGCCTGCTCCTCGCCCAGCAGGGTCAGGTCGCAGACCCCGCGGCGCAGCACCACGTCCGCCGCGCGCAGCACGCGCTCCTCGGTGCCCTCGGGCAGCACCACCCGGCGCCGCTCGGAGCGGGCCCGCTCCAGGAGTTCGTGCTCGAACATCATCGGGGTGACCCGCTCGGAACGGGCCACGGACAGCAGGCCGCGCAGCTCGGTGGTGTCCACGTGCCGCTCGAAGAGGCCGAGCGCGGTCTCCAGCTTGCGCGGGGTCGCGGAGTTCAACCGGCTCTGCAGGGAGAAGAGTTCGGCGGCCGTCGGGAAGCTGTTGCCGGCCACCGAGACCACCGGGGTGCCGGGCGCCAGCTTCGAGGCCAGCGTCAGGACGTCCTGGCTCGGGCGCTCGTTCAGGGTCAGCAGCACCCCGGCGATCGGCGGGGTGCCGGAGGTGTGCGCGGCCAGCGCGCCGACGACCAGGTCGGAGCGGTCCCCGGGGGTGACGACCAGGCAGCCGGGGGTCAGGGCGTTCAGGAAGTTCGGCAGCATGGCCCCGCCGAAGACGAAGTCCAGCGCGTCCCGGGCCAGCCCGGCGTCGTCGCCGAGCAGCACCTCGCCGCCGAGGGCCCGGGTGATCTGGGCGACGGTCGGGGCGGAGAGGGACTTGTCGTCCGGCAGGACGTAGCAGGGCACGGGGAGGCGGGCGGAGAGCCGCTCGGCTATGACGTCGCGGTCCTCGGCGGCCACCCGGTTGACCATCATCGCCACCACGTGGCAGCCGAGGCTCTCGTACGCCCGGTAGGCGTTGCGGGCCTCGGCGCGCACGGCCTCGGCGGGGTGCTTGGTGCCGCCGACGACGGGAACGACGACCGCCCCCAGCTCGTTGGCGAGACGGGCGTTCAGCGCCAGCTCGTCGGGCAGGTTGGTGTCGGCGTAGTCGGTGCCGAGGACCAGCATGACCTCGTAGTCCCGGGCCACCCGGTGGTAGCGGTCGACCAGCTGGGAGACCAGCTCGTCGGTGCCCTTCTCCGCCAGGATGGCGGAGGCCTCGTGGTACTCCATGCCGTAGGCGGTCGCCGCGTCCTGGTCGATCCGGTAGCGCGCCTTGAGCAGGTCGAAGAGCCGGTCCGGCCCGTCGTGCAGCAGCGGCCGGTAGACGCCGACCCGGCCCGTCTGGCGGGTGAGGAGTTCCATGATCCCCAGCTCGACGACCTGCCGGCCGTCCCCCCGCTCGATACCGGTCACGTACACGCTGCGCGTCACGCGTGCTCTCCGTCCCATTGAAAGTGTGGTGTGTGTGGTGGTGGATCTAGGACTCGGTTGTCCCGGTTAGGGTGGGCTTGACCTCTTGACAATACCTCCGCGGGTGGATAGGACGCCCGCCGGGAAAAGGCCTGCCCGAGGGGGCCGAAAGGCCCTGCGGCCCGGGTCGCATGCCGAGCGCTCCCCGCTCGG
Source organism: Streptomyces sp. NBC_00249 (assembly GCF_026342355.1). Taxonomy (GTDB): domain Bacteria; phylum Actinomycetota; class Actinomycetes; order Streptomycetales; family Streptomycetaceae; genus Streptomyces. Next base: position 358,187 of record NZ_JAPEMV010000002.1, on the reverse strand, counting down.
CCCGTGGAACAATCGGACAGGCTTCATCAATACGTCCTTCATACGTCCTTCATATGTACGGGGGCGGCCGTCCGCCCGCACGCGAACGGCCAGGTCCGACCAGGAGCAGGAGACACAGCACGATGCGTATCGGAGTTCTCACCGCAGGCGGCGACTGCCCGGGCCTGAACGCTGTCATCCGTTCGGTCGTACACCGGGCCGTGGTCGGGCACGGTGACGAGGTCATCGGTTTCGAGGACGGCTTCAAGGGCCTCCTCGACGGCCACTACCGCCCCCTCGACATCAATGCCGTCAGCGGCATTCTGGCCCGCGGCGGCACGATTCTGGGTTCAGCGCGCATGGAGCGCGCCCGGCTGCACGAAGCCGCCGAGAACGCGGCCGAGTTGGCCCGGCGCTACGAGATCGACGCGCTGATCCCGATCGGCGGAGAGGGTACCCTGACGGCCGCCCGGATGCTGTCCGACGCGGGGATGCCGGTCGTCGGCGTACCGAAGACCATCGACAACGACATCTCCTCCACCGACCGCACCTTCGGCTTCGACACCGCCGTCATGGTCGCCACCGAGGCCATCGACCGCCTCAAGACCACCGCCGAGTCGCACCAGCGCGTGATGGTCGTCGAGGTCATGGGCCGTCACGCCGGCTGGATCGCCCTGGAGTCCGGGATGGCCGGCGGCGCCCACGGCATCTGCCTGCCCGAGCGGCCCTTCGAGGTGGACGCCCTGGTCAAGATGGTGGAGGAACGATTCGCCCGCGGTAAGAAGTTCGCCGTCGTCTGCGTCGCCGAGGGCGCGCACCCCGCCGAGGGCTCCATGCCGTACGAGAAGGGCGCCATCGACCAGTACGGTCACGAGCGCTTCGCCGGCATCGGCAACCGCCTGGCCGTCGAGCTGGAGCACCGCCTGGGCAAGGAGGCCCGCCCGGTCATCCTCGGCCACGTCCAGCGCGGCGGCACCCCCACCGCCTACGACCGCGTCCTCGCGACCCGCTTCGGCTGGCACGCCGTCGAGGCCGTGCACCGCGGCGAGTTCGGCAACATGACCGCCCTGCGCGGCACCGACATCGTGATGGCCCCGCTGGCCTCCGCCGTCACCGAGCTCAAGACCGTCCCGGAGAACCGGATGTACGAGGCCGAGTCGGTCTTCTGACCGGCCCGCCCCGGCAGGCCCGTACGGGCCGCGCGGCCGGGACCTGCGTCACGGATCCCACGCCGAACGGCCCCGGGCGCTCCCCCGCGAGGGAGCGCCCGGGGCCGTTCGCGGTGTCCCGCCCGGTCCGGACGCGTCCTATCGCGCACCGCCGGCCACCGACCAGAACCGGTTCACGATGTCCGCCAGGAACTCCCGGCCCGCGTCCCCGGTCCCGGCCGTGCCCCCGCCGCCGCCCCAGCTCAGGGTCGCCACCATCAGCGACTGGTACTCGTTGTGGAGCACCTCCAGGACCCGTTCCAGGTGGGCCTTGGGCACCGGCAGCAGCTTGGCGAGCGGCTTCGCGTACGCCTGCCAGCGCGTGGTGACCGCGCTGCGCAGCATCTCGGCGAGCTCGTCCTGTTTGCCGGTCGCCGTCACGAACTGGGCCAGGGTCAGACCGAGCACCGAGGCGAGGGCGGCGGACTGGCGTTCGTTGCCCTTCCAGCGCCCGGTGTCCTCCATCTTCTGGTACGAGTTCGCCTCCAGCCCGATCCGGCGGGCCAGGTCCTCGGGGTCCAAGCCCCGGGACAGCCGGTGTTCGCGCAGGGTGACCGGTTCGGCGTACAGCTCGCCGGGGGAGCACCAGAGCACGCCGGCGAGGGCCGTCAGCTCGGCCGAGGTGGGCGACAGTTCGCCCCGCTCCCAGGCCATGACGGTCTCGGGCGCGACGAGCAGTCCGTACTGGGCCCGGAGGCCGTAGGCGACATGACCGGGGGCCATGCCCAGGGCCGCGCGCAGACGGCGCGCGGCGGGGGCATTGAAAGGTGGGCTGGAGTGCACAGGGCACACGGTAGAAGTGTCCAAGCCGTGGCGACTACAGACCATTCAAACAAGCCCATAACTCGTAGGAAAGTCCTATCGCGCTCGGCGATTTGGGCTGGTTTTCCGATGACTGTCCGGTAATCGGATTGTTCGAAGATCCATTTACAGCGTACGGATTCAGCCACTCCATTTCAGGGGTCCGGGCACACTCGTCCAGTGATCCCCGTCACACACCCTGAACCCGCCGTTCCTCCCGTACGTGATCCATACCGGGGCCCTCGCATACGGGGGTGGCGAGGGCCCCCGACCCCCCCCGTCGCCCCCGCCCCCGTTCCCGTTCCCCTTGCCTTGACGCCGACGTCAAGGAATACGGTCGGACCATGCGAATCGGCGAACTGGCCGAGCGGGCCGGGACCAGCACCCGGACGCTGCGGTACTACGAATCCCGCGGGCTGCTCACCGCGCGGCGCACCGACAACGGCTACCGGACCTACGACGAGGACGACCTGCGCCTGCTGCGCCAGATCCGCACCCTCCAGGACTTCGGCTTCGAGCTGGAGGAGACCCGGCCGTTCGTCGACTGCCTGCGCGCCGGGCACCCGGCCGGGGACTCCTGCCCGGCCTCGCTCGCGGTGTACCGCCGCAAGCTCGCCGAGCTGGACGGCCTCATCGGTCAGCTCGCCGACGTACGCGAGCAGGTCGCCCGGCAGCTGACGGCCGCCGAGCGGGCCGCCGAGGAGCCGGCCGCGCCGCGCTGCGAGATGACCGGCTGACCGGCCCACCTGCCCGCACGCACCGCACCACACACCGCACACCACACACCGCACACGAGAGGGGAACGACATGCTGCGCGCACACGGCGTGACCGAGGTGACCGACGAGGACTTCACCGCCCAGGTGCTCCAGGAACGCGGCCGGCCCGTCCTGGTGGAGTTCACCGCCGACTGGTGCGGCCCCTGCCGCCAGCTGGCCCCCGTGCTCTCCGCCGTCGCCGCCGAGGAGGCCGGCCGGCTCAAGGTCGTCCAGATCGACGTCGACCGCAACCCCGCCACCGCCGCCCGCCACGCGGTCCTGGCCGCCCCCACCCTGTTCCTCTACAAGGACGGCGAACCCGTCCTCCAGCTGCGCGGCGCCCGCGCCAAGCGCAAGCTGCTCCAGGAGCTGGAGGAGCACCTGGAGCAGCCCGCGGAGCGGCGGCCGGCTAGGGCCTGAGCCAGACCGTAGCCATCGGCGGGAGCGTCATCCGCAGGCTCGCCGCCCGCCCCTGCGCCGGCACCGGCTCGGGCAGCAGCGGCCGGGCGTGGTGGACGCCGCTCCCGCCGTACGCCTCCAGGTCCGTGTTGAGGACCTCTCGCCACGACGGCACCTCCTCCGGCACCCCGATCCGGTAGCCGTGCCGCACCACCGGCGAGAAGTTCGACACGCACAGCAGCTGCGAACCGTCCTGCGCGTACCGCAGGAACGCGAAGACGTTGTCCTCGGCGGCGTCCGCCTCCACCCACGCGAAGCCCTCCGGCACGCTGTCGCGCTCCCACAGCGCCGGGGCCGCCGCGTACGCGTGGTTCAGGTCGCGCACGAGGTCGCGCACGCCCCGGTGGTCACCGGCCGCCGGGTAGGAGGAGTCCAGCAGCCACCAGTCCGGCCCGTAGCTCTCCGACCACTCCGAGCCCTGCGCGAACTCCTGCCCCATGAACAGCAGTTGCTTGCCCGGATGCGCCCACATGAAGCCCAGGTACGCGCGGTGCGTGGCCCGCTGCTGCCACCAGTCGCCGGGCATCTTCGACACCAGCGAGCGCTTGCCGTGCACCACCTCGTCGTGCGAGATCGGCAGCACGTAGTTCTCGCTGAAGGCGTACACCATCCCGAAGGTCATGTCGTGGTGGTGGTACTTGCGGTGCACCGGCTCCTTCGACACGTAGCGCAGGGTGTCGTGCATCCAGCCCATGTTCCACTTCAGGCCGAAGCCCAGACCGCCCGCGTCCGTCGGCCGGGTCACCCCCTCCCAGGCCGTGGACTCCTCCGCGATCGTCACCACGCCCGGGCAGCGCCGGTAGACGGTGGCGTTCATCTCCTGGAGCAGCGCCACCGCGTCCAGGTCCTCCCGGCCGCCGTGCGCGTTCGGCGACCAGTCGCCCTCGCTCCGCGAATAGTCCAGGTACAGCATCGAGGCCACCGCGTCCACGCGCAGCCCGTCCACATGGAACTCCTGGCACCAGTACACGGCGTTGGCGACGAGGAAGTTGCGGACCTCCTTGCGCCCGTAGTCGAACTCCAGCGTCCCCCAGTCCGGGTGCGCGGCCCGGCGCGGGTCCTGGTGCTCGTACAGCGGCCGCCCGTCGAACTCCGCGAGCGCCCACGCGTCGCGCGGGAAGTGCGCGGGCACCCAGTCGACGATCACCCCGATGCCCGCCCGGTGCAGCGCGTCCACCAGCAGCCGGAAGTCGTCCGGCGGGCCCATCCGAGAGGTCGGCGCGTAGAAGCCGGTGACCTGGTAGCCCCACGAGCCGCCGAAGGGGTGCTCGGCGACCGGCATCAGCTCCACGTGCGTGAAGCCCAGCTCCTTCACGTACGCCGGCAGCTGCTCCGCGAGCTGCCGGTAGCTGAGCCCCGGCCGCCAGGACGCCAGGTGCACCTCGTACACCGACATCGGGGCCTGGTGCGGGGCGCGGGCTCCGCGCGTGGCCATCCACTCCGCGTCCTGCCACACGTACCGGGCCCGGGTCACCACCGAGGCGGTCGCCGGCGGGACCTCCGCGTACCGGGCCATCGGGTCGGCGCGCAGGGTGTGGCTGCCGTCGGGGCGGGTGATGTCGTACTTGTACAGCGTGCCTTCGCCCACCCCGGGCAGGAACAGCTCCCACACCCCGGTCGAGCCCAGCGAGCGCATCGGGTACGCCACCGAGTCCCAGTACGAGAAGTCCCCGGTGACCCGCACCCCCTGGGCGTTCGGCGCCCACACCGTGAAGCGGGTGCCCGCCACCCCCTGGTGCTCCATCGGCTCCGAGCCGAGCGCCGTCCACAGCTCCTCGTGCCGGCCCTCGCCGATCAGGTGCAGGTCCAGCTCACCGACGGCCGGCAGGAACCGGTACGGGTCGTGGACCTCCACCTCGTCGCTCTCGTACGCCACCAGCAGCCGGTAGTCCGGCACCCCGGTCAGCGGCAGCAGCCCGGAGAACAGCCCGTCCCCCTCGTCGAGCAGCTCGGCCCGCAGCCCCTTCGCGACGATCGTGACGGCCTTCGCGTACGGGCGCAGCACCCGGAAGGCCACCCCGCCGCGCTGTGTACGGGCGCCCAGCACCCCGTGCGGATCGTGGTGGCGGCCCTCCAGCAGCCGGGCCCGTTCCTCCGCGCCCAGCGCCGGCGCCGGCCGCACCCCGTGGGGCGGCGGGGTGCCGCGCCGGGCCCGGGGGGTACGGGGCTTCGCGGGCTCGGGTGCGGCCTTGTCGCGGACGGTCGGTGACGGCTGTCGTGCGGCGCTCACGCGAGCGGCCTCCTCGGGGGCTTCGGGTGGGGGGTGCTGCCGGGGGTCGGCGGGGGCATGCGGTGGGCGGGGCGCTGCGGCTCCGACAGGCGGCGGATCGCCGCCATCGGGACGTGCAGCCAGTCGGGGCGGTGCCGGGACTCGTAGCGGGCCTCGTACACGGCCTTGTCGGTCTCGTATGCGCGCAGCAGCACCGGGTCCTCGCGCGGGTCGCGGCCGGTGGTGCGGGCGTAGCCCTCGCAGAACGCCGACCGGCAGGCGTCCGCCCAGGCGGGGGCGAACGGCCGGTGCGAGCGGGCCGCGTAGTCGAAGGAGCGCAGTATCCCGGCGATGTCCCGCACCGCCGGTTCGGGCCGGCGCCGGTCGGCGAGCGGCCGGGCGGGTTCGCCCTCGAAGTCGATCAGCGCCCAGCTGCCGTCGGCGGTGCGCAGGGTCTGCCCCAGGTGCAGGTCGCCGTGGATGCGCTGGGCGGGGACCCCGGCGCCCCGGGAGGCGGCGAGGGCGTCGAAGGCGCCGCGCAGGCCGGCCTCGTACGGCTGGAGCGCGGGCACCTCGCGGGCGGTGGCGGCGAGGCGGGCGGTCATCCCGGCGGCGAGCCGGGCCGTCTGCTCGGGGCCCAGCGCCAGGGTGGGCAGGGCGTCGGCGAGGGCGCTGTGCACCTCGGCGGTGGCCCGGCCCAGCGCGTGCGCCTCGGCGGTGAAGTCGGCGCCCGCCCCGAGGCGGCGCAGGGCCAGCTGCCAGCCGTCGTCGGAGCCGCGCAGGTAGGGCTGGAGGACGCCCAGGGTCAACGGTTCTCCTCCGGCGAGCTCCGCCTCGTACCAGGCGACCGGGGCGGGTACCCGCGCGCATCCGGCGGCGGCCAGGGCCCGGGGCAGCTCCAGGTCCGGGTTGACCCCCGGGCCGACCCGGCGGAACACCTTCAGGATGTACGAATCCCCGTAGATCAGCGAGGAGTTGGTCTGTTCCCCGGACAGCGGCCGGGGAGTCAGCCCGGCCGGGACCGCGGCCTGCGGGTCCCGGTCGAAGCGGAGCGGTCCCAGGGTGCCGGGGGAGCGCAGGCGTTCCAGCAGGATCGCGGCGAGCCGGGGATCGCCCAGCGCCTCGTACACCGCCCGGCCCGCGAAGGGGCCGGCCTCGGCGTGCCCGATCAGGGCGGGCGCGAGGGCGGGCGGCAGGGGGGAGGGGCGGATGCCCAGCAGCAGTTGGTAGCAGTCCCCGTCCACGTCGAGCAGCAGGTGCAGCAGCCCGGGGGTGGAACCGGGCGGCAGCAGCTCGGCCGCCGAAACGGTTCTCAGCCTGCTGATGGCGCGGCCCTTGCCCGCGAACCAGCGCTGCGCGGGCAGCCAGGCCCGCAGCATCGGCTCCAGGGGGCCGAGCCCGGCGGCCCGGTCGGCCGTCAGCCGGCTCCGGGCGGATGCAGCCTCCGACATGGCGTCGCGTCCTTTCCCCGGGCCGTCACAGAATGCGCAGAGTGTCCCGGATGTGCGGCAGTTGCTTCTCCGGTATGTGCGAGTGTCGGGTCAGGATGATCCGTACAGGGGCGGGCCGTTGACCCATTCGTGTGGTGCCCGCCCCGTACTCGCCCCGTCAGTCGGTGCGCTGGTCGCTCCGCAGGCGGAACCAGTAGAAGCCGTGGCCCGCCAGGGTCAGCAGGTACGGCCACTCGCCGATCGGGGGGAAGCGCACGTCGCCCGTGAGCTCCACCGGGACCCGCCCGTTGAACGACCTCAGATCCAGCTCGGTGGGCTGCGCGAAGCGGGAGAAGTTGTGCACGCACAGCACCAGGTCGTCCCCGAACTCGCGCAGGAACGCGAGCACCGCCGGGTTGGAGGAGGGCAGTTCGGTGTAGGAGCCGAGTCCGAAGGCGGGGTTCGCCTTGCGGATCTCGATCAGCCTGCGGGTCCAGTGCAGCAGTGAGGAGGGCGACGCCATGGCCGCCTCGACATTGGTGACCTGGTACCCGTAGACCGGGTCCATGATGACCGGCAGGTTCAGCCTGCCCGGATCGCAGGAGGAGAAACCGGCGTTGCGGTCCGGGGTCCACTGCATCGGGGTGCGCACGCCGTCGCGGTCACCGAGCCAGATGTTGTCGCCCATGCCGATCTCGTCGCCGTAGTAGAGCACTGGCGAGCCGGGCAGCGACAGCAGCAGGGCCGTGAACAGCTCCATCTGGTTGCGGTCGTTGTCCAGGAGCGAGGCGAGCCGGCGCCGGATGCCGATGTTGGCCCGCATCCGCGGGTCCTTGGCGTACTCGGCGTACATGTAGTCGCGCTCTTCGTCCGTGACCATCTCGAGGGTCAGCTCGTCGTGGTTGCGCAGGAAGATGCCCCACTGGCAGCGGTCCGGGATCGCCGGGGTCTTGGCCAGGATTTCGGAGACGGGGTAGCGGGACTCTCTTCGCACCGCCATGAAGATGCGCGGCATGACGGGGAAGTGGAAGGCCATGTGGCATTCGTCCCCGCCCTTCGCGTAGTCCCCGAAGTAGTCGACGACGTCCTCCGGCCACTGGTTGGCCTCGGCGAGCAGCACGGTGTCCGGGTAGTGCGCGTCGATCTCGGCGCGGACCCGCTTGAGGAGCTGGTGGGTGCGCGGGAGGTTCTCGCAGTTGGTGCCCTCCTCGGCGTACAGGTAGGGCACGGCGTCGAGGCGGAAGCCGTCGATGCCGAGGTCCAGCCAGAAGCGCAGTGCGGAGACGATCTCCTCGACCACGGCCGGGTTCTCGTAGTTCAGGTCCGGCTGGTGCGAGAAGAACCGGTGCCAGTAGTACTGCTTGCGTACGGGGTCGTACGTCCAGTTCGAGGTCTCGGTGTCGACGAAGATGATGCGGGCGTCCTGGTACTGCTTGTCGTTGTCTGCCCACATGTAGTAGTCGCCGTACGGCCCGTCGGGGTCCTTGCGGGACTGCTGGAACCACTCGTGCTGGTCGCTGGTGTGGTTCATGACGAAGTCGATGATCACCCGCATGCCGCGGGTGTGCGCGGAGTCCACGAACTCCACGAAGTCGGCGAGGTCGCCGAACTCGGGGAGCACCGAGGTGTAGTCGGAGACGTCGTAGCCCCCGTCGCGCAGGGGTGAGGCGAAGAACGGCGGCAGCCACAGGCAGTCGACGCCGAGCCACTGGAGGTAGTCCAGCTTGGCGGTGAGCCCCTTGAGGTCTCCCACGCCGTCGCCGTTGCTGTCGTGGAAGGAGCGGACGAGCACCTCGTAGAAGACCGCCCGCTTGAACCAGTCGGGATCGCGGTCCTTGGCGGGGGTGTCCTCGAACGTGTCGTGGACGGGATCGTTGATCATCATGTGGTGGGTGACCCTCCGGTGGGCGGGGACGGTCGCAGAGCGGCCAGTACGTGCGCGGGCGTACGGCCCGGTTCCAGGCGCACGTAGTTCGCTCTGCCCCAGTGATAGGTCTCGCCGGTGAGCTCGTCGCGCACCGCGAGGGACCCGTGCCAGTCGAGGCCGAGTACCGGCATGTCCAACGAGACCGTCGCCTCCTGGGTGTGGTGCGGATCGAGGTTGACGACCACCAGTACGGAATTGGCTCCCGCGTGCTTCGAATAGGCGATCACCTGCTCGTTGTCGGTCGGGTGGAAGTGGATGTCGCGCAGCTGCTGGAGGGCCGGGTTGCGCCGGCGCAGCCGGTTCAGGGAGGTGATCAGCGGGGCGATGGAGCGGCCCTCGCGCTCGGCGGCCGCCCAGTCGCGCGGCCGCAGCTCGTACTTCTCGGAGTTCAGGTACTCCTCGCTGCCCTCGCGGACCGGCTCGTTCTCGCAGAGCTCGTAGCCGGCGTAGACCCCCCAGGTGGGGGAGAGGGTGGCGGCGAGGACCGCCCGGACCTCGAAGGCGGGACGCCCGCCGTGCTGGAGGTACTCGTGGAGGATGTCGGGCGTGTTCACGAAGAAGTTCGGCCGCATGACGGAGGCCGAGCGGTCGCCGGACAGCTCGGTGAGGTACTCCGTCAGCTCCGCCTTGGTGTTGCGCCAGGTGAAGTAGGTGTACGACTGCTGGAAACCGATCGCGGCGAGCGCGCGCATCATGGCGGGGCGGGTGAAGGCCTCGGCCAGGAAGATCACGTCGGGGTCGGACTTGTTGATGTCCGCGATCACCTTCTGCCAGAAGACGACCGGCTTGGTGTGCGGATTGTCGACGCGGAAGATCCGGACCCCGTGGTCCATCCAGTGCCGCAGGACCCGGCAGGTCTCCTCGACGATGCCCGCCATGTCGGCGTCGAAGTGGACCGGGAAGATGTCCTGGTACTTCTTCGGCGGATTCTCCGCGTACGCGATCGTGCCGTCGGCGCGGTGGCGGAACCACTCCGGGTGCTTCTCCACCCAGGGGTGGTCCGGGGAGCACTGGAGGGCGAAGTCCAGCGCGATCTCCATGCGCAGCTCGCGGGCGCGCGCGACGAAGGCGTCGAAGTCCTCCATGGTGCCCAGCTCGGGGTGGACGGCGTCGTGGCCGCCCTCCGTCGAGCCGATGGCCCACGGCACTCCCGGGTCCCAACTTCCGGCCGAAAGCGTGTTGTTGGGGCCCTTGCGGAAGGTGGAGCCGATGGGGTGGATGGGTGGCAGGTACACGACGTCGAAGCCCATGGCGGCGATGGCCGGCAGCCGCTGCGCGGCGGTGCGGAAGGTACCGCTGACGGGAGCCGAGCCGGACTCCAGCACCGCTCCCTCGGACCGGGGGAACATCTCGTACCAGGAACCGAAGAGGGCCCGCTTGCGCTCGACGAGGAGCGGCAGTGGCTTGGCGGCGGTGACCAGCTCCCGGTACGGGCGCCGCGCGAGCGCCGCGTCCACGGCGGGGGCGAGCGCGGCCGCGTACCGCTGCGCGACCGGCCGGTCCTCGTCGCGCATCGCGTCGGCGGCGGCCAGTACGGCCTCGCGGCCGTCGCGCTTGGGGACCTTGGCGGCGGCGCGCTCGTAGAGCTCGGCGCCTTCGAGGAGGGTGAGGCCGGTGTCGAGGTCCGCCGGGATCTTGACGGCGGCGTGGGCCCGCCAGGTGGCGACGGGATCGCTCCACGCCTCGACGGTGTACGTCCACCTCCCCTCGGTCTCGGCGGACACCCGGGCCCCCCACCGGTCGGTGCCGGGGGCGAGCTCGCGGAGCGGGACGGGCGGGCGCAGCCGCCCGCTGGGGTCCCGCAGGACGACATGGGCGGCCACGGCGTCGTGGCCCTCACGGAACACGGTGGCGGAGATCTCGAACACCTCGTCCACCACCGCCTTGGCGGGTCTGGCGCCGCAGTCGACGGCGGGGCGGACGTCCAGCACGGGAATGCGACCGATCATGATGGGATCACCTGGGGGCAGTTCGCAGGGCTCGGTGACAACAAGCCAGCCGGGATGGCGGCTGGTAGTGCACGCTCTGTTCGCTCTGTTTCTAGCCGCTCGGAAGACGGCTGGCCTGCGGGCATGGCCGCTCCTGTCCGCGTTCACTCGGGTGGCGGGGAAAGGTTGGGGGCGGGTGCGCCGTGCGTGTACCGCGCGTACCCGCAGAGCCCTTCCCACTCTCACCCCGCCCAATCCGTGCTGTTGGTTAACTACTCGTACGTAGTGGCACGCGGATCGCCAAGGCCCGGATCGACATCCGCCGAGGCTCCGTCAAGTCGGCGAGGACTGACCCATGTACAGCGAAATACCCCCTGCCCCACCCGCCCCAGGAGCCCCGCAGCCGGTGCTCCCGCTGCCCTGCGCGATGGTGCTGCGGCCCTGGCGGGAGGCGGACGCGGAGGTGCTCGTCACCGCGTACGAGGACCCGGACATCCGGCACTGGAACCGGCCCGAGCCCGAGACCCGGGAGTCGGCGGTGGCCCGGATCGGACGCTGGGGCACGCGGTGGCAGACCGGGGAGGCGGCGGTCTGGGCGCTGGCGGACCCGGACGGCGCGGCCGTGGGCCTGATCGGGCTCGGCGACATCGATCTGCGCGGCGGCAGCGCCGAGTTCCTCTACTGGCTGCTGCCCGAAGGCCGGGGCCGCGGCGCGATGGAACAGGCCGTGACGGCCGTCTCCGGCTGGGCCTTCGCCACCGCGGGCCTGCACCGGCTGCGGATCTGCCACTCGGTGGCGAACCCGGCCTCCTGCGCCGTCGCGGTGAAGGCCGGCTTCCCCCTGGAGGGCACCATGCGCGGTGCGCTCCTCCATGCGGACGGCTTCCACGACGAACACCTGCACGCCCGGCTGTCGACGGACGCGCCCGTGCCGTGACGCCGGCCGCTGGCAGCCGTTAGCGTGCGGGTCCGTTGCCGGGGGCCAGCCCCCGGACCCCCGCGCCTCAAACGCCGGCGGGGCTCATAGATCCGGCCCCGCCTGGATTGATCCAGCCTCGCCGGCGTTTGAGGCGCGGGGTCTGGGGCGGAGCCCCAGGGAACGGTGGAAGGGCGGGTAGGGGACCCCGCCCCGCGCAGCGGGCCGAAGCCCTGGAGGCCCGCCAGGGCCGAGGGGTGCGAGGACCGCGTCAAAAAGAGGAAAATGCGGGGCATGGGTCTGACGCAGCAGCTGGAGAGCCCCGACCCCCGGGACCGGGAGGCCGCCGCCCGGCAGGCGGGTTCCGTGGTCTGGGATCCGGACACGGAGACGGCACTCGCCGCCGCGCTCACCCGCGCCGCCTGCGCGGAGGAGGACCCGGCCGCGCTCGCCGCGCAGCTGGAGGCGCTCCCGGCCGTCGAAGCCGCCCTGTCCGACGCCGACCTGGAACGGCTCTGCCGGCTGCGCGAACCCCCGGACGTCCTGGGCCGGCTCCTCGCCCGCGCCGGCCGCCTCCAGATCGCCGCCCCGGCCCGGCCCAGCGGCGCCGCGACCCTGACCGAGGTGCGGTGCCTGCGCGGCGCCCCCCGCACCGGCCAGGGGCTGCGCACCCCCGACGGGGCCTGGGTGGTGCTGGAGCGCATCGAGTTCCAGGGCCGGGCCGTGAGCCGCGTCGACACCGGCCGCACCGCGCGGGTCCTGCTGTCCGGCCCCGGCGCGCGCGGCCTGGGGGAGTGGGACCGTCTCGACGCCGACCCCCGCGCGCGGGAGTACGTACGCATGCTGCGCGCGCCCGACCCCCGGACGCGGGACCTCGCCGCCGCCCAGGCCTGCGACTGGCCCGGCTCCTGGGACCCGGAGACCGGCCGGCTGCTCTGCGCCGCCCTGGCCCGGGCCGCCCGCGCCGAGACGGACCCCGCCGCCCTGGAGTCCGAGCTGAACGCCCTCCTCCAGCTCGGCGCCTTCCTCGCACCCCCGGCCCTCGCCCTGCTGCGCACCCTGGACCGCACCGCCCTGCCCCCGCTGCTGCGCCCCTACCTGGACGACCTGCTGCTCCGTTGAGCCGGGCGTTTTGCAGTTCCTGTCCGCACACGCCCCGTTGCCCCGGCCCGCGGGCTCCGGGAAGGGCGCCATGGCCGGGCGGGGGGTTCGGCGCTAGCCTTCCGGGGGCGATGCGCGGGTGCACAGCGTGGTGCGGCCGCTCCTGTCCGTCATCCCCTGCGAAGGTGGAACACGTGAAGGCTATCCGTCGATTCACCGTGCGCCCCGTCCTCCCGGAACCCCTGATGCCGCTCGCCGAGCTCGCGCGCAACCTGCGCTGGTCGTGGCATACGGAAACCCGCGAACTCTTCCAATCCGTCGACCCCGAGGGCTGGCAGGCCGCCGGCGGTGACCCCGTCCGGCTGCTCGGCGCCGTGCCCGCCGCCCGGCTCGGCGAACTCGCCGCCGACCGGCGCTTCCTGCGGCGCCTCGCCGTCGCCGTCGCCGACCTCGACGACTACGTCCACGGCGGGAGGTGGTACCAGAGCAACGAGAACGCCGCGGAGCTCCCCTCCGCCATCGCCTACTTCTCCCCCGAGTTCGGCATCACCGCCGCCCTGCCCCAGTACTCGGGCGGGCTCGGGATCCTCGCCGGGGACCACCTCAAGGCCGCCAGCGACCTCGGCGTCCCCGTCATCGGCGTCGGTCTGCTCTACCGGCACGGCTACTTCCGCCAGTCGCTGTCCCGCGACGGCTGGCAGCAGGAGCACTACCCCGTCCTCGACCCCCACGAGCTGCCCCTCGCGATGCTCCGCCAGGAGGACGGCGCCCCCGCCAAGGTCGCCCTCACCCTCCCCGGCGGACGCTTCCTGCACGCACAGGTCTGGCAGGCCCGCGTCGGGCGGGTGCCGCTGCTGCTCCTCGACTCCGACGTCGAGGACAACGACGCCGGCGCCCGCGAGGTGACCGACCGCCTCTACGGCGGCGGCAGCGACCACCGCCTCCTCCAGGAGATGCTCCTCGGCATCGGCGGGGTCCGGGCCGTCCGCGCGTACTGCCGGATCACCGGACACCCCGCCCCCGAGGTCTTCCACACCAACGAGGGCCACGCCGGGTTCCTGGGCCTGGAACGCATAAGGGAACTGGACGGGGAGCAGGGCCTGGGCTTCGACGCCGCCGTCGAAGCCGTCCGCGCCGGCACCGTGTTCACCACGCACACCCCCGTACCCGCCGGCATCGACCGCTTCGAGCGCGCGCTCGTCGCCCGGCACTTCGGCGAGGGCGGCGAACTGCCCGGCGTGCCCGTCGAACGGATCCTGGAACTCGGCGCCGAGAGCTACCCCGGCGGCGATCCCGGGGTGTTCAACATGGCGGTGATGGGCCTGCGCCTCGCCCAGCGCGCCAACGGCGTCTCCACCCTCCACGGGGCCGTCAGCCGGGGCATGTTCGCCGGGCTCTGGCCGGGCTTCGATGCGGCCGACGTGCCCATCGCGTCCGTCACCAACGGCGTGCACGCCCCGACCTGGGTGGCCCCCGAGGTCATCCGGCTCGGCGCCCGCCAGATCGGCGCGGGCCGCACCGAGGACGCCCTCGCCGTCGGCGGGTCCGCGCGCTGGGACGCCGTCGCGCAGATCGCCGACCAGGACGTGTGGGACGTACGCCGGGTCCTGCGCGAGCAGCTGGTCCAGGAGGTACGGGACCGGCTGCGCGCCTCCTGGAAGCAGCGCGGGGCCGCCGACGCCGAACTGGGCTGGGTGGACTCCGTGCTCGACCCGGACGTGCTGACCATCGGCTTCGCCCGCCGGGTCCCCTCCTACAAGCGGCTCACCCTGATGCTCCGCGACCCCGAGCGGCTGCGCCGGCTGCTGCTGGACCCCGACCGGCCCGTGCAGATCGTCGTCGCGGGCAAGGCGCACCCGGCCGACGACGGCGGCAAGCGGCTCGTCCAGGAACTGGTGCGCTTCTCCGACGACCCGCGCGTGCGCCACCGCATCGTCTTCCTGCCCGACTACGGCATGGCCATGGCGCAGAAGCTCTACCCCGGCTGCGACGTCTGGCTGAACAACCCGCTCCGCCCGCTGGAGGCCTGCGGGACCAGCGGAATGAAGGCCGCCCTCAACGGCTGCCTCAACCTGTCGGTGCTGGACGGCTGGTGGGACGAGTGGTTCGAGCCCGACTTCGGCTGGGCCATCCCCACCGCCGACGGGCTCGGCACCGACGAGGACCGGCGCGACGACCTGGAGGCGAACGCCCTCTACGAGCTGATCGAGGGCCGGGTCGCGCCCCGCTTCTACGACCGGGCCGGGCGGGCCGGACTGCCCGTGCGGTGGATCGAGATGGTCCGCCGCACCCTGGTGTCCCTGGGGCCGAAGGTGCTCGCGGGCCGGATGGTACGGGAGTACGTGGAGCGGCTCTACACCCCCGCCGCGCTCTCCCACCGGGCCCTGGACCCCGCCGCCGCCCGGGACCTCGCCTGGTGGAAGGGCCGGGTCCGCGCGGCCTGGCCGCGGGTGGCCGTCGAGCACGTGGAGGCCGTCGCCGCGGCGCCCGTCGGCGGCACCGCCGAACTGGGGGCCACCCTCACGCTGCGGGTACGGGTGGCGCTCGACTCGCTCGCGCCCGAGGACGTGGAGGTGCAGGCCGTCGCCGGCCGGGTCGACGGGCAGGACGTGATCCGGGACGGGCGGAGCTTCCCGCTCAAGCCCGCCGCCGGACCCGACCTGGAGGGCCGCTGGGTGTACGAGGGCCCGCTCGCCCTCGACCGGACGGGGCCCTTCGGCTACACCGTACGGGTCCTGCCCGCGCACCCGCTGCTGGCGACCCCGGCCGAACTGGGGCTGGTCGCCGGACCGCTGGACACCGACGCGCTGGGCGGCGTACTGCTGCGCTGACCGCGCCGCGTCAGGGGGCGGGCGGCGGATCCACCAGCCGCCCGTCCTCGACCAGCATCCCGGCCCGCTTGACGCTGCGCAGGGTCGGGATCACCTCCACCTGGCCCACGCCGTCCACCGCGCCGATCCGCTCGGTCAGGTAGGTGTACAGCGCGTCGGTGTCCCGGCACACCACCACCGCCATCAAGGACGCCGCCCCCGTCACGGCCGCCGCGAAGGCCACCTCGCGGTGGCCCGCCAGCGCGGCCCCCACCTCGGCCAGCCGGGCCGGCGGCACGCTCAGCACCAGCGTCGCCTCCGCCTCGTAGCCGAAGAGCGAGGGGACGAACTCCACGTCGAAGAAGACCGCCCCGAGCTCGCGCAGCCGGTCCAGCCTGCGCCGGGCCGTGGACTCCGACAGGCCGGTGGCGCGCGCCAGCTCCGGGTACCCGGCGCGGCCGTCCCGGCCCAGCACCGCGAGCAGCGCGAGCTCCGCGTCGTCCATCACGTACCGCTCGGGACCCGCCTTGACGGGCGGCCGCTGCAGGGCCGCGATCTGGTCGGGGCGCAGCAGGTCCGTCCCGGCCCACGCGTCGGGCCCGCCGAAGAACTTCCGCAGGATGGTGTGGGCGCAGACGCCCGTCACCCGGCGGGTGCGCGGCAGCTTCTCCAGCAGCAGGGTGTCCCGGTCCCTGCGGGTGCGGGCCCGGGTCATGCAGTGGATCTCCGTACCGCCCGAGTTCAGGGTCACCCACGCGATGTCCGGGCGGCGGGCGAGCGCCTCGGCCACCGGGAGCGCCGCGTCGGGGACGCAGCTCACCCGCAGCCAGGACTCGAAGAGCCCGACGCGGCTGCCCAGCGGCAGCCCCACGACCCGGACCAGGCCGGCCGTCCGCAGCCGCCGGTAGCGGCGCACCACGGTCTGGTCGGAGACCTCCAGCACCTCCGCGATCCGGCTGAAGGCGGCCCGGCCGTCGATCACGAGGGCCTGGACCAAGGACCGGTCGAGGTCGTCCAGTTCCATGTCGTCGTTCATGGATTCCATCATCCCAGGGGCCGTGACGGCAGGAATCCGGCAGGAGGGGACCGCTGGGTGGGGCAGACGGGCGGGGCCTGGGAACTTTGGGGACGCCGGGGCCGTGCCGAGCCCGGACCCCGCCCCTTCCCGATCCGAGGAGAACTCCCATGCGCAAATGGCTGCCGCTGACGGCCGTGTGCCTCGGAGCCTTCATGCTCCTGGTCGACGTCACGATCGTGACCGTCGCCCTCCCCGACATGGCCGCCGACATGCGTACGGGCTTCGCCGGCCTCCAATGGGTGATGGACGTCTACGCCCTCGCCCTCGCCGCCCTCCTCCTCGGCGCGGGCTCCCTCGCCGACCGGATCGGCCGCCGCCGCGTCTACCTCGGCGGACTCGCCGTCTTCGCCGCCGCCTCCCTGGCCTGCGGCCTCGCCACCGGCCCCGGTGCGCTGATCGCCTTCCGCGCCGTCCAGGGCATCGGCGGCGCCGCCATGTTCGCCACCACCATGGCCCTGCTCAGCGGCGCCTACCAGGGCCGCGACCGCGGGATCGCCTTCGGCGTCTGGGGCGCCGTCAACGGCGCCGCCGCCGCGGCCGGCCCGATCGTCGGCGGGCTGCTGACCGAGAGCTTCGGCTGGCGCTGGATCTTCTTCATCAACCTGCCCGTCTGCGCCCTGGCCGTCCTCGTCACCCTCAAGGCGGTCGCCGAGTCCCGCAACCCGCACGCCACGGGCCTGGACCTGCCCGGCATGGCCGCCTTCACCACGGGCGCCGGCGCCCTCACCTACGGGCTGATCCGGGTCGGCGAGAACGGCTGGACCTCGCCCGCCACCCTCGGCCTGCTCGCCCTCGCCGCGGCCGCCTTCGCCGTCTTCGTCCTCGTCGAACTGCGCAGCTCCCGGCCGATGCTGGACCTGGCCCTGTTCCGCAGTCCGTCCTTCGTCGCCGTCATGGTGGGCGGGCTCCTCCTGTCGGGGGCGGCCTTCTCCTACCTGATGTACGTCTCCCTGTGGCTCCAGTCCGCCGAGGGGATGGGGCCGGTGGCGGCCGGTCTGGTGCTGCTGCCGCTGAGCCTGGCCGGGTTCGTCGTCGCGGCGCTGGCCGGGCGGTTCCTGCACCAGGTGTCCGCGCGGGTCAGCATCGGCGGCGGGCTGCTGCTGATCGGGGCCGGGGCGCTGCTCCAGGCCTGGATGCTGGACGCGGGGGACGGCTGGGCCGCGCTGGTGCCGGGGCTGGCGCTGACCGGCGTCGGCGTCGGGATGGCGACCCCGCAGCTGGCCGCCACCGCGATGGCCGCCGTGGCCCCCGCCCGGGCCGGGATGGCGGGCGGCGCCCTCAACACCGCCCGGCAGATGGGCAACGCGCTGGGCATCGCGGTCCTGGGCGCGCTGTTCCACACCGGACTCGCCGGCGCGCTGGCCGGGCAGCCGAGCGGCACCGCCGACGTCCTGGCCTCCGGCGGGGCGGGACGGCTGCTGGCGGACGCCCCGGCCGCGCGGGAGTGGGTGGAGGCGGCCTTCGCGAGCGGGCTGCGGGACACCTTCCTGGCCTCGGGGGCGATGGGGCTGGCGGGCGCCCTCGCGGTGGCGCTGCTGATCCGCCGCCCGGCGGGCGGGCCCGCGGGCCGGGTCCCGGGCCCGGCGGGAGCACCCGAGGGGGTCCCGGCCGGGGAACGCTCCTCCGTGTGAGGCGCCCTGGCGGCCGTACGCCCGTACGGGGCGGCGGATGGCTCAGGTCGCGCTCCAGGAGGGTGAACCTTCGAACAGCTGAGCATGCCGCACCGCTTCAGCCGGGGGGTCCGCTCCTACGCTGCCTCGCGGATGCCCACCGGAACGGGCCTCCACGGACCGAGAGAAACGGACCCTTCATGCGACCTCGCACCACCGCTGCCGCGCTGCTGGCCTCGCTCGCCCTCGTCCTGCCCACCGCCGGCCAGTCCCTGGCCGTCGGACACGACCGCGACCACGACACCCTGGGCGAACTGCACTACCGGTTCACCGACAGCGACCAGAACGTACGCCACGGGACCATCGAGCCCTCCGACAACGACACCTGCTACCAGCTGACCGGCACCCGTCACCACCCGGCCTTCGCCGTGGAGAACGACACCGACTCGCTGGCGCTGCTCTTCGAGGGCACCAACTGCGGTGGTCAGCCCGAGGAGATCCTCGAGCCCGGTGACCGGGCGCGGAACCTGGAGGTCCGCTCGGTCTTCTTCAAGCCCTCCGACGAGCACCACGGCCGCCACGACGGCCGCCACGACTCCGACGACGGCCGCAACGACTCCGACGATGGCCGCCACGACTCCGACGACGACGACCGCTTCGACTACGGCGACGGGGACCGCAACCGCCCCCGCCACGCCGTGAACCAGCAGCAGGCGCCCCAGGCGCAGGCCGGCAGGGCGCAGGACCTCTTCAACCGCGTCTTCCACCCGATCGGCTGACACCCCGTCGCCCGTGAGGGCCCGGCACCCCACGGGGCGCCGGGCCCTCACGCGTTCACAGGACCTAGCCCCCCGCCGCTCCCGCCGCCAGCCACTCCACCACGTCCGCCGCCGTGTAGGGCGCGCCGTCGGGCGAGAGCCGGGGCAGGAACGGAGGAGCGGGAAGGCGGCCAGGGCGCGGCGGGCGTGGCCGCCCGGGTCGCCGGTCTGGAGCACCCGGGCCAGGACCACGTCCAGCGCGGTTGCGGAGACCACGCCGAGCTGGCCGGTGCGGGACACGGCCCGCGCGAGGCGCCAGCCGGAGACGCCGACGCCCGTGCCGCCCTGGATCAGCCAGGGGCGCCGCGCGGCGGGGGCACATGGGACAGGGCCGCCCGGGGAGGTCTTCTCCCGGGCGGCCCCGTGGTCATGCGGTGTCAGCTGTCACTCATCGGGCCCCTCGTGGGGGTCAGAAGGTGAGCTTCCAGCTGTCGATCTTGCCGACGTCGGCGCCCGCGAGGTCGGCGACGCGCAGCTTCCAGACGCCGTTGGCGACCTCGGAGGAGGCGTTCACGGTGAAGCTCTGGATGATGTTGTCCGCGCTGCCGCCGGTGCGGTTGCGCAGGTTGTACAGGGTGCCGTCGGGGGCGACCAGGTCGACCTTCAGGTCACCGACGTAGGTGTGCTTGATGTCGACGTCCACCTTGAGGGTGCTCGGGGCGTTGCCGGAGCGGCTCACGGTGATCGGCGAGTCAACGGTGGAGTTGTCGTTGATCGCGTAGTCGGCGGTGTTCTCGAAGACGTTCTGCTGGACGGTGCCGACCACCCAGGTGAAGGACGCCGTACCGGTCTGGCTCGCGGCGTCGGTCACCGTGACGGTCACGTTGGACGTGGCCGCGGTGGTGGCGGTGCCGGAGATCAGGCCGGTCGAGGAGTTGATGGACAGGCCGGCCGGCAGGCCGGTCGCCGCGTAGCTCAGCGCACCCGGGTTGGTGCTGGTCGCCTGGACCTGAAGGCTCACAGCGGTGTTGATCTGGGTGTTCTGGTTGGCGATCGGGGTGACCGAGACGCCGGCGGGCGCCGGGCGGGACCCGACGTTGATGCCGGCCCAGGCGTGCGCCACGTTGTTGTACGTGGTCGAGTTCGCCCCGTACAGGTCGGCGGCGGCCTGGAGGGTCGCCGTACGGGCGGCCGCGTAGTTGGTGTTGGACTTGAAGTAGCCCACCGTCAGCGCGCGGAACCAGATCTTCGCGGCGGCGTCGCGGCCGATCGCGGTGACCGGGAGGTTGTCGGAGGTCGGCGAGTTGTAGCTGACGCCGTTGATGACCTTCGCGCCCGAGCCCTCGGAGGCCAGGTAGAACCAGTGGTTCGCCGGACCCGAGGAGTAGTGGACGTCGATGGAGCCGATGCCCGAGTACCAGGCGTCCTTGGACGCGCCGTCGCGGCTCGGCTTGTCCTGGTAGCGCAGCGGCGTGCCGTCGCCGTTGATGTCGATCTTCTCGCCGATGAGGTAGTCACCGACGTCCTGCGCGTTGTTGGCGTTGAACTCGACGGCCGACGCCATGATGTCCGAGGTGGCCTCGTTCAGACCGCCGGGCTCACCGCTGTAGGTCATGTTGCCGGTGACCGAGGTCAGACCGTGCGTCATCTCGTGCGCGGCCACGTCGATCGAGGTGAGGGGCTTGTTGTTGCCCTCGCCGTCGCCGTAGGTCATGCAGAAGCAGCTGTCGTCCCAGAAGGCGTTGACGTACGCGTTGCCGTAGTGGACCCGGCTGTACGGGGCCACGCCGTCGTTGCGCAGGCCGTTGCGGCCGTGCACGTTCTTGAAGTAGTCCCAGGTCAGCTGGGCGCCGTAGGCGGCGTCCGCGCCGGCCGTCTCCTTGTTGGAGGCGGCGCCGTTGCCCCAGACGTCGTCCGGGCCGGAGAACAGGGTTCCCGTGCCGGAGCTGCCGCCGTTGAGGTTGTAGGTCTTGTGGCCGCCGCGCACCGCGTCGGTCAGGTTCCAGGTGCTGCCCGACTGGGTGGAGCCCAGGGTGACCTGACCGCTGTACTGGGTGTTTCCGGTGCCGGTCTCGATGGCCTGCCACTGGGTGATCTTCGCGCCGGTCTTGGCGTTGGTGACCACGTGCAGCTGGCTCGGGGTGCCGTCGTCCTGGAGGCCGCCGACGACGGTCTCGAAGGCGAGGACGGGCACGCCGTCGGCCGCCCAGATCACCTTGCGGGCGCCCTTGTCGGCCTTGGCCTGCTTGGAGCCCTCGGCGTTTGCGGCCGAAACGGCCTGGCCCTCGGCGGCGGAGGGGGTGACCGTGGCGTCGGTGTCCGAGACCTTGATCTCGTGGTTCGTCGCCTTGGTCACGCTCTTGGTGGCGCCGCCCTTGGCGTGGACCGTGAGGTCACCGCCGAGCACGGGCAGACCGTCGTACGTCCGCTCGTACGTGGTGTGCGTGGTGCCGTCGGCGTCCTTGACCACATCGCGGACGACGAGCTTCTCGCCGCCGCCGAGGCCGAGCGCCTTGGCGGCCTGCGCGGTCGTCGAGTTGGCCTCGGACAGGAGCGTCGCACGCTCCGAAGCGCTGAGCTTCAGGTTGGCCGCGCCCGGGTTGGGCTGGGCGGCCGTGGCGGCCTGCGACGCGGTGGCGTCGGCGGTGGCGGTACCGGCCTGTATACCTACGGCGAGCAGGGCCGCCGCGGCTACGAGTGCTCCGGCAGCGGTGGCACGCCTCTGGGGGGTGGCTCTCAACGCAGACTCCTTCTGCAAGGGGGGTTCCGGACGGCTGGGTAGGGCCTCCGGGCAGATCAGGGCTGGTGCGATGAACGGATCGAAGAGTGCCACCTGTGAGCCGTGATGTCAGGGCCGCGTCAAAAGGTTGGCTGGAAATAGTCCGTTGTCCGAAGATACGTATCCGGTATCCGAACCATTCACCTTCGTGTGGGAAGGGCGGGCCGGCCGCGCGGAATGGCTGGTGCCGGTTCCTGACGCCTGGGCCGGGAGTGGCCTCGTTCACCCAAACGGCATTAACCGTACGGGTGTTTGTCGTACTGTTTCCCGGTGCGACAGTTGCCCGTTGCCAGGGGAAGCCACGGACACGCGCCGCTGACATAGACCACGTGCCAGGGGGGCCCATGAGGCATGTTCATTTTCCTGCGCAAAGAGTGGCCGGAACGACCGCCGAGTCGGGTGGGGCGGCAACTGCCCCGGAGCGGCGCCTCGGTGACAAGGCGCACTGGTACCTGCCCGCCGCCGTGACCGCCGACCTCGTCGGCTCCGCCGTGCCCGTCGGCCTGGTCTTCGACGCTGCGCAGCAGGCCAGGCCCCTCTACTGCGCCGCCGGCGCCGCCCTCGCGTGGACCGGCGTACAGGGGCTCCGCCGCCGTTACGCCTCCCGGACGCTCGGGGAATCCCGCGGCGTACTGCCCGTCCTGCATGACTGGCTGATTCTGATCGGAATCCTGGCCGTCGTCCGCGTGTTGACGGGCGAGAGCACCCCCCGGCTCGCCGCCTTCGGGGCGCTGCTGCCCGCTCTGCTCATCACCGTCGCCTGCCGCAAACTGACCCACCGTCACCTCACGGCCGCCCGCCGCGAGGCCCACGCCGTCAGCCGGGTCCTGGTGGTCGGCGAACCGGACGCCGCCGAGCACGTCATCGCCCACCTCGCCGCGCGCACCGACCACCCGTACGTGGTCGTCGGCGTGGTCCCCGTCGGAGAAGGCTCCCTGACCAGCGGAGTACCCGTCGCGGCCCGGCTGGACCCCGCCATGCCGAAGGCGCCGGGCGGCGACTCCGCCGCCGTGCTGGGCGCCGTCCGCAGCCACCACGCCGACCTGGTGCTCGTCGCGCCCGGGGCGCGGATCGCGGGGGAGCGGCTGCGCCGGGTGGCGTGGGCGCTGCACGACGAGGGGCTCGAACTGGCGGTCTTCCCCGGGCTGGTGGAGATCTCCGTCAAGCGGCTGGAGACCCTCTCCGCGGGCGGGCTCGCCGTGCTGCGGATCGCGCCGCCCGTGCGCAAGGGGGTGCAGCCCCTGCTCAAGGCCGTACTCGACCGCGTCGGGGCCGGGGTCGGCCTGCTCCTGCTGTCGCCGCTGTTCCTCGCGGTGGTCGTGGCCATCCGGACCGGCTCGCGCGGCCCCGCCTTCTACTCCCAGCGCCGGATCGGGCGCGACGGGGTCCCGTTCGTCATGTGGAAGTTCCGCACGATGGTGGTGGACGCCGAGCGGCTGAAGGCCGAGCTGTCGGGGGCCAACGAGAACGACGGCCTCATGTTCAAGATGCGCCGCGACCCCCGGGTGACCCGGGTCGGCCGACTGCTGCGCCGGACCTCCATGGACGAACTCCCGCAGCTGCTCAACGTGCTGACGGGCAGTATGTCGCTGGTCGGCCCGCGCCCGCCGCTGCCCGAGGAGGTGGCGGAGTACGACGAGATCGAGCTGCGCCGGCTGTCCGTACGGCCCGGCATGACCGGCCTGTGGCAGATCAGCGGGCGGTCGGACCTGTCCTGGGACGAAACGATTCAGCTAGATCTGCAGTACGTGGACAACTGGTCCTTCACCAGCGATGTCGACGTGATGGGGCGCACGCTCCGCGCCGTCGTCGACGGGCGCGGAGCGTACTGAACCCGTGGCGTCCTCAGCTCTGGTCGAGCCACCAGCGGTAGGTGGCGGCGATGCCGTCCCGCAGCGGGATGCCCGGCTTCCAGCCCAGCGAGGTCAGACGGGACACGTCGAGCAGCTTGCGCGGGGTCCCGTCCGGCTTGGACGTGTCCCAGGCGAGCCGGCCCCCGAAGCCGGTCACCTCGGCGACCGTCTCGGCGAGCGCCCTGATGGTCAGGTCCTCGCCGCAGCCGACGTTCACGGGCTCGTCACCGTCGTAGCTCCCCAGCAGCACCGCGCAGGCCGCCGCGAGGTCGTCGACGTGCAGGAACTCCCGGCGCGGGGTGCCCGACCCCCACAGCGTGACCTCCTCGCGGCCCTCGGCGGCGGCCTCGTGGAAGCGGCGGATCAGCGCGGGCAGGACGTGCGAGGACTCCAGGTCGAAGTTGTCGCCCGGCCCGTAGAGGTTCGTGGGCATCGCCGAGATGTACGAGGCCCCGTACTGCTTGCGGTACGACTGGACCTGCACGATCCCGGCGATCTTGGCGAGGGCGTAGGCCTCGTTGGTCGGCTCCAGCGGGCCGGTCAGCAGGGCGTCCTCACTGATGGGCTGCGGGGCCAGCTTCGGGTAGATGCAGGAGGATCCGAGGAACAGCAGACGGCCGACCCCGGCCGCGTGCGCGCCGGCGATCACGCTGAGCTGGATCCTGAGGTTGTCCTCCAGGAACTGCACCGGGTACGTGCTGTTGGCCATGATCCCGCCGACCTTGGCGGCCGCCAGCACGACCGCGTCCGGGCGGACGTCGCGCAGGTACGCCTGTGTCGCGGCGGCGTCGCGCAGGTCGAGGTCGGCGCGGCCCCGGGTGAGGACCTCGTGCCCGTCGGCGGTCAGCCGGCGGGCGACCGCGGAACCCACGAGGCCGCGGTGTCCGGCGACGAAGACGCGGGCGTGCGGGGGCAGGAGCGGCAGCGAACTTGTCATACCGCCGATGATGCCAGTCCGCTGGCGCGGGGTTTCGCGTGG
This sequence comes from Streptomyces sp. NBC_00249, assembly GCF_026342355.1. Classification (GTDB taxonomy): domain Bacteria; phylum Actinomycetota; class Actinomycetes; order Streptomycetales; family Streptomycetaceae; genus Streptomyces. The sequence goes on along the minus strand of NZ_JAPEMV010000002.1, from coordinate 333,606 downwards.
TCCGGGCTCCGGGATCCGGGCTCCCGCTCCGACTGGCGGGGTCAAGTCACGCCTGGGTGGCGGGTGTTCGGCCGCGGGCGAGGGTGGCCGGGGTGTGCGGGGCTCCGCCCCGGACCCCGCGCCTCAAACGCCGGCGGGGCTGGATCTCGGCCGAGCTCGTCGTGCGGGTGCGGGCCAGCCCGCCCGGGGTGGATGCGCCGACCCGATGTGCGGGTGCGGGCCCGCCGCCCGGGCTGGGTGCGTCGAACCGATCGGCCGACCGGTACGGTACCCATCCGGCCCCGGGCCGGAGGGTGTTGCTCCGCGGTGGGACGCGGAGCGCGGGGCGCCCGGGCGGCCAGACCACTGCCATGGCCTCAATTCGACATCTCGAAGCACAACCGACTTCAGGGGGACCCCACATGGGCAAGACCGCGCTGATCACCGGCGTCACCGGGCAGGACGGCTCGTACCTTTCCGAGCTCCTGCTCTCCAAGGGCTACACGGTGCACGGGCTCGTGCGGCGGTCCTCCAGCTTCAACACGGAGCGGATCGACCACATCTACCAGGACCCGCAGACCGCCAACCGCTCCTTCGTCCTGCACCACGCGGACCTCGCGGACGGCGTGGCCCTGGTGAACCTGCTGCGCGACATACGCCCCGACGAGGTCTACAACCTGGGCGCCCAGTCCCATGTCCGGGTCTCCTTCGACGCGCCCATGTACACCGGTGACGTGACCGGCCTCGGCGCGCTGCGGCTGCTGGAGGCCATCCGGGCCAGCGGTGTGGACACCCGCATCTACCAGGCCTCGTCCTCCGAGATGTACGGCGCGACCCCGCCGCCGCAGAACGAGGGCACCCCCTTCCACCCGCGCAGCCCGTACGGTGCGGCGAAGGTGTTCGCGTACTGGACCACCGTCAACTACCGCGAGGCGTACGGCATGTTCGCCGTCAACGGGATCCTCTTCAACCACGAGTCCCCGCGCCGCGGCGAGACCTTCGTGACCCGCAAGATCACCCGCGCGGTCGCCCGGATCAAGGCCGGTCTCCAGGACCGCCTCTACCTCGGCAACCTCGACGCCGTCCGCGACTGGGGCTACGCCCCCGAGTACGTGGACGCGATGTGGCGGATGCTCCAGCAGGACGAGCCGACCGACTACGTCGTCGCCACCGGAGTGGCCGCGACGGTACGGGAGTTCGTCGAGTCCTCCTTCACCCACGCGGGCCTCGACTGGAACGAGCACGTGCGGTACGACCCCAAGTACGAGCGCCCCAGCGAGGTCGACGCGCTGATCGGCGACGCCTCCAAGGCGCAGGAGCTCCTTGGCTGGAAGCCGTCGGTCCTGGTGCCCGAACTCGCGCGGATCATGGTCGACGCCGACGTCCGTCAGGTGGAGGACCAGCTGGCCGGCGCGAGCGTACGCATCGACCGCTGAGGCCTTATATTTCGGCTGACAGACAGCCATGTCCCGGCTGGTGTCGCGGTGTTCCGCGGCTCTGGCCGGGGCAGACCCGCCATATGCCGCAAGCGCGCCCTCCGCGGTGAACCCCGTTGATTCCAACTTGGTATGCAATGGGTCAAGGAGGTGACCGGGCCCTCGCGTGAGCCCTAGTCTGCGCCAGTACATATGGCTGTTCGGATAATTCCAGCCATCAAACCGGGCAATTGCCCTGGGGGGCTCATGCGTAGATCCAGAGGGCTGACTGCTGCCCTCGTCCTGTCACTGGCCGGTGCCGGCACCGGTATAGGCCTGGTGCTGATGCCCGAGGCGTCCGCCATCACGCCGCCGGTGGCGTTCACCGCCGACGAACTGCCCACCTGGCAGCCGAACGGCGTCGTCTTCGCCATGGACGAGGCGAACGGCACCGTCTTCGCCGGCGGCACGTTCTCGGCGGTCCGCCCGCCCGAAGGCGGCGCAGGAGCCGAGCAGGAGGCCGTGAACTTCGTGGCGCTGGACGCCGCCACGGGCAACCCCACCTCCTGCAAGCTGGCCTTCACCGTGGGCGACGGTACCGCGACGGTCCGGGCGCTGGCCGTCTCCAAGGACAGGAAGACCCTCTACGCGGGCGGCTACTTCGGCGCCGTCAACGGCACCCCGGTCTCCAGCCTCGCGGCGATCGACATCGAGACCTGCACCCCCAAGGCCTCCTTCCACCCGGGCGTCCCCGCCACCGTGCGCGCGCTCGACGTCACCGACGACACCCTGTACGTGGCGGGCGACTTCGCCACCGTCGACGGCCAGTCCCGGGAGCGGTTCGCCGCCGTCGACGCGGCCTCCGGCGCGCTGAAGCCCTTCACGGCCAACGCCGACGAGCCCGGCCGGGCGGTCAAGGTCAGCAACGACGGCCAGAGCGTCCTGCTCGGCGGTGACTTCTTCTCGGTCAACGGCGCGACCACGCACGCCCTGGCCGTCGTGAACGCCACCACGGGCGCGCTCACCAAGGCGTACAGCAACATCCCCTCCAACTCGGTCGTCAAGGACATCGCGGCCGACGCGACGGGCTACTACACCGCCAACGAGGGCTCGGGCGGCGGCGTCTTCGACGGCCGCATCGGCCTCGGCGCCGACTTCAACGAGAAGTGGCGCGACCGCTGCCTGGGCGCCACCCAGTACGTCCTGCCGTACGACGGGGTGCTCTACAGCTCCTCGCACGCGCACGACTGCTCGTCGGAGGACCAGTTCCCCGACGGCAAGCGCAACTTCCTGCTGGCTCAGCAGACCGACCACCAGGGCGCCGCCCCCGCGCCGGTGGGCGGCTTCGTGCAGAGCCCGCCGAAGCTCGGCTGGCACCCCACCGCCAACGACGGCATCGGCGAGGGCATCGGCCCGCGCGTCATGTCGGTCGCGGCGAAGGGCGACGTCAAGTACATGTGGGTCGGCGGTGAGTTCACCCTCATCAACGGCAAGGCCCAGCAGGCCCTGACCCGCTTCGCCTCCACCGGCGACGTCGGCGCGCCGACCACCCCGGTCGCGAGCGTCGGCAGCGTCAAGCCCGGCGAGGTCCAGGTCCGCTGGCGCACCAGCTACGACCAGGACGACAGCAAGCTGACCTACCGGATCTACCGCAACGGCTCGGCCACCCCGATCGCCACGGTCGCGGCCGACTCCCTGGAGTGGGAGCGCCCCCAGGCCTCCTGGACCGACACCACCGCCAAGCCCGGCCAGGCCTACAGCTACCGGGTGGCCGCCACCGACGGCGCGGGCAACACCAGCGCCCTGTCGGCGAACGTCTCCGTGACCGTCCCGACCTCCGTCCAGGCCTACCCGGACAAGGTCCGCGCAGACGGCGCCCACCTGTACTGGCGCTACGACGACACCGTCAGCCCGTACGTCGCGGACTCCTCGGTCTCCGGCAACACCAGCGGCGTCCAGGTCGGCGCCCCGGCGCTGCGCCAGAGCCCCGGAGCCATCACCGGCACCAGCACCGCCATGGGCTTCAACGGCACCAGCCAGCAGGTGTACAGCGATCACCGCCAGTCGGTCGGCGCCGCCTACACCGTCGAGACCTGGTTCAAGACGAACACCACGCGAGGCGGCAAGCTGATCGGCTTCGGCAACAACACCGTCAGCGCGAGCGGGTCGTACGACAAGCAGATCTACATGACCAACACCGGCCGGCTGGTCTTCGGCGTCTTCAACGGCTCCGCCCGCACCATCACCACCGGCCTGTTCGACACGTACAACGACAACAAGTGGCACCACGTCGTCGGCACGCAGGGCCCCGGCGGCATGACGCTGTACGTCGACGGCCAGAACAAGGGCACCAACAGTGCCACCACCTCCACGCCCTACACCGGCTACTGGCACGCCGGCGGCGACAACCTGAGCAGCTGGCCGACCCGCCCGACCAGCAACTTCTTCGCCGGGCAGCTCGACGAGACGGCCGTCTACCCGACGGCGCTCACCCAGGCCCAGGTCAAGTCCCACTTCGACCTCGCCAAGGCCCCGATCGACACGGTCACCAAGGTCGTCGCCACCGAGGACACCTACATCAACCAGGGCGCCCCGAGCACCGCCTACGGCACCTCCACCCAGCTCGCGGTGCGCGGCACCTCGGCGTACGAGTCGTACCTGCGCTTCACCCTCCCGGCCGCCCCGGCCGGACAGGTCCTGAAGGCGGCCTCCCTCCAGGTCAAGACCTCCACCCAGACCGGAGCCGGCAGCGCCGACACCGTCTCCGTGGTCCCGGTCACCGGCACCTGGAGCGGCGCGGGCACCACGTTCAACACCAAGCCCACCCTCGGCACCACCCCGCTCGGCTCCATCGCGGGCGTGCCAGACGGCTCGGCCGTCCAGAGCGTCGAGCTGGACACCGCCGCGGTCTCCGCGGTCCTGGGCACCAGCTACAGCCTCGGCCTGACCAGCACCGGCACCGACCCGCTGTGGCTGTGGTCCTCGGAGTCGACGGCGCCGGACGCGGCCCCGCAGCTGGTCCTCACCTTCGGCCCGAAGTAACCGCCTGACGGGGTACGGGGCCCGGCCGCACGCGCCGGACCCCGTACCCCCATCCGACCGAGTCACCAGCACGTACGCACGTACGCACGTACAGGAGCCACCCGATGCCCCGACGCTCCGCAGCGGCTGCCGCCCTCCTGGCCGCCTCCCTGACGCTGACCGCCTGCAGCTCCTCCGGCGACGGCAAGGCCTCCGCCGGCGCCGGGGCCACCCCGAAGCCGCCCGCCGCCTCCCCGGTCCCCGACCCGGCCGACGCCTCCCCGACGCTCGCCGCGCCCGCCGCGCCGGACGCGAAGCCGACGGGCCCCGTCCTGCCGGACGCGAAGCTCACCCCGAAGACGGGCACCTTCAAGGAGAACGAGAAGCAGTACCTGAGCGGCCGCGTCCCCGAGAAGACGGACCCGGCCGCCGTCCTCCAGACGGGCCAGGAAACCTGCCAGCGGGTGGCACGCACCGCGAAGCGCGACAAGGACGCGGCCGTGGGGGCCGTCATCTCCGGGGAGATCACCGGGGCGAAGGACGCCATCACCTTCCTGTGCCCCGAACAGAAGCCGGTCCTGGCAGCCGCGGAACAGGGCTTCGGCGACTCCCCCCGCACCACCCCCGCCCCCGGCACCTACCGCGCCCTGACCCAGAGCACCACCTGCACCTGGGAGGCGAAGTCCAAGGACGGCTCCGTCCTGGCCTCGGGCCCGGAAACCCCGCCGAAGCCAGGCGCCCCCACCACCGCCACCGTCCCCCAGGGCACCACGGACTTCCACTCGACGGGCTGCTACGCCTGGCTCCCCGCGTAACCCCCACCCGTACGAAAACGCCGCCGCACCCGAACCGGGCCCGGCGGCGTTTTCCGTTCCCTCAGCGGGCGGTGCCTTCGTAGACGCCGAGGAGGGTGTCGAGGACGGCGTTCATGGAGAAGGATTTCGTGGCGAGTTCGCGGGCTGCGAGGGAGGCGGTCGTGTTGGTGTGCGGGTCGAGGAGGTCCAGGATCGCTTCCGCCACGGCTTCCGGGCCGGGGTCGACGGCTCTGCCCGCGCCGGCGGCTGCGATGTCGCGGGCCAGGCCGTTGGAGTGGGTGACGACCGGGGGGACGCCTGTCGCGAGGGCTTCCAGGACCGACATCGGGAAGGGTTCGTCGACCGAGGGCAGGACGTAGACGTGGGCGCGGTGGAGTTCCGTCAGGACCTCGGCGCTGGAGAGGGCGCCGGGGACCGTGAAGCGGGCGGAGAGGCCCAGGGCCTCGATGCGGGCGCGGACCGCAGACAGCTCGCCCTCGTCCGGGCCCGCCACCACGAAGTGGGCGTCCGGGTGGGCCGCGAGGACCGCCGGGGCCGCCGCCACGAAGTCCACCGGGCGCTTGCGGGCCTGGAGGCGGGCCGAGTACAGGATGCGCGGCGGCCCGGACAGGGCGGGGCGCGGCGGCTGCACCGGGGTGCCGTTGACCAGCCGCACGGCGCGGGCCAGCGGGGCGCCCACCACCGCGTCCAGCCCCTCCCGCTCGTACGGGGTCAGGTACAGCACGGCGTCCGCTCCGCGCAGCAGGCGGCGTACCGCCACCGCGTCCAGCACCTTGGCCAGTGCCTTCGCGCTCGGGTCGACCATCCCGTGGGTCTGCAGGACCAGCGGTTTGCCCGCCCGCAGCGCCGCCAGGGCGACGGGCAGGGTCACCAGGTCCCGCGCCAGGTGGACGTGGACCAGGTCGGCCTCCCGCACCAGCCGGCCCGCCGAGGCCAGCAGGGCCGGTGAGGTGATCCCGCTGAAGCCGAGGGGCAGGAGCCGGCGGGCGGGGAACAGCTTGGCCGGGACGCCTTCCACCTCGGTGGGCCAGGGGTCGAAGTCCTCGCCCAGCGCGAGGAGTCGGGCGTCGTGGCCGCGCTCCCGCAACCCCTTGGCCAGGTTGAGCGCGACCCGTACCGGCCCGCCGAAGGCGTGCGAGGGGGAGTGCAGGGTGACCGCGTGCAGGATTCTCATTTGGGCTCCTCGACCGGGCGGCGCCGCCCGTCCATCGTCTGCAGGGTCAGTTCGGGCAGGTCCTCGTGGACCACGGCCCCGGCGCCCGCCACCGCGCACCGCCCGACCGTCACACCGGCCAGCACGGTCGCCCGTACCGCCACCCACGCGCCGTCCTCGACGGTGATCGGGGCGTTGCGGTAGCGGAAGTCGGTGGCCCGGTGGTCGTGCGAGCCGGTGCACAGCATGGACTCCTGCGACAGGCAGACGTTCGCGCCGATGGTCACCGGCTCCAGGTTCAGTAGCCAGGCGCCCTCGCCGATCCAGGTGTGGTCCCCGACGGTGAGCTTCCACGGCCACAGCACGCGCACCCGGTGCCGGATCAGGACCCCGTCGCCGATCTTCGCCCCGAAGGCCCGCAGCAGGGCGACGCGCACCCGCGCCGGACAGAACCACGCCATGAAGACGGTGTTCATGACGGCGAACCACAGGGCCTGCGTCAACCGCCCCCGCCCCTTGTCGTAGCCGGCCAGCGTGAAGGCAGGAAGATCGCGCAACAGTCGCCCCTCGTCGTCCACCACGCGCCTCCCCTGGCGCGGAACGCTCAGACTAGACTGCGCGCGGATCACGCACAGGGCTGGGGGCAACGGTGGCTACGGACATACGCAAGCCCGCCGAGCCGGCCGCGCCGACGCCCGCCGCGGACGAGTCCCGGTGGGGCCCGATCACCACCCCGCGGACCCTGCTCTCCCGGGCCCTGTCCGTGCCCCTCATCCTCGGATTCACCGTGTTCCTCCCGCTGTTCGTCGCCGTCCAGCCCGGTGACGGCCAGCGCGACGCGGCCTACTGGCTGCAGCTCCTGCTCACCATGTACGCGGGGGCCCGCCTCTCCGCGATGGTCCTGACCAGCCGCCGCAAACTGCTCCAGGGCTCCTTCTGGCTGTTCGTCTACATGGCCATGGGCGTGGCCCCGCTCGCGCAGGCCGTACTCGGCCGGGTCCCGACCCCCGTCGTCGGCCCCCGCTCCGACCTCACCCTCGCCATCGGCCTCGTCCTCCTCGGCTGCACGGCCTTCGACGTCGGCGTGCTGCTCGCCCGCCACCGGCCCGCGGGCCGCGCCGGCGGCTCCCAGAAGGAACCCCGGCCGGTCATGGCCCACCGGCGGCGGCTCCAACTCCTCGCCGCCATGGCCTTCGTGTGCAGCGCCGCCTTCATCGTGAAGCTCGGTGGCCCCGCCGTCTTCTTCTCCAGCCGGCAGGAGATCATCGCGGGCATCGAGGAGGCGGGCGTCTCCAACGGCGACGGCCAGGCCGGCCAGGCCCTGCTGCGCGGCTTCGGCACCGTACCGGCGCTGCTCGCGCTGCTGCTGTACACGCGCTGGCTGATCACCTCGACGTTCGCCCGCCGCACGGTGTCGGTCATCGTCACCTGGGCGGCGCTCGCCGTGCTGAACCTGATCGTCAACAACCCCGTCTCGAACCCCCGTTACTGGTTCCTCACCGTCCTGTTCGCGCTGCTCTTCACCGTCTTCCCGGTGAGCGCGGCGATGTACCGGGTGGCGCTGTCGATGGCCGTGGTGGTCGCCCTCCTCGTCTTCCCCTTCGCGGACCGCTTCCGCTACGACGAGAAGAACTACAAGCCCGTCGAGACGACCTCGTTCCTGGAGCCCATGGCCCTCAAGGACTACGACCAGATCGGCATGTTCGCGAACACCATCACCTTCTCCCGCTCCGGCCCCGGCCACTTCTACGGCCGCCAGCTCGCCGGATCGGTCTTCTTCGCGGTGCCCCGCTCCATGTGGCCGGGCAAGCCGCGCGACACCGGCGTGATGGTCGGCCAGTGGATGGGCACCGTCAACACCAACCTCTCCTCCCCGGTCTGGGCGGAGCTGTGGATCGACTTCGGCCCGCTGGGCATGGGCGCCGGGCTCCTCGCCCTGGGGTACGCCTCCGCCCGCGTGGACCGGCGCTACGCCAAGCGCGCCACCCGCCGCTCGCCCTCGGGCAGCCTGATCTCGGTGGTGGTCCCGCTGGTCGCCGGCTACTCCTTCATCCTGCTGCGCGGTCCGCTGCTCCAGGCCTCGGGCCGGGTCGCCATCGCCGCCCTGTGCCTCGCGCTCGTGGCCACGTACCGCCAGGACAAGGGCACCACCCTGCGCTGACGCACACCCCCCCAAGCCCGCTGGACCCCCTCCCCGAACCGCCCTCCCGGGCTGCCGCATGCCCTCCCGCAGCCCCATGTGGACGCTTGCGGACAGTGCCGTTTCCGGCCACCGCGAACCCCTGGAACGGGCCCTGACCAGCGGACATGATCCTCTCAACGGCCGCAGCAAGGGCCGGGGGGAACCGGGGAGACGCCACTGGGCGCGGACCCGGAGCCGCACCACTGCGCGTCCGCAGCACATCCACGTCCGTACACCCTGGGGGGTTTCCCATGCCTGCTCGCCGCCGTCTGACCGCGCTCGCGTCGATCACCGCTGCCGCCGCCGTCAGTTCGTCCCTCCTCGTCTCTCTGAGCGCCGCCCCGGCCTCGGCGGCGAGCGTCGCGACCTGGGACAAGGTCGCCCAGTGCGAAAGCTCCGGCAACTGGAGCATCAACACCGGCAACGGCTACTACGGCGGCCTGCAGTTCTCCGCCTCGACGTGGCGGGCCTACGGCGGCACCGCCTACGCGGCCTACGCCCACCAGGCCACCAAGAAGCAGCAGATCCTGATAGGCGAGAAGGTCCTCGCCGGCCAGGGCGCGGGTGCCTGGCCCAGCTGCGGCCGCCTCGCCGGACTCGCGTACGACCACGCCGACCCGTACCCGGACGCCCCGACGCCGCCGGCCCCCGCGCAGTCGTGGAAGGCGCAGGTGCTGATCGACTCCGGCAACGGGATCTACCACGCCACCCGCTTCGACAACGGCACCTGGACCCGCTTCGGCAACGTCGACAGCGAGGCCGCGACGGTCCCGGGCGGCGTACGGACGACCGCCGAGGCGGGCATCGACGGCGACACGCACGTCCTGGCCGTGAGCAACGAGGGCAAGCTCTACCACACCGTCCGCAAGGCGGACCGTACGTGGGGCACCTTCGGGGACGTGGCCGGTGAGGCCGGTGCCCTGGCCAACATCACGCAGGTCGCGGCGGTTTCCTCGGGTACCGAGCTCCAGGTCGTGGTGGTGGCGGACGGGAAGGTCTACCACACGGTCCGCCGGGCGAACGGGACGTGGGCGCCGTTCGGCGCGGTGGGCAACCCGGGCGGCGCGCCCGTCACCAAGGTGGCGATGTCCCAGACCGGCAGCGACACCCAGATCGTCGCGCTGTCGGGCGGTTCCCTGTTCCACACGGTCCGCCACGCGGACGGCACCTGGATCGACTGGGGCAACGCCTCCACCGAGACGGGCGTCAGCGGCATCGGCGACATCGCCGTGGCCGGTACGGGTGGTGACATGCAGCTGGTGGTGACCACCGAGGGCGGCGCGAAGCGCTACCACGGTGCGCGTTTCGCCAGCGGCCAGTGGGTCCTCAACGACCTCTCCTCGGTCGTCCCGGCCGGCATCACCGTCACCGACGTGGCGGCCGCGGCCGTCGACAACGAACTCCAGGCCGCCTTCGTCACCACCGACGGCCGCGTGCTCCACACCCTCCGCCACGTCAACGGGACCTGGACGGGCGCCGCCCCGATGGACCTGACGGGCGTCGGCGGCAACCACACCGGCGTCGCCATCACCGCCACCTTCAACTGACCAGCGCACGACACATCCGAGGAGCCATCATGTCCATCACCTTCACCCGTCGTGCGCTGACCTCCGTCACCGGGCTCGCCCTGGCCGCATCCGGTCTGGTCGCCTTCGCCGCGTCCCCCTCCTTCGCCGCGGGCCCCGGCTACCAGATGCCCTTCAGCTGCGGTCAGGCCTGGGCGGGCAACACCTACAGCGGGCACAGCCCCTCCACGCTGGCGATCGACTGGACGCACGGTTCCACCACCGCCAACCAGCCCGTGCTGGCCAGCGCCGAGGGCACCGTCAGCGTCGCCAAGACGCTGAGCGGCTCGTACGGCAAGTACGTGGTCATCGACCACGGCAGCGGCTGGAAGACCCTCTACGCCCACCTCAACGACTACGACGTCAGCGTCGGGACGCACGTGGGTCGGGGCCAGAAGATCGGCATAGTCGGCAGCACCGGCAACTCCACCGGTGCGCACCTGCACTACGAGCAGCAGTACAACGGCGCGGTCAAGCAGTCCGTCTTCAACGGCACGCCGTTCAGCATGGGTTCGACGCTGACCAGCAAGAACTGCGAGGACACGACGACCCCGCCGGCGCCGACCGGCCAGTGGCGGGCGCAGGTCGCGGTGGAGTCCGGTGGCGGGCTCTTCCACGCCGTGCGCAACGCGGACCGCACCTGGACCGGCTTCGGCGACGTCCAGGGCGTGACCGGCGAGATCCCCACGGGGGTCCGTACGACCGCCGAGGCGGGCATCAACGGCGACACGCACGTCCTGGCCGTCAGCAACGAGGGCAAGCTCTACCACGCGCTCCGCTTCGCCGACCGCTCCTGGACGGGCTTCGGGGACGTGGCCGGCGAGGCCGGTCCGCTGGCCAACATCACGCAGGTCGCGGCGGTTTCCTCGGGCACCGAGGTGCAGGTCGTGGTGGTCGCGGACGGGAAGGTCTACCACACGGTCCGCCGGGCGAACGGGACGTGGGCGCCGTTCGGCGCGGTGGGCAACCCGGGCGGCGCGCCCGTCACCAAGGTGGCGCTCTCGCAGACCGGCACCGACACCCAGGTCGTCGCGGTGTCGGGCGGCTCGCTCTTCCACACCGTGCGGCACGCGGACGGCACCTGGCTGGGCTGGGGCAACGCCTCCACCGAAACCGGTGTGACGGGCATCGACGACGTCGCGGTGGCGGGTACGGCCGGTGACCTCCAGCTGGTGGTGACCACCGAGGGCGGCGCCAAGCGCTACCACGGTGCCCGCTTCGCGAGCGGCCAGTGGGTCCTGAACGACCTCTCCTCGGTCGTCCCGGCCGGTGTCACGGTCACCGATGTCGCGGCGGCAGCGGTCAACAACGAGCTCCAGGCCGCCTTCGTCACCACCGACGGCCGGGTCCTGCACACCATCCGCGCCGTCAACGGCACCTGGACCCCCGCCGCCCCGCTCGACCTGACCGGCGTGAGCGGCACCCGGACCGGCGTCTCGATCACCGGCACCTACAACTGACGCGGCACGAGCAGCCCGCCCGCCCCCTCCTCCTCCGGACTTCTTTCCTCTAAGGACGCCCCCGTCATGTTCAAGACCACGAAGTCGGCTCGTGCCCGCTCCTTCCTGATCGCCTCCCTCGTCCTCGCCCCCGTCATGGGGATGTCCGCGGCCGCGCCCGCCTCGGCCTACGCCCCCACGGTCGCCGACATCGCCCGGTCGCAGGTCGGCAACGACTGCACCCCGTACTACGGCTGCGTCTACCCGAGCGCCTGGTGCGCCGAGTTCTCCCGCTGGGTCTGGAAGCAGGCCGGCGCGAACACCTCCGGCCTCAACGCGGCCGCCGCGTCCTTCTACAGCTACGGCCAGCGCAACGGCACCCTGCACACCAGCGGCCCCCAGATCGGCGACGCCGTCCTGTGGGACGACGACGGCTCCGTCTCGGGTGAGGCCAACCACGTCAGCCTCGTGGTCGGGGTCTCCGACGACGGCTCGCAGATCCAGACCGTCGGCGGCAACGAGAGCCGCAAGGTCTCGTACAAGAACTGGTTCAACTGGCGCACCTACACCAACCCGGGCGCCGGCAAGGCCCTCGCCTTCGTCTCGCCCGTCGGTGTCCCCGGCACCCCGCCCCCGACCACCACCCCGCCGGCGCCGACCGGCCAGTGGCGGGCCCAGGTCGCGGTGGAGTCCGGTGGCGGGCTCTTCCACGCCGTCCGCAACCCGGACCGCACCTGGACGGGCTTCGGCAACGTCGAGAACGTGGCCGGCGAGGTACCGGGCGGGGTGCGGACCTCCGCCGAGGCGGGCATCGACGGCACCACGCACGTCCTGGCGGTCAACAACGAGGGCAAGCTCTACCACACCGTCCGCCTCGCGGACGGGAACTGGGCGGGCTTCGGGGATGTCCACGGCGAGGCCGGTCCGCTGGCCAACATCACGCAGGTCGCGGCGGTTTCCTCGGGCACCGAGCTCCAGGTCGTGGTGGTCGCGGACGGGAAGGTCTACCACACGGTCCGCCGGGCGAACGGCACGTGGGCGCCGTTCGGCGCGGTGGGCAACCCGGGCGGCGCGCCCGTCACCAAGGTGGCGATGTCCCAGACCGGCAGCGACACCCAGATCGTCGCGCTGTCGGGCGGTTCCCTGTTCCACACGGTCCGCCACGCGGACGGCACCTGGATCGACTGGGGCAACGCCTCCACCGAGACGGGCGTCAGCGGCATCGGCGACATCGCCGTGGCCGGTACGGGTGGTGACATGCAGCTGGTGGTGACCACCGAGGGCGGCGCGAAGCGCTACCACGGTGCGCGTTTCGCCAGCGGCCAGTGGGTCCTGAACGACCTCTCCTCGGTCGTCCCGGCCGGCATCACCGTCACCGACGTGGCGGCCGCGGCGGTCAACAACGAGCTCCAGGCCGCCTTCGTCACCACCGACGGCCGGGTCCTGCACACCATCCGCGCCGTCAACGGCACCTGGACCCCCGCCGCCCCGGTCGACCTGACCGGAGTCACCGGCAACCACACCGGCGTCTCCATCACCGGCACCTACAACTGACCGGCACCAGCGGCTGAATGACCGATGAAGCGGGCCCGGGACCTACCAGTCCCGGGCCCGCATCCCGTCGTACCGGTGTGATTTTCGCAGTGCCCGCCCACCGGGGCGGACGGGCCCCTACGCTCTGGGACATCGTTGCCCCGACGAGCACCGAAGAGCCGCCGTGAGTTCTGCAATCAGCCCGCTGGCCCACCGCACCACGCTCACCGTCCGCCAAGGCCAGGACGTCCTGCGGGACGTCCGCCGGATCACCGCCGACTGGCTCAACCGGAAGTTCTGCCGCGCCGTCCCGATAGCCTCCGGCCTCCACCACCTCGACGACCTGCGCGTGCTCAGCTCGCAGGTCGCCTACGATCCCGACGGCTCGGAGAGCGCCATGCGCCTCCAGCTCCGGGAGGACGCCGCCGAGGCCACCTGGCGCACCACCGTCACCGCGGTCGTCCCCCCGCCGGGGGAGGCCGCCGTGGTGTCCGTGGCCCTGGAGTGCTTCCCGAACCCGGGGCACAAGCCCGTCCCCCAACGGCCGGGACTCGTCACGGCCCTCGTGGGGAACCTGGACTGCACGGACGGACTGGCCCCCCTCACCCTCAGCCCGGTCCCGGTCGGCCCCGCCGAGGTCGGCCACCTGATCGACGTCCTGTGCGACCCCGACCGGCGGCTGCCGGTGGTCGTCGCCGCCCGGCCGCTGCACGAGGAGCCCCTGTGGCTGGACCGGATGGCCTCGGCGATGCGCAAGAGCGCGGGGGCCGCCTCCCTGTACCTCCTCGACGGGGTCGGCGCCGTCGACGCCTTCCGGGTCCAGGCCGAGCACCACCGGGTCGCGCCCGGAGCGGTCCGCGTCTTCCTCACCGGCGTGGACCCGGCCTGGGCGCCCGACGGTCCCCGCCACCGCTACTCCACGGTGGCCCGCCTCAGCGACCCCAAGAGCGGCTCCTGGGACCACCTCGTGCGCATCGTCCAGCGGATGTCCACCGAAGCCGCCCTGCCCCCGGCCCTGCACGCGCTGGCCTTCCCCGACGAGGACCAGCGGCGCCGTGACGAGCGGCGCGCCGCGCTCGACACCGCCCGGCACGGCGACGAGATGGAGGCCCTGCTCCGCAAGGTCGGCGAACTGACCGAGCTCCTCGACCTCGCCGACGGGGAGATCGAGGAGCACCGCCGCTCGGCCGAACTGGCCGCCCTGACCCACAGCTCCCTCGACGCGGAACTGCGCGAGGTGCGCGAGAAGTGGGACACCGACCTGGAGGAGCAGCTCCAGGTGCTGGAGGAGATCGATCGCGCCCGCGCGGAGGCCGACGAACTGCGCAGGCGCCTCGCACGCGAGGGGCGCGTGGACGAGACGGTGGTCGTCGATCCGCTTCCGGGACAGCCGGCGAGCTTCGAGGACCTCTGGGGCCGCCGGGACGCCTTCGAGCACGTCCTGGTCAGCGCCGACGCGGGTCCGGCACTGGCCCTCGACGAGACGGACCGGGCGCGCGTCTGGGCGGCGAAGACCTGGGCGGCCCTGCGCGCCCTGGACCGGTACGGGCGGGACGCGGGGGAGGGCTTCAACGGGGGCTTCTACGAGCACTGCCAGTCGGACCGCTCCCTGTGGCCCGTGAAGAAGGTTTCGATGGTGGAGACCGACCAGACGATGGCCAAGTACGGCACCGAACGGCTCCTGCCCGTGCCCCGCTCCTACGACCCGGTGGGGAAGGCCGAGATGCAGCCCCACCTGAAGATCGACAGCAAGGGCAGCACCTCGCCCCGGATCCACTTCCTCGACGACACCAAGGGCCCCACCGGCAAGGTCATCGTCGGCTACATCGGCGAGCACCTGACCAACATGAAGACCAACTAGTGCGGTGACGGCGGCCGGTCAGGCCGGGGCGGGCGCCGTTTCCGGCGCCGCCCCGTCCTGCGGCCGGGCGCCCTGCCGGGCCACGCGCAGCCAGCCGGCGCCCGCCTTCGCGGCGGAGCCCAGGGCCAGGCCCCAGGCGGCTCCGGCCACCCCCCACACGGCGTACCCGCCCAGCAGCAGCGCCACCGACAGCAGGGAGAACACCACCTGGAGGGACAGGGTGGCCTTCGGGTTCAGCACCCGCAGGGTCAGCAGCGCGCAGGTCCCCAGGCCCATGACGGCGTACTGGGCGCCCGTCGCGGGCAGCAGCGCGGCGGCCGCCGTCCAGGTGTCGCCGAGCAGCTGCCGGCCCAGCCGGTCGGGCAGCGCGTACAGCACCACCGCCCAGCCGGCGCCGAGCACGGCGAGGACCCCGCCCATCAGGGCGGTCAGCCGGACCACACCGCGTTTGCCGGAGGCCCGGCCGACCACCGGCGGGCCGAAGGCGTTCGCCGAGTTGAACAGCACGTTCAGCGGCCCGAACAGGGTGGTGGCGCCCCGCAGCGCGCCGACGGCCAGCGGTGTCGCGAACACGCCGAGACCCAGCACGGCGAGCTGGCTGGAGCCGTTGCCCACCGCGAACTCGACGACGAACCGCTGCCCGAGGTGCCCGCGCCGCAGGTACGGGCGCAGCTCGGCGCGCACGCCCGCGACGTAGGGCCGCAGCAGCCACAGCCCGAGGGCCAGGGCCGGCAGCGCGGACAGCCCCCACACCAGCACGAGCCGTCCGGCCGAGGCCCCCGACGGCTGCGCGGCGAGCGCCGCGACCACGCACACCAGCCGCAGCGCGTCGGCGGCCAGTGCCCGCTGCGGCGCCCGCAGGGCGGAGAAGCAGTAGCGCAGCCCGTCCTGTACGAGGACCAGCGGCAGGACGAGGCCCAGCGCGAGGAAGGCCCGTCCGGCGGACCCGGCCAGCGCGAGGCCGACGGCGGCCAGCACCAGGGCGGCGACCGCCGAGGCGGCGGCCGTGAACAGCACGGAGGAACGGCACACCGGGCCGAGCCGCTCGGCCTTCTCCAGCACCACGCTCTGGCCGACGTAGGCCATGTTCAGTCCGAGGAGCACGCTGAAGGTCACGTACACCATCGAGAAGTCGGCGAAGCCCGAGGCCGAGGACAGCCGGGCGGCCAGCACCAGCACCAGGATGTTCGTGGCACTGGAGGCGGCCTGGTCGAGGACCGAGGCGACCGCGGCGAGGCCCCGCCGGCTCATCTGCGGCCCGTACGGACCGTGCGCAGGGCGACGGTCTCGGTGGCGTCACCCGGGGTGTCCTGCCCGGGCCCGTCCGGCGGCTGCGGGGCACCCGCCCCGGGCCCGGACCGGCGTCCGCTGCCGCCGCGCTTCTCGGCGGGCAGCGGGGTGTGCAGGACCGCGCCCAGCACGGTCCCGCCGGCGCCGCCGATGAGTTCGCGGATCCGGGCCAGGTCGCTGCGGTGCACGGCACGCGGGTCGCAGACCACCAGGACCCCGTCGACGCGGTCGACGAGGGCGAGGGCGTCGGCGTAGGAGAGGACGGGCGGCGCGAGCACCACCACGGTGGAGTTGGGGGAGTCGGCCTCGGAGATCAGCCGGGTGGTGCGCGGGGAGGTCAGCGCGCGGGGGACGTTGCGCACCCGGTCGCCCGGGATCAGGTCGAAGGTGCCCGATTCCCCGGCGTCGACGAGGAGTTGGCGCCCGTCGGGCCAGTCCGTGTCCCCGGGGCCGTCGAAGCCCGGCAGCCGGCCCCAGCCCGGCCGGCCGCCCGTGTCGGTGGGGAGCTGGCTGGCCAGGACCGGGGTGCGCAGGTCGGCTTCGATGAGGAGCACGTCCTTGCCGGTCTCGGCGAAGGAGGCGGCCAGGTTCACGGCCACCGCCGCGGCGGTCTCGCTGCTGCCGCGCGGGGCGACGACCAGCAGCCGGCGCCGGTCGGCGAACCGGGCGTCGTAGGCCAGCCGGAAGGCCACCGAGCGGTACTCCTCGGCGAGCCGCGGATCGGCCTCTCCGGCCGCGAGCAGCGGCCCGCCGCCGGTCCTGTCCCGGGGCAGGTAACCCAGTACGGGCGCCCGCAGGGCCCGCGAGACGTCGCCCTCGGAGCGCGGCGCCGGGTCGAACACGAGCCGGACCCAGGCGGCGAGCAGGCCCAGCGCCAGCCCCACGGCGGCGCCGAGCGCGAGGGACATGGGCAGGCCCGGGCCGTCGGCGCCCGAGGGCGGGGTCGCGGCGCTGGTGACCCGGCCGGGCGTCATGTCCAGGGCCTCGAGCTTGGTGATCTTGCCGTTGTAGCCGCCGACCTCGCTCTGCAGGTCGGTCTTGGTGGAGGTGGCGGCGTCGCGCGGGGCCCCGGCGGGCATCCGGGCGATCTCCTTGACCAGCTCGTCGAGCTGCTTGGCGACGGGGTCGCGCTGGTCCTTGTAGCCCTTGACCATGTTGGTGCGGGTGGCGTCGAGGGCTTCCTGCCGCTTGAGGAGGTAGGCCTCGGTCATCGCGTTGGCGCGCTTGGCGGCCCCGGAGGGCGAGGAGGCGGTGTAGGTGAAGCGGAGCACCATGGTCTGCGGCGGGTTGGTGACCTGGAGGCCGGCCCGCAGGGCCTTGAAGTCCTTGTCGGCGACGCCGAGTTTCTTCCTGGCGGCCTCGGCGATGGAGCTGGAGAGCGCGACCTGCCGCTCCGAGCCGATGTTGATGGCCTTGTCGGGGGCCAGGCTCGGGTTGAACGGGTCGTCGGTCGGCGCGCGCAGCACGACGTCGGCGGTGGCCACGTAGGTGTCCGCCGTGGAGATGCCGAGGTAGACGCCGCCCAGCAGGCCGACGGCCACGCCCGCGCCGAGGAGGCGGCGGTAGCGCAGCAGCTGCTTGAACTGGTCCCTGAGGAGGTCGGGTTCGTCCTCGGCGGGGGCCGCTGCGGGGCGGTTGGTCTCGATCACGGCCGGGGACCCCCAAGTGCTTCGTCGATCAGTGCGTCGATGCGGGCGAGGCCCGCCTCACGGCCCAGATGGGCCGCCACGTGCAGGGGCCCGGCGGCGCCCAGGGCGTCCGCGCCGTCGGGGTCCTCGGCCAGGGCCCGTACGGCCTTCAGCAGGGCCGCGGGATCCTCCGGCGGTACGAGCACCCCCGCGCCGGAACGTTTCACCTCCTGGGCCGTGCCGCCCTGCGCCGCGACGGAGGCGACGACGGGCCGGCCCGCCTGGAAGTAGGAGGTCAGCTTGGACGGCACGCTCATGTCCAGGACGGCCGCGTGCTGCGTGACCGCGAGCACGTCCGCCGCGGCGAGGACGTCCGGGAACTCGCCGTCGGCGGCAGGGGGGATGATGTCCAGATTCGGTACGCCGGCGGCGAGTTCGGCGAGGGCCGCGCGCTGGCTGCCGTCGCCCATGAGGACGAAGCGGACGTCGGGATCCAGCCGGGCGGCGCCGACGAGGACCTCGAGCCCCTGCTTCAGGCCCATGTTCCCGGAGTGCAGGACCACCGTCTGCCCGGGGGCCCAGCCCAGGTGGCGCCGGGTCTCGCCGCGCGGCGCGGTGGGCCGCGCCACGTGGGACCAGTTGGGGACCAGGCGGATCCGCCCCGGGTCGACGCCCATGCCGACCACCCGGTCCACGAAGGTCTCGTGGATGACGCCGACCAGGGTGGCGCGCTTCAGGGCGTACGCCTCCGCGCGCCCGGCGACCGCGGCCGCCTTGTCCCCGCCGCTGATCCCGCTCTGCGCGGCGGCGGCGCCCATCAGGTCCTGGACGACCGGTACGTACGGCACCTTCCACTTCGCGGCGAGCCGCGCGGCGAGCACCCCGCCCGCCAGGCTCGGCATCTGCGCCAGGACCGCGTCCGGCCTCGGCATCCGGGGCGGGGCCACGGCGCCGTGCAGCAGAATCGATCCTTCGAACAGGGCCCGCTTCACGGCGGTCTGACGCCCCGGCACCGTGTGCGCACGCCGGTGCACCGTGACCCCCGCGCGCCGTTCCGTGCGCCGGAGCGCTCCCTTGTACTCCGGCTCGAGCGACCACGCGGGGTAGTGCGGCATGCCCGCCAACACGTGGGTCTCGTGGCCGGATCGCGCCCAGTGCTCCGCGATCTGGGTGGCGTACGGGCCTATGCCCGCATGCTCGGGGGCGTAGTTGGTGGAAACCAGCAGCAGGCGCCGGTGACCGGATGTGGACACTGAACGTCCCCTTCTCCCCTGGATGATGCGCACGTCACCCTATTCGTTCACCCGTAGGGCGTGGAACGTGCACGCTATTGTCTGCTCATCAGCCGCACCGGGGGGTGCGGCCGCTGGGGGGTACCTGATGACCGATCACGACATGCCCGAACCCGCCGTGCCGGCGCGCAGACCGTACCGGGTCGGCTACGCGCCCGGCGCCTACGACCTGTTCCACATCGGGCACCTGAACATCCTTCGCCACGCCCGCAGTCGGTGCGACTACCTCGTGGCCGGGGTCGTCTCGGACGAGATGGCCGAACTCGCCAAGGGGCGCCGCCCGATGATCCCCCTCGTCGAACGCCTGGAGATCGTCCGCAGCGTCAAGTACGTCGACGCCGCCTTCGTCGAGACCGTCCCCGACAAGGTCGAGACCTGGAAGCAGGTCCGCTTCGACGTCATCTTCAAGGGCGACGACTGGCGCGGCACCCCCAAGGGCGCCCGGCTGGAGAAGGACTTCGCCGCCCACGGGGTCGACGTCGTCTACTTCCCCTACACCGTGCACACCTCCAGCACCCAGCTGCGCCGCGCCCTGGACGCGCTCGCCGAACCCCTCGCGGGGGCCGAGGCGTTCACCGCCGAACGGCGCTGAGCTCCCGGAACCACTTCGTCAGGAACGCCAGCAGGAACAGCCCGGCCACCACCCCGAGGCCCGCGTACGCCCAGGCGAACACCTCCCCGCCGCCGAGCAGCAGGAACACCAGGCAGAACACCCCGTAGTCCACGGGCAGCAAGGCCACCGCGCGCAGGGTCGACGGCGCGGCGGCCGGACTCCCCGCGGGCGCCTTCGGCTTGAGCTTCTCGGTCAGCAGCCCCCCGAAGAAGGTGACGACCGCGGCGAACTGGAAGCCCAGCGGCACCAGCAGCCAGCCGTCCCCGCCCGTCCCGTACGCCTCGGGGAAACGGTGGAAGGCGATCAGCACGCAGGAGTGCAGCGCGGTCAGCTTGGCGGCGTCCACGACGTGGTCGAGCCACTCGCCCGCCGCACTGCCGCCCCCGCGCAGCCGGGCCAACTGCCCGTCGGCGGAGTCGAAGGCGAAGCCGGCCGCGAGCGCGGCCCACACGGCGGCGCCCAGCCACCACGAGGGCGCGGCCAGCGCGACCGCGGCCACGGCGGCGAAGCTGAACGCGGCGCTGACCAGCGTCACCTGGTTCGGAGTGAGCCCCAGCGCGTGGGACCAGGCGGCCAGGTACCGCCCGGCGGGCCGGTTGACGAACCGCGAGTAGAGCGACACCCCCTTCGCCGACTTCTGCGCCCCGCGCAGCTCCCGCAGCGCGGTCCCGACACTCGCCATGCGTGCCCCTGTCCGTACGTCCGTACTCCGTACGTCAGTTCGTCCGGAGGAGGGCCACATCATCGCAGGGGGGCGGGCGCACCCTTCCCCTCCGCCTGCTCCGCGTGCTCCGGTCCCGCGGGACGCGCCCGCACGTCCCGGAGCAGCAGGACGGACAGGTTCGCGCCCGCCACCAGCACCGCCGCGATCAGCAGCGGCGCCGCGGTCCCGGTGACGGCGGCCAGCGGGGCCGCCACCGCCAGCCCCAGCGGCCGGGCCGCGAAGGAGATCAGGGCGTCGAAGGAGCCGACCCGGCCCAGCGCCCCGGCCGGCACCCGCCGCTGGATCTCGGTCTCCCACAGCGGGCTGAGCAGCCCGACCCCGCCCATGCCGAGGAAGTACGCGGTCCCGGCCACCGCCACCGGCAGCCGCAGCCCGAAGGCGGCCAGGGCCAGGGCGTAGACGGCGGCGGCCACCGAGACCCAGACCAGCGGGCGGCGCACGGTCAGCCGCCCGGCCGCCCAGGCCCCCACGAGCATGCCCACCGTGCCGGCCTGCGCGACGATCACCCAGGAGGCCTCCCCGCCCAGGGACTCCACCGCGATCAGCGGCCCGAGGGTGAGCAGCAGTCCGGCGCCCAGGTGCCAGACGCCGTGCGCCATGACGTTGGCCAGGAACCACGGGTGCCTACGGGTCTCCGCCCATCCGGCGCGCAGCTCCGCGGCGAACCCCGGCCGCCCGGCGCCGGCGGGCGCGGCGGCGGGGGTGCGCAGCCCGCCCAGGGTCAGGGCGGAGCAGATGAACAGGGCGCCGGTCAGCAGCGAGGACCAGCCTCCCCCGACGGCCAGCGTCAGCGCCCCCGCGGCGCCCGGTCCGGCGACGCTCGCGAGCCCCTGGGCCACCATCAGCCGGGAGTTGATCCGCAGCCGCCCGGGCCCGGTGGCGACGGCGGCCACCAGGGTCCGCGCGGAGGGGTTGCCGAAGGCGACGGCGGCTCCGGTGACGGCCGCCAGCGCGGCCAGCTCGGGGATCCGTACGGGCCCCGACAGCAGCAGCGCCCCGATGCCCAGCTGGGCGGCGGCCCGCACCAGGTCGGCGGCGAGCACCACCCGCCGGGCGGGGAACCGGTCGGCGGCCACGCCCGCGACGGGCAGCAGGAGCAGCATCGGCACCATCTCCGCGGCGAGCACCAGCCCGAGGTCGCCGGCGGAGCCGGTGGCGACCACGGCGAGGGTCAGGGTGGTCGGAATGAGGGCGGTCGCGAAGGCGGCGAAGGTGCGCCCGGCCAGCAGCCGCCAGATCGTCGGTGTCATGACAGCGGACAGTAATTCGGCAGCGAATCATTCGTCAACGAAATAATGGCCGGAACCGAGCCGGGACGCGGGTCATAATGCGGACATGGGGACAGGGATGGACACAGGGGCGGGCCAGGCCGAGGACTCCGTCGACCGGCACATCGCCCGGTGGACCGGCAAGGTCCCCTTCGACGTGCCCACCGAGGCCGTCATCACCCGCATCCAGCTGCTCGCCAAACACGTCGCCCACGGCAAGGAACGCGCCCTCGCCGAGACCGGACTCCAGGCCTTCGAGTTCGAGACCATGCACCGCCTCGCCTCCCGGGGAGCCCCCTGGCGCGCCCCCTCCTCCGAACTCGCCGCCGAACTGCTCCTCTCCCCGGCCGGGATGACCGGCCGCCTCGACACCCTGGAGCGCTCCGGCCTGATCCGCCGGCTGCGCGCCGCCGGGGACCGCCGCCGGGTCGACGTCGAACTCACCGACGACGGCCACCGCCGCTGGAGCGAGGCCATGCGCTGGCGCGGCATCGCCGAGGACGAGATGATCGCCCCCCTCGACGCCACCGACCGCGAGGCCCTCGCCACCCTCCTCAAGCGCATGCTCCTCCAGGTCGAGACCCGCCGGCCTTAGACGGCCCGGGCCGCGCTACGACACCACCCGCAGCAGCAGCACCGAGCGGGCCGGGACCGTCAGGCCCTCCCCGCCCCGGTGGCGGGTCGCGGGCGGGGCGGCCTGGGACTCCCGCGAGGTGTCCAGGACCAGCTCGTACGCATCCGCCCACGGCGGGCCCGGCAGGACCCACTCCACCGGCCGGTCCCCGGCGTGCAGCAGCGCGAGGAAGCTGTCGTCGCTCACCTGGCGGCCCCGCTCGTCACGGCCCGGGATGTCCCGCCCCGACAGGTACAGCCCCAGCGCCGCCGCCGGCGCGTACCAGTCCCGCTCCGTCATCTCCGCGCCCGCCGGGGTGAACCAGGCCAGGTCCCGCAGCCCGTCCGCGCCCTGCGCCCGCCCCGAGAAGAAGGCCCGCCGGCGCAGCACCGGATGGGCCTGGCGCAGCGAGATCAGCCGCCTGGCCAGCGCGAACAGCTCGCTCCACGCCGGATCCTCCAGCAGCGACCAGTCCACCCACCCCGTCTCGTTGTCCTGGCAGTAGGCGTTGTTGTTGCCGCCCTGGGTGCGCCCGAACTCGTCGCCCGCCACCAGCATCGGCACCCCGGTCGACAGCAGCAGCGTGGTCAGCAGGTTGCGCAGCTGGCGTCGGCGCAGGGCGCCGATCCGCGGATCGTCCGTCTCCCCTTCCGCGCCGCCGTTCCACGACCGGTTGTCGTTGGTGCCGTCGCGGCCCGCCTCGCCGTTGGCCTCGTTGTGCTTGCGCTCGTACGACACCAGGTCGCGCAGGGTGAACCCGTCGTGCGCGGTCACGAAGTTCACCGAGGCGTACGGCCGCCGCCCGCCCCACGCGTACAGGTCGCTGGAGCCCGACAGCCGGTAGCCGAGATCCCGTACGTCGGGCAGCGCGCCCCGCCAGAAGTCCCGTACGGCGTCCCGGTACCGGTCGTTCCACTCCGTCCACAGCGGCGGGAACGCCCCCACCTGGTAGCCGCCCGAGCCCACGTCCCACGGCTCCGCGATCAGCTTGACCCGCCGCAGCACCGGATCCTGGGCGATCACCGCGAGGAACGGCGACAGCATGTCCACGTCGTGCATCGAGCGGGCCAGCGCCGCCGCCAGGTCGAAGCGGAAGCCGTCCACCCCCATCTCCGTCACCCAGTACCGCAGCGAGTCGGTGATCAGGCGCAGCACGTGCGGACGCCCCGCGTGCAGGGTGTTCCCGCAGCCCGTGTAGTCGGCGTACCGGCGCTGGTCGGACTGGAGCCGGTAGTAGCCCCGGTTGTCGATCCCGCGCAGCGACAGCGTCGGGCCCAGCTCCCCGGCCTCCGCCGTGTGGTTGTAGACCACGTCGAGGATGACCTCGATCCCGGCCGCGTGCAGCGCCCGCACCATCCGCTTGAACTCGCCGACCTGCTGCCCGGCCGTCCCGCTGGAGGAGTAGCCGGCGTGCGGGGCGAAGTAGCCGACCGAGTTGTAGCCCCAGTAGTTGCGCAGCCCCCGGCGCAGCAGGTGGTCCTCGTGCGCGAACTGGTGGACCGGCAGCAGCTCCACCGCCGTCACACCGAGCTTCGTCAGGTGCTCGACCGCCGCTGGATGCGCCAGCCCCGCGTACGTGCCGCGCAGCTCCTCGGGAACACCCGGATGGCGCATCGTGAAGCCGCGCACGTGCAGCTCGTAGATCACCGAATCGGCCCAGGGCGTCTTCGGCCGGACGTCGTCCGCCCAGTCGTCGTCATCGTGGACGACGACCCCCTTCGGGACGTGCGGCGCCGAGTCCCGGTCGTCGCGCACGGTGTCCGCGATGTACTGCTGCGGCCAGTCCCTGACGTGCCCGTACACCTCCGGGGGCAGCGTGAAGTCCCCGTCCACGGCCCGCGCGTACGGGTCCAGGAGCAGCTTCGCCGGGTTGTACCGGGCTCCCGTCCAGGGGTCCCAGCGGCCGTGGACCCGGAACCCGTAGCGCTGCCCGGGGCGCACGCCGGGCACGAACCCGTGCCAGATCTCGTGCGTGAGCTCGGCCAGCGTGCACCGGGTCTCGGCCCCGGCCGCGTCGAAGAGGCACAGCTCGACGGCCTCCGCGCCCTGTGCCCACAGCGCGAAGTTGGTGCCCGCGACCCCGCCGGGACCGGCGTGGTAGCGGGCGCCCAGCGGATGCGAGGACCCGGGCCACACCGGTGGCGCCGGGCGCGCGGCCGCCCGTAACACCTGGGCCTGGACCCGCTCGCGGACGGCGTCCATCCCGTCCGCGACGTGCGGATCCTGCTGGCCGCTCCTGCCGTTCCCGGCGGTCGCGGCGGCGGTATCCACCGCCTCTTGCTCGGCTGCGCTCGACACTGCCCGCCTCCACGGCTCCTGGGTACCGGCGGGGGAGTGCGGCCCGGCGTCCCGGCCTGGCCCGCCCCCGTCTGGTCCTTCCCACTGTTCTGCCCGGACTGTTCTGCCCGGAACGTGGCCCGCCCTCACGTTTCCCCGGAGGGGGCCGGTCGTTGGACGGTCCGTGACTCTTCTGACGAGGCGGGCAGGGGCGGGCTTGGCCGCCGTGGCGGCATGGGCGGGCCTGCTGGGCGGGCTGGCCGGCTGCACCAGCGACGGCGGATCCCCGGTGGAGGTCTCGCTGCCCGGGAAACCCCGCTCACCGGACGAAGCCATCCGCGTCACCCCCGAGGACAACGCCAAGGGGGTCCCCGCCGAGGGCCCGCTCACCGTGAACGTCCCCGAGGGCCGCCTGGAACGGGTCAAGGTCACCAAGGTGGAGGACGCCCAGGAGGAGCAGGTCCCCGGCTCCATCGCCGCCGACGGGCTCAGCTGGAGCCCCGACCCGGCGGCCGGGCGGCTCGCGCTCGCCGCCAAGTACACCGTCGACGCGGTCGCCCTCGACGGCCACAACCGGCGCCAGGCCCGCCACACCACCTTCACCACCTACGTCCCCGAGGAGCGGTTCATCGGCTACTTCAAGCCCGAGAACCGCTCGACCGTCGGCACCGGCATGATCGTCTCCTTCAACTTCAGCAGCGCCGTGAAGCGGCGCGCCGAGGTGGAGCGGGCCATCACCGTCACCTCCGACCCGGCCGTCGAGGTGGTCGGCCACTGGTTCGGGAACGAGCGCCTCGACTTCCGGCCCAAGGAGTACTGGAAGGCCGGCACCGAGGTCACCGTGAAGATGAACCTGCGCGACGTCGAGGGCGCGCCCGGCTCGTACGGGATCCAGGACAAGACCATCCGCTTCACCGTCGGCCGCTCCCAGGTCTCCACGGTCGACGCGGCCGCGCACACCATGGAGGTCCGCCGCGACGGGCAGCTGCTGTCGACGGTCCCGATCAGCGCGGGCGCGCCCAAGAACACCACCTACAACGGCAAGATGGTGGTGATGGAGATGTTCGACGTGACCCGGATGAACGGCGCCACCGTCGGCTTCACCAGCGAGGACGGCAAGGGCGAGTACGACATCCCGGACGTCCCGCACGCGATGCGGCTCACCGCCTCCGGGACCTTCCTGCACGGGAACTACTGGGCCAGCCCCGACACCTTCGGCACCACCAACACCAGCCACGGCTGCGTGGGCCTGCGCGACGACAAGGGCGGCGGCTCGGACACCCCGGCGGGCTGGTTCTTCGACCGGACGCTGGTCGGGGACGTGGTCGAAGTCGTGAACTCGCAGGACAAGACCGTGTCCGCCAACAACGGGCTGGGCGGCTGGAACATGTCCTGGGCCGACTGGGTCGCGGGCTCCGCCGTCAGCTGACCTTCCGGACCGGCCGGCCGTCCCCCGGGAGGCCGCAGCAATCGAGTGATTGTCCGACCGGAATGCCGTAGCTGTCAGAGTGTCGTCCGTCCGCCGCGCCGATGCGTGCCCGCAGCCTGTCAGGGCCATCAGCGCGGAAACGGACGGAGCGTCATGTCAGCAAGGAACTGGACCCTAGGGCTCGCGATCGGGGCCGTACTGGCCACCGGAGCCCCTACGGCCCTGGCGGCGGGTCCCGACGCACATCCCCCGGCCGCCCGCACCCTGAGGGCCCCGCTGCCCGGCGGGCTCGGCCCGTGCGTCCCCGGCGACTGCCCGAACCCCTTCCCGCAGATCGGCAGCAACGGCGTCATCGTCGGCCGCGACAACGCGATCAACATCTTCGCGGGCGGCGGGTTCCGGGTCCGGGGGCGCGCCTCCGAGGCCGAGGGCCGCCTCGTCGTCCTCGGCAGCTTCGACCAGGACAAGCTGGCCGGCGCCGACGCCCGCTACAACGTCGGCATCGTCGGCGCCGGCTCGCTCGTCCCGCCGCCCGACGGGGCCGACTTCCTCACCACCGGCGCGAACGTCACCGTCGCGGCGGGCGAGAACCTCATCGCCGACCGCGGCGTCGTCCGCTACGCGGGCTCCCTCACCGGCGCCGTGAGCGGCACGCAGGTCAAGGACGCGGCGGCCGTCGCCCCGTACGCCGGTCTGCGCGACGGCCTCAGCGCCGCCAGCCAGTGCTACGCCAAGGTCGACGGCAGCCCGCGCCGGCCGACGGGCACCGTCGTCAACAGCGGCTTCGAGACCCTCTTCACCGGGGACAACCGGTCCCCGCTCCAGGTCTTCAACGTGCCCGCGGACGTCAACCTGTCCAACGGCAACGGCGCCCAGGGCATCCGCTTCGCCCAGATCCCGCCGGACGCGACGATCCTGGTCAACGTCCTGGGATCCGGCACCCGCACGATCAACACCTACAGCGGCACGCTCGTCGACTCCCAGGACCCGCTCAACGCCTACCGCGAGCGGCTGCTGTGGAACTTCCCGGACGCCACCACCGTGAACCTGACCGGCGGCGGCCAGTTCCAGGGCAGCTTCCTGATGGGCAACCAGACCTCCGAGACCACCGTCACCCTCCCCGGCATCAACGGCCGCTTCTTCACCACCGGCTCCGTCACCCACGGCAGCGAGACGGTCGGGGGCGGCGGCCAGGAGTTCCACGCCTACCCCTTCACCGGCGACCTCCCCACCTGCGGCCCCACCCCGCCGGTGACGGGCACGGTGGCCGTGACCAAGACCGACGAGGCGGGCAACGCCCTGGGCGGTGCCACGTTCGAGCTGTGGCGCGAGTCGAACAACGCGGCGGGTCTCCAGACGGGTGGGACGACCCCGGACACGAAGGTCACGGACTGCACGACCCCGGCGGCCGGTGAGTGTTCTCGGGCGGATGTGGCGCCGGGGACGTACTACTGGCGGGAGACGGCGGCCCCGAACGGCTACGACCTCCCGGCGAACCCGGTCTACACGGTGACCCTGACGCCGGAGGACGCGGCCAACGGCCGCACCGCCCGGGTCCGCGCCGTCAACGCCCGGACCCCGAACCCCCCGACCCCCGGAGCCCGCGTCGTCCTGCGCAAGGCCGACCAGGACAGCGGCGCGGCCCTCGCCGGTGCCACCTTCGAGCTGTGGCGCGAGGCCAACGACCAGACCGGCCTCCAGACCGGCGGCCAGAACCCCGACGAGAGGCTCGCCGGGACCTGCGTGACCGACGCCCAGGGCACCTGCACCGTGGAACTGCCCGTCGGCGAGACGTACTACTGGCGCGAGACCGTCCCCCCGGCCGGCTACGCGCCGCTCGCCGACCCGGTCATCCCCTTCGACCTCGAAGAGGGCGACATCGCGACCGGCATCGTCGTCAACGTCCCGAACCGCCGCGACGGCGACGACCACCCCGGGAAGATCAAGGTCCTGAAGAAGGACGCCAAGACGCACCGGCCGCTGCACGGAGCGGTCTTCGAGGTCTGGAAGGAGACCAACAACACCCCGGGCCTGCAGACCCGCGGCATCAACGCCGACGTGAAGGCGAAGGAGGGCTGCGCCACCGACCGGGCGGGCGTCTGCACCTTCGACGAGCTCTCCTACGGCGAGTACTACCTCGTCGAGACGGCCGTCCCGGAGGGCTACGTGCTGCCGCGCGACCGGGTCACCGGCCCGCTGAGGATCAACGCGGCGACCCCGGGCGGCCAGGTCGTGGTCACGCTCAAGAACAAGCGCGACGATCACGGCAAGGACGAGCCCGGCAAGGACGAGCCCGGCAAGGGCAAGCACGACCGGCACGGCGGCCGTCCGGGCGCCTGACGCCCGGGCCGGCTCCAGGCCCCCGGTGCGCCGGTGGGGTGATCCGCTCACCCCACCGGCGCACCCGCGCGCGCGGCGCGGCCCCCGCCCCTGTTGGCTGGTGGCAGGGGCCCGGCGGGCGGGCCCGAGGAGGACCGATGACCGTACGTCAGTCGGCAGGGGCCGCGGCCGCGCTGACCGCCGCCCTCCTCGCCGTCCTCACCCTGCCCGGCGCGGCCGCCTCGGCCGAGCCGGAGCCCGAGCGGGCCTGCACGGCCGGTACCGGCCCCTACCAGCGGGAGCTGGAGGCCCACCTGCGCCGCCCGGTCGACGGGGTGCAGTCCAAGGCCGACTGCGTGGCGGTCCGCGCCTTCCAGCGCGGGCAGGGCGTCACCCCCGCCGACGGCTACGCCGGGATCCTCACCTTCCGCACGATGACCGCCGTCGCCGCCCGCGCGAACCCCAACGCCGCCGGGGACTGCCCCGTCCGCGAGCACCGGGTGACCTGCGTGGACATGGAGCGGCAGCTCCTGTGGGTGCAGAGCGGCCGGCGCGTGGTCTTCGCGCCGGTGCCGATCCGCACCGGCCGCGACGACCAGGAGACCCGCCCCGGCTGGCACGAGATCTACTGGCGCAGCAAGGACCACGTCTCCACGCTCTACGACGACTCCCCGATGCCCTACGCCCAGTTCTTCGACGGGGGCCAGGCCCTGCACGGCCGCCCCGGGCAGCTCTTCGAGCACGGCGGTTCGGCGGGCTGCGTCAACCTCTCGGTGCGGGACGCCGAACGGCTGTGGGACCTGCTGACCGAGGGCGACGCCGTCTACGTATGGGGCGTCAAACCGGGTACCGACGACTGACACGCCGACCGCCCGGGCACTTGGGACGGAACGGTGACACGACTGTGCCTATTCGTCATCTCCCCGTGTGATTTCCTGTCGACAAGCGCGCGACTGTCCGCGCGCGGGGGACATGGGGAGAACACGAGTGAACCTGCAGCCGATACGCGGCCGCGTCCGCACCGGCCTGCCGGCCCTTCTGCTGGGGGCGGCCCTGCTGCTGACCAGCGCGTGCAGCGGCGGGGGCAACGCCGGGGGCGGCGGCGCGAACGACGGCGCGAAGGGCGGCGGTGGCGGCGCGAAGACCGGCACCGAGGCGTCCAAGGCCGTGGTCAGCGTCAAGCCGGACGACGGGTCCAAGGAGGTCGCGACGAGCGGCGTCCTGAAGATCACCAGCAGTGGCGGCAAGCTCACCACGGTGACGGTCGCCGACACCAAGGGCAACGCGGTGGACGGCAAGCTGGCCGCCGACGGCGCGAGCTGGGAGCCCGCCCGTCACCTGGCCTCCGCCACCGAGTACAAGGTGCACGCGGTCGCCAAGGACGAGGCCGGCCGGGAGTCCGCCAAGGACACCACCTTCACCACCCTCACCCCGCAGAACACCTTCGTGGGCCACTACACGCCCGAGGACGGTACGACCGTCGGCGTGGGCATGCCGGTCTCCATCAACTTCACCCGCGGCATCACCAACACCGAGGGCGTCGAGAAGGCCATCACCGTCACCACGGAGCCGTCGGTGCCGGTCGAGGGCCACTGGTTCGGCAACGACCGCCTCGACTTCCGCCCCGAGAAGTACTGGGCCGCGGGCACCAAGGTCACCGTGAGGCTGGCACTGGACGGGGTCGAGGGCCGTCCCGGCGTCTACGGCAAGCAGACCCGTACGGTCACCTTCACCGTCGGCCGCTCGCAGGTCACCACGGTCGACGCGAGCGCCCACACCATGCAGGTCGTCCGCGACGGCCAGGTCCTCAAGGACATCCCGATCACGGCGGGCGCCCCCTCGACGACCACCTACAACGGGCAGATGGTCATCAGCGAGAAGTACAAGGTGACCCGGATGAACGGCGCCACCGTCGGCTTCGGCGGCGAGTACGACATCTCCGACGTCCCGCACGCGATGCGCCTGTCGCAGTCGGGCACCTTCGTCCACGGCAACTACTGGGCGGCCTCCAGCACCTTCGGCTCCGAGAACGTCAGCCACGGCTGCGTCGGCCTCCAGGACGAGCGGGGCGCCGGTGACGACAGCACCCCGGCCGCCTGGTTCTTCAACGAGTCGCTGATCGGCGACGTGGTGGTCGTGAAGAACTCCAAGGACAAGCAGATCGCCCCGGACAACGGCCTCAACGGCTGGAACATGGACTGGGCGGAGTGGACGAAGTAACGGTCCCTCGAACGTAGTCCGGGTGGCCCGGTGCTGTGACCCACAGCACCGGGCCACCTCGGGTTAACCGGCGCTAACCTTCCCGGTATGACCCTCACTCTCGAAGTCTCCGAAGGCGTGGCCACCCTGCTGCTGGACCGGCCGCCCATGAACGCCCTGGACATCGCCACCCAGGACCGGCTGCGCGAGCTCGCGGTGGAGGCCACCGAACGCGCCGACGTGCGCGCGGTGGTCGTCTACGGCGGCGAGAAGGTGTTCGCGGCCGGCGCGGACATCAAGGAGATGCAGACCATGGACCACGCGGCGATGATCGCCCGGTCCCGCGCGCTCCAGGACGCCTTCACCGCCGTCGCCCGGATCCCCAAGCCCGTCGTCGCCGCCATCACCGGCTACGCCCTCGGCGGCGGCTGCGAGCTCGCGCTGTGCGCCGACTACCGGATCGCCGCCGACAACGCCAAGCTCGGCCAGCCCGAGATCCTGCTCGGCCTGATCCCGGGCGCGGGCGGCACCCAGCGGCTGTCCCGGCTGATCGGCCCCTCCAAGGCCAAGGACCTGATCTTCACCGGCCGGATGGTCAAGGCCGAAGAGGCCCTCACCCTCGGGCTGGTGGACCGGATCGTGCCCGCCGCCGAGGTGTACGAGCAGGCGCACGCCTGGGCCGCGAAGCTCGCGCAGGGGCCGGCGATCGCGCTGCGCGCCGCCAAGGAGTGCGTGGACGCGGGCCTGGAGGCGGACATCGACACCGGCCTGACCATCGAACGCAACTGGTTCGCGGGGCTGTTCGCCACCGAGGACCGGGAGCGCGGCATGCGCAGCTTCGTCGAGGAGGGCCCGGGCAAGGCCAAGTTCCTCTGACCTTCCCGGGGGTGATCCCTGGGGGTGGATTAGCCAGGCCTTAAGGGGACCTTAAGGAGAGACGGTGATCCACTCACGGTGATCACCTTGCAGCGGAACGTCACCGCAGGTCAGGGTGGTCCCGCAGGGGTCCGGTTGCCCTGCGCATATGCCACGACCGCCCCCCGGAATCACTGATTCCGGGGGGCGGATTCCTGCGGAACGGCCCGGACGGGCGCACCGGCCGTCCATGATGGGTGCATGGCGGGCGTGGAGGGTGTGGAACAGCCGCGGCAGCGCAGCAGCGCTTCTGCCGTGCGGCTCACGGCGGCGGTCGAGGACGAACAGGGCCTCAAGGCGCTGGAGTTGTACGGGAACCCGGCCGAGGCGGAGGTGACACTGCCCTCGATGCCGGAATCCGCGAGCACGGCCCGCCGGCTGACCCAGAGCGTGGTGATCCGGTTCTGGGGCCTGTCCCCGCAGATCGCCGAACACGCGGTGCTGCTGGTGTCGGAGCTCGTCGGCAACGCCGTACGCCACACCGGGGCCCGCTCCTTCGGCTTACGGATGCTGCGCCGGCGCGGATGGATCCGGGTCGAGGTGCGCGATCCGTCGCGCGGACTGCCGTGTCTGATGCCGGTGCACGAGCTGGACACCACGGGCCGGGGGCTCTTCCTCGTCGACAAGCTCTCCGACCGCTGGGGTGCGGACCTGCTGCCGCGCGGCAAGATCACCTGGTTCGAGATGCGGGTCGCCGACCGCTAGTGCCGTGCGCGGTCCGGTCCGGTCCCGGAAAGCCAGAAACCCCCTGTCGCCGTGATGGGGCGCTGCGGGGGTTTCATGGGTGCGCCGAGGATCGATGGGGTGTGTGATCCTCGGCGGAGGACTTCGCTCGGGTCAAAGGGAAGCCGTGGTTCCGACTATGGCAGACGAGGGGCCGAACGCCAAAAGTCCCTACTCGGACATAAGTGTGCATATCGTAAGAGTTTCCACCTAAATCCTAGGTGAGGTGGACCACTCACCTCGTATTCCATGAATAAATATCGAACGCTCTGTGTGAATCGTTGACCGGAGGGCGAACAGACGGCCCCGCAGGCCGGGGCCGCAAAGGTCCCGAATTGGGTCAATCGTTATCTTCTTGGCCGTCCGCCTCTTAAATGGGCAGGTGTTCTCACCACCAGGCCGCCGCACGGTCCTGCGCGCGGGCGCAGCCGCCGCCGTCGGCCTCACCGCCGCCTGCGGCACGGACCGGACCGCCGCCGCCCCCGCCGCCCCCGCCACGCCGGTCCGGGCCGAGCCGGCACCGGCGGGCCCGGCCCCCGCGCCCCGCCGCTTCGCGGGACAGCCCGCGGAGATCGGGCACGGCCCGCGCGAGCGCCCCGCCGTCGCCCTCACCTTCCACGGCAACGGCGACCCCGCCGTCGCCCGCGCCGTACTCGCCGAGGCGGAACGGGCCGGCGCGCGGGTCACCGTACTGGCCATCGGCACCTGGCTCGACGCCCACCCCGACATGGCCCGCCGCGTCCTGGACGGCGGCCACGAACTCGGCAACCACACCCAGCGCCACCTCGCCGTCAACGACCTGCCCGAGGCCGAGGCCTACGCCGAGATCACCGGCTGCGCCCAGCGCCTCAAGCGCCTCACCGGCTCGATCGGCACCTGGTTCCGCCCCTCGCAGGCCCAGTACGCCACCCCGCTGGTGCGGACGCTGGCCCAGCGGGCGGGCTACCCGCACGTCCTCTCGTACGACGTGGACTCCCTCGACTTCACCTCGCCCGGCGCCGCGGCCGTCATCCGCAACGTCACCGGGACGATCCAGGGCGGATCGGTGGTGAGCCTGCACTTCGGCTACGCGGACACGGTCGACGCGATGCCGCCCCTCCTCGAAGAACTCGCGCGCCGGAAGCTGCGCGCGGTGACCACCACGGAGCTGCTGACCTCATGAACAGGAACCGCCTTCCATCCAAGGCCGCCGCGCTCTTCGCCGGACTGGTCCTCGCCGCCCTGGCGGGCTGCGGATCCGGCGGGAAGGGCGAGCCCGAGGCACTCGGCTCCAAGGGCCCCGCCCGCCCGGCCAAGGCCGTACCGGCCGCCCCGCCGGGACTGGCCGGGATGCCGCCGCTGCTCGACCCGAACGACGTCTACGCCGCCGACCGGCCGAACAAGCTCTCCCCGGTGGTCAAGGACTTCCCGTCGCGGGTCTACGTACCGAACACCAACTCCAACACGGTGTCCGTCATCGACCCGGCCACCTACAAGGTCATCGACACCATCCCCGTCGGCGTCCAGCCCCAGCACGTGGTGCCCTCCTGGGACATGAAGACCCTGTGGGTCAACAACAACCGCGGCCACACCCTCACCCCGATCAACCCGGCCACGGGCGAGGCCGGCGAACCCGTGGAAGTGCACGACCCGTACAACCTGTACTTCACGCCCAACGGGAAGTACGCGGTCGTGATGGCCTCCATGGACCGCGAACTCGTCTTCCGTGATCCGCACACCATGAACCGCGTGAAAACCGTCCCGGTGACCTGTTTCGGCGTCAATCACGCGGACTTCTCCGCGGACGGCCGCTACTTCATCGTCAGCTGCGAGTTCTCCGGTGAACTGCTCAAGGTCGACACCGAGAAGATGGAGATCGTCGGCCAGCAGAAACTCCCCTTCGAAGGGGCCATGCCGCAGGACGTCAAGATCTCCCCGGACGGAAAGACCTTCTACGTCGCGGACATGATGGCGCACGGCATGTGGGTGCTCAGCGGGGACACGTTCGACGTCCCCAAACTGCTGCCCACCGGCAAGGGCTGCCACGGCCTGTACGTCAGCCGCGACTCCCGGGAGATGTACGTCTCCAACCGGGGCGAGGGGACCGTCTCGGTCTTCGACTTCAAGCAGAACAAGCTCACCAAGAAGTGGGAGCTCCCGGAGGGCGGCAGCCCCGACATGGGCGGCGTCTCCGCCGACGGCCAGGTGCTGTGGCTGTCCGGCCGCTACAACTCCGAGGTCTACGCCATCGACACCGTCACCGGCAAGCAGCTGGCGAAGATCCCGGTCGGCGGCGGCCCCCACGGCCTCGCCGTGTACCCGCAGCCCGGCCGCTACTCGCTCGGCCACACCGGCATCTTCCGCTAGTGCTGTGACCGGAAAGGCTCACCGGGTCGCGGCGCCCGGCACGGCACCTCGCGGCGTTGTCGGACCACGACGGTACGTCCAGTACGAGTCGTGGCCCTCCGCCTTGCGATGTACCGCACCGGACACCGCGACCCGGCAAACCTTTCCGGCCACAGCACTAGGGGCCTTGCGTACGGACACGACAGTGCCCCGGGAGCTCGCACAGCTCCCGGGACACCGGTCTCAGTGGCCGCCGCTACCAGGCGACGGGCAGCCGCTCGGGCAGCCGCTTGATGAACCCCGTCCGCCACACGAGGTTCTCCGCCGGCACCGCGAGGCGCAGCTCGGGCAGCCGCTCGACCAGCACCTCCAGCGCGATCTCGGCGTGGGCCCGGCCCAGCGCGGAGGCCGGGCAGAAGTGCCGGCCGGCGCCGAAGGCGAGGTTGGCGTTGGGGCTGTCCCGCTCCAGGTCCAGCTCGTCCGGCCGCTCGAAGGCCTCCGGATCGAAGTTGGCCCCCTCCAGCAGGACGAGCACCAGCTCGCCCTCCTTGACCAGCACGTCACCGACCTGGACGTCCGCCATCGCGATGCGCGGCAGGCCGTCACCCACGGACAGGTTCCAGCGCAGCAGTTCGTCGACGGCCTTGCCCATGCGCTCCGGGTGCCGGCGCAGGTACCCGACGAGCTCGGGCTTCTGCAGCAGGGCCAGGACCGCGAGGACCAGGAACGCGGACGTGGAGACCGCGCCCGCCCCGAACAGCGAGACGGCGACGGTCGCGAACATCTCGTCCGTCAGGTGGGCCGACTCGGGGTCGGCCTCCTTCAGCTCGGCGAACTTGCCGAGGAGCCCCGTACGCTCCTCGGCCGGCAGCGCCAGCTGCGCCTTCAGCTGGTCGGTGAAGTAGCCGACGTCCTTGTACCAGTTGAGCGCCGAGTCGGCGAACGGCTCGCGGGCGGTCATGAACGCGACGTCCAGACCCGACATCAGACGGCGCCAGTCCTCGAAGGGCACGGCCAGCACCTGGCAGTGCAGCGCCGCCGAGAAGGGGTCGGCGTAACCGGCGCGCAGGTCGGCCGGGCCGCCCTCCGCGACGAGCCGGTCGATCAGTTCCCCGGCCTTGGCGCGCAGCCAGTCCTGGAGCCCCTTCTGGCGGGGGTTGAGCGCCTTCATGACCGCGTTGCGCAGGCCGGCGCTGTTGATGTTGCCCATGTTGTTGACGACCTCGGGCGGGATCGTCAGCGCGTACTGGCGGGGCACCCCGGCGTTCGCGGTGTCCTTCAGGCTGAACCGCTCGTCCTCCAGCACCTGCTTGGCCAGCGCGTAGCTGCTCACCAGCCAGGCCGGGTCCCCGGTGAGGGTACGGACCTTGGCGACGGGGGTCTTCTCGCGCAGCCAGGAGCACTCCTCGGGCAGTACGTCTCCGCGCCGCGAGAGCGGGAAGTCGAGGAGGGGCTGAGACTCCCCGCTCTCCAGGCCCTCAAGCTGCTCGACGCTCATCGACGGTCCTTTCGGTGGGTGCGGTGCTGTGTGCGGCGGCGGCCTCGGGGCGCACGACGGCGTACGCCTGGTTGCGGGTCGCGCGCAGGCCACCGCCCCGGGCGAAGAGGACGTCCGTCATGGGCATCTTGACGTGGTAGGCCGCCACCGAGGACGGCACGTCGAGAATGCTCGGGGTGTCGATGAAGAACGGCAGCTCGGCCGCCATGTAATCGAAACAGACCTGCAACTGCGCGTCCGTGATGGATTCACCCTCCGGCAACTTCGAGCCGACAAAGTGGAGGGCCATTTCCTCGCATCCCTTGCGGAATACGTCATCGGTTTCGAGGAAATGGAGGACGCGTCGGTGCAGGAGTTGGTAGACGGGGTTCGTCTGGAACTCCGAAAGTGCCCTCACGCGGATCTCGGCGTGCGGAGGCCCTGATTCCTCCACGCCTTTGAGAATCCTTCTCCGGACCGCCTTGATCTCCTTCGCCGCTCGCTTCTCCGCATGCTCGACGGTGTAGCCGAAGGCGGCGAACATCCGGTCGACGTGGAGGTCTGCGTAGACGAAGTCGACCTGCGCGAAGCGGGTCGTGGCCCATCGGGAGAGACTGGATATGCGCTCGGAGCTGAAGTAGCTGTTGCCAGGACTCACTCCGATGAGCACATGGTCGCCGTCTTCCCAGATATGGCGGCAGGTGCGGGTGAAGGGCAGAACTTCGAATGATGCGTCAGCTGTGATCGTCACCTATGTGATCGCCCTTGTTGCCGCTTGTCCCTGGGAGCCCTGCGCTCCTGGTGTGGCGGCAATGTCGGTACGTTATGCCGTGATGCCGGAGCGTGACAAGTGGGAGGCGGAATTGTTGGCCGGAATTATCGCTTCCGTGTTACGGACCGGTAATTACATTTCTTTCTGCCGGCCGAACGGGACCCGCGGGACGGAGCCGTCCGCGGTGCGGCTACCCTGAGCCGGTCAACAAGCACCAAGAAGGGGTGGACCCAGTGGCGGACATCGAGAGCGCACGGGCGACGTTCGACAAGTTCGACGTGAACGGTGACGGCTTCATCACGGCCGACGAGTACAGCGCGGCCATGAAGGCCATGGGCGACGCCTTCGTCACCCCCGCGGTCGCGGACTCCATCGTCGCCGCCAAGGACCTCGACAGCGACGGCCTGCTGAGCTTCGACGAGTTCTGGGCCGACCTGAACAAGTAGCAGCCGGCCCGCACGAGCAGGCGCCGCGCCCGCCTCCGCCCCGCTCCGGGGGCGGGGGCGCGTCAGGTCCCGGAACCGCCGGCCCCGTCCCGCGTCAGGTCCTCGACCTCGGTCAGGGCCTCCTCCAGCCAGCTCAGCCAGAACGTCTCCAGCGCGATACCGCCCCGCAGCACCAGCCGGCGCAGCCGGTCCTCCGCCGTGTCCCGGTCCGGCGGGAAGTCCTTCGCCTCGATGGCCTCGTACGTCGCCAACTGCCCCCGGTGCAGCTCCAGGTGGCGGCGCAGCTCCGGGCCGAGCCCCTGCGGTCCCACGACCGCCGCCGCACGGATCCGCAGCAGCAGCGCGTCCCGCTGGGGCTTGGGGTCCTGGCTCTCGTCCACCCACCGGGCCAGCTCCGCGCTGCCGTCGGACAGGACCTCGTACTGCTTCTTCTGCCCCCGGACGGGCACGGCGCTGGGCAGCTCCCGGATCAGCCCGGCCTCCTCCAGCCGCCCCAGCTCCCGGTAGATCTGCTGGTGCGTCGCGGACCAGAAGTACCCGATCGACTTGTCGAACCGCCGGGTCAGCTCCAGCCCCGACGAGGGCTTCTCGAGCAGGGCGGTGAGGATGGCGTGCGGGAGCGACATGCGGCCATCCTAGGTTTCCGCCGCCCGACCCACGCCCTCCCCGCCCCTTCCGTACGGCCTACCGCCAGGCGGCCAGCGCCTCCGGGACCCGCGGGCCCGGGGCGTCCGCCGCCAGCAGCCCCCGGGCGCGCAGGAGGGCCGTCACGGCCGGGGACCAGGCCTGGCACAGGCCCGCCGAGGACAGCAGCTCCGGATCCGAGAGCAGCTCCGCCGCCGGGCCGAAGCGGATGCCCGCCGGGGTCAGCACGGCCGCGTCGTCGGCCCAGCGGACCGCGAGGTCCACGTCGTGGGTGGCCATCACCACGGTGGTGCCGTCGCGGCGCAGGCCCGCCAGGACCTCCAGCAGGCGTTCCTGCCCGTCCGGGTCCAGCCCGGCCGTCGGCTCGTCCAGGATCAGCACGCGCGGGGCCATCGCCACCGCCCCCGCGATGGCCGCGCGCTTGCGCTGCCCGTACGACAGCAGGTGCGTCGGGCGGTCCCGCAGCGCGGTGATGTCCAGGGCGGCCAGGGCCGAGTCCACCCGCTCGCGGACCTCCGGAGCGGGCAGCCCCAGGTTCATCGGGCCGAAGGACACGTCCTGCTCGACGGAGGCCGCGAAGAGCTGGTCGTCCGGGTCCTGCACCACCAGCTGCACCGAGGACCGCAGCCGGGTCAGGCCCTTGCGGTCGTGGCGCACCTCGGTCCCGTCCAGGAGCAGCGCGCCGGAACCGGGCCGCAGGCCCCCGCTCAGCAGCCGCATCAGCGTGGTCTTCCCGCTGCCGTTGCGGCCCAGCAGGACCAGCGCCCGCCCCTCGGCGATCTCGAAGTCCACGCCGGACAGGACGGCCGGGCCGTCCTCGTACGCGTAGCCGGCGCCGGCCAGTTCCACCAACGGGCTCACAGGTACAGCTCCTTCAGTACGAGGGTCCCCGCGACCAGGCCGGCCAGCAGGGCGGCGGAGGCCGCGAGGAACCGCCAGGACAGCGTCGCCGGCGGGACGAGCACCCGCAGCGCGCCGTCGTAGCCGCGCCCCGCCAGCCCCTCCTGGAGCCGGGCGGCACGGTCGAAGGCCCGGACGAAGGAGGTCGCCGCGAGCCCGGCCAGCGAACGCCACACCGCCGCCCGGCTCGTCTGCCCGAGGCGGGCCGCCTGCGCCCGGCGGACCCGGTCCGTCGAGTCCAGCAGCAGGAAGCCGATCCGGTACATGACCAGGGCCACGTCCACCACCGGTGCGGGCACCCCGGCCCGCACCAGGCGGGGCAGGACGTCCGAGACCGGGGTGGTGAAGGCGAACAGCAGTACCCCGAGCGAGGCCGCCGAGGTGCGCAGCAGCAGTTCCCCCGCGTGCCGGGGGCCGTCCGGGGCCGCCGCGAGGAAACCGGCCGGGCCGCCCACCGACACCAGCAGCGGCAGGGCCCCGGTCACGCAGAAGCCCAGCGGTATCCGGAAGGCCCGCCACAGCTGCCGCCCGCCCACCCCGGCGGGGCCGAGCAGCACCGCCAGGGTCGCGGCGGCCACCAGCGGCCCGCCCGGCCAGGGCGGCAGGCACACGGCGGTCACCGTCAGCCCGAGCCCGAGGAGGGCCTTCTCCAGCGGATGGCGGCGCCGCCAGCGGCTGGAGTGCGCCGCCACGTCGATCGGCAGCACCCCTACGCCTCCGGCCCGGCCGTCCGGTCGCCGACGGGCGTCTCCCGCGTCCCCGCCCCCGTGGCGGCAGCGGCGGCAGCGGCGGCGATGCCCTGCCGGCGGCCCTTGCGGACACCGAAGTAGTACGCGAGGACGCCCGCGCCCAGCGCCGCCTGGAGGGCGAACAGCGCCGACTCCACCTCGCCGGACGGGGGTTCGTACAGGGGCGAGAACCAGGGCTCGTAGTCCGGCTTCAGTTCGGTGATGGCCGATTCCGCCTGCGCGTCGGCGCCGGTGAACGGCTCCTCCTTGCCGTCGCCCATGCCGAGCGCGAGCGGGAGCACGGCCAGCGCCGCGACCAGGAGCAGCAGCAGGGTGTTGATCTTCGCGTTGCGCGTCATCAGAGCGCCGCCTCCTGCTTCGCCGGGGTCCCGCCGGTCAGCTTCGTGATCCCGAGCCGGATCAGGTCCGACTTGCTGGACTGCATCAGCAGCCGCATCACGAGCACCGTCAGCAGCCCCTCGCTGACCGCGAGCGGGATCTGCGTCAGCGCGAAGATGCCCGCGAACTTCTCCAGCGAGCCCAGGAACCCGCTCGAGGGGTCCGGGAAGGCCAGCGCCAGCTGGACCGAGGTCACGCAGTAGGTGACGAGGTCCGCGAAGAAGGCGCCGAAGAACACGCTCACCATCAGCGGCGCACCGGACTTCTTCAGCAGCCGGTAGACGGCGTAGCCCGCCCAGGGTCCGGCGATGGCCATCGAGAAGACGTTGGCGCCGAGGGTGGTGAGCCCGCCGTGCGCCAGCAGCAGCGCCTGGAACAGCAGGGTGATGGTGCCGAGCACCGCCATGATCGGCGGCCGGAACAGGATGGCCCCGAGCCCCGTCCCCGTGGGGTGCGAGCAACTGCCCGTCACCGAGGGGATCTTGAGCGCGGACAGGACGAAGGTGAACGCTCCGGACGCCCCGAGCAGCAGCGTGCTCTCCGGGTTGGCCTTCACCTCGCGGGTGAGGGCGCGCACGCCGTGGACGACGAACGGGGCGGAAGCGGCGCCCCAGGCGACCGCGTGCAAGGGGGGCAGGAACCCCTCGGCTATATGCATGAGTAGAGAGACCTCTCCAGCACCTCGTGGATGGACGACGCGCCCCGGCCGGTCTCCTGGCTCACGGGTACTGATGCCCTGGCTCCGCCTTCCCGGGTCCGTGCGATCTCCCGCGCGGGCCCAGTGGCTTCCCGGAGGAGTGGAGCCGGACTTCCCGATCACAGTGGCGAGGGCCGCACCGGTTTCCCACCGGTTTCCCGAACACCAAGGCCCGTTGACCCTAGTCGGCCGCACGGACCGGTAACAACCCGGCGCAATCCCACCGATCGGGTGATCCCCTTCCGCTTGATCGTCACTCACCGTGCCCTCGCCGCTGCCATCCGCATCAACCGCCACATCAGTCAAGGGAGTTCCACGTGTCCGTCACCGCCGAGGACTGGCTGCCCCGCATCGCCGCGCTCTTCCGTACCTACGATCTGGACGGAGACGGCCAGCTCGGCCGCGAGGACCTGATCGCCTACGGACGGTGACGGCCGCATCGACCGCGCCGAGTACGAGCGCCTGTTCGGCGCGACGGGCCTGGACACCGGCGCGGACGCCCTCGCCTTCGACCGCGTCGACACCGACGGCGACGGCTCGGTCAGCCGCGAGGAACTGCGCGCCGCCGCCGTGTCCGCGCGCTGATCCGGCTCGTCACCCTCGCCGACGTCCGCCTCGCCCTGAACGCGGCGAGCGCCGACGCGATGATCGGCAGCCTGTAGGGCGCCGGCCGCCCGTCCGGGTGCGGTCCGCTGGCGGCCGCACCCTTACGAGCACAAGGTGGGGGGCGTGGCTGACGACTCCCGGAACGCGGACTTCGACTACTCCGACCTCTCCGCCGTCTACGTGAACTGCACGCTCAAGCGCTCGCCCGAGACCAGCAACACCGAGGGCCTGATCGCCAGGAGCCGCGCCGTCATGGAGTCGGCGGGCGCCCGCACCTCACTCGTGCGCGCCGTCGACCACGACATCGCCACCGGCGTCTGGCCGGACATGACCGAGCACGGCTGGGAGAGCGACCAGTGGCCGGTGCTCTACAGCCAGATCATGGACGCCGACATCCTCGTCCTGTGCGGCCCGATCTGGCTCGGCGACAACAGCTCCGTCATGAAGCAGGTCATCGAGCGGCTCTACGCCTGCTCCTCCCTGCTCAACGACAGGGGCCAGTACGCGTACTACGGGCGCGTCGGCGGGGCGCTGATCACCGGCAACGAGGACGGCGTCAAACACTGCGCCATGAACATCCTCTACAGCCTCCAGCACCTGGGCTACGCCGTCCCGCCCCAGGCCGACGCCGGATGGATCGGCGAGGCCGGCCCCGGACCCTCCTACCTGGACCCGGGCTCCGGCGGCCCCGACAACGACTTCACCAACCGCAACACGGCCTTCATGTCCTGGAACCTGATGCACCTGGCCGCCCTCCTCAAGCGCGCCGGAGGCATGCCCGCGCACGGCAACCAGCGCTCCCTGTGGGACGCCGGCTGCCGCTTCGACTTCCCCAACCCCGAACACCGCTGATCAGGCGCGGGCCTGGTCCAGCGCCGACTCCAGC
Source organism: Streptomyces sp. NBC_00249 (assembly GCF_026342355.1). Classification (GTDB taxonomy): domain Bacteria; phylum Actinomycetota; class Actinomycetes; order Streptomycetales; family Streptomycetaceae; genus Streptomyces. The sequence goes on along the minus strand of NZ_JAPEMV010000002.1, from coordinate 291,472 downwards.
TGCGCCACCAGCGGCCCCGCCTCCATCCGGCGGCACCCGGCCAGCGCCTCCTCCACCAGGGCGCGGGCCCGCACCGGCTCCCCGGCCGCCAGCAGCGCCCGCGCCAGCGGAGCCGCCGACAGCGCCCGCACCAGGCTCTGCCCCGAACGCCGGCCCAGCTCGTCCGCCGCCCGCAGCTCCCGCAGCGCCCCCGCCGTGTCCCCGCGCGCCAGGGCGATCCGGCCGAGCCCGATCAGCGCCGCGCTCTGCCCGGCGAGGTCCCCCGCGCCCCGCGTGTGCCGCAGCACCTCCCCGAAGCCGGCCTCCGCCTCCTCCAGGCGGCCACCGCGCAGCAGTGCGTCCGCGACCCAGCGCAGCATGCACATCCGGGGCCAGGCCGCGCCGCCCAGCTCCGCCACCGCGAGCGCCCGCCGCAGCACCTCCAGCGCGGGCCCCGTCCGCCCGCGCGCCAGCAGCACCTGGCCGATCCCGCGCAGCGCGTGGGCCTGGCCGTAGCGGTCGCCGGCCGCCTCGAAGACCGCCGCTCCCCGGCGGCACCGCCCCGCCGCCTCGTCGAGGCGACCCTGGACCCGGTCGAGGTAGGACAGCACCCAGCCCGCGTACGCCGCCCCGTGCGCGTCCCCGAGCGACTCGAACAGGGCCTCCCCGGCGGCGACGGTCTCCCGGGCCGGCCCCCACTCCTCCCGGCAGGCCCGCAGCCGGCCCAGCCCGACCAGCATCAGGGCCTCCCCGGTACGGTCCCCGGCCGCGCGGGCCGCCGCGAGCCCCGCCTCCTGGACCGCCTGCCAGCCCGCGAGGTCGCTGCGCAGGTCGAACACGTACTCCCCGGCCGCCGCGAGTTCCCGCGCCGCGTACGGGTCCGCCCGTACGGCCTGCCGCACGGTCGCGACCAGGGCCTCCCGTTCGGCGCCGAGCCAGCGCACCGGCTCCGCGCGCGGCAGGTCGAGCAGCGCGGGGTCGGGGACCCGGGCCCGGCTGCCGGGCCCGGGCAGCCCCGGGTAGTCGAGGCCCTGGTGGGCGCGGCGGCCCTCCCGCACCAGCGCCGTCCAGCAGGCCAGCACCCGCGGCAGGACATCGGGGCCGGGGTCCAGCTCCCGCCCGAAGGCCCGGACCAGGTCGTGCATCCGGTAGCGGACCCGGCCCGCCTCGTCCCGTCCGGCCGGCTCCAGCAGGTGCGCCGCCGTCAGGGCGTCGAGGGCCTCCTCGGCGGCGGCCAGGGTCCCGTCGAGCACGGCCGCCGCCGTCCAGGCGGCGTGGTCGGGGGCGTCCAGCGCCGCCAGCCCGCGCAACAGGGCCCGGGCGGGCCCCGGCAGGGCCCGGTAGCTGAGCCGCAGTCCCGCCCGGACCCCGTCCAGCACGTCGAGCCGGGCCCGCTCGTCCCCCAGGCGGGCCGCCAGGGAGGCCAGGTCCCGGTGGGGGAGCGCCGCCAGTTCCGCCCCGACGACGCGCAGCGCCAGCGGCAGCCGCCCGCACAGCCGCACCAGCTCCCGCGCCGCCCCCGGCTCCGCCGCCACCCGGGCCGCCCCGGCGAGCAGCCCGAGCGCGGCGGCCTCCTCCAGCAGCGGCAGCCCGAACGCGAGGCGCGGGTCGAGCCCGGTCAGCCGGCGGCGGCTGGTGACGAGCACCGCCGACCCGGCCCCGGCGCCGGGCAGCAGCGGCCCGGCCTGCGCCGCCGAGGCCGCGTTGTCCAGCACCACCAGCACCCGGCGCTCCGCGAGCAGGCTCCGGTAGAGCCCCGCCCGTTCCCCCGCCCCGGCGGGGACCGCCGGGCCGTCCACGCCCAGCGCCCGCAGGAACCCCGCCAGCACCTCCGTCGGATCGGCCGCCGCCGCGGGGTCGGCGCCGCGCAGGTCCACGTGGAGCTGCCCGTCCGGGAACTCCCCGCGCAGGGTGTGCGCCACCCGCAGCGCGAGCGCCGTCTTGCCGATCCCGGGCGGCCCGGTCACCAGACAGACCCTGCCGCCCGCCGCCCGCAGCCCCTCGGCGAGCAGCGCCGCCTCCCGCTCCCGGCCCGTGAACGCCACCGGAGCGGCGGGCAGTTGCGCGGGCCGCACCCCCGGCCCGGTGGCGCTCGCGCGGGGCCCGGGCGGCGGCGGGGCGTCCGCCAGCAGCCGGGCGTGCAGGGCGCGCAGGGCGGGGCCCGGGTCCAGGCCCGCCCGCTCCGCGATCCGGCGCCGCGCCCGGTCGAAGGCCTCCAGGGCCTCCCCGCGCCGCCCCGACCGGTACAGGGCCAGCAGGTGCAGCTCCACCAGCCGCTCCCGCAGGGGGTGTTCGGCCGACAGCGCGGCAAGCTCCGCGCAGGCCCCCGCGTGCCGCCCCAGCTCCAGGTCCGCCGCCAGGGCCCGCTCCGCGCAGTCCAGCCGCTCCTCCGCCAGCCGCGCGGCGGCCGCCTCGAACACCCGCCCGCGCAGCCCGGCGAGGGCCACCGGGCCCCGCCACAGGTCCAGGGCCGCCCCGAGCAGCCGGCGTGCCTCGCCGGGCCCGTCCGCCGCCCGGGCCCGCTCCCGTAGCCGCGCGAACTCCCGTACGTCCACCACCGCGTGGCCCGCTTCCAGCAGGAACCCGGCCTCCGTGCGGACCACCGGCACGCCGAGCCGGCGCAGCGCCCCCGCCACGTTCTGCAGCTGCTCGCGGGCCGTCGCGGGCGGGTCGTCCCACACCGCCCCGGCGAGCCCGCCCGCCGGCACCACCCGCCCCGCCTCCAGCGCGAGCGCCGCCAGCACCCGCCGGCTGCGCGGCCCGCCCGGCTCCAACTCCGCGCCGCCGAGGGCGATCCGGACCGGGCCCAGCAGGGAGACGACCAGGGTCATGGAGGGGCTCCGTGGCGGACGGGTGGCCGTCGGATGGGCCGCCGGTGGCCGCCGATCCTAACCTCTGGCCACCGCCCGGAGCAGGGGTCGGAGCCCTTCCGGTTCCGGCTCCCGGGCGCACCGGCCCTTCCCCTTCCTCAGAGAGGAATCCCCCATGCGTACCCGCAGGCGCACCGCCTCCCGTGGCGCCGCGCTGCTGACCGTCGCCCTCCTCGGCCTGGCCGGGCTCACCGCCCCCGATGCCTCGGCGGCCCCCTCGGGCCCCGCCGTGGCCGTCGCGATGGGCGACAGCTTCATCTCCGGCGAGGGCGGCCGCTGGCTCGGCAACACCGACCGCTACGCGGGCAGCCGCAACGGCACCGACCGCGCCTGGACCGGCGGTTCGTCCTACGACCCGGCCAAGGTGTACGGGGCGAGCGCAGCGGTCGGCGGCTGCCACCGCTCCGACGGGTCGGAGATCGCGGCCGCCCCGCTGCCCGGCATCGACGAACGGATCAACCTGGCCTGCTCCGGCGCCGAGACCGTCCACGTCCTGAGCGCCGCCGCCGGCGGGCAGGCGTACAACGGCGAGGCCCCGCAGACCGACCGGCTCGCCGCACTCGCCCGGACCAAGCGGGTCAAGCTGATCGCCCTGTCCATCGGCGGCAACGACCTCGGCTTCGGGCAGATCATCGGCGACTGCGCCTACGACTGGTACTTCAAGAGGCTGTGCTCCAAGACCCGGGCGCCCCTCGTCCAGCAGAAGCTGCCGGGCGTGAAGGCCAAGGTGACCGCCGTGGTCGACGACATCCGCGCCGCGATGAGGGGTGCCGGGTACGCCGACGGCGACTACCGGCTCGTCCTGCAGTCCTACCCGTCACCGATCCCCGGCGGAGAGTCCTTCCGGCTCTCGCAGAACGATTCGGACCGGATGTTCAAGGACGGCTGCCCCTTCAACGACCGCGACGCGACCTGGGCGGCGTACACCCTCGTCCCGCAGATCGGCGACATGGTCCGGGCCGTCGCCGGGGCGCGCGGCACCGACCACCTGGACGTCCGGGACGCCCTGGCCGGGCACGAGGTGTGCGCGGTGGGGACCGAGCAGGTGGGGCAGAGCGGCCCGGACTCCCGCCGGCACGAGTGGTTCCGCTTCCTGGACCACGCGAACACCCAGGGGACGCTGGAGGAGTCCATGCACCCCAACGCCCACGGGCAGCGGGCCCTGGCGGCCTGCCTGGGCCTGGTGGCCGCGGCCGCCCCGGGCCGCTGGTCCTGCACCCAGGACTGGTTCGGCAACGGCGACCCGGCCCTGATGCGGATCCGCCCGGCGAGCTGACCGCCGTACGGGGGCGGGCCCGGGGCCGTGTGCGGCTCCGGGCCCGCCCCCGGCGGTACCCGCTGTCAGCGGTGTCAGCAGGTGTTCGGGTGGGAGATGTCCACCACGACCCGCTCCGGCGAGTGCAGGACCGTGGTCCCGTAGGCCGGCCGGGTGTCGAAGGCGGCGCCGAAGGTCACGTACCCCTCGTAGTCGCCGGTCAGGGCGAGGCCCTTGAGCTTGCTCAGGTAGATCTTCTGGAGCTTGGGGCCCAGGTAGACGTTGTTCCCCGCGTCGTCGTGCCCGGCGGCGGGGTGCAGGCGGATCTCCAGGAAGTACTTCCCGGCCAGCGGGACGGGCTTGCCGGACCCGTCGTAGACGAGCTCGGAGACGGGACTGACGGTGACCTCGGGGACGTACCCCTGGAGGTCGATCACGATCCGGTCGTACGTGCAGTGCCCGCCCCAGCGGGCATTGACGACGAGCGGGGTCTGGGTCTGGCTGGACGAGGCGGCCGCGGATGCCGGGGCGGCGAGACCGATCCCGGCGGTGAGCAGGGCGCCCGTGGCCAGGGCCACGATCCGGCGGCGGCGCAGGCGGGGCAGGTGACGCATGGCGTCCCCCCGATTCCTCTGAGACGGGGACTTGCTGTCACGGGGGAGGACGACCGCCCGGGCGCGCGCGGTTCCCGTACGCCCGGCTCAGTGGGCCAGCAGCGTGCTCAGCTCGGCGTCCAGGTCGTAGTGGCGCCGCTCCTGCCCGCGCGGGACCAGCTCCGTCATGCGCCGGCACAGCTCCCGCACGTCCTTGGCGCGGGCGGAGACCACACAGCCCTGCACGCCGTTGCTGAAGGCCAGGAACACCCGCGGTTCGGTGCCCTCGCGGCGCGGCCAGACCTGTATGTCGCCCTCGCCGGTGCCGGTGGTCTGCCCGTCGATCAGCAGCTCCCGCGAGAACACCCAGCGGGCGAGGTGCATCCCGGCGCCCCGGAAGTCGACGGCCAGCTCGTAGGGCCGGTCCGTGCGGTACACGAAGGCCCCCTGGAGGGGGAGGGACACGGGCGCGGCCTCCAGTCGCAGCGGCAGGACGCGGTGTTCGGTGGTGGCCATGGAGGCTGCCTCTCTTCGCGCGGGGGTCGTGCACGGCCCCCCTCACGGCACGCTAGCCGACCCCCGCGCCCCGGCCCCGGGGCCGAAGGTCCCGAGCCGGACGGGCCGCTCGGCCCCACTTCGCCGGCCCGGGGCCGGGTAGGCGAACGGGCCCGCCCTCCGGGGGGAGGGCGGGCCCGAGGGGCCCCTCGAAGGGGCCGGTTCCGGCCGGTCTCAGCCGGTCAGCACTCGATGACGTTGACCGCGAGACCGCCGCGGGCGGTCTCCTTGTACTTGACCTTCATGTCGGCGCCGGTCTCCTTCATGGTCTTGATGACCTTGTCGAGGGAGACCTTGTGGGAGCCGTCGCCGCGCATCGCCATCTTGGCCGCGGTGACGGCCTTGACCGCCGCCATGCCGTTGCGCTCGATGCAGGGGATCTGCACCAGGCCGCCGACCGGGTCGCAGGTCAGGCCCAGGTTGTGCTCCATGCCGATCTCGGCCGCGTTCTCGACCTGCTCCGGGGTGCCGCCCAGGACCTCGGCGAGGGCGCCCGCCGCCATCGAGCAGGCGGAGCCGACCTCGCCCTGGCAGCCGACCTCGGCGCCGGAGATGGAGGCGTTCTCCTTGAAGAGCATGCCGATCGCGCCCGCGGCGAGGAGGAAGCGGACCACGCCGTCCTCGTCCGCGCCGGGCACGAAGTTCATGTAGTAGTGCAGCACCGCCGGCAGGACGCCCGCGGCGCCGTTGGTCGGCGCGGTGACGACCCGGCCGCCCGCCGCGTTCTCCTCGTTGACCGCCATCGCGTAGATCGTCGCCCACTCGCTGCGGTGCAGCATCGGGTCGCCCTCGGTGCGCAGCTGGCGCGCCGTGGAGGCGGCCCGGCGCTTGACGCGCAGCCCGCCCGGGAGGATGCCCTCGCGGGACATGCCGCGCGCCACACAGGCCTGCATGACCCGCCAGATCTCCAGGAGGCCCTCGCGGATCTCCTCCTCCGTGCGCCAGGCCTTCTCGTTCTCCAGCATCAGGGAGGAGATCGACAGGCCCGTCTCGTTCGCCAGGCGCAGCATCTCGTCGCCCGAGCGGAAGGGGTACTTCAGCACCGTGTCGTCGAGCTTGATCCGGTCCTCGCCGACCGCGTCCTCGTCGACGACGAAGCCGCCGCCGACCGAGTAGTAGGTCTTCTCCAGCAGCGGGGCGCCGGCCTCGTCGTAGGCGAAGAGCGTCATGCCGTTCGCGTGGTACGGCAGCGAGCGGCGGCGGTGCAGGATCAGCTGGTTCGGCTCGTCGAAGGCGATCTCGTGGCCATCGCCTATCTCCGCGCCCAGCAGCCGCAGGCGGCCGCTCTGGCGGATGCGCTCGACCTCGGCGTCGGCGGTCTCGACGTTCACGGTGCGGGGGGAGTGCCCCTCCAGGCCGAGCAGGACCGCCTTGGGGGTGCCGTGGCCGTGGCCGGTCGCGCCGAGGGAGCCGAAGAGCTCCGCGCGCACGGACGCGGTCTGGGCGAGGACACCGTCCTTCTTCAGCCGCGTCACGAACATGCGTGCCGCGCGCATCGGGCCGACCGTGTGGGAGGAGGAGGGGCCGATGCCGATGGAGAAGAGATCGAAGACGGAGATGGCCACTGGCGGACTCCCTTGTCTGCTCGTGGGGTGATGAGGGCAGGGGTGGTGGTGCGGGTGGTGCTGCGGGGGATGGTGGTGCTGGAGGTGGATCTGCGGATTTTGTCCGGCAGTCGAGCCTAACGCGTGGAAGTGAACGGTTCGGCTGTCGGACGTAACGGTCAGGCGTGGGTCAGCTCGCGCTCCGGTGCCCCCGAGGGTCCGGCGGGGGCCTCGGAGCCGTCCAGGACCGGGTCGGGGCCCGGCAGGCCCGCGTGGTGGGCCTTGAGGACCGCCGCGACGGCCCAGGAGTACGTGACGAGCGCCATGCCCGCCACCAGGGCGATGTCCAGGCGATCGGGGCGGCCGGCAGGGTCGGTGCGGTGACGATTCCGGTGTCGGGCCGCTTCGACCGGTACCGGGCGCGGGCGGCGAAGACGAAGGTCAGGGGGCACGGGATCCTCGCGGCGGGCAGCCGGAAGGGGCGGGGCAGGCCGGGCACGGTGCGGCGGAGGACGCCGACCGCGACCGGGCCGATCAGGTACGAGATCACCATCGCGGCCGAGACGACCGGGGCCAGGGTCTTCCAGTTGCGGCCGACGGTCATCAGGAGGAGGACGGCGAAGCCCAGGTTCATCCACATCGCCGGGCGGGTGCATGAAAAGGGCCCGGCCTTGTGCAGAACAAGGCCGGGCCCTTCCCGGGCCCGCGACTAGAGCGACGGGTACAGCGGGAACTTCGCGGCGAGCGCGGAGACGCGCGCCTTGAGGTCGTCGGCGTCGTACGTCGGCTTCAGCGCCTGCGCGATGATCTCGGCGACCTCGGTGAAGGCCTCGGCGTCGAAACCGCGGGTGGCGAGCGCCGGCGTGCCGATCCGCAGACCCGAGGTGACCATCGGCGGCCGCGGGTCGTTCGGGATGGCGTTCCGGTTGACCGTGATGCCGACCTCGTGGAGGCGGTCCTCGGCCTGCTGGCCGTCCAGCTCGGAGTTGCGCAGGTCGACCAGGACCAGGTGCACGTCGGTGCCGCCGGTGAGGACGTCCACGCCCACGGCCTTGACGTCGTCCTGGACCAGGCGGGCGGCGAGGATCTTCGCACCCTCCAGGGTGCGCTCCTGGCGCTCCTTGAACTCGGGCGAGGCCGCCACGAGGAAGGAGACCGCCTTGGCCGCGATCACGTGCTCCAGCGGACCGCCCTGCTGGCCCGGGAAGACCGCGGAGTTGATCTTCTTGGCCAGCTCCTGCGTCGACAGGATGACACCGCCGCGCGGACCGCCGAGGGTCTTGTGCGTGGTGGTGGTGACGACGTGGGCGTGCGGCACCGGGTTCGGGTGCAGGCCCGCGGCGACCAGACCGGCGAAGTGCGCCATGTCGACCATCAGGTACGCGCCGACCTCGTCCGCGATGCGGCGGAAGGCGGCGAAGTCCAGCTGGCGCGGGTAGGCGGACCAGCCGGCGACGATCAGCTGCGGCTTGGACTCCTTGGCGAGGCGCTCGACCTCGGCCATGTCGACCTCGCCGGTCTCGTCGACGTGGTACGGGACCACGTTGTAGAGCTTGCCGGAGAAGTTGATCTTCATGCCGTGGGTCAGGTGACCGCCGTGGGCCAGGTTCAGGCCCATGATCGTGTCGCCCGGCTTCAGCAGCGCGAACATCGCGGCGGCGTTGGCCTGCGCACCCGAGTGCGGCTGCACGTTCGCGTGCTCGGCGCCGAACAGCGCCTTGATGCGGTCGATCGCGATCTGCTCGACCACGTCGACGTGCTCGCAGCCGCCGTAGTAGCGGCGGCCGGGGTAGCCCTCGGCGTACTTGTTGGTCAGGACCGAGCCCTGGGCCTCCATGACGGCGACGGGAGCGAAGTTCTCCGACGCGATCATTTCCAGGGTCGACTGCTGGCGCACGAGCTCGGCGTCGACGGCGGCGGCGACGTCCGGGTCGAGCTCGTGGAGGGGGGTGTTCAGCACAGACATCAAGTTCCCCTGAGGTGTCAGTTGTCGGAGTGGGTCAGCGCGGCGTACTCCTCGGCCGAGAGCACGTCCTTCGGCTCGTCCGAGAGGCGCACCTTGAACAGCCAGCCACCCTCGAAGGGGGCCGAGTTCACCAGGGCCGGGTTGTCCACGACGTCCTGGTTGGCCTCGACGACCTCGCCGGAGACGGGGGAGTACAGGTCGCTGACCGACTTCGTCGACTCCAGCTCGCCACAGGTCTCGCCCTCGGTGACGGTCTCGCCGACCTCGGGGAGCTGGGCGTAGACGACGTCACCGAGCGCGGTGGCCGCGAACTCCGTGATGCCGACCGTCGCGACGCCGTCCACGGCGTCCGACAGCCACTCGTGCTCCTTGGTGTAACGCAGCTGCTGGGGGTTGCTCATGACCTGATTCTCCTGGATGCGGGGGAGTGGATACGAACGGCGGTCTCGCGTACTGAGACGTACGCGGGGGTGCGCCGAAGGGTCGCCGGACGGCCGCGGCCGTCCGGCGGACGGCTTCCGGGCTACTTCTGCCGCTTGTAGAACGGCAGGGCCACGACCTCGTACGCCTCATGCGTACCGCGAATGTCGACGCCGACGCCGGAGGTGCCGGGCGCGGCGTGCGCCGCGTCCACGTAGGCCATCGCGATCGGCTTGCCCAGCGTCGGGGACGGGGCGCCGGAGGTGACCTCGCCGATCACCTGGCCGTCGGCGACGACGGGGAAACCGGCGCGCGGGACGCGGCGGCCCTCGGCGATCAGGCCGACCAGCTTGCGCGGCGGGTTCGTGGCGGCACGCTCGGCGGCGGCCTCCAGGGCGGCGCGGCCGACGAAGTCGACCTCCTTGTCGAACTTCACGACCCGGCCCAGACCCGCGTCGAACGGGGTCAGCGAGGTGGTCAGCTCGTGCCCGTACAGCGGCATGCCCGCCTCCAGGCGCAGGGTGTCGCGGCAGGACAGCCCGGCCGGCACCAGGCCGACGCCCTCGCCGGCCTTGGTCAGCGCCTGCCACAGCTCCACGGCGTGCTCGGGGGACACGAACAGCTCGAAGCCGTCCTCGCCGGTGTAACCGGTACGGGCGATCAGCGCGGGCACGCCCGCGACGGTGCCCGGCAGGCCCGCGTAGTACTTCAGGCCGTCCAGGTCGGCGTCGGTCAGCGACGCCAGGATGCCGGGGGACTCGGGGCCCTGGACGGCGATCAGCGCGTACGCGTCGCGGTCGTCGCGGACCTCGGCGTCGAAGCCGGCGGCACGCTCGGTGAGGGCGTCCAGCACGACCTGGGCGTTGGAGGCGTTGGCGACGACCATGTACTCGGTCTCGCCCAGGCGGTAGACGATCAGGTCGTCGAGGATGCCGCCGTCCTCCACGCAGATGTGCGTGTAGCGGGCGCGGCCGACGCCGACCGTGGAGATGTTGCCGACCAGCGCGTAGTCCAGGACCTTGACGGCCTCGGGGCCGGTCAGGGTGATCTCACCCATGTGGGACAGGTCGAACAGGCCGGCCTTCGTGCGGACGGCGAGGTGCTCCTCGCGCTCGCTGGCGTAGCGCAGCGGCATGTCCCAGCCCGCGAAGTCGGTCATGGTCGCACCGAGCGAGCGGTGCAGCGCGTCGAGCGCGGTCAGGCGGGGGGCAGTGCTCATGGGTGTGGCTCCCGGGTCCCAGGGCATGACATGACGAGGACGATCCTCCCCATCTGTCATCGGAACCTGAGAGGTTCGCCGAGAGTTACCGCGGGTACGCGGCGCGTCCTCGACTTGCACCTTGGGTGGAGCGCGCGCCGGCGGCCGTCAGGGACGGACGCGTCGCGGCTCGCTTTTCAGATCTGCCTCATCCACGCGGTACGGGGCCTGAGAGATTCAAGGGAGGTACTTGCTCCTTCGGCGCCCGGGCACGGCCTTGCGGCCTGCCGGGACTCTCCCGCGCGGATTCAAGCGGCCGGTATGCAGTTGGTGTCCAGATGGCGCACATCATTGCACGGGACGCGCGGGAGCGGGCGGCGGGGCCCGAAAGAACGTACGGACCGGAACCGGGGCCGCCGGATTACCGTCTCTTTACACTCAGTGGGCATGGGGCCCTTCACGGCCCGATTTCGGGGGGAGACGAGCACTGTGCGGAGATTCGGAGTACTGGCCACCACAGGAACGGTGAACGCGGTCCCGGCACAGCGGGGAGCCCGCCCACTGACCGCGGGCCCGGTGCGTGACCTGCGCGGGACCTGCGTACGGGGGCCCCACCGGCTGGGGTTCGCCGCCGGGGACATCGTGGTGGTGTCCGGGCTGCCGGGGGGCGGCAAGAGCACCCTGATCAAGCGCGCGGCGGAGGGCGGCATCGACTCCCAGGACGCCCGCGAGCGCTGGGAGGCCCGCATGCCGGGCGCCCTGCCCTACGCCGTGTACCGGCCGCTGGTGCGCGCCGCGCACTACTGGGGGCTGTGGCGCAGGCTCAGCTCCGGCGCCTCTGTAGTGGTCCACGACTGCGGCACCCAGAGCTGGGTACGGGGCCTGCTCGCCGGTGTCGCCCGCCGCCGGGGCCGTGCGCTGCACCTGCTGCTGCTCGACACCACCGCCGAGGAGGCGCTCTCCGGGCAGGAGGCCCGGGGGCGGCGCGTGTCGGCGTACGCCTTCGCCCGCCACCGGGGCGCCGTCCGGCGGCTCCTGGGCGAAGCCGAGGCCGGGCGGCCCCCGGCGGGCTGCGCGTCGGCGACGCTCCTGGACCGCCGCTCGGCTGCCGCCGTCACCCAGATTGCCTTTTCCTGACGCGCCGCGCCTTTTCTTGACGCGCCGCTCGCGCGGCTCGGCCGCGAGCGGCCTCCCCGGCTTCGCGCCGCTGCGCCGGACTCCGTCCGGCGGTGGCGGGGCGGGGCCGGTTCTGGTGGCCGAGGCCTGTTTTTCGTCTGCGGGTGGGTGGCCGCTGCGCGGGGCGGGGTCCCCTACCCGCCCTTCCACCGTTCCCGCCTCAAACGCCGGCGAGGCTGGATGGATCCAGCCCCGCCGGCGTTTGAGGCGCGGGGGTCCGGGGGCTGGCCCCCGGGAGCGGGCCCGCACGTGAGCGGATACGCCGGCCACATCCAGCCCCGCCGGCGATTGAGGCGCGGAGTCCCCGGGGGAGGTGTCGGGCGGGGCCGGTAGCCTCGGGGCGATAGCGGCGGACCCACACGGAGAGCAGGGGCACATGCAGGGCAGCGGCTGGCCGGCCAACGAGTTGGAGCAGGTGCTCGGGACGGCGCTCGGGCATCCGGACGCCGGCCCCCGGATCCTGGAGGTGCTCGGGCGCAGCCCGGTCTGGGTTCCGCTCCCCGACGGCGGCGGGCCCGACAGCGACGGCCTCACCCTCCCCACGATGCTGATCGACGGCGCGGCGTACGTCCCCGTCTACTCCTCCGAGGCCCAGTTCCGCTTCGGCGCCGGCCCGGCCATGGACTTCGCCGTCGCCCCGGCCGTCGAGTTCGCCCGCGGCCTGCCCCCGCAGCTCGGCATCGCCCTGAACCCCGAGGGCGCCGTCGGAGTTCCGCTTCCGCCCGCCGCCGTCGCGGAGCTCTGCCGCGCCGGACGGACCCCCCTCGACGGCCCGGCCGCCGGCGGCCGCGTCCGGCTCTTCGAGCCCGACTGGCAGGACGACCCCGTCGACTTCCTCGCCGCCGCCGCCGAGGAGTTCCGCGCGACCGGGGTGGTCGCCGCCGCGCACCGCTGCCTCGCCAGCGTCGAGGCCGGGCCCCCGCAGCTGTACGTCGGCGTCCGACTGGTGGGATGGGATCCCGAGTCCCGAAACGCCCCGCTGGAGGCCCTCGGCCGGGCCCTGGCCCGCGTACCGGCGCCCTGGCCCGTGCAGTTGATCCTGCTCGACGCCGCCGACGACCCGGTCACGGACTGGATCCGTGAGCGCGTACGCCCCTTCTACCTCCCCTAGCGCCGCTTAAGCTGGTTGGTACGTGTGGACGACGGGCGGACGAAGAGGGGTACCGGGTGAGTGCGTCAGGCACGGCCGCGGCCGGGCAGGTCGAGCACATGCTGCGCCAGGTGACTCCCGGGCGCTATGACAGCTACGAGTCATTCCTGCACGCCCTCGCCGAGGGCCGGCTGTGGATGCTGCTGTGGCAGGGGCAGCCCGGTTCGCCGGACGCCCAGTACGGCGGCATGGAGGTCGAGGGCCTCGGGTACGCGCCCTGCGTGACCTCCCCGCAGGAACTGGCCGCCAGCGGCTGGAACCGGGGCTACGAGGTGGTCACCGGCCGGGACATCGCCCGCGCCCTCTACCCGGACCGCTGGGGGCTGTGGGTCAACCCGCACGACCGCGGCGGCGGCCTCGGCGTGCCGTGGGCCGACCTGCGCCGGATCGCGACGGGCCTGGACAGGATGCCGGCCGGGCCGCTGCGGCTCTCCGAGCCGGCCCTGGAGCTCCCGCAGTTCTACGGCCTGCTCACCCAGCACGCGCACCGCACCCCGGCCGTCAGGTCGCTGCGCCGCGCCTGGGTGCAGCCCGCGCTCGGGTCGGCGTACCTCGCCGTCGGGCTCGACCTCTACGACGCCTCCGCGCCCGCGCTGGAGTCCGTACGGGAGATGATGCGCCAGTCGGTCGGGGCGGTGCCCGAAGGGGTTCCGGTGTGCACGGTCGCGCTGGCGGACGAACACGATCCGGTGGCGATGTGGCTGCGCGCGCAGACCCGGCCGTTCTACGACCGCGAGGGGCAGGCGGCCGCCTACTAGGCCGCCCACCAGGCCGTCGCCCGCGCCGCGCCGGCCGTTCGCCGAGCTGGCTACAGGGAAATTCCGGCTGTGCCCGGAGCATGAGACGAGCACCACCGACGGACATCGGGCCGCCGGGAACCACGGTTCCCGGCGGCCTTCCTCATGTCCGGATATCGCCCCTGTTGGGCGCCCAATAGGCGCACTCCTCCTATGAGTTGGGCGTCATGTCCGTTTGCGTACCGAACGGACGGTCTTGCTCCGCTGAGCCGTGAGCGGAGTCCGGATAACGGGAACTCGGGAGTCAGATCACGTTTGCGCATCCATTCATCTGCGGGTCTGGCGGCTGGTCGAGCGCCCGATGAAGACTCCCCACCCAAGAGCTGGTCAGTCCTACGGGACGCGGTTCGGCACGGGGACTTCGCTTGTCGTTTCCCACAGCACTTCCCGCACTTCGCGCACTTCAGCCGCACCGCACCGCTCAGCACTGCACCGCACTTCGCTCCACCCGCACAGCACTGCCAGCAATGCCAGCACCGCCCGCACCTCGCACGCGTTCAGGTGTCCCGAGCACTCCGAGCGCCACTCCGCACCAACGCCGCCACAGCGGCGGGCATGGGCCGACCCACCCGTCGGCCGAGAGGGGTCCCCACCACGATGACGGCACCACTGCACGACACGAGCGCGGAAACACCCGCTCCCGTGTCCGTAGCCGACGTCCCTGCCAAGGCCATCGAAGGCCGCTCGCCCGGCCGCATCGCCTGGATGCGCCTCAAGCGCGACAAGGTCGCGCTGACCGGCGGTGTGGTCGTGATCCTCCTGATCCTGGTGGCGGTCTTCGCGCCGCTGATCGCGGGCCTGCTGGGGCACGATCCCAACGAGTTCCACGAGGACATGATCGACCCGGACCTGGGCACGCCGCTCGGCTCCTTCGGCGGCATCAGCTCCGACTTCCTTCTGGGCGTCGAACCGACCAACGGCCGCGACGTGTTCAGCCGCATCGTCTACGGCGCCCGCATCTCCCTGGTCGTCGCCTTCCTGGCGGCCTTCGTCTCGGTCGTGCTCGGCAGCCTCCTGGGCGCGCTGGCCGGCTTCCTCGGCGGCTGGGTCGACGGCGTCATCAGCCGCACGATGGACCTGCTGCTGGCCTTCCCGCAGCTGCTGTTCACCATCGCCCTGGTCTCCGTGGTCCCCAACTCCCTCTGGGGCTTCGAGGGTTCGGGCGTCCGGATGGGCGTGCTCATCCTCGTCATCGGCTTCTTCGGGTGGCCGTACATCGGCCGCATCGTCCGCGGCCAGACGATCTCCCTGCGTGAACGCGAGTACGTCGAGGCCGCGCGCAGCCTCGGAGCCGGCCGCGGCTACATCCTGGTCAAGGAGCTGCTGCCCAACCTGGTCGCGCCGATCCTCGTCTACGCCACGCTGATCATCCCGACCAACATCCTCACCGAGGCAGCGCTCAGCTTCCTGGGTGCCGGCGTCAAGCCGCCCACCGCTTCCTGGGGAAAGATGCTCTCCGACGCCGTCCCCATCTACCAGGACGACCCCATGTACATGGTGGTCCCCGGTATGACGATCTTCATCACCGTCCTGGCGTTCAACCTCTTCGGGGACGGGCTGCGTGACGCACTCGACCCCAAGGGCAGCTGAACCGCTTCTTCGATTCACCCACCAATGGAGGTTGGACAACCGTGATCCGCAGAAAGCAGGCACTCGCGATCACCGCCGTGATCGCCGCCCTGTCGCTGACCGCCGCGTGCGGTGGCGGCGGCGACAAGAAGGACGACGCGAAGGGCGAGGGTGGCGACAAGGGTTACAGCGGTGCCGCCACTGCCGTGATCAACCCGTCCACCGAGAAGGGCGGCGAGCTGCGGCTCTGGTCCCCCCAGGACGTCGACTACCTCGACCCGGCGCGTGCGTACTACGGCTGGGTGTGGGACATGCAGCGGCTCTACGTCCGCAGCCTGCTCGCCTACGACAGCAAGCCGGGCAAGGACGGCACGAAGGTCGTCCCCGACCTCGCCGAGGCCCTGCCGGTCCTGAGCGACGACGGCAAGACGTACACCCTGAAGCTCAAGGACGGGGTGAAGTTCGAGGACGGCACGCCGATCACCTCGAAGGACGTCAAGTACGGCGTCGAGCGCGTCTTCGCGCAGGACGTGCTGTCCGGCGGCCCGACCTACCTGATCGACCTCCTCGACCAGGGCCAGAAGTACCCCGGCCCGTACAAGGACGAGGACCCGAACAAGCTGGGCCTGAAGTCCGTCGAGACGCCGGACGACAAGACGATCGTCTTCCACCTGGCGAGCGCCAACTCCGACTTCAGCTACCTGCTGGCCATGCCGTCCTCCTCGCCGGTCCCGGCGTCGAAGGACACGGGTGCCACGTACACCAACAAGCCGGTGTCCACCGGTCCTTACAAGGTGGAGAGCTTCACCGCCGGCAAGGGCGCCACCTTCGTCCGCAACGAGCACTGGGACCCGAAGACGGACCCGATCCGTACGGGCCTGCCGGACAAGGTCAGCTACACGGTGACCACCAACCCGGACGACATGGACCAGCGCCTGCTGGCGGGTGACATCGACCTCGCGGTCGACGGCACCGGCGTGCAGCAGGCCGCGAAGAACAAGATCCTCAAGGACCCGGCCCTCAAGAAGAACGCGGACAACCCCTTCACGGGCTACATCCGCTACTTCGCCTTCCCGCAGACGGTCGCGCCGTTCGACAACATCGAGTGCCGCAAGGCCGTCATCTACGCGGCCGACCCGAAGTCCCTGCAGACCGCCCGCGGCGGCCCGACCAGCGGCGACATCGGCGCGAACATGCTGCCGCCCGGCATCCCCGGCTCGGACAAGGGCTACGACCCGTTCGGTCTGACGAAGGGCAAGCCGCAGGAGGCCAAGGCCAAGGAGGCCCTCAAGGCCTGTGGCAAGGCCGGCGGGTTCGAGACCACCATCGCCGTGCGCAACAACCGCGCCCCCGAGGTGAAGACCGCCGAGTCCCTCCAGGCGGCCCTCGCCAAGGTCGGCATCAAGGCGACGATCGACCAGTACGACGGCAAGCTCTCCTCCTCCACGATCGGTTCGCCCGAGAACGTGAAGAAGAAGAACTACGGCATCATCGTCATGGGCTGGGGCGCCGACTACAACTCCGGCTCGGGCTTCCTGCAGCCGCTGGTCGACGGTTCGTTCATCGCGGCGAACGCCAACAACAACTACACGATGCTCGACGACCCCGAGGTCAACGGGCTCTTCGACAAGGCCGCTGCCGCCGCGACCCCGGACGCCGCCGCTCCGTTCTACACGGACATCAACAAGAAGATCATGGACAAGGCGCTGTACCTGCCGATCAACTTCGACAAGGCGCTCGTCTACCACAACCCCCGCCTGACGAACGTCTTCTTCAACGACTCCTACGGCAAGATCGACCTCGCCACCGTGGGCATCTCCTCGAAGTAGCGGGCCCGCCCGGCCGACAGCCGGGTACAAGCAACTCAGCACGTAAGTAAGTGCCTTCACCGCACATGCGCTAGTCCGAAGGGCAGGTGAAGGCCGCAGGCGGTGGCCGCCGTCCCCACGAGGGGCGGCGGCCACCCGCCCCGGGCGGCCGACTGCAGTGCTCGTCTACCTCATACGGCGGCTGTTCAACGTCGCCGCCACGCTGCTGGTGGTCTCCGTGGTCACCTTCGGCATCTTCTTCGCGGTCCCGAAGCTGACCGGCAGCGATCCCGCGCTCATGTACGCCGGACGCGAGACCAATGAGACCGCCCTGGCGGGCATCCGCGTGAAGATGGGCTTCGACAAGCCCATCTCCGAGCAGTACCTGCTCTTCCTCAAGGGCATCTTCGCCGGCCGCGACTACGACGGCGGCACCGATGTCACGCACTGCGCCGCGCCGTGCTTCGGCTACTCCTTCAAGAGCGAGGCTCCCGTCTGGGAGACCATGCTCGACCGGATGCCGGTCACCCTCTCGCTCGCCCTCGGGGCGGCCGTGATCTGGGTGATCGCCGGTGTGGCCACGGGCGTGGTCTCGGCGCTCAAGCGCCGGACCGCCGTCGACCGCACCGTCATGGTCGGCGCGCTCGCCGGTGTCTCCCTGCCGATCTTCTTCACCGGCATGGTGGCCCCCGCGATCTTCGTCTACAGCCTCGGCTGGCTGGACGTGTCCAACTACAAACCCCTGACCGAGGATCCGCTGGCCTGGCTCAACAGCCTGATCCTGCCGTGGATCACCCTGGCGTTCCTCTTCGCCGCGACCTACGCCCGCATCACCCGGGCGACCATGCTGGAGGTCCTCGGCGAGGACTACATCCGTACGGCCCGCGCCAAGGGCCTCACGGAGCCCGTGGTCATCCGCAAGCACGCCCTGCGCTCCACCCTCACCCCGATCGTCACGATGTTCGGCCTCGACCTCGGCGGACTCCTCGGCGGCGCGGTGCTCACCGAGACGACCTTCAACTTCCAGGGTCTGGGAACGGCCGCCGTGGCGGCGATCGGCGCCGGAGACCTCCCCGTGATCATGGGAGTCACCCTGCTCGCCGCGCTCTTCGTGGTGATGGCCAACCTGATCGTGGACCTGCTGTACGCCGTCATCGACCCGCGCGTGAGGCTGACGTGACCAAGAACGCTTCCGACCAGCCCGCGTTCGTGCCCGAGCAGGGCGGCCCGCGCGACGGTGCCCCCTTCCTCTCGGTGCGCGACCTGAAGGTGCACTTCCCGACCGACGACGGCCTGGTGAAGTCCGTCGACGGACTCTCCTTCGACCTGGAGCGGGGCAAGACCCTCGGCATCGTCGGCGAGTCCGGCTCCGGCAAGTCCGTCACCTCGCTGGCCATCATGGGCCTGCACCGCACCGGCAACGCCCGCAGCCGCCCGCACATCTCCGGCTCCGTCGTCCTCGACGGCGAGGACCTGGTGGCGGCCGACGCCGACCACGTGCGCCGGCTGCGCGGCCACAAGATGGCGATGGTCTTCCAGGACCCGCTGTCCGCCATGCACCCGTACTACTCGGTCGGCAAGCAGATCGTCGAGGCGTACCGCACCCACCACCCCGAGGCCGACAAGAAGAAGGCCCGCGCGCGGGCCGTCGAGATGCTCGACCGCGTCGGCATCCCGGAGCCCCACCGGCGCGTGGACGCGTACCCCCACGAGTTCTCCGGCGGCATGCGCCAGCGCGCGATGATCGCGATGGCCCTGGTCAACAACCCCGAACTGCTCATCGCGGACGAGCCGACGACCGCCCTGGACGTCACCGTCCAGGCGCAGATCCTCGACCTGATCCGCGACCTGCAGAAGGAGTTCGGCTCCGCGGTCATCATGATCACGCACGACCTCGGCGTGGTCGCCGAGATGGCCGACGAGATCCTCGTGATGTACGGCGGCCGGTGCGTCGAGCGCGGCACCGCCGAGAAGGTCTTCTACGGCCCCCGGCACCCGTACACCTGGGGCCTGCTCGGCTCCATGCCACGCATCGACCGCGACCAGACCGAACGCCTCATCCCGGTCAAGGGCTCACCGCCCAGCCTCATCAACATCCCGAGCGGCTGCGCCTTCAACCCGCGGTGCCCCTACGCGGACGTGCCCAAGGGCGGCATCACCCGCACCCAGCGCCCCGAGCTGACCGAGGACGACAGCCGGCACTGGTCCGCCTGCCACATGTCGCAGGAGGAGCGGACCCGGATCTGGACCGAAGAGATTGCGCCGAAGCTGTGACCGAGACGAAGAAGACGGACGCGGCGGCTCCCGCCGGGAGCCCCGAGGGACCCCTGCTCAAGGTGACGGGGCTGGTCAAGCACTTCCCCATCAACAAGGGGCTGCTGCGTCGGCAGACCGGGGCGGTCAAGGCCGTGGACGGCATCGACTTCGACGTCCGGCGGGGTGAGACCCTCGGCATCGTCGGCGAGTCCGGCTGCGGCAAGTCGACGATGGGCCGGCTGATCACGCGGCTCCTCGAACCGACCAGCGGCTCCATCGAGTTCGAGGGCAAGGACATCACCCACCTGGGCGTGGCGGGCATGCGGCCGCTGCGCCGAGACGTGCAGATGATCTTCCAGGACCCGTACGGCTCGCTGAACCCGCGCCACACGGTCGGCACGATCGTCAGCGCCCCCTTCAAGCTCCAGGGGGTCACCCCCGAGGGCGGGCTCAAGGCGGAGGTCCAGCGGCTGCTGTCGCTGGTCGGCCTCAACCCCGAGCACTTCAACCGCTACCCGCACGAGTTCTCGGGCGGCCAGCGCCAGCGCATCGGCATCGCCCGGGCCCTGGCGCTCAAGCCGAAGCTGGTGGTCGCGGACGAGCCCGTCTCCGCGCTGGACGTGTCGATCCAGGCCCAGGTGGTCAACCTGCTGGACGACCTCCAGGAGGAGCTCGGCCTCACGTACGTGATCATCGCGCACGACCTGTCGGTCATCCGGCACGTCTCCGACCGCATCGCCGTGATGTACCTCGGCAAGATCGTGGAGCTGGCCGACCGCAAGGCGCTGTACGAGTCCCCGATGCACCCGTACACCAACGCCCTGCTCTCGGCCGTGCCGGTGCCGGATCCGCGCCGGCGCGGCGCCAAGAGCGGCCGCATCCTGCTCAAGGGGGACGTCCCCTCGCCGATCTCCCCGCCGAGCGGCTGCCGCTTCCACACCCGGTGCTGGAAGGCGACGGAGCTCTGCACCAAGCAGGACCCGCCGCTGGTCGCCCTCAAGACCGGCCACCAGGTCGCCTGCCACCACCCGGAGAACGCCCCCGACCAGGCCCCGGGCGACCCGGCCCTGCCGGGCGCGGCGGACGCGGTGGTGACCGCCTCGGAGTAACCCCCGGGGTCCACATACGCAGGACGGCGGACTCGGAGTAGCGGCCGGTCCGCCGTCCTGGCTGCTCCAGCCGCGTCGGCGCAACATCCAGCGCGGAGCCCCCGCGACGGCGCCGCACATGAGCGCCCCGCCCCCCGGCCAGGGGCCCGGCTCCGCCGTACCGTGCGACCGGCGGAGCCACCGGCTCCGCCGACGGGCGACAATGGCCGGGTGCTCCACGATCTCTTCCCGCCCGGAATCCAGCACGCCCTGGACCTCGCGGGCATTTTTGTCTTCGCCACCGCGGGCGCGCTGCTCGCCGTCCGCAAGAACTTCGACGTCTTCGGCATCGCCGTACTCGCCCTGGTCACCGCCCTCGGCGGCGGTCTGCTGCGCGACCTGTGCATCGGCGCCGTGCCCCCCGCGGCCTTCGGAGAGCTCAGCTTCTTCGTCACACCGCTGATCGCCGCCGCGCTCGTCTTCTTCCTCCACCCCGAGGTGCAGCGCATCAACCGGGCCATCAACGTCTTCGACGCCGCCGGCCTCGGCCTCTTCTGCGTCACGGGCACGACGAAGGCGTACGAGTACGGCCTCGGCCTGACCGCCTCCGCGGCCCTGGGCCTGGCCACCGCCGTCGGCGGCGGCGTCCTGCGCGACGTGCTGGCCAACGACGTGCCGTCGCTGCTGCGCGACCGGGAGATGTACGCCGTGCCCGCCGTCGTCGGCTCCTCGATGGTGGCCGTCTTCATCGGCCTCCACGCCCTCAACGCCTGGACGACGGCCCTCGCGATCGTCACGACCTTCGTGCTGCGGCTGCTCGCGATGCGCTACCACTGGCGGGCCCCGCTGGCCTGGAACCGCCGCTCCGCGGTGGCCGAAGAACCCTAAGAAAAGCTACCGCTTAGTAGCTTGCCGGTGTACCGTCGATGCCATGACGCACGCAGCTGCCCAGGCATCCATCGGCGACAGCGAGTTCGACCGCGACACCACCGTCACGCCCCGCGCGGGCGAGCCCGGGGTGTACGACGCGGAGCTCTCCGCCGGCTGGACGATCATCGCCGCCGTCAACGGCGGCTACCTGCTGGCCCTGGTCGGCCGGGCCCTGTCGGCGGCCCTGCCGCACCCGGACCCCTTCTCCGTCTCCGCGCACTACCTGACCTCCTCCGTGCCCGGACCCGCCGTCATCCGCACCCAGGTCGTCCGCGTCGGCCGCACCCTCTCCACCGGCCAGGCCTCCCTGTTCCAGTTCGACGAGAACGGCGCCGAGGTCGAGCGCATCCGCGTCCTCGCCTCCTACGGCGACCTCGCCACGCTCCCCGACGCCGTCCACACCGTCGCGCTGCCGCCCGTCATGCCCGCCTACGAGGACTGCCTCGGCCCCGAGGCCGGCCCGGCCCCGATCCCCGGCAGCTCCGCCATCGTGGACCGGCTCCGCCTGCGCCTGGACCCGGCGACCGCCGGCTGGGCCGTCGGAGCCCCCTCCGGGAAGGGCGAGATGCGGGCCTGGTTCGAACTCGCCGACGGTCGCGACGCCGACCCGATGTCGCTGCTCCTCGCCGTCGACGCGCTGCCGCCGACCTCCTTCGACCTCGGCCTGCTCGGCTGGACCCCGACCGTCGAACTCACCACCCACATCCGCTGCCGCCCCGCCCCCGGCCCGCTGCGGGTGGCCATCGTCACCCGCAACCTCGCCGGCGGCTTCCTGGAGGAGGACGCCGAGGTCTGGGACTCCGCGAACCGCCTCGTCGCCCAGTCCCGCCAGCTGGCCCGCGCACCGCGCTAGGCCGCCTCTTTCGCCGCCGGACCGTCCCCGGGCACCAGGGGGGATCCCGGGTGCCCGGGGACTCGTAGAATCGGGGGATCATGGCCTACCTCGACCACGCCGCGACCACGCCGATGCTGCCGGAAGCCGCTTCGGCGATGACCGCCCAGTTCGCCGCCACGGGAAACGCGTCCTCCCTGCACGCCGCCGGCCGCCGGGCCCGCCGCACCGTCGAGGAGGCCCGCGAGTCCCTCGCCGAGGCGCTCGGCGCCCGCCCGAGCGAGGTGGTCTTCACCGCGGGCGGCACCGAAGCCGACAACCTCGCCGTCAAGGGCCTCTACTGGGCCCGCCGCGACGCCGACGCCGCCCGGACCCGGATCCTCGCCAGCCCCGTCGAGCACCACGCCGTCCTCGACGCCGTGCACTGGCTCGCCGAGCACGAGGGCGCACGGGTCGAGTACCTGCCCGTGGACCGCTACGGGCGCGTCCACCCCGAGGCCTTCCGCGAAGCGGTCGAGCGCAGCCCCGAGGACGTGGCCCTGGCCACCGTGATGTGGGCCAACAACGAGATCGGCACCGTCATGCCGGTCCGTGAACTCGCCGCCGTCGCCCGCGAGTCAGGCATCCCGCTGCACTCCGACGCGGTCCAGGCCTTCGGCCAGCTCGACGTCGGCTTCGGCGACAGCGGGCTCGCCGCCATGACCGTCAGCGGCCACAAGATCGGCGGGCCGTACGGGATCGGCGCGCTGCTCCTCGGCCGCGACCAGAGCCCCGTCCCCGTCCTGCACGGCGGCGGCCAGGAGCGGCACGTCCGCTCCGGCACCCTCGACGTGCCGGCCATCGCCGCCTTCGCGGTGGCGGCCGTCCTCGCCGCCGAACGGCGCGAGCGGTTCGCCGTCGAGGTCGGCGCGCTGCGCGACGAGCTGATCGCCGCCGTCCTCGCCGCCGTCCCCGACGCGGTACTCGGCGGCGACCCCGAGGACCGGCTCCCGGCCAACGCGCACTTCAGCTTCCCCGGCTGCGAGGGCGACTCGCTGCTGCTGCTCCTCGACGCGCAGGGCATCGAGTGCTCCACCGGCTCCGCCTGCACGGCGGGCGTGGCCCAGCCCAGCCACGTCCTGCTGGCGACGGGCACCGACCCGCAGCTGGCGCGCGGCACCCTGCGCTTCTCCCTCGGCCACACCACGACGAAGGCCGACATCGCCGCGGTCGCCACGGCCATCGGCCCGGCCGTGGCCCGAGCCCGCACGGCGGGCCTCAGCTAGGCCGCCGACGGAACGGTGGCGGCGACGGCGGTGCGCCTGGCCGTGAAGGTCACCCAGGCCGCCGACGCGGCGGTGGCCAGCAGCACCACGGCGCCCGCCCCGAGGGTCGCGGCGTCGGGGTGGATCAGCGACTGGCCGCGGCCGGCCTGCCAGGTCACCACCGCGACCAGCCCCGTGTAGCCGAGGGCGGCGACGGCGACGAGGCGTGCGCGGACCTGCTCGTCGCGCAGCCACGCGTGCCGGGCCGCGAGCGCGGCGAGCACCGCCACGACCAGGAGCAGTACCTGGATGCCGTGCAGGGCGAAGAAGTGCGGCACCCGGAAGTCGCCGCCCGTCACGCTCCAGCCGGTGAGCGGCATGCCGTGGCCGTCGGGGTCGCCGATGCCGTGCCCCTGGTACATCGGGACGGCGTGGCCGTTGGCGTCGGTCACGGTACGGGGGTGGCTCTCGCCGACCAGCCAGAAGACCGGTACGAGCATGCCGAAGGAGGCCAGCGCGAGCCCGGCGCGTATCGCCCTCGTCGCGGCCGCCCCGCCGGTGCGCTGGAGGAGCACGACGATCGCGATGATCAGCTGGGCGACGACGAGGATCATCACGCCGAGGCTGAGGACGGGCGTCAGGGCCAGGGTGACGGCGTCCGCCCCGCTCGCGTTGAAGTGGCTGAACGTGCCGCGCGCCGCCTGCGCCGTGATGGCGCCGACCTCAGCGAGCGCGGCGACCGCGAAGACCGTGCCGACGACGCGGCCCAGGCGTGCCCCCCGGTCCAGCCTGCTGACCAGCCACGCGAGGGTGCCCGAGTAGAGGGCGAAGGCGAAGCCGAACTTGAGCGGCTTGATCCACACCGACTCCCCGAGCAGGCTCCGGCCGTCGACCAGCAGCCCGACGCCGGAGGCGAGGACCAGGCCCAGCATGAGGGCCGAGCACAGCGTCAGCGGGCGGTGCCAGGTGCGCAGGGGGGCGAGGAATGATCTCACAGGGGGCTCCGGTGGCGAGGAGAGGCGTTGACTGTTCGGTGAAAGCTAACTTGCTTTCACTGAACGGGCAACGCTCTGGGTGCTCAGAAGCCTTTGTTTTCAAGGATTGTCGCCGGATTTTGCAATGAGAATGGAGGTGAAAGCAAAGCGGGCACCCTCCTGTTTGCAATGAGCTGCCCGCGAACGCAATACTGGCCCCCCACTTCCCGACAGGAGGCGACCGATGCCCGGAGGCAGACTGACGCACCAGGACCGGCGGCACATCGCGGAGGGCCTGGCCCAGGGGCTGACCTTCACCGAGATCGCCGCCCGTCTGGAACGCCCGATCTCCACCGTCACCCGGGAGGTGGGCCGCAACGGCGGCCCCGAGGGGTACCGGGCCGACCACGCGCACGAGGCGACCCGGGGACGCGCACGCCGCGGCCGGCCCGCCCAGGCCCAGGCGCCGGCCGAGCCGGGCACCGCCGACGAGGTCCGCGCGGTGGAGGAGCGGTTCGCCGAGATCATGGCCGGCACCGGGCTGCCGCGCATGACCGCCCGGGTCCTCGCCTGCCTCTACGTCACCGACAGCGGCAGCCTCACCGCCGCCGAACTCGTCGAACGCCTCCAGGTCAGCCCGGCGTCCGTCTCCAAGGCCGTCGGCGAACTCGAACAGCAGGAACTGATCCGGCGGGAACGCGACCCCCGCCGCCGCCGTGACCGCTACGTCATCGACGCCGACGCCTGGTTCCGGGGCTGGCTGGCCAGCGCCCGCCAGAACGCCGCCCTGGCCGACTTCGCCCGCCAGGGAGCACTGACCCTCGGCTCCGCCACCCAGGCCGGCGCCCGCCTGGAGGACATCGGCCGCTTCTTCGAGCACGTCGGCGCCGCCATGCTCCAGGCGGCGCAGCAGTGGCGCGAGGACCACGCCGCCGGAAGGGACTCCGTGGGCCAGGGGCTCACGCGCCCAGGGCGGCCTGGACCAGGGTGAGGTAGCGGGGCCAGTCCCAGTGGGGCCCCGGGTCCGTGTGGTCGGCGCCCGGGACCTCGGAGTGGCCCAGGATGTGCTTGCGGTCGACGGGTATTCGGTAGCGCCGGCAGACGTCGGCGGCCAGCCGGGCCGAAGCCTCGTACATGGTGTCCGTGAAGTCCTGCGGGCGGTCCACGAAGCCCACGTGCTCGATGCCGACGCTGCGCTCGTTCATGGAGCGGTTGCCCGAGTGGAAGGCCACGTCGAGCTCGCGCACCATCTGCTCCACGTGCCCGTCCTGGCGGACTATGTAGTGCGCCGAGGCCTTGTGGAAGGGGTTCTTGAACGCGTCCACCGAGGAGCCGAAGCCGCCCTGCGTGACATGGACCACGATCCGGTCCACCCGGTAGTCGTCCGGCCGGTCCGCGAGCCGCCAGTTCGCGGGGGAGGCCGCCGTCCAGCCCGCGCCCGCGTGGTCGATGTCGCCTTCCTTGCGGGGCTTGGACACCCCCGGCACCAGCCACCAGGCCCGCCCGATCTCCTCGCGCCCGGCCAGTGCCGCCACCCCCAGCACTCCGATCCCGCCGAAGAGCACCGCTCTGCGCGTCCGTCCCATGCGAACCACCCCCCAGAGCCGATAACGCGCTGTGACCCCGCGCGGTTCCCCGTACTCTGGACGGTGCTATGACTGAGAACCTGCCGCGCACCGCCCGCCCCCTCCGCGTCCTGGCCGCCATGTCCGGCGGTGTGGACTCCGCCGTCGCCGCCGCCCGCGCCGTCGAAGCCGGGCACGACGTCACCGGCGTCCACCTGGCGCTCTCCGCGAACCCGCAGTCCTTCCGGACCGGCGCCCGCGGCTGTTGCACCATCGAGGACTCCCGCGACGCCCGCCGCGCCGCCGACGTCATCGGCATCCCGTTCTACGTCTGGGACCTCGCCGAGCGCTTCCGCGAGGACGTCGTCGAGGACTTCATCTCCGAGTACGAGGCCGGGCGCACCCCGAACCCCTGCCTGCGCTGCAACGAGAAGATCAAGTTCGCGGCGCTGCTCGACAAGGCCCTCGCCCTCGGCTTCGACGCCGTGTGCACCGGCCACTACGCCACCGTCGTGGTGGCCGAGGACGGCTCCCGCGAGCTGCACCGCGCCTCCGACATGGCCAAGGACCAGTCGTACGTCCTCGGCGTCCTCGACGAGAAGCAGCTCGCGCACGCCCTCTTCCCGCTCGGTGACACCCTCACCACCAAGGAAGAGATCCGCGCCGAGGCCGAGGAGCGGGGCCTGGCCGTCGCGAAGAAGCCCGACAGCCACGACATCTGCTTCATCGCCGACGGCGACACCCAGGGCTTCCTCGCGAACCGCCTCGGCAAGGCCGAGGGCGACATCGTCGACGAGGCCACCGGCGAGAAGGTCGGCACCCACGAGGGCGCCTTCGGCTTCACCATCGGCCAGCGCAAGGGCCTGCGCATCGGCCACCCCGCCGCCGACGGCAAGCCCCGCTACGTCCTCGACATCTCCCCGGTGAACAACACCGTCACCGTCGGCCCCGTCGAGGCCCTCGACGTCACCGCCCTCACCGCGATCCGCCCCCGCTGGTGCGGCTCCACCGCCGCCGCCCCGGGCACCTACACCGCGCAGCTGCGCGCCCACGGCGGCGAGACGGAGGTCTTCGCGGAGACCGTCGACGGCGAGCTGCGCGTCACCTTCACCGAGCCGGTCCGCGGCGTGGCCCCCGGCCAGGCGATCGTCCTCTACGACGGCACCCGCGTGGTCGGCTCCGCGACCATCGCCACGACCACCCGCGCCACGGCCGCAGTCTGAGCGGCTGACTCCTGCTCCTCCTCCGTCAAGGCTGTGTGACGGTACGCTGGCGCATTCGCCCGGCAGGTCTTAGGGTGCCCAGTACGGATTACCCGTACGAAAGCGCCTAAGGCGGCGAACCGCTAGCCCGCCTCACTGGGAGGTCGGTCATGTTGCTCAGCTTCCGGGTGGCCAATCACCGGTCCATCCGAGACGAGCAGGAGCTTTCTCTCGTAGCGACGGAATTCAACGAGAGAACCGCCCGCGAGACGGGCACCCGCTCTGACGGCAAGTCCGTGTCGGTGCTCCCAGCTGTCGGGATCTTCGGTGCCAACGCCTCCGGCAAGACCAACGTCCTGGACGCGATGCGCTTCATGCGGCGGGCGGTCCTCGAATCCCTGGCCGACTGGGACCGGGATCCCGACGTCCCCGTCCCCCGGGAGCCCTTCGCGCTGGCCGACGAGGCATCCGACGACACCAGCCTCTTCGAGGTGGAGCTGCTCCTCGGCCGGAACGAAAAAGTCCGGTACACCTACGGCTTCGAGCTCTCGGACGACCGCGTCGAGAGTGAGTGGCTCCACGCGTACCCGACCGGACGGCGCCAGGTGTGGTTCGACCGCGAGGCCGACAGGCCTGAGGCGGACGGGGGCGAGTTCCGTTTCCCGGGCACCGGCCTGAGCGGACGCAAGGACCTCAAGGACCTCCTCGTCGCCACCACCCGCCCGAACGCCCTCTTCCTGACCGTAGGCGCGGCGCTCAACCATCCCCAGCTCTCCGCCGTCCACCGATGGTTCCGCGACAACCTCTGGCTCGTGACCACCGGCAAGGACGTGGTGGAGCGCACGGCGTGGACACGCGAGCGGCTGACCGGCAGCCACGGCGCGGAGATGCGGGAGCGCCTCGTAACGATGCTTGCATCGGCCGACATCGGCGTCACGGGCGTGGAAGTCGACCCCGAGACCGGGGACGTCCAGCTCCTGCACCGCGGCGCGGACGGCTCCGTCCGGCCGCTGGACTTCTGGAACCAGGAGTCACTGGGCACCCACGCCTGGTTCGCCTTCCTCGGCCCTCTACTGACCATGCTGAACAGGAAGGGCGGCGGGGTGCTGCTCGCCGACGAGCTGGACTCCAGCCTGCACCCCGTGCTCGCGGCGGAGGTCGTACGCCTCTTCCAGGACGAGGACGCCAACCCGCAGCTCGCACAGCTCGTCTTCACCACGCACGACGCCACCCTGCTCGGCCCCTCGGTCACGGAGCGCCCGCTCGACCGGGACCAGGTCTGGATCGCGGTCAAGGAGGGAAGCGGCGAGTCCTCCCTCTACCCGCTCCTCGCTGCCCGCAAGGCACGCAACGACGAGAACATGGAACGCCGCTACCTGCACGGCCACTACGGCGGCGTGCCGCGCCTGGCCACGGGCGAGGTCGCCCGCCAGCTCGCCGTGCTGGAGCGGCGCCTCGCGCAGCAGACGGAAACGGAACCGGAGCCGAAGGCGACGACGACAGCGTGAGCAGACCACCCGCGGAGAGCCGGCGCGTCAACCGGCGGAAGGGTCGGCATGAGGCGCCCCGCGCCCTCCGGCGCGACCTCGGCTCCTACCCGGACGAGTCGTCCCGGATCATCTACCTCGCGGCCGAGGGCGAGAGGACCGAAGACGACTACATCAAGCTCCTCAACGACACCTACCGTGACGGTCCTGGGGAGAAGTTCTTCCTGCGATTCACCCCGGTCAAGAAGGGCCTTCGCCCGGACCAGGTCGTCGCTCACGTGATCGCCCAGGCATCGAGCCCGCGTGATGAGAAGTGGGCACTCTTCGACCGGGACTCCGAGGACAACCGTGACAGTGCCATCCGGGACGCCATGAGCACGGCGGCCCGCGAGGGC
Organism: Streptomyces sp. NBC_00249; assembly: GCF_026342355.1. Classification (GTDB taxonomy): domain Bacteria; phylum Actinomycetota; class Actinomycetes; order Streptomycetales; family Streptomycetaceae; genus Streptomyces. Next base: position 262,619 of record NZ_JAPEMV010000002.1, on the reverse strand, counting down.
GTACAGGTGGCTCTGTCGCACCCCTCCATCGAGCTGTGGCTGCTTCTGCACTTCCAGCAGTTCACCAGCCAGGAGGAGGGCCGCAGCGGCACCATCAAGGACCGGCTGCGCAAGCACCCGCAGGCCGAGGGCTTCACCGAGTACGACAAGAAATCCGGCGGCCGGGGCAAGGGCCTTGCCGGACAGCGCGGGCAGTCCCTCCTCGGCAAGGAGCAGACGGCGGTCGACAACGCCCGCAAGCTCGTCGAGATGTGCCCGCACGGCACCTGCTCCGCCAAGAACCTCAGCCTCGCCAAGATCCCCGGCCCGCGTACCGAAACGTACGAGGAGTGGAACCGCCGCTCCGGCCACGGCGACGGCTGCGACCCGCTCAAGCGCGACCCGTCCACCGACCTGTGGCGCCTGCTCGCCTCACTGGGCATCGGGACGCGCAAGACCCAGACGCCCGGCCGGCGCCGCTGAGCGGACGGTTTCCTTCAGGTGCCCCTCCCCGACTACGCTTCCGGAGTTCTCCCGAAACTCCCACGGCGTACGAAGGACCGGTGCGTGGCCCGAATCACACTGCCCCAGCTGGAACGGCATCTGTTCTCCGCCGCCGACATCCTGCGCGGCCGGATGGACGCCTCGGAGTATCGCGACTACATCTTCGGGATGCTGTTCCTGAAGCGCTCCTCCGACGAGTTCCAGCCGGAGTGGGAGCGGGTCTACTCGGGCGCCCTGGAGCGGACCGGTGACCGGGCGAAGGCCGTGGAGCGGGCCGACGACCCGGACAATTACCCGCGGATCTTCTACGTCCCGCCGCGGGCCCGCTGGTGGAAGGGCCCGCACGAGAACCCGGAGCAGCCCGGCCACCCCCTGCCGGGCCTGTCCATGCTGGTGGACAAGGTCGGCGAGAGCCTGGACCAGGCCCTGGTGGCCCTCCAGAGCAGCCACAGCCGGCTGGCGGGCGTTGCCTCGCACATCTCCTTCAACGAGATCGTCGGCACCAAGCCGCGTTTCACCAACACCGAGCTGCGCGCGCTCATCCGCCACTTCAGCCTGTACCGCCTGCGCAACGAGGACTTCGAGTTCCCCGACATGCTGGGGGCAGCGTACGAGTACCTGCTCGCCCGCTTCGCCGACTCGGCGGGCCAGCGCGGCGGCGAGTTCTACACCCCGCGCGAGGTCGTCCGGATGATGGTCCGCCTCGCCGACCCGCAGCCCGGGGACAGCGTCTACGACCCCTGTGCGGGGTCGGGCGGCATGCTGATCGCGGCCCACGAGTACGTGGAGGAGCACGGCGGATCACCGGACGACCTCGCGATCAACGGCCAGGACAAGAACGGCCCCTCCTGGTCCATGGCCAGCATGAACATGGTGCTCCACGGCATCCGCGAGTTCGACCTCCAGCACGGCGACACCCTGACCGAGCCGCTGCACCTGACCCCGGCCGGGCGCCTGAGGACGTTCACCAAGGTGCTGTCGAACCCGCCTTTCTCGCTGAACTACGACGCCGAGCTCGTCGCCGAGGCCGACGAGAAGCACGGCTGGCGCATGAAGTGGGGCGAGACCCCGGAGAACGGCAAGAAGGCCGACCTCATGTTCGTCCAGCATATGGTCTCGGTGCTGGAGGCCCGGGGTACGGCCGTCACGGTCATGCCGCACGGCGTGCTCTTCCGCAGCGGCAAGGAGCGCGACATCCGCGTCAAGCTGCTGGAGGACGACTGCATCGAGGCCGTGATCGGCTTGGGCCCCAACCTCTTCTACGGGACGGGTATCCCGGCCTGCATCCTGGTCCTGCGGCCCCCGCACCGCAAGCGCGGCGACCGCGAGGAGAAGGTCCTCTTTATCAACGCCGACCGTGACTTCCGGTCCGCGCGCAACCAGAACGAGCTGGGCCCCGAGCACGTGGAGAAGATCGCCACGGTCTTCCGGCACTGGCGCCAGGAGCCGGGCTACTCGCGCGCGGTGAGCCGCGACGACCTGCTGGCCGCCGACGCCAACCTGAACATCCGCCGCTGGGTGGACAACTCCCCGCCGGCCGAGCCGCAGGACGTCCGCGCCCACCTGTACGGCGGGGTGCCGAAGTCCGAGATCGAGGCGAAGGCGGAGCTGTTCGCCGCGTACGGCGTCGACTCCTCCGCCCTCTTCGCGGCGCGCGCGGACGACGAGGAGTACGTCGACTTCCTGGCGGAGGGCCCGGAGGCCACGGCTGCCCGCGTTCCGGACCTGACGGCGCCGAAGGAGGAGATGCTCCGCCGGACGTACGAGAAGTGGTGGTCGGAGCAGACCGCCCACTTCGAGTCCCTGATCAAGAACCAGCGCCTGATGGTGCTGCGCGAACAGCTCGTGACCGGCTTCACGGACACGATCGGCGCGGCGGGCGTGCTGGACGAGTACACGACGGCCGGCATCATGGCCGACTGGTGGACGGTCACCCGCTACGACCTCAAGGCGCTCGCGGCGGGCGGATACGAGCGGGTGCTCGACGGTTGGGTCGACTCGGTGGAGACCATGGTCGAACCGGTCACGCCGGAGGCGGAGGAGCCCTCCGGCGGACGCGGCCGGGGCCGCGCGAAGTCCTCCGTATCCGCCGCCGACCGCCGCCGCGCGATGGACGAGCCGGTGGTCCGGGTGCTGATCCCGGAGTTCCTGGCCGAGGTCGCCCGCGCGGACGCGGCCATGGCCATTGCGGATGCCGCCTACAAGACGGCGCTGGAGGAACTGGCTGCTGCCCAGCCCCCGACGTCGGACCCCGAAGAGGACACGGACGAGGACGACGCCTCGGACCGCCCCCCGGTCGTCCCGGAGGAACTGGCCCGCCTTGAATCCGAGGTCACCCGCCGCCGCAAGGAGCGTGCGGCGGCGTCGAAGAAGCGCTCGGCGCTGGACGCGCGCTTCCTCCCCGACCTGAAGGCCGCCGCCGAACTGGCGAAGGCGGAGCCGGACGGCGCCCAGCGCGTGGCCCTGTCCGTCCTGGACGAGGCCCTGTCCACCCGCCTTACGGCGTCGGTGGCCGCCGGCCGCCGCGAACTGGTGGCGTCGGTGCGGCGGTGGGCCGACAAGTACGCCGTCTCCCTGGAAGCCCTGGAGGCGGAAAGTGCGGGCGCGGCGGGGGAGTTCGGGGAGTGGCTGAAGGAGCTTGGCTATGCGCGGTAGCAGGTTCGGGCACGTTGAGCTTGGCGATCTGCTCTGCCGCATTGAGGCCGGTAAGAGCCCCATGGCGGATGACACACCTGCTGGCCAGGGCGAGTGGGGGGTGCTCAAGGTCAGCGCGATCCAGTCCGGCCGGTTCGTCGCGCGGGAAAACAAGGCTGTACGGGATACGGCGCTGATTCACCCGGGGTACGAGGTACGGCCCGGCGATCTCATCATGACGCGGGCCAACACGGAGGAACTCGTCGGGCTCGCGTGCGTCGCGGTAGCTCCTCCTCCACGACTGATGCTCAGCGACAAGACCCTGCGGCTTGTCGTGGACGAGGCGGTGGCTGATCCGACCTTTCTCGCCCTCGTGCTGGCCCAACCGTCGCTGCGTCAGCGCATCCGGTCGCTGGCCACGGGTACGAGCGGCAGCATGAAGAACATCGGCCAGGGACAGATTCGGCGTTTGCCGGTGCCCGATGTCCCACTTGACGAGCAGTGTCGCATCGTTGCCGCCCACATCGCGATCGAGCGACGCATTGCTGCAATTGAGAGGGTGAGGGCGAAGTGCGAGGTGGCGGAAGCAGCGCTATCAGCCCAGGCGCTGTCCGGCGGCACAGACGAGTGGTTGACTCGCCGGCTGGAGTCCGTAGCGACGGTCGCGGCCGGCGTCACACTCGGGTCCGAACCGGTCGGTGATGGCGTTGTGGAGTTGCCGTATTTGAGAGTGGCCAACGTCCTCGACGGCCGAATCGACACGACGGAGGTCAAGACCGTCCGGATTCTGAGTTCCCAGTACGAGCGGTACGCGCTCCGTGCCGGGGACCTGCTGCTCACGGAGGGCGGCGACCTCGACAAGCTTGGGCGTGGAGCGGTGTGGGACGGCCGGTTGGACCCGTGCCTGCATCAGAACCACGTGTTCCGCGTGCGATGCGGTGATGAGCTGTCGCCCGACTTCCTCGCGCTCTACACGTCGTCGTCGGCTGGGCGAGCGTATTTCCAGAGCGTGGGCAAGCAGACGACGAATCTCGCGTCCATCAACTCAACCCAGGTGAAGGCCATGTCGGTTCCGGTGCCGCCCCGCGCGGAACAGGAGCGGTTGCTGGGCCCGGTGCGTGCGGTCCGCGCGCGCAATGAGGCTTTGGGCAGGCAGATCGAGAAGCTCCGAGTGGTGCAGCTGGGTCTGGTCGAAGACCTGCTGAGTGGCCGGGTGCGCGTCTCGTAGGGCTGACCGGTACCCGGAGCGCCCGTTATCGCGAGGCGACGCTCAGTGACGCCTGTGCGCCGACGACCAGAGCCGCGAGCGCGGCTCTGTTGGCCGTGATGACCCTGCTGGGGAAGACGCTGTCCCGGATCGCCACGCCGTCGCCCTCGCAGACGGCGACCTCGACGCAGGCGTTGCCAGAAGCCTCGGAGTACGAAGACTTGAACCAACTCAACTCGGACAAGGCGGTACCTCTTAAAGATCTCCGGCGATGGCGAGGATGAGGTCCCTCGACTCTCCCGGATTCAACGTCACCTGTTCGACCAAGTCCAGCCGCTCCCGGAAGTTGGCCAGTTGCGTCGGCGTGTCGAAGAAGACCGCGCCGATCGGCGAGTCCACCTCTACGGTGTCCAGATGTGGGTTCGCGGCCGAGGCGTACATCACCGTATCCCCGGCCATGGGGAAGCCTTCGGCGGTGAAGGGGATGACTAGGAGCCGGACGTTGGACCGCTCGCTCTCGTCAAGGAGGCGCATCAGCTGACGCTTGGCGACGTGGCTGCCGCCGATGCGCATCCGTAGGGCCGACTCGTGGACCAACCCCACGTACGGCACGCTCCGATCCTGCGTGATCACACTGTGCCGCGCCAGCCGGTGGGCTACCCGTAGCTCCAATTCCAGCCGGGGCAGTGCCGGAACGAACAGGTCGAACAGGGCCCGTGCGTGGTCCTCCGTCTGGAACAGGCCTGGGATGTGGGCCGTCTGGAGTGTCCGCAGACTTGTGGCGTGGTGCTCCAATTCCGCCACGTCCAGGAAGTCCGGCGGGATCTTGCCCCGGTACTCGTCCCACCAACCTTTTGCGCGCCCTCCGGTCATCGTTGCCAGGGCTTCGACGAGCCCGGTGTCGTTGCATTCGTAGATGCTTGCGAGGCGGCGGAGCCGCTCCTCGCTGATGCCGAACCGTCCCGATTCGATGTTGGAGATCATCGTGCGGTCCGCGCCCAGGCGCTCCGCCGCAGTCGGCGCGGACAGCCCGGCGCCTTCCCGCAGGCGGCGCAGTTCCGCTCCGAAGCGCCGCTGTCGGATGGTCGGGTAATGCCTCGGTGCCATGGGTCAACTCCTTGCTCGCGCGGACATTTTGCCGACAGCGGTATGTGCTCGTCCATCCGGAACCGGAAGTACTACCCGTTTCGGTGAATGAGGTAGCACGGGTTTTAGTTTCGAGGCTAGCGTGTGACGCAAGCCACTCGTCGCAGACTCGTAGGCGGAAGCGCACCGACCGTTCAACCCCCAAGGCGGGGAGGGCGGGACGGCAAGCCACCGACACGGGCAAGGCGACGCGACACGTGGCCGACGTAGATCCCTCACGCCGCACATGGAGGTGCCCGCGTGACGCGCGAAACGGACAAGAACCGGGGCGGGGCGGTGGCCCCGCCGATCGGCTTCGCCGAACCCTGGGAGTACGAGCTCCACTTCCCCCGGGACCCCCGCGCACCCGGCATCGCGCGGACCACCCTGCGGGCCGTGCTCGACGCGCACGGGCTCGACGAACTGGCGGACCGTGCCGAGCTGTTGGCCTCCGAGCTCGCGACCAACTCCGTCCGGCACACCAAGGGGCCCGCCTCCGTGCGGTTGCGCTGGATGTGCCCCGTGCTGCGGGTCAGCGTCTCCGACTCCAGCTCGGTGTTCCCGATGGAGGCCCCGGCCGCGATCGCCTGGGACGCCGAGCGCGGCCGGGGGCTGGCCATACTCGAACTCGTCGCGGACCAGTGGGGCGGCTGCTGCCTCGACGAGGAGCTGTTCGGGACCGGCGGCAAGACCATCTGGTTCGAGCTGCGGACCGGGAAGGGCGGGCCCGACGCGCCCCCGCCCCCGGCAGCCGCCGCTCTCGCGGCCTGAACAACGGCCCCGGCGCGCTCCAACCCCGTAGGTAAAGTGGCCCCTACCCCTGTTCGAGGTTCGACAGGGGCGGGGAGCGACGTACGCACACGGGGCGGGGAGACCAGCGATGGGGCAGCCGGAGTACGACAAGGTCGAGAGGCCGCTCATCGACCAGCTGGTCGCCATGGGGTGGAAGCACCTCCAGGGCGCGCCGCCGGGGAAGCCGGTGACCGACCCGGCGCGGTCCGGGCGCGGCTCGTTCGCCGAGGTGGTCTACCCCAAGCGGTTCCGCGCCGCCGTGGCACGGATCAACCCGGACTCCCACGGCAAGCCTTGGCTGACGGCCGCCCAGCTGGACCACCTGCTCGCCCTACTCCTCGGCACCGCGCCCGGCCAGGCCCCGGCCGGGCGCGGAGTCGCGGGGAATCTGGACGTTACCCAGATGCTGCGGGAGGGGATCAACGCGCGCACGCTCCCGGGATGGACCAAGGGAGACCCCGAGCACGTACGACTGGTCGACTGGGAGGGGAAGTTCCCCAAGCTCGGAGACGCCGGCACCGGCAACGACCTGCTCGCCGTATCCCAGTTCAAGGTGGAGCGCCCCGAGTCCACCCCGGCGATCCCCGACGTCGTGCTGTTCGTCAACGGCCTGCCCTGGGTGGTCGTCGAGTGCAAGGCCCCGCTGTCGAGCCCCGGGGAGAAGCGGTTCGCGATCGACTGGGCCGTCGACGACGTGATCGGCTACGCGGGGGTCGAGGCGCCCGAGCCCGTCGCCGAGTTCGTGCGCTTCGCGCAGGTGCTCGTCGCCACCGACCGGGATCACGCAGAGATCGGCACCATCAGTGCGGAGGCCGCGCACTTTGCGCCCTGGCGGACCGTCTACCCGGCCCGGCAGGAGACGGTGCGGAGGGAGGCAGCCGCCCCCGACAGCCGAAGCGAACTCCACCCACAGGAGACCCTGGTCGGCGGTGTGCTCCGGCCCGCCCACCTGCTGACCCTCGTCAAGGACTTCACCACCGAGGCGGGGCGCGGGCCGCGCACGGTCAAGGTGGTCGGCCGCTACCAGCAGTTCCGCGCCGTCCACAAGATCGCGAAGCTGCTGCGCGACCGGCGCACCGCCCTGGCCGGGGGCCTGGACGTCGACCAGCGCGGCGGGGTCACTTGGCACACCCAGGGTTCGGGCAAGTCCCTCACCATGGCCTTCCTCGTCCGCTACCTGCGCAGCAGCCGCGATCTGGCTCGCCACAAGGTCGTGGTCGTTACCGACCGGAAGGACCTGGAAGCGCAGATCCGCCAGAGTCTGGCCGCCGCAGAAGAGAAGATCTACCGGGCGCGCTCGGTGAAGTACGCCCGCAGCTACCTGAGCCTCGACGTCCCCGACCTCGTCCTCGTCATGCTCCAGAAGGCTCGCCGGGACGACAGCGCCGACGACGGCCGTGACGAAGTGCTTGCGCAGGACCCCGAGGGGCGCAACCGGCTCCACAACCGCGTGGCGAACGCCAGCTCCGACATCGTCGTCCTCGTCGACGAGGCGCACCGGGGCCAGAGCGCCTGGCAGCACGCCCGGCTGCGCGCCATGCTGCCCAACTCCGCCATGGTCGGATTCACCGGCACGCCCATTCTCGGCGGGGCCCGCAAGACCACCGAGGACATCTTCGGCTCGTACGCCGACACCTACACCCTGCGGGACGCCGAGATCGACGGGGCCGTCGTCCCCGTACGGTACGAGGCCCACGAGGTGAACCTGGAGGTGGTGGAGAAGGCCGCTCTGGACGCGGGCTTCGACGCGCACGTCCCCGACGATCCCGAGCAGAGGCGCCGGGTGCTGCGGCGGTTCGGGCGGAAGAAGGAGGTCCTGGAATCGCCCGCGGTGATCGCCAGGAAGGCCGAGCACATGGTGCGGCACTGGGCGGCAGGCGCCCTGCCGGACGGATTCGGCGCGCAGGTCGTCGCCGTGTCCCGGCGCGCCGCCGTGGCGTACAGGGAGGCCATCTCGAAGGCGCTGAGCCGTCTCGTGGCGGACCTCGACGGGCTGGGCGGAGACGCCCACGACCCCGCGCCCGCCCCGGAGGGCGAGGTCGACATCCTGCGGCTGCTGCGCTACCGGGACGTCCTCGCGCAGGTCGAGGCCGCCGCCGTCATCTCGGCGTCGCCGAAGCGGGGCAAGGGCAAGGACCCCAAGGACTGGGACGTGTGGACCCGGCCGAGCAGCCAGGCGGCGCACATCGACCGCTTTCGGCGTGGGGTGAAGGTACCCGATCCGTTCGAGACGAGCGACGATCCCTCCTGGACCGCCCACACGCACGGACGGCCCGGAGGAGGAGCGCGCACGGGGACCCGGACCTCGGCCCACGACCCCTGGGACGGCGGGGCGGGCGAAGACCGCGAGGCGGCCGGGCGGCGGCCCCGCGACGAAAAGGCCGAGCGTCCCCTCGGATTCCTGGTGGTTACCTCCATGCTGCTCACCGGCTTCGACGCGCCCGTGGAACAGGTCCTCTACCTCGACCGGCCGCTCTTCGGCGCCGGCCTGCTCCAGGCCATCGCCCGCACCAACCGCCCCTACCGCAACAAGCACTGGGGCCAGGTGGTGGACTACATCGGCGTCGGGCCCGAGCTGGCGAAGTCCATGACCGACTACGAGGAGGCGCATCTGAAGGCCGTCCTCGGCTACGACGACGTATCCTTCGACCACCTCGACCCCGACAGTGATGCGGAACAACCGGTTACGGGCAGGATGTGGCTCCAGACCGACGCGGCGGCCGAAGCACTCCTCGCCGACCTCTTCAAGCGCCTCGACGACTTCCTGGCTGAGCGGGGCGCGAGGCGGCTAGCTGATGAGGCGCAGCGGGAGGATCTGCTGGCGGCGCTGGAGGACCCGCTGCTGCGGGGCGAGTTCGACGAACTGGCCCGAGACTTCTTCAACGCGCTGGGCGCCGTTCTGCCCCGGCCGTTCGCGCTCCGGTACGAGGCCTTCGCCGGGCGGCTGGGGGAGGTGCAGTACCTCGCCCGAGCCCGCTACCTCGACGGCCGGGACCAGTTCAGCCCGCGCCGCTACGGGGCCAAGGTGCGTGCGCTGATCGCCTCGCACCTCAAGGCGAACGGCATCGTGGAACGCGTCCCGCAGGTGGAGCTGGGCGCGCCCGACTTCATGGAGCGGGTCGAAGCCAACGCCGATCCGCGGGCCCGGATCTCGTACCTGACCAGCCGGATCCACACCCACATCACGGCCCGGCTGGAGACGGACCGGGCGCGCTACGAGGACTTCAGCGAGCGCCTGGAGGCCGTCATCCGGCGGATGGGAACGGACTTCGAGGAGGCCGCCGCAGCGCTGGCCGGGCTCGCCGACGAGGTCATCGCCTCCGAGCGGGACGGTGGTCAGGAGGCGGGGGCGGGCCTCGACCGTTGGACCGAGAGGCCGGTGTACGCCCTGCTCGCCCGCGAGCTGGACGCGGCGGGCGGGTCGCTGGTTCCGGACGGGACCGACCTCTACCAGGCGGCGCGCGACGTCACCTGGAAGATCGCGGGGCTGGTGCGCTCCCCGAACTTCACAACGCTGCCGGACGCGCAGGACCGCGTACGCAAGGAAGTGCGGATCTACCTGGAGGAAGAACTGCACGTCGACTGGTCGGCGACCGGACCGGTCGCGGGCTTGCTGGTCGAGCTCGCGCTGCACCGGCACGGCGATTTCCTGCGCTACCCGTCGCGCCACGACGGCTGAGACCGTGGCGCGCCCGACTGTCCGAGCCGGGTGGTAGGAATGCCGGGTGAGCACCTCGGTCCAGCAGGCGATCGCCGCACTACCCCTCCCTGAGGGGTGGAGCTGGCGCGTCGAGTCCCGCCCCCGGCGGCGGACCCTGGGCATCGACGTCACGCCGGACGGGGAGGTGCTCTTCGCCGTACCGGCCGACGCGGATCCGCGCGCGGTGGCCGCAGCCGTACGCTCCCGGCTGCCGCGTCTCGCGGATGAGGTCCGCCGCCGACGTGCCCGCCCCGCCGAGCCCGTCAAGGAACTCGTCGGCGGCAGCAGCTTTGCCTACCTGGGGCGCCGGTACCGGCTCAGACCGGTACCGGAGGCGGAGGGAGCGCGGGTCCGGCTGAGAGCCGGATGGCTGGAGCTTCCCGCGCCCGCCACGCCTTCGGCCGGTTCGGAGGCCCTGGCCGCCTGGTACATCGAGCGCGGGCAGCGGTGGCTCACCTCCCGCATGCCCGCGATCGCCCTCCGCATGGGGGTGCGGCCGGCAGAAGTGCGTGTTGACGATCTCGGGGAGCGTTGGGGCTCGTGCGGCCCCGACGGGCTGATCGCCGTGCATTGGGCCGTCATGCAGCTGCCCGCGAGCCTGGTCGATTTCGTCCTCGTGCACGAGCTGTGCCACGTGAAGGTGCCGGGGCACGGTCCTGCCTTCCGGCGGGAGATGGGTCTGGTCCTTCCCGGTTACGAGCGCCGTGAGGAGCTGTTCGCACAGGAAGAACCGTTCCTGTGGCGAGGCGCGGTCCGCTAGGACCGGATGAACCCGGCGCTCAGGCGACCGTCAGGACGATCTTGCCGGTGGTCCGGCCCCGCTCGCCGATCTCGTGGGCCTCCGCGGCCCGCTCCAGCGGCAGTACCGTGTCGATGACCGGGCGCAGCTTCCCCCCGTCGACCAGGGCCGCGATCTCGACCAGGCCGCGGTAGTCGGGCTCCACCAGCGTCCAGCCGGTGTGCACGTCCTGCGTGCCGACGGCCGGCACGTCGTCCGGCGAGGGCAGGGTGACCAGGTGGCCGCCCGGCTTCAGCACCTTCAGCGAGCGCTGCCCGTGCTCCCCGCCGAGGCCGTCGAGCACGACGTCCACGTCCGTGACGACGTCCTCGAAGTCCGTGGAGCGGTAGTCGATCACCTCGTCGGCGCCCAGTTCGCGCAGCAGCTCGTGCTTGCCGGCGCTCGCCGTGCCGATCACGTACGCGCCCCGGGCCTTGGCGATCTGTACGGCCAGGTGGCCGACCCCGCCGGCCGCGGCGTGCACCAGCACGCGCTGCCCTGCCGAGACCCCGGCGGTGTCCACCAGCGCCTGCCAGGCGGTCAGCGCCGCCAGGGGCAGCGCGGCCGCCCCCACGTGGTCCAGTGCGGCGGGCTTGCGGGCGAAGTGGCGGGCCGGGCCCACCACGTACTCGGCGTAGCCGCCCGCCTGCCGCGGGAAGTGCGGCATCCCGTACACCTCGTCGCCCGCGCGGTAGAGGGTCACGCCGGGTCCGACCGCCTCGACGGTGCCCGAGACGTCCCAGCCGACGATCGGGGTCTCGCCCCAGGTGATCAGGCCGCCGGTGGCCCGCGTCTTCCAGTCGACCGGGTTTACGCCGGCCGCGTGGACGCGCACCAGGATCTCGTTCAGGCCCGGCTCGGGCCGCTCGATCTCCGTCTCGGCCAGGACCTCGGGGCCGCCCCACTCGTTCACGACCACAGCACGCATGTCTTCTTCTCCTCGAACGCTCGACGGCCGGGTGCGGCCGCCGATGTGCCTCCAGCATCGGCCGGGTGCGACCTGCGTGGTGTTGGCCTGATGGCCACGATCTGACAGGATTTGGCCATGGCCGAGATGAGTACGCCACCCACGACCGCGGCGCAGGGTTACGGCGGACGGGCCCGGCACCGGATCGCCGTGCTCGCTCTGCCCGGCTTCCCCCCGTTCGAGCTCGGGATCCCCTCCCGCGTCTTCGGCAGCGCCGTGGACGAGGCCGGCGGGGCCCTGTACGAGGTCGTCGTCTGCACCGCCGACGGCGGCCCCGTGCTCAGCGACTCCGGGTTCGCCCTCCAGCCCGCCGCCGGGCCCGAGGCGCTCGCCACCGCCGACACGGTGATCGTCCCGCCCACCCACGCCATGCCCGAGCTGGCCCACGGCGGCCCGCTGCCGCCCGAGGTGGCCGCGGCCATCGCGGGCATCCGCCCCGGCACCCGCCTGGTCTCGATCTGCACCGGCTCCTACGTCCTCGCCGCCGCCGGACTCCTGGACGGCCGCCCCGCGACGACGCACTGGAACCTCGCCTCCGAGTTCCGTCGGGCCTACCCCCGGGTCCGCCTCGACGAGGACGTCCTCTTCGTCGACGACGGCGACGTCCTGACCTCCGCCGGGGTCTCCGCCGGTGTCGACCTGTGCCTGCACCTGATCCGCCGGGACCACGGGGCCGCCGTCACCAACCGCGCCGCCCGCATGTGCGTCGTACCGCCCTGGCGCGACGGCGGCCAGGCCCAGTACATCGACCGGCCCGTCCCCGAACCCACCGTCGCCACCACCACCGCCACCCGCGCCTGGGCCCTGGAACGCCTCGCCGAGCCGGTCACCCTCGCCGAGCTCGCCGCCCACGCCCGGATGAGCCTGCGCACCTTCACCCGGCGGTTCCGCGACGAGACCGGCATGACCCCCGTGCAGTGGCTCACCGCCCAACGGCTCGAGATCGCCCGCCAGTTGCTGGAGTCCAGCGACCTGCCCGTCGACCTGGTCGCGCACCGCTCCGGCTTCGGATCCGCCAACTCCCTGCGCCAGCACATGCGCACCGCCCTCGGCGTCTCCCCGATCGCCTACCGGCGCACCTTCCACGGCCCCGGCCATGCCGAGTCCGCCCAGCCCGAGCCCGCCCCGGCCGAGCCCGCCCCGGCATGACCTCACGGGTAATCGACCCGGCGGCGGCCCGCTGACAGGCTCGGAGCAACGGCCCGGAACACCGGGCCGGCCACCGCCCGACAGGGGAGACGCCATGACCGCGTACGCCATCGCCCACATCCGCCCCGACCACGACAACCCCCACGAGGACGTCCTGCGCTACATCGAGGAGATCCAGGCCACCATGGACCCCTTCGGCGGCCGCTTCCTCGTCCACGGCCAGGAGGTCGAGGTCATGGAGGGCCCCTTCCCCGGGACGGTCGTCGTCATCGGCTTCCCGGACATCGAGAGCGCCCGCGCCTGGTACGCCTCGCCCGCCTACCAGGCCATCCTCCCGCTGCGCACCGACCACGTCCCCAGCGAGGCCGTCCTCGTCGACGGAGTCCCCGCCGACTACGACGCCTCCCGGACCGCCGCCCGACTGCGCGCGGCCGCCGGGCGCTGACCTGGCGGCGCGTCCCCCGCCCCGGATGCGAGCATGACCGTATGGCTACTCACCTGATCACCGGCGCCGGATCCGGCATCGGCGCCGCCGTCGCGACCCGCCTGCACGCCCGGGGCGACGACCTCGTCCTGCTGGCCCGCGACGCCGCCCGTGCCCGGCAGCTCGTCGAGCGCTACCCCGGCGCGCGGACCCTCGTAGGCGACCTCGCGGATCCCGACCGGCTGTCGTGGGCCTTCTCCAAGCAGCCGGTCCCCGAGCGGATCGACTCCCTCCTGCACATCGCCGGGATCGTCGACCTCGGACCCGTCGGCGAGCTGCGCCCCAAGACCTGGCACCAGCAGCTCAACGTCAACCTGATCGCCCCCGCCGAGGTGACCCGGCTGCTGCTGCCCACCCTGCGCGCCTCCAAGGCCACCGTCGTCTTCGTGAACTCCGGCGCCGGCCTCACCGCCCACGCCGAATGGGGCGCCTACGCAGCCTCCAAGCACGGTCTGAAGGCCCTCGCCGACTCCCTGCGCGCCGAGGAGAAGCCGAACGGCATCCGCGTCACCTCCGTCTACCCGGGCCGCACCGCCAGCCCCATGCAGGCCAAGGTGCACTCCCAGGAGGGCAAGGAGTACGACCCGGACGCCTGGATCGACCCGGATTCGGTGGCGACCACCATCCTCATGGCCGTCGACCTGCCGCGCGACGCCGAGGTCAACGACCTGACCGTCAGGCCCGGCCGATGAGCGCCGGGGCCACCGGCGTCGGATCGCTGCCCGGCGGCGACGCCCGCGAGGCCGCCAAGACCGTCACCGGCTCCTTCGAGGAGTTCCCCTACCTCGCCGAGCTGCCCGCCCGCGGCCCCGGCGCCGACATGATCGGCCGCTCGCTGGGGCTGCTCGTCGACATGTACGCGCACGTCGAGCCCAGCGGCTGGCGGATCAGCGACCGGCCGGGACGCGACACCCGGCGGGCCCGCTCCTGGCTCGGCGAGGACCTCGACGCGCTGGAGGAGTTCACCCAGGGGTACACCGGCAAGCTCAAGGTGCAGGCCGTAGGACCCTGGACGCTGGCCGCGGCCCTGGAACTGCACGGCGGCGAGGCGCTGCTCCAGGACCCCGGCGCCTGCCGCGACCTGGCCGGATCCCTCGCCGAGGGCCTGCGCGAGCACCTGGCCGACGTGCGCAAGCGGATCCCCGGCGCCGAGATCGTCCTCCAGTACGACGAGCCCTCCCTCACCGCCGTCCTGCTCGGCCGCATCCGCTCCGCCAGCGGCTACCGGACCTACCGGGCCGTCGACCGGCAGGTCGTGGAGAGCACGCTGCGCGACCTGTTCGCGGTGCACGAGGGTGAGGTGATCGTCCACTCCTGCGCCCCCGAGGTCCCCTTCGGACTGCTGCGGAGGGCCGGCGCCACGGGCGTCTCGTTCGATTTCTCCTTGCTCACCGAGCGCGAGGACGACACCATCGGCGAAGCCGTCGAGGGCGGTACGAAACTCTTCGCCGGAGTGGTGCCCGGCACCGACGGCCCGTTGTCAGACCCGGGCGGTAGCGTCATGGGTGTCAGGAAGCTCTGGCGCAGGCTGGGACTGGCCCCGGAGACTCTCGCCGAGTCCGTCGTGGTCACCCCGTCGTGCGGTCTGGCGGGCGCGTCGCCCGCCTACGCCCGCGCGGTGCAGGCGCATTGCGTCAGGGCGGCGAGGTCGCTCGCCGACAACCCTGAGTGACGGTCGAGACGGGGCACGGGAGGACACGGCATGGCAGCCGAACAGCAGGACACGGCAGTACCGACGGCGGTGCGTGAGCAGCACGCGCTGCTCGCCGAGCAGGTCGAGGAGCACCGCTTCCGGTACTACGTGAACGACCAGCCGGTCGTCAGCGACGCCGAGTTCGACCAGCTGCTGCGCTCGCTGGAGGCCCTGGAGGAGCAGTACCCCGAGCTGCGCACACCCGACTCGCCCACCCAGAAGGTGGCCGGGGCGTACGAGACCGACTTCGCCTCCGTGGAGCACCGCGAGCGGATGCTCTCCCTCGACAACGCCTTCGACGACGAGGAACTGGCCGCCTGGGCCGAGCGCGTCGCCCGGGACGTGAACACCCCGGACTTCCACTACCTGTGCGAGCTCAAGGTGGACGGCCTCGCGGTCAACCTCACCTACGAGAACGGCCGCCTGACCCGGGCCGCCACCCGCGGCGACGGCCGCACCGGCGAGGACATCACGCCCAACGTCCGCACGATCGCCGAGATCCCGGACCGCCTCAAGGGCGACCGGATCCCGGCCCTCGTCGAGATCCGCGGCGAGGTGTACTTCCCGATGGAGAAGTTCGAGGAGCTCAACGCCCGCCTGGTGGAGGCGGAGGGCAAGCCCTTCGCCAACCCGCGCAACGCGGCCGCCGGTTCCCTGCGCCAGAAGGACCCCAAGGTCACCGCGAGCCGCCCCCTGCACATGGTCGTGCACGGCATCGGCGCCCGCGAGGGCTTCGAGATCGAGCGCCAGTCGCAGGCGTACGAACTGCTCCACGAATGGGGCCTGCCCACCGCGCAGCACAACAAGGTGGTCTCCACCCTCGCCGAGGTGCGGAAGTTCATCGCGGACTTCGGCGAGAACCGGCACTCGGTGGAGCACGAGATCGACGGCGTGGTCGTCAAGCTCGACGAGATCGCCCTCCAGGGCCGGCTCGGCTCCACGGCGCGCGCCCCGCGCTGGGCCATCGCCTGGAAGTACGCCCCCGAAGAGGTCAACACCAAGCTCATCGACATCAAGGTCGGCGTCGGCCGCACCGGGCGCGTGACCCCGTACGCGCAGGTGGAGCCGGTGACGGTGGCGGGCTCCGAGGTGGAGTTCGCGACCCTGCACAACCAGGAGGTCGTCAAGGCCAAGGGCGTGCTCATCGGGGACACCGTCGTCCTGCGCAAGGCGGGCGACGTCATCCCCGAGATCCTCGGCCCGGTGGTCGACCTGCGGGACGGCAGCGAGCGGGAGTTCGTCATGCCGGCCGAGTGCCCCGAGTGCGGGACGGCGCTGCGGCCCATGAAGGAGGGGGACATCGACGTACGGTGCCCCAACGCCCAGACCTGCCCCGCCCAGTTGCGCGAGCGGATCTTCTACCTCGCCGGGCGCCAGAGCCTGGACATCGAGAACTTCGGCATGGTCGCCGCGGCCGCGCTGACCGGCCCCCTGGAGCCGGCCGTCCCGCCGGTCCTCGACGAGGGCGACCTCTTCGGCCTGACCATCGAGCAGCTGCTCCCGATCAAGGCCTACGTCCTCGACCCCGACAGCGGGCTGCCCAAGCGGGACCCGAAGACGGGCGAGGAGAAGATCGTCACGGTCTTCGCCAACCAGAAGGGCGAACCGAAGAAGAACGCCCTGGCCATGCTGGAGAACATCGCCGCCGCCAAGGAGCGGCCGCTGGCCCGCATCATCAACGGCCTCTCCATCCGCCACGTCGGACCGGTCGCCGCGGAGGCCCTGGCCCGGGAGTTCCGTTCCATCGACCGCATCGAGCAGGCCACCGAGGAGGAGCTGACCGCCACCGAGGGGGTCGGGGCGATCATCGCCGCCTCGCTCAAGGAGTGGTTCGCCGTCGACTGGCACCAGGAGATCCTGCGCAAGTGGCGGGAGGCGGGCGTCCGGATGGAGGAGGAAGGTTCCGCCGAGGAGGAGGGGCCGCGCCCGCTGGAGGGGCTGACCGTCGTCGTCACCGGAACTTTGCAGAGCCACACGCGGGACGGCGCCAAGGAGGCCCTGCAGAGCCGCGGCGCCAAGGTGACCGGATCCGTGTCGAAGAAGACCTCCTTCGTCGTCGTCGGCGACAACCCGGGCTCCAAGTACGACAAGGCGATGCAGCTGAAGCTCTCCGTCCTCGACGACGCGGGCTTCGCGGTGCTGCTGGAACAGGGTCCCGACGCCGCCCGCGAGGCGGCGCTCCCGCTGGAGGGCGCGGGCGCGGGTGAGGGCGACGGCGAGGACAAGGGCGCGAGCGAGGGCGCGGGCGAGGGCGCGGGCGAGGGCGGGGCCCAGGAGTGATCGACACGGGAGTCACCCACACGGGAGGCGTCCCGGGGGAGTAGCGAAGGCGAACGGATGCATGGCGTGCGGCCGTACGGGCGGGCGCACGCCCGGCGCGGTGTCCGGTGGTAAACGGCTGGTACAAGGCTGTTCGCGGGGCGGTGACCTGTCGGATCATCGGAAGGGTGACTGGGGGGTCCTGGTCCAAACTCACCCGTTCGGCGGATACCGTACTGATGAGGATGGCTGGGGCTCATTCGGGCAACCACCGCCGACCGCTGCCCCTGGGAGCCTCTCGCGTCCTACTGTTGTGGGGTGCGCCTGTCGTGCACGGCTGCCTGATGACCTTCAGCCGTGATGGCATGACACCGGGGCCATCGCGTGACATCGGCATCGCCGGCTGTGAGAGGGACGGGCATGAAACCCACCGAAAGCGCCGACCCGTCACCTGAATTCGGCGGGGACATCCCGTCCATGCGGGCGGGCCGGATCGGTGTCCTGGGCGCCAGGACACCGGAGACCCGCCCCCTCGACACCGGAGCGGGCGGGACAGGACAGGGGCGGCGCACCGTGCTGCCCCTCGCCGTCATGGGCCTGTCCGCGGTGGTGCTCCTCGGCGGCATCGTCTCCGCGCTGACCAACCGTCAGGCCCTGTTCCCCGGCGGCACGGTCGGCTGGGCACTCGCGCTGCTCACCGGCGTCATCGTCGGCCACCTCGTCGCCCTGGGCCGCGACCGCTGGTGGGGCGGCACCGGATCCGGCGCCGCCCTCACCCTCGCCGTGCTCCTGCTCTACGGATGGATCCCGGCCGGGCTCGTCTCGCTGGCCGTGGTCTCCCTGGTCGGCGCCGCGCGCAGACACCGCTGGCGCCAGGGCCTGCTGCACGGCTCCGTCGACATCCTCGGCATCGGCGCGGGGGCCCTCGTCCTCCTCGCCTTCGGTGACGCGCCGAGCGTCGAAGCCCCCTGGCTGCCCGGCACCTGGGACCTCGCGGCCGTCCCCGAGGTGGTACTGGTCGCCGTCGCCTACCTGGCGGTGACCCGGGCCCTGCTCTGGTTCGCGCTCACCCCGCGCGGCGGCGGACTGCCCACCGTGGCCCGCACCGCCCTGCTCCGGCAGGCACTCGTGGCCGCCGCCCTGCTCGGGATCGCCCCGCTGATCTGCGTGGTCGCCGCCGGCCGGCCCGTACTGCTGCCGCTGTTCGCCGTACCGCTCATCGCGCTCGACTCCACCTTGTGGATCGCACGGGCCCGGGCGGAGGAACAACTGCGCGACCCCCTGACCGGACTGCCGAACCGGCAGTGGCTGCTGGAGCGCGCCTGGTCCGCCCTGGACGAGGCTGAACGTTTGGGCACCCGGTCCGCTCTCGTGCTGATCGACCTGGACCGCTTCCGCGCCGTCAACGACACCCTCGGCCACCTGGCGGGGGACCGGCTGCTGCTCCAGATCGCGGAACGCCTGCGCCAGGCCCTCCCGCCCGACGCCGAAGCCGCCCGCCTCGGCGGCGACGAGTTCGCCGTACTGCTGCCCGTCGCCGACTCCACCACCAGCGCCCAGCGCGTCGCCCGCAACCTGGTCGCCGAACTCAGCTCCCCGCTCGACCTCGACGGACTCACCCTCGTCCTGGAGGCCAGTGCCGGACTCGCCGTCTTCCCCGACCACGCACTGGACGCGGAAGGCCTGCTGCGGCGGGCCGACGTCGCCATGTACCAGGCCAAGCGGGACCGCACCGGCGTGGAGGTGTACGAGTCCAAGCGCGACAGCAACACCCCCGACCGGCTCGGCCTCCTCGGCGACCTGCGGCGCGCCCTCGACGCCGGCGAGGTCGAACTCCACTACCAGCCCAAGGTCCGCTTCGACGGGCAGGTGGCCGGCCTGGAAGCGCTGGTCCGGTGGGTGCACCCCGAACGGGGCCGGGTCTCCCCGGACGAGTTCATCGCCATCGCCGAGACGTCGGGGCTGATGCCGCACCTGACCGAGTACGTCCTCGAAACCGCCCTCGCCCAGGTCGCCCGCTGGCGCGCCCAGGGCCTCAAGGTGCCCGTCGCCGTCAACGTCTCCCCGCGCGACGTCCACACCCCCGGCTTCGCGGGCGCGGTCGCCGCACGGCTGGCCCGCCACGGGGTGCCGGCGAGCGGCCTCCAGCTGGAGATAACGGAGCACGTCCTGCTGGAGGACCCCCAGCGGGCGGCCGACACCATGGCCGGGCTGACCGGCCACGGGGTGAAGATGTCCCTCGACGACTTCGGCACCGGCTACTCCTCCCTCGTGCACCTGCGGCGGCTGCCGGTCAGCGAGCTGAAGATCGACCGGTCTTTCGTGGCGCGGCTCGCCGTCGACGCGCAGGACGCGGAGATCGTCCGCTGCACGGTGGACCTCGCGCACTCCCTCGGCCTGCTCGTCGTGGCCGAGGGCGTCGAGGACGACGAGACCTGGGAACGACTGCGGGACCTGGGCTGCGACGCCGTCCAGGGGTGGCTGGTCGCCGCCGCGATGCCGCCGCAGGAGGCCACCGCCTGGCTCCTGGCCCGCGGAGAGCGGGGCTGGCGCCGGCCCGCCGACATCACGGCGGAGCTCGCCGCGGCCGCCACGTCGGAAACCCCGGCCCCGTAGCGCGGCCACCCGCCGACCGTTCAGTACCTTCCGTAGTGGGCAGTACACTCAGCGGGGTGTTCCCCACGTGAGTGGGATGTTCCCAGCGAAGAGCTGGGCCACTTCGCCGGCCACCTGTGCTCCCCGCTCACGCGGGGATGGATATAAGCGCTGCGCCGCCAGGCAGTGGCGCCCTCTAGGATTGGGCCAAAGTCCAGATTCACCAACCCCAGAGGATCGCTGCATGCCTGGCATCACGCGCGAGGAGGTCGTCCACCTCGCTCGGCTGGCGCGCCTTGAGCTGTCCAGCACTGAGCTGGATCACTTCGCAGGACAGCTCGACGACATCATCGGCGCGGTCGCCCGCGTTTCCGAGGTCGCCGACCAAGACGTCCCGCCGACCTCCCACCCGCTGCCGCTGACGAACGTCATGCGCGCGGACGAGGTCCGTCCGTCGCTCACCCCCGAGCAGGCGCTTTCCGGCGCTCCCGCCCAGGAGCAGCAGCGTTTCAAGGTGCCGCAGATCCTGGGGGAGGACTAATCATCATGATCGACATCATCAGGCTCACCGCCGCCCAGACCGCCGAGAAGATCGCCTCCGGCGAGCTCACGGCCGTCGAGGTCACCGAGGCCCACCTGGCCCGTATCGAGGCGACCGACGAGAAGGTCAACGCCTTCCTCCACGTCGACCGCGAGGGCGCCCTCGCGCAGGCTCGCGCCGTCGACGCCAAGAAGGCGGCCGGCGAGAAGCTCGGCCCGCTGGCCGGCGTCCCGCTCGCCCTCAAGGACATCTTCACCACCGTCGGGGTCCCGACCACCGTCGGTTCGAAGATCCTCGAAGGCTGGATCCCGCCCTACGACGCCACCCTGACGCGCAAGCTGAAGGAAGCCGACGTCGTCATCCTCGGCAAGACCAACATGGACGAGTTCGCCATGGGGTCGTCGACGGAGAACAGCGCCTACGGGCCCACCGGCAACCCCTGGGACCTCACCCGGATCCCCGGCGGCTCCGGCGGCGGCTCGGCGGCTGCGCTGGCCGCCTTCCAGGCCCCCCTGGCCATCGGCACGGACACCGGCGGCTCCATCCGCCAGCCCGCCGCCGTCACCGGCACCGTCGGCGTCAAGCCCACCTACGGCGGCGTCTCGCGCTACGGCATGGTGGCGTTCTCGTCCTCCCTGGACCAGGGCGGCCCGTGCGCCCGTACGGTCCTGGACGCGGCGCTCCTCCACGAGGTCATCGCCGGTCACGACCCGCTCGACTCCACCTCCATCGACGCTCCGGTCCCGCCGGTCGTCGAGGCCGCCCGCAACGGCTCGGTCGCCGGCATGCGCGTCGGTGTGGTCAAGCAGTTCGCCGGCGAGGGCTACCAGGCCGGTGTCGTCCAGCGCTTCAACGAGTCGGTGGAGCTCCTCAAGGAGCTCGGCGCCGAGATCGTCGAGCTGGACTGCCCGTCCTTCGACCTCGCGATGGCCGCGTACTACCTGATCGCGCCGTCCGAGTGCTCCTCCAACCTGGCCCGCTTCGACGCCATGCGCTACGGCCTGCGCGTCGGCGACGACGGCACGAAGTCCGCCGAGGACGTCACCGCCCTGACCCGCGAAGCCGGCTTCGGCGACGAGGTCAAGCGCCGCATCATCCTCGGTACGTACGCGCTCAGCTCCGGCTACTACGACGCGTACTACGGCTCCGCCCAGAAGGTCCGCACGCTCATCACGAAGGACTTCGAGAAGTCCTTCGAGCAGGTCGACGTGATCGTCTCCCCGACGACCCCGACCACCGCCTTCGCGATCGGTGAGCGCACCGACGACCCCCTCGCCATGTACCTCGCGGACCTGTGCACCATCCCGACCAACCTGGCCGGCAACTCCGCCATGTCGCTTCCCTGCGGCCTGGCACCGGAGGACGGCCTGCCGGTCGGGCTCCAGATCATCGCCCCGGCGATGAAGGACGACCGGCTGTACAAGGTCGGCGCCGCCGTGGAGGCAGCCTTCGTCGAGCGCTGGGGTCACCCGCTGCTTGAGGAGGCACCGTCCCTGTGAGCACCAGTGCACTGACCAAGGCCAAGGGCTTCAAGAAGTCCAAGACCGGCACCTACCTGTCGATCGGCACCACCGCCTTCGGCGCGATCAGCGTGATCAAGCAGGTCAAGAAGGCCCGCAGCGAGCACGACGTGCTGAAGCTGGTCGACGCCGCCGTGTCCGCCGCCGCCATCGTCACCGGCCTCGCGATCCTGTACCGCGAGCTGAAGCGCCTGGGCGACGACGACGTCCTGCTGGGCTGAGAGGGAAAGTTTCACCGTGAGCACCTACACCGAACTGATGTCGTACGAGGACGCTCTCGCCTCGTTCGACCCCGTCATGGGCCTCGAGGTCCATGTCGAGCTCGGCACCAAGACCAAGATGTTCTGCGGCTGCTCGACCGAGCTGGGCGCGGAGCCCAACTCGCAGACCTGCCCCACCTGCCTCGGTCTGCCCGGCTCGCTGCCCGTCGTCAACGCGATCGGCGTCGAGTCCGCCATCAAGATCGGCCTCGCGCTGAACTGCGAGATCGCCGAGTGGTGCCGCTTCGCCCGGAAGAACTACTTCTATCCGGACATGCCGAAGAACTTCCAGACCTCCCAGTACGACGAGCCGATCGCCTTCAACGGCTTCCTCGACGTACAGCTGGAGGACGGCGAGATCTTCCGCGTGGAGATCGAGCGCGCCCACATGGAGGAGGACACCGGCAAGTCGCTGCACGTCGGCGGCGCCACCGGCCGTATCCACGGCGCGTCCCACTCCCTGCTGGACTACAACCGCGCCGGCATCCCGCTCATCGAGATCGTCACCAAGCCGATCGAGGGCGCCGGCGAGCGGGCCCCCGAGGTCGCCAAGGCGTACGTCGCCGAACTGCGCGAGGTCATCAAGGCGCTCGGCGTCTCCGAGGCCCGCATGGACAAGGGCCAGATGCGCTGTGACGTGAACCTGTCGCTGCGCCCGACCCCCGAGTCCGAGTTCGGCACCCGCAGCGAGACGAAGAACGTCAACTCGCTGCGCTCCGTCGAGCGCGCGGCCCGCTTCGAGATCCAGCGCCACGCGGCGGTGCTCACCTCGGGCGGCACGATCGTGCAGGAGACCCGGCACTTCCACGAGGAGGACGGCTCCACCACCGCCGGCCGCATCAAGGACAACGCCGAGGACTACCGGTACTTCCCGGAGCCCGACCTGGTCCCCGTCGCCCCGGCCCGCGACTGGGTCGAGGAGCTGCGCGGCGGCCTGCCCGAGATGCCGCGCGTGCGCCGCAACCGGCTCCGCGAGGACTGGGGCGTGAACGAGCACGACATGCAGTCGATCCTCAACGCGGGCGCGGTGGACTCCATCGTCGCCACCATCGAGGCCGGCGCCGACTCGACGGCCGCCCGCAAGTGGTGGATGGGCGAGCTGGCCCGCAACGCCAACGAGCAGGGCGTCGTCGTCGACGAGCTGCCGATCACCCCGGCCCAGGTCGCGCGCGTCGCGGCCCTGGTCGCGGCCGGTGAGCTCAACGACAAGCTGGCCCGCCAGGTCCTCGAGGGCGTCCTCGCCGGCGAGGGCACCCCGGACGAGGTCGTCGACAAGCGCGGCCTGAAGGTCGTCTCGGACGAGGGCGCGCTCGGCGCGGCCGTGGACGAGGCCATCGCGGGCAACGCCGGCATCGCCGACAAGATCCGCGGCGGCAAGATCGCCGCCGTCGGCGCCCTGGTCGGCGCGGTCATGAAGACCACCCGCGGCCAGGCCGACGCGGCCCGCGTCAAGGAGCTCATCCTGGAGCGCCTGGGCGTCTCCGAGGGCTGAGCCCACGGACCACTCCGCACGAGGGGCCGTGCCCGGGATCTCCCGGGCGCGGCCCTTCGTCGTACCCGCCTCCTCGTCCGGGTTGGGGCGCCGGCCTGCCTCTTTTCTGTAGCGAGCGTTAGGGAATTGGGGTACCGTCACATCCGTAACAGCCGATACAGAAATTCCGAGGTTCGTCATGACCACTGCCGCTTACGCCCGCACCGTCCGTACCGAGAGCGGCGGCCCCGGCCTGCTGCTGGCTCACGGGGGAGGGGGGTCGGTGGAGGCCAACTTCGGGCCGGTGCTCGACGCGCTGGCCGCCCGGCACAGCGTCGTCGGCGTCGACTACCCCGGTACCGGGGGTACGCCGAAGGCCGAAGAGCCCCTCGAACTGGACGAGCTGGCCGACCAGCTGGTGGCCGCCGCCGACGCCGAGGGGCTGGAACGGTTCGCCGTGCTCGGTTACTCGGTCGGCGGCAACGTGGCGCTGCGGCTCGCCACCCGCCACCCCGAGCGGGTCACCGCGCTCGTGCTCACCGCCACCTTCGTCCGCGCCGGGAACCGGCTCAAGCTGGTCGCCGACCTGTGGTCGGAGTTGGCCCGTCGCGGGGAGGACGAGCTGCTCGCCCGGCTGCTGGTGCCGCTCGCGCTGAGCCCGGCGGCGCTGGAGGGGCTGACGCCCGCTCAGGCCGAGGACGTGGTGCGCGCCACCGCCGGGTCGGTGCCGCCCGGGTCCGGGGACCACGTGGACCTGCTCCAGGGCGCGGACCTGCGCGCGGAGGCCGCGCGGATCGGCGTACCGGCCCTCGTGATCGGGACCACCGAGGACCTGCTCGTGCCGATCGGCCTCCAGCGGGAGCTGGCGGACACCCTGCCGGGCGCACGGTTCGCGGAACTGCCCACCGGGCACCTCCCCTTCGCCGAGCGCCCGGCCGAATGGGCCGAGCTGGTCCTCGCGTTCCTGGGCGAGGCCGGACTCAGTGAGAAGCCGGCCGGCTGAAGAAGGTCAGCCGGGCGGGCTTGGCCGGGAGGTAGACCTCCGGGAGGTCGATCTCGGGGAGTTCGACCTCCGGGCCGAGCGTGAAGCCGCTGCGCTCCAGCAGGGCGACGGCCTTGCCGTTGCGCGCGTCCGGCTCGGCGACCAGGCGGAGGGTGGCCGGGTCGGAGAACAGGTGCTCCATGAAGACCGCGATCAGGTTCCCCGTGAAGCCGTGCTCGGCCGCGCCCTTGGTCGGGCCGATCAGCAGGTGGACGCCGACGTCCCCGGGCCGCACCTCGTAGACCTCGCTGACCCGGTCCTCGGCGCAGTCGTACGTCTGGAACAGCGCGACCTGCTCGCCGTCGCGGCCGATCATGAAGGCGTGGTGGGTCGTGCGCCGGTCGACGTCCTCGTAGATCTCCTGGACCAGCTCGCGGCCGGCCTCCGCCATGCCCCAGAACCGGGCCCGCTCCTCGGTGACCCAGCTGTGGATCAGGGCGGAGTCGGCGGCGGGGTCCACGGGGGTGATCGTGACGGTGCCGAAGCCCTCGACGTGGCTGCTGTGCACGGGCTGTCGGGACGAGCTGGGGATCATGCGGATTCCTTGGTGAGACGGGACCAGTCCGTGACGACCGGTACGAGTGCGCAGCGCGCCCAGTGCGGGAGCTGGTCGCGGTGGTGGGGTGAGCCGGGGACGCCGTCCGCGCCGAGCGGGACCGCCCAGAGGCTGGCCTCGCGGTCGGCCAGGTCCCAGACGTAGCGGGCCGCCGAGGCGCGGGCGAAGCGGTCGGTGAACCCGGGTACGGAGGAGGTGGCGTTGACGCAGTCGTGGTCGCCGCCGAGGCCGGGCCAGTCGTCCTCGGCGTCCGGGCCGGGCAGGGCCTGCCAGGGGGCCAGGCGGTGCACTTCGGACCACGGGGTGTCGGGGGCGGCGGCCGCCGCCGTCTCCTCCAGGGCGGCGCGCACGTGCGCGACCCGGTCCAGGTCCGGGAGGAGCCCGGTGGCCAGCAGCCCTTCGAGGGCGTAGCCGACGCGGGGCAGGAGGTAGAGCCACGGGTGGAAGACGGCGGGGCCGGCGGGCGCTCCCGCCAGGCCCGCGAAGACGGGATCGGCGGCGAAGCGGCGTACCGTCGCCGCCCGGAACGCCGAGAAGACGGTGGCGTCCGTGCTGTCGGCCGCCATGTGCCGGTCCCAGGCCAGCAGCCGCTCGCGCAGGGCCCGGCCGGCGGGGGAGAGGCCCTCCAGGGCCGGCAGCAGGGCCAGCAGCGGTGCGGCGGAGGCCAGGTAGGTGTCGCCGTGCACGTCGGCCATCGCCTGCGGGGACCAGTCCTTCGAGCCGCTGAGCAGCTCGCGGATGCGGTCGGCGCGGTGCGGGGGCGCGAACTCCACGCCGAGCGGGGAGGCGATCCCGCGGGCGTTCGCCATCACGGCGAAGCCCTGGACGGGTTCGGCGGGGGTGTCCGCCCAGCCCTGCCAGGCGTGACGGGACTCCCAGGCGGGCACCGGGCGCAGCCGGTTGGCGGCGTCGCGCAGCGGGACGGCGCCGGCGACGCGGTGCAGCAGCCCGCCTTCGGAGTCGGCGGCGTGGACGACGTTGACGGGCTCGGCCCAGCAGTCGAGGGCGCGGTCGATGTCGGCGACGGTGCGGGCGCGGAGCAGGGCGGGGAGGACGGCGAAGCCGAGGTCGCGGCGGACGCGGGGCGGGTAGCGCAGGGAGAGGGTCTGGTCCTGCGACCCGCTGCCTCCGGTGTCGGCGGCGTCGACGACGATCGGGCCCCGGGCGGTCTCCAGCACCTCGACCTCGACGTCGGGGGCGCCGGCGACGGTGATGGTCTCGGTGTGGCGGGCGACGGGCTCCCAGGCGCCGTCCGGGCCCAGTGCTTCGAGGCCCTCGCCGTCGGCGGCGGGCCGCAGGCGCTCGACGTAGAGGTCCTGGTAGTCGGCCATGGCGTTGGTGATGGCCCAGGCGGCGCTGCCGGTGTGGCCGAAGTGGGCGAGGCCGGGGACGCCGGGGACGGCCAGGCCGAGGACGTCGTACTCGGGGCAGGACAGGCGTATCTGCTGGTAGACGCCCGGGTCCTCGATGAAGCGGTGCGGGTCGCCCGCGATGATCGCGGCTCCGGTGGCGGTCCGGTCTCCCGGGACCAGCCAGCCGTTGCTGCCGGCCGTGCCGGGGGCGTCGGTGGCGAAGAGGGTGGCGGCCGCGTCGCCGAGGGCGCGGCCGGCGCGTTCGCGCCAGAGCTTGGTGGCGAAGCCCGCGAAGAGGATGTGGGTGCCGATCCAGACCGAGAGCGGGACCCACGGCTCCCAGGGGGCGGGGCTGTGGCCGGTGCGCGCGAAGCGGTCGTCGCGGGCGGCGCCCTCGGCGAGGCCGTCGTTGACCCCGTCGACGTAGGCGCGCAGCCAGGCGGCGGTCTCCGGGTCGTCGGCGGCCAGGGCCTCGTGGCAGCGCCGGGCGGTGTCGTCGAGGCGGGCGCGGCGGGCGAAGCGGTCCCAGTCGACGCAGTCGGCCCCGAGGAAGGAGGCGCTGGAGCCCTGGGCGCGGTGCCGCTCGACCTCCAGCTGCCAGGCCCGGTCCTGGGCGGTGACCCGGCCCTGGGCGTAGGCGAGCCGGAGCGGGTCGGACGCCCGCAGGTGCGGGATGCCCCAGCTGTCGCGGTAGACCTCGTAGGCCTCGGTAGTCACACTGCTCACACTCTTCCCCAAGCGCTTAGGTTAGGCTGACCTAACTATAGGGGTGCCCCTGGGGTGCCCGGGGAAGGGGTGGACATGGCGGTCGGCAAGGGCTGGGAGGGCGTGGTCCTCAAGCTCATGAGGGGCAAGGACTTCACGTTCACGGTGACCGCGGTCGAGGAGGTCACCGAGCACTTCCGGCGGATCCGCTTCACCGACGGCGGACTGCTGGCCGCCGCCGGGGAATCCCTGCACCCCACCATGTGGGTCCGGGTCTGGTTCGAGGGCGGCGCCCGCCCGCACCAGCGGGCCTACACCCTCGTGGACCCCGACCCGCAGACCGGGACCTTCGCCTTCGAGTTCGCCCTGCACGACGGGCTCGCCAGCCGCTGGGCGCGGACGGCCCGGCCCGGGGACACCCTCGACGCCACCGTCCAGGGCACCGGCTTCAAGGCCCCGGTCCCGCAGCCGCAGCGGCTGCTGGTCATCGGCGACCCGGCTTCCCTGCCCGCGATCAACTCCCTGCTCGACGCGTACCCGTCGACCCCCGCCACCATCTGGTTCGAGACCCAGCACGACTCCGACGCGCGGCTGCCCCTGCGGGCGGACGCCGCCCGGCACGAGATCCGCCGGGTCCCCCGGGGCGGGTCGGCGCTCGCCGAACGGGTCCGGGCCGAACTCCCCGGGCTGGTCGGCCCGGACCCGGACTCGGCGTACGTGTGGCTGGCCTGCGACACGGCGACCACACGCAGCCTGACGGCGTACCTCCGCAAGGACCTGGCCCTGCCCAAGGAGCGGGTGAACAGCCTCGGCTACTGGCGGGCGGCCTGACGCCCAGTGCTGTGGCCGGTCGAGAACCTCAGGCGCCCGTCGAGCCGTCGACGGCCTCGCGCAGGAAGTCGGCGTGGCCGTTGTGGCGGGCGTACTCGTGGATCATGTGGAGCATCACCACCCGCAGTGAGGCGTCCCGCTCCCACTTCGT
Source organism: Streptomyces sp. NBC_00249 (assembly GCF_026342355.1). Lineage (GTDB taxonomy): Bacteria > Actinomycetota > Actinomycetes > Streptomycetales > Streptomycetaceae > Streptomyces. The sequence goes on along the minus strand of NZ_JAPEMV010000002.1, from coordinate 234,324 downwards.
GACGTGGGCCGTCACCTCCAGCGACTCGGCGGCCGCCTCGACCGCGCGGGAGTGCTCCACCTCCGCCTCCCAGGCCTCGAAGGCCTCGGCGCGGGTCGCGGCGGAGGCGTCGTAGGCGGCCTGGAAGTCGTGCTCCCGCGACCACAGGTGCGGTACGTCCGCACCCCCGACCGTGCGCCGGAACCAGTGCCGCTCCACCTCGGCCATGTGCCGGACCAGGCCCAGCAGGGAAAGGGTGGACGGCGGCGAGGCCTGCCGGCGCAACTCCTCGTCGGTGAGGCCCTCGCACTTCCAGGCGAGGGTGGCCCGGTGGAAGTCGAGGTACGCGCGCAGCGTCTCGCGCTCGTCCCCGGTCAGGGGCGGTCCGATGCGTTCCATCCCCCGATCCTCCCCCGGCGCCCCGCCCCCACGGAACCCGGCCGCACCGGCCCGCCGGGATCCGGCCGGGGCCGCAGGGCGCGGGGGGTCAGGCTGCCAGACGTACGGGGTCGTCACGCCCAGCACGCCGAAGCCGAGGCGCTCCAGGATCGGGCGGCTGTCGTCCGACGCGTCCACCTGCAGGTACGGGATGCCGCGCTCCTGCGCCACCCGGGCGCGGTGCGCCACCAGAAGGCGGTAGATGCCCCGGCCGCGCCACTGCGGGTCCGTGCCGCCGCCCCACAGGCCCGCGAAGGAACTGCCCGGCCGCATCTCCATCCGGGCCGCGCTCACCGGGACGTCCCCGGCCATCGCCACCACGGCCTCCAGGGTCTGCGGCTCGTCCCGCAGCAGGCTGAGCATCTGCTCCCGGATCCGGGGCCGCTCGGTGCCGAAGGCCCGGTGGTGGACGTCCATCATCAGATCCACCCCGGCCTCGTCCCGCACCACCCGCAGGGTGATCCCCTCGGGCGGCTCCACGGGCAGCAGGGCCAGCTCGGCCGTCCGCGCCACCAGCAGCGTCTCGGCCGGCTCCGGCACGAAGCCCGCCGCGCGCAGCCGGTCCCCGAGGTCCGCCGGGCGGTCGTGGGCGTACAGCTTCCATTCGAACTCCGCCCCGCCCTCCTGGTCCCCGCGCGCGGAGAAGTACGCCACCTGCGCCGCGATCTGCGCGTCCGCCGTCTCCTCGTCGAGGTCCGACCAGAGCACGCCGTTCCAGCCGAGCCCGGGCACGGTCTGGCGTACGACGGGGCCCACCCGCTCCACCCGCGCGTGCGCGGCGTCGGGCACCGCGTCCCGGCGCATCTGCGCGTCGTAGTGGTCGCGCACCTTCAGCAGTTCATCTCGTTCCATGGTCATCGGTTCAGATCATCAGGCGCACGCCCACCCCCACAACTGCATTAGCCTCACCCCGTGAACGTCGACTCCGCCATCTACACCGGCAAGGCCACCCCCGACGCCGCCGCCGACCGGGGCTGGCTCCTCGGCCACTTCAAGACCCCCGGCGATCCCCGTCACAGCGAGGACGTGGAGATCAAGTGGGGCGTCCACCCCAAGGGGGAGGAACGCGAGAAGTGGGTGACCGGCGAGCAGCGCACCGCGCTCCAGGTACTGATCAGCGGCCGCTTCCGGCTGGAGTTCCCCGGCCGCACCGTGGTCCTCGCCGAGCAGGGCGACTACGTCGTCTGGGGCCGCGGGGTCGACCACTCCTGGTACGCGGAGGAGGACGCGGTCGTCCTCACCGTCCGCTGGCCCTCGGTCCCCGGCTACCGCGCCGACGGGCCCTTCGCCCCCACGGCCGGGCCCGAGGACCCGCACCCCGCCGCAGGCCTGTGACGATGCACACGAATCAGGCCAACGATCACCAAACGCTGAGATCGTGGCATTGAGGTGTAGACCACCCCAGGCCGCTTCACAAAAACAAGAGTTCACGAGTTCACGAGTTCATGCGTTCTTTGCGTCGGGCCGTCCCCGCCCCCGGTGAAGATCCGAACCACCAGGGAGCACGTCCGTTGGCAGCAATCGCACGGTGGTGCATGCGGCACCGACTGGTCACCCTCCTGATCTGGCTGCTCGCCCTCGGTGCGACGGCCTCGGCCGCCACCGCCGCGGGCACCGCGTTCTCCAACGACTACGAGGTCCCCGGGACCGAGTCCAGCAAGGCCCACGACCTCCTGCGCGACGGCTTCCACGGCCAGGGCGGCGACACCGACACCGTCGTGTGGCGGACCCCGGACCATCAGAGCGCCCGCACCCCGGACGTCGAACGGCGCATGACCCGGGCCCTGGACGAGATAGCCGCCCTCCCCGGCATCGGCTCGGTCTCCGGCCCCTACGGCCCCGGACCCGAGAACGCCGCCCGCATCAGCCCCGACGGCCGCACCGCCTACGCCGTGGTCACCTTCGACCGGCAGGCCGACGCCGTCCCCAAGGCCCAGGCCCGGGCGGTCGTCGAGGCGGCCAGGAACCCCGCCACCCAGGCCGACGGCCTCCAGGTCGAACTCGGCGGCCGTGCCGTCGGCCTCACCGAGGCACCCAGCGCCCACCTCGCCGAGGTCATCGGCGTGGCCATCGCGGCCCTCGTCCTCTTCCTCGCCTTCGGCTCGCTCGCCGCGAGCCTGCTGCCCATCGCCACCGCCCTCGTCAGCGTCGGCAGCGCCTACTTCGGCATCACCCTCCTCGGGCACGCGATGCCGGTCGCCGACTTCGCCCCGATGCTCGGCACCCTCGTCGGCCTCGGGGTCGGCATCGACTACGCCCTCTTCATCGTCACCCGCCACCGCAAGGGCCTCTCCCGCGGCCTGACGGTCGAAGAGGCCGCGCAGAGCGCCGTCGCCACCACCGGGCGGGCCGTCGTCTTCGCCGGGGCCACCGTCTGCATCGCCCTGCTCGGCATGCTCGTCCTGCGACTGAAGTTCCTCGACGGCGTGGCGATCGCGGCCTCCCTCACCGTCGTGCTGACCGTGGCGGCCTCCGTCACCCTGCTCCCGGCCCTCCTCTCCTACATCGGGACGCGCGCCCTCTCCCGCCGCGAACGCCGCAGGCTCGCCGCCGAAGGCCCCCAGCCCGACGCGCCGACCGGATTCGCCGCCCGCTGGTCGGCCTTCGTCGAACGGCACCCCAAACTCCTCGGCATGCTCGCCACCGTGGTCATGGTGGTCCTGGCCCTGCCCACCCTCTCCCTCCACCTCGGCACCTCCGACCAGGGCAACAACCCCGCGTCCTCCACCACCCGCAAGGCCTACGACCTGCTCGCCGACGGCTTCGGACCGGGGATGAACGGCCCCCTCACCGTCGTGGCCCGCCTCGACGGCGCCGGTGACCGCCTCGCCGTGGACCGGCTGGCCGGGGCGCTGCGCTCCACCGAGGGCGTGGCGTCCGCCGGACCGGCCCTCCTCAGCCGCAGCGGGGACACCGCCGTCCTGACCGTCGTACCCGACTCCGCGCCGCAGTCCCGGGCCACGAGCGAGCTGGTCGACACGCTGCGCCAGGAGGTCATCCCGCGCGCCGAGGACGGCAGCTCGATGCGGGCCCACGTCGGCGGGGTCACGGCCGGCTACGACGACTTCGCCGAGGTGATCATCGGGAAGCTGCCGCTGTTCGTCGGCGTGGTCGTCGCCCTCGGCTGCGTCCTGCTGCTGCTGGCCTTCCGCTCCATAGGCATCCCGCTCAAGGCGGCCGCCATGAACGTCGCCGCCGTCGCCTCCTCCTTCGGAGTCGTCGTCGCGATCTTCCAGTGGGGCTGGGGGAGCGAACTGCTGGGACTGGGCAGCGCCGGGCCCATCGAGCCCTTCCTCCCGGTGATCATGGTGTCGGTGCTGTTCGGGCTCTCCATGGACTACCAGGTGTTCCTCGTCAGCCGGATGTACGAGGAGTGGCTGGAGACCGGAGACAACCGCAGGGCCGTCCGCGTCGGCCTCGCCGAGACCAGCCGGGTGATCAACTCGGCGGCCGTCATCATGATCTCCGTCTTCCTGGCCTTCGTACTCAGCGGGGACCGGCTCATCGCCATGTTCGGCATCGCGCTCGCCGTCGCCGTCGCCCTCGACGCCTTCGTACTGCGCACCCTGCTCGTGCCCGCGCTGATGCACATGCTCGGCGGGGCGAACTGGTGGATACCCGGCTGGCTGGACCGCCGGCTGCCCCGCATCAGCATCGAGCCCCCCGAGTGCCGCACCCGTGCGACACTTCCGGCGCAGCGGCCGGACGCGGACCATGCGGAGCCGGCCCCGCTGTCCCGCTGACCGGTTACGAGCCGTAAGGAAGCACGAATGTTCGCGATAGACCTCGCCGACGACGCCCAGCTGTTCCCGTTGGAGATCTGGCACGCCGAGGAGTTCCTCGCCCACATGGACCGCGGCCGCGAGTTCATCGGCCAGTACGTCGGATTCCCCGACCGGGCCACCGACCTCGAGTCGGCCCGGCGCCTGCTCGGCTCGAACGCCGAGAAGGCCGCCGCCGACGGCGCCCGCCTGTACGGGATCCGCGTCGACGGCACCCTCGTCGGCGGGGTCCTCTTCCCCAGCTTCGACGCCGCCGCCGGGAACTGCGAGGTCGGCTGCTGGCTGGAGCCCGCCGGAGCCGGCCGGGGCCTGGTCACCAAGGCCTGCAAGGTCCTGATCGACTGGGCCTTCCAGGAGCGCGGCATGCACCGCGTGGAATGGCACGTCGCCTCCGGCAACAAGAAGAGCATCGCCGTCGCCGAGCGGCTCGGCCTCACCCGCGAAGGCGTCCTGCGGCAGAACCACCTCCACCGCGGTGTCCGCCAGGACACCGAGATCTGGTCGGTCCTCGCCCCCGAATGGGCCGCCGCCCGCCCCGCGTAGCCTCCCGGGCCGCAGGCACCGCCCCTGGCCTGCGGCCCTGCGCCCCGCGAACGTCGTGGCCCTTCTCAGGAACCTCTCAGAAACGCCGCCTACGGTGCCCGGCATGGACACCAAGAAGAGCCTCGCCCCGACCGCCACCGAGGCGGACGCCGCCGAGGACAAGGCGGCAGAGAACACCCCGGCCGAGGCCGCCCAGGCCGAGCCCGCCCAGGCCGAGCCCGCCGCCGAAACCCCCGCCGCCCCGGCCGCCGCCGACGTCGCCGACGTCGCCGACGTCGCCGACGACGCCGACGAGCTCGACGCCTTCGACGACGAGGCCGGCGACACCCCCGAGCAGGGCTCGGGCGTCGGCTCCGCCGCCTCCGCCATCGTCGCCGCCGGTCTCGGACTCGTCGCCCTCAGCGGCAGCTGGGTGTCCCGGGTGATCGCCGAGCGCCAGACGCTCATCGGCCAGATCGAATCGGTCAGCGCCACCACCGCCAAGGAGAAGATCGCCGCCCTGTACGGCGACGCCTGGCACATGACCGCCCTCGTCAACGGTGTCCTGTCCACCCTCGCCCTCCTGATCGCCGTCTTCGTCCTGGCCCGCCCCGCCTTCGGCGCCCCCGGCCGGGTCCTCCCGGTCTGGGTCCGGTCCGTCTCCTGGGCCGCCGTCGCCCTGGGCCTCCTCGGTGTCCTGGTCTTCGGCCTCATGTACTTCGACCTCCTCGTCCCCATGCCCACGGCCGCCGAATAAGCACTGCACCGCCACGCCTTAGGCCGCCCGAGCGCTCCTTGAGTACCTACGGCCCCGGCCTAAGGACCCCCGCCCCCCGGACATGCGGCATGCGCCCGATGCGGCGGACCCCTCTGGGAAGCGAATCTTGGATCACACCGAACGAGGTGCCCGAGAAACGCAACCAGGGAGAACGAGATGTTCGAGTACGAGATGGCCACCGCCCGCCGCGCCGACCTCATCCGCGAGGCCGACCAGTACCGGATGGCCCAGGAGGCCCGCAAGGCGCACCGCTCCTCCTCTCGCGGCCAGGAATCCGAGAGGTCGGTGAGGGGAACCCGGAGCCGCTTCACCCGCGCCGCGTGACCCGCGCCGCGAACCGTGTGAACTGACACGTGATGAGAAGCGCACCGATAACGAGTGCCGCCGGCCCGCACCTCTGTGCGATGCTCGGCGGCGTGGAGACCAGATCTGTCAGCCCGGTGTTCGTCGGCCGCGCCGACGAACTGGCCGTACTCGTGGACGCCCTGACGCGCGCCGAGGACCAGGAGCCGCAGGCCCTGCTCATGGGCGGGGAGGCCGGGGTCGGCAAGACCCGGCTGACCGAGGAGTTCCTGTGCGAGGCCGACCGCCGCGGCGCGGTCGTGGCCGTCGGAGGCTGTGTGGAGATCGGGGCGGAGGGACTTCCCTTCGCCCCTTTCTCGACGGCCCTGCGCAGCCTCCTGCGCCAGCTCCCCGACGAGCTCGCCACGGCCGCCGCCGGCCAGGAGGACGAACTCGCCCGGATCCTCCCCGAACTCGGCGAGACCCCCCGCGGCCCGCACGACGAGGAGAGCACCGCCCGGCTCTTCGAACTGACGGCACGGATGCTGGAACGGCTCGCCGCCGACCGCACCGTCGTGCTCGTCCTGGAAGACCTGCACTGGGCGGACACCTCCACCCGGCACCTGCTCGCCTACCTCGTCCGCACCCTCGGCAGCGGCCGCCTCGTCGTCGTCGCCACCTACCGCGCCGACGACATCCACCGCCGCCACCCGCTGCGCCCGCTCCTCGCCGAACTCGACCGGCTCCGCACCGTCCGGCGCATCGAACTGGCCCGCTTCAACCGGGCCGAAGTACGCCGCCAGCTCGCCGGGATCCTCGCCTCGCAGCCCGAGGAGGCCTTCGTCGACTCCGTCTTCGACCGCTCCGACGGCAACGCCTTCTTCGTCGAGGAACTCGTCGCCTCGCACGAGAGCGGCTGCCGCACCGGGCTCACCGAATCCCTGCGCGACCTGCTGCTCGTCCGCGTCGAGGTGCTCCCCGACGCCGCCCAGCGCGTGGTGCGCATCGTCGCCGAAGGCGGCTCCACCATCGAGTACCCGCTGCTGCGCGCCGTCGCCCAGCTCGGCGAGGACGAACTGATCGAGGCCCTGCGGGCCGCCGTCGGCGCCAACATCCTCCTCGCCACCGCCGACGGCGACGGCTACCGCTTCCGCCACTCGCTGGTCCGCGAGGCCGTCAGCGACGACCTGCTGCCCGGCGAGCGCGCCCGCGTCAACCGGCGCTACGCCGAGGCCGTGGAAGCCGACGAGACCCTCGTCCGCGCCGAGGAGCGGGTCATCCGGCTGGCCAACTACTGGTACGCCGCGAACAACCCCGCCAAGGCCCTGCCCGCCGTCCTCGCCGCCTCCGTGACCGCCCGCCGCCGGCACGCCTACTCCGAGCAGCTGAGCCTGCTGGAGCGGGCCCTGGACCTGTGGGAGAGCACCCCCGAGGACGTACGCGAGGCCCTGCGCCCGGCGGACTACACCGACGTGTACCCGCCCTGCGGCTGCGACCCGGAGACCACCCCGCTCCAGCGCCTCGACCTGCTCGCCGAGGCCACCGTCGCCGCCCGGTTCGGCGGGGAACGCGAACGCGCCCTCAAACTCACCAAACTCGCCCTGCGGATGCTCGACGAGGACGGCGCCGACGGCCCCGACCCGCTGCGCGCCGCCTGGTTCTGGACCGAGCGCTCCCGGCTGATCGCCAGCCTCGGGCGCGGCGACGGCTGGGCGGAGATCGCCACGGCCCAGGACCTGGTCAAGGGGCTGCCCCCGTCCCAGGTGCACGCCGACGTCCTCGTCCGCGCCGCCGGCTGGGGCATGCTCCACAACCCCGGCCCCGACAACATGGCCGCCGCCGAACGCGCCGTCGAGTACGCGCGGATGGTCGGCGCCGAGGAGACCGAGCTCAACGCCCGGATCACGGTCGGCAGCATGCTCGGCGACGCCGGCGACCCCGAAGCGGGCTTCACCGAACTCCACGCGGTGCTCGAACGGGCCGTCGCACTCGGACTCACGGTGGTAGCAGGACGCGTACACATCAACCTCAGCTCTCAACTCGAAGGACTCGGCCGGTCCCGCGAAGCGGTGGAACTGGCCGAACAAGGGGCCGAACTCGTCAGCAGGTCCCGGCTCCTGGACACCGAGGCCTGGGTCCGCGGCAACCTGGCGGAGAGCCTGTACAGCCTCGGCCGCTGGGACGAAGCCGCCGAAGCCTCCCGGCGCATCCTGCGCGTCGGCCAGGGCGCCGCCCCGCGCGGCGCCGCCGCCTCACGCCTCGCCTACCTCGCCCTGGCCCGCGGCGAACTCACCGAGGCCGCCCAGCAGCTCGCCGCCGCCCACGCCCACTTCGGCACCCACGACAACCAGCCCCAGCACCGGCTCCCGCTGTACCGGCTGGCCATCGGCGTCGCCGAAGGCGAGGGCCGGATAGCCGACGTCCGCGCCGAGACCGCCCAGGCCGTCGCCTACGGATTTCCGCTCGGCCAGCACCGCTACGCCTGGCCCCTCCTGCTGGCCTCGGCCTCCGCCGAAGCCGACGCCAGGGGCCTGCCCGCGGCCGACGCCGGCCGGGACGCCGCCCTGGAGGTCCTGCGCACCGCCGCCCGCACCCTGCCCACCCCGGCGCCCGTGTGGACCGCCCACGCCGAGTACCTCAGGGCCGAACTGCTCCGCGCCGAGGGCCGCGACACCGCCGCCGACTGGAATGACGTCGAGGCCGCCGTCCGCCCGCTGGAGCGCCCGTACCTGCTGGCCCGCACCCGCCACCGGCTCGCCGAAGCCCTGCTGGTCGGCGGCGGGGACCGCCAGACGGCCGCCGGACTGCTGCGCGACGCCCACGCCACCGCCGACCGGCTCGGCTCCCGCCGACTCCGCGAGGACCTGGCCCTGCTCGCCCAGCGGGCCCGGCTCCCGCTGACCCCCGACGACACCCGCCCGGCGCCCGCCCCCGACCTCGACCCGGCCGAGGCCCTGGGCCTGACCAGCCGCGAGCGGGAGGTGCTGTGCCTGGTCGCGACCGGAGCCACCAACCGCCTGATCGCGCAGGAACTCTTCATCTCCCCGAAAACGGCCAGCGTGCACGTGTCCAACATCCTGGCCAAGCTGGGCGTCGCCGGCCGGGGCGAGGCCGCGGCCCTCGCCCACCGCCTGCGCCTCTTCACCCCGCCCGCCCCCCAAGCCACCCCGACCGCGGCCCGGACGGCGGCCCGGACCTAGGCCGTCTCCTCGGGGCGCGCCTCGTCGGCGTGCGCCTCGGCAGGGCGTATGAGCACCTTGCCGGAGTCCAGGTCTATGGGGCCCCGTCCCGGATCGCCGTCACTCACGTCGGTCCGGGACAGCTCCAGCCGCTTGCGCTCCTCGTCCGTGTGCTTGCGTCCCGGGTTGAACAGTTCCTCGATCATGTTGAACACCGCGTCCACCGTGCCTCTCGTCCCCCCACGGGGCCAGTCAGGTCACCGCACCGTCAGAGTCAGGATCCTGTCGTCGCCCGCTTCCGGCGACCCGCGCCCGTCCGTCTCGCTCGTGACCAGCAGCAACCGGTCACCGTCGAGCGGCACCACCGTGCGCAGCCGCCCGTACTTCCCCTGCAGGAAGGCCTCGGGCTCCGCGGCCAGGGCGGCCCCCCGCAGCGGGACCCGCCACAGCCGCTCCCCCTTGAGCCCGGCCATCCAGACCGACCCCTGCGCCCAGGCGATCCCGCTCGGCGAGGCTTCGTCCGGTTTCCAGACGGCCACCGGATCACGGAACCCGGCTCTGCCGGCCTTGCCCTCCACCTCCGGCCAGCCGTAGTTCCCGCCCGGCTCGACGAGATTGAGCTCGTCCCAGGTGTTCTGCCCGAACTCGGCCGCCCAGAGCCGCTTGTCCTTGTCCCAGGCGAGGCCCTGCACATTGCGGTGCCCGTACGAGTACACGACGGAGTCGGCCTCCGGATTGCCGTGCACCGGCTGCCCGTCCGGGGTCATCCGCAGGATCTTGCCGCCCAGCGACTTCCGGTCCTGTGCCAGAGCCGTGTTCCCGGTCTCGCCCGTCCCGGCCCAGAGCATCTTGTCGGGGCCGAAGGCGATCCGGCCGCCGTTGTGGATCAGCCCCTTGGGGATCCCGCGGAACACCGTGTCGGGAGCGCCCAGTTGCTGCCCCGGCGCGCGCTGCTCGTCGTAGCGCAGCCGCGCGATGCGGTTGTCGGACTCCGTCGTGAAGTACGCGTACACCAGGTGGTCCGAGGCGAAGCCCGGGGAGAGCGCCAGGCCCAGCAGGCCGCCCTCCCCGCCCGGCGCCACCCCAGGCACCCTGCCGATCTGCGTCACGGCACCGGTGCCCGCCGCGACCCTGCTGATGGTCCCCTTGTCGCGCGAGGCGACCAGCAGGTCCCCGCCGGGCAGCGGGGCCACGCCCCAGGGGGACTCCAGCCCCTTCGCGACCTCGCCCGAGACGGTCACCGACCCCTTCGCGGGCGGCCCCGAGGCCTCCGCCGGCGCGGACCCCGGTGACGACACCGGGGGAGAAGCCGGCGGAGAGACTGGGGGAGAGCCGCCCGCCCCTGCCCCGGCGCCGCCCGGAGCGGAACAGCCCGCCGTCAGCAGGGCCCCGCACCCGGCCAGCGCGAGCACCGCCAGCACGCCCCGGCTCCCCGCGCTCCCGGCGCCGTACCACCGCGCCCCCGCCGCCCGGGGCCGCTCGGCCCCCTGGACCTCCCCGATCCGCCGCACCGCCCGCGTAGCCCGCACCGCACGCACCGCCCGCGTCCGCTCGTACCGCATCGTCCCGCCCCCGTCCGATCCCGACCGGGCCCGACCGATCCCCTCGGATCCGGTCCCGATCCCGCGATTCCCGCCTTCCACATGACTCAACATCCGGGGCCCACCCCCAAGTTCCACCACTCGTACACTCGATCGAGTGATTGTCGGGGCTCAGTCCCAGGCTCCCACCGCCCCCGGCAGTTCCGCTATCTCGGCCAGCTCCCCGGCCGTCAGCCGCACCTCCGCGGCCCGCGCGTTCTCCGCCGCCCAGTGCGCCCGCTGCGCCCCCGGCACCGGTATCACGTGAGGCCCCTGCGCCAGCACCCAGGCCAGCGCCACCTGCGCCGCCGTGACCTCAGGCCCGTGCCGCCGCGCCACCCGCCGCAGCCCCGCCACCAGCACCTGGTTCGACGCCATCGCGTGCGCCGTGAACCGGGGATGGCGCGCCCGTACGTCGGCCTCCTCGAAACCCTGCCCCGGCGTCAGGGTCCCGGTCAGGAACCCGCTGCCCAGCGGCATCGCCGCCAGCATCCCCACGCCCCGCGCCGCACACCACGGCAGCAGCTGCCACGCCGCCTCCGGCGACCACACCGACAGTTCCGCCTGCACCGCCGTCACCGGGAACACCTGCTGGACCCGCTCCAGCTGCCGCAGCGTCGAGCGGTACCCCCGGTCCCCGCGCCGCCCCGCCCCGGGCCCGGCCCCCGCGCCCAGCGCGCAGAAACCGAGCGCACGCACCTTCCCGGCACCCACCAGCTCCGCCATGGCGCCCCAGGTCTCCTCCACCGGCACGTCCGGGTCCACCCGGTGCAACTGGTACAGGTCGATGACATCGGTCCGCAGCCGCCGCAGCGAGGCGTCGCACGCCCGCCGCACGTACCCCGGCCGGCCGTCGGCCACCACGTGCTGCTCACCCGCCCGCAGCCCCACCTTGGCCGACACGAAGGCGTCGGCCCGCCGCTCCCGCAGCACCCGCCCCACCACCAGCTCGTTGGTGAACGGCCCGTACACATCGGCGGTGTCCAGCAGGTTCGCCCCCAGGTCCAGCGCCGTGTGCACGGTGCGCAGCGACTCCTCGCCCCGGCGCCGCGAAGGCGCGTAGGCCCAGCTCATCGGCATGCACCCGAGCCCTATGGCCCCCACCGTCAGCGGTCCCGACCCGATCGACCTGCGCTCCACCCCTGCGTCCCCCTCCCGGTCCGGCCCTCAAACTAACGGCTTGATCCAGTTCCCTTCGCATAGCCTCGCGATCATGACCGCAACGACCGGGGACGTCTGGCTCCCCTTCCCCGCCGACGAGATCGACGGGCTCCCCGATTCCCTCAGCTACCGCCACTGGGACGGCGAGGACACCTTCCCGGCCGATCCGGCCGACTGCGTCTTCTACGTCACCCCGTACATGAAGTCCCAGGCCGTGACCCTGCGCCCGTTCCCGCGGATGCCGGCCCTCCAGGTCGTGCAGACCCTCACCGCCGGCATCGACAACATCCTCGGCGGCCTCGCCGACCTGCCCGCCGGCGTGCGGCTCTGCAACGCCCGCGGGGTCCACGAGGCCAGCACCGCCGAGCTCGCCCTCACCCTGACCCTCGCCTCCCTGCGCGGCATCCCCGGCATGGTGCGCGGCCAGGACCGCGAGGAGTGGCACGGTGGCTTCTACGAGGCCCTCGCCGACCGCTCCGTCCTCATCGTCGGCTACGGATCGATCGGCGCGGCCGTCGAGGACCGGCTCCTGCCCTTCGAGTGCGGGCCCGTCACCCGCGTCGCCCGCTCCGCGCGCACCGCCCCCCACGGGCCCGTGCACGCCCTCGCCGACCTGCCCCGCCTCCTCCCGGACGCGGACGTGGTGATCCTGTGCACCCCGCTGACCGAGGACACCCGGGGCCTGGCGGGCGCCGCCTTCCTCGGCCGGATGAAGGACGGAGCCCTCCTCGTGAACGTCTCGCGCGGCCCCGTCGTCGACACCAAGTCCCTGCTGTCCGAGCTGGAATCGGGCCGACTGCACGCCGCACTGGACGTCACGGACCCCGAACCGCTGCCCGCGGGCCACCCGCTCTGGCATGCTCCGAATGTCCTGATCACGCCTCATGTGGGCGGCAGCAGCTCGGCGTTCGAGCCCCGGGCCAAGCGTCTGGTGGCCCGCCAGCTCACCCGGTTCGCCGCCGGGGAGCCGGTGGAGAACACCGTGCTGGTCACCGGCTGAGGCGGGGGCGCGCACGCTGCGCGACGGCGCGTGCGCGGGCCGTGCCCACAACTCCCCTGGTGGTGACGGAGCGTAGAGAAGCTATGTCGCTGAGTGACGAAAGTGGTGTATCGTCCGGAAGAAGGGGCTGCGCCACGTACGTCTGGCGCTGGGGAGTGATCGGACACTTTGGGGGGCGACGGGCGATGCACGGCCAATGGACGAAGGATCCGATGCGGCAGAGCCGCCGGAGGCGACGCTGTCGAGACCGCCTTGCTCTGGAACAAGCCGGCGAGGGGGACCGGTGAGCGCCCCGGGGGCGGCGCTCCTGACCCGGCCGCCGGTCTCCGGCGGCGGCAAGGGTCTCGCGGCGCAGCTCCTCCTGGCGGTGGTGAGCGGCGGGTACGCCGTCGGCGCCGCCCTCGGCTGGGGGTCCGAGGAAGTCGCCAAGATCATGGGCGATTTCGGGCTCAGCACGGCCGGCTTACTGGCCGCGGTCTCCTGCTATCACTACGCCCGCACGATCGACCGGCGTGAGCGTCCCGCCTGGCTGATGTTCGCGTTCTCCTCGCTCATGGGCGCCCTCGGGAACGCCGTCTGGGGCTGGTACGAGGTCATCCTCGGCCAGGACGTACCGGAGCCCTCGCTCGCCGACTTCGCCTTCCTCTGCTTCGCGCCCGCCGCGATCGTGGGCCTGCTCGTCCTCGCCAAACGCCCGATCACCCGGGCCGGCTGGGTCTGCCTCGGACTCGACTCCTGGCTCATCGGCGGTTCGCTGCTGACCCTCTCCTGGAGCCTGGCCCTCGCCAACGCCGCCCGCACCGCCCAGTCGGGCGCCCCCGGCAGCGTCCCGCGCGCCGCGCTCTCGCTCGCGTACCCGCTCCTCGACATCGCGCTGGTCTCGATGGTCCTGGTGCTGCACTTCCGCCGCTCCGCGAACAACCGCTCGGCCGTCAACACCGCCATCGCGGCCCTCGCGCTGACCGTCCTGAGCGACGCGCTCTTCACCTCCCCGCTGCTGAACACCACCTACCGTTCGGGTGAGATCCTCGACGCCGGCTGGTTCGCGGGCTCACTGCTCCTCGCCTACGCGCCCTGGGGCGCCCGCCGCGCCGAGTCCCAGGGGCGGCCCGCGCCCCCGCGCGCCGACCGGCCGCACAGCCGCCCCATCACCGGCTCGCTGCCCGCCCTCACCCCGTACCTCGCCGCAGCCGTCTGCACCCTCGGCATCCTGTACAACGTGGTGGACGGCCGGAAGGTCGACCGGATGGTGGTCTTCACCGGCTGCACCGTCGTCCTCGCCCTCGTCATCCGGCAGGGCATCATGCTCCTCGACAACATCGCCCTGACCCAGGAACTGGCCCAGAAGGAGAACCACTTCCGCTCCCTGGTCCAGGGCTCCAGCGACGTCATCATGATCGCCGCGCCCACCGGCACCCTGCGCTACGTCAGCCCCGCCGCCGCCGGGGTCTACGGCCGCGAGGCCGAGGAGCTGGTCGGCACCGAGCTGGCCACCCTCATCCACCCCGACGACCTCGGCCGCGTGGTCCACGAGGTGCGCCGCTTCCTGGCCGCCCCGCCCGCCGAGGAGCCCACCACCCGCATCGAGTGCCGGTTCAAGTCGGGCGGCGGCGAATGGCTCAACGTCGAGTCCACCGTCAACCGCCACCAGGGCGGGCTCATCCTCAACAGCCGCGACGTCACCGAGCGCGTGCGCCTGCAGGCCCAGCTCCAGCACAGTGCCGAGCACGACCCGCTGACCGACCTGCCCAACCGGGCGCTCTTCACCCGCCGTGTCCGCCAGGCCCTGACCGGCCGCCGGGCCGGGGACCACAGCACCGCCGTGCTCTTCATCGACCTCGACGGCTTCAAGGCCGTCAACGACACCATCGGGCACCAGGCCGGCGACGAACTGCTCATCGAGGCCGCCCGCCGCCTCCAGGACGCCGTCCGGGCCGGGGACACCGCCGCCCGGCTCGGCGGGGACGAGTTCGCCGCCCTGATCCTGGGCGACGGCAGCCGTGACCGCAGCGCCCGCGAGTACCAGGTGCACGAGATCGCCGACCGGCTGCGCACCACCCTCTCCCAGCCCTACCGGATCGCCGGGAGCGAGGTCCGGGTCGCCGCCAGCATCGGAGTGGCCTTCGCAGAGCCCGGCATCACCCCTTCGGACCTGATGCGCAACGCGGATCTCGCGATGTACCGGGCCAAGGCCGGCGGCAAGGACCGCGTCGAGCTGTACGCCCCCCAGATGCAGGCCGAGGTCGTACGCAAGGCCGAGATCGCCGGGCGGCTGCGCACCGCGCTGCACGACGGCGAGTTCGCCCTGCTGCACCAGCCCGTGGTCTCGCTGGTCACCGGGGAGGTCACGGCCGTCGCCGCCCAGGCCCGCTGGCGCTCCACGCAGGGGATCCTCTTCACCCCGGCCGAGTTCCTGCGGGTGGCCGAGCGCAGCGCGGGCGGCGCGGGCGGGCCGGATGCCTCGCGCGCCGCCGAGCTGGGCCGTTGGCTGCTGGAGGAGGCCGTCGAGCAGGCCGCCGAGCGGCACCGCGCCGGGCACGACGTACCAGTGGCCGTACGGATGACCGCCCAGCGGCTGCTGGACCGCTCCATGCCGCGCGGGTCCGTGGAGTCCCTGCTGGCCCGGCACGGGCTGCCGTCCGGTGCACTGGTCCTGGAACTCGCCGCCTCCGACCCCAGAGTGCCCTTCGACGAGCTGGAGCGCCGCCTGACGGCCCTGCACCGGCTCGGCGTACGGATCGCCCTGGACGGCTTCGGCAGCGGCTACGCGGCCATCAGCGCCCTCCGCCGCCTCCCGGTGGACCTGCTCAAGCTCGACCGGGGGCTGGTGGAGGGCGTGGTCGAGTCCGCCCGCCTGCACAAGATCACCGCAGGATTGTTGCGGATCGCAAACGACCTGGGCATGCAGTCCGTGGCGGACGGCGTGGACCTGCCCGAACAGGTGATGGCGCTGCGCGCGATGGGGTGCACCCACGGCCAGGGAATGGCGTTTTCCGGTCCGCTCGACGAATACAGGCTGCGGCGCGCGCTCGTGAGAGGTACGTTCCCTGTACCGGGCGGTTCAGCCCTGCCCGCCTTGGCAGGAGGCGCGTCCGGCGGCTCGATGGTCATCCGTAGAGGCTCAAATAATGAGACGCCCGTCCCACCCGCTTGACATCCACCTCCCGCCGGAGGGAGGGTCAATGCCATGCGCACCCGAATTCTCGTACTTGGAAAGCGCGTCGGCTGAAGCTGGGACCAGCATGTCCCCGCTCAACGCTACCGACGCGCTCCCCTCGCTTGCCACCAGGCACGGGGGGTTTTTTGTTGCACTGGCACACGTCCCCGGCTCTGATCCGGGGGATCCCCGCTCCTCGTAAAACCCTCAGCTTCGAGAAGAGAATGCCGATGACCGAGCAGGCCACCGGGGCCCACCATCCGCAGCCGCGGCCCCGTACGGGTGGACACCAGCCCACCGCAGTTGAGCACGTCACGGGTGCGCAGTCCCTCATCCGCTCTCTCGAAGAGGTGGGGTGCGACACCGTCTTCGGTATCCCGGGCGGCGCCATCCTCCCGGCGTACGACCCGATGATGGACAGCAAGAAGGTCCGTCACATCCTGGTCCGCCACGAGCAGGGCGCCGGCCACGCCGCCACCGGCTACGCGCAGGCCACCGGCAAGGTCGGCGTCTGCATGGCCACCTCCGGCCCGGGCGCCACCAACCTGGTCACCCCCATCGCCGACGCGCACATGGACTCCGTCCCCCTCGTCGCGATCACGGGCCAGGTCTCCTCCAAGGCGATCGGTACGGACGCCTTCCAGGAGGCGGACATCGTCGGCATCACGATGCCGATCACCAAGCACAACTTCCTCGTCACCAAGGCCGCGGACATCCCGCGGACCATCGCCGAGGCCTTCCACATCGCGGCCAGCGGCCGCCCGGGCCCGGTCCTGGTCGACATCGCCAAGGACGCCCTCCAGGCGAAGACCACCTTCTCCTGGCCGCCGTCCATGGACCTGCCCGGCTACCGGCCCGTCACCAAGCCGCACGCCAAGCAGATCCGCGAGGCCGCGAAGCTCATCTGCCAGGCCAAGCGCCCGGTCCTGTACGTCGGCGGCGGCGTCATGAAGTCCGGCGCCACGGCCGAGCTGAAGGTCCTCGCCGAGCTGACCGGCGTCCCGGTCTGCACCACCCTGATGGCCCTGGGCTCCTTCCCCGACAGCCACCCGCTGCACGTCGGCATGCCCGGCATGCACGGCTCGGTCACCGGCGTCACCGCGCTCCAGAAGTCCGACCTGCTGATCGCGCTCGGCACCCGCTTCGACGACCGCGTCACCGGCAAGCTGGACAGCTTCGCGCCCTTCGCGAAGATCATCCACGCGGACATCGACCCCGCCGAGATCGGCAAGAACCGCGAGGTCGACGTCCCGATCGTGGGCGACGCCCGCGAGGTCATCGCCGACCTGATCCAGGCCGTCCAGGCCGAGCACACCGAGGGCAACGCGGGCGACTACACCGCCTGGTGGAACGACCTCAACCGCTGGCGCGACACGTACCCGCTGGGCTACGACCTGCCCGAGGACGGCAGCCTCTCCCCGCAGCACGTCATCGAGCGGATCGGCGCGCTCGCGCCGAAGAGCACGATCTTCGCGGCGGGTGTCGGCCAGCACCAGATGTGGGCCTCCCACTTCGTCAAGTACGAGGAGCCCCGCACCTGGCTGAACTCCGGCGGCGCCGGAACCATGGGCTACGCGGTCCCCGCCGCGATGGGCGCCAAGGTCGGCATGCCGGAGCGCACCGTCTGGGCGATCGACGGTGACGGCTGCTTCCAGATGACCAATCAGGAACTGGTCACCTGCGCGCTGAACAACATCCCGATCAAGGTCGCGATCATCAACAACGGCGCGCTGGGCATGGTCCGCCAGTGGCAGACCCTCTTCTACAACCAGCGGTACTCCAACACCGTGCTGCACGCGGACGAGACCGGCCACGACACCGTGGGCTCGCAGCTCGGCGAGTCGATCGCCCCCCGCAAGGGCACCCGCGTCCCGGACTTCGTCAAACTGTCCGAGGCCATGGGCTGCGTCGCCCTGCGCTGCGAGGACCCGGCCGACCTGGACAAGGTCATCGCCGAGGCCAACGCGATCAACGACCGCCCGGTCGTGATCGACTTCATCGTCCACGAGGACGCCATGGTGTGGCCGATGGTCGCCGCCGGCACCTCCAACGACGAGGTCATGGCAGCCCGGGGCGTCCGCCCCGACTTCGGCGACAACGAAGACGACTGAGCCGAGAGAGCCTGAGAGAGAGAACGACTCACATGTCCAAGCACACGCTCTCCGTCCTGGTCGAGAACACGCCCGGCATCCTCGCCCGGATCGCCGCGCTGTTCTCCCGCCGCGGGTTCAACATCGACTCCCTCGCGGTCGGCGTCACCGAGCACCCCGACATCTCCCGCATCACCATCGTCGTGAATGTCGAGGACCTCCCGCTGGAGCAGGTGACCAAGCAGCTCAACAAGCTGGTCAACGTGCTCAAGATCGTCGAGCTGGAGCCGCACAACGCGATCGAGCGCGAGCTCGTCCTCGTGAAGGTCCGCGCCGACAACGAGACGCGCTCGCAGATCGTCGAGATCGTCCAGCTGTTCCGCGCCAAGACGGTCGACGTCTCCCCGGAGGCCGTCACCATCGAGGCCACCGGCGGCACCGACAAGCTGGGCGCCATGCTCAAGATGCTGGAGCCCTTCGGCATCAAGGAGCTCGTGCAGTCCGGCACGATCGCCATAGGGCGTGGCGGACGGTCCATCACGGACCGCAGCCTGCGCTCGCTCGACCGCAGCGCCTGACGAGACGCGGCGCCTGATCCAACGCGGCGCCTGACACACGGCGACCGGCACGCCGACGCACGCGACCCACGCGGCGCCTGACACGCCGGCTCGCATGGCGAGACCGAGAAACTCAGATTCCGTTCCCCGCCGTACGGTGGGAGCAACACCAGCGCACCAAGGAGATATCCCAGTGGCCGAGCTGTTCTACGAGAACGACGCCGACCTGTCCATCATCCAGGCCAAGAAGGTCGCGGTCATCGGTTACGGCAGCCAGGGCCACGCCCACGCGCTGTCGCTCCGTGACTCCGGCGTCGACGTCGTCGTCGGCCTGAAGGAGGGCTCGAAGTCCAAGGCCAAGGCCGAGGAGCAGGGTCTGAAGGTCGTCTCCGTCTCGGAGGCCGCCGAGTGGGCGAACGTCATCATGATCCTGACGCCGGACCCGCTCCAGGCCGAGATCTACGAGGAGTCCATCAAGGACCACCTCAAGGAGGGCGACGCGCTCTTCTTCGGTCACGGCTTCAACGTCCGCTACGGCTTCATCAAGCCCCCGGCCAACGTGGACGTCGCCCTGGTCGCCCCGAAGGGCCCGGGCCACCTGGTCCGCCGCCAGTACGAGGAAGGCCGCGGCGTGCCCTGCATCGCCGCCGTCGAGCAGGACTTCACCGGTGGCGCGTTCGCCCTGGCGCTGTCGTACGCGGCCGGCATCGGCGGCACCCGCGCCGGCGTCATCAAGACCACCTTCACCGAGGAGACCGAGACCGACCTGTTCGGTGAGCAGGCCGTCCTCTGCGGTGGCGCCTCCGCCCTGGTCAAGGCCGGTTTCGAGACCCTGACCGAGGCCGGCTACCAGCCGGAGATCGCGTACTTCGAGTGCCTGCACGAGCTGAAGCTCATCGTGGACCTCATGTACGAGGGCGGCCTGGAGAAGATGCGCTGGTCGGTCTCCGAGACCGCCGAGTGGGGCGACTACATCACCGGCCCGCGCGTCATCACCGACGCCACCAAGGCCGAGATGAAGAAGGTCCTGGCCGAGATCCAGAGCGGCAAGTTCGCCGAGGACTGGATGGCCGAGTACAAGGCCGGTCTGCCCAAGTACAACGAGTACAAGAAGGCGGACTCCGAGCACCTGCTCGAGACCACCGGCAAGAAGCTGCGCAAGCTGATGAGCTGGGTCGACAACGACGAGAGCTGATCAGTACGCGGCGGGGCCGGGACGCACCGTCCCGGCCCTGCCGCGCACCGCCCGTGCGGGAGACCGACGGAATGTAGACCTCCCGTAGCTCGGATTGTCCACCCCGGCCAATCTCGGACGGGTGATCCTTCCGTACAGGCGGAATTCCGTTCCGGATCCGCCACTACACTGCTGAACACAACGCGTCAGGCCCACAGTGTCGTGCGTCTTCCACGCGGCTACCCCCTCCACCGCCTGCGGCCGTCGGGACGGCCGTCCGCACTGGACTTGTGAGGACCCACGTGAGCTCGAAACCTGTCGTACTCATCGCCGAAGAGCTGTCGCCCGCCACGGTGGACGCACTCGGTCCGGACTTCGAGATCCGGCACGTCAACGGCGCCGACCGCGCCGAGCTGCTGCCCGCGATCGTCGACGTGGACGCCATCCTCGTCCGCTCCGCCACCAAGGTGGACGCCGAGGCGATCGCCGCCGCCAAGAAGCTCAAGGTCGTCGCCCGAGCCGGTGTCGGCCTCGACAACGTCGACGTCTCCTCCGCCACCAAGGCCGGCGTGATGGTCGTGAACGCCCCGACCTCCAACATCGTGACCGCCGCCGAGCTCGCCTGCGGCCTGCTCGTCGCCACGGCCCGCAACATCCCGCAGGCCAACACCGCCCTGAAGAACGGCGAGTGGAAGCGGAACAAGTACACGGGCGTCGAGCTCAGCGAGAAGACCCTCGGCGTCGTCGGCCTCGGCCGCATCGGCGTCCTGGTCGCGCAGCGCATGTCGGCCTTCGGCATGAAGATCGTCGCGTACGACCCCTACGTGCAGCCCGCGCGCGCCGCCCAGATGGGCGTCAAGATGCTGACGCTGGACGAGCTCCTCGAGGTCGCCGACTTCATCACCGTGCACCTCCCCAAGACCCCCGAGACCCTCGGTCTCATCGGGGACGAGGCCCTGCACAAGGTCAAGCCGTCCGTCCGCATCGTCAACGCCGCGCGCGGCGGGATCGTGGACGAGACCGCGCTGTACGCGGCCATCAAGGAGGGCCGCGTCGCCGGCGCCGGCCTCGACGTGTACGCGAAGGAGCCCTGCACGGACTCCCCGCTCTTCGAGCTCGACCAGGTCGTCTGCACCCCGCACCTCGGCGCGTCCACGGACGAGGCCCAGGAGAAGGCCGGCATCTCGGTCGCCAAGTCGGTGCGCCTGGCGCTCGCCGGTGAGCTCGTGCCGGACGCGGTCAACGTCCAGGGCGGCGTCATCGCCGAGGACGTACGCCCGGGCCTGCCGCTCGCCGAGAAGCTCGGCCGCATCTTCACTGCCCTCGCGGGCGAGGTCGCGGTCCGTCTCGACGTCGAGGTCTGCGGTGAGATCACCCAGCACGACGTCAAGGTGCTCGAACTCTCCGCGCTCAAGGGTGTCTTCGAGGACGTCGTCGACGAGACGGTCTCCTACGTCAACGCCCCGCTGTTCGCGCAGGAGCGCGGCGTCGAGGTGCGCCTGACCACCAGCTCGGAGTCCCCGGACCACCGCAACGTGGTGACCGTCCGCGGCACCCTGTCGGACGGTCAGGAAGTGTCGGTCTCCGGCACCCTGGCGGGCCCGAAGCACCTCCAGAAGATCGTGGGCGTGGGCGCGTACGACGTGGACCTGGCCCTGGCCGACCACATGATCGTGCTGCGCTACACCGACCGCCCGGGCGTCGTCGGCAAGGTCGGGCAGCTGCTCGGCGAAGCCGGCCTGAACATCGCGGGCATGCAGGTCGCCCGCGCCGAGGAGGGCGGCGAGGCGCTGGTCGTCCTCACCGTCGACGCCGAGGTCCCGGTCGACGTCCTCGCGGCCATCTCGACCGAGATCGGCGCCGCTTCGGCCCGTACGGTCAACCTGGGCTGAGCACCGCCCCGATACGCGCGCGAGGGCCCGGGGTGGACACCCCGGGCCCTTCGCCGTACCCCGTCCGCCACGGGGCTCAGTGCGCCGACGTCGCCAGGGCCTCGGCCGGTCCGGTGCGCGCCCCGGCGGGAGCGGGGGTCCCGCGCAGCAGGGCGCCGGCCGCCACGGCCGCCCCGAGGAGCAGCGCCGCGCCGCCCCAGGCCGCGTACTGCATCCCGTGCACGAAGGCCTCCCGGGCCAGGGCCAGCAGCTGCCCGCCCGCCTCGCCGCCCAGCTGCCCGGCGGTGGCGACCGCCCCGCCCAGGGTCTCCCGGGCGGCGGGTGCCGCACCGGCCATGTCGCCGCGGTAGACGGCGGTGCCGAGGCTGCCCAGCAGGGCCATGCCGAGCGCGCCGCCGAACTCCTGGCCCGTCTCCAGCAGGGAGGCGGCCGAGCCGGCCTTCTCGGCGGGGGCCGAGCCCAGCGCCATGTCGGAGACCAGGGACATCACGGTCACGATCCCGGAGGCGAGCACCCCGGCGCCGGTCAGCAGCAGCCACAGGGAGTCGGTGCCCACCAGGGCGACCAGGGCGAACCCGGCGGCGGCGAGGGCGAACCCGCCGGAGATGACGTAGGCCCGGTCCACCTTCTGCGCCAGGACGGCGGAGACCGGCGCGGCGGCGCCGATGACGACCGAGGGCGCCAGGCTCCACAGGGCGGCCTCCAGGGTGCCCATGCCGAGCACGGACTGCAGGTACTGGGTGGTGAAGTAGGCCGAGCCCATCATGGCGAAGGCGGCGACGGTGTTGAGGCCGATGCCCGCCGCGAATCCGCGTCCCTGGAACAGCGCCCGGCCGACCATGGCGTCCTCACGGGTGCGCTGGCGGCGGACGAAGAGGTACCCGAAGGCCAGCCCGGCGGCGAGGCAGCCCAGGGAGAGCGGCTCGAAGCCCTCGACGGCGATCTCCTTGAGCCCGTAGACCACGGGCAGTACGGCGGCCATGGACAGCGGCACGCTCAGCAGGTCGAAGCGGCCGGGGGCCGGGTCCTTGAACTCCGGGACCAGCACGGGGACCAGGACCAGCAGGAGCAGCATCGCGGGCACGTTGATCAGGAAGACCGAGCCCCAGGAGAAGTGGTTCAGCATCACACCGCTCAGCACCGACCCGAGGGCGATGCCGCCGGTCATGGCCCCGGACCAGATCGCGATGGCCTTGCCGCGCTGCTTGGCGTCCTGGAAGAGGTTCCGTACGAGGGCCAGCGTGGACGGCATCAGGGTGGCGCCGCCGATGCCCAGCAGCACACGGGCCGCGATCAGCATCTCGGCGCTGGTGGCGTAGCCGGCGCCGACGGAGGCGAGGCCGAAGGCGGTCGCGCCGATCAGCAGCAGCTTGCGGCGGCCGATCCGGTCGCCGAGCGAGCCCATCGTGATCAGCAGCCCGGAGAGGGCGAAGGCGTAGCTGTCGAAGATCCAGAGCTGCTGGGTGGCGCTCGGGTCCAGCTCCCGGGTGATGGCCGGGATGGCGAAGTAGAGGACGGAGACGTCCATCGAGACCAGGAGCAGGGGCAGCACGAGGACCGTGAAGGCGATCCATTCGCGGCGGCCGGCGAGGGGTGCCGTGGTGGCGGGGTTCGTCATGAGCAGGAATGTACAGCCGTCATAAACGTTTGTCTATGACGTTCGTATGAGACGAGTGTTTTGTACGTGTGTGTTGGACCTCTGTCTGGGACGGCTGTCTTGCTACCGTGGCGGCATGGGACATCGTGAAGATCTGCTCGAAGGCGCCAAGAAGTGCCTGGCCGAGAAGGGGTTCGTGCGCACCACGGCGCGCGACATCGTCAGTGCGTCGGGTACGAACCTGGCGTCCATCGGCTACCACTACGGCTCCAAGGACGCCCTGCTCACACAGGCCTTCATCGCTCTGATGGAGGAGTGGGGCGACGTCTTCCAGGCGAGCCTCAAGGGGGAGCCGGGCTCGCTGGAACGGTTCCGCTCCGTGTGGGAGGGGGTCCTGGACCAGCACGAGGCGTCCGCCCCCGTCTGGGCGGCCAGCCTGGAGGTCGCACTGAGCCGCGATCAGCGGCCCGAGCTGCGGACGATGCTCGCGGCCTCGCAGGCCGAAGGGCGCAGGGGGCTGATCTCGATGCTGACCGGGACCCCGGAGGACCAGCTCGACGAACGCGACGAGCGCACGCTGGGCACCGTCTACCAGGCCCTCCTCAACGGCCTGATGATCCAGTGGCTGTTCGACCCCGCGACCGCCGCGACCGCCGAGGAGTTCACCGAGGGCATGCGCCGCATCGCGCAGGGGCTGGACCGGCCGGCGCAGGGCTAGGGCCCAGGGGACGGGAACCGCCGCCGGGCCGCCCGCGTCCCACGCCCGGAACCTGACCGGACGGGCCCGAGGGGGAGTCGTGATGGCGGTGTCGAGAGCGCGCGGACAGGCAGGGCGGCCAGGGGCAGAGGCCGTACGGGCAGAGGTGGCACCGGCGGGTCGACTGCGGGTGGCGCGCGTACGGGTGGGGCGGCGCGGGCCCGTCGCGGCCCTTGCCGCGCTGCTCGCGCCGGCGGCCCTGCTGGCCGGATGCGCGACCGACCCGGTGCGGATCGCCCCGGCCGACACCCTGGCGCGCAGGAAGCAGGTGGCCGAGGCCTGGGAGGGCTCGGAGGCCCTGCACCAGTGGCGCTCCGGCTACCACCCCCTGGACCCCCAGGACTGGCAGCCGCCCGGGGGCTTCCGCTCCGGCGAGGACAAGGCCGCCTACCTCTCCGGGAACTTCACCCTGAGGGCCGAACTGCCCTCCGCCGCACCGCCCGCCACGCCCGTCCGCTGGTCCGGCGGCGGCGAACTGACCCTGAGGCTGATGGGCGCCCGCGAGGCCTACGAGGAGTTCGCCATGGCCCCGGGACAGGAGCGCCCGCTCACCGTCACCGCCGTCCGCTTCGGCGCCGCAACCACCCGCACCAGCCGCGGCCCCGCCGAAGTGCCCGCCTGGCTGTTCACCGTCGAGGGCTACGACACCCCGCTCACCCGGCTCGCGATCCGCCCCCAGGAGCTCCCGACGGCGCCGGTCGCCCCCAAGGGCACCTTCGACGAGGGCACGGCCCCGCTGTTCGCGCATACGGCCGCCGCGCCCGGCGCGACCTCCTTCGAGGTCACCGCCGGGCACGGGGCCTGCGACGCCGGAGTCGCCGTGGACGTACTGGAGGGCGCCGCGACGGTGGTCCTGGCCGGACGGATCCTGCCCCGCGAGGACGTACGGCCGGACGCCGCCTGCCCCCTCGTGATGCTGGAGCAGACCGTCCCGGTCACCCTCACCCGCCCCCTGGGCGACCGCCTCCTCCTCGACGCCACGACCGGCACCCCGCTCCAGCCCCGCAACACCCGCCGCTGAGGGGTGGGCCGCCGTGACTCCGGTCAGCACCACCGAGACGACCCGGAACCTGAACTGTTTCGGATCAATGGTGCAGGCCGTTCGGGGGGCCAAGTCGCGCCTGTAGATCTTCCAGCGGGATCTCCACGGAGGCAGAACTTCCTGGATTTACCTTCAGGACGGTGCCGGTTGGGAGGGTGGTCACGAGGAGATGCGCATCCGCTGTCTGCAACTCCGGAACGGTGTTCGGGGCATGACGTGTGTCGCT
Organism: Streptomyces sp. NBC_00249; assembly: GCF_026342355.1. Lineage (GTDB taxonomy): Bacteria > Actinomycetota > Actinomycetes > Streptomycetales > Streptomycetaceae > Streptomyces. The sequence goes on along the minus strand of NZ_JAPEMV010000002.1, from coordinate 209,131 downwards.
GAAGACCGCGAGGGTGACCCCGTGTTCTCCCGCCGAGCGGGCCGCCGCCTCGGAGATCGCTCCGGGAACAAGGAAGACGGTGGATCTCGCGAGCGCCGCAACGACTTCGGCCTCAATCCCGTATCCCGTGGCAGCGCGTTGAATCGCCGAGTCCACCGGGTCTGTCGGCTCGCTCATTCCCGCGCTGCGTGGCGAAGGCCGGTAATTCGGATTGCTCTTGAAGTGGTCGGTGATTTCACCCCGGCCGTCTACCTTCCAGGCGCCGATGATCGCGTACGGGGGGACACGGCCGGCCGGATCGACGAACGGGTCGATCGCGTAGACCCAGGATCCGGGATGCTCCGCCGCTTGAGTACGCATCGCTTCCGTGATTTGTGGAGAGGTTGCTCCCGGTTCGCTCATTATTCGAGACCCTTCAGCTTTCGCACGGACTCTCTCTGTTCATCCACGTAGGCGAGTCGGTTGAACTGCGAGATCGGCACTTCATCGAAGATTCCGACTGTCGTCGGCTGGTCGGCGAGCGGCCAGCGGTAAGCCCTTCTGCCGCCTCCCATGTCCAATCCCATTCGGCTGGGATAAACATCCCTGCAGGCGCCCTCAACGGCAGGTTTGAAGCCTTCCAGTTCGAGGTCGTTTCGAACTTTTACCAATGCCTCGAAAAGATTCCACGCCTTGTGCTCCGAGATGGTACTCCCGTGGCGAACGCGGACCGTGTAGTCCGTTCCGGAGTATTCCCCGACGAGTCTTCCTGTCGAGACCCCAGCACTCGAGACGAGGTTGACCTGTCTGTCGTGCAAGACTTCCGGTTCATTTGACACGTTCGACCTCGGGGCGGTAGTTCGGGTTGGGTGTGAGATTGCCGAGCTCGCCAGTCGCGTAGCTGTACGGGCGGGCTCCCTTGATGTACTCGGGGCGGATCCCGCCAGGGAATGCTACCTCTTTCTCGTAGGAGAGTGGGTGTGTCCCCATGGTTGTGTTCACGTCGATTCCGCCAGGTGCGTCAATTTCGTATGTGTATTTACTTCCGAAGTCGTCGCCGATGTCATCGCGGTATGAGGTTCTGACGAATGCTGAGGCATTGCTGTCCTCCACGTGTTCAACGAGGTCGACGCGTGAGGGGTCGCGTGCTTCGAAGCCGATCTCGAATATTTCCTCGGGATCTCTGTTGTCGTTCCTGTACAGGGGAGCGTTGTCGCCGCGCCAGATGGGTGTCCTACCCAGTTGGTCGAGATCGACAGTCTTGTCGATTGCCGCTGCCATTCGGTCGGGCTCCGCTCCGGTCCCGGCGATGCCGTTCGGCACGGGTGCCTCGTCCGGGTCGGGGGCGGCTTCCGAAAGCGGCTCGGCCGGTTCGGGTGACTCGGGGCGGGATCCGGGGACGTCGTGGGGCAGGGTCGGGTCGGGCGCGGTATCAGGGTCGTCGCCGGGTGACGCTGCGCGGGCTTCGGCCGTCGATTCCGGAGCTCGCGGAGCGTCCGATGCCTGGTCTGGCTCGGGTGCTTCGTCTGCTTCGAGGAGAACGGATCCTGCCTGTTCGTGGGCGTCCGCACGTTCGGGACCTCCGAAGCGGCCGGGCGCGGCATCCGGGTCCGGTGCCTCATCCGGCGCCTCGATGGATCGTCGCCGCGACGCATCCTGTGGGTCTGGAGCCTCGGGTCCACGTGAGGGGGCGATGGGATCCGGAGCTGTGACCGCGTCCGGTTCCGGGGCTTCGGTCGGGCGCGTGGACTCCGCTGTGCCCAGGGCTTCGGCGGGGTTCGGGGCATCGGGGTGGTCCGAGTCCGCAGGTGCAGGGCGTGCCGAGTCGTCCGGGGAAGTTGGTTCTGGGGCGTCCGTGGCTTCGGGTGGAGGCGGAGCCTCGGGTACGGAGGGGCGTTCTGTCGGGCGGTCGCTCACTGGAGGGCTCCGGGCGGATCGGATTCTCGCGGCCCGCGGCTTTCGCATGCGCCCGGAAGCATCGTGGTGAGTGCGGAGGCTTGGGAAGTCGGATCAGGTCGCGGTCGCCGACGCGGAGCTTCGCGAGTGTGCTCATGATCCGCCGACAGTTTTCGCCAGACGGTGGAACCTGGATCAGCCCTGCAGGTGGGAGGCCTTGAGGGCCATGTGGAGGAGGAGGCGGTCCTCGCCCGTGTCCAGGTCGAGGCCGGTCAGTTGCTCCACCCGGCCCAACCGGTAGTACAGGGTCTGGCGGTGGATGCCCAGGGCCGCCGCCGCGCGGCCCGCCTGGCCGGCGCAGTCGAGGAACACCTCGGCGGTGCGGGCCAGTTCGCGGTGGGCCGGGCCGAGCAGCGCGCGGGTCGCCGGATCGTCCACGGGACTCGCCGCCAGCGTCGCCAGCATCCGGTACGGGCCGATCCCCGACCACTGGGCCACCGGGCCCAGCCGCGGCTGGGCGGCGGCCGTCCGGGCCGCGGCGGTGGCCTGCGCCCAGGCGGCGGGCAGCCCCGCGAGTCCCCGGACCGGGTCGGAGAGCCCGGCGGTGACACCCGTGCCGGTACCCGTCCCCGCGCGGGGCAGCAGCCGCCCCACCGCCGTCAGGGCCGGAGCCAGCGCGTCCGCCGACCGGAGCCGGAGCAGTACGGCCAGTTGCCCCGGGCCTCCCGCCTCCGCCGGGACCACGCACACCGCCGCCGCCCCCGGTACCGACGCCGGCGGCTCCCCGGCCCACGGCGCCACGCACACCGCCGCGTGCAGGCCGTCCGCGCCCGGCCCGAGGGCGAGGCGCAGCGCCGCCACCGCCATGTCCCGCTGCCAGCCCCGACCGGCGGTGAGCACCGCCAGGAACTCCCGCGACAGGTCCGCGCCCGCCTTGGCCTCCTCCGCGAGCAGCACCCCGATCCGCTGGGCCGCCTCCATGGCCGCCTCCAGGGCTTCCGCCCCGGGGCCCGGGTCCTGGTCGAGGAGCCATACGTAGCCCTGCACGATGCCCCGGTAGCGCACCGGCAGGCAGATCCGCCCCGTCAGGACCCCCGCGTCCGGGGCCGCCGGGATGCGGACCGGGCCCGTGGCGCGGGCGATGCCGAAGCCCTCGAACCAGCTGCGCACCGCCGCCGTGGACTGCCGGGTCAGGATCGAGCGGGTGCGTACGGGGTCCAGGACGAGTTCGCCGCCGTCGCTGTCGCTGTCGTGCGCACCGAAGGCGATGAGGCGGAAGTCCCGGTTCTCCAGCGTCGCCGGGGCGCCCAGCAGCGCCGAGATCTCGTCCACCAGGTCCTGGTAATCGCCCTTCACGCGGACATTCTCCCACCCCCGCACCCGCTCTTCAGACAGATGTATGAGATCCGGGACACGGATGCGTGACAGCTGTCGATGGCAGAGGATCGTGGAGATCCTTAGGTTTCACGGTGGTTTTACTTGCGTTTTTCTTATGGCCTCCGCACATCCCGCGGCGGACCGTATGCCTGCTTCTGCCACCCGTTGGAGGTGCCCCGTGCTGGGTCCCGCGATCCTCGCCGCCTCGCGCAGCGACAAGATGCGCCGAATCGTCTCTGCCGCCCCGGTGACCAAGCCCGTGGTGAACCGGTTCATCCCCGGTGAGACGGTCGACCAGGTCATCCCGATCGTCGAGGACCTGACGCGCAAGGGCCTCGAGGTGACGCTCGACGTCGTCGGTGAGGACATCACCGCCGTGGAGCAGTCCCACGCCGCCCGTGACGCGTACCTCCAGCTCATCGAGCGCCTGGCCGCCCTCGGCCTCGGTGAGACGGTCGAGATGTCGGTCAAGCTGTCCATGTTCGGCCAGGCGCTGGAGGGCGGCCACGAACTGGCCCTCGCCAACGTCCGCCCGGTCGTCGAGGCCGCCGCCGCCATCGGCACCACCGTCACCCTGGACGCCGAGGACCACACCACCCTCGACTCGATGTTCGCCATCCACGAGGAGCTGCGCCGCGACTTCCCGCAGACCGGCTGCGTGATCCAGGCGTACCTCTTCCGCACCGAGGCCGATGCCCGCCGCCTGGCCGCCGCCGGCAGCCGCGTCCGCATCGTGAAGGGCGCCTACAAGGAGCCCGCCGAGGTCGCGTACCAGGACAAGGCCGAGATCGACAAGGCGTACGTCCGGATCATGCGCATCCTGATGGAGGGCGACGGCTACCCGATGATCGGGTCGCACGACCCGCGCCTGATCGCCATCGCCCAGGAGCTCGGCCGCCAGGCCGGGCGCAAGCTGGACGAGTACGAGTTCCAGATGCTGTACGGCATCCGCAGCGAGGAGCACCTGCGGCTCGCCGCCGAGGGCCACCGGATGCGCGTCTACACGGCGTACGGCACCGACTGGTACGGCTACTTCATGCGCCGCCTCGCGGAGAAGCCGGCCAACCTGCTGTTCTTCCTCCGCTCGATGATCACCAAGAACTAGGTCCACGAAACCAAGGTCAAGGAGTTACCCGCCCCATGGATGCTGTGACCCAGGTCCCCGCGCCGGTCAACGAGCCGGTCCACTCGTACGCCCCCGGCACCCCGGAGCGCGCACGGCTCGAAGCGCAGCTCAAGGAGCTGTCCGAGAACCCGATCGACCTGCCGATGACGATCGACGGCGTCAAGCGGATGGGCGGCGGCGAGCGCTTCGACGTCGTGCAGCCGCACGACCACAAGTCGGTCATCGGTACGTACGCCAACGCCACCGAGGCCGACGCCCAGGAGGCCGTCGACGCCGCCCTGGCCGCCGCCCCGGCCTGGCGCGCGATGTCCTTCGACGACCGCGCCGCGATCATCCTGCGTGCCGCCGAGCTGCTGGCCGGCCCGTGGCGCGAGAAGCTGGCCGCCTCCACCATGCTGGGCCAGTCGAAGACCGCGCAGCAGGCGGAGATCGACACCCCGTGCGAGCTCGTCGACTTCTGGCGCTTCAACGTCCACTTCGCCCGGCAGATCCTGGCCGAGCAGCCCGCCGCCAACTCGGCCGGCGTGTGGAACCGCAGCGACCACCGCCCGCTGGAGGGCTTCGTCTACGCGATCACGCCGTTCAACTTCACGGCCATCGCCGGCAACCTGCCGACCGCCCCGGCCCTGATGGGCAACGTGGTCGTGTGGAAGCCGTCCCCGACGCAGACGCACTCCGCCGTCCTGCTGATGGAGGTCCTGGAGGCGGCCGGTCTGCCCAAGGGCGTCATCAACCTGGTGACGGGCGACGGCATCGCCGTCTCCGAGGTGGCCCTGAACCACCCCGAGCTGGCCGGCATCCACTTCACCGGCTCGACCAAGACCTTCCAGTACCTGTGGAAGACGGTCGGCAACAACATCGAGAAGTACCGCTCCTACCCGCGTCTGGTCGGCGAGACCGGCGGCAAGGACTTCGTCGTCGCGCACCCGTCCGCGGACCGCGCGATCCTGAAGACCGCCCTGACCCGCGGTTCCTTCGAGTTCCAGGGCCAGAAGTGCTCCGCGTCCTCGCGCGCCTACGTCCCGGCCTCGATCTGGAACGACGGCTTCAAGGAGCAGTTCGCGGCCGAGGTCGACGGCATCACCATGGGTGACGTCCGCGACCTGTCGAACTTCATCGGCGCGGTCATCGACGAGCGCTCCTTCGCGAAGAACAAGGCCGCGATCGACCGTGCGAAGGCCGACCCGACCTGCACGATCGTCGCCGGCGGCACGTACGACGACTCCGAGGGCTACTTCGTGCGCCCCACGGTCATCGAGTGCACCGACCCGGAGAACGAGGTCTTCACGACCGAGTACTTCGGCCCGATCCTCGCGATCCACGTCTACGAGGACGACAAGTACGACGAGATGCTCGCCCAGATGGAGAACGTCTCGGCGTACGCCCTGACCGGCGCCGTCATCGCGCAGGACCGCTACGCGGCCGCCGACACGATGGAGAAGCTCCGCTTCGCGGCGGGCAACTTCTACATCAACGACAAGTCGACCGGCGCCGTCGTCGGCCAGCAGCCCTTCGGCGGCGGCCGCGCCTCGGGTACGAACGACAAGGCGGGCGCGGCGTCGAACCTGCTGCGCTGGACCTCGACCCGCTCCATCAAGGAGACCCTGGTCCCGCCGACCGAGTACGGCTACCCGCACATGGGCTGACCCGCCCACCGCTGAACCCCGCCCCCGCTCCGGTACCCCCAAGTCCGGAGCGGGGGCGGTCCCAGTTCCGGGGCCGGGTCCTACGGCACGAGGACGACCTTGCCGAGGTTGCGCCGCTCCTCGATCACCGCGTGCGCGCGGGCCGCGTCGGCGAGCGGGATCCGCTCGTGCACGGAGGTCCGCAGGGTCCCGGCCGCGTACATCTCCCACTGCTCGCGCTGCCAGCGGGCGTACAGCTCCGGCCGGCCCTGGGCGACGGCCCGCATCTGGAAACCGATCAGCGAGGCGCCCCGGACCAGCAGCTCGTACGCCTCGACCGTGCCGCCGCCGGAGCTGAACGCCACCAGGCGGCCCCCGGTGGCCAGGGCCCGGACGGCGGGGGCGAGGAGCTCGCCGCCGACCCCGTCGAGGACCACGTCGTACGGGCCGCCCCAGTCGGCGTCCCCGTAGAGCACGACCTCGTCGGCGCCGAGGCCGCGCACGAAGGCGGCCTTGGCGGCGCTGCTCACGGCGGCGACCACCCGGCCCGCCCCGAGGGCCTTGGCGTACTGGAGCGCCAGGCCGCCCACGGCGCTCGCCGCCGCGGTGACGAGGACCGACTCGCCGGGCTCGACCCGGGCCGACTCGTACGCCCCGCGGGCGACCAGGCCGCTGCGGACCAGGGCGACGGCGTCGACGGGGTCCACGCCGTCCGGGATCCGGGTGGCGAGGGGGGCCGCGAGGACGGCGAACTCGGCGTAGGCGTGGTCGAAGCAGAGCCCGGTGACGCGGTCGCCGACGGCGAAGCCGCGCGCGTCCGGGCCGACGGCGACGACCGTGCCGGCGACCTCCCCGCCGAAGGACACCGGCCCGCTGCCCTCGCGCACCTTGCGCACGGTCGGCAGGGTCACCCCGACGGCCTCGGCCCGCACCAGGACCTCCCCGGCCCCGGCCGCGGGCACCTCGGCCTCCTCGGTGAACAGCACCTCGGGACCACCGTTGACCTCATGGCGTACGCGCAGCACGGACTTCCCCCTCCGATTCGTTGGACATCCCAACGATAGGCGGAAAGTCGTGGGGAAGTCCAACGACTTTTCGGTAGGCTCGGCCCATGACCTCAGCCCTCGCCCACATCCAGTCCCTGCCCAGCTGGCTCGTCGGCCGGGTCGCCGCACGCGGCCGCGGGCTGGTCGCCGACGCCATCGCCGCCGAGGGGCTGAAGCTCGCGCACCACGCGGTACTCGCGGCGACGGCCGAGTACGGCCCCCTCGCCCAGGCCGACCTGGGCCGGCGCCTCGCCATCGACCCCAAGGACCTGGTCGGCCTCCTCAACCACCTCCAGGCAGCCGGCCTCGTCGTCCGCACCCCGGACCCGGCCGACCGGCGCAAGAACGCCGTCACCGCCACCGAAGCCGGCCTGGCCACCCTCACCCGCTGCGCCACCCTGGCCGAAACCGCCAACGCCGAACTCCTGGCCCCCCTCACCCCGGCCGAACGCGGCCAGCTGGTCACCCTCCTGACCCGCCTCCACGAGGCGGGCTAGACCAGGGCTAGACCTCCACCATCACCTGGTCCAGGGACTTGCGGACCAGGTCCGGGACCTCGCAGTTCTCGGCGGGGTAGCCCACCGGGACGACCGCGAAGGCCTTCTCGTTCTCCGGGCGGTCCAGGACGTGGCCCAGGAAGCGCATCGGGCTCGGGGTGTGGACGAGGGCGGCCAGGCCGCTGAGGTGGAGGGCGGACAGGAGCATGCCGACCGCGATGCCGACCGACTCGTCGACGTAGTAGTGCTTGCGCTTCGTGCCGTCCGGGCCGAGCCAGTAGCGCTGCTGGAAGACCACGATCAGCGCGGGCGCGTCCGTGAGGTGGGTCTTGACGGCGTCCGTGCCGATGGGGCGCAGCGCCGCGAGCCACTCGTCGCCGAGCCGGCCGTCGTAGGAGATCTGCTCCTCCTGCTCGGCGGCGGCGCGGATCTGCTGCCGGATCGCCGGGTCCTTGACCAGGACGAACGTCCACGGCTGCTGGTGCGCCCCGGAGGGGGCGGTGGCGGCGCAGGCGACGGCGTCCCGGACGACCTGCTCGGGGACGGGATCGGGGGAGAAGTGGCGCACCGTCCGCCGCTCGTCCATGCGCGTGCGCAACTCCGCCGCGCGCGCGAGGGATTCCGCGGCCGGCATGCGCGCGGGCCGGTAGGCGACGGGCCGGTACGGCTCGCCGTGGGTGGGGGTCCACTGCTGGGTCTCAGGCGACATGCGCAGATCTTCACGGGACGGAACCGCCCGCGGCCAGGGTCTCGTCATCAGCAACTGTCCGTTGTGTGTTGATAGGAGGGCTATGAGGATGACGAACGTCGGTCGTTTCGTGGACTGGGAAGGCTGCTTCAACGCCCGCGACCTCGGCGGCCTGGGCGGGCTCCGGCGCGGCGCCCTGTTCCGCGCCGACAGCCTCGACGCACTGACGGCGCGCGGCTGGACCACCCTGGCCGCACACGGCGTCCGGACCGTGCTCGACCTGCGCAACGACGACGAGCGCGAGGTGGACCACAGCCCGCGCCCGGCCGGGCTGACGACCCTGCGCATCCCCCTCGACGGGATCGAGCACCGGGACTTCTGGGACGTGTGGTGGGGCACTCCGGGATTCGGAACGCCCGCGTATTTCCGGCCTTTCCTCCAACGCTTCCCCGACCGCGTCGCCGCCGTCGCCCGGGCCGTCGCCGACGCCCCGCCGGGCGGCGTCGCCTTCCACTGCGGCCTGGGCCGTGACCGCACCGGGATCGTCGCGCTCGTCCTGCTGCGCCTCGCCGGGGCGAGCCCCGAGGAGATCGCCGACGACCACGCGCTGAGCGAGCCGCGGGTGCGCGCCCGGTACGCCGCGCAGGAGCGGCCGTACGACGCCACGGAGATCGACGAGTACGTCGCCGGCCTCGGCACCACCGTCCACGCCCTGGCCCGGGACGCCGCCGCGGAACTGGACGCGGAGGCCTACCTGCGCGCGGCCGGGCTGGACGCGGCGGAGCTCGGGCGGCTGGAGGGCCGGCTCCGGGGGCGCTGATACGGTCCCCGCATGGAGAGCTGGGACGCGCACGCGGTGCGGGAGCGGCTCCGGCCGGGCCGCTGCCGGGAGCGCTCAAGGGCCCGGCCGAGGCGCTGACCGGCGGCACGCTCACCCTCGCCGAGGAGGGCTGCGGGATGTACCTGCGGCTGGTCCTGAACGGTCCGTGCGCCGGGCAGGTGTGGCGGCTGGACCCGGACTGGGGCGGCTTCGTCCCCGCGAGCCCCGACTTCCGCACCTGGTACACCGACTGGCTGGAGGAGCCGTGAGCGTACGTACGGCCCACACCGCCGAGCTGGCCGCCGGTGAACTGCGCGCGATCCGGGAGCTGCTCGACGCCGCCTTCGGCGGGGAGTTCTCCGACGAGGACTTCGAGCACGCCCTCGGCGGGATGCACGTCCTGGTCGAGCGGGACGGGCGGCTCGTCGCCCACGGCAGTGTCGTCCAGCGGCGCGTGCTGCACCGGGGCCGGGCCCTGCGCACCGGGTACGTGGAGGCCGTGGCCGTACGCGCCGAGTCGCGCCGGCGCGGGCTGGCCGGGCGGGTGATGGCCGAGCTGGAGCGGATCATCGGCCGGGCCTACGTCCTGGGCGCGCTGTCGGCGTCCGAGGAGGGCGCGGCCCTGTACGCGGGCCGGGGCTGGTGCCCGCACCCCGGCCCGGTCGGGGTCCTCGGACCGCACGGCCCCGAGCGGCTCCCCGAGGAGGAGGGCTCGACCTACGTGTGGACCCCGCCCGGCGGGGCGGTACTGGACCCCGCCGGACGGCTGGACTTCGACTGGCGGGACGGGGACGTGCTCTAGCTTCCGCTGATGCTCGCGGCGCCCGTCTCAATGTGGCCCGTGTAGCGGCGCGACCAGGTGCCGTCGGAGTCGGCCAGGATCGTGAAGTCGTACCAGCCCTTGTTGTACGCGACCGCGTTGAAGAAGTCCTCGCGCGAGGAGTTCGCCGGGACCGTGTAGGTCCACGGGCCGTCCGTGCGGTAGGCGTTGGAGCGGACCGTGAAGGTGACCGGCGCGGCGGAGGCGTTGGTCATCCTGAACCAGATCGCCGTCTTGCCGGTGCCCGGCTCCACCGCGAAGCGGGCCGCGGCCTCCAGGGACTTCCCGGGCTTGGCCGCGTCCCCGATGAAGCGGCGCAGGAAGCGGTTGGGCCCGTACATCGAGATGTCGTACTTTCCGGAGCCCGCGCCGAGGCCGATGCTGAACCAGTCCGTCGAGGTGGCGCCCGGGTCCACCGTGTACTGCCAGGCGGAGGTGTCCCGGTACTGGTGCGGCTGGATCGAGAAGTGCGCGGGCCGCTTGGCCTGGGCGCCCTGGTTGGTCATCGAGAACCAGGCCAGGATCTTCCCCGCCGCCCCGAACTCCAGGCGGTCCATGTTGCCGTTCACCTGGTACGGCAGGGCGCGCGCCGGGCGCGTCCCGGACTCCTGCGCCGGCTGGGCGTTGTCCTGCGGCGCCGGGTTGGGGAGCGGGCCGCAGGTCGCCTGCCCGATGACCTTCGCCGTGGAGGGCAGGCCCACCGGGACCCCGTAGACGGGGTGCGCGAAGTCGAAGACGCCGGTCAGGTCGCCGACCACCTTGCGGCGCCACGCGCTGATGTTCGGGCAGGCGGCCGGGGTGCCCAGGGCTGCCGTCCAGGTCTCCATGAAGCGCAGCACCGAGGTGTGGTCGAAGACCTCCGAGCTCACCCAGCCGCCCCGGGTCCAGGGGGACATCACGAGCATCGGGACGCGGAAGCCCAGCCCGATCGGGGTGCCGTCGACGTACTCGTCGGGGGTGCCGGGCGGGGCGACCGGCGGCGCGACGTGGTCGAAGAAGCCGTCGTTCTCGTCGTAGTTGAGGAACAGGACGGTGGAGTCGAAGACCTCCGGGTTCGCGGCGAGCGCCCGGTAGACCAGGTCCACGAAGTGCGCGCCGTCGCCGGGCGGGGCGTAAGGGTGCTCGGAGAAGGCCTCGTTCGCCACGACCCAGGAGACCTGGGGGAGGGTGCCGGCGACGACGTCCGCGCGGATGGCGGCCGCGATGTCGTCCGGGGTGGAGCCGGTCACCTTCGGGACGGAGCCCATGCCGCGGTCCCACAGCGGGTCGCCCGGCCTGGCGTCGGTGAACTTCTTGAAGTAGGCGAGGCCGTTGTCCCCGTAGTTGTCCTGGGCGTTCTGGTAGACCTTCCAGGTCATCCCGGCCCGCTGGAGGGCCTCCGCGTACGTCTCCCAGGTCAGCCCGGACTCCTCGCCGCCGTCCTTGCTGCCCGCGTCGATCCTGCCGCTCCACAGGAAGGTGCGGTTCGGGCCGGTCGCGCTGAGGGTGGAGCAGAAGTAGGCGTCGCAGATCGTGTAGTGGTCGGCGAGCCCGTAGTGGAAGGGGATGTCGCCGCGGTCGAGGTAGCCGAGGGTGTGGGTCTTGCCGACGCCGGCGACCCAGTTGTCCATCCGGCCGTTGTTCCAGGCCGCGTGCTGCGAGGTCCAGCTGTGCGGGAGGTCGCCGGTGCACTGGGCCAGGGTCTGGCTGTCGGCCCCGCCGGCCGGCGGGGTGGAGGAGAGCTTCCACGGGTACTGGCGGCCGCCCCAGTTGGGCTGGTTGAAGGTGCCCCAGCCGCCGGGGATGTTGCCGGCGGCGCGGTCACCGAAGCCGCGGACCCCCTTCAGCCTGCCGAAGTAGTGGTCGAAGCTGCGGTTCTCCTGCATCAGGATCACCACGTGCTTCACGTCGGTGATCGTGCCGGACGCGGCGGCCGCGGCCGCCGAGGACGACGCGACCGCGGGCAGGGCCGCGCCCGCCACGAGCCCGGCGCCGATTCCCACGAATCCTCTGCGGCTGATCGGTGTCACTGGGTGCCCGCCTCCAACTCAAGTGCCCCGCTGGCACATTGACCGCAAGAGTGACGCCGGCCACGCCAAAGGTCTACATCCGTGCGGTAAGGAGTCGGTGAACATCGGGTTGGCTGGATTCAGATGGTGGGACGGACCAGCATCTTGCCCAGGTTGTCCCCCCGCAGCATGCCCAGAAAGGCCTGCACCGTACGGTCGAATCCCTGCACAACGGTGGTGTCGGTGCCCACCAGTCCGCTGCGCAGATGGGGCACGAGGAACTCTTCCAGCTCCTCCTGGAGATTGGTGTGATTTCGAACCAATACCCCTTCCAGGCGCAGCGACTTGTGTACGACCTCGAAGAGGTTGCGGGGCGCGGCCGGGGACCGGTCGCCGTTGTACATCGAGATCGCACCGACCCAGGCGATCCGCCCGTACTCGCGCAGGGAGTCGATCGCGCCCTCCAGGTGCTCCCCGCCCACGTTGTCCACGTACACGTCGATCCCCTCGGGGGCGGCGGCCGCCAGCTGCTCCCCGACCGGCCCGTCGTGGTAGTCGAAGGCGGCGTCGAAGCCGAGGACGTCCGTCAGGTGGCGGACCTTCGCCGCGGAGCCCGCGCTGCCGACGATCCGGCCGGCGCCCAGCAGCCGGGCGATGTGCCCCGTGGCCGTACCGACCCCGCCCGCGGCTGCCGAGACGAAGAGGTCCTCGCCCGCGCGCAGGGCGGCGGTGCGGGTCAGGGCGGCGTACGCGGTCAGGCCGGTGCCGCCCAGGATCGACAGGTACGCCTCCAGCGGCACGCCCGCGTGGCCGCGCAGCTTGCGCGTCCCGTCGGCGCCGGGGGTGACCAGCGCGTGCGTGCGCCAGCCCGCCCGGTGGAAGACCAGGTCGCCCTCCGCCAGGCCCGGGTCGCGGGAGGCGAGCACCCGGCCCACCGCGCGGCCTTCGAGGGGGGCGTGCAGCTCGAAGCCGCCCTCGCCGCCGTCCATCAGGCCCCGGTGGTAGGGGTCCACGGACAGCAGCAGGTTCTCCACCAGGGCCGTCCCGGGGGCGGGTTCGGGTACGGGGGAGGAGACGTACGTGAAGTCGGAGGCGGCGGGGAAGCCGGTGGGGCGGGCGGTCTGGTGGACGAAGTGAGCGGTGTTCGTGGTCATGGTCAGGACCGTAGGAAGGAATCACCGCCCCGGGCAGGGGGTTGGGCTCATGGAAGCCGCGCATCCATGAGCGCGGCTCATACACCGAGGTGGGAACCCGTGGCCGAGCTCGCCCCGCAGGAACTGAGGGTGCTGGTCGCCGTCGCCGCAGCGGGCGGCTTCTCCGCCGCCGCCGCGGAGCTCGGCATCAGCCAGTCGGCCGTCTCCCACTCCGTGCGCGGCAGCGAGGCCAAGGTGGGCGCCGTGCTCTTCGAGCGCGGGCGCTCCGGCGCCTCGCCGACCCCGGCGGGGGAGCGGGCCGTGGCCCTGGGCCGGCGCATCCTGCGGCTCTACGAGGTCCTCGGCGCGGAGGCGCGCGCCGCCGGGCGGGCCGCCCCCGGGCAGCAGGAGCCGGCCGGGGTGCTGCGGGTCGCCGCCTTCCGCAGCGCGGCCCTGCACCTGCTGCCGCCCGCCCTGGAGCGGCTGACCGCGCGGCACCCCGGGGTCCGCCCCGAGGTCAGGGTGGTCCGCGAGGTCGGCGCCGGGGTGGCGGGGGAGGTGGCCGCGGGCCGGGCCGACCTGGGCATCGCCACGCTGGGCGGGCCCGGGGAGGCCGCCACCGCGGGGCTGCCGCCGGGCCTGCTGGCGGGGGACCTGGCCGTGGAGGCGTACTCCCTGGTGCACCCGGCCGGACACCCGGACCCCAGGGCGCTGCCGCTGCTGGACTGGGACGAGAACTGCGGCTCCTACACCCGCGCCTGGTGGCGGTCCCAGGACTGGATCCCGGCGGCGACGGTGAAGGCGGAGGACGACGCGATGGTGCTCACGATGGTCGGCCGGGGCCTGGGCATGGCGATCATGCCGGAGCTGTCGCTGCGCGAGGCCACGGAGGCCGTGGAGATCGCCGCACTGGGGCCGGAGAGGCCGGTGAGGCGCGTGGGATACGTCACCACACCGGAATCTGCTGAGACTCTCGTCGTAAGGGCTCTGATCAGGGAACTCAGGGCCGACAAGGTCTGAAACCGGAACCACGAGAAGGGTCCTTCCGGGCGGTTCTGCGTCTCAGATAGTAGGAAGTCCGAGTAATTGCGGAGACATACAGCAGGACCTGGCCTAGCTTTGTAGGAGCCGAACGTCTCGCCGATCCGGCGAATGGCGGTCGAGAGCGCGCGCCCCTGGCAGGCAACCCCTGCGGCGCACCGCTCCCCGCCTCTTCCGGCGCCTTGAAGGAACCCCTCATCCGTGGCCCCGCCACGCCGTGATCTCAAGGAGTCGATCACCATGACCCCCACCACCGCTGCCTCCCGCCGCGTCCGCCACACCTCCCCGGCCGACGAGGACCGCAAGAACGCCGCCGCCGCCCTCCAGCGCGCCCTGGACCGCCGCGACAACGGCGGCTCGACCGGCCACTGACCCTCCCGGTCACCGAAATCGAGGCCCCGGCATGTCGCGCCCGCCCCTGGTTCCCGTCGGCCCCCGCAGGCCGACCGGGGGTCCATATGGTGGACGCGATATGTCTGAGGGCTGGGACACGGAGTACGGTTCCGTCATGTCGACCAGCATCAATCTCGCAGTGATCCCCGGTGATGGCATCGGCCAGGAAGTCGTGGCTCAGGGCCTCAAGGTCCTTACCGCGGTCCTGCCCCAGGATGTGAAGCTGGAGACCAAGGAATACGACCTCGGCGCCCAGCGCTGGCACCGCACCGGTGAGACCCTCCCGGACGCGGAGCTCGAAGCCCTCAAGCACCACGACGCGATCCTCCTGGGCGCCATCGGCGACCCGTCGGTCCCGTCCGGTGTCCTGGAGCGCGGTCTGCTGCTGAAGCTCCGCTTCGCCTTCGACCACTTCATCAACCTGCGCCCCTCGAAGCTCTTCCCCAACACCGCCACCCCGCTGGCCGGCCGTCCGGAGATCGACTTCGTCGTGGTCCGCGAGGGCACCGAGGGCCCGTACACCGGCAACGGCGGCAGCCTGCGCACCGGCACGCCCGCCGAGGTGGCCACCGAGGTCAGCATCAACACCGCCTACGGTGTCGAGCGCGTCGTCCGTGACGCGTACGAGCGGGCCAACGCCCGCCCGCGCAAGAAGCTGACGCTGGTCCACAAGAACAACGTCCTCGTGTACGCGGGCCACATGTGGAAGAACATCTTCGACAAGGTCGGCCAGGAGTACCCCGAGGTCACCACCGACTACCTGCACGTCGACGCCGCGACGATCTTCTTCGTCACCCAGCCCGAGCGCTTCGACGTCATCGTCACGGACAACCTCTTCGGTGACATCCTCACCGACCTGGCCGCCGCCGTGACCGGCGGAATCGGCCTGGCCGCCTCCGGGAACATCAACCCGACCGGCTCCTTCCCCTCCATGTTCGAGCCCGTCCACGGCTCCGCCCCGGACATCGCCGGCACCGGCAAGGCGGACCCGACCGCGACGATCCTGTCCGTCGCCCTCCTGCTGCGCCACCTCGGCTACGAGGCCCAGGCCGTCCGCATCGAGGACGCCGTCTCCGCCGACCTCGCGGAGCGCGACGGTACGTTCCGTTCCACCGACACGATCGGCGACGCCCTCGCCGCGCGAGTAGCCGGCTGACCCGGCAGCTCCACCCAGGAAGCCGCCAGGTCACAAAGGGACCTGGCGGCTTCTCCTGCGCGGCCCCGGGTGCCACCATCTCCCCTGGGCCGCTAACGCCCCGTTTCACCGAAGGCTGCCCGCGCGCGATAATCGAACGCGAGGCCGCGGAATACGGGGAAGCTCGGACGTCCTAGTACGCCGTGAGCGCGGTCCACCACAACCCACCGGTGAAGGACAAGCACTCATGACGACGCCCACGATCGAGCTGAAGCCCTCCTCGAACCCCCTGTCCGCCGCGGAGCGCGAGGCGATCCTGGCCAGCCCCGGTTTCGGCCGCCACTTCACCGATCACATGGTGACGATCAAGTGGACCGAGGGGCGCGGCTGGCACGACGCCGAGCTGGTCCCGTACGCGCCGCTGTCGATCGACCCGGCCAACATGACGCTGCACTACGCGCAGACGATCTTCGAGGGCCTCAAGGCGTACAAGCAGCCCGACGGCACCGTCGCCACCTTCCGCCCGCGCGCCAACGCCGAGCGCTTCCAGGCCTCCGCCCGCCGCATGGCGATGCCCGAGCTGCCCACCGAGCTGTTCATCGAGGCCTGCGACGCCCTCATCAAGCAGGACCGCGCCTGGGTGCCGGACTCCGGCGAGGCCTCGCTGTACCTGCGCCCCTTCATGTTCGCCTCCGAGGTCGGCCTGGGCGTCCGCCCGGCCAACGAGTTCCTCTTCATGGTCATCGCCTCGCCCGCCGGCGCCTACTTCCCCGGTGGCGTCAAGCCCGTCTCCGTCTGGCTCTCCGAGGAGTACGTCCGCGCCGTCAAGGGCGGCACCGGCGCGGCCAAGACCGGCGGCAACTACGCGGCCTCCCTCGTCGCCCAGGCCCAGGCCGCCTCGCACGGCTGCGACCAGGTCGTCTGGCTGGACGCGCTGGAGCACCGCTGGATCGAGGAGATGGGCGGCATGAACCTGTACTTCGTGTACGGCGACCGCATCGTCACCCCCGAGCTGACCGGCTCGCTCCTGCCGGGCATCACCCGCGACTCCCTCCTCACGATCGCCCGCGACCTCGGCTACACCGCCGAGGAGGGCCGGATCACCACCGAGGACTGGAAGCGCGACAACGAGAACGGCACCCTCACCGAGGTGTTCGCCTGCGGCACCGCCGCCGTCATCACCCCGGTCGGCTCGGTCAAGTCCGAGCGCGCCAACTGGACCCAGGGCAACGGCGAGCCCGGCGAGGTCACCATGAAGCTCCGCAAGGCGCTGCTGGACCTCCAGACGGGCCGCACCGCCGACAACCACGGCTGGATGCACCCGCTGGGCTAGCCCCCGCCCCGGCAAAACGTTTGCGTACGAAGGCCCGCGCCCCCTGGACCAGGGAGCGCGGGCCTTCGCACGTCGGCGGGGGAGTGCCTCAGGCCGTGGCCGGCTCCTCCGCCGGGGCCTCGGCTGCGGGCGCGGGCACCGGAGCGGGCGCGGTGCGGGCGGTCAGCGCCGCGTAGACGAGGCCGCCCGCCAGCCCGGAGAGCACGAAGGAGCAGTCGACCCCGCCGGTCAGGGCGAGCAGGGGGCCTTCGTAGAAGGGGGTGGTCACGGCGAGCAGGCCGACGCCCGCGCCGATCGCCCAGGAGGCGGTGGCCCGCAGGTTCCAGCCGCCCCGGTACCAGTAGATCCCGCCCACCGAGCGGCGGTTGAAGACCTGGAGGGCGTCGGCGTCGTACTGCCCGCGGCAGCGCACGTAACCGATCAGGGTGATCACGGCCCAGGGCGTGCCGATCGCGGTGAGCAGCAGGACGAACGAGGTCATCGCGGACTGCACGTCCCACTCGAAGGAACCGAAGAAGACGAAGGCGGTGGCGACGGCGGCCGCGATGACGGTGGCCGTCGTGCGCGTGGCGCGGGGCACGATCGCGTCGAGGTCGAGGCCCATGGAGTAGAGCATCAGCCCGGCGTTGCCCACCGAGCCGGCCGCGGCGGCCACGAGCAGCGGTACCAGGTACCAGAAGGGCGCGGCCTCGACGAGGGGCCCGGCGTAGTCGGTGCCGGCCTTGGCGGCGAGGGCGGTGTACGTGCCGAACAGCTGCGGTATCAGCAGGCCGACCAGCAGGCCGAGGGCGGTGGCCCGCAGGACCTTGCGGGGGCTGTGCGCGCGGGGGGAGATGTAGCGGGTGTAGTCGCCGAGCAGCGTGATGAAGGCGACGGGGCCGCTGAGTCCGGCGGCGACGGCCGCCAGCAGCCAGGTCGGCCAGAAGGAGCCGAGCAGGTACGCGGTGTCCGGCGGGGCGGCGCTGGTGAAGTCCGGGGCGTAGGCGAAGACGCCCACGGCCAGCAGGACCACCATGCCGATGGACAGGACCTTGCTCATGCGCAGCAGCAGCCGGTAGCCGAAGACGGCCCCGACGACGGTACAGGCGGCCAGCACTCCGTACATCGCGGCGCGCGAGACCCCGGTGTCGGGCAGCCCGGTGAGCCGGGACAGGGTCCCGACCATCACGTCACCGCCGATCCACAGGGTCAGCGCGGTGTAGCCGAGCGAGAGCAGCAGACCGACCACCGAGCCGACCAGTCGCCCCCGTACGCCGAACTGGGCGCCGCTCGAGGTGGACAGGTTGGTCGCGGTGCGCAGGGACACCAGGGCGAGCGGCGCGGTGAAGGCGATGCCGACGAGGGTGCCCGTCACGATGGCGGTGACCGAGGGCCACAGGCCCAGTCCGAAGGACGGGGGAAGCCATCCGAAGACGATCACGCCGAGGCAGAGGTTGGAGCCGAGGAGGATCGAGATCAGGTCACGGGGACCGCTCGTCCGCTCCTCCTCCGGGATGGTGTCGACGCCGCGCTGTTCGATGGGCATGGGGGGACTCCCTTGGCAGGGCGGGGGGTGGTTGCGCATGTGTTTGAGCGACACTCAATGTGACCTAAGCCCTGGTCTCAGGTCAATGATTCCTTGCGAGGAAATGAAGAGTTAGAGTGATGCTCTAACCCATCGACTCAAAAGGTGGTGGATCGGCGTGCGGCTGACCCCAACGGAGCGCGACCGCCTGCTGCTGCGCAGCGCGGCGGAACTGGCCAGGGCCCGGCGGGCCCGGGGCCTGAAGCTCAATGTCCCCGAGGCCACGGCGCTGATCGCGGACACGGTCTGCGAGGCCGCGCGCGACGGCAAGCGGCTGGCGGAGGCCATCGAGGAGGCCCGTGGCGTCCTCGGCCCCGGCGATGTCCTGCCCGGCGTGTCCGACGTGGTCACCGAGGTGCACGTGGAGGCCGTCTTCGACGACGGATCCCGCCTCGCGGTGGTCTCGGCCCCGATCCAGGGCGCCGTCTCCCTCGGCGACGACGCCCCCGGCGCGGTCGTACCGGGCCCCGGCGCGCCGCAGCCCGAGCCGCAGGTGCACCTGCGGGTGCGCAACACGGCCCCCGTGCCGGTGAGCGTCACCTCCCACTTCCACTTCTTCGAGGCGAACCCGCGCCTGGACTTCGACCGCGCGGCCGCCTACGGCATGCGGCTGTGCGTGCCCGCGGGCTCCTCCGTGCGCTTCGACCCGCACGGCGAGGGCGAGGTGGGCCTCGTCCCGATCGGCGGCGAGCGGATCGCCGTCGGCTTCGCGGGCCTGGTCGACGGGCCCCTCGACGCCCCCGGGGCCAAGGAGCAGGCCCTGGCCCGCGCGGAGGCCTGCGGCTACCTGGGCGCTTCCGGAGCTTCCGGCCCGGCGCAGGCTGAAGCCGACGCCCCGACCCCCGACGCCCACGACCACCCGGAAGGGACGACGGCATGAGCCGGCAGACACCGCACACCGACCACAGCGCGCACTGCGCTCCCGGCAGCCGCCACATCGACCCGCACGAGTACGCGTCCGTCTTCGGCCCCCGCGCCGGGGACCGGGTCCGGCTCGGCGACTCGGGGCTGACCGTCCGCGTCGAGCACGACGCGCAGAAGCCGGGCGACGAGTTCCTGGCGGGTTTCGGCAAGACGGCCCGTGACGGCCTGCACCTGAAGGCCGCCGCCGTCCGTGACACCTGTGACGTGGTGATCAGCAATGTGCTGGTGATCGACGCGGTCCTGGGCATCCGCAAGGTGTCCATCGGTATCCGCGAGGGCCGGATCCACGCGATCGGCCGGGCCGGGAACCCCGACACCCTCGACGGGGTCGACGTGGTCGTCGGCACCGGTACCTCGATCGTCTCCGGCGAAGGCCTCATCGCCACCGCCGGCGCCGTGGACACCCACGTCCACCTGCTGTCCCCCCGGATCATGGAGGCCTCGCTCGCCGCGGGCGTCACCACGGTCATCGGTCAGGAGTTCGGCCCGGTCTGGGGTGTCGGCGTCAACTCCCCGTGGGCCCTCAAGCACGCCTTCAACGCCTTCGACGCCTGGCCGGTGAACATCGGCTTCCTCGCCCGGGGCTCTTCCTCGGACGCGGCTCCGCTGGTCGAGGCCCTGGCCGAGGGCGGCGCGTCCGGTTTCAAGGTGCACGAGGACATGGGCGCCCACACCCGGGCCCTGGACACCGCGCTGCGGGTGGCCGAGGAGCACGACGTGCAGGTGGCCCTGCACAGCGACGGCCTGAACGAGTGCCTGTCGGTGGAGGACACCCTGCGCGTCCTGGACGGCCGGACCATCCACGCCTTCCACATCGAGGGCTGCGGCGGCGGCCACGTCCCGAACGTGCTGAAGATGGCGGGCGTGCCGAACGTCATCGGCTCCTCCACCAACCCCACCCTGCCCTTCGGGCGGGACGCGGTCGCCGAGCACTACGGCATGATCGTCTCCGTCCACGACCTCAAGCCGGACCTGCCCGGCGACGCGGCGATGGCCCGGGACCGGATCCGCGCGGGCACGATGGGCGCCGAGGACGTGCTCCACGACCTGGGCGCGATCGGCATCACCTCCTCCGACGCCCAGGGCATGGGGCGTGCGGGCGAGACCATCCGCCGCACCTTCGCCATGGCCGCCAAGATGAAGGGCGAGCTCGGCCCGCTGGACGGCGACGGCGAGGGCGACGACAACGCCCGCGTCCTGCGCTACATGGCCAAGCTGACCATCAACCCGGCCATCGCCCACGGCCTGGCCCACGAGATCGGCTCCATCGAGGTCGGCAAACTCGCCGACATCGTGCTCTGGCGCCCGCAGTTCTTCGGCGCCAAGCCCCAGCTCGTCCTGAAGTCCGGCTTCCCCGCCTACGGAGTCACCGGCGACCCCAACGCCGCCACCGACACCTGCGAACCGCTCGTCCTCGGACCGCAGTTCGGCTCCTACGGGGCCACCGCCGCCGACATCTCCGTCGCCTTCGTCTCCGCCGCGGCCGCCGCGCTCGGCTCCGACGAGATGCCGACCCGCAGGCGCCGCGTCGCCGTCCGCGGCACCCGCGGCATCGGCCCGCGCGACCTGCTCCTCAACTCCCGGGTGGGCGCGGTCGATGTGGACGCGCGCAGCGGACTCGTCTCCCTCGACGGGGAACCGCTGCGCTCCGAAGCGGCCGAATCGGTCTCCCTCAACCGCCTGTACTTCTTGTAAGCCAGCACAGCCTCTAAGGACCTCCCCGTCATGACTGAAAAGCCTGTGAACCACGGATTCCGGATGCCCGCCGAGTGGATGCCCCACGAGCGCACCTGGATGGCCTGGCCCAGCCCCAACCCGACCTTCACCAACGAGCAGGAGCTCGCCGAGGCCCGCGAGGCCTGGGGCTCCGTCGCCCGCGCGGTGCGCGCGTACGAGCCCGTGACCCTCGTCGTCTCCCCGGGCGACGCCGACAGCGCCCGCGGACACGTCGGCGACGACGTCCAGCTGGTCGAGCGCGAGCTCGACGACGCCTGGATGCGCGACATCGGCCCCACCTTCGTCACCAACGGCGCCGGTGAACTGGCCGCCGTCGACTGGACCTTCAACGGCTGGGGCGCCCAGGAGTGGGCCCGCTGGGACCACGACTCCAAGGTCGCCCGGCACGTCTCCGACCTCGCCGGCACCCGCACCTTCAGCACCACTCTCGTCAACGAGGGCGGCGCCATCCACGTGGACGGCGAGGGCACCGTGCTCCTCACCGACACCGTGCAGCTCGGCGAGGGCCGCAACCCCGGCTGGACCCGCCAGCAGGTCGAGGCCGAGATCCACGCCCACCTCGGCACCACGAAGGCCATCTGGCTCCCGTACGGCCTGGCCGGCGACTACGGCACCTACGGCACCCAGGGCCACGTCGACATCGTCGCCGCCTTCGCCCGCCCCGGCGTGGTCATGGTCCACACCCAGCCCGACCCGGCCCACCCGGACCACGAGCGCTGCAAGACCATCGCCGCCATCCTGCGCGCCTCCACCGACGCCCAGGGCCGCCGGCTGGAGGTCGTGGAGGTGCCCGCGCCGACCGTGCTGGAGGAGGACGGCGAGTGGGTCGACTACTCGTACATCAACCACTACCTCTGCAACGGCGGCGTGGTGCTCTGCGCCTTCGACGACCCGCGCGACGAGGAGGCCGCCGAGATCTTCCGCGGTCTCTTCCCCGAGCGGACCGTGACGCTCGTTGACGCACGTACGATTTTCGCCGGGGGTGGCGGTATCCACTGCATCACCCAGCAGCAGCCGAAGGTCTGACCCGAGGCGGACCTCATGAAGGAGTGGCCCATGGTGGCGGGTGGAGTACCGGTACGGGCGGCGCGCAAGAACGCGCCCCCGCGCGAGGACGTACTCGTCGCCGCCATGGCCACGATCGCGGAGCGCGGACTGGAGGGCCTGACCATGGCCGGCCTCGGCCGGCAGGTCGGCATGAGCAGCGGCCACCTCCTCTACTACTTCGGCAGCAAGGATGAGCTCCTGCTGCAGACCCTGGAGTGGAGCGAGGCCGCCCTGGGCGCCGAGCGGCGGGCCCTGCTCTCCCGGCGCGGCTCGGCGCGCGAGCGCGTCCAGGCGTACGTGGACCTGTACGTGCCCGAAGGCGCCCGGGACCCGCACTGGACGCTGTGGCTGGAGGTCTGGAACCGCTCCCAGAACGCCGGCCCCCAGGAACGCGACCGGCAGGCGGCCATCGAGGGCGCCTGGCACCGCGACCTGGTCGCACTGCTCGCCGAGGGCATCTCGCGCGGCGAGTTCCGCCCCGTGGACCCGGACCGCTTCGCCGCCCGGGTCAGGGCCCTGCTCGACGGGTTTAGCATCCAGGTCGCCGTCGGCCTGCCCGGGATAGGGCGCCAGGACATCCTGGAACACGTGGGCGAGTTCCTCGCCGAGAGCCTCGTCGCCGGGGCCTGACCCGCCCGCCGGCCGCCCCGCGAGGGGCGGCGGGCCGCCTGCCGGACAGGGGCTGCCCGCATGCTGAGACCAGCGTCCACCGCCGTCCAGCCGTGTGAAACACTGCGGGCGTGTCTGCTCAGCTCATGATTATGGACAGCAGCGCGCCGGTCCTCAGTGACCGCTGAACCGTGGAAGACCTTCGCGGAAGCGGCCACCGTGCCTCAGACCCGCGCGCAGACCTCTCGCACCCGCGAGAGGTTTTTTCGTTTCCCGGCCCGAAATCATGCCGGGACCGAAGGGCGCGCGATGATGGGGGCAGTGGATCCCCGGTCTCCGGAACCACTCATCCGACAGGAGTCAGATCAGCATGACGACGACAGAGGCGACTGAGCCGACAGAGGCACTCGACGACGGCTTCCACGTCTTCGACACCACCCTGCGCGACGGCGCCCAGCGTGAGGGCATCAACCTCACGGTCGCGGACAAGCTGACGATCGCGCGGCACCTGGACGACTTCGGAGTCGGCTTCATCGAGGGCGGCTGGCCGGGCGCCAACCCCCGCGACACCGAGTTCTTCGCCCGCGCCCGCGCCGAGATCGACTTCAAGCACGCCAAGCTCGTCGCCTTCGGCGCCACCCGCCGGGCCGGCGGCTCCGCCGCCCAGGACCCGCAGGTCCGCGCCCTGCTGGAGTCCGGCGCCCCGGTGATCACCCTGGTCGCCAAGTCCCACGACCGGCACGTCGAGCTGGCGCTGCGCACGACCCTCGAAGAGAACCTGGAGATGGTCCGCGACACCGTCTCCTACCTCGTCGGACAGGGCCGCCGGGTCTTCGTCGACTGCGAGCACTTCTTCGACGGCTACCGCGCCGACGCCGAGTACGCCAAGTCCGTCGTCCGCGCCGCCCACGAGGCCGGCGCCGACGTGGTCATCCTGTGCGACACGAACGGCGGCATGCTCCCCGCCCAGGTGACCGCCGTCGTCGCGACCGTCCTCGCCGACACCGGAGCCCGCCTCGGCATCCACGCCCAGGACGACACCGGCTGCGCCGTCGCCAACACGCTGGCCGCCGTCGACGCGGGCGCCACGCACGTCCAGTGCACCGCGAACGGCTACGGAGAGCGCGTCGGCAACGCCAACCTCTTCCCGGTCGTCGCCGCCCTGGAGATCAAGTACGGCCGCACCGTCCTCCCGGCGGGCGCCCTCGCCGAGATGACCCGCATCTCCCACGCCATCGCCGAGGTCGTCAACCTCACCCCCTCCACGCACCAGCCCTACGTCGGCGTCTCCGCCTTCGCGCACAAGGCGGGCCTGCACGCCTCGGCGATCAAGGTCGACCCGGACCTGTACCAGCACATCGACCCCGAGCGGGTCGGCAACACCATGCGCATGCTGGTCTCCGACATGGCCGGCCGCGCCTCCATCGAGCTCAAGGGCAAGGAACTCGGCGTCGAGCTCGGCGGCGACCGCGCCCTGATCGCCCGCGTGGTCGAGCGGGTCAAGGAGCGCGAGCTCCAGGGCTACACGTACGAGGCCGCCGACGCCTCCTTCGAGCTGCTGCTGCGCGCCGAGGTCGAGGGCCGGGCGCGCAAGTACTTCCGTACCGAGTCCTGGCGGGCCATCGTCGAGGACCGCCCGGACGGCACCCACGCCAACGAGGCCACGGTCAAGCTGTGGGCCAAGGGCGAGCGGATCGTCGCCACGGCGGAGGGCAACGGCCCCGTCAACGCCCTGGACCGCGCGCTGCGCGTCGCCCTCGAACGCTTCTACCCCCAGCTGGCGAAGTTCGAGCTGATCGACTACAAGGTCCGCATCCTGGAGGGCAAGCACGGCACGGAGTCCACGACCCGCGTGCTGATCGCCACGACCGACGGCACCCGCGAGTGGTCCACGGTCGGCGTCGCCCAGAACGTCATCGCCGCCTCCTGGCAGGCCCTGGAGGACGCCTTCACCTTCGGCCTCCTGCACGCGGGCGTCGAACCGGCGGAGTAGTCGGGGCGCAGGGCGCGCCGGGATGCGGGCGCCCTTATGTCCGTCTCACACGGGAAAGTGCGGGTTCGGGTAGCGTCGGGAGTATGAGGACCAGGCTGATATCCGTACTTTCCGGTGTGCTGCTGGCCCTGTCGGCGACCGCCGTCGCGGTCGCCCCGCAGGCGTCGGCCGCCACCGGGGTCTCCGCCGTGGGCGAGGCCCTCAAGAAGGGCCCGGTCTACGTCGACCCCCGCGCCGAGGCGCAGCTCCCCCCGGCCGAGGCGCAGGCCCTGGCCAAGAAGATCGAGGCCGCCGGGAAGCCGGTGTTCGTCGCGGTACTGCCCGCCACCGCCGAGTTCCCCCAGGAGAAGGTGCTGGGCGCCGTCCGCGCCGAGACCGGCATCACCGGGCTCTACGCGATCCGCCTCGGCGACGGGTTCAAGGCCGGGTCGGACCAGGCCGTGATGCCGAGGAACGCCGTACAGAACCTCACCGAGGCCGTGAAGACCGGCGGCCCGGTGGACGCCGCCACCCAGCTGAACAACTTCGTCGACCAGGCCCTGACCCAGGCCAAGGGCGCCGCCCCGGCCTCCTGGGACACCGGCGCCGGCGACGAGGGCTCCTCGTCCGGCGCCCTGATCGGCCTCGGCGTGGTGGCGCTGGTCGGCGGCGGGGGCGCGTACGCCCTGGTCAAGCGCAACCGCAGGAAGAAGGAAGAGGCCCGCCGCGAGGCCATCGCCCGGCTCGCCGTGGTCGTGGACGAGGACATCACGGCCTTCGGCGAGGAACTGGAGCGCCTCGACTTCCATCCCGGCGAGCCCGGCGCCGACGACGCCATGCGCAAGGACTACGAGCAGGGCCTCGACTCCTACGAGAAGGCCAAGCAGATCATGGCCTCGGTCCAGCAGCCGCACGAGGTGCAGGGCGTCACGCAGGCGCTGGAGGACGGCCGGTACGCGCTGGCCCGCCTGGACGCGCGCCGCCAGGGCCGCCCGGTGCCCGAGCGCCGGTCGCCCTGCTTCTTCGACCCCCGGCACGGGCCGAGCACCGAGGACGCCGCCTGGGCCCCGCCCGCCGGGGCGGCCCGTAACGTCCCGGTCTGCGCGGCGGACGCCGTACGGCTGCGCGACGGCCTGGACCCGGCGGTCCGTACCGTCGACACCGAGCACGGCCGGCGCCCCTACTACGACGCCGGCCCGGCGTACGGTCCCTGGGCGGGCGGCTACTTCGGCGGCGGCATGCTGCCGGGCCTGCTGATGGGCACGATGCTCGGTTCGATGATGTCCACGCCCGCCTACGCCTCGGACTTCGGCGGCGGCGCGGGCGGCGGCTTCGAGGGCGGGGACGTCTCCGGGGCCGACTTCAACCCGTCCGACTTCGGTGGCGGGGACTTCGGCGGCGGAGGCGGTTTCGACGGTGGCGGAGGCTTCGACGGCGGGGGCGGCTGGTAGCCGCCCCCGGGGTCCGGCGCCGTCGGCGGCGTCAGGCCTGCTTGATCGCCGAGATGTCGAAGGTCAGCTTCACCTTGTCGCTGACCATCACGCCGCCGGCCTCCAGCGCCGCGTTCCAGGTCAGGCCCCAGTCGGAGCGCAGGATCTCGGCGGAGCCCTCGAAGCCGACGCGCTCGTTGCCGTAGACGTCGGTGGCGGAACCGGCGAACTCCAGGTCGATGGAGAGCGGGCGGGTGACGTCCTTGATCGTCAGGTCGCCGGTGATCCGGTACGTGTCCCCGCCGAGCGCGGCCGCCGAGGTGGAGCGGAAGCTCATCAGCGGGAAGAGCTCGGCGTCGAAGAAGTCGGCGCCGCGCAGGTGGGCGTCGCGGTCGGCGATGCCCGTGCCGACCGAGGCGATCTTCACGTCGATGGTGGCGGTGGACCGCGAGGGGTCGGCCCCGTCGAGGTGCAGGGCGCCCTCGTGCTCGGTGAAGCTGCCGCGCACGTTGGTCACCATCGCGTGGCGGACGGTGAAGCCGATGCTGCTGTGGCCGGCGTCGATGACGTAGTCACCGGTGAGGGCGGCGAGCGCGGGGTCCACTTCGAGCGTGGCGACGGCGGCGGTGCCCTGAGCGGCGGTGGTCTGGTTGCGGCGGGTGAAGAGACCCATGACTGCTTCCTCCTCGGAAGATCCTGCTGGCCGATTGGTTTAACTTTCAACGAGAATGACGCTAGACCCATTCCGTTCAAAGTTCAACTTCTTTGGGTCCTGTCCCCGTAATTTGTGGGACCCCCACAAAGGCCCAAGGTCCCGACTGGGGGAGTCCATACATCCTTCGGCGGTTCTGTCCGGCCCGCACAGCGGATGGGGCCCGAGACTGTGTAGAACCAACGGAGGGTTTTGATGGGCCGGCTTCGTAAGGTCGGTACATGACCGTTGTGGACCAGACTTCGAGCGAGCCGACGGACGCCCGTGGGCGCGTGGCCGAGCTGCACTCCCTCCGCGAGGAGGCCCGGCGCGGCCCCAGTGACCGTGCGACCGAGGCGCAGCACGCCAAGGGCAAGCTGACCGCGCGTGAGCGCATCGCGCTCCTGCTCGACGAAGGTTCCTTCAAGGAGGTCGAGCAGCTGCGCCGGCACCGGGCCACCGGTTTCGGCCTGGAGGCCAAGAAGCCGTACACCGACGGTGTCATCACCGGCTGGGGCACGGTCGAGGGCCGCACGGTCTTCGTCTACGCACACGACTTCCGCATCTTCGGCGGCGCCCTGGGCGAGGCCCACGCCACGAAGATCCACAAGATCATGGACATGGCCATCGCGGCCGGTGCCCCGCTGGTCTCCCTCAACGACGGCGCGGGCGCCCGTATCCAGGAGGGCGTCTCCGCCCTCGCCGGCTACGGCGGCATCTTCCAGCGCAACACCAAGGCCTCCGGGGTCATCCCGCAGATCTCGGTCATGCTCGGCCCCTGCGCCGGCGGCGCCGCGTACTCCCCGGCCCTGACGGACTTCGTCTTCATGGTCCGCGACACCTCGCAGATGTTCATCACCGGGCCGGACGTGGTCCGCGCGGTGACCGGCGAGGAGATCACCCAGAACGGCCTCGGCGGCGCCGACGTGCACGCCGAGACCTCCGGCGTCGCGCACTTCGCGTACGACGACGAGGAGACCTGCATCTCCGAGGTCCGCTACCTCATCACGATGCTCCCCTCCAACAACCGCGAGAACCCGCCGGTCCACGAGACCAGCGACCCCAAGGACCGTCGCTCAGACGTCCTGCTGGACCTGGTCCCCGCCGACGGCAACCGCCCGTACGACATGCTCAAGGTCATCGAGGAGCTCGTCGACGAGGGCGACGTCCTGGAGATCCACGAGCGCTGGGCCCGCAACATCATCTGCGCCCTCGCGCGGATGGACGGCCAGGTCGTCGGCATCGTCGCCAACCAGCCCGGCCACCTCGCGGGCGTCCTGGACATCCACGCCTCCGAGAAGGCGGCGCGGTTCGTCCAGCTCTGCGACGCCTTCAACATCCCGATCATCACCCTCCTGGACGTCCCCGGCTTCCTGCCGGGCGTCGACCAGGAGCACGGCGGCATCATCCGCCACGGCGCCAAGCTGCTGTACGCGTACTGCAACGCCACCGTCCCGCGGATCTCCCTGATCCTGCGCAAGGCCTACGGCGGCGCGTACATCGTCATGGACTCCCAGTCCATCGGCGCCGACCTCACCTACGCGTGGCCCACCAACGAGATCGCCGTCATGGGCGCCGAGGGCGCGGCCAACGTCATCTTCCGCAAGCAGATCGCGGACGCCGAGGACCCCGAAGCCATGCGGGCCCGCATGGTCAAGGAGTACAAGGCCGAGCTGATGCACCCGTACTACGCGGCCGAGCGCGGCCTCGTCGACGACGTCATCGACCCCGCCGAGACCCGCGAGGTGCTCGTCAGCGCCCTCGCGATGCTCCGCACCAAGCACGCCGATCTGCCGTCCCGCAAGCACGGCAACCCGCCGCAGTAACGAGCGAAGGAGACCTGCCACCCATGAGCCCCCTGCTGAAGGTCGAGAAGGGCAACGCCGAGCCCGAGGAGCTGGCCGCGATCACCGCGATCCTCCTGGCCCGCGCCGCCGCCACCCCCGACGAGGCCGCCACCACCCCCCGCTCCACGGCCGGCTGGCGCCGCCTGGAACGCAGCCGCGGCTTCCAGGCCCCGCACAGCTGGCAGGGCTAGCCGCTGCGCTACAGCTCCACCCGATGGCCGCTCAGCCGGTCTGGACCTCGATGCCCTCGGGCACGGATTCCAGGTTCGGCGGGCGGCCATCGGGCGTGGTGCACTCCTTGAGGCGCAGGGAGCGGACGGGGCCCAGAGCGGACAGGATGCCCAGGTCGTCCGGCAGCAGACAGTGCTGGAGGGTGAGGGTGGTGAGCTCCGGGGCGGCGCTCCGGACGTTCGCCGGCCACGTACTCAGGTCGTACAGGCCGAGCTCCAGCAATTGCAGGGACTCGAGACCGGCCAGGTCAAGGAGACCCTCGGGGCTGCCGTGACCGTCGATTCGCAGCTCGCGCAGCATGGCGAGGGATGTCAGGGGGGCGAGGTCGGCCCCCTGCTCCAAGGTCGCGAGGGTCAGGCTGGCGATGTTCGGGGGCAGCGACGTCCGGGCAGGTGCGGGGAGGGAATCCCACAGCAGCGTCAGGGTTTCCAGCTCGGCGAGGTCACCCAGCACCGCTGTGTCCCGCAGCGGGACCTGCCCACACAGCGACAGGTGCTGAAGCCGCCGGTACGCCCGCAGGGGCGAGAGGTCCATGGTGCCGCGCAGCTCGAACATGTGCAGACTAGCCAGGTCGCCCGGCAGCCCCAGGTCGGAGAATCCCTCGATCGGGCACTCGAAGACCACGTGGCGGATTTCCGGCAACTCCCTCAGGGCGCACGCCTGGGCCGGGTGGGTCACGAACATCACCCGGTCTTCCAGGGGGAGCCGTTTGAGAACGCGCCGGGCGTACTCCGTGGACTCGAACGACTCCCAGCAGTCGACCAGGTGTCGCCGGATCGCGGGGTGTGAGGTATCGGCCCACTTGCCGAGCCGGTCCATGGCCTGTTCCCCTCCGATCAGCGAGGCTGTCCGTACGAGCGCCTCGACGGCGGCGTCGGACAGACCGGCCAGGGAATCCGGCAGCCGGCGCAGCACCGGCGCGCCGACCGCGGCCAGTGAGGCGGCCTCGCTCATGCGGCGCGGCGGGATCAGGGCGTCCAGGGCCTCGTCCAGGGGGCCGGAGACCGCGTCGGGGACGGACGGCATCGTTTCCAGGCAGGACGCCGCCAGCAGGCGCAGGCGGCGGGTGTGGCGGGGTTCGGCGGCGGCGCGGGCGAGGATGCCGTGGACCAGTTCCTCCCGCTGGGTGCGGTTGGCGTGGCCCGCCGTCATCACGATCGTCTCGTGCCACAGGTCCAGATGGGCCCGCTCCACCAGGTTCCCGATCCGGTCCTCCGAGGCCGCCTCCGCCGCCGCCAGGTACTCCTGGAAGCTGCGGTGCAGGAAGTCCACCCGGTCCTCGGCCGGCGCGCGCAGCACCCCCGAACGGACCAGGAGGTGCTCCAGGACCGCTTCCCCGTCGACCCCGTCCAGGTGCCGCATCCGGCCGAGCGCCGCGTGCACGTGCCCCGCCGCCCGTTCCCGCGCGATCTCGCTGCGGTTGTTGTCCGACAGCCGCCAAGCCAGGTCCTGGAGCAGCCGCAGCTTGTCCGTCAGGGTCAGGGAGACGTCCAGGTCTCCGGGCACACCCCGCTCCGTGTCCCGCCGGTGCAGCAGGATCTCCAGCGCCGTGCGGTACAACTCCATCCGGTTGCGCGGCAGCTGGCGCCGCCGCTCCAGGTGCAGCGCGCACAGCAGCGCGGCCAGCAGGGGGCTCGCCGCCAGGGACTGGAGGTGCGGGCGGTCCTGGAGGCTGGTGATCAGCGAGCGTTCGTAGTCGGGGAGTTGCGCCGGCTCGCACGGCAGCCGGTCTCCCTGCTCCCGTACCGCCTGGTGCCACTGGCGGACGAACGCCACCAGGTCGGCCGGCCGCATCCGGTCCAGCAGCACCGGCTGGAACTCCTCGGTGCGCAGCCAGTCCTTGCCCGCCGCGGCCGGCCGCGAGGTGACCACGACCCGGTTGTCCGGGTAGGCGGCCAGCAGGTTGCGCAGCCACTGCCGCACCCCGCGGCGCTCGCCCGCCGGGAGCTCGTCGACCCCGTCGACCATCAGCAGGACCCGGCCCTCGGAGAGCAGCCGGTCCGTCCACGCCTTCGGCATGTGGCCCGTCAGCGGGCCCGCCGTCTGGTCGAGCAGGGCTTCCGGGGAAGGGAGTTCACGTCCCGCGTACCGGCGCAGCTTCACCATGACCGGGACCAGCCCGTTCCACCCGGCCAGCTCGCCCGTGAAGGCCCCGCGCGCGGCGGTGACCGCCAGCCACTGGAGCAGGGTGGTCTTGCCGGAGCCCGCCTCGCCGCGCAGCAGCACCCGGCGGGCCTCGCCGAGCGCGGCCTCGACGCGTACGCCGTGCCCGCCCTCGTCCTCCTCCGCCCAGGCACTCGCGGACCGGCGGGGAGAGGGGATCCGGCGCGAACGCCGGGCGCCCTCGCCGACGCTGGTGCGCAGGCTCACGTAGGCGACGGACAGCTTCGTCCGGGGTGCCCGCTCCGAGGCGAAGCTGAACAGCTCCACCTCGTCTAGGGTTTCGCTGATCAGCGCCAGGTACTCCCGGCGGAAGGCCTCGTCCTCGCCCGTGCCCTCGGGCGCGTACAGCGAGCGGGCAGGGAGCCGGTCCAGAGCGCGGGCCACCTCGGCCGCGAGCGTGGTGGTGCGACCCAGCAGCTCGGTGACCGCCCGCTCGGTGAAGACCGGCAGGTGCCGCAGGATGCGTACGTAGCAGTCGACGGACTCGGCGAACAGGGCCTCGTGGAAGGCGAGGGCCGGTTCGGACAGGCCCGGCGGTACGGCGACCGCGCGGCGGATCCGCCGGGCCAGTTCCGCGGGGTCGGCGTCGGCGCCGATCACCGCCTCGTCGGAGAGGTCGGCGCGGGCGAAGGTGTCGCACACGGCGTCGGTCGCGGCCCGGCGCTCGTTGGCGGCGAGGCCCCGGAACTCGTGGGCGAGCAGCGGCTCCAGCCGGGCGGCCACGGCGTCGGCCATGTCCTCGAACTGCCGCTCCAGGCTGCGCTGGTACCTCAGGCCCGACACGCGCACGCGGATCAGCTCCGACATTGACGAGGCGGCCTCCTGCTCGCGCCGCCGCGGCCCCAGCCACAGCGACACCGCGCGGGTCGCCAGCACCCTGCCCAGATTGATGGCCGCAGCCTCAGCGCTCACACGTGCCCCCTCCGTCAGAAAGACAGAACGCCGGGAACCCGTATCGGGTTCCCGGCGTTCCGCACGGAGCGGGCGCGAACTACCGCAGCCGTGCCATCAGCGCGTGTTCCACGAGCGTGATGAGCGCGCTCTTGGCGTCGCCGCGGTGGCGGGCGTCGGTGGTGATGATGGGGGCGTCGGGGCCGATCTGGAGGGCCTCGCGGACCTCCTCCGGCGTGTACGGCTGGTGGCCGTCGAAGCCGTTCAGGGCGATCACGAACGGCAGGCCGCTGTTCTCGAAGTAGTCGACCGCGGGGAAGCAGTCCGCGAGGCGGCGGGTGTCGACGAGGACCACCGCGCCGATGGCGCCGCGTACGAGGTCGTCCCACATGAACCAGAAGCGGTCCTGTCCGGGGGTACCGAAGAGGTACAGGATCAGGTCCTGGTCCAGGGTGATGCGGCCGAAGTCCATGGCGACCGTGGTGGTCGTCTTGTCACCGGTGTGGGTGAGGTCGTCGATTCCGGCGGAGGCGCTGGTCATGACGGCTTCGGTGCGCAGCGGGTTGATCTCGGAGACCGCGCCGACGAACGTGGTCTTGCCCACGCCGAAGCCGCCGGCCACCAC
This sequence comes from Streptomyces sp. NBC_00249, assembly GCF_026342355.1. Lineage (GTDB taxonomy): Bacteria > Actinomycetota > Actinomycetes > Streptomycetales > Streptomycetaceae > Streptomyces. The sequence goes on along the minus strand of NZ_JAPEMV010000002.1, from coordinate 176,503 downwards.
GATCTTCGCGGAGGTGGTGGAGCGAGGAGCCGCTCCGCCGTTAGAGCTTGCGAAGTCCACTGAGCACCCTTTCGAGCAGTGTCACGTCTGGCTGGCCGCCGGCAGACTCGTCGCCGCCGGGCTGGTGAATGGCGACAAGGCCCGCCTCCGCCAGGTCGGCGACGAGGATGCGGGCGACACCAAGAGGAATGGAGAGAAGTGCCGAGATCTCCGCGACGGATTTGATCTCCTGGCACAGGCGGCAGATGCGCTGGTGCTCGGGCAACTGCCCTTGCAGCCGCGCGGGATCGGCCGTGGTACTGACCAGCGCCTCGATGGCGAGCTGGTAACGCGGCCGGGTACGGCCGCCGGTCATCGCGTACGGGCGCACCAGCGGGTTGTGCGCCTTCGGAGCCTGCGGCGGACCACCGCGCAGGGGCTGCTGCGAAGGACGCTGGGACTGCGGGGGCGGCTGGGGCTGGCCGTACTGCTGCTGCTGGTAGGGGTTGTGCTCCGGCACGGGCCGGCTGGGAGCAGAAGGGAAGTTGAAGCGGTTCTGGTCGTGCCCACCCTGCGGCTGCTGGCCGCCATAAGGATGTCCTCCGGGTGTTGTCACGTTTCCTCCTCCGACTCCAAGAACGCAGTACTCCCTGTGGAACCGCGCCACCGCACCCTACGGTGCGATGACGCGAAACACACTGTCTGTCTGTTAGTTGAGAAGACTTCCCTGCAGCTCGGCGCGCAGGTCCGGAGTCAGGACACTGCCCGCACGGTCGACAAGGAGGGCCATCTCGTAGCCCACGAGGCCGATGTCGCACTCGGGGTGCGCGAGCACCGCGAGGGAGGATCCGTCGGAGACGGACATGAGGAAGAGGAATCCCCGGTCCATCTCGACCACGGTCTGGTTGACGGCGCCGCCCTCGAAGATCCGGGAGGCCCCGGCGGTCAGCGACGTCAGCCCGGAGGCCACGGCCGCCAGCTGGTCGGCGCGGTCCCGCGGGAACCCGTCGGACATCGCCAACAGGAGGCCGTCGGCGGAGACCACCACCGTGTGGGACACCCCGGGGGTGTTGTCCACGAAGTTGGTGATCAACCAGTTCAGGTTCTGCGCTGCCTGGCTCATCGCGCTCACACTAACGCTCCTGGTCATAGCTGTTACTTGACTGCTCGGATCCCGCGTTGCGGCCTTGCTGGACACCGCGTCGCAGGTTGCTCAACCTGCCACGGATGTCCTCCGGGGCCCTGGAGACCTCGGGGCCGCCCTGCGGGGTCGTCTCCGCAGCGCCCTCGACCAGGTTGGCCTTGGGCACTCGCCGAGGGAGACCGGACGGGGTGACCCCGCCCGCCTTCGGCTCGCGGAGTTTGCCGGCCTGCTGCCAGCGCTCGTCGTTCGTCGAACGCCAGGCCGTGCCGGCTTCCGTGCTTTCCGGGGCCCGCTCCGCGGCGGCGGCCGGCTGCTGTCGCGGCGACCGCTGCTCGAAGAGGGATCCGGAGGACTCCGCTTCCTGCTGTGCCGGCTGCCACTGCTGCTGGCTGCCGCGCCTGGGCAGGCCCGCTCCGGTCATTGCGTGACCGGCGTCCGCAGAGGCGCCCGGACGGTCGAAGCCTACGCGGTCCTGAGCCGGTTCGGGAGCGGCCTGGGGTTCCGATTCGGTCCCGTAATCCTGCTGGTAGGCGCCCGAGTAGGTGTTCCGCTCGGGCCACTCGGCCTGCTGGGACTGGTCCTCGTAGCCGCTCTCGTACGCCTGCGCGGGCTGCTGCTGGTCCTGGTAGCCGACTTCCGGATAGGCATAGCCCTGGTCCGGGTACGACTCGTAGGCCTGCGCCTGCTGCTGAGGTTCGTACGTCTCCTCGTAGCCCTGCGCGGACGGCTGCTCGTAGCCCTGGTACGGCTGGTACCCGTGCTCCGGCTGAGGTTCCGGATACTCCTGGGCGGAGTACTCCTCCTCCTGCGGCTGCTGCTGGCCGACCTGGGCCTCCAGCGCCGCCCGGCGCTCCTGATGGCTCAGGGAGCGGGCCATCGGGTCCAGGGGCGTGCCGTCGGCCGCCCGGCCCTCCTGGCCGCCCTGGCCGTCGTAGCGCGAGTCGTCGAAGCCGAGCTCGGCGGCGGTCCGCAGCGGGGCGGGCTGCTGGATCTGCTGCTGCGGGATCATCTGGGAGACGGTGAAGTCGTCGTCCGGGATGCCCTCGCCACCGCCACCGTGGGTGATGGCGTCGGGCAGCATGACCAGCGAGGTGGTGCCCGCGGCCTCGCCCGAGGGGCGCAGCTGGACGCGGATGCTGTGGCGGTCCGCCAGCCGGCCGACCACGAACAGACCCATGCGCTGCGAGATCGCGGCGTCCACGGTCGGCGGGTTGGCCAGCTTGTGGTTGATGTCCGCGAAGTCCTCGGCGGTGAGGCCGATGCCCTTGTCGTGGATCTCGACCATCACACGGCCGTCGGGCAGACGGGTGGCGGTGACGCGGACCTTGGTCTGGGGGGAGGAGAACGTGGTGGCGTTCTCCAGCAGCTCGGCGAGCAGGTGCACGAGGTCGGTCACGGCCTGGCCGTGGATCTCGGCGTCGGAGACGCCCGAGAGCTCGATGCGCTCGTACTGCTCCACCTCGGAGGAGGCGGCGCGCAGGACGTCGACGAGGGGGACCGGCTGGTCCCAGCGGCGGCCCGGGTTCTCACCCGCGAGGATGAGGAGGTTCTCGCCGTTGCGGCGCATACGGGTGGCGAGGTGGTCCAGGCGGAAGAGGTTCTCCAGCTGGTCCGGGTCGGCCTCGTTGTTCTCCAGGTCGGTGATGAGGGTCAGCTGGCCCTCGATCAGGGACTGGTTGCGCATCGAGAGGTTCGTGAAGATCGCGTTGACGTTCCCTCGCAGGAGCGCCTGCTCCGCGGCGAGCCGGACCGCTTCCCGGTGGACCTGGTCGAAGGCGCGGGCGACCTCGCCGATCTCGTCCTGGGAGGTGATCGGGATCGGGGCGACACGGGTGTCGACCTTGCCCGGGTCGGTGCGCGAGAGCTGGTCGACGAGCATCGGCAGGCGCTGCTCGGCGATGTCGAAGGCGGAGCTGCGCAGGCGCAGCATCGCGCGGCTCATCTGGCGGGCCATCATGGCGGCCAGGATGAACGCGGCGAGCAGGGCGACGACCACGATGGCGCCGGTGACGATCGCGTCGGTGCGGGACTCGTCGGAGACCGCGACGGCGTCCTTGACGGCCTTGTCGAGGAGGTCCTTCTCGACCTCGGCGTAGCCGTCGAACTTGGCGGTGGACGCGGCCTGCCAGGCGGGGGGCGTGGTGCCGGCCAGCGCGAGGGTGGTGTTCTTCGCGCCGCTGGCGATCGCCTCGGTCATACCGGTCAGCGCGGAGCCGTTGACCACGGGCGGAGCCTTGAAGACGGTGCCGGACTGCTCGGCGGCCTGCTTGGCCTGCGCGAGCTTGGCGGCACCCTCCTGGGACTTCTTGCCCATGACCTCCTTGAGCCGGTTCACGTCCTCGTCGGTGCCGGCGGCGACGTACTCGCCGACGGCTATCTCTTCGAGGTAGGCGTAGGAGGAGAAGGCGACGAGCTGGGCCTTGCGGGTGTCCTCGTTCTCGCTCGGGCGGACCAGCAGGTGGGTACCCACGGAACGCTGGAGCGAGTTCGCGGCCTTGGCCAGCTCGATCGCGTAGACCATGCGGCCGTAGCTGGTGACGTTGCCGGTGCCCAGACCCAGTTCGTTGGAGAACTGCATGAGGTAGTGCTGGACCAGCACGTACCCCTCTTCGGTCGGGATGGGGCCGGCCTGCGCGGGGAGGTTCTTCTTGGGGGTCTCCGGGACGGCGTAGGCCGTCTTGCGGACCAGCTCCAGCTTCGGCTCCTCCTGGCGGAAGAGCTCCAGACGGCGCTCCAGGCCCTGCTTCGCGGGCAGGTCCTTCGCGGCCTCGGCGAACTTGGCCTTGGCCGCGTCGGTGGCCGCGTAGGACTTCGTCACGGCGTCGTTGTTGCGGTCGCCCTTGAGGAGCGGCTCCGCCGTGAGGTCGCGCTCGTTGAGGAGGGCCTGGCCGTACTCGGCCGCGGCCTGGACGATCCGGGCGGTCTTCTCGGCGTCCTTCGCCTCGTTCCAGCTGTCGACGGACCCCTTCACCTGGAAGCCGCCCATGACCAGTCCGACGAGGACGGGTACCAGGAGGATGGCGTTCAGCCGGGTCGCCACACGCCAGTTGCGGGGCGAGAGCTTGCTGGTGCTGCCGCCGCTCGCGGGTGGGTCCACGGGCACGTCGACGGGCGACATGGCCGCGCGCGGCGGCGGGGTGAAGTTGCCGCGCGCGGGTTCATCCGCGGGGCTCGAGTTGCTTCGCCTCACTCGACCAACAACCTCTCGGCGGTGCTACTAGCTAGTTCGTTGAATTCCAGCACGATGCACGGCCGTGTTCCAAACAGTTGAAACCGGCCGTTCCCAGAGCCTTAAGCCCCACATAAACCGGACATAAAGAGCGACCTGCGGCAAAAATGGGGCCAGTTGTGCGCAGAGCGGCACCAGGCGAACGCGGGCAGTGGCCGACGGCCGTTTAATTCTCTGTCGAAACGTTATGAACGACAGGGGCGGGCCGTGTCCTATGACACAGCCCGCCCCGGCGTACGGCCTTGGAAAGCGTGCTACTTGAGCCGTGCCATCAGCGCGTGCTCGACGAGCGTGATGAGCGCGCTCTTGGCGTCCGCGCGGTGGCGGGCGTCGGTGGTGATGATGGGGGCGTCGGGGCCGATCTGGAGGGCCTCGCGGACCTCCTCCGGCGTGTACGGCTGGTGCCCCTCGAAGCCGTTGAGCGCCACGACGAACGGCAGGCCGCTGTTCTCGAAGTAGTCCACGGCGGGGAAGCAGTCGGCCAGCCGGCGGGTGTCCACGAGCACGATCGCGCCGATGGCGCCGCGTACGAGGTCGTCCCACATGAACCAGAAGCGGTCCTGTCCGGGGGTACCGAAGAGGTACAGGATCAGGTCCTGGTCCAGGGTGATGCGGCCGAAGTCCATGGCGACCGTGGTGGTCGTCTTGTCACCGGTGTGGGTGAGGTCGTCGATTCCGGCGGAGGCGCTGGTCATGACGGCTTCGGTGCGCAGCGGGTTGATCTCGGAGACCGCGCCGACGAACGTGGTCTTGCCCACGCCGAAGCCGCCGGCCACCACGATCTTCGCGGAGGTGGTGGAGCGAGGAGCCGCTCCGCCGTCAGAGCTTGCGAAGTCCACTGAGAACCCTCTCGAGCAGCGTTACGTCCGGCGTTCCGCCGGCCTCTCCATTGCCCGGCTGGTGGATGGCCACCATTCCGGCCTCGGCCAGGTCGGCCACGAGGATCCGGGCGACACCGAGCGGCATCGACAGAAGTGCGGAGACCTCGGCGACCGACTTCACCTCACGGCACAGCGTGCAGATGCGCTGGTGCTCGGGAAGCAGGTTCGAGAGGTGCATCGGGTCGGCCGTGGTGCTGACCAGCGCCTCGATGGCGAGCTGGTAACGCGGCCGGGTCCGGCCACCGGTCATCGCGTACGGACGCACCAGCGGCTGATCGCCTTCCGAGTACGAGTCTCCGTACGCATCGGGATAGGCGGGGGGCGGGGTCATTGATCCTCCGGGCTGGACAGCATTGGTCAGCTTGCCGTCTGACGGGGCGGCCGGTGGGGGGACGTGATGACGGCCTGGCGGGTGTACTGGGTTCCGGGTGCGGAGTCCCGGTCCCCCGGCCGGAAGTACCGTCCGGCCGGGAGAGTGGAAGTCAGATGAGCAGGCTTCCCTGCAGCTCCGCGCGGAGGTCCGGGGTGAGGACGCTTCCGGCGCGGTCCACGAGGAGGGCCATCTCGTAGCCCACGAGGCCGATGTCGCACTCGGGGTGCGCCAGTACGGCCAGCGAGGATCCGTCGGAGACGGACATGAGGAAGAGGAATCCCCGGTCCATCTCGACCACGGTCTGGTTGACGGCGCCGCCCTCGAAGATCCGGGAGGCCCCGGCGGTCAGCGAGGTCAGACCGGAGGCCACGGCCGCCAGCTGGTCGGCGCGGTCACGGGGGAATCCTTCGGACATCGCCAGAAGGAGTCCGTCGGCGGAGACCACCACCGTGTGGGACACCCCGGGGGTGTTGTCCACGAAGTTGGTGATCAACCAGTTCAGGTTTTGTGCCGCCTGGCTCATCGAACTCAACTATCGCTCCTGCTGGTAAGTGGGGTCGATGTGGTAACTGCCGGTCGCGGGGCCGGTGGTGCCGGCCTGGCGCCCCTGCTGGATACCGCGTCGGAGGTTGGTGAGACGGCCGCGGACGTCGTCCGGGGCACGCGATACCTGCGGGCCCGCCTGGGCCTCGGCCTGCTGCTGCGCGGTGCCGGCCACGAGGTTCGCCCGCGGTACCCGGCGGGGCAGGCCCGAGGTGGTGATCCCGCCGGCGGCGGGCTGGCGCACGCGCTCGGCCTGCCGCATCAGCTCGTCGTTCGGGGAGGACTTCCAGCTGACCGTCGGAGTGCTGCCGGTGACCGCCGTGGCGGGCTCGGCCGCGAGTTCCTGACCGCGCTGCTGTGTCTGCTGCTGCGCCTGCTGCTGGGGCTGCGGGCGCTGCGGCTGCTGGGGGACGGCCGGTGCCTGCACGGCGGGCTGCGGGCCACCCTGCGGGGTCCAGTTGGACTCCAGGGTGTCGAAGATCGGGCTGCGCACCTCGGCCGGTCCCTGCGCCGGCGGCAGGGCCTCCGGCTGGTACGCCTGCGGCAGTCGCGGAGCCTCGGCGCGCGGCGGGAGCGGCGCGGGGGCGTAACCGCCGTGCTGCTGCTGCTGCGGGGCCGGGGCCTGCTGCTGGGGCTGCTGCGGGGCGTAGCCGCCGACACCGGGGCCGCCCGGGCGGGCGAACTGGCCGGTGGAAGCCGGGTCCATCGGGCCGCCGCCCAGCTGCGGGCGCTCGAACTGCCCGGTGCTGGACGGGTCCTGGAAACCGTGCTGGTCGGGGCGCTGGAACTGGCCGGTCGTGCTGTTGGCCGGGTTGCCGCCGGCGCCCTGCGGGAGCGGGGCGTTGTAGTCAGGGCGGGCGAACTCGGCCGTGGAGCCGGGGCCCGACAGCTCGTCGTGCCCGCGCGGGACCTCGTGGCCGCCCTGGCCGCCGCCCCAGCTGGTGCCCTGCGGGAGCCCGGTGGGCGTGGCGCCCGCACCCGGAAGCTCCGGTCGGGGCGCGCCGCCCTGCGGCGGCAGCTGCGGCCGCCGGCGCTTGACGGGCTGCTGCGGCTGGCCCTGCTGCGGGTGCTGGCCCGGCTGCTGCTGGCCCTGCTGCGGCTGCTGCGGACGCTCGAAGCCGTTGCCCTGCGGGAACCCGGCCGGACCGGACGCGGACGGCGCGGACGCCTGCCGGCCCTGCTGGCCACCGAGGGGGCCGCCGGGCTGCTGGCCGCGCGCCGGGAGCGGGCCGCCGGAGCCGAAGGCACCCTGGCCCTGGGCCTGGCCCGTCGGAGCACCGGGACCGCCCTGCGGACGCTGCTGCCCGCCGGGGCCGCCGGGGCCACCGGGACCGCCCTGACCGCTCTGGCCCGGCAGCGCGGGACGCTGGGCCCCGCCGGTGACCTGGCCGCGCTGCTGGCCCGCGCCCACGGGGGGACGTGCGCCGGCGCCGGGCACGGAGGCCTGGCCGCCGGGACCGCCCTGTCCACCGGGACCGCCCTGGCCGCCCCCGGGGCCGCCCTGACCGCCCTGGCCCGCCATCGGAGCCGGCTTCTTGCCGCCCTGGGCGACGTCCACCGGCAGCATGACGAGCGCGGTGGTACCGCCCGAGTCGGACGGACGCAGCTGGATGCGGATGCCGTGTCGCAGGGACAGGCGGCCGACCACGAACAGGCCCATGCGGCGGGAGACGGAGACGTCCACGGTCGGCGGCGACGCGAGCCGCTCGTTGATCGCGGCGAGGTCCTCGGGGGAGAGGCCGATGCCGGTGTCGTGGATCTCGACCAGCACCCGGCCGTCGGGCAGCGCGTGACCGGTGACCTTGACCTTGGTCTGCGGGGAGGAGAACGAGGTGGCGTTCTCCAGCAGCTCGGCGAGGAGGTGCACGAGGTCGTTGACGACGCGGCCGGCGACCTCGGTGCCGGGCACCGAGGAGAGTTCGATGCGCTCGTACTGCTCCACCTCGGACGCCGCGGCACGGAGCACGTCGACGAGCGGGACGGGGCGGGTCCACCGGCGGCCCGGCTCCTCGCCCGCGAGGACGAGGAGGTTTTCGCCGTTACGGCGCATGCGGGTCGCGAGGTGGTCGAGCTTGAAGAGGGAGGAGAGCTGGTCCGGGTCGGCCTCGCGCGACTCCAGTTCGGAGATGAGCGAGAGCTGACGCTGGATGAGGCCCTGGGAGCGGCGCGAGAGGTTGGTGAACATCGCGTTGACGTTGCCCCGGAGGAGGGCCTGCTCGGCGGCGAGGCGGACGGCCTCGCGGTGCACGTCGTCGAAGGCCGCGGCCACCTGGCCGATCTCGTCGCGGGTGTGCAGACCGACGGACTCCACGGAGGTGTCGACGTCCTGCGGGTCCGACTCGGAGAGCTGCTTGACGAGCTCGGGCAGACGGTCCTGGGCGACGCGCGTCGCGGTGTCCTGCAGGCGGCGCAGCGAACGGATCATGGACCGGGCCATGACGAAGGCGCCGACGAGCGAGACACCGAGGACGAGGAGGATCAGGGCACCGTTGATGATGGCGTCCTGCTGCGACTCGCTCTTGAGCTCGCGGGCCTTCTGCTCCATGTCCTCGAGCAGGGTCAGCTCGATGACCTTCATGGCCTGGAGCTTGGTGTCGTCGGCGTCGTACCAGTCCATCCAGGACCGGTTCTTCTCCTTGCCGAACTGTCCCTGGGTGCTGAGCACGCGGCGGGCGTAGTGGTCGGCGCTGCCGATCTCCGTGTTGCCGTCGCCGAGCGCCGCGAGGAGTTCCTCGGGCTTGCCCTGGTAGACGAGTTCGAAGGTCTTCTTCGACTGGCTCTCGCCGCGCAGCGCGGAGAGGGCGTAGAGGCGGTCGTTCTCCTCCAGCTTGCCCGGCTTGTCGCCGCTCTCGGGGAGCGAGGCGGCGATGATCGCGCGCTGGATGGAGGCGTACTCCTTGGCGGAGGAGAACGCCGCCAGGGCACGGGTGCGCTTGATCATCTCGGGGCTGGAGGTGGCCTGGGCCATGTCCTGCGACAGCGAGAGCAGCGAGACGATCAGGGCGTTGTACTCGGTGACGGTCTGCTGGGCGCCGTTGACGTACGCCTTCTTGCGGATGTCCTCGATGCCGGTGAGCTGGCGGCCGATCTGCAGGATGTTGTTGCGGATCGACTTGAGGGTCTCGTCCTTGTCCTCCGCGCTGTCGACCTTGTCGGTCGCGTTGGCGAAGGCCTTGGCGGCGGTGTCGGTCTGGTCGCGGACGCCCTGGACGAGGCTGTTGGTCTTGCCGTCCTTGACCTGCGACATCGGACCGGCCGACTTGTCCCGCTCCTCCTGGAGCATGGCGGCCAGGTTGGTGGCCTGCCGGGTCATCGTCGTCAGCAGCTGCATGTGCTCCAGCTGCTCGATGTCGTTCATGGAGTCGTTGATGCGGAAGCCACCGAGCGTGGTGGCGGCGACGACGGGCAGGGTCAGCAGCGACACCAGTCGCGTGCTGATGCGCCAGTTCTGCATGGCGAGGCGGGAACCGGGCCCACTGGGGGCCTTCGGTATCGCCTCGGCAAGCTCGGCCGACTCGGTCTTGCCCTTGCCCCGGCTCGGCTTCACGGCCTTGCCGGCTTTGCCGCGGCCCTTCGCCTTCACCGGAGCGGCGGCGTCGGGGCCCGCTCCTTCGACAGCCGGCCCGCGGTTCTGGGCGTGCTGGGGTGAGGAGCCACGCTCGGTCCCGCCGCGCGGCTCCTGCTCCGTCGCAGCTTCCCCACGGCCCTGGCGGGCCTGGGGGGAACCCTTGCCATCCCTCTTGAATCGTCCCTGCACTAGCGTCGCAACCTCTGGACCAGGCGTCCCGCCGTTGACCGGCTGGACGGTGTCGAGTCGTGGGGCACTGACGGCCCCATGGTGGTCGTCGGTGACCGGCGCGTCTCCCTCTCCGTGCCACCGCGCTCGGCGCTGTCTCGCGCCACCTGCGCGCCGGCTGATTCCCGCGGCGGTCCCGCGAATTCCAGCACAGTGGGGGATCTCCAACAAGGTGCGCGTGTCGGCCCGGCGAGCCGGTTACGGCTTGTGATGGACGGGCTACGGGATGTGGAAGCCCTATCGGGAGGAATCGGACTTACGCCAATCAAAGCTTGCGCCTGGCAAGGTGTCCCAGTCGAGATGATCAGGAGCGGAATGGCGCATTCAGTGGCGCAATGTCCGTTTAGGCGGGCGGAATTGACCGTCCATTATGCCTGGAATGCCCGGTCATTGGTGAGCAAACTCACACGGCCGTGGCCATTACTTCCCGGTTCAGTCGGGGATTCAGATGTTTAGCCTTGCCCCTTGAAGGGTTGAAGCGTCCGAGCCCCGAGCGGCCGGCGCGTCCGACGACCCCCATTCCCCACGACCGAGCCGAGGGCCCGAAACTCCGATGAAGACGACGACGATGTTCCGCAACATAGCCAACCCCCGCCGCACCACCCTCGCGCACCTGAAGGACGCCGAGGAGCTGCAGGCGGCGCCGGCCACCCCGGAGCACTCCGTCGAGCTGCCGACCCAGACCGCGAACCCCCGCCGCACCGTCCTGATGGACGCGCCGGTCGCCGCCGCGCAGTAACCCCTCGCGGGGAATGAGCGCGAAGCGCCGCCGCCCACCGCGTTAGCCTGGAGTCCGCAGACTCCAGCCAGCGGAAACACCAGAGGGGCAGACGCAACACGTGCGCATCGCCAGGTTCTCGATCGACGGCAACGTCGCGTTCGGCGCGGTCGAGGGCGAAGCCGCCCCCGGCGACACCACGGGCCTCGTGCTCGACATCATCAAGGGCATCCCCTTCGCGGACTTCGAGCTCTCGGGCACGAAGGTCCCGCTGGACAAGGTCCGGCTGCTGCCGCCCGTGCTCCCGAACAAGGTCGTGGCCGTGGGCCGCAACTACGCGGAGCACGCGGCGGAGCTCGGCAATGAGGTCCCCGACGCGCCGATCACCTTCTTCAAGCCCTCCACCTCGGTGGTCGGCCCGGGTGACCCGATCACCTACCCCTCCTTCTCCCAGGACCTCCACCACGAGGCGGAGCTCGCCGTGGTCATCGGCCGCATGTGCCGCGAGGTCCCGAAGGAGCGCGTCAAGGACGTGATCCTCGGCTACACCTGCGCCAACGACGTCACCGCCCGCGACGTCCAGCAGCGCGAGAAGCAGTGGGCGCGCGCGAAGGGCTTCGACAGCGCCTGCCCCCTCGGCCCCTGGATCGAGACGGACCTCGACCCGAGCGACCTGACCATCCAGTGCACCGTCAACGGCGAACAGCGCCAGCTCGGCCGCACCAGCGACATGGTCCGCTCCATCGAGGACCTGGTCGTACACATCAGCGAGGCCATGACCCTGCTCCCGGGCGACGTCATCCTCACGGGGACCCCGGCCGGAGTCGGCCCCCTGAACGTCGGCGACGAGGTCGCCGTCACCATCGAAGGCATCGGCACTCTCACCAACAAGGTGATCAAGCGTGGTTAACGGACCAGTCCGCGTACGTTTCTGTCCCTCCCCGACCGGCAACCCCCACGTGGGCCTGGTCCGCACCGCCCTCTTCAACTGGGCGTTCGCGCGCCACCACGGCGGTACGTTCGTCTTCCGCATCGAGGACACCGACGCGGCCCGCGACTCCGAGGAGTCCTACGAGCAGCTCCTCGACTCGCTGCGCTGGCTCGGCTTCACCTGGGACGAGGGCCCCGAGGTCGGCGGCCCCCACGCCCCCTACCGCCAGTCCCAGCGCATGGACATCTACAAGGACGTCGCGCAGAAGCTCCAGGACGGCGGCTACGCCTACCACTGCTACTGCACCACCGAGGAGCTCGACGCCCGCCGCGACGCCGCCCGCGCCGCCGGCAAGCCCTCCGGCTACGACGGCCAGTGCCGCGACCTCACCGCCGAGCAGAAGTCCGCGTACGAGGCCGAGGGCCGCGCCTCGATCGTCCGCTTCCGGATGCCCGACGAGACCATCACCTTCACGGACCTGGTCCGCGGCGAGATCTCCGTGACCCCGGAGAACGTGCCCGACTTCGGCATCGTCCGCGCGAACGGCGCCCCGCTGTACACGCTCGTCAACCCGGTCGACGACGCGCTGATGGAGATCACGCACGTGCTGCGCGGCGAGGACCTGCTGTCCTCCACCCCGCGCCAGATCGCGCTCTACCGGGCGCTGATCGAGCTGGGCATCGCCAAGGGCGTCCCCGACTTCGGCCACCTGCCGTACGTCATGGGCGAGGGCAACAAGAAGCTCTCCAAGCGCGACCCCGAGTCCTCGCTCAACCTCTACCGCGAGCGCGGCTTCCTGCCCGAGGGCCTGCTGAACTACCTCTCGCTCCTCGGCTGGTCCTTCTCCAAGGACCAGGACATCTTCTCGATCGAGGAGATGGTGGCGAAGTTCGACATCCCGGACGTCAACGCCAACCCGGCCCGCTTCGACCTCAAGAAGGCCGAGGCGATCAACGCCGACCACATCCGGCAGCTGGACCCCAAGGCCTTCGCGGACGCCTGCGCCCCGTGGCTCACGGCCCCGCACGCCAACTGGGCGCCCGAGGACTTCGACGCCGAGGCCTGGGACCGCATCGCGCCCCACGCCCAGACCCGCGTGACCGTCCTGTCGGACATCACCGCGAACGTGGACTTCCTCTTCCTCAAGCAGCCCGTCGAGGACCAGGCGTCCTGGGACAAGGCCATGAAGGGCGAGCCCGCGGCCCTGCTGACCACGGCCCGCGAGAACCTGGCCGGCGCCGACTGGTCGGACCCCGAGTCCCTCAAGCAGGCCGTCCTGACCGCCGGTGAGGCCCACGGCCTCAAGCTCGGCAAGGCCCAGGCCCCGGTCCGCGTCGCCGTCACCGGCCGCACGGTGGGCCTGCCGCTCTTCGAGTCGCTGGAGATCCTCGGCAAGGAGCGCTCCCTGGAGCGCATCGACGCGACCCTGGCGAAGCTCTCCGCCTGACCCGCGTTCCACGAAGGGGCGGCAGTCGATCCGGCTGCCGCCCCTTCGGCGTTGTCGGCGCGGGGCCCTAAGGTGCGTGCTGTTGATCACCACCCCGTGGAAGGCCCTGCCATGCCGATGACCGCCCCCGACTACTCCCGGTACTTCACCCCGGGCCACTACTTCGCCTACGAGAGCGGGCAGACCGGCACCCTCCACGTGGCCGTCGCCGGCGAGCTCTGGCTCCCCAGCGGCCGGATCACCGCCTGCGACCCCTTCATCGGCCTCGGCGCCGGGGAGGCCGAGCCCTTCACCGTCGCCGTGGCACCGGGCCGCTACCGCGTCGAGACGGCCATAGCCACCCTCGTCACGCCGGGGGAGCCGGCCGAGGACACCCCGCACCTGCGCACGGCCGCGGCCCGGCTGGTGATTTCCGACACGGAGACGGTGACCTGGGAGCAGGCCCTGGTCGCGGGCCAGGATCCGGCGGAACTCGGGGACGACGAGTACTTCGGCTACGGCGTGGACGCCGGCGCGGGCTGCTTCTACGACGCGGCCGCCGACGAGTCCTTCCCGGAGTGCGAGGGCGACGAGGGCCCGCTCTGGGACGCCTTCGAGGAGAACGGCCACGGCCCCGGCCCCTACCTGGTCAGCGGTGAGGAGGGTCACAACCTCGCCGCCTTCACCTCCGGATGGGGCGACGGCTCCTACCCGACCTGGGTCGGCCGGGACCGCACCGGCGCCGTCACCTGCTTCCTGACGGACTTCTTCGTCGTGCCCACCCCGCAGGACGGCGCGGCGTAGGCTCGGCCCCATGCCGATCCGCGCCGTGCTGTGGGACATCGACGACACCCTCTTCGACTACACCGGCGCCGACACGGCCGGACTCGCCCGCCACCTCGTCGAGGAGGGCCTCGCCGGGCGCTACGGCACCCCCGCCGAGGCCCTCGCCCTGTGGCGCCGCCTCACGGACCGCAACTGGGAGCGCTTCTCCGCGGGCGAGGTCACCTTCGAGGGACAGCGCCAGGACCGCGTACGGGAGTTCCTCGGGGCACCCGCGATGACGGCGGCCGAGGCCACCGCCTGGTTCGGCCGCTACGTGGAGCACTACAAGGCCGCCTGGGCCCTGTTCCCGGACGCCCTGCCCGTACTGGACGCCCTCGCCGCCACCTACCGGCACGGGGTGCTCTCCAACGCCTCCGCCACCATCCAGGAGCCCAAGCTGCGCACCCTCGGCGTGCGCGACCGCTTCGAAGTGCTGGTCTGCGCCGTCGAGCTGGGCGTGAGCAAACCGGAGGCCGCCGCCTTCCTCGCCGCGTGCGAGGCGCTCGGACTGCCCCCGGGCGAGGTGGTCTACGTGGGCAACGAGCCGGACATCGACGCCCGGGGCGCCCGTGACGCGGGCCTGGCGGCGGTCTGGCTGGACCGCGACGGAGGGCGCGGCCCGGCTCCGGCGGGCGTGCACCGGATCGCGGGACTCGACCGGCTGCCGGAGCTGCTGGCTGCGGATACCCGTTTTGGAGCACGGTCAGGCATCCGGTAATGTTCTTTCTGCGCCGCCGGAGCGGGCCGAAAGGCCGGACACGGAGGCGCTAACCAAACGAAAGTCCCCAAGGGTCTTGAGTTTTGGTGGGCTATAGTGTAATTGGCAACACGAGGGTTTCTGGTTCCCTTATTCTAGGTTCGAGTCCTGGTAGCCCAGCGCAGTGCAGAAGTAACGCAGTGCTTTGCCCCCGTTGTGTAGCGGCCTAGCACGCCGCCCTCTCAAGGCGGTAGCGCCGGTTCGAATCCGGTCGGGGGTACAGATCCTTCCCGCAAGATCTCCATTGGGTAGCTCCCGGACGTCTTGATGCAGGATCGCTAGGGCCCCCGTTGTGTAGCGGCCTAGCACGCCGCCCTCTCAAGGCGGTAGCGCCGGTTCGAATCCGGTCGGGGGTACTGTGTCTAGCTGGTCTAGACCTTTGGGCTATAGTGTAATTGGCAACACGAGGGTTTCTGGTTCCCTTATTCTAGGTTCGAGTCCTGGTAGCCCAGCGTAGTACCGCAGTAAAGCTAGCCCCCGTTGTGTAGCGGCCTAGCACGCCGCCCTCTCAAGGCGGTAGCGCCGGTTCGAATCCGGTCGGGGGTACGCACAGGAGAGGCCCTCCGCGATCATCGCGGAGGGCCTCTTCCGCGTTTCCGGCGCGCTCGCCGGGGTGCCGGACCCCGGGTACAAGTGTGGGCCCGGAGGCGCGTGTTCGGACGTGTGCGGCGTCGTACGCGCCCCCGGGCCCGGGGGTTGTGGTGGGAGAGGTCTTCGGCCGGGGAGGTGTCAGCCGGAGCGGCGCAGGGCCTCCGTCAGACGGGCGGCCGCGTCGATGACGGCCTGGGCGTGCATGCGGCCCGGGTGGCGGGTCAGCCGCTCGATCGGCCCGGAGACCGACACGGAGGCCACCACGCGGTTCGACGGCCCGCGTACGGGCGCCGACACGGAGGCCACGCCGGGCTCCCGCTCGCCGATCGACTGCGCCCAGCCGCGGCGTCGTACGCCGGACAGGGCCGTGGCCGTGAAGCGCGCGCCCTGGAGCCCGCGGTGGAGCCGCTCGGGCTCCTCCCAGGCCATCAGGATCTGCGCGGCCGAGCCCGCCTTCATCGGGAGCGTGGAGCCCACGGGGACGGTGTCCCGCAGGCCCGACAGCCGCTCGGCGGCCGCCACGCAGATACGCATGTCGCCCTGACGGCGGTAGAGCTGCGCGCTCTCGCCCGTCACGTCACGGAGGTGCGTGAGCACCGGTCCGGCCGTGGCCAGCAGGCGGTCCTCGCCGGCCGCGGCGGCAAGCTCTGCCAGCCGCGGACCGAGGATGAACCGGCCCTGCATGTCCCTCGCCACCATCCGGTGGTGTTCCAGTGCCACGGCAAGGCGATGTGCCGTGGGTCGTGCGAGCCCTGTCGCCGCGACCAGCCCGGCGAGGGTGGCCGGACCGGACTCCAGTGCGCTCAGTACCAGAGCTGCCTTGTCGAGAACGCCGACGCCGCTAGAGTTGTCCATGAAACGATATTCACGTCTCACACTGTGAAACGCAAGTTCAATTTTTCCAAGAACCAGCGAGTCTGTATGTGCGGGTCCACGAACCACTGGGTCCGAGCCGTCGTTCCGCACGGGGGAAGCGGGCGATCAGGCGCAACAGATCTCTAATAAGCGCCGGCACAACCGGCCGGCCGGAGGGAAAGCGATGGGTAGGACACTCGCGGAGAAGGTCTGGGACGACCATGTCGTCCGGCGCGCCGAGGGCGAGCCCGATCTCCTCTTCATCGATCTGCACCTGCTGCACGAGGTGACCAGCCCGCAGGCCTTCGACGGCCTGCGCCAGGCCGGCCGCAAGGTCCGACGCCTCGACCTCACCATCGCGACCGAGGACCACAACACCCCCACCATCGACATCGACAAGCCGATCGCGGACCCGGTCTCCCGGGCCCAGCTGGAGACGCTGCGCAAGAACTGCGCCGAGTTCGGTGTCCGCCTGCACTCGCTGGGTGACGTCGAGCAGGGCGTCGTCCACGTCGTGGGACCGCAGCTGGGCCTGACCCAGCCGGGCACCACGGTGGTCTGCGGCGACTCCCACACCTCCACCCACGGCGCCTTCGGCGCGCTGGCCTTCGGCATCGGTACCAGCCAGGTCGAGCACGTGCTGGCCACCCAGACGCTGCCGCTGGCCCGCCCCAAGACGATGGCGATCACCGTCACCGGCGAGCTGGCCGAGGGCGTCACCGCCAAGGACCTGATCCTGGCGATCATCGCCAAGATCGGCACCGGCGGCGGCCAGGGGTACATCCTGGAATACCGCGGCGAGGCCGTCGAGAAGCTCTCGATGGAAGCCCGCATGACCATCTGCAACATGTCGATCGAGGCCGGCGCCCGCGCGGGCATGATCGCCCCCGACCAGACCACCTTCGACTACCTCGAGGGCCGCGACCACGCCCCCGTGGGCGAGGACTGGGACGCGGCGGTCGCGTACTGGAAGACCCTGCGCACCGACGAGGACGCGGTCTTCGACGCCGAGGTCGTCATCGACGGTGCCACGCTGTCCCCGTTCGTCACCTGGGGCACCAACCCGGGCCAGGGCGCGCCGCTGTCGGCCAACGTCCCCGACCCGGCTTCGTACGAGGACGCTTCGGAGCGCCACGCGGCCGAAAAGGCCCTGGAGTACATGGGGTTGACCGCGGGACAGCCGCTGCGCGAGATCCGCGTCGACACCGTCTTCGTAGGTTCCTGCACCAACGGCCGCATCGAGGACCTGCGCGCCGTCGCCGGGATCATCGAGGGCCGCAAAGTCGCCGACGGCGTACGGATGCTGGTCGTCCCCGGCTCGGTGCGGGTCGCGCTGCAGGCCGTGGAGGAGGGCCTGGACAAGGTCTTCAAGGAGGCCGGCGCCGAATGGCGGCACGCGGGCTGCTCGATGTGCCTGGGCATGAACCCCGACCAGTTGGCGCCCGGTGAGCGCTCCGCGTCCACCTCCAACCGCAACTTCGAGGGCCGGCAGGGCAAGGGCGGGCGGACCCACCTGGTCTCCCCGCAGGTGGCCGCCGCCACCGCGGTGCTGGGCCATCTGGCCTCGCCCGCCGACCTGTCCGACGCCACCGCGACCGCCGGAGTCTGAACCATGGAAGCCTTCACCACCCACACCGGCCGGGCCGTCCCGCTGCGCCGCAGCAACGTCGACACCGACCAGATCATCCCGGCCCACTGGCTGAAGAAGATCACCCGTGACGGGTTCGAGGACGGGCTCTTCGAGGCCTGGCGCAAGGACCCCGAGTTCATCACGAACCGCCCGGAGCGCGCCGGTGCGACCGTCCTGGTCGCCGGTCCCGACTTCGGCACCGGTTCCTCGCGCGAACACGCCGTCTGGGCCCTGCAGAACTTCGGCTTCAAGACGGTCATCTCCTCCCGCTTCGCCGACATCTTCCGCGGCAACTCGCTGAAGAACGGTCTGCTGACGGTGGTCCTGCCGCAGGAGACCGTCGACAGGCTGTGGGAGATCACCGAGGCCGACCCCACGGCCGAGATCACCGTGGACCTGGTCGACCGCAAGGTCCGAGCGGAAGGCGTCGAGGCCGAGTTCGAACTCGACGACAACGCCCGCTGGCGTCTGCTGGAGGGTCTGGACGACATCTCGCTCACCCTTCAGAACGAAGGGGACATCGACACCTACGAAAGCACTCGCCCGGCCTTCAAGCCGCGTACGATTCGGGCTTGATTCCAGCCTGATCAGCGCTTATTCACCCCCGGGTGATCACATCGGCAACACTGTGCCCCCCGCCTTCCGGCGGGGGGCACAGCCGTATGTTGAGGCCCCGTGAGGCGACAACTCGCCCCAGATGGCACAATCTGTGCATGGAACGCGACAGTCAACTCGAGCTCTACGAACTCGTCGCGGACCGGTTGAAAGAAGCACACACAAGGGTGCGCACACTGCAAGTCCCGGAGGGCGTAAGGATGGCGCTGTCCCGGAAGCTGTTGGTCGCCACTGCCACGGCGAAGCATGATCTCGCCGATGCGGCAAGGCGCCTGGACAGGTTGATGAAGGACCTCGACGAGGGTCGATTCCCTGAAGGCGACTGATGCGAAGGAACTCCGTAACGGCCTACATCGTTGCGGCACTAGGGTGATTAGCCCGTTTCGTGTTTGATTTGCGGTATATATCCGCCTAACGTGCGAAATAAGCTTGAACACATTCGTTCTGGCGAAGTCTCCGAAGGGGAAGACGTGAACAAGGCGCAGCTCGTAGAAGCGATTGCCGACAAGCTGGGCGGCCGTCAGCAGGCCGCGGACGCTGTCGACGCGGTACTGGACGCCATGGTCCGCGCGGTCGTCGCGGGCGACCGGGTCTCGGTCACGGGCTTCGGCTCGTTCGAGAAGGTCGACCGGCCGGCCCGCTACGCCCGCAACCCGCAGACGGGTGAGCGCGTCCGGGTCAAGAAGACCTCCGTCCCCCGTTTCCGCGCGGGCCAGGGCTTCAAGGACCTGGTCAGCGGTACCAAGAAGCTCCCCAAGGGCGACGAGGTCGCCGTGAAGAAGGCCCCCAAGGGCAGCCTGACCGGTGGCGCTTCCGCCACCGTCAAGAAGGCCGCCGCGAAGAAGGCCACCACGGCCAAGAAGGCCGCCGCGAAGACGGCGGTCGCGAAGAAGGCCACGGCCACGGTGAAGAAGACCACGGCGCGCAAGACCACGGCGACCGTGAAGAAGACCGCCGCGAAGACCACCGTCGCGAAGAAGGCCGCGACGACGGCGAAGAAGGCGGCCCCGGCCAAGAAGGTCGCGGCGACGGCCAAGAAGGCCACCGCCACCGCGAAGAAGACCGCCCCGGCGGCCAAGAAGGCCACCGCGACGAAGGCGCCCGCCAAGAAGACGGCTGTGCGCAAGGCCACCGCGAAGAAGACCACCGCCCGCAAGAAGTAGGGGCACGAGTCACACACGCCGGGCCGGCTTCTTCCCTGGGGGAAGCCGGCCCGCGGTGCGTTCCGCGCAGGTCGCGCGGGGTGTGGCCGGCCTGCGGGTCAGAAGGTCTGGAGGGTGACCAGGGTGACGCGCAGGGCCGCGCCCTCGCCGTCGGTCTCGATGCGGACCCGCTGACCCGGCCGCAGCAGCCGCAGGCCGCCCGCATCGAAGGCCGCCGCCTCGAAGGGCACCGGGGTGCCGTCGTCGAGCAGCACACTGCCGCTGCGGGTCTGGGAGTCGTACGTGTACGCGGTCGCCTGCATACGGGCACTGTATCGGGCCGTGTGACGGCCCACACCGAGGGTGAGGGCCGTACGCAGGTCCGCGCCCGTGTCCACGTCCCGGCGCACGCTCTCCACGTCCGGCAGGGCGATTTCCACCGCTCCCGACGCCGAATGCCGGGCCCGCGACGGACCGCCGAACGCAGGTGCCAATTCCATGTCCGGGCCGGCGGAAAGCAGGGTCGTCCCGATTCTTGCCGCATCCGCCAGAAATGCCCGGGGAAATACCGAGGCGGTATCGAGCACGCGTAGCAATTCCGGCGGCCGCAGTGCGGGCAGGTCCGCGTTCATCGCGGCCACCGGGGAACCGGGACGCCCCGCCCGTACCGCCCGCGCCCCGTGGTCCAGCGCCGCGTTCAGCCCCGCGCCCGGGGCGTCGGGAAGGATCCGCGCCCCCAGCCTGGCCAGCTCCGCGCCCGCCCGGGCGTCGTCCGTGACGACCACCACATCCGCGACGGAAGAGCAGGCCAGGGCCCCCGCCACGGTGTCCAGCGCGAATGCCAGTGCGAGCCCGGGACGGGAGGCGCCGACGGCCGCCGCCAGCCGGCTCTTGGCCAGCGCCAAGGGCTTCAGGGGGACCACCAGACTCCAGACGGCGTTCGTGACGGGCCCCTTCCCTCCGGTGCGCTCCCGCACCCGCCCCGGCCATCAGAAGGTCATGGCCCGGTCATCAGTCGGCCCATTGTCGCCTCCTGCCGCCCGCAGGGGGCACCGGTGGTCCGAGCGGGGCGTACGGTGTCCTCGACAGAGACCGGACCTGGGGCGACACTTGTCCGGCCGACGAGGTGCCCAAGCCGCGCACCGGTCCTAGAGGAAGGTGTCCGAGTGTCCCGCCGCAGAATCGGCTTCTGGTACCGCTTGGCCGCGGTCATCGCGAAACCGCCGCTGGTAGTGCTCTTCAAGCGGGACTGGCGGGGAATGGAGCACATTCCGGCCGACGGCGGATTTATCACCGCGGTCAATCACAACTCGTATCTGGACCCGCTGTCCTACGCGCACTTCCAGTACAACACCGGCCGGGTGCCCCGATTGCTCGCCAAGGCCGGACTCTTCAAGGTGCCATTCGTCGGCATGATCCTGCGCGGATCCGGCCAGATCCCCGTCTACCGCGAGACCACCAACGCCCTGGACGCATTCCGGGCCGCCGTGGACGCGATCGAGCGCGGTGAATGCGTCGCCTTTTACCCGGAAGGCACGCTGACCCGTGACCCGGAGATGTGGCCGATGGCGGGCAAGACCGGCGCCGCGCGCGTGGCACTGATCACCAAGGCGCCCGTCATTCCGGTGGCCCAGTGGGGCGCGAATCTCGCGATGCCGCCCTATGCCAAGGAGAACAAGGTCAGCCTGTTCCCCCGCAAGACCCTCCAGGTGCTCGCAGGACCGCCCGTGGACCTCTCGGCGTACTACGACCGCGAACCCACTCCGGAGGTCCTCAAGGAGGCCACGGAGGTCATCATGGCGGCCATCACCGGGCTCCTGGAGGAACTGCGCGGCGAGAGTGCTCCCGCGCAGCCGTACGACCACCGCAAGGCCAGGGCGCAGCAGCGGCGCAACGCCGCGGGGGAGGGCAAGAAGTGACACGTCCCGTGAAGGCCGTCGTCTTCGGAACCGGATCGTGGGGCACCGCCTTCGGGATGGTGCTCGCCGACGCCGGCTGCGAGGTGACCCTGTGGGGCCGCCGCCAGGAGCTGGTCGACGCCATCAACACCGGCCGGACCAACCCGGACTACTTCCCCGACGTCGAACTGCCCGCGAACATCCGGGCCACCACGGACGCGGCCGAGGCCGCCCGCGGAGCCGACTTCGCGGTCCTCGCCATCCCCTCGCAGACCCTGCGCGCCAACCTGGCGGAGTGGGCCCCGCTGCTGCCCGCCGACGCCGTGCTCGTCTCCCTGATGAAGGGCATCGAACTCGGCACCGCCAAGCGGATGAGCGAGGTCATCGAGGAGGTGGCCAAGGTCCCCGCCGAGCGCGTCGCCGTGGTCACCGGCCCCAACCTGGCCCGTGAGATCGTCGCCCGCCAGCCCGCCGCGTCCGTCGTCGCCTGCGTGGACGAGGCCGTGGCCCAGCGCCTCCAGGCCGCCTGCCACACCCCGTACTTCCGCCCGTACACGAGCACCGACGTCATCGGCTGCGAGCTCGGCGGCGCCGTCAAGAACGTCATCGGCCTCGCCGTCGGCATCGCGGACGGCATGGGACTGGGCGACAACACCAAGGGCTCGCTCATCACCCGGGGCCTGGCCGAAGCCACCCGCCTGGGCCTCGCGATGGGCGCCGACCCGCTCACCTTCTCCGGCCTCGCGGGCCTCGGCGACCTGGTCGCCACCTGCTCCTCGCCGCTCTCCCGCAACCACACGTTCGGCACGAACCTGGGCCGCGGGATGACCCTGGAGGAGACCATCGCGGTCACCAAGCAGACCGCCGAGGGCGTCAAGTCCTGCCAGTCCGTGGCGGATCTGGCGCGCCGCCACGGCGTGGACATGCCGATCACCGACACGGTCGTCGACATCGTCCACCACGGCAAGCCCACGCTGGTCGCCCTGAAGGAACTGATGGGGCGCAGCGCCAAACCGGAACGCCGCTGAGTCCTTTCCGGACGCTTGAGCGGGTACCCTCGTGGCGATATGAGCAGCGAGAACCTCCCCCAGACCCCTGAGCAGCAGGGCCGCAAGCCCCGCGTGGCCGTCGTGTTCGGCGGCCGCAGCTCGGAACACGCCATCTCGGTCGTCACCGCGGGCGCCGTGCTGCGCTCCATCGACCGCGCCAAGTACGAGGTGCTGCCCATCGGCATCACCACGGACGGCCGGTGGGCCCTGACGGCCGACGAGCCCGAGCGCATGGCCATCAGCGACCGGTCCCTGCCCGACGTGGAGTCCCTCACGGACTCCCCGGAAGGCAGCGTCGTCCTGTCCGTGGACCCCGCCAGCCGCGAGGTCGTCTACACCGAACCGGGCGCCGTTCCCAAGGCCCTGGGCGAGGTCGACGTCGTCTTCCCCGTGCTGCACGGCCCCTACGGCGAGGACGGCACCCTCCAGGGCCTCCTGGAGCTGTCCGGGATCCCGTACGTCGGCTCGGGCGTCCTCGCCTCGGCCGTCGGCCAGGACAAGGACTACATGAAGCGGGTGTTCACCTCCTTCGGGCTGAAGGTCGGCCCGTACGTGACCATCCGCCCCCGCGAGTGGGAGGCCGACCAGGCCGCCGCCACCGCGAAGATCCTGGACTTCGCCGGCGAGCACGGCTGGCCGCTGTTCATCAAGCCCGCCCGGGCCGGCTCCTCCATCGGCATCACCAAGGTGGACGACGCCTCCGGCCTGGAGGCCGCGGTCCGCGAGGCCCGCCGCCACGACCCGAAGATCATCGTGGAGGCGCTGCTGCGCGGCCGCGAGATCGAGTGCGGCGTCCTGGAGTTCGAGGACGGACCGCGCGCCAGCGCGCCCGCCGAGATCCCCCCGGTCTCCAGCCACGACTTCTACGACTTCGAGGCGAAGTACATCGACTCCGCCGCCGGACTCGTGCCCGCCCCGCTCACCGCGGAGCAGACCGCCGAGGTCCAGAAGCTCGCGGTCGAGGCCTTCGAGGCCGCCTCCTGCGAGGGTCTGGTGCGCGCCGACTTCTTCCTCACGGAGGACGGCGAGTTCGTGATCAACGAGATCAACACCATGCCGGGCTTCACCCCCATCTCCATGTACCCGCGCATGTGGCAGGAGTCGGGCATCGAGTACCAGGAGCTGGTGGACCTCCTGATCCAGGCGGCCCTGCGCCGCTCCACCGGGCTGCGCTAGAGCAGCCCGGCCCCGTACAGCCGACCGCCCGCCGGCCCGCCCCCAGGGGCGCGGCCGACGGGCGGCGGTGTGAGCGAGGCGAGCTCCGCGGGACCCCGGCAGGGGGCCCGCGGAGATCAGTAGGACGAGATGCCGACGGGGACGGCCTCGGCCACCGCGGCGGACAGACCGACCAGCATCCCCGCGTCCGTGGCATGCTCCTTGTCGACCTGCACCTCCGTGTACGCCAGGCGGGACCCGGTGGTGAAGCGGAAGCCGCCGTCGGACGTCTTCTCCAGCAGCCAGCCGACGCCGTTCACCTCCACGCCCTCCTGCTTCGGATCCGCCATCTTGGGGGGCTTGGGGATACCGCACCGCAGTACGATCGCCGAGCCGCCCCACGCGGCGGTCAGATCCGACACCGGTTCGGTGGTGGTCCGCGCCAGCCCTGCCACCGTCTCCGGGAGCTCCTTGTGCAGTGCCGCACAGAGCCCCGCGACGTCGGCGGGCGGAGCGGGCGGCGGATCCACCCGCGCACCGGAATCCCCCGGAGCGCAGCCCACGAGGGCCACGAGGGCCGAGACGGCGGACATGGCCAGCAGACGGAACGGCCGACGGTGCAGTGACATCACCGGCCAAGAGTAGACGGGGGCTACAGATGGACCACCGGGCAGGTCAAGGTGCGGGTGATGCCCTCCACCTGCTGGACCTTGGCGACGACCATGCGGCCGAGGTCGTCCACGGTGTCGGCCTGGGCGCGCACGATCACGTCGTACGGGCCCGTCACGTCCTCGGCCTGGATCACCCCCGCGATCTTGCTGATGGACTCGGCGACGAACGACGCCTTGCCCACCTCTGTCTGGATGAGGATGTACGCCTGTACCACAGAACCTCCAGGGCGGCCACGAGGATCATTTCCCCTAATCTTCGGGTGGGCCCGGGGACAACGGGTGGGCCCGGGGAAGAAGGGACGCCACGGTACCGCGTCGCCGTGCGCCGCGGGGAGACCCCCCGGCCCGGCGCCACGCACAGCGGGGCGTACGCAGAGCAGAAGTTGACGTATCTGTTGACGGTACCCAGAGCTGTGACGGCTCGCGACCGCAAGCGGACTTGCCGAGAAGGGGCACAGCGATGAAGGGCACTGTGGGCGAGCTGGGGGAGTTCGGGCTCATTCGGGAGCTCACCTCACGGCTCACCACCACACCGGCGGTCCGGCTCGGGCCGGGCGACGACGCCGCGGTGGTGTCGGCCCCCGACCGGCGGGTCGTGGCGAGCACCGACATCCTGCTGGAAGGCAGGCACTTCCGGCGCGACTGGTCCACGGCCTACGACGTCGGCCGCAAGGCCGCCGCGCAGAACCTGGCCGACATCGCCGCCATGGGCGCCGTGCCGACCGCACTGCTGCTCGGCCTCGTCGTCCCGGCCGAGCTGCCGGTGACCTGGCCCACCGAGCTGATGGACGGCATCCGCGACGAATGCCAGGTCGCGGGGGCCGCCGTGGTCGGCGGGGACGTCGTGCGCGGTGACACCATCACCGTCGCCATCACCGCCCTCGGGGACCTCCGCAACCACGAGCCCGTGCTGCGCTCCGGCGCCCAGCCCGGCGACGTCGTCGCCGTCACCGGCTGGCTCGGCTGGTCCGCGGCCGGCTTCGCGGTGCTCTCGCGCGGCTTCCGCTCCCCGCGCGCCTTCGTCGAGGCGCACCGCCGCCCCGAGCCCCCGTACCACGCGGGCCCCGCGGCCGCCGGACTCGGCGCCACCGCCATGACCGACGTCAGCGACGGCCTGATCGCCGACCTCGGGCACATCGCCGAGGCCAGCAAGGTACGCATCGACGTGCGCTCGGGGGCCGTGGACATCCCGACCCAGATGCACGACATCGGCCAGGCCGTCGGCGTCGACCCGCTCCAGTGGGTGCTCACCGGGGGAGAGGACCACGCCATCGTGGCGACGTTCCCGCCCGACGTGAAGCTCCCGGCCCGCTGGAAGGTCATCGGGGAGGTCCAGCACCGCTCCGCGCTGCCTCAGGTCACCGTGGACGGAGCCCCGTGGACCAGCACCGGCGGCTGGGACCACTTCGGCGCCGACCCGGCCGCCGAGGGACCGTCGCAGTGACGGCTGCGCCCGACCACCCGCCCCTGTGCCTGACCGTCGCCGGATCCGACTCCGGCGGCGGCGCGGGCATCCAGGCGGACCTCAAGACCATGCTCGCCCTCGGCGTGCACGGCATGAGCGTGATCACCGCGGTGACCGCCCAGAACTCCCTCGGCGTGCGGGGGGCCTGGGAGCTGCCCGCCGAGGCCGTCACCGCCCAGTACCGCGCCGTCGTCGACGACATCGGCGTCCAGGCCGTGAAGACGGGCATGCTCTCCTCCGCCGTGCTCGTGGAGACGGTGGCCGCCCTGCTGGCCGGCACCGACGCCCCGGCCGTGGTGGACCCCGTAGGAGTCTCCAAGCACGGGGACGCGCTGCTCGCCGCCTCCGCGCTGGACGCCGTACGCCGGGAACTGCTGCCCCGGGCCACCGTCGCCACGCCCAACCTCGACGAGGTGGCCCAGCTCACGGGCGTGAGCGTGGAGAACGAGGACGACATGCGGCGGGCCGCCGACGCCGTACTCGGCT
Organism: Streptomyces sp. NBC_00249; assembly: GCF_026342355.1. Lineage (GTDB taxonomy): Bacteria > Actinomycetota > Actinomycetes > Streptomycetales > Streptomycetaceae > Streptomyces. Next base: position 150,344 of record NZ_JAPEMV010000002.1, on the reverse strand, counting down.
ACGGACCGCGCTGGGCCCTCATCAAGGGCGGCCACCTCCACGCCCACGGGGACGAGGCCGTGGACCTGCTGACCGACGGCTCCGAGGAGCTGTGGCTGCGGGCCCCCCGCCACGACAACCGGCACACGCACGGCACCGGCTGCACCCTGGCCAGCGCCGTCGCGGCGGGCCTGGCCCAGGGCCTGACCGTCCCGGAGGCCGTCACCCGGGCCAAGGCGTACGTCACGGGCGCCATCGCCGCCGGCTTCGCGCTCGGCGGGGGCATCGGCCCGGTGGACCACGCCTGGCAGTGGCGCTGACACCGATGGCCGGAGGGCCACCTCCTGACGTCAGGAGGTGGCCCTCCGGCCATCGGTACCGGACAAGGCAAAAGGCCGGTTCACCAGAGGTGAACCGGCCTTCTTGGCAACCGGAAAGGGCTGCGCTACGACGACGGGAGGCGTCAGCGCGAGACCTTGCCGGCCTTGATGCACGAGGTGCAGGCGTTGAGGCGCTTCGGCGTCCCATTGACCACGGCACGGACGCGCTGGATGTTCGGGTTCCAGCGACGCGAGGTGCGGCGGTGCGAGTGGGAGATGTTGTTGCCGAAGCTCGGCCCCTTGGCGCAAACGTCGCAGTTGGCAGCCACAGGTCACTCCAAAGACTTCAGATGCAATTACAGTGAAATCCGGCGCACCGGAATCAGAGATCTGAAGTGGCTTGCCGGACGAATGACCCGACTCTCGACGGGCAACCTGAGCAGCATACAACGACTGCTTCGGTCCAAGAAAACTACCATGACCGGACCGGGCCCCGCCCCGGGGTCCCGGGTAGCGGGCCGTCCTTCGTTACCCTGCGGTGAACCCTGGCCCGCACAAGGAGGAACGCCCGGTGGCGCACGAGCCTGGCCCGCACACCCTCGACGCCGAAGCGGTGCGCACCTGGAGCTCGCTGGCCCTGGCCGCACTGGGCCGGGCCCGCGAGGACATCGACGCGATCAACGTCTACCCGGTCGCCGACGCCGACACCGGCACCAACCTCTACCTGACCGCCGAGTCCGCCGACCGCGCCCTGGCCGCCGCCTTCGGGGACACCCCCGAGGCCACCGCCGACGTGACCGAAGGCACAGCCGCGGCGCCCTCGCTCTCCGAAGCCGTACGGGCCTACGCGCACGGCGCGCTCATAGGCGCCCGCGGCAACTCCGGGACGATCCTGGCCCAGCTGCTGCGCGGCGTCGCCGACGTCCTCGGCGCCGAACCCCGCGACCGGGCCGCCGGACCCCTGCTGGCCCAGGCCCTGACCCGGGCCGCCGAGGAGGCCTACCAGGCCGTCGCGCACCCCGTCGAGGGCACCATGCTCACCGTCGCCGGAGCCGCCGCCCGGGCCGGAGCCCTCGCCGGAGCCGCAGCGGGAGCCGTCGCCGACAGCGCCGCCGAGGTGGCCCGCGCCGCCTACGAGGGCGCCCGCGCCGCCCTCGCCGAGACCCCCGGGCAGCTCGCCGTGCTGGACCGGGCCGGGGTCGTCGACGCAGGGGGCTGCGGGCTGGTCGCCGTACTCGGGGCCCTGTGGCAGGCCCTGTCCGGGCAGGAGCCCGCCGAAGGACCGGTACCCGGCCGGACCGCCTCCCTGCCGTCGGCCTCCGACCCCTGCGCCGAGGAGCAGGGCGGGCCCGCCTACGAGGTGGTCTACCTGCTGGAGGCCGGGGACGAGGCCGTCGCCGGGCTGCGCGCGGGCCTCGACGGCCTCGGCGACTCCCTGGTGGTCGTCGGCGGGGACGGGCTGTGGAACGTCCACGTGCACGTCGACGACCCCGGCGCGGCCGTCGAGGCCGGAGTGGTCGCCGGCCGGCCGTACCGGATCCGCATCACCCACTTCGGCGACGAACGCCGCCGGGCCCGCGCCCCCCGCGTCCAGCGGGCCGTCGTCGCCGTCGTCCCGGGCGAGGGGCTCGCCGGACTCTGCGGGGAAGCCGGGGCCACCACCGTCCTGGCCCGCCCCGGGGAGCCCCCCACCAGCGCGGAACTCGTCGACGCCGTGCACCGGGCGCACGCCCGCGAGGTCGTCCTGCTGCCCGGCACCGCCGAACTGCGCGCCGCCGCGGCCACCGCCGCCGAACACGCCCGCGCCGACGGCGTACGCGTGGCCGTCATCCCCACCCGCTCCGCCGTCCAGAGCCTGGCCGCCCTCGCCGTGCACGACCCCGAGGGCAGCTTCGACGAGGACGTCGTCGCCATGACCGCCGCCGCCGGAGCCACCCGCTACGGGGAACTCGCCGTCGCCGAACGGCAGTCCTTCACCTCCGCCGGCATCTGCCAGGCCGGGGACGTCCTCGGCCTCATCGACGGGGACGTCGCCGTCATCGGCGCGGGCCTGCCCGAGACCGCCGAAGCCGTCCTGGAGCGGATGCTCGGCTCCGGCGGCGAACTGGTCACCCTCGTCCTCGGCCCCGAGGTCCCCGACACCCTCGCCGCGCGCCTGGAGGCGTACGTCCAGCAGGCGCACCTGGCCGTCGACACCGTCACCTACCGAGGCGGGCGCTGGTCCGCGCCGCTGCTCATCGGGGTGGAATAGCGGGCTTGTCGGCGCCATGGTGTGCAATGGAACACGTGCCCGCGCTCGACGAAGACCTCAAGAAGACCCTCGGCCCCGCCACCGCCAAGGTGCTGGCCGAACAGCTCGGCCTGCACACGGCCCTGGACCTGCTCCACCACTACCCCCGCCGGTACGCGGAGCGCGGCGAGCTGACCCCGCTGGCCGAGCTCGCCGACCAGCTCGACGAGCACGTGACCGTCGTCGCCCAGGTCGCCGACGCCCGGGTCCTGACCTTCAACGGAGGGCGCGGCAAACGCCTGGAGGTCACCATCACCGACGGCAGCGGCCGTCTCCAGCTGGTCTTCTTCGGCGCCGGGGTCCACAAACCGCACAAGGACCTGCTGCCCGGCACCCGCGCGATGTTCGCGGGCAAGGTCGGCATCTTCAACCGCAAGCTCCAGCTCTCCCACCCCGCCTACGAACTCCTCGGCGCGGACGCCTCCGACCGGGACGCGGCCGCCGCCTTCGCGAGCCAGCTCATCCCGATCTACCCGGCCTGCGCCAAGCTGGAGTCCTGGAAGATCTCCAAGGCCGTCGACGCGGTCCTGCCCAGCGCCCAGGACACCGTGGACCCGCTGCCGCCCGCCCTGCGCGAGGGCCGGGGCCTGATCCCCCTCACCGAGGCCCTGCTCAAGATCCACCGCCCCGCCACCAAGGCCGACATCGAGGACGCCCGCCAGCGCCTCAAGTGGGACGAGGCCTTCGTCCTCCAGGTGGCCCTGGCCCGCCGCCGGCACGCCGACTCCCAGCTCCCGGCCGTCCCCCGCCTCCCCACCCCCGGCGGGCTCCTCGACTCCTTCGACGCCAAACTGCCCTTCACCCTCACCGAAGGCCAGCAGACCGTCTCGAAGGAGATCTTCGACGACCTCGCCACCAGCCACCCCATGCACCGCCTCCTCCAGGGCGAAGTCGGCTCCGGCAAGGCCCAGCCTCTCGACTCGTTGGTGCTGACACCTGCGGGTTTCCGGCCCATGGGAGACATCGCCGCCGGGGACGAGGTGGTGGTGCCGACCGGCGAGATCGCACTCGTCGGGGGCGTCTTCCCCCAAGGAGTACGCGATGTGTGGCGGGTGGTGCTCTCGGACGGCAGCGCGGTCGAGTGCGACGACGAACACCTGTGGATCGTCGGCACCAGTTGTGGATGGCACCGGGGCCAGGAGCCCAAGGTGATGACCACGAGGGAGATCCGATCGGACTTGCACGAGGCCAATGGATCTTCCAAGTGGTACCTGCCGGTAGCAGTCCCCGTGGACCTGGGGAACGGTGACCAACAACCACTTGATCCCTACCTGATGGGCGTCCTCATCGGTGACGGCTCCTTTCGGCACAACCTGGGACTGTCCACCGCGGACGAGGAGATCCTGGCTGCGGTCGAGGCTGTAGTGGCTCCGGACCGTGAGATGGCCGCGGTTCCCGGATCCCGCTGCGACTACACGATCCGGATGAGCGGGCCGAGGGGCGGTACCCGGCGGAATCCCGTCATCCAGGCGGTGCGCGACCTGGGGCTGTGGGGTGCGTCCTCACACGACAAGTTCGTCCCGGACGTCTACAAGAACGCATCGGTCAAGGACCGTCTGGCGGTCCTTCAAGGGCTCATGGACACGGACGGGACGCTTGACGCGAACGGAATGAGCATTTCCTTCTGCTCCGCCTCCCTCCGGTTGGCGGAGGACGTGGCCTGGCTCGTGCGGTCGCTCGGCGGACGTGCTCGTGTGCTGCCCAAGAGGACTGCCTTCAACGTCTCCGTTGCCTTGCCTGAGGAGTTCGAGCCGTTCCGGCTGTCGCGCAAGGCGGCACGAATGCGGCCGAGGCCGAAGTACAACACCTTCCGGCGCGGCATCCGGTCTGTGGAGCACGTTGGCGCCAAGCCGGTCCAGTGCATCAGCGTCGAGCACCCGAGCCACGCCTACGTGACCGACAATTTCACCGTCACCCACAACACGATGGTGGCGCTGCGCGCGATGCTCGCCGTCGTCGACTCCGGAGGGCAGGCCGCGATGCTCGCCCCCACCGAGGTCCTCGCCCAGCAGCACCACCGCTCGATCACCGAGATGATGGGCGAGCTCGCCGAAGGAGGCATGCTCGGCGGCTCCGACCAGGGCACCAAGGTGGTGCTGCTCACCGGCTCCATGGGCACCCCCGCCCGCCGCCAGGCCCTCCTCGACCTGGTCACCGGCGAGGGCGGGATCGTCATCGGCACCCACGCCCTGATCGAGGACAAGGTGCAGTTCCACGACCTCGGCCTGGTCGTCGTCGACGAACAGCACCGCTTCGGCGTCGAACAGCGCGACGCGCTCAGGTCCAAGGGCAAGCAGCCCCCGCACCTCCTCGTCATGACGGCCACCCCCATCCCGCGCACCGTCGCCATGACCGTCTTCGGCGACCTGGAGACCTCCGTCCTCGACCAGCTGCCCGCCGGCCGCTCCCCGATCGCCACCCACGTCGTCCCCGCCAAGGACAAGCCGCACTTCCTCACCCGCGCCTGGGAGCGGGTCCGCGAGGAGGTCGAGAACGGCCACCAGGCGTACGTCGTCTGCCCGCGCATCGGAGACGGCGACGACGAACCCAAGAAGAAGAAGGCCGCCGAGGAGGACGGCGACAAGCGGCCCCCGCTCGCGGTCCTGGAGATCGCCGAGCAGCTCACGCGCGGACCCCTCGCCGGACTGTCCGTCGAGGTGCTCCACGGCCGGATGGACCCCGCCGACAAGGACGACGTCATGCGCCGCTTCGCCACCGGCGAGGTCAAGGTGCTGGTCGCCACCACCGTCATCGAGGTCGGGGTGAACGTCCCCAACTCCACCGTCATGGTGATCATGGACGCCGACCGCTTCGGGGTCTCCCAGCTCCACCAGCTCCGCGGCCGCGTCGGCCGGGGCTCCGCCCCCGGGCTGTGCCTGCTGGTCAGCGAGATGCACGAGGCCAGCCCCGCCCGCGCCCGCCTCGCGGCCGTCGCCGCCACCCTCGACGGCTTCGAACTCTCCCGGATCGACCTCGAACAGCGGCGCGAGGGCGACGTCCTCGGCCAGGCCCAGTCCGGCGTCCGCTCCTCGCTGCGCATGCTCGCCGTCATCGAGGACGAGGAGGTCATCGCCCAGGCCCGCGAGGAGGCCACCCGCGTGGTCGCCGCCGACCCGGAACTGGAGCACCTCCCCGGGCTGCGCACCGCCCTCGACGCCCTGCTGGACACCGAGCGGGAGCAGTACCTGGAGAAGGGCTGACCGGTGGACCCCGTCCGGGACGACCTATCGTTGGCCCCGGGACCGAACCTCAGCCCCGTCCCGCTCCCCAGCAGAAGGACCCCAGATGACCCGCGTGATCGCCGGCACCGCCGGCGGGCGGCGGCTGGCCGTGCCGCCCGGCACCGGTACCCGCCCGACCTCCGACCGGATGCGCGAAGGGCTCTTCTCCACCTGGGAGTCCCTGCACGGAGTCGAAGGCTCCCGGGTGCTCGACCTGTACGCCGGGTCCGGCGCCGTCGGCCTGGAGTCCCTGTCCCGGGGCGCGGGCCACACCCTGCTGGTCGAGCCCGACGCGAAGGCCGCCAAGGCGATCCGCGACAACATCAAGGCGGTGGGCCTGCCCGGCGCCGAGTTCCGGGCCGGCAAGGCCGAGCAGATCGTGGCCGCCGCCGCGCTCGGGGACCCGTACGACATCGTCTTCCTGGACCCGCCGTACGCCGTCGAGCACGCCGAGCTGGGCGAGATCCTGCTCACACTCCGGTCCAACGGCTGGCTCACGGACGATGCGCTCGTCACCGTGGAGCGGAGCACGAGGAGCGGTGCGTTCCCGTGGCCGGAGGGGTTCGAGCCGTTGCGTTCGCGCAAGTACGGCGAAGGCACCCTTTGGTACGGTCGCGCCGCCCGAGACCGCGAAGAATCATGATTCCCGCACGGGAGAGCGAGGGAGTTCAGTTGCGCCGCGCCGTCTGTCCGGGGTCGTTCGACCCCATCACCAACGGACACCTGGACATCATCGGCCGGGCCTCCAGGCTCTACGACGTCGTCCACGTCGCCGTGATGATCAACCAGTCCAAGCAGGGCCTGTTCACCGTCGAGGAGCGGATCGAGCTGATCCGCGAGGCGACCGCCGACTACGGCAACGTCGAGGTGGAGTCCTTCCACGGCCTGCTCGTCGACTTCTGCAAGCAGCGCGACATCCCGGCCATCGTCAAGGGCCTGCGCGCCGTCAGCGACTTCGACTACGAGCTCCAGATGGCCCAGATGAACATGGGACTGTCCGGGGTCGAGACCCTGTTCGTACCGACCAACCCCACCTACAGCTTCCTGTCGTCCTCCCTGGTCAAGGAAGTCGCGGCCTGGGGCGGGGACGTCGCCCACCTGCTGCCTGCACACGTGCACGCGGCGCTGGTCGAACGGCTGCGCGCGAAGTGAGCCGACGGCGGCCGGACCGGGTTCACCCGGTCCGCGCCGCCCGTCCGCCCGGTGGCCCTACAGTCGTCTCGTCATTCCTCCCGTCCGTCTCGGCAGCCGTCCGAGGCAAAGAGAGCGCGAGCCCCCATGGACGTACAGAAGAAGCTCGACGAGATCGTGGCGGCCGTCGGCGGTGCCCGGTCGATGCCCATGTCGGCCTCCTGCGTGATCAACCGCGCGGAGCTGCTCGCCCAGCTCGACGACGTGCGCCAGGCACTGCCCGGCTCCCTCGCCCAGGCGCGCGAGCTCATCGGAGGCCGTGAGCAGCTCGTCGAGGAGGCCCGCCGGGAGGCGGACCGGATCATCGAGACCGCGCACGCCCAGCGCGGCTCCCTCATCTCCGACACCGAGATCGCCCGCCGGTCGCAGGCCGAGGCGGACCGGATCCTGGCGGACGCCCGCCGGGAGGCCGAGGAGATCCGGGCCGAGGCGGACGACTACGTCGACAGCAAGCTCGCCAACTTCGAGGTCGTGCTCAGCAAGACCATCGGCTCCGTGGACCGCGGCCGCGAGAAACTGCTGGGCCGCGGACCGGGCCTGGACGAGCAGGGCTACGCCGACACCGACGCCCCCGAGCGCAGCGACGACCCGCGGACCCAGCGCGAGCAGGCCGACGCGTACGTGGACACGAAGCTGGCGACCTTCGAGGCGGTGCTCGCCAAGACCCTGGAGGCCGTCGGCCGGGGCCGGCAGAAGCTGCTGGGCCGGGTCCCCACCGACGACCTCGGCGCGCACATGGCCGCCCAGGACGCCGCCGGAGCCCAGGGCGTCCGCCCGTCGACCGACGCCGACTTCCTGGCCGGCCTCGCCGACCCCGGCCCCGCCCCGGTGCGCGCCCCGATCCCCGCGCAGGCGCAGCCCGAGCCGCAGTACGAGGCGTACGCCTACCAGCAGCCCGCCGCCGACCAGCAGGGCGCCTACGGCTACCAGGACCCGTACGCCCAGCAGCCCTACGGCGCCCAGCAGCAGCCCGACCCCTACGCGGTGTACCAGCAGCAGCCCGACCCGTACGCCGCGTACCAGCAGCAGGCCCACCAGCAGGTTCACCACCAGCACCAGCCGCAGCAGCCCGCGCTCGACGAGACGAGCTTCTTCGACACGAGCATGATCAATCTGGACCAGCTGCGCCAGTACGAGCAGGGGCGTTAGCCCGGATTGGGCGCAGGGCGCGTCGCCGGGTATCCTGGCTGTTCGGTCGCGCGTATGCACCGCGATCCATGCTGCCCGTAAGCGGTCATCGCTCACGCGGCAGGTCTTCGATCTTCAGCGATCTGTGAAAGCAGGAACGGCCCTGAACACCCGCCTCGACCACCACAACCCCCTCGTGTTCGACACGCACGAGCTGGGTCGGCGTCCTGGTGCCATGCAGCGGCTGTCCCGCGAGATCTCGGCACCGGCGGACCTCGGTATCGCCGGCGTCATCGGAGTGCCGGAAGGCACCCCGCTGAGGCTCAAGCTCCGTCTGGAGTCGGTCATGGAAGGGGTGCTTGTCACAGGCACCGTCCGTGGATCGGCCGCCGGAGAGTGCGTAAGGTGTCTGGAGGCCGTCGAGCGTGAGCTCAAGGCGGACTTCCAGGAGATGTTCTCGTACCCTGACGCCGACGACCGGAGCCGCTCCGCGGAGCCGGCCGACGACGCCGAGGACGACGAGGACACGCTCTTCCTCGAGGACGGTTTGTTCGACCTCGAACCCGTGCTGCGCGATGTGGTGGTGCTCGCACTGCCCATGCAGCCGGTGTGCCGGGAGGACTGTCTCGGACTGTGCCCCGATTGCGGGCTCAGCCTGAACGACGACCCGGACCACCACCATGACGCCGTCGACATCCGTTGGGCGGCACTGCAGGGACTCGTCACCGATCAGGGCGTCGAGAAGGACAACATGAGCGGCACTGCCTCTGACGGAGTTCAGGGCGCCGCCGAGAAGCAGGAGAAGTAGCCGTGGCTGTTCCGAAGCGGAAGATGTCGCGCAGCAACACGCGCCACCGCCGGTCGCAGTGGAAGGCTGCGGTCCCCAACCTGGTTTCGTGCGAGCGTTGCCAGGAGCCGAAGCTCCAGCACATTGCGTGCCCGAGCTGCGGCACCTACAACAAGCGCCAGGTCCTCGAGGTCTGAGCGGCTGGTGAGAGGCGCAATGTCTGAGCTGTCCAACGCTGAGAAGCAGGCAGACAGTAACAACGCGGCCTCGTCCCACACGCTTCTGGAAGGGCGGCTCGGGTATCAACTCGAGTCCGCCCTTCTGGTGCGTGCGCTGACCCACCGTTCGTACGCGTACGAGAACGGCGGTCTGCCCACCAACGAACGCCTGGAGTTCCTCGGGGACTCCGTGCTGGGTTTGGTGGTCACGGACACGCTGTACACCACCCACCCCGATCTGCCGGAAGGCCAGCTGGCCAAACTGCGGGCCGCGGTGGTCAACTCGCGTGCGCTGGCGGAGGTCGGGCGTGGCCTCGAACTCGGCTCCTTCATCCGGCTCGGCCGGGGCGAAGAGGGCACGGGCGGCCGGGACAAGGCCTCCATCCTCGCCGACACCCTTGAAGCGGTGATCGGCGCGGTCTACCTCGACCAGGGCCTCGACGCGGCCTCGGAGCTGGTCCACCGGCTCTTCGACCCGCTCATCGAGAAGTCCTCCAACCTCGGGGCCGGCCTGGACTGGAAGACCAGTCTCCAGGAGCTCACGGCGGCCGAAGGCCTCGGTGTACCGGAATATCTGGTCACCGAGACCGGTCCGGACCACGAGAAAACCTTCACAGCTGCTGCTCGCGTCGGTGGTGTCTCGTACGGCACCGGCACCGGCCGCAGCAAGAAGGAAGCGGAACAGCAGGCGGCGGAATCCGCATGGCGCGGGATCCGCGCCGCAGCGGACGAGCGGATCGCGGCAGCAGCCGCGGCGTCCGACACCGCCGCGGCCGAGGCCGACGGGGCACCGACGCCCGCCGACCCGGCGCCGGACGCCTGACCGCTTTCTTTTACAGTGACCCCGTCGCACCCCGGTGCGGCGGGGTTTCCTGTTGACGTCGCGTCCCACACCCGGAGGTACACCGTGCCCGAGCTGCCCGAAGTCGAAGTGGTGCGGCGCGGTCTGGAACGCTGGGTGGCCGGCCGGACCGTCGAGGCGGTGGAGGTGCTCCACCCGCGCGCCGTACGCCGCCACCTGGCGGGAGGCGCCGACTTCGCGGCCCGCCTGGCCGGGCAGACCGTCGGCACACCGATGCGGCGCGGCAAGTACCTGTGGCTGCCGCTGGAAGGGCGCGACCTCTCCGTCCTCGGGCACCTCGGGATGAGCGGGCAACTGCTGGTGCAGCCGGCCGACGCCCCCGACGAGAAGCACCTGCGCATCCGCGTGCGCTTCGACGACACGACCGGGACCGAGCTGCGCTTCGTCGACCAGCGGACCTTCGGCGGGCTCTCGCTGCACGAGACCGTCCCCGGCAGCGCCGAGTCACTGCCCGACGTCATCGCGCACATCGCCCGCGACCCCCTGGACCCCCTGTTCGACGAGGGGGCCTACCACCTCGCGCTGCGGGCCAAGCGCACCACCGTCAAGCGGGCCCTGCTCGACCAGTCGCTGATCAGCGGGGTCGGCAACATCTACGCCGACGAGGCGCTGTGGCGCGCGAAACTGCACTACGAGCGCCCCACCGGCACCCTCACGCGCCCCCGGAGCGCGGAACTCCTCACCCATGTCCGGGAGGTCATGAACGCCGCGCTCGCCGTCGGCGGCACCAGCTTCGACAGCCTCTACGTCAACGTGAACGGCGAGTCGGGCTACTTCGACCGCTCCCTCGACGCCTACGGGCGCGAGGGCGAGCCCTGCCGCCGCTGCGGTACCCCGATGCGGCGGCGGGCGTGGATGAACCGGTCCAGCTACTTCTGCCCGCGCTGTCAGCGGCCGCCGCGCGTGGCGTCGTAGGACCGCCGGGCGGTGAGGACCTCGTCCATGCTGCCCTCCAGGAAGTGGATCAGGCCGATCAGGCGCTCGGCGACCTCGCGGCCGAGGGGGGTCAGCTCGTAGTCGACGCGCGGCGGGTTGGTCGGCTGCGCCTCGCGGTTGACGATGCCGTCGCGCTCCAGGGCGTGCAGGGTCTGGGAGAGCATCTTCTCGCTCACGCCCTCGACGCGGCGGCGCAGCTCGTTGAAGCGGCAGGGTCCCTCGCGCAGGGCGCCGACCGTCAGGCTGCCCCAGCGGCCGGTGACGTGCTCCAGGGTTTCCCGCGAGGGACAGGCGCGCGCGAAGACGTCGAACGGTAGTTCGGACGCGGGTGCTTCGGTGCGGACAGGGGTCTCCATGCGGAAGAGCGTACTCCTGGACAGCGCTAACTGTCTGCTTGCGCTTTCGAAAAGTCAGTGCTTCGGCGGGGCGGCGAGGGGATCAGAAGCCGAAGTCCTGGGTCCACCAGGGGCCGCCCGCAGCGGCGTACATGCCGACGCCCAGGGTGCGGAACTCGCAGTTGAGGATGTTCGCCTTGTGGCCCGGGCTGTTCATCCAGGCCTGCATCACCGAGGCGGCGTCACCCTGGCCGCGGGCGATGTTCTCGCCGCCGAGGCCCGAGATCCCGGCCTTGTCGGCCCGCTGCCACGGGGTGTTCCCGTCCGGGTCGCTGTGGTCGAAGAAGCCCCGTACGGCCATGTCCTTGCTGAAGGCTCCGGCCAGCGCGGCCAGCGGCGGGTTCGCCCGGACCGGGACGCAGCCCGCCTGCGCGCGCTCCTGGTTGACCAGGGTGAGCACGGCCGCCTCCTCGGCGGAGTGCCCGTCGGCCGGGGCCGGCGGCGCGGTGGTGGGCTTGGGCGCGGGCGGCTTCGGGGAGGCCGGCTTCGGGGCCTGCGTGGTCGGACTCTTCTCCGGCTCCTTCGTGGAGGGGGAGGGAGAAGGGGAGGTCGACGGGGAGGGGGAGGTCGAGGTCGACGGGGACGCCGAGGCCGAAGGGCTGGGGGAGGCCGAGGGGGTGGCTGCGCTCCCGGAGGGGCCGTCGGAGGCGCGGCCGGACAGGTTGGCCAGGCCGCCCTGCTGCTCCGGCACCGGGCGCGGGCTCGCCGAGGGCTTCGCCTGGGTCTGCGTGTCGCTGCCGGCGCCCGTGCCGACGTAGGGGAAGGAGCCCCCGACCGGCACGAAACCGGTCGTGACGGCCGCTGTGCCGAGAGCCACGGCCACGGACGCGCCCAGCAGGCCGGTGCGCACGGCGGTGCGTCGCCTGCCGCCGCTGCGCGGCGTGGCGTGGAGTCGGTGGCGTCCCATCGCGGCTCGCCTTCCTTGCAAGATCGACCTTTGCTCACCCGAACGGGTGAGTCGCTGGTGGGGGACTGTAGCCCAAGATGCAAGGGGGCGATGTGCCCGGAAAGTGTTTGCCCGGTTAGCGTTCACGCATGAATGAAGATGTCCGCCTGACCGCGTGGGTACGCGGTCGTGTACAGGGAGTGGGCTTCCGCTGGTTCACCAGGGCCAATGCTCTGGAGATCGGTGGAGTGGTCGGCTTCGCGCTCAATCTCGACGACGGCCGAGTGCAGGTGGTCGCCGAAGGTCAACGTGAGAATTGCCACCGGCTGCTCGACTGGCTCCGGTCCGCCGACACGCCCGGCAGGGTGGACGGGGTGACAGAGATCTGGGGGACACCGCGCGGTGGCTACGAGAGCTTCGAGATCCGGTGACCGATCGACTGATCATGCACTGATCAGATCGGGAGGCGGCCCGCACGTGGTCGGAACTGCGCATTCATCGCCGACGCGTTGCCGTCCCGCTCGATTCGTGGAAGGCTCGGAGACGAGGATGATCTCCGCGCCCCTTGTGCGGACCGGGATGCCCGCCGATACAGGGCGTGATCGTGTTGACCGTCAAACTTTTTGGTGAGACGCTGGAAGCCCCGCGCACCTGAGCTGTTTGGCAGTGTTGGACGTAGTAAGCGCAGTGACTGTCAGTCGCTGCCGGACATCCGCGGGTGCGATTCCCTCACGACCCACACCGCTTCGGTCGGTCACTCAGTGTGGAGGACCATCCATCATGGCAAAGGCGCTTCTCGGTTACGTCGGCGGTTCCGACCCGCGACTCCTCGCCGAGATGCGACGGCTTCAGCAGCGCGTCCAGGACCTCGAGTCCGAGCTCGGACGGATCCAGTCCGAGAACGACGCACTGAACGCGGCCGCCGCTCAGCACGGAGACTCGCTGCTGGACAGCATCGACCTCGACGTACCCCAGGCGGAGCCTGCGCTCACCTGATCCGCGCTCACTCGTCACTCGACTCCAGCCCCGCTTGATCTGCAAGGGACGCTCCGGCGTCCCTTCTTTCTTGCCGCTCGGCCTTTCCTTGCGGCGTCGTGAGCCCGAGCCCGCGATGCCGCTTCCGCACGTGTCTGTCTCACGTGCCGCCCGCCACGCCGTTTAACGTCTGATGTGCCCTGCACCTTCATGGGTGAAACCGAACGTGAAAGGTAGAGTGCGGCGGCGTGCACCTCAAGTCCCTGACCCTGCGCGGCTTCAAATCCTTCGCCTCCGCGACCACCCTGCGCTTCGAGCCGGGGATCACCTGCGTCGTCGGCCCGAACGGATCGGGCAAGTCCAACGTGGTGGACGCGCTCTCGTGGGTCATGGGGGAACAGGGAGCCAAATCCCTGCGCGGCGGGAAGATGGAGGACGTCATCTTCGCGGGCACCACGGGCCGCCCGCCGCTCGGCCGGGCCGAGGTCTCCCTCACCATCGACAACTCCGACGGCGCCCTGCCGATCGAGTACGCCGAGGTCACCATCACGCGGATCATGTTCCGCGGCGGCAGCAGCGAGTACCAGATCAACGGGGACACCTGCCGGCTCCTCGACATCCAGGAGCTGCTGTCCGACTCCGGCATCGGCCGCGAGATGCACGTCATCGTCGGACAGGGCCAGCTCGACTCCGTCCTGCACGCCGACCCGATGGGCCGCCGCGCCTTCATCGAGGAGGCCGCCGGAGTCCTCAAGCACCGCAAGCGCAAAGAAAAGGCCCTGCGCAAACTCGACGCGATGCAGGCCAACCTCGCGCGGGTGCAGGACCTCACCGACGAGCTGCGCCGCCAGCTCAAGCCCCTCGGACGGCAGGCCGCCGTCGCCCGGCGGGCCGCCGTCATCCAGGCCGACCTGCGCGACGCGAAACTCCGGCTCCTCGCCGACGACCTGGTGACGCTGCGGACCGCGCTGGACGCGGAGATCGCGGACGAAGCCGCCCTGAAGGAGCGCAAGGAGTCCGCCGAACGCCGGCTGGCGGAGGCGATGCGCAGCGAAGCCGAACTGGAGGAAGCCGTACGGCGGCTCGCGCCGCGGCTCCAGCAGGCGCAGCAGACCTGGTACGAGCTCTCGCAGCTGGCCGAGCGGGTCCGTGGGACGGCGTCGCTGGCCGAGGCCCGGGTCAGGAGCGCGTCCGCGCCCGCCGAGGAGGAGCGGCGCGGCCGCGACCCCGAGGACCTGGAGCGCGAGGCCGCCCGGATCCGGGAACAGGAAGCGGAGCTGACGGCCGCCCTGGAGGCCGCCGGGCGGGCCCTGGAGGACACCGCCGAACACCGGGCCGAACTGGAACGGGCCCTCGCGGAGGAGGAACGGCGGCTACGGGACGCGGCCCGGGCCATCGCCGACCGGCGCGAGGAGCTGGCCCGGCTGACGGGGCGGCTCGGCGCGGCCCGGTCGCGGGCGGGCGCCGCGCAGGCGGAGATCGACCGGCTCGTGGTGGCCCGGGACGAGGCGCAGGGCCGGGCTGTGGGGGCGCGCGAGGAGTACGAGGCGCTCGCCGAGGAGGTCGACGGGCTCGACGACCCCGGGGTGGAGGGGGAGTACGAGGCGGCGCGGGCCGGGCTGAAGGAGGCGGAGGCCGCGCTGGGCGCCGCCCGGGAAGCGCTGACCTCGGCGGAACGATCCCGCGCGGCCGTCGCCGCACGGCGGGACGCGCTCGCGCTGGGGCTGCGGCGCAAGGACGGAACGGGGGCGCTGCTCGCCGCGCGCGAGCGGCTCGGCGGGCTGCTCGGGCCGGCGGCGGAGCGGCTGACGGTGACCCCGGGGTACGAGGTCGCGGTGGCGGCGGCGCTCGGGGCTGCCGCCGATGCGGTGGCGGTGGCCTCGCCGGTGGCGGCGGCCGGGGCGATCCGGTACCTGCGGGACGCGGACGCGGGCCGAGCCACCTTCCTGGTGGCCCCGGTTCCGGTTCCGGCCTCGGCCTCGGCCCCGGCCTCGGTTCCGGCCTCGGTTCCGGCCTCGGTTCCGGCCTCGGCCTCGGCCCCGGCCTCGGCCCCGGTTCCGGCCCCGGCCTCGGTTCCGGGCCAGGCCCCGGCACCGCTGCCCGGACCCGTTCCGGCCTCGGGCGCCGCCCCGGGTGGTGCCGGGCTGCCCGGGCAGGCGCAGGGGCCGGAGGATTTCCCCCACCCCGCCCCTTCCCGAAACCGTGGGCTCCGCCCCCGGACCCCCGCGCCTCAAACGCCGGCGGGGCTGGACGGGGCGGGGCCGGGTGGGTCGGCTGCCGGCCCGGGCGGTGTGGCTGCGGCAGGGGTCGTGGGGTGGCGGGACGTGGGTTCGCTCGTCGTGGGGGACGACGCGGTGTGTCGGGCCGTGGCGTGGGTGCTGCGGGGGTATGTCGTGGTCGGGGGGCTGGAGGAGGCCGAGGTGGTGGTCGCCGGGCGGCCCGACCTGGTCGCGGTGACCGCCGACGGGGACGTGCTCGGGGCGCACTTCGCGTCCGGCGGCTCGGCGGGCGCGCCCAGCCTGATCGAGGTGCAGGCCGCCGTCGACGAGGCCGCCGCGGAGCTGGAGCGGCTGGACGGTGAGTGCCGCGAGCTGGCCGGGGCCGCGGAAGCCGCCCAGGTCCGCCGGGCCGACGCCGCGGCCCTCGCCGAGGAGCTGGACGGGCGGCGCCGGGCCGGTGAGCAGGCCCGGGCCGGGGTCGCGCAGCAGCTCGGGCGGCTTGCCGGGCAGGCGAAGGGGGCCCTGGGCGAAGCCGAGCGCAGTGCCCTGGCCGCAGCCAAGGCCGGGGAGGCGCTGGAACGGGCACGGGTCGACGTAGAGGAGTGCGCGGAGCGGCTCGCGGCGGTGGAGGACATGCCCGTCGAGGCGGAGCCCGACACCTCCGCCCGGGACCGGCTCGCCGCCGACGGGGCGAACGCCCGGCAGACCGAGATGGAGGCCCGGCTCCAGCTGCGGACCCATGAGGAACGGGTCAAGGGGCTGGCCGGGCGCGCCGACGGCCTGGACCGGGCCGCCCGGGCCGAGCGCGAGGCCCGGGCGCGCGCGCAGCGGCGCCGGCAGCGGCTGCGCCACGAGGCCGAGGTGGGCCGGGCCGTCGCCGACGGGGCGCGGCAGCTGCTGGCGCACCTGGAGGTGTCGCTCGGCCGGGCCGAGCAGGAGCGGGCGGCGGCCGAGCACGCCAAGGGGCTGCGCGAGCGCGAGCTCGGCGAGGCCCGCGGCCGGGGGCGCGACCTGAAGGGCGAGCTGGACAAGCTGACGGACTCGGTGCACCGGGGCGAGGTCCTCGGCGCGGAGAAGCGGCTGCGGATCGAGCAGTTGGAGACCCGGACCCTGGAGGAGCTGGGCGTGGAGCCGGCGGCGCTGGTCGCGGAGTACGGCCCCGACCAGCCGGTTCCGCCGTCCCCGCCGGCCGAGGGGGAGGAGCTGCCGCAGGACCCGGAGCACCCCCGCAACCGGCCGGGCCCCTTCGTACGCGCGCAGCAGGAGAAGCGGCTCAAGGCGGCCGAGCGGGCCTACCAGCAGCTCGGCAAGGTCAACCCGCTCGCGCTGGAGGAGTTCGCGGCGCTGGAGGAGCGGCACCAGTTCCTCGGCGAACAGCTGGACGATCTGCGCAAGACCCGGGCCGATCTCCTTCAAGTGGTGAAGGAGGTGGACCGGCGGGTGGAGCAGGTGTTCACCGAGGCCTACCGGGACACCGCCCGCGAGTTCGAGGGGGTGTTCTCGCGGCTGTTCCCCGGCGGCGAGGGCCGGCTCGTACTCACCGACCCGGACAACATGCTGGCGACCGGGGTGGACGTCGAGGCCCGCCCGCCGGGCAAGAAGGTCAAGCGGCTCTCGCTGCTGTCGGGCGGCGAGCGCTCGCTGACGGCCGTGGCGCTGCTGGTCTCCATCTTCAAGGCGCGGCCCAGCCCGTTCTATGTGATGGACGAGGTCGAGGCGGCGCTGGACGACACCAACCTCCAGCGGCTGATCCGGATCATGGAGGAGCTCCAGGAGAGCTCGCAGCTGATCGTGATCACGCACCAGAAGCGGACGATGGAGGTCGCGGACGCCCTCTACGGGGTCTCCATGCAGGGCGACGGGGTCTCGAAGGTCATCAGTCAGCGGCTCCGCTGAAGCTTCGGGTATTCAACACCTGAATTCATGCCGTCGGATCGGCGCTTGATCTCACCTTCGTCTCATCTATTGACTTCAAGAAATGAACGAATAGGCTCGCTCCGCTGTCTCCCGCCTCCAGGTGGTGCCCGATCTTGACCTGTGCGCCACTAGGAGAACGGACAAAACCCCCCACGGAGCACACCTTGACCAGCAGCACAGCGAAGGCACCGACGCCCGGCGGCGCGAGCGCGTCGCAGCCCGACCACCTCGGGCACGTCATCTTCATCACCGCGGCCGCAGCGATGGGCGGCTTCCTCTTCGGATACGACAGCTCGGTCATCAACGGCGCCGTCGAGGCCGTCCGTGACCGCTTCGACGTCGGCTCCGCCGCCCTCGCCCAGGTGATCGCCGCCGCCCTGATCGGCTGCGCCCTCGGCGCCGCCACCGCCGGCCGCATCGCCGACCGGATCGGCCGCATCCGCTGCATGCAGATCGCCGCCGTCCTCTTCGCGGCGAGCGCGATCGGCTCGGCCCTGCCCTTCGCCCTCTGGGACCTCGCCATGTGGCGCGTCATCGGCGGCTTCGGCATCGGCATGGCCTCGGTGATCGGCCCCGCCTACATCGCCGAGGTCTCCCCGCCCGCCTACCGAGGCCGGCTCGCCTCCTTCCAGCAGGCCGCCATCGTCATCGGCATCGCCATCTCGCAGCTGGTCAACTGGGGCATCCTCAACCTCGCCGACGGAGACCAGCGCGGCGAGATCGGCGGCCTGGAAGCCTGGCAGTGGATGCTCGGCGTCATGGTCGTCCCGGCCGTGCTCTACGGCCTGCTGACCCTCGCCATCCCCGAGTCCCCGCGCTTCCTGGTCTCCGCCGGCCGCATGGACAAGGCCAAGACGGTCCTGCGCGAGGTCGAGGGCGAGGGCATCGACGCCGACGCCCGCGTCCGCGAGATCGACAGCGCCATCCACTCGGAGCAGAAGTCCACCTTCAAGGACCTGCTCGGCGGCCGCTTCGGCTTCCTGCCGATCGTCTGGATCGGCATCGGACTCTCCGTCTTCCAGCAGCTCGTCGGCATCAACGTGATCTTCTACTACAGCTCCTCGCTGTGGCAGTCCGTCGGCGTCGACCCGAGCTCGTCCTTCCTGTACTCCTTCGAGACCTCCGTCGTGAACATCATCGGCACGGTGATCGCGATGCTGTTCGTGGACCGGATCGGCCGCAAGCCGCTGGCCCTCATCGGCTCCGTCGGCATGACGATCTCCCTCGCGCTCGCCGCCTGGGCCTTCTCCTACAAGTCCGATGCCGCCGGGGACATCGCCCTGCCGCACACCCAGGGACTCGTGGCCCTGATCGCGGCCAACTGCTTCGTCCTCTTCTTCGCCCTGTCCTGGGGCGTCGTGGTCTGGGTGCTCCTCGGGGAGATGTTCCCGGGCCGCATCCGCGCCGCCGCCCTCGGTGTGGCCGCCGCGGCCCAGTGGATCGCCAACTGGGTCATCACGGTCTCGTTCCCGACGCTGTCGGACTGGAACCTGTCCGGCACGTACGTCATCTACGCGGTCTTCGCCATGCTCTCGATCCCGTTCATCCTCAAGTGGGTGCCGGAGACCAAGGGCAAGGCGTTGGAGGAGATGGGGTAACCATCCCCCGCCACCACCCCCTCTCCTCCGCGGGTGCTGCCCCGGCTCAGTCCCTGAGCCGGGGCAGCACCTTTTCGCACAGCAGCCGCAGGCTCCGCCAGCCCTCGTCCAACGGCATCCCCCCGCACAGCGGGTGCAGCACCAGGTTCCCCGCCTCGCCCGCGCCCCGGGCGTACTCCACCGCCTGCTCCGGGGACAGGATCCGGTACACGCCCTCCGCGCGCAGCTCCTCCACGGTGCGGGCGCCCGAGCGCACCGCGCTGCGGATGTCCTTGGACTGCCAGGAGGCGTACGTGCCCGCCTCGTGCAGGAAGTGCCCGCCGTACTCCGCCCAGGCCCGGTCCGGGTCCTCGGCGATGTGCAGGAGCGGGGTCTGCGCGGCGGGCATCATGCAGAAGCCCTCCGTCCCGTACTCCGCCAGCCGCGCCTGGTAGTACGCCTCCAGCTCCGGCAGGTGCGCGCTCGGGAAGAACGGCAGCCCGAGCCGGGCCGCGCGCCGCGCCGCCGCCTCGGAGCTGCCGCCGACGAGCAGCAGCGGGTGCGGCCGGGTGAAGGGGCGCGGGGTGACCCGTACCGTCCGGCCGCGGAAGGTGAAGGGCTCGCCGGTCCACGCCTTCAGCAGGGTCTCCAGCAGCTCGTCCTGGAGCCGGCCGCGCCGGCCCCACTCCACGCCGTGCTGCTCGTACTCCTCGGGCCGGTAGCCGATGCCCGCGACCGTGACCAGCCGGCCGCCGCTCAGCAGGTCCAGCACCGCGATGTCCTCGGCGATCTTCAGCGGGTCGTGGAGCGGGCCGATGATCGCCGAGACGGTGACCGCGATCCGCCGGGTGGCGCCGAAGACCGCGCCCGCGAAGGCGAAGGGGGAGGGCATCCAGTTGTTCGCGGTGCCGTGGTGCTCCTCCGTCTGGACGGTGTCGACCCCGTGCTCGTCCGCGTACCTCGCCATCTCCAGCGCCGCCTTGTAGCGGGCGGACAGCGACTCGGGCGTGCCGTTCGGGTCGACGAGATTGAACCGGGCCACGGTGATGGGCATGGAGAAGTCCCCCTTCGCCGGATGGGGTGGGCGGGCGGAGGGGGACGTTAGCTGACGCAGCGTCAGTTGGACAGGGATCCGGCGGTCTCGCGCTCCGGGGCCGGGGCGGGCGCGTCCGCCGCCGCCGTGCGCGGCAGTACGGCGTACAGCAGGCCGGAGGTGAGGATGCCCGCCACCCAGCCCAGGCCGTTGCGCCCGATCCAGGTGGAGGCGAGCGGCCCGCTGAACCAGTCCACCTCGGTGAACAGCGTGCCCACCACCAGGGCCGCGCCCCAGGCCGTCATCGCCTGCCAGGCGAAGCCGCCCCGGTACCAGTAGGCGCTGCTCGGCGTGGCGTCCAGCAGCGCGGGGCCGTCGTAGGTCTCACGGCGCAGCATGTCCACGCCGAAGACACCGATCCAGGCGGAGAAGGCCACGGCCAGCAGCGTCAGGAAGGAGATGAACGATCCGAAGAAGCTGGTCGCCACCACCATCAGCAGGAAGCCGAAGACCAGGCTGATGACGGCGTTGACGCTGACCGCCCAGGCGCGCGGCACCTTGATGCCCAGGGTCTGCGCGGTGAAGCCGGCGGAGTACATGGACATCGAGTTGATCAGCAGCATGCCGACGAGCGCGACGAGCAGGTACGGGACCGCGATCCAGGTCGGCAGCAGCTCGCCGATGAAGGAGACCGGGTCCTGCGCGGTCGCCAGGTCCGGGGTGCCGACCGCCATCACGGCGCCCATCAGCACCATCGGCAGGACCACCACGCCGGCGCCGCCGATCGTCGCGCCGACCACGCCCCGGGAGGAGGCCGTACGGGGCAGGTAGCGGGTGAAGTCCGGGCCCGAGGGCACCCAGCTGATGCCGCCCGCCGCGATGGTGCCGATGCCCGCGATCATCATCGCCGTGGAGCCGGCCGGCTTGTCGAGGACCGCCGACCAGTCGGTGGTGAGGACCAGGTAGCCCAGGACCAGCACGCTGAAGCCGCCGAAGAGGTACGTCGACCACTTCGAGCAGACGCGCAGCGCGTTGATGCCCAGCCCCGAGACCACGAAGGTGCAGCCCACGAAGAAGAGCAGGGTGACCACGATCAGGGCGGTGTTGCTCTTCACCCCGAAGAGCAGGTCGAGCACGGTCAGGACGGCGTAGGCCCCGCTGACCGCGTTGATGGTCTCCCAGCCCCAGCGGGCCACCCAGATCAGGGCGCCGGGGAAGAGGTTGCCGCGCTGGCCGAAGACGGCCCGCGAGAGCGCCATGCCGGGCGCCCCGCCGCGCTTGCCCGCGAGGGAGATCAGGCCGACCATCCCGTACGAGAGCACCGGCGCGGCCACCGCGACGACGAGCACCTGCCAGATGTTGAGCTTGTTGAAGATCACCAGTCCGGCGCCCA
The DNA here is from genome assembly GCF_026342355.1 of Streptomyces sp. NBC_00249. GTDB lineage: Bacteria > Actinomycetota > Actinomycetes > Streptomycetales > Streptomycetaceae > Streptomyces. The sequence continues at coordinate 129,017 of NZ_JAPEMV010000002.1, read as the reverse complement.
TGGTGAGCAGCAGCACGCTGATGTTCGCGGCCACCCACGTGGGGACCAGCTCGCGCACCCGCCCCCCGCGCTCCCCGTCGGGCACGGGCTCCAGCCCGCGGGTCTCGACGGCTTTCTCGGCCGGGGCGGCTATCGCGCCGTCGGCGGGCTCGGCAGGCATGAGCTACTCCGGGGGCTGGGGGAGGGGGAGTCGCCCATCATCGTAGATTCGCCCCGAAAACCACAAATAGAGGACTAATGCCCTCCCGCAACCTCCGAAAGGTTCCCGGAGGTGGCCGATACTGGGAGCGTTATGGAAATCCTCATCCTTGCTGTAGTCATCGCCCTGGTCGCGGTCGGCGCGATCAGCGGGCTCGTGGTCAGCAGCCGCAAGAAGAAGCAGCTGCCCCCCACGGCGCCGCCGAGCACGCCGACCATCACTGCCCCGCCCGCCGAACCGCAGGTGGGGGAGGACGCCGCTCCGACGGTCGAAGAGCCGCGCCGCACGATCGAGGAGGTCACCCTCCCCGACGCGCAGGCCCCGGCCGCCGAGCCCGTCACCGAGGCCCCGGCCGCACCCGAGATCGAGGTGCCCGAGCCCACCGCCGGCCGCCTGGTCCGGCTGCGCGCGCGGCTCGCCCGTTCCCAGAACTCGCTCGGCAAGGGGCTGCTCACGCTGCTCTCGCGCGAGCACCTCGACGAGGACACCTGGGAGGAGATCGAGGAGACCCTCCTCATCGCCGACGTCGGTGTTGCACCGACCCAGGAGCTCGTGGACCGCCTCCGCGAGCGGGTCAAGGTGCTCGGCACCCGCACCCCCGCAGATCTGCGCGCCCTGCTGAAGGAGGAGCTGGTCGCCCTCCTCGGCACCGACTTCGACCGTGCGGTGAAGACCGAGAGCGGCGTCGACACCCCGGCCGTCGTGATGGTCGTCGGCGTCAACGGCACCGGCAAGACCACCACCACCGGCAAGCTCGCCCGGGTGCTCGTCGCCGACGGCCGCAGCGTGGTCCTCGGCGCCGCCGACACCTTCCGCGCGGCGGCCGCCGACCAGCTCCAGACCTGGGGCGAGCGCGTCGGCGCCCGCACCGTGCGCGGCCCCGAGGGCGGGGACCCCGCCTCGATCGCCTACGACGCGGTCAAGGAGGGCATCGCCGAGGGCGCGGACGTCGTCCTCATCGACACCGCCGGCCGGCTGCACACCAAGACCGGCCTCATGGACGAGCTCGGCAAGGTCAAGCGCGTCGTCGAGAAGCACGGCCCGCTGGACGAGATCCTGCTCGTCCTCGACGCCACCACCGGCCAGAACGGCCTGACGCAGGCCCGCGTCTTCGCCGAGGTCGTGGACATCACCGGCATCGTGCTGACCAAGCTCGACGGCACCGCCAAGGGCGGCATCGTCATCGCCGTCCAGCGCGAGCTGGGCGTCCCGGTCAAGCTCGTCGGCCTCGGCGAGGGCCCGGACGACCTGGCCCCCTTCGAGCCGGAGGCGTTCGTGGACGCCCTCATCGGCGACTGACACGCTCCGGCCGAGCAGGCCCTACGCGTACCCGTGCCCCCGCGTCCGTCCAGGACCCGGGGGCACGGCCGTGTCCGGAGGGCTCAGCGGCGGAAGCGGTGGCAGGTGTAGGCGAGGGTGCCGAGCAGCAGCCGGGCCTGCGGGGGGCCGCCGGCACTGTCCAGCGCGGGCCGGCGCAGCCAGCCGGCCGGGCCGAGGCCCGCGTGGTCGCAGGGCGGGGCCGTCAGGAAGGCGCCGTGACCCAGGGCGCGCAGGTCCAGATCGGCGTCGTCCCAGCCCATCCGGTACAGCAGCTGCGGCAGCTCGGCCGCCGCCCCCGGGGCCACGAAGAACTGCGCGCGGCCGTCCGGGGTCGCCGTCACCGGCCCCAGCGGCAGGCCCATCCGCTCCATGCGGACCAGGGCCCGGCGCCCGGCCTCCTCGGAGACCTCGATGACGTCGAAGGAGCGGCCGACGGGGAGGAGGATCGAGGCGCCCGGGTACTCGCCCCAGATCTCGGAGACCTCGTCGAGGGTGGCGCCGCCCGGGACGGTCGGAGCGAAGTCCAGTGGATGCGCCCCCGGCGCACCGCAGTTCGTATGACCGCAGGAGCAGTCGCGGGCCGGAGCCGCGGCGCGGGCGCCGGGGACCGCGTCCCAGCCCCAGAGTCCGGTGTACTCCGCCACCGCCGTGCACTCCGAGGTCCGGCCGCGGCGCCGGACGCCGGAACGGAACTCCTTGGTGCTGCGGCTGCCGCCGATCGTGAAGCCCATGCCCATGCCCCCTCCAACGGGTCGGACGCGCCGGTGGTTACGACGTCGGCGAGACCGGTCGCGGGGCCGGGTGCGGAGCCTCGTCCACCGGGGCCGCCCGGCGCACTCCTCGCCGCGCGCGCCCCTGGCGCACTCCCGTCCAACCGTTCCGTTCCGCCTTCGTGTCAAGTGAATCGCGCCTGGCAGGTGGCGAGTTCATTCGAAGGGGTGGCGAATGGTGGCGTTTCTGGAATCGACCTCGCCGACGGGGTGATCGTAGGATTACTTTCGGTGCACGAACCTGGAAGGTGCGCCCGACCGTGGGTATGCCGGAGGCAATCCGTGGAGGACCTGTGAAGGTCCCCGGCCGCGGTCGCCACCCCGGCCAGGGTTTCGTGTGAAGAGGCGATGCGGATGGGGGCGTTCCCAGTGAGCGGCAGTGGCGCAAGCGGAACGAGCGGTGATGCGGCCGACCGCAACGACCAGCTGACCTCGTGGTTCGTCCGCAGTGGCTGGTCCAAGGGCGAACTCGCCCGCCAGGTCAACCGCCGGGCCCGCCAGATGGGCGCCCACCACATCAGCACCGACACCTCGCGCGTACGCCGCTGGCTCGACGGCGAACAGCCCCGCGAACCCGTGCCCCGCATCCTCTCCGAGCTGTTCTCCGAACGCTTCGGCTCCGTCGTCGCCATCGAACAGCTCGGCCTGCGCACCGCCCACCAGACCCCCTCCGTCTCCGGCGTCGACCTGCCCTGGGCCGGCCCGCAGACAGTGGAACTGCTCAGCGAGTTCTCCCGCAGCGACCTCATGCTGGCCCGCCGCGGCTTCCTCGGGACCTCGCTCGCCCTCTCCGCCGGCCCCGCCCTCATCGAGCCCATGCAGCGCTGGCTCGTACCGGTCCCGGCCGCCGACCCGGGACCGCGCACCGAGGGCGGGCCGGCGGGCGCGCTCGGCGGACACCGGCCGCCCCGGCTCTCCGAGCCCGAGCTCGACCTCCTCGAAGCCACCACCGTGATGTTCCGCCAGTGGGACGCCCAGTGCGGCGGCGGCCTGCGCCGCAAGGCCGTCGTCGGACAGCTCCACGAGGTCACCGACCTGCTCCAGGAGAACCACCCGGCCCCCGTCATGAAACGGCTCTTCAAGGTGGCCGCCGAGCTCGCCGAACTCGCCGGCTGGATGAGCTACGACATCGGCCTGCACCCCACCGCCCAGAAGTACTTCGTCCTCGCGCTGCACGCCGCGAAGGAGGGCGGCGACAAACCCCTCGGCTCGTACATCCTCTCCAGCATGAGCCGCCAGATGATCCACCTCGGCCGCCCCGAGGACGCCCTGGAACTCATCCACCTCGCCCAGTACGGCAGCCGCGACTGCGCCGGACCGCGCACCCAGGCCATGCTGTATGCGATGGAGGCCCGCGCCTACGCCAACATGGGCCAGCCCAGCCGCTGCAAGCGCGCCGTACGGATGGCCGAGGACACCTTCTCCGACGTCGGCTTCGGCGGCGAGCCCGAACCCGACTGGATCCGCTTCTTCTCCGAGGCGGAACTCAACGGCGAGAACTCCCACTCCTACCGGGATCTGGCCTACGTCGCCGGCCGCAGCCCCACCTACGCCTCCCTCGCCGAACCGGTCATGGAACGCGCCGTCGAGCTCTTCGCCAAGGACGAGGAACACCAGCGCTCGTACGCCCTGAACCTCATCGGCATGGCCACCGTCCACCTCCTCCAGCGCGAGCCCGAGCAGGCCACCGTCCTCGTCGACCAGGCCCTCGACGTGGCGCGAAAAGTACGCTCCGAACGGGTGAACACCCGGCTCCGCAAGACCGTCGACACCGCCGCCCGCGAGTACGGCGACGTCGCCGAGGTGGTCCGCCTCACCGACCTCCTCGCCTCCCGCCTCCCCGAGGCCGCCGAAGCGGTCTGAGGCGCCCCCGGGCCCGGACCCGTACCCGGCCCGTTCATGGACGCGTAACACGTCCGACCTCTTCGTCATCGGCGCGAAACACCCAGCGGCGCCGCCGGAAACCGGCCTGCGCGAATCTCAGGGCCAATAACCGGCCAGCCCCCAGGCCCGCCCCCCAGGCCTACGCCTTGCGCCGCTCAGGTTTTCACGGTCGCCCGCACGCGAACGTACCGACGACGAGGAGACGCCGATGGCATCAGCCATCACGACCCTCGCGGCAGACGCCCCGACACTGTCTGCCGCGAACACCGGGTTCATGCTCATCTGCTCCGCCCTGGTCATGCTGATGACCCCGGGACTCGCCTTCTTCTACGGAGGCATGGTCCGCGTCAAGAGCAGCCTCAACATGCTGATGATGAGCTTCGTCAGCCTCGGGATCGTCACGATCCTGTGGGTGCTCTACGGCTTCAGCCTCGCCTTCGGCACCGACTCCGGCTCCGTCATCGGCTGGAACTCCGACTACGTCGGCCTCAGCGGCATCGGGATCACCGAGCTGTGGGACGGCTACACCATCCCCGTCTACGTCTTCGCCGTCTTCCAGCTGATGTTCGCCGTCATCACCCCCGCCCTGATCAGCGGCGCCCTCGCCGACCGCGTCAAGTTCAGCGCCTGGGTCCTGTTCACCGGCCTGTGGGTCACCGTCGTCTACTTCCCCGTCGCCCACTGGGTCTGGGGCGCCGGCGGCTGGCTCTTCGAGCTCGGCGTCATCGACTTCGCGGGCGGCACCGCCGTCCACATCAACGCGGGCGCCGCCGCCCTCGGCGTCATCCTCGTCATCGGCAAGCGCGTCGGCTTCAAGAAGGACCCGATGCGCCCCCACAGCCTCCCGCTCGTGATGCTCGGCGCCGGCCTGCTGTGGTTCGGCTGGTTCGGCTTCAACGCCGGATCCTGGCTCGGCAACGACGACGGCGTCGGCGCCGTCATGTTCGTCAACACCCAGGTCGCCACCGCCGCCGCCATGCTCGCCTGGCTCGGCTACGAGAAGCTGCGCCACGGCTCCTTCACCACCCTCGGCGCCGCCTCCGGAGCCGTCGCCGGCCTCGTCGCCATCACCCCCGCCGGCGGCAGCGTCAGCCCGCTCGGCGCCATCGCGGTCGGTGCCATCGCCGGTGTGCTGTGCGCCATGGCCGTCGGCCTCAAGTACAAGTTCGGCTACGACGACTCCCTCGACGTCGTCGGGGTCCACCTCGTCGGCGGCGTCGCCGGCTCCCTCCTCGTCGGCCTCTTCGCCACCGGCGGAGTCCAGTCCGACGCCGCGGGCCTCTTCTACGGCGGCGGACTCGAACAGCTCGGCAAGCAGGCCATCGGCGTCTTCGCCGTCCTCGCCTACTCCCTCGTCGTCTCCGCCGTCCTGGCCCTCCTCCTCGACAAGACCATCGGGATGCGCGTCACCGAGGACGCGGAGGTCTCCGGCATCGACCAGAACGAGCACGCCGAGACCGCCTACGACTTCAGCGGGGCCGGCGGCGGCGCCGCCCCGCGCAGCACCGCCGTAACCGCCCCCGTTGCCGCCGCGAGCAAGAAGGTCGACGCATGAAGCTGATCACCGCGATCGTCAAGCCGTACAAGCTGGACGAGATCAAGGAAGCCCTCCACGCCTTCGGCGTCCACGGGCTCACCGTCTCCGAGGCCAGCGGCTACGGACGCCAGCGCGGCCACACCGAGGTCTACCGCGGCGCCGAGTACACCGTGGACCTCGTACCGAAGATCCGCATCGAGGTGCTCGTCGACGACGACGACGCCGAGCAGCTGATCGACGTCATCGTGCAGGCCGCCCGCACCGGCAAGATCGGCGACGGCAAGGTGTGGAGCGTCCCCGTGGACTCGGCCGTCCGGGTCCGCACCGGCGAGCGCGGCGCTGACGCGCTCTAGGCGAAGGGAGCTGCTGGGTGACGAGCGTCGAAGAGACCAAGGACGGCGGGCACGAGCCCGCCGACCCGGGACCCAGCGGATACGCCGCGGCCCGGCTGCGACTCCTCCAGGAGGAGTCGCGGTCCGGGCCCTCGCGGCGTTCCGCGCTGTCCGCACTGACCGACCAGTGGCTCGCCGGCCTGTACGGGCAGGCCGCCCGCGACACCGGCGTCCGCGGCGCCGCCCTCGTCGCCGTCGGCGGCTACGGGCGCGGCGAACTCTCCCCGCGCAGCGACCTCGACCTGCTGCTGCTCCACGACGGCAGGGCCGAACCCGAGGCGCTGGCCGCGCTCGCAGACCGCCTCTGGTACCCCGTCTGGGACCTCGGACTGGCCCTCGACCACTCGGTACGCACCCCCGGCGAAGCCCGCAGGACCGCCGCCGAGGACCTCAAGGCGCACCTCGGGCTGCTCGACGCCCGGCTCGTCGCCGGCGACGCCGGACTGCTCGCCGGACTGCGCACCTCCGTCCTGGCCGACTGGCGCAACCAGGCCGTGAAACGGCTGCCGCAGCTGCACTCCCTGTGCCGGGAGCGCGCCGAGCGCGCCGGGGAACTGCGCTTCCTGCTGGAGCCCGACCTCAAGGAGGCCCGCGGCGGGCTCCGCGACACCACCGCCCTGCGGGCCGTCGCCGCGTCCTGGCTGGCCGACGCCCCGCGCGAGGGACTGGCCGAGGCCCGGCGGCGGCTGCTGGACGCGCGGGACGCGCTGCACCTGGTCACGGGCCGGGCGACCGACCGGCTCGCCCTCCAGGAACAGCCCCAGGTCGCTGCCCGGCTCGGGCTGCTCGACGCCGACGCCCTGCTGCGGGAGGTGTACGAGGCCGCGCGCGTCGTCGCCTACGCCGGGGACGTCACCTGGCGCGAGGTCGGCCGGGTGCTGCGGGCGAGGGCCGCCCGGCCCAGGCTGCGCGGGCTGCTGGGGACACGGGGGGCCCCGGCGGCCGAGCGGGCGCCGCTCGCCGACGGAGTGGTGGAGTCCGACGGGGAGGCCGTCCTCGCCCTGGCCGCCCGGCCCGACCGGGACCCCGTACTGCCCCTGCGGTTCGCCGCCGCCGCCGCGCAGGCCGGGCTGCCCGTCTCCCCGCACGCCGTCCGCCGCCTCGCCGCGCAGGCCGGGCCGCTGCCCGTGCCCTGGCCGGCGCAGGCGCGGGAACAGCTGGTCACCCTGCTCGGCGCGGGCGAGCCGACCGTCGCGGTGTGGGAGGCCCTGGAGGCCGAAGGCCTGATCAGCCGCCTCCTGCCCGACTGGGAACGGGTGCGGTGCCGGCCGCAGCGCAACCCCGTGCACACCTGGACCGTGGACCGGCACCTCATCGAGACGGCCGTACGGGCCTCCGCGCTGACCCGCCGGGTGAGCCGCCCCGACCTGCTCCTGATGGCGGCCCTGCTGCACGACATCGGCAAGGGCTGGCCCGGCGACCACTCGGTGGCCGGGGAGACCATCGCCCGCGACGTCGCCGCCCGGCTGGGCTTCGACGCGCAGGACACCACCGTCCTGGGCGTGCTCGTACGCCACCACCTGCTGCTCGTCGAGACCGCGACCCGCCGCGACCTCGACGACCCCGCCACCGTCAAAGCGGTCGCCGAAGCGGTCGGCTCCACCGGCACGCTGGAACTCCTGCACGCCCTCACCGAGGCCGACGCCCTGGCCACCGGCCCCGCCGCCTGGAGCACCTGGCGGGCCTCCCTCGTCGCCGACCTCGTCGCCCGCGCCGCCGCCCTGCTGCGCGGCGCCCCGCACCCCGCCGCAGAGCTGGAGATCCCGACCACGGAACAGGAACGCCTGGCGGTGGAGGCGCTGCGCACCGGGGAACCCGTCCTCGCGCTGCACGCCCGCCAGGAGGAGGACGACGCCGTCGGGGTCGAGCTCGTCGTCGCCGTACCCGACCAGCCCGGGGTGCTCCCGGCCGCCGCCGGGGTGCTCGCCCTGCACCGGCTGACCGTACGGGCGGCCGACCTGCGCTCCCTGGAGCTGCCCGACCTGCCCGGGGAGGTGCTCGTGCTGCGCTGGCGGGTGGCCGCCGAGTTCGGGGCGCTGCCCCAGGCCGCCCGGCTGCGGACCGACCTGATCCGGGCGCTGGACGGGTCGCTCGACGTACCGGCGAAGCTGGCCGGCCGCGAGGCGGCGTACCCGCGCCGGCGCGGGGTCGTCCCCCCGCCGCCGCGCGTCACGGTCGTCCCGGAGGTCTCCTCCCTGGCCACCGTCCTGGAGGTCCGCGCCCCCGACGCCGTGGGCCTGCTCCACCGCATCGGCCGCGCCCTGGAATCGGCCGGGGTCCGGGTGCGCAGCGCGCACGTCTCGACCCTGGGCGCCAACGCCGTCGACACCGTGTACGTGGTCGACAACAACGGCAAACCCCTGCCGCAGGCGGACGCGGCGGCGCTGGCGGCCTCGGTCCAGGTGGCGCTGGGATGACCGTAACCATCGCCTCAGCAGGTCGTTGAGCACGACGTGCTCCCCGCTGATCCGGGGATGACCCGAGGATGTCGTCAGGGTTGACGGCGTCGCCGATGATGCTCCCCGCCACTGCGGGGATACGACCTCGCCTGCCGGATCCGGCAGGCGAGGTCGATTCGTTTGCGGGGCCGGATACTCTGGAGGGCGATCCACCGCCCCCGACCCCAAGGACCAACGAGCGCCGTGTTCGATACTCTCTCCGACCGCCTGGCGAATACCTTCAAGGGCCTGCGCGGCAAAGGCCGGCTGTCCGAGGCTGACATCGACTCGGCGGCCCGGGAAATCCGTATCGCTCTCCTTGAGGCGGACGTCGCCCTGCCGGTCGTCCGCTCCTTCATCGCGAACGTCAAGGAACGCGCGCGCGGGGAAGAGGTCAGCAAGGCGCTGAATCCGGGCCAACAGGTGCTCAAGATCGTGAACGACGAGCTCGTCACGATCCTCGGCGGCGAGACCCGCCGGCTGCGCTTCGCCAAGACCGCGCCCACCGTGATCATGCTGGCCGGCCTCCAGGGTGCCGGTAAGACCACCCTCGCCGGAAAGCTCGGCCTCTGGCTGAAGGGGCAGGGGCATTCCCCGCTGCTCGTCGCCTGCGACCTCCAGCGCCCCAACGCCGTCAACCAGCTCTCCGTGGTCGCGGAGCGCGCCGGTGTCGCGGTCTACGCGCCCCAGCCCGGCAACGGCGTCGGCGACCCGGTCCAGGTGGCCAAGGACTCCATCGAGTACGCGCGCACCAAGCAGTTCGACGTCGTAGTGGTGGACACGGCCGGCCGTCTGGGCATCGACCAGGAGCTGATGCAGCAGGCGGCGGACATCCGTGACGCGATTTCGCCGAACGAGATCCTTTTCGTCGTCGACGCCATGATCGGCCAGGACGCGGTCAACACCGCCGAGGCCTTCCGCGACGGCGTCGGCTTCGACGGCGTCGTGCTCTCCAAGCTCGACGGCGACGCCCGCGGCGGTGCCGCGCTCTCCATCGCGCACGTCACCGGCAAGCAGATCATGTTCGCCTCGAACGGCGAGAAGCTCGACGAGTTCGACGCCTTCCACCCGGACCGCATGGCGGGCCGGATCCTCGACATGGGTGACATGCTCACCCTCATCGAGCAGGCCGAGAAGACCTTCTCGCAGGCCGAGGCCGAGAAGATGGCGGCCAAGCTCGCCAAGGGCCCCAAGGAGTTCACGCTCGACGACTTCCTGGCCCAGATGGAGCAGGTCCGCAAGATGGGCTCCATCTCCAAGCTCCTCGGCATGCTGCCGGGCATGGGCCAGATCAAGGACCAGATCAACAACATCGACGAGCGCGACGTCGACCGCACCGCCGCGATCATCAAGTCGATGACCCCGGCCGAGCGCCAGGACCCGCACCTCATCAACGGCTCGCGCCGCGCCCGTATCGCCAAGGGCTCCGGCACCGAGGTCAGCGCCGTGAAGGCGCTCGTCGAGCGCTTCTTCGAGGCCCGCAAGATGATGTCCCGCATGGCCCAGGGCGGCGGCATGCCGGGCATGCCCGGCATCCCCGGGATGGGCGGCGGCCCCGGCCGGCAGAAGAAGCAGGTCAAGCAGGCCAAGGGCAAGCGCAAGAGCGGCAACCCGATGAAGCGCAGGGAAGAGGAGGCCGCGGCCGCGGCCCGGCGCGAGGCGGGCCCGCAGGCGGTCGAGCCGGCGGCGGGCGGCAACCCGTTCGGCCTCCCCGCGGGCGGCGGCCAGAGCGGCCAGGACTTCGACCTGCCGGACGAGTTCAAGAAGTTCATGAAGTAGCGCGCGAGCGCCGAAGGAAGGGCCCCCGCCGGACACGTCCGGCGGGGGCCCTTCCGCGTCCCCGCCCGCACCTGCGGGGGCAATGGGTGGATTTGTCGCCTATGGTCGGCCGGGAGGACGGCATAAGGAGGCACCCGTGCCCAGCCCCACCCCCGCACCGCCACGCGACCGGGCCGACACCCCCTGGCGCTCCGAGGGCGCACCGCCCGCACCGCCGCCGAAGAAGAAGATGCCCGGCGGCTGGCGGAGCCTGATCCTCGCCGCCCTGATCGTCTACCTGATCACCAACGTCGTCCTGTCGTTCTTCAACGACGGCGACGAGCCGACGATCTCCTACACGGAGTTCAGCAAGCAGGTCTCCGACGGCAACGTCTCCAAGATCTACTCCAAGGGCGACGCCATCCAGGGCGAGCTGAAGACCGGGCAGCCCGTCCCCGGAGGCAAGGGCGACTACACCAAGTTCGTCACCCAGCGGCCCGCCTTCGCCGACGACCAGCTGTGGACCGGCCTCACCTCCAAGGGTGTCACCGTCACCGCCTCCCCGGTGGTCGAACAGCGCAGCTTCCTCGCCAACCTGCTGCTCTCCCTCGCCCCGATGCTGCTCCTCGTCGGCCTCTGGCTGCTCATCGCCCGCCGGATGGGATCCGCGATGGGCGGCGGCGTCGGCGGGCTCGGACGCAAGACGCCGCCCAAGCCGGTCGAGCTGGAGGGCGCCAAGCGCACCACCTTCGACGACGTCGCGGGCATCGACGAGGTGGAGGGCGAGCTGAGCGAGGTCGTCGACTTCCTCAAGAACCCCGAGGACTACCACCGCATGGGCGCCCGGATGCCCGGCGGCGTCCTGCTGGCCGGCCCTCCCGGCACCGGCAAGACCCTGCTGGCCCGCGCCGTCGCGGGCGAGGCCGGGGTGCCCTTCTTCTCGGCGTCCGCCTCCGAGTTCATCGAGATGATCGTCGGCGTCGGAGCCTCCCGGGTGCGCGAGCTCTTCTCCGAGGCCCGCAAGGTGGCCCCGGCGATCATCTTCATCGACGAGATCGACACCATCGGCCGGGCCCGCGCCGGCGGCAACGCCATGGGCGGCCACGACGAACGCGAACAGACCCTCAACCAGATCCTCACCGAGATGGACGGCTTCTCCGGCTCCGAGGGCGTGGTCGTCCTGGCCGCCACCAACCGCGCCGACGTCCTGGACCCCGCCCTCACCCGCCCCGGCCGCTTCGACCGCACCGTCTCCGTCTCCCCGCCCGACAAGGGCGGCCGAGAGGCGATCCTGCGCATCCACACCCGGGACATCCCCCTCGCCCCGGGCGTCGACCTGGCCCAGGTGGCCCGTACGACCCCCGGGATGACGGGCGCCGAGCTCGCCAACCTCGCCAACGAGGCCGCCTTGCTGGCCGTCAAGCGCAAGCAGGACACCGTCACCCAGGCCGACCTCTCCGACGCCCTGGAGAAGGTCCAGCTGGGCGCGGAACGCCCCCTGGTGATGTCCGAGGAGGAACGCCGCCGCACCGCCTACCACGAGGGCGGGCACGCCCTGCTGGGCATGGTCCAGCCGGGCGCCGACCCGGTCCGCAAGATCACCATCGTGCCCCGCGGCCGGGCGCTCGGCGTCACCCTGTCGACCCCGGACGCGGACCGGTACGCGTACACCGAGGAGTACCTGCGCGGACGTGTCATCGGGGCCCTCGGCGGCATGGCGGCCGAGCACACCGTCTACGGGGTGATCACCACGGGCGCGGAGAGCGACCTCGAACAGGTCACCGGCATCGTCCGCGGGATGGTCGGCCGCTGGGGCATGAGCGAACGCGTCGGCCGCCTGACCGCCATCCCCTCCGACGGCCAGAGCCCCTACGGACTGTCCGCCGCCCCCGCCACCCTCGACGCCGTCGACCACGAGATGCGGCGGATCGTCGACGAGTGCTACGAGGAGGCCTGCCGCCTGCTGCGCGAGCACCGCCCGAAGCTCGACGCCCTGGCGGAGGCCCTCCTGGCCAACGAGACCCTGGACGAGCAGGCCGCGTACCGGGCGGCGGGCATCACCCGCCTGGTGAAGTAGCGGCCCCCGCCCGGCCGCGCCGGCCTCAGGCCACCCGGGCCACCACGTACCGGAAGATGTTCGGCAGCCAGACGGCGCCGTCGGTCCGCTCGTACGGGTGAAGCGCCTCCGACAGCTCCTTCTCCGCGAGCGCCGGATCGGCGGCCGCCTCGTAGAGCCCCGTCGACAGCAGGCCCCGTACGGCGCTGTCCGCGTCGGCGTACCCGAAGGGGCAGAACACCCGCCCCGACCCGTCCGGCAGCAGCCCGGCCCGCGCCACCACCGCGTCCAGGTCCCGCGCCACCGGGCCGCCGCCCAGCACCGCCGGTACCGTGCACCGCTCCGCCGGGCCCCAGTCGGCCAGCACCACCGCCCCGCCCCGCCGGACCGCCGGCAGGGCGGCGTCCAGGGCGCCCGGGGCGGGCGAGAAGGCCAGCAGGACGTCGTAGGGCCGCGCGGTGGGCGCCGGGGGCCCCGCCACCACCTCCAGCAGCCGTTCGCGGGCCAGCGCGCGGCGCGCCGGATCCGCCTCCACGCCGGTGGCGGCGGCTCCCCGCGCCTCGGCCAGCAGCAGGGCCAGCCCGGCCCCGCAGTCGAGGCCCAGCAGCCGGTCGCCCGGCCCGATCTCCAGCCGGTCGTACACCGCCTCGTACAGCGGTACCAGCATCCGTTCCTGGATCTCCGCCCAGTCCCGGGCGACGAGCGTCGCCGTCGGCGTCGGTGTCATCGAAAGAGCGCTCCTGATTCCGTCTCGCCCCCTGGCCCCCGTTGCCAGAGAACTCCCCATTCGCCCCCGCGTCCAGAGGAGCGCGCCACCCGATTCACGCTCGGCGCGCGCGGCGCCGTACCATTCGCGCCATGGCAAAGGCACCCGTTCTCACCCCGCAGGCGGAGGATTTCCCCCGCTGGTACCAGGATCTGATCAACAAGGCCGAGCTGGCCGACAACGGCCCGGTGCGCGGCACGATGGTCATCCGACCGTACGGCTACGGGCTGTGGGAGCGGATGCAGCAGGAGATGGACGCCCGCATCAAGGACGTGGGCGCCCAGAACGCGTACTTCCCGCTGTTCATCCCGCAGTCGTACCTGACGAGGGAGGCGGAGCACGTCGAGGGCTTCGCCCCCGAGCTCGCGGTCGTCACGCACGGCGGCGGCAAGGAGCTGGAGGAGCCGGTCGTCGTCCGGCCCACGTCCGAGACGATCATCAACGACTACTTCTCCAAGTGGGTCCAGAGCTACCGCGACCTGCCCCTGCTGATCAACCAGTGGGCGAACGTGGTCCGCTGGGAGATGCGCCCGCGCGTGTTCCTCCGTACGAGCGAGTTCCTCTGGCAGGAGGGCCACACCGCCCACGCCACGTACGAGGACGCCCGTGACTACGCGGCGCGCATCCACACCGAGGTCTACGGCGACTTCATGACGAACGTGCTCGGCATCGACGTCGTGCTCGGCCGCAAGACCGCCAAGGAGCGCTTCGCCGGCGCCATCAACACCCTCACCCTCGAGGGCATGATGGGCGACGGCAAGGCCCTCCAGCTGGGCACGAGCCACGAGCTCGGCACCAACTTCGCCAAGGCCTTCAACACGCAGTACCTGTCGAAGGAAGGCAAGCAGGAGCTGGTCTGGCAGACCTCGTGGGGCGTCTCGACCCGCATGGTCGGCGGCCTGATCATGTCCCACGGCGACGACAACGGCCTGCGCGTCCCGCCGCGCCTGGCCCACGTCCAGGTCGTCGTCATGGCGATCAAGGGCGACGAGGCCGTGGCGAAGGTCCGCGAGCTGGGCGCCCAGCTCAAGGCCGCCGGCATCCGCGTGCACGTCGACGACCGCGTCGACACCCCCTTCGGCCGCCGCGCCGTGGACTGGGAGCTCAAGGGCGTACCGGTGCGCATCGAGATCGGCCCCCGCGACCTGGAGGCCGGCACCGCGATGCTGGCCCGCCGGATCCCGGGCGGGAAGACCCCCGTGCAGATCGACGCCCTCGCCGACCTGCTGCCGAAGGTGCTGGAGGAGGACCAGGCCCAGCTGCTGCGCGAGTCGCGCGAGCGCCGTGAGGCCCGTACCTCCGACGTGTCGACCATCGAGGAGGCCGCCGAGGCGGCCGTCAACGGTGGCTGGGCGCGCATCCCGTGGGCCGACCTGGGTCCCGAGGGCGAGGCCAAGCTGGCCGAGCAGGCCGTCTCCGTACGCTGCCTGATCGCCGAGGACGGCTCGGTCCCGGTGGCGGACGACGCCCCCGGTACGCTCGCGATCGTCGCGCGCTCGTACTGATCCGGGCGGATCCCCGAGGGTCCTGCCGGTGTACGCCTTACGTCACGCCCCCGGTGTGCGGCTGCAGCCGCGCGCCGGGGGCGTGCCCGTCGGTCGTACTCGTTACGTACCGACTCCTCCTGAGATGGGCGCACCCGTCCTCGTCAGGACGCATCAGGCTGAACTGACTGGTACGTGCAAAAAATTTGGAATGGCCCGGAATCGGAACACCGGGGCACCCCTGCTCGTTGTCACGACGTGAGCACGACACCACCTGTTCTCGCCGCAGAGCTGGCGCAGGCGTGGGCCGACATTCAGCGGTACCACCCCGAGCTGCCTGACCTTGCCGCGCCCGAGTCCCTGATCGGAGAGTCCTCGTCCGCCTGTGGCGCCGAGCTCTCCTTCGAGCGACTGCTGCACGAGGCAGTCCACGGCATCGCCGCAGCCCGCGGTGTCCGTGACACCTCGCGAGCCGGCCGCTACCACAACCGCAGATTCCTCGCGATCGCCGAGGAGATGGGCCTGGACCACTCCGAGGAGCCGCACGCCAGCAGCGGCTTCTCCCTGGTCACGCTCAACCCCGAGGCGAAGAAGCGCTACCGCCCCACCATGGAGCGGCTCCAGCGCGCGCTGAAGGCGCACACCGCGGCCACGGCCGCCGACACCAAGCGCAGCTTCCGCGGCCCGGCCGCCCGCCACGGCTCCTCGGGCGGGGGTGTACGGGTCAAGGCCGTCTGCGACTGCGGGCGCAACGTACGCGTGGTCCCCTCCGTGCTGGCCCAGGCGCCGATCGTGTGCGGCGGCTGCATGAAGCCGTTCCGGATCCCGGAGGTCGCCACCGCGGCGGCTTCCTGACCGGGCGGCCGGGGCGGAACCTCCCGGCCGAGCGTGCGGCAGGCGTATGGCACAATGGACAGCTGTACTCGACAGTCGCATAGGACCCCTCTCTCCTCCGGCTGACGCGTCCATCGGGCACCCGAGTACCGCAACCCCACGTGGCATCTCATGTGCCCAACCACGTCAAGTTCAGGAGACACCACTCCAGTGGCAGTCAAGATCAAGCTCAAGCGCCTCGGCAAGATTCGCCAGCCGCACTACCGCATCGTCGTCGCCGACGCCCGCACCCGCCGGGACGGTCGCGCGATCGAAGAGATCGGTATCTACCAGCCGACCTACAACCCGTCGCGCATCGAGGTCAACGCCGAGCGTGCGCAGTACTGGCTCTCGGTCGGTGCCCAGCCCACCGAGGCTGTGCTCGCCATCCTGAAGCTGACCGGTGACTGGCAGGCCCACAAGGGCCTCCCCGCCCCCGCGCCGCTGCTGCAGCCGGAGACGAAGGAGAGCAAGCGTCGCTCCTTCGACGAGTTCGCCAAGGCCCTCGAGGGCATCGGCGAGGCCAAGGGCGAAGCCATCACGCAGAAGGCGAAGAAGGCCGACAAGAAGGCGGACGAGGCTGAGGCCGCCGCCGAGTCGACCGAGGCCTGATCATGCTCGAGGAGGCTCTTGAGCACCTCGTGAAGGGCATTGTGGACAACCCCGACGACGTGCAGGTCGCCTCGCGCAACCTGCGCCGCGGTCAGGTGCTCGAGGTCCGGGTACACCCCGACGACCTCGGGAAGGTGATCGGCCGTAACGGCCGCACCGCGCGTGCACTGCGTACCGTCGTGGGCGCCATCGGCGGCCGGGGGATCCGCGTCGACCTCGTCGACGTGGACCAGGTCCGCTGAGCAGTTGAATCACCGGCACGGGCCGGGGAGGGCATTTGCGCCCGCCCCGGCCCGTCGTCGTCTGAACAGGAGAGATAGTGGAGCTGGTAGTCGCGCGGATCGGCCGCGCCCACGGGATCAAGGGTGAGGTCACCGTCGAGGTGCGGACCGACGAGCCGGAGCTGCGGCTCGGGCCCGGCGCCGTCCTGCGGACCGAACCGGCGTCGGCGGGTCCGCTGACCATCGAGACGGGACGGGTGCACAGCGGCCGGCTCATGCTCCGCTTCGCGGGCGTCAAGGACCGCACCGGGGCCGAGGCCCTGCGCAACATCCTGCTCATCGCCGACGTGGACCCCTCCGAGCTGCCGGCCGAGCCCGACGAGTACTACGACCACCAGCTGATGGACCTCGACGTCGTCCTGGAGGACGGCACCGAGATCGGCCGGATCACCGAGATCTCGCACCTGCCCTCGCAGGACCTCTTCATCGTGGAGCGTCCCGACGGCACCGAGGTGATGATCCCCTTCGTCGAGGAGATCGTCGCCGAGATCGACCTGGAGGAGCAGCGCTGCGTCATCACCCCGCCGCCCGGGCTGATCGACGACCGCGCCGAGGTCGCCTCCGCGCGTGACGCCGAGGCCGAGGACGAGGCCGAGGGTGAGGCCAAGGGCGAGGGCGACGCCTGATGCGGCTGGACGTCGTCACGATCTTCCCCGAGTACCTCGAACCGCTGAACGTCTCCCTCGTCGGCAAGGCGCGGGCCCGCGGGCAGCTCGACGTACACGTGCACGACCTGCGGGACTGGACGTACGACCGGCACAACACGGTCGACGACACCCCCTACGGCGGCGGCCCCGGCATGGTCATGAAGACCGACCCCTGGGGCGAGGCCCTGGACTCCGCGCTGGCCGACGGCTACGAGAGCGGCGCGCACGGTCCGGTCATGGTCGTCCCCACGCCCAGTGGCCGGCCGTTCACCCAGGAACTGGCCGTCGAACTCTCCGAGCGCCCCTGGCTGATCTTCACGCCCGCGCGCTACGAGGGCATCGACCGCCGGGTCATGGACGAGTACGCCACGCGCATGCCGGTCTACGAGGTCTCCATCGGCGACTACGTCCTGGCGGGCGGCGAGGCCGCCGTCCTGGTCGTCACCGAGGCCGTGGCCCGGCTGCTCCCCGGGGTCCTCGGCAACGCCGAATCGCACCGCGACGACTCCTTCGCGCCCGGCGAGATGGCCAACCTGCTCGAAGGGCCCGTCTACACCAAGCCCCCGGAGTGGCGCGGGCGCGGCATCCCCGAGGTGCTGCTCAGCGGCCACCACGGGAAGATCGCCCGTTGGCGCCGCGACGAGGCCTTCCGCCGGACCGCCCGCAACCGCCCGGACCTGATCGAGCGCTGCGAGGCCTCCGCCTTCGACAAGAAGGACCGGGAGATCCTCAGCATCCTGGGCTGGCGGCCCACCGCCGACGGCCGATTTTGGCGCAGGCCCGGAGCCGTGGAAGAATAGGCGGCTGCTGTGTGCTCGCGGGCGCCCCTGCCACAGGGGGACCGTCGCCCGCCGAGTGACACGGCTCCCGAATTCTCTACGGAAATCCGCACCGGCGACCTGTGGCGTCGTGCGAAGAAAGCAGACGAACAACATGTCTCACCTGCTCGATGGCGTCAACGCCGCCTCCCTGCGCACCGACGTCCCGGCCTTCCGCCCGGGTGACACGATCAACGTGCACGTCCGCGTGATCGAGGGCAACCGCTCCCGTATCCAGCAGTTCAAGGGCGTTGTCATCCGTCGCCAGGGCTCTGGCGTCTCCGAGACCTTCACCGTTCGCAAGGTCTCCTTCAGCGTCGGCGTGGAGCGTACCTTCCCGGTCCACTCCCCGATCTTCGAGAAGATCGAGCTCGTCACCCGTGGTGACGTGCGTCGCGCCAAGCTGTACTTCCTCCGTGAGCTCCGCGGCAAGGCCGCGAAGATCAAGGAGAAGCGCGACCGCTGATCTCCTCTCCGGATCCCGGGGACGGCCGGATAGGCTCGCCCCCGATGGACACCGAAGCAGAGCTCACACAGCGCGGCCACTCCTCCCCCGAACAGGGGGAGGGGCGGCCGCGTTCTGCGTTTTCCCGGTGGCGTCCGTTCACGTGCTCCTGGCGGCGGGCCGCGGCGCTCGGTGCGGTGTGCACCGTCTTCCTGCTGCTGCTCAGCAACTTCGTGGTCCAGCCCTTCCTGATCCCGAGCCGCTCGATGGAGCCGACGCTGCGGGTCGGGGACCGGATCCTGGTCAACAAGCTGGCGTACCGTTTCGGCGATCGGCCGGCCCGTGGCGACGTGGTGGTCTTCGACGGGACCGGGTCCTTCGTACGGGAGCGGGCCGGGGGCAACCCGGTCGGTGAAGCCCTGCGCGGGGCCCTTTCGGCGCTCGGGCTGGCGGAGCCCTCCGACACCGACTTCGTGAAGCGGGTCGTGGGGGTCGGCGGGGACGACGTGGTGTGCTGCGACGCGGGGGGCCGGATCTCGGTCAACGGGGTCCCGGTGGAAGAGCCGTACCTCTACCCCGGGGACGCTCCCTCGAAGGTGCCCTTCCGGATCGTCGTACCCCTGGGGACCCTGTGGGTCATGGGTGACCACCGGTCCCAGTCCCGGGACTCGCGGGACCACCTGGGGGAGCCGGGCGGGGGGATGGTGCCGGTGGAGAAGGTGATCGGGCGGGCCGACTGGCTCGGCTGGCCGGTCCCGCGCTGGGGTTCGGTGCCGGGGGCCGGAGCCGGCGGGGGCTCGCATGGGTAGCCGTGGCCGCTCGCGGGGCGGCCGGGGGCGGGAGCCCGGGCGGCGGGTGGCGTCCGAGCCGCGCGCGTCCGAGCCGCTGCCTGCCGTACCGCCCGTACCTCCTGTACCGCCCGTACCTCCTGTACGTCCCGCTGTGCCTTCGGCGGAGCCGGGGGCCGAGGCCGGGGCCGGGGAGGGTGGTGGCCGGGCCGAGCGGCGCCGGCTGGCGCGCAAGGTCCGGCGGCGCCGGCGTACCCGGCGGGTCGGGGAGCTCCCGCTGCTGGTCGCGGTGGCGCTGTGCATAGCCCTGGTCCTCAAGACCTTCCTGGTGCAGGCCTTCTTCATCCCCTCCGGCTCGATGGAGCAGACCATCCGGATCGGCGACCGGGTGCTGGTGGACAAGCTGACCCCGTGGTTCGGCTCCAAGGTCGAGCGGGGTCAGGTCGTCGTCTTCAAGGACCCGGGCGGCTGGCTGAGGGGCGAGGCGGCCCGGCCCGCCCAGGACCCGGCCGGCGTCAAGCAGGTCAAGCAGGTCCTGACCTTCATCGGCCTGCTGCCCTCGGCCGACGAGCAGGACCTGATCAAGCGGGTCATCGGCGTCGGCGGCGACACCGTCAAGTGCTGTGACGGCAGGGGGCGGGTGACCGTCAACGGAACGCCGCTCGATGAGCCGTACGTGTCACCCGGCAACGTCCCTTCGGAGATCCTCTTCGAGGTGCTGGTGCCCGCCGGGCGGATCTTCGTGATGGGTGATCACCGGGCCGATTCGGCCGATTCCCGCTACCACCTCGACGAGGCCTTCGAGGGCACCATCGACGAGAAGGGCGTGGTCGGCCGGGCCGTGGTGATCGCCTGGCCGTTCGACCACTGGCGGAAGCTGGAGCAGCCCGAGACCTTCCTCTCGGTGCCGGATCCGGCCCGTCGCGCGCGGCGACGCGTGGCTGGTGGGCGCAGACGGGGCGTGCCGTTCGCATAGTGTGTCCTCGGTCTCCCGCGCCTTAGGGAACTCCCGCTCGTTAAGGGAGGGGAGGGCCCCTGCCTGATCAGGCGTGGGCGGCGATTCGTGACTGAGGAGTGGATGTGGGGGACGTGGCGGTAGGCGCACGGTCCGGACGTGACGAGGGCGAGGAGCGCCCCGACGACGCCGTCGAGCCCGGGACCGAGGAGGGCGAGGCCGAGGCGAGCCCGCACCGTTCCTTCTGGAAGGAACTCCCGCTCCTCATCGGTATCGCGCTGCTGCTGGCTCTGCTGATCAAGACGTTCCTGGTGCAGGCCTTCTCGATCCCGTCCGACTCGATGCAGAACACGCTGCAGCGCGGTGACCGGGTCCTGGTGGACAAGCTCACCCCGTGGTTCGGTTCGGAGCCCGAGCGCGGTGAGGTCGTCGTCTTCCACGACCCGGCCTCCTGGCTGGCCAACGAGATCACCCCGGAGCCGAACTTCGCGCAGAAGGCCCTCAGCTGGATCGGCCTCATGCCGTCGGCCGAGGAGAAGGACCTGATCAAGCGGACCATCGCCATCGGCGGGGACACCGTGGAGTGCAAGAAGTCGGGACCGGTCATCGTCAACGGCAAGCCGCTGGACGAGCCGTACATCTTCCCCGGCAACACCCCGTGCGACGACTTCCCGTTCGGTCCGCTCACCGTGCCCAAGGGCAAGATCTGGGTGATGGGCGACCACCGGCAGAACTCCCAGGACTCCCGCTACCACCAGCAGGACGTCACCCAGGGCTTCGTGCCCGTGGACAAGGTCGTCGGGCGCGCCGTGGTCGTCGCGTGGCCGCTGACCCGCTGGTCGACCCTGCCGGTCCCGGACACCTTCGACCAGCCGGGCATCGGCAACCAGGCCAAGGCCACCGCGCTGGGTCTCGGAGCCGCCGGGCTGGCGCCCGTCGGGCTCGGCCCGGCCGGTCTCGGGCTGGTGGGCGCGGTGCCCGTGGTCCTGTGGCGCAGGCGGAGGCTGACCAAGGCCCGTACCGCCGGGTAGGGTGCCGCCCAGGTCGACGATCTCCGAGGTGGGGGCGCTGCAATGGGCGGAACGCGGGCAAGCGGTAGCAATTCCATACGCGGTACCGGTGATGGCCGCGGCGGCCTCGGCAACACGTTGTCGGGGATCGTCGTGGCCATCGGCTTCGTGCTCTTCGTCGGCGGTTTCGGCTGGGGCGCGCTCCTGTACCAGCCGTACACGGTGCCGACGGACTCGATGGTGCCGACGGTGCGTCCCGGCGACCGGGTGCTGGCGCAGCGGATCGACGGCGCCGAGGTCCACCGCGGCGACGTGGTCGTCTTCAAGGACTCCGTGTGGAGCGCCTCGCCCATGGTGAAGCGGGTGGTGGCCGTCGGCGGCGACACCGTGGCCTGCTGCGGTCAGGGCGGCCGGCTGACCGTGAACGGCAAGGAACTGGACGAGCCGTACCTCGCCCCTGAGGAGACCGTCGCGGGCGCCCCTCCGGTGGGGGCCTCGCAGAGGCGGTTCGAGGTGAAGGTGCCCGAGGGGAACCTCTTCCTGATGGGCGACCGGCGCGGGGGGTCCCTGGACTCCCGGGCGCACCTCGAGGAGGCCGGACAGGGCACCGTCCCCCGCTCGGCGGTCGAGGCCCGGGTGGACGCGGTGGCGTGGCCCTCGATGAGCATGCTGGAGCGGCCCGCGCCGTACGCCGCCCTGCCCGGCGGCGTCTCCAGCCCCGGCCCGCTGCGGCTCCAGGTGGCGGCGGTGGTGGCCGGAGCCGCGCTGGTGCTCCTGGGAGCCGCGTACGGGCCGCTCGTACGCGTCCTGGGGCTCGGGCGGCGGGAGCGCGCCGGTGCCCGCTGAGCCGTCCGGGGCGGAGCCCCGCAAGGTGGCCCGGGTGATCCTGCTGGACCCCGAGGACCGGATCCTGCTGCTGCACGGCTTCGAACCGGCCGACCCCGGCGACAGCTGGTGGTTCACCCCCGGCGGCGGGCTGGAGGGGGACGAGAGCCGGGAGCAGGCGGCGCTGCGCGAGCTCGCGGAGGAGACGGGGATCACAGAGGTGGAGCTGGGGCCGGTCCTGTGGCACCGGTACTGCGCCTTCCCCTTCGACGGGAGGCGCTGGGAGCAGGACGAGTGGTACTTCCTGGCCCGTACCGACCGGACGGCCACGGCCATGGACGGGCTCACCGAGCTGGAGCGGCGCAGCGTCACCGGGGCGAGATGGTGGACCTCCGAGGAACTTCTCGCGGCGCGTGAGACGGTGTACCCGACCAAGCTCGCCGAGCTGTTTCGCACACTGCTCGACGAGGGTCCCCCGGGTGCTCCGGTGGTCCTGCCCCCGGAAATCGTTTAGGGGCGCACGGCGCTGGCGCACAATAGGGGGACGCACGGCTGAAGGGGAACATGCCATGAGCGCCGAGGACCTCGAGAAGTACGAGACCGAGATGGAGCTGAAGCTCTATCGGGAGTACCGCGACGTCGTCGGGCTGTTCAAGTACGTGATCGAGACCGAACGTCGTTTCTACCTCACCAACGACTACGAGATGCAGGTGCACTCGGTCCAGGGGGAGGTGTTCTTCGAGGTGTCGATGGCGGACGCCTGGGTCTGGGACATGTACCGGCCCGCCCGCTTCGTCAAGCAGGTGCGGGTGCTGACCTTCAAGGACGTGAACATCGAGGAGCTCAACAAGAGCGACCTCGAACTGCCGGGCGGCTGACGGCACCGAGGGGGCTGACGGCCCGGGATCACTCCTGAGGGTGAGCGGGTTGTCCACAACGCCCCGGTTGTCCACCAAGATCCACACGGTGGGCGGGGACGCGGGAGTGTCGGTGCCGGAGGTGGTGCCGGATGAACGCGAAGGGCGTGGCACAGCAGGCATTGGGGCGGTACGGCGAGGAGCTCGCGGCGCGGCGGCTGACCGAGTCCGGGATGACGGTGATCGCCCGGAACTGGCGGTGCCGGGCGGGCGAGATCGACATCGTCGCGCGGGACGGGGACGCCCTCGTCGTGTGCGAGGTCAAGACGCGCCGGGCGGGGGACTTCGAACACCCCATGGCCGCAGTCCGGGCCGGCAAGGCCGAGCGGCTGCGCCGGCTCGCCGGGCGCTGGCTGGCCGACCACGGGGGACCGCCGCCGGGCGGGGTGCGGATCGACCTGGTCGCGGTCCTGCTGCCACGGCGCGGTGCGGCCCTGGTGGAACACGTCAGGGGGGTGGCCTGATGGGGTTCGCGCGGGCCTGCTCGGTGGCCCTGGTGGGCGTCGAGGGCGTGGTGGTCGAGGTCCAGGCCGATCTGGAGCCCGGGGTCGCCGCCTTCACCCTGGTGGGGCTGCCCGACAAGACCCTCGTCGAGAGCCGGGACCGGGTGCGGGCCGCCGTGGTCAACTCCGGCGCCCAGTGGCCGCAGAAGAAGCTGACCGTCGGGCTCAGCCCGGCGTCCGTACCGAAGTCCGGGGCCCATTTCGACCTGGCCGTCGCGGCGGCCGTCCTGGGCGCCGCCGAGGTGGTCGACCCCGGGGCCATCGCCGACCTGGTGCTGATCGGGGAGCTCGGCCTCGACGGCCGGGTGCGCCCGGTGCGCGGGATCCTGCCGGCGGTGCTCGCCGCCGCGGAGGCCGGGTACCGGCAGGTGGTGGTTCCTCAGCAGTGCGCCGCCGAGGCGGGCTTGGTGCCCGACGTCTCGGTGCTGGGCGTGCGCAGCCTGCGGCAGCTGATCGCGGTGCTGACCGACGGGGTGGTGCCCGAGGAGGAGCCGGCCGGGCGGGCGGGGCGCCCCGACGCGATGCTGGCGGGGCTGGTCGTCCCGGGCGCCGGACTCGGTACGGGCCTGACCCGGGGCGGGAGCGACTGCGCCGACTTCCCCGACCTCGCCGACGTCGCGGGGCAGCACGGCGCCCGCCGCGCCCTGGAGGTGGCGGCCTCCGGGGGCCACCACCTCTTCCTCAGCGGGCCCCCGGGCGCCGGCAAGACGATGCTCGCCGAGCGGCTGCCGTGGCTCCTGCCCCCGCTCTCGCGCCAGGACTCGCTGGAGGTGACGGCCGTCCACTCCGTCGCGGGGATCCTCCCGCCCGGCGAACCGCTGGTCGGGCGGCCCCCGTACTGCGCCCCGCACCACTCCGCGACCATGCAGTCCCTGGTCGGCGGCGGCGCCGGGATCCCCCGGCCGGGGGCGGTCTCCCTGGCGCACCGCGGCGTGCTCTTCCTCGACGAGGCCGCCGAGTTCAGCGGCAAGACCCTCGACGCGCTGCGGCAGCCCCTGGAGGCCGGGCACGTGGTCATCGCCCGGGCCGCCGGGGTGGTGCGGCTCCCGGCAAGGTTCCTGATGGTCCTCGCGGCGAACCCCTGCCCCTGCGGCCGCCACACCCTGCACGGGGCGGGCTGCGAATGCCCCGCCTCGGTGATCCGCCGCTACCAGGCCCGGCTGTCGGGGCCGCTGCTCGACCGGGTGGACCTGCGGGTGGAGGTCGAGCCCGTCACCCGCTCCGACCTGCTGGGCCGGGGCGGCCGGGGGGAGGCCACGGCGACCGTCGCCGACCGGGTCCGCGAAGCCCGCGACCGGGCCGCCGCCCGGCTCCAGGACACCCCCTGGCGGCTCAACTCCGAGGTCCCCGGGCACGAACTGCGCACCCGCTGGCCCGCCGGTCCGGGCGCGCTCGCCCAGGCCGAGCGGGACATGGAGCGCGGGCTGCTCACCGCCCGGGGGCTGGACCGGGTGCTGCGGGTCGCCTGGACCGTCGCCGACCTGAGAGGACACGACCGGCCCGACGTGCTGGACGTGGCCGTCGCCCTGGAACTGCGCACCGGGATCGCCCGGGGGGCGACCCTGGCTCTGGGGGCCGGCTCATGACGCCCGAGGGGCAGCCGGATCCGGAGGTCCTGGCCCGGGCCGCGCTGACCAGGGTGCTGGAGCCGGGGGAGGAGCACGGCGGGCGCTGGCTGCGGGAGACCGGGGCGGTGGAGGTGATGCGGCTCCTCACCGGACCCGACCCGCAGCCGGCCGCCCTGAGCGGGGTGGGGCCGGAACGGCTCGCCGGGTACCGCCGGCGGGCCGCCCTCGCCGAACCGGGCCGCGACCTGGCGGCAGCCGCCGAGTCGGGCGGCCGGTTCGTCTGCCCGGGGTCGCCGGAGTGGCCGACCCAGCTCGACGACCTCGGCGACGCCAGGCCCGTCGGGCTGTGGCTGCGCGGCAGACCGCATCTGCGGACCTGGGCGCTGCGCTCGGTCGCCGTGGTCGGGGCCCGGGCCTGCACCCCGTACGGGGCCCACATGGCCCAGACCCTGGCCGCCGGGCTCGCCGAGCGCGGCTGGGTCGTGGTCTCCGGAGCGGCCTACGGGATCGACGGGGCCGCCCACCGGGGCGCCCTCGCCTCCGGCGGCGCCACGGCCGCGGTACTCGCCTGCGGGGTCGACGTCAGCTACCCCCGGGGCCACGCCGGGCTCCTCGGCCGGATCACCCGCCAGGGGCTGGTGGTCGGCGAACTGCCGCCCGGCTCCCACCCCACCCCGAGCCGGTTCGTGCTGCGCAACCGGGTCATCGCCGCCCTCACCCGGGGGACGGTGGTCGTGGAGGCCGCCCACCGCAGCGGCTCCCTCGTCACCGCCCGCCGCGCCCAGCGGCTCGGCCGCCTCACCATGGGCGTCCCCGGCCCCGCCACCAGCGGCCTCTCGGCGGGGGTGCACGAGCTGCTGCGGGGTGAAGCCGTCCTGGTCACGGACGCCGCCGAGGTGATCGAGCTGGTCGGCGCGATGGGCGAACTGGCCCCCGAGCGGCGCGGCCCCGTCCTCCCCCGTGACCTGCTGGACCGGGACACGGCGCGGGTGCTGGAGGCGCTCCCCGGCGAACGCCCCGCAGGGCTCGACGAGATCGCCCTCGCGGCGGGCACCGGAACCGATGAAGTCATCGGCAGACTGTACGAACTTCACTCTCTGGGGTTCGTCGAACGGCAGGGCGACGGCTGGAAGTTGACCAGGTCAGAGGCGGGAGAGGGGGTGCAATCCGCGGGCACCCGGCGAGGCGGTCGTTGACCTGGGGCGTTCCGGTGAAAGAGTGAAGGCGATGAGAGACGCGGTCTTCCCGGTGCCACCCGCCGGGACCGTGCGCCAGGCGCCGGTCCCGGGTCGCCCGCGCGAGTCCGGGCGCCCGTCGCCCGTCGCGGGATCCCGTACTCTTCGCGCACCGCGACACTTCCGTCACGCTACGCTCCCAAGGAATCCCGCTCCGGCAAAGGCGAAGCATGCCCCAGCACACCTCAGGGTCCGACCGCGCTGCGGTGCCCCCCGCTGCCCGTGGCAGCGTGCGGTCCACCGCGCCCTCGTCCCTGGAGGTGCTCTGGCGCTCATACAAGGAGTCGGGTGACGAGCGGCTGCGGGAACAGCTGATCCTGCACTACTCGCCCCTGGTCAAATACGTGGCGGGCCGGGTCAGCGTGGGCCTGCCGCCCAATGTGGAACAGGCCGACTTCGTCTCCTCCGGCGTCTTCGGCCTGATCGACGCGATCGAGAAGTTCGACATCGAGCGGTCCATCAAGTTCGAGACGTACGCGATCACCCGGATCCGGGGCGCGATGATCGACGAACTGCGGGCGCTCGACTGGATCCCGCGCTCCGTGCGGCAGAAGGCGCGGTCCGTGGAGCGCGCCTACGCCACGCTGGAGGCCCAGCTGCGGCGGACCCCGACCGAGAGCGAGGTCGCGGGGGAGATGGGCATCGGCGTCGAGGAACTCCACACGGTCTTCAGCCAGTTGTCCCTCGCCAACGTGGTCGCCCTGGAGGAGCTGCTGCACGTCGGCGGGGAGGGCGGCGACCGCCTCTCGCTGATGGACACCCTGGAGGACCACGCCGCCGACAACCCGGTGGAGGTGGCCGAGGACCGCGAACTGCGCCGCCTGCTCGCACGGGCCATCAACACCCTTCCCGAGCGCGAGAAGACGGTCGTGACCCTCTACTACTACGAGGGCCTCACCCTCGCCGAGATCGGCAACGTCCTCGGCGTCACCGAGAGCCGGGTCAGCCAGATCCACACGAAATCCGTGCTCCAGCTGCGGGCGAAACTTGCCGATGTCGGCCGGTGACCGGCCGACCCCGCAACCGGCCTTGCGCACCCTCCGTACAGTGGTGACGTGCCCAGGATTCGAGCGGCCTCCGTGGCCGAGCACCGGTCGATGCAGCGTGGCGCCCTCTTGGACGCCGCGCGCTCCCTGCTGTCCGAAGGCGGAACGGAAGCGCTGACCTTCCCCGCCCTCGCCGAGCGCACCGGGCTCGCCCGGTCGTCCGTGTACGAGTACTTCCGGTCCCGCGCGGCCGTCGTCGAAGAGCTGTGCGCGGTGGACTTCCCCGTGTGGGCGGCCGAGATCGAGGCGGCGATGGAGGCCGCGCCGACGCCGGAGGCCAAGATCGAGGCGTACGTGCGCAGTCAGCTCGGACTGGTCGGCGACCGCCGCCACCGGGCCGTGGTGGCGATCTCCGCCAGCGAGCTCGACGCGGGCGCGCGGGAGAAGATCCGCGCCGCGCACGGCGGCCTGGTGGCGATGATCGTCGAGGCGCTCGGCACGCTGGGCCTGGCGCAGCCGCGGCTGGCCGCCATGCTGCTCCAGGGCGTCGTGGACGCCGCGGTGCGCCGCATCGAGCTCGGCGCCGCCGAGGGCCCGGACGTCATCACCGAGACCGCCGTCGCCATGGCCCTGCGGGGCGTGACCGGCGCCTGACCGCCCGAGGGCTAAGGGCCGTCCGCCGGCAGCAGCCGGGGCGTGGGGCGGGGGAGCAGGGTCAGCGGGTCGAGGTACTCGCGCTCGCCGGCCAGCAGGCCCCAGTGCAGGCACGGGTCCGGACAGTGGGAGCCCTCCGTCAGGACCGCCACCACCTGCCCGGCCGTGACCGCCTCACCCTCCGTGACCAGCGGCCGCACCGGCTCGTAGGTCGTGCGCAGGCCGCCCGGCAGCGTGAGGGAGAGCACCCCGCGCCCCGCGACCGGCCCGGCGAAGTGGACCCGGCCGGGCCCGACGGCCCGTAGCTCCGCGCCCACCGGGGCCGACAGGTCCACGCCCCGGTGCCCGGCCGCGTAGGGGGTCGGCGGCGGGTCCCACCACCGCGCCACCGACAGCGGAGCGGGCAGCGGGCGCACCCCCGCGGTGAAGGTCTGGGCCAGGGCCAGGAGCAGGCTGAGCAGCAGTGTCGTCATGCCCCACAGCGTCCCGCGCGGGCCGGGGCGGGCGCCCGCGCCTGTGGACGGCGGGCCGGGTGTGGACAACGGCGTCACCCGGCATACCGCTCGGTCCCGTACACTTCTTGTGGCGATCCGGGTCACCGGGTCGACTTCGCACGCCCCAGCACCGGCCCGGAACGGCCTGGTGAAAGCGTCTCTCGGTCCCTCACACGGGGCAGGGCGCGGCGGGGCGTCAGGAACCAAACCGAGAAAACAAGGAGATGGCCATGGCCGTCGTAACGATGCGGGAGCTGCTGGAAAGCGGCGTCCACTTCGGTCACCAGACCCGTCGCTGGAACCCGAAGATGAAGCGCTTCATCTTCACCGAGCGCAACGGCATCTACATCATCGACCTGCTCCAGTCGCTGTCGTACATCGACCGCGCCTACGAGTTCGTGAAGGAGACCGTCGCGCACGGTGGCTCCATCATGTTCGTCGGTACGAAGAAGCAGGCGCAGGAGGCCATCGCCGAGCAGGCGACGCGCGTCGGCATGCCGTACGTCAACCAGCGCTGGCTCGGTGGCATGCTCACCAACTTCTCCACCGTCTACAAGCGCCTCCAGCGTCTGAAGGAGCTTGAGGCGATCGACTTCGAGGACGTCGCCGCCTCGGGTCTCACCAAGAAGGAGCTCCTGGTCCTCTCCCGCGAGAAGACCAAGCTGGAGAAGACCCTCGGTGGTATCCGCGAGATGTCGAAGGTTCCCAGCGCCGTCTGGATCGTCGACACCAAGAAGGAGCACATCGCGGTCGGTGAGGCGCGCAAGCTGCACATCCCGGTCGTCGCGATCCTCGACACCAACTGCGACCCCGACGAGGTCGACTACAAGATCCCGGGCAACGACGACGCGATCCGCTCCGTCACCCTGCTCACCCGCGTGATCGCCGACGCCGTCGCCGAGGGCCTCATCGCCCGTTCCGGTGCCGCCACTGGCGACTCGAAGCCGGGCGAGAAGGCCGCCGCCGAGCCGCTCGCCGAGTGGGAGCGCGACCTGCTCGAGGGTGACAAGAAGGCCGACGACGCCGCCGAGGCCCCCGCGGCCGAGGCCGTTGTCGAGACCGAGGCCCCCGCGGCCGAGGTCGTCGCCGAGGCCGTCGTCGAGGCTCCGGCCGCCGACGCCGAGCAGGCCTGACCCACTGAGAGCGCCCGGCGTTCATCCGCCGGGCACTCGCAGCACGGACGATGACGGCGGGGGAGCCGCGCCACGAGCGCGGCGCCTCCGCCGTTCACCCGTAGATCTACGACTTCGAGAGAGAATCACAGACTCATGGCGAACTACACCGCCGCTGACGTCAAGAAGCTCCGCGAGCTCACCGGCGCCGGCATGCTGGACTGCAAGAACGCGCTCGTCGAGGCCGAAGGTGATGTCACCAAGGCCAACGAGATCCTGCGCGTCAAGGGCCTGAAGGGTGTCGCCAAGCGCGAGGGCCGTTCCGCCGAGAACGGTGCCGTCACCTCCCTGATCGCCGCGGACGCCACCTCCGGCGTGCTGCTCGAGCTCAAGTGCGAGACCGACTTCGTCGCCAAGAGCGAGAAGTTCCTGGCCGTCGCCGACGAGCTCGCCGCCCACGTGGCCGCCACCTCCCCGGCGGACATCGAGGCGCTGCTGGCTTCCGAGATCAAGGCCGGCCAGACCGTCCAGGCGTTCGTGGACGAGGCCAACGCCAACCTCGGCGAGAAGATCGTCCTGGACCGCTTCGCGCAGTACCAGGGTGCCTTCGTGGCCTCCTACATGCACCGCACCATGCCCGACCTGCCCCCGCAGATCGGTGTCCTGGTCGAGCTGGACAAGGCCGACGCCGACCTGGCCAAGGGCATCGCCCAGCACATCGCCGCGTTCGCGCCGAAGTACCTGACCGCCGACGAGGTCCCGGCCGAGGTCGTCGAGTCCGAGCGCCGCGTCGCCGAAGAGGTCACCCGCGCCGAGGGCAAGCCCGAGGCCGCGATCGCCAAGATCGTCGAGGGTCGCGTCAACGGCTTCTTCAAGGACGTCACGCTCCTTGGCCAGCCCTACGCGCTGGACAACAAGAAGTCCGTCCAGAAGGTTCTGGACGAGGCCGGTGTCACCCTGAAGCGCTTCGCGCGCATCAAGGTCGGCATCTGAGTCCGTCCGTACACGACGGACACCGGACCCCGGTAGGGTCTGAAGCAGTCGTCCGCGCTCGCGCGAGGCGACCGCAGATCTGACGAGGAGGCCATTGCCGTAGAGGGAACCGCAAGGACCCACCGGCAATGGCCTTCTTCGTATGTGCACGAGGAGATCTCCATGAATCAGGGCGTGGACCCCCACACCGCTTCCGACGACAAGAGCGACCACGAGAAGAAGGGTCGCCGCTTCATGCTGAAGCTCTCGGGCGAAGCCTTCTCCGGCGGCGGCGGGCTGGGCGTCGACCCTGACGTCGTGCACGCCATCGCCCGTGAGATCGCGGCCGTGGTCCGTGACGGCGCGGAGATCGCGATCGTCATCGGCGGCGGAAACTTCTTCCGCGGCGCTGAGCTGCAGCAGCGCGGCATGGACCGGGCCCGGTCCGACTACATGGGCATGCTCGGCACCGTCATGAACTGCCTCGCCCTCCAGGACTTCCTGGAGAAGGAAGGCATCGACAGCCGAGTCCAGACCGCCATCACCATGGGCCAGGTCGCGGAGCCGTACATCCCGCTGCGCGCCGTGCGGCACCTGGAGAAGGGCCGCGTCGTCATCTTCGGCGCCGGCATGGGCATGCCCTACTTCTCCACCGACACCACGGCCGCCCAGCGCGCCCTGGAGATCGACGCCGAGGCCCTCCTCATGGGCAAGAACGGCGTCGACGGGGTCTACGACTCCGACCCGAAGAAGAACCCGGACGCCGTGAAGTTCGACGCGCTGGAGTACAGCGAGGTGCTGTCCCGGGACCTCAAGGTCGCCGACGCCACGGCCATCACGCTGTGCCGCGACAACAAGCTGCCGATCCTGGTCTTCGAACTGCTCGCCGAGGGCAATATCGCCCGCGCCGTCAAGGGTGAGAAGATCGGCACGCTCGTGAGCGACCAGGGCACCCGGGCCTGAGCGGTCCGCCGCCGGGCCCCCCGGGGCCCGGTCCGGACGGCCCGCCCCGCCCCGCCCGCCCGAACCATCCATATCTGACATGCAGGAGCACGTGGTGATCGAAGAAATCCTCCTCGAGGCCGAGGAGAAGATGGAGAAGGCCGTCGTCGTCGCGAAGGAAGACTTCGCCGCGATTCGCACGGGCCGTGCGCACCCGGCGATGTTCAACAAGATCGTGGCGGACTACTACGGTGCCATCACGCCCATCAACCAGCTGGCCTCCTTCGCGGTGCCCGAGCCGCGCATGGCGATCGTGACGCCGTTCGACGCGTCCGCGCTGCGCAACATCGAGCAGGCCATCCGCGACTCCGACCTCGGTGTCAACCCGAGCAACGACGGCCGCATCATCCGGGTGACCTTCCCCGAGCTGACGCAGGACCGCCGCAAGGAGTACATCAAGGTCGCGAAGAACAAGGCCGAGGACTCCAAGGTCTCCATCCGCGCCGTCCGCCGCAAGGCGAAGGACGCCCTTGACAAGCTCGTCAAGGACAAGGAGGCCGGCGAGGACGAGGTGCGCCGCGCCGAGAAGGAGCTCGACGACACCACCGCGAAGTACGTCGCGCAGGTGGACGAGCTGCTCAAGCACAAGGAAGCCGAGCTCCTCGAGGTCTGATGAACGACTCTCCCTGGGCCGCGGAGCCGGTTCCGGCGGGTCCCGCATACGATGCGCTGGTGGGCCCGCAGACTCGGCCCATGCCCATCGTGCCCGATGCCGCCGGCCGTGACTTCGACGACCGGGAAGCACGCGATCGGGGGGCCGCCTTCGTCGGCGGCCCCCCGTTCCGCGCCGAGATGCCGCCGCAGGAGCCCATGCCCAGCCCCCCGCCTCCGCCTTCGCAGGCACCGCAGGACGCCTCGCCCCCGCCGCCGAAGAAGCGCGCGGGGCGGGATCTGCGTGCCGCCATAGGGGTCGGCGTCGGCCTCGGTGCGGTGATCTTCGCTTCCCTGTTCATCGTCAAGGCCGTCTTCGTCGGCGTCGTCGTCGTGGCGGTCGTCGTGGGCCTGTGGGAGCTCACCTCCCGGCTCCAGGAGAAGAAGGGCATCAAGGCTCCGCTCGTACCGCTCGCGGTCGGCGGTGCGGCGATGGTCATCGCCGGCTACGTCCGGGGGGCCGAGGGCGCCTGGGTGGCCATGGCGCTGACGGCCCTTGCGGTCCTGGTGTGGCGGATGACGGAACCGCCCGAGGACTACCTCAAGGACGTCACGGCGGGTGTCTTCGCCGCGTTCTACGTGCCCTTTCTGGCCACCTTCGTCGCGATGCTGCTCACCGCCGACGACGGCCCGCAGCGCGTGGTCACCTTCCTGGTCCTGACCGTGGTCAGCGACACGGGGGCCTACGCGGTCGGCTGGCGCTTCGGCAAGACCAAGCTCGCCCCGCGCATCAGCCCCGGCAAGACCCGCGAGGGGCTCTTCGGGGCGGTGGCCTTCGCGATGGTGGCCGGCGCGCTGTGCATGGAGTTCCTGATCGACGGCGGCGCCTGGTGGCAGGGCCTGCTGCTGGGCCTCACGGTCGCGGTCAGTGCCACCCTGGGCGACCTCGGCGAGTCGATGATCAAGCGGGACCTGGGCATCAAGGACATGGGCACCCTGCTCCCGGGCCACGGCGGCATCATGGACCGGCTGGACTCGCTGCTGCCGACGGCCCCGGTGGTGTGGCTGCTGCTGGCGGCGTTCGTCGGTACCGGCTGAACCTGCTGCCCACGGCCCGCGCGGCCCTCGCCGGGACTGGCTGAGCTGCGGAAAGGCGTCGTGAGACGCCGGGCGGTTACTCTTGAAAGGCGCGCTGCTTCTGCGGCGCGCCTTTCGTCTTACAAGGAGTACCTGCCATGGCCCGCCCTGTTCCGGGAGAGCTCACCTTCGTCGCCCCTCGCGGGGCCAAGAAGCCGCCCCGGCACCTCGCCGACCTCACCCCGGCCGAGCGCCGGGAGGCGGTGGCCGCGATCGGCGAGAAGCCGTTCCGGGCCAAGCAGCTCTCGCAGCACTACTTCGCCCGCTACGCGCACGACCCGGCGGAGTGGACGGACATCCCCGCCGGCTCCCGCGAGAAGCTCCAGCAGGAGCTGCTGCCGGACCTGATGAACGTGGTCCGGCACATCAGCTGTGACAACGACACCACCCGCAAGACGCTGTGGAAGCTGCACGACGGCACCCTCGTGGAGTCGGTGCTGATGCGCTACCCCGACCGGGTGACCATGTGCATCTCCTCGCAGGCCGGCTGCGGTATGAACTGCCCGTTCTGCGCGACCGGCCAGGCCGGTCTGGACCGCAACCTCTCCACCGCCGAGATCGTGCACCAGATCGTCGACGGCATGCGCGCCCTGCGCGACGGAGAGGTCCCCGGCGGCCCGGCCCGCCTCTCCAACATCGTCTTCATGGGCATGGGCGAGCCGCTCGCCAACTACAACCGCGTCGTCGGCGCCATCCGCCGGCTCACCGACCCCGAGCCCGACGGCCTCGGCCTCTCGCAGCGCGGCATCACCGTCTCCACCGTCGGCCTGGTCCCGGCCATGCTGCGGTTCGCCGACGAGGGCTTCAAGTGCCGCCTCGCCGTCTCGCTGCACGCGCCCGACGACGAGCTGCGCGACACCCTGGTGCCGGTCAACACCCGCTGGAACGTCCGCGAGGTGCTCGACGCGGCCTGGGAGTACGCCGAGAAGTCCGGCCGCCGGATCTCCATCGAGTACGCCCTGATCCGCGACATCAACGACCAGGCCTGGCGTGGTGACCTGCTCGGCCGCCTGCTCAAGGGCAAGCGCGTGCACGTCAACCTGATCCCGCTGAACCCGACGCCGGGCTCGAAGTGGACCGCCTCGCGCCCCGAGGACGAGAAGGCCTTCGTCGAGGCCATCGCCCGCCACGGCGTGCCGGTGACCGTGCGCGACACCCGCGGTCAGGAGATCGACGGGGCCTGCGGCCAGCTGGCGGCCTCGGAGCGCTAGATTCCGGCCACGGAGATGCATATTCGGCCACGGGGTACCCTGTGGCCGAACCAATTTCATATTCCGACAGGGGAGCGCCACAGCGCTGAGAGTGCGGTAACCGTCATCCGCAGACCCTCTGAACCTCGCCCCGGTCATTCGGGGTAGGAAGTTCGGTCATCACTCAAGCTGTTGCGCCCTGCCCGGCGTCCGCTCCCGGAAGAGCGCCGGGCAGGGCCGCGTCTTCTCCTGGTCATCCCAGGAGGAATTCACCAGTGAGCACCACCAAGAAGATCGCGGGCGCCGCGCTCGCGGCAGCCCTGGGCGTCACCGCGCTCAGCGCCTGCGGCGGCACGGACGCCAAGGACAAGCCGGCCGGCGCGAGCGACGCCCCGAAGTCCAAGACGATCACCCTGGTCTCCCACGACTCCTTCAACGTGACCGACACGGTCCTCAAGGAGTTCGAGCAGCAGAGCGGCTACACGGTCAAGGTCCTGAAGTCCGGCGACGCCGGCGCGGCCCTCAACCAGGAGATCCTCACCAAGGGCTCCCCGCGCGGCGACGTCTTCTTCGGCGTGGACAACACCCTGCTCTCGCGCGCCCTCGACAACGGGATCTTCACCCCGTACGAGGCCAAGGGCCTGGCCGAGGTCAAGCCCGAGTACGTGCTCGACAAGGAGCACCGGGTCACCCCCGTCGACTCCGGCGACATCTGCGTCAACTACGACAAGGCCTACTTCGCCGACAAGAAGATCGCCCCGCCGCAGACGCTGGACGACCTGCTGAAGCCGGAGTACAAGAACCTCCTCGTCACCGAGAACGCCGCGACCTCCTCGCCCGGCCTCGGCTTCCTCCTCGCCTCCGTCGGCAAGTACGGGGAGGACGGCTGGAAGGACTACTGGAGCAAGCTCAAGGCCAACGGCGTCGAGGTCGTCGACGGCTGGGAGCAGGCCTACAACGAGCGCTTTTCCGGCTCCGCCGGCGGAAAGAAGGCCAAGGGCGACCGCCCGCTGGTCGTCTCCTACGCCTCCAGCCCGCCGGTCGAGGTCCTGTACGGCGAGCCGCAGCCGGCCGAGGCCCCCACGGGCGTGGCCACCGGCACCTGCTTCCGCCAGGTCGAGTTCGCGGGCCTGCTGAAGGGCGCGAAGAACGAGCAGGGCGGCAAGGCGCTCCTCGACTTCCTGGTGAGCAAGAAGTTCCAGGAGGACATGCCGCTCCAGATGTTCGTGAACCCGGTCGTCAAGGACGCGAAGCTGCCGGAGATCTTCACGAAGCACGGTGTGGTCGTCGAGAAGCCGGAGACGGTCGCCCCCGACGCCATCGCCAAGAACCGTGAGCAGTGGGTCAAGGCATGGTCCTCGCTCGTCGTGAAGTAGAGCGCGAGCGCACCCCGAAGGAGGGCGGGCGGGCCACGGCCGTCCGGCTGGGCCTGATGGCCGTGCCGCTCGCCTTCTTCGGGCTGTTCTTCGCCTACCCCGTGGCCGCGATCGTCGGCCGCGGGCTCAGGACGGACGAGGGCTGGCAGTTCGGCCGGATCGGCGAGGTCCTGGCCCGGCCCGACATCGCCGGCGTCCTGTGGTTCACCACCTGGCAGGCCCTCGCCTCGACCGCGCTGACCCTGCTGGTGGCGCTGCCCGGGGCGTACGTCTTCGCGCGCTTCGAGTTCCCCGGCAAGCAGTTCCTGCGCGCCCTGGTCACCGTGCCGTTCGTGCTGCCGACGGTGGTCGTCGGCACGGCCTTCCTGGCGCTGGTCGGGCGGGGCGGGCTGCTCGACGAGCTGTGGGGCGTGCGGCTGGACACCACCGTCTGGGCGATCCTGCTCGCCCACGTCTTCTTCAACTACGCCGTCGTCGTGCGGACGGTCGGCGGGCTGTGGGCGCAGCTGGACCCGCGCCAGGAGGAGGCCGCCCGGGTGCTGGGCGCCGGACGGTTCGGGGCCTGGCGGCGGGTGACGCTGCCCGCGCTCGGGCCGGCGGTGGCGGCCGCCACGCTGATGGTCTTCCTCTTCACCTTCACCTCGTTCGGCGTCGTGCAGATCCTCGGCGGCCCCTCGTACTCCACCCTGGAGGTGGAGGTCTACCGGCAGACCGCGCAGCTGCTGGACCTGCCGACGGCCGCCGTGCTGACCATGGTGCAGTTCGCGGCCGTGGGGCTGATCCTCGCCGTGCACGCCTGGACGGTGCGCCGGCGGGAGACCGCCCTGCGGCTCGTGGACCCCGCGCGCACCGCGCACCGGCCGCGCGGCTGGGCGCAGCGGGGCCTGCTGGGCGGGGTGCTGCTGACGGTGGCGCTGCTGATCGTGGCCCCGCTGGCCGTGCTGGTGGAACGGTCCTTCGACGCGCCCGGCGGGTACGGGCTCGGCTTCTACCGGGCGCTGCAGGACGCGGGCGCCGGTGGCGGAACGTTTCTGGTGCCGCCGCTCGAAGCCATCTGGAACTCCCTCCAGTACGCGCTGGCCGCCACCGCCATCGCCCTGCTGATCGGGGGGCTCGCCGCGGCCGCGCTGACCCGGCGCGGGGGCCGTTTCGTGCGGGGCTTCGACGCGTTGCTGATGCTGCCGCTCGGGGTGTCCGCCGTGACGGTCGGCTTCGGCTTCCTGATCACCCTGGACGAACCGCCGCTGGACCTGCGGACCTCGTGGATCCTGGTGCCGCTGGCGCAGGCCCTCGTAGGGGTGCCCTTCGTCGTACGGACCATGCTGCCGGTGCTGCGGGCGGTGGACGGGCGGCTGCGGGAGGCGGCGGCGGTGCTCGGCGCGTCCCCGCTGCGGGCCTGGCGCGAGGTGGACCTGCCGATGGTGCGCAGGGCGCTGCTGATCGCGGCCGGTTTCGCCTTCGCGGTCTCGCTCGGCGAGTTCGGGGCGACCGTGTTCATCGCCCGGCCGGACCACCCGACGCTGCCGGTGGCCGTGGCACGGCTGCTGGGGCGGGCCGGGGAGCTGAACTACGGGCAGGCCATGGCCCTGAGCACGATTCTGATGCTGGTGTGCGCGGTGTCCCTGCTGGTGCTGGAGCGACTGCGACCCGACAAGACCTCGGGAGAGTTCTGATGACCCTGCTCCGCCTCGAAGGGGTCACCGTCCGGTTCGGCGACCGGGCGGTGGTGGACCGCGTGGACCTGGAGGTCGCCGAGCACGAGACCGTGTGCGTCCTGGGCCCCAGCGGCAGCGGCAAGTCCACCCTGCTGAGGGTGGTGGCCGGGCTCCAGCCGGTGTCCGGCGGGCGGGTACTGCTCGGCGGCGCCGACCAGGCCGGGGTGCCGGTGCACCGGCGGGGCGTGGGCCTGATGTTCCAGGACCACCAGCTGTTCCCGCACCGGGACGTCGCCGGGAACGTCGCCTTCGGCCTGCGCATGCGGGGCACCTCCCGCCAGGCGTACGAGGCCCAGGTCGCGCAGCTCCTGGAGCTGGTCGGGCTCCCGGGAGCCCAGGGCCGCGCGGTGGCCTCCCTGTCCGGTGGCGAGCAGCAGCGGGTGGCCCTCGCCCGGGCCCTGGCCCCCTCACCCCGGCTGCTGATGCTCGACGAGCCGCTCGGCCAGCTGGACCGGGGCCTGCGCGAGCGGCTGGTGGTCGAGCTCCAGGGGCTGTTCACCCGCCTCGGCACCACCGTGCTCGCCGTCACCCACGACCAGGGCGAGGCCTTCGCGCTGGCCGACCGGGTCGTGGTGATGCGGGACGGGCGGATCGCCCAGACGGGGACCCCGCTGGAGGTGTGGAGCCGGCCGGCGTCCGAGTTCGTGGCGCGGTTCCTGGGCTTCGAGAACGTGGTCCCGGCGACCGTGTCGGGCGGCGCGGCCGACACCCCGTGGGGGAAGGTGCCCGTCCCGGACGGAACCCCCGACGGGGAGCGGCGGCTGCTGATCCGCCCGGCGGGCGTGGTGCTCGGCCCCGACGGCGGCCTGACCTGCGAGGTGGTCTCCCGCACCTTCCGCGGCACCCATGTGGCGCTGCTGCTGCGGCCCCCGGCGGGGCCGGTGCTGGAGGCCGAGTGCGAGCTGGCCACCGCCCCGGCCGCCGGCGACCGGGTGGCGGTGGCCTTCGCCCCGTCCGAGGTGGTCGTCCTCCCGGTGGCCGACGAGACGGTCTAGTGCTGTGACCGGAAAGGCCACAGCACTAGCGGGTCAGGCCGCGCGGATCCCGTCCACGGCGATCGGCAGGTGGCGCGGGCCGCGCAGGACGGCGTTCTGCCGGTAGGGGGGAGGGTCCTCCAGCAGGCGCGGGTTCTCCAGCCTGCGGGCCAGCTCCGACAGCGCCAGCTGGGCCTCCAGGCGGGCCAGCGGGGCGCCGAAGCAGCTGTGGATGCCGCTGCCCAGGCCCAGGTGCTGGATGTCCGGCCGGTCGGGGTCGAAGCGGTCCGGGTTCTCGA
Organism: Streptomyces sp. NBC_00249; assembly: GCF_026342355.1. Lineage (GTDB taxonomy): Bacteria > Actinomycetota > Actinomycetes > Streptomycetales > Streptomycetaceae > Streptomyces. The sequence continues at coordinate 90,434 of NZ_JAPEMV010000002.1, read as the reverse complement.
ACCGGTCCGGGTCGCGGTTGCCGGAGGCGAGGATCAGCCACATCGAGGCGCCCTTGGGGATGGTGACCCCGCGGACCTCGATGTCGGTGAGGGCGCAGCGCTGCGGCAGCAGCTGCACCGGGGGCTCGTAGCGCAGCAGCTCCTCCACGAGGGGCACCGACAGCGCCGGGTCCTGACGCAGCCGCTCCAGCACCTCCGGGTGGCGCAGCAGCGTCAGCATGCCGTTGGTGATCAGGTTGACCGTGGTCTCGTGGCCCGCGATCAGCAGCAGCGCCGAGGTGCTGAGCACCTCCATCGTGGTCATGGAGCCGTCCTGGCCGCCGCCCGCCGCCAGCTGGGACAGCATGTCGTCGCCGGGGTTCTTGCGTCGCTCCTCGATCAGCCCGGCCAGGTACATGCCCAGCTCCATCCGGGCTTCCTGGGTGCCCTTCTTGCCCTTTCCCGGCTCGGCGTCCGGGTCGGGGTCCAGGCTCGCGGCCAGGGTGTCCGCCCACACGTGGAAGCGCGCCTCGTCCTCGGGCGGTATGCCCAGCAGCCGGCAGATCACCGTCACCGGGAAGGGGTACGAGAACTCCTCGACCAGGTCGATCCGGTTCGGGTCGCCCTTCTCGACGATCCCGTCGATCAGCCCGGAGACGATCCCGCCGAGCTCGCCCCGCATGTCGTGCACCCGGCGCGGGGAGTGCGGCGGCCCGAACGGCCGGTTCGTCATCCGGCGCAGCCGGTCGTGGTCGGGCGGGTCCAGCTTCAGGAACGAGGGCGGCAGCGTGGTCTCCTCCTCCTCGGCCTCACCGAGCGGGTCGGAGGCCGTGGAGGCCAGGTTGCGGGAGTCGGAGCTGATGCGCGGATCGTGCAGCAGGCCCTGGATCTCGTAGTACGTGCTGACGACGTACGGCCCGTCCTCGTCGTGGGACACCGGCGTCTTGCGGAGCTCCTCGTACAGCGGGTACGGATCGGCCCGGCTGGAGTAGTCGATGATCTGCCGGAGGATGGCTTGGCTCATGGCATGTCCTCGTGCGGCTCGGCGGGTCAGTGGGGGTCAGTGCCCGGCGGGGGTGAACGTCAGGCGCCGGTCGGCCGGCGAGTAGCCGCTCAGGGTGACGGTCGGTCCGTGCGTGGGGATCGACGGGTCCGGGAAGTCCGCGGGCATCGGCCGGTGTCCCTCGGGACGCCGGTCCACGGTGGGGAAGGCCAGCGGGAAGGGCGCGGTCTCCTCGATGAGCCGTTGGTAGAACTGCAGCCAGCGGGACTGGTCGAAGGTGACGGCCCCGATCACGCGGCCCTGGTAGCCGTAGACGCCGGTGAAGCGCCGCTCGTCGCGCGAGCCCTGCGTGATCATGATCTCGGTGCCCATGGAGGGCACGCCGACCGACTTGATGTTCACGCCGAACTGCGAGGACCAGAACGCCGGGACCCACATGTGGGGGCGCCGGTCCACGCTCTCGCTGAGCATGTTGTGCGCGGCCGTCTCCGCCTGGGCGACGGCGTTGCCCCAGTGCTCCAGGGAGAGGAACTGGTAGCCGAACAGCGCGTGCGGGGAGCGTGCCACGTCACCCGCCACGTAGATGTCGTCGGTGACGATGCCGCGGATGTCGAAGGCCCGGCAGCCCGCGTCGCAGGCGATGCCGCGCGGCCCCGCCCCGAGCCCGGAACCGGCCAGCCATTCGGTGTTGCGCATGGCACCGAGCGAGACGACGACCACCTGCGCCTCCAGCGTGGTGCCGTCGGACAGGTGCGCGGCGCGTACCCGGCCCGAGGAATCGCCCTCCAGCCCCGTCACCATGATCCCGGTGCGCAGATCCACCCCGTTCTCCTGGTGCAGACCCGCCGCGACCTCGCCGATCACCCCGCCCAGGGCGCCGACCAGCGGCGCGCCCGCGCGCTCGGCCACGGTGACGGCCAGATCCCGCTCCCGGCAGGCGGAGGCGATCTCCGAGCCGGTGAACCCGGCCCCGATCACCAGGACCCGGCCAGGGCGCGCCGCCAGGGCGCGTTCCAGCCCCACCGCGTCGTCCCGGGTGCGCAGGACGAAGACGCCGTCGAGCGCGGCCTCGTCCTCATGGGGCCAGGGCCGGGCCCGTACCCCGGTCGCGATCAGCAGCCGGTCGTACTCCACCTCGTCCCCGTCGGCGAGCCGGACCCGCCGGGCCGCCATGTCCAGGCCGTCGGCGGGCACCCCGAGCCGCCACTTCGCGTCGATGTCCAGGCGCCGGGGGAGGGCGGTCCGGTCGGCGGTGGCCTTGCCGAGGAGGACCTGCTTGGAGAGCGGGGGCCGGTCGTAGGGCTCGTACGGCTCGTCGCCGATCATGGTCAGCGAACCGGCGAAGCCCTTCTCCCGCATGGTCTCGGCGGCCCGCAGGCCGGCCAGCGAAGCGCCGACGACGACGATGCGTCCCTCGCGCTTGAGCCGCTCCAGGGCTGTGTCACCGCTCACCGCGTGCCTCCGGTGTCGACGGGGACCCGTTCATGGCGTCCACCAGGATGGCCCGGACGGGACAGGCGTGGACGGCGCGCTCGACGTTCTCGCGCTGCTCCTCGTCGGCCTGCGGGTCGTAGAGCAGTGACTCGTCGCCGTGCATGGCGAAGACGTCGGGTGCGAGGAACGCGCACTGCGCGTACCCCTGACAGCGGTTGAGGTCGACGACAAGCCTCATGAGGCATCAGCCTTTCCGTGACCTGATGACCCCCGTGACCCCCGACACCCCCACTTCCTCCAGCATGCGCGCGCCGGGCGGGGGCCGCCCGCCGGGCGGTCTACCGGCCGCCGGCCCGCAGGATGTACAGGCTGATGACCAGCGCCCAGGCCGGGAAGACCAGCTCTGACCAGGGCACCCCCGATCCGGTCAGGATCAGGACCAGCCCCACCACGTAGCCGAGGAGGGCGAGCGGGCGCGGGAAGACGCCCAGGCGCCTGCCGATGGTCGAGGTCGCGAAGACGAAGACGGCCGCCATGCGCATCCCGTACGTCGTGAGCACCGTGTACGCGAAGGAGCGGCCGAAGTCGGAGGGCGGCGAGGTCTCCTGCAGGACGGTGCCCGCGGCGGCCGCGGCGACGAACACACTGGCCGTGAAGAGGAACCCGCTGCCGAGGAAGACGGTCGCGAAGAAGCGGTCCTCGGCGTCCCCGGTGTGCGCGCGCAGGGCGCCCATGAACCACAGGAAGAAGATCCCCGCGAACGGGACGATCTCCAGCGCCGTACGCACCGCCCAGCGCCGGCCCGGATCGACGGCCGCGTGGGCGGCGTCCCCCGGGACGGCGTAGCGCATCAGTACGATCGCGGCCGCCAGCAGCAGCGCGAAGACCACCCCGGCCGCGCCCGCGGCCCGGGGCGTCTCCATCCGGTCGGTCGTGGTGGTCTGCATGCACCCAGCAAGCGGCCGCGGCCGCGGCCCCGCCACCCGGAGCACCCGCGGGGGTGAACCGGGGGCGGGCCCGCGGCCGCCGCCCGTCAGGTCCTGCCGGGCCCGTCAGGACACCGGCGTCGGCACCGGCTCCTCGGCGGGCTCCTCGGCCCCGTCGTGGTTGCCGTACCAGGCCACCGCCACCGCGCCGGTCACCGCCAGCACGAAGCCGAGCACCGCGAGCCAGGCCAGCCCCGGCCGGGAGGCGTCGCCGAGCCAGAGCACACCGATCGCCCCCGGGAGCACCGTCTCGCCGACGACCAGCGCCGCCGTCGCGCCGTTCACCGAACCGATCTGCAGGGCGACGGTGTGCAGGTACATGCCGCCGAAGCCCGCCACGAGGATGGCGTACAGGGCCGGGTCCGCCAGCAGCGTGGGCAGGTCGAAGGGGTCGACGCCGTCGAGGATGCGGACGCCGACGCCCAGCGCGCCGAAGGCCAGGCCGGACAGCAGACCCGCGAGGATGGCGGCCCGCCCGCCGAGGAACCGTACGGCCACCGTGCCGCCGACGATGATCAGCAGCGTCACCGCGAGCAGCCACCAGTGCGTGGACATCGGGGCGTGGTGGCCGCCCTCGTGGCCCGCGGCGGTGGCGAGCAGCACCAGCGCGGCGCAGACCACCCCGATGGACGTCCATTCCTTGCGGGTCAGCCGGATCCCCAGCATCTTCACGCTGAGCACGGCGGTGATCACCAGGTTGGCGCTGATGACGGTCTGGGAGAGGAACAGCGGCAGCATCCGCGCCGCCAGCGCGCCCAGCCCGAAACCGACGAAGTCCAGGATGGTGCCGACGATGAACTCCCAGGTCATCGCGGCCTTGGCGGTGGAGGTCAGATTCGGTCCGCCGTGCGCGGTCACCCCGGCGGCGGCCGGTGACATCCGGGCGGCCCGGCGGGAGCCGACGGCTTGCAGGACGGATCCCGTGCCGTAGCAGATGGACGCCGCGACAGCGGTCAGCAGGCCTATGAGCACAGAAGGCTCCGTTCACGTCTGGCAGGTTTTGCGGTACCTCTGCCAGACGTGTGAACGGGCCCGGAAGTTGCCTCCCGGACTCAGCCGATCGACGCGAGTACCGCCGGGACCTCGTCCACCGAGTCCACCAGCGCGATCCGGGACTCCATGGCACGGCCGCGCGCCAGTGCCTGGAGCAGCGGCCAGGCCGGCAGGTGCTCGGTCCAGTGGGCGCGTCCGACGAGGACCATCGGCGTCGGCTCGGACCGAGACCGGTAGTAGTTCGGGGTCGCGTTGTCGAAGATCTCCTGCACGGTGCCCGCCGCACCCGGCAGGAACACCACGCCGGCGTTGCACCGTGCGAGGAGCCCGTCCTCACGGGTGGCGTTCGCGAAGTACTTGGCGATCTGGCCCGCGAAGGCGTTCGGCGGCTCGTGCCCGTAGAACCAGGTGGGGATGCCCACCGAGTCGCCGCCACCGGGCCAGCGCTCCCGTACGGCGAAGGCCGCGCGCGCCCAGTCGGAGACCGACGGGGCGAAGGAGGGGGTCTTGGCCAGCAGTTCCAGGGCCTCGGGCAGGGCCTCGTCCGGGGCCGGGGCCAGGTAGGCGCCGAGGTTGGCGGCCTCCATCGCCCCCGGGCCGCCGCCCGTGGCGACCGTCAGCCCCGACCGGGTCAGCGCCCGGCCGAGCTCCGCCGCGCCGCGGTAGTCGGCGCCGTCCCGGGCCATGGCGTGGCCGCCCATCACGCCCACGACGCGGGCACCGGCGAGGTGCTCGTCGAGGGCGTCGGAGACCGCGTCGTCGTGGATGGAGCGCAGCATCGAGGAGAAGATGTCGCCGTCGGACTTGGTCTCCTGGAACCAGGCGTACGCCTGGGCGTCCGGGGTGGCCTCGTAGTCGTCCTCCAGTTCGGAGAACAGCTCCTCGGCCGTGTACAGCAGGCCCCGGTACGGGTTGAAGGGCAGGTCAGGGACGGGTGGGAAGACGAGCGCGCCGTCCGCGCGGACCTTCACCGAGGCGTCCGGCTCCATCGGGCAGCCGAGGAACACCGCCGCGGAGGTGTCGGCGGAGAGCAGGGCGAACGTCCGCTCCAGCAGGTTGACCGACTGGACCCGGTAGCCGCTCAGCGAGCCCCGGGCGACGACCCGGTCGAATTCGGCGAGCGTCTCGATCTCGATGTCTGCGTTGACCATTCGGCCCACACTAAGGGCTGGTCCCGTCAGCGGGTCAACGCCAGCGACGTCAGCTGTGCCACACCCCACACGAGCGGTACGCAGCCGGCGAGCAGGGCCACGGCCCGCACGGTCGCGGCCGTACGCAGCACCGTGCCCGGAGTGCCCAGCCCGGCCAGGGTGGCCCGGACGGCGTAGCGGGCCTGGCGGGATTCGACCGCCGAGGTGAGCAGGGTCGCGGCCGCGCACAGCGCCACCAGCAGGCCGGCCGGCCCGGTGAGCGGCCCGAGCGGGGTCAGGGGTCCGTCCTGGCCCCGGGCGGCGAGCGCGGTCAGGGTGGCCGCCCCGACGGCGCAGAGCACCCCGAGCGGACGGCCGATGCGGGGCGCCTCCTCCTGGAGGGACCGCCCGGCCAGCAGCCGCAGCGCGCCTGGGCGTACGGCCTGCACCAGGGTGCCGCAGGCGTAGGCCAGTCCCGGGCCGGCGAGGGCCAGTCCGGCGGCGATCAGTGTCCAGCCCGCCGGTACGGCCGGGCCGCCGGTGCCCGCGTAGGCCAGGACGGTGAGCCCGCAGGCGGTGATGGCCACCCCCCAGGGCACCCCGGTCTGGGGGCTCAGCCCGGCGTGCGGGGGGCGGGGGCGCAGGGCGAGGGCGGTGGTGAGGGAGGCCGTGAGCGGGACCAGGGCCAGCAGGGTGAGGGCGGCGGCCACCGGCAGCGGCCGGTCCGCGTGCAGCATCCGGACGGCGGCCCCGTCGAAGGGCAGACCGGCGAGGTCGCCCCGCAGGTGCAGGAAGGCGGCCAGGGCCAGGGCGCAGCCGAGGGTGCACGCGACGGCGGTGGAGACCGCGGCGGCCAGGGTGAGCCGTACGGGTCCCAGCCCGGCCGCGTCCATCCCCTCCCGGGGCCGGGTCGCCGGGTCGGTCCGGGCCACCGCCACCGCGAACTGGACGGTGGCGGCGAGCGGGACCAGGGCCCACAGCAGCCGAGGGAACGATCCGGCGGGCCGGTCCGTGGCCTCCGCCAGGACGTACAGCAGCAGGAATCCGGTACCGGCCGAGGCGGCGGCGACCAGCAGCCGGCGCACCTGGACGGCGGGCCGGGAGCCGCGGGCTAGGCGGAGAGCGAGCACGCGGCCTGGTCCTCCGTCGTCGGGGGCGGGGCGGCGGCTCCGGCGGGGCGGCCGTCGAGCAGGGCCACCCGGCGGTCGGCCACGGCGGCCGTCTCCTCGTCGTGGGTGGCGAGGAGCACGGTGATCCCGTGGGAGCGGGCCGCCGTGGTGAGGGTGCGGAGCAGCAGCGCGCGCTCGGCGCGGTGCAGGCAGGCGGTGGGCTCGTCGGCGAAGAGCACGGAGGGTGCCCCGGCCAGGGCCCGGGCGAGGGCGACCCGCTGGGACTCGGCTCGGTTGAGCGCGCCGGGGCGTTTGCGGGCGAAGCCGCCGATGTCGAGGCGGTCCAGCCATTCGCAGGCGGTGTGCTTGGCGGTGCGGTGGGGGACGCCGGAGATCAGCAGCGGCAGGGCGGCGTTCTCCCACACCTTGAGCTCGGGCAGCAGCTGCGGCTCGGGCCCGATCCAGGCGAACCGGTCACGGCGCAGCCGCTCGCGGGCCAGGGGGCGCAGGGTGTGGACCGGGAGGCTGTTGAACCAGATCTCGCCCTGCTCGGGGACCAGCAGTCCGGCCAGGGCGCTCAGCAAGGTGGTCTTCCCGGCGCCGCGCGGGCCGGTCACGGCGAGGATCTCCCCCTGACGGACTCCGACGGAGACCCCGATCAGGCCGGGCGAACCGCTGTGGGAGTAGTGCAGGGACCGCGCCCAGAGCAGATCGTCCTGGGGCGGGACACTCGGGACACCCTGGGCACTGTCGAGCCGGGCACTGTCCGGTGGAGCCACCATGGCGTACACCTCCGTCCGGGGGAACGAAGCGGAGCCCTTTCGGTCACTGGCGCCGCACTGAGATGTAAAGAGATGAACGTCTTGGATGGTGACAGCACACGGCCCGGACCCCCGCGTTCTCACTCGAACGGAGGATCCGGGCCGTGTGGTCAGGACTCTGTGGTGCTCTTTACCGCTTGGTCCTACAGCTTGGTCCACGCCTCGGTGAGCACCGAGCGCAGGATGCCTTCGATCTCGTCGAAGGTGCCCTGGTCCGCGATCAGCGGCGGGGCCAGCTGGATGACCGGGTCCCCACGGTCGTCGGCGCGGCAGTACAGGCCGTTCTCGAAGAGCGCCTTGGAGAGGAAGCCGTAGAGCACGCGCTCGGTCTCCTCGTCGGTGAAGGACTCCTTGGTGACCTTGTCCTTGACGAGCTCGATGCCGTAGAAGAAGCCGTTGCCGCGGACGTCGCCGACGATCGGGAGGTCGTGCAGCTTCTTCAGGGTGTTGAAGAAGTTGCCCTCCTGGTCCAGCACGTGCTGGTTCAGGCCTTCCTTGTCGAAGATGTCGAGGTTGGCCAGCGCCACGGCGGAGGACACCGGGTGTCCGCCGAAGGTGTAGCCGTGCAGGAAGGTGTTGTCGCCCTTGTAGAAGGGCTCCGCGAGGCGGTCCGAGATGATGCAGGCACCGATCGGGGAGTAGCCCGAGGTCATGCCCTTGGCGCAGGTGATCATGTCCGGCACGTAGTCGAACTTGTCACAGGCGAACATCGTGCCCAGACGGCCGAAGGCGCAGATCGTCTCGTCGGAGACGAGGAGCACGTCGTACTCGTCGCAGATCTCGCGGACGCGCTGGAAGTACCCGGGCGGCGGCGGGAAGCAGCCGCCGGCGTTCTGCACCGGCTCCAGGAAGACGGCGGCGACGGTGTCGGCGCCCTCGAAGAGGATCTCCTGCTCGATCTGGTCGGCGCACCAGCGGCCGTAGGCCTCCGGGTCGTCACCGAAGATCGGGGCGCGGTAGATGTTGGTGTTCGGCACCTTGTGCGCGCCGGGGACCAGCGGCTCGAAGGGGGCCTTCAGGGCCGGCAGGCCGGTGATGGACAGGGCGCCCTGCGGGGTGCCGTGGTAGGCGACCGCACGCGAGATGACCTTGTACTTGGTGTGCTTGCCCTGGAGCTTGAAGTACTGCTTGGCGAGCTTCCAGGCGGTCTCGACGGCCTCGCCGCCACCGGTGGTGAAGAAGACCTTGTTCAGGTCGCCCGGGGCGTAGTGGGCGAGGCGCTCGGCGAGCTCCACGGCCTTGGGGTGCGCGTACGACCAGATGGGGAAGAACGCGAGCTCCTGCGCCTGCTTGTAGGCGACCTCGGCCAGTTCCTTGCGGCCGTGACCGGCGTTGACCACGAACAGGCCCGCGAGGCCGTCCAGGTAGCGCTTGCCCTTGTCGTCCCAGATGTAGGTGCCCTCGCCCCGCACGATGGTGGGTACGGGGGAGTTCTCGTACGACGACATGCGGGTGAAGTGCATCCACAGGTGGTCGTACGCGGTCTTGGAGAGGTCCTGGCTCACGGTTATCTGGTTCCCCACATGTAGGTCTGCTTCTTCAGCTTCAGGTAAACGAAGCTTTCGGTTGATCGCACGCCGGGGAGCGTGCGGATCTTCTTGTTGATCGTCTCGAGCAGGTGGTCGTCGTCCTCGCAGACGATCTCCACCATCAGGTCGAACGACCCTGCGGTCATCACGACGTACTCGCACTCGGCCATTGCGGTCAGTGCGTCGGCCACCGGGTCGAGGTCTCCCTCGACGTTGATGCCGACCATGGCCTGGCGTCGCAGGCCCACGGTGAGCGGGTCGGTGACGGCGACGATCTGCATCACGCCCTGGTCGAGCAGCTTCTGTACGCGCTGGCGCACTGCGGCTTCGGACAGGCCGACGGCCTTGCCGATCGATGCGTAGGGACGGCGACCGTCCTCCTGCAGTTGCTCGATGATCGCCAGGGACACAGCATCGACCGAAGGGGACGGTTGTCTGTTCCTGGAATCTGCGCTTCGACTGACCACAACCTCACTGTGCACGAGGAGTCGTCTGTTCCGCAACCCGGAATCGATGAAATCCGTTGTTCGGAGTCTCCGATTGCACGGATTTCGTAGTTGGTGGGGTCTGGCTCTGTCGAAAGCGTCGCCCGAGGGGCTAGGCTTGGGAGTTGTCTCAATCGTTGGACATGTGATCAGGAGAGTGGCTGTAGTGACCACCGAACTGCGTCGTCTGCGCAACTACATCGGCGGAGAGTTCAAGGACGCCGCCGACGGGCGGACCACCGACGTGGTCAACCCCGCCACCGGCGAGGTCTACGCGACCGCCCCGCTGTCCGGCCAGGCCGACGTGGACGCCGCCATGGCCGCCGCCGCTGCCGCCTTCCCGGGCTGGCGCGACACCACCCCCTCCGAGCGGCAGAAGGCCCTGCTCAAGATCGCGGACGCCTTCGAGGCGCGCGCGGACGAGCTGGTCGCCGCCGAGTCGGAGAACACCGGCAAGCCGCTGGGCCTGACGGCCAGCGAGGAGCTGCCGCCGATGGTGGACCAGATCCGCTTCTTCGCGGGCGCCGCGCGTCTGCTGGAGGGCCGTTCGGCCGGCGAGTACATGGAGGGGATGACCTCGATCGTCCGCCGTGAACCGGTCGGCGTCTGCGCCCAGGTCGCGCCGTGGAACTACCCGATGATGATGGCCGTGTGGAAGTTCGCCCCGGCGATCGCCGCGGGCAACACCGTGGTGCTCAAGCCCTCGGACACCACCCCGGCCTCCACCGTCCTGATGGCGGAGATCATCGACTCGGTCCTGCCCAAGGGCGTCTTCAACGTCGTCTGCGGCGACCGCGAGACCGGCAAGGCCATGGTGGAGCACTCCACCCCGGCGATGGCCTCCATCACCGGCTCGGTGCGCGCGGGCATGCAGGTCGCCGAGAGCGCCTCGAAGGACGTCAAGCGCGTCCACCTGGAGCTCGGCGGCAAGGCCCCCGTCGTGGTCTTCGAGGACGCCGACCTCGCGAAGGCCGTCGAGGACATCGCCGTCGCGGGCTACTTCAACGCCGGCCAGGACTGCACCGCCGCCACCCGCGTGATCGTGCACGAGTCGATCCACGACGAGTTCGTGGCCGCGCTGGCCAAGGCCGCCGCGGAGACCAAGACCGGTCAGCCGGACGACGAGGACGTGCTGTACGGCCCGCTGAACAACCCGAACCAGCTCAAGCAGGTCGCGGGCTTCATCGAGCGCCTCCCCGCCCACGCCAAGGTCGAGGCGGGCGGCCACCAGGTCGGCGACAAGGGCTACTTCTACGCCCCGACCGTGGTCTCCGGCCTCAAGCAGGACGACGAGATCATCCAGAACGAGGTCTTCGGCCCCGTCATCACCGTCCAGTCCTTCACGGACGAGGCCCAGGCCCTGGAGTACGCGAACGGCGTCGAGTTCGCCCTCGCCTCCTCCGTGTGGACCAAGAACCACGGCCGCGCGATGCGGATGTCCAAGAACCTCGACTTCGGCTGTGTGTGGATCAACACCCACATCCCGCTCGTCGCCGAGATGCCCCACGGCGGCTTCAAGAAGTCCGGCTACGGCAAGGACCTCTCCGCCTACGGCTTCGAGGACTACACCCGCATCAAGCACGTCATGACCTCGCTCGACGGCTGATCCGCGGGCCCCGGGCGCGCACTGATCACCGCAGTTCGCTGAAGGGGCGGGCAGTAGACACCTTGTCTATTGCCCGCCCCTTTCGCCTTGTCGGAGGCTGTGGGCATGCCTGAACTCGCCTTCTCCCGCCGCGCGGCGCTGCGCGGCCTCGGTGCCGCGGGCCTGCTGGCCGCCCTCACCGGGTGCGGTGTCCCCGCCGCCTACGTCCCGGAGGACCGGCGGCAGGGCCAGGACCTCTCGGACCGGGACCGGAGCCTCTCCTTCTCCAACTGGCCCCTCTACATCGACACCGATGACGAGGACGAGGAGAGCCGCCCGACGCTCGCGGCCTTCACGGAGCGGACCGGGATCGAGGTCCGCTACACCGAGGAGATCAACGACAACGACGAGTTCTTCGGCAAGGTCAGCCCCGCCCTCATGAACCACCAGACGACCGGCCACGACCTCGTGGTGGTCAGCGACTGGATGGCCGCCCGGTTCGTCCACCTGGGCTGGGCCCAGAAGATGGACCGCTCGGCCCAGGCCAACGTGGCCAGGCACCTCGACCCGCAGCTGGCTTCCCCCGCCTTCGACGAGGGCCGGCTGCACACCGTCCCCTGGCAGTCCGGGATCACCGGCATCGCCTACAACCGCAAGGCGCTGGGCCGGGAGATCAAGTCGGTCAAGGACCTCTGGCACCCGGACCTCGCGGGCAAGGTCACCCTCTTCTCCGGCCTCGACGAGTCCTACTCGCTGCTCATGCAGGGCAACGGCGCCGACGTCACCCGGTGGACCGACACCGACTTCCACCGGATGTGCGACCAGGTCGAGAGCATGGTGAAGAAGAAGCACGTCCGCCGTTTCACCGGCAACGACTACACCTCCGATCTGAGCAAGGGCGACGTCCTGGCCTGCCAGGCCTACTCCGGCGACGTCATTCAGCTCCAGGCCGACAACCCCGACATCGAGTTCGTGGTCCCCGAGGAGGGCGCCGAACTCTGGGCGGAGAGCCTGCTCGTCCCCAACCTGGCCCGGCACAAGGCCAATGCCGAGGCCCTCGTCGACCACTACTACGACCCGGCGGTGGCCGCCGAGCTCGCCGCCGCCGTCAACTACGTCTGCCCGGTGCCCGCGGCCCGCGAGGTCCTGGCCGGCTCCCCGGACAAGGAGACCGCCCAGCTGGCGGAGAACCCGCTGATCTTCCCCGACGACGACATGCGCAAGCGCCTCGTGGTGGCCCGGGACATCTCCTCGGCCGAGCGCCCCTCCTTCGCCAAGCGCTGGAACGCCATCGTCGGCCTCTGACCACGGCCCGGCCGCACGACTGAACATGTTCAGGAAATTGACTGAACATGTTCAGTTTTTGGCGTACGCTTCCTTCCATGAACGAGAGAAGCGCCCTCCAGCGCCGGATCCGTGCCTGGCTCCTGCTGTTCGTGGTCTGCCTGGTGCTGAGTGGACTCACCGCCTTCCCCCTGGTCACCGAGCTGCACTGGGCCAACTCCCTGATCACGAACGACTGGCTGCGCAGGGTGGGGGACGGCCTCGAACAGGCCGACGCCCAGTACCCCTTCCTCCTCTACGGCACCGACTGGCTCGCCTTCGCCCACCTGGTGATCGCCGTCTTCTTCTACGGAGTCCACCGGGACCCCGTGCGCAACATCTGGATCGTCGAAGCCGGCATGATCGCCTGCGCCGGGATCGTCCCGCTGGCCCTCATCTGCGGCCCCGTCCGCGGGATCCCCCTCACGTGGTCGCTGATCGACATGTCGTTCGGGGTCTTCGGGGTGATCCCCCTGCTGGCCCTGCGCCGCACGATCAAGCGGCTGGAAGCCCTGCCCGCCTGAACCGCCCACCCGGCCTACTTGGCGAACGCCGCCATCAGGACGGCGAGGGCCACCGGGTTCATGTCCTCGCCCTTGGCGTTCGTCGAGTTGACCGAGTAGACCAGGGTCCGGGAGAGGTCGCGGGTCCCGCCTATCGCCGTGTTGTAGCCGTGCCGGCCACCCGTCTTGCCCCACGCCACCGTGCCGTCCGGCAGGACGAGCTTGGACAGCCCCGCCGTGAGCGTGGCGGGCTTGCCGTTGGTGAAGTTCTTCACCGCGGGCACCGTGAACATCTCCTCCAGCTGGGCCTTCGGCACGATCCGCCCGCTGAACAGGGCCTTGGTGAACCGCTCCAGATCGGCCGTCGTCGAGATGATGTCCCCCGCCGCCCAGCGGTCCGAGGAGTTCCACTCCGTCACGTCCCGCAGCTCCGTCGTCCCGCCGGGACCCGGCACCGCCTGGTAGCCGCGGTTGTGCGGACCCGCGATGCGCGTCCGGTGCAGGCCCGGGTACGAGGTGTCCCGCAGCCCCAGCGGCTTCAGGATCCGGTCCCCGACCGCCCTCTCGTAGCTCGTGCCCGTCAGCTTCTCGATCAGCACGCCGAGGATCGTGTAGTTGATGTTCAGGTAGTGCTGGGCGTCGCCCGCCGCGAACTCGGGCCCCTTCGCCAGGGCGTTCGCGATCTGCGCGTGCGGATCGGTCACGTCGAAGCGGTGCTCCCACTGCGCCTCGAAGGAGTCGCCCGGACCGTCGGCCGACTGGATGCCGCTCGTGTAGTTCAACAGCTGGCGCACCGTCACCGGCCGCTCGAAGCTCGCCGGGAACAGCCCCGGCAGGTAGTCCCGTACCGGCCGGTCCAGCTCCACCCGGCGCTCCGCCGCCAGCTGGAGCACCACCGCCGCCGTGAACGTCTTGGTCACCGACCCGGCCCGGAACCGGCCGTCCTCCAGGGCCGCCCGCTCGCTGCGGACGTCCGCGACACCGGAACTGCCCTGCCAGCTGCCGCTCGTACCGCCGACCCGGACCAGCGCGGCCGTCGCGTCCTTGTTCCGGGCGCCGAGGCCCTCCAGGGCCTTCGCCAGCTCCGCCGCGTTCGGCGGGGTGGAGACGGCGACAGGCGCCGGCACCCCGGCCGAGACGGCCGCCGGCGACGGGGCGGCCTGCGCGGCCGCCACCGGTCCGGCGGCGATGCCGACGACCAGAGCGGTGGCGATCAGAGTGCGTGTGCGTGCGTTCATGACGGTGGTCCCCCTGTGTGCGGTTCCCGGGGCCCGCTGCCCCGATGACCACAATGTTGCTGGTCACAGGGGCAGTTGCGGATCACCAGCGAGAGGGGTCTTCAGCGGTACGACAACTCACCGGCGCGGGGGAGACGAACCGCCGCCCCTCCCTCCGCAGAGGGAGGAACTCAAGCGGTACCCGCCGCGATCAGCCCCGTCTCGTACGCGCAGATCACCGCCTGGATCCGGTCCCGCAGCCCCAGCTTCGCCAGTACGTTGCCCACGTGCGACTTCACCGTGTGCTCGCTCACCGTCAGCGCCACCGCGATCTCCGCGTTCGACAGCCCCCGCCCCAGGAGCAGCAGCGTCTCCCGCTCCCGCGCCGTCAGCACCTCCAGCCGGTGCTCCGCCGACGCACCGGAGACGGCCGCCGGACGCGCCGTCGCCGCCGTGTACTCCTCGATCAGCCGCCGCGCCACCGAAGGCGCCAGCAGGGACTCGCCCGCCGCCACCACCCGTACCGCGTGCACCAGATCGTCCCGCCGCACGTCCTTCAGCAGGAACCCGCTCGCCCCCGCGTGCAGCGCCTCGTACACGTACTCGTCCGAGTCGAAGGTCGTCAGCATCACCGTCCGGCAGGAACTGCCCGCCGAGATCCGCCGGCAGGCCTCGATCCCGTCCAGCACCGGCATCCGGATGTCCAGCAGCGCCACGTCCGGCGCCAGCCGCTCCACCGCCGCCACCGCCGCCGCGCCGTCCCCGACCTCCGCCACGACCTCAATGTCGTCCTGGACGTCCAGGATCATCGCGAAGCCGCTGCGCACCAGCTCCTGGTCGTCGGCCACCACCACACGGATCGTCAATTCCCCACCTCCAGCGGCGAGGTTACAAGGACCACGCGCAGCGACCAGCCGACGCCGCCCGCTCCCGGGCCGGCCACCGCCGTACCGCCGTGCGCCGCAGCCCGCTCACGGATCCCGATCAGCCCGTGCCCGCTCCCGTCGCCCTTCCCCGCTCCCGGGCCCCGCCCGTCGTCCGTGACCGTCACCGTCAGGTCCTCGGACCCGTACTCCAGACGTACGTCGACCGACGAGGCGCCCGCGTGCTTGACCACATTGGTCAGCGCCTCCTGCACCACCCGGTGCACCGTCGCCTCCAGCGCGGCCGGCAGCTCGCGCACCGCGCCCGTCCGCTCGTACGAGACCTCGGGCCCGCTCGCCCGTACCCGCTCCAGCAGCGCCGGCAGCCCGGCGATCCCCGGCTGCGGGGCCCGCGGGGCCGCCTCGTCCGTCCGCAGCACCCCCAGCATGGTCCGCAGCTGCGCCATCGCGTCCCGCCCCGTCTCGGCGATCGCCTCGAAGGCCGCCTCCGCCCGGGCGGGGGCCCGGCGCACCGCCACCGGACCCGCCTCCGCCTGCACGATCATGATGCTGACCGCGTGCGAGAGGATGTCGTGCATCTCCCGCGCGATCCGGGCCCGTTCACGGGCCGCCGCCTGCTCGGCCTCGATCCGGTTCGCCCGCTCCAGCTGCGCCGCGCGCGCCTCGACGGCCTCGGTGTAGGCCTGCCGGGTGTGCTGGAGCCGGCCCAGGGCGTAGGCCGCCGCCGAGACGAACAGGGTGAAGAACAGCTCCCGCGCCGTGCCCGTCTCCCAGCCCACCGACAGGGACACCACCCCGGCCGCGGCGATCCCCACGCCGACGCGGACGCGGGCGGTGCACAGCAGCGCCACCGTGTACATGGCGATGAGTCCCGCGTACGGCAACGGCTGCCCCGGCCCGTCGAAGGCCAGCTTGTACACCCCGCCGGCGGCCATGACCGCGGCCAGCGTCAGCACCGGGGCCCGCCGCCGCCAGACCAGCGGGAGCACGGCGAGCGTGGTCATCCCGTACGAGGTCCAGGTGGCGAGCGGCAGATCGGGGGAGCGGGGCACCAGGAACGGCATCGTGACGGCCAGCTGCACGAGCAGCGCCAGCACGAGGTCCTGGCGGCGCGGGTCGGCGCCCCGGACCCGCACCGTCAGGTCGCGTACCAGCCCGCGTATCGGCTCGAGCGTCACCTGCCGCAGCCGGCTCTGACCTCGGCGAGCGCGTCCACCCGGTTGGTGGTGACGGAGTCCACCCCGGCGGCGATCAGCGCGCGCATCGAGCGCTTGGTGTCGGCCGTCCAGGCGGACACCAGCAGACCGTCCCGGTGCAGGGCGTCCGTCAGCTCCCGGTCGACCAGCCCGAAGCGGTAGTTGAGCCAGCGCGGGGACACCGCGTCGATCAGCACCCGGCGCGGCGGCGACAGGGTGGTCCAGGTCAGCGCGATCTCCGCGTCCGGATCGGCGGCGCGCACGGCCAGCATGGTGTCGGGCCCGGCGCAGTAGTACGTACGCTCGCGCGCCCCGCACTCGCGCACCAGGTCGACGACGGTGCGCACCGACTCCGTCGTGGCACCCGGCAGGTCGATCATCAGCCGTCCGGCGCCGGCCCCCGTCAGGGCGTCGCGCAGGGTCGGGACGCCGCCCTGCGTCAGCTCCGTCAACTGCGGCGCGGTGACGGCGTCGAGCCGTACGTCGTGGCCCCACAGCCGCTGGAGGGTCTCGTCGTGGAGGAGGACCGGCACCCCGTCACGGGTCAGCCGTACGTCGATCTCCACCGCGTCCGCTCCGCGGTCGAAGGCGGAGCGGACGGAGGCGAGGGTGTTCTCACGGACACGGTAGGGATCGCCGCGGTGGCCGACGGCGGTAAGGGTGCTCATGCACCCCATTCTCAGGGGCCGACGGGATCAACGGGAGGTCAGCGCGCGAGCCATGCTTCGGTGTAGGCGTCGATCTCCGCGTTCAGCGCGGCCTTGCCGGCCGGGTCCAGGAAGGAGGCCTCGACGGCGTTCTTCGCGAGCTGGGCGAGGCCGCGCTCGTCCAGGTCGAGGAGCCGGGCGGCCACCGCGTACTCGTTGTTGAGGTCGGTGCCGAACATCGGCGGGTCGTCGCTGTTGATGGTGACGAGCACGCCCGCCGCGACCATCTCCTTGACGGGGTGCCGGTCCAGGTCGGTCACCACGCGGGTGGCGATGTTGGAGGTCGGGCAGACCTCCACGGCGATCCGGTGCTCGGCGAGGTAGGCGAGCAGCTCCGGGTCCTGCACGGAACTGGTGCCGTGGCCGATGCGTTCGGCGCCCAGCTCGCGGATGGAGTCCCAGATCGTCTCCGGGCCGGTGCTCTCGCCGGCGTGCGGGACGCTGTGCAGCCCGGCGGCGCGGGCGCGGTCGAAGTACGGCTTGAACTGCGGGCGCGGTACGCCGATCTCCGGGCCGCCCAGGCCGAAGGAGACCAGGCCCTCGGGGCGCAGGTCGACCGCGAGCCGGGCGGTCTCGGCGGCGGCATCCGGGCCGGCCTCGCCGGGGATGTCGAAGCACCAGCGCAGGACGACGCCGAGTTCGGCCTCGGCGGCCTTGCGGGCGTCCTCGATGGCTTCCATGAACGCGTTCTCGTCGATGCCGCGGCGGGTCGAGGAGTAGGGGGTGATGGTCAGTTCGGCGTAACGGATGTTCTGCCGGGCCATGTCGCGGGCCACTTCGAAGGTGAGGTGGCGGACGTCGTCCGGGGTGCGGACCAGGTCGACGACCGACAGGTACACGTCGATGAAGTGGGCGAAGTCGGTGAAGGTGAAGTAGTCGGCCAGCGCCTCGGGGTCGGTCGGGACCTTCGAGTCGGGGTGGCGGGAGGCCAGTTCGGCCACGATGCGGGGGGAGGCGGAACCGACGTGGTGGACATGGAGTTCGGCCTTGGGCAGCCCTTCGATGAAGGGGTGCAGGTCGGGCATGGTGTGCCTCCGGAGAAGACGCGGGTTGCGGTCGGGTCGGCCTCATCGTAGGCAGGCCGGGGCGCTGTCGGCGGCAGCGCTTAGCATGGCTGTACGAGAGGGGGGCGCCACATGACCGACCACAGCCCTGAACCGAGGGACCCGTGGGCGCCGCCCGAGCGGCCCGCGGTGGACCTGGGCAAGGACCGGGGAGCCTCGGCCGCCACGCCGCCTCCCGCAGCCGGCTTCGGCCCCGCACCCGCTCCCGCGGCAGCGGAGCCCCCCGCGCCCGACGCCTCGCCGTACGGGCCGCCCCCGATACCCGCGCCGGAGCCCCCGCCCGCCGTGTACGCGTACCCGGGTCCGCCGCCGCCCGCGCAGCCGGCGTACGCCAGTCATCCGGGCTACCCAGGAGACGCCGGCTACCAGGCGTACCCGGGCTACCCCGCCTACGGGCCGGCCCCGAGCAACGGCTTCGGCATCACCTCGCTCGTCCTCGGCATCCTCTCGATCGTGCTCTGCCCGACCTTCGTGGGGCCGATCGCCCTCGGTATCGCGGCGGTCGTCTTCGGGGCGCTCGGCCAGGGCAAGTCGAACCGGGGCGAGGCGACCAACGGCGGGATGTCCCTCGCGGGCGTCATCCTCGGCTCGGTGGGCATCGTGCTGGGCATCGCCATGACCCTGCTGCTCATCTTCGGCCCCGGCTCGGACGGCTCCGACGGCGACTACTGGGACGAGGACTCCTCCTCGGTCTCCCAGATCCACGCACAGCACTAGGTCCCGTCAGGCCGGGGCGGCCGACAGCAGCGTGGGCACCATGTACTCCCCCTCCGCCCCCGTGCGGGGGACCGGTACCCACACCAGGCCCACCATCCGCGGGCAGTCGCACTCCAGCTCCGGGTCCACCCCGAGCCGCGGCTCCCCGGGCGCGACCTCCACGCGGAAGCAGGCGGTCCACCCCGAGGGGTACGGGGCCTCGTAGGCGTACCGCACCTCCAGGGCGCGCAGCCCCGTCTCCTCGGCCACCTCCCGCCGCACGGCCGCCTCCGGATCCTCCCCGGGCTCCACCCCGCCGCCCGGCAGCGTCCAGTACTCGGCCCCGTCGTGCCGGCCGGAGGGCCCCCTGCCCCGCTCGCGCACCATCAGCACGCTCCCGTCCCGCACGATGACGGCCGCCACCCGCCGCCGCCCGTCCCCGGCGCTCGCCACGTCCCCCGGCCCCGCCCCGGCCGCCCCGGCGCTCACGCGGTTTCCCCGCGCAGCCGCTCCCGGGCCTCCATCAGGGCGAAGCCGAGCAGGTTCAGCCCGCGCCAGCGGGCCGGGTCGAGGGCGCGCTCGTCGTCGGCGGCCAGTCCGATGCCCCAGATCCGGTCCATCGGGCTCGCCTCGACCAGCACCCGCTTCCCGGTGCCGAGCAGGTAGGCCCGCAGCGCCGGGTCGGAGCCGAACTTGTGCACGCTGCCCTCCACGACCAGCGCGAACCGCTCCCGCTGCCACACGGAGTCGTCGAAGCCGCGCACCAGCCGCCCGGCCTTCTTCGCCTCTGCGGGACTGCGCGCCTCCAGCGCCGCGCGCTCCGCCTGCGGGTCCTCGAACAGCCGGGCCTTCCCGGCCATCATCCAGTGCTCGGCCGTGGCGTAGCGGACCTCACCCACAGTGAAGGCGGAGGGCCACCACTGGCTGAGGCAGCTGGGCCCGAGCCGCCCGTCGGGCTGCGGCCGGTGTCCCCAGAACGGCAGGTACTTCACCCGCTCACCACGGCTGACCTGCCCGATCAAGTTGTCGATCATCTCCATGCACGCGAGTCTGGCAGTCACCACTGACACTTCGTACGGGATTTCGGGCGCGCCTCGACACATGGTCGACCGATTCCGTCGCGTAATCAAAAGGCAACAACGGAATCACTTGGCGGAGGAGAAGGCCTCTGTCAGGATCGGCACTCAATTCGAGCTGTAGCTACGGAGAGCGTGAGAGCGTGATGGGTAACCGCTTCCAGGTCAAGGACCGCTTCGCAGACGGCGCGCAGTACATCGACGGCCGGCTCCGGTCCGGCACCTCGGGCCGCTCGTACACCGTGGTCGACCCCGCGACCGGCCAGGAGGTCCTGACCTACGAGCTGGCGGGCACCGCGGACGTGGACGCGGCCGTCGCCGCGGCCAAGCGGGCCTTCCCGGCCTGGTCCGCCGCCACCCCCGGTGAGCGGTCGGACGCCCTGCACCGGCTGGCCGCCGTGCTGGCCGAGCAGGCGGAGGACTTCGCGTACGCCGAGTCCCTCCAGTGCGGGAAGCCGCTGAAGCTGACCACGGAGTTCGACGTACCGGGCACCATCGACAACACCGCCTTCTTCGCGGGGGCGGCCCGCCACCTCCAGGGGCAGGCGGCCGGCGAGTACTCCGGGGACCACACCTCCTACGTGCGCCGCGAGGCGATCGGGGTCGTGGGTTCCATCGCCCCCTGGAACTACCCGCTCCAGATGGCCGCCTGGAAGATCCTCCCGGCCGTCGCCGCGGGCAACACCATCGTGCTCAAGCCCGCCGAGCTGACCCCGCTGACCTCCCTGATGTTCGCCCAGGCGGCCAAGGACGCGGGTCTGCCCGACGGCGTGATCAACATCGTCACCGGCGCCGGACGCGACGCGGGCGAGCACCTGGTCGGCCACCCCGACGTGGTCATGACCTCCTTCACCGGCTCCACCGCCGTCGGCAAGCGGGTCGCGGAGATCGCCACCGCCACCGTCAAGCGGCTCCACCTGGAGCTCGGCGGCAAGGCGCCCTTCCTGGTCTTCGACGACGCCGACCTGGAGGCCGCCGCCCACGGGGCCGTGGCCGCCTCCCTGATCAACACCGGGCAGGACTGCACGGCCGCCACCCGCGCCTACGTCCAGCGCCCCCTGCACGACGCGTTCGTCGCCCGGGTCGCCGAGCTGATGGAGACGGTCCGCCTGGGCGATCCCTTCGCCGCCACCACCGACCTCGGCCCGCTGGTCTCGCACGCCCAGCGCGACCGCGTCGCCGGCTTCGTCGAGCGCGCCCGCGCCTACGCCACCGTCGTCACCGGCGGCGAGGTGCCCGGCGGGGAGCTCGCCCAGGGCGCGTACTACCGGCCCACCCTGATCTCCGGCGCCACCCAGGACAGCGAGGTCGTCCAGTCGGAGATCTTCGGCCCGGTCCTGGTCGTGCTGCCCTTCGACACCGACGACGAGGGCCTGGCGCTGGCCAACGACACCCCGTACGGGCTCGCCGCCTCCGCCTGGAGCCGCGACCTCTACCGGGCGAACCGCGCCACCCGCGAGCTGAAGGCGGGCTGCGTCTGGGTCAACGACCACATTCCGATCATCAGCGAGATGCCGCACGGGGGCTACAAGGCGAGCGGCTTCGGAAAGGACATGAGCGCCTACTCCTTCGAGGAGTACACGCAGGTCAAGCACGTGATGTTCGACAATACGGCGGTCGCCGCGAAGGACTGGCACCGCACGATCTTCGGGGACCGATAGAAGCCAGCCGCCCGACCAGCGGCGCACCCATCCCGAAAGGGCACAGCTCATGGAGCAGTTCGAGCCCGACCGCCTCTCGGCGGCGCAGCTCGCCGCGATGCGGCGCAGTCTCACCAGTGGGCGCGGCGCCCTCACCCGCCGTTCTCTGCTGCGCGCGTCCGGTGCCGGGGCGCTCACCCTCGGGGGCCTGACGGCCCTCACCGCCTGCGGAATCCCGCCGGCCAAGCGTGCGGGCGACACGGCGGTGGCCTCCGACGACCACTCGGACCGGGAGAAGGAGATCGTCTTCTCCAACTGGACCGAGTACATGGACACCAGCGAGGACGAGAAGTCGCGTCCCACGCTGGAGGAGTTCACCAAGCGGACCGGCATCGAGGTCAAGTACACCGAGGACATCAACGACAACGTCGAGTTCTTCGGGAAGATCCGCCCCCAGCTGGCGGCCGGCCAGGACACCGGCCGCGACCTGATCGTGGTCACCGACTGGCTCGCCGCCCGCATCATCCGCCTCGGCTGGGCGCAGAGGCTGGACCCCTCCCACCTGCCGCACGCCTACGCGAACCTCTCCCCGCAGTTCCGCAGCCCCGACTGGGACCCGGGCCGCGCCTACAGCTACCCCTGGACCGGCATCTCCACCGTCATCGCCTACAACTCCAAGGCCACCGAGGGCAGGAAGGTCGACTCGGTCACCCAGCTGCTCGACGACCCCTCCCTCAAGGGCCGGGTCGGCTTCCTGACGGAGATGCGCGACAGCGTCGGCATGACCCTGCTCGATCAGGGCAAGGACCCGGCGAGCTTCACCACGGCAGACTTCGACGGCGCGATCGGCCGGCTCCAGAAGGGCGTGGACACCAAGCAGATACGCCGCTTCACCGGTAACGACTACACCGCCGACCTCGACAAGGGCGACCTCGCGGCCTGCCTGGCCTGGGCGGGCGACGTCATCCAGCTCCAGGCCGGCAACCCCGACATCAAGTACGCCGTCCCGGCCGCCGGTTACATCACCTCCAGCGACAACCTGCTGGTCCCCGCCAAGGCCCGGCACAAGGCCAACGCCGAGAAGCTCCTCGACTACTACTACGAGCTGCCGGTGGCCGCCCAGCTCGCCGCGTTCATCAGCTACGTCTGCCCGGTCGAGGGCGTCAAGGACGAGCTCGCGAAGATCGATCCCGCGCTCGCGGACAACACCCTGATCGTCCCGGACAAGGCTATGACCGCCAAGTCCCACGCCTTCCGCTCCCTCAGCAGCGAGGAAGAGACGGCGTACGAGGAGAAGTTCGCCAAGCTCATCGGAGCCTGACGCACCCTCCTCCCGTCGCACGGCGCCCGGTCCCGCACCTTCCGCGCCCCGTTCCCCCTTCCGACGACACACCACCGAAGGCCCAGGCCCATGACTGACAAGACCGCGAGCGGCGACGTCCGCCTCGCCGGGATCAGCAAGCACTACGGCTCCTTCACCGCAGTGCACCCGCTGGACCTCACCATCCCCCAGGGCTCCTTCTTCGCCCTGCTCGGCGCCTCGGGCTGCGGGAAGACCACCACCCTGCGCATGATCGCCGGCCTGGAGGAGCCCTCCACCGGCACCGTCAGCCTGGGCGAGCGCGAGGTCACCCACCTGCCGCCGTACAAGCGCCCGGTGAACACCGTCTTCCAGAGCTACGCACTGTTCCCGCACCTGAACATCTACGAGAACATCGCCTTCGGGCTGCGCCGCCGCGGCATCAAGTCCGTCAAGAAGCAGGTCGACGACATGCTGGAGCTGGTCCAGCTCGGCCAGTTCGCCCAGCGCAAGCCCCACCAGCTCTCCGGCGGCCAGCAGCAGCGCGTCGCCGTGGGCCGCGCCCTGATCAACCACCCCCAAGTGCTGCTCCTCGACGAGCCGCTCGGCGCCCTCGACCTCAAGCTGCGCCGCCAGATGCAGCTGGAGCTCAAGCGGATCCAGACCGAGGTCGGCATCACCTTCGTGCACGTCACGCACGACCAGGAGGAGGCCATGACGATGGCCGACACGGTCGCGGTGATGAACGGCGGCCGCGTCGAGCAGCTGGGCGCCCCCGCCGAGCTGTACGAGAACCCGAAGACCACCTTCGTCGCCAACTTCCTCGGCACCTCCAACCTCATCGAGGCCTCGGTGGAGTCCGCCGGGTCCGACGTCGTCGTCAAGGCCTCCGGGGCCACGCTGCGGCTGCCCGCCGGCCGGTGTTCGACCACGCCCCGCGCGGGCGGCAAGCTGCTGGTCGGAGTGCGCCCGGAGAAGATCTCCCTCGTCCACGCCGACGAGGAGCACACGGTCGCGGCGGGCCGGAACAAGATCGCGGGCCGGATCGCCGCCTCCTCCTTCATCGGCGTCTCCACCCAGTTCGTGATCGACAGCCCGGTCTGCCCGGAGCTGGAGGTCTACGTCCAGAACATCGAGCGCGACGCCCGCCTGGTCCCCGGCGCCGAGGTCATACTCCACTGGAACCCGGAGCACACCTTCGGCCTGGACGCCGCACAGGACATCGACGCCGGCGTCGAGACCGTCGAGGAGAGCGCGTGAGCGCCACCACCGCGGCCCCGCCCGAGGTCGCCGCCCCCGCGGACCCGCCGGTCCACACGCCCTCGCTGCGCAAGCGCCTGGTCCCGTACTGGCTGCTGCTCCCCGGCATCCTGTGGCTGCTCGTCTTCTTCGTGCTGCCGATGGTCTACCAGGCCTCGACCTCGGTGCAGACCGGCTCCCTCGAAGAGGGCTTCCAGGTCACCTGGCACTTCCGGACGTACTGGGACGCCTTCACCGACTACTACCCGCAGTTCCTGCGCTCCCTGCTCTACGCGGGCACCGCCACCGCGCTGTGCCTGCTGCTGGGGTACCCGCTGGCCTACCTGATCGCCTTCAAGGCGGGCCGCTGGCGAAACCTTTTGCTGGTCCTCGTCGTCGCCCCCTTCTTCACCAGCTTCCTGATCCGCACCCTGGCCTGGAAGACGATCCTGGCCGACGGCGGCCCGGTGGTCGGCGCCCTGAACGCGGTCGGCTTCCTGGACGTCACCAGCTGGCTCGGCATGACCGAGGGGGACCGCGTCCTCGCCACCCCGCTCGCGGTCGTCTGCGGTCTGACGTACAACTTCCTCCCCTTCATGATCCTGCCGCTCTACACCTCGCTGGAGCGCATCGACACCCGCCTCCACGAGGCGGCCGGTGACCTCTACGCCCGCCCCGCCACGGTCTTCCGCAAGGTGACCTTCCCGCTCTCGATGCCGGGCGTGGTCTCCGGGACCCTGCTGACCTTCATCCCGGCCAGCGGCGACTACGTCAACGCGGAGCTGCTCGGCTCCACGGACACCCGGATGATCGGCAACGTCATCCAGTCGCAGTACCTGCGCATCCTCGACTACCCGACGGCGGCCGCGCTGTCCTTCATCCTCATGGCCATCGTGCTGATCATGGTCACCATCTACATCCGCCGAGCGGGGACGGAGGACCTGGTCTGATGGACAAGCTTCTTGGCTGGCTCCGCCGCAACCTCGTCGTCATCGCGGGACTGGGCACGCTCGCGTACCTGATCCTGCCGAACGTCGTCGTGACGGTCTTCTCCTTCAACAACCCCACCGGGCGCTTCAACTACGCCTGGCAGGAGTTCTCCCTCGACGCCTGGAAGGACCCCTGCGGGGTCGCCGACCTGTGCGGTTCCCTGTCGCTCTCCCTCCAGATCGCCCTGTGGGCGACGATCGGGGCGACGGTCCTGGGCACGGCCATAGCCTTCGCGATGGTCCGCTACCGGTTCCGGGGGCGCGGCGCGGTCAACTCGCTGATCTTCCTGCCGATGGCCATGCCCGAGATCGTGATGGCCGCGTCCCTGCTCGCCCTGTTCCTCAACATGGGCATCCAGCTGGGCTTCTGGACCATCCTCATCGCGCACGTCATGTTCTGCCTCAGCTTCGTCGTCGCCGCCGTCAAGGCGCGCGTCCTGTCGATGGACCCGAGGCTGGAGGAGGCCGCCCGCGACCTGTACGCCGGACCTGTGCAGACCTTCCTGCGGGTCACCCTGCCGATCGCGGCCCCCGGCATCGCGGCGGGCGCGCTGCTGTCCTTCGCGCTCTCCTTCGACGACTTCATCATCACCAACTTCAACTCGGGCAACACCGTCACCTTCCCCATGTTCGTGTGGGGCTCGGCCCAGCGCGGTACGCCCGTGCAGATCAACGTCATCGGCACGGCGATGTTCGTCATCGCGGTGCTGGTGGTCCTGGCCGGCCAGATGGTCGGCAACCGCCGCAAGAAGGCGCAGCCGAAGTAGGTCCACGGCCGCGCTGTCCGTCATCAGTTCCGTAGGGAGTTGGAAGCCATGGCCCCAGTCGCCATGCGTAGTGTTGCGAATTCACTTTCCGAAGCGAAGCCGGTCTCGTACTGGCTGGACGACCCCGGCAAGCCCGCCGCCCAGCCGGCGCTCACCTCCGACGAGCGGTGCGACCTGCTCGTCGTGGGCGGCGGCTACAGCGGCCTGTGGACCGCGCTCATCGCCAAGGAGCGCGACCCCGGCCGGGACGTGGTCCTGATCGAGAGCAAGGAGGCGGGCTGGGCCGCCTCCGGCAGGAACGGCGGCTTCTGCGCCGCCTCCCTCACCCACGGGCTCGCCAACGGCATGGCCCGCTGGCCCGGGGAACTCGCGAAGCTGGAGGAGATGGGCGCCCGCAACCTCGACGAGATCGAGGCGGCGGTCGCCCGCTACGGCATCGACTGCGACTTCGAACGCACCGGCGAGATCGACGTCGCCACCGAACCCCACCAGGTCGAGGAGCTGCGCGAACTCCACGAGGAGGCCAAGGCGCTCGGCCTCGCGGACGGCTCCGAATGGCTGGACCAGGACGCCGTGCGCCGCGAGGTCGACTCGCCGACCTTCCTCGCGGGCCTGTGGGACCGCGACGGCGTCGCCATGCTCAACCCGGCGAAGCTGGCCTGGGGCCTCAAGCAGGCCTGCCTGGACCTGGGCGTACGCATCTACGAGAACACCCGCGGCCTGAAGATGTCCTCGGTCGGCGCCGGGATGGCCGTCACCACCCCGTACGGCACGATCCTCGCCCGCCGGGTCGCGCTGGGCACCAACATCTTCCCCTCGCTGGTCAAGCGCATCCGCCCGTTCACGGTCCCCGTGTACGACTACGCGCTGATGACCGAGCCGCTGAGCGAGGAGCAGCTCGCCGCGATCGGCTGGAAGAACCGGCAGGGCCTGGGCGACAGCGCCAACCAGTTCCACTACTTCCGCATCACCCCGGAGAACCGGATCCTGTGGGGCGGCTACGACGCGATCTACCCCTACCGGGGCAAGCTCGACTCCGAGTACGACCACCGCCCCGAGACCTACCTGAAGCTCGCGGAGCACTTCTTCACCGCCTTCCCGCAGCTGGAGGGGCTGAAGTTCAGCCACGCCTGGGGCGGCGCCATCGACACCTGCTCGCGCTTCTCCGCCTTCTTCGGCACGGCCCACTCCGGCAGGGTCGCCTACGCGGCCGGCTACACCGGGCTCGGCGTCGGCGCCACCCGCTTCGGGGCCGACGTGATGCTGGACCTCCTCGACGGGGTGCGCAGCGAGCGCACCCGGCTGGAGATGGTGAAGTCCAAGCCGATGCCGTTCCCGCCGGAGCCCTTCGCCTGGACCGGGATCACCCTCACCAAGTGGTCGCTGGCCCGCTCCGACGCCCACGGAGGCCGCCGCAACCTGTGGCTGCGCACCCTGGACCGCCTCGGCCTCGGCTTCGACAGCTGACGCCCCGCCGCGCGCTCCGGCGCACACCGGTCGCCGTCCCGTGACCCGGTTCACCTCCATGGCGCAACGGAACCCGCGTCATAGTGCCGCCCGGCCCCGCTCTCTCCCGGTGAGAACCCTTCACCGACACGAGACGAACGGAGGCCGGGCGATGACGTTCCCGGGGGCCAGGAAGACGGCAGTGGAATGGCTGGTATCGGTGGCGCCGGATCCCGTCGCCTGCCGGTGGGCGTGGGAGCGCAACCCCCTAGGGGTGGCCCTCCTGCCCGCCGGCCGGCGCTGGGACGTGCTGATCCTCCCGGGGGAGCTGGGGCGGGCCGCCCTCGAAGTGCTCCGCCTGCTCACGGAGCGACCCGGCCCGGTCCTCTCCGACTTCGCGGACGCCCGGCTGGGCTTCTTCGTACCCGCGGGCACGGCGTCGGGCTGGATCGGCACGGGCGTACGGGGAGCCGGGCGCGGTAGCTGGGTCGTGGTCCCGTACCCCGGCCGGGCCACGGGCGGGGTGCGCTGGCTGGTGCTCCCGGACGGCGCGGGCACCCTCACGGACCCGGCGGTCCTGGAGCTCGCGATGCACGAGGCCGCCGTACAGGTGCTGGAGGCGGGGGGCCGGACACCTTGACAACGGGATTGGTCTGGACCATCTTGGGCGCCGCTGCTCCTTCACCAGCGGCCTGGCTCCATCCCCCCATGTTCCGGAGGCAGTTGTGCGCAGAGCCATGTCCCTCCTCACCGCCGGCGCCCTCGCCCTGGCCGGTCTCCTCACCGCCGGACCCCCCGCTGCCGCAGCCGACGCCGACCTCGTCCGCAACGGCGGCTTCGAGACCGGCCTCGACGGCTGGAGCTGCTCCGGCGGCTCCGGAGCCGCCGTCGGCACCCCCGTCCACAGCGGCACTTCCGCCCTCAGGGCCACCCCGGCCGGCCAGGACAACGCCCGCTGCTCCCAGAGCGTCACCGTCAAGCCCGACTCCACCTACACCCTCGCCGCCTGGGTGCAGGGCGCCTACGTCTACCTCGGCGCGAGCGGCACCGGCACCACCGACGTCTCCACCTGGACCCAGACCCCGGGCACCTGGAAGCAGCTCACCACGAGCTTCCGCACCGGCCCGGCCACCACCTCGGTCACCGTCTTCACCCACGGCTGGTACGGGCAGCCCGCCCACCTCACCGACGACCTCACCCTCGTCGGCCCCGACCCCGGCGGCCCCGGCCAGCCCCAGCCCCCGGCCGCCCCCACCGGCCTGACGGCGTCCGCGACCTCCTCCACCGAGGCGGCCCTCAGCTGGGCGGCGACCGCCGGCGCCACCTCGTACAAGCTCTACCGGGACGGCGCCGCACCCCAGAGCGGCGCCGCCACCTCGGCGACCGTCACCGGCCTCACCGCCTCCACCACCTACACCTTCCAGGTCAGCGCCGTGAACGCGGCGGGGGAGTCCCCCAGGAGCACGCCGGTCTCCCTCACCACCCCCTCCGGCGGCGGCACCCCGGGCCACCCGGGCCTGCCCGCCCACGCCCTCGTCGGCTACCTCCACAGCAGCTTCGCCAACGGCTCCGGCTACGTCCGGATGGCCGACGTCCCCGCCTCATGGGACGTGGTCAACCTCGCCTTCGGCGAACCGACCTCCGTCACCTCCGGCGACATCCGCTTCCAGCTCTGCCCGGTCACCGAGTGCCCGAACGTGGAGAGCCCCGCCGAGTTCAAGGCCGCGATCAAGGCCAGACAGGCGGCCGGCAAGAAGGTCCTGATCTCGATCGGCGGCCAGAACGGCCAGGTCCAGCTCGCGAGCACGGCCGCCCGCGACACCTTCGTCTCCTCCGTCAGCCGGATCATCGACGAGTACGGCCTCGACGGCCTCGACATCGACTTCGAGGGCCACTCCCTCTCCCTCGCGACCGGCGACACCGACTTCCGCGCCCCCACCACCCCGGTCATCGTCAACCTGATCTCCGCCGTGAAGACCCTCAAGGCCCGCTACGGCCAGGGCTTCGTCCTGACCATGGCCCCCGAGACCTTCTTCGTCCAGCTCGGCCACCAGTACTACGGCTCAGGCCCCTGGGGTGGCCAGGACCCGCGCGCCGGCGCCTACCTGCCCGTCATCCACGCCCTGCGCGAGGACCTGACCCTGCTCCACGTCCAGGACTACAACTCCGGCCCGGTCATGGGCCTCGACGGCCAGTACCACTCCATGGGCGGCGCCGACTTCCACATCGCCATGACCGACATGCTGCTCACCGGCTTCCCGGTCGCGGGAAACACCGCCCGCGTCTTCCCGCCCCTGCGCCCGGACCAGGTCGCCATCGGCCTCCCGGCCACCACCGACGCCGGCAACGGCCACACCGCCCCGGCCGAGGTGACCAAGGCCCTGGACTGCCTGACGAAGAAGACGAACTGCGGCACCTATCGGACCCACGGCACCTGGCCCGCCCTGCGCGGCCTGATGACCTGGTCGGTCAACTGGGACCGCTTCGGCGGCTGGGAGTTCTCCCGGAACTTCGACCGGTACTACGGCAGGACCGGCTGACCGCGATCAGCAGCGGTGTGCACAGCAGGAGACTGCCCAGCACGTCCAGGGGCCAGTGGAAACCCCGTACGACCAGCCCGAAGGCCGTCGCCCCCGTCAGGACGAGGGCGGCGGCCCCCGGCCACCTGCGACGGGTGCGCGAGGCCGAGGTGACGAGCAGGGCCGCGCAGCCGTAGGCGACGAAGGCGGTGGCCGTGTGGCCCGAGGGGAAGTAGCCGGCGGCCCAGGGCTCCAGGGGGCCCGGGCGGGCGGTCCACTCCTTCAGGGGGACGACCAGCGCCGGGACCAGGGCCATCGCCAGGCCGGCGGCCAGCGCGCCGCGCCCCCGGCCGCGCCGGGCGGCGTAGAACATCGCCGCCGCGAGGACGGGCACTGCGACCAGGACGCCGCCGAGGTCCGCGAGGGGCTCGGTGACCGTGTCGGGGAGGGCGCGCACGAGGGCGCGGCTCAGCGCGCGGTCCGGGGACAGCGACGGCCCCGACACCAGGACCTGCCAGGTGATCAGGGCGAAGAGGAGCGGGCAGAGGACCGCGGCCGCGAGGAGGAGAGTGGCCGGCCGTCCCGGAACAGGGGGGATGGTTCCGGGACGGCCGCCCGGATCGGGTTGCCGTGCGCCCCGGGGGGTTTGGGGCGAACGGCCGTCCGATCGGCGAGGAGTGTGCGCGAACGCATGCCCAGTACGGCGCTGGGGAAGCCCGGTACCGGTGTCGCCCCCGGTTGCCCGGGAACGGTCTGTCTCACTCATCTGCAGAAACCGTACGCCAACGGAAGGGGGGCCGACAGCGGGAACGCGCTCCCGCCATCGGCCCCCCACACGTTCTTCACAGCGCCCGCCCGTTACCGCCGGTACCGGGCGGGCGCTGCGATCGGACGTTCTAGACGTTCGATCAGATGGCCGCGAAAGCGGCCTCGATGACGTCCAGGCCCTCGTTCAGCAGGTCCTCGCCGATGACGATCGGCGGGAGGAAGCGGAGCACGTTGCCGTAGGTGCCACAGGTGAGGACGAGCACGCCCTCGGCGTGGCAGGCCTTGGCGAGCGCGGAGGCCGCCTCCGGGAACGGGGTCTTGGAGACCGGGTCCTTGACGAGCTCGATCGCGATCATCGCGCCGCGGCCGCGGATGTCGCCGATGATGTCGTACTTCTCCTGCATGGCCGTCAGGCGGGCCTTCATGAGGGACTCGATCTTCTTCGCCGCGGCGTTGAGGTCGAGCTCCTTCATCGTCTCGATGGAACCGAGCGCACCGGCGCACGCCACCGGGTTGCCGCCGTAGGTGCCGCCCAGGCCACCCGCGTGGGCGGAGTCCATGATCTCGGCGCGGCCCGTCACGGCGGCGAGCGGCAGACCGCCCGCGATGCCCTTGGCGGTGGTGATCAGGTCCGGGACGATGCCCTCGTCCTCACACGCGAACCACTGGCCGGTACGGCAGAAGCCCGACTGGATCTCGTCGGCGACGAAGACGATGCCGTTGTCGTTGGCGAACTTCACGATCGCCGGCAGGAAGCCCTTGGCCGGCTCGATGAAGCCGCCTTCGCCGAGGACCGGCTCGATGATGATCGCGGCGACGTTGTCGGCGCCGATCTGCTTGGTGATCTGGTCGATCGCCTGGGCGGCGGCCTCGGGACCGCAGTTCTCGGCGCCGGTGGGCCAGCGGTAGCCGTAGGCGACCGGGACGCGGTAGACCTCGGGCGCGAACGGCCCGAAGCCCTGCTTGTACGGCATGTTCTTCGAGGTCAGCGCCATCGTGAGGTTCGTGCGGCCGTGGTAGCCGTGGTCGAAGACGACGACGGCCTGGCGCTTGGTGTACGAACGGGCGATCTTGACGGCGTTCTCGACGGCCTCGGCGCCGGAGTTGAACAGGGCCGACTTCTTCGCGTGGTCGCCCGGGGTCAGCTCGGCGAGGGCCTCGCAGACCTCGACGTAGCCCTCGTAGGGGGTGACCATGAAGCAGGTGTGCGTGAAGTCGGCGAGCTGCGCGGAGGCGCGGCGCACGACGGCCTCGGCGGAGGCGCCGACCGAGGTCACGGCAATGCCGGAACCGAAGTCGATCAGGCGGTTGCCGTCGACGTCCTCGATGATGCCGCCGCCCGCGCGGGCCGTGAAGACGGGGAGCACGGAGCCCACGCCACCGGCCACCACGCCGAGACGACGGGCCTGCAGCTCCTGCGACTTGGGGCCGGGGATCGCGGTGACGATGCGGCGCTCCTGCGGGACAGCGGTCATAGAGGGCTCCTGGGGGGTGTTTTCGGACGCACTTGTGTCTTTGTCCGCAGGCTAGGCCCGGGGGAGGGGGTAAGGCATGCTCCGTTCGGGAGTGGTCCCGGCGTGTCCTTGTCCGTGACGGCCATAGGAAGGACGCGGGACGCGAGTTGTGGATCATGCGGGGGTACGGGTCGCGGGGCGGTGGCGGCCACTAGATTGAGCGGCGCGCGGGGCGCGGCGTACGACAGGGAACGGGCAGGGGGCAGGGGTTCATGGACACCGACGGGACGCGAGGCCACGACCAGGGGCAGGGTCACGGCACCTACGGCGGACCGCCCGACGCGGCGGTCGCCGGACCCCAGGTGCCGCGACCGGCCGGGCCGCCGCCGATGCCGCCCCGACCGCCCGTGGCGCCGCCGGGACCGCCCGCCCACGCCCCGGGCGTGGGGAACGGGGCAGGGGCAGCGGCTCCGCCGTCCGCCGGGTCGCAGTTCGTGGCCTGGCTGCGCACCCCCCGCCCGGCGGCGGAGCCGGGCATCTGGCGCTTCGCCTACCAGCCGGTCCTGCCGAAGCCCGTCGGCGCCGATCGCGCGGTGCTGACCCGGGTCGTCATCGCCTTCCTCGTCTACTTCGTGTGCTGGCAGCTCTTCCTCGACGGCAACCTGCCCTTCCTCGGCAGCCCCCTCTACTTCTTCACCCCCGACGCCTGGTGGACCGGCGATCTCACGCCCGCCCCGAAGGACCACCGGGGCATGGCGGCCCTCGAGCTCTACGAGTTGCTGGTCACCGTCGGCATGTTCCTCGGGTTCGCCAAGGTCGGTGGCTGGCGGGCCGCCTTCGACCGCCTGATCGCCGACCGCGGTCCGTGGTATCGGGCCCTGGGCGCGGCCGTCGGGGCCTTCGTGGTGGTGCTGCTGATCGACAGCGAGACCCTCTCGGTCTACCCGCTGGCCTTCGGGCACCTGCCGTACGCCGAGCTCGGCAGCACGGCCAGCACGGTGGTCACGTATCTCCTCTACGCCCTCATCTACCTCCCGGTCCTCCTCGTCTTCGCCCGCCTCGGCGGCTGGGCACCGTTGCTGGCGGGCCTCTTCGCCCCGGCCGGACCTCCTGCGGCCGAAGTCCCCACCGTGGTACCGGGCAGCCCGCAGGACCCGGTCGGCTGGCCGCAGCTGCGTGCCGCCGGGCTGGGAGAGGCTGCGGACCGGCTGGCCGCCGAGGCGGAAGCGGGCCGCATGAACGACGTCGACCTCGCACGGATCCGCCGTGCCTGGGCTTCCGTACGGGCCGATCCCTCCCGCGGCACCGCCTTCGCCTCAGCCGTGCGGGACAAGGGCGCGGGGGCCTGCGGGCACCCCTCGGGCGCCCGCGACCTGCCCGCGCGCACGGCCCGCCACGACCTGGCTGTCGCGCAGGTCCGCCTGGGCCGCGTCGCCGATACCGCGCCCAACCCCGACGAACGGCGCGGGACCGCAATGGCCCTCGACCCCGGGGTTCTCGGTACCTCGCTGCTCGCCGTCGGCCCCTCGGGCGCCGGCAAGACCAGCCTGCTCATCCGGCCGGTGGTGGAATCGCTGGCCCTCCAGGCCCTCGCCGGGGAAGCGGCCCTGATCGCCGTCGGCGGCGTCGGGGCCAGGCTCGGCCCTGACGAGGCCTACGACATCGTGGTCCGTCCCGGCGATCCCGCGTCCGTCCACGACCTCGACCTCTACGGCGGTACGGCCGACCCCGACGAGGCTGCCTCGCTGCTCGCCGAAGCCTTCGTCGGGGACCTGCCGGGACTCGACGTGCGCCGCGCTGCCACAGCCCTCGCCCAGCTCCTCGGCCCCTTCCGGGCCGCGTACGGCCGCTTCCCCGCCGTGCCCGAGCTGCGTGCCCTGCTCGACCTGCTGCCCGCCGCCGTCGGTGCGCTGCGCCAGGAGCTGGAGGCGACGGGGCAGCAGTCCATGCTGCGCGAGCTCGACGCCCGCGCCCGCCATCACGGCGGCCACGGCGACCCGGGGGCAGCCCTGGCAGACCGGGTGGCGCTGCTCGACCGGCCTGCCTTCCACGGGTTCTTCGACACCAGCGGAACCGGGCGCCCCTTCTCCTTGCGCGCCCTTGAACATCCCGTCCGGGTCCGCGTGGACCTGCCCGAGCGAGGCCACCCCGATGCCTCCCGTCTGCTGGCACGGCTTCTGCTCGCACAGTTCACCGCATCCGCGGCGGCCCGTACGGACCGCTCCCTCTTCGCCTTCCTCGCCCTCGACGACGCCTCGCACACCCTCACTCCCGAGGCCGTGCGTGGCGTGCAGCGGTTGCGCTCGGCGAACGCCGGTGTCCTGCTGGCGTTGCGTTCCCTGGACGACGTACCCGAAGCGCTGCGTACCCCGCTGCTCGGGGCGGTCGGCTGCCGGATGGCCTTCTCCGGTGTCACCACCTGGGACGGCAAGTGGTTCGCCGACGCCTGGGGCACCGAACTGGTCGAGACGCGGGACGTCACCAGCAGGGCCGTCTACGCCGACCGGCCCTTCACCCGGGTCGTGCACATGGTGCGCAAGCTGATCACCGGCAAGGCGGTCAGCACCGACGCGGTCACGGTCCGGCAGGTGGAGCGCGAACGGTGGTCGGCCTCGGCCCTCGCCAACACCGTGCCGCCGGGGCACGCGGTGCTCTCCCTGACGTCCGTGCGCGGGGAGCAGGTCGCCCCCCTGCTGCTCCGGCTGGCCGGGACGAGCTGAGGGGATTCGTACGGGGTGGCAGAATCGGGAGGGGCCGTTCATACGACACGGCGAAATGCGCGCAGCCCGGTCCCGTTTCCTTCTTCTCGCTCTGTTCTGCTCCTCTCCCCGCGTTAGGCCCCTGGTACCCGATGCCGCTCACCCTTGCCTCGCTCGTCCAGCACTCGGCGCTCAAGCTCAGCGTCCGGGCCGGGGAGAGCCGCCTCGACACCCCCGTGCGCTGGGCGCACGTCAGCGAGCTCGCGGACCCCGTCCCGTACATGGAGGGCGGCGAGCTGCTGCTCGTCACGGCGATGAAGCTGGACGCGGAGGACCCCGAGGAGATGCGCCGTTACGTACGGCGCCTCGCGGCCGCCGGGGTCGTCGGCATCGGCTTCGCCGTCGGAGTCAACTACGAGGCGATCCCCGACGCGCTGGTCGAAGCCGCGCGCGAGGAGGACCTGCCGCTGCTGGAGGTGCCCCGGCGGACCCCGTTCCTCGCCATCAGCAAGGCCGTCTCCGCCGCGCTCGCCGCCGACCAGTACCGGGCCGTGACGGCCGGCTTCGAGGCGCAGCGGGAGCTGACCCGGGCCGCGCTGTCCGCCGACGGGCCGGCCGACCTGCTGGCGAAGCTCGCGGCCCACGTGCACGGCTGGGCCGCGCTCTACGACACCTCGGGCGCCGTCGTCGCCGCCGCCCCCGACTGGGCGGCGCGCCGGGCCGCCCGGCTCACCCCGGACGTGGAGCGGCTACGGGAGCGGCCCGCGCCCGCGAGCGCGGTGGTCGGCGGCTCCGAGGACCGGGTCGAGCTCCAGTCGCTCGGCACCGGGCGGCGGGCGCGCGGCGCCCTGGCCGTGGGGACCGGCGCCCCCCTGGGCACCGCCGAGCGGTACGCGGTGCACTCCGCCGTCGCCCTGCTGACCCTGACCACGGAGCGTTCGCGCGCCCTGCACGACGCGGAGTCCCGGCTGGGGGCGGCCGTGCTGCGGATGCTGCTCGAGGGGCAGGCGGAGCACGCCCGGGCCGTGGCGGGCGACCTGTACGGGGGGCTGCTGGAGGAGCCGTTCCGGATCATCGTCGCCGAGCCGGCCCTGCCGGGCACCGCCCAGCCGGAGGGGCTGGCACTGCTCGCCGACGCCGTGGAGTCGGCGGCGGCCCGCACGGGGGAGACCCTGCTGGTGGTGCCGGAGCCCGGGCGGCTGGTGGTCCTCGCCGCCGACGGGGGCTCCGCCGTACAGGCCTGCGCCGACCACGCCGAGGCGCTGGAGTCCCGGCGCGGCCGGGAGGCGACCGGCCCGGAGCCCGACGAACTGGTGGTGGGGCTGTCGGCGGCGGCCGGCCCGGCGGGAGTGGCCGCCGCCTTCAAACAGGCCGACCAGGCCCTGGCCGTGGCCCGGCGCCGCGGCCGGCCGCTGGTCGAGCACGAGGACCTGGCGGCCGGGTCGGTCCTGCCGCTGCTCGCCGACGACGCCGTACGGGCCTTCGCGGACGGCACCCTGCGGGCCCTGCGGGAGCACGACGCGACCGGCCGCGGCGACCTGGTGGCCTCCCTCCAGGCCTGGCTCTCCCGGCACGGGCAGTGGGACGCGGCGGCCGCCGACCTGGGCGTCCACCGGCACACGCTGCGCTACCGGATGAAGCGCGTCGAGGAGATCCTCGGCCGCTCCCTGGACGACCCGGACGTCCGCATGGAGCTCTGGCTCGCCCTGAAGGCCGCCGGAACCACGCCGTAGCCCCAGGTCACAGCCCCGCCGCAGCCCAGGACGCAGCCCCGCCACAGCCCCGCCGGACATCCCGCCCGGCACGCCCCGCGCGAGGGCGACACTGACAAAGCGGCGAAGGGCGCCGGAGAGGTGCTCCATGCCGGACAAACACCGAATGCCCGGCGGAGTCCTACGGTGGTGGGGACAAGGACCGCACAATCCGAAGGGCCGGGATTCGCATGACTTCCACCCACGCCTTCTGGCTCGCCGGCCGCCAGGCCTCCGGCGAGGACAGCTTCGACGTCCACAACCCGTGGGACGGCCGGCTGGTCGGCACGGTCAGCGTGCCCACCGACGCCCAGGTCGAAGAGGCCGTGGCCGCGGCGTACGCCGTGACGGCGGAGTTCTCCGCGACCCCCGCCCACGTGCGGGCCGCGGCCCTGGACCACGTCTCGAAGCGGCTCGCCGAGCGCACCGAGGAGATCGCCCAGGTGATCTCCGCGGAGAACGGCAAGCCCGTCAAGTGGGCGCGCGGCGAGGTCGGCCGTGCCGTGTCCGTGTTCCGCTTCGCCGCCGAAGAGGCCCGCCGCTTCAACGGCGGGGACGCCCAGCGCCTGGACACCGACGCCGGCGGCACCGGCCGCCTGGCCCTGACCCGCCGCTTCGTCAAGGGCCCGGTCCTCGGCATCGCGCCGTTCAACTTCCCGCTGAACCTGTGCGCCCACAAGGTGGCCCCCGCCATCGCCGTCGGCGCGCCGATCATCCTGAAGCCGGCCCCGGCCACCCCGCTGTCCGGTCTGATCCTCGGCGAGCTGCTCGCCGAGACCGACCTCCCGGCCGGTTCCTGGTCCGTGCTCCCCGTCGCCAACGACAAGATGCCGGCCCTGGTCAAGGACGAGCGCCTGCCCGTCATCTCCTTCACCGGCTCCGACACCGTCGGCTACGCCATCCAGCAGTCGGTGCCCCACAAGCACTGCACCCTGGAGCTCGGCGGCAACGCCGCGGCCGTGGTCCTCGCCGACTGGTCCTCCGAGGCCGACCTCGACTGGGCCGCGACCCGTATCGCGACCTTCTCGAACTACCAGGCCGGCCAGTCCTGCATCTCCGT
This sequence comes from Streptomyces sp. NBC_00249, assembly GCF_026342355.1. Classification (GTDB taxonomy): domain Bacteria; phylum Actinomycetota; class Actinomycetes; order Streptomycetales; family Streptomycetaceae; genus Streptomyces. The sequence continues at coordinate 53,082 of NZ_JAPEMV010000002.1, read as the reverse complement.
GCAGCGCGTGATCGCCGACGCCTCCGTCTACGACCGCCTCGCCGAGAAGGTCGTCGAGAAGGTCCGCGCCCAGGTCACCGGCGACCCGTCCGACGACGCCACCGACGTCGGCCCCCTCGTCTCCGAGGACGCCGCCAAGCGCGTCGAGACCTGGGTCGAGGAAGCCGTCTCCGCCGGCGCCAAGCTGCTCACCGGCGGCAAGCGCGACGGCGCCACCGTCGAGCCGACCGTCCTCGCGGACGTCCCGGCCGGCGTGAAGCTCGCCACCGAAGAGGTCTTCGGCCCGGTCCTGACCCTGCTGCGCGTCGAGAACACCGACGAGGCCTTCGCCGCCGTCAACGACTCGAAGTTCGGCCTGCAGACCGGCGTCTTCACCCGCGACATCCAGGTGGCGTTCCGCGCCCACCGCGAGCTGGAGGTCGGCGGCGTGATCATCGGCGACGCGCCCTCCTACCGGGCCGACCAGATGCCGTACGGCGGCGTCAAGCAGTCCGGCGTGGGCCGCGAGGGCGTCCGCTACGCGATGGACGACTACACCTACGAGCGCGTCCTGGTCCTCACGGGCCTCGACATCTGACCTGCTCGTACGGTCACAGACCGACGGCCGGAGCCTACTGTGCGGGGGCTCCGGCCGTCCCCCTTTTCTCCCCCTCTTCCCGCCCCTCGCCGCCGCCCACCCGTCCGGGCCTTTTCCCGGGTGCGCGAAACGGGTACGACTCACAGGTAGCACCGATCGGTAGTCCCCGATGCTGCGAGGTGAGCACCCGGATGTCAGCGACACAGCCCGCACAGCCCGCACAGCCCAAGGTGACCGAGCGCGAGGCACGGCAGGTCGCGGAAGCGGCCCGGGAACAGGACTGGCGCAAGCCCAGCTTCGCGAAGGAGCTCTTCCTCGGACGCTTCCGGCTGGACCTGATCCACCCCCACCCGCTCCCCGCCGACGAGGACGTCCGCCGCGGCGAGGCCTTCCTGGCGCGGCTGCGGGAGTTCTGCGAGGCGCACATCGACGGCGCCCGCATCGAGCGCGAGGCGCGGATCCCCGACGAGACGGTCCGCGGGCTCAAGGAGCTCGGCGCCCTCGGCATGAAGATCGACCCCAAGTACGGGGGCCTCGGACTCACCCAGGTCTACTACAACAAGGCCCTGGCGCTCGTCGGCTCCGTCAGCCCCGCCATCGGCGCGCTCCTCTCCGCGCACCAGTCGATCGGCGTGCCGCAGCCGCTGAAGATGTTCGGCACGCAGGAGCAGAAGGACGCCTACCTGCCGCGCTGCGCCACCACCGCCATCAGCGCGTTCCTGCTCACCGAGCCCGACGTCGGCTCCGACCCGGCCCGCCTGGCCACCACGGCCGTGCCCGACGGGGACGAGGCGTACGTCCTGGACGGGGTGAAGCTGTGGACCACCAACGGGGTCGTGGCCGACCTCCTCGTGGTCATGGCCCGCGTCCCGAAGAGCGAGGGCCACCGGGGCGGGATCACCGCCTTCGTCGTCGAGGCGGACTCGCCCGGGATCACCGTCGAGCACCGCAACGCCTTCATGGGCCTGCGCGGCCTGGAGAACGGCGTCACCCGCTTCCACCGGGTCCGCGTCCCCGCCGGCCAGCGGATCGGCGCCGAGGGAGCCGGCCTCAAGATCGCCCTGACCACCCTGAACACCGGGCGGCTGTCCCTGCCCGCCATGTGCGTCGGCGCCGGCAAGTGGTGCCTGAAGATCGCCCGCGAATGGTCCGGCGTCCGCGAGCAGTGGGGCCGCCCCGTCGCCCGCCACGAGGCCGTCGGCGCCAAGATCTCCTTCATCGCCGCCACCACCTTCGCGCTGGAGGCGGTCGTCGACCTCGCCTCCCAGATGGCCGACGAGGACCGCAACGACATCCGCATCGAAGCCGCCCTCGCCAAGCTCTACGGCTCCGAGATGGCCTGCCTGATGGCCGACGAACTGGTCCAGATCCGCGGCGGCCGCGGATTCGAGACCGCCGAGTCGCTGGCCGCCCGCGGGGAGCGGGCCGTGCCCGCCGAGCAGATGCTCCGCGACCTGCGCATCAACCGGATCTTCGAGGGCTCGACCGAGATCATGCACCTGCTGATCGCCCGCGAGGCCGTCGACGCCCACCTCGCCGTCGCCGGGGACATCATCGACCCCGACAAGGACCTCGGCGACAAGGCCCGGGCGGGCGCCCGCGCGGCCGGCTTCTACGCCCGCTGGCTGCCCCAGCTGGCCACCGGCGCCGGACAGCTCCCCGGCGCCTACCGCGAGTTCCACCCGGGCGGCCACCCCGACCTCGCCACCCACCTGCGCTATGTCGAGCGCAGCGCCCGCAAACTCGCCCGCTCGACCTTCTACGCGATGTCGCGCTGGCAGGGGCGCATGGAGACCAAGCAGGGCTTCCTCGGCCGGATCGTCGACATCGGCGCCGAGCTCTTCGCGATGAGCGCCGCCTGCGTCCGCGCCGAGCACCTGCGGGCCGCCGGCGAACACGGCCGCGAGGCCTACCAGCTCGCCGACGCCTTCTGCCGGCAGTCCCGGCTCCGCGTCGAGGAGCTCTTCGGCCGCCTGTGGTCCAACACCGACGACCTCGACCGCAAGGTCGTCGAAGGAGTCCTCGGCGGCACCTACACCTGGCTGGAGGAAGGCGTCCTCGACCCCTCGGGCGACGGCCCGTGGATCGCGGACGCCGCCCCCGGCCCCTCCACCCACGAAAACGTGCACCGTCCCCTCCGGTGACCTGCCATCATCGGCAGTGAGTCGGACGGATGTACGAGTACGGGTACCGGCACGGGTACGGGCACGAGCGCGAGGCGGACGAGGACGATGGCGACGGCCGAGGAGGACCGGGCCAGCAGACGGCTGGCCTGGTGCGTGGCACACCTGCTGCGCCACGCACCGCAGCACGTCGTCACCGACCTGCTCCACCGGCTCGACGACACCACCCGCAAGTACCTGTGCCGCGACCAGTGGCTGCCCGCCTCGGCCGTCACCCTGCTGCTGCGCCACGGCACCGACGCCGACCGGAACTGGATCGCCCGCAACCCCCACGTCGTCGGCCGCCCGCTGCCCGGCCTGCCCGGCCCCGCCCGCTACGCCGCCCGGCCCGGACCCTCCCCGGAACTGCTCCGCGAGGCCGGCCCCGGCCCCTTCGCCCCCGCGGAGCTGATCACCCTGCTCCGCCGGCACGGCCGCCGCCCCCGGATACCGCTGACCCTGCTGCGCATGCCGCACCAGCTCCTCGACCCCGAGCAGCTCGTGCGCGAGCACGCCCGCGCGCCCCTGCCGGCCGGCGCCGTCGAGGCGCTGCTGCTGGTCGGCGCACTGCCCCGGCAGGCCTGCCTCGGGCTGCTCGACGCCCGCGCGGGGGACACGTACGGCCGCCACTGGTGGCGGCCCGCCGTCCGCGCGGTGCGCACCGGGCTGCTGACCTGCGACGAACTCGTCTCCTGCGTCGCCCCCGCGTCCCGCACCCTGCTCCTGGGCCACCTCCCCGTCGGCCACGGCCTGCGCTGGACCCTGCCCGAACAGGCCGAGATGCAGTCGGCCGTGCAGCGGGCCCTGCGCCCCCTGCTCGGCGACGACCCCCGGCTGTGGGCCGAGCTCCCGCGCCGCGCCCCCGCCTTCCGCGGCACCCTGCCCGAGCTGGCCGCGGCCCTGGCCTCCGGCGCGCCGCCCGCACCCGGCGCCGTACGCCACGACCCGGCGCTGGCCCGCGCCGTACGCCACCTCGCGCCCGACCCGGGCACGGCCGAGCCGACGGGGGAGTGGGAACGGGAGCTGGCCCTGGTCAGCCTCGCCGTGCCGATGGAGACCGTCGACGAGGACGTCCGCTGGGTCCGTGACTGCCTGGACCGCTCCCTGCTCACCGGCGCCGACGTGGTCCGGCACAAGGTCCCCGCCTGCTGGGCCCTGGACGAGGACCAGTGGCTCGGCGACATAGGCCACCCGGACCGCCACGACCACCCGGCCGCCGTCCTCGCCGCCCGGGCGGAGGCCGACCGGCTGTTCGACGAGGCCCTCGGGGACGACCCCCGGGCCTGGTGGCGGGCCGCCCGCGCGCTCCCCGACTTCGCCGGAACGCTCCCCGAACTCCTCGCGCGCGTCACGGACGGGGACTCCGTGTCCAACCGTCCCTGAGTTGCGGCAACAATGGGGGGCATGAGCGACAGTCCAGCCCCCCTCGCCGACCCGCACCTCCTCTTCGACGCCGCGGCCGGCCGCCGGGACATCGTCATCCTCGGGTCGACCGGATCCATCGGCACCCAGGCCATCGACCTGGCCCTGCGCAACCCGGACCGCTTCCGGGTCACCGCGCTGTCGGCCGCCGGCGGGCGCGTCGGCCTGCTCGCCGAGCAGGCCCGGCTGCTGCGCGTCGAGGCCGTGGCCGTGGCCCGCGAGGACGTCGTACCGGCCCTGAAGGAGGCGCTGAGCGCCCAGTACGGCCCCTCGGAGCCGCTGCCGGAGATCCTGGCCGGGCCCGACGCGGCCACCGAACTCGCCGCCTCCGCGTGCCACACCGTCCTCAACGGCATCACCGGCTCCATCGGCCTCGCACCGACCCTCGCCGCGCTGCGCGCCGGCCGCACCCTCGCCCTCGCCAACAAGGAGTCGCTGATCGTCGGCGGCCCCCTGGTGAAGGCCCTCGCGCGGCCCGGCCAGATCATCCCGGTCGATTCCGAGCACGCCGCGCTCTTCCAGGCGCTGGCCGCCGGCACCCGCGCCGACGTGCGCAAGCTCGTCGTCACCGCCTCCGGCGGGCCCTTCCGCGGGCGCAGCCGCGCCGAGCTGGCCTCGGTCACCGTCGAGGACGCCCTCGCGCACCCCACCTGGGCCATGGGCCCGGTCATCACCGTGAACTCCGCGACCCTGGTCAACAAGGGGCTGGAGGTCATCGAGGCGCACCTGCTCTACGACATCCCCTTCGACCGCATCGAGGTCGTGGTCCACCCCCAGTCGTACGTGCACTCCATGGTCGAGTTCACCGACGGCTCCACCCTCGCCCAGGCCACCCCGCCCGACATGCGCGGCCCCATCGCGATCGGCCTCGGCTGGCCCGAGCGGATCCCGGACGCGGCCCCCGCCTTCGACTGGACCAAGGCGTCGAGCTGGGAGTTCTTCCCGCTGGACACCGAGGCCTTCCCGGCCGTGGACCTGGCCCGCCACGTCGGCACCCTCGGCGGCACCGCGCCCGCCGTGTTCAATGCGGCGAACGAGGAGTGCGTGGAAGCCTTCCTGGCCGGTCGGCTGCCGTTCACAGCAATCATGGATACCGTCTCTGCCGTGGTCGACGAGCACGGAACGCCGGAGTCGGGAACTTCCCTGACGGTCGCGGACGTCCTCGAAGCGGAGACCTGGGCCAGGGCCCGGGCACGGGAGATGGCGGCACGGGCCGCCGTGGAGGCGGGCGCATGACGCTGGTGCTGAACCTGATCGGTGTGCTCGTCTTCGTGGGCGGACTGCTCTTCTCGATCGCCTGGCACGAGCTCGGCCACCTCTCCACGGCCAAGCTCTTCGGCATCCGCGTGCCCCAGTACATGGTCGGCTTCGGCCGGACCCTGTGGTCGCGCAAGCGGGGCGAGACCGAGTACGGCATCAAGGCCATCCCGATGGGCGGCTACATCCGCATGATCGGGATGTTCCCGCCCGGCGAGGACGGCAAGGTCACCGCCCGCTCCACCTCACCGTTCCGGTCGATGATCGAGGACGCCCGCTCGGCGGCCTACGAGGAGCTCCAGCCCGGGGACGAGACGCGCCTCTTCTACACGCGCAAGCCCTGGAAGCGCGTGATCGTGATGTTCGCCGGGCCCTTCATGAACCTGGTGCTCGCCCTGGCGATCTTCTTCGGGGTCTGGATGACCTTCGGGATCAACCGGACCACCACCCAGATCGCGAGCGTCTCGCCCTGCGTCATCCAGCAGAGCGAGAAGCGCGAGGTCTGCAAGGAAACCGACCCGGTCGCCCCGGCGAAGAAGGCGGACCTGCGGGCGGACGACCGGATCGTCGCCTTCAACGGCAGGAAGGTGGCCGACTGGGCCGCCCTCCAGAAGAAGATCCGCGACACCGTCGGCCCCGCCACCGTCACCGTCGTCCGCGACGGACGGCAGCTCGACGTGCCCGTCACCCTCATCGAGAACAAGGTCGCCAGGACCGACGGCCACGGCGGCTACGTCAAGGGCGAGTACGTCACCGCCGGCTGGCTCGGCTTCAGCCCCAAGAGCGAGATCGCGGCCCTGTCCTTCGGCGAGTCCGTGAACCACATGGGCGAGATCGTCGACAGCAGCGTCCAGGGCCTGGTCAAGCTCCCCGCCAAGATCCCCGCCCTGTGGAACGCGGCCTTCAGTGGCGGCGAGCGCGAGCAGGACTCCCCGATGGGCATCGTCGGCGCGGCCCGGATGAGCAGCGACATCGCGGCCCTGGACCTGCCCAGCGAACAGCGGGCGGCGATCCTCTTCCAGGTCCTCGGGATGTTCAACCTCTCGCTGTTCCTGTTCAACATGCTGCCCCTGCTGCCGCTGGACGGCGGACACATCGCCGGCGCCCTGTGGGAGTCGCTGCGGCGCCACGTGGCCCGGATCTTCCGCCGCGCCGACCCCGGCCCGTTCGACGTGGCGAAGCTGATGCCCGCCGCGTACGTGGTGGCCGGAGTCTTCGTCGCCTTCACCCTGCTGGTGCTCGTCGCGGACGTGGTCAACCCGATCAAGATCAGCTAGTAGTACCGGTCTCTACGCCGCCGGCACGGGAGCCGGGCACGATGCGTGCCCGGCTCCCTACGTTCGGGTGGCGGACCCCCCTCGGATGCGAGGGGTACGCACGCATTGGCGTAATCTCGAAGGCTGGAGCCCGCCGACATCGGGACCTCGATCCACACCTTGGGGTTGCACAGCAGATGACTGCCATCTCACTCGGAATGCCGGCCGTGCCGACGAAGCTTGCCGACCGCAGGGTCAGCCGCAAGATCCACGTCGGGTCCGTCGCCGTCGGCGGCGACGCGCCCATCTCGGTGCAGTCGATGACCACGACCCGGACTTCCGACATCGGCGCCACCCTGCAGCAGATCGCCGAGCTGACCGCCTCCGGCTGCAACATCGTCCGCGTCGCCTGCCCGACCCAGGACGACGCCGACGCGCTGGCCGTCATCGCGAAGAAGTCGCAGATCCCGGTCATCGCCGACATCCACTTCCAGCCCAAGTACGTGTTCGCCGCGATCGAAGCCGGCTGCGCCGCCGTCCGCGTGAACCCGGGCAACATCAAGCAGTTCGACGACAAGGTCAAGGAGATCGCTCGGGCCGCCAAGGACACCGGCACCCCGATCCGCATCGGCGTCAACGCCGGCTCCCTCGACGCCCGACTGCTCAAGAAGTACGGCAAGGCCACCCCCGAGGCACTGGTCGAGTCCGCGCTCTGGGAGGCCTCCCTCTTCGAGGAGCACGGCTTCGGCGACATCAAGATCTCGGTCAAGCACAACGACCCGGTCGTCATGGTCAACGCCTACCGCCAGCTCGCCGCCGCCTGCGACTACCCGCTGCACCTCGGCGTCACCGAGGCAGGCCCCGCCTTCCAGGGCACCATCAAGTCCGCCGTCGCCTTCGGCGCGCTGCTCTCCGAGGGCATCGGCGACACCATCCGCGTCTCCCTCTCCGCGCCGCCGGTCGAGGAGGTCAAGGTCGGCAACCAGATCCTGGAGTCGCTCAACCTCAAGCCGCGCCGCCTGGAGATCGTCTCCTGCCCGTCCTGCGGACGCGCCCAGGTCGACGTCTACAAGCTGGCCGAGGAGGTCACGGCGGGCCTGGAGGGCATGGAGGTCCCGCTGCGCGTCGCGGTCATGGGCTGCGTCGTCAACGGCCCCGGCGAGGCCCGCGAGGCCGACCTCGGCGTCGCCTCCGGCAACGGCAAGGGCCAGATCTTCGTGAAGGGCGAGGTCATCAAGACCGTCCCCGAGTCGAAGATCGTGGAGACCCTCATCGAAGAGGCGATGAAGATCGCCGAGCAGATGGAGAAGGACGGCGTCATGTCCGGCGAGCCCACCGTCGCCATCGGCGTCTGACGCCCACCCGCCGCGCCCGGCCCTGTTCCCGCAGCTCGGGGGCAGGGCCGGAGTCTTTTCGTGACCCGTGGGACCAGGCATCCTCAGGGAGCTCCGGGTACAGTTCGGGGATCAGCAGACTTGCATGGTGAGGCCCCAGTGTTGACGCAGACCACCACCCGGGTCCTTGAGCCCAGTGATCTCGACGCCGCGCTCGACATCCTCGGACGCGAGCCGGTCGAGAACGCCTTCATCACCTCCCGGGTCCAGGTCGCCGGACTCGACCCGTGGCGCCTGGGCGGCGAGATGTGGGGCTGGTACGCCGACGGCGAGCTGCGCTCCCTGTGCTACGCCGGCGCCAACCTGGTCCCCGCCTGCGCCGGACCCGACGCCGTACGCGCCTTCGCCGACCGCGCCCGCCGCACCGGCCGCCGCTGCTCCTCCATCGTCGGCCCCGCCGAGGCCACCCGGCTGCTGTGGAAGCTCCTGGAGCCCACCTGGGGACCGGCCCGCGACGTCCGCTCCCACCAGCCGCTCATGACCATCGAGCAGCCGTCCGCCGAGATCGCCGCCGACCCCCTCGTCCGCCGCATCCGCAAGGACGAGATGGACCTGATCATGCCCGCCTGCGTGGCCATGTTCACCGAAGAGGTCGGCATCTCCCCGCTCGCCGGCGACGGCGGGCTGCTCTACCAGGCCCGCGTCGCCGAGCTCGTCGGCGCCGGCCGCTCCTTCGCCCGCATCGAGAACGGCAAGGTCGTCTTCAAGGCCGAGATCGGCGCCGCCACCCCCCGCGCCTGCCAGATCCAGGGCGTCTGGGTGGACCCCGAGTTCCGGGGCCGCGGCCACTCGGAGACCGGCATGGCCGCCGTCGTCGCGTACGCGCTGCGCGACGTGGCACCCGTGGTCAGCCTCTACGTCAACGACTTCAACACCGCGGCCCGCGCCTCCTACCGGCGCGTCGGCTTCCGCGAGGTCGGCGCCTTCATGAGCGTGCTGTTCTGACCGTCCCGCCCGCCCGGCGCCCCGCGGCGCCGCCGTGGCCGCTTTCGCACCGGAACCCGTACCGGACCGCCCGTACCCCGAAGTAAGGTCGCCGCATGCTGCCTACTCCCGGGGGCGACGACCCCGCACGGCCCGCCGGCCTCCGCATCGCCCCCCTGGACCTCGCCGCCCGCGTGGACGAGGCCCTGCGCGTGCAGGCCGTGGCCTTCGGGCTCAGCGAGGAGGAGATCGGCATCCGGCGCTACATCGTCCAGCGCCACATGACCTGCCCCGGCGCCCGCGCGCTCGGCGCCCACACCGACGACGGCGCCCTCGCCGGCTTCGTGTACGGGATGCCCAACGACCGCGCCCACTGGTGGTCCACCATCGTCGAGCCCTACCTCCGGGCCGGCGGCGTCGACGACTGGCTCGACGACTCCTTCGTGATCACCGAACTGCACGTCCACCCCGGCTTCCAGGGCCGCGGCGTCGGCCGCGCCCTCATCACCCGGATCACCGACAGCGCCGCCGAGCCGCGCTCCATCCTCTCCGCCATCGACACCGACAGCCCCGCCCGCGGCCTCTACGCCGCCCTCGGCTACACGGACCTGGCCCGCAAGGTCCACTTCCCGAGCGCGGGCCTCCCGTACGCCGTCATGGGCGCGCCGCTGCCCCTGCGCAGGCCCTGACATCCTGCTTTCGCGGGCCATTTCCACCGGCCCGGCGGGCCCCGGTAGCCTCCCGTCATGTCAACGCAACACGTGCAGCGCATGTCCCGCCTCATGGCCCGGACCCTCCGCGAGGACCCGGCCGACGCGGAGACCCTGAGCCACCGCCTCCTCGTCCGGGCCGGCTACGTCCGGCGCAGCTCCGCCGGGGTGTGGACCTGGCTGCCGCTCGGCAAGCGGGTCCTGGACAACGTCGCGCGCGTCGTCCGCGAGGAGATGGACGCGATCGGCGCCCAGGAGGTGCTGCTCCCCGCGCTGCTGCCGAAGGAACCGTACGAGGTCAGCGGACGCTGGACGGAGTACGGGGACCTGCTGTTCCGCCTCAAGGACCGCAAGGGCGCCGACTACCTGCTGGGTCCGACGCACGAGGAGATCTTCACCCTGGTCGTGAAGGACCAGTGCACCTCGTACAAGGACCTGCCGGTCATGCTCTACCAGATCCAGACCAAGTACCGCGACGAGGCCCGCCCCCGCTCCGGGGTGCTGCGCGGACGCGAGTTCCAGATGAAGGACTCGTACTCCTTCGACGTCTCCGACGAGGGCCTGGAGGAGTCCTACCGGCTCCACCGCGAGGCCTACGGGCGGATCTTCCGGCGGCTCGGCCTGGACCACCGGATCGTCTCCGCGGTGTCCGGGGCCATGGGCGGCTCCGCCTCCGAGGAGTTCCTCGCCCCCGCCGCGGCCGGCGAGGACACCTTCGCGGACTGCCCCGCCTGCGACTACGCCGCCAACACCGAGGCCGTCACCTTCGCCCTGACGCCGGTGGTCGGCGAACACCCCGCGCTGGAGGAGGTCGACACCCCCGACACCCCCACCATCGAGTCCCTCGCCGCGCACCTGGGCGTCCCCGCCTCCGCGACGCTGAAGAACCTCCTGGTCAAGGTGGACGGGGAGATCACCGCCGTCGGCGTACCCGGAGACCGGGAGGTGGACCTCGGCAAGCTGGCGGAGCACCTGGCCCCGGCCGTCGTGGAGCTGGTGACGGCCGAGGACTTCGCCGACCGCCCCGACCTCGTACGCGGCTACGTGGGCCCGCAGGGCCTGGACAAGGTCCGCTACCTCGCCGACCCGAGGGTCGCGCCCGGCACCGCCTGGGTCACCGGCGCCAACCGGGCGGACACCCACGCCCGCAACGTGGTCTGCGGCCGGGACTTCGAGGTGGACCGCTACCTGGACGTGGCCGTCGTCGAACCGGGCGACCCCTGCCCCGCCTGCGGTACGGGACTGCGGCTGGACCGGGCCATCGAGATCGGCCACATCTTCCAGCTGGGCCGCAAGTACGCGGACGCCTTCGGCCTCGACGTCCTCGGCAAGGAGGGCAAGCCGGTCCGGGTCACCATGGGCTCCTACGGCATCGGCGTCTCCCGGGCGGTGGCGGCGCTCGCCGAGCAGACGGCCGACGAGCGCGGGCTGTGCTGGCCGGCCGAGGTGGCCCCGGCCGACGTCCACGTCGTGGCGGCGGGCAAGGCCGTGCCGCTGGCGCTGGCGGAGCAGGCGGCGCAGGCCCTGGCGGGGGCCGGGCGGCGGGTGCTGCTCGACGACCGGGCGGGGCTGTCGCCCGGGGTGAAGCTCACGGACGCGGAGCTGATCGGCGTGCCGTGGATTCTGGTCGCTGGGCGGAGGTCCGCCGAGGGCGTGGTGGAACTCCAGGACCGCCGCGCGGGTACCCGCGAGGAACTCCCCCTGGCCGAAGCCCTCACCCGGCTGTCCTAGCCGGGGGCGCTGCGCGAGCCACTCCCCGCCCCGCCCTTCCTCCGTTCCCTGGGGCTCCGCCCCAGACCCCGCGCCTCAAACGCCGGCGAGGCTGATTCATCAGCCGCGCCGGCGATTGAGGCGGGAACGGAGGAAGGGCGGGTAGGGGACAGCCCCGCGCAGCGGACTCACGCCGCCGGGGCGTCGTCCGGGGCCGACGCCGGGGCCGGGGGCGGGGGTGGTTGGGCAGGGGCCGCGCGTTCCAGGAAGCGCAGGAGTTCCACCGGGAACGGGAGGACCAGGGTGGAGTTCTTCTCCGCCGCGACGGCGACCACCGTCTGGAGCAGCCGCAGCTGCAATGCGGCGGGCTGCTCCGACATCACCGCGGCCGCCTCGGCCAGCTTCCTCGACGCCTGGAGCTCCGCGTCCGCGTTGATGACCCGCGCCCGCCGCTCACGGTCCGCCTCCGCCTGCCGGGCCATCGACCGCTTCATGGTCTCCGGCAGGGACACGTCCTTGATCTCGACCCGGTCGATCTGCACGCCCCAGCCGATCGCCGGGCTGTCGATCATCAGCTCCAGCCCCTCGTTCAGCTTCTCCCGGTTGGACAGCAGGTCGTCCAGATCCGATTTGCCGATGATCGACCTCAGCGAGGTCTGCGCCATCTGGGAGACCGCGAAGCGGTAGTCCTCCACCTCGACGATGGCATCGGCCGGTTCGACGACCTTGAAGTACACGACCGCGTCCACCCGCACCGTGACGTTGTCCCGGGTGATGCCCTCCTGCGCCGGCACCGGCAGCGTCACGATCTGCATGTTCACCTTGCGCAGCCGGTCCACGACCGGAACGATCATCGTGAACCCGGGCGGCCGCACCCCCTGGCGCAGCCGGCCGAAGCGGAAGACCAGACCCCGCTCGTACTGCTTCACGACCCGCGCCGCGGCGCCCGCGTACACCGCGACACCCACCGCGGCGGCGATCCCCGCTGTCAGCAGCTCTTCGACCATGACGGCCACCTGCCCCTGCCAGGCATACCTTCCTACCTACGGTATGCCCTACAGCCAGGCCGCGAACTCCAGCAGCAGCTCCGCGTCCCGGCGCCGCCCGGCCGCCAGCGCGCGGCTCCCGGACTCCACCGCCCGGAACACCGTCCAGCCCCGCAGCCGGTCGCGGTCCACCTCCAGCGAGTCCGCGAGCTTGTTCACCCGCCGCCGGGCCCCGGCCGCCCCCGCCGAGGTGGCGACCTGGTCCTCCAGGCGGTCCCGGACCAGCCGGGCCAGGTCGTAGGCCCGCTCGCCGACCAGCGGGTCCGGACCCACCGTCAGCCACGGTGCCCGCTCGCCCGCGAGGACCTTGCCCTGCCGGAAGTTCCCGTGCAGCAGCAGCTGTTCACCCGGCAGCGCCGTCAACTCCTCGCGCAGCGCCATCGCCGTGTCCGCCAGTGCCCGCGCTTCCGGGGGAGCCGACCGCAGGACCTCGCACTGCGCGGCCGTCCGCTCGGCCACCGTCTCGAAGACGTGGCCGGCCGGCGGCTCCACCCACAGCCGCCGCAGCGTGCCGCAGGCCTCCAGCAGGGCCTTGGCCTCCGGCAGCGAACGCAGCGACACCTCCGGGTGGAGGCGCTCCAGGAGCAGCGCGCCGTCGTCCGCGTGGTGGCGCGAGTCGAGGACCCGTACGGACCCGAAACCGCCCCAGTGGGCGAGCGCGGCCAGCTCCCGGTCGGGCCGGGCCCCGGGGGGCGCCAGCTTCAGCGCAGCCGGGGTGCCGTCGGCGTAGCGGACGAGGAGCACCAGGCTGCTGCGGCCGCCGGGCGCCGAGACTCGCTGGGCCTCCACGCCGCGCCGTTCCAGCGCCTTCTCGGCGAGCTCGGGCAGCTGCCCCAGCCACTGCGTCTCCCGCGCCGTCTCCGGCAGCTCGCCGAGCGCCCGTACAAGCCGCTGCGGCGGTTCGAAAGCCATGCGTGCGTGGTCCCTTTCAGCTGTTGCGGGCCCGCTCCGAACGTTCCGCGAGCCCAGGGAAGGCTACGCCGACACCGCGCCAGCGTGCCGCGCGCACGGCTGCGGCGCTCAGCGCGTCGGCCGCCTCGCGGCGCAACTGGCCGTCCGCCGACCGGACCAGGTCGGAGTACGCGCCCGCCACCCGGTCCTCGATCTCGGCGGCGAGCCGCTCGATGTCGGCGGGCGTGCGCAGCTCGAAGGGCAGGGTGTACGCGGCCTCGCTGGGCCGGGGCGCCCCGCCCAGCCCGCGCACCGTCCGGGTGAGCACGTCGCGGCGGGCCAGGTGGGCGCCGTACGCCTCCCGGGCCTCGGTCTGGCGGGCGGGCGCAGTACGGGCGCCGATGACGCCGTAGCCGTAGACCGCCGCGTGCTCGGCGGCCAGCGCGGCCTGGGCGGCCACGAGGGGGTGGTTCGCGGGAGAGGGCTCGGGCTTCACGCGGGGGCTCCCGGGGTCGAGGTCAGCAGGTACGCGTGGACGGCGCCGCAGGCGGCCACCGAGGCCAGCATCCGGGCCAGCTCCCCGGGGGCCCCGGCCAGCGCGATGGTCCGGGCCTCGGACAGGCTCCGCTCGGCGTCCGCGAGGGCGCTCAGCGCCTCCTCGGGCTGCGGCGGGACCGCCTCGCGGCGTGCCTCGGAGGCGGTCGGCGAGGCTGCGGCCGAGGGGGAGGGGGACACGGGCCGGGACGGCGCCGACGTCCCGGGGGAGGTGAAGGCCAGTGCCGCGGTGTGCGCGGCGACGGCGGAGCGCAGTGGCGCGAGCCGCCCGGCGAGCCCCGGATGGGCGGCGGCCGTGGCGTCGTAACGTTCCAGCAGCCGCTCACTGTCACGAACGGCTCCCTCCCGCATCCGCCGTTCGAGTGGAATCCCGGAGTCGGCCCCGGACGGGTCGTCACCGTCGGTGCACCCGGTGAGCAGAGCGGCCCCGGCCGCTGCGGCGGCTCCGGCGAGCACGCTCCTTCGCGAAGGCCTCAAGGGCAGGGTCCAGGGCACGGCGACGTCCTCGGGGGTGATGTCGGGACAGGGTGTGATCACGGTACCCGGGGCTCCCGGCCGCAGCGCGGACGGCAACACCCTCCGCGACCGGATACCCTTTGACCTGACACGCGACGAAAACCACAACAGCACACGCGGCCGAGGAGTCACCCGGATGAGCACCACCCAGAGCGACAGGCTGCGCGGACTGCTGGAGCCGCTCGTCGCCGCCAAGGGCCTGGACCTCGAGGAGATCGAGATGTCCAAGGCGGGCAAGCGCCGGATGCTGCGGATCATCGTGGATTCCGATGAGGGTGTCGACCTGGACGAGTGCGCCGAGCTGAGCCGTGAGATCTCCGACAAGCTCGACGAGACCGACGCGATGGGCGAGGACGAGTACAACCTCGAAGTGAGCTCGCCGGGCGCGGACCGCCCGCTGACCGAGCACCGTCACTACATCCGGGCCATCGGCCGTCTCGTGAAGTTCCAGCTGGTCGAGAGCGGGGAACTGGTCGCCCGCATCCTCGACGTCGACGACGAGGGCATGGACCTCGAAGTTCCGGGCGTGAAGGGCCGCAAGGCGACCGCCCGCCGCATTGCTTTCACCGACATCGCCAAGGCGCGTGTCGAGATCGAGTTCAACCGCAAGGACAAGAAGGAAGAGGAGGCGTAGCCGTGGACATCGACATGAGTGCCCTGCGGGGTCTGGTCCGGGAGAAGGAGATCTCCTTCGACCTGCTCGTCGAGGCGATCGAGTCGGCCCTCCTCATCGCGTACCACCGCACCGAGGGCAGCTTCCGGCGCGCCCGCGTCGTGCTCGACCGCACCAACGGTCACGTGGTCGTGTGGGCGACGGAAGACCCGAGGGACCTCGAAGAGGGCCAGGAGCCCAAGGAGTTCGACGACACCCCGTCGGACTTCGGGCGGATCGCCGCGACGACCGCCAAGCAGGTGATCCTGCAGCGTCTGCGCGACGCCGAGGACGACCTGACCTTCGGCGAGTTCGCCGGCCGCGAGGGCGACGTCATCACCGGCGTCGTCCAGCAGGGCAAGGACCCCAAGAACGTCCTCGTCGACATCGGCAAGCTGGAGGCCATCCTGCCGGTGCAGGAGCAGGTCCCCGGCGAGGACTACACGCACGGTCTCCGCCTGAAGGCGTACGTCGTGCGGGTGGCGAAGGGTGTCCGCGGTCCGTCCGTGACCCTGTCGCGCACCCACCCCAACCTGGTGAAGAAGCTGTTCTCGCTGGAGGTCCCCGAGATCGCCGACGGCAGCGTCGAGATCTCCGCGATCGCCCGTGAGGCCGGTCACCGCACCAAGATCGCCGTCCGGTCCACCCGTTCGGGCCTCAACCCGAAGGGCGCCTGCATCGGCCCGATGGGCAGCCGCGTGCGCAATGTCATGGCCGAGCTGCACGGCGAGAAGATCGACATCGTCGACTGGTCGGACGACCCGGCGGAGATGGTCGCGAACGCCCTGTCACCCGCCCGGGTGAGCAAGGTCGAGGTCGTCGACTGGGACTCCCGGTCCGCCCGGGTGACCGTGCCCGACTACCAGCTGTCGCTGGCCATCGGCAAGGAGGGCCAGAACGCCCGCCTCGCCGCCCGCCTCACCGGCTGGCGCATCGACATCCGTCCCGACACCGAGACCTCGGACGACGAGGACGGCGGCCGTGACGGCGGTCGTGACGGTCGTGACGGGCGTGACGGCGGCCGTGACGCCGACCGCGGCGGAAGCCGGGGCCGGGAATAAATCGCTACCCGCCGGAGGTTTCCGGCGGGTAGACAGGAACCCCTGGACCCAGGGATTCCCTCTGGATCACAACGACATCCGTTCGATTTTTCACCTGAAGGGGTGAGGTCGGTACGGGGAGGTAGACTTAGGCGTGTCTGGCCGGACGCAAGCCCGCGCATGCCCCGAACGCACCTGTGTGGGGTGTCGGGAGCGAGCGGCCAAGAGCGATCTGCTGCGCATCGTGGCGGTCGAGGACGAATGCGTCCCTGATCCTCGCGGTACGCTGCCCGGCCGGGGTGCCTACGTGCACCCTGCCGCGGTCTGCCTCGACCAGGCGGTCCGCCGCAGAGCGTTCCCCCGGGCCCTTCGGTCCGCAGGAGCGCTCGACACGACGGAACTGCGCAAAGCCCTGGCCGTCACGGCCGGGGCGGCACCGTAAGAAGTAAGAAGAACGGCACGGAACGTCCCGTGCGGTCAGGTACCTCGCGAGTTGGAAGTAGGTCGAGATTGCGATGAGCACTCGATGAGTACGCGATGAGTACGCCCATGAAGTAGCGACGGTCCGGCGTAACCCGGACCTAAAAGGAGCGAAGTGGCTAAGGTCCGGGTATACGAACTCGCCAAGGAGTTCGGGGTGGAGAGCAAGGTCGTCATGGCCAAGCTCCAAGAACTCGGTGAATTCGTCCGTTCGGCGTCCTCGACGATCGAGGCGCCGGTTGTACGCAAGTTGACTGACGCACTGCAGGGGCCCGGCGGCAACGCCGGCAAGTCCGCTGCCAAGCCCGGCGCGCCCCGCAAGGCCGCGCCCGCCAAGCCCGCGGCGCCCTCTCCGGCCGCCGCGGCACGTCCTGCTGCCCCGAAGCCCGGCGCACCGGTGGCTCCCAAGCCCGCCGCTGCCGAGGCCCCCGCGGTCAGCGCCCCGGTGACTCCGGCCGCTCCCGGCCCGCGTCCCGGTCCCAAGGCTCCGGCCGCCCCGAAGCCCGCTCCGGCGGCTCCCGTGGTGACCGAGTTCTCCGCGCCTCCGGCGGCCCCGGCCGCCCCGGCGCGCACCGAGCGTCCCGCCGCCGCGGCTCCCGGCCCCCGTCCGGCGCAGCAGCGTCCGGCGCAGGGTCAGGGTGGCCAGGCCGGTGCCCGTCCCGGCGCCCCGCGTCCGGCCGGCACCGCCCCCGGCGGCCAGGGACAGCGTCCCGCCGGCCCCGGTTCCGCGGCTCCGCGTCCCCAGGGCGCCCGTCCGGCCGGTCCCCGTCCGGGCAACAACCCCTTCACCTCTGGTGGCTCCACCGGCATGGCGCGCCCGCAGGCGCCCCGTCCGGCCGGCGCTCCCCGTCCCGGTGCCCCCGGCGCCGGTGGCGGCCAGGGTGCTCCCCGTCCGCAGGGCGGCCCCGGCGGCGCTCCGCGTCCGCAGGGCCAGGGCGCTGGTCGCCCGACCCCGGGCGGCATGCCCCGTCCGCAGGGCGGCGCCCCGCGTCCCGGTGGTGCTCCCGGTGGTAACCGTCCGAACCCGGGCATGATGCCGCAGCGTCCCGCTGCCGGTGGTCCCGGTCCCCGTCCCGGCGGCGGCCCCGGTGGCCGTGGTCCCGGTGCGGGCGGTGCCCGTCCCGGTGGCGGCGGCGCTCGTCCCGGTGGCGGCGGCTTCGCCGGCCGTCCGGCCGGTCCGGGCTCGCGTCCGGCAGGCGGCGGCTTCGGCGGTCCGCGTCCGGGTGGCGGCGGCTTCGGCGGCGGCCCGGCCGGTGCCGGTGGCGGCGGTCGTCCCGGCTTCGGCGGGCGTCCCGGTGGTCCCGGTGCCCGTGGTGGCACGCAGGGTGCCTTCGGCCGTCCCGGCGGTCCGGCCCGTCGTGGTCGCAAGTCCAAGCGTCAGAGGCGCCAGGAGTACGAGGCCATGCAGGCCCCGTCCGTCGGCGGCGTGATGCTGCCTCGCGGCCAGGGCGAGACCGTTCGCCTGTCGCGCGGTGCGTCCCTCACCGACTTCGCGGAGAAGATCAACGCCAACCCGGCGTCGCTCGTCGCCGTGATGATGAACCTCGGCGAGATGGTCACTGCCACGCAGTCCGTCTCCGACGAGACCCTCGAAATGCTGGCCGGCGAGATGAACTACACGGTTCAGATCGTCAGCCCGGAGGAAGAGGACCGCGAGCTCCTCGAGGGCTTCGACATCGAGTTCGGCGAGGACGAGGGCGGCGAGGAATACCTCATGCCGCGTCCGCCGGTCGTCACCGTCATGGGTCACGTCGACCACGGTAAGACCCGCCTCCTCGACGCCATCCGCAAGACGAACGTCGTCGCGGGCGAAGCCGGTGGCATCACCCAGCACATCGGTGCCTACCAGGTGGGCACCGAGGTCAACGGTGAAGAGCGCAAGATCACCTTCATCGATACCCCCGGTCACGAGGCGTTCACCGCCATGCGTGCCCGTGGTGCGAAGTCGACCGACATCGCGATCCTCGTGGTCGCGGCCAACGACGGCGTCATGCCGCAGACGATCGAGGCGCTCAACCACGCCAAGGCCGCCGGCGTCCCGATCGTCGTCGCGGTCAACAAGATCGACGTCGAGGGTGCCGACCCGGTCAAGGTGCGCGGTCAGCTCACCGAGTTCGGTCTGGTCGCCGAGGAGTACGGCGGCGACACGATGTTCGTCGACATCTCCGCCAAGCAGGGTCTGCACATCGACTCCCTGCTCGAGGCCGTCGTCCTCACCGCCGACGCCTCGCTCGACCTGCGCGCCAACCCGGAGCAGGACGCTCAGGGTATTGCGATCGAGTCCCACCTCGACCGCGGCCGCGGTGCCGTCGCCACCGTCCTCGTCCAGCGCGGTACCCTCCGCGTCGGCGACACGATGGTCGTGGGCGACGCCTACGGCCGAGTGCGCGCCATGCTCGACGACAAGGGCAACAACGTCGAGGAAGCGGGTCCGTCGACCCCCGTCCTGGTCCTGGGTCTCACCAACGTCCCCGGCGCCGGCGACAACTTCCTCGTCGTCGACGAGGACCGCACGGCCCGTCAGATCGCCGAGAAGCGTGCTGCGCGTGAGCGCAACGCCAACTTCGCCAAGCGCGTCCGCCGGGTGTCCCTGGAAGACCTCGACTCGGTCCTCAAGGCCGGTCTGGTCCAGGAACTCAACCTCATCATCAAGGGCGACGCGTCCGGTGCGGTCGAGGCCCTCGAGTCCTCGCTGCTCCAGCTCGACGTCGGCGAAGAGGTCGACATCCGCGTCCTGCACCGCGGTGTGGGTGCGGTCACCGAGTCCGACATCTCGCTGGCGATGGGCTCCGACGCCATCGTCATCGGTTACAACGTCCGTGCGGCCGGCCGTGCCGCGCAGATGGCGGACCGCGAGGGTGTCGACGTCCGCTACTACTCGGTGATCTACCAGGCCATCGAGGAGATCGAGGCGGCCCTCAAGGGTCTCCTCAAGCCGGAGTACGAAGAGGTCGAGCTCGGTACGGCGGAGGTCCGCGAGATCTTCCGCTCGTCCAAGCTGGGCAACATCGCCGGTGTCCTCATCCGGTCGGGCGAGGTCAAGCGCAACACCAAGGCGCGGCTCATCCGCGATGGCAAGGTCATCGCCGAGAACCTCACCATCTCCGGTCTGCGCCGCTTCAAGGACGACGTCACCGAGATCCGCGAGGGCTTCGAGGGCGGTATCAACCTCGGCTCCTTCAACGACATCAAGATCGACGACGTCATCGCGACGTACGAGATGCGCGAGAAGCCCCGCGCGTAAGCGCGAGGCGGTTCGCACCGTGTCGTAGGTAGCTGTAACACCGGGGCCGGTCGGCGGAATATCCGTCGATCGGCCCCGGCCGTTGCGTGTACGGTTCTGGTGACCGGGCCGCGCGTCGGCCGGGAGATCCTTCCGGGCGACGGCCCGGCGGGCCACCTAACCCGCACCGGCGGGACATCCGGAACTGCATGTACGTGGGGACTCTGTCCTTCGATCTGCTCCTCGGCGACGTTCATTCGCTGAAGGAGAAACGCTCCGTCGTCCGGCCCATCGTCGCCGAGCTCCAGCGCAAGTTCGCCGTGAGCGCGGCCGAGGTGGGCGACCAGGACCTGCACCGCAGGGCCCGTATAGGGGTCGCCCTGGTGAGTGGGGACGCGGGGTTCGTGTCGGACGTACTGGACCGCTGCGAGCGGCTGGTCGCGGCGCGTCCTGAAGTGGAGCTGCTGTCGGTGAGACGGCGGTTCCACGGTGATGAAGACTGATTGCTTGTCTGCAAGGAAGAAGGAGACGGACCAGTGGCCGACAATGCGCGGGCGAAGAAGCTGGCGGACCTCATCCGGGAGGTGGTGGCCGAGAAGCTGCAGCGCGGCGTCAAGGACCCCCGCCTCGGTACGCACGTGACCATCACGGACACCCGGGTCACCGGCGACCTGCGGGAGGCCACGGTCTTCTACACGGTCTACGGCGACGACGAGGACCGGGCCAGCGCGGCAGCGGGCCTCGAGAGCGCCAAGGGCGTACTGCGCTCCGCGGTCGGCCGGGCGGCGGGAACCAAGTTCACGCCCACCCTGACCTTCGTCGCGGACGCCCTCCCGGAGAACGCCAAGACCATCGAGGACCTCCTCGAGAAGGCGCGCACCTCCGACGCCCAGGTGCGCGAGGTCTCCTCCGGCGCCCAGTACGCCGGCGAAGCCGACCCGTACAAGAAGCCGGGCGACGAGGACGACGAGGACGCAGCCGCGGAATGAGCAGCAACGCAGGGAAGACTCCGGACGGCCTTGTCATCGTCGACAAGCCGTCCGGTTTCACTTCGCACGACGTGGTCGCCAAGATGCGCGGGATCGCCAAGACCCGCCGCGTCGGCCACGCAGGCACCCTCGACCCCATGGCGACGGGTGTCCTCGTCCTGGGCGTCGAGAAGGCCACCAAGCTCCTCGGCCACCTCGCGCTGACCGAGAAGGAGTACCTCGGGACGATCCGTCTCGGGCAGTACACCCTCACGGACGACGCCGAGGGCGAGATCACCGCGTCCGCGGACGCCTCCGGGGTCACCCGCGAGGCCGTGGACGCGGGCATCGCCAAGCTGAGCGGCGAGATCATGCAGGTCCCGTCCAAGGTCAGCGCCATCAAGATCAAGGGCGTGCGCTCCTACAAGCGCGCCCGCGACGGCGAGGACTTCGAGATCCCGGCCCGGCCGGTGACCGTCTCGTCGTTCCAGGTGTACGACATGCGCGAGGCGGAGGCCGAGGACGGCACCAAGGTCGTCGACCTCGTGGTCTCCGTCGTCTGCTCCAGCGGTACGTACATCCGGGCCCTCGCCCGTGACCTGGGCGCCGACCTGGGCGTGGGCGGGCACCTGACGGCGCTGCGGCGCACGCGGGTGGGCCCGTACAAGATCGACAAGGCGCGCACGCTGGACCAGCTCCAGGAGGAGCTGACCGTCATGCCGATCGGCGAGGCGGCCGCCGCCGCGTTCGCGCGCTGGGACCTGGATGCCCGGCGGGCCTCGCTGCTCGCCAACGGCGTGCGGATCGAGATGCCGGACGAGTACCAGGACGGCCGCACCGTCGCCGTCTACGGGCCGCAGGGGCAGCTGCTCGGGCTCGTGGAGAGCAAGGGCGGCAAGGCGAAGTCCCTCGCGGTCTTCGTCTGACCGTCCCGCGTTGTTGTTCGCCGGTACTGGTTCCTTTTTCTTGGTTCCCGTTCCCGGTTCCTGGCTGCTGTTGCTGTTCCTGGTTCCTCTGACGTGGAGCGGTGAGCGCGCGCATCGTCCGCCGCTCACCGCTCCACGACCCCCCTCGGGTAGGTCTCTATCCACCCGGAGCCCCGTATTCACCCGTCCGAGCAGGCGCTCGGAGTGAATGGAGGGAGCGTAAGGGGGCGCTTTCGCCTCGCGTGCTTTTCGTCCTGATCTTCACTTGCCTACCGTCATGACCACGGGTCCCGCGGCGGGGGAGTGGTGCGGTGATGACGGACGAGGTCACGGACGGTGCGGGGGACTTCGAGGCTGCCCCGGGATCCGACGCCGGCGGGCACCCCGTGGGGCTCGTCCGGATCCACGATCTCGCCGGGCGGCCGCGCGGCACCGGGTTCGTGGCCGACGACCGCGGCACGGTGATCACCGGCCACGAGGCCGTCGACGGCCTCGACCGGATGGTGCTGCACGGGCCCGACGGGCGGACCTGCCGGGCCGGCGCCGCCGACCTCACCCTCCTCCCGGAGCTCGGCCTGGCCCTCGTACGGACCGAAGGACTCGGCGTCAGGCCGCTGCCGGTGGCGGCGCGGGAGGCCGTCCTTCCAGGAACCTACGTACGCCTCCCCGCGCGGGGCTGGCGCCAGGCGCGGGTGCTCGGCGCCGGGGCGGAGGTCGGCTACACCGCGGCCGGCCGCCGCCACGCCCTGCCCGCCACGGTGGAGCTGGCCATCGGCACGGACGGCCGGGACGCCCTCGGCCTCGGCGGTGAGGCCTGCGGGGGGCCGGTCCTGGACGCGGCGACCGGAGCGGTGCTCGCGGTCGTGGGCACCGCTCTGCGGACGGAGCACCGCCCCGCGAGCTTCGCCGTCCCGCTCCGCGCGGCGGCCGCCACCACCCCTACCGGCCCCCTCGCGTCCCTCCTGGACCGCAACGCCGCCACGGTCCCCGCGTACGGTGCGGAACTCAACCTGGCGGGGGCGCTGGAACTGACGGCCACGACGGTGGGGTCGGCGGTGGGGGTGGGGGCGGGTGTGGGGGTGGGTTGCGCCGGTCCTGGGACCGGTCCCGGCTCCGGCTCCGGTGCGGATCCTGGTTCCGGGCCCGGGTACATCCCCCGGCAGGGGCGCGGGACCGGGGCTGGGGCCGGGCCCGTGGAGAGGCCCCGGATCGCCGGGGAGCTGGGTGCCTTCGCAGCAGGGCACCGCCTCGTGCTGGGGCTGGTCGGAGACCCCGGTACCGGCCGGACCACCATCCTCACCACCCTGGCCGCCGACCGGGCGCGCGGTCCCCGCCCCGCCCCGACGCTCTGGCTGCGCGGGGCCGACCTGCGCGGCGGCGACGCCTCGCTGGCCGACGCCGTGACGCGGGTGCTGGCGGCCGCGGGCCGGATCGTCACCGCGGCCGCCGACGGAACCCCCGGGGCCGCCGTGTCCGCCACGGCGGAGCGGGTGGCACGGCTGGCGGCCGCCGCGGGGCGGGCGCTGCTGGTGGTGCTGGACGCCCCCGAGGAGATGCCGCCGCAGCTCGCCCACCGCCTCGCACCGTGGACCGGTGCCACCGCCGGGTGGCTGCGCGCGACCGGGGTCCGGCTGGTCGTCGCCGCCCGGCCCGAGTACTGGGAGGGGGCCGGCGCCCTCTACCCGCCCGAGGCGCTGCACACCCCGGACCGCCCGGCCCGGCGGCTGCCGCCCGCACTGCCCGTCGGCGACCTGACCCCGGCCGAGGCGCAGGCGGCCCGTGCCCGCCTGGGGATCCCCGACGACGCCGTGCGGGAGTCCGACGCCCGGCATCCGCTCACCCTGCACCTGCTCGCCGGGATCCGCGCCGCCGGGGTCACCGCCGGCCGCCCCGGCCGCGACGAGGTGTTCGGGGCGCACCTGGACCTGGTGGTGCTGCGGGTGGCCGTCAGGATCGCGGCCTCGGCGTCCGGGTCCGTACCCGTGCACGGGCCCGGGGTGCGGCGGCTCGCCGCGCGCGTGGCCGGGCGGGTCCACGAGGCCGCCCGGCGGTGCCTGGGCCCCGGGCAGGGACAGCTGGACCGGGCCGCCTTCGAGGAACTCTTCCCCTGGCGCACCGGCTGGGCCTCCGCCGTCCTCACCGAGGGGCTGCTGGTCCCGGCGGGCCCCGGGTACCGCTTCGCGCACGAGGAACTGTCCGACTGGCTCCAGGGCGGCCATCTCGACGTCCCGACCGCGCTCGACACCCTGGTGCACCACGGCCCCGCCACGTCCGGCCCGCCCGTACCCCGGCACCGGATCGGTCCCGTCCTGGAGGCCGTACGCCGCCTCCCGCAGCCCGAAGCCCGGATCCACCTCACCGGCTTGGTGGACGCCCTCAACCGCTTCGCGGAACACCCGCCCGAGCCACCTGTGCCGTCCGGGCCGCCGGGGGACACCCCCGGCCCCGGGGGGTCGGACTCCACCGCCGGAAGTGGCTCACCGCCCCGGGCCCCCGGGCCCGCCGCGCCAGGCTGGACGACCTGCGGTGCCGGTGGGGTGGCTCGGCAAGCCGCCGCTGCGGGAGCGCCCCGGGCCGCCGGGCCACCCGCAGCGGTCGGGTACCCCTGGCCTGCGGGGAGCACCGGGCAGGCTTGTGCCGCCGGGGCTTCTGGGCCGAGCAGGGTAGCGGAACGGGCCGGGGCCGCTGGGCAGAATCGGCCTGCGGAGAGTGGTCGGCCGGCCTGTGCTGCTGAGCCCTCTGGGACCGGTGGGGTGGCTGGTGCCGCAGACTCGGCCGGGCCCGCCGGGCCCGCCGGGCCGTCCAGGTCAGCCGGTCCGGCCTGGAACGCTGGGCGGGTGTGGGCTCCTGAGTCCCCGGGACCCGGCAGGGCTGCCGGGCCGACCGGGGCCGGGGGAGGCGGGGGGACGACCTGCGGTGCCGAGCCCTTCGGGGCCGACGGGCCCTCCGGGGCAGGCGGGGCAGCCGTGGCTGGGGCCGATGGCGCTGCCGGGGTCACCAGGACTGCCGGTCTCGCTGAGACTGCTGGGGGTGTCGGGAGTGCTGGGAGCGGCATGACCGGTTGGCCCCTTGGGGCTGTGGGGGCTGTGGGGGCTGTGGGGGGCACCGGGGATGCAGGGGTCGCAGGGGTCGTCGGGGCTGCCGGGGCCGCCGAGGCTGCCGGGGGTGTCAGGGGTGCTGGGAGCGGCCGGGCCGTTGGGTCTGGCGGGGTTGGTGATCGGGGGTGGTGGGCCTCGCGGTTGTTGCGGGGGGTGTTGTTGCGGGCTTCCGATGCCGCGGCGCAGTTGCCCGTTCTGCATGCTCTCGCCGAGCACGTGGCGCGGGTCGGGCCCGGGGAGTTCGGCGGGTGGTTCTGGAACCGGCTGCGGCTGCCCGAGTGCGACCGGCTCGACCTGCTGCGTCGCCTGCTGCCCGCCGACCACCGGTACCTCGAGGCCGCCGCCCGCCGCCTCGCCCGCGCCCCGCAGCTCGTCATGCCCCTGCTCTGCACCTGGTTCACCGACGGCCGCCGACTGCGCGGCCGCCCCGGAGCCACCGTCGCCACCGCCGCACAGGCCCTGCTGCACACCCACCGCGCCCTCGCCGTCGACGACCTCACCGAGGCCCTCGTCGACGCCGCGCACCCCCGCGCCGACGAACTGCTCGCCGTACTCGCGGAGGACGAGCCCTCCGCCCTGAGCCGGGCCGTCGACCGCTGGGCGCACGACGCGCGGCCCGGGCGGCGGGTGGCGGCCGCCGCGTACGGGCTCGCCACCGCCCCGCACGTGCGCACCCCGGCCGACCGGGACCTGCTGCGCTACGCCGCCGAGGCGCTGCTCGCCCGGCCCGGCGACGTCACCCTGCACGGCAGCGCCCTCGGGATCCTGCTCCGCGACCCCCAGGCGCGGGCCCGCCACCTCGCCGACGCCCTGGACTGCTTCCGGGACCCCGAGCGCGGCTCCCGGCTGCCCGCCTCCGCGCTGGTGGCGGCCCTGCCCGTGCTGCCCGACCCGGACGCCGTCTTCGCCGCCCTGCGGGCCCGGGCCGACGGGGAGGTGCTCCGCGCCCTGGCCGCGCTCACCACGCCGGGCCTGGCCCGCCGCGCCGGTGACCTCGTACGGGACCACCTCGCCGGCCACCCCGAGGACGCCCCGCACGCCGCCGCCTTCGTGGACCGGCGCCTCGAACACGGCCCGGCCGCCGGACCCGTACTGCGCCCCCTGGTGCTGGACCTGCTCCGCACCGCACCCGCCCCCGTACGGGCCGCGCTGGCCGGGGTACTGGCCGCGCCCGGCGGCGAGGCCTCGTACGCGCTGCGCGGCGAGCTGGCCGGCGTGCTCCTGCGCGAGGAGGCCGATCCGGCCGTGCTCGGGGCCTTCCTGGACGCCGTCGCGGCCGGGACCTGCCTGCGCCCCGAACAGCGCACCCGCGAGCTGCTGCGGCGCACCGGACGGCAGCTGCTGCGGGTCCCCGGCGGGCCGGAGGTCTTCGAGCACCGCACGGTGGAGCTGGTCCGGGCCGACCCGGTGTTCGGGGCGCTCGTGGCCCGCTGGCTCGCCGGTTCGCCGGCGGAGGCGGCGGCGCTGCTCGGGCCTGGCGCCCGGCGCACGGTGGAGACGCTCAGCCGGGCGGCCCCGGACGTCACCTGATCCGGGGCGACGGCGAGCCGTCGGCGGAGGCCCGGTACAGACGCCGCATAGGGATGCCAGATGCCGATGCGGGGCCGCGGGCACCGGCATGGCAGTCTTAGACCTGCAATCGGCAATCGGTACAGGGACTACACGGGTTCGGGCGAGGAGCGGTCACAGTGCAGCGCTGGCGTGGCTTGGAGGACATCCCCCAGGACTGGGGACGCAGCGTCGTCACCATCGGCTCCTACGACGGTGTGCACCGGGGACATCAGCTGATCATCGGACGGGCCGTGGCGAAGGCCCGCGCGCTCGGCGTCCCCTCGGTCGTCGTCACCTTCAGCCCGCACCCGAGCGAGGTCGTCCGCCCCGGCAGCCACCCGCCGATCCTGGCCCCGTACGACCGGCGCGCCGAACTGATGGCCGGTCTCGGTGTCGACGCGCTGCTGGTCCTGCCCTTCACCGCGGAGTTCTCGCAGCTGTCCCCGGCCGACTTCATCGTGAAGGTGCTGGTCGACAAGCTGCACGCGCGCGCCGTCATCGAGGGCCCGAACTTCCGCTTCGGCCACCGGGCCGCCGGGAACGTCGACTTCCTGCGCGAGCTGGGCGGCACCTACGACTACGAGGTCGAGGTCGTGGACCTGGTGGAGCGCGGCACGGCCGGCGGCGGGGTGCCCTTCTCCTCGACCCTGGCGCGCAAGCTGGTCGCCGAGGGCGACATGGAGGGCGCCGCCGAGATCCTGGGGCGTCCGCATCGGGTCGAGGGCGTCGTCGTGCGCGGCGCGCAGCGCGGCCGGGAGCTCGGCTACCCGACGGCCAACGTCGAGACGGCGCCGCACACCGCGATCCCGGCCGACGGGGTGTACGCGGGCTGGCTGACGGCGGGCGGCGAGCGGATGCCCGCGGCCATCTCGGTCGGTACGAACGTGCAGTTCGACGCCACCGAGCGGACCGTGGAGGCGTACGCCATCGACCGCGTCGGGCTGGACCTGTACGGCCTGCACGTGGCCGTGGACTTCCTCTCCTACGTGCGGGGGATGGCCCGGTTCGAGTCGCTCGACGGGCTGCTGGAGGCCATCGCGGACGACGTGAAGCGGGCGCGGGTGCTGACCGACTCCTACGACGCCACCACCGCCGGGCGCTGACACGCTGACCCGCTGACACGCGAAGAGGGCCCGTACCGTCCTGGGGACGGTACGGGCCCTCGTGCGTGCCGGGCGGGGGTCAGCCGAGGCGCGGGTCGCGCGCCGGCTGGCCGGGCTGGGGCGGCTGCGGCTGCTGGGGCTGCTGCCAGGGCTGGCCGGGCTGCGGGTAGGGCTGTCCGCCGTACGGCTGCTGCGGCGGCTGCTGGTACGGGCCCGGCTGCTGCGGGGGCTGCTGCTGCGGCTGTTGCTGCTGAGGAGCGCCCCAGTGGTTCTGGGCGGCCTGCTGCTGCGCCCGGGCGAAGTCCTCGGCGACCATCGCGGAGAGCGTGAAGTACGCCTCCCGGGTCTTGGGCCGCATCATGTCGAGGTCCACCTCCGCGCCGGCCGCGAGGTGCTCGTCGAAGGGCACCACGACCACACCGCGGCAGCGGGTCTCGAAGTGCTGCACGATGTCCTCCACCTTGATCATCTTCGCGGTCTCGCGGACCCCGGAGATCACGGTGAGGGAGCGCGAGACCAGGTCGGCGTAGCCGTGGGCGGAGAGCCAGTCGAGCGTGGTGCTCGCGCTGCTCGCGCCGTCCACCGACGGGGTCGAGATGATGATCAGCTGATCGGCCAGGTCCAGCACGCCGCGCATGGCGGAGTAGAGGAGACCGGTACCCGAGTCGGTCAGCACGATGGGGTACTGGCGGCCGACCGTCTCGATGACGCGGCGGTAGTCCTCGTCGTTGAAGGTCGTCGACACGGCCGGGTCCACGTCGTTGGCGATGATCTCCAGACCGGACGGGGCCTGCGAGGTGAACCGGCGGATGTCCATGTACGAGTTCAGGTACGGGATCGCCTGCACCAGGTCCCGGATCGTCGCCCCCGTCTCGCGGCGGACGCGGCGGCCGAGCGTGCCGGCGTCCGGGTTCGCGTCGATGGCCAGGATCTTG
This sequence comes from Streptomyces sp. NBC_00249, assembly GCF_026342355.1. GTDB lineage: Bacteria > Actinomycetota > Actinomycetes > Streptomycetales > Streptomycetaceae > Streptomyces. The sequence continues at coordinate 24,686 of NZ_JAPEMV010000002.1, read as the reverse complement.
TCCTGACGCTCGGTGGCGAGGGTGGCGCCGAGGGCGGTGGTCGTCGTGGTCTTGCCGACACCGCCCTTGAGGCTGATGACCGCGATCCGGTAGCAGGACATCACCGGGGTACGGATCAGGTCCAGCTTGCGCTGACGGTCGGCCTCCGCGGCCTTGCCGCCGAAGCGGAAGCCGGAACGGGCGGGCTTGGGCTTCTGCTTGGCGCGCAGCAGCCGGTCCGAGGACAGCTCCACGGCGGCGGTGTACCCGAGGGGCGCGCCCGCGGGACCGTGGCCCTGGCCGGGCTGCTGCTGGTACGGGCCCTGCGGCGGCTGCGGCTGCCACTGCCCGGCGGCGGCGTACGGGTCGGCGGCGACGGGGGGCTGCGGTGCCTGCGGGTGCTCGGGGGAGGGCGGAACGCCGATCCCCTGCGGGGGCTGCACCTGCCCGGGGCCGGGCGGGAAGCCGTAGCCCTGGGGGGCCTGTGCCTGTGCCTGTTCGGGGGCGGGCGGGAAGCCGTAGCCCTGGGGGGCCTGCGGTGCGGTGGGCGGGGGGAAGCCGTAGCCCTGAGGGGCCTGCGGTGCCTGTTCCGCTGCGGGCGGGACAATGTCCTGCGGGGCGTGGGGCTGCTCCGGGGCGGGCGGGAAGCCGTAGCCCTGCGGAGCTTGCGGCGCGGTGGCCGGGGGGAAGCCGTAACCCTGCGGGGCCTGCGCGTGCTCCGGGGCGAGCGGGACACTGTCCTGCGGGGCCTGGGCCTGGGCCTGGTCGGGGGCCGGGGGGAAGCCATAGCCCTGCGGTGCCTGGGTTGCCTGCGGGGCGGCAGGCGGGAAGCCGTAGCCCTGGGGCGGTACCGAGGACGGGAACGCGGGCGGCAGCGGCGGCAGTTCGGCGCCGGGTCCCCCGAACGGGGTCTCCGCGGCAGGCACGGGTACCTCCGTGGGGCTGACGGGCGCGCCGGACGGCCCGGGCGCCGCGACTCCCTCGGGCGGCGCGGGACTGCGCACCGCCTCGACGGCGGGGTCGACCGCCGCGGGGACGCTGTCGACCGGCTCGGCCTGCGCCGGGACGGGGACGCTGTCGACCGGCTCGGCCGGAGCCGACGGCACGCTGTCCTCCGGTTCCGGGGCCTGGAACGACGGCGGCAGCGGCGGGAGCGCGGGGTCGCCACCCGGCGCGGGAACGAACGGCGCCGGGACCTCGACCCGCACCGCAGCGGCTTCCGCATCCGGGGCCGGGGCGGGCACGGTGAAGGGCGCCGCAGCCGGGGGCCCGTGGCCCTCCGCCGCCACGGGCTCCGCCACCGGCTCCGCAGCCTGAGCCGTGAACGGCGCGGGCTGCTGCGGCTGCTGGTCCACCGGCGCGGGGGCCGGAGCCGGAGCCGCGGGCGGCGCAACCATCCGCATCGTCGGCGGCGAGACCACGTCCGACGGGCGGTGGGGTTCGAAACCGCTGCCCTCGGGCAGCCCGGGTACCTCGGCGGCCGGTGTGCCCTGGGTGTACCAGGCCGGCGGGGTGTAGTCGATGGTGAACTCGCCCGTGGCTTCGGGCTCCGCGTCGGACTGATCGTCCGTCGGGACGTCCCACGTCCCGCCGCGCCTCTCGTTCCGATCGCCGCTCACTGATCCTCCTGGTCTGTACGAACACCGGTCGGGCGCCCACCTCGACGCGACGCCGCGCCCACGCTCAGCCTAATCGCGCTCCGCGGTCGAAAGCCCCCGAGGTCGCGCCCCCGCACTCCTGCCTACAGGCCGCCCGGCCCCTGGGCAACCGTCACCTCCCGCCTCGCCGCCCCGGATCCGGGGCACGGCACCCCGCCGTCGACACCCTCGGGCACCGCCACCGACCGCCTCGGCCCCCCGGATTCGCAGCCCAGCACCCCGCCGTCCACCCCTCCGGGCACCCTCACCGACCGTCTCACCGCGCCGGATCCGGACCGAACCCCTCCGCCGTCCGCCCCCTCGGGCACGCTCACGTCCTGCTCCGGCACGCCCGATCCCCGGCACGGCACCCCGCCATCCGCCCCTCGGGCGTCGTCACCGCCCACCGCGGCGCGCCCGATCCCCAGGGCGGCGCCTCTCGCAGTTCGCCCCCGGCCGGCGCCCGCGGGCGTTTCAGTCGATGCGCCGGGCCGGGCCCAGGAGGGTCGTCTCCTCCGCCGTCGGCTCGGTCAGGGCGAACGTGCGGTCCTGCGGGGTGCACCACAGCGTCACCCCGTCCCCCAGTGTCGGAAGCGATGCCGTCGCCGCCTCGGGCAGCCGCATCAGGGTGCCGATCCGCTCCGCCTCCTGCGGCGACACCCGCTGGACCCCCACCAGCGCGGAGGTGCGCAGCAGGCGAGGCGCCGTCGGGCTCAGGTACGGCAGCAGGGTCAGCACCGACTGCCAGGGCCCCGACGCGACCCGCCCGCGCGGCGGCCGCATCCCGCAGTCCCGGATCACCAGCACCGGGCTCCCCGCCGACGCGCCCTGCGGCGGCACCCGGCCCACCTCGTGCAGGGTCACGCACTGCTGCCCGCCCCCGCCGGCCGCCAGTGCCACCGCGGACCACACCTCACCGCGCCCGGTCTCCACCGCGATCCGGGCCCCGGTGGCCGCCGTGCGCAGGGCCAGCACCTGGGCGGTCCACAGGCCGCCGACGAGCGTGACCTCGTACGGGGTCGGCCGGTGCAGGCCCAGTACCGCCGGGCAGCCCTGCGCGTCCGCGCCGATCACGACGCCGTCGTCCCCGACGGGCACCGCCAGCTCGCCCAGGCCGCCCACGCCGTCCGCCGGGACCACGTGCCGCCCGAAGCCGCGGCCGCCCCTCATCGCGTACCTCCCAGCGGCAGCGAAGCCAGCAGACCCGGCACCTGTTCCCGGTCCAGCCGGACCAGCCCCGCCCGGACGCCCCGCGCGGTGCGTTCCAACTCCCGCCGGACCTCCGTCAGTTCCTCGTCTCCGCGCGCGGTGACCCGTACGTGGCCGGTCAGCGTCACCCCGTGGCGGCCGGACGGAGCCATCGTCAGGCTGAAGTTCGTCGCGAGGGCCGGCAGCGAGGTCAGCAGCGCCACGAACTGCGGCAGCCCCGCCCCCGCGCCGCCCAGCCGGGGCCAGCGCCCGATCCAGTACGTCGTATGGCGCCGGTCGTCGCAGCGCCAGCTCCGCGGGGTCTCCTCGGTCCGGCGGGCGGGGTGCGCGGACCGCCCCGCGCGGGGGTTCGCGCACGAGGAGGTCGCCAGCGCCCCCGTCAGCTCCTGCTCGCTCAGCACGGTGGCCCGGAACCCGTCCCCGCCCAGCCGGCTCGCCAGCTGGTCGGCGGCCCGCACCAGGCAGCGCTGCGCCCCCTCCAGGCCCCCGCCGCGCGCGGTGACGGCCTCCGGGCACAGCCCGGGGTCGAACTTGAGCGCGATCCAGGTCAGCCGCACCGCCGGGGTGCCCGACCGGGCCTGGAGCGGGGCGTAGTTGCGTACGGCCACGGACCCGGCCGGGAGGTCCGGGGCGGGCGCGGGCTGCGTGTGCTGCACCAGTTGCGCGGACTCCAGCCGGATCCCGTCCACTTCGAGGACGTCCCGTACGGCGGCCAGCGGGAGCGGCCGCCGCGCCCGGTCGGGCCGCAGCGCGGCGGCACCGGCGTCCACCCGGACCACGGCGGTCAGGAAGGTGCCGTCGCCGACCATGCCGACGGGCCGCCGGTCGCGCCCGGCGAAGGTCAGCGTCCGCAGCGCGGGATCGGCCTCGACCAGCGGCGCCAGCCCCGGCTCCGTACCCGCCGGCACGGTGAAGGCGGCGGCCGCACGCCGCCGGGCCCGCAACGCGAGCGCGCCGCCGATCCACTCGGGCAGGGAGCTCCGGCGGCGCCGTACGAGGGCGGCCGCCGCCAGCACCACCGCCGACACCCCGGCGGGCACCAGCAGCAGGGGCCGTGCGGCCCCCGCGGCCCATGCCACGAGCAGCGCGGCGGCCGCGAGCTGGAGCAGCACGAGCTGTTGCAGTCGGAACGGCCCGCAGTGCCCGGGGCCCGGCTCCGGACGCGGGGTCACTCCACCGGGTGAAGGTGTGACCGTACGATCCTCGGCCGCGGTGACGCCCATGCGCCCGCCTCTCCCGCTCCGGGGGTGCGACCGTCGGGCCCGGAGCCGCACGGCAGCCGCCGCACGCCCTCGCAAACACCGCGATCCACCCGACTCATCCTGATTGCCCCTTTTTGGCGGGCAGTTGAGAGGCGGTCGAACAGCTCCGTCCGCCACCCGCCCACACCCCACCCGCACCCCGCGCACCCTCGGGGGGCGGGCGCGCAGAGAGGCATAGTAGGTCCCCGGTCCGGCAGTCACGGCCCGGCCGGCGGACCGCCGGCCGGACCGGGCGGGGGGAGGAGCAGGCGGGGCATGGCATCACGGCGAGACGAGCTCAACGCGTACACGTTTGCGAAGCGTCGTACGGTGGCGGCCTTCCTCCAGCCCTCCGCGTCGGGCTCCGAGGAGGGCGCGCCCAGGCCGCTGCGCGCCGTCGTGCCCGGACTCGTCACCGGGGCGCTCCTGCTCACCGGATTCGGGGCCTGGGGCATGTTCAGCCCGCAGGCTCCCAGGGACTGGGCGGTGCCCGGCGCCAAGGTCATCGTCGGCAAGCAGTCGACGACCCGGTACGTGGTGCTGACCACCACGGAGGGCGGCCGGGAGCACACCCGCCTGCACCCCGTCCTGAACCTCGCCTCCGCCCGCCTCCTCCTCGATCCGCGCAGGTCGCAGGTGGTCCAGGTCGCCGACGAGGTGCTGGACGCGGGCACACCCCCGCGCGGCGCCGTCGTCGGCATCCCCTATGCCCCCGACCGCCTCCCCGCCGAGGCGGACGCCGGCCGGCCCAAGCGCTGGGCCGTCTGCCAGCGGCCCGGCGGCAACGGCCCCGGCGGAACCGGCCCCGCCGCCCAAGGCGCCGTCCAGAGCGCCGTCCTCGTCCTCGCCGACCGTGAGGCGCGGCTCACCGACGACGCGCGCAGGACCACGGACACCCAGGTGCTGTACGTACGGAGCACCGGCGGGGCCCAAGACCGCTACCTCGTCGACTCGGCGGGCCGCCGCTACCGCTTCCCCGGAGGCGGGCCGCACGCCGAGACCCTGACCAGGGCCCTGGTCGGCGAGGGCGCCACCCCCCAGCCGGTCACCGAGGAATGGCTGGCGACCCTCGACGAGGGCGCGGACCTGGCCTTCCCCCAACTCCCCGGCACCCCGGGCGCCGTCGCCCGCGTCCCGGGCCTGGCCGGCCCCGACGACAAGGTCGGCACGGTGCTGACCGCGCAGACCGGGACCGGCACCCAGTACTACGTCGTCCTGCCCGGCCGGGTCGCCACGGTCTCGGAGTTCGTCGCCGTGCTGCTGCTCGCCTCGCCCGCGACCGACGTCCTCGACCTCCACGGCAAGGCCCGCGAGGTCGACCTCCAGTCGCTGCGCCCCGACACCGCCCCCTTCATGCGCGGGGTCGCCTGGCCGAGCCGGCGCGGCGTCCAGGTCAACCGGGTCGCGGACACCCCCGGCGCCCCGCCGGGCGGCGAACGCCGCGACACGATCTGCTCCGTCCTGCGCTCCGTCGACGCCCAGGGCGGCCGACGGCTGAGCACCTGGGCCGGGACCGGCTTCCCCGTCGACGTCACCGCCGGCGGCACCAGCTCCTACGTCACCCCCGGCACGGGCCTGCTCTACACCCAGGTCCAGGGCCGCCGGGGCGCGGCGGGCGGCGGCGCCCTGTTCCTGGTCACCGACACGGGCCTGCGGTACGCCGTACAGGCCGACGGAGGCAGCGGCAGCGACCCGGAGCGGCGGCGGAACGGGGCGGGCGAGGCGCAGATCCGGCTCGGCTACGGCGGGGTCGTCCCCGCCCCGGTGCCGATCGCCTGGTCGGAGTTCCTGTCCAAGGGGCCCCGCCTGGACACCGACTCCGCCCGCCAGCCCCAGGGTTCCTGAGGAGGCCGGCCATGTCCCGATGCGTCCGGGCCGCCCTGCTGGGCGGCGCCTTCGCCCTCACCGCCCTGTGCGGCGGCGCGGCCCCGCCCTCCCCACCGGTCCCGCCCGCGCCGCAAGCCCCGTACGCCCCAAACCTCACCCTCGCCCTCGACGGGGCGGGCGAATGCACCTTCCCCATGCACCAGCAGATCGCGGGCCGCCCCTGGGCCCTCCAGCGGCTCCTCCTCGACGCGCTGTGGGCGCGGACCAAGGGAAAGGGCGTACGGGTCGCCGTCATCGACACCGGTGTGGACCGCGCCAACCCGCAGCTGTCCGCGGCCCTGGACCCGGGCGCGGGCCGGGACTTCGTCGACCCCGGCGGTGACGGTACGCGCGACCCCGTCGGGCACGGCACGAAGGTCGCCGGGATCGTCGCGGCCCGCCCCCAGGAGGGCACCGGCTTCGTCGGCATCGCGCCCGAGGCCACGATCATCCCCGTCCGGCAGCACGACGGCCGGGACGGCGGCGGCCCCGCCGCCCTCACCACCCTGGCCCGGGCCGTCGACCACGCCGTGGACGCCCGTGCCCAGGTCGTCAACATCTCCCAGGACACCGAGGCCCCGCTCACCCCGGACTCCGAGCTGGCCCGGGCGGTCCGGCGGGCCCTGGAACGGCAGGTGGTGATCGTCGCCTCGGCCGGCAACGGCGGCCTGAACGGGCGCGGGCGCACCACCTACCCGGCGGCCTTCCCCGGGGTCCTCGCGGTGGCGGCCTCCGACCGCGACAACGAGCGGGCCGCCTTCTCCCGGCCCGGCGCCTTCGTCGGCGTCGCCGCCCCCGGCGTCGACATGGTCTCCACCGTCCCCGGCTTCGGCCAGTGCGTGGACAGCGGCACCAGCTTCTCCGCCCCCTACGTCGCCGGGCTCGCCGCACTGCTGCGCGCCCAACACCCCCGGTGGACCGCACAGGAGGTGGTCTGGCAGATCCAGAACACCGCCGAGCGTTCCGTCAACGGCCGCGACGACCACGTCGGCTGGGGTGTCGTGGACCCGGTGCGCGCCGTCACCCAGGACCGCGGGACCCCGCGCCCCCCAGTCCCGGACCGGGGACCGCCCCCGGCGTCCGCCCCGAGGGCGGCAGAGCTGCGGCTGTCGGAGACCGCCCGCGAACGCCAGGAGCGGATCGGTACGTACGCACTGTGCGCCGGGGCCGTCCTCGTCGCGGTGACCGCCGGGACGGCGACCGTGGTCCGCGACGCCCGCAACCACCGTCACCCTTCGCGGTGAACCCACACCCCAGAACCCGCACCCCACACCCCAGAAGCGAGGAGCTCCGGATGACCAGCAATTTCGCGCTCGCCGACGATCCGGTCGTCAAGGCGGCCACCAGGATCTCCGAGACGGCCGAAGCCGTCACCGCCCAGGCCCGGGAACTGGCCGACATCCTGGCCACCGCGGGCGCGGGCTGGACCGGCGTCGGCGCGGGCGGATTCGCGCGGGCCCAGTCGGAGGTCAACACCGACCACGACGAGATCCGCCGCCTGCTCGGCGTCCTGCACCACGCCGTGGCACGGACCAGGAACCTCAGCAACGCCCAGGACGAGGAGGTGCGCGCCGCGTTCCGGCCGGTCCGCGGCCCCTCGGGCCTCGACGGCCTCTGAGCCGGCCGCCCCCCCGCACCGCACACACAAGGAGAGAGCCATGTCCGGCACCGACGGCCACACCCGGGTCCGGTACGAGAGCGTCCAGCAGATGGCGGACCGCATCCGCACCGTCTCCCGGAACATCCTCAAGGACCTGGAGGAGATGGAACAGGCCGTGAAGGTGGTCACCGACACCTGGGACGGCGAGGCGCACCTGGAGTACGTCAACCTCCAGCGCAAGTACCACCGCGCCGCCACGCACATGCAGCAGCGGCTGGAGAGCGTCGCCCAGATCATCGAACGCGGCAAGGGCGAGTACCGCGCCACCGACCTGAGGGCCTCGCGCCTGTTCACCGAGGCCTTCTGAGGCCGGCACGCGCGAGGGGGGCGTCCCCGCACCGGGCACGCCCCCCGCTCGCACCGGGCTCAGGTGAGGTCGAACTCGCCGTCCCTGGCGCCCAGTACGAAGGCCTCCCACTCGGCCGCCGTGTAGCGCAGCACCGTGTCCCGGTCCAGCGAGGACCGCATGGCCACCGCCCCCTCGGGCAGCTTGGCGATCTCGACCCGCTCCTCGTCCGGGGTGGTCCCGGGCGGGCCCTGCCACTCGACGCCGCTGATGTCGAGCGCGTACAGCTCGTCCTTCTCCTGCTGGGTGCCCATGTGCGGCCCTTCCCTCGGTGGTGCGGTGCTGCTCGGTCTTCGCTGCCGATTATCGGTGCAAGGCGGCCGCCGCGGGGAGGCTTTCCTCCGGATCGCCCGCCCGGCCGGACACCCCGCCCACCGCCGGTCCCAGCCGCCCCCCCGCCGCTACGGTCCCGGCATCCGCCCCAGCTGCACCAGCGAGGTGCCGCGCCGGCGCGAGAGGTGGTAGCCGCGCCCCGGCGGCATCGGGCGCGGCCGTACGTTGCCCAGCAGATCCCCCTCCGACGGGTCGCCCGACAGCACCACGCCCTGCGCCCCCAGCTCCTTGAGCCGTTGCAGGAACGGCTCGTACAGCGCCCGCGCGGCCCCCGCCGAACTGCGCGCGAGGACGAAGCGGATCCCGGTGTCCCGCGCGAACGGCAGGAACTCCACCAGCGGGGCCAGCGGGTTGCCCTGGCCGGTGGCCACCAGGTCGTAGTCGTCGATCACGACGAACACGTCCGGCCCGCTCCACCAGCTGCGGTCCCGCAACTGCTGCGGGGTGACGTCCGCCGGCGGCTGCCGCCGGGAGAACACCCCGGCCAGCGCCTCCATGTGCATCTGGAGGGAGCCCGCAGTCGGCGCGTACTCCAGCAGGTGCTCCTCCGGCAGTGCGCCCAGCAGGCCGCGCCGGTAGTCGCCGACGACGAGCTTGGCCTCGTCCGGGGTGTAGCGCCGCGCGATCTGCTGGGCGAGGAGTCGCAGCAGGTTCGTCCTGCCCGACTCGCTCTCGCCGAACACCAGGAAGAAGGGGTCCGCCGCGAAGTCGACGAACACCGGCTCCAGCGCGGTCTCGTCGATGCCGATGGCGATCCCGCGCTCCGGGAACTCCCCGCCCCCGGGCAGCCGGTCGGCGTGCAGCAGCCGCGGCAGCAGCCGTACGCCCGGAGCCGGCGGCCCCGTCCAGCCCGCCCGGGCCGCGGTGACGAAGGCGGCCGACGCCTCGGACAGGCTCCCCGCGTCGTGCCCGCCGTCGATCCGCGGCAGGGCGCCCAGGAAGTGCAGCTTCTCCGGTACCTGTCCGCGCCCCGGCATCCCCGCGGGCACGTTCGCCGCGACCTTGCGGTCGAACTCGGAGTCCATGACGTCGCCCAGGCGCAGTTCCAGCCGGCCCAGCAGCTGGTCCTTCAGCGCGGCCCGCACCTCCATGTACCGGGCCGCCGTGACCACCACGTGGACGCCGTAGCCGAGGCCCCGGGCCGCGACGTCGGTGACGACCTGCTCCAGGACCTCGTACTCGGTACGGAAGGCACCCCAGCCGTCGACGACGAGGAACACGTCGCCCCAGTCCTCGCCGGGCAGTTCGCCCGCCGCCCGCCGGCGCCGGTAGGTCCCGACGGAGTCGATGCCCTCCGACCGGAAGAACTCCTCGCGCCGGGTCAGGACGCCCGCCACCTCCGCGACCGTACGCCGCACCCGCTCCGGGTCCAGCCGTGAGGCGATCCCGCCCACGTGCGGCAGCCCGGCGACCGCCGACAGGCCGCCGCCGCCGAAGTCCAGCCCGTAGAACTGCACCTCGCGCGGGGTGTGGGTGAGCGCGAACGCGCAGATCAGGGTCCGTAGCAGCGTCGACTTCCCCGACCGCGGGCCGCCCACCACCAGCATGTGCCCCGACGCCCCCGAGAAGTCCCGGTACAGCACCTCGCGCCGCTGCTCGAAGGGCTTGTCGACCAGCCCGAGCGGTACGACCAGAGCCCCGGGCCGCGCGTACCCCCGGGCGTGCAGCCCCCGCCGCGCGTCCACCGCCGTCGCCGGGAGCAGCCGGTCCAGCGGCGGAGCCTGGTCGAGCGGCGGCAGCCACACCTGGTGGGCGGGCGCCCCCTGCCCCTCCAGCCGCCCCACGATCACGTCCAGCACCGTGTCCGCGAGCGCCTCGTCCTCCCGCTCCTCCCGCTCGGGCCGCTCCTCCCGCTCCTGCGCCGCGTACACGACCGGCACCGGGGCCGCCGTGAACAGCACGGGCCGCCGCTCCACCGCGAACGGCTCCGCCGACGGCGCGGGCCCGCCCGGGCGGTAGGCGCCCGACACGTACGCGGCCTTGAACCGCGTCATCGCGTCCGTACCGCACTTCAGGTAGCCCGAACCGGGCACCGACGGCAGGTGGTAGGCGTCCGGCACCCCGAGCGCCGTCCGCGACTCCGCCGCCGAGAAGGTCCGCAGACCGATCCGGTACGACAGGTACGTGTCCAGCCCGCGCAGCCTGCCCTCCTCCAGGCGCTGCGAGGCCAGCAGCAGGTGCACGCCCAGCGAGCGGCCGATCCGGCCGATCTGGATGAACATGTCGATGAAGTCGGGCTTCGCGGTGAGGAGTTCCGAGAACTCGTCGATGACCAGTACCAGCGAGGCCAGCGGCTCCAGCGGGGCACCCGCCGCGCGCGCCCTCTCGTAGTCGTGGATGCCCGCGTAACCGCCCGCCGCCCGCAGCAGCTCCTGCCGGCGCTGGAGCTCGCCGCGGATCGAGTCACCCATCCGGTCGACCAGCGTCAGGTCGTCCGCCAGGTTGGTGATCACGGCGGCGACGTGCGGAAGCCGCCCCATGCCGGTGAAGGTGGCGCCGCCCTTGAAGTCGGCGAGTACGAAGTTCAGCGTCTGCGAGGTGTGCGTGACGGCCAGCCCCAGCACCAGCGTGCGCAGCAGCTCCGACTTGCCAGAACCGGTCGCGCCCACGCACAGCCCGTGCGGCCCCATCCCCTCCTGTGCGGCCTCCTTCAGGTCCAGCATCACCGGGCCGCCGTCCTCACCGACACCGATCGGCACGCGCAGCCGCTCACCGGCCGGCCTCGGCCGCCAGGTCCGGTCCACGTCGACCCGCGCCGCGTCACCGAGGCCCAGCAGGTCCGTGAAGTCCAGGTTCGCCAGCAGCGGCTCCTCCTCGTCCCCGCCGCCCGCGCGCAGCGGCGCCAGCTGCCGGGCCAGCGCCTCCGCGGCCGGCAGCGACAGCACGTCGGGCGTGCCCTCGTACGCCACCCCCGCGCCCGACTCCAGCCGCAGCCGCCCCGGCCGCACCACGACCGACAGCCCGCCGCGGGGCACGTCCAGCTCACCGGCGACCACCTCGACGACCGTCACCCCCTGGAGGCCCTCGGCCGCCGCGAGCACCGAGTCCGGCGGGACCGCGACACCGCGCGCGCCGCCGTCCAGGACGACCACCAGGTGCGGCCGGTCCAGCACCGGGGCCGCGTCCCGGCCGAACCGGGGCCGCCCCTCCAGCCGGGACCCCAGCAGCCCCTCCAACTCCGTCAGGTCGTCGGAGAACAGCCGCCGCGTACCGGCCCCGTCGACCCGGTCCGGGACCTGGGTGTGCGGCAGCCACTTCACCCAGTCCCAGGAGGACTCCGCCCCCGGCGCGGCCACCACGCCCACCACGAGGTCCTCGGGGGAGTGCAGCGCCACCAGCTGCGCCACCAGCGCCCGCGCAGTCCCGCGCGCCGACTCCGCGTCCCCGGACACCGTCACGTGGTAGAAGGCCCGCAACGACACCGCCACCGGCAGCCCGTCCAGCGAGGAGTGCACCGCCAGGAAACGCTGCATCGCGCCCGCGGCGAGCGGCTCCAGCTCCTCCACCGGGGCCGTGTCCGGCGCCACCGGCACCATCGCCGGCCGCTGCGCGCCCAGCCCGAGCCTCGCCTGCCCGAAGTCCGCGTCGCCGGCCCGCCGCTCCCACAGCCGCGAGCCCTCCGCCACCACCGCCCACAACTGCTCGGGCGCCGGGTGCAGGTACAGCTGCGCGTCCCGCTGCGCCCGCGCGGCCCGCCGCACCCGGCGGCGCGTCCGCGCCAGGTACCGCAGGTAGTCCCGCCGCACGTCGGCCATGTGCCCCTGCGTACCGCGCCGGTGGCGCACCAGCTGCGCGACCACCATGGCCACCGTGGAGACCAGCATCAGCACGCCCATCACCCGCAGGAAGGACCCGGTACCCGCGGTGAAGAAGAAGACCACCGAGGACCCCATGCCGAGCATCGGCAGGAGCTGCGTCAGCAGCCCCTCCTCCTGACCGCGCGCGAGCGCCGGCGGAGCCTCCAGCCGCAACTCTTCCGAGGGAACCTCGGGCGGCAGCGACCGCGGCGGGCGCTTGACGACGATCTGGCTCACCGGAGCACCGGTCCCTCCAGGACGGACGTACGGGGACACCGCGGCCGCCCCCAAGTCCCGCACGTCCAGGGGCACTCCGCCGACGGGGGAGGCGATCCTACGGGCGGGGGGCAGGGCTGCCGCGCCACTAGGGTGACGCCCGCAGCGAGCGCGTCCGCACCCGCTGGACGCCGCCACGGGGGCCGGACAGAGGGGGCCACACGGTGAGTACGGCCGCAGCGACGGGCTTTCGCAGGGTCACCGTCGTGGCTCCCGACCGCCGCGTCGACGTCGCCCTTCCGGATGACGTCGCCGTCGCCGACGTCTGCCCCGAACTGCTGCGCCTCACCGGTCAGCGCCAGCCCGTCGGCGCCCCGGCCGGCTTCCACCTGGTCCGCCGCTGCGGCACCGTCCTCGACGGCGCCCGCACCCTCGCCGCCCAGCAGGTCCTCGACGGGGAGGTGCTGGCCCTGCGCCCCTTCGCCGAGTCGCTGCCGCCGGCCGTCTTCGACGACGTCTGCGACGCCGTCGCCTCGGCCGTCGTACGCGACCGCCGCCGCTGGAGCGACGACATGCTGCACGGCGCGGGCCTGGCCGGCGCCGCGACCCTGCTCCTCCTGCTCGGCCTCGTCCTCTGGTACGCCGACCCCGTCCGCCACGACACGCACGGCCTGCCCGGGATCGTCGCCGGGGTCGTCGCCCTCCTGCTGACCGCCGCCGCCGCGGTGCGCGGCCGGGTCTACGGGGACCGGGTCTGCACCGCGGCCCTCGGCCTGGCCGCGCTCCCGCACCTGCTGATCGCCGGTTCCGGCATCGTCGCCGCCGACCCGGGCCAGGGGCCGGGCAGGCTCCAGTTCCTCCTCGGCTGCGTCTGCGCCCTCGTCGGCGCCACCGCCCTGGCCGCGCTCAGCCCGCACGGCGACGCGCCCTTCGTCGCGGCCGCCTTCCTGACCGCGACCGGGAGCCTGGCCGGCTTCGCGGTCATCGTCTGCGACACCTCCGCGACCGCCGCCGCGGCCGTCTGCGCCCCCGCCGCCGTCGGGCTCGTCGCCTTCCTGCCCGGCCTCGCGGCCCGCTCCGCCCGGCTGCCCGTCGGCTACGCCGCCCCGCGCGCCGCCCCCGCCCCGGACCACGGCGGCCCCGACCACTACGAGGGCGCCGCCGCGGCGGACGACCCCGGCGCCGCTACCGACGGGGCCGCGCTCGACGCCGGCCGGATCGCCGCCCGGGCCCGCCGGGGCCACGAGACCCTCCTCGGCCTGGCCGGGGGCTGCACCGCCGTCACCGTGGCCTGCGCCGCCGTCCTCGGCTTCTCCGGCAGTACCTGGGGCCGGCTCCTGGCCCTGGCCACCGGCCTGGCGATGCTGGCGCGGGCCCGGCTCTTCCGCCGCACCCCGCAGGTGCTGTGCTGCCTCACCGCCGGCCTGGCCGCCGTCTCCCTGCCGGTGGTGGGCCTGGCCCTGCACACCCCCACCGCGCTCCCCGCCGCGCTCACGGGCCACCCCGGCGGAGCCGGCCCGGAGCTCCGTACGCTCTGGCTCTCGGCCGCCGTCGCCGCCGGCGCGGCCCTCCTCGCGGGAATTGCGCTTGTCATCCCCCGCAAGGGCCTGTCACCCTTCTGGGGAAGGGTGCTCGACCTCACCGAGGCCGCAGTACTGCTCAGCCTGGTCCCGCTGGCCCTCGCCGTGCTGGACGTCTATGCCCGCGCCCGCGCTCTCACCAGCTGAGACGCCGCGGCCCGGCAGCCTGGTACGCTGTGTGACGGCCGTTTGTGTACGCGCCCCCGGAAATCTCTGGAGGCTGCGCTCAGCGGACCCCGCCTCCCGAGTTACGGAAGATCCCCAGAGAATTCGACCTGGGGCACTCGGTGGCAACGAAGACCTATTACGAGGAGTACGCGTGCCGCTCGACGCCGCAGTGAAGAAGCAGCTCATCGCAGAGTTTGGTGCCAAGGAGGGCGACACCGGCTCCCCCGAGGTCCAGGTCGCGATGCTGTCCCGCCGCATCTCGGACCTGACCGAGCACCTCAAGACCCACAAGCACGACCACCACTCCCGTCGTGGTCTGCTGATCCTGGTCGGCCAGCGTCGCCGCCTGCTGCAGTACCTGGCCAAGAAGGACATCCAGCGCTTCCGTGCGCTGGTCGAGCGCCTCGGCATCCGCCGCGGTGCGGCCGGCGCCAAGTAAAGACGCTGTGAAGGGAGCGGTTCCCACACTGATGGGGCCGCTCCCTTTGCTGTACGTGCGCGACCTGCCGGACGCTTTGTAGTCTGGAACACAGCGCACGACCGAAGAGGAGCAGCGCCCTCCCTACGCCGCCGGTCCTCGGTAGTGGCATCCGGAAAGCCCCGCGCCGGGGCTCAGAACCGGGTGCTTCGATCGAAGACCGGCCCGCACGCCAGGAGCGCTTCTCCGACACCGTCCTCCACCACACGGGTGGCGGACGGAGACGACGAAAATGGAGAGAACGCTAGTGGAGAACGAGACCCACTACGCCGAGGCCGTCATTGACAACGGTTCCTTCGGTACCCGCACCATCCGCTTCGAGACGGGCCGTCTCGCTCGCCAGGCCGCCGGCTCCGCCGTTGCCTACCTGGACGACGACACCATGGTGCTCTCCGCGACCACCGCGTCGAAGAAGCCCAAGGACCAGCTCGACTTCTTCCCCCTCACGGTGGACGTCGAGGAGCGCCAGTACGCGGCCGGCAAGATCCCCGGTTCCTTCTTCCGCCGCGAGGGCCGCCCCTCCGAGGACGCGATCCTCACCTGCCGCCTGATCGACCGCCCGCTGCGCCCGTCCTTCAAGAAGGGCCTGCGCAACGAGATCCAGGTCGTCGCGACGATCATGGCGCTCAACCCCGACCACCTGTACGACGTCGTCGCGATCAACGCCGCGTCCGCGTCCACCCAGCTGGCCGGCCTGCCCTTCTCCGGCCCGATCGGCGGCGTCCGCGTCGCGCTGATCCGCGGCCAGTGGGTGGCCTTCCCGACGCACACCGAGCTCGAGGACGCCGTCTTCGACATGGTCGTCGCGGGCCGCGTGCTCGAGGACGGCGACGTCGCGATCATGATGGTCGAGGCCGAGGCCACCGAGAAGACCATCGCCCTGGTCAAGGGCGGCGCCGAGGCGCCGACCGAGGAGGTCGTGGCCGCCGGTCTCGACGCCTCGAAGCCCTTCATCAAGGTCCTCTGCAAGGCCCAGGCCGACCTGGCCGCCAAGGCCGCCAAGCCCGAGGGCGAGTTCCCGGTCTTCCTGGACTACCAGGACGACGTGTACGAGGCCCTCGCGGCCGCCGTCAAGGGCGAGCTCTCCCAGGCGCTGACCATCGCGGGCAAGCAGGACCGCGAGGCCGAGCTGGACCGCGTCAAGGACATCGCCGCCGAGAAGCTCCTCCCGGCCTTCGAGGGCCGCGAGAAGGAGATCTCCGCCGCCTACCGCAGCCTGACCAAGGCCCTGGTGCGCGAGCGCGTCATCAAGGACAAGGTCCGCATCGACGGCCGCGGGCTCACGGACATCCGTACCCTCGCCGCCGAGGTCGAGGCCATCCCGCGCGTGCACGGCTCGGCGCTGTTCGAGCGTGGCGAGACCCAGATCCTGGGCGTCACCACCCTCAACATGCTCCGCATGGAGCAGCAGCTGGACACCCTCTCCCCGGTGACCCGCAAGCGCTACATGCACAACTACAACTTCCCGCCGTACTCCGTCGGCGAGACCGGCCGCGTCGGTTCGCCGAAGCGCCGCGAGATCGGCCACGGCGCGCTCGCCGAGCGCGCGATCGTGCCGGTCCTGCCGACCCGCGAGGAGTTCCCCTACGCGATCCGTCAGGTGTCCGAGGCCCTCGGCTCCAACGGTTCGACGTCCATGGGCTCGGTCTGCGCCTCCACCATGTCGCTGCTGAACGCCGGTGTGCCCCTCAAGGCCCCCGTCGCCGGTATCGCCATGGGCCTGATCTCCCAGGAGATCGACGGCAAGACCCACTACGTCGCCCTCACCGACATCCTCGGTGCGGAGGACGCCTTCGGCGACATGGACTTCAAGGTCGCCGGCACCAAGGAGTTCGTCACCGCGCTCCAGCTCGACACCAAGCTCGACGGCATCCCGGCCTCCGTCCTGGCCGCGGCCCTGACGCAGGCCCGCGACGCCCGCCTCCACATCCTCGACGTGATGATGGAAGCGATCGACACGCCGGACGCGATGTCCCCGTTCGCGCCGCGGATCATCACCGTCAAGATCCCGGTGGACAAGATCGGTGAGGTCATCGGCCCCAAGGGCAAGATGATCAACCAGATCCAGGAGGACACCGGCGCCGAGATCACGATCGAGGACGACGGCACCATCTACATCGGTGCCTCCGACGGCCCGGCCGCCGAGGCCGCCCGTGCCACGATCAACGCGATCGCCAACCCGACCATGCCGGAGGTCGGCGAGCGGTACCTGGGTACGGTCGTCAAGACCACCACCTTCGGTGCCTTCGTCTCCCTCATGCCCGGCAAGGACGGTCTGCTGCACATCTCGCAGATCCGCAAGCTCGCCGGTGGCAAGCGCGTGGAGAACGTCGAGGACGTGCTCGCGGTCGGCACCAAGGTCCAGGTGGAGATCGCCGAGATCGACCAGCGCGGCAAGCTCTCCCTGATCCCCGTGATCGACGGCGAGGCTGCCGGCGACGACGCTGACAAGGACGACTCCGACAAGTGACGTCGCGTAGTTCCCGTGTGACGGCCCGCCCCTCTTCGGAGGGGCGGGCCGTCGCCCGTACCCAAACCCTGCTCAAGGGGCAGAACGGCATCGGCACCGTCCGGCGCACGGTCCTGCCCGGCGGACTGCGCGTCGTCACCGAGACGCTGCCCTCCGTCCGCTCCGCCACCTTCGGCATCTGGGCCAACGTCGGCTCCCGCGACGAGACGCCCACGCTCAACGGCGCCACGCACTACCTGGAGCACCTCCTCTTCAAGGGCACCGCCCAGCGCAGCGCCCTCGACATCTCCTCCGCGATCGACGCGGTCGGCGGCGAGATGAACGCCTTCACGGCGAAGGAGTACACCTGCTACTACGCCCGGGTGCTCGACACCGACCTGCCGCTGGCCATCGACGTGGTCTGCGACATGCTCACCGGCTCGCTGATCCGCGAGGAGGACGTCGACGCCGAGCGCGGGGTCATCCTCGAAGAGATCGCGATGACCGAGGACGACCCGGGCGACATGGTCCACGACCTGTTCGCGCAGACCATGTACGGGGACTCGCCGCTCGGCCGCCCCGTCCTCGGCACCGTCGAGACGATCAACGCCCTCGGCGCCGACCGGATCCGCCGCTTCTGGAAGAAGCACTACGACCCCACCCGCCTGGTCGTGGCCGCCGCGGGCAACGTCGACCACAACAAGGTCGTACGCCAGGTCCGCGCCGCCTTCGAGAAGGCCGGCGCCCTGCGGCACACCGACGCCCAGCCGATCGGCCCCCGCACCGGCACCAAGCGGATCCGCACCGCCGGCCGCGTCGAACTCGTCAACCGCAAGACCGAGCAGGCCCACGTGGTCCTCGGCATGCCGGGCCTCGCCCGCACCGACGAGCGCCGCTGGGCCCTGGGCGTACTGAACACCGCCCTCGGCGGAGGCATGTCCTCGCGCCTCTTCCAGGAGGTCCGCGAGAAGCGCGGCCTCGCCTACAGCGTGTACTCGTACACCTCGGGCTTCGCCGACACCGGCCTCTTCGGGGTCTACGCAGGCTGCCGCACCGGCCAGGTCCACGACGTACTACGGATCTGCCGCGACGAGCTCGACAAGGTCGCCTCCGACGGGCTCACCGACGAGGAGATCCGGCGCGCCGTCGGCCAGCTCTCCGGCTCCACCGTCCTCGGCCTGGAGGACACGGGCGCGATCATGAACCGCATCGGCAAGAGCGAGCTGTGCTGGGGCGACCAGATGTCGGTCGACGACATGCTGGCCCGCATCGCCGCGGTCACCCCGGACGAGGTCCGGTCGGTCGCCCAGGACGTACTGGCCCAGCGGCCCTCGCTCGCGGTGATCGGCCCGCTCAAGGAGAAGCAGGCCGCCCGCCTCGACGAAGCGGTCGCCTAGTTCCGTACAGAGTGAAGTCCGTACTCGTTTTCAAGGCTGTACTCGTTTTTAAGGACAGAGAATGAGCAAGCTGCGCGTGGCAGTCCTCGGCGCCCAGGGCCGCATCGGCTCCGAGGCCGTCAAGGCGGTCGAGGCCGCCGAGGACATGGAGCTGGTGGCGGCCCTCGGCCGTGGCGACAAGCTGGAGACGCTGGCCGAGGCCGGCGCCCAGGTCGCCGTCGAGCTGACCACCCCCGACTCCGTGATGGGGAACCTCGACTTCCTCGTCGGCCACGGCATCCACGCCGTGGTCGGCACCACCGGCTGGACCGAGGACCGCCTCGCCCAGCTGAACACCTGGCTCGCGGGCTCCCCGAAGACCGGTGTGCTCATCGCCCCGAACTTCTCCATCGGCGCCGTCCTCACCATGAAGTTCGCCGCCCAGGCCGCCCGCTACTTCGAGTCCGTCGAGGTCGTCGAGCTGCACCACCCGAACAAGGTCGACGCCCCCTCGGGCACGGCCACCCGTACGGCGCAGCTCATCGCCGCGGCCCGCGCCGAGGCCGGCCTCGGCGCGCAGCCCGATGCCACCGCCACGGGCCTCGACGGCGCCCGCGGCGCGGACGTCGGCGGGGTCCCGGTGCACGCCATCCGCCTGCGCGGCCTGCTGGCCCACCAGGAGGTGCTGCTCGGCGGCGAGGGCGAGACCCTGACCATCCGCCACGACTCCCTGCACCACAGCAGCTTCATGCCGGGCATCCTGCTCGGCGCGCGCCGCGTGACGCAGACCCCGGGCCTCACCTTCGGCCTGGAAAACTTCCTCGACCTGAGCTGACAGAGCCCACCATCATGCGCGCGAAGATCACGTACTTCCTCACGGCCGCCGTCCTGGTCGTCTACTTCGTCCTGGTCGGCAGCCGCGGCCTGATGCTGATCGGGCAGGGCACCTGGCTCACCGTCACCTTCGGCGCCGCCGTGCTGATCATGCCGGTCATCGGCGTCTGGTTCCTCTGGATGAACACCCGGTTCGTCACCAAGGCCAACCAGCTCGCGACCGAGCTGGAGGCCGAGGGCGGCCTGCCCGTCGACGAACTCGAACGCGACCAGTACGGCCGGATCCTGCGGGACTCCGCCGACGAGGTCTTCGCGCGCCGCAAGGCCGAGACCGAGGACGCGCCGGGGGACTGGCGCAGCTGGTTCCGCCTCGCCGTCGCCTACCGCGACGCCCGCGACACCCCGCGGGCGCGCAAGGCCATGCAGAGGGCCATCGCCCTGCACGACGGAAGGCCCGTACAGGTCTGATCCCCGTACGGGCCTCCGGGCGCGTCCTGGCAGCTCAGGCGGGCACGGGCAGTCGGTACTCCCGGGCCCACGCCTCCAGCGAGCCCGCGGCCCGGTCGAAGGCCTCGCCGCGGGCCAGGAAGTCGGCGCCGTGGTCGGTCAGCAGTACGGGCTGCTCGGATCCGTCGCGCGCGGCCACGGTCAGGGCCTGCCCCTGTACGGTCCTGGGCAGTCCGAGCCAGCGCACCGGCTGCTGGACCGTACGGATCTCGGAGACCTCGATCCAGCGGATCGTGCGGGTCCGGAAGAACCCGACGCGGCGCAGTCCCGCCGGGCTCACCCACACTCCGGTGCGCAGCAGGCGCAGGGCCGTGCCGAGCACGGCGAGGGAGGCGGCCGCGGCGATCCCGGCGCCGGCCCAGGTGCCGGCGAAGACGATGATCACCGTGGCCAGCAGCATGAAGGCGGACACCAGCAGCAGCAGGGCCGCGGCGGCGACCCGCCACGGCCCGGGCCGGTAGGGCCGGCGCCAGCGCTCCGGATCCGAGTGGGGGAGGGCTTCGTCCTCGTCGGCGTCGAACACGCCGTCGGCCGTCAAAAAGGGCAGGGGCACGGCAGGACCTCACTCACATGCACGTTCGGTTGGGCTGTGCCCGTGAGGCTACCGCCCCTCGGAGGCCTCCGACTGCTGCGCCTTGTCGGCTGACTTGTACGGCTGCAGTGCGGGCATGCCGAAGAGCAGCGAGCCGACGAGCCCCGCCACCACGGTCAGTCCGACCAGACTACGGGCGGCGATCTGGGGCAGCCCGAGACTCTCGCGCGGCGGCGGAGTGACGTTACTGCGGAATCGGTCGGCCTCGGCGACGAAGGCGAACGGGACGGGTTCGCGCCGGCGGAACATAGGGGCGACTCTCCTCACGGTGGGGCCCGGGCGGGGGCGACAAAAGGGGCGGGCTTCTCCTTGTAGGACGTACGAACGGCCCGATCGGTGCCGGATTTCGGGACATCGGCCAAAATATTTGGCTCTCCGTCAGCTGTCCGGGTGACCACGCCGCCGCCCGCCTCGTGTCCGGGACCCGACGCCCGGCGCCGTAGAGTGGGCGCGCCCCAGGTAAGACCCGTTCGGAAGGACCCCCGGTGAGCGAGACCGCCGCTTCAGACCTGAAACCCAGCTTCCGCAGTGATGTGACGGTGGAGCTGGTGAAGCACTCCGCCGCCGACTCCGACGTGCTGTGGGCCGCCCGTGTCTCCACGGCCGGCGAGCAGTCCCTGGAGGAGCTCCAGAAGGACCCCGAGCGCTCCAAGGGCCTCATCAACTACCTGATGCGCGACCGCCACGGCAGCCCCTTCGAGCACAACTCGATGACCTTCTTCATCAGCGCCCCGATCTTCGTGTTCCGCGAGTTCATGCGCCACCGCGTGGGCTGGTCCTACAACGAGGAGTCCGGCCGCTACAGGGAGCTGGAGCCGGTCTTCTACGTCCCCGACGCCGAGCGCAAGCTCGTCCAGGAGGGCCGCCCCGGCAAGTACGTCTTCGTCGAAGGCACCCAGGCCCAGCAGGAACTGACGGGCCGGGTCATGGAGGATTCGTACCGTCAGGCGTACGAGGCCTACCAGGAGATGCTGGCGGCGGGCGTGGCCCGCGAGGTCGCCCGTTCGGTCCTGCCGGTGGGTCTGTTCTCCTCGATGTACGCCACCTGCAACGCCCGCTCGCTGATGCACTTCCTCGGCCTGCGCACCCAGCACGAGCTGGCGAAGGTCCCGTCCTTCCCGCAGCGGGAGATCGAGATGGTCGGCGAGAAGATGGAGCAGCACTGGGCGACGCTCATGCCGCTGACCCACGCGGCCTTCAACGCCAACGGCCGCGTTGCCCCGTAAGGTCCGATGCACGCGCGGCGTACTGATGTGCGGGGAGAAGTCCCAAGTGTCCGTATTGCGGCGTTTCGTAAAGTTCATCTAGGCTGATCAAACGGACCCGGCACTGCTTGAACCCCCGAGCAGGCAGTGCCGGGATCCAAAACCCTCCCAGCCGCCGCTGGGAGGGATCACCGGTAGACGTCCCCCGAGGGGACACCGCGAGCATGGCAGCGAGTAGCGTGTTACCCATGGCTCCGATCTCGACTCCGCAGACCCCCTTCGGGCGGGTCCTCACCGCCATGATCACGCCGTTCACGGCGGATGGCGCACTTGACCTCGACGGCGCGCAGCAGCTCGCCGTCCACCTGGTGGACGCAGGCAACGACGGCCTGATCATCAACGGCACCACCGGTGAGTCGCCCACGACCACCGACGCGGAGAAAAACGACCTCGTACGAGCCGTACTCGAAGCGGTCGGTGACCGCGCCCACGTCGTGGCCGGCATCGGCACGAACGACACCCGGCACACCCTCGAACTGGCCCGCCAGGCGGAGCGCACCGGCGCCCACGGCCTGCTCGCCGTCACCCCGTACTACAGCAAGCCCCCGCAGGAAGGCCTCTTCCAGCACTTCACGGCCATCGCGGACGCCACCGAGCTCCCCGTGATGCTCTACGACATCCCCGGCCGCAGCGGTGTCCCGATCAACACGGAAACCCTGGTACGGCTGGCCGAGCACCCGCGTATCGTGGCCAACAAGGACGCCAAGGGCGACCTCGGCCGTGCCAGCTGGGCCATCGCACAGAGCGGCCTGGCCTGGTACTCCGGCGACGACATGCTGAACCTGCCCCTCCTGTCGGTCGGCGCCGTCGGCTTCGTCTCCGTGGTCGGCCACGTGGTCACCCCCGACCTGCGAGCCATGCTGGAGGCCCACCTGGGCGGAGACGTCCAGAAGGCCACCGAGATCCACCAGAAGCTGCTCCCCGTCTTCACCGGCATGTTCCGCACCCAGGGTGTGATGACCACCAAGGGCGCGCTGCACCTCCAGGGCCTGCCGGCCGGTCCCCTGCGGCTCCCGCTGGTCGGGCTGACCGACGAAGAGACGGCGCAGCTCAAGATCGATCTTGCCGCCGGCGGGGTACAGCTCTGACAACAGACTTCACAACTGAATAAGCAAGACCAAAACAGACAACAGCAAGTGCACGAATGACATGCGCGCCACGTGCCTTAAGGGGTACGTGGCGTGTGTGGTGAAGGAGAAACTTTTGAGCCATCCGCACCCTGAACTGGGCCCGCCGCCGAAGCTCCCCAAGAACGGCCTCCGGGTCACCCCCTTGGGCGGTCTCGGCGAGATCGGCCGCAACATGACCGTCTTCGAGTTCGACGGCCGGCTGCTGATCGTCGACTGCGGCGTCCTCTTCCCCGAGGAGGAGCAGCCCGGCGTCGACCTGATCCTTCCGGACTTCACGTCCATCCGGGACCGCCTCGACGACGTCGAGGGCATCGTCCTCACCCACGGCCACGAGGACCACATCGGCGCCGTCCCGTACCTCCTCCGGGAGAAGCCGGACATCCCGCTGATCGGCTCCAAGCTGACCCTGGCGCTCATCGAGGCCAAGCTCCAGGAGCACCGCATCCGCCCCTACACCCTCGAGGTGAAGGAAGGCGAGCGCGAGAACCTGGGCCCCTTCGACTGCGAGTTCATCGCCGTCAACCACTCCATCCCGGACGCCCTGGCCGTGGCCATCCGCACCGGCGCCGGCATGGTCGTGTGCACCGGTGACTTCAAGATGGACCAGCTCCCGCTGGACAACCGCCTCACCGACCTGCACGCCTTCGCGCGCCTGAGCGAGGAGGGCATCGACCTCCTCCTCTCGGACTCGACGAACGCCGAGGTCCCGGGCTTCGTCCCGCCCGAGCGCGACATCTCCAACGCCATCCGCGGCGTCTTCGCGAGCGCGCAGAAGCGGATCATCGTGGCGTCGTTCGCCAGCCACGTGCACCGCATCCAGCAGATCCTGGACGCGGCCCACGAGTACGGCCGCCGGGTCGCCTTCGTCGGCCGCTCGATGGTCCGCAACATGGGCATCGCCCGCGACCTGGGCTACCTCCGCGTCCCGGCCGGCCTCGTCGTCGACGTCAAGACCCTCGACGACCTGCCGGACGACGAGGTCGTGCTGGTCTGCACGGGTTCCCAGGGCGAGCCGATGGCGGCCCTGTCCCGCATGGCCAACCGCGACCACCAGATCCGGATCGTCCCCGGCGACACGGTCATCCTGGCCTCGTCCCTGATCCCGGGCAACGAGAACGCGGTCTACCGCGTGATCAACGGCCTGACCCGCTGGGGCGCCAACGTCGTGCACAAGGGCAACGCCAAGGTGCACGTTTCCGGCCACGCCTCCGCCGGCGAGCTGCTGTACTTCTACAACATCTGCAAGCCGCGGAACCTGATGCCGGTCCACGGTGAATGGCGCCACCTGCGCGCCAACGCCGAGCTCGGTGCCATGACGGGCGTCCCGAAGGACCGCATCGTCATCGCCGAGGACGGCGTGGTCGTCGACCTGATCGACGGCAAGGCCCGGATCTCCGGCAAGGTCCAGGCCGGCTACGTGTACGTGGACGGCCTCTCGGTCGGCGACGTCACCGAGGCCTCCCTCAAGGACCGCCGCATCCTCGGCGACGAGGGCATCATCTCGGTCTTCGTCGTGGTGGACAGCACCACGGGCAAGGTCGTCAGCGGCCCGAACATCCAGGCCCGCGGCTCCGGCATCGAGGACTCCGCCTTCGCGGCGATCCTGCCGAAGATCGAGGACGCGATCGCCCGCGCCGGCGCCGACGGCGTGGCCGAGCCGCACCAGATCCAGCAGCTCATCCGCCGCACGATGGGCAAGTGGGTCTCGGACGGCTACCGCCGCCGCCCGATGATCCTCCCGGTCGTCGTCGAGGTCTGACCTCGCGTCTCGTAGCGACCTCACTGGAGCGGGGCAACCGGATTTGCGTCCGGGGGCCCCGCTCCAGTACGTTTACGTCTCCACCTCGCACCGACCCGGGCACACACGTGTGCCCGTCGCCGCATGCGAGCGGGCGGGAATCAGCACCCGGGGAAACCTGATAAAGTCTGATCCGCCCGAAAGGGAAAGGCCCCCCGAAGGCCATCGGAATTCCAATCCACACCGGAAACGGCACGGAAAAGAATCTGATAGAGTCGGAAACGC
>NZ_JAPEMV010000013.1 GCF_026342355.1 Streptomyces sp. NBC_00249 | reverse complement strand
AGGTCCGTGCGAAGCCGTAAGGCGATGTATACGGACTGACGCCTGCCCGGTGCTGGAACGTTAAGGGGACCGGTTAGTGACCTTTCGGGGTTGCGAAGCTGAGAACTTAAGCGCCAGTAAACGGCGGTGGTAACTATAACCATCCTAAGGTAGCGAAATTCCTTGTCGGGTAAGTTCCGACCTGCACGAATGGCGTAACGACTTCTCGACTGTCTCAACCATAGGCCCGGTGAAATTGCACTACGAGTAAAGATGCTCGTTTCGCGCAGCAGGACGGAAAGACCCCGGGACCTTTACTACAGTTTGATATTGGTGTTCGGTTCGGCTTGTGTAGGATAGGTGGGAGACTTTGAAGCAGCCACGCCAGTGGTTGTGGAGTCGCCGTTGAAATACCACTCTGGTCGTGCTGGATGTCTAACCTCGGTCCGTGATCCGGATCAGGGACAGTGTCTGATGGGTAGTTTAACTGGGGCGGTTGCCTCCCAAAGGGTAACGGAGGCGCCCAAAGGTTCCCTCAGCCTGGTTGGCAATCAGGTGTTGAGTGTAAGTGCACAAGGGAGCTTGACTGTGAGACCGACGGGTCGAGCAGGGACGAAAGTCGGGACTAGTGATCCGGCGGTGGCTTGTGGAAGCGCCGTCGCTCAACGGATAAAAGGTACCCCGGGGATAACAGGCTGATCTTCCCCAAGAGTCCATATCGACGGGATGGTTTGGCACCTCGATGTCGGCTCGTCGCATCCTGGGGCTGGAGTCGGTCCCAAGGGTTGGGCTGTTCGCCCATTAAAGCGGTACGCGAGCTGGGTTTAGAACGTCGTGAGACAGTTCGGTCCCTATCCGCTGTGCGCGTAGGAATATTGAGAAGGGCTGTCCCTAGTACGAGAGGACCGGGACGGACGAACCTCTGGTGTGCCAGTTGTCCTGCCAAGGGCATGGCTGGTTGGCTACGTTCGGGAGGGATAACCGCTGAAAGCATCTAAGCGGGAAGCCTGCTTCAAGATGAGTATTCCCACCTCCTTGAGAGGGTAAGGCTCCCAGTAGACGACTGGGTTGATAGGCCAGATGTGGAAGCCCGGTAACGGGTGGAGCTGACTGGTACTAATAGGCCGAGGGCTTGTCCTCAGTTGCTCGCGTCCACTGTGTTAGTTCTGAAGTAACGAACCGTGTCCATGCCCGGTTGGTTAACTTCATAGTGTTTCGGTGGTCATAGCGTTAGGGAAACGCCCGGTTTACATTCCGAACCCGGAAGCTAAGCCTTTCAGCGCCGATGGTACTGCAGGGGGGACCCTGTGGGAGAGTAGGACGCCGCCGAACAATCATTGTGGGAAAGCCCCGCACCAGGAAACTGGTGCGGGGCTTTTCTGCGTTTACGGGTCTTTTCGAGTGAGGTGGGCTCGGGCTGGGCCTACCAGTCGGCCGGGTAGCTCTTGAGTGTGCTGGTGTCGAGCGTCCAGCGGCCGGCGGTGACGGTGTCCCCGAAGGAGTACGGGACCTTCTTGCGGTACCGGATGCCGTCGGGCCCGTCCGAGGGGTCGCTGTGCACCGTGACCTTCACCTCGGGTGTCTGGGCCTCGATCTGACGGCGCAGCCGCGCGACGTTCAGCCCGTGGGGAGCCGTGGGGCTCGTTGCTCCGCGAAGTCGTGCATGCGGCGCAGCTGTTCCGGGGTGAGGTCGGCCATGGTGTCCTCCTGGTGGGTGCCGTGCTCAACGTGTCCAGGCCGGGACGGTCACAGCACTAGAGGCGGCCGGCGGCCTTCAGGGCGAGGTAGGTGTCTGCCAGGGACGGGGGGAGGGATTCCGGGGTGGCGTCGACCACGTGGACGCCGTGGCGGGTGAGCTGTTCGGCGGTGCGGCGGCGCTGGGACTGGGTCTGGGTGGCGGCCGCGGCCTCGTAGACGGCGTCCAGGGAGCCGCGGGCGGCCGACATCTCCGCGATGTGGGGGTCGGCGACCGAGGCCACGACGACCGTGTGGCGCTGGGTGAGCTGCGGGAGGAGGGGGAGGAGGCCCTCCTCGACGGGGGCCGCGTCCAGGCTGGTCAGGAGGACCACCAGGGAGCGGCGCGGGGCGCTGCGGAGGATGGTGGAGACCAGGGAGCGGGAGTCCGTCTCGACGAGTTCCGGTTCGAGGGAGGCCATCGCGTTGACGAAGGCCGGGAGGGTGTCGGCCGCCGAGCGGCCCTGGACCAGGGTGCGGGGGCGGCGGTCGTGGGCCAGGAGGTCCACGCGGTCGCCGGCGCGTACGGCCAGGGCGGCCAGCAGCAGGGCCGCGTCCATGGCGGAGTCCAGGCGGGGGGCGTCACCGACGCGGCCCGCCGCTGTGCGGCCGGTGTCCAGGCAGATCAGGATGTGGCGGTCTCGTTCGGGACGCCAGGTGCGGACGGCGACCTTCTGCTGGCGGGCGGTGGCACGCCAGTCGATGGAACGGGTGTCGTCGCCCGGGATGTAGTCGCGCAGGCTGTCGAACTCGGTGCCCTCACCGCGCGTCAGGAGGCTGGTACGGCCGTCCAGTTCGCGCAGCCGGGCCAGGCGTGAGGGGAGGTGCTTGCGGCTGGTGAACGGGGGCAGGACGCGGACCGTCCAGGGGACGGTGTGCGAGCCCTGACGGGTCAGCAGGCCGAGGGGGCCGTACGAGCGGATCGTGACGCGGTCGGCCTTGCGGTCGCCTCGGCGGGTGGGGCGCAGACGGGTCGTCAGCAGGCGGCGTTCGCCGGCGGGGACGGTGACCCGGTGCCGGGACGCGGGGGTTTCCGAGCCGGGCTGCCAGCTGCTGGGGGGCCAGGCGTCGCGGACGCGGGCGCGCAGGGGGCGCTTGGCGGGGTTGGTGATCGTGAGGTGGACGTCCGCCGGCTCACCGAGGCGGACCGATGTGTCGCCCGAGCGGGTGAGCCGCAGGTGGCGTACGGGGGCGGCGAGGGCGCAGTCGACGGCGCAGGCCAGGGCCAGGGAGCCGTTGACGGCGAGGAGGCCCGTCCAGCTCGGTTCGAGGAGGCCGACGGGCAGGCTGCCGAGGGCCGCCAGCAGGGCGGCGCGTCCGGTGAGGGCCATCAGCGGGGGACGGGGACGTGGGCGAGGATCGCCGTGATCACCGAGTCCGGGGTGACGCCTTCCATCTCCGCCTCCGGGCGCAGCTGGACGCGGTGGCGCAGCGTCGGCAGGGCGAGGGCCTTCACGTCGTCGGGGGTGACGTAGTCGCGGCCGGTGAGCCAGGCCCAGGCGCGGGCGGTGGCCAGCAGGGCGGTCGCGCCGCGGGGGGAGACGCCGAGGGTGAGGGACGGCGACTCGCGGGTGGCGCGGCAGATGTCGACGACGTAGGCGGTGATCTCGGGGGAGACGGTGGTCCCGGCGACGGCCTTGCGGGCGGCTTCCAGCTGCTCGGGGCCGGCGACGGGGCGCAGGCCCGCGGCGTGCAGGTCGCGGGGGTCGAAGCCGGCGGCGTGCCGGGTCAGTACGCCGATCTCGTCCTCGCGGGAGGGGAGGGGAACGGTGAGCTTGAGGAGGAAGCGGTCCAGCTGGGCTTCGGGGAGGGGGTACGTGCCCTCGTACTCGACCGGGTTCATGGTCGCGGCGACGAGGAAGGGCTCGGGCAGGCGGCGCGGGGTGCCGTCGACGGTGACCTGGCGCTCCTCCATCGCTTCGAGGAGCGAGGACTGGGTCTTGGGGGGTGTGCGGTTGATCTCGTCGGCGAGGAGGAGGTTGGTGAAGACCGGGCCGTCCTGGAACGAGAACTCGGCGGTGCGGGCGTCGTAGACGAGGGAGCCGGTGACATCGCTCGGCATCAGGTCGGGGGTGAACTGGACGCGCTTGGTGTCGAGGGAGAGGGACGCGGCGAGCGCGCGGACCAGAAGGGTCTTCGCGACGCCGGGGACGCCTTCGAGGAGGACGTGGCCGCGGCACAGGAGGGCGACGACGAGGCCGGTGACGGCGGAGTCCTGGCCGACCACGGCCTTGGCGATCTCGGTGCGGAGCGCTTCCAGGGAGGAACGGGCGCTGTCCGTGGTGGCCGTCATGAGGTGCGGACCTCTCTTTCGAGGGCGTCGAGGTGGTCGGCGAGCGCGACGAGTGCCGCGTCGTCGGCGGGGGTGGTGCCGAAGAGGAGGGTGGCCGGGTCCTGCGGGCCGCCGGTGAGGCGGGCCGTCACGGCGGGGACCAGGGTGGCCGGGTCGTGGGCCTGGGAGGCCGCCACGCCGGTCAGCGCGGCGAGGCGTTCGCGGGTGGCGGCGCGCAGCACGGTGGCGGCGCGGTCGCGGGCGGAGGCCTTGCGGTAGAGGCGGGCGCGGCCCTCGGTGGCCTCGGAGGCGCGGATCACGACGGGCAGGCGTTCGGTGACGAGCGGGCCGAGGCGGCGGGCACGCCAGAGGGCGGCGAGGACGGCGGCGACGAACAGCTGGAGCAGGGCCCAGGTCCAGCCGTCGGGGACGAGGTCGAGGAGGCCCTTCTCCTCGGCGGGGCCGTCGGCGGCCATGTCCGCGAGGGTGGGCAGGTACCAGACGAGCTCGGGGCGGGAGCCGAGGAGCTGGAGGGCGAGGGAGGCGTTGCCCTGCTCGGCGAGGCTCTCGTTGAGGAGGACCGCGTCGGAGCCGAGGAGGACGGTGTCGCCGCCCTTGGTGGAGCTGGGGAGCACGAGGAGGGTGGGGTGGCCGTCGTCGGGGTAGCAGGCGGTGGCCCCGGGGAGGTCGGTGGTGTAGCGGATGCCGTCGCCGGTGACGGCCCGGCCGGCGGTGCGGGCGGCGGGCAGGGCGCAGTCCGGTTCGAGGCCGTTGCCGTGGTGGGCGGAGGGCCGGGTGCCGGTGGAGGGGGCCAGGTCGGGGAGGCTGACGCCGCTCGGGGCGACGAGGACGGTGCGGCCTCCGGAGAGGTCGATGGCGGAGCGGATCACCCGCCGCTGGGGCTCGCCGAGCAGGTCGGGGTCGGCGACCAGGAGGGTCGTGCCGGGGCCGGCGGCTTCGGCGGCCTGGGCGGCGTTGGTCACCACGCGGGTGGTGACGCCGCGCTCCTTGAGGAGCTCGGCGACGGCCCGGCTGCCTTCGGGGTCGGCGGAGCGGGGGTCGAGGCGGCCGTGGTGGTCGCCCGCCTGGAGCCCGGCGAGCAGGACGGCGGCGGCGAGCAGGATGCCGAGGGCGAGGAGGAAGCCGCGGGCCCGGAGCCAGAGCTGCCGGCGGGTGAGGGCGGTGGAGGTTCCCGTGCCGGTGCCCTTGCCCTGGCCGGGCGTTGGTGGGGCAAGGGGGTGCCCTGTGCCGGTGCCCTGGCCGGGCGGGACGGGGTTCGGCGTGCCCTTGCCCTGGCCGGGCGGGACAGGGTTCGGTGTGCCGCTGCCGCTGCCGCTGCCGCTGCCGCTGCCGCTGCCGCTGCCGCTGCCGCTGCCGCTGCCGCTGCCGCTGCCGCTGCCGCTGCCGCTGCCGCTGCCGCTGTCCGTGGGTGTGGCCTGGGAGTGGGGGGTGGGGGGCGGTGGGGTGGCGTTGGGGTCTTGGGTCATGGTTGGGGGCCCGTCAGGAGGGGCTTGGTGCGGGCCAGGGTGAGGTCGAGGGTGCGGAGGCGGGCGTAGGTGTCGGGGTCGCCGGTGCGGCCGCCGTAGGTGACGTCGTCGAAGGCGCGGGCGGCCGCGCGGAGCTCGGCCGTGTGGTCGGGCAGGGAGACGGCGGCTTCGGCGGCGGCCTCGTCGGCGGTGCGGCCCGGGCGGGGGTCGAGGAGGGTGCGTTCCTCGAGGGAGCGGACGACGGCGCGCATGCGTTCCTGGACGGCCTCGGTCCAGCGGCCGGCGGCGGCGTGGGCGTCGGCGGCCGTGCGGTGGTCGGCGGCGCTGCGCGGGCCCTCGTCGAACAGGGTGCCCGCGCCGGCGGGGCCGCGGCGGGGGGAGCCGAGGCGCCACCACAGGGCGGCGACGGCCAGTGCGGCGAGGGCGGCGACGGCGAGGAGGCCGAAGCCGCCGCCGGGCGTGGCCCGGGCGGCGCCGTCGAAGAGGTCGCCGAGCCACTCCCAGAAGCGGTCCAGGGCCTTCTCGAGGAGGCCCGGGTCGTTCTGGTGGTAGGCGCGCTTCGCCAGTTCGCGTTCCGCCGCCTCACGGGCGGCGTCGCGCGGTGTCGTCAGCGGTGGTGCCTCGCCGCCGGGCAGCAGGGCCGCGGCGGCCGTGACGATGAGTCCCCCCGTGCTCATCAGCGGCTCAGCCCTCCTGGCCGGCCGCGCGGGCGAGCTCCAGGTCGAGGGCTTCGCGGCGGATGCGCTGGTCGACGTAGAGGAGGGTCGTCACGCCGGACTGCATCGGCAGGGTGACGGTGGTGCCGACGACCCCGCCGATCGCGCTGATGATCAGGAAGGACCAGCTGCGGGCCAGGGAGCCGTCGAGGAGCGAGTCGAGGCCGCCGGGGGCCACGACCACGGCGATCGCGGCGAAGGGCATCGCGATGATCATGGCGGTGATGCCGCGGATCAGGCCGGTGAGCAGGCTGATGCCGAAGATGCGCCACCAGGAGCCCTTGACCAGCTTGGCGGAGCGCTTCATGGCTCCGAGGGCCGTGCCACGTTCCAGCATCAAGGCGGGCGGCGCCAGCACGAAGGTCACCCAGAACCAGCTCAGGAGCACGCCCGCGACGGGGATGCCGAGCAGGGTCAGGGCGATGCTGCCGGTCAGGATGCCGGGCAGGGTCGGCAGGAGGCCCGCGGCCAGGGCGCCCAGGAGCAGCAGGCCGGTCAGGGCGAGCAGCTGCCCCGTGAGCGGGCGGGCGGCCTTCAGGGTGCCGGCGAGGGTGGAGCCCTTGCCGAGGACCGCGCGGCTGACGACGGGCGCCAGCAGGGCGGTGAGGAGGATCAGGCCGAGGAACTCGATGTAGTACTGGAAGCCGTAGACGATGAGGCTGTCGCCCATGAGGTCGACGGTCTGGGACGCCGTCGGGGGCGTTCCGTCGGTGCCCAGCGGGACGGTGTCCATCGTCCAGCGCTCCACGAACAGCATGGCGAGCTGGGACAGCGCGGCGATGACGAGGCTGACGGAGAGCACGGAGCGCCAGTGGCCGCGCAGGGTGCTGACCGCGCCGTCCAGGATCTCGCCCAGGCCGAGCGGGCGCAGCGGGATGACGCCGGGCTTCGCCGCGGGGGGCGGGCCGCCCCAGCCGGGGGCGCCCGGGTAGCCGTACGGGGCCCCGTGCGGGGTGCCCGGCTGCGGGCCGGGGTACTGGCCGGGCTGGGGTGCGTACGAGCCCCAGCCGGGGCCCTGCTGCTGCGGAGGGACCGCCTGGCCCGACTCGGGGCCCGCCCACTGGCCGGGCGGGGGCTGCGTCGCCGACCACTTGCCGTCGCCGGAGCCGGAGGGCTGCGCGGGCGGCCGGGTGCCGTCGGAGCCCTGGCCGTCGGACGGGGACCCGGGCGTGGCCCAGCCCGGAGAGTCGTTCATCGTCGCTCCTTCACGTGCACCTGCCGTGGCGGGCGCGCTGGTCGGCTGCCATCGTGCCACGGGAGATCACCGAACGGACCAGTCGTCCCCCAGGATCTGGGACCGCCGGTCCCTTCAATTGTCGCGCGGATCCGGGGCAGACTGGTCGTCCTGATCACCACGCAGGTCCGAGGGGCGATTTCCAGCCCTTTTGGCTGTGGGACAGCTCACCGCCAGGTAACGATTAGCTAATGGGATGATGTCAAGCATGAAGGGACGAGTCCTTGTCGTCGACGACGACACCGCGCTGGCCGAGATGCTCGGCATTGTGCTGCGTGGAGAAGGTTTTGAGCCGTCGTTCGTAGCGGACGGTGACAAGGCACTGGCTGCCTTCCGGGAGGCGAAGCCGGACCTGGTGCTGCTCGACCTCATGCTGCCCGGACGGGACGGCATAGAGGTGTGCAGGCTGATCCGGGCCGAGTCCGGGGTGCCGATCGTCATGCTCACCGCCAAGAGCGACACGGTGGACGTCGTGGTCGGCCTGGAGTCCGGGGCCGACGACTACATCGTGAAGCCGTTCAAGCCGAAGGAGCTGGTGGCTCGTATCAGGGCCCGTCTGCGCCGGTCGGAGGAGCCCGCACCCGAGCAGCTGGTCATCGGTGACCTGGTCATCGACGTGGCCGGGCACTCGGTCAAGCGCGACGGCGCCTCCATCGCCCTGACCCCGCTGGAGTTCGACCTGCTGGTCGCGCTGGCCCGCAAGCCCTGGCAGGTGTTCACCCGCGAGGTGCTGCTGGAGCAGGTCTGGGGCTACCGGCACGCGGCGGACACCCGCCTGGTCAACGTGCATGTGCAGCGGCTGCGCTCCAAGGTCGAGAAGGACCCGGAGCGCCCCGAGATCGTCGTGACGGTGCGCGGTGTCGGCTACAAGGCCGGACCCAGCTGACGTGCAGCCCGGCGGTTCCCGGGACGGCTCCCGCAGGGGAGCCCCGCGGGGCGGCCGGCTGCTGCCCGACGGAGTGGCCGGCCATCCCGTGCTGCGGCTGTGCGTACGCCTCGTACGCCGGCCGCTGCTTCCGGCTGTCCGGCTGTGGCGGCGCAACATCCAGCTCCGGGTCGTCGCGGCGACCCTGCTGATGTCGCTCGCCGTGGTCCTCGCGCTCGGCTTCGTCGTCGTCGCCTCGGTCAGCAAGGGGCTCCTCGACGCCAAGGAGGAGGCCGCGCAGAGCCAGGCCGCGGGCGGGTTCGCGGTCGCACAGGAGAAGGCCAACACCCCGTCCGCGGTGGACGGGCCCGACGCCACCGACAACAAGGTCGGCCGGGACGCCAGTACGTGGATGAACTCGCTCGTCAAGCAGCTCGCCAGTGGCGGTCAGACGGCCTTCGAGGTCGCCGCGCTCGGCGCGGGCACCGGCGAGCAGGGCCAGGGCGGGCAGGGGCCCGCCGTCCAGGGCGTCAAGGGCGCCCGCGCCTCCGGCAACGTCGACCCCACCGCCAGCGTCCCCATCGAGCTGCGCCGGGCCGTCAACCACACCACCGGCACCTTCAAGACCTTCTCCGAGATCCGCTACACCGCGGGCGCCGGGGAGAAGGCGCCCGAGCCGGCGCTCGTCGTCGGCAAGCGGCTCACCGACATCAACGGGGACCCGTACGACCTGTACTACCTCTTCCCGCTGACCCAGGAGGAGGAGTCCCTCAACCTGGTCAAGAGCACCCTCGCCACGGCCGGGCTGTTCGTCGTGGTGCTGCTCAGCGCCATCGCGTGGCTCGTCGTGCGCCAGGTCGTCACGCCCGTGCGGATGGCCGCCGGGATCGCGGAGCGGCTCTCGGCGGGGCGGCTCCAGGAACGGATGAAGGTCACCGGCGAGGACGACATCGCCCGTCTGGGCGAGGCCTTCAACCGGATGGCCCAGAACCTCCAGCACAAGATCCAGCAGCTGGAGGAGCTGTCGCGGATGCAGCGCCGCTTCGTCTCCGACGTCTCCCACGAGCTGCGCACCCCGCTGACGACCGTACGGATGGCCGCCGACGTCATCCACGACGCCCGGGTCGACTTCGACCCGATCACCGCCCGCTCCGCGGAACTCCTCGCCGGGCAGCTCGACCGGTTCGAGTCGCTGCTCGCCGACCTGCTGGAGATCAGCCGGTTCGACGCGGGCGCGGCCGCCCTGGAGGCGGAGCCCATCGACCTGCGGGACGTCGTACGCCGCGTCATCGACGGGGCCGAACCGCTCGCCGAGCACAAGGGGACCCGGATCCGGGTCCTCGGGGACACCCAGCCCGTCATCGCCGAGGCCGACTCGCGGCGCGTCGAGCGGGTGCTGCGCAACCTCGTCGTCAACGCGGTGGAGCACGGCGAGGGCCGCGACGTCGTGGTCCGCCTCGCTTCGGCGGGCGGCGCCGTCGCCGTGGCCGTGCGCGACTACGGGGTCGGGCTCAAGCCCGGCGAGGCCACCCGCGTCTTCAACCGCTTCTGGCGCGCCGACCCGGCGCGGGCGCGCACGACCGGCGGTACGGGCCTGGGCCTGTCCATCGCCGTCGAGGACGCCCGGCTGCACGGCGGCTGGCTCCAGGCCTGGGGCGAGCCGGGCGGCGGCTCGCAGTTCCGCCTGACCCTGCCGCGCACCGCCGACGAGCCGCTGCGCGGATCGCCGATCCCGCTGGAGCCCGAGGACTCGCGGGGCAACCGGGCCCGGGCCGCCGCCGAGGCCGCCCAGGGCGCCGCGGGGACCGGCGCGCACCCCGCCGAACGGCCCGACCGTTCGCCGATACCGCCGAGGCCCGCGGTCACCACCGCCATGCCGGTGCCCGCCGACCCCACGGCGCTGCCCGGCAACGGCGCCCGGGTCGTGGCCAGGCCCGCCGATCAGGGAGCAGCACAGGAGGATGGATCCGGTGGAGGACGCTGAACGCGTGGGGGGCGGCACGGATCGTACGGGCAGACCGGGTCGTACCGCCGGGGCCGGCGGGGCCGGCGGGACGCTCGGCCTGCTCGCCCTCACCGCCGTCGCCCTGCTGGTGGCGGGCTGCGCCTCCATGCCCGACCGCGGGGAGATCCGCCGGGTGGAGGCCTCGCAGGGCGTGGACTCCCAGGTGCGCGTCTTCGGCGTACCGCCCGCCGACAAGGCCAGCCCGGCCGACATCGTCGACGGCTTCCTGGAGGCGATGACCAGCGACGACCCGCAGCTGGCGACCGCCCGCAAGTACCTCACCGAGGACGCCGCGAGGGACTGGAAGCCCGGCTCGGCCGTCACCGTCCTGTCCGCCGGCCTCGACCGGGTCCCCGTCCAGGGCGAGAAGGACCCCGACGGCCCCCGCTGGAAGGTGTACGGGAAGAAGCTCGCGACCGTCGACGAGCGCAGCGCGTACCAGCCGGAGACCGGCGGCAGCCGCTACGAGGAGTTCCTCCAGCTGGTCCAGGTCAACAAGCAGTGGCGGATCGCGACCCCGCCCAGCAGCCTCGTGCTCTCCGAGTCCGACTTCCAGCGCATCTACAAGCCCGTCAACAAGTACTACTTCGCGGGCAAGACGCTCGTCGCGGACCCCGTGTACGTGCGCCAGCGCAGCGACCCCGACTCCCGCATGGACCCCACCACGCAGACCGTGCAGTCGCTGCTCGCCGGCCCCTCCAAGTGGCTCGGGCCGGTCGTCTCCACCGCCTTCCCCACCGGGAGCGCCCTGCGCGAGGGCACCAAGTCCCTGTCCTACGACGGCCAGAACACGCTGCGCGTCCCGCTCAACAGGAACGCGGAGACCTCCGAGCCGCAGTGCCAGAAGATGGCCACCCAACTGCTGTACACCGTCCGGGACCTGACGGCTTCCCGGCTGGACCGGGTCGAACTGCTGCGCTCCGACGGCAAGTCCTCGCTGTGCTGGGTCACCGGCTCGGCCGCGACGGTCATCGCCAACCGGCCGCCGTCCCCGGAGCACCAGTACTACGTCGACAAGGACTCCCGCCTCGTACGGATGGTCCTCAACGCCGGCGCCGACGAACAGCAGCAGGACAAGCCGGAACCCGCTCCCGGACCGCTGGCCACCGCGAACGGCTTCAAGGTGGGCTCGGCGGCCATCACCTACGACGAGAAGCGCGCGGCGGTGGTCTCCGACGACGGGCACGGCCTGTACGTGGTGACGCTGACCACCGCCGGACCGATGCCGGCGCCCCTGCTCAACAGCAAGTCCGGGAAGCTGTCCGCGCCCAGCTGGGACGCCCAGGGCGACCTGTGGATCGCGGACGCCGACCCGCAGACCCAGGGCCTGTGGCGGATCCCCGGCGGCACCGGGACCCCGCAGAAGGTCGAGGTCGCCGGGCTGGACGGCGGACGGATCAGCTCCCTGAAGGCCTCCCCCGACGGAGTGCGCCTCGCGCTGCTCATCGAGAAGGAGGGCGGGCGCAAGAACCTGTACATCGGGCGGATCGAACGCCCCGAGGGCAAAGCGGACGCCTCGCCGCTGTCGGTGCGCGAGCTGCGCCCGGCCGCTCCGCAGATGGCCGAGGTGACGGCGATGAGCTGGGCGCCGCGCGGCCGGCTGCTGGTGGTGGGCCGCGAGAGCGGCGGCGTCGACCAGGCCCGCTACATGCTGGCCGACGGTTCGATGGTGGCGGCGAGCCTGCCCGGGGCGACCGGGCTGACCGCCATCGCGGCCGCCGAGGACGAGGCGAAGCCGGTGGTGGCGCTCTCCCGTGAGGACGGGATCGTGTGGCTGCCGCCGGGGGCGCAGTGGCGCACGGTGGCGGCGGGCGGCCGGGCGCCGGTGTACCCGGGCTGAGCGTGCTCGCGGGCGGTTGTCCACAGGGGTCGCGGGGGCGTCGCGTCCCCGTCACCGTGGACGGATGCGGGGATGTGCGCGGGAGTGGTGGCAGGAGCTGGCCGGGCTGGTGCTGCCGGCCGGCTGCGCGGGCTGCGGGGCGGCGCGGCAGGTGCTGTGCGCGGGCTGCCGGGCGGCGCTGAGCGGCGCCCGGGCGGGGCCGGTGCGCCCGGACGTGCGGCGGGCGCGGCGGGCGGGGCCTGAGGGGCTGCCGGCGGTGTGCGCGGGGGCCCGGTACGAGGGGGCCGTACGGGCCGTCGTACTGGCCCACAAGGAGCGCGGGGCGCTGCCGCTGGCCGGTCCGCTCGGGGGCGCCCTGGCGGCGGCGGTACTCCAGGCGGGTACCGGCCGGGCCGGGGGCGGCGGGGCCGTGGGGGCTGACGGGGAGCTGGCGCTGGTGCCGGTGCCGTCCGCGCGGCGGACCGTACGGGCGCGCGGCCACGACCCGGCGCGCAGGATCGCCCTGGCCGCGTCGGGGCGGCTGCGCCGGGCCGGTACGGCCGCGCGGGTGGCGCCCGTACTGCGGCTGCGCCGGGCCGTCGCGGACCAGGCGGGCCTGGGGGCCCGGGAGCGGCTGGAGAACCTCGCGGGGGCCCTGGAGGTGTGCCCGGGGGGTGCGCGGCTGACGGCCGGGGCCCGGATCGTGCTGGTGGACGACGTGATCACGACCGGGGCCACCCTGGCGGAGGCGGCGCGGGCGCTGCGGGCGGCCGGGCTGGGGGTGGGGGCGGCCGCGGTGGTGGCGGCGCCGGCGGAGTCGTTCGTGGAGGCAGGTTCGTACGGACGGATCCGGTCGGCAACTCGTACAGGGCAAAAATCTTGTGAATAGATTTGGAACTGCTGGGGAATGCGCAACGTTGCAGGTAGTAAGAGGGAACAGCCACCTGAACGGAGGTATGTTCCGGTAGCGGGTGCCGACAACCGGCTTTGAGAGATATGTTCGGTTGTGAGGAACTGGCGATCCTTGGGCCCCAGGTATCGGAGCACCAGTCCGCCCGTTTTGGAATCTTCGTGTCAGAGGGTGTGTCTCTCTACTCCGAAGTCGGTGGGATGTAGATCTTGCCGATGGGGGAGGAGGAGGTGAAAGTCGCCAAGTCCGAGGCTCCGGTGTTCACCGGGGTCTGGTGCGAAAGGGAGACGCTTCGCCGCACGAGGTGAGGCTCTCCGGGAACGGAGTTCTGCGTGGACATCGTCGTCAAGGGCCGCAAGACCGAGGTGCCCGAGCGGTTCCGCAAGCACGTGGCCGAGAAGCTGAATCCCGAGCGGATCCAGAAGCTCGACGCCAAGGTGATCAGCTTGGACGTCGAGGTGTCCAAGGAGCACAACCCGCGTCAGGCCGACCGTTCCGACCGCGTGGAGATCACCCTGCGTTCGCGGGGCCCGGTGATCCGTGCCGAGGCCGCCGCCGCCGACCCGTACGCGGCGCTGGACCTGGCTCAGGACAAGCTGGAGGCCCGGCTGCGCAAGCAGCACGACAAGCGTTTCACCCGCCGCGGCAGCGGCCGGCTCTCGGCGGCGGAGGTCGCCGACGTGGTGCCGGGCGTCGCCCAGCTCAACGCCAATGGCGAACCGGTCGGCGAGGAAGTCGAGGGCGCTGTCCCGATCCGCCGGATCGGTTCCCTCGAAGTGCAGGGCGAAGGCCCCCTCATCGTCCGCGAGAAGACCCACTCCGCCGGACCCATGTCCCTCGACCAGGCCCTGTACGAAATGGAACTGGTCGGCCACGACTTCTACCTGTTCGTGGATTCCGAGACCAAGATGCCCAGCGTCGTCTACCGCCGTCACGCCTATGACTACGGTGTCGTCCACCTGAACTCCGACGGAGCGTCCACCTCGGACGAGTACGCCGGAGGCGCGGGCGGCGCGCTCGGCGGCTGATCATTCGTCCGTTGCCCCCGCGGGACGTCTCCGGCGTTCCGCGGGGGCACTTGTGCGAGGCGTCGTGGCCGGTACTCACTCCTTTGTGGCTCGTACTGGCGGCTACCGGCCCGTATGAGCCAGACGGGCTGCGCTGGACCTCCGTGCGGAGGTGCGGGCATGGAATCATGGCGGGCAGTCAAGCGGCGGCCGACTCCGCCGGATTGGCCCAGCAGCTCAGCACATGCAGGGGGAGGAACGATGGCGGACAGCTTCGGGCCGGTGCGCGGTGACGACGGCGCGAGCTGTCGGGAAGCGGAGCGGGCGACGGCGGGGGAACGGGCCGGCGAGCCGGCCGGGGAGCCCATCCGGGTGCTCGTGGTCGACGACCACGCCCTCTTCCGGCGCGGGCTGGAGATCGTCCTCGCGCAGGAGGAGGACATCCAGGTCGTGGGCGAGGCCGGGGACGGTGCGGAGGCGGTGGACAAGGCCGCCGACCTGCTGCCGGACATCGTGCTGATGGACGTGCGGATGCCCCGGCGCGGCGGGATCGAGGCCTGTACCTCGATCAAGGAGGTGGCCCCCTCCGCGAAGATCATCATGCTGACGATCAGCGACGAGGAGGCGGACCTCTACGACGCGATCAAGGCCGGCGCCACGGGATACCTCCTGAAGGAGATCTCCACGGACGAGGTGGCCACCGCCATCCGGGCCGTCGCGGACGGGCAGTCGCAGATCAGCCCCTCGATGGCCTCCAAGCTGCTGACCGAGTTCAAGTCGATGATCCAGCGCACCGACGAGCGGCGGCTCGTACCGGCGCCCCGGCTCACCGACCGGGAGCTGGAGGTCCTGAAGCTGGTCGCCACCGGGATGAACAACCGGGACATCGCCAAGCAGCTGTTCATCTCCGAGAACACGGTGAAGAACCACGTGCGCAACATCCTGGAGAAGCTCCAGCTGCACTCGCGGATGGAAGCCGTCGTGTACGCGATGCGGGAGAAGATCCTCGAGATCCGCTAGGGCCTAGGCGCCCCGGCCGGCCCTCCGGCCGCTCAGGCGCCCAGTTCCGCCAGTTCGGAGGTCACGGCCGCCGCCTCGGCGGGGCTCTGGGCCCGCTCCACGCGCACCGCGTCGCAGCCGACCCACTCGGCGGCCTCGCGCAGGGCGCGGGCCATGGCGGGCGCTGCCTTCGGGGTGGTCAGCGACAGCTGGCGGGCCACCAGGGTGGTGCCCTCGCGGGCCGGGTCGACGCGGCCCTGGAGCCGGCCGCCGGCCAGCAGCGGCATCGCGAAGTAGCCGTGGATCCGCTGGGGCTTGGGGACGTACGCCTCGAGCTTGTGCGAGAAGCCGAAGATCCGCTCGGTGCGCGGGCGGTCCCAGACCAGCGAGTCGAACGGGGACAGCAGGGTGGTGCGGTGGCGGCCCGCGGGGGCCGTGGCCAGCGCGGCCGGATCGGCCCAGGCGGGCTTGGCCCAGCCCTCGACCGACACCGGGACCAGCCCGGAGTCCGCGACGACCGCGTCGAACTGCTCGCCCTTGAGGCGGTGGTAGTCCGCGATGTCGGCGCGGGTACCGACGCCCAGGGACCGCCCGGCCAGCGCCACCAGCCGGCGCAGGCACTCGCGGTCGTCCAGGTCGTCGTGGAGCAGGGCGTCGGGGACGACCCGCTCGGCGAGGTCGTAGACCCGCTTCCAGCCGCGCCGCTCCGCGCAGACCACGTCACCGGTGTCGAGCAGCCACTCCACCGCGATCTTGGTCTCGGACCAGTCCCACCAGGGGCCGCCGTTCTTCGCGCCGCCCAGCTCGGTGGAGGTGAGCGGGCCGTCCGCCTTCAGCCGGTCCAGGACCAGGGCGCAGGAACCCTCCCGGTCCTTCATCTTGTGCCAGCGGTAGCCGTGCGCCCGCTTGACCCGGCGGCGGAACGCGAAGTGCGGCCACTCCTCGA
This sequence comes from Streptomyces sp. NBC_00249, assembly GCF_026342355.1. Taxonomy (GTDB): domain Bacteria; phylum Actinomycetota; class Actinomycetes; order Streptomycetales; family Streptomycetaceae; genus Streptomyces. The sequence goes on along the minus strand of NZ_JAPEMV010000013.1, from coordinate 88,327 downwards.
TGGGCAGGATGCACGCCGCGTGCGACCAGTACTCGAAGGCGTGGGCGTCGCTCCAGTAGGCCTTCTCCACGGTGTCCCGGCCGACCGCGCCGAGGCGCGCGTACGGGATCAGCTCGTGCGAGCGGGCCAGCACCGAGATCGTGTCCAGCTGTACGGCGCCCAGGTGCCGCAGCACCCCGCGGACCCCGCCCCGGCGGTCGGGGGCCCCGAGGAAACCTTGTGCGCGCAGGGCGATGCGGCGGGCCTCGTCGGCGGACAGGGACACGGACGGCTGCGGCGTGCTGGCCGGGCTGCTGGTCATGGTGGGCAGCCTAGGCGGCGCCACTGACATCGGGTCCGGGAGCGGGGAGGTAGGGCAGCGGGGAGGTCATGCCGAGGTCGGAGGGGAGCAGCGCGCCGACCCAGCCGTCGCGCACGGAGTCACCCCGGAGCAGGGAGGCTCGCAGGATGCCCTCGATGCGGAAGCCGGCCTTCTCGGCGACGGCCTTCGAGCCCGCGTTGCCGACCTCGGCCCGCCATTCCAGCCGTAGGGCGCCGAGCTCGGTGAAGGTCCAGCGGGCGACGGCGTCCAGGGCCTCGGTCATGTAGCCGTTCCCGCGGTGCTCCTTGGCCGCCCAGTAGCCGATCTCGTAGGAGTTCGAGCCGAAGGCCTCGTGCACGTGGACGCCGATCGCCGCGACCAGCGGGCCGCCCGCGCCGAGGCGGACGGCGAAGCTGTAGGCCTTGTCCTCGCGCCAGCCGGCGGGGACCAGTTCGCTCACGAAGGCCTTCGCGTGCGCGCGCTCGTACGGGGAGGGGACCATCGTCCAGCGCTGGATGTCGGGGTCCTGGACGGCGGCGTAGACCTCGTCCTCGTCGGACGGCGCGAAGGGCCGCAGGTCGAGGCGGGACGTGGTCAGTGTGGTGGGCTCCATGGTCGGAGTCTGCTGCCTCGGATGCGGAAGGGGCGAGCACTTTTTTCAGAAGCGGCGTGGCGGGGCGGCACCTATTGCATCCCCCGTACGTTCTCATTCCGGGCGCCCGTGCCCTGCGGATACGGCGGACCTCCCGGCGTGACCACGTCCTCGCTTACGATGGCCGTTGCGGTGGGGACCACCTGCCGTGCCCGGTTACGAAACAGTGCCCAGGCCCGACCGGCAAGGAGACAAACCTCGGTGTCCGTCTTCAACAAGCTCATGCGTGCAGGCGAAGGCAAGATCCTGCGCAAACTGCACCGCATCGCGGACCAGGTCAACTCCATCGAAGAGGACTTCGTCAACCTCTCCGACGCCGAGTTGCGTGCGCTCACCGACGAGTACAAGCAGCGCTTCCAGGACGGCGAGAGCCTCGACGACCTGCTGCCGGAGGCCTTCGCGACCGTTCGCGAGGCCGCCAAGCGCGTCCTCGGCCAGCGGCACTACGACGTCCAGATCATGGGCGGCGCGGCGCTGCACCTCGGCTACGTCGCCGAGATGAAGACCGGTGAGGGCAAGACCCTCGTCGGTACCCTCCCCGCCTACCTCAACGCGCTGTCCGACAAGGGCGTCCACCTGATCACGGTGAACGACTACCTCGCCGAGCGCGACTCCGAGATGATGGGCCGGGTCCACAAGTTCCTCGGCCTCCAGGTCGGCTGCATCCTGGCGAACATGTCGCCGGCGCAGCGCCGCGAGCAGTACAGCTGCGACATCACGTACGGCACCAACAACGAGTTCGGCTTCGACTACCTGCGCGACAACATGGCGTGGTCGCAGGACGAGCTGGTGCAGCGCGGCCACAACTTCGCCGTGGTCGACGAGGTCGACTCGATCCTCGTCGACGAGGCCCGCACCCCGCTGATCATCTCCGGTCCCGCGGACCAGGCCACCAAGTGGTACGCCGACTTCGCCAAGCTCGTCACCCGCCTGACCAAGGGCGAGGCCGGCCAGCCGCTGAAGGGCATCGAGGAGACCGGCGACTACGAGGTCGACGAGAAGAAGCGCACCGTCGCCATCCACGAGGCCGGTGTCGCCAAGGTCGAGGACTGGCTCGGCATCGAGAACCTCTACGAGTCGGTGAACACCCCGCTCGTCGGTTACCTGAACAACGCGATCAAGGCCAAGGAACTCTTCAAGGCCGACAAGGACTACGTCGTCATCGACGGCGAAGTCATGATCGTCGACGAGCACACCGGCCGTATCCTCGCCGGCCGCCGCTACAACGAGGGCATGCACCAGGCCATCGAGGCGAAGGAAGGGGTGGACATCAAGGACGAGAACCAGACCCTCGCCACGATCACCCTGCAGAACTTCTTCCGCCTCTACTCGAAGCTGTCCGGCATGACCGGTACGGCCATGACCGAGGCCGCCGAGTTCCACCAGATCTACAAGCTGGGCGTCGTGCCGATCCCGACGAACCGGAACATGCAGCGCAAGGACCAGCCCGACCTGATCTACCGCACCGAGGTCGCGAAGTTCGCCGCCGTCGTCGACGACATCGCGGAGAAGCACGAGAAGGGCCAGCCGATCCTGGTCGGCACCACCTCGGTCGAGAAGTCCGAGTACCTCTCGCAGCAGCTCTCCAAGCGCGGTGTCCCGCACGAGGTGCTCAACGCCAAGCAGCACGAGCGCGAGGCCACGATCGTCGCCCAGGCCGGCCGCCGGGGCGCCGTCACCGTCGCCACGAACATGGCCGGCCGCGGTACCGACATCAAGCTCGGCGGCAACCCGGACGACCTCGCCGAGGCGGAGCTGCGCCAGCGCGGCCTCGACCCGGAGGAGCACATCGAGGAGTGGGCGCACGCCCTGCCCGAGGCCCTCAAGCGGGCCGAGGCGGCCGTGAAGGCCGAGTTCGAAGAGGTCAAGTCCCTCGGCGGGCTGTACGTCCTGGGCACCGAGCGGCACGAGTCGCGCCGTATCGACAACCAGCTGCGCGGCCGCTCCGGCCGTCAGGGCGACCCGGGCGAGTCCCGTTTCTACCTGTCGCTGGGCGACGACCTGATGCGCCTGTTCAAGGCGCAGATGGTCGAGCGGGTCATGGCGATGGCGAACGTGCCGGACGACGTCCCGATCGAGAACAAGATGGTGACGCGCGCGATCGCGTCGGCCCAGTCGCAGGTCGAGACCCAGAACTTCGAGACGCGCAAGAACGTCCTGAAGTACGACGAGGTCCTCAACAGCCAGCGCGAGGTCATCTACGGCGAGCGCCGGCGCGTCCTGGAGGGCGAGGACCTGCACGAGCAGGTCGTCTTCTTCATGGACGACACCATCGACGCGTACATCGCGGCCGAGACCGTCGAGGGCTTCGCCGAGGAGTGGGACCTGGACCGGCTGTGGGGCGCCTTCAAGCAGCTCTACCCGATCAAGGTCACGGTGGAGGAGCTGGAGGACGCGGCCGGCGACCGTGCCGGGATCACCGCCGAGTTCATCGCGGAGTCCGTCAAGGACGACATCCACGACCAGTACGCCTCGCGCGAGAAGGCGCTCGGCTCCGAGGTCATGCGCGAGCTGGAGCGGCGCGTGGTGCTGTCGGTGCTCGACCGCAAGTGGCGTGAGCACCTCTACGAGATGGACTACCTCCAGGAGGGCATCGGCCTGCGGGCGATGGCCCAGAAGGACCCGCTGGTCGAGTACCAGCGCGAGGGCTTCGACATGTTCAACGCCATGATGGAGGGCATCAAGGAGGAGTCCGTCGGCTACCTGTTCAACCTGGAGGTCCAGGTCGAGCAGCAGGTCGAGGAGCTTCCGGTGCAGGACGCGGCGCCGTCGCTGACGAAGGAGCCGGCCGCGGCCGCGCGTCCTGAGATCCGGGCGAAGGGGCTGGACGCTCCGCAGCGGCCGGACCGGCTGCACTTCTCCGCGCCGACGGTCGACGGGGAGGGCGGCGTCGTCGAGGGCGACTTCGAGTCCGAGGGCGGCGGCGACGGGATGACGCGGGCGGAGCGCCGCAAGGCGCAGAAGGCCTCCGGCGGGCGGCGTCGGAAGAAGTAGCCCCGCTGGGGGTGCGTATGTCGGCCGGGGCCGGACACCGATTGGTGTCCGGCCCCGGCCGCGTTCATGTCCGGCGGGGGCCCGTTCCCGGGGCTCCGCCCCGGACCCCGCGCCTCAAGCGCCGGCGGGGCTGGATTTGGCGGCGTGGTTGTTCGGGTGCGGGTGCGTTGCCGGGGGCCAGCCCCCGGACCCCCGCGCCTCAAACGCCGGCGAGGCTGGAAGTGGCGGCGAGGCTGGAAGTGGCGGCGTGGGTGGATGTGGCGGCGTGGGTGGGGTCAGGGGGTCTTTTGGTGGGTGCTCGGGGGGTGGATTTCGATGGCTGCGCAGCGCCAGCGGAGGTCGGGGCCCTGTTCCAGGCGGAAGGCCATCGCCGAGACGCGGTCGCCCGTTGCGATGCGGGCGAAGGCTTCGATGACGCCCGGGCCGGGGTGGAAGCGGCCGCAGTGGCGCAGGACCGGGCGGAGGCGGTCGCGGAGGGGGCCTGAGGGGGCCAGGGCAGCCAGCTGCTCGTACGCCTCGCCCACCGTGAGGCCCAGGAGCGAGTGGACCGGCCGGAGGCCGCTCAGCACCGCCAGGAGGCGTTCCGCGAACCAGTCGTGCGGGCCGGGCCGGCGCAGGGAGCGCGGGGTGCCGGCCGGGCGCCGCTGGTCGCGCCGGCCCGCCGGGCGGGTCCGGCCCGGGCCGGACGGCCTGCTGCGGCTGCCCTCGCCGCCGATCGCGGCGCGCGTGGTGGTGGTGTTCATGGCGATTCCCCCGAACTGACCGGTGACGTGTTGCGGGAGTTCTACGGCCGGTCTTCACGGTGCGCAACCAGTCGTGGCGGAGCGTGGCGGAGGGGGTTTCCGTTCACCTATCCGGGTGGTCGCGGGCCCGCCGCAGGGGGCCGCCGGCCGGGCGTGGGGACACGGGTGGACGCCGGTGGGGCGGGCGGCGTGGGCCCGAAGGGGTACCGGGCGGTCACCCTGCCGGGCGCACCATGGGGCCGGGCGGGGGCGGTCGTATCCTGAGGGCGTTCCCGACTACCGAAAGCAGCCGGCCATGCCCATCCGCGTGTACGTCCCCCTGACACTCCCCGGTCTCGCCGAGGCGCACAAGGCGGGCGAGCTGGGGCCCGCCCCGCTCCGCGCGTACGCCGTGACCCCCGGGCTGCGCGAGTGGTACGTCTCCGACGACCTCGAGGAGCTGGAGTACGCGGCCCTCAGTCGCGCCGCCGAGGCCTCCCTGCGGCTGCTCGCGGCCGACGCGGGCGCGGCCCGCCGCCGTGTCGTGGTCGCCGTCGACGTCGACGACAAGGCCGCCACCGCCGTTCCCGCCGTCGACGAGGCCACCCTCGGGCAGGTCACCCTGGCCGCCGCCGTCCGGCTCACCGTGGCCGCCGCCGTGCACGCCGACGCCGACGACGCGGGCGAGGACGTGGCCGCGGCCGCCGCCGCGATCGGGGCCGCCGACGCCGGTGACGACGACGCCCGTGCCACCGTCGACGGCGCCGAGGACCACGAGCTGCTGTGGTTCGGCGTCCAGGAGATCCCGGGGCTGCTGAAATGACCCATCTGGTGTGGGACTGGAACGGGACCCTGCTGCACGACATCGACGCCGTGATGACGGCGACGAACGCCTCCTTCGCCGAGCTGGGCTTCGCCCCGATCACCCTGGAGACGTACCGCGAGCTGTACGTCGTACCGGTGCCCAAGTTCTACGAGCGGCTCATGGGGCGGCTGCCCACCGAGGAGGAGTGGCTCGTCATGGACGAGACCTTCCACCGGCACTACTGGGCCGCCGCCGACGACGCCGGGCTCGCCGAAGGGGCCCGGGAGCTGCTCCAGGGCTGGCAGCGCGACGGGCTCACCCAGTCCCTGCTGTCCCTCGCGCCCCACGACAAGCTGGTGCCGCTGGTGCGGACGCACGGCATCGACGGGCATTTCCTGCGCGTCGACGGGCGTACCGGCCCCTCGCACACCAGTAAGGCGGGGCACCTCGTACGTCATATGGCCGAACTGGAGCCCTCCGGTGTGACCGCCACCCGTACGGTCCTCATCGGAGACGCGGTGGACGACGCCCTCGCCGCCGCCCACGTGGGCGCGCGGGCCGTGCTCTACACCGGCGGTTCGCACAGCCGCGCAAGTCTGGAATCGGCCGGAGTTCCCGTCGTCGACAGCCTGGCGGAGGCCGTCGCCACAGCTCGGGAGCTGGCCGGATAGCAGCCTGCACGGACGGGCGGCCGCGTCGCTGTCCAGAGTGTCAAAGTTCCACCCCCGGATTTGTACACATACGGCTCGTGACGAGTCGGGGGTGGGTGGGGATAGCCTGGTACCCGTGATCAGCGCGATAGTCCTCGGGGGCACTGACGCCCCCGACCTGCGCCCGGCGCACGACCGTGCCCGGGCCTTCGCTGGTTCTTGCCACCGGGACCTTCACCCTCACATGGTGTCCGAAACCCTCCCGGTCGGTTCTCCCGACGACATAGCGTCGATCTCGAATCCGGACGGACACGCCCGCCCCGTGGCGGAGCTGCGTCCTTCCTTCCTTCACCACCTACGTCACGCAATGGCGCGCGACAGGAGCCAGGGACATGCAGACCAAGCTGGACGAAGCAAAGGCCGAGCTGCTCGCGCGGGCGGCACGGGTAGCTGAGAACAGCCCGGCCGGGGGGCTACTTCCGACTGGGTCCGAGCACGGGGAGCGTCCCGAACAGGGGACGACGCTCGCCTACCTCCAGCGCTACTACCTGCACACCGCACCCGAGGACCTGCTGGACCGGGACCCCGTCGACGTGTTCGGCGCGGCGCTCTCCCACTACCGGCTCGCCGAGATCCGGCCGCAGGGCACCGCGAACGTCCGCGTGCAGACCCCCACGGTCGAGGAGAACGGCTGGACCTCCAGCCACTCGGTCGTCGAGGTCGTCACCGACGACATGCCGTTCCTCGTGGACTCCGTCACCAACGAGCTGTCCCGCCAGGGCCGCGGCATCCACGTCGTGATCCACCCGCAGGTCGTCGTACGCCGTGACATCACCGGCAAGCTCATCGAGATCCTCGGCCCCGACTGCGACGCCCACGGTCCCCGGACCGCGCGCCCCCACGACTCCCTCGTCGAGTCGTGGATCCACGTCGAGATCGACCGCGAGACCGACAAGGCCGACCTCAAGCAGATCACCGGCGACCTCCAGCGCGTCCTGTCCGACGTCCGCGAGTCCGTCGAGGACTGGGAGAAGATGCGCGACGCCGCGCTGCGCATCGCCGAGGGCCTGCCCGAGGAGCCCACCGCCCCGGACCTGCGCGAGTACGAGCTCGAAGAGGCCCGCGAGCTGCTGCGCTGGCTGGCCGACGACCACTTCACCTTCCTCGGCTACCGCGAGTACAACCTCGTCGACGGCGACGCCCTCGCGGCCGTCCCCGGCACCGGCCTCGGCATCCTGCGCTCCGACCCGCACCACAGCGGCAAGGACGACGGCCACCCCGTCTCGCCGTCCTTCAACCGGCTGCCCGCCGACGCCCGCGCCAAGGCCCGCGAACACCGCCTGCTGGTGCTGACCAAGGCCAACAGCCGCTCCACCGTGCACCGTCCCTCGTACCTCGACTACGTGGGCGTCAAGAAGTTCGACGCCGACGGCAACGTCGTCGGTGAGCGCCGCTTCCTCGGCCTGTTCTCCTCCGCCGCGTACACCGAGTCCGTGCGCCGCGTCCCGGTCATCCGCCGCAAGGTCGCCGAGGTCCTCGACGGCGCCGGCTTCGCGCCGAGCAGCCACGACGGCCGCGACCTGCTGCAGATCCTGGAGACCTACCCGCGCGACGAGCTGTTCCAGACCCCGGTCGACAAGCTCCGCGAGATCGTCACCTCCGTCCTGTACCTCCAGGAACGCCGCCGGCTGCGGCTCTACCTGCGCCAGGACGAGTACGGCCGCTACTACTCCGCGCTGGTCTACCTGCCGCGCGACCGCTTCACCACCGGTGTTCGGCTGCGCCTGATGGACATCCTGAAGGAGGAGCTCGACGGCATCAGCGTCGACTTCACCGCCTGGAACACCGAGTCGATCCTCTCCCGCATCCACTTCGTCGTCCGCGTCCCGCAGGGCACCGAGCTGCCCGTGCTCACCGAGGCCGACGTCGAGCGCATCGAGGGCCGCCTCGTCGAGGCCGCCCGCTCCTGGGCCGACGGCTTCCAGGAGGCGCTGATCGCCGAGCTGGGCGAGGAGCGCGCCGCCGAACTGCTGCGCAAGTACGGCACCTCTTTCCCCGAGGGCTACAAGGCCGACCACTCGCCGCGCGCGGCCGTCGCCGACCTGTGCCACCTGGAGCGGCTCTCCGCGAGCGAGCGCGAGTTCGCGCTCTCCCTCTACGAGCCGGTCGGCGCGGGCCCCGGCGAGCGCCGCTTCAAGATCTACCGCACCGGCGAGCAGGTCTCCCTCTCCGCCGTCCTGCCGGTCCTGCAGCGCCTGGGCGTCGAGGTCACCGACGAGCGTCCGTACGAGCTGCGCCGCACCGACCGGGTCAGCGCCTGGATCTACGACTTCGGCCTGCGCATGCCGCTCGCCACGGGCAACGGCGACTCCTACCTCGGGGACGACGCCCGCGAACGCTTCCAGGAGGCCTTCGCGGCCGTCTGGACCGGCGAGGCCGAGAACGACAACTTCAACACCCTGGTGCTGGGCGCCGGGCTGACCTGGCGACAGGCCGTCGTGCTGCGCGCGTACGCCAAGTACCTGCGCCAGGCCGTCTCACCCTTCAGCCAGGACTACATGGAGGACACCCTCCGCAACAACGTCCACACCACCCGGCTGCTGGTCTCCCTCTTCGAGGCCAAGATGTCGCCGGTCCGCCAGGCCGCCGGCACCGAGCTCGTCGACGCCATGCTGGAGGAGCTCGACGGGGCCCTGGACCAGGTCGCCTCGCTCGACGAGGACCGCATCCTGCGCGCCTTCCTCACGCTGATCAAGGCGACCCTGCGGACCAACTTCTTCCAGAAGAACGCCGCGGGCGAAGACCACGCCTACGTGTCGATGAAGTTCGACCCGCAGGCCATCCCGGACCTGCCGGCCCCGCGCCCCGCCTTCGAGATCTGGGTGTACTCCCCGCGCGTCGAGGGCGTCCACCTGCGCTTCGGCAAGGTCGCCCGAGGCGGCCTGCGCTGGTCCGACCGCCGCGAGGACTTCCGTACGGAGATCCTCGGCCTGGTCAAGGCGCAGATGGTCAAGAACACCGTCATCGTGCCGGTCGGCGCCAAGGGCGGCTTCGTCGCGAAGAACCTCCCCGACCCGTCGGTGGACCGCGACGCCTGGCTCGCCGAGGGCATCGCCTCGTACAAGATCTTCATCTCGGCGCTGCTCGACATCACCGACAACATGGTCGCCGGCGAGGTCGTACCGCCGAAGGGCGTGGTCCGCCACGACGAGGACGACACCTACCTCGTCGTCGCCGCCGACAAGGGCACCGCGACCTTCTCCGACATCGCCAACGGGGTCGCCGAGTCCTACGGCTTCTGGCTGGGCGACGCCTTCGCCTCCGGCGGCTCGGCCGGCTACGACCACAAGGGCATGGGCATCACCGCGCGCGGCGCGTGGGAGTCGGTCAAGCGCCACTTCCGCGAGCTGGGCCACGACACCCAGACCCAGGACTTCACGGTCGTGGGCGTCGGCGACATGTCCGGCGACGTCTTCGGCAACGGCATGCTGCTCTCCGAGCACATCCGCCTGGTCGCAGCCTTCGACCACCGGCACATCTTCATCGACCCGAACCCGGACTCGGCCACCTCCTACGCCGAGCGCCGCCGCCTCTTCGACCTGCCGCGTTCCTCCTGGGCCGACTACGACACCGCGCTGCTCTCGGCGGGCGGCGGCATCCACCCGCGCAGCGCGAAGGCCATCCCGGTCAACGCGCAGGTCCGCGAGGCCCTCGGCATCGAGCCGGGCGTCACCAAGATGACCCCCGCCGAACTGATGCAGGCCGTCCTCCAGGCCCCCGTGGACCTGCTGTGGAACGGCGGCATCGGCACGTACGTCAAGGCCACCGCCGAGACGCACGCCGACGTCGGCGACAAGGCCAACGACGCCATCCGCGTCGACGGCTCCGAGGTCCGCGCCCGGGTCATCGGCGAGGGCGGCAACCTCGGCCTGACCCAGCTCGGCCGCATCGAGTTCGCCCGCAGCGGCGCCGGCGGCGAAGGCGGAAAGATCAACACCGACGCCATCGACAACAGCGCCGGCGTGGACACCTCCGACCACGAGGTGAACATCAAGATCCTGCTGAACGCGGTCGTCGCGGACGGCGACATGACCGTCAAGCAGCGCAACAAGCTCCTCGCCGAGATGACCGACGAGGTCGGCTCCCTGGTGCTGCGCAACAACTACGCGCAGAACACCGCCCTCGCCAACGGCTCCGCCCAGGCCCCCAGCCTGCTCCACGCCCAGCAGCGCTTCATGCGCCGCCTCGGCCGGGACGGACTGCTGGACCGCCAGCTGGAGTTCCTGCCCAACGACCGGCAGATCCGCGAGCTGCTCAACAACGGCAAGGGCCTGACCCAGCCGGAGCTGGCCGTCCTGTTCGCCTACACCAAGATCACGGTGGCGGACGAGCTCATCGCCACCGAGCTGCCGGACGACCCGTACCTGCGCCGCCTGCTGCACGCCTACTTCCCGGGCGCCCTGCGCGAGAAGTTCCCCGAGCAGATCGAGGCCCACGCCCTGCGCCGGGAGATCACCACCACCCTCCTGGTCAACGACACCGTCAACACCGGCGGTTCCACCTTCCTGCACCGTCTGCGCGAGGAGACCGGGGCCTCCCTGGAGGAGATCGTCCGGGCGCAGCTCGCGGCCCGCGAGATCTTCGGCCTGGCCGAGGTGTGGGACGCGGTCGAGGCCCTCGACAACAAGGTCGCCGCCGACGTCCAGACCCGGGTGCGGCTGCACTCGCGGCGCCTGGTCGAGCGCGGCACCCGCTGGCTGCTCAACAACCGGCCGCAGCCCCTCCAGATCACCGAGACCATCGAGCTCTTCGGTGCCCGGGTGGCGCAGGTCTGGTCCGAGGTGCCGAAGCTGGTGCGCGGCGCCGACCTGGAGTGGTACCAGTCGGTGATGGACGAGCTGATCGGCGAGGGCCTGCCGGAGGAGCTCGCGGCGAAGGTCGCCGGCTTCTCCTCGGCCTTCCCGACGCTGGACATCGTCGCCATCGCGGACCGTACGGGTCTGGACCCGCTGGCCGTCGCCGAGGTCTACTACGACCTCGCCGACCGCCTCGACATCACCCAGCTCATGGACCGCATCATCGAGCTGCCGCGCGCCGACCGCTGGCAGTCCATGGCCCGCGCCTCCATCCGCGAGGACCTCTTCGCGGCGCACGCGGCGCTGACCGCCGACGTGCTGGCGGTGGGCAACGGCGAGTCGAGCCCCGAGGAGCGCTTCAAGTCCTGGGAGGACAGGAACGCCGCGATCATCGGGCGTGCCCGGACGACCCTGGACGAGATCCGGGGCTCGGACGACTTCGACCTGGCGAACCTGTCGGTGGCGATGCGGACGATGCGCAGCCTCCTGCGGGCGCACGCGTAGGCGTCGCGGGGGTGTACCGGAACGGGCCGGGCCCGGGACCTTGTGGTCCCGGGCCCGGCCCGTCCGTTCGTTCTGGGTGCGGCGCCGTTGCCGGGGGCGCTGCCCCCGGACCCCCGCGCCTCAGGCTCCGGCGGGGCTGGAACGGGTGAAGGCCTCGTAGGCGTCGCAGACCTCCTGGGACGGGCCGTCCATCCGCAGGACGCCCGATTCCAGCCAGATCGCCCGGTCGCAGGTCTCGCGGACCGTGCCGATGCCGTGGCTGACGAGGAAGACGGTGCCCGCGCGTTCGCGCAGCTCCTCGATGCGTTTGTGGCTGCGGCGCTGGAAGGCGGCGTCGCCGGTGGCGAGGGCCTCGTCGATCATCAGGACGTCGTGGTCCTTGGCGGCGGCGATGGAGAACCGCAGCCGGGCGCCCATGCCGGAGGAGTAGGTGCGCATCGGCAGGGAGATGAAGTCGCCCTTCTCGTTGATCCCGGAGAAGTCGACGATGTCCTGGTAGCGCTCGTGGACCTGCCGGCGGGTCATGCCCATCGCGAGTCCGCCGAGGACCACGTTGCGTTCGCCGGTGAGGTCGTTCATCAGGGCGGCGTTCACTCCGAGGAGGGACGGCTGGCCGTGCGAGTAGACGGCGCCGCGGGCCACCGGCTGGAGGCCGGCGATGGCCTTGAGGAGGGTGGACTTGCCGGAGCCGTTGGAGCCGATGAGGCCGATCGCCTCGCCCTTGTAGGCGGTGAAGCTGACGCCCTTGACGGCGTGCACCTCGCGGACGCCCGGGGCCGGCCCGCGGGAGAAGATCCGGCTGAGGGCGGCGGTCGCCCCGCCCTTGCGGGCGCCGGCGCCGTGCACCTTGTAGACGACGTGGACCTCGTCCGCGATGACGGTCGGGACACGGGTGTCAGCCACGGCCGTACTCCTCCTCGGCCTTCCAGAACCAGACGAACCCGCCGGCACCTGCCAGCAGGGCCCAGCCGATGGCGATCGGCCACACGTGGTGCGGGAGCGAGCCCGCCTCGAAGCTGTCGATCAGGGCGAACCGCATCAGGTCGATGTAGACGGCCGCCGGGTTGGTCTTGAGCAGCAGCGAGACCCACTGCGGCAGGTGGTCGGTCCTGAGGACGGTGTCGATGGACCACATCACGCCGGAGGAGTACATCCAGGTCCGCAGTACGAACGGCATCAGCTGGCTGACGTCCGGGCTCTTGCTGCCGATGCGGGCCATGACCATCGCGCAGCCCGCGCAGAAGACGGCCATCAGGAACAGCGTCGGGAGCGCGATCAGCCAGGAGGGGGAGGGGGTCTGGCCGAAGGCCAGCAGCAGGACGACCAGGGCCCCCATGGTGACGAGCAGCTGCTGGAAGAGCTGCACGACGGAGGAGATCGGCAGGCTGGCGCGGGGGAAGTGCAGCGCCCGGACCAGGCCGAGGTTGCTGTGCACGGCGCGGGTGCCGGCGTTGACGGAACTGCCGATGAAGTCCCAGACGAAGACGCCGGTGATCAGGAAGGGCACGTAGTCGGGAACGCCGTGGCTGGCGTGCATGACGATGCCGAAGACGAAGTAGTAGACGGCCGCGTTGAGCAGCGGGGTCATCAGGTGCCAGACCTGGCCGAGCTTGGCCGTGCTGTACGTGGCGTGCATGCGGGCGGTCGCGTACGCCGTCACGAAGTGGCGGCGGTCCCAGAGCTCCGCGACGTAGCGGGGCAGCGGGGGGCGGGCGCCGCTGAGGGTCAGGCCGTGGGCCGCCGCCAGTTCCGCGGGGGTCGGGGGTGCGGTCGCGGTGGCCGCTGTCGCTGTGGTCGCTGGGGTCACGGGGGTCGCTTTCGACGGGGTCACGATGGGACGGGTCCGTATCGTCGCTACGCCGAGGTTACGACCACGGTACGTCGGAACGCAACCGTATCGTCGTGACGGCCGGGTGCTGGCGTGCGCCGCTATGCTCTGGGCATGACCAACGAGCCCGCCGCCGCCCCCGCCCGCCGCGCCCCCGCCGGCGCCGCCGTCCTGCGCGAGGACGTGACCGAGGCGATCCGCGCGGCGGTACTGGCGGAGCTCGCCGCCGTCGGGTTCTCCCGGATGTCCATCGAGGGCGTCGCACGCCGCGCGGGCGTCGGCAAGACCGCCGTCTACCGGCGCTGGAAGTCCAAGCTCCACCTGGTGCTCGACCTGATCGGCGCCTTCGCCGCGGACGGCCTCCCGGTCCCCTCCACGGGCTCGCTGTACGGGGACGTACGCGCCCTGCTGGAGGTCATGTCACACGTGCTGCGCCACCCCGTGGCCTCGGCGGTGATCCCCGACCTCCTGGTGGAGGCGGCCCGCAACCCCGAGATCGCGGAAGCCGTACGGGGCGCCCTCCTCGACGGCCAGCGCCGGATGGCGGAGGGCATCGTCGCCGAAGCCGTGACCCGGGGCGAACTCCCGCCGGGCCTCGACCCGTCCAAGGCCCTGGACCTCGCCCTCGGCCCCCTCTACTGGCGCCAGGTCATCATCGAGGACCCGGTCCCGCCCGCCTACCTGGACACCCTCGCCCACCAGGTCGTGGCGGGCCTGAAGGCCTGACCGCCGCCTACGGCCAGAGGGTGGTCGTCAGCGGCGTCAGGTCCGGGGTGGTGGCGGACGGGGCCGGCGGGGCGGGGTGGCGGTCCTCCAGCGGGGTGACCGGCGGGGTCGGGGCGGACTCGCCCAGGAAGACGCGGCGGACGACGCGTTCCGCCGCGTGGCCGTCGTCGTACGAGCAGAAGCGGGACCGGAACGCGGCGCGCAGCTGGGCCGAGCGGGAGCCCTGCCAGTGGCCGGTGGCGAAGATGTCCACGAGCTCGTCCTCGGTGCGGGCGATCGCCCCGGGCGGGCAGGCCCGCAGGTCGAAGTAGGTGCCGCGGGCGGCCTCGTACGCCTCCCAGTCGTCGGCGTGGATCACGATCGGCCGGTCCAGCGCCGCGTAGTCGAACATCAGGGACGAGTAGTCGGTGACGAGCGCGTCCGAGGCGAGGCACAGCTCCTCCACCGAGGGGTGCGCGGAGACGTCGATCAGGCGCGGGTGCGGGTCGGGGCGGGCGGCGTCGGTGCCCGCGTACGTGAGGTGTTCGCGGGTCAGCAGGACGAAGCGCGGGCCCAGGTCGCGCAGGACCCGTTCGAAGTCCAGGTGGTCGGGCCGGCTGCGCCGGTAGTCGCGGTGCGTCGGGGCGTACAGGACCGCCGTGGTGCCCGGGGCGATGCCGAGGCGTTCGCGCAGGGCGAGGACATCGGCCTGGGTGGCCCGGTGGAAGAGGTCGTTGCGCGGGTAGCCGTACTCGAGGGTGGTGTAGGTGGCGGGGACGGCCTTCTCCCAGACCAGGGTGGAGTGCCGGTTCGCGGAGAGCAGGTAGTCCCACTGGTCGGCGCCGCGCAGCAGGCCCGCGAAGTCCGTCGTCGGGGTGGCGGCCGGCCGGTCCTGGAGGTCCAGGCCGACCCGCTTGAGCGGGGTGCCGTGCTGGGTCTGGAGCAGGATCTGGCCGCGCCGCTTGACCAGCGCGCGGTCGAAGTTGACGTTGGTGGTGAGGTACGTGGCCCGGGCCAGGGCCGTCCAGTACGCCGCCGAACCGGGCCGCAGCGCCAGCGTCTGCGGCGGCAGGCCGGCCGCGTGCCGGGGGTCGCAGATCCACGCGGTGCGCATCCGCGGGGCCAGCTCCCGCAGCTTCGCCTCGACGGCCGCCGGGTTGCAGGCGTAGCCGCCGTGCCAGTACGCGGAGAACACCGCCAGCTCGGGCCGCAGCGGCAGGAGCCGCTGGACGCGGTAGTGCAGGCGCAGGGCGCTCTCCCGCAGGCCCCGCCACAGGGCCGTGCCGGTGGCCGCGCAGGCCAGCGACGCCGAGCGGAGGGCGGAGAGGGTGCGGTAGGTGCGCCGGACGCCGAGCCGCATCAGTGTGTGCCGCAGCTGGTCGGTGCGCGACAGCGACAGCGGGACGGCCCCGCCCTTGACGCCCGGGGTGCGGTAGCGGCGCAGCAGGGCCGAGGCGCGGGCGAAGAACTCGGGCCGGGCGGCGCGCGGGAGGCGGCGCGGGTCGGCGTACAGGGCGCAGAAGTGCTCGGCCATCCTGCGGTGCACGGCGGGCCGCCAGCGCTCCAGCTCGGGGCGGGCGGCGATCTGGCCGAAGACCCGGTCGTACTGGTCGAAGATGTCGAGGTGGCGGCGGCTGGAGGTGGTCAGGATCGAGCCCGTGCGGCGCTGGCGGTAGTGCACGCACACCCGGTCCAGGACGGCCACGGACTCGGCGGCCAGCAGCGCCGGATAGGTCCAGGGGGTGTCCTCGTACAAGCCGGGCGGGAATTCGAGGCCCTCGCGCTCCACGTACTCGCGGCGGTACGCCTTGTTCCACACCACCATCAGCATGCCGAGGAGGGCGGGGCGGTCGGCGAGGCGGAAGCTGGCCGGGCCCTCCTCGCAGAGCCGGTGCGAGAGGCGGTTGCGGACGAGCTCGCCGGTCCAGAAGCTGCGCGCGTAGTCGTAGACGAGGACGTCGGGGGAGCCGGTGGCCTTGAGCCGGTCGGTGAGGGCCTGGAGGGCGCCGGGGGTCAGCGTGTCATCGCCGTCGAGGAAGATCAGGTAGTCGCCGGTGGCCCGGGCCAGACCCGCGTTGCGGGCCGGCCCGAGGCCGAGGTTGTGCGCCAGGTGCACGGCGGTGACCCGGGGGTCACGGGCCGCGTAGTCGTCGATGATCGAGCCGCAGGCGTCCGGGGAGGCGTCGTCGACCGCGATCAGTTCCAGATCCGGGTACGACTGGGACAGGACGGAGTCCAGACTCTCCTGGAGGTACGCCTGAACCTTGTACGCGGGCACGATGACGCTGAACCGGGGCACGGCACATCCAGGGGTCGGCGCGGGCATATGGCCCATGGAACCGCGCGCGCGGCGATCGGGTTACGCACCGTGTGGCATTCGGGTTACGCAGAGTCAACGCAGCATGTCAATCGCGTGATCGCCTCGTGCGAGCCGCTACCTGACGCCGCTACCTGACGCCGCTACTTGGCGTCGCTACTTGACGGCCCCGGCCATCACCCCCGACACGAACTGCCGCTGGAAGGCGAAGAAGACCACCAGCGGGACCACCATCGACAGGAACGCGCCGGGCGCCAGGACGTCGATGTTGTTCCCGAACTGCCGTACCTGCTGCTGGAGCGCGACCGTGACGGGCGGGTGCGCCGAGTCGGCGAAGACCAGCGCCACCAGCATGTCGTTCCACACCCACAGGAACTGGAAGATGCCGAGCGAGGCGATGGCCGGACCGCCCAGCGGCAGCACCACCCGGGCGAACAGCCGCAGTTCGCCCGCCCCGTCGAGGCGCGCCGCCTCCAGCAGCTCGCGCGGGATCTCCGCGAAGAAGTTCCGCAGCAGGAACACCGCGAAGGGCAGCCCGAAGGCGGTGTGGAAGAGCACCACCCCGGCCGTGGTCTCGAACAGGCCGAGCGTGCCGAAGAGTTCGGAGACCGGGATCAGCGCCACCTGTACGGGGACCACCAGCAGCCCCACCACGAGCAGGAACAGCCAGTCCCGGCCGGGGAACTCCAGCCAGGCGAAGGCGTACCCGGCGAACGAGCCCAGGACGAGCACGAGGAGCGTCGCCGGGACGGCGATCGCCACCGTGTTCAGCAGCGAGCCGGTGATGGTGTCGTTGGCCAGCAGCCGCCCGTAGTTCGAGGCCGTCAGGCGCGCGGGCTCGCTCAGCACCTGCCACCAGCCGCCGTCGTTCAGGTCGGTGGGGGACAGGAACGAGGAGATCAGCAGCCCGAGCGTCGGCAGCAGCCAGAACAGCGCCGCCAGTACCAGGAAGACCCGCAGGGCCCCGCCCGCCGCCCGCGCGGCCAGCCGGCCGGACGACGAGGTGCGGCTGCCGTGTGCCGTGCTCATCGGGAGGCCTCCTTGCGCATCCTGCGGATGTTCACCAGCATCACCGGCACCACCAGCACCAGGAGCAGGACGGCGATGGCGCTGCCGAGCCCCGGATCGGCGTCCGTCCCGAAGGAGGTCCGGTACAGCTGGAGCGCGAGCACGTTCGCGTCGTCCTGGACCGCGCCCGGCGCGATCACGAAGACCAGGTCGAAGATCTTCATCACGTTGATCACGAGGGTGACCAGCACCACCACCAGCACCGGAGCCAGCAGCGGCACCGTGATCCGGCGGAACACCTGCCACTCGCCCGCCCCGTCCACCCGCGCCGCCTCCAGCAGCTCCCGCGGTACGGCCGCCAGCCCGGCCGCGATCAGCACCATCGCGAAACCGGCCCACATCCACACGTACGCCCCGATGACGGCGGGTGTCACCAGCGTCGGGCCCAGCCAGTCCACCCCCGCGTACGCCTCCCGGAAGTTCGCCGCGGGCAGCCGCAGCCGTGCCCCGTCGGCCGATGCGGGCAGGGTGAAGGTGCCGTCGGCGCGGGCCGTCGCCGAGGCCACCACCCGACCGTCCCGGACCGCCTCGATCCGCATCCCGGCCAGCCCCGACTCCGTCGGGTCGACCACGTTCACCGCGCCGCCCCCGCCCCGGGTGAAGTCCTGCCACACCGTCCCGGTGACCTTCCCCGGCTCGGCGGCGGAGCTCCCCGCCGTACGGGTCCCCTCCGGCAGGGCCTCCGGCGCGACCCCGACCAGCGGCAGCAGCGCGGGCACGCCCGCCCGTACCGGCTCGCGCGTCACGAACGCACCCCCCTCGGCCGGCTCCAGCGGGGAGTCCCGGCCCGGCCTGGCCTTGGGGAAGGCGGAGGCCTGCGCGAAGGTGTCGTGCACCCCGACCCACACGGCGTTCGCGACGCCCCGGTCCGGGTCGTGGTCGTAGACGAGGCGGAAGATGATGCCCGCCGCCAGCATCGAGATGGCCATCGGCATGAAGACGAGCAGTTTGAACGCCGTGCCCCAGCGCACCCGTTCGGCGAGCACCGCGAACACCAGGCCCAGCGCGGTGGCCGTCGTCGGGGCCAGCACCACCCACAGAGCCGTGTTGCCCAGCGCCGTACGGATCGTGTCGTCGCTCAGGATCTCCTGGTAGTTGGCCGCCCCGACGAAGGTGTCGCCGGAGTGGTCGAAGAGGCTGCGGTAGAGGGAGTAGCCGATGGGCTGCACGACGAGCGCGCCCAGCAGCACCAGCGCGGGCAGCAGGAACGCCGCCGCGATCAGCCGCCGGCGGCCGTGCGCGGAGCGCGGGCTACGGGGGACCGGGTGCGGGGTCGGAGTGCGCCCGCCCGGAGGGGTTCCGGAGGCCGCCACCGGTCAGTTCCCGTACGCCTTGGACGCGTCCGCCTCCAGCCTCGCCTGGATCCCCGCCACGTCCGACGGGTTCGCCAGGAAGTCCTGGAGCGCCTTCCACTCACCCGCCCCCGGCGTCCCCCCGAAGGCCGCCGGAGCCTGGTCCGACATGTCGAAGCGGAAGTCGTCGCCCGCCGCGATCAGCGCCTTCGCGATGTCCCGCTGGATGGCGTTCGGGTACGCGCCCGGGTCCACGGCCTTGTTCGGGGAGACGAAACCGCCCTCCCGGGCCTGGATCTCCGCCGCGTCCGCCGACGCCAGGAAGGTCAGCAGGGCCTGCGCCCCCTTCGAGGGCTTCAGCGCCACCGCCACGTCACCGCCCGACACCACCGGCGCCTTCGCGCCCACCGCCGGGAAGGGGAACACCAGCGCGTCCTTGCCGACCTTCGCCTCGGTCTGCCCGATGTTCACCGCCACGAAGTCGCCCTCGAAGACCATCGCCGCCGCCGGCCGGTCACCCCCGGTGAAGGTCTGCGTCACCGACTTCGGGAACTCCGTCGACAGCGCCCCGCTCTGCCCGCCCGCCAGGAAGTCCTTGCGCCCGAACAGCTGCCCCAGGGTGGTCAGCGCCTGCTTCACGCTGTCGTCCGTCCACTTCAGCTGGTGCTTCGCCAACTGGTCGTACTTCTCCGGGCCCGCCTGCGAGAGGTAGACGTTCTCGAACCAGTCCGTCAGCGTCCAGCCGTCCGCGCCCGCCACCGAGACCGCCGGGGTACCCGAGGCCGACAGGGTGTCCGCGGCGGCGATCAGCTCCTTCCAGTCCTTCGGGGGCTTGACGCCCGCCGCCTCGAAGGCCTTCGCGTTGTACCAGATCAGCGACTTGTTGGCCGCCTTGTAGTAGACGCCGTACTGGGTGCCGTCGACCGCGCCGAGGTTCTTCCAGCCCGCCGAGTAGTTCGCGTCCAGCTGCGCCCTGGCCTCCGGCCCCACCGGCTGCGCCCACTTGTTCTTCACCGCCGCCGTCAGCGCCCCGACCTGCGGGAGCAGCGCCACGTCCGGCGGCGCACCGCCCGCGATCTTGGTGCCGAGGAAGGTGACGATCGGATCCTGCGCCGGAACGAAGGTGACGCTCGCGCCCGTCCGCTTCTCGAACTCCTTCAGGACCTTCGTGAAGTTGGCCTGCTCCGGGCCCGTCCAGACCGCCGCCACCTCCAGCTTCTCGCCTGCCAGCTTCGGTAACTCCACCCGGGGCGCCGCCGGCTCGCCGGTGGCCGGCTGCCCCGGCTGCGGCTGCGGGTCACCGCCGCACGCGGTGAGCGCGAGCGCGCCCGCGGCGGCCAGCGCCGCCCAGCTCAGTTTCGTACGGCTCTTCCCGTGCTCGCGCATGGCTGTGCCCCCGATGCCCGTGATGTGTCCCGGACCACAAGGTCTACGCCGACCCGGGCACCCCCGCAATACCGCCTCGCGGGGGTGCGCGGGGGCCGTCCTGGCGTCAGGGGGCCGGCGGGAACAGCACCGGTACCGCCGAGACCAGGTGCGAGGCCCGGTCCAGGGCGCTCGCCAGGAGCGCCAGGTCCGTCGGGCCGTTGCCCAGCTCGCGCACCGGGCGGCGGGCCGGTGGATCACCCATCCGCTCCCACTCCACCGGCACCACGGTCGGCCTCGACGTCGCCGTCCGCGGGATCCGGCCCGTGACCCGGCCCGCCTGGAACGGGACCGTCCGGCCGTCCGCGTACCGCAGCAGGCCGCGGCCCGGACCCGGCTGGTCCGGGGCGTCGAGCTCCACCCGCAGCGTCGCCAGCCGGGCCAGCTCCGTCTCCGCCGTACGGTCCGGGCGGGCGCTCGTCGCGATCAGGTGCACCCCGAGCCGGGTGCCCTCACGGGCCACCGCCTCCAGCGCCCGCACCACCGAACCGGCGGCCGGGCGGCCCGTACTGCCCAGCCCCGGCGCGACCAGCGCGTCGAAGTCGTCCACCAGCACCACCAGCCGGGGCAGCGGGCTCGGCCCGGCCGCCGGCTCGGCACGCGCGGCGGCGCTGCGCAGCCTCAACGTGCCGCTGCGCGGGGGGTCCAGGTCGCCGCGCAGCTCACCCGGGGCGGGCTGGCGGGGCGACACCATCCGGTCCGACAGCTCCCGGCGGGCGTGCCACTCCGCGAACGGCGCCCCGTCCAGCAGCTCGTGGCGGCGCTTCAGCTCGGCGCCGAGGGCCTGCGCGAACTCCCTCATCCGCAGCGGGTCCGAGGCCACCAGGTGTGCCGACACGTGCGGGAGTTCCGTGCACGGCAGGAGGCCGTCGCCGCGCTCCCCGCCGGCGCCGTCCAGGAGGACCAGGCCGAGGCGGTCCGGGCGGGCCGCCGCCGACAGGGAGGCCGCGACCGAGCGCAGCAGCTCCGTCCGGCCGCTCCCCGCGGGACCCTCGACGAGCAGGTGCGGGCCGTCGTGGACGAGCTCGGCGCCGACCGGGCCGCGCCGGCCCGTACCGAGCACCACCTCGGCGAGACCGCCGACGCCCTGCCCCTGGTCGGTGGCGGCAGCCCAGCGGGCCATCAGGGAGGCCGGGGTGGCGCGGGCCAGCCCCAGCTCGTCGAGGAGCCGCGAGGCCTGCGGGAGGCTGGCCGTGGCCGGCCGGTACCCGGCCTCGGCGACCGCGCCGTCCGTGCGCAGCGGGGCCAGGGCCCGGGCGAAGCGCTCCGCCCAGGCCGCCGAGACCGCGTCCGCGACGGCGGTGGTGCCCGGCGGGACGGGCCGGCCGCCGGCCGCCGCGAAGGTCCGTACCGCCGTGGCCACGTCACCGCTGAGCAGTGCCACCGTCGCGCAGTCCCGGAAGGCGGGCGTGCTCGCGCAGGCCGCGTCGTAGGTGGAGGGGACCGGGGAGGCCGCGGTCGCCGACGGGGCCTCCGCCAGCACCAGGACGTGGATCCCGGCGGCGGCCCCGTGCGAGGCGAGCCGGCCGGTGACCTCGCGCAGCGATCCCGCGCCCGGGTCGCCGTCGAGGACGAGGAGCGTGCGGGGGCCCTCGTAGGCGTACGCCGCCCCGCGCACCGCCGCCGGATCGGCGGCGGCCCAGTTCGTACCGAGCGGGCTGTCGTCCAGCCGCCGGGTCAGCTCCCCGGCGCGGGCCGCCGCCTGGTCACGGTCGTACGCCAGCAGCAGCCGGCAGTCCTGGCCGTGCGCCGGCCGTACGTGGGGCAGCCAGCCCAGCCAGCCCCAGTCGCGGCGGCGCTCCTGGACCGGGCGCGCCCGGTCGGCGGCCAGCAGCACGATCTCCAGCTGCGCGGGCGCGTGCAGCCCGGCCAGCTGGGCGATCACCGAGCGGGCCACACCCGTCAGCCGCTGCCGTGGCCCGGCGATCCCCAGCGAACCCGACTCGGCCAGCGCGACCCGGCTCCCCGCGCCGAGCCCCGCCTCCAGGAACCCGGGACGCCCGGCCCCGCGCGACCACAGCCGGCCCGTCGGCCCGAGCGCGGCCAGCAGCAGCGCGGCCGGGTCGTCGGCGTCGGGCGCGGCGGCGGCGGCCGGCGGCTCCGGCTCCACCGCGACGGCCTCGGCCTCCTCCTCACCCCGCACCCACTTGCGCGCCCACGCCCCGAGCCCGCGACGCTTTCCGGCAGCCGCCTGAGCCCCGGCCCCGTCGCCACTGCGGGCCCGCCCCGCACCGAGCACGGGCGCCCGCCCGGCCCCGGTTCCGCCTGCGGCGGGATGCCCTGCGCCTGGCCCGCCGGGGTGGCCCGCGCCGTCAGTGCCGACGCCGTCGTAGCCGGCGCCGGGGGTTCCGGTGCCGGGGTGTCCGGTGCCGGTGTGGCCGGTGTGGTGGCCCGCCCCGGGGTGCCCCGCGCCCCGGGCCCCCGTACCGGACGCACCGGCGCCGGTGCGGCCGGGGCCCGAGGAGCCCGCGCCGGGCGTACCGCCGCTGAGGTGGCCCGGGCCGGAGGCGCCGGGGGCCGGGTGGCCGAGGTCGGGGTGATCCGTGCCGAAGGCGGCCGCTCCGGGGGCGCCGGAGCCGGGACGGCCCGCGCCGGGCTGCCCTGCTCCGGGTGCGCCGCTCCCCGCGCCGCCCGCGCCGGGCTGCCCTGCTCCGGGTGCGCCCGGGGTCCGGTGGGCGGGGTCGGGGTGGCCCGGGGTGAAGGTGCCGGAGCCGGGCGCGCCGGTGCCCCGGTCGGAGCCGCTCGCAGCCGCGCCGGGCCCGTCGGGGGCCGAGGGGGCCGGGAGGGAGAGGTGGCCCTCCAGGTCCGGGATCAGAGTCAGGGGCGGCTGCGTGGTGCCGCCCGCGGCCAGCCGGAGCGTCGACTCGCCGATCCGCAGCAGCGCGCCCGGGGCCAGCGGGACCGCCCGTACCCCGACGGGGGCGCCGTCCAGGGTGGTGCCGTTCGTCGAGCCGAGGTCGGCCACCGCGACCCGCCCGTCCGGCATCACCGTCACCGCGCAGTGCAGCCGTGACACGTCCGGGTCGTCCAGCGGTACGTCCGCGTCCGCCGAGCGGCCGATCCGTACGGCCCCCGGGTGCAGCAGGTGGACCCCGCCCGCGTCGGGACCGGCCACCACGTGCAGCTGCGGGGCGGCTCCGGGGCCCTCGTCCGGCAAGGCGTCGTCGGCGGTGTCCGGTGCCGGGCCGCCCAGGGCCAGCACCGCCCCGTCGATCAGCGGCGGCTCGCCCAGTACGGCCCGCTGCGGGTCGAGCCTGCGCGTGCCGGCGTACAGGACCACCGTGCCGCCGGTGTCGGGTCCGCCCACGGTCGCCGCGAGCCCGGAGGCCACCGCCGCCAGGGCGGTACCGGCGGGCGCGGTGACGAGCACGTCACAGGTGGCGGGCGCGGCGGCGGCCTGGTGGCCGCTGCGCGATCCAAGGACGGTCAGCCGGATCTGCATCGCCGTCAGCGGTCCCTTCTGCGCGGAGCGCAGTGCGCGGTGCGTGCGTGCGCCCGGCAAGGGGAACGGCGGGCACGGCTGCCCGATCACCCCCCGCCCGGCACGGACGCGTCGTCCGGTCAGGTCTGCCGGAAGGCAGGGCTCCCGTCCCGGCCGTTCCGTACGGATGCATCCTCGCACCTGTCACCCGCAACACGCCCGGCACCCGCCCACAAATGATCTTGATCGGTCAGGTCGCCGCACATGTGTCGTACGGATGTGACACAGGTACGGGCAGGCACGGGGCAGATGCGGCGCGGCGGTGACACGGGTCCGGGCGCCGGGCCCGGTGAAAATCCGGGGAAAGAGCCCCCGGCATACCCCGCAAAAGTCACCCTCCGTACATATGTGCGGCAACCAACCTCCGCGGGCCCGCGTCTTCCCCGGGGACACCCCCTAGAGTTGGGGCCGAAACCTCACAGCGAAAAAACCGGAAAAGACGACAGCAGGGGAGCGCGAGACGTGCGGCCAGTCGGCAGCAAGTACCTGCTCGAGGAGCCGCTCGGACGCGGCGCCACGGGCACTGTCTGGCGTGCCCGCCAGCGGGAGACCGCCGGCGCGGAGGCAGCCGTCGCCGGGCAGCCCGGCGAGACCGTCGCCATCAAGGTCCTCAAGGAGGAGCTCGCCCAGGACGCGGACATCGTCATGCGCTTCCTGCGCGAGCGGTCCGTCCTGCTGCGCCTGACCCACCCCAACATCGTCCGCACCCGCGACCTCGTCGTCGAGGGCGATCTGCTGGCGCTGGTCATGGACCTGGTCGACGGCCCGGACCTGCACAAGTACATCCGCGAGAACGGCCCCTTCAGCCCCGTCGCCGCGAGCCTGCTGACCGCCCAGATCGCGGACGCGCTCGCCGCCAGCCACGCCGACGGCGTCGTCCACCGCGACCTGAAGCCCGCCAACGTGCTGCTCGACGAGAGCCACGGCCAGATGAAGCCGATGCTCACCGACTTCGGCATCGCGCGCCTGGCCGACTCCCCGGGGCTGACCCGCACGCACGAGTTCGTCGGCACCCCCGCCTACGTGGCCCCCGAGTCCGCCGAAGGCCGCCCGCAGACCTCCGCCGTCGACATCTACGGCGCCGGCATCCTCCTCTACGAGCTGGTCACCGGCCGTCCGCCCTTCGCCGGCGGCACCGCGCTCGAAGTGCTCCACCGCCACCTCAGCGAGGAGCCGCAGCGCCCGCCCACGGTCCCCGAGCCGCTGTGGACCGTCATCGAACGCTGCCTGCGCAAGGAGCCCGACGAGCGCCCCAGCGCCGAGAACCTGGCGCGCGGCCTGCGCGTGGTCGCCTCCGGCATCAAGGTCCACTCCTCGCCCGACGAGGTGGAGGCCGCGCTCGGCGTCGGCGCCCTGCTCGGGCCCGACCTCTCGCCCGCGCCCGTCCCGACGAACCCCACCGCCGCCACCCCGCAGGCAGCTCCGCAGGCGGCCCCGCAGCCCGGCGCGTACGACCCGAACGCCATGACCAGCGTCATGCCCCCCATCGGCGGCTCCGACGCCACCACCGTGCTGCCCAGCACCGGCGCGCCCGGCGGGCCCGGCGCCCCCGACCCGACCTCGGTCATGCCGCCCGTGCAGCAGCCGGACGCGCCGCACCCGTGGCAGTCGCAGATGCGGGCCGCCCGGGACCGCAACGAGCAGACGCAGATGCACTACCTCGACCCCGCCGAGGACCCGCTGCGCCGCCGCCCGCAGCGCCAGGCGCCGCCGCCCCCGCAGCAGCCCCCGTACCGCCAGGGGCCGCCGCAGCAGCACTACCAGCAGCAGCCGCCGCCGCCCCAGCAGTACGCGCCGCCGCAGCACTACCAGCAGCAGCCCCAGCCGTACCAGCAGCCGCAGCCGCCTCAGCAGCCGCAGTACCAGCAGCCGCAGCCTCAGTACCAGCAGCCCCAGCAGCAGCGTCCGCAGCAGCCGCCCCAGCAGCAGCGTCCGGCCCAGCAGCCGCAGCGGCCGGCCCCGGCCCCCCGCGAGCCGCGTCCGCCGCGCGAGCCGCGCCGCCGCAGCGCCAACCCGGTCCGGATCCCCGGCCTCGGCTGCCTCAAGGGCTGTCTCGTGATGCTCGTCATGCTGTTCGTGGCGGGCTGGCTCATCTGGGAGCTCACCCCGCTCCAGGAATGGGTCGGCACCGGCCGCGGCTGGTGGGACCAGGTGTGGACCTGGGGCAACGAAGCCGTCGACTTCGTCACCTCCGTCGGCGAGGCGACGGAGGGCGGCACCAAGTCCTGACGTCCCGACAGCTCCGCCGGCCGGCGCTCCCGTAGCCCCGTAGCGCCGACTTCGTGGATTTGTCGACATCCAGGACGTGATTTCGCCCGCAGAAGTGAAGGTCGCCGCGATCCGGAGCGCTGAACCCCCATTCGGCCGCGTAGCTTTGGTGCGTACGCCAGCCGCTGAGGGAGCAGTCGTGGCACGGAAGATCGGCAGCCGGTACACCGCGCACCAGATCCTGGGACGCGGCAGCGCGGGCACGGTGTGGCTGGGCGAGGGGCCTGACGGGCCCGTCGCCGTCAAACTGCTGCGCGAGGACCTCGCCTCCGACCAGGAGCTGGTCGGACGCTTCGTCCAGGAGCGCAGCGCGCTCCTCGGACTGGAGCACCCGCACGTGGTCTCCGTCCGCGACCTCGTCGTCGACGGCAACGACCTCGCCCTGGTCATGGACCTCGTACGCGGTACGGACCTGCGCACGCGCCTCGACCGCGAACGGCGGCTCGCCCCCGAGGCGGCCGTCGCCATCGTCGCGGACGTCGCCGACGCGCTGGCCGCCGCGCACGCGGCCGGGGTCGTCCACCGCGACGTCAAACCGGAGAACGTCCTGCTCGACATGCAGGGCCCCCTCGGCCCGGGCGGCGCGCACCCCGCGCTGCTCACCGACTTCGGCGTGGCCAAGCTCATCGACTCCCCGAAACGGGCCGTCGGCGCGCCCGGCGCGCGGGCCGCGGCCCAGACGACCCGGATCATCGGGACGCCCGACTATCTGGCCCCGGAAATAGTGGAGGGCCTGCCGCCACGGGCGGCCGTCGACATATACGCCCTGGCCACGGTGCTGTACGAGCTGCTGGCCGGCTTCACCCCCTTCGGCGGGGGGCACCCCGGTGCGGTGCTGCGGCGGCACGTCACCGAGACCGTGGTCCCGCTGCCCGGGATCCCCGACGAGCTGTGGCAGCTGATGGTGCAGTGCCTCGCCAAGGCCCCGGCCTCGCGGCTGCGTGCCTCGGAGCTGTCCGTCCGGCTGCGGGACCTGCTGCCGTTGCTGGCCGGGATGCCGCCGCTGGACGTGGACGAGCCGGACGACGCCGAGCAGGCGGCCGAGCCGGAACTCCCGGAGGAGCCGGCGGGTGGTGATCCGGTACGGCGGCGGGGCGTGGTCCCGCTGGTGCCGGGGTCTGCGACCGACTCCAACCGGGACACCCACACCTCCATGCGGGTGCCGGGGCCGGACGAGCTGGCGGGCGGGGCGCTGGGTACGGCGCGCGTACCCCGGCCCGCCGGCGGACACCGGCCGGGCTCCGCCCGGCACCGGGCGGAGGCTGCGCGCAAGCGGCGGCTGCTGTTGTCCGCGTCGGCGGTGGTGCTGGCTGCCGCCGTGGGGGTGGGGGGCTGGCTCGCCGTCTCGGGCGACGAGCCCCCGGTCCCCCCGGACACCAAGCAGTCCACCCCCCGCCACCCGTAGCCCCGGCGGCCCCCGGTCAGGATTCGGTCAGTTCCGGGTGCCAGCGGCGGGCCACCGCCGGGTGGGCCCGGACCCATCCCTTGAGCTCGTTGCGCCCGTACTCGGCGTGCAACGGATTCGCCGCGTCCTGCGCGATCCCCGGCGCGGACCGCAGGTAGTCCCCGGGGACGGTGTCCACGACCGCGTCCAGCCGCGGGTTGTAGAAGAACGGCACCGAGAACCGCTCCACCGCGCCCGGCGGGCTGACCACCCGGTGGTCGGTGGCCCGCAGGTACCCCTGCGTGGCGATCTCCAGCAGCTCGCCCAGGTTGACCACGAAGGCCCCCGGCATCGGCGGGATGTCGACGTAGCCGCCGTCCCTGACCACCTGGAGCCCGCCCACCGTGTCCTGCAGGAGCAGGGTCAGGAAGCCGTAGTCCTTGTGCGCGCCGACCCCCTGGTCCGCGCCGGACGGGGCGGATCCGGGGTAGCGGATCAGTTTCGTGTGCAGGTGCGGCCGGTCCGCGAAGGCCGCGTCGAAGAAGTCCGAGGGGGCGCCGATCGAGGCGAGCAGCTCCTGGAGCAGCCGGTGGGCCACCGCCGCCAGCCGGGTCTGCCAGCCCAGGACGACGTCCCGCAGCTCGGGCAGCGCCTGCGGCCACTGGTTGGGGCCCTCCAGCCACAGGTACGCGGGGTCGTCCGGGCCCAGGACCGGCGCGGGCCGCTCCGCGCCGACGTCGAGCTGGTCGCGCCAGTCGGAGGCCCCGCCCGTGAGCTCGTGCCCGATCCGGGTGTAGCCGCGGAAGTGCGGCGAGTTCAGGTTGCTCACCGACAGCCGGTCGGCCTCGGGGAGGGCGAAGAACGTTCTGGTCAGCTCCAGGATGCGGGCGGTTTCCGCCTCGGTTATCCCGTGCCCCGTCAGGTACAGGAAGCCGGTGTCCCGGGCAGCCGCGTGGAGCTGCTTCAGGAAGTCGGGGCGCTCGGCGGGGTCGTCGGCACGGGAGAGGTCGACGACGGCGAGGCCGGCGGTGGCGGCGGTGGGAGCGGAAGCAGAAGAGGAGAGGTGCGCGGACGGCATGACGGCTCCGTTTCGGATGTCACGGGGTCCTGTGCCCCATCGATGTGGGGGCAGCGGGCGGAGCGTGCCGCCGGCAGGGATGGCGCCGGGGCAGCGTGGCCGCGTACAGGACCGAAGTCGGATCGGGGTGGATCAGGCTCGTGCGAGGTCCGGCGGCAGACAGCTCGTCGTCGTGACACGCATGTGGTCCACATGGCGGCGCTTCACGAGTAGGACAGTCATACGGTGAGCGTACGCCCGTGCGCACGCTCCTTTGTACGGGTTGATGGAGCCTGGCCGGAGAGTGCCGTCCGCGGACCGGCTAGGCTGGACCCGTGGCAGTTGTCGATGTTTCCGAAGAGCTGAAGTCCCTCTCCTCGACCATGGGGTCGATCGAGGCCGTCCTGGACCTCGACAAGCTGAGGGCAGATATCGCCGTGCTCGAGGAGCAGGCCGCCGCGCCGTCCCTGTGGGACGACCCGGAAGCCGCTCAGAAGATCACGAGCAAGCTTTCGCACCTCCAGGCCGAGGTCCGCAAGACCGAGTCCCTGCGGGGCCGCATCGACGACCTCGCGGTGCTGTTCGAGCTCGCCCAGGAGATGGACGACGCGGACACCCTCGCCGAGGCGGAGACCGAGCTGGTCTCCGTGCGCAAGGCGCTGGACGAGATGGAGGTCCGCACCCTGCTCTCCGGCGAGTACTCCGAGCGCGAGGCGCTGGTCAACATCCGTGCCGAGGCCGGCGGCGTCGACGCCTCCGACTTCGCCGAGCGCCTCCAGCGCATGTACCTGCGCTGGGCGGAGCGGCACGGCTACCCGACCGAGGTGTACGAGACCTCGTACGCGGAAGAGGCCGGCATCAAGTCGACCACCTTCGTCGTCAAGGCCCCCTACGCCTACGGCACCCTTTCCGTCGAGCAGGGCACGCACCGGCTCGTCCGCATCTCGCCCTTCGACAACCAGGGGCGTCGCCAGACCTCCTTCGCGGGCGTCGAGGTGCTGCCGGTCGTCGAGACCAGCGACCACGTCGAGATCGACGAGGCCGAGCTGCGCGTCGACGTGTACCGCGCGTCCGGCCCCGGCGGCCAGGGCGTCAACACGACCGACTCGGCCGTGCGCATCACCCACCTGCCCACCGGCATCGTGGTCTCCTGCCAGAACGAGCGTTCGCAGATCCAGAACAAGGCCAGCGCGATGAACGTGCTCCAGGCCAAGCTCCTGGAGCGGCGCCGGCAGGAGGAGAAGGACAAGATGGACGCCCTCAAGGACGGCGGCAGCTCCTGGGGCAACCAGATGCGCTCCTACGTCCTGCACCCGTACCAGATGGTCAAGGACCTGCGGACGGAGTTCGAGGTCGGCAACCCGCAGGCGGTCCTCGACGGCGAGATCGACGGCTTCCTGGAGGCGGGCATCCGCTGGCGCAAGCAGCAGGAGCAGAGCGCGTAGTACGTGCGGCAGTAGCTGAGAAGGAAGGGCCCGGACACCTTGAGGTGTCCGGGCCCTTCCTTCTTCTGTGTGATCCGTCCGGATCACAGATTCCACGTGATCGGGACGCGGCGCGGGCTACGCGGTCCGAGCCACCAGCGCCAGCGCTGCCACCAGCACCACCAGAAGCGCGATGAGTGTCACCGGATTCAGGCCGGCGAAGGGGCCCTCCTGCTGGAGGCGCTCCCGGTTCGCCCGGCACACAGGGCAGCGGCCCTGGCTGACAGGTGCGGCGCAGTTCGCACACACGAGCCGGTCATATGTCATGCGCTCCTCCTCTCGTCCCCATCGTCAGTACAACGGCACGGGGACCGAGTCCGTTCCCCCTACCACTGTGCCAGCTCCGCGGACATTCGGCGCGGCCCGTCCGGGCAATCGCGGTCCGGCCCCGAAGGGGGCCGAGGATAAAACGGGCAACTCCGGATGCCGGGTCCACACCTCGCGCCCGTTCGCGTATGGTCACGCTCACCTACTCCCGGCGACCGTGGTGCACCCGTGATCCGATTCGACAACGTCTCCAAGTCCTACCCGAAGCAGAACCGTCCCGCACTCAGAGATGTCTCCCTGGACATCGCCAAGGGCGAGTTCGTCTTCCTGGTCGGCTCCTCCGGCTCCGGCAAGTCCACCTTCCTGCGGCTGGTCCTGCGCGAGGAACGGGCCAGCCACGGTCAGGTGCACGTCCTGGGAAAGGATCTCGCGAAGCTCTCCAACTGGAAGGTCCCGCACATGCGGCGCCAGCTGGGGACCGTCTTCCAGGACTTCCGCCTCCTCCCCAACAAGACGGTGGCCGAGAACGTCGCCTTCGCGCAGGAGGTCATCGGCAAGCCGCGCGGCGAGATCCGCAAGGCCGTCCCGCAGGTCCTGGAGCTGGTGGGCCTGGGCGGCAAGGAAGGCCGCATGCCCGGCGAGCTGTCCGGCGGTGAGCAGCAGCGCGTGGCCATCGCCCGCGCCTTCGTCAACCGCCCCGCCCTGCTGATCGCGGACGAGCCGACGGGCAACCTCGACCCGCAGACCTCCGTGGGGATCATGAAACTGCTGGACCGGATCAACCGGACCGGCACCACCGTGATCATGGCGACCCACGACCAGCAGATCGTCGACCAGATGCGCAAGCGCGTCATCGAACTCGAACAGGGCCGACTCGTACGCGACCAGTCGCGCGGCGTCTACGGCTACCAGCACTGAAAGGTCCTTGAGACGTCATGCGCGCCCAGTTCGTCATGTCGGAGATCGGCGTCGGTCTCCGCCGCAATCTCACCATGACCTTCGCGGTCATCATCTCCGTGGCCCTCTCGCTGGCCCTGTTCGGCGGCTCCCTGCTCATGCGCGACCAGGTCAGCGCCATGAAGGGGTTCTGGTACGACAAGGTCAACGTCACCGTCTACCTCTGCACCAAGAACGACGCCATCGACGCGGCGGCCGCCCCCGCCGGCAGCCCCGCCGACGGGTCGAAACCGGCCGCCGGTTCCGGGAAGCCCTGCTCCAGGGGGGCCGTGACCCCCGAGCAGAAGCAGGGCATCGAGGGCGAGCTCAAGAAGATGGAACTCGTCCAGAACGTCATGTACGAGTCCTCGGACGAGGCCTACAAGCACTACAAAGAGCGCTTCGGGCACACGGCGCTCGCCTCCGTCGTCACCCCGGACCAGATGCCCGACTCCTTCCGGGTCAAGCTGAAGAACCCGGAGAAGTACGAGGTCATCACCTCCGCCTTCACCGGCCGGGACGGGGTCCAGTCGGTCGCCGACCAGAGCTCCGAGCTCGACAACCTCTTCGCCCTGCTCAGCACCCTCAACTGGGCGGCGCTCGGCATCATGCTGATCATGCTGATCGTGGCCCTGCTGCTGATCGTCAACACGGTGCGCGTCTCGGCGTTCAGCCGTCGGCGGGAGACCGGCATCATGCGGCTGGTGGGCGCGTCCGGCTTCTACATCCAGGTGCCGTTCATCATGGAGGCGGCCGTGGCCGGCCTCATCGGCGCCGGTCTGGCCTGCGGCATGCTGGGCGCCGGCCAGTACTTCGTGATCGACCACGGCATCGCGCTCCGCGACAAGCTCCAGCTGATCAACTTCATCGGCTGGGACGCGGTGCTCACCAAGCTCCCGCTGGTCCTCGTCATCGGCCTGCTGATGCCCTCCCTGGCAGCCTTCGTCGCGTTGCGCAAGTACCTGAAGGTATGACAAGCGCCGCCTGTGAGCTCCGGCCAACCCGGCTTGCCACGGCGGCGCTTGTCCTAGACTCGGCGCCATGCCGGGTCTGCCCGCTCTCTGTCTCCGGCCCCGCGACCTGCGTCGCGGGGCCGTTTTGACGTTGGTCTTCCTCGTGTCCGTCGCCGCCGCCGCGGGGACGGGATGCTGGGACCCGGCGGACGCCCGCACCGTCGCCGCGCCGCAGGCCGGACAGCCGGCCGGGGCGTTATCCGAGGCCCCGCACCAGACCGGAACCGCCGACCGGGAGGCCGTGGCCCGGGCCGCCGCCGAGGCCGTCGCCGAGGGCAAGTCGGGCAAGAAGGCCGCCCAGGAGGTCGTCAGCCGCAGCGGCGACCGCTGGGGCACCGTCTACGACCGGGGCGAGTACGCCGCCTTCGCCGAGGACCTCGACGGCCGCTGGACCGGCGTCGGGCTCTGGGCCGGGCGCCGCCGCGACGGCCGCATCGAGGTCGACAAGGTCCAGCCCGACAGCCCCGCCGCCCGGGCCGGCCTGCGCGCCGGGGACCGGCTGCTGAGCGTGGACGGCCAGGGCGTCACGGGCCTCGCGGTGGCCGACGTGGTGGCGCTGCTGCGCGGCCGGGAGGGCACCCCGGTGGTCCTCGGCCTCAGCCGCGACGGGGCCGACCGCACCGAGACCGTCCGCCGGCAGCAGCTGCGCGCCGAGCCGGTGACCGTACGCCGCCTCGCGGACGGCACCACCGTCATCAAGGTCGCCTCCTTCACCCGGGGCTCGGGCGAACGGGTCCGGGAAGCCGTCCGCGAGGCCCCGCCCGGCGCCGGGGTGATGCTGGACCTGCGCGGCAACCCGGGCGGGCTGGTCACCGAGGCGGTGACGGCCGCCTCCGCGTTCCTGGACGGCGGGCTCGTGGCGACGTACGACGTACGCGGCTCCGAGCGCGCCCTGTACGCCCAGCCCGGCGGGGACACCGCCCGCCCCCTGGTGGCCCTCGTCGACGGCGGCACGATGAGCGCGGCCGAGCTGGTCACCGGCGCCCTCCAGGACCGCGGCCGCGCCGTGACGGTGGGCACCCGCACCTTCGGCAAGGCCTCGGTGCAGATGCCGACCGAGCTGCCGGACGGCTCGGTGGCGGAGCTGACCGTCGGCACGTACCGCACACCGGCCGGCCGCAGCCTCGACGGCGGGGGCATCACCCCGGACCTCGCGGCGGGCGACGGGGCCGAGGAACGGGCGCGCAAGGTATTGGGTGGCCTCGGGGTGGGTCCGTAGTGCGAAAATGACCGCACTATGGCTAAGGAAAAAGGGCGCAAGCTGATCGCCCAGAACAAGAAGGCGCGGCAC
Organism: Streptomyces sp. NBC_00249; assembly: GCF_026342355.1. Classification (GTDB taxonomy): domain Bacteria; phylum Actinomycetota; class Actinomycetes; order Streptomycetales; family Streptomycetaceae; genus Streptomyces. Next base: position 55,027 of record NZ_JAPEMV010000013.1, on the reverse strand, counting down.
GACTACACGATCGTCGACACCTACGAGTGCGGGATCGTGCTGACGGGCACCGAGGTCAAGTCCCTGCGCCAGGGCCGGGCCTCGCTGGTCGACGGCTTCGTGTCCGTGGAGGGCCGCGAGGTCTGGATGTACAACGTGCACGTGCCGGAGTACAGCCAGGGCACCTGGACCAACCACAGCGCCCGGCGCAAGCGCAAGCTCCTCATGCACCGCGAGGAGATCGACAAGCTGGAGCGGAAGGCGGACGAGTCCGGCCACACGGTCGTGCCGCTCGCCCTCTACTTCAAGGACGGCCGCGCGAAGGTCGAGATCGCGCTGGCGAAGGGCAAGAAGGAGTACGACAAGCGGCAGACCCTGCGCGAGAAGCAGGACACCCGCGAGACGAACCGCGCGATCTCGGCGATCAAGCGCAAGCAGCGGGGCACGGTTTAATCTCCTGGCACGTGGTGGTCCACTTCGCGTACCATGGCGTCAGCACCACCCCCCAGGGGGCGGCGCACCTTGAAAAAAATACATGGGGATGATCGGTTTCGACAGCGGATGTCGATGCAGGGGAAGCGAGCCGAGGAAGCGGCAATGATCTCGCTAACCACATGTCGCAAACAATAATCGCCAACTCCAAGAGCGATAACTCCCGCTTCACCCTCGCTGCCTAATAACAGTGAGCTGAAGCCTCTGTGAGGAGCGTCAGCCCGGAAGTGGTCCCGGTCCGGATCCTGGCGTCAACTAGGGATCTAAACCTCTAGCCCCGGTCACGGGGGCCTGAGGGAAATCAAACAGTGACTGAGCCCGTCGGAGACTTGTCCGTGTGATCTCCGGGGCCGAGAAAATCGCAGCGGACTGCGCTCGGAGAAGCCCTGCTTCTGCACCGTTGGACGCGGGTTCGATTCCCGCCATCTCCACCACCCCATGTGGGCGAAGGCCCCGCAGCCGGTTTCGACTGCGGGGCCTTCGTCATGTGCGAGCCCCCTGATTGGCATGCTCGGGGCTGTGTCAGAGATCGAGCATCAGCCGCAGGTACCGGCGTACCTCGTTTTTCTCTTTGTCGCTGATCACGCCGAGGGGCTGGCGTCCTACGAGGCGCTGCTCGCTGATGGAGCGGATGTCGTCGGTGCGGGCCCAGCTCGGGCGGTCGAGGCCGGATTCGCGGGAGGTGATGGGGATGTGGTGATCCAGGCCCCTGGTCTTCGTGGTGAGGGGCACGATGATCGTCATGGGGATGGGGAACACCGCGTGGGTGGGGGAAGAGATCACGAGGACCGGGCGGCGGCCTGACTGCTCGCTCCCGATGACGGGGGAGAGGTCGGCGTACCAGACCTGCCAGGGGCGGGCGAGACGGCTCACGCGTTGGTCTCCCAGGGGTCATTGGCAAGACCGTCTCCTGCGAGGGCATCCCACTCGCCCAGCTCGGCCATGTACTCGGCCCACTCGACCGGGTCGGCCTGGAGGCGGGTGTACTGGTCGAGGATGCGCTGGCGGCGGTGGTCGTCGAGGAGACGTTCCAGGGCCGTGGCCATCGTGCCGCCGAGTTCGGCCGCGACCTCACTGATCCGGTCGCGGAGGTCGACGGGGACCTTCATTGTGGTGATCGCTGCTGCTGCCATACGCAGAGTATACCCCGAGGTATCCCAAACGGTATCCCTAGATTTCTCCCTGGGCTGGACCTCGCCCAGCGTGAGAGGCCGGGATCATCTGTGCTCCCGGCGGGAGCGCGCCCCGTCGTGTCTGGCGTTGTCCGGCGCCGTCCCGTGCCGCCCTGTCCGGCTCTGACTTGCGTAAATAGCGATCACCGCGGGTCGCGCATACCCCTGCGAGCCGGTTCGATTCCCGCCATCTCCACCACCCCATGTGGGCGAAGGCCCCGCAGCCGGTTTTGGTTGCGGGGCCTTCGTCATGTGTGGGGTCAGGCGCAGTACGGGACCTTGCCGAGGTTCTGGGCGTAGCGGGCGGCGATCCAGCCGGAGCCGTCGGCGAGCTTGTACCAGATCGAATTGCCGTCGACCGTCTCGCCGTTGACCTTGCACTGGAGGGCTACGGTCTCGCCGCTGCGGAGCTTGGACTGCTTCGCGTAGTGGGTGCCGGGGCCGGAGCGGACGCCGAGGCCGTGGCCGCTGGTGACGATGCGGGCCTTGGGGCTGTTGGTGTGGTCGGGCTTGCCCGGCTTACCGGGCTTGTGCGGCTTGCTCGGCTTGTCGTGGTGGTGGTTGCCGCACTTCTTGCAGGTGCCGGGCTTGCCGGGCTTGCCGGTGTCGCCCTTCTCGCCCTTCTCGCCCCGGGGGCCGGCCGGGCCGCGGTCGCCCTGCGGGCCCGGGATGCCCTGGTGGCCCTTGTTCCCCTTGTTCCCCTTGTTCCCCTTGTCTCCCTTGTCGCCCTTGCGGCCCTTCTCGCCCTGGGGGCCGGTGTCGCCCTGCGGGCCCTCGGGGCCGGCCGGGCCGCGGTCGCCCTTGTCGCCCTTCGGGCCTCCGGCGGGGCCGGTGTCGCCCTTCGGGCCCTGGGGGCCGGCCGGGCCGCGGTCGCCGGCGGGGCCGGTGTCGCCCGTGGTGCCGCGGTCGCCCTGCGCGCCGCGGTCACCCTGGTCACCCTTGTCGCCCTTGTCACCCTTGGGACCGCCCGAGGGGCCCTGGTCTCCCTTGTCGCCCTTCGGGCCCTGGGGGCCCTCGGGGCCGCGTTCGCCGCGGTCTCCGCGTTCGCCCTTCTCGCCCCGCTCTCCGCGTTCGCCCTGGTCTCCCTTGTCGCCCTTGGGGCCGGGGCGGCCCGGCTTGCCGTGGTGGCCGGGCTTTCCGTCGTGGCCGTGGTGGCCGTCGTGACCCGGCTTGCCGTCGTCGCCCTTGGGGCCGGTGACCGGGGTGGACACCGCGAAGAGGGCGGGGTCGCCGGTGCCGGTGGCCCACTCGCCGCCGTCCAGGGTCACGCCCTCGGGGGCGTTGGCGTCCACCCGCAGGGACACCGCCAGCCGCGTCTGCGCGCGCGCCGGGAAGGCGAAGCCGGCCCGGGTCTGTGCCTCGCAGGTCAGCAGCCGCGCGTTGGAGGAGCGGGTGCAGGAGCCGCCCGCCCGCTGCCCGTTCCAGTAGAAGCGCGCCTCGGGGAAGGTCGTCCGGTCCGGGGCGGTGATCCGGAAGGTGCTGCTTCGGGCCGGGCCCTCGCCGTTGGTGGCGGTGAGGACCACACGGCCCGTCTTGCCGGCCGCGATCGAGGGGACGTACGGCTGGGAGAACCGGATGTGCGAGGAGTCGGCCAGGGCCGGTACGGCCGGCACGAGGCAACTCGCGGTGACGGCCGCGACGATCAGGGCCGAGGACACGGAACGGGAAGCAGACAAGGGGAGTTCCTCCGCGAAGGGAAGGGTGCTGTGAAGACCCCCCAGTTATGTCCGATCATGTGCGGCCGGGGCGCGTACCACGCGGGCACCGTCACTCGCCCGCCGGATCGATCGCCCCGGCATGGTGGAGAGCAGGAGGGCCAGGAGGGCCGCGCCCGCCGGGAGCGCGTACGCCGTCGTGGTGCCGAGGCGGTCGACGGTGAGGCCCGCCGTGGCCGACCCGGCCGCGATGCCCGCCAGGATCGCGGTGACGGCGAGGGTCATCCCCTCGTTGAGCCGCCCCTGCGGGGTCGCCCGCTGGACCAGGGCCATCGCGGTGACCATCGCCGGGGCCGTGGCCATGCCCGCCAGCAGCAGCGCCCCCGCCAGCAGCGGCAGGGAGCCCGTCCCGGCCGCCGCCCAGGGCAGGGCCATCGCCGCGCACAGGGCGAGCAGGCAGACGGTGAGGCCGCGGGGGCGGCGGGTGCCGTAGAACAGCCCGGCGGCGCAGGAGCCCGCCGCCTGGAGGGCCAGTACCGGCCCGGAGGCGGCCCCGAGCCCCTGCGCGGCGAGGTGCGCGACCGAGGTCACCTCCATCGAGCCGAAGACCGCCCCGGTGGCGAGGAACAGCCCGAGCAGCGGCAGCAGGGCGCGCAGCGGCGACGGACCCCGCCGCGCCGCCGCACCGGCGGCCGGGGGCTCCGTGGAGCGGTGCGCGGTGAAGACGAGCATGCCGGTCAGGAGCAGGGCCGCCCCCGTGAGGGTGCCCGCCTCGGGGAAGACGGCCGTGCAGAGGAAGGCCGCGAGCACCGGACCGAGCATGAAGCACAGTTCGTCGGCGGCCTGCTCGAAGGACATCGCGGTGTGCTGCGCCTGCGGGGGCAGCAGGTGGTTCCAGCGGGCCCGGGACAGGCCTCCGATGTTGGGGGTGGTCGCGGTGGCCGCGTAGGAGGCGAAGAGGGTCCAGGCGGGCGCCTGCGTACGGACGCACACGACCAGGCAGAGCGAGCCGAGGACCGCGATCACGGTGGCCGGTACGGCGATCCGGGCCTGGCCGTGCCGGTCGATCAGGCGGGCGGTCCAGGGCGCGACGAGGGCGGTCGCGGCCAGCCCGGTCGCGGTGACCGCCCCCGCGAGGGCGTACGAGCCGCGCTGCCCGGCGATCATCATGACCGCGCTGATCCCGAACATGCCCATGGGGAGGCGGGCGAGGAGGTTCCCGGCAGTGAACCCGCGCGTGCCGGGGAGGGCGAACAGGCGGGCGTACGGGCCGCGCGGCGTACGGGGCCGAGGGGGTGCGGGGACGGGGGCCGGGGCGGGGGCGGGCGTGCGCGGGGCCGGGGCGGCCAGGACCAGGGTGCTGCCGGTCACGGCCATGAGCGGGGTTGTCTGCGGCATGCCCCCGAGCCTGCCGCCGGGGACGCGGCGCGGTCCAACACCTGTTCTGGGCCCATTCACCCGTTCCCGTTGTTAATCTCCGGGAGTGAACCCCCGCGACCTCGACCCCCGGCTGCTGCGCGGCTTCGTGGCCGTCGCCGAGGAGCTGCACTTCTCCCGCGCCGCCGCCCGCCTCTACGTCGCCCAGCAGGCCCTCAGCCGCGACGTACGCCGCCTCGAACAGACCCTGGGCACCGCACTGTTCCTGCGCACCACCCGCGCAGTGGAACTCACCGCCGACGGGGAGCGGCTGCTGCCGCACGCCCGCGCGGTGCTGCGCGCCCACGAGGAACTGGCCGCCGCCTTCGCCGGACCGCCCCGCGCCCTGCTCGTCGACGTCAACACCGACGGCCCCGGCACCGGCCGCAGCATCCTCGAACGCGCCCGCGAACTGGCCCCCGGCTGCGAGCTGATGGCCCGCTTCGAGAGCGGCCTCACCTACGCCGCCGCCGAGATCACCGCCGGGCGCCTCGACGTCTCCTTCGGCTACGCCGCCGGCCTCGACCCCGCGCTGCGGGCCCGGCTCGCGCACCGCCCCGTGCGCTACGAACCCCTCGCCGTACTGCTGCCCGACACGCACCCGCTGGCCGCACTGCCCCGCGTACCGCTCGCCACGCTCGCCGGGGAGACCGTCTACGCCGGGGCCGGGAACCCCCGCACCCTGGAGTGGACCGGCCTCGCCCGCGAACTGTTCGCCGGGCGCGGGATCGACCTCGCGCCCCCCGCACCCGTCGCCATCGGCAAGGAGGAGTTCGGCCGGGTCATGGCCAAGACCGGCAACCCGGTGCTGGCCACCGTCGGCTTCACCGACATGCCCGGCTGCGTGAAACGGCCCCTGACCGACCCCGTCCCCCTGTCCCCGCTCGCCATGGTCTGGCGCAGCGGCCTGCGCCACCCCGGCCTCGACGCCCTGCTCCGGGCCGCCGAGGAGCTCGCCGGGCCGCGCGGCTGGCTGGAAGTCCCCGCGGGCAGCTGGCTCCCGGCGGCGCTCACAGCGGGCCCCGGAGGCGGGTGAGTGCAAGGTTTCCCGCCGGTCATCCGGCGGGGACCGGGGCCGAAACGCGCCGTTCCTACCGTCGTCACCACGGACGCGACAGCAGTGGAGGCGTGTGATGACCGGTACGACCGCACCGCGCAGGGGAGGCCGCTGGATCGAGCAGTGGGATCCCGAGGACGAGGTCTTCTGGAAGGAGACCGGCGAGAGGACCGCCCGCCGCAACCTCCTCTACTCCGTGCTCTCCGAGCACATCGGCTTCTCCATCTGGTCCCTGTGGTCGGTGATGGTGCTGTTCATGGGCCCCGCCTACGGAATCGACCCCGCCGGGAAGTTCTTCCTCATCGCCACCGCCACCTGCGTCGGAGCGCTCGTACGGGTGCCCTACACCTTCGCCGTCGCCCGCTACGGCGGCCGCAACTGGACCGTGGTCAGCGCCCTGCTGCTGCTCGCGCCGACCGTGGCCGCGCTGCTGGTCATGGAGCCCGGCACCTCGTACGCCACCTTCGTCGCCGTGGCCGCGCTCACCGGGGTGGGCGGCGGGAACTTCGCCTCCTCGATGACGAACATCAACGCCTTCTTCCCGCTCCGCAAGAAGGGCTGGGCGCTCGGGCTCAACGCCGGCGGCGGCAACATCGGCGTCCCCGTCGTCCAGCTCGCCGCCCTGCTGGTCATCGGCACCGCCGGGGCCGGACACCCGAGGCTGCTGCTCGCCGCCTACCTCCCGCTGATCGTGGCCGCCGCCGCACTGGCCCTCGTACGCATGGACAACCTGGCCCCGGTACGGGCCGACGCGGGCGCCGTCCGGGAGGCCGCGCGCGACGCGCACACCTGGATCATGGCCTTCCTGTACATCGGCACCTTCGGCTCCTTCATCGGCTACAGCTTCGCCTTCGGACTCGTGCTCCAGACACAGTTCGGGCGGACCCCGCTCCAGGCCGCCTCCCTCACCTTCGTCGGCCCGCTCCTCGGCTCGCTCGTACGCCCCGTCGGCGGGGCGCTCGCCGACCGCTTCGGCGGCGCCCGCATCACCCTCGCCTGCTTCGTGGCGATGGCGGCGGCGACCGGAGTGGTCGTCCTGGCCTCCGTACGGGAGTCCCTGCCGGTGTTCCTCGTCGGCTTCGTCGCGCTCTTCGTGCTCAGCGGCATCGGCAACGGCTCCACCTACAAGATGATCCCCGGCATCTTCCAGGCCAAGGCCCTCGCCCGGGGCATGAGCGGCGAGGACGCCGCCGCCAGCGGACGCAGGCTCTCCGGGGCCTCCATGGGCCTCATCGGGGCCGTGGGTGCGCTCGGCGGCCTCGGCATCAACCTCGTCTTCCGGCAGGCCTTCACCGACTCCGGCTCCGGGACGGCCGCCTTCGTCACCTTCCTCGGCTTCTACGCGGCGTGCTGCGCCGTCACCTGGTCGGTATACCTTCGCCGGCCCGCCCCGGCCACCGTCCCCGCCGCCGGAACTCCGGCAAAGGCGCAGCTCACGTCCGTGTGACGGGCCCGGGGCGCGGCGGCGCGTTACGGCCCCGAAATACGGTGGAACCGAGCCTGACACGACGTGTTGGCAGGCTCGGTCCACCCGTTCCCGCGATGTGCACCCCGCCCCGGCGGGCAAGGCAGCCAAGGCAGGTCACGACGATGGACGACGCCACCCACAGCGGTCCCCCCACCGGTTCCCTCCCTCCTCTTGCCGGTTCCCCCGCCGGTCCGCTTGCCGGTGCCCCCGCCGGGCCCCTCGCCGGATTCACCGTCGGGGTCACCGCCGCCCGGCGGGCCGACGAGCTCATCGCCCTGCTGCGCCGCCGCGGGGCGGCCGTCGTGCACGCACCCGCCCTGCGGATCGTGCCGCTGGCCGACGACAGCGAGCTGATGGCCGCCACCAAGAACCTCGTCGACTGCCCGCCCGACGCGGTCGTCGCCACCACCGCCATCGGCTTCCGGGGATGGATCGAGGCCGCCGACGGATGGGGGATCGGCGAGGAACTGCTCGACCGGCTGCGCGCCACCGAACTCCTGGCGCGCGGACCCAAGGTCAAGGGGGCCGTACGGGCCGCCGGACTGGTCGAGGCCTGGTCCCCGCAGTCCGAATCCCTCGCCGAGGTCCTCGACCGGCTGCTCGACGGCGGCGTCGCCGGACGGCGGATCGCGCTCCAGCTGCACGGCGAGCCGCTCCCCGGATTCGTGGAGGCCCTGCGGGCGGGCGGGGCCGAGGTCGTGCCCGTACCGGTGTACCGGTGGATGCCGCCCGAGGACCTCGCACCGCTCGACCGGCTGCTCGACGCGGTGGCCGTCGGGGCGGTGGACGCCGTCAGCTTCACCTCCGCACCCGCGGCGGCCTCACTGCTGTCCCGGGCCGCCGAACGCGGACTGCGGGAAGCCGTCCTGGAGGCGCTGCGGGGGAAGGTGCTCGCGGCCTGCGTCGGCCCGGTGACGGCGCTGCCGCTGCAGGCCGAGGGGGTGACGACCGTACAGCCGGAGCGGTTCCGGCTGGGGCCCCTGGTGCAGCTGCTGTGCCAGGAACTCCCGGGCCGGGCCCGGGTCCTGCCCGTCGCCGGGCACCGGCTGGAGATCCGGGGCCAGGCGGTCCTCGTCGACGACGGGCTGCGGCCCGTGCCCCCGGCCGGGATGGCCCTGCTGGAGGCCCTCGCCCGCCGCCCCGGATGGGTCGTGTCCCGGGCCGAACTGCTGCGGGCGCTGCCGGGCGCGGGGCGCGACGAACACGCCGTGGAGACGGCGATGGCCCGGCTGCGGGCGGCGCTGGGGGTGCCGATGCTGATCCAGACGGTGGTCAAGCGGGGGTACCGGCTGTCGCTGGACGCGGGGGAGTGCGGGGTGGCGCGGTGAGGGGCTGGTCGCGTCGCGGGGGCGTCCGTTAGCGTGCCGGAATGATCATTCACGGGGTGGAGATGAGGGGCGTCGCGCTCGACGACGCCGCCGCGCTGACCGACGTCATAGTGCGCAACCGGGCGTCCATGGCGCCCTACGAGCCCCACCGGGCCGAGGAGTTCTACACGGAGGCGGGCCAGCGGGACCGGATCGAGGGCCTGCTCGAGGAGCGCGAGGGCGGGCGGATGCTCCCGTACGTCCTCGTAGAGCACGCGAGCGGGGCGGTCGTCGGGTCGATCAACCTCGGCAGCATCGTCCACGGCCCCCTCGCCAGCGGCGGCGTCGGCTACTGGGTCGACCAGGCCTGGCACGGCAAGGGGCTCGCCACCGCCGCCCTGGAGGAGGTCTGCCGCATCGCGCGCGAGGACGTCGGACTGCACCGCGTCGAGGCCGGGACGCTCGTGGACAACCTGGCCTCGCAGCGGGTCCTCGCCAAGGTGGGCTTCACCCAGTACGGGCTCGCACCCCGCTACCTCCACATCGCCGGCGCCTGGCGCGACCACCGCCTCTTCCAGCGCCTGCTCCACGACGACCCGCCCGCCCCGTAACGCGCCCCGCGGCCCCCGCCCGGGGGCTTCCGCAACGCACGCGCCGACGGCACTCTGGAGAGGCGTCCCACGGCGACCGAGGCGGTGACGGGCATGTGGACGGGCATGGGGACCGGCATGTGGTTCGACTCAGGGCGGGTCTGTCTCGACCTGCTGGCCACCTTCACCCCGCACGGGAAGGCCGAGGGGATCCGAGACACCGACGACCTGCGGCTGTGGCTCGTCGGCGCGGGCCTGGTACCCGACCGGACCCCGCTCGGACGGCTCGGGCCCGACTGGGTGGCGGCCTTCCGGAGCCTGCGCGCCGACGTCGACAGCCTCGTACGGGCCGAACTGGCCGGCGCCGGCGCGGAGGCGGGCACCCTCGCCCTCGCCCTCGCCCGGGTCAACGCCGCCGCCGCGGGCCCGCCACCGGGGCTGTGCGCCGTACGGGACCAGGAAGGACACCTCGTACGCGAACTGTGCGGCGGGGTGGAATGCGCCGGGCTGCTGTCCTCGGTGGCCCGGGACGCGGTGGAGCTGCTCACCGACCCCGGCGACCTGGCGCTGCTGCGCTCCTGCGAGGGCGACGGCTGCGCCCGCGTCTACCTCGACACCTCCCGCGGCCACCGCCGCCGCTGGTGCTCCAGCGAACTGTGCGGCAACCGCGAGCGCGTAGCCCGCCACCGGAGGCGGGTCCGGGCGGTGGTGGGGGTGGGGGAGTAGGCGCTGCCCTTGGTCGGTCTCAGAGACGGTATGGGGGTTTCCCGTCAGTCTCATCGTCCTTCCGCGCCGTGCCGGCCTGTCAAGGGCGCTCCTTCGTCGCGTCGCTCCGCGATGGCCTTCGGCCACCCTTGACAGACCGACCCGGCACGGAAAAACGAAGACTGCCGGGAAACCCCCAAAAGAACGGGACGGGGCGGAGAGGGGGGAGGGGCGGGTCTCTCAGCGAAGAGACGACCTGCCTTCGGCCGCCATCCACCCATCCGGGCAGCTCAGAGTCCTGATTCCGGACCGGTGAGCGGCCTACCCGCACGAAATGACGACGAGGCGGCCATCAGCCCCCTCCAGACGCGTCAGATCGCTACGCGCTCCTCATTTCTCAGCGTCTGCGGTCCGTCCGGGGCTGGTCGTCCGGTAGAGCACACAAGGGCGCAGTGGTCCTTCGGGTACGGACGGGTCCTCGAAGTCGTCGGCCGGGTCGCGGGTCATGCCGATGCGGTGCATGACTGCCTGGGAGCGGAGATTGCCGACCGTCGTCGACGCGAGGACTTCCCGCAGCCCGAGGGTCCCGAAAGCAAACGCCAGGCAGGCCCGGGCGGCTTCGGTCGCGTAGCCGTGGCCCCAGGCCGAGCGGACCAGCCGCCACCCGACATCCACCCCCGCGAACGGAATGTCGATCTCGTCCAAGCCGGCGCGGCCGATGAACTCACCGGTCTCCCGCAGCTCCAGCGCCCACCATCCAAAGCCGCGCGCGTCGAAATCTGTCCGCATGCGCTCCACGACGGCATCGCTCTGCTCTCGCGTCAGCAGGTCCCCCAGATACTTCCGCACCTCGGGATCGGCGTTCATCGCCGCCCACGGCTCGAGATCGGACTCGCGCCACGGGCGCAGCAGGAGACGATCGGTACGCAGCTCAGGCATGGCGCCACCCAACGCCATCACGGGTCGGGGTGTCGACCGGTTATACGGCCGTCACGGGCTCGACGTTGCCGACCGCCGTGGTGAACTCCCGCCCGGACGCGGCCCGGATGTAGGCCAGCGGCATCCAGCGCTCGACACCGGTGTCCGAGACGTTCTCGTTGATCACCGCCATCAGCTCTCCTTCGGTGCCGGAAGCGATATCCCGGACACGCCGACGCAGCAATTGATGCGGGAGGTACGCGTAGCACTCACTCATTTCCTGCCTCCTCGAATGAGGAGAGGAACCGCTCCCAGCCGACGCGTGCGCGGTCGAGGAGGGCCTGGGTGGGTGCAGGGTTCAGGCGGACTGCGCCGCAGTCCTCGCATGTTTCGGCGTGGAGCCGGGTGACGCTGGTGTCCGTGGCCATGGTGCCTCTCATCTGCATGTGCGGTGCGGGCAGACAGATGGTGGGGCACTCCAGGCGGCACAAGGGATACTTCCTGTATCCCCGCAAGGGCTCAGACGGCGCCGATCCATTCGGCGTAGTGCGTCAGCTCCGTGGCATCGGCACGCTTGAGCCGACGGATCTTCTCGATGTCCTCCCGAGCCCATGGGTGTTCGCGTACGTGCTGTGGGGCTTGGCTGCGGGCTGCCTTGAGGGACTCGAAGGCGCCGTCCGGATCCCCTGACCACAACTGGGCGCGTGCCACCTCGATCCAGAATCCGGACCGGCGTTCCGCAGGAAGCTCATCGCCCGGCCGCCATTCGCGGGCGACATTGAGGGCATGGCCGATGTGGTCCCGGCCGAGGCTGACGGAGAGCGCCACCTCGTGGATGCGGATGCTGGACGGTCCGAACGCGGTGCCGAGGTAGATGCCCTCGCGAAGACCCTCGGCAAGCCTTCGAGCCTCACGCAGGTGCGCGTACGCGGCATCCGGGTCAGCCGCTCGGGCGGCCACTACAGCGGTCCGCATGTGCAGGGCACCGCGCGTGGCCGTCGACAGTTCACCGCCCGGAGCGGGCGCCGCGTCCAGAGCCTGCTCCAAGGCGATCTGGCCGACCCGGTGAGCTCGGGCGGCAAGGAAGGTCTCGGCGCGGACGTAGGCGACTGTGGCATGGACGGCGGGGTCGTCGACCTGCACAGCTGCCCATCGCATCACGTCGATCAGCCGGGCCGAGAGATCGTGCGCCCCGAACTTGTAGGCCACCGCGTCGGCCGTCCGCGCCGCCGTGACCACCAGCCGCGCGGCATCCTCCCTCCTGACCCCCGCGGCCGTGTGCAGGCATGCCAACGTGTCCGCGAGGAGCTCAGGAGCACGGGTTGCGATCAGGCCGTACTGCGCGGCGAGACGCCACCCGACCGCGGTATGGAGATCGGCCCGCAGTTGCGGCAGAGGACGCGGCGACGGGCCCATTGCGTACTCGTATCCGGCGATGGCCGCCGAGATGGAAGGGAGTGAGGCGTGCACTCGGCGAGTTGTCGCTCTGCACGCCGGATCGAGGCGCGACGCGTCCACGGCGAGCGCGGACGCGATCGCCTCCAGCGTCGAGGGGCCGGGCGTACGGACGCCCCGCTCACAGGCTTTGATCATGGCGAGGGAGACGTGGGCCTCACGAGCGAGATCGGCTTGGGTCATACGTCGGGCCCGGCGCCGTGTGGCGATGCGCTGCCCGATGTGGTCGGCCATCCCCGCAAGGTAGTACGACCTCCGGTGAAAGCGGGCGAACTCGGCCCTGATGCCTATTGTTTGACGATGTGGGGCAGCTCTGCGAGGGAGTCGATGGACCAGTCCGCGGCAGCGCGGACACCGGGGTCGTCGGCCCACCAATGACCCCACGGCCCACGCCGCAGGTGAGCGGTCCGCAGGCCGGCGGCGCGGGCCGGATGGATGTCGTTGGCCGGATGGTCGCCGACGTACAACGTCTCCGACGCCGGGCACCCGGACACCGCCAGCACCTGCTCGAAGAACCCGCGCGCAGGCTTCGCCACGCCCCACTCGCCCGAGGTGACGACCAGGTCCGCGGGCAGGTCCAGCGCGCGCAGGAGGTCGCCCGCCTGGCGGCTCTGGTTGCCTGCGACGACGACACGCACCCCTGCCGCACGAAGGGCTGCCAGCGCCGGCCGGACATCCTCGTAGAGGTCCGTCTCGTCGAGCCACTCGCCGCGCCCCGCAGCGTCGCGGGCAGCGTACTCGGCGGCGATGTCGACATCCGGGCGCAGCATGCGAATCGCATCCGCGTTGTCTCTGCCGTCCACGACCACGGCCCCCACCAGCGCGGAGAGCGTGTGCCGAGACACGCCGAGCCAGTCGGCCCATGCCGCCCAATAGCGATCGTCCCGGGTGAGCGTCTCGCCGATGTCCAGAACGACCGTCCGAATCATCCCGCCAGCCTACTGAGCCCTGGTGCGGGGAAGCACCCGTGGCCTCCTGGCCGTGGGCTGGTGCGGGGAGCGGCCCCGGACGGACCGCAGACGCTGAGAAATGAGGAGCGCGTAGCGATCTGACGCGTCTGGAGGGGGCTGATGGCCGCCTCGTCGTCATTTCGTGCGGGTAGGCCGCCCACCGGTCCGGAATCAGGACTCTGAGCTGCCCGGATGGGTGGATGGCGGCCGGAGACAGGTCGTCTCTTCGCTGAGAGACCCGCCCCTCCCTCTCTCCGCCCCGTCCCGTTCTTTTGGGGGTTTCCCGGCAGTCTTCGTTTTTCCGTGTCGGGTCGGTCTGTCAAGGGTGGCCGAAGGCCATCGCGGAGCGACGCGAACGCAGTGAGCGCCCTTGACAGGCCGGCACGGCGCGGAAGGACGATGAGACCGACGGGAAAGCCCCAACACCTCTCCGAGACCGTCCCGCCCCTATACGGACCCTTTGCCTCCCCCGGGTGATTTGTCCGGCGCGTGGAACCGGCGTGCGCGCAGGCCCTGGATTCGCGTACGGTTGACGGTCGCCCATGCACGTCAGAAGGGGGCCTTGGTGGCCGCGCAGAATGCCGCTGTCGACAGCACGGCGGATTCCGTCCGCGATCGGGAGATCGCGGTCGAGCAGACGCATCTCGATCAGGTGTACCGACGCCTTGAGGAGAAGATCCACGAGGCCGAGTTCCTGATGAACGACGCCGCCAAGCGGGGGCAGGTCGGTACGCCCGGCGCCCTCGCCGAGCGCGACGCGCAGGTGTTCCGCGCCGGGATCCACCTCAACCGGCTCAACAACGAGTTCGAGGACTTCCTCTTCGGCCGGATCGACCTCGTCCTCGGCAAGGACGGGGAGCGCGGCCCCGACGGGGCGTACACCTCCGGCGAGCCCGCCGACGACGCGATCCGTGCCGATCTCACCGCCGACATCGCCGAGACCCTGCACATCGGGCGCATCGGCGTACTCGACACCGACTACGCGCCGCTCGTCATCGACTGGCGCGCCCCGGCGGCCGCGCCGTTCTACCGTTCGACCCCGAAGGACCCCGGCCGCGTCGTGCGCCGACGCGTGATCCGCTCCAAGGGCCGCAAGGTGCTCGGCGTCGAGGACGACCTGATGCGTCCCGAGATCACCGCCTCCCTCGATGGGCGGGAGCTGCCCGCCATCGGTGACGGCGCCCTGATGGCCGCCCTCGGGCGGGCCCGTACGCACTCGATGCGGGACATCGTCTCCTCCATCCAGGCCGAGCAGGACCTCGTCATCCGAGCCCCCGCCGCGTCCGTCGCCGAGGTGGCCGGCGGGCCCGGGACGGGGAAGACGGCCGTGGCCCTGCACCGGGCCGCGTACCTGCTCTACCAGGACCGCCGCCGCTACTCCGGCGGCATCCTGATCGTCTCCCCGACGCCCCTCCTCGTCGCGTACACCGAGGGCGTCCTGCCCTCCCTCGGCGAGGAGGGCCAGGTCGCCATCCGGGCGCTCGGCTCGCTCGTCGACGGGGCCGAGGCGACCACGTACGACGACCCGTCCGTGGCCCGGATCAAGGGCTCCTCCCGCATGCTCAAGGTGCTGCGCAAGGCCGTACGCGGCGCCCTGGAGCTCGGGAACGCCCCCGAGCGGCTGCGCGTGGTGGCCTTCGGGCGCCGCCAGGAGCTGGAGGCGCCCGAGCTGAACCGGATCCGCCAGACCGTGCTCAGCGGCACCGCCCCGGTGAACCTGCTGCGCCCGCGCGCCCGCAAGCTGCTCCTCGACGCCCTCTACGCGAAGTCCGGCGGCGCGGGCCGGCACAGCGACCCGGAGCTGGCGGCCGAGCTGCGCTCCGCCTTCGACGAGGACATCTCCACCGAGGACGACTTCATCGGCTTCCTGAACGCCTGGTGGCCGGAGCTGACCCCGCGCAAGGTGCTGGCCTCCATGGC
Organism: Streptomyces sp. NBC_00249; assembly: GCF_026342355.1. Taxonomy (GTDB): domain Bacteria; phylum Actinomycetota; class Actinomycetes; order Streptomycetales; family Streptomycetaceae; genus Streptomyces. The sequence continues at coordinate 39,943 of NZ_JAPEMV010000013.1, read as the reverse complement.
CGACGAGCGCCGCCTCGGCCGCTGGTCGCGCCGGGACCTGAACCCGCGCGAGACCCGCCAGCTGGCCCGCTCCCTGCGCCGGGTCGGCCAGGACGGCAAGGGCCCGCTGTCGGTGCACGACGTGGCGCTCCTCGACGAGCTCCAGCTGCTGCTGGGCGCGCCCGCGCGGCCCAAGCGCAAGCGGGAGATGGATCCGCTGGACCAGCTCAGCGGGCTGGAGGAGCTGATGCCGACCCGCGAGGAGACGCAGTGGGAGCGGGCCGAGCGGATCGCGGCCGAGCGCACCGAGTACGCGCACGTGATCGTCGACGAGGCCCAGGACCTGACGCCGATGCAGTGGCGGATGGTGGGCCGGCGCGGCCGGATGGGCACCTGGACGGTGGTCGGTGACCCGGCGCAGTCGTCCTGGACCGACCCGGACGAGGCGGCCGCAGCCCGCGACGAGGCCCTCGGGAGCCGGCCGCGCCGCCGGTTCACCCTGACCGTGAACTACCGCAACCCGGCCGAGGTCGCCGAGGTGGCCTCCCGGGTGCTGAAGCTGGCGATGCCGGGCATGGAACCGCCGACCGCGGTGCGTTCCACGGGCCTGGAGCCCCGCTTCACGGCCGCCGGGGACGATCTGGGCGCGGCGGTCCGGGAGGAGACGCAGCGGCTGCTGGAGCAGGTCGACGGGACGGTCGGCGTGGTCGTGGCCATGGACCGGCGTGCGGAGGCCACGGGCTGGCTCGCCGACCTCGGCGCGCGGGCGGTGGCCCTGGGCAGCCTGGAGGCCAAGGGGCTGGAGTACGACGCCACGGTGGTGGTCTCCCCGGCGGAGATCGCCGACGAGTCCCCGGCGGGCCTGCGCGTGCTGTACGTGGCGCTGACGCGCGCGACGCAGCAGCTGACGGTCGTCTCGGCGGCGGCGGACCGCCCGGGCGCGGACGGAGTACCGGAGCTCCTGCGCCCCTGAGGCGGCCCGGGCCGGGCCCACCCCCGGCCCGGGCCGGCTCGGGCCGCGGGCCCGGCGCCGCCGGAGCGTCGCCCGCGCGCGGCCGGAGAACCACCCGAGAACCGCCCGAGAACCACCTGGCCCCGCCCCGAGAGCCGACGGAGCCCCGGGGCCCGCCCTGGCCACGCCCTGACCGCCGCCGGATGGCCCGCGGCCAGGCGCGTGAGCCGGGGGACCGACTCGCGGGAGGGGGGACCGCATTCGGCGATCCTTTGTTAGCCTGGGTACGACACCGGCTCGATCCAAGCCCCCGGGCCCAACCTTCGTCGCCTAGAGCGACCACTTGCCGCGAGGCGAGCATGGCGGGTCGGTGTCATCAGTCTTAGTGAGTCAGTGAGAACACCAGGTCCGCGCTCCCCACCCGTGGGGGGCGCGGACCTGTTTTGTATCAACCCACCATTCCGAAGGCCCCTGGTATCTCGTATGGTGGAAGTGTCTTTCCGAAATTTGTAGCTGGTTACCTCGTACCGGCTGGTAGGTGGGACGATCGGACAACGGGACCCGACACACCTGCCGTGTGCGGGCCCTGTGTACAGCGAAAAACAGGGACAGAAGAGGAACACGGCCATGGCAACGGCGCCCAGCGTCTCGTATTCGATGACGGTCCGCCTGGAAGTGCCCGCGAGCGGAACCGCGGTCTCCCAGCTCACCACCGCCGTGGAGTCTTCCGGAGGCTCGGTCACCGGCCTCGACGTGACCGCATCGGGCCACGAGAAGCTCCGTATCGACGTCACCATCGCCGCCACCTCCACCGCGCACGCCGACGAGATCGTCGAGAAGCTGCGCGGCATCGAGGGCGTCAGCCTGGGCAAGGTCTCCGACCGAACCTTCCTGATGCACCTCGGCGGCAAGATCGAGATGTCGTCCAAGCACCCCATCCGCAACCGTGACGACCTCTCGATGATCTACACCCCGGGCGTCGCCCGCGTGTGCATGGCCATCGCGGAGAACCCAGAGGACGCGCGCCGCCTCACCATCAAGCGCAACTCCGTCGCAGTCGTGACCGACGGCTCCGCCGTGCTGGGCCTGGGCAACATCGGCCCGATGGCCGCGCTGCCCGTCATGGAGGGCAAGGCGGCCCTCTTCAAGCGCTTCGCCGGCATCGACGCCTGGCCGATCTGCCTCGACACCCAGGACGCCGACGAGATCGTCGCCATCGTCAAGGCCATCGCCCCGGGCTTCGCCGGCATCAACCTGGAGGACATCTCCGCGCCGCGCTGCTTCGAGATCGAGGCCCGGCTGCGCGAGGCCCTCGACATCCCCGTCTTCCACGACGACCAGCACGGCACCGCCATCGTCGTCCTGGCCGCCCTGACCAACGCACTGCGCGTGGTGGGCAAGGCAGTTGGGGACGTCAAGGTCGTCATGTCGGGCGCCGGCGCCGCCGGTACCGCCATCCTCAAGCTGCTCCTCGCGGCGGGCGTCAAGAACGCGGTCAGCGCCGACATCCACGGCGTCGTGCACGCGGACCGCCCCGACCTGGTCGACGCGGACGCCGACTCCCCGCTGCGCTGGATCGCCGACAACACCAACCCCGAGGGCTACACCGGCACCCTCAAGGAGGCCGTGGTCGGCGCCGACGTCTTCATCGGCGTCTCCGCCCCGAACGTGCTCTCCGGCGAGGACGTCGCCGCCATGGCGGAAGGCGCGATCGTGTTCGCGCTCGCGAACCCGGACCCGGAGGTGGACCCGGCCGTCGCGCGCCAGACCGCCGCCGTCGTGGCCACCGGCCGCTCGGACTTCCCGAACCAGATCAACAACGTGCTGGTCTTCCCCGGTGTCTTCCGCGGCCTCCTGGACGCCCAGTCCCGGACCGTGAACACCGACATGATGCTGGCCGCCGCGAGCGCCCTGGCCGACGTCGTCGGTGAGGACGAGCTGAACGCGAACTACATCATCCCGTCCGTCTTCAACGACAAGGTCGCCGGCGCGGTCGCCGGAGCCGTCCGCAAGGCCGCCACCGCCGCCACCGCCGGCTAGACCCCGCCCGGGCCGCCTCCCCGGCCGCCGGGTGTCCGCGACGCGCTGTGACGGGCCCCACGGTCCGATCCCGGCGCGTCGCGGGATGCGGGCCCGCCGGGGCGCCTCTAGGGTTGCGGGGATGCCCGCGTGGCCCGCGGTCCGCATCCACCCGGGCACTCACCGGAGCCCTCGGTGCGGACGGAGCGTCACCGCGGCGTGACTGTGGCGCTTTTCGTGTGACCCTGGCGGGTGCCGGATTGGCTTTCCCGCCGCTGGTGGGGGCAGGATGCGTAACCGGGCGAGAGGGTCTGACGTTCAGACCCGGGTCCGGGGACTGTCCGAGGGCCCTGGCAGCATCGGCTTCGATCTCACGCCTCTAAGGCAAGTTGAACACGGGAGTACAACATGAACCGCAGTGAGCTGGTGGCCGCTCTGTCCGAGCGCGCCGAGGTGACCCGCAAGGACGCCGACGCCGTTCTGGCCGCGCTCGCCGAGACCGTCGGCGAGATTGTCGCCAAGGGCGACGAGAAGGTCACCATCCCCGGCTTCCTGACCTTCGAGCGCACCCACCGTGCCGCTCGCACCGCGCGCAACCCGCAGACCGGCGACCCCATCCAGATCCCGGCCGGCTACAGCGTGAAGGTCTCCGCGGGCTCCAAGCTCAAGGAAGCCGCCAAGGGCAAGTAGTCCGCCCTTGTGCCGAGGGCCGCACAGGCCCTCGGGACGGCAGTAGTACGTAGAACGGACGAAGGGCGGCCACCCCCGTGGGGTGGCCGCCCTTCGGCCTTCCCAGGGCCCCGTGGGGCCCTGGGAGGAGGATCAGACGAGGTCGCCGTTCGGCAGCTCGACCTTGGCGCCCAGCTCGACGAGCTTCTCCATGAAGTTCTCGTAGCCGCGGTTGATCAGGTCGATGCCGTGGACGCGCGAGGTGCCCTCGGCCGCCAGCGCCGCGATCAGGTACGAGAACCCGCCGCGCAGGTCGGGGATGACCAGGTCGGCGCCCTGCAGCTTGGTGGGGCCGGAGACGACCGCCGAGTGCAGGAAGTTGCGCTGGCCGAAGCGGCAGGCGCTGCCGCCCAGGCACTCCCGGTACAGCTGGATGTGCGCGCCCATCTGGTTCAGCGCCGAGGTGAAGCCGAGGCGGGACTCGTAGACCGTCTCGTGGACGATCGACAGGCCCGTCGCCTGCGTCAGGGCGACGACCAGCGGCTGCTGCCAGTCGGTCTGGAAGCCCGGGTGGACGTCCGTCTCCAGGTGGATCGCCTTGAGCGGGCCGCCCGGGTGCCAGAAGCGGATGCCCTCGTCGTCGATCTCGAACGCCCCGCCGACCCGGCGGAAGGTGTTCAGGAAGGTCATCATCGAGCGCTGCTGCGCCCCGCGGACGTAGATGTTGCCGCCGGTCGCCAGGGCCGCGGAAGCCCAGGAGGCGGCCTCCAGGCGGTCCGGGAGCGCCTTGTGGTTGTAGCCGCTGAGGCGGTCGACACCGGTGATCCGGATGGTCCGGTCCGTGTCGACGGAGATGATCGCGCCCATCTTCTGCAGAACGCAGATGAGGTCCTCGATCTCGGGCTCGACGGCGGCGTTGCTGAGCTCGGTCACGCCTTCGGCCAGGACGGCCGTCAGGAGGACCTGCTCGGTCGAGCCGACCGACGGGTAGGGCAGGCGGATCTTGCATCCGCGAAGACGCTGCGGGGCCTCCAGGTACTGACCGCCCTCGCGCTTCTCGATGGTCGCGCCGAACTGGCGGAGCACGTCGAAGTGGAAGTCGATCGGCCGGCCGCCGATGTCGCAGCCGCCCAGGCCCGGGATGAAGGCGTGGCCGAGGCGGTGCAGCAGGGGGCCGCAGAAGAGGATCGGGATCCGGGAGGAGCCCGCGTGCGCGTCGATGTCGGCGACGTTCGCGCTCTCGACGTGGGTCGGGTCGAGCACCAGCTCGCCCGGCTCCTCGCCGGGACGGACGGTCACGCCGTGCAGCTGGAGCAGCCCGCGAACCACCCGCACGTCGCGGATGTCGGGAACATTGCGCAGCCGGCTGGGTTCACTGCCGAGCAGAGCGGCGACCATGGCCTTCGGCACGAGGTTCTTCGCGCCGCGGACACGGATCTCGCCCTCAAGCGGGGTACCGCCGTGGACAAGCAGGACATCGTTGCCGGTCATGGATCTCGCGTTCCGGAGAGGATGGGCAGGGGGCCAGGGAAAAGGGTAAGCGCCATCACCCCCTTGTTTGTATGGCTGACGTGGCCCTGTATCCGACATGAATTCGGGACGGCACCCACCGTGTGCGCGAAGTAGCGGAGCGTTGTGTTCCGGCGCACGAGGCGGCGCGCGCTCCTGCTTGCCGCCGTGCGCCCTGAGCTGCGCGTGATCCGATCACGCCGCCCGCTCCCCCTGGAGGGCGATTGTGCGAGATCATGTGCGCATGACCGAGGTGTCCTCCCTCACAGGGCGGCTGCTCGTGGCCACCCCCGCCCTCGCGGACCCGAATTTCGACCGCGCGGTGGTGCTGCTGCTCGACCACGACGAGCAGGGCTCCCTCGGCGTTGTCCTGAACCGGCCCACCCCCATCGACGTCCGCGACATCCTGCTGCCCTGGGCGCCGCTGGCCGGCGACCCGGGCGTGGTGTTCCAGGGCGGCCCGGTGGCCCTGGACTCGGCCCTGGGGGTCGCCGTGATCCCGGGCGAGGAGGGGCCGCTCGGCTGGCGCCGGGTCCACGGGGCGATCGGCCTCGTCGACCTGGAGGCACCGCCCGAGCTGCTCGCCGCCGCCCTGGGGGGCCTGCGCATCTTCGCCGGGTACTCCGGATGGGGCCCGGGCCAGCTGGAGGTCGAGCTGGGCGACGGCGCCTGGTACGTCGTGGACTCCGAACCGGGTGACGTCTCCTTCCCCGACCCCGAACGGCTGTGGCGGGCGGTGCTGCGCCGCCAGCGCAGCGAGCTGGCGATGGTCGCCACCTATCTGGACGACCCGTCGCTGAACTGAGCCCGGCGGGGTTCAGTACCCTGGCTTTTATGAGCACTCTTGAGCCCGAGCGCGGGACTGGTACGGGGACCCTCGTAGAGCCGACGCCGCAGGTGTCCCACGGCGACGGCGACCACGAGCGCTTCGCCCACTACGTCCAGAAGGACAAGATCATGGAGAGCGCGCTCGGGGGCACCCCCGTCGTCGCGCTCTGCGGCAAGGTCTGGGTCCCGGGCCGCGACCCGAAGAAGTACCCGGTCTGCCCCATGTGCAAGGAGATCTACGAGTCCATGGGCGCCGGCGGCGACAAGGACAAGGGCGGCAAGGACAAGTAGGAAAGTCCTGACTGTCGAAGGCGAAGGCCCTCGGTGCGCGGATTCGCGCCCGGGGGCCTTTTCCGTGCCCCGGGGGCGGGCTAGGGTCGGTCGCGACGAGCGCTCTGTGGAACGGGTGTTGCGCAGGGTGCAACAGGTGCGCTGTGGCGAAGGGCTGACGCATGGACCTGATCCCGCTACCCCAGGTCGCGGTTCCGGACGGTGAGGGACGCCGCTACGCCTTCGGGCCCGCGCCGGCGCTGGCCGCCGGGCCGGGCGCCGAGGGGGTCGCGCGCTGGCTGCGCCGCGAGCTCGGGGCCGCCACCGGATGGGAGCTCCCGGCGCCCGCGGGAGGCGCGCGGGGCGACGTACGGCTGGATGTCGACCCGGGGAAGCTGGACGGGCTCGGGCCGGAGGCGTACCGCATCGAGGTCGGCGCCGACGGGGCCGAGCTGACCGGGGCCACCGCCGCCGGGCTGTTCCGGGGGGCGCAGACGCTGCGTCAGCTCCTGGGGCCCGACGCCTACCGCAGGGCGCCGCTGCCCGGCCGCACCGGCTGGAGCCTGCCGTACGCGGCCATCGCCGACAGCCCCCGCTTCGCCTGGCGCGGGCTGATGCTCGACGTCGCCCGGCACTTCATGCCCAAGGACGCGGTGCTGCGCTACGTCGACCTGCTCGCCGCGCACAAGCTGAACGTGCTCCACCTGCACCTGACGGACGACCAGGGCTGGCGGATCCAGATCCGGCGCTACCCCAGGCTCACCGAGGTGGGGGCCTGGCGGGAGCGCAGCCGCTGGGGGCACCGGGCCTCGCCGCGCTGGGACGAGACCCCGCACGGCGGCTTCTACACCCAGGACGACATCCGCGAGATCGTCGCCTACGCCGCCGAACGGCACGTGCGGGTGGTCCCCGAGATCGACATCCCCGGGCACTCGCAGGCCGCCGTCGCCGCCTATCCGGAGCTGGGCAACACCGACGTCGTGGACACCGCGGCGCTGCGCGTGTGGGACGACTGGGGGATCAGCGAGAACGTGCTCGCCCCCACCGAGGACGTACTGCGCTTCTACGAGGGGGTCTTCGAAGAGCTGCTGGAGCTCTTCCCGGCCGAGGTCTCGCCGTTCGTGCACATCGGCGGCGACGAGTGCCCGAAGGGGCAGTGGCGGGCGTCGGAGGCCGCGCAGCGGCGGATCGCGGAACTGGGGGTGGACGGGGAGGACGGGCTGCAGTCCTGGTTCGTCCGGCACTTCGACACCTGGCTCGCCGCGCGCGGCCGCCGCCTCATCGGCTGGGACGAGATCCTGGAGGGCGGGCTCGCGGACGGCGCGGCCGTGTCCTCCTGGCGCGGGTACGCGGGCGGGATCGCCGCCGCCGAGGCCGGGCACGACGTGGTGATGTGCCCCGAGCAGCAGGTGTACCTGGACCACCGTCAGGCGCCCGGCCGCGACGAGCCGATGCCCATCGGATACGTCCGCACCCTGGAGGACGTCTACCGCTTCGAGCCGGTCCCGCCGAAGCTGTCGGCCGAGGCCGCCGCGCACGTCCTGGGCGCGCAGGCCAACGTGTGGACCGAGGTGATGGAGAACCAGAGCCGGGTCGACTACCAGGTGTTCCCTCGGCTGGCCGCCTTCGCGGAGACGGTGTGGTCGCGACTGCCGGAACCGGAATCCCGGGACTACGCCGCCTTCGAGGCCCGTATGACGGCGCACTACGCGCGGTTGGACGCCCTGGGGGTCGAGTACCGGCCACCGGGCGGACCGTTGCCGTGGCAGTGCAGGCCAGGGGTGCCGGGGCGTCCGCTCGAGGGGGTCCCTCCGATCGTGTGACCCGGGGGCGCGCGGCCCGCGGCCGCCGGCCATGACCGCAAGCGGAACTCTTCGGGAAGGTTCGGGAAGCATCGGGAAGGTTCGGGAAGGTTCAGGAACCTTGGGAAACCGGGGGAACTCTCGCTCGAACGAGGCGTATACGGCGAAAAACGGGCGTAACGCGGGCGCATGGGGGCGCGAGGTGCGAAGGCCGCGCGGCGCCGTGCGGGTGGTGTGCGGGCGGTGGCGCGCCGGTCCGCCGGGCCGGGTGCGGGCCGGGTCCGGGCGGCGGGGCGGGGGAAGCCGTGCGGGAGACCCTCGCGCCGGGCGCTCCCGAAGATGTGCCAGAGTTGCCACGTCCCGGCGGTGAGCACGTACCGTACGGCGGACAGGCGTGAGCGCCGGGACCGGGACATCGGGAAGGGGCAGCTGGGTTGACCACGCACGCACCGCACGCACCGCATTCAGCTCAGGGGCCGCAGTCCGTGACCCTGCCGACCTCGCTCGACGAGGCAGTGGCGGCTCTCGCCGCCATGCCCGCCGCCGTGCCCGTGGCCGGCGGCACCGACCTCATGGCAGCCGTCAACGCGGGCCTGCTGCGGCCCGCCGCGCTGGTCGGACTGGGGCGGATCAACGAGATCCGGGGCTGGCAGTACCAGGACGGACACGCGCTGCTCGGCGCCGGACTGACGCACGCCCGGATGGGACGGCCGGACTTCGCCGCCCTGATCCCGGCGCTCGCGGCGGCCGCGCGGGCCGCCGGCCCGCCGCAGATCCGCAACGCCGGCACCCTCGGCGGGAACATCGCCACGGCCGCGCCGACCGGTGACGCCCTGCCCGTGCTGGCCGCGCTGGAAGCCGTACTGGTCATCGTCGGCCCCGGCGGGACGCAGCGCGAGATCCCGGTCTCCCATCTGCTCGCCGGACGCGAGATGCTGCGGCCCGGCGAACTGATCGGTTTCGTACGGGTGCCGCTGCTGCACGCGCCGCAGGTGTTCCTGAAGGCCACGGGCCGTACGGGTCCGGGGCGCGCGGTGGCGTCCGTGGGGCTCGTACTGGATCCCGCGCGCCGGGGTGTGCGGTGTGCGATCGGGGCGGTCGCGCCGATGCCGCTGCGCCCGCTGGAGGCCGAGCAGTGGGTGGCCTCGCTGATCGACTGGGACGGGGACCGCGGACTGGCCCCCGAGGCGCTGGAGGCCTTCGGCGAGTACGTCGCGGCCGCCTGCGTGCCCGACCAGGGGGAACCGGTGTCCTCCGGAGTACTGCATCTGCGGCGGACGGTGGCCGTGCTGGCGCGCAGGGCCCTGGGAAGGGCGCTGACCTCATGAGTGAGAACGAGAACGTGAGCGGAACGACCGGGAACACGGGCGGCGCGGGCAACGCGTGGGGCTGGGAGCCGGTGCCGCACGGCGGCGAGTACGACTCCGAGGCCACGGCCTTCGTGAAACTGCCGCAGGACATGCTGGACGCCCTCGACAACGGCGAGCCCCTGGCCGCGCCCGGACACGGCTACGTGCCGCCGCCGATGATCGTCCCGCTGGGCTCCGGCAGCGCGGACCCCAGCGCCACGGGCACGTGGACCATGCCGGTGCAGTGGCCCGAGGCGGGGGCCGCGGCGCCCGCCGACACGGCCCCGCCGGCCCGGGCGCCGATCCCCGCGTCGATCCCGCTGCCGGCTTCGGTGGCCGCGGTGTTCACGGACGCGGGAGCGGTGGACGCGGAGCGCGGACCGGAGGCGGAGCGGGAGCCCGATCCCGGCGCGACCGCCGAATGGCAGTTCCCCGAGGCGGTGCACCAGCCCGAGGCGCAGACCGCCACCGGGCAGTGGACGCTGCCGACGGGGGCGACGGACGGCGCGGGCTACTCGTTCGCGGACCTGCACGGGGACCCGAACCAAGGTCTGCACGCGGACCTGCACGCGCAGCCGCACCGGGACCCGCACGGGGACCCGCGGGGCGAGCTGCACGGGGGCCCGCAGGGGGACCCGCGGGGCGAGCTGCGCGGGGGCCCGCAGGGGGACTTGCACGGCGGGTACCAGGGCGACGGGCTCGGCGGTGACGGCCTGGGCGGTAACGGCTTGGGCGGTGGTGGCTGGGGTCAGGCCCCCGCGACGCTGCCGGGCGGTGCCTCCGCACCGTGGGCCGCGCACGGTGCGCCGCAGGGTGCGCCCGGCGAGGGCCTGCCCGACGGACTGATGAGCTCCGGCGTGCTGCCCGGCGAGGGCCACGCGGCCGGCGCCCTGGGACGCGGTCCCCGGGTGCTCGGCGGGCCCGGGGTGGGTACCCCGCTGCCCGAGGGCTACGCGCAGCACGGGTCCGGCCCGGCGGCCGGGCCGGAGCCCGAGGCCGTGCCGCACGCCGCCCCGGACATCGAAGCCGCCCACGGCCCGGCCGGCGTACCGGCCGACGGTCCGGTCGAGGGGGAGCGGCCGCGCCCGGTGGACGCCGGGGAGGCCGCCGACACCGCGGAGCCGGAGCCGCCCGTGGTGGCCGGGCAGGGTCCCGGGCACACGCTCGGGCAGGGCCTCGCCGTGACGCTGCCCGCCCCGGCCGGAGCGGAAGCCGCGCCGGTGCCGGGCGAGGACGCCCCCGACAGTGCTGTGGCGGCCCCGGACGAGGGCGACGCGGCAGGTTTCCCGGGGCAGGAGGCGACGTACGAGGAAGAGGGCATTCCCGCCGTCGCCCATCACGAGCACCCGGCAGCTTCCTACGTCCTGCGCGTCAACGGCGCCGACCGGCCCGTCACCGGCGCCTGGATCGGCGAGTCGCTGCTCTACGTGCTGCGCGAGCGCCTCGGCCTGGCCGGCGCCAAGGACGGCTGCTCGCAGGGCGAGTGCGGGGCCTGCGCGGTACAGGTCGACGGGCGGCTCGTCGCCTCCTGCCTGGTCCCGGCGGCCACGGCGGCGGGCAGCGAGGTGCGGACCGTCGAGGGCCTCGCGACCGACGGGGAACTCTCGGACGTGCAGCAGGCGTTGTGCAGGTCGGGCGGGGTGCAGTGCGGGTTCTGCGTACCCGGCATGGCCATGACGATCCACGACCTGCTGGAGGGCAACCACGCCCCCAGCGACCTGGAGACCCGGCAGGCGCTGTGCGGCAACCTCTGCCGCTGCTCCGGCTACAAGGGCGTCATCGAAGCGGTCCGCGAGGTCGTCGCGGAACGCGAGGCGACGCTGTCCGCGGAGGCGGAGGCCGAGGCGCAGGCGGCGGCCCAGGCGGCGGCCGAGCCGCGCATCCCGCACCAGGCACTGCCCGGCGAGGGCGGCATCCACGGGATGCACGGGACGCACGGGACCAACGGGGCCCACGGCATCCAGGGGATGCACGGGTTTCCCCAGAACGGAGGCATGGCGTGAGCGGCCACGACGCGGCCACGGCGACGACGACCGTCACCACGGTCAGCACCGCCCCCGCCGAGGAACAGCCGCGCGCCGTGCGCGGAATCGGAGCCTCCGTCCCGGCCGCGGACACCCGCGCCAAGACCGAAGGCACCTTCCCCTACGCCGCCGACCTGTGGGCCGAGGGCCTCCTGTGGGCCGCCGTCCTGCGCTCCCCGCACGCCCACGCCCGCATCCTGTCCGTCGACACCACGGCCGCCGCCGCGATGCCCGGCGTGCACGCGGTCATCACCCACGCCGACGTCCCCGGCGCCACCACCCACGGCCGCCGCATCGCCGACCGGCCCGTCTTCGCCCACGACGTCGTACGCCACCACGGCGAGCCCATCGCCGCCGTCGCCGCCGACCACCCCGACACCGCCCGGCTCGCGGCCGCAGCCATCGCCGTCGAGTACGAACTCCTCGACGCCGTCACGGACCCCGAACAGTCCTTCGGCGCCGCCCCGCTGCACCCCGACGGCAACCTCGTCCGCCACATCCCGCTCCGCTACGGCGACCCCGAAGCCACCGGCGAGGTCGTCGTCGAGGGCCTCTACCGGATCGGCCGCCAGGACCCCGCGCCCATCGGCGCCGAGGCCGGGCTCGCGGTGCCCCGGCCCGACGGGGGCGTGGAGATCTACACCGCCTCCACCGACCCGCACACCGACCGCGACCTCGCCGCCGCCTGCTTCGGCCTCGACCCCGACCGCGTCCGCGTCGTCGTCACCGGAGTCCCCGGTGCGACCGCCGACCGCGAGGACGCCGCCTTCCAGCTCCCGCTGGGCCTGCTCGCGCTGCGCACCGGCTACCCGGTGAAACTGGCCGCCACCCGCGAAGAGTCCTTCCTCGGCCACGCCCACCGCCACCCCACCCTGCTGCGCTACCGCCACCACGCGGACGCCGAGGGCCGCCTCGTCAAGGTCGAGGCGCAGATCCTGATGGACGCCGGCGCGTACGCCGACTCCTCCTCGGAGTCCCTGGCGGCGGCGGTGGCCTTCGCCTGCGGCCCGTACGTCGTCCCGCACGCCTTCGTCGAGGGCTGGGCGGTCCGCACCAACAACCCGCCGTCGGGCCACGTCCGCGGCGAGGGCGCCATGCAGGTCTGCGCCGCCTACGAGGGCCAGATGGACAAGCTCGCCGCCGCCCTCGGCATCGACGGCGCGGAACTGCGCATGCGCAACGTCCTCGCCACCGGCGACCTCCTGCCCACCGGCCAGACGGTCACCTGCCCGGCCCCCGTGGCCGAACTCCTGCGGTCGGTCCGTGACTACCCCCTGCCCTCCCTCCCCAAGGACACCCCGGAGGAGGACTGGCTGCTGCCCGGCGGGCCCGAGGGCGCGGGCGAACCCGGCGCGGTACGGCGCGGGGTCGGCTACGGCGTGGGCATGGTCCACATGCTCGGCGCCGAGGGCGCCGACGAGGTCTCCACCGCCACCGTGAAGGTCGTCGGCGGCACCGCCACCGTCATCTGCGCGGCCGTCGACACCGGCCAGGGCTTCTCCACCCTCGCCCGCCAGATCGTCCAGGAAGTCCTCGGCGTGGACGAGGTGGCGACGGCCCCCGTCGACACCGACCAGCCGCCGGCCGGCCCCTCCGCCCACGGCCGGCACACGTGGGTCTCGGGCGGCGCCGTCGAACGCGCCGCGAAGATGGTCCGCACCCAGCTGCTCCAGCCCATGGCGCACAAGCTCGGCATGTCGACGGAGCTCCTCCAGATCGCGGACGGCCGGATCACCTCCTACGACGGGGCCTTCTCCATGTCCGTCGCGGAGGCCATAGAGGGCAAGGAGCTCTGGGCGACCGCCCAGTGCCGCCCCCACCCGACGGAGCCGCTGGACGCGGACGGCCAGGGCGACGCCTTCGTCGGCCTCGCCTTCTGCGCGATCCGCGCGGTGGTCGACGTCGACATCGAGCTCGGCTCGGTGCGGGTCGTGGAACTCGCCGTGGCCCAGGACGTGGGCCGCATCCTCAACCCCCGCCAGCTGGAGGCCCGTATCGAAGCGGGCGTCACCCAGGGCGTGGGCGCGGCCCTGACGGAGAACCTCCGCTCCGTCGCCGGCCTGGTCCGCCACCCCGACCTGACGGGCTACGCCCTGCCGACGTCCCTGGACGCCCCGGAGGTCCGCATCGTCCGGCTGGTCGAGGAACGCGACGTGGTGGCCCCGTTCGGGGCGAAGGCCGCGAGCGCGGTCCCCGTGGTGACGACCCCGGCGGCCGTGGCCTCCGCGGTGCGGGCGGCTACGGGCCGGCCGGTGAACCGGATCCCGATCCGGCCGTCGGCGGCGGTCGCGGTGCCCAGCGCGTGAGGCCGCGCCGCGTAATGTGACCTCGGACACATGCGCGCCGGAGCGGGGGAGAGCACCGTGGCAACGCACTTAGCCGGGGACCCGCCGGCGGCGGCCCTGGCCGAAGCCCTCCGGAGCCAGGCCGGGGCGCTCGCGGTCGAGTACCAGGCCATGTCGGACTACAAGAGGACGGTCGACGACCTCCTGCGCCGGCTCGAGGGCTCCGAGGCCGACGGCCGTCGCCTGGCCCACGGCACCCTCCCGACCGGCACGCTCGGCCGCGGCTTCGCGGAGGCGGACGCGCTGTTCACGGCGTACGGGACGGTCCACACGGAACTCCAGAAGCTCTCCCGGGCCCTGGCCGGCCAGATCGAGGCCCTGGGCATCGCCGTCCTGACGGCGGGCAAGGGCTACGCGGAGGTGGACGAAGCCACCCAGGACCGCATGCGCACCCTCATCCGCGGCGCGAAACAGAACTCCACCCCGCCGACGGGCCCGTCCCCCTCCCCCTCCACATCGGGGGGCTCCTTCTGATGCCCACGGACTTCGAGGCGTACTCGCACCGCCAACTCCTCGCCATGCTGGCCGGGCTCGACCCGGAGACGGTCAAGGCCCGCGCCGCGCAGCTGGCGCGGGCCGCGGAGGACATCAGGGGCATCGGGGAAGCCCTCAAGGCACACCGGGTCACCGGCTGGGAGGGCGAAGCAGCCCGCACCTTCCAGGACTGGGTCAACGGCGCGGGCAACGCGACACTCCGTCTGGGCGACTTCAGTGCCGACGGGGCGAAGTGGATGACCCACGCCGCCCAGACGATGATCGAGGTCAAGGCCAACACCCCGCCGTACGACACCACGGCCTCCGCCGACCTCGAGGCAGCCCAAGCCGCCCACAACGACCCGGACGCCGAACGCGTAGCCCGCGCGGCCCACACCAAACTGACGACGGACCACCAACAGGCGATCCAACAACTGACGAAGCTGGCCCAGTCGTACGACACATCGACAACCCAGCTGAACAGAGCCGAGGCCCCGACGTTCCCGCCACCACCGCCGGCATTCGAACCGGGGAGTATCTCCAGCCAGACTTCCCTGAACCGTTCGAGTGATGGTTTGGACGGAGGCTCAAGGCAGGGGAGCCCATCCCACATGCCGTCGATCTCGGGCGCCGGCACCTCGGTGACCGAACCTGGCTGGGTGACTGGCGCACCGCCGAGGGACAGTCCGCTGCATTCGGTGGCTGGGCGTCCGTCGACCCAGGCCGTCCCAGCGCCTGGTGTGGACTGGAACCTCGATCACGTCGCGGCGCTTCCGGATGGCGCCCTGCCTTCGAGTACGGGTGTTCCAGGAGGGGTAGGACCCGTCGGCCCGGGAGGAGTTGGCCATGTCGGCGGGGCGATCCCCTCGGTACTCCCGCCGATAGGTGCCCTGCCGATGCCTGGCGCCTTCCCGAGTACGAGGCCTGTGGCTGACTCCGGCATTGTCGGTGGTCGGTCCGTCTCGTCTGGCAGCCCCAACGTAGCCATTCCACGTGGCACAGTCATCGGGGCGGAAGGTGGGCCCGCCGTGGGGCGCGGCAAGGGAGGCTCGATCGGCGGTTCGCATGGAGCGCCCGGTGGTTCGGTCACGAGTGGCCAGCCCTTTACCCAAGGTGGCTCGGGCCTAGTACGCAACGGACCGGGCGGTGTGATGGGGCACGGTGGTGTTGGGGCCCCAGCTCCAAGTCCACGGCGCGGATACCAGGGGAGCGGACGCCCCGATTACCTGGTCGAAGACGAAGAGACCTGGCAGAGCAACCGTCGCGTTGTTCCGCCGGTCATCGACTGACGGAACGGACGGCGCACGAGATGCGTTGGTTGAAGGCGACCTCGGGCCTGGTGGGTCTGCTGTTGGCCGGGGTCGCCGTGACGCCAGCTCACGCGCAGACCATTCGAGAGCGGCAATGGCACCTCAACGCCATGAAAGCCGACGACATCTGGAAGACCAGCACTGGCAAGGGGATGACTGTCGCCGTCATTGATAGTGGGGTCGAAGAGATTCCTGAACTTGAGGGCCAAGTTCTCTCAGGCAAGGACTTTGCGGCCGGTGAGAAGGGTTACAAGGGCGATGAGCGCAACGACTACGAAGGACACGGCACCGCGATGGCGGCGTTGATCGTGGGCTCTGGCAAACATCCGAGCGGCGACGGTGCATTTGGGCTGGCCCCCGGAGCCAAGATTCTTCCTGTCCGAGTGCCGCACGAGTTCAATGACACCAGGCCATCGTGGACTGCAGCGATTCGATACGCGGCAGAATCGGAAGCCAAGATCATCAATATCTCCCTGGCCACAGGCAAGGACGATCCCGAGCGGGCAGGCGCTGTGAAATACGCCCTGTCCAAGGGGAAGCTGATTTTCGCCGGCGTCGGGAACGACGGAGACACAACGAACAGCACGCTCTATCCAGCGGCGACGCCCGGAGTGGTGGGTGTCGGTGCGGTGGGCCTTGAGGGCGCTGCTACGAGGGAGTCACAGCACGGCGCACAGGTGGACATCTCCGCCCCCGGCGTGGACATCGTCACGGGTTGCGGACGTAAGACGGGACTCTGCACAAGCCACGGCACCAGCGACGCCACCGCCCTAGCCTCCGCATCCGCCGCCCTCCTCTGGGCCGTTCATCCCGACTGGACCAACAACCAGGTGCTCCGCGTCCTGCTCGACACCGCCGGGAAGCCCGTCGACGGGGTGCGGCGGAACGACTACGTCGGGTACGGGGTGGTGCGGCCTCGGGTTGCCGTGGTGGAGGAGCGGGATCCGGGGCCGGCGGATGTGTTCCCGTTGCCCGAGCTCGCGGCGGGCGGTCCCTCGACCGGGCGGAAAACCCCGCCGCGCCCCGCACCGCAGGCGCGGTCCGGCGTTAGGGAGGGCGGCGGCGGTTTCCCCTGGCTCGGGCTCGGGCTCGCGGCCGGCGTCCTCATCGGCGGGGCCGTCGCCGCGGCCGCCGCCGTACGCCGCCGCCGTTGACCCATGGCAGAGGAGCCCGCCGGATGTCCTTCGACGAGGAGTGGTCCGCGGCCCGCGCAGCAGCAGCCGCCGCCAGGGTCACGGCTGCCCCCGCAGCCAAAGACCTGGAGCTGAACCAGGACCACATCGGCGCCATCGGCTCGGAGGCGTACGAGCTCCACTCGCGCCTCCAGGCCGACGCCCGGCACGCCGCCACCGCCACCTCCGAGGCGGCCGCCGCCCTCGCGAAGGAGGGCTTCGCGAGCGGCGCGGCCCTCGCCACGGCGCAGGCGCGCTGGGAGGGCCAGGTGAAGACCCTCGTCGCGGCATGCGCGCAGATCTCCAACGGGCTGAACTACTCGCTCTCCTCCCACCGCAAGGAGGAGCAGCGGCTGTACGCCGAGTTCACCTCCTCCAAGATCGCCGAGTACCTCACGTAGTGCTGACGTACGAGAACGTGCTGCACGCCCCGCTGGACGCGCTCGGGGCGGCGGCCCGCGACTGGCGGGCGATGGCCGGGAAGCTGACGGAACTCGCGCAGGCCGCCCGGGGCGGCATGAAGGCGGCGTCGGACAGGGCCGAGTGGAGCGGGGTCACGGCGGGCGTGGCGCGGCCGTTCGTGGACCGGACGGCCAAGGAGTTCGAGGACGCCGCCAAGGAGGCCGACGGCGTGCACCGGGCCCTCGCCCAGGGGCACGCCGCCTTCAAGGCGTCCCGCGACCGGCTCCGCGTGCTCGCCGAGCAGGAGGTGCCCGCCGCCGGGTTCCTCGTGGACGCCCGGGGCAGGGTCCGGGCCGCGCCCCTCACCACGGACGCGGAGCGGGACGCGGCCCGGCACGACCCGGACTACCAGGAGGCGGTCCGCGTCAACCTGCCCCTCTGGCAGGCGAGGATCGACGCCGTCGTCGACGCCTGCGACGACGTCGACCGGTCGCTGGCCCGGCTCCTGAACGCCAACATCGCCGACGAGCACGACTTCCGGCGCCCGAAGTACGCCGGCTTCACCGCCGAGCAGTGCGGCCACGCCGTCGACCTCGCGCGCAAGGGCCGCGCCCTGTCGCACGCGGAGCTCGGGGAGCTGAACGAACTGCTGGCGGACCACGCGGGGGCGCCGGAGTTCGCGACCGGGTTCTACGAGGGCCTCGGCCCGAAGGGCGCGCTGGAGTTCTTCGGGCAGCTCTCGACCGACACCGGAGCGCGCGGCTACGACCCCGAGCGGCTGAAGGACGTCCAGGACCTCCAGCGGAACCTGGGCCTCAACCTCGCGACGGCCACCGACCCGGACCACCCCCGCCACCTCCCGGACCGCTTCGGCCAGGACCTGCGGCGGCTGGGGACGGAGCGGATCCCGCTGTCGAGGTACGACGGCAACCCGCCCTTCGGCTACCAGCTGCTCGGCGGCATCATGCGCTACGGGAACTACGATCCGCGCTTCCTCGTACCCATCGCGGACCACGCCACCCAGGTCCAGGCGAAGGACAAGGACTTCTTCTTCCGGAACAAGCCGGTCAACGGCTGGACCCAGACCCAGTTCAACCCGTCCGGGGCCGGCGGGGCCGGCTTCGACCCCGTCAACAGCTTCCTGGAGGCGCTCGGGCACAGCCCGCAGGCCGCCACGGAGTTCTTCCGGCGCGAGGGCAGCGACCTGGTCGCCTACCACCAGGACGGCACGGTCAAGGCGGGAGCGCCCGCGCTGGGCAAGGGCGTCACCAACTACCTGGACCACTTCGCCGACGAGAAGTACGCCGCCCCGGCCGACTCCAACGACGTGGACGCCAAGGGCGTGGCGCGCGCGAAGCAGTACATGCCCGACGCCCTCGGCCACGCCCTGGAAGCGGCGACCCTCGGACACGCCTGGGACGAGACGGCCCCGCAGCTGCGGCGCAGCGAGGCCACCGCGGAGGTCATGGAGGCGGTCGTCGCGAAGTACGGCGCCGATGCCGGACTGCTCAAGCGGCACGAGGCCCTCGCGGACAGCCTGGGCCGGATGACGGCCGGGTACCTCGACGACGTCAACCGGGCCCTCGCCGACCCCGGCGCCGGAAGCGTGTTCGCACCGTCCGGGGGCCACGGCGCCGGTCATGTGGACCTGAGCCGCGAGGAGGCGAGGGACCTGCTGAGCGCCCTGGGTCAGCACCCGGATTCGTACGCGACGCTCACCACCGCCGAACGGATCTACGGCGCGAGCGTCCTGGAGGCGCAGGGCTTCCGCGACAGCCGGATCGACCAGGGCCGCGCCGAGTCCACCGTCCGGATCACGGCGGAGGTCCAGGGGATGCTCGACGAGTCCCGCGCCGGGCAGCTGGGAGCCGAGGCCGAGAAGAAGCACAAGGAGTTCGAGGAGGCCGTCGAGAAGCGCGGCGCGTGGGTCGAGTTCGGCACGTCGGCGGCCGTGGGCGGCGTGGTGGCACTGCTCCCCGTGACGCTCGTCGGCGCGGGGGTCGCCGCCGTGGCGGTGCCGATCGCCATCGACACCGGCAGCGGAGCGGTGGAACAGGCCGCGTCCTCGGCGATCACCGAATGGTCGGACGAGGCGGCGGCCAAGGAGAAGGACCGGATCGACGACGCCACGCACACCCGCACCCGGGCGATGTACCAGGCGGGCGAACGCAGCGCGGAGACCCCGCTCGTGCAGTTCATGTCCCGCCACGGCATCAGCGGGACGAGCGTCCTCGCCAACAGCCTCACCAACTCGATGGAGATCGGCTACGCGAAGGGCAACGCCCGCGCGGGCCAACAGGGTCACGCCGCGGAAACGGGCCGCGAGCCGTGAGGCGGGTGATCTGGAGTGGGCGTGAGTGACGCGCTGTGCGATACCGAGAAGTGGAAAACCGTACGAAGCCAGGGAGTTCCCCTGGCCATCGCGTATGAGTCAAACCTCCTGTCCGATGCGGAACAGGAAATGGCGCCGACGGTCGAGGGCGATCTCGGGCCTCGGCGGGAGTGTTCCCGGCATGACGGTCACGCGGCCGTAGCAATCGCAGTGGGTCAGGAAGGCGGGAAGACGGGGCGGCAGGGCGGCACCCGGATCGGGTGCCGCCCTGCCGCCCCGCTACGTCAGCGGGCAGAAGCCGTGACCGGAATCGAACCGGCGTAACTCGCTTTGCAGGTTTGTCCGCGTTGGGCAGAGCGTGATCCGGGCGCGTTCAACAACGTTCAATCCGGTGCGTGAGCAGTGATCACCAGAGGCGCATGAACGGCCTTGGGCGGCAGCGTACGGGGATGAACGAGACGGAAACCGAGACGGGCGGGTAGCACCGTGGCACCGTTGGACGGGGTGCTGCAGGCGCTCCGCAGCCGCCAGGTAGCCCGTTGGCCTGGTCGAGACCGCCCGCAAGGCCGGGCTGGACCAAGGCGATATCGGCGGTGCTGACGCCGTGGCGACGTCCGCAGGCGGTGCGCGATCCGGGCAAGATCCTGCCGGACGTGGCCCTCGCCGTCGCGGTGGGCGGGGACTGCCTCGCGGATGTCGGGATGCTGCGGGCAGAGCCGGCCGTGTTCGGGCCGGTGGCCTCCGACCCTACGGTCGCCGCTGGGCTGAAGGGTCGAGGTTAGAGCTGGGTCGCACCGATGTGGGTCCAGTCCCCGAATTGTCCGGCCGGGAAATCCTGCAGGTGGACGAAATCACCACTGGCGTCGAGCTCGCCCGATGCAGCGGCTCGCGTGTTTTTGTTGTAGAAGAAGAGCTTGCGGCGGGCGGGCACGATGTGGGTCCAGTCCCCGAATTGTCCGGCCGGGAAATCCTTCAGGTGGACGAAATCACCGCCAGCATCGAGCTCGCCCGATCCAGCAGCCCGCGTGCCCTTGCTGTAGAAGAAAAGCTTGGAGGCATCTTCGTCGAAGGCGATGTGGGTCCAGTCCCCGAACTGACCGGCCGGGAAATCCTTCAGGTTGACGAAATCACCGCCAGCATCGAGCTTGCCCGATCCGGCAGCCCGCGTGTCCTTGCTGTAGAAGAAGAGCTGGACGCCGTCGGGCACGATGTGGGTCCAGTCCCCGAACTGCCCGGCCGGGAAATCCTTCAGGTTGACGAAATCACCGCCAGCATCGAGCTTGCCCGATCCGGCAGCCCGCGTGTCCTTGCTGTAGAAGAAGAGCTTGCCGCCGCCGGGCGCGATGTGGGTCCAGTCCCCGAACTGCCCGGCCGGGAAATCCTTCAGGTTGACGAAATCACCGCCAGCATCGAGCTCGCCCGATCCGGCAGCCCGCGTGTCCTTGCTGTAGAAGAAGAGCTTGCCACCGCCGGGCACGATGTGGGTCCAGTCCCCGAACTGCCCGGCCGGGAAATCCTTCAGGTTGACGAAATCACCGCCAGCATCGAGCTCGCCCGATCCGGCAGCCCGCGTGTCCCTGTTGTAGAAGAAGAGCATGGTGTTGCCTCCTGTTTCGCTACCGCCGATTCACCAGTGCCAGCGCGGATGCACCGACCAGACTGCCGGATACGTCGTCCGGAGCCCTACAGGCCATCTTGGTTGTGAGGAACCTCAATGGCATGCGGGCGGGGCCATGTAGGTGAGAGGAGTCCGGCTCAGGATCTAACCTCGGCAGCGGGACGCCAAGACCGTGCGCAAGCCGGGCAAGGCCGTGACGGTCAAGGCCTGGCTGACGCACTGGATCGAGAACGTGGCACCCCTCACGGTCAACGACAACACGATGGTCGGGTACGGCGTCGCCGTGCGGAAGCACCTCATCCCCGGCTTGGGAGCTCACCGTCTCGACAGGCTCAAGCCCGAGCACATCGAGATCTTCTACACGAAGATGCAGGCCAACGGCAGCAAGCCCGCGACCGCCCACCAGGTGCACCGCACCTTCCGCACCGCCCTCAACGAGGCCGTACGGCGCGGCCATCTCGGCAAGAACCCCGTTCAGTTGGCGAAGGCTCCGAAGACGGGGGACTACGAGTGGAAGGCCCTGCTTGTGGAGGCGGAGGCTCGTGACGGGCGTCTGCACGACGCACGCCACACGGCCGCCACGGTTCTGCTCATCCTCGGAGTATCCGAGCGGGCCGTCATGGGCCTCATGGGGTGGTCGACAACCGCCACGGCAGCGCGGTACCAGCACATGGTCGACGCGGTGCGAGCCGATGTGGCGCGGCAGGTCGACGGTTTGATCTGGAAGGCTGAGGCGGACCGGCCGGACGATGATGACGGCGCGGCCGGCGCGCTCGTACGGGCCGACTGAGACGGGAACTGAGACGAACGAACGAAGAGGCGGCGCCCCATCCGGGGTGCCGCCTCTTCGTTTTGCCTGTTCAAGGCGTGAGAAGCCGTGACCGGAATCGAACCGGCGTAACTCGCTTTGCAGGCGAGTCCCTCAACCACTCGGGCACACGGCTGTGGGGTGGTGAGTACGAACGTACGGGGGTGCCGGCGGGCGGGGAAGGGATCCCGGCGGGACGCAATGCGACTGCCATACCGCGTTCACAGACCTAGGTCGTCTCTTTCGGATCTTGCCTGGCCCGCGCCGCCCGGCACCGCACCTCGCCGCGTTGGCGGGGCACCCGAGTACGTCCAGTACACGGGCGCCCCGCCAACGCACCGATGCACGGCACCGGACGACGCGGGCTTAACCGGCAAGATCCGAAAGAGACGACCTAGGTCCCGCGGACGAGGCGAGATCCGTCGAAATGACAGGGTCAAGAGCGGGGGACGCGCCTTACCCTGGGGCGATGAGTGCCCTTGAACCCCGGATATCCGATCCTGCCGCAGCCGTCCCGCCCCCGCAGGGCGGGATCCTGGGGACGGCGTACCGGGCGCTCAGTGTCGGGATCATCTCCGTCGTCTTCCTCATCGCCTTCGAGGCGACCGCCGTCGGGACGGCCATGCCCGTCGCCGCGCGGGAGCTCGACGGGATCGGGCTCTACGCCTTCGGCTTCTCCGCCTACTTCACCACCAGCCTCTTCGGCATGGTCCTGTCCGGGCAGTGGGCCGACCGGCAGGGCCCGCTGCGGCCGCTGACCGTGGGGATCGGGGCCTTCGCCGCCGGGCTGGTGTGTTCGGGGACCGCCGGGGTGATGGGCGTGTTCGTCATCGGGCGGGCCGTGCAGGGGCTCGGCGGAGGGCTGGTGATCGTCGCGCTGTACGTGGTGGTCAGCCGGGCCTACGAGGAACGGCTGCGGCCCGTGATCATGGCGGCCTTCGCCGCGAGCTGGGTGGTGCCGTCGATCGTCGGGCCGCTGGCCGCGGGGACGGTCACCGAGCACCTGGGCTGGCGGTGGGTGTTCCTCGGGATACCCGTCCTGGTCGTCGTACCGCTGTGCGTGGCGCTCCCGGCGATCCGGCGGACCGCCTCCGGGCCCGTGGGCGGACAGGCCGCCGCCTTCGACGGGCGGCGGATCCGGCTCGCCCTGGGGATCTCCGCCGGCGCCGGGCTGCTCCAGTACGCCGCCCAGGACCTGCGGTGGCTGTCACTGATCCCCGGGCTCGCGGGCGCGGCCCTGCTCGTGCCCGCGGTGCGGGGGCTGCTGCCGCGCGGCACCTACCTCGCCCGGCGCGGGATGCCGTCCGTGGTGCTGCTGCGCGGGGTGGCGGCGGGGTCGTTCATCGGGGCGGAGAGCTTCGTACCGCTGATGCTGGTCACCCAGCGCGGCATGAGCCCGACCCTGGCCGGGTTTTCGCTCGCGCTGGGCGGGGTGACCTGGGCGCTCGGCTCGTGGGTGCAGTCCAAGGGGCGGGCCGCGCCGTACCGGGAGCGGCTGATGGTCGCCGGGATGGTGATGGTGGCCTTCGCGATCGCGGCGGCCCCGGCGGTGCTCGTGGACCGGGTGCCGGTGTGGACGGTCGCGCTGGCGTGGGCGGTGGGCTGCCTCGGGATGGGCCTGGTGATCGGTTCGACCAGCGTGCTGCTGCTGAAGCTGTCGCCGCCGCGGGAGGCGGGGGCGAACTCCGCCGCGCTGCAGATCTCGGACGCGCTGGCCAACGTGGTGCTGCTCGCCGCCGTGGGCGCCGCCTTCGCCGCCCTCGGCGGGGGAGCGGTCGGGGCCGGGCACGCGGGGGGCGCGGACGGTGCGGCCTCGCACCCCGCCGCGTTCCTGGTGGTGTTCCTGCCGATGGCCGTCGTGGCCCTGGCGGGGGCCTGGGTCGCGACCCGGCTGGACCCGGCCGATGCCGCCGCTCCCGAGGGGGACGTGCGCAAAACCCCGTGAACCGGAACGCGCCGGGCCGCTAGGGTCCCGGCATGGACCAGATGATCATCCCGCTCACCGGCGCCGAGCGCGCCGAGCTCGCCGACCTGGCCGATGCCACCGGGCGTACGCCCGAGGAGCTCGCGCTGGGCGCCGTACGGGCACACCTGCGGGCCGAGCGCGGGCGGGTCGCGGACGAGGCCGCCCGGCTGGCCCGGCTGCACGCCCCGCTGCTGGAGAGGCTCGGGCAGTGAGGGCCGAGAGGGCCGAGACGGCCGACGGGGTCCGGGGAGCCGGGGTGCGGCACCTCACCCTCGCCGAGGTGCTCGATCTCGCCCGGCACGCCTGCCTGGCCCAGGGACAGCCCGTCGAGCTGCGCGCCCCCGGCCTCCTGGAGTCGGCGGTGCACCGGCCGAGGGCCCGGATGTTCGGGACCCCGGCCTACGAGGACCCGTACGAGCAGGCGGCCGCGCTGCTGCACGGGATCGCCACGAACCACCCCCTCGTCGACGGGAACAAGCGCACCGCCTGGCTCGCCGCCGCGACCTTCCTCGCCGTGAACGGAGTCGATCTCGCCGGGGTGGACCAGGACGTGGCGTACGGCCTGGTCATCGATGTCGCCGCCGGGCACGAGGGTGATGTGGCCGTGATCGCACAGCGGTTGCGTTCCATGTGACCCTCGCCGCACCCGCCGAGGTCACGGGCCTGTCCCTCGATGAGGGGCGGGCCCGTGCCGGTAAGGTGGCCCGGTTGTCCTACGTACGACCGCCACCGAGAGCACGAACCGGAGACCGTGACTACTACCGCCTCCCACCACCTCTCACCCGCCTTCCCCGGCCGTGCGCCGTGGGGCACCGCGAGCAAGCTGCGTGCCTGGCAGGAGGGTGCCCTCACCCGGTACATCGAGACGCAGCCGCGCGATTTCCTCGCGGTCGCGACCCCGGGCGCCGGCAAGACCACCTTCGCGCTGACCCTCGCCTCCTGGCTGCTGCACCACCACGTGGTCCAGCAGGTGACCGTCGTCGCGCCGACCGAGCACCTGAAGAAGCAGTGGGCGGAAGCCGCCGCCCGGATAGGCATCCGGCTCGACCCCGAGTACTCGGCCGGGCCGCTGAGCAAGGACTACCACGGGGTAGCCGTCACCTACGCGGGCGTCGGCGTGCGCCCGATGCTGCACCGCAACCGCTGCGAGCAGCGCAAGACCCTGGTGATCCTCGACGAGATCCACCACGCCGGTGACTCGAAGTCCTGGGGCGAGGCCTGCCTCGAAGCCTTCGACCCGGCGACCCGGCGGCTCGCGCTGACCGGTACGCCCTTCCGGTCCGACACCAACCCGATCCCCTTCGTGACGTACGAGGAGGGCAACGACGGGATCCGGCGGTCCTCCGCCGACTACACCTACGGCTACGGCAACGCGCTCGGCGACGGCGTCGTCCGGCCCGTGATCTTCCTGTCCTACAGCGGCAACATGCGCTGGCGCACCAAGGCGGGCGACGAGATCGCGGCCCGCCTCGGCGAGCCGATGACCAAGGACGCCATCTCGCAGGCCTGGCGCACGGCGCTGGACCCGCGCGGCGACTGGATGCCGAACGTGCTGCGCGCCGCCGACCAGCGGCTCACCGAGGTCAGGAAGGGCATCCCGGACGCGGGCGGCCTCGTCATCGCCGCCGACCAGGACTCGGCGCGCGCCTACGCCAAGCTGATCCGGGAGATCACCGGCACCAAGGCGACCGTCGTGCTCTCCGACGACACCGGGGCCTCGAAGAACATCGACACCTTCAGCGCGAACAACGACCGGTGGATGGTCGCGGTCCGCATGGTGTCCGAGGGCGTCGACGTCCCGCGCCTGGCCGTCGGCGTGTACGCGACGACGATCTCGACCCCTCTCTTCTTCGCGCAGGCGGTCGGCCGTTTCGTGCGATCGCGCAGGCGCGGCGAGACCGCGTCCGTGTTCCTTCCGACGATCCCCTACCTCCTCGGCTTCGCGAACGAGATGGAGGTCGAACGCGACCACGTCCTCGACAAGCCGAAGAAGCAGGGCGAGGAGGATCCGTACGCCGAGTCCGAGAAGGAGATGGACGAGGCGAACCGGCAGGAGGACGAGGACACCGGCGAGGACGAGCAGATGTCCTTCGAGGCGCTGGAGTCCGACGCCGTCTTCGACCGGGTCCTCTACGACGGCGCCGAATTCGGCATGCAGGCGCATCCGGGGAGCGAGGAGGAGCAGGACTACCTCGGCATCCCCGGGCTGCTGGAGCCGGACCAGGTGCAGATGCTGCTGCAGAAGCGCCAGTCGCGGCAGATCGCGCACAGCCGTCGCAAGCCGGACTCCGAGGCCGACCTGCTGGAGCTGCCCGCCGAGCGGCGGCCGGTGGTTTCGCACAAGGAGCTGCTGGAGCTGCGCAAGTCGCTGAACACGATGGTGGGCGCGTACGTCCACCAGAGCGGCAAGCCCCACGGGGTGATCCACACCGAGCTGCGCCGGGTGTGCGGCGGGCCGCCGAGCGCGGAGGCGACGGCGGGACAGCTGCGGGAGCGGATCAAGAAGGTCCAGGAGTGGGCCACGCGGATGCGCTAGGCGCCGCGGGGCCGTAGGAACGCGGAACGGGGTCCGTGCGCTGGTGCGCACGGACCCCGTTCTCGTGGAGCGTCGTCGTCGATCAGACGGTGGTGCGGCGGCGACGGCCGGTGCCCGCGACCAGGGCCGCACCCATGGCGAGGGCGATGCCCGCGCCACCGATCGCCCAGGTGGTGGCGGCGTCGGCGCCGGTCTCGGCGAGCTCGCCGCCGGTGTTGGTGGTGCCACCGTTGTTGGTGGTGCCGCCGTTGCCCGGGAGGACGATCGGCGTGGTGGTGCCGCCGCCGTTCGGCTTGGTGCCGGTGTTGCCGCCACCGTTGTTGTGGCCGCCGTTGCCGGTGTTGCCGCCGGTCGAGGCCCGGGTGATCTTCGACTTGAAGGTCCGCATGTCGGACGCGAACAGCTCGTCCTTGACGTTGCTGCCGCCGGCTACGACGAACTCGATGTTGCCGACCGGAGCGTCCTTGCTGAACTTCACGCGCAGCTTGATGGTGAAGAACTCGTCCTCGTCGACATGGCTGTCGAAGAAGGTACCCGCGACCTGGCCGGACGGGTCCTTGTCGGCGGCGACCCACTCCCCACCGTCGAAGATCTGGACGTCGAGGTGCTTGGAGCGCAGGGTGTCGTGGTCGTTTCCGCCGAGGACGGCGAAGCCGTAGTCCTTGAAGCCCTGGATGCCGGAGTTGTCGACCACCAGGCCGATCTCCGTCCAGTCGCCGCCGGCCTTGAAGCCGGCTGCGGGCAGGTTGCGCAGGCCCAGCTTCGGGCCCTCCTGGTACTCGTACTCGTCCGCGTCCTCGACGCCCGGCTTCGCCGGGGCGGGCTTCGCGTCCTTCGCCGGGGCCGGGGCGGGAGCGGGGGTCTGTGCAGCGGGAGCGGCGGGGGTCTGCGCGGCGGGCACGGCGGGCACGGCCGGCGTCTGGGCGGCCGGGACGGCCGGAGCCGCCGGGGTCTGCGCTGCCGGAGCGGCGGCCGGAGCCGCCGGGGCGGCGGCGTCGTCCTGCGGAGCGGTGTCCGGGGTCGTGACGGCCGGGTTCTGGACCTCGTCCGCCATCGCGGGCGTGGCCATGAGGACCGTCGGGCCGACCACGGCGGCAGCGGCGACGACGGCCATGCGCTTCAGGTTCACAGTTGCTTCTCTCCCCTACGTGAGCGCAAGGCAGGTTGCCCCCGCCCACCCCCAACATCTTTTTGAACACGATCAGACTAAGGGCGCCGTAAACCGATTTTCTGCTGAACTACATTACGAATTGGCACAGGCACGAGCAGAAATGGCCGCAAACCGGCAGCAGGCGCCCGGATTCTGGACGAGGTCTTCCGCTCAGCGGACCCGCTCGCTACTGTCCCCGCATCGAACGCCCCGTGGCAGCGCCGCCGCGGGAGCGCAGCCGGTGCCCTGGCCGCTACCGGCGGCCTCTCCGTGCGTCGCCGAGGGACCGGCAGCGCTCCGCCTCGTGAGAGTCACCGCCGCCCACCGAAAATGAGGGAGAGGCGTCGTGACCGCGGAAACCTCCCAGACTCTCGACCGGGGACTCAGAGTCCTCAAGCTGCTCGCCGACACCGACCACGGTCTGACCGTCACCGAGCTCTCCAACCGCCTCGGTGTCAACCGCACCGTGGTCTACCGCCTGCTCGCCACCCTCGAACAGCACGCCCTGGTCCGCCGTGACCTCGGCGGCCGGGCCCGGGTCGGGCTCGGCGTGCTGCGCCTGGGCCGTCAGGTCCACCCGCTCGTCCGGGAAGCGGCCCTGCCCGCCCTGCGGTCACTCGCCGAGGACATCGGGGCCACCGCGCACCTGACCCTCGTCGACGGCACCGAGGCGCTCGCCGTGGCCGTCGTCGAGCCGACCTGGACCGACTACCACGTCGCCTACCGGGCCGGCTTCCGCCACCCGCTGGACCGCGGCGCGGCCGGCCGGGCCATCCTGGCCGCCCGTCAGGGCTCGCTCATCGAGCCCGGGTACACCCTGACGCACGGCGAGCTGGAAGCGGGCGCCAGCGGCGCCGCCGCGCCGCTCGTCGGCATCACCGGGCTGGAAGGCAGCGTCGGCGTCGTCATGCTGGCCGACGCCGTGCCCGAACGCGTCGGCCCCCGCGTGGTCGACGCGGCACGCGAGGTCGCCGACGCCCTGCGCTGACCACCGCGCGGGCCCGGCGGGCCGGGGAGGCGGGGAGGCGGGAGACGACCGGGTCGGTAGATTGGCCGGGTGCTCTCTCGCCTCACACGTCTGCCGCGCCCCGCCGCCCTGGCCGTCTGCGCCGCGCCCCTGCTCGGCCTGTTCGCCGCGGCCGCGTTCGCACCGCTGCCCTTCGTGATCGCCCAGCCCGGGCTCACGGCCGACGTGCTGGGGGCCCGCGACGGCAAGCCCGTCATCGTCGTCACCGGAGCCCCCACCCGCGACACCAAGGGCCAGCTACGGATGACCACCATCCAGGCCACCGGCCCCTCCACCACGGTGAAACTGCCCGAGCTGCTGAGCCACTGGTTCGACGGCACCCGGGCGGTCATGCCCAAGGAGGCCGTCTACCCGTCGGGCGGAAGCGACGAGCAGATCGAGGAGCACAACCTGGAGGAAATGGCCAAGTCGCAGTCGGCCGCGGCCGACGCCGCCCTCGGCTATCTCCACAAGGACCCCAAGGCCGTCAAGGTCGACCTCAACCTCGCCGATGTCGGCGGACCGAGCGCCGGACTCCTCTTCTCCCTCGGCATCGTCGACAAGCTCGACGGCGACGGCAGCGGCGGCGACCTCACCGGCGGCCGCAGCATCGCCGGTACGGGAACCATCACCGCCGACGGAACGGTCGGCGCGGTCGGCGGGGTGGCGCTGAAGACGCAGGCCGCTCAGCGGGACGGGGCGAGCGTGTTCCTCGTGCCGGAGGCGGAGTGCTCGGACGCGAAGTCCGAACTTCCCGAGGGGCTCCAGCTGATCCCCGTCACTTCGCTGACGGGTGCCGTGGACGCGCTGCGGGCCCTGAACCAGGGGAAGCCGGTTCCGTCCTGCTGACGCCGTAGGCGGACAGACTGAGCGGGTGGGTTCGGCAGCCTCTGGCTGCCGAACCCACCCGCTTGTTGTCAGCTCGCTGTCTCTCTCACCACAGAGGAACGGGCAGAGGGGCGGTGCTCAAGGCAGGAATCGTCCAGCGCTGTGGGTTGCTGGCGTTGCAGTCCCAAAGGTAGAGCTGGGTGCCCGTCTCCATGTTGGCCGCGTCCACGCACCGGCCGGAGACAGGGTTGTAGAGGCTGCCGTCCGCGCGGGGGAGGAACTGCTGCGCGGGGTGGTTATGGCATCCGGCGATCTGGATCGGCGTGCCGTTGGTGATACCCGCGTCCTTGGCGTCGAGGCACTTCTCCTGGTGTCGGATGGTGCCGTCCGCGCGGATGTCGAACTTCTGGGCACCGCCGCCGCCGAGCATGTTGCAGTCCCAGGCCTGGATCTTGTTCCCGTCGACCGGCCGGCCGTTGTCGTTGTCCATGCAGTGGCTGGGCTTGGCAGTCAGGGACATAGGGCCGGTGGTTCCGGGCGCGGTGAGCGGCGCGGCATAGGGGTAGACCGCGACGTTGCTGATGCCGCCCTTGAGGCCGTCGTGGTAGAAATCGGCCTTTCCGTTCTCCTTGAACCGTCCGAGGACGAGGGGGCCGGTCGGGGCGGGGCTGCTGGCCGCGTTGTGGTGGCCGACGGCGGCGAGCGCGCCGTTGACGTAGAGGCTCATCAGCCCAGTGCTGGCGTTGTACACGGCGGTCAGTTGCTGCCAGGTGTCAGGGGTGAACCGGGCCGCGTCGTTGGTGGTCTTGTTGGACCAGTCGTAGGCCGAGCCGTCGACGTCGGCGTAGGAGAGGGCGAAGCCCCACTTCTTCGAGTCGGGGTCGGCGAAGATGGCGAAGGCGCTGTTGCGGTTGTTGTCCTGGCTGATGACGGCACCGCTGGGACCTGGCTTCACCCATGCGCTGATGGTGAAACTCTGGCGCGTGTCGACCACGGGCCGGTCGGTGGTGATGGACGACTGGGGGCCGTCGAACGCGGCGTAGGGGGTGTTGCGCCCGCCTATGGTCGCGGAGGGCCACGTGATCCCGGCGGTCTCCGCAGGGAAGCTGCCTGCGGAGCTGGGTGTGCTGGTGCTGCTGCCGGACGGGCCGGTCAGCTTCCACTGGGCCGCGGGCGCGGTGACGTTACCGAGGAAGGCTGGCGTCGGGTTGATGCCTGTGACGTTCAAAGGCTGGCTGGTGCCGGTGCCGTTGAAGGTTGCGAGTTGCCGGTTGGAGTCGACCGCCCAGAGATCGGCCAGCTTGTCCCCGGTGACGTCACCCGCTGAGCCGAGCGTCGGGTAGGCGGTCTTGCCTATGCCGGAGGCGATCTTCACACGGCTGGCGGGGCTTCCCCAGGTGGTGGGGTCGACCAGGCCGTTGAGGCCCTTGCTGCCGAACGTACGGAAGATGTCGCCGGTGGCGTCGTCGCGCAGCCACAGGTCGGGAACGTTGTCGCCGTTCAGGTCGCCGGGAGCGATGACGGTGAACTTGTCCCAGTCGCCGTTTCCGACGAGGACGGGCTCTCCGTTGCTGTCGAGGGACCCGAAAATGCTGCCGTAGTAGGCCCACAGCTGCTTGCCCTGCTTGACCAGCACATCCGGTGCGCCGTCGCCGTTGAGGTCGCCCGGCGGGATGATCTGCTCGGCGTTGTACCAGTGGTCGTCGCCGTTCCAGTCACTGCCGTAGTCACATCCGACTGCGGGGTCCTTTACCGGGCAGGCCACTGTCAGTTCGACGGGGTTGTTGACGACCGAGCCCTGCCCGTTGTTCGGGTAGCTCCAGAGCTTCTTCTGGGTCATCCCGGACGGTTGCTGCAGGGAGACTAGGTCGTTGAAGCCGTCGCCGTCCCAGTCGCCCTGGGTACCGATCTGGGCCCCGCTGAAGGAGACACCGCCCTTGGCGGCGGCGGCGAACTTGCCATTGCCCTGGCCGGCGTAGGCGAGCAAGGTGCCTTGCGAGTCGACGGTCCAGATGTCCCGGTTGCCGTCACCGTTCAGGTCGTTCGGGCCGTCCGCGGTCTGCGAGCGCTTGGCGTAGTAGAGGTAGCTCGCAGTGTCGGACCGGTTGCCGGCCTTGTCGACGGTGATCGCGTAGACGAAGTGAGGGCCGGAACCGGAGGGTGTGACGGTCACACTTGCACCCGGGGCGACCGCCTGAGGTGCGGGTTCGGAGTCCGTGTAGTAGAGGATCTCCTGGACATCTGCGACGCCGTTGGCGGAGAACGTGAACGTGCCCGGGGTGCGGGCCTGGCCAGTGGTGGCGGGCCAGCCGTTCTTGCCGTCGGGGAAGTGAGCCGAGGTGATCACCGGCGGCTTGCTGGGACGGGTGCGGTCGACGCGGAAGGCGCAGCTGGACGACCAGTCGGAGTAGGCGTTGTCCTGATCCTTGGCTCGGACCTTCCAGGAGTACATGCCGTCGGGCAGAGTGGCGTCGGGGACGCTCCAGGTCGCGACCCTGCCCCTGCTGGCCGGGATGGACTGCGTCGCAATCAGCTTGGACCCGCCGGTGGGGAGGAAGGACCGCTTGAACAGCTGAAACTCGGCTTCCAGGTTGCCGCCGTCCGGATCGTCGATCTTCGCGTACAGACCCACACGGGAGTCACCGATTGTGCGCGAGGGAACGAACCGGCCAGCGAAGTCGCAAGGGCCTTCCGGGTCGGTGCCCAGACCCGTCGGCTTGCCGGGCGGGTGGTTGTACTCGGTCTCCAGCGTGATCGTCTTGGGGTCGAAGCGCTTCCACTGGTACACGTCGCCCTCATTCGCGGCGTACAGACCCAACGTCACACTGGACCAGCCTTTGGAAGCGGACTCCTTCGCGGCCTCCGTGGCGTCGAACTCGAGGTTGCCCTGCGAGCACCCCTCGTAGCCCTTGGCCGCGGTGACGGTGGCGAGCCGCGTTCCCTTGCCGGGCTGGTTGTTCCATGTCGTCTTCGACGAGATGGGGCCGGTGGTCCAGAGCTCCACCGGGGTGGCGGTGCAGGACCAGGACCAGGTCTCCTTCACACGGAAGGTCGACTTCGAGACCAGGGTGCCCTTGATGTTGGACGTGTCCAGCTGGAAGAAGGATCGGGAGAGTCCGTTGGTGTCGCTCTCGTACCCGACCCGGACGTCCTGCTTGGTGTTCCAGTACGAGTTGTTCGGCCAGCTCCGGTAGGCCCAGGCCCAGTTCTGGCGTTCACCCCATGCGACAGAGGGGTCGATGTAGACGGGGTACTTCGTCTGTGCGTCCGTCAGCAGGGCCTGGTTTGGCTTGATCTCCAGGGAGCCACCGGCGACCGTCGTCGGCATCTGCGCGTCCTTCGCCCCGGACGGGGCCACGAACACATCCGATGGCTCGCCGCTCCCGGTCCCCGGGCCTGCGGCGAGGGTACGGGCGGCACCTGATGAACGGACCTGAGCAGCAGCTCCCGTTGTGGTGGAGTCCCACATCATGGGCGCCGAGGCGGTGAAGACGTTCTGCCCCGCCGGGTTGACCGCGGTGAGCAGTCCGGTCGTCGGGTCGCTTGTGACGTTCAAGCCAACGGTGTCGAGCTTGAACTTCAGCACCGCCAGATCGGGATGCTTCGCCGCCTCTGCTGTCTTGACCACCAGCAGCTGCGAGAAGCCCTCGACCTCGGCCTTCAGCTGCAGGTCCACGTCCGGCAGTACGTTCGCGTACGTGGCCACGTTCGCCGCTAGCGTCGGCTTCGGCAGTGCCTTGGACCACGTCAGTGACAGAGTGCGGCCGTCCTTCACCCCGGTCAGGAGGGGGCCGGTGCCGCCGCCGGAGAAGGCGACCGCGACGGCCGAGGCCTTGGGCTCCACCTTCCCGTCCGCGGCGAACTGGAGCGTCGGGTCGGTCGCGACCCAGACCCCACCCTGACGCACCCGCACCGTTGTGCCGTGACGCTTCACGGACCACTTGCCGTTCGGAAGGGCCCAGGTGTCCGAGGAGCCGGTCCGTGCGGACGCCAGCTCGTAGGGCTGACCTGTCTCTTTGGCCTTGGCGAGAGCGAAGTCCTCCGCGCTCATGGAGCCGTCAGCTACCGGATCAGTGGCCGCCGAGGCTCTCGTCGCTGGCTGTAATGCAGTCAATCCGGCAGTCGCTATTGCGCCAATCAAGGTCATGGATATGGCTCGGGATATCCCCCGTCCGCCCGGTTTCCGGAATGGGGTCTTTCTTTTCGTCACGCAAACTCCAACCGTCCGATATTCGCGGCGACTGTACTCGAAGCGGCAGCTCCTGCCCACCCTTTGAGGTGGTCTTTTATGTGGATCTTAGGTGGAGTGTCTTGCTTTGTTCTGAAAGGTTAACTTTGCATTGAGTGACGTTTTCCGTGCTCGAATTCAAGCCACTTGCGGAGGGTCGGCTTGCGAATTAGGGCTGTTACTCTGCGCCCGATAAATTCCTTAGGAACGTGGGGTGGGGTGTGAGAAGATTTCGCATGCGGGGGCTTTCTGCGGCATTGGCCGCGGTGGTCCTCTCAGGCATGCTGCCGGGAGCTGAGGCCGTCGCCGACAGCAAAGACGGGCCGTTACTGCCGGGGCTCAAGCAGCCGAAGGCCGTACCGGTCAAGCCGGTCCGCAGCGGCGGAGCGAAGAAGGTCGATGCCGCAGCCGGGAACCCGTGGCGTGCCCCGAAGGTCACTTGGCCTGCGGCAGGTTCGGCTGAGGTGGACCTCGTGCCAGGCGCGGGTTCCAAAGCCCTTGCCTCTGGCGCGGGATCGGCACCGGCCATCGGCTCCGGTCTGCACCAGGCCGGCCTGCTCCCGGTGACGGTGTACGCGGCATCGAGCGCATCCGCAGAGACCCCGGCCAAGGTGAAGGTCCTCGTCGCTGCCCGGGACGGGGCCCGCAAGGCCGGTATCGACGGTGTGCTGCTGTCGGTGGGGCGCTCGGACGGTGGCCGGCAGTCGGCGTCCGCCAAGGTCGAGGTGGACTACAACACCTTCCGCGCCGCGTACGGCGGTGACTATGCAGCACGTCTGCACCTGGTCGAACTTCCGGCCTGCGCGTTGACAACCCCCGACCGCCCGGAATGCCGTACGCAGAAGGCTCTGGAGACGCGGAACGACACCCGGTCGGGCAAGCTCACGGCCGAGATCACGACACCCGGTCCGTCGGTGCAGATGCTCAAGTCGGCTGGATTACCTGCGCAGTCGGCGCCCGCCGCCGCACCCGCCGCGACGGTCCTCGCCGCGACGGCCGGTGCCTCCGGTTCTACCGGCAACTACAAGGCGACGCCACTGGAGCCCTCCGGCTCCTGGAACGCCGGTGGGTCCACCGGCGCGTTCTCCTGGTCGTACAACGTCGCGACACCTCCCGTCCCGGGAGGCCTCGTGCCGAAGATCTCCCTGGACTACAACTCGCAGTCGGTCGACGGCCGCACTGCCGCATCGAACAGCCAGGCGTCCTGGATCGGCGACGGCTGGTCCTGGGAGCCGGGATTCATCGAGCGTAGGTACAAGCCGTGCGTCGACGACAAGACCGGCAGTACGAACACCACCAAGGTCGGCGATCAGTGCTGGTTCAACGACAACGCCACGCTCTCGCTGAACGGGAAGTCCACGGAGCTGGTCCACGAGGAGGGCAAGGGCTGGCACCCCGCGTCCGACTCCGGCGAGAAGGTCGAGAAGCTCACCGGCGCCACCAACGGCGACAACGACGGTGAGCACTGGAAGATCACCACGACCGACGGCACCCAGTACTTCTTCGGTCTGAACCGTCTTCCGGGTTGGAAGGACGCGTCCACACCCACGACGAACTCCGCCTGGACGGTGCCCGTCTACGGCAATCAGGCCGGAGAACCCTGCT
This sequence comes from Streptomyces sp. NBC_00249, assembly GCF_026342355.1. GTDB lineage: Bacteria > Actinomycetota > Actinomycetes > Streptomycetales > Streptomycetaceae > Streptomyces. Next base: position 4,762 of record NZ_JAPEMV010000013.1, on the reverse strand, counting down.
ACAACGCCTCCTTCGCGAGCGCGTGGTGTCAGCAGGCCTGGCGGTGGCAGCTCGACTACGTCGTGGCCCCCGGGGGCAGCGCCATGGCCTACCACTGGAAGACCGAGACCAACAACTACGGGCGCAACGTCTCCCAGACCACCGGCAAGGGCACCGTCACCCCCTACATTCGCAGCGGCTGGCTCGACCACATCGACTACGGCCTCCGTGCCGGGTCGGTCTACAGCGCCAAGGCCATGGGGCAGGTCACCTTCGACGTCTCGGAGCGCTGCCTCACCACCTGCGGCACCTTCGACGAGACCAACGCCAAGAACTGGCCGGACTCGCCGTACGACCAGTTCTGCAAGGACGGCTCCGCCGAGTGCAAGAACCAGTTCTCGCCCACCTTCTGGTCGCGCATGCGACTGACGGGCATCAACACCAAGATCCTCACCGGCGGCGCGTACAAGGACGTCGACTCCTGGGCCCTGGATCAGAGCTTCCCGCCCTCTGGCGACGGGATTTCCACCCCGCTGTGGCTGAAGTCCATCACCCGCACGGCCAAGGCCGGCGACGCCCCTGATATCGCGCTTCCTCCCGTCACCTTTGCGGGCGAGCAGAAGGCCAACCGCGTCGACAAGACGGGCGACGGGCTCGCCCCCTTCATCCGCTTGCGCATGTACCAGGTGACCACGGAGTCCGGAGGCACGATCGGCGTCACCTACTCGCAGCCGGACTGCACCACCGCCACCCTGCCCGCAGCGGACGCTTCGAACACCACGCGCTGTTACCCGGTGAAGTGGGCCTTCGAGGGCGAGACGGCGAAGCTGGACTGGTTCAACACCTATGCGGTCAACCAGGTGGTGGAAGGAGACAACCTGGTCGACTCGCCTGACAAGGTGACCTCGTACAGCTACCTCGGTGGAGCGGCCTGGGACAAGAGCACGGACGAGTTCACGAAGTCCGAGGACCGCGTCCATTCCGTCGCCCGCGGGTACGAGCGCGTCCAGGTGCGAGTCGGCGCCGCGGACGAACCGAAGTCCCTCAGCGAGACGCGCTACTTCCGGGGCCTCGACGGCAAGGAGGTCAAGGACGGCACAGGAGCAGCAGTTACCGACCGTCCGGAGTTCGCCGGGCGGCCGCGGGAGTCGGCCACCTACAACGGGGACGACACGGGCAAGCTCGTCACCGCGACCTCGAGCACGCCCTGGCGCTCGGACATCGTCGCCAAGCGGGCCAGGCTCGGTCTCCCCGACCTCGTCTCGTACAGGACCGGAGTCGAGAGGGTCTCCACCCGTACGGCCGTGACCGGTGGGACCCGGACCACCGAGGTGACCCGGCACTACGACAGCTACGGCATGCCCGAGTGGGAGTCCCAGACCGGCGACACCGCCACGAGCGGGGACGAGACCTGTACGACGACCAGCTATGCCCGCAACACGGCGAGCTGGATCCTGGACAAGGTGAGCCGGGTCGAGACCGTCGCCGTGCCCTGTGGCACGGCGGTCAACCGGCCGACGGACGTCATCTCCGATACCCGGTCCTACTTCGACAACGGCGCGATCGGCACCCTCCCGGGTACGGGCCTGCTGACGAGGACCGAGACGATCAACGCGAAGGGTGACGGCTACGACACCCTCTCCTCGGTCCCCAGCACGTGCGGCACCTCCAAGGACCAGCTCTGCTACGACGCCTACGGGCGACAGCTCGCCATCGCCGACCCGTACGGCAAGCTCACCACGATCGCGCTGACGCCGGCCGCTGGGGAGGTCGCGACCACCATGGTCGTGACGAATCCGAAGGGGCACGCCGTGTCCTCGGAGCTCGACCCCTTGCGTGGGCAGTCCACAAAGGTCACCGACCCCAACGGCAAGGTGACCACGACGGCCTACGACGCCCTCGGGCGTACGTCGAAGGTCTGGCTGCCGAACTGGCCGGCCTCCAGCAACCCGGACAAGCCGAGCCGCCTGTTCGAGTACACGATCCGCAACGACGGCCCGAGCGTCGTCACTTCCAAGTCACTGACCCAGGACTACAAGTACTCCGTCAACTACTCCCTCCAGGACGGGCTGCTGCGCGAGCGCCAGAGCCAGACGCAGTCACCCGACCTGGCGGGCCGCCTGATCTCCGAGACCTTCTACGACACGAAGGGACAACCCTGGCGGGCCTCGGGCACGTACTACGCCGACGGGCCCCCGGAAGCACAGCTGGTGACGGGCCTGGAGAGTGGCTACCCGGGCTCCGCCGACACGGTCTATGACGGTGCAGGCCGCCCCACCACCGTGATCTCCAAGAGGTTCGGGGTGGAGACGAAGCGGGCCACCACCAGCTACACCGGTGACACCACCACGGTCATCCCGCCCCAGGGCGGCACTTCGGCGACCACCGTCGTGGACGCCCGCGGACGCACGGTTGAGCTCAAGCAGTACACCGACGCCGGTCGCATGACCTCGCAGTCCACCCGGTACGCCTACGACAGGCTCGGACGCCTGGCCCAGGTCACCGACCCGAGCGGCGCGCAGTGGACCTACACCTACGACGTACGTGGTTCCCAGACCGAGGTGAAGGACCCGGACAAGGGCACGACCAAGACCACGTACGACAGCACCGGCAAGGCCACGGACGTGACCGACGCCCGGGGTATCACCCTGCACACCGACTACGACGAGCTCGGCCGCCCCACAGCGGTCAAGCAGGGCGAAACAGTCCTGACCTCGAATGTCTACGACACCGTGGCCAAGGGCAAATTGGGCAAGTCGACCCGCTACATCGATGGCCAGCCGTACGAGTCGGAAGTCACCGTCTACGACCACCTGTACCAGCCGCTGCAAGCGCAGATGAACATCCCGGCGGCACCGGACACGGGCGCGCTGGCCGGTACCTACAAGTGGACCAACACCTACAACATCAACGGGCAGCTGCTCACGACGAAGCAGCCGGCCATGGGCGACCTGCCCGCCGAGACAGTCGGCAGCACCTACAAGTCGGTGTCCGGCCTCCTCAACACCATAGGAGCCGGAAGCAGCCGACTCGTCTCGGCCATGACGTACGACCACTTCGGCCGTGCCACACGCCAGGAACTGGGAGCCCCCGGTCAGCGGGTGTTCACCTCGACCGAGTACGACGACCACACCGGAACCGTCACCCGCGCCTACACCGACCGGGAGGTCGCACCACAGCGCATTGACGACACCCGCTACACCACCGACCCCGCAGGCAACCTGACGGCCATCGCGACCGCCAGCGGCCAGGACGCGGACCGGACGACCGACACCCAGTGCGTCAGCCTCGATGCCCTGCGCCGCATCGTCGACGCATGGACCAACAAGGGTGAGACCTGCGCGACGGCGCCCTCCGACACGGTCGTCGGCGGCCCGGACGCGTACTGGACGACGTACACCTATGACGCGGTCGGCAACCGAAAGACGGAAACCAAGCACCAGACGGCCTCAGGTCCGGTTTCCGACACCGTTCGTACCTACACGGCGCCGACAGCGGGCAAGCACGACCTGCCCAAGATCACGCAGTCGGGTACCGACGCGCGGGACGAGGTCTTCACCTACGACGCATCCGGCAACACCAAGACCCGAAAGATCGGAACGGCCGAGACCCAGTACCTGGAGTGGGACGCCGAGGGACACCTCAAGGCCCTCAACCAGGGCACGTCCAGCAACTCGTTCGCGTACGACACCGCCGGCCAGCGTCTGCTCCGCAAGGACTCGACCGGCGTCACGCTCTACCTCCCCGGAGGCAACGAGCTCAAGCTCGACAAGTCCGGCAAGGTCACAGGCACCCGCTACTACGGCGGCGTCGCCATGCGCACGGGCGGCAAGCTCACCTTCACCCTGGCCGACCACCACGGCACTGGCACCACGCAGATCAGCGCCGATGCGACGCAGACCGTCACCCGCCGCAAGACGGGGATCTTCGGTGAGGAACGCGGCACCCAGTCCACTGCCTGGGCCGGCGACAAGGGGTTCGTCGGTGGCACCAAGGACGCCGACAGCGGCTTCACCCACCTCGGAGCCCGTGAGTACGACCCTCTGATCGGCCGCTTCATATCCGTCGACCCGCTGATGGACCTGTCCAACTCGCAACAGCTCCACGGCTACGTGTACTCCAGCAACAACCCCGTCTCTCTGAGCGACCCCACCGGAGAGATAGAGACCGACTGCCTGAACGGCAACTGCGGCGGCCACTACAACCCCCGCGACGACAAGCTGGCCGTCGATGACCCGAATCGTCCTCACGGGATGTCTGGGGGGTACAACAGCAGGCCCAGCACCTACAGGCCGACCGTTAACGACATCGTTTGGCTGGATAAGGCAGACAAGCCGCTTCGCCTCCCCAAGAAGGTCACGCCAAAATTCCTCAAGGAGTACAGGAAGCAGATCGAAATTCAGCTTCGCTTTGTGGTGAATACTGAGCGGGGGACGATCTGGACCGCGCAGACCACGGCGCTGCTCAATGCTTGTCAGGAAACCGACTGTGATGAGCTCGGGTATTACGCAGAGCTCAACATAGCGGCGAAGCTTGTGAATGGCGAGATTGCCCCCTATGACACCCCGGGTGGATCTGGCGGCGGAATAAGAATTCGAGATTCGGGCAAGACCAAGCCTGCTAAGGGCGGCGGCTGTAACTGCTTCCTTGCTGACACCCGCGTTCTCATGGCTGACGGCAGTGCAAAAGGAATTGAAGCGATCCAGATCGGCGACGAAGTGCTCGCCTCCGATCCAAGGTCGGGAGAATCGAGTACGCGTCGTGTGACACGACTGATAGTCAC
>NZ_JAPEMV010000004.1:0-720000 GCF_026342355.1 Streptomyces sp. NBC_00249 | reverse complement strand
CAGGTACCGTCACTTTCGCTTCTTCCCTGCTGAAAGAGGTTTACAACCCGAAGGCCGTCATCCCTCACGCGGCGTCGCTGCATCAGGCTTTCGCCCATTGTGCAATATTCCCCACTGCTGCCTCCCGTAGGAGTCTGGGCCGTGTCTCAGTCCCAGTGTGGCCGGTCGCCCTCTCAGGCCGGCTACCCGTCGTCGCCTTGGTGGGCCATTACCCCACCAACAAGCTGATAGGCCGCGGGCTCATCCTTCACCGCCGGAGCTTTCAACCCCCGCCCATGCGGGCAGGAGTGGTATCCGGTATTAGACCCCGTTTCCAGGGCTTGTCCCAGAGTGAAGGGCAGATTGCCCACGTGTTACTCACCCGTTCGCCACTAATCCACCCCGAAGGGCTTCATCGTTCGACTTGCATGTGTTAAGCACGCCGCCAGCGTTCGTCCTGAGCCAGGATCAAACTCTCCATGAATGTTTACCCGTAATCGGGTGCACACACACGAAAGAGCGGGCGCATCATGTCGGAATATGACCGACGCGCCACAACGTCCTCGCTGTGTTGTTGCCTGCAAGCATCACCCGAAGGCGACCTCACAGGTCTTTTTCAAAGGAACCTCATCCACCGGAGTGGACGGGGTATCAACTTCTGGCGTTGATTTTTGGCACGCTGTTGAGTTCTCAAGGAACGGACGCTTCCTTTGTACTCACCCTCTCGGGCTTTCCTCCGGGCTTTCGTTCTGTTCTGTTCTTCGTTCTTGCGTTTCCGACTCTATCAGACTCTTTCGGGCCTGACTCCCAGTCAGCAGGGTTTGTCTTCCGGGCTGTTGGGCCCTTCCGACTCCCGAACTCTAGCGGATTTCCCCGGCAACCGATAATCGGGCCTTCGGAAATGAATTCGGACATGCCGAATACGTTCCCAGTGGGAGATCGTGCTGAGTTGGGTGCCGCAACGAGGCGGCGGGATTCGTTGACGCCAGAACCTTTCGGCTCTGGGACAACTCGAAGAACCTTACGGATCCGCGAGGGGCCTGTCAACCCGCGAGGTCAGGCGCGGGACTGGAGGTCTTCCACGCGGTCCAGGAGGCGGGTGAGCATGTCTCCCAGTACTCCGCGCTCCGCGGTGGAGAGGTCCTGGAGGAGGTCCTCCTCGAAGACCGTGGCCGCGCGCATCGCGTCCAGCCACTTGCTGCGGCCCTCGTCCGTGAGCTCCACGATCACGCGGACCCGGTTGGTCTCGTCGCGCTCCCGGGTGACCAGACCCTCCGCCGTCATGCGGTCGATCCGGTGGGTCATCGCCGCCGGCGTGAGGCCCAGCTGCTTCGCGAGCTCGCTCGGGCCCAGCCGGTAGGGGGCTCCGGAGATGACGAGGGCCTTGAGGACCTCCCACTCCGCGTTGCTGATGCCCAGGGCTGCCGTCTGGCGGCCGTACGCGACGTTCATGCGGCGGTTCAGGCGGCTGAGGGCCGAGACCACCTTCTCGACCTGGGGGTCGAGGTCCTGGAATTCGCGCTGGTAGACGGCGATCTGCTCGTCGAGGCTCGGCTCGTGGACGGGCGTGGTGCCGTCGGGGGTGTCACCCATGGGTCGAAGTATCGCACGAGCTCGTTGGCATCTAACTCCTTCGGTGTGTAGTGTTAAGGCTTGAAGTTTAGCTATGAAGTCTTCAGGCTTCAGGTCTCAAAGGCAGGTGAGAAGTGACCAAGGTGATGGGCGCTGCGATGCGGCGGATCCAGGCCGGGAACGCGCTGACCGCGTTCGGCATCGGTTTCACGGTTCCGTTCCTCTACATCTATGTGGCGCAGGTGCGAGGTCTGGGCTCCATGGCCGCCACGAGTGCGTTCGTGGCGTTCGCCCTGGGCGCCCTCGTCGCGCTGCCCTTCACCGGCCGGGTCATCGACCGGCGCGGTCCGGTGCCCGTGGTCATGGGGGCGGCCGTGGCCGCTTCGGTGGGTGCGCTCTCGCTCGGGCTCTCCACCGGCGTCGTGCCGATCCTGCTGTCCGCCCTGGCGCTCGGCGCCGGGCAGGCCGTGATGCAGCCGGCGCTCGCCACGATGATCGTCTGGTGCTCGACGCCGGCCACCCGGACGCGGGCCTTCGCCCTGCAGTTCTTCATGCAGAACCTGGGTCTGGGCATCGGTGGTCTCGTAGGCGGTCAGATCGTCGACGTGAGCCGGCCCGGCAGCTTCACCCTGCTGTTCGGCATCGAGGCCGTGATGTTCCTGGTGCTGGCCGCTGTCATCGCGACCGTGCGGATGCCGCAGGTGGCGGGGATCAGCGGGGCGATGGCGAAGAACGCGGCGCCGGCCGGCGGCGGCTGGAAGCGGCTGCTGCGGCACAAGGCCATGGTGCAGCTGTGCGTGCTGGGCTTCGTGCTCTTCTTCGCCTGCTACGGACAGTTCGAGTCGGGTCTGGCCGCTTTCGGTACCGAGGCCGCCGGGATCTCCCCGTCGACCCTCGGGTTCGCGCTGGCCGCCAACACCGGTGCGATCGTCGTCGCGCAGTTCGTGGTGCTGAGGCTGGTCGAGAAGCGGCGCCGGTCGCGGGTGATCGCGCTGGTCGGGCTGATCTGGACGGTCGCCTGGGTGATCGCCGGGTTCTCGGGGCTGGGGCACGGCAGCGCGATGATGGCCGCCGCCGCGTTCATCACCACGTACGCGCTCTTCGGCATCGGCGAGGCGATGCTGTCGCCGACGCTGGCCCCGCTGGTGGCCGATCTGGCTCCTGAGGGCTCCGTCGGGCAGTACAACTCGGCGTTCGCGCTGGTCAAGCAGATGGCGCTGGCGCTCGGACCGCTCGGGGTGCCGCTGGGTGCCGGTGCGCCGATGCTCTACATCGGGATCTTCGTGCTGGTGTCGCTGGGGATCGCGGGGCTGGCGCTGCGGCTGGGCGGGCAGCTGAGCCCGGTGCAGGACAACCCGTCGCTGTCGCGGGTCGTGGCGCAGGGCGGGCCGGGTGCCCCGGTGGCGAAGGCCGCCGCTGTGGAGCACGCGCACGTGTAGGCGTACGGACGTGGAGAGTAGGGAGAGGCCTCGGTTCTTCGGACCGGGGCCTTTGTCGTACGCGGCTACTTGTCCGGGAGGGCGAACTCGCACCAGACGGCCTTGCCGCCGCCCGGGGTGCGGCGGGAGCCCCAGGACGAGGCGATGGTCGCGATGATCGAGATGCCGCGGCCGGTCTCGTCGGCCGGTTCGGCGCGGCGGCGGCGCGGGAGGTGGTCGTCGCCGTCGGTGACCTCGATGATCAGGCGGCGGTCGGTGCGGCGCAGGCGCAGGCGCATGGGCGGGGTGCCGTGCTGGAGGGAGTTCGCGACGAGTTCGCTCGCGGCCAGGACGCCGAGGTCGCACAGTTCCACGGGGAAGCGCCAGGAGGCGAGGACCCCGGAGGCGAAGGCGCGGGCGCGGGGGGCGGCCTCGACGCCGCCGAGGAGTTCCAGGGCGGCGTTGTGGAAGAGCTCGGCGTCGGCTCCGGTGCGGGCGGGCTGCTGGAGGACCATGACGGCGACGTCGTCGTCATGGTCGGCGTCGACGCCGAGGGCGCGCATCAGGCGGTCGCAGACGACGGCGGGGGTGCCCTGGGCGCCGGACAGGGCGCGTTCGAGGGTGGCGACGCCTTCGTCGATGTCCTCGCCGCGGCGTTCGACCAGGCCGTCGGTGTAGAGGACGGCGGTGGAGCCGGGGCCCAGCGCGATGGTGCCCGAGGAGTGCAGCCAGCCGCCGGTGCCGAGCGGCGGGCCGGTGGGGTCGGCGGCGCGGCGTACGGTGCCGTCCTCGTCGCGGACGAGGATGGGGAGGTGTCCGGCGGAGGCGTAGGCGAGGAGGCCCTCGTTGGGGTCGTGGACGGCGTAGACGCAGGTGGCGATCTGGCTGGCGTCGATCTCTGCGGCGAGTCCGTCGAGGAGCTGGAGGACCTCGTGGGGCGGAAGGTCGAGGCGGGCGTACGCGCGGACGGCCGTACGGAGCTGGCCCATGACGGCCGCGGCGCGCACCCCCCGGCCCATGACGTCGCCGATGACGAGGGCGGTGCGGCCGGCGCCGAGGGTGATGACGTCGTACCAGTCGCCGCCGACGGCGGCCTCGGTGCCGCCGGGCTGGTAGGTGGCGGCCACGCGGAGGTCGTCGGGCTGTTCCAGTTCCTGGGGCAGGAGGGAGCGCTGGAGGGTGACGGCGGCCTCGCGCTGGCGGCGTTCGCTGGCGCGCAGGCGTTCGACGGCTTCGGCGTGGTCGGTGACGTCGGCGAGGTGGACGAGGATCCCGGTGTGGTGGGCGGCGTCGGTGTCGGTGTCGGCTCCGGTCTTGGGGAACTCGACGGGGGTGCAGGTGACGGTGTAGGAGCTGCCGCCGCCGGGGGCGGTGCGGTTCTTGGCCGTACGGGGCTTGCCGCTGCGCTGGACCTGGTCGAGGAGCGGGAGCAGGCCGAGGTCCCCGAGCTCGGGGAGGGCCTCGTGGGCGGGGGCTCCGGTGGTGCGGGGGCCGAACCCGGCGGTGTAGGCGTCGTTGACGTAGGCGACGCGGTGCTCGGGGCCGTGGACGAGGGCGACGAGGGCCGGGAGCAGGCCGAGGACCTCACGTACGGACAGCTCGTCGAGGGCGGGTACGGCGGGCAGCGGGGCCGTGCCGGTGCCGGAGACGGTGGCGTCGGCGGGGCTGCCGTCCGGGGGCGTGACGGAGTGGCCGGCGGCGCCGCGGGCGGCCGGGACGGAGCCTTCGCCGCGTTTGGCCTGGGCGGCGGCGTGTTCGTTCCGGGCGGCGGCGCGGCGCTGCGTTCCGGGGAACCGGGCGCTCCATCGCGTGAAGTTCACTGCGTTCAGGCCTCGTGGTGTCGCAAGTGGTCGCGGTGTCTCCCCCAGCTACCGCTGGGCGGTGCCCCCTGGGTCGGTCGCTGGGCTCGGTGAGTGTCGCTGTGCTCGGTGGATGTCGTGCGAATGTCACTGTGTGCAGGTGTAGGCCCACCTATGGTCACACGTCCAGTGTGGCCGAGCGCACTGACAACGTCAGTCCTGGCCCTTCCGCGGGGGCTCGGGGGCCGGTGGGGGTGTGGGGTCCTTGGGGCCTCCGCCTGCCGCGAGTTCGAATTCTGCTCTGGGGTGTTCGAGTGAGCCTAGGGAGACGATCTCGCGCTTGAACAGTCCCGAGAGGGTCCATTCGGCGAGGACGCGCATTTTGCGGTTGAAGGTGGGGACGCGGCTGAGGTGGTAGGCGCGGTGCATGAACCAGGCGGGGTAGCCCTTGATCTTGCGTCCGTAGATGTGGGCGACGCCCTTGTGGAGGCCGAGCGAGGCCACGGAGCCGGCGTACTTGTGGGCGTACTCGGTGAGGACCTCGCCGCGCAGGGCCGCGACGAGGTTGTCGGAGAGCTGGCGGGCCTGGCGGACGGCGTGCTGGGCGTTGGGGGCGCATTCGCGGCCGGGGCCGGCGGGGACGTCGGCGGCGACGGTGATGTCGGGGACGGCGGCGGCGTCTCCGGCGGCCCAGGCGTGTTCGACGCCTTCGACGGTGAGGAAGGCCGTGCAGCGCAGGCGGCCGCGCTCGTTCCTGGGGAGGTCGCTGGCGGCGAGGACCGGGTGGGGTTTGACGCCGGCGGTCCAGACGACGGTGCGGGTGGGGAAGCGGGAGCCGTCGCTGAGGACGGCTACGCGGTTCTCGCAGGATTCGAGGCGGGTCTCCATGCGGACGTCGATATTGCGGCGGCGCAGTTCACGGATGGTGTACGTGCCCATTTCGGGGCCGACCTCGGGGAGGATCCGGTCGCTGGCCTCGACCAGCACCCATTTCATGTCCTCGGGCTTGACGTTGTGGTAGTACCGGGCGGCGTAGCGGGCCATGTCCTCCAGTTCGCCGAGTGCCTCGACGCCGGCGTAGCCGCCGCCGACGAAGACGAAGGTCAGGGCGGCGTCGCGGATTGCGGGGTCGCGGGTGGAGGAGGCGATGTCCATCTGTTCGATGACGTGGTTGCGCAGGCCGATGGCCTCTTCCACGGTCTTGAATCCGATGCCGTAGTCGGCGAGTCCCGGGATGGGGAGGGTGCGGGAGACGGAGCCGGGGGCGAGGACGAGTTCGTCGTATTCGATCTCGGTGTCCCCGGTGCCCTCCTCGGCGGTGGCGAGGGTGGTGACGGTCGCGGTCCGTTTGGCGTGGTCGATGCGGCGGGCCTCGCCGATGACGATGCGGCAGCGGTCGAGGACGCGGCGCAGGGGGACCACGACGTGGCGGGGGGAGATGGAGCCGGCGGCGGCTTCGGGGAGGAAGGGCTGGTAGGTCATGTAGGGCTCGGGTGTGACCACCGTGACCTCGGCTTCGCCGGATCTCAGCTTTCGCTGGAGGCCCAGGGCCGTGTACATGCCGACGTATCCGCCGCCGACGACGAGGATGCGCGTGCGGGGCGGGGTGCCGGGGGTGCCGGGGGCGTCGCCCCGGGAGCCGCCCGGGGAGTCACTCAGGGCGTCGCCCTGGGACTCGGGGTGGGACTCGCCCTGGGAGTTGTCAGCCTTCACCGTCCCATGACGCAACGTGGCCGGGAGTTTGTCCACAGGCCCGTCAAATTGTGTGACCGGTGGTGGTGTCGGGACGGGGCTGCCGAGGGAGCCGGATCCGGGTATAGGTCCGCAGGTCAGGGGGTGCGGAGGGGATGATTCCGGTGGCTTGCGGCGGAAAAGTGGGGGTGAATGCTCCGATCGGGCGGTGCTCCGTCCGGGGCTGCCTCTTCTGAATTGACTCTGGCTCAACTATGTTCGTATCTCGTCGAGGAGTAGGACCAGGGCCCTCATGACCGTGGCCCCCCTCGATGTGAAGGCGGGGAGTGTCTCCGGGGGGAGACAAATGATTACCGGGGGAAACATATGCACATTTCCGATTTCCATGGTTCTGCCACTGCTCTGTCCGCAGAGAGCGGCGGACGCGTGATGGCGGGCTCCACGACCCACGGGGTGGGTCGTTCCACTCCGCTGCGCGTCGACGCCCAGCGCAATCTCGAACACGTCCTGCGGGCGGCCCGCGAGGTCTTCGGCGAGCTCGGCTACGGGGCTCCGATGGAAGACGTCGCGCGGCGCGCGCGGGTCGGTGTCGGGACCGTCTACCGGCGGTTCCCGAGCAAGGACGTCCTGGTCCGGCGGATAGCCGAGGAGGAGACCGCCCGGCTGACCGAGCAGGCCCAGTCCGCTCTGGGGCAGGAGGAGGAGCCGTGGCAGGCGCTGTCGCGCTTCCTGCGCACCTCCGTGGCCTCGGGCGCGGGACGGCTGCTGCCGCCGCAGGTGCTGCGCGTCGGCGCGGCCGCGGAGGACGGGGCCGAGGAGGAGGGCGCGGCGCGCGTTCCGCACCAGCGGCAGGCCGCCCTGGGCTCGGCTCCCGAGCTGCGGGTCGTCGGCGCGCGCACTTCCGTCGAGGACGAGCCCTCGGAGGACTCCGGGGCGGGTGCGCTGCTGGAGGTCGTCGGGCGGCTGGTGGACCGGGCCCGGGAGGCCGGTGAGCTGCGGACCGATGTCACGGTGGCCGATGTGCTGCTGGTGATAGCCACCGCCGCGCCGGCCCTGCCGGACCCGGCGCAGCAGGCCGCGGCTTCGGCACGGCTGCTGGACATCCTCCTGGAGGGCCTGCGTTCGCGGACGGTGTGATCCGGCGGGTGGCCCCCGCGGACGCGGGGGCCGTCAACCGGATTCCTCGAACGGGCCATCGTCCGAACGGGTGAGGAGGGTTCCGGCGATGTGATCGAGTCGCCGGTGCTTTCCCGGACGGGTGGATGGTGCGCGGAGGGCACCGGGGCGGCTTCGCCGTGTGACACGCTGGATCGGTGTACCGGTTCGAGTGTGTCGTGCGGGGGCTTCCGCGATGAGCGTTGACGGGCGGGACGAGTCCTTCGGTGGTGGCGATGTCGAGGCGGGCAGCCTGCCCGCCCGGCAGGTTCCGGCGCAGCGCGAACCCGGCGGCCGCCATGCGGCCCCGGGGCCCGGTGGCGCCGATCTGCCGCCGTCCGACGCGGACTTGGTCGCCCGGATGCGGGGCGGTGACGACGGTGCGTACGAGGTGCTGTTCCGTCGGCACGCCGATGCCGTGCGCCGGTACGCGCGGACCTGCTGCCGTGACGGGCACACCGCCGACGACCTGACCGCGGAGGTGTTCGCGCGGACCCTGCAGGCGGTACGGGGCGGGGCGGGGCCGGACCAGTCGGTGCGGGCCTATCTGCTGACGACCGTGCGGCGGGTCGCCGCCACCTGGGCGAAGACCGCCAAGCGGGAGCATCTGGTCGAGGACTTCGCGGTGTTCGCGGAGCAGGCGGCCGTCGGTGCGGAGAGTTCCGGCGGGCTGGGCGGGCTGTCCGGGGACGACACCCTGGAGCTGGGCGCGGACGTACGGGCCATGCACGAGGCCGAGCGGTCCCTCGCGATGCAGGCGTTCCGGAGTCTGCCCGAGCGGTGGCAGGCCGTGCTGTGGCACACCACCGTCGAGGAGGCCTCGCCGAGTGCGATCGCGCCGCTGTTCGGGCTGAGCGCCAACGCGACGGCGGTGCTGGCCAGCCGGGCCCGGGAAGGGCTCAAGCAGGCCTATCTCCAGGCGCATGTGAGTTCCGCGCTGAGCGAGGGCGGCGACTGCGCGCGGTACGCGGACCGACTGGGCGCGTACGCCCGGGGCGGGTTGCGGATGCGGGCGGAGCGCGGGCTGCGCAAGCACCTGGAGGAGTGCGCGAAGTGCCGGCTGGCCGCCGGGGAGCTCAAGGACGTCAACGCGGGGATTCCCGCGCTGCTGCCGGTGGCGGTCATCGGGTGGTTCGCCGCCGGGTACGCCGCCAAGGCGGCGGGGGTGGTGGCCGGTGGGGTCGTCGCCGCCGGAGGTGCGGGGGCTGCCGCCGCCGCGGGTGGTGCCTCGGCGGGTGCCGGGGCGGGTGCCGCCGGTGCGGGGGCTGCCGCCGCCGGGACTGCCGGGGCGGGTGCGGGGGCTGCCGGGGCCGGGGCCGCGGGAGGTGCCGCCGCGGGGAGCGGTGGGGCCGGGGCCGGGGGTGCGGCGGTGTCCGAGGGGCTGGGGCTCCCGGCCAAGGCCGCCATCGCCGCCGGAATAGCGGTGGCCGCGGCCGCCGGGGTGGTGTTCGCCCTGACCGGGGACGAGCCCGAGCCCCAGGCGAAGCCGGCCCCGAGTGCGGCGGCGCCGGTGGTGCCCGACGCTCCCGCGCCCACCCCGCCCCGGGAGGCTCCGGCGGTGGATCCGGCGCCGGAGGCACGGGGCTCCGTACCGCCGCGGCGCGGCACGCAGCCGCCCGCGCCGGCGTCGAGTCCGGCCGCCCCGCCCAAGCCGCCGACGAGTGCGCCCCCGGCTTCGGTCGCGCCGCCCGCCTCGAAGCCGGCCCCGACGCCTTCGCCGACGCGCCCGAAGCCCTCGCCGTCCCCCACGCCGCAGCCGTTGCCCCCGCAGGGCTTCCAGCTGGCCTCGCTCGGGCACGCGCCGCTCGGCCGGCACACCGGCCCGGAGCTGGAGACCTGGCGCAGCAGCTGGGTGTGGCAGCGGTGGGGCCTGGTGATGGGCGGTCAGCGGTTCGGGCAGGGGATCACGGTCCACTCCCGTTCCTCGGTGGAGATCACCCTCAACCGGCAGTGCACGAGCTTCTCGGCGCGGGCCGGGGTGGACGGGCTGTCGATGCTGACCGACGGCACGGTGCGGTTCTCCGTCTACGGCGACGGGCAGCGGCTGTGGCGCTCCGACGCGGTCGGGTACGAGGACGCCCCGGTCTCCGTCCGGGTGCCGCTGGCCGGGCACACGTCCCTGCGGCTGGTGGTGGAGCAGGCCCGGCAGGGCCACCTGCCGACGCTGGCGAGCTGGGCCGACGCGGTGATCAGCTGCCGCTGACCCCGGGCGGGCCGGTGGTCCGGGCCAGTTCGGTGAGTTCGGCGGCGATCTCGGCCGGGGTGAGGGCGGCGCCCGCCGACCGGGCCTCGGCCTGCGCGGCGGGTCCGAGGGCGGCGAGGGTGCGGGCCGGGAGCCCGGCCAGCGCGGCCTCCTCGGGCACGGGCCGGGGGTAGCCCCCGCGCCAGGCGGTGGCGGCCGCGAGGAACCGTACGCTCTCGGCCGGGCGGCCGGCGTCGGCCAGCAGCCGGGCCGCCGTCTCGGTGAGCGCGGCCAGGTGGCGTTCGGCGCACTTGGCTTCCAATGCCGCCGCGAGGGCGGGCGCGAGCCGGGCGATCCCGGTCTCCGGGCCGCTCTCCCCGGCCTCGAGGACGGCCTCCACGGTCTCCAGTCCGGCCGTGAACTGCGCGGGCACGGTGATGTGGGCGGCCTCGGCCCGGGCCTGGGCGCACGCGGCGCGGGCCGCTTCGGTGTCCCCGCGTTGGAGGGCGATCAGGGCGGCGAGGAAGCGGGTGAAGGCGCTGGCGTCGTACACCCCGCCGTACTCCTCGGCCTCGGCGTCGGACTCCTCGAGGAGCTTCGCGGCGCCCTCGAAGTCGCCGGCGCAGTAGGCCGTCTCCGCGATCCGGGCGAGGGCGAAGGGCGCCTCGGTGCCGGCCCCCACCTCCCGGGCGAGGCGCAGGCACTCCTCGTACTCGGTGCGGGCCTCGGCGTAACGGCCGCGCGAGATGGCGGCCTCGCCGGCGGCTCCGGCGACCTGGGCGCGCATCCAGCGGTCCCCGTTGCGGCGGGCGATCAGGTGCAGTTCGACGAGGTCGTCGTCGATGGTGGACAGGCCGCCGGTGAGGTCGATGGCGACGTGGGTGCGCAGCAGGAGGGTGACGCCGAGTTCCCACTCGCCGGCGTGGCGGCGGCAGTTCTCCACGGAGATGTCGAGGTCGCCGTGGAAGGAGTCGACGTCGCCGGTGAGGAAGGCCGTCGTGGGCCAGAGCATGCCGGGGAAGCGGGTGGTCTCCGGGGAGCCGTGGCGGAACGCTTCCTTGATGCGGGCGGCGAGGGCCTGGTGCTCGGGGGTGCGGAAGGCGTCGGCGGGCCTGCTCTCCGCTATCAGGAACACGTTCAGGACCTGGAGGCGCATGCGGCGCCAGTACGCGGCCGAGCCCTCGGGCGGGTCGGCGGGGGTGACGGCGAGGATCCGGGTGGTCCACTCGCCGGCCTCGGTGCGGTAGTTGCGCAGCCACCAGAACCAGCCGAGGGCGACGGCGAGGCGCTGGGCGCTGGCGTGGTCGGGGGCCGCGTCGGGGGTGGTCGCCGTGGTGCGGTGGAGGGCCGAGCGGAGGTTGTCGAGCTCGGTCTCGACGCGCCGGATCCAGGGGAGCTGGGCGGCGGAGCGGAGCAGGGGTTCGGCCTGCTCGGCGAAGGCGAGGTAGTGCGCGGTGTGGCGGCGGGCGGTGGCGCGGGCGTCGGCCGGATCGGCGGTGGTGTGTTCGGCGGCGCGCTCCGCGGCGTACTCGTGGATGGTTTCGAGCAGGCGGTAGCGCATGCCGTCGGGGCCCGGCTCGGCGACGACGAGGGACTTGTCGACGAGGGAGCCGAGGACGTCCGCGACCTCGTACGAGGGGTCGGCGCAGACGGCTTCGGCGGCGGCGAGGTCGCAGCCGCCGGCGAAGACCGACAGACGGGCGAGGACGGCCCGTTCGGGTGCGTCGAGGAGGTCCCAGGACCAGTCGACGACGGCGCGCAGGGTCTGCTGGCGGGGCAGGAGCGTGCGGGCGCCGCCGGTGAGGAGGCGGAAGCGGTCGTCGAGGCGGTCGGCGATCTGGCGCGGGGTGAGCAGCCGCAGCCGGGCGGCGGCCAGTTCGATGGCCAGCGGCAGACCGTCCAGGCGGGCGCAGATCTCGGCGACGGCCGCCGGGTCGTCGGCGGGGGTGAAACCGGGCCGGGCGGTGGCGGCGCGGTCGGCGAACAGCCGGTGCGCGGTGGCGGGCGGCAGCGGCTCGACGGGGCGCAGGCACTCGCCCGGCACGCCGAGGGGTTCCCGGCTGGTGGCCAGGATCCGCACGCCCGGGCAGTGCGTGAGGAGGTGCTCGGCGAGGGCGGCGGCGGCGCCGACGACGTGCTCGCAGTTGTCCAGGACCAGGAGCAGACGGCGGTGCGCGCAGTGCTCGACGAGGAGGGTGGCCGGGTCCTCGGCCGGGGTCTTCTCGCGGCTGACGAGGGTGCTCTCGCGCAGGCCGAGGGCGCTGAGGACGGCGCCGGGGACGGCGGCGGGGTCGTCGAGGCGGGCCAGTTCGACCAGCCAGCCGGATTCGGGCTGGGCGGCGGCCGCGTGCTCGGCGAGACGGGTCTTGCCGGAGCCGCCGGGGCCGGTGAGGGTGACGAGGCGGAAGCGGGCCAGGTCGCTGTCGAGGGCCGCGAGTTCGGGCTCGCGGCCGACGAAGGAGGTCAGGCGGGGGCGGAGGTTGCCGCGGGGTGCGTGCGGCTGGGCCGGCTGCGGCT
Organism: Streptomyces sp. NBC_00249; assembly: GCF_026342355.1. Taxonomy (GTDB): domain Bacteria; phylum Actinomycetota; class Actinomycetes; order Streptomycetales; family Streptomycetaceae; genus Streptomyces. Next base: position 707,686 of record NZ_JAPEMV010000004.1, on the reverse strand, counting down.
GGGGCTGGAGCAGCTCCGCGTGCAGGGCGCGCAGTTCCGGGCCGGGATCGGTGCCGAGGGCTTCGGCGAGGGCGGCGCGGGTGCGTTCGTAGGCGGCGAGGGCGTCGGCGGGGCGGCCGGCCCCGCGCAGGGCGCGGATCTGCTGGGCGCGCAGGGATTCGTCGTACGGGTGCTCGTGGATCAGCGCCTCGATCTCCGGGAGGAGTCCGGCCGGTTCGGGGGCACCGGCCCGGCCGGAGCTGCGCAGGTCGGCCTCGATGCGGTCGCGCAGGGCCGAGGCGCGGCGGGCCTCGGGGGCGGCGGCGTGGAAGGCGCGGGCGGAGTCGGGGAGGTCGGCGAGGGCGGGGCCGCGCCACAGGGCGAGGGCCTCGCGGAGGGTTCCGGCGGCGGTGGCGGGGTCGGTGGGCAGCTGCCGGGAGCCGAGGGCGGCGAGCCGGGTGAAACGGTGGAGGTCGACGTCCTCGCGGGCGGCGGCCAGGCGGTAGCCGCCGACGGGATCGGCGTGGACGGCGTCGCGGGAGCCGAGGGCGCGGCGGAGCCGGGCGACGAGCGCCTGCAGGGCGGCGGGCGGGTCCTGGGGCGGGGCGTCGCCCCACACCTCGTCGACCAGCTCGGCGACGGGCGCCGCGGCGGGGCCGCCGGCGCGGAGCGCGAGGGCGGCGAGGAGCGCGCGCAGGCGGGCGCCGCCGAGGGGGAGGGGGGCGCCGGTCTCGTCACGTGCCTCGGTGACTCCGAGGATTCGGTACCGCACCGGGCAATTCTGCCTTGCCCTCGCCGGGGGCGTGCGGGGGTTTTCGCGGCGGGGCGGCGGGCCGGGCGGGGTCGGGGCCCGTACCCGGAGCGGGTGGCCGCTGCGCGGGGCGTTCCCCTACCCGCCCTTCGCCCGTTCCCTGGGGCTCCGCCCCAGACCCCGCGCCTCAAACGCCGGCGGGGCTTGGGGGCGCACCTCACTACACGGCACTCCGCGCCCGCGCCTCAAACGCCGGCGGGGCTGGATCTGTCCAGCCCTGCCCGCGCAGCAGGCCGGGTGGGTCAGTGGTGGGTCGGGTTCGGTGGGGTGAGGCGGGGGAGTGCAGGGAGGCGGCCCAGGGGGGTGTCCGGGCGGGGGACGGCGCGGCGGCGGGGGGTGGTGGTGCCGGTCCAGCAGGTGCCGCGGCGGGCCAGGAGGCGGCGGAGCCACAGTTCCATGGAGACGAGTTCCGCGAGCCCGTCGAGGGGTACGGCCCGGCCGTCGGCGGCGTCGGTCAGGGCCTGCCGGACGAGCCGGGTGTCGATCAGCCCGGCGTCCGCGAGCAGCGGGGCGGTGAACAGCGCGAGCAGGCCGGGCAGGGCGGCGCGCAGTCCGAGGCGGGTGGCGCTCTCGTCGGGGGTGCGGTCGGTGGCGCCCCAGCCGGGCGGGAGTTCGCGTACCCCGGCGGAGGCGAGGACGCTGCGCAGGATCGCGGCGCGGGCTCCGGGCTGTACCCGTAGGGACTCGGGGAGGGCGCGTGCGGCGCGTACGACCTGGTTGTCGAGGAACGGGGCGTGCAGTCGCTGGCTGCGGACCTCGACGGCCTGCTCGAAGACCCGGTGGTCGGCTGCGTGCCGGGCGAGCACGGCGCGGGCGCGGGCCTCGCCGGGGCGCAGTGACAGCGGCGGGCGGCCCGCGGCAGTGCCGAGGCGGATCGATACTTCCGCGAGGGCCTCGCCGGTGAGCCAGCGCGCGGCCGGGCCGGGGCGGGCCCAGGTGAGGGCGGCGAGCGAGGCGTCGACCGGCCCCGGTACCCCGGTGTCGACGCCGCCTTCGCGCAGCCGGGCCGCGGCGGCCTCGATGCCCGCGCGGTACGGCGTACGGGCGAGGCGGCGGGCGGCCGAGTAGACGGAGAACGGGACGAGCAGGGGGCCCTCGGGCGCGGTGCGGGCGAGGGCGGCGACGGGGCGCAGCAGGTGGCGGCGTCGGCGGTCCATGAGGAGGTCGGCCATGCGGGCGGGGTGCGCGTCGAGGACCTGGCGGGCTCCGTGGCCGGTGAAGTGGTCGGCGGAGCCGGCGGCGAGGCGGCGGCGTTCGCGGGCGGCGGAGACGAGGGAGGGGCCGGGTTCGTCGGTGAGCGGGCCGTCGAGTTCGGCGTAGGGGAGGGCTTCGGCGGCGGCGGCCACGACGACGTGGTGCAGCCGGGGGTCGGCGGCGAGGGCGTGGGCGCGTTCGAGTTCGGCTTCGCGGCCCTGCGGGGTCGCGAGGTCGTTGAAGGTGACGGCGAGGAGGCGGGAGCCGGCCCCGGGGAGGCTGCCCGGGGCGCCGGGCAGGCCGGCGGCGAGGAGGGCGAGGGTGGCGGAGGCGCTGCCGCCCGACAGGTCGGCGCCGACCCCGGGCGCGGGGGCGCCGCGGGCCGCGCGCCGGTCGGCGGGGCCCATTCCGGGCACGGGTCCGGGGTCGGGGGCCAGGGTGTCGGGGGCATGCCGGGGCGCCGTGAGCCGGGCGCGCACCGCGTCGACCAAAGCTTCCCGTACGCCCTCCACCGCGCGCTCGGGATCGGCCTCGGGGGCGGCCACGGCGAGGGAGGCGACGGGCTCGTAGCCGGTGATCTCCCGGGAGCCCTCGCGCAGGATCAGGGTGTGGCCGGGCGGGATGCGCCGGACCCCGGCGTACGGTGTGCCGTCGCCCAGTGCCTCGGGGCTGTCGGGGCAGGCCAGCAGGGCGGCGAGGTGGCCGATGTCGAGCTGCGCCTCGATGAGGTCGGCGAGGGGGAGGGCGGCGGTGGCGTACGCGGTGCCGCCCGCCCAGGGCGTGTAGAACACGGGCCGGGCGCCCGCGAGGTCGCCGAGGACGGTGATGCGGCGGCCGGCCTGGACGACGGCGGTGTAGCTGCCGGACCACTGGGTGAGGTGGCGCAGGGCTCCGCCGCGGGCGGCGTAGAGGGCGCGTCTGAGCTCGGCGTCGGTGGCGCCGCAGCAGCCGAGGACGGCGAGGCGGGTGAAGGGGTCCGCGGGGTCGGCGGTGACGGTGCGGATCTCGTCCGGGCGCCAGTCGCCGACGGCCCAGAGGGGGTCGGGGTCGCCCCACAGGAGCTGGGCGCCGACGGGGTGGACGGTGCGTTCCGCGTCCTGGGCCGCGGGGTCGTCGGCGTAGGCGGCGTCGGCGATGCCGCCGCGGGGCGGGTCGGCGTAGGGGTGGCCGTGGGCGGGGTCGCCGTACGCGGCGGGGCCGGGGGCGCCGTAGCCGGAGCTGCCGTAGCCGGGGGCGCCCGTACGCGTACCGCCCTGGCCGGAGACGCGCCCGGCCGTGCCGAAGCTCGCGGCGATACTGCTCCACCCGACCAACCAGCGCACCGCCGCCTCCCCAGCCTGTGGGCACATGACCGGGGCAACGGACGGCACGGACGAGACGGTCAGCGCTGAGGGCGCGGCCGGCGGGGCCCCGGGTGGCTCGGGGTCCATGCTGCCACGAGACGGGCGTGCGAGAGTGGCTTCGGGGGGCGCACATGTAAACGAACACGCCCCGGCCACGCGGTATTTGGCGTTCCGTTCCCACCGCCCCATAGGTCGGTTTCGGCCATTCTTCGGCCGTACTGACTGCCCGTACCGCCTGCCCGCACCGCCATCGCGGGGGCGCGGTCCGGGAGGCGGCATCCACCCCCCGGACCGTTCCGCCACCCGCGGGGATTGAGGTAGCGGCATCCCCCGGCCCACCGGATCCACGCGGCGGGCCGACCCACGCACCGCACATCGAATCGCCGGGCCCCGGGAGCGGCCAGAGCGCACGGCCGGGCGCACGGCCACACGGCCGGAGCACGGCAGGAGACGTGCGCCCCGGGCACGGGCTCCGCCCGGACTGTGCATACGGACAACAATCCCGCCATACGGAACTCGGGGCCTTAACGCTTGGGAGGCGGGGAACTACGCTGGGTTTACGAAATGCCGGGCGCCTATGCCCCGGCGGCGTCTGCGTTCCGCGTGTGACGAGGGGTGGCGCATGTCCAGGGAGCTCCGCGAGCCCAATGAGAAGCTCGGCGCCGTCCTCGCCCTCGCGGGCATCAGCAACGCAGGGCTGGCCCGGCGGGTCAACGACCTCGGCGCGCAGCGCGGTCTGACGCTGCGGTACGACAAGACCTCGGTCGCCCGGTGGGTGTCGAAGGGGATGGTGCCGCAGGGCGCGGCCCCGCACCTGATCGCCGCCGCCATCGGGGCGAAGCTGGGGCGGCCGGTGCCGCTGCACGAGATCGGCCTGGCGGACGCGGACCCCGCGCCCGAGGTGGGTCTGGCCTTCCCGCGCGACATCGGTGCGGCCGTGCGTTCGGCGACGGACCTGTACCGGCTCGATCTCGCCGGACGGCGTGGGGGCGGCGGGATCTGGCAGTCGCTCGCCGGTTCCTTCGCGGTGTCGGCGTACGCCACGCCCGCCTCCCGCTGGCTGATATCTCCGGCCGACAGCTCGGTGGCACGCGAACCGGGCACCGCTCGCGAGACGGCGCCTGTCGCTCCGGGGGCTCCGGCGACCCCTGCCGTCCCGCCCCGGCAGCCGGCCGACACCCCCGCGCAAAGCGTTGTGCCCGCCCAGTCCGGACCCGAAACCGCACCGGCCGCCGCCACACCGGCGCCCGCGCCCGCCCCCTCGCCCGCACCCACCCCCGCCGTGCTCACCTCCCTGTCGGACGCCTCCCCGCAGCGCGTGGGCCACAGCGACGTGACGAAGCTGCGCGAGGCGGCCGAGGACGCACGCCGCTGGGACTCCAAGTACGGCGGCGGGGACTGGCGTTCGTCGATGGTGCCGGAGTGCCTGCGGGTGGACGCGGCGCCGCTCCTGCTCGGCTCCTACAGCGACGAGGTGGGCCGCGCACTGTTCGGGGCGACCGCCGAACTGACCCGGCTGGCGGGCTGGATGGCCTTCGACACCGGCCAGCAGGAAGCGGCCCAGCGCTACTACATCCAGGCGCTGCGCCTGGCCCGCGCCGCCGCCGACGTCCCGCTCGGCGGCTACGTCCTGGCCTCCATGTCCCTCCAGGCGACCTACCGGGACTTCCCCGACGAGGGCGTGGACCTCGCGCAGGCCGCCGTCGAACGCAACCGCGGCCTCGCCACCGCCCGCACCATGAGCTTCTTCCGCCTCGTCGAGGCCCGCGCCCACGCGAAGGCCGGCGACTCGGCGGCCGCCGGGGCGGCGCTGCGCGCGGCGGAGGGCTGGCTGGAACGCTCCCGCGACGGCGACCCCGACCCGACCTGGCTCGGCTTCTACTCGTACGACCGTTTCGCGGCGGACGCGGCGGAGTGCTACCGGGACCTCAAACTCCCCCGCCAGGTCCGCCGCTTCACCGAGCAGGCCCTCTCCCGCCCCACCGAGGAGTACGTGCGCTCCCACGGGCTGCGCCTGGTCGTCAGCGCGGTCGCCGAACTGGAGTCGGGCAACCTCGACGCGGCGTGCGCGGCCGGCACCCGGGCCGTGGAGGTCGCGGGCCGGATCTCCTCGGCGCGGACGAACGAGTACGTACGGGACCTCCTGCACCGGCTGGAACCGTACGGGGACGAACCGCGCGTGGCGGAACTGCGCGAACGCGCCCGGCCGCTCCTGGTGGCCCCCGCGTAGCCCCTCTGTCGGTGGCGGGGTGCAGTATGCAGGGGTGGGAGGTGTCAGCGTGGACTGCGACGTGCTGGTGATCGGGGGCGGGATCGTCGGCCTGTCGACGGCCCATGCCCTGGCACGCCTGGCCCCGGGTACCCGGGTGACCGTCCTGGAGAAGGAGACCGGACCGGCCCGGCACCAGACGGGCCGCAACAGCGGAGTGATCCACAGCGGGATCTACTACCGCCCCGGATCCCTCAAGGCCCGCTTCGCGGTGCGCGGCGCCGCCGAGATGGTCAAGTTCTGCGCCGAGCACGGCATCCCGCACGAGGTCACGGGCAAGCTGATCGTCGCCACCGACCGCGCCGAGCTCCCCCGCCTGCACTCCCTCGTCCAGCGCGGCCGGGAGAACGGCATCCCCGTCCGCGAGCTCGGCCCGGCGCAGATCGCCGAGTACGAGCCGGAGATCCGGGGCCTCGCCGCGATCCACGTGGGCACCACCGGGATCGTCGACTACGGGCGGGTCGCCGCGCAGCTGGCGGAGTCCTCCGGCGCGGAGATCGTCTACGGCGCCGAGGTGGACCTGATCTCGCGCCGCCCCTCCGCGGTGGCGGTGCGCACCACGTCCGGGCTGGTGTTCCGGGCGCGGGTGCTGGTCAACTGCGCGGGCCTGCAGTGCGACCGCGTCGCCCGCCTGGCCGGGGACGACCCGGGCATGCGGATCATCCCCTTCCGGGGCGAGTACCACGACCTGGCCCGGCCCTCGCTCGTCCGGGGCCTGGTCTACCCGGTGCCGGACCCGGCGTTCCCGTTCCTCGGCGTCCACCTCACGCGGGGCATCGGCGGCGGGGTCCACGTTGGGCCGAACGCCGTGCCGGCGCTGGCCCGCGAGGGCTACGGCTGGGGCACGGTCCGGCCCCGGGACATCGCCACCGAACTGGCCTGGCCGGGATCCTGGCGGATGGCCGCGCGGCACTGGAGGTACGGGGCGGGGGAGATCCACCGCTCCCTGTCGAAGCAGGCCTTCACGGAGGCCGTGCGCCGCCTGCTGCCGGCCGTCACCGCCGCGGACTTGCTACCCGCCACTGCGGGGGTCCGCGCGCAGGCGGTCCTCCGGGACGGAACCCTGGTGGACGACTTCCTCATCATGGACGCGCCTCGGACGGTGCACGTCCTGAACGCCCCCTCGCCTGCGGCGACCGCGTCGCTTCCGATCGGCCGCGAGATCGCCACCCGAGCCCTCCAAACCCTCCACACCCCCTGACCCGCCGACCGGCTGTCCCGCTGCGCGGGGCTTGTCCCCTACCCACCCTTCCACCGTTCCCGCCTCAGAGCCGGCGCGGCTCAAACCCCCTGGGGCTCCGCCCCAGACCCCGCGCCTCAAACGCCGGCGAGGCTGGATTCGGCGGGACCGGATCACGGACGTGAGGGGTCGGGGACGGGGTGGGGTGTCGTCCGGGATGTAAAACGTGATTTGTTGGCGCGCGGTGCCCCGTCACTCGACGGAGCTTCGGAGGGGGCGCCATAAATCATGCCTATCCCGGACGGCACCCCACCCCGTCCCCGACCCCGACCCCACCCCGGCCAGGGGCACGGCGGTGGTTCGTCGGGCGGACGTAGAATCAGCGCATTGTGTCTGAGTCCCCGAACCCCCAGCCCAGCCTCCCGGACACCGCGCCGGAGGCGACCGCGTACGTGCCCCCCAAGTGGCGCACCGAGCCCCGCTTCCCCGACGGCCCCGCGCCCGACCCCGCCGGGTCGCACCACGAGCGCCGCATCCGCAGCTTCCAGCCCCGGCGCAGCCGTGTCACCACCGGCCAGGGCGAGGCGCTGCAGCGCCTCTGGGGCACCTGGGGCCTCGACATCGACGGCCACGAGGTCATCGACCTCGACCGGCTCTTCGACGGCCTGCCCGTGATCCTGGAGATCGGCTTCGGCATGGGCGAGGCCACCGCCCAGATGGCCGCCGCCGACCCCACGACCGGCATCCTCGCGGCCGACGTGCACACCCCCGGCCAGGGCAACCTCCTGGCCCTCGCCGAACGGGGCGGCCTGAAGAACGTCCGCGTGGCCAACGGCGACGCGATCATCCTGCTCCGCGAGATGCTCCCGCCCGCCTCCCTCGCCGGGTTGCGCGTGTACTTCCCGGACCCGTGGCCCAAGGCCCGCCACCACAAGCGCCGCCTGATCCAGCCGGAGTTCCTCGACCTGGCCGCGACCCGCCTGGCCCCCGGCGCGGTACTGCACTGCGCGACGGACTGGGAGCCGTACGCCGAGCAGATGCTCGAAGTGCTCGGCGCGCACCCGCGGTTCGAGAACACCCAGCCGGACGGCGGCTACGCGCCGCGCCCCGACTTCCGTCCCCTGACCCGCTTCGAGGGCCAGGGCCTGGACAAGGGGCACGTCGTGCACGACCTCCTCTTCGCCCGTAAGGCCGATTCCGGGAACTGACGAACGTCACTCCGAGTGTCCGACCCGCTCGGTAGGGTCATCATGTGTACCGAGCGCTCACCCGTGTGCTCGCACGCCTGCCGGGCCCGGCCCGTGCGTGCGTGCTCGTCGCTCTGCTCACCGCCACCGGGATCGCGATCCTGGAACTCGTACGGGAGCAGACCGGCACCGCCGGGTTCTTCGTAGGCCTCGGCCTGGCCGTGCTGCCGGTGCCGCCCCTGATGGCGGCCTTCCGGTGGCTCGGCCGGGCCGCGCCGGCCCCGTGGCGGCAGCTGTTCTTCTGCTTCGGCTGGGGGGCGTGCACCGCCGCGTTGATCGCGATACTGGCCAACAGCTTCGCCACGGAGTGGATATCCGAGGCCACCACCGATCCCTCGGCCGCGGATCAGCTCGGCTCGGTGGCGATCGCCCCGTTCGTGGAGGAGACCGTCAAGGCGGCGGCGCTGCTGCTCGTGTTCCTCTTCCGAAGACGGCAGTTCACCGGCCCCGCCGACGGTTTCGTGGTCGCCGGGTTCACCGCCACCGGCTTCGCCTTCACCGAGAACATCCTCTACCTGGGCAACGCCTTCGAGGAGGACCTCGCCGACGGGACCGGGGTGCTGGACTCGGTGACGGCGGCGACCTTCTTCGTACGGGTCGTGCTGTCGCCGTTCGCGCACCCGCTCTTCACGGTGCTCACCGGCCTCGGCTTCGGCGCGGCCGCTCTCAGCACCCGCCGCGCGCGCAGGACGGCGCTGCCGCTGCTGGGTCTGGGACTCGCCATGGGCGCGCACGCCCTGTGGAACGGTTCCTCGCATTTCGGGGAGTACGGGTTCTACCTGGTCTACGGCTGCGTGATGGTCCCGGCGTTCGGGCTGCTGCTGTGGCTCGCCGTGCGGATGCGGCGCCACCGGCTGCGGGCCGTCGCCGCCGAGCTGGCGGTGTACGCCCGCGCGGGCTGGCTCGGTCCGGCGGAGGTGCCGGCCCTGGCTTCGATGCCGGCCCGGTCACTGGCGCGCGCCCTGGCCCGCCGCACGGGGGGCCGTCCCGCCGCCCGCGCGGTGTCCCGGTACGCGGCGGACGCCGCCGCCCTGGCCCTGCTGCGCCGCCAGGCCCGCCGGGCGGGCCCGTCCCTGGGGCCGGACTTCACCGCGCGGGAGCGGGAGTTGCTGCGCGCGCTCTGGCTGCGCCGGGCGACGGCCGCACCGGCACTGGCCCGGGCCGCGGTCATGGAGGAACTCCTGCCCCAGCGCTTCGGCACCCCGACCCCGGCCCCCGTACCGGCGGCCACCGCACCGCTCCGGGCACCCGTACCGCTCCAGGCACCGGCAGCGGCACCCGTACCCGTACCGGTCCCGGTACCGGCGCCCGTCCCGGCGCCCAGGCGGCCGGCCCTGTCGGCCTCTAGACGCTGAGGCCCTTGGAGTTGAGCCACGCCAGCGGGTCGACCGTCGAGCCGCCCTTGCGCACCTCCAGGTGGAGGTGGGCTCCGGTGACGTTGCCGGTGGCCCCGACCCGGCCGATTGTCTCGCCCGCGCCGACGGAACCGGAGGTCACGGACATCGAGGAGAGGTGGCAGTACCAGACCTGGGTGCCGTCCTCCAGCTGGAGGACGATCCGGTAGCCGTAGGCGCCGGAGTAGCCGGCGGAGATGATCTGGCCCGCGCCGACGGCCTTGACCGGGGTCCCGGTGGGCGCCGCGAAGTCGAGGCCCGTGTGGTAGCCGGAGGACCACATGGAGCCGGAGTCGCCGTAGTGCGAGGTGAGGGTGTAGGCGGAGGTCGGCAGGGAGTACCCGCCCGTCGACTTCCCGGACCCGGACCCGGCTCCGCCGCCCGCCGCGGCCTTGGTCTCGGCCTGCTCGGCGGCAGCCTTCTCCGCGGCTTCCTTGTCCGCGGCGGCCTTCTCGGCGGCGGCCTTCTCGGCGGCGGCGCGGACCGCCTCGGCCTCCTTGTCGGCGGCTTCCTTCTGGCTGCGGGCCTCCTGGGCGGCGGCTTCGCTCGCGGCCCGCTGGGCTTCGGCCCGCGCCTGGGCGTCGGTGACGTCCTGCTGGGACTCGGCCTGCTGGAGGATCCGGTTGCGCAGCGCCTCGCCCGCGTCGGCCTGGGCCTGCTCCGCCACCTGGGCCTGCTCCGCCTGCGCGGCGGCCTGCTGCGGGACGCCGGCGGTGCGCGAGGCGCCGTCGGAGTCGTGTCCGCCGCCGAGCAGGTCGGGGAGCGAGGGCATGGATATCGCGACCTGGGGCCGGTCCTGCGCGGTGGCGATGCCGCCCGCGCCGACCGCCGCGATCACGCCGACGCCGAGCACGGTCGAGCTGCGGGCGAGTCCGCCGCGCGGCTTGAGGACGCGGTGCTTGCCGCGCGGGGGGCGGGCGGAGTCCTCGGTGGGGTTCCACTCTCCCCAGGCTCCGGCGGTGGGCGTCTCCTGGACGTCGATGCCTTCGTGGGCAGGCGAGTTGGAGGCCACCGGGGCACACTCCTCATGAGCGGGAACGCGCACGGCGCCGTCTCTTGCGACGGCTGGGACGACCGCGCTGCGTTATCGAACGGTAATAGACGCGGGGGAGTGATTCCAAGCTGTTGCGACTGATCGTTAACGCCAATCGGCCACCCACCGAACAGCCTTGGCCTGGACATTGACCTCACCATGCCACCAACTCGGGCAAATACCTGCCCACCCACGCATCACTTCAGCCACAGTGGCAAAATGACGGCCCGTCAATCCCCTTGCGGAGAGCGCCTCCTGCGCTACAGACCGTCACGCCGGACCACCGGCACCGTCCGGCGCCGCTCCGGCTGCCCCTCCCCCGGCCGGCCCACCGCCAGCAGCGCCATGTCGTCGGTCGCCCCGCCGCCCGTGTGCCGGCGCACGTCGGTGCTGAGCGCGTCGAGCAGCCCGTCCGGCCCGGGGAAGACCCGCCCGCGCAGCCGGGCGGCCGGATCGTAGAAGGCCCCGGCGGTGTCCCGGGCCTCGGTGAGCCCGTCCGTGAACAGCAGCAGGGTGCTGCCCGCCGGAAAGGCCCACTCCCCGACCCGGTCCGCCGTCCCGGCCGACAGCTCGCCCAGGCCCAGCGGCAGCGCGGGCTCGGCCGGGGCGAGCACCGCCAGGCCACCGTCCGCGTACAGCAGCAGGGGTTCGGGGTGTCCCCGGTTGACGAGCCGCAACACCTGGGCCCCGGCGGGGATCTCACCGAGTACGCAGGTGGTGAACCCCTCCACCGCGTCCAGACTGTCCCGCCGGACGCCCTCACGGGCCAGCGCGCGCTCCAGCCGCCGCGCCAGCCCCTCCAGGGTCGGCTCGGTCTCCGCGGCCTCCCGGAAGGCACCCAGCACCACGGCGACGGCCTCCACCGCCCCCAGCCCCTTGCCCCGTACGTCGCCCACCGCGAGCCGCACCCCGTACGGGGTCTCCTGGACGGCGTAGAGGTCCCCGCCGATGGACGCGTCGGCCTGCGCGGCCTCGTACCGGGCGGAGACCTCCAGCCCCGCGATCCGCTCGGCCGGGGTCGGCAGCACGGCCCGCTGGGCGGCCTCGGCGATCTCCCGCGCCGAGGCGAGCCGCTCGCCGCTGCGCCGCACGACCCGGTTGATGAGCAGGGCCAGCCCGGACACGGTGAGCACGGTCACCAGCTCGGTCAGGGCCTCCGCCTTCCAGCTGGTGCCGTTGTGGAAGTGCAGCGCCACGACCGCGAGCGAGGCGGCGACCCCGGTCAGCGCGGTCAGCCGGAACGTGAAGAGCGGGGCCGCGATCAGCGGCGCGGCGGAGAAGAAGGGGGAACCGGTGAAGCTGGGCGGGGTGAGCACGTCGAAGACGAAGCCGAGGAGGATCAGCAGTACCGGAAGGATCCGCACCACCCGCCGGGCCGCACCGCCACCGGGCGTGCTCGCGCCGTTTCCCTGCCGGCCCAGCCCCACCACGCTGCTCTCCTGCCGCCCGGTCCCGCCTCGCCCCCTCAAGGCTGGCGGCACGGGCCGTCGTACGGCGACCCGGCCGGGCCGATCGAGTGACGGCGCCCTCGGCCCCGCAGAAGGGACAACGGAAACGACGAAGGCCCGGTTCCACAAGGGAACCGGGCCTTCGTACTGAGTAGCGGGGACAGGATTTGAACCTGCGACCTCTGGGTTATGAGCCCAGCGAGCTACCGAGCTGCTCCACCCCGCGTCGGTAAACACAACTCTACGTCATCCGGGGGACGGCCTCCGCCAATTACCGCCCCGCCCCACCCATGGACCCACATCACCGCAGGTCAGGGCCCTGAAAGACGGCGGCGGCGGGAGGCTCGGCCGGTAGGGCCGGGCCTCCCGCGCCGTCGGGGCGCAGGCCGCGGGGGATCCACGAATGCCCCGCCCCGGGTTGCCTGCCGTTTCCGAAACGGAACAGCACACAACGGAACAGGCACGACATTGACATCCGGCCACGCCTCCGTCAACCGGCAAGAAATTGCCGCACAGATGACTCGTGAAGACCCTTCACCGGCGCGTTTCCACCGGTCCCCATGAATGCGCCCATTCATCGAATCCGGCAAATGTTTGCCTCTGTACACGCAGATGACCGCATGCCAGAGTGACGGCACCGGCTCCTCCACGGGGGAAGGGGCCGGGACCGGGGCCGCGAGGCTCAGGGGGAACACAGGGGGAACGGGCGCCGGGGGGCGCGGGGATTTCAGAGCACGGACGTCGCGTCGTCCACGGGGACCAGAACGACGCAGCGGATGCTCTGGTGGTACGCGGGGACCAGGACCTGGGAGGTGACGACCAGCTCTCCCGGGGAAACGTGCGGCAGGGACAGCCGGTAGCGGTGTCCCTGCCGGTAGGCCACCACCCGCGGCCCCCGGTCCCACACCTGCCGGGTCTCCGGATCCCGCAGGGTCTCCTCCAGCAGGTCCCCCAGCTCCCGGTCCTCGGGATGCCCGACCAGCGCGAACCGCAGCAGGGCCAGGTACACCTCGGCGTGCCCGCGCCAGTCGCCCAGCTGCGCGCGCGCCTCCTCGGTGGTCAGCGCCCAGCGCATCAGATTGGCGCCGGGCTCGGTGACCCACGGGAACCAGTCCGCCATCAGGCCGTTGTAGCCGCGGATGTTCCAGGCGTGGTCGGTGAGGTACGCCGGCAGGTTCCGCTGCGCCGCGATGAGCCGGCTGAGCGCCGGTATGGGGTCGGCCATCGATTCCGGCGCGACCAGGGCCGCACCGCCCAGCGCCTTGCCGTGCAGGGCCATCCGCTCGTCCGGTCCGAGTTCCAGCGCGTCCGCGAGCCTGCGCAGCACCTCCGGCGTGAGGGAGACGGCCACGCCGTTCTCCAGTCCCCGGTACCAGCGTTCGCTGACGCCCATCCGCTGGGCGACCTCCGTCTGCGGAAGCGGCCTGTCCCGCCGGAGCTTGACGCCCGCCTCGGCCCGCCACGCCCGCAGGAGATCGGGAAGCGCCATGGACGCAAGGGGCGAAGCACTCACGGACACTCCCGAACGGACTGGTACGAACTACATGAATGGTACGGCGGCACTCGCTTCGCGCGCCCGGTCCGGACGCCGCCCGCTCCGCGGTCCGCCGTCCTCCCCCGCGGCCAAACCCGGCCAGGACGGCCGCTCATGGGGCTCCGTGGGGCTCCGTGGGCCCGTAGCCGCCCCCACGGCCGTCACGGCACCACATCCAGCCACGGGCGCCCTCGGGCGGGCAGCAGAGCGCCCCTCCCGGCCGAAGCCGGAAGGGGCGCTGAAGCACAGGTCAGGAGGAGGTCCCCCGGGCCCGCGTGCGGTAGGCCATGTCGGACTCGAACCGACAACCAACGGATTAAAAGTCCGCTGCTCTGCCAATTGAGCTAATGGCCCTCCACGTGCTCACCCCAGAGCATAGCCGGAGAGGGGCTCATGACCGATCGGGTATCGCCGGGTGTGGCCCGGGCGGTTTCCCGCCAACCGCCGTGCGCGGGGTGAACGCCGGGTGAAACAGGCCGGAAACGGGCTCGGCCCCCACCGCACCGGAGTGCTGTGGGGGCCGAGTCCGCGTCAGACGGCGCTCAGGCGTCAGCCGTTGCGCTTCCAGCGGGGCTTGTCGTCACGACGGCCGCCGAAGGAACCGGTCGAACCGGAGCCGGAGGGGCGGTTGTCGTCGCGGCGGCCGTACGGGCGGTCGCCCGCGCCGGCGGAACGGAAGCCGCCGCCGGAGGGACGGTCGTCACGGTTGAAGCCGCCGGAGGGGCGGTCGTCACGACGGAAGCCACCACCGGACGGACGGTCGCCACCGGAACGGAAGCCACCCGACGGACGGTCGTCGCGGCGGAAGCCACCACGGTCGCCACCACGGTCATCGCGGTTGAAGCCACCGGACGGACGGTCGTCACGACGGAAGCCACCACCGGACGGACGGTCGCCACCGGAACGGAAACCACCCGACGGACGGTCGTCGCGGCGGAAGCCACCACGGTCGCCACCACGGTCGTCACGGTTGAAGCCACCGGACGGACGGTCGTCACGACGGAAGCCACCACCGGACGGACGGTCGCCACCGGAACGGAAGCCACCCGACGGACGGTCGTCGCGGCGGAAGCCACCACGGTCGCCACCACGGTCATCGCGGTTGAAGCCACCGGACGGACGGCCACCACGGTCGCCGCGGTCGTCACGGCGGAAGCCGCCACGGTCGCCGCCGCGGTTGTCGCGGTCACCACCGCGGTTGTCGCGACGCTCGAAGTTGCCGCGGTCGTCGCGCTGGGCGCGCTGCTCCTCGCGGCGCTCCTGCGCGGCCAGTTCGGCGGCAGCGGCGGCGGCAGCAGCCGCGACCTCGGCCTCGGCGGCCTCGGCCACCTCGGCGACAGCGGCCTCCGGGTCCTCGCCGCGCTCACGGGCGGAGCGGGCGACGAGGCGGTCGGCCTCCTCGCGCAGCTCCACGGCGCGGCGCGACAGGCGCTCGAGCTGCTTGGTGAGGTCGGCGACCTCGCGCTCGGCCTGCTTGGCGGCGTTGTTCGCGGAGTCGGCCTGGACCTGGGTCAGCGAACGGGCACCGGTGATCTCGGCGACCTCGGGGTCGAAGGCGCCGACGCCCTGGACGATGTGGCGCGAGGCGTCGACGCCCGCGTCCTCCATCAGGCGGAAGATCTGGCGGCGCTGGTGCGGGAGCGCCAGCGACACGACGACACCGGACTTGCCGGCGCGGGCGGTGCGGCCCGAGCGGTGCAGGTAGTCCTTGTGGTCGCCGGCCGGGTCCACGTTCAGGACCAGGTCGATGCCGTCGACGTGGATGCCGCGGGCGGCGACGTCGGTCGCGACGAGCGCGTTGACGTAGCCGTCCTTGAAGTCCGCGAGGACGCGGGTGCGGGCACCCTGCGTCATGCCGCCGTGCAGCGCGTCGGCCTTCACGCCGGCCTCGATGAGCTGCTCGGCGATGCGGTCGGCGCCCAGCTGGGTGCGGACGAAGATGATGGTGCGGCCCTTGCGGGCGGCGATGGCGGCCGTGACCGGCGCCTTGTCCTTCGGCTTCACGACGAGGACGTGGTGCGTCATGGTCGTGACGTTGCCCTGGGCGCTGTCGACCTCGTGCGTGACGGGGTTCGTCAGGTAGCGCTTGACCAGGGTGCCGATCTCGTTCTCCATGGTGGCGGAGAAGAGCATGCGCTGGCCGCCGCCGGGGATCTGGTCGAGCAGCTCGGTGACCTCGGGCAGGAAGCCCAGGTCGGCCATCTGGTCGGCCTCGTCGAGGACGGCGACCTCGACGTTCTCCAGGGAGCAGGCGCCGCGGTTGATGATGTCGCGCAGACGGCCGGGGGTGGCGACGAGGACGTCGACACCGCGCTCCAGGGCGTAGATCTGGTTGCCCATGGAGGTACCGCCGCAGACGACCTTCATCTTCAGGCCGAGGACGTCGCCGTAAGGCTGGAGGGCGTCCGCGACCTGCATCGCGAGCTCACGCGTCGGCGTCAGGATGATCGCGCGGGGCTTCTTCTTCTCGGTGTGGCCACCGGCCAGGCGGGCCAGGGTGGGCAGACCGAAGGAGAGGGTCTTGCCGGAGCCGGTGCGGCCGCGGCCGAGGATGTCCTTGCCGGCCAGGGCGTCCGGGATGGTCGCGGCCTGGATCGGGAAGGGGCTGGTGACGCCGTTCTGCGCGAGCTTGCGCACGACGCCCTCGGGCAGACCGAGGTCGCCGAAGGTGATCGTGGGCTCCGCGTCGGCGGCGTCTTCGTCGTTCACGTCAGCCTCGTCGGCCTCGGCGGTCACATCGGCCTCAAGGGCCTCGATGATCTCCTCCGCCTCGATGGCCTCCATGGCCTCGGTGACCGCAAGGGTCTCGGCGTCGACGATCTCGTTGGAGTCGTTCTCGGGCATGACGGAACGGTCAGAACTGGAAATGGACATGCGAAATGCGAAACCTTCCGGAGTCTCGGCACGCGCCCAAACTCCGTGAATCGCAAATCGACCGCCTCAATGCGGTCAGCCACGGCTAGGGAGAGTACGCGCCACACGGCGCTCTTCGGATTCGGCGCCGGGCAATGGGATCAAACGATCTATAACCATACGCACCCTCCTGGGGGTCTGGCAAGTCACTCCGGGCCAGACCCCTCTGACCTGCGGAAATACCCAGGGTGCGGACCTCGTGCCGCACTGGGCGGCCCCGCGAATCCCCCCAGATCTACGCCGATCCCCCCTGCCCGGCGGTCGGGTCCGGAGCGGTCGGAGTGGGCTCGGGCGGTGTGGGTTCCGTCACAGGCGGGGTCGGCTCCACGACGGGCGGAGTGGTGGCCGAGCCGCCCCCGGAGCCCGACCCGGATCCCGAACCCGAACCCGACCCGCCCCCGGAGCCCGACCCCGAGCCCGAACCCGAACCGGACCCGGAACCCGAACCCGACCCCGAACCGGAACCCGAGCCCCCGGAGCCCGAACCTCCACCGGAACCCGAGCCGCCGCCGGACGGCGCCTGGCCCCCCTGGCCGCCCGCCCCGCCGCCCGGCCCCGCCGACGGCGAGGGCTGTCCCGGCCGCCCGCCCGGGGCTCCGGAGCTGGGGGAGGCTCCGGTCGCGCCGGAGGCCTTCCCGGGCTCACCGGCCTTGCCGTCCTGGTTCCCCGTACCGCCCTTGACGCCCTGCCCGTTGCCGTGGACCCCGGAGCCGTGGCCCCCGCCCGCGGCCCCGCCGGCCCCCGCGACGCCCTTGCCGCCGACCGAGGCGGCGGGAGCGGGCTTCGCGGCGTCCTCGCCGACGCTCATGCAGCCCGCCGTCGCCGCGACCGCGAGTGCGGAGACGGCCAGTCTGAGAGAGGACAAATGGCGCACTGGGGCACCTCCGGAGCACGGCGGCGGGGTCCGCGATGGGCGGGTCAATGAGCCCAACTCCCTTTACCCCGTAAGAGACACGCCCCTTATCCGAACAGCTGCCGCGCCACCTGCGAGCCCAGATGGACGGACCCCAGCCCGACCAGCACCGATGCGAGCACGTTCACCGAGGCGAGGAAGCCGTGGCCGCGCTCCGCCAGCCGCAGGGTCTCGTAGGAGAAGGTGGAGTAAGTGCTCAGCGCCCCGCACAGCCCCGTCCCGAGCAGCAGGGTCACCCGCGAGGAGCCCGCCCCGGCCAGCGCGGCCCCGCTCAGCGCCCCGAGCAGCAGGCAGGCCGCGGCGTTGACCAGGAAGGTCCCCCACGGGAAGACGGAGTCGTGCCGGGACTGCACCGCCCGGTCGGTCAGGTACCTCAGCGGGGCCCCGACCACCGCCCCCACGACCACCAGCAGCCAGTTCACCCGCGCCCCCGCACCGCCAGCCGGGTCACCGAGGCCGCCCCCCACACCGCGCCCAGCGCTCCCGCGGCGGTGAGCCCGGCGTACGCCAGCGCGCGCCCGGCCTCCCCGTCGTCGAGCAGCCGGGAGAAGTCGAGCGCGTAGGCGGAGAAGGTGGTGAACCCGCCGAGCACCCCGACCCCGGCGAAGGGCCGCAGCAGCGGGTGCGGGGCACTGCGCCCGCCCTCGGCGATCAGCACCATCAGGACGCCGATCAGCGCGCAGCCCGTGACGTTGATCCACAGGGTCGCCCACGGGAAGGCCCCGGGCCCGCCCGCCGGCCACAGCAGGCCCACCCCGTACCGGGCCGAGGCCCCGAGGGCGGCGCCCGCCGCGACCGCCGCGAGCACCCGGCCCTGCGGCTCGGTGCGCTGGGCGGGGACGTGGAGGTCGACATCCGGGTCGATGGCCTCGCCCCCCGGCACCGGCCGGGTCACCCGTAGCCCAGCGCGTGCAGCCGTTCGTCGTCGATCCCGAAGTGATGGGCGATCTCGTGCACCACCGTCACCTCCGTCTCCGCGACCACGCTCTCCCGGTCCTCGCACATCCGCAACGTGGGGTTCCGGTAGATCGTGATGCGGTCCGGGAGCACACCGGCGTACCACTCGCCGCGCTCGGTCAGCGGGGTTCCCTCGTACAGGCCGAGCAGCTCGGGGTCGTCGGCCGGGGGCTCGTCCTCGACGAACACCGCGACGTTGTCCATCAGCCGCGTCAGCTCCGGCGGAATCCGGTCCAGGGCCTCTGCGACGAGCTCTTCGAACTCCTCGCGCGTCATCTCCAGCACCCGGCCATTGTCGCTCCGGGGGAAACCGTTTTGGCGATAGCTCCTCCGATCCCATATGCTTCTCACGTCCCCGACGCGCTGCAAAGTGCCCGGCGGGCCTTTAGCCCTCATCGTCTAGTGGCCCAGGACGCCGCCCTTTCAAGGCGGTAGCACGGGTTCGAATCCCGTTGGGGGTACGCATTACCGTGTGCGAGACTTGTGCTCGCACATTGCAAGGACCTGTGGAGCAGTTGGTTAGCTCGCCACCCTGTCAAGGTGGAGGTCGCGGGTTCAAGTCCCGTCAGGTTCGCTGAGGCTGGAAACAGTCTCGTGGCTGGGTAGCTCAGTTGGTACGAGCGATCGCCTGAAAAGCGATAGGTCGCCGGTTCGACCCCGGCCCCAGCCACAGAAGGAAGGCCCCGTCCCTCGGACGGGGCCTTCCGCGTTTCACCCCTCCCGCTCCGCGCGCCGCCACCGGCTCAGCCCGAAGGCCAGGGCCCCTACGGCGACCAGCCCGAGCAGCGCCCAGTCGGGTACGGCGTCCGCGACGGAGCCCGCCCACCGCTCCACGGCGTACGAGTCGTCCACGTCCAGCAGCCCCGGCAGGGCGCTCGCCCCGTCGTAGGCGAGGAAGAGCGCGCCCAGGGTGATGAAGAACAGCCCCGACAGCAGCGAGGTCGTGTGCAGTTCGAGCCGGCCCAGCCGCAGGACGCGGCCGCGCAGCCAGCGGCGGCGGCCCAGGTCGAAGCGGTCCCAGAGCAGGGCCAGCAGGAAGAGGGGGACGGCCATGCCCAGCGCGTACACCGCCAGCAGCAGGCCTCCGTAGACCGGGCTGCCGCTGACCGCCGCCACCGTCAGGACGCTGCCGAGGATCGGGCCCGCGCAGAAGCCGGCCAGCCCGTAGACCGCGCCGAGCGCGTACACCGACAGGGCGGTGGTCGGGCGGATCCGGCCGGACAGCTCGGAGATCCGCTTCGAGGCGAAGCCGAGGCCGAGGATCTGGGCGGCGCCGAGCGCGATGATCAGCCAGCCGCCGCCGAGGACCAGCGCCTCGCGGTTGCTGTGGAAGAACCTTCCGGCGTACGAACCGGCCGCGCCGAGCGGTACGAGGGTGCTCGCGAGGCCCGCGTAGAAGATCCCGGTGCGGGCGAGCAGCCGGGAGCGGGAGTCGATCGAGTACGCGAAGAAGGCGGGCAGGAGCAGCGCGCTGCACGGGCTGAGCAGGGCGAGGAGGCCGCCCAGGAGGGCGGCCAGGTAGCCGATGTCGGTCACCGCCCGGCCGCCGCTTCCGCTTCCGCCTTCGCCCTGGCGACGGCGGCGGTGAAGGCCTCCAGGGGCTGGGCCCCGGCGAGGGGGCGGCCGCCCACCAGGAAGGACGGGGTGGACTGGACGCCGATGCGGTAGCCCTCCTCCTGGTCCCTCCTCAGGGCGGCGGTGGCCGCCTCCCCGGCCATGTCGGCCTTGAAGCGCTCCAGGTCGGGGACCCCGGCCTCGCGGGCCAGCTCGGTCAGGCGGGCCTCGCCGAAGCCCTTCTCCTTGGCCCCTTCGGCGTACGCGGCCTCGTGGAAGGCGGCGAAGCGGTCCTGCTGCCCGGCCGCCCAGGCGGCCTTGGCGGCGGCCTCGGACTCGGCGCCGAAGATCGGGAAGTTGCGCCACTCGATGCGCAGGGTGCCGTCGGCGACGTACTTCTTCACCAGTTCGGGCTCGGTGTCCCGGGCGAACTTGGCGCAGTAGCCGCACTTGAAGTCGGAGTACTCGATGAGGACGACGGGTGCGTCGGGGCGGCCCGTGGCGAGCTTGTCGCCGGCGTCACGGCGGGCCAGCGCCTTGAGTTCGGGGGCCGCTTCGGGGGCGGGCGCGGCGGCCGGGGCCCTGCCGGGCTTGGCGTCGGGGGCGGTGGCCTGCCAGGAGACGAGGCCGAGGGTGAGCGCGGCGGCGGCGACCCCGGCGGAGATCAGCAGGGGCTTGCGGGAGGCGGAGGGCATACGGGTGCTCCAGTACGGCGGTGCGGAAGGGTAAAAGGGGACGGGCGCGGAGCCGGCCTCCTAGACCCGCATCACGGACAGCTCCACCGGTCCTGGCGCCGGCCGGTCGGGCCCGCGTACGAGGACCCGTACGGGCCGAGCCCCCTGCGGACGCTCCACCCCGGCCCCGGCCCGCGCGGCCGGGAGCTGCGCGTGGTCCTGCCCGGCGCGGGGCGGGAGCAGCGGCGCGGGCCCGTGCCCGGCCCCGCCCGGATCACAGACGGGCCCCCGCCCCTCGGCTTCCGCCGGGCTGCTGAAGTCCCCCCGCACGGCGGACCCGTCCGCGGCGGTCCGCACCGAGTACCGGGCCCCGGCCGTGGCGGCGGCCGGCGTCGCGGGGACACCCGGGCCGACGGTCGGCACGGAGGCGGAGGCGGGGACGGCAAGGGCGGGCCCGGGCTGCGGCCCGGCCAGGGCCGTGGTGGCGGCGGGACCCAGCAGCATCGCGAGCAGCGCCGCCAGCAGGCAGCACACGTGGCGACGGCGGGACAAGGTGGGCTGCCTCTCACTGGCACATCGGGGGGACTCGTCCCGAAATGGTACGGGGCGGGGCACAAATGCGTTCGCCACCCGCAGGGCCCAGGTGAGATCCTCGACCAGGTATGTCTACTTCCTTCGCCGCCCTGCAGACGCTTCTCGGTGAGATCAACCTCCGTGACGCGCACCGCCTCGGCCGCCGCCTCGAAGGCGCCCGCCGCATCCGCAAGCCCGAGGCCAAGCAGGCCGTGCTCGACGAGATCGCCGCGGAGGCCGAGAAGGCCGCCGCGCGACTGGCCGGCCGTGCCTCGCGGATGCCGGAGGTCACGTATCCCGAGAACCTGCCCGTCAGCCAGAAGAAGGACGAGATCGCCGAGGCGATACGCGACCACCAGGTCGTGATCGTCGCGGGCGAGACCGGCTCCGGCAAGACCACGCAGATCCCCAAGATCTGCATGGAGCTGGGGCGCGGCGTCCGGGGCATGATCGGGCACACCCAGCCCCGCCGGATCGCGGCCCGCACGGTCGCGGAGCGGATCGCGGAGGAGCTGAAGTCGGAGATCGGCCAGACGGTCGGCTGGAAGGTCCGGTTCACCGACCAGGTGGACCAGGACGCGACCTTCGTGAAGCTGATGACGGACGGCATCCTGCTCGCCGAGATCCAGACGGACCGCGAGCTGCGCGCCTACGACACGATCATCATCGACGAGGCGCACGAGCGCTCGCTGAACATCGACTTCCTGCTCGGCTACCTGGCGACGCTGCTGCCCAAGCGCCCCGACCTGAAGGTGGTCATCACCTCCGCGACGATCGACCCGCAGCGTTTCTCCCGGCATTTCGGGGACGCGCCGATCGTCGAGGTCAGCGGCCGGACGTACCCGGTGGAGGTGCGCTACCGGCCCCTGCTGGAGGAGGACTCCGAGGACTCGGACCGGGACCAGATCACCGCGATCTGCGAGGCCGTGGACGAGCTCCAGGCGGAGGGCCCCGGCGACATCCTGGTCTTCCTCTCCGGTGAGCGCGAGATCCGCGACACGGCGGACGCCCTGGAGAAGCGCAAGCTGCGCCTGACCGAGGTGCTCCCGCTGTACGCGCGCCTCTCGCACGCCGAGCAGCACCGGGTGTTCCAGCAGCACACGGGCCGGCGCATCGTCCTCGCGACGAACGTCGCCGAGACCTCGCTGACGGTGCCGGGCATCAAGTACGTGATCGACCCGGGCACCGCGCGCATCTCCCGCTACAGCCACCGTACGAAGGTGCAGCGGCTGCCGATCGAGCGGATCTCGCAGGCCAGCGCCAACCAGCGCAAGGGCCGCTGCGGCCGTACCAGCGACGGCGTCTGCATCCGGCTGTACTCGGAGGACGACTTCCTGACCCGTCCGGAGTTCACGGACGCGGAGATCCTGCGCACCAACCTGGCCTCCGTCATCCTCCAGATGACCGCCGCCGGGCTCGGGGAGATCGAGAAGTTCCCCTTCATCGACCCGCCGGACCACCGCAACATCCGTGACGGCGTGCAGCTGCTCCAGGAGCTCGGCGCGCTGGACCCGTCCGAGAAGGACCACAAGAAGCGGCTCACGCCGATGGGCCGCCAGCTCTCCCAGCTGCCGGTCGACCCGCGCCTGGCCCGCATGGTCGTCGAGGCCGACAAGAACAACTGCGTCCGCGAGGTCATGGTGATCGCGGCGGCGCTGTCCATCCAGGACCCGCGCGAGCGGCCGTCGGACAAGCAGACGCAGGCCGACCAGAACCACGCCCGGTTCAAGGACGAGACGAGCGACTTCCTCTCCTTCCTGAACATCTGGCGCTACGTCCGCGAGCAGCAGAAGGAGCGCGGCTCGTCCTCGTTCCGCCGGATGTGCAAGCAGGAGTACCTGAACTTCCTGCGGATCCGCGAGTGGCAGGACATCTACTCGCAGCTGCGTACGGTCGCCAAGTCGATGGGGATCCACGTCAACGAGGCCGACGCGGCCGAGACGAACATCCACATCTCGCTGCTGTCGGGCCTGCTGTCGCACATCGGTCTGAAGGACACGGACAAGAACGAGTACCTGGGCGCCCGGTCGGCCAAGTTCGCGATCTTCCCGGGCTCGGCGCTGTTCAAGAAGCAGCCGAAGTTCCTGATGTCGGCGGAGCTGGTGGAGACCTCGCGGCTGTGGGCGCGGGTGAACGCCAAGGTGGAGCCGGAGTGGGTGGAGCCGCTCGCCCAGCACCTGATCAAGCGCACGTACAGCGAGCCGCACTGGGAGAAGGACCAGGCGGCCGTGATGGCGTACGAGAAGGTCACCCTGTACGGGGTCCCGATCGTCGCCCAGCGGAAGATCAACTACGGGCGCATCGACCCCGAGGTCTCGCGCGAGCTGTTCATCCGCAACGCGCTGGTCGAGGGCGACTGGCGGACGCACCACAAGTTCTACGCCGACAACCGCAAGCTGCTGACCGAGGTCGAGGAGCTGGAGAACCGGGCCCGGCGCCGGGACATCGTGGTCGACGACGAGACCCTCTTCGACTTCTACGACCAGCGCATCCCGGAGCACGTGGTCTCGGGGGCGCACTTCGACTCCTGGTGGAAGCACAAGAAGCGCGAGGAGCCCGAACTCCTCGACTTCGAGCGCGAGATGCTCCTGACGGAGAAGGCGGCCGGGGTCACCAAGGCCGACTACCCGGACTCCTGGCAGCAGGGCCCGCTGAAGTTCCGGGTGACCTACCAGTTCGAGCCGGGCGCGGACGCGGACGGCGTGACCGTGCACATCCCGCTCCAGGTGCTCAACCAGGTCACCGACGAGGGCTTCGACTGGCAGATCCCCGGGCTGCGGGAAGAGGTCGTCACCGAGCTGATCCGTTCCCTCCCCAAGCCGGTCCGCCGGCACTACGTGCCCGCGCCGAACTTCGCGACGCGCTTCCTGGCGACGGCGCACCCGCTGCAGGAGCCGCTGCACGTCACGCTGGCGCGCGAGCTGCACCGGATGGTGGGGGTGCCGGTCGCGGCCGAGGACTTCGACCTGACCCGGATCCCGGAACACCTGAAGATCACCTTCCGGATCGTCGACGAGCGGCGCCGCAACCTCGGCGAGGACAAGGACCTGGAGGCGCTGCGGCTCTCCCTGAAGCCCAAGGCCCGCCAGGCCCTCTCCAAGGCCGCGGCGGCCACCGCCGAGCGCGCGGGCGGGGAGTCCCTGGAGCGCACGGGGCTGACGGACTGGACGATCGGCACCCTGACGAAGGTCTTCGAGACCCGCCGGGCCGGCCAGCCCGTGAAGGCGTACCCGGCCCTCGTCGACGACGGGACGAGCGTCTCCGTACGGCTCTTCGACACCGAGGCCGAGCAGCAGCTGGCGATGTGGCTCGGCACGCGCCGGCTGATCCTGCTGAACATCCCGGTGAACCCGGCGAAGTTCGCCTCGGACAAGCTGACCAACCAGCAGAAGCTGGCCCTGTCGAGGAACCCGCACGGCTCCATCCAGGCGCTGTTCGACGACTGCGCCACCGCCGCGACCGACAAGCTGATCGCCGACCACGGCGGACCGGCCTGGGACGAGGCGGGCTTCCGCAAGCTCTACGAGGCCGTACGGGCCGACCTGGTGGACACGACCGTACGGACCGTGGGCCAGGTGCAGCAGGTCCTGGCGGCCTGGCAGGCCTGCGAGCGGCGGCTGAAGGCCACCAACAGCCTGGCCCTGATGGCGAACGTCGCCGACGTGAAGGCGCAGCTGGCGGCCCTGATGCCGGCCGGGTTCGTGACGCTCACCGGTCTGCGCCGGCTGCCGGACCTGATGCGGTACCTGGTCGCGGCCGACCGGCGGCTGCAGCAGATGCCGACGGGCGCCCAGCGCGACACCACGCGCATGCAGAAGGTCCACGAGATGCGGGACGAGTACCTGTGGCTGCTGGAGCAGCTCCCGAAGGGCCGGCCGGTGCCCGAGGCGGTCACCGAGATCCGCTGGATGATCGAGGAACTGCGGGTCAGCTACTTCGCGCACGCCCTCGGCACGGCCTACCCGGTCTCCGACAAACGCATCGTGAAGGCGGTCGACGCACTCGCCCCGTGATCGGGTTCGACTGCACCCCCTGACCTGCTGTACAGTCGGATTCGCAGCCGGGCAACCGGAGGCAAATCAAGGACCTGTGGAGCAGTTGGTTAGCTCGCCACCCTGTCAAGGTGGAGGTCGCGGGTTCAAGTCCCGTCAGGTTCGCAGAAACGTCAGGGCCCGCACCCCGTAAGGGATGCGGGCCCTGACGCGTTTCCGGGACGGGCCACCGGACCCGGTCGGGCGACGGACCCGCCCCCATGATCGCCTCGGGCGCGCGACGCCCTTGAGGGGCCCCAGGAGGCCCCGTACGACCCTCCCCGGCTCCCTGGCCCCCACGCGGCCCCGCAGGCCCGCAGCGGCCCTCCTGCGGCCCCGGTCGCGCAAGGCGCCCCTTCCGGGAATACCCCCCGTCCGCACGGGGCACTCTGTGCCGGAGATCCCCTTACGTGGCGCATTGCCGGATATACAAGAGTCATCAGCTGTGACGGGAGTCACCACATGAGTTTTTGAGATGCGCACGTTTATCGGACTCATACGCCCGCTCGATTTAATATGTGCAATGGCACCCACCCCGCCGGCCCCCGCGCATCCCCGCCGCACCGCCCCCGTCCGGGCATAAAAAAGATCGCGCTGGACCCGGCGGAGTCCAGCGCGATCTAACGGCAATGAGCCTGTTGGGGCAGGACCAGCCGTTTGAAGCCTGTGGGTTTCATCGGATTGGGGGACCCGGGAAAGCCCGTTTAAAGCGGTGTTGCTGCGGGACCTCAGGCCTCGCTGCGCTGCTGCGGAATTCCCGCGAGCAGTGCGCGAACCTCGGCCTCGCGGTAGCGGCGGTGTCCACCCAGGGTGCGGATGGACGTGAGCTTGCCAGCCTTGGCCCAGCGGGTGACCGTCTTCGGGTCCACGCGGAACATCGTGGCAACCTCAGCCGGGGTCAGCAGCGGCTCGGCATCAGGGGTGCGAGCGGTCATGAGCGGCCTCCTCGGGAGAACCGAACCATCTCGGTTCTTTCCTCTAAATTCTGCACCTTGGCCCGCGTTGCCCGAAATGGACATACGCAGGCCGAGTCGGTTATAGGACGAACGGCTTGTCCTCGGCACTACAACTACACCATCCGTCCAGCCCCAAGGGCCAAACCGATGGAATTGCCCTCCGAGGTGTTCATCAGCGGCGGAAGCCGATGGACCGTCCCATAACGGACAGTCACCCCACTGTGACGATCAGTCACAGAGCGATCAGGAGTCGTCAGACCCCCCATAGAGTGCAATACCGAGCATTCCGCCCGAAGTTGGGCGGAAGGAACCCTCCCCGGACTCCTTGTCCTATTTTGGCACGAGGGTAGGGGAAGGGCGCAAGGGTGTAGATAGTGCGGTCCGTCACGCTTGGGCCAATGGCCCGTATCGGGACGTAGGTCCTGGAACTAAGACCCTAATGTCGTGATCAAGCGCCTGATCTGCAACTTGTACCCGATCAGGCGATACAACCGATACGGGCGAAACGCACGGGCCCCCGGACCGCCGTCCGGCCCGACCCCGAAGGTCCGGACATCAGTACGGGTGCTAGTTCGCGAACAGTCTCTCCCGAACCGCCCGCCAACGGTGTGCCAGCTCGCCGTAAATTTCCGTAGCCCCCTCCCGGTCGCCGGCCCGCAGCACCGCGATCCCCTCCGCCAGGTCACGCGCCGACCGGTCCGCCGCCAGGGCGTCAGCGGGCAGCGCGTGCAGCAGCCCGCCGTAGTCCAGTTCGACCATCGACCGCGGATGGAACTCCTCCAGCCAGCTCCCGACCTCCACCAGCCCCTCCGCCAGCGAGCCGTACCCCTCCGCCGCCCGCAGCGTCCGCAGCCCCCGCGCGAGCCGCCGCCGGGCCTGCACCATCGGCGTCCGGTACCGCAGCACCTCCCCCGGCACGTACTCCCGTTCCTCGTCCGCCACCAGCACGAACCAGCGCAGCGGCACCTGCCACACCCCCGTACGGATCCACGGGCGCGCGTCCGGGTTCCGCTCCCGCCAGGCCTCGTACTCCTCCGCGGCCCGGCGCCGCGCCAGAGGCGGCAGCGCCGCGTCCAGCACCGGCAGCGGGAAGGAGTCCACCAGCTCGCCCAGCGCCAGCCACCCGCGCAGCCGGGTACGCCACGGGCACACCAGCAGCCCCCCGTCCTCGAGCACCGCCGTGAAGGCGTCCGCGCTCTCGTGCGCCGGCACCCCCACCACCGGGACCCGCACCAAGTCGGAGAGCGAACGCAGCAGTTCGTCCTGTGCCGTCGGGGACACCCCGCGCCGGGCGTAGTCCGCCCAGTGCGTGCGCTCCGGCTCGGGGAAGGCCGACAGCGGCTCGTAGACGCGCAGGTAGGAGGCGTACGGAACGGCGGGCACGGGGCGCGCGGCGGCCGGCCTGGACTCGGAGGATTCGCTCACCTGCGGTACCTCCCCTTTTTTGGGGCGCCTTCACCTCCGGGGCGCTGGATGCCGTGCTCTCGGCCCGCAGGGGGCTTTCACACGGGAGTGTTCCGATCCCCGGACAGGGGCTACCGCCACGCCCCACAGGTCTTACTCTGCTCCCAGTGCGCCCTCCCCCACCCGCAGGGCGGGCGTCTTTCCGCCGCATCTCTTCCATGGGAGTCACCACCGTGACCGAAATGACCGACGGCGTCCTGCACACCCTGTTCCGCAGTGAACAGGGCGGCCACGAGCAAGTCGTGCTGTGCCAGGACCGAGCGTCAGGCCTCAAGGCCGTCATCGCCATCCACTCCACCGCCCTGGGCCCCGCCCTCGGCGGCACGCGCTTCCACGCGTACGCCTCCGACGAGGAGGCCGTCCTCGACGCGCTCAACCTCGCGCGAGGCATGTCGTACAAGAACGCCCTCGCCGGTCTCGACCTCGGCGGCGGCAAGGCCGTGATCATCGGCGACCCGTCCGTGCTGAAGTCCGAGGAACTGCTCCTGGCCTACGGCCGGTTCGTGGAGTCCCTCGGCGGCCGCTACGTCACCGCCTGCGACGTCGGCACCTACGTCGCGGACATGGACGTCGTCGCCCGCGAGACCCGCTGGGCCACCGGCCGCTCCCCCGAGAACGGCGGCGCCGGCGACTCCTCGGTCCTCACCGCCTACGGCGTGTTCCAGGGCATGCGCGCCAGCGCCCAGCACCTGTGGGGCGACCCGACGCTGCGCGGCCGCAAGGTCGGCGTCGCCGGCGTCGGCAAGGTCGGCCGGCACCTCGTCGGGCACCTCCTGGAGGACGGCGCCGAGGTCGTGATCACGGACGTCCGCCAGGAATCCGTCCAGGAGATCCTCGACAAGCACCCCGGCGGCAAGGTCACCGCGGTCGCCGACACCGAGGCCCTGATCCGCGTGGAGGGCCTGGACATCTACGCCCCCTGCGCCCTCGGCGGCGCGCTGAACGACAGCTCCGTACCGGTGCTCACCGCCACCGTCGTGTGCGGTGCGGCGAACAACCAGCTCGCCCACCCGGGTGTGGAGAAGGACCTCGCCGACCGCGGGATCCTCTACGCCCCCGACTACGTGGTCAACGCCGGCGGTGTCATCCAGGTCGCCGACGAGCTGCACGGCTTCGACTTCGACCGGTGCAAGGCGAAGGCTTCGAAGATCTTCGACACCACCCTGGCCATATTCGCGCGTGCGAAGGCGGACGGCATCCCGCCGGCCGCCGCGGCCGACCGGATCGCCGAGCAGCGGATGTCGGAGGCGCTCGCCGCCCGCGCCGCGGCCCGCACGGCCTAGCCCTTCGGGGACCCGCCGGGGTGCGGCGAGACGGAACTCACTGCACTTCGGCGGGTCGCGGGCCAGGAAAGCGTTAAAATCGCAGCTGACCAGCGAGTACGGGGTGCCCCGCTGGTCCTGCGAAGTGGCGCGTCATGCGGGCGGCGTACCGTATGGCCTCGGAAGCAGGTACCGTTGAACCCCTACGGACGGTCTCTCCACGGAGAGCCCGCTCCGAACCATGAACGCGTGTCAGACTCTGGGGCCGTCGAGCCCCGTCACCGAGGGGGTCGAGCCATGGGGCGCGGCCGGGCCAAGGCCAAGCAGACAAAGGTCGCCCGCCAGCTGAAGTACAACAGCGGCGGGACTGACCTCTCGCGTCTGGCCAATGAGCTGGGCGCATCGCCGACAGAGCCGCTGCCTATCAGCGCGCCGGTCGAAGTCGATGACGATCAGGACGATGACGACGACGACCCGTACGCCAAGTACGCGGCTCTGTACAACAGCGATGACGACGAGGACGAGGACGAAGAGTCCGGTCCGTCGGCGCACCGTCGCGGGGCTTGACGCGCAGGTTCCCTGAACACGGCGTCTGCACCAGCTGACACAAGCTGACAAATACTGAAACCCGGTCCAGGGCATTGCCCCGGACCGGGTTTCAGTGCTGCTCAGACCGCGTACGAACCGGTGAGGGTCGCGCCCTCGGTGTGGTCGCCCCGGTCCAGGATCTCTCCGGCGACCCAGGCGTCGACGCCCCGGTCGGCGAGGGCGGTCAGGGCCACGTCCACGGATTCCTGCGGGACGACGGCCATCATGCCGACGCCCATGTTCAGGGTCTTCTCCAGCTCCAGCTGCTCGACCGAACCGGCCTTGCCGACCAGGTCGAAGATCGCGCCCGGGGTCCAGGTGGAGCGGTCGACCGTGGCGTGCAGGTGGTCCGGGATGACCCGGGCCAGGTTCGCGGCGAGGCCGCCGCCGGTGATGTGCGAGTACGCGTGGACCTCGGCCGTACGGGTGAGGGCCATGCAGTCCAGCGAGTAGATCTTGGTCGGCTCCAGCAGCTCCTCGCCGAGGGTCCGGCCGAGCTCCTCGACGTGCTGGTCGAGGGACATCCCGGCCCGGTCGAAGAGGACGTGCCGGACCAGCGAGTACCCGTTCGAGTGAAGGCCGGAGGAGGCCATCGCGATGACGGCGTCCCCCGTACGGATGCGATCCGCGCCCAGGAGCCGGTCGTACTCGACGACACCGGTGCCCGCGCCCGCCACATCGAAGTCGTCCGGGCCGAGCAGACCCGGGTGCTCGGCGGTCTCGCCGCCGACGAGGGCGCAGCCGGCGAGGACGCAGCCCTCGGCGATGCCCTTGACGATGGCCGCGACACGCTCGGGGTGAACCTTGCCGACGCAGATGTAGTCCGTCATGAAGAGCGGCTCGGCGCCGCAGACGACGATGTCGTCCATGACCATGGCGACCAGGTCGTGGCCGATCGTGTCGTACACGCCCATCTGACGGGCGATGTCCACCTTGGTGCCGACCCCGTCGGTGGCCGAGGCCAGCAGCGGGCGCTCGTAGCGCTTGAGGGCGGAGGCGTCGAAGAGGCCGGCGAAACCGCCGAGGCCGCCGAGGACCTCGGGGCGCTGCGTCTTCTTCACCCACTCCTTCATCAGCTCGACGGCGCGGTCGCCCGCTTCGATGTCCACGCCCGCGGCTGCGTAGCTGGCACCGGTGGTCTTCTCTGTCATGACAGGGAGAGCTTTCGTGTCGTTACTGCGGGTGGTGCAGGGCCCTGGGAAAAGCCTGAAAGACAGGGCCCGGCGCAGGTGGGGCAGGTGCGGGCGAGCGCTCAGGGGCGGCGGAGCGCGTCGGCGGCGTCGGTACCGCCCGCGAGCTCGGACTCCAGGAGCTGCTTGCCCAGGAGCTGCGGGTCGGGCAGCTCCATCGGGTACTCGCCGTCGAAGCAGGCACGGCAGAGGTTGGGCTTCTGGATGGTGGTCGCCTCGATCATCGCGTCGAGCGAGATGTACGAGAGCGAGTCCGCGCCCAGCGACGTGGCGATCTCGTCGACCGTCATGCCGTTGGCGATCAGCTCGGCCCGGGTGGCGAAGTCGATGCCGAAGAAGCACGGCCACTTCACCGGCGGGGAGGAGATCCGGATGTGGACCTCGGCCGCACCGGCCTCGCGGAGCATCTTGACGAGCGCGCGCTGGGTGTTGCCGCGGACGATCGAGTCGTCGACGACCACCAGCCGCTTGCCGCGGATGACTTCCTTGAGGGGGTTGAGCTTGAGGCGGATGCCGAGCTGGCGGATCGTCTGCGAGGGCTGGATGAAGGTCCGGCCCACGTAGGCGTTCTTGACCAGGCCGGATCCGTACGGGATCCCGCTGGCCTCGGCGTAGCCGACGGCGGCGGGCGTGCCGGACTCCGGCGTCGCTATCACCAGGTCGGCGTCGACCGGGGCTTCCTTGGCGAGGCGCCGGCCCATCTCGACACGCGAGAGGTAGACGTTGCGGCCGGCGATGTCCGTGTCCGGGCGGGCCAGGTACACGTACTCGAAAACGCAGCCCTTGGGCTTCGCTTCCGCGAATCGCGAGGTGCGCAGGCCGTTCTCGTCGATCGCGATGAGCTCGCCCGGCTCGACCTCGCGGACGAAGCTGGCGCCGCAGATGTCGAGGGCGGCGGTCTCGCTCGCGACGACCCAGCCGCGCTCCAGGCGGCCGAGGACCAGCGGGCGGATGCCCTGCGGGTCACGGGCGCAGTAGAGGGTCCCCTCGTCCATGAAGACGAGCGAGAAGGCGCCCTTGACCTTCGGGAGGACCCGGGTGGCCGACTCCTCGATGGTCAGGGGCTTGCCGTCCTCGTCGGTCTGTCCGGCGAGGAGGGCGGTCACCAGGTCGGTGTCGTTGGTGGCCGCCACCTGGGTGGCGCGGCCGTCCTGACGGGGGAGGTCGGCGACCATCTCGGCAAGCTCGGCGGTGTTCACCAGGTTGCCGTTGTGACCCAGGGCAATGGAGCCGTGGGCGGTCGCGCGGAAGGTCGGCTGGGCGTTCTCCCAGACGGAGGCACCAGTGGTCGAATAGCGGGCGTGACCGACCGCGATATGACCCTGGAGCGAGCCGAGAGAGGTTTCGTCGAAGACTTGGGAAACGAGGCCCATGTCCTTGAAGACGAGGATCTGGGAACCGTTGCTCACAGCGATTCCCGCGGACTCTTGTCCGCGGTGCTGCAGTGCATACAGTCCGAAGTAGGTGAGCTTGGCGACCTCTTCACCCGGAGCCCAGACACCGAAGACGCCGCAAGCGTCCTGGGGGCCCTTTTCGCCGGGGAGCAGGTCGTGGTTGAGTCGTCCATCACCACGAGGCACGCTCCCGAGTGTAGGCGAGATCGACCACTGGTCCGAATTGGGGACCTCCGGGAAAAGTCACAGTGCGGACAGTCCGGTTACCCGTGCGGAGGGTGACCGTCCCGGTGTCTCGATATCCGGAATGCGATGGTTGACAGACACCTGTGGGTTCGTACAAGCTTCCGGCTCATGCAGCCCCTCGGTGACCGAGCCGTCACCCTCGTCGAGCGCCGGCACGTGGACCTGGTCCGTGTCGCGAGCGCCATCTGTCGTCGCTGCGCGTAGTTCTCCGGCGCGCCTGAGCGCGCGCTTTATCCTCCTCCGCCGTTTCCCGTCGCCGCGAACCCTGTTGCGCCGTTCCGCGCCGGTCTTCCCGCCGCCTTTCCCCGCCCCGTCCGCGCCTGCTCCGCCGTGCCGTGCGCCGTCCCGCGCCGCCCCGGACAGGTCTACGGGCCATGCCCTGGAGCACTTGTGTCTTCCTCTGAATCCAACCTGTCCCGGCGTGCCTTCGGCGGCGCCGTCGGCGTGGGCGCGGCCGCCGCCGCGGTGGGGCTGGGCGCCGCCTCGCCCGCCTCCGCCGAGCCCTCCCGGGGCGGGCCGTCCGGGCCCTTCGAAGCCCAGTACGCGGGACCCGGGGAGCGGGACTTCCGGGCCGCCCGGGGCCGGCAGTCGCGGCGCCCGAACATCCTGTTCATCCTGGGCGACGACCTCGGCTGGTCGGACCTCTCCTCGTACGGCGCCCCGCACATCAAGACCCCGAACCTGGACCGGCTCGCCCGCCAGGGGGTCCGCTTCACCGACGCCTACTCGGGCTCCGCGACCTGCTCCCCGACCCGGTTCAGCCTGTACACGGGGCGCTACCCGGCCCGCACGAAGGGCGGTCTGGCGGAGCCGATCGCCGACAAGTCGGCGGGGCTGGAGCCCACGCACCCGACGTTGGCCTCGCTGCTGAAGGAGGCGGGCTACGCCACCGCGCTGATCGGCAAGTGGCACGCGGGCTACCTGCCCGACTACAGCCCGACCAAGTCCGGCTGGGACGAGTTCTTCGGCAACTTCGGCGGAGCCCTGGAGTACTACTCCAAGCTGGGCCTGGGCGGCGAGTACGACCTCTACGAGGGCGACGCCGAGTACAAGGACCTGCGCTACTACACGCGGATCATCACCGAGCGGGCGAGCGAGTACGTCGCCCGCGACCACCACGGCAAGCCGTGGCTGCTGAACCTGAACTTCACCACCCCGCACTGGCCTTGGATCGCCGACGGCGACACCGAGGCGAGCGCCGAGATCGTCCGCCGGATCAAGGCGGGCGACGGGCGGGCGCTGTGGCACCAGGACGGCGGCTCCGTCCAGAAGTACAAGGAGATGGTCGAGGACCTGGACCGCTCGATCGGCGAGGTGCTCCAGGCGCTGAAGCGCTCCGGCCAGGAGGACGACACGATCGTCGTGTTCTCCAGCGACAACGGCGGCGAGCGCTTCTCCTACAACTGGCCCCTGGCCGGCAACAAGGCCTCCCTCCAGGAGGGCGGGATCCGGGTGCCGAACATCCTGCGCTGGCCCGCCCGGGTGGACGGCGGGCAGGTCAGCCACGTCCCGGTGTTCAGCCCGGACTGGACGGCGACCCTGCTGGAGGTAGCCGGGGCCCGGCCGCACCGCGCCTACCCGCTGGACGGCACCAGCCTCGCCGGGTACCTGCTGCGCGGGGAGAAGCCGGCCGAACGGGACCTGTTCTGGCGGGTGCGCGGGGAGCGGGCGCTGCGCCGGGGCGACTGGAAGTACTACCGGGGCAAGTCGGGCCGTGACCAGCTGTTCAACCTGGCCGGGGACATCCGGGAGCAGGCCGACAAGGCGGCCGTGGAGCCGGCCCGGCTGGCGCAGCTGCGGGCTGCCTGGGAGAAGACGGACGCGGGGCTGCTGCCGTACCCGGCCTGAGCTCTGTCGTGATCGTTGTGGTCACTCGGCCGCCGAGGCCGCCCCGGCGGTGAGGGTGGTGCCGTCGGGGGCGGTGAGGGTGAGGGTGCGGTCCTGGATCCGCCAGGTGAGGGGGCCGCTGCCGAACAGGCTGGTCAGGGCCCGCTCGACCTCGCCGGCCCGGCCTTCGCAGGCCATCCGGGTGGTGGTGAGCGGCCCGACGGTCACGGTGGGGCCGGTGACGGTGGCCGGGGCGCTGAACCGGTTGCAGCCGAGGGTTCCGCTAGCCCGCCCCTCGGGGGTGAGCGTGAAGCGGGCCGCGCGGTCCTCGGGGGCGGTGGCCCCGGCGACGGTGGCTACGGTCCAGGTGGTCGCGGTGAGCGGGGCGTCGGCTGCGGGCGGGCGGGACGGGCCGGGGCCGTCCGGGGTGAGGGCGGCGGTCGGGGTGCCGCCCCCGCAGCCGGTGAGGGCGA
This sequence comes from Streptomyces sp. NBC_00249, assembly GCF_026342355.1. Lineage (GTDB taxonomy): Bacteria > Actinomycetota > Actinomycetes > Streptomycetales > Streptomycetaceae > Streptomyces. The sequence continues at coordinate 673,239 of NZ_JAPEMV010000004.1, read as the reverse complement.
GCGCGGCCAGCAGCGCCGGGCCGGGGGCGAGGTGCCTGAGGGTACGCATGCCCCTGGGACGGGGCCGCGGCCCGGGCGGTTCCCCGCTCAGCTCATCAGGGGGAGCAGCGCGGCCAGGTCGGCGCGCTCGCCGCTGGCGCTGACCCGGGCGGCGTCGAGGGCTTCGGCCCAGCCGGTGCGGCCGGTGGCGAGGCGGATCCAGGTGAGCGGGTCGGTCTCGACCACGTTGGGCGGGGTGCCGCGGGTGTGGCGGGGGCCCTCGACGCACTGGACGACCGCGAAGGGCGGGATCCGCACCTCGACCGAGCCGCCGGGTGCCTTGAGGGCGAGGGTGTCGGCGAGCAGCCGGGTGCAGGCGGCGAGGGCCTGCCGCTCGACGGGGACGTCGAGGCCGGGCAGGGCCCGGTTCAGGTCGTCGGTGTGGACGACGAGTTCCACGGTGCGGGTGACGAGGAAGTCGGCGAGGGTCATGTCCCCGATCCACAGGTCGAGGACCCGGCTGCCGGGGTTGGCCTCCAGTGCCTCGGCCATCCGGGTGGCCGCCCGGTCGTAGAGCTCGGGCAGCGGGGCGCCGGTGAGGGTCTCGCGGGCCGCTTCGGTGATCTTCCCGGCGAGGGAGGCGGTGGCGAAGGGCCACTCGACGGCGCTCAGCTCGGGAACGGCGGCGGGCGGCCGGGCGAGGCCGCCGGCCAGCGAGTCCGCGATCCAGGCGATGTGGGCGGCGAGTTCGGCGACGCTCCACTCCCCGAGCCCGCTGGGACGCGCGAGCTGTTCGGGGGTCAGGGTGTGTACCGCCCGGGCGACGTGGCCGAACTGCGCGGTGACGGCCGCGCGGATCTTCTCGGGGTCGTAGGTGCGCTGCTTCTTCTTGGCGGGCGGCATGGGCCCGACCCTACTCGCGCCGGGCCCGCCGTGGCCGGGCGCGCCGTGCCCCGGTCAGTCCCCGCCGCCGCAGCCTCCGCCGCAGCTGCTTCCGCAGCTGGAGGAGCAACTGCCGGAGGATCCGCAGCCGCTGGACGAACCGCTGCCGCCGGAGGACTCCGCGCGCTCGCGGCGCCGCTTCTCGTCCTCCGCGCGCCGGACGGCGTACGAGGTGCCGGCCGGGCGCCACTCCCGGCAGGTGTGGCGGCGGTGGGGCATCAGCGGTGCGGCGGTGAGCTCGCTGACGATGCGGGAACCGCCCGCGTAGACGGCGAACTCCAGGAGGATCTCGGCGCCTTCGCAGGGCACCCCGTAGAGGATCGCCTCGTACGGTTCGCTCAGCTCGTCGATGTCGTGGTGCTCGGTGCGCAGCCGCTCCTCGGGGCCGCCGACGAGGGTCCGCCCGCGGTAGCCGCGGTAGCTGTCCTCGAAGCGGTCCCGGAAGGCGACGAGGGGCGGTGCGGTGGTGGTCCGGGCGTCGGCGAGCAGCCAGTTCCGCTCGCCGTAGCGGTGGCGGACCCCGACGCGCAGCACGGGCTGCGGGCCGTCGTGCAGCCGCCGGGCGGCGCGGCGGGCGGTGAGGCCGCGGCCGAGGAGCGGGGTGCCGGGGGCGAACAGCAGCAGGGCCATGACCTGCTGGCCCGAGGCGTCGTACGGGTGTCCGGCGGGCGCCTTCAGGTCCTCGGCGAGGCCCCAGGCGAGGAAGGCGGTGGCGGCCGCGCAGATCAGGGCCCCGGCCAGGATCAGCCACCGGCCGCGGTGGCGGTGCCCGTCGGGGAGGTCGTCCGGGACGGGTCGGCGGGCGTCCCCCGCGGCCTCGAGGACCAGGGCGCGCTGGATCCGGCGGGAGCGCAGGCGCAGCAGGGCGCCGGTGAGGGCGAAGGCGCCGAGCGCCAGGGTCACCCACGCTCCGGCCCGGCCCGTGCCGTCGGCCTCGGCGGGCCGGAACAGGGCGAGGACCGCTTCGAGGGCGATCAGGGGTACGGAGCCGACGGTCGCGGCGGGCGGCAGGAAGCGGTACCAGGCGGGGAGCGCGACCAGCAGGACCGCTCCCTGGTAGCCGTCCCACTCGGTGCCGACGCTCGTGGCCGTCGGATCGCCGACCGCCCGCAGGACCACGGCGAGGAGGACCAGCGGGACCAGAATCCACCCCCCGGCGACGGGCCCGAGGACGGCGGACACACGGGCCGCACGCCAGCGCTCGGCGTCGGCGACCTTCCACCCGGGGACGCCGCCCTCGGGTATCGCCGCTGGTGGCAGGTGCTTGACGATGTCGCTCACGGCGCCAGTATGCGTACGCGCCCGGTCGGCCAGTAGGCCCGCGGGGACACGGAATCGCTACGACCGCATCCCGGTCACCGGTGCCGACGACGACACCGAGCCCCCGCCCGGAACGAATCCGGACGGGGGCTCGGGCAGGCAGCGGATCAGGCCAGCAGGGCCGGGATCGTCGCCTCGTGGGCCTCGCGGAGTTCGGCCAGGGGGAGGGTGAACTCGCCCTGGATCTCGATCTCCTCGCCGTCCACCACACCGATGCGGGCCACGGGCAGACCGCGGGCGCCGCACATGTCGGTGAAGCGGAGCTCCTCGCTGCGCGGGACGGCCACGATGGCGCGGCCCGCGGACTCGGAGAACAGGAAGGTGAAGGCGTCCAGGCCCTCGGGGACCACGATCCGCGCGCCGTTGCCGCCCTTGAGGCAGGACTCGGCGAGCGCCTGGATGACGCCGCCGTCGGACAGGTCGTGCGCGGCGTCGATCATGCCGTCGCGCGAGGCGGAGATCAGGATCTCGCCCAGCAGCTTCTCGCGGCCCAGGTCCACCTTGGGCGGCATGCCGCCGAGGTGGTCGTGGACGACCTGCGACCAGGCCGAGCCGCCGAACTCCTCGGCGGTGTCGCCGAGCAGGTACAGCAGCTGGCCGGCCTCCGCGAACGCCATCGGCGTACGGCGGTTGACGTCGTCGATCACACCGAGGACCGCCACGACCGGGGTCGGGTGGATCGCGATGTCACCGGTCTGGTTGTAGAGCGAGACGTTGCCGCCGGTCACCGGGGTGCCCAGCTCCAGGCAGCCGTCGGCGAGGCCGCGGCAGGCCTCGGCGAACTGCCACATGACGTCCGGGTCCTCGGGGGAGCCGAAGTTCAGGCAGTCGGAGATGGCGAGGGGCTTGGCGCCGGTCGCGGCGACGTTGCGGTACGACTCCGCCAGCGCCAGCTGCGCGCCCGTGTACGGGTCGAGCTTGGCGAAGCGGCCGTTGCCGTCGGTGGCCATGGCGACGCCGAGGTTGGACTCCTCGTCGATGCGGATCATGCCCGCGTCCTCGGGCTGCGAGAGCACGGTGTTGCCCTGCACGAAGCGGTCGTACTGGTCGGTGACCCAGGACTTCGACGCCTGGTTCGGCGAGGAGACCAGGGCCAGGACCTGCGCGCGCAGCTCCTCGGAGGTCTGCGGGCGCGGCAGCTTGCCCGCGTCGTCCGCCTGGAGCGCGTCCTGCCAGGAGGGGCGCGCGTACGGGCGGTGGTAGACCGGGCCCTCGTGGGCGACGGTGCCCGGGGGCACGTCCACGATCTGCTCGCCGTGCCAGAAGATCTCCAGGCGCTCGCCGTCGGTCACCTCACCGATGACGGTGGCGATGACGTCCCACTTCTCACAGATCTCCATGAAGCGGTCGACGTGCTGCGGCTCGACGATCGCGCACATGCGCTCCTGCGACTCGCTCATGAGGATTTCCTCGGGCGAGAGCGTCGCGTCGCGCAGCGGGACGGTGTCCAGCTCGACCCGCATGCCGCCGGAACCGGCGGAGGCCAGCTCGCTCGTGGCGCAGGAGAGCCCGGCGCCGCCGAGGTCCTGGATGCCGGCGACCAGCTTCTCCTTGAAGATCTCCAGGGTGCACTCGATGAGGAGCTTCTCCTGGAAGGGGTCGCCGACCTGCACCGCGGGGCGCTTGGTGGGCTTGGAGTCGTCGAAGGTCTCGGACGCGAGGACCGAGACGCCGCCGATGCCGTCGCCGCCGGTGCGGGCGCCGTAGAGGATGACCTTGTTGCCGGGGCCGGAGGCCTTGGCGAGGTGGATGTCCTCGTGCTTCATCACGCCGATGCAGCCGGCGTTGACGAGCGGGTTGCCCTGGTAGCACTCGTCGAAGACGACCTCGCCGCCGATGTTCGGCAGGCCCAGGCAGTTGCCGTAGCCGCCGATGCCCGCGACGACGCCCGGCAGGACGCGCTTGGTGTCGGGGTGGTCGGCCGCGCCGAAGCGCAGCGGGTCGACGACGGCGACCGGGCGGGCGCCCATGGCGAGGATGTCGCGGACGATGCCGCCGATGCCGGTGGCCGCGCCCTGGTAGGGCTCGATGTACGAGGGGTGGTTGTGCGACTCGACCTTGAAGGTGACCGCGTAGCCCTGGCCGACGTCGACGACGCCGGCGTTCTCGCCGATGCCGACGAGCATGGCGTCGTTCTGCGGGACCTTCTCGCCGAACTGCTTCAGGTGGACCTTGCTGCTCTTGTACGAGCAGTGCTCGGACCACATGACGGAGTACATGGCGAGCTCGGCGCCGGTGGGACGGCGGCCGAGGATCTCCCGGATCCGGGCGTACTCGTCCTCCTTGAGGCCGAGTTCCTTCCAGGGCTGGGAGGCGTCCGGGGTCCCGGTGGCGTTCTTGACGGTGTCGAGGCTCATGCGCTGACCAGCTTCTTCAGGACCGACGTGAAGAACGGGAGGCCGTCGGTGCGGCCCGTCCCGATCAGCGGCTCGACCGCGTGCTCGGGGTGGGGCATGAGGCCGACGACGTTGCCCGCGGCGTTGGTGATGCCGGCGATGTCGCGCAGCGAACCGTTCGGGTTGACGTCCACGTAGCGGAAGGCCACTCGGCCTTCGGCCTCCAGTTCGTCGAGCACGCGCTCGTCGGCGACGTACCGGCCGTCCATGTTCTTGAGCGGTACGGAGATCTCCTGGCCGGCGGTGTAGTCGCCGGTCCACGCGGTGTCCGCGTTCTCCACCCGCAGCTTCTGGTCGCGGCAGATGAAGTGGAGGTGGTTGTTGCGGAGCATCGCCCCCGGCAGCAGGTGGGCCTCGGTGAGGACCTGGAAGCCGTTGCAGATGCCGAGGACGGGCATGCCCGCCTTGGCCTGCTCGATGATGGTCTCCATCACCGGCGAGAAGCGGGAGATGGCCCCGGCGCGCAGGTAGTCCCCGTAGGAGAAGCCGCCCGCGAGGACGACCGCGTCGACCTGGTGCAGGTCCTTGTCGCGGTGCCAGAGCGAGACCGGCTCGGCCCCCGCGAGGCGGACGGCGCGCAGCGAGTCACGGTCGTCGAGCGTTCCGGGGAACGTGACGACTCCGATGCGAGTGGTCACCGTCAGGCCTCGACCTTCACGGTGAAGTCTTCGATGACGGTGTTGGCGAGGAACGTTTCGGCCATCTTGTGGATGCGGTCGAGGGCGGCCTGGTCGACCGGTCCCTCCACCTCCAGTTCGAAGCGCTTCCCCTGGCGGACGTCGGCGATCCCCTCGAAGCCCAGGCGCGGCAGTGCACGCTGCACCGCCTGGCCCTGGGGGTCGAGGATCTCCGGCTTGAGCATGACGTCGACTACGACGCGTGCCACTGGCACTCCCGATGAGGTGTTGGTGCAAGGCGGTTCCCTCAGCGTACCCGGCCGAAATTTCTACGCGGGTAGATATCGGGTGGGGGTGACGGGCCCGCGGTTTCGGCTTCACCAACGATTCGCAAAATCCACCGGAAAACCACGTGCCCGGGATTGCGGCGGGACACGCGGGGAGAATTAACTGGGCTTCGCAATTCAATGAGAATCGCGGTACAAAGGAATCAGCCGGGATTCCGACGGTTTGATGCATTCCACCGAAACATCCACACAGGCGACATCACCGCACGTCAGCAAGCGGCGACGGCGCACGAAGGGACCGATATCCGTGGCGCAGCGCGTAGTAGTCACGATCTCCGACGACATCGACGGCGGAGAAGCGGCGGAAACGGTCGTGTTCTCCCTGGACGGTAAGACGTACGAGATCGACCTCAATGTGGCCAACGCAAAGAAACTGCGGAAGAGCCTGGCCCCCTTCGTGGCGGCCGGCCGCCGCCAGTCCCGTTCCGGGAAGGCGTTCAAGCACACCGCGGTCGCCCCGGACCCGGCGGTCGTCCGCGCCTGGGCCCGGTCGAACCAGCACGACGTGCCCCCGCGCGGCCGCATCCCGAAGCGGGTCTACGAGGCCTACAACGAAGCCCACTGAGAGCGGATTTGCCATCCACCCCCTCCGATCGGCTAGTGTGTGGATCACGCCGAGGGGCGAGGCCGAAAGGCCGGATCCCGAAGGTCGTGCGGGTGTAGTTCAGTAGCAGAACACCCCCCTTCCAGGGGGGAGGCGCAGTGTGCAATCCCTGTCACCCGCTCTGCACGCTTTCCGATCACGGTTGTGGATCGGGTAGAGTGATGCACGCATCGCACGGCGACTTCGTCGTGAGAAGCATGCGGACGTAGCTCAGTTGGTAGAGCACCACCTTGCCAAGGTGGATGTCGCGCGTTCGAGTCGCGTCGTCCGCTCAGCGAACAAAGGCCCCGGTCATCGACCGGGGCCTTTGTCGTATGCCGTATCCCCGGAACCCCCGCCCGCTTTGTGGTGCGGGTCACTTCCGATGACAAATGTCATCGCCGGCCATGACAGCGCGCACTGCCCCGGCCGCCGGGCCGCCGCGAGGCTTGATCCATGACCGACACCGACACAGTGATCCAGGCCGAAGGACTGCGCCGCGGCTACGCCGGCGGCTTCGAAGCCGTCCGGGGAGTCTCCTTCTCCGTGGCCCGGGGCGAGATCTTCGCCCTGCTCGGCACCAACGGCGCGGGCAAGACCTCCACGATGGAGCTGCTCGAGGGGCTGACCGCCCCGACCGGCGGGCAGGTCCGCGTGTTCGGCCTCGACCCCCACACGCGGCGTTCCGAGGTGCGGCCGCGCACCGGGGTCATGCTCCAGGAGGGCGGGTTCCCCTCGGACCTGTCGGTCACCGAGACCGTCCGGATGTGGAGCGGGGTCACCTCCGGGGCCCGCCCGGCGGCGGAGGTGCTGGAGCTCGTCGGGCTGGCCGCGCGGTCCTCCGTACGGGTCAAGCAGCTGTCCGGGGGCGAGCGGCGGCGGCTCGACCTGGCGCTGGCCCTGCTCGGGCGGCCGGAGGTGCTGTTCCTCGACGAACCCACCACCGGCATGGACCCCGAGGGCCGCCGGGACACCTGGGACCTCGTACGGGAACTGCGGGCGCAGGGCACCACCGTGCTGCTGACCACGCACTACCTGGAGGAGGCCGAGGCCCTCGCGGACCGGCTCGCGATCCTGCACGAGGGGCAGCTCGTCCTCACCGGAACCCCCGCCGAGGTCACCGCGACCCGGCCGTCCCGGATCCGTTTCACCCTGCCCGGCGCGGTGCCCGCGGGGCGGCTGCCGCTGGAGCTGCGGGCGGCGGCCGACGGGCCGCGCGTGGAGATCCGTACCGAACGGCTCCAGGAGGACCTGGGTCTGCTGCTGCGCTGGGCCCACGACGAAGGGGTGCGGCTGGAGGGGCTCGACGCCCGCTCCGCCTCCCTCGAAGAGGCCTTCCTGGAGATCGCCCAGAACCGCCGCTCGGGCCACGACGACGCCCACGACGGCACTCACGACGACACGATGGCGGGGACCCGATGAACGCGCTGACCCTCAACCCCGGCCGGCTCACCGCCCTCGGCCGCTCCGAACTGACCCTGCTGGTGCGCAACCGGGCCGCGCTGTCCGTGGCGCTGATGATGCCGGCGCTGATGGTGTTCGTCCTGCGGTCCACCCTGAGCGGGGACACCGCCGCCTCCGTCGCCGAGGCCACCCTCACCGGCGGGATCGGCATGGTGCTGATCCTGGTCGTCTACATGAACCTGGTCTCCGCCTACGTGGCCCGCCGCGAGGAGCTCGTCCTCAAGCGGCTGCGCACCGGCGAGGCGGGCGACCTGGAGATCCTGGCCGGCACCGCCCTGCCGGCCGCGGTGATCGCCCTCGGGCAGATCGCCGTCCTCGCCCTCGCCGGGGCGGCCGCCCTGGACGCGCCGATGCCGGACAACCCCCTCCTGCTGGCCGGGGCCGTCCTCGCCGCGCTGCCGGTGCTCGCCGGACTCGCGGCCGTGACCAGCGCCTTCACCCGCAACGTGGAGAGCGCCGGCATCACCACCCTGCCGCTGTTCCTGCTGACGGCGCTCGGCTCAGGGCTGTTCCTGCCGCTGGACGTGCTGCCCGACGCGGTGGCCGACGCCTGCGAACTGCTGCCGCTGAGCGGGGTGATGGCCCTCGTACGGGCCGCCTGGACCGGCGGCGCGACGGGCGGGGAACTGTTGACGGCCGCGCTCACCACGCTGGCCTGGATCATGGTCACGGTGTTTGCTGTCCAGCGGTGGTTCCGCTGGGAACCGCGGCGCTAGGGCGAGGAAGAACCGGGGGACGGGACCGTGTCGAAAATGACCGGGTGGTGGAAGAACCGCAGCAGTGCGGGGAAGGTCGAGCTGTACACGCGCTGGTCCTTCCACTCCTTCGTCTTCCTGGAGATCTTCTCCTTCGGGCTGCCCGGGCTGGCCTCCCCGGACAACCACGCCCCGTTCCTGGTGTCGAGCGCGGTCTTCCTCGCGTTGTGCGTGCAGTCCGTCCTGGTCGGCGTCCTGACCTCCAAGTCGCTGGACTGGCTGCTGGGCCGCCGGGAGCGGCCCTCGCGGCTCGTGGTGGCGGTGACGGTCATGACGGCCGCGGCCTGCCTGGCCGTGCTCGTCCTGCGCAGGACCGGGCAGCTGGCCGACTCGCTGACGCCGATGCTGGTGTTCGGGATGAGCGGCTTCGGCAGCGGCGCGCTGGTGATCACGCTGACGAGGGTGCGGCACATGTGCCTCGTCCCCTTCGTCTCGGCCGCCGCCATCGGGACCGCGGCGTTCGCGCTGGGGCTGCCCGCGGGCGAGGTCGCCGCGTACGCGATCGGCACGCTGCTGATGAACCTGTTCCTCGCGGTGGCCTACGGGTTCTCCGGGTGGCTGGTGAAGGCGGTCCACGAACTCGACCACGCCCGGGAGCTGCAGGCGCAGCTGGCCGTCGCCGAGGAACGGCTCCGCTTCGGGCGGGACCTGCACGACGTGATGGGCCGCAACCTGGCGGTGATCGCCCTCAAGAGCGAGCTGGCCGTGCAGCTGGCCCGGCGCGAACGCCCCGAGGCCGTCGACCAGATGATCGAGGTGCAGCGCATCGCCCGCGAATCGCAGAAGGAAGTCCGCGACGTGGTCCGCGGCTACCGGGAGGCCGACCTCGCGGTGGAGCTGGAGGGGGCGCGCGGGGTGCTGAACGCGGCCGGGATGGACTGCACGGTGGAGTTCCGCACCGCCGGGCGGGCGCTGCCGGCCGAGGTGCAGTCGGCGCTGGGCTGGGTGGTGCGGGAGGCCACGACGAACGTCCTGCGGCACGGGGACGCACGCAGCTGCCTGATCCGGCTGACGGCGGGCAAGGACTCGGGCGCGGTGACACTGCTCGTGGAGAACGACGGGGCGCCCGAGACCCCGGCCGGACCGCCCGGCTCCGGGCTGGCGGGGCTGCGGGAGCGGCTCGCGGCGGTGGACGGCACCCTGACGGCGGGACCGGCGGGCGGCGGGCGGTTCCGGCTGCGCGCCGAAGTGCCGGGGCAACGACTGCGAGAGGCGGAGGTGGGGGCGTGAACCCCGTACGGGTACTGCTGGCGGACGACGAGCACCTGATCCGGGGGGCGCTGGCCGCGCTGCTCGGGCTGGAGGACGACCTGGTCGTCGTCGCGGAGGCCGCGTCGGGGCCGGAGGCCCTCGCCATGGCGCGGGCGCACCGGCCGGACGTGGCGGTGCTGGACCTCCAGATGCCGGGGGCGGACGGTGTGAGCGTGGCCACATCACTGAGGTCCGAACTCCCCGACTGCAAGACCATGATCGTGACCAGCCACGGGCGTCCCGGCCATCTGAAGCGGGCCCTGGCGGCGGGCGTACGGGCCTTCGCGCCGAAGACGGTGTCGGCGCAGCGACTGGCCGAGCTGATCCGCACGGTGCACGCCGGAGGGCGTTACGTGGACCCGGAGTTGGCGGCCGACGCGATCAGCGCGGGCGACTCCCCGCTGACGGCCCGGGAGGCGGAGGTGCTGGAGTTCGCGGCGGACGGGGCGCCGATCGCGGAGATCGCGGAGCGGGCCTCGCTGTCCCAGGGGACCGTACGCAACTACCTGTCCTCGGCGGCGACGAAGCTGGGAGCCGAGAACCGACACACGGCAGTGCGTCTCGCACGCGAGCGAGGTTGGGTATAGTTGTCCTCGCGCTACGGCGCACAGGCGGACATAGCTCAGTTGGTAGAGCACCACCTTGCCAAGGTGGATGTCGCGCGTTCGAGTCGCGTTGTCCGCTCAGATGGAGAAGCCCCCCGGCCACAGGCCGGGGGGCTTCTTCGTGTCCGGCGGGGCCGGGCCGGGGCCGGGGTCGTCGCGGGCGACCCCGGCCGGGCGGCTCAGGACCAGGTCTGGCCGGTGAGGCGCTCGTACGCCTCGACGTACTTGGCGCGGGTCGCCTCGACGACGTCCCGCGGCAGCGGGGGCGGCGGCAGTTCGCCCTTCGGGTCCCAGCCGGAGGCCGGGGAGGCCAGCCAGTCGCGGACGTACTGCTTGTCGAAGGAGGGCTGGGCGTGGCCCGGCTCCCACAGGTCGGCCGGCCAGAAGCGGGAGGAGTCCGGGGTGAGGACCTCGTCGGCGGCGACCAGCGTGCCGTCCTTGTCGAAGCCGAACTCGAACTTGGTGTCCGCGAGGATGATCCCGCGGTCGCGGGCGATGTCCCGGGCGCGCCCGTACACGGCGAGGGTGGCCTGGCGCAGCAGCGCGGCCGTCTCGGCGCCGGTGGTGCGGGCGACCTCCTCGTAGGAGACGTTCTCGTCGTGGTCGCCGACCGCGGCCTTGGCGGCCGGCGTGAAGATCGGGGCGGGCAGCTCGGAGCCGTCCACGAGGCCCTCGGGGAGCGCGAGTCCGCAGACCGTACGGGACTGCTTGTACTCGGCGAGGCCCGAGCCGGTGAGGTAGCCGCGGGCCACGCACTCGACGGGGACCATGTCCAGGTTCTGGCAGACCAGGGCGCGGCCGGCCCAGTCGGCGGGGGCGCCGGCGGGCAGCTCGGTGCTGAGGACGTGGTTCGGGACCAGGTCCGCGAGCTGGTCGAACCACCACAGGGAGAGCTGCGTCAGGATGCGGCCCTTGTCCGGGATCTCGGTGGGCAGCACCCAGTCGGCGGCGGAGATGCGGTCGCTGGCGACCATGACGAGCCGGCCGTCCTCGTCGCGGTAGAGGTCACGGACCTTGCCGGTGTGGAGGTGGACGAGGCCGGGCACCTGCACCGGCTCGGGCTTTTCGACGAATCCGGGCACGGAGTCTCCCTGTGGTTCTGTACGAGCGCACGCCCATTGTCCCGTACGGGGGCCCCTGCCCGGCTCAGGGGGTGCGCGGCCGGGTCGCGCCGCAGGGGCGTTGGGGTCAGTCGCGCTTGCAGATCCGGTCGAGGAGGTTGGCCGTCGCCCGCTGGATGCGTTCGTCCACGTGGCCGGGGCGGTCGAGGGCCGGGGACCAGGCGAAGGTGCCGGAGGCGAAGACCAGGGCGCCGCTGGGTGCCCGGTAGAGGGAGGTCTCCTGGTGCCGCTTGGCGCCCTCGCCGTCGCGGTACGGGGAGTGCGCGAGCAGGATCCGGTCCTGGTGCGGGGGGAGCTGGGTGCGCGGGAAGTAGCGGTCGGCCTCGCCCGCGACGAGCCCGTCGAGCTCGTCGTTCTCGACGGCTCCGGTGGAGTCCCACAGCCAGTGCGTGGCGTTGCGCACGATCAGCGGCGCGGGCTCGGGGACCCGCCCCGCGTACTGGATGCCGAGCAGCTGCTGCTCCGGGCGGTCGACCTCGCGCCACAGGCTGGGGCGGCCGGGGCCGCGGCGTTTTCGGCAGGTGAGGAGCCGGTCGGGCACCCCGGAGGGGGAGGGGGCCAGCTCGACCTGCCAGTACATGGTGTTGGCGGAGAGGAAGACCAGCGAGGTGCCGTGGTCGCGGGCGCGCTCGGCGGTGCGGCGCATCGGGGTCGACCAGTACTCGTCGTGGCCGGGGAAGACCAGGCCCCGGTAGCGGGTCGGGTCGACGCGGCCGGCGTGCAGGTCGCGGGTGTCGGCGTAGGCGAGGTCGTAGCCGTAGCGCTCGGCCCAGCGGATGAAGTCGTAGGCGTGGCCCACGTGCAGGGGCAGGCCGGCGCCCGCGTAGGGGCGGTCGAAGGAGACCGTGACGGCGGCGTCGCGCTCCCCGAGGAGGCGGCCCTCCTCGTCCCACGCGTGGTAGAGGCTGGCGCCGGTGCGGCCGTCCTCGGGGTAGAGGTTGTAGGCCTGCCAGGTGATGTCGGGGAGCAGGAGCAGGAGGTCTGCGGGGTGGTCGTCGCGGACCGTGAAGGGGATGTGGGAGCGGTAGCCGTCGGCGGTGGTGAGGACGGCGACGTACGCGCCCACCGTCCAGTACGAGGGGACCTGGAGCCGCCAGGACTGCCACCAGTGGTGGCAGGAGACGGTGCGGTCGGCGGTGAGCGGGGGCGGCTGGACGATCCCGGACAGCCGCGGGCTGGTGGTGATCTTGGAGGCGCCGTCGCCGCCGTAGTGGCCGATGCGGTAGACGTCGACGGAGAACTGCTGGGGCGGGTCGACGGTGATGTGGAAGTCGATGGCCTCGCCGGGGGTGACGGCTCCGGTGGAGGCGAAGCCCTTGATCTGGCGGTGCACGTCGTCGGCGGTACGGGGGCCCCCGCCGCCGGAGCCGCGGGCGGCGGGGATGCCCGGGACGCCGGGGACGCCGCCGGGGGTGACGGCCGGGTCCACGTACCAGGGGACGACCTGGCCGGTGTCGCCGAAGTAGAGCTCGCTGCCCCGGAACCAGGGCAGGGGGCCCTGGCCGAAGGGGTCGGTCACCGCGTGCGCGAGCGCACCTGACTCCCATCGCCGGATCTGGTCCGCACCCATACCGCTCCCCTCCCTCGCTCCCCCGAACGTGTCTTCGTCGTCGTGGTGCGCGAGAGCTTTCGGACACCCTCGCGCGACCGGTCCCAGCACATCACATAACGCACGCACTCCGTCACCGTTCGTCGCGAATTGACGTGAGCGGAAGCCTGGCTGCCGCTTGGGCCGCCGTTTGGCCCGGGGCCCCTGGGGTCAGACGAGGCGGACGGGCTTGTCCGGGCGTACGCCGAGCTCCGCGAGCCAGTCGCGCAGGGGCGCCGGGTCCCCGTCCTCGACGAGCGAGAGCACGCGCGGGGCCAGGTCGGCGCGGCGCTCGCCGCCGACCAGCAGGACGGGGCCGTCGAGCCAGTCCAGGCCGGGGCCGGCGCCCGCCGAGTCCACGGCCGCGCAGCAGACGAGGGCGGTGACGTGGTCGGCGAGCAGGTCGCGGCCGCTGCGCGGGGGCTGGAGCGGGAACAGCGGCATCGTGTCGGCGCCGCCGGCCTTCCCGGCGGCCGTACGGGACTCGGCGCCGCGTTCCTCCCGGGCCAGATCGCCGCTGAGCCGCCCCGCGAGGGCCTCTCCGGCGGCGCAGTCCCCGGCCGGGTCCGTGAGGTACCCGAGGACCCGCTCCAGCGTCGGCCCGCCGAAGCCGTCGGCGCCGTCCGCGGGGGTGGCGTCCGGTTCGGTGAGGGCGACGGGCGCGGACGCGGACCGTCCCGCCGAGCCGTGCCGGGCCGTCGGGGCGGCCGGGGCCTTGGGGGCCGCCGGGGCCTTCGGGGCCTTCCGGTCGGCGGGGGCCGCCGGGGCGGTGGGGTCGGTGGGGGGCGCCGGGGAGCCGGCCGGGACGGCGAGGGCGTCCAGGGCCGCGTGCAGCCGGGCGGCCTCCGTACGCCACTTGCGGTCGACGACCTCCTCCGGGTACGCCGCCCAGTCCACCGGGGACCAGTCGGGCCCCGCTTCGGCCGGACCGCCGTGGAACAGCCGGGCCGCCAGCAGGGAGGCGGCCTCGTCGACCAGTCCGGGCTGCTCCAGCAGGTCACAGGCCGGGCGCTCGCCGAGGCGCGAGGTGAAGCCCTCGGCCAGCCGGTCCCGGCGGGACAGCTCGGTCAGCGCGGAGACCACCCCGGCGTCGAGCCGGGCCGGCCAGCGGCCCATCCGCCAGGCGGGCAGCGCGACCCGGGTCAGCAGCCGGTCCCAGCCTGCGTAGGCGAGGCCGACCTGCTCCTGGGCGACGATGCGCAGCCCGTAGTCCACACCCTGTGCACGGTCGGAGGCGGCCGCGGCCACCCCGCGCTCCATCTCGGCGGCGTCCGTCTGGCACAGCCGCAGCAGCAGCCGGGCGGGGCCGGCGATCCAGCCCAGACCGGGCCGGCCGCCGATGTCCACCGCCGCGTCGAGCCCGCGGACGAAGCCGCGCGCGTCGGCTATGTCCGGGTGCGCGGAGGGGCCCGTACCGGCGACGACGGGGGCGAGGACCGCCCGTAGCTCCGCGACGCGCATCCACCACAGGAACGGCGAACCGATCACCAGCACGGGAGCCGCGCCGGGCTCGGACTCGGGGCCCGTGGATATGCCGCCCCGGCGGTGCGCGGCGTGGGCCCGGTCCTCCAGCCAGCTGTCGCAGTCCGGGGTCAGGGCTATCGCAGAGGGCGCGGGCACGTCCATCCGGTCGGCCAGGTCCCGTACGAGGCGGTAGAGGTCGGGCGCGGCGGCCTCGGGCAGCGGCACCGTCGGCGTCACGGCGGGACCTGCCCGCAGGACGACGGCGCCGAAGATCCCGCCGACGAGCAGCGTCAGCGCGGCGACCGCGCAGACGGCCAGGGTCACCGCGGGCCAGGGGTCACCGGCCAGCCGGCCCGTCGTCCGGGCCGCGACGAGGACCACCGCGAGGGCGGCGGGCAGCAGCACGGCGGCCAGCGCCCTGCTGCGCACCCGCAGCACGGCGAGGGCGCGGGAGCGTGCGGACGGCACGCCCACTTCTGCGATCGAACCGGTTCCGGACACGGCCGGACCTCACCCCCTCTGCCCTGCGGCGGCGTAGCTCACTCCCCCACTGTGACACCCGCCACTGACATCGCAATGCCGGTGGGCCATGTGCCGGAATGCTTGCGCCGCACCCTAGTTGGGGAGCGGGCGGACGTCAGGCGGACCGGGCCACGATCACCCGATGGAATGGCTTTGGGCAAAGGTGGGTGCGTTCGAACGCGGCTGGATGCACTCGTACGCGGACATGCGCGCGGGCCCGGTGCGCGTCTCCGCGCCCCGGGCCCGCCCCGTCACCGTCCCGCTGGTCAGCGGCCTTCGGCCGCCTTGGCGGCGATGTCGGTGCGGTGCTGCGAACCGTCGAGCTTGATCCGCGCGACGGCCTTATACGCCTTCGCCCGGGCCTGCGCCAGGTCGGAACCGGTCGCCGTCACCGACAGCACCCGTCCGCCCGCGCTGACCACCGCGTCGCCCTCGCGGCGGGTCCCGGCGTGCAGCACGTACGCGTCGGGACCGTCCTCGGCGGCCACCTCGTCGAGGCCCTCGATCGGGTCCCCGGTGCGCGGGGTGTCGGGGTAGTTGTGGGAGGCGATGACGACCGTGACGGCCGCGTCGTCGTGCCAGTTCAGCGGCGGCTCGTCGGCCAGGGTGCCGTTGGCGGCGTTCAGCAGCACGCTCGCGAGCGGGGTGCGCAGCCGGGCCAGGACCACCTGGGTCTCGGGGTCGCCGAAGCGGGCGTTGAACTCGATGACGCGGGTGCCGCGGCCGGTCAGGGCGAGACCGGCGTAGAGCAGCCCGGAGAAGGGGGTGCCGCGGCGGCGCAGCTCGTCGACGGTGGGCTGGAGCACCAGCTCCATGACCTCGTCGACCAGCTTCGGGTCGGCCCACGGGAGCGGGGAGTACGCGCCCATGCCGCCGGTGTTGGGGCCCGCGTCGCCGTCGAGCGCGCGCTTGAAGTCCTGCGCGGGCTGGAGCGGGACGACGGTGACGCCGTCGGTGATGGCGAAGAGGGACACCTCGGGGCCGTCGAGGTACTCCTCGATGACGACGCGGTCGCAGGCCAGCGCGTGGGCGCGGGCCACGGCCCGGTCCTCGGTGACCACGACGCCCTTGCCGGCGGCGAGACCGTCGTCCTTGACCACGTAGGGGGCGCCGAAGGCGTCGAGGGCCTCGTCCACCTCCTCGGGGGTGGTGCAGACGTAGCTGCGCGCGGTCGGGACCCCGGCCCCGGCCATCACGTCCTTGGCGAAGGCCTTGGAGCCCTCCAGCTGCGCCGCTTCCGCGGAGGGGCCGAAGACGGGGATGCCGGCCGCGCGGACGGCGTCGCCGACCCCGGCGACCAGGGGCGCCTCCGGGCCGACGACGACCAGGTCGGCGCCGAGTTCGGTGGCGAGAGCGGCGACCGCGTCGCCGTCGAGGGCGTCGACCGGGCGCAGCTCGGCCACCTCGGAGATGCCGGCGTTGCCGGGAGCGCAGTAGAGCGCGGAGACGTCGGGGTCGAGGGACAGAGAGCGGCACAGGGCATGTTCGCGGGCGCCGCCGCCGATGACGAGGACCTTCACGCCGCCCAGGGTAGCCCGGACGGCGTGGCGGGTTTCGTGCGGCCACCCAACTAGGAGGGGCTATTCATTCGTGTATTCCTCCACAACGGTGGCTCCGAGCTCGCGCACGATCAGGTCGTGTCCGGTCAGGGCGCTGTCGACGAGGTCGGGATCGTCCTCCTCGGCGAAATCGTCCTCGGGGGCCACCGGCGGGGGTGCCTGCTGTACGGGCGGCTGGTGCGCGGGCACGGACTGCTGGGGCGGGGGCTGCTGCTGGTACTGCTGCGGGGCCTGCGCCTGGGGCTGCGGCGGGGGCGGCGGGGTGTAGGCGGGCGCGGAGGGGGCGCCGTACGAGGACTGCGGCGCGGGGGCCACGGGAGCGCCGCCGCCTCCGCCGCCCACCACGGCGTCGATCTTCCAGTTCACCTGGAACTGTTCGGCCAGCACCGCCTTGAGGACTTCCTCGCTGCCGCTGCTCGCGAAGTTGTCGCGGGCTCCGGCGTTGGGGAAGCCGAGCTGGAGGGTGCTGCCGTCGAAGCCGGTGACCTGGGCGTTCTGGCTGAGCAGGATCCAGGTGAAGCGGCGGCGGTTCTTGACGGCCTCCAGGACGCCGGGCCACATCGCCTGGACCTGGCCCGCGCCGGCGGCCATGCCGGGCGAGGGCGAGGGCGCGGGCGCGGCGGGCTGCGCCTGCTGGACGGGCTGCTGCGCGGGCGCGGGGGCCGACGGCTGCGCCGGGGCCGGTGCTCCGCTGCCGGGCGCGGCGGCGCTGGGCCAGGCACCGGCGACGGGGGCCGGGGCCTGGGCCGGGGCCGGGGCCGGGGTGGCGGCCGGGGTGGAGGCGCCCGGCCAGGCGCCGGGAGCGCCGCTGCCGGGCTGCGCCGCCCCGGGCCACGCACCGGGCGCGGGGGCGGCGGGCTGCACGGGAGCGGGGGCCTGCACGGGAGCCGGGGCCGGAGGCGCGATGGCCGGGGCCACGGGAGCCGCCACCGGCGCCGGGGCCACGGGAGCCACCGGGGCGACGGCTGCCCGCGCGGCGGCGACCCCGCCGCCGGGCCCGGCCGGGGCCATGCCGTGTGCCTCCGGCGCGGGCACGTAACCCATGGCGGGGGCGGCCGCGGGCGGGGCGGTGAAAGCCCCGGCGGGCGGCCCGCTCCGCTCGAGCCGGTCCAGCCGGGCCTGGAAGGAGCGTTCGTCGTCGAAGGCGGCCGGGAGCAGCACCCGGGCGCAGATCAACTCCAGCTGGAGCCGGGGCGAGGTCGCCCCCCGCATCTCGGTGAGCCCCGAGTTGACCAGGTCGGCGGCGCGCGACAGCTCGGCGGCGCCGAAGACGGAGGCCTGGGCCTGCATCCGCTCCACGACGTCGGCGGGGGCGTCGATGAGGCCCTTCTCCCCGGCGTCGGGCACGGCGGCCAGGATCACCAGGTCGCGCAGCCGCTCCAGCAGGTCGGCGACGAACCGGCGCGGGTCGTTGCCGCCCTCCACCACCCGGTCGACGACCTCGAAGGCGGCGGCGCCGTCCCCGGCGGCGAAGGCGTCGATGACGGAGTCGAGCAGGGAGCCCTCGGTGTACCCGAGGAGGGAGGTCGCCATCGCGTACGTCACACCGTCGTCGGCGGCGCCGGCCAGCAGCTGGTCCATGACGGACATCGAGTCACGCACCGACCCGGCGCCGGCCCGCACGACGAGCGGCAGCACGCCGTCCTCGACGGTGGCGCCCTCGCGGCCGCAGACCTCGCCCAGGTATTCGCGCAGGGTGCCGGGCGGCACGAGCCGGAAGGGGTAGTGGTGCGTACGGGACCGGATGGTCCCGATGACCTTCTCGGGCTCGGTGGTGGCGAAGATGAACTTGAGGTGCTCCGGCGGCTCCTCGACCACCTTCAGCAGGGCGTTGAAGCCCGCCGAGGTGACCATGTGGGCCTCGTCGATGATGTAGATCTTGTACCGGCTCGACGCGGGCCCGAAGAAGGCCTTTTCCCGCAGGTCACGGGCGTCGTCGACACCACCGTGGGAGGCGGCGTCGATCTCGATGACATCGATCGAGCCCGGCCCGTTCCTGGCGAGGTCGCGGCAGGACTGGCACTCGCCGCAGGGATCGGGGGTGGGACCCTGCTCACAGTTCAGGCAGCGGGCGAGGATCCGCGCGCTGGTCGTCTTTCCACAGCCGCGCGGCCCGCTGAACAGGTACGCGTGATTGACCCGGTTGTTGCGCAGGGCCTGCATCAGCGGGGCAGTGACATGCTCCTGCCCGATGACCTCGGCGAACGACTCGGGGCGGTAGCGGCGGTACAGCGCAAGGGACGACACGTCTACGAGGTTATCCGGGCCCACCGACATCAGTGGCCCGCCGACGCCCCCGGACCCGCCCCGGAACGCAAAGCGCCCCCCACGCACCCGCCAGAGCCCACTTACCCTTGCTGCCTTCCGGCCCTGGGGGAGTTGGGTGAGATAGCGCCACGTGAGGGGCTGGGCCCCACCCTAGCGGATGTCTGCCCCGGGAATCGAGCCGCCCCGGATCCGAGCTCCCACCGGACCTCCCCCGAACCTCTCCGGCACCCGTCCCGAACCCCCTCCCCGACCCAAGATCGGGATCGTGTTCGCGAGCACCCCTCAACGTCTTGTATTGTTTGCGGCGGAGGATTCGCCTAGTGGCCTAGGGCGCACGCTTGGAAAGCGTGTTGGGGGCAACCCCTCACGAGTTCGAATCTCGTATCCTCCGCCAGTGCCTCACCGGGCACTTGAAGGCCCCGACCGGGAAACCGGCCGGGGCCTTCTGCGTTCCGTGGCCTCAGGTAGGCGAGTGCCTCCCGCTCGCCGACGGCGGCGATCCGGTCGCGGTACTGATCACGGAGGTCCGTGAGCGCCCTCTCGAAAGCCGTACGAGCAGATAGATCACTCGCCGTCCGCCGCATCGCCATGGGACCGCTGCCCGAACTCCAGACCCTCGAACGGGGCCGCCGTAAGCCGCTCAAGGAACCCGTCGCCGCCCAGGGTCGCCCAGCGGTGGAACATGGCGGGCAAGCGGCGTTCGCAGCGCATGCCGCCTCGATCCTGTCGGCATGCTCGGCTGCGCCGCCGGCCAGGCGGGCCCCAGCCCCAGCCCCAGCCCCTGGCGTATCTGATCGCCGACACCGCTCGCAGCCACGGCCGCGTACGCATCGCCCCCGCCGCCTGCGTCATCCACGGCGAGGAGCCCGCGCTCCTGGCCGAAATCGCCGTCCACAGCAAGCTCGCCAAGCTCGGCCTGCGACGGCTCGCACCGACGGTCCTGGTCAGCCGCAGCCCACTCGACCAGACCCTCGCCGCGCTTCGAGCCGAGGGCTGCGCTCCCGTGTCCGAGACGGCCGACGGAACCTACGCGTCGAGAAGACCGTGCCCCGGCGGGCCGCCGCACCCGTACCGGCCCCACGGAAGTCCCGTCCGCAGGCCGGCCTCCGAAGCACGACGGCTCCCCACACGACGAAGGCCCCCGCCGCCGACCTGGACGCCCTGGCCGTCCGGCTGCTGGCCGCACCACCGACCGCGCCGGAACCCGACCCCTTCGGCAGCGGAGTCCCCTTCGGAACGGGCACCGAAGAGATCGTCGCGGGATACGCGAAGCACCTGTCGTACAGCGATGTCCGCCAGCTCGGCCATGCCATCGACGCCGGCACCGCCATCACGGTCGAGTACGTCGCCCGAGCCCGTCCATCCCATGACTCCGGTGAACCATGCGAGGTATAGTTGTCTCCACAGTTGATATATAGGGGGTGCACAATGAGTCGGACGGTGATCGACCTCGATGACGAGCTGGTCGCAGACGTAGCCAAGGCCCTGGGGACCAGCACCAAGAAGGAGACGGTCAACACGGCCCTGCGCGAGGTACTGGAGAACAGGCGGCGCGCGCTGGCTTTGACCCGCCTGCGCGCAGCGGCCGACGAAGGCGCGTTCGATCTGACCCTCTTCGAGGACAAGCGGAACTACCGACGGTGAACGCCGCGCTCTACCTGATCGACACCAGCGCCCTCGCCCGCTTCATGCGGGGCGACGCGGAGCAGTACGGCTGGGACCAGGCGGCGGCGGCCGGCCTGATCGCCACGTGCCCCATCACGGAGCTGGAGTTCTTCTACAGCGCCCGATCGGCCGCCGACCGGGCACGTGGCATCGAGGACGTCCGCCTGATCTTCGGCTGGGTCCCGGTCGACGACCGTGCCTACGACCGGGCCTGGCAGGTCCAAGAGGCCCTCACCAAACAGGGCAAGCACCGCAGCGCCGGTGCAGTGGATCTCGTCGTCGCCGCGACTGCCGAGTTGCAGGGGCTCACCCTCCTGCACTGTGACCGCGACTTCGAGTGCATCGCCGCAGTAACCGGCCAGCCCCTCCAGTGGTACGGCCCCGAAGAGCGCAAGTAGTCGAGCGGCGGTTGCAGTTCTGGTTGCGTTCGCGTCCGTCCGGGGCCGTCCGCCGGATGGCGCCCCAGTCACGAGTTCGAATCTCGTATCCTCCGCCAGTGCCTCACCGGGCACTTGAAGGCCCCGACCGGCCCCTTGAATTCAGGGAGGCCGGCCGGGGCCTTCTGCGTTCCCCGGTTCCTCCCGGTCAGCCGGTGGCAGGCGATGAGGCGTGGGTCACATTCCGG
Organism: Streptomyces sp. NBC_00249; assembly: GCF_026342355.1. Lineage (GTDB taxonomy): Bacteria > Actinomycetota > Actinomycetes > Streptomycetales > Streptomycetaceae > Streptomyces. The sequence goes on along the minus strand of NZ_JAPEMV010000004.1, from coordinate 652,168 downwards.
GGGGCGGGCCTCACAATCCGGGGTCCTGCATCGCTCGTAGTGCGGAAGGCACCCGCGACGACTGAGGAACCAAGATGATGCGAAGACTTGCTTCGTTGCCCGGTGGAAGAGTGGGGAAATGGGTCGTCCTCGCGCTCTGGGCGGTCCTGCTGGTACCGGTCCTGATGCTGGCCGGCCAGCTCGGGGACGTCGAGGAGAACGACAACTCGGCCTGGCTGCCCGGTAACGCGGAGTCGACCAAGGTCGTCGCCCGGGCCGAGCACTTCCAGCGTGCCGATACCGTGCCCGCGATCGTGATCTACGACCGGCCCGGGGGCGTCACCCCTGCCGACATGGCCGAGGCCCAGGCCGACACCGAAGCCTTCAAGGGCATGGAAAACGTCGTGGGGCAGCCGCAGGGGCCGGAGAAGGCCCAGGACGGCAAGGCCATCCAGACCGTGGTCCAGGTCCGCAAGGACAAGACGGGCTGGGAGGGGATCGGCAAGACCGTCGACGAGCTGACCAAGATCGGCGAGGAGAACGCCGACGGCCTCGGCTTCCACGTCACCGGACCGGCCGGTCACGCGTCCGACTCGATCAAGGCGTTCAGCGGAGGGGGCGCCCTGACCACGATCACCGCACTGGTGGTCGTCGTGATGCTGCTGCTCACCTACCGCAGCCCGCTGCTGCCCCTGCTGCCGCTGCTGACCGTGGGCGTCGCCCTGGTCACGTCGGAGGCGGTGATCTACCTGCTGGCGAAGAACGCCGGGCTCGTCGTCAACAAGCAGACCAGTTTCATCCTGACCGTGCTGGTGTTCGGCGCCGCCACCGACTACGCACTCCTGCTCATCTCGCGGTACCGGGAAGAGCTGCTGCGGCACGAGGACCGGCACGAGGCGATGGCGGAGGCCCTGTACCGCTCCAGCCCGGCGATCGTCGCCAGCGCCGCGACCGTCGCGGTCAGTCTGACGCTGCTGATGCTGGCCACCCTCAGCTCCACCCAGGGGCTCGGGCCGGCCTGTGCCGTCGGCATCCTCGTCGGGCTGCTCGCCATGGTCACCCTGATGCCGGCCCTGCTGGTCATCTGCGGCCGCTGGATCTTCTGGCCGGTGAAGCCGTCGTACGGAACGGTCGAGGCGGCCGAGGAAGGCATCTGGGACCGGGTCGGCACCGCCGTCGCCCGTCGGCCGCGCATCGTGTGGATCGGCACCACGCTCGTCCTCGCCGTCATGGCGATCGGGGTGTTCGGGCTCAAGGCCGACGGACTCTCCAACAAGGACCAGTTCACCGGCACCCCGCAGATGGCCGTCGGCGAGAAGATCCAGTCCGAGCACTTCCCGGCCGGGGCGGGCGACCCCGTCTTCGTCGTCGCCGAGGCCGGCTCGGCGGAGCAGGTGAGGGCCGCGCTGGCCGGCGTACCGGGAGTCGTCGGCGTCTCGCCGCCGATGGTCAAGGACGGCGAGGCCATCATGCTCGGGGAGCTCGAGGACGACCCCAGCAGCAAGGCCGCGATACGCACCGTGGAGCAGGCCAGAACCGCGGTCCACGGGGTCGAGGGTGCGGACGCCCAGGTCGGCGGCAGCACGGCGATCATGCTCGACACGCAGGAAGCGGCCGCCCGCGACTCCAAGGTGATCATCCCCATCGTGCTGGTGGTGGTGCTCCTCATCCTCGCGCTGCTGATGCGGGCGATCGTCGCGCCGCTGCTGCTCATGGCGACGGTGGTGCTGTCGTTCGGAGCGGCCCTCGGCGTGAGCAGCCTGGTGTTCAACCACGTGTTCGGCTTCGCGGGCGCGGAAGCCTCCTTCCCGCTGCTGACGTTCGTGTTCCTGGTCGCCCTGGGCATCGACTACAACATCTTCCTGGTCACCCGGGTGCGCGAGGAGGCGCTGCTGCACGGCACCCGGCGCGGTGCGCTGACGGGTCTGTCCACGACCGGAGGTGTGATCACCTCGGCGGGTCTGGTGCTGGCCGGCACCTTCGCGGCGATGGCCTCGCTGCCGCTGGTGTTCGCGGCCGAGCTCGGGTTCGCGGTGGCGTTCGGCGTGCTGCTGGACACCATGATCGTCCGCTCGGTGCTGGTCACCGCGCTGACCCTGGACGTGGGTCGGTGGATGTGGTGGCCCAGCAAGCTGTTCACGCGTGACGACGCCCCCCGGCCGCCGGCGGGCAAGCCCGACCTCGAACCCGCTCTCAGCGGGCAGTGAGCCGAAGAGCCCCACCGCTCGCGGTGGGGCTCTTCGCGTTCCCCGGCCAACCCCCGCACTAGCGTGTGGTCATGGACACGGCACAGGAATTCGAGACCCACCGACCACGGCTGTTCTCGCTGGCGTACCGGATGCTCGGCTCGGCGGCCGAGGCCGAGGACGCCGTGCAGGACGCGTACCTGCGCTGGCACGGGATCGAGCCCGGCCAGGTGGCCGCGCCGGGTCCGTGGCTGGCCAAGGTGGTCACCAACCTGTGCCTGAACCGGCTCACCTCCGCCCGGGCGCAGCGCGAGGAGTACGCCGGCCCCTGGCTCCCCGAGCCGGTGGGGACCGGTGCCGGGGCGCTGGGGCCGATGGAGACGGCGGAGCAGCGGGACGCGGTGTCGTTCGCGGTGCTGACGATGATGGAGCGGCTGTCGCCCCCCGAGCGGGCCTGCGTGGTGCTGCGCGACGCCTTCGAGTACAGCCACCGGGACATCGCGGGCGTCCTCGACTGCTCGGAGGCGAACGCGCGCCAGCTCTACCGCCGGGCCAAGCAGCACCTCGCCGACGGCCGGCCGCGGTTCACCAGCTCGCGGGAGCAGGACGGAGAGCTGCTCGCCCGGTTCCTGGCCGCCGCGGCCGAGGGTGCGATGACCCAGCTGGAGCAGCTGCTCTCCGACCAGGTGGTCGTCTGGTCGGACGGCGGCGGCAAGGTCAGCGCGGCGCTTCGGCCGGTGGTCGGACGGGACAACGCGGCCCGCTTCCTGGTGGGCCTCTTCTCCCGGTGGGTGAACGGCGCGCAGATCGGCTTCGCCGAGGCGAACGGCGTTCCGGCGGTGGTGAGCTGGGAGGACGGCGAGCTGACGGCGTTCGGGGCGCTGGAGCTCGGCGAGGACGGGGTCACCGGCATCCGGCTCGTCCGGAACCCGGACAAACTGGCCTTCCTCGCCACTCAGCTCCGGGAGCTGTCACAAAACGCGTGACCCGTCGGTTCTTCATCAGTGACAGCGAAGGCGACAGGCGAGGGGCTGAGACCGATGGGCAACGACACGATCATGGTGACCGGCGCGACGGGCGTGCTCGGCCGCGAGGTGCTGGAGCGGGCCCGCCGCACCGGCCGCCCGGTCCGCGCGCTCACCCGCAGGGCCGAGGTGCCGGGCGAGGCCGGGGTGGCCTGGTACACCGGCGACCTGACCACCGGCGCCGGACTGGACGAGGCGCTCGCGGGGGTCCGTACGGTCATCCACTGCGCGAGCGACATCCGGCACTTCAAGAACGACGTCCCCGGCTTCCAGCACCTGCTGGAAGCCGGGAAGCGGGCCGGCGTCGAGCACGTCGTCAACATCTCGATCGTCGGCGTCGACGAGATCCCCTACCCGTACTACCGGGTCAAGCTGGAGGGCGAGCGGCTGCTCGCCGCCTCGGGGATCGGCTGGACCAACCTGCGGGCCACGCAGTTCCCCGCGCTGCTCGACCTCGCCTTCGGGGTCCTGTCCAAGCTCCCGGTGGTCCTCGTACCGTCCGGCACCGACTGCCAGCCGGTGGATCCGGGCGAGGTGGCGGACCGCCTCGTCGAGCTGGCCCTCGGCGCCCCGGCCGGCCGGGTGCCCGACTTCGCCGGCCCGGCCGTGCACCCGGCCGCCGGCCTCGCCAAGGACTGGCTGCGCGCGGCCGACAAGCGCCGCGCCGTCCTCCCCGTCCACGTCCCCGGCAGGATCGGCGCCGCCTGGCGCGCCGGACACCTGACGGCCCCCGCCCACGCGTCCGGCACCCGCACCTGGGAGCAGTACCTCACCGAGCGGGTCACCCCCTGACCCCGGCCACTCGTACGGGGCACCGGTCGGGCCGGCGTACAACCATTGGCCGCCGCGAACGATCCACCCCTGTGCACACAGCCACCGCACAGGGGAGAGCCGTGAACCACCGCACCGCCATCGCCGTACTCTCGGTCGCCGTCGCGACCGCCGCACTGACCGCATGCGGCAGCGACACGGGCAGCGACACGGGCGACGGGAAGCCGACGGCGAAGACCCCGCCCGCCGCCGCGCCGAGTACTCCCGCCGCCCCCAAGGTGGCGAGCAGCCCGCCGGCCGCCTCCGAGGCACCCAAGTCCGAAGCGCCCAAGGGCAAGGGGATCCCGCCCAAGCCGGACGCGGCGACGCAGGCGAAGTACATCGCCGCCCTGACCGCCATCGACCCGGACATCGTCAACACCAAGCCCGACAAGGCGGTCGACCGGGGCCGCAACCAGTGCGATTCGATCGCGAACTTCCCCAAGGACGACCAGAAGCAGATCGACCTCACCAACCAGAGGTTCACCTCGCCCAACCACCCGGACGGCTTCGGCCCGGCGAAGGCCGCCAAGATCCGCGACGCGGTCCACACGCACCTCTGCCCCTCGTACTAGGCGGTCAGGCCGGGGTGGGGCGGGCTTCGCGGGTGGCTGTGGGCGCGGGCCGCGTTCCGCAAGGGACTCGCCCGATAGACCCGGCAAGAGGCCCTGCAAGGGGGATCAAGGCGGGGGGCCGGCCCGCCGAAGGAAGGACTGAGTCACTGAGTGAACGACACCGAAAGGGAGTCCCCCGTGCGTACGCTTCCGCTTCCGCTCCTGCGTCCCGTCCTCGCCGCAGCCCTGCTGCTCGCCGCGCCCGTCGCCCTCGCGCCCGCCGCGTACGCCGCCCAGCAGGCGGCGTACCCGAGCCCCGAGGAGGGCGAGGGCGGGCCGTACATCGTCACCCTCGCGCCCGGCGCCGACCCCGAGCAGGTGATGCGCGAGACCGGCGTCGTCGAGGCCCGGTACGTCTACGCCAGCGCGGTGTCCGGTTTCGCCGCCGACCTGGACGGGGGGCAGGTGGCCGCGCTGCGGGCACACCCCGACGTCACCGGCGTCGAGCGGGACGGCGAGGGCGTCGGGGCGCCGGTGGAGGGCGGGGCTACTGGCCCGCGCTGAAGAGGAGCTGGTTGGGGGAGCCCTTGCTGACGCTGGTCAGGACGTCCTTGGTGGACTCGTCGTCGATGAACTCGTTGATCTCCGCCGGGAGGGCCGTCGGGTGGGCCTGCTTGTAGAGGACGGCGACACCCGCGACGTGCGGTGCGGCCATCGACGTTCCGTCGAGGGCCACGCTGCCGCCGCCGAGCTTCGCGGAGACGATGGCCGCGCCGGGGGCGTAGAGGGAGACGCAGGGGCCGTAGTTGGAGAAGCTGGTCTCCTCGTCCCACTGGTTTGAGGCCGCGACCGTGAGCACGCGGGCGGCGGACGCCGGCGAGATGTTGCAGGCGTCGACCGCGGAGTTGCCCGCCGCGATGACCGGCAGCACTCCCGCGTCGGACACGGCGGTCGCGGCGTCGTTGACGGCGGTCGACTTGTCCCCGCCCAGGGAGGCGTTCATCACGGCCGGCTGCTTGGCGTTCTTCGCCACCCAGTCCATGCCCGCGATGATCCCCGACCAGGTGCCCTTGCCGTCGCAGCCGAGGACGCGGACGCTGACCAGGCTGGCCTTGCGCGCCACGCCGTAGGTCGCGCCGGCGACCGTGCCCGCGACGTGCGTGCCGTGGCCCTGGCAGTCCTTGCCCTCGCGTCCGTCGCCGATGGCGTCGAAGCCGAAGGTGGCGCGGCCGCCGAACTCGTCGTGGTCGTAGTCGATGCCGGTGTCGAGGATGTAGGCGGTCACCCCGGAGCCGTTGCCCTCGGTCGTGAAGCTGTTGTCGAGCGGCAGGTTCTTCTGGTCGATCCGGTCCTGGCCCCACGAGTTCGACGGGGCCCGCATCGCCCCGGCCCGGCTCGGCTGGGGCACGGACTGGACCGAGGCGTCCTGCTCGACCGACTTCACGCCCAGGCTGACGCGGACGATGTCCAGCTGGAGCGCGGTGAGGGGGACGGCGAAGCCGTTCATGGCCTTGCCGTAGACGAAGGTCGGCTTCAGCTTCAGCCGCTCCGCGAGCTTCGCCGCGTCCACGCCCTTCTCCAGGGTCACGATGTAGTTTCCGGGAACGCCGTTGGACGCGGCGGTGATCAGCGGGGCCGGAGTCGGCTCGGGCGCCGAGTCCGAGGCGGAGGCGGCGGTGACGGGGGTCATCGCGAGCAGCGCGGCGACGGTGACACGCGTGAGCATGCGCATGGGGGAGTCACTCCGTTGTCAGGGGGGTGGGTATCGCCCCGTACCGAAGCAGGTCCTGACGATCACGGGAAGCGCATCGGGCGGCGTGCCGGAGCTCCCGGTCACGGTGCCCGCGTGCGCTCCCCCGAGTGGGGGACCCGCCCCGGACGGCCCGGCACGCCCCATGTCCCGGGCGGGCGGCGGAGGTAAACGTTCCCCCGGCCCCGCGCCGCGCGCGGCGGGCCCGACACGAACGAGATCACGCCCGAACGGGTGACCCATCACCCGGACGGGGAACACCCGTCGCCGGCCGCGCGCGCGGCTAAGCTGCGCGCGTGCCGTCGTACTCGATCGGGCAGGCCGCCAACCTGCTGTGCGTGAGCCCCGAGACCGTCCGCCGCTGGGCCGACGCGGGGCGGCTGCCCGCGCTGCGCGCCCCGGACGGGACCCGGTCCGTCGACGGGGCCGTGCTGGCCGCCTTCGCCAAGGAACGGGCCGCCGGTCTGCACCCGCTGCCCGAGACGGGCCCCGCCACCTCGGTGCGCAACGCCTTCGCGGGGATCGTCACGGCGGTACGGCTGGACGAGGTGGCGGCCCAGGTCGAGATCCAGTCGGGCCCGCACCGGATCGTCTCCGTGGTGACCCGGGAGTCGGTGGAGGAGCTGGGCATCGCGGTCGGCGTCACCGTCACCGCCCGCGTGAAGTCGACGGACGTCCACGTCGACATCCCGTAGCCGCCGAAGGCCTATCCGCAGCGCAGCGCCGCGTACAGGTCCAGCTTGTGGTCCAGGCGGGACAGGTCGCGGCCCGTCAGGACCTCCACGCGCTCGATCCGGTAGTGCACCGTGTTGACGTGCAGGTGCAGGGCCTCCGCCGTACGGGCCCACGAGCAGTTGTTGGCGAGGAAGACCTCCAGGGTCTCCCGCAGCATCCCGTCCCCGAGCGCGCCCAGCGTCTGCGTCCCGAACACCGAACGCACCTCCGGCGGCACCCCGGCGAGCAGCCGGTCCAGGGTGTCCAGCTGCTCGACGGCGCGCACCGGGGCCTCCTCGCCCGCCGCCGTCAGGGCGAAGCGGGCCTGGTTCAGGGAGGCCCGCAGCCCCTCGGGACCGGCCGCCCGGGCGCCCGCGCCGAGGCGCAGCTCCGTCTCGGGGCCGGCGCAAGCCTGGAGCAGCGGCCACAGGGCGCGCAGTTCGGCGGTGATGTCGAGTCCGGAGTCGGGGTCCTCGTACAGGACGGCGGCGGTGTCGCCCACCGCCGACGGGACGCCTTCCAGGTGGCTCAGGGCCTCGACGAGGGCCTCCCCGGAGGTGGCGGCCAGGACCCGGTACGGGCCGGCGGCGGGGAGTCCGGCGGCGGTCAGGGCCTCCTCCAGGGCGGCGGGGTCGCTCTCGCCGCCGAGGAGCCCGATCAGCTCCTGGCCGGCGGCCCGTTCGGCGGCGGTGCGGCGGGCCTGTGCGTCGCGGTACTGGGCGAGCACCTCGGCGATCTCGTGGAGGACGCGCGGCGGGGCCGCGTCGGCGTCGGGGAGGTGCAGCTGCCAGGCGTCGTAGGGGGAGCTGTCGGCCTCGACGCGCAGCGAGAGCCCGCCGCGCACGGGGGCGGCCCGCTGGGCGGGGAGGGCGGGAGCGGAGGGCGTACGGGCGACGGTGCGCCCGCTGGCGGTCAGTACGTAGCAGGGGACCTTGCCCAGGTGGGCGCAGGCCCGGTCGAGGAGTTCGGCGGGGCCCGCGCCGCCCGCGAGGAGCCGGCTGAGCTCGCCGCGGACGTTCTCGGGGAGGGCGAAGAGGCGGGTGGGGCGGCGGCTGAGGTCGCCCCACTGGCGCAGGTACACGGCCTCGGTGACCGCCCGGAAGCTGGTCCGCGCGGGGACGGCCACGAGCGGCACCCGGTGGGCGCGGCAGGCGTCGACGAGTTCACCGGGGACCTTGCCGTGGGTCTCCTCACCGGCGAGGAGGGCGGTGGCCCCGGCCCCGGCGAGCGCGGAGACGAAGCGGTCCGCCTTCGCCAGGTCGCCGTCCGACCACCACACGAGCCCGCTCAGCACGAGTTCGCCGGGTCCGAGGAAACGGCCCGGGTCCTCGAGGTCGGTGGCGGTGACACCGCTGACCTCCTGGCCGAGAAGGGCTTCGTCGCCCCAGAGCAGGGTGAGGCCGAGATCGTCGGACTGGAGCAGGTCGAGGACGTGCATGGCAGGGACTCCTTGCGGTGGGGGTGGCCCACATTCGCCAGGTGAATACGAGAAACCTCATCGTAAATGCAAGGACAACCCCCGCCTATGGCTTTGGTGAATCCACCAGCGCACACCATCCGGAGCCTGCCGGTTTCCGTGTCCGGGACCAGTCGTTTCGCCCCCTTCCCAGTTGCTTCACTGAGGCGGATCGCCGCATTCGCAGGAAGGCCGGTGGCGCGAATTGGACCTCAACACGGTGCTCGACGTGCGTGACGCGCGCCGCCGCGAACCCTGGCGTCCCGGCGACGCCTGGCTGGGCGGCGGCACGTACCTCTTCTCCGAGCCGCAGCCGCACATCCGCCGTCTCTTCGACCTCTCCCGCATGGGCTGGCCGCCCCTGTCCTGGCAGCCGGACGGCTCCCTCGACATCGCCGCCACCTGCACCATCACAGAGCTGTCCCGCTTCGGCCGCTCCCTCCCCACCACGGCCGCACCGCTGATCGAGCAGTGCTGCCGCGCCTTTCTGGCGAGCTTCAAGATCTGGAACATGGCCACGGTCGGCGGGAACCTCTGCAACGGCCTCCCGGCCGGCCCGATGGTCTCCCTGACCGCCGCCCTCGACTCCACCGTCGAGCTGCTGGGCCAGGACGGCGCCACCCGCCGCATGCCGGTCACCGACTTCATCCGCGGCGCGGGCGTCAAGGACCTCCGCGACGGGGAGCTGCTGCGCTCCGTACGCGTCCCCGCCCGCGCCCTGGAGACCCGTACGGCGTTCCGGCAGGCCTCGCTGTACGGGCTCGGCCGCTCCGGCGCCCTCGTGATCGGGACGTCCGACCCGCGGGACGGCTCCCTCGCGGTGACCGTCTCCGCCGCCACGACCCGGCCGCTGCGCTTCTGGTTCGCGCTGCCGCCCACCTCCGCCGAGCTGCGCGGGGCGATCGACGGCGGCGTCCGCCCCGACGAGTGGTACGACGACATCCACGGCCTGCCCGAGTGGCGGCGTCACATGGCCCTGCGCCTGGCCGAGGAGATCCGCCGCGAACTCACCCTCGGACTCACCACCCCCCAGGAGGGTTCCCGATGAGCTACGGGATCGAGATCAACGAGCAGCGCTTCGAGGACGAGCCGCGCCCCGGCCAGTGCCTGCGCACCTACCTCCGCGAGCGCGGCTGGTTCGGCGTGAAGAAGGGCTGCGACCAGGGCGACTGCGGGGCCTGCACCGTCCACGTCGACGGGCAGCCCGTGCACAGCTGCCTCTACCCGGCCGTCCGCGCCGAGGGCCGCTCCGTCACCACCGTCGAGGGCCTCGCCAGGCCCGGCGGCGAACTGCACCCGGCGCAGCAGCGGTTCCTCGACGCGCAGGGCTTCCAGTGCGGCTTCTGCACCGCCGGGTTCCTGATGACCACCGCCGCCCTCCAGGCCGAGGAGGGCACCGCCCACGACGACGGCAAGCTGGAGGACCTCCCGCGCGCCTTCAAGGGCAACATCTGCCGCTGTACGGGCTACCGGGCCATCGAGGACGCGGTGCGCGGGGTCAAGCACACCGAGTCCCCGGAGGCCGGGCGGGCCGTCGGGAAGTCCCTCGGCGCCCCCGCCGGGCCGCTGGTCGTGACCGGATCGGCCCGCTACACCTTCGACGTGGAGGTGCCCGGCCTGCTCCACATGAAGCTGCTGCGCTCCCCGCACCCGCACGCCCGGATCGTCGGCATCGACACCCGCGACGCCCTCCAGGTGCCGGGCGTCCACGCCGTCCTCACCCACCACGACGCCCCCGACCGGCTGTACTCCTCGGCCCGCCACGAGCACCCCACCGAGGACCCGATGGACACCCGCGTCCTGGACGACGTGGTCCGCTTCGTCGGCCAGCGCGTGGCGGCCGTCGTCGCCGACAGCGAGCAGGCCGCCGAGGAGGGCTGCCGGCGCGTGGTCGTCACGTACGAGGAACTCCCGTACGTCATCGACCCGGAGGAGGCGATGCTGCCGGGCGCGCCGGTCCTGCACCCCAAGGGGCCCGAATCGGGGATCTTCCGCGCCGAGAACAACGTGTGCGGCGAGGTCCACAACACCCTCGGCGACATGGAGCAGGGGTACGCGGAGGCGGACGTCGTCTACGAGGAGACCTTCCGTACCCAGCGCGTGCAGCACGCCAGTCTGGAGACGCACGGCAGCGTCGCGTACTTCGAGCCCAAGGAGGACGGCGACGGCGAGCGCATCACCGTCCGCTCCTCCACCCAGGCGCCGTTCCTGACCCGGCGGGCGCTGTGCGCCCTCTACGACCTGGGCGAGGACGAGGTCCGCGTCGTCGCGGGCCGCGTGGGCGGCGGATTCGGCGGCAAGCAGGAGATGCTCACCGAGGACATCGTGGTCCTCGCCGCCCTGAAGCTGCGGCGCCCGGTGAAACTCGAGTTCACCCGGGCCGAGCAGTTCTACGGTGCCACCACCCGCCACCCCTTCAAGACCACCGTCAAGATCGGTGCCAAGGCCGACGGCACCCTCACCGCGCTGCGCATCCGCGTGCTCGCCAACACCGGCGCCTACGGCAACCACGGCCCGGCCGTCATGTTCCACAGCGTCGGCGAGTCCTTCGCCGTCTACAAGGCACCGAACAAGGAGGTCGAGGCGTACTCCGTCTACACCAACGGCGTCCCGGCCGGCGCCTTCCGCGGCTACGGCCTGGGCCAGGTCCTCTTCGCCCTCGAATCGGCGATGGACGAGCTCGCCGTCCGGCTCGGCATGGACCCGCTCGTCCTGCGCGAGAAGAACGTCATCGGCGCCGGGGACCACCTGGTGACCCCGATCGGCCACGAGGAGGACCTCTTCATCGCCTCGTACGGGATGAAGCAGTGCATGGACGTCGTCCGCAAGGCCATCGCCGAGGACCGCAGCCACGAGGACGTCCCGGAGGGCTGGCTCACCGGCACGGGCTCGGCCGTCGCCATGATCGCGACCGGCCCGCCGGGCGGCCACTTCGCCGACGCCCGCGTCAGCCTGCTGCGCGACGGGACGTACGACATCGCGGTGGGCACGGCGGAGTTCGGCAACGGCACCACCACCGTCCACAAGCAGATCACCGCCGGCGCGCTGAACACCACGGTCGACCGGATCACCGTCCGCCAGTCCGACACGGACGTGGTCCGCCACGACACCGGCGCGTTCGCCTCGGCCGGCACGGTGGTGGCGGGCAAGGCCGTGATGCTGGCGGCGGGCTCCCTCGCGGAACGCCTGCAGACCTTCGCGGCCCGCCACACGGGAGTGGCCCGGCACCTGTGCACGCTGACGGCCGAGGCCTTCGACTGCGCGGGCCGCGTCGTCACCCTCAAGGAGCTGTACGAGGCCGCGTACGACAAGGGCGAGCTGGACGAGATCGCGGCGGACGGCCACTGGGGCGGCTCCCCCCGCTCGGTGGCCTTCAACGCCCAGTGGTTCCGCCTGGCCGTGGATCCGGGCACGGGCGAGATGAGGATCCTGCGGTCCGTCCACGCGGCGGACGCCGGCAAGGTCATGAACCCGATGCAGTGCCGCGGCCAGGTCGAGGGCGGCGTGGCCCAGGCCCTGGGCGCCACCCTCTTCGAGACGGTACGGGTGGACGAGCGCGGGGAGGTCACCACGGCCGCCTTCCGCCGCTACCGCCTCCCGCAGTACGCGGACGTCCCGCGCACGGAGGTCCACTTCATGGAGACCTCGGACGCGATCGGGCCGCTCGGCGCGAAGTCCATGTCCGAGAGCCCCTTCAACCCGGTGGCCCCCGCCTTCGCCAACGCCCTGCGGGACGCGACGGGGATCCGCTTCACGGAGCTGCCCGTCACCCGTGACGTGGTCTGGCAGAGAATCGACCAGAAACTGCAAGGCGAAACCCACAACTGATGACCCATCTGCGGCTCATACATACCCCTGAACCTCGCACATGAGGTTCCAGCGCGACCTGAGTCGGGCATGAGGGACCCATGGCCACACTCCTGCTGCACGGCGACCTCGACCACCCCGCGACCCTGAGCGTCGCCGACCTGCGCGCCTGGCCCCAGCACCGGGCGGAGGTCACCTTCGACTGCGCGACGAACGGCCCGCAGCACCACGTCTTCGAAGGCGTGCTGCTGCGGGACCTCGTCGCCGGCGCGGGCCCCGTCTTCGACGCCCGCCGCCGCAAAGACCGCAGCCGCTACCTCCTCGCGGTCAGCGGCGGCGACGGCCACCACACCGTCCTGTCCTGGGCTGAACTCGACGCCGACTTCTGCGGCAGCCCGGTCCTGCTGGCCACCCGCCTCGACGGCGAGGACCTCGACGGGCCGGGCAGCCAGCTGGTCGTCCCCTCCGACCGCTGCGGCGCGCGCTACGTCAGCGCCGTCACCCACGTCTGGTTCGGCACCCTGTCGGCCCCGGCCCTGGTGTCGGTCTCCTGAAGATCCACGCGCCCCTCTTTCACCACCGCACGCCGTATCACCGACCGTAACTGTCGATCTACCTTCAGTCATGACACCTGGTCGGCGAGCGGAAAGAGGCAGGCGAATGATGCGACGACGAGTGACGAAGGTTCTCGGGGCGTGTGCGGCGGCGGCGGTGCTGGCGCTGGCGGCCCCGGGTACGGCACAGGCGGCACAGGGGGTGCTGGTCATCGACGGCGCGGCGAACGAGGATCCGTCCGGCTGCTACCCGCTGGGCGACTTCGCCCCGTCACAGGTGCTGAACCTGACGGACGGGGTGGCCTGGGTGTGGTCGGGCCCGAACTGCGACGGCCGCGTGGAGCACCCGGTCTTCCCCGGCCAGGCGACCGTCGCGCACGGCCGGAGCGTCTTCATCGAGTGAGTCGCTACCGCACCGGCGGGCAGGGGACTCCGAACACCGCGCACCGCGCCTCGAAGCCCGGCGGCAGCCAGCCTCCGGAGAGCAGCCTCGGATGCGCGGGGAAGGCGACGTGCGCGGCGAGGGCGAACATCAGGGACGCCCACATGGACTGGACCCGCACCGTGGAGTACCCGCCGGTGTGGGTGTTCTGGAACGAGCACTGGAAGACGTCCGGGCCGGCCAGGTCGATCGTGTCGAGCCCCGTCCAGTTCAGGTCCAGAAACCCGTTCGGCTGACCGAGGTACGCGCGGCGGTTGGTGACGGTCAGTTCGCCGTTGCCGTCGTACACCCAGCGCGGCTGGGCGTCGGCGGCGGCCCGGCTCTTGCGGGCGGCGTTGCCCAGCGCGTTCCCGGCGAGCGAGCCGAGGACGAAGGCCGGGCGCCCGAAGGCCATCACGTTGCTGTGGCTGTAGCTGCCGTCGCCCAGACCCCGCCAGGTCAGGCGGGCGGCCGGGCCCACCGCGAGCGAGAGTTCCCCGGGTGCCAGCCGCGCCGTGGAGGGCAGCGGCACGCGCGCGGAGAGCCGGCCGTGCATCAGGTCGTGCACGACCCGGCAGGTGTGCACCAGGTGGTCGTCGAACGCGGTCCACGGCGCGTGGGCGGGCGCTGCGGGCGGCATGGGCCCGGAGGCCGGTTCCACCGCGTACGGGTTGTCCTCCATCGCCCCTCCCCGGACACACGAACCAGTCGCGCTCATCCTAAGGACCGGATCGGCGGCCCGCCCCGGAAAACGGCACGGCGGCCCGTCTCTCCCCCGTCCGTACGGGAGATGACGGACCGCCAGAGCCTGCGGGAGGCGTCAGGCCGCCTGGAGGGAGACCTCGGTCGACTTGATCAGCGCGACGACGGAGGACCCGGCGGCCAGGCCGAGGGCCTCGACGGCGTCGGCGGTGATCGCGGCGGTCAAGCCGCCACCGTTCACGTCGACCTTGACGGAGGCCATGGCCGGGCCGGTGGCGACGTCGACGACGGTGCCGGCGATCTGGTTGCGGATGGACAGCCCCTCGACGGGACCGGTCGCGAGCGCCACCTCGGTGGCCTTGACCAGGGCCTTCACGGAGGACCCGGCGGCAAGACCGAGCTCCTTGACGGCGTCGACGGTGATCGCCGCGGTGATGTCCTGGCCGCCCTCGAGGCGGACCTTGACCGTCGCCATCGCCTCACCGGCGGTGACGGCGGTGACGGTTCCGGCGATCTGGTTGCGGATGCTCAGGCTCATGGGTGGTTCGACCTCTTACGTAGACAGTTCGTGCGGCCCGGGAAGAGAAGAACCGCACGAGATCGACGCTAGGCGGCTGTGCTTTGACTTGTGTTCAGCCCCTCGCATCCGCCAACCGGAACCACCCGCACGGCTCGCCGATGCGGTCAGGCACCGGCCAGCAGGTCCGCCTCCCCCAGAGAGGCCGACAGGGCGCGGGCCTCGTGTTCCGTCATCCGGGGCGTCTCGTACGGCACGGCGTTCACCCAGCGCTGCGCCAGCCGGGCGATCCGCTCGCCGTACCGCTCGCCGTACCGCTCGGCGGTGATCAGGCCGCCGCGCGATCCGGCGCCCTCGGGCCCGACCTGGACGAGGCGCACCCTGGCCGCCGATCACTGAGCGGCGTACGAAACGAACCCCGCCCAGGCGGTGTCACTGACCACGAGCTGCGGGCCGGTGGTCTTGGAGTCCCGGACGTGAACCGTCCCGGGGTTCGCCGCGACCTCGACGCAGTTGGTGATCTCGTTGTTGGTGCTGTAGCTGCTCTTGAACCAGTGGCTGTCCGCCACTCCCCGCGCGGCGCGCCTCGCCCGGCTGCTCACCGTCGAGCAACTGCGGTCCTGGGGGCTGCCGTTCCATGACGCCGCGCAGGTCGTCGCCGAGTTGGCCGCCAACGCCGTCACCCATGGGCGGGTGCCCGGGCGGGACTTTCACCTCGCGCTCCGCGTCACCGACGCCGGCCGGGTGCGGGTCGAGGTGTCCGACGCCCGGGGCGAAGCGCTGCCGGGCGCGCCCCGGTACGGGCTGGCCATCGTGGCGGGGCTCGCGCGCGACTGGGGGACCAGCCCGGGGCCGGTCCCGCGCAAGACCGTCCGGGCCGAACTGGGCAGGTAGGGCCGGTCGTTGTCCCTGACGTGGGATCCGGGGCGGATCAGGGTCGGGCGGGGGATGTCCCCGTGGCTGCCGGACGGCGCCCGGCGGGAGTGTGGGAGCCATGCAGACCACCACGCTCCGCCGCACGGCCGCCGCCCTCGCGCTCGCCGCCACCCTGACCGGCCTGGCCGTCGCCCCCGCCCTCGCCGCCGAGGCCCCCTCGTACGACTTCTCCGACTGCCCGGCCATCCCCGCCGGGGTGGACGCCGCGCAGTGGAAGTGCGAGGTGCTGACCGCCACCGGGTCGCTGCACCTCGGCAGCCGGGACATCCCGGAGCTGGCCCCGATGACCATCACCCACGCCGAGGGCCCCCTCCCCGACGGGAGCAAGGGCCAGGTGTGGGGCGCCCTGCGCGGCGGCCCGACCCCCGTCCCCGGCGGGCTGACGGGCCACGGGCCCCTCCCGCTCGCCCTCCAGCCGGAGTACGGCGGCCGGTCCGACTTCTACTCGGTCGGCGACCGGATGGGCCTGTTCACCCTGCGCTACCGCGTCGTGAGCCCGCTGCTGCCCGAGGGCTGCGTCATCGGCACCGAAGAGGCGCCGATCGAGATCCGGCTGCGGCGCGTCGGCAGCTCGGAGTGGATCTCGAAGAACCCTCCGGTCATCAAGTTCGCGGCGACCGACACCGCCTTCACCGCCCCCGCCGCCACCGACTGCGGCCCGCTGACCCGGCTCGTCAACCACCGCCTCGGCCTGCCCGCGCAGACCGGCAACACCCTCACCCTGTCCGCGCTCTACACCTTCAAGACGTACGACCAACTGCCCCCGCGTTGACCCGTGATGGGAGGGCTCCCACCGGGACCCGGTGAACCGCGTGCCGGTGGGACCGTACGTTTCTTTTGCTCCGCAGTACTGAGAGAAAGCACCTTTCCCAACCCCACCAGCCTCCCCCCGGAGCCGCCCTCACTCACACGGGTGAACAAGTCCAACTCAGCTGGATTTCCGACGGGTTGCCGGGCATATGCTCGCCCCGACACACCCCACAAACGAAGACGGCCCCCGCCGGGACGGCAATCCCGGGCGAGGGCCTGACCAAGCAGGAAGTAAGCAGGCTTCCCATGGCTTCTCAGCAGGTTATCGCGCGCCCGCGCTCGGCGTACGGAGTTCGTCACTCGAACATCCGGCACGCGTCCAAGTTCACCGTCCTCGGCAACCACCTGCTCCAGCACGACGAGCTCTCGCTCACCGCCCGGGGCCTCGCCGCGTACATCCAGTCGCTGCCGCCCGGGACCCCCATCAGCATCAAAGACCTGGCCAGGCGGCTGCCGGAGGGCGAGATCCGGATCGCGGCCGCGCTGCGCGAGCTGGAGGCGCACGGCTATCTGCGGCGGATCCGGGAACAGCTGCCCGACGGGCGGTTCGTCACCCGGACGATTTCCTACAACCACCCCCAGGCGATGACGCGCCCGATGCCGGCGGCGGCCGTGGCCCCGGAGCCGGAGCCCGTCCCGGAGCCCGAGCCGGAGCCGGAGCCGGAGCCCCAGGCCGAAGCCCCTGAACCCGAGCCGGAACCCGTACACGCACCCGAGCCCGAGCCGGAGCCCGAGGTCGAAGCCCCGGCGCCCGAGCCGGAGCCTGAGCCGGATGCCGCACCGGCACCCGCACCCGCACCCGCACCGCCCTCCCCCCGCCGCCAGGCGGCCATGACGATCCTCGCCCGGCTCCGCCGCGTCGACCACCGGCTGCTCCTCGGCCAGCGGGACATCGACCGCCTCGCGGACGGCGTCGAGGTCTGGCTCGACCGGGGCGGCAGCATGGACGGGATCACCGCCGCGCTGACGGCCAGGCTCCCCCACCCGCTCACCAACCCGGCCGGGCTGATCGCCCACCGGCTCAAGGCCCAGCTCCCGCCGATCCTGGAAGCCGAGTTCAAACGCGCCGCGTACGTACCCCCGGACCCCTTCCAGACCTGTCCGACCTGCGACCGGGCCTTCCGGAGCCCCTCCCCGGGCTGGTGCGGGGACTGCGGAGACCCCCCATAGAATTCGGCCAAACATTCGGTCCAGGGGGGCTCACATGGCGAAAAACAGACGGCCGGGCCGCGGACTCCGGATCACGGCCCTCGTGCTGACGCTCGTCGGCCCCGCCCTCCTGGCGGCGGCCTTCGCCTGGTGCCACCACATCGCGCCGAACGCGTACCACGTGAAGCGGATGGGCGGCGATGTCATGCTGCCGACATACACGCAGGGCGACGGGATCTTCTTCGACGGAACGCCGGTGACCGAGGCCGCGCGCGGAGACGTCGTACTGGCGTCCCCACACTGGCACCCCGACCAGGACGAGTACTCGCTGTTCCGGGTCGTGGCCGTCGGCGGCGACCGGATCACCTTCACCCGGGGCGCCTCCCGGCTCGTCCTCAACGGCCGGCCGCTCGAAGAGCCGTACCTGCTGAACCGCGCCGTACCCGCCACCGTCCCGTTCGACGTGACCGTGCCGGAGGGCCGGGTCTTCCTGATGGGAGACAACCGGAACAACTCCTTCGACTCCTCCTTCAACCAGGACTCCGAGGGACACGGCACGGTGGCCCTGTCAGCGGTGTGGTTCAAGGCCGTCGACACCCCCGTCGGCTACTTGGTGACCGGCGGCATCGGCATCGTCGGCCTGCTGGTCACCCTGCCCACCGGGATCGGCTTCTGGATCGCGTACGCCGTGGTCCGCAGGCGGGCCAGGAAAGCCGCCGTAGCCGCCGCGTTGCCCCAGGTGGTCGGCATGACGACGGTCGAATGATCGATTCTTCGGTGAACCGGCTCCGGCATACGGGTGACGGAGCGTGTCCCCGGCTGGAAAGCGGAAGCGCGCGGGCGCTATCCCTTCACCCATGATCAAGAACATCGCCGCCGCCGCGGCGCTCGCTCTCAGCTCCACCCTCCTGACCTGCGCCCCCACCCAGGCCGCCCAGACCTCGTACCCGCTGCCCCTCTTCGGCTACGCCGTGTACTCCAACACCCCCCTGGTGTCGCACGCCCCGCTGCTCCACCCCGCGTACCACCCGGCGTACTTCGGCACGTACATCGTCCACGGCCTGCGCTGAACCCCCGCACCCCCGTGCCCCCGCCGCGAGCGAACACCGGCGGGGGCACGGGCACGTCCGGACCGGCGGCCTAGGTGAACTTCGGCATCTCCCCCGACGTCGTCGACAGGTCGATCACCGCGAACGCCGCGCCCTGCGGGTCGGCGACCGCCGCGAACCGGCCGAAGGGGCTGTCCATCGGCCCGAAGTGCAGCTTCCCGCCGCGCGCCTTGGTCTTCTCCACCGCCGCGTCGCAGTCCGGCACGGCGAAGTAGATCTGGATGTAGGACGGGATCTCCGGCGGGAACTCCTCGCCCATGTTCATCCGGCCCAGCACCGGCTGGTCCTTGCCGCCCAGGCTGAAGATCTTGAAGTCCATCCCGGCCGCCTCCGGGGCGTCGCCCAGGTCCATCTGCTGCGTCTCGTACGGGAAGACCTTCGGGAGGAAGGCGTCCGGCTTCGCCACGTCCCGGCTGAAGACCTCCGCCCAGGCGAACGCACCCGGCTCGTTCTGCTTCTCGAAGCCCTTGTGCTCGCCCGGCTGCCAGACGCCGAAGACGGCGCCGCTCGGCTCCTTCGCGATCAGCATCGTGCCGAACGTGCCGACCTGCATCGGATCCATCACCAGCTCGCCGCCGGCCGCCTTGATCTTCTCGGCGGTCGCGGCGGCGTCGGGCGAGGCGAAGTACAGACACCACTGCGAGGGGGCGTCGCCCCCGGGCATCGGCGGTACGACGGCCGCGACCGCCTTGCCGTCGGAATAGGCCTGCGTGTAGTTGCCGTACTCGGTACTGGCCTCACCGAAGGTCCAGCCCAGTACGTCGGCGTAGAACTCCTTGGCGCCCTCCACGTCGGAGAACATCGCGTCCACCCAGCACGGGGCGCCTTCCTGGAACTCAGCCATGGTCGATCGACTCCTGTGTCGTCTCTGTGTCCATGCGTGCCTTTCGCTCCCACGCTAGGCGGGGGGTCCGACAATCGCGCGCCGACCGCGCGCGGGCGGTGGGGACGGGGGAGGCTGGGGGCATGGACGACGACATCACCATCCGGCTGGCACAGCAGCCCGAGGCCGACGCCCTCCTCTCCCGGAGCCCGCTCGCCGCGCTCACCGGCATGCTGCTCGACCAGCAGGTACCGATGGAGTGGGCGTTCTCCGGGCCCTGGACGATCGCCCAGCGGCTCGGCGCCGACGACCTCGACGCGCACGCCATCGCCGCCTACGCCCCGGAGGCCTTCGCCGCGCTGCTCTCGCAGAAACCCGCCGTGCACCGGTACCCGGGGTCGATGGCGA
The DNA here is from genome assembly GCF_026342355.1 of Streptomyces sp. NBC_00249. Lineage (GTDB taxonomy): Bacteria > Actinomycetota > Actinomycetes > Streptomycetales > Streptomycetaceae > Streptomyces. Next base: position 632,458 of record NZ_JAPEMV010000004.1, on the reverse strand, counting down.
AGCGGATCCAGCAGCTGTGCGCGTACCTCGTGGAGCACTACGACGGGGACGCGGAGGCCGTCTGGGCCGACGCGGACACCGGGGCGGAGCTGTTGGCGCGGCTGAAGGCGCTGCCGGGGTTCGGGGAGCAGAAGGCGAAGATCTTCCTCGCGCTCCTGGGCAAACGGCTGGGCGTCCGCCCGAAGGGGTGGCGGGAGGCCGCCGGGGACTACGGGCGGGCGAACGTGTACCGGTCCGCCGCCGACATCACCGGGCCGGAGTCCCTGGCGAAGGTCCGGGAGTACAAGCAGGCGCAGAAGGCCGCCGCGAAGGGGACCCCGTAGGACGGGGCCCCGTCTCAGCAACACTCAAAGACAGGGCGGGAGTTGCTGCACCAGACATTGACGAGCGAGTCGTTTCGTACGGGCCGCTCCTGCTACGGTCATCCGTTCGCCGAGGAGGTCCTGATGACTGTTTCCCTGCCTGTCGCCGCCCGAGTGGACCTGCGCCGTCAACCGGTCGAAGACGTGCTGGAGCGCGTGGAGCAGGCCCTGCACGTGCGATTGGATCGGCAGGCGCTGGTGCGCAAGCGGCGCTCCTTGGGTGGCCGTACGGACCGGGGCACGTGGGTGCGTATCGAGCGGCGGGGATTCGAGCGGATCGGCCCGCAGGGCTGGAACGGGACCGAGGCCGCCGCCGTGCTGCAAGGGGTCGCGATGCCCGAGTGGTACCAGGGCGTGGCGTGGCGCGAGCCTGGCGAGCCGGTGATGTGGCGCGCGGATGAGCTGGAGCTGCTTGCGTCACCGTCTGTCGCCAAGGGCGCCCTGGTGCTCGAAGACCCGGGCCTGCCGGATGCGTGGTGGGCGGAGCTGAACGCCTCGCTGGACGCCCTAGGGGACCAGCAGACGCCGCGGATCGCGACGCCGGACACGGTGACGATCACCCAGCAGCAAGTGACGCAGACACTCCGTGGGGTCTTCCCCGGCCTTGCCGATACGAGCATCGAGCGGTGGGCGCCGGCTCATGCGGATCTGACCTGGGCCAACGTAATGGGACCGGAGTTCTCCCTCATCGACTGGGAGGACTGGGGCATGGCGCCGCGGGGCCTGGACGCTGCGACGCTGTGGGGCAATGCGCTGGCCGTCCGGGCGCTCGCGGACCGCGTCCGCCAGGAGCGGCGTGCGGACTTGGAGGGCCGGGACGGCAAGCTAATGTCGCTGTTCTTCCTGTCGAAGATCGTCGGACCTCACGCGTACGAGGAGGATCCGCTGCTGGTGCCGGCCCGCAAGGAGGCCGAGCGCCTGGTGGCTGAGCTTCAGCTCTGACGGTGCCCATGCAGGGCGCGCAGGTACTGACTGACGGCGGTGGTGTCCACATCCGCGCCCAGGGCCTGGACCAGCTCGGCCAGGTGACCGGGGTTGTCGGTGCCGGTGGCCACCGCGGCAGCACTCGGCAGGTGGAACGCCGTACGGAATGCTGCCTGCACGCGGGACAAGCCATCGTGGGGCGGTCGAAGGAACGGGCGAGGGTCGAAGTCCTCCCAGACCTTCCCGTTGCCACCCCCGAAGGGGCTCATGCCCCAGGTCTCGCCCGCCTGCCAGACGCTTCGCAGGACGGCCGTGGCATCGAGGAGGTCGATGCCCACAAGGAACCCGGCCCGGACCATGAGGATGTCCGGAGACGGCAGGTCGTCCACCCCGACCATGCCGAGCGGCCGGGTGTCCCAGGAAGACACACCCCATGTGCGGCACAGGCCGTCGCGCGCCGCGTCGACCAGGGTGGTGCAGGCGCTGCCGAGGAGGGCGTGGCCATCGGCCGGGGACAGGCTCGTGAGGCTCCGCTCGGGGTTGTGGAGGAGCACGGTGTCGGGTTCTCTGCCGAGTTCCCGGGCCGCCTTCTCGATGGCCAGGCGCAGCCGGCTCGGATCGAGGGAGTGCTCAGCACCTCCGGCGCCCGGGAAGAAGCCCACCTTCGTGGAGACGGCGAACTTCGGCAGCAGATCAGCGGCCGTCTCGGCCAGTACTGTGTGCGAGCGGAAGCCGAGGTAGGGAGCTGCGGTGTCCAGGGCAGTGACGCCGAGGTCGAGTGCGGCCGTCAGGATGTCGCGGTGGTGACGAGACCGGTGTAGGCCGAGGACAAGGCGGGGGTCAGCTCCGTGCACAGTTCCTCCTTCAGCAGGATCTCGGCGAGCTGTTCCACGTCCAGGCCGGTCTTCTCGGCGGCGTCGGCGATGTCGACGGGGTGGCCGCTCAGCAGCAGGGCGAGGGCGGAGTACGCCTTGCCGGAGAAGCAGAGCTTCTTGCCTGCGGCGAGGACGTCCACGGTGTCGGTGTGCTGCTCGATCACGGGCTCGAAGTCGGTGACGCACACGACGGCCGCGGGTTTGCCGAACAGGCCGGTGGCCGGGACGTGCCGGGCGGCAAGGCGTTCCCGCTCGCGGGCATCGAAGAAGTCCTGCGGGGTCAGCTTCGTAGCCATCTCGGCGACGGCGTCGGCCAGGAGCCGCTGTTGCCCGTCCCACTGGCCCGGGGAGTTCCAGCGGTCCAGGTCGTATCGGAAGAGCTCCTGCGTGCGGGCCTGGTCGGCGAGCCAGGCCAGCCAGTTCACGCCGACGCGCTTCACGATGCCGAAGGTGGCGTGCAGGCTGTAGCCGTCGCCCTGGTCGTCGCGGGTGGCCTGGTGCCAGAAGCCGCGCGGGATGTGCATCACGTCGCCGGGCTCCATGACGCCCTGCCACACGATCTCGTCGCTGGGCTCGGAGTTGGGGGCGGAGTCGCGGTACATCGGAGCCTTGCGCGAGGTATCGCGGACTTCCCAGCTCTTGCGGCCGGCGAGCTGGACGATCACGACATCGTGGTCGTCCCAGTGGAGCTTGAAGCCGCTGGCGTCCTGGGTGGTCAGGTAGGCGTTCACCTGCACCAGCTCACGGGCCCACCACTGGAGCGCGCGGCAGGTGGCTTCCATGGCCGGGTCGAAGAAGTCGACCTCGTCCAGGACCATGGTGCAGCCCTCGCGCATCAGCGCGCCGACGCGGTGCATGTCGGCCATGGGGATGGCTTGTCCCCGCCGGGTGACGGAGGAGTGGATGTAGCGGCCGGGGTGTAGTTCGGCGCCGTCCTGGAAGATGCGGAACTGGGGGGTGGTGACGCTGCGGCGCATCACCAGGTCCAGCAGCTTCTTGGGGTTGAGCAGGCGATCGAGCAGATCGAGGTCTTCGATCGTTCCCCGGGCGAAAGCGGCTCCGAGTTCCCTGGGGCCGTCCCAGCCGAGGGCTTTCTCCATCGAGGTGACGAAGTGGTGGTCCATGTGTTCCTCCGGTCTGCGTCATGGGCGTGAGGCCGGGGGCCCGCCGTGGTTGACGAGCCCCCGGTTGGTGCTGTGGCGTGCTGGTGGTGCTACTCCTGCGGGAGGTTCAGGCCGTCGCGGTTCTCGCCGTCGTCGCCCGCGGAGGTGCCGGTGGAGTCGGACTCCGCCGCCGCAGCGGTGAAGCGGTCCTGGACCGTGATCAGGCTCTCGACGCCGATCAGCAGGTCTTCCTTCTGTGCTGCCATGTGTGTCTCCATTTCCTGGAAGTCCAGGGCCGACCGATGCCGGCCCAGCCCCGATGGGGCGTGCCTCACCAGCCCTTTGTTCCCGGGCCGGTGAGGAGACGGGGGTGGCGCGAGGCCACGGATCGGAAGGGGGCCTTCAACGTCGGAAGGCGGCCACTACGACGCCCCCGGCGTGATGGATGTCGGCCGAAGGGCACCGGCCGACGACGGCGTACCGCCACAGCGGGGGCACTCGCACGGGGGGTAGCGGCCGGGGTTGGAAAGGATGTCGAACGGGTCGCCTTCCAGGACCTGCGTGCTCGGCGACCACGTCCGGCCCGAGTCCCGCGACACCCGGATGCTCATCAGGACGCGGGGTTCTATGCCCAGGTCAGGGGATCTCCCAAGGGCCGATCGCTCTGTGTCAGGAGTGCCCGCCGAATCGTTCAAGGCGGTCGTCCTCAGTCGCTTCGCCATGTCCAGAAGCATCGCGATCAGGACGACGGGCCAGAAAGGCCCAGCGGATTACCCAACTTGGGTAACATCACGGTCCGTTGAGAACTTGAAGCGATCCGTAGTCTTCCTCCGGAGCGTGCCAGATGCCCGAGTCACGTCGCATGAAGGAACTTCCGGCAAGTCTGCTCACCGATTCCGAGATGATCGACGCGTGCCGGATGCGCGACTTCGCGAGGATCTTTCGCCTGGTCAAGGCGCGCGCAGGCGTCTACCCGTCGATGATTGCTCGCCAGTGTGAGCTGACGCCGAGCCGGGTGGGGGAGGTAATCGCGGGCCAACGGCAGCTTCTCCACATGGACGTGATCGAGCGGATTGCCGACGGGTTGCGCATCCCGGGGCACATGCTCGGGCTTGCCCGACGGGAGTGGGAAACGCCGGTCGCGCTTGCCGTGGCAGAGCGAGAGCCACCGGAGTCGTCACACCCGCCCGCCGGGCTCAGGCCGCTCGCAGCCTTACCCGGGGTGGAGGTGGACAGCATCCTTGCCTTGGCTGCCGCGACCAAGCCGAGCCCTTCCACTCTCCAGGCGCTCCGGTCCTCGATCGCGGACTACTGGCGACGCGACGACGAGCACGGAGGGGAGACCCTTCGACCGGCCGTCGTCGGCCAGCTGCGATACGTCGAAGGGCTGCTGAAGGGCCAGCGGCCGACGCCGATACAGAACGGCCTTTACGGCATCGCGGCGGAGCTGGCGCGGCTGACGGGGTGGACGTACTTCGACGCCCGGCAGTACCAGCAGGCCCGCGCGTACTTCTCGGAGGCTCTGCAACTGGCCAGAGAGATCGACGACCATCCGTTCATGGCCAACGTGCTGGCCTGCATGAGCCTGCAAGCGACCTACCAGGACAAGCCGGCGGACGCGCTCGCACTGGTGTCTGCTGCCCAGGACCAGGCCCGTGCCGCCAGCGGGGCGACGCCGAGAGTACGGGCGATGCTGGCTATGCGCGAAGCTTTCGCCCACGCAACCTTGGGGGACCGGAAGGCGACGCACACCGCGATCTCAGAGGCCCACAGTCAGTTCGAGCGCATCCACGAGGGCGCCCCGGACCCGGCATGGGTGACGTACTTCGATGAGCCGAAGCTCATCGTGGACACCGGCATCGCGCACGGCCGTCTCGGAGAAGCTGCGATCGCCGAACCGCTGATCGCGGATGCGCTGAACCGGGAGGACCACGCGAACCAGCGGGGCCGGGCGCTCCATGCCTTCTGGCTGGCCCGCACACAGCTCCAGCGAGGCAAGCTCGACCAGGCGTGCCACACGGCGATAGAGGCGCTGGTTCCTGCCGCAGCCGTGTCGTCCGAGCGAGTGACCGGGCACCTTCGCGAGTTCTACGAGCAGCTTGCGCCGTATCGCGAGGTGCCGGCCGCAGTCGCCTTCGAGGCACGCCTACGAGCGATGATTCCCCCGCCGGGTCAGCGAACCCCTTCGTCCATCAGGACGTAGAGGAGGCCGACGAGGGAGCCGCTGCTGACGATCTCGCGGCGGTCGATCATGCCGCGGATGTTGGCCAAGGGGATCCACTCGATGCGGTCCGACTCGTTCTTCTCGGTCGGCGGCCCGTCGTACGTGGCACCGTCGGCGCGGAACAGGTGGTGTTGGGAGTCGGTGATGCCGTTCGCCGGTTCGGCGTAGATCAGCGGCTTCATCGGTCCCGGACGCCAGCCGGTCTCTTCGAGGACTTCACGGGCGGCAGCCTCGCCAGGGGTCTCGTCCGCTTCGACCAGGCCCATGGGCAGCTCCCAGGCCCACGCGTCCGTGATGAAGCGGTGGCGCCACATCATCAGGACCTCTTGGCGGTCGTTGACGACAGCGGCCACGGCCAGGTGGCGGAGCTTGACGACGTGGTGTTCCCAGCGGTGCCCGTCCGGCGTCTCGACGTCGGTGAGCCACAGGTTCACCCATGGGTTCTCGTAGATCGGACGTTCCCCGTGGATCTTCCACTGCATCGCTGCGGCCCCTCTCGATCGGCCTCCAGCATCGCAGAACCGGACTGAACCACGGCCAGGTTCACGCATCTGTGTCGGCGCCGCTCAGACCCGCGCGTCCGGCCAGAAAGTGCAGTCCGCGCGGTGTGCCGCAATGCTGGAAGGGCCGAACACAGCGGAAGGAGCCACCATGTCGATGATGGACAAGCTCAAGGCGATACTGAAGGGCCACGAGGAACAGGCCGGACAGGGCGTCGACAAAGCCGGCGACTTCGTCGACGAGAAGACCCAGGGCAAGTACAGCGGCCAGGTCGACACCGCCCAGGAAAAGCTCAAGGAACAGCTGGCACGCGACCGCGAGCAGGACGGCCCGCCCCAGCCGTAGCGCCGGGCCGGCGGTTCGGGCGGATCGGCGTCGGGCCGGAGGGAGTTGACGGACTTCGGGGTACCCGGTCCGTGCTGGTCAGGGGGGCGATCGTAGAGTCGGCGGCATGACCGAGAATCTGACCCGCGCCTCCTATGCCGAGATCATCTCCGACGGGCCGGGGAGCCTGATCACGCTGCTCACCGACACCGACGAACTCACCTGCAACACCGCGAGCTTCGAGGTCGGTGCCGCCGGTGCGCCCGTGCACTTCCACACCAAGGCGACCGAGTTCTTCCACGTCACCGACGGCGCCCTCGACGTCCTCGTCGGCGACGAGGTCCTCACCCTCACCAAGGGCGACTTCATCAGCATCGCCCCCGGCGTGAAGCACGCCTTCGCCCCGGCCGCGGGCCGCACGGCCGAGGTGTTCGTCGGCTTCACCCCGGGGATGGGCCGCTTCGACTACTACCGGCTCCTCGGCCGGGTCCGCGCCGGTGAGGCCACCGTGCAGGACATCATCGACAGCCAGCCCACCTACGACAACCACTACGCCGAGAGCGAGGCCTGGGCGGGCCGCCCGCGCAGCGCCGACGCGTAGACCTCGTCGGCGTCGAGCCGGCGCAGTTCCTCCGCGATCAGCTCGGCGTTGCTGCGGATCTTCAGGGCGACCTTCCGGTCGGGCCAGCCGGGCAGTACCAGCGAGGCCAGCACACCGGCGGGCCGGTCCACCCTGATTTCCCCGGCGGTCGTCTCCAGCCGGACCCGGGTGATGACCGGCCCGTCGGTGACCACCCGCTGCACCGGCACCTTCAGCCGGTCCTCCAGCCAGCGCGCCAGCAGCTCGGCACTGGCGTTGTCGGCCTCGCTCTCCACGGCCGCGCCGGTCACCGGCAGCGGCTTCTGGTCGAAGGCGGCGGCCAGCAGCGAACGCCACGGCGTCAGCCGGGTCCAGGCCAGGTCGGTGTCGCCGGGGGCGTACGAGGCCGCGCGCTCGGCCAGCACACCGACCGGGTCGGCGGCCGCCTGGGCGTCGGTGATCCGGCGCTGCGCGAGGACCCCCAGCTCGTCGCGGGCCGGGTCGGCGGGGGCGTCGGCCGGCCACCACGCCACCACGGGGGCGTCCGGCACCAGCAGCGGCAGCACCACCGACCCGGCCTGCGAGGTGAGTTCGCCGTGCAGGCGCAGCAGCACGATCTCCCCGGAGCCGGCGTCCGAGCCGACCCGCAGCTCGGCGTCGAGGCGGGTCTGGCGCAGCCGGTGCGGGCCGCGCGAGGTCCGCTTGATCACCGCGATGATCCGGCACGGGTGCTCGCGCGAGGCCTCGGAGGCCGCGCGTACGGCGTCGTAGGCGTTCTCCTCGTCGGTGACCACGACGAGGGTCAGCACCAGCCCCATGGTGGGGCTGCCGACGGCCCGTCGGGCTTCGAGGAGGGCCCGGTCGACCTTGCTGGAAGTGGTGTCGGTGAGTTCGGTCCGCATGCCCCGAGTCTGTCAGCGCGCACCGCACCGGCGGCAACCGGTTCGCTCGATTCCGCCTCGAAGAAGTCATCGGCCGGTATGCGCGGGGAGGGGAGCGATCAGCGGCGGCGGCGGGCCGTGCCGAAGACGGAGCGGGAGATCTCCCGGCCCAGTTGGGTGCCGATCGAGCGGGCCAGTGAGCGGAACAGCCCGCTTCCCACCACCTGTTGGGCCAGCGAGGGGTCCGGTTTCGGGGCGCTGCGCGCCGCCCGCGCCGCTTCCTTCTCGGCCTCCGCCGCCGCGGCCGCCGCCTCCGCCTCGGCTTCGGCGGCCGCCTGTTCGGCGCTGATCTTCTCGTACGCCGACTCGCGGTCGACGGGCTCCGCGTAACGGGAGTAGAGCAGGGAGGCCTTGACCGCCTGCTCCAGGGCGGCCGCCTCGACCGGTCCCATCAGCGACTGCGGGGCCCGCAGCCGGGTGGCGGCGACGGGGGTCGGGGCGCCGTTCTCGCTGAGGACGGTGACGACCGCCTCGCCGGTGCCGAGCTGGGTGAGCAGCTCCTCCAGGTCGTAGGGGGAGTGGGGGAAGGTCTTCACCGTCGCCTTCAGTGCCTTCGCGTCGTCGGGGGTGAAGGCGCGCAGGGCGTGCTGGACCCGGTTGCCGAGCTGGGCCAGGACGTCCGCCGGTACGTCCTTGGGGGTCTGCGTCACGAAGAACACGCCGATGCCCTTGGAGCGGATCAGCCGCACGGTCTGGGTGATCGACTCCAGGAAGGCCTTGGAGGCGCCGTTGAAGAGGAGGTGCGCCTCGTCGAAGAAGAAGACCAGCTTCGGCCGCTCCAGGTCCCCGACCTCCGGCAGGTCGGTGTACAGGTCGGCCAGCAGCCACATCAGGAAGGTGGAGAACAGCTGCGGCTTGTCCTGCACCGCCGGGAGCTCCAGTACGGAGACGGTCCCGCGCCCGTCGGCGGCCGTACGCAGGAACTCGCTGGTGTCGAACTCGGGCTCGCCGAAGAACTCGGAGGCGCCCTGCTGCTCGAAGGCGGTCAGCGCCCGCAGGATCACCCCGGCGGTCACCGTGGACAGTCCGCCGATGCCCTTGAGCTCGGGTTTTCCCTTGTCGGAGACGAGGAAGGCGACGACCGCCCGCAGGTCCTTGAGGTCGATGAGCTCCAAGCCCTTGGTGTCGGCGTAGTGGAAGATCAGGCCGAGGGACTGCTCCTGCGTCTGGTTCAGCTGGAGCACCTTCGACAGCAGCACCGGGCCGAAGGCGGTCACGGTCGCGCGGACGGGGATCCCGGTGCCGATGCCGCCGAGGGCGTAGAACTCGGCGGGGCAGCCGGTGGCCTGCCAGTCCTGGGCGACGTCCTTCGCCCGCTCCTGGACCTTCTCGTTCGCCACGCCCGGCGCGGAGATCCCCGAGACGTCGCCCTTGATGTCGGCGAGGAAGACGGGCACGCCGTTCGCCGAGAGCTGCTCGGCGATCAGCTGGAGGGTCTTGGTCTTGCCGGTGCCGGTGGCCCCGGCGACGAGGCCGTGCCGGTTGAGCATCGACAGCGGGATGCGGATCTGCCGTCGGGGCAGGACCTGTCCGTCCCAGAGGAGGGCGCCCAGGTCGAGGGCGGGGCCGGTGAAGGCGTACCCGGCGGCGATCTTGTCGGCCGGGACGGAAGGGTCGGCGCTCTGACTCATGCATCACTCCCGCGCTGCCGAACTCACCGAATTCATGCCGTCTGCCACTTTTGCACCAACGGCGCGAGGCTGCGCCCGGAGGCGCGGGCCCGGTAGGCTTTCCGTGTGATCTTCAAGCGCATCGGAAGCGGGCGGCCGTACCCCGACCACGGCAGGGAAACCACCCGGCAGTGGGCGGACGTCGCCCCGCGCCCGGTCCGGCTCGACCAGCTCGTCACGACCAAGGGGCAGCTGGACCTGGAAACCCTCCTCGCCGAGGACTCCACCTTCTACGGCGACCTCTTCGCGCACGTCGTGAAGTGGCAGGGCGACCTCTACCTGGAGGACGGACTGCACCGCGCGGTCCGCGCCGCCCTCCAGCAGCGGCAGGTGCTGCACGCGCGCGTCCTGGAAATGGACTGATTGCGCCTTTCGGGTCTGCCTTACCCGATCAACAGATCATTTAGTAGGCATCGTTCCGGTACGGCACTACGCTGCGCCCATGAGCATGCTCACTCCCCCCGGCATGGGCGGAAAGTACCGCGTCACAGGAGCTGCCTACCCCCGCATGAGCCGGCCCCGGCGGCGTAGGAAGATCGTCTTCGCCGTGCTCGGGTCGGTCCTCGCGCTGGCCCTGCTCGGCTACGGGGCGCTGCAGCTCATCGACGTGTTCCGAGGCGACAACGGCGACAAGCGGAATGCGGTGGCGGGCAAGCACTGCCCGACGGCATCGGCGAAACCCGCCGTGCCCGCCAAGGTGGCCAATGTGGCATCGGCACCCGCCGCCGAAGCGGAATCTGATCCGAACGCCGGTCCGAACCCCGGCCCGGCCGCCTCGGGCGCCCCCGCACTCCCCCAGCCCGGCCAGATCACCGTCAACGTCTACAACGCGACCCCCCGCGCCGGCCTCGCCAAGGCCGTCGGCGACGAACTGCACGCCCGCGGCTTCGTCATCGGCCACGTCGGCAACGCCCCCGCCGACTTCGACAAGAAGGTCCCCGGGCCCGGGATACTGCTCGGCTCCCCGAAGACCGACAAGGCGGCCTACTCCGTACTCGCCACCCAGCTCGACGGGACCACCCAGCAGACCGACACCCGCGAAGGCGCGGAGATCGACCTGATCCTGGGCGACTCCTTCAAGGAGCTGAAGCCGAAGGCGGACGCGGACGCGGCGCTGGCCGTCCTGGCCAACCCCGTGCCCGCGCCCGCCGCGACCTGCTGAAACCCGAGGGTCTGGGCTACTCGGCCGAGCCGTACATGCGGTCGCCCGCGTCGCCCAGGCCCGGGACGATGTAGCCGTGCTCGTTGAGCCGCTCGTCCACGGCGGCCGTCACCACGGTCACCGGCGTGCCCGCCAGCTCGCGCTCCATGATCTCGACGCCCTCGGGCGCGGCCAGCAGCACCACGGCGGTCACGTCGTCGGCGCCGCGCTTGATGAGCTCGCGGATCGCGGCGACCAGCGTGCCGCCGGTGGCCAGCATCGGGTCCACCACGTACACCTGGCGGCCCGAGAGGTCCTCGGGCATGCGCGTCGCGTACGTGGAGGCCTCGAGGGTCTCCTCGTTGCGGACCATGCCCAGGAAGCCCACCTCGGCGGTCGGCAGCAGCCGCACCATGCCGTCCAGCATGCCGAGACCGGCGCGCAGGATCGGGACGACCAGCGGGCGCGGGTACGACAGCTTGACGCCGGTGGTCGGGCCGACCGGGGTCTCGATGTCGTGCTGCTCGGTGCGCACGTCGCGGGTGGCCTCGTAGGCGAGGAGGGTCACCAGCTCGTCGGCGAGCCGGCGGAAGGTGGGGGAGTCGGTGCGCTTGTCGCGCAGGGCGGTCAGTTTGTGCGCCACCAAGGGGTGATCGACGACCTGCAAACGCACAACATCCTCCAAGACAAGACTCAGCCGGGTTTCGACCTGTGACCTGTGACCCTGCTACCTGCGCAAACGGCCGCACGTCGCGACCTGCACCAAAAGGCTACGCGCTGGGAGGACCCCCGCGCGTCCCCGCGTCGCCGAGACCCCGGCGTGCGCCCCGGAGCCCCGGGATGCGGGCCGCGGCCGTGCCCAGCACCCTTGACTGATGAGCAACGCAGTGGTGATCGCGGCCGTCGACGGATCCGAGCACAGCCTGCGCGCCCTGGAATGGGCCCGGACGGCCGCCCTGCGCCGCGGCGCAGCCCTGATGGTCGCCCACGTCCTGCCCGAAGCCTCCCAGCTGTACGCGGGCCGCCGCTCGGCCCTGCACGACCCGAACGAGCCGCAGCAGTACGCCGACCCGGTGAGCGACCGCGTGCGCGCCGTCCTGGACGCCGCCCCCGCGCTGCCCCGCGAGGTGCGCTACGAGGCCCTGGAGGGGTCCGTGCCCGAGGCCCTGCGGGCGGTCGGCGCCGAGATCGGCCCGCTGATGCTGGTCATGGGCTCCCGGGGGCGCGGCGGTTTCGCCGCCCTGCTGCTCGGGTCGAGCAGCCGCGCCGTCGCCACCACCGCGACCTGCCCGGTGGTGGTGGTCCCGCACGCCGAGCGGGACGCGGGGGGCTCCGGCGCCTCCGGGGACTCCGGGGACGGCTCCGCGGCCTCCGCCGGGCGGGTGGTGCTCGGGCTGCACGCCGCCGAGACCCCCGAGAACGTGCTCGCCTTCGCCTTCGAGGAAGCCGCCGCACGGGGCACCGCCGTCCAGGTGGTCTCCGCGTACGCGATCCCGCCCGGGCCGACCATGGTGATCGACAGCCCCTTCGCGGTGATCCCGCCCGAGGCCCTCGCCGGCGACGGGGACGCGGTCCCGGCCGAACGGGAGATGCTGCGGTCCCAGAGCGAACGGCTGGCCCCGCTGCGCGAGCGCTACCCGGACGTGCCCGTCGAACAGGCCGCGGTGCCCGGGGACGCCGCGGGGCGGCTCGTGACCGCGTCCCGCACCGCCGCGCTGGTCGTCGTAGGACGCCACCACCCGCGCCGCCGCGCCCTGCTCATCGGCTCGGTGGCCCACGCCCTGCTCCAGCACGCGCACGGCCCGGTGGCCGTCGTACCGACCCTGCCCGACGGGGACGACGTGGCCTGAATCCCTCGCCCGCGCCGCCACCCCGCCTCTGACCTGGGTCGATCTGCACGGGGGTGGCATCAATCCCGCCGACCGGGGGAAGGTGGAGGCGAGGGGGGTCTGCTTCGCGCCGGCGGAGGAGGACGACCAGCCTGGGTGGTGGCCGATGCCCAAGACGCAGCCGAGCGACACGACGACAGACGGGAGCGAACCGGACGCGGCGCCGGAGACGGCGGCGCAGCGCAGGGCGCGCCGCGCCCAGTTCCTGCGCGACCTGCACGAGGCCCGCGAGCTGCGTGACCGGGTCCAGCCCCGGCGTGCCCGGGCGGCACGGATGCGCCAGCAGATGCGGATGCGTACGTTCCGCTGGTGAGGGGTACGTGTCGACGGCGTGATCGGCGCCCTGACCGGCGCCGCGACACGGCCGCCGCGCGGAAGACCTCTCGCAAAGCCGCTGTTTCTGCCACGATGCCGATTGGGCGGGGTACGGAACAGCGAGCGTCAGGCCGTTCCGCCCCAACCTCCGGCCGGGGGGACCTCCAACCGGCACGCCTATGACCAGTGGGAGAGTCACGGTGTATTTCGCCGCACTGCTCGCGCGCACCGAAGACGGGTGGGAAGCGAGCGACCTGGAACTCGACGACGTCGAGTCCCTCAGTGATCTGATCGATCTCGCCCGTGCCGCCGCTGTCGACGACGACACGGTGGTCGCCCTCATCGAGCAGGAGGACGCCTGGTTCGGCGTCGTCCGCGTGGACGGAGAGGAGGACCCTCGGTACTTCGTGTCGAACGCCTCCGCCGCCGACCGCAGCTCCTACGGATCGATGCTGACCAAAGAGCTGCTGGGCAGCGACGAGGAGGACGACGAACTCGACGAACTGGACCTCGACGGCACCGAGGACGGTGAGGACGAACCCCTCACCGCGTTCACGGACGAGGACGACGACGAATCCGACCACCACGAGCCGGCGTCCGGCGCCGAACCGGTGACCGCCGGCCCCCTCGGCGACCCCCGCCTGCTCGACGACCTCGGCGTCGGCCACAAGGAACTGATGACCCTCGACGGAGACGCCCTCTCGGAGATCGCCGACGCGCTCGGCGCCACCGAGGTACTGGAGGCCGTCCGCTAGTGACCACCGCGCACGACATCACGTACGACCCCGATCCCGTACGGGATCCCTGGCGGGACTCCATGCGCCTGGCGCTCCAGGAGGCCGCCATGGCGGTACCGGCCGGCGACGTGCCGGTCGGTGCCGTCCTGCTCGGCCCGGCCGGGGACCTCCTCGCCACCGGGCACAACGAGCGGGAGGCCACCGGCGACCCCACGGCGCACGCCGAGGTACTGGCGCTGCGCCGGGCGGCCGCCCGGCTCGGGGAGTGGCGGCTCACCGGGTGCACCCTGGTGGTGACGCTGGAGCCGTGCGTGATGTGCGCGGGCGCGCTCGTGCAGTCCCGGGTGGCCCGGGTCGTCTACGGCGCGGGGGACGAGAAGGCGGGCGCGGCGGGGTCGCTCTGGGACCTCGTACGGGACCGCAGGCTCAACCACCGGCCGGAGGTGATCCGCGGGGTGCTGGAGCGGGAGTGCGCGCGGCAGCTGACCGACTTCTTCCGGGAACGGTGAGCAGGGCCACGTACTGCGGATTTGCAAAGTACTCCCCACCTTGGGCTAGGATCTCTCTCGGTGGTGTGTCCGAGTGGCCGAAGGAGCTCGCCTCGAAAGCGAGTATGGGGCAACCCATCGGGGGTTCAAATCCCTCCACCACCGCCAATGAGAGCCCCGGTTCGTACGAACCGGGGCTCTCGTGCGTGCCCGCCGTGACCGGCCGCCCGCTCGGCCGTTGTCACGGCATGACCAAGACCCAGCGCATGCTCGCCGCCTTCGCCCTCGCGGGGGCCGCCGCGGGCCTCGCCGCACCCGCCGCCACCGCCGCGCCCATCGCCCCGCTCACCCTCCCGGACCTGCCGACGGCCACCCCGGGCATGCCGGCGGGCGCGCAGCCGCGTTCCGTGCAGGAGATCGGCGCGAAGGTCAGCGAGGGGGCCAACCAGCTCAACCAGCTGATGACCCTGCCGGAGCAGCTCGGCCCCGTCATCGCACCCGTCCAGCCGATCACCGACCTGGCCGGCGGCCTGGAGTAGATCCGGACGGATTTCGGCGATCCGGGGACGGATTTCGGCGGACAACGCGAAGAAGGCCCCGACCGGAGTCGGGACCTTCGACGTGTGGGACGGGGGAAGTGGCATCGGGGGGACAAGCCACTTCCCCCGTTGAGGACGGAACCTGCCAGTCCGAGCCGCAGTCAGGGGGGAAGCTTGCGGCTCGGACCCCGCAGTGAGGCCCTGTCCCTCACCCACCGATTTCCTGCCAGAACCGGTGGGCTCGTGTTCAATCCTGCGCCTCCCGCAACCGGAGGCACACCGGCAAAGGGCCCGGACCGCCGGGTCATTGGTCCTTAAAGGTCAGGTGAGTGTCCGAACTTGACCGGTTAGACTCACCCGACTTCGCAGTACCGGTTGGGGAGGCCGACACCGTTCATGGACACCAAGAAGCTCATCACGGGCGTCCTCACCGTGTTCGTCCTCTTCGTGATCATCACCCAGCCCAAGCGGGCGGCCGAGATGGTGGGAATAGGCTTCCAAGGCATATCGGATGCCGCCTCCGGCATCGGCGAGTTCATCACCGAACTGGTGAACTGAACCCGTACGCTGAAGCGGCTTCCGGATTTCCCGGCCCCCCACTCCGACGGGTGGGGGGTCTTTTGCGTTCCCACCTGTTGAAGAAATTGCCCCACTATGCCCAACTTGCCCTCAACACGGCGATATACGGTGCTTGCACACAGTCCACATCTCTTGTGATGCTATGACCGCTTTTGACGGATGAGTTGACTGAAGGGGTGGCGTGACCGTGCCGGCCAGTACTGCGCCTCAGGTGCCTCCCCAGCAGGACCTCCGTCAGGAGCCGCACGAAGAGCCCCCGGCCGCCCCTGCCGGTGCCTCTCCGGGCGCCTCTCCGGGGACCTCCCCCGGCAACCCTCCCGGCGCCTCCCCGGCCGCCGGGGCGGCCCCGACCGGGCCGGCCGCGCAGGCCGCCCCGCCCGCGCACACCGCGCCCTTCCCCCCGAGGTCGCAGAGCACCCGCGGCGCCGACACCCGGGCCCTCACCCAGGTCCTCTTCGGGCAGCTGAAGGGCCTGGAGCCGGGCACCAGCGAGCACCACCGGGTGCGCGGGGCCCTCATCGAGGCCAACCTCCCCCTCGTGCGGTACGCGGCCGCCCGCTTCCGCAGCCGCAACGAACCCATGGAGGACGTGGTCCAGGTCGGCACCATCGGCCTGATCAACGCCATCGACCGCTTCGACCCCGAGCGCGGCGTGCAGTTCCCGACCTTCGCCATGCCGACCGTCGTGGGCGAGATCAAGCGCTACTTCCGGGACAACGTCCGCACCGTCCACGTCCCGCGCCGCCTCCACGAGCTGTGGGTGCAGGTCAACGCCGCCACCGAGGACCTCACCACCCTCCACGGCCGCACCCCGACCACCGCCGAGATCGCCGAGCGGCTGCGCATCGGCGAGGACGAGGTGCTCTCCTGCATCGAGGCCGGGCGGAGCTACCACGCAACCTCGCTCGAAGCCGCCCAGGAGGGCGACGGCATGCCCGGGCTGCTCGACCGGCTCGGCTACGAGGACCCCGAGCTGGCCGGCGTCGAGCACCGTGACCTCGTACGGCACCTGCTCGTACAACTGCCCGAGCGCGAGCAGCGGATCCTCCTCCTGCGGTACTACAACAATCTGACGCAGTCGCAGATCAGCGCCGAGCTCGGCGTCTCGCAGATGCACGTGTCCCGGCTGCTCGCCCGGAGCTTCGCCCGTCTGAGATCCGCAAACAGGATCGAGGCCTAACCGGATCGGGTGGAGGGTTTTCAGCGTTTCCCTACAGAAACGGCTCATTCCGCTCGGTGCGCGCTCTGTCGCTGGAGATACTTGTCGACATGACGCTACAGCGTGTTGCCGACATGTGACATTCTGCTGGAACCGCGTTTGCCGCAGCCCCGCCTCCGGTATTCAGGTGGAGGCTGCGTTCCTCCGACGGGCGCGCAGAGAAGCGCGACCGTCCGCGACCTCAAGGGGGTGGCATGTCCGTAGACCAGGGCAGCTCCAAGGTGCTCACGCTCGTCAAGCGCGAAGCGCCGGCAGTGTCCGACCGCTCGGAAGCCATCGACACCCGCACCCTCTCCCGCACCCTCTTCCAGCGACTCGCCGCCCTGGACGCGGACAGCCCCGAACGGGCGTACGTACGCGACACCCTGATCGAGCTGAACCTGCCGCTCGTGCGCTACGCGGCGGCCCGCTTCCGCAGCCGCAACGAGCCGATGGAAGACATCGTCCAGGTCGGCACCATCGGCCTGATCAAGGCGATCGACCGCTTCGACTGCGAACGCGGCGTCGAGTTCCCGACGTTCGCGATGCCGACCGTCGTGGGCGAGATCAAACGATTCTTTCGAGACACATCCTGGTCCGTCCGCGTCCCGCGCAGGCTCCAGGAGCTGCGCCTCGCGCTGACCAAGGCCAGCGACGAACTCGCCCAGAAGCTGGACCGGTCCCCGACCGTGCCCGAGCTCGCGGCCGTGCTCGGAGTGTCCGAGGAGGAGGTCGTCGACGGTCTCGCCGTCGGCAACGCCTACACCGCCTCCTCCCTCGACTCACCCTCTCCGGAGGACGAGGGCGGCGAGGGCTCCCTCGCCGACCGGCTCGGGTACGAGGACACCGCGCTCGAGGGCGTCGAGTACCGGGAGTCGCTGAAGCCGCTGCTGGCCAAACTCCCGCCCCGGGAACGCCAGATCATCATGCTGCGGTTCTTCGCCAACATGACCCAGTCGCAGATCGGCGAGGAGGTCGGCATCTCCCAGATGCACGTCTCCCGGCTGCTGACGCGCACCCTCGCGCAGCTGCGCGTGGGCCTGATCGGGGAGTGACGCGGGAGGCGAACGCCTCGCGCGGGGTTCCTATTTGACGTAGCGTCAGGAAAACTGGCGCGATGCGAACGGGATCTCGCGCGGCGCTCGCCCTCGCCCTGTGCGCCGGGGCCTGCGCCGCCGCCCTCACCGGCTGCGGCGACCGGACACCCGACGGCTACGCCGCCGTGGGCGCGGCCGCCGCCGGCCCCGAACGGGGCCCGGGGGAGAACGTGGCGCCCGGCACCGGCGTCGAGTACCAGCCCCTGCCGCCCAGCGGCCCGGCCTCGTCCTCGGTCTCTTCCTCCACCTCTACGCCGCCCGGCGCGCCGGGGTCCCCGGCACCCGGGAGCTCCGCCCAGGGCGGAGCGACCACCACCCCGCCCGGCGGCTCCGCCCCCGCCCCCGGCACCCCGCAGGACCCGGCGGCACCACCGGACCGGGGCGGCACGGGGGGCGCGGGTTCGGGCTCGGGCGGCGGCGCAGGCTCGGGCTCAGGCTCAGGCTCAGGCGGTACGGGCAGCTCCGGCGGCGGCTCCGGCGGCGGAACCCCGCCGACTCAGCCCGGCACGCCCACGCGCCCCGGCACCCCGACCGCGCCCGGCACCACGCCCCCGGCGCCGCCCGCCACCCCGGCCCGGATCGCCCTCAGCTCCCCGGCCCGCGCGGCGGCGTCCGACCGCTGGTGCGAACGCGTCACGGTCACCTTCACCAACACCGGCTCCACGGCGGCCCGTTCGGTCACGGTCAGCTTCGCGACGCACATCATCGGCGCCCTCGGCATCGACTGGGCCACGATCACCACCACCCAGGCCCTGCCGGCGCCCGTCGCGGGCGGCACGTCGAAGACCCAGACCTACACGGTCTGCGTGGAGTCCTGGCGGGTCCCCCTCGGCATGCACGTGGAGACGCGGAACGTCAGCGCCACCTGGAGCTGAGCGGGTCCCCGCCGGCCGGGGTCAGTGGAGGACCACCCACAGCGCCGCTCCGATCATGAGCGCGAGCGCGATGCCGAGCGCGACCGGCGCGCTGTTCTTCGTACCGGACTCCTTCGCGCGCCGCCGGGCGCCCGGCACGGACGGCGCGCGGGCCGGTTCGGCCTCCTCGACGAACGCGCGGAACATCTGGGTGCTGCCCGCCGGGTCGTAGCCGCCGTCGGGCTCGGGGGAGTTGGTGTGCGCAGGGTTCGCAGACATGGCTCAGGACCCTAGCGGGTTTTCCGATTCCTTTACCGCCACACCCTCCGGATTCATTTGCCTGTAGCAACCATCCGCTTCTATGGTTGCTCTAAGCAACAAGATGGGGGGCGGTCCGGTGACCACGCAGACGGCGCAGAGCACCCGGTACGAGGAGCTGGCCCGACAGCTCACCGGGATCGGCGCGGTCAAACGCGACCTCGCGCGGATCCTGCCCGCCGACTGCCCGCCCGGCGCCGCCGCCGTCCTGACCGTGCTCGACCGGCACGGCGAGATGCGGCTCAGCAGGCTGACCGAGCTGATGGCCGTCGACATGTCGGTGTCCAGCCGGCACGTCACCCACGTGGCGGAACGCGGCTGGATCGACCGGGAGACCGACCCCGGCGACGCGCGCTGCCGGATCCTGCGCCTCAACCCGGCGGGCCGAGCCGTGCTCGCGGAGCTCGGCTCCCGCTACACGGTCGCGCTGGAGCGGGCACTGGCCGACTGGTCGCCCGAAGACGTCGACGCGCTCAACACCCTGCTGGCCCGGCTCCGATCGAGCTTCTAGACAAAGGACAAAGGAACCACATGGCTACGACCACACCCCACGGTGTGCGGGGAGGCGGCCGGTCGGAAACCACGTCCGACGGCGCACCCATGACCCACCCCCAGATCATGAAGGCGCTGTCCGGGCTCATGCTCGGCATGTTCGTCGCGATCCTGTCCTCCACGATCGTCTCCAACGCCCTCCCGCAGATCATCAGCGATCTCGGCGGCACCCAGTCCTCCTACACCTGGGTCGTCACCGCCGCCCTGCTGTCGATGACGGCCGCGACCCCGCTCTGGGGCAAGCTGTCCGACCTCTTCAGCAAGAAGCTGCTCGTCCAGATATCCCTGGTGATCTACGTCCTCGGCTCCGTGGTCGCGGGCCTGTCCCAGAGCACCGGCATGCTGATCGCCTGCCGCGTGGTCCAGGGCATCGGCGTCGGCGGCCTGTCCGCCCTCGCCCAGATCGTGATGGCCGCGATGATCTCCCCGCGCGAGCGCGGCCGCTACAGCGGCTACCTCGGCGCGGTCTTCGCCGTCGCCACCGTGGGCGGCCCGCTGCTGGGCGGCGTCATCACCGACACCGACTGGCTCGGCTGGCGCTGGTGCTTCTACGTCGGCGTACCGTTCGCGATCATCGCGCTGATCGTCCTCCAGCGGACCCTGCACCTCCCGGTCGTCCGCCGCGACGTCAAGGTCGACTGGCTCGGCGCCTTCCTGATCAGCGGGGCCGTGTCCCTGCTCCTGATCTGGGTCACGCAGGCCGGCGACTCGTACGACTGGATCTCCTGGACCACCGCGGCGATGACCGGCGGCGCCGTCGTACTCGGCCTGCTCTTCCTCCTCGTCGAGTCCAAGGCCAGCGACCCGATCATCCCGCTGCGCCTGTTCCGCAACAAGACCATCACCCTGGCCTCGGCGGCCTCCCTGTTCGTCGGCATCGCGATGTTCTCCGGCACGGTCTTCTTCAGCCAGTACTTCCAGCTGGCCCGCGGCGAGTCCCCCACCATGTCGGGCGTCCTGACCATCCCGATGATCGGCGGCCTGTTCGTCTCCTCGACCGTCTCCGGCCAGGTCATCACCAAGACCGGCAAGTGGAAGGCCTGGCTGGTCGCCGGCGGCGTCCTGCTGACCGCCGGGCTGGGACTGCTGGGCACCCTGCGCTACGACACCGAGTACTGGCACATCGCGGTCTTCATGGCGCTGACCGGCCTCGGCCTCGGCATGATGATGCAGAACCTCGTCCTCGCCACCCAGAACCAGGTCGCCCCCGAGGACCTCGGCGCCGCCAGCTCCGTCGTCACCTTCTTCCGCTCGCTCGGCGGCGCCATGGGCGTCTCGGCGCTCGGCGCGGTCATGGCCAACCGGGTCACCCACTACGTCCAGGACGGCATCGCCGCGCTCGGCCCGAAGGCCGCGGCGGCCATGGGCCACGGCGGCACCGCCGGGGGCGGGATCCCCGACCTCGACAAGCTGCCCCCGCCGATCCGCACCGTCATCGAGTCCGCGTACGGGCACGGCGTCGGCGACGTCTTCCTCTACGCCGCCCCCTTCGCGCTGCTCTCGCTGGTGCTGGTGCTCTTCATCAAGGAGGTCGCACTGAAGTCGAAGCCGGCCGCCCACACCCCGGCCGCGTCCTCC
Organism: Streptomyces sp. NBC_00249; assembly: GCF_026342355.1. GTDB lineage: Bacteria > Actinomycetota > Actinomycetes > Streptomycetales > Streptomycetaceae > Streptomyces. Next base: position 611,669 of record NZ_JAPEMV010000004.1, on the reverse strand, counting down.
GCTTCTACGCAGAAGGAGCCGCAGGAGCCGGCCAAGGCCTGACCCCGACCCCGACCCTCCCGACCGACCCCGGTGTCCCGCAGCTCTCGAGCCGCGGGACACCGGCCGTTCGGAGGAGGACTGGGCGGCTCGGGGCGGGCCGGGGGTCCCGGCGCGCGGGGACCTTGCGCCCGGCCCGCCGACGGGACGGATCGCGCACCCTGGACATGCGGACGCCCGAGCACGGCGCGATCCGGCCCTGCGGCACCCGGCAGCAGATCGCCCGGCAGATCGCGGGGGTGCTCGGGCACCCGGTCGACATCGAACTCGTCGCCATCGAAGTCACAGCACTAGACCCGAGGGACCTGCGCGCCACGGTCACCGTGCCCGAGGTCCCCGGCGGCACCTACCGCGTGCTCGTCACCTCCGTCGGCCCCCTCGACGCGTACGGCGCGCAGATCACCGTCACCGCCGGCTGAGCCCGTCGGGCGGCCTGGTCAGGGGGTGCGGCGGGCGGCGGCCTTGGCTTCGATGCCGGCGATCAGGACGTCCAGGGCCACCGCGAAATCCGCCTCGGGCGCCCGCCGGACCGTCCCCCCGCAGCCGTTCAGGCCGCAGCCGTTCAAGAACTGCGAGACGGCCAGATGGGCGCCCGTCCGGCAGGTGTCCGCCAGGCCGGAGGCGTCCAGCAGCCGCCGCAGGGCGGCGTCGAGGGCCCGCGCGTGCGGGCCGATGTTCGGGTAGGCCACGCTCAGCGGGGCCACCCACGGGTGCTCCGCCACCAGCCGCCGGTAGCCGCAGGCGAGCGCCCGCAGCCGGACCGTCCAAGCCTCCCCCGCCGACGGGCCGGACGGCAGCCGCTGCTGCCCCAGGGCACTGTCCAGGGCGAGTTCGAGCAGATCGTGCTTGGTGTCGACGTACCAGTACAGGGACATCGCGGTGACCCCGAGCTCGGCGGCCAGCCGGCGCATGGAGAACCGGGCCAGCCCCTCCGCGTCGAGCAGCCGCACGGTGGCGGCGGTGATCCGGTCGCGGTCCAGCCCCGAGGGCGCCTCGCTCCGCCGTCTGGCGGGGGTGACGGGCCTGGCGGCCAGCCACACACTGGTCCTGGCCTCGCCCGGATCGGCCTCGGTCACCATGGAGGCACCCTCCTCACGACAGGGGGATCAGCCCGGAATGCCCGGTCCGCCCTCTTGATGCTAGGGGGTGGCGTGTGGATCAGGGCTGGATCAGGACGGGTCGGCCCCTGATCGGCGGTTCACCCCGGAGGGGATTCCCGCCGATCTCCCGTCGGGCGGGATCAGGAGGAGCCGGCCGTGGGCGCCGTCAGGTCGTAGAAGGTGGCACCGCCGATCGTGGTCGCCCGGAAGGTGGCCTTCACCCAGCTCTCGATCGCACTCCCGGCAGCCCCGCCGGGACCACCGGCACCACGCGCGCCTTGGCCAGCGCCTTGGCCTGCGCCTTGGCCTGCGCCCGCGCCCTGGCCTGTGCCTGCGCCCATCCCTTGGCCTGCGCCCGTGCCCTGAGCCGCGCCCGGGCCCTGGCTCTGGCCCGCGCCCGCGCCCTGGCCCGCCGCGCCGCCGGGGCCGGCCGCTGTGCCGCCGCCGGCCGCGCCGCCGCCGTCGGCCGTTTCGTCCGAGAGGCTTCCCGAGGCGATGAACCAGTGGATGCGGCCCGCCTTCACGTACGCCTGGAACTGCTCCAGCGTCGGGGAGGGGTCGCTGCCGTTGAAGCCGCCGATCGCCATCACCGGCTCGCCGGAGGCCAGCTGGTAACTCGCCGCGTTCTGGGAGCCGATGGCGGCGGCCGCCCAGGTGTGGGCGGAAGCGCCGTCGCGCAGGGCGGCCTTCGCCTCCGCACCGACCCGGGTACCGCCCAGCAGCCCGCCGAGACCCCCGGGAGCGCCGCCGCCCCGGGTCTCTCCCGCGCCGCCGGGGCCGCCCTGACGGCCGCCCGGCGGAGCGAAGCCCGGACCACCGCCCGCCGGGGCGCCCGCGCCACCGCGCCCGGCCTGCTGCGGCATCTCCGCGCCGGGCCCGAACCCGGCCGCGCCACGGCCCGGCATCGCCCCGCCGCCCGGACCGCCGCGGCCACCCGCCACCGCCGGACCGGCCGTCACGATGGAGCCCGTGTGGCCCGTACCCACCGTGGTCAGGCAGTACGCGAACGGGCCGGCCAGCGCCGCACCCAGCCCGACGGCGGCCACCCCGAGCAGCGCCCGGCGGCCCAGCCGCGCCGCGAACGGCAGTGCGGCCGCCGCACCCAGCCCGGCCACCAGCACCGCCCAGCGCAGCCACGGCAGGTACCCGGCCGACCGGCCGAGCAGGACGAACGCCCAGTACGCGGTCAGCGCGAGCGTCCCCGACAGGGTGAGCACGGCCGCCTGGGCCCCCCTCTCCTCCCACAGCACGGCCACGCCCATACCGGCCAGCGCGGCCACGAAGGGCGCCAGCGCGACGGTGTAGTACTCGTGGAAGATGCCCTGCATCCAGCTGAACACCACGGCCGTGATCAGCAGGCAGCCGCCCCAGGCCAGGAAGGCCGCGCGGGCCATGCCCTCCAGGGAGTCGGTGGCCCTGCGGGCCCGCCAGGTGACCACCAGTCCGGCCACGAGCAGCACCAGCGCCGCCGGGAGCAGCCAGGAGATCTGACCGCCGATGTTGGCCGAGAAGAGCCGGTCGATGCCCGTCTCCCCCCAGCCGCCGCCACCGCCGCCGCCGGGGCCGACAGCGCCCTCGCCGCCGGGCCGGGCGCCGCCGCCGACGCTGCCCGTCTCGTTGCCGTTGATCCGGCCGAGGCCGTTGTAGCCGAGGGTCAGCTCCAGGAAGGAGTTGTTCTGCGAGCCGCCGATGTACGGGCGGGACCCGGCGGGCCACAGCTCCACGACGGCCACCCACCAGCCGCCGGCCACCACCATGGCGAGCCCGGCCAGCAGCAGCTGCCCGAGCCGCCGGCGCAGCCGCGTCGGCGCGCAGACGGCGTAGAGCAGGGCGAGCGGCGGCAGGATGACGAAGGCCTGGAGGGTCTTGGTCAGGAAGGCGAAGCCGACCGCGACACCGGCCCAGACCAGCCACCGCGTGTGTGCCCCGTCGAGGGCGCGCAGGACGCAGTACACGGTGACGGTCAGCAGCAGGGTGAGCAGCGCGTCGGGGTTGTTGAAGCGGAACATCAGCGCGGCGACGGGCGTCAGCGCGAAGGCGGCGCCGCTCAGCAGGGCCGCCGCCGGGCCGAACTGGCGGCGTACGGCCGCGTACAGGACGGCGGTGGTGCCGACGCCCATCAGGGCCTGCGGGGCGAGGATCTGCCAGGAGCCGAGCCCGAAGAGCCGTACGGACAGGGCCATCGGCCACAGGGCGGCCGGGGGCTTGTCGACGGTGATGGAGTTGCCCGCGTCGGAGGAGCCGAAGAAGAAGGCCTTCCAGCTCTCGGAGCCGGCCTGGACGGCCGCGGAGTAGAAGGAGTTGGCGTAGCCGGAGGCGCCCAGGTTCCACAGCAGCAGGACGGCCGTGGCGAGCAGCAGGGCGGCGTAGGCGGGGCGTTCCCAGCGCGGGCGCCCGGCCGCGTGCCGTGCGGTGGCGGTCGCGGACCCCGGCCCGGAGCCGGTGGCGGGCCCGGGAGCGGGCCCGGTGGGCGGGAAGAGCGGCGGTACGGCCGTGGTCACGGGCCCTCCTGGGTCGTCGGGGGAGTCGGGGTGGTGGAGTGCGCGCGGGGTTCGGGGAAGACCCAGGCGCGGAAGAGCAGGAAGCGCAGCACGGTGGCGGCGAGGTTCGCGGTGATCAGCACGGCCAGTTCCGTGCTGTGGGAGGTCCGTGGCCCGGCTGCCGCGAGGGCGGCGAGCGAACCGCTGGTCAGGGCCAGCCCGATGCCGAACACCACCAGCCCCTGGGCCTGGTGGCGTACCGCCCTGGCCCGGCCCCGCACCCCGAAGGTGAGCCGGCGGTTGGCGGCGGTGTTGGCGACCGCGCACAGCAGCAGCGCGGCCGCGTTGGCCCCCTGCGGCCCGGCCACCGCGCGCAGGGCGGAGTAGAGCAGCAGGTAGAGCAGGGTGCTCAGGACCCCGACGGCGCAGAAGCCGAGGAGCTGGCGGGCCAGCCCGCGCGGGACCCCCGGCAGCGCGGTGCGGTCGCGCGGGTCGTCCCCGAAGGGGCGGGCGAGGCGGTCGAGCGGGAGCGCGCCGACGGCCAGCGCCCGGCCCACCCGCCAGACCCCCTTGAGGTCCTCGGCGGCCGTCCGCGCGAGGTGGACGGTGGAGTCGGGGTCGTCGACCCAGTCCACCGGCACCTCGTGGATGCGCAGCCCGGCCCGCTCGGCGAGCACCAGCAGCTCGGTGTCGAAGAACCAGCCGGAGTCCTCCACCAGCGGCAGCAGCCGTTCGGCGACCTCCCGCCGGATGGCCTTGAAGCCGCACTGGGCGTCGCTGAAGCGGGCGGCGAGCGAGGAGCGCAGCAGCAGGTTGTAGGCGCGCGAGATGAACTCCCGCTTCGCCCCCCGCACCACCCGGGAGGAGCGGGCGAGGCGGGTGCCGATGGCGAGGTCGGAGTGGCCGGAGATCAGCGGGGCGACCAGGGGCAGCAGCGCGTTGAGGTCGGTGGAGAGGTCCACGTCCATGTACGCGAGGACGGGCGCCTCCGAGCGGGACCAGACGGTCCGCAGGGCGCGGCCCCGGCCCTTCTCCTCGAGGCGCGTGCTGCGCACCTCTTCGATGCCGAGCGCGAGGGCGGTGGCGACCTCGGGGGTGCGGTCGGTGCTGGCGTTGTCGGCGATGGTGATGCGGAAGGGGTACGGGAAGGACCGCGTGAGGTGCGCGTGCAGTCGGCGCACGCACGGGCCGAGGTCCTTCTCCTCGTTGAAGACCGGGATCACCACGTCGAGTACGGGCAGTCCCGGCAGCGGCGCGAGGGGCGTCCGTGCCGGAAGGGCGCCGGGAGAGGTGTCGGTTGGCATGGACCGACCCTCGCGGGGCGCCCTGTCACCGGTGTGTGGTGAGCCTGTGCCCCGTCTGTGAGTGCCCGGCACCGGGCCCGGCCGGGGCGAGGGCGGTGGCGGTGGCGGTGGTGTCGAGCGGGAGCAGGACCTCGAAGGACGTACGGCCGGGCTCGCTCCGTACGCCCACCTCTCCGCCGTGCGCCGAGACCACGGCCTGGACGATGGCGAGGCCGAGGCCCGTGGAGCCGGCCGCCCGGGAGCGGGAGGCGTCACCGCGTGCGAAGCGCTCGAAGACGTGGGGGAGCAGCTCGGGCGGGATCCCGGGTCCGTCGTCCTCGATCCGGATCCGGACGGCCTCCGCGGGAAGGGCGGCTGCCGTCGCCGGCGGCGATGTTTCACGTGAAACATGGGCCGTGACGGTGGTGCCCGGCGGGGTGTGGGTCCGGGCATTGGCGAGGAGGTTGACCAGGACCTGCTGGATCCGGGCCGGGTCGGCCCGTACGGGCGCGGGTTCGTCGGGGAGCTCGAGCCTCCAGTGGTGGCCCGGACCGGCGGCGCGGGCGTCGCTGACGGCGTCGACGACGAGGGGCGCGAGGTCGGTACCGGTGTCCCCGGTGGAGAGCGGGCGGCCCGCGTCGAGCCGGGCCAGCAGCAGCAGGTCCTCGACCAGTCCGGTCATCCGGGTGGCCTCGGACTCGATGCGGGCCAGCGCGTGGCGGGTGTCGGGGCCCGTCTCCTCCCGTCCCCGGCGGGTCAGTTCGGCGTAGCCCCGGATGGAGGCCAGCGGGGTGCGCAGCTCGTGGCTGGCGTCGGCGACGAACTGGCGGACCCGCATCTCGTTCTGCTGGCGGGCCGTGAGGGCCGAGGAGACGTGGCCCAGCATCCGGTTGAGCGCGGCGCCCACCTGCCCGACCTCGGTGCGGGGGTCGGCCTCGGCGTCCGGGACCCGCTCGTGGAGGGCGGGTTCGCCGCTGTGCAGGGGGAGTTCGGAGACCCGGGTGGCGGTGGCGGCGACCCGGCGCAGCGGGCGCAGGGCGACCCCGACGAGGGCCTGACCGGCGAGGGAGGCGGCGATCAGCCCGGCCAGGGTGACGGACGCCTCGGCGGCCACGAGGGTCCGCACGGTGGAGTCGACCTCGCGCAGCGGGACCCCGAGGACGAGGTTCCCCTCGGGGGAGGTGCTGACCCGGTAGGCGCCCAGTCCCGGCACGTCCAGTTCGACGGGGCCGGTCCTGCCCTGCGCGGCCTTGCGGGCGGCTTCGGTGAAAGCCGCCGTCTGGGAGTCGGTGAGGGGCCGGATGTGGTCGAGGGAGCCCTCCTCGGCTGGGGTGCTGCGGGCGGTGCCGAGGACCTTGCCGAGGGGGTCGAGGCGGACCCCGGCGGTGCCCGAGGGGTTGCCGGGGGCCAGGACGAAGGCGTTGTTGTTCTCCCGGGCCGCTTTGCCCGCGCCGGGACCCCGGGTGGCCATCTCCAGGGAGACGCGCAGCTGCTCGTCGAGCCGGTCCACCAGGTACGAGCGCAGGGCGAGGGTGGTGACGGTACCGATGGCCGCGCCCACCACGGCGATCAGCGCCACCGCCGAGACGACGAGCCGGGTCCGCAGCGACCAGGGCCGACGGCCGGCCCCGGTCCGACGGCGGGATCGGGTACGGGACCGGAGGCGGGGCGGGCGCGGGGCCGCCACTACTCGGCCGGCTTGATCAGGTAACCGGCACCGCGCCGGGTGTGGATCATCGGGGGCAGCCCGGTACCGGCCTCCAGCTTGCGGCGCAGGTAGGAGATGTAGAGCTCCACCACGTTGGCCTGGCCGCCGAAGTCGTAGGACCAGACCCGGTCCAGGATCTGCGCCTTGCTCAGCACCCGGCGCGGGTTGCGCATCAGGTAGCGCAGCAGCTCGAACTCGGTGGCGGTCAGCCGGACCTCCTGGCCGCCCCGGACCACCTCGTGGCTGTCCTCGTCGAGCCGCAGGTCGCCGACGGCCAGCACCGAGCCGCCGCGCGCCGCCTGTGCCGCGCCCGAGCGGCGGACCAGGCCGCGCAGCCGGGCCACGACCTCCTCCAGGCTGAAGGGCTTGGTGACGTAGTCGTCCCCACCGGCCGTGAGGCCCGCGATCCGGTCCTCGACGGAGTCCCTGGCGGTCAGGAACAGCACCGGGACCTGCGGGATCTCCCGGCGCAGCCGGCCGAGCACCGCCAGCCCGTCCATGTCGGGGAGCATGATGTCGAGCACCACCACGTCCGGCCGGAACTCCCGGGCCGCCCGCACCGCGCCCGCCCCGTCCCCGGCGGTGCGCACCTCGCAGCCCTCGTAGCGCAGGGCCATCGACAGCAGCTCGGAGAGCGAGGCCTCGTCGTCGACGACGAGGACCCGGCAGGGTCCGCCGTCGGGCCGCACGAGGGCCGTCGGGTTGCCGGTGGACGTGGACGCGTGGGAGGTGGTCGTCGCGGTCATGCCCTCACGCTGGCCCGCGCCTCTGAGAGCGTTCTTGCTCCTGCCTGTGAATCTCCTGAGAAACCCGGCTCAGAGGCGGAAGAGCCGGGCGCCGTTGTCGTGGCAGACCGCGCGCAGCCAGTCGTCGCCGAGCCCCAGCCGTTCCAGGGCCTCGAGCTGGTGCTCGTAGGGGTAGGGGATGTTCGGGAAGTCGGTGCCGAGCAGGATCCGGTCCCCGAGATCCGCGAGCCGGCCGAGGTCCGCGGGCGGGAAGCCGCCGAGCCGCTCGGCGAAGTCGGTGAAGGCCATGGTGGTGTCGAGGCGCACCTCGGGACAGCGGTCGGCGAGGTCCAGGAAGTCGGCGTACTCGGGCATGCCCATGTGCGCGACGATCAGCGGCAGCCGGGGGTGGCGGGCCAGGAGCCGGCCGATCGGCCCGGGTCCGGTGTGCTTGCCGGGGACGGGCCCCGAACCGCAGTGGACGACGACGGGGATCCCGGCCTCGGCCAGCAGCCCCCACACCGGCTCCAGCCGGTCGTCGTTCGGGTCGTACCCGCCGACCTGGAGGTGCGCCTTGAACACCCGGGCGCCGCGCTCCACGGCCTGCCGGACGTACGCCGCCACGCCCTCCTCCGGGAAGAAGGTCGCGGTGTGCAGGCAGTCGGGGGTGCGGGCGGCGAACTCGGCGGCCCAGGAGTTCAGCCAGGCGGCCATCTGCGGCTTGTGCGGGTAGAGCATGGCGGTGAAGGCCCGCACCCCGAACTCCCGCAGCAGCGCGACCCGCTGCTCCTCCTCGTGCCGGTAGGTGATGGGCCACTCGACCCCGGTCAGCGGGCCGAAGCCGTCGAAGTAGTCCCAGACCTTGTCCAGGACCCGCTCGGGCATGAAGTGGGTGTGGACGTCGACCAGTCCGGGCACCCCGAGCCGCTCCCGGAAGGCACGGACCGCCTCAGCCGTTGCGGACAAAGCCGTGGCTCCGCTCGACGGTCGCGACGTGCAGCGTGTAGCTCTCGTACCAGTGTGCGCGGCCCTGCTTCATGGCCGCCTGGTGCTCCAGGTCCTGCCGCCACACCCCGAGGGACTCGTGGTCGCGGAAGTAGGCGACGGTGATGCCGAGTCCGCCGGGGGTGCGCGCGAACTCGTAGCCGAGGAAGCCCGGGTTCCCCGCGACGATCTCGTTCATCCGGGCGTTGGTCTCGGGGTATCCGCTCTCGTCGGAGGTGCGGACATTGCTGAATACGGCCATGACATACGGCGGTTCGAAGGCCTGAACAGGCTGGATGCTCATGCCCTCCACCCTCTGCGGCGGTCCCCTGGCATGTCCACAGAAATCGGCTCCGGAGGGCCAAAGGGATCCAAGTTTTGACCTTGCGGTCAGCGACGCGACAAGGTCAGAAGAGGCCGTGCTGCTCGACCGGCGCCACCGCGGGGGCGATCACCGCGAACGGGGCGTCGGTGAGCGCCCACGCGGGTGCGGCGGCCAGTTCCCAGCCCGCCAGCAGCCGGGTGTCCAGCACGAGCCCGTCCGCGAAGTGCAGGTCCGGCCCGGCGGCCCCCACGAGCCGTCCCACGACGGCGGCGCCGGGCGCCATCTCCGTGACCACCCGCTCCGGCACGGGCAGCCCGGCCAGCCCGAACGCCCCGGCGTGGTCGGTGGTCGCGCAGTCCACCCGTTCCAGGGACTCCGGCCACCCGGGCAGCGCCGCGGCCCGCGCGTGCAGCTCGGCGACCTCTCGGGCCCGCGCGGCCTCCGGCGGCAGCCCGGCCCGTACGGCGCGCTTGCGGGCGTAGGCGATCCGGTCGGGCACCCCGAGGGCGGCCCGCAACAGCTCCTCGGTGCGGCGCGTCGCCATCAGCGGCCCCCGCCCCAGCCAGGCCCAGGTCACCGCCCCCTGCTCCAACAGCCGGGCCGAGCCGCGCTCCTCGGCGGTGATGCCGACCTTGACCATGCCGGGCCCGAACCACGCCAGGTACACCCGGTAGGTCCGCGGATCGGCGGCATTGGTGTCGGCCGCCACCGAGAAGGACCGGTCCAGCCGGGCGCACTCCGGACACTGGGCGCTGCCCGCCCGGCCCGGCACGACCGCACCGGTGGGGCACGGCGTGCGCCTCCCGGCCCGCACCACGCCCAGACAGTGCCGCTCCCCCTGGGCCACGAAGGCGAGGCTCTGCCCGTAGGCGAGGGTGCTGACGCGCTCCCCGCTCCCGTACCACCCGATGGCGGGGCGTCCGTCCCGCCACCGGATCCCGGTGCACTGCCAGGTCACAGCGGCAGCGGCCGCTCGAAGAAGGTGTCCAGGACGACGGTGGCCTGCGTCCCGCTGACACCGTCGATGGCGTAGAGCCGGCGCAGCACGTCCTGGAGCTGCTCGGTGGAGGCGGTGCGCACCTTGACCAGCACCGAGGCGCTGCCCGCGATGATGTGCGCCTCCTGGATCTCCGGGATCGCGGCGAAGGCGTCCGCGGAGTCACCCATCCAGGCGGTGGAGTCGACCATCACGTAGGCCAGCACCCCGCTGCCGACCGCCGCCGGGTCCACGTCGACGGTGGTGCGGCGGATGACTCCGCGCTCGCGCAGCTTGCGTACGCGCTCGTGGGTGGCACCGGCCGAGAGCCCGACGGCGGTGCCGAGCGCGGCGTAGGACTGCCCCGCGTCCTCCTGGAGGCGCAGGAGCAGCGTCCGGTCGATGTCGTCCACGCGATGTTCCTCCCGGATCCCCGTCGGCTCTCGCGGAGACCGTATCGGATCCTGCGATCCCGCTATCAAGCCGAACGGGATCCGGAAGGGACTCTTTAGCGCGCCACGAACTGGGTGAGGATCGCCTGCACCTCGTAGATGTCGACACCCTTGGTGAAGGTCTTCTCGATCGGCGTGGAGCTGCCGGATATCCAGATCTTCAGCTCGGCGTCGAGATCGAAGTGGCCGGCGGTCTCCACGGAGAAGTGCGTGATGCTCCGGTACGGGACGGAGTGGTACTCGACCTTCTTGCCGGTGATGCCCTGCTTGTCGACCAGGATCAGGCGCCGGTCGGTGAACAGGATGGTGTCGCGGATCAGCAGGTACGCGGCGTGCACCTGCTCGCCGTGCCCCATCAGCCGCGCGTAGTCACGCTGCGCCGTGACCGGATCGACCGTGTGCGCGTTCCCGAACAGTCCCATGGTGTCCCCCTCAGATTTCGATCGTCTTCGAAACCCTAACGAGGAGGGGCCGTAGTCCACCTCCCCCGCCGGAGCGATCTCGCCCCTGACATCCCCTGGGGGAGACATCCTTCTGGAGTACCGGTCCCTCAGGCGCGTCCCGGCACAGGCCGCACGGCATACGACAGAGGCCCTCAGGATTTCTCCTGAGGGCCTCTGCCTTGCTGTGCACTCGGCAGGATTCGAACCTGCAACCTTCTGATCCGTAGTCAGATGCTCTATCCGTTAAGCTACGAGTGCTTGGGCTTCCCGGGGTTTTGCGCCCCGTTGGCCTTGCGAGAACAACAATACATGGACCTCGCCGGGACGCGAAATCCATTAGCTCCATGACCCCTGACCTGCGGAAACAGCCTGGAAGAAGATCGTCCGGAAGCTTCCGCGCGAGGGCTGGAGCCCGCCGCGCTACCCATCCGGAGCCATCCGAAACACCTCCAAGGCCTGAACGCGGCCCGGAACGCACCGAAGCCCCGGTCCGTGAGGACCGGGGCTTCGTGATGTGCGGAGGCGGAGGGATTTGAACCCTCGATGGGGTGTAAGCCCCAAACCGCATTAGCAGTGCGGCGCCATAGACCGGACTAGGCGACGCCTCCAGCACACCCCCGCGTACGAGGGTGCGTGCAGATGATGACACAGGCGCAGGGCCGGTCACCAATCCGCTCCCAACGGTACAAGGAGCCGGGCCCGCAGAGCAAAGCCTTAAGCCCACTCGTACACATGCGGCACACGCGTCCGCCGCACACCCGCGGCCCGGTGGACGAAACGTCGGAGCGGGCACGTCGTTGGTGAGGCGTACGACGTACGGACGACCTGGAGTGCCCCATGCTGCGTCTCGCCGCCTTCGCCGTCACCTCCGCCCTGGCCGCCGCGGCCGCCGGGCCGCTGCCACCGCTGCCACCTCTGGGGCGGCTGCTGGCGACCCCCGACCGGCTCACCATCGACATCGCCAACTCCGGGAACCCGCGCGTGGACGGCGAGTACCGGCTCGAGTGCCGCCCCGTCGGCGGCAACCACCCTGAGGCCGAGCAGGCCTGTGCCCGCCTCGAAGAGCTGGCCGACGCCGGCGAGAACCCCTTCGCCCCCACGCCGAGGGGACAGATGTGCACCTTCCAGCACGGAGGGCGCGCCACCGCCCGCGTCACCGGAACCTGGCGGGGCCACAAGGTGAACACCACGTTCCAGCGCGAGGACGGATGCGGCATCGCCCGGTGGAAGCGTCTGGAACCTGTGCTTCCGGGTACGGGTTCCTGACCTGGGAGGATGCGGCGGATGCGCGTTTTCCACCGTCCATCCGCCACCCCGCCGCGGGACGGTGCCCTTAGACTCCTCCCGTGACATGCCGGTAGTCGTGGTCAGGGAGGAAGCTCGTCGTGAGCAGCAGGCCATCCCGAGGCGCTGCTCGCCTCGCAGCAATACTCGACGCACTTCCGGACGCGCTGTTGCTCGTCAACGCCAACGGCACGGTCGTCAACGCGAATTCGATCGCCCTCGAAGCGATGGAGAGTCCCGGCACGGGGCTCGTGGGCCGCGGTGTCCTCGACCTGTTCCCCGACTTCGACTCCAAGCTGATCCCCGGCTCCATGCGCCGTCCCGGCGACGAGGAGACGGGCCGGTCCAAGCCGAAGCGGATGACGGCGCGCCGGACCGACGGCACCGAATTCCCCGTCGAACTCACCAGCGCCCACCTCGACGGCCGTGACGCCTACCGCGAGCCCCAGCCCGCCTACACCGGCGACGAACTGCTGATGCTCGTCGTGCGCGACCTCTCCGAGACCGTGGACACCGAGGCCGAGCTGGCCCGCTCCCAACGGCAGACGGAGATGATCCTGCGCGCCGCCGCCGAGGGCGTCGTGGGCACGGACACCGACGGCCGGGTCGTCCTCGTCAACCCGGCCGCCGCGCAGATCCTCGGATACCGCGCCACCGACCTCGGCAACCGCGAACTGCACGGCCTGATCCAGCACTCGCGCGCCGACGGCTCCCCCTTCCCCTTCGACGAGTCCCCGCTCGCCGACACCCTGCGCAGCGGCCGCAAGCACCGGGTCCGCGGCCAGGTGCTGTGGAACAAGGCCGGCCAGCCGGTCGCCGTCGACCTCACCACCTCGCCCGTACGGGACGGGGAGGTGCTCGTCGGCGCGGTGATGACCTTCACCGACCGGCGCCCCTTCGACGCCCTCGCCGCGCGCCACGCCCAGCTGCTCGCGGTCCTCGGCGACTCCCTGCGCGGCCCCCTGGAGGAACTGCGCGGGGAACTGGCCACCCTGGCCGCCGACGACGCGGGACAGCTGTGGCCCGAGGCCAACCAGCTGCTGCACCATCTGGCCGCCGGATACTCGCGGATGACCACCCTGGTGGACAACGTCCTCGGCTTCCAGCGCCTCGACGCGGGCGGCGACAAGCTCAAGAAGAAGAACGTCCTGATCAACACGGTCGTCGCGACCGGCATCGACGGCGCCGTCGAACTGATCGGACCCGGCCGGGTCCAGTTCGCCGTGCACGCCCCGACCATCGAGGCCGAGGTGGACGCGGAGCGCATCTCGACCGCCCTCGCGCACCTGGTCGCGGACGTCGCCGGGGTCGACGCCACCGGCAAGACCGCACAGGGCAGCGGCTACGGCGACTCCACCGTCGTGGTGGCCGCGGCGCAGCGCGGCGACGTCGTACGCATCGAGGTGCGCGGCCCCTACGAGGGCGGCAACCCGGTGCACGAGCCGATCGTGCGGGGCGTCGTCGCCGCGCACGGCGGCGTGCTGCAGACGGTGGAGGTACCGGGCGCGCCCGGCGGTGCGTACGTACTGGAGCTGCCGCTGGGCTCGGGAGCCGGGACGGTGACGCTGCCGGAGCCCGCGCAGGAACCCGACGCGGACACCACGGCGGGCGGCGCTCAGGGCAACGGCGCCCCGGCGACGGTGTCCGGCGGCCGGCGGGGCCGGCGCGGGGTGGACGCCTTCCTGGAGGACGAGACCGGCCCGGCCAAGGCCCCCGAGGCCCGCGAGGGCGGGGGCGCGCTGGCGCTGCCGTCCGGGCGGCGCCGCGCGGACGGCAGCACCGACGGCCCGGGCCAGGGCGGTCCGGAGCTCGCGCAGTCCCCGGTGAACCCGGCGGGGCTCGGCACCGGGCGGCGCAGGGGCCGTGACGGCGACGACAGCGCCGATCCCGGCCGGCCGGAAGCCGGGCGGCCCGTGCCCCCGCAGGGGACCGCCATGCCGGCGCTCCCTCCCGTACCGGCGGTGCCCCCGGTCCCGGTGACCGAGCACCCGGCCGGACGCCGCCGCGCCCTGGGTCCGGCGGGGCCGCCCGCGCAGAGCGGCGGACCCGTACCGGCGGCCGGTCTCACGGCTCCCGCCGCGCCCCGCCCCATCGCCCCCGAAGGCGGCTTCGCGCTGCCCGCCGGGCCGACCCCGGCCGCGCCCCCGCAGGCCCACGCCATGGCCGGCCCGGTCCCCGCGTCCGGCACCGCGGGCGACTCCGACGCCCAGGGCGGGCGTCGCGGCCGCCGCGTGCTCGGCGCCCCCGCGGGCACGGCCCCCGCCGACACCGAACCGCAGGCGAACGCCGAACCCGCCGCCGCCGAGGACCCCGCACACCCGACCGGGCGGCGCCGTGCGCTGCCCGCGACCCCCGCCTGGCCCGTACCGGGTGCCCGGACCGCGCCCGAGGACACCGACGGGGCGGGGCAGGCCGTCGCCCTGCCCGGCGCCCGGCAGCCCGGGGACGTCCCGGCGGCGGGGCAGCCGATCAGCGTGCGCGCGCTCGGCACCCTGGGCCAGGGCATCTCCGTGGACCCCGGCGCCGCGGGCACCAGCGGCTCGGGCCGTCGGCGCAGGCTGTCCGAACCGGCCCCCCAGGGCCGGGCGTTCGCCATAGGAGCACCCGAGGCGGGCGCCGCCGAGGGCCCCGAGCCGCTGGACGGTCCCGGCGGGGCCGTCGAGGTGGTCAACCGGCCCGTACCGGCCCCCGTGGACGACGAGCTGCCGCCCGAGCCGCTGGACAACCCGCGCCGGCTGCTGGTGTGGCCCGCGCCCGACGCGCAGACGCAGCAGGCCCTGAGCGACCGCGGCTACCGCCCGGTGATCGTGCACTCCCGCGAGGAGGTGGACGCGCAGATCGCGGCCTTCCCCGCCGCGCTGTTCGTCGACCCGCTGACCGGACCGATCACCCGGACCGCCCTGCAGTCCCTGCGCCAGGCCGCGGTGGCCGCCGAGGTCCCCGTACTGGTGACGGCCGGGCTGGGCCACGCCACGCGCGAGGCGGCGTACGGGGCCGATCCGGCCGTGCTGCTCAAGGCGCTCGCGCCCCGCGACAGCGAGCAGCACCCCTCCCGGGTGCTGCTGATCGAGGAGCACGAGGAGATCGCGACGGCCCTGACGGCCGCTCTGGAACGGCGCGGACTCCAGGTCGCCCGGGCGGGCGCCGACACCGACGCCGTGGAACTGGCGACCCGGATGCGGCCCAACCTGGTGGTCATGGACCTCATGCAGGTCCGGCGCCGACGGGCCGGGATCGTGGACTGGCTGCGCGCCAACGGGCAGCTGAACCGCACCCCGCTGGTCGTCTACACCACGGCCGGGATCGAGCCGGGCGACCTGCCCGGGCTGGCGTCGGGCGAGAGCGTGCTCTTCCTCGCGGAACGGGCCACCACCGCCGATGTCCAGGGCCGCATCGTGGACCTGCTGGCCAAGATCGGCACCAACTAGTCATCCTGGGCCGATGGCCATCACCACCGATACGACCGAGCACACCGTCCCCGACGACAACGGGGAGGTGAGCCTGCTCATCGCGCGGCAGGTGGAGCCCGGGTACGAGGCCGCCTTCGAGACGTGGGCACGCGGGATCCTGGAGACCGCCGCGGGCTTCCCGGACCACCTGGGCTACGGGCTGTTCCGCCCGGCGGCCGAGGGCGCCCCGTGGTTCCTGGTGCACCGCTTCCGCGACCAGGCGGCCTTCCAACGGTGGCAGGACTCGCCGGAGCGGGCCCGCTGGTTCGCCAGCTGCGAGGGCCACCACCACACCGAGATAGCCCGGCGCGAACTGCACGGCATGGAGACCTGGTTCGCCAAGCCGGGTACGACCCGGCCCGCACCGCCCCGGTGGAAGATGGTGATCAGCTCCGGGCTGGCCATCTTCCCGATCTCCCTCGTCGGCAACGCGGTGCTGGGGCCGTTCCTGGTGGACCTGAACTTCGTGCTGCGCACGGCCGCCTTCGCCGTCGTCTTCAGCACCCTGATGACCTACGTGGCCATGCCCGCCGTCAGCAAGCTGCTGCGGCCATGGCTCACGAAGGGCTGAGACCGTCGGACCCCGCCGGGCGGGCGGGGCCGGTCCGGCCCCTGGTCAGTCCAGCTTGGTGACGTCCAGGTCCCCGTCGGCGTACTGCTTGCGGATCACCTTCTTGTCGAACTTGCCCACGCTGGTCTTCGGGACCGCCTGGACGACCGTCCAGCGCTCCGGCAGCTGCCACTTGGCGATCGACTGGCCCAGGAAGGCACGCAGGCCCACGTAGTCCACGGTGGCGCCCTCCCGCAGGACGACGGTGGCCAGCGGACGCTCGCCCCACTTCTCGTCGGGGACGGCCACGACCGCCGCCTCGGCGACCTCGGGATGGGCCATCAGCGCGTTCTCCAGCTCGACACTGGAGATCCACTCACCGCCGGACTTGATGACGTCCTTGGCCCGGTCGGTCAGCGTGAGATAGCCGTCGGAGCTGATCACGCCGACGTCACCGGTCTTGAGCCAGCCGTCCGCGCTGAACTTGTCCTCGGGGCGGGAGGGTTCGCCGGAGGCACCCCCGTAGTAGGCGTTCGCGATCCAGTTGCCGCGTACCTCCAGCTCTCCCGCGGACTCACCGTCCCACGGCAGGTGATCGCCGCCGGGACCGACGAGACGGGCCTCGACGCCCGCCGGGAAACGACCCTGCGTGATGCGGTACGGCCACTCCTCGTCGGCGCTCAGCCCGGCCGGCGGGTGCGCCATGGTGCCCAGCGGGGAGGTCTCCGTCATGCCCCAGGCGTGACAGAGCCGGACGCCGAGCTTGTCGTAGGCCTCCATCAGCGAGGGCGGGCACGCCGCACCGCCGATGGTCACCTGCTTCATCGAGCTCAGGTCGCGCGGGTTGGCGGTGACCTCGGCGAGCAGCCCCTGCCAGATGGTGGGGACGGCCGCGGCGTGCGTGGGCTTCTCCCGCTCGATCATCTCGGCGAGCGGGGCGGGCTGGAGGAAGCGGTCCGGCATCAGCATGTTGATGCCGGTCATGAAGGTGGCGTGCGGCAGGCCCCAGGCGTTCACGTGGAACTGGGGAACCACGACGAGGCTGGTGTCCTTGCCGGTCAGGCCCATCGACTCGGCCATGTTGACCTGCATGGAGTGCAGGTAGATCGACCGGTGGGAGTAGATGACGCCCTTGGGGTCCCCGGTGGTGCCGGAGGTGTAGCACATGGCCGCGGCCTGGCGCTCGTCCAGCTCGGGCCAGTCGTAGTGGTCCGAGCGGCCGGCGAGGAGCTCCTCGTACTCGTGCACGCGCACGCCGAGCCCGTCGAGGACGGAGCGGTCGCCGATGCCCGAGACCACGACGTGCTCGATGGTCGACAGGTGCGGCAGCAGCGGTGCGAGGAGCGGCAGCAGGGTTCCGTTGACCAGGACGACCCGGTCCGCGGCGTGGTTGACGATGAAGACCAGCTGCTCGGGAGGCAGACGCAGGTTCAGCGTGTGCAGGACCGCGCCCATGGACGGGATCGCGAAGTACGCCTCCACGTGCTCGGCGTTGTTCCACATGAGGGTCGCGACCCGGTCGTCCTGCTGGACCCCGAGCTCGTCACGCAGGGCGTTGGCGAGGCGCGTGGCGCGGGTACCGATCTCGGCGAAGCTGCGGCGGTGCGGCTCGGCCTCCCCGGTCCAGGTCGTGACCTGGGACTTTCCGTGGATCGTCATCCCGTGCTGGAGTATGCGGGTGACGAGGAGCGGTACGTCCTGCATGGTGCTCAGCAAAGCGTCCTCCCGGTGAGCGCTGCGGCGCTGCGGCGGCTGTCGGATGCTGCCGATTCTGCGCACGTACCGGTCGGCATGTCACTACCCGGGAGTACAAAACAGCCGGTCCGATCACTGTTCGGTACCGCGTCCCGGCCGATGTTTCACGTGAAACACGTCGGATGGGCCGGGCGTGTCGGGTGTGTCGGGCGATGTTTCACGTGAAACATCGGCCGGATCAGCCTTCGCCTCTGCCTCGCCTCTGCCTCGCCTCTGTCTAGCGACTGCCTCGCCTCAGCGGACCGGGGTGAGTTCGGGATCCTCGCGCAGCTTGACCAGCGCCCGGGAGACCGCGCTCTTGACGGTGCCGACGGACACCCCGAGCAGTTCCGCCGTCTGCGCCTCGCTCAGGTCCTCGTAGTAGCGCAGGACGACCATCGCCCGCTGCCGGTCCGGCAGCCGGGTCACCGCGCGCCACATGGCGTCCCGCAGGGCCTGCGCCTCGGCGGGGTCGGCGGCCGACGGCGCCTCGGCCTCCGGGAGCTCGTCGCAGACGAACTCGTCGACCTTGCGCTTGCGCCACTGCGAGGTCCGGGTGTTGACCAGGGCCCGCCGGACATAGCCGTCCAGGGCCCGGTGGTCCTCGATGCGGTCCCAGGCGACGTAGGTCTTGGCGAGGGCCGTCTGGAGCAGGTCCTCGGCATCGCAGGGGTTGGCGGTGAGTGAACGCGCGGTACGCATCAGGACCGTGCCGCGGGTCCGGACGTACGCCGAGAACGACGGGTACGGCGTCGGGTTCGAGGCGAGCGTGCACACAGGCGTGGTCATGGGTCCACGCTAGAAGCGCACGGCGCCCCTGGAATCGGCCGCAGGTGCCGAAGCCGGATCCGTCTCAGGTTGTACGGCCGGGCCCCGCCGCACCTCCTCCAGGTGGAGGAGGTGCGGGCCCAGGGGCCCGGGGCTCAGCCGTCGGCGCCGAGGACCAGACCGGACGTCGGCACCCCCGTACCGGCCGTGACCAGGACGTGGGCGGCGTCCGCCACCTGGTTGACGGAGGTGCCGCGCAGCTGGCGGACGGCTTCGGCGATCCCGTTCATGCCGTGCAGGTAGGCCTCGCCGAGCTGGCCGCCGTGGGTGTTGATCGGGAGCCCGCCGGCCGCCACGAACGCGGCCGCCTCGCCCGGGCCGCAGAAGCCGAACTCCTCCAGCTGCATGAGGACGAAGGGCGTGAAGTGGTCGTAGAGGATGCCGACGTCGATGTCCGAGGGCCGCAGCCCGCTGGTCCGCCAGAGCTGGCGGGCGACCACGTCCATCTCGGGGAGCCCGGTGAGGTCGTCGCGATAGAAGGAGGTCATCGCCTCCTGGCGGCGGCCGGCGCCCTGCGCGGCCGCCGTGACGACGGCGGGCCTCTGCCGCAGGTCCCGGGCCCGTTCGGTGGTGGTGACGACGAGGGCCTGGCCGCCGTCCGTCTCCTGGCAGCAGTCCAGCAGCCGCAGCGGCTCCACGATCCAGCGGGAGGCGGCGTGGTCGGCGAGGGTGATCGGCTTGCCGTGGAAGTACGCGGCCGGGTTGTTCGCGGCGTACCTGCGGCCGGTGACCGCGACGTGCCCGAAGGCCTCGGGGGTCAGGTTGTAGGTGTGCAGGTAGCGCTGGGCGGCCATCGCCACCCAGGAGGCCGGGGTGAGCAGGCCCCAGGGCAGCGACCAGCCGAGCGCCGCGCCCTCCGCCGAGGGTTCGCGCTGCTGGACACCGGAGCCGAAACGCCGGCCGGAGCGCTCGTTGAAGGCCCGGTAGCAGACCACGACCTCGGCCACCCCGGTGGCGACGGCGAGTGCGGCCTGCTGAACGGTGGCGCAGGCCGCGCCGCCTCCGTAGTGGATGCGGGAGAAGAAGGAGAGCTCCCCGATGCCCGCCGCCTGGGCGACGGTGATCTCGGGGCTGGTGTCCATCGTGAAGGTGACCATGCCGTCGACGTCGCCCGGGGTGAGCCCGGCGTCGTCGAGCGCGGCGTGCACCGCCTCGACGGCGAGCTTGAGCTCACTGCGACCGGAGTCCTTGGAGAACTCGGTCGCGCCGATACCGGCGATGGCGGCCCGGCCGCCCAGCTCGTCACGCAGGCGCACGCTCATGACCCGGCTCCCAGCGTGACGGTCACGGTGCCCGTGACGTGGTGGCCGATGCCGTTGGCACCGACGACCCGGATCTCGGAGGTGTCCCCGTCGAGGGCGGTGACGGTGCCCGTCAGGGTCATCGTGTCGCCCGGGTAGTTGGGGGCGCCGAGGCGGATGGCCACCTTGCGCAGGACGGCGTCCGGACCGAGGTGGTCGGTGATGTACCGGCCGACCAGGCCGTTCGTCGTCAGGATGTTCATGAAGATGTCCGGGGAGCCCTTCTCGCGGGCGGTCTCCGCGTCGTGGTGCACGTCCTGGTAGTCGCGGGAGGCGATGGCGCCCGCGACGATCAGGGTGCGGGTGACCGGGATCTCCAGCGGCGGCAGCGCGTCGCCGACGTTCATGCGTGTTCCCCCTCGGCGATCCCGGTGATCCCTGTGACGTCGGTGATCCCTGTGACGTCGGTGATCTCTGTGATCTCTGTGATCGACGCGCCCAGTTCGGACAGCAGCTCGCTGCCGCAGCCCAGGTAGGCGTCCAGCTGGCGGCCCCACAGGAAGTGCCGGTGGACGGGGTGGTCGAGGTCGGCGCCCATGCCGCCGTGCAGGTGCTGGCCGGTGTGCACGACCCGTTTGCCCGCCTCCGAGGCCCACCAGGCCGCCGTGAGTGCGTGCTCGGCCGCCGGGAGCCCCTGATCGATGCGCCAGGCGGCCTCGTAGGCGGTGACCCGGATCGCCTCGGTGTCCATGTACGCGTCGGCCGCGCGCAGCATGACGCCCTGGTTCGTGGACAGCGGCCGGCCGAACTGCTCGCGCGTGGAGGTGTACTCGACGGCCCGGGCCAGGGAGCCCGCGCAGACGCCCGCCTGGAGACCGGCGAAGGCGGTGCGGGCGGCGGAGAGGGTGGCCTCGTACGCCCCCTCGGCGCCGAGCCGCTCGGCCGGAGCGGCGGTCAGGGTCAGCCGGCCGGCCGACCACGGGGCGGTGGTCTCGACCGTCTCCGTGACCACGCCGGGCGCGTCCGTGCGGACCAGCCACAGCGTCCGGGCGGCGTCCGGGACCAGCACGTGCGTGGCGTCGCGCAGCCAGGGCACGGCGGGGGCCGTCCCGGTGAGGCGGCCGTCGGGCGTGGAGGTGATCCGCCCGCGGGCCGGGAAGGCCCCGGTGGCCACCGCCTCGCCGGTGCCCAGCGGGGGCAGCAGCCGGTCCCGCTGCTCGGCGCTGCCGTGCGCGGCGACGGGGAGGATGCCGTAGGCGCAGGTGGCGGCGTACGGGACCTGCGCGGTGGTGCGGCCCTGCTCCTCCAGCAGCAGGACCAGGCCGAGGAGCCCGACCTCCTCGACGGCGGCGGCCAGTCCGGCGGTGGTGAGGGCCTTCCACAGCTCGGCGTCGCTGCCGGTGCCGGCCGCGGCGAGGCGTTCGTGGGTGGCGAGGTCGCGGAAGATCCGGGCGGCGAGACCGGCCGCCGCGGCCTGTTCCTCGGTGGGGTGGAAGTCCATGTCAGCCCGCTCCTCCTCGGAAGACGGGGAGTTCGAGCGCGTCGTCGACACGCAGGAACTCCAGCTGGACGGGGAGGCCGATGCGGACCTTGTCGTAGGGGACACCGGTGATGTTGCTGACCATGCGGACGCCCTCGACGAGCTCGACCAGGGCCACCGCGTACGGAGGGTCAAAAGCGGGGAACGGCGGGTGGTGCATGACGACGTACGAGAAGACCGTGCCCGCGCCGCTCGCCTCGACGGTGTCCCAGTCGGGGGAGGAGCAGGCGTTGCAGCCGGGGAGCCAGGGGAAGCGCAGGGTGCGACAGGCGGTGCAGCGCTGGATCAGCAGCTTGTGCTCGCGGACACCGTCCCAGAAGCCCTGGTTGTCGCGGTTGACCACGGGGCGCGGGCGGCGCGGCTTCTCCGGGGCGGGCGGCGCGGGGCGGGGTTTCGCCGCCGGGGCGTACTTCAGGATGCGGAAGCGGTGCGTACCGGCGAGGGCGCCGTTCGCGTGCACGTCCATCCGGGTGGTCACGAAGTGGCCGGTGCCCAGCTTGGTCGTCTTGCGCGGGGAGACCGACTCGATCACGGCGTCGAAGGTCACCGTGTCCCCGGGGCGCAGCGGACGCAGGTACTCCTGCTCGCAGTCGGTGGCGACCACCGAGGTGCAGCCCGCGCCGTCGAGGAGCTCGAACAGCTCCTCGTAGGCGGAGGAGCGGTCGGTGTGGCCGGAGAGCCCGCCCATCGTCCAGGCCTGGAGCATGGTGGGCGGGGCGATGGCGGCGGGGCCGGTGTAGGCGGGGTTGGCGTCGCCCATCGCCTCGCACCAGTGGCGGATCATCGGCTCGTTGACCGGGTCCTTGGCCCGGCCCCCGGTGGCGGCCGGGCGGCCCTCGAAGGCCTTGAGCAGCGCGTGGAACCGGTCGTCGTCCCGCTCGGCGGCGTCGGTGTCGGCGGCTGCGCCGGATCCGTCCGCTGCGGGCGTGGGCGTGGTCATCGCTTCCTCCCCTTCATGCCGAGCCGCATCATGGCGACGATCTCCCGCTGGACCTCGCTGACCCCGCCGCCGAAGGTGTTGATCTGGGCGGCCCGGTTCATCCGCTCCAGCTCGCCGCCCGCGAAGGCCTCCGGCCCCCGCAGGAGGGCCTCCTCCCCGACCGCCTCCTGGCAGATCCGGTAGACCTCGACGGTGGACTCGGTGCCGAGGAACTTCACCCCGCTGGCGTCGCCGGGGGCCAGGGTGCCCGCTCCCACGTCCTGGACGAGGCGCCAGTTGAGGAGGCGTACGGCGGCCAGCCGGGCGTGCGCCTCGGCCAGGCGGGAACGCACCCAGGGCCGGTCGGCCGGGCGCTCCCCGGTGTCCGGGTCGGGGGTGCGGGCGTGGGCGAGGGCGGCTTCGTAGAAGTCCTCCGCCTGCATGCCGATGGCGGCGAGGGCGACGCGCTCGTGGTTGAGCTGGTTGGTGATCAGGCCCCAGCCGCCGTGTTCGGGGCCGACGAGGTTGCCCGCCGGGACCCGGATGCCGTCGTAGTAGGTGGCCGTGGTGGTGAGTCCGCCGACCGTGTCGATCGGGGTCCAGGAGAAGCCGGGGCTGTCGGTGGGGACCAGGACGATCGAGATGCCCTTGTGCTTGGGGGCCTCGGGGTCGGTGCGGCAGGCCAGCCAGATCCAGTCCGCGTTCTGGGCGTTGGAGGTGAAGATCTTCTGCCCGTCGACCACCCAGTCCCCGCCGTCGCGGACGGCCCGGGTGCGCAGGGACGCCAGGTCGGTGCCGGCCTCGGGCTCGGAGTAGCCGATGGCGAAGACGAGCTCGCCCCTGAGGATGCGGGGCAGGAAGTAGTCCTTCTGCTCCTGGGTCCCGTACTTCATGAGGGTGGGGCCGACGGTGTTGAGGGTGACCATGGAGACGGGCGCGCCGGCCCGGTAGGCCTCGTCGAAGAACACGAACTGCTCGTCCGGTCCCCGTCCTTGGCCGCCGTACTCGACGGGCCAGCCGAGGCCGAGGAGACCGTCGGCGCCGATGCGGCGCAGCAGGGCCCGCTGGGCGGCCGGGTCCTCGGGCACCCCGTCGGGCAGCAGGTTCCTGAAGTACGCGCGCAGTTCGGCACGGAGCCGCAACTGGCCTTCGGACGGGGCGAGGTGCACGGCTGGGGCCTCCCGGCGTCACATCCAACGAGTAAACCTGACTGTCCGTCAGATTGCTCGCGGATGTCAAGGTCGTCGCGAGGGCCGGCGGGACCGGGGCGCACACGAGGGCGCGCGCGAGGGCGCCCGCACTACCGGACCCCAGCCGGTCCGGTCGTACGGGCGCCCTCAGTGGTCGGTGCGACTCAGGAAGCGGCTACCACCAGGGGTGGAAGTTCACCGCGACGTTGGAGTTGGCCTGGTGGATCGCCGTGAAGGCCGAGCCGTTGACCTGCGCGGTGTTGTTCTGGTTGGACGCACCGGAGCCGGTGGCCACCTGCTGCGAGGTGGAGGAGTTGCCGTGGTTGCTGCCGCCCACACCACTGCCGATGATGCTGGCGACGCTCGCATTCGATCCGTCGTTCGCGAAGGAGCCGTTGTCGGCCGAGGCCACCCCGCCGAAGAGCGCGACGGCGAGGGGGAGGGCGGCGACGGCGGCGATGACGCGGGCGGTGCGGATGCTTGCCATTTTCTGAATCCTCCAGGAAACCGAAGTCGGGTGTTCCCCAAGGCAGTTGGCCGACCGCCTCGGTCGTTCCGTGTTGGTGACGACGTCGCGAGACCAGAGTTGCCCACCGAATCCCCGGCGAACCACCCCGCAGCCTCCTATTCCCCCGCAAGCATGACCAACACCGGATAAACCCCATTCGCGCTACCGACGCCCCAGGTCAGCGGCCTCGCACCGGTGGACCCCTTGCCGCGCAAGAGGCGAACCGTTCCGCCAAACCCGCCGGCCCCGGACATGCCGAAGTGGGCCGCGCCGTCCGGGAACCCCACCGTCTCCCGGGCCTGCGACCCTGCCCTGCCAAGCTTCACGCCCCCCGTGCGCCCCCGGCGTCCGCCGGGGCGATCCCCCTGTGCCCCACTCCCGGGGGCACTGCGCGGCGCGATCCACGGCCGTGACCGACCGGGCTCCAGCGCCTGCTCTCGTACGTCTGCCGTACGCCTCTTCCGTACGCCTCTTCCGTACGCCTCTTCCGTACGCCTCTTCCGTACGCCCGGACCTGCACCGGGCCCTACACCTGCACCTGCACCTGCACCTGCACCTGTTCCAGGCCCCGCACCCGTACTCGCCCGCACACACGCAGACGCACCGGGACCAGCACGCCACGACCCGCTAGGCGGCGAGCGCGAGCCGTCCCTGGTTGGTCACGGCGGTGCGGACGGCGTCGGAGGCCAGGGCCGCCGCGGTGGTCGAGCGTCGCACCGAGGGGGACTTGCCGTGCGCCTCGGCCCGGATGCGCTGCTTGATCGTCGGAGGCAGCGAACCGCCCCGCATCATCGCCCGCCACGTCCGCCGGGCCACGGCGACCGGCCGGCGCACCGCGGGGACCGCCGGCCCGGCGACCGGCGCGGCCGCGGCGGCCGGAGCCGCCTTCCCACCGAGGCCGAGAGCGGCCAGGAGCGCCACGAGGGCGGCGAGGACAGTGGCCCAGATCGACGTGATGCCGCTGCGGTGGGTCATGACGAGCGCCTCATTTCGCGATGTTCCGACGGATGTTCCGACGGGCGGATCTGCATACATTCGTCATGATGTGGCCGCAACCGCACCGCCCCCACGACGCGCGCCGATCTTCCGACAAACACCACTCGGACGGCCCAGAACCGATGCGGCTCATCTGACAAGCCCACGGCAGCCATCAACCAGCACAGGGCGCCTGACCTGCGGATACAGCAGGAACGACGAAGGGGCGCCCCGGATCCGGGGCGCCCCTTCTGAACAGCACGTTCGCTGACCTGGCGGTGGGTGTGGGATTTGAACCCACGGTGACTCGCGCCACGACGGTTTTCAAGACCGTTCCCTTAGGCCGCTCGGGCAACCCACCTGGCCGGTACAGAGTACCGGGATGTGGGGGTGGGTGGGGTGGGTGTTGCGGGCGGTCCGGGGAGGGGGTGGGTCAGGAGGTCTGGGCCTTGTCGTAGGCGGCCTTCGCCTCGTTGCCGAAGTACGGGCCGAACATCCGGTTCGGCAGGAAGTTGTAGCCGAAGCTGTTCACCGAGACCTGGGTGCCCAGGCCCGTCGTCTCGTTGAAGTCCTGGAACCAGGGGCCGCCGCTGGAGCCGCCCGTCATGTTGCAGGCCAGGCTGTGGTCCTTGGTCAGCAGGAAGTCCTTGCCGCTGTTGCCGCTGCAGTAGACGAGCTTGGTGCCGTCGTAGGGCGCTGCCGCGGGGAAGCCGAAGGAGTACATCTTCTTGCTGTACCCGCCGTTGAAGAGGATGCCCTGGGCGCCGACGACCTGACTGAGCTTCTGGCCGTTCTGCGGGGCGACGACGGCCAGGCCGACGTCCATGTTCATGTCCTCGCTCGCCGCCCACTGGTCGGTGGCGAAGGTCTTGGTCGCCTGCCACTGGCCGTAGGGGGCGTTGCCGTTGTCGTAGGCCGGGACGAAGACCCAGTTGGTGTGCCAGGCGCCCTGGTACTTCACGCAGTGGCCGGCGGTGATGACGGTGCTGCCGTTGGCACTGGTGACCGAGTCGCCGGAGCAGGAGGCCGTCCGGTCACCCATGGTGAAGAAGACCCGGCCCGAGGTCTTCACGACCGCCCCGCCGCCCGTCCAGGCACCGCCGGCCTGGGGGAAGGCCGTGGGGGAGGTGGGGGCCACCCGGGTGGGGGCGGCGGCCGGGGCCGGACGGACCGCGCCGGTGCGCCCGGGGGACGCCGTGACATCGAGCGGGGTGGCCGCCCGCATCCGCTCCGCCGTCCAGAAGCCCGGGGTCTGCTGCTGCCGGAACGAGGCGGGTGAGTCGGCGGGTGACTCCGCGGCCGCCGACGGGGAGGCCGCCGTCAGGGCCCCCGCGATCAGGGCTCCCGCGGCGAGGAGGACGGACGGCGCCGTGCGATGACGATTCACGCAGGACTCCTTCTGCCGTGCCCGGACCGGTGGACCCGGGCAGGGTGGGGGTGAAGAACTGTCGGTGCGGATCGGCTGTTCGCCGTGCGGGGCAGAGTCGCACGAGGGCCCGGAGATGTCAGGAGGCAGTCCGGACGTTCGGTCGGTTCCGGCCAGGAAATGGCCAACTCCCCCTGTGTCGAACCGTCATACGGTGAGCAGGACCCCGGCGTACGAGACCCCGGCCACCATCACCCACGCCCCCAGCCCCAGCAGCGCGGCCCGCCCTCCGGTCCGGGCGAGCGTCGGCAGGTGCACCGCGCTCCCCAGCCCGAACAGGGCCGCCGCCAGCAAGGCCTCCTGTGCGGTGTGCGCCCACTCCAGGGCTGCCGTCGGGAGGACGCCCGTGGCCCGCAGCCCGGCCGCCAGCAGGAATCCGGCGACGAACAGCGGCACGGGGGCCGGACGCTTCCCGGAGGAGGTGCGCACCCCGCGCCTCCGGGCACGCATCGAGAAGGCCACCGCCGCCACCAGCGGGGCCAGCAGCGCCACCCGCATCAGCTTGACCAGGACGGCCTCACCCAGCGCGCCCGGCCCCGCGGTCTGCGCGGTCGCGACCACCTGGCCGACATCGTGGACGCTCGCTCCCACCCAGCGCCCGAAGGACGGGTCGGAGAGCCCCAACGGGCCCTGGAGGAGCGGGAGTACCGCTATGGCGAGGGTTCCGCAGAGGGTCACGAGCGCCACCGAGGCGGCCACATCCTCCTCGTCACTGCCCGACACCTCGCTGACCGCGCCGATGGCCGAGGCCCCGCAGATCGAGTACCCGGTGGCGATCAGCAGGGGCTGATCACCGGGGAGCCCGAGGCGGCGGCCGAGCCAGATCGTGCCGAAGAAGGTGGCGGCCACCACCGCGCTCACCATCGCCACCGTGGCCCAGCCCAGCCGGACCACCTGGTCCAGTCCGAGCCCCAGGCCCAGCAGCACGATGCCGATCCGCATGAGCCGACGGCCCGCCAGCGACAGACCCGGGCGGGCCGGTCCGCGTACGAAGCCCCGTAGGCCGGGAAGGTGCGCCACGGCGATCCCGAGGACCACCGAGGCGGTCAGCATCGGAACGGTGGGGACCAGCAGGTGCACGCACCACGCCACCAGCGCGCCGGTGGCAGCGAGGAGCAACCCGGGCCAGGAGGTGGACGTTTCACGTGAAACATCGCCCCGGCCCACCCCTACCGGCCGGTGGACGGCACGGTTCAGGAGGGCCATCAGCCGGTCGGTTCGGGGTAGACGCGGCGGACGCTGCTGCCCAGCCGCGCCACGTCGGCTCCGTAGACGTGCAGGGAGGTCGCCGTCGTACGACAGGAGTTGCGGACCTTGTGGATGTCCCCGGGCGGGGCGAAGCCGCAGACGTCGCCCTGGGCGTTGACCACCTGCTCGGTCGGCATGAGCCGGGCCGCTGCGCCGGGCACCGTGGCGGGGGCCAGCCGGTAGCGGATCTCGCTCTCCGTGCCCTCGTGGACCCCGGCGACGCACCAGGACACGTGGTCGTGGATGGAGGTCTCCTGCCCCGGCAGCCACACCAGGGCCACCACCGAGAAGCTGCCGTCCGGCTCGGTGTGCAGGATGTGCTGCCGGTACCGGTCGGCGTGTCCCTCACGCTGTTCGGGCGTGAGCAGATCGGGCGTCCCCAGGTGCGGGGCGACGCGCTCGCCGACCAGGTAGGCGGTGAGGTCGGGGGCGAGGCCCCGGTCCACGACGCTGCGGATCTCGCTGACGAGGGCGGCCATCCTCGCGGTCGTACGGGCCGGCGTGGTGGTGGTCATGGGAGCAGCGTCCGCCCGCCCACCCATCACGTCCAACGACAGTTCTGCCCTGAAATCCCAAGCACAGCTTATGGATCGAGAGCTGCTGGAGTGGCGGCCTCAGCAGCCGATCCGGTTCGTCGCGACCCGTTTCAGCTCCTCCAGCACCACGGCCGTCGCCGGGATCCGCAGGTGGTCGCGGTAGACGTACGCGGCGATGTGGCGGCGGGCGGCGGGCTGGAGAACCCGGCCGCAGACCCTGCTGAGGGAGAGCGAGGGCAGGACGAGCGCGGGCATCATCGCCACGCCCAGCCCCTGCGCGACCAGGCTCTGAACCACCAGGTTGTCGTCGGTGGCGAAGCGGATGTCGGGCACGAAGCCCAGCTCCGCGCACTCGTGCAGCAGGTTGGCCCGGCAGCGCGGACACCCCGCGATCCACTGCTCCTCCGCGAGGTCCGCCAGGTGCACGGCCCGGCGCCGGGCCAGCGGATGGCCGGTGGGCAGCAGCACCGTCAGCTGGTCCTCCAGCAGCCTGACCTCGGTGACGTCCTCGGGGATCTCCTCGTGCAGGCCCGGGTAGGTGAAGGCCAGGGTGATGTCGCACTCGCCCCGCTGGAGCCGGCGCAGGGACTCGGGGGGCTCGCCCTCCAACAGCTCGACCTGGATGCCGGGATGTTCCTTGGCGAGCCCGCTGAGGGCTTCCGGGACGAGCGTGACATTGGCGCTGGGGAATCCGCAGACCCGTACCCGCCCGGTACGCAGCCGGGTGTACGCCTTGAGCTGGGCCTCGGCGGCCGAGAGGCTGCCGAGGATGGACTCGGCGTGCCGGGCCAGGGACTCCCCTGCCTCCGTCAGCCTCATCCTGCGGCCCACGCGGGTGAACAGCGGGGTGCCGACGGCACGTTCGAGTGCCTTCATCTGCTGGGTGATGGCGGGCTGGGTGTACCCCAGGACACGAGCGGCCGCCGAGTAGGACCCAGCGGCGACCACTTCGTGGAATGTCCGTATGTGCCGTGAATCGAACACCCCCGAAGCATAAGCAGATATTGGGAGGGGCCGTAGGCGGAATCCCGCCCACGGCCCCTCCCCATCAAGCCACCGTCGAGTGCGGCGCGTCCGCTACTTGTCGCCGACGCGCGAGCCGAGCGTGATGTCGACCGTGTTCGGCTTGCCCTCGCGCAGGTAGGTCATCTTCACCGTGTCGCCCGGCCTGTACGTCCAGATCAGGCTGATCAGGGTCGGCCCGCTGTCGACCGACCGGCCGCCGAACTCGGTGATGACGTCGCCGGGCTTGAGGCCCGCCTTGCCGGCCGGGCCGTTGGGGTCGACCAGCTCGTTCGCAGTCGCGCCCTGCTCGGAGATCTTGGCGCCGTTGACCTTCGCCTGGAGGTCGACGGAGACCGAGATCACCGGGTAGACCGGCTTGCCCGTCTTGATCAGGGACTGGGCGACGTTCTTGGCCTGGTTGATCGGGATGGCGAAGCCGAGGCCGATCGAACCGGCCTGGCCGCCGCCGAAGCCGCCGTTGCCGGCGGACTGGATGGCCGAGTTGATGCCGATGACCGCGCCGCGCCCGTCGAGGAGCGGACCGCCGGAGTTGCCCGGGTTGATCGAGGCGTCCGTCTGGAGGGCGCTCATGTACGAGTTCTTGCCGCCGGAGCCGTCACCGGAGGCCACCGGGCGGTTCTTGGCGCTGACGATGCCGGTCGTGACCGTGTTGGACAGCCCGAACGGGGCACCGATCGCGATGGTCGGGTCGCCGACGGCGACCTTGTCAGAGTCCCCGAGCGCCAGCGGCTTCAGGCCCGAGGGCGGGTTCTTCAGCTTGAGCACGGCCACGTCGTAGCCCTGGGCCCGGCCCACCACCTCGGCGTCGTACTTCTTGCCGTCGGAGAAGGTCGCGGAGAGCTTTCCGCCGTTCGCCGCGGAGGCCACCACGTGGTTGTTGGTGAGGATGTGGCCTTCCTGGTCGTAGACGAAGCCGGTGCCGGTGCCGCCCTCGCCGTCGCCCGCCGAGGCCTCGATGGTGACGACGCTGGGCAGCGCGGACGCGGCGAGGCCCGCGACGGAGCCGGCGTCGCGCTTGAGGTCCTTCGGGGTGTTGCCCGCGCTGATGGTCGTCGACCCGGAGCCGTTGTTGCTCCGCTCGGCCGCCCAGTACCCGACGCCGCCGCCGACGCCGCCCGCGAGGAGGGCCGCCACGAGGATGCCGGCGACCATGCCGCCCTTGCCCTTCCGCTTGGGCGGCGGGGTTCCGTCGGTGGTGAGGGGCACGCCCCAGCCACCGCCGTGGCCGCCGTGGCCGCCGTACGCGGGGACCGCGGGCGGGGGCGGGGGCCAACCCTCGGCGCCGTACGCCGCCGGGACCTGGCCGGGCGCGGGCGGCTGGCCGGGCGTCTGGACCTGGGTCGGGGCGTCGGCGTAGGGCTGGGCCGGGGCGGGGGCCTGCTCGTAGGCCGGGGGGCCCGCCGGGGTCGGCGGGAGCTGCTGGGTCTGGTCCGCGCCCGGCGCGGCAGCGGGGGCCGGGGGCACCGCGGGCGCCTGCGGCGGCGCGTCCTGCGGGGCGGCGGGGGCCTGGGCCGGCGCGCCCGGCGCCGGTTCGGGGGCGGATGCGGCCACCGGCACAGGAGGCGCGGACGGGGCCGCCGGGGGCGTCTGGGCCGCGGTGCCCTCGTTCTCGGTGCTCACAGCGCTCTCTCCTCGTCACACACGGCTTACACGGCTTACACGGCTTACACGGCTTACACGGTCTACAGGGCTTACACAGATGCTGGAAAACCTGGCGGTACCGGACCACCCTCGACCCGACACCGGCCCGACTAAACGTTCGACGCGCCGCACAAGTTCCAGAGCGAAGCCTTTCCCATGACCCGTCAGAGCACTGTAAGCCGGACCTGTGCGTCTCCCTCTATCCTTTATCTCCGACATATAGGGCGCATCCGCAACACTCGCCCCGACGCCCGGGGGCCCCTCGGTGGCACCATGACCGGGTGACCCACGCACTGCCGCGCCCCATCCAGGTCGTCGCCCACCGCGGCGCCTCGGAGGATGCCCCCGAGCACACCCTGGCCGCCTACCGGAAGGCCATCGAGGACGGCGCCGACGCGCTCGAATGCGATGTCCGGCTGACCGCCGACGGCCACCTGGTCCTGGTCCACGACCGCCGGGTGAACCGCACCTCGAACGGCCGCGGGGCCGTCTCCGCACTGGAGCTGGCCGATCTCGCCGCCCTCGACTTCGGCTCCTGGAAGGACCGCGAGGAGTCCCCCGACTGGGACGCGGACCCCGAGCGCACCTCCGTACTCACCCTGGAACGGCTGTTGGAACTGGTGTCCGACGCCGGCCGGCCCGTACAGCTCGCGATCGAGACGAAGCACCCCACCCGCTGGGCCGGACAGGTGGAGGAACGCCTCCTCTTCCTCCTCAAGCGCTTCGGCCTGGACGCCCCGCCCGCCGAGGGCCCACACCCCGTCCGCGTCATGAGTTTCTCGGCGCGCTCCCTGCACCGGGTCCGGGCGGCCGCGCCGACCGTCCCGACCGTGTACCTGATGCAGTTCATCTCGCCCCGGATGCGCGACGGGCGGCTCCCCGCCGGAGTCCGCATCGCCGGACCGGGCATGCGGATCGTGCGCAACCACCCCGGCTTCATCCGCAAGCTCCAGGCGGCCGGGCACTCCGTACACGTATGGACCGTGAACGAACCCGAAGATGTTCAGCTATGCGCTGATCTGGGTGTAGAAGCGATCATCACGAACAGGCCGCGCCAAGTTCTGTCACAGCTAGGGCGCTGACGTCCGGTTTTGCCCACCCGCCCCACGCACCCCACGGGTGACAGGGTGTGCTCCGGCGCATCCGCTCCGCGTTCAGTGGTCATGAATGCGTCAGAGGCCCCCGTCATGGCGGTTTCCGGTCCAGGCCATTGGGGCATCCAGACCATGGCGTGGGGCTAAGGAGGTTCCGGGGGTGACGTTGGTGATGGCACAAGAAGTGCCCACGTCGTCGTGCGTGGACGTACGCCATGGTCCTGCGGGCGTGGGCGAGGCGAGACATCGGATGCGTGAACAACTGCGCATCAGCGGCCTGTCCGAATCGGTCGTGGACGATGCCGTACTGATCCTTTCCGAACTGCTCAGCAATGCCTGCCGACACGGCCGGCCGCTGGGCTCGCGGGAAGTCGGGGACGGGGAAATACGCGCCGCGTGGCGCGTCGACAAGGCGGGGCGGCTGACGGTCGAGGTCACGGACGGGGGCGGCCCCACCCGCCCGGTCCCGGCCACACCCTCGGTCACCGCGCGCGGCGGACGGGGACTGAACATCATCAGTGCCCTCGCCCAGGACTGGGGTGTCCGGGACGGAGCGGCGGGTGAGGTCACCGTATGGGTGATCGTCGCCCGGGGGCCCCGGCACGACGATTTCGCTACGCGCGTCGCTGCCCCGGCGATCGAACTCGTATCGGCCTTCGACGACCTGGATCCGTGAACCGGATCCGTGACCTGGATCCGTGACGCGGATCCGCGACCTGGACCCCTGACCCGGGTTCCCGACAGCAGTACCGGTCATCCGCACTGGCGGCCGTCCGGGAGCGCACGCCGACCGTGCTCCCGGCCGCACCCCACCGGTTCCGGCGGTACGAACGGCTAGGCTCGCGCCCAGAGACACCGCCGTACCGCCGCAACCGGGAGACACCCACGATGGCCAAGAAGCGCCCCGCCGCGAAGACCGCGAAGCCGCAGCTCAACAACGGGGAGATCCCGGTGGTGGGCGCGCGCGAGCCCTGCCCCTGCGGTTCCGGGCGCCGCTACAAGGCCTGCCACGGCGCGGCCGCCGCGCACGCCGTCACCGAGCACGTGCGGCGCCCCTTCGAGGGCCTGCCCGGCGAGTGCGACTGGGTCGCCCTGCGCGAGCTCGTCCCAGCGGCCACCATCCCGCTGACCCTCAAGGGCGGCCTGCCCGAGGGCGTCCCCTCCGTCACGCTGGTGACCGTACTGCCCATGGCCTGGCCGGCCCTGCGCCGCGAGGACGGCTCCGTCCTGCTCGGCCTCCAGAACGAATCGACCACCGGGGACCTGGCCCGCGACATGGCCGACACCCTGGAGCGCGCGCTCGTCGCCGAGCCGGGCACTCCGGTCGCCGCCCGCCGGGTGCCCGCCGAGGGTCCCCGACTTCAGGATCTCCTGGACCTGGACGGCGTTTTCGAGCCGGTTGTGCACAGCGGCTTCGAATTCTGGATTCCGGAGGCGGAAAGCGCCCAGAACGCCTCCCCGGAGATCGCCGCCTCGCTGGAGCGGGCCAACGCGGCCGCCATCCCGACCGTCAAGCTGGCCGGCGTGGACGCGGCCTACTGGTGCGAGACCCCGGACAAGAACCACCTGCGCTGGGTCATGCCGCAGCCCGAGGAGAAGCTGCTCGACGCCCTCGCGCGGCTGCACGCGGCGGGCACCTCCTCGCTCGGCGAGGGCACGAAGCTCGTCGGCTCCTTCCGCGCCCACGGCCTGATGGTCCCCGTCTGGGACCTGCCCGTCGGGGTCTCCGCCGACGACGTGGAGAAGCCGGCCGCCGAGCTCGCGGAGCGGCTGGCCGCGGCCCTGGCCACGGACGCCCCGCTGACCACGGAGGAGCGCCGGGCGCGCGCCGGACTCACCAACCGTCAGGTGACGCTCAGCTGACGTCCCGAGGGGGCGCGGAGCCGGTGACCCGAGTCACAACTCCCGCTAATCGCCTGCAAATCGGTGTCTGAATATCAGAGATCGAATTTGCGTACCGGCGATCTCTTGTTACCGTTCTTGTAGCCCGGTCGCTGGTGCATCCCCCGTCGCCAGCGACCGGGCCCTTCCATTTACGGCGGTCCTCAACCGTCACCCGGTGCCGGTGAGTTGCTCCCGGACCGGAGCAGCAGTCGCCCTTCATCATCCGGAACTGCAAATTCCGCTACGGCCGAGTAGTCCTCCCGGGTCCCCACGGAATCCGCCCTGGGCGTCTCGCACAGCCCCGGCTCGTCCCCGGCCCCCACGGCGCAGCTGATCTGTACGGTGCGACCGGCCGGCCCCATCACCGTCAGCACCGCCTCCAACGCGCGCCCGCTGGTGTTCCGGTAGTAACTCCGGCCCCACGTCTGCCCCGCGCTCTCCAGGACGCAGGTCTGCGCCTCCAGTCCCTGGGGCGAGCTCAGTTCGGGGCCGCACCGGGAATCCGTACGGGGCGCCTGCTCCGGACCGGGCCGCGCCGGGCCGGCGGCGGGCCGCGCCCCGTCCGGCGTACGGGAGGAGTCCGAAAGGCCGAGCGAGGACAGCAACCCCCCACCCTTTCCGTCGTCCTGACCGGCGAAATCCGGCCCGGCGATCGCTCCGGCCAGGGGAAGCGACAAGATGATCAGCACACCGGCGCCGATACCGATCAGGCGGAGATTCATTCGCCGAAGATAGCGACGCGGGAAAGGGCCGCGGAGATCCCCGCGCCCAATTCCCTTGGAAACTCGTCGCGCTGGCACCCGTACGAGTGACGCGGCGGCGGCCGGGATCCCCCGGCGCCCTCCGCGCGTTCTCCCTGTGGACGCTCAGTACGCCAGCCGGCTGCCGCCGCCGGGAGCACCACTGCTGGCCTCCACCAGCGCGTCCACGACGGCCTCGACGTCCGGCAGCCAGAGGCCGCCGGGGCCGGACACGGGCTCCCGCTCCCAGCGGACCTGCCCACCGCCGGAAGCCGTCGAGGGAGGCAGCAGCAGATAGCCGCCCTCACCGTGGAAACGCAGCGAGGAGGGCACCTGGTCCTTGGCGTAGAGCAGTTCACCGAGCCGCTCCAGCGAGTACGGAGCCACCATCAGGGACCAGCGGGTGGGGGTGGCGACGATCGGGCCGAGCCGCATGCCCTGCACGTCCAGCCGTACGACGGCACGCGCGGCGGCGCCGGCCGGCAGGCTCACCGCGCACGGCGCGCCGCCACCGGTGGCCAGCAGCACCGGGGCCGTGGGCCGCCTGGCCCACCACCAGGCCACCATCCGGGGGTCGGTCGTGGCGGCGAGCAGCCCGGGGTCGAAGGGATGCGCGCCCGGCACCACGCAGTCGGGGTCGGGGCAGGCGCAGCGCGCGCTGTCCGCTCCGGCCCGGCCCACGCCCGGCAGTACGGGCCACTGCCACTGGGTCGCGCAGGTCAGCGCCCCGTCGAGGAGGGAGGGAGCCGGCTCGTCCGCGGCCGTCGCGGCGGACCGGGAGACGGAACGGGACACGGCGAGGGAGACGGCGCGCGGGAATTTGAAGCGATCGCGGAGCCGCTGGAGACGCCTTCCGAGGATCTCGCGCATGAGCGCTCGTTCCTTTCCGTTGAACGCCGAAGGGCCACATCACACCATGTAAGCGGTGTTTCACCACACGTACACGTTTCGCGTCACTGTCCGCCGGAAGCAGGTACACACGGTTCGTGCAGTTTTCTTACAGGTCCATCAAACGTCCCGCGAGGGTCTGGCGCGAGCGGTCCGCGCGACCCGCGCCGATGCCGCAGTGGCCGCCGGGACCGGCTGCCGCCGCTAAGGACGACGGCCCGCACCGGGTGGTTCCCGGAGGTGCCGGGGCTTCAACTGCCCCCGGGCGCTACCGATTACGTACCCGGACCCCTCATGACGCCCGCCCAGTCGATCGCAAAAACCGCCCGCTTCCCGCTTTTTCCGGCCAAGTTTTAGCCCAGGCTGGACAGTGAGTTGCCGTCCCACGGACACCAGGATTCCCACCTGGGCAATGCTGGACATCGATCCTCGTGTGCGTGTAGATGTGGATCCATTGATGGCGGCGCAGCACGATCTGGGGGTTTGCGATGCTATATGGCGAATCGCACCAGGTGGAAAGGCGGACGCCATGAGCGCCCCGCATCTGCCGAAAGTGGCTGGAATCGATCCAGCAGTTACAGCGTCAGCGCAAACTACCGCGCCCACGCCCTCGTCCACGTCTGCTTCCACAGCCCCTTCCGCCGGTGCGCGCACCACTCCCGCCCAGGCCGTCACGCCTGCCGCGAGCAGCGTCATCCAGGACCGGCTGGCGGGCATGGTCTCCGACCTCACCACCCTCCACGAGCTGACCGAGCGCCTCGCCCGGGCCAGTGACCTCGACTCCTCCCTCCGTGAGTTCCTGCGCGCCGGAGCCGCCCTCGTCGGCGCCCGCCGCGGCCTGGTCGTCCTGGAGCCCTCCGACGGCCTCGGCCCCAGCACCACGATCGGCCTCGGACTGGGCCGCGCCGACCTCGGCCACATCGAGACGGTGCCGCGCAGCGCCACCTCCTACGGCCGGATCCTCGACGGACTCCCCGACGCCCACGGCGGCTCCGAGGTGCTCCCCGAGCCGGGTACGGCGCCCGCGGCACCCGGCGCCGGAGGCTACGCGGCGCCCGTCGACCCGCGCCACCGCGAGGTCGCGGCCCGCCTCGGCTACGCCGCCAGCTACGCCCTGCCGCTGACCGCCGACGCCACCGGCCGGCTCGGCGCGGCCGTCTGGCTCTACGACGAACAGGCCGAGCCGAGCGAGCGCCAGCGCGACCTGGTGGGGCTCTACGTCCGGCACGCCGCCGAGCACCTGGCCCGGATGGTCGAGGTCGACCGCTCCCGGACCCGGCTCGCCACCGTCGCCGAGGAACTGCTGCCGAGCCGGCTGCCCCGGATCCCCGGGGTGCAGCTCGCGGCCCGGCACCACACCGGCCCGCGCGGCGGCGGGGACTGGTACGACGCACTGCCGCTGCCCGAGGGCGCGATGGGGCTGGCCGTCGGCTCCGTCACCGGCAGCGGCCCGAGCGCCGTCGCCGCGATGGGGCGGCTGCGGGCCTCGCTGCGCGCGTACGCCGTCATGGAAGGGGAGGACCCCGTCGCGGTCCTGTCCGACCTGGAGCTGCTGATGCGGCTGACCGAGCCCGCGCGCTCGGCCACCGCCCTCTTCGCCTACTGCGAGCCCGCCGCCCGGAAGATCATCCTGGCCGGGGCCGGGCACACCCCGCCACTGCTCATCGGCGAGCGGCGCACCGAGTACGTGGAGACCACCCTCTCCGCGCCGCTGGGGATGCTGGCCTGCTGGGAGGCGCCGAGCGTGGAGATCGAGCCCGCACCCGGAGAAACGGTGCTGCTCTACACCGACGGGCTGCTGCGGCGTACCGGTGACCCCATGGACCGGGCCTACGCCCGGCTGCACGCGGCGGCCGCGGGGGTTCCCCGTAGCGCCCGGGAGGACCCGGCGGCCATCTGCGACCACATCCTGCGGACCGTACTGCCGGACGAGGACCCCGACGCCCCCTCCACTGACCCCGACGAGGACGTGGTCCTGCTCGCGGCGCGCTTCGACTGAGCCGCTGCGGCCCGCCGCACCACCACCGCCCGGTTTGACTGGTTTGTCATTTGTCACATGTCCTGCCGGGCACCTTCCCCTCATACGTACGATGGACGAGGTCCGTACCCGGTCCCCGCATGTCGTAGCAGCTGAGGAGAAGACGTGGCTGACGAGCTCACCCCGGAGACCCCGGAAGAAGAGCAGCCCCAGAAGAAGCACAAGCAGCGCAAGAACGCGCTGTACCCGGGCGTCAGCGAGGAACTCGCGGAGAACATGCGCACCGGCTGGGCCGACACCGAGCTGCACGGCCTGGAGCCCATCGCGCAGGCCGGGCACACGGCGGACCGCCGCGCCGCCCTGTCCGCGCGCTTCCCGGGCGAGCGCCTGGTCATCGCCGCGGGCCGGCTGAAGACCCGCTCGAACGACACCGAGTACCCCTTCCGCGCCTCGACCGAGTACGCGTACCTCACGGGCGACCAGACCGAGAACGGCGTCCTGGTCCTGGAGCCCGCGGGCGCCGCCGGGCACACCGCCACGGTCTACCTGCTGCCCCGCTCCGACCGCGAGAACGGCGAGTTCTGGCTGTCCGGCCAGGGCGAGCTGTGGGTCGGCCGCCGCCACTCCCTCACCGAGGCCCAGCAGCTGCTCGGGATCCCCGCCAAGGACGTGCGCGAGCTGGCCGACGCCCTCACCGAGGCCGAGGGCCCGGTCCGCAACGTGCGCGGCCACGACGCCGTCATCGAGAAGGCCCTGACCGACAAGGTCACCGCCGAGCGCGACGAGGAACTGCGCGTCTACCTCTCCGAGGCCCGCGCCGTGAAGGACGCCTTCGAGATCGGCGAGCTGCAGAAGGCCGTCGACTCCACCGTCCGCGGCTTCGAGGACGTCGTGAAGGTCCTGGACAAGGCCGAGGCCACCTCCGAGCGCTACATCGAGGGCACCTTCTTCCTGCGCGCCCGCGTCGAGGGCAACGACATCGGCTACGGCTCCATCTGCGCCGCCGGCCCGCACGCCTGCACCCTGCACTGGGTCCGCAACGACGGCGACGTCCGCTCCGGCGACCTGCTGCTGCTCGACGCCGGTGTGGAGACCCACTCCCTCTACACCGCCGACGTCACGCGCACGCTGCCGATCAGCGGCACGTACACCGACATCCAGCGCAAGATCTACGACGCGGTCTACGAGTCCCAGGAAGCCGGCATCGCCGCCGTCCGGCCGGGGGCGAAGTTCCGCGACTTCCACGACGCCTCGCAGCACGTGCTGGCCGAGAAGCTCGTCGAGTGGGGCCTGCTGGAGGGCCCGGTCGAGCGGGTCCTGGAGCTCGGCCTCCAGCGCCGCTGGACCCTGCACGGCACCGGCCACATGCTCGGCATGGACGTCCACGACTGCGCCGCCGCGCGCACCGAGGCGTACGTCGACGGCACGCTGGAGCCGGGCATGTGCCTGACCGTCGAGCCGGGTCTGTACTTCCAGGCCGACGACCTGACCGTGCCCGAGGAGTACCGCGGCATCGGCGTCCGGATCGAGGACGACATCCTCGTCACCGAGGACGGCAACCGGAACCTGTC
The DNA here is from genome assembly GCF_026342355.1 of Streptomyces sp. NBC_00249. Lineage (GTDB taxonomy): Bacteria > Actinomycetota > Actinomycetes > Streptomycetales > Streptomycetaceae > Streptomyces. The sequence continues at coordinate 572,904 of NZ_JAPEMV010000004.1, read as the reverse complement.
CGCCGGGCTGCCCCGCACCTCGGTCGAGGTCGAGGCGTGGATGGCCCGCCTCAAGGGCTGAGCCTTCGCGGCCTTCGCGGCCTTCGCGGGCTCGCGGCCCTCACGGCCTCGCGGTCCTCGAAGGTCCGAGCCGCACGCCGACGGGCGGGATCCCCTCGGAGGGGGTCCCGCCCGTCGGCGTTCCGCGGCTGCGAGGGCTACGACGCCTTCAGGAGCGCGTCGTCGCGCCACTTCAGCACCTTGTCGAAGCTGACCACCGCGCCCCGGCCGGGCCGGTTGCGGAAGCGGACGTGGTCGGCGAGCTCCGCGATCAGGTGCAGTCCCCGGCCGTGCTCGGCCAGCGAGGGTCTGTGCCGGGCCACCGTCGCGGGCGGGAACCCGGGCCCCGAGTCGGTCACCTCGATGCGGCAGCGGTTGCCGTCCAGGTAGGCCGTGACGTGGTACGCCTCGGTATCGGGACCGGGACCGCCGGGGGGAGTGGCGGCGCGGCCGCCGTGCTCCACCGCGTTGGCACACGCCTCGCTCAGCGCGACCGACAGGTCGAAGGAGATGTCCGGGTCCACCCCCGCGGTCTCCATCGTCCCGAGCAGCAGTCGCCGGGCGAGCGGCACGCTCGCGGCTTCGCGCCTCAAGTGGAGAGACCACCAGATGCTCATACGGTTACCTATTGCCGCCTACGGTGAGCCGTAAGCCCCCGACGGCCGGCACAGCCCTCATTCGGCCGATGTGGCATTCCCGGGCGGCGGTGTATGCGGGCGCGTCCGCCGAGTGCGCGCCGTGGGGCGCGTGTGGTTCGACGGACGACAGGGGTGGCGGGGTGGGGGCCGTTCAGGGGGACGCATGGGACCTTCCGGACCTGCCGTATGGGCGCCCTAAGCGCAGTGCGATGATGGCCCGGCCATGACTGCCCCCCTCACGACGCATGCCGGAGCAGGCCTGCGGATGATCCGGGCCGCGGTGTTCACCGCGGTCTGCGTCGTGCTGTCCGCGGCCGGTCACGCCGTCGCCTCGTGCGCCGCCGTGCCGTGGTGGGTACTCGGCATCGCCTTCGTCGCGGTCCTCGCGATCGCCGCTCCTCTGGCGGGGCGCAGGCGCTCGCTGCCCGGGATCGCCGTCGGCCTCACCGTCGGACAGCTCGGGCTGCACACCCTGTTCGGCCTCGGCCAGCACGGCGCCGCCGCAGCGCAGGCACCGGCCGGCGCCGCCGACACCTCACTGGCGGCGCTCGCCGCCCAGCTGGTGTGCGGGGGCAACTCGGTACCGCTCAGCCCGGCCGACGCCCGGCGGATCCTGGAGACGGCCGGACTGGACCCGGCCGCCATGGCCGCCCAGGCGGCCGAGCAGGGTCACGCGACCCACGCCCACCTGGCCGGGGCCGCCGGAGCACCCGCGACCGGACTGTTCAGCCCGGCCATGCTGCTCGGCCACCTGCTGGCCGCGCTGGCCGCCGGCTGGCTGCTGGGCCGGGGCGATGCCGCGCTGTTCCGGCTCGTCGAACTGTCCCGGCTCACCACCGAGGCCGACCCCGTACGTCCGCTGCGCGCCGCGCTGGCCCTCGTACGCGCCCTCGCGGCCGGGCTCCCGGGCGCACCCGCCCGCGGCCCCCGGGCCCGCCGGACCCCGTCGGCACCGGCCCCGGCGACCGGCAGGGACGCACTCCAGCACACGGTGATCAGGCGCGGGCCGCCCACGGCACTCGCCCTCGCGGCCTGACGCGGCACCTCACCCCCCGGACAGACGGTGGGAGCACCGGTGCCGCGACCTCCGCGCGCGCCTGCGCCCGGAGCCACCGTCACCACTGCTTCCGTGGAGTGTTCCTGTCATGAAGACCTCTCGCGTCTCCCTCGCCGCCGCCCTCGCCGCCGGCACCGTCCTCGTCCTGTCCGGTCCCGCCTTCGCCCACGTCGGCGTGCAGCCCGCCGGCGAGGCCACCAAGGGCGGGTACGCGGTCATCAACTTCAAGGTGCCCAACGAGCGGGACAACGCCTCGACGACCCAGCTCGAGGTCAACTTCCCGATCGACCAGCCGCTCACGTCCGTCATGCCGCAGGACATCCCGGGCTGGACCGTGAACGTCGAGAAGACCAAGCTCGACAAGCCGCTGACCGTGCACGGCAAGCAGATCAACGAGGCCGTCACCAAGGTGACCTGGAGCGGCGGCAAGATCGAGCCCGGCAAGTTCCAGCAGTTCCCGGTCTCCGTCGGCAAGCTCCCCGAGGCCGACCAGATGGTCTTCAAGGCCATCCAGACGTACGACAACAACGAGGTCGTGCGCTGGATCGAGGAGACCAAGCCGGGCGCGGCCGAGCCGCAGACCCCGGCCCCCGTACTGAAGCTGACCGCGGCCAAGGCCGCGGACGGCCACCACGACGCCGCGGCCAAGCCCGCCGACGAGGCGAAGAACACCGGCAAGGACGCCAAGGACGACCACCACGACGAGGCCGCCGCCAAGGGCTCCGACACGACCGCGCGTGCCCTCGGCATCGCGGGCATCGTGATCGGCCTGGGTGGCGTGGCCTTCGGTGTCGCCTCGCGCCGCCGCACCTCCTGACCCGGCCGCTCCGGCAGGCCCCGCCCTTCGGACACGTCCGCGGGTCCTGCCGTTCCATGAACGCCCGTACCATCCCCGATCCCAGGGACATCTCTTCATGCGCACCACACGTGTGACGGCCGCCGCCCTCGCGGTGGCGGCCGCCCTCGCCCTGACCGCCTGCGGCACCAAGACGGCCGGGGACACCGGCTCCGTCACCCAGATCACCGGCCAGAAGAAGGCCGGCGCGGCGACCGTCCTCGACCGCCCCTTCGACAAGCCGGAGCTCGTCCTCACGGACACCACCGGCAAGCCGTGGAACCTGCGCGAGCAGACCAAGGGCCGGCCGACGCTCATCTACTTCGGCTACACCAACTGCCCCGACGTGTGCCCCCTGACGATGAGCAACGTCGCCGTCGCCAAGAAGGCGCTCCCCAAGGAGGACCAGGACAAGCTCCGGGTCGTCTTCGTCACCACGGACCCCGAACGGGACACCCCCGACTCCCTCGGCGCGTGGCTCAAGGCCCAGGACCCGTCCTTCGTCGGACTGACCGGGGACTTCGCCACCATCCAGGCCGCCGCACGCACGCTCGGCATCGGTATCGAGGCCGCCAAGAAGGAGGCCGACGGCAGCGTCGTCTCCATGCACGGCGCGCAGGTCATCGTGTTCTCGCCCAAGACCGACGAGGGCTACGTCCTCTACGGCGAGGGCGCGACCGTCGATGACTACACCAAGGACCTGCCGAAGATCGTCAAGGGAGAAAACCCGTGAACACCCGCACCACCCGCACCCTCGCCGCCGCCCTCTCCCTGACGGCAGCGCTCGCCATATCCGGCTGCTCCTCCTCCGACGCGGACTCCGGCGCGAAGGCCGACGGGGCCGGCAAGCCGAAGATGACCGTCAGCGGCGCCTTCATGCCCGAACCGGTCAACGACAAGATGGCCGGCGCTTTCATGGTCATCAAGAACGACTCGAAGACCGCCGACAAGCTGACCGGCGTCACCAGCTCGCTCTCGGACGATCTGCAGATCCACGAGACCAAGGACCAGAAGATGCAGCAGGTCCCCTCGATGGACGTGCCCTCGAACGGCGAGCTCAAGCTGGAGCGCGGCGGCAACCACATCATGTTCATGGGTCTCAAGAGCAAGCCGAACGTCGGTGACAAGATCACCATCGAGCTGCGTTTCGAGAAGGCCGACCCGGTCAAGGTCGAGCTGGACGTCAAGGAACGGACGTACAACGCACAGAACTCCAACGCCCACTGACGGACCGAGGAACTGACACGCCATGACGGCCACCGCCCCCGCTCCTCACCCGGCCCGCGCCCACGCCACGGCATTCCTGCCGCGGTTCGCGCTGGTCCTCGCAGCCCTGCTGGCAACCCTGTTCACCGCGGCCGCCCCGGCCACGGCACACGCCGCACTCACCGCGAGCGACCCCAAGGACGGGGCGGTGGTCGCCACGGCACCCGCCCAGGTCACCCTCTCCTTCTCGGAGCAGGTCGCCATGGGCGACGACTCCATCCGCGTCATGGACCCGCAGGGCAAACGCGTCGACACCGGTGAGCTGCGGGACATGTGCAGCGGATCCACGATCCGCTACGGCACCGCCCTGCACTCCGGGCTGCCCGACGGCACCTACACCGTCGCCTGGCAGGCCGTCTCCGCCGACAGCCACCCGATCTCCGGCGCCTTCACCTTCTCCATCGGCGCCCCCTCCGCGACCCAGGTCGCCCTCCCCGACCAGCAGGCGGGCGGCGGGCCGGTCGGCATCGCGTACGGCATCGCCCGCTACGCCGCCTACGCCGGTTTCACCGTCCTCGTCGGCGGGGCCGCCTTCATCCTGCTCTGCTGGCGCCGGGGTTCGGCCCAGCGGCCGCTGCAGAAGCTGGTCGTGCGCGGCTGGGTCACCCTGACCGCCGCCACGCTGGCGATGCTGGTGCTGCGCACCCCGTACACCGGCTCCGGGAAGTTCTCCGACGTCTTCGACCTCGACGGGCTGCGGGCCGTCCTGGACACGAAGACCGGGGCCTCGTTCGTCTCGCGGCTGCTGCTCCTGGGGGCCGCCGCGTTGTTCATCGCCGTGCTCTTCGGTGCCTACGCCCGCCGGCAGAAGCCCGCCGGGGCCGAGGCTCATGGAGCGGAGGCCCCCGGGACGGAGCAGACGGCGGCGCAGGAGGCCGAGGCGCGGAAGGAGACCAACGACCTCGCATTCGGGCTCGGTATCGGCGGCACGGTCGTGGCGGGCGGCATCGCCGCCACCTGGGCGCTCTCCGAGCACGCCTCCACGGGCATCCAGCCGGGCATCGCGATGCCCGTCGACATCCTGCACCTGCTGGCCGTGGCCACCTGGCTCGGCGGGCTCGCGGCGCTGCTGGTCGCCCTCCACAAGGTCCCGGACATCGAGCGGGAGGCCGTGCAGCGCTTCTCCAAGGTCGCCTTCGTCAGCGTCCTGGTCCTCGCCGCCACCGGGATCTACCAGTCCTGGCGCCAGCTCGGCAGCTGGTCCGCCCTCACCGGCACCAGCTACGGACAGCTCCTCATCATCAAGGTCGGCCTGGTCGCCGTACTCGTCGGCGTCGCCTCTCTCTCCCGCAAGTGGACCGCCCGCCTCGCGGAGGTCCCGGCCGCAGAACGCACGGCGGAACCGGCCGGGGTGCTCGTCGGAGGCGATGTTTCACGTGAAACACCGACCGCCACGGACAGCTCCGAGCCGTCCGGCACCGCCGACGTGGGCGGCCCGTCCGGCGCGTCCGCCGCGGGCGGCACCGCTGAGGAAGCGGCCGAGGAGACCGCTGAGGAGGCCGCCGACCCGCGGCGTGCCGCCCAGCTCGCCTGGCAGCGCGCCGCCCGCGAGAAGGCGCGCGAGAAGCAGGTCCGCGACGCCGACCCGGGCCGGGCGGGGCTGCGCCGCTCCGTCCTCGCCGAGGCCGCGGTGGCCGTCGTCCTGCTGGCCGTCACCACCGTCCTGACCAGCACCGAGCCGGGCCGCGCGGCGGAGCAGGAGACCGGCCGCGGTGCGGCCACCACCGCCGTGCCCAACCGCGCCGTCAAGATCACCCTGCCCTTCGACACCGGCGGCCAGAACGGCAAGGGCAACGTCCGGCTGGAGCTCGACCCGGGCCGGGTCGGCGCCAACACCCTCCACCTGTGGGCGGACGGCCCCGACGGCAAGCCCCTCGACCTCCCCGAGGTCAAGATCTCCTTCACCCTCCCGGCCAAGGAGATCGGCCCACTGCCCGTCGTCCCCGACCGCGCCGCTCCCGGACACTGGACCGCGTCCGGGGTCCAGCTGCCGCTCGCCGGCGAATGGCGCATCGACGTGACCGTACGTACCTCCGACATCGACCAGACGACCGTCCAGAAGAACGTGAAGATCGGCTGAGCAGCGTGACCGAAAGCAGCGGGAGCAACCCCGACATCGAGATCTCCCGGCGCCGTCTGCTGGGCACCGTGGGCGCCGCCGGCGCCGTCGGGCTCGCACTGGGCGCCACGGGCGGCGCCCTCGCGCACTCCGCGATCGCGGACACCCCGGCGGGCGGGACCCCGGGCTCGGCCGGGTCGCTCAGCTCCCTCGGCGCCACCCAGGTCGCCTTCCACGGGGACCACCAGGCCGGGATCACCACCCCGCTCCAGTCCAAGGGGCACGTGCTCGCCTTCGACCTGGCTCCGGGGGCCGGCCGGACCGAGGCCGCCGCTCTGATGCGGCGCTGGTCCGAGACCGCCCGGCGGCTCATGGCGGGCGAGACCGCGCCGACGGGCGACTCCGGGATCGCCCTCGACGCCGGTCCCTCCTCCCTCACCATCACCTTCGGCTTCGGCCACTCCTTCTTCGAGCGCACCGGCCTCACCGCACGGCGCCCGACGGCCCTCGATCCGCTCCCGGACTTCTCCTCGGACCGGATCGACGCCCAGCGCAGCAACGGCGACCTGTGGGTGCAGATCGGTGCGGACGACGCGCTCGTCGCCTTCCACGCCCTGCGCGCGGTGCAGAAGGACGCGGGGGAGGCCGCCCGGGTGCGCTGGCAGATGAACGGCTTCAACCGCTCTCCCGGAGCCACCGGCACCCCCATGACCGCGCGGAACCTGATGGGCCAGGTCGACGGGACCGCGAACCCCAAGCCCAAGGAGCCCGACTTCGACAAGCGGATCTTCGTGCCGGAGGCCGGCCCGGGGCCGGCCGAGCACGCCTGGATGGGCTCGGGCTCGTACGCGGTCGTCCGGCGGATCCGGATGCTGCTCGACGACTGGGACAAGCAGTCCCTGGCCCAGCAGGAGCAGGTCATCGGCCGTACCAAGGCCACCGGAGCTCCCCTGACCGGCGGCGACGAGACCACGAAGATGGTGCTGGACAAGCTCGGCGCCGACGGCAAGCCCGTGATCCCGTCCAACGCCCACGCCCGGATCTCGGCACCGGCGCAGAACGGCGGAGCGGCGATGCTGCGACGGCCCTTCTCCTTCCACGACGGGCTCGCCCCCGACGGCACCCCCGACGCCGGGCTCCTCTTCATCTGCTGGCAGGCCGACCCGCTGCGCGGGTTCGTCCCGGTGCAGCGCAAGCTCGACCGCGGTGACGCGCTGTCCGAGTTCATCCGGCACGAGTCCAGTGGCCTGTACGCCGTCCCGGCCGGGCCGCGCGCCGGGGAGTACGTGGGACAACGGCTGCTCGAGGGGTGAACAGCCCCACGGGGGCGGGCGGCCCGGCATTAGGCTGATCGCATGTCGGCCACCCGCTTCACCTATCTCGGTCCCGAGGGCACCTTCACCGAAGCCGCCCTCCGCACGCTGCCGGAAGCCGCCACCCGGGAGCTGGTCCCGATGGTGTCGGTACCGGCCGCCCTGGACGCCGTACGCAGCGGCGATGCCGCGGCCGCTCTGGTGCCGATCGAGAACTCGGTGGAGGGCGGGGTCACCGCCACCCTCGACGAGCTGGCCTCCGGCGAGCCGCTGATGATCTACCGCGAGGTGCTGCTGCCGATCGCGTTCGCGCTGCTGGTGCGGCCCGGGACCAAGCTGTCGGACATCAAGACGGTCACCGGGCACCCGGTGGCCCAGCCGCAGGTGCGCAACTGGCTGCGGACGCACCTGCCCGACGCGGTGTGGGAGTCGGCCGCCTCCAACGCCGACGGGGCCCGGCTGGTCCAGGAGGGCCGCTTCGACGCCGCCTTCGCGGGAGAGTTCGCCGCCGCGACGTACGGGCTGGAGGCGCTGGTCACCGAGATCCACGACGCCCAGAACGCCGAGACCCGGTTCGTACTCGTCGGGCGGCCCGCTCGGCCGGCCGCTCCCACCGGCGCCGACAAGACCTCCGTCGTGCTGTGGCTGGGCGACGACCACCCCGGTGCGCTGCTGGAGCTGCTCCAGGAGTTCGCCGTGCGCGGGGTGAACCTGATGCTGATCCAGTCCCGCCCGACGGGCGAGGGCATCGGCAACTACTGCTTCGCCGTCGACGCCGAGGGCCACATCTCCGACCGCCGGGTGAGCGAGGCCCTGATGGGTCTGCGGCGTACCTGCCCCCAGATCCGCTTCCTCGGTTCCTACCCGCGCGCCGGGGTCGCTCTGAGTGAGGTACGGGCCGCACGGGCCGGGACCTCCGACGACGACTTCACCGAGGCCTCCGACTGGCTGACGCGCTGCCTCGACGGTCGCGCGTAGGAGCTCGTCCACTGTCCACAGAGTTATCCACAGGCTGAGATGAAGACCTGGGGACAAGTCGACAGAGTGATACGACAAGGTCGACATATCGGCCGGGCGGCTCAGGTTTCGCGCTGGGGAGCGGTAGGTGAACGGCGTCACCCCGGTATCACGGATCAACTCTTTGGAGCGAGTCATTCCCACCCGAATGAGTGTGTGAGGGCGGTTTGAACCCTGATCGGCCGCGACCGCTCCCCGATCCCTATTGATCTAATTCGGTGTCCACAGATCCCGCACACAGCCTGTGGATAAGCCGCTCCCGGGGGTAATTCCTGTGGACAAGCAAGCCCCTCCGACGCTGCTCAGGCCCCGGCCGCCGCTCGATGCCGTGCCCCTTTTCGGAGAATCAGCCCGCTTTTATCGACCCCCTGGCAGCGGCCCCGCCCGACCACCGGACAAGAGATTTGCATTCATCCCAATTGGGACAAAGTGACACGCAGCGTGATATCGATGTGATCCCAGGAAGCCCAGCCCGGTAGCCTGGAGGGGTGATTGACCTTCGGCTGCTCCGTGAAGACCCTGACCGTGTCCGCGCCTCGCAGCGCGCCCGTGGAGAGGACGTCGGCCTCGTCGACGCGCTCCTCTCCGCCGACGAGCGCCGTAGGTCCTCCGGCATGCGATTCGACGAACTGCGCAACGAGCAGAAGACGCTCGGCAAGCTCATCCCCAAGGCCTCTCCGGAGGAGCGGGCAGAGCTGCTGACCAAGGCCGAACAGCTCAAGCAGGACGTCAAGGCCGCCGAGGCCGAGCAGAACGAGGCCGACGAAGCCGCGAAGAAGCTCCTGCTCCAGCTCGGCAACATCGTCCACGAGGACGTCCCGGTCGGCGGCGAGGAGGACTTCACCGTCCTGGAGACGCACGGCACGATCCGTGACTTCGCCGCCGAGGGCTTCGAGGCCAAGGACCACCTGGAACTCGGCGAGTCCCTCGGCGCCATCGACGTCGAGCGCGGCGCCAAGGTGTCGGGCTCGCGCTTCTACTACCTCACCGGCGTCGGCGCCCTGCTGGAGCTGGCCCTGGTCAACGCGGCGATCGCGCAGGCCACCGAGGCCGGCTTCATCCCGATGCTGACCCCCGCGCTGGTCCGCCCGCGCGCCATGGAGGGCACCGGCTTCCTCGGCCAGGCCGCGGAGAACGTGTACCACCTGGAGAAGGACGACTACTACCTCGTCGGCACCTCCGAGGTCCCCCTCGCGGCGTACCACATGGACGAGATCATCGACGTCGACAAGCTGCCGCTGCGGTACGCCGGCTTCTCGCCGTGCTTCCGCCGCGAGGCGGGTACGTACGGCAAGGACACCCGCGGCATCTTCCGCGTCCACCAGTTCGACAAGGTCGAGATGTTCTCGTACGTCGCACCGGAGGACGCCGAGGCCGAGCACCAGCGGCTCCTGGAATGGGAGAAGCAGTGGCTGACCAGCCTGGAGCTGCCCTTCCAGGTCATCGACGTCGCCACGGGTGACCTGGGCTCCTCCGCCTCGCGCAAGTTCGACTGCGAGGCGTGGATCCCGACCCAGGGCAAGTACCGCGAGCTGACCTCCGCCTCGAACTGCAACGGCTTCCAGGCCCGCCGGCTGTCGATCCGCTACCGCGACGGCAAGAAGACCGCGCCGCTGTCGACGCTGAACGGCACGCTGTGCGCCGTCCCGCGCACCATCGTCGCGATCCTGGAGAACCACCAGCAGGCCGACGGCTCGGTGCGGGTGCCCGCGGTCCTCCGTCCGTACCTGGGCGGTCGCGAGGTCCTGGAGCCGATCACCAAGTGAGCCCGGCCCCCTTCCCGTACAAGCTCGTCGCGACGGACCTCGACGGCACGCTGCTGCGTGACGACGACACCGTCTCGGAGCGCACCCGTGAAGCACTCGCCGCGGCCACCGCGGCGGGTGCGGCACACATCGTCGTCACCGGCCGGGCCGTGCCCTGGACCCGGCACGTGCTGGACGATCTCGGCTACAAGGGGATCGCCGTGTGCGGGCAGGGTGCTCAGGTCTACGACGCGGGAGCGCACCGGCTGCTGACCTCGGTGACCCTGGACCGGCAGCTGGCCGGTCTGGCACTGTCGAAGATAGAGGCCGAGGTGGGTCCGCTGGCGCTGGCCGCCAGTCGCGACGGGGTGGACGGCGAAGTGCTGTTCGGCCCGGGCTACCAGGTGCAGGAGGGCCTTCCGGCGCTCTATCTGGAGGACACCGCGGCGGTGTGGACCGCTCCGCTGAACAAGCTGTACATCCAACACCCGGGGATGGGCGAGGACGAGCTCGTCAAGGTGGCCCGGGAGACCGTCGGCAGCCTGGTCGACATCGTGATGGCCGGCCCGGGCATCGTGGAGATCCTGCCGCTGGGCCTGAGCAAGGCCACGGGCCTGTCGCTGGCCGCACGGCGGCTGGGCGTGAAGGCGGCGGAGACGATCGCCTTCGGAGACATGCCCAACGACATCCCGATGTTCGGCTGGTCCGCACACGGTGTCGCGATGGCCAACGCCCACCCGGAGCTGAAGGCGGTGGCCGACGAGGTGACGACCTCCAACCAGGAGGACGGCATCGCGGTGGTGCTGGAGCGCCTGCTGGGCGCCGCGTAGCCCACAGGCCACGACGTACGAGAGGTCCGGGACAGCCCGCGCCGCGAGGCGCGCTCGAAGTGGCTGTCCCGGACCTTTTGTTGCTCCCCGCACGTCTCACTCTGCCCCGGCCGCACGGCCCGTACCAGCGAATTTCCCCGGTCAGCCGTGGATCCGGCGGCGCCGCCAGTAGGCGACGGTGACGATCCCGAGCAGCGGGCCCCACAGGACCAGCGGGGCGTAGCACGCCGTCATCAGCCACCAGTAGCCACCGGCCGGTGAGCCCGGCGCCGACATGTTGGTGGACCAGTTGAAGGCGCTGAGCACCGTGACCAGGGTGACCGCGACGGCACCGAGGGCGGCGGGCACGGCGGCGGCGAGGGGCGGGATCCGGCGGCCCCGCAGCCAGGGGATCCAGTTCGGCACCACTTCGCCCCAGCGCTGCACGAGGCCGAGGGTGAGCAGGCCGAGGCCTTCGGCGAAGGCGCTCAGGGCCACCAGGGCGAAGGACCACACGCCGGGGAAGAGCTCGGCCTCCAGCCCGCTGCCGGCTCCCCAGCCGACGGGTATGCCGACCGCGATCACGATTCGCCACAGGCCGCTGGGAAGCAGGGTGAGGGCGGCAGCGTGCGCCGCCCAGCGGATCGGGCGGCTGACGACGGGGCCGCTGGTCACGGCCGGGGTGTGGGTCACGGGGTGGGCTGCGGTGAGTGTGCTCATGGTCCAAGTCCTTTTCGGGAGGCGGCGGGTGATGCCTCAAGCCTGGTCGGGCGGGCCCCGCGGAACCATCCGCCGATCGGCAGGCCCGTGGGCGGCAGGCGCGGGCGGTATCTGCCGAACGGCAGATGTTCCGGGGCGGGGCCGGCTCGTAGGGTCGGTACGTGACCTGGAAGCCGAGTGCCTTCTACGCCCCTGCCCTGACCGTCGCGGGCCTGCTGTCCCTGGCCGGTACGGCCGTGGGCGTGCCCGAGACCTGGACGCTGGCCTGGATGGCGGTCCTGCTGCCGCTGCTGGCCCTGGTGGCCCGCTGGTCCCCGGTCCGGTCCGGTGCGCTCGCGGGCGCGCTGGGCCTGATGGCGGTCACCGTGTGGCCGGTCCCGCTGATCTGGGCGGACGGGTCGTGGCTGGAGGTCTGCGGGGCGGCGGCCTTCTGGGCCCTGCCCGCCCTCGGCGCCCTGGCCGCGGGCGCGCACCTGCGCCGCCAGGCGGGCCGGGTGCGGCACGCCGTACGGGAGGCGCGGCGCGACCAGCAGCTCGAACTGGCCCGCGACCTGCACGACTTCGTGGCGCACGACGTGAGCGCGATCGTGGTCCAGGCCCAGGCGGCGCGGTTCGTGGCCGCACAGGATCCGCAGCAGGCGGTCCGCGCGCTGGAGCGGATCGAGGCTGCCGGGCTGAGCGCGCTGGAGTCGATGGACCGGACCGTCCACGCGCTCCAGGAGGCCGCGGGCGGGCCGGCCGCGCCCGTCCCGGGTCTGGCGCGGCTGGCGGAGCTGGTGGACCGGTTCGAGGGCGGGACGCTGGACGCCGACCCGCAGGCCCTGGGGGAGCTCTCGCGGGAGGCGGACACCACCGCGTACCGGGTGGCGGTGGAGGCCTTGACCAACGTACGGCGGCACGCGCCCGGGTCGGCCGTGGTCCGGGTCGCCCTGCGCAGGGCCAGGGGCGGCATAGAGCTCAGCGTGGCCAACTCCCCGGCCCCGCGCGGCGGGAGCGGGCTCCTCGCCCGCAGACGGCGGAGCGGGACCGGGCTCGCGGGCCTGCGCGGCCGGGTGGAGGCGGCGGGCGGAACGCTGGAGGCGGGAGCGGGCGCGGACGGCGGTTGGCGGGTTCGCGCGGTCTTCCCGGCGCGGGAGCGGGCTCTGGGGTGATCATTGCGGCGTGACCACACGCATCCTGATAGCCGACGACCAGGCGGACATCCGCAGCGGGTTCCGGCTGATCCTCGATTCCCAGCCGGACATGACCGTGGTGGGTGAGGCCGCGGACGGGGAGAGCGCGGTGACCCTGGCCCGCGAGCTGCGCCCGGACCTGGTGCTGACGGACATCCGCATGCCCCGCCTGGACGGGCTGGAGGTGACCCGGCTGCTGTCCCCGCAGACCCGGGTCGTGGTGGTGACGACCTTCGACCTGGACGAGTACGTGCACACCGCGCTGCGGGCCGGAGCCTGCGGTTTCCTGCTGAAGCGTTCCGGTCCGGCGTTGCTGATCGAGGGCGTCCGGGCGGCCATGGCGGGGGACACGCTGATCAGTCCGCAGATCACGGTGCGGCTGCTGAGCCGGCTCTCGGGACCGGAGGTGAAGGCCCCCTCGACGGCCGCGCAGGTGCTGACCGGGCGGGAGCTGGAGATCGTCCGGCTGGTGGCCCGGGGGCGGACGAACGCGGAGATCGGGGCGGAGCTGTTCATCAGCGCCGGGACGGCCAAGACGCACGTCGCCAACGTGCAGGCCAAGCTCGGGGCCCGCAACCGGGTGGGGATCGCGGCGTGGGCCTGGGAGCACGGAGTGGTGGGACCGGAGTAGGGGTCGGCGGGATTCTGGCTCGTGTTTCACGTGAAACATCGGCGTTCACGTGAAACATCGGCCCGGACGCGGCCCTCTCACGGAATCCGGCTCATGTTTCACGTGAAACATCAGGCGACGGAGCGTCCGGGTGGGGCTCGCGGTGCAGGGTCAGCGGCCAGGCGAGCAGTCCCACCGCGAGCGAGATGGCGTGGCCGAGGTCGGTGAAGGTGCCGTCGGTGAGCAGCGGGATCCCGAAGAAGGCGACGGCTCCCGCCAGATAGAGCCATCTCCAGGGGCCGGGAAGACGGTAGGTCAGTACCCCGACCGAGGCCGCGAGGCCGTAGCTGACGCCGATGTCGACGACGTGCGTCATGCTGTGCGGCGCGCGGTGGTCCTGGATGGCCGTCAGGAGGACCTTCTGGCTGGCGAGGGTGGCGACGACATGGGCGGTCGCGACGATCAGGAACCAGCGCAGGGTGCCGAGCCAGCGTTCGACGGGGGCGTGGAAGAGCTCGAAGAGCACGGCGTAGAGCGCCAGCGAGGAAGGGTTCTCGATCCAGAAGGCGCTGCTGAGCAGGGCCCGTACCGGGTATTTGACGAGCTGGTGGATATTGCTGCTGTTGCGGTGGAGCAGTACGTGCTCGACCCGGTCGGGGGCGATCACGACGACCAGGCTGGTGACGGCGATGATCAGGAGCCAGATGTGCGTGCCGGGCGAGGTGCGTATCCAGGACCGCAGCGGCCTGGACGGCTCCGGCTCGGTGTGCTCGATCATGCACCGATGATCCCGCGCGAACCTGTGCCCCGCCTGGCCGGTGGGCCGGGCGGGGCACGGGTTCGTATGCCGGGTGACGGAGGGTCTACTCCTCGCCGGCCAGGGTGAGGCGGCGCAGCTTCTGGCCCGCGTAGGCGGTGGCGCCGATGGTGACCGCGAGGAGCAGGACCACCGCGGTGGGCAGGCCCACGCTGGCGTCGACGTATCCCTGGCCCGCGACCTTCTCGGCCAGCGACAGGGCCCACTGCTGGACGCTGAGGGTCTTGGCGCCGGAGACCAGGCTGCCGAAGAGGGACTCCCAGATCAGGGCGTAGACCAGGCCGAAGACCACCGCGTGTCGGCTGACGGTGCCCAGCAGCAGGAACAGCGCGCTGTAGGCGATCGAGGCGACGAGCGCGGCGACGGTGTAGGCCACGGCGATCTGCTGGCCGTTGCCGTTGAGGATGAAGCCCGCGATCAGGGTGGGGATCGCGGAGAAGGCCATCGTGACGGCGATCGCGACGATCAGCTTGGTCAGGATGATCGTGGGCCGCTTCACCGGCTTGGACAGTAGGTAGACGATCGAGCCGTCGTCGATCTCGGGGCCGATGGCTCCGGTACCGGCGATGACGCCGATCAGCGGGACCATCGTCGCGAGCGCGAAACCGCCGAGGAGGTCGGCGGCCACCTTGTCGTCCACGCCGGTGAACAAGCGGACGGCGAAGGAGATGACGATCAGCAGGGCGGGCAGCGCGAAGAGGATCGCGGCGCGGCGGCGGCCGAGCAGGGCCCGGTAGGTGAGCCGGGCGACGGTGGGGTTGTACATGGGTGCCAGCTCCTTCAGGCCGCGACGAGGTAGGAGAAGACCGACTCGAGGGACTCGTCGGAGGGCGAGACCGTCAGCAGCCGGATGCCGTGCGCGCGGGCGACCCGTGGCAGCAGCTCGGTGAAGCGTCCGAAGTCGACGGCCTGGATGCGCAGGGCGCCTTCCTTCAGGTCGACCTCGATGCCGGCCGTGGACGGGTCGGCGATCAGGGCCGCGGCGAGGGCCCGGTCGTCGGAGGAGCGGACGAGGTAGCGGTGGGGGCGGTCCGTCATCAGGCGGCGGATCCTGCGGAAGTCCCCGGAGGCCGCGTGCCGGCCGGCGACGACCACCTCGATGTGGGAGGCGAGCTGCTCGACCTCCTCCAGGATGTGGGAGGAGAACAGGACGGTGCGGCCTTCGCCGCCCATGCGCCGCAGCAGCTCCATGAGCTGCATGCGCTGACGCGGGTCCATGCCGTTGAACGGCTCGTCGAGGAGCAGCACGGAGGGCTCGTGGACGAGCGCGGAGGCCATCTTCACGCGCTGGCGCATGCCCTTGGAGTACGTGGAGATCTTGCGGTCCTGGGCGTACTCCATCTCGACGGTGGCGAGCGCCCGCTGCGCCGCCGCGTCGTCGAGTCCGTGCAGTTCGGCGTTGGCGACGACGAACTCCCGGCCGGTGAGGAAGTCGTACATCGCCTCGCGCTCGGGCACGACGCCGATCTGCTTGTACACCTGCTCGTTGCGCCAGATCGGGGAGCCGTCGAGGGTGACGGTGCCCGTGGAGGGGGCGAGGAAGCCGCCCATCATGTTGATGAGGGTGGACTTCCCCGCGCCGTTGGGGCCGAGGAGTCCGGTGACTCCGGGGCCGATGCGCATGGTCACGTCGTTGACGGCGACGACGTTCCCGAACCAGCGGGAGGTGTGGTCGATGTCGATGATTGTCACAGCCCGGCCTTCCGGTAGCGGGCCATCAGGGCGGCGTAGGAGCCGACGATGAGGGCGAGGACGACGAGCAGGTAGACGGCACCGATGGCGGCCGTGGGGCCTTCGCCGCCGGGGAAGGCGGAGGTGGCGCCGAGGAAGGCGGTCTGCACGCCGTCGATCAGGGTGATCGGGGAGAACAGGCCCAGCCAGTCGATGGCACCGGTGTTCCCGGTGGAGTAGGCGACGGCCTGGACCGTGGAGACGGCGCCGTAGGGGATCAGCAGCAGGCCGATGACGGCGGCGACACCGAATCCGCGGCGCGGGGTGAGCGCGGCCATGACCAGGCCGAGGCCCGCGAACAGCAGCGACAGAAGAAGTACCGACACCAGTCCCTGCCCGAATCCCTTGGTCTGGTCACCGAAGTCGAACTTGGCCAGCAGCGAGCCGATCCACATGATCAGCAGCGGGGTGGCGGTGAGGATGAAGAGGGCCGAGGCCATGGCGGCGAACTTGGCCACGACGTAGTCGACGCGCTCGATGGGCCGCGAGAAGTACAGCGGCACGGTCTTGAAGCGCAGGTCCCGGGAGACCGACTGCGGCGCCTGGGAGGCGAGGTAGAGGCCGATGACCACCTGGGTGGTGAGGGCGTACGTCGTGTACTTGATCGGCAGTTCGGTGGATCCGGGGACGGCGATGGCCACCGCGACGAGGATCAGCGCGGGGACGCACATCACCGCGAAGAGGATCATCGGCAGGACCTTGGACTTGGCCGAGCGGCCCAGTCCGTACGCGCCGCGCAGGGACTGCGAGAACAGCGACTTGCGGGCGTAGGCGCGGCCGAGCCGGGGGCCGTCGTAGGACCGGTAACCGATGTTGTGGATCTGGGTCGAGGTGTCAGGCGCCATCGGAACCGGCTCCCTTCCGCTGGATGGACTGCGCGAGGGCCTGCTGCGCGAGGGCCTGCTGCGCGTGCTGGTCGTTGTCGCGGAAGACCTCCGCGATGTGGTGGCGGCGCTGCTCCATGCGGACCAGGCCGAGCCCGAGGTCGGCGACGGTGTCGCGGACCGTGTCGTACGTGTCCTCGCCCGAGGCCTCCACCAGGAGGATGTGGCCGGCTCCGGGCAGACCCTGCTCCTCGCCGGCGTGCAGGGTGATGCCCGCCGCGGTGAGCGCCCTGCGCAGGGCGGCGGTGCCGTCCGGGTGCGTGTCGGAGTCGGTGACCTCGACCGCGAGGGTGGCGGTGGTCTGGGTGAAGTCGCTGGTGGAGCTGGAGCGCAGCAGCTTGCCGCCGTCGACGACGACCACGTGGTCGCAGGTCCGCTCCAGCTCTCCGAGGAGGTGGGAGGTGACGAGGACGGAGATGCCGAAGTCGGTGTGGACCCGGCGGATCAGGCCGAGCATCTCGTCCCGGCCGACGGGGTCGAGGCCGTTGGTGGGCTCGTCGAGGAGGACCAGCTGCGGGTCGTGGACGAGCGCCTGGGCCAGCTTGACGCGCTGCTTCATGCCGGTGGAGTAGCCGCCGATGGGACGGTAGCGCTCCTCGTACAGTCCGACGTGCCGCAGGGTGTCGGCGGTCCGCTCACGGGCGGCGGTCGGCGGGAGCCCGGACATGCGCGCCATGTGCACGACGAACTCGGTGGCCGAGACGTCGGGCGGCAGGCAGTCGTGTTCGGGCATGTAGCCGACGCGCTCACGGATGGCGCTGCCATGCGTGGCGACGTCGAGTCCGAGTACGGCGGCGCGGCCCTCGGTGGCGGGGGACAGTCCTAGCAGGATCTTGATCAGCGTGGACTTGCCGGCTCCGTTGGCGCCCACGAGGCCGGTCACTCCGGGCCCGATGTCCAGGGAGAGCCGGTCGAGGGCGGTCACTCGGGGATACCGCTTGCTCAGGCTTTCGGTCGCGATGACAGTCACGCGTTCGACGTTAGTGCCGCGCGGCCCGCGGATCGTCAGACCTGGAGCGGGATCCCTTCTCAGCCTTGAGGACTACACACCCTGACGGAAGGCTGATGCCGGCAGGGACGGACCGGACATGTTTGTCCACAGGTCCGTGCACGGGCCTTGACGTGATCTCCGGTCATTGTCACATTCATCAGTGTCAAGTTACGGGCGCGTACGGCTACAGGGACGGACGGCTGGCATGGCTGGGGACACCAAGCAACGCACCGCGCACGGCTCCGGGCAGCTCGCCGGGCGGCTCTCCGCCGAGCTGCGCGGCTTCAGGGAGGTGCAGCGCCTCGCCTACGAGTGCGCCGAGACCGTGGCTGCCCAGCTGCGGCCCGGGGTGACCGAGCGGGAGGCGGCGCGGATGCAGCGCGACTGGCTGCGCGAGCGCGGGGTGCGGGACTGGTTCCACCTGCCCTTCGCCTGGTTCGGGGACCGCACCGCCTTCGCGAACTTCAAGATCCCCCTCCAGTTCTTCCCGACCAACCGGAAGCTGGAGCCGGGGATGCCGTTCATCCTCGACATGGCGCCCGTCCACCAGGGCTACGCGGCCGACATCGGCTACTCGGGCAGCCTCGGTCTCCATCCGGTACAGAACCGGTTGATGTCCGATCTGAAGCCGCACCGGGAGCTGATCCTGGAACAGGTGCGCGAGCGCCGCTCCCTGCGCGAGATCTACGAGAACGTCGAGCGGCTCATGACCCGCCAGGGATACGCGAACCGGCACCGGGCCTACCCCTTCGGGGTCATCGCGCACAAGATAGACCGGGTCAAGGAGCGCCGCTGGTCCCCGACCGCGTTCGGTTTCGGCACCCAGTCCCTCAAGGGCCTGGCCGCCGACGCCCTGCACGGGCACCGCGAGGGCTGGTCCCCGCTCTGGAGCCCGTACCACTTCTCCGACCATCCGCCGCAGCCCGGCCTGTGGGCGGTGGAGCCGCACCTGGGCTTCCGGGGCACCGGGGCGAAGTTCGAGGAGATCCTGGTCGTCACCGACTCCCGGGATCCCGAGGAGAGTGCGTTCTGGCTGGACGACGACCTGCCGCACGTGCGGCGCTGGGCTGAGGAGAAGGCGGCATGAGCGGGATGAGCGGTACGGCGGCACTGGCGGGCGCGCGCGAGCGCTGGGTGAGCACCGGCGGGATCGAGCTGTGCGTCGTCGAACTCGGTGAGGCGGACCGGCCGACCGTGGTCCTGGTGCACGGCTACCCGGACAGCAAGGAGGTCTGGTCGGAGGTCGCGGAGCGGCTCGCGGCCCGCTTCCACGTGGTGCTGTACGACGTACGGGGCCACGGCCGCTCCTCGGCTCCGGTCCCGCTGCGCGGCGGCTTCACCCTGGAGAAGCTGACCGACGACTTCCTGGCCGTCGTGGACGCCGTCAGCCCGGACCGTCCGGTGCACCTGGTGGGCCACGACTGGGGCTCCGTGCAGGGCTGGGAGTTCGCGACGGTGGCCCGTACCGAGGGCCGGATCGCCTCCTTCACCTCCATGTCGGGTCCTTCCCTGGACCACTTCGGGCACTGGATCAAGAAGCGGATGACGCGGCCCACCCCGCGCCGGGCCGCCCAGCTGCTGAACCAGGGCGCGAAGTCCTGGTACGTCTACATGCTGCACACCCCGGCGCTGCCGGAGCTGGCCTGGCGCGGGCCGCTCGGCAAGCGGTGGCCGAAGATCGTCCAGCGCGCGGAGAAGTTCCCCGACAGCTCCTACCCGACGGCCTCGCTGCCCGAGGACGCCGCACACGGCGCCTGGCTCTACCGCGACAACGTACGGCCCCGCATGCGCAGGCCGCGCACCGACGCGTACGCGCACGTACCGGTGCAGCTGATCGTCCCGACCGGGGACGGGTTCCTGTCCGAGGCGCTCTACGACGACACCGCACTGTGGGCGCCGGACCTGGTGCGGCGGACCCTGCCCGCCCGGCACTGGATCCCGCGGACCCGGCCGGACCAGGTGGCGGCGTGGATCGGCGAGTTCGTCACGGCGCGGGAGGAGCCGGCCGTGCGGGCTCCGGAGCAGAAGGCCCCGGGCAGGTACGCCGACCGCTTCGGCGGGCAGCTCGTCCTGGTCACCGGCGCCGCCAGCGGCATCGGCCGGGCCACCGCCTTCGCGTTCGCCGAGGCCGGGGCCCGGGTGGTGGCCGTGGACCGGGATGCCGAGGGCGCGGCGCGCACCGCGGAGATGGCCCGGCTCGTGGGCGCCCCCGAGGCCTGGGGCGAGTGCGTCGACGTCGGCGACGAGCAGGCGATGGAGAAGCTCGCGGAGAAGGTCGCCGCCGAGTACGGGATCGTGGACGTCCTCGTCAACAACGCCGGGATCGGCCTCTCCGGACCCTTCCTGGAGACCACCGCCGAGGACTGGAAGAAGGTCCTCGACGTCAACCTGTGGGGCGTCATCCACGGCTGCCGGATCTTCGGCAGGCAGATGGCCGAGCGCGGCCAGGGCGGCCACATCGTCAACACCGCCTCCGCCGCCGCCTACCTGCCCTCGAAGACCCTGCCCGCCTACAGCACCTCCAAGGCGGCCGTGCTGATGCTGAGCGAGTGCCTGCGCGCGGAGCTCGCCGCCAAGTCGATCGGCGTCTCGGCGATCTGCCCGGGCATCGTGAACACCAACATCACCGCCACCTCCCGGTTCGCCGGGGTGGACGCGGCGGAGGAGAAGCGCCGCCAGGAGCGTTCGTCGCGGCTGTACGGGCTGCGGAACTTCCCGCCGGAGAAGGTCGCGGACGCGATCCTGCTGGCCGTCGTGAAGAACCAGGCCGTGGTGCCCGTGACCCCCGAGTCCAAGGGCGCCCTGTGGATGTCCCGCTTCGCTCCGGGCGCGCTGCGGCGCTTCGCGAAGCTGGAGCCCAAACTGTGAGCGGGGCGGGCGCGGAGGGTGCGGGGCTCACCGCGGCCGGCGGCGGGGCGGGCGCGCCGGCCGGACCCGGCGCCCACCCGATCACCCCGCGCCGGGTGGCCTTCGACTGGACGTCCACCCCCCTGCACTGGATACCCGACGAACCCACCGCCACCCATGTGATCAACGTGCTGCACCTGCTGCTGCCCGCCGGGGAGCGGTGGTTCGTCAAGGTCTTCAAGGAAGCGCTGCCGCTGGTCACCGACCCCGCCCTGCGCACGGACGTCAAGGGGTTCATGGGCCAGGAGGCCACGCACAGCGTGCAGCACTTCTACGTCCTGGACCACCTCGCCGTACAGCGGCTGCCGACCGAGGCGTACACGAAGTACGTGGACTTCCTGTTCGAGAAGCTGCTGGGGGAGACCCCGCCGTTCGGGGCCCCGGTCGGTGCGCAGGAGTGGCTGCGCTTCCGGCTCTCCCTGATCGCCGCGATCGAGCAGTTCACGGCGGTCCTCGGGGACTGGGTGCTGCACGCCGAGGGCCTCGACCGGGCCGGTGCGGACGAGATCATGCTGGATCTGCTGCGCTGGCACGGCGCTGAGGAGGTGGAGCACCGCTCCGTCGCCTTCGACATGTACCAGCACTGCGGCGGCCCGGGCCCGCTGCGGTACGCGCGCCGCGTGGAGGGCATGGTCGTGGTGGCCCCGGTGCTGGCCTGGCTGTGGGTGTGGGGGGCGGCGTACCTCATACGCAACGACCCCCAACTGGCCGGGCGGCTGCGGTATTCGCTGCGCGAGCACAACCGTGCGGTGGCCAAGGGACTGCTGCCGACCTGGAGAGAGCTCGGCACGGCCATACCCCGCTACTTCCGGCGGTCGTACCATCCCTCGCAGGAGGGCTCGCTGCGCAAGGCGGTCGAGTACCTGGCGGCGTCTCCTGCCGCACGGACCGCGGCGGGCGCGGTCGGCCGAGCCGCCATGTCGTAGGGAGCCGGGATTGTCCGATCAGGCGGTAGCCGAGTACCGGATCGAGGATCTGGCCCACCACAGCGGAGCGACGGTACGCACGATCCGGGCGTACCAGGACCGCGGTCTGCTGCCGAAGCCGGAGCGCCGGGGCCGGTCCAACGTCTACCGGGACACGCATCTGGCGCGGCTGCGGCAGATCGCGGACCTGCTCGACCGCGGCTACACCCTGGCCTCCATCAAGGAGCTGCTGGAGGCCTGGGACGCGGGGCGCGGGCTGGGCGGCGTACTGGGCCTGGTCGCAGAGGTGCACGGGCCGTGGACCGACGAGGAGGCGGCCCGGATCAGCCGGGCCGACCTCAACGAGCGGTTCGGCGGCCGGCCCGACGACGACGCGGTGGGCGAGGCCTGCGAGCTGGGGGTGCTGGAGCGGATCCCGGGCCGCCCGGACGAGTTCCTGGTGCCCTCTCCGCAGGAGCTGGCGGTCGCGGCCGAGCTGTACGAGGCCGGGGTGCCGCTGGCGGCGATCACCGGGCACCTGCGCGAGCTGCGCGGCCAGGTGGAGCACATCGCCTCGCGCTTCCTGGAGTTCACCACCGAGCACGTCTTCGCCCGCTATCTCGGGCAGGTTCCGCCCACGGACGCGGACGCCGCCGAGGCAGCGACGATGGTCCGCAGGCTGCGGCCCCTGGCCCAGCAGACGGTGGACGCCGAGCTGGCGCGGGCCATGCGGCTGTTCGCGACCCGGCACCTCCAGCGGCACCTCGGCGCACCGGGTCCGGCTCAGCCCTCGGGACCCGCGTCCGTGGCGCTGCCGGCGGAGACGGTGCGGGCGGTGCAGGAGCTGGTGGGGCCCGACCATGTGGCGGAGTTCGTCCGGGCCGCGACGGAGCGGGAGCTCCAGGCCCGAACGATGAACGATCTGGCGCGCAGGGGCGGCCGATAGTGCTCGATCAGTAGTCCACAGGGCGAATCACATGCTTGTCGCCGAAACCCACCGAAACGGCTGTGGACAAGTGTGGTTTTCCTGTGGGCAACACGTGCCGATCCTCAGGCGACGACCTCGACGGCGGGGCCGGTGCGCGGTATATCGGCCACCGGAGCCTCGTCCTGCGCCGCGCCTTGCACCTGGATCTGGGTGGGGGTCTCGCTCAGGGTCTGGATCCGAATCCCGTCCTGGTTCCGGCCCGGGCACTCACGCCCGTAGAGCACGGTGGCGAGGACGAGTCCGAGCACCCCGCCGAGCAGCTGCGCCGCGACGAATCCGGGCAGCGACTGCGGGGCGATGCCGGTGAAGGAGTCGCTGAACGCGCGTCCGACGGTGCCCGCCGGGTTGGCGAAGGAGCCCGAGGAGGTGAACCAGATCGCGGCGGCGATGTACGCGGCGACCGCGGCCGGGATCAGCTTCGGCCGGCCGATGCGGCCGAAGCCCTGGATGACCAGGACCAGCCCGGCGGTGGCGACGATCTCCCCGATGAGCAGGTGGCCGCCGTCGCGGACCTGCGTGGACAGGGTCCCGGGCGCCCGCCCGAACATCGCCTCGGCGACTACGGCTCCGCCGATGGCCCCGACGGTCTGGGCCGCGGTGTAGGCGAGGGCCTCACGGCCTTCGAGCCCTTCACCGCCGCCCCGGCGGGCCCACCAGGCGGTGAGGGTGACGACGGGGTTGAGGTGCGCGCCGGACAGCGGCCCGAAGAGCGTGATGATCAGCCCGAGACCGATGGCCGAGGCGAGCGAGTTGGCGACGAGGGCGACACCGGTGTCGCGGCTGAGGGCCGAGGCCTGGATCCCGGAGCCGATCACCACCACGAGCAGGCTCGCGGTGCCGATCAGCTCGGCGGCCGCGCGCCGCAGCAGTGAAGCCTTATTTGTCATGTTTTCTCCCTCTGGACAGCAGTTCAGCGGAAAATGTATTCCGTATCTTGGAAGAGCGATAGAGGGAGTCCATACCGGGACAGCCGCGGAAAATCGCTGCCGCGGACCCGCCCGACCCGGCACGCTGGGGACATGGACGACAGACGCACCGTGAAGGTGTCCAAATACGTCTCGAAACACCTGCGGCATCAGCCGGAACGGATCGGACTGACGCTCGACCGACAGGGCTGGGTCGAGATCGACGCCCTGCTGCACGCCGCGGCGACCCACGGATTCCCCATCAGCCGAGCCGAGCTCGACCACGTGGTCGCGGCCAACGACAAGCAGCGCTTCGCTGTCGACGGGACCCGCATCAGGGCCAGCCAAGGCCACACCGTCGCGGTGGACCTGGACCTCCCGGAGGCCGAACCGCCCGCGTACCTCTACCACGGCACCGTCCCCGCGGCCCTGGACGCGATCCGCACCGAAGGCCTGCGCCCGATGGCCCGCCACCACGTACACCTCTCGCCCGACCGCGAGACGGCGACCCGGGTGGGTGCCCGAAGGGGCCGGCCGGTGGTCCTCGCCGTGGACGCCGGCGCGATGCACGAGGCCGGACACGTGTTCCGGATCAGCGCGAACGGGGTCTGGCTGGCGGAGTCCGTGCCACCGCGGTTCCTCCGCTTCCCGTAACGGGAAGCGGGCGGGGGTCGAGTGGGCATCGGGCGGGAAGCGGGCGCCACCCCGACGGAATTCACAGGGAGATTGTCAGATCATCCCCCTACCCTGTTCCTCACTCCGGGATCCGTGAGGGGGGGTACCTCGCGATCGCCGACCTACCCATGCGAGCAAGCGAGGTGACGCCTCATGACGTCCACGACCCCTTCCGAGTCCCCGGCACCGGCCACCGGTCAGACCGCCGGCCCGGCCGCCGTCAACAGCTTCCAGGTCGACCTGCGCGGCCTGGTCGACCTGCTCTCCCACCACCTCTACTCCAGTCCCCGCGTCTACGTCCGCGAGCTGCTGCAGAACGCCGTGGACGCCATCACCGCCCGGCACGCCCACGAGCCCGCCGCTCAGGTCCGCATCCGCCTGTCCGCCTCGGCCGGCAAGGTCACCATCGAGGACTCCGGCATCGGCCTGACCGCCGCCGAGGCCCACTCCCTCCTCGCCACCATCGGCCGCAGCTCCAAGCGGGGCTCCGCCCCGGGCGGTGACACCGCCGAGGAGATCCACGGCCTGGAGACCACCCGCCAGGAGTTCCTGGGCCAGTTCGGCATCGGCCTGCTCGCCTGCTTCGTCGTCGCCCGGCAGATCCGCGTCGTCACCCGCTCCGCCCGCGACCCCCGGGCCGCACCCGTGGAATGGCTCGCCACCGACGACGGCTCCTACACCGTCCGCGAACTCCCCCACGACGCCCGCCCGGAGCCCGGGACCACCGTCCACCTGGAGGCCCGGCCGGGTGCCGAGGAGTGGATGCTGCCCGCCAAGGTCGAGCAGCTCGCCCGCGACTACGGCTCCCTCCTCCCCTACGACATCACCTTCGACGGCGGCGAGGGTGACGAGCCGCGCCCCGTCACCGACCGGCCCGCCGTGTGGGACCGCTCCTACCCCACCCCGGCCGCCCGCCGCGTCGCGCTCGCCGGGCACTGTGCGCAGCTCTTCGGCTTCACCCCGCTCGACAGCATCGACCTCGACCTGCCCGTCGCCGGGGTGCGCGGCGTCGCGTACGTCCTGCCCGAGCCGACCAGCCCCGCCCACCGGGCCGGACACCGCGTCCACCTCAAGGGCATGCTGCTCACCGACCAGGCCGACAACCTGCTGCCCGACTGGGCGTTCTTCGTCCGTGTCGTCCTCGACACCGACACCCTGCGGCCCACCGCCTCCCGCGAGAACCTCTACGACGACGAGACCCTGGCCGCCGTACGCGAGGCCCTCGGCGCCCGCGTCCGGGCCTGGCTCGCCGAACTCGCCGCGAGCGAACCGGAGCGCCTGGCCGCCTTCCTGAGCGTCCACCACCTCGGTGTGAAGTCCCTGGCCCGGCACGACGCCGAACTGCTCGGCCTGATGCTGCCGTGGCTGCCGTTCGAGACGAGCGACGGCTCGATGAGCCTGGAGGAGTTCGCGGCCGCCCACACCGACATCCACTTCACGCGCACCGTCGAGGAGTTCCGCCAGATCGCCCCGATCGCGGCGGCCCACGGCCTCGGCGTCATCAACGCCGGCTACACCTACGACGCGGACCTGCTGGCCCTGCTGCCCTCCGTCCGGCCGGAGCTCAAGGTCACCGAACTGGACGCGGGAGCCGTCACCGAGCGCCTCGACCAGGTCCCCACCGGCGTCGAACTGGCCCTGGCCCCCTTCCTGTCCACGGCCCGCACCCGCCTGGAGCCGCAGAGCTGCGACGTGGTGCTGCGCGCCTTCCAGCCCGTCTCGGTCCCCGCGCTCTACCTCGACGACCGCCAGGCCCGCCAGGAACGGGACCGCACCGCCGCGCTCGACAACGCCGACTCCCTGTGGAGCGGCATCCTCGGCTCGCTGCGCGGCTCCGGCCCGCGCGCCCGCCTGGTGCTCAACCACAACAACCCGCTGATCCGGCGGATCGCGGGGCTGCCCGACCCGACGCTGACCGGCACCGCCGTCGAATCGCTGTACGGGCAGGCACTGCTGATGTCCCAGCGGCCGCTGCGCCCGGCCGACTCCACCCTGCTCAACCGGGCCTTCCTCGGGCTCCTGGAATGGGCGACCCACTCCGTCGAGGCCCAGGAGGACCAGAAGTGACGATGCTGACCCGTGAGGAGATCCAGCGCGGCCTGGTGGAGAACCGCCAGGCCCCGAACGGCGCCGCGCGCAACGCGCACGCCGAGGCCCTGGCCGGGGCGGCGGAGGTGAGCGGCGACAAGGCACTGTTCCGCGAGACGCTCGACAACCTGATCAACTCCTACCTCTACAGCGCCGAGTCCTCGAAGATGCTCGTGCCCTTCGCCCGGCTGCTCCAGGAGTACGACAAGGACCCCGGCGCCTTCTCCTCCTGGGACACCCACTCCCTGTTCTGGCAGTTCAAGTGGGTGGCCACGGCCATCAGCGACTCGCCCGAGGTACCGGTGGAGTCCGCCACCGGCTGGCTGGAGGAGATGGAGCGCCGCTACCGGATCGCGGGCTACAGCGAACGGCCCGTACGCGAGTCGGAGCTGTGGCTGGCCGACGCCATCGGCCAGGACGAACGCGCGGAGCGGGCCTTCACGCGCTGGCTCGCGGCCGACCGCGACGACATGAGCGACTGCGTGGCCTGCGAGCTCAACGGCCAGGGCCAGTACGCGGTGCTGCGCGGCGACGACGCCCAGGCCCTCGACATCTGGAAGCCGGTCCTCACCGGCGAGCGCACCTGCGCCGAGGAACCCCACCGGGTCCTCTCCACCTCACTGCTGCCCCTGCTGCGGCTCGGACGGACCGACGAGGCCCGCTCGAACCACCTGCGCGGCTACCGCCTGGTGCGCGGCAACGAGAGCCTGCTCCCCTCGGTCGGCAAGCACATCGAGTTCTGCGCGCTCACCGGGAACGAGTCCCGCGGCCTGGAGATCCTCGCCGAACACGCCGCCCACGTGGGCCCGCTCGCCAATGTCGACGACCAGCTGGCCTTCCACGGCGGGATCCTCGTCCTGCTGCGCCGGCTCCAGGAGCTGGGGCACGGGCACAGCCCCGCCGTCCCCTACGAGGGCACCCCCCGCACCGTCGCCGAACTGCACGAGCTGCTGTACGAGGGCGCCCTCGCCATCGCCCGCCGGTTCGACGCGCGCAACGGCACCACCCGCACCTCGGAACGCTTCCTCGCCCGCGTCGGACGGGCTCCGCTGGCCGGCGTACTGCCGCTCGGCGTGCGCAGCGCCGCGCTCCCGCACACGGCACAGGCCCCGGCTCCGTCCCCGGTCCAGGTCCGGATCGCGACGGCCGTACCGTCCGCCGAGCTGGCCGGACTCGTGGAGCAGGCCCGGCAGGCACGCGACACCGGCCGTCCGGCGGCCGACACCCTGTGGACCGAGGTGGCCGTACTGGCCTCCGGGCGGCCGGAGTCCGAGGTGCACCCGATCCTCGCGGCCGACATCGCCGACCACCAGGCCCTGACGGCGGCGCGGGCCGGCGCGCAGGACGCGGCGGAACTACTGACGGCCGTCCGTGACCGGTACCGGGCACTGGGGCAGGCGGAGCGCGCCGCGCTGGCGCAGCTGCGTCTGGCGACCGTGGCCGCCCAGGCCGGCGCCGAGCCGGGTGAGGTGCGGGAGCTGCTGGCCGCGGGGCTGCGCGCCGCCGAAGCCCTGGATCCGGCCGAACCGTTCCGGGGCCGCCGGATCGCGGTCGCGGAACTGTCGGCGATCCGTCTGGAGCCGTACCTGCGCTCGGTCGAGGCCGCGCGCGAGCACGACCAAGAGCACGGACACGATCACGGACACGACGCCGCGCACGGACACGGCGGCCACGGACACGGCGGCGGGGACGACCCGCACAGCCACCTGTGGCTGGAGGGCGAGCTCACCGCCTTCGTCGCTGCCTACGCGCCGACCCTGGCCGACGTGACCGCGGATGCCGAGGAGATGCTCGGCCGGGTGGCCCTCTCCCAGGGCGATCCCGAGCGCGCCCTTCCGCTGCTGGCGGCCTCCGCGGCCCGGTCGATCGAGGCGGGCCGGCCCTGGCACGCCGTCGACCCCCTCGTCCTGCGGGCCGGTGTGCTGATGTCTCTGGGCCGTCCCGAGGAGGCCGAGGAGGCGGCCCGGGCCGGGCTGGATCACTCGGCCGAGATCACCGACCCCGAGGAGCAGGGCGTCGTACGCCTCACCCTCGCCGACATCCTGCTGCGCCGGGGACAGGCCACGGCGGAAGCCGCCGAACACGCCCTGACGGCCACGCACTGGTTCGACCAGGCCGGTCTCGGCGCCGACGGCGGGGCGCAAGCCCGGCTGATGCTGGCCCGCGCCTACGCCCGGGACGGCCGTACCGCCGAGGCGGTGGAGGTGCTCCAGTCGGCGCTGCCCGACCTGCTGGAACACGGCGAGGGCCAGGCGGTGGCAGCACGCGAGTTCCTCGGCGACCTGCTGCGGGAGCTGCGTGAGACGCGGGCCGCCGCCGAGCAGTACTTGCAGGCGGCCGAGCTGGCGAAGGACTGGGAGGACCGTCGTCCGCAGGCGAGCCTCGCGCAGTCCGCGGCCGACTGCCTCTCCGACGCCGGCCTGGTCGAGGAAGCCGTAGCCGCCTACGAGCGGGCCCTCGAACTGCACCGGGAGACCGGGGAGGCCGTGATCGCCGAGGTCCGGATCCTGCGTTCGCTGGCCTGGCTGGGGCTGCGCCAGGGGGTCACCGAGCCGGCGGCCGCGGCGGCCAGGGCCCGGATGGACGACGCGGCCGGGGTGCTGGAGGCGGCCCTGGAGGCGGATCCGGAGGCTGCTGGGACGCCCGGGCTGCGGTCCGAACTGGCCCAGACCTGGCACCAGCTGGCCCAGGTCCTGGACCGGCTGGTCACCGCACAGGAGTCGGACGACGAGGACGACGATGAGGACGATGAGGACGAGAACGAGGGCCACGACGAGGGAGCGGACAGGAGTGCGGGCTCGCTGAGCGAGGCGGAGATCGAGGCGCTGCGGCTGGAGGAGATCCTCCTGTGGGAGCGGGCGGCCGCGCTCTACGCCGACCTCGGTCCGGAGCACCTCGAAAGCCGGTTCCAGTGCCTGAACAACGCCGCCTGGACCGACCAGGAACTGGGGCACCCGGAAACGGGGGCCGCCCGGATCTCGGCCCTGATCGAGGAGCTCAAGGCTCTGCCCGAGGGGACCGCCCCGGAGTGGATGCTGCCCGAGGCGGAGCGCGTCGTAGCGGGCCTGACGGCCTGACGTCGCCTCCTTGGCCCCCCTCCTCGGCCCCGCGGCGACGCGGGGCCGAGGAGGTACGCCGCTCCGGGCCTGGTGCTCAGCCCTGGAGCTGGGCCGGCGCCTCGAGGGCGATCCGCTCGAAGACGGCCTCGTCGGCGGCGAAGTCGGAGTCGGCGATCGGGGCGTGGATCACCAGCTCGGTGAAGCCCAGTTCCCGATGACGGCCCGCGAAGTCCACGAAGGCGTCCACGGATTCCAGCATCGTGCTGCGCTCCGGGGTGAAGCCCGTGAGCAGGACCCGCTCGATGCTCTCGGGTGCCCGGCCGATGTCCGACAGGGCCTTGTCGAGCTTGTCCATCTGACCCCGCAGGGCCTCCAGCGACTGCTCGGGCGTGCCCTCGAAGACCTTCGGGTCGCCCGCCGTCACCCAGGCCTGCCCGTGGCTCGCGGCGAGCTTCACCCCGCGCGGCCCGGTCGCCGCGACGGCGAAGGGCAGCCGGGGTCGCTGGACACAGCCGGGAATGTTGCGGGCCTCCTCGGCGGAGTAGAAGGTGCCGCGGTGGCTGACGGCGTGCTCGGTCAGCAGCCGGTCCAGCAGCGGTACGAACTCGGCGAAGCGGTCGGCCCGCTCGCGCGGGGTCCACTCCTCCTGGCCCAGCGCGGTCGCGTCGAAGCCGTTGCCGCCCGCGCCGATCCCGAGGGTGATGCGCCCGCCGGAGATGTCGTCCAGCGTCATCAGGTCCTTGGCCAGGGTCACCGGGTGCCGGAAGTTCGGCGAGGTGACCAGGGTGCCCAGCCGGAGCCGGTCGGTCACGGCCGCCGCGGCGGTCAGCGTGGGTACGGCTCCGTACCAGGGTCCGTCGCGGAAGGTCCGCCACGACAGGTGGTCGTAGGTGTAGGCGGTGTGGAACCCGAGCCGCTCGGCCCGCTGCCACTCGTCGCGGCCACCCTCGTGCCAGGGGCG
Organism: Streptomyces sp. NBC_00249; assembly: GCF_026342355.1. Classification (GTDB taxonomy): domain Bacteria; phylum Actinomycetota; class Actinomycetes; order Streptomycetales; family Streptomycetaceae; genus Streptomyces. Next base: position 542,713 of record NZ_JAPEMV010000004.1, on the reverse strand, counting down.
GTACGGCAGGATCACAGTGCTCAGACGCAGACTCATGCGTTCGAGCCTACGGCGGCCCGGACGCCCACCGCACATCCCGCGCCCCGACGCCGCGCACCGCGTACCCACGTCCCGGGCGGGCGGTGCGTGTTTCACGTGAAACATGCACCGCCCGTCGACGTTTCACGTGAAACATCCGCACGATCATGGTCTGGCCGCCGCGACCCATGAGTGAAGATGGAGCTGTGACCTCGGCTCCCCAGCGCCCGGACGGGCCAACCCCCGTACCCCGGCTCATCGCCACCGATCTCGACGGCACCCTGCTGCGCGACGACAAATCCGTCTCGCCCCGCACGCTTGCCGCGCTCGCCGCCGCCGAGGAGGCCGGGATCGAGGTCTTCTTCGTCACCGGCCGGCCGGCCCGCTGGATGGACGTGGTCGCCGACCATGTGCACGGCCACGGTCTGGCGATCTGCGCGAACGGCGCCGCCGTCGTCGACCTCCACGCCGGACGGGAGTTCGTACAGGTCCGCGCCCTGCCCCGGACCACCGCGCTCACCGTCGTCGACGCCCTGCGGGCCGCCGCCCCGGGCACGTCCTTCGCCGTCGAGCGGACCACCGGCATCAACTACGAGCCGGCCTACCCGCCGTTCTTCCAGGACCCGGGTGCCACCGTCGCCACCGTCGAGAAGCTGCTCCACGAGGAGTTCGAGGACAGTGCCGCCCCGGTCCTGAAGCTCCTCGCCCACCACGCGGAACTGTCCCCGGACGCCTTCCTGACCCTGGCGCGGTCGGCTGCCGGCACGCACGCCGCGATCACGCGCTCCAGCCCGACCGCCCTGCTGGAGATCAGCGGGCTCGGCGTCTCCAAGGCCAGCACCCTGGCCCTGTGCTGTTCGGAACGCGGTATCTCCCCCGCCGAGGTGGTCGCCTTCGGTGACATGCCGAACGACATCGAGATGCTCAGCTGGGCCGGAACCTCGTACGCGATGGGCAACGCCCACCCGGACGTGATCGCGGCCGCGTCCGGCCGGACCGTCGCCAACAACGAGGACGGCGTGGCCGTCGTCATCGAGCGCATCCTCGCCGAACGCGCCGCGCACGCGTAGCGGGGCCGGAGCGGGGTCTAGAGCGGGGCCTCCCACACCAGGGTGGTCCCGCCACCGTCCTCCCCGATGCCCTGCCCGTACCAGCTCGAACCGCCCAGCGACTCGGCCCTGCGCCGCAGGTTCCGCAGCCCGCTGCGCCTGCCGCCCTCCGGGATGCCCACCCCGTCGTCGGCGACCTCCAGCCGTACCCCGGGCCGCCCGTCGGCCAGGGTGACGGTCGAGTCGAGCACCACCTCGATCCGCGAGGCCTCCGCGTGCCGGAAGGCGTTCGAGAGGGCCTCGCGCAGGGCGGCGATCAGGTTCTTGCCCACCAGCTCGCCGACGACCGTGTCGATCGGACCGAGGAAACGGTGCGCTGGCTTGAAGCCCAGGGGCACGGCCGCCATGTTGATCTCGCGCAGCACCCGGGTCCGCAACCCGGAAGGGGCCTCCGCCGGCCCCTGCTGGAGCGCGAAGATCGCGGTACGGATCTCCTGGATCGTCACGTCCAGCTCGTCCACGGCCTTGCCGACCCCGTCGCGGACCTCGGGGACGATGGACCGGCGCTGCGCGCCCTCCAGCATCATCCCGGTGGCGAACAGCCGCTGGATGACCAGGTCGTGCAGATCGCGGGCGATCCGGTCGCGGTCCTCGAAGACCGCGAGCCGCTCACGGTCCCGCTGCGCCTCGGCCATCATCAGCGCCAGCGCCGCCTGCGAGGCGAACTGCGTGGCCAGGGTCCGCTCCGACTCGCTGAAGGGCCGTTGGCCTAGGGCCCGGGGGGTGACGAGGGCGCCCAGCACCCGGCCACCGCTGTGCAGCGGCAGCATCATGCAGGGCCCGTACTGGCTGGTCAGCCTGCTGATCATGCGGGGATCGCTGGAGGCGTCCTCGACGAACACCGGTTCCCCCTCCAGCAGCCTCGCCACCACCGGGCTCTCGGCGGGGATGACCACCCCGAGCGAGGTGGCTGGGTTCTCGGCGGCGACGGCGACGATCTCCATGCCGCCCTCCTCGGCGGGCAGCATCACGATGCCGGCGGCGGAGTCGGCCAGCCGGCGGGCCTGCTCGGCCACCACGGCGAGGGCGTCGTCCGCGTCCCCGCCGGACAGCAGGGCGGTGGTCACGGCCACCGAGCCGTCGATCCAGCGCTCGCGCTGGGTGGCGGCCTCGTACAGCCGGGCGTTGCCGATGGCGATGCCCGCCTCGGTGGCCAGGACGCGGACCATGTGGACGTCGTAGTCGTTGAACTCGCCGCCGCCGTTCTTCTCGGCGAGGTAGAGGTTGCCGAAGATCTCCCCCTGCACCCGGATGGGAACGCCGAGGAAGGTCTTCATGGGCGGATGGTGCGCGGGGAAGCCCGCCGAGCGCGGGTCCTTCGTCAGATCGGCGAGGTGCACCGTGCCCGGATGGGAGATCAGCGCCCCGAGCAGGCCCCGCTTCCCGTCCGGCCGGTGCCCGATCTTCCGCGCCAGTTCGGCGCTCACGCCGAAGGTGACGAAGTCCGAGAGCCCCGGGCCTTCCGTGTCGACGACGCCGATCGCCGCGTAGCGGGCGTCCGCGAGCTCGGCGGCGGTCTCGCAGATGCGGTCGAGGGTGGAGTGCAGTTCAAGGCCGGTACCGACCGAGCGCATGGCCTCCAGGAGCTGCGGTACCCGAGCGGTCAGCTCGGTGGACAGCCCCTGCAGGCTCCGGGTGGCCTGGGTGGCGGCCTCCATGGGGTCCGGTGATTCCCGTGTCGGGTCCGGCGATTCCTGAGACTCCTGCACTGACATGCCCTTGAGCCTAGTTAGTCCCGATTAGTGGGGAAAGTCGGCGTGGGCAAGGTGGCCGGGGAAAGCTCTGTCCGGGAAAATTCGGCCGAATTACCGTCGGCCTCCCGTTCCCGCTCCAGAAGGGACCGCAGCGGACCGTCGGCAGCCGCCAGCTCCGCGTAGGCACCGCGCTGCACGACGGCACCCCGGTCCAGTACGAGCACCTCGTCCACCGCTTCCAGACCGGCCAGCCGGTGCGTGATCAGGACGGTGGTCCGGCCCTCGGTCGCGGCCAGCAAGTCCGCGGTCAGTGCGTCCGCCGTCGCCAGGTCCAGGTGCTCGGCGGGCTCGTCCAGGACGAGGACGGGGAAGTCCGCGAGCAGCGCCCGGGCCAGGGCCAGCCGCTGGCGCTGACCGCCCGAGATCCGCGCCCCGTGCTCGCCGACCAGCGTGTCCAGCCCGTCCGGAAGGCCGTCGGCCCACTCCAGCAGCCGGGCCGCGGCGAGCGCCTCGCGCAACTGCTCCTCGCTCGCCCCGGGGCGGGCCAGCCGCAGGTTCTCGCGCACCGAGCTGTCGAAGAGGTGCGCGTCCTGGGCGCACAGGCCCACGGCGCGGCGTACGTCGTCGCCGTCGAGGGTGCGCACGTCGGTCCCGCCCAGGGTGTACGTGCCTTCGAGCGGGTCCAGGAAGCGCAGCAGGACCTGGGCGAGGGTGGTCTTGCCCGAGCCCGAGGGGCCGACGACCGCGATGCGCCGGCCGGCTTCCAGGGTCAGGTCCAGCCCGCGCAGGGCGTACGACTCCTGCCCGGGGTGGCGCGCGGCAAGTCCGCCGATCCGCAGCGGGAAGGGGGAGGCGGGCGCCCGCCCGGGGTCGGCAGGCTCGGCCACCGGTACCGGTGCGTCGACGACTTCGTAGATCCGCTCGGCGCTACGGCGGACCCGCTGGCGGTACTGGACGGCCAGCGGCAGCCCGCTGACCGCCTCGAAGGCGGCGAGCGGGGTCAGTACGACCACCGCCATGGCCACCCCGGACAGCCGCCCTCCGGCGACGGCGCCCGCACCGGCCAGCGCCGCACCCACCACCGTGAGCCCGCACACCACGGCGGACAGGCCGCTGCCGAGTCCGGTGGCGGCGGCCCCGCGCGAGGCGATCCGGGTGAGCACCCCGTCGCTCTCCCGCGTCCGACCCTTGCGCTCCTCCAGGGCCCCGGCCACGGTCAGCTCGGCGGTCCCGGTCAGCAGATCGGCCACCCGGGTGGCGAGCTCGCCCCGCGCGGGCGCCAGCCGCCGCTCCGCACGCCGGGCGCAGGCCCCGCTGACCAGCGGCACCCCGACGCCGGCCAGTACCAGGCCCACCGCGAGCACCGCCCCGGCCTCGGGCAGCAGCCAGGCGGTGAACGCCACCGAGCCCGTGCCGACGAGTACGGCGGTGCCGACCGGCAGCAGCCAGCGCAGCCAGTAGTCCTGCAGGGCGTCCGCGTCGGCCACCAGCCGGGACAGCAGGTCCCCGCGCCGCTGCTCGCGCAGCCCGGCGGGCGCGATCCGCTCCAGCCGGCGGTACACGGAGACCCGCAGGTCGGCAAGCATCCGCAGGACGGCGTCGTGCGAGACGAGCCGCTCGGCATAGCGGAAGACGGCCCGCCCCATGCCGAAGGCACGGGTGGCCGTGACGGCCACCATCAGATAGAGCACGGGCGGCTGCTGCGAGGCCCGCGAGATCAGCCAGCCGGACACGGCCATCAGCCCGACGCTGCACCCGACGGCGAGCGCCCCCAGCAGCAGTCCGAGCCGGAACCGGCCCCGCCACGCGGACGCCACGGCCCGCACCCGCCGCAGCGGATCACCCGTAACCGCGTCGGCCCCGCCGCCGGCCCGGGCCCGCTCGGGCGCGGCGCCGAGGATCCACTCCCCGGGATCCGCCGCCCCGCGCGACACGCTCCGCGGGACCGCGCCGCCGGCCCGGGGGACCGACTCGGCCGACCGTGCACCCGCGCCCTCGCCCACCGCCACCACCCGATCGGCGACGGCCAGCAGCGCCGGCCGGTGCACCACGAGCAGGACGGTCCGCCCGACCGCGAGACGTCGTACGGCGTCGACCACCGCGGCCTCGGTCTCCCCGTCGAGGGCAGCCGTCGGCTCGTCCAGCAGCAGCACGGGCCGGTCCGCCAGGAAGGCCCTGGCCAGCGCCAGCCGCTGCCGCTGCCCGGCGGACAGGCCGACCCCGCCCTCGCCGAGCGGGGTCCGGACCCCCTGCGGCAGGGCGGACACGAACTCCCAGGCCCCGGCGTCCCGCAGGGCCGTCTCCACCGCGTCCTCGCCGGCCCCGGGCCGGGCCAGCCGGACGTTCTCGGCGATGGTCCCCGCGAAGAGGTGCGGCCGCTGCGGCACCCACGCGATCCGCTCCCGCCACTGTTCCAGGGAGAGTTCGGCCAGGTCGGCGTCCCCGACCCGGACCCGTCCCGCCGTCGGCTCCACGAAGCCCAGCAGCACGCTCAGCAGCGTGGACTTGCCCGCTCCGCTGGGTCCGGTGAGGGCCACGCACTCGCCCGGCTCGACGACGAGCGACACGGGAGCGGGCGAACTCGCACCGCGCCCCTCGTAGCGGACCTCGACCCCGTCGAGGGCGATCCGCAGCCCGGCGGGCGGTACGGCGGCCCCGCCGCCCGGGGCGGGAGCGGGGGTCTCCAGGACCTCGAAGATCTCCTCGGCGGCGGCCAGCCCCTCGGCTGCCGCGTGGTACTGCGCCCCTACCTGCCGCAGCGGCAGGTAGGCCTCCGGCGCGAGGATCAGGATGACCAGGCCGGTGTACAGGTCCAGCTCCCCGTGCACGAGCCGCATGCCGATGGTCACGGCGACCAGCGCCACCGAGAGCGTGGCGAGCAGCTCCAGTGCGAAGGAGGACAAGAAGGCGATGCGCAGCGTGCGCATCGTGGCCTGGCGGTACTCGTCGGTGATCTTGCGGATGGACTCGGCCTGCGCCTTGGCCCGCCCGAACACCTTGAGGGTGGGAAGCCCCGCCACGACGTCGAGGAAGTGCCCCGACAGCCGGGACAGCAGCCGCCACTGACGGTCCATCCGGGACTGGGTTGCCATCCCGATGAGGATCATGAACAGGGGGATCAGCGGCAGGGTGACCACGATGATGGCCGCCGACACCCAGTCCTCGGTGACGATCCGGGCGAGGACCGCCACCGGGACCACCACCGCGAGCCCCAGCTGGGGCAGGTAGCGGGAGAAGTAGTCGTCGAGCGCGTCCACGCCCCGGGTGGCGAGGGCGACCAGCGAGCCCGTCCGCTGCCCGCTGAGCCACCCCGGGCCGAGGTCCGCCGCCCGGTCCAGCAGCCGGCCCCGCAGTTCCGACTTGACCGCCGCGGAGGCCCGGTGCGCGGCCAGCTCCGTGAGCCAGGCGACCAGGCCGCGCCCCACCGCCACCGCCGCGAGCAGCAGCAGCGGGGTGCGCAGGGCGGCGCCGTCGAGACCGTCCTCGAAGGCGCCGACCACGATCTCGGCGATGAGCATCGCCTGCCCGACGACCAGCGCCGCCCCGGCCAGCCCGAGGGCCACGACCGCCCCGAGGAAGAGGCGGGTGGAACGGGCGTACCGCAGCAGGCGCGGGTCGATCGGTTTCACGTGAAACATCCCCTCGGCAGGGTCAGACAGGAGAGTCGGGCCTCGGCACGTCGGGCCTCAGCGCTTCAGTGCGCGTCGACGATGTGCTGCGTACCGATCCGCTTGCGGAACACCCAGTACGTCCACCCCTGGTAGAGCAGCACGAGCGGCGTGGCCACTCCCGCGCACCAGGTCATGATCTTCAGGGTGTACGCGCTGGACGAGGCGTTGGTGACCGTGAGGTTCCAGGCGCTGTCCAGCGACGACGGCATGACGTTGGGGAACAGCGTCAGGAAGAGCATCGCGACGGCGGCCGCGATGGTGATCCCGGACAGTGCGAACGACCAGCCCTCACGGCCCGCCAGGTTGAAGCCCAGGGCCCCGACCAGCGACAGGACGGCAACGGTCATCGCGACCAGGCTCCAGCCGTCACCGCGCGAGACCTGGGTCCAGACGAGGAAGGCCAGGGCCAGCACGGCCGTCACGACACCGAGCCGCGTCGCCAGCGCGCGCGAGCGGTCCCGGATGTCACCCACGGTCTTGAGCGAGGTGAAGACCGCCCCGTGGAAGGTGAACAGGGTGAGGGTGACCAGGCCGCCGAGGATCGAGTAGACGTTCAGCAGGTCCAGGAAGCTGCCGACGTACTCCATGTCCCCGTCGATCTTCACGCCGCGCACGATGTTGGCGAAGGCCACGCCCCACAGGAACGCGGGGATCAACGAGGTCCAGAAGATCGCGTGTTCCCAGTTGGTCTGCCACTTGTCCTCGGGCCGCTTGTGCCGGTACTCGAAGGCGACGCCGCGGATGATCAGGCAGATGAGGATGAGCAGCAGCGGCAGGTAGAACCCGGAGAAGAGGGTGGCGTACCACTCGGGGAAGGCGGCGAACGTGGCACCGCCCGCGGTGAGCAGCCAGACCTCGTTCCCGTCCCAGACGGGCCCGATCGTGTTGATCAGGACCCGCTTCTCCGTGCGGTCGCGGGCGAGCAGCTTGGTCAGTACGCCGACCCCGAAGTCGAAGCCCTCCAGGAAGAAGTAGCCGGTCCACAGGACGGCGATGAGTACGAACCAGACGTCGTGGAGTTGCATGGTGTGGTCTCCTCAGCCTCAGTACGAGAAGGCCATCGGCCGGTCGGCGTTCTTGTCGTCCCCGCCGATCTTCGTGGGCGGGTTCAGGTCTGCTTCGGTGAGCTCGGGCGGTCCGAGCTTGACGTACTTGACCAGGAGCTTGACCTCGATCACGGCGAGCACGGCGTAGAGCAGCGTGAAGCCGATCATCGAGGTGAGCACCTCGCCCTGGGAGACGTTCGGCGAGACCGCGTCCCTGGTGCGCAGGACCCCGTAGACCACCCAGGGCTGGCGGCCCATCTCGGTGAAGATCCAGCCCCAGGAGTTGGCGATCAGCGGGAAGCCCATGGTCCAGAGGGCGACGATCCAGTACAGCTGGGAGAACTTGGGGCTCAGCGCCTTCTTGAAGAGCACCAGGTGCGGCACCTCGTCCTCGCCCGTCCGCAGGGCCGGCGGCAGCATGAACCTCTTGCGGGTCAGCCACAGCCCGAGCACGCCCACGCCGAGCGAGGCCATGCCGAAGCCGATCATCCAGCGGAAGCCCCAGTAGGCGACGGGGATGTTGGGCCGGTAGTCGCCGGGGCCGAACTTCTCCTGCTCGGCCTTGTTGACGTCGTTGATGCCCGGGACGAAGGAGGTGAAGTCGTCGTTCGCGAGGAAGGACAGCAGGCCCGGGATCTCTATCGCGACCTTGTTGTGGCCCTTTTCGACGTCGCCGTAGGCGAAGACGGAGAAGGGCGCGGGGGCCTCGCCGTCCCAGAGCGCCTCTGCGGCGGCCATCTTCATCGGCTGCTGCTTGAACATGACCTTGCCGAGGAGGTCTCCGCTGATGGCGGTGCCCAGACCGGCGATGATCATGACGACCAGTCCGAGGCGCAGCGAGCTGCGCATGACCGGCACGTGCTTCTTGCGGGCGAGGTGGAAGGCCGCGATGCCGACCATGAACGCGCCGCCGACCAGGAAGGCCGCCGTGATGGTGTGGAAGAACTGGGTCAGCGCGGTGTTCTGGGTGAGGACCAGCCAGAAGTCGGTGAGCTCGGCCCGGCCGCGCTCCTCGTTGATCCGGTAGCCGACCGGGTGCTGCATCCAGGAGTTGGCCGCGAGGATGAAGTACGCGGACAGGATCGTGCCGATCGACACCATCCAGATGCAGGCCAGGTGGATCTTCTTCGGCAGCTTGTCCCAGCCGAAGATCCACAGCCCGATGAAGGTCGATTCGAAGAAGAAGGCGATCAGGGCCTCGAAGGCCAGCGGCGCTCCGAAGATGTCACCGACGAATCGCGAGTAGTCGGACCAGTTCATGCCGAACTGGAACTCCTGGACGATGCCGGTGACGACACCCATCGCGATATTGATCAAGAAAAGCTTGCCCCAGAACTTCGTGGCCCTGAGGTACTTCTCCTTCTCGGTGCGCACCCAGGCGGTCTGCAGGCCGGCGGTCAGCGCGGCGAGCGAGATCGTGAGGGGCACGAAGAGGAAGTGGTAGACGGTGGTGATGCCGAACTGCCAACGCGCCAATGTCTCAGGCGCCAAAGCTAGGTCCACGTCGTCTTCTCCTTGTCGTCGCCGTGGTCACAGCGGGCAGTCTGCCTGGCGGGTTCCCCCCAAAGCGGGAGGAAGCAGGACACGCTTGTGAACGCGTTCACATTCACAAGCATTATGTCCTACCGCTTCCGACCTCAATCAGGGGGGTCCCCCTCATCGGCCTCTAGCCAAGAAATTCAACAGATTGTTGAATATGGCCATGCAGATTCGAATCTCATGGCCTGCGGGCCTGCTCACCGCAACCCTCGACGAGACCCCGACCAGCAAGGCGCTGGCCGCGGCCCTCCCGATCTCGGCCTCCGCCAACACCTGGGGCGAGGAGGTCTACTTCGACACCGGAGTCTCCGTGGCCCTGGAGCACGACGCCCAGCAGGTCGTCGAGCCCGGCACGGTCGCGTTCTGGACCGAGGGCGACGCACTCGCGCTGCCCTACGGCCCCACGCCCATCTCGCGCGGAGGCGAGAGCCGCCTGGCGAGCCCCTGCAACGTGCTCGGCTCGTTCGACGGCGACCCCCGCCTGCTGGCCACCGTCCGCGACGGCGACCCCATCCGCGTGGAACTGGTCTGACGACCCCAGCTCCCTACCGCGCCTTACATCTCCTTGAGGAACGCCTCCGCCGTGTGCAGGAAGAGGTCGTTCGCCTCGGTCTCACCGATCGTGACCCGCAGGCCCTCGCCCGCGAAGGGCCGGACCACCACACCGGCCTTCTCGCAGGCCGCCGCGAAATCGGCGGTCCGCTCACCCAGCCGCATCCACACGAAGTTGGCCTGCGTCTCCGGGACGACCGTCCAGCCCTGGGCGAGCAGCGTGCCGTGCACCCTCGCGCGCTCGCCGACGAGCGACCCGACCCGGCCCATCAGCTCGTCCTCCGCCTGCAGCGAGGCGACCGCCGCGTCCTGCGCGAGCTGGCTCACGCCGAAGGGCACCGCGGTCTTGCGCAGCGCCGCGGCCACCGGCTCGTGTGCCACCGCGAATCCGACGCGCAGGCCGGCCAGGCCGTACGCCTTGGAGAACGTACGCAGCACGGCGACGTTGGGGCGGCTGCGGTAGAGCTCGATGCCGTCGGGCACGTCCATGTCGCGGACGAACTCGCGGTACGCCTCGTCCAGCACCACCAGGATGTCCGAGGGCACCCGGTCCAGGAACCGCTCCAACTCGGCGCGGCGCACCGCGGTACCCGTGGGGTTGTTGGGGTTGCAGACGAAGATCAGGCGCGTCCGGTCGGTGATGGCGGCCGCCATCGCGTCCAGGTCGTGCACGTCCCCGTCGGTCAGCGGGACCTGCACCGACTTCGCACCCGAGATCTGGGTGATGATCGGGTAGGCCTCGAAGGACCGCCAGGCGTAGATCACCTCGTCGCCCGGACCGGCCGTCGACTGGATCAGCGACTGGGCCACGCCCACCGACCCGGTGCCCGTCGCAATGTGCTCGACCGGCACCCCGAAGCGCTCCGCCAGCTCGTTCACCAGTCCGGTGCACGCCATGTCGGGGTAGCGGTTGAACCGGCCGGCGGCCGCGACCGCCGTCTCCAGGACCCCCGGCAGCGGCGGGTACGGGTTCTCGTTCGAGGACAGCTTGAACGCCACGGGCCCGCCCTCGGCCGCGGGCTTGCCGGGCTTGTAGGTGGGAATGCCGTCCAGCTCGGCGCGCAGCTTCGGGCTCTTCTCGCTCACCGCAGGTCCTCCTCGACCGTCCCGTCGACGTCGCCGTCGACTCAATACTGCTCACCTTATGAGGATTCCGCCGATCCGAGAATGGCGGGCGCCAGGAACACAGGGGGAGCGCACGCATATATGCGCGCGCCGGTGGCCTGCGCCGTGGCGCGCGTCCCTCGTGCAGGTGAGTTGCGACCGGCCCCGGGCGGCTCCGTTTTGGCATGCTCGGGCCCGCCGACACGCCCCACTCTCACTCTGGGCAACCAAATACCTTCAATTCCAAGGTCATTTGGGGTGGCGAATCATGCAGAAACGTGCCTGTCAACGCGTGCATATGCACCCGGACCACCCCGCCCCCCGAGCCCTACTATCGGCTCGCCATGACAGCAGCAGGGAAGCATCAGGTGAGCCGGACCGAGACCACCCGGCGGGTCGGCGGCCGACAGGGCCGGGCCGGCATCAGGGACGTGGCCGCCGCGGCCGGCGTCTCCATCACAACCGTCTCCGACGCGCTCAATGGCAAGGGGCGGCTGCCCGACGCCACCCGCCGCCACGTTCGCGAGGTCGCCGACCGGTTGGGCTACCGCCCCTCCGCCGCCGCCCGCACCCTCCGTACCGGCAAGTCCGGCCTCATCGGCCTGACCGTGACCACGTACGGGGATGAACCTTTCACCTTCACCGAATTCGCGTACTTCGCCGAGATGGCGCGCGCCGCCACCTCCGCCGCGCTCGCCCGCGGCTACGCCCTCGTCATCCTGCCCGCCACCTCACGACACGACGTCTGGTCCAACGTGGCCCTGGACGGCACCGTCGTCATCGACCCCTCCGACCACGACCCGGTCGTCAGCGAGCTGGTCCGCCAGGGCCTGCCCGTCGTCTCCGACGGCCGGCCCGCCGGCACCCTCCCCGTCACCGCCTGGGTCGACAACGACCACGAAGCCGCCGTACTGGGCCTGCTCGACCATCTCGCAGCCGCCGGAGCCCGCCGCATCGGGCTGCTGACCGGCACCACCACCGACACCTACACCCGCCTCTCCACCACCGCCTACCTGAACTGGTGCGAGCGCGTCGGCCAGGACCCCGTCTACGAGTCCTACCCCGCCCACGACCCGTGCGCGGGCGCCGTCGCCGCCGACCGGCTCCTCGCCCGGCCCGACCGTCCCGACGCCGTCTACGGTCTCTTCGACCCGAACGGCACCGACCTCCTCGCCGCCGCCCGACGCTACGGCCTGCGGGTTCCCGAGGACCTGCTGCTCGTGTGCTGCAGCGAATCCACCGTCTACGCCAACACCGAACCGCCCATCACCACGCTCTCCCTCAAGCCGCGCCGCATCGGCACCGCCGTCGTCCAGCTGCTGATCGACGCGATCGAGGGGGTCGACACCGGACGGCCCGTCGAACAGGTCGTCCCGACCGAGCTGATCATCCGCACCTCTTCACAGCGCAGGACCCCCCGGACCACCGTCAGTCCGCCCCGCTCACCGGCCCAGGACTGACGCCGACACCGTCGAACCGGCGGGGCCGACGGCCCCGCCGAGGATTTCCGCAACACCGATATCGGGAGAAAACGGCAGGAAGGACCGGCTCCGGCCAGGATTCACCACCCCTGGTGCGTCACAGAGCGCGAGCCGCATTCCTATGATGGGCGCACGACATCACGGACCCTCCGCCACGGAGGCCAGGAGGGTCCGCAGGTGTACGGCAGCGCGACGGTGGTGGAGGGGTCGATGACTCAGGGGGCCGGTCAGGGACCCGCGATGCGGACGGACACGCTGCGGGACTTCCGGGTGCCGGTCACCGAACCCGTGCCGTACGCCGTGCCCACCCGTCTGTCCGACGGGACTTCCGGGTACGGCGAGTACCCCGCCTACTACGACGAACACGCCCCGGCCGACCCGCGGCCCGCGTACGCACCGGAGCGGGCCGAGTACCCCGCCGCCGCCCCCGTGGCGTACCCCGAGGCCGAGACGGTCCCCCAGCAGCGCGCCGCCGACCACGCGGAGTTCCCCGCCGACGACCTCGACGACGACGGCTACACGCCCACGCAGCGCGACCTGCCCGTCATCGGCCGCGGCGCCATCGGCGGACCCGGCGACACCGTCCAGGTCCAGTACGTTCCCCAGGACGCCCCCGCCTCCGGCCCCGGGCCCCTCTACGTCGTCGGCGACGTCCACGGCTACCTGGACGAGCTGGTCACCGAACTCCAGGCCCAGTCCCTCATCGACGCCGACCGCCACTGGTCCGCCGGCAACGCCCGGCTCTGGTTCCTCGGCGACTTCACCGACCGCGGCCCGGACGGCATCGGCGTCATCGACCTCGTGATGCGGCTGTCCGCCGAGGCCGCCGCCGCCGGCGGCTACTGCAAGGCGCTCATGGGCAACCACGAGCTGCTCCTCATCGGCGCCAAGCGCTTCGGCGACACCCCCGTGCACTCCGGCGCCGGCACCGCCACCTTCCAGGCCGCCTGGCTGCTCAACGGCGGTCAGCGCACCGACATGGAGCGCCTGGAGGACGTACACCTCCAGTGGATGTCCCGGCTGGACGCGGCCACCCTGGAGGACGGGCACCTGCTCCTGCACTCCGACACCACCGCATACCTGGACTACGGCGACTCCATCGAGGACGTCAACGACACCATCCACGAGCTCCTCAACCGCAACGACGCGGACATCACCTGGGACCTGTTCCGCAAGTTCACCAAGCGGTTCGCCTTCCGCGACGACGGCGGCCCGGCCGCCGCACGGGAGCTGCTCGACGTCTACGGCGGCAGCCGAGTCGTCCACGGACACAGCCCCATCCCGTACCTGCTCGGCGAAGTGGGCACCGAGGACGGCGACGAGGCCCGCGGCCCGGAGGCCGTGGACGGCCCGCACGTGTACGCCGACGGCCTGGCCATCGCGATGGACGGCGGAGTGACGATGGCGGGCAAACTGCTGGTCGTACAACTACCGCTGCGCGACTGAGGGTTCACTGAGCGGGGTATTTCCGGAAAGCCCCTGTCACGCCGTGGCCGGGGCGCTCTACCATCGCTCTATCCGTAGCAGGCTCTCCTCCGTTTGTGCCGGCGCCCGGGTCTACGCGGGCATACCGGCTTGTACGGAGCATCGGGGGATGCACATGACCAGCGCTCCGCACCTGCTCACCGAAGACCGACCGGAGTTCGATCGGCTCCTCGACGAGGCGCTGCGCACGGCGGACGAACGGCCCGAGCTCGCCGCCCTCGGCGAACGGCTGAACGCCGAACAACTGCGCACGATGGCCCTGGGCGCCCGGGCCCTCCTGACCGCCGCGGCCGCGGCCGAGTACGACCACTTCGTGAAGGTCCGCGAGGAACTGCGTGACGAGGCACTCTCCGGGCCCCGCACCACCGGCGAGGACGACTCCGGCCAGGGCGAGGACGGCGGCGCCGGCGCCTTTGCCGTGGTCGCGGTGCTCGCGCCGGTCCTGGCGGGCACCGCGATGCTGATCTTCCTGCTGGTGGGCTACAGCCTGAAGGCCGTCGAGCCCGAACCTGCCTTCGCCAAGACGATGCTGACGGCCGGTTGGCTCTTCGGCGCGCTCACCGTCGCGGCGCTGCTGTTCGCGGTGATCGGGCTGCTCGTGGCCGCCCTGCGCAACAGCTCCACCGAAGTCGCCGCCGAGGAGGCCCTCGCGATACCCGACGAGCTCTCCCGCGCCCGGGAGGCCTGGCGCAACGCGCTGCTGGAGCGGGGCATCATGCCGTTCCTGCGGGACGCGCTGGCCGATCCGAGCGCCGGGACGGGCTACCCGGTGCCCCGTACGCCAGGGGCCGGGCGCATCCCCGATCTGGGATACACCCGGCCCGACTTCACCAGCCCCGGGTCCCCGTCACAGGGACCCCGGCCCGGCTACACGTCCCCGGACTTCACGAGCCCGGACTTCGGCGGCCCGGACCACGAGCCGGAGTGACTGCCGCTACTTGACCACCTGGGGCTTGATGTTGCGGTCTTCCTGACTCATCGCCTTGTGCGCGAACCGGGCCAGGCCGTTCGCGCCCGGAGTGGGCTGGGGATTGGCGGCCGCCCACACCCTGGTGCAGTTCAGGGCGTCCGGAGTGCCGGGGACGATGTCGCAGGACGTCTCGTAGATCAGGCCTCCGGTGGTCAGGACCTCGACATTGACGATGTTGGCCTGCTCGGAGACCGAGATGGCACACGCGTCCGCGGGGTAGGTCGGATCCGTGCCCGTCGGGACCGTCGTCAGGTCGTACCAGCGCCAGGGGGTCACCTCGCTCTGCAGGTCGCGGATGCCGGCGTAGGCAGTGCCTGCGGAGAGCACCGCCTTGACCTCACGGGAGGCGGCGGGGCGGTGGGCGTCGACGTCGTAGCAGACGCCGCTGGCACCCCGGGGTCCGGTCGGACCCGTCGGACCGGTGACGCCGTCCACTCCAGCGGGCCCCGTCGGACCCGTCACGCCGTCCACTCCAGCGGGCCCGGTCGGACCCGTCGGGCCGGTCGCGCCGTCCACTCCAGCGGGCCCCGTCGGGCCGGTCGCGCCGTCCACTCCAGCGGGCCCCGTCGGACCCGTCGGACCCGTCGGACCGGTGTCGCCCTTGTGGCCGCGCGGGCCGCGCGGGCCGGTCGGACCCACCTTGCAGTCGTTGTCGTGCCCGTTCGCCTTGGCGGCCTTCGCCTTGTCTTCGTCACCCCTGTTCGACTTGCAGTCACCACCACCGCCGCCCCCGCCCTGGACGACGGTGGTACCCGTCGCCAGCGTCCCGGCCGACGCGGCGGGAGCCGCGAGGCCCGCCAGGACCATCGCGACGGATGCCAGGGTGCCACCGGCCAGCCAACTCGCCCGCCGGGGAAGCGGACCCAGGAATGTACGGGACCTGTCCTCAGAACTCATGTACTGCTCCTCGCGCACACCGGATTGAATGCTTCTCTGAAGTCCGCAAATCTGATCGGACTCCGCGCGACATCCTGAGGAGCCCCCACCCCCCGCCGCCGTGCGGCGCGCCCGGGTGTCATCGGAACGGCCCACGCCAGGGAGCCACATGGCCGTGTGCGACAGGGCCGCCCGGGGTCGCGTACCGGCGTGCCGTCCACCCGCTGCCGGGCCCTTTCCCTAGGGTCAGCGGCCGTGAAGCCGACCATTTGCCTTTGCATGATCGTGAAGAACGAGGCCGCCGTCATCGAGCGCTGCCTCGACTCCGTACGGGACCTCATCGACACCTGGGTCATCTCCGACACCGGATCCACCGACGGCACCCAGGAACTGATCCGCTCCGCCCTGCGCGGGATCCCCGGCGAGCTGTACGAGGAGCCCTGGCGGGACTTCGGGCACAACCGGAGCCTGAACATCGCGCACGCCCGCGGCAAAGCGGACTACCTGCTCCTCCTCGATGCCGACCTCGTCCTGCGCCGCGTCGGCCCGCTGCCCACGCTGACCGCGGACTCGTACATGCTCCGCCACCAGGGCTCGACCGAGTACCGCATCAAGCGTCTGGTCCGTGCCGATCTCCCCTGGCGGTACGAGGGCGTCACCCACGAGTACCTCACCTGCGACCGCCGCGACGAGAACAACCAGCGGCCCGGCCTCCAGGAGAACCTCGACGCGCTCTTCATCGAGGACCACGCGGACGGCGGCTCCCGGCACGACAAGTACGAACGGGACGCACGCCTGCTCGGCGCGGAGCTCCAACGCGACCCGAACAACTCCCGGACGGTGTTCTACCTGGCCCAGACGATGCGCGACATGGGCGACACCGCGGCCTCGATCAAGCTCTACGAGCGCCGGGCCGCCATGGGCGACTGGGCCGAGGAGGTCTACTACTCCCTCCTCCAGGTCGGCGTCCTGTACGGCGACTCCGGGGACTGGCCCGCCGCCATGGACGCCTTCTCGCGGGCCTGGGACTCACGGCCCGGCCGACTGGAGGCCTGTTACGAGCTGGCCAGCCGGCTCCGGGTGCTCGGCCGCCACCACTCGGCCCACGCGATCACCTCGATGGTCCTCGACCGGGCGGCCCCGCAGGACCTGCTCTTCGTCCAGCCCTGGGTGTACCGGTGGGGGCTGCTCTTCGAGCACTCGATCACCGCGTACTGGACCGGGGACATGGCCGGCTCGGTCGAGGCCTGCGACCGGCTCCTGGCCATGCCCGACCTGCCGGAGGAGTACCGCCGTCAGACAGAGACGAACCGTGGCTTCGCGGTGGCGGCCCTGCGTCCGTCCGTCCCTGTTTCACGTGAAACATCGCAGGCGTCCCAGGCATCCCGGACACCCGAGGCATCGGCCGATGTTTCACGTGAAACATCGCGACCCGCGGCGGTCTAGCCCGCGGCCCGGTCGCTGAGCGCCCGCCGCCGCAGGCCGGCATCCGTCAGGGCCGGCGGGCGCCAGGCCCCGTCCGGGTGGTAGAGGTTCACACCCGGTGCCACGATCTCGTCGATCCGGTCGAGCACCTCGTCGTCGAGGACCAGACCGGCCCCCTTGACCAGCGACTCCATCTGCTCCATGGTCCGGGGGCCGATGATCACCGAGGTGACGGCCGGGTGCGCGACGGGGAAGGCGACGGCCAGCTCCGGCAGCGTGCAGCCGATCTCTTCGGCGAGCTCGACGAGTCGTTCCACGGCCTCCAGCTTGACGACGTTGCCGGGGATCGCCGGATCGAAGCGAGCGGGTGTCAGCGCCGCCCGGCCCGAGGTCAGATCGACGGGACCGCCGAGCCGGTACTTCCCGCTCAGGAAGCCGGAGGCGAGCGGACTCCAGGTCAGCACGCCCATCCCGTACCGGCGGGCGACCGGCAGCACATCGCCCTCGATGCCGCGCGCGAGGATCGAATACGGCGGCTGCTCGGTCCGGAACCGGGGCAGCGCCCGCCGTTCGGAGACGTGGTGGGCCTCGACCAGCTCCTCGGCCGGGAAGGTCGAGCACCCGAAGGACCGGATCTTCCCGGCCCGCACCAGATCACCCAGGACGGACAGGGTCTCCTCGACATCGGTCGTGTGGTCCGGCCGGTGCACCTGATAGAGGTCGATCCAGTCGGTGTCGAGCCGACGCAGGCTGTCCTCCACGGCACGGACGATCCAGCGCCGCGAGTTCCCGCTGCGGTTGCGGCCCTCGCCCATCTGGAAGTGCACCTTGGTGGCGAGCACCACGTCGTCACGGCGCCCCTTGAGGGCCTTGCCGACGATCACCTCGGACTCCCCCGCGGAGTACATGTCCGCGGTGTCCACGAAGTTGATGCCCCGGTCGAGCGCGGCGTGGATGATCCGCACGCAGTCCTCGTGGTCCGGGTTCCCCACCGCCCCGAACATCATCGTGCCGAGGCAGTGAGCACTCACCTCAATGCCGGTCCCGCCCAGATTTCGGTATCGCATGGTCATGTGGCCGCACTCTAGGAGCTGGAGCGCGCTCCAGGTCAAGAGCCGCCCGGCCGGTCCGTCACCTGTGCCGGGTCCGCCGGTCCCCCCGGTCCGGCGGACCCGTGCACGGCCGCACGGTGCTGCTCCCGTACGGCGACGTCCGCCGGACGGGAGCAGCACTCCCCCCGCGTGTGGTGTCAGTCCGCCAGCGGCAGGTAGACGCGGTTGCCCGAGGCGGCGAACTCGGCGGACTTCTCCGCCATGCCCGCCTGGATCTCGTCGGCCTTCAGGTCCCCGCCGTGCTCACGGCGGATGTCCTGCGAGATCTTCATGGAGCAGAACTTCGGACCGCACATCGAGCAGAAGTGCGCGGTCTTGGCCGGCTCGGCCGGGAGGGTCTCGTCGTGGAACTCACGGGCCGTGTCCGGGTCGAGGGCCAGGTTGAACTGGTCCTCCCAGCGGAACTCGAACCGCGCGTCCGACAGCGCGTCGTCCCACTCCTGGGCACCGGGGTGTCCCTTGGCCAGGTCGGCCGCGTGAGCGGCGATCTTGTAGGTGATGACGCCGGTCTTCACGTCGTCCCGGTTCGGGAGGCCCAGGTGCTCCTTGGGCGTGACGTAGCAGAGCATCGCGGTGCCCCACCAGGCGATCATCGCGGCGCCGATGCCCGAGGTGATGTGGTCGTAGGCGGGCGCGACGTCGGTGGTCAGCGGGCCGAGCGTGTAGAACGGCGCCTCCTCGCAGATCTCCTGCTGGAGGTCGATGTTCTCCTTGATCTTGTGCATCGGGACGTGGCCCGGGCCCTCGATCATGGTCTGCACGTTGTGGCGCTTGGCGATCGTGTTGAGCTCGCCCAGCGTCTTCAGCTCCGCGAACTGGGCCGCGTCGTTGGCGTCCGCGATGGACCCCGGGCGCAGGCCGTCACCCAGCGAGTACGTGACGTCGTACGTCGCGAGGATGTCGCAGAGCTCCTCGAAGTTCGTGTAGAGGAAGTTCTCCTTGTGGTGCGCCAGGCACCAGGCAGCCATGATCGAGCCACCGCGCGAGACGATGCCGGTCTTGCGGCGGGCCGTCAGCGGCACGTAGGGCAACAGCACGCCGGCGTGGACCGTCATGTAGTCGACGCCCTGCTCGGCCTGCTCGATGACCGTGTCCTTGTAGATCTCCCAGGTCAGGTCCTCGGCACGGCCGTCGACCTTCTCCAGCGCCTGGTAGAGCGGCACGGTGCCGATCGGGACGGGGGAGTTGCGCAGGACCCACTCGCGCGTGGTGTGGATGTTGCGGCCGGTCGAGAGGTCCATGACCGTGTCGGCGCCCCACTTGGTCGCCCAGGTCATCTTGTCGACCTCCTCCTCGATGGAGGAGGTGACAGCGGAGTTGCCGATGTTGGCGTTGACCTTCACCAGGAAGCGCTTGCCGATGATCATCGGCTCGATCTCCGGGTGGTTAACGTTCGCGGGAAGCACCGCGCGACCTGCGGCGATCTCCTCACGGACGACCTCGGGGGAGACGTTCTCGCGGATGGCGACGTACTCCATCTCCGGGGTGATCTCGCCCCGGCGGGCGTACGCGAGCTGGGTGACGGCGGCGCCGCCGCGGCCCCGGCGGGGCTGGCGCGGACGGCCCGGGAAGACCGCGTCGAGGTTCTTGAGGCCACCGCGCGGAGAGGTGTGCTTGATGCCGTCGTCCTCGGGGCGCACGGGACGGCCCGCGTACTCCTCGGTGTCACCGCGGCCGATGATCCAGTTCTCGCGCAGCGGCGCGAGTCCCCGGCGGACATCGGTCTCGATCGTCGGATCGGTGTACGGACCGGACGTGTCGTAGAGCGTGACGTCCTTGCCGTTGGTGAGGTGGACCTGGCGGACCGGCACCCGGATGTCGGGGCGGGAGCCCGCCAGGTATCCCTTGTGCCAGCCGGGCTGGCGCTCGGTCTGGCCGTCGGTGTCCTGGCTGACGGCAGGCGTGCGTGCGTCCTGAATGGTCATGAGACCTGATCTCCCTACGCCGGCATTACCCGGTAACAGGTTCGGCGGTCGACGCAGCCTCTTCCCGTACGCATTCTCATGCGCGTACGGTGATCAGCGCCCTCTCAGCCCGGTGCTCCGAGCTCCCGCGTTGTGCAAAGGTGCCCCCACGCTAGCGTCATCTGTGGCGTGCTGAACAGTGGGCCCCCTCATCTCTTGCGATGATCTGCCGGTGAAGTCCTCGCCGCAGCCCCCCAATGAGCTCACAGAACCCACGGGCCAAACCGGTCACGAGCACGCGTCCCACGGACATGCGGCCGGCCCCTCCCACGGCCATTCCCACAGCCACAGCCACGGACCGGCGGCCCCGGTCTCCAAGCACCTGCGCAAGGTCATCGCCGCCGTCCTGATCCCCTTCGCCGCCGCCGTCCTCATCGGCATGGCCGTGCTCTGGCCCGGCGGCGCGCCGGCCCACGAACGCACCGGCGTGGGCTTCGACCGCCAGACCCAGCAGGGCAAGGTCGTCGCTCTGGCGAAGGTCGACTGCAAATCCGTCAACGCCGCCCAAGTGCCCCCCACCGGCGACACCTCCACCCCCCAGGGCCGCGAGGCGCTCGCCGGGCAGAACGGCGAGTGCAAGAAGGCCACCGTCGAGGTCACCAGCGGCCCGGACAAGGGCCGGGCCTTCTTCGAGATCGTCCAGCCCGGCGCGCCACGGCAGTTGTCACAGGATCAGGAGGTGGTGGTCGCCTACGCGCCGGACGCGCCGCGCGACCTCCAGTACTCCGTGATCGACGTGAACCGGAAGGTCCCGATGGCGCTGCTGGCCGCCATCTTCGCCGTCGCGGTCGTCGTCGTCGGCCGGATGCGCGGGCTGTTCGCGCTCATCGCGCTCGTCATCAGCTTCGGCATCCTGACCCTCTTCATCCTCCCGGCGATCCTCCAGGGCTCGAACCCCCTGGTCGTCGCGGTGGTCGGAGCCAGCGCGATCATGCTGATCGCCCTGTACATGTGCCACGGTCTGACGGCCCGGACCTCGGTGGCCGTGCTCGGCACGCTGATCTCGCTGCTGCTGATCGGGCTGCTGGGCTCGTGGTTCATCGACTGGGCGTTCCTCAGCGGGAACACGGACGACAACACCGGGTTGATCCACGGGTTGTACCCCGAAATCGACATGAGCGGTTTGCTGCTCGCAGGAGTGATCATCGGATCGCTCGGCGTGCTCGACGACGTGACGGTCACCCAGACCTCGGCGGTCTGGGAACTGCACCAGGCGGACCCCGGGATGGGCCCCAGGGGCTTGTACCGGGCGGCCATCAGGATCGGCCGCGACCACATCGCCTCGGTGGTCAACACCCTGGTCCTGGCCTACGCCGGCGCCGCACTGCCACTGCTCCTGCTGTTCTCGATCGCGAACAGCAGCATGGGCTCCGTGGCCAACAGCGAGCTGGTCGCGGAGGAGATCGTACGGACGCTGGTGGGCTCGATCGGGCTCGTGGCTTCGGTGCCCGTGACCACGGCGCTGGCCGCGCTGGTGGTTTCGGCGGACCGGCCGGTATCCCCGGCCGCCGCTCCGGCCTCGACACCGGCCCGCGGTGGCCGGGGCCGGCGGCGCAAGCGCTGAAGGAGAGGGAGGGACGGGCGCGGCTGGTCGGGTCGCGCGCGGGCCCCGTCCCGGTGAAGGAGGGCGACGACGTGGCGCTCAGCGCTTCGGCACGCTGAGCCGGTCCGTCGACGGGCGTCGCCTCAGCCCGCGTTGCGCTCGTTCTGCTGCGATCCGGCGAGGATCTTGCCGAGCGCCTCGTCGAGGTTCTCCTCGAAGTCGCCGAGGTTGCGCTCCTGACCGAGTGGAACAAGCCGGTCGGTCCGGTCGAGGAACGCGACGAGTGGCGCCGCGCTGGCGCGGAACAGGGCCCGGTCGCCGCTGACCTGGAGACGGATGTGGACGTCCGACAGCTCTTCCGGGTCGGTGGGGGCGATGTGCACGTCCCCGTCACCGCACGGCTTGTTGATGCCGTCGAGAAGCAGTTCCCGGCCGAACGCCCAGGTCACGGGCGCGTCTCCGGGAAGGTGAAAAGTCAGGCGCACTGCGTAGGGGTCACGAGCGTCGTACCGGAGTTCCACCGGAATCCGGAACGAGAGCTCCTCGGAAACGAGGAAGCTCATCATGACCTCTGCCTGTACCGACTCGCGCATTGCCTACCCCGATGTAGTGGAAGTGGCCAGGAATGATCCCCCAGGACCCTCTTGACAAGAGTGGTGGAAGCGCTAGCAGATCACAAGGAGTGAGTTTTCAGATACTGATAGAGAACGAGAGGGTGCTCAACAGCGCGCCTACTTCACTCCGTAGTCGATCGACCACATAGAGCAACCGGGATTCCTGGTGCACAGGGAGAGAAATCGCCATGGTCGCGGCGGCGTCGCCGGCGGTGATGGGGATGGCCGCACACACCGTGCCCAGGGCGTATTCCTGGCGTTCGACCACGGGCTGCATGCGTTCCCAGGAGCCGATCCGCTGCTCCAGGGCGTGCAGATCGCGCACGGTGTACGGCGTGACGCTCTGGACCGGGTGCCGGTCGTAGTACTCCTTGCGCGTCTTCTCGTCGAGCTGGCCCAGCAGGCACTGGCCGATGGCGTGCGCGTGGCCGGTCTCGCGGAAGTCGGCCCACTCCTCGCAGGCCGGGTGGGCCGGGGTGTCCGAGACGCCCACGACCTCGATCTCACCCTCGCGGAAGACCGCGAAGTAGACGGGCGCCCCGACCGCGTCGCGGAAGTGCGCGAGCGAGTCGAGGATCATGCTGCGACGTTTCTGCTGAAGTCCGCCACCGGCCAGCCGCCCGGCGGCCTCACCGAGGACGAAGACCCCGCTCTCCCGGCGCAGATAGCCCTCGTGCGTCAGGGTGCGCAGCAGGTGGTACGCGGTGGGGAGCGGGAGCCCGGCCTCACGGGCCAGTTGCTTCGCCGGGGCTCCCTCACTATGGGAGCCCACCGCCTCAAGCAACCTCAGCGCCCTCTGCACCGAACCGATGAGAGTCGGCACACCGGCATTGTGAACCGAAGACAAAGCTCACCCCCAGGCGTGGCGGCGGGCTGTGGGGGCCCACCCTGCGGGGGCCGCCCCCGCGTGTGCCGCGGCTCCTGGGGGTCGTGCTCGGCGGCTGTGGCCGTGACCGCCTGTTCAGAGCGGAGGTACCGGCTGTCGGTGCCCAGGGAACGGCACAGATTGCCACTCTATCCACCGATTCCCGGCGTGTGAGCGGATTGACCCCTCACGTTCCCCCGCCTGGGTCAATCCCGGTAGCAGGGGAGGCGGAGCGTCCTACCACTCTCCGGAGGGGGACTTCGCACGGTCTCCGCGGAACTTCTTCACGACGAAGATCAGACCGCCGACGAGCGCGGCGAAGAGCAGCACCTTGAAGACGATCGAGATCAGCGCACCCAGGATGCTGGTGATCACCCCACCGAAGACGAAGAGCGCCAGCAGCGGAACGGCGACCCACTTCACCCACCACGGCATACCCGCGAACATCGCTCGGATCCCGTCCATGTCCCTACCTCTTCCTCGTCCGTGACTTCCTGCTCAAATGCTAGGAGTCCACGGCCTCGTCCGGGGGCCCGCGAGCCCCCGGAACCCCCTGATCCGCCCCCTAGGGGGAGAGGGGCCGCAACCCTCAGCCCTCCGGCGGGGAGAACACCACCATCACCTTCAACGGCTCGGTGATGTGGTGGAACTTGTGCGGCACACCCGCCGGTACGTAGACGACGCTCCCGTTCGCGACGGTCGTCGTCTCCTCCCCCACCGTGATCGAGGCACGGCCGCTCACCACGAAGTACACCTCGTCCTGACGGTGCGGCTGCTGCGGGTCGCTCTGGCCGGCGTCGAGCGCGTACAGCCCCACCGACATGTTCCGCTCGCGCAGGAACTGCAGGTAGGCGCCGTCGTTGGCCGCCCGCTCCGCCTCGAGTTCGTCCAGCCGGAAGGCCTTCATCCTTGTCGTGCCCCTTGCTGTTGCTCAGTGCTGCGCCGGGATCCGCTGATCTGCTGATGTGCGACCAGGATCTTCTCTGCCACGATCAGACACATGACGAATTTCGTAGTCAAGACGCTCGCCAACGCGGCGGCCCTGGCCGTGGCCATCTGGCTGCTCGCGGGCATCACGCTCGACGACGGCAGCAGCATGGGCCGCCGCACTCTCACGCTGATCCTGGTCGCGCTGGTCTTCGGCCTGGTCAACTTCATCGTCAAGCCCGTGGTGAAGCTGCTGTCGTTCCCGCTCTTCGTCCTCACCCTGGGCCTGTTCACCCTCGTCGTGAACGCCCTGATGCTGCTGCTGACCTCGTGGCTGGCCGAGCAGTTCAACCTCAGTTTCCACGTCGACGGCTTCTGGACCGCGGTCCTCGGCGGCCTGATCATCTCCATCGTCTCCTGGGCCGTGAACCTGGCCCTGCCCGACAAGCGCTGAGCGGCCGCCCATGTACCGCGTGTGCTTCGTCTGCACCGGCAACATATGCCGCTCGCCCATGGCCGAGGCCGTCTTCCGCTCCCACGTGGCCGAGGCCGGGCTCGACGGCCTGGTCGAGGTGGACAGCGCCGGCACCGGCGGCTGGCACGAGGGCGACGGCGCCGACCCGCGCACCGTCGCCGTCCTGGAGGCCGCCGGGTACGAGCAGGCCCACCGGGCCCGGCAGTTCCGGACCTCCTGGTTCGACCGTCTCGACCTCGTCATCGCGCTCGACGTCGGCCACCTGCGTGACCTGCGCGCCCTCGCCGCCACCCCCGAGGACGCCGCGAAGGTCCGCCTGCTGCGCTCCTACGACCCGGCGGCCCGGGCCGCCGCCCGTGACGACGTACCGGACGCCCTCGACGTACCGGACCCCTACTACGGCTCGCTCGACGGGTTCCACGCATGCCTGGAGCAGGTCGAAGCGGCGAGCCCCGGCCTGCTGGACGCCGTACGCGCCGCAGTGAAGGAGCACTCCCTGTGAACGCCCACCCCGCCGGCGAGGCGGACGGCGCGCCCCGGTACGGCGAGGGGACCCGGGCCGTGCGCGCCGGACTGCCCGAGCCCGTCAAGAACGAGCCGCCGCTGCCCGGACCGGTCTTCGCCGCCCACTTCCACCTACCCGGCGACGTGACGGGCCCGTACCAGTACGGCCGCGACACCAACCCCACCTGGACCCTGCTGGAACGGGCCATCGGCGAGCTGGAGGCCCCGGGCCGGGACGACGTGGACACCGTCGTCTTCGCCTCCGGCATGGCGGCCGTCTCCGCCGTCCTGCTCTCCCAGGCCCGCACCGGCGACACCGTCGTCCTGCCCGACGACGGTTACCAGGCGCTGCCCCTGGTCCGCGAGCAGCTCGAGGCGTACGGGATCCACGTGCGCACCGCGCCGACCGCGGACGACGCCCAGCTCCGGGCCCTCGACGGGGCGCGTCTCCTGTGGATCGAAACCCCGTCCAACCCGGGGCTCGACGTCTGCGACGTACGCCGCCTCGTGGCGGCCGCGCACGCCGGCGGCACCCTGGTCGCCGTCGACAACACCCTCGCGACCCCGCTCGGGCAGCGGCCGCTGGAATTCGGCGCGGACTTCTCCGTGGCCAGCGGGACCAAGGGGCTCACCGGCCACGGCGACCTGCTGCTCGGCTACGTCGTGTGCCGCGACCGGGAGCTCGCCGCGGGCATCCGCCGCTGGCGCAAGATCGTCGGTGCGATCCCGGGCCCGATGGAGGCGTGGCTCGCCCACCGCTCCCTGGCCACCATCCAGCTGCGTGCCGAGCGCCAGTGGGGCAACGCACTGGCCGTGGCGGAGGCATTGGCCGACCGCACCGAGATCACCGGGCTGCGCTACCCCGGCCTCCCGTCGGACCCGTCCCACAAGACGGCCGCCCGGCAGATGAGCGGTTTCGGCTCGGTGGTCTCCTTCACCCTGCCGGACCGCGCGCACGCGGAGCGCTTCATGGAGGCCCTGCACCTGGTGGAGAACGCCACGAGTTTCGGTGGAGTACGGTCCACCGCCGAGCGGCGCGGACGCTGGGGCGGGGACGCCGTCCCGGAGGGCTTCATCCGCTTCTCCGCCGGCGCCGAGAACCCCGAGGACTTGGTCGCGGACGTGCTGCGCGCCCTCGATCGCGCCGCGTCCGGGGCCTGAACCAGGCGGGGCAGGACGGTCCGAGCCTCCCCCCTGGTGGCTCGGACCGCCCCGGTTCCCTCACACAAGAACCTCGACGACAAGGCTAGTTGACCCAGCGTCAGAGTCCAATCACGGTAACGACAGGGGCCTATCGGCATATTTATAGTTGAAGGCCCCCACCGAGAGGGGCCGAAAAATGGACCTGGCCCTGCTGCGTACCTTCGTTGCCGTGCACCGGGCCGGCTCGTTCACCCGGGCCGCCTCGCTCCTCGGGCTGTCCCAGCCCGCCGTCACCTCACAGATCCGCACCCTCGAACGCCAGATCGGCCGGCCCCTCTTCCACCGCCGGGCCCGCGGCGTCACCCCCACCGCCGTCGGTGACGAGCTGGCCCACAAGGCCGCCCCGCACCTCGACGCCCTGCTGCGGATCACCGAGACCGAGCGCGAAGCCGCCGGGGCGTTACGCACCCTGCACCTCGCCGGACCCCCGGAGTTCCTGTCCCTGCGGGTGCTGCCCGTCCTCGCCCCGCTCGTCGGACAGGGCCAGACCCTGCGCACCGCCCTCGCTCCCGACGCGAAGGAGACCCTGGACGGGCTGGCCGCCGGACAGCACGACCTGGTCGTCACCACCTCCCGGCCGCGCGGCGGCCTGTTCACCGCCAGCGCCCTCTGCGACGAGGAACAGGTCCTGGTCGCGGCGCCGTACTGGGCCGCCCTGGTCGACCGGGCCGAACTGCTCGACAAGGGCCCGGTGGCCCTCGAAGGGATCCCGGTCGTCGAGGTCCACGAGAGCCTGCCGCTCGTCACCCGCTACTGGGGCGCCGTCTTCGACCTCGTCCCCGAATGCGCCGCCACCGTCGTGGTGCCCGATCTGCGGGCCGTCCTGGAATGCGTACAGGCAGGTGGCGGCCTCGCCGTCCTGCCCCGCTACCTGTGCCGGGAGGCCCTGGACTCCGGCCGGATCGTCGCCCTGCTCGATCCCGCCGTGCCACCGCTGCGCACCTGGTTCCTCGTCGTGCGGGCCGGCAGCCTGGGCCTCGCCCATCTCGCACGGGCCCACGACCGCCTCGTACGCGCCGCCGCGCACTGGTGAGCCCCCGCTTCCGGCCCCGTGACGCGTTTGCGGAGCGGAGTCCTGGGCCACTCTTCTCCCATGACCGAACGTCCAGTGGTCAAACGCACCGCCCGCGCGATCCTGCTCGACGGTGACGACCTGATCCTCATCAAGCGCACCAAGCCCGGCGTCGACCCGTACTGGGTCACCCCAGGCGGGGGAGTGGAGTCCTCGGACGCCACTGTCGTCGACGCCCTCCACCGGGAACTCCACGAGGAACTCGGAGCGAAGATCACCGATGTGGTCCCCTGCTTCGTCGACACCGTCGAGCACATCGCCTCCGGGGGAGTGACCGGGGTCAAGGTGCAGCACTTCTTCGTCTGCCACCTCGAATCGATGGACCCCGGCCTGCGGCACGGCCCCGAGATCGACGAGCCCGAGGGCGAGTACGAGATCGTCCGCGTGCCGTTCAGCCGGGTCGGCATCGCCGCCGTCCATCTCGTCCCGCTCTCCCTGCGCCACTACCTCGACGGGAACATCGAGGGGGTGCGCGCCATGCACGCACCCGATCTGGGCTGAGCACGCCGGGGAGCCGGCCGGCCCGTACCGGTCTCAGCCGGCGACGCCCGCCAGCTCCTCGACCGCGTCGTAGCGGATCCGCTCCCCCGGGATGCCGATCCGCTTGAGCGCGTCCACACCGCTGCGGATCATCGCCGGGGGACCCGAGATGAAGGCGTCGTACGAGCTCCAGGGCCCGTGCTCGCCGACCGCCTGGGGCAGCTGGCCCGCCAGCCCCTCACCGACCACCGGCCGTACCGACAGCCACGGGTGGGAGCGCTGGAGCCCCAGCAGGGTGTCCTTGTCGTAGAGGTCGTCGTCGCTGCGGGCCCCGAAGAAGACCTCCATCGGGCGCCGCTCACCGTGCCCGGCCACGTCCTCGATCAGCGCCTTGATCGGCGCGATGCCGGTACCGCCGCCCAGGCACAGCATCCCGTTGTCGGTGCTGTGGTCCACCACCATCGATCCCGCCGGCGGCCCCAGCCGGAGCACGTCCCCCGGCCTGGCGTGCCGCACCAGGGCGTTGGAGACCCAGCCCGCCGGAACGGCCTTGACATGGAACGACAGCAGTCCGTCCGCGCGGGGCGCCGAGGCGAAGGAGTAGTGCCGCCAGACCCGTGGCCACCACGGGGTCTCCAGGC
The DNA here is from genome assembly GCF_026342355.1 of Streptomyces sp. NBC_00249. Taxonomy (GTDB): domain Bacteria; phylum Actinomycetota; class Actinomycetes; order Streptomycetales; family Streptomycetaceae; genus Streptomyces. The sequence goes on along the minus strand of NZ_JAPEMV010000004.1, from coordinate 514,343 downwards.
TCGTGTACTGGCCGGCGAGGAAGGGGTACGGCTGGTCGGGGCGGACCGTCAGCACCGCGATGTCCGGGGTCCGCAGATCGTGCGAGACCACCTCCGCGTGCCACCAGGCCGGTGCCCTCGTCTCGTCCTCGGCGGCCGCGTCGATCATGATCTGGGAGATGGCGGTGTACGCGCGGACCCAAGCCGCCTCGGTCTCCGGCCCCCAGGTGCGCTCCGCGTACCGGGTCAGGGCCCCGATCAGGGCCTCTCCCACGGCCGGGTAGTGCGCTGCCATGGTGCCGTACTTGCGGTGACCGGTGCCGAGCCGGCGCAGGTAGGGGGTGAGCACCTCCGGGTCGTCGATGTGTTCGGCGGCGGTCAGCAGTGCCTTCAGCAGCCGGTCTCGCTGCGCGTCCATGGCCGCGGGGAACATCCCCCGGACGTCGGGGTGCCCCGTGAAGACCAGAGCGTAGAAGTACGAGGTGACTTTGTCGGCGACGGGTGCGATCTCCGCGAGGGTCCGGCGGATGAGCACGGCATCCGGGGAGGGCTCTTTCGCACCGCCTCCGGAGGGTATCCGGCCCGTCGGTCTTGCCGATCTGGTGGGCGGAGCGTCCATGTGGTGCCTCGCTTCGAGCATCTCGGTCGGGTCTGCACACGCCACGGCCGCGAATCCGTGGTTCCGGATTTCACAGCGTGCCAGCCGACCAAGAGCACTGCGGGGGAATGGGGAAATTGCGCGTTTCGAACCCCCTTTCCCCTTAAGATGCCGCGACTCCCGGGCGTGCCCCACCGAGAAGCTGGTATGCCTCGCGCAGGTCACGGCCCTCGTAGACGTAGGTCGCACGCTCCGCCAGATACGGCCGTGCGTTCACCGCCACCGACCTCGGGACCGCCTCGAAGAGGACGGCGTCGGTCATGGAGTCCCCGTACGCCACGCAGTGGTCCCGGGTCACGCCGAACCGCGCGCACAGCCGGTCTGCGACATCCACCTTCCCCTCGGGCGTGAGGATCCCCGCCGCGTCGACGGGCCGGGTGAAGGGAACCTCCGGGAAGACCGAGCCGTGCGCGGCGTGCGCACCCCACTCCAGCAGCAGCTCGACGAAGAAGGAGGGGGACAGGGAGATCACCGCGCAGTAGTCGCCGCGCTCGCGGATCTCCGTCCAGACGTCGCGGATCCCGGCCAGCCAGGGAGCTCCCTCGAACGCCGCCCGGACGTGCGCCGGGGTGAGTTCCGACCACAGCTCGCGCGCCGCCGTCGAGAACTGGTGGGGACCGATCTCCCGGGCTCCGAACGCCCGCTCCAGCTCCGCGATCTCCGCGCCCACGCCGAGCTGCCGGGAGATCTCTACCGGTGCGGCCGAGCCGTACATCAGTGTTCCGTCGAGATCGAAGAGATGGAGCAGTGTCATAGCGGTCGAGGCTAGCCCCTCGGTTTCACGTGAAACAACCGATGTTTCACGTGAAACCAGGCGATGTTTCACGTGAAACCGAGCGACGTTTCACGTGAAACATCGCCCCGGGCCGCCCAAACCCCCTGGACTCCCCGGCGATCGGTGATCCACTCTGGGCCGGTGACACCACCACCGCTCAACGACCTGCCGATCCGCACGCTGAGGCCGGACGACCTCCGTCACTGCGCCGACCTGTCCGAGGACCGCGGCTGGCCCCGCGAGGACCACAAGTGGGGGCTGCTGCTCGCCGCCGGTAACGGCTACGGCATCGACGCACCCGACGGCAGCGGGCTCGCCGCAGCCTGCGTGGTCACCCACTACGGAGACCGCCAGGCCAAACCCGACCTCGCCGCCATCGGCATGGTGCTCGTCGCCGACCGCTACTCCCGCAAGGGACTGGGGCGCCGACTGATGGTCCACGTGTGCGACGAGGTACTCGCCGGCATCCCGCTCACCCTGCACGCCACCCCGTACGGCCGCCCGCTCTACGAGGAGCTCGGCTTCGCCGTCACCGGGCGGGCGGAGATGCTCTGGGGCACCTTCCGGCCCGCGCCGGGCAGCCCCGCCACCGACACCGGCCGAGTGCGGCCGGCCACCGCCGAGGACCTCTCCGGGATCATCCGCCTGGACACCGAGGTCTTCGGCATCGACCGCACCCACCTCCTCACGCGCCTGCCCGCCTTCGCCGACCAGCTGCTCGTCGCCGAGGACACCTCCGGCGGCCTCATCGGCTACAGCGCCGCCTGGCCCAACATGGACACCCATGTCGTCGGCCCGCTGATCGCCCGGGACACCGCCACGGCGCAGGCACTCGTGACCGCCCTGGCCGCAGGCACCGAACGCCCCCTGCGTACCGATGTCGACGTACGCCACGAGGAGCTGCTCACGTGGCTCAAGGAGCGGGGACTGGAGTCCGTGGCCTTCAACGCCGTCATGACCCGCGACATCCCCGGCCTGCCCGGCGACTGGACCCGCCGCTGGGCCCCGCTCACCGTGGCCGCGGGCTGAGGAACACCACGGGCGAGACCGCCACCAGCAGACAACGCCGCAGGCCGACCCGGCCGCAGGCACAGACAAGGACAACCGCCATGAGCGAAACCCCTGAACTGATCATCCGCCCCGCAGTCGAGGCGGACCTGCCGGAGATCGTCGCCATGCTCGCCGACGACCCGCTCGGCGCCACCCGCGAGTCCCCGGACGACCTGGTCCCGTACGTCGCGGCCCTCAAGCGGCTGACCGACGACCCCCACCAGCACGTGGTCGTCGCCGTCCGCGGCGAGCGCGTCGTGGGCACCCTCCAGCTGACGATCGTCCCCGGCCTGTCCCGCAAGGGCTCCACCCGCTCCATCATCGAAGGCGTACGCGTGCACGCGGACGAGCGCGGCAACGGCCTGGGCACCCGGTTCGTCGAGTGGGCCGTCGACCGGTCCCGCGAGGAGGGCTGCCAGCTCGTCCAGCTCACCTCGGACGTCTCGCGCACCGACGCCCACCGCTTCTACGAGCGGCTCGGATTCACCGCTTCCCACGTCGGGTTCAAGCTCGCGCTCTGACCGCAGCCGCCCCCCGATCGGGCCGGGCCGCCGTCGGTGGCCCGGCCTACCATCGGGAGGATGAGTCCCCGCCTCCGCCTCGTCACGACCGCCGAGCGTCGCCACCGGCTCGGCCGGCGGCACCTCCTGGCCCCCTCGGCCCGCACCACCACGCCGGGGCTGGCCGCGGACGCGGTCGTCGCCCTCCACGCCACGGACGCCGCGACCGTCTACCTCTCCGCCCGGGCCCGCCTGCGCGAGGGCGGCCCGGCCGAGATCGAACGGGCCCTGTACGAGGAGGTCGGCCTCGTCCGCATGCTCAGCATGCGCAACACGCTCTTCGCCGTCTCCATCGAACTCGCGCCCTACGTGGACGCCTCCTGCGCCCGGGGCATCGCGGCGAAGGAACGCCGGACCCTGCTCAAGCACCTCGAACAGGACGGCCAGGGCCTGGACGCCGACTGGCTGGCCCGGGCCGAGACGGCCGCCCTCGACGCGCTCGACGCCCACGGCCCCTCGACCGGCAGCCAGCTCTCCGCGGCCGTGCCCGCCCTCCGACAGAAGATCACCATCGCCCGGGGCAAGAAGTACGAGACCGAGACCGGTGTCGCCACCCGCGTCATCCGCCTCCTCGCGGCGGACGGCCGGATCCGGCGCGACCGGCCACGCGGATCGTGGACCTCCAGCCAGTACCGCTGGGTGCACACGCGGCCCTGGCCCCACCTGCCCGCCGCCGAGGCCCGCGCCGAGATCGCCCGGCGCTGGCTGCACGCCTACGGGCCGGCCACCGAGGCCGACCTCAAGTGGTGGACCGGCTGGACCCTCACCGACGTACGCGAGGCCCTGACGGCCGTGGGCCCCGAACAGGTCCGCCTGGAGGACGGTACGACAGCCCTCGTCGGCCCCGGCGACACCGCTCCCGAACCCGCCCCGGAGCCCTGGGCGGCACTGCTGCCCGCCCTCGACCCCAGCGCCATGGGCTGGGCCGACCGGACCTTCCACCTCGACCCCGCCCACCGGGCCGCCCTCTTCGACTACTCGGGCAACATCGGCCCGACCGTGTGGTGGAACGGCGAGATCGTCGGGGGCTGGGCCCAGCGGGCCGACGGAGAGATCGTCTGGCGGCTTCTGGGCAGCCCCGGCGGGGACGCCGAAAAGGCGGTCACCGCCGAGGCCCCGCGGCTCGCGGACTGGGTGGGCGGGGCCCGCGTCACCCCGCGCTTCCGCACCCCGCTGGAGCGCGAACTGACCGCCTGAGCAAGGCCGTCAGCAGGCTCCAGCCAGGGAACGCACCGTCAGCCGATGCCCCGCCAGCCCTGCGGGTCCACCCCGCCGGGCACCGGGGCCTGGGGGTCGTAGGGCTCGCGCGTGAACACGAACGACCCGAGGTCCAGATGGCTGAGGGAGCCGTCGCCCCGCCGTACCGCGCGCAGCGTCTCACCCGCGTAGTAACCCGTCAGACCAGTCCACGTACCGTCCGACTCACCGCGGAAGCGGGCCGCCCGGCCGCTCGCACCCGCCGGGCCGAGCTCCAGCGAACCGTCGTACCGCAGGCGCAGCACGTGGGCCGCGGTGCCCCAGTACCAGGTGCCGCACAGCTCCACGGGCACCTGGTCGGCCTCCCTGAACGGCCGCCACGGCTCGGGGAACCGGGGCTCCGCCTGTGCGACGATCCGGATGAGGTCCGTCGCCACCATCGAAGGCCCCACCCCCGACGTGCAGTTCGCCAGGACCACCGCCGCCAGGTCCTCCTCCTCGCTCAGCCACAGGGCCGCGAGGAAACCGGGAAGGGAGCCACTGTGTCCGGCGAGCCTGCGCCCGTCCTGCACGCTCAGCTGCACGCCGAGTCCGTAGCCGGCCTCCTCGGACCCGGGCTCGGGGGCCACCGCGGGGGTACGCATCTCCCGTACGCTCTCCGCGCTCAGTACCCGCTCGTCGCCCCGGGTCAGGAAGACCGCGAACTTCGCCAGGTCACCGGTCGTGGACCACAACTGCCCGGCCGGGGCCATGACTCCCAGGTCCTCCGCCGGCTCCGGCATCATCAGGTCCGCCCACGGGTGCACCGCCCAGCCTCCGGCGTGCGGGGCCCGCGGCTGCCCGCTCGTACGGTCCAGCCCCAGCGGCTCCAGCACCTCCGCCCGCAGCACGTCCTCCCAGGGCTTGCCGCGCAGCGCCTCGACGAGCGAACCGAGCAGGGTGTAGCCCGGGTTGGAGTAGTGGTGCCTGCGGCCCGGCTCGTGCTTGAAGGGGTCCTCGCCCAGCACCTCGTCGAGGCCAGGCCGCAGCTCGGCCGACGACCGTTCCCACCAGGCGCCCGGGGTCTCGGCCGCCAGCCCGCCGGTGTGGGAGAGCAGTTGGCCGATGGTCACCGCGTCGGCGCCCGTCCCGGGAAGGTGCCTGCCCAGCGGATCGGAGAGGTCCAGGAGCCCCTCGTCGCGCAGCCGCATGACCAGAACGGCCGTGAAGGTCTTGGTGATCGACCCGATCCGGTACTGCACGCCGCCGTCCGGGCCGTGGCCCTCGACGGAGGTACGGGAGCCCTCCCAGACCACCTCGCCGCCCCGTACGACGGCGGCCACCAGAGACGGGGACCGGCCCTCGCTCTGCGCGACGGCGATCCGGTGCCTCAGCGCGCGCCGGGTGGAGGGTAGAAGTTCCAGGTCTTCAGAGAGCTCATCCATGCTCGGGATGCTACGTGTTGGCCATGTCCACGAACCGCGAATAATGGCCCTGGAAGGCCACGGTGATGGTGGCCGTGGGGCCGTTACGGTGCTTGGCCACGATCAGGTCCGCCTCGCCGGCGCGGGGGGACTCCTTCTCGTACGCGTCCTCGCGGTGCAGCAGGATCACCATGTCGGCGTCCTGCTCGATGGAGCCCGACTCACGCAGGTCGGAGACCATCGGCTTCTTGTCGGTGCGCTGTTCGGGGCCACGGTTCAGCTGGGAGAGCGCGATCACCGGCACCTCCAGCTCCTTGGCCAGCAGCTTGAGGTTTCGGGACATGTCCGAGACCTCCTGCTGGCGGCTCTCGGGACGGCGCGAGCCGCCCGACTGCATCAGCTGGAGATAGTCGATGACGACGAGCGAGAGGTCGTTGCGCTGCTTGAGCCGGCGGCACTTGGCGCGGATCTCCATCATCGACAGGTTGGGCGAGTCGTCGATGTAGAGGGGCGCGGCCGAGACGTCCGGCATGCGGCGGGCCAGCCGGGTCCAGTCGTCGTCGGTCATGGTGCCCGAGCGCATGTGGTGCAGCGCCACCCGGGCCTCGGCCGACAGGAGGCGCATCGCGATCTCGTTGCGCCCCATTTCGAGGGAGAAGATGACGCTGGGCAGGTTGGCCTTGATGGAGCAGGCCCGAGCGAAGTCCAGCGCGAGCGTCGACTTTCCCATGGCGGGCCGGGCCGCGATGACGATCATCTGGCCCGGGTGCAGGCCGTTGGTCAGGGAGTCCAGGTCGGTGAACCCTGTCGGGACGCCGGACATCTGGCCGCTGCGCGAACCGATGGCCTCGATCTCGTCGAGCGCGCCCTCCATGATGTCGCCGAGCGGCAGGTAGTCCTCGGAGGTCCGCTGCTCGGTGACGGCGTAGATCTCGGCCTGGGCGCTGTTGACGATCTCGTCGACGTCGCCGTCGGCCGCGTAGCCCATCTGTGTGATCTTCGTACCGGCCGCGACCAGGCGGCGCAGGACGGCTCTCTCGTGGACGATCTCGGCGTAGTACTCGGCGTTCGCCGCCGTGGGCACGGACTGCACGAGGGTGTGCAGGTACGAAGCCCCGCCGACCTTGCTGATCTCGCCGCGCCGGGTCAGCTCCGCGCCGACCGTGATCGGGTCGGCCGGCTCGCCCTTGGCGTAGAGGTCGAGGATGGCCTGGTAGATCGTCTCGTGCGAGGGCCGGTAGAAGTCGTGGCCCTTGAGGACCTCGACCACGTCGGCGATCGCGTCCTTGGACAGGAGCATGCCGCCGAGCACGGACTGTTCGGCGTCGAGGTCCTGCGGCGGGACGCGCTCGAAGCCGCCGCCGCCACCGTCCCAGGAGCCGCCCTCGCGGCCCCGGTCGCTCTGCTCGTCCCCGCGGCCGCGGCCTTCGCCGTTACGGCGCGGACGGGCGGGCAGACGGTCACTGGGACCGCTGTCGGCCCAGGGGTCGTCCATGGGCTCGGGCATGTTCACCGGGCCGCCTCCTCCCGTCCGCAACGCGGACCTCGCCGTGCCACTCTTTCTACGACACGGCTCTGACATTTGGGGCACCCGGATCGGCTCTCGGCGCGTCGGGCAACGCACAACGGTAGAGCCGCGAGCGACGTCAGCCAATCTTGTTATCCACAGGCTGTGTGGATGAGATGTGGATGACGGAGCGAATGCTGTGGGTAAGTCACCCGAAGCTGTGCACGGACCGGGGGACGACGCTGTGGACAAAATCACCCACCCCTCCCTTACACCCCATCTGACCTGCACTTTCTCCTTCCAGGCCCTGTGAGGGAGAAAAATCTTCGCCACTGTCTCAAGATCGCCTCCAACGGGGCGCGGAGAACGCCCAAGTCAGGGACTTGGTAAGGAGCTCTGGACTCTTGCGTCTATTACCTGTGGAAGATTACATTGAGCACATGACACAGGCCCCCACAGCTCCGAAGGCTGCCCCGAGACGGCACGACCGTGAGATCCTCGCCCTCGCGGTGCCCGCCTTCGGCGCCCTCGTCGCCGAACCCCTCTTCGTGATGGCCGACAGCGCCATCGTGGGGCACCTCGGCACCCCCCAGCTGGCCGGCCTCGGCATCGCCGCCGCTCTGCTCACCACCGCCGTGAGCGTCTTCGTCTTCCTCGCCTACGCCACCACCGCGGCCGTCGCCCGGCGGGTCGGCGCCGGCGACCTCCAGGCCGCCATCCGGCAGGGGATGGACGGCATCTGGCTGGCACTGCTGCTCGGCGCAGCCGTCGTGGCCGTCGTCCTGCCCTTCGCGCCCGCCCTGGTCTCCCTCTTCGGCGCCTCGGACACCGTCGCCCCCTACGCGATCACCTACCTGCGGATCTCCGCACTCGGCATCCCCGCCATGCTCGCGGTGCTCGCCGCCACGGGCGTCATCCGCGGCCTCCAGGACACCCGTACGCCGCTCTACGTGGCCATCGGGGGCTTCGTCCTCAACGGCGTCCTGAACGTGGCCCTGGTGTACGGCGCCGGCCTCGGCATCGCCGGATCCGCCTGGGGCACCGTCATGGCCCAGTGCGCCATGGCCGCCGTCTACCTGTTCGTCGTCGTCCGCGGCGCCCGCAGGCACGGCGCCTCGCTACGGCCCGACGCGGCCGGGATCCGGGCCTGCGCCCAGGCCGGGGTCCCCCTGCTGGTCCGCACCCTCTCGCTGCGCGCCATCCTGATGATCGCGACTGCCGTGGCGGCGCGGCTCGGCGACGCCGACATCGCCGCCCACCAGATCCTGCTGTCCCTGTGGAGCCTGCTCGCCTTCGCCCTGGACGCGATCGCCATCGCCGGGCAGGCCATCATCGGCCGCTACCTCGGGGCCGGGGACACCGAGGGGGCCAAGGCGGTCTGTCGGCGGATGGTCCAGTGGGGGATCGGGGCGGGCCTCGTGCTCGGCCTGCTCGTCGTACTGGCCCGCCCGGTCTTCATCCCGCTGTTCACCAGCGACCCCGCCGTCGAGAACACCCTGCTGCCCGCCCTGCTGGTCGTGGCCCTGGCGCAGCCGGTCTGCGGCATCGTCTTCGTCCTGGACGGGGTGCTCATGGGCGCCGGAGACGGCCCCTACCTGGCCCGGGCCATGCTGCTGACCCTCGCCGTCTTCGCCCCGGCCGCCCTGCTCGTCCCGGTCCTCGGCGGCGGCCTGACGGCCCTGTGGTGGGCGATGACCTTGATGATGCTGGTCCGGATGGCCACCCTCCAGCTGCGCGGCCGCTCGGGCCGCTGGCTGGTGGCGGGCGCCACCCGCTGAGCGGAGCACCGCCCCGCACCTACCGCCGTAGGCGATGTTTCACGTGAAACACCAGACGGTCCACGCGGGACAGCCGATGTTTCACGTGAAACGGCCCATGTTTCACGTGAAACACGAAGCACGGGAACACGAAAAAGGGCCGCACCCCAAGGGGTGCGGCCCTTCCTGCGCTGCCCTTAGGCGGCGACGACCTCGATGCCCACGTTCGCGGCGACCTCGGCGTGCAGACGCACGGAGACCTGGTACGAACCGAGGGTCTTGATCGGGGAGCCCAGCTCCACGCGACGCTTGTCGACCTTCGGGCCACCGGACGCCTCGATCGCCGAAGCGATGTCGGACGGCGTCACGGAGCCGAACAGACGACCGGCGTCACCCGCGCGGGTGGCCAGACGGACCTTGACACCCTCGAGCTTGGCCTTGACCTCGTTGGCCTGCTCGATGGTCGCGATCTCGTGGATCTTGCGGGCGCGGCGGATCTGCGCCACGTCCTTCTCGCCACCCTTGGTCCAGCGGATCGCGAAACCACGCGGGACCAGGTAGTTGCGAGCGTAACCGTCCTTGACGTCGACGACATCGCCGGCGGTGCCGAGGCCAGAGACCTCGTGGGTCAGGATGATCTTCATTATTCGGTCACCCTTTCCTTATCGCGCGGTGGACGTGTAGGGCAGCAGCGCCATCTCACGGCTGTTCTTGACGGCCGTGGCGACGTCACGCTGGTGCTGCGTGCAGTTGCCGGTGACGCGGCGGGCACGGATCTTGCCGCGGTCGGAAATGAACTTCCGCAGCATGTTCGTGTCCTTGTAGTCCACGTACACGGTCTTGTCCTTGCAGAACGCGCAGACCTTCTTCTTAGGCTTGCGCACAGGCGGCTTCGCCATTGTGTCTCTCCTGTGTGATCAAGAAGTGGGGATACGAGCTGCCCTAGAAGGGCGGCTCGTCCGAGTAGCCACCGCCGGAGCCGCCGGAGCTTCCGCCCCAGCCGCCTCCGTTGTTGCCGCCCTGCGGCTGGCCGCCGGCCGGTGCGCTGGACGCCCACGGGTCGTCGGAGGGAGCTCCGCCACCCTGAGGTGCGCCGCCGCCGCTGGGGGCTCCGCCCCAGCCACCGCCGCCGCCACCCTGCTGCTGGGCGCCACCGCCGCCGCCGTATCCACCCTGACCGCCGCGACCGGTGGTCTTGGCGACCTTGGCCGTGGCGTTCTTCAGGCTGGGGCCGACTTCCTCGACGTCCAGCTCGTAGACCGTGCGCTTGACACCCTCACGGTCCTCGTACGACCGCTGCCTCAGCCGGCCCTGCACGATGACGCGCATGCCTCGCTGGAGGGACTCGGCGACGTTCTCCGCCGCCTGCCGCCACACCGAGCAGGTCAGGAACAGGCTCTCGCCGTCCTTCCACTCATTGGTCTGACGGTCGAAGGTGCGGGGGGTGGACGCGACACGGAACTTCGCGACCGCCGCACCCGAGGGGGTGAAGCGCAGCTCGGGGTCGTCGACGAGATTGCCGACGACCGTGATGACGGTCTCGCCTGCCATGGATGAACCTCTCGGCGGGGATTGCTGCTGGGCTGCTGTGCTACTCGGTCCCGATTACCGCTGAACCGAAGTTCAGTGGGTCTCGGGGCGGAGGACCTTGGTCCGGAGAACCGACTCGTTCAGGTTCATCTGTCGGTCAAGCTCCTTGACGACCGCAGGCTCGGCCTGAAGGTCGATGACCGAGTAGATGCCCTCGGGCTTCTTCTTGATCTCGTAAGCGAGACGACGACGGCCCCAGGTGTCGACCTTCTCGACCTTTCCGTTGCCCTCACGGACGACGGAGAGGAAGTTCTCGATCAGCGGGGAGACAGCGCGCTCCTCGAGATCGGGGTCGAGGATGACCATCACTTCGTAGTGACGCATGTGGAACCCACCTCCTTTGGACTCAGCGGCCACGGTCGTTCCGTGGCAGGAGGGTCGTGATGCGTGCGCACGGCGTCAGCAGAGCAGACACCGCGCAGCTGTACAGACTACCTGCTCGCGTCCTTCCGGTTGAAATCCAACGGCAGGGGGACACAATCTGTATCCATCGGGTGTGCTCGGTGCTATGCCCCCGGCTCCCGCCGGAGGCGGCCCCAGCACCGCTCTGCTCAGCCAGGAGGTGCCTTCCGATGGCACAGGCCATGCGACCCCAGTCATCCATCTCGCTCTTCGCGACCGATGGCAAGCCCCATCCCCTCCAGGACACCCTGGTGGCGGTCACCCTCGTCCTCGGCGCCGTGGCGTTCGTCACTGCGTTCTTCCACAATCTGCACCTGATCAGCTCGTGGACCGGGCTGATCGGAATCGTGACCGGGCTGTACGGGCAGTTCGTCTCCGTCACGACACGCGAGCGCTTCGCACTGATCATCGGCCTTGGCGCGTCTGCCATCGGCTTCTTCCTCGGAATGGCGCACGGCGGCCTCTTCGGTGGCTGGCTGGGCTGACCGGGGGACCTCCGCGACGGGGCACCGGCCTGCCACCGGCCCGGGCAAGGGCCTGTCCCCCAGATGGGTGGTGCCCCCGTCGCAGTAGGCTTCGCGCCATAGCCAGCGAAGCCGCCGGAGGAGACACCCCGCATGAGCCTGTCCCTGAGCACCATCAGCCGAGAGCAGCATCTGGCCTACCTCCAGAGCCTGCCGTCGGCTAGCCACTGCCAGGTCCCGGCATGGGCCGACGTCAAGAACGAGTGGCGCTCGGAGAACCTCGGATGGTTCGACCAGCACGGCGAACTCGTCGGCGCCGCACTCGTGTTGTACCGCCAGCTGCCCAAGGTGAAGCGCTACCTCGCGTACCTTCCCGAGGGGCCGGTCATCAACTGGTTCGCCCCGAATCTGGAGGAATGGCTCCAGCCGATGCTGGCCCACCTCAAGCAGCAGGGCGCCTTCACCGTGAAGATGGGCCCGCCCGTCGTCATCCGCCGCTGGAACTCCGCCGCCATCAAGGCCGGAATCCAGGACCCGGACGTCAAGCGCCTGCGTGACGTGGAGGCCTCGGTCATCGAGCCCCGCGCCTTCGAGGTGTCCGACAAGCTGCGCCGCATGGGCTGGCAGCAGGCCGAGGACGGCGGCGCCGGCTTCGGCGACGTCCAGCCGCGCTACGTCTTCCAGGTGCCGCTGGCGAACCGTTCGCTGGACGACGTCCTCAAGGGCTTCAACCAGCTGTGGCGCCGCAACATCAAGAAGGCCGAGAAGGCCGGCGTCGAGGTCGTCCAGGGCAGCTACGAGGACCTGCCGACCTGGCAGCACCTCTACGAGATCACCGCCGAGCGCGACAAGTTCCGCCCGCGCCCGCTCAGTTACTTCCAGCGCCAGTGGACGGCCCTCAATTCCGAGGACCCCAACCGGATGCGGCTGTACATCGCCAAGCACGAGGGGGAGCCGCTGGCCGCCGCCACGATGCTCACCGTCGGCCAGCACGTCTGGTACTCCTACGGCGCCTCCGCCAACCACAAGCGCGAGGTCCGTCCCTCGAACGCGATGCAGTGGCGCATGCTGCGCGACTCGTACGCGCTCGGCGCCAGCGTCTACGACCTGCGCGGCATCAGTGACACCCTGGACGAGAACGACCACCTGTTCGGCCTCATCCAGTTCAAGGTCGGCACGGGCGGCGAGGCCGTCGAGTACGTCGGCGAGTGGGACTTCCCGCTCAACAAGATGCTGCACAAGGCGCTCGACATCTACATGTCCCGCCGCTGACCCCCACTCCCCCCGCCCCACACACACCGCACCGCTGCACCACGCAGCTTTCCGAGAGAGGCTCCGGACGGGCATGGCGCTCACGCTCTACGTCGACACCGCGCGCTGGCGTGCGCACCAGAAGCAGATCATCGACCAGTTCCCCGGACTGATCCCGGTCTGCAAGGGCAACGGCTACGGCTTCGGCCACGAGCGGCTGTGCGAGGAGGCGACCCGGATGGGCGCCGACATCCTGGCCGTGGGCACGGCGTACGAGGCGGCCAGCATCAAGGACTGGTTCGGCGGCGACCTGCTCGTCCTCACGCCCTTCCGGCGCGGCGAGGACCCCGTACCGCTGCCCGACCGGGTGATCCGCTCGGTGTCCTCGGTGGACGGGGTGCGGGGTCTGGTCGGCGCCCGCGTGGTCATCGAGTGCATGAGCTCGATGCGCCGCCACGGCATCTCGGAGCAGGACCTGGGCCTGCTCCAGTCGGCGATCGAGGACGTCCGGCTGGAGGGCTTCGCCCTGCACCTGCCGCTGGACCGCCCCGACGGCTCCGACGCCGTCGAGGAGGTCATCGGCTGGATGGACCGGCTGCGCGCGGCGCGGCTGCCGCTGCACACCATGTTCGTCAGCCACCTGCGGGCCGAGGAACTGGCACGGCTCCAGCAGCAGTTCCCCCAGACCCGCTTCCGGGCCCGCATCGGCACCCGGCTGTGGCTGGGCGACCATGAGGCAACCCAGTACCGGGGCGCGGTCCTGGACGTCACCAAGGTCTCCAAGGGGGACCGGTTCGGCTACCGCCAGCAGAAGGCCGCCTCGGACGGCTGGCTGGTCGTCGTCGCGGGCGGCACCTCGCACGGGGTGGGCCTGGAGGCCCCCAAGGCCCTGCACGGGATGATGCCGCGCGCCAAGGGCGTCGCCCGGGCCGGCCTGGCCACCGTCAACCGGAACCTGTCGCCCTTCGTCTGGGCGGGCAAGCAGCGCTGGTTCGCGGAGCCCCCGCACATGCAGGTGTCGATCCTGTTCGTGCCCTCGGACGCCACCGAGCCGCACGTCGGCGACGAGCTGGTGGCGCACCTGCGGCACACCACCACGCAGTTCGACCGGGTCCTGGACGCCTGAGCCCGCTCAGTCCCTGGGGGCTACGCCCCAGTCGACCCGCTGTCCCTCGGAAGGCGCCGCGTCCCGCGGCGCCTTCCGCGTCTCCGACAGCGTGAAGACGTCCTCGGCCCCGTCCAGGACGCCGCCGGAGGGGTCGTCCGAGCCGTCGCGCCGTACGACGTCCCGCTCGGGCATCAGAATGTCCCGTACGACGACGGCGCACAGGTAGAGCGTCGCCAGCAGGTGGGCGGCGATCGCCAGCTGGTAGCCCTCCACGGGGAGCCCCTGGTGCTTGTCCCCGCTGGTCGTGTAGGCCAGGTAGAACCAGATGCCGAGGAAGTACATGACCTCGCCGGCCTGCCAGATCAGGAAGTCGCGCCAGCGGGGCCGCGCGAGCGCGGCGAGCGGGACGAGCCACAGCACGTACTGGGGCGAGTAGACCTTGTTGGCCAGGATGAAGGCGGCGACCACCAGGAACGCCAGCTGGGCGAAGCGGGGGCGGCGGGGGGCCGTCAGCGTGAGCAGGCCGATGGCCAGGCACAGCAGCAGCGTCAGCCCCGTCGCGTACGTGTTGGCTCCCTCCAGCGGGTTGCCGGTGCGCTGGGAGATCAGCAGCCACACGGAGCCGAAGTCGATGGGGCGGTCCTGGCTGAAGACGTAGAACCGCTTCCAGCCGTCCCAGGCGAAGTACATGACCGGCCCGTTCACCACGAGCCAGGCGACGACGGCGCCGAGGGCCGCACTGCCGAACGCCCGCCACTTGCCCGCGCGCCAGCAGAGCACGAAGAGCACCCCGAGCAGCAGGACCGGGTAGAGCTTGGCGGCGGTCGCCAGGCCGATGAAGACACCGGCGAGCAGTGGCCGGCTGCGCGACCACATCAGCATCGCGACGGCGGCGAGGGCGACGGCCGGCAGGTCCCAGTTGATCGTCGCGTTGAGCGCGAAGGCGGGGGCCAGGGCCAGCAGCAGGGCGTCCCAGGGCCGGCGGCGATGGGTGCGGGCGACGCAGACGGCGATGACCGCGGCGCAGATCATCAGCATGCCCGCGTTGACCATCCAGTACATCTGCTCGCGGTGCTGGATGCTGCCGGACGAGGGCGTCAGCCAGGACGCCACCTGCATGAAGGCCCCGGTGAGCACCGGGTACTCCAGGTACTGCATGCCGCCGAACTTCGGGTCCTGCGCGAGGTCGGGGAACTTGTCGAAGTACGGGACCAGGCCCTCGGCGAAGCCCCGGGCGGAGTACAGGTGCGGGATGTCCGAGTAGCAGGCGTGGGTGTACTGCGAGCCCGCTCCCCGGAACCAGGCCCAGTCGTAGCAGGGCAGCTTCTGCACCATGCCGAGGGCGAACATCCCGAGGACGACCAGGACCACGACGCGGACCGGGCCCAGCCAGTGGCCTCCCAGCCGGGCGCGGCGGCCGATCGGGCCGCCGAGGAACTCGCTGCCGGCCGCCGCGACCTCGTCCTGCTGGGTGGGCAGTACCGGCGGGTCCTCGTACACCTTGGTCATGGGCTCATCCTGCCGTACCGCACCGGACACGGGCGAGGGCCGCCGCACGGGGTGCGACGGCCCTCGGCCGGTGGAGCGGGTGGCGGGATCAGCCGGTGATGCCCATGTTGGATCCCCAGTTGGTCGAGCCGCCGGGGCGGCCCGGCCTGCCGGTGGGCGACGGGGAGGGCATTCCGGTGGTTCCGCCGTCCGGCAGCCCACCGGCGCCTCCGTCGGTGGTTCCGCCGTTCTCCTGGCCGGTGACCGTCGCCGGGTCGCAGTGGCGGATGTTCCACGGCTTGCAGGTCGGCTTGCCGCTGCCCGAGGGGGACGGGGACACCGTCGAGGGGGACGGCGAGGGAGAGGTGGAGGGCGAGGCGGACGGCGACGGGGGCGCCGGCGGCGTGGGCGTCGGGGCGCCGGCCGAGTCCGCGGTGACGCCGATGTCCTCGGCCTCGGGGAACTGCTTGACCGGGGCGCCCTTGAGGGCCTCGCGCATGTACTCGGTCCAGATCACCGCCGGGATGTCACCACCGTGGATGGAGTCGACCCCGCCCACGTGGTTCATGGACAGCAGTTCCTTCTTCTTGGCGTTCGGGTCGCTGCGGAAGAGGGTGACCGAGGTGGACAGCTGCGGGGTGTAGCCGACGAACCACGCCGACTTGTTCTGGTCGGTGGTGCCGGTCTTGCCCGCCGCGGGGCGGCCGAGCTTCTTGGCCTTGGTGCCGGTGCCGTTCTCGACGACGTTCTGCAGGACCTCGGTGACGTTGTCCGCGATGGAGTCGTCCATGGCCCGGGCCTCCTTCGGGGGCTCGAAGCCGGGCAGCTCCTTGCCGTTCTTCACGACCGACTTCACCGAGTAGGGCTCGCGGTGGAGACCGGAGGCGGCGAAGGTGGCGTAGGAGTCGGCCATGCGGATGGCGCTGGGCGTCGAGGTGCCGAGGGCGAAGGAGGCGTTGTCGCCCTTGTCCATCGACTCCTCCAGGATGCCGGTGGACTTCGCGACGGCACGGACCTTGCTGTGGCCGACGTCGAAGACGAGCTGGGCGAAGGGCACGTTGATGGACTGCCGCATCGCCTCGTTGAGGGTCACGTAGCCGTGGGCCTCGGGGCTCTCGTTCTTCTGCCGGAAGGGATCGCCGTTCTTGTCGAGGAGCGGCCTGCCCTCCCGGTTGTTGATCACCGTGAGGTCGTCGGCGTTGTACTTGCTGTCGGCCGAGATGCCGGCGCCCTTGGAGTTCTGGGTGCCGTACTGCATGGCCGCGGCCAGGACGTACGGCTTCCAGGTCGAGCCGACCGGGACGCCGGAGGTGTTGGCGTTGTTCGTGAAGTGCTTCTGGTCGATGCCGGGGCCGCCGTACAGGGCCACGAGGGCCCCGGACTTCACGTCCACCGAGGCGGCGCCGAACTGGACGAAGGTGTCGTACTCGGGGCGCTTCTTCTCGTCGAGGAAGTCGTTGCGGGTGTCCTCGACCGCCTTCACGAGGGCGTCCACCTTGGGCTTCTCGAAGGTGGTCTTGATCGTGTAGCCGCCGAGCGCCAGCTTCTCCGTGGTGATGGTGCCGCCCTTGACCACGTACGTCTTGGCCACGTCGACCAGGTAGCCGATCTGGCCGTTCATGCCCCGGGCCTGCTCGGACTCCACCCGCGCCGGGAAGTCCGACTCCTTGTACTTGGCGCGCTCGGCCTTGTCCATCCGGCCCACGGCGACCTCGCGGTCGAGGACCCAGGCCCAGCGGAGCCGGGCGCGCTTCTCGTTGGCCTCGGGGGTGGCCGCGGAGCCGAGGCCGCCGTCCGGGTTGTAGAGGTTGGGGCCCTTGAGCATCGAGGCGAGGAAGGCGCTCTCGGAGGGGTTGAGGTCCTTGGAGTCCTTGCCGAAGTAGGCGCGGGCGGCGGCCTGGATGCCGTAGGCGTCCCGGCCGTAGTAGGCGGTGTTCAGGTAGCCCGCGAGGACCTTGTCCTTCTCCTCGGTCATGCCCAGCTTGAGCGCGATGAACAGCTCGGTGACCTTGCGCTTCACCGTCTGCTCGGAGTCCAGGAAGGTGTTCTTCACGTACTGCTGGGTGATCGTGGAGCCGCCCTGGGTGGAACCGCCGGTGGCCATGTTCACCACGGCGCGGGCGATGCCCATCGGGTCGACGCCCTTGTCCGTCTCGAAGGACTCGTTCTCAGCGGCGATCACGGCATTCCGCATCGACACGGGGATCTGGTCGATGGACACGATCTGGCGGTTCGTCGAGCCGCCCGTGGCCACCATCTGGGTGCCGTCGGCCCACTGGAAGACGTTGTTCTCCGCCTTTGCGGCCTTGTTCTCGTCAGGCGTCCCCACGCTGGCGATACCGATGCCGGCGCCGGCCACGATGACGGCGAAGAAGCCCAGGAAGGTCCCGCTGACCAGCTTCCAGGACGGTACGAAGCGCTTCCAGCCGTCCTTCTCCGCACGGGGATAGTTAATGAGCCGGCTGCTGCCGTTACCTCCCTTACCCCCCTTCCCACCTGCGCGTCCGCGTCCTGCGGCTCCTCGCTGGGTGGCCCGGCGGGCATCGGCACGGCTGCCGTGGGCGGCCGGTTCTCCGTACGGTGCGCCGGCTGACGCGGTGGTGACGTCACGTCCGGGGCCGGAGCCCCGGCCGGGACGCTGTTGGGCAGCCCGACGGGAGGCGGCGCGGCCGCCACCCTGGGACTGCGGCGGTTTGCGGCGGTGCTCGCTCATCGAACGACTACTCCTCGGGCAGGCGAGTGGCCTGGAAGCGGCAGGTGAATTCCGGTTCCCCCGGTGTCCTGCCGCACAGACTACGCACGGTCAAAACCCGACCAGTGCCGAAGTTCACCCCAAATCAGGCAACTTGCGTCGTACGAATTGGTGATGTGACGCCGGTCACCACGTCACCGCTTGTCGTCGGCAGCCGCCCGTTCTATCGTCTGGATGTATCGAGCCGATACATCAGCTCGACATAAACTCAGAGGCAGA
Source organism: Streptomyces sp. NBC_00249 (assembly GCF_026342355.1). GTDB lineage: Bacteria > Actinomycetota > Actinomycetes > Streptomycetales > Streptomycetaceae > Streptomyces. The sequence goes on along the minus strand of NZ_JAPEMV010000004.1, from coordinate 496,183 downwards.
GAGGGGCAGGCGGATGAGCAGACGCTCCGGCATCCTCGAGTTCGCCGTCCTCGGCCTGCTTCGCGAATCCCCCATGCACGGTTACGAGCTCCGCAAGCGGCTCAACACCTCGCTGGGGGTGTTCAGGGCGTTCAGCTACGGGACTCTGTATCCCTGCCTCAAGACGCTGGTCGCCAACGGCTGGTTGATCGAAGAACCGGGCAACGCCCCGGAAGACGCTCTGGCCGCTTCACTCGCAGGGCGCCGCGCCAAGATCGTCTATCGGTTGACGGCAGCAGGTAAGGAGCACTTCGAAGAGCTCCTCTCCCACACGGGCCCGGACACCTGGGAGGACGAGTCCTTCGCCGCCCGCTTCGCCTTCTTCGGCCAGACCGAACGAGAAGTGCGGATGCGCGTGCTGGAGGGCCGCCGCAGCCGGCTGGAGGAGCGCCTCGAGAAGATGCGCGCCTCGCTCGCCCGCACACGGGAGCGCCTCGACGACTACACCCTTGAGCTGCAGCGGCACGGGATGGAATCCGTGGAGCGTGAAGTGCGCTGGCTGAACGAGCTCATCGAGAGTGAGCGGGCAGGACGGGATCGGAGACGACCCGGCCCGCCCGACGAAACTGCAAAGTGAGGCCTGCATCTCGCAGGCCTCGTTCCGAGAACAAACAGGGAGCAACCGGAATGGGTTCGGTTCGCGTAGCCATCGTCGGCGTAGGCAACTGCGCCGCCTCGCTGGTGCAGGGCGTCGAGTACTACAAGGACGCCGACCCGGCGGCCAAGGTCCCCGGTCTGATGCACGTCCAGTTCGGCGACTACCACGTGCGTGACATCGAGTTCGTCGCCGCGTTCGACGTCGACGCGAAGAAGGTCGGCCTCGACCTTTCGGACGCCATCGGCGCCAGCGAGAACAACACCATCAAGATCTGCGACGTCCCGAACGCCGGCGTGACCGTGCAGCGCGGCCACACCCTGGACGGCCTGGGCAAGTACTACCGCATGACGATCGAGGAGTCCGCCGAGGCTCCGGTCGACGTGGTCCAGATCCTCAAGGACCGCCAGGTCGACGTCCTGATCTGCTACCTGCCCGTCGGTTCCGAGGCTGCGGCGAAGTTCTACGCCCAGTGCGCCATCGACGCCAAGGTCGCGTTCGTCAACGCCCTCCCGGTCTTCATCGCCGGCACCAAGGAGTGGGCGGACAAGTTCACCGAGGCCGGTGTCCCGATCGTCGGCGACGACATCAAGTCGCAGGTCGGCGCCACCATCACGCACCGCGTGATGGCGAAGCTGTTCGAGGACCGCGGTGTCCGTCTTGAGCGCACCATGCAGCTCAACGTCGGCGGCAACATGGACTTCAAGAACATGCTGGAGCGCGACCGCCTGGAGTCGAAGAAGATCTCCAAGACGCAGGCCGTCACCTCGCAGATCCCCGACCGTGAGCTCGGCGAGAAGAACGTCCACATCGGCCCGTCCGACTACGTGGCGTGGCTCGACGACCGCAAGTGGGCCTACGTCCGCCTCGAAGGCCGCGCCTTCGGCGACGTCCCGCTGAACCTCGAGTACAAGCTCGAGGTGTGGGACTCCCCGAACTCCGCCGGTGTCATCATCGACGCCCTGCGCGCCGCGAAGATCGCCAAGGACCGCGGCATCGGTGGCCCGATCCTCTCGGCCTCCAGCTACTTCATGAAGTCCCCGCCGGTGCAGTACTTCGACGACGAGGCCTACGCGAACGTCGAGAAGTTCATCAAGGGCGAGGTCGAGCGCTAGTCGTACCAAGGGTCCTCAGGACACCTGGACTTCGACTGTTCTTCCGCCGTGGGTCCCCGGGCAATGTGTCCGGGGACCCACGGCGTATGTGACCCTTGCCCTCATGCCTGTCGTACGTGATCTGCGCGTACTCCTGCGCCTGAGGGACTTCCGCAACCTGCTCGCCGTACGGCTGCTCTCCCAGGCCGCCGACGGTGTCTACCAGGTGGCGCTCGCCACCTACGTGGTCTTCTCCCCGGAGAAGCAGGCCTCGCCCGCGGCCGTCGCCTCCGCCATGGCCGTCCTGCTGCTGCCCTATTCGGCGATCGGACCCTTCGCGGGCGTCCTGCTGGACCGCTGGCGGCGCCGCCAGGTCTTCCTCTACGGCAACCTGCTGCGCGCCTTCCTCGCCTGCGTGACCGGCATGCTGATCGTGGCGCAGGTACCGGACTGGCTGTTCTACGCCTCGGCCCTGTCCGTGACCGCCGTCAACCGCTTCGTACTGGCCGGGCTCGCGGCCTCGCTGCCCCGGGTCGTCGGCCCCGCCCAGCTGGTCACCGCGAACGCCCTCTCGCCCACCGCGGGCACGCTCGCAGCGGTCGCCGGCGGAGGGCTGGCCTTCCTCGTCAGACTGCTGGGCTCCGGTTCCAACGCCCTGGTGGTCCTGCTGGGCGCCGGGCTCTACCTGTGCGCGGCCCTGGTCTCCCTGCGCCTTGCCGTCGGCCTCCTCGGGCCCGACCACCCGCCCGGCCGGACACACCCCACGGTCGCCGAGGGGATCTCCCTCACGGTGCGGGGGATGGCCGAGGGCCTCAGACACCTGGCCTCCCGCCGGGAAGCCGCCCAGGCGCTCACCGCGATGACCCTGATGCGGTTCTGCTACGGAGCGCTCACGGTGATGCTGCTGATGCTCTGCCGGTACTCCTGGTCGGACAACGAGTCCGACGGCCTGGCCCTGCTCGGCATCGCCGTCGGGGTCTCCGGCGCCGGATTCTTCGCAGCCGCCCTCGTCACCCCATGGCTGGTGAGCCGGCTTGGACCACTGGGCTGGATCACCGCCTGCGCCGCCGGCGCAGCCGTCCTGGTCCCGGCCCTCGGCCTGTTCTTCGCGCCCGGGCCGATGCTCGTCGCCGCGTTCGTCCTCGGCCTCGCCACCCAGGGCGCCAAGATCTCCACCGACACGGTGGTGCAGTCCCGGGTGGACGACGCGTTCCGGGGCCGGGTCTTCTCCGTCTACGACGTGCTCTTCAACGTGGCCTTCGTCGGGGCGGCCGCCGTGTCCTCGCTCATGCTTCCCGCCGACGGCCGGTCCGTCACGCTGATCCTGAGCGTGGCCCTGCTCTACGCCGCCACGGCCGCGCTGCTGCGGCGACAGGGGCAGGCAGCCCCCCGGCGGTAGGGCGATGTTTCACGTGAAACATCGCCCCGGCGACGGTCCGCGGTGTCGATGCGGCCTCATTACGGCGACGATCCGGCGTCGATGTTTCACGTGAAACATCGACGCCCCGGCGTCCGCCTCAGGCCTGGGGAGCCTGCGCGGCCCACCACTCCTTGAGGGCGGCCACCGCCGCCTCCTGGCCCATGGGGCCGTTCTCCAGCCTCAGCTCCAGCAGGAAGGCGTAGGCCTTGCCCACCATCGGGCCCGGGCCGATCTCCAGGACCTGCTGGATCTCGTTGCCGTCCAGGTCGGGGCGGATCGCGTCCAGCTCTTCCTGCTCCTGGAGCTGCGCGATCCGCTCCTCCAGGCCGTCATAAGTACGCGAGAGCGCGCTGGCCTTGCGCTTGTTGCGCGTGGTGCAGTCGGACCGGGTCAGCTTGTGCAGCCGCTCCAGCAGCGGACCGGCGTCGCGGACGTAGCGGCGCACCGCCGAGTCGGTCCACTCCCCGTCCCCGTAACCATGGAAGCGCAGGTGCAGCTCCACCAGCCGGGACACGTCCTTGACCATGTCGTTCGAGTACTTCAGCGCCGTCATGCGCTTCTTGGTCATCTTCGCGCCCACCACCTCGTGGTGGTGGAAGGAGACCCGGCCGTCACTCTCGAACCGGCGGGTGCGGGGCTTGCCGATGTCGTGCAGCAGGGCGGCCAGCCGCAGCACCAGGTCCGGGCCGTCCTCCTCCAGGGCGATCGCCTGCTCCAGCACGATCAGCGAGTGGTCGTAGACGTCCTTGTGCCGGTGGTGCTCGTCGCTCTCCAGCCGCAGCGCGGGCAGCTCCGGCAGCACCCGGTCCGCGAGACCGGTGTCCACGAGCAGCCCCAGTCCCTTGCGGGGCTGGGCGGAGAGCAGCAGCTTGTTGAGCTCGCCCTGGACGCGCTCCGCCGAGACGATCTCGATCCGCTCGGACATCTCCGTCATCGCGCTCACGACCTCGGGGGCGACCTCGAAGTCGAGCTGCGCGGCGAAACGGGCCGCGCGCAGCATGCGCAGCGGATCGTCGGAGAAGGACTCCTCGGGAGTTCCGGGGGTCCTCAGCACCCCTGCGGCCAGGTCCTCCAGGCCTCCGTGCGGGTCGACGAACTCCTGCTCCGGCAGGGCCAGGGCCATGGCGTTGACCGTGAAGTCGCGCCGGACCAGGTCCTCCTCGATCGAGTCGCCGTAGGAGACCTCGGGCTTGCGCGAGGTGCGGTCGTACGCCTCCGAGCGGTAGGTGGTCACCTCGATCTGGAAGCCGTCGCGCTGGGCTCCGACCGTGCCGAAGGCGATACCGATGTCCCACACCGAGTCGGCCCAGGGCCGCATGATCTTCAGGACGGCCTCGGGACGCGCGTCGGTGGTGAAGTCGAGGTCGTTGCCGAGACGCCCGAGCAGCGCGTCGCGGACGGACCCGCCGACCAGGGCCAGGCGGAAGCCCGCCTCCTGGAACCGGCGGCCGAGTTCGTCGGCGACAGGCGCGACCCGCAGCAGTTCACTGACCGCGCGGCGCTGCACCTGACTCAGGGCACTGGGGTTGTCTTCATTGGCGTTCGGCACAACAGAAAAGGGTACGTGGCCCGCCCGGCAGGAGCTCCCCCGTTTCCGACGGCCCCGCTCCGCGCACCCCCCAGGCGGTCCCGATCATGTGGAGCAAGGCGCGGCACTCGCGCACAGCGCACCTCGTTACCATGCGTGGACGCAGAACCGACGACCACTGACACTTCGAGGGACGGGCGAGCGCGTGGCCGAGGCGGCAGACATCCAGGGGGCAGCTCCTGCCCCTGCCCGGCGCCGCTGGCTGCGGCGGGCAGTCGTCCTGCTCACCGGAACGCCGGTGCTGGCCGCCCTGGTGTACGCCCCCGCCCCGCCGGCCCAGGCCGCCGACTCCGCCGTCGACGTCCAGCTCACCGAGGTGGCGCCCAGCGCCCCGGTCAAGAGCGACACGCTGACCATCTCGGGAACGGTGGTCAACAACGGCCGCGAGACGATCAAGAACGCCCACGTCGGACTGCGGGTCGGGCCCATGCTCGGGGACCGCTCGTCCATCGGCGAGGTGGCCGACCGGAAGAGCTTCCGGCCGGGTGTGGACCCGGGCGAGATCGACGAGGCCTTCGCCGTCAAGATCGACTCGCTCCCCTCCAAGGTGGACCAGCACTTCACGATCAAGGTCCCGGTCAACAAGCTGGACCTGGGCGCGGACGGTGTGTACCAGCTCGGTGTCTCTCTGTCCGGGGTGACGGACAGCCGCCCGCACGAGCAGGTCCTCGGCATCCAGCGGACCTTCCTGCCGTGGCAGCCCGACCCCGCCGCCAAGCGGTCCTCGCTCACCTACGTATGGCCGCTGATCTCCACCACGCGCGTCACGGCGGAGACCGGATCGGACGAGTTGCAGACCCCCGTCTTCCTCGACGACTCCCTCGCCGACGAGCTGCGGTCGGGCGGCCGCCTCGAGCGGATGGTCTCCCTCGGCAAGGACCTGCCGATCACCTGGGTCATCGACCCCGACCTGCTCACCACCGTCGACGCCATGACGAAGGGCTACCGGGTCCGCAGTCCCGAGCCGGGCGGTAAGCCCGTCCAGGGCCGGTACAAGGCCGTCGCCGAGCAGTGGCTGAACGCCCTGGAGAGCGCCGTCCAGGGCAAGAAGGTCGTCGCCCTGCCCTTCGCCGACCCGGACCTGGCCTCCCTCGCCCACCACGGCAAGGACGTCTCGGGCACCCTGGGCCAGCTGCGGCCCGCGACGGACAAGGCGAAGCAGACCGTCGAGACCGTCCTGCACGTCACCCCGTCCACCGACTTCTCCTGGCCCGTGGACGGCGCCATCGACCCGTCCATCGTCAACGTCGCCACCTCGGCCGGCGCGCACAACGTCCTGACCCGCAGCGACAGCCTCCAGGAGACCGGGTCCCTCGGCTACACCCCGACGGCCGCCCGCCCCATCGGCGCGGGCACCACGGCCGTCGTCGCCGACGCGGACCTCTCCACCGCCTTCGAGGGCGACATGGTCCGCGCGGGGAACTCCACGCTCGCCGTCCAGCAGTTCCTGGCCCACAGCCTCGCTCTGAACCTCCAGAACAGCGACGAACCCCGCAGCTACGTGGTCACCCCCCAGCGCCGGCCCTCCGCCAGCCAGGCGGAGTCGATGGCCACCGCCCTGCGCGGGCTCCAGGCCGCCCGCTGGACCCAGCCCTCCGACCTGGAGGCGGCCGCCGCCGCGAAGCCCGACCCGGGCGCCGCCACCCAGGTCCCGGGCGCGGGCCAGTATCCGGAGTCGCTGAGCAAGCAGGAACTCCCGGTGTCGGCCTTCGAGAAGATCCGCACCACCCAGAACACGCTGGACCACTTCAAGGTCATCCTCACGGCGCCGGACCGGGTGGAGATCCCCTTCGGCAACACCACCAACCGGGAGATGTCGACCTCCTGGCGTGGCCGTCCCGAGGAGGCCGACCTCTACCGGAACCAGGTCCAGGCGTACCTGATCGGGCTGACCGAGAAGGTCAAGGTCATCCCCAAGTCCGACGCCACCTTGTCCGGGCACAGCGCGACCATCCCGGTCAGCGTCCAGAACAGCCTCGTACAGGACGTCCACAACCTCGTGCTGCGGGTGAAGTCCGCCAACCCGACCCGTCTGATGTTCGCCGAGGCGGAGCAGGAGGTCGTCGTCCAGGGCGGCCACAGCCAGACGGTAAAGTTCACCGCCAACGCCACGGCGAGCGGTCCGGTCGAAGTCACGGCACGGCTCTTCACCAAGGACGGCGTGCCCTACGGCAAGGAGCGAAAGTTCACCGTAGAGGCCACGGAGATCACCCCCACCGTCATGCTCGTCATCGCCGGCGGTGTTCTCCTGCTGGTCCTGGCAGGCATCAAGATGTACGCCAGCCGCAAGCGCGTCGCCGCGCGCGCGGCGGCCGAGGACAGCATGCAGCCGAGTGACGAGTCCCCGGACACCGGACCGCAAAGCGCGGAGGGGTCCGGCACGGGTGAGACAGTGGACCGTTGAGCGATGCCGTGGCCGGTCGGCCTGGGGACGATGAGGTGGGGTTGCGATGAACGCGCCGTACGACGGTGACCGCGCGCAGGGCACTGGTGGGCCGGCGCCCTCCCAGGGCACTGCCCCGGGCACTCCGGTGCCCGGACAGGTTCCGGCGCCCGCGCCCGCGCCGGACCACGACCCTTATGTCCAGGACGCCTACGACTACGACCCGTACCGCGGGCAGGACCTGTCAGCCCAGGATCCCGTAGCCGAGGTGCTCTACGACCGCGCCTCCCACCCCCCGCCGCCGCCCGGCACCTTCCAGGAGGCCGGCCCGCTCTACGCGGCCCCGCAGGCTCCCTCGCACGGTCCCGACCCGCGCGTGTGGGCGCAGACCCCGCCGCCCGAGCCCGACGGCCCGTCCCGGCACCTGCCCTACGGCGACCACGCCACGACGACGCAGTTCGTGGGCGTGGACTCGCTCGTGACCAAGGCCGCGGAGGACCAGCCGGAGCCGGACGCCTTCACCCACCTCTACCGGGACCAGCAGGCAGCCCCTCGCACCCCCGTCGAGGACGTGCCCGTCGCGGCCCCGGCGCCGGCGAAGCCCGCCGGGAAGGCCTCCGGCCTGCTCAAGTCGAGCGCCCTGATGGCGGCCGGCACGATCGTCTCCCGCGTCACCGGCTTCGCCCGGACCCTGGTGATCGCCGGCGCCATCGGTGTCGCCAACCTCAACGACACCTACCAGGTCGCCAACGTCCTGCCGACGATGATCTACGTCCTCGTGGGCGGCGGCGCGCTCAACGCGGTCTTCATCCCCCAGCTCGTCCGCGCCATGAAGAACGACGACGACGGCGGAGAGGCTTACGCCAACCGCCTGCTGACCCTGGTCGTGGTCCTGCTCGGCGCGGTCACCACCATCTGTGTCCTCGCCGCCCCGCTGCTGATCGGCATGATGTCGCGGGAGATCGCCGACGATCCGCAGCGTCTCGCGGTCGCCGTGGCCTTCGCCCACTACTGCCTGCCCACCATGTTCTTCATGGGCGTCCACGTGGTGCTCGGTCAGATCCTCAACGCCCGGGGCCGGTTCGGCGCGATGATGTGGACCCCGGTCCTCAACAACATCGTGGTCATCACCACCTTCGCGGCATTCATCTGGGCCTTCGGCGGCTCCACCGTCTCCGGTGTCTCGGAGACGACCATCACCCCCGAGGGCGTCCGCCTGCTGGGCATCGGCACCCTGCTCGGGCTCGTCGTGCAGTCCCTGGCGATGCTCCCCTACCTGCGCGACGCCGGCTTCTCGCTCCGACTGCGCTTCGACTGGAAGGGCCACGGGCTGGGCAAGGCCGCTGGTCTGGCGAAGTGGACCTTCTTCTTCGTCCTCGCCAACCAGATCGGTCTCGTCGTCGTCACCCAGCTCGCCACCTGGGCGGGCACCGCCGCGAAGGCGCAGGGCCACGGCGGCACCGGCATCACCGCCTACAACTACGCGCTGCTGCTCTGGCAGATGCCGCAGGCCATCATCACCGTCTCCGTCATGACGGCCGTCCTGCCGCGCATCTCCCGCTCGGCCCACGACGGGGACGCGGCCGCCGTCCGTGACGACATCTCCTACGGTCTGCGCACCTCGGCCGTCGCCATCGTCCCCTGCGCCTTCGCGTTCCTCGCGCTCGGCGTACCGATGTCCACGCTGCTCTACGCCAGCGCCGGTGACGACGCCCGCAACATCGGCTTCATCCTGATGGCCTTCGGCCTCGGCCTGATCCCCTACTCCGTCCAGTACGTGGTCCTGCGCGGCTTCTACGCCTACGAGGACACCCGGACGCCCTTCTACAACACGGTCATCGTCGCCGCGGTCAACGCCGGTGTCTCCACCCTCGCCTTCTTCGTGCTGCCGGCACGCTGGGCGGTCGTCGGCATGGCCGCCGCCTACGGGCTCGGCTACGTCGTCGGCGTCGGCGTCGCATGGCGCCGGCTGAAGGCCCGCCTCGGCGGCGACCTCGACGGGGCCCACGTGATGCGCACGTACACGCGTCTGATCGGGGCATGTGTTCCGGCCGCCGCGGTCGCGGGCGCCGTCGCCTACGGGGTCACCCAGTGGCTGGGCAACGGGGCCTTCGGCTCCCTCGTTTCCCTGGTCGCGGGCTTCGTCGCCCTCGGTGCCGTGTTCCTCGTCGCCGCTAAGCGGATGCGGATCGAGGAGCTCAACTCGATGGTCGGTATGGTGCGCGGACGACTGGGCCGCTGATGCCCGGACCCGGCGACAGAACGGCCCGCCATCGCGTGTCGTGCAGAGCGCCGGACTGTGGGCACAATTGGCATGGCTTCGCAGACTGGCCGACAGCGCGCAACGGATGGGGAGGCAGGGACGACGGTGGCGGAACGTAGCACGGCTGCCGTCGACGTGGCCGACAACAGCGGCGATGAGCCGCTGGCCGCAGATGCGGCCAAGGCCACGGCCGACGGGGTGGACACCCAGAACGGACGAGCCGCGGACGGACCCATGCCCGAGAAGGACGGCGAACGCAGAAGCGCGGCACCCGCGGCCGCGCCCGAACTCCACAGCGGCCACAAGCTCGCGCGGCGCTACCGCCTGGAGGAGTGCGTCACCCGTCTGGACGGATTCAGCAGCTGGCGTGCGATGGACGAGAAGCTCCGCCGCGCGGTGGGCGTCCACCTGCTGCCCGCCGACCACCCCCGGGCCCGTGCCGTCCTGGCCGCCGCCCGCTCCTCCGCCCTGCTCGGCGACCCCCGGTTCGTCCAGGTCCTCGACGCCGTGGAGGAGAACGACCTCGTCTACGTGGTCCACGAGTGGCTGCCCGACGCCACCGAGCTCACCGCCTTCCTCGCGGCCGGACCGCTGGAGGCCCACGAGGCCTACCAGCTGGTCAGCCAGGTCTCCCAGGCCATGGCAGCGGCCCACCGCGAGGGCCTGGCGCACCTGCGCCTGACGCCCAGCGCGATACTCCGGACCTCCACCGGCCAGTACCGCATCCGCGGCCTCGCCGTGAACGCCGCCCTGCGCGGCATCACCAGCGACACCCCGCAGCGGGCCGACACCGAGGCCATCGGCGCCCTGCTGTACGCCGCGCTGACCCAGCGCTGGCCGTACGAGAGCGATGCGTACGGCCTCGCCGGCCTGCCCAAGGGGGTCGGCCTGATCGCCCCCGACCAGGTCCGCGCGGGCGTCCACCGAGGTCTCGGCGAGCTCGCCATGCGCGCCCTCGCCAACGACGGGGCCACCGCGTCCCGTCAGGAGCCTGCCTGCACCACCCCGGAGGAGCTGGCGAAGGCCGTCGCCGCGATCCCCCGCATCCGGCCGCCGGAGCCCGCCTTCACCGCGCCCCCGGAGTACCAGCACACCACCTACCAGCAGGGCAGCTACGGCCGCCCGGCCTCTCCGCGCGTGCCGCTCACCCAGGCGGTCCCGGTCGGACCCCCGCCGCCGCCGCTGCAGAGCCGCACGGGCCGGGCCCTCAAGTGGGGCGTGGCCGCCCTCCTGATCGCCGCCCTGGGCCTGGGCAGCTGGCAGCTCGCCGACGCCATCCTGGACCGGAGCAAGCGGACCGGCGGCGAGAACAGCCAGACGCAGCAGCAGGGCAACGACGGCGCCCCGGCCAAGAAGGACCCCGTGCCGCTCGCCGTCAAGGGAGCGGCGGAGTACTACCCCGACGGCAAGCCCCAGAACGCCGACGGCGTCGGCAAGTCGTACGACGGTGACGCCTCCACCTACTGGAAGACCAAGAGCTACAACGAGGGCCCGAAGCTCGAGATCACGTCCGGCGTGGGGATCATCTACGACCTCGGCGCCGAGCACGAGGTCAGTTCCGCCTCGGTGGCCCTGAAGTTCGGCGGGGACCACACCACCTTGGCCCTGTACGCGGCGGACTCCATGCACCCCAAGGGGTCCGTCGGTGGCATGAAGAAGATCGCCGACATGACGACCAAGGACAACACGGCGGACCTGACCGCCGAAACACCGGTCAAGGCGCGCTACGTGCTCCTGTGGATCACTGCCGTGCCGTACGGCCCGTACGCCGACTTCAGCAACGCCGGCTTCAAGCAGGGCATCACGGAAGTGAAGTTCAAGGGCTGACGCACGACAGGGGGAGGGGCTCACCGTTGGACCAAGCCGCACCCGGTGACCACAGCGACCAGGAACTCCTGGCGCTGCACGTCACCGGGGATCCCGACGCCTTCGGTGAGCTCGTACGCCGCCACCGGGACCGGCTGTGGGCCGTCGCCCTGCGCACGCTCGGCGACCGGGAGGAGGCCGCCGACGCGGTCCAGGACGCCTTGGTCTCCGCCTACCGGGCCGCCCACACCTTCCGGGGTGACGCCGCCGTCACCACCTGGCTGCACCGCATCACCGTCAACGCCTGCCTCGACCGGGCCCGCAAGGCCGCCTCCCGCCGGACTTCCCCCCTGGACGACACGGACCGCCTGGAGCGCCTTCTGGAGCCCCACGAGTCCGCCGAGGCCCCCGCGGAACGCCAGGACCTCCATCGCCAGCTGCTGGCCGCCCTCAGCACCCTCCCGGCCGACCAGCGGGCCGCGCTCGTCCTCGTCGACATGCAGGGATACCCCGTCGCCGAGGCCGCCCGCGTCCTGGACGTCCCCGTCGGCACCGTGAAGAGCCGGTGTGCACGCGGCCGGGCGAAACTCCTCCCGTTGCTCACTCATCTGCGCACGAATGCCGGGGATAACACCGCTCCCGAGCGGGGAAGGAACCGGACGCCGGGAGCGCCCGTCCCACCAGCGACGGATCCCAGGCAGCCAGATCCAGACCCAGACGCTGTGAAGGGCGGAGGTGGACGACCGTGAGCCCGACAACCGGCACGACCGGCACGATCCGGCACCCGGAGGTCTCGGAGATCTCCGACCTGACCGAAGGACTCCTCTCCCCGTCCCGCACCGCCGAGGTCCGCCGGCACCTCGGGGACTGCGCCCTGTGCGCCGATGTCCGTGCCTCGCTGGACGAGATCCGCTCCCTCCTGGGCACCCTCCCGGGACCGCCGCGGATGCCCTCCTCCGTCGCCGGGCGCATCGACGCGGCCCTGGCCGCCGAAGCCCTCCTCGACTCGACCGCCTCCCGCGCCACCGCCACCGCCGGCCGTGGGACCGACAGCGAACGACCTGACGCCGGGGACCTCGCCGACGGCGATGTTTCACGTGAAACATCGCCCGCCTCTGCCGCTGCTCCCGCAGGCCGGGCCGAGGTCCACCGGCCCTCCGGTCACCCGTCCGGCCCAAGCGGACCGGGCCGTCGCCGCGCCCGCCGCCGGATCGCCGTCGTCGCGGGCCTCGCGGGGGCCGCCGCCTGCGCCCTCGGCGTCCTCCTCTTCACCGGCCTGGGCACCGACAGCACCCACGACACCGCCTCCCAGGGCGTCACCACCTCCCACGACCCCTCGAGCAGCTCCGCCCGCTCCTCGGACCTCGGCGGGTACACCGCCGAGGGGATGCAGGAGGAGGTCCGGCGGCTCCTCGTCCCGGGCAACGGAACGAACAAGACGATGGGGCTGGACAACGCCTCCCCCGGCCTGGCCCCCTCGGACCGTCAGGCGCCGCCGGAGTCCGCGGCCGTCCCGCCCTGCGTCCAGCAGGCCACCGGACGTACCGACACCCCGCTGGCCTCCGAGCTCGGCAGCTACCAGGGGACCCCCGGCTACCTCGTCCTCCTGCCCCATCCGGGCGACCCGGCCCTGGTGGACGCCTACGTGGTGGCCGCGGCCTGTGCGGACACCCCGTCGGCAGCCCCGGGAAAGCCCCTGCTGACCGGTACCTATCCGCGGACCTGACACCTTCGGGGTGGGACCTGACACGTTCGGGGACGGTGCGGGACGGACGGGGAATGCGGGCGCCGTAGGATCCGTTGGGTGGGGTGAGAGTCCGCACCGGCCCCCGGTAGGCACCACGAAGTCCGCAGAAACGAGGAAGAACCCGTGAGCGACGTACGAAACGTGATCATCATCGGCTCCGGGCCGGCCGGTTACACGGCCGCCCTGTACACCGCACGCGCTTCGCTCAACCCCCTGGTCTTCGAGGGCGCCGTCACCGCCGGTGGCGCCCTGATGAACACCACCGAGGTCGAGAACTTCCCCGGTTTCCAGGACGGGATCATGGGCCCGGACCTCATGGACAACATGCGCGGCCAGGCCGAGCGCTTCGGCGCCGAGCTCGTCCCGGACGACGTCGTCGCCGTGGACCTCACCGGTGAGATCAAGACCGTCACCGACACCGCCGGCACCGTGCACCGCGCCAAGGCCGTCATCGTCACGACCGGCTCCCAGCACCGCAAGCTCGGCCTCCCGAACGAGGACACCCTCTCCGGACGCGGTGTCTCCTGGTGCGCCACCTGCGACGGATTCTTCTTCAAGGACCAGGACATCGCCGTGGTCGGCGGCGGTGACACCGCGATGGAGGAGGCGACCTTCCTCTCCCGCTTCGCGAAGAGCGTCACCATCATCCACCGCCGTGACAGCCTGCGCGCCTCAAAGGCCATGCAGGACCGCGCCTTCGCCGACCCGAAGATCAAGTTCGCCTGGGACAGCGAGGTCGCCGAGATCCACGGCGAGCAGAAGCTCTCCGGTCTCACCCTGCGCAACACCAAGACCGGTGAGACCTCCGAGCTGCCCGTGACCGGCCTGTTCATCGCCGTCGGCCACGACCCGCGCACCGAGCTCTTCACCGGCCAGCTCGACCTGGACGACGAGGGCTACCTGAAGGTCGCCGCGCCCTCCACGCGCACCAACCTCAGCGGTGTCTTCGGCGCCGGCGACGTCGTGGACCACACGTACCGTCAGGCGATCACCGCCGCCGGCACCGGCTGCTCCGCCGCCCTGGACGCCGAGCGCTTCCTCGCCGCCCTCTCCGACGCCGAGCACGCCACCGCGTCCGCAGCCGTCTGATCCCGCTTCATCCCCACACCCCACACCCCGCAGGAAAGTTGGAGGCCACTGTGGCTCTCAAGACCGTGACCGACGCCGACTTCGACGCCGAAGTCCTGGCCAGCAAGAAGCCGGTGCTGGTGGACTTCTGGGCCGAGTGGTGCGGCCCGTGCCGCCAGATCGCGCCGTCCCTCGAGGCCATCGCGGCCGAGTACGGCGATGAGATCGAGATCGTGAAGCTGAACATCGACCAGAACCCGGACACGGCCGCCAAGTACGGCGTCATGTCCATCCCGACCCTGAACGTCTACCAGGGCGGCGAGGTCGTCAAGACCATCGTCGGTGCCAAGCCGAAGGCCGCCATCCTGCGCGACCTCTCCGACTTCGTCACGGCCAAGACCGTCTGACGCACCCGATGTTTCACGTGAAACGGGGCCGCCCCTCCCAGGGGCGGCCCCGTTCGCGTACCTGCGCCCAGGACACTCGGCTACGGCTCAGAGCGGACGCAGTGCAGGTTCCTTGCGTGCTCTCGCCCCGCCCAGCAGACGGTCCAGGGCGAGCTCCACGTCTTCCTTCCACGACAGCGTCGTCCTCAGCTCCAGCCGCATCCGCGGGTGGGACGGGTGCGGGCGCACCGTCTTGAAGCCCACCGACAGGAGATGGTCGGCCGGCAGCAGACACGCGGGCCGTTCCCACCGCGCGTCGCCGAAGGCCTCGATCGCCTTGAACCCCCGGCGCAGCAGATCCTTCGCGACCGTCTGGACCATCACCCGCCCCAGCCCCTGCCCCTGGTACCCCGGCATGATCCAGGCGGTGATCAGCTGCACCGCGTCCGGGGAGACCGGGCTCGTGGGAAAGGAAGCGGCGCGCGGCACGTAGGCGGGCGGGGCGTACAGCACGAAGCCCACCGGGACCTCGTCCACGTAGACCACCCGGCCGCAGGAACCCCAATCCAGCAGGACGGCGGAGATCCACGCCTCCTTCTCCAGCTCAGGGGTGCCCGCCTTGACGGCGGCCGCACCACTGACGGGATCCAGCTCCCAGAAGACGCAGCTCCTGCAACGCCTGGGCAGATCCTGGAGGTTGTCCAGCGTGAGCGGTACCAGCCGACGACCCATGACCGCATCGTAACCACTGCCCCCCGCTTCTTCGAGTGCGGACATCCCTCGAAGGAGCAGGGGGACAGAAGCGGCGTAACTACTCGGCCGGGGACTCCCCCGGAAGTCCCTGCTCCAGCACCCGGCCCTCGCCCGGGGCCAGCGTCCCCAGGATCCGCTCCAGGTCCTCCATGGAGGCGAACTCGACGGTGATCTTGCCCTTCTTCTGGCCCAGATCCACCTTCACGCGCGTCTCGAAGCGGTCCGAGAGCCGCGTCGCCAGCTCGCTGAGCGCCGGCGCCACCCGGGTACCCGCACGCGGGCCCTTGGGCTTCACCGTGCTCGTGGGCTCCGAGGCCATCAGCGTGATGATCTCCTCGACCGCACGCACCGACAGGCCCTCGGCGACGATCCGGTGCGCGAGGCGGTCCTGCTCCTCGGAGTCCTCCACCGACAGCAGCGCCCGCGCGTGCCCCGCCGACAGGACGCCCGCGGCCACCCGGCGGCGCACCGGGGGAGAGAGCTTCAGCAGGCGCAGCGTATTGGTGACCTGCGGACGCGAACGGCCGATCCGGTCGGCGAGCTGGTCGTGGGTGCAGTTGAAGTCGTGCAGGAGCTGGTCGTACGCCTCCGCCTCCTCCAGGGGGTTGAGCTGCGCCCGGTGCAGGTTCTCCAGGAGCGCGTCCAGCAGGAGCTTGTCGTCCTCCGTGGCGCGGATGATCGCCGGAATCCGCTCCAGCCCGGCCTCACGGCAGGCGCGCCAGCGGCGCTCACCCATGATCAGCTCGTAGCGGTCCGGGGTCGTCTGCCGCACGACCACCGGCTGGAGCAGACCCACCTCCAGGATGGAGGTCACCAGCTCCGCCATGGCGTCCTCGTCGAACACCTCGCGGGGCTGCCGCGAGTTCGGCGTGATCGCGTCCAGGGGAAGCTCCGCGAACGTCGCCACCGCGACCTCGGCAGCCTCCGGCACTGCCGCCGGCTCACCGGCCGCACCGGCCACGTCCACCGGCCCGACCGGCTCCGGTACCGATGTTTCACGTGAAACATCGGCCTGCGTCAGGGCAGCGACCTTGGCCGCGGCGATCCCCCGCTCCGAGGTCAGCACCGGTACCGCCGACGGAGACATCGACCCCGAGCCGACCGCCGGCGTCTTCTCCTGAGAAGCGGCCGGAATCAGTGCGGCGAGCCCCCGCCCCAGCCCCCTACGTCGCTCGCTCACTGGATCCCCTCCGCCACACTCTGCGTGCTGTTCGTGCCCGCGCCCGGATGGGCGTTCTGGGCGTCGTAATGGATTCCGGCCCCTCGCAGCGCGATCTCCCGCGCCGCCTCCAGGTAGGAGAGGGAGCCGCTGGAACCCGGGTCGTACGTGAGAACCGTCTGTCCGTAGCTCGGGGCCTCCGAGATCCGCACGGACCTCGGGATGCTGGTGCGCAGCACCTCCTTGCCGAAGTGGGTGCGCACCTCGTCCGCCACCTGGGAGGCCAGCCGGGTCCTGCCGTCGTACATCGTCAGCAGGATCGTCGACACGTGCAGGGTCGGGTTCAGGTGGGCCCGGACCAGGTCGACGTTGCGCAGCAGCTGTCCCAGGCCCTCCAGTGCGTAGTACTCGCACTGGATCGGGATCAGCACCTCCGCGCCGGCCACCATGGCGTTCACCGTGAGCAGGCCCAGCGAGGGCGGGCAGTCGATCAGGATGTAGTCGAGCGGCTGCTCGTACGCCTGGATCGCCCGCTGGAGGCGGCTCTCACGGGCCACCAGCGAGACCAGCTCGATCTCCGCGCCCGCCAGGTCGATCGTGGCCGGGGCACAGAACAGCCCTTCCACGTCCACGACCGGTTGGACGACCTCCAGCAGCGGGCGGCTGTCCACGAGCACGTCGTAGATGGACGGGACGTCCGCGTGGTGGTCGATGCCCAGTGCCGTGGAGGCGTTGCCCTGCGGGTCGAGGTCGATCACGAGGACCCGCGCACCGTGCAGGGCCAGCGAGGCCGCCAGGTTCACGGTCGTCGTGGTCTTGCCCACGCCGCCCTTCTGGTTGGCGACCACCATGATCCGGGTCTGCGCGGGGCGGGGCAGGGAACCCCCCGAGCGCCCGAGCGCCTCGACGGCCAGCTGGGCGGCACGGCCGATGGGGGTGTCCTCGATCTCGTCGTTGTCGACGAGCGGCGGGGGTGATGTTTCACGTGAAACATCACCCGGCGATTCAGAGCGGGGACCGGGGACCGGATCGGCCATCGGCCCCGCGAGGTTGGCGTCGGACCGCACGGTGTCACTCTCCTCGGCAGCGGGCTCGCGATGAACAGAGCCTGCCATGCCACCTGGGTCGCGAACCAGCGGGGCCCGTACTCCTGTGGATGAATCCACCGTTGTGGACAACTCCGTACCCCCCGCGTCCTTGCGGTGACGGGGGGCCGCAGCAGCACGGCCGCGGCTGATGATTCCGTGCAGCAGAGAGCGACGTTTCACGTGAAACACGATGCCCGGACGGACTCTTCAGGCCGCTACGACACTCCGAAATCCATACCTATAGGGCCCAACACCCCTGAAATCGGAAAGATCAACGGCGCCTGCGGGTCGTCCGCCCCACCCGAGCGGCCTTGGCCCGCTTGGCGGCGAACCTCACCCCGCCGGGGCTCTCCCCGACCTCCACCCGGACCACCGTGGACAGGGGGTCGACGATTCCCTCGCCCACGTGCAGGACCGAGGTCTTCACCACACCGAGCTTGGTGAGCGCGGCCTTCGCCGCCACCAGCTCCTCCTCCGCGGTGTCGCCCTTCAGCGCCAGCATCTCGCCGTACGGGCGCAGGAGCGGTACGCCCCAGCCCGCGAGCCGGTCCAGCGGTGCGACCGCCCGGGCCGTCACCACGTGCACCGGCTGGAGCTTGCCGAGTACCTCTTCGGCGCGCCCGCGGACCACCGTGACGTGGTCCAGGCCCAGCTGCTCCACGGCTTCCTGGAGGAAGTTCGTACGGCGCAGCAGGGGCTCCAGCAGCGTGATCTTCAGGTCCCGCCGGACCAGGGCGAGCGGGATACCGGGCAGGCCGGCACCCGAGCCCACGTCGCAGACGGTGACGCCCTCGGGCACCACCTCGGAGAGCACCGCGCAGTTCAGCAGGTGCCGCTCCCACAACCGGGGAACCTCGCGCGGCCCGATCAGGCCGCGCTTGACCCCCGCGTCCGCCAGCAGCTCCGCATACCGCACAGCTTCCGGGAAAAACTCACCGAACACCGCGCGCGCCTCTTCAGGCGCCGGGGGAAGCTCCGCTGCCTCCGTCACGGGGACCGTCCTTCCGTACAGAACCGCTAAGACCGTGTCGTCCAACTGTCAGGCTTACAAACATCGGCCCCGTCTGCGACACAGACGGGGCCGACCACTCCATGTTCCGGTCAGGCCGGGAGCACAACGACGAAGCGCTGCGGCTCCTCGCCTTCGGACTCGCTCTTCAGACCGGCGGCCGCCACGGCGTCGTGGACGACCTTGCGCTCGAACGGCGTCATCGGAGCCAGCTTCAGCGGCTCGCCCGAGGCCTTCACATCGGCGGCGGCCTGGGCACCCAGGGCCGCCAGCTCCTCGCGCTTCTTCGCCCGGAACCCGGCGATGTCCAGCATCAGCCGGCTGCGGTCCCCGGTCTCGCGGTGCACGGCGAGGCGGGTCAGCTCCTGGAGGGCTTCGAGGACCTCTCCGTCGCGGCCCACGAGCTTCTGCAGGTCGCGGCTGGAGGAGTCGCTGACGATCGAGACCGCGGCGCGGTCGGCCTCGACGTCCATGTCGATGTCGCCGTCCAGGTCGGCGATGTCCAGCAGACCCTCAAGGTAGTCGGCCGCGATCTCACCCTCCTGCTCCAGGCGGGTCAGGGTGTCGCCACTCTCAGCGGCGGCGGTGGTGGTGCCTTCCGTCACGGGAGGGACTCCTTCTTACTTCTTGGAGGGCTTGCTGGGGGGCGTCTGACGCTTCGACTTCGGCTGCCGCTTGGGCTGCTGCCGCTTGGTCGCGACACCGCCGCTCGCCGCGTCCGCATCGGCGGTGGCCTCAGAACTCTTGATCACGGAGCCGTCCGCCTGTGCGGCCATGCCCTGCTTCGTCAGCGCGGTGATGAACTTGCGCTCGTTGTCGTTGCGGTCCGGGCCCTTGGCCACGATCGCCGCGACGATCTTCTTCTTGCCCCGGCCCTTGACGTCTCCGTGGGAGGAGACGTGCTTGAGCAGGCGGGTCAGGTACTGGTCCTGCGCCTTGCTGCCCGGCGTCGGGTTCTGGTTGATGACGTACATCTGCTGGCCCATGGTCCACACGTTGGTGGTCAGCCAGTAGACGAGGACACCGACGGGGAAGTTGATGCCCATCACCGCGAAGATCAGCGGGAAGATGTACATCAGCATCTTCTGCTGCTGCATGAAGGGGGTCTTGACCGAGAGGTCGACGTTCTTCTGCATCAGCTGGCGCTGGGTGTAGAACTGCGACAGCGACATCAGGATGATCATGATGGCCGTCACGACGCGCACGTCGGTGATCGACGCGTTGAGGCTCGCGACCTTCTCGGCGCTGTCCGTGAACTTCGCGGCCAGCGGGGCACCGAAGATGTGTGCCTGGCGGGCGCTCTCCAGCAGCGACTGGTTGATGACACCGATCGTCTTGCCGTTGGCGATGCTCGCGAGCACGTGGTAGAGCGCGAAGAAGAACGGGGACTGCGCCAGGATGGGAAGGCACGAGGAGAGCGGGTTGGTACCCGTCTCCTTGTACAGCTTCATCATCTCTTCGGACTGACGCTGCTTGTCGTTCTTGTAGCGCTCCTGGATCGCCTTCATCTTCGGCTGGAGCGCCTGCATGCCCCGCGTCGCCTTGATCTGCTTCACGAAGAGCGGGATCAGGCAGATACGGATCAGGATCACCAGGGACACGATGGACAGGCCCCAGGCCCACCCACTGTCCGCACCGAAGATCGCCCCGTACAGCTTGTGGAACTGGACGATGATCCACGACACGGGTGTGGTGATAAAGCTGAACAGACTGGCAATCGTGTCCACTAATCAGGCTCCTTGAGCATTGCGAGATCTACGCAACGCACTGCGCAGCTGCTCGTGCCAACGCGGGCGTTTCCGGGGTGGGACATGATCCACACCGCCCGGGGACCACGGATTGCACCGCAGGATCCGCCAGGCGGTCAGAACCGTCCCCTTCACCGCACCATGCCGGTCGATGGCCGCGAACCCGTAGTGCGAGCACGACGGGTAATAGCGGCACACCGGCCCGAGCAGCGGACTGATCGTCCACTGGTACAGCTTGATCAAAGCGAGCAGCGGGTACTTCATCGAGCCACGCCTCCCAGCAGCCGCGCCAGGGCGGCATCCAGGTCGCGGGCCAGCTCGTCGAGGCCGGCCTCACCCGCTCCGGGCAAGGCCCGCACCACCACCAGGCTACCGGCGGGCAGCTGGGCCAGCCGGTCACGGACAAGATGCCGAAGACGGCGCTTCACCCGGTTACGGACGACCGCTATGCCGACAGCCTTGCTGACGACGAAACCCGCACGCGGCGAGGGATCGATCTCCCCCGGCTCGTGCGGGTCCGTTGCACCGCTTGTACGTAGGTGGACGACGAGGAGCGGGCGTCCTGCCCGCCGGCCCCGGCGTACCGCGCTCGCGAAGTCCTCACGCCGCCTCAGCCGATTTTCGGGAGACAGCACGACGTCACGACCTGCGCGTTGTTACGCGGAAAGGGCTGCGCGGCCCTTGCCACGGCGGTTCGCGAGGATCGCGCGACCGGCGCGGGTACGCATCCGCAGACGGAAGCCGTGGGTCTTGGCACGACGGCGGTTGTTCGGCTGGAAGGTGCGCTTGCTCACTCGGGGGCTCCAGAGAATGAATCGTGTGTGGCGTTACATCGCCTGGCTGTCACCGTGCGCCCACGAGGAACTCGCGTGTTCGCCCGAGTGGACACCGCTAAACGATCACAATCAGTGATCTCGCCCATCGGTAGGCAGGCGGCAGCAGCCATCGACAACTCGACCTCGTTACGGTACGCGCGGCTACGCCATCCGGTCAAACCGAGCCTTCGCTGCCCCACACTGTGCACAGGCTGTGGACAACGACTTGAACCCTACCCACCGGCCTGACTACCGTTGCCTGATCCCTGTTTTTTTGTCCCGACCGTCCCAAAGAACCACACATTCGTGGGACGGGACCCCGTGAGAGAGCGTGCTCTGTGGCTGACGTACCTGCCGATCTTGCCGCAGTGTGGCCACGCGTGCTCGAGAAGCTGCTCGGGGAGGGTCAGCAAGGCATCGAGCCCAAGGACAAGCAGTGGGTCGAACGCTGCCAGCCCCTGGCCCTCGTCGCCGACACGGCCCTCCTCGCCGTCCCCAACGAATGGGGCAAGCGGGTTCTCGAAGGCCGCCTGGCCCCGCTCATCAGCGATGCCCTGAGCCGCGAGTGCGGCCGGCCCATCCGGATCGCCATCACCGTGGACGACTCCGCCGGTGAGCCCGCGCCCTCCGCGCCGCCCTCCCCCTCGCCCCGCGAGGGCTACGAGCCGTACGGCGGCCAGCGCCCCGGCGGGCACACCGGCCCGGGCGGTCCCGGCGAGGACCAGCTGCCCACCGCCCGCCCCGCCTACCCGGACTACCAGCAGCCGCGCCCCGAGCCCGGTGCCTGGCCCCGCGGCGGCCAGCAGGACGACTACGGCTGGCAGCAGCAGCGCCTGGGCGGCTTCCCCGAGCGCGATCCGTACGCCTCCCCGCAGCCCGGCTACCTCCAGCAGCCGGAGCCCGGCGGCTACGACCAGGGCGGCTACGACCAGCAGCAGTACGAGCAGTCCCCGTACGAGTCCCAGAAGTACGAGCAGCAGAAGTACGAGGCCCAGCAGTACGAGCAGCAGAAGTACGAGCAGCCCGCCCCGCGCCCGGCTCCCGGCCGGCCGGCGCCGCCCCCGGCGCCCTCGGGCGGTTCCACCTCGGGCCCGCTGGAGCCCACCGCCCGGCTGAACCCCAAGTACCTCTTCGACACCTTCGTGATCGGCGCCTCCAACCGCTTCGCGCACGCCGCCGCGGTGGCCGTCGCGGAGGCGCCGGCGAAGGCGTACAACCCCCTGTTCATCTACGGGGAGTCGGGCCTCGGCAAGACGCACCTGCTGCACGCCA
Source organism: Streptomyces sp. NBC_00249 (assembly GCF_026342355.1). GTDB lineage: Bacteria > Actinomycetota > Actinomycetes > Streptomycetales > Streptomycetaceae > Streptomyces. Next base: position 473,950 of record NZ_JAPEMV010000004.1, on the reverse strand, counting down.
TCGGGCACTACGCGCGCAGCCTCTACCCCGGAACCCGGGTGCGGTACGTGAGCTCGGAGGAGTTCACCAACGAGTTCATCAACTCGATCCGTGACGGGAAGGGCGACGCCTTCCGCAAGCGCTACCGCGAGATGGACATCCTGCTCGTCGACGACATCCAGTTCCTCGCGAGCAAGGAGTCGACGCAGGAGGAGTTCTTCCACACCTTCAACACGCTCCACAACGCCAACAAGCAGATCGTGCTGTCCTCCGACCGGCCGCCCAAGCAGCTCGTCACCCTGGAGGACCGGCTCCGCAACCGCTTCGAGTGGGGCCTGATCACCGACGTCCAGCCGCCCGAGCTGGAGACCCGCATCGCGATCCTGCGCAAGAAGGCCGTCCAGGAGCAGCTCAACGCCCCGCCGGAGGTACTGGAGTTCATCGCCTCCCGCATCTCGCGCAACATCCGCGAGCTGGAGGGGGCGCTGATCCGGGTCACGGCCTTCGCGAGCCTCAACAGGCAGCCGGTCGACCTGGGTCTGACCGAGGACGTGCTGAAGAACCTGATCCCGGGCGGCGAGGACAGCGCGCCCGAGATCACCGCCTCCGACATCATGGCGGCCACCGCCGACTACTTCGGGCTGACCGTGGACGACCTGTGCGGCTCCTCGCGCAGCCGGGTCCTGGTGACCGCCCGGCAGATCGCCATGTACCTGTGCCGGGAGCTCACGGACCTCTCACTGCCGAAGATCGGGGCCCAGTTCGGCGGGCGCGACCACACGACCGTCATGCACGCGGACCGCAAGATCCGCGCCCTGATGGCGGAGCGCCGCTCCATCTACAACCAGGTAACGGAGCTCACGAACCGCATCAAGAACGGCTGAGGCCGGCCCCGGCGGCCGTGCCAGGGGCCCTTCAAACCCCACGACAGGGCGCTTCCGGATCGAACCGGGGGCGCCCTTCTTCGTCCGCGCGCCCCTGCTCTGTTCGAATGCGCCCCCGGAGGAGGCCTTCATCCACAGATTGGTGGACTTTCTTCCGTCCACAGCCTGAGGACAGTCCTCGTCGCCCACAATCTGTCCACAGGACCGCAGGTTGAGGGCTCATCAGGGCAGGTCAGCCCCCTGTGGAATTGTGAGGAAGCGTCATCCACAGGCTGTGGACAGAAATTTCGCCCACAGGGTCATCCACTCCTCTGTCCACCGCAGACCCACAGGTTCCCGCATGCTGTGCACAGGATCCGAGGGGTTCTCCACACCGTTGTCCACTGTTCGGCAACTCGGCACCTCCTGTCACCGCCCCGAGTGAAAGCGGTCACACGGATGTCGACGTTTGGTCTGTGGACCACTGGGGAAAAGCTGGGGACGCAGCTGTGGAGTACCGGGGGTCACCTGGGGACGGCCTGTGCAGAAGTTTTCGTTCTCCACAGATACCCCCTGTTGTCCACCGGTGCCGTACACAGGGTGTGGGGATAAAAAACGCGGGCTGACCTGGGAAAACGGGCTTATCCACCGTTTCCACAGGCCCTACTACTACCCCCATAGAGAGTTAGGCCGGTTTCGGTTTTCAAGCGGGTCCTGTGCACAACTCGTCGATCGGCCGCCCCGACACCTCGCTCCCGACTTGACCGCCAGCCGCGACGACTGTCGGCGCCGTACGTCAGACTGGTCCCCGGCATCGGTCGAGGCATCGACGAGCCGACGACGAAGGCCGGCAGACGAGCGAGCAACAGCAGGAGGCGGTTCCGGTGAAGATCCGGGTGGAGCGCGACGTACTCGCGGAGGCGGTGGCCTGGGCTGCACGCAGCCTCCCGGCCCGGCCGCCGGTGCCCGTACTCGCGGGCCTGCTGCTGAAGGCCGAGGACGGCACCCTGTCCCTCTCCGGCTTCGACTACGAGGTCTCGGCCCGGGTCTCCGTCGAGGCGGACGTGGAGGAGGACGGCACCGTCCTCGTCTCCGGCCGGCTCCTCGCCGACATCTGCCGCGCCCTCCCCAACCGCCCGGTGGAGATTTCCACAGACGGTGTACGGGCGACCGTGGTCTGCGGCTCCTCGCGATTCACACTCCACACCCTGCCTGTGGAGGAGTACCCGGCACTGCCGCAGATGCCGACCGCGACCGGCACCGTGCCCGGTGAGGTCTTCGCCTCCGCCGCCGCCCAGGTCGCCATCGCCGCCGGCCGCGACGACACGCTGCCCGTGCTGACCGGTGTCCGCATCGAGATCGAGGGCGACCGCGTCACCCTGGCCTCCACCGACCGCTACCGCTTCGCGGTCCGCGAGTTCCTGTGGAAGCCGGAGAACCCGGACGCCTCGGCCGTGGCCCTGGTGCCCGCCAAGACGCTCCTGGACACCGCCAAGTCCCTGACCAGCGGTGACACCGTCACCCTGGCGCTCTCCGGCTCCGGCCAGGGCGAGGGCCTGATCGGCTTCGAGGGCGCGGGCCGCCGCACCACCACCCGGCTGCTCGAAGGCGACCTGCCGAAGTACCGCACCCTCTTCCCGACGGAGTTCAACTCCATCGCGGTGATCGAGACCGCGCCGTTCGTCGAGGCCGTCAAGCGCGTGGCCCTCGTCGCCGAGCGCAACACCCCGGTGCGCCTCAGCTTCGAGCAGGGTGTGCTCATCCTGGAGGCCGGTTCCTCCGACGATGCACAGGCTGTGGAACGTGTGGACGCCAAGCTGGAGGGCGACGACATCTCGATCGCCTTCAACCCGACCTTCCTGCTGGACGGTCTGAGCGCGATCGACTCGCCGGCCGCGCAGCTCAGCTTCACCACGTCCACCAAGCCGGCGCTGCTCAGCGGCCGCCCCGCGGTCGACGCGGAGGCCGACGAGGCCTACAAGTACCTGATCATGCCGGTCCGCCTCTCCGGCTGACGCCCGTACGTCGGCGCCGGGCCCGGTCTCGCAGGCTGCGAGGTCCGGGCCCGTCCCCGTCCGGGGCCATCCCCCGGCGGCGCCGGGAGCGCCCGTGGGGCCCCGCGCCACGGCCCGGCGTAGGCTCGGATCCGGCGGGCGGCCCCAGGGACCCACGGGACACCAGGGGAGCCCCGGCATAGACGGCCACAACGCTTAAGGAACCACCTGATGGAGCTTGGTCTCGTCGGTCTCGGCAAGATGGGCGGCAACATGCGCGAGCGCATCCGCCGCGCAGGCCACACCGTCATCGGATACGACCGCAACCCGGACCTCGCCGATGTCCACAGCCTGCGGGAACTTGTGGACAGCCTGCAGGCCCCCCGCGTGGTGTGGGTGATGGTCCCGGCAGGTGCGGCGACGCAGTCCACCGTCGACGAGCTGGCGGAGCTGCTCTCCCCCGGCGACATCGTCGTCGACGGCGGCAACTCCCGCTGGACCGACGACGAGAAGCACGCCGAAGAGCTGAAGGCCAAGGGCATCGGCTTCGTCGACTGCGGCGTCTCGGGCGGCGTCTGGGGCCTGGAGAACGGCTACGCGCTGATGTACGGCGGCGAGCCGGAGCACGTCGCGGCCGTCCAGCCGGTCTTCGACGCCCTCAAGCCCGAAGGTGACTTCGGCGCCGTGCACGCCGGCAAGGTCGGCGCGGGCCACTTCGCGAAGATGGTCCACAACGGCATCGAGTACGCCATGATGCAGGCCTACGCCGAGGGCTGGGAGCTCCTGGAGAAGGTGGACTCGGTCACCGACGTCCGCGAGGTCTTCCGCTCCTGGCAGGAGGGCACGGTCATCCGTTCCTGGCTGCTGGACCTCGCCGTGAACGCGCTGGACGAGGACGAGCACCTGGAGCAGCTGCGCGGCTACGCGCAGGACTCCGGCGAGGGCCGCTGGACCGTCGAGGCGGCGATCGACAACGCCGTGCCGCTGCCGGCGATCACGGCCTCGCTGTTCGCCCGTTTCGCGTCCCGCCAGGACGACTCCCCGCAGATGAAGATGATCGCCGCGCTGCGCAACCAGTTCGGCGGCCACGCGGTGGAGAAGAAGTAGCACCACCGCACCACAGCAGCACCACAGAGCAGAACAGCAGGAAGCCGGGGGAGGTCGGCGCCGTATGCATGTATCGCATCTCTCGTTGGCCGACTTCCGCTCGTACGCCCGGGCCGAGGTTCCCCTCGCCCCGGGCGTCACCGCTTTCGTGGGCCCCAACGGCCAGGGCAAGACGAACCTCGTCGAGGCCATCGGCTACCTGGCCACCCTGGGCAGCCACCGGGTGTCCTCCGACGCCCCGCTGGTCCGCATGGGCGCCGACCGGGCGATCGTGCGCGCCGCCGTCACCCAGGGGGAACGGCAGCAGCTCGTCGAGCTGGAGCTCAACCCCGGACGCGCCAACCGGGCCCGGATCAACCGGTCCTCGCAGGTCAGACCCCGGGACGTGCTGGGGATCGTACGGACCGTGCTGTTCGCGCCGGAGGACCTGGCCCTGGTCAAGGGCGACCCCGGGGAGCGGCGCCGCTTCCTGGACGAGCTCGTCACCGCGCGCTCGCCGCGGATGGCGGCCGTCCGCTCCGACTACGAGCGGGTCCTCAAGCAGCGCAACACCCTGCTGAAGTCCGCCGCGATGGCCCGCCGGCACGGCGGCCGCTCCATGGACCTGTCCACCCTCGACGTGTGGGACCAGCACCTGGCGCGCGCCGGCGCCGAGCTGCTCGCGCAGCGCCTCGACCTGCTCGCGACCCTGCTGCCGCTCGCCGACAAGGCCTACGAGCAGCTCGCGCCCGGCGGCGGGCCGCTCGGGCTCGCCTACCGCTCCTCGGCCGGCGAGCCGGTCGACGGCGGCGAGGCACGCACCCGCGAGGCGCTCTACGAGGTGCTGCTCGCGGCCCTCGTGGAGGTGCGCAAGCAGGAGATCGAACGCGGCGTGACCCTGGTCGGCCCGCACCGCGACGACGTCCTGCTGCGGCTCGGCGAGCTGCCGGCCAAGGGGTACGCGAGCCACGGCGAGTCCTGGTCGTACGCGCTGGCGCTGCGCCTGGCCTCGTACGAGCTGCTGCGCTCGGAGGGGACGGAACCGGTGCTGATCCTGGACGACGTCTTCGCCGAACTGGACGCGCGGCGCCGCGAGCGGCTCGCGGAACTGGTGGCGCCGGGCGAACAGGTACTGGTGACGGCGGCAGTGGACGATGACGTTCCGGGCGTGCTCTCGGGGACGCGGTTCGGGGTGTCCGGCGGTGAGGTGACCCGGCTGTGAGCGAGGGCGAGCAGGACAAGGCGGCGCGCAAGGCCCCGGAGCCGTCCGGGGTGGACCTGGCGCGGCAGGCACTGGCCGCCGCGCGGGAGCAGGCCCGCGCCCGGGGCAACGTGGCAGGCGGGAAGAAACGGCAGTACCAGCCGGGGCTCCGCTCGGGCGCGCGGGCGGACGGCCGCGACCCGATGCCGCTGATGGCGGCGCTGGACCGGCTGCGGACCGAGCGCGGCTGGGAGATGCCGATCGCGGTGGCCGGGGTGATGGAACGCTGGCCGGAGATCGTCGGCCCGGACATCGCCGCGCACTGCGTGCCGGAGCGCTACGAGGACCGGGAGCTCGTGGTGCGGTGCGACTCCTCGGCCTGGGCGGCGCAGCTGAAGCTGCTGGCCCCGCAGCTGGTGGCCCGGCTCAACGCGGACCTGGGGCAGGGCACCGTCCGGCTGATCAAGGTGCAGGGGCCGGGGGGCCGGCCGAAGCGGTACGGGCCGTGGCGCGCGCCGGGCAGCACGGGCCCGGGCGACACGTACGGCTGACCGGGCGCCGCTCGCCTGCGGCGGGCGGGGCACGGCGGGCGGCTGACCCCGACCCGCGTCACGGTCCCCGGGCCCGGCCCGAACGGCCCGGGCCCACCCCGCCCCGGCCCGGCCCGAGCGGGCCCGGCGGCCCCCGGCCGGGCCATTGCCCCGATCCTCGAGGCCCGGGCGGGCCACTGCCCTGACCTCGCGGCCCGAGCGGGCCGGTGTCCGCTGCCGCAGCGGCCGCAGGCGGGCTCCCGCGCCGTGCGTTCGGCCCGAGCCGGCCGGGGCAGTCTCCCGACGGGTGGTGCGTGGCCCGGTGCGGGCCCCCGGCCCTCCGGCCCGAGCAGGCGAGCCGTCCCCTGGCCGGTAGCCCCGTGGCCTTCGGTGGTTCCCTTGCTCCTGGTGGGCCCCCGGGCCCTGGTGGCCCCCCTGGCCCCCCTTGGCCCCCCTGGCCCTCCTGGCCCGGTGGCCCCCCTGGCCCCTGACCCCCAGCCCGAGGCCCCCGGTCCGAGGCCCCTGGCCCCTGACCCCCGGTCCGAGGCCCCCGGTCCGAGGCCCCCGGTCCGAGGCCCCCGGTCCCCGGGCCCGAGGCCCCCGGTCCGAGGCCCCCGGTCCCCGGGCCCGAGGCCCCGGGCCCGAGGCCCCGGCGGCCCCCTGGCCCTCTGGCCCCCTGCCTCCCCTGGCCCCCGGCCCCGCGCCCCCTGCCCCCGTGCCCCCCGGACCTCCTCGCGCCGCTTTCGGCAGGAGGGGCGACGGGGATGGAGGCGTAGGTTCCGTTTTGGTCGGGCGGGGCCTCCTGGAGACGGGCGGGGGCGGGGTCGTCGGATTCCGGATCGGGGTGTTCGCGGGTGGTGTCCCTCACGGTAGTGACGGGTTGACAGCCCGAAGCGCTGGACGCCCGTGTGAGCCGCTTTGAGCCCCTCCCCTGATGTGGGGAGTCGGAGAGAGGAGGTTCAGGGCGGCACATGCGGACTCAGGTACCGGCAAACCCCCATTCATGTCAGTGGTACCGGTAGACTGGAGACAATCCCGCCCGCTTGCGGGATGGCAGTCGAGTAACACCGACTTACGCCGACTACACGCTGACAACGCAGATCGACGCAGCCGCTCCTGCTTGCATGCCTGCTGGCCCGGAGTACGGCCTGTGCTGTGCCAGAAAGGGCGCTTCGTGGCCGATTCCGGCAACCCCAACGACAAGAACGAGTCCACCACCGAGGAGAACGCCGCGGCCGGCGAAGCCGGTGGTGGTTACACGGGCAGCAACATCCAGGTCCTGGAGGGTCTGGACGCCGTCCGCAAGCGCCCGGGCATGTACATCGGTTCCACCGGTGAGCGCGGCCTGCACCACCTCGTCCAGGAGGTAGTCGACAACTCGGTCGACGAGGCCATGGCCGGCCACGCGGACACCATCGACGTGACGATCCTCGCCGACGGCGGAGTCCGTGTCGTCGACAACGGCCGAGGCATCCCGGTCGACATCGTCCCGTCCGAGGGCAAGCCCGCCGTCGAGGTCGTCCTGACCGTCCTGCACGCGGGCGGCAAGTTCGGTGGCGGCGGCTACGCCGTCTCCGGCGGTCTGCACGGTGTCGGTGTCTCCGTCGTGAACGCCCTGTCGACGAAGGTCGCGGTCGAGGTCCGGCGTGACGGCTACCGCTGGACCCAGGACTACAAGCTCGGTGTCCCGACGGCGGCCCTCGCCAAGAACGAGGAGACCGACGAGACCGGCACCTCGGTCACCTTCTGGGCCGACGGCGACGTCTTCGAGACCACCGAGTACTCCTTCGAGACGCTCTCGCGGCGCTTCCAGGAGATGGCCTTCCTCAACAAGGGCCTGACCCTGACGCTGACGGACGAGCGCGAGTCGGCGAAGGCCACGGTGGGCGCGGACTCGGCCGAGGAGGCCGACGACAGCCAGGCGCGCACGGTGAAGTACCACTACGAGGGCGGCATCGTCGACTTCGTGAAGTACCTCAACGCGCGCAAGGGCGAGCTGATCCACCCGACCGTCATCGACGTCGAGGCCGAGGACAAGGAGCGCATGCTCTCGGTCGAGATCGCGATGCAGTGGAACTCGCAGTACACCGAGGGTGTCTACTCCTTCGCGAACACGATCCACACGCACGAGGGCGGTACCCACGAAGAGGGCTTCCGCGCCGCGCTGACGGGTCTGGTCAACCGCTACGCGCGCGACAAGAAGCTGCTCCGCGAGAAGGACGACAACCTCGCCGGCGAGGACATCCGCGAGGGTCTGACGGCGATCATCTCGATCAAGCTGGGCGAGCCCCAGTTCGAGGGCCAGACGAAGACCAAGCTGGGCAACACGGAGGCCAAGACCTTCGTGCAGAAGGTGGTCCACGAGCACCTGAACGACTGGTTCGACCGCAACCCGGTCGAGGCCGCGGACATCATCCGCAAGTCGATCCAGGCGGCCACGGCCCGCGTCGCGGCCCGCAAGGCCCGCGACCTGACCCGCCGCAAGGGTCTGCTGGAGAGCGCCTCGCTGCCGGGCAAGCTGTCCGACTGCCAGTCGAACGACCCGACCAAGTGCGAGATCTTCATCGTCGAGGGTGACTCCGCCGGCGGCTCGGCGAAGTCCGGCCGCAACCCGATGTACCAGGCCATCCTGCCCATCCGCGGCAAGATCCTGAACGTCGAGAAGGCGCGCATCGACAAGATCCTCCAGAACACCGAGGTCCAGGCGCTGATCAGCGCCTTCGGCACGGGCGTGCACGAGGACTTCGACATCGAGAAGCTCCGCTATCACAAGATCATCCTGATGGCGGACGCCGACGTCGACGGCCAGCACATCAACACCCTGCTGCTGACCTTCCTCTTCCGCTTCATGCGGCCGCTGGTCGAGGCCGGTCACGTGTACCTGTCGCGCCCGCCGCTCTACAAGATCAAGTGGGGCCGCGACGACTTCGAGTACGCGTACTCGGACCGCGAGCGCGACGCCCTGGTCGAGCTGGGCAAGCAGAACGGCAAGCGGATCAAGGAAGACTCGATCCAGCGCTTCAAGGGTCTGGGCGAGATGAACGCCGAGGAGCTGCGCGTCACCACCATGGACGTCGACCACCGCGTGCTCGGCCAGGTCACCCTGGACGACGCCGCGCAGGCCGACGACCTGTTCTCGGTGCTGATGGGTGAGGACGTCGAAGCCCGGCGCTCCTTCATCCAGCGCAACGCCAAGGACGTTCGCTTCCTCGACATCTGAGTCGGCTCAGCTGACCGCCTGAAAGGACTTCTGACCAGCAATGGCCGACGAAACCACCCCCACCGCAGAAAACGCCGCGGAGGAGCAGCCCGTGCTGCGCATCGAGCCCGTCGGGCTCGAGACGGAGATGCAGCGCTCCTACCTCGACTACGCGATGTCCGTCATCGTCTCCCGCGCGCTGCCCGACGTACGGGACGGCCTCAAGCCGGTCCACCGTCGTGTGCTGTACGCGATGTACGACGGCGGCTACCGGCCCGAGAAGGGCTTCTACAAGTGCGCCCGCGTCGTCGGTGACGTCATGGGCACCTACCACCCGCACGGTGACTCCTCGATCTACGACGCCCTGGTCCGCCTGGCCCAGCCGTGGTCGATGCGCATGCCGCTGGTGGACAGCAACGGCAACTTCGGCTCCCCGGGCAACGACCCTGCGGCCGCGATGCGCTACACCGAGTGCAAGCTGATGCCGCTGGCCATGGAGATGCTCCGGGACATCGACGAGGAGACCGTCGACTTCACGGACAACTACGACGGCCGCAACCAGGAGCCGACGGTCCTGCCGGCGCGCTTCCCGAACCTGCTGGTCAACGGCAGCGCCGGTATCGCCGTCGGTATGGCCACCAACATCCCGCCGCACAACCTGCGCGAGGTCGCGGCCGGCGCCCAGTGGGCGCTGGAGCACCCGGAGGCCTCCCACGAGGAGCTCCTCGAGGCGCTCCTCGAGCGGATCAAGGGCCCGGACTTCCCCTCGGGCGCCCTGGTCGTGGGCCGCAAGGGCATCGAGGAGGCGTACCGCACCGGTCGCGGCTCCATCACGATGCGCGCGGTGGTCGAGGTCGAGGAGATCCAGAACCGCCAGTGCCTGGTGGTCACGGAGCTCCCGTACCAGACCAACCCCGACAACCTCGCGCAGAAGATCGCCGACCTGGTGAAGGACGGCAAGATCGGCGGCATCGCCGACGTCCGCGACGAGACCTCGTCCCGGACCGGCCAGCGCCTGGTGATCGTGCTCAAGCGCGATGCCGTCGCGAAGGTCGTGCTGAACAACCTCTACAAGCACACCGAGCTCCAGACGAACTTCGGCGCGAACATGCTGGCGCTGGTGGACGGGGTGCCGCGCACCCTGTCGATCGACGCCTTCATCCGCCACTGGGTGCAGCACCAGATCGAGGTCATCGTCCGGCGCACGCGCTTCCGCCTGCGCAAGGCGGAGGAGCGCGCGCACATCCTGCGCGGCCTGCTCAAGGCGCTGGACGCGATCGACGAGGTCATCGCCCTCATCCGGCGCAGCAACACCGTCGAGATCGCGCGCGAGGGCCTGATGGGCCTGCTGTCGATCGACGAGATCCAGGCGAACGCCATCCTGGAGATGCAGCTGCGCCGCCTGGCCGCCCTGGAGCGGCAGAAGATCGTCGCCGAGCACGACGAGCTCCAGGCCAAGATCAACGAGTACAACTCGATCCTGGCCTCGGAGGAGAAGCAGCGCTCCATCGTCAGCGAGGAACTGGCCGCGATCGTCGAGAAGTTCGGCGACGACCGGCGTTCCAAGCTGGTGCCCTTCGACGGCGACATGTCCATGGAGGACCTGATCGCCGAAGAGGACATCGTCGTCACCATCACGCACGGCGGCTACGTCAAGCGCACCAAGACCGAGGACTACCGGTCGCAGAAGCGCGGCGGCAAGGGCGTGCGCGGCACGAAGCTGAAGCAGGACGACCTGGTCGACCACTTCTTCGTGTCCACCACGCACCACTGGCTGCTGTTCTTCACGAACAAGGGCCGCGTCTACCGGTCCAAGGCGTACGAGCTGCCGGACGCCGGCCGTGACGCGCGCGGGCAGCACGTGGCGAACCTGCTGGCCTTCCAGCCGGACGAGAAGATCGCCCAGATCCTCGCGATCCGCGACTACGAGGCCGCCCCGTACCTGATCCTGGCCACCAAGGGCGGCCTGGTGAAGAAGACGGCGCTGAAGGACTACGACTCTCCCCGTTCGGGTGGCGTCATCGCGATCAACCTCCGCGAGACCGAGGACGGCAGCGACGACGAGCTGATCGGCGCCGAGCTGGTGTCCGCCGAGGACGACCTGCTGCTCATCAGCAAGAAGGCGCAGTCGATCCGCTTCACGGCGACCGACGACGCGCTGCGCCCGATGGGCCGCGCCACCTCGGGCGTGAAGGGCATGAGTTTCCGGGGCGGGGACGAGCTGCTTTCCATGAGCGTGGTCCGGCCCGGTACGTTCGTCTTCACCGCGACCGACGGCGGTTACGCCAAGCGGACCGCGGTGGACGAGTACCGCGTCCAGGGACGAGGCGGTCTGGGCATCAAGGCTGCCAAGATCGTGGAGGACCGGGGGTCGCTCGTCGGCGCGCTGGTGGTCGACGAAACGGACGAGATTCTCGCCATCACGCTCAGCGGTGGTGTGATCCGTACGCGCGTCAACGAAGTCAGGGAGACCGGCCGTGACACCATGGGCGTCCAGCTGATCAACCTGGGCAAGCGCGATGCCGTGGTCGGCATCGCTCGTAACGCCGAGGCCGGTCAGGAAGCTGACGAGGCCGACGAGATCGAGTCAGAGATCGAGGCCGGGGCAGCCGAAGGACAGGCCGCCGAGGCAGCCGAGGGCACAGAGCCCCCGGCAGGGGAGCACGAGGAGTAAGCGTGAGTGGAGCCACGGGCGCCGGACCGGCCAAGACTGGAGCGAACGGTGCCCGTGGCCCCGCCGCGGACTCCCAGGGGGGAACCGTGACGGACACCCGAGGACCGCAGCCGAAGCCGCAGCCGAAGGCCGAGCCGAAGCCGCAGTCCAAGCCGCAGTCGAACCCGCAGTCGAACCCGCCGGCCGCCGCCGGACAGCCCTACCAGCCCCCGCAGGCCTACCCGGCCCCCAAGGGCCCGGGCACACAGCGGAAGCCCTCCACGGGCGTCCGTACGGTCCCCAGGACGCGCAAGGCGCGGCTGCGGGTGGCCAAGGCCGACCCCTGGTCGGTCATGAAGGTCAGCTTCCTGCTGTCGATCGCGCTCGGCGTGTGCACGATCGTCGCGTCGGTGGTGCTGTGGATGGTCATGGACGCCATGGGCATCTTCTCGACCGTCGGCGGCACGATCAGCGAGGCGACCGGCTCGAACGAGAGCAACGGGTTCGACCTCCAGTCGTTCCTGTCGCTGCCGCGCGTGCTGATCTTCACCTCGGTGATCGCGGTCATCGACGTGGTCCTGATGACGGCCCTGGCGACGCTGGGCGCCTTCATCTACAACCTGTCGGCGGGCTTCGTGGGCGGCGTGGAGCTCACGCTCGCCGAGGACGAATGACCTGCGCGGACGCGTCGTAGAAGGCGATTTTGGCTCGACCGCGTCTGTGCGCTAATCTTCAGGAGTCAGCGCGCAGCGCGGATGGGGCTATAGCTCAGTTGGTTAGAGCGCATCCCTGATAAGGATGAGGCCACAGGTTCAAATCCTGTTAGCCCCACAGTGTCGAAGACCCCCAGGCCCACCGGCCTGGGGGTCTTTGTCGTAAGGGGAGTTGACGGGTTCCCAGGTCACCGATCGGTATCGGTCGGTGTGTATTGTTGGCCGCCAGAAGTCCCCAACGTCAACGAAAGACGAGGTCGCGCGGTGAAGAAGCTGCTCCTGGTCGCACTGGCCGCCATCGGCGGGCTCCTCGTGTACCGCCAGATCCAGGCGGATCGCGCCGAGCAGGACCTGTGGACGGAGGCAACTGACTCCGTGCCCTCTGGTTCCGGTGTGTGAGACCCACGGTTGATCTCATGAAGCCCCGGCTGCCGCTGCCGCCGGGGCTTCGTGCTGCTCGGTGACGAAAACTTCCGTTATGCGAATATTTGGGTTGCTTTAGCAACATTGAGATGGCGTGGGTGGGCGCGATGCTTCGGGTACGGGGAACGGTGCTGGCGGGGGCGGTGCTCCTCGGGCTGGCGGCCTGGACGCAGGGGGCCGCCGCCCAGGCGGCCGGGCCGGGCACGCAGCCCGGCGCGCAGCCGCTGCCGGAGTACCGGGTGGCGGAGGGCGCCAAGGCCGTCACGGGGAGGCCCTCGACCGCGGACGCCCCCCTGCTGGACGTCGGGACGGTCTACGAGGACACCCTCGCCCCCGGCGAGCGCTTCTACCGCCTCAGCCTGGACAGCGCCTCCAGCGTGTACCTCTCCGCCGTGCTGCGGCCGCCCGCCGGGACCAAGGTCGGCTACAGCGACGGCCTGGAGGTCGAGATCATGACCGCCGCGGGCCGCACCTGCCCGTACAACGCGGGCCGGTCCACCTTCGGTTACGACCCCGTGCCCCTCGCGGCGGTGGGCCACCGCAGGCTCCAGGAGGACTCCGACTGCCAGGCCGCGGGCACCTACTACGCCAAGGTGACCCGCGAGGCCCCGAAGGGCTCGCCGCAGGCGGCCTGGCCCGTGGAACTCCTGCTCCAGCGCGAGCCGGCGCCGGCCGGCACGACCGCCCCGACGACGGCCGCGCCGAGCGTGCGGCCCTCCGCCTCGCCGACGCTGCCCACCGCCGACCCGGTGGCCCGTACGGGCGGCACCGGCTTCAACGACGCGCGGGCCGTCGACGCCGGGGTGTGGCGGGACGAACTGCGGCCCGGCCAGACGCGGTTCTACCGGGTCCCGCTGGACTGGGGTCAGAAGATCGGCGTCGGCGCCGAGATCGCCAAGGCCAGGATCACCAAGCAGTACGCCTCCGCCTCCAACGGCCTCACCGTCTCGCTGTACACGCCCTACCGCGGGCTCGTGGACTCCGCGGACGCCTCCTACGACGGCAGCCAGGCCGCCGTCACCCTGCCCACCACCGTGCCCGTCGCCTACGAGAACCGCTGGTCCGACGTGAACGAGGTGCGGCCGGTCCGGGTGGCCGGCTGGTACTACGTCGCCGTCACCATGGGCGGCAAGGTCGCGGAGTTCACCGAGGACGCCACCCCGGTGCCGCTGACCCTGCGGCTGGACGTGCGGGGCGACGCCGGGAAGGGCCCCGCGTACCGGGAGCCCCTGGGCGCGGGCGGGTTCGGGGTCGCCCCCGCCGACCGGGCCGCCGCGAAGGACGGGCTCACCGTCCCCGAGGCCGTCGCCGCCGAGGACACCCGCTCCACGATGCGGCTGGTGGCGGGCGCCGGCTTCGGGACCGGGACGGTGCTGCTGCTCGGGCTCGGCGCCTGGTTCCTGCTGGCCCGGCGCGGGGGCGCTGCCAGGCCCTAGGGCAGTTGGGTCAGGGCCCAGACCCCGACGGCGAAGCACAGCAGGGCGGCCGTGAGGACCGCCACCGTGAGCTTCGGCGGTGGCGGCGCGATACGGCGTACGGGGGCGGGCGCGGTCGGGGGCGGGAGGTGGAAGCTGCCCGTCCCGGCGTGGTCGTGGCCGGGCGGCGGGCCGAATCCGGCGGGCGCCAGGGCCGTTCGGGCCTCGGCGAGCGGTTGCCGCGCCGCCTCCACGGCGGTCGGGGCCGCAGGGGTCGGGGCCTGCGCGGCCGGGGGTGACGGAGCCGGGGGTGAGGTCCGCGGGTCCGGGGTGTGCGGGAGCGCCGGGGAAGCGGCTGCCGGGGGTGTGGGCAGCGGGCCGGACGGGCCGAAACCGTCGGGGAGCGGGCCGAGTTGGTCGAACACCTCGACCGGGCCCTCGTCCGGGGCGGGCGGCGGTAGCAGCTCGGCGGCCTCGGCAAGGGCCCTGCGCGCCCCTGTGGCGGTCCGGAACCGGTTCTGGGGGTCGGGGTGCAGGAGGTTCGAGACGACGCCCCACAGTGGCCCGGGGACGCCTTCGGGGGCCTCGGGGGTGCCCTGGGCCGGGAAGCGCGCCGCCAGCGCCTGTGCGTCGGGCTTGCCGCCCTGGAGGAGGTAGAGGGCGACCAGGCCGACGGCGTAGAGGTCGGCGGGGAAGTCGGGTTCGGCGCCGGCGAGTTGCTCGGGGGCGAAGTAGCCCGGTGTGCCGACCACGTAGTCGGTCTCGGTCAGCCGGGGCTCGCCCTTGCGCAGCGAGATGCCGAAGTCGGACAGCCGCAGGTGCGGCCGCCCGGTTCCGGTGGCCTCCATCAGGATGTTGGCCGGTTTGATGTCGCGATGGACGACGCCCTCCGCGTGCACCGCCGCCAGCCCCGACAGGAGCTGGTCGAGCAGCACGCACACGAAGCGCGGCGGCAACGGCCCGTAGTCACCGATCACATGGGCGAGGGAACCGCCGGCGACCAGGTCCATGGTGAACAGGACCTTGTCGTCGTCCGCCGCCCAGCTGGCCGGGGCCAGCACGTGCGGATGGTCGATGCGCAGCGCCTGTTCGCGCACGAACCGCAGGAGGGTGTGGGCGTCGCTCCGCAGCAGGACCTTCGCGGCCACGTACCGGCGACGGCGGTGGTCCCAGGCCCGCCACACGGCGCCCGCGCCACCCCGCCCGATCGGATCGACCAGCTCGTACCGGCCCGCGAAGACCTCACCCATCGCTGCGCCCGTCCCCCGTCACACCTGTGCCCGTCAGTTCTGGTGGGCCTCGTAGTGCGCCACCGCTTCGGCGGTACGGCCCGCGCCGTACACCCGGAGGAACTCTGCCAGCTCCGGATGGGTGGGGGCGAGGGTGTCCGCCGCGTCGATGATGTCCCCGGCCGCCGAGACGGACCGCAGCAGCGACTGGATCTCGCGGACGACCCGCTTGACGGTGGGCGCGCCGGAACCGGTGGTGGTCTGGCCGCTGTTGCTGAGGACGGAGCCTCCCTGGGTGTTCTTGATCTCGTCCATCCGGTCGGTGGCCTCGGCGGCACTGACGCTTCCGTCGGCCACCTGCCCGGCGAGGTCCTGAAGGGCCTGGACCCGCTGGACCACGGCCGGGTTGCCGATCTTGGCGCGCTGCCCGCTCATCAGCTGGGACAGCATCGGCGCCGACAGTCCGAGGACGGCAGCGAGGCGAGCCTGGTTCAGCCCGAGGTCATCTATGAGCCGTCGGAACAGTGCGCCCAGCGGCTCCCCGTACCAACTGCGCTGGAGCTCTCTGGCTCTGGCCGTGGCCTCTTGCTGTACTGCGTCCACTCTTACTACTCCCCTTCGCTGGTGCGAACCTCGCGAGCATCTTACGGAGAGTGGTCGCGGGGCGGGAGTCCCTATCATTTTGCGCGATGAGGGGGTACACCGGGTACTCTGTCATGCGGAGCGGACACTCCTTCATGGGGGACGTCCGCCTCCGGTCGTGAGGGGCCTTAGCTCAGTTGGTAGAGCGCTGCCTTTGCAAGGCAGATGTCAGGAGTTCGAATCTCCTAGGCTCCACAGCACAAGACCCCCCTGATCTGCGGAAACGCAGATCAGGGGGGTCTTTTTTTCGTTCCGTGGGCCCTCAACTCCGGGGGAGGGGAGGCACTCTGCGTCGCGGCGGGGGCGGAGGTTCTTCGCGTTCAGCGGGTGCGGGGGGCGCGCAGGAGGGTGGCCGTCAGGGCCGTGGCGGTGAGGAGGAGGGCGGCGCCGATCGCGAAGGCGAGGTGGTAGCCGCCGGTGAGGGCCTCGGCCGGGGTGCTGCCGGCGGCCGTCAGGGTTTCGGTGCGGGAGGCGGCCAGGGTGGTCAGGACCGCCACCCCGAGGGCCATGCCGATCTGCTGGGTGGTGTTGAACAGCCCCGACGCGAGTCCGGCGTCCGCGTCGCCCGCGCCGGACATCCCGAGGGCGGTGAGCGCGGGCAGGGCCAGGCCGAAGCCGGAGGCCAGCAGCATCACGGGCAGCAGGTCGGTGGCGTAGTCGGCGTGCACCGGGAGCCGGGTCAGCAGTGCCAGGCCCACCACCAGCAGCCCGAGCCCCGCGAGCAGTACGGTCCGCTCGCCGAAGCGGGCGTTCAGCCGGGCCGAGACGCCCAGGGAGACCGCGCCGATCGACAGCGCGGCGGGCAGCAGGGCGAGGCCGGTCGCGGAGGCGCCGTAGCCCTGGACCCGCTGGAGGTAGAGGGCGACGAGGATCTGGAAGGAGAACAGCGCCGCCACCATCAGCATCTGCACCAGGTTCGCGCCGACGACGGTGCGGGAGCGGAAGATCCGCAGCGGCATCAGCGGGGTGCGGGCCTTGGCCTGGCGGAGGGTGAAGGCGGCGAGGAGGGCCAGGGAGAGCACCCCGAGGCCGAGGGTGCGGGCGGAGGTCCAGCCGTACTGCTCGACCTGGACGACGGCGTAGATGCCCACCATCAGCCCGGCGGTGACCAGGACGGCGCCGATGACGTCCGCCCCGGCGCGCAGGCCGAGTCCCCGGTCGGAGGGGAGCGCGGGCAGGGCCACCAGCAGGGCGGCGAGGCCGATGGGCAGGTTGATGAAGAAGATCCAGTGCCAGTCGAGGGCATCGGTGAGGACCCCGCCCAGCACCTGGCCGAGGGAGGCGCCGGCCGCTCCGGTGAAGGAGAAGACGGCGATGGCCCGGGCGCGTTCGCGGGGTTCGGTGAACAGGGTGATCAGGATGCCGAGGCTCACGGCGGCGGCCATCGCGCTGCCCACGCCCTGGAGGAAGCGGGCCGCCGTCAGCATCGCGGGGGAGGTGGCGAACCCGGCGAGCAGTGAGGCGCCCGTGAAGACGGCGGTCCCGGCGAGGAACATCCGCTTGCGCCCGATCAGGTCGCCGAGGCGGCCGGCCAGCAGGAGGAGGCTGCCGAAGGCGATCAGGTAGGCGTTCACCACCCAGCTGAGGCCGGCGGGCGAGAAGCCGAGGTCGTTCTGTACGGCCGGCATGGCCACGGTGACGATGCTGCCGTCGAGGACGGTCATCAGCATGCCGGTGGAGAGGACGCCGAGCGCGGTCCAGCGGGAGCGCAGGCGCGGTCCGGGGGCGGCGGTGGTGGTGGCGGTGGCCGGGGGTGCGGGGGTCTGTGTAGCGGAGGGCATGGGTCTCTCCAGTCCGGTCGGTCCGGTCGGGCGGTGGTGGGCGGCGGTGGGCGACTGGTGAGACCGTAGCAGATGGTTTTGTTGCAGACTATTTTCTTCGGAACGAATTGTTAGAGTGGACCCATGACTGCGATGGCCTCCTCCCGGACCGAGCCCGACCTCTCCTTCCTCCTGGACCACACCAGCCACGTGCTGCGCACCCGCATGGCAGCCGCACTCGCCGAGATCGGGCTGACGGCACGTATGCACTGCGTGCTCGTGCACGCCCTGGAGGAGGAGCGGACCCAGATCCAGCTCGCCGAGATCGGTGACATGGACAAGACGACGATGGTCGTCACCGTCGACGCCCTGGAGAAGGCCGGGCTGGCGGAGCGACGGCCCTCCAGCACTGACCGCCGGGCCCGGATCATCGCCGTCACCGACAAGGGCGCGGCGCTCGCCGCCGAGAGCACCCGCATCGTCGACGGGGTGCACGCCGACGCGCTCGGCTCCCTCGCCGCTCCCCAGCGCGAGGCCCTGCTCAGCGGGCTGAAGCTGCTGGTCGAAGGCGCCCTCGAGCTCCCCTCCGAGGGCCCGCGCCCGGCCCGGCGGGCCCGCCAGTAGCGGCCACCGCCCCTTCGCGGCCCTCCCCCGAACGGCCCAGTCGCGGGGCCGGTCGGCCTCCCGTGTCCGACAGTGGGAGGAGGCCCCGAGTCCAGGGGGCACCACCACGCCGGAGGCGCACGCGCATGGGACTCTTCGATTTCCTGAAGTCCGACAAGAAGAAGGAACACGAGGCCGCCGAGAAGGCCAAGGAACAGCTGGAGCAGGCGGAGCAGAAGTACCCGGACGCGGCGGCTGCCACCAGGGCGGCGGCCGAGCGGATGGCCGCGGCCGCGCCGCCCAAGCCCGCGGCCGCCGCTCCCGCCTCGCCGACCCCCACGTCGGCCGCGCACAAGGCCGTGCCCGTGGCGCCGAAGCCCGCCGCGATGCCCAGGCCCGCCGCGATGCCGCCCAGGGCCACGGCGCCCGCGACGCCGAGCCCCACGTCGGCCGCGCACAAGGCGGTGCCCGTCTCGCCCAAGTCCGCGCCGGCCGCCAAGAAGCGCACCTACACGGTCAAGCCGGGGGACTCGCTCTCCGCGATCGCCCGCCGCGAGCTGGGCAACGAGGCCCGCTGGCGCGAGCTCTACGCCATGAACCGCAGCGTCGTCGGCTCCAACCCCGACCTCATCCGGCCGGGCATGGTGCTGACCCTCCCCAGCTGACACCGGCGCAACGGCAGGGGCCCGGATCCGTGGAGGATCCGGGCCCCTGCCGTTGCGACGCGTGCCTCAGTGGTTCTTGTCCTGCGCCTCGCGCTCCGTCTCCGCCAGCTCGTCGTCGAAACTGGCCGGCTCGGCGTCCCGGGACAGCTCCGTCGCCGCGGGCGGCTCCACGAGCCAGTCCGGGTTGGACTGCTGGTCCCACCAGCGCCACGCCGCGAAGGCGGCGCACGCCAGTACGCCGACCAGGGCCACGCCCTTGAACACCCGGCCCGCGCGCGCCCGCCGCTCGTGGCGCCGTACCAGCCGGTGCACCTCCTTCGCCGAGATCTGGCCGCGCAGCGCCGCCAGCGCCGCCGTCGACCGGGACGCGGCCTCCTCGGCCATCGGAGTGGCCGCCGCGATCACGCTCTCGATGCGCGGCTGCGTGTACTCGGCGGCGTGCCGCGCCGCCAGCCGCGTCTGCACCACGGCCTGCGTCGCGGCCCGGTCCACGTTCGGCGGCACGTGGCAGCGGGCCGCCTTCATCCTGGGATGCAGATGGACGTCGTACGCCGTACGGGCCTGGCGCGATGCCTCACCGGCCACGTACGCGACCTTGGGCGCCAGCCGCTCGTTCGCCTCGTTCGCGTAGTGCACGGCGGCGTCCCTGGCGGTCTCCGCGTACGGCGCCACCACATCCGCCGCGTGCTTCACGGTGTCCCTGGCGCTCTCGGCGGCCAGGCGCACGCTGTCCTTGCGGGTCACGGGATCCTCCTCCTCGGTGGCGGACACAGTTCACCTTTCCACCCTTTGTCGGATCATGCCTGCCATAGCGCCGCCCGGCATGCGTGACAGGGCATCCGTGGACGATTTCTCCGCCGTACTGCCCTCCGTGGGAGGATCGGAACCGACAGTGATGACTATGGAAGGCAGACCCGTGGCCGAGAAGCTCTACGCCACCCTGAAGACCAGCCACGGCGACATCGAGATCGAGCTGCTGGAGAACTTCGCCCCCAAGACCGTCCGGAACTTCGTGGAGCTCGCCACGGGCGCCCGCGAGTGGACCCGCCCCACGGACGGCCAGAAGACCACCGCCCCGCTCTACGACGGCACCGTCTTCCACCGCGTCATCAGCGGATTCATGATCCAGGGCGGCGACCCGCTCGGCAACGGCACCGGCGGCCCGGGCTACCAGTTCGCCGACGAGTTCCACCCCGACCTGGCCTTCACCAAGCCGTACCTGCTCGCGATGGCCAACGCCGGCCCGGGCACCAACGGCTCGCAGTTCTTCATCACGGTCGCGCCCACCGCCTGGCTGACCCGCAAGCACAGCATCTTCGGCGAGGTCACCGACCCGGTCAGCCGCAAGGTCGTCGACAAGATCGCGTCGGGCGCCACCAACCCGCGCACCGAGCGGCCCCTCGACGACGTGATCATCCAGTCGGTCGTCGTCGAGCGGCGCTGACCGGGCTCCCGGCCGCGGGCTGCCCGCCGCCGGGAACCTTTGGGCCCCGCCCGTCCGTCCTCGTTACGTACTGGACCGGCGGGGCGTAGCCTCTCTTCCTCGCCGCTGATCGAGGAGACCGATGGACACCGACCGTCTGCCGGGCTGCTACCGCCACCCGGACCGCGACACGGGGATCAGCTGCACCCGCTGCGAGCGCCCGATCTGCCCGCAGTGCATGATCAGCGCCTCGGTCGGCTTCCAGTGCCCCGAGTGCGTCCGGGAGGGCTCCGGGACCGGTCACCCGGCGGCCGCGAACGCCCCGCGCACGGTCGCGGGCGGCCTGGTCGCGACCGATCCGCAGCTCGTCACCAAGATCCTCATCGGGCTCAACGTCGCCGTGTTCCTCGCGGCGTACCTGATGCCGGGCCTGGCGGTCCAGCTGGAGCTGCTCGGCCAGTACGTGCTCTACGCCGGGGCTCCCGTCGAGGGCGTGGCCACCGGCCAGTACCACCGGCTGCTGACCTCGATGTTCCTGCACGTCGAGTGGTGGCACATCTTCGGCAACATGCTGGCCCTGTGGATGATCGGCGGCCCGCTGGAGGCGGCCCTGGGCCGGGTCCGCTACCTGGCCCTGTACCTGTTGTCCGGTCTGGGCGGAAGCGCCCTCGTCTACCTGCTGACCGCGCCGAACACGCCGACCCTCGGCGCCTCGGGCGCCATCTGCGGGCTGCTGGGCGCCACCGTCGTCCTGGCCCGGCGGCTGCGCTACGAGATGCGGCCGGTCCTGGTCACGCTCGCGCTGATGCTTCTGGTGACCTTCGTGCCCTTCGGCGGCAGCTGGTCGGTTTCCTGGCAGGCCCACATCGGAGGCCTGGTCACCGGTGCCCTGCTCGCGCTGGGCCTGCTCGCGCCGGCCACCGGCAGGAAGCGCACACTGGTACAGGCGGGGACCTGCGTGGCGGTGTTCCTGCTGGCAGCGGCGCTGATCGTGGTCCGGACGCTCGAACTCACCTGATCACACCGGCGTCAACTCTCCACAGAGTTATCCACAGATCTTCTGTCTTTTCCTCAGGTGTGGATGACGCTGTGGATAACTCATGGGGAGAGCTTGCGTTCCGGCTCTACTTGCGCACTACTTCCACTGCGTGGAGACACCGAATCCGGCCGCGATGAAGCCGAAACCGACCACGATGTTCCAGTTGCCCAGTGCCTCCACGGGCAGCTGGGTGTCGGTCACGTAGAAGACGACGATCCACGCGAGACCGATGAGGAAGAACGCCAGCATGACCGGGGCGACCCAGCTGCGGTTGGTCAGCCTGATCGTCTGCGCCTGCTTCGCCGGCGGCGGCGTGTAGTCGTCCTTCTTGCGGATACGTGACTTCGGCACGAGGGGCTCTCCTGTCGATGCGCTGGGGGACCTTGCCTGCCCCGGGCGTCCGTTAGCGTAGTGGACCTGTGGCGTTGAAGGAGAAGGGTACGTTGAGCAATTCCGACGACTCCTCCGCGGGTCCCCGTGGCCGGGCCGGACCGGTGCGGCTGCTGACGGCCGCCGTCTTCGCCCTGGCCGGCCTGATCTTCGTCACCAGCTTCAACACCTCCAAGGGTACGAACATCCGGACGGACGCGTCGCTCCTGAAGCTGTCGGACCTCATCCACGAGCGCAGCGCCAACAACGCCGAGCTGGAGAAGAGTGCCGCGGCCGCGCGCGCCCAGGTGGACGCCCTCGCCGACCGCGACGACGGCAGTACCAAGGCCCAGGACGCCCGGCTGGCCGCCCTGCGCACGGCGTCGGGCACCGAGGAGCTCTCGGGCAAGGGCCTGACCGTCACCCTCAACGACGCGCCGCCGAACGCCACCGCCCGCGTCCCCGGCGTGCCCGAACCGCAGCCCAACGACCTGGTGATCCACCAGCAGGACCTCCAGGCCGTGGTGAACGCCCTGTGGCAGGGCGGAGCCGAGGGCATCGAGGTCATGGGCCAGCGGCTGATCTCCACCAGCGCCGTGCGCTGCGTGGGGAACACGCTGATCCTCCAGGGCCGCGTCTACTCGCCCCCGTACACGGTCGCCGCGGTCGGCGACCCGGGCGTGTTGCGCAAGGCCCTCGCCGCCTCCCCCGCCCTGCAGAACTATCAGCTGTACGTCAACGCGTACGGGCTCGGCTGGAAAGTGGACGAGGACAAGAGGCTGACACTGCCGGGCTACTCCGGCACAGTGGACCTCCACTATGCGAAGCCGCTGGAGTCCGCCGCGCCCTGACGTCGTACTGCGCCTGGTGGTACGGACGTTCAGCGAGGTGTGCCTGACGGCCGGGACACTGATCGTGCTCTTCGTGGCCTACGTCCTGCTGTGGACCGGGGTCAAGGCCGACCGGGCCATGGACGGCGAGCGCGCCCGGCTGCGCGACCGCTGGGAGGCCGCCGCCCCGGCGGGGGCGCGGGGTGACCGGCCGGCCGCCCCGCAGGCCGCCACACCGCCCTCACAGGCCCCGCAGCAGGCCGCTCCGGCCGCTCCGGCCGCAGGCCAGGCCTTCGCCGAGATGTACGTCCCCCGCTTCGGCCAGGAGTGGAGCAAGCCCGTCCTGGAGGGCACGGACCCCGAACTCCTGAAGAGGGGCCTGGGCCACTACCCGGGCACGGCCCGCCCCGGGGGCAACGGCAACTTCGCGGTGGCGGGGCACCGGCGCACCTACGGGGACCCCTTCAAGGACATCCCCGAGCTGCGCCCCGGGGACACGGTGATCGTCCGCGACGCGACCGACTGGTACACGTACACCGTCCGAGCCCGGCCGCTGCGCACCCTGCCCAGCGAGGTCGGCGTGGTCGAGGCGGTGCCCGCCCGCTCCCCCTTCACCACCCCCGGCAAATACCTGACCCTGACCACCTGCGACCCCGAGTGGGGCCACAGCCACCGCCTCGTCGTCTGGGCGGAACTGACCGGAACCCGTCCCGCCGCACCGGGCAGGACGGAGGGATTGCCCAGGTGACCCACCCCGCGGGGCCGCTGCCTTTAGGCTGTTGCGGTACCGCCTCCGCGGTGCGTGGAACGATCGTGGACGAAGAAGGAAACAGACGGAATGTACGGCTGGATCTGGCGGCATCTGCCGGGCAACGCGTGGGTACGCGCGCTGATCTCTCTCGTACTGGTCCTCGCGGTGGTGTTCGTGCTGTTCCAGTACGTCTTCCCGTGGGCCGAGCCGCTCCTCCCGTTCAACGACGTGACGGTGGACGAGGGATCGGGAGCCACTCCGTGAGCGCGCGCATTCTGGTTGTCGACAACTACGACAGCTTTGTCTTCAATCTGGTCCAGTACCTCTACCAGCTCGGCGCCGAATGCGAGGTGCTGCGCAACGACGAGGTCGAACTCGCCCACGCCCAGGACGGCTTCGACGGCGTCCTGCTCTCCCCGGGCCCCGGTACGCCGGAGGAGGCGGGCATCTGCGTCGACATGGTCCGCCACTGCGCCGCCACCGGCGTCCCCGTCTTCGGGGTGTGCCTGGGCATGCAGTCCATGGCGGTCGCCTACGGGGGCGTCGTGGACCGGGCCCCCGAGCTGCTGCACGGCAAGACCTCGCCCGTGGTCCACGAGGGGCTGGGTGTGTTCGCCGGGCTCCCCTCGCCCTTCACCGCGACCCGCTACCACTCCCTGGCCGCCGAGCCGCAGACCCTGCCGGACGCGCTGGAGGTCACCGCGCGCACCGAGGACGGGATCATCATGGGCCTGCGGCACCGGGAGCACGACGTCGAGGGCGTGCAGTTCCACCCCGAGTCGGTGCTGACCGAGTGGGGCCACCGGATGCTCGCGAACTGGCTCGTGCGCTGCGGTGACGCCGGAGCCGTCGAGCGGTCGGTGGGGCTGGCCCCGGTGGTGGGCAAGGCCGTCGCGTGACGACGGTCGCGCCGTCCGCCCCCACCGAGGGCCGGGCCGCGCGGCGCAAGGCAGCGCAGGCGGCCGCGAAACGCTCCCACGGGCGGGCGCGCAGGCGGGGCGGCGGGGGCCGTCGGCGCGGCCGTCCGCGCTCCGGCGGCCCGGTGGTGGTGCTGAGCCGGGCGGCCGGTGAACTCTTCATCACCGTCGGCCTCGTGATGCTGCTGTTCGTCACCTACCAGCTCTGGTACACGAACGTGCTCGCGGGGCGGGCCGCGGACGGGGCCGCCGGCTCCCTGCGTCAGACCTGGGAACACCCGCCGCCGGACGCGGCCGCCGCACCGCCCGTGGCCGCCTTCGAGCCGGGTCAGGGCTTCGCGATGCTCCACATCCCCAAGCTGGACCTGAAGGTGCCCGTGGCGGAGGGGATCAGCAAGGCCAAGGTGCTGGACCGGGGGATGGTCGGGCACTACGGCGAAGGCGCGCTGAAGACGGCGATGCCCGCCGACAAGCAGGGCAACTTCGCAGTGGCCGGACACCGCAACACCCACGGCGAACCGTTCCGCTACATCAACAGGCTGGTGCCGGGGGACACGATCGTGGTGGAGACCCGGGACGCCTACTACACGTACGCGATGGCCTCGGCGCTGCCGCAGACCTCCCCGGCGAACGTGTCCGTGATCAAGCCCGTCCCGGAGGGCTCCGGCTTCACCGGCCCCGGCCGGTACATCACCCTCACGACCTGCACCCCCGAGTTCACGAGCACCTACCGGATGATCGTATGGGGCAGGATGATCGAGGAACGCCCTCGCAGCCAGGGCGCTCCGCCCGCGCTGACCAGCCCGTAAGGACGACCCGCAGTGTCTCGTGCCCGCCGCCGCTCCGCACCGCCGCCTCCCCACCGCAGTGTGCTCGCCGGGTTCCTGAGCCTGCTGGGCGAGCTCCTGATCACGCTGGGCCTGGTCCTCGGCCTGTTCGTGGCCTACTCCCTGTGGTGGACGAACGTCCTCGCCGACCGGCAGGCCTCCGCGCGGGGCGACGAGGTCCGCCAGCGCTGGCAGACGCCCGCCCCGGCCGCGAGCACCCCGGACCGGCCCGGCGCCCTGGACACCCAGGACGGCATCGGCTTCCTGCACGTACCGGCCATGAAGAACGGCGAGGTCCTGGTCAAGACGGGCACCGATCCCGAGGTCCTCAACGACGGCGTGGCCGGCTACTACACGGAGCCGGTGAAGTCGGCCCTGCCCTGGGACGACAAGGGCAACTTCGCGCTCGCCGCGCACCGCGACGGCCACGGGGCGAAGTTCCACAACATCGACAAGGTGAAGAACGGCGACGCGATCGTCTTCGAGACCAAGGACACCTGGTACGTCTACAAGGTCTTCGCCGACCTGCGCCAGACCTCGAAGTACAACGTGGACGTCATCAACCCCGTCCCGAAGGAGTCCGGGCGGACGGCCCCCGGCCGCTTCATCACCCTGACGACCTGCACCCCGGTCTACACCTCGAAGTACCGCTACGTGGTGTGGGGCGAGCTGGTGCGGACGGAGAAGGTGGACGCGAAGCGCACCCCGCCGGCGGAGCTGCGCTGATCCTTCTCCTACGTTTCACGTGAAACAGGCCCGGCCCCCCTCGACGGGGGCCGGGCCTGTTTCACGTGAAACATCGTGCGGGTGGACCGGTCAGCGGCGGCCGCCGCCGGTCAGGCCTCCGAAGAAGCCGCCTCCGGCGTCGCTGCCGTTGCTCCCGCCGTCCTGCTGACCGGTGCCGGCCATGGTGCGGACGTTGACCACCGTGCCCGCGGCGAGCGGGGTACCGGCGACGGGCTCGGAGAGCATCACCACGGCGTTGTCGTCGGTCGGGCCACCCAGGACCGCCCCGAAGGTCAGGTTGGCCTTCTTGAGGTCGTCCTTGGCCTGCGCGACGGTCCGCCCGACCAGCGCCGGCACCACGGTCGGCGCGACGGACGCCTTGGAGATGCTGACGTTGACCGGGGTGTCCTTGGGGAGTTCCTCGCCCGGCTTGTACTGCTGGGCGACGACCGTCTGCGGCGGAGACCCGGGAGAGTCGACCTCGGTGGTGCTACCGAGCTTCAGCTTGGCGTCCGTGAGGGCCTTGGCCGCCGCGGCCTTGTCCAGGCCGGCCAGGTTCGGTACGACGCCCTTGGCGGCTTCCTTCGCCACGGTCAGGGTGACCGTCGAACCCTTCTCGGCCTCGGTGTTGGCCTTGGGGAACTGCTCCAGGACGATGCCGGGGGTCCCTTCGGACTCCACCAGCTTCTTCTCGACCTGGAAGTTCTTGTCCTTGAGCGTCTGCTCGGCCTTGTTGAACGGGAGCCGCAGGACGTCGACGACCGTCACCTTGGGCGCGCCCGCGGACACCTTGACCTTGATCGTGGAGTTCTTGTCCACCTTCAGATCGGGCGCCGGGTTCTGCGAGCAGATCTTGCCCTTGGGCTGGTTGTCGCAGGGAGCGTCCGCTTCCTTCTCGACCTTGAGCCCCACGAACGAGGCTCTCTGCTGCGCCGATTCCAGGGTCTCGCCGACCAGCTGGGGCACGTTGGGCCGGTTGTCGGCCTTGTCGAAGAGGGAGCGCCCGATGAGGATCGCGCCGACGAGGACGAGCACGCCGGCGAGGACCAGCAGGATCGTCGAGGCCCGGTTCTTCTTCGGCTGCTGGCGCCGGCCGCGGCCCTGGTCGTAGCCGCCGTGGCCCTGGTCCCCGTAGCCGTAGCCGCCGTCCCCGCCGGGGGGCATCGGCGGGAGCATCGAGGTCTGGCCGGCGTCCTGGGAGCGCAGCGAGGTGGTGGCCTGGTCGTAGCCCTGGTGCCCGTAGCCGCCCTGGTCGGGGTAGCCGTAGCCGGCGGTGCCCATGGAGGCGGTCGCGGCGACGGGCTGGCCGTCGAGGCAGGCCTCGATGTCGGCCCGCATCTCGTCGGCGGACTGGTAGCGGTAGTCGGGGTCCTTGACCAGCGCCTTCAGGACGATGGCGTCCATCGTGGGCGTGATCTCGGGGTCGAAGTTCGACGGGGGCTGCGGTTCCTCGCGGACGTGCTGGTAGGCGACGGCCACGGGGGAGTCCCCGACGAACGGCGGCCGGACGCAGAGCAGCTCGTAGAGCAGGCAGCCCGCCGAGTACAGGTCGGAGCGCGCATCGACCTGCTCGCCCTTGGCCTGCTCCGGGGAGAGGTACTGGGCGGTGCCGATGACGGCGGCCGTCTGCGTCATCGTCATGCCGGAGTCGCCCATGGCGCGGGCGATGCCGAAGTCCATGACCTTGACCTGGCCGGTCCGGGTCAGCATGACGTTGGCGGGCTTGATGTCGCGGTGCACGATGCCGGCGCGGTGCGAGTACTCCAGGGCCTGGAGGATGCCGATGCACATTTCGAGGGTGCGCTCGGGCAGCAGCTTGCGGCCCGAGTGCAGCAGCTCGCGCAGGGTCGAGCCGTCGACGTACTCCATCACGATGTACGGGATGGAGATGTTGTCGACGTAGTCCTCGCCGGTGTCGTAGACGGCCACGATCGCCGGGTGGTTGAGCGAGGCCGCCGACTGGGCCTCGCGGCGGAACCGGGCCTGGAAGGACGGGTCGCGGGCGAGGTCGGCGCGCAGGGTCTTGACGGCGACGGTACGGCCGAGCCGGGTGTCGTGACCGAGGTAGACCTCGGCCATGCCACCACGGCCGAGCACGTGGCTCAGCTCGTACCGGCCGCCGAGGCGACGCGGCTCTTCCATAACGTTGCAGCCCTCTCCGTCAGTCCCGACCGCACCGGTGTGCGGTCCGGCGGTGTGCTGTTCGCGGCAAGGCTACCGGCCGATCGTCGGTGATCGGTTCGTGACCACAGGCTGATATCGGACCGGTACCGAGCGCTCGGATCCGCTCTGCGCGTCTCATCCCTTGTTCTTCAGGACGGCTTCCATGACGGCCTTGGCGACGGGGGCCGCCAGGCCGCCACCGCTGATGTCCTCGCGGTCGGCGGCGCTGTCCTCGATGACGACGGCCACGGCGACGGGGGAGGAGCCGTCGGGGTTCTCGGCGTAGGAGATGAACCAGGCGTAGGGGCGCTTGGCGTTCTTCTCGCCGTGCTGGGCGGTGCCGGTCTTGCCGCCGACGGTGACGCCCTTGATCTTGGCCTGGGTGCCGGTGCCGTTCTCGACGACGTTGACCATCATCTGCTGGACCTTCTGCGCGTTCGCGGCGGAGAGGGGCCGGCTCATCTCCTGCGGCTCGTGCTTCTCGATCACGTCGAGGTTCGGCGCCGCCAGGTTGTCGACCATGTACGGCTTCATCAGCTTGCCGTCGTTGGCGATGGCCGCGGTGACCATGGCCATCTGGAGCGGGGTGGCGGCGGTGTTGAACTGGCCGATCGAGCTCTGCGCGTTGCCGTCCTTGCCCATGGTCTTGTCGTAGACGCTGGCGAAGGCACGGACCGGGATGTCGATCTTGTCGTTGTTGAAGCCGAACTTCTGGGCGGTGTCGACCATCTTGTCGCGGCCGACCTTGTCGCCCAGGTTCGCGAAGACCGAGTTGCAGGAGACCCGGAGCGCGTTGTTCAGAGAGGCCTTCTCGCAGCCCGACGCGTGGTTGACCATCGGGGTCCGGGTGCCCGGCAGGATGTACGGCTCGGGGGTGTCCGTGGGCGCGTCGATGTCCGTGACCACGCCGTTCTCCAGCGCGGCCGCGGCCGTGACCACCTTGAAGGTGGAGCCCGGCGGGTAGGTCTCGCGCAGGGCGCGGTTGACGAGGTTCTTGTCCTCGCTGTCCTTGAGCGCGACCCAGGCCTTCTCGTCGTCCTTGGAGATCCCGGCGAAGCTGGAGGGGTCGTAGGACGGGGTGCTGACCAGGGCCAGGATGGCGCCGGTGCGCGGGTCGATCGCCGCGACGGCGCCCTTCTTGCTGCCCAGCTGCTGGAAGGCGGCCTTCTGGGCGGCGGCGTTCAGGGTGGTGACGACGTTGCCGCCCTGCTTCTTCTCGCCGGTGAACATGCCGATGGTGCGGTCGAAGAACAGCCGGTCGTCGTTGCCGGTGAGGATGCCGTCGTCGATGTTCTCCAGCTGGGTGGAGCCGTAGGCCTGCGAGGCGTAGCCCGTGACGGGCGCCCAGAGGGGGCCGTCGATGTAGGTCCGCTTGTACTTGAAGTAGGTGCTGTCCGTCGCGGCGGAGCCGGTGATGGGCTGGCCCTGGACGATGATGTTGCCGCGCTCGGTGGCGTACTGGGCGATCTGGACCCGGCGGTTCTCCTTGCGGGTGCTGAGTTCCTCGGCCTGGACGTACTGCAGC
Organism: Streptomyces sp. NBC_00249; assembly: GCF_026342355.1. Classification (GTDB taxonomy): domain Bacteria; phylum Actinomycetota; class Actinomycetes; order Streptomycetales; family Streptomycetaceae; genus Streptomyces. The sequence continues at coordinate 444,425 of NZ_JAPEMV010000004.1, read as the reverse complement.
CAGTTGGTCCGGATCAGCAGCGCGAGGACGAGCAGCCCGCAGAACAGCGAGATGCGGCGCAGGGGCTTGTTCATGACGGGCGGACCACCTGGGTCATCTCGGAGTCGGGGGACGGGGCGGGGGCCGGTGCGGGACGGCGTGCGGTGTCGCTGATCCGGATGAGGACGGCGATGAGCACCCAGTTCGCGAGGACGGAGGAACCGCCGGACGCGAGGAAGGGCATGGTCATACCGGTGAGGGGGATGAGGCCCATGACTCCGCCGGCGACGACGAAGATCTGCAGGGCGAAGGCGCCGGAGAGCCCGATGGCGAAGAGCTTGCCGAAGGGGTCGCGGGCGGCGAGGGCGGTGCGCACGCCCCGCTCGATGATCAGCCCGTAGAGCAGCAGGAAGGCCATGACGCCGGTCAGCCCGAGCTCCTCTCCGACGGTGGAGAAGATGAAGTCGGAGTTCGCGGCGAAGCCGATGAGGTCGGAGTTGCCCTGACCCCAGCCGGTGCCGAGGACCCCGCCGGAGCCGAAGCTCATGATCGACTGGCCGACCTGCTGGCAGGCGCCGGAGTCGGCGTAGCAGCCGAAGGGGTCGAGCCAGGCGTTCACACGGGCCTCGACGTGGCTGGCGGTGGTGCCGACCACCACGGCGCCGGCCGTCGACATGAGCAGGCCGATGACGATCCAGCTGGTGCGCTCGGTGGCGACGTACAGCATGATCACGAACATGCCGAAGAAGAGCAGCGAGGTGCCGAGGTCGTTCTCGAAGACGAGGACGAGCAGGCTCATCGCCCAGATCATCAGGATCGGGCCGAGGTCGCGGCCGCGCGGCAGGTAGAGGCCCATGAAGCGGCGGCTGGCCAGGGCCAGGGCGTCGCGCTTGACCATCAGGTAGCCCGCGAAGAACACCCCGATCACGATCTTCGCGAACTCGCCGGGCTGGATGGAGAAACCGCCGACGCTGATCCAGATCTTGGCGCCGAAGACGTCCGCGCCCAGACCTGGTACGACCGGCAGGATCAGCAGGACCAGCGAGGCGGCCATCGAGATGTACGTGAACCGCTGGAGCACGCGGTGGTCCTTGAGGACCAGCAGGACGACGGCGAACAGGGCGATGGCCAGCGCCGTGTAGAGCATCTGGCGCGGCGCCGACTCGGAGAAGGTGCCGAAGGTGCCCTTGGCGAGCTTCTGCAGCCGCTCGGACTGGTCGAGGCGCCAGATGAGGACCAGGCCCAGGCCGTTGAGCAGGGTGGCGATCGGCAGCAGCAGCGGGTCGGCGTACTTCGCGTAGCGGCGTACGACGAAGTGGGCGATGCCCGCGAGGACGCCCAGGCCGAGCCCGTAGGTCAGCATGCCCGGGGGCAGCTTGCCGTGGATCGACAGGCCCACGTTGGCGTAGGCGAAGATCGGGATGACCACGGCGAAGGCGAGCAGCAGGAGCTCGGTGTTCCGCCGGCTCGGCGCCTCGATGGCGCCGATGGTGGTCGTGTTGGTGACAACGCTCATGGTGTGACGGGCCCCCTGTGCCCGCGTATGGCTACTGCTTTTCGCACTGGCCGACGACAGCTTGCTCCGCGGGAGTCAGGCTGGGGCCGGGCGTCTGGCTGTTCTGCGCTTCCGCCGCGCGGCGGGCTTCGTCCTTCTTGCAGGCGGAGACCTGGGTGCCGAGCTCGTCGATCTTCTTACGGGCTCCGTCGAGGCTGCCTTCGGTGATGGTGGCCTCGACCTGCTTGCGCTTGAAGGACGGCAGGTACTTCAGTTCGATGTCGGGATGATCGGTCTCCACCTGGGAGAGGTGGATCCAGGCGAGGTTCTGGCTGATGCCGCGGTACAGCGCGACGTGGTCGCCCTTGACGCCCAGGTAGTACTGGGTCTGCGTCCAGCGGTGCGCGGCGTAGAGCCCGCCGCCGACGACGCCGGCGACGAGCAGCAGGATCAGCGTCCGCGTGGTCCACTTGCGCCCTTTGCTGCGGCGCCTGCGGGGGTGGTCGTACGTGTCGTCGTACTCCGGATCGGCTTCGTACGCCTCGGGTTCGCCGAAGCTGCCGTATCCGCCGCCCGCGCCCTGGCTCTGGTCGGGGTATCCGTAGCCGGGGGTCTCGCCGCTGCCGGGGGGGCCGAAGGCGCCGGCGGGCGGTGCGGCCTGGCGGCCGAGGCCCGAGGCACGGCCGGCCGGGGTCTGCATGGCGTTGCCGCCGTCGAAGAGCTGGTGCTGGTTCTCGGCGACCGCGCCGACGACGACCGGGGTGTCGCTGACCTGGGCGGCGAGGGTGTCCCCGCTGTCCGTGTCGAGGACGTCGGCGACGATGCAGGTGATGTTGTCGGGTCCGCCGCCGCGCAGGGCGAGCTGGATCAGCGACTGCACGGTCTCGCGGGGGCCGTGGTAGTCGGCGAGGGTCTCTTCGAGGGTCTGGTGGGAGACCACGCCGGAGAGGCCGTCGGAGCAGATGAGGTAGCGGTCGCCGGCACGGACCTCTCGGATGGAGAGGTCGGGCTCGACGATGTCGCCGCTGCCGAGCGCCCGCATGAGCAGGGAGCGCTGCGGGTGCGTGGTGGCTTCCTCCTCGGTGATGCGGCCCTCGTCGACGAGCCGCTGCACCCAGGTGTGGTCCTGCGTGATCTGCGTGAGGACGCCGTCGCGCAGGAGGTAGGCCCGGGAGTCGCCGACGTGGACGAGGCCGAGGCGCTGGCCGGTCCACAGCAGGGCGGTGAGCGTGGTGCCCATGCCCTCCAGCTGGGGGTCCTCCTCGACCATGACGCGCAGCTGGTCGTTCGCGCGCTGCACGGCCGTGGCGAGGGAGGTGAGGATGTCGGAGCCCGGGACGTCGTCGTCGAGCTGGACGAGGGTGGAGATCACCTCGGAGCTGGCGACCTCGCCGGCTGCCTGGCCACCCATGCCGTCGGCGATGGCGAGGAGCCGGGGACCGGCGTAACCGGAGTCCTCGTTGCCCTCGCGGATCATCCCCTTGTGCGATCCGGCGGCGAACCGCAGGGACAGACTCATGCGCACCTGCCCTGTCGACGATGCCTCGGGGTACAACCGGTCTCGAGCCACACTGCCCACCCTCCGGTCGGGAGCGCGCACGGGTACCGGTCCCCGGTGGGACGGACCGCCGCGGCTCGCTCGCTCCGCTCGCTCATTCTCGTACTACTTCCGCAGCTCGATGACGGTCTTGCCGATGCGGATCGGGGCGCCCGGCGGAATGGGCGTCGGGGTAGTCAGCCGGGTCCGGTCGAGATACGTGCCGTTGGTGGACCCGAGATCCTCGACGATCCACTGGCCGTCACGGTCGGGGTAGATCCTGGCATGCCTGCTGGACGCGTAGTCGTCGTCCAGCACGATCGTCGAGTCGTGCGCGCGGCCCAGGGTGATCGTCTGGCCGGCGAGGGCCACCGTGGTGCCCGTGAGGGTGCCCTCGGAGACGACGAGTTTGGTGGGCGCACCCCTGCGCTGGCGCTGCTGGGGTGGCGCGGTCTGACGACCGGTCTGCTGCGGAGCGCCCGCCGCGCTCCCGCGGCGTGAGCCGCGTTGCGTGACGCGCGTACCGAAGAGGTCGCTGCGAATGACCTGGACGGCCACGATGACGAACAGCCACAGAACGGCCAGGAAACCCAACCGCATGACCGTCAGGGTCAGCTCTGACATTGCCCCCGCTTCACCCTTCGGCTTGCCGGTAAATGATGGTGGTGCTGCCCACGACGATCCGCGAGCCGTCGCGGAGCGTAGCGCGGGTGGTGTGCTGTCCGTCCACCACGATGCCGTTGGTGGACCCGAGATCCTGGATCGTCGGGGGTGTTCCGGTCCGGATCTCACAGTGCCGGCGCGATACGCCGGGGTCGTCGATCCGCACGTCGGCCTCGGTGCTCCGGCCGAGTACGAGAGTGGGGCGCGAGATCTGGTGGCGGGTGCCGTTGATCTCGATCCAGCGGCGCGTGGTGCCGGGGCCGCCGGGAGGTACGGGGGCGCCGCCGGGGCGGGCACCCGCCCCGGCCGGTCCGCCCGGGGGCGGGCCGGAGGGCATCGGCGGGGCGGCGACCGGCGGGTAGCCGTAACCGCCCTGCTGCTGGCCCTGGGCGGCCTGCGGCGCGTCCTGGGAGGTGCTGGAGGCCAGGGTGCGACTGCGGACCCGGTACAGACCGGTGTCGAGGTCGTCGGCCTTCTCCAGGTGGACCTTGATGGGGCCCATGAAGCTGTAGCGCTGCTGCTTGGCGTAGTCGCGGACGAGGCCCGCGAGCTCGTCGCCGAGCTGGCCGGAGTAGGGGCTCAGGCGCTCGTAGTCGCCCGTGCTCAGCTCCACGATGAAGTCGTTGGGTACGACGGTCCGCTCGCGGTTCCAGATGGTGGCGTTGTTGTCGCACTCCCGCTGGAGGGCTCCGGCGATCTCCACCGGCTGGACCTCGGACTTGAACACCTTGGCGAAGGTGCCGTTCACCAGACCTTCGAGTCGCTGCTCGAACCGCTTCAGAACTCCCATGGGGCACCTCCTCCGTCGTTGTCGCCCTGTACTGCTTACTGATCGTATCCACGCGTGGCGGATTCGGCTGGTTCCCCTTCGGTCCTGTGCGCAGGAGTGTTGGTCCTCACAAGGGATCGTAGGGGCGGTCCAGGGACAGTGTCCCGCACCCGGCGGTGGCTGCGGGAGGGGCCGTCCCGGGGTCACCGAAGGGGGCCGGGAAAGCGATTTCAACGCACCCCGTCTGACGTGCTAGTGTTTCGACGTCGCCAGGGGAACGGCCCGAAAGGGAAGAACCGCTGGAGTGCTACTCGGGCGAGTGGCGGAACGGCAGACGCGCTGGCTTCAGGTGCCAGTGTCCTTCGGGACGTGGGGGTTCAAATCCCCCCTCGCCCACATCGGGGAAGCCCCGATCCGGAATCCGGATCGGGGCTTTCCGCTTTTTCGTACCGGTTTCCGGTGCCGGTGCGCGGTGCCGGAGTGAGCTACCGGTGTGAGCTACCGGTGTGCGGTACCCAACCCGGCGCCGTCCCCCAACTCTTCGGCGGTCCGACTTTCGTCACGCGACGAGCGACGAAAGTGGGCGGACGGTGGTGGACGGCGGTGTCTAGGGTCGGTCGCGTGGATGCCAAGGCGAGGATGCGGGCGGGCTGGGACTGGCTGAAGGGCCCCGAGCCCTGGACCCGGCGGGTACTGGCGGGCGATCTGGTGCTCGTCGTGGTGGTGGCCCTGCTCGGCCTGGGCATCGACGAGCTCGACAACAGCTCCGGCCCGAAGATGGCCGCGGGCTTCGCCGTCGTGGTGGTGTTCACCCTGCTGCGCCGACGGCTGCCGGCGACCACGCTGGTGCTGGGCGCCGCGGCGTCCGCGCTCCTGCCCGGCGCCGCACTGCTGACCGTCGTCCTCGCCTGGTCGGCCGGCCGGCGGATCGTCGGGGTGGGCCGAGCGCTCGCCGCCTTCGTCCTGGCCTTCTTCGCGGAGGTCGGCCTGGGCCTGCTGGACCAGTGGTCCCAGGGCCGGATCGTGCTGATGCTGGTCCTCGGCATGCTGATCTTCCTCGCCTCCACGGTCATGCCCGGACTGGCGAGCCGCTACTGGTACCAGCGCCGGACCCTGCTGAGCGCCCTCCAGGAACGCAACAGCCAGCTGCTGCGCGAGCGGACGATGGTCGCCGGGCAGGCCAGGCTGCGGGAGCGGCAGCGGATCGCCCAGGACATGCACGACAGCCTCGGCCACCAGCTGGCCCTGATCTCGGTGCACACGGGGGCCCTCGAGGTGGACCCGCAGCTCACCGACCGTCAGCGGGAGGCCGTGGGGGTGCTGCGGCAGGCCTCGGTGGAGGCCATGCACGAGCTGCGCGAGGTCGTCGGGATCCTGCGCGACGGGGTGGAGGCGCCCACCCCGGTCGAGGAGGCGCAGCCCGCCGCGCGGGGAGTGGCCGGGATTGGCGGGATCGTGGAGGCGGCGCGGGCCGCGGGGACCGACGTACGGCTGCGGACGAGCGGGCAGCCCAGGCCGCTCGTCGCGGCCTGCGACCACGCGGCGTACCGGATCGTGCAGGAGGCGCTGACCAACGCCTACAAGCACGCGCCGGGGGCCGCGATCACGGTCGAACTGCGCTACGAGGACGACTCGCTGGTGGTGGAGATCGCCAACGGCCCGGCGGCCGGGCCCGCGGCGGGCGAGGTCGTCTCCGGCGGGCAGGGACTGACCGGACTGCGCGAGCGGGCGCGACTCGTCGGCGGCATGGTCCACGCGGGGGCGGCCGAGGGCGGCGGCTTCCGGGTGGCGGGCGTGCTGCCGTACGGGACGGAGCCGGCCGGTCTCGCCGAGGACGTGCCCGACGACTTCGGGCAGCGGGCGCAGGCGCAGGCGCTGCGCCGCAAGGACCAGGGCTCCGCGCCCACCGACTGGAGCGCGGTCGACCGGGAGCTGGCGGCCTCGGTGCGCAGCCGGAGCGGCGGCGTGGTGATGGGCTGCGGGATCGCGGTGGCGGCGCTGGTGGTGCTGGTGATCGTGATCGGGGCGGCGGTGGTGCTGATGGTCGGCTCGGCGGACAAGGCCACCATCAGCCGGACCGAATACGACGCCGTCCACGTGGGTGACCCGGAGTCCGAGGTGCGCGACCGGCTGCCGAGCGGGGACAGCATCCTGACGGCGGGACTGGACCGCAAGGGGCCGCCGAAACCGCAGGGCGCGAAGTGCCTGGCGCTGCTGTCGGACGAGGCCGCGCCGGACCTGACGGACGATGCCGTTTTCCGCTTCTGCTTCCGGGACGGCAAGCTCGTCGAGAAGCAGGCTTACGAGGTCAAGCAGTAGGAGCGCGGGTGTCAGCCAAAGTGATCCGAGTGGTGATCGCCGACGACGAACCCCTGATCCGGGCCGGGATCAGGATGATCCTGACCTCGGCTCCGGACATCGAGGTCGTCGCGGAGGGCGCGAACGGCCGGGAGGCGGTGGAGCTGGCCCGCTCGCACGCCCCCGACGTGGTGCTGCTGGACATCCAGATGCCGGTGATGGACGGGCTGACCGCGCTGGGCGAGCTGGGGCGGGCGGCGCCGGGCGTGCGGGCGCTGATCCTGACCACCTTCGGGGAGCGGGAGAACGTGCTGCGGGCGCTGAGCGGGGGCGGCGCGGGTTTCCTGCTGAAGGACTCGGCGCCCGCGGAGCTGATCGGCGCGGTCCGGGCGGCGGCCGCCGGGGACGCGTACCTGTCGCCGGCCGCGACCCGGCACGTGGTGGACCAGCTGGCGGCCGGGCGGGCCGCGGGCCGCGGCGAGGAGGCCCGGCGCCGGGTGGACGGGCTGAGCGAACGCGAACGCGGGGTGCTGGCCCTGCTGGGGGAGGGCCTGTCCAACGCGGACGCGGGCCGGCGGCTGCACATGAGCGAGGCGACGGTGAAGACGTACGTGAGCCGGATCCTCGCGAAGCTGGAGTGCGAGAACCGCGTCCAGGCGGCCCTGCTGGCCAGGGACGCCGGGCTGTAGATACGGTCGGGCCGAACTCGACCGGCCGCAGCGGCCGGTATGGCGCGACACGTGCGGGGGCAGCGCGGATGGTGACGGTACCGAGGCAGAACGCGTCGGACGGGGCGACGGGCACGGGGCTGGGCGCAGGGCGGGGTACGGGGCTGGGTACGGCGCCGGGTCCTGTGGCGGGCGCTGTGGCCGGCCTCGTGACGGGCGCGGCGGCGGGCTCCGGGGCGGGCTTTGGCGCGGGCTCCGGCGCGGGCTTCGGCGGCGGGCGGATACCGGGGGTCCGGGGCTTCGCGCCCCGGACCGTGGCCGGTTCGGCCAAGGAGGCCGGGAGGGCGCTGCGCGAGCGCGTACCGCGCGCGGCGCACGCCCGCTTCGAGGCACCCGCCGACCGCCCGGACGCCGTCCGCGCGGTGGAGGAGTCCAACGCCGGCCGGGTCGCCGAGCTGGCCCCGATACGGGTGGGCCGGATGGCCGCGAACCCCTTCGCGTTCCTGCGCGGGGCGGCCGGGCTGATGGCGCACGACCTGTCCGGCGGTCCGGTGACCGGGGTGGGCGCGCAGATCTGCGGCGACGCGCACGCCGCCAACTTCGGCCTCTACGGCGACGCGCGCGGCCGGCTCGTCATCGACCTCAACGACTTCGACGAGACCGTCTTCGGGCCCTGGGAGTGGGACCTGAAGCGGCTGGCGACCTCCCTGGTACTGGCCGGGCGGGTCGCGGGCGCCGACGAGGACACCTGCCGGGCGGCCGCGCTCGACGCGGCGGGCGCGTACCGGCGGACCATGCGGCTGCTGGCCAAGCTGCCCGCGCTGGACGCGTGGAACGCCATCGCCGACGAGGAACTCGTCTCCCACACCGACGCCCGTGACCTGCTCGGCACCCTGGAGCGGGTCTCGGCGAAGGCCCGCAACAACACCTCCGCCCGGTTCGCGGCCAGGTCGACCGAGGCCGGCGCGGACGGCGGACGCCGCTTCGTGGACGCCCTGCCGGTGCTGCGCCGGGTCGGGGACGGGGAGGCGGCGGCCGTGGCGGCCTCGCTGGGCCCGTACCTGGACACGCTGCCCGGTGACCGGCTGCCGCTGCTGGCCCGGTACGCCATCCACGACGTGGCCTTCCGGGTGGTGGGCACCGGGAGCGTGGGCACCCGCTCGTACGTGGTGCTGCTGCTGGACCACCGGGGCGAGCCGCTGGTGCTCCAGGTGAAGGAGGCGCGGCCCTCCGTCCTGCTGCCGTACCTGCCCGGGCTGGGCTTCCACGCGCCGGCCGAGGAGCACGAGGGTCGCCGGGTGGTGGCCGGGCAGAAGCGGATGCAGGTGGTCTCCGACATCCTGCTGGGCTGGACCACCGTGGAGGGGCGGCCCTTCCAGGTGCGCCAGTTCCGCAACCGCAAGGGCAGCGTGGACCCGGCGGCGCTGGCCGTCGAGCAGATCGACGACTACGGCCGGATGACCGGCGCCCTGCTGGCGCGGGCCCACGCGCACAGCGCCGACCCCCGGCTGCTCGCCGGGTACTGCGGGAAGAACGAGGAGCTGGACGAGGCCGTGGCTGCCTTCGCGGTGGCCTACGCCGACCGCAGCGAGGCCGACCACGCGGATCTGGTCGCGGCGGTCCGCTCCGGCCGGATCGCGGCGGAGGCCGGGGTCTGAGGACGGGGCCTGAGGCGGGAAGCCGGAGCTGTTGCCCGGCTCCTTGTGTTTCACGTGAAACATGGGGAGCCGGGCGGGGCCGTAGGCTGGCCGGGTGAGCGAGCAGACCGAACAGACAGTCCCCGAAGAGCCCGCCGCCTCCGGTGACGAGCGGCCCGAGGCACGGCTCGACCGGGCCGTGCGCGCCGCCGAGCAGGCGCTGATCGAGTTCGAGATCGCGGTGGAGACCTTCCGCGTGGAGGTCGAGAACTTCTCCCGGCTGCACCACCAGAAGCTCGGCCCGATGTACTCGCGGCTCGACGAGCTGGACGCGCTGATCGCGGAGGCGAAGGCGGCCCGCAGCGGTGATCCGGAGGACCTGCGGCGGGCCCGTGACGCCCGGGCGCTGGTCATGCCGATGCCCGGGGTGGAGGAGCTGTTCCACGACTGGCTGGGCTCGGACGGGATCTCCGACGACGCCGCCGCGATGCTCACCGACCGGCCCGTGCGGCCGCCGGAGCGGGTGCGGCCGACGGAGGAGGTCCGTCGCCTGTACCGCGAGCTGGTCCGCCAGGCGCATCCGGATCTCGCGCAGGACGAGGCCGAGCAGGCGCGCCGCGAGGAGTTCATCGTGCGGGTCAACGCCGCGTACGGGCGCGGTGAGGAGCAGCTGCTGCGCGAGCTGGCCGAGGAGTGGGCGGCCGGTCCGGCGCCCGCGGCCGTCCGGCCGAGCGAGAGCGAGGAGCTGTACGCCCGGCTGGAGTGGCTGGCGCAGCGCAAGGAGCTGCTCTCCCTGGTGGCCCGGGAGCTGGAGGACAGCGCGATCGGGGCGATGCTGCGGATGGCCCCGGACGACCCGGACCGGCTGCTGGAGGAGATCGCGGAGCAGCTGCTGGCGCAGGTCTCCGAGCGCGAGACGGAGCTGGCGGAGCTGACCACCGTCCTCTAGTGGGGTCGGATAGGTTGGCAGGCCAGATCCGTGAAGAGAGAAGGCGACAGTGATGAACCTCGGACCGCTTCCCTCGGTGGACGCCGCCGCGGTGCCCGCCGAAGGCTTTGTGCTGGACGTCCGGGAGGACGACGAGTGGGCGGCCGGGCACGTCGACGGCGCGCTGCACATCCCGATGAGTGACTTCGTGGCCCGCTTCGGCGAGCTCACCGAGGCCGCCCCGCAGGACGGCCGGGTGCACGTGATGTGCCGGGTCGGCGGGCGTTCGGCGCAGGTCACCCAGTACCTGCTGCGTCAGGGCATCGACGCGGTGAACATCGACGGCGGGATGCAGGCCTGGGAGGGTGCCGGGCGCCCGATGGTGACGGACAGCGGGAACCCGGCCTTCGTGCTGTAGCGGAACCCAGGGGCCCGGTGGCCCGGTGGCCCGGCGGGTCGGCGGGTCGGCGGGTCGGCGGCTCAGGCGAGGGGGTGGGCGGCCAGCAGGTCGCCGAGGGCCTCCTCGTGGGCCGCTGCCGGGCCGAGCTGGAGCTCCAGCTGCTTGGCCCAGGCGTGGTAGCGGTGGAGCGGGTAGTCGGTGTCGGCGCCGAAGCCGCCGTGCAGGTGCTGGGCGGTCTGCACGACGCGGCGTACGCCCTCGGAGGCCCAGATCTTGGCGACGGCCACGTCTCCGGCGCTGGGGAGCGGGCCGCCCGCGCCGCCGGTCGCGGCGTCGAGGCGCCAGGCGGCCTGCCAGAGGGTGACCTCCATGGCGCGCAGGTCGATGTACCGGTCGGCGGCCTGGACGGCCACGGCCTGGAAGGTGGCCACGGGGAAGCCGAACTGTTCGCGCTTGCTGGTGTACTGGCTGGTCATGGTGAGGACACCCTCGCCGAGGCCGAGTGCGAGTGCGCAGGTCCCGGTGGCCAGGAGCTGGCGCAGCCGGTCCCAGGCCCCGGGGGTGTCGATCAGGTGGGTCGCGGGCACCCGGACGCCGTCCAGGGTGAGTTCGGCGAGCCGCTCCCCACTGGTGGAGTACTGGTCGGCGAGCGAGAGACCCCCGGTGGTGCGCGGGACCAGCGCGAGCACGGCCTCGCCCTCGCCGGTGCGGGCGGGTACGGCGATCCAGTCGGCGCTGTGCGCCCAGGGGACGGAGGTCTGCACCCCGTCCAGGGTCCAGCCGGCGTCCTCGCGGCGTGCGGTGACGGCGAGTTCGGCCGGGTCGTGGCCGGTACGGCCGTGCGCGGCGACGGTCAGGACGAGGGCGCCGCTCCCGGCGCCCGGCAGCAGGGCGGCGGTGAGCGCGGGGCCGCCGTGGGCCTGGACGGCCATGGCGGTGGCGCAGTGCTCCAGCAGTGGCACCCGGGCCAGCACCTTCGCGGCCTCGCGCAGCACCAGGCACAGGGCGATGGCGTCCAGGCCGGCGCCGCCGTGTTCCTCGGCGAGGACGAGGCTCAGCAGGTCGGACGAGGCGAGCTGGGCCCACAGCGGCCGGTCGAACTCCTCGGCGACGGCCCGCGGGGTGAGTGCCGGGCTGGGCACGCCGTCGGGAGCGACATCGGCGAACACGGCCTTCGCCGCCTCGACGGCCGCCTGCTGTTCCTCGGTGAAGGTGAAGTCCACTGCCTGTCCTCCCGCGCGCACCGGATCCCGCTCTGTCCTGACGGGCCGTCAAGATAGAACACGTTCCTGTAAATGGACAGGGCTCCGGGGGCGCGGGCGGCCGGCGGCTCAGCGGTCGAAGTCGATCTCCACTTCCTCGGTCACCGCGTGGGACTGGCAGGCCAGCACGAACCCGGCTTCCGTCTCCTCCTCCTCCAGCGCGAAGTTGCGGTCCATCCGCACCTCGCCGCTGACGAGGAAGGCCCGGCAGGTGCCGCACACCCCGCCCTTGCAGGCGTACGGGGCGTCCGCGCGGGCCCGCAGGACGGCGTCCAGCAGCGACTCACCGTCCTGCACCGGCCAGGTGCCCGAGCGGCCGTCGAGCCGTGCGGTGACCCGGCCGTGCGCGGGCGCCGCCGCGCGGGCGGGGCCCGGCGCGTCCGTGCCCTCCACGTGGAAGATCTCCTCGTGCACCCGGGTCCGTACGACGCCCAGCGCGCCCAGGGCCCGCTCCGCGGCCGTCACCAGCCCGTAGGGCCCGCACAGGAACCAGCCCGTCACCTCGGCGACCGGCAGCAGCGCGGGCAACAGGGCCGACAGCCGGGCCTCGTCGAGCCGGCCGGACGGCAGCCCGGCCTCCTGCTCCTCGCGGGAGAGGACGGTGACCAGCTGGAAGCGGTCGGGGTAGCGGTCCTTGAGGTCGGCGACCTCCTCCAGGAACATCGTCGACGCCGCGCTGCGGTCGCTGCGGATCAGGCAGAACCGGGCGTCGGCACGGGCCGCGAGCAGCGAGGCGGCGATCGACAGCACCGGGGTGATGCCGCTGCCGCCGACGACCGCCGCGTAGTGCGCGGCGGCCGGGGCCAAGGCGGGCTCCAGCACGAACCGGCCGGCCGGGACCATCACGTCCAGGACGTCCCCGGCGGCGATCTCCTTGTGCGCGAACGTGGAGAACTCGCCGCCCTCCACCAGCCGCACCCCGACCTGGAGCGACGCGGGCCCGGGACCGTCAGAGGCCGGGGCGGTCGAGCAGATCGAGTAGGTCCGGCGGATCTCCGGACCGTCGGGGGAGACACGGCGCAGGGTCAGGTGCTGACCGGGGGCGTGCCGGTAGTCCTCGCGAAGGGCCTCGGGGACCTGGAGGGTCAGCGCCACCGAGTCGTCGGTGAGCCGGTCGACTGCCGCCACCGTCAGCGGGTGGAACGCGCCGTGGCGGGGTGCGGCCATCTACAGCTCCTTGAAGTGGTCGAACGGTTCGCGGCAGGCGACGCAGCGGCGCAGCGCCTTGCACGCGGTGGAGGAGAACCGGCTGAGCAGCTCGGTGTCGGTCGACCCGCAGTGGGGGCAGCGCACCGACAGGGTCAGCGGTACCGGTCCGTCGGCGGAGTGCGGGCGGGGCGGGGCGATGCCGAACTCCGCCAGCTTGCGGCGGCCCTCGGCGGTGATGTCGTCCGTGGACCAGGCGGGCGCGAGGACGGTGGTGACCCGCACCTCGGGTATGCCGTGGCCGTTGAGGATCCGCTCGATGTCGGCCGACATGGCCTCGATGGCCGGGCAGCCGGTGTAGGTGGGGGTGAGGGTGACCTCCACGTGGCCGTCCTCGTGCATCCGCACCCCGCGCATGACGCCCAGCTCGGCGAGGCTGAGCACGGGCAGCTCCGGGTCGGGGACGGAGCCCGCCAGCTCGGCCAGCTCCGCCTCCAGGCGGGTCGGCGCGGCGGCGCTCACCACGACGCTCCGGGGTGGCTGCGGTGCAGGTGCTGCATCTCAGCGATCATCCGCCCGAACGGCTCGGTGTGCAGGCCCTGACGGCCCGCTCCGGCGGCCCAGGCGCCCGTACGCGGCCCCTCGGGCAGTGCCAGACCGGCCCGCTCCAGTACGTCGCCCAGCGCGGCCAGCCAGGCCGCCTCGAGGGCGGCCGTGTCCAGCTCCAGTCCCTCGACCGGCTGGAACAGCTCCCCGGTGTACTTCCACAGCGAGTCCAGCGCGGCCCGCATGCGGCGCCGGCTCTCCTCGGTGCCGTCGCCGAGCCGCAGCGTCCACTGCTCGGCGTGGTCGCGGTGGTAGGCGGTCTCCTTCACGGCCTTCGCCGCGAGAGGGGCGAACGGTCCGTCCCCGGCGGCCAGTTCCGTGTGGAGCAGGTGCTGGTAGAGGGAGAAGTACAGCTGCCGGGCGATGGTGTGGGCGAAGTCGCCGTTCGGCTGCTCGACGAGCTGGAGGTTGCGGAAGGCGCGCTCCTCGCGGAGGTAGGCCAGCTCGTCCTCGTCGCCGGCCATGGACAGCAGGACGCGGGCCTGGCCGAGCAGGTCGAGGGCGATGTTGGCGAGGGCCAGCTCCTCCTCCAGGACCGGGGCGTGGCCGGCCCATTCGCCGAGGCGGTGGGAGAGGATCAGCGCGTCGTCGCCGAGGGCCAGCGCGGCGGCCGCGGTGACGTCCGCGGTGCCGGTGCCGGTGCTGCTCACTGGTGTGCTCACAGGTGACGCACCCCCTCGGGGATCTCGTAGAAGGTGGGGTGCCGGTAGGGCTTGTCGGCGGAGGGCTCGAAGAAGGGGTCCCGCTCGTCCGGCGAGGAGGCCACGATCTGGGTGGAGGGCACGACCCAGATCGAGACGCCCTCGCCCCGCCGCGTGTAGAGGTCGCGGGCGTTGCGCAGCGCCATCTCCGCGTCGGGGGCGTGGAGGCTGCCCGCGTGCGTGTGCGAGAGGCCGCGGCGCGAGCGCACGAACACCTCCCACAGGGGCCAGTTCTGCGTCATGCCTGTACCTCTCGTCCTGTGCTGGTGTGCTTGCCGGCGTACGCCGCGGCCGCTTCGCGGACCCAGGCGCCTTCCTCGTGCGCCCGGCGCCGCTGGCTGATGCGCTGTTCGTTGCAGGGGCCGTTGCCCTTGAGCACGTCCCAGAACTCCGCCCAGTCGATGGCGCCGAAGTCGTGGTGCCCGCGCTCCTCGTTCCACTTGAGGTCGGGGTCGGGCAGGGTCAGGCCGAGGGCCTCGGCCTGCGGGACGGCGATGTCGACGAACCGCTGGCGCAGCTCGTCGTTGGAGTGCCGCTTGATCCGCCAGGCCATCGACTGCGCGGAGTGCGCCGACTCGTCGTCCGGCGGGCCGAACATCATCAGCGAGGGCCACCACCAGCGGTCGACGGCGTCCTGCGCCATGGCGTGCTGGGCCTCGGTGCCCTTGGACAGGGCCATGAGGAGCTCGAAGCCCTGGCGCTGGTGGAAGGACTCCTCCTTGCAGATCCGGACCATGGCGCGGGCGTACGGGCCGTAGGAGCAGCGGCAGATCGGGACCTGGTTGGTGATCGCCGCGCCGTCCACGAGCCAGCCGATCGCGCCCACGTCCGCCCAGGTCAGGGTGGGGTAGTTGAAGATCGAGGAGTACTTCTGCTTGCCCGAGTGGAGCTTGTCGAGCAGCTCGTCGCGACTGGTGCCGAGGGTTTCGGCCGCGCTGTAGAGGTAGAGGCCGTGGCCCGCCTCGTCCTGCACCTTGGCCATCAGGATCGCCTTGCGGCGCAGCGAGGGCGCGCGGGTGATCCAGTTGGCCTCGGGCTGCATGCCGATGATCTCGGAATGTGCGTGCTGGGCCATCTGGCGGACCAGGGAGGCGCGGTACTCCTCGGGCATCCAGTCGCGCGGCTCCACGCGCTCGTCGGCCGCCACCGCGGCGTCGAACGCCGCCAGGAGCTGCGCGCCGAGATCGGCGGGGTGCGCCTCCATCGTGCCTGACGTGCCCGTTTCCGGGGTCACTGCGACCATCCCGGCCCCCTCTCTGAGTCTGCCGTCCGCCCGACCGACCGATCGTTCGGTTCATCCACTTCAATGGTGAGACGGCGGCCCGTAGGGTGTCAACCTCTGTGGGCAAGCCTGTGGACGCCGGATGATCGGGGCGGGATGGATTCGAACGAGCACGAGCCCGCGGAAGGAGTCCTTCCGCCGGACGTCCCGCCACCGGCCCCAGGGCCCCGGGCGCCCGGCATCGCGGGCCTGTCGACCCCCTACCGGGTCCTCGCCGCCCTCGCCCTGGCGGTGGTGGGCGTCGCCGCCTGCGCGCACCTGGCCTTCGTCTTCCTGCACGTCGCCCCGCCCAACACGGTCAGCAAACGGCACGCGGCCCTGATCGACTCCTGGGTCTACCCCGAGTTCGAACAGAACTGGAAGCTCTTCGCGCCCAATCCCCTCCAGCAGAACATCTCCGTGGAGGTCCGCGCCCAGGTCCGCACCCCCGCCGGCGAACTCGTCACCGCCGACTGGCGCGACCTGTCCGCCGAGGACGGCGCGGCCATCCGCCACAGCCTGCTGCCCAGCCACACCGAGCAGAACGAGCTCCGCCGGGCCTGGGACTTCTTCACCGGCTCCCACGACGAGGAGAACCGGCCCAGCGGCGACCGCGGCGCCCTCTCCGAGGAGTACCTGCGGCGGATCGCCCTGAACCGGCTGACCCCCGCGCAGCGCGACGGCGAGCGGATCGTACGGATCCAGCTCCGCTCGGCGACGCGGGCCGTGGCCGCGCCGGGCTGGAGCGACGAGAAGACCGACACCCAGACGTACTACCGGGAGCTGCCGTGGTGGAACGTGTGAGACGGGCGCTGGCGAAGGTCACCGGGGAGGCGCTGGGCCCGTACCAGAGCGCCGTGGTCCGCATCGGCTTCGCCGGGACCTGGCTGTTCTTCCTGCTGCGGGAGTTCCCCCACCGCCACGAGCTGTACGGCCCCGACGGGCCGTGGAGCTGGCAGCTGGCGGAGCGCCTCGTCGACGGCAACAAGGCCTTCACGGTGCTGCTGTGGTCGGACTCCGCGCTCTGGTTCGAGACCGTCTACGCGGTCGCGGTGCTGGCGAGCGTGCTGCTGCTGCTCGGCTGGCGGACGCGGGCGACGTCCGTCGTCTTCATGGTCGGGGTGCTGTCCCTGCAGAACCGCAGCGTGTTCATGGGCGACGGCGGGGACAACGTCATCCACCTCATGGCCGTCTACCTGGTGCTGACCCGCTGCGCGCGGGTCTGGTCGCTGGACGCGCGGCGGGCCCGGCTGCGGGGCTCGGCCTCGGCGGGGGCGGCCGGACCGCTGCTGTGGCTGGTGCTGGGCGGCTTCCTCGTCTTCGGGGCGGCGAGCGGGCGGTTCGGCGCGGGCTGGACGTCGGCCTTCGCGGCGCTGTGGGTGGGGCTCGGGCTGTGGTGGCTGGTCGACCGGTACGAACGGGAGGGCGAGGGCCGGGCCGCCCTCGACGTCCTCGCGAACCTGCTGCACAACGCGGGGATGCTGGTGATCATGGCGGAGGTGTGCCTGATCTACGCGACCGCCGGCTGGTACAAGATCCAGGGCTCGCGGTGGCAGGACGGCACCGCCCTGTACTACCCGCTCGGGCTGGACTACTTCACCCCGTGGCCGGGGCTCTCCGGGGCGCTCGCCGGGAGCGGGACGCTGGTGATGCTGCTGACGTACGGGACGGTCGCGGTGCAGGTGGCGTTCCCGTTCACGCTGTTCGACCGGCGGGTCAAGAACGTGCTGCTCGCGCTGATGATGCTGGAGCACGTGGGCATCGCGGTGCTGTTGGGGCTGCCGTTCTTCTCGTTGGCGATGATCGCCGCCGATGCGGTGTTCCTGCCGACCGGGTTGCTGGTGTGGGTGGGGGCGCGGGCCACCGCCGTACGGCTGGCCGCCGGTCGGAAGGGGTCCGGGCGGGTCCCGGCCCCTGCGTCGGCGCCCGCCGAACCGAGCCCCGTCCCGCGCTGACACCGCTGCGCGGGGCTGGTCCCCTACCCGCCCTTCCACCGTTCCCTGGGGCTCCGCCCCAGACCCCGCGCCTCAAACGCCGGCGGGGCTGGATCTATCCAGCCCCGCGTAGGGTCAGCGGTATGAGTGAGCAGGTGGGTGTCGGGCGGGAGTGGCGGGAGGCGGCCGGGCGGGACGGGGTGGTCCTGCTCGACGGGTTCCACGCCCTGAAGCACGCCCTGCGCTTCGGCGCCGAGGTGCTGGCGGCCGTCGCCGACGACCCCGAGGCGGTACGGGCGCTCGCCGCCGGGCTGGCTCCGGACGTGGCCCCGCAGGTGGAGCGGCTGGTGCGCCGGGCCGAGCTCAAGGAACTGCTGCCCCGCGTGCACCCCACCGGGGTCGCCGCGCTCGCCGTCCGCCCCGACCGGGAGCAGGGCCGGGCCGCCCTGGCGCGCACCCCCCGCACCGCCCCGATCGTGCTGCTCGACAACCCCCGCAACCTCGGCAACGTCGGGGCCGTCGTCCGCCTCGCCGCCGGCTTCGGCGCCACCGGGGTGCTGACCCGGGGCGACCTCGACCCCTGGCACCCGAACGTGGTCCGTGCCGGGGCCGGGCTGCACTACGCCACCACCGTGGACCGGGTCGAGCTGGAGGAACTCCCGGCGGGGCCCGTGTACGCGCTCGACCCGGAGGGCGCCGACATCCGCGCCCTGACCCTCCCGGACGACGCCCTGCTGGCCTTCGGCTCGGAACGCCACGGGATCTCACCCGAGCTTCGCGCCCGCGCCGACCACCTCGTCTCCCTGCCGATGCGCCCGCAGGTCTCCAGCTACAACCTGGCCACCAGCGTCGCCATGACCCTCTTCCACTGGGGCGGTCCCCCGCCGGCCGCCGAGCAGGGCGGCGAGCACTCCTAGGACGCCGACGCCGACGCCGACGCCGACGCCGACGCCCACGACCGCCGCGGCCGCGCCGAGCGTCGTCGCGTCGGGGTGGAGCAGGGGCTGGGGCCTGACGGCCTTACGGCGTCGGGCCCCGCCTCTGGCGCAGGGTTCGGGCTTCAGGCCTGGCGGCGGACCTCCACCACGCGGAAGCGGTTCGCGACGAACGCGCCGTCGCACAGCGCGGCGTTCGCCGCCGGGTTGCCGCCGGAGCCGTGGAAGTCGGAGAAGGCCGCGGTCTGGTTGACGTACACCCCGCCCGTCAGGTTCAGCGACAGCTGCGCCGACTCCTCCAGGCAGACCTCCTCGATGGCCCGCTCGGTGTCCGCCGAGGTCGTGTACGCGCCGACCGTCATCGCGCCCTTCTCCCGCACCGTGCGGCGCAGCAGCTCCAGGGCGTCCGCCGTGGAGTCGACGGCCACCGCGAAGGAGACCGGGCCGAAGCACTCCGACAGGTACGGCGCCTCCGGGTCCGCCTTGGCGGCGTCCAGCTTCACCATCACCGGGGTCCGTACGACGGCGTCCGGGAACTCGGGGTTGACCACCTCGCGGGAGGCCAGCGCGACCTCCCCGAGGCCGGCGGCCGCCTCCAGGCGGGTCTTGACGTCCGGGTTGACCAGCGCGCCCAGCAGGGCGTTGGCACGGGCGTCGTCACCGAGCAGGCCGCCCACCGAGGCGGCGAGATCGGCGACGACCTCGTCGTACGACTTGTGGCCGGCGTCCGTGTCGATGCCCTCGCGCGGGATCAGCAGGTTCTGCGGGGTGGTGCACATCTGGCCGCTGTACAGGGACAGGGAGAAGGCCAGGTTGGACAGCATCCCCTTGTAGTCGGAGGTGGAGTCGACGACGACGGTGTTGACGCCGGCCTTCTCCGTGTAGACCTGCGCCTGGCGGGCGTTGGCCTCCAGCCAGTCGCCGAACTCCGTCGAGCCGGTGTAGTCGATCAGCTTGATCTCGGGGCGCAGGGCCAGGGTCTTCGCGATGCCCTCGCCCGGCCGCTCGACGGCCAGGGCCACCAGGTTCGGGTCGAAGCCGGCCTCGGCGAGGACCTCGCGGGCCACCTTCACCGTGAGCGCCAGCGGGAGGACGGCGCGCGGGTGGGGCTTGACCAGCACCGCGTTGCCCGTGGCGAGGGAGGCGAAGAGGCCCGGGTAGCCGTTCCAGGTGGGGAAGGTGTTGCAGCCGATCATCAGCGAGATCCCGCGCGGCACCGCGGTGAAGGTCTTGCCCAGCTCCAGCGGGTCCCGCTTGCCCTGCGGCTTCGACCAGTCCGCCTGCCCGGGGACCCGGGTCTGCTCCTCGTAGGCGTAGGCCACCGCCTCCAGGCCGCGGTCCTGCGCGTGGGGTCCGCCCGCCTGGAAGGCCATCATGAAGGCCTGGCCGCTGGTGTGCATGACCGCGTGCGCGAACTCGTGCGTCCGGGCGCCGATCCGGGCCAGGATCTCGATACAGACCAGGGCGCGCGCCTCGGGCCCGGCGTCCCGCCAGGAGCCCATGCCGACCCGCATCGCGGGCAGCAGCACGTCCGGGTCGACATGCGGGTACTCGACGCCCAGCTCCGGGCCGTACGGGGACACCTCGCCGCCCGCCCAGCCGTCGGTGCCGGGCTGCCCGAGGTCGAAGCGGGTGCCGCGGACGGCCTCGAAGGCCGCGAGGCCGTCGGCCGGGGCGCTCTCGCCGTACGCCTTCGGGTGCTCGGGGTGCGGGGACCAGTAGGCGCGGCTGCGGATGGCAGTCAGCGCCTGGTCCAGGGTGGACCGGTGCTTCTCGGTCAGCTGGGGGAGGGTGAGCTCGGCGGCCATCAGGGACCAACTCCTCGTTGAGCCGGGCAAGATCGGACTGGGTCGCAGACCGGGATCAGGCAGGGGCGGGTGAAGAAGAGCAGACTGGAGTTAGAGTAACCGAACGATCGGTCGGGACAAGAGGGCCCGGCAGACCTGTGGATAAGTCGGTGCGGGAGGATCAGGACATGACAGCAATCGAGCGGTCCCGCACTGTGGCGGTCGTCGGCGCCGGCACCATGGGACAGGGCATCGCCCAGGTGGCCCTCCTCGCAGGTCACCGCGTGCTGATCCACGACATCGACCACGACCTCGCCGCCGCCGGAGCGGCCCTCGTGCGCGAGCGCGTCGAGCGGATGGCCGCCAAGGGCCGCCTCGACCGGGCCGAGGCCGAGGACGCGATCGGCCGGATCGGTGCGGCGGACGGCCTCGCCGCCCTCGCCGACGCCGCGCTCGTCGTCGAGGCCGTCGTCGAGGACGCCACCGTCAAGCGTTCGCTCTTCGCGGCACTCGAAGGAGTGGTCGCGCCGGACGCCCTGCTGGCCACCAACACCTCCTCCCTCTCCGTCACCGAGCTCGCCGCCGGGCTCGCGCGCCCCGGCCGCTTCCTCGGCCTGCACTTCTTCAACCCGGCCCCGCTGCTCCCGCTCGTCGAGGTGGTCAGCGGCTTCGCGACCGACCCGGCCGCCGCCGAGCGCGCGTACGACACGGTCCTGGGATGGGGCAAGAACCCGGTCCGCTGCGCCGACACCCCCGGCTTCATCGTCAACCGGATCGCCCGCCCCTTCTACGCCGAGGCCTTCGCGGTGTACGAGGAGCAGGGCGCCGACCCGGCGACGATCGACGCCGTGCTCCGCGAGAGCGGCGGCTTCAAGATGGGCCCGTTCCAGCTGACCGACCTGATCGGCCAGGACGTCAACGAGGCCGTCACCCGCTCCGTGTGGGACTCCTTCTTCCGGAGCCCCAAGTTCACCCCCTCGCTCGCCCAGCGCCGCCTGGTCCAGTCGGGCCGCCTCGGCCGCAAGTCCGGGCACGGCTGGTTCCCGTACGGGGACGACGCGCTCCAGCCCGAGCCGCACACGGCGGGCCCCGAAGCGGCCCCAGACAAGGTCACCGTCGTCGGCGACCTCGGCCCGGCCGCCGCGCTCGCCGAGCTCATCGAGGAGGCCGGGATCGCGGTCACGGCCACCGAGCACGGCGGCCCGTACATCCAGCTGCCCGGCGAGGGCCAGCTGGTGCTGGCCGACGGCAAGACCTCCGTGGAGTTCGCGGACGTCGTCTACTTCGACCTCGCGCTGGACTACCGCCAGGCCGGCCGCGTCGCGCTCTCCGCCAGCGAGGACACCACCGAGCGGACCCTCGCCGAGGCGATCGGGCTCTTCCAGAAGCTCGGCAAGAAGGTCTCCGTCATCGGCGACGTCCCCGGCATGATCGTCGCCCGGACCGTGGCCATGCTGATCGACCTCACCGCCGACGCCGTCGCGCGCGGCGTCGCCACCGCCGAGGACATCGACACCGCGATGCGGCTCGGCGTCAACTACCCGATGGGCCCGGCCGAATGGCACGACCGGCTCGGCCGGGACTGGGCGTACGACCTGCTGCACCACCTGGACGAACGCTGTCCCGGAGGCCGCTACGCGCCCTCGCTGGCCCTGTTCAAGCTGGGCTACGCGGCCGGCGAGGACGACGCCGACGGCGAGGGGGAAAGCGCATGACCACCACCCGGCGGGACACCTACACCCCGGAAACCCTGCTGACGGTCGCCGTCCAGGTCTTCAACGAGCGCGGCTACGACGGCACCTCGATGGAGCACCTCTCCAAGGCCGCGGGCATCTCCAAGTCCTCGATCTACCACCACGTCGCGGGCAAGGAAGAACTGCTGCTGCGCGCCGTCAGCCGCGCCCTGGACGGGCTCTTCGCGGTCCTGGAGGAGCCCGGAGCGGTACGCGGCCGCGCGGTCGAACGGGTCGAGTACGTCACCCGCCGCACGGTCGAGGTCCTGGTCTCGGAGCTGCCGTACGTCACCCTCCTGCTCCGGGTGCGCGGCAACACCCGCACCGAGCGCTGGGCCCTGGAGCGCCGCCGTGAGTTCGACCACCAGGTCGCCGACCTCCTCAAGGCCGCCGCGGCCGACGGGGACCTGCGCGCCGACGTGGACATCAGGCTCGCCACCCGCCTGCTGTTCGGCATGGTGAACTCCCTGGTCGAGTGGTACCGCCCGCACCCGGGCACCACCCCCGACCAGCTCGCGGACGCGGTCGTCCACATGGCCTTCGACGGCCTGCGCACGACCCCGTAGACCCCACGCCCGCGGCCGTCCCCCGAGGGGGTGGCCTAGGCCGTCTCTTTCGGAGGAAGAGACGGCCTAGGCCTCCGTGAGGGTGGTCGGTGGGGTGGTGGAGGGGCCCGGGGCCAGGAGATCCGTTTCTTCGAAGACCAGGAGCGTGCGGGTCGAGAGGACTTCCGGGATGGCCTGGAGGCGGGTCAGGACCAGTTCGCGCAGGGTGCGGTTGTCGGGGGTGTGGACCAGCAGGAGGACGTCGAAGTCTCCGCTGACCAGCGCGATGTGGGCCGCGCCCGGCAGCTCGCGGAGCTTCTCGCGGACCGTCCGCCACGAGTTCTGGACGATCTTCAGGGTGATATAGGCAGAGGCGCCCTGACCTGCGCGTTCGTGGTTCACGCGGGCCGTGAACCCGCGGATCACCCCGTCGTCGATCAGCCGGTTGATCCGGGCGTAGGCGTTCGCGCGCGAGACGTGGACCTGCTCGGCCACCGAGCGTATCGACGCGCGCCCGTCCGCCTGGAGCAGCCGCATGATCGAGCGGTCGATGGGGTCCAGGGGGCGCGGCGGGACGGCCGGTGCCTGGGGGCCCCCGGAGGCGCCCGGGGCGCCGGTGGCACCCCCCGGTGGGACCGGTACGGAACCCGCTCCGGCCATTTGTTCATCCGGCATTGCCCACTGCCTCCCTCTCCTGGACGTCCTGCACCCATCCCAGGGCCCCGCCGCCACTTTGTCCACAGCCTGGAGCCGCCTGTAGCCAAATTGCGCCAACGACCGAACAATCGGTAGGTGAGGCGCCTCACACCCGAGACGTCCCTGCCCGCTTCCCACGAGGAGGTGTACGCCGCCATGACGGTCCAAGAGCTGCCCGGTGCCGGTGCGTCCCACCGTGCCACCCCGCCGCCCGCCTGGAGGCCCCGTACGGAGGCCGCCCCGCTGCTTCCGGACCCCGAGCCGTACCGGGTGCTGGGCACACCGGCGGCCGACCGCCTCGACCCCGCTCTGATGCGCCGGTACTACGCCGAACTGGTGCGCGGCCGCCGATACAACGCGCAGGCCACCGCGCTGACCCGGCAGGGCCGTCTCGCCGTGTACCCCTCCACCGTGGGCCAGGAGGCCGCCGAGATCGCGGCCGCACTGGTCCTGGAGGAGCAGGACTGGCTGTTCCCGAGCTACCGGGACACCCTCGCCGCCGTGGCGCGCGGGCTGGACCCCGTACAGGCCCTGACGCTGCTGCGCGGCGACTGGCACACCGGGTACGACCCGCGCGAGCACCGGATAGCCCCGCTGTGCACCCCGCTCGCCACCCAGCTGCCGCACGCGGTGGGCCTGGCGCACGCCGCCCGGCTGCGCGGCGACGAGGTCGTCGCCCTCGCCATGGTCGGCGACGGCGGCACCAGCGAGGGCGACTTCCACGAGGCGCTGAACTTCGCGGCCGTCTGGCAGGCCCCGGTCGTCTTCCTGGTCCAGAACAACGGCTTCGCGATATCCGTGCCGCTCGCCAAGCAGACCGCCGCCCCGACGCTGGCCCACAAGGCCGTCGGGTACGGAATGCCGGGCCGTCTCGTCGACGGCAACGACGTGGCCGCCATGCACGAGGTCCTCACCGAAGCCGTCCAGCGGGCCCGGGCGGGCGGCGGGCCGACCCTCATCGAGGCCGTCACGTACCGGATGGAGGCCCACACGAACGCCGACGACGCGACGCGCTACCGCTCCGACGCCGAGGTGGAGGCCTGGAAGGCGCACGACCCGGTGGAGCTGCTGGAGCGCGAGCTGACCGCGCGCGGGATCCTTGACGCCGCCGGCATCCAGGAGGCCCGCGACGCCGCCGAGGCGATGGCGGCGAACCTGCGCGAGCGGATGAACGCCGATCCGGTCCTCGACCCGATGGACCTCTTCGCACACGTCTACGCGGAGCAGACCGGCCAGCTGCGCGAGCAGGCGGAACTGCTGCGTGCCGAACTGGAAGCCGAGGACGACGCATGAGCACGGTGGCCGAGCAGGCGGTGAAGCCCGCGACGATGGCGCAGGCGCTCACCCGGGCCATGCGCGACGCGATGGCGGAGGACCCGACCGTCCACGTGATGGGCGAGGACGTCGGCGCCCTCGGCGGGGTCTTCCGGATCACGGACGGACTCGCGAAGGAGTTCGGCGAGGACCGGGTCACGGACACCCCGCTCGCGGAGGCCGGGATCCTGGGCACCGCCGTCGGCATGGCCATGTACGGGCTGCGGCCGGTCGTGGAGATGCAGTTCGACGCGTTCGCCTACCCGGCCTTCGAGCAGCTCATCTCGCACGTCGCGAAGATGCGCAACCGCACCCGGGGCGCGATGCCGCTCCCGATCACCATCCGCGTGCCGTACGGCGGCGGCATCGGCGGCGTCGAGCACCACTGCGACTCCTCCGAGGCCTACTACGTGGCCACCCCCGGACTGCACGTGGTGACCCCGGCGACGGTCGAGGACGCGTACGGACTGCTGCGCGCGTCGATCGCCAGCGACGACCCGGTGGTCTTCCTCGAGCCCAAGCGCCTGTACTGGTCGAAGGCCGCCTGGTCGCCCGAGTCGCCGGCGTCCGTGCCGGGCATCGGCAAGGCCCTGGTCCGGCGCACGGGCGCGAGCGCCACCCTGATCACCTACGGACCCTCCCTCCCGGTCTGCCTGGAGGCGGCCGAGGCGGCCCGCGAGGAGGGCTGGGACCTGGAGGTCGTGGACCTGCGCTCGCTGGTCCCCTTCGACGAGGACACCGTCGTGGCCTCCGTACGCCGTACCGGGCGCGCGGTGGTCGTCCACGAGGCGGGCGGTTTCGGCGGGCCGGGGGCGGAGATCGCCGCCCGCGTCATGGAGCGCTGCTTCCACCACCTGGAGGCCCCGGTGCTGCGGGTGACGGGCTTCGACATCCCGTACCCGCCGCCGATGCTGGAGAAGCACCACCTGCCCGGCGTGGACCGGATCCTGGACGCCGTGGCCCGCCTGCAGTGGGAGAACTGATGCCGCAGGTACTGGAGTTCAAGCTGCCCGACCTCGGTGAGGGACTGACCGAGGCGGAGATCGTCCGCTGGCTGGTGGCCGTGGGCGACGTCGTCGAGATCGACCAGCCGGTGGTGGAGGTCGAGACCGCCAAGGCGATGGTCGAGGTGCCGTGCCCCTACGGGGGCGTGGTCACCGCCCGCTTCGGCGAGGAGGGCACGGAGCTGCCCGTCGGGGCCCCGCTGATCACGGTGGCGGTCGGTTCCAGCACCCTGCCGGAGCCCGACCCGGCCGCCGGGGAGGGCTCGGGCTCGGGGAACGTGCTGGTCGGATACGGCACGGACCACTCCCGGCCCGCGCGGCGCCGCCGGATCCGCCCGGCGGCAGCGGCGGCCCCCGCCCCTGCTCCTGTCGCGGCTCCGGCTCCGGCCCCTGCCCCGGTTGCGGCGCCCGCGCCCGTCGCCGTGGTGCCCGCCGGTCCGGTGCCCGTGATTTCCCCGCTGGTCCGCAAGCTGGCCCGGGACAACGGGCTCGACCTGCGGGAGCTGCGCGGCTCCGGCCCCGAGGGTCTGATCCTGCGGGCCGACGTCGAGGCGGCCCTCAAGCCCGTGGAACCCGCGCCGACGGCCGTCGCCGCGACCGCCCCCGCCGGGGAGCGGATCCCGCTCAAGGGTCTGCGCGGCGCCGTCGCGGAGAAGCTCTCGCGCAGCCGGCGCGAGATCCCCGAGGCCACCTGCTGGGTCGACGCGGACGCCACCGAACTGATGGCGGCCCGCGCCGCGATGAACGCCGTGGACGGGCCGAAGATCTCGGTGCTCGCGCTGCTGGCCCGGATCTGCACGGCCGCGCTCGCCCGGTACCCGGAGCTCAACTCCACCGTCGACCTCGAGGCGAAGGAGATCGTCCGGCTGCCGTCCGTGCACCTGGGCTTCGCCGCACAGACCGAGCGCGGGCTGATGGTCCCGGTGGTCCGCGACGCCCACACGCGCAGCCCGGAGTCCCTGTCGGCGGAGTTCGCCCGGCTGACGGAGCTGGCCCGGGCGGGCAAGCTCACCCCGGCCGACCTCACCGGCGGCACCTTCACCCTGAACAACTACGGGGTGTTCGGGGTCGACGGCTCCACGCCGATCATCAACCACCCGGAGGCGGCGATGCTCGGCGTGGGCCGGATCATCGACAAGCCGTGGGTCCACGACGGGCAGCTGGCGGTCCGCAAGGTCGTCCAGCTGTCGCTGACCTTCGACCACCGGGTGTGCGACGGCGGCACGGCGGGCGGCTTCCTGCGGTACGTCGCCGACTGCGTGGAATCCCCGGCGGTGCTGCTGCGCACGCTCTGACGGTCCGGGGCGGGGGCGGTCCCGCTGCGCGGGACTTCTCCCCGCCCCGCCCTTCGCCCGTTCCCCGGGGCTCCGCCCCGGACCCCGGACACCGCGCGCGGAGCGCCGTCGCCGTCAGACCGTGAGCAGCAGCTTGCCCACGTGTCCGCCGGACTCCATCACCCGGTGTGCCTCGGCGGCCTCGGCCATCGGGTACGTCGCGTGCACCACCGGCTGGATGCGGCCGGAGGCGATCAGGGGCCACACGTGCTCCCGTACGGCCGCCACGATCGCCGCCTTCTCCTCCAGCGGCCGGGCCCGCAGGGAGGTCGCGGTGATCGCCGCCCGCTTGGCGAGCAGCGCGCCCAGGTTCAGTTCGGCCTTCACGCCGCCCTGGAGCCCGATCACGGCCAGCCGGCCGTTCACGGCGAGCGCGTCCAGGTTCCGCGCCAGGTACTTCGCGCCCATGATGTCCAGGATCACGTCCGCCCCGGCCCCGCCCGTCGCGGCCCGCAGCTCCTCCACGAAGTCCTGCTCGCGGTAGTCGACGAGGATGTCCGCGCCCAGCTCCGCGCAGCGCGCCAGCTTCTCCTTGCCGCCCGCCGTCACCGCCACCCGCGCGCCCACGGCCTTGCCCAGCTGGATCGCCATGGTCCCGATGCCGCTGGCCCCGCCGTGCACGAGCAGGGTCTCGCCGGGACGCAGCCCGGCGACCATGAACACGTTGGACCACACCGTGCAGACGACCTCCGGCAGCGCGGCGGCCGCCACCAGGTCCACGCCCGCCGGTACGGGCAGCAGCTGGCCCGCCGGTACGGCGACCCGCTGCGCGTACCCGCCACCGGCCAGCAGCGCGCACACCGCGTCGCCCACCGCCCAGCCGGACACCCCGGGCCCGACCTCCACCACGCGCCCGGAACACTCCAGGCCGGGGTGGCGCGAGGCGCCGGGCGGAGGGTCGTAGAACCCCTGTCGCTGGAGGACGTCGGCGCGGTTCACGGCGCTCGCCACGACCTCGACGAGCACCTCCCCCTGCCCCGCCACCGGATCGGGTGCCTCGGCCCAGACGAGGGCCTCGGGCCCGCCGGGCTGCTCGATGGTGATCGCATGCATGGCCCGGAATCTACGCGAAGCCGGGCCCGCCCGTACCGCTACTCGGCCGGTCCGAGGGTGACGTGAGGGGCCGTCGGGGGTGTGGCGCGGACGATGGTGATCAGACGGTCCGTCAACTGGAGCGGGCTCGCGTGCGGGTCGTCGTAGGCGAGCAGCCGGTGCCCGCGCAGCACGCTGACCACCAGGTCCTCGGTCTCCCGGACGCTGCGGCCCACCTCCGGCTTGCGGACGGGCCGTTCGATCAGGTCCAGGCCGGTGCCCTGCTGGATGAGGTCCTCCATCACGGTGCCCGCGCTCGGGCTGAGCACGGACAGCCCGAGGAGCCGGCCGGCCGCGCTGGCGCTCGTGATGACCGCGTCCGCGCCGGACTGCTTGAGCAGCGGCGCGTTCTCCTCCTCGCGGACGGCGGCGACGATCTTCGCGCCCCGGTTGAGCTGGCGGGCGGTCAGGGTGACCAGGACCGCCGTGTCGTCCCGCTGGGTGGCGATGACGATCTGGCGGGCCTTGTGGAGCTCGGCCCGCAGCAGCACGTCGGAGCGGGTCGCGTCGCCGACGACCCCCGTGAACCCCTCCGCGTTGGCCATGTCGATGACCTTGGCGCTGGGGTCGACGATGACGACCTGGTCCTTGTGGAGGCCGGTCGCCAGCAGCGTCTGGAGGGCCGAGCGGCCCTTGGTGCCGAAGCCGACGACGACCGTGTGCTCGCGCAAGTTGTTCCTCCAGCGGTTGAGCCGCCACTCCTCGCGGGTGCGCTCGGTCAGGACTTCCAGAGTGGTGCCGACCAGGATGATCAGGAAGAGCACCCGCAGTGGGGTGATCAGCAGGACGTTGACCAGCCTCGCGCTGTCGCTGTACGGGACGATGTCGCCGTAGCCGGTCGTCGACAGGGTCACGGTCGCGTAGTAGACGCAGTCGAGGAAGTCGACCTGCTCGTTGGCGTTGTCGTGGTAGCCCGCGCGGTCGAGCCAGACGATCAGGACCGTCAGGCACAGCACGAACAGGGCCATCAGCAGACGGCGGGTGACCTGCCGCAAGGGCTTCTCGACCACCCGCTTGGGCAGTTTGACGCGGCGTGAGACGAGCTTCTCGTCGGCGCCCCGCGCCATGGCGTCCTGGCCGTGAAGTTTCACGTGAAACATCCCCCCGAGGCCCACGGCAGGTCCAGGATCTCCAGGTCCTGCCCCGACCGCGCGCCGTGCGGCGGTACGACGGCCAGCGCGTCGGCGGCCGCCACCCCGCGGAGCATCGCCGGGCCGTTCCAGCGCAGCGGTACGGCGTGCTCGTCGGTCAGCAGCACCGGCACGAGCCGGGTGTCGTACGGGTGCCCGGGTACGTCGCCCTGGACCGGCGCCGTGTACCGGGGCCTGCGGCGGCGGCCGGCGAGGGCCCGGAGCAGCGGCTCGGCGAGGGTCAGCAGCCCGGATACGGCGGCCAGCGGATTGCCGGGCAGCCCGACCAGGTGGCGGCCGTCGGCCCGGTCGCCGATCCGGGCCAGCAGCATCGGATGCCCGGGGCGCACGGCGACCCCGTCGACGAGCAGCTCGGCGCCGGCGCGGTGCAGCACGGGGTGGACGTGGTCGACGGGGCCGGAGGCGGTGCCGCCGGTGGTGAGGACCACGTCGGCGGTGGAGCCGGTGACGGCCTCGAACAGGGCCTCGGCGCCGGCCGGGTCGTCGCCGAGCCGGCGGGTGGCGACGACCTCGGCGCCGATCCGGGCGAGCCAGGGGCCGAGCATCGGGCTGAGGGCGTCACGGATCAGGCCGTCGTGCGGGAGGCCCTCGGTGAGCAGCTCGTCACCGAGGACGAGGATCTCCACGCGGGGCCGCGGCCGGGTGACGAGCTCGTCGTACCCGGCGGCCGCGGCGAGCCCGAGGACGGCCGGGGTGACGAGGGAGCCGGTGGGCAGCAGCAGGTCGCCGGAACGGCACTCCTGGCCGCGCGGGCGGATGTCCTGGCCGGTGGAGACGGGCCGCTCGGCGTACAGCTGGCCGCCGGACTCGCGGGCGTGCTCGCTGCGGATCACCGCGGTGGTGTCGGCGGGGATCCGGGCGCCGGTGGCGATCCGGACGGAGGCCCCGTCCGCGAGGGGCCCGGGCGGCTCGGCCCCGGCGAGGATCTCGCCGCCCGGGCGGACCTGCCAGGGGCCCGGGCCGGCGACGGCCCAGCCGTCCATGGCGGAGGTGTCGAAGGAGGGCAGGTCGCCGAGGGCGTCGAGGGGCGCGGCCAGCACCTCGCCGAGTGCCTCCGCGAGGGGGACGCGGTGGGTGCGGCCCCGGGCGCCCGAGCCGGCGCGTACGGCGCTCTCGCGGGCGCGGTGCCAGGGGGAGGCGCGGTGCTCGGGGCCGCCGCCGCCCGGGCCGTGCCCGGGGTCGCGGCTGACCAGGGCGAGGGCCTCGTCGAGGGCGCCGTCGGCGTCGGTACGGGTCATCCGGAGCCGGTCTCCTCGGGCTGGACGGGGCCGCTCTGGGCGGGGTCGGTTTCGGCGGCCCACCGCAGGGCGAGGTCGGCGGCCTTGCGGGAGGCTTCGGCGACGGCCCGGGCGGGGTCGGTGCCGGCGGCCTCGGCGCGGGCGGCCGCGTAGCCGACGAGGAAGGTCGTCAGCGGCGCCGCGGGCCGGGCGACGCCGTGGGCGGCGTCACGGGCGAGGTCGAGCAGGGTCTTGACGTCGACGTCGACGTCCTCGATGGCGAGCTCGGTCTTGGCGGCGGTGATCCATTGCTCCAGCACACTCCCATGCTCCCTGATGCGGGCCCGGGCCGCCGCCAGGTCCTCCCAGGTGTCGCAGTCGAAGGAGGCGAGCGGCGCGGCGGCGGTGATGGTCGCCAGGTCCAGTTCGGCGGTCAGGGCGCGCAGGGGCAGGTCGCGCAGGTGACCGTGCTCGGTGGCGAGCAGGGCGAGTTCGCGGCGCAGCGGTTCGGTGCGGTAGGCGGCGACGAGGGGCTGGTCGCGGCCGTCGGGGTCGCGGAGCAGCACGCCGTCGGACGCGGTGGCGTCGAGGGGGGCGCCGTCCGACGCGGCGGCGTCGAGGAGGGCGTGGACGGTGTCCCGGTCGAGGAAGGGCAGGTCGGCGGAGAGTACGAGGACCAGCTCGGCGGTCGTCTGCCGCAGCCCGGCGTCCAGCGCGGCCACGGGGCCGCCGCCGGGCGGGTCCTCGCGGGCCCAGCGGACCGGGCGGGCCGTTGCCCTCCGGGCGCCGACCACGACCGTCGCGCGGGCGTCCGCGCAGGCGTCCAGGACCCGGTCCAGGAGGGCGCGGCCGCCTACGTGCAGGGCGGGCTTGTCGGCCCCGCCGAGGCGGCGGGCCGCGCCGCCGGCCAGGACGATCGCGTCGTAGGTCATGGCTTCGAGTATGGCCGTCGGGGCGGTGCCGTGGGGGCGCCGCTTACCGCCGCCTTACCGGGGCCCGGACGGGGTTCGTGGTGCCGCTGCGCGGGGCTTGCTCCCCGCCCCACCCTTCGCCCGTTCCCTGGGGCTCCGCCCCGGACCCCGCGCCTCAAACGCCGGCGGGGCTGGAAGGTGGCGGCGTAGCCGTGCGTCTGCGGGTCCGTTCCCTGGGGCTCCGCCCCGGACCCCGCGCCTCAAACGCCGGCGGGGCTGGAAGGTGGCGGCGTAGCCGTGCGTCTGCGGGTCCGTTCCCTGGGGCTCCGCCCCGGACCCCGCGCCTCTAACGCCGGCGGGGCTGGTTGTGGCCGGCGTATCCGTTCGTCTGCGGGGCTGGATGTGGCCCGGGTATGCCGAAACGGCTGGGGTGCGTTCACCCCAGCCGTTTCCTGGTCTGCGCCGCGGGCTAGAGGTAGGGGCCCGAGCGGACGGCGCCGTGGGGGCCTTCGTCGTCGTCCTCGTGGGAGGCGCCCGGCGGCAGGGCGCGGCGCATCTGTTCCAGCTGGGCCCGCGCCGCCATCTGCTGGGCGAACAGGGCCGTCTGGATCCCGTGGAAGAGACCCTCCAGCCAGCCCACCAACTGTGCCTGCGCGAT
Source organism: Streptomyces sp. NBC_00249 (assembly GCF_026342355.1). Taxonomy (GTDB): domain Bacteria; phylum Actinomycetota; class Actinomycetes; order Streptomycetales; family Streptomycetaceae; genus Streptomyces. The sequence continues at coordinate 412,764 of NZ_JAPEMV010000004.1, read as the reverse complement.
GCGCAGTTCCGCCTCGGAGGGGATCGCCTCCTCCGTGAAGGGCAGGGAGAGCCGTTCCAGTTCCTCGACCAACTCGGGGGCGAGGCCGTCCTCCAGTTCCTTCACCGACGCCGCGTGGATGTCCTTCAGACGGACCCGGCTGGCCTCGTCCAGAGGGGCGGCGCGCACTTCTTCCAGAAGTTGCTTGATCATGCTGCCGATCCGCATGACCTTGGCAGGCTGTTCGACCATCTCCGTCACCGGAACCTCGCGCGACTCGTCATCGGCGCCGCCGACCGCCGTCCCGTCCTGTCCCACGATCAGGACGTGCGGGGGACTGTCCTGCGACCGTTCACTCCTCGGCATCTCCATGCCGACATTCTCTCGCACACCTCCGTACTCACACGGTGTGCCCCCGTACAGGCGTGATCCACCCTGTACGGGGGCACCTGCATCAGTCGGCCGCGCGCCGTGCCAGTGCGCCGTTCGAACGGGTGACCAGTGCCGCCAGCAGGGCCGCGCCGAGCGGGACCAGGACCAGCAGTCCGGCGACCGTCTCCCACGGCACCGCGATCGGCACGTAGATCTCGGCGTCCCTCGCCGTGGCGTAGCCCATCTCGAGGCCGCGGCTGATCAGGCGTTGCTGTTCCCGCTCCTGGGTGAGCCGTAGCCCGACCGCCGGCAGGATGCCCGCCGCCGTGCCGAGGACCACGCCCATCAGGGCGACCACCCCGCACTGGAAGCCGCTGAGGGTGCGCCGGACGCGAGGGGCCGCGCCCACCGCCGCCAGGGTCTTGAGGTCGGCTTCGGAGTCGGCCTGGGAGAGGCCGGTGGCGATGCCGGCGGCGCCGATGGTGACCAGGCCCGCGAAGATGCCGAGGGCGAGGGCGCCGGCGGTGCTCTTGTCCTGGTAGCCCTCCTCGATCTTCACGCGGGCCTCTGCGCCCGTGAGGTCGATCTCGCCGTTCAGCCGCTGCCGCTGCTCGGTGGAGGCCTTCCCGTCGAGGCTGAAGTACGTGCCGACCGGCGCCGTGGTGATGCCGGCGGCCTTGGTGGCGGAGGGCGGTACGACCAGCTTGAGGCCCCAGCTCACGGTGGAGGCGGGTGCCTGATGGACGGTGAGGACCCGGTCCTCGCCCGGGATCTCGGCGTGCTTGGCGGAGGCCGCGCCGGCCGCGGCGGAGTCGGTGACCAGCCGCAGGGTGACCTTGCCGTCCTTGACGATGTTCCGGTCGAAGGCGACGGCCTGACCGGCCTTCAGGGCCGACACGGAGCCGGGGTCGGTGACGGCGAGCACGCTCAGCAGCTTCTCGTCGGCGACGACCGTGTCGAAGGGGGAGATGTACTCCCGCATCGCGCAACGCGGGTCCTTGCGCAGTTCCTTCTCCTTGTCGGGCGGGAAGGAGGCGGGGCCGTTCTCGGCCTCGTAGAGGGGGCAGCGCTGTTCCTTCGGGGTGATGACCTCCACGCTTCCGCAGCCCGGAGCGGTGGAGCGGGAGCGGCAGTTCACGTTCCCGGCCACCATCCGCTCCGCGTCGGCGCGCACGGCCACCGGGAGGCTCCTCGAGAGCGCGTCGCGCAGGGCGGGCACGTGCTTCTGCCCGCTGTTGTCCGCGGAGATCAGGAAACCGGCGTTCGCGGGCAGTTCGGCGGTGTACTCGTGCCGTGCCTGCACCTCCTGGCTGTGCTGGTACGTGGACACGGCCACGGTTCCGGCGACGGCGGCCAGTACGGCGGCCACGGCCGGCGCCGTACGCCCCCGGTTGCGGACGGCGTCGCGCAGGGCGAGCCGGGGGGACAGCGGCAGCCAGCGCCCGAGTCGCCCGAACAGGCCGACGAGGGCCGGGGTGAGGGCGACGACGCCCAGCTCGGCGAGGGCGCTGCCGCCCGCGACGAAGGTGGGGCTGACCCGGTAGTTCGTGCCGTAGAGGGCGATCGCGGCGCCTCCGGCCACGGCGAGGAGCCCGATCACGGGCAGCACCCGGTTGGCGCGGCGGATGCCGCGGCGGCCGGTGAGGGAGGCCAGTACGGTCTGCCGGGAGGCGGTGATCGCGGGGGCTATCGCGGCCAGCAGGCCGGTCAGGACGGCGAGCAGGGCGATGCCGAGGAGTTCCAGCGGGCGGAAGTCGAGGCCGCCGAAACGGATGCCGATCTGCTCCTCCAGCCAGGACCGCAGCCCGACCATGAGCGCGATCCCGACGGCGGAGCCGATGACGGCGGCCGCCGCTCCGATGACGAGGCCGCCGGAGAGCACGACGGCCCGGATGTGCCGACGCTCGCCGCCGTTGGCGCCGACCAGGCCCAGCTGGCGGCGCGAGCGCCGGGCGCCGACCGCGAAGGCCGGTCCGGCGAGCAGGCAGATCTCCAGCATGGCGAGGCCCACGACGGTGATCAGGACGGCCTCCTCGGTGATCCGGCCGCCGTCGTTGCCCGTCTCCTCGAACTCTTCCTTGCGCTGCTGCTTGAACAGCGGCACGTCGGAGTCGGCGGGGGGCCGCAGGGTCACGACGCGGGAGAGGACGAGCGCGCTCCTGCTGTTGGCCTCCTTGACCATGTTCCACGTGAAACCTTCGCCGCCGACGGCCACGAGGTAGGTGGACCGGGCGTTCAGTCCGTCCGTCCCGGCGGCCTGGAAGGCCTTGTCGAGCGGGGCGAGCAGGTTCCCGGGCAGGGCGAGGAGTTCGAGGTTCTTCAGCGCGGAGGGCAGCTCGTACGCGCCCACGATCTTGTACGGGACGGGGGAGCCGCGCGGGGTCGCCGAGGAGCCGACCTTCAGCCCGGAGGCCTTCAGGAAGGCCTGGGTGGCGATGACCTCGCCGGGTCCCTGGGGCAGCCGGCCGCGGGCCAGGGTGAGGATCCCGGCGGTCAGCGGGTTGTGTACGTCCAGCTCGCGCAGCTCGGTATCGAGCAGCCCGTGCGTGGTGTGCACCTTGGTGTGGGCCCTGGTGTCGACGGTGAACTTGGCGGTGGCCGGGAAGGCCGACTTCAGCGGCGGCAGTGCTTTCGCGGCGTCGGCGTCGGGCCGGTACTTCTCGTAGCCGCCGACGGGCGCGAAGTGCTTCCAGTCGGGGTGCTGGTAGACCGCGGCGTCGAGCCCGGACGGGCTGACCCGCGCGTCGGCGGCGCCGAGCTGCCGGTCGAGCTGCTGCCCGGGGGAGAGCTGGGCGCTGCGCAGGGTGAGGTCGGCGGCGCTCACCCCGACGATCGGCAGGGCGATCATCGCGAGGACCAGAACGCTGCGGCCCTTCGCGCGCCAGGCGTCGCGGCGGGCTATCCGCAGGGCCGCGATCCAGGAGTGGTACCAGGAACCGATCAGGGAGCTCACAGGCCGGCCGCCCGACCGCTGAGCAGGGAGTCGGCGTGGCTGCGCAGGGTCTCGTCGACGACGCTGCCGTCGCGCAGGAAGACGACGCGGTCCGCCCAGGCGGCGAAGCGGGGTTCGTGCGTGACGAGGATTCCGGCGGCGCCGGCGTCGACGCGGGTGCGCAGCAGGGCGAGGACGGACTCGCCGGTCTCGGAGTCGAGGGCGCCGGTGGGTTCGTCGGCGAGGACGAGCCGGCGGTCGCCGACGAGGGCGCGGGCGATGGCGACGCGCTGCTGCTGGCCGCCGGACATCTCGTCGGGGAAGCGGTCGGCGAGCCGGCGCAGGCCGATCTCGTCGAGGGCGGCGAGGGCCGCGGTGCGGGCCTTGCGGGCGGAGGTCCCGTCGAGTTCGAGGGGGAGGGCCACGTTCTCGGCGGCGGTGAGGGCCGGGATGAGGTTGTAGTCCTGGAAGACGTAGCCGATGCTGCGGCGCCGCAGGGCGGCCAGCTGCCTGCGGTTCGCGGTGGTGAGGTCGACGCCCTCGACGAGGACGTGGCCGCTGGTCGGGACGTCGAGCCCGCCCGCGAGGGTGAGCAGTGTGGACTTGCCGGAGCCGGACGGGCCCATGACGGCGACGAGTTCGCCGGGGTACACGCGCAGGTCGATCCCGCGCAGGGCGTGCACCTCGGTGGCGCCGCTGCCGTGGGTGCGTACGAGCCGGTCGAGCTGGAGTACGGGCTGTGAACGGTGCTGGTCAGGCATGAGGGGTCCCCCTGGAACGGTGGTTCAGCCCCGGCGCGTGCGGGCGCCGCGGGGCCGGCCGGCGGTGGTGGCGCCGGTGGTGGGGTCGGTGGTCGTGCCGGAAGGGCCCGCGGGACCGGAAGGGCCGGGAGGCGCGGGCTCCGCGGCGGCGCGGGCGGCCAGCCGGACGAGCCGGGCCTCGGAGTGGTCGAGCCAGCGGGCCTCGGCCTCGGTCTGGAAGATCAGCTGCTCGAGGACCAGCAGCCAGGCCAGGTCGTCGCGTTCGTCGGAGCGGCCGCTCTCGACGGCGGTGATGGCCTGCGCCTTGAGCCGGGTGTAGTCCTGCATGGCCTGGATGGTGGCGTGCCGCTGGGACTGGATGACGGCGCGGATGTCCACGCCGGGGGCGCCCACGGCCATGGCGAGCTTGATGGACAGCTCGTCACGGGGCGGGTTGGTGCGGTCGACGGGGCGCTCGTACCACTCGTGCAGTTCGGCGCGCCCGGCGTCGGTGACGGCGTACAGGGTGTGCCCGGAGGCGTCCTCGCCGCCGGGCTCGACGAGGCCGTCGCGCTCCAGCCGGGCGAGGGTCGTGTAGACCTGCCCGACGTTCAGGGGCCAGGTGGAGCCCGTGCGGGATTCGAATTCGGTGCGGAGCTGGGAGCCGTAGCGAGGGCCCCGTTCCAGTAGGGCCAGGAGCCCGTGACGGATCGACATACTCAGTATGTATACCGAGTATGCTCCTCACCGCAAGTGCCCCCGACCGGCCCCTGACCAGCCACGGACCTCCGGAGGCCCACCTATCGGCCGCGTCGCAGGCGCATCCCCATGTACCCCAGCCCGACCCCCATCAGGGCCAGCCCGGTACCCAGCGGCAGTATGTGCGCGGCCAGGTCGGCGGCCCGGTCGTTGGGCTCGGTGCCCAGCGCGGAGACCGGGGCGGGACGGCTCGGTGCCACGGCCGGCGCACTGCTCGCGGCGGCGGCCGGCTCCCGGCGCGGACGCTGCGGAGGCATCGGCCGCAGCGGCCGGGAGGCCACCGCGAGCTCGGGGTCGGCCCGCTCGCCGGGGGGCCGTCCGGGGCGCTCCCGCCCGACGCCCGCAGCGCTGCCGGCGAGCTCCTCGTAGGCCTCCTCGGGTACGTCGGCCACCACGACGGCACGCACGGGCGCGGCGGGGTCGGGGGTGCGGCCGGGGACGGCGTTCGCGGGCGCGGTGGCCAGCAGCGCGGCGGCGGCCAGTGCGGCCCCGGCCGTCCAGTGCGGTGCGCGCAGGCGTTGGGTCACGGGGAGCCCCTCCCGTTCCGGGCACGCGAGTTGCCGCTTCGGCGAGGTGCCGGGACGGCCTGCCCGGATTCACACGCTCAGGTTTACATAGTGGGGCAAAAGCGGCATCCCGGGCCGCCCATCAGGGTGGCCCGGGATGCGGGTGTGTCGCGTGCGTCACGTGTGGCGGGGCGCTGACGCCCCGCGGGGCCCTTACGCGCCGCGGGGCGCCGTCGCGCCCCGCGCCACTACTGCGGGTCGCCCGTCGAGACGTACAGCGTGAACTCGGTCTTGTCCTTCGAGACGTCAGAACCGGCGGCCGGCATCTGGTCCAGGACGGTGTCCTGGCCCCAGACCGCCTCGTCACGGGTCTCGATCTTGAAGCTCCAGCCCGCCGCCTGGATGCACTCCTTCACCGAGCGCAGGTGCTTGACCCGGAAGTCCGGCGCCACGACCTTGGCGGCGTCCTTGTAGGACTTCGACGCGTTCTTGCACTTCTCGGGGTCGATCGTGCGGGTGGTGTCGGGCCCCTTGTGCCCGGCGGGCGTCGAACCCGAGGGCGACGCCGAGGCGGCCGGGTTCGCCGCGTTGTCGTTCCCCTTGTCCTTGTCCTCGTCCATGTTGAGCACCGCGATCAGACCGCCGATGGCCAGCAGTGCCACCACGATCGCCCCGACCACGACCGGCGTGTTCCGCTTCCCGCCGCCCGAGGCGGCCGGGGCCGGCGCGGGCGACGGGGAGATGGTGAACGGCGGCGGGGTCTGCGGGGCGTACTGCTGCGGCGCCGGCGTCGCGTAGCCGCCCTGCGCGTGCAGCGGCTGCTGCGGCGCGGGCGTCGGCGCGTACGGCGACGGGGTGTGCGGGGACGGGGTGTGCGGCGCCTGGTAGGGCTGCTGCACGGACTGCGGCGGGGCCGTGTGGTAGCTGGTGCTGGTGTCCACCGGCGGGAACACGGCCGAGCCGACGCCCGCCCCGCTGCCGCCCGTGGCCGCGCCCGGCACGATCACCGGAGCACCCGCCTGCCCGGCCGACATCACCCGCATGACCTCGTCCCGCATGGCCGCGGCCGTCGGGAAACGCTCGTTCGGGTTCTTCTTCAGGGCCCGCGCCACCAGCGCGTCCATCGCCGGGGTGATCGACCGGTTGACGGTCGACGGAGCCACCGGCTCCTCCTGGACGTGCGCATACGCTATGGCCAGCGGCGAGTCCGCCTCGAAGGGGATCCGGCCCGTCAGCAGCTGGAACAGCATGATGCCGACCGAGTACAGGTCGGAGCGGGCGTCGACGCCGCGCCCCAGCGCCTGCTCCGGCGACAGGTACTGCGGGGTGCCGACGACCATGCCGGTCTGCGTCATCGAGGTGACCCCCGACTGCATGGCCCGCGCGATGCCGAAGTCCATGACCTTGACCACGCCGCGCTTGGTCATCATCACGTTGCCGGGCTTGATGTCACGGTGGACCAGGCCCATCTCGTGACTGGTCTCCAGCGCGGCCAGCACGTCGGCCGTCACCTTCAGCGCCTTGTCGGCCGGCATCGCCCCGTACTGCTGGATGTCCGCGTCCAGGACCGAACCCAGCGGGCGGCCCTCCACGTACTCCATGACGATGTACGGCATGAGGGCGCCGTCGAGCTCGCCCTCGCCGGTGTCGAAGACCGAGACGATATTGGTGTGCGACAGTTTCGCAACAGCCTGCGCTTCACGCCGGAACCGCTCGCGGAAGGACGCCTCGCGCCCCAGTTCACTGTGCAGGGTCTTGATGGCGACCTGCCGGTCGAGCGCGGAGTCGTACGCGAGATAGACGGAGGCCATGCCCCCCTCGCCCAGCAAATCCCTTAGCTGGTAACGGCCACCGGCCAGGGAGCCGCCTGCGTACCGGCCCTGCGTGCCGTCCTGGCTCATGACTGTTGCTTCCCCTCGGGCTGTGTCCCTACGCGTCTGGCTGAGCGCATGTCGCGCCCAGTCTGCCGGAGGGCAAGCACACGTCAAGCCAGGTGCCCGTTCCGTGACCAGGGTGCTACGGGGTGCCTTTGTCCGAACGGTGACCGGTTCGGAGGCTGTAGCGTTCATCGGAGCACCCGATGAGGACCCACCGCTAGAGCGGACGAGAGAGACGACGGCGAGGACTGATGGCACCCGAACCCGAGGGAAACGGCGCCGGGATGGCCGAAGGTCCTGAGCACTGGGGCGCAGGCGGCCTGGTGGGCGACGGACGTTACCGTCTCACGCACCGGCTGGGCCGCGGCGGTATGGCGGAGGTCTTCGCGGCCGAGGACGTGCGCCTGGGCCGGACCGTCGCCGTGAAGCTGCTGCGCGCCGACCTCGCCGAGGACCCGGTGTCCAAGGCCCGCTTCACCCGTGAGGCACAGTCGGTCGCCGGACTGAACCACCACGCCGTGGTCGCCGTGTACGACTCGGGCGAGGACCGGGTCGGCCCGAACGTCGTCCCGTACATCGTCATGGAGCTGGTCGAGGGCCGCACCATCCGCGACCTGCTGATCAGCGCCGAGGCCCCGGGCCCCGAGCAGGCGCTCATCATCGTCGCGGGCGTCCTCGAAGCCCTCGCGTACTCGCACCAGCACGGCATCGTGCACCGCGACATCAAGCCCGCCAACGTCATCATCACCAACACCGGCGCGGTGAAGGTGATGGACTTCGGCATCGCCCGCGCCCTGCACGGCGCGCAGTCGACGATGACCCAGACCGGCATGGTCATGGGCACCCCGCAGTACCTGTCGCCGGAGCAGGCCCTCGGCAAGGCCGTGGACCACCGCAGCGACCTGTACGCCACCGGCTGTCTGCTCTACGAACTCCTCGCGCTGCGGCCCCCCTTCACCGGGGAGACCCCGCTGTCGGTGGTGTACCAGCACGTCCAGGACGCGCCGGTGCCGCCCTCGCAGCTGCCCGAGGGCGGCTCCATCCCGCACGAACTCGACGGCCTGGTCATGCGTTCGCTGGCCAAGGACCCGGACGACCGCTTCCAGAGCGCCGAGGAGATGCGCGGGACCGTCCAGTACGCGCTCCAGATGCTCCACGACCAGGGGCCGAACACCGGCACCTGGAACACCGGCCCGGTCGGCATGGCGCTCCCGCACGGCCAGCCCGGCGGCGCGCCCACCTCCGCCATGCCGATGGGCGGCAACGGCGGCCAGCGGCCCCAGTACCCCTCGCACGCCTCGACCTCGCAGTTCCAGCAGCCGATGGTGCCCCCGCTGAACCCGGACGACGGCACCGCCTTCCCGGGCGGCGGCGGTCACGGCGGCGGTGGCCAGGGCGGGCACGGCGGCTACGACGGCTACGACGACCGACGCGGCAGCGGCCGCTGGAAGATGGTCGTCTTCGCGCTGCTCGCGATCCTCGCGATCGCCGGCGGTGTGGCGTACGCGGTGAAGACCGTCGGCAAGAACTCCGGCGACACCGACAAGCCGAGCACCACGCAGAGCTCCCCGGGCGCCTCGCAGAGCAGCGACAAGAAGGATTCCGAGACCCCGTCGGCGCCGTCGACCACGGACTCGGGCAGCTCGCACGAGGAGACGTACGTCCCCACGCCGAGCCGCAGCAAGTTCACGCCCACCACCAGCCCGTCGACGACGCCGCCGACCTCCCCGCCGAAGACGACGCCGCCCGTGGACCCGTCGCCGCCGAAGACGACGCCGCCGGTGGACCCGCCGACGACGAAGCCGAGCACGCCGACCGGCGGCGGCAGCGGCGACCCCGTCAACGAGGCCGGCCTGTAAGCGGCACCGACGTACGCGGAAGGGCCCGGCGGAATGCATTCCGCCGGGCCCTTCCGCGTAGTCAGGTACTGCTCAGAGCACGTGCTGGTACTGACGGTCCGGTTGTTCGTGTTGTTCGCGGCGGTCCGCAATGCCCGCGAGGGTGTGCACGGTGACGAGCTGGGGTTCGATTCGCATGTAGACGGGGTCGAAGACCGCGCCGTCCACGAAATGCGGGACCGGACCGAAAAGCTCCAGTTCCGCGGTGGTCGGTTCGACGATCTGCGCCGTTCCGGTGAACTGCACGGACCACAGCCGGGACTCCCGGGAATTGCAGTTGTCCGCCCCGTAGGAGACGACACTGCCGTTGCAGGCCTGGTGATAGCCGAAACCGGCGTGCATTCTCAGGACCACCTTGCCGTCCACCACGATGTGGCGGGCGAGGGCGAGGAAGGGCAGCGCGCGCATGCTGGTGGCGACCCGGCCGTACGGCACCTGGCGCAGCAGTTCGATGGCGTGGAGTTCCTCAGGGGACATGCAGACCACTGTCCGGCACCGGAAGGGCGCCGGGAAAGAGGATCCCGCCCTCATGATCGAGGACGTTGGTCCCGAATCAAACCGTGCGCCCCGTGGAATCAGAGCGCCACGGGGCGTGACGCGCGCGGTCGTGAACCGGTACGGACCCGGTCGGCGACGGCTGGAGGCGGACTAGCGCTTCTCCGCCTGCAGGCGGGCCACGTACGCGGCGGCCTGGGAGCGGCGCTCCATGCCCAGCTTCGACAGCAGGCTGGAGACGTAGTTCTTGATGGTCTTCTCGGCCAGGTGCAGCCGCTCGCCGATGACGCGGTTCGTCAGGCCCTCGCCGATCAGGTCGAGGATCTTGCGCTCCTGCTCGGTGAGGTTGGAGAGCCGGTCGTCGCCCTTGCCGTTCTTGCCGTCGCGCAGCCGCTCCAGCACCCGCGCGGTCGCGACGGGATCCAGCAGCGACTTGCCGGCTGCGACGTCCCGTACGGCGCTGAGCAGCTCATTCCCGCGGATCGCCTTGAGGACGTAGCCCGAGGCGCCCGCCATGATCGCGTCGAACAGTGCCTCGTCGTCGGCGAACGAGGTGAGCATCAGGCACTTGATGTCCTCGTTCTGCGAGCGCACCTCGCGGCAGACCTCGACACCGCTGCCGTCGGGTAGCCGTACGTCGAGGACCGCGACGTCCGGGCGGGTGGCCGGAATCCGCACCAGTGCGTCCGCGGCCGTACCGGCCTCGCCGACGATCTCGATGTCGTCTTCGACCGACAAGAGCTCATGAACGCCCCGACGTACCACTTCGTGGTCGTCCAGGAGGAATACCTTGATTTTTCCGTCTTCGCGCACAAAGTCATCTTCACACACTCACCCCTTCCCTGCCGGAGTTACCCGGGATAACGTGCCGTTGTTCCGGCCCCCTGCAAGGCTGTGACCAGTGGTTGTTCCCGTGGCCCTGGATTTACTTGGATATCCAAGCAAAATCGCAGGTCAAACGGGGTTTCGCAGTTATGCGGCGCACTGGGTAACGTGCTTTGCGCAGGGCACTCGCCGGGGCACCTGTCACGCCTGAGTCCCGTACCGGCCGCGCACCCACCCCGTGCGCGGGTACGGATGCAGGTGAGCCGCACTGGACCCCGGAGAACCCGGGTGCCGGACCGACGGAGGAGCACACGTGACCGTGGAGAGCACTGCCGCGCGCAAGCCGCGACGCAGCAGCGGCACCAAGCGGGCGGCAGGCGCGGCGAGCGCCCGCAAGACCGCCGCTGCCACCGCACAGCCGCACGACGCCGAGCCTCAGCTCGTACAACTGCTGACGCCCGAGGGCGAACGGGTCGAGGCCGGGGACAACCCGGACGTCGCCGAGTTCGCGCCCTTCGTCGCGGACATCACCACCGAGGACCTGCGCGGGCTCTACCGCGACATGGTCCTGACCCGCCGCTTCGACGGCGAGGCGACCGCTCTCCAGCGCCAGGGCGAGCTGGGCCTGTGGGCCTCGCTGCTGGGCCAGGAGGCCGCGCAGATCGGTTCCGGCCGGGCCCTGCGCGACGACGACTACGTCTTCCCGACCTACCGCGAGCACGGTGTGGCCTGGTGCCGCGGCGTCGACCCGACGAACCTGCTCGGCATGTTCCGCGGTGTGAACCACGGCGGCTGGGACCCGACGACGAACAACTTCCACCTGTACACGATCGTCATCGGCTCGCAGACCCTGCACGCGACCGGTTACGCGATGGGTGTGGCCAAGGACGGCGCCGACTCGGCCGTCATCGCCTACTTCGGCGACGGCGCGTCCAGCCAGGGCGACGTGGCCGAGGCCTTCACCTTCTCGGCCGTCTACAACTCGCCCGTGGTGTTCTTCTGCCAGAACAACCAGTGGGCCATCTCGGAGCCCACCGAGCGCCAGATGCGCGTGCCGCTCTACCAGCGCGCGCAGGGCTTCGGCTTCCCGGGCGTCCGCGTCGACGGCAACGACGTCCTGGCCTGCCTCGCGGTCACCCGCTGGGCGCTGGACCGGGCCCGCCGGGGAGAGGGCCCGACCCTGGTCGAGGCGTTCACGTACCGCATGGGCGCGCACACCACCTCCGACGACCCGACGAAGTACCGGCGGGACGAGGAGACGGCGGCCTGGGAGGCGAAGGACCCGATCCTGCGCCTGAAGGCCCACCTGCTGGCCACCGGCGGCGCCGACGACGCCTTCTTCGAGGAGCTGGAGGCCGAGAGCGAGACCCTCGGCAAGCGGGTCCGCGAGGTCGTCCGCTCCATGCCCGACCCCGACACCATGGCGATCTTCGAGAACGTCTACGCGGACGGGCACGCGCTCGTCGACGAGGAGCGCGCCCAGTTCGCCGCCTACCTCGCGTCCTTCGAGGAGGGTCACTGATGGCCGTCGAAAAGATGTCTATCGCGAAGGCGCTCAATGAGTCGCTGCGCAAGGCGATGGAGAACGACCCCAAGGTCCTCATCATGGGTGAGGACGTCGGCAAGCTGGGCGGTGTCTTCCGCATCACCGACGGCCTGCAGAAGGACTTCGGCGAGGAGCGGGTCATCGACACCCCGCTCGCCGAGTCGGGCATCGTCGGCACCGCCATCGGCCTGGCCCTGCGCGGCTACCGGCCGGTCGTGGAGATCCAGTTCGACGGGTTCGTCTTCCCGGCCTACGACCAGATCGTCACCCAGCTCGCGAAGATGCACGCCCGCGCGCTCGGCAAGATCAAGCTGCCGGTCGTCGTCCGCATCCCCTACGCCGGCGGCATCGGCGCCGTCGAGCACCACAGCGAGTCCCCCGAGGCGCTCTTCGCGCACGTCCCGGGCCTCAAGGTGGTCTCGCCGTCCAACGCCTCCGACGCGTACTGGATGCTCCAGCAGGCCATCCTCAGCGACGACCCGGTGATCTTCTTCGAGCCGAAGCGGCGCTACTGGGACAAGGGCGAGGTCGACGTCGAGGCCATCCCCGGCGAGCTGCACAAGGCGCGCGTCGCGCGTTCCGGCACCGACCTCACCCTGGCCGCGTACGGCCCGATGGTGAAGGTGTGCCTGGAGGCGGCGGCCGCGGCGGCCGAGGAGGGCAAGTCGGTGGAGGTCGTCGACCTGCGCTCGATGTCCCCGGTCGACTTCGACGGGCTCCAGGCGTCGGTGGAGCGGACCCGCCGGCTCGTGGTCGTCCACGAGGCCCCGGTGTTCCTCGGCATGGGCGCGGAGATCGCCGCCCGCATCACGGAGCGGTGCTTCTACCACCTGGAGGCCCCGGTGCTGCGCGTCGGCGGCTTCCACGCCCCGTACCCGCCGGCCCGCCTGGAGGACGAGTACCTGCCCGGCCTGGACAGGGTGCTCGACGCCGTCGACCGCTCGCTGGCGTACTGAGGAGAACCGCGTCATGACGATCCGCGAATTCAAGATGCCCGACGTGGGCGAGGGCCTCACCGAGGCCGAGATCCTCAAGTGGTACGTCCAGCCGGGTGACACGGTCACCGACGGTCAGGTCGTCTGCGAGGTGGAGACGGCGAAGGCGGCCGTCGAGCTGCCGATCCCCTTCGACGGAGTGGTGCACGCGCTGCTCTTCGAGGAGGGCGTGACGGTCGACGTCGGCCAGGTCATCATCTCGGTGCAGACCGGCCCGGGCGGTTCCGACGCGGCCCCGGCCGGCTCGGAGGCCGCCGAGGCGGCTGCTCCGGCCGCGCCCGTCGCCGAGGCCGCTCCCGCCGCTCCCGCCGCCGAGGAGGCTCCGGCCGCCCGGCAGCCCGTGCTGGTGGGTTACGGGGTCTCCACGGCCTCCACCAAGCGCCGCCCCCGCAAGGCGGCCGAGGGCGCCCCCGCGCAGAACGGCACGGCCCCGGCCCCCGCCGTGGCCGCGCAGAACGGCACGGCCGCCCCGGCGGCTCCGGCCGCTCCCGCGCCCGTCGTGGTACCGGCGCAGCCGGGCGGTGAGCGTCCGCTGGCGAAGCCGCCGGTGCGCAAGCTCGCCAAGGACCTGGGCATCGACCTGGCCGTGGTGGTACCCACCGGTGACGGCGGGGTCGTGACCCGGGAGGACGTGCACGCCGCCGCGGCGGCCGCGATCGTCCCGGCGCCGGCGCCGGCCCCGGTGGCTCCGGTGGCTCCGGTGGAGGCTCCCGCACCCGTGGCGGCCGCCCCGCAGGCCGCAGCGGCCTCGGCGCGCGAGACCCGTATCCCGGTCAAGGGCGTCCGCAAGGTCACCGCCCAGGCGATGGTCGGCTCCGCCTTCACCGCGCCGCACGTCACCGAGTTCATCACTCTCGACGTGACCCGGACGATGAAGCTGGTCCAGGAACTCAAGGACGACCCGGACCTCGCGGGGCTCCGGATCAACCCGCTCCTGCTGATCGCGAAGGCCGTCCTCGTCGCGATCCGCCGCAACCCGGACGTCAACGCGTCCTGGGACGAGGCGGCCCAGGAGATCGTGCTCAAGCACTACGTCAACCTGGGCATCGCGGCCGCCACCCCGCGCGGGCTGATCGTGCCGAACATCAAGGACGCGCACGCCAAGACCCTCGGCGAGCTGTCCACGGCCCTGTCCGAGCTGGTCGCCACGGCCCGCGACGGCAAGACCTCCCCGGCCGACATGCAGAACGGCACCATCACCATCACCAACGTCGGCGTCTTCGGCGTCGACACCGGTACGCCCATCCTGAACCCCGGCGAGTCCGCGATCCTCGCGGTCGGCGCGATCAAGCTCCAGCCGTGGGTCCACAAGGGCAAGGTCAAGGCCCGCCAGGTCACCACCCTGGCGCTGTCGTTCGACCACCGCCTCATCGACGGCGAGCTCGGTTCCCGCTTCCTGGCGGACATCGCGGCCGTCCTGGAGCACCCGCGCCGGCTGATCACCTGGTCGTAGCGGTCCGCCGTACGCCCCTGGGGGCCGTTCCCGCGCACACCGGTGCGGGACCGGCCCCCGTGGCGTGCGGGCTCGTACCGCTCGGCGGCCGAAATCCATGGCTGGAAATGTCACGCCGTGTGATCATCGCCGGATGATCTACCGTGCTGCCACCGCAGACCCCGCCGACCTCGACCGCGCCCTCGCCTACCCGGCCGACGGCCCCGTCGCCGCCCTGACCCCCGACCGGGTCCGCGAGGAACTCGCCGCGAACCAGATCCGGCCCGAGTGGATCTGGTTCGCCGAGGACGAGGACGGCCGCCTCCTCGCCCGCGCCCTGTGGTGGGGCCGCGCCGACAGCGAGCGGCCCGTCGCCCTCGACTGCCTCCACGTCCGTGCGGACGTCGCCGACCCGGCCGCGCTCGCCGCCGGCCTGCTGGCCGCCGGGCACGCCGCCTTCGGCAAGGCCCCGGTCTACAACCTGTCCCTGCCCCGCGACTGGCGCGCCGACGCGGAGCTGGTCGCGGCCGTGGCATGGCGGCAGGAAGCCGCGTACCGGGCCGGTCTGACCCAGGAGATCGAGCGCCTGCGCTACGAGTGGACCCCCGCCGCCGGGACCGCTGAGCCCACCGGGCGCCTCGTCTTCCGCGAGGGCACCGACGAGGAGTTCCTCGACGGCTTCGCCCGGCTCTCCCGGGGCAGCCTCGACCTCAACACCCAGCAGGAACTGGCCGTGACGACCGAGGAGGAGTTCGCCAAGGACGACTTCGCCTACTACCTCGACTGCCCGGGCGAGCGCTCCTGGTGGCGCCTGGCCCACCTCCCCGACGGCACCCTCGCCGGCATGGCCATCCCCTCCGCCACCCCCTACCACCGCAACGTCGGCTACCTCGGCGTCGTCCCCGAGCAGCGCGGCAAGGGACTGATCGACGAGGTGCTCGCCGAGATCACCCGCTTCCACGCGGCCGCGGGCGCCGACCGGATCACCGCCACCACCGACACCGTCAACGTCCCCATGGCCGCCGCCTTCGACCGGGCCGGCTACGAGGTCACCGAGATCCGTCTCGTCCTGGAGCGGCCCGCCGGCGCCTGAGGCGGTAACCTCCCGCCCGGGGAAGGGGGGCCGGGTGCCCATCACCGAGCTGCAGGTGTACTCCGTCGAGGAGGCCGACGTCACGGGCGGGGTGTGCGTCGTGCGCTGCCTGGGCGGCATCGCCCGCGCCGGACAGGTCTACGCCGTGGGGGAATCCCGGCTCGGCCTGCGCGGCATCGAGCGCTACGGGCGGACCGTCGGCTTCTTCGACGCCGGTCACGTGGCGAAGGTCCGCCTCACGGGCGCCATGGTCGCGCTCCTCACCCGGGGCCAGGTCCTGACGTCCGTACCGCCCGAGGGGCACGCCCTGGAGGAACTGGAGGCCTGGCTGGCCACGGAGCCGCCGCTCGGCGACGAGCCCCTGCCGCAGACCCTGCGGGCCCTCGCCGGGACGCGGATGCAGGACGAAGGCCTGCCCCGCGAGGTCCGGGTGCGCTGGGGCCGGGTGACACTGGCCGCGATCCGGCGCCTGGCCGAGGAGGAGGGCATCCCCGAACTGCACTGGTGGGCCGACGTGGCCTACGTACGCTGCTACTTGATCCGCTTCCTCGGCCAGGAGAGCACCGAGGACCCGGCGGGCCTGTGCGCCGAACTGCTCGGGCTGATCGACCTGACCCCGGACGAGGCCGCCGCGCAGGGACCCTCCTGGCGGGAGCTGCCGACCCCGCGCATCCGGCACCTGCGCCGCGTCAAGAGCCTGACCCACTGGATGACCCAGCTGCGCCCGTACCTGGCGGCCGACGACCCCCTGGCGGAGGCCGTCGACGCCTGGGCGGCGGTACGCCCGCTGCTGCCGTAGGACCCGGGACCCCGGACCCGGCCGCCGCCGGCCGGGTCCCTGCCGTACCGCGTATGCCGGAAGGCCCTACGGCACGACCTTGCCGACGCCGCCCAGGGCCTGGACGGCGCGCTGGTCGATCTGCCACAGCTGGCCTTCACGGTTGCTGACGTAGATCCAGCCGTTGACGGTGTCCAGCGCGAGCCCCTCGCAGGCCCCCAGGCCGGAGGCCACCACGCGCTGGGCGCCGTCGGCGAGGGTGATCTCGTAGAGCCGGCCGCCCGCGTGGTCGATGGTGTAGGCCCGGCCCGCGCCGTCGAGTTCCACGCGGATGGTGGTCGCGCCGGCGAGGGTGGTCACGACGCGGTGGGTGCCGTTGCCGAGGTCGACCTCGTAGAGCTTGCCGCTGCCGTCCTTCTGGCCGACGTACGCCTTGCCCTTCCCGTCGAGTGCCACGCCGCCGAGGCCCGAGCCCAGAGCGGTGGAGATCGTGGTCTTCTGCCCGCCCGCCAGGTCGACCGCGATCAGGTGGCCGTCGTTCCAGGTGGCCACGTACGCCTTCCCCACACCGTCCAGGGCCACGCCGTACGGGCCCGTGATGTCGGCGAGCTTGCGGGAGGAGCCGGTGGACAGGTCCACCGCGAGCAGGCGGTTGCCGGACCAGTCGGTGGTCCAGGCCCTGCCCTGGCGGTCCACTGCCACGTCGCCGATGTCGCCCAGGGCGCTCGCGGCCACGCGCGTGGCGCCGGTGGAGATCTTCACCGCGGTCAGCTTCAGGCCGCCCCGGTCGCCGACGTACGCCGTGTCGAGCGCGGGGTCGACCGCCAGGCCCTCGGAGGTGCCCAGACCCGTCGCGATGAGGGTGTAGCTCCTCTTGTTGGCCAGGAGCTTCGACAGGTCTTCGAGCTTGGGCATGTCCTCGTCGCCGATGCTCACCGTCGGCGGTCCGAAGGCCTTCGTGGTCGACGAGGCCATGGTGGACGCCGAGCCCGGGTCCTCGGAGACCTGGCGCTGTGCGGCGGCCATGCCCTGGGCGTTGTGGAAGAGCGGGCCCAGGAAGCCCATGACGTCGAAGGCCCCGTGCGCGGTCTGGCGTACGAGCCACGGGTCGCGCTCGCTCTCCAGCTTGCGCACGGCCTCCGAGACGTCGCCGGCTCCCGGAGTGTCCTGGTTGAGCTTCTGGGCGGACTGGTCGGCGGAGCCGGCCTCGTCCCCGCCGTTGTCGAAGATGTTCTTGAAGGACATGGGATTAACTCCTAGAGCGGCTGCTTCTGGTTCTGGTAATCGAGCACTTCCGGCTGGAAAACGCGGTGTTCTCCGGCACGGACGGCGACGGTCTCTGCCGTCCCCTTCTGCATGAACCGCTTCTTTTCGTCAGCCAGGTCGAATCGGCTTCCATCGAGGGCGGATTCGCCGAGTTTCCACGCGATGACCTTGGAATATTTCGGTTCTGTGCCCTGCTTGGCGGTTTCCTTGACCTCGACCGGATCGGGATAGTACAAGGCGACCCAGCCGCCGAAGGTGACGGGGAATTCGTAGTCGAACTGGCGGATCTGGCGCCGCGTCGTGGCCATGACGTCCGCCCGGCTCATGACGTCGAAACTGACCGACGACACGTGCTTCCATTCGGTGGTCAGCGAACCGCTGATGGAGCCGGTGATCCCGAGCGCCAGCTCTCCCCACAGCTCCCCGGTGCCGGTGACGGAACTCGTGGCCTGGGTGTTGCTCGTGGCCTCGGTCTGGGACTCCGTGTTGACGCCCTGGTTGTCCTTGCTGTTGAGCAGGGTGGTCTTCTGGTACTGCTTCATCTCCATGCTCTTCTGGAGCTGTTGCTGGAGCGACGCGATGGACTTCGCCCCGAAGGTGAGTTTCACCTCCCCCTGGAGCGACCAGCTGACCGTGTTCGAGATCGAGAATTCGACCGTGTCCGTCACGGTGATTTTGATCGGGTCTGTCCCGTTGATGTACGTCTGCTTGGAAATCATGTCGGGGGGCGGCTGCTGGATGTCGCTCCGCTCCTCGATGACGGGTACGCCGACGTTCATGAAGGCGCGCCAGCCGCGCTCGCGCGCGTTCTGTTCGTCCTGCGGGAATCCGCCGTAGCGCACCTGGTTCAGGGAGAACCCGACGGGATCGATCTGTTTTCCCCCCGCCTGGGGAGTCCGCTTGAACGCGTTCCTGAGCAGATTCCGCTCCAGGATGCCGGCGGCCCTGGCGGCGATGTCGAGTTCTTCCTGGTTCCGTGTGGTCAGTGGGTGGCGCATGAATACGTCGTTGATGTAGGCCGTGCCCACATCGTTCCTCGCGCTGCTGTCGCCCATGCTCTTTCGTCCCTCCCTGCGTCGCAGGTCGGTGACGCTACGCATCAGTAGCCAAGTGCACAGCGAGCTGAACTCGCCACCTGGTGACAACCGGACAGAGGCCGCTGACCACGTAAGTGATCATGTGCGGGCGAGGCGCGGCCCCGGGGCGGGTGGGCGGTTCAGGTGCGGTTTCTCTTGATCCACTGAGGTCAAGATCGCGGACGGGGTGCGGCGGCCGGGCTCCCGGCCGGGTGTGCGGGGGTGTCCGGATACACATCCCTGGGGCTGCCTCGGCGTAGTCGGGCTTCCGCTTCCGGCTCGATCTTGTCTCGGTTGGATGTTCGACCACGCGGCCCACCGCGCGGGCCGGGACGGTCGCGGGCGGCCGCACCGGACGGCGGCCCCCGCGACCGGTGCGGCCCAGGTCCTGTCGGCCTAGGCCTTGGCGGCGTTCCCGAGGACCTTGGTCGGGGTGATGCGCACGACCACGCGTACCGCACCGTCCGAGGGGTCCAGGTAGTCCTTCGCGGCTTCCGCGCCCACGTACTCCTCGGCTATGCGGCCGGCGACCGCCCGGCCGATGTCCTCGGTGAGGGTGGCGGTGCCGCGGATCTCGGCGTAGAGGTAGGGGTTGGCGAGGTCGAAGACGGTCAGGCCGACGCGGGCGTCGCGGGCGATGTTCAGCTCCTTGCGGCGGCCGCGCTCGGTGGAGATCAGCAGGTCGTCGCCGTCACGGCTGACCCAGACCACCGAACTCTGCGGGGCGCCGTCGGGGTTGAGGGTGGAGAGGACCGCCGGGTGCGGGGCGTCGAGGAGCTGTCGCACGGTGTCGTTCAGCGCAATAGTCATGCGGCCGAGGGTAATTGGGCCCGACGTGCCGCACGGGGTGGTTTCGAGCCACGCCTGAGGACTAACCGAAGTTCACGGCTTCCAGGGGATGTTGACCCATGGGCTGGCCGGATCGGTGGTCAGCAGCAGGTGCGCGGCGAGGCCGCCGGTGTACCAGTCCCCGAACTCCTCCTCGTCGAAGTGCAGGCACCTCCCCAGGACGTACCCGGCGGAGAACTCCTCCCACGAGCGGTACGTCCCCCGGGCCGCCTCCCCGGCGCGCAGGACGCCCCGCTCGGCGTCCTCGAGGGTGCCGTAGCGGGCGCCGAGGCCCCAGCGGGCCATCTGGGAGGCGCGGCCCTGGTCCCAGGCCAGGGCGGAGCGGACCCAGCCGTCCTCGGGCAGCAGCCCGTCGGCGCGGAAGCGCTGCTCGTAGCGGGCGATCCGGCCGATGAGCCGGCGCACCCCGGCGATCTCGCCCTCGACCTCGGCGGAGGGGCGCGGCTCGGCGAGGGTGACCCCGTCGGGGGTGAGCTGCGGTTCGGCGGCCAGCTCGGCGCTGCGGCGCAGGCCGGCCTCGGCGGCGTGCCGCCAGTGCTCGACGTCGACGGGCCCGGCGAAGTCGGAGGCCAGGACCCGGCGCACGCGCAGGGCGTACTCCCAGACGGGGCTGACCACGCGGGCGCCGAGCAGGGCTTCGAGGGTCTGTAGCCAGCCGGTGCGGTCGGTGATGTCCCAGCTCTCGCGCAGGCGCTCGCGCTGCCGCTGGTAGCCGTTGCCGTGGTAGGCGAGGGCGTTCCAGAACTCCCGGTTGGTGACGGCGAGATGGCCGCCGACGGCGAGGCCGTGGGCGACGGGGCCGTGCAGCGGGCCGCCGGTGAACAGGGCGTGGACCCGGTTCTCGGCGAGGCCGTACGTGGTGGCCGTCTCGGCGTGGGCACGCCAGCGGGCGACGTCGGCGGGGGTGGTCGTGAGGTAGGCCTCGCAGGGCGTGCCCGGGTTCACGGCGAGGTAGGCGGGGTCGGTCGGGGCCCAGACCTTCGCGAACCAGCGCAGGCTCTGCGACTCGTACACCGTCTCGGGGGTGGGCACGGGCAGGGTGCCGGCGGTGTGGACGACGAGCGCGTTGTGCGGGGTGGGGTAGAAGCGCACGGTGTCCGGCTCGGCGTCGGCCCGGGCGCGGGGCTGCGCGAGGAACAGCTGGGAGCGGGCGAGGGTGTCCAGGTACGCGGCCCAGTCCCCCCGGGCCTTCGCCTCGTACAGCTCTCTCTCGATCGCGCTCGGCGCCGTCCAGCCACCATCCATACGGCTGACTTTATCCGGCTCCCTCCGGCCCCAGCTCCGCCCATACGGTCTTCCCGACCACCCGCTCGCTGACCCCCCAGTCGCGGGTGAGCGCCCCGACGATGTGCAGCCCCCGCCCGAACCGGTCCCCGGGCCCGGCCGCCCTCGGTTCGGGGCGCCGCTCGCCTTTCGGATCGGTGACCTCGATGCGGAGCACTGCTCCGGTGAGCCGCAGCTCCACCCGCAGGTACCGGTCGGCGACCGAGCCGTGCAGCAGCGCGTTGGTGGTCAGCTCGCTGGTCACGAGCGCCACGTCCGCCGCGATCCCGGGCTGCCCCCACGCCACCGCGAGCCACGCGGCGCGGCGGCGGGCCGCCGGTACCGAGTCCTGGCGGGGCGGGTAGTTCCGTACGTCGTACCGCTGGAGCCCGTCCATGTCCATGTGGGTGCACCTCCGGTGGGGCGGTGGCATGCCGGGGCGCTGCCGCGCGGGCAGTCCGGTGCGCTTCCGCCAACTGATGCTGCGCGGTGAGCAGTTCGTCACCGACGGTAGGGCCGCCTTGGATGGGGGTGCAAGCTATTCCGGGGAAATCTATCCCCAGGGAGTAGTTGTGTCGTTCGCTCCGCGCGGTGAAGACTGCGTCAGGTACGAGGAGGTGGATCAAGTGCCCACGGACAACCGGGTGTCGACGGTGCTCGCTCGGAGGCTGGGTGGCGAGCTGCTGCGGTTGCGGGACGCGGCAGGGCTGACGCAGCCGCAAGCGGCGCAGGTGCTCAGTGCGACTGCGGCGAAGATCGCAAAGATGGAGCGCGGCTGGGTGCCGTTCCGGGATCCCGACATCGTCGCCCTGTGCAAGCTGTACGGCGTGACGGACGAGGCGGACGTCGACAGCCTGCTGTCCCTGGCGAAGTTGGACCGCGAGCGCCGCAAGGCCAAGGGCTGGTGGCAGCAGATGCCCATCGTGGGCGGTCTGGGCGAGTACATCGCGATGGAGGAGGTCGCCACACGCATCCGCACGTGGCAGCTGGCCCTCGTGCCCGGGCTGCTCCAGACCCCGGAGTACATCCGGGCGTTGGGTGTCACCTCGAATTGGACACATCCCGATGAGATCGAGGCGCTGGTGAGCTCACGGATCAAGCGGCAGGCGCGACTGTCGGGTGACCGGCCTCTGGAGTTCCATGCGGTGCTGTGGGAGGCGGCGCTGCGCCAGCAGGTCGGTGGCCCCGATGTGATGCGCGCACAGCTCGACCACTTGGTGGAGGTGGCGCGACTGCCGCACGTCCACGTGCAGGTTCTGCCGTTCCGCACGGGGACCTATCACGGTGCCAACGGCTCGTTCAACATCGTGTCGTTCTCGGAGCCCGGGGCGCTGGAAGTCGGCTACGCCGAGGCCATCGGCTCTACCCTGTGGGCAGAAGGGGCGGAAGCCAATGCTGCCTACACCCGCGCGTTCGCCCAGGTTTCACGGCTGAGCCTTGCACCGCACGACTCGGTGAACCTGATCGACGCCATCAGCAAAGGTATGTAAGACCGTGAACCAGTTCGAGTTCGTGAAGTCCAGCTACAGCGAAGGCCAGGCCAACACCGAGTGCGTCGAAGTGGCCACGAACGTCGCCGGCGTGGTCGCGGTCCGGGACAGTAAGCAGACCGACGGGCCCGTCATCGAGGTCACCCCCACCGCCTGGGCGGCGTTCGCGGGCGCGCGGTGAATCCCGGGATAACCGTCTACTGGCGGCCCGGCTGCGCGTTCTGCATCGCGCTCTGGAGCAAGCTCCGGCTCACCGGGACCCCGTACCGTCCCGTGAACATCTGGCGGGACCCGGAGGCGGCGGCCTTCGTGCGCGGCGTCAACGACGGCAACGAAACGGTGCCGACGGTCCGCGTCGTCTCCCCGACCGGCACAGAAACGGTCCTCACCAACCCCTCCCTCACCCGCATCCGCGAGGCCCTGTCCGCGTGACCCGAGGCCCCGCTCCTGGGCCTTCGGCATTCCGGTGCCTACTCGGGGGCCCGGCTGTACTGCTCCAGGGCGGCCTTCGACGTGGAGCGGTCCACCAGCCGCAGCTCCCACGGCCCCGTGTTCACGTCGAAGTCCTTCCCGAAGCCGACCCACTTCCCGGCCATGCGTCGGCCGGTCGGCTCGACCAGGAGCTGAATCGCTCCGTGGTACCGGGCTCCGTTGTAGTAGCCGTCCGAAGCGGTCTGCTCGACCCACGACCCCGTGACGACGTTCCGGTCCACGGTGAGATCCAGGGTGAGCGGGCTGTCCGGGTTGCTGGACGCCCCCGGCAGGCTCTGAGCGGTCAGCCGGTTTCCGTGCTGGACGAGCACGACGTAGTGCTTGCCCTCGTACGTCTCGGCCCGGCTGGACGAGTAGAACTCGTACCGGCTGAGCCACACCCCCGAGAACGCTTCGGCGGCTGCCCGTGCGGCCGTCTGAGCGCCTACAGCGGCGGAAGTGACCCCACCCGCTCCCGCGTCCATGTCATGCCCTCCCGTCCCGTCTGCGTGGACCCTGGCCATCGGTACCGGCAGGGTGAAGCCCAGGGCCTCGACCGGACGGCCCGTGACCCGTTCTAACGCCCTGGCGTACACACCTCGGGGCGTCTTGCTCGTACCGGCCTCCCAGCGCTGCACCAGACGCTTCGAGGCCTCGTTGGGCTCACCCAGTTCTGCACCTGCCCGGCGGATCGCCTTGGCGAAGTCGTCCTGGCTCATCCGCAGGCCGATACGCACGGCCCGGAGCACATCATTCGGCACCACGGCGGTCGTCGTCATGACGTCAAAGCTAGAACGAACTGCCGCCTAATGACACCTAATTGACGCCCTTGTAGGTGTCATTGACGCCCATCTCAGTGACGTCCCGGTGACGCCCGCTCCGTCGTCGCTCCGACCCGGCCTCCAGGGCGAACATCGAACCCTTCAACAGGACCGGGCAGCACCAGGAGGGAGAGCAACGGCTACGACGGTGCGGGTGTCCCACAGCAGGGGCAGCGTCCGCCGCTCGGCCGGCGTGCACGTGCCCTCGACGCTTCCCCGAGACCAGGAAGGCACAGACATGACGATCACCCGACTGACCCGACTGAACCTCTCCGAGGTTCAGGACCTCATCGGCCCCGAGCTGCGGGCCGACCTCATCACGTTCGTCCGTGAGGACTACTGGCCGGAGCTGACCGGCGAGCTCGGCGAGCGCGGCGTGAACCAGCTGATCGCGTTCCTCGCTGCCACCCGCATGACAGACGGCAAGATGACCCCGAGCCTTCGCGTGGACCTGTTCTGGCACGGCTTCGTGCTCCACACGAAGCCGTACGCTGACTTCTGCGAGGCCCTCGGCGCGTTCATCCACCACGTCCCCGACCGGAGCCGGCACAACCCCAAGGAGGGCCGCAAGGCCCTGGCCCGGACGGTGGAGACGATCCGCGCGGCCGGTTTCGGCATCGACGCCGAGTTCTGGCCGAACGAGGGGGCCGCTGACTGCTCCCAGAGCTATGCCGGCTGCTCCGACAGCCCCGTGAGTTAGCAACCCGCCAACGCCAGCCGCCCGGTATCGCGCCGGGCGGCTGTCGCCATTGACGAGAACGGACCGGCAGTGACTGACAACCGCAGTGCCGCTTGGGACCATTACGCGCAGAGCAAGCCCCAGCGGCGACGGACCAATGCCAACGGTGAGACCACGTGGTTCAACTGGACCCAGTACGCCGACCACGGCCCCGGGGCGGAAGTGCTGGCGTCAAAGCCGGGCGACAGTGCGCTGGACCTCGGGTGCGGTTCCGGCGGGAACGCCGCTCACCTCGCCACCCTGGGCATGCGGTCGGTAGGGCTCGACCTCTCGGAGAGGCAGCTCGCCAAGGCACGTGAGCGGTGGCCGGACGTGGACGGCCTGGAGTTGTACCGGGGCGACGCCCTCACCTACCTCGGAGACACCAGCACGGTCTTCGACGCGATCTACAGCGTCTTCGGCGCTGCCTGGTTCACCGACCCCGGGCTGTTGCTCCCCGTCGTTCGCGCGCACCTCAAGCCGGGCGGTGTGTTCGCCCTGTCCCAGCGGCCCCCTGTCGAAGGCTGCTACGGCTGCCAGGCGTCGTATATCCCGCGTGGCGCCGACGAGGACCCCGCCGTCGTGAAGCGGTGGGACTACGAGCCCGATACCTGGTGCTCGCTCCTCAAGGAGTACGGGTTCCCCGACGTGACCATCACCGTCATTCCGGCCCCCGATCACGAGAAGCGCACCATGGGCACGCTGCTGGTCCGAGCCGTGGTGTAGACGGCGGTGGCGCTGGGCCGTAGGGGTCGTGGGTCCGGGTGGATCGGACGGGCTCTGGCCGGCTTGGGTGTCGTGTCGGGGCTCAGCCATGTGGGGAGCGGCACTGTGCGGCCATCGCTTCGAGCGAGAGGAAGCCGGCCGTCCCCTCGGCCTCGGCTTCGTCGGCCAGCCGGCCCAGCCAGGCGTCCTCGGCCTGTTCGGCGAGGTGTCGCAGGCGCCGGTACTCGTCGATGTCGACCAGCACGGCTTCTTCCTTGCCGCGGCGGGTAATGACGGTGGGAGTCCCGTCGCGGCGGGCGCGGTCGATGACGTCCGCGAGGTGGGAGCGTACTTCGGCCATGGATGCGACTACCGGCTCAGTCATGTAGCGAATGTGGCAGACGTACATCTGATGCGAGGTGCTCATGCGGGGCGGAACGGTGGCTGTGGTCGGCGGGAGCATCGCCGGGTGTGCGTTCGCTTCGGCGGCGGTGCGGGCGGGGGCCGGGGAGGTCGTCGTGCTGGAGCGGACGCGCGGGCGGCTCGCCGACCGGGGGCTCGGGCTGTGCGTCCACGACGACCGGGCCGCCGAGCTGGCCGCCGCCGGGGCGCTGCCCGGCGGGATCCCCGCGCACCGGCTGGAGCGGCGCCGGTGGGTGGTGCGGGATGCGGGCGCGGCGGGCGGGCGGCTCATCTGGGAGCAGCCGTTCCCGTTCCACTCGTACCACTGGGGGCTGCTCTGGCGCGGGCTGTACGAAGCCACCCCGGACGGGGTCGAGTTCCGGCAGGGCGTGACGGTGGCGGGCGTGGACGGGGGCTCCGGCCGCGCCGAGGTGCGGCTCGCCGACGGGACCGTCGAACGGTACGACCTGGCCGTCGGCGCGGACGGCTACCGTTCCGTGGTCCGCGAGGCGGTCTGCCCCGGGGCGCGGCCGCAGTACGCCGGGTACGTGTGCTGGCGCGGGAACCTCGACGCCGCGCGGCTCGCGCAGCTCGGCCGGGACACCGACCCGCACCCCCGCGCGGTCACCACCGTCTGCTTCCCGGGCGGGAGTTGCGTGATCTACCGCATCCCCGGCCCCGACGGCCCGCGCCTCAACTGGGTGCTCTACGCGCCGCCCCCGCAGGACGGCCGGCTGCGCTTCGACGACCCCACCAGCTTCCCCGCCGGCGCCCTGACCCCCGAGCTCGCGCAGCACCTGCGGGCCCTGCTGGAACGGGAGTTCCCGCCCTACTGGGGGCAGGCGCTCGCGCTGACCGACCCGGCCGACACCTTCGTGCAGCCCATCTACGACCTCGACACCGCCCGCGTCACCGCCGCCGGGCTGCTCCTCGCGGGGGACGCGGCCACCGTCGTACGCCCGCACAACACCAGCGGCGCCGCCAAGGCCCTCCAGGACGCGGCGGCGTTCGGGGCGGCCTGGAGCCGCTCCGGGTCCTGGGCGGAGCTGCTGCGCGACTACCAGGCGGCCCGCGGCCCGGCCGGCCGGGACCTCGTCGCCCTCGCGCGCCGGCTCGGGCGGGCGCAGGTCGAGCGGACCCCGGCCTGGGCGGCGATGGGCGAGGGGGAGGTGGCCGCGTGGTGGCAGGGGCAGCTGGGCGGGGCGGCGGGCCTCGGCGGCGGGGCGCTGCCGCCTGCATCCTGACGGGCCATCACGCACGGGTGACGGTGTCGCCGCTGGTCAGGGCGGTACGTACGCCGGTTGCCCGGCGTGTCCCCGGGGGTCGGGTCGGGGCTGCGGTTGCGGGGCCCGGCGGGCTGTCCCTACGTGGACCGGGACACGTCCCATGTCACCGCTGTCCCCGTTTGCCCCGCTGTCCCCGCTGGACAAGGAGAGATCCGTTGCGCCGCTTCACCCGCTACACCGTCCCCGCAGCCCTCTGCGTGACCCTGCTGGCCGCGTCCCCCGGCCTCGCGGGCGCCGCCGCCGCTCCCGGACGCCCGCCCGTCGCCGCCGCGCCCGCCGGGAAGGCCGTCCCCGGGGCCGAGGCGCTGCTCGCGCAGGTCCAGTCGCTGGGCGGCCTGGGCGCGGTGCTGTCGCCCGTCACCGACCTCCTGGCCGCCGTCCTCAAGTCCCCCGACGGCAAGGTCCCGGAGGCGGACCTGAACGCACTCAAGGCGAAGGCCGACTCGGCACTGGCCGACCTGAAGGCCAACCTCCCGGCCACCCCCGCCCTCCCGGTCCCCGCACCCCCGGTGGATGCCCCCAAGCTCCCGGTGGACCCGCCGAAGCTCCCGGTGGATGCCCCCAAGCTCCCGGTGGACCCGCCGAAGCTCCCGGTGGATGCCCCCAAGCTCCCGGTGGACGCCCCCAAGCTGCCCATCATCACCGGCGCCGCCAAGGCGAAGCCCGCGCCCGGGCCGCTCGACGGTGTCAACGCCGCCCTCGACAAGCTCAAGGCCTCCCTCGACGCCCTCGCCAAGGTCGCCGGGCCCTGCGGCTGTGCGACCGACGCCAAGGCCAAGGTCACCGACGTGGTGACCGACCTGGTCGCCGCCCTCGTCGCCCTCCTCACCGGCCTCGGCCTCCCGGGCCTCCCCGCGCTCCCACCCGTCCCGGCCCCGGTCCCGCTGCCCGTCCCCTGACGCCCGGTACCTCCCCACGGCCCCGGCAGCGTTCGGATGCCGGGCCGTGGGGTACAGCCGGGGAACCGGACGTTCTCAGATGTCCGACCAAGTGAGAACTGAGACAATGCGGACCGTGAGTGACGACGATCTGGCAGATGTCCTCGGTACCCGCGAGACGACCACGCTTGAGTTCAAGAGCACCGCGAAGCGCGAGGGAAAGCGCGGCGACGCCATCGGCAATGCCGTGTGCGCGATGGCCAACGACCTCGGGGGCGCCGGCGGCGGTGACATCCTGATCGGGGTCGACGACGCAGGACTGCCCGTCGACGGCGTCGACGTGAGTGATCGTGCGCTGCTCGCTCTGACCGACCTGCGCGACGACGGGCGAATCCTGGACCGCCCCAGTTTCACCGTGCGGGAGGCCCGCTTCCGGGGAAAGCCGGTGGTGCACATCCACGTCGAGGCCTCAGCGGTCCTGCCGGTGCGCTTTGAGGGCGTGGTGTGGGTCCGCCCCGGGCCGACCACGAGGAAAGCGAGCCGCGAGGACGAACGGGTCCTGTCCGAGCGCCGCCGGGCAAAGGACGGGCCCTTCGATACCAGGGAGGTCCCGCGTGCGGACCTCGGGGACCTCGACCTCGACCTCTTCCAGCGCTCGTACCTCCCCTCCCTGGTCGACCCGGAGGTGATCGAGGAGAACGGCCGGCCCGTCATCCTCCAGCTGTCCTCCCTGCACCTGGCCACCCCGGACGGGGCTCCGACCGTGCTGGGCCTGCTGGCCGTCGGGATGGACCCGTCGAGCGAAGTGCCCGGGGCCTATACCCAGTTCGTCAGGTACAACGGCGTCGACCTCGACGCGCCGATCGCCGACGACCAGGAACTCCGGCAGAACCTGATCGGTACCGCGGCCCGGCTCGAACCGCTGCTGCGCAGCAATCTGCGGACCAGGGTCGTAGGAGAAGGCTTCCGCGAAGTGCAGCAGCCGGACTACCCGATCGAGGCGCTGCGCGAGATCTGCATGAACGCCTTGATGCACCGCAACTACGAGACGTCGTACGCTCCGACGAGGATCGTCTGGTTCGATGACCGGATCGAGGTCACGAATCCGGGAGGCCCCTACGGGCAGGTGAGGGACGACAATTTCGACCGTGTCACCGACTACCGGAATCCCTCACTGGCCGCTGCCCTGAAGGGCCTCGGGTACGTGAACCGCTTCGGCCGGGGGATCGGCCGTGTGCGGGCAGCGCTGGAGCGCAACGGAAATCCCCCCGCCGAGTTTCAGGTCGACGACTCGTCCTGGGCCGTGACCATCAGGAGAGCCGAATGACCGCCGCCGCATCCATCGCGCTCTTCAACAACAAGGGTGGAGTCGGGAAGACGACCCTCGCCTACCATCTGGCGCACATGCTCAGCAGGCACGGACACACCGTCCTGGCGGTGGACCTCGACCCCCAGGCCAATCTGACGTCCATGTGCCTGGACGAGAGCGAGATCGAGGAGCTGTGGGACAACGCCTCCGAGCTGATCGCGCAGGGGGCCGCGCCGGCGGCACTGCACGGCACGGGCCGCGTTCGCGGGGGGCAGACGATCGCCGACGCCGTGCGACCCATCCTGGAGGGCACGGGAGACATCGCGCACGTGGAGCCGGTGTCCTTGAAGACGGGGCTGTGGCTCCTGCCGGGCAGTCTGGACCTCAGCCGTTTCGAGGACAAGCTGTCCACCGAGTGGTTCAAGTCGTTCGCCGGTGACGTCGCCGCCATCCGTACGACCACGGCGTTCCACCGGATCGTGGAGCAGGCGGCCCGAGCGGTGGATGCCGACATCATCCTCATAGACGTCGGGCCGAACCTCGGGGCCATCAACCGGGCCGCGCTCATCGGCGCGGACACGGTCCTCATGCCGCTCGCCGCGGACCTGTTCTCCCTCAAAGGTCTGAGCAACCTGGGACCGACGCTGAGGGAGTGGAGGGGCAGCTGGCAGCAGCTCATCCTGCCGAAGGTGCCGCAGGGAATTTCCGCGCCCAAGGGCTCCATGATCCCGCTGGGCTATGTGATCATGCAGCCGGAGATGCGGCTCGACCGTCCGGTCAAGGCGTACGAGCGCTGGTTGCAGCGCATTCCCTGGGTGTACTCCGCGGCTGTCCTCGGAGAGAGCCCGGCGGCGGACGCGGGGGACCCGCACCGCATCGCCACCTTGCGCAACTACCGGAGCCTCATGCCGCTGGCCCATGACGCCCGGAAGCCGATGTTCGACCTGAAGGCGGCCGACGGGGCGCTGGGGAGCACCCAGAAGTACGTGCAGACGTGTTACCGCGAGTTCCGCGGGCTGGCCGAGAACGTGATCAAGCAGGTGGCGGAGAGGGAGCAGGAGCTGGCGGGCGACCCGGCAGGGTGACGGACGCCTGGGGCGTCGGCCTGCCATCGAGCCCAGCCGAAGCGCCTCGGCGCGGTCACGGCTTCGTCCCTTCACGCCCGGCCCGCCCTACGCCCCGGCCCGCCCTACGCCCCGGCCCGGCCGGGTCCCCGCGCCGCCAGGGCCGCCTCCAGGCGGGCGATGTCCTCGGCGTCCTTCGGGCGCCGGGGACGTCCCGGTACCCACACCGGCATCATGCGTTTGATCTCGATCTGCGCCCCGGGCGACACCACCGGGCACTCCAGCCCGCCCAGGCGCCCCGGTTCCGCCTCCGGCAGGGTCCCGGCGGGCCAGGCCGTCCCCGCCCACGGCCCGCCCGCCGCGACCACGGCTCCGGCCGGGCCCGGCGCGACGAAGGCGAAGCTCTGTTCCTCCCCGTCACGTACGAGGTCCAGCTGCTGGTCGTCCGCGCGCCGGACCTCGTACCCCAGGGCCACGAGCCGCTCCCGCAGCCGGGCGCCGTCGTCCGCCCACGCGAACCAGTCCACGTCCTCGTGCTCCCGCGTGACCTCCCCGAGCCAGAAATCCATGGCCCAGCCGCCCCGCAGCCACACCTCGATCCCCAGCCCGCGGACCTCCGCGATCATCCCCAACTGCCGTGCCGTACGCCCCGTTTCCATCGCCGAAGCGTACGACCCCCGTGCCCCCGCGCGACCGTGCGGACCCCCTTGACGGGGCCCGGTGGCGGGGAGACGCTCCCGGGGCTCACGATCGAGGGTTGCAGCTGGGGGGCCGGGTATGCCGGAGGAGTCTGTCCAGACGGCGGGGGAGTTGCGGGCGCGGCTCGCGGAGCGCGGGGCGAGGTGGTCGGTCAGCGAGCACCTCGCGGACGCGGACCCCGTCCCCCGGCCCTCCCTCGGCCTGGAGCCGGGGGCGAACCTGACGCCCGCCGCCGAGGCGGGCGCGGTGGACCTGCGGGCGCTCGTCGGCCGGGAGAGCGGCAACCCGCACCTGACCCGCCGCCGGGCCGCGCACGGCCTGCTGCCCGGCAACGCACCGACGGCGGGCGGCCGGCCCGCCGCCGTGGACTGGCGCCGCCGCTGGGGCTGGCCGTGGCTGACCAAGGTCAAGGACCAGAACCCCTGCGGTTCCTGCTGGGCGTTCGGCGCGGCCGGCCTCGTCGAGTCGATGGCCCGCATCGAGCACGACGTCTGGGCGGAGCGCTCCGAGGGCGACGTCCACGACGGCCTGAAGTTCACCTGCGGGCAGGGCAGCAACCCGGAGACCGCCCTCGACTGGATCCAGGAGAACGGCGGCCTCGCGGACCCGGACTGCTGGCCGTACAGCACCCCGCCCCCCGGCCTGCCCGCCGAGCGGCGCGAGGCCTGGCGCGCCGAGTACACGCCGAGCTGGGACCGCTCCGGCCGCAGCGTCCGCATCACCGAATACGTCCGCCTGGGCGACGTGGAGCAGCAGAAGGTGTGGCTGGACACCGTCGGCCCGCTGACGGCCTGCTTCGACGTCTACGACGACTTCTTCGCGCTGGGCTCCGGCGTGTACCACCGCACCAGCGACCGGCTCGCGGGCGGCCACTGCGTGCTGGTCGTCGGCTACGACGACGCGGCGGGCTGCTGGCTGTTCAAGAACTCCTGGGGGACCGGCTACCACGTCGGCGGCTACGGCCGGATCGCCTACGGCGAGGTGAACATCGACTACTGGGCCAAGTGCGGCCTGCTCGGCACCAACATCGACCCGTGGAGCAAGCGCCGCCTGCACACCGGCAGCGTCTACGAGAGCGGCAACGGCCGGGCCCACCGCAACTTCGAGATGTCCGCGACGGCGGGCGGCGGCCGGCTCCAGCACTGGTGGCGCGAGGGCGACGCGCCGTTCGCCTGGTCCCGCGCGGCCACCTACGCCGGCGACGCCTCCGGCCAGCCCGCCTTCACCGGCACCACCTACAACCGCAACATGGAGTCCCTGCACGTCACCACCGGCGGCCGGCTGCGCCACTGGTACTAC
Organism: Streptomyces sp. NBC_00249; assembly: GCF_026342355.1. GTDB lineage: Bacteria > Actinomycetota > Actinomycetes > Streptomycetales > Streptomycetaceae > Streptomyces. Next base: position 380,941 of record NZ_JAPEMV010000004.1, on the reverse strand, counting down.
GAGCAGGCCTTCGGCGTCTGGCGCGACGGCGGCGCCTTCGGCCCGGGCGACGCGGCCCTCGGCTCGACCCCGGCCTTCATCCAGAGCGACTACGGCCAGCCGGGCAACTTCGAGGTGGTCGTCCGCACCGCCGACGGCCGCCTCAACCACTGGTGGCGCATCAACGGCGCCCCCTGGACCTGGAACGACGGCGGCCGCTTCGCCTCCGGCATCGCCCACTACGGCCCGGCCCTCGTCCAGACCCGCGCCCGCCACCTCGACCTGGTCGCCGCCCGGACGGACGGCCGGATGCAGCTGTGGTGGCGCGACGACCCGAACGGTTTCGCCTGGCGCCCCGGCGAGGTCTTCGGCAGCGGCGCCACCTCCGCGCCCTGCCTGATCGAGGGCCAGCACGGGGCCGCCGACGAGGACACCGCCGGGAACTACGAGCTGTGCGTCGCGGTCGCCGACGGCCGGGTCGAGCACTGGTGGCGGGGCAACGCCGCCGGCGCCCCCTGGAGCCGCGGCGCGGTCTTCGGGCACGACGTCCTCGCCGTCACCGGGATGCTCCAGGGCAGCTTCGGGTTCAACCTGGAAGTCGTCGTCCTGCGCACCGACCGCCTGCTCCAGCACTACTGGCGCGACGGCGCGGGCTGGCACGAGGGGCCGGTGATCGGCCCGGCGTGAGATGCGCGAGGAGAGGAGCCGCGGGGTGGAGGTACGGGAGATCGAGCTCGCGCCCGGTGAGTCGTACACCCTGCGGCTGACCGGGCGCGGGGCCCGCGGCTACGTGTGGACCTGGCGGGTCGGCGGTGACGAGGACGCGGTGTCGGTCGCGGAGGGGCCGGAGTCGGCCGGGCGGCGGGCGGAGCCGGGCGCGGCCCTGGAGCGGGCGTACACGGTGCGTGCCGTCCGGGCGGGCGGCCGGGCCCGGATCCGCTTCGCGCAGGTGCGGCCGCCGTACCCGCAGGAGGCGCCGTACGACGAGTTCCTGCTGGAGGTCACCGTGACGGCCGGGGCCTGAGCGCCCGGTGCTGTACGGACTCCAGCGGGCCCCGGTCGAAGCGGCGCAGCCACAGCCACGAACCGGCCGTCAGGGTCAGGGCCACGGCCGCCCACAGGCCCATCACCCACCAGGGGCCGGTGTCGGCGAGGCGGGCGGCCAGGCCCAGTCCGATGCCGTAGCAGAGCAGCATGCACAGCAGGTTCTGGGCGACGTAGCAGGACAGGGCGGTGCGGCCGACGGAGGCGAGCGCGGTGACGACCGGCTTCGGGACCCACAGCCGGTCGAGGGCCAAGCCGATCAGGCCGATGTAGCCGACGGCGACCAGCGGCGCGACGCCGTAGCGGCCCAGGACGAAGAAGTCGTCGCCGCCGAGGGTGGTCGCGAGGGTCAGGGGCAGCCCGAGGCCCAGGCCCCAGGCGGCCATCCGGGCCCGTATGCGGCGGCCGACGCCGGTGGGGGCGAAGGCGCCCGCGCGGTGGAGCCGGACGCCGAGGAGGAAGAGGAAGACCAGCAGTCCGAAGGAGAAGACGGGCTCGATGCGCAGTGCGGCGAAGTTCTCCAGCCGGAAGGCGATCTGGTCGCCGTAGCCGCCCCGCGCGTACAGCGCGACGGCGTCCGGGTCCGGGGTCTTCGGCGCGCCGTCGTCCCCGCTCGCCAGGGCGAGGGTCAGCAGGGAGACCAGGGTCAGGTGCACGGCGGCGGCCGTCCACATGGCCCGGCGCCGGACCTTCTCCGAGCGCGCCAGCAGCCGGGCGACGAGCAGGGCGGTGACGGCGTACCCCATCAGCACGTCCCAGGCGAAGACGAGGACGAAGTGGACGGTGCCTTCCAGGAGGAGGAAGGCGGCGCGCCGCCAGTAGCGGCCGGGCCAGGGGTCGCCGCGGCGGGCGGCGGAGTCGTACTGGATGGCCAGGCCCACCCCGAACAGGATCGTGAGCAGGGCCAGGAACTTGCCGTCCGCGAGGGCACGGAACGCGGTCTCGGCGATGTTCGCGGCGGAAGGGTCCGCGACGGGGTCGGGCGAGGTGAGGCCGCCCTGGAGGACGGACCACTCCGACCCGGGGGAGGCGAAGATCCAGACGTTGGTCATGAGCGTGCCGAGGATGGCGGCGCCGCGCAGGACGTCGAGGAGGGGCAGCCGGGCGGTCGCGCGGGTCGCCGGGGTGAGCAGGGTGTCGGCCATGACTCCAGCGTCCGGGGCCGCGGGGCCCGGTACGTCCTGCCGGCGGACGAACGCGGGGTACATCCTTCGATGCAGCGGGCCGTGCGTCCCACATCCCGGACGGGCGCGCACCACGTATCTCTGATGTATCTATCCTGTGCGCATGCCGACCCCGCATGCCGCACCCGCCCTGAAGCCGCCGCCCGCCGCCGACCGCGTCTACCAGCACGTCAAGCAGGGCGTCCTGGACCGCCGCTACGAGGGCGGGATCCTCCTCACCGAGGGCGAACTCGCCGAAGCCGTCGGGGTCTCCCGTACGCCGGTGCGCGAAGCGCTGCTGCGGCTGGAGACCGAGGGCCTGCTCAAGCTGTACCCGAAGAAGGGCGCGCTGGTGCTGCCGGTCTCCGCGCAGGAGATCGCCGACGTCATCGAAACCCGGCTGCTGGTCGAGGAGTTCACCGTACGCAAGGCCGTGCCCGCGCCGCCCGCCCTGCTGGAGCGGCTCGCGGAACTGCTCGCCGAGCAGCACCGGCACGCCGAGTCCGGCGACCTCGCCGCACTGGCGACCGCCGACCGGTGCTTCCACGCCGAGATCGTCCGCACCGCCGGCAACCAGATCCTGTGCCGGCTCTACGACCAGCTCCGCGACCGTCAGCTGCGCATGGGCGCGGCCCTGCTGCACGGGCACCCCGACCGGGTGGAGCGCACCCTCGCCGAGCACGCCGGGATCCTGGACGCGCTGCGCGCCGGGGACGCGGAGGCCGCCGCCGGGGCCGTGCGCGGGCACATCGGGCGCGTCGAGGCCCTGGTGCGGGGGGCCGGCCGATGACCGGCCTGCCCGAGGACCCTCCGGGCGGGCGCAGGGCCGTCGCCGTCTGGTCGATCGGCGTCGCCGTCTACTTCGTCGCCGTCATCTTCCGCACCAGCCTGGGCGTCGCCGGGCTCGACGCCGCGGACCGCTTCCAGGTCAACGCCTCCGCCCTGGCCGCCTTCTCCCTCCTCCAGCTGCTGGTGTACGCGGGCATGCAGATACCCGTCGGGCTGATGGTGGACCGGCTCGGCACGAAGAAGGTGCTCACGCTGGGCGCCGTCCTGTTCACCGCCGGGCAGCTCGGCTTCGCCCTGTCGCCGTCCTACGGGATGGCGCTGGCCGCCCGCGCCCTGCTGGGCTGCGGCGACGCGATGACCTTCATCTCCGTGCTGCGGCTCGGCACCCGCTGGTTCCCGGCCCGGCGCGGCCCGCTGATGGCGCAGCTGGCCGGGCTCGTCGGCATGGCGGGCAACCTGGTGTCCACGCTGGTGCTCGCGCCCGTGTTGCACGGGGTCGGCTGGGTGCCGGCCTTCGCGGGCAGCGCGGTGGCGGGGCTGGTGGTGCTGGTGCCGCTGGTGCTGTTCCTGCGGGACCAGCCCGAGGGCTTCGGGCCGGAACCCGCCGCGCCCGCCGCGGGCCGCGCGGGGGGCTTCGTACGCCGCCAGATCGCCGACTCCTGGCGGGAGCCCGGCACCAGGCTCGGGCTGTGGGTGCACTTCACCACGCAGTTCCCGGCCATGGTGTTCCTGCTGCTGTGGGGGATGCCCTTCCTGATCGAGGCGCAGGGCCTGTCGCGGACCACCGCCGGCGGGCTGCTGACCCTGGTCGTGGCTTCGAACATGGGCTTCGGGCTGGTCTACGGGCAGATCGTCGGCCGCCGCCAGTCCGCGCGGATCCCGCTCGCCCTCGGCACGGTGGCGCTCACCGCCACCCTGTGGGGCGCCGTCCTCGCCTACCCGGGGGACCGGGCCCCGATGTGGCTGCTGGTCGCGCTGTGCGTGGTGCTGGGCACCTGCGGACCGGCCTCGATGATCGGCTTCGACTTCGCCCGGCCCGCCAACCCGGCGGAACGTCAGGGCACCGCCTCCGGAATCACCAACATGGGCGGTTTCCTCGCCTCCATGACGACCCTCCTCGCGGTGGGCGTCCTGCTCGACGCCACCGGCGACGACTACCGGACCGCCTTCTCGTCGGTGTTCGTCCTGGAGGCCCTCGGCGTGGTCCAGATCCTGCGCCTGCGCGGCCGGGCCCTGGCCCGCGAGCGCGACCGGCTGCCCGCCGGGCCGGTGGTCATGGTCCCGGCGCAGGCCACCGAGACCCCCGCCCGCCCGGCCGGGGTCTGACGCGGGGCCTGCCGCCCGGCCGGCCTACGGGGCTCCTACGGGGTGACGGCGAAGGCCGCGAGGATGGCCTCGGCCAGCTCCGGGTCGCCCTCCGCCTTCAGCCGGTCGCCGGCCACGGCACGCGCCCGGACCCGGCCCGCGGCGAGGCGTACGTACGTCTCCCAGTCCAGGGTCAGCGTCACCGCCGGGCCCAGCGAAGGGGACTTCTCCAGGGTGGCCCGGCCCGTCCCGTCGACCCGTACGGTCCGCATGAACTCCAGCTGCCCGTGCACGTCCACCACGACCGCCGAGTTCGGGGGAGCGCCCGCGCCCTTCGCGACGGCCTTCGGCAGCCCCGCGAGGAGGAGGTCCCGCGCCACGTACGCGCCGGGCGAGTCCCAGTTCCCCGGGACGCCGAGCGCCCACCGCAGGTCCTGTTCGTGGATCCACACGTCGAAGGCCCGCAGCCGCAGCGCGTGCTCCAGCGTCACCTGGTCGCCCAGCGGCCCGCGCACCATCGTGGCCGGATCCCGCTTCTCGTTGCGCAGCTGACGGGCGCGCCGGATGACGGTGTACTCCAGCTCGGAGGTCATCTCCGGCGCGGTGTGGTGGCGCCGGACGTCAACCTGCACTTCCATGTACCGGGTGAACTCGTCCACCACGTGCCGCAGGTCGCGCGGCAGCGTGTGGATCGGCCGCGGGTCCCCGAGCTGCTCGCACTCGATGCCGATGATGTGCGAGACGACGTCGCGCACGGACCAGCCGGGGCAGGGGGTGGGCCGGTTCCACTCGCCTTCGGTGAGGGGGAGGACCAGCTCGGTTATCGCCTCGATGGAATGCGTCCACGCGTCGGCATAGGGCTCAAGGCTGGGATGGACGGTCAACGGGACCCCTCGCAGGCTGTTCAGTGGCGCGTTGTGGACTATGCCCAAAACTACGCTGCCGAGGAGCACCCCGGCAGTGCTTTCGTGTGACGATCGTAGGCCTGAGTCGACGGCTGACAAGCCAGGACGGTGGTACTGTGCGCGCCTCGCTGATCCAAATCGCGGTGAACGACGGGGAGTCGGTCGCGTCCCGGCGCTCCCGCGCCGCCGACCTCGTACGGGAGCAGGCGGATTCCGATCTGGTCGTGCTGCCCGAACTGTGGACGGTGGGCGCCTTCGCCTACGAGCAGTTCGAGACCGAAGCGGAACCGCTGGACGGCCCCACCTTCGAGGCCATGTCCAAGGCCGCGCGGGACGCGGGGGTCTGGCTGCACGCCGGGTCGGTGGTGGAGCGCGCGGGTGACGGCTCGCTCTACAACACGGCCCTGGTGCTGTCCCCGGCGGGCGAGCTCGCCGCGACCTACCGCAAGATCCACCGCTTCGGCTTCGACCAGGGCGAGGCCGTGCTGATGTCGGCCGGCGACTCCCTGACGACGGTGACCCTGCCGGAGCAGACCCTCGGCATCGCCACCTGCTACGACCTGCGCTTCCCCGAGCTGTTCCGGGGCCTCGTCGACGCGGGCGCCACGACGCTGGTGGTCGCCGCGGGCTGGCCGGCCCGGCGCCGGGCCCACTGGACCCTGCTGAACCGGGCGCGGGCGGTGGAGGACCAGTCGTACGTACTGGCCTGCGCGCTGGCCGGTACGCACGCGGGCGTCGAGCAGTCCGGGCACAGCCTGGTGGTGGACCCGTGGGGCGAGGTGCTGGCCGAGGCGGGCCCGGGCGAGGGCGTCCTGACGGTGGACCTGGACCCGGCGAAGGTCGCCGAGACCCGCGAGCAGTTCCCGGCCCTGAAGGACCGCATCCTGGGCCTGCGCACCCCGGGCGCCTGACCGGCCGCGCCGGCGGTGCCCGGTTCCGCTCCGGAGACCGCCGGCCGCGGGTCGGACCGTCACCGGCGGGTCGGACCGTCACCGGTAGGTCGGACCGCCACCGGCAGGTCGGACCGCCACCGGCAGGTCAGACCTTCACCGGCAGGGTCGCCGGGCCGTGCAGGGCGAGGCCCTGGAGCCAGTCCACCTCCGCCGCCGGCACCCGCAGCCGCAGGCCCGGCATCCGGGTGACCAGCTTCTCCAGGCACACCCCGCCCTCCATCCGGGCCAGTGCGGCGCCCAGGCACATGTGCAGCCCGTGCCCGAAGGTGAGGTGGCGCCGGGTCGCGGCGGCCGGGCGGGCGATGTCGAACACCTCGGGCCGGTCGAAGGCCCGTTCGTCGCGGTTCGCGGACCCCGTCAGCCCGAAGACGAGACTGCCCTCCGGTATCAGCCGCCCCCGCACGGCCAGTTCGGCGGTGGCGGTCCGGCCGACCCACCCCGACAGGCTGTTCCAGCGGAGCCCCTCCTCGAAGGCGGCCCCGGCCCGGCCCGCCGGATCGGCGCGCAGCGCGGCCAGTTGCTCCGGGTGCTCCAGCAGCGCGAGCACGGCGTTGCCGATGGCGTAGGAGGTGGTCTCGTGCCCGGCGATGACGATCAGGGCGCAGCAGGCCACCAGTTCCTCGTCGGTGAGGGACTGCCCGTCGACCTCGGCGGCGACCAGGTGCCCCAGCAGGTCCGGATACGCCCCGGGCCGGGCCCGGCGCTGCGTGATGAGCTCCCCGCAGAGGGCTTCCAGGCAGTGGACGGCGGCGATCGCGCCCGCGTAGCGCTGTTTCGGTTCCCCGCTCATCATGGGGACGGCCATCAGGTCCGCGGACCACTGCTTGAAGTCGTCGAGGTCGCCGGGCGAGATGCCCAGGATGTGGCCGATGACGCGCAGGGGCAGCGCCATCGCCACCTCCCCGATCAGGTCGAACTCCCCCTGGGCGGCGGCTTCGTCGAGGAGTTCGTCGCAGGTGCGCGCGGTGAAGGCGCGCAGTCCGGCGATGGCGCGGGCGGAGAAGGTGCGGGTCATCAGTCCGCGGAGCCGGGTGTGTTCCGGGGCGTCCGCGAAGATCATCCAGTCGCCGAGGAAGCGGCCGAGCAGGGCCGCCTCCTCGTGCAGTTCGGGCGGGGCCTCGGCGAGCAGCGGCCCGACCCGGTCGGCGGAGGTGCGCCGGTCGCGGAGCAGGAGGTCGACGTCCTCGTAGCGGCTCAGCAGCCAGGCGTTCAGGGGCTCGTGGAAGTACACGGGGTCGGCGTCCCGCATCCGTGCGTAGGCGGGGTACGGGTCGCGGAAGAATCCGGGGGTCAGCAGTCCGTAGCCGGGCTCTTCGGCCTGTTCGCCGCTGTGCGAACGGTTCGCCATGATCGCCTCCTGGTGACGGGTCGGCCCCCGTGGGCGGGAGCGTCCCCCCGGAACGCCCGCTTCACCCGGCGGCGGAGGCCTCCCGTTCCTTTTCGGCCATGCGGATCACGCATACGGCGACCGCGATCAGCAGCGCCGGGTCGGCCTCCTCCCGGACCACCTCGACGGCGTACGTCTCGCGGATCCGGTACCACTGGCGGGAGATCAGCGCGAGCAGTTCGCCGTCGTAGTCGACCTTGAACTCGCGGTCCAGGATCCGGCCGCTGACGTCGAGCTCCGTGCCCTCGGCGAGGGTCACGCGGAAGTGGTTGCGCAGCAGCGACAGCCGTTTGCGGCGGATCACCGCGAGCCGCCGTTCGTCGCGCTCCAGGGTCATCGCGTCGCGCAGGCCGAACAGCTTCTCCCGCAGGGTGATCAGGATCCGCCCCTCGGTGTCCTTCAGCTCCAGGGTGTCGCGGAAGCGCAGGGCCTTCCCGTCGACGAGGAAGACGTGCCGGCCGTCCTCGTCCTCGACGAGGGCGTCGTCACCGATGGCCAGCATTTTGTCCCGTACGAGGTATTTCATGCGCTGATCGCTGCCCGGGATAGGTTGCGGTCATGCCTCTCCTCTACGTGACCGACCTGGCCTACCCGGCGCGCGGGCGCCGCTACTGCGACGAGGACATATTCCTCACCGCCCGGCTGCGCGAGCACTTCCCGCTCGCCCTGTGCCATCCGCTGGACGCGGCGGCCCTCATGCCCGGCTTCGACGCCGTGATCGTCCGCAACAGCGGCCCGGTCCTGCACTACCAGGAGGCCTACGAGGCCTTCCGCACGGCCGCGCTCGCCGCCCGGGCCCGCGTCTACAACCCGCTCACCGGCCGGGGCGACATGGCCGGGAAGCAGTACCTCCTCGACCTGACCGACGCCGGGCTGCCCGTCATCCCGACCGTCGACGACCCGGCCGAGCTGCACCGGCTGCCCGAGGTCCCCACGTACGCGGTCAAGCCCAAGCAGGGCGCCGACTCCATCGGGCTGACCTTCACCGCGCACCCGTCGGGCCCGGCGGGGGAGGTCCTGATCCAGCCGCGGATCGACTTCGCGTACGAGGTGTCCTTCTACTTCGTCGACGACGCCTTCCAGTACGCCCTGTACGCCCCGGACCCGGCGCGCCGCTGGGAGCTCGTGCCGTACGAGCCGACCTCCGCGGACCTGGCCTTCGCGCGCCGCTTCGTGGAGTGGAACACCCTCGCGCACGGCATCCAGCGGGTGGACGCCTGCCGGGCGCCCTCCGGGGAGCTGCTGCTGGTCGAGCTGGAGGACCTGAACCCGTACCTGTCGCTGGACCTGCTGGCGCCGGACGTCCGGGACTCCTTCGTGGCGGCGCTGGTCAGCTCGCTGCGGTCGTTCCTCGCCACCGCTTGAGCAGGAGCCGCCGCCCCGGGACCTCGATCCAGGTGTGCAGGGCCCAGGCGAGGGCCAGCGACACCGAGAAGGCGGCGCCGAGCACCAGCAGGCCGCCGTCCCACACGGGCAGCTTCGGGTGTCCGCCGAAGAAGTGCTCGCCGGCCCGGATCACCAGGATGTGCACCATGTAGAAGGCGAAGGAGACCTCGCCCAGCTTGACGCTGAGCCGGCCCCGCCAGGGGGACGGCTCCCCGCGCAGGTCCGCCTGCGCGGCGGCCGCGATGAGCGCGCCGAAACCGACGACCGTGCAGGCGAAGGAGCGGAAGGCGTAGTCGGCCTGGTAGCTGAGGAAGTAGCCGCCCAGGGTGAGGGCGAGCGACACGGTCAGGCCGGGCCCGCGCCAGCGGCCCGAGCGGACCAGCTCGGCCAGCGCGATGCCGAGGACGAACTCGGGCAGCCGGGTGAGCGGGAAGAAGTACTGGGACCAGACGGTGCCGTCGGGGACGCCGGTCAGCTCCATCACGGTCGGCACCGCCAGGATCACGGCCAGGGACAGCACGGCGGCCACCACCGCCGCGCGCGGGCCGAGGCGGCGCAGCGGCCACAGCAGCAGCGGGAACGACAGGTAGAAGAAGGCCTCGCAGGCGAGGGACCAGCTCACCGGGTTCAGCCCCTGGAAGTACGGGACTTCCAGCACCCAGGACTGGACCAGCGCGAGGTTCGCCGCCAACGGCCGCAGCGTCGGCGTCTCGCCGACCCCCAGCAGGAGGGCCATGGCCAGCGCGGCGGTCGCGGTCACCAGGTGCAGCGGGTACACCCGGGCGAACCGGCGCCGCCAGAACCGCACGATCCCCCGGCCGACGGGCGCGGTGGCCGTGGACCAGGCGAGGACGAAACCGGAGAGGACGAAGAAGAACGACACCCCGGTACTGCCCGCGCCGAAGGCGAAGGTGACCAGGTCCTGGGAGCGTCCGCCGAAGTACTCCACGATGTGCACGTGGTACAGGAACACCATCAGCGCGGCGGTCCACCGCAGCCCCGTCAGCGAGGGCAGGTCCACGGGGCGGGCGCTCCGGGCCTCTCCGTCGAGCCGGCCGGGTATCAGTTCTGTCGTCGACACGGCCCGCAAGTTAGCACGCGGGGACCCCTCGATGTTGCGGCTGCAACTGCTCCGTCACCGCCTGTGAGAACGATCTAGAGGACGTACCGCTTGCGCTTCACGACGTGGTCGGTTTCGGCGTCGGACCCGGACACGGCGGCCGGGGCCACGTCGTCACCTGTTCGGGTGCATCTGCGGGGATCGACCTCCTCGATTTTCAGAAGTAGAACGACAGGCCACCGAACTCTTGCCCAATCTGAGGGCGTGCACCAAGACGCGATCTGTGATCTGTACCTCCGCTCGTCCCTCGACCGGGACGGCAAAACCGCAATCGAACGGCAGGAAGCCGACTGCCGTGCCTGGGCCGAACGCAACGAACTGACCGTCCGCAAGGTCCACATGGACAGAGGGCGCTCTGGCTACAAGACCGTTGAGCGCAAGGGATTCGATGCCGCGCTGGCGGCAATCACGGCGGGCGTCGTCGGCACGCTGGTCGTCTGGAAACTGGACCGACTGTCCCGCAAGGGCATCGGTCAGGTGGGCAAGGTGTTGGACGACATAGAGAAGGCCGACGGCCGTCTCGTCTCCGTCGTGGACGATCTCGACACCTCGAACGACTCCGCACGCATGGTCGTCGCCAAACTTGCCGACCTCGCCCGTTCCGAGTCCGAGAACCTTGGCACCCGCGTCAGCAACGCCAAGCTCTACCTGCGCAGCAAGGGCCAGTGGATCGGCGGGCAGGCCCCGTACGGGCTGCGTGTCGACCCGAAGACCAAGAAGCTGATCCGCGACCCGGAGCACGCCGTCTACGCCCGCCTGATCGCGGATGAAGCGCTGGCCGGGACATCGTTGGTCAAGATCGCCCGACTCCTCAATGAGTACGAAATCCCGTCGCCCCGGGGCGGACAATGGAATGCGGCCAGCATCATGCAGCTCCTGCGTTCCCCGGCACTCGCCGGCCTGATGCCGGAAACCGAGACCGTTGCGACGGACGACGGCGAGCGGAAGTACACGGGCAGGGTTTCCCGTACCGCCATCCCGAGACGCTCGACACGGTCGAGATCGGCGAGGGGATCATCACGGTCGGAGAGCGTGAACGGATCATCCGCACGCTGGAATCCAGAACGTTCGTACACGCAGGAAAGCGGCGGCCGAAGCCCGAAGGGACGGCGCTGCTCACAGGGCTCGTCTACTGCGCGGTTCCTGGCTGCGGTCGCCGGATGCACCGTGTGGGCGGCAGCTATCAGTGCATGGCTCGCCGTGCGGGTAATCAGTGCGTCGGAGCGTCGGCACTGGCGGAGGCGGTTGACCGCTACGTGACGGAACAGTTCCTCACCAAGCTTCCAGCGCTCGGGCCGGGCGATCCGTTGCTTGTCGCGATCACAGATCGCTGGCTGCAGCGTGTGGACCCGGAGACCTTCGCGAAACGGGATGCGCTGACTGCCGAAATTCATGATGAGGAAGCCCGCTTGGCCGACCTGGAGGACGCTCGCTACGTGCGTGGTGAATTCGGTGACACCGCAGCCGTAGCTCGCTACGACCGGCTTTCGGAACGCCTGAGGGGGCGCATCGAGGGGCTTCGCACTGATCTCCGTCAGCTCCCCATGCCGTCCGTGGACGTGTCACTGATGCTCGACAGCCTCACCCTGCGCGAGGCATGGACGAACGCAACGAACGCAGAGCGGAGCGATCGGTTGTCGCTGGCCTTGGACCGAGTCGAGGTGAGCAAGGGAGTGCGCGGACAGCGGATCATCCCTGAGCAGCGCATCCAGATCCGTTGGGCGAAGCCGACGGGCACCGAGCCGCCTCCGGGAGTTCTCGGGTAGCGACGGCCGAGCCGTCATGTGATCCGGCGTTCATACCAGGATGGCAAGCTTGAAGCATGAACGATGCCGCCCCGGCGCCCACCCCTGCGCCCGCGCCCCGACGACGTGCCCGTGTCCGTGCCCCCGAGCTGATCGGCAAGGGTGGCTGGCTCAACACCGGAGGCAAAGAGCTCACCCTCGCCGACCTGCGAGGTAAGTGTGTTGTTGTCGATTTTTGGACCTTCTGCTGCATTAACTGCCTGCACGTCCTCGACGAGCTGCGTGAGCTGGAGGAGAAGCACCGGGACACCGTCGTCATCGTCGGTGTGCACTCGCCGAAGTTCGTGCACGAGGCCGACCACGCGGCCGTCGTCGATGCCGTCGAGCGGTACGAGGTGCACCACCCCGTGCTCGACGATCCCGAGCTCGCCACCTGGAAGCAGTACGCCGTCCGGGCGTGGCCCACGCTCGTGGTGATCGACCCCGAGGGGTACGTCGTCGCGCAGCACGCCGGTGAGGGGCATGCCCACGCCATCGCCCGGCTCGTCGAGGAGCTGGAGGCCGAGCACGAGGCCAAGGGGACCCTGCGGCGCGGTGACGGGCCCTACGTGGCGCCCGAGCCCGTGGCGACCGACCTGCGGTTCCCCGGGAAGGCGCTCGCGCTGCCGTCGGGGAACCTGCTCGTGTCGGACTCCACGCGGCACCAGCTGGTGGAGCTGGCTCCGGACGGGGAGAGCGTCGTACGCCGCATCGGCAGCGGGGAACGCGGCTTCGGGCCGGAGGGGTTCAGCGAGCCGCAGGGGCTGGCGCTGCTGCCCGACGGCACCGTCGTCGTCGCCGACACCGTCAACCACGCGCTGCGCCGCTTCGACCCCGCCACGGGCGCCGTCGAGACCGTCGCCGGTACCGGGCGGCAGTGGTGGCAGGGCTCGCCGACCTCCGGGCCGGCCCTGGAGGTGGACCTGTCCTCCCCGTGGGACGTGGCCTGGTGGCAGGGCCGGGTGTGGATCGCCATGGCCGGCGTCCACCAGCTGTGGACCTGGGACCCCGAGGCGGGCACGGTCCAGGTGGCCGCCGGAACCACCAACGAGGGGCTCGTGGACGGCCCCGCCGCCGAGGCCTGGTTCGCGCAGCCGTCCGGGCTCGCCGCCACCGAGGACCGGCTGTGGGTCGCGGACTCGGAGACCAGCGCGCTGAGGTACGTCGAGAACACGCCCGACGGCTACGTCGTCACCTCCGCCGTCGGGTCCGGCCTGTTCGACTTCGGGCACCGCGACGGCGACGCCGCCCAGGCCCTGCTCCAGCACCCCCTCGGAGTCACCGCGCTGCCCGACGGTTCGGTCGCGGTCTGCGACACGTACAACCACGCGCTGCGCCGCTACGACCCCGCCACCGGCCAGGTCTCCACGCTCGCCACCGACCTGCGCGAGCCCAGCGACGCCGTGCTCGTCGGCGATGACATCGTGGTCGTCGAGTCGGCCCGGCACCGGCTGACCCGGCTGCGGCTGCCCGAGGAGGCCGTACGGGTCGACGCGGTCGCCCACCGCACGCAGCGGGCCGCCACCGAGGTCGCCCCCGGCACGCTCCGCCTGGACGTGGTCTTCCAGGCCCCGGCCGGCCAGAAGCTGGACACCCGCTACGGGCCCTCCACCCGGCTGCTGGTCTCCTCGACCCCGCCCGGGCTGCTGGCGGAAGGGGAGGGCCCCGGCAGCGACCTGTTCCGGGACCTGGTGCTGGACCCGGACGTCACCGAAGGCGTGCTGCACGTCTCGGCGATGGCCGCGTCCTGCGACGACGACCCGGCCAACGAGTACCCGGCCTGCCACGTCCACCAGCAGGACTGGGGCGTCCCCGTCCGCGTCGTCGCCGGCGGCGCGGCCCGGCTCCCGCTGGTCCTCGCCGGGATGGACGCCTGAGCCCCTGACGGGCCCCTGACCGGTGGCCGGCGCGTGACCGCGCTGGTCACCGGTCGTTTGATCATGCCGTGAGTCAGAGCTGTTTGTTCCGCCACGACGTGGCGCCGGAGCCCGTCCCGTTCATGACCGCCCTGCGCCGGGAGGAAGGCGTCGCGAAGGTCGACATGCCGTACGGCAGCGGCCCGTGCCGGCCGGTGACCCGCTACGCGGGCTCGCACCTGGCCCGGCTGATGCCGCGCACCGCCGTCGGCTACCCGCTGGCCCTGCCGGTCGCGTGGTGAGGGGGATGGCGACCCTGTGCCGCCCGGAGGTGGCCGTACCCGAGTACGTCGTCACCGCCGAGGAGACCCTCGACCTGGCCCGCACCCTGCACGCCGGGCACCCGCAACTCGGCCTCGCGCTGCGGCTGATCGCCAACACCGGCGTCCGTACCCGCCACCTGGTGCGGCCGCTGGAGGAGACCCTGCGCCACCCCGGCTTCGAGGAACGCAACCTGACCTACGAGAAGGAGGCCAAGCGGCGGCTCCCGCAGGTCGTGGAGGCGGCCCTGGCCCACGCGGAGCTCACGGCGGCCGACATCGGGCTGCTCGTGTACGTGTCGTGCACCGGGTTCATGATGCCGTCGATGACCGCGCACCTGATCAACACCATGGGATTGCGGTCCGACACCCGGCAGTTGCCCGTCTCCCAGCTGGGCTGCGCCGCCGGCGGGGCGGCCGTGAACCGGGCCCACGACTTCCTGACGGCCTACCCGCACAGCAACGCCCTCATCGTGGCCTGCGAGTTCTGCTCGCTGCTCTACCAGCCGGACGACCTCGGAGTGGGGAGCCTGCTGTCCAACGGGCTGTTCGGCGACGCGATGGCCGCCGTCGTGGTGCGCGGGGAGGGCGGGCACGGCATCCGCCTGGAGCACAACGGCTCCCACCTGGTGCCGGGGACCGAGGACTGGATCTCGTACGCCGTCCGCGACACCGGCTTCCACTTCCGGCTCGACAAGCGGGTCCCGGGCACCATGGAGGTCCTCGCGCCCGCGCTGCGGGAGATGGCGGGTCCGCACGGCTGGGACGTCGGCGCCCTCGACTTCTACCTGGTGCACGCGGGCGGCCCGCGCATCCTCGACGACCTCGGCCGGCACCTGGGGCTTCCCCCGACGACGTTCCGGCACAGCCGGGCCACGCTCACCGAACGCGGCAACATCGCCAGTGCCGTCGTCTTCGACGCCCTCGCCCGACTGTTCGCCGAGGGCGGTGCGAAGCCGGGCGGGCGCGGCCTGCTGGCCGGCTTCGGGCCCGGGATCACCGCCGAGATCTCCCTCGGCCACTGGACGGCGCCCGCGCCGCCCGCCCCGGCCGCCGCCCCGGCGGCGGGGCTGCTGCCCGCGCCCCGGGCGGAGGCGCCGCGGGAGGCCGTCCGCGACGGGGAGGGGCGGGCGCGGGAGCTGACGCCCCGGGCCTGAGCCCCGCCCCGGCGGCGGGTCAGCCCTCCAGGAAGGCGAGGAGGGCGTTGGCGAGGAGGAACGGGTCGTCGGCGCCGCACAGTTCGCGGGCGCTGTGCATCGAGAGGATCGCCACGCCGATGTCGACGGTCTGGATGCCGTGGCGGGCGGCGGTGATCGGGCCGATCGTCGTGCCGCACGGCATCGAGTTGTTGGAGACGAAGGTCTGCCACGGCACGCCGGCCCGCTCGCAGGCGCCCGCGAACACCGCGCGGCCGCTGCCGTCGGTGGCGTACCGCTGGTTGACGTTGACCTTCAGGATGGGGCCGCCGTTGGCGCGCGGGTGGTGCGAGGGGTCGTGCCGCTCCGCGTAGTTGGGGTGCACGGCGTGCCCGGTGTCGGAGGACAGGCAGATCGTGCCGGCGAAGGACCGGGCCTTGTCCTCGTACGAGCCGCCGCGCGAGAAGACTGAACGTTCCAGCACGTTGCCCAGCAGCGGGCCGTCCGCGCCGGTGTCCGACTGGGAGCCGTTCTCCTCGTGGTCGAAGGCGGCCAGGACCGGGATGTGGTCCAGCTTGCCGGGGGCGGTGGCGACGGCGGCCAGCGCCGCCACGCCCGCGTGCACCGACAGCAGGTTGTCCATGCGCGGGCCGGCCAGCAGCTCGCGGTCACGGCCCAGGTAGGCGGGCGCCTCGATCGAGTGGACCATCAGGTCCCAGCCGGCCACCGAGCCCTGCGCCAGGCCCTCTTCCTCCTCCAGGAAGGCGATGAGGTCGCCCTCGCGGGCGTCGCCCAGGCCCCAGATCGGCTGCATGTGGCGCTGCTTGTCCAGCTTCAGGCCGTCGGTGTTCACCGACCGGTCCAGGTGCACGGCGAGTTGCGGGACGCGCAGCAGCGCCCGGTCGATGTTCACGAGCCGCTCGGTGCCGTCGCGCAGGGTGAGGCGGCCGGCCAGGCCCAGGTCGCGGTCCAGCCAGGTGTTGAGCAGGGTGCCGCCGTAGATCTCCACGGCCACCTGCCGCCAGCCCTGCGAGCCCGTGTCCGGGACGGGCTTGACCCGCAGGTTGGGGGAGTCGGTGTGCGCGCCGACGATCCGGAAGGGGGTGTGCGCCTCGGCGTCCTCGGGCACGTACCAGGCGATGATCGCCCCGCCGCGCAGGACGAAGCGGCCTCCGGTGCCCGAGTCCCAGGCGTCCGATTCCGACAACTGCCTGAAGCCTGCCTTCTCCAGCCGCTCGGCCGCGTTGGCCACGGCGTGGTACGGCGACGGACTGGCCGTCAGAAAGGTCATCAGGTCGTCGGTGTGGCCGCGGTCGAAGCGGGCGGGAGAGCTCATGTGTGTCACCTTAACGACGGTCGTGTTCGCCTTGGCCGGACTGCGGCGGATGGCCGGAAGGTCGGGGAGCGAGGGGCGGTTGGCCCGCACTCCCCTAGGTCAGCCCGGCGGACGCTCGAATCGGCGCTGCAGCTGTCTGCGCTCGCCCCGGCGGATGCGCGGAAGCATCTCGGGGGTCTGCGGCGGGCGCTGCGCGCGTCTTTTGCGCCCGGCGCAGAAGATACAGGCCTCACCGGGAGGGGCATCGGGGTCGATCGGCGCTCCGGGGTGCTCGGAGCAGCCCGAGGCGTTGCGCGGCCGGGACAGCTCCCTGGCCACGATGAACGCCCGGTGGAGGTCGTCCGCGATGCGCACGAAGTCCTGGTCGGGGGAGCCCAGGGTGAGGTGGAAGCGCTGTTCGTCGATGGTACGCAGGTACTGGCGCAGCACCTCGAGGCTGTACGGGGGCTCCGGCACCGGGTAGCCCAGGCGCCGCTGCTCCCCGGCGGGCGCGGGGCCCGCCGCCCGGCCGCCCTGGAGCCGGCGGCCGAGGCGGCGCCGGTCGTTGCAGATGAGGCAGCGGCCCCAGCCCTCGGGCGCCTCGGGGTCGAGGGCGCCGTTGGGGTGCTCGGGGCAGCCGGTGTAGCTCTTGGCCGGGGCGAGGGCGGCGGCCGTCTGGAAGGCCACGTAGAGGGCGTCGGCCACCGGGTCGTACTCGGCGGGGTGCGCGCCGTCGTAGAGCTCCTTGACCCGGTCGCCGAGCGCGCCCACGTTGGCCTGGAGCTCCTTGAGGGCGTACGGACGCCCGGTGGGGACGGAATACCCCCTGCTGCCGTGCTGCTCCTGTGGGCTCATGTCTACGAGCGTGCCACGGACCGCCGACAACGGGGAAAACGGCCGCTCAGGCAGGCGGCCGGGCCCCCGTACGGGAGGCCCGGCCGCTGTCGTACGTACACCGCGTACGTCGTGTGCCCTGTGGTGCGGCGTGGCCTAGAAGGCGGCCTCGTCGAGGTCCATCAGGGAGTTGTCGACGATCTCGGCCAGCGCGCGCTGGACGGAGACGCCGGGCAGGACCTGCTGCGCGAAGAACTTCGCGGCGGCGATCTTGCCGGTGTAGAAGGCCACGTCCTTCGGGGAGGCCGTGGGGAGCTTCTCGGCGGCCACCGCGGCGCCCTTGAGCAGCAGGTATCCGACGACGACGTCGCCGGAGGCCATCAGCAGGCGGGTGGTGTTCTGGCCGACCTTGTAGATGTTGCGGACGTCCTCGCCGGTGGCGGTGAGGTCGACGATCATCTGGCCGACGATCGCCTCGAGGTCCACGGCGGCCTTGGCGAGGGCGTCGCGGGCCGGGGCGAGGTCCTCGCCGCCGACGGCCTCGGCGAGGAACTTCTTGATCGTCTCGGAGAGGATGTTCAGCGAGGCGCCCTGGTCGCGGACGATCTTCCGGAAGAAGAAGTCCTGGCCCTGGATGGCCGTGGTGCCCTCGTAGAGGGTGTCGATCTTGGCGTCGCGGATGTACTGCTCGATCGGGTATTCCTGGAGGTAACCGGAACCGCCGAAGGTCTGCAGGGACTGCGCGAGCTGCTCGTAGGACTTCTCGGAGCCGTAGCCCTTGACGATCGGCAGGAGCAGGTCGTTCAGGCCGATCTCGGCGGAGGCGTCCTCGCCGGCGGCCTGCTTGAGCTGGATCGCGTCCTGGACGGAGGCGGTGTACAGCACGAGGGCGCGCATGCCCTCGGCGTAGGCCTTCTGCGTCATGAGCGAGCGGCGCACGTCGGGGTGGTGCGTGATGGTGACCTTGGGTGCGGACTTGTCCATGAAGTTGGCCAGGTCCGGGCCCTGCACGCGCTCCTTGGCGTACTCCAGGGCGTTGAGGTAGCCGGTGGAGAGGGTGGCGATGGCCTTCGTGCCGACCATCATCCGGGCGAACTCGATGATCATGAACATCTGGCGGATGCCGTCGTGCTTGTCACCGATCAGCCAGCCCTTGGCGGGGTGCTGGTCGCCGAAGGTCATCTCGCACGTGTTGGAGGCCTTGAGGCCCATCTTGTGCTCGACGTTGGTGGCGTAGACGCCGTTGCGCTCGCCCAGCTCGCCGGTCTCCCAGTCGAAGTGGAACTTCGGGACGAGGAAGAGGGACAGGCCCTTGGTGCCCGGGCCGTGGCCCTCGGGGCGGGCGAGGACGTAGTGGAGGATGTTCTCCTCCATGTCGTGCTCACCGGAGGTGATGAAGCGCTTCACGCCCTCGATGTGCCAGGAGCCGTCGGCCTGCTCGATCGCCTTGGTGCGGCCGGCGCCGACGTCCGAGCCGGCGTCCGGCTCGGTGAGGACCATGGTGGAGCCCCAGCGCTTCTCGACGGCTATCTGCGCGACCTTCTTCTGCGCCTCGTTGCCCTCTTCGTGGAGGATGCCGGCGAACGCCGGGCCGGAGGAGTACATCCAGATGGCCGGGTTCGAGCCGAGCAGCAGCTCCGCGTAACCCCAGATCAGGGAGCGGGGCGAGGTGGTGCCGCCGATCTCCTCGGGCAGGCCCAGGCGCCAGTACTCCGAGTCCATGAAGGCTTCGTAGCTCTTCTTGAACGCGGCCGGGACCGGCGCGGTGTTGGTGGCCGGGTCGAAGACCGGCGGGTTGCGGTCGGCGTCCGCGAAGGACTCGGCCAGCTCGTTCTCGGCGAGGCGGGTCAGCTCGGAGAGGACGCTCTTGGCGGTCTCGGTGTCCATCTCCTCGAAGGGACCGGTGCCGTACAGCTTGTCGCGGCCGAGCACCTCGAAGAGGTTGAACTCGATGTCGCGGAGATTCGACTTGTAGTGCCCCATGGCGACGGCTCCGTTAAGGCTCGGGGAGACAGGTTCCTCGTACATACCAATCGGTAACGTCATGATGCTACCCACCAGTAATAAGAATCAACCCTTCACCGACGACTGTGACCAGCATCAAGCCAGAACCGGTGGAGGGATCCTGGAAGACGGCGGCGCTCGGTACGCTTCGGTCCATGTACGGCTACGACCAGAACGTGAGCGCAGGGCAGCAACAGCAGTACGCCGCCCCGCAGCAGATGGGCGGCGGGTACGGCGAGCAGCCGCTCTACCCCGAGCCCTCGCCGCCGTCGCTCGCCGACGCGGTACGGGCCTTCACCACGGGATCGCTGTCCGCCGAGGACTTCCAGCAGATCTTCGCCACCTCGAAGGTCTACTGCCCGCGCGGCGACACCCCCGGATTCCTGGCCCTGCACAACACGCAGCAGCCGGTCATCCCGATGTTCACCACGCTCAAGGAACTGCGCCGGTACGCCGGCAAGGAGTCCAAGTACTTCGTGATCACCGGCGCCGAGGTCATCGACCTGCTGCCCACCGGGTACGGCTTCGTCCTCGACATGGAGGGCGACCACCGGATGGTCTTCGACGCGAAGGCCGTCGAGCAGATGGTCGACTTCGCGATGCGCCGGATGTACGGCTAGACGCCATTCATGCGCAGACGGCTAGACGGCTAGACGGCTAGACGGCTGCTCGTGGGCTGAGCGGCCGGTCGGCGGGGCCTGACGGGGGACGGACGTTGCTGAAGGTGCACTTCACCGCGGAGGACCTGCTCGGCGTCACCTTCGCCCGGGAGCCCTACCCCCTGGTCGAGCTCGGCACCGCGCTGGTGGCCTGGCAGCGCACCGACGAAGCGGCCGTCTACGGGCGCTGGCGCAGCCGCCTCACCCGCGAGTTACCGGACCGGGTCCGGCCGCTGCTCGACCTGCTCCGGCCCGACGGCGACAACCCGCCCTTCGCCGAGCCCTTCGTCACCGACGTGGAGGAGGGGCTCCTCGCCGTCCGGGCGGCGCGGTCCACCCTGACCCGCGAGGAGCTGGAGCGGGCGGTGTCCCGGGCCCGCGGCTCGGGCAGCTGGCTGCGGGCGCTGTGGCGGCAGGACGCGGCCGCCTGGGACCAGCTGGAGGCGGCCCTGCGCGCCGGGCACGCGGCGGCCGTGGCCCCGCACTGGGCGCGGATCCGGCAGTCCTTCCAGGCCGACGTCGCCTGGCGCAGCCGGCTGATGGCCGCCCACGGCATCAAGGCCGTCCTGGCGAGCACCCATCCGCGGGCCCGCTGGTCCGGCACCACCTTCGAGGTCGACCTCCCGCCGGACTACGAGGTGCGCCTCGACGGCAGCGGCCTCCAGCTGCTGCCCACCGTCTTCGGGACGGGACGGCCGATGCTGGCCGACCACGGCGGAGGGCGGCCCGTACTGATCTACCCGGCGCTGACCCCCTTCCCGCTGGCCGCCGAGGGCCCCGCCGACGGGGCGCTGGACGCCCTGCTGGGGCGCACCCGGGCGGCGGTCCTCCAGCGGCTGACCGCGCAGCGCACGACGAGCGAGCTGGCCCGGGACCTCGACATCAGCCTGCCGTCGGTGTCCGAGCACACCCGCACCCTGCGCGCGGCCGGGCTGATCACCACGGAGCGGGACGGGAAGGCGGTCCTGCACTCGGCCACCGGACTCGGCGTGGACCTGCTGCGCGGTGGCGGCCGCTGAAGGCTGCGGTGAAGCCTTCGGTGAAGCCTTCGGGCACCGCCGAAAGGATCGCGGGGCCGGGCGGGTGCGGCGGACCATCGGGGCGCGGGGGAAACCACGGGGGGATCCCCCGCTCCAATCGAGGAGGCAGTGATGGCCCGTACGTCGATCACGTCGATCCGCACGAAGCTCGCAGCGGTGGCCGCGACCGCGACGCTGGCGCTCGGAACGGGGGTCCTGGCGGCGGGCCCGGCCCACGCGGACAGCTCGTTCGGCTGTGAGTCGGGGTCCGTCTGCTTCTACCCCGGCACGGACTGGAACCAGGCGCCGTCGAGGAGCTGGAGCGCCTGGGGGACGCACCGGATCGACGGCTGGGAGGGCACGCACATCGTCTACAACAACCAGACCGGCGGCTGGACCGTGAAGCTCTGCCGGGGCTCGAACGGCACCGACTGCCTGCCCAAGATGCGTCCCGGGGACGGCTGGCCGGAGAACCTCTCGCCGATCAACTCGATCGTCATTTCGAGCTGGTAGCGGACAGCCGTCGGCGCCACCGCCACCGCCACACGGCGACCGCCACCGCCGCGACCGCCAGGAACCCCAGCCCGTACGCGTACACGAGCGCGGTGTCCGGGCGCAGGCGCAGGCAGAGGCGGACCCCGGCGAACGCCGGGAACACGATGAGCTGCCAGCGGCCGTCGTAGTCGATCCCGGACGTCGCCCAGTTCAGGATGAGGCAGGCGACGAAGGTCAGGACGGCCCAGGCGGTGAGGTACGGCCAGGGCGAGCCGGGCAGCGGTTCCATCGGCAGGCCGGTCGCGGCCCAGCGGTAGGCGGCGTAGCCGAGGGCCGTGACCAGGGCGGTGATGCCGGTGGCCCGGCCGAGGGCGAGCAGCGGCTCGGGCGGGGTCCAGCGGGGGGCGGGGGCGGCTTCGGTCTCCGTTCCCGGCTCGGGCAGGGGATCGGTCGTGCGGTTCTCCATGTCCGGGAAGACCGCATCGCGGGCGCCCCGGTTGTCATACGTATGCACATTGGCGGGATCTCCCTGGTCGGGGGGCCTGCCACCCTTCACGCACCCGTCCGGGAATGAGCCGGGCGGGTGCGCTGTTCTGAGCGGTGGCAGAAAGTTCGAGTTTCAACTAAACTCGACGCAGAAGGAGGTCCTGACCATGCCCGCAGTGACTGTTGAGAACCCGTTGACCCTTCCGCGCGTGGCCGTGCCGCAGACGGCCGCCGCCCGCAAGGTGCTGGCCGTGACCACGGCTCCGGGTGGATTCGAGGGCGAGGGGTTCCCGGTGCGCCGGGCGTTCGCCGGGATCAACTACCAGTACCTCGACCCGTTCATCATGATGGACCAGATGGGCGAGGTGGAGTACGCGCCGGGCGAGCCCAAGGGCACCCCCTGGCACCCCCACCGCGGCTTCGAGACCGTCACCTACCTGATCGACGGGACCTTCGTCCACCAGGACAGCAACGGCGGCGGCGGAGTCATCAACGGCGGCGACACCCAGTGGATGACCGCCGGTTCGGGCCTCCTGCACATCGAGGCCCCGCCGGAGTCGTTGGTGGTGTCCGGCGGCCTCTTCCACGGCCTCCAGCTGTGGGTGAACCTCCCGGCCTCCGACAAGATGATGCCCCCGCGCTACCAGGACATCGGCGGCGGCCAGGTCCAGCTGCTGTCCACCCCGGACGGCGGCGCGCTGCTCCGGGTGATCGCCGGCGAGCTCGACGGGCACGAGGGCCCGGGCATCACCCACACCCCGATCACGATGGTCCACGCGACCGTCACCCCGGGCGCGCAGATCACCCTCCCGTGGCGCGAGGACTTCAACGCCCTCGTCTACGTCCTGGCCGGGCGCGGCTCGGTCGGCGAGGACCGCAGGCCGATCCACACCGGACAGACGGCGGTCTTCGGAGAAGGCGGCTCGCTGACGGTGCGGGCGGACGAGTCCCAGGACTCGAACGCGCCGGACATGGAGGTCGTCATCCTCGGCGGACAGCCGATCCGCGAGCCGATGGCGCACTACGGGCCGTTCGTCATGAACAGCCGCGACGAACTCCAGCAGGCCTTCGACGACTTCCAGGCGGGCCGCCTCGGCACCATCCCCACCACGGCCCGCACGGGCCTCGGCCACCGCGGCACGGGCGAGGCAGACCAGGACTGACCGGCCCGGGCCCTGTGGTTGGGGCGCCGGAAGATGCGGGAACGAAGCAGGCCCAGGTCGCTGACCTGGGCCTTTTCGTTCCCGTTCGAGCGTCAGGCCGTTGCGCGGTGGGCGGGGAGGGTGGCGCGGACGGTCTTGCCGACGTGCCTGCGCAGGAACCAGGTCACCTCGGCTCCGAGAGCGCGGGTGACGAGCAGGCCCCGGCCGCCCTCGTCCTGATCGCCGGGGGCGGGCCCGCCCGTGCGGGGGAAGGCGGGGACGGGGTCGCTGACGTCGATGACCAGGGTGTGGTCCTCCAGGACGGAGATCCGCAGTCCCAGGACGTGGCCCCGTTTGTGCGCGTGACGGATGGCATTGGTGACCAGCTCACTGACGATGACGACGGCGTCCTGGACGTCGCCGGTCCAGTTGCATGCGGTCAGCAGTCTGCGGGCGTGGATCCGGGTGAGACCGACCGACCCTTTGACCATGGTGTAGCTCATCGACCACTCGCAGGCGACGGGGGTACTGAGGTCCGCGGGGGTTTCGATCACGACGGCCTTCGTTTCCTTCCCAGGGCGGCCGTGGGGCCGCCCCAGGACCATTTCGGCCCGGCCCGATTGCGGCGGCCGGCTCGTCGGCAGGGACACGTACGAGCGTGGTGGCGGCAAGCGGAGCAGATCCACCCGCATTCGGCCCTTGGAATCCGCCTGTGGGGTGAGGTGCGGCATCGCTTCTCCCTCATTCGCGCCTCATGTGCGCCAACTTCCCTTTTTGGGAAGGAGATTGACGACGGCGTCGGGTTACGGTCGGACGCGACATACCGGACCGGTAAGGGGGCGTGATGACGACGCTGCTGCGGGTGCTGCTCGATGCCAGGGAGTGGCGGGACTTCGATGTCTTCCTCTCCCGTTTCACGGCGGCCGCCAGTGAACTGGCCGACTTGGAAGGCCTGGAGAAGTACGCCAGGCTCACCGTCTCCGAGGCGACCTTCGAGCGCTGGTACTACGGCACCGGCCGGCCTCATCCGGACTCCCGGCGGGTCCTGGTCCACCTGCTGGGCCACAGCATCGACGACCTGTGGTCTCCGGCATCCGCCCCGCCCCGCGCCGCGCCCGCACCGGCGCGGCACGGTATGTCGTACTCCGCCCCACCCGGCGCCGCTGACGGCGCGGGTCTGCACGAGATGGGAACGAACGCAGCTATGGCAGCACGGCGTGCGATGGCATTCGCCATGGGAGAAGAGCGAGGCCGGGTCGGCGAGGAGACCATGGGATACCTCCAGGACGAGGCACGGCGCCTGGCGTCCGCCTACGTCCGGGTTCCGCTCGCAGCGGTCCTGGACGATCTGATCAGCGTGCAGGACGAGTGCTTCCGCCTCCTGGAATCCGGACGGGCCCGCCCGGTCCAGCTGCGCGACCTCTACCTGATCGCAGCCCTGTCCTCGGGCATGCTCGCCAAGGCCGGTCACGACCTGGGGGACCCGAACGCGGCGATGATGCAGGCGCGCACCGCCGCCGTCTGCGCCGAGCAGGCCGATCACCCCGCGATGGGGGCCTGGGTCAGGGGGCTGCAGTCCCTCATCTCGTACTGGGCCGACCGCCCCACCGACGCCCTCCACTACGCCCGCCAGGGCGCGGCCCAGGCCGCCTCCCAGCACGGCACGGTGACGGTGTGGCTGGCCGGTCTCGAAGCCCGCGCGGCCTCGCTGATCGGCGACGCCGACACCGTCACCCGGGCCACCAGGCGCGCCACTGATCTGCGCGAGACCACGGTCCCCGACGACCTGGACGCGCTGGGCGGCCTGCTCACGTTCCCCCGTGTCCGCCAGGACTACTACGACGTCGAGGCCCATGTCCTGCTCGGCCACGGGGATGCCCAGCTCGCACAACGCGCCGAGCGGGCGGTGGGCGGCTTCAGCGACCCCGGGCATGCCGACTGGGCCTTCGGGGACGCTGCCGGCGCCCGCACCAATCTTGGCCTGGCCCGCCTCTGGACCGGGGACCTCGACGGAGCCGCAGAAGCAGTCCGTCCCGTCTTGGACCTGTCTGCGGACCAGCGCAACGCGGGAATCATCCACTCCGCTCGCCGGGTGCGCTCGGCCCTCTTGCAGCCCGGCTACCGTGACGCGGCCGTCGCCCGCGAGCTGCGCGAGGAGATCGAGACGTTCTCCCGTCCTGCTCTTGCCCTACCCCGCTGAACCTCGCATAGAGTCCGCCGCATGTATCCGGTCGCCCGTCACCGCCACCGTCTGGCCCTGCGCGAGCTGAGACTCGATGACGTGGACAACGTCCACGCCATCTACGGCAGCAGCGAGGCGACCGAACACCTCTCCTTCGAACCACGGACCCGCGACCAGGTCGCAGGCATCGTGGCCCGCTCGATGGCCTCGGCCACCGCCACGCCTCGCCAGGAATACGCCCTGGCCGTCACAGAGGGCGAGGGCGGCCCGCTGGTCGGCTTCGCGCGCCTGGCCATGGACCCTCATCAGCAACAGGCCGCGACCATCGGCTTCGCCCTGCGTCCGGACGCCTGGGGGGTGGGGTACGGCACCGAGAGCGTCCACCTCCTGCTCGACCTCGCCTTCGACGACCTGGACCTGCACCGTGTCTGGGCTGCCCGGGCCCCGAAGAACAGCGCATCGGCGAAGACCCTCCTGGCCGCTGGCATGACCGAAGAAGGCCGCATTCGCGGGCATGTCCTCGTCCGGGGCAGCTGGCGCGACTCCATCGTCTACGGAGTCCTGAAGGAAGAACGCGACCCGGACAGGACCTGAACAGGCGCCTCAGTCGCTCGGGGGCGGCCCTGCCGGGGCGGTGTAGCGGGTGCGGAGTTCTGAGATGACGCCGAAGGCGGCTGCTGTGAGGGGGACTGCCAGGAGCATGCCGAGGATGCCCGCGACGCTCGCGCCGGCCGTGATGGCCAGCATCACCACCGCCGGGTGCATCTGTACCGTGCGGCTCTGGACCATCGGCTGGAGGACGTAGCCCTCGATCATCTGGACGGCCAGGACCACGCCCAGCGTCCACAGGCCGATCACCCAGCCCCGGTCGGCGAGGGCCACCAGGACCGCCACCGCGCCCGACAGGAACGCGCCGAGGTAGGGGATGTACGCCGTCACGAAGACGAGGGCGGCCAGGCCCAGCGCGCCCGGTACGCGCAGGACCAGCAGGCCGGCGCCGATCAGTACGGCGTCGACCAGGGCCACGAAGGTGGTCCCGCGCATGAAGCCCTCCACGGCCCCGTAGGCGCGCCGCCCCATCGCCTCCATCAGGTCGCCCGAGCGGCTCGGGACGAGGGCCCGCAGCGTGCCCACGGCCCGGTCGGAGTCGCGCAGGAAGAAGAAGATCAGGACCAGGGCCAGCAGGGCCGTCGCGATCATCGTGCCGACCACGCTGAGTCCGGCGAGGACCCCCGACGCGGCCGTGCCGCCGAACTTCGCCAGGAGGTCCTTGGAGTTCGCGGCGAGGTCCGAAAGCGAGGTGCCGGCCGCCCCGAAGTGCTCGGCGAGGCTCTCCCCGGCCCGTACGAGCGCGTCGATGATCTGGTCGCCGGTCTCGACGAGCGCCAGGGCCACGATGTACGTGGCCCCGCCGACGACGGCGACCACGGCCAGGCAGGTGACCGCGGCGGCCAGCGAGCGGTTCACCCCCATCCGGACCAGGCGGCGGTGCAGCGGGCCGAGCAGGGCGGTGCCGAGGACCGCGAGCAGGACGGGCGTGACGGCGGTCTTGAAGACCACGCACAGCCAGATCCCGACGGCGGCGACACCCGTGACCAGCAGCAGGACCGCACACCAGGCGGCCAGTCGCCGCACCGGCTCGGGCAGCAGAGGGGTCGGCATCGCCGCGTCCACTTACCTTTCAGTGTGCAGAGGGCTCAGTCCTCGACGTCGTCGTCCGGTTTGGAGCGTTCGTACAGCTCGAACCAGATCGACTTGCCCGCGCCCCGGGGGTCCACGCCCCAGGTGTCGGCCAGCATCTCCATCAGCAGCACCCCGCGCCCGCTCGACGCCATCTCCCCGGGGTGGCGCTTGTGCGGCAGCTCGTCGCTGGCGTCCGCGACCTCCACGCGCAGCCGCCGGGTGCCCAGCTCGCCCGCCGCCTCCGCCACCAGTACCGCGTCGCCGTCGGTGTGCACCAGGACGTTGGTGACCATCTCGGAGACCATCAGTACCGCCGAGTCCACCTGCTCCGGGTCCGCCCAGTCGTGCAGCAGCTCCCGGACCTGCCGGCGGGCGCCCGAGAGCCGCTCCGGTTCTGCCTGCGCCACCGTCAGCATCGTGCGCCGCGGGGGCCGCGACGGGTGCAGCGGCGGGGTGCCGCAGCCGCAGTCGGCGCTCTCGCGGCACAGCAGCACCACGGCTATGTCGTCCTCGCGGCGGTCGGCGAGCGGTCCGGTGGTGTGGTGCGAGGACGGCCCGTGCACGGCCTGGACCAGCAGGTCCGCGAGCCGCTCCAGGTGGCCCTCCGAGGGGCCGGAGGCATCGGGGGAGTCCGGGTCGAGGGTGTCGGACTCCAGGATGGCGCGCAGCCGCGCCCAGCCGGTGTCCAGGTCGTGCCCGCCGGTCTCGATGAGCCCGTCGGTGCACAGCATCATCGTCTCGCCCGGCTCCAGGGTGAACCGGGTCGTCGGGTAGTCGGTGTCGGGGACGATGCCCAGGGGCAGCCCGCCCGCCGTCGGCCGCATCAGGACCGTGCCGTCCGCCATCCGCACCGCCGGATCGGGATGCCCGGCGCGGGCCACCTCCAGCAGGCCGGTCGCCGGATCGCACTCCACGTAGAGGCAGGTCGCGAACCGGGGGCTGTGGAAGTCCGGGTCGGGGGAGCCGGAGCCGGCCGGGTGCTCCTGGGAGGAGCACAGTCCGGCCAGGAAGCGGGAGGCCCGCGACAGGACGGCGTCGGGCCGGTGGCCCTCGGAGGCGTAGGCGCGTACGGCGATCCGCAGCTGGCCCATCAGGCCCGCGGCCCGTACGTCGTGCCCCTGGACGTCGCCGATGACCAGCGCGAACCGGCCCGACGGCAGCGGGATCATGTCGTACCAGTCGCCGCCGACCTGGAGCCCGCCACCAGTCGGGACGTAGCGCGCGGCGATCGTCATGCCCGGGATCTCCGGCCCGAGCTGCGGCATCATCGACCGCTGGAGCCCCGTCGTCAGCTCCCGTTCGGATTCGGCCACACCGGCCCGCTGGAGGGCCTGGGCCAGCATCCGGGCCACCGTCGTCAGTACGGACCGCTCGTCGGGCGAGAAGGACACCGGATGCTTGAAGGCGGCCATCCAGGCGCCCATGGTCCGTCCGGCGACGATCAGCGGCAGGAAGGCCCAGGAGATCCGGCCGAAGCGCTGGGCCAGCGGCCAGGTGGCCGGAAAGCGCCGCTGGTAGTCCTCGGGGGAGGGGAGGTAGATCGCCCGTCCCGTCCGGACGACCTCCGCCGCCGGATAGTCGGTGTCCAGGCCCATGTCGGAGAAGGGGCCCTCGTCGCCGGGGCCGTGCCCGTGGTGCCCGGTGACCGACAGCCGGTCGCCCGCCACGCCGAACACGGCCAGCCCGTCCGGACTGAACCCCGGCATGGACAGCGAGGCCGCCACCCGCAGCACCTCCGCCGTGGACCGCGCCTCCGCCAGCGCCCGGCCGGCGTCCAGCAGGAAGGCCTCCCGGGAACGCCGCCAGTCACCGGTGATGGGGGTGTGCGCGGCGGTGGTGCCCGGCTGCGGCTCGGCGATCTCCTGGAGGGTGCCGATCAGCTCGTAGTCGTTGCGGCCGTCCGCCGTGACGTTCTCCAGCGGTTTGGAGCGGCTGCGCACCGTACGCAGGACCCGCCCGTCCTCGTCCATGATCCGCAGCCGGGCCTCGGCGAGGGTGCCCTCGGCCACCGCCAGGTTCACGATGCCGTTGATCTCGTTCCAGTCCACCGGATGGAAACGCGAGCGCACCGCCACCTCGGGCAGCATGACGGGCTCCGCGGGCAGACCGAGCAGCCGGGCGGCCTCGCTGTCGAGGGTGACCGTCCCGGAGGCGTTGTCCCATCGCCACAGACCGGTCGCGATGGCGGCCAGGACGTCCTCGGTGCGCACTCCGTCATCTTTACAGGTCATCCCACCGGAGTGCCTGTTCACGGCGGTCCCCGGGCGTGCCCGCACGGTGGCGCGCCCTGACGGTAACCTTGGGACGGTTGAATCCACCCTGGTATCGCGTAGAACTGGATGACTGATGCATCGGTACAGGTCCCACACGTGCGGCGAGCTCCGTGCCTCCGACGTCGCCTCCGACGTCCGGCTGAGCGGCTGGCTGCACAATCGTCGAGACCTGGGCGGCATCCTCTTCATCGATCTGCGTGACCACTACGGCATCAC
Source organism: Streptomyces sp. NBC_00249 (assembly GCF_026342355.1). Taxonomy (GTDB): domain Bacteria; phylum Actinomycetota; class Actinomycetes; order Streptomycetales; family Streptomycetaceae; genus Streptomyces. The sequence goes on along the minus strand of NZ_JAPEMV010000004.1, from coordinate 351,506 downwards.
GCAGCTCGTCGCCCGCCCCGGCACCGCGGCCGCCGCCGTCCTGGACAAGCTGTCCAAGGAGACGGTCGTACGGGTCGACGGCAAGGTCGTCTCCCGTGGCGCCGACAACGTCAACGCCGAGCTGCCCACCGGCGAGATCGAGATCGAGGCCGTCGAGGTCGAGGTGCTCGGCGCGGCCGCCCCGCTGCCCTTCACCATCAACACCGACGACGGTGTGAACGAGGAGCGGCGCCTGGAGTACCGCTTCCTCGACCTGCGCCGCGAGCGCATGCACCGCAACATCATGCTGCGCTCGGCGGTCATCGCGTCGATCCGCTCGAAGATGGTGGCCCTCGGCTTCAACGAGATGGCGACCCCGATCCTCACCGCGACCTCCCCCGAGGGCGCCCGTGACTTCGTCGTCCCGTCGCGTCTGAACCCGGGCAAGTTCTACGCCCTGCCGCAGGCCCCGCAGCAGTTCAAGCAGCTGCTGATGATCTCCGGCTTCGACCGGTACTTCCAGATCGCGCCCTGCTTCCGCGACGAGGACGCCCGCGCCGACCGTTCGCCGGGCGAGTTCTACCAGCTCGACGTCGAGATGTCGTTCGTCGAGCAGGAAGACGTCTTCCAGCCGATCGAGCGGCTGATGACGGAGATCTTCACCGAGTTCGGCAAGGGCCGCGAGGTCACCTCGCCGTTCCCGCGGATCCCGTTCCGCGAGTCGATGCTCAAGTACGGCAACGACAAGCCCGACCTGCGCGCCAAGCTGGAGCTCGTCGACATCACCGACGTCTTCGAGGCCTCGGAGTTCAAGGCGTTCGCCGGCAAGCACGTGCGCGCCCTGGCCGTCCCGGACACCGCCGCGCAGCCGCGCAAGTTCTTCGACGGCCTCGGCGAGTACGCGATCTCGCTGGGCGCCAAGGGCCTGGCCTGGGTCCGCGTGGGCGAGGACGGTGCGCTGACCGGCCCGATCGCCAAGTTCCTCACCGAGGAGAACGTCAAGGTCCTCACCGAGCGTCTGGGCCTGGCGGCCGGGCACGCGGTGTTCTTCGGCGCGGGCGAGTTCGACGAGGTCTCCAAGATCATGTCCGGCGTCCGCGTCGAGGCGGCCAAGCGCGCGGGCCAGTTCGAGGAGAACGTCTTCCGCTTCTGCTGGATCGTCGACTTCCCGATGTACGAGAAGGACGAGGAGACCGGCAAGATCGACTTCTCCCACAACCCGTTCTCCATGCCGCAGGGCGGCATGAAGGACCTGGAGGAGAAGGACCCGCTCGACATCCTGGCCTGGCAGTACGACATCGTCTGCAACGGCATCGAGCTGTCCTCCGGTGCCATCCGCAACCACGAGCCCGAGGTCATGCTCAAGGCCTTCGAGATCGCCGGCTACGAGGCCGAGACCGTCGAGCGGGAGTTCGCGGGCATGCTGCGCGCGTTCCGCCTCGGCGCCCCGCCGCACGGTGGCATCGCCCCGGGCGTGGACCGCATCGTGATGCTGCTGGCCGACGAGCCGAACATCCGCGAGACCATCGCCTTCCCGCTCAACGGCAACGCCCAGGACCTGATGATGGGCGCGCCGACCGTGCTGGAGGAGGCCCGCCTGCGCGAGCTGAACATCGCGCTGCGCAAGCCGGTCGAGACCAAGGCCGCCCCGGCCTCGGAGCGGCCCGTCTCCGACGCGGTCATCCCGGACGCCGGGTCGCCGCGCGGCTGACCTGGTATTCGGCAGTACGAAGGCGGCGCCCCCTCCGGGTGGAGGGGGCGCCGCCCTTTTGTGTGCCGGGGGGATCAGAACCGCTGGAGCAGGCCCTTCACGAGCGCGGCCGGGGCCAGCTCGGTGGGGGCCGGGCCGGCGTGGAAGAAACCGGCGTTCTCGGCGTCCAGCTTGCGCAGGAAGTCGAAGGCCTTCGAGTCGTCGTCACCGAAGGCCACGAACTGCCAGAACACCTCCGGGGCGGCGGTCGCGGCATCGGTGATCGCCTGACGGGCGGGCTGACGGTTGTCGGGCGCGCCGTCCGTCTGGAAGACGACCAGGGCCGGGCCCGTACCGCCGTCCTTCTGGTAGCGCTCCAGGACGGCCTCCACGGCCACGTGGTAGCTGGTGCGGCCCATCCGGGCCAGCTCGCCGTGCCGGGCCTCCACCCAGCCCTCGTCGTGGGCGTCGAGGGTCAGCTCGGCGGTGCCGTCCACCTCCGTGGAGAAGAACACCGTGTGGACGGTGGCCTCCTCGTCGAGGTGCGCGGACAGGGCGAGGACGTGGTCGGCGAGGTGCTGGGCACTGCCGTCCTTGTAGAAGCCGCGCATCGAACCGGAACGGTCCAGCACCAGGTACACCTTGGCGCGGGCGCCGGCCTTGCCCTTGGTGCGCAGCACCTGGCCGGCGGTCTTGTACGCGCCCGCCACCAGGGGCGCCCGCCGCCGGACCGCTGCCGCGGGGGTCGCGGGACCTTCTGCCGCTGCCTCTGCCTCCGGCTCGGTCTCGGGGGCCTCGGGCTGAGCCCCTGCCTCCGGCGCGGGCTGTGCCTCCGACTCGGCGGCGAGGGGCTCGACCTCTGCCTCTGCCTCCGGCTCGGCTTCGGTCGCTACGTCGGCCTCCGTCTCCGGCTCCGCCGCGGCGGCAACGGGCTCGGGCTGAGCCGCTGCCTCCGGCTGGGGTTCGGTGGCTACGTCGGCCTCTGCCTCCGGCGCCGCAGCAGCCTCGGGCTCCGCCTGGGCGGGCGCGGCCGTGACGGCGTTGTCGGCGGCGACGGTCTGAGCCTGCGGCTCGACGTCGGCCTGCGGCTCGGCGACGGGCTCGGGCTGCGCCTCGGCCTCAGGCTCGGGGGCCACGTCGGCCTCCGCCTTCGGCTCGGGAGCGGCCTCGGCGGCCGGCTCCGCGACGGGCTCCGCCTCGGCGGCGACCGGCTCGGGCTGTGCCTCGGTCTCCGGCTCGGCAGCGGCCTCGGGCTCGGCGGGCGTGGCCGTGAGGGAGGCGTCGTCGGCGACGGTCTGAGCCTGCGGCTCGACGTCGGCCTGCGGCTCGGCGGTGACGACGGCCTCGGCCTCCGGCTCGGCTTCGGTGGCGGCTGCCTCGGGCTCCGCCGCGGCGGCGACCGGCTCGGGCTGAGCCTCGGCCTCCGGCTCGGCAGCGGCCTCTACGGCCACGGCCTCTGCCTCCGGCGCTGCAGCAGCCTCGGGCTCCGCCTCGGCGGCGACCGGCTCGGGCTTCGCCTCGGTGGTGACGGCTTCTGCCTCCGGCTGTTCGGCCGGTGCGGGCTGAGCCTCAGGCTCGGGGGTGAGGGCCTCGGCCTTGGGCTCCGGCGTGGTGGCAACCGGTTCCGCTTCGGGTTCCGGGGTTACCGCCGCGGGGGTGGGGTCGGGGACCGCCGGAGGCGACGGGCGGCGGGCTTCCGGGACCGTGGGGTCCGAGGTGGTGGCCGGGGCCGTGAGCAGCGTGCCCGGCTCCCGGTCGCGCGGTGCGGATTGCGGCGGAACGGTCGGATTGTCGAAGGACGCCGCCACCAGTTCGGCGGCCACGTCCAGGGGAGTGCGTTCCGCCTGGTTCGGGACGGCGGCAGAAGGGGTGTCCGAAGTCTCCGGAACCGGTTCCGCAGAACGTCCGAACACCTTGCGCAACAAGCTCCGAATACCCATGGGCCAGGCCTTTCGCATGAGTGCGTGCGTCATTTGTCCGTACTGTGCGGTTGATCCCTGCCCAGAGTGGACACGTAAGGTTATCGGCCCCGTGGCTGGAACTTCGGCAGGGGCGCCTTTCGTGGCGCCGCTCTCCGAACTCCCCCTCCGCCGTGCCGGGTTCATCCGGCGTTCATCCCCGCGCCGCCGCACCGGCGCAACTCGGCCCTAGCGTCACGGCTGGATTCCTACCGACACGTTGTCGGCGCCGTGCACTTCACCGGAGGACACCTCGTGCGCAAGCTCCTGCCGCTCATCGGCAACCCGCATGGGAGCGGCCGTTCCGCTCTCACCTGTCGCTACCGCTGTGGCGACGCATGCTTCCACGAGGTGCCCAACACCAGCGACAACGAGTACGTCGGCGACGTCATAGCCCGGGCGTACTCCCGCCGCTCGATGCTGCGCTCCGCCGCCGTCGTCACGGTCGCCACCGCCGCCGGCACCGCCGTCGCCCTCGGCACCGGCAGTGGCCAGAGCGCCAGCGCCGCCCCCGTCGACGGCGCCGACGCCCAGCGCGCGGGCGGCGGCGGCGAGCCCGCCCGCGGCCTGCGCTTCAAGGCCGTCGCGCCGAACACCGACGACAAGGTCACCGTCCCCGAGGGCCACGAGCAGAACGTGGTCATCCGCTGGGGCGAGCCGATCCTCAAGGGCGCCCCCGGCTTCAACCCGGACAAGCAGACCGCCGCCGCCCAGGCCGGTCAGTTCGGCTACAACAACGACTTCCTGAGCCTGCTCCCGCTCGGCGGCAACTACGAGCGCCAGCAGCTGCTCGTGGCGAACCACGAGTACACGGACGAGAACCTCATGTTCAAGGGCTACGACCCGGCGAACCCGACCCGCGAGCAGGTCGAGATCGCCTGGGCCGCGCACGGCCTGTCCGTGGTCGTCGTCCAGGAGGACCACCGCAGCGGCAAGCTGACGGCCGTCACCCGCCACCAGCTCAACCGCCGCCTGACCGCCACCAGCGAGTTCAAGCTGACCGGTCCCGCCGCGGGCAGCGCCCTGCTGAAGACCTCCGTGGACGCCACCGGCACCAAGGTGCTCGGCACCCTCAACAACTGCGCCGGCGGCACCACCCCGTGGGGCACGACCCTCCACGGCGAGGAGAACTTCAACCAGTACTTCGGCAACGCCGGCCAGGTCACCGACGCCGGCCAGGCCGCCCGCCTGAAGCGCTACGGCGTCACCGCCGGCGCCACCGAGCGCAAGTGGGAGCGGTTCGACAAGCGCTTCGACGTCGCGCAGGAGCCCAACGAGTCGCACCGCTTCGGCTGGGTCGTCGAGCTGGACCCGTACGACCCGAACTCGGTCCCGCGCAAGCGCACCGCGCTCGGCCGCTTCAAGCACGAGGCCGCGCAGCCCCGCCTGACCGAGGACGGCCGTCCGGTCGTCTACATGGGCGACGACGAGCGCTTCGACTACTTCTACAAGTTCGTGTCGAGCAAGCAGATGAAGAAGGGCAACTCGCGCGCGGCGAAGGACCACAACCTGACGCTGCTCGACGAAGGCACCCTCTACGTCGCCAAGCTCACCGGTGACTCCCCGGCCGCCGCGATCGACGGCACCGGCAAGCTCCCCGCCGACGGCGAGTTCGACGGCTCCGGCGTCTGGATCAAGCTGGCCACCGCTTCGGCCTCCGGCAACGTCTCGCACGTCGAGGGCATGACCGCCGAGGAGGTGTTCGTCTTCACCCGCCAGGCCGGTGACAAGGTCGGCGCCACCAAGATGGACCGCCCCGAGGACGTCGAGCCGTCGCCGCGCACCGGTCGCGTGTACATCGCGCTGACCAACAACACCGACCGCGGCAAGCCGGGCAAGGAAGGCGCCACCGAGCCCAACCCGCGCAACCTGAACAAGCACGGCCAGATCCTGGAGCTCGCCGAGAACTTCGACGACGCGGCGGGCGACGGCTTCGCCTGGCGCCTCTTCCTGGTCGCCGGTGACCCGAACGACCCGGCCACCTACTTCGCGGGCTTCCCGAAGGACAAGGTCAGCCCGATCTCCTGCCCCGACAACGTGGCCTTCGACCCGCACGGCAACCTGTGGATCTCCACCGACGGCAACCAGCTCGGCTCGCACGACGGCCTGTTCGGCGTCGCGACCGCCGGTGAGCGCCGCGGTGAGCTGAAGCAGTTCCTGACCGTTCCGCGCGGCGCCGAGACCTGCGGTCCGCTGATCCAGGACAAGCGCGTCCTGGTGTCGGTGCAGCACCCGGGCGAGATCGACGGCGCGTCCGTCGAGAAGCCGCAGTCGGTGTGGCCCGACGGGCCCGGCAAGATCGTCCGTCCGGCGGTCGTGTCCGTGTGGCGCAAGGACGGCAAGAACATCGGCGTGTGATTCGGCGTGTGATGTCGTCGGTGAGTGGCTGAGTAGCTGAGTGGGGCAGTTGGCCGTTTGCGGTCAGCTGCCCTCCGGCAGTTTTCCTACCGGGAGGCGCAGCGTCGTGCGGGCGCCGCCGTCCGGGGCGTTGTCGAAGGTCAGGGCGATCTCCAGGACCGCCGCCTGGCCCGCGACGATGGTCAGGCCCAGGCCGTGGCCCCGGCCGCGTCCGGGGTCGCCGGTGCGGAAGCGTTGCGGGCCCTGGTCGATCAGGTCGGGTGGGTAGCCCCCGCCGTGGTCGTGGATCGTGAGGACCGGGCCTTCCACCGTGATGTCCACGGGTGGGAGGCCGTGTTTGTGCGCGTTCGTCAGGAGATTGGCCAGGATGCGGTCCAGGCGGCGGCGGTCGGTGAGCACCACCGCGTCGCGTACGACGTGGACTTCGGCGGCGAGCCGGGTGGCGGCCACGGCCCGCTGGACCGCCCGTCCCAGTTCCACCTGGGCCAGGTCGGCCCGCTCCACGCCCGAGTCCAGCCGGGAGATCTCCAGCAGGTCCTCGGTGAGCAGGTGCAGTGCCTTGAGGCGGTCGTTGATCATTTCTTTGGGGCGGCCTTCGGGGAGCAGTGCGGCCGCGGCCAGGGATCCGGTGAGCGGGGTGCGGAGCTCGTGCGCCACGTCGGCCGTGAAGCGTTTCTCCGCCTCGAGCCGGCCCTGGAGCGAGGCGGCCATCGAGTCCAGGGCCTGCGCCACGTCGCGCACCTCGTCGCGGTAGCGGCGCGGGCGCAGGGTCGCGTCGTCGGCGGGGAAGCCGACCCGGGCGTCCAGGTCCCCGGCGCTGATCCGGCGGGCCACGGCGGCCGTGGTGGTCAGGCGGCGGCTGATCCGGTTGGCGAGGAAGAGGCCCGCCAGTGCGACGAGGCCCGCGGCGAGCGCGGAGGACGCCAGGATGGCGGCGTCGATGTCGCGGAGGCGGGTGCGGGTGTGCTCGTACGGGATCCAGACCGCGAGGGCCTGCCGGTCGGCGGGCGCGGCCGCCCACATGACGGGGGCGCCGTCGTGCAGGCCGACCATGCTGCCGGTCCGGCCGCGGGCGACGAGCGCCTTCAGGGGCGGGGGGAGGCCGGGCGGGTCGAGGGCGACGTTCACGTCGCCGTGGGCGGTGCCGTACTCGTAGTGGCCGAGGGCGTGGTCCAGCTCCTGGTTCGCGTCCTTGCGGACCTCGCCGACGATCTGCTGGGCGGCCACGTTGTGCACCAGGATCCCGAGGACGGCGGCGACCAGGCAGCACACCAGGGTGGTGGTGAGGGCGATCTTCCAGCGCAGGCTGCTCAGCGGGCGCATCGGGTCCGGTCCGGGCCGAGCGGGGTGTCGGTGAGGGCCTGGCACTCGTCCAGGGTCAGCTGGGACAGGTTCATGATCCCGGCCTTGGGGTCCCACACGTAGTCGGAGACGGAGGTGTACTGGGGGTTGGAGGTCGGCTCGCGGACGGCCAGGTGTTCGGCGGCGACCTCTACGCCTTCCAGGACGGCTCGGCGGGACAGGATGCGGGTGATTCCGCCGTTGTTGGTGATCTTGTAGACGCGTAGTTCTGAGAGGCGGCCGTCGATGTCCAGGGCGGTGATCAGTTCGGGCTTGCCGTCGCCCGTCACGTCGTGGAGGGCGGGGGGACGGACCGGGCAGTCGGGGCCGCCGGCGGGGGCCCGCGTGCAGAGGGCCAGGCGCTGGATGGCGCGGGGGTCGACCAGGCGGCCGGTGCCGTTGTCTTCGGTGGTGGCGGAGGTGATGTCGGCGCGGACTACGGAGAGGGCGTCCACCGTGCGCATGTCGCTGCCGCTGGGGACTTTGGGGAGGCCCGGGACTGGTGCGGCGGTGCCGGGCTGTTGGCCGGGGGCCGGGGGGTCGGGGCGGATGTTCTTCCACAGGGTCTGGGGGGCGTGCACGGTGCCGAGGTCGCCGTCGTTCTGGAGGCCTGCCACGTCGGCGCAGCCTGCCGTTGCCGCCAGGGCGGCCAGGGCGAGCAGGGCTCGGGTGCGGCGCATGCTTCGATGCTCGCGCGGGGTGGGGTGGGGGGCCTGGGGTGGGGGCCGTTCGGGGGATGCGGGTGTTCTGGGGATGGGTGGGGGCGGGGTCGGGGACGGGGTGGGGTGCCGTCCGGGATGGGCATGATTTATGGCGCCCCGTCCGGTGCTTCGTTGGATACGAGGTACCGCGCGCCAACACATCACGTTTTACATCCCGGACGACACCCCACCCCGTCCCCGACCCCTCAGGTCCGTGGTCCCCGTCCCGGTCCGTTGTGGTCAGTGGTCCGGTTGGGTGATGGCCAGGGCTGCTGCGATTTCCTGGTCCAGGGGGGCCAGGACGCTGGTGTCGTCTGTTGTCGGTTCCGCCGTGGTCTGGGAGGGGACCGTGCTGTTGCGGACCCGTTCGGCCAGTGCGCGGAGCTGGCGGGTGATCTGGTCGACCTCGTGGGGGGCCGGGGGTTCGGCGCCGTGGGTGACGCGGACGCGGGCGGCGGTGGTGGCGTCGACGATGCGTTCCACGGCTACGACCAGGGGCCACCAGGCGGCGGCCCGGGCGCCGGTGGGCGGGGGTTCGGTGAGGGCGCGCTGGAACTCGCTGCGCAGGCCCGAGAGGTCGCGGTAGATCCGTCGGCGGGCCTGGAGGCGGGACTGGCGGGCGGCGCGGAGTGCGGCTTCGTCGGCGACCGGGGCGAAGGCCCGTTCCACGTAGCGGGCGGCGTCGTCCACGGCGTCGGCGAGGCGGTCCCCGATGCGGGTGCGCCAGCTCTCGGGCCACAGGAGGTAGCCGGCGATGAGGGTGATGGCGCAGCCGATGAGGCTGTCCAGGAGGCGGGGGCGGATCAGGTCGAAGCCCTGGTGGTTGAGCTGGTCGGAGAGCAGGAGGATGACCGGGGTGATGGCGGCGGTCTGGAAGGCGTAGCCCTTTGCCGAGAAGGCTGGGATCAGGGCCGCCAGGAACATGATGGCCGGTACGTCCCACCAGCCTCGGGGGACTTCGGCGAGGACGGCTGCGGCGAGGACCAGGCCCGCGGCTGTGCCCAGGGCACGCAGGACGGCGCGGGAGAACACGGAGCCGAAGTCCGGTTTGAGGACGAAGGTGACCGTGAGGGCGACCCAGTAGGAGCGCTCCACGGGGATGAGGGAGACGAGGGACTGGGCCAGGCCGATGCACAGGGCGAGGCGCAGGCCGTACCGCCAGGAGGCGCTGGACAGCATCATGTCGCGGACCGCCCGGCGGGCGCGGACGCCCAGGGCGGCGGGGCGGCCCAGGCGGTCGTCGACGTTGTGCAGGTCGGGTTCGGGGAGGTGGACGATGGCGGCGGCGTGCCGCAGGGCGGCGTCCACGGCCCGTTCCGAGGGGGTGTGCGGGGCGGGGAGGTGGAGGTCGGGGGTTCCGGTGCGGCCCTCTTCGACGGCGGCGGCCAGTTCGCGTACGGCGGCCGGGATCTCGGGGGGCAGGGGGCGGCGGCGCAGGTGGGCGGCGGGGGCGGCCTCGACCAGGGGGATCAGTACGTTCAGCTGGGCGAGCATCCGGACGAGGGAGGGGCTGCGGCCGTGGACCCGGGCGCGGCGGCCCAGGACGAGGTCGTAGGCCTGGTTGAGGGCCTGGGTGAGCTGTTGGCGGCGTTCGTCGTAGGCGGGGCCGCCCGCGGCTTCCAGGGCGTCGGCCAGGGCCCGGTAGCCGGTGGCGACGGCGGCCCGTTCGGGCTGGCGGCCGCGCAGGGGCCAGCCCAGGAGGGTCAGGGCGAGGACGAACAGGCCGCCGGCGGTCAGCAGGAGGGGGGCCGTCCACCAGGGCTGGGGCATGGGCAGGCCGGCGCCGACCACGGCGTTGAGCAGGAGGAGGAGGCCCGATACCGAGGCGACCGTGCCGATCGAGGAGATCATTCCGGAGACGAGGGCGACCAGGGTGAGGACGCCGACCGCCAGCCAGCCGTGGCCGAAGACCAGGGTTCCGATGGCCACTCCGACCGCGCCGAGGAGCTGGGGGACGGCGATGTTCAGGACCCGCATCCGGTAGGCGTCGGCGGTGTCGCCGATCACCCCGGACAGGGCGCCCATGGAGGCGAGTGCCCCGTACTCGGGCTCGTCGAGGGCGAAGCCGACGGCGAGGGGGGTGGCGAGTGCGATCCCGGCGCGGGCGACCGCCGCCCAGGGGATGGGGGCGCTGCTGGGCCGCAGTCCCGCGAGCAGCCAGGCGGGCGGAGTCAGTGGCTTCGGCCGGGGCCGCCCGGACGGTATGTGCTCGGTGCGTCGTTCGGTGGTCATTCCGCTTCCGTGTCGCCGCTCGCGAATCGGTTCTTCTGGGGAGTTCTGCGGAGGATGGGTACGTTCCGAGCTTATGGGGTGCGGCGTAGCCGGCCCGCCAGCCATGCGCTCAGCGCGGCGGCGAGACCGATGGCGAGGACCACCCAGGCGGTGGTCCGCAGGAACGTGGTGAGCGCGTCGTACACGGCGGCGGCGGCCGCCCGGTCGGTGTCGTCGGGCAGGTCGTCCAGGGTCAGGCGGCGGCACAGGGCTGTCGCGATCCACAGGAGGAGGGCGCCGACGGCGAGGCCGATGCCGGTGGCGATGACGGCGCGGCGGCGGTGGAGGGCTACGGCGACGGCCGTCACCGCGAGCACCACGGTCAGCACGGGGAGCCAGACGCCGGCGATCTGGAGCATGCGGAAGGCCTTCCGGAGGGCGCCGAGGTTCTCGTACTCCATGACCTTCACGGAGAGGTGGGTCTCGGGGATGCGGTCGGCGAAGGGCACTCCGTCGGCGACCAGCTCTCCTTTGACCTGGGCGATCACGGGCGCGAGGTCGAGGGTGACGGCGTCGCCGTCGCCGGTGGTGAGGGCGCGGAGGAAAGAGGCGTGCGCGGCGCGGTTGGCCGCGTCCCAGGCCGTCCGGTAGGCGGGGGTCCCGGCGAAGGAGCGCAGGGCCTCGCCGATCAGGGCGTCCACCCCGCCCTGGAAGGGGCCGGCGTCGATCTGCCCGGCGAGGGCGCGGCCCGTCTGGGTGACGACCACCTCCTGGACGGCCGGGTCCGAGGCGAGCGGGGACATGGCCGCGGTGTAGCGGTCGGCGTTGCCCAGCTCCCGGTCGGCCCAGTACGCGACCGCGCTCGCGGGCACGAGCAGGGCCACGAGCACGATGAGGGCCGCCGAAAGGTAGGTGCGCACGTCACCAGGGGAAGCCGGGGCGGTGCCCGGCGCCAGTGGTGCTGCTGCGTCCGGGTGTCCCGGGTGATCCACTTGCCGCTCCGGGGCGCCGGGTGTGCCCTGGAGGGTGGAAGAGAGGAGTCCCGCCATGGCACATGCGGCACCCACCGCCCACCGGCGGCACCGCCCGAGGACATCGGCGGACGTGGACCACACCAGCAGGAACTCCCTGATCCGCGCGCTGGCGCTCGGCCTCGTCTACGGGGTCTGGGCGGCCTTCATCAAGCGCCAGATGGGCCCGGTCGACGCGGGCAACGTCTTCTACGGGATCCTGTGCGGCGCGCTCTTCGCCGCCTGCATGTTCGCCCTCGCGCGCGTCGGGCCGAGGCTGAAGAGAGAGGTGCACGCCGCCGCGTACGGGGTGTTCGCGGGTATCGCCGCGGGCTACCTGCACAGCCTCACCAACTCCTCGGTGTTGCGCGCCACGGGGATCGGACTGGCTGTGGGGGCGGGCGTCGGGATCGTCGCGTTCTACCGGTATTACACGCGGGAGGACTGAAGCCCTGGAGTGACCGTGGCGCCGGTTCCCGTGGCGGGAACCGGCGCCGCGCGTTACGCCACCGGGTCGCCCGGGCCCTGCGTTACCTCACCGGTCGGCTCGGTGTCGGCGGGTACCGGTACCGGCTGCGGCGGGGCCGGCTCCGCCCGGCGGGCCGGCGGGGTGAAACGGGCGGCCTCGGCGCGGAGCATGGCGTTCAGAGCGGCGTACGGGTCGATGGGCATGGCGGAACCTCACGGTGTTCGAGGGGGGTGTGGGGGGTGCGCTGCTGCTCGGCCCGCTCAGCAGCGCAGGACCACACCCGTCACCGTCAGCCGGGACGGGGCCGTGCCGGCCGTCCCGTACCGGGCCACGCGGGACGGCTCGTCCGCGTGTTTCACGTGAAACATCTCCGGCATCGGCCGCTGTACGGCCGGAACCCCGCGGGCGGCCGGGCGGACTGCCGCCCGGGCCTCGGGCTCCGCGCCCGGGTCCGAGGGCCCCTCGGTGGGCTCGGACGGTACGGAGGAGGCGGGCCGGAGCTCGGCGGCCGTCGCCGCGCTCGTCATCGCCGGACCGGGGCCGAACAGGCACAGCAGAGCGACGCAGGCCACCGTCAGGGCCCGCGCCAGCACCGTCCGCGTGTTCCGCGCACCGCTCATGAGCGCTTCCATGCCCCGCCACGCCGGGCGACTCCCCGCCCGGCCCCAAGAAGCCCCCGACCGGGGGACGAAGACACCCCCTCTCGGCTGACAGGTGGCCGAAGGGGGTGCCGGTCGAGGAGCGGGGATCAGCCGGTGCGCAGCGGGCCCGCCAGCCGGGCCAGCACGGCCGTCTCCCCGCTGACCAGCCGCAGCCGGGCCCGGCCCGGCCGGTCCGACGGCGCCGCGTCGACCCCGCCCGGCGAGATGCGCTCGACGGTGAACACCGCCGTACGGTGGTCCGCGCGCGGGATCTCGATCGTCCGGCCGCGCCGCAGCCCGCCGAGCGGGAGCCCGCTGCCGGTGACCACGGCGGTCCCGGCGGACCCGGGGGCCGGGCCGGCCGTGTCCCAGCCGGCCGCGCCCCGCTCGCCCCGGGGGCCGCCCGTCACCGGGACGTCCACCCCCAGGCTGGGGATCCGCAGCCGCAGCGGCCGGGCCGCGCGCATCGGAGTGGCGGGCACCGCGCGGGAGTTCCGGCCCGGGGCGTGTTCGCCGGCCTGCTCCAGTCCGCGTACGAGCCGGCGGTGTCCGGACAGGCCCAGGGCCCGGGAGGGCAGCGCGTCCGTGACGCCGGAGGCCGCCGGGTCCGCGCCCGCGCCGCCCGTACCGTCCCGTAACGCCACCGCGCCGGCGCAGAGCAGGGTGACCGTCAGGGCGGCGACGGCCCACCGGGCGTGGGGCATGGTGTTCCTCCTGTCCCGGCCCGTGCGGCCGGCTCCTGGGAGCAGTGGACCGCTCCCGGGCCGTGCGCACATCGGCGAGTGCCAGGAACTGGCTCCGCGTCACCGGAGTGTCGTAACGCCCTGGCGGCGTCTTCGCAGTTGGCGGGCGGTGCGCCGGTCGTGCTCCCGCCGACGGCCGCCGTGCGGCCGAACGGGTGAACCGGCCGCGGCGGCGCCGCTACAGCGGGCGCTGCGGCCAGTCCAGGAGGCGGGCGCCGATCACGGCCGTCTGGAGGGTGTAGCGCTGGACCGGGTCGCCGGGGTCGGTGCCCGTGAGGCGGTGGATGCGTTCCAGGCGGTACGTCAGGGCCCGCACGCTCAGGCTCAGCCGGCGGGCCGCCTCCGCCGACACGCACCCCGCGTCGAAGTACGCGGTCAGCGTGTCCAGCAGGGGTACGGCCCCGCCCCGTCCGGCGCGCAGCGGTCCGAGGACGCTCAGCACCAGGTCGGCCATGGCGGCCCGGTCCCGGGTGAGGACGGGGAAGACCAGCAGGTCGGCGGCGCGCAGCACCGGTCCGTCGAAGCCGAGCCGGTCGGCGAGGTCGAGGGCGCCGAGGGCCTCCTCGTAGGAGGTGACGACGCCGCCCGCGCCCGGGTGGGGGCGGCCGACGGCGACGAGCCCGCGCGCGGAGGCCGCCTCGTACGCCTGTTTCGCGAAGCAGGCGAGGAGTTCGTCATGGTCGCCGGGTGCCACGCAGATGAGCTGGCCGTCCTTGGTGGCGAGGAGGAAGGTGCGGCTCCCGAAGCGGGCGGTCAGGGCCAGTTCGACCTGCCGGGCGGCCGCGCCGGTGTCCTCGTAGGACTCGGGGCCGCGCGCGACGGCCACCGCGTGGGCGTGCGCGAGGTGCAGTCCGAAGCGGGCCGCGCGTTCGCTGAGGCGGCCCAGGTGGCTGCGTCCGAGCAGCAGGTCGTCGATGAACTCGCGGCGCGCGGCCTCCTCCTGGCGCACGGCCAGGCGCTGGGCCCGCTCGTGGCCCTCGGCGAAGGCGTCCACGGCCTGTTCCATCGCGGCCATCACGTGGTCGGGGGTGATGCGGCCGGCGAGGGCCCGGCGGGTGGTGGCGAGGTGGGCGCCGATCAGGGTCCGCAGGGCGTAGCCGTCCTCGGCGGCCTTCTCGCCGAGCGCGCGCCGGGCGTCCAGTTCTTCGCGGCCGGGACGCCGGCCGGTGGCCGCGGCCGTGGTGAGGATCCGTGCGTACCCGCTCAGATACTCCTCGGGTATGTCCCGCCCAGACGTCACGCCAGCCCCTCAGGTTCGTTCGAACGAACCGTCATTCTCCCTCGTCAGACCACCACCAATGCGACCGCCGCCGCCCCCATGAGGGCGGCGGCGAGGTGCATCGCGGGGTGGCCGTAGTCGCCGTACCAGAGCTGGCGGGCCAGGCCGCCGAGGGCGGCGAGTGCGGTGATGACGCCGAGCTGCGCGAGCAGGGTGACGGCGGTGAAGGGTGCCAGGACGAGCAGGAGCGAATTCAGCCAGAACGGTGCGGCGCCGGTCCAGCCCCGCCATTCCCGGATCGCGGTGTGCATGTCCCGGCCCCCACCCTCGACACCTTCACAGGTGTCACGCTCTCAACTTGTAGGCTGTACAGCCTCCTTGGGCGCGGCGGCCGGGGCAATAGCGCGTTCGGCTAGAAAACCGAAGGCCAGGCCGAAAGCCGCCCACAGGGTGGCCTGGATGGCCAGGGAGGCGAGCCGGAACTGCCAGATCAGGGCCGCCGGGAAGTCGGCGGGCACCTCGTTGATCCCGGGCAGGAGCGCGTACGACAGGCCGACCGCCACCACGAAGGCGAGCGAGGCGACGATCGAGGCGTTCCAGTTGCCGAGGCCCGGGGCGAGCCGCCGGCCCAGGATCAGCGCGCCCGCGGCCAGCAGCACGCTCAGGGCGATCATCAGCAGGTAGAGGGCGGTCCGGCGGGCGGCCGTGTCCGGGTCGCCGACGGCCGGCGGGTTCGCCGGGTACTTGAAGAACGGCACCAGGGTGACGGTCACGAACAGCGCGCCGGTGACCAGCGCGGCCGTGGCGCGCGGGCCGAAGCGTCCGATGCGGCCGAGGGCGAAGCAGAAGACGAGCGCCGCGATGCCGCCGAGCGCGACCCCGTACAGCAGGACGCCGGTGCCCAGGCCGGCGGTGGCCTGGAGGGCTCGGCTGACCGGGGGTTCGTCGCCGTGGTCGTGGCCGCCGAGGGCGGCGCCGGCCTCCTCGATGGCGATGGCGGCGTCGACCTTGGACTCACCGATGAGGTAGGCGACGAGGAACGCGGCCGCGCCGGCGAGCAGCCCGGCGAGCATTCCGCGCAGCAGCAGGACGCGGGGGGAGATGGTGTTCACGTGGGGTTCCCTTGCGTGATCGAGACAGGGATCAGCAGGGATCAGTGGCAGGGGAAGCCGAGCAGGTGACGGCCGTCGTGCAGCCACTCGTGGATGTTCTCGCCCTGGAAGACGGCGGTGGCGCCCTGCTCGATGCCGACGAAGTACAGCAGCACCAGCGTCAGTACGGCGGCGAACGCGGCCCAGGGGGCCAGCGCGGAGAGGGAGATGGGGGCTACGGCGACAGGGGCCGTGGTGGGCGTGGCGGAGTGGGCCATGGCAGAACCTCCAGAGGGAACACGCGTCCCGGTCAGTGGTGCACTCGACGAAGGTGGCGGGTCTGACTTGCCTCCCGTTCATGGTGCGGGGAGGGTTCACAGTGGCGCGACCGTGCCGGATTTTCACCGGTGCTTCCGTCATGCCTTCGTCATGTCGTCCGAGACCGTACCGCGCTCGTGGCTTGAACACCACGGCGTGTGTCCGCCGTCTCACGCCCCGGGCGCGCGCTCTACGCTCCTGCCCATGCCCGTGACATCTTCCGCAGCCCCGGTACGGCTCCTGCTGACCACGCCCCCGCTCGACGACGCCGCCCGCCAGGGCCGTTTCGGGTCCGCGCGGCCCTGCCCGGGCCACGAGGGCCTCGCCGGGCCGGACCTGGGGGCGTGGGCGGGCCGGACCCTGGAGGAGGTCGCCGCCGAGGACCCGCAGGGGGTGCGGAGCTGGCTCACGGACCCCGACTACGCGCCCCCGGGCGGCGGGGAGTCGGTGGCCGCGCTGATCGCCCGTACGGGAGCGCACCTGGCCGCGCTGGAACCGGGCCGGCACCACGCGGTGGTCGCGCAGGCCGTCGTACGGGCGGTGGTGGTGGCCGCGCTGGAGCTGCCGGCCGCGGCGTTCTGGCGGCTCGACGTACGGCCGGACACCGTGACGGCCCTCAGCGGGCGGGCGGGCCGCTGGAACCTCCTCGTCGGGGCGCCGCCGTCGCAGCAGCCCGGACAGCACTGAGGCCCGGGCAGCACTGAGGCCCGGACCCCGCGACGCGGTCCGGGCCCCACCGAGCGGTCGGAGCGCGGTGCTAGGCGACGATCCAGTCGGAGGTCGCGATGACCGGCTGCACGCCGTCACGGTGGATGGTGCCCTCGATCAGGCCGTACATGCGGTCCGCCGCGAAGTACACCTCGTTGTCGTTCTTGAGGCCGAAGGGCTCCAGGTCGACGAGGAAGTGGTGCTTGTTGGGGAGGTTGAGGCGCACCTCGTTGACCCTGGGGCAGTTGTCGAGCACCCGCTCGGCCATCTGGTTCAGGGTCTGCTGCAAGGAGTACGAGTAGGTTTCCGCGAAGGCTTCCAGCATGTTCTTGCGGACCTTCTTGTACGACTGGTCCCAGTCGTACTGCGGGTCGTCGGCGGCCAGCGCCGAGTGCGCCCAGCGGGAGGTGACCTTCGTCGCCAGGATGCGGTCGTACGCCTCCTGGAGGGTCGTGTACTTGTCCTTGATGTAGCCGTGGAACTCGGAGTTGGTCGAGTTCATGACCGTCAGGTCCTTCATGCCCGAGATGACCTGGAGCCCGGTGGTCTCGCTGTAGGTGATCTGCGCGGTGCGCACCTCCTGGCCCTTGAGGACGAAGGAGTGCTGCTCCTTGCGCGTCGGGACCGGGATCCGCTCCCAGGCGTACTCCTCGATGCGGATCTGCGCCTCGCGGATCGGCTGCTGGGAGGAGACGAAGTGCTTGGCGAGGAGGATGCCGAAGGCCTCGGGGGAGGCGATGCCGTGCTCCTTGCCGAAGGCGTACACCGTGTTCTTGGTGGTGTCGGTCGGCAGGCAGTTGGCGTTGTCGCCCGTCAGGTGGACGTCGCGGAACTCGCCGCGGAGCGCGACCGAGACGTTGAGGTCGCGGATCTCGTGCCAGGAACCGTCGTTGCCCTTGCGGGTCACCTTGACGATGCGGTTCTCGGCCTTGCCGTACTGGTTCTGCGCCAGGACGTGCTTGCTCATGGTGTCTTCCTTCGGGTACTCGGGAACACGGAGTCCGGTTGTCTGGATCCCGTACGCCCGGCGTCCAGCGCCCGTCCCGACTGAAGACGTGCCGCTCCCCGCCGTTCGACCCCTCGGGGGCCGCCCCGGGACTGACGTGCATCCCGGTCCGTAGGTGCTGAGTAGTACTGCACGGATTGCACCATGTGTACGGCGGGTGAACCACCGCACGGATCATCCGAACACCTGCACCCAGGATTTGGGCGACCCCACAACCTCGCAGGTCAGGCCATGTGCGCGTCCGCGACGGACAGGGCCTCGTCGAGGATCGCCAGGCCCTTGGCCACGTCCTCGGCGGAGATGTTGCAGGGCGGTGCGACGTGCATCCGGTTCCCGGCGAGGAGCGGCCACAGGCCGCCCTTCTTCAGGGCCGCGCCGAAGGCCGCCATCGGCGCGTTGTCGGCGCCCGAGGCGTTGTACGGGACGAGCGGCTCGCGGGTCCGCGGGTCCCGTACGAGTTCCAGGGCCCAGAAGGTGCCGAGGCCCCGGACCTCGCCGACCGACGGGTGCCGCTCGGCGATGGCGCGCAGCCCCGGGCCCAGCAGCTCGGCGCCCGTACGGGCCGACTGCTCGACGATGCCCTCCTCCTCCATGGTGTGGATCGTCGCGACGGCTGCGGCGCAGGCCAGGACGTGCCCGGAGTACGTCAGCCCGCCCGGGTAGGGGCGCCGGGCGAAGGTCTCGGCGATGGCGGCGGAGATGGCGACACCGCCGAGGGGGACGTAGCCGCTGGTGATGCCCTTGGCGAAGCAGAGCAGGTCGGGGCGCACGTCCCAGTGGTCGGCGGCGAACCAGGTGCCGGTGCGGCCGAAGCCGACCATGACCTCGTCGAGGATGAAGACGATCCCGTAGCGGTCGCAGAGGGCGCGCACGCCCGCGAGGTAGCCGGCCGGCGGTACGAGCACGCCGGGGGCGCCGCCGACGGTCTCCAGGATGATCGCGGCGATGGACTGCGGGCCCTCGAAGACGATCGTGTCCTCCAGGTGGCGCAGGGCGCGCTCGCACTCCTCGGCCTCGGTCGTCGCGTGGAAGGGCGAGCGGTAGAGGAAGGGGCCCCAGAAGTGCACGACGCCGGCGGTGGCGGTGTCGTTGCCGAAGCGGCGGGCGTCACCGGTGAGGTTGATCGCGGTGGAGGTGGCCCCGTGGTACGAGCGGTACGCGGCCATCACCTTGGGGCGGCCGGTGTGCAGCCGGGCCATCCTGACGGCGTTCTCCACGGCCTCGGCGCCCGCGTTCGTGAAGAAGATCTTGTCGAGGTCGCCGGGGGTGCGCTCGGCGATGAGGCGGGCCGCCTCCGAGCGGGCGTCGACGGCGAAGCCGGGGGCGACGGTGCACAGCTTGGCGGCCTGCTCCGCGATGGCGGCCGCCACCTTGGGGTGCTGGTAGCCGATGTTGGTGTAGACGAGCGCGCTGGAGAAGTCGAGGAAGCGGTTCCCGTCGTAGTCCCAGAAGTACGAGCCCTCGGCCCCGGCGACGGGGAGCGGGTCGATGAGCTCCTGCGCCGACCAGGAATGGAAGACGTGTTTGCGGTCGGCGTCTTTCACGGCCGCTTTCGCGGCGTCGTTCACGGCGGCGAGGGCGTCGGCTTCTGCGTTCATGTCCTGAGCGTAGTTGTCCAGGATGTGGACTCAGGGGTGCCTCCGGTGCGGCGCGGCCGACGGGGGACTTGACGGACCGGCGGGGCCCTCCTCGACGGCCGTCCAGGTGCGGCCTAGCGTCGTCGGCACCGGCCGCTCCACGGGGGAGAACAGCCGGAAAGCCGTGGTGGGGGCCCTTCGCCGGCCGGTACGGGAGGCGCGGGGCCCCTGCTGTCGCGGCGAAAGCGTGGGATTTGTCCGCCGCCGACGGGGGTAGGTGCGGCGCCGGGGGGACGGCGTCGGAGACGGGAGTGCCTGTGGCGGCCGAGCAGACGCGGAGGCTGGTCCTCGCCGGTGCCACGAGCGGGGTCGTCGCCCGCTGCCGGGACTTCACGCGCGCGGCCCTCGCCGAGTGGCGGTGGCCGCCGGGGGAGGGGCCCGCGGAGGACGTCGTCCTGCTGGTCTCGGAGCTGGTCACCAACGCCTGCCTGCACGCGGACGGCCCCCGCGAACTGCTGCTCCGCCACACCCCGGGCCGGCTCCGCGTCGAAGTCACCGACGACAACCCGCAGCCCCCGGCCCCCGGCCCGGCGGGACGGGGGCTGGCGCTGCTGGACCGGCTCGCGGCCGGCTGGGGTTCCACCCCCGCCGAAGGCGACCGCCCCGGCAAGACGGTCTGGCTGGAGGTCACCGCCGCGCCGCCCGCTACGGGGTGAGCGCCTCCGCGTACAGGCGGAAGATCTTCGGGGCGTCCGGCGGGGCGGCCGCGCGCAGGCGGGTCCAGGCGGTGGTGGCGGCGGTACGGGCCGTCGTGCCCGGCCAGGGCTGCGGCAGGAGTTCCGGCGGCAGCAGCGGATCCGGCCGCATGGCTTCGCTGAACGCCGCCGCCAGGGACACCGCGTGCGCGAGCCCCGCCCCCGGGCCCTCGGCGAGGGCGCGCAGGGCCTCGTACCGCCCCGCGATCTCCTCCAGCGGCCACAGCCGGGCGGCCAGCCTGGCCGGGCCGTCGGCGCCCCCGACGGCCAGGTCCCGGCTGGTCAGGCAGGTCAGCCCGGTCGTCACCCCCAGCTCGGCCGCGCGGGCCCGGACGTACGGGCCGATCGCGTTCGGGGTGGCGTACAGCCCGCCCTGCACCGGGGCGGCCCCCAGCGCGGTCAGGGTGTCGCGCAGGGCGTCGCGGGCGGCCCGCGCGGACTCGGGGACGGCGAAGGCGAACAGGTGCCAGACCCCGTCCCACGGCTCCAGCCCCCGGTCCTGCCGGTAGGCGTGCCGGACGAACTCCACCTCCGGCAGCGGCGGCGCGCCCGGCGCCGTGAGCCGCAGCACCGCCCGCCGGCCCCGGCCCTCCTGCGTGAAGCGGCCCTCGGCCACCAGCCGCTTCACGCACAGCCGGACCTGCTGGTCGCTCATGCCGAGCGCGCCCGCGACCTCGTACAGCTCGCCGCCGTCGACGGTGCCGTCCTCCCGGACCAGCGCGTGCACCACCAGCCGCGTCGGAACCCCGCTCACCGGGGCCGGGTCCGTCGGGTGCGTGCTCATCGGGCCGCCACCTCCTTGTGCATGGTCGTCACGGCCCCGAAGCCGAGCACGTCCCGCAGCCAGGGCGTGCGCTGGACCCGGACCGCCCGGAAGCCGTGGCGTTCGTACAGGGCGCGGGCGCGCGGGTTCTCGGCGATCACGTCCAGCCGGATCCGCCGGCAGCCCTGCTCGGCGGCGAGTTCCTCGATCCCGTCGAGGAGCAGCCCGCCGATGCCCCGGCCGCGCGCGGCCGGGTCCACCGCGATGCCGTCCATGACCAGCTCGCCCCGGGCCGGGGTGCGCTCCAGCAGGGCCAGCAGGAACACCCGGTACAGGCCTTTGACCTGCCCGTACGCCGCCCTGACGGCGGCCGCGTCGCCGCCGACGAGGCCGCGTCCGGCGAGCTGGTACCCGGCCACGCCCAGGAGCCGGCCGTCGTCGGACACGGCGGTCAGGGCCCGGTCCGGGTGCAGGTGCGCGGCGATGAACCGGCGCCCGGCCTCGGCGGGGCCGAGGGCGGCGCCGAGTTTCGCGCCGAAGGCCTCCCAGTACAGCTCGGCGACCCGTTCCCCGGCGCCGTCGGGGATCCCGCGCCGTACTTCGGTGCTTCCGCTCTCCGTCGTCATACGTGCAAGCATAATACGTTCATTGACGTTACGATCGTTTCCAAGTTGAGCGATTCGCCGCCTTCGGAGGAGCCGCCCGTGTCCGCACCACCGCGCAAGAACCGAATCCGTACCGTCCTGCTCCCGCTCCTCGCCGCCACCGTCCTCCTCGCCGCCGCCCTCACCGGGGTGGTGCTCCGGCAGAACAGCTACGACCTGCGCGAGCAGCGGGTCACCGTGCCCGCCGCCGGACACCGGCTGCCCGGGGTGCTGGCCACCCCCGCCACCGGCTCCGGGCCCTTCCCGCTCGTCGTCCTCGTCCACGGCGACGGCCCCGTCGACGCCACCCACGACGGCTTCTACCGCCCCTACTGGGAGGCTTTCGCCCGCGCCGGCTACGCCTCCCTGTCCCTCGACAAACCCGCCGACTGGCTCGGCCAGACCATGGACGACCGCGCCCGCGAGACCGCCGACGCCCTCGCCTGGGCCCGGACCCGCCCCGAGGTCGACGGCGGCCGGACCGGGCTCTGGGGCGCCAGCCAGGCCGGCTGGGTGCTCCCCAAGGTGGCCGCGACGGTGCCCGGGGTGCGCTTCGTCATCGCCGTCGGCACCGCCGTCAACTGGCACCGCCAGGGCGAGTACAACCTCCGCGCCGGGCTCCGCGCCGAGGGCGCCGGGCCCGAGCGCACGGCGGCCGCCCTGCGCGCCCGGGAGTCCACCCTGGCGCTGCTGCGGCGCGGGGCGACGTACGAGGAGTACCGCGCGAGCCCCGGCGCCGATCCGGAACTCGACGCCGCGCGCTGGACGTTCATCAGCCGCAACCACACGGCCGACGCGAGCGCCGACCTGCGGGCGATGCCCCCGGTCCCGGTACTGCTGCTCCGCGGGGCCGACGACCTCAACGTGGACGGCGCCGAGACCGAGGCCGTCTACCGCCGGCTGCTCGCGCCCGGCACCCTCACCGTCCGCCGCTACCCGGGCGCCACCCACTCCCTGGTCCGCACCCCGGTCGAGCGCTCGTCCTGGCGGCTGCCGCTCACCGCGCTGTTCGCCCCGCGCGCCCTCTTCCCACCGGGCCTCCTCGCCGACCAGCGGATCTTCCTGGAACAGCAGCGGGAGCGAGGACCGGCCACGGCGCCGCGTCAGGGAGCCGTCAAAGGCGTACGGGGCGGCGTATGGGGGCCGTCAAGAACACCTGTGTGACCAGTGCGGAGGGGTTCCACTCGGAAGTGTCCGAATCACGCCTCCGAAACTCCAGGAGCTCACGATGGCCGATCTGGCCTTCGTCGCCACCACCCTCGCGCTCTTTGCGCTGGTGGCCCTCGTCGCCAAGGGGGTGACCAAGCTGTGAGCGTCGAGAACATCGTCGGTCTGCTGGTCGCCGTCGCTCTGCTGGGCTATCTCGTGGTCGCCCTCGTGTACCCGGAGAGGTTCTGAGCCGCGATGACTCCCGTTCTCGCCGGGGTGCTCCAGCTGCTCGCGCTCGTCGTGGCACTGGCCCTCGTCCACCGCCCGCTGGGCGAGTACATGGCCCGCGTCTACTCCTCCGAACGGCACTACCGGCCGGAGAGGTGGATCTACAAGGCGATCGGCGCGGACCCGGCCGCCGAGATGCGCTGGCCCGCCTACCTGCGGGCCGTCCTCGCCTTCTCGGCGGTGGGCGTCCTCTTCCTGTACGCCCTGCAGCGGGCGCAGGGGATCCTGCCGGGCTCGCTCGGCTTCGCCGCGATCGACCCGGACCAGGCCTTCAACACGGCCGCGTCGTTCGTCGCGAACACCAACTGGCAGTCGTACGCGGGCGAGCAGGCCATGGGCCACGTCGTGCAGACCGGCGGCCTCGCGGTGCAGAACTTCCTCTCGGCGGCGGTCGGCATGGCCGTCGCGGTGGCCCTCGTACGGGGCTTCGCGCGCTCGCGCACCGGTGAACTCGGCAACTTCTGGGCCGACATGGTGCGCGGCACCGTCCGGATCCTGCTGCCGCTGTCGGTGATCGGCGCGCTCGTCCTCGTCGCCTGCGGCGCGATCCAGAACTTCTCCGGGATCCACGAGGTCGGACAGTTCATCGGCGGCTCGCAGCAGTGGAACGGCGGGGCGGTGGCCTCGCAGGAGGTCATCAAGGAGCTCGGCACCAACGGCGGCGGCTACTTCAACGCCAACTCCGCGCACCCCTTCGAGAACCCGACGCCCTTCTCGAACCTCTTCGAGATCTTCCTGATCCTGGTCATCCCGTTCTCGCTGACCCGCACCTTCGGCCGGATGGTCGGCTCGGTCAAGCAGGGCTACGCGATCCTCGCGACGATGGCCACGATCTGGCTCGGCTTCACCGCGCTGATGATGTGGACCGAGTTCACCCACCACGGCCCGGCCCTCCAGGCCGCCGGCGGCGCGATGGAGGGCAAGGAGACCCGCTTCGGCATCGGCGCCTCCGCGATCTTCTCCGTCGCCACCACCCTCACCTCGACCGGCGCCGTCAACTCCTTCCACTCCTCCTACACGGGTCTGGGCGGCGGCATCCAGCTGCTGGGCATGCAGCTCGGCGAGATCGCACCCGGCGGCGTCGGCTCCGGCCTCTACGGCATGCTCGTCATGGCGATCATCGCGGTGTTCCTGGCCGGCCTGATGGTCGGCCGCACCCCCGAATACCTCGGCAAGAAGATCGGCACCCGCGAGATCAAGTTCGCGGCCTGCTACATCCTCGTCACCCCCGCCCTGGTCCTCGGGTTCACGGCGGCGGCGATGGCCCTGCCCACCCCCGTCACCTCCATGGCCAACGGCGGCGCGCACGGCTTCTCCGAGATCCTCTACGCCTACACCTCCGGCGCCAACAACAACGGCTCCGCCTTCGCGGGCCTGAACGCCGACACCCAGTGGTTCAACAGCACCATCGGCATCGCCATGCTGCTCGGCCGCTTCCTGCCCATGGTCTTCGTCCTCGCCCTGGCCGGCTCCCTCGCCGAACAGACGCCCGTACCCGAGACGGCGGGCACCCTGCGCACCGACAAGCCCCTCTACACGGGCCTGCTCGTCGGCACCATCCTCATCGTCACCGGCCTCACCTACTTCCCCGCCCTCGCGCTGGGACCGCTCGCCGAAGGGCTCGCCTCATGAGCACCGTCACCCCCACCCGCGCACCGCACCAGGACGCCCCGGCCGGCCACCAGGAGCCGGGCGGCCGAGGCCGCGTCGGCGGAGGGCTCTTCGACCCCAAGCAGCTCCTGAAGTCCTTCCCGGACGCCGTGCGCAAGCTCGACCCCCGGGTGATGGTCAAGTCCCCGGTCATGTTCGTGGTGGAGGCCGGCTCCGTACTGACCACGGTGCTGGCGCTGTCGGAGCCCGGCAACTGGTTCGGGTGGGCGATCACCGCCTGGCTGTGGCTGACCACGATCTTCGCCAACCTCGCGGAGGCCGTCGCCGAGGGCCGGGGCAAGGCGCAGGCCGACACCCTGCGCAAGGCCAAGACCGACACCGTCGCCCGCCGCCTCGACGGCTCCGTGGAGGAGCGGGTCCCGGGAACGCTGCTGCGCATCGGCGACCTGGTCGTCTGCGAGGCCGGCGACATCATCCCGGGCGACGGTGACGTCGTCGAAGGCGTCGCGTCCGTGGACGAGTCCGCCATCACGGGCGAATCCGCCCCGGTCATCCGCGAGTCCGGCGGCGACCGCTCGGCCGTCACCGGCGGTACGAAGGTGCTGTCCGACCGGATCGTCATCAAGATCACCACGAAGCCCGGCGAGACCTTCATCGACCGCATGATCAGCCTGGTCGAGGGCGCGGCCCGGCAGAAGACGCCCAACGAGATCGCGCTCAACATCCTGCTCGCCTCGCTGACCATCGTCTTCCTGCTCGCGGTCGTCACCCTCCAGCCCTTCGCGATCTACGCCGGCGCCGGCCAGTCGATGATCGTCCTCACCGCCCTGCTGGTCTGCCTGATCCCCACCACCATCGGCGCCCTGCTCTCCGCGATCGGCATCGCCGGCATGGACCGCCTCGTCCAGCGCAACGTCCTCGCGATGAGCGGGCGCGCCGTGGAAGCGGCCGGTGACGTCTCCACCCTGCTGCTCGACAAGACCGGCACCATCACCCTCGGCAACCGCCAGGCCTCGGAGTTCGTTCCCGTCGGCGGCGCCCTCGCGGCGGAGGTCGCGGACGCGGCCCAGCTGTCCTCCCTCGCGGACGAGACCCCCGAGGGCCGGTCGATCGTCGTCCTGGCGAAGGAGAAGTACGGGCTGCGCGAACGCCACCAGGGCGAGCTGACGGGCGCCGACTGGATCCCGTTCACCGCCCAGACCCGCATGTCCGGGGTGGACACCGACGGCCGCAAGGTCCGCAAGGGCGCCGCGGCCGCGATCACCGCATGGGTCGGCGAGCAGGGCGGCGCCCTCGCCCCCGACGCCGCCGCGAAGGTCGACGCGATCTCCTCGGCGGGCGGTACACCGCTCCTCGTCGCGGTCGAGGACGCCGAAGGCGCCCGCCTCCTCGGGGTCATCCACCTCAAGGACGTCGTCAAGGAGGGCATGCGCGAGCGGTTCGACGAACTGCGCCGCATGGGCATCAAGACCGTCATGATCACGGGCGACAACCCGCTGACGGCCAGGGCCATCGCCGAGGAGGCGGGCGTCGACGACTTCCTCGCCGAGGCCACCCCCGAGGACAAGATGGCCCTCATCAAGCGGGAGCAGGCGGGCGGCAAGCTCGTCGCCATGACCGGCGACGGCACCAACGACGCCCCGGCCCTCGCCCAGGCCGACGTGGGCGTCGCGATGAACACCGGAACCTCGGCCGCCAAGGAGGCCGGGAACATGGTGGACCTCGACTCCAACCCCACGAAGCTCATCGAGATCGTCGAGATCGGCAAGCAGCTCCTCATCACCCGGGGAGCCCTGACCACCTTCTCCATCGCCAACGACGTCGCGAAGTACTTCGCGATCATCCCGGCCATGTTCGCGGTGGTCTACCCGGGCCTCGACAAGCTCAACATCATGGGCCTGGCGTCCCCGGAGTCGGCCATCCTCTCCGCCGTCATCTTCAACGCGCTGGTCATCATCGCGCTCGTGCCGCTCGCCCTGAAGGGCGTCCGCTACCGGCCCAGCAGCGCCGACAGGATGCTGCGCCGCAACCTCGCCGTGTACGGACTCGGCGGTCTCGTCGCCCCGTTCATCGGCATCAAACTCATCGACCTGCTCATCTCCCTCATCCCCGGGCTCGCCTGAACTAGGAACGTGCTGAGACGACAATGAACAACTCTGTAGGCAACACAGCGCGACTGCTCGCGGCCGGCCTGCGGGCCCTGCTCGTCCTGACCGTCCTGTGCGGGGTGCTCTACCCGCTCGCCGTCACCGGCGTCGCCCAGGCCGCCTTCCCCTCCCAGGCCAACGGCTCCGAGGTCAAGGACGGCAGCGGACAGGTCGTCGGCTCGGCGCTCATCGGCCAGAGCTACGGGGACGATCCGCGCTTCTTCCAGCCCCGGCCGTCCGCCGGACTCGGGAAGAACAGCGTCAACACGCAGTACGAGCTGCTGCTGTCCGGCGCGAGCAACAAGGCCGCCGACAACCCCGACCTGGTCAAGGCGGTCGAGGAGGCCAAGGCCAAGGTCCTGGCCGACAACACCGTCCCCGGCTGGACCCCGCAGCCCGCGCAGGTCCCCGCCGACGCCGTCACCTCCTCCGGCTCCGGCCTGGACCCGGCGATCTCCCCGGAGTACGCCGCCCTCCAGGCCCACCGCGTCGCCGCCCGCAACGGCCTCACCGTGGCGGAGGTGGAGCGCCTGATCGCCGCGCACACCGAGGGCCGCACCCTGGGCTTCATGGGCGAACCCCGCGTCAACGTCCTCGAACTCAACACGGCCCTGCGCGACCTCACGCGGCGCTGACGACAGGGCCCCGGCGACGACCACGCCGCCGGGGCCCGTGCCCTCCGGGCAGGGGCCCCGGAGAGTGGGGGCACGGGCCGTGGGGCGGGGGGCTCCCCTGTGGCTCCCCGTCCTACGGCCCGCGGTTCGTGGGGCGGGCTAGACGGCTTACGCCGCCAGGGCGTGGTCCACGCGGGCGGTGACGCGCCGGCGCAGGGTGACGATGCCCGCCGAGCAGAGCAGTCCGGCCAGCAGGGCCGTCCACCACAGCGCCGCCGGGCCGACGCCCGAGTAGAGGCTCACGCCCAGGGTGAGGGCGACGAAGCGGGCGACGCCCCAGGTCCAGCTGAAGGCGCCCTGGTAGCGGCCCCGGGCCTCGGCCGGGGCGAGGTTCGCGACCACCGAGGCCGAGATCCCCGCGCAGACGACCTCGCCGAGCGACCAGAGCACCACCGACACCGTGTAGCCCACCAGCCCGTCGGCGAGTCCGGTCGCCGCCACCCCGACGGCGATCAGCGCGCTGCCGCCCGCCTGCACCGGCAGCTGCGGCAGCTTCGCGACACGGGCCGTCAGCAGCGGCTGGAGGGCCACCACCAGCACCGCGTTGACGGCGGCCATCGCGCCGTACGCGGCGGGGGAGAGCCCGCTGTCGCGCATGGACAGCGGCAGGGCCACCTCGGTCAGCGAGTACACGAACAGCTGGATGCCGAACAGCGGCAGCAGCGCCATCATCAGCCGGTCCCGCAGCACCACCCCGTAGCCGATGCCGCCCTTCGCCCCGGCCCCGGAGCGCGGGGCCCGGGCCGGTTCGCGCAGCCGGACCGCGACCACGGCGGCGTAGGCCAGCAGGGACCCGGCGTCGACCGCGAAGAGCAGCCAGTACCCGTTCGCGGCGAGGAAGCCGCCGAGCACCCCGGCGACGGCCGTGCCGATGTTGACGCCCCACTGGAACAGGGCGTACGCCCGCTGCCTGCGCTCGCCCTCGACCGCGTCGGCCATCAGCGCGAACGCGGCCGGGGAGACCGTCGCCGAAGCGGCGCTCAGCAGCAGCGCCGCCGCCCCCATGGCCAGAGCCCCCGGCGCCAGGAACAGCGCGCCCTGCGCCGCCGCCGCACCGGTCAGCCCGATCAGCATCGTCGGCCGGCGCCCGATCCGGTCGGCGAGCACCCCGCCCAGGGCCGGACCGATCAGGTTGCCCGCGCCGAGCGCGCCGAGGACGTACGGGGTCTCGGCGGCGCTGATCCCCCGGTCGGCCAGCAGGAACACCAGGAACGGGGTGACCAGGTGGCCGAGCCGGTTGACGACCGTTCCGGCGAACAGGGTCCAGACGGTGTGCGGGAGTCCGCGGAAGGTGGAGAACATGAGAGGAGACTGCGCCCCTGCCCCCACCGCCCCGAACTGATTAAGCTCAGACCGAATCCAACGGAGCACGGAGCGACTCGGGGGCACAGAGATGGAACAGCCGATGCCGGAGCCCGAGTCGGGGCTCATCTTCTCCGCGACGGACCTGGCGCAGACCCGGTTCGCGGTCTCCCCGATGTGGGAGGTCGTCACCAGCTACCGGCTGCTGAAGGACCCCGCCGAGCCCTCCCCGTACCGCCGTTGGGCCGGGCAGGTCCGCCCCCGGCTGCTGCGCGCGGGCCTGCACCGGGGCTGGCTGCACGAGCTGATCCCGGCGCGCGGCTACCTCGCGGACTTCCTCAACCCGACCCCGGCCGGGCCCTTCCCCGAACTCCCCGCCGAGCTGGCGGCCATCCGCGCCTCCCGCCCCGAACAGCTCCGCAGGGACATCGCCGAGCTGGGCGCCGGCTCCGGCTCCGCACGGCTGCGGCTGCTCCACGAGGAGCCCGAGGAGGCGCTGGAGAAGGTCACGGCGGAGATCGAGACGTACTGGGAGATCGCGCTGGCACCCTACTGGGCCCGGATCCGCCAGCTGCTGGAGGCGGACGTCTTCCACCGGGCCCGGCTGGTGGCCGAGCACGGTTCCGCGTACGTCCTCAACGAGCTGCACGAATCCGTACGGTGGGACGCCGGCACCCTGCGCCTGGTCCGCAAGCACTGCACGCCGACCCGCGACAAGTCGGGCGCCGGGCTGCTGCTGGTGCCCTCGGCCTTCGCCTGGCGCAAGGTCCTGACCCGCGCGGTGGTCCCCGAACCGCCCCAGCTGGCCTACCCGGCGCGCGGCACCGGCACCCTGTGGGAACCCCGTACGACCTCGACGTCCGAGGCCGTCGCCGCCGTACTGGGCCGCTCCCGCGCCCTGCTGCTGGCCGAGCTCGACACCCCCGCGTCCACCACCCAGCTCGCCCGCCACTGCGGCCTCTCGGCGGCCGGGGTCTCCCAGCACCTGACGGCCCTGCGCAACGCGGGCCTGGTCAGCGCCCACCGCAGCGGCCGCTCCGTCCTCTACGCCCGTACGGCCGTGGCGGACGCCCTGCTCCTGGCCGGCTGAGCACGGGCCGTAGGCTGCGCCGCATGGAGACGTACACGATCGGCCAGGCAGCCCGGCTGCTCGGCGTCAGCAGTGACACCGCCCGCCGCTGGGCTGACGCCGGCCGCTTCCCGACGCGCCGCGAGGGGACCCGCAGGATCGTCGACGGGCCGGACCTGGCGGCGTTCTGCGTCCAGGTGGCGCAGGAGGGCGGCGAGGACGAGGACGCGCCGTACACCTCGGCCCGCAACGCCTTCCCGGGCATCGTGACCGCCATCAAGCTGGGCAGTGTCGGCGCCCAGGTGGAGATCCAGGCCGGACCGCACCGGGTGGTGTCCCTGCTGACCCGGGAGGCCGTGGAGGAACTGGGCCTGGCGGTCGGCATGCGGGCCACCGCCCGAGTCAAGTCCACCAGCGTGTTCGTCGACCGGACGTAGTCGCTCTGGCCCCTCCAGCCTCAATTCGCCCCGGTTCAACAGATGTTGGCGCGGACCCCGCCCTGCGCGTGATGTGACGCGGGTCACGGGAATGTCCGGCCCGTCCGCCCCCTCCTTCCCTCCGGGACGCCGCCACCGCCCCGGAGCGCCGAGGAGGACATGATGGAACCCCCGTTGAACGGGCCGGTGGTGACGGCCACGGCGGCCCCCGGCCGCACCGCCGCCCCCGACCTGGCCGTGCTCGTACGCTCCGCCCAGCGCGGGGACCGGATGGCCGTCCAGGAACTCCTGGACCTCCTCACCCCGTACGTCGGGCGGCTGTGCGGCCCCATCGCGCTCCAGGACGGGCCGGACGCCACCCAGGAGGCGCTGATCGTCATCTTCCGCAGCATCGGCCAACTGCGGGAGCCAGCCGCCCTGTTCGGCTGGGCGCGGGTGATCGCCGTACGCGAGGCGGTACGGATCGCCCGCGCGGCGGCGCGCACGGTGGCGGACCCGCTCGACGAGGTCCCCGGACGCGGCGACCCGCAGCTGGCCGCCGACGTGCGCGACGTACTGGAACGCCTCACCCCGGCGCACCGGGCCGTGCTCGTCCTGCGGGACCTAGAAGGGCTGGACGAGCACTCCGTCAGCGCCCTCCTCGGCGTACCCGAACCCACCGTCCGGACCCGCCTGTTCCGGGCCCGCCGCAGCTTCCGAAAGGCGTGGGAGCGATGACCGACCGCGATACGTCCCCCCGGCCCGCCGGGCCCGCCGGGCCCGCCGGGCCCGCCGCCTGGCCCGCCGTGACCGGGCTCGACCCCGTCCGCAAGCTGCGGGTCGTCGCCCGCAGCACCCCGGGCTCGAGCTTCGCCGAACACCTGCTGCCCGACCCCTTCGAGCGGGTCTGGGAGCTGGCCTCGGACCTGGAACGGCAGATGCCGCTGCTCATCAGCGACATCAGCGCCTTCACGGTGACCTCCGCGTCCGCCGATGGGGAGCGCCTCGAAGCGCGCGCCCGCAGCCCCCTGGGCATGCGGGCACGCTTCGACATCACCCTGCGGCCGGGCTGGTGCCTGATGCAGAGCCGGTTCGTGCTGGGCGGACTGGCCGCCGTCCCGGAGGGGGACGGCACCCGGTTCGCCTTCTTCGGGGCGCTGCGGCTGCCCGGCCTGCGCCTCCTGGACCGGGCCCTGCACCCGCTGGTCGACCCCCTGGGCGCGAAGGCTCTCAAGCGGTTCACCGACCAGCTGCGGCCCTGACGCCGACCCGCCTCACCCGCCCAGGGCGCCGCCCAGGTCCAGCGCCGCGAGCCGCTCGGGGTCGGTGAGGATGTCCAGGGAGGTGATCACACCGCCCCGGACGGTGAACGCCATCACCGACACCGGCCTGCCCCCGGCCAGCGCGACCACCCCGGGCAGGCCGTTGACCAGCACCGGGCGGGCGTCCTGCGCGAACCGGGCGAAGGTGATCGCCTGGGAGGCGACCTCCGCCGCACCGCGCCGCAGCACCCCGGGCAGCAGGGTGCCGCCGTCGGAGCGGGCCACGACCGCGGGGTCCAGGACGCGGACGAGGGCCTCGAAGTCCCCGCCGCGCGAGGCGGCGAGGAAGGCGTCGACCACCCGGCGCAGACCGGCGAGGTCCGTGTCGGGGGCGGGCGCCCCGCCCTGGACCCGCCGCCGGGCCCGGCTGGCGAGCTGTCTGGTGGCGGCCGGGGTCTTGTCCACGAGCGGGGCGATGGCCTCGAAGGGCACGGCGAACAGGTCGTGCAGGACGAAGGAGAGCCGCTCGGCGGGCGACAGGGACTCCATCACCACCATCAGCGCGATCCCGACCGAGTCCGCCAGCAGCACCTCCTGCTCGGGATCGATCCGGTCGGGGCCGCTGACCAGCGGGTCGGGCAGCCGTACCGGCGCTCCGTCCTGCCCCGGGACCTCGGGCTCCAGGGGCTCCTCGC
This sequence comes from Streptomyces sp. NBC_00249, assembly GCF_026342355.1. Lineage (GTDB taxonomy): Bacteria > Actinomycetota > Actinomycetes > Streptomycetales > Streptomycetaceae > Streptomyces. The sequence continues at coordinate 319,711 of NZ_JAPEMV010000004.1, read as the reverse complement.
GCCGCGTGGTGCGTGAGCGCAGCATGTCCAGGCAGACCCGCCCGACGACCGTGGTCAGCCAGCCGCCCAGGTTCTCGACGCCGGTGACGTCGGAGCGGTTCAGCTTGAGCCAGGCCTCCTGGACGGCGTCCTCCGCGTCGCTGAGCGAGCCCAGCATCCGGTAGCCCACCGCCCGCAGATGGGGCCGGTGCTCGTCGAACCTCAGCGCGAGCAGTTCCTTCTCGTCCACCGTGCACATCCCCCGTGTGTCGTGATCCGCCGGCGCGCCCCGCGCGGAGGCGGTCGCGGCCACTCGGTCAACGAACGCCGCCCGCGGGGAAGTTCCGCCGACCCGCCGCACACACCGCACACGCCGCCGCCGCCCGGTCAGTCCTGGCCGTCGCCGGCGGTGCGGACGTACCGCTCCCACCCCGGCACCGGTACGACGACCCGTACCGCGCCCGTGTCGTCGGCGAAGCGGCCGATGTCCAGGTCCCGGTGGAAGGCCGCGCTGTGCGCAACGTCGGCCGGTCTGGGCACGGGGCCTCCTCCAGGTCCTGCGGGTGACGGCTCCCCGCCGCGATGGAATCACGGGAGGCCCCCGGCCGAGTGGCGAAATGCCAGACATTGCCCGACTCCGTCATTGTTCTCGTGGAAGGGCGGCGGCAGCCGCCGGCGACCGCGCCCCCGAGGAGTTCCGACGTGGCTGAACCGGAGACCGGTCCCTTCCGGTTCGCCGTCCCCGGCTGGATGCGGCGGCACACCCCGCTGCTCGGGCGGGTCCTGGACCAGCTCCGGACCGTCCGGGTCCTCGACTGCGCGACCCGGCTGGCCGCGCAGGCCTTCCTCGGGGCGGTGCCCGTGCTGTTCGTGGTCGGCGCCCTGGCCCCCGACTGGCTCCAGGAGCAGCTCGCCTCCTCCCTGCGTACCGCCCTGGGCCTGCAGGACGCGGCGCTGGAGCAGGTCACCGCGGTGTACGCCGCCACCGACAGCGAGGTGAAGACGGGCACCGGGTGGGTGGGCGTCGTGGTCACCCTGCTCTCGGCGACCGCGTGCAGCCGCGCCCTCCAGACGATGTGCGAGCGCTCCTGGCACCTGCCCAAGGCCAAGGCCCGGCTGGCGGCGTGGCGGTGGGTCGCCTGGCTGGGCGTGTGGCTGGCCGCGCTGCTCTTCCAGGGGCCGGTGCAGGACGCCTTCGGCGCGGGCCCCGTCGGCGGGATCCTGCTCTCCGTGGTCAGCGGCACCCTGATGTGGTGGTGGACGCAGCACCTGCTGCTCGGCGCACGGATCCCCTGGCTGCCGCTGCTGCCCGGCGCGGTCATGGCCGGGGTGGGGCAGGAGCTGATGTCGCTGGGGTCGCGGATCTACATGCCGATCGCCCTGAACCGGAGCCTGCAGCAGTTCGGCGGCCTCGGCTCCGTCTTCGTCTTCCTGTCCTGGCTGATCATGCTGTTCGTCGTCATCACCCTGGCCGTGTGCGTCGGCTACGTACTGGCCCACGAGCCCTGGCCGGCCCGCCACCTGCGCACCCCGCCCGACCCGCAGGGCTAAGGACGCCGGTCGGCGCCCGGGTCGGCCCGGCCGCCCGCCGCGAGCAGCGCCAGTACGGCGAGCACCGCCAGCAGGATGAGGACGAGCAGCAGCACCGTGAGCACCGTCGGGTGGTTCCACAGCGCGAACACCAGCGCGACGAGCAGCAGCGCACCGGTCGTCAGCCACCGCCGGTGCTCCTCCACCCACCGGCCGGTGCCCCCGGCGTGCACCCCGTGGCCCGCGCCCCAGCGGGCGGCCGCGTCGGCCCCGCTCTCGGCCTTCCCGCGCAGCGCGAGCGGCAGCCGTCCGGCGCCCGAGAGGTACGCGCCGAGGGCGACGACCACCCCGAGGACCAGCGCGGTACGGAGGCTGACCCGCAGGAAGTGCACCAGGGTGTCGAAGACGGCCGCGGCGGCCGCCGGGGACTGCACCTGGGCGGGGAGGTGGTCGAGGTAGTAGTGGCGGGCGACCACCAGCCCGAGCGCGACGAGCAGACAGGCGCCGGCCGCGCAGAGCGCCGTCGTCACCAGGGCCCGGCGGCGCCGCCGGGCGAGCAGCACCCCGGCCGCCGCGAGCAGCACCGTGAACACCGGCAGCCAGTTCCCGGCGACGTCCAGGAGGTGCACCGCGCCCCGGATCTTCCCCAGCTCGTCGGAGTGGAACAGCACCATCTGCTTGTTGACCTCGGGGATCTTCTCGGCCGGGGCCAGCCCGGCCTTCACGAGGTCCTCCTTGACCGTCTCCACGGCGGCGCCGATGTCGAGGGTGACCGTGCCGCCCTCCACCTCGATCGGCCCCCGGCCGTGTCCGGTGAGCGCCCGCACCACGGAGGCGTGGGCCACGCGGTTGGCGCCGGTCCAGACCGTCTCGAAGCGCTCGCCCTCGACGAAGCGGGCCGCCACCTTCGACACCGCCGTGTCGGCGGCCTCGTCCAGCTGCGGCCCGAGCGCCTTGACGGCCGTACCGACCCGGGGCGGCAGCCCCTGGGCCTCCAGCCACTTCGCGAGGTCCGCGGTGATCTGCGGCCCGTCGACCCGTACGTCGGCGGCCTGCGCGATCCGCCCGACGGCGGCCGCCTGGACGGCCGGGTCGGAGGCGAGCGGGGCCACCGTGGCCACGTAGCGGCGGGTGTCCAGCACGATGTCGTGCACCCACACGGTGAGCAGCGACACGGGGACGAGCAGGCACGCGAGCGTGATCAGCACGGCCGACACGCTCCCGCGCGCGATCCGGGCGACCCGCGCGGAAGAACCCGACGGACCGGACGGCTCGGGCGACGGCCCGGACGGCACACTCATGAGCTGCTCCCGGCGGCGAACGAGGCGAAGGGCCGCTCCCCCATTCCACCCGCCCGTCCCCGTCCCCGCCCGTCCGGCTGCGCCTTCCGTGTGACGCGGAGCCCCGGCCGCGGGGGCGCGCCGGGCGGTGGTGCGCGCGGTGTCCGGACGGATCAGGATCGGAGAAGCGCCGTACGCGGTACCGGAGTTACCGTGACGGGCATGGACCTCACCATTCACACGAGCGCCCTCCCGCACGACGACCCGGAGGCCTCCCTGGCCTTCTACCGCGACGCCCTCGGCTTCGAGGTGCGCAGCGACGTCGGGCAGGGAAAGATGCGCTGGATCACCGTCGGCCCCGCCGGGCAGCCGGGCACGTCGATCCTGCTGGCGCCGCCGGCCGCCGACCCGGGCATCAGCGACGCCGAGCGCCGCACCATCGCCGAGATGATGGCCAAGGGCACCTACGGCTGGATCCTGCTCGCCACGAAGGACCTCGACGCCACCTTCGAGAAGGTGCAGGCCACCGACGCCGAGGTGGTCCAGGAGCCCACCGAGCAGCCGTACGGCGTCCGTGACTGCGCCTTCCGCGACCCCGCCGGCAACCTGGTCCGCATCCAGGAACTCCGCTGAACCGTCCGATCACGAAGGGGGACCTGCCATGTGCCATCCCGCGTGGAGGCGCGCACTGCTGGCGGCGCAACACCTGAAGGACCTCGCCCGGCTGCGCCGCGTCCGGGACCGCATCGACCGCGAGCACGCGCGGCCGCTGGACGTCGAGGCGCTCGCCCGGGACGCGGGCATGGCGCCCGGTCTGCTCAGCCGGGAGTTCCGGCTCGCGTACGGCGCCTCGCCGTACGCCTACCTGACGGCCCGCCGCGTCGAGCGCGCGACGGCCCTGCTGCGGGCCGGTGACCTCGGTGTCGGCGAGGTCCGCCGGGCCGTCGGCTGCCCGTCGCCGGGCATCTTCGGGGCCCGTTTCACCGCGCTCGTCGGCATGGAGCCGGCCGACTACCGGCGGCTCGCGGGAACGGTCAGGAATCGAGAAGCACCCGGGGCCGACCCGGAACTAGCGTGAAGGACATGACCTCCTCCCTCGCTTCCCTCGCCTCCGTGACCCTCGAAGTGGCCGACACCGAGGCCGCCGAATCCTTCTACACCGCCTTCGGTCTGGGCGGCCGGGTGCGGCTGCGGGCCTCGCAGGAGCCGACGGCCGGCTTCCGCGGTTTCGCGCTGTCGCTCACGGTGGCCCAGCCGGCCGACGTCAACGCCTTCCTCGACGCCGCCCTCGCCGCCGGCGCCACCGAGCTCAAGCCCGGCAAGAAGTCCTTCTGGGGCTACAGCGGCGTCGTCCAGGCCCCCGACGGGACGGTCCTCAAGGTCGCCACGTCGGCGAAGAAGGACACCGGCCCGGCCACCCGCGCCATCGGCCACCTGGTGCTGCTGCTGGGCGCCGACGAGGTGTCCGCCAGCAAGAAGTTCTACGTCGGCCAGGGCCTCGCCGTGGCGAAGAGCTTCGGCGGCAAGTACGTCGAGTTCGCCACCGGGCCGGACGCCGTCACGCTCGCGCTGTACCCGCGCCGCGCCCTCGCCAAGGACGTCGGCCTCCCCGTCGAAGGCACCGGCTCCCACCGCATCGCCTTCACGGGCCCCGCGGGCCCCTTCACCGACCCGGACGGCTTCACCTGGGAGAGCGCCGCACCCGCGCTCTGACCCCCGCACAGCCACGCCCGACCGGCCGTCGAGGCCCGCATCGCGGAACCCGTCGCCGCGGCGGCCGGGTGACGGTGGCCGCCCTCGGTCCGGTGCTGCTCATACTCGGACCGTCAGGCGCGGCAGGAACCAGCCGACGAGCGGCCCCGTGCACAGCGCGACGAGCACCGTCCCCACACCGAGGGTTCCGCCCAGCAGCCAGCCGGCCCCGGCGACGGCCACGTCGATGCCCGTACGCACCACCGCGACCGGCAGGCGCGTGAGGCGGACGAGCCCGGTCATGATGCCGTCGCGCGGCCCCGACCCGAACCGCGCGCCGAGGTAGAGCGCGTCGAAGAAGGCCAGCGCGACGAGGCCGACGAGGAGGTACCCGACCGCGGCCACCGTCCCCTCGGGGCGGGGGAGCAGGGCGGCGGTGGCGTCCGCGGCGAAGCCCACGAGCGCGACGTTGAGGAGCGTGCCGAGCCCCGGCAGCTCGCGCAGGGGGATCCAGGCGAGGAGCACCAGCAGCGAGATCAGGTTGGTGGCCCAGCCGAAGGAGAGGCCGAGGGACCGGGCCGTGCCGTCCGTGAGCACGCTCCAACTGGCCGTACCGAGACCGGACTCGACGAGCGTCATGACGGCGGCGCCGTACCCCACCAGGCCGACGAGGAGCTGGAGGAGGCGACGCGTGGTGCGGCCCGCCCGCAGCTGGGCGACGGCGTTCATACGGGGCGGCGCGACGGGGGCGGGAGCAGGGGCAGGAGCGGAAGGGGGCATGACCCCAGCCTCGGTGCCGTCTGGCATCCGATTCCATAGCCAGATCGCCTAGCCTGGCCGGATGAAGATCAGCGCGCACGCGGTGGCCCGCATGGTGGGGGACTGGCAGGAGGGCCCCGGGCCCGGGCACCGGCGGCTCTCCGACCGGCTGCGGCTGCTGGTCCTGGACGGACGCCTGTGCCTCGGGGCGGAGCTGCCGGGCGAACGCGACCTGGCGACCGCGCTCGGCACCAGCCGGACCACGGTCGGCGCCGCGTACCGCACCCTCGTCGAGCACGGCTACCTCGCCACGAGGGCGCGCGCCAGGGCGACCGTACGGCTCCCGCACGACACGCCGTCCGAGCGCGGGGCCGGCCAGGACCCGGCGGACATCGACCTGTCGTTCGCCGCGCCCCCCGCACCCTCCGAGATCCTCCACGCCGCCTTCGCGACCGCCCTCGAACAGCTGCCCCGGCACTTCGAGCGGCACGGGTACGACCGGTACGGGACCGCCGAGCTGCGCGAAGCGGTCGCCGGCTGGTACCGGCGCCGGGGACTGCCCACCGCCCCCGACCACATCATGATCACCAGCGGTGCGCAGCACGCCCTCGGCCTCCTCGCGCGCACGCTGCTGTCGCCGCGCGACCGGGTGCTGATCGACCACCCCACCTATCCGCACGCGATCAGGGTGTTCACCGAAGCCCGCGCCCGGCTCCTGCCCGTCGCCCTGGGCCCGTCCGGCTGGGACGCGGAGCAGCTCCTGACGGCGGCCCGTACGGCCCGACTGGCGTACCTGATCCCGGACTTCCACAACCCGACCGGCATGTTCATGCCCGCGGAGGTCCGCCGCGGGCTCAGGCTGCCCTGCCCCACGATCGTCGACGAGACCCTGGCCGACCTGGCCCTGGACGGGGAGCGGCCCGAACCCTTCGCCGCGTACGTCCCGGCCGCCATCAGCGTCGGCTCGGTGTCCAAGAGCATCTGGGGCGGCCTGCGCATCGGCTGGATCCGCGCCGAACCCGCCCTGCTGGCCCGCCTCGCGCAGGCCCGCCCCGCCACGGACCTCGGTACGCCCGTCGTGGAACAGCTGGCCACGGCCGCCCTCCTGAACGAGCACCGCACCGGACACCCCGACGCCCTGGAGCAACTGCGCGTCCAGCGCGCGGCCTTGCGCGACGCCCTCGCCGAGCACCTGCCCGAGGTCCACGCACCCTGCCCGGCCGGCGGCGTCACGCTCTGGGCGGGCTTCCCGGATCCCGTCGGCTCACGGCTCGCGGCGATCGCACCGGACCACGGGCTGACGATCGCGGCCGGACCGCGCTTCGGGATCGGCGGCGCGTTCGAACGCCACGTCCGGCTCCCGTACACCCTCCCGCCGGACCGGCTGGCCGAGGCGGTCCGCCGCCTCGCCCGGGCCCACCGGGCCCTCACCCGGGGCGCCACCGGCACCCACACCCCGGCGCCCGTCGCCTGAGGGGCGGCCGGTCGACGCCGTGCGCGCCGGAGACCGCCGGCGGACCCCCGGACGGTCTCCGGTTGAGGCTTCGCGCCATCGGCGTAGCGTGAAAGGGGCGGGGGCTCAGCGGCAGGGCGCGCGGTGGGGCGCGGGCCCGAGGAGCGATGACCATGGGCAAGCTCTCGATCGACCAGTTGCGCGAAGGTGTCCGCGGTGCGGTCGTCACACCGGACGACGAGGCCTACGACGAGGCACGCAAGGTCAACAACGCCATGATCGACAGGCGGCCGGCCGCCGTCGTGCGCTGCGCGAACGCGGGCGACGTCATGGCCGCGGTCGGCTTCGCGCGCGAGAACGGGCTCGACCTGGCGGTGCGGGGCGGCGGGCACAGCGTGCCCGGCTTCGGCACCTGCGACGGCGGCGTCGTCGCCGACCTGTCCGGGATGCGCGGCGTGCGCGTCGACGCCGCGCGCCGGACGGCCCGCGCCGAAGGCGGCGCGACCTGGGGCGACTTCAACGCGGCCACGCACGCCTTCGGTCTCGCCACGACCGGGGGCATCATCTCGACCACCGGTGTCGGCGGGCTCACCCTCGGCGGCGGCATCGGCTATCTGGCCCGCGGACTGGGCCTGAGCTGCGACAACCTGATCTCCGCCGATGTGGTGACCGCGGACGGCCGCCTGCTCGTCGCGAGCGAGGAGGAGAACGCCGACCTCTTCTGGGCCCTGCGCGGCGGCGGCGGCAACTTCGGCGCGGTGACCTCCTTCGAGTTCAAGCTCGCCCCCGTCAAGGACATCTACGGCGGGCCGATGCTCTTCGAACTGGACGACGCCGCCACCGTCCTGCGCTCCTTCAGCGAGTACATCGCCGACGCGCCGGAGCAACTCGGCGGGTTCCCGGCCTTCCAGCTGGCCCCGCCGCTGCCGTTCATCCCGGAGGACCGGCACGGCGACCCGTTCGTCCTGATCGTGGCGTGCTGGGCGGGGCCGCTGGAGGAGGGACCGGGCGCCGTCCAGGCGTTCCGCGACTTCGCGCCCGTCGTGGCCGAACACGTCGGGCCCATGCCCTATCCCGCGCTGAACAGCGCCTTCGACGCACTCGTACCGCCCGGTCTCCAGCACTACTGGAAGGCCAACTTCGTGACCGAGCTCAGTGACGCGGCGATCGCGGCGCACCGGGAGTACGGGCCGCGGCTGCCGGCCGTGAACTCGACGATGCACATCTACCCCATCAACGGCGCCTGCCACCGGGTCGCACCGGACGCCACGGCCTTCGCCTACCGGGACGCCTCGTTCGCCACCGTCATCGCCGGAATGTGGCCCGACCCCGCCGCCAACGAGGCCAACACCGCATGGGTCCGCGACTACTACGCGGCGACCGCCCCGCACTCGGAGGAGGGCGGGTACATCAACTTCATGGCCGACGACGACCAGAGCCGGATCAGGGCCAACTACAAGACCAACTACGACCGCCTCGTCGAGATCAAGCGCGCGTACGACCCGGGCAACCTGTTCCACCTGAACCAGAACATCAAGCCCTGACGGACCGGGCCGGGAGGGCCAGGAGGGCCAGGCCGGCTCACGGGCGCTCCCGGCCCGGACGATCGGTTGTGTGCCCTATGCGGAGGGCGCGGGCGCGATGTCCGCGATCAAGCCCTCGACGAGCCGCTTGATCTCGTCACGGATGGGGCGGACGGCCTCGACGCCCTGCCCGGCCGGGTCCTCGAGCTTCCAGTCGAGGTAGCGCTTGCCCGGGAAGACCGGGCAGGCGTCGCCGCAGCCCATGGTGATGCACACGTCGGAGGCCCGCACCGCGTCGACGGTGAGGATGCGGGGGGTCGCGGCGGACATGTCGATGCCGACCTCGCGCATGGCCTCGACCGCGGCCGGGTTCACCGACCCGGCCGGGGCCGAGCCGGCGGAGCGGACCTCGACGCGGTCGCCGGCGAGGTGGGTCAGCCAGGCGGCGGCCATCTGCGAGCGGCCGGCGTTGTGGACGCAGACGAACAGGACGGACGGCTTGTCGGTCACGGCGGGTCTCTTCTCGCGGCAGGGGCGGGGCGGGGCGGAGCGGGGCGATGCGGCGTCGGCTGGACTGTCGTATCAGCCTCCGCTGATGTGAAAGTATCAGCCCATGATGACGTCAGCCGGCACTGATCTGATCCACGTGCTGTCGGACCCGCTCAGGCTCCGGATCGTGAACCTGCTCGCCCACGAGACGCTCTGCACCACCCATCTCGTGGCGGAGACGGGGGCCCGGCAGACCAACCTCTCCAACCACCTCAAGGTGCTGCGGGAGGCCGGGATCGTGGACACCGAGCCGTGCGGCCGGTTCACGTACTACCGCCTGCGCCCGGAGGTCATGGCATCCCTCGCCGGCCGGTTCGCCGACCTGGCCGAGGCCGCCCGCGAGACCTCCGAGACGGGCCGCAGGCGTTCCTGCTGACCCCCGCGCCGCCCCTCTCCTCCAGGAGCTCCTCCGTGTCCCCGACCGTCCCCGCGGCCACCGCCGTCCCCACCCCCGTCCCCGTCCCCGCCCGCTCACCGCTGGCGGCCCGCGCCGCGGCCGAATGCGTGGGCACGGCCGCACTGGTGGCGGTCGTGGTCGGCTCCGGCATCCAGGCCACCGCCCTCACCCAGGACGTGGCGCTCCAGCTGCTGGCCAACTCCACCGCCACCGTCCTCGGTCTCGGCGTGCTGATCGTGCTCCTCGGCCCCGTCTCGGGAGCGCACTTCAACCCCGTGGTGACGGCGGCCGAGTGGTGGACCTCCCGCCGGTCCGGGTCCGGGCCCACGGCGCGTGACGTGGCGGCGTACGTGTCCGCGCAGACGGCCGGGGCGATCGGGGGCGCGGTCCTGGCCGACGCGATGTTCGGCGAACCGCTGGTCAAGTGGTCCACGCACGACCGCTCGGCGGGGAACCTGCTGCTCGGCGAGGTGGTCGCGACCGCCGGACTGGTCCTGCTGATCTTCGGCCTGGCCCGCACCGACCGGCTCCGGTTCGCGCCCGTCGCGGTCGCCTCGTACATCGGCGCCGCCTACTGGTTCACCTCGTCCACCTCGTTCGCCAACCCGGCCGTGACGATCGGCCGTGCCTTCACCGACACCTTCGCCGGCATAGCGCCCGGCTCGGTGCCGGGCTTCGTCGCCGTGCAGGCCCTCGGCGCGGTCGTGGGCCTGGCCCTGGTGGCGGTCGTCTTCACGCGCACCGAGGCACCCGCGTCCGCCTGAGCCGCCCGGGCGGCCCGCCGTGGAGGCTCACCGCGGGGGCTCAGGCCCCGGCCGAGCCGGCCCGGGTCAGGAGGGCGCCCATGGCGGCGAGCACGGCGGGCTCCACCCGGTAGTACACCCAGGTCCCGCGCCGCTCGGAGGAGAGCAGGCCGGCGTCCTTCAGCTTCTTCAGGTGGTGCGAGACGGTCGGCTGCGAGACGCCCACGTCCGAGATGTCGCACACGCAGGCTTCCCCGCCCTCGTGCGAGGCCACCAGGGAGAAGAGCCGCAGGCGCACCGGATCGCCCAGTGCCTTGAACATGACGGCCGTCCGCTCGGCCTCCCCGGCCGTCAGCGGGCGCTCCGACAGCGGCGGGCAGCAGGGCGCGACGGCGTCCGGCTCCAGCAGGGGCAACGCCTTCGTGGTCGACATGCCGTCCATCATCCCCGGTAATTCGACAGATGTCTATGTTGACGAACGTCGATACGAGGAGGATTCTGAAGCCACCAGGACATCGACATCTGTCGAATCAACAGGGGAGTCCGTCGTGAACCCGTCCCACGCATCCACCAGAGCCGCCCTGCCCGTCGTCGTCATCGGCGCCGGCCCCATCGGCCTCGCGGCAGCCGCCCAGCTCCTCGGCCGGGACATCGAGCCCCTCGTCCTGGAAGCCGGACCGGCCGCCGCGACGGCGGTGCGCGAGTGGTCCCACGTACGGCTCTTCTCGACCTGGTCGGAGGTCGTGGACCCCGCCGCCGAGAAGCTCCTCGCCCCCACCGGCTGGGCCCGCCCCGACGGCACGACCTACCCCACCGGCGGCGACTGGGCCGACCGCTACCTCCAGCCGCTCGCCGACGCCCTCGGCGACCGCGTCCGCTACGGGGCCCGCGTCACCGGCGTCTCCCGGACCGGCCGTGACCGGGTCGTCGACGCCGACCGCGAGGCCCAGCCCTTCACCGTCCACATCCTGTGCACGGACGGACGCGAGGAGCGGATCCCGGCCCGCGCCGTGATCGACGCCTCCGGCACCTGGACCACACCGAACCCCCTCGGCGGCGACGGCCTCCCCGCCCTCGGCGAGCGCACCGCCGCGGACCGGATCTCCTACCGCGTCCCCGACCTCACCGACCCGGCCGTACGGGCCCGGTACGCGGGCAGGCGCACCGCCGTCGTCGGCGCCGGAGCCTCCGCCTTCACGGCCCTGGCCCTCCTCGCCGACCTCGCCGAGGAGGCCCCCGCCACCCACGCCGTGTGGATCCTGCGGCGCGGGATCGGCGGCGACACCTTCGGCGGCGGCGCCGCCGACCAGCTCCCCGCCCGCGGCGCCCTGGGCCTGCGCGCCAAGGCCGCCGTCGAGGCCGGCCGCGCCACCGCCGCCACCGGCTTCCGCACCACCGCCGTCGAACGTGACGGCGACCGCCTGGTCCTCGTCGCGGACGACGGCCGCCGCCTCGACCCGGTCGACGAGGTCATCGTCCTCACCGGCTTCCGCCCGGACCTCTCCTTCGTCTCCGAGCTGCGCCTCGCGCTCGACGAGCGCCTCCAGGCCCCGGCCGCCCTCGCCCCGCTCATCGACCCGAACGTCCACTCCTGCGGCACCGTCTATCCCCACGGCGTGAAGGAACTCTCCCACCCCGAACAGGACGTCTACCTCGTCGGCATGAAGTCCTACGGCCGCGCCCCCACCTTCCTCGCCCTCACCGGCTACGAGCAGGTCCGCTCCGTCGCCGCCGCCCTGGCAGGCGACCACGAAGCCGCCGGACGCGTCGAACTCGTCCTCCCCGAAACCGGCGTCTGCGGCGGCGCCGGCCTCTTCGACCAGCCCGAGGCCGCCGAGGAGGGGGCCGGTGGCTGCTGCGCCACCCCCGCACCGGCCACCCTGCGGATCGGCGTCGGTGCTCCCGCTCCGTCGGGCGGCTGCTGACCGCCGGCCCGCCGCGTTACTCCCGGGGGAGTACGGGCAGGTCCGGGACTCCCGGGGGAGTAGGGGCGATCTCCTGCGCCGGCCCGAGGGAACGGTGCGTAGGAGACGGGACGCTGGATGCGACCGGGCAGGCCATCAGGGCCACCGGGCCGAGTCCATGCGGAGGGGCCCGAGATGGGGCAGACAGCGCGAACAGGCAGACACCGCAAGGTGGTTCCGTGGGGCGTACTGGCACTGTGGGCGATCGTGATCGCCGTCGCCGGGTCGTTCGCGGGCGGGCTCGCGGACGTACAGCGGGACCGGACGGCCGACTACCTGCCGTCGGGCGCCGGCTCGACGCAGGTGGCCGGGCTCCAGGAGCAGCTGCCCGGCGGTGAGGTGACCAGCGTGCTGCTCGTCTACCACCGCGACGGCGGGCTGACCGCCGCCGACCGGGACACCGCCGGACGGCAGATCGCGGCGGTCACGGTCCCGGCGGGCACCACGGACACCGGGCCCGCCAAGTCCCCCGCCCTGCTGGCCGCGTCGAAGGATCCCCGGGACTTCGGCGCGACCCTCCGAGGACCCGGCGTTCCGTCCGCGGACGGCACCACCCTCATGTACGCGGTGTCCACGGCCGCGCCCGGCACGGACGACACCGCGAAGAAGGCCTTCGTGAAGGACGTACGGGCCCACGCGCGCGGCGCCGACGGGCTGACCGTGCAGGTCGGCGGCGACGGCGCCGTCGAAGCCGATGCCAAGGAGGTGTTCGGCTCCATCGACGGGACGCTGATGCTGGCGACCGGGCTGGTGGTGGCCCTGCTCCTGATCCTCACCTACCGCAGCCCGGTGCTCTGGCTGGTGCCGCTGCTGGTGGTCGGGGCGGCGGCCGTCTGCGCGCGGGCCGCCGTGTACGGTCTCGCCTCCGGCTTCGGCATCACCGTGACCAGCCAGAGCGCCGGGATCATGACGGTCCTGGTGTTCGGCGCCGGCACCGACTACGCACTGCTGCTCGTCGCCCGCTACCGCGACGAACTGCGCCGCACCCCGCATCCGTACGACGCGATGCGCACCGCGCTGCGCGGTTGCGGGCCGGCCGTGCTGGCCTCCTGCGGGACCGTCGTGGCCGGGCTGGCCTGTCTGCTCGCCGCCGACCTCAACAACATCCGCGGCCTCGGCCCGGTCGCAGCGGTGGGCGTGCTGTGCGCGCTGATCGCGATGATGACGCTGCTGCCGGCGGTCCTGGTGCTGCTCGGACGGCGGGTGTTCTGGCCGCTGATCCCCGCGTACGGCAGCGAACCCAAGCGGCGCCGCGGACCGAACGTCTTCGCCGCGATGGGGAGTTCGGCGGGCAGGCGGCCGGTCGCCGTCCTCGTGACAGGAGTCGTGCTGCTGGGCGCGCTGGCGCTCGGCGTGCTCAACCTGCCCGGGGCGCTCAAGCGGGAGGACAGCTTCACCAGCAAGCCCGAGTCGATCGCCGCCATGGGAACCCTGGCCACGGCCTTCCCGGACCGCAGCAGCCGGCCCATCGAGGTCATGGCGCCCACCGGGGCCGCCGACCGGATCCTCGCCGCAGCCAGGTCCGTCGAAGGCGTCGCGAGCGCCGAACGGGGCCGCAGCGGCGGCGGCTGGACCGAGATCGCCGTCACCGCCGAGTCCGCCCCGGAGTCCGCGGCGGAGACCGCCGCCATCGGACGGCTGCGGGCCGAACTCGACGGCGCGCACGTGGGCGGCGCGAGCGCCCGGCAACTCGACCTGGCCGCCACCAACTCCCACGACCGCCTGATCGTCATCCCCCTCGTCCTCGCCGCGGTGCTGCTCGTCCTCGTCCTGTTGCTGCGCAGCCTGGTCGCCCCGCTGCTCCTGGTCGCCGCCGTCGTGCTGGTGTGGGGCGCGGCGCTGGGCATCGGCGGCCTGGTCTTCGGCCCGGTGTTCGGCTTCAGCGGCGTCGACCCGGGGCTGCCGCTGCTGACCTTCGTCTTCCTGGTCGCCCTCGGCGTCGACTACGGCATCTTCCTGATGCACCGCACCCGCGAGGAGACCCGCGGCGGCGCCGAGCCGGCACAAGCCGCGCTGACCGCGCTCCGCACCACCGGCGCAGTGATCGCCTCGGCCGGGATCGTCCTGGCGGCGACCTTCGCGGTGCTCGCCTCGCTGCCGCTGGTGATGTTCGTGGAGATGGGCACGGTCGTCGCGGTCGGGGTGATCCTGGACACCTTCCTCGTCCGCACGTACCTGGTGACCAGCGCCAGTGTGCTGCTCGGCCGCAGGGTGTGGTGGCCGGGCAGGCCTTCCGGCACCCCGACGCCCGTCGCCGGTCCGGAGTTGGCACTGGTCGGCGACCGGCGATGAGAGCGACGATGTCCGGGTGGCAGAGGTGACCGAACCGCGGAGCGGGGCCGAGCGCGTACTGCGCGCACTGCACCAGGACCCCCTGGCGGCCGCGCACCCGACGCGCAACGACGCGGTGCTCGCGGCCGGTGTCGCAGCGCTCTCCGCGGCGGTGGCGTACGCCGACACCGCGCTGCGGCCGGACGCGCTGGGCTGGACGCTGCTCGTCTGCTGCGCCCTGCTCCTGGCAGCGCGGCGGCGCCACCCGGTCGGGGTGCTGATGGCGGTCGTCGCCTGCATCGCCCCGTACCAACTGCTCGGCAACGCCCACGCCGCCCCCCTGCCGGCCGGACTGATCGCCCTGTACACCGTGGCCGTCACCGGCACCGTCCGCCGGACGGTGACGGTCGGCGTGTGCGTCGTGGGCTTCGCGGTGACCGCCATGTCGTCCAACGGCGTCCACCGTGTCCTGGACGTCCTGCGCACCTCCGGCTGGCTGGTGGCGGCCCTCGTGCTCGGCGTCGCCGTCCGCAACTACCGCAGGTACCTGGCCGAGGAGCGCGCCCGGGCCGGACAGGACGCCGACCGGAAGATCGCGGAGGAGCGTCTGCGCATCGCCCGCGACCTGCACGACCTGCTGGCCCACAGCATCACGCTGATCGGTGTCCGCACCTCGGTCGCCGCCCACGTCCTCGCCGTCGACCCGGACCGGCTCGACCGGGCGGCGGTCGCCGAGGCGCTGGACTCCATCGCCGACACCTGCCGCGAGGCGCGCGCGGAGCTCCGTACCACCTTGACCGTGCTCCGCGCCGACGAGCGCGGGCCGCTGCCGGACCTCGCCGGGCTGCCCGATCTGGTCCGTGCGGCCGAAGCGGAACTGACCCTGGACACCGACGGGGTCCACGTCCCGGCGGCCGTGGGGGCCGCCGCCTATCGGATCGTCCAGGAGTCGCTGACCAACGCGGTCCGCCACGCGGGCCCCGGCACCACCGTCCGGGTCCGGGTGGCGGAGGCCGACGGAACCCTCCGGGTCACCGTCAGCGACGACGGCCGAGGCCCTGTCGCGGACTCCACCACTGCGGGATTCGGCATCGTCGGCATGGGCGAGCGGGCCCGCAGCGTAGGCGGCACCGTGCGGACGGGCCCCCGCTCGGGCGGCGGCTTCGAGGTCGCGGCAAACCTTCCGCTCCCACCCCGCCCCCCGGAGGCATCCGCGTGACCACACCACCCCTGATCCGCGTCCTCCTCGCAGACGACCAGACACTCGTCCGGGCGGCCTTCGCGATGCTCATCGACTCGGCCCCGGACATGGAAGTCGTCGGACAGGCGGGCAACGGGCGGGCAGCCGTGGAACTCGCCCACTCCGAGCGGGCCGACGTGGTCGTCATGGACATCCGGATGCCGGGCACCGACGGCATCGAGGCGACCCGCCTCATCGCCTCCACCGAAGACCTGGCCGGGGTGAAGGTCCTGGTCCTGACGACGTACGACACCGACGAGAACATCGTCGAAGCGCTGCGCTCCGGGGCCTCCGGCTTCCTCGTGAAGGACACCAGACCGGCCGAACTCCTGGCCGCCATCCGTACGGTGGCCGGCGGCGAGTCGCTCCTCTCCCCGGGCCCGACGGCCCGACTGATCGCCCGCGTCCTGCGCACCCCCACCTCCACCCCGGCCCCCGCCGCCCTCGACCCGCTCTCCGCACGGGAACGGGAAGTGCTCACCCTCGTGGCCCGGGGCCTCAACAACACCGAGATCGCCGACGCACTGGCCCTGAGCCCCCTCACGGCGAAGACCCATGTGAGCCGGATCATGGGCAAGTTGGGGATACGCGACCGCGCGCAGCTCGTGATCCTGGCGTACGAGTCAGGCCTCGTCGTCCCCGGAGCCTGAACGCCGGACCCGCCTCACGTGCGCAGGGGGATTCAGCCGTGCTGTTCCTCCTCGGCCTCCATGCGGCGGATTCCCTCGTGGGTGAGGGTGACCATCGAGGGGGTGTTGCCCGGTTCCCAGTCGACGGTGATCAGGCCTTCGCCCGCCAGGTAGGTGCAGGCGGCGGCCAGGTCCTGTTCCGGCACGTGGAGGTCGCGCCGCAGCTGCGCTCCGGTGATGCCGAGGAGGCGGTTGCCTTCGACGGCTTCGTACAGGACCCGGAGCACCTGGTCGCGGTAGGTCTTGCGTTCGCGCAGTGTGGCCATGACCGCGGCCTTTCGGGTGAGTGGTGGTCTCCGGGCCCGTCGGGGCTTCTCAGATCTCGTCGGAGTGGGCGCCGGCGTCTACGGGGGTCCTGCTGGTGGCCGGCCAGGACCGGGCGAAGCCGGCGGACCGGGGCGCCGTGGCGCCCCGACCGCTGCCCCCGGTCGGAGGAAGTTCCGTTCCTCACCGGCCGGCATCCGTGTGGTGGGCTCGACGACCGGTGTCGTCCGGCAGGCCAGGAGGTCTCGGCAGGGGGTCGCTGAAGTGGTAGGCCTCGATGCGCGCGTCGTGCTGCGCGTTCAGCAGGTGGATCAGGCGCATTCCGATGCCGATCGCGAGGATGGTCACCGCGATGAGGATGAAGGTCTCCACGGAGCTCACCTCCAGCCGTCGCCGGGCAGCGGCAGGGTGCTTCGGTCCATCCGGTTCCCGAAGGGGGACATGCAGGCCCCGCCTTCGCTCTCCCAGGTGGCTTCCCGGCGGCGGGCGTCGCGCATGCCGCGCCCGATGACGGTTTCGTTGGCCATGAGGACGCCTGCGGTGAGGGAGCTGCCCGGGATCGCGGCGGCGGCCATCAGCCGGGCCGCGCTCGCGGCGTCGGTCTCGGGCGGGATGACCAGCAGGTCCCAGCGGCCGACGGTGTAGGAGAGCAGGATCAGCTTGTCGGGGTCCTGTTCGGTGAACCAGCCCACGTGCAGCAGGCGCCCGCCCATGGGCACCGTGTGCGGGACGACGGGCCAGCGGGTGGGGTTCACGGTGACGCGGGTGACGCGGCCCCAGGGTTCCTCAAGGGCGGCGGCCAGCGGTGGGAGCTCGGCTTCGAGGTCGCGGGAGTAGGGCCACCAGGCCCCGTCCAGCTGGCCGGCGAGCGTGGTCTTCGGGGTGAGGGACAAGCGTGCCGGAAGCTCTGCGGCGAGGTCGCGGGGCGCGGTCCGTTCGAGGGTCGTGGTCATGAGAGGACCTGCCCCCGGACTGCCCGTCGGCAGCCCGGTTTTTAGGCGATCGCCGGAAACGACACCCGCGTGAAAGCCGGTGTGCGAAGTACTTCCGGTCCTTTCACTGTACGCCTGTTCGGCGGTCTCTGACCGGTGTGACCAGGTATTTCCCCACGGCGGCGGAGCGGGCGGCGGGAGTACCGTGAAAGGGCGACAGGCCCAGCCCGTCGCCCGACCGGCACGCACCGGTGCCGACCTGCGACGCAGCACGGCCGCACCCCGTAGACGGGCGAACCCACATGGCTGACTCCGGCATCCCCCGCACCCCCCGGACGCCCCCACTTCTCCTGCCGAGTGAGATCCACCAGGCGATCCGGCCCGGGACGGCCCTGCTGCGGCTGGAGACCACGCGGTCCCGGGAGGGGCTCCTGGACGGTGCGTGGTGGCCGCGCACCCGCGACATCGCGGCCGAGCTGCCCGCGCTGATCAGCGTGCTGGCCGGGCATCTCGGCCCGATCACCCGCGTGGGTGTGGACGCGTCCGCCTGGAACGACCTCCCGCCCCGCCTGGTCATCGACGACCGGGTCGTGCACCTCGACTCCGACCCGGTCGGCGACGACACCGTCCTCATCACCCGTGGCGACAGCGACCACTTCGCGCTGCTGGTGGTTCCCCCGGACACCACCGCCGACGCCGCCCGTGAAGCGATGGCCCGCGCCGTCCGCGCCGACAACATCACGCAGGCCGCCCAGATCCTCGTCGCCACCACACACGAACCCGAGGACGGCGGCGCCGACGCGTCGGGCTGACCCCGGATCCTCAGCTGCGGCGCGGCCGGGTGGCCGGCTGGTGCGCCGGTCAGAGCCCCTCGTCGTGCAGGTCCTCTTCGCGCAGCAGGTCGTCCTCGAGGCGGCGCGAGGGCTCCTTCCGGCCGGGCTGCTGTCCCTTCTCACGGGACTGCTTGCCCGGCTGGGGCTGTGCGGGGTCTCCGGGGCGGTGGTGTTCCTGCGCCTCGCGGCCCTTGCCCGGCTCCTGACGCCTGTCCCGCGTACCGTCCATGACGGAGACTCCTCTTGATGCGTGGGGTGGGTGGGGATTCCTCTCGAATCACGCTGACACGCACAGCGCCGTTCTGCATCATGTCGACCGCGAGGTTCAGGGCGTGGGGCGGTGCCGGAGCCGGAAGGGTCTGGTCCAGCGTGGACCGTGCGCCCGACCCGGCCGATACCCGGCATATTACGCAGAAATCTGCACCGGAATGCGGTCAATTCGGGGTAATTTTCGATTATCCGGATCGCCTCGAGACGGTATTCGGATTCTTGTTAATTTGAACCGGAAAATATGGTCAGGCGGGTGAAGGTGATGTGAATCCCGACCCTTCTCCGCCCGGCGTGAATCGCCGTGCACGACACGGAGTCAAGGCGGATCGGGCACCCCCTGCCGTGGCAATCTGTTCGCCAGTGCAAGGTTCTTTTTGAGTGGAGGTAAGCGACCCGTGGGCGTCAATGTGAATCCCACCGTCAGCCGACGCCGACTGGGGTCGGAGCTGCGCCGGCTCCGGGAGATCAGCGGAATGACGACGCAGCAGGTGGCGGAACGCCTGCTGATCTCCCAGCCCAAGATCAGTCTGCTGGAGAACGGCCGCCGCCTCGTCAAGGCGCGCGACGTACGAGATCTCTGCGGGCTGTACGGAGTCCAGGACCAGCGGCGCGTCGACCACCTGATGCAGCTGGCCAGGGAATCGGGTCAGCAGGGATGGTGGAACTCCTACGGCGACATCCCGTACGGCGCCTACATCGGCCTGGAGGCCGAGGCGGTCGCGATCCGTTCCTACGAGTCCATGGTGATCCCCGGCCTGCTGCAGACTCCCGCCTACGCCCGGGCGGTTATCGCAGGAACGATCCCTCACGCCACTGCCGAACAAGCCGCCACGCGCCTCCAGGTGCGGCTGCGGCGCCAGAGCCGGCTGGCTGCCCCGCGCAATCCGCTGCGCTTATGGGCCGTACTGGACGAATCGGCGCTGTGGCGCGTCGTCGGCAGCCGCGAGGTCATGCGCGAACAGCTGGACCATCTGATCCACCTCGGCGCCCAGCCGCACATCACCCTGCAGGTCCTCCCTCACGATGTGGGTGCGCATCCGGGTGTCTCGGGACAGTTCGCGCTGCTCGAATTTGCCGATGCCAACGATGTGAGCGTGGTGTATCTGGAAAGGTTCACCAGCGACCTCTATCTGGAGAAAGCTTCCGACGTTCTGCTCTACAGGAATATGTATGCGCACTTGCAGGCCCAGGCGCTGAGCCCGGACCATGCGCGGCATTTCATCGGCGAAGCCGTCAAGGCGTACGGCCGTACGGAATTCCGGCCCGGCCTCCGCCGGCCAGGGCAGGCGGTTCAGTGCGTGCGGGCGCGCTGCCCCTCGATGTCCTGACGGCGAGTCCGTCGGAGAATCCGGCCGCCCCCCGATTCCGCAGCACCAACTCCCCTTCCCCTGTGGGCTGTTCCGGGCTCCGGCTCTAGGTTCCCCGACCCTCACCGAGCCCCTGGAATGACGCGTCCAGGGGCTCGGCCGCCGAACGGCCGGTAGGGCGTTCCTCGTGCTTGACCGAGTCCGCCCCCGGCGCCCCCCGGCTCAGGGGTGTGGGGCGGTCACGGCCGCGATGGGCTAGTCCTGTCGAGTCGCCGTACGCCGGACTCTCTTCAAAGTGAAGAGGACCGAGCCTCCGACGAATGCGAGCGCGGCTGCGGAGGCGGCCATGATGCCGGGCCCGCTGCTCGCGTGGTCCGAGGCGAGTGCGGGCGACACTCCCTGCGGCTGCTGGCGGGTGGCGGCGCTCACGGGGGCGAAATTGACGCTCTTGGCCGTGTGGCCGGCACCCAGGGGTCCCAGGGCATCGCTGAGGCTGCCGGGCAGGAAGTCGGCCCACGGAGGCTTGCCGTGGTCGTCGTGGCCGTGTCCGGGTCCGCCGTCGTCCGGCCCGTCGTGGCCGTGTCCGGGTCCGCCGTCGTCCGGCCCGTCGTGGCCGTGCTCACCGTCGTCCTCGTCGTCGTGACCGTGGCCGGGTCCGCCCTCGTCGTGGTCGTCGTGACCGTGGCCGTGCTCGTCGTGGTCACCCTTGTCCCCGCGCGGCCCCTTGGGTCCTGCGGGTCCTGCGGGTCCTGCCGGTCCGGCGGGTCCGGCGGGTCCGGCCGGTCCTGCGGGCCCTGCGGGTCCGGGTGAGCCGACGGGTCCGGGGCTGCCGGCCGGGCCGGGACTGCCGTCAGGGCCAGGGGCGCCGGGCGAGCCGACGGGGCCGGGGCTGCCGACGGGGCCGGGGCTGCCGACCGGGCCAGGGCTGCCGTCAGGGCCGGGGCTGCCGTCAGGGCCGGGGCTGCCGTCAGGGCCGGGGCTGCCGACCGGACCGGGGCTGCCGACCGGACCGGGGCTGCCGTCAGGGCCGGGGCTGCCGACCGGGCCAGGGCTGCCGACCGGACCGGGGCTGCCGTCAGGGCCAGGGCTGCCGACGGGTCCGGGTGAGCCGTCAGGGCCGGGACTGCCGACGGGGCCGGGTGAGCCGACCGGGCCGGGGCTGCCGACCGGACCGGGGCTGCCGTCAGGGCCGGGGCTGCCGACGGGTCCGGGTGAGCCGTCAGGGCCGGGACTGCCGACGGGGCCGGGTGAGCCGACCGGGCCGGGGCTGCCGACCGGACCGGGACTGCCGTCAGGGCCGGGGCTGCCGTCAGGGCCAGGAGCGCCGGTCGGGCCGGTCGGACCAGGCGAGCCGGTCGGACCAGGCGAGCCGGTCGGGCCGGGCGAACCCGTCGGTCCGGGAGGTCCGGGAGGTCCGGGCGGGCCAACGGCGCAAGCTGCCCTCGTAATGGTGTTGTCGTCCAGCGTGACCGCGCCGTTCCGCGCCAGGGCGCGGCCCTCGATCACGGCGCCGGTGTTCACCGAGATGGACTCCAAGGCCAGGATGTTGCCCTTGAACTGGGAGGTCGTGTCGATGGTGGCGGAGCTGCCCACCTGCCAGAACACGTTGCAGGCATTTGCGCCGTTGATGAAGGCCACGACACTCGCCGGAGCCGTGATCAGGGTCGAGGGGATCCGGAAGATGAAGACGGATGCGGGGTCGTTCTGGCCGTCGAGAGTGACCGTCCCGGTGATTCCCACTGTCGACGGGGCCGTGTAGACGCCGGGCGCCAGCGTGAGTCCGCCGATCTCGGCCGAAGCGAGCACGGTCCCCGGTCCCCGGCCGGCCGCGTCGTTGTAGGCGGTGACGAGGTCGTTCTTCGCCTGGAGGGCGGCGGCGTCGGGGGCAATGCGCTGCACTCCGTTGACGATGCCGGGCGGAAAGCCGGTCACCGATGTGCCCGGATAGAGCCCCAGGTCGCCGTTGATGATGGTGGGGGTGTTCGTGTTGGTGACCGTCGAACCGGCCAGAACCGCGTAGTTGGTGGCGGTCCCCAGCCCCACGGGGGCTTCCGCGGCGTGAGCGGAGTACGGGATCAGCGTGGCTGCCGCGAAGAGCGCGGTGGGCAGCAGGAAGACGGCTCCCCGTTTGAGCAGTGTGCGTTGAGGCGTTCTGTCCGGTGGATCCGACCGAATGGCATCCAATGCCATAGCAAGACCTTTCTGTTGCTTCGAGCCCGAGTCCTCCTGAAGGAGTGCCGGAGTCGCCCGTGCCTGCGATCCCTCGCGCAGGCTCACCCTGGGCGGCGCCGCCGAGCGACTCCCTGCCAGAGGTAGTGATACGCCGTTACCCGGCAGTACTCACGCATATTTCAGAGCAATAGGCCGGATATCAGAAAAATGAGTCTGCATGGGTGATAAAAGGTCAGAAAGATAGAAACATCTCGCACGCGCATGCGAATTCGCTCGGTGGTGCCTGCCGTCGACGAAGAAGGCCCAGGTCGGCGACCTGGGCCTTCTTGGAAGAGCGGATGACGGGAATCGAACCTGCGCCACGAGCTCGGGAAACGGGACCAGCGCACCTACTGTGCGGCGCACCACCTCTGCCGGTACCGGCAGTTCGGCTCCCACCGGCCCCGCACACCAACCCTTGCAGTGTGGTCCCCGCCACGTGAGGGGCGGCGAAGAGCCGCCCCTCGGCCTCCAGCAGATTCTCCGTGCCCTGCGCGCAGCACGTTGCCGGGGTCTTCGGCAGTGGTCAGGCGCGGGGGACCTTCAGGGCCGACCACTGCTTGGGGCCCGGTATGCCGTCCGCGTCGGCGCCGGTGTCGCCGAGCTTGTGCTGCCAGTTGCGGAACGATTCGCGGTCCGCGTCGCTCCACTGGGGGCCGGGGCCCTCGGCGTAGGCGGAGCAGCCCTCCGCGACCAGGCGCTCTCCCATGCGGGTGACGACGGGGCTGTCCTGGCCCGGGTGGAAGAACTCGGCGCCGGGGAAGGGCTCGTAGCCGCCGTCATCACCGCCGTCACCGCTGTCGTCGCGGGCGCTCTCGTGCGGGGACGAGGGCGTGGTCGGGCCGGCGGACAGGTCCGACTCCGAGGCCTCCTCGGCGAAGTACACCGCCCCGGGGCGTCCCTTCCACGCGGGGTCGGCCAGGACGACGCCCTCGGGGAAGTCGGGGATGCCGTAGCCGTAGACGCGGTTCGACGTGCGGTCGCGGGTCTTGAGGTAGACGCCGTCGCCCTCCGCGCTCCCGTCGTCGTTGGTGTTGCCCTCGATGGTGGTGATCGTGGAGCCGGTGTAGGCGATGCAGATGCCGGTGTGGCTGCCGCCGCCGGAGCCGAAGAAGACCTGGCCGCCGATCACCGGGTACTCGGTGAACCGGTCGCGCTCCGCGAACCAGGACACGCCCTCGGCGCAGGACGCGGAGACCGGGAACAGGGATTCGTTGCCCGATTCCCGGGCGCACCAGGCCACGAACGTGGCGCACCACGCCTGGCCCTGGGACCATTCCAGGTCGGGTACGGCGGGTGAAAACTTCTGGATGTTGTTCCAGTCGCCGTCGTCGTTGCCTTCCTGGTATCCGATCTCGCCCCGGGCGGCGCGGATCAGGTCTGCTGCGGTTCCGGTCATGAAGGAGTTCTCCTGCGTACGTGCGTGCGTGCGGGCATGGGTGATGAGGTGGGGGGCGGGCGGGAGCCGTCAGCTGGCGAGGATCTGGGACCAGAAGGTGGTTCCGTCGCCGCTGTTGGCGCGTCCCACGCCCAGGTGCGTGGCGCCCGGCTGGAGCATGTTGTCCCGGTGGCCGGGCTCGTCGATCCATGCCTGGACGATGCGTTCGGGGGTCGGCCAGTAGTCGTTCCCGCCGACCCGGGCGCCGCCCGCGTTCTCCCACATCCCGCCCGCGCCCCGGTAGCCGCCCGCGGCGGCCTGGCCGAACCACTGGCCCACCGTGAAGTGGCCCTGCGTGTTGCGCCGGGCCTGCTCGGCGGCGCTGCCCCGGGCGACGGCGTTCAGGGCCGGGTGCAGGGCGAGGGTGCTGCGGCCGTTGCGCTGCCGGTACTCGTTGGTGAGCTGGAGGACGCGGTCCTCGGCCCCGCCGCCCTGCTGGGGCTGCGGCTGCGGCTGGGGCTGCTGCTGTCCGCCGCCCGCGGTGCCGCCGCCCAGCCCGCGTGCCGGCACCAGCCGCCACAGCTGACCCGGGTTGGAGCCGTCGTGCCTGGACAGCGTGAGCGCACCGGCCTCCTGCTGGGACGCCGTCAGGTAGACGTCCCCTTCGTCGGTGCGGACGCTCTTGATCCGCAGCCAGTCGTTGTCGACGACTTCCAGGCACCAGCGCTGGTTGGGCTGGCCGTGCTCGTTGTACAGCCAGGTCTGGCCGGTGGAGTAGTTGTAGTCCATGACCATCGCCCGGCCGGGGCCGTGCGTGCCCTGCGTGATCTGGGTCTCCAGCAGCCAGCTGCCGTTCTCCTTGGCCCAGAAGACCCAGCCCTGAGCCCTGGTGCCGTTGTCGCGGTACGACTGGATGCGGGTCCCCCGCCCGCTGTTGCTGCCCTGGAGGTCAGCGACGATCTTTCCCCCCGGTGCGTCGAGCGGGGTCTGCAGCGTCCATACCTGACCGTTCTGCGGAAGCGTAGGCATGTGGATCGTTCCTCTCGTCTGGGTGACTGACAGGAACGACGGTCATGGACCGCGGTAGACAGGTGGTCAACGCGCGTAGCGCAGGCCCGTGGAGGCCGAGGCCGGGGCCGTGGTCACGGCCGGGGAAGGGCGTCCAGCAGTGCCCGCGTCTGCCCGGCGTCGTCCCCGAGACCCAGCCGCTCGTAGACGGCCAGCGCGTCCTCGAGGCAGGCGCGCGCCTGTCGCGGCCTGCCGAGACCGGTGTGCACCGTCCCGAGCGTGCGCAGCAGCGCGGCCTCCAGTGCCGCGCTGGTGCGTCCGGCGAGCGGCAGCACCGCCTCGGCGGCTTCGGCGGCGGACAGCCAGCGGCCCGCCTCGGCGTGGATACGGGCCACCAGATCTCCCGCCGCCGCCTCGAACACCGTCACCTGAAGGCCCGCGAACTCCTCCCGGGCGCGGACCGCGTGGGCCAGGGCCGCCTCCGGGTCGCCGCACAGCCGCAGCACCCGGGCCAGGTAGTAGCGTCCGGTCGCGGCCGACACCGGGCCCGACCCGTCCATCAGGCGGGCGCCGCGCTCGGCCGCGGCCCTGCCCTCCTCCACACGTCCTGTCTGGGCGCAGCAGAACGCGAACTCCCCCAGGGCGCTGCCCTCCGCACGCTCCGCTCCCACCCGGCGGAAGAGCTCGGCCGCGCTGCCCGCGTACGCGGCGGCCTCGGCGTACCGGCCGCGGATGCGGAGGTTGCTGCCCAGGGCGAGCAGCGCCTTGGCCCGTACGCGTACGACCGGGCCGTCGTCGACGCCCTCGCACAGGGCGACCGCCCGGCCGATCTCCCGCTCGGACTCCTCGTACCGGTTGACGTGCCAGAGCATGATGCCGCGTACGTGGCGGGCGAGGGCCTCGGGGCCGTTGTCGCCCCGGGCCGCCGCCTGGTGGGCGATGTGCTCGGCCAGGTCGGCGATGGTCGCCGTCTGTGCCCGCTCGAACAGCACCGACCCCATCTTGTCGGCGAGTTCGGCGGCGCGGTCCAGCGGCAGCGCCGGATCGGCGCAGCTCAGGTGGATGGCCGCGGCGTGCACGCCGGCCTGTTCGCGCATCCAGCTCACCGCCTGGGCCGAATCGGCCACGGGGCGGCCCGGGGACGCGACCGGTGCGTCGAGGAGACTCTGCTCGACCGGGTCGACGGAGCGGGCGGCGAGATCGGCGTTGCGCGCGGTGGCCAGGCAGAAGTCGACCAGCCGGTCGGCGGCCGCCGTGCGCTGCGCGGCGGGTTCCTCGGCGGCCAGCCGGTCGCGGGCGTAGTCGCGCACCAGGTCGTGGAAGCCGTACCGCTCGAACTGCGGGGAGTGCAGCAGGTTCAGGTCGACGAGTGCCTCGAGCAGCTCGTCGGCGTCCGCCTCGGACCGGCCGAGGAGCGCCGCGGCGCAGGGCAGTGAGATGTCAGGGGCGTCGGGCAGGGCCATCAGCCGGAAGGCGCGGGCGAGGTCCGGGCCGAGCCGGTGGTAGGAGAGGGCGAAGGTCGCCTCCACCGTGCGCTTCCCGTCGTCCAGTTCGGTCAGCCGGCGCTGGTCGCGCAGCGCCTCGGCGAGTGCCGCCAGGGTGAGTGCGGGGTCCGCGGCGAGCCGGGAGGCGACGATCCTGACGGCGAGCGGCAGCAGCCCGCAGGCCGCCACGATCTCCTCGGCGAGGCCGGGCTCGGCGGCCACCCGGTCGGCTCCCGCGATCCGGGTGAACAGTTCCAGCGCCTCGTCCGGGGGGAGGGTCTCCAGCCGCATCTGGTGGGCCCCGGAGAGACCGGTGAGGCGGGTGCGGCTGGTGATGAGGACGGCGCAGCCCGCGGAGCCCGGCAGCAGGGGTTTCACCTGGTCCGGGTCGGCGGCGTTGTCGAGTACGACGAGCACCTTGCGGCCCGCGAGCGCCGAGCGGTACAGGGCGGAACGTTCTCCCAGGTCCAGCGGGATCTCGGCCGCGGCGACCCCCAGCGCGCCCAGGAATCCGGCGAGCGCCGGGCCGGGGTCCAGGGGAGTCCGGTCGGCTCCGCGCAGGTCCGCGAAGAGCTGACCGTCCGGGAACCGCTCGTGGACCCGGCGGGCCACGTGCACCGCCAGCGTCGTCTTGCCGACGCCGCCCATGCCGTCCAGCGCGGAGACGACCACCGCGCGTCCGACGCCGCCCACGAGGCGGTCCACCAGCATCTCGACGGCGGACTCCCGGCCGGTGAAGTCGGCGAGACCGGCGGGCAGCTGATGCGGTGCCCGCCAGGCGGGGGGTTCCGCGCGGGCGGCGGAGAGGGACAGGAGGGCGGGGTCCTCGCGCAGGATCCGCAGGTGCAGCGCGGCGGGCCCGTCGGCGCGCCGCGCGCCACCCGCCGGCCCGGCCTGGCCATCGGCTTCGCGCGCATCCGGCGGCAGCGACCGGCGGGCCTCCTCGTACACCGCGAGGGCTTCGGCCTTGCGCCCCGCCTGGTACAGGGCCCGCATGAGGACAGCGGTGAGCCGGGACCGCCCCGGGTGCTCCAGCGCGAGCGAGGCGGCCTCCGCCGTCAGGTCCGTACGGTCGCCCAGCTCGACGTCCATCTCCAGCTGGAGCTCCTTGGCGGAGAGCCACTGCCCCAGCAGCCGGGCCCGTACCGATTCCGCGTGCGGCCCGGCGAGGCCGGCCAGCGGCTCCCCGTCCCACAGCCGGTGCGCCCGCAGCAGCACCTTCCGTATCCCGTCCGCCGGAGCGCCCTGGTCGCGCAGCCGCTCGGCCTCGGCGAGCAGCCCGTCCCAGACCACGACGTCCACCTCGGCGTCCGGCGCCGCGAGCGCGTAGCCGTCGCCCACGCGGACCAGCAGCTCTCCCGCGCGCTCCGCCCCGGCACATGCCTTGAAGGCGGCCCGCAGCCGCGACACGTGCAGCTGTACGGCCTTGCGCGGCTCGGAGGGCGGGGCGCCGCCCCACACCCCTTCCGCGAGGACCGCGGTGGCGACCGTACGCCCCGAGGCCGTCAGCAGCGCGGCCAGCACGGCCCGCTGCTGGGGCCGGCCCAGATCGACCTCGTCGTCCCCGTACCAGGCCCGCAACGGCCCGAGCAGGCTGAATCGCAGCGTGGTTTCCCCCATGGTCCTTCCCCCAGTCCTCGTGCTCCGCGCCCCCGTCCCCGCCGCGTACTCCCGTGGGCCCGCGGGATCCCCGTCCCGTGGGCGCTGCCGTCTGCGGACGGCGGTACGGCAGTGCGCGGAGAAGGCGGCGCTCCCTCCCCGTCACCTATCATCTGTCGCAAATTGTGCACCGAGCTCATGGATGCGGGGACGGCATGGGGATGGGGCTCGAATTCAGCGTGCTCGGTCCACTGTGCGCCTGGCGCGACGGCCGCGAGATCGACCTCGGGCGCCCGCAGCAGCGAGCCGTGCTCGCCGCGCTCCTGCTCGCCCCCGGGCAACTCGTTCCCCTCGCGCAACTGATCGACGGCCTCTGGGGCGAGGACGACTCCCAGTGGCCGAAGAACCCCGTGGGCCAGCTGAGCACCCACACCCACCGGCTGCGCCGGGCCATGGCCGCGCACGGGGACTCGGGCGGTGCGGTGCTGGTCGCCGAATCGGGCGGCTACCGGCTGAACGTGGATCGCCGCTCCGTCGATCTCTTCCACTACGACGCCGCGGTGCTGGAGTCGGCCGCGCTGCGCCACGACGATCCGGTACGGGCCCGCGCACTGCTCCGCGAGGCCCTCGGGCGGTGGCGCGGACCGGCGCTCGACGGGGTGCCCGGCGTACTCGCCGAGCGCGCCCGCCACCGGCTCGCGGCGGGCCGGCACGCGGTCACGAAGACGCTGCTCGACATCGAACTCACCCTGGGGCGGCATGCGGAGCTGCTGCCCGAACTCGGCGCCCTGGCCGCGCGGAACCCGCACGACGAGGAGGTGCAGCGCCTGTACGTGCTGGCCCTGCACCGCGGCGGGCGGACGGCCGAAGCGCTCGCGGCCTTCGACGCGCTACGGGAGCGGCTCGACCGGGAACTGGGGCTGGAACCGGCCCCCGCGATGATGGAGCTGCACACCCGCATCCGGCACGGCGACCCCGCCCTGACCGCCCCCACGGTCCCGGCGCGGCGGCGCCGCCCGGCACGCCCCTGCCAGCTGCCGCCGGACATTCCGGACTGGGTGGGCCGGGGCGCCGAGTTGCGGGAGGCCGAAGGACTGCTGCGGCAGCCGGGCACCTCCCCGGTCCTGGCCCTGTCGGGCCCCCGGGGCAGCGGCACCTCGGCGTTCGCCGTGCACCTGGCCCACGCGGTCCAGGACGCATACCCGGACGGCCAGTTGTACGCCAGCGCGGACGGTCCGCGGGACGGCGGAGCGCTCGAGGAGGCCGGGCCGGCCGAGGCGCGTGCCGTACTCGCCGCGTTCCTCAGGGCGCTCGGCGAACGGCCGCCCGAAGCCGCGGACACCGACGAACTGTCCCGGCGTTTCCGCGCCACCCTCGCGGGGCGGCGCGTGCTGGTGCTGCTGGACGGGGTGGCCGTCCCCGAGCCGCTGCTGCCGGCCACCGCCGGCTGCGCGGCCGTACTGACCGGGGCGGCCCCGGACGCCCTGCCCGCGGGCGCGGCGCACATCCGCATCGGCCCCTTGGAGGCGGACGACGCGCACGAACTGCTCGCACGGGTCGCGGGGGCGGACCGGGTCCGTGAGGAGCCCGGTCCGGTGGCCGAACTGGCGGCGCTCTGCGGGCACCTGCCCCTGCACCTGCGGGCGGCGGCGACCCGGCTCGCGGCGCGCCCGCAGTGGTCGGTGGCGGGGCTGGTG
Source organism: Streptomyces sp. NBC_00249 (assembly GCF_026342355.1). Classification (GTDB taxonomy): domain Bacteria; phylum Actinomycetota; class Actinomycetes; order Streptomycetales; family Streptomycetaceae; genus Streptomyces. Next base: position 290,659 of record NZ_JAPEMV010000004.1, on the reverse strand, counting down.
GCGCGAACGGGCCGCCGGTAGCCGCCGACGGGCTGCGGGCAGGCCGTCAGCAGGCTGTCAGTAGGCGTCCGACTTGCGGAGCGTGATCGTGAAATCGCCCTGCCGGGCGGCGACCTGCGGGCACGGCTCATTGGTGAAGTAGATGCCGATGCCGCCCTTCCACACCGAGAGGCAGCCGTTCGCGTACGAGCCCTTGAACTCGTTGCGGGCATAGCAGACCCGTCGCCCGTCACCGCCGTACACGACGAGGTTCCCGTCGGACTGCATGACGGCCTTGTCGCCGCAGCCGACGGTGTTGGACGCCCACCGGACCTCCTTCCTGGAGGGGTCGTTGAACCACCGGTAGACGACCAGGTTGCCGTCGTCCTGCATGATCAGCCGCGTGTTGTCGCCGTTGTCGATGTGCCAGCCCCGGTAGAGCGGTTCGTCGTTCCACATGGTGTGGGTCACCGGGTCGTACGCGGCCTGCGCGCTGCCCGCGCCCGTCAGGGTCCCGGTGAGCGCCACCACACCCGCCGCCAGGGCGCCGGCCATCCGCCGTGCCGCCCTCGCCTTCGCCCCTGCCATCGTCTTCGTCTTCGCCTTCGAAACCGACATCGCTGCTGTCATCCCCCGTGAGCCTTTCTCGCGCTTGGGCCGGCGCTCGCGTACGTGTGCGAACGCCTCGCATGATGACCATGGCGGGAACCGGTAGACAAACGCTGAACGGGCGGCGCCCTGAGCGGACGGCCGACGCGGCTCCGACCGGGCAGGGTCATGCCTGGCGGGTCGGCAGGACGATCACCTGCCGCAGGTTGACGTGCGGGGGACGGCTGGTGACGAAGCCGACGACGTCGGCGATCTCGTCGGCGGACAGCCCGCCGATCGCCTCGAACATGCCCTGGAGCTCCTGCGACAGCACGGGATTGTCCATGTGCCGGCCGAGTTCGGTCCCGGTCAGGCCGGGTTCGATGTTGGTGACGCGGACGTCGCGAGGCCCGAACTCGGAGCGGAGCATGGTGGACAGGTGCGTCAGGGCGGCCTTGGTGGCGCCGTAGACGGCGTAGTTGGGGAAGGTCAGGTGCGCGCCGATGGAGGAGATGTTGACCAGGTCGGCGGCGCGGCCCGCGGCCGCCGCAGCGGTCAGATCCGATGTGAACGCGCGGACGATCCGCAGGACGCCCGTGACGTTGGTGTCGATCATGCGGGTCCACTCGTCGAGGCGGCCGTCTTCCACCGGGTTCGGCAGCATCACGCCGGCCGCGTTGACGACGAGGTCGGCGGGCCCGTACACCTCGTGGACCGTTCCGGTCGCGACGTCCACCGACGCCTGGTCGGTGACGTCCACGGGGACGGCGAGCGCCTCGCCCCCGTCGGCCGCGATCTTGGCGGCGAGGTCGCCGAGCCGGTCCGCGCGGCGGGCCAGCAGTGCCACGCGGGCACCGTTGGCGGCGAGCAGCCGTGCGATGGCCTCGCCCATGCCGCTGGCGGCTCCGGTGACGATCGCGGTACGGCCGGAGAGGGTGGCGTAGCTCATTGTCGGTACTCCTGATCACGGTGGGCGGGGTGGCGGACGGCCGCCTCGCTGACATGACCGACTGTGTGGCAGCCCGGGCGGGCCAGCCAGGGCAGTGGTTTTCCTGGGTCTGCCAGTACCAGGTTCGGCCTCACGCAACCGCCTAGGCTCGAGGGCATGGACAACAGCCTCGGTGGTTTCCTGCAGTCGCGGCGCGCCCGCATCCGGCCCGAGGAGGTGGGCCTGCCCTCGCACGGACGGCGCCGGGTGCCGGGACTGCGCCGTGAGGAGGTCGCGCAGCTCGCAGGGGTGAGCGTCGACTACTACATCCGCCTCGAGCAGGGCCGCGGGCAGAACGTGTCAGAGGGGGTCCTGGAGGCCATCGGCAGGGTGCTGCGACTGGACGACACCGAGCAGGCGCATCTGCGGGACCTGATCCGCCCGGCGCGGGCCGCCCGCCGGGCCGTGTCCCGCGGCCGGCAGAGCGTCCGTCCGGGGCTGCAACTGCTCCTGGACGGCATGGCCGGCACACCGGCCTTCGTTCTGGGCCGACGTATGGACGTGCTGGGGTGGAACGCGCTGGCCGACGCCATCGCGGGCTTCTCCGGAATCCCGTCCTCGGAGCGCAACCAGGCCCGTCAGGTGTTCCTCGACCCCAGCGCGCCCGTCCGCTACCCGGACTGGGCCGCGGTCGCCGCCGAAACGGTGGCGTACCTGCGGCTGGACGCGGGCCGCCATCCGGACGACCCGGCACTGTCCGCCCTGGTCGGCGAACTCTCGGTGAAGAGCCAGGACTTCCGGCGACTGTGGGCCGACCACCTGGTCAAGGAGAAGACCTACGGCGTGAAGCGGATGGTGCACGACCTCGCCGGGGAGCTGGAGTTCGGCTACGAGACCCTCGCCCTCCCCGGCGACCCGGACCAGCTGCTCGTCGCCTACACCGTCGTACCCGGCTCGGCGACCGCTGAGCGCCTCGCCCTGCTGGCCAGCTGGACGGCAGCCGGGACGCAGCGGGCTGAAGCGCCATGACGCGTGAACCGGTCCGGACAACGAAGACAGGCCGTCCAACAGTCCCTCCGGGGCCGCAGAACCGGCGGCTCGGACCGCGCCGCCCCATCCTGCGCAGGGTGGAAGCAGACCGGGCCGTCGTCCTCGGCCGCTTGAGCGACCGCCGGGTACGAATGGGTGACCTGGCCATATGGCGGTCGTTAAGGATTCGAACGGGGTACTGAGGCACTCGTGCCGGGGAGGATATGGGGTGCTGTATGGACACCTTGTGTCGGCCGGCGAGGCGAAGGCCCGTGTACCGCTGGTCGCGCGGCGCGCGCTGGAGGACGGCGAGTTGCGCGCTGCGGAGCCCGGCCGACGGGCACGGATGGGATGCCTCAGACCTCGACTTTCACATCGTGCATGCCGGCGGGCCGCGGATTCTGGACGAGACCCTTACGGAGACCCGATGACCGTCTGTCCCCCGACCACGACGGCCCGGGGCAGCGGGCTGGTCGTGCCCCCCGGCGAAGGCCGTACGCTGCGCGCCGCCGCCCAGCATGTGACCTTCAAGGTGACCGGCGCACAGTCATCCGTCGCGTCGAGCTTCGAGGTGCTCGTACCGCCCGGCTTCGACGTCGGCGCACACGTGCACGCACGCAGCGAAGAACTGTTCTACGTACTTGAGGGCGAACTCGATGTTCTCGCCTTCGAGCCGCAGGTGCGCAGCGCTGACGGCTGGCGGGAATGGCAGTCGTCGAAGGGCGAACGGGTGGTGCGTGCCACGCCCGGCACGCTCATCCTGGTCCCGGCCGGCTGCCCGCACGCCTTCGCCAACCCCACCGACGCCCCGGCCCGGATGTTCTTCCAGTCGTCCCCGCCTCCGGACCACGAACGCTACTTCGAGGAACTGCTGACGATCCTGTCCGCCGACGGGCCCGTCGACCACGATGCCATCGCCGCGCTGCGCCGCCGTTACGACATCGAGCAGCTCACACCGTTGCGCCACGACCAGCCGCCCAGGAGCCAGTGATGCACGATGCAACCGCGCCCTTGTACGAGGTGTCGGACCTGGCTGCGCTCGACTTCGACCCCTTTCTCCGGGCGGCATTGCAGGCCGAACCCGTCATTCGGGTCCGGCTGGCGCACGGAGCTCCCGGCGAGTGCTGGCTGGCGACAGGTTATGACGCCGTCCGCTTCGTCACCTCTGATCCCCGCTTCAGCCGCGACATCGTCGGCCGGCCGATCCCCAGCATGAACAGGTACCTCATCCCGCTGGACCGCGCGGTGAGCTTCGTCGACCCGCCGGAGCACACCCGAGTCCGCTCCGTGGTCTCCTCGGCGTTCAACCGCTCCGGGATGGCAGCACTGCGTCCCCACGTCCAAGGCGTACTCGACAACCACATCGACTCCATGGTCGCGGCCGGACCACCAGCCGACCTCGTCCAGCACGTGACCTCCCCCTTCCCCCTGCATGTCATCGGAGCTCTGCTGGGGGTGCCGGCAGCCGAGCGGCCGCGCCTGCGCACATGGGCGGACGCCGTCCTGACCCGGGCGAGGGACGAAGCTGAAGTCGAACGCGCGCGGCAGGCCAAAGAAGACGCCCGCGCCTTCTTCCTCGAACTGGCACGCCAACGGCGGCTTCAGCCGCAGGACGACCTCATCAGCGGACTCCAGGCCGCTGTCGACAGCGGCAGGATCGAGGAGGAAGAACTCCTCGCTCTGGTCACGCTGATGGCGCTCAACGGCTGGCACGCAGTACGCAACCACACCTCCAACATGGTCTACTGCGTGCTCACCGATGACAGCCTCATGAGCAGGCTTCGATCCGACCCGGATGCCGTACCGGCGGCCGTGGAGGAACTGCTGCGCTACATCCCCCACAAGCACGGCGTGGGGCAGGCCCGCATCGCCACCGAGGACCTCGAAGTGGAAGGCGTCCTCATCCGCCGGGGCGAAGCCGTCTACGTCTCCTACGTCGCAGCGAACTGGGACGAGCAGCACTACCCTGCGCCACACCGGATCGACATCGACCGCCAGGGGCCGCCCCACCTGGCCTTCGGCCACGGCCCCCACCACTGCCTGGCCCCACTGCTGGCCCGCATGGAAGCCGAACTCCTGCTGACCACCCTCCTCACGCGCCTGCCCAACCTGCGCCTGGCCACCGACCCCCGCCACATGCCATGGCAAAAAGACGTACTCATCCGAGGTCCGGTAGCACTCCCGGTCACCTGGTGAACACCCAGCCCACCGGTCAGCACCGGCCCCGGCCACCGGGACCGTCCGGTCGTGCGGTGCCGGCTTGGCGTGCCGCCGTTTACGTGTCCGCTTCGAGGGCTTCGCCGGACCGGCGGCCCGGTAGACCCGAGAAGGCGGGGGCGGATCGTTCCGGCGGGCGCGGCTGAGGCGCATCTTCTCACCGGTTGCCCACGCCGGAGGGTCAGGTTACAGTTATTTCAGATGCATTCTCGCCGGGTCAGTGATTGGAGGCGGTCATGGCTCGTTCCAGCGTTCTTGCCCGTGCTGGGAAGGTTGAACCGAACCCCTCGCACCAGGGCGCGCTCGCTGCTGCTGCTCGGATGGCGCCGGACTCGGTCGAGCTCTTGGTGCGCACCCCGGACGGCGGTGAACTGACACTGCCGAGGGAGCTGGTCCGCGTCCTTCTGGCCTCGGCCGGTGAGCTGGCGCGCGGGCATGCGGTGACGGTCCTGGCGTCTGAGGTGCAGTTGTCGCCTACTGAGGCAGCTGAGCTTCTGGGCCTGTCTCGGCCGTTCGTCGCCCGCTTGCTGGACGCCGGTGACATCCCCTCGACGAACCTTCCCGGCAGCAGTCACCGCGTGGTCCGCCTTGCGGACGTGCTGGCGTTCCAGCAGCAGCGTGAGCGCCGCAGGGAGGGGCGGCGTCAGATCGCTGACGCTTTGGAGGGCTCCGACCTGCCGTATTGACGTGGGTGTCACCGGCAGCTGTGAAGGAGGAAGAGGAGGAGCGTGGCGGCGCGGGTCTTTGTGGACACCAACGTCTTGTTTCCGTTCTCGGTGATGGACGTGATGCTGGCCCTCACGGAGGACTCCGTCCACGAAATTGTGTGGTCCGAACGACTGCTCGCGGAGTGGGAGCGGGTCATCGTCCGGGAGGGAAGGCGTTCGGCGGAGTCGGCTGCCGCGGTTACCCAGGCCGTTCGACGCTTCTTCGCCGACTGTGAGATCCCGGCGGCGGCCTATGGGCACCTTGTGGATGAAATGCCGGGCAATGACCCCGACGATCGGCACCATGCGGCGGCAGCGGTGGCCGCACGGGCGGACGCCCTGATCACGTGGAACCTCGCCGACTTCCCTGCCGGTGACTTGGCCGAGCAGGGAGTGCGGGTGATCGACCCGGATTCCTATCTGTGCGGGCTGTACGGTGAGTTGCCGCACGAGGTGGCGCAGACGGTGATCAGGCTCGCCGGAGAGAAACGCAACCCGCCCGTCACGATCGCTGATGCTGTCGCCCGACTCGCGAAAGCCGGCCTGCCGCGCTTCGCTGACCTCCTGACGCATCACCTCGGACATTTCACGAGGTGATGCGGACGCAGATGGTGCGCAGGTGGTGCGCGACGCCGAGAAAGGTCTAGACAACGAAGGAGGCCCAGGTCGTTGACATGGGCCTTCTTGTAAGAGCGGATGACGGGAATCGAACCCGCGCCATAAGCATGGGAATCTATGGCGCGCGGTGACCCATACGGCTCCTGACCTGGCGTTTCCTGTCCCGACGACCTCCACCCGGACTGCCTCCGGGCACCGGTTCTGACCGCTGTTCACCGCCCCGAAGGGCACGGATGGGGCACGCCCCCCCCACGATGGTGGCCCAGATCGGCGGCCGACACCCCCGCAACTCTTCGCGGCAACCGTCCGCCCGCCCCGAGCGCGTCGACAGCCGCGGAATCCAACCAAGCCCTACCGGTGACCTGAGTCTGAGGTTCGGCGTTAGGTCGGTAGAGGTCGTCCTGGTCCGAAGATTCCGCCATTGTCGTTAGCCGATGCCCAGCGGGCTGTGCTGGAGGGCTGGGCACGTCGTCGTACAACGGTCCAGGCTCTGGCTCAGCGGTCGCGGATCGTGCTGGAGTGCCGCGGACGGGGCACTCGATCATGGAGGTGTCGCGTCGGCGCCTGGCCGGCAAGCCGCACGAGCCTAGGGACCGCGTACCGCCTTCGTTGACCGGGAGAGAAGTGTGACCATCAAGGACATCGGGCCGGAACCTCAAAGCTTCGACCTTGAGAAGGCGACGCTCGAGAACACGAACTATCGCGCGGTCGCCTGGTCTGGGAAGTACCTTCAGTTGACCCTCATGTCGATCCCGGTGGGTGGGGACATCGGCTTGGAGGCGCACCCGGAGACCGACCAGTTCCTCCGACTCGACGCAGGCCGGGGCCGCGTCCAGATGGGCCGCACGAAGGATCGGCTCGACTTCGACCGGGAGGTCGAGGATGGCTGGGCAATCTTCGTGCCCGCCGGCACTTGGCACAACGTCACCAACATCGGTGACGAGACCTTGCAGCTCTACGCCGTATACGCGCCGGTCCACCACGCCTCGGGCAAGATCCATGCGACAGCCGCCGACGCGGAGCGCGACGAGGACTCGGGCAACGACGAGCCGCCAAGCTGGTCGGTCCAGCCTGCCCAGCAGCCATCGGACGAGCACGCCTGACGCGCGCCTCCCTCGCCCACCGACTCTGAGATTGGCTGCGTGTGCCGTTCGGCCGGGTCCGGCGGCCGAGGTACGGCACACGGCCTCGGTCGCTCCCGCTATGAAACGCCCCGGCCCACGGCATCCTTGGCTCGCAGGCGCAGTCGTCACACTGCGGTTGGTGGATGGGGTGTTTCGGTGGTGCGGCGGTATTCGGCGTTGATGCGCTGGGCTTCCGCGAGCTGGTCTTCGAGGATGACGATGCGACAAGCAGCCTCGATGGGGGTGCCCTGGTCGACGAGCTCTCGCGCGCGGGCGGCGATGCGCAGCTGGTAACGGGAGTAACGGCGGTGTCCGCCCTCTGAGCGGAGCGGGGTGATGAGGCGGGCTTCTCCGATGGCGCGGAGGAAGCTCTGGGTGGTGCCGAGCATGGCTGCGGCCCGGCCCATGGTGTACGCGGGGTAGTCGTCGTCGTCGAGACGATCGTCGAACGAGTCGTGTGCTGTCATTTGCACCTCTCTCTGTGGAACGCGTGGAGGGGCCCTGGTGCCGTACGGCACCAGGGCCCCGAAGGAACTGCTACACCATCTGCCGACCCTAGTACTGCGTCGGCCTGCTGTTTCCGCGGGCCTGACCTGCACTCGGCCGGGGGCGCGGGGATCGCGGTTGCTTGACCGGAGACCACCTCACTATCGATGTCCTGCGGTACCCGGGCTCAGCCTTCGACCCGGGCGATCCTGATGGCGGTCAACTCCTCCGTTCTTCCCTCTGGACCGACACTTGCCAAACGGGGGACTACGTACTGCTGTTGATGCGAACTGCTCAGTGGCCTGCGGTAGCGCCACTCTCCGGCAGCCAGCCCCGTCGCCCATCCTGCGTCTGCTCTGGCTTAGAACCCCACTGCCGAACTTCCCGGTACGCGCGCCCGCAGCCGACGCCTTTACCGAGGTACCGCTCACTGACTGCACTGCTGGTACTGCGAACTGCACTTACTGAACTGCCACTGCGTTAACTGCGGTACTGCTCGTGGCAGCCCCTGATCACTGCGGGCCGCCCGGTCCGGTCGTCAGTCCCGTCGCCGTCCTGCAACAACCCTGGCTTCGGAACTCCACCACCGCACCGCCCTGCGCACTGCGTGTACTGATGCCCGGCAGTTCGTCTCTCCGGGCCTTGCTCGATCTCGGCTACGAGAGAAACCATAACCACACCGCAAACGAATGTCTACTGTGGCCATCATAGATTTTCGCGTGTTCGATGAGGAGGTAATCGGGGTCGAACACAACCCCGTATCCGCGTGCTGGGCAGCCAACAGGTGCTACCGCCTCCAGCCGTCGCAGCGCCTCGGCGGGCTGCGTGCGCGGATCGCAGGCGCCGGGCCGCCAGGGGGGTGGGGCGAAGAATAGAGTCGGCTTCTATGCCGAAGCCTGACGAGCTGCTCGTGAACGTCGCCGCCCTGGTGGAGTCCGGGCAGAGCAACCAGATGTCCCTGACCGTGGTCACCGGCGGTGCTGTCATCACCGGTCGGCTGGCTCCCGAAGCCGTGTGGAGGCAGCGGGTGTCGGAGGTGCTGACGGATTCCGCCCGTCTGGGCGAGTTCTCCGCCGTGTTCACCGCCATGCCGCGTATGGAGGGGCCGCCCACGCATCTGCACTTTCATGTGGCGCGGATCTTGCAGGGAACCGTGGGTATCCCGGAGACGGGCGGGATGTACCGCGTCTCGATCGAGGATGTCAGCGCCTGGACCGTGGGTGACTTCAGCTATTCCGACCACTGACCCGCCACTACGACCAGAACCCGCCCTCACAGAGGTGAGGGCCCGACCGGGACGAGCCGGTCGGGCCCTCACTCCTGTACGGGGTGTGCCGACAGCCGCGCCCGCCCCTGCGGTCAGGCATTGCGGAAGTCCTGGAACGGGGTGGGGCGGGATCAGGCGGCGGGCTGGGGCTGCCGCAGTTCTGCCTGGCCGAAGAGGAGCGCGTAGATCACCGGCGCCCTGTCCCTCTTCCCCGTGGAGACCCGCCGACGGCCGGCCGCAGCCTTGGGCGCGATAGAGGGCATGTCCGATGCGCTGGCATGAGTGGCAAGGCCCCGCCAAGGCGTACGGACGGGCCTATGGCTTCGAGCGCGTGAGGGACAACCTCGGCGCCCTCTTCGGACCGCTCCTCGCCCTCGGCCTGGTGGCCTGGCTCGGTGTCCCACGGGCCATCGGCCTCTCCGTTCGGCAAACTGCTGGGAGCGGTTGCTGCCGGGCGGTTCTCGGACCGGCTCGGCACCCGAGGCCCACTCGTCGTCCTCGCCGACGCAGGCATCGGAGCGGTCGAGACCGCCGAGCACTCCGCCGTCGTCCCTCATGGTGTGCTTTGGTCGCCCGGCGTGCGCGCGGGTAGATGCCGCCTGAGCGGACATCGTCCGTCAACTGCCGCGACTTGGAGCATGCGGAGGGCGCGGCGAGGGTCGGGAGGTCTGGACAACGACGAAGGCCCAGGTCGCTGACCTGGGCCTTCGTACCGGACCTGACCTGTGTAAACAAGCGCTGCTGGGTCCTCTGGGGGAGCCCCTCGGGTCACGCATGTGACCGCTGTTGACGTTCCCTAGGGGCACGCCCTTCACGGTGGCGCACCAAGCCAAGAAGGAGTCCGGACTGCGGCCGCTTTTCGGACCGGGTGCACTGCGTCTTTCATTCCGTGTACGGCAGCCAGGCGTTGTTGTTCGCGTTGTACCAGTAGCTGTGGCCGGCGTTCAGGGCGACCGTGCGGAACGGGCGGCCGTGGTCGTCGATGCGGGTGGTGCCCTTGCGGTCGCCACTGCTCCAGGCCAGCTCCAGGTACCAGCTGACGTCCTGACCGAGTGTGGCGGCGTCGATGTTCAGCACCTGGGGGTCGGTGGCGGAGACCTTGTACGGGAAGTCGGTCGAGGCCGTCGGCCGTTCGCCCTCCTTGCCGGGTACGGACCTGGCCCTCGGGGAGGCGTCGTCCAGGTCCACGGCGAAGGACGCCGGCACCAGAGCGCCGCCGCAGCCGGCGCCCATGGTGTAAGCGTTCCAGCCGGGAGCCTTGCGGCCGCTCACGACATGGACGTACAGCGCGTGCAGGACCGCGGCCTTGCCCTCGGTGCCCTGGACGGTCAGCTGCATGCGCAGGTGCCCCGCCGGGACGGCCTGCAGGGCCCGGGCCCACCCTTCGGTCGCCTGCCCGGCGGGGGGCGGGGGGACCGTGCCGGGTGCCTTGTCCAGGGCGAACCATTGGTCGCAGGGGCTGTCCCAGTTGTCGGGCAGGACGTTGACCGTGAACGGGGCGGCGGTGGGGGAGGCCCCCTCCTTGGCGGTGGCCTGCGAGGTGGGCGCGGACGTTGCCGGGGTGGACGCGGACGTTACCGAAGTGGACGACGGTCCGGGGCTGGACGCGGGTGCGGGATCGGCTGTGGGCGTGGGTGACGACGACCCGCCGGACGGCAAGGCCGGGCCCGCCGCCGTCCGCTCGCGCGAGGACGGCTGGGCGGCGCCGTGGCGCGTGTCCCCGCGACCCGTATCTCCCATGGCAGAGACGGCGGCGGCGGTCCCCGCCACCACGGCGGTGGCCACGGCGGCCGCAACGGCGAGCAGCAGCCGAGGCCGCCGTGCCCCCGGTACGGAGGCCCGGGCGGGGCCCGGCTGGATACGGGCGGCGGGGGCGTGTGCGGGTGTCTCCGGTGCCGGTGCCGGTGCCGGTGCCGGTGCCGGTGCAGGGGCGGGGTCCTCCGCCGGTGCCGGCGCGGGAGCGGGGGTGGGCGCCGGGGCGGATACCTCCGCAGCGGCAGGTCCGGGCGCCTGGGCGGACCCGGCCGCGGACGCCGGGGCCGGTGCGGGGTCGGTCTCCGCCTTCGGCAGGACCTCCGAAGCCTCCCCAGCCACCACCGCCGCCGATGCAGGCGGCACCTCCGGCGCGGCGTCACCGCCCCGCGGCGCCGCGGAGCTCGCCGCCCCCGACCCCGAGGCCTGCCCCTCCGTCACCCCCCGCCGCCGCTCCACCAGCGCCAGCAGCCACTGCCGGTGCAGCGCGAGCAGTTCGTCGGCCGAGGCACCGCAGACGCGGGCGAACCGCTCCACCGGGGCGAAATCCGTGGGCACCGCCGCGCCGCTGCAATAGCGGTGCAGCGTCGAGTTGCTGGAGTGCAGACGCTTCGCGAGCGTGCCGTAGCTGCGCCCCGAGCGCTCTTTGAATCCGCGCATCAGCTCCGCGAACTGCTCCGTCTCCGTGGCCATTCCACCCTCCCCCTCATCCCGGAAGCACGTTCCAGGCTCGCCCGATCGCCCAGGTGAGAGGGGTCGGGAGCGTTCCAGGGTTCCTACTATCCCGGTCCAGACGCCACTGGGACGAAACCGGCCCCACAGTTGCGTCATCAGCCCGGCGGTCCGCCGATCGGATCGGCGGTCGGATTCGGCGGTCGGTACGGGAGGGCCCCACCCGCCCCACCGACCGCCCTCGGCCACCTGCGACAGCAGCCGACCGGTACAGCAGCCCCACCCAACGTCTCGTCAGGCGGGAAGCGGAAGCCTCCGTCTGACGACCGCACCGACACGGAGAGTTCCCCATGCGCACCTACCGACTCCGCACCACCGCCCTGGCCACCGCCACCGCCGGCCTCGCTCTGGCCCTGACCGCCTGCGGCGGCTCGGACAGCGCCGGCGGGCCGACCGCGAACCCCGCCGCGACCAAGAGCGCGGACAAGCAGGTCTCGACCGGGACCGTGACGCCGTCCGGGGAGGGCGCCTCCGCCGCCCCGTCCGCCGGCAAGGCCACCGGAACCGGCACGTCCACCGCCACCCCGGCGAAGGCCGGTTCGAGCGGCAAGAACACGGGGGACACCACCGGTGACTCCTACGCCTACACCCACCCCTGCTCGGCGCGGAACCTGACCGTCAAGGTCACTTCCCCGACGGGCACTCCGGCCACCGTCCGCGTCATCACCGTGACCAACAACGGTTCCACCTCCTGCGGTCTGGACTACTTCCCCACCGTCGGCTTCAGCGCCAAGGGCGGCGCGCTCGGTCTCCAGGCCACTGCCCCCGGTGGTCTGGGCGGCGCCCCGGCGTACCCGGTGCGCCCCGGCGCCACCGCGTACGCGGCCGTGGACCTCAACCCGTCGGGTGGCAACGGCCCCGTGGCCGACGAGGTCAACATCCTGGCCGACAAGGAGCACATGCCGAACGCGGACGGCGTCAGCCTCCGGCTGGCCAAGCCGGGCAGCGTCGCCGACCCGAAGGTCGGCCTGTACCGCACCAACACCCGCGACGCGCTGAGCGCCTTCTGAACGCAGTTCCGGGGGCTGCGGCCCCCGGCCGTCCCACGGGGTGTGTCGCCGGGCGGGCTCAACTGTCCTGGGTGAGGAAACGCTAGACACCTGCCTCGCCGAACGCGGGGCAGTCCGAGACGAGCTCAAGCCCCTGGAGCGTGAGTTGGCCCAGCTCCGGGGCGAGATCGACAAGCTGCACGGGCGCCGGGACGAAATGGTCCGGCGGTCCGGCGGCCGTAGGGATCGGTGGCTTTGACGTCCGCGCCGCGGCGTAGCGCAGGCCCTGGGCCCGGATCTGGTCCGACACGGATCTGGCACGGGAGGGGTAGACAGGTCTAGGCAACACAAAAGCCCCAGGTCGCTGACCTGGGGCTTTGTCGTGGAGCGGATGACGGGAATCGAACCCGCGCTATAAGCTTGGGAAGCTCATGTTCTACCATTAAACTACATCCGCACAGTGGTCCAGTTGCCTGGAGCCGTATCGTTGCACACTGTACCCCATGATCGACCCCCGGTGAATTCACCCGCGGGGTCGCCGTCGTTTCCGGGGGCAACCGGGGTTCGTGGGGGCGGGAGTTGGGGCGTACCGTGGGGGTGCGGAGCGGCGGCTGGAGTGGGTCCCGATCATCCCCTAATGTGGCGATTCATCGCAGTACGGCTCGTTGGGGAAAGGGACTCGATGGAGCACACCGTCGTCCGTTGTGCCGAAGGGCACGTTTTCAGTACCGCCTCCTTCCCGCTGCAGCATCTCGGTGCCGGCCGGATCGGGCCGGGACGGCTGCTGCGGTGTCCGCGGTGCGCGCGGCTGAGGCATGCCGTGCCCGTGGGCGGCGCGCCCAAGCGGTAGCGCGGCGGGCACCCCGGTCGGCACGGGCACGGGGACAGGGTTCGGCCGGGCGCGCGGGCGCCGCTCCGATTGGGGGTGGCCCGCGCGCTCTGCGTATCCTCGGGACGTGCTTCTCTCAGACAAAGACATCCGGGCCGAGATCGACAGCGGACGGGTTCGCATCGACCCGTTCGAGGATTCGATGGTGCAGCCCTCCAGCATCGATGTACGTCTCGACCGGTATTTCCGGGTGTTCGAGAATCACCGCTACGCGCACATCGACCCCGCCGTCGAGCAGCCCGACCTGACGCGGATGGTCGAGCCCGAGGGTGACGAGGCCTTCATCCTGCATCCGGGCGAGTTCGTGCTCGCCTCGACGTACGAGGTCATCTCGCTGCCCGACGACATTGCCTCCAGACTGGAGGGGAAGTCCAGCCTGGGCCGCCTGGGTCTGGTGACGCATTCGACCGCCGGGTTCATCGACCCCGGGTTCTCCGGTCACGTGACCCTGGAGCTGTCGAACCTCGCCACCCTGCCCATCAAGCTCTGGCCGGGCATGAAGATCGGGCAGCTGTGCATGTTCCGGCTCAGCTCGCCCGCGGAGTTCCCGTACGGCAGCGAGCGGTACGGCTCCCGGTACCAGGGACAGCGCGGGCCGACCGCCTCGCGCTCCTTCCAGAACTTCCACCGCACCCAGGTGAGGCACGAGGCATGAGCGAAGTACGCGAGAACCTGACCTACGAGGGGTTCGGGCGCGCCGTGCGCGAGCTGGCGCAGACCATCGCCGACGACGGCTACGAGCCCGACATCATCCTGAGCATCGCCCGCGGCGGCGTGTTCGTGGCGGGCGGCCTGGCGTACGCGCTGGACTGCAAGAACATCCACCTCGTGAACGTCGAGTTCTACACCGGGGTGGGCACCACGCTGGAGATGCCGGTCATGCTGGCGCCGGTGCCGGAGGCGATCGACTTCACCGACAAGAAGGTGCTGATCGCCGACGACGTCGCCGACACCGGCAAGACGCTCAAGCTGGTGCACGACTTCTGCCTCGGGCATGTCGCCGAGGTCCGCTCCGCCGTGATCTACGAGAAGTCCCACTCGCTCGTGAAGTGCGAGTACGTGTGGAAGAAGACCGACGAGTGGATCAACTTCCCGTGGTCGGTCGAGCCGCCCGTGGTGAAGCGCGAGGGCCAGGTCCTCGACGCGTAGGCGTCATGAGTGCGGAGAGGGGCCCGGTGCGTGCCGTAAGGCGTGCACCGGGCCCCTCTGTGCGTCTGCTGCTAGAGCGTGCCCAGCTTGATCAGTGACAGCAGGGCGACCAGCTGGATCGCGGACGCGCCCAGGGCCTTCTGCCACGGCAGGTCGTGCGACTTGCTGACCATCGAGGTGAAGAGGGCGCCGGCCGCCAGCCAGGTCACCCAGCCCAGCACCTGGACGAACATGTTGTCGCCGCCCAGGAACACCGCCACCAGCAGGCGCGGGGCGTCCGTGATGGACATGACCAGCATCGACAGCCCCACCGTGGGCTGCCACGCGCCGTCACCGCCCAGCTGGCGCGCCAGGGTGTGCGTGACCGCGCCCAGGATCAGGCCGCAGATGACGAAGGCCACGCCCGCGCTGAGCACGATCGGGATCGCCTGGCCGAGGGTCGCCTTGATGGCGTCCTCGCGGGCCTTGTCGAAGCCGAAGACCGCGAGCATGCCGTAGATGAAGGTCACGACCAGCGCCGGACCCCAGACGGCGTAGTCGCGCATCTGGAGGAAGGTGGGCCCCGGCCGCAGGACGATGCCGCGCAGGAGCTCCTTCCAGTGCAGCCGCGGCCCGGCGGCCGGAGCCGCCGCCGTGCCCGCGTGGTAGGTGGCCGCCTGGCCGTACGGGTCCTCGCCGATCGAGAAGGCCTGGGTGTAGCCGGGGTTGTCGGCGTACGAGGGCTCGTGCGGGGCGCCGTACGGGGCCTGCGGCTGCTGGTGGTGCTGCGGCTGCTGCTGGCCGTACGGGTCGAAGTACTCCGGCTCGCCGTGCCCCCCGGCCGCGCCCTGCTGGGGCCAGGCCTGCTGCGGGGGCGGCCCGGCAGGAGGGTAGGGCTGTTGGCCGTACGGAGCCTGCGGCGCTTGCTGCTGCTGACCGTACGGCTGCTGCCGCGGGGTGTGCGGGGGTTGCTGCGGGGGGCGGTTGTTGTCCCTGCCGCGTCCGATCCTGAATCCAGCCACGTGATCGAAAGTACCTGCTCCGCCGGGCGAGGGTGGCCGGGCCCCCGGAACACGTGTCCTTTGCGGCTGACCTGTGACATCCCCTAGGGGGAGGTGGGGGTGGGTGGTTTACCCGTCTGTGCGGCAGTCTGCGGGGGTTCGTTACGTTGTCGAGGGAATGCGTACGGATCGGGTCCGTAGGTTCGTGAGTGTCGCCGCCAACGAGCACCGAGCACGGAAAGAGCCCCGCCATGCGCAGCAACCGACGCACCTCCCTTCGTACCGCCACCGTCCTCGCCGGAGCGGCCGCCGTCCTGGCACTGCCGGTGGGGGCCGCCTTCGCGGACTCGCCGACGGGGCCGTCGGCGGAGCCGGAGGTGCTGCCGGGGGTGGAGCAGCCGGCGGTGGAGCCGTCGGTGAAGCCGTCCGTGGAGCCGTCCGTCGAGCCGTCTGTGAAGCCCTCCGCGAAGCCGTCGGCCGGTGTGCGGGCGTACGTCACCTCCGTGAAGCTGGCCGACGGGTCGGTCGCCAAGGTCTACAAGATCGGCGACGGCCACTTCGAGGCGGACGTCTTCTCCGGTGACACGAAGCTGGACACCCTGGTCAGCAAGGACGGCAAGCCGGCGTACGGGCAGAACAACGGCCTGCACGTCGTCCTCCAGCCGAACGGCACCGTGACCTCGTGGGTGGAGGGCGGGAACCGCGAGCCGGTCGAGAAGCCGAAGCCGAAGCCGGAGGTCAAGCCGGAGGTCAAGAAGGAGGTCAAGAAGGAGGCGTCGGTCCGGATCACCATGCCCGACGGGCGGATCGCCACGCTCGTCGACGGCGCCAAGGGCAAGCGGGCCGAGATCTCCCTGCCGAACGGGCACGCCCTGGGCACGATCGACCTGAAGAACCCGAGCGTGGTGAACGACGGCTGGACGTACAAGCTGGTCCAGGACGGGAAGCGCGTGAAGTTCGTCGTCATCGACGGCAAGGGCGGTGGCGACAGCTGGGTGTACGACTTCAGCACCGGCAAGCTGATCGAGAAGTACCGGGCGGAGAAGGACGCCGCCGCCAAGCCGACCACGGCCCCCGGCGGGAAGACCGAGCGGGTCGTCCCGAAGGGCGGCGTGAAGGCGGGTGCGGAGGGCGTCGGGGCGCCGCAGGCCGACACCCCGGTGCTGCTGGCCGCCGGCGGTGGGATGGCCGCCATGGGCGCGGCGGGCCTCGGCTTCGCAATCCTCCGCCGCGGCCGCCGCAGCTGACCGGGGGGTCTTTCCCCCACCCCGCCCCTTCCCGAAACCGGGGCCCAGCCCCGGACCCCCCGGCCTGCGGCCCCGGGTCCCGGGCATGCGGCCCGGCCCCCGGCCTGCGGCCCCGGGTGTGCGGCGCCCGGAGGTGCAGGAACGGCCGGTCCCCTCTTGGGGGACCGGCCGTTCCTGGTTACTGCCTGGGGGCTACTTGGCGCCCTCGCCCTTCGGCTCCGCCTCGGCTTCCGCCGTCGGCTCGGCCTTGGCCTCGCTGTCCGCGTCGGCCTTGGGCGTCGGCTCGGCTTCCGCCTCGGCGGAGGTCTCCTGCTCCGCCTCGGCGGCGGCGTCAGCCTTCACCTCGGCAGGGGCCTCGGCCTCGGCGGTGGCTTCCGCCTTCGGTTCGGCAGGGACCTCGGCCTTGGCTTCGGTCTCCGCCTTGGCCGGGGCTTCCGGCGTGGCCTCAGCGGCGGCTTCGGCCTCCGGCTCCGGCTCGGCCTTCGCCTCGGCGGCTGCTTCTGCCTTGGCGGGGGCCTCGGGCTCGGCCTCGGCCTCGGGAGATGCCTCGTGCTCGGCCTTGGCCGGGGTGGGGTCTTCGGCCTTCGGCTCGGCCGCAGCCTCGGTCTCGACCGCAGGCTCAGGCGCGGCCTTGGCCTCGGTCTTCGGCTCAGCCTCTGCCTCGGCCGCAGCCTCGTCCTTGGGCGCAGCCTCGTCCTTGGCCGCGGGCGCGGCCTCGGTCGGGGTCTCAGCCTCGGTCTCGGCTTCGGCTTCGGCCTTCGCCGTAGCCTCGGCCTTCGCGGCGGCTTCGGCTTCCGCCTCGGCCTTCGCGGCCGCCTCGGCTTCCGCCTTGGCCTTCGCTTCGGCGGCGGCCTTGGCCTTGGCTTCGGCTTCGGCCTTCGCAGCGGCTTCGGCTTCCTCAGCGGCCAGCGCCTCCGCGGCCAGTTCCTCCTCCGTCGGCTCCGGTGCCTTCACCGACTCCAGGAGGAGCTGGGCCACGTCGACGACCTGGACCGATTCCTTCGCCTTGCCGTCGTTCTTCTTGCCGTTCACCGAGTCCGTCAGCATGACCAGGCAGAACGGGCACGCGGTGGACACGATGTCCGGGTTCAGGGACAGGGCCTCGTCGACGCGCTCGTTGTTGATGCGCTTGCCGATCCGCTCCTCCATCCACATCCGCGCGCCACCCGCGCCACAGCAGAAGCCCCGCTCCTTGTGGCGGTGCATCTCCTGCTGGCGCAGGCCGGGGACGGCGCTCATGATCTCGCGCGGCGGCGTGTAGACCTTGTTGTGCCGGCCCAGGTAGCAGGGGTCGTGGTACGTGATCAGGCCGTCGACCGGGGTCACCGGCGTGAGGCGGCCCTCGTCGATCAGGTGCTGGAGCAGCTGCGTGTGGTGGATGACCTCGTACTCGCCGCCGAGCTGCGGGTACTCGTTCGCGATGGTGTTGAAGCAGTGCGGGCAGGTGGAGACGATCCGCTTCGCCGACTTCGGCTTCTTCGTGGACTCGTCCTCGTCGTCCTCGCCGAAGGCCATGTTCAGCATGGCGACGTTCTCCTGGGCGAGCTGCTGGAACAGCGGCTCGTTGCCCAGGCGGCGCGGGGAGTCACCGGTGCACTTCTCGTCGCCGCCCATGATCGCGAACTTGACGCCCGCGATGTTCAGCAGCTCCGCGAAGGCCTTCGTGGTCTTCTTGGCCCGGTCCTCCAGCGCGCCCGCGCAGCCGACCCAGTACAGGTAGTCGAACTCGGAGAGGTCCTCCGCGTCCTTCCCGATGATCGGGACCTCGAAGTCGACCTCCTTCGTCCACTCGACGCGCTGCTTCTTGGCCAGACCCCAGGGGTTGCCCTTCTTCTCCAGGTTCTTCAGCATCGTGCCGGCCTCGCTCGGGAAGGCGGACTCGATCATCACCTGGTAGCGGCGCATGTCGACGATGTGGTCGATGTGCTCGATGTCGACCGGGCACTGCTCCACGCACGCACCGCAGGTGGTGCAGGACCACAGCACGTCCGGGTCGATGACGCCGTTCTCCTCGGCGGTGCCGATGAGCGGGCGCTCGGCCTCGGCGAGGGCCGCGGCCGGGACGCCGGCGAGCTGCTCCGCCGTGGCCTTCTCGTTGCCCTCCATGTCCTTGCCGCCGCCCGCGAGCAGGTACGGGGCCTTGGCGTGCGCGTGGTCGCGCAGCGACATGATCAGGAGCTTCGGGGACAGCGGCTTGCCGGTGTTCCAGGCGGGGCACTGCGACTGGCAGCGGCCGCACTCGGTGCAGGTGGAGAAGTCGAGGATGCCCTTCCAGGAGAACTGCTCGACCTGGGAGACGCCGAAGACGTCGTCCTCGCCCGGCTCCTCGAAGTCGATCTCCTTGCCGCCGCTGGTCATCGGCTGGAGCGCGCCGAGGGCGGTGGAGCCGTCCGCGTTGCGCTTGAACCAGATGTTCGGGAAGCCGAGGAAGCGGTGCCAGGCGACACCCATGTTGGTGTTGAGCGAGACCGTGATCATCCAGATGAAGGAGACGCTGATCTTGACCATCGCGGTGAAGTAGATGGCGTTCTGCAGGGCGCCGAGCGAGACCCCCTTGAAGGCCAGTACCAGCGGGTACGAGGCGAAGTACGCCGGCTCGTACGAGTCCACGTGGTGGATCGCGCCCTCGAGGCCGCGCAGGGCCAGGATCGCGAGACCGATGGTGAGGATGACGTACTCGACGAAGTACGCCTGCCAGGCCTTCGAGCCGGCGAAGCGCGACTTGCGACCGGCCCGCGAGGGAAGGTTGAGCAGCCGGATCGCCATCAGGATGACGATGCCGACGACCGTCATGACGCCGATGAACTCGGTGTAGAGCTCGAAGGGCAGGAAGTCACCGACGATCGGCAGCAGCCAGTCAGCCTGGAAGAGCTGGCCGAAGGCCTGCACCAGGGTGGGCGGCAGCGTCAGGAAGCCGATGGCGACGAACCAGTGCGCGAAGCCGACGATGCCCCAGCGGTTCATCCGGCTGTGGCCGAGGAACTCCCTGACCAGGGTGAGCGTTCGCTCCTTGGGCCGGTCCGTGCGGCTGCCTGCCGGTACGGGTTGGCCGAGCTTCACGAACCGGTAGATCTGCGCCACGGCTCGGGCGATCAGCGCGACGCCGACCACGGTCAGGACCAGCGACACGATGATCGCGGCGAGTTGCATGGGAGGGCTCCTCGGGCGGGACTTACTAAGCGGTAACTTATTGAGTCAAGGCTTGAGGTTACCCAGTTCCCGCGCCGCACTGTAGGTGAGCGTGCGGTGATCTGTGTCGCTCAGGCATGCCTCTGTCGGTAGGCCGCCCGAGGTGTCTGCGCGAGGATCGCGAGATCCATCCCCAGCCAATGGCTCTCCACATAGTGCCGGTCCAACAGGGCCATCTCCTCCCAGGGGAGGTCGGAACGTGCGCTGACCTGCCACAAACCGGTCATTCCGGGCCGTACGAAGAGCCGGTCGGTCTGGTCCGTACGGGCCTGCGGGCGCGGCCCGACCAGGGACATCTCCCCCCGCGCCACGTTGAGCAGCTGCGGCACCCCGTCCAGCGCGCACCGCCGCACCGCCGCACCGAGCCGGCCGGCGCCCTCCGTGCGGAGCCGCCAGGTGCGGAAGGGGCGGCCGGCCAGGCCGAGGGCGGGCTCCCGTACGAGGACCCGCGCGCGGGTGGCCGCGTACAGCGCGGCGGCGGCCAGCAGGAGCGGTACGGCGCACAGCCCGGCCAGGGTCAGCGCGCCGAGGAGGTCGAACACCCGCTTGGCCGGTGGCCTGGCCGGCCGGAGCCCTGGCCGGGCGGTGAGGGTGGGCAGCAGAGGCATGCCAGCACGCTGCCGGACGCCTGCGGCGGGCCCTGGGTGCCGCGCGGCGGGCGTCCCCCGTCCGGGTGCGGCGCCGTTGCCGGGGGCTCCGCCCCCGGACCCCCGCGCCTCAAACGCCGGCGGGGCTGGGTTTGGCTGCGCCTCGAACGTCGGCGGGGCTGGGTTTGGCTGCGCCTCGCACGTCGGCGGGGCTGGGTTTGGCTGCGCCTCGCACGTCGGCGGGGCTGGGTTTGGCTGCGCCTCGCACGTCGGCGGGGCTGGGTTTGGCTGCGCCTCAAACGCTGGCGGGGCTGGGTTTGGTGTGAGCGTAAGGGGAGCCTAAAGGTTGAGTCCCCTCGGCTCACCTCTCTTGACGTGGGCGGCGCCGTGGGTCATTCTTGAGCCTGTTCCACTCAAGTCAGCTGGAGGAATTGAAATGGCACGTGCGGTCGGCATCGACCTGGGCACCACTAACTCCGTCGTCAGCGTTCTCGAAGGCGGCGAGCCCACCGTCATCACCAACGCCGAGGGCGCCAGGACCACGCCGTCCGTCGTCGCCTTCGCCAAGAACGGCGAGGTCCTCGTCGGCGAAGTGGCCAAGCGCCAGGCGGTCACGAACGTGGACCGGACCATCCGCTCCGTCAAGCGCCACATGGGCACTGACTGGAAGATCAACCTGGATGGCAAGGACTTCAACCCGCAGCAGATGAGCGCCTTCATCCTGCAGAAGCTGAAGCGCGACGCCGAGGCGTACCTGGGTGAGAAGGTCACGGACGCGGTCATCACCGTCCCGGCCTACTTCAACGACTCCGAGCGTCAGGCGACGAAGGAGGCCGGCGAGATCGCGGGCCTGAACGTCCTGCGCATTGTCAACGAGCCGACGGCCGCCGCCCTGGCCTACGGCCTCGACAAGGACGACCAGACCATTCTCGTCTTCGACCTCGGTGGCGGCACCTTCGACGTGTCGCTCCTGGAGATCGGCGACGGTGTCGTCGAGGTCAAGGCCACCAACGGTGACAACCACCTCGGTGGCGACGACTGGGACCAGCGCGTCGTCGACTACCTGGTGAAGCAGTTCGCCAACGGCCACGGCGTCGACCTGTCCAAGGACAAGATGGCGCTCCAGCGTCTGCGCGAGGCCGCCGAGAAGGCGAAGATCGAGCTGTCCTCCTCCACGGAGACCTCGATCAACCTGCCCTACATCACGGCCTCCGCCGAGGGCCCGCTGCACCTGGACGAGAAGCTCACGCGCGCCCAGTTCCAGCAGCTGACTGCGGACCTGCTCGACCGCTGCAAGACCCCGTTCCACAACGTCATCAAGGACGCCGGCATCGCGCTGTCCGAGATCGACCACGTGGTCCTGGTCGGCGGCTCCACCCGCATGCCGGCCGTCGCCGAGCTCGTCAAGGAGCTCACCGGCGGTCAGGACGCCAACAAGGGCGTCAACCCGGACGAGGTCGTCGCCATCGGCGCCACCCTCCAGGCCGGTGTGCTCAAGGGTGAGGTCAAGGACGTCCTGCTCCTCGACGTGACCCCGCTGTCCCTTGGTATCGAGACCAAGGGCGGCATCATGACCAAGCTCATCGAGCGCAACACGACCATCCCGACCAAGCGGTCGGAGATCTTCACGACGGCCGAGGACAACCAGCCGTCCGTGCAGATCCAGGTCTACCAGGGCGAGCGCGAGATCGCGGCGTACAACAAGAAGCTCGGCATGTTCGAGCTGACGGGCCTGCCGCCGGCCCCGCGCGGTGTCCCGCAGATCGAGGTCTCCTTCGACATCGACGCGAACGGCATCATGCACGTCACGGCCAAGGACCTCGGCACGGGCAAGGAGCAGAAGATGACCGTCACCGGCGGCTCTTCGCTTGGCAAGGACGAGGTCGACCGCATGCGCCAGGAGGCGGAGCAGTACGCGGACGAGGACCTGCGCCGCAAGGAGGCCGCCGAGTCCCGCAACCAGGGCGAGCAGCTGGTCTACCAGACCGAGAAGTTCCTCGCGGACAACGCGGAGAAGGTCCCGGCCGAGGTCAAGACCGAGGTCGAGACGGCCGTCACCGAGCTGAAGGACAAGCTCAAGGGTGACGACGCCGCCGAGATCCGCACCGCGACCGAGAAGCTCGCCGCGGTCAGCCAGAAGCTCGGCCAGGCCATCTACGCCGACGCCCAGGCCGCCCAGGGTGCGGCCGGCGCCGCCGGTGACGCGGGCCAGGCCAAGGCCGACGACGACGTCGTCGACGCCGAGATCGTCGACGACGAGAAGCCGAAGGGCGGCGCTGCCTGATGTCGGAGGAGACGCCGGGCTTCGACGAGAAGCCCGAAGTCCCCACCGGCGCCGACGCGGACGACGCCGAGCCGAAGGCCGCCGACGCCTCCAAGGAGGACGCGGCGGCCCCGGCCGGGGACGCAGCAGCAGACGTTGCTCTGCTGGCGCAGCTGGACCAGGCCCGTACCGCGCTCAGCGAGCGCACCGCGGACCTCCAGCGGCTCCAGGCGGAGTACCAGAACTACCGCCGTCGCGTGGAGCGGGACCGGATCGCCGTCAAGGAGATCGCGGTCGCGTCCCTCCTGACGGAGCTCCTCCCGACCCTGGACGACATCGGCCGGGCGCGGGAGCACGGCGAGCTGGTCGGCGGCTTCAAGTCGGTGTCCGAATCGCTGGAGACGGCCGCCGCCAAGATGGGGCTGCAGCAGTTCGGCAAGGAGGGCGAGCCCTTCGACCCGACGATCCACGAGGCCCTGATGCACTCGTACGCGCCGGACGTCACCGAGACGACCTGCGTGGCGATCCTGCAGCCGGGGTACCGGATCGGTGAGCGTACGATCCGCCCCGCGCGGGTCGCGGTGGCCGAGCCCCAGCCGGGTGCGGCGCCCGCCGCCAAGTCCGAGTCCGCGGACGGCGACACGCCGTCCGACAAGGACACGGATGCCCCCGACAAGGGCTGACGCACATCATGCAGTGACAGGGAACCGAGAGGAGGGCCACCGGGGATGAGCACGAAGGACTTCGTCGAGAAGGACTACTACAAGGTCCTCGGTGTCCCGAAGGACGCCACCGAGGCCGAGATCAAGAAGGCGTACCGGAAGCTCGCGCGCGAGTTCCACCCGGACGCCAACAAGGGCGACGCCTCGGCCGAGGAGCGCTTCAAGGAGATCTCCGAGGCGAACGACGTCCTCGGGGACGCCAAGAAGCGCAAGGAGTACGACGAGGCCCGCGCCCTGTTCGGCAACGGGGGCTTCCGCCCCGGTCCGGGCGGGGGCGGCGGTTCGTTCAACTTCGACCTGGGCGACCTCTTCGGCGGTACCCAGCAGGGCGGTCCGGGCGGCGGCTTCGGTGGCGGCGGCGGCCTGGGCGACGTCTTCGGCGGCCTGTTCAACCGCGGCGCCGGCGCCGGTACGGGTCCCCGTACCCAGCCGCGCCGCGGCCAGGACATCGAGTCCGAGGTCACGCTCTCCTTCACCGAGGCCGTGGACGGGGCGACCGTCCCGCTGCGGACGTCCTCGCAGGCTCCCTGCAAGGCCTGTTCGGGCACCGGCGACAAGAACGGCACCCCCCGGGTGTGCCCGACCTGCGTCGGCACCGGCCAGGTCTCGCGGGGCAGCGGCGGCGGCTTCTCGCTGACCGACCCCTGCGCGGACTGCAAGGGCCGCGGCCTGATCGCGGAGAACCCCTGCGAGGTCTGCAAGGGCAGTGGGCGTGCCCGCAGCTCGCGCACCATGCAGGTGCGGATCCCGGCCGGCGTCTCCAACGGCCAGCGCATCCGGCTCCGCGGCAAGGGCGCGCCGGGCGAGCGCGGCGGCCCCGCGGGCGACCACTACGTGGTGGTCCACGTCGACAGCCACCCGGTGTTCGGCCGCAAGGACGACAACCTCACGGTGACCGTCCCGGTGACCTTCGCCGAGGCCGCCCTGGGCGCCGAGATCAAGGTCCCGACGCTGAACGGTCCCTCCGTCACGCTGAAGCTGCCCCCGGGCACCCCCGGCGGCCGTACGATGCGGGCGCGCGGCAAGGGTGCGGTCCGCAAGGACGGCACCCGCGGCGACCTCCTCGTCACGGTGGAGCTCGCGGTGCCGACGGAGCTTTCCGACAAGGCCCGCGAGGCCCTGGAGATGTACCGCGACGCGACGGTGTCCGAGGACCCGCGCGCCCAGCTGTTCGACTCCGTGAAGGGAGCATGAGATGGACGGCCGCCGCAGTCAGCCCCGTTTCGGGAACGGGCCCTATCAACTGACCGACGAGACCCCGGTCTACGTGATCTCGGTGGCCGCCCAGCTCTCGGGTCTGCATCCGCAGACCCTGCGCCAGTACGACCGGCTCGGCCTGGTCTCCCCGGACCGTACGGCCGGTCGCGGCCGCCGCTACTCCGCCCGGGACATCGAACTGCTCCGTACCGTCCAGGCCCTGTCGCAGGACGAGGGCATCAACCTGGCGGGGATCAAGCGGATCATCGAGCTGGAGAACCAGGTGGCCGCGCTCCAGCAGCGCGTGGCCGAACTGTCCACAGCTGTGGACGGGGCGGCCGCCGCCCTCCAGGCCCGTGAGGCCCAGGTGCACGCCTCGTACCGCCGCGACCTGGTCCCGTACCAGCCGCCGGTGCCGGGCAGCGCCCTGGTCGTCTGGCGGCCCAAGCGCCAGGCCGACTGACGGCCCGCTGCGCGGCATGAGACGAGGCCCCGCCCGGCTTTCTCCCGGGCGGGGCCTTCTCGTGCGCTCGCGGCCCTCTCAGGGCCCGTGGGGGCCCGTCGGGGCGGTCTCGCGGAGGATGCCCGACTGGGCGATGAGGTAGCCCAGTTGGGCCCTGCTGCCGCTGCCCAGGGCCGTGGCGAGGCGGGCGATGTGCGCCCGGCAGGTCCGTACGTTCATTCCGAGCCGGCGGGCGATGGCCTCGTCGACGTGTCCCTCGATGAGGAGCTGGGCGATGGAGCGCTGCACGCCGGAGATACCATCCGGAGCGTGCGTGTACGTCACCTCGTCGCCCAACGGCACGGCGCGCCGCCACAGTTGCTCGAAGACCTTGATGAGGTAGTCGACCAGGCCCGGGTGCCGCAGTTCCAGCGCCACCGTCCGGTCGTCGCTCGCGGGGATGAAGGCCACCGTGCGGTCGAAGATCATGAGACGCTCTATGAGCTCCTCCAGCGTGCGGATCTCGACCTTCCCCGTGGAGATGCGGTCCACGTAGGCGAGCGTGCCCTGGCTGTGCCGGACCGTGTGCTGGTAGAGCGTACGGATGCTCACCCCGCGGTCGATCAGCGGCGCGGCGCGCTCCAGGGCCTCGGTGAGGACGAAGCTCGGCCGGGCGCCGCCCGGCTGGACGGTCAGCGCCTCGGTGTGGCACTCGGCGGTGGCCAGGTCGAGGGCGGCGTTGATCTGGTCGAAGCCCTCCAGCACGGTGATGGCGTGGGTGTTCGCGGGACTCTGGGCGCTGATGGTGAGGAACGGCTCGAATGCATCGGTGAGATCTACGGCGCTGCGCCGGCGTTCGCGGATCTCACGTTCGAGCGGATGGAGCCGCTGGGCGAGTGCGATCGACGGCGGAACCGCGCGCAGCTGCTTCGCGTCATCCGGGTCGGGTCGCAGGAGAGCGAAATCGAGCAGGCAGGGGGCGTTCTCCACCTCCCCGCGGGCGATGCGGCCGGTGCTCAGGGCGGTCGCGTAGAGTCGCGCTCCCTCGGGGCACATCGCTGTGATGGGGTGGGGATGTGTCGGGTTTGTGTCACTTTTGGGCAAATCTCCACCCCCCAGGGTCCTGAACATGTAAGAACATGATGCATCGTCCCTGTGGCACTGACATGCCTGAATGAGCCATCGTCTGACACGCGGGGGAGAGGATTCCATCAAGTGAGGACGAAGCCGACCATGTATAAGAGAATGCTTCGCTCGGCGCTTGCCGTTGTTTTCTCCGTCGTTGCGGTCTCTGGGGCAGTCGTCGCCGTGAACGGGGACGCGGGAAGCGTTCAGGCCGCTACGGGTCCCAGCGCGCCCGTCGGATCGGCTGGCAAGCCCGATCTCGGCTGGAACACGGCTCCCGATGATCGCGGTGATCTCGGCTGGAACACCGCGCCCCTGCAGGCCTCCTGATGACCCCCGACGACCGTGATTTCCGCCGGGAAATGGCCTCCGCGTACCGCTCCGGGTGGCAGTTCATCGATCTCGCCACGGCGATCCCCTACGCCGGCGACTCGTTGATGGTCACCCTGTTCGGACAGCCGATCGTCGTCGTGCGCGAGGAGGACGAGGACGTCCGTGCCTACCGCTGCCTGCGCCGCCCCCGGGGCGCACCGCAGCCCGTCCGCTGTGAAGTGCGGTACGGCATGGTCTTCGTCAATCTCGATCAGCGCGACCACCAGCTCTTCGAACCCGACATCACCGCCGCCACCCCCCGCAGTGCCTGAGGCGATTCCCCCGTCGTTGCAGATCGCATCAGGTGCTTCCCCCACACAACGGCGCCATCGTGGACCTGACCACGATGGCGCCGTTGTGATGTCCGCGTCCAGTGGTTGAACCGGACAATCATCGAGAGTTCCCGCAGGCCTATCCGCGGCCCATCGCCCGGTCCAGGGTGATCAGCAGCAGCACCCGGTCCGGGTTGGGCTGGGGCATCCGCCCATACCGCACCGCGTAGCGCTCCACCGCGTCGGCGACCGCCGCCTCGTCCGTGACGACGGCCGCGCGCCCCTCCAGGGTGGCCCAGCGCTTGCCCTCGAGCTGGCACACCGCCACCCGGGCCGTGCCGCCGGGCGCCGCCAGGATGTTGCGGACCTTCTTGCTGCCCTTGTTGGTGATCACCCGTGCCACTCCGGCCTCGGGGTCGTAGGTCACCCCCACCGGCACCACGTGGGGCGATCCGTCGGGCCTCGTGGTGGTCAGCGTGCACAAGTGCCGCTCCTGCCAGAAGGCGAGGTACTCGGGCGTCGGGTTGAGTACGTCAAGAGACATGTGCCGAAGCGTACGCGCGACACCATCTTGAGTGGAATAGAC
The DNA here is from genome assembly GCF_026342355.1 of Streptomyces sp. NBC_00249. Lineage (GTDB taxonomy): Bacteria > Actinomycetota > Actinomycetes > Streptomycetales > Streptomycetaceae > Streptomyces. The sequence continues at coordinate 263,223 of NZ_JAPEMV010000004.1, read as the reverse complement.
TCAACTTTACGGACGCTATGCATGGCAGGGTTTCGCCCCGACCCTGCCACCCTGACAGAGTTACCGCCCCCGCGGAGAGGAGAAGTCGCACGTGGACGCCGAACTGACCAACAGGAGCCGCGACGCCCTGAACGCCGCCACCAGCAGGGCCGTGAAGGACGGCCACGCGGACCTGACCCCCGCGCACCTGCTGCTGGCCCTGCTCGCCGGCGAGGACAACGAGAACATCACCGACCTGCTGGCCGCCACCGACGCCGACCAGGCCGCCGTCCGGGCCGGCGCCGACCGGCTGCTCGCCGCCCTGCCCAGCGTCACCGGCTCCACCGTCGCCCCGCCGCAGCCCACCCGCGAGCTGCTCGCCGTACTCGCCGAGGCCGACGCCCAGGCCGGGAAGCTCGGCGACGAGTACCTCTCCACCGAACACCTGCTCATCGCCACCGCCGCCAAGGGCGGCGCGGCCGGTGAGCTCCTTTCCGCACAGGGCGCGACGGCGAAGAAGCTGCTGGCCGCCTTCGAGAACGCACGAGGAGGACGGCGGGTGACCACCCCCGATCCCGAGGGCCAGTACAAGGCCCTGGAGAAGTTCGGCACCGACTTCACGGCCGCCGCCCGCGAGGGCAAGCTCGACCCCGTCATCGGCCGTGACCACGAGATCCGCCGCGTCGTCCAGGTCCTTTCCCGCCGTACGAAGAACAACCCGGTGCTCATCGGCGAGCCCGGCGTCGGCAAGACCGCCGTCGTCGAGGGCCTCGCCCAGCGCATCGTCAAGGGTGACGTCCCCGAGTCCCTGAAGAACAAGCGCCTCGTCGCCCTCGACCTCGGCGCGATGGTCGCCGGCGCCAAGTACCGCGGCGAGTTCGAGGAGCGGCTCAAGACCGTCCTCGCCGAGATCAAGTCCAGCGACGGCCAGATCATCACCTTCATCGACGAGCTGCACACCGTCGTCGGCGCGGGCGCCGGCGGCGACTCCGCCATGGACGCGGGCAACATGCTCAAGCCCATGCTGGCCCGCGGCGAACTGCGCATGGTCGGCGCGACCACCCTCGACGAGTACCGCGAGCGCATCGAGAAGGACCCGGCGCTGGAGCGCCGCTTCCAGCAGGTGCTGGTCGCCGAGCCCACCGTCGAGGACACCATCGCGATCCTGCGCGGACTCAAGGGCCGCTACGAGGCCCACCACAAGGTCGTCATCAACGACAGCGCGCTCGTCGCCGCCGCCACCCTCTCCGACCGGTACATCACCTCCCGCTTCCTCCCCGACAAGGCCATCGACCTGGTCGACGAGGCCGCCTCCCGGCTCCGCATGGAGATCGACTCCTCCCCCGTGGAGATCGACGAGCTCCAGCGCTCCGTGGACCGGCTGCGCATGGAGGAGCTCGCCCTCAAGAACGAGTCCGACGCGGCCTCCCGCGAGCGCCTGGACAAGCTGCGCAAGGACCTCGCCGACAAGGAGGAGGAACTGCGCGGCCTCACCGCCCGCTGGGAGAAGGAGAAGCACTCCCTCAACCAGGTCGGCGAGCTCAAGGAGCGCCTGGACGACCTGCGCGGCCAGGCCGAGCGCGCCCAGCGCGACGGCGACTTCGACTCCGCCTCCAAGCTGCTCTACGGGGAGATCCCGGCCCTGGAGCGCGAGCTGGCCGAGGCCACCGAGGAGGAGGCCGCGTCCAAGGGCGGCAACGCCAAGGACAGCATGGTCAAGGACGAGGTCGGCCCCGACGACATCGCGGACGTGGTCGGAGCCTGGACCGGCATCCCCGCCGGCCGCCTCCTGGAGGGCGAGACCCAGAAGCTGCTGCGCATGGAGGAGGAGCTGGGGCGCCGCCTGATCGGCCAGGGCGAGGCCGTACGGGCCGTCTCGGACGCCGTACGCCGCACCCGCGCCGGCATCGCCGACCCGGACCGCCCGACCGGCTCGTTCCTCTTCCTCGGCCCGACCGGTGTCGGCAAGACCGAGCTGGCCAAGGCCCTCGCGGACTTCCTCTTCGACGACGAGCGGGCCATGATCCGCATCGACATGTCGGAGTACGGCGAGAAGCACAGCGTGGCCCGCCTCGTCGGCGCCCCGCCCGGCTACGTGGGCTACGAGGAGGGCGGCCAGCTCACCGAGGCCGTCCGCCGCCGCCCGTACAGCGTGGTGCTCCTGGACGAGGTCGAGAAGGCCCACCCCGAGGTCTTCGACATCCTGCTCCAGGTCCTCGACGACGGCCGCCTCACCGACGGCCAGGGCCGCACGGTGGACTTCCGCAACACCATCCTGATCCTCACCTCGAACCTGGGCAGTCAGTTCCTGGTCGATCCGGCGGCCTCCGCCGAGGACAAGAAGGCCAGGGTCCTGGAGGTGGTCCGGGCGAGCTTCAAGCCGGAGTTCCTCAACCGCCTCGACGACCTCGTCGTCTTCTCCGCCCTGACCCGCGACGAGCTGGCGCACATCGCCGAGCTGCAGATCGGCCGCCTCGCCAAGCGGCTCGCCGACCGCCGCCTGACCCTGGACGTCACCCCCGAGGCCCTGGCCTGGCTGGCCGACAAGGGCAACGACCCGGCCTACGGCGCCCGGCCGCTGCGCCGCCTGATCCAGACGGCCGTAGGCGACCGGCTGGCGAAGGAGATCCTGGCCGGAGAGGTCCGCGAGGGGGACACCGTACGCGTGGACGTCGCCGGCGAGGACCTGCTGGTCGGAAAGGCCCTCTGACCGCCTCCCGGGGCGTCCTGGAGCCTTACCCGTGTCCTACTCCTGTCCGCCCGGAGCGGATCGGGCGTGCGGGGGTGGACACGGGGTAGGAGCGATGGGGGAGGATGGCGGTATCCGCACGAAGGGAAGTACACGGTGAGCATCGACCCGGCCTCGATTCCGAACTTCGGAGGGCAGCAGCCCGATCCGCAGGCCACAGGACCGGCGGGCCCCGTCGTCCCCGACCAGGACCTCGTGAAGCAGCTCCTGGAGCAGATGGAGCTCAAGTACGTCGTCGACGACGAGGGTGACCTCGCGGCGCCGTGGGAGGACTTCCGGACGTACTTCATGTTCCGCGGCGAGGACGAGCAGCAGGTCTTCTCCGTGCGGACCTTCTACGACCGCCCGCACAAGATCGACGAGAAGCCGCAGCTGCTCGAGTCGATCGACGACTGGAACCGCCGCACCCTGTGGCCCAAGGTCTACAGCCACACCCACGACGACGGCTCCGTCCGGCTGATCGGTGAGGCGCAGATGCTCATCGGCACCGGCGTCAACCTGGAGCACTTCGTGTCCTCCACGGTGAGCTGGGTCCGCGCCTCGATCGAGTTCGACAAGTGGCTCGTCGAGCAGCTCGGACTGGAGAAGGACGTCGACTCCGCCGAGGGCGACGACAAGGACGAGGACGGCGACACCAACTAGTCGCCGGCCGTCACGGGGGTACGTGCGCCACCAGGAGCAGGTACACCCCGTAGCCGTACGAGAGCCCGGCCAGGCAGGCGGTCACCACGACCGCCGTGCGCGGCCGGGCTCTCGCCATGAAGGCGGCCAGCGGCAGCAGCAGCGGGAACGCGGGCAGCAGGAACCGCGGCTTCGACTCGAAGAAGCCCGCCCCGCCGAGGGTGATCAGCAGCAGGGTCCCCGTGTACGCGAGCAGCGGCAGCGGCGCCCGCTCCAGGGTCAGGGCCGCCGCCAGCAGCCCCGCGACGGCCAGGACGGCCACCGTCACCGTCGAGGCGAGCGGTACGTGCCCGCCGGTCAGCACCTTCTCCGCGGAGCGCAGCGTCCCGGCGCCGAAGTCGAAGCGCGACCCCCACTGCCGCTGCACGGTGAAGTAGCCCAGCGGATCGCCCCGGCGCACCCCGACGGCCAGGACGTACGCCGCCCAGCCCGCCGGCGCCAGCAGCGCGGCCGCCCACACCCGGGGCGTCCGCTCCCCGCGCAGCAGCTCCCGTACGGCCAGCGCGGTCACGGCGGCGGCCACGGCGATCCCGGTCGGCCGGGTCAGCCCCGCGAGGACCGCGAGGGCGGCGGCCGTCAGCCGGTGGCCGCGCAGCAGGGCGTACAGGGCCCAGGCGGCGAGCGCGCAGAGCAGGGCCTCCGTGTAGGCGAGGGTCAGCACCACCGCGTGCGGCAGCGCCGCCCACAGCCCGACGAGCAGGGTCGCGGCGCGCGGCCCGGCGAGGTGCTCCCCGACCCGGTACACGCCGACGGCGGCCACCGCGGCGGCGCTCCAGGCCACCGCCAGCCCGGAGAGCGCGGTCCCGCCGGCGAGGCGCAGCAGCAGGGGGAACAGCGGGAAGAAGGCGTAGTCGCTCTGGATGGATCCGTCGGCCCACATCTGGGTGCGGCCGTAGCCGTGGGCGGCGATGCCCAGGTACCAGACGGAGTCCCAGGAGGCCCCGAGGACCCGTACCGGGTCCCGGCCGGCCCACCAGGCGCCCGCGGTGACCACCAGCACCCCGGCCGCGCGCACGGCGGCGAACACCCCGAGCGCGAGCAGGGCCGTGGACGCGGTGGCCTGGCGCGGGCCGGCCGGCCGCAGGGAGAGCGTCGCCATGTCGGTCCCGGCTCTCCCTTCGGCGTCGTACGTCGGGCAAACCCTATGACCCTATGAGGCCGAGCCCCCGGCCGGGGGTTCGGCCACGCGGGGGTCAGAGGCGGCGCAGGCGGCGGACGGCTTCCTCGAGGACGTCCGTCCGCTTGCAGAAGGCCCAGCGGACCTGGGTGGCGCCGGCGGACTTGTCGTCGTAGAAGACCTGGTTCGGGATGGCGACGACCCCGCAGCGGTCCGGCAGGGCGCGGCAGAAGGCCAGGCCGTCCTGCTCGCCCAGGGGGGCGATGTCGGTGGTGATGAAGTAGGTGCCCTGCGGGCGGAACACCTCGAAGCCGGCGGCGGTGAGGCCCTCGGTGAGGAGGTCGCGCTTGGCGGCGAGTTCCGCGCGGAAGGTGTCGTAGTAGGAGTCCGGGAGGGCGAGGGCCTCCGCGACGGCGTACTGGAACGGCCCGGACGAGACGTACGTCAGGAACTGCTTGGCCGAGCGGACCGCCGAGACGAGCTCCGGCGGGGCGGTGATCCAGCCGACCTTCCAGCCGGTGAAGGAGAAGGTCTTGCCCGCGGAGGAGATGGTGACGGTGCGCTCGCGCATGCCGGGGAGGGAGGCCAGCGGGATGTGGCCGCCCTCGAAGACCAGGTGCTCGTAGACCTCGTCGGTGACGACGAGGAGGTCCCGCTCGACGGCCAGTTCGGCGACGGCCGCGAGCTCCTCGCGGGTCAGGACCGTGCCCGTCGGGTTGTGCGGGGTGTTCAGCAGGAGCAGGCGGGTGCGCGGGGTGATCGCGTCGCGCAGGGCGTCGAGGTCGGGGCGGAAGTGCGGGGCGCGCAGGGTCAGGGGGACGCGGACGGCGCCGGCCATGGCGATGCAGGCCGCGTAGGAGTCGTAGAAGGGTTCGAGGGCGATGACCTCGTCGCCCGGTTCGAGGAGGGCGAGGAGGGAGGCGGCGATGGCCTCGGTGGCGCCGGCCGTGACGAGGACCTCGGTGTCGGGGTCGTAGGACAGGCCGTAGAAGCGCTGCTGGTGGGCGGCGATCGCGGTACGGAGCTCGGGGACGCCGGGGGCCGGCGGGTACTGGTTGCCGCGGCCGTCGCGGACCGCGCGGACGGCGGCCTCGGCGATCTCGGCGGGTCCGTCGGTGTCGGGGAAGCCCTGGCCGAGGTTGATCGACCCGGTGCGGGCGGCCAGCGCCGACATCTCCGCGAAGATCGTGGTGCCGAAGGCCGCCAGGCGGCGGTTCAGGAAGGGGCGGCTGCTGCTCGCGGGTGCGCTCATGGGCGCCATCCTGGGGGGAACCTCTGGAGTTGCTCAAGTGTGCTTTACCGGTCGTGGCCTGCGGGCATCCCCCCAGCACACGGGACACGGGGGTCCCGGTCCCCGGGGGACCGGGGTGTCTGAGAGGGGGCGAGGACATGATCCTTGCCGTAGTTCTCGTCGTCGCGGTCGTCGGGGGGATCGTCTGGCTCGTCGGCCGGTCCGGGGGCGGCGGATCGGGCAGCGGAGGCTCCGGCGGCAGCTGGTGGGCGGGCAGCGGGGGCGGCTCCTCCTGCGGGTCCTCGTCCTCCTGCGGGTCGTCCTCGTCGTGCGGGTCGTCGTCCTCCTGCGGTGGCGGAGGCTGCGGGTCCAGCTGACACTGATGGGGGCGTCCGGACCAGCGTGAACAGCTCGCCCGGTGGGGACAACTTCCCCAAGGCGTCCTGTTGTTCGGCTCCGCGTTACGGCGTACGGGCGGGATGTGGTTGAACACGTGAACCGGGCAGCCCCCGGGGGGATGTAAACCCCGTCAAGTTGGGTAAAAACGCTGTGAGTGCCGTGCCTTTCATGATTCCCTCGGTTGAGTAGACCAGTCCCCGGACCTCCCGGGACTTCCTGTGGACCCGTGCCGGTGTCCCCCCACCCGTTGACTACCGCTGGCGGGCCCCGGCCCATCTCCCTCGCGCGTTTGCGGAGCCGACTCATGCTCACGACCCTCCAGACCACCTATACCGACACGCGTGCCGCCGATCTCGCCTGGGCCCTGGGACGGGACCGGCTGCCCGCCCTGGCCGTACTGAACCTCCAGCTCGCGGACGCGAAGGTGGAGTTGCGCCTGCTCGGGGCCTCTCATCAGGTGCTCCTGGAGGAAGGCGAGGTGCTCTGCTCGGAGACGGTCGCCTGCATGCCCGGCAGCAGTACGCCGCTGCCGCTCGGCGTGGCGAAGCGGGTCGGCGACTGGGAGTACGAGTTCGCCGCGCGCGTCGAGACCCTCTCGCGCGGCTCGTTCGCGGGGCGGGCGCAGGAACTCCTGGCCCTCGTCGCGGACCACCCGAACGGGCTAGCCGGCACCTTCCCGGGCAGCCCGCACGCCTTCACCGCCCTGCTCGCGCAGCGGTACGAGGGGCAGGTGCGCTGGCGGACCTGGCACGCGTACCCGCAGGAAGGGCAGCTGGTGGCCACCCGGACCCGGGTGGGCGTCAGGATGGGAGCAGCCGTCTAGTCAGTTCGGGGGACCGCGAGTTCGGCCACTGGTTAGGCCAACTGGCCGGATCCGAACGGTACTTGCACCCATGTGGGTGACAGGGTGTCGGTGGGCGGTGACGTACGGTTCGCTTCATGATCGACCGTTCCGCCCCCCGCGGGGTGCTCCCGGCGCCGGAGCCGCGGGGCGTGCAGACCGTCCCGGCCGCCCTGCCCGTACGCCCCAGGACCGGCCGACTCCTCGTCCTGGCCACGGTGTTCGTCTGCGCCGCCTGCGGGCTCGTGTACGAACTGGAGCTGCTCGCCCTCGGCTCGTACCTCATCGGCGACTCCGTCACCCAGGCGTCCGTCGTGCTGTCCGTCATGGTCTTCGCCATGGGCGTCGGCTCGCTGCTGGCCAAACGGCTGCGCCGGCGGCCCGCCTTCGGCTTCGGCGCGATCGAGGCGGCCCTCGCCCTCCTCGGCGGCTTCTCCGCCATGGCCCTGTACGCGAGCTTCGCGTGGCTGGGGGAGTCCCGGCCCGCGCTCGTCGCGTTCTCCTTCGCCATCGGGGTGCTCATCGGCGCCGAGATCCCGCTCCTGATGGTCCTCATCCAGCGCATCCGCAGACAGGACGCCGGCGGGGCCGTCGCCGACCTGTTCGCCGCCGACTACGTGGGCGCCCTGATCGGCGGGCTCGCCTTCCCCTTCCTGCTGCTCCCGGTCTTCGGCCAGCTCACCGGCGCCATGCTCACCGGCACCGTCAACGCCGCCGTCGGCGGCGCCCTCGTGCTGTGGCTGTTCCGCCGCGACCTCAGCCCCCGCTGCCGCTGGCTGCTGATCGCCGCGAACGCGACCGTCCTCGCCCTGCTCGGCTCCGCGACCCTGCTCGCCGACGACTTCGAACGCGTCGCCCGCCGCGCCGTCTACGGCGGCGAGGTGCGGGTCGCCGTCCAGACCGGGGTGCAGGAACTGGTGCTGACCGGGCCCTCCACCGGCTCACCCCGCTCCCTCGACCTGTACCTCGACGGCCGGCTGCGGGTCAGCGGCTACGACGAGTACCGCTACCACGAGGCCCTGGTCCACCCCGCGATGACCGGCCCGCACGCCCGGGTCCTCGTCCTCGGCGGGGGCGACGGGCTGGCCGCCCGCGAGGTGCTGCGCTACCGGGACGTCGCCTCCGTCACCGTCGTCGAGCTCGACCCCGGCGTCGTCCACCTCGCCCGCACCGACCCCATGCTGTCCGCCCTCAACAGCCGGGCCTACGAGGACCCCCGCCTCGGCGTCATCACCCAGGACGCCTTCAGCTGGCTGCGCGGGCCCGCCGCCGGGGACCGCTTCGACGTCATCGTCTCCGACCTCCCCGACCCCGGCATCACCCCCAGCACGAAGCTGTACTCGCAGGAGTTCTACGGACTCGCCGCGCGCGCCCTGACCCCCGGCGGCCGGCTCGCGGTGCACGCGGGGCCCCTGACCACGCGGCCGCGTACGTACTGGACCGTCGAATCCACCCTCCGCGCCGCCGGCCTGCTCACCGCCCCCTACAGCGCGGGCGGCCGCCTCACCGGCTTCGCCGCCGGCCCCGACCGCGCCCTCGGCGGCACCGGGGCACCCCCGCAGGACTGGGGCTTCGTCCTCGCCGCCCGCGACGGCGTCCCCGGCCTGCGGGTGGACCGGGACACCCCCGCCCTGCGCGCGGTCTCCACGCGGGCCCTCCAGGACGCCGCCCGGGACGCGGCCCGCAGCCGCCCCGAGGAAGGCCTGCCGCCCTCCACCCTTCCGCACCCGCGCTACTCCTGAACCGCTAGTGCTGGACATCCCCGGGTGTCGTGTCCGTGTGCAGGGGAGGCTCCCCTCGGTAGGCTCGACCGCATGGAGCATCAGGTGTTCGTTCCGGTACCGGCAGAAGACCTCCGCGCCGTGCTGCGCGACCCCGGCCGCGTGGCCCGCTGCGTACCGGGGCTCCAGCACGACGCCGACACCGCGTCCGGGCCGGTGGCCGGCCGGCTCAAGCTGCGCGTCGGCGGGCACACCGTGACCTACCGGGGCGCCCTGACCGTCACCGAGCGGGCCCCCGACCGCTTCACCGCCGAGGGCGAGGGCACCGAGGTGCGGGGCAGCGGCGCCGTCACCCTCTCGCTCGGGCTGCGGCTGCTGCCCCACGAGGGCGGTACCCGGCTGGAGTTCACCGGCGGGGCCACCGCCGAGGGGCGGGCCGCCGGATTCGAACCGGAAGCCACCGCCACCGCCGCCCGGCGGCTCCTGGAACGCCTCGCCGCGAACCTGGCCACCGAGGCTCGGGCACCGGAGAAGGGCCCGGAGCTGGACGCGGCCCCGGACCTGGGCGACCCCGTCGCCGAGGCGGAGGAGGCCGAGGAGGCGGGCGCCTCCGTCTTCGACACCGAGGTCCCGCCGCCCTCCCTCGACCCCTTCCTCGAAGGGGACTTCGCGGAGATCGCGGACATCGGCGCCGCCGGAACCGCCCCGCGCCCCCCGGCCGAGGCCGCCCACGCCCGCCGCACGATGATCGGCCGCAGCGCCGAGGAGGTCGACCACGCGCCCCCGCGCGGCCGCTACGCCCCGGTCCCCGCGCCGTCCTCCGCCACCGCCGGCGCGAACCTGCGCTGGATCGGCCCGGCCGCCGCACTGGCCCTGGCCTCGGCGGTCGTCGTCGGAAGGGCGTTGCGCCGCCGCCGCTGAGCCGCCGTAGGGTCGCCGTATGAGTACGCAACTGAGCGCGGGCGGCGCCGACATCACCATCGACCAGAAGAACGGCTGCCGGATCAGCAGTCTGCGCGTCGACGGCACCGAACTCCTGCGCCAGGGCCCGCACTACGGGTCCTTCCCGATGGTCCCCTGGTGCGGACGCACCGCGGACGGCCGGTTCCGCGACGGGGCGCACGTCCACCAGCTGCCCCTGAACCACCCCCCGCACGCCATCCACGGCTTCGGCCGCGACGCCGCCTGGCGGCCCGGCGGGGTGAGCGCGACCCGGGCGGCCTTCACCTACGACCTCACCGACCCGTGGCCGTACAGCGGCCGGGTGACGCAGATCTTCGAGCTGACCGAGGACGCGCTCACCCTCACGATGGGCGTGGAGACGTACCAGGACTCCTTCCCGGCCCAGGCGGGCTGGCACCCCTGGTTCAACCGCGTCCTGGAGCCGGGCGGCCCCGAGGCGGAGCTCGCCTTCGAGCCGGCCTGGCAGGAGGAGCGCGGCGTGGACCACCTGCCCACCGGCCGCCGGATCGACCCGAAGCCGGGCCCCTGGGACGACTGCTTCGGCATGCCCCACGGGGTCGACGCCACCCTCACCTGGCCCGGCGCGCTGGAACTGCGGATCACCAGCCGCGCCGAATGGGTGGTCGTCTACGACGAACAGCCCGAGGCCGTCTGCGTCGAGCCCCAGTCCGGGCCGCCGAACGGCCTGAACACCCTCCCGCAGCTGGTCACGCCGGTCGACCCGCTGGAGGTCTCCAGCACCTGGACGTGGCGGCGGCTCTCCTAGGGCGCAATTAAGCTCGGGGGCATGACTGACGTACGCGATGCGCTTCTGCAGCAGATCAAGGACAAGGCCGTCGTGCACGGCAAGGTGACGCTCTCCTCCGGCAAGGAGGCCGACTACTACATCGACCTCCGCCGGATCACCCTCGACGGCGAGGCCGCCCCGCTGGTCGGCCAGGTCATGCTCGACCTGACCGCCGACCTCGACTTCGACTGCGTCGGCGGTCTGACCCTGGGCGCCGACCCGGTCGCGACCTCGATGCTGCACGCCTCCGCCGCGCGCGGCGAGCGCCTGGACGCCTTCGTCGTGCGCAAGGCGCAGAAGGCGCACGGCATGCAGCGCCGCATCGAGGGCACCGAGGTCAAGGGCAAGCGCTGCCTGGTCGTCGAGGACACCTCGACCACCGGCGGTTCCCCGCTGACCGCCGTCGAGGCGGTCCGCGAGGCCGGCGGCGAGGTCGTCGCCGTCGCCACCATCGTGGACCGGGGCGCGGCGGACGCCATCGCCGCGGCGGGCCTGCCCTACCTCACGGGCTACGAGCTCGGCGACCTGGGTCTGGCCTGACCCCTCCTGAGGTCGGGGTTCCGGTTCGGACAACTGGTGACGAAGGTCCTCAGAAGTCGCTGACCAGGTCTTGACCTGGTGCTTTCCGGGCGGGTGGAGTGTTTCACGTGAAACACTCCACCCGGTTCGGACCGCATCACGAGACGAGTGGGATGGAGTGTCGCGCCGAGTCTGGAAAGATAGGCGCGACGATGACGTCGCCCCCAGGTCAGGGCCCGCAATCAGCACCCTTCCCCGCACATCCAAGGAGCGGACAGATGCCCATCGCAACCCCCGAGATCTACAACGAGATGCTCGACCGGGCGAAGGCAGGCAAGTTCGCCTACCCGGCCATCAACGTGACCTCGACCCAGACCCTGCACGCCGCGCTGCGCGGTTTCGCGGAGGCCGAGAGCGACGGCATCATCCAGATCTCCACCGGTGGTGCGGAGTTCCTGGGCGGCCAGTACAACAAGGACATGGTCACCGGCGCTGTCGCCCTGGCCGAGTTCGCGCACGTCGTCGCCGCCAAGTACGACGTCACGGTCGCGCTGCACACCGACCACTGCCCCAAGGACAAGCTGGACGGCTACGTACGTCCGCTCCTGGAGGTCTCGGCCGAGCGTGTGGCCCGCGGTCTGAACCCGCTCTTCCAGTCGCACATGTGGGACGGCTCCGCCGAGACCCTGGCCGACAACCTGGCCATCGGCCAGGAGCTGCTGGCCAAGGCCGCCGCCGCGAAGATCATCCTCGAGGTCGAGATCACCCCGACCGGCGGCGAGGAGGACGGCGTCAGCCACGAGATCAACGACGAGCTGTACACCACCGTCGACGACGCGCTGCGCACCGCCGAGGCCCTGGGCCTGGGCGAGAAGGGCCGCTACCTGCTGGCCGCCTCCTTCGGCAACGTGCACGGCGTCTACAAGCCGGGCAACGTCGTCCTGCGCCCCGAGCTCCTCAAGGACCTCCAGGCCGGTGTCGGCGAGAAGTACGGCAAGGCCTCCCCGTTCGACTTCGTCTTCCACGGCGGTTCGGGCTCCACGGCCGAGGAGATCGCCACCGCGCTGGAGAACGGCGTGGTGAAGATGAACCTCGACACCGACACCCAGTACGCCTTCACCCGCCCGGTCGCGGACCACATGTTCCGCAACTACGACGGTGTCCTGAAGGTCGACGGCGAGGTCGGCACGAAGTCCACCTACGACCCGCGCACCTGGGGCAAGCTGGCCGAGGCCGGCATGGCCAAGCGCGTGACCGAGGCCTGCGCGAACCTGCGCTCCACGGGCACCAAGCTCAAGTAGCAGCGCCACCGCGAGGATCCGAAGGGGGTCCGCCGGTCCGTCAGGGACCGGTGGGCCCCCTTTCGCGTACCCCGGCGGCCCCGGCCCCGGGCCGACCTGACGGAGGTCGGGCGGCGTGTTGGACTGCGGGCGCGCGATGGTGTGGAATCTCCTCACACAAAACGTACCCGTGGGGATGTATCGCCGGCGGGCCAGGAGAAGGCGACGCCAGACATGAGGACAGAGCGACCCCAGGTGAAGCAGGACCGGGCGGTGCGCACGCGTCAGGCCATCCTGGAAGCGGCCGCGGTGGTCTTCGAGGAGCACGGCTACGACACGGCCAAGCTCTCGGACATCGTCAACATCGCGAAGGTCACCAAGGGCGCGCTCTACTTCCACTTCGACTCGAAGGAGGGCCTGGCCCAGGCGGTCATCGACGCCCAGAACGCGGCGCAGCCGCCGATGCTGCCGCAGGCGTACAAGGCGCAGGAGTTCCTGGACATCGGGATGGTGTTCTCGCACCGGCTGCGGCACGAGACGCTGATGCGGGCGAGCGCGCGCCTGACGCTGGAGCACGCGGGGCGAGGCCTGGACAAGGCGACCCCCTACCAGGCCTGGATCGAACTGCACATCGCGGTGCTGGCGGAGGCGCAGCGGCGCGGGGAGCTGCTGCCGAACGTGGACCCGGTCGTCCCGTCGCGGCTGATCGTGGGCGCGTACGCGGGGCTGAACACCATGTCCCAGATGCTCCGCCTGGACTTGGACGCGCAGGTGTCGGAGCTGTACACGCACGTGATGCCGAACGTGGTGGTCCCGGCGGTGGCGATCCGGCTGGACACGGCCCCGGGGCGGGGCGCTCGGGCGCTGTACGGTCCGCAGGGGGCGCACGCGTGCCTGCTCGGCTGTCCGGGCGCCTTCCGGCCGGCGGAGCGGTGCGAGGCGGAAGCTCGGGAGGGCTGTTCCTCGTACCCTGCGTAACCCTCGTAATCCCCTTCTCAAAAAAATCCTTCTGGGTATTATTTTTTCGGCTCATCTGCCCAGGGGGAACACTGTGGACATTGAGGTACTCGGCGCACCACGGGTCATCGAGAACGGCGTGCCCATCACGGCGCCCACACCGGAGTCCCGGCACGTCCTGGCGGTCCTCGCGGCCTCCCCCGACCGGGTGGTCCCGGTGTCCGTGCTCGCGGACGAACTGGCCGTCCGCACCCCGCCCGAACATACCCGGGGCGCCCTGCACACCGCCGTACGCCGGCTGCGCGAGCGGTTCGCGCAGGCACAGGGGGCCGGTTCGTGCCGTACTCCCGAGACCGTGCTCTCGACCCGGCCCGGCGGGTACCTCCTCGACACCGGCGGCGGCCGCTCCGACGTCCAGGAGTTCGAGCGGGAGGCGGGCGCCGGCTACCGGGCCATGGGCCGGGGGGACTTCGAGCAGGCCGCCGCGCGGCTGCGCCGGGCCCTGGGGCTGTGGACCGGCCCCGCCCTGGACGGGATCGACCCCGGGCCCTGGCTCGGCGCCCGCATCGCGTGCCTCGACGCCGACCGGCTCGCCGTGTTCGGGCAGTGGGTGGAAGCCGAACTGGCGCTGGGCCGGCTGCGCGAACTGCGCCTGGACCTGGCCGGTCTGCGCGGCGCCGGAGGCCACCGCCCCGACGACGCCTACCTGGCCGCCCTGCGCCGTGCCGAGGCGCGCGTCGAGGCCCTGCGCGCCGTCCGCCCGGCCCCCCGCCTCACCGTGACCTGCGGGGCCCGCCCCTGACCGCCCGCGCCCGCCCGCGTCCCCGCCCCGGCCCGCCGCGCCGCCGTAGCGCCTTGACCCCCCGCCGCACGGAACCTAGGTTCTGACGCGGGCTGGAAAACGCCTGGTCGGACGGGGGACGGGGACACCGGGATGCGTGGGGACGACGGAACCGGCGAAAGCGGCAGGAGCGGTACGGGCGGCCCGCTCGCCGTACTGGAACTCCTCGCGGCCGACGCCCCGCAGAGCCGCTACGACGTCCTGCTCGCCGGGGCCCGCGCCGCCGGAGCGGACCCGGCCGCGCTCGCCGAACTCACCCGGGCCGTGGAACTGGCCCGCTCCGTACGGGCCAGCGCCAGCCGCCGCGAACAGCGCGAGGCCGCCCTCACCGCGCTCGTCGACACCGCCCAGGACCTGACCTCCCCCTACGACATCGACGGCCTGCTGCGCCTGATCACCCGCCGGGCCCGGCGCCTCCTCGGCTTCGACATGGCCTGGCTGTCCCTGAGCCGCCCCGACGGATCGGCGTACGTACGCACCTCCGAGGGCGAGACCACCGCCCTCAACGTCGGCCTCGAACTCGGCACCGGCCGGGGCCTCGGCAGCATCGCCCAGGCCCGCCGCTCCGCCGTCTGGACCGCCGACTACCTCGCCGACACCGCCATCCCGCACGCCCCCGGCATCGACGCCGTCGTCGAAGCGGAGGGCCTGCACGCGATCATCGCCGTCCCGCTGCGCCGCGGGGACTCCACGCTCGGCGCGCTCTACGGATCCGACCGCGCCGTACGGCAGTTCAGCGCCGACGAGATCGGCATGCTGCTCTCCCTCGCCGACCTGGCCGCCGTCGCCATCGAGAAGGCCCGCCTGCTGGAGCAGACCCGCGACGAGGTCACCGAGCTGGAGGCCTTCGGCTCGCGCACCAACACCGCCCTCACCCGGGTCCGTCACCTGTGGGAGTGCCACGCCCGCCTCGCCGGGCTCGTCCTCGACGGGGCCGGGCTGGCCACCCTCGCCCGCGCCACCGCCGACGCGCTGGACGGCGTGCTCCAGGTCCGCGACCCGGGCGGGCGGCCGCTGACCGCCACCGGGGAACTCCCCGGCCTGGACGAGGAGGCCGTCACCCAGGGGGCCCTGCAGGCACTGACCGGGCGGCGGCCCGTCCGGCTGCCCGGGGACCTGTGGCTGGCGCCCGTCCTGGCGGGCGCCGAGGACCTCGGGGTGCTGCTGCTGAGCGCCTCCGCGCCGCTCGCCGACGAGGACGTCCGGCTGCTCCAGCTCGCCGCCCAGTCCGTGGCCTCGCTGATGCTGATCCAGCGGGGCACCGCCGCCGCCGAGGGGCCCGTGCACGACGAGATCCTCGCCGACCTGCTGGAACGGCCGCACTCCGTCGACCTGCACCTGCTGGAGCGCACCCGGCGGCTCGGCATCGACCTCGACCGCCCGCACGTGGTCCTCGTCGCCCGGCCCGAGGGCGGGGAGCTGGGCAAGGCGGTCGCCTGGGCGTCCTCGTACGCGTACCGGATGGGCGGGCTCAAAGGGGTCCGCCGGGGCTGCATCGTGCTCGTCCTGCCCGGCACCGACGCCTCGGCCGCCGCGCACCGGGCCTCCGGGGAGCTGTCGCCGCTGCTCGGGCACGCCGTCTCCACCGGGGCCGCCGGACCCACCGGGAGCCCCGGGGAGGTGGCCCGGGTGTACGCCGAGGCCGTGCGCTGCCTCGACGCGCTGACCGCTCTCGACGGGGTGGGCGGCACGGCCTCGCTGCGCGAACTCGGCTTCCTCGGGCTGCTGCTGTCCGCCGACCACGACGTGGAGTCCTTCATCGCCGCGACGGTCGGCCCGGTCCTGGAGTACGACGAGGACCGGCTGACGGACCTCACCCGCACCCTGGAGGCCTACTTCGCCTCCGGCGCCAGCCCCACGCACGCCGCCGAGACCCTGCACGTCCACCCCAACACGGTCTCCCGCCGGCTGGAGCGGATCGCCGAACTGCTGGGCGCGGACTGGCAGAAGCCCGGCCGGGCGCTGGAGATCCAGATGGCGTTGCGGCTCCGCAAGGCCCGTACCGTCCTCCACGACCGCCGCACGGCCGCCGGCCCGCCGCCCTAGGGCCGCTCTTCCGGGTAGCGCTCCGTCCCCGTCAGGGCGCGGGCGGCGTGGGCCACCGAGGCCAGGGTGACGTGGCGGTGCCAGCCGGGCAGGGCGCGGCCCGCGAAATCGCGCAGCCCCGCCTCCCGGCCGCTGTGCTCGGCGGCGAAGCCGACCCGGCGGCCCTGCTTCGTCAGCCGCAGCAGCGGGCCCACGGGGAGGCGTACGAGGTCGGTCACCCACATCTGCGTGGGCGCCCGGCGCGGGTCCGTCCACTCGCCGACCAGCAGCAGGTGGCGCCGGCGGGCCGGGGAGGGGTCGGGCATCATCACGCGGACGGCGACCGCGAGGGTGCTGCGGTGGCGGCCCGAGGGGTGCCCGGCATCGGGGTCGGTCCACTCCACGGGGGTGGCCAGGCCCTTCACCGACTGGAGGACGTCGCGTGCGGAGCGGGCCCCCGCGCCGTGGCCGGGCAGCGCCGGATCGGTCACCAGCAGCGGGGTGGCGGGGCCGACCCGGGCGATGACGGGCAGTCCGGCCTCCGCGAAGCGGTTCATCGTGGACCGGGTGCCGATCCGCATGATGTCGAGGACGACCGGGCGGGGTGCGCCCCCGGCGGCGCGCACGGTGGAGATCACGGCGGCCGCCGCCGACTCCTCGTACGCGGACTCCTCGTAGGCGGCGCGCGCGAGGAGGTCCTCGCCCGTGCGCGGCAGTTCCTCCTCGCCGGGCAGGAACATCCGCCAGCCGACCGGGCTGGCGAGGGCGGGCGAGGTGAACCAGGTACCGAAGGCCTGCTGCCCCCGGAACATCTGCCCCTGGTGCGGGTCGAAGCGGTGCGCAACGCCGATCGAGTGCTCGCCGCCCTTCGGGATCGCCATCGGCTGGGCCACCCACGCGGTCAACGGGGTGGCGGCCTCCAGGAAGCCGGCGAGCGAGGCGCGGATGGGCTCCCAGTCCCAGGTGGAGCTGGAGATGAAGTGGTGCATGCTCTGCTCGGCCGCCGCCCCGCCGACCTGCCCGGCGATGCCGCGCATCGACTTGCGGCCGGGGAGGGCCAGCAGCCCCCGTACGTACTGGCGGCCCTTCTCCCGCTGGTCCTTGCGGCGCAGGGAGGCCAGGACGGCCGCGCACAGGTCGTCGGCGGCCTCGCGGGCCGGGTCGCGGCGGGCCGGGTGTCTTCGGACGGCGGGCGGCCGTTCCAGCGTGGCGCCGCAGGTCCTGCTCCCCGAACCTGTGGCCGCCCCCGTGGCCGTCCCCGCCCCTGTCCCCGTTGCCGTGCCCGTGCTGCTATTCATGATCGTTTTCACGACATGCCCCCTTGGCGTGCATCGACTGCACCCCTACCGTCCGCCCAGGACCCCTCTTACGGGGAGGTGTCCCGGCCACCGCACTTGTCCGAAAGGTGGTGGGGCCGCCACCATCCCGCCACCACCACGCCGCCACTCCCCGTCCGCGCCCTCCGACTTGACGGACTGTTGAAAAGGCAATGGCCCCTTCCGTGCGGAGTCCGGCACGGTCGGACCGGCACCACGAGCCGCGGTGCCGGGGCCTGCCCCCCGGCACCGCGCACCCCGTCCGCACGCAGCCGGGGTGCGGAAAGGGGAGGGGCACGGTGCAGTTCGGCATCTTCTCGCTCGGCGACGTCACCCCCGACGCGCCGACCGGCCGTACGCCGACCGAGTACGAGCGCATCAAGGCCATGACCACCCTCGCCGTCCGCGCGGAGGAGGCCGGGCTCGACGTCTTCGCCACCGGCGAGCACCACAGCCCGCCCCACGTCACCTCCTCGCCGCCGACCCTCCTCGCCTACGTGGCCGCGCGCACCCGGCGGCTGATCCTCTCCACCGCCACCACCCTGATCACCACCAACGACCCGGTGCGCGTCGCCGAGGAGTACGCGCTCCTCCAGCACCTCGCCGACGGCCGCCTGGACCTGATGACCGGCCGCGGCAACGTCCCGAACGTCTACCCCTGGTTCGGGCAGGACCTCCGCCGCGGCCTCGCCCTCGCCCGCGAGAACTACGCCCTCCTGCACCGCCTCTGGCGCGAGGAGGAGGTCGACTGGAAGGGCAGCTCCCGCGCCCGCCTCGACGGCTTCACCTCCACGCCCCGCCCGCTGGACGGCGTACCGCCCTTCGTGTGGCACGGGTCGGTCCGCTCGCCGGAGACCGCGGAGCAGGCCGCGTACTACGGCGACGGCTTCTTCGCGAACAACCTCTTCGCCCCCGTCGAGCACTACGCCCGCCTCGTGGACCTGTACCGGACCCGGTACGCCGACCACGGCCACGGCAGCGCCGAGCAGGCCGTCGTCGGCGTCGGCGGGCAGCTCTTCGTACGGGCGCGCTCGCAGGACGCGGTGAGCGAGTTCCGCCCGTACTTCGACCGCTCGCCCGTCCACGGGGGCCGCGAGTCCCTGGAGGAGTGCACCGCCCGGACCCCGCTGGCCGTCGGCAGCCCGGACCAGGCCGTCGAGAAGGTCCTCGGCTTCCGGGAGGCCTACGGCGACTACCAGCGCCAGCTCTTCCTGCTGGACCACGCCGGGCTGCCGCTGAGCACCGCGCTGGAGCAGATCGACCTGCTCGGGGAGCGGATCGTGCCCGTGCTGCGCCGGGAACTGGCCGCCTCCCGCCCGCCGACGGTCCCGCCGGGCCCCCGCCACCCCGCGGCGGCCGCGGGCGCCCCGGCTCCCCTCGACCCCGCTGCCACCGCCTCTGGGACACACTGATCCCATGTCGATTCACCAGAACCTGCTCGGGGGCCCCGCCCCCACCCACCTGCCCGACGAGCCCGCGCCCCGCGAGGCCCTCGCCGCCGGGACCGACCCGGCCGAGGTGGCCGCCGCGCACCCCACCTCCTCCCTCGCCTGGGCCGCCCTCGCCGACCGGGCCTACGCCGCCGGCAGCACCGTCGAGTCGTACGCGTACGCCCGTACGGGCTACCACCGCGGCCTGGACGCCCTGCGCCGCGCCGGCTGGAAGGGCCACGGCCCGGTGCCGTGGGAGCACGAGCCGAACCGCGGCTTCCTGCGCGCGCTGAACGCCCTGGCCCGCGCCGCCGGCGCGATCGGCGAGAAGGAGGAGTACGAGCGCTGCTCGACCTTCCTGCGCGACTCCTCCGCGACGGCCGCTGACACGCTGGCCGAGTGAGCGCCGGGCGTCCGGCGGGCATCCGCAGGGGTGGCCGCCGGGCGCCCGCCGGGGCGTCCGTCCTGGTGATCGTCGGGTGAAGGCCCCGGACACACTCGGATAACTGCTCTAGAGGCGCTCCGGATCCCCTGCTTATGATGCGAGGCAGGGGACCGGGGCTCCACTTACCTCACCGGAAGGAGCGGACCGCTACCCGGAAGCACGTGTCGAGGAGACAGAAATGTCGCACGCCCTTGATGCCTCCGGAGCCGGTTCGGACACCCCGAACCTCGACTTCGCCGGCACCACCCCGTACGAGGACTACGTCCAGGCCGACGTCCTCACCCACCTCCAGCACCTGCGCTCGGACGACCCCGGCGAGATGGTGTTCCTGGTCACGACCCAGGTCATGGAGCTGTGGTTCACGGTGATCGTCCACGAGTGGGAGACCGCCGCCCGCGCACTGCGCCAGGACGACCTCCCGGTCGCGACGGACGCGCTGAAACGATCCCTCCGCGAGCTGGAGGCCCTGAACGCCTCCTGGCGGCCCCTGGCCCAGCTCACTCCCGCCCAGTTCAACGCCTATCGCGCGGCGCTCGGCGAAGGTTCCGGTTTCCAGTCGGCGATGTACCGCCGGATGGAGTTCCTGCTCGGCGAGAAGTCCGCCTCGATGCTCGTCCCGCACCGCGGCGCGCCGCGCGTCCACGGAGAGCTGGAGAAGGCCCTCCAGGAGCCCAGCCTCTACGACGAGACCCTGCGCCTGCTCGCCCGCCGGGGCCTGCCGGTCCCCCAGGAGGTCCTGGACCGGGACCTCGCGCTGCGCTACGAGCCCTCGCCGGCGGTCGAGGCCGTCTGGACGGGCCTGTACGCCGAGCCCACCGGGGAGCACGCGGACCTGCACCGTCTCGGCGAGATCCTCACCGACGTCGCGGAACTGGTCTGGCGCTGGCGCAACGACCACCTCGTCGCGACCCGCCGCGCCATGGGCGCGAAGACGGGCACGGGCGGCTCGGCCGGTGTGACCTGGCTGGAGAAGCGCGCGACGAAGAACGTCTTCCCCGAGCTGTGGACGGCCCGCAGCCATGTCTGACGCGACCTCGAACCCCATACCCGAGCCCACGGCCGGCGTCGACGGCGACCTCGCGGCCCGCGCCGCCCAGCTGGACGCCGAGGACGGTCTCGGCAAGCTCCGGGAACGCTTCACCCTCCCCGACGGCGTCGTCTACCTCGACGGGAACTCCCTCGGCGCCCTCCCGGCGGCCGTGCCCGACGCCATGAGCGACGTCGTGCGCCGCCAGTGGGGCGAGTTGCTCATCCGTTCCTGGGACGAGAGCGACTGGTGGACCGCCCCCGAGCGGATCGGCGACCGGATCGCGCCGCTGGTCGGCGCGGCCCCCGGCCAGATCGCCGTCGGCGACTCCACCAGCGTCAACCTCTTCAAGGCCCTGGTCGGCGCCGCCCGGCTCGCCGCCCCGGGCCGCACCCGGATGCTGGTCGACGCGACGACCTTCCCGACGGACGGCTACATCGCCGCCTCCGCCGCCCGGATGACCGGCCTGGAGATCGTCCCGGTCGACCCGTCCGGGGCGGCGGAGCGGATGACCGCCGACACGGCCGTCGTCCTGCTCAACCACGTCGACTACCGCACCGGCCGGCTCCACGACCTGCCCGCCCTCACCCGGGCGGCCCACGCGGCGGGCGCGCTCGTCGTCTGGGACCTGTGCCACTCGGCCGGCGCCCTGCCGGTGGGGCTCGACGCGCACGGGGTCGACCTCGCCGTCGGGTGCACGTACAAGTACCTCAACGGCGGCCCGGGCGCCCCGGCGTACCTGTACGTCGCCGCCCGCCACCAGGACGGCTTCGACTCCCCGCTGCCCGGCTGGAACAGCCACGCGGAGCCCTTCGCGATGACCCCGGAGTACGAGCCCGCCCGGGGCGCGGCCCGGGCGCGCGTCGGGACCCCGGACATCCTGTCGATGCTCGCGCTGGAGTCGGCCCTCGGGGTGTGGGAGGGGGTGGACGTCGCCGACGTCCGCGCCAAGTCCCTCGCGCTGACGGACTTCTTCCTGGAGTGCGTGGCCGCGTACGTCCCCGCGGGCAAGGTCGAGGCGGTCACCCCGGCCGGGCACGCGGAGCGCGGCAGCCAGGTCTCGCTGCGCTGCGGGAACGCGCGCGAGGTGATGGCGGAGCTCATCGCGCGGGGCGTCGTCGGGGACTTCCGGGCCCCCGACGTCCTGCGGTTCGGGTTCACCCCGCTCTACGTCGGGTTCGCCGACGCCGAGCGCGCGGCCCGCACGCTGGGTCACATTTTCGGGTGACTCGGTAGCACGAGGTAGCGAAACGTCACAGCACTCGGCGGGCGGGGCTCCGGCTCCGCCCGCCGGTCCATGTCGCTGTCCCGCCACGGAACGGCGGGTTCCGGCCTGATACGGTCCCGCTCTGCCGGAACACCGGAACATCTGTCCCCGCTGTCCCACGCGTTACCGAGAGGTTGAGCCGATGACGGACCCCGCAGTCGAACGGGACGCCGCCGAGGCCGCCTCGGCCTTCTCGCACTCCCCGGTGGCCCCGGACGCGAGCGCCGCGTACGGGCAACACCCCGACCAGGTCGTCGACTTCTACGCCCCGCGCGGAGACCCGTCGCGCCCGGCCCCGCTGGTGGTGCTCCTGCACGGCGGTGCCTGGCGCGCCCCGTACGACCGGCAGCACGTCACCCCCTTCGCGGACTTCCTGGCCCGGCGGGGTTTCGCCGTCGCCAACGTCGAGTACCGGCGCGGAAGTTCCCTGCCGCACCAGGGCGGTGCGGGCGGGCCGGTGGCCGGGCGCTGGCCCGAGACCTTCGACGACGTCGCCGCCGCCATGGACGCGCTCCCGGGGCTGGCCGCGGCGGCGCTGCCCGCCGCCGATCCGCACCGGACGGTGGTGACGGGCCACTCCGCGGGCGGACAGCTCGCGCTGTGGGCGGCGGCGCGGCACGTCCTGCCGTACGGGTCCCCGTGGCGGCTGCCCGCCCCGCCGGCGCTGCGCGGCGTCGTGGCACTGGCCCCCATCGCCGACTTCGCGGTGGCCGAGCGGCTGGAGGTGTGCGGCGGCGCGTCCGCGCAGCTGCTGGGCGGGCCCGGGCACTGGGAGGAGCGGCTGCCCTACGCCGACCCGGCGGCCCTGCTCCCGACGGGCATCGCCACCGCCGTGGTGCACGGGCGGGAGGACATCGTGGTCCCGCCGGAGGTGGCGGAGTCGTACGTGGCCGCGGCGGCGAAGGCGGGGGAGATGGTCGGCCTGACGGTGGTCGAGGGCGTCGGCCACTTCCCGCTGATCGACCCGGCCGCCGACGCCTGCGCGGTGGTGGCCGAGGAGATCTCGCAGCTCGCCTGGTAGGGCCCTGCCGCCGTCGGAGGCGTCACCGCAGGGTCAGCGGGGTCTCGGACTCCACACGGGAGAGCTTCTGCGGGTTGCGGACGTAGTAGAGGCCGGTGATGAGGCCGTCCTCGACGCGGGCCGCCAGGATGCCGTCGAGCTCCCCGTCCTTGTGGACGGCGAGGGCCGGGCTGCCGTTGACCACGGTGGGGGCGAAGGCCAGCGGAAGCTGGTTCTTGCCGATGCCGCCGACCAGGAAGCGGGCCACCTTGTCGGCCGTGACGATCGGCCGCAGCGCCGCCTGCTTGATGCCGCCGCCGTCGGCCACCAGGACGACCTCCGGCGAGAGCACGTCGAGGAGGCTCTGGATGTCCCCCGTGTCGACGGCGTTCCGGAACGACTCCAGGGCGGCCCGGGTCTCGGTCTGGGAGACCACCTCGCGCGGGCGGCGGGCGTCGACGTGCTTGCGGGCGCGGTGCGCGATCTGCCGGACGGCTGCCGGGGTCTTCTCGACGGCGGCCGCGATCTCCTCGTAGCCGACGTCGAAGACCTCGCGGAGCACGAACACGGCCCGCTCGGTCGGCGACAGCGTCTCCAGGACGAGCATCACCGCCATGGACACGCTCTCGGCGAGCTCGGCGTCCTCCGCCACGTCGGGTGCGGTGAGCAGCGGCTCGGGCAGCCAGGAGCCGACGTAGGCCTCCTTGCGGCGCGACATGGAGCGCAGCCGGTTGAGGGACTGCCGGGTGGTGATCCGGACCAGGTAGGCGCGCAGGTCCCCGACCTGCGTCAGGTCGACCTTCACCCACCGCAGCCAGGTCTCCTGGAGGACGTCCTCCGCGTCGGCCGCCGATCCGAGCATCTCGTAGGCGACGGTGAAGAGGAGGTTGCGGTGGGCGACGAAGGTGTCGGTGGCCTGGTCGTTCATCTGCTGTTCGGGTCCTTCTCGTGTGTCAGCGGGTGGCCGGCGCGGTGGTGCGCCCGGCCTGGAGGAGCTCGCGGCGGGTGTCGCCGCCCGAGCCGGTGTGCAGGCGGTAGCTGCCGGGCTTGGCGGCCTCGTCGGCCAGGTGCTTGGGGACGACCTTGCAGACGGTCTCCTTGAGCTTCGCGCCGAGGCTGCCGTCGATCTTGAACCAGATGGCGACGTCGGCCCGGGTGGCGAACTGGAAGATGCCCGCGCGCCGGCCCAGGCTGATGCACTGGGCGGCGAAGTGCTGGTTGAGGGTCTCGGGCTGCTCGCCCGCGATCCGGCTGAGCACCGTGTCGGCGGCCCGCGCGCCCATCGGCATCGCGGACTGGCAGCTCATCCGCAGCGGCAGGCCCGACGGCGCCGCCGAGTCCCCGGCCGCGACGATGCGGTCGTCGTCCACGCTGGTCAGCGTCTCGTCCGTGAGGAGGCGGCCCAGGGCGTCGGTGCTCAGACCGCTGCGGGCGGCCAGGTCCGGGACGCCGAAGCCGACGGTCCAGACGGTCAGCCGGCTCGGCAGTTCGCGGCCGTCGGCGAGCCGTACGGCGTCCTCGGTCACCTCGGTCACCTTCGAGTCGGGGCCGTCGACGACGCGCACCCCGAGCTTCGCCAGCCGTCCGGCGACCGAACGGCGGCCCCGGGCGTGCAGGTACGGGCCGAGGACCCCGCCGCAGACCAGGTTCACGGTGCGGCCCAGCTCGGCCAGCTCGGCGGCGGTCTCGATGCCGGTCGGGCCGGCTCCGACCACCGTCACCGGAGCGTCCGCGGGGACGGCGTCGAGGGCCGGGCGCAGCCGCTGGGCGTCCTCCAGGGTGGCGATCGGGTACGCGAAGGCGGCCGCTCCGGGCACGCGCGGGTCGGCGGTGCCGCTGCCCACCGCGTAGACGAGGTGGTCGTAGGCGAGGGTGGCGCCCGAGGCCAGCGCCACGGAGCGGTCGGCCGCGTCGATCCGGGCCACGGTGTCGACCACCAGCCGGACGCCCTCGGCGAGGACGTCCCGGTAGGCGACGACCGCCGAGTCGGACCCGCCGACCAGCTGGTGCAGGCGGATGCGGTGGACGAACTCGGGGCGCGGGTTGACCAGCGTCACGCTCACGTCGCCGCGCTGCGTCAGGCGGTTGGCCGCCATGACTCCGGCGTATCCGCCGCCGATGACGACCACTTCGGTGTACTCGTTCATGGTGTCTCTCCGTTGCTCCGAGGGGGTTACGGCATCAAGACACCGGCTGGCCGACGGTTGTGACAGCGAATGCGTCCGATCTTGTTTTTTTCTTTCCGGGAGTCTCAGCCGAACGGGGCGGCGACTCCGTTCCTTCTTTCGTTTCCGGGCTCAGTCCCACTGCTCGTCCGCCAGCGAGGCGACCGGCTGCGGCTTGCCGATGACCGCCAGGGCGATGAAGAAGTTGATCTGGCCGATCGCGATGGTGAGCGTGGCGAGGGCCTTCTCGTCGTAGTGCTCGGCGACCTGCGCGTACAGCTCGTCGCTGACGCGCTCCTTGCCGGGAGGGGCCGGCTGGAGGGTCGCCTCCACCAGGGCGAGGGCCGCGCGCTCGGCGGCGGTGAAGTACGGGGCGTCCGTCCAGGACGACACGGCGGTGATCCGCTCCTCGCTCTCCCCGGCCTTGCGCAGGAACCCGGTGTTGAGGACGGTCAGGTAGGTGTTCCCGACGATCTGCCCGGCCCGCAGGTGGACGAGGCTCATCGTGGTCCGCGGCACGGACCGGTTGCCGGTGGCCCGGAACAGCGCGGCACTGATGTCCCCCAGCTCGGGGACGAACTGCCCCGGGTTCGGCATCCGGGAGATGGAGCGGGAGGTGTCGGTGTTCGTCATGGCTGCTCTCCTTCGGTCGGTGTCTTCACAGCACTGACGGACGGGAGCACGCGGATGTGACACGAACGGGGGAATCTTTTTTCATCGCCTCGCTCCGCTGGTGCATACCGCAGTACGCCCGCCGTATGTCAGGGACCACACGCATCACCGTGACGCTCCCCACCGAGCAGGTGGAGGAGCTCCGGAAGATGACGGACAACATCTCCGGGTACGTGGCCGAGGCGGTCGCCCGGCAGATCCGCAACGAGCTGCTCGGTCGCTACCTCGACGACCACGAAGCGGAGTACGGGGCGTTCACCGAGGCCGAGATGGCGGATGCCGAGGCGAGACTCTTCGGCCCTGAACAGAGCGAGGAGCCGGCGGTCGCCGCGTGACGCGATACGTGACCGCGGTACTGGACTCCCAGGGGCTGTCCGCACTCATCGAGCAGGACCGGAAGGTCACTCCCCTGATCCGGCGGCTGCAGTCGGCGGGGACCGATCTCGTCGTCTGCACGAACACCCTCGTGGAGGTCAGCCACGCGCGGGTGAACCCCGCCAAGCTGAACCGGGCGCTGTCGGCCGTCAAGATCGAGGCCGTTACCGCAGGGGCGGCCAGGGCGGCGGCGAAGCTGCTCAAGGGCGTCGGGCTGCACGGGCACGAGTACGCCGTCGACGCGACCGTCGCCGAGATGGCGCTGCGCCAGCCCGGGCCCGTGGTCATGCTGACGTCCGACGTCGAGGACATGCGCGCGCTGTGCGGTGACCGGGTCCGGCTCGTCGCGGTCTGAGCCGGGTACGCCGAAGGGGCGGGACGCATGCGCGTCCCGCCCCTTCGGGTGCTGCCTAGAGGAACGAGTTGATCTCGATCGTCTCGGTGCGGCCGGGGCCGACGCCGATCGCGGAGATCGGGGCGCCCGACATCTCCTCGAGGGCCTTGACGTACGCCTGGGCGTTCTTCGGGAGGTCCGCGAAGGTCTTGGCCTTGGTGATGTCCTCGGACCAGCCGGGGAGGGTTTCGTAGATCGGCTTCGCGTGGTGGAAGTCCGACTGCGAGTACGGGAGCTCCTCGACGCGCTTGCCGTCGATCTCGTACGCGACGCAGACCGGGATCTCCTCCCAGCCGGTCAGGACGTCCAGCTTGGTGAGGAAGAAGTCCGTCAGGCCGTTCACGCGGGTCGCGTAGCGGGCGATCGGGGCGTCGAACCAGCCGCAGCGGCGGTCACGGCCGGTGGTGACACCGCGCTCGCCACCGATGCGGCGCAGGGCCTCGCCGTCCTCGTCGAACAGCTCCGTCGGGAACGGGCCGGCGCCGACGCGGGTCGTGTACGCCTTCAGGATGCCGATGACGCGGCTGATCTTCGTCGGGCCCACGCCGGTGCCGGTGCAGGCGCCGCCGGCGGTCGGGTTCGAGGAGGTGACGAAGGGGTACGTGCCGTGGTCGACGTCGAGCAGGGTGCCCTGGCCGCCCTCGAAGAGCACGACCTTGTCCTCGTCCAGCGCGTTGTTCAGGATCAGGGTGGTGTCGGCGACGTAGCCCTTGATCTGGTCCGCGTACTGGAGCATCTCCTCGACGATCGCGGAGGCCTCGATCGCGCGGCGGTTGTACAGCTTGGCGAGGAGCTGGTTCTTGCCCTCCAGCGCCGCTTCGACCTTCTGGATGAGGATCGACTCGTCGTACAGGTCCTGGACGCGGATGCCGACGCGGTTGATCTTGTCCGCGTAGGTCGGGCCGATGCCGCGGCCGGTCGTACCGATCTTGCGCTTGCCGAGGAAACGCTCGCCGACCTTGTCGAGGGTGACGTTGTACGGCGTGATCAGGTGCGCGTTGCCGCTGATGAGCAGCTTGGAGGTGTCGATGCCGCGCTCGTTCAGGCCGCGCAGCTCGGAGAGCAGGACGGCCGGGTCGACGACGACGCC
Source organism: Streptomyces sp. NBC_00249 (assembly GCF_026342355.1). Taxonomy (GTDB): domain Bacteria; phylum Actinomycetota; class Actinomycetes; order Streptomycetales; family Streptomycetaceae; genus Streptomyces. The sequence goes on along the minus strand of NZ_JAPEMV010000004.1, from coordinate 235,952 downwards.
GTTACCGATGACCGGGGTGCATCCGGGGGAGAGGATGCCGGAAGGGAGAAGGTGCAGCGCGTACTTCTGGTCGCCTACGACGACCGTGTGGCCGGCGTTGTTGCCACCCTGGTAGCGCACCACATAGTCAACGGATCCACCGAGCAGGTCGGTGGCCTTTCCCTTGCCCTCGTCACCCCACTGAGCTCCGAGCAGCACAAGAGCGGGCACAGGCGTACACCTCTTCCGGATGGGGCATGTCCAAGGTCAGGGGGCGTACGACGATGTACACCGCAGGCTGAGCCGTCGGACCGGTGCCCCGGAATAGACGAAGGCCCTGGCGCAATAGCGCAAGGGCCTCTTGCACAAAGATGCTACCCGAGGAAGGACCGAGGTGTCGGCTCCAGAGCCCGCCATGAGCCAAGCGGGTGCGCCGGTAGGCGGCCTGCTCGTGCTCGTCGACCCGGTCGCCCGCCGTCTTGACGGCGAGTCCGTGCGAATCGCGAAAGATGTGTTGTCAGCGGGAGCGGCGGCGAAAATCTGCCTCCCGGATTCGCAGGAGGAATTCGCGCGGGCCCTCGCCCGCCGCGGTCATCGGCGGCCGGTGGTCGTCGGGGACGACCGGGCCCTGGTGCGGGCCGTGGGGCTGCTGCACCGGGAGCGGGGCCTGGGGGACGGGGCGCTCTCGCTGGTCCCGGTGGGGGCGGCGTCCTCGCTGGTACTGGCCCGCTCGCTCGGGGTGCCGCTGTCGGCGGTGCTCGGCGCGCGGGCCGCGCTGGACGGCGTGTCGTACCCGCGGGACCTCCTCGTGGACGACAGCGGCGGGGTGGTGCTGGGCGGCCTGCGGATCGGGCCGCCGCCGCGCTCGGTCCCGGTGACCCGGTGGGGCGGGACGTACCGGTCGCTGCTGCGTACGTTGCTGCCGAGCCCGGCGGCGCCCGCGTCCGGGGTGCACCGGCTGCGGGTGGAGGTCGACGGGGCGGTGCTGGCCGACGTCGGGCACCCGGTGCGGGACGTGGCCGTGCGCACCGGCGGGGCGGGCGGCGCGGCCGAGGTGGTGGTCCAGCTGTCGGGGGCCGCCCCGCTGCGGGGCTGCGCCGAGGCCGTCACGGTGTCGGGGGCGGACTTCCGCTACCGCGCCGACCAGGCCCTGACGGGCCCGGTCCGGCGGCGTACGTGGACCCTGCACCGAGAGGCGTGGTCGCTGACGCTGCCGCGGGCCTGAGCCGTTCGGGGCCGGGGCCCTCGTGGCCCGGGCCCCGGCGGGTCACTGGCCGGCCGGGTCCGTGGCGGCGGCCTCGATCAGGTCCGTCACCGCGCCCGCCGCCGTACGGTTCACATCGGTTCGAGTACGGACAGCACGTTCCCCGCCGGGTCCTTGAACCAGGCGATGGCCGGGCCCTGCTCCTCGCGGACGATGCCCTTGTCGTCGGTGGCGAAGCCCGGGTACCGCTCGAAGACGACCCCGGCCGCCGTCAGCCGGTCGACGGCCTGCTCGACGTCGGGCACGGGGAAGTTGAGGATCGTGAAGCTCGCGGGCTCGTGGTTGTCCTTCGGGTACACCAGCACCGTGGTGTCGTCGGCGAGGTGCAGGAAGAGCATGCCCTTGTCCTCGGAGACGCGCAGGCCCATGGTCTCCCCGTAGAACCGCTTGGCCTCGGCGATGTCGTCGACCGAGAACCCGCTGAACGGCTTGCTGCCTTCGAACATGATCGGCCCTTCGACGTACGCGGCCCCCTCCCTCATGGTCCCTCCGGGCCCGGGGACCGTCGACCGGTGACGCGGACGGCGATGCGGGCGGTGACGGGAGCCGCGCCGTGATCGTCCTCGGCCTCGGCATGGAGCGGCGCCTGGGGGTGGCCCCGGAGACCCTGGTGCTGCTCCGGGAGGCCGGGGCCGAGGTGCACGTCGAGGAGACGCGGGCGGCCGTCGGGCTCTACAACGCGCTGGCCGCCGCCCGGCGGGTCGGTGGGCTCTTCCATTCGACCTGCTGAGCGGCGGCTGCGGCGCGTACGGCTCAGGCGGTGGTCGTGCCCAGTCGGCGCGTCGTGGCCTTCAGGGCCTCTTCGAGGGCCTGCTCGGCCGGGACCTGGATGTCGGGGACGACGCCCACGCCCTCCCAGTTGGTGCCGGTGACGGTGTTGATGGCCCGGGCCGTCGGCACCGTCACGAGGACGTGCTCGCTGACCGCGTGGCGGGCCGTGGGATGGGCGCCGCCGCGCGTGGTCTCGCCGACGACGACGGCCCGGCCCTGCGCCTGCAGGGTGTACGCCACGTCCTCGCCCCCGGAGAAGGTGATCGCGCTGGTGAGCACGTGGACCGGGCGGTCCCCGTAGCGCGGCGCGGGCAGGTGCGCGGTGGTCCAGAACTGCCGGGTCGAGTCGCTGCCCCGGTCGTAGATGTCGTTCAGGTGGACCTGGTCGTCGGCGAAGAAGTAGCTGCACCACATCGCCGCCCCCTCCGGGGACCCGCCGAGGCACCCCCGCAGGTCCAGGACGAGCGCGGAGCTGTGCGCGACGAGGGTCATGGCCGCGCCGATCGCGCTCGCGCCCTCGGCGGCGGTCGTGATGCGGTTGAGCTCGATGAGGCCGACGCCGCCCTCCAGGTGCTCGACGCGGCGGACCCCGTGGTTGTGGGCCTTCAGCAGCGCGAGGAACGCGGCAGCGCCGCCGTCGTCGTCCACCGGCTCCAGCGACTGCGGTTCGTCCGTCCAGAGCAGCCGCAGGTGCTTGTCGGGGCAGACCTCCTGGAGGTCCGCGGTCACCGTCTCGCAGAGTTCGGGGCCGCTGAGGCCCGCGTAGGCGCCCTCCGCGAGACGGCCGCGGATCGCGGTCTCGATGGCGGCGGTCTTCTCGGGGAAGACGTACCCCGCGGTGATGCGCTGCAGGGCCAGGTCTATGACGTGCTCGTTGGTAGGCATGGCGGATCATGCTAGGAGGTCGCTACCGCTACGACCAGCGGTTTTACCGGGGCGGCGCGGAGCCGTGGTTCCGGTAGGGCGGGTTCCGGCGGGTCAGGGCGGGTTTGAGTAGGCCCCGGCAGGTCAGGGCAGGTCAGGGCAGGTCGAGGGTGGCGCGGTGGGTGCGCCAGCGGTCCATCAGGCCGAGCATCTCGTGCTGGAGGAACTCGAAGAACGCCGCCGTCTCCGCGACCCGCGCCCCCGCCGGGGAGTCCGCGCCGAGGCCGGCCGCGCCCTCGCGCAGGGTCTTCTCCCAGAGGGTGAGCACCTGGTCCCGGCGGGTGAAGGTCTCGTACCAGAGCTCGTTGTGCAGGACGTAGCGGTCGCGGCGGGAGCCCGGCTCGCGCTCCCGGCTGACCATGTTGACCTGCGTCAGGTAGGCCACGGCCCCCGACACCGCCGCCGGGCTGATGCGGAGGGCCTCGCTCAGTTCCGCCGAGGTCATCGCGCCGCCGTCGCTCGCGAGGAGCCGCGCGAAGACGCGGGCGGCCATGCGCTGCATGCCCGCCTCGGTCAGCTGCGCGGCGAACCGCTCGACGAAGCGGGAGACCGCTTCCTCGTCCCGGTCGACGCGCTCGTCCCGCTCGTCCCGTGCATCTCGTACGTCCATTGGTTCGGCCACCCTCCAGACTTTACGTGATTCCCGACCTTCACAATTTTGTGAAGCTAGCGTACGTTCAGAAGCATGACGAAGGCAATCAGCGTCGCCGGACTCCACAAGGCGTTCGGCCGCACCCACGCGCTGGACGGGCTCGACCTCGACGTCGCGACCGGCGAGGTCCACGGCTTCCTCGGCCCCAACGGCGCCGGGAAGTCCACCACCATCCGGGTCCTCCTCGGCCTGCTGCGCGCCGACTCCGGGACCGCCACCCTCCTCGGCGGCGACCCGTGGGCCGACGCCGTCGCCCTCCACCGCCGCGTCGCCTACGTCCCCGGCGACGTCACCCTGTGGCGCAACCTCTCCGGCGGCGAGGTCATCGACCTCTACGGACGACTGCGCGGCGGACTCGACCGCGCCCGGCGGGCCGAACTCGTCGAACGCTTCGAACTGGACCCGGCCAAGAAGGGCCGTACGTACTCCAAGGGCAACCGGCAGAAGGTGGCCCTCGTCGCCGCCTTCGCCTCCGACGCCGAACTGCTCGTCCTGGACGAGCCCACCTCCGGCCTCGACCCGCTCATGGAGGAGGTCTTCCAGAGCTGCGTCGCCGAGGCCCGCGCCGCCGGGCGCACCATCCTGCTCAGCTCGCACATCCTCAGCGAGGTCGAGACCCTCTGCGACCGGGTCAGCATCATCCGCGCCGGCCGCACCGTGGAGAGCGGCACCCTCGCCGAGCTGCGCCACCTCACCCGTACGTCGATCACCGCCGAGCTGGCCGGACCGCCGAACGGCGTCGCGCACCTGCCCGGCGTTCACGACGTCGAGGTGCGCGGCCTCAAGGTCAGCCTCCAGGCCGACACCGACAAGCTGGACGCCGTCCTGCGCGCCCTGACCGCCTCGGGCGTACGGTCGCTGACCGCGACCCCGCCCACCCTCGAAGAGCTGTTCCTGCGCCACTACACCGTCGGCGCCGAGGGGGTGAGCGGGCGATGAAGGGACGCCGACTGGCGGGCACCGGAACGCTGCTGCGCCTCGCCCTGCGCCGCGACCGGGTGACGGCGCCCGTCTGGATCCTCGTCACCGCCCTGCTGGTGGTCAGCATGCCGCGCTCGCTCGGCGCCGTGTACGGGAACGCCGCCGAACGCGCCGAGATCGCCGCTTCGATGAACGCCAACAGCTCGATGCGGGCCATGTACGGGCCCGTGTTCGGCGACTCCCTCGGCGCGCTCACCGCCTGGCGCGGCGGGGTCTACGCCGCCGTGCTCGCCGCCGCGATGAGCCTGGTCCTCGTCGTCCGGCACACCCGAGAGGAGGAGGAGACCGGCCGTCAGGAACTGCTCTCGGCGGGCGCGGTGGGGCGCGCGGCGCCGCTGACCGCCGCACTGCTGGCGGCGCTCGTCGCCGACGGGTGCGTGGCCCTGCTCGTCGCGGGCGGCCTCGCCGGGCAGGGCGCCGCCGGGGCGCTCGCGCTCGGGGCGGCCGTCGGCGGCGCCGGGCTGTTCTTCGCGGCGGTCGCGGCCGTCGCCGCGCAGCTGACCGAGAGCGCGCGGGCCGCCAAGGGGCTCACCGCCGGGGTGCTCGGCGCCGCCTTCGTCCTGCGGGCGGCGGGCGACTCCGCCGAGGCGGGCGGTGGCTCGGCGGCGACCTGGGCCTCCCCGCTGGGGTGGGCGGAGAACGTACGGGCCTTCGCGGGCGAACGCTGGTGGGTGCTCGGGCTGTCCCTGGCCTGCGCCGCGGCCCTCGTGCTCGGCGCGTACGCCCTGGCGGCCCGCCGGGACCTGGGCACCGGCCTCCTGCCCGCCCGGCCCGGACCGGCCGAGGGCCGGCTCGGCACGGCGGGCGCGCTGGCCTGGCGGCTCCAGCGCGGCGGCCTGCTCGGCTGGAGCCTGGGCTTCCTCGCCGCCGGGGCCGTCTTCGGCGGGATGGCCTCCGGCGCCGCCGAAGTGGTCGGCGGCAACGAGAAGACCCGGCAGATCATCGAGCGCATGGGCGGCCAGAGCGGGCTCACCGACGCCTTCCTCGCCGCGATGGCCGGACTGTTCGGGATGGTCGCCGCGCTCTACGTGGTCTCCTCCGTGCTGCGCCTGCACGGGGAGGAGACCTCCCAGCGGGCCGAGCCGCTGCTCGCGAACGCCGTCGGCCGGCTGCGCTGGGCCGGCGGGCACCTGGCCGTGGCCTTCGGGGGCTCGGCGCTGATCCTGCTGCTCGCCGGGACGGGCCTCGGGATCGGACACGGCTCCGGGCTCGGCGCCACCGTGGGGGCCTGCCTCGCGCAGCTCCCGGCGGTGTGGCTGATCGGGGCCGTCGCCGCCCTGCTGCACGGCGCCGCACCCCGGTACGCCGTCGCCGGCTGGGCGGTGGCCGGGGCCGCGCTGGCCCTCGGCTGGCTCGGCCCGGCCCTCGGCCTGCCCCAGGCGGTCATGGACCTCTCGCCCTTCACCCACCTGCCGAAGCTCCCGGGCCCCCGGGCCGTCGACTGGGCAGACTGGGCGCCGCTCCTCGCCCTCACCGCCCTGGCGGCGGCCCTGACGGCGGCCGCCCTGGCCGCCCTGCGCCGCCGCGACCTGCTCGCGTAGGGGCTGCTGCTCGGACCGAGGCGGCCCCGGCGGTGCTAGAACTCCACCAGCAGTTCGCGCAGGCTCCGGATCACGTAACCGTCCCGCCACTGCGGCTCCCTGACGAGCCGTACGGGCGGGACGTCCGGGTTCAGGAGGGCGGCGAAGGAGGCCGCGAGCTCCAGGCGGGCCAGGGGTGCGCCGAGGCAGTAGTGGATGCCCGCGCCGAAGGTCAGGTGGGGGTTGTCGGCGCGGGTCAGGTCGAGGACGTCCGGTGCCGCGAAGCGGGCCGGGTCCCGGTTCGCTGACCCGAACAACAGTGCTACTTCGGCTCCCCGGGGGACGAGGACGTCACCGATCCGGATGTCCTCGAGCACCCAGCGTTCGAACAGCTGGAGGGGCGTGTCATAGCGCATCAGTTCATCCACAGCTGTGGACAACTTTTTCGGATCCGTGGATCCGCGGTGCGCACGGAGGGCCTCGAGCTGCTCCGGATTGCGGAAAAGGGCCCACCAGCCGTTCACCGTCGTGTTGACGGTCGCCTCGTGCCCGGCGTTCAGCAGGAGCACACAGGTGGAGATCATCTCCTGCTCGCTGAGCCGGCCCTCCTCATCGTGGGCGGCGATCAGCCCGGAGATCAAATCCGGGCCGGGCCGCTCCCGGCGCTCCGCGATCAACTCCCGCAGGTACGCGCTGAACTCCAGGCTCGCCGTCACCGCGCGGCGTGCCGTCTCCGCGGACGGGCGCAGCTCGTACATCCCGCAGATGTCCGCCGACCAGGGCCGCAGCAGCGGCCGGTCCGCCTCCGGGACGCCCAGCAACTCGGCGATCACCGCCACCGGCAGCGGTTCCGCGACGGCCGTCAGCAGGTCCCCGCCCCCGGCCGCCCGCAACCCGCCCACCAGCTCCCGGGCCAGCCGCTCCACGGAGGGCGCGAGCCGCTCCACCGTGCGCGGGGTGAAGGCCTTCGCCACCAGCCGCCGCACCCGCCCGTGCGCGGGATCCTCCAGATCCAGCAGGCCGTTGTCGTTCAGCGTGTGGAAGGGCTCGTGCTCCGGCGGCGGAGCCGCGCGCCCGAACTCCTCGTGGGTGAACCGGTGCAGATAGGTCCGCCCCAGCCGCCGGTCCCGCAACAGCGCGCTCACATCGGCGTAGTGCGGCACCAGCCACTGCCCGGTCGCCTCCGACCACACGGCCCGCCCCCGCTCCCGCAACTCCCGGTAGGCCGGGTACGGATCGGCGACGAACGCGGCATCCCACGGATCAAAGCCCATCCCCGAAGCCTAGGCCTACAGCTCGGCCCGCTCGATCCGTTCGACCCGCGCCGGTGCGGGCTAAGCGGGTGTCACCAGGCGGGTCTCGTACGCGTACACCGCGGCCTGGGTGCGGTCCCGCAGGCCCAGCTTCACCAGGATCCGGCTCACATGGGTCTTGATCGTGGACTCCGCCACCAGCAGCCGGTCCGCCATCTCCGCGTTGGACAGCCCCTGCGCGATCAGCACCAGCACCTCCGTCTCCCGCTCCGTCAGCTCCGCCACCCCCGCCGGATCCGCGAGCCTCGGCACATCTGCGAGCTTCGAGAACTCCAGGATCAGCCGCTTCGTCACCGAAGGGGCCAGCAACGCCTCCCCGGCCGCCACCACCCGCACGCCCTCCGCCAGCTGACGGGCCGACGCGTCCTTCAGCAGGAACCCGGACGCCCCCGCCCGCAGGGCCTGGTACACGTACTCGTCGAGGTCGAAGGTCGTCAGGACCAGCACCTTCGCGTCCGTGTCCGCCGCCACGATCTGCCGCGTCGCCTCCAGGCCGTTCATCTCCGGCATCCGGATGTCCATCAGCACCACGTCCGGCCGCAGGGCCGCCACCTGCGCCACGGCCTGCCGGCCGTCGACGGCCTCGCCCACCACCTCCATCCCCTCCATCGCGTTCAACAGGACGGAGAAACCCTCGCGGACCATCATCTGGTCGTCGACGATCAGCACCCTGATCGTCATGCCGGCTCCTCCTCGGGCTCCGGACGCCGCCGCACCGGTATGAACACCGCGACCTCGTACCCCCCGGACGCGGTCTCCCCGGCCGTCATCTCGCCCTCCAGCATCGCCACCCGCTCCCGCATCCCGGTGATCCCGTGCCCCGCCCCCGGCGACGGCGCCACGTCCCCGACCGCCGGACCGTTGACGACGCGTACCCCCAGGCCGCCCAGCACGTACGACACCTCGACCCCGGCCGGCGCGCCCGGCGCGTGCCGCAGGCTGTTGCTCAGCGCCTCCTGGATGATCCGGTACGCCGACAGCTCCACCCCCTGCGGCAGCTCGCGCACCGCCCCCGTGACCGTCTTGTCCACGCTCAGCCCGGCCTCCCGCACATTGGCCAGCAGCCCGTCCAGCGAGGCCAGCGTCGGCTGCGGGGCGTCGGGCGCCTCGTAGTCCGCGGACCGCACCACACCCAGCACCCGGCGCAGCTCCGTCAAAGCCGCCACCGCGTTCTCCCGGATGGTGACGAACGCCGCCTCCAGCTCCGGCGGCGGATTCTTCACCCGGTACGGGGCCGCCTCCGCCTGGATCGCCACCACCGACATGTGGTGCGCGACCACGTCGTGCAGCTCGCGGGCGATGGTCGTCCGCTCCTCCAGCAGCGTCCGCCGGTCCCGCTCGACCGCCGTCACCTCCTGCTGCGCGATGACCTCCCGACGGGCCTCCTTGCGGGTGTTGCGGACGGTCACCACCAGCAGGGCCACCGCCGAGAAGAAGGCCATCGGCCCGAGGTTGCCGCCGTCACCGACCAGGATCGGAAGGACCGTCCCGTACAGCAGGGTGATGCCCCACATCCAGGCGGCGGCCCGGGGCCGGACCCGCATCGCCACGAACGTCATGACGGCCAGCGTGGCGAGGAAGGTGCTCGGCGACCAGGGCCAGGTCATGGTCCGGTCGCTGAGCACCGCGAGGGCGGTGGTCATCGCCAGCATCGTCCAGTACGCCCCCACGGGCCGTACCAGGGTCATCAGCACCGGCCCCGCCGCCAGCAGCCCGAGCACCAGGAACTGGAGCGGCGGCCCCCCGTACAGGTTGTTCGCGCTGGCGAGCATGGTCACGCAGAACGCCGTGAACACCACCACCGCGTACGGCAGGTAGGCCGCCTGCGGCCGTATCCCCCGGGGGAGCCGCCGCACCACCGGACCGTCCGTACGCATCAGGGCCAGCGGCCGGTAGGCGAAGGCATCGGTGAACAGGTCGTCACGAAGGCTCCGCATCAAGCCCGAAGCCAGCCGCAATTCGGGTGGCCGGGGGGTCGCCCCGGTGGTCGTCTGGGTCATGCTCACACCGTAGGCCGGGGCCCTCGTCGTCCGCGTCGGCGCCGAAGGGGATATTCCGGGGTCCCCCTCAAGTACTACGCGGGGGATCAGTAGCCCGTCGGACGGATCAGACCCGTCTCGTACGCGAACACCGCGGCCTGGGTGCGGTCCCGCAGGCCCAGCTTCACCAGGATCCGGCTCACATGGGTCTTCACCGTCTGCTCGGCCACGATCAGGTGCTCCGCGATCTCCGCGTTGGACAGGCCCTGGGCGATCAGCGACAGCACCTCCGTCTCCCGCTCCGTCAGCTCGTCGATCCGCGCTCTGGACGGCGCCCGCGGCGCTCCCATCCGGGAGAACTCGGTGATCAGCCGCTTCGTGATGTTCGGTGACAGCAGCGCCTCACCGGCGGCCACCACCCGTACCGCCTCCGCGAGCTGGTCCGCCGAGGCGTCCTTCAGCAGGAAGCCCGAAGCGCCGGCGCGCAGCGCCTCGTAGACGTACTCGTCGAGATCGAAGGTGGTCAGCACCAGCACCTTCACCGCCGAGTCCGGGGCGGCGGTGATCACCGACGTGGCCTCGATCCCGCCCATGCCCGGCATGCGGATGTCCATCAGGACCACGTCCGGACCCAGTTCGGCGACCTTCGCCACGGCGTCCGCCCCGTCCACGGCCTGGCCGACCACCTCGATGTCGGGCTGGGTGTTCAGGAGCACGGTGAAGCCCTGCCGGACCATCATCTGGTCGTCGGCGATCATCACCCTGATCGGAGTGCTCATATGTCCTTCTTCGGCTCGGAGGAGGCGGAACCGCCGGGCGGGTCCATGGGCAGTACGGCGGACACCTCGTACCCGCCGCCGGGGCGGGGGCCGGCGGCCAGTTCGCCCCCCAGCATGCCCGCACGCTCCCGCATGCCCAGCAGGCCGTGCCCCGCTCCGGGCGAGGGCGGCGCCGTACGGGTCGGAGCGGAGTTGGCCACGGAAAGGTGCAGCTCGCGCGGCCCGTAGGCGATACCCACCTCCACCCGCGAACCGGGCGCGTGGCGCAGGCAGTTGCTCAGCGCCTCCTGCACGATCCGGTACGCGGTGAGCTCCACCCCCGGGGTCAGCGGCCGGCGGATCCCCGCGAACTCGGTGGTGACCTCCAGGCCGGCCCCCCGCACGTTGTCGACGAGGCCGTCCAGCTCGGCGAGGGTGGGCTGCGGGTGGTGCGGACCGGCCGGGTCGTCGGGATGCTCGGACCGCAGGACGCCCAGCACCCGGCGCAGCTCCGTCAGGGCCTCCACGGCGTTCTCCCGGATGCCCGCGAGGTTTTCCTTGAGCTCCTCGGACGGGTTCTCCACCAGGTGCGGGGCGACCTGCGCCTGGATGGAGATCACCGACATGTGGTGGGCGACCACGTCGTGCAGCTCACGGGCGATCCGGCTGCGCTCCTCCAGCAGGGTCCGCCGGGCCCGCTCCTCCTCGGTCAGGGTCTCCTGGACGACCAGCTGCCCCCGGGCCAGGCGCACCGCGCGCATGGCGTACCCGACGAGCCCCGCGATGCCGAAGAGCAGGGTGGAGATGACGAAGGTGCTGGTGCTGCCCAGGGGTTTGAGGAGCAGCTCGGCCAGCCCCGTGCAGACGACGGGGACGCCGACGGCCACCGCCGTGACACGGGGCGGCACGCGCAGCGAGACCAGCAGGACCAGCGGGGCGAAGGCGAAGTACCCGATGGCCGTCCACGGCCATGCCTGGTTGTGCCACTGCTGGGCGTGGGCGCCCCAGGGGTTGTACTCGGTGGGCACCCAGGACGCGGACTGTGCCTGCGACTGCTGGACGCGCACCGTCCAGGCCGTCAGGGCCGCCGTGACCAGCCCCAGCCACCACGCGGCGACGGGCCGGGACAACGCGAGGGCGATGGACACCCCGGTGAGGAGCGACAGCACCAGGGAGGGGCCGCCGGTGACGTCGTAGTCTTCGCCGAGCTGGAGGTTGGTGAGGAAACCGAAGAAGACGGCCGCGTAGAGCACCACCACGTGCGGCAGCCGGGCCAGCCAGCGCGGGCGCGACATCCGGGGGAGCGGGTCCCGGCGCAGGGTGAACAACTCCTGGACCACACTGCGCATGTCGGGGGCGGTGGCGGTCTCGGCCGGGGGAGCGGGTCGCTGGGTCACACGGGCCACCCTAGGCATGGCTGCCGCCCTTCAGCCCGGCCGGCCGCAGCGCGGGAACGGGGGCGGGGGCGGGCCGCGTGGCCGGACCGGTGCGGACCGTACGGTGACGGGGGCCGCGCGGCTGCTCGTGGACGCGGAAGGCGGCCCAGCAGACGGCCAGGGCCGCCGCGAACACCGGCAGCCACAGCAGGCGGGCCAGGATCCAGTGCGCCGAGCCGGGCACGGTGTGCAGCCCGGGGAGGTCGGTGGAGAACAGCAGCCCGAGCGCGGTGACCGACATCATCGCGGTCTGGTGCCAGAGGAAGACGGTCATCGCGGACAGGTTCAGCAGGGCCACCTTCGCCCAGGTACGCGGCCGGCTCATGGCCCGGGCGAGCGGTGCGCGGAGCAGCAGCGCCAGCCCGCACTGGCCCAGTCCGAAGGCCACGGCGGCCAGCGTCGGCGGGTTCAGGTTGGACACGGCGGCCCCGGGGACGCCGACCATCGACGCCGGGTACCCGCCCCACAGGACCAGCAGGGCGGTGGCGGCCGCCCCGCCGAGCAGCAGGAGCAGGGCCGGACGGGTCCGGCCGAACGCGCCCCGGGACCACGCGGCCCCCAGGGTGTAGGGCACCAGCCAGCCGGCGGCGACATTGACCCAGCCGATCCACTCCGGGCCGCCGAAGCCGAACCGCCACACATCGACCCCGGCCACCACGGCCAGCGGCCACACCGGGCTCAGCCGGGCGACGAGCGGGGTCGCCGCGGTCAGCGCGGCGAACACCAGCAGGAACCACAGCGGCGACCACACCAGCTTGAGCAGGGTCCGTACGGTGTCCAGCTCGGCGCCGCCGAGCAGCAGCCCGCCCGCCACGACCGTCCACAGCCCGAGCACCGCCGCCACCGGGCGGAACAGCCGGCCGAGGCGCTGCCCCACCCAGGCCCGGTACGAGACACCGCGCGCCCGCGCCGAGCCGTACCCCTGGGCCGCGACGTGGCCGCCGACCAGGAAGAACACGGCCAGGGTCTGGAACACCCAGGAGACCGGGGCCAGCCACGGCATCCGGGCCAGCGGGCTGGTGCCCTGCAGGCCGCCGTCGGCGGTGGTCAGCGCCGTCACCAGCCAGTGCCCCAGCACCACCCCGAGGATCGCGAAGGCCCGCAGGGCGTCGACGGACCGGTCCCGGTGTGCCGGGGTCGCCCGGTCGACGCGGTCCGCGACGGCGGACCAGCGGGCGCGGAGCTTACGCATGCGGGGCCTCCGGGGCGGTGTCGGAAGGAGCAGGGGCGGCGGGAGCGGCGGGGACGGTCGGCGCAGCCGGGGCGGCGGGGGAACCGAGGACGATGCGGGCCAGGCTGTCGAGGGACCGGGTACCGGGCTTGAGGTAGTCGCTGTGTCCGGCGGTGCCCGCCTCGAAGGGCCGGGCACCGAAGGCCGGATCCACCGGGTCGGTCCCGAACCCGACCCCGCCGAGCCGGACATGGGGGACCCGGCCGATCCAGTCCCCGCTGCCCCGACCGGCCCACACCCGGGCGCCGGTCGGCAGCTCGGCGGCGCGGTCGGCGCCCGTACCCGGGCTGCCGAACAGCACGACGTCGTCCACGGTGGAGGCCGTCCGGGTGCGGGCGCAGACCACCGAACCGTAGGAGTGGCACAGGAGGGAGACCCGGGTGCCGTCACCGGTCAGCTGCCGCAAGCGGGAGAGGAACGGGCCCAGTTCGGCGGCGGCCTCGTCGGCCCGGCCGGCGGTCAGGACGGTGGTGCTGACCGTGCCCGGGGTGTCGTACCCGAGCCAGGCGACCACCGCGGAGCGCGGATGCTCGGCCCGCAGCCGCTCCTGGAGGGATATCGCACCGTCCCGGAAGCGCTGGTAGGTGTCGAGCGAGGTGTCGGAGCCGGGCACCAGTACGGCGACCCGGTCGGCGGTGGCCAGATCGCCGAACACCTCGACGGCGCGGCCCTTGCCCCGGCCGTCGAAGACGAGGAACTGGGCCGGGGCCCCGCCCGGGACCCGCGCCATCGACCGGAGCTTCGCGGCCCGGCCGGGGTGGCCCGCGTCCTGCGCCGTACGGGCCGCTTCGGCGAGGCTGCCCAGGTGGGCGGCGTAACGGCTCTGCGGGCCCGCCGACTCGGCGAAGACGACCGGAGCGGGCGCGGGGACCTGAGGGGACGCGGCGGCCGACACGGGCAGCACGACGGCCGCCGCGACGAGGCCGGCCAGCACGGTGCGGCGGAACCGGCCGCTGCCGGACCGGCGCCCGCCGTCGCGGACACCGGGGACGCCGGGGCCGCTGAGGCCGCTGCCGGTGGGGCTGCTCGTGCTGGTCATGGCGGGTCCCTCTTCCTCGTCCCTCGGTGCCGGGCCGTCATCCGCCCGCTCTGGTACCGAAGTTAGGAATCCGCCCCCGTGGTCGGCATCACGCCCGGGAGCCGCCTTCAGCCGTAGCTCTCAGGTATGACAGGCCCTACGTGAGAGGCAGTCAGGGACGTAGTCGGAGAGGCACTCAGGTACTCCGTTAGGGTCCTGGGATGAACGAGATCGACTGGCGGGAAGACCGCATCGGCAGCGCGCACCGGGGGCAGAACCCCACCGTCATGCGCCGCCTCGACTCCGGGTTCGCGGTCGTCGGGGACCGGCAGTTCCTGCCGGGGTACTCGGTGCTGCTGACCGACGACCCCGCCGTGACCCGGCTTTCGGACCTGCCCCCGGCCCGCCGGATCGCCTACCTCACCGACCTGGAGCGGCTCGCCGAGGCCGTCGAACGCGCCTGCGCCCGCCTCGACCCGGCCTTCCGCCGCGTGAACATCGAGATCCTGGGCAACACCGACCCGTACCTGCACGCCCACATCTGGCCCCGCTACGACTGGGAGCCCGCCGACCTCGTCCGCCTGCCCGTCTGGCTCTACGAGGACGAGGAGTGCTGGCGCGGCGAGCGGCACGCGCTGGCCCCCCGCCACGACGCGGTACGGGCGGCCGTCACGGAGGAGCTGGACCGGCTGCTCGCCTAGACCTTGGGAGCTACGGACTTTCGGAGCTACAGACCTTGGAAGCTACGGACCTTCGGAGCTACGCCGTGGAGCTCGCCACGCGGACCCCGAACCCGATCAGGACCACGCCCGTCACCCGGTCCATCGCCCGGCGGACGCGCGGGCGCGTGAAGAACCGCCGGGCGCGCGTGAGGACGTAGACGTACGTGCCCAGCCAGGCCAGGGTCAGCAGCACGTGGACCAGGACGAGGAGCGCCATCCCGGCCGCCGGGGAGAGGTCCGCCGGGGCGAGGGTGGGCAGCAGGCCGGTGTAGAACACGGCGATCTTCGGGTTGAGGGTGTTGCTGACCAGGCCCGTGCGCCAGCCGCTGCCCGCCTCCCCGCGCCTGCCGCCGGCCGCGCCGCCACCCGAGGCGGAGCCGGAGCCGGAGTCAGCGCCCGCGCCGGAGTCCGCGTCGGCGTCCGGTCCGCCGCCCGGGCGGCGCAGCGACTGGATGCCGAGGAAGCAGAGGTACGCCGCCCCGGCCAGCTTGACCACCAGGTACACCTCCGCCGAGGCGGCGAGCAGCGCCGCGAGCCCGGCCACGGTGAGGGCGCCCCAGAGCAGCAGCCCGCCGGCGATGCCGGCGACGGTGAGCAGCCCGTCGGTCCGCCCGCGCGAGACGGCCCGCCGGGTCACGACGGCCATGTCGGGCCCGGGGACGAGGGTCAGCAGGGCCAGGACACCGGTCGCCGCGAGGAGTTGGGTGAGCACGCGGCTCAGTCTGCCACCAGAGGCTCGACGTAGCCCGCCCTCCAGCGCGGCGCCGGGTCCTGGCCGGGGCTGGTCCAGTACTCGCGGGCGCCGACGACCAGCCCGTCCCGCACGGTCCACAGGGACAGGCCCCGGTAGAGGACGTGCTCCTCAGGTATCTCCACCTCGGTGACGACGAGGTCCCCGTCCGCGAGGATCCGCAGGACCTCGACCGTCCCTGCACCCGTCCCCGAGGACGTTCCCGCGTCGAAATCCGGGTCCGGGGCCTCGTCGCTGAGAACGGCGATGAAGTTGGCCCTGCCCACGATGCGCTCGCCGCTGACCGGCCACTCGATGACCGCGTCCTCGGCGACCAGCCCGGCCACGCCGTCCCAGTCGCGTGCCTCGATCCGCTCCCACAGTTGTGCCACTACCTTCAACGGCTCCATGTGCCGCAGTGTGCGGTGGGGCCAGGACGCGTAACAAGCACTGCTTGCAGGCTTATTGACTTCGACACAATCCGTTGAAGTAACGCCGCCGGCTACTCCCGGTGATACGTGAGGGGGAGGCCGGATCCCCCGTCCAGCTCGCGCCGCAGGCTCCCGTCGGGCAGCAGGCGCAGCCGGCTCCAGCTGCCCGCGGTGCAGGTGGGAGGGGTTCCGGAGGTCAGGGAGGAGGCGCCGAGCTCGACCGGGTCGGGGGCGCTGCGCAGGGGCGCCCGCCAGGCGCAGGAGTAGCCCGGGTCCTCGACGCGCAGGGTCATGACGGGCTCGCCGACCGCGCCGGGGGTGAGGGAGAGGTACCAGGTCGCGCTGCCGGAGGTGGCCCGCCAGTTACCGGCGTACGACTCGGGGAGGACGCCGGGGGAGGTACCGGGGGAGGCCCCGGAGGTTCCGGTTGAGGGGCCGGCGGCGGGGCCCGTGCCGGGGCCCGTTCCGCGGCTCGTGCCCGGCGGTTCGGCCGGGGAGGAAGCCGGTACGGGAGGGGAGTGCGGGGTTGGCGGGAGGGGCACGGGGCCGGCGCTCATCACCGCGTACACCGTCCCGCCCGCGGCCGTCGCGACGACGGCGGCGACCGCCACCAGGAACGCCGTCGACGCGGCGTGCGGGCGCGGTGGAGGCGGCTCGGCGGCCGGGGCGGGACCGTAGACGTACGTCGGGACGGGCGCCGGGGGCGGCGGCGTCCGGGGCGGTGGTGGCGGCGGGTGCGGGGCGCGGTCCGGGCCGGCGTCCTCACGGTCGAGGAGCTCCGCGGCCCGACGCCCGAGCTGCGCCACGAGCCGCGCCGGAAGCCACGGTTCCAGGGCCCGGCCGTCGGCGACCGTGCCGTCCGCGCCCACCCGGGCCAGCACCGCGTCGGAGCCCGGCCGGGCGGCGGGGTCCTTGCGCAGGCAGTCCGCCACGAGCTCGCGCAACTCGGCCGGTACGCCGCCCAGGTCCGGTTCCGCTTCGACGATGCGCAGCAGCAGCCCGGCGGCCCCTCCCGGCTGCTCCGCGTCGCCGAACGGCAGCCGGCCGGTGGCGGCGTACGCGAGGACGGCACCGAGGCAGAACACGTCGCAGGCCGGGGTGACCGGATCACCGCGCACCTGCTCGGGGGCCATGAAGCCGGGGGAGCCGACCAGTTCCCCGGGCCGGGTCAGGCCGCGGTCGGCCTCCTGGAGGGGGCGGGCTATGCCGAAGTCGATGACGCGGGGGCCGTCGAGGGTGAGCAGGATGTTCGACGGCTTCAGGTCGCGGTGGATCAGACCGGCGCGGTGGATGTCCTGGAGGGCGTACGCGAGTCCCGCGGCGAGTATCCGCACGGTGCGGGCCGGCAGCGGGCCGAAGTCGTGGTCGACGGCCTGACGCAGGCTCGGGCCGGGGATGTGGCCCGTCGCGAACCAGGGGACCTCGGCCTCGGTGTCGGCGTCCAGGACCGGCGCCGTCCAGGTGCCGCCGACGCGGCGGGCGGCGGCGACCTCGCGGCGGAACCTCTCGCGGAACTCCTCGCGGAGGGCGAGGGCGGGGTGCACGAGCTTCACCGCGACGGTGCGGCCGCGGTCGGAACGGGCGAGGTAGACCTGGCCCATGCCGCCGGCGCCGAGGCGCGAGAGGAGACGGTACGGGCCGATGTGCGGCGGGTCGGTGGGGTGGAGCTGTTCCACAGCGGGTGTCCCTTCCCCAGGGGCGCGTCGGCGGGCGGGGCCGAGCGTAGTGCGGTGGGCTTCGCAGGGGGAGGGACGGTCGGGGGGCGGGTGGTGGTTGCGGGGTCCCGCCGCGCGGAGGTGAGGGGATCGCCCCCCGGCGGTCAGGGGGTGTCGGGCCGGGGGGTGAGGTTGGTCAGGGCCTCGGAGAGGCGGGTCAGGGTGCGGACGGTCTCCGCGAAGGCGGCTTCGCCGAGTTCCTCCGCGAGGCGGGCGGCCAGGGCGGCGTGCCCCGGGTTGATGCGGGCGACGGCGGCCCGGCCCGCCTCCGTCGGCCGGAGCAGCTTCGCGCGCCGGTGCGCGGGGTTCGTGACGTACTCGGCGAGCCCCTTGGCGGCCAGCAGGTCGGCGACGCGCTGCACGCTCTGCCGGGTGATGCCCATGGACCGGGCGATGCCCGCGACCGGCAGCGGTTCCCGCAGCACGGCGCCCAGTACCTGCCACCACGCGGCCGTGAGCCCGGCGGGGCGGGCCAGTTCCTCGGAGATCGCGAGGAACTGGCCGTTCAGGTGGAAGACGCCGAGCGCGGTGCGGCTGAGCAGGTCCTGCCGCGCCCGCGGGGACAGCGGCTCGGGGCCAGGGTCGGGGTCGGAGCCGGAGCCGGAGCCGGGGCCGGGGCCGGGGCCGGGGCCGGGGCCGGGGCCGGGGCCGGGGCCGGGGCCGGGGCCGGGGTCAGGCATCGCCGGACTCCGACGCCGCCATCAGTACCGGGTACGCGCTCGCGTCCGAGTCGTGGAAGAGCCGGTACCACGCGTCCAGCACGTCCGGCTTGTAGACGCCGAGCCGGGCGAAGACCTCCCGCGCGAAGGCCACCGGTTCCGTCGGGCCCGCCGTGATCAGGTCCCCGTCCGTGACGGCGTCGGCCTCGACGTAGTGTCCGGCGCCCGCGTAGCCCGGCTGTCCGGCGAGGTAGAAGGGGGCCGCGCTGGTGTGGGGGCGGCCGTCGAGCAGGCCTTCGCGGGCGAGGCCCGCCGTGGCTCCGCAGATCGCGGCCACCGGCACTCCGGCCGCCAGGAAGGCGCGGGCCTTCGCCGCGAAGGGGGCGAGGGTGTCGCCGGTGTCCCAGAGCGAGGCTCCGGTGAGGATCAGCAGCGAGGAGTCCTCGGGGCGCAGGTCCGCGAGGGAGAGGTCGGGCTGGACGCGGACGCCGCCCATCGTGGTGATCTGCTGCCCGGCGGTGGCGGCGAGGCCGACCGTACGGACCTGGTAGCCGCGCTGGGTGAGGTGGGCGGTGGTGTGGCCGGTCTCCCAGTCCGCGTAGGTGTCGTAGACCGCGAGGTGGACCGGCTTGTGCGGGGTTTCGCTCATGGTGCTCGCCTCCAGTGGCGTCGCATCGTCCGAGTGGCTCCGGCTTATGACAACAGACTGTCGTATCGGCAGCATGCTGTCAATGGATGCAACGGACGACCGTCCGGGCGACAGACTGCCGAGGGCGGCCCCCCACCCCCATACAGTCCGCCGATATCCCTTCCCACCTGCGCACTTCTAGCGTGACCGCATGACCCCTCATGTCACCGGCGCGACCGTCAAGGCCGCCGACCGCGCTCACGTCTTCCACTCGTGGTCCGCCCAGGCCCTGATCGACCCGCTGGCCGTCGCCGGCGCCGAGGGCTCGTACTTCTGGGACTACGACGGGAACCGCTTCCTCGACTTCTCCTCCCAGCTGGTCAACACCAACATCGGCCACCAGCACCCCAAGGTCGTCGCGGCCGTGCAGGAGCAGGCCGCCCGGCTCTGCACCCTCGCGCCCGGCTTCGCCGTCGACGTCCGCTCCGAGGCCGCACGCCTCATCGCCGAGCGCACCCCCGGCGACCTCGACAAGATCTTCTTCACCAACGGCGGCGCCGAGGCCGTGGAGAACGCCGTCCGGATGGCCCGGCTGCACACCGGCCGCCAGAAGGTGCTGTCCACCTACCGCTCGTACCACGGGGCCACCGCCGCCGCGATCAACCTGACCGGCGACCCGCGCCGCTGGCCCTCGGACACCGCCTCCGCCGGCGTCGTGCACTTCTGGGGCCCGTTCCTGTACCGCTCGCCCTTCCACGCCACCACCGAGGCCGAGGAGTGCGAGCGCGCCCTCGCCCACCTCGCCGACACCATCGCCTTCGAGGGCCCGGCGACCATCGCCGCGATCATCCTGGAGAGCGTGCCGGGCACCGCCGGGATCATGACCCCGCCGGCCGGCTACCTCGCCGGCGTGCGCGAGCTCTGCGACCGCCACGGCATCGTCTTCATCCTCGACGAGGTCATGTCGGGCTTCGGCCGCACCGGCACCTGGTTCGCCGCCGAGCACTGGGGCGTCACCCCCGACCTGATCACCTTCGCCAAGGGCGTCAACAGCGGATACGTACCGCTCGGCGGCGTCGCCATCTCCGCCGCGATCGCCGAGACCTTCGCCACACGCCCCTACCCGGGCGGACTGACGTACTCCGGCCACCCCCTGGCCTGCGCCGCCGCCGTCGCGACGATCAACGCGATGGAGGAGGAGGGCATCGTCCAGAACGCCGCGCACATCGGCGAGAACGTGATCGGCCCCGAGCTGCGCGCCATCGCCGAGCGGCACCCGTCGGTCGGCGAGGTCCGGGGCCTCGGCACCTTCTGGGCCCTGGAACTCGTACGGGACAAGGAGACGCGCGAGCCGCTGGTCCCGTACAACGCGGCCGGCGCCGCCAACGCCCCGATGGCCGAGTTCGCGGCGGCCTGCAAGGCCTCCGGGCTGTGGCCGTTCGTCAACATGAACCGGACGCACGTCGTCCCGCCCTGCACCGTCACGGAAGCCGAGGCGAAGGAGGGCCTCGCGCTGCTCGACGAGGCGCTGACGGTGGCCGACCGGCACACCACGGGCGGCTGATCGTCCGCATAACGGTCGGTACATCCGCATACCGATCGAGAACCGATCGGTTTCAGCCGCGCTGCCTGGCCTAAGGTGTCCGAGGATCTACGAGGAGAGACGGACCCCTATGCCAGGCAGCGGAGGTGTCACCCGCAACACCCTGCGACAGCAGATCGCGGACGCGCTGCGTGACGAGGTGCTCGCGGGCCGTCTGCCCCCCGGCACGGAATTCACGGTCAAGCAGATAGCCGAGCAGTACGAGGTCTCCGCGACCCCGGTGCGCGAGGCGCTCGTCGACCTCTCCGCGCAGGGGCTGCTGGAATCCGTGCAGCACCGCGGGTTCCGCGTCCGCGTCTACACCGTCGACGACTTCCGCGGAATGATCGAGGCCCGCACCCTGATCCTCGACGGGATCTTCCGCCGGCTCGTCGAACGCGGGGTCTCGCCCGAGGCCGGCGAACTGCTCGTGTCCGTGCGCCGCCGCGCGGAGGAGGCGCGGCGGGCCACGCGCAGCGGTTCGCTCGAAGTGCTGATCGGCTACGACCTGCGCTTCTGGCGGGAACTCAGCGGGCTCGTCGGGAACACGTACATCTCGGAGTTCCTGCACCGGATCCGCGTGCAGTGCTGGGTCTTCTCCGTACCGCACCTCCAGCTGGCGCGGGAGCCCCGTGACGTGCTGTGGGACGGGCACAACGAGCTGGTCGACGCGGTGACGCGGGCCGACGCCGACGAGGTACGGCGGATCGTGCGCGCGTACAACCAGCACGGGCTGGACTGGGCCGCGGGCCTCTGAGCCCCCGGCCCGCGTGCGCGGGTTCTGCGCACCCCTTCGCGGAGCGTGTCCGGAGCACTACGCTGGCCCGATCGGCGGCAACGACTGATCGGAGCCCGCGTGGCCTGTGACCTGTGGCTGGTCCCCCTTGTCGACGTGCTGTGCCACAGCCCCGACAACCCCTTCGCGGAAGAGATCGCCTCGTACGACAAGGCGCTGGGCGCGGCGGGCCTGCCGTCGGTGCCCGTGTTCGCCTACATGCCGGGCCTGAGCGGAGACGTGGCCCCGGTGGCCGGATTCGACTACGACGCCCTGCACTTCCTGCGGCGGGCGTACCTGCTGCAGATCTGCGGGCTGCCGGTGACCCCGGTGGACGAGCTGGGCGGGGACTACGAGCAGCTGCTGGAGATGTTCGAGCCGACCGCCCAGCAGTCGCACCTGGTGTGGCACTACGACCACGCGGGGGCGTACGTGCCGGTGGACTTCGCGGCACCGCTCGCGAACGAGGAGCTGCTGGCCGGGGGCGGGCCGCTGGGGTCCGCGCAGGGGCTGCTGCGGGAGCTGGCCTTCGTGGCTCCCGCGATCGGGATAGACCCCGCGAACCCGCCCGCGGCGCCGGCGCCGCCGGGGCGGCCGACGTCACTGGAGGAGTCGGCGGGGCCGATCCCGTACGACGAGAGTCCCTTCGCGCGGGAGCGGCACGTGTGGCTGGGGCTGCATGCGGCGGCCACGCGGAGCCTTGGCCAGGGGTCGATGATCATCTTCAGCTGATCGCCCTTGCCGTTGCCCTGGCCGGGCTGGATGTGGCCGACGTGCCCGTTCGTGTGCGGCGCCGCTCCCGGGGGCCAGCCCCCGGACCCCCGCGCCTCAATCGCCGGCGGGGCTGAAAGACCCTGGGGCTCCGCCCCAGACCCCGCGCCTCAAACGCCGGCGAGGCTGATAAATCCAGCCTCGCCGGCGTTTGAGGCGGGAACGGTGGAAGGGCGGGTAGGGGACCCCGCCCCGCGCAGCGGCAACGGTCCGCAGACAGCAGACGGGCCCGGCCACCCGAACCGGTCCCGCCCCGCCACCGCCGGACGGAGTCCGGCGCAGCGGCGCGAAGCCGGTAAGGCCCGCCAGGGCCGCACCGCGCGAGCGGCGCGTCAAGGAATGGGAAGGCCCCCTCAGCGGGGCTGTTCCGGGGGGCGTTGGCGGGGCATGTTCGGGCGGTTGCCCGGGGGGAGGGGGAAGCGGGCCGGGGGGACGTACGCGTCGGGGCGCACGGCGGAGCCGGCCAGGGACTGCATCACCAGCGGCGCCGGCCCGGCCCGGAACTCGACCATCCAGTCCGCCGTTTCGGAGCGCACGAGCTCCGTGACGTCCTCCGAGAACCGCCGCAGCACGGTCAGGCACCGCTCCGCCGCCTCGCTCGCGGTGCCCTCGGTCGGGCCCAGGACCTCCCGTACGTTCTCGGAGGCCCAGTCGAACTGGAGCGTCTGGAGCCGGCGCTGCACGGCCTGCGCGGTGGCGACGTCCCGCATCCACCCCGAGGTCAGCCCGAAGAACCGGTCGCAGGCCAGGCAGGCGGCCGCCAGCAGCAGCGCGAGGTACCCGTAGGAGGCCGCGCCGGGCGCCGAGCCCGTCAGCTCCAGCAGCGGCATCGCGGCGCCCGTGACGGCGCCCGCGGCCGCGCCCGCGCGCAGGGTCCGCGCGCCCCGCCGCTTCCACGCCCGGTCGGAGAGGTACCACTCGGCGGTGCGCAGCGCATCGGCCTCGACCCGCCGGTAGAGCTCGTCGAGCCGCTCGGCGGGTTCGCCCCAGTCCCCGAGGGGGAACGGCCGGCCGGTCAGGTCGCCGCCGTCGCCGTCCTCTGCGGGGTCCCGGGGTGGCCCCTCGGGCTGCATCTCCGGCTGACTCACCCGGCACTCCCTCTGGCTGCGCTGACGTGTCGTGGTGCGCGTGTGCGCAATGGTGCGCATGCTCTTCCTACCTTCGAATGCCGCGCGATGGACAACGAATCCCCGGTTTTCCGCCCGCAAGGAGGTCTTCAGCAGGTCCGCGCACGCCCCGTCCCTCACTCGAAAGAGTTGGTCCTCCCGGCGTAGGGCGCGGCGCCCGGGGAGCACGTAGGCTCGGATTGACCGAGCGTTCCCGAAGGTCGTTCCGAAGTGTGGAGTGAGTACCTGTGATTTCCGGTGGTGGCCAGCCCAACATGCAGCAGCTGCTCCAGCAGGCCCAGAAGATGCAGCAGGATCTCGCGACGGCCCAGGAGGAGCTGGCGCGGACCGAGGTCGAGGGTCAGGCCGGCGGCGGTCTGGTGAAGGCGACCGTCACCGGTTCCGGTGAGCTGCGTGCCCTGGTGATCGACCCGAAGGCCGTGGATCCGGCCGACACCGAGACCCTGGCGGACCTGGTCGTCGCGGCCGTCCAGGCGGCCAACGAGAACGCGCAGGCCCTCCAGGAGCAGAAGATGGGCCCCCTCGCCCAGGCGCTGGGCGGCGGCAGCGGGATCCCCGGCCTGCCGTTCTAGCTCCGCGACCCGCGACCCCCTCCCACCCCAGAACCGAAAGAAGGCAGTCCGTTGTACGAAGGCGTGGTCCAGGACCTGATCGACGAACTGGGCAGGCTGCCCGGCGTCGGGCCCAAGAGCGCGCAGCGGATCGCCTTCCACATCCTGCAGGCCGAGCCCACCGACGTCCGCCGCCTCGCGCACGCGCTGCTGGAGGTCAAGGACAAGGTCCGGTTCTGCGCGGTGTGCGGGAACGTGGCGCAGGAGGAGCGGTGCGGCATCTGCCGTGACCCGCGCCGCGACACCACGGTCATCTGTGTGGTGGAGGAGCCGAAGGACGTCGTCGCGATCGAGCGGACCCGCGAGTTCCGGGGCAGGTACCACGTCCTCGGCGGCGCGATCAGTCCGATCGAGGGCGTCGGCCCGGACGACCTGCGCATCCGCGAGCTGCTGACGCGCCTCGCGGACGGCACGGTCACCGAGCTGATCCTGGCGACCGACCCGAACCTGGAGGGCGAGGCGACCGCCACCTACCTCGCCCGCATGATCAAGCCCATGGGCCTGAAGGTCACCCGCCTGGCCAGCGGGCTCCCCGTCGGGGGAGATCTGGAGTACGCGGACGAGGTCACGCTCGGGCGGGCCTTTGAAGGAAGGCGACTTCTCGATGTCTGACGCAACGCTGCACGCCCTGGGCCAGGATCCGGACGACTTCGCGGCTTCCATCGCGGACCAGATCGAGTCCTTCATCGTCGCGGTCACCGAGGTGGCCAAGGGCGAGGACCCGGACAGCGCGGTGCCCTTCCTCCTCCTGGAGGTGTCCCAGCTGCTGCTGGCGGGCGGCCGGCTGGGCGCGTACCAGGACGTCCTGCCCGACGAGCGCTACGAGCCCGACCTGGGCCCGGAGCCGGACGTGGACGACCTGCGCGAGCGGTTCGCGATCATGCTGGAGCCGGTCGACGTCTACTCCGAGGTCTTCGACCCGTACGAGCCGCGCAAGGCCCCGGTCGCGCACCGGATCTCCGACGACCTGGCCGATGTGGTCGCCGACCTGCGGCACGGGCTCATCCACCACCAGGCGGGCCGGATCACCGAGGCGCTGTGGTGGTGGCAGTTCTCGTACTTCACGAACTGGGGGCCGACGGCCTCGGCCACCCTGCGCGCCCTCCAGTCGCTGATCGCGCACGTCCGCCTGGACCAGCCGCTCGCCGCCCTGGACGGCCTGGACACGGACGAGGACCTCGCCGAGGACGATCTCGCCGAGCAGGCGGGGCAGGTCATGGCGGAGGAGCTCGGCAGCCTCGGCCGTAAGTGAGTGCGGGGTTCACGGGCGCGGCGTGAGACGCTCACTGCCGCGGCAACCGGTTCTCTGATCTTTTCGTCTCATGATGTGGCACGAAGCGGTCGGATCCCGGCCGCTCGTTAGACTGCACCAGCAAATTGAGACGGACCGAGCGAGGAGCGCACGTGGGCCTTGTCGTGCAGAAGTACGGAGGCTCCTCCGTAGCCGATGCCGAGGGCATCAAGCGCGTCGCCAAGCGGATCGTGGACACCAAGAAGAACGGCCACCAGGTGGTCGTCGTGGTTTCCGCGATGGGCGACACTACGGACGAGCTGATCGATCTCGCCGAGCAGGTATCCCCGATGCCTGCAGGGCGTGAATTCGACATGCTGCTGACCGCCGGAGAGCGGATCTCCATGGCCCTGCTGGCCATGGCGATCAAAAACCTGGGCCACGAGGCCCAGTCGTTCACCGGTAGCCAGGCAGGCGTGATCACCGACTCGGTCCACAACAAAGCGCGCATCATCGATGTGACGCCGGGCCGTATCCGCACCGCGCTGGACGAGGGCAACATCGCCATCGTCGCCGGCTTCCAGGGCGTGTCCGCGGACTCCAAGGACATCACCACCCTCGGCCGGGGCGGCTCGGACACCACCGCCGTGGCCCTGGCCGCGGCGCTGGACGCCGAGGTCTGCGAGATCTACACCGACGTCGATGGCGTCTTCACCGCGGACCCCCGCGTCGTGAAGAAGGCCAAGAAGATCGACTGGATCTCCTCCGAGGACATGCTGGAGCTCGCGGCCTCCGGCTCCAAGGTGCTGCTGCACCGCTGCGTCGAGTACGCGCGCCGCTACAACATCCCGATCCACGTCCGCTCGTCCTTCTCGGGACTGCCGGGCACCTGGGTCAGCAACGAGAATCCGCAAGGGGACGCGCAGGTGGAGCACGCCATCATCTCCGGAGTCGCTCACGACGTCTCCGAAGCCAAGGTCACGGTCGTCGGCGTTCCGGACAAGCCGGGCGAGGCCGCGGCGATCTTCCGCGCCATCGCGGACGCCGAGATCAACATCGACATGATCGTCCAGAACGTGTCGGCGGCCTCCACGGGCCTCACGGACATCTCCTTCACCCTGCCCAAGGCCGAGGGCCACAAGGCCATCGAGGCCCTGGAGAAGGCGAAGGCGAAGATCGGCTTTGAGTCCCTGCGCTACGACGACCAGATCGGCAAGATCTCGCTGGTCGGCGCGGGCATGAAGACGAACCCGGGCGTCACCGCCTCCTTCTTCCAGGCGCTGTCCGACGCGGGCGTGAACATCGAGCTGATCTCCACCTCGGAGATCCGCATCTCGGTCGTCACCCGCCAGGACGACGTCAACGAGGCCGTCCGCGCCGTGCACACGGCCTTCGGTCTGGACTCCGACAGCGACGAAGCCGTCGTCTACGGCGGCACCGGACGATGACCGCACCCCGGTTCGCCCCGGCTCCGGCGCTCGCCGTGGTCGGGGCGACCGGAGCGGTCGGCTCGGTCCTGCTCCCGATCCTGTCCCAGCGGGCGGACGTCTGGGGCGACATACGCCTGATCGCCTCCTCGCGCTCGGCAGGCCGGGTGCTGGCCGTGCGCGGCCGGGAGACCGAGGTGCTCGCCCTCACCGAGGACGCCTTCGAGGGCCTCGGGCCGGGCGACGTCGTGCTCTTCCTGACCCCGGCCGAGGTCTCGGCGCGCTGGGCCCCCGTGGCGACCGCGCGCGGGGCCGTCGTGGTGGACCAGTCCGCCGCCTTCCGGGACGACCCCGAGGTGCCCCTCGTGGTGCCCGAGGTCAACGGCCACGCCGTACGGATCCGGCCGCGCGGGATCGTCGCCGGCCCCGACTGCGTCACCGCCTCGATGATCGCCGCCCTGGGCGCGCTGCACTCCGAGTACGGGCTGGCCGAGCTGGCCGTGTCCTCGTACCAGGCCGCCAGCGCGGCGGGCCGTACCGGGGCCGAGGCGCTGCGCAAGCAGCTGACGCTGGTCGCCGGGAGCACCCTGGGGGAGCAGCCGGGCGACGTACGCCGTGCCGTGGGCGAGGAGACCGGCCCCTTCGCGGCGCCGCTCGCGCTGAACGTGGTGCCCTGGTCCGGTGAGCTGTGCGAGGGCGGCTGGTCCTCGCACGAGCTGGCCGTACGGGCGGAGACCCGGCGGATCCTGGACCTGGAGGCGCTGCCGGTCTCGGTGACCTGCGTCCAGGTTCCGGTGCTGACCGGGCATTCCCTGACGGTGCGGGCCCGCTTCGAGCGGGAGGTGGACGCGGTGCACGCCCGGGAGGTCCTGGAGGCGGCCCCCGGGGTGGTCCTCGTCGACGACCCGGCGGCGGGGGAGTTCCCGACGCCCACGGACGCGGCCGGGACGGATCCTGCCTGGGTGGGACGGGTGCGGCGCTCGCTCGACGATCCGCGGGCCCTGGAGTTCTTCGTGTGCGCGGACAATCTGCGCAAGGGCGCCGCCCTGAATGCGGCGCAGATCGCGGAACTGATCGCGGGTGAATTCGCGTAATTCGCTTTGTAGGATCGGTGGCGATCCCTTGATCAAGGTGTTGGCCCGACTGCCGCCTGGATAAATGGGGCAATCGGGAAGAGCGGGTACGCATGAAGGCAATGGGGAAATTGCTGGTTACTCTGCCGCACGCGTACAACCCTGACCGGGGGACGCGTGTCCAACCGGCGTGGCAGAGGCACTGTTGGACTTCGCCGTCGTACCGGCGCGCACCGGGATCATCCCGTCGCGCCGGCGTTCCGGCACGCCCGGCGGACTGCCGGTGATCGTTCCCGTCCCGCCGGCCAGCGTGCCGGCCACCGCCGTTCCGCCTGTGGCCGCGCCCGTCGCGCCGCCCGCCGGGCCGCCCGCCGGGCAGGCCCGGAGCGGGCGCGTGCCCTCGCCCCGCGACAGCGCGGAGGTCGCGGACCCGGCGCAGGAGCGGGAAGCGGACGGCGAGCGGACGGTTATCGCCGGTACCACCGTCGACCACCTCACCGAGACCTACCAGGCCCACTACCGGTCCCTCCTCGGACTGGCGGCCCTCCTCCTCGACGACACGGCCTCCTGCGAGGACGTGGTCCAGGAGGCCTTCATCCGCGTCCACTCGGCCCGCAACCGGGTCAGGGACCGCGACAAGACACTGGCGTACCTCCGCCAGACCGTCGTCAACCTCTCGCGTTCCGCGCTGCGCCGCCGCATCCTCGGCCTGAAGCTGCTGTCGAAGCCGATGCCGGACATGGCCAGCGCGGAGGAGGGGGCGTACGACGCACTGGAGCGCGACGACCTCATCAAGGCGATGCGCGGACTCCAGCGCCGTCAGCGCGAGGTGCTGGTGCTGCGCTACTTCGCCGACATGACGGAGGTCCAGGTCGCCGAGACGCTCGGGATATCGCTCGGCTCGGTCAAGGCGTACGGTTCGCGGGGCATTGCCGCGCTGAGGGTGGCGATGGAGGCTGCGCAGTCATGAGGGACGACCACAAGAACCCGCCCGGCCCGGGAACCCCGGGACCGGCACCCGGTGACGAGCAGGCGCTGCGCAGCCTGCTGGCCGGGGCCGTGCAGGGCCTGGAGCCCTGCGACGGCGCGCTGGAACGGCTGCGCCACGCCGTGCCGGCCCGCCGGGCCCGCAAACGGCAGGCCCTCGTGGGGGCCGCCGCGGCGGCGCTGCTCGCGGGCACCGCGATCCCGGCCGCACTGCACCTGAGCGCCGACCAGGGCGCCTCCGCCGAGCGCTCGACGATGGCCGGGCACGGCCAGACCCAGAGCGGCCGTACGACGGGCCCCTCCGACCCGCAGCAGAACGGCACCGGCGGTTTCGCCGAGCCGAGGCCCTCGAGGTCCCCCGGGCAGGGCCAGGAGACGGGCGGCGGCGCCGGGACGCAGCCGTCCCCCCGCGCGAGCGGCTCCCCCTCCGGCGGGCCGGTGGCGGGGTCCTCCAGTGCGGGTGCCTCCGCCGGTACCGGGAGCGGGGCGGCGAGCGGCGCCGCCGGCCACGGCCCGCTGCCCCCGCTGGGGGCCGCCCCGGGTACGACGCCCGGATGCACCGCCGATCAGCTGGGGGTGGCGGCCAGCGCCCGCGCCCCCGAGGCGGACGGCAAGGTCTTCGGAGCCTTCAAGGTCACCAACGTCTCCGTCCGGGGCTGCGTGGTCACCGGCCCGGACACCGTGACGGCCGCCTCGCTGGACGCTCCGCCGCCGCCCGCGCAGGGGGCGTCCGGAGTCACGGTGACGAGCCACACGGCGGGCGACCCCGCGAGCGGACTGCTCCCCGACCCGTCGGCGGAGACCCCGGTGCTGCTCCTCCAGCCGAACACGGCGTACGAGGTGCGCTTCGCCTGGGTGCCGTCCGCGCAGTCCTGCCCGGCGGCGACCCCCACGGCGTCGGCCAAGCCGGAGCAGGCGGAGACGGGCGGCTCCCCGGCCGCGCCGCCCGCGGTGCAGGAGGGGGCGGCGGCGGACTCCGGCGAGGCCTCGGCCCCGCCCCTGATCAGCGGCGGTACGGGCACGGCCCCGGCCGGGGTGGAGGTGTCCCACACCCCCGGTACGCCGGTGGCGGGCGCCCCGGTCACACAGGCCACCATCCCGGAGGCCTGCGGCGGGACGGTCTACCGGACGGGGCTCATCGCGCCGGCGGCGCCGTGACGGTGCCGCCGCTGTCGGCGGTGGCGGGGGTGTCGGCCGCGGCGGCGGCCTCGGCGGTCGCCGCGGCGTCCCCCGGCGCGGCCGGCAGCAGACCGGCTGCCGCGTCGCGCAGGGTCTCCACCTCACGCCGGTAGAGCCGGAACCACATGAAGAGCACGAAGGCGACGAAGACGAACCACTCGCCGGTGTAGCCGAGGTTCTGGAAGGCCTTCAGGTCGAGCCCGGTGTTGTTCGGTGCCTTCGCCGGGACCGGGGTCATCCCGTCCGCCGGGGTCTGCACCGTCAGCCAGGCGTCGTACAGCGGCTCCTGCACCAGGTTGACCAGCGTGGCCGCCCCGATCACCCCGAGCTGGCCCTGCGGCAGCCCGCCCTGGGCGTGGACGCCCTTGGTGCCGGAGTTCTCCGAGGCCTGCAGGGCCCCCGCCACCTCGACGCGCCCGGCCGGCGGGGCCGGTGCCTTCGCGGGGTCCGCCGGGCCCGGGAGCCAGCCGCGGACCACCGGGAGGGTCTTGCCGGTGTCGGTCCTCAGCAGCGTCAGGACGTAGAAGCCGGGCTTGTTGTCGAGGTCCCGCTCGGGGACCAGCAGCTGCTGCCCGTACTCACCGGCCGTGGAGGCCAGTCGTCCGGAGGTCGTGGTGTCCACCGGGAGCAGCGAGTCCAGCGGCGCCGCCGCCCGGTCGGCGGGGCGTTCGGCGCCCGCCTCCCGGTGACTGCCGACGCGGTCCTCGAAGCGGCCGAGCTGCCAGGTCCCCATGAACAGGCAGAAGGGGATGGCGAGCGCGACGAAGACGTTGATCCCCCACCACCGCGGGGTCAGGAGAAACCGGTGCACCCCACCACCGTACGTGGGGTGCACCGGCGGCTATCGAAGCGGGAGGTGCTTCAGCGCGAATTCCAGGTCCATGCGGACCTGCTTGATCCGCTCCTCGACGACCAGCGAACCGTGTCCCGCGTCGTAGCGGTACACCTCGTGGACCGCTCCGCGCGCCGCGAGCCGGTCCACGTAGTTGTCGATCTGCCGGATCGGGCAGCGCGGGTCGTTGACGCCCGCCACGATGTGCAGGGGGGCCTTCACCGCGTCGACGTACGTCAGCGGGGAGGACGCCTCGAAGCGGTCCGGGACCTCCTCCGGCGTGCCGCCGAAGAGGGTGCGGTCCAGGGACTTCAGCGCCTCCATCTCGTCGTGGTACGCCGTCACGTAGTCCGCGACCGGTACGCCGGCCAGGCCGACGGCCCAGGCGTCGGGCTGGGTGCCCAGGCCCAGCAGGGTCAGGTAGCCGCCCCACGAGCCGCCGGAGAGGACCAGCCGCGCCGGGTCCGCGAGGCCGTCGGCGACGACCCGCTCGCGGACCGCCGCGATGTCCTCCAGCTCGATCAGGCCGACCCGGTGCTTGAGGGCGTCGGTCCACTCGCGGCCGTAGCCGGTGGAACCGCGGTAGTTGACCCGGACGACCGCGAAGCCGTGGTCGAGCCAGGCCGCCGGGGTGGCCAGGAAGGAGTCGCTGTCGTGCCAGGTGGGCCCGCCGTGGATCTCGAAGACCGTCGGGAACGGGCCGTCGCCGTGGCCCACCGGCCGCTGCGCGAGGGCGTGGATCCGCCCGCCGGGGCCCTCCACCCACAGGTCCTCGACCGCTACCGAGCCCGGCGGCCGGAAGCCTGGCGGGTCCAGGACCACACCGCCCGCGGTGGACCGTACGGCGGCCGGTTCGGCCGCCGAGGACCACTGGTACTCCACCGTGCCGTCCGGGCGGGCCGTCGCACCCGACACCGACCCGGAGGGCGTGTCCACGCGTACGAGTTCCCGCGCGGCCAGGTCGTAGCGCCACAGCTCGCTGCGGGCCTCGAAGCTGTGCGCGATGAGCAGGGCGGAGCCGTCCGGGTACCACTCGGCGCTCACGTCGCCCGGCAGCTCGATCGCCAGGCCCTCCTCGGTTCCGGCGGCCACGTCCCACACCATCGGCTCCCAGCGGCCGCGCCGCTGGTGCCCGACGAGCAGCCGGGTGTCCCCGGCGACCGGGGCGAAGCCCAGCACCTCCAGGCCCAGCTCCTCCGTACCGCCGCGGGAGTCGTCCAGCTCGGCGACGGTCGCCCCGTCGAGGGTGAGCACGCGCAGCGCGGAGTGCATCGCGTCCCCGTGCTCGGTGTGCTCGATCGCGAGCAGGCTCCCGTCGTAGGACAGGTCGCCGACGCCGGCCGACTCGCGGTGGCGGTAGACGACGGCGGGCTCGCTGCCGTCGGGGCGGACGACGTGGATCGTGGAGCCTTCCTCGTCCGTGGAGCGGCCCACGACCGCCGTGCCGTCACGCCCGATGGCCAGTCCGGCGGAGTAGGAGGGCTCCAGGCCGGGGGTGGCGGGCTCGTCGGCGCCGCCCGCGAAGGGCTGGCGGACCCAGGTGCCGAACTCGTCGCCGTCCGTGTCGCGGAACCACCAGATCCACTCGCCGTCGGGGGAGAGGGCGCCGTCGGTGGTGCCGTTGGGGCGGTCGGTGGCCTGCCGCTGGGTGCCGGTGGCGCGGTCCCAGGCGTAGAGCTCGTAGGTGCCGGTCGCGTTCGAGATGAAGAGCGAGCGGTCCGGGGCGTCCTCGGCCCAGTCGGGCAGGCTGACGCGCGGGGCGCGGAACCGCTTCTCCCAGTCGGGCATCCCGGTGGTCTCAGGGGTCTCCGGGCTGTCCGGGGTGGTCCCGCCGGTGGTCAGATCGCTGTCGCTGGTCATGCCCTCCATTCTTGCCGGACCGGCGGCGGTGACGCGCCGAGATGCCGACCGCGCCGAACGGGCGCATGGTGGTCTGCGTACGCCGATCGCTTCCGAGAGGGTGTTGAACATGGCCAAGAAGGCTCGTGACGGCCACCACGGCCACCAGGATTCCGAGCGCGCGATGGCGAAGAACACGGCGGCCGAGGCACGTGCCAAGGCCGCGGTCAGGGACGTGCAGTCGGTCGCCGCGAAGACGAGGGGCATGCAGCAGAAGGCCCAGGCGAAGCGCGGCTGAACCGCCGCGCCCCCGGCCTCGTGCGTGACCCGAAGTGACCCGATGTTTCACGTGAAACATCGGGTCACGTGAAGCATCGGGGTCACGGGAAACCACGGGCCGCGTGCGTACGCTGGCCGCATGCGGATGATCGTCCGGGGTGCCCGGCTGCTGCACACACCAGGTCATGGTCTGTCCGACGTGGAGGTCGGCGAGGACGGCCGGATCGCGCGCGTGATCCCGTACGACGACCAGAAGGAACCTCCCGCGACCGGTGTGCTGATCGAGGCCCACGGCGGCCTGCTCACCGCCCCGTTCGTCGAGCCCCACATCCACCTGGACACCGCCCTGACCGCCGGGCAGCCGCGCCCGAACGCCTCCGGCACCCTCTGGGAGGGCATCGCCTGCTGGAGCGAGCGCAAGCGGACCCTGACCCGCGAGGACGTGATCGGGCGGGCCACCGAGGTGCTGCGCTGGCAGGCGGCCAACGGGGTGCTGCACGTGCGGACCCACTGCGACGTCACCGATCCCGGCCTCACCGCGCTCGATGCGCTGCTGGAGGTCCGCGACCGGGTGCGGGACGTGATGACCCTGCAGATCGTGGCCTTCCCGCAGGAGGGGATCGTCTCCTTCCCCGGCGGGAAGGGCCTGCTGCGGGAGGCGGTGGCGCGCGGCGCGGACGTGGTCGGCGCGATCCCGCACTTCGAGGACACCCGCGAGGACGGCGTGGCCTCGCTCGGCATCGCCTTCGCGCTGGCCGAGGAGCACGGGCTGCGGCTGGACGCCCACTGCGACGAGATCGACGACGAGCAGTCCCGCTTCGTGGAGGTACTGGCCACGCTCGCCCTGCGCTCGGGACTCGGCGGGCGCGCGACCGCTTCCCACACCACCGCCATGGGCTCCTACAACGGCGCGTACAGCTTCAAGCTCCAGCGGCTCCTGGCGCGTTCGGGGATCAACCTGGTCTCCAACCCCTTCGCCAACCTCAACCTCCAGGGCCGCTTCGACGCCTATCCCCGGCGGCGCGGGCTCACCCAGGTCAAGGAGATGCTGGCCGCCGGGGTCAACGTCGCCTTCGGGCACGACGACGTGATGGACCCCTGGAACGCCCTGGGCACGGCGAACCCGCTCCAGACCGCGCTGGTGGGCCTGTACGCCGCCCAGCTCACCGGGGCCGACGAGATCCCGCTCGCCTTCTCGATGGTGACGGACCGTGCGGCGCGGGTCCTCGGGCTCGACGCCTCGGAGTACGGCATCACGGAGGGCGCCCCGGCCTCCTTCGTGCTCCTCCCGGCGCCCACGCCCGAGGAAGCGATCCGCCGTCAGGTCCGGCCCCGCTACGTGGTGTCGCGGGGCAGCGTCCTCGCCGAGACCCCGCCCGCGCCGGCCCTGCTCCACTGGCCGGGTGAGGCGCCGTCGGAGGTGGACTTCATCCCGAGGCCGTAGCGGCGGCCGAGGGGGGACACATGTGCCCTTAGGGTGCGCCGTATGACGTGGACCCTTCACCACCTTGACTCCGAGACCGCCCGCTCCGCCTTCGAGATCGCCTCGGAGTACGCGGACCCGGCGCTGCTCAACCACTCCGTCCGCTCCTACGCCTTCGCCGCCGAGTACGCCCGCGCGCAGGGGCTCTCGTACGACGCGGAGCTCCTCTACGTCAGCGCGCTGCTCCACGACCTGGGTCTGACGGCGCCGTTCGACAGCCACACCCTCCCCTTCGAGGAGGCGGGCGGTCACGTGGCCCGGCTGTTCACGGCGGGGCTCGGCTGGAAGCCGGAGCGCCGGGCGCGGGCGCAGGAGGTGATCGTGCTGCACATGCGGGACGACGTCACGGCCGCCGAGGACGTGGAGAGCCACCTCCTCCAGGTCGGTACGAGCGCGGACGTCTCGGGGCTGCGCGTCGCCGACTTCGACGCGTCCTTCCGGACCGGGCTGCTGGAGGCGTACCCGCGGCTGGGCTTCGGCGCGGCCTTCCTCGCGCTGGTCGAGGACCAGGCCGTCCGCAAGCCGCGGTGCGCGGCGGCGGCCTACGTCGCGGGCGGCGCGGCCACCCGCATCGCGGCGAACCCGCTGGACCACTGAGGCGCGGCCGACGGGCGGAGGCGGGGGCGCTGCGGTGCGGCCGCCCGGCCCGTCGGCGGTTCCGGCTCAGATGCCGCGTTCGAGCATGTCGATCACGCCCTGGCCGGCGTCGTGGGCCTGCTCCGGGGTGATGCCGCGCAGGGGGCCGTCGATGATCAGGGACGCCAGGCCGTGCACCGCCGACCAGGCGAGGAACTCGGCCCCCGGACGCCGTTCGGCCGGGAGGACCCCGGTCTCCACCAGGCCGTCCAGGGCGGCGCCCAGCAGCTCGAACGGGGTGAGCCCGCCCGCCCCGGCGGCGGTGGTGTCCGTCGCGTAGGTCATGTCGGCCGGGACGTGGAAGGCCGTACGGAACCAGCCCGGCTCGGTGACGGCGAAGCGGATGTAGCCCGTCCCGACGGCCCGGAAGCGGGCCCGCGCGCGGGCGACGGGGTCGTCGGTGGCGGGCAGGCCGTCGAGTTCGGCCTCCATCGCGAGGGCCACCTGGGCCATGGCGGCCTGCGCGACCCCGTGGACCAGAGCTCCCCGGTCGGCGAAGTGCCGGTAGGCGGCGTTGGGCGAGACCCCGGCGCGGCGGGTGGCCTCGCGCAGGGACACGGTGTCGGGACCGCCCTCGCGAGCCAGCTCCAGGGCGGCGTCGAGCAGCGCGTTGCGGAGGTTCCCGTGCCGGTAGGTGCTGCGCTTGGGGGGCGGTGCGTCGGGCCCTGGCGCTTCGGGCCCTGGTGCTTCGGTCCCCGGTGCTTCGGTCCCCGGTGCTTCGGTCCCCGGTGCTTCGGTCTCCGGTGTCATGGGCCCTTCGTTCCTTCGGATCCACGCCTGGATGTGGACGGCGTCTACTTTCAGGTACAGCCTACGAGGGGGATGTGGACGACGTCCACATCCCCCTCGTAGGCGAGGCCCCCGGCCGGACTGCCGGACTCAGACGTCCCGGCGGGCGAAGAGGCGCTGCGCCAGCAGCGCCGCCGCCGCACCCCAGGCGACCAGGAGCAGCACTCCGTACGGGGCGTCCAGCCCGTCCGGGAAGGTCAGCCGGTCGCCCAGCACGCTCAGCTGGGCCCCGTCCGGGAGGAACCGGCCCACCTGCGGGAACTGGCCCAGCACCAGCAGCTGGCCGACCGTCCCCCACAGCACCAGCCCGAGGACCGCCACCAGCTGGTTGCGCACGACGAAGCCGATCGCCGCACCCCACGGCCCGGCCAGGCCGCACACCCCGACGACGGCGGCCGCGAGCTGCCACGTACGCCCGTCCAGGACCAGCGCGGTGTCCTTCGAGGCGAAGGCGGCCGCCCCGACCGCCAGCGAGCCCAGCACCGAGACCACCCCGAAGAGCAGCCCCGACACCCCCGCCACCAGCAGCTTCGCACCGACGACGGCGCCGCGCCCCGGGGCGTACAGCACGCTGCGGCCGATGGAGCCGGACTTGAACTCGCCCGTGACGAGCAGAGCGCCGAACAGCGAGGCGAACAGGGTCGCGGAGGCGGCGAGGTTCACCACCCGGTGGGAGGCGTCCACGGCGTTCGCGGCGAGGTCCGCGTCGGCGAAGACCACGCCGAGCTGGCCGAGGGCGCCCAGCGCGAGCGCGCCCAGGAGCAGGCCGGTCAGGGCCGCGCCGGAGCGGGCGCGCAGCATCTCGGCGGCGATCTGGTGCCGCACGGGGGACGCCGAAGCGGACGAGGCCGGGTTCAGGTTCGAGGCCGGGTTCGGGGAAGGGTTCGTGTCACGCACGGGAAGCCTCCGGGTGGGAGAGGGAGCCCTCGACGAGCCCGAAGTACGCGTCCTCCAGCCGGCCGTGGCCGCGCCGGACCAGGTCCTGGAGGGTGCCGGTGAACAGCACCGAGCGGCGCAGCACGACGATGTCGTCCACGCTCTGCTCCACTTCCGACAGCATGTGGCTCGCCATGAGCACGGTCCTGCCCTCGGCCGCCGCCCGCTCCACGAGCCGGCGCATCCAGCGGATCCCGTCCGGGTCCAGGCCGTTCAGCGGCTCGTCGAGGATCAGCAGCTCCGGGTCCGGGAGCAGGGCGACGGCCAGCGCCAGGCGCTGGCGCATGCCGGTGGAGCAGGCGCCGATGCGCCGCCGGGTCGCGTCGCCCTCCAGGCCGACCTGCGCGAGCACCTCGTCGACGCGGGACGCGGGCAGGCCGAGGGAGAGCGCGGAGATCTCCAGCTGCCGCCGTACGGTCATGCGCGCCGGGAAGCCGACCGAGTCCATGACCACACCGATGCGCCGGGCGCCCTGCGGCGCCGTACCCGGCTCCTCGCCCAGCACCCGGGCGGTGCCGGCGTCCGGGCGGGCCAGGCCGAGCAGGATCCGCAACAGGGTGCTCTTGCCCGCGCCGTTGGGGCCGAGCAGGCCCGTGACCTTGCCCGGCCGCAGCTCGAAGGAGACGTCCTGGAGCGCCTGGTGGCCGCCGAATCTCTTGCTGATGCCCGACAGGGCGACGCTGGCGCCGCCCGCCCGGTCCGGGTGTTCCCTGCTCACGGCTCTTCTTCCTGCTGGAGGTCTCGGACGCTGGGGCGGACTCACGTGGAATGCCTCACGTGGAATCCCTCGAGGGGAATGCCTCAAGTGGAATGCCCTGTCCGCCTTTTCCAGCAAAGCAGCCGGTACGGGCCCGGCGGCGGCCGTCAGACAGCAGCATCCTGCCGGGGGCGCGGCAGCATGCTGTCGCAGGCGGCGAGGATCTCCTCCAGGTCGGCGACCGCCGCGTGCACGCCCTCCGTCAGCAGCACGCCCGAGGGGTTGAGCATCAGCTCGTCCACCCCCGCGCGCCGGTACCCGTCGAGGGCCTCGGCGATCTCGTGGGGGGTGCCGGTGAGCACGACCTGCCCGCCCAGCAGCGCGTCGGCGGTGCCGTCCGGGTCGTGCGGGTCCACGGACACCCCGGCCCGGCGCAGCATGTCGGCGTAGTGCGGGACCGACAGGTGCTCGCCGGCGGCCGCCAGCGCGAGCCGTCGGGGGTCCCGGCCGGGACGTGCGACGGCCACGTGGACGGCGGTGGCGATCCTCGGCCGCACCGGCCGCCCCTGCGCGCCCTCGTCGAGCGCGGGCCGCAGGGTCCCCCGGACGTAGGACGGCGGGGTCATCCAGGTGATGGCGACGTCGGCGACCTCACCGGCCGTCCGCGCCATGCCGGGCCGCAGCACCCCGGCGCCGACCTCGACGGGTGCGTGGTCCAGGGGCAGCAGGCCGCCGTGCATCTGGTGGTACGGGCCCTCGTGCGCGACGGTCTCGCCGTCGAGCAGGGCGCGCACCGAGGACAGGTAGTCGCGCACCGCCGTGCGGGGGCTCGCGTACGGGCTGCCGGTCAGCCCCGACACGAAGCCCGGGTTGCCGATGCCGAAGCCCGCGACGACCGGCTGCCCGGTGATCAGGGCGAGGGAGCGGGCCTGGAGGGCGGCCTCGTAGGGGTGGCGCAGCGGCAGCAGGGTCACGCTCGTGCCGACCGGTGTGGTGTGGCCCATGCCGGCGAGGTGGGCCAGGACCTGGTGCGGCTCGGCCTTGAAGGACTGGCACAGCCAGAGCCGGCGGGCGCCGGTGCGCTGGACCAGGGAGGCGAAGGGGGCGACGAGTTCGGGGTGGTCGGGCTGGAGGGGGTAGAGGACGGCCGGGGCCTGCGGGTTCGGGCGCGGGGCGGGCTGCTGCGTCGCGTTCACGGGGTCCACCGGTCGCTTTCGGGGTCGGAGTCACTGGCCAGGTGCGGCTGCGGGTGTGCGGTGTCGAGGGTCGCGAGGACGACGCGGCCCGGATCGAGGAACTGCGCGGCCGCCTCGGCGACCTGGGCGTGCGTCACCTCGGCGAGCCGGGCCCGGTAGGCGTCCAGCCAGTCCAGGGGCAGTCCGGCCGCCGCGAAACCGGCCAGCGCGCTCGCCTCCTCGGTCCGGGTGGCGAGGGCGAAGCGGGTGAAGCCGCTCGTGTAGGCGCGGGCCCGGTCGACCTCCTCGGGGGAGGGGCCGTCCCCGGCCAGCTCCCGCAGGCAGCCGGTGACCTCCTCGGCGATCCGGTCCGCCGTGCCGGGGGCCCCGGCGCACTCGATCTCCAGCCAGTCGCCGGCGCCGTTGCCGCGCAGCTCGGCGCTGACGGCGTACGCGAGGCCGTGCCGGTCGCGGACCCGGCGGGCCAGCAGTGAGGAGGCGTACCCGCCCAGCACCGTCTGGGCCAGGTGCAGCGGGGCGTGGCCCGGGTCGGCGGCGGGGACGGCGGGTCCGGCGCCGAGCAGCAGGGCCTGCCCGGAGCCCGGGGGGCCGGGCGGGGCGGGCAGCGCGAGGCGGCCGGGGCGCGGGGTGCGGCGCGCGAACGGCGGCAGGGCCAGCCCGGACGGGCCGCCGGCCCAGCCGCCCAGCGCCTCCCCGACGAGGGCGCCCACCGTGTCGGGGGCTTCGGCGGTCATGACCAGCAGCACCGCGCCGTCCGGCACCACCGCGCGGGCGTGCAGTGCGTACAGGTCACCGGTGCCCGGCGTGGTCCGCGCGGCCGGGACCTCCAGCAGCGGGTGGGCGCCGAAGGCGTGGGCCAGCAGCGCCCGGCGCAGCCGCTGCCGGGGGCCCGGGGTACGGGGGGAGGAGGACGTACGGCGCGCCGCGAGGGCGAGTTCCGCCTCGCGGTAGGCGGGGCGCAGCAGCAGGTCCGCGAGGAGCGCGAGCGTGCCGGGCAGGCCGGGGCGCAGCACGCTCGCCGCCATCACCAGGGACTCGGCGGTGACGACGGTGCTCAGCTCGGCGCCGAGGTCACCGGCCCGGTCGGCGATGTCCTGCCGGGTGCCGCCGCCGGCCGCGCCGGCGGTCGTACCGGTCCCCAGGCAGGCGGCCAGCAGCTCCTGTGGGCCGGCGAGGTGCGGCGCGGTGCGGGCGTACGGGAGGACCAGCCGGACCTCGGCCAGGGGCGCGCCGGGGGCGTGGACGACGAGGACCCGCAGGCCGTTGCCGAGCGTGGTGTCGAGGGTCTCGCGGTTCACCGGGTCTCTCCGATCTCTCCGAGTGCGGTCACCGAGCAGGGCCCGGCCAGCAGGGCCGCCGCGGCGGCGGACACCTCGGCGGCGGTGACCCGGGCCAGGTCGCGGGGGAGGGCGTCCGGGCCGCCGGCGCCGGGGAAGAGGAGCGCCGTACGGCCGAGGGAGACGCTGCGGGCGGTCAGGGAGTCCGCCCGGCGGTGGCAGGCCAGCAGCAGTGCGTTGACCGCGCGCCGGTGTTCGGCCGCGTCCGCCGGGCGGGCCGCCAGTTCGGCGAGGACCTCGCGCCAGGCGCCGAGCACCGCGGTGACGTCCGCTCCGGGAGCCGTCGCGAACTGGGCGAGCGCCAGGTCGGGTACGGCGGAGCCGAGCCACTGGCCCAGGTAGCCGCAGGTCACCCGGGCGGAGGTGATCCGGGGGTCGCGCCGGGTCAGCCCCGGCAGCCGGGAGCGGCTGAGGGTCTCGGCCAGCACCACGTGCGCGAGGTAGGCGGCGCGGTCGCGGACCGGGTCGGGCAGGGGGTGGCCCAGGGCGGCACCGCTGACGGGGGATGCCAGCGGTGCCGTCCGGACCACGGCCGGCGCGACGGCGGGCGCCGGAGCGGGAGAGGGGGCCGGGGAGGGAGCCGGGAGCGGACCCTCGCCCGCCGGGAGCTGCCCGAAGTGCGAGTCCACTGAGGCCGCCACCCGGTCGGGGTCCACGTCGCCCACCACCGACAGCACCATGGCGTCCGGCCGGTAGTGGCGGCGGAAGAAGGCACCGGCCTCGGCGGCGGTGGCCCGTGCCAGCTCGCCGGGGGTGCCGAAGCTGTCACGGCTGCCGGGGTACAGCGCGCCGAGGGCCGCCTCCCAGACCCGCCCGGCGGCGGCCGCGCCGCGGATCTCCTCGGCGATCACGGAGGTCTCCGTACGGAGCACGGACCCGTCGGGGGCGAAGGTGAGCAGCCGCCGCGCCTCCCACTCCAGGACCTCGGGGAGCAGCTCCGCCGGAACGGTCGTGTGGAAGACGGTGTGGTCGCGGTGGGTCTCGGCGTTGCAGACACCGCCCGCGCCCTCGACGCGGGCGACGTGGCTGTCGAGCCCGTCGTCCGTCTCCGTCGCGGCCGCGCGCGGGAACATCAGGTGCTCGACCAGGTGCGCCGTGCCGTGCCGGCCCGCCGGGTCCGCGTCCCCGCCCGCCGCCACCGTCAGGGCGACGGACACGAGCCCGCCGCCGTGGCCGGGCAGGGGTTCCACCGACAGCCCGAGGCCGTTCGCCAACCGGCTGTCGTGGGGGCTCATGCCAGCGGCCGGAAGACGGAGACGCACATCTTGCGGCTGTCACCGCCGTCGAAGGGCTGCTCCTGCCAGCCGGCGTACCGGCCGACGAGCTCCAGGCGGGCGATCGCCGCCAGCAGGTCCAGTTCGCTCGGCCACAGGTAGCGCATCACCGTGGAGGAGGACGTGGGGGCGGCGCCGTCCAGGAAGAGGGTGGAGTTCAGCAGCATGTTCTGCGAGGCGGGCAGCACCTCCAGCGACTCGATGACCACCCCCCGGGTGCCGGCCGGGCGGGTGGTGATGTCGGCCTTGCGCTGGACGTGGTAGTCGCTCGGGTCGAAGGTCTCGATCACCACGTGGCCGTCCGCGGCCGTGTGCCGGGCGATGGCGTGCATCATCGCGATCTGCTCGTCGACCGTCATCGCGCAGCACAGCACGTTGAAGGGGGCCAGCACCACGTCGAAGGTCCGCTCCAGGTCGAGCTGGACGAGGTCCCCGAGCACCGGGGTGATGCGGCCCTGCGGGTCCTTCTCGGCGAGGCGGGCGAGCATCTGCTCGGAGGTCTCCACCCCGTGGACCTGGAAGCCGTGGTCGGCCAGCGGCAGGGCCACGCGGCCGGTGCCGACGCCGAGTTCGAGGACGCTCGCGCCCGGCTCGGTGAGGGTGACCAGGTACTCGGCGATCTCGGGGGTGCCGGGGTAGATGTCGTCGTACACCGAGGCGAGGGCGTCGCTGTAGGCGGTGGTGATGGCGGTGCCGAGCCCGGTCGCGCCGTCCGGGGCCGTCACGGCCTCGTCCGGAGCCGTCACGGCCTCGTCCGTGGCCGTCGGCTCCGTCGCGGGCTCCCAGGCCGTCGTCGTGGCGCTCATGTCAGTTCCCCTCCGTCGTGGTGATGTTGTTCTCGGGGCGCAGCGGGTCGATCCCCGCCGCCCTGAACGCCCCCGCCACGCGCTCCTCCAGGGACCCCGCGGGGGAGTCCGCCGTCGCGTGGTCGACCAGGGCCGTGGCCAGGGCGAAGCTGCGGTGCTGGCCGAAGCTCATGCCGCTCCGGCCCGGTCGCGGGTCGCGCGGGTCCCATGCCGCCGCCACACCGGGGGCGAGCCGCTCGGTGAACAGCGAGCTGTCCGCGCCCCGTCCGGGCAGGTCCCGTACGGCCTCGACCACGGCGCGTTCGCCCGCTACGTGGTCCCCGTGCAGGTAGACCACCAGGCCGTCGCGGCGCGGGAAGTCGTCCGGGTCGGAGAGCGCCTTCGCGTGGTACAGCGCGCCGGCCTCCTCCAGGGCGGCAAGGGCGGCCGCCCACAGGACGGCCGCGCCATCCCCGTCGAGGGCGTGCAGGAAGAGCCTGCGGATCGGTCCGGCCGGGCGGGGCAGGGCGCGCGAGCCCATGACGTAGAAGAAGCCGGGGGACAGGGCGGGCCGGGCCGCCTCCAGGGCCAGTTCGACGATGTCCCCGGGCTGCGGCTCGCTCCCGGAGTCGATGAGCCGGTCGGCGGGCACCCGGGCGGTGATGTCGGGGAGGCGTACGACGAGCTGGTCGCCGCCGTCGCGGCGCAGGACCTCGATCAGCCGGGCCCGGGTCGGGGTCCAGGCGTGCGGGACCCCGGCCGCCAGCCGCTCCTCCAGGCTCGCGTCGCGCAGGCTGCGGCGGGGGGCTCCGCCGGGCTCCCGCCGGTGTTCGCCGTTGCCCGCGTGGAACTCCTCGTAGAGCGCGTTGGCCAGGCGTCCGCGCAGGTCACGGGGGCTCTCCGTGGTGATCTCGCGCCCGGCGACGGTGGCCTGGAGGCCGTCGGCGCGTACGGAGACCAGCTCCAGGGCGGCGGACAGCCTCGGGGCGAGGACGAGCGTGTCAGCGGTGGCGGTGAGGGTGAGGGTGGTCATCGGGGGCTCCCGGAAGGCGCTTCGAGCCGCAGGGTGGCGACGGCTGCGGACGGGGCGAGCAGCAGGCGGCGTCCGATGCCGGCCGCCGCGCGGGCGACGGGGCTGAGGACGGCGTGGGCCTGGGCGGTGGCGATCAGCCGGTCGTACATGTGCCATCCGGCGAAGCCGACGGCCCGTTCGGCGAGTTCGGCGTCCGGGACCCGGCATTCGAGGTAGCCCTGCCAGAACGCGGCCACGCGGGGGATGTGCCGGCGCAGGCTCGCCGCGCCGCGCTCGACGATCTCCTCGTGGGTGAGGTCGAAGCCCAGCGCGGCGGCGTCCGCTCCCGGGTCGCCGGTCGGGGCGAAGACGGAGTAGGTGGCCTGGAAGAGCCATTCGCCGATGAAGGCGCCGACGTCGCGCGCCGGGTCGGCGATCCGGAACTCCTC
The DNA here is from genome assembly GCF_026342355.1 of Streptomyces sp. NBC_00249. GTDB lineage: Bacteria > Actinomycetota > Actinomycetes > Streptomycetales > Streptomycetaceae > Streptomyces. Next base: position 192,934 of record NZ_JAPEMV010000004.1, on the reverse strand, counting down.
CCAGTCGCACAGGTAGAGCGTGCCCTCGTGCTGGATGAACTGGTCGAAGCGCAGGTCGCAGTGGGCGGGGGTGCGCGGCGCGGCCTCCTCCCGGGCACGCAGCAGGTGCAGCGCGGACACGACCTCGGTGTCGTCCTGGACCAGCTTCCAGGCGGCGATCTGCGCCATGCTGCGGTCCTGGAGCGCGCTCCAGGGGAAGGCCTCCAGCCAGGCCAGCGGCGGCAGCGGCGCCTCACCGGTGTCCACGCCGGCGCCGTCCGCGTCCAGTTCGTGCAGGGTGGCGACGGCGCGGCCGGCCGCGCGGCACATGTCCTCGTCGAAGCCGCCGTCCAGGGCGACTTCGGAACCGGAACGGGAGCCGGACAGCAGCCGGTAGGCGTTGAGGGCGGCGCCCTCGTGGGCGCCGAGGTGGGCGGGGGAGCGGAGCGGGGAGCCGGCGGGCAGCCGGGCGGAGAGGGCCTCGTAGGCGAGGGTGCGGTCGAGTTCGGGGCTGCTGCCGTCGGGGGCGCGGGCGACGGTCTTCACGAAGACCTGGTCGCCGCTGGTCGTCGTACCCGCCCAGTTGTCGTTGCGGCCGCCGAAGGCGGTGAGTCCGTCCGGTACGAAGCTGCCGAGGCCGAGGCGCTCCAGCAGCTCGGCCACCTCGGGAACGCTGTCCAGTTCCGTGGGCTGGTACCGCACCAGTGCGGGCTGCGGCTCGGTCGGGGTCGCTGTAGTCATGACACTCCCTGGGGGACCGCTCTGCGGCCCTCCTCGTCGATCAGCTCGGCGGTAAAGGCGATGTAGCCCAGGAGTTCGTCGTCCCACCCCCGGTAGGTCGCGAAGTCCTGCATGTGTGTGACGACCCGCAGGACGGCGGACCGTCCGACGAGCACCGGGTCCGGGCCGGGCCCGTAGGCCTCCAGCAGGACCCGCTGGAGATCGACGGGGTTCTGGTGCGGGGTGGTCCAGGCCAGCTCGACGAGTTCGCCGAGCAGCCAGCCCAGGTCCAGTTCGGGCCGGCCGGCGGCCAGGTCCTCCCCGGTCAGCAGCGCCACCGGGCCCCGGCTCAGGGGTGGTACGAGCGCGCCGAGCGAGGCCCAGCCGTGGATCAGGGACCGGGCGTCCTTTGACGGGGCCTGCGGGGCGAGTGCGTCGGCCCAGTCCAGCAGCCGCTCCATCCGCCGTGCGCCCCAGCAGGCCAGGGTGCGTTCGCGCAGCTCACCGCTGCCGTGTGCCCAGCTCCGCAGCCGGCCCAGTCCCGGCGGGGCGCCGAGCGGCAGCTCCGCGTACGGGGGCAGGGGCACGGCGTGCAGCGTGCGCAGGGCGAGTGCCGTCGAAGCCAGCGCACGGGCCACGAGGGCGCGGGCCTGCGGCCGGAAGTCCCGCAGCCAGGCGGCCGCGGACGACGGCCCGGCGACCCGGTGCAGCAGGCCGTCACCGGCCCGCTCGGGCACCGTGAGCAGCGCGGCCCCGGAGCCGGCGGCCGGCCGGGGCACCAGGTGCGCGGCGGGCGCGAGGAGGGGACCCTCGACCTGCGCGCCGGGCCCCTGCCACCACAGGTGTCCACCGTCGGGCGTGCGGAGCACCCGGGTGAGCTGGAGTTCCGTCCCGTACTCCGCCACCACCTCGGCCCCGTACGGCTGCGGCGCGGGCGCGGTGGTGCTCACGTCGGGTCTCCCGTCGAGCCCGCGCCCGCGCGGGCGGCGCACAGTTCGTACAGCTCGTTGAGCGGGGCGGAGCCCCCGTCCTCCAGCTCGCCCGTACTCGCGCTCACCGCGGGCACGGTCGGCGCGAGGACCACGCCGGGCCGGGACCGCAGCACGTCCAGGTGGCCCCGTACGACGGGGTTCAGGTGCGCGGCGGGCGGCAGTGAGGGGGCGACGCCCACGAGGGCTTCGGTGGACTGCAGGGCGAGCATCAGCGGGGTGTCGGTGATGCCCAGGGCGTACCGGCCGACGAAGTGCAGGGTGGCCGGGTGGACCAGGACGAGATCGGCCCAGCGGGCCAGTTCGACATGGGGTACGCCGGTTCCGGAGACGGTGCTCCAGTCGTCGACGAAAACCTCCGTGCCGGACAGTACGGAAATGGCGTCGGCGGAAACGAAACGCAGCGCGGAACGGGTCAGTGCGACGCGCAGTTCGGTTTCCGGGTGCGCGTTCCTCAGCCAGTTGATCCAGAAGGGGAGAAAGGCCACCCCGAGGGCGCCGGTTCCCACGACGAGCACGCGCCGGAACGCGGGGTCCGGACGGTCCATGACTCCTCCTCTCGGGCTTTCGCGGTGGGCGCGGGCGTGGGGTCACGCCGCGCCGGGGCCGGCCGGCCACCACGGTGACGGTGTGCGTCGCCGCGGGTGGGCCGGCCGGTCCCCGATGTCACGCGGTGATCAGCACTTCTTCTCGACGGTCTTCGCGGCGAGCGAGCCGAGGGCGGCGGCGCAGGCCTGCGAGGAGCGGGCGGAGATGACGGTGGCCTGGATGGCCCACGGCACGGTCGGGCTGAAGGCCGGGCCGGCGGTGGCGCCGTCGTGCAGGCCCAGCTCCTCGGCGGAGGTGTAGGCGGTGTAGCCGTCGAACAGGTCCTGCTCGGTGACGTTCTGCATGGTGGTGATCCCTATCTGGTGTGTCTTGCGGATTCCGGCGGCCGGACCGGCCGCCGGTGCACTGCGGTGGTGGAGCGGAGGTCCGGCCGAGGTGCTGTGATCAGCACTTCTTCTCGACGGTCTTCGCGGCGAGCGAGCCGAGGGCGGCGGCGCAGGCCTGCGAGGAGCGGGCGGAGATGACGGTGGCCTGGATGGCCCACGGCACGGTCGGGCTGAAGGCCGGGCCGGCGGTGGCGCCGTCGTGCAGACCGAGCTCCTCGGCGGAGGTGTAGGCGGTGTAGCCGTCGAACAGGTCCTGCTCGGTGACGTTCTGCATGGGAGGACTCCTCGAAATGTCCCGCGGATTCCCGCGGAGTGATCCGGTGCGCCACAGCGGCGTCCGGGGTCGGACGCACCCGCCGGCGGTGGCCCTTTTCGGCCGGTGTCCGTCGGGCACAGACCGATATTGACCCCCCGCCCGGCCCCCGCACCATTGCCACTTGCGGCATTGCCCACACCGTCAACTCCGCCAACGACAATGGCCATTCGATCGACGCACGCTATTCCCGGGGGCCGGCCGCACCACCGTTCCGGCATTGCCGCAAGAGACAATTCCGCCCGCGCGCACGGCGCATTAGAAATACGTGTGTGAACACTTCTGACGCAGAACAGCCCAAGGCTGAGCGGCCCGCGCTGCGCGCGCTGCTCTCGTACGCGCGGCCGCACCGCGGTGTTCTATCGGTGGTGCTGCTGCTGACCCTGCTCGCCAGCGCCGCCGGCCTCGCCCAGCCGATGGTCATCCAGAAGGTGCTGGGGAACCTGATGACCGGGGCCGGTCTGCGCGACGAACTCCTGCTGCTGATCGGCCTGCTGCTGCTGTCCATCGCCCTCATGTGGGGGCAGGCCTGGCTGAGCGAGCGCACCGCCGAGCGCGTGGTCCTCCACGTACGCCGCGGCCTCATCGCCCGGCTGATCCGGCTGCGCACCAGCGAACTCGACCGCACCGAGCCGGGCGGCCTGACCACCCGGGTCACCTCCGACAGCACCCTGGTCCAGCACGCCGCGACCGGCGGCCTCATCCAGATCGTCGACGGATCGATCCACCTCCTCGCCACCATCGTGCTGATGGGCGTCACCAGCCTGCCGCTGCTCGGCATCACCTCGGTGGTGCTGCTGGTCATCGGCGTCGCCATGGGCGTGGTCATGCCGCGCATCCGCCGGGTCACCACCCAGGCCCAGGAATCGGTCGGCGCGATCGGCGCCGCCCTGGACCGCGCGCTGGGGGCGGCCCGTACGGTCAAGGCGAACGGCGGCGAGGCCAAGGAGACCGAGCGCGCCGACGCCGCCGCCGAACAGGCCTACCGGGCCGGCCTGGTGGGCGCCCGCTACCAGGCGATGATCGCGGTCCTGGCGGGGCTCGTCGTCCAGGCGTCCTTCCTCGCGGTCATCGGCTTCGGCGGGGCGCTGGTCGCCACCGGGTCCCTGGACCTCGCCGCGCTGATCGGCTTCCTGCTGTACCTGTTCAACCTGGGCGGTCCCATCCTGTCCCTGGTCTCCGGCACCACCGCCCTCCAGCAGGGTCTGGGCGCGCTCGCCCGGATCGAGGAGGTGCGGGAGATGGAGACCGAGGACGACGTGGACCTGACCCCGGCGGTGCCGTCCGGCCCGCCGCCGGAAGTGGTCGTGGAAGGCCTCGAGTTCGCCTACCAGGGGCGTACGCCTACCCTGAAGGGGACCAGTTTCACCGCGCCGGCCGGCGCGGTCACCGCGATAGTCGGTTCCTCCGGATCGGGAAAGACCACGGTGTTCTCACTGATCCAGCGCTTCTACGACATGGACGCGGGCAGCATCCGGCTCGACGGGACCGACATCCGCTCCCTGAGCCGGGCCGACCTGCGGCGGCGCATCGCGTACGTCGAGCAGGACTCCCCGATGCTCGCCGGCACCCTGCGCGAGAACCTCCTCTACTCGGCGCCCGACGCCACCGACGAGGCCGTCGCCGAGGTGCTCCGCAAGACCCTGCTCGACGAGTTCGTCGCGGGACTCCCGGACGGCCTCGACACCGAGGTGGGTTCGCGGGGCCTGGCCCTGTCGGGCGGCGAACGGCAGCGGCTCGCCATCGCCCGGGCCCTGCTCCGCAAGCCGCAGGTGCTGCTGCTGGACGAGGTCACGGCCCATCTCGACGGGCTCAGCGAACTCGCCCTGCGCAAGACCGTCGAGCAGGCCGCCGAGAACTGCACGGTGCTGCTGATCGCGCACCGGCTGTCGACGGTGACCTCCGCCGACCAGCTGATCCTCTTCGACGACGGCCGGGTCGGCGACCACGGTCCGCACGGGGAGCTGCTGGAGCGCAACGACCTCTACCGCGAGCTGGCCGCGACCCAGCTGGCCGCCGCCCGCTGAGCCGGGCCCGTACCGCCCGTACCGCCAGCCAGTACCCGTACCACCGGCACCGAAGGACTCAACGATGAACGACGCCGACCGGAACCCCGCCCCCGCCGACGGGACCCCCGAGCCCGCCGAGGACCGGACGCCGGTCCCCATCGAGGACACCCGCTTCGGGGCGGTCACCGTCCACCAGGAGGGCCAGGACCGCCTGGAGGTCGTGGGCGAGGGGATCCCCCGGGTGACCCTGGAGCGCGACCCCGCCGCCGAGGTGGACCCGCAGATCGCCATCGGCACCCGTGACCCGGCCTTCCTGACGCTCCGCGTCGACGGCCGGGAGGCCGTGCTGAAGCCCGCGAAGGGGGCCCTGAGCAGGCGTTCGTACCGGGTGGACGTGGAGTACGACGGGGTCTCGTACCGGCTGGTCCCGGACTCGGTGCCCAGCAGCCGGCTGACCCGGGACGGCCTGCACCTCGGCGACTTCTCCTCCGACGGCGACGAGCTGGTCATCGCCGAGTGGCGCGAGGACGCCGACCTCCGGCCGGCGGACGCCGCGATCGGCTACGCCCTGGCCTCGGCCTTCGGCACGGGCGGCCAGCCGATGTGGATGATGATCGTCGACGGGGTGAGCAGCGCGCTGCCGTAGCCGGCGCGCGCGGGTCCGTACGTACGGGGAAGGCCCCGACCGGCTCTCAGCCGGTCGGGGCCTTCCCCGTGTCGCGTGCGTATGTCAGGCGGCGGCGGCGCTGCGGTGCGTGGTCGTCGTCCCCAGGTCCTTGATGCGGTCGGCGTGGAGGTGGGCGACGATCGCGGCCTCGAACCTCGACTTCAGCCGGAGCTTGCGCACGATGCTGGCGGTGTGCGCCCGGATCGTCCGCTCCGTGATGCCGAGGTGCCGGGCGAGCCGGCGGTTCTGCTCTCCGGACGCCAGCAGCAGGAGCACTTCCACCTCACGGCCCGTGAGGGAGGAAAAGTCCAACAGGTGATTTTCAGTCAATGGCTTCAAAGTAGCTTCCCCCGTGGAAGGTTCATGATTCATGTCACTTTCGGCCGCTACGCCGGACTCCGCTTTTTACCTGGGCATTACTCTTCATTCCACTACGTAAGACCGTCCGGCATCTGACCTATGCCGGACAGTGATCATCAGTACGGTTTGCGGGGGCAATCGTGAACGGCACCAGTCTGCTCATACTCGGACTCACAGCCACGGAGGAGCGGATCTACCGCCACTTCCTACGCAATCCCGGGACGCTCGGTGAGGACATTCACGTCCTCCTGCACTCACCCCGGGAGGAGGTGGAGTCCGCCCAGGAGAGGCTGATCGGACTCGGTCTGCTCCACAGCGACCAGGCCGCGCTCTTCGCCACCGATCCCGAGACGGCCGTCGGCCGGCTCACCGACCTCCAGCTGCGGGTCCTGCACGAACAGCTCCAGCAGGTCACCCAGTCCCGCCACCTGATAGCGGACCTGAAGGCCGAACAGGGCGCCAAGTCCCTCGCCCCGCAAGGGGTGGAGCGCCTGGCCGTGCTCTCCCAGATCCGCGACCGCATCGACGACCTGGCCTTCTTCGCCCGCGAGGAGATCCTCTCGGTGGAGCCCTACTCCGCGCTCACCGCGGAGAACATCGTCCACGCCCGCCCCCTCGACACCCGCTGCCTGCGCCGCGGGGTCCGCATCCGCAGCGTCGTCCGCAAGGAGGCCCTCGACCACCCGCCGACCGTCGCCTACCTGCGGGAACTCACCGCGCAGGGGGCTTCGATCAGGGTCGCGGAAAGCTTTTCCGAGCGGATCCTCGTCTACGACCGGCAGACCGCCCTGGTGCCCGTCGACCCGGAGGACACCTCGCGCGGCGCGCTCGTCACCCAGCAGGCCGGTCTCGTGGCCAACATCCTCGCCCTCTTCCAGAAGATCTGGGACCAGGCCGTGGACCTGTCCGTACTGACCGACGACGGATCCGAGGCCGCGGGCGTGCTCTCGGAGATCGAGCGCCGCGTGCTCGAAGAACTGTGCCGCGTCGGCAAGGACGAGACGGGGGCCCGGAACCTCGACATCTCCGTCCGCACCTACCGCCGCCACGTCGCCGACGTCCTGCGCATCCTGGGCGCCAGCAGCAGGCCGCACGCCGCGCTGCTCGCGCGGGAGAAGGGCTGGATCTGAGGGACCGCGGCGGGACTTGAGGGCTTCGCGCGCCGGGGCTTCCTGCGTCAGGGGCTTCCCGGCGTCGGGGGCTTCCCGGCGTCGGGGCGTCAGGGCCCTTCCGCGTGCCAGCCGCGCAGTGCGTCGTCGGTGAGCGTCCGGGCCAGCCAGGCCCGGACCGCCTCGGCGTCCGGTCCGGCGCTGCCCGGCGGGTGCGCGGGATGCACGAGCATGACGATCCGCTCCGGTTCCCGTTCCACCCGCTGGGTGAAGGTCCAGTGCGCGGGCAGCAGCCCCACGAGCCGGATGACGGTGGTCTCGGCCGCGGCGGCCTGCGGCCCGGCCCGGACCAGGGTGATCTCGTACGGTTGCCGTTCGTTCACCGGGCCCTCACTGCCAGCCGTTGACGCAGCTCAGCTTCGGCAGCAGCTTCGCGGCCGGGCGGTGCAGGGACTGCGGCAGGAGGTCGGGGAGCGGGAGCGGACGCGTCGCCGAACAGGCCTTGTGCGACGCGGCCTGCTGCGGGGCCGCCGAGGCCTCGGCCGGGGCCAGCATGACGAGCAGGGCCGTGGTCGGAAGCAGGGCGACGCTGATCTTCTTGACGCTCATCGTGATCTCCGTGGGGTGGAAGAGCGGGTGGCTGTCCGGCTGTTGGCCGGTGAGAACAACCTTGTCAGCGGCCCGGGGCCCCTTCCACGGTGATCGGTGTCAGCTTGTTGCACCGGCGCCCTGAACTTCGTGCCAAACCCCGCCGCGCGTCCGGCGTAAGGAATCCGTCATCCGCCGGGGCATGGTGCCGGGCCGCCGCGGGGGATTGAATTCCGGACAGGTACCGGAGGAAAGAGGAACGGACGATGGCTGGTTCGAGGCGGCGCGGCGGGATCGTGGCCGGTGTGGTGATCGCGGTGCTGGTGGCGCTGGCCGCCGGGCTGTACTGGTTCCAGCCGTGGAAGCTGTGGCAGGACGACACCGTCCACGACGCGCTGCCGGCGGCCCCCTCGGCGGCCCCCTCGGCGGCCCCCTCGGCGGCCCCCTCGGCGGGCGCCCCGGCCGCCGCGGCCCCGGCCGGGCCCCGGACCGTCGCGCAGGGCACCCTGATCAGCCACGAGCACACCACCACCGGCACGGTGAAGCTCGTCCGGCTGCCCGACGGCTCGTACACCCTCCGCCTGGAGGACCTGGACACCAGCAACGGCCCGGACCTGAGGGTCTGGCTCTCCGACGCCCCCGTCAAGGAGGGCGTCGCGGGCTGGCGGGTCTTCGACGACGGCGCCCACACCAGCCTGGGCAAGCTCAAGGGCAACAAGGGCGACCAGAACTACGAGGTTCCGGCCGGCGTGAACCCCGCCGACTACGGCAGCGTCACCATCTGGTGCGACCGCTTCGACGTCTCCTTCGGCGCGGCCACCCTCAAGCCCGTCTGAGCCGGGCGGACGCCCCCGTTCAGGCCTTCGCCTCCGCCTTCAACGGAGCCGCCTTCGGTGCCGGCAGCAGCTCGGTGACGACGAAGGCGACCACGGCCGCCAGGATCACCACGGGCGTCGCCGCGGCATTGTCGATCAGCAGGACCACCAGCACCACGCTGCTGACCGGCAGCCGCATGACGCTCGCGAGGACGGCGGCCATGCCCACCGCCATCGCCGGGACGATCCCGAGCCCCGGCAGCGGCGCCAGCAGCAGCCCCGCCGCCGCCCCGATGAACAGCCCGGGGAAGATCGGCCCGCCGCGCAGGCTGCCCAGGCACAGCGTGTACGCGAGGCTCTTGAACACCACCACGGCGATCAGCGCGCCGATGCCCCACGCACGCGGGTCGGAGGTCAGCTCCCCCAGGGTGCCCTGCCCTGAGGAGGCGACGTCGGCCGGGGTGCGGTCGGTGGCCAGCGTGTAGAGGGCCGCGCACGCCCCGGCGGCGAGCGCGCACAGCGTGGTCCGGGAGACCGTCCGTGTGGAGACGTACGCCGCCACGCGATGCCCCCCGGCCATCACCCGGTGCATGACGCAGGCCAGGACCACGGCGATCAGCAGCGCCCAGAGCACCTCGGATGCGTCCAGCCGGGTGAACGGCACCGACATCTTCACCCCGAGCCCGCCGGTCTGCAGCCCGGTCCACCGTCCGAAGCCGGTGAACACCAGGGCTCCGACGCCGCTGGAGAGCAGCGACGGGATCATCACCGCGAACAGCTGGGGCCCGCCCACCCCCGCGACCTCGATGAGCAGCACCGCGCCGACCAGCGGGCTCCCGAAGATGGCCGAAATGGCCGCGGCGGCGCCGGCCGTGCCGATCAGCAGCGAGCCGCGCGGGGTCGCCGGCGCCCGCGAGAGGTCCCGGAACAGCAGGGCGAGCCCGCCGCCGAGGGCGATCAGCGGTGCCTCGGGTCCCAGGGTCGCGCCGAGCGGCAGGCTCGCCGCCGCCGCGAGCAGTACGCCGGGCAGCGCGGCCACCGAGGCGCCGCCCGTGCCCACTCCGGCGGCGGGGATGTGGCCGCCCGCGCCGGGCAGGTGCGTGGCGACGAGGCCGACGATGACACCGGCGACGGGAAGCAGCACCAGCGGCCACCACCAGGGCGCGGTGCCCCAGCCGAGGGAGTGCGGCACGCGTTCCCACAGCGCGTGTTCCAGCGAGTGCATCGCGGCCAGGAACCAGAAGGACGCCAGGGACACCGGGATGCCGACGAGCGCGCACAGCACGAGGGTCTTCATGTATCCGGGCGAGCGCAGGATGTCGCGCAGCAGGTCGGCCTCCACGGGCTGGGTCACGGGCTGCGTTGCTCCTGGCCGGTCCCCTCCCTCATCCGCCGTCGTCACAGGTCGTTCCTTCCTTCCCCGCCGGGCGGGTTCCGGGACAGTCCGATCTGTACGGCGCCGAAGAGGAGCTTGACGACGAGTCCGACCACGATCAGGTCGGCGATCATCTGCACGGTGGTCAGCGCCCGGCAGCCCGTGGTGGTCGGCACGATGTCGCCGAATCCCACGGTCGCGAAGACCGTCACCGTGAAGTACAGGGCGTCGGTCCGGTCCAGCGGTTCCGAGAACGCGCCGGGCCGGTTCAGCGACAGCAGGTAGTACGTCGAGGAGAACAGCAGCAGGAACAGCGGCACGGCGGTGGCCAGGGCCTCCAAGGCCTGCAGCCGCGGATGCTCCGAACGGGTGATGGCCGACACCTGCCAGGCGATCACGCAGCCGAAGAGCAGCAGCCCGGTGAACAGCGCCCCGACGGTGACGACGCCGAACCCGTGGTCCAGCGGTGCCAGGTAGTACAGCGCGGTGAGCAGCACCACCACACCACTGCACCGCAGCAGGACGGCGACGACCGGACGCGGGCGCCACCACCGGGCGGGCAGGAGGCGGCGGCGGTCGTCGGACGTGTCGTCGCCCATACCCCTCCTCGTCCACGGCCCGGCCACCGGCCCGGCCCCTCCCGGCATTCCAGCACCGCCCACCCGCCCCCGCACCTCCACGCACCGCGCGTGGATGTCAGCGGCGGACGTCAGCCGCGAACAACTTCTGGACCTGCTGAGGAGTCCAGGTGCCCTCGGCACCGGGACAGGCCGCGAGGTATTCCGCGATGCCCCGCTCCTCCCACGGCCCGGACTCCAGGAGGCCGCCGGCCAAGTAGCGCAGGTACGCGGCCGACGGGGTGCGGACCTCGACGTCCTGGAGGGTCCAGGGGGCTGTGCACGTCAGCACGGGGATGCCCTCGATCGTGCCCGGACAGATCAGGGTCTCGTACCGCCCCGGCCCCAACTCGTCGCGGCCGTCCCGCAGGACCGTCGTCAGGTCCAGGTCTGCCCCGGGATCCTCGTACATCTCCTGCGTGGCGATGTCCGACATCTGGCCGACCGTCACCAGGTGAGCCCGCCCCCGCATCCGCCCGGCAGCCGTGGGGTCGTAGAACGCACGGCCCCCGGTCCACACGGGGGACTCCGTGGCGAAGTACAGGCAGCCTTCCAGCTCGACGGCGATCGACCGTTGCGGTGCCCGCCTGTCCCGGCAACCCGGGTACGTACGCGTCGCGCCGGGCGGGGTCCCACCGGCGATGTAAGCGGCAAGACGGTCCATGTGCATGTTGGACCCGTAGGAGGCGTACCAGACGTGCTCGGGCACAGGCAGCGCCCGAGTGAGCGGAGCGGCGGTGTGCACGACCATACGCAGTTCCTCGGAGGCGGGGGCGAGGGTCTGGCGCTCACAGAAACAGGTCAGGGAGACTACTCGATGAGTAGTCTCCCTGACCTGATCTTACGAAGTCGGGGTGGCGGGATTTGAACCCACGACCTCTTCGTCCCGAACGAAGCGCGCTGCCAAGCTGCGCTACACCCCGATGTCCACCCTTGCAGCGCTTGCTGCCCTGGCGACATCGATTACTTTAGCGGACCCTCGGCCGGAGACGAAATCCGGTTTTCGCGGGGTGTGCCCGGGGCCAGTGGGGAGTGGGGGCGGTGGCGGTCCGCGGTGACCAGCTCGTCGAGGTCATCGGGGACGTTGAAGGGGCTCCCCTACGCCTTGGGCGCCAGCGTCAGCAGTGTCGCCTCCGGCGGGCAGGCGAAGCGCACCGGGGTGAACCGGTTCGTGCCGCAGCCGGCGGAGACGTGCAGGTAGGAGCGCTGCCCGTCGGCCTCGTACGTGGACAGCCCCTTCACGCGCTTGGTGTCGAGGTCGCAGTTGGTGACGAGGGCCCCGTAGAAGGGGACGCACAGCTGGCCGCCGTGCGTGTGCCCGGCGAGGATCAGCGGGTAGCGGTCCGCGGTGAAGGATTCGAGCACCCGCAGGTACGGGGCGTGCACGACGGCCATCGAGAAGTCCGCGTCCGCCTCCGGCCCGCCCGCGACCTGCTCGTAGCGGTCCCGCTTGATGTGCGGGTCGTCCAGGCCGGTGAAGGCCAGCTCCAGGCCGTCCAGCTTCATCCGGGCCCGGGTGTTGGTGAGGTTCAGCCAGCCCGCCGCGTCGAAGGCGTCCCGCATGCCCTCCCACGGGTTGTGGACGGCGCCGACGACCGGCTTGTTGCCGTTCAGCCCGTGCCGGCCCTGGACCTTCTCGATCAGGTAGCGCCCCGGATTGCGCAGCCGCGGCCCGTAGTAGTCGTTGGAGCCGAAGACGTACACGCCGGGGAAGGACATCAGCGGCCCGAGCGCGTCGAGCAGCTCCGGCACGCCCTCCGTGTCGGAGAGGTTGTCGCCGGTGTTCACCACGAGGTCGGGGCGCAGCCCGGCGAGGGACTGCAGCCAGGCGCGCTTCTTGCGCTGCCCGCCCACCATGTGGATGTCCGACACCTGGAGCACGCGCAGCGGCCGCGCGCCCGCCGGGAGCACCGGCACCGTGATCCGGCGCAGCCGGAACGACCTGGCCTCGAACCCGGCGGCATAGGCCACTCCCGCGGCGCCCGCCGCAGCGATTCCAGCGGTGACCTTCAGGGGTACTCCGTAACGCGCGCGCATGCCCCCATCGTCGCAGACGCGTTAAACCGACGGGCGCCGCGGCCCCCGCACCTGGCAGACTCAGGGGCATGACCACGCTCAAGGCCAAGCTCCAGGAAGACCTCACCACCGCCATCAAGGCGCGTGACGAACTCAGCTCGTCCACACTGCGCCTGACCCTCTCCGCCATCACCAAGGAGGAGGTCGCGGGCAAGGAAGCGCGCGTGCTCTCCGACGAGGAAGTCCTCAAGGTGATCGCGAAGGAGGCGAAGAAGCGGCGTGAGGCCGCGGAGGCCTTCGCGGCCGGCGGCCGCAGCGAGCAGGCCGCGCGGGAGACCGCGGAGGGCGCGTTCCTCGACGGCTACCTGCCCAAGCAGCTCAGCGACGACGAGCTCGTCGCGATCGTGGCGCAGGCGGTCGAGGAGGCCAAGGCGGCCGGCGCCGAGGGGCCCCGCGCGATGGGCGCCGTCATGAAGATCGTGAACCCGAAGGTCGCGGGCCTGGCGGACGGCGGCCGGGTCGCCGCTGTCGTCAAGCAGCAGCTTTCGTAGGACGGAACGCACAAGGGGAGGCCCCGGCCGGATCATCCGGCCGGGGCCTCCCCCTCTTTCCTGCGTTCCGTACTACGGGGTCGCGCCCCCGCCGCCGATCGGGCCGCCGATCGGGCCGGTGGTGGTGCCTCCGGCGAGCGGGTCGGGCGGGGTGCCGCCCGTGCCGCCCGTGCTCGTGCCGCCGGTGGCTGTGGTTCCGGTTCCGGCGGTGGTTCCGGCGGTCGTCGTACCGCCGGGGCGGGTGTCGCCGGGCTTGCCGTCACCGCCGGGCTTGGTCGGCTTCCCCGGCTTGGGCGTGTTGCCCCGGCCGCCGGTGGTGCCGCCGGTGGTGCCGCCCGTCGCGTTGCCGTTGCCGCCGCCGCCGGTTCCGGTGCCGTTGCCGCCCGCGTTGCCGCCGCTCGGGACCGAGGGCTCCGGGATGCTGACGGTGGTGAAGGCGGGTGCCTCGCGGCCGTTCAGCGCGCCCGTGACCGCGTCCTTCCAGATCGGGCCGGGCAGGCCGCCGCCGAAGACCTTGTCGTAGTACTGGCCGCCGATGGTGATGTTCTCCATCGAGATCTTCTTCGCGCCGCCGGAGCCGACCCACACCGCGCCCGACAGGTTCGGGGTGTACCCGACGAACCAGGCGTTGTAGCGGCTGTCGGTGGTACCGGTCTTGCCCGCGTTGTCCCGGTCGGACAGGCCGGCCCGCTCACCCGTACCGGAGTCGACCACTCCGCGCAGCAGGGTGTTGATGGTGTCGGCGGTCTCCTGCGACATCGCCCGGTCGCACTTGGACTTCGGGACCGCGAGCGCCTTGCCGTGCGCGTCGGTGATCGACTCGAGGGCGACCGGGGTGCAGTAGACGCCCCGGTTGGCGAAGGTGGCGTAGGCGTTGGCCATCGTCAGCGGGGACATCTCGGCGGAGCCGAGCGCGATGGAGGGCTCCTCGGGCAGCTTCACGCCGCTGGCCGGGACCACACCCAGCTTCTGCGTCATCTCGGTCACCGGGCACAGCCCGATCTCCGAGATCATCTGCACGAAGTAGGTGTTGATGGACTTCTCCATCGCCGTCTTCAGCGCGTACGGACCGATCTCGCTCTCGGTCTCGTTCTCGACGGTCTGGAACTTCCCGCCGCCCATCGGCAGGTTCTGCCACTTCGAACCGTCGCACCGCGGCACGGGGCTCGGGTAGTCCATCTTGTTCGGCGCCGAGTACACCTTCGTCGGCGTCATGCCCTGCTCTATGGCCGCGGCCGCGATGAACGGCTTGAACGTCGAGCCCACCTGGAAGCCGAAGTTGGAGCCGCCCATCCGCTTGTCCACGGAGTAGTTGATCTGCGTCTCGTTCTTCCCGAAGCCGTACGGCTTCGACTGGCCCATCGCCAGGACCCGTCCGGTGCCCGGCTGGACCATGGTCACGGCCGTCGCGATCGAGTCGTCGTCGTTGACGTGGTCCTTGATCGAGGCGTTGGCGGCCTCCTGCGACTGCGGGTCCAGCGTCGTACGGATCGTCAGGCCGCCCTGGTTCCAGACCTTCGCCCGGTCCTCCCGGTTCTTGCCGAAGACCGGGTCGGACAGGAAGGTGGCACGCACGAAGTCGCAGAAGAAGCCCGCGCCCTTGACTGCGGTGATGCAGCCGTTCTTCGGCCGGGTCACCTTCAGCGTGACGGGCTTCTGCTTGGCCTCGTCCGCCTCCGCCTGCGAGATGTCCTTCATGTCGGCCATCCGCTGGAGGACGATGTTGCGGCGCTTCATGGCCTCGGTCGCGTCGTTCACCGGGTCGAAGCGGCTCGGCGACTGCACGACGCCCGCCAGCAGCGCCGACTCCTCCAGGGTCAGGTCCTTGGCCGGCTTGCTGAAGTAGCGCTGCGCCGCGGACTCGATGCCGTACGCCTGCTGCCCGAAGTAGGTGATGTTGAGGTAGTTCTCGAGGATCTTCTTCTTCCCGAGCTCCTCCTCGACCTGGATCGAGTACTTCAGCTCGCGGATCTTGCGCCCGAGGCTCTTCTCCTGGGCCTCGCGCACCTTCGTCTCGTCGTCACCCGCCTCCTCGACGAAGACGTTCTTGACGTACTGCTGCGTGAGGGTGGACGCGCCCTGTGCCGCGCCGCCCTCCTGCGCGTTGCGGTTCACAGCGCGCAGGATGCCCTTGAGGTCGACCGCGCCGTGCTCGTAGAAACGAGAGTCCTCGATCGCGACGATCGCCTTCTGCATGTACGGCGAGATGGCCGTGAGCGGGACCACCTGCCGGTCCCGTGAATAGACGGTGGCGATCACGCCACCTTCCGCGTCCAGGATCGTGGTGCGCTGGCTCAACGGAGGGGTCTTCAGATTGGCCGGGATCTCGTCGAAACCCTCGACGGTCCCCTTGGCCGCGAGCCCCAGCGCGCCGGCGCCCGGGATCGCGATGCCGGCGAGTACGACTCCGGAGAGAACGGACACCCCGAGGAACTTGGCGGCCTGCTGTGGCCCCGTGAGCCCGCCGCCCGAGCGCTTCTTTCCCATGGAGGGCAGCCTACGTTCTCATTCGCCGGACACGCGCGAATGCCTTGGCCTAAGCTGTCCCCAACTGTCACAGCAGCGCGGGCCCACATCAACCCCCCGGCTTGATTTTCACCCTTCCCGAATCGGGTGGACACATGTCCGAATCCCGCCCTTCACTCTGACGGCTGCGCACCGGAGCCTCCCCGATTTCACCCGAATCGCCGGAATGGCCGGGCATGTCGCCGGATCACTCCGTCGGGTGATCTGCCGCTTACCCATAGTCCGTTCGGACCATTCAAGATTGGGCCCGACGGGGGTGTTGCACTGTGCCCGCCTTCCGTAACGTCCTCAACTGGCAGCGGTGAATATGCCGCATGCCGCCGTGGGGGAGCCTCGATTCGGGAGAGGACGGCGCCGGGATGGGCTGGGTTACCGACTGGAGTGCGCAGGCAGCCTGCCGCACTACCGATCCGGATGAACTGTTCGTTCAAGGAGCGGCACAGAACAGGGCCAAGGCGGTGTGCACCGGATGTCCGGTGCGGACCGAGTGCCTGGCCGACGCGCTCGACAACCGTGTCGAGTTCGGAGTATGGGGCGGAATGACCGAGCGGGAACGTCGCGCCTTGCTGCGCCGGCGTCCCACCGTCACCTCGTGGCGACGGCTGCTCGAAACCGCCCGCACGGAGTACGAGCGCAGCACAGGCATCCTCACCGTGGATGTCGACGCGGAGATCGACGTTCCGTACGAGACGTACGCGGCAGCCGGGTAACCACCCGCCCGCCGCGCCAGGGCGTCAACGACCCACCACGTCGTCACCGCCCGCACCGTCGGCACGCCACGGCACGTCACGTCAGACGAAGGAACGTCTACGCTCCGGCCGGAACCCCGGCCGCGAGTCGTTCTCCGATGGCCCGCAGCCCGGCGAGGTCGTGTACATCGCCGGGCAGGGCGGCCACTTCGGCCACCGCCACCTCCGGGTGGAGCGAGGTGAAGCGATCGCGTGTGCGCTGTTCGCGCGCGATCACCTGCATCCGTTCGGCATGCAGGCGCAGCAGTCCTGCCGTGATCCCGTCGACGGTCACGTCGTCGTTGCCGTTGTCGTCGGCATCGTCGCCGTTGCTGTCCTCGGCCAGGGCGGGGGAGCCGGTGCCGGCGGAGTCTTCGGCGTCACGAAGTCCAGCTTTCCCGGACTCCTGATCGACAATGCCGCCGTACTCAAGATTCTCGGCGGCGGCCAGGGCCCGCTCCGCCGACAGCTGTCCGGCGTCACTTCCGTGCACCCGGTTCAGCACCAGGCCCGCCAGCGGCATCCGCTCCGCGGCCAGGCGTTCGACGAAGTACGCCGCCTCGCGCAGGGCGTCCGGCTCGGGAGCCGCGACCACGAGGAAGGCCGTCCCCGGAGCCTGGAGGAGCCGGAACGTCGCGTCCGCGCGGGTGCGGAACCCGCCGAACATCGTGTCCATCGCCGCCACGAAGGTCTGCACGTCCTTCAGCAGCGAGGCACCCATCAGCTTGCTCAGCGTGCCCGTCATCATCGACATGCCGACATTCAGGAACTTCATCCCGGCCCGCCCGCCGACCTTCGCCGGAGCCATCAGCACCCGGATGAACTTCCCGTCCAGGAAGGACCCGAGCCGCTTCGGCGCGTCGAGGAAGTCCAGCGCGGACCGGCTCGGCGGGGTGTCCACGACGATCAGGTCCCAGTCGTCCCTGGCCCGCAGCTGCCCCAGCTTCTCCATCGCCATGTACTCCTGCGTGCCCGCGAAACCGGCCGACAGGGACTGGTAGAAGGGGTTGTCCAGGATCGCCTGCGCCCGGTCGCCCTCCGCGTGGGACTCGACGATCTCGTCGAAGGTCCGCTTCATGTCCAGCATCATGGCGTGCAGTTCGCCGCCCCCGGACACGTCCTTCACCCGCCGGGGAGTGTTGTCCAGCGAGTCGATCCCCATCGACTGGGCCAGCCTGCGCGCCGGGTCGATGGTCAGCACCACCACCTTGCGGCCGCGCTCCGCCGCCCGTACGCCGAGCGCCGCGGCCGTGGTGGTCTTGCCCACCCCGCCCGCCCCGCAGCACACGATGATCCGGGTCCCCCGGTCGTCCAGCAGCGCGTCGACCGCCAGCCGCGGCGGAGTGTCCAGGCCCACGATGTCCCCACCCTCGCTCATTCGGCGTCCGCCTGCTTGCGGAGTTCCACGGCCAGCTCGTACAGCCCGGCCAGCTCCATCCCCGAGCCGAGCAGGGGGAGTTCGTACGTCGGCACGTCCAGGCCCGCCAGCACCGCGCGCTGCTCCCGCTCCAGCTCGACCCGGCTCGCGTGCTCGGCTGCCTGCGTCAGGAGCGGCTCCACCAGGCGCTCGGCCAGCCCGCCCCGCCGTGCGCCGCCCAGCCCGGCACGGGACAGCGCCCGGGCGATCTCCGCCCGCCGCCCGTCCGCGGCCTCCCGCAGGGTGCTCTCGTCCAGGTGGTGCGGGCGCACCATGTTGACGATGACCCGGCCGAACGGCAGTCCGGCCTGCCGCAGTTCCGCGATCCCGTCGGCGGTCTCCTGGACGGGCATCTCCTCCAGCAGCGTCACCAGGTGCACCGCCGTCTCCGGGGACTTCAGCACCTTCATGACGGCCTGCGCCTGATTGTGGATCGGCCCGAACCGGGCCAGCCCCGCCACCTCGTCGTTGACGTTCAGGAAGCGGGTGATCCGGCCCGTCGGCGGAGCGTCCATGACCACGTGGTCGTAGACGAACCGCCCGGCCTTGTCCTTGCGCCGCACCGCCTCGCACGCCTTGCCCGTCAGCAGCACGTCCCGCAGACCGGGGGCGATGGTCGTCGCGAAGTCGATCGCGCCGAGCTTCTTCAGGGCTCGGCCGGCCGAGCCCAGCTTGTAGAACATCTGGAGGTAGTCCAGCAGCGCCCGCTCGGCGTCGATGGCGAGCGCGTACACCTCACCCCCGCCCCCGCCGGGCGCGACCGCGATCTTGCGCTCCTCGTAGGGGAGCGCCTCCGCGCCGAAAAGCTGTGCGATGCCCTGCCTGCCCTCGACCTCCACGAGAAGAGTCCGCCTGCCCTCGCGCGCGAGGGCCAGCGCGAGTGCCGCGGCGACCGTGGTCTTGCCGGTGCCGCCCTTGCCGCTGACCACCTGGAGCCTGCTCACAGCGTCCGAGCCTAACCACTCCCGCTCAGGCATTACGCTCGCCCCCATGACCAAGAAGTTCGAATACGCGACCGTCCCGCTGCTTGTCCACGCCACCAAGCAGATCCTGGACACCTGGGGCGAGGACGGCTGGGAGCTCGTCCAGGTCGTGCCCGGCCCGAACAACCCCGAGCAGCTCGTGGCCTACCTCAAGCGGGAGAAGGCATGAGCGGCGTCGTCGAGGCGAGGCTCGCAGAGCTCGGCCTGACCCTGCCCGAGGTCGTCCCGCCGCTGGCCACGTACCAGCCGGCCGTCCGGTCGGGTGACTACGTGTTCACCGCCGGGCAGCTCCCGATGGTGAAGGGCAAGCTCCCGCTGACCGGCAAGGTCGGCGCGGAGGTCTCGGCGGAACAGGCCAAGCAGCTGGCCGCGACCTGCGCGCTGAACGCGCTGGCCGCCGTCAAGTCGGTCGTCGGTGACCTCGACCGCATCGCGCGTGTCGTGAAGGTCGTCGGCTTCGTCGCCTCCGCCCCCGACTTCACCGCCCAGCCGGGCGTGCTGAACGGTGCGAGCGAGCTGCTCGGCGAGGTCCTCGGCGAGAAGGGCGTCCACGCCCGCAGCGCGGTCGGCGTGGCGGTCCTCCCGCTCGACGCCCCGGTGGAGATCGAGATCCAGGTCGAACTTCTCCCCTCCTGACCGTTCCCGCCTCAAACGCCGGCGGGGCTGGATGAATCCAGCCCCGCCGGCGTTTGAGGCGCGGGGTCTGGGGCGGAGCCCCGGGGAACGGGCGAAGGGCGGGGCGGGGAGCGGCACCGCGCAGCGGGGGGCGTCCGCGGCGCAGGCGGGGGGCCCTCGAACATCGGGCCGGATGGCCGTAGCATCCGCCCATGCCGAATGGTCAGCACGGTCAGCCGCCGAAGCCCACCCAGCCCGCCGGAGGCCAGTGGTACCCCCCGGAGTGGCCCGCCCGCATCCGCGCGCTCGCGGACGGCACCCTCACCCCGGTGGAACCCAAGCGCGCCGCCACCGTCATGCTGCTCCGCGACACCCCCGACGGCCCCGCCGTGCACATGCTCCGCCGCCGCGCCTCCATGGCCTTCGCCGGCGGCGCCTACGCCTACCCCGGCGGCGGCGTCGACCCCCGCGACGAGGACCACCGCATCGGCTGGGCCGGACCCGGCCAGGACGTCTGGGCGGCACGCCTCGGCACCGACGCCGCCACCGCCCAGGCCATCGTCTGCGGGGCCGTCCGGGAAACCTTCGAGGAGGCGGGCGTACTCCTCGCCGGGGAGACCCCCGACACCGTCGTCGGCGACACCACCGGGGACGACTGGGAGGCCGACCGGGAGGCCCTCGTAGGCCGTGAGCTGTCCTTCGCCGAGTTCCTCGACCGGCGCGGCCTGCTGCTGCGTTCCGACCTGCTCGGGGCGTGGGCCCGCTGGATCACTCCCGAGTTCGAGCCGCGCCGCTACGACACGTGGTTCTTCGTCGCCGCCCTCCCGGAGGGCCAGCGCACCCGCAACGCCTCCACCGAGGCCGACCGGACCGTCTGGATCCGCCCCGCGGACGCCGCCGCCGGTTATGACAAGGGCGAGCTGCTGATGATGCCGCCCACCATCTCCACGCTGCGCTCCCTCCAGCCCTACCCGAGCGCCGCCGGGGCCCTCGGCGCGGCCGCCGGGCAGGACCTGACCGCCGTTCTCGCCCAGGCCACGCTGGAGGACGGTGAGCTGGTGCTGAGCTGGCCGGGCCACGAGGAGTTCACCAAGCGAGTACGCCCGGGAGGCCCCGCATGACCGACGCCGCAGCCCTGCCCGGCCAGCCCCGCGGCGTGGTCTCCTCCGGGCCGGCGACCGCCCGCGCCGTCAACGTGCTCGCCCCCAACGCCTCGGCGATGACCCTGGACGGCACCAACACCTGGCTGGTGTCGGAGCCCGACTCCGAGCTGGCCGTCGTCATCGACCCCGGCCCGCTGGACGAGACCCACCTGAAGGCCGTCGTCGCCGCCGCCGAGAGCGCCGGCAAGCGGATCGCCCTCACCCTCCTCACCCACGGCCACCCCGACCACGCCGAGGGCGCCGGCCGCTTCGCCGAGCTCACCGGTACGAAGGTCCGCGCCCTCGACCCCGCGCTGCGCCTCGGCGACGAGGGCCTGGCCGCCGGGAACGTCATCCGCACCGGCGGCCTGGAACTGCGCGTGGTCCCGACCCCCGGGCACACCGCCGACTCGCTCTGCTTCCACCTGCCCGCCGACCGCGCGGTCCTGACCGGCGACACGATCCTGGGCCGCGGCACCACCGTCGTCGCGCACCCCGACGGCCGCCTCGGCGACTACCTGGACTCCTTGCGCCGGCTGCGCTCCCTCACCGTCGACGACGGCGTCCACACGGTCCTGCCGGGCCACGGGCCGGTGCTGGAGGACGCCCAGGGCGTCGTCGAGTACTACCTGGCCCACCGCGCGCACCGGCTGGCGCAGGTCGAGACGGCCGTGGAGAACGGGTTCCTCACCGCGGAGCAGGTCGTCGCCCAGGTCTACGCCGATGTGGACCGCTCGCTGTGGCCCGCGGCCACGTGGTCCGTCCGGGCGCAGCTCGAGTACCTTCGTGATCACGGACTGATCCCGGGGGGACCTGAATGAACACCCTTTTCCTGCTGCTCGCGGTGCTCGCCACGGCCGGCTGGATCACCTCCACGGTGACCCTGCGGATGCGGGCCCTGGAGGACCGGGCGGACCGGCTGGAGCGCCGCCTGGGCCTGCTCCTGGACCACCTGGGCGTCGAGGAGCCGGAGCCGGCCGGACTGGACGAGGTGCGCGCCCTGATGCGCGACGGCCGCACCATCTCCGCCATCAAGGTCTACCGGGGGATCACCGGCGTCGGCCTGGCCGAGGCCAAGCGGGCGGTAGAGGCCCTGGAGCCCGCCAAGAGCTAGTCCCGCGGCGCCTTCGTGCCGTGCCGGGCGGTGTACTCGTCCGCGAGCCACGGCCCGAGGTCCTCGATGTACCGCCGCACCACGGCCGGGTCCTCCACGGGGTCCAGCGCCACGGCGGCCGCGGCCCGCATCTGGGCCGCCCGCTCCGGGTAGTAGCGGCCGAAGATCTCCGCGGACTCGGCGAGGTCACTGGTCCAGCCGCCCCACCGGGGCATGACCAGGGTGAATCCGGTGCGCACCAGGTGCCGGGCGAAGGACCGGCTCATCCGGCGGTACTCGGAGGGCTCGGAGGCCGCCGCGAAGCGGGCCCGCCACCTGGGCAGGACGAGGGCCAGGTCGCCGTTGGTCTCGCGGGCGAGCAGGCTGTCCGGCCGGTAGCGGGGCAGGTGCTCGGCGAGATCGGCCCCGAGCAGCGGCGTGCACAGGCAGGCGAGGAACCAGCCCAGGTCGTGACGTTCCCGCTCGCTCAGCAGGGTCTCCTTGCCGTACAGCAGGATGCCGACCCCGTCGATCTCCGGGAAGTCCTGGTCGAGCCCCCGACCCAGCACCTCGGCCGTGTCCCGGTCCTCGTCGGTGGGCTCTCGGTGCAGGGCGAGCAGCAGGTCGAGGTCGGAGCGCCCGGGGCGGGCGGTGCCGCGCGGCACGGAACCGTAGAGGTACGCGCTGTGCAGCCGGCCCCCGTACGCCTCGAGGATCCGGCCGCGCGCGGCGGCGACGAGGCCGGCGAACTCCGGCCGCACCGTGCCGAGCGAGCCCTCCCGCTCGAAGTACCCGTACGCGTCCAGCCCTCTGTGCCCCATGGGGCCACTGTGACCCGCCTGGGGCCCCGGAGCAGCTCATTTACGGCCCTCCGCGGGCCGAGGGCCCCCGGACGCACGCAGGGCCCCGTCCGGGGGTCCGGACGGGGCCCTGCCTGTGCGTCGGTGTCAGCGGGAGCGCTTCGCGAGGCGCTCCACGTCCAGCAGGATCACGGCGCGGGCCTCCAGGCGGAGCCAGCCGCGGCCCGCGAAGTCGGCCAGGGCCTTGTTCACGGTCTCGCGCGAGGCGCCGACGAGCTGGGCCAGCTCCTCCTGCGTCAGGTCGTGCACCACGTGGATGCCCTCTTCCGACTGCACGCCGAAGCGGCGCGACAGGTCGAGGAGGGCCCGGGCGACACGGCCGGGGACGTCGGAGAAGACCAGGTCGGACATCTGGTCGTTGGTCTTGCGCAGGCGCCGGGCGACGGCGCGCAGCAGCGCGGTCGCGACCTCGGGCCGGGCGTTCAGCCAGGGCTGGAGGTCGCCGTGGCCGAGGCCGAGGAGCTTGACCTCGGTCAGGGCGGTGGCGGTGGCGGTGCGCGGGCCCGGGTCGAAGAGCGACAGCTCGCCGATCAGCTCGCCGGGGCCGAGGACGGCCAGCATGTTCTCGCGGCCGTCGGGGGAGGTGCGGTGGAGCTTCACCTTGCCCTCGGTCACCACGTAGAGCCGGTCGCCGGGGTCGCCCTCGTGGAACAGGGCGTCGCCGCGTGCGAGGGTCACCTCGCCCATGGAGGCGCGGAGCTCCGCGGCCTGCTCGTCATCGAGCGCCGCGAAAAGCGGGGCACGCCGCAGAACGTCGTCCACGAGTCTCTCTCCTATGTCGACCAGTTAGTGGGGACCGCTCCCCATTTTGCCGGACGGCTGAAACAGTGCGATCAATCACAAGGATGCCGGACGGACGGGCGTGCTGTGCGGCGAGAGGCCAATCGGGGTGGTGTTACCTGAGGTCCGGACGGGTGTCGGCGCCCGGCCTTAGGCTGGCCGGGTGTCCAATAAGCCGGTGAGAGCACAGGCCAAGGGGTCCACGGGAGTGACCGGGGCCCTAAATTCAGCTGTGGGCGAACAGGCCCCCACGAGGGCCTCGACGAAGACCCCTCCCGCCCCCCAGGGCAAAGTTTCGGCCAAGAAACCGGCGAATCCGGGGAAACCGGCGAAACCGGCGAAGGCCGCGGCCCCGGCCGCGCCGAAACCGGAATCCCACCTGGCCATGGTCCGCCGCGCCCGCCGCATCAACCGCGAGCTCGCCGAGGTGTACCCGTACGCCCATCCGGAGCTGGACTTCCGCAATCCCTTCGAGCTCCTGGTCGCCACCGTCCTCTCCGCCCAGACCACCGACCTGCGCGTGAACCAGACGACCCCGGCCCTCTTCGCCGCCTACCCGACCCCCGAGGACATGGCGGCGGCCGCGCCGGAGGACCTGGAGGAGATCATCCGGCCGACCGGGTTCTTCCGGGCCAAGTCGAAGTCCCTCCTCGGCCTCTCCCAGGCCCTGCGGGACAACTTCGGCGGCGAGGTGCCCGGCCGGATCGAGGACCTGGTCACGCTGCCCGGAGTCGGCCGCAAGACGGCGAACGTGGTCCTCGGCAACGCCTTCGGCGTCCCCGGGATCACCGTCGACACGCACTTCGGACGGCTGGTGCGCCGGTTCAAGTGGACCGAGCAGGAGGACCCGGAGAAGGTCGAGGCGGAGATCTGCGCGATCTTCCCCAAGAGCGAGTGGACGATGCTCTCGCACCGCGTGGTCTTCCACGGCCGCCGGATCTGCCACGCCCGCAAACCCGCCTGCGGGGCCTGCCCCATCGCCCCGCTGTGCCCGGCGTACGGGGAGGGCGAGACGGACCCGGAGAAGGCGCTGAAGCTGTTGAAGTACGAGAAGGGCGGCCAGCCGGGCCAGCGGCTCGCCCCGCCCCCGGACTACCCGGGGCTCCCCGCCGCGCCCCTGGGGGCCCGTACACAGCCCTGAGCGGGGGCCGGGCGGGCGTCCGGGCGAGCGTCCGGCGGGTACGGACCGCGCACGGGCCGCGTACGCCGCCCCGGGCGCGGAACGAATCAGTGCCCGGACCGCGTTCAGCGGTGGGGAAGACGATGTCGGCAGGGCTTGGCGGATGTTGACCGGTGTTGACGGAAGAACGCGGACAGGGGTGCCCATGACGCGCGGTACACAGGACGAGGCCACGGCCGCCGCCCGCGAGAGCGACGGCCTGCCCCTCACCACCACCGGCCTGCCCGCGTGGCTCGACCCCGTCGCGGACGCCGCCCGCACCGTCCGGCCGCGCCAGCTCAGCCGCTTCCTGCCCCCCGAGGACGGCCGGGGCCGCCAGTCGGCCGTGCTGATCCTCTTCGGCGAGGGCCCGCGCGGCCCCGAGCTGCTGCTCCAGGAGCGCGCCGGCACCCTGCGCTCGCACGCGGGCCAGCCCTCCTTCCCCGGCGGCGCCCTGGACCCGCAGGACGGCGACCCGCACACCACCGGCCCGCTGCGCGCCGCCCTGCGCGAGGCCGAGGAGGAGACCGGCCTGGATCCGGCGGGCGTGCAGCTCTTCGGGGTGCTGCCCCGGCTCTACATCCCGGTCAGCGAGTTCGTCGTGACCCCGGTGCTCGGCTGGTGGCGGGAGCCGTCCCCGGTCGGCGTCGTGGACCCGGCGGAGACGGCCCGGGTCTTCACGGTGCCCGTGGCGGATCTCACGGACCCCGGGCACCGCGTCACCGTGGTGCACCCGGGCGGGCACGAAGGCCCCGGGTTCACCGTGGAATCGGCCCTGGTGTGGGGGTTCACGGCCGGGGTGATCGACCGGATCCTGCACTTCGCGGGCTGGGAACGCCCGTGGGACCGCTCACGTCTCGTCCCGCTCGACTGGCGCGCATGAGACGGTGGCCCACGTGAACGTGCTGGACATCCTGTTGCTGCTCGCCGCCGTGTGGTTCGCGATCGTCGGCTACCGCCAGGGGTTCGTCGTCGGCATCCTGTCGGTGATCGGCTTCCTCGGCGGTGGTCTCGTCGCCGTGTCCCTGCTGCCCCTGATCTGGGACCGGGTGACCGACAACGGCACCCAGGTGTCCACCACGGTGGTCGTGATCGCCGTCGTGGTGATCATCATCTGTGCCTCGATCGGGCAGGCCCTGACCACCCATCTGGGCAACAAGCTGCGGCGCCACATCACCTGGTCCCCGGCCCGCGCGCTCGACGCGACCGGCGGAGCGCTGGTCAACGTCGTCGCGATGCTGCTGGTGGCCTGGCTGATCGGCTCGGCCCTGGCCGGCACCTCCCTGCCCACGCTGGGCAAGGAGGTCCGCAACTCCAAGGTGCTCCTCGGTGTGTCGCGGGTGCTGCCGGGCCAGGCCAACACCTGGTTCTCGGACTTCAGCTCCACCCTCGCCCGCAACGGTTTCCCGCAGGTCTTCAGCCCGTTCTCGAACGAGCCCATCACCGAGGTGAAGGCCCCCGACCCGGGGCTCGCCCGCAGCGGCGTCAGCGAGCAGGCCAAGCAGTCGATCGTGAAGGTCGTCGGCACCGCGCCCAGTTGCAGCAAGGTCCTGGAGGGCACCGGCTTCGTCTTCGCGCCGGGCAAGGTGATGACCAACGCCCATGTCGTCGGCGGGGTCGTCGAGCCGACCGTGCAGGTCGGCGGCGAGGGCAAGCTCTACGACGGCAAGGTCGTCCTCTACGACTGGGAGCGCGACATCGCCGTCCTGGACGTGCCCAAGCTGAAGGCCCCGGCGCTGGAGTTCAGCGACAAGGACGCGGCGAGCGGCAGCGACGCGATCGTCGCGGGCTTCCCCGAGAACGGCGCCTACGACGTCCGCGCGGCCCGCGTCCGCGGCCGGATCAACGCCAACGGCCCGGACATCTACCACCGGGGCACCGTCCGCCGTGACGTGTACTCGCTCTACGCGACCGTCCGTCAGGGGAACTCGGGCGGCCCGCTGCTGACGCCCGAGGGCAAGGTGTACGGGGTCGTCTTCGCGAAGTCGCTCGACGACCCGAACACCGGTTACGCCCTGACGGCGGACGAGATCCGCGAGGACATCCGCATCGGGAAGACGGCGCAGGGCCGGGTCGACAGCCAGGGCTGCGCCCTGTGACCCTGTGGCCCTGTGACTCTCCCTGACGCCCGGCCCGCCCGTTCCTGACCGCTCCCGGCCGAAGCGGCCGCGAGGGGGCTACATACGGGGATGGCGCAGCCGCGCCGAGACCCAGCGGGCCCTGCGGCGCAGGATGCGGGGGATTCCGAGCCGGGGGTCGTGGCCGTCGCGGCCTGCCCGGTCGTGGTCGCCCGGCGCTGTGGCCGAGCGGCGTTCGCGTGTGGTGTCACCGTGGTCGTGCGTCCAGCCCATACAACGAGCTGTGCCCGGGCCCCAAGGTCCGTAACCCCGTCAGGGGCGGCCAATTGGCCTATGCGTCAGGCAATTGAATGCTTGTCATACTGGCGAAACGAGGGATGTGGCAGGCCGTCACCCCTCCTTCGACGGACCGTCAGCGGTCGGGCTCGGGGTCCTTCAGCCAGTTCACCAGCTCCGTCGAGAAGGCCACCGGGTCCTCCTCGTGCGGGAAGTGCCCCAGGCCGTCGAAGAGCCGCCACCGGTACGGGGCTTCGACGTACTGCCCGGAACCGGCCGCGCTGCGCGTACGCATCACCGGGTCGAGCGAGCCGTGCAGGTGCAGCGTCGGGACCCGTACGGGCCGCTTCATGCGCCGGTAGAACTGCAGCCCGTCGGGCCGGGCCATCGACCGCATCATCCAGCGGTACGGCTCGATGGAGCAGTGCGCGGTGGACGGGATGCACATGGCCCGCCGGTACACGGCGAGGGCCTCCTCGTCCGCGCCGTCCGGTCCGTCCGCCTGGAGCCGCGGCCCGGACCACTCCCGGATCAGCTCCCCGACGAGGGCCCCCTCGTGGGCGACGAGCTGCCGCTCGGGGATGAACGGCCGCTGGAACCCCCAGATGTGGGAGCTCGCCCGGGTCTGCCCGACGTCGGCCAGCATCGCCGCGCGCCAGCGGCGCGGGTGCGGCATGGAGGAGACGACCAGCCGGCGCACCAGCTTGGGCCGCATCACGGCCGCCGTCCAGGCGAGGTAGCCGCCCAGGTCGTGCCCGACGAGGGCGGCGTCCGGCTCGCCGAGGGACCGTACGACGCCGGTGATGTCGAGCGCGAGGTTCGCGGGGTCGTAACCGCGCGGGGTGCGGTCGCTGCCGCCGACCCCGCGCAGGTCCATCGCGACCGCGCGGTAGCCGGCGTCGGCGAGCGCCACCAGCTGGTGCCGCCAGGTCCACCAGAACTGCGGGAAACCGTGCAGCAGCAGCACCAACGGCCCGTCGCCGAGCTCCGCGACGTGGAAGCGCGCCCCGTTGGCCGCGACGTCCCGGTGCGTGACCGCCCTGCCACCGGGCAGGTCGATCCGTACCGCCGTGGCGGCGGTGGGAACGGGGGCGGAGTCCGGCGAGGGGGCTGTCATGAGGACGAGCGTGCCACACCCACGGCCTGGTCACTCACCGGCCGCGGATGCGGCTTGACGGTCCCGACGAGGGCCGCGGTCTGCTTGACCGACTCGATGGTCTTCACCGGCGGCTTGACCTTCTTGAACTTCGCCACCGCGAGCAGCCCGATCAGGCCCGCCAGCAGCCAGAACGCGCCGCCGACGATCAGGAAGGACCAGGCGAGCCCCAGCCCGAGATTGTGGATGCCGTAGGCCGCGGCGAAACTCAGTACGGGGAGGGAGAAGAGCACGAGCACGCCCGCGACGATCGCGGCGCCGCTGCCGATGCCCGCGCGCTTGACGTCCTGCTTGATCTCCACCTTGGCGAGCGCGATCTCGTCGTGCACCAGGGCGGACATCTCGGCGGTGGCCGACGCGACCAGCTGTCCGAGGGTGCGCTCGGCTCCCGGAGCCCCTTGGTCCACTGCGCTCATCTCTGACTCCCTCTGTCGTCTGCTGCCGGCGGCTGTCCTCCGTCGTCAGTCAGATCATGCCGGACGGTCGGCCGCGGCGCTGGACCCGCCCGCCGTCGCGTCCTGTGCGAGGGCCGTGGTCTCGGCCTGCCGGCGGTGCTCCGCGGCCTTCTCCTCGTAGATCTTCGCCATCCGCAGGTGGTAGTCCGGGTTGTCCTGCTCGTAGATGTCCGGGATCCCGTCGAGGTCGTCGTCGCGCTCCTCGGCCTCGATGAGCGCCTTGTACTTGCGGTCGCGCATCTTCAGCAGGACGCAGGCGACGATCGCCGCGATGAGGGAGCCGAGCAGGACGGCGGCCTTGATCTCGTCGGTGAGTACGGCGTCGCCCGCGAAGGCGAGTTCGCCGATGAGGAGGGAGACGGTGAAGCCGATGCCGGCGAGCGAGGCCACGGCGAGTACGTCCGGCCAGGCGAGGTCCTCGTTCAGTTCGGCCTTGGTGAAGCGGGCGGCCAGCCAGGTGCCGCCGAAGATGCCCACCGTCTTGCCGACGACCAGGCCGAGGACCACGCCCAGGGTCTCCGGACGGGTGAAGACCTGCGCGATCGACTCGTCGGAGAGCGAGACTCCGGCGGAGAACAAGGCGAAGAGCGGCACGGCCAGGCCCGCGGACACCGGCCGGACCAGGTGCTCGATGTGCTCGCCGGGGGAGTGCCGCTCGCCCTCCCTGCGGGTGCAGCGGAGCATCAGGCCCATGGCGACACCGGCGATGGTGGCGTGGACGCCGCTGTTGTACATCAGGCCCCAGATCACCAGGGCGAGCGGGACGTAGACGTACCAGCCGCGGACCTCGGCCCGCAGCAGGAACCAGAAGAGGACCAGGCCCACGACGGCCCCGCCGAGCGCCAGGAAGTTGATCTCGCTGGTGAAGAACACCGCGATGATCAGGATGGCGAAGAGGTCGTCGACGACGGCGAGCGTCAGGAGGAAGGCGCGCAGCGCGGAGGGCAGAGAGGTGCCGATGACCGCCAGGACGGCGAGCGCGAAGGCGATGTCGGTGGCGGTGGGGACCGCCCAGCCGTCCATGGCGCCGTCGCCGAGGGTGTTGACCAGGACGTAGACCAGCGCGGGCACGGCCATGCCGCAGATGGCGGCGATGACGGGGAGGGCGGCCGCCTTGGCGTCGCGCAGGTCGCCCGCGACGAGCTCGCGCTTGAGCTCGATGCCGGCGACGAAGAAGAAGACGGCGAGCAGGCCGTCGGCCGCCCAGTGCTGGAGCGAGAGGTCCAGGCCCAGGGAGGCGGGGCCTATGTGGAAGCTGCGCACGCTCTCGAAGCTGGCCGAGAGGGCCGGGATGTTCGCCCACAGGAGGGCGGCGATGGCGGCCACCAGGAGCAGGACGCCGCCCACGGTCTCGGTGCGCAGGGCGTCCGCGACGAAGCGGCGCTCGGGCAGCGAGAGGCGGCCGAGCAGCTTGCGGCTGGAGCGGGACGGGGGCGTGTCCACGGTGGGAACCTCCGGATGGTCGACGGCACGGCAAATGCAGTTGCCGACCAGACTTCCCGGCGCACCCTGAGAGCTCTCTTGAGACTTTAGGGCGTCAAATATTGACGCTTCTTTTATTTTACAGGGTCCGCGCAGTCGTATCGGGTGATCTTCACCTTAAATGGGACAGGGGCGTCCGGCGCGTTGCGCACCGGACGCCCCCGTAGCCCTCGCAGCCCTTGGGGGCCGCTGCCCGTCAGTCCTCGTCGGACGCGCTCGGCAGCTTGTTCTGGATCAGGTCCATCACCGAGGAATCGGCCAGCGTGGTGACGTCACCGACCGCCCGGTTCTCCGCCACATCACGCAGCAGACGGCGCATGATCTTGCCCGAACGGGTCTTCGGCAGCTCCTGCACCGGCAGGATCCGCTTCGGCTTCGCGATCGGGCCGAGCGTGGCACCCACGTGGTTGCGCAGCTCGCCGACCAGGGTGTCCGTCTCCGAGGCGCTGCCGCGCAGGATGACGAAGGCCACGATCGCCTGACCGGTCGTCTCGTCCGCCGCGCCGACCACGGCCGCCTCGGCCACGGCCGGGTGCGAGACGAGGGCCGACTCGACCTCGGTCGTGGAGATGTTGTGGCCCGACACCAGCATCACGTCGTCGACCCGGCCCAGCAGCCAGATGTCGCCGTCGTCGTCCTTCTTGGCGCCGTCGCCCGCGAAGTACTTGCCCTCGAAGCGAGACCAGTAGGTGTCGATGAACCGCTGGTCGTCACCCCAGATGGTGCGCAGCATCGACGGCCACGGCTCGGTGAGGACCAGGTAGCCGCCCCCGCCGTTCGGGACCTCGTTGGCCTCGTCGTCGACCACGGTCGCCGAGATGCCGGGCAGGGCGCGCTGCGCCGAGCCGGGCTTGGTGTGGGTGACGCCCGGCAGCGGGGAGATCATCATCGCGCCGGTCTCGGTCTGCCACCAGGTGTCCACGATCGGGCAGCGGTCGCCGCCGATGTGCTTGCGGTACCAGATCCAGGCCTCGGGGTTGATCGGCTCGCCGACCGAGCCCAGCACGCGCAGGCTCGACAGGTCGAACTTCGCGGGGATGTCGTCGCCCCACTTCATGAACGTACGGATCGCCGTGGGCGCGGTGTAGAGGATGGTGACGCCGTACTTCTGCACGACCTCCCAGAAGCGGCCCTGGTGCGGGGTGTCCGGCGTGCCCTCGTACATCACCTGGGTGGCGCCGTTGGCGAGCGGCCCGTAGACGATGTACGAGTGCCCGGTCACCCAGCCGATGTCGGCGGTGCACCAGTAGACGTCCGACTCCGGCTTGAGGTCGAAGACGGCGTGGTGGGTGTACGCGGCCTGCGTGAGGTAGCCGCCCGAGGTGTGCAGGATGCCCTTCGGCTTCCCCGTGGTCCCCGAGGTGTACAGGATGAACAGGGGGTGCTCGGCGTCGAAGGCCTGCGGGGTGTGCTCCTTGGACTGGCGGCCGACCACGTCGTGCCACCAGACGTCCCGGCCCTCGCTGAAGGCGGTGTCCTGGCCGGTGCGGCGGACCACGAGCACGTGCTCGACCTGCGGGCACTTGCCGACGGCCTCGTCGATGGCGGGCTTCAGGGCGCTGGGCTTGCCGCGGCGGTAGCCGCCGTCGGCGGTGATCACCAGCTTGGCGTCGGCGTCCTGGATGCGGGAGGCGACGGCGTCGGCGGAGAAGCCGCCGAAGACCACCGAGTGCGCGGCGCCGACACGGGCGCACGCGAGCATCGCGACGACCGCCTCGGGGATCATCGGCAGGTAGACGGCGACCCGGTCGCCGGCCCGGACACCGAGCTCGGTGAGGGCGTTCGCGGCCTGCGAGACCTCGTCCTTGAGCTGGGCGTACGTGATCGAGCGGCTGTCGCCGGGCTCGCCCTCGAAGTGGATGGCGACACGGTCGCCGTTGCCGGCCTCGACGTGCCGGTCCACGCAGTTGTACGCGACGTTGAGCTTGCCGTCCGCGAACCACTTCGCGAAGGGCGGGTTGCTCCAGTCGAGGGTTTCCGTCGGCTCCGTGTCCCACGCCAGCCGACGGGCCTGCTCGGCCCAGAAGCCCAGCCGGTCCGCGTCGGCCTGTGCGTACGCAGCCTCGGTCACATTGGCGGCGGCGGCCAGATCGGCGGGCGGTGCGAACCGCCGCTCCTCTTTGAGCAGATTGGCCAGGCTGTCATTGCTCACGACATCTCCCTTTCCCGGGGTGTCCGTTGTGTCCCCGGGCATAGCTGCGTCCCGGGTACAGCTCATCAGTTCAGACGCCCAGGTGACAAGGGGTAGCCGAAAATTGGTTTAGACCTATAGCACGACTGGGCCGGTGCTCGACCGTCGGCGCCGTGCGCACGACGCGCGAACGGCCCCTTCCCGCTGCAGGGTGCGAGAAGGGGCCAACAGCTTGCACGGATACGGGAGGGTATCGGTTCAAGCGGGTCGAGGGTCAGGCACTCTGGCCGACACTGTCGAAAACCCGACAGTCGAAGAAGTCCTCACCCTCGGACAGCAGGTACGCCTGGGCCTCGCCCACGTGGAAGTACATTCCGTGCAGCTCGAGGGTGCCCTCGGCGAGCCTGCGGGCCACCGACTCGTGTGCCCGCAGGTGCTCCAGCTGCTGCACCACGTTGGTCAGGCACAGCTGCTCCACGGCGTCGGCCGGGAGCCGTCCCGAGATCCGCGCCCAGGCGTGGTGCCGGCTGGCCATCCGCTCCAGGCTGGGCAGGCCGTGCCGCAGCCAGCGCCGCAGCGGGGTCATCGGGGCTCCCGGGTGGGAGTTCAGCAGGGCCTGCATGGCCCCGCAGCCCGAGTGCCCGCACACCGTGATGCTGTCCACCATCAGTACGTCCACGGCGTACTCGATGGCCGCCGCGACCGAGTCGTCCGTGGCCTCGGCGCCGGGCAGCGGGACGAGGTTGCCGACGTTGCGGACGGTGAAGAGGTCGCCCGGGCCGCTGGCCGTGATCATGCTGGTCACCAGGCGGGAGTCGGCGCAGGTCAGGAAGAGCTGGGAGGGCCGCTGCCCTTCCCGCGCCAGCCGGGCCAGCTCGTCGCGGACGTGCGGTGCGGTGTCCCGCTGGAAGGCGCTGATCCCGCTGGCCAGTTGCCCCGCCCCGCGCCGCCGGGGAGTGGGCGCCGCGGCGCCGATCTCACCCGCCGCGCTGGGGATCGTAGGAGGGCCCGCGCTCCCGGAGCCCGCGGAGCCGTCGTCACCGCCCCGGCTGCCCGGGAGCCCCGGGATGCCCGTGGCCCGGTGGTCGCAGTGGTTCTGCCAGGGGGTCCAGGGACGGCAGCACTGGTGCGCCCCGCGCCCGGTCTCGCCGCGGTGCCCGCCCGCCCCCTCGCCGGTGCCCGTACCTCCCAAGCGCCCGGGGACGTCGGGGTCATCGCCCGCGACCGGACCGGGGCCGTGTCCGGAACTCGCGGATCCGGCGATCGCGGCGCCGGAGCGGCCGGTGAGTTCCAGCGAACCCCCGTGCGCCAGATGCGAGTCCTGCCAGTCCTGGAGGGTCTCGTAGGCGGCGTGGTCGATGAAGGAGCCGTCCAGCTCGATCACCGCGTGTCCCTTGTGCGGGATCTGGTTCAGTACCCGGCTCAGCCGGGGGACGGCGAGGAAGGTCAACTGTCCGCGCGCCCGCACCTGGTGGACCCCGTCGAGCTCCTCCAGCGTGATCCGGGTCCGGGCCAGCCGGTGCAGGGAGACGGCGACGGCCACGGCGATCCCGACGGCCACCCCTTCCAGCACGCCGCCGAGCACCACGGCCACGATGGTCGTCGCGTAGACCAGGAACTCGCGGTGCCGGGTGACGGTCCGCAGGTGGGTGATGCTGACCATCTGGACGCCGACGGCCATCACCAGCGCGGCCAGCGCCGCGAGGGGGATCAGGTCGAGCACGGGGACGAGCAGCCCGGCCGCGACCACCACCCAGGCCCCGTGGAACATGGCCGACCGGCGGCTGGTGGCCCCGGACTTGACGTTGGCCACGCTGCGGACGGCCACACCCGTGACGGGCAGCCCGCCCAGCAGTCCGGAGACGACGTTCGCCGCGCCCTGCCCGCGCAGTTCGCGGTCGAGGTCGGCGCGGGGCGGGCGGTCCCCGGTGGGCCGCTCGGCCGCGATGAGCTTGTCGGTGGCGACCGAGGACAGCAGGGACTCCACGCTGCCGACCAGGGTGATGGTCAGTACGGCGGCGATCAGCCCGAGGACCGGGCCCTGGGGCAGTTCGGGCAGTGCGTGACTGCG
Source organism: Streptomyces sp. NBC_00249 (assembly GCF_026342355.1). Taxonomy (GTDB): domain Bacteria; phylum Actinomycetota; class Actinomycetes; order Streptomycetales; family Streptomycetaceae; genus Streptomyces. The sequence continues at coordinate 158,939 of NZ_JAPEMV010000004.1, read as the reverse complement.
CCAGGACGGCAGGTCCACCCGGGGCAGGCTGAGTCCCGCCAGGGCGGCGAACGTGGTGGCGGCGGCGACGGCGGCCAGCGCGGCCGGCGTCTTGCGCAGGGCCCGCCCCACCCGTCCGGGCACCCGGGACCAGCCCAGAAGCACGCACAGCGTCAGCGCGCTCACGGCGAGCGCGGCCGGATGCGGATCGGCCAACTGTGCGGGCAGGCCGAGGACGTTGGCCATGGCCGAGCTCTGCGGGGTGCCGCCGAGGACGATGTGCAGCTGGGCCAGCGCGATGGTCACGCCGATGCCCGCGAGCATGCCGTGCACGATCGCCGGGCTCACCATGAGCGCCGACCGGGCCGTGCGCAGGAAGGCGAGCCCGAGCTGGCACAGGCCGGCGAGCACGGTGACGGCGCAGGTGGTGCGCCAGCCGTAGTGCTGGATCAACTCGGCGGTGACCACGGTCAGTCCGGCGGCGGGCCCGCTCACCTGGAGCGGGGCCCCGCCGAGCCGTCCGGCGACGATCCCGCCGACGGCGGCGGCCACCAGCCCGGCCTGGAGGGGGGCGCCGGTGGCCAGCGCGATGCCGAGCGAGAGCGGCAGGGCGATCAGGAAGACGGCGACGGAGGCGGACAGGTCCGCGTGGAGTCCCTTGCGGCGCCCTGAGGTGCCGGCGGGGCCTTCGTTCATGGAGGGAGATGTGGCTGTCGTCATGGGTTCCCGTCTCCTCGGGGGAGGGATGAAGCGGCGGGAGTCTCAACACTCGGTAAATGGATGGTAATGGAGAGTAAAGAGCAGTGGTAGGTAATACGGGCAAATGGCCTACGAATTAGCACTCAGGGGTGATTAAGTATTTTGTCTGGCTTGTCACACCTTCCTTAAAGCAGACCGCGTGGGACGTTGCGTCGCGGAAGTCCAGCGATGGAACTGCGAGGGAGAGGTGTGCGGATGATCGCCGCCACGAAGAAGATCGCCGGCGGCCTGGTCGCCACGGCCCTGGCCCTGGGTGCCGCCGGGTGCAGCACCTCGGAGCCCGCCGCCCCCGGCGGCCAGAACCCCAGGAAGGGCGCCGCGGCCCCGGAGGCCCCCGGTAGCTCGAACCGGCTCATCGGCGACGGCTCGACCGCCTACACCGGCCCGCAGCCGAACGTCCGGAAGCCGCAGAAGCTGAAGCCCGGCGAGAAGCCGCCGCAGTTCGTGGTGTTCTCCTGGGACGGGGCCGGCGAGGACAGCCAGAAACTCTTCTCGCATTTCCGCGAGGTCGGGAAGCAGTACAACGCCCGGATGACCTATTTCCTCAGCGGCGTCTACATGCTGCCGGAGGAGAAGCGTTCCCTCTACACCGCCCCGCAGCACTCGTCGGGCCGCTCCGACATCGGCTTCGGCGACCTCCAGGGCATCAAGGACACCGCCACCCAGGTCCGCGGGGCCTGGCTGGAGGGCAACGAGATCGGCACCCACTTCAACGGCCACTTCTGCGGCCCCGACGGCGGCGTCGGCACCTGGTCGGTGGAGGAGTGGAAGAGCGAGATCAACCAGGCCAAGTCGTTCGTCAAGAGCTGGAAGACGAACACGCCGGGCCTCAAGGGCGAGGCCGCGCTCCCCTTCGACTACGACAAGGAGCTGATCGGCGCCCGCACCCCCTGCCTCGAAGGCCAGAAGAACTTCATGCTGGCGGCGAAGGACATGGGCTTCCGCTACGACTCCAGCGGCATCAGCAAGCAGATCTGGCCGAAGAAGACGGACGGCCTCTGGGACATCCCGCTGCAGCTGGTCCCCATGCCGGGCCGCGCCTTCGACACGCTGAGCATGGACTACAACTACATGGTCAACCAGTCCGGCACGACCTCGCAGGGCGACCCCTCGCAGCACGAGTACTGGGGCGACCAGATGCGCGACGGCCTGCGCCAGGCCTTCGACCGGGTCTACCAGGGCAACCGGGCGCCGCTGATCATCGGTAACCACTTCGAGTCCTGGAACGGCGGCACCTACATGCGTGCCGTCGAGGAGTCCATCAAGACGATGTGCACGAAGCCGGAGGTCCGCTGCGTGCCCTTCCGCGAGCTGGCCGACTGGCTCGACGCCCAGGACCCGAAGGCGCTGGAGTGGATGCGCACCCTCGACGTCGGCGAGGCGCCGAAGGAGGGCTGGACGAAGTTCCTCACGGCGGGGCCGCCGGCGGCGCCGGCCGCCCCGCCGGGAACGGCCGGGGTCAAGCCGGCTGAGGAGTCGGGTGCTCAGAGCGACGAGGGCTGACGAGCGCCTCGTCGAGCACGAAGCCGGGGTCGACCTGTTCGGCCAGGTCGACCCCGGTCTTGGCGTTCCCCCAGCTCTCCGCGTTGCGGAGGTGGAAGTGCACCATCTGCTCGGTGTACTTGGCCCAGTCGCGGTCGGCGTAGGAGTCCTCGGCCGCGTCCTGGAGGGCCTGGAGCGCGAGCCGGTTGGTCGCCTCCAGCAGCTCGAACCTGGCCGGGCGGCCCTTCTCCATCGCCCGCACCCAGTCCGAGTGGCCGAAGGTGACCAGCAGGTCCTCGCCCACCTCGTCCTGGAGGAACTCGATGTCCTCCGGGCCCTGCACCTTGTTGCCGACCACCTTGAGCGCGACCCCGAAGTCCCGGGCGTACTCCTTGTACTGGCGGTAGACGGAGACGCCCTTGCGGGTCGGCTCGGCCACCAGGAAGGTCATGTCGAAGCGGGTGAACATGCCCGAGGCGAAGGAGTCGGACCCGGCCGTCATGTCGACGACCACGTACTCCTGCGGACCGTCGACCAGGTGGTTGAGGCAGAGCTCCACCGCGCCGACCTTCGAGTGGTAGCAGGCCACCCCGAGGTCGGCCTCGGTGAACGGCCCGGTCGCCATCAGCCGTACGGGGTCCCCGTCGAGCAGGAGGGTGCGCGCGCACGCCTCGTAGACCGGGTTGTCCTCGGTGACGCGCAGCAGGCGGGAGCCGGCGCCGGGCGGGGTCGTCTTGATCATGCTGTCGGTGGAGGCGATGCGCGGGTTGGACCCGCGCAGGTACTCCTTGATCAGCGGTAGGTGCGCGCCCAGGGCGGGCAGGGCTCCGGCCTCGTCCTCGGCGAGGCCGAGGGCCGCGCCGAGGTGCTGGTTGATGTCGGCGTCCACCGCGACGACGGGGGCTTCATTGGCTGCGAGGTGGCGGATGAAGAGGGAGGACAGCGTGGTCTTCCCGCTGCCGCCCTTTCCCACGAAAGCGATCTTCATGTTCACCAAGAGTAGTGGCATGGCGACGCGCAGTGGTCGAGGTGAGTGAAGAAGACCACTCCAAGGAGGGGTCGGTGCTATGGGTGCGCAGTGCGTAGGCTCCCTACTTATGAGTAGTGCTTCTGACCCGCTGGCGGCCCTGGGCGCCCTCCCGGGTGTCGCAGAGTCCGTGGATTCCGTACGCAAGGCCGTGGACCGGGTCTACGGGCACCGGGTGATGCGCCGGCGCAGCGGGGAGATCGCCTCGGAGGCCGCCCTGCGCGGGGCCCGGGGGAGCGCGGCGCTGTCCGGGGCGGACTGGGCGCTGGAGGAGGTGCGCCGCCGGACCGACTTCGGCGCGGAGCCGCAGGCCCGGGCGGTGGGCGCGGCCCTGCGCCTGACGTCGGAGGCCGGTCAGCTGCTGAGCATCTGGCGCCAGTCCCCACTGCGGGTCCTCGCGCGTCTGCACCTGGTGGCGTGCGGGTCGACCGAGGCGGGGGAGGTCGTGGGCCGTCCGCGGCTGGCCGGCGAGCCGGTGGACGAGCCGCTGGTCGAACTGCCGCTGCCGAGCGCGGACGAGGTCGCGGGCCGGCTGGACGGCCTGTCCCGGCTGATCATCGCGGGCGGCTCCGCTCCGGCCCTGATCACGGGGGCGGTGGTGCACGGCGAGCTGCTGGCGCTGCGGCCCTTCGGCTCGTACAACGGCCTGGTCGCGCGGGCGGCGGAGCGGATCGTGCTGATCAACAGCGGCCTCGACCCGAAGGCGATCTGCCCGGCGGAGGTCGGTCACGCGGAGCAGGGTGCGAAGGCCTACCTGGAGGCCTTCGACGGGTACGTCTCCGGCACGGCCGAGGGGATGGCGGCCTGGATCGCGCACTGCGGCCGGGCGATCGAACTCGGCGTGCGGGAGTCGACCGCGGTCTGCGAGGCGCTCCAGCGCGGCGCGGCGTAGGCGGCGCGGCCTGGTTTTTTCGGCCGGACATGGGTTGCGGCGACACCGTACTGCTCTGGTGTCGCCGCTGGCATTTACGCCCAGTTACCAAGCGTCCTCGATGTATGCCCATCAGGTCGGGAGCTTTGCCCGGTTACCTGGTGCGGCTGGCCCGTAATCGACGGGTCGACGTCGCGTGGGTGCTCGGCGTTCATGCTTCGGTCCGTGGGCCTTACTGCGTTTTAAAGATGATCCTCTCGGATGTTCTTTGGTCTCGCGGGCCGTTGACTCCTTTGTACTCCGCTTCGGGGTAGAGCGAAACCCCTGGCCGGAGTTCTTTACTTTCCAGGGCGATCCGGGGTGATTCGGACACCCCGGATCGGCCCAGGTCAGGACACCCGGATGGGCGTCCGGCCGGGGGCTTGCCGGGGGTCGGGGAGCTCAGGGCCGGGGCCTGGAACGGGGGGGGGGGGCTGGGGGCTGGGGAGGCTCAGGCCGACGCGGCCGATGCGACCGCCGCCAGGCCGGCCCGGCGGCGGCTGGCGTACCAGACCAGTCCGGCCGTGGCCGCTGCCGCGCCGACCGCCACCGCGGCGACCAGCGCCGGCCGTGCGGGCATCGACAGCCCCGGCAGGCGCTGCTTCAGCCGCACCGGCTTGTCGAAGACCAGTACCGGCCACTCCCGCGCGACCGCCTCGCGGCGCAGCGCCCGGTCGGGATTCACGGCGTGCGGATGGCCCACCGCCTCCAGCATCGGCACGTCGGTGATCGAGTCGCTGTACGCGTAGCAGCGCGCGAGGTCGTACCCCTCCGACTCCGCCAGTTCCCGTACGGCTTCCGCCTTCGTGGGCCCGTAGGCGTAGTACTCGATCTCCCCGGTGAAGCAGCCGTCCTCGCCGACCACCATGCGCGTGGCGACGACCCGGTCCGCGCCGAGCATCTCGCCGATGGGCTCGACGACTTCGGCGCCGGAGGTCGACACGATGACCACGTCACGGCCGGCGATGTGGTGGGCCTCGATGAGGGACGCGGCCTCGTCGTAGATGATCGGGTCGATCAGGTCGTGGAGGGCCTCGGCGACGATCTCCCGGACCTGCTGCACGTTCCACCCCTTGCACAGGGCGGACAGGTACTCCCGCATCCGCTCCATCTGGTCGTGGTCGGCGCCGCCGGCCAGGAAGATGAACTGTGTGTACGCGGTGCGCAGTACGGCTCGCCGGTTGATCAGGCCGCCCTGGTAGAAGGACTTGCTGAACGTCAGAGTGCTGGACTTCGCAATGACCGTCTTGTCCAGGTCGAAGAAGGCGGCGGTCCGAGGCAAGGAGTGCGGCAAGGGCTGATTTTCCACGACCCGAGCATATGCGCCCACCATTCGGCGTAAGGTGTGGCGCGTGGGTTTGCCTGAGAAGGCTCTCGGGTACACCATGGAAGTCACGGATCGTTCGCGACCGTGCTAACCCGGTCTGGCTCCTCCCCCCCCGAGTCGGACCGTGGGGACGACCCCCGCTCTCCCCCCCGGCGGGGGTCGTCGCATGTCCGGACGCGGTTTGCGTCCCATGCCTTCGGCCTTCAGTGACCATCCTCCCGGCCTTCCCTGTTCGGCGGGCCCGCGTGGCGCAGGCCCTCATCTCCTCGAACTCGTGACGCTGTGTAGTGGTTCCGCCGCGCTCTGGAACTCACCTGATGGGGTGGCGGAGTTATTCACAACCGCCTTCTTGTCCACAGTTATCGACCAAGATCCACTTCTTTTTCCTGATCGCTGCACGGTGATTCCAGCCGCGAAGTCCGCGGCTCGTGGATTTGCGGTGAGAAGGGGGCGGAGATCGTGGCTGGATCGAAGTCGTGTGAAGCGCGGGGGCCCGTGGTGGCGGGTGGGGACGGGGTGTCCGCCCGTGCAGGCGGGGCCGTGCCCGGAGGCGGGCGGCCCCTGATCATCACCGAGGACCCGCTGCTGCTCGACGATCTGCTGCGGCTGTGCGCCGCGGCGGGCGCCGAGCCGCATGTGCACCACGCGGTGCCGGAGCAAAGCGGAGCCGGTGGTGACCGCGGGGGCGGGGGGTTCGGGAGGGGCTCGGGCGCCGATTGCAGCAGTGGGGTCGGCGGGGTCGGTGGGGTCGGTGTCGGGGGCGTCGGCTGGGAATCCGCCCCGCTCGTGCTCGTCGGGGACGACGCCGCCCGGCGGGTCGGCGGAGCGCCCCGGCGGGACGGGGTACTGCTCGTCGGCCGGGACCTCGACGACCCCCGGGTGTGGCAGCGGGCGGTGGAGATCGGCGCCGAGGAGGTGCTGCGCCTGCCCGACGCCGAGAGCCGCCTCGTCGACCGCATCGCCGACGTGGTGGAAGGCGCCGGACGGCCCGCCCTCGCGGTCGGGGTGATCGGCGGCAGCGGTGGCGCGGGCGCGTCCACCCTCGCCTGCGCCCTGGCCCTGCGGGCGGCCCGCGCCGGGCAGCGCACCATCCTCATCGACGGCGACCCGCTCGGCGGCGGCATGGACGTCCTGCTGGGCGGTGAGAGCGCCGAGGGACTGCGCTGGCCCGACTTCGCCGCCTCGCGCGGCCGGGTCGGGGCCGGGGCACTGGAGGAATCCCTGCCCGAACTGCACGCGCTGCGGGTGCTGAGCTGGGACCGCGGGGACCGGGTGGTGGTGCCGCCCGCCGCGATGCGGTCGGTCGTGGCCGCCGCCCGGCGGCGCGGCGGGGTGGTGGTGGTCGACCTGCCCCGGCGGGTGGACGAGGCCGTCGCGGAGGTACTGGCCCAGCTGGACCTGGTGCTGATGGTGGTGCCGGGCGAGCTGCGGTCGGTGGCCGCGGCCGGGCGGGTGGCAGCCGGGGTGCGGATGGTCGCCCGGGACGTCCGCGTGGTCGTACGGGGCCGCTGCCCCGACGGGCTCGACGCCGAAGCGGTGGCGCGGCTGCTGGGGGCACCGCTGGCCGGGGAGGTACCGGTCGAGGTGGGGCTCCCCGGGCGGGTCGCCGAGGGGGAGCCGCCCGGTACGCGGGGCACGCTGGCCCGCTTCTGCGACGGCTTCTGGCAGCGGGTGCTCGGCCCCGCCCAGGGGGTGCCGGCATGAGCGCGGTGCTGCTGGACGCGGTGCGCCAGCGGCTCGCGGAGAGCGGTGCGGAGCCGACCCCGGCCCGGGTCGCGGCGGCCCTGCGGGCCCAGGGGCGGCTCCTCGGGGACGCCGAAGTGCTGGGTGTGGCGGCGGAATTACGGTCCGAGCTGGTCGGTGCCGGGCCGCTGGAGCCGTTGCTCGCCGACCCCGAGGTCACCGACGTGCTGGTGGCCGCCCCCGACCGGGTCTGGGTGGACCGGGGCGGCGGGCTGGAGCCGACGGGGGTCACCTTCGCCGATGCCGAGGCCGTGCGCAGGCTGGCCCAGCGGCTGGCCGCCGTCGCCGGGCGGCGCCTCGACGACGCCCGGCCCTGGGTCGACGCCCGGCTGCCGGACGGCACCCGGCTGCACGCCGTGCTCCCACCGGTGGCGGTCGGATCGGCGTGCCTCTCCCTGCGGGTGGTGCGGCCCAAGGCCTTCACCCTGGACGAGCTGGTGGCCGCCGGGACCCTGCCGCCCGGCGGGCAGCGGCTGCTCCGGGCGATGGTCGAGGCCCGGCTGTCGTTCCTCGTCTCCGGCGGGACCGGGACGGGCAAGACCACCCTGCTCAGCGCCCTGCTCGGGCTGGTCGGGCCCCGGGAGCGGATCGTGCTGGCCGAGGACTCCGCCGAGCTGCGCCCCGACCATCCGCACGTGGTGCGGCTGGAGACCCGGCCCGCGAACCAGGAGGGAGCCGGTCTGGTCACCCTGGCGGACCTGGTGCGCCAAGCCCTGCGGATGCGGCCCGACCGGCTGGTGGTCGGCGAGGTGCGGGGCGCCGAGGTGGCCGACCTGCTCGCCGCGCTGAACACCGGGCACGAGGGCGGCTGCGGCACGGTGCACGCCAATGCCGCGGCCCACGTACCCGCCCGGCTGGAGGCGCTCGGGACGGCCGCCGGGCTGGACCGGGCCGCCCTGCACAGCCAGCTGGCGGCCGCGCTGACCCTCGTGGTCCACCTGGTCCGGGACCGGTCCGGGCGGCGCCGGGTGGCCGAGGTGCACGTGCTGGAGCGGGATCCGTCCGGTCTCGTGGTGACCGTGCCCGCGCTGCGCTGGGGCGCGCGGGGCTTCGTACGCGAGCGGGGCTGGGAGCGGCTCGGGCCGCTGCTGGGAGGTGCCCGGTGAGCGCCGGGCCGCTGGGCTCGGTCCCGGTGTTCGCGGGGGTGCTGTGCGCCGGGGCGGCCGCCTGGGTGCTGACCGGGGCGGACCGGGCGCCCCGGCGGGTCCGGCTGGTGCTCGTCGGGGTGGGCACGCCGGTGCCGGGCGGGCCGGCGCGCCGGGTATGGCTGCTGGCCGCGCTGCGGGCCCGCGCCGCCCGGTGGCCGGAGTACGCCGCTCCGGTGGCCGGGCTGCTGGTCGCCGTACTGGGCGGATCGGTGATTCCGCTGCTGCTGGGGGCCGCCGCCGTGCCGTTGCTGCGCAGATGGCTGCGGGCCCGGGAGCGGGAGCGGGCGCGCGGTGCCCGGGCCGCCGGGGTGGTGGCGCTGTGCGGGGCCGTGGTCGGGGAGTTGCGGGCCGGAGCCCAGCCCGGGCAGGCCCTGACGGTGGCGGTCCGCCGGACGGCGGAGGGCCCCGGCGGCCCCGGCCCGGCGGAGGCCGGCGTACTGGCCGCCGCCGCGTTCGGTGGGGATGTGGCCGAAGCGCTGCGGCAGGCCGCCCGGGAGCCGGGTGCGGAGGGATTGGCCGCGATGGCTGCCTGTTGGCGGGTCTCGGTGGACGGCGGCGCGGGGCTGGCCGCCGGACTCGACCGGCTGGAAGGGGCGTTGCGGGCGGAGCGGGACCAGCAGGAGTCGCTGCGGGCCCAGTTGGCGGGAGCCCGGTCGACCGCGGTGGTGCTCGCGCTGCTGCCCCTGGTGGGGCTGCTGATCGGTACCGGGCTCGGGGCGGATCCGCTGCACGTGCTGCTGCACTCCCCGGTGGGGTGGGGCTGCCTGCTGGCGGGCGGGGTGCTGGAGGCGCTGGGGCTGCTGTGGTGCCGGCGGATCGTACGGACGGGGGAACGGTGATGGGCGGGGCGGTGGTCCACAGGCTGGGGACGGCGGTGTGCCTGGCGGCGGCGGTGTGGTGCCTGGCATCGGCGGTGGCGGCCCGGCTGCGGCGGCGGGCGGTGCGGCGCAGGATCGCGGGCCTGCTGTGGACGGAGCCGGCCCGGCGCGGGCCGCTGCGGGGGAGACGGCTCCGGGCGGCGCTCGCGGGGTGGGCGGGGCCGGTGGGGGCGCTGGTGGCGGTCTGGGTGCTGGTCGGTGGTGTGCCGGGGGCCCTGGCCGGGTGCGGGGCGGCGTTCGCGGTGCGGTGGGCGCTGGCCCGGGTGAGGCCGGCCGAGCTGGTCGGCCACCGGGAAGCGGAGCGGCAGTTGCCGTTCGCCGCGGATCTGCTCGCCGCGTGCCTGGCGGCCGGCGCCGGACCGGTGGAGGCCGCCGAGGTGGTGGGGGAGTCGCTGGGCGGCCCGGTGGGCGAGCGGCTGGCGCTCGCCGGGGCCGAGCTGCGGCTCGGCGGGGAACCGGGCGCCGCGTGGGGGAGGTTGGCGCGGATACCGGGCGCCCGGGGGCTGGCGGAGTGCCTGGAGCGGGCCGCGCGGAGCGGGGCCCCGGCGGCGGAGCCGGTCTCCCGCCTGGCGGCGGCCCTGCGGGCGGAGCGCTCCCGGCAGGCATCGGCCCGGGCGCAGCGGGCGGCGGTGCTCGTCACCGCTCCGGTCGGGCTCTGTTTCCTCCCCGCGTTCCTCGCGGTGGGAGTGGCCCCGGTGGTGATCGGAATGGCCTCCGGACTCCTGTCGGGCAGCTGAAAGATCCCCGGGAACACCCCGGAAAGATCCACTGAATCAAAACCTGAAATCACATCAAGAACGTAATCCCACAGGAGGTTGCCATGAGGATCATCTGGTTTCGCGTGCGGACGGCGCTGAGCGGCCGGCGGTCCGACGCCGGAATGTCCACTTCGGAATACGCCATGGGCACGATCGCGGCCTGTGCGTTCGCCGCGGTTCTGTACAAGGTGGTGACGAGCGACGTGGTCTCGACGGCGCTTCAGTCGACCATCGGGAAGGCGCTCGATGCGCCCTTCTGAGCGAAATCGGCCGGGAATCGGCGACCGCGGATATGTGACCGCTGAGGCGGCTGTGGTCATTCCGGCGCTCGTGCTGTTCGCGGCGCTGCTGGTCTGGGCGCTGATGGCGGCCGCCGCGCAGATCCGGTGCGTGGACGCGGCGCGGGCCGGTGCGAGGGCGGCGGCCCGGTCGGAACCGGCGGAGGCGGCGGCGGGGGCGGCCAGGTCGGCCGCCCCGCCGGGGGCGGAGGTGGAGGTGGAGCGGTCGGGCGACCTGTGGCGGGTCACGGTGTCCGCGCCGGCACCGGGGCCCGGCGGGCTACGGGTACGGCTCGGGGCGCGGGCGGTGGCGCTGGCGGAGGACAGCGTGGGGCCGCCGCCGTGAGCCGGGACCGCGAGCGGGGCTCGGCGACCGTGTGGGCCACCGTGGTGGTCACGGTGCTGGGAGCGGTGTTCGGGGGCGTCCTGCTGCTCGGCCAGGCGGTGGTCGCCCGCCATCGGGCGGGCGCGGCGGCGGACCTGGCGGCCCTCGCGGCGGCGGCGACCTGGGCCCACGGCCCCGAGGCCGCCTGCGCGACGGCCTCGCGGGTCGCCGGGGCGCAGGGGGCGGTGGTGGCCGAGTGCCGCGTCGGGGGCGAGGTGGCCGAGGTCGCGGCCCGTGTCCGCGCGGGCCCCTTCACCCCGACGACCCGGTCCCGGGCGGGCCCACCCCTGCCGGCCACCCCGAACCGGGCACCACTGCCCGCCCGGGTGGCGCCCTGAGCGGGACACCGGGGCCACCGGCCGCCGCGTTGCCCACGCGGGCAACGCTCCACCGGGCCTGGTGGCGAGCCCTGGGCGGGCCCCAGACAGCCCGGGGCCGCCCCGGGACCGCACGGTACCGGCACCCCGCCACGAGGCCCTGAGGCGAGGCCTGAGCGGGTCTGGACGGGGTCGGGGCGCCACGACCCCGACGGGCGAGCCTGCGCGGGCTCCGGTGTCACGACCCTGGTGGTGAGTCCTGGGCGTGGCCAGGGCGCGGCGGAGGCGTGCGGGTGACGCCGGTGGGGGTGCCGCGATACGACCTGCGTGGCCCGGGGCAGGGCGGAGGTGTCCGGGGCCTCCGGTGCCGCGTGGCCTGGGTGGGGTGGGGCCGTCCGGGGGTTGCCGGTGGGGGCGCCGGGTTTACGGGCCCTGGTGGGGATCGGGGGCGGGGGCGAGGAGGTGGGTGAGGAGGCGGATGGCGCCGCGTTTGTGGAGGGGGTCGTTGCCGTTGCCGCACTTGGGGGACTGGATGCAGGAGGGGCAGCCGGCCTCGCACTCGCAGGCGGCGATGGCGTCGCGGGTCGCCGTGAGCCAGGCCCGGGCCGTGTGGAAGGCCCGCTCGGCGAAGCCGGCGCCGCCCGGGTGGCCGTCGTAGACGAAGACCGTCGGAAGGAGCGTGTCGGGATGCAGCGGGACGGAGACGCCGCCGATGTCCCAGCGGTCGCAGGTGGCGAACAGCGGGAGCAGGCCGATGGAGGCGTGCTCGGCGGCGTGCAGGGCGCCGCCGAGGATCTCCGGGTTGATCCGGGCCTCGTCGAGCTGGTCCTCGGTGACCGTCCACCACACGGCCCGCGTGCGCAGGGTGCGCGGCGGCAGGTCCAGCTTGGCCTCGCCGAGTACCTCGCCGGTGATCAGCTTGCGCCGCAGGTAGGAGACGACCTGGTTGGTGACCTCGACGGAGCCGTAGCAGAGCCGGGCCGCGCCCCAGGGGATCTCGGTCTCGGTCTCCAGGATCGAGATGGAGGTGGTGTCGCGGGCCGTGGTGGAGAACGGCGGGGAGGCCTCCTCGACCAGGGCGACGGAGTCCTCCAGGTCCAGGTGCTTCACCAGGTAGCTGCGGCCCTGGTGGAGGTGGACGGCCCCGTCGTGGACGGCGGAGTGGGAGGCGGACTCGTCGACCGTGCCCAGCAGCCGCCCGGTCGCGGCCTCGACGATCTGCACCGGGCGGCCCCCGCCGCCGCGGATGTCGGTCAGGTCGGAGGCCCGCTCCCGGCGGGTCCAGTGCCAGGCCGTGGCCCGGCGGCGCAGCAGCTTCGCGGCCTCCAGCTGGGGGAGGAGGCCGCGTGCGGCGGGGCCGAAGAGGTCCAGGTCGGGCTCGGTCAGGGGCAGCTCGGCGGCGGCCGCGCACAGGTGCGGGGCCAGGACGTACGGGTTGTCGGGGTCCAGGACCGTGGCCTCCACCGGCTGCCGGAAGAGGGCCTCGGGGTGGTGGACCAGATAGGTGTCCAGGGGGTCGTCGCGGGCGATCAGGATGGCCAGGGCGCCCTGCCCCGAGCGGCCGGCGCGGCCCGCCTGCTGCCACAGGGAGGCGCGGGTGCCCGGGTATCCGGTGATCAGTACGGCGTCCAGCCCGGAGACGTCCACGCCCAGCTCCAGGGCGGTGGTCGCGGCCAGCCCCAGCAGGTCCCCGGAGTGCAGGGCCCGCTCCAGGGCGCGCCGCTCCTCGGGGAGGTAGCCGCCCCGGTAGGCGGCGACCCGCCGGGGCAGGGAGCGGTCGATCTCCGCGAGCCGTTCCTGGGCGATCACCGCGATCAGCTCGGCCCCGCGCCGGGACCGGACGAAGGCCACGGTGCGGACGCCCTGTACGACCAGGTCGGTCAGCAGGTCGGCGGTCTCGGCGGTGGCCGTACGGCGTACGGGAGCGCCCTTCTCGCCCTTGAGGTCGGTCAGCGGCGGCTCCCACAGGGCGAAGACGACCTCGCCGCGCGGCGAGGCGTCGTCGGCGACCTCCCGGACCGGCACCCCGGTCAGCCGGGACGCGGCGGCCGCCGGGTCGCTCGCGGTGGCGGAGGCCAGCAGGAACACCGGTTCGGAGCCGTAGCGGGCGCACAGCCGGCGCAGCCGCCGCAGGACCTGGGCGACATGGGACCCGAAGACCCCGCGGTAGGTGTGGCACTCGTCGACGACCACGTACCGCAGGGATTTCAGGAAGGAGGACCAGCGGGGGTGGGAGGGCAGGATCCCCCGGTGCAGCATGTCGGGGTTGGTCAGCACGTAGTTGGCGTACTGGCGCACCCACTCGCGCTCCTCGAAGGGGGTGTCCCCGTCGTACACGGCGGGGCGTACGGCGTTCCCGAGGGGCGCGGCGAGCTCTCGCACGGCGCGCCGCTGGTCGGCGGCCAGAGCTTTGGTGGGGGACAGGTAGAGGGCGGTCGCCCCGCGGCCGTTCGGGGCCTCGGCGCCGTCGGCGAGGGCGGAGAGCACGGGGGCGAGGTAGGCCAGGGACTTGCCCGAGGCGGTTCCGGTGGCGATCACCACACTTTCGCCGTCGAGGGCGTGCTCGGCGGCCGTGGCCTGGTGTTCCCACGGATGTTCGATGCCCGCGGCCCGGATCGCCGCTACGACATCCGTTCGGATGCGATCGGGCCACACCGCATGACGACCCTCCCGAGGGGGCAAGTGCTCCGTATGGGTGATGCGCGCAGCTCGGGAAGGCCCCCGTGACAGCCGGTCCAGGACCGTGCCGGGGGTGGGTCGAGGGTCCGCCGGTGCCGTGGGCTGACCGGGTCGGTGAGTGTTGGCCATTGGAACCGAGTGTGTCACCGGCGTGCGGGACAATGGACCCAAGGCGTCGTGCGCGCCTGCCGGTAAGTGATTGAATGCCATCGCGGCAGCCGATCCCTCCCCTTACCTTCGGGTGGGGAGGCCCCTGGGGGGCGCCGCTCGATAGCAAGGTGCTGGAGGATCCGTGGACCTGTCCCTGTCGACTCGCACTGTCGGCGACCGCACGGTCGTAGAGGTCGGTGGCGAGATTGATGTGTATACCGCGCCCAAGCTGCGCGAGCAGTTGGTGGAGTTGGTGAACGACGGCAGCTACCACCTGGTTGTCGACATGGAGCGAGTGGACTTCCTCGACTCCACCGGCCTCGGTGTGCTCGTGGGAGGCCTCAAGCGCGTCCGCGCGCACGAGGGCTCGCTGCGTCTGGTCTGCAACCAGGAGCGCATCCTGAAGATCTTCCGAATCACCGGTCTGACCAAGGTGTTCCCGATCCACACGAGTGTGGAAGACGCCGTCAACGCCACCGACTGACGACTCCCGAGACCGCCGCCGAGGCGGCGTAGGAGCCGATGAGGAGCGGGGGTACCGGGCCATGGGTGGTCCGGGCCCCGGTCAAGGCACGCCCGTAGTCCGAGGGGGACGCACATGGCCACCGTTGAACTGCGCTTCAGCGCCCAGCCCGAACACGTCCGGACGGCCCGCCTGGTCGCGGCCGCCGTGGCGCGCAGGGCGGGTGTGGAGGAAGCCGTCCTCGACGAGGTCCGCCTCGCCGTGGGCGAGGCCTGTTCGCGTGCCGTCGGACTGCACCGCAGCAATGGGCTGACCGCGCCCGTCCGGGTGGTGCTGACCGAGGAGGAGAAGGTGTTCTCCATCGAGGTCGGCGACGAGGTGCCCGGACCGGCCGGCAGTTCCGCCGAGGCCGTGCCGGGGATCGCGGCCGTCCTGGACCCGGACATCGACGGCGAGGACGAGATGGGACTCGCGGTGATCAGCGGGCTCGTGGACGACGTCTCCGTGACCACCGGTGAATCGGGCGGAACGATCCGGATGAGCTGGCCCGTCTCCGGGGACTCCGACCTTCCGTAGCGACCGGGCCGCCGGCTGCCGGGGCGAACGCCCTTGACGGTGCCGTTCCCCGTCGTATCTTCCGATCTTTATCAAGGCCCTGCTGAGCAGGGCCTTTTTCATTTTCCCGGCAAATTCCTAGATCACTGATCGACCGTCAATGCCTTTGCCCCATTACTTCTTTCGGGGGTAATGGAGTGACGTGATCTATTGCTGAGGAGCAAGAGCAGGCCAATTGCGTTTCACGCCCACTGTTTTGATCAGGGCGCGCTCCCTACAATCCGTCCACATCTTGAGCTCATCACGTCAAGGAGGACGAATGACGGGGCTCTTCACCCCTATCGCGCCCGATCGCGTCAATGATCTGGCAGCCGCAGTACTCACCGATGACAATCGGCTCATCGTGTTCGTCATCGCGGGCGTCGCGCTCGCCGCCCTCGTCGTCGCGCAGATCCTGGTCCGCCAGGTCCTCGCGGCCGACGAGGGCACCGACAGCATGAAGAAGATCGCCGCGGCCGTTCAGGAAGGCGCCAACGCCTACCTCGGGCGCCAGTTGCGCACCCTCGGCATCTTCGCCGTCGTGGTCTTCTTCCTGCTCTTCCTGCTCCCCGCCGACGACTGGACGCAGCGCGGAGGGCGGTCCGCCTTCTTCCTCGTCGGCGCGATCTTCTCGGCCGCCACCGGATACATCGGCATGCGCCTCGCGGTCCGCGCCAACGTCCGCGTCGCCGCGGCCGCCCGCGAGGCCACCCCCGCCGAGGGCGAACCCGCCAAGGACCTCACCGACGTGGCCCACAAGGCCATGAAGATCGCCTTCCGCACGGGCGGCGTCGTCGGCATGTTCACCGTCGGCCTCGGCCTGCTCGGCGCCTCCTGCGTCGTCCTGGTCTACGCCGCCGACGCCCCCAAGGTCCTGGAGGGCTTCGGGCTCGGCGCCGCGCTCATCGCGATGTTCATGCGCGTGGGCGGCGGCATCTTCACGAAGGCCGCCGACGTCGGCGCCGACCTGGTCGGCAAGGTCGAGCAGGGCATTCCGGAGGACGATCCGCGCAATGCCGCGACCATCGCCGACAACGTGGGCGACAACGTCGGCGACTGCGCGGGGATGGCGGCCGACCTCTTCGAGTCCTACGCCGTCACCCTCGTGGCCGCCCTGATCCTCGGCAAGGCCGCCTTCGGCGACCTGGGCCTCGCCTTCCCGCTGATCGTGCCCGCCATCGGCGTCATCACCGCCATGATCGGCATCTTCGCGGTCGCGCCGAAGCGCTCCGACCGCAGCGGGATGACCGCGATCAACCGCGGCTTCTTCATCTCCGCGGTGATCTCCCTGGTCCTCGTCGGGATCGCCGTCTACGCCTACCTCCCGGCCACCTACAAGGAGCTGGTCGGCGTCGAGGACGCGGCGATCTCCAACCACTCCGGGGACCCGCGCGTCCTGGCCGTCGTCGCCGTCGCCATCGGCATCGTGCTCGCGGCCCTCATCCAGCAGCTGACCGGCTACTTCACCGAGACCAACCGCCGTCCCGTCCGGGACATCGGCAAGTCCTCGCTGACCGGCGCGGCCACCGTCATCCTCGCCGGCATCTCCGTCGGCCTGGAATCCGCCGTCTACACCGCCCTGCTCATCGGCCTCGGCGTCTACGGGGCCTTCCTGCTCGGCGGCACCTCGATCATGCTGGCGCTGTTCGCGGTGGCCCTGGCCGGCACCGGCCTGCTCACCACCGTCGGCGTCATCGTCGCCATGGACACCTTCGGCCCGGTCTCCGACAACGCCCAGGGCATCGCCGAGATGTCCGGCGACGTCCAGGGAGCCGGCGCCCAGGTGCTCACCGACCTCGACGCCGTCGGCAACACCACCAAGGCCATCACCAAGGGCATCGCCATCGCGACGGCCGTGCTCGCCGCCGCCGCGCTCTTCGGCTCGTACAACGACGCCATCGCGACCGCCGTGAAGGAGGTCGGGGCCAAGGCCGGGGAGATGAACCTCAGCCTCGACATCGCCCAGCCCAACAACCTGGTCGGCCTGATCCTGGGCGCGGCCGTCGTGTTCCTCTTCTCGGGCCTGGCCATCAACGCCGTCTCCCGCTCCGCGGGCGCCGTCGTCTACGAGGTGCGCCGCCAGTTCCGCGAGCACCCCGGGATCATGGACTACACCGAGAAGCCCGAGTACGGGCGCGTCGTGGACATCTGCACCAAGGACGCGCTGCGCGAACTCGCCACGCCCGGGCTGCTCGCCGTCCTCACCCCGATCGCGGTGGGCTTCTCCCTCGGCGTCGGCGCGCTCGGCTCCTTCCTCGCGGGTGCCATCGGCACCGGCACCCTGATGGCGGTCTTCCTCGCCAACTCCGGTGGTGCGTGGGACAACGCGAAGAAGCTCGTCGAGGACGGCCACCACGGCGGCAAGGGCAGCGAGGCCCACGCCGCGGTCGTCATCGGCGACACCGTCGGCGACCCGTTCAAGGACACCGCCGGCCCGGCCATCAACCCGCTGCTCAAGGTCATGAACCTGGTGGCGCTGCTGATCGCCCCGGCCGTCATCCAGTTCAGCTACGGCGAGGACACCAGCCCGACCGTACGGGCCGTCGTCGCGGTCCTCGCGATCGCGGTCATCATCGGCGCCGTGTACGTCTCCAAGCGCCGCGGCATCGCCGTCGGCGACGACGAGGGCACAGCGGCCGAGCGGGTGGCCAAGCAGGCCGACCCGGCGGTGGTCTCCTGACCGCTTGAGCCCGGGCGGGCTCGAAGGTACGCCCGAACGGCGGACGGGCGGCGCGGACTGACGCGCCGTCTGTCCGCCTTTGTGCGTACCCGGATGGAGGGCGTGTATCTTCCGGGCCGAGAGCCTTCGAAGGGACCAATCCGGTGAACAAGAAGCTTGCGGCCGCGGTGTCCGGCGGTGCGGTACTGATGCTCGTCCTGTCCGGCTGCGGCGGTGACGGGGACGACGGCGCCAAGAAGGCCGACGCCTGGGCCAAGAAGGTCTGCGACAAGTGGGAGCCAGAGCTCACCAAGATCAAGGACACCAACGACGAGCTGAAGCGGGTGGCCACGCAGAGCAGCAAGCCCGAGGAGGTCCAGAAGACCGACTCGGCCGCGTTCCAGACGCTGTCCGAGGCCTACAAGAGCATGGGCGGAGCCCTCACCGCCGCCGGCGAACCGCCGGTCGCGGACGGCAAGACCGCCGCGGCGGCCGTCGTGAAGAGCTACGACGAGATCTCCAAGGGCTACGTCGACCTCAAGACGAAGATCGACGCGCTCGACGCCAAGGACCAGGCGAAGTTCGCCGAGGGCCTCCAGCAGGTCGCCGGCGGTCTCACCGAGGTCGCGGCCAACGAGACGGCGAGCAAGCAGAAGCTCAACTCGACGGGCCTGAAGGTGATCTACAACCAGCAGGGTTGCAAGGTCAGCACGGACGTCCAGCCCAGCTCGGGCTGAGCGCCACCGCCGCCGGGGGCAGCCGCGCTCCGCAGGGGGCCCGGCCGCCCCCGGCGCGTGTCCGGGCGGGCCGTGGGTCCGCCCGGCCCGCCCGGTCGCGTGTCGTGGTCGTACGCAATGCCGGTGCCAGCGGCCACAATGGACACGTGAGTACCACCAGCCTCCCCAAGCCCGACCGCGCCGCCGGACTCCGCGCCGCCCTGCTCGCCGCCGGTTTCACCGCCGACGGGCTGCTCGACCTGCTCGGCGCCCCCGCCTACGCCGCGCTCGCCCGCAGCGAGACGGTGCCCGCCCTGCGCGCCGCCCGCAGCCACGGTGACAGCCCGCTCGCGAGCCTGGTCCGGCTGTTCCTCCTCCAGAGCCCCGTGCCCCGGGTGCACGCCGCGGCCGCGCTGCCCGTCGAGGACGCGCTCGCCGACGGCTGGCTGCGCCGGGAGGGCGACGAGGTGCACGCCACCGTGGACGTACGCCCGTTCGGCGGCCCGGACGGCGAGGACTGGTTCATCGTCTCGGACCTCGGCTGCGCCGTCGGCGGGGCCAGCGGGATCGGCAGCCGCGAGGAGGGCGTCGTCCTCGGAGTCGGCGGCGCCTCCACCACCCTGGCCGGGATCACCGTCCGCGTCCCCGTCGGCTCGGCCCTCGACCTGGGCACCGGATCCGGCATCCAGGCCCTGCACGCCGCCCAGCACGCCACCCGGGTCACCGCCACCGACGTCAACCCGCGCGCGCTGGAATTCACCCGTCTGACGCTGGCGCTGTCCGGCGCGCCGGAGGCCGAACTGCTCGCCGGTTCCCTGTTCGAGCCCGTCGGCGAGGCCACGTACGACCTGATCGTGTCCAACCCGCCCTTCGTGATCTCGCCCGGCGCCCGGCTCACCTACCGGGACGGCGGGATGGGCGGCGACGACCTCTGCCGGACCCTCGTCCAGCAGGCCGGGGCCCACCTCGCCCCGGGCGGGTACGCGCAGTTCCTCGGCAACTGGCAGCACGTCGAGGGCGAGGACTGGCACGACCGGGTGCGCTCCTGGGTGCCGCGCGGCTGCGACGCCTGGATCGTCCAGCGCGACGTCCAGGACGTCACCCAGTACGCGGAGCTGTGGCTGCGCGACGCGGGCGACCACCGCGCCGACCCGGCCGAGTACGCGCAGCGCTACGAGGACTGGCTGGAGGAGTTCGAGGCCCGCAAGACCAAGGCCATCGGCTTCGGCTGGATCACCCTGCGCCGTACGGACGCGGCCGAGCCCTCGATCGTGGTCGAGGAGTGGCCGCACTCCGTCGAACAGCCGCTCGGCGAGACCGTCCTCGCGCACTTCGCCCGCCAGGACTACCTGCGCGAGCACGACGACGCCGCCCTGCTGGCGGCGTACTTCCAGCTCACCGAGGAGGTCGTCCAGGAGCAGGTCGGCGCGCCCGGGGCGGAGGATCCGGAACACGTGGTGCTGCGGCAGAACCGCGGGATGCGCCGGGCCACCAAGGTCGACACGGTCGGCGCCGGCTTCGCCGGGGTGTGTGACGGGTCACTCAGCGCGGGCCGGATCCTGGACGCCATCGCACAGCTGGTCGAGGAGGACCCGGTCGTCCTGCGGGACCGGACCCCGGAGGCGATCCGGATGCTGGTGGAGCAGGGGTTCCTGGAGCCCGTGCAGGGACCGGCGGCGGGCTAGGGCCCGGCCGCGCGGGGCGGCGTACGACCGGACGCGCGGGGCGGCGTACCCAGGATGTAACCCCGGGTTCGCCCGCCGTACCCCCATGGCTGGCAGTCTCCTGGACACAGCGGGATCCGGGGGGATCCCCGAGCGGCCCGGGGGAAAAGGGGAACGGCATGGAGAGCGGTCCGGCGATCTTCGCGGCAGCCGTCTTCCTGCTGTTCGGAGCCGCTCTGCTGGCCTGGACGGGGGCGCGCGTCCTGCACCGCGCGCCGGTGGCTGAGGGCGTGCGCCCCGTCGTGGCCGTACCGTTGGCACTGCTGGCCGGCGCGGGGTCGCTGGCCCTCGGAGTCTGGTGTCTCCAGCGGTTCTGAGGCGCGGACCCGCAATGATCTCCGTTGGGGTGTGAAATCCGACGTCGCGGCGGGTGCGGGGGCGGGGCCAGACGGCCCTTTGGCCACTCTGCCCGGTGACCGGGAGGGGTCCGGCGCGGCATCCGGGCGGCAGAAATGGCACTTGTCGGGTTACCGTTCGAGTGGCCGTTGCGGGCTTGTGCCGTTTGACACGGGGGCGGGTTGTACCGTCACACTCCGCAGCGTCGCCGTACCGCGACCGAGTGCCGACCGGAGAGAAGAGCCAAGTTGTCCCCGACTAGCGAGACCGCAAAGGGCGGCCGCCGACTCGTCATCGTCGAGTCCCCTGCCAAGGCGAAGACGATCAAGGGCTACCTCGGCCCGGGATACGTCGTCGAGGCGAGCGTCGGGCACATCCGCGACCTCCCGAACGGCGCGGCCGAGGTTCCCGACAAGTACACCGGCGAGGTCCGCCGTCTCGGCGTGGACGTCGAGCACGACTTCGCGCCGATCTACGTCGTCAACGCGGACAAGAAGGCGCAGGTCCGCAAGCTCAAGGAGCTGCTGGCCGAGTCCGACGAACTCTTCCTCGCCACCGATGAGGACCGCGAGGGCGAAGCCATCGCGTGGCACCTGCAGGAAGTGCTCAAGCCCAAGGTCCCCGTCCACCGGATGGTCTTCCACGAGATCACCAAGGACGCGATCCGCGACGCCGTCGCCAACCCGCGCGAGCTGAACCAGCGCATGGTCGACGCCCAGGAAACCCGCCGCATCCTCGACCGCCTCTACGGCTACGAGGTCTCGCCGGTCCTGTGGAAGAAGGTCATGCCGCGGCTGTCCGCCGGGCGCGTCCAGTCGGTGGCCACCCGCCTCGTCGTCGAGCGGGAGCGCGAGCGGATCGCGTTCCGCAGCGCCGAGTACTGGGACCTGACCGGCACCTTCGGCACCGGCCGCGCCGGTGACGCCTCCGACCCCTCGACCCTGGTCGCCCGCCTGAACACGGTGGACGGCAAGCGCGTCGCCCAGGGCCGCGACTTCGGCTCGAACGGGCAGCTCAAGAGCGAGGTGCTGCACCTCGACGAGGCGAACGCGCGGGCCCTGGCCGCCGCCCTGGCGCAGACCTCGTTCGCGGTCCGCTCGGTCGAGTCCAAGCCGTACCGCCGCTCCCCGTACGCCCCGTTCCGCACGACGACGCTCCAGCAGGAGGCCTCGCGCAAGCTGGGCTTCGGTGCGAAGGCGACGATGCAGGTGGCGCAGAAGCTGTACGAGAACGGCTTCATCACCTACATGCGTACGGACTCCACCACGCTGTCCGACACCGCGGTGTCGGCGGCGCGGGCGCAGGTCACGCAGCTCTACGGGGCCGACTACCTGCCGGAGAAGCCGCGCGTCTACGCGGGCAAGGTCAAGAACGCGCAGGAGGCGCACGAGGCGATCCGTCCCTCGGGTGATCGTTTCCGCACCCCGGCCGAGACCGGCCTGACCGGCGACCAGTTCCGTCTGTACGAACTGATCTGGAAGCGGACCGTCGCCTCCCAGATGAAGGACGCGGTCGGCAACTCGGTCACCGTGAAGATCGGCGGCCGGGCGAGCGACGGGCGGGACGCGGAATTCTCGGCGTCCGGCAAGACGATCACCTTCCACGGCTTCATGAAGGCCTACGTCGAGGGCGCGGACGACCCGAACGCCGAGCTCGACGACCGCGAGAAGCGCCTCCCGCAGGTCGCCGAGGGCGACGCGCTGACGGCCGAGGAGATCACGGCCGACGGCCACTCGACCAAGCCGCCGGCCCGCTACACCGAGGCCTCGCTGGTCAAGGAGCTGGAGGAGCGGGAGATCGGCCGCCCGTCGACGTACGCGTCGATCATCGGCACGATCCTCGACCGCGGCTACGTCTTCAAGAAGGGCACGGCGCTCGTCCCGTCCTTCCTGTCGTTCGCCGTGGTGAACCTCCTGGAGACGCACTTCGGGCGCCTCGTCGACTACGACTTCACCGCCAAGATGGAGGACGACCTCGACCGCATCGCGCGGGGCGAGGCCCAGTCCGTGCCGTGGCTGAAGCGGTTCTACTTCGGCTCGGAGGACGCGACCGAGGTCGTACCGGCCGACGGCGACCACCTCGGCGGCCTGAAGGAGCTGGTGACCGACCTGGGCGCGATCGACGCCCGGGAGATCTCCTCCTTCCCCGTCGGCGAGGGCATCGTGCTGCGCGTCGGCCGTTACGGGCCGTACGTGGAGCGCGGCGAGAAGGACGCCGAGGGCCACCAGCGGGCGGACGTGCCGGAGGAACTGGCGCCGGACGAGCTGACCGTGGAGTACGCGGAGGAGCTCTTCGCGAAGCCGAGCGGCGAGTTCGAGCTGGGCGCCGACCCGGTCAGCGGGAACCAGATCGTCGCGAAGGACGGCCGCTACGGGCCGTACGTGACCGAGATCCTGCCCGAGGGCACCCCGAAGACGGGCAAGAACGCCGTCAAGCCGCGGACGGCCTCGCTGTTCCAGTCGATGAGCCTGGACACGGTGACCCTGGCCGACGCGCTCAAGCTGATGTCCCTGCCGCGGGTCGTCGGCGCGGACGCGGAGGGCGTGGAGATCACGGCCCAGAACGGCCGCTACGGCCCGTACCTGAAGAAGGGCACGGACTCGCGGTCGCTGGAGACCGAGGACCAGCTCTTCTCGATCACGCTGGAGCAGGCGCTCGCGATCTACGCGCAGCCCAAGCAGCGCGGCCGGGCCGCGGCCAAGCCGCCGCTCAAGGAGCTGGGCACCGACCCGGTGAGCGAGAAGCCGGTGGTGGTCAAGGACGGCCGCTTCGGGCCGTACGTGACGGACGGCGAGACGAACGCGACGCTGCGGCGGGACGACGACGTCGAGACGATCACGCCGGAGCGGGGCTACGAGCTGCTCGCGGAGAAGCGCGCCAAGGCGCCGGCGAAGAAGACGGCGAAGAAGGCCGTGAAGAAGGCGCCCGCCAAGAAGGCCCCGGCGAAGAAGGCGACGGCGACGGCGAAGACCGCCGCCGCGAAGAAGACGACGGCCGCGGCGAAGAAGACCACCGCCGCGAAGAAGACCACGGCTGCCGCGAAGAAGGCCGCGGCCGCTCCGGCGGCGTCGGACGAATAGTCTCCGGCCGGCCGGCAGGCCGTACGCACGGCACGCACGGCATGTACGTCCGAGGGCCCCGCGCGATCCGCGCGGGGCCCTCGGACGTTCCGCGCCGCGCGGGGTCCGGGGTGCGCCCCGGGCGCCGAAGGTGGGTGCGGGGTCACATCCGACCTTGTCCACAGGCCCCCGCACCTGCCAGGCGCAGCGGATAGGCTGGGCGGATGACGCGAGCCGAGCAGCCAACGGTCGTGACCGCCTCCGAGAACCCCACCTACGACGAAGCCCTGGCCGCGGATTCCCGCGAGCGAGCGGTGCGCGCGCTGCTGCGCACCCCCGGGCTGCGCCGGCTGTGGAGCGCCCAGCTGGTGAGCGGCATCGGCGATGCCCTCGCCCTGCTGGTCCTGGTGCTGCTGACCCTCCAGGCCACGGTCACCGCGGCCCCCGGGGGGCTCTTCGGCGACGGCTACCGGGGCGCGGCCTTCGCCGTCGCCGCCGTGTTCGGGGTGCGGATCCTCGCCACCGTGCTGTTCGGCGCCGTCCTGCTCGGCCCGCTGGCCAAGCTCACCGCTCCCGGCGGGGCCCTGGACCGGCGCTGGACGATGGTCGGCGCCGACGGGCTGCGGATAGCGCTCTTCGTCGTCGCCCCGCTCTGGCTGGACTGGATCCCGGCACACGCCACGATCGCGCTGCTCGCCACCGTGTTCGTCTCCGGCGCCGCCGAGCGGCTGTGGACCCTGGCCAAGGAGAGCGCCGCCCCGGCCCTGCTGCCCGTGCCGCCGCCGGAGGGGGCCACCGTACGGCCGCTCCCGGACCACCTGGACGCGCTGCGGCGCCTGACCCTGCGCACCGCCTTCGCCGCGATGCCCGTCGCGGCCGCCGCGCTGCTCGTCGCGACCCTGGTCGGGCGGGCGCTGGGCCTCGGCGTGGACTGGTTCGCCGAGAACCAGTCGGCGCTGGGCTCGTACGTGGCCGCCGGGCTGTTCGCCGCCTCCGTCTCGCTGCTGCTGCCGCTGGCACTGCCCGCCACCAAGACCCCGAGGCCGCGCTCCCCGCTGGAGGGGCTGCGGACCCCCCGGGCGGGCGACCGGCCCGAGAAGGGGCGTACGGGCGCGATCCCGCTGCTCGTCCTGACCTGCGCCGCCGTCGCCGGAGCCATCGCCTCCGCCGCCTCGGTGTCCGTCCTGCACGCCTTCGACCTGGGCGGCGGCCCGTCCTCGTACGCCCTGCTGGTGCTGGCCCTCGTCGGCGGCACCGGGCTGGGCATCCGTGCCAACCAGGCCGGCAAGGTGCTGCCCGGGCTGTCCCGGCGCCGACTGCTGGCCCTGGCCACGGCGGTCGCCGGGCTCGCGCTGCTGCTGACCGGGCTGGTGCTGGACACGGCGACCGTGCTGTTCCTGGCGCTGCTCGCCGGCACCGCCGCCGGTGTGGCGGCCAACGCCGCGCACGTCCTGCTCGACCAGGAGACCGAGGAGTTCCGCCGGTCCCGGGTCACCGAACACCTCCAGGCCGTGGTCCGGGTGGCCGTGGCCGTGGGCGCCGTCGCGGCCCCGCTGCTGGCGGCGGGCATCGGCCCGCACCGGCTGGCCGGCGGAGAGGGAATCCTCCCGCACGGCGGCGCCGCCTTCACCCTGATGCTGGTCGGCGCGCTGCTGCTGCCCGTCGCCGCGGTGGTGCTCGCCAAGGCCGACGACCGGAGCGGCGTACCGCTGCGCCGGGACCTGCGCGAGGCCCTGCGCGGCGGGGAACCGGTGCAGGCCCCCTCCACGACCGGGTTCTTCATCGCCCTGGAGGGCGGCGACGGGGCCGGCAAGTCCACCCAGGTCGAGGCGCTCGCCGACTGGATACGGGGCAAGGGCCACGAGGTCGTCGTGACGCGCGAGCCGGGCGCCACCCCGGTCGGCAAGCGGCTCCGCTCGATCCTGCTGGACATCTCCTCCGCCGGGCTGTCGAACCGCGCCGAGGCGCTGCTGTACGCCGCCGACCGCGCGGAGCACGTGGACAGCGTGGTCCGGCCCGCCCTGGAGCGGGGTGCGGTGGTCATCTCCGACCGTTACATCGACTCCTCGGTGGCCTACCAGGGCGCCGGCCGCGACCTGTCCCCGACGGAGATCGCCCGGATCTCGCGCTGGGCCACGGACGGCCTGGTCCCGAACCTGACCGTGCTGCTCGACGTGTCGCCGGAGGCGGCGCGGGAGCGGTTCACCGAGGCGCCGGACCGGCTGGAGTCGGAGCCCACCGAGTTCCACCAGCGGGTGCGGGCCGGTTTCCTGACGCTCGCGGCCTCCGACCCCGGGCGCTACCTGGTGGTCGACGCCGGCCAGGACCCCGGCTCGGTCACCACCGTAGTACGGCACCGCCTGGACCGGATGCTGCCGCTCTCGGAGGCCGAGGTGGCCGCGCAGCTCGAAGCGCGGCGGCTCGCCGAGGAGGAGGCCCGGCGCAAGGCCGAGGCGGAGGCCGCCCGCAAGGCGGAGGAGGCCCGGCTGCAGGCCGAGGAGCAGGCCCGGCTGGCCCGGGAGGCCGAGGAGGCCCGGATCAAGGCCGAGGCGGAGGCCGCGGAAGCCCGCCGGATCGCGGAGGCCGAGGCCGCGCGCGAGGCGGAGGAAGCCCGGCTGCGCGCCGAGGAGGAGGCCCGGGCGCTGGCCGAGGCCGAGCGGCTGCGCGTGGAGGCCGAGGAGCGGGCCCGGGCGGCGGAGGCCGAGCGGATCCGGCTCCAGGACGCGGAGGAGGCCCGGCTGCGGGCCGAGGCCGAGGCACGCCGGCTGGAGAAGCAGCGGCGGGCCGAGGAGGCCCTGCTGAGGGCGGAGGAGGCACGCCGGCTGGCGGAGGCCTCCGCGGCGGCCGCGGCCGCCGCTGCGGCGACCGTTCCGGCGGCGCCCGCGCCCGCCGCGCCCGCGCCCAAGGTGGCGATGCACAAGGACCCGCGGCAGCCGCAGGCCAATCCGCAGCCCCAGGCTCAGCCCCGGCAGCAGCCGCACCCGGACGATGCCGTCACCGTCGAGACCCCGGTGGTCAAGCGGGTCGTCCAGCCGGACGACGTGACCCAGACCGTCCCGGTGCCCGTCGTCGACCCGTCGGCCGCGCGCGCGGCCGACGAGACGGCCGTACTGCCGCCCGTCCGCCCTGACGGCCCGGCGGCACCGGCCGCGCGGAGCCGCTCGGCCGGCGCGTCCGGTGCGTCCGGTGCGTCGGGCTCGTCCGGGCGCAGTGGTTCGGCCTCGCGGCCGACGGCCCGGCGGACCGAGGAGAGCCCGGCCGACCGGGTCCCGCCGGAGATCTTCCGGGACTCCGGGAACGACGTGACCCGCGAGCTGCCCCTCGTCGGCGACGACGGCCGCCCGCGCCGGACCCCGTCCGACTGGGCCGAGGCGACCCCGATGGACGACCTGCCGACCCTGGCCGACGAACTGCTCGGCCCGCGCCACGAGGACGGGCCCGACGGGGACGCGGGACCGCGCCGCCGCCGCTGACCCGGGCGGGCCGGTGACGGCCGGGATTGTCGGTGGCGGGCGCCACAATGGGAGCAGGACACGACACGGACAGTGAGAGGCGGTGGGCGGGATGCCCGTATGGGACGACCTGGTGGGACAGGAGCGGGTGCAGACGCAGCTGGCCGCCGCCGCCCGCGACGCCGACGCCCTGGTCACGGCCACCTCGCAGGGCACCCCGCCGCCGCCCGCCTCCAAGATGACCCACGCCTGGCTGTTCACCGGCCCGCCCGGCTCCGGGCGGGCCACCGCCGCCCGTGCCTTCGCGGCCGCCCTCCAGTGCGTCAGCCCGGACCGCGCCCTCGGGGGTGAACCGGGCTGCGGATTCTGCGACGGCTGCCACACCACCATGATCGGTACGCACGCCGATGTGGAGATCGTCCGTACCGACCTGCTGTCCATCGGCGTGAAGGAGACCCGCGACCTGGTCCGCCGGGCCCAGCTCTCGCCGGCCGTCGGCCGCTGGCAGGTCATCGTCCTCGAGGATGCCGACCGGCTCACCGAGGGCGCGGGCAACGTACTCCTCAAGGCCGTGGAGGAGCCCGCTCCGCGCACGGTGTGGCTGCTGTGCGCGCCCTCCCTGGAGGACGTGCTGCCCACCATCCGCTCCCGCTGCCGGCACCTGACCCTGCGCACCCCGTCCGTGGACGCGGTGGCCGAGGTCCTCGTCCGCCGGGACGGCGTCGACCCCGCGGCGGCGGCCGCCGCCGCCCGCGCGACCCAGGGACACATCGACCGGGCCCGCCGCCTCGCCACCGACGAGTCGGCCCGTACCCGCCGGGCCGCCGTGCTGCGGCTCCCGCTGCGCGTCGACGACGTGGGCGCCTGCCTCAAGGCCGCGCAGGAGCTGGTCGACGCCGCCGCTGAGGACGCCAAGCAGGTCGCGGAAGAGGTCGACGGCAAGGAGACCGAGGAGCTCAGGGCCGCGCTCGGCGCCGGAGCGGGCGCGGGCAGCCGTATGCCCCGGGGCACGGCCGGGGTGATGAAGGAGCTGGAGGACCGGCAGAAGCGCCGCCGCACCCGTACCCAGCGCGACACCCTCGACCTGGCGCTGACCGACCTGACGGGCTTCTACCGGGACGTGCTCGCCCTGCAGCTCGGCTCGGGCCTGGCCATCGCCAACGAGGAGATACGCCAGGACCTCGACCGGATCGCCCGGGCCTCGGGCCCCGAGCGCACCTTGCGGCGTATCGAGGCGATCATCGCCTGCCGCCAGGCCCTCGACCGCAACGTGGCGCCGCTGCTCGCGGTGGAGGCCATGACGATGGCACTGCGCGCGGGCTGACCGTTCACCCGTCCGAGCGATCCGGGACGGCCCGCGGGAGCGGGCCCGCGCGGGGCCGGGCGCGGTGCGGGCCCGGTCGGCGGTCGGCCGCCCGGGCCGTCGCCCCGATGATCGTCACCGGACGCGGGCGGCGGGCAGCACGTAGGCTCCCGGCATGGACACCAGGAGCCTGCTGCGTACCACTGGGACCGTGATCGCAGCCGCCGGGCTGCTGCTCTCCGGCTGCACCTCGGGCGGTCCGGACGTGGCCTCGGCCGAGCCGAGCGCCGTGCCCGCCGCGCTGCGCCCGTACTACGAGCAGAAGCTGAGCTGGCGCGACTGCGGTGTCCCGGGCTTCCAGTGCTCCACGTTGAAGGCACCGCTGGACTACGCGGACCCGGGCTCCGGCCAGGACGTCGAGCTCGCGGTGGCCCGCCGGGCGGCGACGGGGCCGGGCAAGCGGCTCGGCTCCCTCGTGGTCAATCCGGGCGGGCCCGGCGGCTCCGGGATCGGCTACCTCCAGGCGTACGCGGGGATCGGCTACCCGGCCGCCGTACGGGCCCAGTACGACATGGTCTCCTTCGACCCGCGCGGGGTGGCGCGCAGCAGCCCGGTCGAATGCCTGACCGGGCCGGCGATGGACAAGTTCACCCAGGTGGACCAGACGCCCGACGACGAGGCGGAGCGGGCCCGGCTGGTGGCGGCGTTCAAGGAGTTCGCGGCGGGCTGCGAGGAGCGCTCGAAGCGGATCCTGCCGCACGTCTCCACCGTCGAGGCCGCCCGCGACATGGACATGCTCCGGGCGGTGCTGGGCGACGAGAAGCTGAACTACGTCGGCGCCTCGTACGGGACCTTCCTCGGGGCGACGTACGCGAACCTCTTCCCGGGGCGGGTCGGCCGGCTGGTCCTGGACGGTGCGATGGACCCCTCGCGCTCGGCGCTCGACCTCAACCGCGACCAGACGGAAGGCTTCGAGACGGCCTTCCGCTCCTTCTCCAAGGACTGCGCCAAGCAGCCCGACTGCCCGCTGGGCAAGGGCGATCCGGACGCGGTCGCGGCGCGCCTGAAGGAGTTCTTCCGCAAGATCGACGCCCAGCCGGTCCCCTCGGGCGACCCGGCCCGCCCGCTCGGCGAGTCCCTCGCGACGACGGGTGTGATCGCGGCCCTGTACGACGAGAGCGCGTGGCCGCAGCTGCGCACGGCGCTCACCGAGGCCATGAACGGCGACGGCGCCCCGCTGCTGGCCCTCGCGGACAGCTACTACGAGCGGGAGGGCGACGGCACGTACGCGAACCTCATGTACGCGAACGCCGCCGTGAACTGCCTCGACCAGCCGCCCGCCTTCAGCGGCCCGGAAGCGGTGGACGCCGCGCTGCCCTCCTTCGAGAAGGCCTCTCCGGTGTTCGGGAAGGGCCTGGCCTGGGCCTCCCTGAACTGCGCGTACTGGCCGGTGAAGGCCACGGGCGAGGCGAAGCCGCTGGCGGCCAAGGGCGCGGCCCCGATCGTGGTGGTCGGCACGACCCGGGACCCGGCGACCCCGTACAAGTGGGCCCAGGCCCTGGCCGGCCAGCTGGACTCGGGCACCCTGCTCACCTATGACGGCGACGGCCACACGGCGTACGGACGCGGCAGCGACTGCGTCGACACCGCCATCAACCGCTACCTCTTGCAGGGTCGCCCCCCGGCCGAAGGCGCCCGCTGCTGACCTCCGGGGACCGTGGTTCGGGGCACCCCGTTCAACCCTGTAGACTTGGCGCCGCTGCTGATGAGAGGCTCCCACCAGGGAGATTCCCATCTTCCCAGCGGTGCCGCCTTAGCTCAGCTGGCCAGAGCAACGCACTCGTAATGCGTAGGTCTCGGGTTCGAATCCCGAAGGCGGCTCTGTAGAAGCCCCAGGACTCACTCGCCGTGACCTGGGGCTTTTGCTTGTCCTCCGCCGCGACGGCGGCGTGGCGTTGCGTGACGGTCCGGGCCATTTCTGTCACACGCAGCAGACCGGGCAGGGGCCGGGTCACTCGGACGCCGTGAAGTAGGCGGCGGGGTCCAGTGCGTTGAGCGCGATCCACCGCTGCTGTGTCCCTGCGGTGGACACTCCCTTGCTGTCCGCCGGACCGCGGAAGAAGCCCTGTACGTCGAGAGCGATGCGCGGGTCGTCGTCGATGCGCCGTGCCATGTCGTAGTAGACGGCCAGCTCATGGATGCACCGCGGGGTGCCTGCTGGGCAGGAGCAGGTGACGGCGAGGAGTTTCGGTGCGGGCGGGTGGCCCGCGTCGGCGATCGTGACGTAGAGATCGTCGGTGAGGACGGGCTGGACACCGCTCAGCTGACGGGAGATCTCGGCCGTCGCCCCCGGCGACATCGGCGCCACCTCGACCGTCGTCACCGTGGCGCCGCGGCCGCGGTGCACGACGGCGCGCACGGTCCGGCCGTCGATCGTGATCTGCACCTTCCCGTCGCGCGCCATGCGGCGCGCGCTCGGCAGTTGGGGATCGGGACGGGTCTGGCGCAAGGTCTCGGCGAACCGGACCCAGTCCTTGCCCCACTTGGTGTAACCGAAGTCGTGGGTGGCCATGGGTCAGCTGTCTCGCTTCCGGCGCAGGACCTCGATGAGGCGGTCGTCGTCCAGGCGGGTCAACTCGGCGACGCTGGACGTGTCGGCGATGTCCGACAGTGCGGATTTGCGGGAGTGCATGGCCGCGATGTGCTCCTCGACGGTGGTCCCCGTGGTCAGGGTGGTGACGGTGACGGTACGGGTCTGGCCGATCCGGTGGACCCGGTCGGACGCCTGCGCCTCCACGGCCGGATTCCACCATCGGTCGAAGTGGATGACGTCGGCCGCGCGGGTGAGGGTGAGCCCGGTGCCGCCGGCCTTCAGGCTGAGTACGAGCACCTTCGGGCCGTCGTCGGCCTGGAACCGGCGCACGATGTCGGCCCGTTGTTCCTGGTTCAGGCCGCCGTGGAAGAACGGTGCGCTCACGCCGAACTGTTCGCCGAAGTGCCGGATCAGCAGCTCACCCGTCTGCCGGTACTGGGTGAAGACGAGGGTCGGAGAGCCGTTCTCCAGGTTGTTGGCCACGATGTCGGTGCACAGGTCGAGCTTTCCCGACCTTCCTGCCAGCTCACCGAGGTCGTCGTTGATCAGGCCCGGGTGGTTGCAGACCTGCTTGAGCGCGGTCAGGACCGCCAGCACCCTGGTCTGACGCTGGGCGCCGCTGCCGAAGCCGTCGTCGATGACCTGCTCCAGCAACCCGTCGTACAGCCGCTCCTGTTCCTCGGTGAGGTCGCAGATCAGGTCGGCATGGATCTTGGGCGGGAGCGAGGTCGCGACCTGGGACTTCTTCCGCATCAGCACGACCGGCTCGATGGCCCCGCGCAGTCGGGCGGAGGCGGCGAGGGAGCCGTCCGCGATGGGCCGGACGAAGCGCCGGCGGAACTGCGTCCGGTTCCCGAACAGATGGGGTGCGACCAGGTTGAGCAGGGCCCACAGCTCCTCGAGGTGATTCTCGACGGGCGTCCCGGTCAGGGCGATCCGCGCGTCGGCCGCGATGGTGCGCGCGGCCTTCGACACCTGCGTACGGGGATTCTTCAGCACCTGTGCTTCGTCGAACACGGCGGTGCTCCACCGGTGCTCGGCCATGGCCGGGCCGTGCGTGCGGAGCGTCGGGTAGCCGGTGAGCACGACCGTCCCGCTCTCCACCGCCTTCAGCGGGCCGCCGCGCCAGATCGCGGTCCGCAGGCCGGGGGCGAACCGCGCGATCTCGTGCGCCCAGTTCCCGACCAGCGAGGTGGGGCACACCACCAGTTGCGGCCCCTCCTCGGCGCGCCCGGCGACGCAGCCGATGGTCTGAAGCGTCTTTCCCAGTCCCATCTCGTCGGCGAGCACCGCGCCGCCGTGCGAGGCGATGGTCTCGCGCAGCCAGCTCACACCGCGTACCTGGTACGGCCGTGGCTTCGCGGTGAGCGTGGTGCGCAGTTCGGCCGCCACGGCGGTGGTGTGCCGGAAGACGGCGCCGGCGTGCTCCGCCGTCGTCACGGCGACACCCGTGGCATCGGGAACGGCGTGCGCCGCGAGCGGCAGGATCGATTCGCCGCCCGCGATCCACGACCGCCAGACGTCCACCGACCGGCCGGGCGAATCGAGGGGCGCTCCGACGAGCCGGTCCGGCTCGATCAGCGCGCAGTCGACGTCGGACACCTTCAGCCCGCCGAGGTCCGGCGTCGGGACGGCCAGGGGAATGGTCTCGATGTCACCGACCGGCGGGGCCGCCCCCACGGTGCGTCCGGACCAGGTCCACAGGGCGAACATATGACGGTCCGGCAGGTACGTCGCCTGGCTGTCCGGCGACGGATCGGGAAGTTTCCGCATGGGGCCCATGATCAGTGGCTGCCCACGCCTTCGCCCTCACGCCGGGGGCGGGCATCGGCCCCGGCGTGAGGAACCGTTTCGGTCGTGGACGGGCCGGCTTCCTGCTCGTGGTCCGCCTCGCGTACGGCTGCCGCGGGCTTTCGGGCCGAGCGCAGGGCGATCAGCAGCACGGCTGCTCCGAACAGCCCGATGAGCATGATCCAGACCGCGCCGACGTGCATGGCGTGGACGAACGCCTCGTCGGCGGCCCGGACGAGTTCGGGCCGCCGGGCCGCGTCGGCGACGTGCCGGGCCTGTTCGGCGGAGACCAGCGCCTGTTCCCGCACCGGTCCGGGCACACCGTCCAGCGAGGGCTCGATCGAGCGCCGGTACACGATCGACATGATCGTGCCGCCGACGGCGATCCCGATCACGCTGCCGGTCTGCCGCACGGTATTGGTGACGGCCGACCCGGCGCCGGCCCGTTCGAGCGGCAGCGTGCTGATCAGTGCCGCGGTCACCGGGCCGAGCACCATGCCGACGGCGAGGCCCTGGACCAGCAGCAGGAGCTCGATCCGGACGAGGGGGGTCTCCAGGCCGAAGAGCCCGTACGCGCCCATGGTCAGTGCCGCGACGGTGAGGGCCGGGACGGTGACGGTCCGCAGCGACCACTGGCGCACCAGGCGCGCGCCGACGGGCGCCCCCAGGGTCGCGCCGACCGCGGTCGGGATGCCGGCCAGGCCCGCCTCCATCGGCGAGTAGCCGCGTGCGCCCTGCAGGTAGAACGCGTTGTAGAAGGTGACGGCGGACACGGCGAAGAGGAGCAGTCCGAGCGCCACGTTGCCGCCGCCGAAGGCGCGTTGCGCGAGCAGCCGGGGATCGAAGCTGGGCACCTTGACGCGCAGTTCGACGAGCACGAACACGGCCAGCAGGACCAGTCCGCCGACGATCGGCCCCCAGACGTCCGTACGGCCCCAGGACGCCACCTGCCCCGCGCGGATCAGGCCGTAGGCGAGCGTCGCGAGGCCGCTGATCGACAGCAGCATCCCGGCCGGGTCCAGCGGCCGCGCCACGGGGCTGCGGAAGTTCGGGACCAGCAGGGCGATACCGATCAGCGCGAGCACCACGACCGGGACGTTGACCAGGAAGACCGAGCCCCACCAGAAGCGGTCGAGGAGCACCCCGGCCAGCACCGGGCCCACGGCCATCCCGACGCCGGCGGCAGTCGAGGAGATGGCGATCGCGGTCGACCGCGCGGGGCCGGTGAAGGTCCACATGAGGACGGCCAGGTTCGCAGGCATGATCAGCGCGCTGCCGACGCCCATCGCGGCCCGGGCGGCGATCAGCTGGCCCGCGTCGCCCGCGTACGCCGCCCACACCGAGGACGCTGCGAAGACCACCAGGCCCGCCACGAGCACGGTCCGGTGGCCGAAGCGGTCGCCCAGGGCGCCCGCGGTGAACATCAGGGTGGCGAAGGCGAGCGTGTACGAGCCGGTGGCCCATTGCAGCTCGGACGGGCTGGCATTCAGTCCCCGGACCGGGTCCGAGAGGGTCTCCAGGGTGGTACTCAGGACGGTGTTGTCCAGCCAGATCAGCAGGGAACACACCATGAGAACGGAAAGAATCAGCTGCTGCCTGGACTTCGGCATAGCAGAGGGAGTCATCAATACCTTCGGACGCGATCGGGAAAACCTGACCAGCGGACCGTAGGTAACCATCAGACGGGTGTCAATACCGGAGAGTCGGCGAACAGTTGCCGATTTCCGTGCGCTGCCGAGGGCATGTCGCCAAGCTCTATGTCAATTCTTGAGGGCGTGCACCGACTGCCGATTCGGCCACGTGTCGAGGGCATACTGCCAAGTGCTCTGTCAATTCCCGATCCCGCTGTCCGGCCCGCGCGCGTATGGGGCGCCCGGCGCCGGAAGCGGGCCGGGCGTGGGCGGCGGCGCCGCCCCCGGGCCAGCGGGCCCGCGCCCTCGGCCCTCACCGGAATTAGCCCGGGTCAGCGGATCAGAATTCGCTGGGGGTATGCGCGGAGAGGCGAGGGGGTGGCCAT
The DNA here is from genome assembly GCF_026342355.1 of Streptomyces sp. NBC_00249. Classification (GTDB taxonomy): domain Bacteria; phylum Actinomycetota; class Actinomycetes; order Streptomycetales; family Streptomycetaceae; genus Streptomyces. The sequence goes on along the minus strand of NZ_JAPEMV010000004.1, from coordinate 124,412 downwards.
TCTGGTTTCTCCCGGCAGTCCTGAGATGCTCACCATGAGATACGCCGTGCATCTGCCGGGAAACGCCGTCTGCCATCTGCGGTCCGCCAATTCCCTCAGTAATTCGGCGGTTTTTCCGGCGAACGTCGATCCGGAAGTGGATCCGCTCAGCCCCGAGGACCAGAAGGTCTCACCTGGGGATGGTGTGCTTTCGCGTCATGTAGGACTGCCGGGCCCAGCGGGCGAGTCCTCCGACGGCGAGGAACGCGGTGATTCCGCCGCGGCGGCGGGCGCCGGCGTGGGCCTCGGCGGGAGGTAAGGCGGCCGGCGTAGCCGTGGTGGCGAGTGCGGCGATGATCCGGGATGTGGTGTGCTGCCCCGAGCGGCAGTCCACTACGGCCGTCGGTGGTGGGCCGTGAAAACACCGATGGAGCCCCTCGTAGGAAGGGCTCCGGGTTTGGGGCTCGCACCGCGGTCGGTGTCAGTCGTCCAAGAAGTTCTCGCTGAGGCCCATGGCCTTCTCGAACGCGCGGCGTACGGACTCCGGCTGGCCCGCCTGGGCGATGTAGGACGGGTCGTCGCTCAGGCGCCAGTTGTACACGCGCCGGAGTCGCTCTTCGAAGAAGGCGCGGTCGGAGCCTTCGCGGTTGTAGACCTGGTGGACGTCCAGCGGGAGGGCGATGCATTCGTTCAACGCGGGGTCGCGCACGATGCCTTGGGGGTCCTCGCCGTTGCGGACGCGTTCCATGTCCGCGAAGAGCCTCTTGCGCAGCATGATGAGCCCTTCGTCGCTGCGGCCCAGGTGCTCCTTGCTGCGGTCCGCGATCTCTCCCTGGCCGATCCAGGCCGCGAAGTCCTGGTTCTGGATGTGGCTGGTCAGGATCTCGCCGTCGTCGTCGTAGACGGGGCCGTACCAGTACGGGATCTCTGCCTGCTCGGCCTCGGGCATGTCCGTCGGGATCGCCGAGTAGTGCCAGACGACATTGAGCGTGTGCGTGTCGTCGACCGGGATGCGCCATTCGATGCTGCTGCCGACGTACAGGGCGTTGGGCCACAGGCATGCGACCCCGCTCTCCTCCAGCCGGCTCGTCGGCGCGACCGGGGCGGCCGGGATCTTGACCATCTCGGCCTGACGTGCGACAGCGATCCCGAACTCGAATTCCTGGAACTCGATGCCGGTGTGGCGGGGCCCGTATTCCGGGCTCGCGGGATTCGCCTCGCGTGCCACGTAGTTGGTGTGCCGCCATTCGAAATGCACGGGGTCAACGGAGTTCTCGTGGCCCTGCAACCAGTTGCACGGAAGCTCTGTCAGGATGATCTGGACGAACCCGCGGTTCCAGGTGAACGGCTCGAACATCGGGATGAGGGGCGCCGGAGACGGTCCCATGTAGGCCCAGATCATGCCGGCGAACCCGACCGCCTGGTAGGACGTGACCTTCACCTTGGACCGGAACGGCGTGGCCGATTCGGCCATGTCCTCGTAGGGCTGCTCCACGCAGGAGCCGGCCTGGTCGAACTTCCAGCCGTGGTACGAGCAGCGCAGGCTGTTGCCCTCCACCCAGCCCTGGCCGAGATCGGCGCGGCGGTGCGGGCACTGGCGCTGGATGAGGCCGTACTCGTCGCCGGCGGTCCGGTAGAGGACCAGGTCCTCACCCATCAGCCGGACCGGCTTCACCCTCTTCTCGGCGAGCTCCGAGACAGCGGCGATCGGGTGCCAGTACCGTCGCATCAGTTCGCCCATGGGAGTCCCCGGGCCGACCCGGGTCAACATTTGATTTTTTGCTTCGGAGAGCAAATCGCCACTTCCCTTCAGTTGCGGAACGGATGACCGTTTCAGGCCTGGAGTTCCCCGTGACCGGTCGCGAGGGTGCGCATGATCGGAGAGTTGGCCATGAGGTCCTCGTACTCGCCCTGAGCGACGACCCGGCCGGAATCGACGACGACGACCTGGTCCGCGGCCTCGAGCACCGACAGGCGGTGCGCGATGACGATCAGGGTGTGGTCGAACGCGGCCAGCCCGTCGAAGATCGCCTTCTCGGTCGCGCTGTCCAGCGCGCTCGTCGCTTCGTCGAGGACCAGGAGCTGCGGCTTGCGGATCAACCCGCGGGCGAGGGCGATGCGCTGGCGCTGACCGCCCGACATGCCGAGGCCGCCCGGGCCGAGCTGTGTCTGGTAGCGCATCGGCAGCGCCATGATGTCGTCGTGGACGCAGGCCAGCTTCGCCGCCTGGATCACTTCGTCCAGCGGCGCCCCGGGCAGTGCGTAGGTGATGTTGTCCCGGATCGAGCCGGCGAAGAGCCTGGCGTCCTGGGCGATGTAGGAGATCGAGCGCCGGAGCGACACCCGGTCGAGTTCGGTCATCGGCACGCCGGCGAGGTGGACCGATCCGCTGCTCGGGATCTGGAGGCCGGCGATGACGGATGCCAGCGTCGACTTGCCGGAGCCCGACCTGCCGAGGATGGCGGTGAACGTCCCGCCCTCGAAGCGGACGTCGACCTCTCGGAGGATCGGGTCCTTGCTGCCGGCGTAGCTGAACGACACGTCGCGTACCTCGACGGGACCGCTGACGTCGTCCAGCGGTGTGGCGTCCGCGGGGCGTTCTTCCGGTTCGGTGCCCAGGATGTCCGTCAGCCTGGAGAGCGTCGCGCCGAGACCGGCGACCTGCAGCGCGCTGTGCACCAGGTTCGCCAGGGGCACGAACATCCCGACGGCGAGCGCGGTGAACCCGACCACCGAACTCAGCGACTCGGTACCGCTCGCGATCCGGTAGTACCCCAGGGCGAGCACCGCGAGGGGGGCGAAGAACTGGATCGTCGCGCTCATCGCCGAGCCGATGACCTGGTTGCGCCGGCTTCGCCCGCGGTGGTTGATCTCGTCGACCACGCTGTGGCTCCAGCGGTCGTGCGCGGTGTCCTCCAGGCCGCACGCCTTGATCGTCTGGAGTCCGTCCAGCAGCTCGAGGAGCGAGCCCTCCGCGATCGACTGGTGCTCCAGCTCCTCGGCGGACAGGTAGCGCTGCTTCTTCCAGAAGAAGAAGAGGACGAGCACCATCGCGAGGGCCAGCCCCATGCTGAGCAGGGCGAACTGCAGGTCCACCACCAGGAGCATGATCAGGTAGAACAGCACCAGCGCGCCGTCGAACATGCCGGAGAGCGCCGCGTTGGTGAGTACTTGCCGGACCGCCGTACTGGTGCGGACCCGCATTCCCAGATCGCCGGGGTTCCTCCTGGTGAAGTACTCGTAGGGCAGCGACAGCAGATGCCCGAACACACCGAGCGTGACGCGGCGGTCCGCCAGCGATTGAAGTGAGACGAGCGCCAGGCCGCGGAGTATCTGAAGGAGCGCGAACGAGACGCATCCCACGAGCGCGCAGCAGAGGATGACGATCGCCTGCCCCGGCCGGCTTCCGCCACCCGTGTGCGCGACCACGTACGAGGTCGCGAAGGGAGTGGCGAAGTTGAAGACGATCAGCAGGAACGACGCGACGATCAGGCTGATCCAGCGGCGGTCCCGGGTGATGAACAGGTTGAGGTAGCGCCAGGAGCTCTGCGCCACACCGAATCCACGGCGGCGCACCGGCGCGCGGTCGACGAGCGGTGCTTCGAACTCGAGGGCCACGCCGGTGAAGGCGTCCGCGACCTCCTCCAGCTTGAGGCGTCGTCGTCCCATGGCGGGGTCGACGATGTAGACGTGCGTGGAGGTCACCTGTTCGAGGACCACGAAGTGGTCGAAGTTCCAGAACAGGATGCTGCCGCTCCGCAGGCGGCTGAGCCCCGCGACGCCGACCCGTACGCCACGCCCGAGCGCCCCGAAGTGCCTGGCCGTCTGGAGCAGGGCCCGTGCCGAGACTCCTCCGTGGCCGGCGACCAGTTGGCGCCGCACGGCCGCGATGTCCACGTCGATGCCGAGGAAGGCCAGCACCATCGCGAGGCAGGTGGGACCGCAGTCGGCGCTTTCCGTCTGGTAGAAGACGGGCACCTTCGGGCCGCGCCGGGCGGTGAGCAGGTTCGAGGCCGCTGTGGCGAGTCCGCGCAGGCTCCTGCGCTGCCGCTGCTCACGCAAGCCGGGCAGCGAGAGGGCATCTCCCCAACGGCGTACGGAGGCACGCTTCTCGGCGGCTTGACGACTGAACCGGGCCCGGCCTTCGGGGGCCGATGCCGAGGGCTTGGACTGCCCGGCTTCGGTCACGTCATCGGTTTCGGTCATGAACGGCGGCTCCCTTCGGAGGTGGCGGAATCATCGGACGTGCGGTGGTGGGCGGCGGAGGTCGGCTCAGCCCACCAGGAGTCGCTCGATGTCAGCCGTCATCTCCTGGGCGGCGGCATCGGTGATCCGGGCCCGGTTGAAAGTGAGATGGAATTCGACGCGATCGGTCCAGCTGCCGACCTTGAGGTGCACTCCGGCGACGGCGCGCTCACGCGAGGGCGCGTAGGCGCCGTAGCTCAGCACGAGATCGTTCAGCGGGGTCCGCACCGTCTGCTGGGGGTGGCCCACGTAGGCGATCCGCACCGCGCGTTCCGGCCCGCCCACCAGCTTGCCGAGGCCGGCCGCCCCGCTGGCCCCGGCGATCTCACGGGTGACCCGACGGTGTTTCAGTACGGCGAGCCAGTCGTCGGTGAGCGCTCGGACGAGCTCGGGGGACGTGGCACCCCGGTCGACGACCAGCGGCAGGCTCAAGGTCAGCATGCCGAGGAGGCGCCGTTCCCGGATGCTCCGGGTGTCCACCGGTATCCAGAGGGCCAGGGAGTCCGCGTCGGTGTGGTCGAACACGGTGCTCGCCAAAGCGTGTTGGATCCAGATGAGCTCAGTGGCGTTGTTCGACCTCGCCGTGGTCCGCATCGAGTGGAGTCGCTCGCCCTCGAGGACGAAGTCCTTCTCCGTGATGCCGGCTTCAGCCGTCTCGGGAGTGGTGGAGGTGAGGAAATCCCGGTCCTGGGGCAGGCGGGCGAACTGGCGCCGCCAGAAGTCGGCCGTGGCGCCGGCTTCGATGGGCGCGTGATCGCGGCCCGCTGCCAACGTCATGAATTGCAGGGTCGGTTCGGCGGCGGCGTCGTGATCGCCGCGGCGCCGACGGTAGGCCCGCCACAGCTCACGGCCGAAGACCGCGCGCACACTGCCGTCCACCGCGAGCTGCGAGAACGTCGCGATGAAGGCGTGGACCCCCGGCGAGTACTGCAGCAGCCGCAACCGGAACGGGAGCTCTGTCCGCGGATCCCAGGCTTCAGCGGCGTCCTTCGTGGCCAGGGCGACGACGTAGCGGGAGAAGCGCTCCTCGGAGGAGGCCTTGACCTTCTGGCAGGTGACCAGCTCGCCCAGCGGGGGTGTGGCCCTCACCCACTGGTGCGGCTCCGAACCCCCGCATTCGCACACCGCCAACCGCAGGGCGTCGTGGCTCCGGATCACCTCGCCGACGCTCTCGATGAACGCCGCTACGTCGAGGGGACCGTCGATGCGGTACGAGACCTCGATGGTCGACATGGCGCCCATGTCATCGCGCAGGGCCTGGAACATCGAAAGCTGCGGAAATGTGAGCGGCGCTGTTTCCTGGCCCTGGTGGTGCATCGTCATCGTCTCCACGTCACTGATGATCTTGGCTGGCGCCCGGAAATCCGGGCGCCAGCCAAGAGTCAGTTATTGCTTACATCACGCAACGGCCCGCAGCGCCGCCGACGATGTCGTCGAGCGCGTCGTCGGACAGGAACTCGATGTCCACCGACTCAGTGTTGAAGTACTCCATGCTGTTCACCCCCTTGATGGGTCTCGGTGCTTGTGTTTTCATCCACTGCCCAGGCTGCCTGAGTACGCATGACAGCCCGGGCGAGGATGAGTCTTTATCGGGGTGACCGCTCGCGGATGAGCGTCACCAGCCGGGCGACGGTGAAACTGTCGCCGATTTCGAAAAAGTTGAGTGGGACGCCGTATTCGCGATCCAGGAAGACGATCGTCTCGACGACGCCGAGGGAGTCACCGCCGCACTCCCAAAAACTGTCGGAGACACCCAGGCCCCGTATTTCGAGGAGCTCCTCCCAGAACTCCACGAGCGCCTTCTCCAGCGGGTCCGAGGGCGGAACGTAGACGTATTCGGCCTGAGATGCGGGGGACACGCCGTCCGAATCCGGACGGTAGTCGCACCAGCCCTCTGCCGGCCACAGGAGGCCTCGGACGAATCGCACCCGTCGGACGTCGACTCCGTAGCAGCTGCGAAAAGCCGCACGGACGTCCACACCGGACCGGTCGCCCCTCGTGGAGATGTAGACGGTGAGCTCGGGGTCCTCCCGCAAGGAGGCGCCCAGAACGTCAGGGCACTTGCGAAGGAGTGAAGCGTCGAGCTGTCGATTCATGAGGAACCTCCTGTTCGGGCTGAATTGAAGATCGCCTTGATGGCCACGGCGTCAGGCTTGCCGATCTCCGACCGGGGAATCCCGTCCACCCGGAGGCAGGTCCGGGGAAGCTCCTGGCCGTCGAGCTGCGCGGCACAGAACCTCTGGACCTCGGAAAGGTCGAAGCCGGCCACGGGGTCGCGCGGTACGAGCAGGACCCCTGTCTCGCCGTCGCCGGCACCCGGGAGTGCGATGCATTCGGCGTCGAGGATGTCCGGGTGGGTCCGCAGGACCAGCGACAGACGTCCGAGCCATGCGACCCCGGTGGCCGTGGCGGCCCGGTTCGCGGCGCGGTCGAAGACGTAGAGGTACCCGTCCTCGTCGACCCACCCCATGTCGCCCAGGCTCACGAAGCCGTCAGAGGTGCTCTGGAGCCAGGGAGTCGCCGAGCGGTCGCGGGCGGAGCCGCCCAGGCGGCGGAGGTAGATCCGGCCTATGCCGTCCTCCACCCGCTCCTGTCCCTGCGGGTCGCCGATCCGGATCTCCGTCAGCAGTCCGCGCCCGACCGATCCGGGCTTCGCGAGCCACTCGGAACCACTGATCACCGTGACCCCGACGCCTTCGGTGCCTCCGTACATCTCGAAGAGGCGTTCGCCTCCGAGGAGGCCCAGCCATGCGTGTTTCAGCGGCGCGGGACACGGGAGCGCGGTGTGCAGCAGCCCTCGCAGACTGCTCAGCCGCTCGGGGTGCCGCTCGGCGGCCGGCAGCAGGCTCCGCAGGTAGTTCGGGGTCAGCATGAGCCACTCGATCCGGCACTCCGAGATCGCGGTGAGCAGATCCTCGGGGTCCAGACGGTTCGCCAGGAAAAGCTGGTTCCCGTCGAGCACACCCTGTACCAGTGCGGCCACTGTGCCTATGTGGTAGATCGGAAGCGTGAGGAGCTGCTTCTGCCCGCTCTGCCAGCCACAAGCGCGGAATACGAGGTCGGGTACGGTCCGCGGATCGTAGGATCCGAAATCCCAGAACGGAACTATCTTCGGAATTCCCGTGGATCCGCTGGTGGCCAGGAGGTACCGCGGACGCTGTTCCCCGGTTTCGCGCGACCAGCGCGAAAGGTGGACAACGGCGGCGGAATCCCCGCCGGATATCGATGTTCCGGGGACCTGCACACTGCGCGTCCGAGGATCGATTCCCGCGTTGTCCAACGCCTCGGACAAGGTTTCGCCTTCGAGCTGCGGCGAATGCGGGAGGATCGTGACCCCGGCGCACAAGGCGGCCAGGACGATTTTCGCCGATGCGGCGGATACGGTCGCGGGGTGGCAGATCACCGTGTCCCCACCAGCGGCCCAGGTGCGGAAGAGTTCCGCGAGCTCCGACACCTCGTCGACGAACCGGCGGTACGAAATCTCCTTGTACGTCCCGCCCGCGGTGACCTCGACGATCGCCGGGTGGTCCGGGGATTCGGCCGCCAATTCGGCCAGCCTGACCGATATCGGCTTCACATTCGCGTTGCGCTTCATCATCCCCCCCGTTCCGGCCGCTCGAACTTTCTGCCTTGATATTCCCACGATTTTCTATCGGTGATCAACGTCCGAAAGGGCAGAACATGATCTTCCGTCCTGCCCTTTCGGGCAGAGGTGACGCCTTGCGAAACCTCAGATCTCCGGATGCCCCGGGATCGGTACGAACTCGGACGCGCTCAGCGGCGGTTCGGCTTCGAAGAGCTCACGATCGACGACCTTCACCGTTTCGGGAACGGGCTCCCACCACTCATTGCGCATGAAGGGGGCGTCGATGAATTCAGGGCTGTCACGCATGCCGTAGGCGAAGGCGCTGACCAGCGGTGCCCGCGTCGACTGGAAACGGGTGTCCGCCGAGAGACGGAGACGATCGCTGTTGTTGGGCAATGCCGCGTGCGGCGTCAGCGCGTGGAACACCAGGACGTCGCCGACTTCGTAGTCGGTCGTGGCCCAGCCGCTGCCGGCGTCCACCAGGAGGCGATCGGTCAACTGCCCGTTGGCATGTCCTCCGGGACGCACGGCCAGCCCGCCCATGGTGCGGTCGATCGGTATGAGCGGGATCCACGCGGTGAACATGTCCACGACGCCGAAGACCCGGTAGTCCTGGTGCTCGTACATACCGTTGTGCACGGACACCAGCGACTGCGGATACACCGTGCGCAGCACGCTGGCCCGGGCCGGATACGGATTCTCGGCGCTGCGCTGCGCCCAGGACGGCAGGGGGAACGCGTCATCGCCGATGAGCGTCCTCATGAGCTGCCTCAGCTGCGCGTTGTAGCTCAGCCCCTGGAAGGCGTCCAGCGCTACCGCGCCTTCGTATCCCGGGTCGCCGTGCGGTGACCTGCCGGCCTCCCCGATGCGCGGCGGCAGGGCCAGTTCCTGCGTACCGGGTTCGAACCAGCCGTTCTCACCGAGCGTTGCCTTCGTCTGCGCGGCCAGCTCGTGAATGACATCGCGGTCCATGAGACCGCGGAAGAACAGATAGCCCTCCGCGCGGAGCCTTTCCCGCAGAGCCGCGCGGTCGGAAGCGATCGGTGACGAATCTTCGAAATCTTGCATATTAGCCCTCCATCAGTCGAGTTCTGCCGCCGGCAGGTTCGCCGGAGACGTAGGCGATCGCATCCTCGTACTCTTCCTGGGTGCTGATGTTGAAGAGCGCTTCCGTCGGGCTCACGAAGTAGCCCAGCTCTCCGGCGTCGATGAGTGGGCGGACGATGCCCAGATAGTCGAGGCTCAGCTCCGGGTCGAACCGGGGGAAGGCCGCCTTGTCCAGGATCAGTGCGCCGGCGAGCACCAGTCCGTTCTGGTCCGGGGTGCGGCGGTAGTCGTCCGGGCAGATGGCGATGTCCGTCACCCGCTGGGAGGATTCGTCGCCGGAAACGACCCAGTGGCGGTACAGGCGGTCGGCGTACGTGGTGACCACGGTGGCCGGCAGCCCCGACGCCGAGTGGTGTGCCAGGGCGCGATCGAGCCTGAGGCCGGGTTTGATCTCATCCGCGTGACAGAAGAGCACTGTTTCCGCGCCGGATTCGCGCATGGCGCATTCGACCGCGTTGAGATATCCGGGCTGCTCCTGGAAGGAGAGCCGGGTCTCGTACGACAGGGCCGCGGACTCCAGCCAGGCCTGGAGCTGATCGGCATGGTGGTCGACCGCGAAGATCACCTGGCGTATGAAAGCCGGACCGAGGAGATCGATGGCGTAGGTGATGAGTTCCCGGCCGCCGACCCTCACCAAGGGCTTCGGCACCGTGTCGTGGGTCAGCGGCTTCAAGCGGTTACCGAGCCCGCCGCACATGATGACGCAGTCGTACATTCCGCCGCGCTGTGAGCCGTCTTGCGAGCCGCGCTGCGAGCCGCTCATCGAAGCCGGAATCCGGCGTCCACGACAAGGGTCTCTCCGGTCATGGCACTGGATCCGCCGGACGCGAGGAAGAGACAGGCCTCGGCGACCTCTCGCGGCTGGACCAGCCGCGCCAGGGGAACCGCCGTCACCAGCTGCTCGTATTCCGGAGAGTGGCCCATCCCCGTCTCGACGAAGCCGGGTGCCACCGTATTGACCAGGACGTGCGGGGCGAGGGCCTTGGCCAGCACGCCGGTGAGGTTGAGGACCGCCGCCTTGGAGGCCGCGTAGGGCATGTTGCCCGCGGTTCCGAAGTTGTCCAGTCCGCTGACCGAGGCGATGTTGACGATCCTGCCGGACCCGCGCTCCAACATGATCTTCGCGGCCTGTTGGGCACACAGCGCCACGCCCACGAAGTTGGTCTCGAGCGTGGAGAGGATGTCCTGCTTGGTGAGTTCGAGGAACGGCTTCGGCTCCAGGATCCCCGCGTTGTTCACGACGACGTCCACGGTTCCGTAGGCCGCCAGCGCCTCCTTGAACAGGCGCTCCACGTCAGCAGGTTCCGCGACGTCGGCCTGGACCGCCATCGCCTCACCGCCGTTCGAGGTGATGGTGTTCACCACCTCCTTGGCGTTCTCCTCGTCGCTCCTGTAGTTCACCACGACGCGGGCACCCTCGGCGGCGAACAGTTCGGCCACGGCTCGGCCGATTCCCCGAGAGGAGCCGGTGACTATGGCGACTTCTCCGTGAAATCCCATGATTAGGCTCCTCCGATGGCGTCTGCGCGCCGTGTTTCGCCGGGCGTTGCGCGTACGGGCAGTGCGGAGACGAACTCCACGAGGCTTTCGGTGATGTGGTCGGGCCGTGCGGATTCCAGATGAGGCAGCAGCCCCATCCCGCTCAGCACCGCCACACAGGCGACGTCGGCATCCTGTCCGGCATGGATGTCGTTCGGAGCATCACAGACGAACACCGTCTCGTCCGCTGTGACGGAGAGTTCGTTCATGATGTGGACGAGCCCCTTTCCGGACGGTTTCTTCGCCGCGACATCGTCCTCGGAGGCGATCAGGTCGAACGCGTCGGCGAAAGGCAGATCGCGATCGACGGTGACCCGGTTCCCGTTGGTGAGGAGCGCCACCAGGTAGCCCTTCTCCTTCAGGCCGTGGACGGCTTCCTCCGCACCCGGGTACATGCCGACGAGGAGCCCTGCCGCAGCGGAGTTGAAGAACTCCTTGTAGCCCAGCCGGATCTCCTCGGCGAGCTCGGCCGTTTCCTCGTCGAGGGATGCCGTGAGCCGATCGAGGGCGGATTCCGCGTCCTCTGTCGCCAGGATTTCGGGGAGGCGGTGGTTCTCGCCCGCCAGCTGAAGAGACAGGAGCACCTTGATGCACTCAAGGCCGATGTCGTACTTGCCGATACCCCGCAGATGCCATGTGTCCACGATTCGGAAGTCGAACGGCAACCCCACCTTCGCGAATCCCGCCCGGTAACCCTCGTGCAGTCCGGCGGAGGAGTCCCGGATAACACCGCCGAAATCGAGGACAACGAGCCTACGGTCCTTCACTGGCATGGATACCTCGCCTCCGCTGTAGAGCGTGGGGTCGCACGGGTCGTGCAGACAATTGGTCGTCAAGGTTGACTGCGTGCACATTTTCTTCGTACAGCTTTCCCGTATCCCGATGAGGCTCGTGCGCCTCTGGAAGCAGCGGCGCGAATATCACTTGAGGTATTCGCGCTATTCAGTCGCTTTCGATTTTTCGACACTCTCACGATTTTTCGAGTGTGGTCAAGCGTCCGAAAGAGCAGATAAACCTTCCGAAATGCTGCCCTTAAGGGCAGTGGCTTCAGCCGCCGGCCGGGCGGCTCAGATCAGGCCCTGTCGCATCGCGTACACGACCGCGTGGGTGCGGTTGCGCAGATGGAGGCGGCTGGTGACGTCCTGCAGGACGTTCTTCACCGTGCGCTCCGAGTAGGCGAGTTGGGCCGCGATCTCGCGGGTGCCGTGGCCGTCGGCGACCAGCTTCAGCACCTCGACCTCGCGCGGGTGCAGGCCGGAGAACGACAGGCTGCGCCGGTCCATGATCTGGCGCGGCAGCTGGCTCATCTGCTGGAGCAGCCGGCCCAGCAGGTCCGGCGGGATCGCACCCTCGCCGCGGACGGCCGCGCCCAGCGTGTGCACGAGCTGGTCGGCGGTCGCCTCGGAGCGGCGTACCAGGCCGACCACCCCGCACTCCACGGCGGTGGTCATCGCCGCGTCGTCCAGCACCGACACCACCAGGACCAGCGCCGAGGAGAGGGTCCGCTGCAGATCGCGCAACTGGGCGACGACCTCCTGGTCCAGGCTGTCCGCGACCACCAGCACGGCGTCCGCGTCGTCGGTCTCGGCGGCCTCGACCAGGCGCAGCTCGGGCCGGGTCCGCAGCTGGGCGGCGACCCCCAACCGCGAGATGGGGTCTCCGGCTTGGACGCGGACGGCGATGCGCTGAACGGACATGGTCAGTCTCCGGTGGGGGGGGGGCTAGTCGCAGTCGCAGCCGCAGTCGCTGGTGCTGAGAATGCGGAGCGAGGGGCGGCAGTTCACGAAGGGGATCCTTTGCGCGGCGGGGCCGTCGCTGCCGATGTCGTGATTCTTGCCCGTGCACACCCCACGTGAATAGGGACAATGCCTGTCATCAAAGTGTCAGACCCGCTGGGGGACAGGGGGACGAAGGGCGCAAAAGGGACCTTGAGGGGGAGTGGAGCTGCGATGGAGCGCCAAGTTCTTTGCGACGGGGAATCATTGAGGTGATCGTGACCGTGATCCGGCCCGAAGCCCCGCGTACGGCCTCCGGGGGCCTCAGGCGGGGGCGGATCCGGTGTCCGGGGAGTCCGGGTGGTCGAGGAGGCCGTTGCGGGTGGCGATGACGGCGGCCTGGAAGCGGTTCTGCGCGCCGAGGGTCTCGAGGATGTCGGCGACGTGACGGCGCACGGTACGCAGGGACATGCCCAGGCGGCGGGCGATGGTCTCGTCCTTGAGGCCGGCGGCGAGGAGTTTCAGCAGGGTGGTGTCGATGTCGCGGGCGACCCGTTCGAGGCCCTCGGCGCCGAGTGCGGCGGGGTCGACGAATTCGGTGGCGTGCGTCCAGGCCTGCTCGAAGAGGGAGCGGAGGTAGGCGATGAGGTGGGGCTCCCGCACGACGACGGCGCCGGAGGTGACGGTGTCGGTGGGCAGGAAGGCGACGGTGTCGTCGAAGACGATGAGCCGGCCGAACAGCTCGTGGGCGGTGCGGTATTCGCCGCCCAGGGCGGTGGCGGCGAGTACGTAGGCCTGGGTGGGGCCGTGGAAGCGGACGACGTGCTGCTGGAGGGTGCGCATGCGTACGCCGCGCTCCAGCAGGGCGCGGTCACGGACCAGGGCCGGCTCCAGGTTGGCGGGGTCGCGGGAGACGGTGCCGGGCTGGCAGGCGAGGACCTCGTACCGGCAGCGGGCGGCCTCCTTCTCCAGCATCTCGTTGACCGCCACGAGGTCGGGCAGCACGGTCACCGCGTCCGAAGCGGAGCCCGGGGTTTCGTCCTCGGTCGAACGGGTGACGCGGTGGACGTCCGCGCGCAGGGCCGCCAGGCGCTGCTGGTGGGCGAGGGCCTCGGCCGCGACACGGGCCGCGAACTCCGTGTCGATGTGGTCCAGGGCCGCTTGCGGGGACAGCACGCGGCCGCGCGAGGCGTCATCGGCGTCCGGGCGGACCAGGTGCCGCCGGATCAGTCGGGACAGGGCGGCGTCGGCTGGCCGCAGGCCGATCCCGAGGTCCTGTGCCAGGACGGCGGGGTCGAGACAGCCGTGCGCGCGGATATGGCCGTAGACGCTGCGTTCGGTGGCCTCCTCCGCCGGGTCGCCCGGGTGGGTGGAGTCGTACGGGAACGCGTTGCCCGGGAAGGTCACCGCGGAGGGCGCGGCACCCTCCCGTCCCGACCCGCACCACTTGCCCGGCATGTCCGCTTCAGGCATTTCGTCCCCCTGTCCCCTGGTGGACATGACACTTTACTGACAGAGATAACCCCTGGTCACGGGAAGGGTGCGCCGGAAAGAATCAACAGGTCGACATCGACGCGTCACCCCCCATGGCACGAAGGAACTCGTTGTGAAGAACCGCCTCGCACGCACCACCATCGGCACCGCCGTCGCCGCCATGGCCGCCCTGTGCGTCCTCGCGACCCCCGCTGCCGCCGGCGAGCTGCCCGGAGGAGCCGTGCGGGCGTCGGTGAGCAGCGTTGAGGCGCCGGTGACGCGGACGGACCTCGTCGAGCAGCCCGACTTCGACATCGTGTCCGGCGACAACGACATCGACAACACCTCCTGGGGCAACTGCCGCCCCGCCCCCGGCCGCGACTGCAAGAAGCGGGTCTGACCGAGGCGCTCACCGCCCTGCCGCAGTTCCTGTGCGGGGTGTCGGACCGGCAGGCGGCTCTGTAGAGGCCCCAGCTCACGCGCCGTGAGCTGGGGCCTCTGCTCTTGTTCAGCCCAGGTCGCGACGCTTCTTGTCGATGCGGACCAGTCGGGCCCAGCGGGCCAGCCCTCCGACGGTGAGGGAGACGAGGATCGCCCCCCAGTCGATCACGTGGGGGAGGCCGGGGAAGAAGGCGAAGAAGGCGAAGGACGCGGTGGCGGCGACGAGGAACGCGGCGATGCCGGCGCGGCGGCGTTCGGTTTCCGGGGCGGGGCCGTGCGGAGTCGGCGGGGTGGTCATGTGCGGCTCACTTCGTGATGTGGTGGCACTGGCTGACCCGGCGCACGCCGTTGATGTTCAGATGCGCGCACGCCTTCCCGTAGCGGGGCAGCGTCTGGGGTGCGTTGTCGCGCATCGGGTGGATCTCGCACTCGGTGTGCATCTTGCCGCGCGAGGTGCGGTAGGTCTTGCTGTCGGTGTCCGCGTAGGTGAAGTCGATGCGCCAGTTGCAGAAGCCCGAGTTGAGGGCTCCGACGAAGCCGCAGTCGACCCCGGCGTTCTGGTAGGTGATCCTCTTGCCCTCGCCGCGGATGATGTGGGTGAACATGCAGCCTGTCGGGATCGTCATGGTGACACCGCCGACCTGGTAGTCGAAGCCGGCGACGGGCGTCGAGCCGATGGCGCCGGCGTGCGCCTCGGCGGGGGGTAAGAGGAGCAGCGCGGCTGTCCGGGCGGGGTGAGGGGTCAGGCGTCGGGCTTGTTGTGCCGGGCGAAGTCGAGGAGGGCTTCGGGGAGGTAGGCGGAGCGGGTTTCCATGGGGAAGCCGTTGGCCTTGGCGAGGCAGGCGAGGGCCAGGGGGGCGATGGCCACGACGCCCGTGATGTTCACGGTGCGGTCCTCGGTCGCGGTCCAGTACTGCTTGTGCCGGTGCACGGCGTCGGCCAGGGCCTCGTCGAAGCCGGCGGGGTCGTTGCGCAGGTAGCGGTACAGCATCATGATCGGCGGGCGGCGGAGCATGCTCACCTCCGCCCGGTCGAGGACGCGGGCCTTCCCCGGGGTGCTCAGGTCCACTGCGCGGACCAGGTGTTCGCGAAGGTCGTCCCGGTGGAGCCAGAAGCTCTGGAGGGTCTCCACCCAGGCGTAGAGGTACTCGTCGAACGCGCCGCCGAAGTCGCGCAGCAGTGACACCGGGATCCGCGCCAGCATGTCGAGGCGGGCCGTTTCGCGGCAGATCAGCGCGAGGTAGAAGGCGTTGACCCAGTTGCCGGCGTGCAGGTGGACCTGTGGGCCCGTGGTGGCCAGCCGGCGTTCTTCCTGGCGGATCTCGCAGGTGACCGTCTCCTGGCCGGTGGCCGCGGCCGCGAAGACCGCCGAGTGCACCTGCATGGCCAGCAGCCAGGACTCCCGGGTCTCCGGCATGAGCGCGTGGGGGTCCCCGACGCAGCGGACGCGGACGACGTTCAGCGAGTCCCAGATCGCGTCCGCCCTGGCGTCGTGCGAGGTCTCGATCGTCTCCAGCGAGTCGGACAGCGACTGCTCCATCACCGGGACCACGGCCGCCATGGAGTCCGTCGGGTAGTCCTGGCGGGACACGTTCAAGGTCATGGGTCCTTACGTGGGGAAGGGCTCGGACTCGACGGGGTCCCGGGTTCTGCCTTCGCAACATAGGCCATGGCTTCGGCGTCCTTCGCAGCCGGTCACGGCGGTCGGTCCCCGGTCGCCGGGGGGTGGGGGCGGGGCTACGTTGGGAGGGATAGCGAGGCGGGGCCGGGCGTCATGGGCAGGAGGCCGGGCATGAGGAGCGTGAGCGCGCGGTGGCGTGGTGCGGCGGTCGGGGCGGCCGCGGTGGGGCTGGTGGTGGTGCCACTCGGTGTGGGAGCCGGGTCCGCGTGGGAGGCTGCCGCGCCCCCCGGGGTGTCCGCGGCGGCGCCGGTCGACGACGAGTTCCCGCAGCTCACGCCCGCCGTGGCGGCCCAGCTCGACGCGGCCGTACGGAAGGTGCAGGCGCAGGCCAAGGTGCCCGGGGTGATGGTGGCGCTGTCGGCTCCGGGCAAGGGCGAGTACGTCCGTACCTTCGGGATCGCCGACAAGGCGACCGGCGCGCCCATCGCCACGGACATGTACATGCGGATCGGCAGCGAGACGAAGACCTTCACGGTGACGGCCCTGCTCCAGCTCGTGGACGCGGGCAAGGCGCGCCTGGACGACCCCGTCGGGAAGTACGTCGCCGGGGTGCCGAACGGCGACAGGATCACCCTGCGCCAGCTCGCCGAGATGCGCAGCGGGCTGTTCAACTACTCCGAGGACGAGGGCTTCTTCAAGGCCCTGACGAGCGACCCCCGGCGGCCGTTCACCCCGCAGGAGCTGCTCGCGTACTCCTTCGAGCACCCGGTGAACTTCGCGCCCGGCGCCAAGTTCGAGTACTGCAACACCAATCTGATCCTGGTGGGGCTGGTGGTGGAGAAGCTCAGCGGGCAGCCGCTCGCGCAGTACGTCAACGAACGGGTCGTCAAACCCGCCGGCTTGAAGCACACGCTCTTCCCCAAGGGCGCCGAGTTCCCGACCCCGCACGCCCACGGCTACACCAACCAGACGGCCTCCGGGAAGACCGAGGACGCCACCGGCTGGAACCCCTCCTGGGGCTGGGCGGCCGGCGCGATGATCTCCGACCTGGGTGACCTGCGCAGCTGGGCGAAGACCCTGGCCACCGGCACCCTGCTCACCCCCGCCACCCAGGCCCAGCGCCTGAAGGTGGTCCCGGCGGGAGGCCTGCCCGACACCGGGTACGGCCTGGGCATCTTCAACCTGGACGGCTGGATCGGCCACAACGGCTCGCTCCCCGGCTACCAGTCGCTGGCGGTGTACCTGCCCGAGGCGCAGGCCACCATGGTGGTCATGCTCAACACGGACATCTCCGCCGAAGGAGAGGAACCCAGCACGCTCTTCGGCGAGGCGATCACGAAGATCGTCACCCCGGACCACGTCTACAAGCTGCCCGCCCAGCCCGTCCCGGGCAGCTGACCGGGCAGGCAGGGCCGGGTCCTTCGCCGCCCCGCGCACAATGGACTGCGGCGCGCGGGATCGACGAAGGAGAAGACGTACACATGGACGCACAGGACGCACTGGATGCACGGGACGCACAGGTGACCCTGCGGGTCGCCGGCGGCTCCGACGTCGAGGCGGCGGCGGAACTCTTCCGCGGCTACCTCGACTTCTACGAGGTGAAGGTCGAGGACCCCGACCTCCCCCGGCGGTTCCTCGCCGAGCGGATCGCGAGGGACGAGTCCCTCGTCCTGCTCGCCGACGTCCCCGGCGCGGGCACGGTCGGCCTCGCGCAGGTCTACCGCACCTTCTCCTCGCTGGCCCTGCGCCCCATGTGGATCCTGAGCGACCTGTACGTCGACCCGCGCGGCCGCCGCACCGGCGCGGGCCGGGCGCTGCTGCGCGAGGTGCTGCGCCGGGCGCGGGAGGCGGGGGTGTCCGGGGTGCAGCTGGAGACCGCCTACGACAACCACGTCGCGCAGGGGCTGTACGAGGCGGAGGGCTTCGTCCGCGACCCGTTCCACATCTACTTCCACGACCTCGGATGAATCGGATGAAGGGGTGAAACATTTCCGCCGCGCCGTCGCGTCAATGGGGTGAGACGGACGCGAGGGGGAGTGCATGCGACAGGGCCGCAGAGACGGTTTCCGTGAGTTCGCGGCGGGTAGATCAGGGCACTTGTACCGGTCGGCCTGTCTGCTGGCGAGCGGGGACACGCATCTCGCCGAGGACCTGGTGCAGGAGACCCTGGGGCGGATGTACCTGCTCTGGGGGCGGATCTCACGCGTCGACAACCCGGCCGCGTACGCGCAGACCGTGCTGGTGCGGGTCTTCCTCACCCACCAGCGCCGCCGGTCGGCGGGGGAGCGTCCGGTCGGGGAGTTCCCCGAGCCGGGCGGCCCGCCGACGGTGTCCGGGGCCGATCCGGCGCTGCGGCTGACCCTGCTGGAGGCCCTGGGGCGGCTCGCGCCCAAGGACCGGGCGGTGCTGGTGCTCCGGTACTGGGAGGACCGCAGCGTCGAGGAGACCGCCGACGCGATGAAGGTCAGTTCGGCGGCCGTCCGGACCCGCTCCTCGCGGGCGCTGACCCGGCTGCGCGAGCAGCTGGGCGGCAACCTGGCCGAGTTCGCGGGTCACTGACACCGCCGGCGGCCGACGGGTACTTCGTCGGCCCGCCCCCCTTTGTCGCCCCACCCCTCACCCAGAAGCGGAAGGTTTCGTTTCCTATGCCCTTTGAAGATGAGCTCGGCGAAGCCCTCCGGAACGCGGGGGCCGGATTCACCCCCGACCCCAACGCCCTGGTGGAGGCCGGGGAACGGCGCGGACGGCGGCTGGTGGCCCGCCGCCGGGCCGCCGTCGCCGGCGGATCGGTGCTGGCCCTGGCCTTCGTCGGGTCGGTCGGCGCCTGGAGCGGCGGGCTGTTCGGCCTGGGAGACGGCCCCGCGGACGTCGCCGCGGCGCCGCCCCTGCCGCGCCAGAAGACACCCGCCCCGGATCCGGGCGGCCGGGCCGGCACCGGCGCCGTCACCGGGGCCCAGCTGATCGACGTACTGAAGTCGCTGACCCCGGGCCGGCAGCTGACCGACACCCAGGGCCGGGGCAGCGAGGACTCGGGGATGCTGGCCTCCGGGATCCTCGACGACGGCAAGGGCCGGGCGAGCATGGGCGTCAGCCTCACCCGCATCGACCCCGTCGGCGGGATGGCGCGCGAGATGACCACCTGCCCCGACCGCAAGAACGTCACGTTCGACTCCTGCACCGACGAGACGCTGCCCGACGGCTCCCGGCTGCTCCTCATCCAGGCCTGGGACTACGACGACTCGCGCAGGTCCGTGAAGAACTGGCGGGCCACCCTGGTCACCCCGCAGGGCTTCCTCATCGACGCCAACGAGAACAACGCGCCCCAGGGCAAGCAGGCCAAGCCCACCCGGACCGACCCGCCGCTGAGCATGGCCGAGCTGAAGGCGGTGGTGCTCTCGGACAAGTGGCACCCGGCCCTCAATGACCTGCCCCCCGCGCCCGCCGAGCACGTCCCCGGCAAGAAGGGCGAGCTGGACGCCGAGAACTTCCTGGAACACCTGCTGCGCGCGTACGAGTTCCCGGTCGCCGACCGGGGCGGTGACGGCGGCTACGGGTACGTGGTCCTCGACGACGGCAAGGGCCGCTCGATGATCGAGCTCCGGATCCAGCAGGAGGCGGACTCCAAGGACTTCGCGTCCGGCGCGACCACGCAGCCCCTCGGCGTCAAGATGAAGGTGTCCCAGGGTCCCGCCCAGAACGCCGCCGCGGGCACCGTCAAGTGGACGGTGGACACCCTGCGCTCGAACGGGTACCGCGTCACGGTGACGGCGTACAACTCCCCGAAGCAGGCCGGACCGGCCTCCCGTACGGCCCCGGTGCTCACGCTGGAGCAGCTCAAGGAGGTCGCGCTCAGCCGGCACTGGCAGGAAGAGCTGGGCCGCTGACGCGGGCTCACTTCGCGTCGGCGTAGCACTCCACCACGGCCGTACTGAACGGGAAGCGGACCGGGGTGTCGCCGAAGCAGAGCCGGCCCGCCCGGTCGCCGGCGGCGCGGATCGCCTCCGCGACGGCCGGGGCCTCCTCCTCGGGGCAGTGCACGATGACCTCGTCGTGCTGGAAGAACACCAGCTCGGCCCGCATCCCGGCCGAGGACAGGGACTGGCGCAGCGCCGCCAGCATCAGCAGGGCCCAGTCGGCGGCGCTGCCCTGGACGACGAAGTTGCGCGTGAAGCGGCCGCGCGCCCGGGTGTTGGTGGAGGCGTAGCTCGGGGTCCAGCCGTCCTCGCGGTCCGCCGGGGCGGTCCGGTCGTCCGGGGCGTCCTGCGGGATCCCGGCCTCGCCCGCGCCGTCGTCGTCCTCGGAGGCGGCGGAGCGGGCGGGCGGCGGGCAGGTGCGGCCCAGCCAGGTCCGTACGAGCCGGCCCTCCTCGCCCGCGCGGGCCGCGTCGTCCACGTACGCCACCGCGCGGGGGAAGCGGCGGCGCAGCGCCGCCAGGTTCTTCAGGCCGTCGCCGGAGGTCTGGCCGTAGACGGCGCCGAGGACGGCCAGCTTGGCCTTGTCCCGGTCGCCGGAGAAGGACTGGCGGGAGATCCCCGTGTACAGGTCCTCGGGGCGGCCGGCCACCTCCATGAACGCCGGGTCCCGGGAGATCGCGGCGAGGACGCGCGGCTCCATCTGGTCGGCGTCGGCCACCACGAGGCGCCAGCCCGGATCGGCGACGACGGCCCTGCGGATCACCTTCGGGATCTGCAGGGCCCCGCCGCCGTTGGTGACCCAGCGGCCGGTGAGGGTGCCGCCGGGGATGAACTCGGGGCGGAAACGGCCGTCGTGCACCCAGTCCGCGAGCCAGCTCCAGCCGTGGGCGGTCCAGATCCGGTACAGCTTCTTGTACGCGAGCAGCGGCTCCACGGCCGGGTGGTCGAGCTCCTGGATCTCCCAGCGGCGGGTGGAGCGGAGCTTGACGCCGGTCTCGGCGAAGGCCTTGACCACGTCGGCGGGGAGGTCCGGGCGGACCCGGCGGCCGAACGCGACGGACACCTCGTGCGCCAGCTCGGCCAGGCGGCGGGGCTCCCCCCGGCCCGCGTACCGCTCGCCGAGCAGCTCCGTCAGCAGGGCCCGGTGCACGTCGGCCCGCCAGGGCAGGCCCGCGCGGTGCATCTCGGCGGCGATCAGGAACGCGGCCGACTCGGAGGCGGTGAGCAGCCGCATCCGGTCGGGATGGGCGGTCGCGGCGAGCCGGCGGGCCTGGTCGGCGTGGACCGCGATCAGGGCGTCGAGGGGGACGTGCACGGCGGGGCGGGGGTCGAAGAGGGAGTCCTGGGTACCGGGCTCCGCCGCGCGCGCCGGGGGATCGGCGGGCACCGGGGCGCCGGTGAGGCGGGCCCAGGCGGCGGCCGCCGAGCGGGGCTCGCCGGAGCGGCCCTCGTGACCGAGGAGCAGCAGCTCGGCGTCCTCGACGTCGTAGCAGCGCTCGACGCGGGCGCCGGCGGCGAGCAGGCGGGGGTACACGGCGGCGGTGGACCGCCAGATCCAGCGGGTGCCGGGCGGGGCGGCGCGGATCGCCTCGGCGGGGTCGCGGACCCGGAGCCGGCTGCCGCCGGAGGGGGGTACGGGCGCGGCGTGCCACCACCCGTCGCCGTCCTCGGCGAGGGCCCAGGGGCGGGGGCCGTCGGCTGTCTCGCTCACAGGTGCGAGTGTCCCACCGGGGTCTGACAGCACCCGCACCCCTGGCCGACCGCCCCCGAAAGTCCCACTGCGGGGAGCCCCCGTCAGGTGCGGGTGCGTTGCCGGGGGCCAGCCCCCGGACCCCCGCGCCTCAAACGCCGGCGGGGCTGGATTTTGGCCGGCGCAGCGGGACGAAGCCCGGGAGGCCCGCCAGGGCCGGGCGGTGCGGGGCACGCGTCGAAAAGGTGGGGCGGGGGCATGTCAAGCTGAAGGGGTGAGTGAGTTTGCCGAGATCGTCGACCGGGCCTTCGGGGCCGCCCTCTACGCCCAGGACGACGCCGGGCTCGACACCGGCGCCTCGGTGCTCGCCGCCGAGCCCGCCCGGTGGGCCGGGGTCGGGCGGGAGCTGCTGGCGCGCGGGGAGGCGTACGTGCGCCAGGCCTGGGAGCGGGGCTGGCAGCCCGCCGACGTGCTGCGCCTGGTCCGCCGGGACCTGGAGGAGCTGCACCTCGGGATCACCGCCGACCTGATCGCCGCCGAGGCCCGCCGCTACGCACGGCTCCCCGAGCGGTGGACCGAGGCCGAGGTGTGGTGGACCGGGGACGAGGCGTACGCCGAGCAGCTCGCGCAGCGCGCCAAGGCGGACCGGTTCACGCTGGCCACCGCCGTGCTGGAGGTGTGCCGCCTGCTGATCCGGCTGCCCTCCATCGAGCCCGTCGGCCCGCTGCCCGGCGCCCCGGAGCTCGAGCACGCGCACGCACACATCGAGCCCCGCATGCTGGGCCGGATCCGCGCCCTGCTGGCGAAGGCGGAGGCGACGACGTACCCGGAGGAGGCGGAGGCGCTCAGCGCGAAGGCGCAGGAGCTGATGGCCCGGCACACGGTGGACGAGGCGCTGCTGGCGGTGCGCGGCGGGGGCCCGGCGCAGGTGCCCGGGGCCTGCCGGATCGGGGTGGAGCCCCCGTACGAGGAGGCCAAGGCGGTGCTGCTGGACGCGGTGGCCACCGCCAACCGCTGCCGGGCGGTGTGGAACAGCGGCTTCGAGTTCTCCACGGTGGTCGGCTTCGAGAGCGACCTGGAGGCGGTGGAGCTGCTGTACACCTCGCTGCTCGTGCAGGGCACGGCGGCGATGACGCGGGCGGAGGCCGCGCAGCGGGCCGGCGGACGCAAGCGGACCAAGACCTTCCGGCAGTCCTTCCTGCTCGCCTACGCCAGCCGTCTCGGCCGCCGCCTCGCCGAGACCGCCGAGCACGCCGTGGCCGACGCCCCGGACAACCTGCCGGCCCTGGTGGCGCGGGACGTCGCCGTGACGTCCCGGGCCGACGAGATGTTCCCCCGGACCACGACCACCCGGCTGCGCGGCGCCACCGACCACGCGGGCTGGGAGGACGGCACGGCGGCCGCCGACGCCGCCCACGTAGGGTCCGGGAAGCGGCCTCCGCTGCCCCGTTAGGCCGTCTCTTTCGGATCTTGCCTGACCCGCGCCGCCCGGCACCGCCCCTCGCCGCACTGCCGGAGCACCCAAGTACGTCCAGTACACGGGAGCCCCGGCAGCGCGCCGAGGCTTCCCCTCGGCCCTGCGGGCCTGGGGAGACCCCATGGCACCGGACGACGCGGGCTTAACCGGCAAGATCCGAAAGAGACGGCCCAGCGCGTTGCGGAGCATGGGCGTTCCACCTTTCGGATGACGGTCCCGCCCATGGAAGCGCCCCTGCCCGGTCCCTGACAAATCTGAAGAACCCCTGAAGAACCCTGAAGAACAGGACCAAACGGTTAACCTCGGTGCCATGGGCTGGCTCCGGGCGCTGAAGCACACCGCACGCTCGGGCGTGACGGTCGAGCGGACCCCGCTGGAGCCCCTCATCGCGCTGCGGGCGGCGGCGGGGCTCGCGATCGTCATCGGCGCCGGGCTCGCCCTGTTCGGGCCCGGGGCGGCCGTCAGCTCCGCCTTCGGCGCCTTCATGGCTGCCGTCGCCACCCTCCAGAAGAGCTGGCGTCCGCGCCCCGTCCTCGCCCTCGTCTCCGGCCTGACCCTGGCCGTCTCCACCTTCGTCGGCTACCTGGTCGGCTCCTCGGACACCTGGCTCTTCCTGCTGCTGCTCGCCGTGTGGACCTTCGTGGCGGGGCTGCTGTGGGCCGCCGGTCCCACGGCCGGGATCATCGCCTCCGGCAACGTCGCGATCATGCTGGTCACCGTCACCCTGCCGACCTCCGTCGCGCAGGCCGCCGGGCACGCCGCGATGATCGCCGCCGGCGGCGTGGTCCAGGCCCTGCTGATCGTGCTCTTCCCGGTCCGCCGCTGGGGCGCCCAGCGCGACGCCCTCGCCGACGCGCTCGCCGCCGAGGCCGACTACGCCCGCCGCCTGCGCCACGACCCCGTCTCCTCCTTCGACCCGGCGCCCCTGATGAAGGCCCGCGACGCCGCCGCCGTCACCGTCCGCCAGGCCCGGCGCCGGCCCGCCGAGCTGCACGGGGCGCGCGGGCTCGCCGAGCGGCTCCGGCCCGTGCTGGCCTCGCTCGCCGACCCGGCCGTCGGCGCCCCGGCCGAGGGGCCCGCGCGGGAGCGGGTACGGGGACTGCTGGCCGCCGCCGGGACGGTGCTGGACGCCGCCGCGCACGCCATCCGCCACGGTGACCCCGTACGCCTGCCCGCGCCGGCCCTGGCCGTGCTGAAGGCCCCCGACCTGCCGGAGGTGCTCCAGGGCCCGCCGCTGCGGGCCGCGCGGCGGCTCGCCGCCCTGCTGGACGACGTACTGGAGACCGCCGAGCCGGGCTCCGGGCGCACCGCCGACCCGGCCGAGTCGATGCTGCGGCCCACCGTGCCGGCCCTGGTGCCGCTCGTGATGAAGGCCGTACGGGCCGAGCTGCGGCCCGGCTCGCCGATTCTGCGGCACGCCCTGCGGGTGACGGTGGTGGCCTGCGCGGGCTACCTCATCGGGCACGCGCTGCCGCTCGGGCACGCCTACTGGGCGCCGATGGCCTCGGTGATGGTGATGCGGCCCGACTTCACCCAGACCTGGTCCCGCGCCGTGGCCCGCTTCGCCGGCACCCTGGCCGGCGTCGGGGCCGCCACCGCGATCGTGCAGCTGGCGCAGCCCGGGATGTACCTGTCGGGGCTGCTCGCCGTGGTCAGCGCCGGGCTGATGTACGTACTGATGCGCACCGGGTACGCCGTCGCGCAGGCCTTCGTCTCCGCGTACGTGGTCTTCCTGCTCGGCATGGGCGGCGTCCGCTGGGACCAGACCGTGCCCGACCGGATTGCCCTCACCCTGCTCGGCGGGCTCCTGGCGATGGTGGCGTACGCCCTCTACCCGGCCTGGGAGACCCCGCGGCTGCGCACCCGCCTCGCCGACTGGACGGCGGCCGTCGGGCGGTACGCGGCCGCCGTGCTCGGGCAGTACGCCGACCCGGCCGGGGCCCGCCGCGCGGACGTCCGGGAGGCCCTCCTCGCGACCCGGGACGCCCGGGCCGCCTGGCAGGAGGCCCTGGCCCGGGCGGAGGGGGAGCCGGTGCGCCACCGGGGCCTGTCCCGGGCGGCGGCCGACGGGGCGGCGGAGGCCCTCGCGGCGTTCGGCCGGGGCGCCATGCTCCTGGAGGCCCACCTCCCGGACCGGACGCACGCCCCGGTGCCGGGCGCGGCGGAACTGGCGCGGGCCCTGCGGACGGCGACCGAGACGGGGGCCGAGGAGGTGCGCGAGCGCCGGGTTCCGCGGTGGGAGGGGCTGCGCGCCCTGGTGACCGGCCCGGACACCGTGGAACCGGGGGTGCTGCGCGGTGCGTCGCAGCAGCTGCTGGACTCGCTCGACGAGGTGTCCGAGGCACTTCGGCCCTGACGGTGATGAACAGTGATGAACCGAGCACCGCGCGTGCACGTGCATCTGCCCATGCATGCGCTTATGAACACAGCTATGATCCGGTGCAGTTGACATCTGCACTATCGGGGGCTTCCTGTGGACCACGCGTACAACGGGATGGCAGCTGCAGAACTCGCTTCCTTGTATGGGCTGACCTGGCAGAAGAGCAGACACAGCAACTCGCAGGGATCCTGCGTGGAGTTCGCCAAACTGCCGGGCGGCGACGTCGCGATGCGCAACTCGCGCTTCCCTGACGGACCGGCGCTCGTGTACACGCCGGCCGAGATAGAGGCGCTGCTGCTGGGCGTCAAGGACGGCGAGTTCGATCATCTGATCGGCTGACGGAACAGCGCACCGAAACAGGCCATGCACGTGCACTGGCCGGGACTGATCGAAACGATCAACCCCGGCCAGTTGTCTTGTTCGTACCTGTCTGTCCGCGCGCCCGGCGGAAGGTCAGTCCGCGAGCATGAACAGGGCCCACACGACCTTGCCGGTCAGCCGCCCCGCGAGCGGGTGCCAGCCCCAGTTGTCGCTGTAGGCGTCCACGAGGAAGAGCCCGCGCCCCGACTCCAGGTCGCAGTTCTCGTCGGTCCGCTCCGGTGCGAACGATCCGCCCGGCCGGTCCTCGCTCGGGTCCCGCACCGCGCACACCAGCCGCGTGCTCCACCGCATCAGGTGCAGCCGTACGGCCGCCTCCGGCTCGCCCGCGGAAGAGCGGGCGTCGTCGGGCAGGGCATGGCGAAGCGCGTTGGTGACGAGTTCGGAGACGACCAGCGAGACGTCGTCGAAACGGTCGTCCAGGCCCCACTGCGAGAGGGTCGACCTGGTGAACGACCGCGCGCCCCGCACGGCCTCGAAACGGGCCGGCAGAGCGCAGGAGGCGGACCCGGAGACAGCCGTGGGGTCGACCGGGGGCAGCCCCTGCCGTAACGGCTCGAGCATGGTCGATCCATTCGTCCCCATGCGAGGCACTCCCGGGATTCGCGGACGAAGCGGCGGCATCGTCCAAAGAGAACTGCGGGGTGGGTCCGGCGCCGGCGCGAAGAGCACGCAGGTGCGCGGCACCATCGTTCCGAATGGCGAAGCCGGATGCAAGGGCAGATGCACGTGCACGCGCCGGACCTGTCCACTCCCGTGACGGTTCTTGCTCATTTCTTCCTACGCATACTTACGGACTTCTTTTCCGGGACGCAGGATTCCGTTACAGAACGAGTACGGGCCGATGCGTTTTGGTGGCAGACTGCGGCACCGGGGTACGGGGGCCCCACCGAGGCACGCGCACACCACGCGCACACCATCGCGATGGGGAGGGCAGGACAAGTGACCGCAGAAGCCAGCGGTTCTGTGGTGCGCCGCATCCTCCTGGGCTCACAGCTCAGGCGACTCCGAGAATCCCGCGGCATCACCCGTGAGGCGGCCGGCTACTCGATCCGCGCATCCGAATCGAAGATCAGCCGCTTGGAGTTGGGAAGGGTGAGCTTCAAGGCCAGAGACGTCGAGGACCTCCTCACGCTCTACGGGGTCATGGACGCGGCCGAGCGCGAGTCCCTCCTGGGGCTGGTCCGCGAGGCCAACGCGACGGGCTGGTGGCACAGCTACGGCGACGTGCTGCCCGGCTGGTTCCAGACCTACGTCGGCCTGGAGGGCGCCGCCTCCCTCATCCGCATCTACGAGGTGCAGTTCGTCCACGGCCTGCTCCAGACCGAGGCCTACGCCCACGCCGTCGTCAGCCGCGGCATGCCCGGCGCCTCCACCGCCGAGATCGACCGCCGCGTCGCGCTGCGCCTGGAGCGCCAGAAGGTCCTCGTCTCCGAGAACGCGCCGGTCTTCCACGCCGTCCTCGACGAAGCCGCCCTACGCCGCCCGTACGGCGACCGCGACGTGATGCGGGGGCAGTTGGAACACCTGATCGAGATCAGCCAGCGGCCCAACGTGCAGCTCCAGGTGATGCCCTTCTCCTTCGGCGGCCACGCGGGCGAGAGCGGAGCCTTCACCCTGCTGCGCTTCCCCGAGTCCGACCTCCAGGACATCGTCTATCTGGAACAGCTCACCAGTGCCCTCTACCTGGACAAGGACGAGGAAGTGGCGCAGTACGGAAGGGCGATGCAGCGGCTCCAGGCCGACTGCCCGGATCCCGACAAGACGCGCGATCTCCTGCGTGGACTGCTCCAACTGTCTTGATTCGCACGTAGTATGACGTCTGATCAGTGCATGACGACGACCGATCGGTCTCCGGTGCAGCGCAAGGGTGCGCGCTCGCAGTAAGGGATGGCATGTCCATATTCACCGACCTGGCTCACCAGTACATCGACGGCGAATGGCTGGCCGGCACCGGTTCGTGGGACATCATCGACGTCAACCCGTACAACGGCGAGAAGCTCGCGGCCATCACCGTCGCCACCGTGGAACAGGTGGACCGGGCCTACCGCGCCGCCGAGCGGGCACAGCGGGAGTGGGCCGCCACCGGCCCGTACGCGAGACGCGCCGTCCTGGAGCGGGCCCTGCGGCTGACGGAGGAGCGCCAGAAGGAGATCGTCGAGGCGATGATCGACGAGCTCGGCGGGACCCGTCCCAAGGCCGAGTACGAGGTCCACCTCGCGATGGAGTTCCTGCGCGAGGCGATGCAGCTGGCCGTCCGCCCCGAGGGCCGCATCCTGCCCTCGACGGTCGAGGGCAAGGAGAACCGCGTCCAGCGCCTGCCCGTCGGGGTCGTCGCCGTGATCAGCCCCTTCAACTTCCCCTTCCTGGTGACCCTGAAGTCGGTCGCCCCGGCGCTGGCGCTGGGCAATGCCGTCGTGATCAAGCCGAACCAGAACGCCCCGGTGGCGGGCGGCGGGATCATCGCCAAGCTCTTCGAGGACGCCGGGCTCCCGGCCGGCCTGCTCAACGTGCTGATCACGGACATCGCCGAGATAGGCGACGCGATCCTCACCCACCCCGTCCCGAAGGTGATCTCCTTCGCCGGTTCCGACCGCACCGGCCGGCACGTCGGATCCGTCGCCGCCCGCCACTTCAAGCGGACCGTCCTGGAGCTGAGCGGCAACAGCGCCCTCGTCGTCCTCGACGACGCCGACGTCGACTACGCGGTGGACGCGGCCGTCTTCAGCCGCTTCGTCTTCCAGGGCCAGGTCTGCATGGCCGCCAACCGGATCCTCGTCGACGCCTCCCTGGCCGAGGAGTTCACGGAGAAGTTCACCGCCCGGGTGCGCGCCCTGAAGACCGGCGACCCCCACGAGGCCGACACCCACATCGGCCCGCTCATCAACTCCTTCCAGGCCGACGCCCTGACCTCCCTCGTGGACCGCGCCGTCGAATCCGGCGCCCGGGCCCTCGTACGGGGATCTACGCGCGGCAACCTGGTCGAGCCGACCGTCCTGGCCGGACTCCCCGAGGACTCCCCGCTGCTGGGCCAGGAGATCTTCGGCCCCGTGGCGCTGCTGGTGGTCTTCGACGGCGAGGACGAGGCCGTGCGCCTGACCAACGCCACCCCGTACGGGCTGAGCGGCGCCGTGCACACCCGGGACGTGGAGCGCGGCGTGCGCTTCGCCCAGCGCATCGAGACCGGCATGATCCACGTCAACGACTCCACCATCGGCGACGAGCCGCTCGCGGCCTTCGGCGGGGAGAAGGACTCCGGGCTGGGCCGCCTCAACGGCGAGGCCACGGTCGAGGCCTTCACCACCCAGAAGTGGATCTCGGTCCAGCACGGCCGCACCCAGTTCCCGTTCTGACCCCCGCTTCTGGACACGGGCCGGAGTTGCGGACAGAAGCTGACCGCAAGGCTCCGTAGCGTGGTTCTTGTCAGCAGGACAGCGGCACACCACACCACGCAGAAGGCGGTCGGTCATGGCACACCCCACCCAGGAGATCGAGGGCGACGAGCGCGGGACGCTCCTGCTCTTCGTCGAGGACCAGCGCGCTGCGATCCGCACCGCCGCGGAAGGCGTCACCGAGGAACAGGCCGCGAGCAGCCCCACCGTCAGCGCGCTGTCCCTGTCCGGGCTCGTCAAGCACACGGCCGAGGTGGAGCTCAACTGGCTCCGGCTGGCCCAGCAGCGCGAGAACGAGCACGGCCGCGCCCCGCAGGACTGGCACGAGGGCTTCCGGCTGTCCGGGGACGAGACCCTCAAGTCCGCCCTCGCCTTCTGGGACGACGTCAGGGCGCAGACGGAGGCCTTCGTCACCACCCTGCCCAGCCTGGACGACACCTTCCCGCTGCCGCCGGCGCCCTGGTTCCCGAAGGACGCCCAGGTCTCGGTGCGCTGGATGCTCCTGCACCTGGTGCGCGAGTTCGCCCGCCACGCGGGCCACGCGGACATCATCCGCGAGACCCTGGACGGCACGAAGGCCATGGGCTGATCGGTCCTCCCCGGCGGGGTTGCACCTCACGTGGCGTGAGGATCCACAGTGGGGGTCGTAACCGACCAGAGGAGCGGAAGCGATGGGCTACTCCGTGGGCCAGGTCGCCGGTTTCGCCGGAGTGACGGTGCGCACCCTGCACCACTACGACGAGATCGGCCTGCTCTCCCCGAGCGGGCGCAGCCACGCGGGACACCGGCGGTACGACGACGCCGACCTCGACCGGCTGCAGCGCATCCTGTTCTACCGGGAGCTCGGCTTCCCGCTCGACGAGGTCTCGGTCCTGCTGGACGATCCGGAATCGGACCCGAGGGAGCACCTGCGCCGGCAGCACGCCCTCCTGACCGAACGGATCGCCCGGCTCCAGCAGATGGCCAAGGCCGTGGAGCACGCCATGGAGGCGAAGAAGATGGGGATCAACCTCACGCCGGAGGAGAGGTTCGAGGTCTTCGGGGACAAGGACCCCGGGCAGTACGCCGAGGAGGCCGAGCAGCGCTGGGGGCACACCGACTCCTACGCCGAGTCGCAGCGCCGGGCGGCCTCGTACACCAAGGACGACTGGAAGCGGATGCAGGACCAGGCCGCCGACTGGGGCGCCCGGTACGCCGCGCTGATGGAGGCCGGTGAGCCCGCCGAGGGCGAGGCCGCCATGGACATGGCCGAGGAGCACCGGCTGCACATCAGCACCTGGTTCTACGACTGCCCGTACGAGATGCACACCTGCCTGGGTGACATGTACGTCGCGGACGAGCGCTTCAAGGCCTTCTACGACGGGATGCGGCCGGGTCTCGCCGAGCACCTGCGGGACGCGATCACGGCCAACGCGGTGCGCAAGGTGTGACCGTCCCATAGCCGCGCGTATCCGCGGGCTTCACCGTGCGACCCCCTCCGGGCCCTGGAACCCGGTGGGGGTCGTGTGCGTTGATAATTGAGAACACTTGCCTGTCGCCCCCCACAGCCGACACCCCCCCGATCCAGGAGAGCCCGGAACTCGTGTACACGCTTGCGCTCGGCCCTGAGTGGCTGTCCCCGGAGTATCTGATCGGCGAATTCGGCCTGATCGGCATCCTGGTCATCGTCTTCGCGGAGTCGGGCCTCTTCGCGTTCCTGCCCGGCGACTCCCTGCTCTTCACGGCGGGCCTGTTCGTCGCGAGCGGCAACATCAGCCAGCCGCTGTGGCTGGTCTGCACCCTGATCGTGGCCGCCGCGATCATCGGTGACCAGGTCGGATACCTGATCGGCAAGTACTTCGGGCCGAAGCTCTTCAACCGGCCGAACAGCAAGGTGTTCAAGAAGGAGAACCTGGACGCCGCGCACGACTTCATGGAGAAGCACGGCCCCAAGGCGATCGTGCTCGCCCGGTTCGTGCCGATCATCCGCACCTTCGCGCCGATGGTCGCGGGCGCCGGCGCGATGAAGTACCGCACCTTCCTGACCTTCAACGTCATCGGCGGCATCGCCTGGGGCGCGGGCGTCACCTGCCTCGGCTACCAGCTGGGCCAGTTCGACATCATCAAGGACAACGTCGAGACGATCTTCATCGGCATCGTGCTGATCTCGGTCATCCCGGTGATCTTCGAGGTGCTCAAGGCCCGCAAGACCAAGGCGAAGGCCGCCGCGGAAGCCCCCACGGCCCCGTACGGCGCTCCGGAGGACCCGCAGGCTCCCGGACCGCGCGGGCGGCACGCCAAGCGCTAGACGGCCCGTACGGACCCTCGTACGCCCCGGAGACCCCGCGTCCCCGGGGCGTTCGCGTACCCGGGGGCGGGCGGGGCGGTGGCGGGCGGCGGCGGGTTGCGGCGGGGTCAGAAGCCGCGGGTGCGCTTGGCCGCGCGGCGCTTGGCCGCGCTCTGCGCCCCGGGGATGCGCATGAAGAGCCGGGAGGCCTCGGACCCCAGGTTCACCCCGATCGCGATGGCGAGGGCGATGGCGGCGGCGTTGGTGAGCGAGGCCAGCCCCGCGTCGAGGCGGTTCTCGGCGATCGACAGCAGCCCGAAGTACGTCGCCGAGCCCGGCAGCAGAGGCCCGATGGCCGCCGTCACGTACGGCAGGGCGGAGGCGAACCGGTAGCGGGAGAAGAGCTGTCCGAACAGGCCGACCAGCCCGGCGGCGATGGCCGTGGAGGGCACCGGGGGCAGCTCGGCGGCCCGCAGCGCGCCGAAGGTGACCCAGGCGACGGCGCCGTTGAGCGTCACGATCCACACCGTGGAGCGTTCCTGCTGGAGCAGGATCGCGAAGGTGAACACCAGGACCATCGAGGCGAGGATCTGGATCACCGGCCGGCTGGGGATCTGGAGCACCTCGTCCGGGTTCGGCTGGGCGCCGAACTGGAGGCCCAGGTAGATCACCACGAGCACGCCGATGATGATCCCGATGAACAGGTACATCACCTCCAGCAGGCGGGCGGACGCGGTGACGTAGTAGCCGGTCAGGCCGTCCTGCACGCCCGCCACCAGGGCCCGCCCGGGCAGCAGGGCGAAGAGCCCGCCGGTGATCACGGCGGAGGCGCGGACGTCGATCTCGGCGATCTTCAGGGCCACCCCGATCGCGGCCGGGGGCATCGCCGCGACCACGAACTGGTAGAACTCCGGCAGTCCGCGGCCGGCGCAGTACCAGGCCAGCCGGTCGCCGAGGACGGCGCCGAGGGCGGCGCAGAAGAAGACGGTGACCCCGCCGCCGACCAGCGTGGAGGCGGCCCCCGCCAGCAGCCCGGCGGCCGCCGTCAGCACCCAGGTCGGGTAGGGGTGGCGGTTGCGGCGGATCTCGGCGAGGCGGCGGTAGGCCTCCTCCAGGGTGACCTCGACCTCGTGGGCGCTGATGTCGTCCACCAGCCGGAAGACGGCCGCCAGCCGGGTGTAGTCGGTGCCGCGGCGGCGCACGGTGCGGTTCGCCGAGACCGGGTGGTCCACCAGCGAGGGCTGGTGGGTGATGGACAGCATCGTGAAGGTGACCGTGGGCTCGCAGCGGTCCAGCCCGTACGAGCGGGCCACCGCGAACATCGCGGCCTCCACGTCCTCGGCGCCCTCGCCGCCCGCGAGCAGCAGCTCGCCGATGCGCAGGGTGAGGTCGAGGACGCGGCCCACGGCGGGGCCCGCCTCCTCGCTCGGCCGCTGCACCGGCTCGGCGACCGGGCGGACGTCCACCGGCATGCGCAGCATCGTGCGCATCCGGTCCTGCCAGGGGGACTCCTTCATCAGCGAGACGGGGAAGGAGCCGCCGGGGGTGTAGGCGGGCGGGGAGTGGTGGGCGCTGTAGGTGGCGGGGGCGGCGAAGGCGGAGGCCGGGCCCTCGGAGGGCTCGGCGTTCTGCGCGACCATGCCGTCGGGGACGGCGAACTCCGAGGTCGGCTGGTCGTCCTCCAGGGCCTCCGGCTCCATCCCGGGCACGGGAGCGAAGGCGCTGTGCGCCTCGTCGGACTTGGGCTTCCTGTCCTCTGCCCCGTCGGCCTCGGCCACGCGCCCTCCAGTCCGTGATCACCTGCGGTACCAGTATGCGGAATCGTTTCCTCCCCGGCGAAGGCGGAGGGCGTCCGCGTACGACTGTGGGCGGTACCCCCGAGGGGGTACCGCCCACAGTCATGTCAGCCGGCCGGCGCAAACGCCGCCCACCTGTTCACCGAGCGGAGCTCAGTGGTGGCCGCCCTGGGCCTCGAGGCGCTTGTACGAGGCCTCGATCTCGGCCTCGGCCTCGGTGCGGCCCACCCAGTTGGCGCCCTCGACGGACTTGCCCGGCTCCAGGTCCTTGTAGACCTCGAAGAAGTGCTGGATCTCCAGGCGGTCGAACTCCGACACGTGGTGGATGTCGCGCAGGTGCTCCACGCGCGGGTCCGAGGCCGGCACGCACAGCAGCTTGGCGTCGCCGCCCGCCTCGTCCGTCATGTTGAACATGCCGATCGCGCGGCACTTGATCAGGCAGCCCGGGAAGGTCGGCTCGTCCAGGATGACCAGCGCGTCCAGCGGGTCGCCGTCCTCGCCGAGGGTGTTCTCGACGAAGCCGTAGTCGGCCGGGTAGCTGGTCGAGGTGAAGAGACGACGGTCCAGGCGGATCCGGCCGGTCTCGTGGTCCACCTCGTACTTGTTCCGCGAACCCTTGGGGATCTCGATGGTGACGTCGAACTCCACGTCCTGCTCCTCCATGATCAGCTCCGGCCTCGCGCCGGGGCTTGACTGCTTCGAGACGGCAATTGATTCAACTGCGTGCGCGTCCGGCCCAGCCCTGCCGGGTGGGGTGCCATGCTCGCGGCAAGACGCAGTGGTTAAGTGTCCCTCACGCATATGTGTGATCGCGAAAGGGGCTGGTCCGAGGTGCCATTGGTCAAGACGTGGCAGCTCATCGCGGGGTCGGCCGTGGCCGGCCTCGCCCTCTCGGCTGCGGCGGTGGCCGCCGCGGGACCTTGGGACTCCGGCCAGCGTAAGGCCGAGCGGGACAAGGCCGCCTCCTGGGGCCGTCCGGGTGGCGGAGATCACGCCGCCGGCGGCCTCCCACAGGCCGCGCCCAGCGCCCCCGGGGTCCTCGCCGCCCTCGCCCCCCGCTCCGCGCAGGGGCAGAAACCGCCCGCCGCCGGACCGGGACTGGCCGGGGTGCTCGGCCCGCTGCTCGCCGACCCCGCCCTCGGGGCCGTGCGCAGCGCCTCCGTCGTCGACACCGCGACCGGCCAGGTGCTCTACGAGTCCGGGCCGGGCGAAGCCATGACCCCCGCCTCCACCGTCAAGATCGCCACCGCCGCCGCGGCCCTCGCCGCCCTCGGCCCCGAACACCGCATCCGCACCACCGTGGCCCCCGGGGCCGGCCCCGGCGAGATCGTGCTCGTCGGCGGCGGCGACCCCTCCCTCACCGCCAAGAAGAAGAGCCCCGCCGGATCCGGCGGCAGCCTCGTCGCCCTCGCCGCCGACACCGCCCAGGCCCTCAAGGGCGCCGGCACCGACACCGTCACCCTCGCCTACGACGACTCCCTCTACACCGGAGCCGTCCGTCACCCCATCGGCCGCAACGACAACATCGCCCCCGTCACCGCCCTCACCGCCGACGAGGGCCGCCCCGACGACTCCGTCTCCGGCCCCGTCCAGCGCACCGACGACCCCTCCAAGGACACCGCCCGCGCCTTCGCCGGCCTGCTGCGCGACCGCGGCATCAAGGTCACCGGCGAACCCGCCCGCGGCAAGGCCCCCGCCGGGGCCCAGCCCCTGGCCACCACCCTCTCCACCCCCCTCGCCGGGCTCGTCGAGCGGATGCTCACCAACAGCGACAACGACATCGCCGAGGCCCTCGCCCGCCAGACCGCCCTGGCCGCCGGGCAGCCCGCCGGATTCGAGGGCGCCGAGAAGGCCGTCTCCGAGAAGCTGGCCTCCCTCGGCGTCGACGTCACCGGCTCCCGCTTCGCCGACGGCAGCGGACTCAACCGAGCCGACAAGGTCAGCACCCGCCTGCTCACCGGGCTCCTCACCAAGGCCGCCGACCCCGCGCGGCCCGAGCTGCGGCCCGTCCTCACCGGCCTGCCCGTCGCCGGATTCACCGGCACCCTGCGCGCCCGCAACGCCGGCACCTCCCCGGCCGCCGGCCTGCTGCGGGCCAAGACCGGCACCCTCAGCGGCGTGAACTCCCTCTCCGGGACCGTCGTCGACCCCGCCGGCCGGCTGCTCGCCTTCGCCTTCCTCACCGCCGGCGCACCGGACGGCCCGGCCGCCGAGAAGGGCCTCGACAAGCTGGCCGCCGCCGTGGCCACCACCTCGTAGGACCCGTACGGGGGGATCCCGCCGCGGCGCGGGTCCACGTACGGTTGACGCATGACGAGCATCGGTGGTGCCGAGATGGTCGACTGGAACCTCGCGGTGGCGACCGCGACCCGGCTGGTGCGGTCGGGTCCGGAAGTCAGCCGCGACGAGGCCCGGGCCGTGGTGGCGGAGCTCCGCCGGCACGCGAGGACCTCCGAGGAGCACGTGCGCGCGTTCACCCGGATGATGCCCGAAGGCGTCACCCTCCCCGAGACCCCCGTCCTCGTCGTCGACCGCGCCGGCTGGGTCAAGGCCAACGTCGCGGGCTTCCGCGAACTGCTGGGCCCGTTGCTCGGCAAGATGCAGGACCGCCGCGCCGGCGCCCCCGGCGGAGCCGTGCTCGGCGCCGTCGGCGGCAAGGTCACCGGCGTCGAGCTGGGCATGCTGCTGAGCTTCCTGGCCTCCCGCGTCCTCGGCCAGTACGAGACCTTCGCCCCCGCCGCCCTCGACCTGCCCGGCAACGCCGCCACCGGCGGCCGGCTGCTGCTCGTCGCACCCAACATCGTGCACGTGGAACGCGAGCTGGAGGTCAGCCCGCACGACTTCCGGCTGTGGGTCTGCCTCCACGAGGAGACGCACCGTACCCAGTTCACGGCCGTCCCGTGGCTGCGCGCCCACCTGGAGGGCGAAATCCAGACGTTCCTGGGCGCCACCGACATGGAGCCCGGAGCCGTCCTGGAGCGCCTGCGAGAGGCCCTCCAGTCCTTCGCCGGAGCCCGCCCCGAGGGCGAGCGCGGCGACGAGGGCCGCTCCCTGGTCGAACTCGTCCAGACCCCAGAACAGCGGGAGGTGCTCGGCCGGCTCACCGCCGTCATGTCCCTGCTGGAGGGCCACGCCGACTTCGTCATGGACGGGGTCGGCCCCGAGGTGGTGCCCTCCGTCGCCGAGATCCGCGAGAAGTTCCAGCAGCGCAGGGCCAGCGGCGCCGGCCGGCTCGACGCCGCGCTGCGCAAGGTGCTGGGCCTCGACGCGAAGCTGCGCCAGTACCGGGACGGCGAGCGGTTCGTGCGCGCCGTCGTCGGCCAGGTCGGCATGGACGGCTTCAACCGCGTCTGGACCTCGCCGAACACACTGCCGACCAAGACGGAGATCGCCAGGCCCGCGGACTGGGTGGCACGGGTGCACGGCAGGGGGAGCGCGGGGAGCGAAGAAAGGTGACGCAGGGGGCGTAAACATGTCTCACTGGGGGAAGCAGCATCACCCGTCCGAGGGACCGTGGGCCGTGGAAGGGCGTGCGATGCTCGGGGAACGGCTCGGTTCTGTCACCATCGACGCACTCTGAGTGACAACCCGGATCTTCCGGGATCCTCCGCGGGGATCCCACGGACACCGGGCAGCGGACACCGGGGCGCCGTCGAACAGCACCGAACAGCACCCCGGACACCACCGAGCCGAGCAGCACCCCCCGAGCAGCACCCCAGCAGCACCCCCAGCCTCCGAGCATCCGAACTCCACGAAGGGCACCGGACATGGGTCCCCATCCTGCGGTCGCGGCGATACGCCTGGCGGTCCGCCGCGTACTCCACGACGTCCTCACCGACCTCACCGACCTCCCCGCCGACCGTCGCACCTCCGCCGGCACCCCGCCACTCGTCCTCGTCGCCTGCTCCGGCGGCGCCGACTCCATGGCCCTCGCCTCCGCCCTCGCCTTCGAGGCCCCCAAGCTCGGCGTCCGGGCCGGCGGCATCACCGTCGACCACGGCCTCCAGGCCGGCTCCGACCTGCGCGCCGCGGAGGTCGTCTCCCGCATGACCGCGCTCCGCCTCGACCCGGTGGAGTCCGTCGCCGTGCGCGTCGGCCGCGACGGCGGACCCGAGGCCGCCGCACGCGACGCCCGCTACTCGGCCCTCGACGAGGCCGCCGACCGGCTCGGCGCCGCCGCCGTCCTGCTCGGCCACACCCGGGACGACCAGGCGGAAACCGTCCTGCTCGGCCTCGCCCGCGGCTCCGGCATCCGCTCCCTCTCCGGCATGGCCGAGGTCTCGGGCGGTCCCGGCCGCACCAAGCGCTACCGCCGCCCCTTCCTCCAGATCGACCGGCAGACCGCCCGCAAGGCCTGCATGGTCCAGTCCCTCCCCGTCTGGGACGACCCGCACAACATCGACCCCGCCTACACCCGCTCCCGGCTGCGCCACGAAGGACTGCCCGCCCTGGAGAAGGCGCTCGGCAAGGGAGTCGTCGAGGCCCTCGCCCGCACCGCCCAGCTCTCCCGGGACGACGCCGACGCCCTGGACGCCTGGGCCGCCGACGCGGAGGCCGGCGTACGGGACGCCGACGGGCGCCTGGAGTGCGCCAAGCTGTACGCCCTGCCCCCGGCCGTCCGCCGCCGCGTGCTGCGCAGGGCCGTCGTCGCGGCCGGTTCCCCCGCCGGCTCGCTCTTCGCCCGGCACATCGAAGAAGTCGACCGCCTCATCACCGGATGGCGCGGTCAGGGCGCCATCAACCTGCCCGGCCGCGTCGAGGCCCAGCGGCAGGGTGGCAGACTTGTCATCCGGCAGGGCTGATTGGTGCTGAAACACGGCTGAGTCCTCCGGGGTCACCCCCCGGAGCCCCGGCCGACAACGAAAGTGATGCGGGTGGACGAGAAGGACATGGGCAGCGACCTCCAGTCGGTGCTCATCACCAAGGAAGAGATCGACGCGAAGCTGGCCGAGCTGGCCGCGAAGATCGACGCGGAGTACGCGGGCAAGGACCTGCTCATCGTCGGTGTGCTCAAGGGCGCCGTGATGGTGATGGCGGACCTGGCGCGCGCCTTGTCCACCCCGCTCACCATGGACTGGATGGCGGTGTCCTCCTACGGCGCCGGAACCCAGTCCTCGGGCGTGGTCCGGATCCTCAAGGACCTCGACACCGACATCAAGGACAAGCACGTCCTGATCGTCGAGGACATCATCGACTCGGGCCTGACCCTGTCGTGGCTGCTGTCGAACCTGGGCTCCCGCCAGCCGGCCTCCCTCAAGGTCGTCACGCTGCTGCGCAAGCCCGAGGCCGCAAAGGTCGCGATCGACGTCGAGTGGGTCGGCTTCGACATCCCGAACGAGTTCGTCGTCGGCTACGGCCTCGACTACGCGGAGAAGTACCGCAACCTGCCGTTCGTCGGCACGCTCGCCCCGCACGTCTACGGCGGCTGAGGACCCACCCGGGTCGTCCGCCCCGTAGATCTCGCCCCTGGGGGAACCTGGGGGCGATTCCCGCCGTTGGAGCATGCGAAGGCGGGTCTGTCAGCCGTCCCACGAGGCCGCGGGTGACAATACAGGGGTACATTCCGAAGAACAGTCTTTACTCA
This sequence comes from Streptomyces sp. NBC_00249, assembly GCF_026342355.1. Classification (GTDB taxonomy): domain Bacteria; phylum Actinomycetota; class Actinomycetes; order Streptomycetales; family Streptomycetaceae; genus Streptomyces. Next base: position 85,829 of record NZ_JAPEMV010000004.1, on the reverse strand, counting down.
GAGCAGCATTTACCTACGGGCAGGAGGGACGGGGTGCCTGGCGCCCCGTATGGATGGACGTGAAGCGATACTTCCGTGGGCCGGTCATGTGGATCGTGCTGGCCGTCCTCGCCGTGGTCGTGTTGATGAACGTCGTCGGCTCCGGCGGCGGCTACAAGTCGGTGGAGACCAGCGAGGTCATCAAGGCGATCAACAGTGGCCAGGTGGACAGCGCCAAGCTGACCACCGGTGACAGCCAGATGATCAAGATCGAGCTCAAGAAGGACCAGAAGCTCGGCAACAACGACGGCACCAAGTTCCAGGCCAACTACATCGGGGATCAGGGCGTTCAGCTCGCCCAGAACCTCCAGACCAAGTACGAAGCCGGTCAGATCCCGGACGGATACTCCGTCACTCCGGACAAGACCAGCCCGTTCCTGAGCGTGCTGCTCTCGCTCCTGCCCTTCGTCCTGATCGTCGTCGTCTTCCTGTTCCTGATGAACCAGATGCAGGGCGGCGGCTCCCGGGTCATGAACTTCGGGAAGTCCAAGGCGAAGCTCATCACCAAGGACACCCCGAAGACGACGTTCGCCGACGTCGCGGGTTCGGACGAGGCCGTCGAGGAACTCCACGAGATCAAGGAGTTCCTCCAGGAGCCGGCGAAGTTCCAGGCCGTCGGCGCCAAGATCCCCAAGGGCGTGCTGCTCTACGGCCCGCCCGGCACCGGAAAGACCCTGCTCGCGCGTGCCGTCGCGGGCGAGGCCGGTGTCCCCTTCTACTCGATCTCCGGTTCCGACTTCGTCGAGATGTTCGTCGGCGTCGGTGCCTCGCGTGTCCGTGACCTGTTCGAGCAGGCCAAGGCCAACGCCCCGGCGATCGTCTTCGTCGACGAGATCGACGCCGTCGGCCGGCACCGCGGCGCGGGCCTCGGCGGCGGACACGACGAGCGCGAGCAGACCCTCAACCAGCTGCTGGTCGAGATGGACGGCTTCGACGTGAAGGGCGGAGTCATCCTGATCGCCGCCACGAACCGGCCCGACATCCTCGACCCGGCACTGCTGCGCCCGGGCCGTTTCGACCGGCAGATCGCGGTCGACCGGCCGGACATGCAGGGCCGTCTGGAGATCCTCAAGGTCCACCAGAAGGGCAAGCCGGTCGCTCCGGACGTCGACCTGGGCGCGGTTGCCCGGCGCACGCCCGGCTTCACCGGTGCCGATCTCTCCAACGTCCTGAACGAGGCGGCCTTGCTGACCGCCCGCTCGGACAAGAAGCTGATCGACAACCACGCACTGGACGAGGCGATCGACCGCGTCGTGGCGGGCCCGCAGAAGCGGACCCGGATCATGTCGGACAAGGAAAAGAAGATCACCGCGTACCACGAGGGCGGACACGCCCTGGTCGCGGCGGCCTCCCCGAACTCCGACCCGGTCCACAAGATCACGATCCTGTCCCGCGGCCGGGCCCTGGGTTACACCATGGTCCTGCCCGACGAGGACAAGTACTCGACCACGCGCAACGAGATGCTCGACCAGCTGGCGTACATGCTGGGCGGGCGCGCGGCCGAGGAGCTGGTCTTCCACGACCCGACGACAGGCGCTGCGAACGACATCGAGAAGGCCACGGCGACGGCCCGCGCGATGGTCACCCAGTACGGCATGACCGAGCGCCTGGGTGCGATCAAGTTCGGCGGCGACAACACCGAGCCGTTCCTCGGGCGCGAGATGTCGCACCCGCGGGACTACTCGGAAGAGGTCGCGGCGCTGGTCGACGAAGAGGTCAAGAAGCTCATCGAGACCGCGCACAACGAGGCCTGGGAGATCCTGGTCGAGAACCGGGACGTCCTGGACAACCTGGTCCTCGCGCTGCTGGAGAAGGAGACGCTGAACAAGGAGCAGATCGCCGAGATCTTCTCCACGATCGTCAAGCGTCCGGCCCGTCCCGCGTGGACCGGCTCCTCCCGCCGCACCCCTTCCACCCGTCCGCCGGTGCTCTCTCCCAAGGAGCTCCAGCTGACGAACGCCGCCAACGGCGCCTCGGCGGCCTCGGCCGCCGCGCCCGCCGTGTCGGTGGAGAAAGCCCCGGAGCCCTCCCCGGAGGAGCGCCCGGAGGCCTGATCAGCCCCGGAATGGATGCCGCGCCCCCCAGGTTCTAGCCTGGGGGGCGCGGCACTTTTTATGCAGCGCGTGTGCGGACAGGAACGAGGAAGAAATGACCGACCCAGTGACCCTGACCGGTGGCGAGGGCACGATCGGCGAGTTCGACGAGAAGCGCGCCGAGGCGGCCGTCCGAGAACTGCTGATCGCGGTCGGCGAGGACCCGGACCGCGAAGGCCTCCTGGAGACCCCGGGCCGGGTGGCGCGGGCGTACAGGGAGATCCTGGCCGGCCTGTGGCAGAAGCCGGAGGACGTCCTGACGACGGTGTTCGACCTGGGACACGATGAGCTGGTCCTCGTGAAGGACATCGAAATCGTCAGCCTGTGCGAACACCATCTCCTGCCGTTCCACGGCGTCGCTCACGTCGGGTACATCCCTGCGGAGAGCGGCAAGATCACCGGCCTGTCGAAGCTGGCCCGCCTCGTGGACGTCTACGCACGCCGACCGCAGGTGCAGGAACGTCTCACTACGCAGATAGCCGACTCCCTGATGGAGATCCTGGATGCGCGAGGCGCCATCGTGGTGATCGAGGCCGAACACATGTGCATGTCGGTCCGAGGTATACGCAAGCCGGGCGCCAAGACCACCACGTCCGCGGTGCGCGGCCAGCTCCGCGCCACGGCCACTCGCGCCGAGGCGATGAGCCTGATCATGGCGCGCTAGCCGGACTGTCAGTGCCGTTCGCTACGGTCCCCCTCCGTTACTTCACAGAGGGGGACCGATGCTTTGGGGTCTACCGAGCAGGCAGACGGTCAACGCAGTAGGCGGGCGGCTCCGGGCGTGCGATGTCCGGCCAGGGCATCGCTTATGGACACTGCGGGGCGGACGAACCGAACAGACCGAGGTCACAGAAGTACGAGTGGCCAAGACGCGCGCCCTCGTCGACGTGACCACGGACCACGCGACCTTCGCCGTGGCACCGGATCAGCTTCTGTGGACGCCTGACGGATGGACCCACGCCCGTGACGCCGTCGGCACCGTGGTGGCGTGGTCCCACGCGCGCAAGCTGTGCCGAGAACGGCTTTCGGTCCAGCCGGGATACCAGCTCGGCTACCTGGTCGGGGCGACGTGTTCGGACGGGACAGTGGGCAAGAACCATGTGTCCCTGGTGGTCAACGACGAGTCCTTCGCCGCGAAGTACGCCGGGGCCTTGACCGGTGCCACCGGCCTTCACGCGCGGCTGGAAGCCGTGACAAGGCCGTCCGGGTACCTGGGGCGGGACGTACCCGGTTTCCGGGTCCGAGTCGTCTCCTCGTACCTCGCCGACCTCATGCGGCAATACGTCGGCGGCGATGCCCACCACATGCGCCAGCGGTTTCCCCGGGTCGTACTCCGGGACGAGGAGACCTTCGGCGGATTCCTGGACGGGTACGAGGACGGCGACGGGTACAGGATCAGGCGATGGCCGGCGAGGCTGCTCACCAGCTCGAACGTCCCGTTTCTGGCGGAGCTCGCCGAGATCATCGGTGCCCGGTTCACACCCCGCACGAACGGCTTGGCATCGCGGCTCGTGGTCGCCGACAGCTGGCCGAGGCGCGGCACGTTCCAGGCGGAGGAGCACCCCGTCGAACTCGACGAGTCGGCATGGGTCGAGGTACGCGCCGTCGCGGCACGGGCGCCCGGTGCCAAACCGTCCACGTTGTAAGGCTTCGGGCTCACCCCGCACCCAGGCTTCCTGGTGAACGGGCATCTGGTCCGCGCACCGTGGGAGGCCTAGGCCGGGGACGGGGCCTTGGTGGGGTCTTCGTCCTCCGGGAGTTTCAGGACGTGTTCCAGGAAGAGGGCGGCGGCGACGACCGCGGCGCCCGCGAGGACCGAGGCGCCCGCGTACCAGGCCTGGTCCCGGCGGGCGGGGACGTCGAGGGCGTCGGTCAGCAGGAAGATGCCGACGCCGCCGTACATGCCCGCGACCAGGGCCGCGACCAGGGCGCTGGCCTGGCCGAAGACCACCGCGCGGGCCGCCATCAGCGGCTCCACGCCCTTCGCCCCGGGCCGCCGCTCGCGCTGGGCCTTGAGGCGCGCGCGCATCGACAGGGCGGTCGCGAGGAGGACCACCGCGATGACCGCCAGCACGATGGGCGCGGCCAGCGGTACGCCCGGCAGCGTGCCGTACGCGTTCCACAGCCGGGCGCCCGCCCAGGACAGCACCCCGGCGACGGCGAAGATGCCCGCCAGAACCGCCGGCCTCAGTTGCTTCACTTGCCTGTTCCCCACTCTCGGTGACGCGCAGTGAACAGGTTACTAACGACTACTCCGGCAGGCGGAGTTCCAGGTCGGGGCGCGGCGTGATGCCGGTACGGCCGATCCCGGCCAGGAGGGCGGCGACCGGGCCGTGGCCGGGGAGCTGGGCCTCCGGGTCGATGTCGTGCCACGGGGCCAGGACGAAGGCCCGCAGGTGGGCCCTCGGGTGGGGGAGGGTCAGGACGGGGTCGTCGGAGACCACGTCGGCGTAGGACACGATGTCCACGTCGATGGTGCGCGGGCCCCAGCGTTCCTCGCGGACGCGGTCGAAGGCCTCCTCGATGGCCTGACCGCGCTCCAGGAGCGAGGACGGCGGCAGGGTGGTCTTCACCGCGACGACCGCGTTGAAGTACGCGGGCTGCGAGCCGGGCTCGACGCCCCACGGCTCGGTCTCGTAGACGGGGGAGACGGCCTTGACCCGCAGGCCCGGGGTGTCGCCGAGGGCGTCGATGGCGCCCTGGAGGGTGTCCAGGCGGTTGCCGAGGTTCGCGCCGAGCGCGATCACGGCCCATTTGGGGTTGGAGAGGGTGACGTCGGCCGCGTCCACCGTCTCGACGACGGAGGCGGGCACCGGCTGGACGGTGGGGTCGCTCTGGGCGTTCAGTCCGTTGTTCATGCGCGGCTCCGGGTGATCGTGATGGTCACGTCGTCGAAGGGGACGGTGATCGGCGCGTCCGGCTTGTGGACGACGACCTCCACCTGGGCGACCGCCTCGTGCTTGAGGCACTGCTGGGCGATCCGCTCGGCGAGGGTCTCGATCAGGTCGACGGGCTCGCCCTGGACGACGTCGACGACCTCCTCGGCGACGACCCCGTAGTGCACGGTCTTGGCCAGGTCGTCGTCGGCCGCCGCGGGGCGGGTGTCGATGTGCAGTACGAGGTCGACGATGAAGGTCTGGCCCTCTTCGCGCTCCCGGGGGAAGACGCCGTGGTGCCCGCGAGCCTTGAGGCCGCGCAGCGCGACACGATCCACGCGAATCACTCCTGCTTTCGTAGGTACTTCCGGTCCCGGGGCTCCCCGGGGCCATGGGCCTACGCCGAGTGCGGTCGGCGTCGTCCACCTTCGAATTTACCTGCGCCAAACCTTCGGCCCCGCCCTTGGGGTCAGTCGGTGTCCGGTTCCTCCTCGTCTTCGGAGTCCGTCAGGACCGGAGAACCGTGGTGGGACCAGAGCCGCCAGCCCTCCGGTGTGCGTCGGAACACATTCGTGGCGACGACCAGCTGGCCCACCAGCGGGCCGAGCTCGCCGCCGTCCTCGGCGGGCCCTCCGCTGAGGATGTTCTCGGTGCACGTGACCAGGGCGGTGTCGCCTATGAGGGCCACCTTGGTGTCGGTGAGGAAGAACTGGATGTACTCGGTGTGGGACATGATCAGCGCGTACGAGCGCAGCACCTCGCCCCGCCCGGAGAGCACCGGCCAGCCCGGGTGCACGCAGGAGATCTCGTCCTCGAGCCAGAGCGCCGACAGTGCGTCGAAGTCCCCCTGCTCCATGGCCTCGTAGAAGGCCGCGTTGACCTCTTCGACGGCTTCGATGTCGGTACGGCTCACCGTGCCCCTTCCCTGTTCGAACGGTGGGTCACAGTGCCCCTTCCACGGCGCGGGCCACCCGAACCGCGTCGGCGGTCGCGCGTACTTCGTGCACCCGTACGGCCCAGGCGCCCTGGTGGGCGGCGATGGCCGAGACGGCGGCGGTGGCGGCGTCCCGTTCGCGGGCCGGCGGCGGTGCGGTGTCGGCGGTGCCGGCGAGGACCCGGCCGAGGAAACGCTTCCGCGAGGCGGCGACCAGCAGCGGGAAGCCGAGGGCGCGCAGGTCGCGCAGGTGCGCGACGAGGGCCAGGTCGTGTTCTGCGTTCTTCGCGAAGCCCAGGCCCGGGTCGACGACGATCCGCTCGGGGGCGATGCCGCCGGAGACGACGGCGTCGATGCGGGCGCGCAGTTCGCGGGTGACCTCGCCGAGGACGTCCTCGTAGACGGCGAGGCTGTTCATGCCGTCGCTGAACCCGCGCCAGTGCATGACGACGAAGGGCACCTCGGCGGCGGCGACGGCCGGGATCATGCCGGGGTCGGCGAGGCCGCCGCTGACGTCGTTGACCAGGGCCGCGCCGGCGGCGACCGCCTGCGCGGCGACGGAGGCGCGCATGGTGTCGACGGAGACGACGACGCCTTCGGAGGCCAGGCCGCGCACGACGGGCACGACGCGGCGCAGCTCCTCCTCCTCGTCGACACGGGAGGCGCCGGGGCGGGTGGACTCGCCGCCGACGTCGACGAGGTCGGCGCCCTGGACGACGAGGTCGAGGCCGCGTTTGACGGCGGCGGTGGTGTCGAACCAGCGGCCGCCGTCGGAGAAGGAGTCCGGGGTGACGTTGACGACGCCCATGACCCCGCAGCGGTCCCAGTCGGGCAGACCCGTCACCTGGCCTCTGGAGGGGGCCGCGCCGTTGTTGTTCATGGGTCCAAGGGTAGAGGTCCGGGCCCGGCCGGGCGGTTCGCGGCCGCAGGGGGGCCTACGACGCCGCCCCCGGCCCGGGATCCGGGGCGGGGGCGGCGCCTGCGGCGGAGCTGCGGGCGGGGTCAGGCGACCTGGCACTCGCGTTCGGTCTGGGCGGGCACCGTGGCGGTGACCTCGTTGTGGGCGCAGGTACGGACCGGCTTGGGGCGGCGGCGGCTGGCGAACAGCCGGGGCAGCGCGAGGGTGACGAAGCCCTCGGCCTGCATGGCGGCGAAGCCGATGCGGGGCAGGTCGCGGGTCTGCCGGAACACCACGAAGCGGGGCTCCCAGCGGGGGCGGAACTTCGCGTTGAACTTGTACAGGGACTCGATCTGGAACCAGCGGGAGAGGAAGACGAGCAGTCCGCGCCACATGCGCAGGACCGGGCCGGCGCCGATCTTCTCGCCGCGGGCGAGCGCCGAGCGGAACATCGCGAAGTTCAGGGAGACCTTCTCGATCCTCAGCGCGGGCGCGGCCTCCAGGGAGGCGACGATGAGCAGCTCGTTCATGCCGGGGTCGGCGGCGCGGTCGCGGCGCATCAGCTCCAGCGACATGCCGTCCTTGCCCCACGGAACGAAGTGCAGGACGGCCTTCAGGTCGCCGAAGGGGCTGGTGTCGCCCTCCTCCACGCGGTGCGCGGTGGCGATGAAGCAGTCGCCGTCGCCCGGGTCGCCGACGCGGCCCAGCGCCATGGAGAAGCCGCGCTCGGTGTCGGTGCCGCGCCAGGCGTCGGCGGCGCCGCGCACCTGCTCCAGTTCGGCTTCGGTGAGTTCGCTGACCCGGCGGACCTTGGTGGTGTAGCCGTTGCGCTCGATGCGCTTCACCATCTGCCGGACGTTGCGCATCGGCCGGCCCGCGAGGGAGAAGTCTTTGACGTCGACGATCGCCTCGTCGCCGAGTTCCAGGGCGTCCAGGCCCGTCTCGCGGGTCCAGACCTCGCCGCCGGTCTCGCTGCAGCCCATGACGGCGGGGGTCCAGGAGTGGGCCTTGGCCTCTTCCATGAACCGCTCGATGGCGCCGGGCCAGGCCTCGACGTCACCGACGGGGTCGCCGGAGGCGAGCATCACGCCGGAGACGACGCGGTAGGTGACGGCGGCCTTGCCGCTGGGGGAGAAGACCACGGCCTTGTCGCGGCGGAGCGCGAAGTGGCCGAGGGAGTCGCGGCCGCCGTGCTTGGCGAGCAGCTCGCGCAGCTTCGCCTCGTCGTCGGCGGTGAGCTGGGCCGCCGGGTGCTCGGGGCGGAAGGCCAGGTAGATGGTGGTGACGGCGGTCAGCATGCCGAGGGCGCCGAGGGAGTAGCCGACGGTCCAGGACACCCGGCCGACGTAGTCGACGGGGCCCTCGAAGCCGAAGAGCCCGTAGACGACGTGCGTGATCTGCTCGTACAGGCTCGGGCGGCCGACGACCTTGCCCGGGTGGACGTTGACGATGATCAGGCCGAGGCCGATGGAGCCGGCGCTCATCAGGACGAAGTTCGCGAGCGCCTTCCAGCGGCTGCGCGGGTCCGGAAGGGCCTTGAACTCGCTCTGGTGGCGCACCAGCAGCCCGAGGAGCACCGCGGCGATGACCACGCCGATGACCGAGTGCCGGTACGCGAACTGCGCGACGGCCCCCGCCGGCAGCAGGATCACCGCGGACCGCCAGGCCCGGCGCTTGCGGCGCTTGAGGCCGTGCGCGAGCAGCAGGAGCAGCACGCCGGCGCTGATGGACATGGCGGCGGCGAAGGGCCCCAGGGAACCGGGCAGCACCTCGGTCACCGCGTGGATCCTGCTGTGACGGAAGCGCGGGAAGACACCCGCCGCGACATCCAGAAGGCCGACGATCATGACGGCCGTACCTACCAGGCCGGGTACGGACTCCGGTCGTGGGCCGCGGACGATTCGGCTGACCCGCTTCGGAACCTGTCCGGACTTATCGCCATCTATCCTGCTAGACATCGCTTCCCGTTGCTCCGCGAGAGATCATGTGGCCGAAGGCCGCGACAGCCTCCGGGGTGTGGTGCGTCCATTAGGACGACATCAAGGAGGAGCGGGTTCACTCTTCCGTCGAAAAATCCTGTCCTGCCATCAGAAAGTCGACTGACTACTCATGGGTCTCACCAGTAATACGGTCCTGGTCCTGGCCATCGTCGCCGGTGTCCTGCTGTTCGGAGCGACGGTGTGGTTCTGGCCGAAGCTCTCGGGCGGCGGCTGGCGCGCGGTCGTCGGGCGGATCGGGCTCCTGCTCGCGACCCAGCTGGCGCTGTTCTCCGCGGTCGGTCTGGCGGCCAACAAGTCGTTCCTCTTCTACGGCTCCTGGGCCGACCTCTTCGGTCAGGAGACGTCCATCGGCAAGGTCGTCGACCACTCGATGAGCAGCAAGGACATCAAGGTCATCGACAAGCAGAAGCTTGACGTGCCCGGTGGTGCCAGGCCCCAGGTCGGTGGTCAGATCCTGAAGGTTGCCATAACCGGCCCGAAGTCGAAGATAACGAGCCCCGGCTACGTGTGGCTCCCGCCGGAGTACTTCCAGCCCCAGCACAAGGACCAGAACTTCCCCGCGTCCATCGTGCTGACGGGCTACCCGGGTACGGCCGAGAACCTGATCAAAGGGCTCGACTACCCCATGAAGGCCTTCAGCCTGGCCAAGCAGGGCAAGATGAAGCCGATGATCCTGGTCATGCTGCGCCCGACGATCGCGCCGCCGCGCGACACCGAGTGCGTGGACATACCCGGTGGCCCGCAGACCGAGACCTTCTTCGCCCAGGACCTGCCGCAGGCCATCCAGACGACCTTCCGGGTCGGCAAGAAGCCGCAGAACATGGGCTTCATCGGGAACTCCACGGGCGGCTACTGCGCCCTGAAGATCGCCGCGCACTACCCGCAGGTGTTCGGCGCGGCCGCCGGCCTGTCCGCGTACTACGACGCGGCGAACGACGCGACCACCGGTGACCTGTTCCACGGTGACGACAAGCTGAAGAAGCGCGCGGACATCCTGCAGAGCATGCAGGGCAAGAAGCCGGCCGGGACCTCCTTCCTCGTGACCAGCAGCGAGAAGGGCGAGCCGAACCTCGGCGACACCAAGAAGTTCATCAAGCTGGTCAAGGGCCCGGACCGGGTCTCCTCGATCATCCTCGACAGCGGTGGCCACAACTTCAACACCTGGCGCCGTGAGATCCCGCCGATGCTGGTGTGGATGAGCGGCCGCATCCAGGCCTGAGGCCGGTGCGGGTGCCGCGGAAGCGCGGGGGGAAAGACGAGGAAGGGCCCGACTCCGGTCGGGCCCTTTCGCCGTTCCCGGGGCCCGGTTTCCGGGCCCCGATCCGGGTCCAGGGCCGACTCCGCGGCCCGCCGGGGGCTACGCCTCCTGGAGCTCGGCCCGGCGCAGGGCCCGGTGGACGCCCTCCGGGGTGAGGACGCCGACCAGCGCGCCGGTGTCCGGGTCCGTGACCCCGATCCGCCCCGAGTCCTCCTGGAGCAGCGCCGACAGGGCCTCGCGCAGCGTCGCCCCCAGGGCCACCGAGGCCGCCGGGGCCGCGGCGCCGTCCACCGCCGTCAGGTCGGCCGCGCCGACGGGGGTGACCGCGAGCCGCTTCAGGCCCCGGTCGGCGCCGACGAAGGAGGCCACGTACGCGGTGGCGGGGGCGCCGAGGACCGCGGCCGGGCTGGCGAACTGCTCGATGGTGCCCGCTCCGTACACGGCGATGCGGTCGCCGAGCCGGACGGCCTCCTCCAGGTCGTGCGTGACCAGCAGGATGGTCTTGCGGACGGTGCGCTGGAGGGCGAGGAACTCGTTCTGGAGCCGCTCGCGCACCACCGGGTCCACCGCGCCGAACGGCTCGTCCATCAGCAGCACCGGCGGGTCCGCGGCGAGCGCGCGGGCCACGCCGACGCGCTGGCGCTGACCCCCCGACAGCTGCTCCGGGTACCGGCCGCCGTAGACGGCCGGGTCCAGGCCGACGAGTTCGAGGAGCTCGGCCGCCCGGGCGCGGGCCTTGGCCTTGGGCGTGCCGATCAGCTGCGGCACGGTCGCCGTGTTCTCCAGCACCGTCTTGTGCGGGAACAGCCCGACCTGCTGGATGACATAGCCGATCCGGCGGCGCAGTTCGACCGGGTCGGCGGCCGAGATGTCCTCGCCGCCGAGCAGGATCCGGCCGGAGGTGGGCTCGATCAGCCGGTTGACCATCTTCATGGTGGTCGTCTTGCCGCAGCCGGACGGGCCCACCAGCGTGACCAGCTCGCCCTCCGCCACCTCGAAGGACAGGTCCTCGACGGCCGTCGTCCCGTCGGGGTAGCGCTTGGTCACATGCTCGAATCGGATCACCGGTCCATCCTCTCCCAGCCGGGTGGTCGAACGGGCGAAGGATTTGTCAGAGGAGTGTTGCGCTTTCGCGAACGATTCCGGCCATTGTCGGAAGCGCGGGTTATGGTCGTTCCTACGAACGGTGGGTGACGTGAGTGACGGGGGGGGGTGAGGGGCATGGCGGGGCAGAACTGCCTCGTGGCGAACGACTGGATCTGCTGGGACTACGTCAGTTCCCGCTCCCAGGAGCTCACCGACGCCACCGTCGAACACCTCTGGATCACCGCCGTCTCGGTGCTCATCGGCGTGGCCGTCGCCGTCCCGCTCGCGCTGCTGGCCCGCCGCGGCCGCCGCTGGGCGGCCCCCGTGCTCGGCCTGACCACCCTGCTCTACACGGTCCCCTCGCTCGCCATGTTCTCGCTGCTGCTGCCCTTCTTCGGGCTGTCGGCGGCGCTGGTGGTGACCGGTCTGGTGCTGTACTCGCTGACCATCCTGGTCCGCAACGTACTGGCCGGCCTGGAGGCCGTCCCCGAGGACGTACGGGAGGCCGCGCGCGGGATGGGCTACGGCCCCACCCGGCTGCTGTGGCAGGTCGAACTGCCGCTGGCGCTGCCCGCGCTGCTCGCCGGGGTGCGGATCGCGACCGTCTCGACCGTGGCGCTGACCACCGTCGGCTCCATCGTCGGCAAGGGCGGCCTCGGCAACCTGATCGCCCCCGCCGTGAACAGCTCCTTCAAGGCCCAGGTGCTCACCGCCTCCGTGCTGTGCGTGCTGCTCGCGCTGGCCGCCGACCTGCTGCTGCTCGGTGTGCAGCGGCTGCTGACGCCGTGGACGCGCGCCGGAGCCGGTGGCGGGGGCCGGCAGGCCAAGGTCAGGGCCAAGGCCAAGGCCAAGGCGCCGGCCAAGGTCAAGGAGGCCTGAGGGCGTGGGTGTGATGGGACAGGCCTGGGACTGGCTGGCCGACGGAGCCAACTGGTCGGGGGAGAGCGGTGTCTGGCACCGCCTCGGCGAGCACGTCTACGTCAGCGGCGTCGCCCTGGCCATCGCCTGCGCGGTGGCCCTGCCCGTCGGACTGTGGCTCGGCCACCTCGGCAAGGGCGGCGCCCTCGCCGTCAACATCTCCAACGCCGGACGGGCCGTCCCGGTCTTCGCGGTGCTGGCCCTGTTCATGGTCTCCCCGCTGCGCAGCGCCGGCTACCTGCCGACGATCGCCGCGCTCGTGCTGTTCGCCCTGCCGCCGCTGCTGACCAACGCCTACGTGGGCATGCGCGAGGTCGACCGCTCGGTGGTCGAGGCCGCCCGCGGCATGGGCATGTCCGGCCGGCAGCTGTTCCTGCGCGTGGAACTCCCGCTCGCCCGCGGCCTGGTGATGACCGGGCTGCGCTCGGGCGCCGTGCAGGTGATCGCCACCGCCACGATCGCGGCGATGGTCGGCCAGGGCGGCCTGGGCCGGATCATCACGGCCGGCTTCAACACGTACAACACCCCGCAGGTCGTCGCGGGGGCCGTGCTGGTGGCGCTGCTGGCGCTGCTGGTGGAGGGCGTGCTGGTGGCGGCGGACCGGCTGCTGCTGCGCCGCCCGGCGGCGCGCTGACCCCTGTCTTCACCTGCCTCTTTCCCCGCCTCGAAACGGAGTACTTCCATGAGCAAGACCGCGCGCGTCCTCGGCGCGTCCGTGGGCGCCCTGGCCCTGACCGTGTCGCTGGCCGCGTGCGGCGGTGACAGCCTGGAGAAGGCCAAGGACGGCGGCTCCTCCGCCCCCGCGGCCTCCGCCGCCGGGGGAGGCAAGGGCAAGCTGGTGATCGGCGCGGCCGGCTTCACCGAGTCCAACGTCCTGGCCGAGCTGTACGCGCAGCTGCTGGCGCACGCGGGCTACGGCACCTCCATCACCACGGTCAGCAACCGCGAGCTGTACGAACCGTCCCTGGAGAAGGGCGAGATCGACGTGGTCCCGGAGTACGCGGCCACCCTCGCCGAGTTCCTCAACGCCAAGGTCAACGGCAAGGACGCGCCCAAGGACAAGCCGGTCGCCTCCAGCGACGTGGCGGCCACGGTGGCGGCCCTGGAGAAGCTCGCCGTCCCGCTCGGCATCAAGGCCCTGCCGGCGGGCGAGGCCGTCGACCAGAACGCCTTCGCCGTGAGCAGGGAATTCGCCCAGAAGAACAATCTCAAGACCCTTTCCGATCTCGGGAAGTCCGGCCTGAAGGTGAAGGTCGCCGCCGGTGACGAATGCTCCGTCCGTCCCTTCTGCGCCCCCGGGTTGGAGAAGACGTACGGAATCCAGGTTTCCGGGATCGACCCGAAGGGCGTCGGCACCCCGCAGGCCAAGCAGGCCGTCAAGGACGGCGTCGACCAGCTGGTGCTGACCACCACCACCGACGCCACCCTCGACAGCTTCGGCCTCGTCCTGCTGGAGGACGACAAGAAGCTCCAGAACGCCGACAACCTCCTGCCGGTCGTCAACGCCAAGGACGCGGGCTCCGCGGACGTCGCGCTCGTCCTCGGCGACCTCACCAAGGTGCTCACGACCGCCGACCTCGTCGAGCTCAACCGGAAGGTGGACGCGGAGCGCGCGAAGCCCGCGGACGTCGCGAAGGCCTATCTGGACTCCAAGGGCCTGCTGACGAAGTAGCAGTTACCGGATTGATGGCGAATGGTGGGGTAACTGCCGGGGAAGAGATTGCCGGGCGGGTACCCCACCGGCCCCCCACGCCCTGTAAATTTCAGGCCATGCCCCGTGGACGTCACCGCAATCCCGAACCCCTGCACCGACTTCTCACCCCGACGGTCGTCGCCGGGGTCGGCGTGGCCAGTGCCGGTGCGGCCTGGCTGCTCGCGGAACCCCTCGCCCTGCGCCTGCTCGTGGCCCTCTCGGCCGCCGCGGGCGTGGGCGGCGCCGTCCTCATGCGGGCCTGGGACCGGGCCGCCGGCCGCCGGGTCGCGGAGCTCGCGCGCGAGCGCGTCAAGGACGAGTGGAAGACGGAAGAGCGGATAGCCGAGCTCGAATCCGATCTGGAGGAGGCGCGCGTCCTGCGCGCCAAGCTCGACGCGAAGCTGCGTGCCAAGCGCGTCGAGATCGCGGGCCTGCGCGGCGAACACGCCGCGCTGCTGCGCCGGTACGCGACCGCCGAGACCGAGCGCGCTAGCGCCCTGGAGAAGCGGCGCCTGCTGGCCATCGAGGCCGCGGCGGCGCCGGCGCCGGCCGGGCCGAAGGAGCTTCCGGCGGTCTCCGAGGAGCGCACCGGCAGCGGCGCGCCCACGGCGGTCGGCTACGCCCGGGCCAACGCGGCGATGGCCGCCCTCGTGCGCAAGGCGCAGGCCCAGGCCGAGGCTGCGGCCGTCCCGAAGACGGCTGCCCCGGCTGCCGCTTCGCAGGCCGCTCCCGCCGCCGACGCGCACGCCCGCCCGGCCGCCGCCCCGGCGTCGGCGCAGGTCCCCGCGCGCCGGATGGCCGCCGCGGTGGCCCCGTACGCGGCCCAGCGCCGGTCCGCCTCGCGGGTCGAGGGCGGCTTCGACTTCTTCGGTACGAAGACGGCCGCGCAGGCCCGCGCCGTGATCGAGTCCGTGCAGAACGAGGACCTCGCCGACGTGGTCGGTGCGGAGGCCCTCGCCGTGCACAAGGCGGAGTCCGCCGGGACGGAGACGGACCCGGAGTTCAAGCCGGTCACCCCGGAGCAGCGGGCGCTCGGCCAGGTCATCGACCTGACGGCCCACGACGAGACCGAGCCCATCGACGTGGCCCGGCTGCGGACCGCCATCTCCTAGTGATCTGGTTTGGAGATCCTGTCGCAGTAGCGGCAGATGCGGTCGAGGATCTGGTCGGCGGTCTTGGTCCACTTGAAGGGCCGGGCCTCATCGTTCCAGACCTTGATCCAATTCTCGAGGGCGGCCTTGAGGTCGTCGAGGGAGCAGAACACTCCGCGTTCGAGGCAGCGTCGTTCCAGCTCGGCGAACCACCGCTCGACCTGATTGATCCATGACGAGTACGTGGGGGTGAAGTGGAGCTGGAAGCGGGGATGTGCCAGGAGCCACTTGTGCACCACGGGTGCTTTGTGAGCGGAGAGGTTGTCGCAGATCACGTGGACCGCCAGGCCCTTGCCGGTCTGGCGGTCGATCTCGTCGAGGAAGTCCCGGAAGTCCACGGCCCGGTGCTGCGCGGACAGTTTTGTGATCACCTTGCCCGTCGCGGTGTTCAACGCGGCGAACAGGTCGACGGTGCCGTGGCGGACGTAGTCGAAACTCCGCCGCTCGGGCACCCCGGGCAGCATCGGCAGCACCGGCGCGGTCCGCTCCAGGGCCTGGATCTGCGGTTTCTCATCCACCGCGAACACGACGGCGTTCGCCGGCGGGGCCAGGTAGAGGCCCACCACGTCACGGACCTTGTCGATCAGGAACGGGTCCGGTGAGATCTTGAACGTCTCGGTCCGCCATGGCTGCAGACCGAACGCATGCCAGATCCTCAGCACACTCGCAGGCGAGATCCCCACGACCTTGGCCAGCTCCCGCTTCGACCAGTGCGTCCCACCCGCAGGGGTCTCCTCAAGAGTGCGGACCACCACCTCTTCCACCTGGGCGTCGGTGATGCTCCTCGGCACCCCGGGCCGCGGTTCGTCCGCCAGGCCCTCCAGCCGGTCCCGCAGGAACCGGGTCCGCCATCTGGCCACCGTCTTGCGCTCTGTGTCCAGCCGCGCAGCGACCATCGTGTTGTTCCACCCACGCGCGCACGCCAACACGATCCGCGCGCGCTGGGCCAGGCCCTGCGCCGTTGAACGCCGCTTGGCCCAGCTCTCCAGCGTCAGTCGTTCAGCCTCCGACAGCACCACTGGCGGGAGCCTGTTATCGCCCATCCCACCAGGACACCGGACCGATCCGGGCCCCGTCAGGCAGAACCCAAGATCTGAAACAGAACACGCCTCATGGGGCGAGCCCAGACCTCAAAACCAGATCACTAGTCGGACTGCTCCTCCGGGCGTTCAGGGCAGGTACGAGGCCACCAGGCGGGCCAGGTGGCGGCCGGCCAGCAGGAGCGGGGTGCGGCTGGCGGTGACCTGGGAGGTCATCTCGGCGCCCTCCAGGGTGGCGACGATCGTCACCGCCAGGTCGCGGGCCTCCGGTTCCGCGATGCCCGAGGCCAGCAGCCTCTGCGCGACGAGCTCCTGCCAGTGCCCGAAGGACTGGGCGCAGGCCTCCTGGAGCTCCGGGAGGCGGCCCACGGATTCCAGCGCGGTGGCCGTCACGGGGCAGCCGTCGCGCCAGTCCGACGCCGCGAGGGCGTCGGCGAGCAGCTCGGCCACGGCCTCGACCGCCCGCGCCGGGTCCTCGTGGCCGGCGAGCCCGTCGCGGAGCAGCTGGGCGAACTCGCCGTCGCCGAAGCGGATCGCGGCGACCGCGAGCTCCTGCTTGCCGCCCGGGAAGAAGTGGTAGAGCGAGCCGAGGGTGGCCTCCGCCTCGCGGACCAGCTGTTTGACCGGGGTGCTCTCGTAGCCGCCGTGCTGCATGAGGTGGGAGGCGGTGCGGACCAGACGGTCGCGCGTCCCCGGTTCCGTCGCCGGAGCCGCCGTCTTCGTCTTCGTCGTCGCTGCCATGGCGGGAGTCTACCCGCTCTTCTGGATAGAGCGTTCGTTCTAGAGCGTGCTACGGTCGTCCCGATCACTGGATAGAGCGTTCGTTCTAGAGCGCTTCCGTGCACAGCTCCTGAGGAGAACTCCGTCATGAACCAGATCTCGATCGTCGGACTCGGGCCCATGGGCCAGGCCATGGCCGCCGCCTACCTCGACGCCGGCTACCGGGTCACCGTCTGGAACCGCAGCCCGGGCAAGGACGACGCGCTGGTGGCGCGCGGCGCGCGGCGGGCCGCCAGCGCCGCCGAGGCCGTCGCCGCGAGCCCGCTGACCGTGCTGAGCCTCATCGACGCGGACGCCATGCGCACCGCGCTCGACGGGGTCCCGCTCGCCGGCCGGGTCCTCGCCAACCTCTCCTCGGACGTCCCGGACAAGGCCCGCGCCGCCGCCCGCTGGGCCGAGGAGCGCGGGGCCGCCGGCTACCTCACCGGCGGGGTCAACGTCCCGCCGGCCGGCATCGGCCAGGAGGGGGCCAGCATCTTCGTCAGCGGCCCGGGCGAGACGTACGAGGAGCACCGCGCCGCGCTCGACGTGCTCGCCGCCACCGACTACCGGGGCGCCGACCCGGGCTACGCGCAGCTCTACTACCAGCTCAACATGATCATGTTCTGGACCGCCTACACCGGCTGGTACCAGGCCCTCGCCGTGGCCCGGGCCAACGGCCTGACGGCGGCCGACGTCCTGCCGTACGCCGGGTACACGGCCGACAGCATGCGCGGGTTCTACGAGTTCACCACCCCGGCCGTCGACGCCGGCGACCACGACGGCTCGGCCGCCCGGCTCGCCATGTGCGCGGCGAGCCTCGAACACGTCCTGCACACGGCGGCCGACTCCGGCGTGGACACCTCGATCCTCGCCGCCCACGCCGACCTGTACCGGCGCGGCGTGGAGGCGGGCTTCGGGGCGGACGGCACCACCCGGCTGCTCGGGCTGCTGGAGGCCGGGACGCCGGCGAAGGCCTAGCGCAGGGAGTCGAACCAGCGGACGGCCTGGGGGGCCGAGCGGACCGCGCTGGCGGTGTGGTCGGCGTCCGGGCCCTGGTCGACGAGCTTCGCGCGGACCCCGTGCCGGGCCAGGGCCGCCGCGCAGGCGCGGGAGTTGGCGATCGGCACGTCGGTGTCCCCCGAGCCAGCGTAGAGGCGTACCGGGACGGGCGGCTTCCAGTCGCAGACCCCGTCGTTGGCCTTGAGGGCGTCGAGGTAGGCGCCCTGCGGGTGGCGCACCAGCTCCGCCCACCGCGGGGTCAGCAGCTGCCCGGTGTCCTCGGGCAGCGCGGTGATGATCTCCTCGAAGGAGTGGCTCCCGTCGAACAGGCCTTCCACAGCCTGTGCATAAGGTGCCCGGAACACCTCGGCCGGGTCCCCGTACAGGGGGTGGAGGCGGTTCTGCGCGGTCAGGAAGTAGGTGAGGTAGTAGACGGCGGAGCGCGGCGCGACGCTGCCGTCGCTGATGCCGGGGTTCTGCGAGCCGCTCAGATCGTACGGGCCGGCCATCGGGGCCAGCGCGCGCAGCCGCAGGCCGTCGCGGCCCCGGGACAGCTCGCGGCCCAGGGCCATCGCCACCTGCCCGCCCTGGGAGAAGCCGGTGGCGTACACGTCCCGGGTCACGGGGCGGCCCAGCCGCTCGGCCGCGCTGCGGGCCGCCTTCAGCATGTCGACGGAGGCGGTGACCGCGGAGGCGGTGTCCATGTAGGGGTGCGGGCCGGGGCCGCCGCCCAGGCCCAGGTAGTCGGGGGCGGCGACGGCGCGGCCGGCCGAGGCGTGCAGGTACGGGGTGAGCCGGTTGGAGCCGGCGTCGCCGGACGGGGCGTCCGTGCGGGTGGCGACGGTGCCGTGGGTGTCGGAGACCAGGTCCAGGCGGTGCGGGCCCCCGCGCGGCAGGACCAGGAGCCCGGTGGCGGTGGTGGGGCGGCCCTGGGGGTCGATGGTGGCGTAGGTGAGCCGGTGCGCTCCGACGCCGTACCGGACGGTGGCGCCGTCGATGCCGAGTCCGGCGAGGGCGGCGACGACCTGGGCGCGGTCGAGGGTGTCGAGCGGGGTGACGGAGATCAGCGTGCCCCGGGCGGTGGCGGGGGCCGCCGCGGCGGAGGGCGCGGCCAGGGCCATGGGGGCGGCGGCCCCGCCGAGTACGGCGGCCAGGGCCACGGCGGCCGCGCTGCGGCGCAGCCACGGCCGGCGGGTGCGGGTGCGGCTGCGGAAGGAGGGGCTCGTCGTCGTCATGCCCCGAACGCTACGGACGCCACCCCCGCCCCCAACACGGGGAACGCCCCCGCGCGTTACCGGGGGCCAGCCCCCGTGCGCCGCTCAGGGGCGGGCGGGTAGGAAACCCGTCGGCGCCGGTCCGCCGGGCTCAGAACAGCGGCAGCTGGCCCGGATGCGGGGCGAGGGCGAAGCCGTCCAGCGTCGGGGCGGAGGCGCCGAGCATCACCCGCGCCCGGGAGCCGGGGCAGGACACCAGGTCGCCGCGCCCGCGCCCGGCCGGGGGGTCGTGGCGGGCGATCCGGCCGGCCGTCACGGCGCAGTCGCGGCCGCAGGTCGGGCAGGCCCGTCGGGGGGAGTGGGACATGCCCCAAGTCTGCCCTGCCGCACCGACATCGACGCCGCCGCCCTCGTGGGCCCGGCCCAGGCCCGGCGGTGTCGGCGGCGGTATCGGCGGCGGTGTCAGCGGCGGTGTCAGCGGCGGTGGGTGGCGAGCCACGCCGTGTGCGCCCGGTTCACCCGGGCCCACAGCGCCGCCCGGTCCGCCGGGGTCAGGTCGTCGAGGGCCCGGCCGAAGAGGGTCCCGATGACCTCGAACAGCTCCTCGGGCCCGTCCAGTACCCGTTCCGTCGTGCCCTTCGCGGGCTCGACGCGGCTCAGGACGCGGCCGCGCAGGATGTCCGCGCCCTCCGCGTCCCGCCGCAGCAGCGCGAAGGTCCGTACGAAGGGAGAGTCCTCGGAGGTCGACAGCCAGGTGTGCATCGCCTCGAAGTCGGCCGTGGTCGCGGGGGCGTCGCGGAAGTTCACCCGGGGCATGTGGCCGGCGGGGGTGAGGAAGCTCCAGCCCGGGCCCTCGCCCTCCAGCGGCTCCAGCCGCTCCATCGCGTACCCGAAGCCGCTCTGCTCGTACGCGCCCTCGCGCAGCGGCAGCGGCTCGTACGGGCCGTCCCCGAGCCCGGCCTCCACCCAGTAGGCGGTGCCCCCGACGCGGACGGTCAGCACGAGGTGCCCGCCGCCGACCTCGCGCGAGTCGGCTTCGGCGCACACACCGCCGACGTGGCGCGTGACCTCGTACCCCAGGGTCTCCAGCAGCAGCGCGAAACCGCCGTTGAGGTGGAAGCAGTAGCCCCCGCGCCCGGCGGCGAAGCGGCGGGCCGACAGCTCGGGGTCGATGGCCGGCGGCCGGCCCAGCTGGACGTCGACGTTGTCGTAGGAGATCCGCTCCAGGTGCGCCCTCTGGAGCGCGAACAGCCCCTCGACGGAGGGTGCACCGGGGTCGGCGATGCCGAGCCGGCGCAGGTAGGCGGCGATGGTGTCGGTGTGCGTGCCCGTGGTCATGGGGGCACCCTAGGTCGGCCCGGGCCCGCCCTCACCGGGATATCGGGCGACTGTCAGGTCGGGCCGGACCGGCCGCCGGTCACTTGTCGATGTCGCCGACGACGAAGAACAGCGAGCCCAGGATCGACACCATGTCCGCGACCAGCTGCCCCGGCAGCAGGACGGCGAGGGCCTGGATGTTGTTGTAGGAGGCGCTGCGCAGCTTCAGCCGGTACGGGGTCTTCTCGCCCTTCGAGACCAGGTAGTAGCCGTTGATGCCGAGCGGGTTCTCCGTCCAGGCGTACGTGCTGCCCTCCGGGGCCTTCAGCACCTTCGGCAGGCGCTGGTTGACCGGCCCCGGCGCCAGCTCCGCCATCCGGTCCAGGCAGGCCACCGCCAGGTCGAGGGCGTTGTGCGTCTGGTCGAGGAGCACCTCGAAGCGGGCCAGGCAGTCGCCCTCGGTGCGGGTGACCACCTTCAGGACGTCCTGGAGCTCGCCGTACGCCAGGTACGGCTCGTCGCGCCGCAGGTCGAAGTCGACGCCGGAGGCGCGGGCGATGGGGCCGGAGACCCCGTACGCGTGCACCGCCTCCCGGGACAGGACGCCGACGCCGCGCGTGCGGCCGCGGAAGATCTCGTTGCCGCGGACGAGCTTGTCGTAGACGTCCATCCGGGTCCGGACGTCGGCGATGGCCTCGCGGGCCCGGCCCAGCCAGCCGGCCGGGAGGTCCTCCTTGAGGCCGCCGACCCGGTTGAACATGTAGTGCATGCGGCCGCCGGAGATCTCCTCCATGACGGCCTGGAGCTCCTCGCGCTCGCGGAACGCGTGGAAGATCGGGGTGATGCCGCCCAGCTCCAGGGGGTAGGAGCCGAGGAACATCAGGTGGTTCAGGACCCGGTTCAGCTCCGCGAGGAGGGTCCGCATCCACACCGCGCGCTCGGGGACCTCCATGCCGAGCATCCGCTCGACGGCCATGACCACGCCCAGCTCGTTGGAGAACGCGGACAGCCAGTCGTGGCGGTTCGCGAGCATCACGATCTGGCGGTAGTCGCGGGCCTCGAAGAGCTTCTCGGCGCCGCGGTGCATGTAGCCGACCACCGGCTCGGCGCTGACGATCCGCTCGCCGTCCAGGACGAGCCGCAGGCGCAGCACGCCGTGCGTGGAAGGGTGCTGCGGTCCGATGTTGAGCACCATGTCGGTGCTCTCCGCCGCGCCGCCGATGCCGACCGTGGTCTCCGTCATGGCGGCATTGTCGCAGTCCTAGGGTGGGCGTATGGAAATCGGGACGACGGGTGAGACGGGCCGGCCCGCATGGGTGGGGCTGCCGGGCGGGCTGCTCACGCTCCGGCGGCTGCTGCTGGTGATCTGGACGCTGCTGCTCGCCACGGCGACGGCGGTACTGCTCGGCGTCCTCGGCGGCCCCGCCTGGGCGGCCCTCGGGGCGCCGTGGCTCGGGGTCCTGGCCTGGGGGTGGGTCATGCTCGGGCGGAACTGGCGGTCCTGGCGGTACGCCGAACGGGCCGACGACCTGCTGATCAGCCGGGGCGTCCTGTGGCGGCAGGAGACCGTGGTCCCGTACGGGCGGATGCAGCTGGTCGAGGTCACCTCCGGGCCGCTGGAGCGGCGCTTCGGGCTGGCCTCCGTACAGCTGCACACGGCCGCCGCCGCGACGGACGCCAAGATCCCGGGGCTGGTGCCGGCGGAGGCCGAGCGGCTGCGGGACCGGCTGACGGAGCTGGGCGAAGCAAGGTCGGCGGGGCTGTGAGCGGGCCGGGGGAGCGGGTGGGGGAGCCGGCGCGGGAGCCGGTACCGCAGGCGATTCCGCAGCCGGACGGGGAGGCGGTCGGGGCCTACGGGGAGCCGTACCCCGAGCCGTCCGGCGGGCCGGTCGCGCCGTCCGGGCTGGAGCCCGTCTCCGCCGGGGCTCCGGGAGCCGTCGAGCGGAGGCTGCACGTCCTGACCCCGCTGCGCCGCGCGTGGGTGCCGATCGCCGCCACCGTCGGCATCGCCGCCCAGCAGGGCGAACGCGTCGAGGAGTGGGCCGGCGCCCTCTCCGTGCAGCTGCGGCTGCTCGCGCTGACCGCCCTGGTCCTCGTCTTCGGCACGTACGGCTTCCTCAGCTGGTGGTTCACCCACTACGCCGTCACCGACACCGAGCTGCGCATCCGCACCGGCCTCCTCTTCCGCCGCACCGCCCACATCCGGCTCGACCGGATCCAGGCCGTGGACGTCACCCGCCCGATGCTGGCCCGGATCGCCGGGGTCGCGAAGCTGCGGCTCGACGTCATCGGCACCGAGGCGAAGGACGAGCTGTCCTTCCTCGCCGAGGCCGACGCCACCGCCCTGCGCGCCGAGCTGCTGGCCCGCGCCGCCGGCTTCGCCCCCGCACACGCCGCCACCGTCGGCCAGGCCCCCGCACGCGAACTGCTGCGGGTGCCGGTGCGCCACCTCGCGGTGTCCCTGCTGCTGAGCCTCGGCGTGTGGGCGGCCCTCGCCGTCGGGCTCACGGCCCCGCTCGCCGTGTGGTGGCTCAGCGACAACCTCTGGGCGGCGGTGGCCACCCTGGTCCCGCTGCTGGGCGCCGTCTGGTCGGGCAGCCTCGGCCGCTTCCTCACCGAGTACGACTGGACCGTCGCCGAGTCCCCCGACGGGCTGCGCCTGGACCACGGGCTGCTGGACCGGGCCCACGAGACGGTCCCGCCGGGGCGCGTGCAGAGCGTACGGATCGTGGAGCCGCTGCTGTGGCGGCGGCTCGGCTGGGTCCGGGTGGAGCTGGCCGTGGCGGGCTCCAAGAACGAGGTGCTGGTCCCCGTCGCCACGCGGGCCGCCGCCCACGCGGTCATCGCCCGCGTGCTGCCGGGCGCCGATCTGGGCGCCCTGGAGTTCACCCCGTCCCCGCGCGCCGGCTCGCGGTGGGTGGTGCCGGTGTGGTGGAAGGGGTACGGGCTGGCCGTCTCGGAAGAGCTCTTCGCGGCCCGGCGCGGGCGCCTGTGCCGGCGTACCGACTACGTCCCGCACGCGAAGGTGCAGAGCGTGCGCCGCTCGCAGGGCCCCTGGCAGCGGGCCCGCGGCGTGGCCGACGTCCACGTGGACACCGGCGCGAACGGCACCGTCACGGCCCACCTGCGCGCCACCGCCGAAGCCGCCGCCCTCCTCGAAGCCCAGGCCACCCGCTCCCGCACCTCCCGCGCGACGGCCCGCCCGGACCGCTGGATGACCTGAGACGGCCCGGTCGGGGCAGCGGCCGGACGGAGGCTTGTGCTGCGGCAGTCGGGGTAACTCCGGGTAGATGATATGAAACTGACGGTTGCTCTGGGTAGCGCTCAGGATCGACGGACCCTCGATCCGGTCCGCCTACGGCAACCGAAGGACTGCACCCATGAACATCCTCCGCACGGCACGCGTCGCGCTCCCCTCCGTGGCCGCCCTCACGCTGACGCTGGCGTTCGCCGGCCCTGCGGCCGCCGACCCGGCGTTCGTGATCCGCAGCGGCTCCCAGATCAACTTCGCCGCGCTGCCCGGAGAGTCCAACAACGTCACCTTCCGGGTCAGCATGAGCGGGGGGTTCCTGGAGGTCAACGACTCGGGGAACCCGCTGACCCCCGGGCCCGGCTGTGTGCAGTTCGCCAACCCCAACACCGTCCGCTGCGGCGCTGCGGCCAGCGTGACCCGCATCCAGGCCTCGCTGGGCGACCGTGACGACGTGGCCACCAACAACACCTCGATCGCCAGCGACATCGTCGGCGGCGAGGGCGACGACATCCTCGTCGGCGGCAGCGGCCCCGACCGGCTCACCGACTCCGACGGCTGGAACGCCGCGCCCGGCGCCACCACCCTCACCTTCGACGGGCGCGGCGGCAACGACACGATCCTCAGCCGCAACGGCGGATTCGACCGGATCAACTGCGGCGAGAACCCGGCCGACTTCGACATCCTGATGGCCGACGCGGCCACCCTCGACTCCGTCGTCCCGAACACCTGTGAGTTCGTCCAGCGCTTCTAGTCCGCCCCGCCCCGCCGGGGGCGGCGGTCGCGGCTACGCCGCCGAGCCGCCCCCGGCCCGGACCAGGCCCGTCTCGTAGGCCAGAACGACGACCTGGACGCGGTCGCGCAGGCTCAGCTTCGTCAGGATGCGGCCCACGTGGGTCTTCACCGTGGCCTCCGAGAGGACCAGCCGGCCGGCGATCTCGCCGTTCGACAGGCCCTGCGCCACCAGGAGCATGACCTCCCGCTCGCGGTCCGTCAGCCGCTCGATCTCCTTGTTCTCCGGCTCCGCCGTCGTACTCGGCAGCATCGGCGCGAACCGGTCCAGCAGCCGGCGCGTCGTCGACGGGGCCACCACCGCGTCCCCGCTGTGCACGGAGCGGATCGCGGCCAGCAGCTCCGCCGGCGGCACGTCCTTCAGCATGAAGCCGCTCGCACCCGCCTTCAGCCCGGAGAACGCGTACTCGTCCAGGTCGAAGGTGGTCAGGATGATGACCTTCGGGTGCTCCTCCGGCTCACAGATCCGCCGCGTCGCCTCGACCCCGTCCAGCCGCGGCATGCGCACGTCCATCAGCACCACGTCCACCTTCGTGGCCCGCAGCACCTCCAGCGCCTCCAGGCCGTCCCCGGCCTCCGCGACGACCTCCATGTCCGGCTGGGCGGCGAGCACCATCCTGAAGCCGGTGCGCAGCAGCACCTGGTCGTCGACCAGCATCACTCGGATGGACATGGGTGAATACCTCAACTCTTCTTGAGCGGGAGCAGTGCGCTGATCCGGAAGCCCCCGCCGGGGCGCGGGCCCGCGTCCAGGGTTCCTCCGACCATACCGATGCGCTCCCGCATCCCGATCAGACCGTGCCCGGCGCCGTCCGCGCCGCCGTCCTCGTACAGTTCGTGCGCCGCGCCCCGCCCGTCGTCCTCGACGAGCAGGCCGAGCCCGTCGTCGAAGTAGACCAGCCGCACACTGGCCTTCGCGTCCGGACCCCCGTGCTTGCGCGTGTTCGTCAGCGCCTCCTGCACGATCCGGTACGCGGTCAGTTCCACCCCGCTGGGCAGCTTGCGCGGGGCGCCCTCCACCTCGAAGTCCACCGTCAGCCCGGCCGCCCGTACCTGCTCGACGAGGACCTCGATCTGCTCCACGTCCGGCTGCGGCACGTAGTCCTCGGACTCCTGCGGCTCACCGGTGCGCAGCACGCCCAGCAGCCGGCGCATCTCGGCCAGGGCCTGCCGGCCGGTGCCGGAGATGGTCTGGAGGGCCTCCTTGGCCTGATCCGGGGCCACGTCCATGACGTACGCGGCGCCGTCGGCCTGGACCACCATCACCGACACGTTGTGCGCGACGACGTCGTGCAGCTCGCGGGCGATCCGGGCGCGCTCGGCGGCCACCGCCACCTTGGCCTGCGCCTCGCGCTCCTTCTCCAGCCGCTGGTTCCGTTCGACGAGCTGCGCGTAGTAGGCGCGGCGGGTGCGCAGCGAGTCGCCCAGCACCCAGGCGAGGGCGAAGGGGACGGCCACCCCGATGGTGAACAGGAGGCTGTTGGTGAGGTTGAGGCCCTTGTCCACGCCGTTGCGCAGGAAGTACAGCGGGGAGGCGGCCAGCCCCCAGCCCAGCGCGGTGCGCGAGACCCAGCGCGGGACGTCGCTCGCGGCGACCGTGAAGAGGACGATGAACATCGCCAGGTCGTAGGAGCCGGCGGTGATGCCCAGGGCCAGCTGGTAGACGCCCGCCCCGAGGGTGAGCCAGAGCATCGCCCGCGTCCACCTGCGCCGCAGGGCCACGGCCGTGCTCAGCGCGACCACCACGGGGACGGCGGCCAGCTTCAGCCGGGTGTCGAGGGCGGGCTCCTCCAGGACGTTCAGCATGGAGACCCCGAAGAGGAGGACAGCCCAGAAGCTGTCGACGCCCGTCGGGTGTCTGCGGATGAAGTCGTAGAGGCGCTGCACGTAACCCAGAGTAGGGAACGGGGATAGGTGCTGGAGTCAACCACAGGTGCGATCCCTGTGACGGGGGTGTACTCCCCAAGGTGGAGGGTGAGCTTAACCTTCGTGGGATGAGCGCTCAGGGTGAAGTCAGGGGTCCGGTCCGGTGGCGCGCCGCGATGGAGGCGGCGCTCTACGGACCCGACGGCTTCTACGTCCGTCCCGGCGGCCCGGGGCCCGCCGGGCACTTCCGGACCTCCGTGCACGCCTCGCCGCTCTACGCGGGCGCCGTGGCCCGGCTGCTGCGGATCGTCGACGCGGAACTGGGCCGGCCCGAGCGGCTCGACCTGGTCGACGTCGGGGCCGGGCGCGGCGAACTGCTGACCGGGGTGCTCGCCGCCCTGCCCCCGGAGACGGCGGCGCGGGTGCGGCCGTACGCGGTCGAGCGGGCGGCCCGTCCCGAGGGGCTGGACCCGCGGATCCGGTGGGCCGCCGAGGCCCCCGAAGGGACGACGGGGCTGCTGTTCGCGAACGAGTGGCTGGACAACGTCCCGCTCGACATCGCCGAGGACGGCCGCTACGTCCTGGTCGCGCCCGACGGTACGGAGAGCCCCGGCGGCCCCCTCGACGCGGCGGACCGGGCCTGGCTGGAGCGCTGGTGGCCCGGTGCGGCGGGCGCGGGCGAAGGGGAGGCGGGCGAAGCGGGTGCCGGCGGCCGGGCCGAGATCGGACGGCCGCGCGATGCGGCCTGGGCGGCGGCCGTCGCCACCCTGGAACGGGGCCTTGCGGTGGCCGTGGACTACGCCCACACCCGCGCGGCCCGCCCCCCGTACGGCACCCTCACCGGCTTCCGCGCGGGCCGCGAGACCGCCCCCGTCCCGGACGGCGGCTGCGACGTCACCGCGCACGTGGCCCTCGACGCCTGCGCGGGGCCCGGCGCCCGCCTGCTCACCCAGCGCGAGGCCCTGACCGCCCTCGGCGTCTCGGGCGGCCGTCCCCCGCTGGCCCTGGCCTCCACCGACCCGGCGGGCTACGTCCGGGCCCTGTCGGCGGCGGGCGAGGCGGCGGAACTCACCGCCCGGGGCGGCCTGGGCGACTTCGGCTGGCTGGTCCAGCCGGTCGGCGGCGCGGCCCCCTGGCCCCCGGCTCCGACGGCCCCGTAGTTCCTCAGAGCCGCTTCGCGCTGCGCAGGGTGGTCGCGTAGTAGCCGTTGCCGTCCAGGCGGGAGGCGCCGCCCTTGTCGCCGATGGTGGGGCCGTCGGCCTCCTCGCGGCTGGAGATGAAGATCTGGTGCCCGTCGGTGTCGGTGCCCAGGTAGATGCCCGTGTGGTCGAGGCGGTCCTTGGTGCGGGCGTCGAGCTTGAAGAACAGCACGTCGCCGGGCTGGAGCACATCGATCGACGCGGGCCGGTCCTGCGGGCCGACGCCCCCCAGCGGGATGACGTCCTTGCCCTGAGCCGAGCGGGCCATGCCGTTCGCGGTGCGCGGCAGGCCCGCCCCGGCGACGTCGTCGGACAGCAGGGGGTAGCGGGCCCGGTAGCCGAAGACCGTGCGGACGAAGCCGGAACAGTCCATCGCCCGGTAGCGGGGGGCCTGCGGCTGCTTGGTGACGCCGTTGCGGAAGGCGTACGGCTTGCCGAGGTAGTCGTAGAAGTCCGACTGCTCCAGGCGCAGGTCGTTGCCGGCCGAGCCCGCCGGGTTGAGCGGCCCGAAGGAGGCGTCGCCCGCGTACGCGGTGCCCTGCGCGTCCTTCTTCACGGGGGCCTGGTCCCCGTACTGGAACGCGAAGGCGAAGAGGTCGTCCTCCTGGCTCCCGAAGTACTTCTTGAACCACTCCTTGAACCACGGCTGGGTCTCCGCGCCCTGCTTCCACGGCTCGGGCATCAGCCGCACCCAGTTCTCGGTGACCACCCGCGAGGTGGTGTTCGCGGGCTCCGTGAAGGTGCGGCTCGGGCCGGTGAGGGTGGCCGTGCGGGCGCCGTCCGTGAAGGTGGCCAGGACCTGCCCGGCGCCGTCGCGCAGCACCGACCGGTCGGGGCTCTTGACGCGTTCCCACTTCTGCGCGCCGGTCTCGCCCGCCGCGATGCCGCTCGCCGCCTTGCTGTCGAGCACGACGTGGACGGCGGGCGACTGCGCCTGCTCCTGCGTCCGCAGCGCGTAGGTGAAGTAGGCGCTGCCGGCCAGCAGCGCGAGCACGGTGGCCGCGTGCAGCACGGGACGTGAGCGGCGGCTCTTCGGCTTGGCGGTCATGGGGGGCTCCGGACGGTCGAGGGGCGGAGGGAGGGGGGAAGGGGGCGCGGGTCAGCCCTTGGGCATGACGCCGAGGAGGATCCCGGCCGTCAGGACCACGTACGTCATGAGCGTCGCGCTGCCGGTGGCCAGCAGGGTGGCCCCCTTGGGCTGGCGGACCAGCTGGTAGGCGACCAGGCCCGGGACGATGAAGCCGAGGGTCTGGTTCGCGTAGAGCAGCGGGAACTCCATCTGGAGCACGATCACCACGGTGGCCTGGAGCAGGACGCCGATGAGCACGACGGCGGCGAACAGGCGCTTGCCGTAGAGGATGACGAACTTCTGCGTGAGCAGGGTCAGGACGTACGTCAGGACGGTGATGCCCACCACCAGGGCCGCGCGCTGGAGGTCCTCGATCAGGGTCAGCGCCAGCCAGCCGGGGGTGATCATGCCGCCCGGGGAGAGGTTGGTCGTCAGGTAGCAGAGCAGGGAGAAGAGGAGCCCCAGCGCGATGCCGATCGCGGCGATCTCAGGGGTGAGGACGGCGGGGATCAACGGGCTTCTCCTGGGGCGTACGGGGGGTACTGCTGCGGGGTCTGCGGCTGCGGCTCCGTCTGCGGCTGCGGCCAGGCCGGGACGGGGGTCGCGGCGCCGATGCCGTACGGGTCCACGGGGCGCGGGGGCTGCGCGTACGGGTCCCCGGACCAGGGGCCGGGCGGCGGCGGCCCGCCGTACGGGGGCTGCTGGTGCGGGGGTGCGTACGGGGGCTGCTGGTACGGGACCTGGCCGTACGGCGGCTGCTGCGGGTGGCCGGGACCCGGCCCCGCGTACGGGTCGTGGCCGTACGGGGCGTCCGCGTACGGGTCGAGCGGCCGCGCGAAGGCCGGGGCGGGCTCCTCCCGCGGCTTCCCGGCGGGCTCCGGCTCCGGCTCCGACTCGTCCGGCGGCAGCTCCGCGAGGTGCTCCAGCAGGATCTCGCCCTGCCCGTGGATGTTGCCGATGGCCACCAGCGAGGAGTCGGCGCCGAGGTGGCCCAGCAGCTCGTGCATGAACTCCTCGCCGTCGCGCTGGTCACCGCCCAGGTCGACCGCGCGGTCGCGCCACTCGGCCGGGATCGCGTCGATGGCGCTCTTCGCGGGGTGCCCGATCACGAACACCTTGTCCGGGCGCAGTTCGGGGACGATCGCGCCCATCTGGCCGTTGCGCTCGACGCGGTCGGGGCGGCAGTTGATCACCACGTTCAGGGGGCGGTCCACCGCGCCCAGGTCCAGCAGCTGGTTGATGTTCATCAGCGTGGACTCGGGGTCGTTGGCCGCGAAGACATTCGCGAAGCGCAGCCGCTTCCCGCCCGGGGCCACGTACCGCTCGACCGACAGGACGCCCGGGTCCGGCGGGGCCTCGTACATGCCCTTGAGGGCGGTGGCCCGGTCGACGCCGAGGAGCTCGGCGACGGTGAGGGCGATGGCGACGTTCTCCTTGAAGGTGAACCAGCTGAAGCCGCGCAGCTCCTCGTCGGAGACGGTGTCCGGATCGGCGTAGACCAGCTCGCAGTCGCGGGCGTCGGCCTCCAGCTGGAGGACGTCGAAACGTTCCTTCTCGGCGGTGACGCAGATCCCGCCGTGCGGCATCGACCGCGACAGGGAACGCGCGATGTCGTCCAGCGTCGGACCCATCTCGGCGACGTGGTCCTCGCGGACGTTGCACAGGACGCCGATGGTCGACTGGATCAGCTTCGACTGGTTGATCTCCTGGAGCGCCGGCATGACGGCCATGCACTCCATGACCAGGACGTCCGGGCGGTAGGCGGCCGCGCGCCGCACGATACCGATCTGCTCGACCACGTTGGCGATGCCGAACTTGCGGTAGACCGGCTCCTCCGTGGCGTCCGGGTGGATGAACCGGGCCGCCGTGCCGGTGGTCTTCGCGACCGTCGTGAGGCCGCCGCCGCGCAGGGCGCCCGCGCACAGGCGGGTGATCGAGCTCTTGCCGCGGATGCCGTTGACCAACACCCGGTTGGGGATCCGGTCCAGGCTGGCGAAGTGGCGGCGCTGCTCGACGACGCCCGCCACCAGCATGATCAGGCAGCAGACGAGCAGGACGCAGTAGAGGAAGAGCACGGCGGTTCAGTTCCTTCCGGCCGGGGCGGACGGCTTCGGCTTCCCGGCGCTGCGGCCGGCGCCCTGTCTGCGCTGCTGTTGTTGCTGCTGGAGCTGCTGGCGGAGGATCTCCAGGCTGCGGGTGACCGCGCCCAGCTCGTCGTGGTGGCGCGGGTAGAGCACGGTGCGGCGGTCGCCGTCGGCGAGGGCCTCGGCGCGCCGGGCGAGTTCGCGCAGCGGGGCGACCACGACGATCTGGAGCCAGCCCAGGCAGGCCGCGCCGACGGCGAAGCCGAGCAGGCCCGCCAGGACGGTGCGGTTCTGCACGTCGTACTCGTGGATGGCCAGGCCCTTCGCGGACTGCCAGCTGACGACGGTCCAGTCCAGCGGCTCGGCCGCGCCGCCGCCCACGAAGGGCGCGGCCGCCGCGACGACGTGGTCGCCGCCGCTGCGGTAGAGGACCCCGTGGGGGCGCCGGGTGGTGCCCACCGTGAGGGCGGAGCTCTTGACGAGGGCGTCGAGCCGTTCGTCGTCGAGCTTCTCGAAGGCGCGGTAGCCGCCGTTGGAGGCGATGATCCGGTGCTGGGAGTCCACGACCCGGATCTCGCCCAGGCCCGGCCGTTTGAGCAGGGAGTTCAGGAAGTCGATGCGGAACTCGCCGACGACCGCCGCGCCCTCCCGGCCGGGGACGGGGGCCGTCGCGACGACGACGGGCGAATGGCCGCCCCCGCGCAGCGCGACGGGCTCCTTGCGCGGGCCCTTGCCCCCGGCGTCCTGGGGGTCGCCGCCCGCCCGGGCGAGGACCTTGCCGTCCGCGTCGAGGACGTAGAGGGAGGCGTAGCGGACGTGCTCCCGCGCGGTGTGCTCCAGGACGGACGTCATGTGCTCGGGGGTGCTGTCGGAGCCCATCAGCGCGGCCACCGACAGCAGGTCGGCCTGGCCCTCGTTGAGGGCGCGGCGGACCCGGTCGCTCAGGGTGTCGGTGCGCTCGCGCTGGTCGTCGACGAGCTGCTGCGGTACGACCACGTCGTCGCCGGCCCGGTTGACGATCAGGCCCAGCGGCAGGCACCAGGCCAGCAGCAGTACCCCGCACAGGGCGACGAGCGTACGGGCCCCCGTACGGCGCACACGGCGGGTGCGCGAGCCGGCCGGGGTCTCGCCGCCGCTCAGCAGCTGCACGCGCAGCCGCTCCAGCGAGGTCGCGATGCGGGCGGCCTCCGCCCCGCGCGGTACGGGCACGGGCCGGGTCAGCTCGCCCCGGGTCAGGCGCCGGCTCTCCAGGAAGAGGCTGATCAGCGGCCGCTGCACGGTGGCCACGAGGAGTGCGACGACCAGGGCGCCGACGAGCAGCAGGGCCCCGGCGAGGACCAGCCCGGCGAAGGCGTCGGAGGCCCGGGCCTTGTTCTGCGCGACGTCGACCATGGCGACGACGGTCAGGCCCAGGCCGGTGGCGTCGGTGTGGACGCCCGCCTCGGGCCCGGCGAGCCGGGCGTAGCCGGCGGCCGTGCGCTTGCCGCCGGACTCGCCGCCGAGCAGGCTGCCGCTGACCCCGGGGAAACCGCCGGAACCGGGCTCCTTCACGGTCAGCGGGTGGGGCGCGGTCTTCTTCGCGGCGGCCTTCGAGAGGGAGGCGAGCTGCTTGGTGTCGCGCGTGGCCCCGGCGCGCTGGGCGTCGGTGGAGGCCATCTCCGGTTCGGGGATGCCGTCGCTGCTGAGCACCGTGCCGTCGGAGCCGACGACGGCCACCGAACGGAACTTGCCCAGGCTGATCCCCGGGAAGCGCAGGCTGCTGGAGGCGACCAGCAGCTGCTGCGGCTGGTCCTTCCAGGACAGCAGGGAGAGGGTCAGCAGCCGGGTCTCGCCGTTGGCCAGCCGGACCATGCGCGGGGCCAGGCCGTCCTCGTCGGCGAGCTTGCCGTGGTCGACGGCGGTCAGCGGGAGGTTCTCGCCGCGGGCGGCGAGCAGCTTGCCGGAGCCGATCTCGACGACGGCGGTGCCGCGCCACTTCTGGTAGACGCTGCCGATGCGTTCGAGGACGGCGTCCGGGGCGAGGGGCTTGCCGGAGGAGAAGAGGGAGGCGGCCCGGTCGAGGTCGGTGACGCTCTCGTCCAGGGAGGCGCGCAGGGCGATGGCACCGTCCTCGGCGAAGTGCTGCTGGGAGGTCAGTACGGCCTCCGGGAGCCGGTCGGCGCGCAGGCTGCCGAGGCTGAGCGAGGTGAACCCCGCGAGGGCGAGCAGCAGGACCGACAGGACGGTGACCGGGGGCCTGATGCCACCGAGCAGGGACATGTCGGCCCTACGGCGGGCCTTGCGCCGCCGTGCGGTGCGCGATGCGGCCACAGCGGGGTCCTTCCTGGGTGGGGGGAGTACGGGTGGAGGAGGCGGGGGGTCAGCCGGGGAGCTCCCGCAGGGGCCGCAGTCCGTCCTTGGCGGCGCCGCGGTTGAGCAGGGTGCCCTGGGTGCGTTCGAAGGCCAGCCGGTAGCGGGCCCGCTGCTCCGGCAGCAGCTTCGCGCCGCCGCGCAGGGCCTCGGCCACGTCGACCAGCCGGTGGTCGCGGGCGGGCACCGGCACGGCGCCGGGCAGGCCGGATCCGGGGGTGCCCTGGGGCTTCGGCGGGATGTCGGTGAAGGTCGGCGCGAAGCGCGCCTGGACCTCCCACGCGCCGCCGCGCTCGGTGAACTCGAACCAGCCGATGACGCCCTCCTCGGTCAGCCCGCCGGGCACGTCGTGCCGGGAGATCTGGTTGCCGAGCCCGTACGCGACCCAGGTGCCGCCGATCTTCTCCATCGGCTGCACCACGTGGGCGTGGTGGCCGACGACCAGGTTGATCCCGGTCTCGCGGGCGATCCGGCGGGCCAGCTCCAGCTGCGCCTCGTTCGGGTCGGGCTGGTGCTCGCGGCCCCAGTGGAGGGAGAGGATCACGACCTCGGCCCCGGCGGCGCGGGCCCGCTCCTCGGCGGCGGCGACGGCCTTGAAGCTGATCGGGTTGGTCAGCCAGGGCTTGTCCGGGGGGATCCGGTTGCCGTTGAAGCCGAAGGCGAAGGACAGCTGGGCGACCTTGACGCCCTTGACGTCGAGGACCAGCGGCTTGTCGGCCTCCGCCTTGCTGCGGGCGGAGCCGGTGTGGGCGAGGCCCTCGCGGTCGAGGGTGTCCAGGGTGCGGAAGACGCCCTCGGGGCCGTGGTCGAGGGTGTGGTTGGA
This sequence comes from Streptomyces sp. NBC_00249, assembly GCF_026342355.1. Taxonomy (GTDB): domain Bacteria; phylum Actinomycetota; class Actinomycetes; order Streptomycetales; family Streptomycetaceae; genus Streptomyces. Next base: position 52,119 of record NZ_JAPEMV010000004.1, on the reverse strand, counting down.
GGCGGTGGAGCAGGTGTCGTAGCCGACGCCCTTGATCGTCCGGGCGACCTGTGGGGGGACGAGGAAGTCCGGGTAGGCGCGGAAGGGGCCGGCGGGTTCGCCGAGGACCGGCTCCAGGTGACAGATCGCGAGGTCGGCCCGGCTGATGACCGGCTTGATTCCGGCCATCATCCGGTCGAAGTCGTAGCCGGGCCGGCCGGAGGCCTTCGCGTCCCGGGCGGCCTGCTCGGTCAGCGGGGGGTGGATCAGGATGTCGCCCGCGGCGGCGACGGTGAAGGACCGCCCGCCGCCTTTCGCCCGGGCGGCGGCCGTGCCGGTGCCGGTGCCGGTGCTGTTTTCCTTGGTGCTGCCGGTGCCCGCGCCGCTGCCCGGGGCCGCCCTGCCGCGGTCCCCGGCGCCCAGGAACGCACAGCCCGCGAGCGCGAGGCCCAGCGGGAGGGCGATCAGCGCGGCGAGGGTCCTGGCGGAGACCGATCGGGCGGGGCGGTTATTCACTGGGCTATTTTCAGCCAAGTGACGAGTCCGAAATCCACACAAGCCATAACGATCATTGCGGCTATTTGCGGCATGATCATGATGGTGGCGGCTTATGCCGGGTTTGGCTTGAATCAATCGGGCGAAATCCGCGCCACCGAGCCCTCGCAGGTCCCGGCGCCTGTGGTGCACGACACGGATCTGCTCACCCGCGTGACGGGCTTCACCGCGGAATTCGGCCCGGCGGGGGGATATCGCGGCCCGGACCAGGCCGAGCGGACCGCCCTGGTCGAGGGGGTTTCTGCCCTGTTCGACGGAAATACGGAAAAGGCCGGGATTCGGCTGGCCGAGGTGGGATACCGGCTCGACACCTTCACCGATGGGGCCGGCGGACGCCGCTTCGCGGAGGTCGCCGACGCCCGGCCGGGATCCGGAGCCGGAGCGGGTGCCGGAGCGGGTGGCCGTGGCTGGGGCCGGATCTACCTGGACCTCGGCGCGCCGCCCCGCTGGTCGGTGCAGATCCCGCACCCGGTCGCCGACCAGGACACCGAACGCCTCGGCGCCGAGGTGCTGCGCTCCACCCTGGGCGGGGTCATGGTCCTGGCGGGGGCCCACCGGAAGGCGGGGGGCGGGGGCGGGGAGGGTCCCGATTCAGGCGGGGACCCGGATCCGGGCGCGGAGGCCGAGTCCGGTGGGGGTGAGGCGGACGAGGGCGCCTCCCGGGACGTCGCCGACATGGCGCACCGCACCGACTCCGTCTTCCACGCCGTGATCGCGGAGCTGACCCGGCGCGGCCTGCCCGGCATCCAGCTGCACGGTTTCGCCGACTCCTCCGTCCCCGGAGCCGACGCCGTCGTCTCCACCGGCGCCGGGACCACGGCCGCCGCCGACGCCGGGCGGCTCGCCGAGCAGCTCCAGGCGCGCGGCGTACGCCCCTGCCGGTCCGCCGCCCGGTCCGCGGACTGCCGCCTCGCGGGCCGGACCAACGAACAGGGCCGCCTCGCCGCCGAGCACGGGACGTGCTTCCTGCACCTGGAACTCGCCCGCTCCGTCCGCGCGGACCCGGACCGGATGCGGGAGACCGCGTACGCGATCGCGTACGTCACCGCAGGCTGGGCGGGGACATAGCCGGAAGGGCCGGCGCCCCCGTGGGTGCCGGCCCCTCCGCCTTCCTGGCTGCTTACTCCTGCACGTCGTGGTCGTGACCCGGGCGCAGGCCGCCGCCGTTGCCCGAACCCGTGGTCGGCTTCGACGGGACGGGCTGCGTCAGCGGGGCCAGGTCGAAGGCGTAGTGGCCGACCGCGTTCGCGATGACGTCGACGTTGATGTCGAGCGCCTTCTGGTCGATGTTGTTGATGTCGTCACCCTTGCCGTGGTAGTTCACGTCGTAGGCGACACCCGCCTGACCGCCGAACTTCGCGGCCTGCTCAGGGGTCTTGATGCCCTCGGCGCCGGTGTCCGTACCACCGGACGGGATACCCGCCTCGATGAACGGGCCGTAGTCCGAACGGCCGGTGAAGTCACTGCCCTCGTGCGGGATCTTCTGCCCGTCGAGGAAGTCGGTGATCTGCTTCTCCAGCTGCGCCGAACCCTCCGGGCCGGGGCCCGCGCCGACCTTGTCGGAGTCGTCGCCGTCGTAGACGAAGTAGGCGGCGTTCGGCGAGGCGATCATGTCGAAGTTCAGGTACAGCTTGATCTGCTTCTTCTGCTCCGGCGTCAGCGAGGCCACGTACGCCTCCGAGCCGAGCAGACCGAACTCCTCCGCCGACCACCAGGCGAACTTGACCTTGTTCTTGATCTTGCTCTGGCTGCTCGCCAGGCGCTGCGCGACCTGGAGGATGCCCGCCGAACCGGAACCGTTGTCGTTGATGCCCGGGCCGGCCGCGACCGAGTCCAGGTGCGCGCCGAGGAAGACGGTGTTGTTCTCGTCGCCGCCACGGGTCTCCGCGACCACGTTGTACGTCTTGCGGTTCTCGCGGAACTCGCGGATGTCCAGGCTCAGCGAGACCGGACCGGCCGCGGCGTCGGCGGCGAGCTTCTCGCCGTCCGCCTGGCTGATCCCGCCGGTGGGGATCTTGCCGGCGTTCGCGTCGCCGAGGGTGCCGTTGAGGGCGCCCGGCGTGTTGTTGTAGATCACCGCGCCGGCCGCGCCGGCCGCCGCCGCGTTCGCCTGCTTCTGCGCGAAGGTGCAGCCACCGCGCTTGACCAGGGCGATCTTGCCGGTGAAGGTCCCGGAGGCGAAGTCGGCGGGCTCGCAGCCCGTCGTACCGTCCGCGTCCACGGGCACGACGGCCACCGGGGCGGTGATGCCGCCCTCCGGGCCGCTCGCCGTGTACGTCATCAGCTTGACCGGGATGTCACGGCCCCCGGCGCCGTTCACCTTCAACGTCTCGGCGATCGTCTCCACGTAGACGAAGTCGAACTCGTGGCGCGTGACCTTGTACCCGGCGGCCTTCAGCACGGCCTCCACGTACTGGGCCGACTGGACGTGGCCCTTCGAACCGGCGACGCGGGTGCCCTTGTTGTAGTCGGCGATCGACTGGAAGACCTTCAGGTGGTTGTTGGCACCCTTGCCGGTCGCCTCCTTGACCAACTTCCTGGCCAGGGCGTCGCCCCGGGCGGCATCGCTCTGCGGGCTGCCGGTCGCGCCGGCGGGACCCGCGAGGAGCAGCGGGGAGACGAGGGCAGCGGCAGCCAGCGCTGCGGTGGCTGCGGCTATACGGCGAGAGGGCATGAAAGTCCTTTCACAGCAGGTGCGGGGCGCACGGTGCGTGGGGGAGTGGTGGGCGCACGTTAGGCACCAACAGGCCGGACGCGCCAGAGTTTTCACTGCTTCCGGTTTGTGAAATCCGGATATCGGTGCCTACGCGCCGTCGAAATCAGGCCACCGTCCGGTGTGGAGGGCAGCGCTCGGCGCAGGACTCGGTGCAGCACTCAGTGCAGGACTCGGCGCGGGGCTCAGCGCAGGATGCCCTCGATGAAATCCGTGCCTATTCGGGCCACCACGGACAGGTCCAACTGATGCTGGACATAACGGCCCTGACGGCGGGTGTGCAGCAGCCCGGCCTTCTTCAGCGCGGCCAGGTGCCGGGACACCTCCGGCGCCGTGATCCCGTGCACCGTCGCCAGCTCGCTCGTCGTGTACGGGGCCCGCGCCAGACTCCGGCACAGCATCATCCGCATCGGGTGCGCCAGCGCCTCCATCCGTCGCTGCATCAGCTCCACCGAACCGGGGGAGGAGGCCAGCTCGGGCGAGTCCAACGGGTAGTGCACCACCGGCCGCCAGCCGGGCGCGTGCAGCACGAGCAGGTGCGGCCACCCGAAGTTCGTCGGGACGAGGACCAGCCCGGCACCGATCCGCGGATCGGTGGCGGTGGCCTGGCCGTTGACCATCTTGTCCACGGTGATCGTGGTGTGCGCCTCGTCCACGCTCAGCGCGGCGGAGACCTCCTTCAGCGCGGCCCCCAGCCCCCTGTGCCGCAGCACCTCCGCCTTGTGCCGGGCGTCCGCGCTCTGCCGGGGCCCGATCCGCCGCCAGGTCTCCGCGAAGAACGCCTCGTCGCAGTCCTCCAGCAGCCGCCGCAGCCACACCCGGACGCCGGCCGTGTCGTCCAGCAGCCGCAGCGAGAACTCCAGCTGGCGCGGTCCGCGCGCGGCCGCCGTCTCCAGCGCCTTGGCACGGGCCGCGGGGTTGTCCAGCGGCGACGGCCAGCCGCCCTCGTTGTAGAGCGCCAGCCAGCAGTGCTCCAGGGCCGCCATCACGAAGCGCTCGTCGTCCAGGCGGTCGAGTACGTCCAGCTCCTCGGCCAGCGTCCCGGCGGGACGGCCCGTACCGCCGGGGACACCGGCGAAAGCCATGAAGATGTCGGAGAACGAACTCCGCCACATGAAGTCGGCCTCCAGCAGCCGGTCGGCCAGGCTGGGGTCGAGCGAAGCTGTAGTGGCGGTCGTCCAGGAATGCAGCCCCGGGTGGTGGGCCGGCTGCGAGAGCGCGTGCAGGGCCATGCACAGCTCGGCGAGGGGCGACGGCGCGAAGCCGATCTGCTCCGCGGGGAGCCCGGCGATGTCGATGGTGACGCTCACCGCCCCATCATGACCGCTTCCGCGGCAGGGTGGTGAATCCGACTGCGCCGCAGGTGGGAGGCGTCGATTGACGGGGAACGTCAATCGTCGCGCCGAGCGCCGCCGACGGGTTCAGGGTGGAGACATGACCGCCATCGAGCAGTACCTCATCGACACCTACCGCGCCGCCCAGCACGGCGACCCCATGCCCCCGCCCCCGGGCCGCGACGACGTGGCCGTACTGCGCGCCGTCCGCGCCGAATCCCAGTTCCGCGCGGTCCTGGCGGGCCGCCCGGCGACCCACCACTGGCGCTGGACCCTGGCCCGCCTCTTCAGGCCGGCGGGGCGGTGCTGAGGGCTCCCGGTGCGGGCGCGCTATCTCCCCCTCGACCCCGGGGGGTGGGGCGGTGGCTGCCCACCCGCCTCCCTGGCGGGGTCGGGGGCCCGGCGTCCGTCCCTGGGCGGACGGGGACAGCCGGCCGGGGCCCACGACGGCAGCGTCCCGGCGGGGCGGTCTCAGGGAGGGGTTGGGGCTTTCCCGTCAGTCTCATCGTCCTTCCGTGTCGGGCCGGCCTGTCAAGGGCGCTCCTTCGTCGCGTCGCTTCGCGATGGCCTTCGGCCACCCTTGACAGACCGTCCCGCCCCGGAAAAACGAAGACTGCCGGGAAACCCCCAAAAGAACGGGACGGGGCAGAAGGACAGAGGAGCGGGTCTCTCAGCGATGCGGCGGGCCGACTCCGGCCGCCATCCACCCATCCGGGCAGCTCACAGTCCCTCCCGGGACCGAGGCGCGGCCCTACCCGCACGAAATGACGACGAGAGGGTCACCAGCCCCCTCCAGACGCGTCAGATCGCTACGTGCTCCTCAATTCTCAGCGTCTGCGACCCGCCCGTGGCCGGTCACAGGCTGCCCACGATCGCTACGCGCTTCTCGCATTTCAGCGGCTGACGGCCGTCTTGGGCTCCTGGTGGAGTTATCGGACGACGGGTCCGTTTCCGGCTCGCCAGTCGTTGATGCGTTTGCGGATGCTCGGCACCATGGAGAGGTCGTCGGTGGCCTCGGGGGTGAACCAGGCGACCTCGAAGGACTCGTCCGAGGTGCGGAGGGTCCCGCCGGTGGGCCGGGCCAGCAGGCAGATGGAGAACTCCTGGCGTACTTCGCCGTCGTCGTAGGCGAAGACGTGGCCCGGGTTGGTGTACGTGCCGACGATCCCGGTGATTTCGACGGTGATTCCGGTTTCCTCGTAGGTTTCGCGGGCCGCGCAGTCGCCGATGGATTCGCCGAGATCCATTTTTCCGCCGGGCAGGGCCCACATGCCGTTGTCGGTGCGGCGCTGCAACAGCAGTCGGCCGGCTTGGTCCACGACGATGGTGGAGGCGGCCGGCACCAGGCTGTTCGCCCGTGGTGCGTCAGGGTCGTCCTCGTAGTCACGCCTGGGCATCGTTGCCGGTCCCCCTGATGTCGCGGCCCCGGCTCCATCCGTGCCGGACAAACCACCGTCCGCCCCGGGCAATAGAAGTCTATGACCAGCCACGGACGGACCGCAGACGCCGAGACGAGCGAAGCGCGTAGCGATCTGGTGCGCCTACCTGCGCCCGATGGCCTTCTGATCGTCATTTCGTGCAGGTACGGCCCCCCTGGCCCGGAAAGGGACTCTGAGCTGCCCGGATGGGTGGATGGCGGCCGGAGGCGGCCCGCCGCATCGCTGAGAGACCCGCCCCTCTGTCCTTCCCCCCGTCCCGTTCTTTTGGGGGTTTCCCGGCAGTCTTCGTTTTTCCGGGGCGGGACGGTCTGTCAAGGGTGGCCGAAGGCCATCGCGAAGCGACGCGAACGCAGTGAGCGCCCTTGACAGGCCGGCACGGCACGGAAGGACGATGAGACTGACGGGAAAGCCCCAACGCCTCTCCGAGGCCGTCCAAGGGTGGAAGTTCCTACAGCCGCTCCAAGAACCCCACCACCGCCTCGCGGACGTCGTCCGGCGTCCACGTCAGGCCCGGGGCGGTGATTTCCAGTTCCGTCACCGACAGGCCCGGCGGGTTCTCCGGGTGCCAGCGGCGGAAGAGGACCGTGCCGGTTTCCTCCGCCAGGCGGGCGCCCGCTTCCGTGAGGCGGTCCGCGTCGTACGGGAGCCACACCTGGAACTGGTGGGTGTGCGGGACCTCCGGGTGGACCCGGGACCACGGGACGCCCGCCTCCGTGAAGGCCTCGCGCAGCGCGGCCGCGACGGCCCGGGCCTGGGTCACGTAGGACGGCAGCTTCGGCAGCTCGCGTTCCAGGCCCGCCAGTGCGGACAGGGCCTGCGGGAACTGGCGGGAGACCTGGCCCCCGTACCGGTGGCGCCAGACGCGGGTTTCCTCGACGAAGGCGCGGGGGCCGGCCAGGGCGGCGCCGCTCAGCCCGCCGAGGGACTTGTAGAAGGAGACGTAGACCGAGTCGGCGAGGGCCGCGATCTCCGCGAGGGGGCGGCCGAAGTGCGTGGTGGTCTCCCACAGCCGGGCCCCGTCGAAGTGGACGACCGCCTCCCGTTCCCGGGCCGCCTCCACCACCGCCTCCAGTTCCTCCCACGTCGGCAGCAGGAAGCCCGCGTCGCGCAGCGGCAGCTCCAGCATCAGGGTGCCGAAGGGCTCCGGCGTGGCGGCGACCTCCTCGGCGGTCGCCGGTCGCGGGTCGGTCGTGGGGTGGACGGTCCGCAGCCCGGACACCGTCGACAGGGCGCCGCCCTCCCAGCGTTCCGGGTGGCTCATCGGGTGCAGGGCGACGACGGGGTTCCCGGTGCGGCCCGCCCAGCAGCGCAGCGCGACCTGCTGGGCCATCGTCCCGGTGGGGAAGAAGGCGGCGTCCTCGGTGCCGAGCAGCTCCGCGACCCGCCGTTCCAGCTCGGCGACGATCCCGTCGCCGTACAGGTCGCCCGGGGCGTCCATGTCGTACAGGGCGTGCGTCCCGTCCGGGCCGTACGGGGCCTGCGCCAGGTCCGCCAGCAGCTCGCCGAGGCTCGGCTCACGGATGCTCCGGTTGAGGGTCCGGGCGGCCCCGCGCCACGCCGCCACCAGCCGCTTCGTCCGTTCTGCGTCATCGCTCATGGGGTGATCATGCCCCTGGCCGCCACCGACCGGCCACGGGCCCCAGGGGCTAGCATGGCGGCGTATCGTCCGGTACCCCCCGCGGACTGGAACGGAAGGCATTCCCCGCGTGAACGCACCCCATCAGACGGACTCCCGGGATCCGTCCGGCCGCCCCGCCAGGCTCACCGTCGGCGTCGTAGGGGCGGGCCGGGTCGGCCCCGCGCTGGCCCGCGCGCTCCAGCAGGCCGGGCACCGTCCCGTCGCCGTCTCCGGAGTCTCCGACGCGTCCGTACGCCGCGCCGCGCGGATGCTGCCCGACGTACCGCTCGTACCGGCCGCGCAGGTGCTGGAGCGGGCGGAGCTGGTGCTCCTGACCGTCCCGGACGACGCCCTGCCGGGCCTCGTCGAGGGTCTCGCCGAGACCGGCGCGATCCGTCCCGGCCAGCTCCTCGTGCACACCTCCGGGCGCTACGGGACGGCCGTGCTCGACCCCGCGCGCCGGGCGGGCGCGCTGCCGCTGGCCCTGCACCCCGCGATGACCTTCACCGGTACCGAGGTGGACGTGCAGCGCCTGGCCGGCTGTTCCTTCGGCGTGACCGCTCCCGAGGAGCTGAGGCTCGCCGCGGAGGCCCTGGTCATCGAGATGGGCGGGGAGCCCGAATGGATCGCGGAGGAGAGCCGTCCGCTCTACCACGCGGCTCTGGCCCTGGGCGCGAACCACCTGGTCACCCTGGTCGCCCAGGCCATGGAGCTGCTCCGCACGGCCGGCGTCGAGCACCCCGACCGGATGCTCGGCCCGCTCCTCGGCGCCGCCCTCGACAACGCCCTGCGCTCCGGGGACGCCGCCCTGACCGGCCCTGTCGCCCGCGGTGACGCCGGGACCGTCGCCGCGCACGTCTCGGAGCTGCGCAAGCACGCCCCCGCCACCGTCGCCGGGTACCTGGCGATGGCCCGTACGACCGCGGACCGCGCCCTCGCGCACGGTCTGCTCAAGCCCGAGCTCGCCGAGGACCTGCTCGGTGTCCTCGCCGACACCGACCTCGCGGACACCGCAGAACCGGAGGGTGGCGAGCGATGACCGGCCCGCTCCTGCTGAACACCGCCGACGAGCTGGAGAAGCTCCCGCGCACCGGCCGCCGGGCCGTCGTGATGACGATGGGCGCCCTGCACGAGGGCCACGCCACCCTCGTCCGCGCCGCCCGCGAGCAGGCCGGACCGGACGGCCAGGTCGTGGTCACCGTCTTCGTCAACCCGCTCCAGTTCGGGGCGAACGAGGACCTCGACCGCTACCCCCGCACCCTCGACGAGGACCTGCGGATCTGCGCGGAGGCCGGCGCGGACGCCGTGTTCGCGCCCGCCGTCGACGAGGTCTACCCGGGCGGTGACCCGCAGGTGCGGATCACCGCGGGCCCGATGGGCGGCCGTCTCGAAGGCGCCACCCGCCCCGGCCACTTCGACGGGATGCTCACCGTCGTCGCCAAGCTGCTCCACCTCACCCGCCCGGACCTGGCCCTGTTCGGCCAGAAGGACGCCCAGCAACTGGCCCTGATCGGGCGCATGGTGACCGACCTGAACTTCCCCGTCGAGGTGGTCGGCGTCCCGACCGTCCGCGAGGACGACGGGCTCGCGCTGTCCTCGCGCAACCGGTACCTGACGCCCCTCGAACGCCGCACCGCCCTCGCCCTGTCCCGGGCCCTGTTCGCGGGCCGCGACCGGCTCGCCGCGCAGGCCGCGCTGCGCGCCCGCGCCGAGGCCGCCCCGGCCGGTGAGGGGCGGGCCACCGCCCTGGCCCGGCTCGGTGAGATCCGCGCCTCCGCCGACGCGCACGCCGTCTCCGCCGCGGGCTCCGGCCTGCCGGACGCCGTACGGGCCGCCGCCCGGCACGTCCTGGACGAGGCGGGCCGCCACGACCCGCCCCTGCTCCTGGACTACCTGGCGCTGGTGGACCCCGAGGACTTCGCCGACGTGGGCCCCGACTTCACGGGGCGGGCCGTCCTGGCCGTCGCGGCGAAGGTGGGCACGACCCGGCTGATCGACAACATCCCACTGGAATTCGGAGCACACGCGTGAGCACCACAGGCAGAGGCATCCCGGAGGCAGGCGCCGCCGGCACCGGCATACGGCTGCACGCCCCCGCGCCCGGCTGGGCCCTCGAGGCCGACGTCGTGGTCGTCGGCTCGGGCGTGGCCGGCCTCACCGCCGCGCTGCGCTGCGCCGCCGCGGGCCGCCGTACGGTCGTGGTCACCAAGGCCCGGCTCGACGACGGCTCGACCCGCTGGGCCCAGGGCGGCATCGCGGCCGCCCTCGGCGAGGGCGACACCCCCGAGCAGCACCTGGACGACACCCTGGTCGCGGGTGCGGGCCTGTGCGACGAGGCGGCCGTCCGGCTCCTCGTCACCGAGGGACCGGACGCCGTGCGCCGGCTCATCGACACCGGCGCCGTCTTCGACACCTCCGCCGAGACCGGCGAGATAGAGCTGACCCGCGAGGGCGGCCACCACCGCCGCCGCATCGCGCACGCGGGCGGCGACGCCACCGGCGCGGAGATCTCCCGGGCCCTGGTCGACGCCGTCCAGGCCGCCGGGATCCGGACCGTGGAGAACGCGCTGGTCCTGGACCTCCTCCAGGACGCGCAGGGCCGTACGGCCGGCGTCACCCTGCACGTCATGGGCGAGGGCCAGCACGACGGCGTCGGCGCCGTCCACGCGCCCGCCGTGATCCTCGCGACCGGCGGCATGGGCCAGGTCTTCTCCGCCACCACCAACCCGTCGGTGTCCACGGGTGACGGCGTGGCCCTCGCCCTGCGCGCCGGGGCCGAGGTCTCCGACCTGGAGTTCGTCCAGTTCCACCCCACCGTGCTGTTCCTGGGCCCGGACGCCGAGGGCCAGCAGCCGCTGGTGTCGGAGGCCGTACGCGGCGAGGGCGCGCACCTCGTCGACGCCGACGGGGTCCGCTTCATGGTCGGCCAGCACGAGCTGGCGGAGCTGGCGCCGCGCGACATCGTCGCCAAGGGCATCATGCGCCGCATGCAGGAGCAGGGCGCCCAGCACATGTACCTCGACGCCCGCCACTTCGGCGCCGAGATGTGGGAGCACCGCTTCCCGACGATCCTGGCCGCCTGCCGCTCCCACGGCATCGACCCGGTCACCGAGCCGATCCCGGTGGCGCCCGCCGCGCACTACGCCTCCGGCGGCGTCCGCACCGACCTGCAGGGCCGCACCACCGTCCCCGGTCTGTACGCCTGCGGGGAGGTCGCCTGCACCGGCGTGCACGGCGCGAACCGGCTCGCCTCGAACTCCCTGCTGGAGGGCCTGGTCTTCGCCGAGCGGATCGCCGCCGACATCGTGGCCGACCCGCCCGCCGGCAGCGGCCCGGGCGTACCGGTGCCCGCCACCGGCCCGCTCCAGCCCGCCGAGGCCCGCTACGAGGTCCAGCGCATCATGACGGACGGCGCGGGCGTGCTCCGCTCCGCCGAGTCCCTCGCCGGGGCGGCCGCCGCGCTGGAGACCCTCTACACGACCGCTCTGGGCGAACTGGAGTCCCAGGGCAAGACCGCCGTCCCCGGCGTGGACACCTGGGAGGCGACCAACCTGCTGTGCGTGGCCCGCGTCCTGGTGGCCGCCGCCCAGCGGCGCGCGGAGACCCGCGGCTGCCACTGGCGCGAGGACCACCCCGACCGGGACGACGCCGCCTGGCGCCGCCACCTCGTCGTACGGCTCTCGCGGACCGAGCGGCGGGCCCTGGTCGTCACCCCCACCGACTCCGCGGACTTCCCGTCCGTCCACCACCCCCTCAGCCTGGAGAATTGATCGTGAGCACCTCCGAACTCCCCCTGATCGAGCAGAACGAAGGCGGCTGCGGCGACGACTGCGGCTGCGGTGACGGCGAGGAGACCGGCCTCGACCCGGCGCTCGCCCAGCTCCTCGTCGACGCCGGCCTGGACCCCATCGAGGTCGAGGACATCGCGCACATGGCGCTGTCCGAGGACCTCGACGGCGGTGTCGACGTCACCACCGTCGCGACCGTTCCCGAGGACGCCGAGGCCGTCGCCGACTTCGTCGCCCGCGAGGCCGGGGTCGTGGCCGGACTGCGCATCGCCGAGGCCGTGTTCTCGGTGGTCTGCACGGAGGCCTTCGAGGTCGAGCGGCACGCCGAGGACGGCGACAAGGTGGAGGCCGGGCAGCTGCTGCTGTCCGTACGCGCCCGCACCCGCGACCTGCTGACCGCCGAGCGCAGCGCCCTGAACATCCTGTGCCGGCTGTCCGGCATCGCCACGGCCACCCGCCGCTGGTCGGACGTCCTGGAGGGCACCCAGGCCCGGGTCCGCGACACCCGCAAGACCACCCCCGGCCTGCGTTCGCTGGAGAAGTACGCGGTCCGCTGCGGCGGCGGCGTCAACCACCGCATGTCCCTGTCGGACGCGGCGCTGGTCAAGGACAACCACGTGGTGGCCGCCGGTGGCGTCGCCCAGGCCTTCAAGGCCGTCCGCGAGGCCTTCCCGGAGGTCCCCGTCGAGGTCGAGGTCGACACGATGCACCAGGTCCGCGAGGTCGTGGACGCGGGCGCCGACCTGATCCTGCTGGACAACTTCTCGGTCCCGGAGACCGAGGAGGCCGTCACGATCGTCGCCGGCCGCGCCGTCCTGGAGTCCTCGGGCCGGCTCACCCTGGAGACCGCCCGCGCCTACGCGGAGACCGGCGTGGACTACCTGGCCGTCGGCGCCCTCACGCACTCCTCGCCGATCCTGGACATCGGCCTCGACCTGCGCGCGGCGGTGTAACCCGTGCTCCTCACCATCGACGTAGGCAACACCCATACGGTCCTGGGCCTGTTCGACGGTGACGAGATCGTCGAGCACTGGCGCGTCTCGACCGACCCGCGCAGGACGGCCGACGAACTGGCCGTCCTGATGCAGGGCCTGATGGGCATGCACCCGATGCTCGGCAGCGAACTGGGCGACGGCATCCACGGCATCGCCATCTGCGCGACGGTCCCCTCCGTCCTGCACGAGCTGCGCGAGGTCACCCGCCGCTACTACGGCGACGTCCCGGCGGTGCTGGTGGAGCCCGGCATCAAGACGGGCGTGCCGATCCTGATGGACAACCCGAAGGAGGTCGGCGCGGACCGCATCATCAACGCGGTCGCCGCCGTCGAGCTCTACGGGGGCCCGGCGATCGTCGTCGACTTCGGTACGGCGACCACCTTCGACGCGGTGTCCACGAAGGGCGAGTACGTGGGCGGGGTGATCTCCCCGGGCATCGAGATCTCGATGGAGGCGCTCGGCGTCCGCGGCGCCCAGCTCCGCAAGATCGAGCTGGCCCGCCCGCGCAACGTCATCGGCAAGTCCACGGTCGAGGCGATGCAGTCGGGCGTGGTCTACGGCTTCGCGGGGCAGGTCGACGGGATCGTGGCGCGGATGGCCAAGGAGCTCGCGGGCCCCGGCGGCGACCCTGCCGACGTCCGGGTCATCGCCACCGGCGGCCTGGCCCCGATCGTCCTCGGCGAGGCCTCGGCCATCGACGACCACGAGCCCTGGCTGACGCTGATCGGGCTGCGCCTGGTCTACGAGCGCAACGCGCCCAACTTCGAGTGACAGCAAGGCCCCCGCCCCTCGGAGCGGGGGCCTTCGCCGTCACCCGCCGCCAGGCCGAACCATCAGCTTCAACCTGATCGGTTAGCTTGTCCGCGTTGGACGCACACGCCGCCCAGGCGGCGCAGCCGAGACGGCACAGGACGGCTCAAATGCCCCGTAAATCACCGTACTTGCAGGTGGTCGAATCGCTCCGGGCCCGCATAGAGGCGGGCGAGTGGGCGATCGGCGACAAACTCCCCTCACGCGCCCGGTTCGCCGAGGAGTACGCCGTCGGGCAGAGCGTCACCCAGCGCGCCATGGAGCAACTGATCATCGAGGGCTTCCTCGAGGGCCGGGCCGGCTCCGGGACCTACGTCCGCATCCCGCGCCGGCGCATGCGCATGCTCCGCACCCGCCGCCGCGTCCCGGGAGCCGGCAACACCTTCCGCTCCGAGGCCGCCGCCCACGGCATCGCCGCCTCCTGGGACTCCCGCACCTTCCCGCAGCTCCCGGCCCCCGAACAGATCGCGGCCCGCCTCGGCATCGCCCCCGGCGACCCGTGCGTGATGACCCGCTACGAGTTCATGGCCGACGGCAGCCCCGCCGAACTCTCCGAGTCATGGGAGCCCCTGGCCATCACCTCCGGCACCCCGGTGGTCATGCCCGAGGAGGGCGACCTGCGCGGGGCCGGGGTGGTGGCGCGGATGCGGTCCATCGGCATCACGGTGGCCTCGGTGGTGGAGGTCCCGCGGCCCTCCCGCGCCGACCAGAACCAGGCCAACCTGCTCGGGATCAGCCTCGGCGCGCTGATCACCGAGGTCGAACGCACCTACATCGACTCCGACGGGCGCCCCGTGGAGACCGCAGACCTCGTCATCCCCGACTCCCGCTACGAGATCGCGTACGCCTTCCCCGTCGAATGACCGGCCGGCCGCCCGGAGGCCGGGGCAACCACCGGGGGCGCGGCGGCGTCAGACATTCCGAGCCGATTTTTTCCCGAATGTGGCCGGAGTCCGCGCCTTCCGGCGCTAGCGTCGCGCTGGAGAAGGACCGCGACCTCGTCCACTGCGGAGGAGACACCATGACCGCGAACACCCGACCCGACTGGCGGAAGTCCTCCTACTGCGCCAGCAGCGGGGACGCCTGCGTCTACGTGGCGGCCGCGCCCGGCACGCTCGTCCGCGTGGCGGACCGGGCCGACCCCGCGCACCTCGTGATGGCCACCACCCACGACGCCTGGGCCGCCTTCGTCGAGGCGGTCAAGGAGAGCGGCTGACGGGGCCGCCCCGGCGGCAGCCGGGGGGAGGGCCCCGCGCGGGCGTCCGCCGCGCCGCAATCCCCCACCCTCAGGGGATTTTGTCCGATTAGCGCGTATCTTCGCCCCATGCCCACGCCCTACGGATCCCGCGGCGGCATGGCGTTCAGCGCCGCCGAGCTGCTCGTGCTCAGGCGTCTCCTCGCCCACGCCCTCCAGTCCTCCACGGCCCCCCTCACCCCCGCCGAGGTGCAGGACTGCCTGCGCCTCGCGGCGTCGGTGGACGACGCGGCCGCGGAGGCGGGCCGGCTCAGAGCCTTCCTGCTCGCGGATCTCGACCGGTACAGAAGCGCGCTGCCCGGGAGCCTCTCCGGCTACCTGGAACTCCTCCAGGACGCCCTGGCCGCCGGGTACGAGCCCGTCCCCGACGACCTCGCCGCCCTGCGCGCCCTGCGGGCCAACCCGGTCGCCGCCGCCGTGCTGGAGCGCGCCCAGGGCGTCGCGGAGCGCTCCGTACGCCGCCGCCTGTCGGCCGCCGCCCCCGCGCCCCGCACCCGGCTGCTGGCCCTGGCGGGGGGCCGCGAGGAGCCCCGCCCCGCCGGCGGACCCCGCGCCGCGGACGCCCCGCGCCCGGAGCGGCCCCGCCCGGAGCCCTCCCCCGAGGAGCCCCCGCATCCGCAGCGGCCCGCGCGCCCCGTCCCGACGCCGGGCGAGGTGTTCCCGCCGCGCCGCAAGCCGGCCGCGCCCCCGGCGGCGGGCCGCGCCGTCGGATAGCTAGGCTGGGGGGCATGGACTACGTCTCCGCGCTCGTGCCCCCCGTCGTGATGGCCGCGTTCTTCATCGCTCTCGTCGTGACGATCGTGAAGAGTCAGGGCGGTGCCAACAAGGCGAAGGAGGACGCGGCCGTCGACGCCGTGATCGCCCGAGCCGAGGCCGCCCAGCAGACCCAGAAGTAACCGGGGGCGGGTGAGGCCGCCCGGGTATTGGCCGCGCGTTGCGGCCGAATAGTCGGGCAATTCATCCCAACCCGCACTATCGTGCTGCTGTGCCTCGCCCCTTGGGAGAACTCGAAGACGCAGTGATGACGCGGGTGTGGCAGTGGAACCGCCCGGTCACCGTTCGGGAAGTCCTGGAAGACCTCCAGCAGGAACGGTCCATCGCGTACACCACGGTCATGACCGTTATGGACAATCTCCATCAGAAGGGCTGGGTCCGCCGGGAAGCGGAAGGCCGCGCCTATCGATATACGGCGGTCTCCACGCGGGCGGCGTACTCGGCCGCACTGATGAACGAAGCCTGGTCGACCAGCGACAACCCCGCCGCCGCGCTCGTGGCCTTCTTCGGGATGATGTCGCAGGAACAGCGCGAAGCCCTCCGCGACGCCGTGCGGATCGTCCAGCACGACGACGAGACCCAGGCCGAGGCGGAAGGGGACTCCGGCGCGCGCCGGACGGAGCCGGGGCGATAACGTCCGGGTATGGGAGAGCTTTCCACCGCAACCGCAGAAGCAAATGCAGTGACGATCCGCCGTGCGCGCACCCGTGATGTTCCGGCCCTGCGCCGCCTGCTCGACCAGTACGTGCAGCAGCGGATCCTCCTCGACAAAGCCCCGGTGGTCCTTTACGAGGACATCCAGGAGTTCTGGGTCGCGGAACGGGAGTCCGACGGCCAGGTGGTGGGCTGCGGAGCTCTCCACGTGATGTGGGAAGACCTCGCCGAAGTACGCACTCTCGCCGTCGACCGCGAGTTGAAGGGCGCCGGCGTGGGGCACCGGGTGCTGGACCAGTTGTTGGAGACGGCCCGCAGGCTCGGGGTGAGCCGGGTATTCTGCCTGACCTTCGAAGTGGACTTCTTCGCGAAGCACGGGTTCGTCGAGATCGGCGAGACCCCGGTGGAGACCGATGTCTACATGGAGCTCCTGCGTTCCTATGACGAGGGCGTCGCCGAGTTCCTCGGTCTCGAACGAGTGAAGCCGAACACCTTG
Source organism: Streptomyces sp. NBC_00249 (assembly GCF_026342355.1). GTDB lineage: Bacteria > Actinomycetota > Actinomycetes > Streptomycetales > Streptomycetaceae > Streptomyces. Next base: position 35,709 of record NZ_JAPEMV010000004.1, on the reverse strand, counting down.
GGCAACAGTCGGATGCTTCTGCACCTCTGATCGATCGGGGGCGGCTTTTCCGGGGCCCGGCCCGCCTGTGGCCTATGTCCGAATCGCGCACGTTTCCCGCCCTGTTGAGGCCCTGAACCTTCCCCCGGGGGTTTGTGTTTTCCAGGCAAAAGCGGTTTCCTTTCCGCGTACTGCATTTTCGATGAAAGGAAATCCGGTGGCACAGAAGGTTCAGGTCCTTCTTGTCGACGACCTCGACGGTGGCGAGGCGGACGAGACCGTGACGTTCGCTCTGGATGGCAAGACCTACGAGATCGACCTCACCACCGCCAACGCTGAAAAGCTTCGCGGGCTGCTCGACCCTTACACCAAGGGCGGCCGCCGCACCGGCGGGCGCGCTTCCGCCGGCCGCGCCAAGGGCGCCCGCGCGGCCACGTCCGGGAACCCGGACACCGCCGAGATCCGCGCGTGGGCCAAGTCCAAGGGAATGAGCGTCAACGACCGCGGCCGCGTTCCGGCCGAGATCCGCGAGGCTTACGAGAACAGGGACTGAGTACGCCGCCCCAGGCGGGCGCGGTGGCATTCCGTGGCCGCCGCGGCCACCAGGCGTACGAGGTCGGTACCGGCGTCCCGCCCCGGACCGGGCAGGGCCGGCAGCGATGCCTCGCACCCCGGCTCGGGGGGCCGCAGCCACACGGCGGCCCCCTGCGGGCTCCGCGGCCGGGCGCAGCCCGGCGGCGCGGGGGCGGTGATCGAGCCGCCCGCACCCAGGGCGGTCAGGTCCAGTCCCACCCCGCCCCACTCCAGCCAGTCCAGCAGCCCGTCCAGCTCCTCGGCGGCCCCCGGGGCCACCAGGAACAGCGTCCGGCGGCCCTGCACGGCCACCGGGCCGGTCGCGACGGGCCTGCGCAGGACCGCCGCACCGGCATCGGCCGGCAGCTCCAGCACGTCGAACCGGATCCCGGTGACCAGCTGGACGGGCGGCCCCCCTGCCAGCGTCCAGCCGAGCACCCGCTCGTACCAGGAGTAGGCGTACGCGCCGGCCTCCCCGGACGGGACGCGGGGCGAGGGGACGAGGGCGCCTGCGGTGCTGGAGACCATGCACCGAGCAACTCCGCCCGCCACCGCGGGGTTACGCGGTGCGTCCGCTCCATTGCGGAACGTAAACATCCGCGGAGCGGAGTCCCACATTCGGGACACGAGCGTGTTCGCCCGTAGCGGAGGGAACCGTGCCCACCGGCATGGAGTGTCAGTCCTTACGGGTAAGACATTCCTAGTGGATCGGGGCGACACGCTGATTTGAGCGCCTTCCGTTCGCCATCGGCGTACACGTGTGACGGGTATCTGCCTGGCCTGCGGGAACATCGTCTCGCACCATCGGGTTGGAGCAGTTGTCGGCTCTTACAGCCGGTTTTCCTCACCGACGTGGGGGTGAGCCGCGGACGGATGTCGGCAGTTGGAATGAGCTGTCCCGCCCCGCGGGACTAGCATGCGGAAGGACAGGGCGGGGACCGACCCCGAACTGCCCGACCGCTCTGAGGAGCGATAAACGATGTTCGAGAGGTTCACCGACCGCGCGCGGCGGGTTGTCGTCCTGGCTCAGGAAGAAGCCCGGATGCTCAACCACAACTACATCGGCACCGAGCACATCCTCCTGGGCTTGATCCACGAGGGTGAGGGTGTCGCCGCTAAGGCCCTGGAGAGCCTCGGGATTTCGCTCGAGGCTGTTCGTCAGCAGGTTGAGGAGATCATCGGTCAGGGCCAGCAGGCCCCGTCCGGGCACATCCCCTTCACCCCGCGGGCGAAGAAGGTCCTGGAGCTTTCGCTCCGAGAGGCCCTCCAGCTCGGCCACAACTACATCGGCACCGAGCACATCCTGCTCGGCCTGATCCGCGAGGGCGAGGGCGTCGCCGCCCAGGTCCTCGTGAAGCTGGGCGCCGATCTCAACAGGGTCCGGCAGCAGGTCATCCAGCTGCTCTCCGGCTACACCGGAGGCGGCAAGGAGTCGGCCACGGCAGGCGGCCCGGCCGAGGGTACCCCCTCGACCTCGCTCGTCCTCGACCAGTTCGGCCGCAACCTCACCCAGGCTGCCCGCGAATCCAAGCTCGACCCGGTCATCGGGCGCGAGAAGGAGATCGAGCGGGTCATGCAGGTGCTGTCCCGCCGGACCAAGAACAACCCGGTCCTCATCGGCGAGCCCGGCGTCGGCAAGACCGCCGTCGTCGAGGGCCTCGCCCAGGCGATCGTCAAGGGCGAGGTGCCCGAGACCCTCAAGGACAAGCACCTCTACACCCTGGACCTGGGTGCCCTGGTCGCCGGTTCCCGCTACCGCGGTGACTTCGAGGAGCGCCTGAAGAAGGTCCTCAAGGAGATCCGCACCCGCGGCGACATCATCCTGTTCATCGACGAGCTCCACACCCTCGTGGGTGCGGGTGCCGCCGAGGGCGCGATCGACGCCGCGAGCATCCTGAAGCCCATGCTGGCCCGTGGTGAGCTGCAGACCATCGGTGCCACGACGCTGGACGAGTACCGCAAGCACCTCGAGAAGGACGCGGCCCTCGAGCGCCGCTTCCAGCCGATCCAGGTGGCGGAGCCTTCCCTCCCCCACACGATCGAGATCCTCAAGGGCCTGCGCGACCGCTACGAGGCCCACCACCGCGTCTCCATCACGGACGAGGCCCTCGTCCAGGCGGCGACGCTGGCGGACCGGTACATCTCGGACCGCTTCCTGCCGGACAAGGCGATCGACCTGATCGACGAGGCCGGCTCCCGGATGCGCATCCGCCGGATGACCGCGCCGCCGGACCTCCGCGAGTTCGACGAGAAGATCGCGGGCGTGCGCCGCGACAAGGAGTCGGCCATCGACTCCCAGGACTTCGAGAAGGCGGCTTCCCTCCGTGATTCGGAGAAGCAGCTGCTCGCCGCGAAGGCCAAGCGCGAGAAGGAATGGAAGGCCGGCGACATGGACGTCGTCGCCGAGGTCGACGGCGAGCTCATCGCCGAAGTCCTCGCGACCGCGACCGGCATTCCCGTCTTCAAGCTCACGGAGGAGGAGTCCTCCCGCCTCCTGCGCATGGAAGACGAGCTCCACAAGCGCGTCATCGGCCAGAAGGACGCCATCAAGGCGCTCTCCCAGGCCATCCGCCGCACCCGTGCGGGTCTGAAGGACCCGAAGCGTCCCGGTGGCTCGTTCATCTTCGCCGGCCCGTCCGGTGTCGGTAAGACCGAGCTGTCCAAGACGCTCGCCGAATTCCTCTTCGGTGACGAGGACGCGCTGATCTCCCTCGACATGTCGGAGTTCAGCGAGAAGCACACGGTTTCGCGTCTCTTCGGTTCGCCCCCCGGCTACGTGGGCTACGAAGAGGGCGGCCAGCTGACCGAGAAGGTCCGCCGGAAGCCGTTCTCCGTCGTCCTCTTCGACGAGGTCGAGAAGGCGCACCCGGATATCTTCAATTCCCTTCTCCAGATCCTGGAGGACGGTCGCCTGACCGACTCCCAGGGCCGGGTCGTGGACTTCAAGAACACGGTCATCATCATGACGACCAACCTGGGTACGCGGGACATCTCCAAGGGCTTCAACCTGGGCTTCGCCGCCCAGGGTGACGTCAAGACCGGTTACGACCGGATGAAGGCGAAGGTCAACGAAGAGCTCAAGCAGCACTTCCGGCCCGAGTTCCTCAACCGTGTCGACGACACGGTCGTCTTCCACCAGCTCAGCCAGGAAGACATCATCCAGATCGTCGACCTGATGATCGCCAAGGTGGACGAGCGCCTCAAGGACCGCGACATGGGCATCGAGCTCAGCGGTGAGGCGAAGATGCTCCTGGCCAAGCGCGGCTACGACCCGATCATGGGTGCGCGCCCGCTGCGCCGGACCATCCAGCGCGAGATCGAGGACCTGCTGTCGGAGAAGATCCTCTTCGGCGAGCTGCGCCCCGGTCACATCGTGGTCGTCGGTGTGGAGGGTGAGGGCGAGGAAGCCAAGTTCACCTTCCGCGGCGAGGAGAAGTCGGCGCTGCCCGACCTCCCCCCGATCGAGGCGACGGGCTCCGGCCCGGACCTCTCCAAGGGTGCGTAGGCGCTAGCCGCTGGTAGCAGTACGAAGGGGCGGCCCCGGGACTTCGAGTCCCGGGGCCGCCCCTTTGCCGTGCCCGGGGCCGCTGGGGGCCTGGCGGGGCGTTGGTCCCGGGAGCGGGGGGTCGGAGGTCCCGGGCCGGTGACAAGGGGCACAGGGCAAAACGGACCTACTAGGAACTCTCGTAGATTTTCTCGCCCGATTTGTCCACCCCTCGCCCCAGTCGGGGAGCCGTCAACCGGCCGGAGGGCCGTCGCTCTCCTACGAGCCCCGGTAGTAAAAGGGATGTTTGTGGATGTCAGGGGACGCGGGTTACCAAAGATGAGCAAGCCCGGCACCGACGGCTTCACGCCGCAGCGCCGGGTCCTTTCTTGCCCGCACACGTCCTTGTCCCCGGCCCCGGAGGTCTCCCGCATGTCCGCGAAGCGCGTCAGCACCCGTCGTACCCGTACCGCCCTCGTCGCCACCGGTCTCGGTGCGGTCCTGGCGCTCGGGGCGGGGACGACCGCCGCCTTCGCAGACGAGGCCCCCAGCACGCTGTCCTCCACCGCCGAGCTGGTCGCCGTCCAGGCCCAGGCCCAGGCGCAGGCCCAGGCCGACACCGCGAAGGCCGCGGCGAAGCCCGCCGCGAAGGCCGCGCTGTGGACGAAGCCGGTCGAGCGCTACACGCTCTCCGCGACCTTCGGCAAGGGCGGCAGCATGTGGTCGCACAAGCACTCCGGCCAGGACTTCGCCGTCCCCGTCGGCACCCCGGTCCAGGCCGCGGCCGCCGGCACCGTCGTCAAGGCCGGCCCCAACGGTGGCGGCGACGGCCCCGCGTACGGCAACGCCGTCGTGATCAAGCACGCGAACAACACGTACTCCCAGTACGCGCACCTCTCGAAGATCCAGGTCAAGATCGGCCAGAAGGTCTCCGTCGACCAGCAGATCGCCCTGTCCGGCAACACCGGCAACTCCAGCGGCCCGCACCTGCACTTCGAGATCCGCACCACCCCGAACTACGGCTCGGCCGTCAACCCGGTGGCCTTCCTGCGCAACGCGGGCGTCTCCGTCTGATCCGCCGTACCGCGCACCACGCACGAGGGCCCCGGACGTCATCGACGTCCGGGGCCCTCGTGCGTGTGCGTGCGGCCGTACGGTCAGATCAGCCAGGAGTGCGTCGGCTTCGTCTTCTTGTCGAGCTTGTTGTTCTTCAGGCCCGTGACCTGCGGCTGCTCCAGCGCCTGGTCGAAGATCCGGATGTGGTCGAGCGGGCCGTCCCAGGGGGCGCTCCAGATCCCGTGGTGGCGGGCCCGCCCCAGCTGGAGCGGGCCGGGGCCGTTCCAGATGCCGGCGACCTGCGCCGTACCGGCCTGCTTGTCGTCGACCCAGAGCGCGATGGTCTTCTTCTGCGCGTCGTAGGTCCCCGTCAGCAGGGCCCACTTCCGCGTGGTGTCCACGTTGTCGGCGACCACCTGCTGCGCCGTCGCCGCCTGGCCCTTGTCACCGGTCTGCACCCGGAACACCCAGGCCTTCTTGCCGCCGACGACCTCGAAGCCCAGCTCGAAGGAGTACGAGTCCCCGTCGCCCTGGCTCACCGCCATCCGCGAGCCGCTCTCGGACACGTTGTAGGCGCGGGTGGAGACGCTGAAACTCTTCGTGACGTCCACCGCGGCCTCGGCGGCCTGCGCGTAGGAGTCCGGCGCGCCCTTGAACCGGACCTCGGTCCGCTGGGTCACCTCGCCCAGCGAGGCGCCGGGGCCCAGCGCGATGCCCGTCCGGCCGCTGCGGTCGCGCAGCACGTTCGGCTCGCCCGCCACCGTGGGGGAGTCGTCCTCCGAGGGCTTGGGGTCCGGGGAGCCCTCCTGGCCGCCCGAGGGGCTGGGCGAGCCGGAGGCGGAGGCCTGCGGCTTGTCGCGGTCCCCGGAGCCGTCCACGACGAAGAACCAGGTGCCCGCCGCCACCAGCACCAGGGCGAGCCCCCCGATCCCGAAGGTCAGCATCCGGCGCTTGCGCCGCTGCGCCTCGGTCCGGTCGGCCATCGCCTGCCAGTCCGGCTGCGCGCCGGCGGAGAACGTCTCCGGTGCGGGCGGGAACGGCTCGGGGGAGGCCGCGAGCCCCGGCTCGGGCGCGCCCGGCGGGGGGCCGAAGCCCTGGCCCTCGGCGGGCTCGGAGGGCTGGTACGGGTTCGGGGCCGGGCCAGGGCCGGGCTGGCCCGGCGGCGGATACCCGTACCCGCCGGATATCTGCCCGGGCGGGAATCCGTAGCCGCCGCCGCTCCCGGAGGCGGGGTCGGGCTGGGGGCTGTGCGGGCGATCCGTACCGTCAGTCATGGCACGGATGCTAAAACATGGGGCCCGCCGTGCGAACGCCCGGCCGAGGACCCGCCCCGGCGGCCGGCCGCCGCGCGGGGCGGGATCAGCCCGGCAGCTGGACGATCGGGAAGCTTCCCGTCGCCGTCGGCGCGTGCTCCGGCAGCCACAGCACCGCCACCGCCCCGGCGGCCGCGCCCTCGTACTCGGCCCCGCCCGGCGCCGCCACGTTGCGGAAGGTCAGCCGTGCGCCCAGGACCCGCGCCTGGCCCTCCGCGATGGTCAGGCCGAGCCCGTGGCCGACCCCCGCCCGGTCCGTGGACCCGGTGCGGAAACGGCTCGGACCCTCGCGCAGCAGCGCCTCGGGGAAGCCCGGCCCGTGGTCCCGGACGCGGACGACCCGGCCCTCGATGTCGACCTGGATCGGGGGCTGTCCGTAGCGCGCGGCATTGGCCAGGAGGTTGCCGAGGATCCGCTCCAGCCGGCGCGGGTCGGTGCTGACGATCTCGTCCGCGACGACCCGTACCGAGGCCTCCGGCATCAGCGAGGACACCCGGCGGCTGACGAACTCGCCCAGCGCCACGTCCTGCAGCTCGGCCCGCTCGGACGCGCTGTCCAGCCGGGCCACCTCCAGTACGTCCTCCACCAGGGCCCGCATCGCCTGCGCGCGGTCCCGTACGAGCTCGGTCGGGCGGCCGGGGGGCAGCAGCTCGGCGGCGGTGAGCAGGCCCGTCACCGGGGTCCGCAGCTCGTGCGCGATGTCCGCCGTCACCCGCCGCTCGGCCTCCAGCCGCTGCTGGAGGGCGTCGGCCATGGCGTCCACGGCCCGCGCGAGGTCGTCGGTCTCGTCCCGTACGACGCCGCCCACGGCGTCCCGTACGCGCACCTCGGGGTCGCCGTGCGCGACGCGCTGCGCGGCGGCGGCCGCCTTGCGCAGCCGGCTGGAGATCTGGCCGCCGATGAGCACCCCGAGCGCCGAGCCGCCGACGACCACGGCCAGGGAGCCGACGAGCAGGGCCCGGTCCAGGTCGCGCACCATGTTCACGCTCTCCCGGAACGGCAGGTGCAGCGACAGCACCTGCCCGTTGCCCAGGGGTACGGCGGCCCACACCTCGGGGATGCCCTTGGGGGTGTCCTGGATGTAGGTGCCCCGGCGCCCGGACTGGACCTTGTGCCGCAGCTCGGTGGGCAGCTCCGGGTCGTTGAGCTTGGCGCCCATGGGGGGTTTGCGCCCGGCGTCGGCGTTGCGGGCGATGAACTGCACGCGCTCCAGCTGCTGGTCGCGGGCGCTCTCCAGCATCGACACGCGGGCAGCGCTGTGCACCACCAGGCTCAGGGCGACGGCGGTGAGCGCGCCGACGGCGGCGATGGCGAGCGTGATCTTCCAGCGGATCCCCGTGCGCAGGGTGAAGCGCCTCATGCGGTAGCGGTCCTCATGCGGTAGCGGTTCTCATGGGGTCAGCACCTCATGCCTTGAGCTTGTAGCCGAAGCCGCGGACCGTCTCGATGCGGTCCTGCCCGATCTTGGTGCGCAGTCGCTGGACGTGGACGTCCACGACGCGGGTGTCGCCGCCCCAGTCGTAGTCCCACACCCGCTCCAGGAGCCGGTCGCGGGACAGGACGGTGCCGGGCGCGGAGGAGAACTCCAGCAGCAGCCGCATCTCGGTGGGGGTCAGGGCGACGGGGGCGCCGGCCTTGCGGACCTCCATGCCCTCCGTGTCGACCTCCAGGTCGCCGAAGGACAGCACCCCGCGCTCGCCGGAGCCGTCCGCCTCGGAGCCGTTCCCCGAGCCGTTCTGCGGTCCGCCTGCATGGCCGAAGCGGCGCAGCACGGCGCGGATGCGGGCGACGAGGACCGAGCCGTCGAAGGGTTTGGTGACGTAGTCGTCGGCCCCGGCCTCCAGCCCCAGCACCACGTCGATGGAGTCGGCGCGCGCCGACAGCATGATCACGGGGACGGTGGACTCGTCGCGGATGCGGCGGCACAGGCTGACGCCGTCCATGCCGGGGACCATCACGTCGAGCAGGGCGATGTCGGGGCGGTCGGCCCGGAAGGACTCCAGGCCGGACAGGCCGTCGGGCATGGCGGTGACCACGAACCCGTCGCGTTCCAGCGCGAGCGTCGTGGCCTCGCGGATGACGTCGTCGTCCTCCACGAACAGCACATGGGTCTCGGCCATGCCCAGCCTCACTTCAGTTCTTGGTGATGGCCGGAGCGGGCTGGCTCCCGCCGTCGACCACGTTGCTGTACTCGGTGTGCACCCGGTCCTGCTCGGTGAACTTCTCGCCGTTCCAGCGGTACGTGATCACGTCCTCGCCGGAGGGGTAGGCGAGCGCGTCGCTCTTCCCGTAGACCGGCTTGTTCACGACCAGGTCGCCCCGGTCGATCTCCGCGTAGACGGGCGGCTGCTCGTCCGAGAACACATTCTCGTACTTGCCGCCGTCCGCCCGGTACACGTACGAGCCGCGGCCGAGGGCGTCGGCGCAGGACAGGACGTTGACGACGATGTCGACGGCGGTGTTCCCGGTGACCTTGCCGTAGCTCACGTCGACCGGGTACTCGTTGCCCGTGCAGGGCTTCAGGTCCCGCTTGACCTCGGTGCTGACCTTCGGGTCCGCCTTGAGGAGCGCCACCGGGTCGATCTTCTTGAGCGGGCTCGCGGTGCCCGTGGCGGGGGAGTGGCCGGGGGCGGCCGTCCCGGTGGCGGCGGTGCCCGTGGGCGGGCTGCTGCGGGCCACCGTCTCGGTCCGGGCGGGACCGCCGTCGCGCAGGCCCGTACCGCCGGTGGAGCATGCGGCCGCGAACAGCACTGTGCCGACGAGGAGGACGGTCCCCGCCGACATCAGCACCAGAGATCCTCTGCCGCTCAGGTTGTGGCCGTTCAGGCCGCGCACCGCTCCCGCCCCTCGTAACGGATGGTGTGGTCACCGCGCTCCAGCGCGCGCATGTCCAGGTCCCGGCTCTCCAGCTCCTGCCGGAGCCGGGCCAGTGCGCGGTGCAGGGTGCTCTTCACGGTTCCCGCCGACATACCGAGCGCCGCGGCCGTTTCCTCGGTGCTCATCTGCTCCCAGTGTCGCAGCACGACCACGCTGCGCTGCTTGGGCGCGAGGACCTTGAGGATGTCCATCAGCAGGGCGCGGTCGGCGCGCTGGTCGGAGCCGTCCTCGACGGAGGCGTCGGGGAGCTGCTCGGTGGGGACCTCGTCGAGCTTGCGGGCGCGCCACCACTCGGTACGGGTGTTGATCATGACCCGGCGCAGGTAGGCGTCGGCGAGGGACTTGTCGGCGATGCCCTCCCAGCGGCCGTAGGTGCGCACGAGGGCGGTCTGCAGGAGGTCCTGGGCGTCGGTGGGGTCCGGGACCAGGCGTCGCGCACTGCGCAGCAGCGCGTCCTGCCGGGTGCGTACGTACTCCTCGAATTCGAGTACCTCGCCGTGCGCCATCTCTGACCGCCTCCGCTGCCGTCCACCGCTCATCCGCTGCCTTACGGATCCGAAGGTACGGAGGCGTTGTCACGGCACTGTGCGGGTCAGCCTTCGGTGGGCGCACGGACACCCGTAGGTTGTGTAACAGTGCCCGTGAGCTGGGGTTTCCCGGCCCGAAGCGGAATCTGCGAGTCAGCTTCGGGCCGTTTCCCGGGGGTCGCCGGTCAGCTGCGGGCCGGTCCTTGCGGCAGCCGGTACATGCCCTGCGCGAGCGGCTCCACCAGCCCGTCGGAGACCAGGCCGTCCAGCGCCCGGGCCCGCTGCACCGGCTCGTCCCACACCGTGTCCAGCACCGACTGCGGAACCGGCCCGACCGCCTCGCGCAGCACCGCCAGCAGCCGGCCGCGCACCTGCCGGTCGGTCCCGGCGTACGTCTGCCCGCGCCGCGGCGGCCCCTCGTGAGCGGGCTTGCCCGCGAGACGCCACGCGCACAGCCCGGCCACCGGGCAGCGCGCGCAGTCCGGTGACTTCGCCGTGCACACCAGCGCGCCCAGCTCCATCGACGCCGCCGCCCAGCGGGCCGCCGTCGGCTCGTCCGCGGGCAGCAGCTCCCGCGCCAGGCGCCGCTCGGCCGCGGTGGTGGCGTTCGGGGGGTACTCGACCCCGGTCGCGGTACGGGCGAAGACCCGGCGGACATTGGTGTCCAGCACCGCGTGCCGCTGTCCGTACGCGAAGGAGGCCACCGCCGCCGCCGTGTACTCGCCGATCCCGGGCAGCGCGAGCAGCTGCGCGTGCTCCCGCGGTACGTCGCCGGAGTGCCGTTCCGTTATCGCGACGGCCGCGCCGTGCAGTCGCAGGGCCCGGCGGGGGTAGCCGAGCCGCCCCCAGGCCCGTACGGCCTCACCCGGGGCCTCGGCGGCCAGGTCGGCGGGCCGGGGCCACCGGGCGAGCCACTGCTCGTACACCGGCAGGACCCGCACGACGGGGGTCTGCTGGAGCATGAACTCGCTCACCATGACCCCCCAGGGGCCGGCCTCGGGGCGGCGCCAGGGCAGGTCGCGGGCGTGCGCGTCGAACCACGCGATGACGGGGGAATGCAGTGCGGAGCCCTGGGCGGTGCCCTGCGCGGGGGCCGGGGCCGGGGCCGGGGAAGGGGCCGGGGAAGGGCTCGGGGAAGCGGAGGAAGGGGATGCAGTCATGGCAGACGGCATCCTGGCACGTTTCGGGCTCAGCGCGCCGGGCCCGGACCGGTGAACCAGACAACGGCGCGGTTGCCGCTGCCCCGCGCGGCGCCGACGACCCGCCCCAGCGGACCGGCCAGCACGAGCACGGCGAGGGTGCCCAGCGAAGCCCCCAGCAGCAGGCCCATCGCCACGTCGTGCGGGTAGTGCACGCCCACGAACACCCGGGAGAAGGCCATCAGCACCGCGACCGGCAGCGTCAGCAGCGCCAGCCGGGGTACCGCCAGCGCCAGACCGACGGCCGCCGCGCCCGCGATCGCGGAGTGGTTGCTCGGGAAGGACCAGTCCCCGTACGGGGGACACGGCACCAGCGAAGCCGCCGCACCCGCCACCGCCCGGCAGGGCCGCTCCTCGTCGACGGTGGACTTCACCAGCTCCGAGGCGACGTACACGAGCGCGGTGACCAGCGGCGCGAGGACCGCGAGCGCCACCGCGCGGGGGCTGTCCTGCCCACGGGCCCGCCACCAGACGGCTATGTAGAGCAGACCGAAGAGCAGGAGACCGTACTCGGTCCAGACCTCGAAGGCCGACTGCACCCAAGGGGGCGTGGCATGGGCGAAGTCGGTGATGTCGCGGTAGAGGCCGGAGCTGTCCATGGTCACCGACGGTACTCAAGGCCCTGTCGAGGTGGTGTCAGAGGGTTGGCCGGTTCTGGACCGTCCGCTGTAGGCCCGCAGGATGATCATCGGCAAAACCTGCCGGGCGCACGGCATGTGGGGCACTGATCGTCGCGCGAGTTCTCGTAAGGTTCGGTGCGTGGGATCACTGCGCAATCCGGTCGGGCCGCTCCCCTCCTCCATTTACTGGCGACGGAGGGCAGTTCTGGCGTCCGTCGCCGCGCTCATCGCGCTGCTCGCCGTATGGGTCGTCAGTTCCGGTGGCGGCAGCTCCAGTACGAACGGCAAGGGTGGCGGAGACGGCTCCGGACCCACCAAAACCATCACCCCCGGCCCCTCCGGCAGCGGCCCGGCGATCAGTCAGGCCCCGGGCGGACGCGCCGAAACGGGCACCGGCACCGGATCCTCCGGCGGCACCGGCAAGAACGGCGAACCCGGCAGCGGCGGCCCCGGCTCCGGCTCCACCACCGGCAACCCCGCCTCCGGCGGCACCTCGGGCACCGCCGAACAGGTCCCGGCCGACTCCCCGCTGCCCAACTGCGCCCCGGGCGTGGTGCGGTGGGAGGTCAAGAGCGTCAAGAACGAGTACGAGACGAACGAGAAGCCCCGCATCGAACTCCTCGCCCGCAACACGTCGGGGAGCAGCTGCAAGTTCGGCCTCGGCCCCAAGCAGGTCGCGGTGATGATCCTCCAGGCCTCCAACGCCAAGGCGGTGTGGTCCTCCGCCGACTGCGTCGGCGAGACCTTCCTCAAGGTGCCGGCGCAGAGCGAGACGAAGCACGCGGTGGAATGGGACCGGAAGTTCAGCGCGGCGGACCAGTGCCAGACGCCTCCGGCGGGGAGTGCGGCGCCGGACACGTACGTGGTGGAGGTCCGCGTCCAGGACACGGTGAAGGCCCAGACGTCCTTCGTCCTGAAGCGCGATTGATTTTTGACGCGCCGCTCGCGCGGTGCGGCCCGGGCGGGCCTTCCACCGTTCCCGCCTCAAACGCCGGCGGGGCTGGAGTGCCCTCCGGGCACTCCAGCCCCGCCGGCGTTTGAGGCGCGGGGTCTGGGGCGGAGCCCCAGGGAACCGGCGAGGGGGCGGGACCCGGGCGGGGTCAGACGTAGCGTTCGAGGATCGAGGATTCCGCCAGGCGGGACAGGCCTTCGCGGACACTCCGCGCCCGCGCCTCCCCCACCCCGTCGACGGTCTGGAGGTCGTCCACCGAGGCGGCGAGGAGCTTCTGCAGCCCCCCGAAGTGCTCGACGAGCCGCTCGATGATGGCCCCCGGCAGCCGGGGAACCTTCGCCAGCAGCCGGTACCCCCGGGGGGACACCGCCGAGTCCAGGGTTTCCGGCGAGCCCGTGTATCCCAGGGCCTTCGCGACGATCCCCAGCTCCAGCAGCTCCGGGTGCGTCAGCGCGTCCAGCGCCGGCAGCGCCTCCTCGACCGTGCGGGAACGCTTCGCCGTCGGCTCGGGGACGTAGTCCCGGATGACCAGCTCGCGTTCCTGCTCGATGCCGACGGTCAGCTCGTCCAGCTGGAGCGACAGCAGTCGCCCGTCCGTGCCCAGTTCGACCACGTACTCGGCGATTTCCGTCGCGATCCGGCGGACCATTTCCAGCCGCTGGGCCACCGCCGTGACATCGCGGACGGTGACCAGGTCCTCGATCTCCAGCGCGGACAGCGTCCCGGCGACCTCGTCCAGGCGGAGCTTGTACCGCTCCAGCGTGGCGAGCGCCTGGTTCGCGCGCGACAGGATCGCCCCGGACTCCTCCAGGACGCGCCGCTCCCCGTCCACGTAGAGCGCGATCAGCCGCATCGACTGGGACACCGAGACGACGGGGAAGCCGCACTGCTTGGAGACGCGGTCCGCGGTGCGGTGCCGGGTGCCGGTCTCCTCCGTCGGGATCGAGGCGTCCGGTACCAGCTGCACGCCGGCCCGCAGGATCTTGGTGATGTCCTTGTCGAGGATGAGCGCGCCGTCGAGCTTGCACAGCTCGCGCAGCCGGGTCGCGGTGAACTCCACGTCCAGGACGAAGCCACCGGTGCACATCGCTTCGACGGCCTTGTCCATGCCGAGGACGATCAGACCGCCCGTGTTGCCGCGGACGATCCGCTCCAGGCCGTCGCGCAGGGGCTGACCGGGGGCGACCGCGCTCAGCGAGGCACGCATCAGCGCGTCGTGCTTGGAGCTCGCGCCGGACTTCCCGGGAGCTGATGCCCCGTCCTTGGCTGCCACTGCACTCCTCCGGTCGCGGGTTGCGCCGCCTGCGTAAGGCCGGGCGGACCAGCACAAAGTCTACCGGCGCACGCTGTGCGCCCGCCGAGCCTTGCCCCGCACCGGCCCTGCGGGGGCCCGTACGGGTCCTCTGACCTGCTCCGGACCCCCGGCCCGGGGCTACTCGCCGGCCCGCTCCTTGGCCGGCGTACGGCTCCGGCCGCGCGGCAGGACCCGGAGCGCGTCGCCCACGTCGGCGACCTCGGTGACCTTCATCCCGGCCGGAACCTTCCCCGGGTCCGAGGGGACCAGCGCGTGCGTGAAGCCGAGCCGGTGCGCCTCGGCGAGGCGCCGCTGGACGCCGGTCACGCGCCGGACCTCGCCCGCCAGGCCGACCTCCCCGATCGCGACGAGGTTCTTCGGCAGCGGCACGTCACTGGCGGCGGAGGCCAGCGCGAGCGCGATGGCCAGGTCGGCGGCGGGCTCGGTGAGCTTCACGCCGCCCACGGTCGCTGAGTAGATGTCCCGCTTGCCGAGCGCGGTGATCCGGCCGCGCTGCTCCAGCACCGCCAGCATCATCGACACGCGGGAGGTCTCCAGGCCGGAGGTGGTGCGCCGGGGGGAGGGGATCTGCGAGTCGACGGTCAGCGCCTGCACCTCGGCGACCAGCGGGCGTTTACCCTCCAGGGTCACCGTCAGGCAGGTCCCGGGGACCGCTTCGGCGCGCCGGGTCAGGAACAGTCCGCTCGGGTCGGCGAGGCCGGTGATGCCCTCGTCGTGCAGTTCGAAGCAGCCGACCTCGTCGGTGGCGCCGTAGCGGTTCTTCACACCGCGGACGAGGCGCAGCCGGGCGTGCCGGTCGCCCTCGAAGCTGAGGACGACGTCGACGAGGTGCTCCAGCAGGCGGGGGCCGGCGATGGCCCCGTCCTTGGTGACGTGGCCGACGAGGAGGGTGGCCATGCCGCGTTCCTTGGAGGCCCGGATGAGCGCGCCCGCGACCTCGCGGACCTGGGCCATGCCGCCGGGGGCGCCGTCGATCTCGGGGGAGGCGATGGTCTGGACGGAGTCCAGGACGAGGAGGGAGGGCTTGACGGCGTCGAGGTGGCCGAGGACGGCGGAGAGGTCGGTCTCGGCGGCGAGGAAGAGGTTGTCGTCGAGGGCGTTGATCCGGTCGGCCCGCAGCCGGACCTGGCTCGCCGACTCCTCGCCGGTGACGTACAGGGTGCGGTGGTCGCCGCTGGCCGCCTTCGCGGCGACGTCCAGCAGCAGCGTCGACTTGCCGACGCCGGGCTCGCCGGCGAGGAGGACGACGGCGCCCGGGACCAGCCCGCCGCCCAGGACGCGGTCCAGCTCGTCGACGCCGGTGCTGCGCGCGGTCGCGGTGCGGCCGTCGACCTGGGCGATCGGCAGCGCGGGCGACGAGACGCGCCCGGCGGCGGTGGTCCGTACGGCGGGCGCGCCGCCCATCTCCTCGACGGTCCCCCACGCCTGGCACTCGGGGCAGCGGCCGAGCCACTTCGCGGTGGTGTAGCCGCACTCGGAGCAGCGGTAGGACGGCCGGTCCTTGGCGGATGAACGAGCGGTGCGGGCAGCCATGCGGCCCACCGTAGCCGCCCGCACCGACAACGCCGTCGGGGGTGGGGGCGGGGTGCCGGGGGTGCGGGGCGGGGTGCGGCCCGGTCGTGGTGCCGTGCGGGGTCCGACCGTGCCTCCGTTCGAGGGCCGCCGCGGAGCGGGCGTCAGGGGCGCTGTCAGCGCGGTGGCGATCTGTTCACCCGTAAGGGCTAAAACTGCTGAAGGCTTCCGGGGCGTCAGCGGCGTGCCGCCTACGGTCGCCGAGTGAACAGCAGCAATCAGGGACACCCCGCATCGCGCACCGGCGCACACCGGGCGCACGGGCGCACGCCCTCAGCGGGTACGACGGGGGTCCCTGCCGCCACAGGGGTCACATCAGCCCCAGTGGCAACGGCGGTCGGCCCGGACGACGAGCCCCCGCCCTTCCGGCACGAGCCCTACTTGGACGGACTGTTCACGTACTGCCTGTCGGTCCTGTGCGACCACGACACGGCGACCGACGTCCTCGGCGACGTCCTCGCCGTCGCCGAACGGCACCCCGGCCGATGTCCCGACGAGGGACACCGCCGGGCCTGGCTCTACGCCCTCGCCCGCTGGGCCTGTCTGAGCCGGCTCGCCGAGCGGCGGCGCGCCCGCCAGGGGGCGCATTCCGCCCGGCGCACGCCGGAGCGTACGGACCAAGGGCACGCGCCGGGAGCGCACCGCGGGCTCGATGTCAGCGCGTACCGGCGCACCGAGCTGGCCCGGCTCGCCTGGCCCGAAGCCGCCGGAACCACCCCCGAGCAGCGCGAAGCCCTCGAACTGGCCGTCCGCCACCGCCTCGGCGTCACCGAACTCGCCGCCGTCCTCGGCACCCCCGCCACCACCGCCCGGGAACTGCTCTCCGGCGCGGCCTGCGAAGTGGAGCGCACCCGCGCCGCCCTCGCCGTCGTCGAGACCGGCAACTGCCCGGCCGTCTCCCGCCTCACCGGCGACGACGGGGACGGCGGCGACGGCAACGTCCTGCTGTCCAGCACCCTGCGCGCCGAACTCGTCCGCCACGTCGACGACTGCCCGCGCTGCCGCCGCGCCGCCGAACGCGTCGACGCCGCCGCGCCCTGGCCCGGCTCCGCCGGGGTCGACGCGGCCCTCCCCCTCGTCCCCGCGCCCCGCACCGCCGTCCACGCCGCCATGCAGCGCTCCGGCCGCCGCCGGCCCGGCCGCCCCGGCCCCCGCTTCGACCGCACCGGCTTCCCGCTCGACCCCAAGGACCGCGCGGCCCGCCGCGACCGCTTCAGGGCCCGGGCGGTCACCACCACCGTCGTCGCCACCGTCGTCGCCGCGCCCGTCATCGCGCTGTGGGCCGCCTACCGGGGCGCCCCCGTCACCGGCGAACCCGTCGGCGGCGACGGCACCCGCATCTCCGCCAGCGAGTCCCAGATCCCGCCGCCGCTCGCCGAGGGGCGCCCGCTCGCGGCGTACGAGAACACCGGGAACACCGCCCGCACCACCGGCGAGCCCGGCTTCGCCGACGCCGCGGCCGCACCCGACGTCACCGTCGAGGTCATCAGCTCCGGCCCGCCCGTCACCCCCGAACCGGGCACCCCCGGCGCCCCCGGCCGGCTCACCATCGCCGCCGCCACCCAGGGCTCCACCACCCTGCTCACCCTCACCGCATCCGGCGGCGGCCCCGTCGACTGGCGCCTGTGGTCCGACGCGCCCTGGCTGCGCGCGAGCCGTACGGCCGGCACGCTGGCCCCCGGAGAATCGGTCACCCTGCGCATCACCGTGGACGCCGAAGCCCAGCCCGTCGGCGCCTGGTCGGCCCGGGTCGGGGTGGACCCGGCCGGAGCGGTGATCGCCATCCAGGGCCGCGGCCGCCCGGCACCCACCGCCGAACCGACCCCGACACGGACCCCGCCGGACCCGACGCCCACGCCGACCCCGCCCCCGACCACCCCGGCCGGGTCCCCGACCCCCACACCGCCGCCGGACCCGACCCCCGTGCCGAGCACCCCGACGCCGTCCCCGACGCCGACAGGATCATCAGAAGGAACGGTTTCCCCCGCGCCGACGGCCCCGGGGACGTAGCGGTCCCACCACCGCTCAGGCGGGGAGCGGCGGATCCGCCGGGTGCGGGGCCATCGGCAGCAGCGAGGCCAGCCGCGCCTCGCACAGCCCGACGAGGACCTCGTAGGCCTCCTTGCCCATCAGCTCCGTCAGCTCCGGCCGGTACGACTCGTACACCGGCTTCCCGGCACCGTGCGCGGACGTCGCCGACGTGCACCACCAGTGCAGGTCGTGCCCGCCCGGCCCCCAGCCGCGCCTGTCGTACTCGCCGATCGACACCTGGAGGACCCGGGTGTCGTCGGGGCGGTCGATCCAGTCGTAGGTACGGCGGATCGGCAGCTGCCAGCACACGTCCGGCTTCGTCTCCAGCGGCTCCTTGCCCTCCCGTACGGCGAGGATGTGCAGGGAGCAGCCGGCCCCGGCCGGGAAACCGGGCCGGTTCAGGAACACGCAGGCGCCGTCCCAGCGGCGCGTCTGCTTCTCCCCGTCGTCGTCGAGCTGCGTCCAGCCGGTCTCGCTGCCGACGTCGTGGAACTGCCACAGCTCCGGCGTCAGCCGCGCCACGTGCTCCGCGACGCGCTTCTCGTCGTCCTCGTCGGAGAAGTGCGCCCCGAGCGTGCAGCAGCCGTCCGACGCGCGGCCCGCCTGGATGCCCTGGCAGCCGCTGCCGAAGATGCAGGTCCAGCGCGAGGTCAGCCAGGTCAGGTCGCAGCGGAAGACCTGCTCGTCGTCGGCGGGATCGGGGAACTCCACCCAGGCCCGGGGGAAGTCGAGACCCTTCTCGTCCGGTTCCGGGGCCTTGCCCTTGGCCTTGGCGCTGGCCTTGCCGCTGGCCTTGTCATTGCCCTTGTCATTGCCCTTGTCGTTCTTCGACCGGGTCTTGTTGGCCTTCTTCGTATTTGGCACAAACCCAAGCCTAAGCGCCCCTTACCTCACCCCTACGCGTCCGGCCCAGTAGCGTTTCTCGCATGAGACTCGGTGTCCTGGATGTGGGTTCGAACACGATTCACCTGCTGGTGGTGGACGCGCACCCCGGCGCGCGCCCGCTGCCCGCGCACTCCCACAAGGTGCAACTGCGGCTGGCGACGCTGCTCGACGAACGCGGCGCGGTCAGCCCCGACGGCGTCGAACGCCTCGTCTCGGTGATCGGCGAGGCCGCGCAGGCCGCCGAGGACAAGGGCTGCGAGGACCTCCTGCCCTTCGCGACCAGCGCCGTACGCGAAGCCACCAACGCCGACGAGGTGCTCGCCCGCGTCAAGGCCGAGACCGGCATCGAGCTCCCGGTGCTCAGCGGCGAGGACGAGGCCCGGCTGACGTTCCTCGCGGTCCGGCGCTGGTTCGGCTGGTCGGCGGGCAAGCTGCTGGTCCTCGACATCGGCGGCGGCTCGCTGGAGATCGCGTACGGCATCGACGAGGACCCCGACACCGCCGTCTCCCTCCCTCTCGGCGCCGGCCGCCTCACCTCGGCCTGGCTCCCGGCCGACCCGCCGGACCCGGCCGACGTGAAGGCCCTACGACGGCACGTACGGGCCCAGATCGCCCGCACGGTCGGCGAGTTCGCCCGCTTCGGGGCGCCGGACCACGTGGTGGCCACCTCGAAGACCTTCAAGCAGCTCGCCCGCATCGCGGGGGCGGCCCGGGAGGCCGACGGCCTGTATATCCAGCGCGACCTGACCCGCAAATCCCTCGAGGAATGGGTCCCCCGCCTGACAGCGATGACGACCGCCGAACGCTCCACACTCCCGGGCGTCTCGGAAGGCCGCGCCGCCCAGCTCCTGGCGGGAGCGCTGGTGGCGGAGGCCACGATGGACCTCTTCGGCGTGGAGGAACTGGAGATCTGCCCGTGGGCCCTGCGCGAGGGCGTCATCCTGCGGAGGCTGGACCACTTGCCGTAGGAGCTTCCACCCTGGGGCGGTCTCAGGGAGGGGTTGGGGGTTTCCCGTCAGTCTCATCGTCCTTCCGTGTCGGGCCGGCCTGTCAAGGGCGCTCACTGCGTTCGCGTCGCTTCGCGATGGCCTTCGGCCACCCTTGACAGACCGTCCCGCCCCGGAAAAACGAAGACTGCCGGGAAACCCCCAAAGGAACGGGACGGGGCGGAAGGACAGAGGGGCGGCCCTGTCAGCGATGAGACGACCTGCCTTCGGCTGCCATCCACCCATCCGGGCAGCTCAGAGTCCCTTTCGGGGCCGGGAGCGGCCCTGTCCTACACCTGAGGACGAAAAGCCGGACACCAGGCCCCGGCAGACGCCCTAGATCGCTACGCGCTCCTCGCCGAAGGCGTCCGTCGGCCGTCAGGGGCCGGGCATAAGCCGCCACCGATCGCTACGCGCTTCGCAGGTCTCAGCGTCTGCGACCCGTCTGGGGCTGGTCAGCCGGCGGACTCGACGTCGGAGACCGCAGTGGTGAATTCGCGGCCGGAGGGTCCTCGGATGTAGGCCAGTTCCGTCCAGTGCTCGATGGCGGTGTCCGAGACGTTCTCGTTGATCACGGCCATCAGCTCGCCTTCGGTGCCGGAGGCGATGTCGCGGACGCGACGGCGCAGGAGCCGGTGCGGCACGTAGGCGTACTGCTCAGCCATCGGACGGCTCCTCGAAGGAGCCGACGAAACGCTCCCAGCCGGCATGCGCGCGGGCCAGGAGGTCATGGCTGGGCGCGAAGGCGGCCGCCGGCGCCGGCCAGAGGCTGTTCGGGACGTCCTCGTCGAGTACGTCCCGGATGCAGCTGTGGGTGTTTCGACTGGCCATGTTCGCTCCCTGCCGCTTGCAGTGGGCCGACTGCCCGACTCTGCCTACAGATTCGTCCTCTCCATGGACTTGGGCTAGGACATCTCCAGGTCTTCTTCGTGCCCTTTAAGGGACCTTTGGTGCTCCGATGGGATGAATGGTGGCCTGAGGGCGGACTTGCTGAGACAGTGGTCGTCCATCCGAGGATGTACGGAGGTCGAGTGTGCCTAGGTCACCAGGAAACGTCCGGTTCAAAGCCGCCCGTATGGCGGCCGGGTACGTCTCGCAGCAAGCGCTTGTCACCGCATTGGCAGGGCGGGGCATCTCCATCGACGTGCGGCAGGTCCGGCGCTGGGAGTCCGACACGCCGCCCTGGCCCTATCCAGGCGCGCAGCAGGCTCTGACCGAGCTGCTCGGGCAGGACATCGAGTCTCTCGGCTTCACTCCGCCTGTCGGGCAGGTGGGCGCTGGTCGTGCGTCGCGGATCGTGTCGACCGCCTCTGCGCCGCGCGTGCTGGTGCAGAACGCCGCCTCGGCGCAGCCGGCCAGTGCGGCCGCCGATTACACGGCCGTGACTCGGGCGCATCGACGTCTTTACTGGACCGTCGCTCCCGCCGTTCTCCATCCTGCGGCCAGCGCTCATGCCGCGCTCGGTGGTGCTCTTCTGCCCGCCACCGCGGGTGCGACCCGGCAGGGCGTTGCCACGGCGCTCGCTGAGTCCTTCCTGCTCGCCGGACGCATCGAGTTCTTCGACCTGAGGGATCCCGACCAGGCCGAGGGGACCTGGCTGCGCGCTCTCCAGGCCGCGGGTGAGGCGGAGGATTCACTTCTCGGAGCCGCGATCCTTGCCCACATGGCTTTTGTGCCGGGATGGCGCAGAGATCGGGACGGGGCTCTCGAACGGATGGTGATGGCCCGGACCTATGCCCGCAGGGGGCCGGCTTCCGCCGAGTTCCTGGCGTGGCTCGACGCGGTCGAGGCCGAGTGCGAGACCCGGTGCGGGCAGACCCGGACCGCCCTGAACCTGATCGCTCATGGCGAGGATGTCCTGGCGGCCGGATCGGAGCACGCGTCACCGGAGTGGATGGACTGGTTCAGTCCGGTCCGGCTGGCGGCGTTCAAGGGGAACACCCAGCTCGTTGCCGGGCATCTTCCGCAGGCTCGGGAGACCCTCCTCGGCGTTCTGGAGGACCTGCCCGCCGACGCGGACAAGCAGCGGACTGTGGTCTTCGGTGACCTGGCAGCTGTCGAGGCCGCGGCGGGGATGCCCGCAGCGGCCTGCGGCTATGCGATCCGTGCGCTGGAGCAGCTGGAGACGCATTGGTACGCGACCGGCATGGAGCGGGTTCGCGAGGTGCGGCGCGCGCTCGTGACGTGGCAGCACGAGCAGTGCGTCCGCGACCTCGACGATCGGCTCTACGGGTGGGGGACGACGCTCAGTGCGCTGACGCGTTGAAGTCGGTGATCCGCTCCGGGAGGTCGAGGAGGCTGTCGACCCGGAACGTCGGCAGGGTCGTCGCCTCCTCGGTCTGCCACTGGATGGTGGCCCACGGGCCTCGGCGGATCAGGGCGCTGTGCATGCCCGCCGCGACGGCGGGGCGCAGGTCGTTGTCGATGCGGTCGCCGACGTAGAGGATCTCGGCCGGGGCGAACGGGACCGCCTTGGCGACCCGGACGAAGAACTCGGGATCCGGCTTGCTGGCCCCCCAGTCGTCCGAGGTGCCGATCAGGTCCACGTCCGGGGTGAAGAGGCCGCGCAGGATTCCCCCGGCGCGGACGGTCTGGTTGCCGGCGATGCCCAGCCACAGTCCGTCGGTGCGCAGCCGGGCGAGAGCGGGGCGTACGTCCGGGTACAGGTCGCTCTCGTCGAAGTGCTCGGG
Source organism: Streptomyces sp. NBC_00249 (assembly GCF_026342355.1). Lineage (GTDB taxonomy): Bacteria > Actinomycetota > Actinomycetes > Streptomycetales > Streptomycetaceae > Streptomyces. The sequence continues at coordinate 13,650 of NZ_JAPEMV010000004.1, read as the reverse complement.
CTGCCCGGCGGCCGCGCGGGCCTCGCGCTGTTCGTACAGGTCGAAGCCGGGGCGGAACGTCTGGAAGGTCTCGCGGTAGTCGCGGCCCTGGGCGATGACGGCGCCGAACATCGCGGCGAAGGTGTGGCGTGGCACGCCGAGCCAGTCGGCCCAGGTTCCGTACTCCCGGGTTTCGTCCACGAGGCACTCGCCGACGTCGAAGACCACAGCGCGAATCGTCATGCGCGCAGCCTAGACGCCGGTAACTGGGGGGTGGGGGGCGGTTGTCCGGGCGGGGAGGGGCGGGCCTCACAGCGATGAGACGACCCTTCTTCGGCCGCCCGGGACCAAGGCTCAGCCCTACCTGCACGAAACGGCGATCAGAAGGCCATTGGGAGCGGTTAGGTTCTGTCCGGCGGATCTTGGGGCCGTAGGCTCGCGCCATGATTAATCTCCAGGTCCGTAGCGAGGACGGCGCGATCGAGGCTCGCGCCATGCATGGTGTGGCCTGGGGGCCGGAGCTGGCGGGTCTCGACCAGTCGGTGTTTCCGATGCTGGGGCACCTGCTGCCGTACGCGGACACTGTTTTCAACAGCCGCCAGGTGCTCACCCTGCTGGCGGAAGTACCGCGCCTGCCTCCGGGCGTGGTCACCGATGAGTTCGCGCGTGAGCTTCTGGACCTGGGCCAGACGGTTCTCGACGGACAGCACCTCTACCTGTGGTTCCTCGGGGACTGAGACAGCGGATCGACTTAGGCCCGGAGCCAATGCCGGATCGCGGCGGTGGCGACAGGCCTGATATCCCGCCCGGGGCGCCGACATCGCCCCAGACGGCCCGCAGGCGCTGAGAATTGAGGAGCGCGTAGCGATCTGACGCGTCTGGAGGGGGCTGGTGACCCTCTCGTCGTCATTTCGTGCGGGTAGGGCCGCGCCTTGGTGCGGAAAGAGGCTGTGAGCTGGCCGGATGGGTGGATGGCGGCCGGAGACAGGTCGTCTCTTCGCTGACAGGGCCGCTCCTCCTGTCTCTCCCCCCGTCCCGTTCTTTTGGGGGTTTCCCGGCAGTCTTCGTTTTTCCGGGGCGGGACGGTCTGTCAAGGGTGGCCGAAGGCCATCGCGAAGCGACGCGACGAAGGAGCGCCCTTGACAGGCCGGCCCGACACGGAAGGACGATGAGACTGACGGGAAACCCCCAACCCCTCTCCGAGACCGCCCAGGCGAGACACCGCTCCCGGAACCCCGATCACGGCAACTCGTGGCTGTGGCTGTGGCTGTGGCTGTGGCTTGGGCGGGGACGTCTGGTGGAGTGGGGGGATGGCGATATTGACGCCCCGCGTGCTGCGGGCGCTGGAGCGGTTCAACGCGGCGTACCCCTGGGATCACAACGCCCACTACCACCCCTGGATCCTGCGGCAGCTGCCCCGGCGGTTCGGGCGGGGGCTGGATGTGGGGTGCGGGAGTGGGGAGCTGGTGCGGTTGCTCGCGCGGCGGGCGGGGGTGGTGCGGGGGGTCGACCGGGACGCGGGGATCGTCGCGCGGGCGCGGGAGCTCACGCCGGTGGGGGCGGGGGTGGAGTTCGTCGTCGGGGAGGCGTTGGAGGTGCTGGAGGGGCGCGAAGGGCACGAGGGGGACGACGGGGCGTATGACGTCGTCACTTGTGTGGCCACCTTGCACCACCTGCCGCTCGGTGACGCCCTGCGGCAGCTGCGCGCGCAGCTCGCGCCCGGCGGGACGCTGGTCGTCGTCGGCCTCGCGCGGGCCGAGACCCGGGGTGATCATCTGCTCGGGGCGCTCGCGGTGCCGTTGAACGTCGCGCTGGGGTGGCTCAAGAACAAGGGGCGTCCCGCGCCCCGGCCCGTCGCCATGACCGCCCCCACCCGCCCCGCCGAGACGGGCTTCGCCGAGGTCGTCCGCGAGGCCCGCCGCGTGCTGCCCGGCGCGCGGCTGCGGCGGCGGGTGTTCTGGCGGTACACGCTGGTGTGGCGGCGGGTCTGAGCCGGGTTCGGGGGCCGGGCCGCCCGGGTGGGGCGGGGGGACCGTAATCTGTCCCCGTGGCAGAACCAGTCCGTATCCCGACCACCCCCGCCCCGAAGGTCGCGCTGTCCACCGCCTCCGTCTACCCGGAGTCCACGGCGACGGCCTTCGAGATCGCCGCCCGCCTCGGCTACGACGGCGTCGAGGTCATGGTCTGGACGGACCCGGTGAGCCAGGACGTCGAGGCGCTGCGCCGGCTGTCCGACCACCATCAGGTTCCCATCCTGGCCATCCACGCGCCCTGCCTGCTGATCACCCAGCGGGTGTGGTCGACCGACCCGTGGACGAAGCTCCAGCGCGCCCAGGCGGCGGCGGAGAAGCTGGGTGCCAGTACGGTCGTGGTGCATCCGCCGTTCCGGTGGCAGCGGCAGTACGCGCGGGACTTCGTCACCGGGATCTGGCGGATGGCGGACGAGACCGACGTGCGGTTCGCCGTGGAGAACATGTACCCGTGGCGGTACCGCGACCGCGAGATGCTCGCGTACGCGCCCGAGTGGGACGTCACCAAGGACGACTACCGGCACTTCACCGTCGACCTCTCCCACACCGCGACCGCCCGCACCGACGCGGGCGCCATGATCGACCGGATGGGCGACCGGCTCGCCCACATCCACCTCGCCGACGGCAACGGTTCCGCGAAGGACGAGCACCTGGTCCCGGGGCGGGGTACGCAGCCCTGCGCCGAGCTGCTCGCCGGGCTGGCCCGGACATCCTTCGACGGGCACGTCGTCATCGAGGTCAACACCCGGCGCGCCATGTCCTCCGCCGAGCGCGAGGCCGACCTCGCCGAGGCGCTGGAGTTCACCCGTCTGCACCTCGCGAAGCCGGCCGCCCGGACGAAGCCGGCCCCGCAGCGGCGCCGGTCATGACGGAGCCCGCCGAGCCCGCCGAGCCCGCCGAGCCCGCCGAGCCCGCCGAGCCCGCCGAGCCCGCCGAGCCCGCCGAGCCCGTCGAGCCCCCGCGGCGCAAGCGCGGCCCCGGCCGGCCCCGGCAGGACGAGGCCGAGGACGGTCCCGGCACCCAGGAGCGGATCCGGCTCGCGGCCCGCGAGGTGTTCGCGGAGCGCGGGTACGACAAGACGTCCGTGCGCGGCATCGCGAAGGTCGCGGGCGTGGACCCGGCGCTGGTGCACCACTACTTCGGCAGCAAGGACGACCTGTTCGCCGCGGCCGTCGAGGTGACGATGGAGCCCGCGCTGGTGGTTCCGGCGATCCTGGGGGAGGGGCCGGAGGGCATCGGGGAGCGGCTGGCCCGGTACTTCCTGAGCGTGTGGGAGAACCCGGTGACCCGGGTGCCGATGCTGGCCGTGATCCGGTCCGCGCTCACCCACGAGGCCGCCGCGAAGGTGCTGCGCGGGCTGATCCTGCGGCGGGTGCTGGAGCGGGTCGCCGCCGACCTCGACGTCCCGGACCCGACCTTCCGGGCCGAGCTGGCCGCCTCGCACATGATCGGCATCGCGATGCTGCGTTACGTCGTCCAGGTGGAGCCGCTGGCGTCGGCGGACCCGGAGGACATCGTGGCCCTGGTGGCGCCGACGCTGCAGCGCTACCTGACCGAGGCGTGATCCGGGCGTGGGCGGGGTCTGACCGAAGGATGAGCCCCGCGTCCCGGCATCCGGACGAGCTGTCCGGATCGCGGGCGGTGGGCGTAGCCTCGTAACCGAGCCATATCCGCAGTCGCGGCTGACCGTACAGCCGCACTCATGGGGAGTGAAATCGCATGCCCGAGCTGAGGTCCCGCACCGTCACCCACGGCCGCAACATGGCAGGCGCGCGTGCGCTGATGCGCGCCTCGGGCGTAGCGAGCGCGGACATCGGGAAGCCGATCATCGCGGTCGCCAACTCCTTCACCGAGTTCGTCCCCGGGCACACCCACCTGGCTCCGGTCGGCCGGATCGTCTCCGACGCGATCCTCGCCGCCGGCGCCGTCCCCCGCGAGTTCAACACCATCGCGGTCGACGACGGCATCGCCATGGGCCACGCCGGCATGCTGTACTCGCTGCCCTCCCGCGACCTGATCGCGGACTCGGTCGAGTACATGGTGGAGGCGCACTGCGCGGACGCGCTGATCTGCATCTCCAACTGCGACAAGATCACCCCTGGCATGCTGATGGCCGCCCTGCGCCTCAACATCCCGGTCGTCTTCGTCTCCGGCGGCCCGATGGAAGCCGGCCAGGCCACCCTCGTGGACGGCACCGTCCGCAAGCTCGACCTGATCGACGCCATGGTCGACGCCTCGAACGAGAACGTCTCGGACGCCGACGTGCTCCGCATCGAGGAGAACGCCTGTCCGACCTGCGGCAGCTGTTCCGGCATGTTCACCGCCAACTCGATGAACTGCCTCGCCGAGGCCATCGGCCTGGCCCTCCCGGGCAACGGCTCGGTCCTCGCGACGCACACCGCCCGCCGCGCCCTGTACGAGGACGCCGGCCGCACGATCGTCGAGATCACCAAGCGCCACTACGAGCAGGACGACTACTCGGTCCTGCCGCGCTCCATCGCGAGCCGCCAGGCCTTCGAGAACGCCATGGCCCTCGACATCGCCATGGGCGGCTCCACGAACACGATCCTCCACCTCCTCGCCGCCGCGCAGGAGGCCGGGCTGGACTACGACCTCACGGACATCGACGAGATCTCCCGCCGGGTCCCGTGCCTCTCCAAGGTCGCGCCGAACGTGGCGCCCGGCGGCACGTACTACATGGAGGACGTCCACCGGGCCGGCGGCATGCCCGCCATCCTCGGCGAGCTGCACCGCGGCGGCCTCCTGAACAAGGACGTCACCTCCGTGCACTCCGCCAACCTGGAGGACTGGCTGGCGAAGTGGGACCCCCGCTCCGGCACGGCCTCGGCCGAGGCCATGGAGCTGTGGCACGCGGCCCCCGGCTGCAAGCGCTCCGCGACCGCCTTCTCCCAGTCCGAGCGCTGGGAGACCCTCGACCTCGACGCCGAGGGCGGCTGCATCCGCTCCGTCGAGCACGCGTACTCCAAGGACGGCGGCCTGGCGGTGCTGCGCGGCAACATCGCGGTGGACGGCTGCGTCGTGAAGACGGCGGGCGTCGACGAGTCGATCTGGACCTTCGAGGGCCCGGCCGTCGTCTGCGAATCGCAGGACGAGGCCGTCGACAAGATCCTCCGCAAGGAGATCAAGGCGGGCGACGTCGTCGTCATCCGCTACGAGGGCCCGCGCGGCGGCCCCGGCATGCAGGAGATGCTCTACCCGACGTCCTTCCTCAAGGGCCGTGGCCTCGGCAAGGTCTGCGCCCTCGTCACGGACGGCCGCTTCTCCGGCGGCACCTCGGGCCTCTCCATCGGCCACGCCTCCCCGGAGGCGGCCTCGGGCGGCGACATCGCGGTGGTCGAGGACGGCGACCGCATCCGGATCGACATCCCGAACCGCTCCATCGAGCTGCTGGTCTCCGACGAGGTCTTGGCGGCCCGCCACGCGGCCCTCGGCGGCGTGTACGCCCCGAAGGACCGCGAGCGCACCGTCTCCGCGGCCCTGCGCGCCTACGCGGCGATGGCGACGAGCGCCGACAAGGGCGCGGTCCGCGACGTCAGCCGCCTGGGCTGATACCTACGCACCTTCACGGAACCCCGCCGGGCGCTTCACCACCCGGCGGGGTTCCGCGCGTCCACGGCGAAGACGGTGCCGTCCGGGGCGGAGGCGTGGACGCGGCCGGCGGAGACGACCGGGGCGGGGAGGGTGGCGCTGATGGTGGCCTGGCCGGTGGCCATGCGGGCCTTCGTCTGTCCGGCGAGCCGCCCGACGGCCGCGTCGACGGCCAGCAGGCGGCCGTCCGACACGCTCAGGTACACCCGCCCGTCGAGGAAGGCGGGACGGGAGGTACTGGCCGCGCCGGTCTCCAGCCGCCACAGTTCCTTGTTCGTGTCGACCGCCACGACCGCGCCCTGCGCACCGGAGGCGTAGACCGTCCCGTTCGGCTCGACCGTCGCCTGTGCGTCGTACAGCGGCGCCGAGAGCTGGACCCGGTGGATCGTGCGGGTCGCCAGGTCGATCCGGACGATCCCGCCGACGTGTGCGCTGGGATCGGTGTCCAGCAGGTAGAGGCAGCCGCGTGCCGTGCCGAAGGGCAGCAGTCGGCCCCCCGCCCGTACCTGCCAGCGCTCCGCTCCGCTCGCCGCGTCGACCTCGGAGATCCGGGTGGACCTGCCGGCGTCGTCGGCGGTGGACGTGTAGAAGGCGGGCCCGCCCTTCTGCCCTTGGGCGCCGCCCCACCAGCCGGATCCCGCTTCGGCACGCTTCGTCCACCGCTGGGTGCCGTTCGCCGCGTCGAGCGCGGTGACGCTCCCGTTCGGCGCCACCAGCAGGACGTGCGGGCCCGCCACCACCACGTGGGTGCCCGACGGCAGCTTGTGGCGCCAGCGCTCCGTACCCGTACGCGGGTCCAGGGCCTGGAGCGCTTCGCCGCCGGGAGCCGCGACGAGGACCGCCCCGCCGGCGTGCAGGGGGGTGACGGCGGTCGCGCCGGGCTGGTCCGGGGTGTTCGTACGGACGGCCCACGCCGTCGAACCGTTCGCGGTGTCCAGCCGGGCCGCGGCCAGCCCCCGCCCCGAGCAGTACAGCCCGGCGTCCTCGGCCGAGCAGGACATGGTGTGCCCGCCCAAGGGGACCGACCACGGGGACACGGGGGCCCCTGCCGTCGCGGACACCCCCGAGACCTCGGGGGCGGGCCGGGCCGTCCGCGCGTCGGCCCCGAACCACAGGTAGCCGCCTGCGGCCCCGGCGGTGAGCAGCAGCCCGAGGGCCCCTGCCGTGACCGTCCTCCCGCGCCGTCCGCGCTTCGGCGGCGCTTCCTCGCGGGCCACGGCCGGCTGGTCCCGCCGGTGGGTGATCTCCTCCTCGGCCACGGGCCGGCGGGGGTGGGGGATGTAGGCCTGGGTGTCCTCGGCCGTCGGGCTCGTCACCGTCCTGATCTCGGCGATCAGGGCCTCGGCGGTCGGCCGCTGCGCCGGGTCCTTGGCCAGGCACCGGGCCACGATCGGTACGAGCCGCGCCGGGAGCCCCGTGAGGTCCGGTTCGCTGTGCACCACCTGGTACGCGACGAGGTAGTGGCTGTCGGAGTCGAACGGCCCCCGCCCGGTCGCGGCGTGCACGAGCACCGCGCCCAGCGCGAACACGTCGGCGGCGGTCCCGACCTCCCGGGGCCGCTGGAACTGCTCGGGCGCCATGAACGGCGGCGTCCCGATCAGCTTGCCGGTCTCGGTGCGCAGGTCGCTGTCGGCCGGGCGCGAGATGCCGAAGTCGATGACCCGGACCCCGTCCGGGGCCATCAGCACGTTGCTGGGCTTCAGATCCCGGTGCACGACCCCGGCCCGGTGGATGTCCCGCAGCGCCTCCGCCAGCCCGGCGGCGAGCCGCGTCAGCTCGACGGCGTCCAGCACGCGCTCCCGTACCCGCTCGGAGAGCGTGGGGGCGTCGATGAACAGGGTGGCCATCCAGGGCCGTTCGGCGTCCGGGTCGGCGTCGACGACGGGTGCGGTGAACGCCCCGCTCACCCGCCGGGCGGCCGCGACCTCCTGCCGGAACCGCGCCCGGAACTCCGGATCCACCGCGTGCTGGGCGTGGACGACCTTGACGGCGAGTTTCAGCCCGGACGAGGAAGTGGCCAGGTGGACGACGCCCATGCCGCCGGAGCCGAGCACGGATTCGAGCCGGTACTGCCCGGCGTACTCCGGAAACCCCGCGTAGTCCGCGCGCAGCGAATGCACCGCTCACCACCCCCGTCGGAGCCTAGTCGATGGCCCGTGCGAGCATCCAAGGGCTTGCTACCCTGCGCGCGTTGCGCAGTGCAACACCCATGGGGGGAGATTTCACATGTCGGTTGAGAACGAATCAAGCCAAGCCCAGGCCGTCGCGGCCACGGCCGGTCTGCCGATGTTCCAGGTCGCGCCGGGTTACCGGGTGAACGTCCGCAGCGGTCCCGGCACCGGTTACGCGGTCATCGACACCCTGCCGCTCGGTGCGAGCGTCTCGATCCGCTGCCAGTGCCCCGGCACGACGGTCAGCGGCCCGTACGGCACGACGGACATCTGGGACTGCATCGGCAACGGGCGGTTCATCTCGGACGCCTACGTCAAGACCGGCACCGACGGCTACGTCGCCGGCCGCTGCGACTGACCCGTCAGGGGCGCCGCCGGGCACACCTCGCCGGGCGCCCCCGCACCACCTGACCGCCCGGCCAGGGCGAGGTCACCCGTTCCGCCACGCGAGACGCCCCCGGCACCCGCATCCCGCCGGGGGATAATCGCTGCTGTGAGCGACGACGACCAGCGGGACCAGCACCAGGACCAGCCGAGCCAGCAGCAGGGCGGCCCGGCCGAGCCCGCCCCCGGCCCGCGGCCCGAGCCGATCAAGTTCTTCGGCACCACCTGGGTGGACCACGACAACGGCTACGCCCTGCGCCGTGTCGCCGTCGCGGCCGGCTCGCTGCTCGGGGCCGTCGCCGCCGCGTACCTGCTGCGCTTCGCGTACGAGGGCCTGGAGATCGGCAACGTCGGCCCCTTCCTCAGCATCTCCGTCGTCGTGCTGTTCGCGATCGCCAGCGCCATCGTCTTCGCCAAGACCTGGGAGTCCTTCAGCCGCCGCCCCGCCCCGTCGTCCGACGAGGCCGCCCTCAAGGGCCTGAAGGCGATCGGTTTCATCGGCTCCCTCATCGCGTACTTCCTGCGCTGCTTCGCCGAGGCCCCGGGCGAGGGGCTGCACCGCGCCGAGTACGAGAAGGCCGCGGCCGAGTTCGCCCGCCGCCGCAGCTCCCGTACGGGCAACCCGGCCGCCCGCCGCCGCCCCAAGCGCAAGAAGTAGCCCCCGGTCCCACGGGGCCCGACCCCACCCGGCTGATTGACGCCCCGGCACCGCCAGGAGCATTATTCATCACATGATGAATAACCCGCCGGACGGCCCCCCTGCCCCCGCCGTCCACGCGCACGGCCTCACCGTCCGCCGCGGCACCGGCCGCACCCCCCGCACCGTCATCGACGACATCGCCTTCGACGTCCCCCGCGGCCGCATCACCGGCCTCCTCGGCCCCTCCGGCTGCGGAAAGTCCACCCTCCTGCGCGCCGTCGTCGGCACCCAGGCCCACGTCACCGGCACCCTCGACGTCCTCGGCCGCCCCGCCGGCGACCCCGCCCTCCGCTCCCGCATCGGCTACGTCACCCAGGCCCCGTCCGTCTACGACGACCTCACCGTCCGCCAGAACCTCGAGTACTTCGCCGCGATCCTCGACCCCGGCCGGGAGGCGCGGGACCGCCGCGCCGAAGCCGTCACCCGCGTCATCACCGACGTCGACCTCACCACCCGCACCGACGCCCTCGCCGTAACCCTCTCCGGCGGCCAGCGCAGCCGCGTCTCCCTCGCCGTCGCCCTCCTCGGCACCCCCGAGCTGCTCGTCCTCGACGAACCCACCGTCGGCCTCGACCCCGTCCTGCGCCGCGACCTGTGGAACCTCTTCCACGACATCGCCGCCACCCGCGGCGCCACCCTCCTCATCTCCTCCCACGTCATGGACGAAGCCGAGCGCTGCCACGACCTCCTCCTCATGCGCGAGGGCCGCATCCTCGCCCAGGACACCCCCGAAGCCCTGCGCACCCGCACCCGCTCCACCACCGTCGAAGAGGGCTTCCTCCGCCTCGTCGACGAAGCGAACGCCCACGCCGCAGCCGCCCGGGAGACACAGCGATGAACAGCGCCCGCACCCTCGCCACCGCCGCCCGCGTCCTGCGCCAGCTCCGTCACGACCCGCGCTCCATCGCCCTGATGCTGCTGGTCCCCGTCCTGATGCTGACCCTGCTCCGCTTCGTCTTCGACGGCAGCGCCCGCACCTTCGACAGCATCGGCGCGTCCCTCCTCGGGATCTTCCCCCTCATCACGATGTTCCTGGTCACCTCCATCGCGACCCTGCGCGAACGCACCTCCGGCACCCTCGAACGCCTCCTCGCCATGCCGCTCGGCAAGGGCGACCTCATCGCCGGCTACGCCCTCGCCTTCGGCGCCGTCGCCGTCGTCCAGTCCCTCCTCGCCACCGGCCTCGCCCTCTGGCTCCTCGACCTCGACGTCGTCGGCTCCCCCTGGCTGCTCCTGCTCGTCGCCCTCCTCGACGCCCTCCTCGGCACCGCACTCGGGCTGTTCGTCTCCGCCTTCGCCGCGTCCGAGTTCCAGGCCGTCCAGTTCATGCCGGCCGTGATCTTCCCCCAGCTCCTCCTCTGCGGCCTCTTCGCACCCCGCGACACCATGCAGCCCGTCCTCGAAGGCATCTCGGACGTCCTGCCCATGTCCTACGCCGTCGACGGCATGACCCAGGTCCTCACCCACACCGACATGACCGCCGACTTCGTCCGCGACTCCGTCGTCGTCGCCGCCTGCGCCCTGCTCGTCCTCGCCCTCGGCGCCGCCACCCTCCGCCGCCGCACCCCTTGACCGCAGTCCGGACAGCCCGCCGCGGTTCCCCGCACGAGTGCAAGGATGAGGACGCAAACCATGCACGCGTGCACGAACAGTTCGGCGAGGTGAATCGGGTATGACCCAGACAGTCGCAGTCCTCGGTACCGGCAAGATCGGCGAGGCCCTGCTCAGCGGGATGATCCGCGGCGGCTGGCCCGCCTCGAAGCTGCTCGTCACCGCCCGTCGCGCCGAGCGCGCCGAGGAACTCCGCACCCGCTACGGCGTCGAGGCCGTCAGCAACGCCGAGGCCGCCAAGCGCGCCGACACCCTCATCCTCACCGTCAAGCCGCAGGACATGGGCAAGCTCCTCGAAGAGCTCGCCCCGCACGTCCCCGCCGACCGCCTCGTCATCAGCGGCGCCGCGGGCATCCCCACCTCCTTCTTCGAGGAGCGGCTCGCCCCCGGCACCCCCGTCGTCCGCGTCATGACGAACACCCCCGCCCTCGTCGACGAGGCCATGTCCGTCATCTCGGCCGGCAGCCACGCCACCGCCGCGCACCTCCAGCACACCGAGGAGATCTTCGGCGGCGTCGGCAAGACCCTGCGCGTCCCCGAGTCCCAGCAGGACGCCGCCACCGCCCTCTCCGGCTCCGGCCCCGCCTACTTCTACTTCCTCGTCGAGGCCATGACCGACGCCGGCATCCTCCTCGGCCTGCCCCGCGCCCAGGCCCACGACCTCATCGTCCAGGCCGCCATCGGCGCCGCCGTCATGCTCCGCGACAGCGGCGAACACCCGGTCAAGCTCCGCGAGGCCGTCACCTCCCCGGCCGGTACGACGATCAACGCCATCGTCGAGCTGGAGAAGCACGGCGTCCGGGCCGCCCTGATCGCCGCGCTGGAAGCGGCCCGCGACCGCAGCCGCGAGCTCGCCTCCGGCAACAGCTGACCCACGCGGGAGTCAGGGGGCCAGCAGCCCGATCGCCTCGTACGCCCGGTCCACCACCGGCCGTGCCAGCGCCCGGGCCCGCCCGGCCCCCTCCCGCAGGACCCGCTCCACCTCCGCCGGGTCGGTCGCCAGCTCCGCGTGCCGCTCCCGCAGCGGCCGCAACAGCTCCACCACGGCGTCGGCCACGTCCCGCTTCAGCGGCCCGTACTGCGTGTACCCGGAGGCGAGCGCGGCCGGCTCCCCGCCCGTGCAGGCGGCCAGGACGTCCAGCAGGTTCGCCACGCCCGGCCGCGCCGCCCGGTCGTAGACGACCCCGCCGTCCCCGCTGTCGGTCACGGCCCGCATCACCTTCTTGCGCACCACGGACGGCTCGTCGAGCAGGTAGACGATCCCCGCCCCGTTCTCGTGCGACTTCCCCATCTTCGACGTCGGCTCCTGCAGGTCCATGACCCGCGCGGCCACCACCGGATGCGTCGCCTTCGGCACGGTGAAGGTGTGCCCGTACCGCTGGTTGAACCGCACCGCGAGGTCTCGGGTCAGCTCCACGTGCTGCCGCTGGTCCTCACCCACCGGCACCTCGTCCGTCCCGTAGGCCAGGATGTCGGCCGCCATCAGCACCGGGTACGTCAGCAGCGACAGCCGTACGCCGTCGCCGGCGCCCTGTGCCTTCGCCGCCTTCTCCTTGTACTGGATCATCCGGCGCAGCTCGCCGTCCCCGGCGGTGCACTCCAGCAGGTACGACAGCCGCGTGTGCTCTTCGACGTGGCTCTGCACGAACAAGGTGCACCGCCGCGGATCCAGCCCGGCGGCGAGGAACAGCGTCGCGGCCTGCCGGCTGAGCCGCCGCAGGCGGGCCGGATCGTGCTCCACGGTCAGGGCGTGCAGGTCGACGACGCAGAACAGCGCGTCCTCGGGCTCCTGGTCGGCCGCGACCCACTGCCGCAGGGCCCCCAGGTAGTTGCCCAGGGTCAGGTGCCCGCTCGGCTTGATCCCGCTGAAGATCCTCGTCATGTCTCCTGCTCTCCCTCAAGTGGTGTCGGAGCCACCGCGCCGGGCGACCGAGCCACTCCCGGGAGGGAGAAAACAGAAACGGCCGCCGGAAGCGGCGGCCGTGAGCGCATGCGTGCTCGCGTGGAAGGTCGGCCGCCGTCAGGCGGCCCACCAGCGAAGGCTGAGCGTGAGCGCATGCGTAGTCATGGGACCGAGCGTAGCCCTCGGGGGGTGAGCGCGGCATGAGGTTTCCGGCGGGTCAGCCTGGGGTTGACACGCCTGTGCCCGATCCGTAAGGTTCTTCGAGTTGTCCGAAGTGAGCGCCGACCCCGGTCGGTCCCCGGACAGCCATCCCGCACTACACGTTCGAACGAACGACGCATGTTGTCGTCTCGTTTTCATGCGTATTTGCGAATGAGGAATCCGCGTCCCAGGACGCAGCCGCCGATTCGCTTCGGGGGCAGGGAATCCGCTACTGTCTCACTCGTCGGAAGGGCCCAACAGCCCGGAAGGCAAAACCCGCTGACTGGGAGTCAGGCCCGAAAGGATCTGATAGAGTCGGAATCGCCGGAAAGGGAAAACGCGAAAGCGAAGGACCTGGAAAGCAAGCGGGACAGACTCTGATAGAGTCGGAAACGCAAGAACGAAGAACAGAACAGAACGAAAGCCCGGAGGAAAGCCCGAGAGGGTGAGTACAAAGGAAGCGTCCGTTCCTTGAGAACTCAACAGCGTGCCAAAAATCAACGCCAGAAGTTGATACCCCGTCCACTCCGGTGGATGAGGTTCCTTTGAAAAAGACCTGTGAGGTCGCCTTCGGGTGATGCTTGCAGGCAACAACACAGCGAGGACGTTGTGGCGCGTCGGTCATATTCCGACATGATGCGCCCGCTCTTTCGTGTGTGTGCACCCGATTACGGGTAAACATTCATGGAGAGTTTGATCCTGGCTCAGGACGAACGCTGGCGGCGTGCTTAACACATGCAAGTCGAACGATGAAGCCCTTCGGGGTGGATTAGTGGCGAACGGGTGAGTAACACGTGGGCAATCTGCCCTTCACTCTGGGACAAGCCCTGGAAACGGGGTCTAATACCGGATACCACTCCTGCCCGCATGGGCGGGGGTTGAAAGCTCCGGCGGTGAAGGATGAGCCCGCGGCCTATCAGCTTGTTGGTGCGGGGTTGTATTTTTTTTTTTCCATGGGCGTGTGTGTGTGTGTGTGTGGGGGGGGGGGGGGGGGGGGGGGGGGGGGGGGGGGGGGGGGGGGGGGGGGGGGGGGGGGGGGGGGGGGGGGGGGGGGGGGGGGGG
>NZ_JAPEMV010000007.1 GCF_026342355.1 Streptomyces sp. NBC_00249 | reverse complement strand
CGAGATGAGCACTGCTTGAGGAGGAGTCCCGTCCATCGGTTGTTCGCGAGATGTTCACGCGGCACGTCCTGGCGGGAGTCACGACAGTACAGGCCTGCTGGTGCCCAGGCAAATCGATTCACGCGTATGGTCTAGTCCACCGGTCTAGTCCACTAGTCTCCGTGCCAAAGGACCAGCCCGGATCAGGACCAACATCGGGCGAACCCGAACATCCTGTGACATATCCTTCTGAGAGTACGCCGTTCGCGACAGGTAGTGACGGCGACACGAAGAAGCCCCACCCCTGGGAGGCCCCCATGACCAGCGTGACGTCCCCACTTGCCGGGCAGGCCATCGGACTCGCGGCAGTGCCCGATCCGGTGTTCTCCGGCGCGATGGTGGGTCCGGGCACCGCCATTGATCCCGTGCGCGAGCCCTCGGAGGCGGTGGCTCCCGTGGACGGTGTGGTCGTCTCCCTGCACCCGCACGCGTACGTAGTAGTCGACGCCGAGGGTCACGGTGTACTCACGCACCTCGGGATCGACACGGTCCAGCTCAACGGCGAGGGCTTCGAGCTGCTCGTCAACAAGGGCGACACCGTGACCCGTGGTCAGGCCGTCATCCGCTGGAACCCCGCTGCCGTCGAGGCCGCCGGCAAGTCCCCGATCTGCCCCGTCGTGGCGCTCGAGGCGACCCCCGACTCCCTCTCCGAGGTCGTCGAGTCCGGGGACGTGAAGGCTGACGACGCTCTCTTCAGCTGGCAGTGACACGTCCGCCCGCACAGGCGCGGGCGAGTCGGACATCCACCGCGGCGGCTGGGCCCGCCGCTCAATCGGAGACGGGTGAAATGGAGACAACGCTGCGAGGCGTCGGCGTGAGCCACGGTGTGGCGATCGGCGAGGTTCGGCACATGGGTACGGCGGTTCTCGAACCGCCGGCGAAGCAGATCACCGCGGACGAGGCGGAGCGCGAACAGGGGCGCGCCCGTCAGGCCGTGAGTGCCGTGGCGGCCGACCTGATCGCGCGTGGCCAGCTGGCCGGTGGCGAGGCTCAGCACGTGCTCGAGGCCCAGGCGATGATCGCCGAGGACCCCGAGCTGATGGCTGACGTGGACCGGCGGATCGCCGTCGGCAGCACCGCCGAGCGCGGTGTGTACGACGCGTTCGCCGCCTACCGCGACCTGCTCGCGGGGGCCGGCGAGTACATGGCCGGGCGTGTGGCCGACCTGGACGACGTACGCAACCGGATCGTGGCGCGCCTGCTGGGCGTGCCGATGCCGGGCGTCCCGGACAGTGACGAGCCGTACGTACTGATCGCGCGGGACCTGGCGCCCGCCGACACGGCGCTGCTCGACCCGGCGCTCGTGCTCGGCTTCGTCACCGAGGAGGGCGGACCGACCAGCCACAGTGCGATCCTCGCGCGGGCGCTGGGCGTGCCGGCCATCGTGGCGCTGCCGGGTGCCGGTGAGATCGCCGAGGGTACGGTCATCGCCGTCGACGGCAGCACCGGCGACCTGTTCGTCGAACCGACGGCGGAGAAGCGGGCCGAGCTGGAGGCCGCCGCGGCCGAGCGGAAGGCGGCGCTGTCCGCCTCCTCCGGTCCGGGCGCCACCTCCGACGGTCACAAGGTGCCGCTGCTGGCCAACGTCGGTGGTCCGGCGGACGTGCCGGCGGCCGTGGAGGCCGGGGCCGAGGGTGTGGGCCTGTTCCGTACGGAGTTCCTCTTCCTGGACGACAGCAAGAAGGCTCCGTCCGAGGAGAAGCAGATCCAGTCGTACCGCAAGGTGCTGGAGGCCTTCCCCGAGGGACGTGTCGTCGTGCGGGTGCTGGACGCCGGCGCGGACAAGCCGCTGGACTTCCTGACCCCGGGCGACGAGCCGAACCCGGCTCTGGGCGTACGTGGTCTGCGCTCGCTGCTGGACCACCCGGACGTGCTGCGTACGCAGCTCACCGCGCTGGCGAAGGCGGCCGAGGGCCTGCCGGTCTACCTCGAGGTCATGGCCCCGATGGTGGCCGACCGGATCGACGCCAAGGCGTTCGCGGACGCGTGCCGCGAGGCCGGGCTGCGGGCGAAGTTCGGTGCGATGGTGGAGATTCCCTCCGCCGCGCTGCGGGCGCGCTCGATCCTGCAGGAGGTCGAGTTCCTTTCGCTGGGGACGAACGACCTCGCGCAGTACGCCTTCGCCGCCGACCGCCAGGTGGGGGCCGTGTCCCGGCTCCAGGACCCGTGGCAGCCGGCGCTGCTCGACCTGATCGCCATGTCCGCCGAGGCGGCCAAGGCCGAGGGCAAGAGCTGTGGTGTCTGTGGTGAGGCCGCTTCGGACCCGCTGCTGGCCTGTGTGCTGACCGGTCTGGGTGTCACCTCCCTGTCGATGGGTGCCGCTTCCATTCCGTACGTGCGGGCGACGCTCGCGAAGTACACCCTCGCGCAGTGCGAGCGTGCGGCCGCGGCCGCGCGCGCCGCCGACAGCGCCGAGGAGGCCCGCGTGGCCGCGCAGGCGGTGCTGTCCGGCGAGTAGCCGTCAGCGTGTTCGACGATCGAGGGGCCTTCGCCGGTGGCGGGGGCCCCTCGGTCGTCCTCCCCCGGGGTGTCCCCCTCTAGTGGTGGGGGCCGGAGGTGTCCACCTCGTAGCCGGGGCAGTATTCGACGCCCGGTTCCGGGGCCACGGGGTCGCCGGTGTCGGCGTCCGTGCAGTAGGCGTCGAAGACGGCGGCCGCGGTGAGGGTGACCAGGCGGCCGCCGTCCAGGCGCCAGCCGTGGACCCGGTCCCGGAATCCCTCGGTGGTGCTGCGCAGGACCAGGCCGCCGGCGCCGCCGAGGGCGATGCCGGCGGCGAGGACGGTGGTGAAGTCGAGGCCCTCCCGGCCGTCGACGCGGGGGCCGGCCCCGGGGTCGTCGGGGACCTGCGCGTGCAGGACGGCGACGAGCTGCTCCTCCTCGGCGGGGATGCTGCAGACGAGGTGGTGGTGGCCCGGGCCGGCGCCCGTGATCAGGCGCCGCAGGATGTGGGTGGCGCGTTCGAGGGAGGACCGGCCGATGTCCTCCCCGCAGTCGGCGCAGGTGCCGGCTCCGGCGAGGAGCATGGTGGCGTACTCCCATGTGGCCTGCCGGACGGCCTCGTCCACGAGGAGCGGTGCCAGTTCCTCGATGGGCTGGCCGGTGTAGGGCAGGGCCCCGGCGCCGGCGGCCAGTTCCGCGGTGAAGCGGGTACGGGTGCCCGCGCTGTCCGGGTCGAGGCCGTGGTCGGCGCAGTAGTCGGCGTACTCCTCGGGGTCGAAGAGGGCGACGGTCGTGTGGATGCCCTGGGCGGTGAGGGAGCGCAGGACGGCGTCCATGTGGTGGAGGTAGTCGGCGTAGTCGTCGCGGTGGTCGAACGCGAAGCTGGCGTAGTCCCGCATGGCCGCGAAGTCCCCGGCGTCGGCGAGGAGGCCGACGGTGCTGGGGACCTCGCGGCGCAGCTCACGGCAGCGGCCGGTGTCCGGTGTGGGTGGGGTGGGTGGGGTGGTCGGTGTGTTCTTCATTTGTCCCCCTGAGTGGTGCGATGGCTTGCTCACTCAGAGTAATCGTGGGGACTGACAGTCACTTCCGGGTGCGGGCCAGCTCCTCGTAGAAGGCGAGGAGTCCCGGGTTGTCGACCGAGCCGGGGTTGACCGCCTTGGCCAGGGGGGTGCCCTGGAGGAGGCGCTTGACCGGGACCTCGATGCGCTTGCCGGTCAGGGTGTGCGGGACCGCCGGGATCTCGATGACCTCGTCCGGGACGTGGCGCGGGGAGAGCTGCTCCCGGATCGCGGTGCTGATCTTCTTGCGGAGGGCCTCGTCGAGGGTGGCGCCGGGGGCGAGGTGCACGAAGAGCGGCATCCAGTAGCCGCCGTTCGGCTCCTCCAGGCCGATGACCAGGGATTCCTTGATCTCGGGGAGGCGCTCGACGACCTCGTAGATGTCGGCGGAGCCCATCCGGACGCCCTGCCGGTTGAGGGTGGAGTCGGAGCGGCCGTGGATGACGACGGAGCCCTGTTCGGTCATCGTGATCCAGTCCCCGTGGCGCCAGACGCCGGGGAACATCTCGAAGTAGCTCTCGTGGTAGCGGGCGCCGTCCGGGTCGTTCCAGAAGTGGACGGGCATGGAGGGCATCGGGCTCGCGACGACCAGCTCGCCGACCTCGCCCACGAGGGCCTTTCCGGCCGGGTCCCAGGCCTGGAGGTCCGTACCGAGGCAGGCCGCCTGGAGCTCGCCGATGTGGACGGGCAGGGTGGGGACGGCGCCGGCGAAGCAGCTGCAGACGTCGGTGCCGCCGCTGACGGAGGCGATCCAGAGGTCCTCGGCCACCTCGTCGTGGAGCCAGCGGAAGCCGTCGGGCGGGAGCGGGGAGCCGGTGGTCGCCACGCACTTGATCTTCGAGAGGTCGAAGTCGCGGGAGGGGTGGACCTCGGCCTTGCGGCAGGCCATGACGTAGGCGGCGGAGGTGCCGTAGAGGGTGGCTCCGGTGCGCTCGGCGATCCGCCACTGGGCGCCGGTGTCGGGGTGGCCGGGGCTGCCGTCGTAGAGGACGACGGTGGTGCCGGTCAGCAGGCCGGAGACGAGGAAGTTCCACATCATCCAGCCCGTGGAGGTGTACCAGAAGAACCGGTCCTCGGGGCCGAGGTCGCAGTGCAGGCCGAGCTGCTTGAGGTGCTCCAGGAGGATGCCGCCCTGCGACTGGACGATGGCCTTCGGCACGCCGGTCGTGCCGGAGGAGTAGAGGATCCACAGCGGATGGTCGAACGGGACCGCCTCGAAGACGGGCTCGGTGGCGGCGGAGGTCAGCTCGGACCAGGCCCGGGTGCCTTCGGGGGCGGGCGTGCCCAGCAGCGGGACGTGGACGACGGCGCGCAGCGAAGGGAGCTCGGCGCGCAGTTCGGCGACGGTCTCGCGGCGGTCGTGCTCCTTGCCGCCGTAGCGGTAGCCGTCGACGGTGAACAGGACGACCGGCTCGACCTGCTGGAAGCGGTCCAGGACGCTGCGGGCGCCGAAGTCGGGGGCGCAGGAGGTCCAGACGCCGCCGACGGCCGCGGTCGCGAGGAAGGCGACGACGGCCTCGGGGATGTTGGGGAGGTAGCCGCTGACCCGGTCGCCGGGGCGGACGCCGAGGGTGCGCAGCTCGGCGGCGAGGGAGCCGACCTGGCGGCGGAGCTCGACCCAGGTGACGGGGGTGGGCTCGTGGGTCTCGTCGACGTGGAGCAGGGCCGGGTCCTCGGCGCGGGCCGGGTCCTCGGCGGCGCGCAGGGCGTGCTCGGCGTAGTTGAGGGTGGAGCCGGTGAACCAGCGGGCGCCCGGCATGGAGCGGTCGGCGAGGACCGACTCGTAGGGGGTGGTGAACCGTACGTCGAACCACTCGGCGACGGCCTGCCAGAAGGTGTCGAGCTCGTCGACGGACCAGCTGTGCAGGGCCGGGTAGCCGCCGTCCGCCGGAGCGCCGAAGCGTTCGGCCGCCCATGCCTGGAAGGCGGTGATGCGGGCCGCCGCGATCCTGTCGGGGCTCGGGGACCAGAGGGGTTCCGGCTGGGTGGCTGAGGTCATGGGTCGGCTCCCGGTCAAGTCTGTGGCTCGCGCTTCGTGTGCGTACGGTGCCACCGCGGCGTAGGTGTGCGCGCGGCGGCTCACAGGGACCTTGCCATGTGATCGACATCCGCACCAGAGCTGTCCTGTGCGGTCGGGGTTGATCGTTTTCCGGGTGAACGGCAGCTGAACGCACCACGCCGGCCCTGGGGCCGGTGGCAGGGTGAGCGCCATGGACGGTCGTGAACTGGTGCGTGCGGTGAAAGAGATCGGTACGGCGCGGGGGCGGCGCGCCTGGCGCTCGGCGTGGCGCAACCGGCGGGCGGACGCGGAGGGGCTCCCGCGCCGGGGTGCGGAGCGGGCGCGGGTGCCGGGGCTGCTGGCGGGTACGGAGGCCCGGCCGGGCGGGGGTGTGCTGCGGTTCGCGCGGTCCGAGCTGCTGGTACGGGTGACCGTGGGCGGTGCGGTGTTCTGGGGCTGGGACGGGGCGGAGCCGTCGCCGTCGTACGCGGTGCCGGGCGGCGGGCCGGAGCCGGACCCGCGGGCGGTGCTGGAGCCGGACACCGGGGGCGGCTGGCGGGTGGTGTCGGAGCGGGTGACGGTGGCGGTGTCGCGGCACGGGGCGGTGGAGGTGCGGACCCCGGGCGGGACGGTGCTGCGGCGGGAGCTGCCGCCGCGGTGGTGGGAGCCGGTGGCTCCGCCGGTGGGTGGGGTGGGGCCGGGTGCGGGGCCGGTGGGCGCGGGGCCCGCGGGTGGGGTGGGTGACGGTACGCGGCCGGTGGGCGGGGCGCGGTGGTTGCAGCGGGCGGAGGTGCCGGCGGACGCGCGGTTCTTCGGGCTGGGCGGGCGGGCGTCGGGGCCGCGGCTGCGGGACGGGGAGTACCGGCTGTGGAACACCGATCCGAAGGGCGGGTTCGGGGCGGGGACGGACCCGCTGTACATCACGATGCCGGTGCAGTTGGTCGTCGCGGACTCCGGTACGCATCTGGCGTTCTACGACAACTCCTGGGACGGGAATGTGGTGCTGCGCGAGGGTGAGGAGGGAGCCGGATCGGGGGCCGACCGGCCCGGGTCGAGCGAGCTGCGGCTGGAGGGCGGGCCGGCCCGGTGCTGGGTGCTGCTGGGGACTCCGGCACGGGTGCTCCAGGGGTGGTCGGGGCTGACCGGGGCGGCGGCCGTGCCGCCGGAGTGGGCGCTGGGGTACCAGCACGCGCGGTGGGGGTTCGGGAGCGCGGCGGAGGTGCGGCGGGTGGTGGCCGGGTACCGGGAGCGGGGGCTGCCGCTGTCGGCGGTGCACCTGGACATCGACCACTACGACGGGCACCGGGTGTTCACGGTGGACCGGGAGGCGTTCCCGGACCTGCCGGGGCTGGCGCAGGAGCTGGGGAGCCAGGGGGTGCGGCTCGTGTCGATCGTCGACCCGGCGGTGAAGGCGGGGGACGCGGTGCACACGGCCGGGCTGGCGGTCGGCGAGCACGGGGCGTTCGTACGGGACGCGCGGGGCGGGGAGGTGCGCGGCGAGGTCTGGCCGGGCGAGTGCGCGTACCCGGACTTCACGGATCCGGCGGCGCGGGAGTGGTGGGGCGGGCTGTACGAGGAGCGGCTCGCGCAGGGCTTCGCCGGGTTCTGGCACGACATGAACGAGCCCGTGTCGTTCGCGGCGTTCGGGGACGCGACGCTGCCGCGGTCGACGCGGCACGTGCTGGAGGGGCGCGGCGGGGACCACCGGGAGGCGCACAACGTGTACGCGCTGGGGATGGCGCGGGCGGGGTGGGAGGCGCTGGTGCGGCTGCGGCCCGCGGAACGGCCGTTCCTGTTCTCGCGGTCGGGGTGGGCGGGGATGCAGAGGTACGGGGGCACGTGGTCGGGGGACGTCGAGTCGAGCTGGGACGGGCTGCGGGCGTCGCTGGCGCTGGTGCTGGGGCTGGGGCTGTGCGGGGTGCCGTACTCCGGGCCGGACGTCGGGGGGTTCGGGGGGGCTCCGTCGCCGGAGCTGTACCTGCGGTGGTTCCAGCTGGGGGCGTACCTGCCGCTGTTCCGGACGCACGCGGCGATCTGGGCGGGGCGGCGGGAGCCGTGGGAGTTCGGGCCGGAGGTGGCGCAGCGGGCCGCGGAGGTGCTGGCGGAACGGGAGCGGCTGCGGCCGTACTTCGTGACGCTGGCCCATCTGGCACGGCGGACGGGAGCGCCGTACGTGCGGCCGGTGTGGTGGGGGGCGCCGGAGGACCGGGTGCTGCGGGACTGCGAGGACGCGTTCCTGCTGGGGGACGCGCTGCTGGTGGCCCCGGTGCTGGAGTGCGGGGCGGACCGGCGGGCGGTGCGGTTGCCGCGCGGGCGCTGGTACTGCACGACGACGGGGGCGGCGTACGAGGGGCCCGGGCAGGTGCTGTTCGAGGCGCCGCCGGGGCGGATGCCGGTGCTGGCGCGGGCGGGGGCGGTGCTGCCGGTGCGGCTTGGGGACGGGTCGGTGGGGCTGGAGGCGTGGGCGCCGGCGCGGGGGCGGACGGGGGGTGGGGTGGTGATCCGGGATGCGGAAGCGGAAGCGGCAGTGGGGGCGGGGGCGGGGTTCGGGGTGGGTGAGGTGGAGCGGTACACCGTGCGGTGGGTCGGGGACGCGGTGGTGGTCGAGGACGAGGCGGGGGTGGTGGTGGAGGGGGTTGTGGGGGGGGGGGTGTGAGGGGAGCGCGGGTTGGCGGGGGGCGGCCGGGCGGGGTGTCGTGGGCCGGGGTCGGGGGCGGGGTGGGGTGTCGTCCGGGGCGGGCATGATTTATGGCGCCTGAACGGGAGTGTGGTGGTACGGGGGCTTGCGCGCCACAAATCACGTTTTAGCCCCGGACGACACCCCACCCCGCCCCCGACCCCTCCGGTCACGTGGCGATGACCCCCTGTGTGCCTGGCATAGGTGGTGGGTGGGGTGGTGGGTGGGGTGGTGGGTGGGGGTTATAGGGGTGTCGTAGGGGGTGGTTGCAGGGTGGGCGGTGGTGTGGCGGGTGGGCCGTCGGGCCGGTGGAGTGGGAGTCAGAGATGGTGTTAATGAGCCCGGCGCGGGCGTACGCCGGGGAGCGGCGGGGCGGTGTCCGGCGGTGGGACCTGGCGCCGGGGGCCGAGGTGGTCGGGGCGTGGCAGTTGGTCACGGTGTGGGCGCTGCTGCTGGTGACGCGGGGTGCCGCCGGGGGTTCGGCGGCGGTGCTCGGGGTCGCGGCGTTGACCGCGGCGGCGGCCGGCTACCTGCACGGGCTGCTCGTGGTGAAGGCGGTGGCCGCGCTGGGCCGGTGGACCGCCCGGCTGAGTGCCTGGCCGGAGCCGGTCGCGGTGGCCGTGCTGGCGGTGGCGATGTCGGCGTTCCCGGCGGCGTTGGTGCACTGGTGGCTCGGCTCCCAGGCCCCGGGCTTCGGTCGGGTCTGGGCGTGGACGACGGCGAGTGCGGTGCTCCCGCTGCTGGCGGGGGTGCTCCTGCGCTCGCGCCGCGTCCCCGCGCGGGTGCTGTGGGGGCAGGGCGCGGTGGTCGCGGGGACGGCGGTCGGGGTGGTGGCGCTGGCGGGGCTGGTGATGGAGCTGCCCGTCTAGGCCGTCTCTTTCGGATCTTGCCGGTCAAGACCGCGTCGTCCGGTGCCGTGCATCGCCGCGGGGGCTGGAGTGCCAGCCCCCGCGTGGGCTCTCAGGCTGCGTTCGGGGGTACCAGTCGGATGGGGATCGCGTCGTAGGTGTTCATCAGGGTGTTCTCGGCGATCACCGGGTCGCCGGTGAACTCGATGCGCTCGACGGCGTCCAGGAGCGCGTGGATCAGGGCGTGCATCTCCAGGCGGGCGACGCCCTGGCCGGCGCAGTTGTGCGTGCCGTGGCCGAAGGCGAGGTGGTCGAGGGGGTTGCGGCGGAAGTCGAACTCGTCCGCGCGCTCCCACTTGCGCTCGTCGCGGTTCGCTGAGGCGAACAGGAGCCACACCCGGGCACCCTTCGGGATCGTGACGCCGCCGAGCTCCGTGTCGCGCGTGGCGACGCGGGTCAGGCCCCGGAGCGGGCTCTGGAATCTGAGCAGCTCGTTGATCGTGGACGAGACCAGTCCGGGCTGGGCGCGCAGCGCGGCCCACTGGTCGCCGCGCTGGGCGAAGGTGACGAGGAGGTGGCAGATCGCGGTGGCGGTGGTCTCCAGCGACGAGCCCATGAACTCGAAGAGGACGATCGGGCACTTCTCCTTGGGCAGGACACCTTCGTCGGCGGCCTCCAGCACGGCGGCGCCGGGGCTGCCGGGCTCGAACTCCCGGTTCGCCGCGAGCTCGTGGGTGAACTTGACCATCTCGATCATCTGCGCGGCCTGTCCCGCCGAGCGCTCCGTGGACGGGCCCAGCAGGTCGGTGCCGCCCTTGGCCCACTCGTACAGGTGCTCGCGGTTGCGTTCGGGCAGGCCGAGGAGGTCGGGTATGACCAGCATCGGCATCGCCTGCGCCACGTCCGTGACGCCGTCGATGTCGCCCTTGGCGATGAGGGAGGCGACCAGGTCCCGTGCCCTCTGCGCGATCTCCTCGCTGCGGGCGCGCACGGGGCCGGGCTGGAGCGGGGCGCCGACGACGGAGCGCATCAGGTCGTGCTCGGCCCCGTCGCTGACCAGGGCCGTGCCCTGCATCATCTGGTTCAGCTGGGGGTTGAAGCCCACGCCCTCGCCGGAGATGAAGGTGTCGTCGTCGGCCAGCGCGGCTTTCACCTCGTCGTAGCGGGTGACCACGTAGGCGTCCGGCTCGCTCAGCCGGACGACGGGGCCCAGGTCCCGCAGGGCCTGGTACTGCTCCTCGCGGGTGCGCTGGTCGGAGACGGCGAACAGGTCGATCTCCGTCAGGGGCGCTTCGGCCACGGGGTTCCTCCTCAGAGCTGCGGCGAATGCCGGGTGCAAGTGCGGTCTTGATCTTGCACCAAGAAAGTGTCGTGAAACAGCTCCTCCAGGTGAACCCGGGATCCCGGCGGGAAGGGAACGGGAACTCCGGCTGCTGTCTTTGTTTTGACGGTGCGTCAGATGTAGCGCCCCGCGAACCAGGTGGCCGCCGCTCGGGTGTGGAGGGGGAAGGCCAGTTCCGTGGGGGTGTGGAGGGTGTGCCAGCCCGTGGTCTCGTCGGTGGGGGCGGAGGGCGGGAGGGTGGCCGCCGGGCGCGGGGGCAGGAGGCCGAAGACGAGGAGGTGGCCCGCCGGGGAGGTCATGACGTCGGCGAGGGTGACCTCCGCGGCCGGGGCCACGATGCCGGTCTCCTCGCGGAGTTCGCGGACCACGGCCTCGCGCCAGTCCTCGCCGAAGTCCATGAACCCGCCGGGCAGGGCGACTCCGCCCAGGGCCGGTTCGATGGTGCGGGTGATGACCACCAGGCCGGTCCCGGAGGCGTCCTCGACCGGGACCAGGGCGACGGCCACCGGGAGCGGGTTGCGGTAGGTGACGGCGCCGCACGTGGCGCACGTACGGGGCCAGGAGGCGGTGTCGAACAAGGCTCCGCAGGTGGAGCAGTGCGAGTCCTTCAGGGGTGCCGGCATGCGGGGATGGTATGCCAAGGGGCATGCGGATGCTGGTGGTTGCGACGGTGTTGGCGGGGCTGGCGGTGCCCTCGGGGGCGCAGGAGCGGCTTTCGGGGTTCGTGGCGTTGCGGGACCTCGATCCGAGCATCGGGGAGGACGTGCGGTACGCGGGTCCGCGGAACTTCACGGGCTCGCGGGTGGACGGGTACGAGGAGCCGGTCTGCCTGCTGGCCCGGCCGGCGGCGGAGGCCTTGCGGCGGGCGCAGCGGGAGTTGCTGCGGTCCGGGTACTCACTGAAGGTGTACGACTGCTACCGGCCGCAGCGGGCGGTGGACCGGTTCGTGCGGTGGGCCGGGGAGCCGGACGATCCGGCGGTGAAGGCGGAGTACTACCCGGACGTGGACAAGGCGCGGCTGATCCCGGAGGGGTACATCGCGGCGCGGTCGTCGCACAGTCGTGGGAGCACGGTGGACGTGACGCTGGTACGGCTGCCCGTGCGCCGGGAGGTGGACATGGGGACGCCCTTCGACTTCTTCGGTCCGCTGTCCCACACCGATGATCCGCGGGTGTCGGGGGCGGCGCGGGAGAATCGCCGGCTGCTGGTGCGGGTGCTGGGCGGGCAGGGGTTCGTGAACCTGCCTGAGGAGTGGTGGCACTTCACGTTGCGGCCGGAGGCCTTCCCCGACACGGCTTTCGACGTTCCGGTGTCCCTCGCGGCCGGGCGGAAGTGGCTCGACCGGAACCGGTGACCTCTCACCTCTCCCGTGGCAGACTTCTGACGCTTCGTCAGATCTGGTTGTCGGGAGGGGTCTTGGAAAGCACACGCACACCCGTCGTGAGCGGGTGGTTCACCGGTCCGGGCGCGGAGGGCGGCTTCCGCCTGCTCGGGACCAGGTGTTCCGCCTGCACCGCGGTGTTCTTCCCGCGCGAGGACGCGTACTGCCGCAATCCGCACTGCCCCGGGGGCGGTGAGCTCGCCGAGGTGCCGCTGTCGCCGCGCGGCCGGGTCTGGTCCTGCACCGACGGCCGCTACCGGCCGCCGGCGCCGTACGTGTCCGACCCGGACGTGCCCTGGGAGCCGTACACGCTGGTCGCCGTGGAGCTGGAGACCGAGGGGATGGTCGTGCTCGGGCAGGCGGAGCCCGGGGTGACGGTGGCCGATCTGCCGGTCGGCGCGGAGGTCGAGGTGGTGCCCGGGGTGATGGACGGCGAGGCCGGGAGCGTCCGGACGACCTGGCGGTTCCGGCCGGTGGGAGGGGCCTCGTGAGCGCGGACGTGGCCGTGCTGGGGGCCGGCATGCACCCGTGGGGCAAGTGGGGGCGCAGCTTCGTCGAGTACGGGCGGGCCGCCGCCCGGGCCGCGCTCGCCGACGCCGGGCTGGAGTGGACCGACGTCGGGTCGGTCGTCGGCGCCGACACCGTGCGCTGCGGATATCCGGGCTACGTCGCCGGGGCCACCTTCGCGCAGGCGCTCGGCTGGCAGGGCGCCCGGGTGACCAGCGTGTACGCGGCCTGCGCCTCCGGGGCCCAGGCCATCGGGGCGGCGCGGGCGCAGATCCTGGCCGGGCTGGCGGACGTGGTGCTGGTGGTGGGCGCCGACGCCGCGCCCAAGGGGTTCTTCGCCCCGGCCGGGGGTGAGCGGCCCGACGATCCGGACTGGCTGCGGTTCCGGGTCCTGGGGGCCACGAACCCGGCCTACTTCGGGCTGTACGCCCGCCGCCGGATGGCGCTGCTCGGGGACACGGCCGAGGACTTCGCGCTGGTCAAGGTGAAGAACGCGGCCGCCGGGGCGCTCAACCCGAACGCCCGCTACCGCAAGGCCGTCACCGCCGAGGAGGTCGCGGCCTCGCCGGTGGTGGCCGATCCGCTGCGGCTGCTGGACATCTGCGCCACCTCCGACGGGGGCGCGGCCCTGGTGCTCTCCAGCATGGACTTCGCGCGGGCGCGCGGGGTGGCGGACCCGGTGCGGATCCGGGCGGTGTCCACGGTGACGCCCACGTATCCGCGTACGGTGCTGGACCTGCCGGACATCGCGACCGACTCGACGGTGGCCGCCGCAGGTGCGGCGGAGTCCTTCCGGGCGTCGATCGCCCGCGCCGCCTACGAGGAGGCGGGGCTGGGGCCGCGGGACCTGTCGCTGGCCGAGGTGTACGACCTGTCCACGGCGCTGGAGTTGCAGTGGTACGAGGACATCGGGCTCTGCGGCGAGGGCGAGGGGGCCAAGCTGGTCCGGGAGGGCGCGACGGCGCTCGGCGGGCGGATCCCGGTGAACACGAGCGGCGGTCTCGGCTCCTTCGGGGAGGCGGTGCCGGCGCAGGCCATCGCCCAGGTGTGCGAGCTGACCTGGCAGTTGCGGGGTACGGCCGGAGCCCGGCAGGTGCCGGGGGCACGGGCCGGGATCACCGCGAACCAGGGGCTGTTCGGGCACGGGTCGGCCGTGGTGGCCGTGCGCTGAGGGGGTGAACAGGGCCTGCTGTCCGCACTCTTGACGGACCCCGGTGGCGGGTTCACACTCGCTGCACAGTCCCGCGCCGTGACCGGGACCCCGTGTCCCCCCATGAGAGCCGCGGCCCGTACCCCAGTCGGCGGGGGTACGGGCCGCCTCCATGCCGGAGGTCGGTCGGCGCGGCCCGTCAGGCTCCGGCCGTGAGGCTGCGGCGGCGGGCCCTGGCCAGGGTCATCGCGTGTTCCACGACCCCCACCAGCACGTCCTTGACCGACTCCCGGTCGCGGGCGTCACAGAGCAGTACCGGTACCTCGGGGTCGAGGTCGAGCGCCTCGCGGACCGTCACCACCGGGTGGCGCTCGGCGCCGTCGAAGCAGTTGACCGCGACGACGAAGGGGATGCCGCGGCGTTCGAAGTAGTCGATCGCCGCGAAGCAGTCGGCGAGCCGGCGGGTGTCGGCCAGCACCACGGCCCCGAGGGAGCCCTGGGCCAGCTCGTCCCACAGGAACCAGAAGCGGTCCTGTCCGGGCGTGCCGAACAGGTAGAGCACCAGGTCCTCGCGCAGGGTGATGCGGCCGAAGTCCATGGCGACGGTCGTGGTGCTCTTGCCCTCCACTCCCCCGGTGTCGTCGATGCCGACGCCCGGTTCGGAGAGCCGTTCCTCCGTGCGCAGCGGGCGGATCTCGCTCACCGCGCCGACCAGGGTGGTCTTGCCCACCCCGAAGCCGCCCGCGACCAGGATCTTCAAGGTCAGCGGTTCGACCGGCGACACGGCATGCATCGCGCCGGTGCGGCTAGAGCGCCCGAAGGCCATCGATCACCTCACGCAGAATGGATTCGTCGGGCAGTTCGGCCGGCGGGACCGGCCGGGTCACATGGACCAGTTCGTCGTCGACGAGGTCACCGATCAGGACCCGGACGACGCCGATGGCCAGATCGAGGTCCGCGGCGAGTTCCGCGACGGACCGGTGGCGTTCCCGGCAGAGCCCGAGGATGTGGGCGTGTTCCGGGGACAGGGTCAGGTCCCACACCGGATCGTCGGCCGCCGCCTCGGCGACGACCAGGGCGATCAGGTCGAGGCGGTGCTGGCCGGCATGGCTGGTCCGGCCGCGGGTCATGGCGTAGGGGCGGACGACGGGGCCCGCTTCGTCGTCGAACCAGCGCTGATGGCCGGGTTCGGGCGTCGCGGCGGGCACCCCCGGGGTTGCGGGGGTGCCGGTGGGGTGGTCCTGGCCTGGGTCGCTCATGCCGTACGACTCACCCTCCGGCTGGCAGCCCGGTGCGCGGGGCGGTCGCCAGGTGGTCGCCTACGCGCTTGACCATCAGCGTCATCTCGTACGCGACCTGGCCGACGTCGGAGTCGGAGTCGGACAGGACGGCCAGGCAGCTGCCGTCGCCGGCGGCCATGACGAAGAGGAAGGCCTCGTCCAGCTCGACGACCGTCTGGCGGACCCGGCCGGAGTCGAAGTGCCGGCCGACGCCCTTGGCCAGGCTGTGGAAGCCCGAGGCCACGGCGGCCAGGTGCTCGCTGTCCTCCCGGGTGAGGTCCTTGGAGCTGCCGGTGGGCAGGCCGTCGCCGGACAGCACGACCGCCTTGCGGATGCTGGCGACCTTGTCGACGAGTTCGTCGAGGAGCCAGTTGAGCGGGCCGGAGCCACGGCCCCGGTTGTCGTTTCCGGTCTGCGGTGCGGTCATCGACCGTCCCCTTCGTTCTCGTGCGCGGGACCGCCGGCGGCGGAGGTGCCGTCCCCGGTCTCGGACTTCTGCTGTGCGTGGTGGTCGCGGCCCGCCGTCCAGCCCCGCTGGAGGGCGGACATGCGCCTGCGCACGTCCTCCGCGTCCCGGTCGGTCAAGGGCTGTTCGGGGGCTTCGGCCGCGGCGGCGGCCGGGGCGTCCTTGAGCTGGGGCGCGAGGCTGGCCTGGCGGACCCGGCGGGGCAGGCCGCCCGGTGCGGCGGCGCCGCCCGGCTCCGGGGGCGCGGGCCGCTCGGCGGCCGGGCGGGGCTCCACCCGGCGGCCGTGCTCCGCGACCAGGGTCGGGGTGGGGCGCCGGCGGGGCAGCGGGACGGCTCCGGAGGGGCGCACGCCGTCGGGGCGGGCGGTGTCCACGCGGGAGCGCTCCAGGCGGACCGGGCCGGTGGGCGCCAGCGGCTCCCGGTCCCGCTCGCGGTCGGCGCCCCGGGTACGGGCCGGGCCGCGGCCGGTGTCGGCCTCCTGGTCGGCGTCCCGGGCGCGGTCCCAGTCCCGGTGGCGGTCCGCGCTGCGGTCGCCGATCCGGTCACCCTTCCAGCCGCCCCGCTCGGGGTGCCGGTCTCCGTGGGGCCGGTCGCTGTGCGGACGCTCCGCGTGCGGCCGGTCCGGGTGGGGACGGTCCGCCGGGCGCAGCCCGAGCAGGGCGCTGCGCGGGATGCCGCCGGGCGGGGTCTCGTCGTCGAGGGTGGCCATGGGCGGGCGGCCGCCGACTCCGGTGAGGCCGGAGATCCCGGTGACCGGTCCGTCCAGGGCGGCGGGGTCCAGGGCGTCGGCGGGGTCCAGGCCGTCCAGGCGTCCGGGACCTTCCAGGCCCTCGATCCCGAGGAGGCCGAGCGGCCCCTCCAGCTCCACCGGGCCGTTCAGCGCGCCGGCGGGCAGCGGGCGGGCCTGCGGGGCGCTCTCGACGCCGGCGGGCGCGGGGCGGCGGCCGAGGCCCTTGGCGCCCGCGGCGGCCTTCAGGTTCTTGGCGCCCTTGGCCGCGGCGCCCCCCAGCCCGTCGAGGCGGATGCCGGTGCCGTTGGTGTCGGGGGCCTCGGTGAGCAGCTCGGCCGGGAGGAAGACCACCGCGGTGGTGCCTCCGTAGGGGCTGGGCTGGAGGACGACGCGGATGTTGTGGCGGCGCGCGAGGCGGCTGACCACGAACAGGCCGAGGCGGTCGGTGTCGGAGAGCTCGAAGTCCGGGGTCTCGGCGAGGCGGAGGTTCGCGTCGAGGAGCGCCTCCGGGTTCATGCCGAGGCCGCGGTCGTGGATCTCCAGGGTGAAGCCGTTGGCCACGCGTTCGCCGTGGACCTGGACGGCGGTGTGCGGCGGGGAGAACACGGTGGCGTTCTCCAGGAGTTCGGCGACGAGGTGGGTGACGTCGGCGACGGCCGGGCCCTCGATGCCCAGGCGCGGCAGGCGGCGTACCTCGATGCGCTCGTAGTCCTCGACCTCGGCCACGGCCGCGCGTACGACGTCCATGAGCTGGACGGGCTTGCGCCACTGGCGGGAGGGCGCGGCGCCGGAGAGGATCACCAGGCCCTCGGCGTGGCGGCGCATGCGGGTGGTCATGTGGTCGAGGCGGAAGAGGTCGGCGAGTTCCTCGGTGTCCTCGGTGCGCCGTTCCATGGTGTCGAGCAGGGTCAGCTGGCGGTGCAGGAGGACCTGGTTGCGGCGGGCGAGGTTGACGAACACCTCGGAGACGCCGCGGCGGAGCTCGGCCTGCTTGACGGCGGCCTCGACGGCGGCGCGCTGGAGGGTGTTGAGGGCCTGGCCGACCTGGCCGACCTCGTCCTTCTCGAACTCCAGGCGGGGTGCCTCGGTCTCCACGTCGACCGGTTCGCCGGCGGCGAGGCGGCGCATGACGGCGGGCAGCCGGACGCCGGAGGCCTCGTGGGCGTCCTTGCGGAGCTGCGAGAGGTCACGGACCAGGTCGCGGCCGATACGGACGGACAGGACGAGGGAGACGGCGAGGGCGATGAAGCCGAGGACTCCGGCGACGGCCGCCTGCACCATGACGCCCACCGCGACCGGCTCGACGCGCTTCTGGTAGCGGTCGCCGGCCTCGGTGCCCATGGTGGCGAGGTCGCCGAGGACCTTGTTGGCGGCCTCGTCCCACTGGGCGGGGGAGGCGGCGCGCGGGTTCTTGCCGGCGCCGCCGGTGATGAACCGTTCCTCCGCGTCGCGCAGCGCCTTGGTCTCGGGGCCGGCCCAGAACTGCTCGAAGACCTTGCGGTCGTCGGCGGGCAGGACGGCGAGGTCGAGCTCGTAGTGCAGGGCGCGCTTGGCGGCGAAGTCGGTGACCTGCCGGACGGCGACGGGGGTGACGTTGCCCGCGGCGAGGGCCGAGGCGATGACGGCGTCCTCGCGGGAGAGCGTCTCGCGGGCGCGGGTGACACCGACGAGGGCGCGGCCCTGCCGGTCCATCTCCACGTTCTCCAGGGCGTGGAGGTTCATCAGGAACTCGTAGCAGGGGTCGACGAGCCGGGAGTAGAGCTCCAGGGCCTGGCTCGGGTCGAGGGCGCCCGCGTCGACGGAGCGGCGCAGGGCGGCGATGCCGTGGAAGGCGTCGAGGATGGAGTGCAGGCGCTCCGAGGCCTGGGGGCTGAGCTCGTCGAGGACCTCGGGGTCCGCGGCGTTCGCGGTGATCTCGCGGACCACCCGGTCGGTGGCGGTGCGGCTCTTGACGAGTTCGGCGGTGGCGGAGACGGAGCGGGGGTCGCCGACGAGGACGAGGGTCTGGCGGCGTTCCTTCTGGATGACCCGGACGACGTCCTCGACGGGGTAGCCGACCTTGTCGATGACGTACGCGACGTCGAGCAGCTGCAGCGCCTCACGGCCGGTGATCACCGTGGCGAAGCCCCAGAGGGCGGTCAGGGAGACGAGCGGCACCAGGAGCAACGCCACGATCTTCCGGCGGATGGACTTCCCGCGAAAGCGCATGGCCTCCCCAGCCTCCCCCAGCTCAACCCCGTTGGCGGGGGTCGGTGTTCCGTCATTTAAACGGCGTGAGCCTACTACTGACACGGAGCGGCATCGAAGGCGTGTCCGGACGTTTTCGGCCTGACCCCTGGACGAAGATCACGAGTTGTCCGATACTTCCGGTCAAGTCCGGCCCGATATGTGGCAGATGACACTCCGTGAGGCGTCGGTTCCGACATCCGGATGGATGGCTGGAATTCTTCGTTCCGCGATGTGCGGGGGCGGCGGCCGGGTCCGGGACACGGGAATCTCCGGACGGCTCCGGTCGTCTGACAGGGCGTGGGGTCACGCGGGCATGGCGGACCGCGGGGCGGGAAGTGAGCGGACCATGAGGATGTACGAAGAGGACGGCTCCCCGAGCGAGGCGGCGGGGCGGGGCCTGTGGGTGGAGGAACCGGCGCGGAGGTACCGGATGCCGGATCCGGTACGGGCCTCAGCGGTGCGGGCGGTGCTGGTCGTCGCGGTGACGCTGACCGAGGCCACGATCACCTTCTTCCTCGCGGTGACCGGGTCGTGGCTGGCGTTCCCGATGACGCTCGGGGGGATAGCGGGGACGGTGCTGGCGACGTGGGCGGTACTGGACGTGCTGATCACCCGGCAGATGTGGAACCAGCGGTACGGGGTGCTGTCGGAGCCGAGCAGCGTCGCCGGGCCGGAACGGGCCCGGGCCGTGGCCCGGCCCCGCTGAGGGGTCCGGCCCCGCGGGGCTCCTGGGGCTCCGCCCCAGACCCCGCGCCTCAAACGCCGGCGGGGCTGGATGTGGCGTAGCCGTTCGTCCGCGGGTTCGTTGCCGGGGGCCAGCCCCCGGACCCCCGCTCCTCAAACGCCGGAGGGGCTGAATGTGGCGGGACCGGATCAGAGACGTGAGGGGGCGGGGACGGGGTGGGGTGTCGTCCGGGATGTAAAACGTGATTTGTTGGCGCGCGGTACCGCCCCACCAACGCAGCTTCGGATCGGGCGCCATAAATCATGCCTATCCCGGACGGCACCCCACCCCGTCCCCCCCCCCGCCCCCACCCCCGACCTCAGGAGCGGCGGAACATACGGGTCGCGGTGATTTCGCCGTGGATGGTTTCCTCGTCCGGGGCCTGGTGGGGCAGACCCGGGCGGAGGTGTTCCTCCACGCTGATGTACTTCAGGCCCGCCCGCAGGTCGGCGTCGTTGCGCAGGCGGATGACCAGCGGGAACTCCGCCAGGGCCGTGGTGTCGAAGAGGCCCGTGGTGTACAGGAGCTGGACGCCGAGGGCGTCGGACACCGCCCGCTGGAGCTCCAGCAGGTAGGTGGCGTTGGCGCGGCCGATGGGGTTGTCGAGGAAGAGCGTGCCCGCGTGCCGGTGCTTGTCGCGGCCCCGGTCGTTGCTGCGCAGGGCCGCCATCGTGCAGTAGAGGGCGATGGCGGCGGTGAGCAGCTGGCCGCCGGAGAACACGTCGCCCATCTGCCCGACCGGCACCCGCTCGGCGCGCAGTACGGCGTCCGGCTTGAGGATCTCCACGGAGATGCCCTTGGGCTCCAGCGCCGCCTGGACTCCGCGCAGCAGGAGGGACATGCCGTCGCGGCGGCCGCCCTCGCCGAAGGAGGCGGTGCTGTTCTTCTTGACGGCGGCCCGCGTGGCCTCGTCGATGACCTCGCCCAGGCGGTCGGTGAGGGTGGCCTGGTCGGGTTCCTCGAAGCGGATCCGCAGGAACTCCTGGCCCGACCATTCGCCGAGGCCCTCGGGGAGCTGGGACAGGCGCTGCGCCGAACGGAGCGTGGCCAGGGCCGATTCGACGAGGCCGCGCAGGCGGTCGACGATGCTGTCGCGGTTGCGTTCCAGCTGGGCCAGCTCGTCGGTGAGGACGCGCAGCCGGGGGGCGAAGGCGGTGGCCCAGGCCGCGGCGTGCTCGGGCAGGGCGGAGGCGGGCAGTTCGCGGATCTGCTGGCGCGCGGGGGTGCGTACCTGCTCGTAGCGGTTGGCGTTGGCGTGGCGGACCAGGATGTCGCTCGCCTCGCGCACCGCGGCCTCGGCGGCCGAGAGGTCGGCGGCGCAGGCGCGCAGGGAGCGCCGGGCCTCGGTCGCGGACTGCCGGGCCTCCTCCAGGCTGCCCGGGTGGGCGACGGGTTCCTGCTCGTCCTCCGGGTGGCTGTGGTCGCGCAGCAGGTCCCGCAGGAGGGCCGCGGTCTCGTCGAAGCCGCCGGCGCCGTCCTCGGCGGTGCGGTGGGCGCGCAGCAGGTCGGCGTGGGCGGCGCGGGCGGCCTCCACGGCGGCGGAGTGCGCGGCGAGCTGGGCGGTGGCGGTGCGCAGCAGGCCCTGGGCCTGTTCCACGTCGGCCGGGACCAGTTCCTCGGGCAGCTCGGTGTGGGCCTCGCCCTCGGCGGGGGCGTGCCGTTCGGCCTCGCCGCGCAGTCGGCCGAGCTGCTCGCTCGCGGTGGAGGCCCGGGTCTCCAGCATCTGTACGAGGGCCTCGGCGCGGGCGGCGGCGGCCTGCCGGGAGGGGCCGTCGGCGCCGTCGGTGCCTTCGAGGAGCTGGGCGGCGCGGGTGCGGACCTTGTTGGTGAGGCGGTCGAGTTCGGCGAGGGCGGCGCTCTCGTCGCTCTCGGCGCGGGCCTGTTCGGCGCGGAGGTCCGCGCCGACGCCGACCTTCTCGTACAGCTGGGACGCGGCGCGGTAGGCCTCGCGGAGGTCGGGCAGCGGGGCCCTGGGCGCCGTGTCGTCCTCGGGGAGGGCCTCGGGGGCTCCGGCGATCTCGGCGCGTTCGGCGCGCAGGGCGCGGGCGGTGCGGCGGGCGTCGTCGGCGGCGCGCTGGGCGGCGCGGCGGTCCTCGTCGGCGGCGCGGGCGCGGTCGAGGCAGGCTTCGGCGCGGGCCTCGGACTCGGCGGCCTCCTCGGCGAGTTCGCGTACCTTCGTCTGCCAGCCGGCGCGCTCGCGCAGGCGGTGGGCGAGGCCGGCGAGGGCGTCGGCGACGCGGCGGGCGCGCTGGGCGGTGTCCTGGCGCTCGTCGCGGACGCGGGCCGCGTCGGCGGCGGCCTCGTCCGCCTCGGCGCGTACGGTACGGGCCTCCGCCAGCTCGGCGTCGGCCTCGACGGCGAAGGCGCGGGCGGCCTCGGCGTGGCGGGTCAGCTCGGCGAGGCGGCCGGGCGGGCAGCCGTCGCGCCAGGAGGCCAGGCGGGCGGCGAGCTGGCGGTCGCCGGAGAGGCGGGCGGCGAGGTCGCGGATCTCGGTGTCGCGGTCGGTGGCGCGGGCACGCAGGGCCTGGCGTTCCTCGTCTGCGGCGCCCTCGTCGTGCATGGCCGGGTTCGGCGGTACGAGGAACACGGTGTCGGCCGTGTCACCGGCGGGCGGTACGGGCGCCAGCAGGGCCGCGGCCGTGCCGACGGCGACGGTGGAGCGGGGCAGCAGGGCGGCGCCGGAGAGCACCTCGCGGGCCCGGGAGTGGGTGTCGGGGTCGGTGATGACGACGCCGTCGACGAGTTCGGGGCGGGCGGCGAGGACGGCGGCGTGGTCGGCGGGGTCCACGGACTGGGCGAGGTAGCGCCAGCCGGGGAGGGCCGGGATGCCGTGTTCGCCGAGGTACTCGACGGTGGCGAGGACGTCGGGGCCGGGCGGCAGCAGGCCGCCGTCGCCGAGGGCGCCGAGGATGCGGGCGTCGTCGGCGGCGGCGGTGCGCAGCTCGAACAGCTGGCGTTCGGCCGAGCCGACGGTGTCGGTCAGCAGCCGCAGCAGCTCTTCGGCACCCCGGTCGAGGTCTTCGACGGTGAGCCCGCCGGAAGCCGCCGCGTCGGTGCGCGGGCCCGGGACGGGGCTGTCCGGGGCCTGCGGGAGGCCGAGGAGGGCCGCCAGGCGCGGTGAGGCGGCGAGGGAGGCTGC
This sequence comes from Streptomyces sp. NBC_00249, assembly GCF_026342355.1. Taxonomy (GTDB): domain Bacteria; phylum Actinomycetota; class Actinomycetes; order Streptomycetales; family Streptomycetaceae; genus Streptomyces. The sequence goes on along the minus strand of NZ_JAPEMV010000007.1, from coordinate 475,972 downwards.
GGCCCGGGACTCGGCCTCGTGGGCGGCTTCGGCCGCGTCGGCGGCGTCCGCGGCACGGGCGGCGGTGAGCTCGGCGCGGGACTCGGCGGCGGCGGCCTCACGGGCGGCGTCGGAGGCCCCCCGCGCGGCGTCGCGGGCGGCGTCCCAGGCGGCCACGGCGCTCTTCTCGGCGTCGCTGGCGGCGAGTGCGGCGCGGGCCGGGTCGGCGTCGGGTGCGGTGTCGTCGAGCCAGCCGGCCCGGACGGCGTCGGCGGTCTCCTGTTCGACCTCGGCGAGGCGGCCGCGCAGGTGCTCGGCCTCGCTGCGGGCGCGCTGGGCCGCCGTGGCGGCGGAGGTGGCGTCGCGGTGGGCGGTCTCGCCGACGGCCTGGAGCTCGGCGGAACGCTCCTCCTCCTCGTTGGCGGCGTCCTCGCCGTGCTCGGCGGCGGTGTGCAGGGCCCGTACGAGTGCGGCGGCGGCGGTGGCGCGGGCGGCGAGCGCCGGGGCGGCGTCCCGTTCGGCCTCCAGGATGGCGGCGGCGACGCGCGCGGAGCGGTCGGCGGCGGCGCGGTGGCGCAGGACGGTCTCGGCGGCCTGCCAGGCGGCGTGCAGGGTGCGTGCTTCGAGGAGTTCGCGGCGCTGGGCGGCGGCGGCCTTGTCGGCGACGGTCAGGGCCAGCGAGGCGTGCCGGTAGGCCAGTTCGGCGGAGACGGCGGCGCTGCGGGTGCGCTGGGTCTCGGCGGCGGTGACCTCGTGGGCGGCGCCGGTGACGCGCTGGGCGAGGTCGGCGGCGCGGCCGCGTTCCGCGGTGGCCCGGGCGGACAGCCGCCGGGCGAGGCTGCGCGTACGGCGTTCGGCGCCGGCGTGGACGTCGCGGAGCCGGGAGCGGGTGGCGGCGGCTTCGACGATGCGGGTGAGGAGGTCCACCGACCCGGCGGTGAACTCGCGTTCCGCCATCAGTTCGGCGCGGCGGCCGAGCTTGTTGCCGAAGCCGTGGACGAGGTCGGCGAGGCCGTCGGTGTCGCGGGTGTCGGTGACGGCGCGCAGCAGGAGGTCGGTGAAGTCGGAGTCCTTCTTGACCGCGAAGAGGCCTGCGGCCTCGCCCTCGTCGGCATTCATCTCGCGCTGGTAGCGGAAGAGTTCGGGGTCGAGGCCGAGTTCGGTGAGGTGTTCGTTCCAGCGGTCGTGGATCTCCTCGAAGTACACCTCGAGGTGCGGGTACGCCTTGCCGGCCTCGGTGAGGGCGTCGCGGAAGCCCTTCATGGTGCGGCGGCGGCCCTGGGCGCCGGAGACGCCTTCGACGGGCGGGCGGACGGAGGTGGCCTCGGCGACGGGGAGGCTGTCGAGGCTGAGGCCGGGTCCGGGGCGGAAGGAGTACCAGGCCTCGGCGAACTTGCGGGGGTCGTTGGAGACCTGGCGGCCGCGCCATTCGCTGACCTTGCCGACGACCACGCACTCGCCGGTCTGGGTGTGCTGCCACTCCAGGGCGACGTGGCCGCAGTCGTCGGCGAGCAGGAACTTGCGCAGGACGCCGGAGCTGGCGCCGCCGAGGGTGTTGCGGTGGCCGGGGAGCATCACCGAGAAGATCAGCTTGAGCAGGACGGACTTGCCGCCGCCGTTCTCCAGGAAGAGCACGCCGGCGGGGGCGGGGCGCCGGGGCGGGCCGGTGGGCTCGTCCTCGAAGAACTCCGCCTGGGCGGGCGCCGGGTGGGGCACCGGCTCGCCGACTCCGCGCAGGTCGAGCACGGTGTCGGCGTAGCGTGCGCCGGCGGGCCCGATGGAGTAGAGGCGGATCCGGGACAGCTCGTACATGGCGGCGGACTCTCGTGGTGGCTTGTGTACGGAGGTACGTACGGAGGTGCGGAGGCGGGTGGCTCAGGCGTGGAAGGGCAGGCCGGCGTCGGCTGCGAGCTCCAGGTCGTCGCCCTCGGGCGGCGGCAGGAGGGTCGCGGAGCCGTCGCTGACGGGGACCACGCCGAGTTCCAGGAGTTCGGCCATGGCCGCGCTGCCCGCCATGTCGCGGACCTGGAGCTGGTAGCGGGGTGTGGTGCGGTAGGTGCCGCCGGCCTCGTCGCCGGTGCGCTGGAGGAAGCCGGACTCGGTGAGGAAGGCCGCGGCCTTGCCGACGATGCCGGTGGTGGAGCCGGCGAGGCGGCGGGCGTCCTTGGTGGCGCCGGTCGCACTGCGGCGGGCGTAGACCCGCCAGGCGGCCTCGAGGCCGGGGGCGTCGGAGGCCGGGTCGGTGTTCTCGCCGAGTTCCCCGGCGCGCTCCTCGAGGCGGCGGCAGGTCTGCCGGACGAAGGCGTCGACGCCGTTGACGGTGACGCGGCCGATGTAGCCGTCGTCGGCGAGGTCCTCGGGGCGGGGGAAGGCGAGGGCGGCGACGGCGAGGTGGGCGAGGCCGTGCAGGAACCGGTCGCCGCCGTCGGCGGCGGTGCGGCGGGCGTAGTCGCCCATGCGGACGGCGAAGACGGAGTCCTCGCCGGCGGCGACGGCCATGCCCGCGCGCGGGGAGACCTCCAGCACGACGAGGCCGAGGCCGGTGGCGACGGCGTCGGCGAGGCGGGCGAAGGCGGGGTCCTCGCGGTAGCGGCGCAGCAGTTCGGCGTACTCGGCGTCGCGGGCGGGCAGCAGCTTGGGCTGGAGGCCGAAGGAGACGAGGCGGGCCGCGTCGGCGGCGTCGGCCGGGGTGATCGCCCCTGCGGGCGCGGGCGCGACGGGAGCCGACGGCGCGTCGGGCTCGCTCCACGCGGGGTGCGGCTCGCTCCACGCGGGGCGCTCGGCGTGGTGGTCGCTCACTGGTACGTCTCCTCGGCGGTGCGGTGCGGGGTCTGTGCGGTGGGTGTGCCGGCCGGGGCCGGGCGGCTGCCGGGCGACGCCCCAGCGTGGTCACGGCGCGGTGCGGCGGCCCGGGCGCGGGGCGGCGCGGGCGCGAGAGCCCCGGGCCGGTCGGGCGCCAGAGCCCCGGGCCCGAGGGCCCGCGTCGGAGCGGAGCCCCGCGGGCGGGCAGGCGCCGGTTCGCGGTGGCGCGAGGACCCGGCGGTCGGCTGCGCGGTGGCCGGCTGCCCGCTCATGAGGCTTCCGCGCGGTCGGCCGCCATGCCGGCCGCGTCCAGCAGGGCGGTGCCGACGATGAGGTCGGCGCCGCCGAACTCCGGGTCCTCCAGCGTGGTGCCGTCGTCGACGGCGAACAGGAGCCGCTCCTCGCCCTGGCGGTACGCGGTGCCCACGGCCGGGCTCGCCGCGTGGACGGCGAGCAGGGCCACCAGGTACGGCAGGTCCGGATCCCCGCGCCGGGCCTCGGCGAGGAGTCCGGACAGCCGGCGCGGGGCGTCGTGCGGCAGGTCCAGGAGCTGCTGCGCCGCCGCGAGCTGTTCCTCGCTGAAGCGGCTGTCGTCCGGGGTGGCGATCAGGTCCGGTTCGGGCATCTCCACGCCGAGGTGCTCGCGCTCCAGCGGCGGGGTCAGCAGGATCTCCACGAGGTCCGCGACCCGCACCGAGACGGGGGTGCGCAGACCGGCGCCGGCGGCGAAGAAGGCGTCGGTGACCCGGGTGGCCCCCTCCAGCGGCAGCGGCAGCAGGGGTGCGACGAGCTGGCCGTACAGGTCGATGCCGGTGCGCGGGGCCGGCGCGGCGAAGGCCTGGCGGTCCTGTTCGGCGCGGAAGAGCGGGCCGGCGTCGAGCAGCCGGGACTGGAGCTGGGTGTGCCGACGGATGCAGTCCTTGACGATGTCGACGAGCTCGGCGGCGCGCCGCTTGTTGTCGGGGTCCTCGGCCTCGTCGCGGGCCTTGCGGATGTTGGTGAGGATCGCGTTCTCGTGCCGGTAGCGGTCGGCGACGTGGTCGAGGGCCTCGGCGATCATGTCGGGGACGGCCTGGAGCCAGTCCACCGCGCGGACGTTGCGCCGGGTGGCGTCGAGGGTGCGGCGCAGGGTCTCGGCGTACTGGACGGTGCGGTAGCGGGCCTGTTCGGCGGCGAGCTGCGCGTCGGCCAGCCGGCCCCGGCTGATGAGGACCTCGAGCTTGACCTCGGCGGCGATCTGGGCGCTGGTGACGTCGGTGTCGAGGGCGCCGACGAGGACGTTGACGGCTTCGTCGGTGGTGCGGAGGTAGACCGCGCCGCCGGGGCCGGGGACCTCCTCGATCAGCTTGAAGTCGTAGTCGCGGCGCACGTAGACGCCGTCGGGGCCGAAGGTGCCGTAGATCGCGCGGAAGCCGCGGTCGACGCTGCCGACGTTGATCAGGTTCTCCAGGACCCAGCGGGCCACCCGCTCGTGCTCGGCGGCGGGCCGCGGGGGTGCCTGCGCGGCGACGCGCGGCAGGAGCCTGGTGACTATCTGCTCGTGGTCGGCGCCCGTGTCGAAGTCCATGTTGAGCGTGACCAGGTCGATCGCGGACAGCGCGACCTCCGCCATCGCGTAGACGCCGTACTCGCCGGCCAGGTTGGCCTTGCGTACGTCGAGGTCGTGCAGCGGGGCGGTGCAGGCGAGGGCGCGCAGCCGCCGGGCCAGGCCCTCGTCGGCGGCCGGGCCCGGCGCCGGGGACGGGAGGGTCTTCGCCGGGGCAGGGAGAGTCACGACGGAAAGACTAGGCGGTGTCACGGACAACATCCCAAACGGCATGGTTCGGCCGGATCGTCCGACAGGCCCTAGGGCCTGTCGTCAAACTCCCGTCGTCGCCCGGAGGGCGGCCCCGCGGCGTCTGGTGCGTGCTCTCGGCGTGCCGGGCGGAAGCCCGCGTACTGGACGTACTCGGGCTTTCGCCCGGTGCGGCGAGAGCACGTGCCAGGCGTCGCGGGGCAGACGGGAGTTCGACGACAGGCCCTAGGGCCGTGGTGGCCGGTGCCCGCGCTGTTCTACGCTCGCCGCATGGCTTCCATGATCACACCCGCAGCGGCCGCGATCGACCTCAACGCCGACCTGGGCGAGGGCTTCGGCAGGTGGACGCTGACCGACGACGAGGCCCTGCTGTCGGTCGTCACGAGCGCCAACGTGGCCTGCGGTTTCCACGCGGGCGACCCGTCGATCATGCGCCGGGTGTGCGAGCTGGCCGCCGAGCGGGGCGTACGGATCGGCGCGCAGGTCTCCTACCGCGATCTGGCGGGCTTCGGGCGGCGGTCGATGGACGTGCCGCCGCGCGAGCTGGCCGACGAGGTGGCCTACCAGATCGGGGCGCTGGAGGTGTTCGCGCGGGCGGCCGGGTCCCGGGTGTCGTACGTGAAACCGCACGGCGCGCTGTACAACCGCACCGTGCACGACGCGGGCCAGGCGGGCGCGGTCGTGGCCGGGGTCCGGCTCGCCGCCGGGGAGGCCGGGCTGCCGGTGCTGGGCCTGCCCGGTTCGCTGCTGCTGGCCGCCGCCGGGGAGGCGGGGCTGGAGCCCGTACCGGAGGCCTTCGCCGACCGGGCGTACACCCCGCTGGGCACGCTCGTGCCGCGCGGCGAGCCGGGGGCGGTGGTCCACGACCCGGACGCGGTGGTGGCGCGGGCCGTCGCGATGGCCGCCGAGGGGGCCGTGACGGCCGCCGGCGGGGAGCGGATCCCGGTCGCGGCGCGTTCGCTGTGCCTGCACGGGGACACCCCGGGGGCGGCGGAGCTGGCGCGGCGGGTGCGGGCGGCGCTCGGCGCGGCCGGGGTGCGGGTGGAGGCCTTCGCGTCATGAGCGGGGCGATGCCGATGCGGGTGCTGCCCGTCGGGGTGCGGGGGCTGCTGATCGAGGTCGGCTCGGCGGGCGAGGTGGCCGCGCTCCACGCCGAGCTGCTGCGCCGCCGGGACGCGGGCGAGCTGGAGGGCGTACGGGAGGTGGTGCCGGCGGCGCGGACGGTGCTGCTGGACGGGGTACGGGAGCCGGCCGCGCTGGCGGCGCGGATCCCGCGCTGGGAGGTGCCGCCGCTCGCGGAGGGCGACGGGCCGCTGGTCACCGTCGCCGTGCGGTACGACGGCCCGGACCTGGCGGAGGTGGCCGGGGCCTGGGGGGTGTCCGTACGGGCGGTTCCGGGGCTGGTCGGGGGCATCGTCTTCCGGGTGGCCTTCTGCGGGTTCGCGCCCGGCTTCGGCTACCTGACCGGGCTCCCGGAGCGGCTGCACCTGCCGCGCCGCGCCACGCCCCGTACGGCCGTCCCGGCGGGCTCGCTGGCGCTGGCCGGGGAGTACGCGGGAGTCTACCCGCGCTCCTCCCCCGGCGGCTGGCAGCTGATCGGCTCCACCGACGCCGTGCTGTGGGACCCGGGGCGGGAGCCGGCGGCGCTGTTCGCGCCCGGGGTGCGGGTGCGGTTCACGGAGGCCGGGGCGTGAGCGCGCTGGAGGTGCTGCGCCCGGGGGCGCTGACCACCGTGCAGGACCTGGGCCGCCCCGGCCACGCCCACCTGGGCGTACCCCGCTCGGGCGCGCTGGACTCGGCCGCGCACGCGCTGGCCAACCGGCTGCTGGGCAACCCGGCCGGCGCCGCCACCCTGGAGACCACCTTCGACGGGGTACGGCTGCGCGCCCTGTCCCCGGTCACCGTCGCCGTGACGGGCGCCCCGTGCGCGGTACGGGTCGACGGGCGCCCGGCGGCCTGGGGTGCGCCGGTGCGGCTGCGGGCGGGGGCGGAGCTGGACGTGGGCCGGGCGGAGTCCGGGCTGCGCGGCTACCTCGCGGTGCGGGGCGGGTTCGCCGTCCCGGCGGTGCTGGGCAGCCGTGCGACGGACCTGCTCTCGGGGCTGGGGCCGCCTCCGCTGGAGACGGGCACGGTGCTGCCGGTGGGCCCCCCGGGGCCGGACCCGGTCCGCGGGGCGGACGCGCTGCGGGTGCCGGGGCCCCCGGCCGAGCTGGTGCTGCCGCTGCGGCCGGGGCCGCGGGCCGACTGGTTCACGGCGGCTTCGGTGGCCCGGCTGCTGTCCTCGCGGTACCGGGTGGCGGCGGCGTCCAACCGCATCGGCCTGCGTACGGAGGCGGGGCCGCCGCTCGTCCGGGCGCGGGCCGGGGAGCTGCCGAGCGAGGGCATGGTGCTGGGCGCGGTGCAGGTGCCGCCGGACGGGTACCCGGTGGTGTTCCTGGCCGACCATCCCGTGACGGGCGGCTACCCGGTGGTCGGGGTCGTCCCGCAGGGGCCCGCCCTCGACGCGGCGGCCCAGTCCCGCCCGGGCCTGGCCGTCCGCTTCGTGCCGGCGGGCCGCTGACGGCTCCCGCCGGGCCGGGCGGGGCTCCGGGGGCGGAACCGTAGGCCCGCGCGGGCCGCTGCGCGGAGCTGCTCCCCGCCCCGCCCTTCCACCGTTCCCTGGGGCTCCGCCCCAGACCCCTCGCCCCGCACTCCCCCGGCTACCGCCGACAGGTGCCCCTGGCGGGGCGGGAACCGTGACCGACGACGGCCCCGGACCGGGCGTGCCCCGTGCGGGCACCGGCTCGGCGGCCGGGTTCCGGCGACGGCGGCGAGGGCCGGGCGTGCGCCGTGCGGGCGCGGGCCCGGGGGCCGGGCCCCGGGGGCCGGGCCCCGGGGACGACGGCCCCGGACCAGCCGTGCACCGTGCGGGCGCGGGGCGCGGGTGCCGGGCGCGGCTTCGGCTGTTACACCGCCGACTCCGGTGTGATGCGGCTGCGGACGGCCGACTGGACGTCCTCCTCCTCCGCCGGGTCCGCCGCCAGGCGGCGCAGGCGGGGGGCCACGCGGGCGTCGGCCGTCTCGGCGTTGCGGGCGGCCACCTCGCGGGTGGTCTCCTCGCAGTCCCAGAGGCATTCGACGGCGAAGCCGGCCGCGAAGGTGGGGTCCGTGCTGGCCAGGGCGCGGGCGGCGCGGCCGCGCAGGTGCGAGGAGGCGGTCTCGCGGTAGACGTGGCGCAGCACGGGGGCGGCGCAGCTGATCGAGAGCCGGCCCGCTCCGTCGACGAGGGCGAACAGTCGCACGCTGTCGGGGCCGGCGCCGCGGACGGTGGATCGGAGGGCTCCGAGGACGAGTCCGGCGTCGTCGGGGCCGCCACGGGCCGCCAGGAGGGCCGCGGCGGCCGCTCCGAGGGCGTCGGGGCGGTGGACCCAGGCCCGGGCCCGGTCGAGGGCGGCGGGGCCGCACATGCGCTCGTAGGCGGCCACGGCGGGTTCGTCGCCGGCGGCTTCGACGAGGTCCAGGACGGCCGGGTTCTCCGGTTCGGCGAGGACCAGGTGGTGCAGGGCGGTGGCCCGGGCGGCTTCGCCGGAGGCGCCGGCGGCGGCCGCGAGGATGGCGGAGCGGTCCTCGGGGGCGGCGACGGCGGCGAGGCAGCGCGCGGCGGGCACGTGCAGCGGGGTGCCGCCGCGCAGTCCGTCCTCGGCCCAGTCGAAGACGGCCTGGACGCCCCAGCCGGGCCGGGGGCCGCTGGGGGTCATCTGGCGTTGCCAGCGGTCGAAGGAGCCCTGCTGGCGGGCGGCGCGCAGCCGCTCCCCGTAGCGCGGGGTCTCCTCCCACAGGCACCAGGGCCGGGGCTCGTAGGCGTCGCGGACGGCGGCGGCGAGGCGTGCCTCGCCCTCGGCGGTCGCGGGGAAGCGGGCCAGGACGGGGTCGGCGAGGGAGCGCAGTCCCTCGTCGTCGTCGCGCAGGGCGAGCTCGTCGAGGGCCCAGGCCCAGTTGGCTCCGGAGGCGGCGTAGCGGCGCAGCAGCATGAGCGCGTCGTCGCGGCCGTAGGAGGCCAGGTGGCCGAGGACGGACAGGGCGAGGCCCGTGCGGTGGTCCTCCTCGTCGACGAGGTCGTCGGCGCTGAAGAGGTGGGCCTCGATCGCGCCGAGGGGGCCGTCGAGGTCCAGGTACAGGCGTGCGTAGTACAAGGAGCGGTTCTCGACCTGCCAGTCCTGGCGCGGATCGCGGAGCACGCACAGGTCGAGGGCCGCGAGGGCCTCGGGCCGGGGCGCCGCGAGGGCGTGCAGCGTGCCGTCGCCGCGGCCGCGCTGGAGGAGCCCGAGCAGGGTGCCGCTCGGCGCTATGACTGGTTCGAACATGGGAATGGCCTCAAATCAAGCTGGGGACGCAACCGGGAATCGGGATTCACAGGGCCGCGTAACAGCATGTGAGGACGTCCGCCGTCATGTTCCGCTCGATGTAGACCATTGCCTTCTCACTCTCGTCGGTGCTTCGCGACCACGGCGGCCGTGTGTGGCAGGTGGGGGTGGGTGGACACCCGTTGTGTCCAGCCCGCTCCTGCCCGTCCGTCATGTCCGCGAATCGAATCCGACGCCATGATGACCCAGGCGGTTTGTGCACCGCGACCACATTTAAGGCCGCCGTGACCAAGCCGTGAGCTCCCGGGCCGGTCCTGGCCCGGCGGAGCCCGGGTCAAAAGCGGATTACTCGGCTCCGAAGAGTTCCAGCAGGTCGGCCTTGGCGAACATGCGCGCCGTGTCCACGGCGGAGGGGGTTCCGGCCTTCGGGTCGGCCCCGCCGGCGAGCAGGGCGCGGATGACGCCCTCCTCGCCCTTGAAGACGGCGCCGGCGAGCGGGGTCTGGCCGCGGTCGTTGGCGCGGTCGGCCTCGGCGCCGCGGGTCAGCAGGGCCGTGACGGTGTCGGCGTGGCCGTGGTAGGCGGCGAGCATGACGAGGGTGTCGCCGCGGTCGTTGGTGAGGTTCGGGGGGACCCCGGCGTCGAGGTAGGCGCTCAGGGTCGCGGTCTCACCCTGACGGGCGAGGTCGAAGATCTTGGTGGCCAGTTCGACGACGTCCTCGTCGGGAGCGTCGGGAGCCCCGGATGCGTCCTGGTGCTCGCTCATCGTTCGTACCGCCTTTCACTCACAGCGTCTCGGCAAGAGTTTCCCCAGGCCGGGAGGGCAGGGGAGCGTACGGCGCTGCGTCCGTACGGGTGAATCGCCAGGGTAGCGCCCGGTCCGGGACATGGCGGGGCCGGTCCGAGGCAAGGATGCCTTGCGGCGCCGCCTCCACACCCTGGGCGGCGGGCGCGCCAGCCGAGCGGGGCCGGTCAAGTGAAAATCCCGAAGATTCACCCGTACGCACCTTTTGTCGCATTGATACTTGCTGTGAGCCTGGAAGAACTGATGGTGACCGTCCCCACCCACCAGGAGTCCCGACTCACCAGGAGAACGTCCATGGTCCTGTCCATCTCAGGTGTCGTCCTGCTCGGCATCATCTGCTTCCTCTTCTTCAAGAAGGACGGGATGAAGCTGACGCACGCGTTCGTCTGCGCGCTCTTCGGCTTCTTCCTCGCCGGTTCCGCCATCGCCCCGAGCATCACGGCGAGTACGGCGAGCCTCGCGAGCCTCCTCGGCGGGATCAAGCTCTAGCCCCGACCGCACCGACCACCACAACTCCAGGAGACGACCGTGGCCCGGCGCCCACTCCCCCGAATCCTCACGCGCGGCTCCGCCTCGCTCACCCGGGGCCGCGACCTCGCTCGCACGGCCGCCGACAGCGCCACGGACGTCCTCCATCCGCTCATCGTCATCGGACGCGGCCTGCGCGTCCTGGCCGCGGCCGGGCGGCGCAAGTGGTCCGCGACCCCCAAGGACAAGCGCGGCCCCGCCTTCTTCCTGGCGGCCGCCTGCGTCCTCGTCGTCGCGCTCGTCCCCTACGGCCCCCTCCTCGCCCTGATCACCCTCATGGCGGCGGCGGCCTGGCACGGGCGCGACCGCACCCCGGTGAAGACCGGCCCCGGGGACGCCGAGACCGAACGGCTCGGGGCCCTCTACGAGGCCCTGGTGCCGTACTTCTCCATCCCCGAGGACCCCAGCCCGCTCTTCGCCCACGGCGGGGCCTGGGACGAGGCCTTCAGCGGCTACGAGTTCGACGGGGCGGGCCGCGTCACCCGGCTCCGGATCCGCTACCCCGCCTACTTCACCGACGGCGAGGCCGCCTCACGGGCCCGGATCGAGGCCCTGCTGCACGCCAAGTCCGGGCGCGGGCGGGAGTACCGCTTCGACTGGGACGAGGAGGGCAACCAGCTCGACCTGCGCGTACTGGCGGCGCTGCCCACCGGGATCGCCGCCCAGCCCTTCGTGACCTCGCCCGGCGAGACCGTCCTCGGCTTCACCGACCCCGGCGGCGTGCAGCGCACCCTGCCCGTGGTGGAGGGCGACGAGCCCCGCGACATGCCGCCCGTGATCTGGCGGACCGGCCCCCGCGCCACCGAACCGCACCTGCTGGCCGTCGGCCAGCCCGGCAGCGGCACCTCCACCCTGCTGCGCTCGGTCGCCCTCCAGGCCCTGCGCCAGGGCGGCGACGTCCTGATCGTGGAGGGCGGCGGCAGCGGCGAGTACGCCTGCCTGGCCGGGCGCGCCGGGGTGATCGCCGTGGAGTGCGGGCCCACCGGGGCGCAGGCCACCCTGGAGTGGGCCGCGCACGAGACGGAGCGGCGCCTGATCGCCACCCACCGGGCGCGCGAGGCGGGCCGCCCCGCGCCCGAGGACACCCGGCGCCCGCTGTGGATCCTGCTGGACCGGGCGGGCGTCCTCGCGCACCTGGCGGCCTCCGAGGGCCGGCCGGACCCGCTCGCCCAGCTCCAGGTGCCGCTGCGGCACGGCCGCGCCGCGCACATCACGGTGGTGGTGGCCGAGCAGTTCGACCACCTGGAGCTGCTGCACGACGCGGTCTGGCAGCACACCCGCGCCCGGGTGGTGCTGGGGCCGGCGGCCGTGCAGCAGATCACCGACGTCCTGGGGGCGGCGCCGAACACCACCCCGACCCCGCAGCTGCCGCCGGGGCGCGGCTACGCCCGGCTCGGCACCGGGCCCGTGCACCGGCTCCAGGTGCCCGCGACGCCGGACCCGTACGACGAAGCCTCCCCGCCCGCGCACCGGCAGGCGGTGCTGGAGCTGCTGCCGCAGCGGCAGGCCCCCGCGGCGGGCGGCGGCGAGGGCCACGTGACCCTGTCCAAGCCGCTCCAGGTCCAGGTCCAGGCGCAGGCCCCGGCGATCGACGCCGCGGAGATCCCGGAGGTCCGGGCGGAGGCCCCGTAGGCCGTCGGCGGGACCCCTCCTACGCGACGAAGGTGCGCGGGGGCTCCGCCCCGCTGCCGCCCGCTCCCGTGCCGACCAGCCGGGCCGCCGCCGCCAGCCGGGCGGCGGCCTCCTCGGCCACCGGCCCGCCCACGGTGAAGGGCAGCCGGACGTACCCCTCGAAGGCCCCGTCCACCCCGAAGCGGGGCCCCGAGGGGACGCGGACGCCGACCCGCTCCCCCACCTCCGCGAGCCGCGACCCGGACAGCCCGCCCGCGCGGGCCCACAGGGTGAGCCCGCCGAGCGGCACCGCGAACTCCCAGTCCGGCAGTTCCCGGCGCACCGCCGCGACGAGCGCGTCCCGGTTCTCCCGGGCCTGGTCGCGGCGGATCTCGACGGCGTCCGCCCAGCCCCCGGTGCGCATCAGCCAGTTCACGGCGAGCTGTTCCAGTACCGGGGTGCCGAGGTCGGCGTAGGCGCGGGCCGCGACGAGGCTGCGGATCACGTCGGGGGCGGCGCGGACCCAGCCGATCCGCATCCCCGCCCAGAACGCCTTGCTGGCGGAGCCGACGGTGATCACGGTGGAGCCGGCCGGGTCGAAGGAGCAGACCGGGCGGGGCATGGCGAGGTCCGGGTCCAGCTGGAGTTCGGCCATGGTCTCGTCGGCGATCAGGACGGTGCCCGCGGAGCGCGCGGCCTCGACCATGGCCCGGCGCTGCTCCTCGGAGGCGAGGGCCCCGGTGGGGTTGTGGAAGTCGGCGACGACGTAGGCCAGGCGCGGGGCCGCGTCGCGCAGCACCTGCCGCCAGACGTCCATGTCCCAGCCGGACACCCCGGCCCCCATGGCGACGGGCACGAGGCGGACCCCGGCGGCGCGCATGAGCTGGAGGATGTTGGCGTAGGAGGGGGATTCGACGGCGATCCGCTCGCCGCGGCCGGCGAAGAGGCTGCAGATGGCGTCTATGGCGCCCATGGCCCCGGTGGTGACCATGATCTGTTCGGGCATGGTGGGGATGCCGCGCTCGGTGTAGCGGTCGGCGAGCATCCGGCGCAGGGCGGGCAGTCCGGCCGGGTAGTCGCCGTGGGTGTGCGCGTAGGGCGGGAGTTCCTCCAGGGCGCCCTGGACGGCCTTGGTGAGCCAGGGCTCGGGGGCCGGCAGCGCCGCGCAGCCGAGGTCGATCATGGAGCCGAGGGACTCGGGCGGCAGCGGCTCCAGGCCCCGGGCGGGGAGCGGGTTGCCTGCCGGTACGGAGGTCCAGCTGCCCGCGCCCCGGCGGGACTCCAGGAAGCCTTCGCCGCGCAGGGCCTCGTAGGCGGCGGCGACGGTGGTGCGGCTGAGGGAGAGGGCGACGGCCAGTTCGCGTTCGGCGGGCAGCCGGGCGGCGACCGGGACCCGGCCTTCGAGGACGAGGAGGCGGATGCCGTCGGCGAGGCTGCGGTAGGCGGGTGCCTTGCGGGAGCCGGGGACGCCGGGGCGTTCCTGCTGGGAGGTGATGAGGCGGGCGAGCTGTGCGGCACCGACCGCTGAGGTCCACTGAGCCATGGCGTCCGGTCCACCTTCATGGAATTGGCCTCGGAGCTGGGGTGCCGGGGCCCGTATTGGATTGGTTCCGCGGGTCCAGAGTGTCATGCCGCGGCTCCCGCGGACCAGGGGGGTGGCGGCCGGTGGTCCCCGCCCGCCGCGTGCGGGACACGCGTTCACTCCTCGTCCACGCGGCCGCTCCCGTCCCACGGGATCCAGGAGGCATACTGCGGCCGTGACTCATGTACGCCTTCGCCACCCGTATCTGGACCACCCGGCTCCGATCCCCTTCGCCCACCGGGGCGGGGCCGCCGACGGGCTGGAGAACACCGCCGCCGCCTTCCGGCGGGCCGCCGAAGCCGGCTACCGGTACTTCGAGACCGATGTGCACGCGACGGCCGACGGCAAGCTGGTCGCCTTCCACGACGCGACGCTGGACCGGGTGACGGACGGCCAGGGGCGGATCCGGGAGCTGCCCTGGAGCCGGGTGCGCGAGGCCAAGGTGGCGGGGACCGAGCCGCTGCCGCTCTTCGAGGAGCTGCTGGAGGAGTTCCCCGAGGCCCGCTGGAACATCGACATCAAGGACGAGTCGGCCCTGCACCCGCTGGTGAACCTGATCGCGCGGGCCGGGGTCTGGGACCGGGTGTGCGTGGGCTCCTTCTCCGAGAGCCGGGTGGCCCGGGCCCAGAAGGTGGCCGGGCCGCGGCTGGCGACCTCGTACGGGGTGCGCGGGGTGGTGGGGCTGCGGCTGCGCTCGTTCGCGATCCCGGCGGCGCTGCGGGTCGGGGCGGTGGCGGCGCAGGTGCCCGAGACCCAGGCGGGCATCCGGGTGGTCGACCGGCGCTTCGTACGCACCGCGCACGCGCGGGGACTCCAGGTGCACGTCTGGACCGTGAACGAACCGGAACGTATGGAATCGCTCCTGGACCTGGGTGTCGATGGCATCATGACCGACCGGATCGACATCTTGCGCACGGTGCTGGACCGGCGCGGGGCCTGGGCCTGACGAGCCCGTGGGCCGCCGTGCCCGGTCCGGCGGCCGGAGCGGTACGGGGACCAGCGAGGGGGCGCTCATGACCGAGCGGACGGACATCGAAGCGGAATCCGGCGAGGAGGACGGCAGAGCCGCCGCCGCGCGCCGGCGGGAACAGCACGGCTGGTACTTCTACGACTTCGCCGTCTCGGTGTACTCGGCGAGCGTGCTCACCGTGTTCCTCGGGCCGTACCTGACCTCGGTGGCCAAGGCCGCCGCGGACGCCGAGGGGTACGTGCACCCGCTGGGCATCCCGGTGCGGGCCGGCTCCTTCTTCGCCTACTCGGTGTCGGCCTCGGTGCTCCTGGCCGTCCTGCTGATGCCGCTGGTGGGGGCCGCCGCGGACCGGACGGGGCGCAAGAAGCCGCTGCTGGCGGCGGCCGCGTACACGGGCGCCGCGGCGACGGCCGGGATGTTCTTCCTGGGCGGCGACCGCTACCTGCTCGGCGGGCTGCTGCTGATCGTGGCGAACGCGGCGCTGTCGGTCTCGATGGTGCTGTACAACGCCTACCTGCCGCAGATCTCCACGCCGGACGAGCGGGACACCGTCTCCTCGCGGGGCTGGGCCTTCGGCTACACCGCCGGCTCCCTGATGCTCGTGCTGAACCTGGTGCTCTACACGGCCCACGACTCCTTCGGCCTGTCCGAGGGCATGGCGGTACGGATCTGCCTGGCCTCCGCGGGCCTGTGGTGGGGTGCGTTCGCGCTGGTGCCGCTGCGCCGGCTGCGGGACCGGGCCGTGGTCCGCGAGCCCGGCGCGGGGCCGGCCGTCAGCGGCTGGAAGCAGCTCGTGGCCACCTTGAAGGACATGCGGCGCTACCCGCTGACCCTGTCGTTCCTGCTGGCGTACCTGATCTACAACGACGGCGTGCAGACGGTGATCTCGCAGGCCTCGGTCTACGGCTCCGAGGAGCTGGAGCTGGAGCAGTCCACGCTCATCGGGGCCGTGCTGCTGGTGCAGGTCCTGGCGGTGGCGGGCGCCCTGGGCATGGGGCGCCTGGCGCGGATCTACGGCGCCAAGCGGACGATCCTCGGCTCGCTGGGCGCCTGGACGCTGACGCTGGCCGCCGGGTACTTCCTGCCCGCCCGGACCCCGGCGTGGTTCTTCGCGCTCGCGGCGATGATCGGGCTGGTGCTGGGCGGCAGCCAGGCGCTGTCACGCTCGCTGTTCTCGCACCTGGTGCCGGCGGGCAAGGAGGCCGAGTACTTCTCGGCGTACGAGATGAGCGACCGGGGCCTGAGCTGGGTGGGACCGCTGGTCTTCGGCCTGACGTACCAGCTCACGGGCAGCTACCGGGACGCGATCGTCTCGCTGGTGGTCTTCTTCGCACTGGGTTTCGTGCTGCTCGCGCGGGTGCCGGTGCGGCGCGCGGTGGAGGCGGCGGGCAATCCTGTTCCCGAGCGCCTCTGAGCCCGGGTCCGGGAGTGGGGCCCGGCCCGGCCTCCGGGCCGGAATCACTTGCTCCGGACACCCGTCCGGACCCGGACCCACGAACGAATTCCGAACGAATTTCGACGTTCGAGCGAAGGGCCGGTAGTGTACGCCTTTGGCCTGCCAGGCGGACCGTTACTGCGCGCTTAAGAAGTGTAGACGTTGGGTGACATCTGCTGCCAGATGTGACAAAACGGGCATTGGTGGGTACAACAAGGGGCGGCACGACGGGCGACGCATGACCCGGAGCGGGAATCTATACCGCCGACCGGACGTTGACCGGATGACGACGACAGCGACACCTGTCCTGTGGGCGACAAGCCCGGGAGGCACGATTCATGAGTGAGCGAGCTCTCCGCGGTACGCGGCTCGTGGTTACCAGCTACGAGACGGACCGCGGCATCGATCTGGCCCCGCGCCAGGCGGTGGAGTACGCATGCCAGAACGGACATCGATTTGAGATGCCGTTCTCGGTTGAGGCAGAAATTCCGCCGGAGTGGGAGTGCAAGGCCTGCGGCGCCATGGCACTCCTGGTGGACGGGGACGGGCCCGAAGAGAAGAAGGGCAAGCCTGCGCGAACGCACTGGGACATGCTCATGGAGCGACGCACCCGCGAGGAGCTGGAGGAAGTGCTGGCCGAACGGCTGGCGGTCCTGCGTTCCGGCGCCATGAACATTGCCGTGCATCCGCGGGACAGCCGCAAGTCCGCGTAACAGGCGGACGGAAGCACGAAAAAGCCGAGGGGCCCCGCCACAGCGATGTGGCGGGGCCCCTCGGCTTTCGCTTTTCCTACGGGGCCAGCGGCGGGCGGTACGTGGTGTCCGGGCCGGAGGGCCCGTCCTCGCGGACGACCTCGCCCGGGACCACCTTGCCGTCGGGGTAGTGGATCCGGGCCTGGGTGAAGGCGTCGCCGAGGCCGCCCGGGGCGGAGGCCGCCGTCATGCGGCGCTCCAGCGTGCGCCCGGCGCGGCGGGCGGCGAAGGCCCGTACCGGCGGGAGCAGCAGCAGGAGCCCCGCCACGTCCGAGATCAGGCCGGGCATGATCAGCAGGAGCCCGGCGAGCATGGTCATGCCGTTGCCGGAGCCCTTGGGGGGCTGCGGGGCGGTCGGCACCTCGCCGGCCATCGCCTGGGCCTGGGCCTGCTGGACGCTGTCGGTCAGGTTCCTGAAGGCCCGGCGCCCGGCCCGCTTGATGACCACCCCGCCCAGCACCAGCCCGCCCGCGAGCAGCGCGGCGACGGTCACCCCGCCGGCCCATCCGGCGACCAGGCTGAGCAGCCAGATCTCCAGGATCAGCCAGGCGGCGACCGCCAGGGGGAGGAAGGTACGGGCGGGCGAGCGCCGCCGGGGGGCCGTCGGAGTGCCCTTCCCGAGTGGTCCAATGCCGGTCGTCATAGCATCCAGTGTGCCCGGGCCCGGTTAAGAACGACCTCAGCCGGAGGTACCGGACATCCCCTAAGGGTTCCGCGCAGGGCGCTGATCAGGGCTCTGATCAGGCAGGACGCTTGCCCGTGAGCTTGGCGGTGCGCTCCTTGAAGCCCCACTGCGTGACCCGCCACAGGGCCTCGACCACGATGTCCTTGCTCATCTTGCTGTCGCCGAGCTCGCGCTCCACGAAGGTGATGGGCACCTCGACGACGCGGAAGCCCTTGCGGACGGCCCGGCGGGCCAGGTCGACCTGGAAGCAGTAGCCCGCCGAGGCGACCTCGTCCAGGCCGAGCCCCTCCAGGGTCTCGCGGCGGAAGGCGCGGTAGCCGCCGGTCACGTCGCGGATCGGGACGTCCAGCATCAGCCGGGAGTAGGTGGAGCCGCCGCGCGAGAGGAACTCGCGGCTCTTGGGCCAGTTGACGACCCGGCCGCCCGGCACCCAGCGGGAGCCCAGCACCAGGTCGGCGCCGGTCAGGGCGGTGAGCAGGCGGGGCAGCTCCTCGGGCTGGTGGGAGCCGTCGGCGTCCATCTCGACGATCACGCCGTAGCCGTGCTCCAGGCCCCAGGCGAAGCCCGCGAGGTAGGCCGCGCCGAGACCTTCCTTGCCCTTGCGGTGCATGACGTGGACGTGGTCGTCGGCGGCGGCCAGCTCGTCGGCGAGCTTCCCCGTGCCGTCGGGGCTGTTGTCGTCCGCGACGAGGATGTGCGCCTCGGGCACGGCCGCGCGGACCCGGCCCACGATCAGCGGGATGTTCTCCGCCTCGTTGTACGTCGGAATGATCACCAGGGTGGTGCCGAGCGGTCCGTAGGTCCGCTGTCCGCCGTCGCTCACTGGGTCCCCTTGCGTGCTGTTCGTCCAGCCGGGCCCGGTCCGGCCCGCTTCGTCCATACCGTCACTGCGGGATGATTTTAGAACAGCGATCGGGGCCGACGGTCCTTCGGGCCGGACCGGCTCCCGCTGGCTGCGGACGACCGGGACCGTTGTCTACTGGACCGCCGGACCCCGATCCGGGGCCACCCCGCCGCCCGGCGAAACCTTCCCTCGCCCCCGAGGCGCGGGCGCGCTGCGCGGACGGATCCGTCCGGTACGGACGTCCTGTGGTGGACCCGGCCGAACCTATCCGGGTCCGGCCGCCCTCACCGAACCGAGGCCCGGCGGATCACCCCTGTGGCCGTACGAATACTTCCCGGCCGCCGACGACCGTCGCCAGGCACACCGGAAGCTCCCCGCCGGGGCTCAGACCGGGCAGTCCGGGGGTGCCCGAACGGGGGTCTGTGGACCAGCGGGCGACCCGGTCGTCGGGTGCCTGGACCACCAGCTCCTCGGTCTGCCAGACCGCGTAGTCGGCGGGCGCGCCCGGCACCAGCACCCCCGCGTCGTCGCGGCCCAGCGCCCGCCAGCCGCCCCGCGTGTGCGCGGTGAAGGCGGCCCGTACGGAGATCCGGTGCTCGGGGGTGCGGTGGAAGGCGGCCGCGCGGACGGTCCCCCACGGGTCGAGCGGGGTGACGGGAGCGTCCGAACCGAAGGCCAGCGGGACACCGGCCTTCAGCATCGCCGCGTACGGGTTGAGCGTGCGGGCGCGCTCGGCGCCCAGGCGGTCCGCGTACATGCCGTCCTCGCCGCCCCAGGCTGCGTCGAACGCGGGCTGCACGGACGCGGTCAGACCGAGCTCCGCGAAGGCGGCGACCGTGGCCGGGGTCATCATCTCCGCGTGCTCGACGCGGTGCCGGGCCGCGCGGATGCGGGCCAGGCCGACCTTCTCGGCGGCCGCCCGGACCCCCTCCACCACGGCGGTGATCGCGGCGTCCCCGATGGCGTGGAAGCCGGCCTGGAGGCCCGCCTCGGTGCAGGCGGCGACGTGCGCCGCCACCTCGGCGGCGTCGAGGTAGCCGGTCCCGGTGTGGGAGGCGTCGGCGTACGGGCTGTGCAGGCAGGCCGTGTGGGAGCCGAGGGCCCCGTCCACGAACAGGTCACCGGCCGCGCCGACGGCCCCGAGGGCCTTGGCCAGGTCGAGGTCCCGGTCGGCCCAGTAGCCGAAGACCCGGGGCCCGGGCCGCTCGCGGGCGAGTTCCAGGAGGGCGGTGAAGTCCTCCGCGGAGGAGATGTCGGGGCCGCCGCACTCGTGGACGGAGCCGATGCCGAGGGAGGCGGCCCGGTCCAGGGCGGCCCGCTGGGCCTCGGCGCGCTGGGCCGGGGTGACGGCGGCCAGCGCGGCCCGCCGCACGGCGTGGTGGTCGTCCCGGGTCAGCGGCTCGTCGCCGAGGGGCCGCACCTGCGGGACCAGCTCCAGCAGGGCGGTGGTCACCACCGCCGAGTGGACGTCGATCCGGCTCAGGTAGAGGGGGCGCCCGCCGGTGGCCCGGTCCAGCTCCTCCCGGCGCGGGGCGCGCCGCTCCGGCCAGCGGGCGGCGTCCCAGCCATGCCCGAGGAGCACCCGGTCGGCCGGCCGGCGCGCGGCGTACGCCCGTACGAGCTCCAGCGCCTCCGGGAGCGAGCGGGCCCCCGTCAGGTCCAGGCCCGTGAGGGCGAGGCCGGCGGAGGTGGTGTGCACGTGGGCGTCGGTGAAGGCCGGGGTGACGAGGGCGCCGCCCAGGTCGACGACCTCGTCCACGCCCTGCGCGAAGGCGTCGGCCGCGCCTTCCGACCCGACCCAGGCGATGTGGCCGCGCTCGACGACCATCGCGGTGGCGAAGGGGTCGGCGGGGCTGTGCACCTCGCCGCCGCGGAGGAGGACGGTACGGGTGGGGGCGGCGGCGGGGGCTCCGGCGGCGGTGGCGGAGGGGGTGCGGTCGGTCATGGGGACCAGTCTCGCCCCTGCGCTGGCCGCGCCGTTACCGGGGGCGGGGGTGCGGAGCCCGGGCTGCGCCCGGACCCCGTCCGTGTGCGGCGCCGTTGCGGGGGCTCCGCCCCCGGGCCCCCGCGCCTCAAACTCCCCCAGCTACCGCTGGGAGGTGCCCCCTGGCGGGGCTGGATTGGGCTGCGAAGGTCCGGCGAGGCTGGATTTGCCCGCGGAGGTCCGGCGGGGCTGGATACGGCTGCGGAGCCGGGTTCGTCAGATGCGGGGCGGGCGGGATTCGTAGGGGGTGGAGAGGACCACCGTGGTGCGGGTGGAGACGTGGGCCAGGGCTCGGAGGCGGCCCAGGAGGTCTTCCAGTTCCAGGGGGGTGGCCACGCGGACCTTCAGGATGTAGTTCTCGTCGCCGGCGACGCTGTGGCAGGCCTCGATCTCGGGGACGCCCGCCAGCCGGTCGGCGATGTCGTCCGGGGCGCTGGGGTCGAACGGTTTGACCGAGATGAAGGCGGTCAGCGGCAGCCCGACGGCCTCGGGGTCGACCACGGCGGCGTAGCCGCGGATCACGCCGCGCTGCTCCAGGCGGCGTACTCGCTGGTGGACCGCCGACGTGGACAGGCCCGTGGCCTTGCCCAGGTCCGTGTAGCTCATCCGCCCGTCCCGTACGAGCAGATCCACGATCTGGCGGTCCAGCTCCTCCATTGCGCTCATAGCCGCTCAACCTATTGCCCAGGACCGCTTCCGGCACAGCGGTGTCCACGTAGAAGTGGCACCTGCGGCGGGCATGTGACCAAGGCCACAGGCGTGTACGGGCGTACACCCCGTTGTGGTGGTTACTCGTGCCGTACGGCGGGAAGTGCTTGGTGTGGCCGTGGCCGAAGAACCTGCCCGCCCGGCCCACCCAAGGGGGAGTACATCCATGCTGAACACCAAGCGCGCCGGTCGCACCGAACCGGAGCCCCTGGAACTTCTCGCAGACGACTACGCGGCGGACGACGGGGAGTACCTCGATCAGGCCGACGGTTTCGAGATCCACCACGCGATCTGCCCCGACTGCGGACAGCCGATCGCCCTCGTCGCGGACGAGGAGCACCTTCCGCAGCACGCGCTGTGCCTGAGCCCGTGGAACCCCTTCGGGCTCACGGTGTGCGCGGGTACGGGCCGGCCGGTGTCGGACGCGCTGCCGACGGTGGGCGTGCTCCAGCCGGAGCAGCAGCTGGACGTCGTCCACCTCACCCTCCCGCAGGGCCTCGACTGGCGGACGCAGCCCTTCTCGCACGTCGGCGGTCCGGGCTCGCGTCCGCTCGCGTCGGAGTCGGCCACGCTGCCGCAGATGCGCCAGCACGCACAGGCCGCCTGAGTCCGGCTACCAGTACGTCCCCTGCACCATGCCGGCGAGGCTGGCGTGGTGCAGGATCAGGCCGTCGGGGTCGGCGGGGATCTCGACCTCGCCGAAGTGCGCCTGCCGGTAGGCGATGCGCAGCATGACGATCCCGTGCCGCAGGGCCGCGTAGAGGGTGTGGAACTCCATGTCGCGGGGGGTGTGGCCGGTGAGCTGCGCGTACCGGCGCTCCAGGTCCTCGCGGCGCAGGAAGCCGGGCAGGCCGGGCTGCCCGAAGCTCACGGTGAGGTCCTGGAAGAAGCGGTGCAGGTAGACGGTCCAGCCGAGGTCGACCTCGCGCGGGGCGTACGCGGCCATCTCCCAGTCGAGGACGGCGACGGGTTCGAAGCCGTCGGGTGCGTAGATGACGTTGCCGATGCGGGCGTCGCCCCAGTTCAGGACGGCGGGCCCTTCGTCGGCGGGCCAGAGTTCCTCCAGCCGGGTGAAGGCGCGCTCCAGCAGGGGTGAGGGGGCCAGGCCTTCGACGACCCAGGCGTAGTAGGCGCGGCTGGCTTCGACGTGGCGGCGCAGCGGGCTGCCCTGGCCGGGCGGGAGGAGGAATTCGGCCTCCTTCGCGGGGAACTGGTCGTGCAGCCGGGCCAGCAGGGAGATGCTCGCCTCCTGGAGCGCGGCGCGTTCGGCGTCGGTCGCGGAGTGCAGCCAGTTGCCCTCGTAGGTGTAGGGCATGACGTCGGGCGGTACGCGGCCCTCGGCGCGGGCCATGACGAAGAACGGCGCTCCGAGCGGGGCCGGGTCCTCCTCCAGCCACAGCACGCGCGGGACGGGCAGGTCGGTGTGGTGGGCGACGAGGTCCATCACCCGGTGCTGGCGGGGCATGTCGTAGGCGGGGAAGACGGCGTAGGCGGCCGGGTCGGCGGCCAGCCGCAGGGCACAGGCGCGGACGGGGGCCCCGGGGTGCTCGATGTCGAAGAGCAGGGTTTCGCTGGACATGCCGTTGGAGCCGGGTACGGAGGTGTTGGTGACCTTCGCTCCGGGGAGCCGGGTGGCGAGCCAGGCGGCGAGGCGGCGGCCGAGCTCTTCGGGCTCCCGGGTGGAGGTGCGGGGACGTGGTGCCGTGGCCATGGGCGGGCTCCTTCAGTGCGGGGCGACGGAGGAGTAGTCGGCGAAGCCGCTGGGGTCGTGGCGGCCGAAGCTGCCGTGCTCGAAGATGCCGAAGCCGGTGCGGCCGTCGAGGGTGAAGCGGGCCGCGTGGTCGGTGACCCCGAAGGCGGCCATGGGGTGGGCGGCCGGGTCGGAGAGGTCGTACGTACGGCGGTCGGTCCAGCCGCGGCCCTGCCAGGTGCCGTGCTGCCAGTCGGTGGCGGGCGGGTAGCCGGCGCCGACGGCGAGCGGGGAGGAGGCGAGGACCTCCACGCCGAGTTCGAGGGGCTTGCGGGAGGGGTCGGTGAGGTGGACGACCGCGGTCTCGGGGTGGCGGGTGCCGGGGCGGTAGCGGATCTCGGTGTGCGGCCAGCCGAGCTGGACGTCGTGGCGGCCGCTGTCCTCGGGGAAGACCTGGACGGCCTCGCTGAGCGTGCGGTGGCCGTCGGCGTCCTCCTGGGCGATGACCATGAGGAAGCGGTCCTCGAAGCGGACGGGGATCCAGAGCCAGTGGAAGCCCTCGGGGCGGTGTTCCTCCGCGGCCCGGCCGCCGTCCTCGCCGGGTATCGGGCGGACCCCCCAGCTGCGGTCGCGGGTGCCGGTCCACTCCCCCGGGGTGAGGGTGAACTCCTCGCCGCGGGCGCGCAGGGTGCCGGTGACGTTGCCGGCCTGGACGAAGCGGCGGCCTTCGAGGATGAGGCGGTCGCCGCGGCGCTGGGTGTGGTGGGGCTCCCAGACGGCGGGGAACTCGGCGGTCCAGGTGATCTCGTACGAGAGGCCGCCGGGGTCGGCGGGGTCGGGCTCGCAGCGGAGGGTGATGCGCTTGAGGGGTTCGTCGACGGTGATGCGCAGCGGGCCGACGGAGAGGTTCATCCGGTCGTCGGTGAGGGCGTCGGAGGCGCGGACGGCGAGGAGTTCGTCGCCGAGGCGGAGGGTGGCGTAGGCGTCGATGATCCCGGCGTTGGGGTAGACGCCGAGGCCGAGGATCAGGACGGCGCGGCCGGTGTGGTCGAAGACGTGGAAGATGCAGCGGTCGTAGGCGTTCCGGTCGCCGGTGACGAGGTGCTTCATCGACAACGGGGCCTGGTGGACGGGGTATTCGTCGAGGGGGACGGGACGGTCCGCGGGCATGGCAAACCTCCTGGGCACGGGGGTGGGCTGCGACTCGGCGGATATGACGGTACGTCAGACACCGCGCCCGGGGCCAGAGTTCTGGCACACCCTGACAGCGCGGCACGGCGAGCCATCGTGGAGGGAGCCGAGGGGCCGTCGCCCCACCCCCGTGCCGGGGGTCAGGAGCAGAGTTCACCGAACTTGACGACGTGCAGCTCCACCGGCTGGCCGTTGAAGGGGGTGCCGGGCTTCGGGAGCTGGGCGCACACCTGCCAGTTCGTCTCCTGGAGGACCATCCGGTCCTCCCGCGCGTCCTTGACGGTGAAGCTGGTGTTGGACGGCAGGGCGGCCCGGGCGGCCTTCACGGACTTGGTGAAGAAGTCCGGCATCGTGCCGGGCGCCGCCGACGGCAGGCCGGGGTCCGAGGCCGGGCAGGTCTCTTCGAGCTGCACCGCGCCGAAGTCGATCCGGACGTCGGTGTCCGAGACGCCGGGGCCGGGGCTCTGGAAGCAGACCTTCCAGTTCCGGTCGAACGCCTGGGCCCGGCCGCGGCCGAGGCTGTCGTGCGAGGCCAGGCGGTAGAAACCGGCCGCCTGCGCCTGGTCCTGCGCGGCCTGGAGACCCTTGCCGACGAGGTCGGGGATGGTGCCCTGCTTCGCGAGGACGGGGGCCCTGCCCTTCGCCGGGGCGGAGGCGGAGGCGGAGGCCGAGGCCGACGCCGCGGGCTTCGCGGGGGCGGGACCGGCCCCGTCCGCTCCGGAGGGCTTCGCGTCCTGGCAGCCGGTGAGGGCGAGGAGGGCGGCGACCGCCAGGGCGACCGGTACGGCGTGGTGTGTACGCATCAGGCCATGATCTCCGACCCCTCGGGCCTGTCGTCAGACTCCCGTCGTCGCCCGGGGGGCAGACGGGAGTCTGACGACAGGCCCGAGGGGGTGCCGCAGGCGGTGGGAAGGGTCGAACGGATGGGCGCGAGCGGCGAGGGGTTACCCGTGCGTCCGCTCCCGCGTTGGCCCTGCATGACCACACTCGAATCGGCCACGCCGAGAACGGGGCGTCGGCGCCGCCCCACGCCGCCCGGTTACGAAGAATCGGTTCAGCAGTCGGTTCAGCAGCCGATGCAGCCGTCGGCCCAGCAGGCCGCGCACCACCGGCACCCCGATCCGCCCATCTACGGCGCCCTGCTCGCCCGCTGGGCCGCCGACGGCCGGACGCTGCCGGGTCGGCGCGATCCGGAGTGGTCCCGGATCGCCTCGTCCCCGATCTGGCCGAGCGGACCCCTCTTCGGCGGACCCGACGGGCCGTGACACCGCCCCCGGGCCCTCACGCCACCGTCGGGCGGAAACCGCAGGCCCCGCGGAAGGCGTCGAGGGCCGGCCGCAGGGCGAGTTCCACGCGGGAGCCGTCAGCGGGTTTCCGGGCCGGCCAGGTGGCGGGCGATCACCATGCGCTGGATCTGGTTGGTGCCCTCCACGATCTGGAGCACCTTCGCCTCGCGCATCAGCCGCTCCACCGGGAAGTCCGCGGTGTAGCCGTAGCCGCCGAGGATCTGCACCGCGTCCGTGGTGACGGCCATCGCCGCGTCGGTGCAGAAGAGCTTGGCCATCGCCGCCTGGCGGGAGAAGGGCTTGCCCGCGTCCCGCAGCCGCGCCGCCGCCAGGTACAGGGCGCGGCCGGCCTCGATCTTCGTGGCCATGTCGGCCAGCATGAACCGCAGCCCCTGGAAGTCCGCGATGGGGTGGCCGAACTGCTTGCGGCCCAGCGCGTAGGCGAGCGCCTCGTCCAGTGCCGCCTGGGCGACGCCGACGGCGCAGGCCGCGATGCCCAGCCGGCCCGCGTCGAGGGCGGCGAGCGCGATGGAGAAGCCCTGGCCCTCCTCGCCGATCCGCCGCGCGTCGGGGACGCGTACGCCGTCGAAGTGCAGCTGGGCGGTGGGCGAGCCCTTCATGCCCATCTTCTTCTCGGGGACGGCCGCCGTCAGGCCGGGGGCGTCGCCCGGGACGAGGAAGGCCGTGATGCCCTTGGCGCCCGGGGCGCCGGTGCGGGCGAGGACGGTGTAGAAGTCGGCGACGCCGCCGTGGGTGATCCAGGCCTTGGTGCCGGTGATCACCCACTCGTCGCCGTCGCGGACCGCCTTGGTGGTGAGCGAGGCGGCGTCCGAGCCGGCGGCCGGCTCGGACAGGCAGTAGGCGCCGAGCAGCCCGCCGCCGAGCATGCCGGGCAGGTGCGCGGTGCGCTGCTCCTTGGTGCCGTACCCGGCGAGGCCGTGGCAGGCCAGGGAGTGGACGCTGACGCCGAGGCCGACGGTCAGGCGGGCGGCCGCGAGCTCCTCGAGGACCTGGAGGTAGACCTCGTACGGCTGCTCCCCGCCGCCGAACTCGCCGGCGTACGGGAGGCCGAGCAGGCCGGCCTCGGACAGCAGGGTGAAGACCTCGCGGGGGAACCGGCCGGTCTCCTCCTCGTCGGCGGCCCGGGGGCGGATCTCCCGCTGGGCGATGTCGCGTACGAGCGCGAGGAGGTCCCGGGACTCCTCGGTGGGCAGCTGACGGTCCACCGGTGCTGGGGCGCGGTCGTTCATGGCGGCGCTCTCCTCCCTCGTCGGGCACGGCGGCGACGCGTGAGGTGTGGGACGCGCCGCCGGATCTCGGTGCTCTCACAGCCGATGCTGCCCTCCCGGATCACGGGAGGGCTCGAACAGCGGCTGCGGCGGGTCGAGTATGCCCGATCAGGCGCTTTCCGTCACCGGTACTTGATTTCGATGATCGTCGGGGCCGGTCGCGATCTCCTCGACTGCGGGCGGAGCCGGGCAATCCGGAGCGAACTCCTCGATCACGGCCAGAGTGGCCCGCAGCTGGCGCACCAGCAGGGCGCCGACCTCGGCCTTGCCGGGCTGCCCTTCCCGGTCCAGGCCGCCGATCCAGTCGAGGGTGACGCCCTCCACCGCACAGAGCCAGCCCACCAGCGCGAGCCGGGCCAGCGGGGGCACGGCGCGGCGCCCGTAGGCGCCCTCGGCTATGGTGCCCACCAGTTCCTCGCGGACCGCGTCGCGAATGGCGAGGACCTCGGCGTCGGAGCCGACCCCGCCGGTGACGATGGTGCGGTAGGCGGCCTGGTGGTGTTCGGCGTAGTGCAGGTAGCCGTCGATGGTGCGGCGCACGCGCTCGGCGTTCGGCAGGTCCGGCTCCCCGCCCGCGCGGGCGACGAGTTCGGCGACGGAGTCCTCGACGATGGCGAGGTAGTAGCCGCGCTTGCTCTTGAAGTAGTAGTAGATGAGGCCCTTGGCGACGCCCGCGTGCTGGGCGATGTCGTCCACGGACAGGGCGTCGTACGAGGTGTCGGCGAACAACTTGCGGCCGATGGCTATGAGTTCGGCCTTCCGGACCTGCGACCGGCCGGTCCCACCGCGCTGTTGACTATTATTCAAATTCGGCCCTAGCCTCGAACTGCCACAGAATGCCCGCAGTATGGCAGACCTGTGCGCCGCGCTCGCTTCGCGCTACTCCTCCGCGCGGTCCCCCGCGCATGGCGCAGGGCGGGCCGGGATCGGCCGGGACGCCTCCACCCTCGACCGGGTGGACGGGGTCGAGGGCGAGCCGGGCAGGTTCGGGCTCCAGGCCGGGAACATCGAGGTCGTGGGCGTGAAGTCGCACGCCCGGTCCGCGACCGGCGGGAACTTCGGGCTCAAGGGGATGAAGCTCGACGTCAGCCTGGACGGACAGACGTGCTTCTAGGTCCGCGGGAGCGGCTGCGCGCGTGGCGCCGCACCCGGCCGTTCTGGGGCGGGCTGCTGCTGGTGCTGCTGGCCGGCGGAGCCCCGCGCAAGGTGCTGGTGCTGAAGATGGCCGCGGCCTCGCTGCGCGGCTACCGCCTGCGCGGCCGCGACGGCGGCCGGGAGTACGGGCTCGCCGCCGACTCCCTCCAGCAGGGCTAGAGCCAGCCGACCTGGGTGACGAACATGGCGAGGACGACCACCAGGGTCCAGCCGAGCACGTGCTCCAGCCAGGAGGAGTCTTCCTTGGGGCCGCCGGTGCCGACGAGGCGGCGGGCGCGGGCGGAGAGGGTGGCGGTGTGTGCGGTCATGCCGTCCAATGTGCCAGCGTTCGCGGCTTTCGCGGTAGAGACGATCGTCACTGGTGGCGCCCGTCACCCGCGGCGCCCCGCCCGGCCGCGGGCCCCGGCCGCTCCCCGGGAAGGGGAGGGGCCGGGGCCCGCAGGCCTACGGGCACGCCGTGCCCGCGCGCGGCGGCGCCGGTCAGGTGGTGCGGTTCTCGCGTCCCGCCATGGCCGCCATGGCCAGGCCGAGGCACAGGGCGACCGCGCCGGTGATGACGTTGCTGACGATGCTTCGGGTGGTGTCCATCTCACCGGCGATGGCCCAGGGGGCGACGATCGTCCAGGCACCGATGGCGACCGCCGTCCAGGCCATCGCGTGGGTGCGCTCGTACGCCGATCCCAGCCCGCCCATGCACAGACAGAAGGCCAGGCCGGCGATGACGTTGTTGATGGCGAGCGGGCCCAGGGTGCTGAACCCGGCGATCCACGGCGAAGCCGCCAGGTACAGGCCCGTGATCAGGGCGAGTGCCTCCACGGTCTGCGCGGCGGGAGTACTCGTCACCCGCTCGAACCGAGTGCGCATCTCGGCGAGGTCCGGGTGGTGTTCGATGCTCGGATGGGTGGTCATGGTGGGCTGCCTTCCTCTGACAAGCCTTATACGCCCTTTATGCCCATATTCCGCCCGTTAAGCCATCCGGACCAGCGGGCATTTCTCCACGGCGGCGCCTACGGGTCCCGGGGCGAGGGGTGTGGAACGGTTCGAGCCGATCAGGCACAGCAGTGATCGGAAGGACCACCATGATCAGAACGCTTTCCCTCGCCGGCGCCGCCGCGGCGCTCGCCGCCGCCACCCTCACGACGTCCGCGGGTGCGGCGCCCGGCTCCCCGGCCGCCGCACCGCCCGAGAAGATCACCATCGACGTGGTCCAGGTCAACGGCTCGGGCTGCCGCCCGGGCAGCGCCAGCGTCGCCGTCTCCCCCGACAACACGGCCTTCACCATCACCTACAGCGAGTACCTCGCCCAGGTCGGCAAGGACGCCAAGGCGACCGACTTCCGCAAGAACTGCCAGCTCGGCCTGAACGTGCACGTCCCCCAGGGCTACACCTACGCCGTCACCCAGGCCGACTACCGGGGCTTCGCCAGCCTCGCGGAGGGCGCCAGCGCCACCCAGAAGGCCAGCTACTACTTCCAGGGCATGTCCGACACGGCCCGCCGGTCCCACTCGCTCAGCGGCCACCTCCAGGGCGACTGGCAGGCCTCGGACACCGTGGGCATCGAGGCCCTCGTCTTCTCGCCCTGCGGCGCGCAGCGCAACCTCAACATCAACACCGAGCTCGTGGTGAACGCCGGCACCTCCGACACGGCCAACACCACCAGCTTCGTCGCCATGGACTCCTCCGACGGCAGCATCAACACCAAGTACCACTTCTCGTGGAAGGTGTGCCCGAAGCGCTGAGCGCGGCCTCCCGCAGAGGGGCTGCCGGGCGGACAGGCCGCCCGGCAGCCCCTCTGCCGTGCCTCAGTGCCGTGCCTCGGATGCCGTTGCCTCAGAGCACGCCGACCGCCGTGAGCGCCGCGATCCGGGCCGCGCCCGGCCGCTCCGGGGCGTAGAGGTAGCAGACGCCGCCGCTGCCGGAGACGGTCTTCCCGTCGGCGTTCAGGCGCTTGGTCCGCAGCCAGATGTTCTCGAACTCCCGCCGCCGGTAGACGCGGCGGACGGACGCGTTGTCGGCCGAGTTGGGGTCGTTGGCGATCACGTCCCCGGCGGCGGTGAAGCCGATCACGGTCATCAGGTGGCCGGCCGTGCCGTAGCCCGCGCCGGCGAGCTCCCCGGGACGGAAGGACTGGGAGGTGATGGCCGGGATCCCGGCCCGTACGAGGGTCTCCAGTTCGGTGAGGGAGGTCAGCCGGGTGACGACCCCGGCGAGCCCGGGGTAGGTGGCGGCGTAGGCGGCGTTGAAGGGCCAGTTGCCGCAGCCCTTGTAGGCGGCGTCGTAGGTGGCGCGGGCGGCGTGGCAGACCTGGGGGTCCGCGTAGCCCCGGTCCACCCAGGCGAGGGAGGCGGCGCTGGGCTTCCGGCCCCAGAACTCGATGATCATCTGCGAGGAGGTGGGGCTGCACCAGGCCTCGCCGCCGTTGTCGTACTGCGGGTACTGGCCGGCGTGGATCTCCTGGGAGTAGCGCGGGACCTTCA
Source organism: Streptomyces sp. NBC_00249 (assembly GCF_026342355.1). Classification (GTDB taxonomy): domain Bacteria; phylum Actinomycetota; class Actinomycetes; order Streptomycetales; family Streptomycetaceae; genus Streptomyces. The sequence continues at coordinate 446,062 of NZ_JAPEMV010000007.1, read as the reverse complement.
GCTCGTGGGGCGTGCCCGAGGGGGCGGAGGCGGGGACGGTGAACCGGTCCGGGACGGCGGAGGCCATCGCTCCGGCCAGCCGGACCGTGGGGCCCCCGCTCGCGCCGGGTGCGCGGTACAGGGTCAGGCGCAGCTGCCAGGCCCCGATCCGCAGGCCGCTGGACGCGGCCTGGCCGTCGACGGCCAGGGTGTCGGTCCAGACGGTGCTGCGGCCGTCGCTCTGGCCGTCGACGGAGGTGCGGCGGATGTCGCCGTCCCCGGAGGCCCAGCGGCCCATCACGTACCAGGGGGTGGCGCTGCCGTCGGTGTAGGTGCCGCGCAGTTCGGTCTGGATCCAGGTGCCGGGCGGGGTGGCGGCGTTCCAGGAGGCGATGGCCTCGGTGGCGGGGACGGCCGAGGGGTGCACCGGGGAGGTCCAGGTGGCGTACTCCCAGGTGGAGGCCTTCCCGGTGTGCGGGTCGGTGTAGGTGGTGCGGCCGGCCGGGGTCGCGATCTCCAGTCCGGGGCGGACGCCCCCGACGGCGGTGGTGCCCCGGTGGGTGCCGGCCTGCCAGTGGGCGTAGGTGTACCAGAACCGGTTGTCGACGGTCGGCCCGGTGGCGGCGCCACCGCCGCCGGAGCCGGGCGCCGGGCTCCGGCCGGTGCCGGCGGAGGCCCGCCCGCCGGGCACGGTGGCGGCGGTGGCGGCCGCGAGGGCGACGGCCAGGAGGGCGCGGCGGGGTGTGGGTGCGGTCATCGGCGTGGCCCCCAGGGGTCGGTGCGGTCGGTGCCGTGGAGCGGCTCGTCCACCCTTCCAGTTCCCCGCCGCGGCGGGGCAAAGCCGGGCGGCCGTGTCGGGGTGACGGCGCGGCCGGACGTACGCTGACCGGGTGGAAGCACAGCAGTCACTGGAGTCGCTCGCCCGGGAACTCGCCGCCCTGCCGCCCTCGCTGGGACCCGTACGGGTGATCGGCGTCGACGGACACGCCGGGTCCGGGAAGAGCACCTTCGCGGGGCGTCTCGCGCGGGCGCTGGGGGACGCTCCGGTGCTGCACCTGGACGACGTGGCCTCGCACGAGGAGCTCTTCGGCTGGTGGGGGCGGCTGCGCGCCCAGGTGCTGGAGCCGCTGGCGGCGGGCCGGGCCGCGCACTGGGCCCCGTACGACTGGGTGGAGCGCCGCTTCGGCCCGGAGCGGGTGCTGGAGCCGGCGCCCGTGCTCCTCGTCGAGGGGGTCGGGGCCGGCCGGCGGTCGCTGCGTCCGCACCTGGCGCACCTGCTGTGGATGGAGACCCCTCGCTCCACGTCCTGGGGGCGTGGGAGAAACCGGGACGGGCGCGAACTTTCCGACTTCTGGGACGGATGGGAGCGCGCGGAACTCGCGCACTTCTCGGACGACCCTTCACGCCCCTTCGCGGACACTCTGGTACGCCAGAGTGGTACGGGATACGAGTGGACTTCCGGGACGGCTGGGACCTCGGGAACCCCCGCTTCCGTCACCGAAAGTGACGGGCTCCCCCAGGCCTGAGCGGCCTCACCAACCCGGCCGCAGAGGCCTGCTCCGAGCCGCTTGACCCGGGCCCGGGAACGGCCGTACGTTCTGAATGCGCGGCCCGCAAAGGCCGCAGCGGACGCGAAGCCCCCGGTCGTTCCCCCGTGATCGGGGGCTTCGTTCTGCCCCCGGGCCGCTGCCGGCCGGGCAGCACGCGGGTCGGCCCACCCACCCTCCCTCACCCTGAGTTACCCTGCGCACCGGACAGCGCACCCGACCCGCACCCACCGCACCCTGGGTAAGGTGCGTCCCCGCAGGTACGATGCAGCCCTGATTTCATCGGCGGGGCGGACAACTCGCGTGTGCCGCGCGGGGGTTGCCGCGCACCACGGGGCAGGCTTGTGGGGGATGTGATGGACTTCGGCATGCCGGGCAGCGCACACGCCCCGGCCGAACTCGCCTGGCTGCGCGGGGTGGACGCCTGCACCATGGGCGCCTACCCGCAGGCGGAGGAGGAGTTCCGGGCGGCCGTCAGGCTCGATCCCGCCATGGCCGACGCCTGGCTGGGACTGCACGCGCTGCGCGTGGACACCACGAACGCGTTATTGCGCATGTACGCCCACCGGGACCGCTTCGGGGAACAGCGGACCCGGCATCGACGTACGCTCAACTCCTGGTACTGGCTGGGCTGGTGGGTGCAGCCGGTGCTGGAGAGCCGGCGGGACCTGCTGCTGGCGCACGCCTCTCACTGGCTGGACGGCCGGCACGTCCCCGAGCTGGACCAGGCCCTCGCCGCGCTCCCCCCGGTGGACGCCGATCCGCAGGTGCGCTTCCTGCACGCCTGCCGCGCCTACCTGGTCAAGGACTGGGAGCAGCTCGTACGGCACACCGAGCCGCTGGTCGACGATCCGCTGCTCGGCATCGAGGCGGGCCTGTTCGGCGGGATGGCGCGGGTCCGGCTGGAGATGTACGGGCAGGCGGAGCCGATGCTGTCGGCGGCGCTGATGCGCTGCCGGAGCGAGCAGCCGCAGCGCAAGGAGCTGCGGTACTGGCTGGCGCGGGCCCGCGAGGGCACCGGGCGCAGCGCGGCGGCGCTGCCGCTGTACCGGGCGGTGCACCGGGTGGACCCGGCGTTCATGGACACGGCCGCCCGGCTGACGGCCATCGAGGACAGCGACGACGGCGACGGGATGGCCGACCTGGCCGGGCACGCCGGGTACGGCGGGCACTTCGCCGAGGGCTTCGCCGGGCACGGGCTGTCCCCGGCCGGCGGGGACTTCACGGCGGTGGCCCTGGGCGGCGGGGGCGGCCCCGGCCCCGGCCAGGACATCGCGGCGGACGGGCAGGTGGACGCCGATCCGCCGACGCCCGGGGAGCCGCCGGACCCCCGCTTCGGCCCGCCCTCGGGCACGGGCCGGCTGGAGGGCGTACGGCACAAGGTGTCCGTCCCCCCGCAGGGCGCCCCGGCGGGGCTGCCCGCCGGGCCGGCCGATCCGCAGGCGCTGGCCGAGGCGCTCGCGGAGCTGGAGCGGATGGTGGGCCTGGAGCCGGTCAAACGGCAGGTGAAGGCCCTGTCGGCGCAGCTGCACATGGCCCGGCTGCGCGCGGCGCAGGGGCTTCCGGTGCAGCCGCCGAAACGCCACTTCGTCTTCTCGGGCCCGTCGGGCACCGGGAAGACCACGGTGGCCCGGATCCTGGGCCGGGTGTTCTACGCGCTGGGGCTGCTCGGCGGCGACCATCTGGTCGAGGCCCAACGCGCCGATCTGGTCGGCGAGTTCCTCGGGCAGACCGCGGTGAAGGCGAACGAGCTGATCGATTCCGCGATCGGCGGGGTGCTGTTCGTGGACGAGGCGTACAGCCTCTCCAACTCCGGCTACAGCAAGGGCGACGCGTACGGGGACGAGGCCCTGCAGGTGCTGCTGAAGCGGGCCGAGGACAACCGGGACCACCTGGTGGTGATCCTCGCGGGCTATCCGGCGGGCATGGACCGGCTGCTGGCCGCCAATCCGGGGCTGTCCTCGCGGTTCACGACGCGGGTGGACTTCCCGAGCTACCGGCCGGTGGAGCTGACGGCGATCGGCGGGGTGCTGGCGGACGCGAACGGCGACCACTGGGACGAGGAGGCGACGGAGGAGCTGCGGAGCATCAGCGGGCACGTCGTCGAGCAGGGCTGGATCGACGAGCTGGGCAACGGGCGGTTCCTGCGGACGCTGTACGAGAAGAGCTGCGCGTACCGGGACCTGCGGCTGGCGGGCTTCGCCGGGGAGCCGTCGCGGGAGGACCTCGCGACGCTGCGGCTGGCGGACCTGATGCAGGCGTACGGGGAGGTCCTGTCGGGCCGGGGCCCGGCGGGGCCGGGACGGTCCGAGCCGTAGCCCCGCAGAGCCACGGCTCGGACCGCGCTAGCGGCGGGCCGCCGGGACGCGGTGTGCGGGGTCGCGGACCTCGCCGACCAGCATCTCCAGGACGTCCTCCAGGGCGACCAGGCCCAGGACCCGGCCGGCCGGGTCGGCGACCTGGGCCAGGTGGGTGGCGTCGCGGCGCATGACGCTGAGGGCGTCGTCCAGCGGGAGCGTGGAGCACAGGGTGGTCATCCTGCGCCAGACCCGCTGCGGCACGGCCCGCTCCCGGTCCTCCAGGTCCAGGACGTCCTTGACGTGGAGGTAGCCCATGAAGGCCCCGGTGTCGGCGCGGACCGGGAAGCGGGAGTAGCCGGTGCGCACCGTCAGCTGCTCGATCTGCCGGGGCGTGACGGCGGGGCCGACGGTGACGAGCCGGCCCGGGGACAGCAGGACGTCGGTGACGGGGCGGCTGCCCAGTTCCAGGGCGTCCTCCAGGCGTTCCTGCTCGACCGGTTCGAGGAGCCCGGCCTGCCGGGAGTCCTCGACGAGCCGCCCGAGCTGGGCGCTGGTGTAGACGGCCTCGACCTCGTCCTTGGGCTCCACCTTGAACAGGCGGAGCACGAGCGCGGCGCAGGCTCCGAGCGCGGCCGTCACCGGTCCGCAGACGCGGGCGAAGGCGACCAGTCCGGGGCTGAACCACAGGGCGGTCCGCTCGGGGGCGGCCATGGCGAGGTTCTTGGGGACCATCTCGCCGATGACCAGGTGCAGGACGACCACGGTGGCGAGCGCGAAGGCGTAGCCGAGGGGGTGGATCAGGCCCTCGGGGACGTGCGCGGCGTGGAAGAGGGGCTCCAGCAGCCGGGCGACGGTGGGCTCGGCGACCGCGCCGAGGGTGAGCGAGCACATGGTGATGCCGAACTGGGCGGCGGCCATCATGCGGGGCAGGTTCTCCAGGCCGTGGAGCACCTGGCGGGCCCGCTTGGAGCCGGCGGCCAGGGGCTCGATCTGGCTGCGGCGTACGGAGACGAGCGCGAACTCGGCGCCGACGAAGAAGCCGTTGGCCAGGACCAGGAGCAGGGCGAAGAGCAGTTGGAGGGCGTTCACCGGGAGACCGCCTCCAGGGCGCCGGCCGGGGCGGCCGGGACGGTGTGCGGCCTGACGGGTTCGCCCGCCGGGTCGGGGGTCGTGCGGACCAGCCGGACCCGTTCGGCGCGGTAGCGGCCGACCTGGCGGACGGAGAGCTTCCAGCCGGGGAGTTCGGCGCGGTCCCCGGGGGCGGGGATACGGCCCAGGAGGTCGGCGACGAGGCCGGCGACGGTCTCGTAGGGGCCCTCGGGCACCTCCAGGCCTATCCGGCGCAGGGTGTGCACGCGGCAGCTGCCGTCGGCCTCCCAGGAGGGTCGGCCGTCCTCGGCCGGTACGGAGGCCAGCTCGGGGCTGTCGTCCTCGGCGAGGTCGTGCTCGTCGCGGACCTCGCCGACGAGTTCCTCCACGATGTCCTCCAGGGTGACGACCCCGGCGGTGCCTCCGTACTCGTCGACCACGACGGCCATGGGCTGTTCGCTGCGCAGCCGTTCCAGCAGCGGCTGCACCGGCAGGGAGCCGGGCACCAGCAGCGGGGCGACGCAGATCCGGCTGACGCTGGTGCGGGCGCGCTCGGGCTCGGGCACGGCGAGGGCGTCCTTGAGGTGGACGACGCCGGTGATCTCGTCGATGCGCTCGCGGTAGACCGGGAAGCGGGACAGGCCGGTGGCGCGGGTCAGGTTCAGCACGTCGGCCGCGGTGGCGGTGTGCTGGAGGGCGCTGACCTTCACCCGGGGGGTCATGACGTGCTGGGCGGTGAGGTCGCCGAGCGAGAGGGTCCGCACGAAGAGGTCGGCGGTGTCCTGTTCGAGGGCGCCGGCCTGGGCCGAATGGCGGACCAGGGAGACCAGTTCGCCGGGGGTGCGGGCGGAGGCCATCTCGTCGGTGGGCTCCACGCCGAGCGCCCGTACGAGACGGTTCGCGACGGCGTTGAGCGCGGCGATGACGGGCCGGAAGGCCCGGGAGAAGGTCTGCTGCGGGCCGGCGACGAAGCGGGCCACCTGGAGCGGCCGGGAGATGGCCCAGTTCTTCGGGACGAGCTCGCCGACGACCATCTGGACGGCGGAGGCGAGCAGCATGCCGATGACCACGGCGACGCCGGGGACGGCTCCCCGGGGCAGGCCGGTCGCGGCGAGCGGCCCGGACAGCAGGGCGGCGAGGGCCGGTTCGGCCAGCATGCCGACGACGAGGGAGGTGATGGTGATGCCGAGCTGGGTGCCGGAGAGCTGGAAGGACAGCTCGCGCAGGGCCTCGACGACGGTGCGGGCGCGGCGGTCGCCCTCGGCGGCCGCACGTTCGGCCTCGGGTCTCTCCACCGTGACGAGGCCGAATTCGGCTGCCACGAAGAAACCGTTGGCCAGGATCAGGGCGAAGGCCGCCAGGAGCAGGAGTAGCGGGATGGTCATGCCGCCGCCTCCATGGGGAGGGCGGCGCGGGTACTACCGGACGATCCGTCCATTGCTGGAGGGAGTCACTCCTCTGGTCGCAGGTGCCCACGGGCCACGGGGTCCCGGGGCGGGTGGGAGGGCGCGCTCGCGCCCCGCCACCAGGGTAGTCACTGGGATCGCGGCCGCAATGGGACGCAGCGACGAGTCCGGGCGGGCTCAGTGGTCGTTCGCGCCGGTTCCCCTGATCTCCGCGAGCGTGCGCAGGGCGCGGGCGTCGCCGATCGCCTGGGCGCGGGCCACGCCGGGCTGGATGCCGAGGGCGGGCAGGCTGGTGCCGTCGCTCAGGTCGAGGAACACCCAGGGGTCGCCCGGGCGGAGGTTGACGCGCAGGATCTGCGCCCACTCCAGCCGGCGGGTGGTGGTCAGGTTGACCACGGTGACCCCGGCCTCGTCGGCGACCACCTTGGGGCGGCTGAGCAGGACGAGGACGGAGGCCATCAGGGCGGCGGTGAAGACGAAGCTGACCCGCTCGCCGGGGCTGAGGTTCTCCAGCATCAGGGCGATCGCCGTGATGGTGGCGAACATGGCGAGCCCGACGCTCAGCAGCACCGCCCGGGTGCGGGTCGGCCGGAAGGTGACCGGCAGGGCGGGCGGGGCGGGCTGTGCGTCGGGCTGGCTCATGGTGCTGGTGATGCCTTCTTGAGGTGGCGTACGGGGCCGGTGACTGCGTACGGGGTCAGAGACGGCAGGCGTGGATCGAGGTGGTGAGGATCGCGCGCGCGCCGAGCTCGTACAGGTCGTCCATGATCCGCTGGGCTTCCTTGGCGGGGACCATCGCGCGGACGGCGACCCAGCCCTCGTTGTGCAGCGGGGAGATCGTCGGCGATTCCAGGCCCGGGGTGAGGGCGACCGCGCGCTCCAGGTGCTCGGCGCGGCAGTCGTAGTCCATCATCACGTAGCTGCGGGCGACCAGGACGCCCTGGAGGCGGCGCAGGAACTGCTGGGCCTGCGCGTTCTCGGCGCCGGCGCCGTTGCCGCGGATGACCACGGCCTCGGAGGTCAGGATCGGCTCGCCGATGACCTCCAGGCCGGCGTTGCGCAGGCTGGTGCCGGTCTCGACGACGTCGGCGATGATCTGCGCGACGCCGAGCTCGATGGCGGTCTCGACGGCGCCGTCGAGGTGGACGACGGCGGCGTCGATGCCGAGGTCGGCGAGGTGCTTGCCGACGATCCCCTCGTACGAGGTCGCGATCGTCATGCCGCCGAAGTCCTCGGGGCCCTTCGCGGTGCCGGGCTTGGTGGCGTAGCGGAAGGTGGACCGGCCGAAGTTCAGCGGCAGGATCTCCTCGGCGTTGGCCCCGGAGTCCAGCAGCAGGTCACGGCCGGTGATGCCGATGTCGAGCTTGCCCGAGGCGACGTAGATCGCGATGTCCTTCGGGCGGAGGTAGAAGAACTCGACCTCGTTGTCGGGGTCGACCGTGACGAGTTCCTTGGACTCCTTGCGCTGGCGGTAGCCGGCCTCATGGAGCATCGCCGACGCCGGTCCGGAGAGTGAACCCTTGTTCGGGACGGCGATGCGCAGCATGGTGCTTCCTTCGGTGCGTAGAGGCGTAAGGGTGTGCGGGCGGGGGCGCCCGTGGGGAGGAGCTCCGGCCTAGAGGTGCGCGTAGACGTCGTCGAGGGTGATCCCGCGCGCCACCATCATCACCTGGACGTGGTAGAGCAGCTGGGAGATCTCCTCGGCGGCGGCTTCCTTGCCCTCGTACTCGGCGGCCATCCAGACCTCGGCGGCCTCCTCGACGACCTTCTTGCCGATGGCATGGACGCCCTTGTGGACGAGCTCGGCGGTGCGGGAGGTGCTGGGGTCGCCGTTGGCGGCCTTGAGCTGGAGCTCGGTGAAGAGGTCTTCGAAGCTCTTGGAGGGTTTGTTCGCCATGATGGTCCTCAGAATACGGGGTTTCCCTACGCCACTCAGCGCCAGGGTTCGCTGACGGTCCGCAGGGTCATGGCGGTGGAGACGGCGGCGGTGACCGCTTCGTGCCCCTTGTCCTCGTTCGACCCTTCGAGTCCGGCGCGGTCCAGCGCCTGCTCGTCGGTGTCGCAGGTGAGGACGCCGAAGCCGACGGGGACTCCGGTGTCGATCGAGACCTGCACCAGGCCTTGGGTGACGCCCTGGCACACGTACTCGAAGTGCGGGGTGCCGCCGCGGATGACCACTCCGAGGGCGACGATGGCATCGTAACCGCGACCGGCGAGTACCTTCGCCACGACCGGGAGCTCGAAGCTGCCGGGGACCCGGAGCACGGTGGGCTCGTCGATGCCCAGCTCGTGCAGGGCGCGCAGGGCGCCGTCGACCAGTCCGTCCATGACCTTCTCGTGCCACTGGGCCGCGATCACGGCCACCCGGAGGTCTCCGCAGTTCTTCACGCTCAGTTCGGGTGCGCCCTTGCCGCTCACAGCTCTGCTCCTCGGTGCTTCGTGGTGGGTGTACGGGTGTACGGGTGTATGTCGTGGTTATTGGTTGCCGCAGGCGGAGGTGGTCACGGGACCCTCCAGCCAGGGCAGGTCGTGGCCCATGCGGTCGCGCTTGGTGCGCAGGTACCGCAGGTTGTGTTCGCCGGCCTCCACGGGCATGGGCTCGCGGCCGGCCACGATGATGCCGTGGCGGACGAGGGCGGCGGACTTCTCGGGGTTGTTGGTCATCAGCCGGACGCTGTGGACGCCGAGGTCGGCGAGGATCTGGGCGCCGGCCCCGTAGTCGCGGGCGTCGGCGGGCAGGCCGAGTTCCAGGTTGGCGTCCAGGGTGTCGCGGCCGCGTTCCTGGAGCTCGTAGGCGCGCAGCTTGGACAGCAGGCCGATGCCGCGGCCCTCGTGGCCGCGCAGGTAGACGACCACGCCGCGGCCTTCGGCCTGGATGCGGGCCATGGAGGCGTGGAGCTGGGGGCCGCAGTCGCAGCGCTGGGACTGGAAGATGTCTCCGGTCAGGCACTCGGAGTGCATCCGGACGAGGACGTCCTCGCCGTCGCCGACCTCGCCGTGGACGAGGGCGACGTGCTCGACGCCGTCGACGGTGGAGCGGAAGCCGTACGCCGTGAACTCGCCGAAGGCGGTCGGGAGGCTGACCTCGGCCTCGCGGCGGACGGTGGGCTCGGCGGAGCGGCGGTAGGCGATCAGGTCCTCGATGGAGATGATCGTCAGGCCGTGCTTGCGGGCGAAGGGGATCAGCTCGGGCAGGCGCAGCATGACGCCGTCCTCGCCGGCGATCTCCACGATGGCTCCGGCGGGGCGCAGGCCGGCCAGGCGGGCGAGGTCGACGGCGGCCTCGGTGTGGCCGTTGCGGACGAGTACGCCGCCTTCCTTGGCGCGCAGCGGGAAGACGTGCCCGGGGCGGACGAAGTCGCCCGCCTCGGAGGCCCCGCCGGCCAGCAGGCGCAGGGTGGTGGCGCGGTCGGCGGCGGAGATGCCGGTGGTGACCCCGTGGGCGGCGCTCGCGTCGACGGAGACGGTGAAGGCGGTCTGCATCGACTCGGTGTTGCGCTGGACCATCTGCGGGAGCTCGAGGCGCTCCAGCTCGGGGCCCTCCATGGGGGCGCAGATCAGGCCGCGGCACTCGCTCATCATGAACGCGATGATCTCGGGGGTGGCCTTCTCGGCCGCGATGACGAGGTCGCCCTCGTTCTCCCGGTCCTCGTCGTCGACGACGACGACGGGGCGGCCGGCCGCGATGTCGCGGATGGCCTGCTCGACGGGGTCGAGCCGGAAGATCTCCTGGAAGCCGGATCCGGGAACGTCCGGCACGGGCGTGAGGGGGGTCATGCCGTTGCTCCTTCGAGGGCCGGGGCGGGGGTGGTGCGCGAGCGCTGGTACCAGTCGTAGGCGCCCCACAGGACGAGGGCGAAGTAGACGACGTAGACGAGGCCGGAGAAGGCCAGGCCGCTGTTGAAGGCGAGGGGGACGCCGACGAGGTCGACGAGGAGCCAGGCGAACCAGAACTCGACGAGGCCCCGGGCCTGGGCCACCATCGCCACGATCGTGCCGACGAAGATGTAGGCGTCGGCCCACGGGCTCCACGACAGGTTCGGGAAGAGGGTGAACAGCCCGCCGACGGCGAGGGTGCCGGCCGCCGCTCCGGCGAGGAGCAGGCCGCGCTCCTTCCAGCTGGCCGTGCGTACGGCGATGGAGCCGTCCTGGGCCTTCTGCCGGCCGAGCTGCCAGGCGCGCCAGCCCCAGACCGCGACGGAGATGACGAGGAGCTGCTTGCCGACGCCGCCCGCGAGGTGGGCGGAGGCGTAGGCGGCGACGAGGATCAGGCCGGAGACGAGCTGGGCGGGCCAGGTCCATATGGAGCGGCGCCAGCCGAGGGCGAGGGCGGCCAGGCCCATCAGGTTGCCGATCATGTCGGACCAGATGACCTTCTGGCCGAAGACCGCGAAGGCCTCGGTGTTCAGCCAGGTCAGGGCGCTCACTGTGCGGCTCCTTCGGAGTTCAGCGGGTTGACGCCGGCGGTCAGCAGGCGCTCGACGTACTTGGCGAGGACGTCCACCTCCAGGTTGACCGGGTCGCCGCTCTGCTTGATGCCGAGCGTGGTCAGGGCCAGGGTGGTGGGGATCAGGCTCACGGAGAACCAGTCGGCGGCGGCCTCGACCACGGTGAGGCTGACGCCGTCAACAGTGATAGAGCCCTTCTCTACGACGTACCTTGACAGGTTCTCCGGGAGGGCGATCCTGACGATCTCCCAGTGCTCGGAGGGGGTCCGGGAGAGGATCTCGCCGGTGCCGTCCACGTGTCCCTGGACCAGGTGGCCGCCGAGGCGTCCGCCGAGGGCCATGGGGCGTTCCAGGTTGACCCGGGAGCCCGCGGTCAGGGCGCCGAGGCTGGAGCGGTTGAGCGTCTCCTGCATGACGTCGGCGGTGAACTCGCCGTCGGCGGTCTCCACGACGGTCAGGCAGACGCCGTTGACGGCGATCGAGTCGCCGTGCTTGGCGTCTTCGGTCACGACGGGGCCGCGCAGGCGGAAGCGGGAGGCTTCGGCGAGCTGCTCGACGGCGGTGACCTCGCCCAGTTCTTCGACGATTCCGGTGAACACTCACGTCTCCTTGGGGGATGTGTGGACGGTGGGAACTGCGGTGATGCGGAGATCGGGGCCGACGCGGACGGCCTCGGTGATGTCGAGGCGCAGCGCGTCGGAGATGTTCTCGACCCCGGCGTCGGCGAGGGCGGCGGGGCCCGCGCCGAGGAGTGCCGGGGCGAGGTAGCCGACGACCCGGTCCACGGCCCCGGCTTCGAGGAAGGCTCCGGCCAGGGTGGGCCCGCCTTCCAGGAACAGGGCGCGGACGCCGCGGGCGTAGAGGCGTTCCAGCAGCTCGGGGATGCCGACGCGGCCGTCGTGCAGGGGCATGCGCAGCAGCTCGACGCCGGGCAGGTGGCGGGTGTCGGCGTCCTCGCCGACGACGAGCAGGGTGGGCGCGGCGTCGTCGAGGATCCGGGCGGTGGGCTGGGTCCCGGCGCGCGCGTCGAGGGCGATCCGCAGGGGCTGGGTGGCCCCGTCCACGCCGCGGACGGCGAGGTGCGGGTCGTCGGCGCGCAGGGTTCCGCCGCCGACGAGGACGGCGTCGCTCTCGGCGCGCAGGCGGTGGACGTCGGCGCGGGACTCGGCGGAGGTGATCCAGCGGCTGCTGCCGTCGGCGGCGGCGCTGCGGCCGTCGAGGGTGGCGGCGTACTTCCAGGTGACGTGGGGGCGGCCGAGGCGTACGGAGGTGAGCCAGGCGGCGTTGCCCGCGGCGGCCTCGGCTTCGAGGAGCCCGGAGCCGACGGTGACCCCGGCGGCCCGCAGGGTGGCGCCGCCGCCGCTGGCCTGCGGGTTCGGGTCGGAGACGGCGTAGACGACCCGGCTGATCCCGGCGGCGGTGAGGGCCTGGGCACAGGGGCCCGTACGGCCGGTGTGGTTGCAGGGTTCGAGGGTGACGTAGGCGGTGCCTCCGCGGGCGGCGTCGCCTGCCGCGGCGAGGGCGTGGACCTCGGCGTGGGGGCCGCCGGCGCGCTGGTGCCAGCCCTCGCCGACGACGGTGCCCGCCGGGTCGGTGATCACGCAGCCGACGACGGGGTTGGGGCTGGTCGAGCCGAGTCCGCGGGCGGCGAGCTCGACGGCCCGGCGCATGGCGATGGCGTCCGTGTCGGGTGCTGCGTGCGCGGCGTGTGTCGCCACCGGGTCCTCCTGCCTCATCGGGCACGGACTCCGGGGCCTGTCGGGATACGACAGATGAAGCGGGTGAGCACACGCGGGGACGCCGGGGCCGGGAACCCGGTCCTTCCGAGACGTGTCCCTTGGGGGATACGCGGATGGACCGCCGACGGCGGCGTACCGGTGACTGGCCCGCCGCGCACTGCCTCCCATCCGGACTTTAACCGTCGGTCCAGGAATTTCACCTGGTCAACCGGCCGCTGGATGCGGACGGGTCGCGGACTATACCGCCGGTTCGGAATTACACCGACCCCGGAGTGCGCTGCTACTGGTACTACGGCCAGTGTGCCACGGGCGTTCGGCGGCCATGCGGGTGAAGCGCTGTGGCCTGGGTCACAAAGCAGCCGTTCTCGAGCGTTCCTATCGCGCCACCCGCGCGCGGCCCGCACCGCGCCCGCACTCCGGCCCGAGCGTTGGTCCAGACCTATTGACGGGTTGGTCTAGTCCTCTTAACGTTCCCTTCATCTTCCCCGGGAGCCGGCCCTGCCGACGTGCGCACGTCACGGGCCAATCAGCGCCACGTTCCTGCCTGTTGCCTGCACACCGTGTCCTGCCATCCTCCCCTCCCCAGGAGGCACCATGCCGTCCCCCACACGCACGAGAGCGATGCTCCTGGCATCCGGCGTCACCATCGCCGGACTGCTGGTCGGCGGGCTCTCCGCGGGCGTCTCGCACGCCGCCGACAACGAGAGCTGTCGCCCCGACGGCCTGTACAAGACGGCCGGAGTGGACGTCCCGTACTGCTCCGTCTACGACTCCGAAGGCCGCGAGAAGATGGGCGCGGACCACCAGCGCCGCGTCATCGGCTACTTCACGGGCTGGCGCACCGGCAAGGACGGCAGCCCCGCCTACCTCGCCAACAACATCCCGTGGTCCAAGGTCACCCACCTGAACTACGCCTTCGCGCACGTCGGCTCCGACAACAAGATCTCGGTCGGCTCGGACAACGTGAACAACGCCGCCACCGGGATGACCTGGCCGGGCGTGGCGGGCGCGGAGATGGACCCGGCCCTCCCGTACAAGGGCCACTTCAACCTGCTGAACAAATTCAAGAAGCAGTACCCGGACGTCAAGACGCTCATCTCGGTGGGCGGCTGGGCGGAGACCGGCGGCTACTTCGGGGACGACGGCAACCGCGTCGCCTCGGGCGGCTTCTACTCGATGGCCACCAACGCCGACGGCTCCGTGAACCAGGCGGGCATCGACACCTTCGCGGACTCCTCCGTCGAGTTCATCCGCAAGTACGGGTTCAACGGCGTCGACATCGACTACGAGTACCCGACCACCATGAAGGACGCGGGCAACCCGCTGGACTGGCAGCTCTCCAACGCCCGCCGCGCGGGCCTGGTGCAGGGCTACGCCGCCTTGATGAAGTCCCTGCGCGAGAAGCTCGACCGGGCCGGCGCCGCCGACGGCAAGCACTACATGCTGACCGTCGCCGCGCCCTCCTCCGGCTACCTGCTGCGCGGCATGGAGACGTTCCAGATGCAGAAGTACCTGGACTACGTCAACATCATGTCCTACGACCTGCACGGCGCCTGGAACGAGTACGTCGGCCCCAACGCCTCGCTCTTCGACGACGGCAAGGACGCCGAGCTGGCCGCCGCCAACGTCTACGGCAGCTCCCAGTACGGCAACATCGGGTACCTCAACACCGACTGGGCCTACCACTACTTCCGCGGCTCCATGCCGGCCGGCCGCATCAACATCGGCCTGCCCTACTACACCCGCGGCTTCAAGAACGTCCAGGGCGGCACCGACGGCCTGTGGGGCAAGGCTGCCGCGACCACCTGCCCGGCCGGCGCGGGCCTGACCAAGTGCGGTGACGGCGCCGTCGGCATCGACAACCTGTGGCACGACAAGGACGCCAACGGCGTCGAGTCGCCCGCCGGCTCGAACCCGATGTGGCACGCCAAGAACCTGGAGAAGGGGATCGTCGGCGACTACGTCACCAAGTACGGCTTCCCCGCGAACACCACCCTGACCGGCACCTACGTCCGCAAGTACGACGCGAACCTGGTCGCGCCGTGGCTGTGGAACGCGCAGAAGAAGGTCTTCCTCTCCACCGAGGACGAGCAGTCGGTGGCGGCCAAGGCCGACTACGTGGCCAGCCGCGGCATCGGCGGCACCATGGTCTGGGAGATGGCCGGCGACTACTCCTGGAACGCCGCCAAGGGCCAGTACGAGATGGGCGACACGCTCACCACGCTGATGTACGACAAGTTCAAGGCGGCCACCCCGTACGGCGCGAAGAAGTCCAACGCGACGCTGCCGACGAAGGCCGTGGACATCAAGACGGAGTTCGGCGAGTTCAAGCTGGGCGACTCCAACTACCCGATCACCCCGAAGCTCAAGATCACCAACAACACGAAGACCACGCTGCCCGGCGGCACCGAGTTCCAGTTCGACTACGGCACCTCGGCCCCGCCCAACGCCTCGGACCAGTCCGGCTTCGGCACCAAGGTGATCAGCAGCGACCACACCGGCAGCAACGTCGGCGGTCTGAAGGGCGACTTCCACCGGGTCTCCCTGAAGCTCCCGGCCTGGCAGACGCTGGCCCCGGGCGCCTCGGTCGACCTGGCCTTCAACTACTACCTGCCGGTCTCCACGCCCTCCAACTGGACGGTGAACATCTCCGGCACCGCCTACGCCCTCGCCGGCGACCTGGCGCGCGGCACCACGCCGGTCGAGCCGGGCGCCACCCAGCCCCCGACGACCCCGCCGACCACTCCCCCCACCACGCCGCCCACCACTCCCCCGACGACGCCGCCGACCACGCCTCCGGGCGGGACCTGCACCGGACCGGCGTACGTGGCGGGCACGGTCTACAACACCGGGAACGTGGTCTCGCACAAGGGCCACACCTGGAAGGCCCAGTGGTGGACGCAGAACGAGGAGCCCGGCACCACCGGTGACTGGGGCGTCTGGAAGGACCAGGGCGCCTGCTGACCGGCGGCGGGTGAACTGACACGAGGACCCGGTGGCCCGGCGGCCACCGGGTCCTCGCGCGCGGCAGGGCGTACGCGGTGGGCGCGGATCAGGCGGAGCCGCCGAACAGCTGGGCCTGGGCGGCTTCGCGGGCGGCCAGGCGGGCCCCCTCCAGGACGGCCGGGCTGCCCAGGGTGGTGGCCCGGACCTCGGTGGGGACCGGGGTCAGCGTGCTCAGCCGGCGGGCCACCCGGGCCGCCAGGGCGGGACCGCCGGCGTGGCCCAGTTCGCCCGCGAGGACCACGCAGCCCGGGTCCAGGACCGCAGCGACCGCCGCCGCGCCCAGGGCCAGGCGCTCGGCCAGGGCGTCGAGGAACGCCTCGTCGGCGGCCCCGGCGACGGCCTCCTCCACCGGGCCCGTGAAGCCGTGCCCGCGCGCCAGCTCCGTCACGGCGTCCCGGCCGGCCAGGGCGTGGAACCCGCCCCCGCAGTCGGTGGCGGAGGGCAGCCCGCCGGTCCCGGGCACGGGGAGGAAGCCGATCTCGCCCGCCCCGCCGGAGGCGCCCCGGCGCAGCCGCCCCTCCAGGACGACGGCCGCGCCGACCCCGGCGCCGAGCCACAGCAGCACGAAGGAGTCCAGGTCGCGGGCCGCGCCGAGGCGCTGTTCCGCGAGGGCGGCCAGATTGGTCTCGTTCTCGACGACCACCACGGCGCTCAGGCTCCGCTGGAGCGCCGCGACGAGGTCCCGGTGCCAGGACGGCAGGCCGGTGGTGTCGCGCAGTTCGCCGGTGGCGGGGGCGACCAGGCCGGGGGCGCCGACGACGACGGTGTGCAGTGCGCCGGCTCCGGCCCCGCGGGCGGCGCGCAGCAGGGCCGCGACGGCCTCGTCGGGGGCTCCGGCGGGCAGGGCGGCCTCGGCCAGGGGCCGGCCGAGGAGGTCGGTGACGACGGCGGTGACGCTGTCCGTGCGTACGTCGAGGGCCGCGAGGTGGGCCCGCCGGGCGACGATCCCGTAGAGCTTGGCGTTGGGACCGCGGCGCTGTTCGCCGGACTCGCCGACGACCTCGATCAGCCCGGCTCCGGTGAGCCGGTCCACGAGGTCGGCGACCGAGGGGCGGGAGAGTCCCGTCCCGGCCTTGAGCTGAGTGGCCGTCAGCGGTCCGTCCTCCTGGAGGAGTCGCAGGGCCAGGCGGTCGTTGAGGGCGCGCGCCGTGCTCGGTGAGGCGGGGGACGGTACGGGGGTGAGGGCTGGGGTCACGGCGCCCATCCTAGGCAGTCGAATCCCTTAACCATCAGGAAGGGTCCCTGATAGTTTACGTGTCATGACCGGGGAAACCGACCTCAGCCCGGCGCGCCTGCGCCACGCCCGTTTCGCGATCGCCGCCGTCTTCTGCGCCCACGGCGCCGTCACCGGCTCCTTCGCCACCCGCATCCCCTGGATCCAGGACCACGCCCAGCTCAGCGCGGGCACCCTGGGCCTGGCCCTCGCCTTCCCCGCCCTCGGCGCGGCGCTCGCGATGCCGCTGGCCGGCCGGATCAACCACCGCTTCGGCGCCCGTACGGCCCTGCGCGGGCTGCTCGCGCTGTGGACCCTGTCCCTGGTGCTGCCCAGCCTGGCCCCCGGGCTCGTGACCCTGTGCTGCGCGCTCTTCGTCTACGGGGCCACCTCCGGCATGTCGGACGTGGCGATGAACGCGCTCGGGGTGGAGACCGAGAACCGGCTCGGGCGCTCGATCATGTCCTCGCTGCACGGCATGTGGAGCGTGGGCGCCCTGCTGGGCTCGGCCGCCGGCGCGCTCGCCGCGCACGCGGGGATCGGCGCCCGCCCGCACCACCTGGTCGCCGCGCTCGTCCTGACCGCCGCCGGGCTGGCCGCCGTCCAGGGGGTGCTGGACCTGAGGAGCAACCAGGAGGCCCAGGCGCCCCCGCACTTCGGACTGCCGCCAAGGTCGGCCCTGCTGATCGGCGCCGTCGGCTTCTGCGCGGTCTTCGCCGAAGGGGCGAGCCTGGACTGGTCGGCGGTGTACCTGCGGGACGTACTGCACACGGACGCGGGCCTCGCGGCCGCCTGCACCACCGCCTTCGCGCTGACGATGGCCGTGGCGCGGCTGGCGGGGGACCGGGTCGTGGACCGGTTCGGCGCGGTGCGCACCGTCCGGGCGGGCGGGGTCCTGGCGACGGCGGGCGGGCTGCTGGTGGTCGCGGTACGGGAGCCGGCCGCGGCCATGGCGGGCTTCGGGCTGATCGGGCTGGGCATCGCGGTGGTGGTGCCGCTGGCCTTCGCGGCGGCGGCGCGCAGCGGTCCGGCCCCGGCGCAGGCCATCGCGGGAGTGGCTACGATCACCTACACCTCGGGCCTGATCGCCCCCTCGGCGATCGGCGCGGTGGCGGACGCGAGCTCGCTGGTGGTGTCGTTCGGGCTGGTCACGCTGCTGTCCTTCGCCCTGGTCGCGGGGGCGGCCGTACTGCGGCCGAAGCGGGCGGCGGGCGGGGCCAGGTCGTCTCTTCCGGATCTTGCCGGTTGAGCCCGCGTCGTCCGGTGCCGTGCATCGGCGCCTTGGCGGGGCGCCCGTGTACTGGACGTACTCGGGTGCCCCGCCAAGGCGGCGAGGTGCGGTGCCGGGCGGCGCGGGCCAGGCAAGATCCGGAAGAGACGACCTGGTCCCGCCAACCAGGACGAACCTGCCTCTATCCGGCCGTAATATGACCGCTGGCCCCGACGGCGGGAACGCGGTGCGTGGCCAGGATGCGTGACGGGCTGTTCGAACGGAAGTGGTGGAACATGGGCTTCGGCGTGCGCTGGACCCTGCACGGAGACGGGCGGACCCCCGCTCCCGGCGCGGTGGTGCGGCCGGAGGAGCGGCTTTCGTGGCCGCGGACCGCCGGACTCGGCGCCCAGCACGTCGTCGCGATGTTCGGCGCGAGTTTCGTGGCCCCGGTGCTCATGGGCCTGGACCCGAACCTGGCGATCATGATGTCGGGCATCGCGACCGTGATCTTCCTGCTCGCCACCCGCGGCCGGGTCCCCTCCTACCTGGGCTGCTCGCTCTCCTTCGTGGGCGTGGCGGCGGCGATCCGGGCCGGCGGCGGGGACAGCGCGGTCGTGACGGGCGCCGTCTTCGTCGTGGGCGCGGCGCTGTTCCTGGCGGGCCTGGCCGTCCAGCGGTTCGGCGCGCGGATCATCCACGCGGCGATGCCGCCGGTGGTGACCGGCGCCGTCGTGATGCTGATCGGCTTCAACCTGGCACCGGTGACGGCGTCCACGTACTGGCCCCAGGACCAGTGGACGGCGCTGCTGACGATGCTGTTCACCGGGCTCGCCGTGGTGTGCCTGCGCGGGTTCTGGTCACGGATCGCGATCTTCCTGGGCCTGGTGTTCGGGTACGGGATCTCCTGGATCTTCGACCTGCTCTTCGGGAAGATCCACTCGACGGTGGGCGGCCCCGAGGCCGTCGACCACTGGCGGCTCGACCTCTCCGGCGTCGGCAAGGCCGACTGGGTCGGGCTGCCGTCCTTCCACGCGCCCGCCTTCGAGTGGTCGGCGATCCTGATCGCGCTGCCCGTGGTGATCGCGCTGATCGCGGAGAACGCCGGGCACATCAAGGCCGTCGGCGAGATGACCGGCGACCCCCTCGACGACAAGCTCGGCACCGCCATCGCCGCCGACGGCGCCGCGTCGATGCTGTCCACGGCGGTGGGCGGCCCGCCGAACACCACGTACTCGGAGAACATCGGCGTCATGGCCGCCACCCGGGTCTACTCCACGGCCGCGTACTGGGCGGCCGCCGGCTTCGCCCTGCTCTTCGGCCTGTGCCCGAAGTTCGGCGCGGTCGTCGCCGCGATCCCCGGCGGGGTACTGGGCGGCATCACCGTCATCCTCTACGGCATGATCGGCCTGCTCGGCGCCCAGATCTGGCTGAACGGCCGGGTGGACCTGCGCAACCCGCTGAACCTGGTACCGGCCGCCGCGGGCATCATCATCGGCATCGGCGGGGTCAAGATCCAGTTCACCGACAGCTTCGAGCTGGGCGGCATCGCGCTGGGCACCATCGTCGTGATCACCGGCTACCACGCGCTGCGCTACTTCGCCCCGCCCCACCTGAAGCAGCAGGAACCGCTGCTCGACTCCGGCACCTCGGCCTACGACACCGGCGAGGACAAGCGGGGTTGACGGGGCTTCACCCGAACCGGGGAAGCCCACGGCCAAGTTCCCCGCATCCGGGGCGCGGGCTGCGACGCTGCCTGACATGGAAGCGGTGCTCGCGCGGATGCGCGCCCTCGACGAGCGGCTGCCCGCGCACGACGGGGTGGCCGTCTTCAACCGGGTCTACCTGACGGTGACGGAGACCCTGCACCACCGGATCGAACACGGGGGCTTCCCCGCGCCCCGGCGGGCCGAGACCCTCAGCGTGCGCTTCGCCCAGCGGTACCTGACGGCCGTCGAGGCGGAGCGGTCCCCGGCCTGCTGGCGCCCGCTGCTCCAGTACCGCCGCCACCCCGGTGTACGGCCGCTCCAGCACGCCCTGGCCGGGATCAACGCCCACATCGGCCACGACCTGGCCCTCGCGGTGGTGTCCACCTGCCACGCCCTGGACTGCGCGCCCGCCGCGCTGGAAGCCGACTTCGACCGGGTCGGCGACACCCTGGTCAGCCTGGAGGAACGCATCCGGGAGGACCTGATGCCGGGCCCCGACCTGCTGGAGATCGCCGACCCGCTGACGCACCTGCTGGGCTCCTGGAGCCTGGAGCGGGCCCGCGCGGGCGCCTGGGCGGCGGCCCGCCTGCTGTGGACGCTGCGCCGCTCCCCCGAACTGGCCGAGGAGTTCCGCGAGTCCCTCGACGCCGGGGTCGGCCTGGTGGGCCGCTGCCTGCTGACCCCGTCCGCCCCGAAGACCCGTACGAGCCGGGCGTACGCCGACCTGGCCTGACCGCGAGCCCCGCTTCACCGCGCACCGGCTCCGGGTGCACGCCCCATGAGAACGGGCCGCCGCCGCGCTGCTCGCGCGGGGGCGGCCCGTGGCCGTGGGGTCCGAGGAGACTAGTCCTCGGGGAGTTCGACCGGGGCGATCTCGTCGTAGACGTCGCCCGGGCCCGGGTTGGTGGAGTCGGTGGAACCGCCGAGGTGGTGCATGACGCCCCAGACGGCGTTCAGCGCCGTCTGGACCGCGCCCTCGGCCCAGCCGGCCGTCCAGGAGATGTCGTCGCCCGCGAGGAAGATGCCGCGCTTGTCCTCGGGGAGGCGGTCCTGCATGAAGTGGGTGAACAGGCGCCGCTGGTAGCGGTAGTGGCCCGGCAGGTTGGCCTTGAACGCGCCCATGAAGTAGGGCTCGTTCTCCCAGGACACGGTCACCGGGTTGCCGATGACGTGGCGGCGGATGTCGACCTTGGGGTAGATCTCGCCGAGGGACTTCAGCATGACCTCCATCCGCTCGTTCGCGGACAGCGGCAGCCACTTCAGGCTGTCGTCGCACCAGGTGTACGAGAGGCAGATGACGGCGGGCTTGTCCGGGCCGTTGTCCAGCAGGTAGGTGCCGCGGGTCATGCGGTCGGTGAGCGTCATCGACATGACGTCGCGGCCGGTCTCCTCGTCCTTGTCCAGCCAGAACGGCCGGTCGACGGGGATGAACAGCTTGCTGGACTCCATGTAGTGGGTGCGCTCGATCGCCGTCCAGTGGTCGATCGGGAAGAGCGTGTCGTCGCACGCGATCTTCGAGAGCAGCATCCACGACTGGGCGGTGAAGATCGCCGCACGGTAGGTGCGGATGTCGCCGGAGGCGTCGGTGACGGTGATCCGGTTGCCCGCGGTGCGGTGCAGACGGGTCACGGCCGGGCGCGGGGCGCCGTCGTGCAGGGTGGACAGGGAGGTGCCCTGGGCCCAGTGCACGATCTTCTCGGGCTCGCGCTCCCACAGGCGCAGCGGCAGCTGCTGCGAGCCGCCGACGATGCCGCGGTGGTGGTCGTCGGCCTCGGTGTAGACGACGCGCAGGATCTCCAGGATGGAGTTCGGGAAGTCGGTGTCCCAGCCGCCGGTGCCGAAGCCGACCTGGCCGAAGATCTCGCGCTTGCGGAAGGACTGGAAGGCCTCGGACTTGCAGAGGAAGCCGTAGAAGGTCTCGTCGTCGAGCTTCTCGACGAGCTTCGCCCAGATCTCGCGGATGCGCGGGACGTCCCGCTCGCGCATCGCGGTGTTCATGTCGGAGAAGTCGGCGCCCTCGTCCAGGCAGGCGTTCCACGCGGCGGCGACGTCGCGGTAGACCTGCGGGAGGTCGGCGATGGTCTCGGCGTAGTGGGTCTCGCCCTTGAGGTCGACGACCGTCGAGGGGGTGGCCTCGGCGAGCGGGTTCGGGAAGGGCTCCGTGACCAGGCCCACCAGGTCGATGTAGTGCTGGAGGGCGGTGGAGGACGGCGGGAAGCGCATGGCGCCCATCTCCGCGGTCAGGCCCTCGGTGCCGGCGCCCTCGAAACCGACGGTGCGCAGGCGGCCGCCGATCTGGTCGGCCTCGTAGACGACGGGCTTGAGGCCCATCTTCATCAGCTCGTAGGCCGAGATGATGCCGGACAGCCCGCCGCCGATGACGGCGACCTCGGTGCCGTGCTCGGTCGCCGGTATCTGGCCCAGGCCCGCCGGGTGGGCGAGGAAGTCGTCGTAGGCGTACGGGAAGTCCGGCCCGAACATGGTGATCGGGGGCTGACCGTCGCTGTGCGGGACGGCGGTGGTGGGCACCGTGGACGTCATGGGGGTACGTCTCCTTGCGGGCTGAGCAGGCGGGGCAGGGCGGGGGAAGGGGGTGTCCGCGTCCTCAGACGAGGGAGGCGTAGAGCCCCGGGCGGCGGTCGCGCAGGTACGGGTTGTTCTCGCGCGAGGCCGCGAGCAGCTCGGGGTCGGCCACGCCGAACACCAGCTCCTCGCCGCGGCCGGCCCGGGTGCGGGTGACTCCGTCGGGGCTGGCGAGGCAGCTGAGGCCGACGAACTCGAACTCGCCCTCGGGGCCGGTCCGGTTGACGTACGCGATGTACATCTGGTTCTCGAAGGCCCTCACGGGGACCAGCTGTTCGGCGACGAACTGGAACGGGTGCATCTGCGCGGTCGGGACCAGGAGGAGGTCGGTCCCGGCCAGCGCGTGGGCCCGTACGTTCTCGGGGAACTCCACGTCGTAGCAGATCATGATGCCGACGCGGAGGCCGTTCAGGTCCGCCTGGACGACGGGGGTGTCGCCGGGGGTGAAGGCGTCCTGTTCGAAGCAGCCGAAGAGGTGGGTCTTGCGGTAGTTCGCGAGCGCGGTCCCGTCGGGTCCGATGAGCTGCGCGGCGTTGTAGACCGCCCCGCCCGACCGCTCCGGGTAGCCGTACAGGACGGCGATCCCGTGGCGGCGGGCGATCTCGCCGATGGCGACGGCGGACGGGCCGTCGGCCTCCTCGGCGAGGCCGGGGACGTCCTGGAGGTCCAGCGCGTAGCCGGTCAGGAACATCTCCGAGGTCACGAGGAGCCCGGCCCCGCCCTGTGCGGCGCGCGCGGCTTCCTCGTCGAGCTGCTTCAGGTTCCCGGCGGTGTCGCCGAGCCGTCCGGAGCTCTGGAGGAGTGCGGTGCGCAGCGGGGGCATGGGCGTACCTCTGTGACTGGTGGGGTGGGGGTCGTAAAACGGTACGTTCGCGCGTTCGACCGCGACAAGCCGTCACCGTTGCGCTGGGCGCATCGATTCGTTGCGCGTTCGGCGGCCGGTGCGGCGATTCGTTGCGCACGCCCTCCGCGCACCCCGGGAAGGGCCCCCCGGGGCCCGGTTCAGGCGGCCGTCCCGAAGGCCGGATGGGCGCGCAGCCGGCGGACGTACGCCCTGACCCGCGGACCCGCGCCGGACAGCACGGCGGGGTCCGCCAGCGCCACCCACAGGTCCACGTCGGCCAGCGTCGGCCGGTCCCCGAGAGCGTACGGGTGCACGGCGAGCCACCGCTCCAGCAGGGCCAGGGCGGCGGCCCGCTCGGCCCACGGCGCGGCCCCGTCGAGCAGGGCCCGGGCGGCCTCGGCCCGGCGGGCGGGGACGGGCGGGCACAGCTCGGGGCGGCCGGCGAGGCGGACGGCCAGGTCCTCGAGGATGTCGGGGGTGTGGTCGCTGACGACGCGGCCGCTCCAGGTGTCGCACAGGGCGGGCCCGCCCTGTGCGGGGTCGTAGGGGTGGCCCGCGGCCTCGTAGGCCCGGCGCAGGGCGGCGTGGGTGGCGGGCGGGCCGAGCAGGGTGGCGGCGACCGGCACGGCCGGCCCCAGCAGGGCGAGGGCGGTGCGCACGCGCAGCGAGCGCGGACATCCGGTGGAGAGGTAGAGGTGGTAGCGGTGGGGCACGGGCGAGAACCCGGCCCCGATCCGGCCGCGGGGGGCGGGGACGGGGGCGGTGCGGGGCAGGACCATCTGGATCATGACTCTCCTGGGGACGACCCTCCCCTGGCGGGGGCGGGCGGGCGAGGACGGGGTCTGCGCACACGACGGTGCCCCGCCGATCCAGCCCCGCCAGGGGGCACCTCCCAGCGGTAGCTGGGGGAGTTTGAGGCGCGGGGTCCGGGGCGGAGCCCCGGGATACGGCGAAAGGGCGGGGCGGGGAGCGGCTCCGCGCAGCGGCACCCCCGACCCCGGCCGCGCACGGCGGCGCACCGCCCGACGGGACGGGACGGGCGGCGGGTACGACGGCGGGGACGGGGACGGAAGGGCGGCGGTCCGCTCAGCGGGACAGGGCCACGGCGCTGCACACCCGCAGCAGGTCGATGTGCAGGCGGCGCGTCAGCCACCAGCGACGACGGGTCCGTGCCCGCGCGCCGGGTGTCCGTGCCGTGTCCATCGATCCCATGAAATCGACCTGCTCCTCAGGGGCCCTCGGGCATAACCTGCCCATGACGGGCGCCGACGGCCGGAACTCCGTCGTCCCCCGCAGTCTCGTGGCGCGGGCGGGGGCCGTCAAGAAGGCGGTCGAGCCCGGCGCAGGCCGTCCGACGGAAGGATTCCTCCACCCCATGTCATCCGAGAACGCCGCCCCGCTCGACAATCCGGTGTGGGCGGCCCTGACCGGCCCGCACCGGGCCTTCGCACTGTTCGCCGGACCGGGTCCCGGCGGGGCGGGCGGGCGCGCGGCCCGCTACCTGCCGGAGGCGAATCCTTTCGCTGCTCTCGCCGACCCGGACGACCCGCGTTCCTGGGCGGACCTCGCGGCGCTGGCCGGGCCGGGCGGAGAGGTGTGGCTGACCGGTCTGCCGACGCCGCCGCCCGGCTGGGAGACGGTGCTGAGCATTCCCGGTGTGCAGCTGGAGGGGCGGGCGGTACGGGGTGAGGCGGCGCCCGAGGCGGTGCGGCTCGGGGCGGCGGACGTACCGGAGATGCTGGAGCTGGTGGAGCTGACCGAGCCGGGGCCGTTCCTGCCCCGGACCGTGGAGCTGGGCACGTACCTCGGGATCCGTCACGAGGGGCGGCTCGTCGCGATGGCCGGGGAGCGGATGCGGCCGCCCGGCTGGACGGAGATCAGCGCGGTGTGCACCCATCCCGACCACCGGGGCGAGGGGCTGGCGGGGCGCCTGGTGCGGGCGGTGGCCGCGGGGATCCGCGAGCGGGGCGACGTACCGTTCCTGCACGCGGCGGCCTCGAACACGGGCGCCGTGCGGCTGTACGAGTCGATGGGCTTCGTCCTGCGCCGCGAGCCGGTCTTCATCGGGGTGCGCGCGCCGGACGGGGCATGAAGTTACCGGACGGTAACGCGCCTTAACACGGGGTTCATTGAGTGCCGCCGGAGTCTCCCGTAGCGTCGTGGTCACGGGAGCGCAGGCGGCGGACAGGGCGGCTGTAGCGGTGAACACGTTGCAGATCAGCGGCCGTCCGGCCCTCCGCCGCGCTCCCGTACTCAGCTCACGCCCTCGACCCCGGAGGAGACGGTCTAGGCCGGTGCGCCCGAGGTGAAGCGGCGCAGCAGCGGGGAGAGGACCAGCACGGACTTGGTGCGCTCCACGAAGGGCTCGCCCGCGATCCGTTCGAGGACCCGCTCGAAGTGCCTCATGTCGGAGGCGAAGACCTGGACGAGGGCGTCCGCGTCGCCGGTGACGGTCGACGCGGACACCACCTCGGGGTACCGCTCCAGCCCTCGCCGGATGTCGTCCGGCGAGGTGTTGTGGCGGCAGTAGATCTCGATGAAGCCCTCGGTCTCCCACCCCATCGCGGCGGGGTCCACGCGGACCGTGAAGCCGGTGATGGCTCCCTCCGCACGCAACCGGTCGACGCGCCGCTTGACGGCGGGGGCGGAGAGCCCGACCTCGGAGCCGATGTCCGCGTAGGAGCGGCGGGCGTCCTCGGCGAGGGCGTGCACGATGCGTTCGTCGAGATCGTTCAGTCGCACTGCGGGTGGATCACTTCTCTGCTGTGGCCAGTTCGGAGCGGCGGATGCCGTACAGGAAGTAGAACACGAGGCCCGCGGCCATCCAGCCACCGAAGACGATCCACGTGGCGGTATCGAGGCTGAACATCATGTAGCCGCAGGCCAGGACGCCCAGGATCGGGGTGACGGGGAAGAGCGCCACCTTGAAGGTGCGCGGCATGTCCGGGCGCGTCCGGCGCAGGATGACGACGGCGACGTTGACCAGGCCGAAGGCGAAGAGGGTGCCGATGCTGGTGGCGTCGGCGAGCTTGCCCAGCGGGATGAAGGCCGCCAGGGTGCCGCAGAAGAGGGAGACGATCACCACGTTGGCGCGGGGGGCGCCGGTCTTCGGGTTGACCTTGGCGAAGACCTTGGGGACCAGGCCGTCGCGGGACATGGCGAAGAGGATGCGGGTCTGGCCGTAGAGGACGGCGAAGACGACGGACGCGATGGCGACGACGGCGCCGGCGGCGAGGACGACACCCCAGAAGGTGTGGCCGGAGACGTCGGTCATGATCTGGGCGAGCGCGGCCTCGGTGCCCTCGAAGTCCTGCCACGGCATGGCGCCGACGGCGACGAAGGCGACGAGGACGTACAGGACGGTGACGATGCCCAGCGAGAGCATGATCGCGCGGGGCAGGTCCTTCTTCGGGTTCTTGGCTTCCTCACCGGCGGTGGAGGCGGCGTCGAAGCCGATGTAGGAGAAGAAGAGGGTGGAGGCGGCGGCGCTGATGCCGGTGACGCCCAGCGGGGCGAGCGGGGCGTAGTTGCCGGCCTTGATGCCCATGAAGCCGATGCCGATGAAGAGCACCAGGGTGACGATCTTGACGCCGACCATGATCGAGTTGATGCGGGCGCTCTCCTTGGCGCCGCGCATCAGGAAGACCATGGCGAGCAGGACGACGACCAGCGCCGGCAGGTTGATGAAGCCGCCCTCGCCGAGGGGAGCGGAGACGCCCTCGGGGATGGTGATGCCTATGGTGCCGTCGAGGAGCTCGTTGAGGTACTCGCCCCAGCCGACGGCGACCGCCGCGACGGACACGCCGTACT
Source organism: Streptomyces sp. NBC_00249 (assembly GCF_026342355.1). GTDB lineage: Bacteria > Actinomycetota > Actinomycetes > Streptomycetales > Streptomycetaceae > Streptomyces. The sequence goes on along the minus strand of NZ_JAPEMV010000007.1, from coordinate 419,179 downwards.
CCAGGACCAGGCACCAGCCGCAGACCCAGGCGACGAGCTCGCCCATGGTGGCGTAGGAGTACGAGTACGAGGAGCCGGAGACCGGGACCGAGCCGGCCAGCTCCGCGTAGGAGAGGGCCGAGAAGAGCGCGGTCAGGCCCGCGATGACGAAGGAGATCGTCACGGCGGGGCCGGCCTTGGGGGCGGCGGTGCCGAGGACGACGAAGATGCCGGTGCCCAGGGTGGCGCCGATGCTGATCATCGTCAGCTGCCACATGGTGAGCGAGCGGCGCAGGGAGCCGCCCTCGCCCTGGCCGCCCTCGGCGACCAGCCGCTCGACCGGCTTGCGCCGCCACAGCGGGTTGACGGGCTTGCCGGACTCGGACGTGAGCGGTGGCGCCTGGCCGTGATCGAGCACGAAGGGACTCCTTTGACACTGCGGATGGGGACTGTCAGGCGTCGACCGCAGCGATCCGGAGCAGTTGACAGGCAGGGCTGGGCCCTGTCTGGGCATGGGGGGACCGCCGAGCAGGCGGTCCGCGCCACTCCACGTACAGCGAGTGAGCCTACGAGCTGAGTGATACCGCCCGTAATGCACCATCCTTGCACATTGGCGAACAATCATTGCGCGGATCTGCCCGGGATGGTCGTTTGTTGCGCGCAGATGATCGATCACTGCGTAGCCCCCTCCAGGGCCCCCCGACCCCCTTTCCTTGACAGCTCGTCAGATCTGTCGCAGCGTCCCGTGGTGCCGTACCCCACGATCGGAGGCGAAGAGTGAGAGGACCCGGCCCGCACGAGCTGTGGCTGGACCCCGAACCGTTCCTGCGCGGGGTCGCCTGGATGCACGAGGGCCGCCCCGTGCGCGCCGACCCGGCCGACACCATGCGGCTGCCCTGGGACACCGGCGAGCGGGCCACCCTGCCCATAGGGGTGCGCCTGGAGTTCTCCACCGACTCGGCGCACGCGGTCGAGGTCCGCTACCGGGCCACCGTGCCCGGCCCCACCGACACCCTGCGCGACCTCGCGCACGGCTTCTCCCTGTGGAACCGGCACGGCCCGCTCACCGAGGTCTTCACCGAGCCCGCCGCGGAGTCCGTCGTACGCCTCGAGCTGCCCCGGCAGCGCGGACCGTTCACCCTGCACCCGCCCGAGAACCAGTCCCCGCTGATCCTGGGCCTGCGCGGGATCGGCGGAGACCTCGCCCCCGCGCCCGCCGGCCCCCGCTGGGTCGTCCACGGCGACTCCATCACCGAGGGCTGGTGGTCCACCCGGCCCGCCCACGGCTGGCCCGCCGTCGCCGGCCGGGCGCTCGGCTGGGACACGGTCAACCTCGGCTACGCGGGCGCCGCGCGCGGCGAGCTCGCCACCGCCGAACAGCTGGCCACTCTCCCCGCCGACCGCCTGACCCTCGCGTTCGGCACGAACTGCTGGTCCCGCGTCCCCTTCTCGGCGCCCCTCCTCTACGAGACCACCCGCACGTTCCTCGACCTGGTCCGCCAGGGCCACCCGCGCACCCCCCTGCTGCTCCTCTCCCCCGTGCTGCGCCCCGACGCCGAACGCACCCCGAACCGGCTCGGCGCCACCCTGGGCGCCCTGCGCGACGCCATGGAGCGGGCCACCCGCGACCGGATCGCCGCCGGGGACGGCCGCCTCGCCCTGCTGCCGGGCCGTGACCTGCTGGGACCCGAACACCTCGCCGACGGCCTGCACCCCAACGACGCCGGACACCGCACCCTGGGCCTCGCTGTGGCCACGGCCGCGCGGCGGTCCGGGTTCGACGGCGAGTGAGTGAAACACGTCATACCGCCCGCACTGAACAGATCGCTCCCCCCGTCCCGTGTTCTGCGCAAGTTGCCGAGGATCCGGCGACGGAACCTCAGACACCACACGTGGGAGAGATCAACATGGGCATCAAGCGCGGAACTTCCCTGGCCGCCGTCGCAATCGCCGTCGTCCTCACGGCGACGGCCTGCGGCGGTGACGACAAGGCGGCCGACGCGGTCAAGCCCGCCGGGGCCACCGCGGCCCAGGACGCCGGCGCCGACCCCTACGGCAGCGAGAAGCCGTCGGCCGACCCGGCCGCGGGCGGGGCGGGCGGGGCCGCCGCCGCCAAGCCGGCCGGCCAGCTGGCGATCTCCGCCACCGACGCGCTCGGCTCCGTCCTCACCGACAGCGCCGGCTTCACCCTGTACCGCTTCGACAAGGACACCGCCAAGCCGCCGGCCTCCAACTGCGACGGCGACTGCGCGAAGACCTGGCCCGTCGTCGCGGCGGGCGACGTCTCCGCCGCCTCCGGCATGGACCCCGCCCTGCTGGGCGAGGTGGTCCGCAAGGACGGCAGCAAGCAGCTGACGGTGGCCGGCTGGCCCGCGTACCGCTTCTCCAAGGACACCAAGGCCGGTGACCTGAACGGGCAGGGCGTCGGCGGCACCTGGTTCTCCTTCGCCCCCGACGGCAAGAAGGCCGCCAAGCCCGCCGCGCCCGCCCCCGCGCCCGCCGGCGCCGGCCAGACCGCCGGCGCGCTGACCGTGGCCAAGGACCCCAAGCTCGGCGACCACATCGTCGACGGCAACGGCATGACCGTCTACCGCTTCAAGCCGGACACCGCCTGGCCGATGGTCTCCAAGTGCGAGGGCGACTGCGTGGCCAAGTGGCCGGTGGTCCCGCCGGTGGACAAGGCCAACGCCAAGGGCATCATCGAGAAGAACTACCTGGTGCTGGACCGCCCCGACGGCAAGAAGCAGCAGACGGTCAACTGCTGGCCCGTCTACACCTTCACCGGCGACAAGAAGGCCGGCGACACCAACGGGCAGGGCGTCGGCGGCACCTGGTACGCCGTGGCCCCCGACGGCAAGCTCATCACCGTCCAGTAGCCCGCCCCCTCCCCCCTGTGGTCCGCGCGGCCCCCGCCCTCCTCCCCCCGGGCGGGGGCCGCGCACCGTTTCCCGGCGGGGAGGCGTTCCCTACACTCGGCCCCATGCTGCGCGTACTGGCCGTCGACGACGAGAAACCGCTCCTGGAGGAACTCCTCTACCTGCTGCGCTCCGACCCCCGGGTGCGCAGCGCGGAGGGCGCCTCGGACGCCACCGAGGCGCTGCGCCGCATCACGCGGGCACTGGAGAGCGGACCGGACGGGCCCGACGGCATCGACGTCGTGTTCCTCGACATCCAGATGGCCGGGCTGACCGGACTGGACATCGCCCGGCTGCTGTCCGGGTTCGCCAGGCCGCCGCTGATCGTGTTCGTCACCGCCCACGAGGGCTTCGCCGTACAGGCCTTCGACCTCAAGGCCGTGGACTACGTGCTCAAGCCGGTGCGGCCGGAGCGGCTGGCCGAGGCCGTACGGCGGGCCCGGGCGCTGCTGGGGCAGCCCTCCCAGGCGCCGGAGGCCCCGGCCCCGCCGGCGGCGGAGCCGACCGTCCCGGCGCAGCGCCGGGCCGCGCCCGAGGTGGTCGTCGCGGACCGCACCCCGGAGCAGATCGCCGTCGAACTGGGCGGGGTCACGCGGTTCGTGGCCATCGCGGACATCGCGTACGTCGAGGCGCAGGGCGACTACGCCCGGCTGCACACCGACGAGGGCAGCCACCTGGTGCGGATCCCGCTGTCCACGCTCGAGGAACGCTGGGCGGCGCGCGGGTTCGTCCGGATCCACCGGCGCCACCTGGTCGCGCTGGGCCGCATCGACGAACTCCGCATGGACGCGGGCACGACGAGCGTCCGCGTCGGAGCCGCGGAACTCCAGGTGAGCCGCCGCCACGCACGCGAACTCCGCGACCTCCTGATGCGCCAGGCCACGGGCTGACCCCGCCCGGGGCTCCCGGCGGGCGGTCGCGTACGGCTGACGGACCGGCAGACCGCTGTGCCCGTTCGACCCGTCTTGGCGGCCGTACGACCCCGCCCCGCGACCGTCCGGCGTACCGGGACGCCGTTCGTCGCGCCGGGACGGGCGTACGGCGATCCGCCCGGCCGTCGGACCGCCGCCGGACCGGGCCGCGCGTATCGTGGATCTTCCGGCCCGGGAGGAGCGAGATGTCCGAGATCCAGGCGCTGCTGGACGCGCTGACCGGACTGCCCCGGACCCGGGCCTCCGGCCCCGCCGAGGCCGAGGTGCTGCTGGCCCGGCTGCGCAGTGCGGCCGCCCGCTGGGCCGACGTCCTGTACGAGGCCCAGGAGGGCACCCGCCAACAGCTCCCGCCGCGCGCGGAGGCGGCCCTGCGCCTGGCGTTCCGCCGCGCGGAGGAGTCGTACGTGGAACTGGAGATCGCCCTGCGCGACTGCGCGGAACACCGCGACCCGGCCCGCTGACCCCGAGGGCGGCGCCTGAGCGGCGGGGCCTGAGGGGCGGGGCCGCCGCCGGGGTGCCCCTCCTCCGCCCGGCCGGGGCACGGGCAGGGGCCGGAACGGGTCTGTTGTGGGGTTCCGGGCGCTGCGTACACTCCGGGGATCCCCTCCCCCGGCCGAAGGACCCCCGGTGAACCAGACGTACGCGCTGACCGCGGTCACCGTCGTCGTCCTGGTCACGGTGCTGGTCGGTGCGCTCGGGCTGCGGATATCCCGGACCACCTCCGACTTCTACGTCGCCTCCCGCACCGTCGGCCCCCGCCTGAACGCCGCCGCCATCAGCGGGGAGTACCTCTCCGCCGCCTCCTTCCTCGGGGTCGCCGGCCTGGTGCTGCTCCAGGGGCCGGAGATGCTCTGGTACCCCGTCGGGTACACGGCCGGGTACCTGGTGCTGCTGGCGCTGGTCGCGGCCCCGCTGCGGCGCTCGGGCGCGTACACGCTGCCCGACTTCGCGGAGGGCCGGCTCCAGTCGCAGGCGGTGCGGCGGATCGCGGTCGCCTTCGTCCTCGGGGTCGGCTGGCTGTACCTGCTGCCGCAGCTCCAGGGGGCGGGGCTGACCCTGGAGGTGCTGACGGGGGCGCCGCGCTGGGTCGGCGGGGTGGTCGTCGCCTTCGTGGTCACGGCGGCGGTCGCGGCGGGCGGGATGCGCAGCATCACCTTCGTGCAGGCCTTCCAGTACTGGCTGAAGCTCACCGCCCTGCTGGTGCCCGCCTTCTTCCTGATCGCCGCCTGGGCGGGCGACGGCGCCCCGCGCGCCTCCTTCGACGCCCCGGCCGTCTTCCGCGAGCACACCGCCGTCACGGTCGGCGAGGACCTGCGGCTGTCCCTGGACGCGCCGCTCACGGTGACGGTGACGGGCCAGGTCGACGGGCGGTCCTACGCCGCCGCCCCGCTGGAGCTGACCGCCGGGCAGCACTCCGTACGGGCCCGCACCCGGCTGGAGTTCACCTCCGGCAGCGTGGTGCCGGTACCGGACGCCCGCGCCGGGGCCGGCGCCGACCGGGACGTGCCCGGCTGGTCGAAGCCGCTGTCCGGGGACGGCCGCGAGCACCGGCTGTACGCCACGTACGGGCTGATCCTGGCCACCTTCCTCGGCACCATGGGCCTGCCCCACGTCGCGGTGCGCTTCTACACCAGCCCCGACGGCCGGGCCGCCCGCCGCACCACCCTGGTCGTGCTGGGCCTGCTCGGGGTCTTCTACCTGCTGCCGCAGGTGTACGGGGCCCTCGGCCGGATCTACGCCCCCGAGCTGGCCCTCACCGGGGACGCGGACGCGGCGGTGCTGGTGCTGCCGGAACGGATGCTGGGCGGGCTGCTCGGCGAGCTGCTGGGGGCCCTGCTGGCCGGGGGCGCCTTCGCGGCGTTCCTCTCGACGGCCTCGGGGCTGACCATGGCGGTGGCCGGGGTGCTGCACCAGGACGTGCTGCCCCGGCGCGGGCTGGGCAGTTTCCGGCTGGCGGTGGTGGTGGCGCTCGCGGTGCCGCTGGCGGGTGCGGCGACGGCCACGCACGTGCCGGTGGCGGACGCGGTGGGGCTGGCGTTCGCGGTGTCGGCGTCGTCCTTCTGCCCGCTGCTGGTGCTCGGGATCTGGTGGTCGGGGCTGACCCCGCCGGGTGCGGTGGCCGGGCTCCTCACCGGCGGCGGCGCCGCCCTGGGGGCGGTGGTGGTGACCCGCTGCGGGCTCGCTCCGGCGGGCTGGGCGCACGCCCTGCTGGCGTGGCCGGCGGTGTGGTCGGTGCCGCTCGGGTTCCTGACGATGGTGCTGGTGTCGCTGGCCACCCGGTCCCGGATCCCGGCCGGTACGGCGGCCGCGCTGGCCCGGCTGCACCTGCCCGAGGACGTGGCGGGGGACCGTGCGGCGGGGGGTGCCCGGTGAGCGCGGCGGTGCTCGCGGTGGCGGCCGTCGCGGCGGCCGCGGTGCTGCTGGGTCTGGGCTGGGCAGCGGGCCGCCGGTACGCCGGCCGGGGCAGGCGTACGGCCGGCCCGGCTCTGGGCACGCCGGTGGAGCGGGCCACCTTCCACACGCTGCACACCGCCTCGCTGGCCGCTCCCCCGCTGCGCGCCGGGCTCACCGAGGACGCCGCCCGCAAGGCCGCCCGGCGGCTGCGGTCGCTGCTCGGGACGGAGGCGCTGTGCCTGACGGACCGGGAGGCGGTGCTGGCCTGGGACGGTCCGGGCGCCGACCACCACCAGCGGCGGGCGATGGCCCGGGTGGCGCTGATGCTGGAGTCGGGGCGCAGCCAGAGCGTGCGCACGGACTGCCAGCGGCCCGACTGCCCGCTGAAGTGGGCGGTGTTCGCGCCGCTGACCGGTGAGGACGGGGTGCTGGGGGCGCTGGTGGCCTACGGTTCGCGGGAGTCGGCGGTGCTGGTGCGGGCGGCGACGGAGGTTGCGCGCTGGGTGTCCGTACAGCTGGAGCTGTCGGAGCTGGACCGGGCGCGGACCCGGCTGATGGAGGCGGAGATCAAGGCGCTGCGGGCGCAGATCTCCCCGCACTTCATCTTCAACTCCCTCGCGGCGATCGCCTCGTTCGTACGGACGGACCCGGAGCGGGCGCGGGACCTGCTGCTGGAGTTCGCGGACTTCACGCGCTACTCCTTCCGGCGGCACGGGGACTTCACCACACTGGCCGAGGAGCTGCGGTCGATCGAGCAGTACCTCGCCCTGGCCGGGGCCCGGTTCGGGGACCGGCTGAAGGTGACCTTGCAGGTGGCTCCGGAGGTGCTGCCGGTGACGCTGCCGTTCCTGTGCCTGCAGCCGCTGGTGGAGAACGCCGTGAAGCACGGGCTGGAGGACTCCACGCAGGAGTGCCGGATCACGATCGCGGCCCGGGACGCCGGTTCGGAGGCGGTGCTGACCATCGAGGACAACGGGGTGGGGATGGATCCGGCGCTGCTGCGGCGGATCCTCGCCGGGGAACGGTCCGGTTCCTCGTCCGGGATCGGGCTGCCCAATGTCGACGAGCGGCTGCGGCAGGTGTACGGGGACGCCCACGGGCTCGTCATCGAAACGGGTGTCGGCGCGGGCATGAAGATCACGGTACGGCTGCCCAAATACCGTGCGGGCGTGCATACTTCGGTTCCCGGAAGCGGCAGAACCCGGGTCGAGGCGGCCGGTCCGTGGCATCCTTCCGATGGCGCGGCTTGACCGGAGGGGCGGCCGACGTGCGGGTCGGGCGGGAAGCTCATCGAGAAGTCCAGCGGGAGGTCCGGCGGGAAGTCCGGCGCGAGCTCCAGCGGGAAGAGTTACGGGAATGGGTGCGCGGGAGCGTGCGCTCCGGCGGCGTCCTGGTCGTGGAGGGCGAACCCGGCGCGGGCCGGACCCGTTTCGTGCGGGAGGCGCTGGCCGAGGCGGCCGCGCTGGGTGTCACCGCCCGGTACGGGGCCGCGGAGGCCCTCGCGACGGGGCTGCCGATGCGGGCGGTACTGGACTGCGTGCACCCGGGGAACGGCTCCGGCGAGCGGGCCGCGGTGATCGCCCTGCTGCGGGAGGCCGAGGCGGCCGAACGGCCCGGCGGGGCGCTGCTGGCGGCGATGGACCTGCTGGTGGCGACGGTCGAGGGACGGTGTGCGCGCGGGCCGCTGCTGCTCGTGCTGGACGACCTGCAATGGGCGGACCCGCAGAGCCTGCTGGTGTGGCGCCGCCTGGGCCGGGCCGCCCGCGCGGGCCGGCTGCCGCTGCTGCTGGCGGCGGCCCGCCGGCCACTGCCCCGGCGGCCGGAGGTGGAGCGGCTGTGCGCGGAGCCCGGTACGCGGGTGCTGCGGCTCGGACCGCTGTCCCCGGCGGAGGCGGCCGAGCAGCTGCGGGAGCTGCTCGGGGCGGAGCCGGGGCCCCGGCTGCGGGAGGCGGCCGAGCGGGCCGGGGGCAACCCGCGGCTGCTGCGGGACCTGGCCGGGCAGTGGGCGGGGGCGGTGCGGATCTCCGCCGGGGTCGCCGAACCGAGAGCCGGCCGGGGGGACCTGCCCCCGCCGCCCGCCTCCGTGACCCGGGGGCTGGACTACCTCTCCCGGGCGGCCTGTGCCTGCCTGCGGCACGCGGCGCTGCTGGGCCCGCGGTTCACGGCGCGCGAGCTGGCCCTCGTACAGGCACGGCCGGTGCGGGAGCTGCTCGGGGAGCTGGAGGAGCCGCTGCTGGCGGGGCTCCTGGAGGACACCGGGGAGCAGCTGCGCTTCCGGCATCCGGCGCTCCGCCAGGCCCTGTACCTGGACACGCCCGCCTCCGTGCGGGCGGCCCTGCACCAGGACGCGGCGCGGGCCTTCGCGGCGGCGGGCCTGGATCCGGCGCGGACCGCCGAACAGCTGCTGGCGGGCGGGGTGCCGGACGCGTGGGCGGTGGGCTGGCTGGCGGAGTCGGCCAAGGAGCTGCTGCCGGTGGCTCCGGACGCGGCGGCGGAGCTGCTGGAACGGGCGCTGGAGCGCGGCCCGCGCGAGGACCCGCGGGCGCGGGACGCGCTGGAGGAGAACCTCGCGGACGCGGCGCTGCTGCTGCGCCGCCCGGAGTCGGTGGACCTGCTGGACGCCCTGCGCGCGCGGGCCCGTGATCCGGACCGGCGGGCGGCGCTGGCCTTCAAACTGGTGTCGGCGCTGATGATCCAGGGCGACATGGAACGGTGCCTGGCGGTGACGGAACGGGCCCTGGAGGAGTCCTTCCCCTCCGTCTCCTACCGGCTGCGCCTGGAGGCCTGCCGGGTGCTCGCGCTGGCCGATCTGGGGCGCCCGCGCCAGGCGTGGGAGCTGGCCGGGCCGGTGGTGGCGCAGGCGGCCGCGCTGGACGATCCGCTGTGCGGGGCGGAGGCGCAGCACGCGATGGCCTTCGCGCTGTTCCACCTGCGGCGGGGCCGGGAGTCGCTGCGGCACATCGCGGAGGGGATCGGGTACGCCCGGCGGTCGGCGGAGGCGGACGACATGCGGCTGCTGCTGCTCGCCAACCAGGCGGAGGGGCACATGAGCTTCGACGAGCCGGAGGTGGTCGCGGCGGCGCTGGCGGAGGCGCGGGAGCTGGCGGCGCGGACCCGTTCGACGGGGCGGCTGGTGGTGACGGAGACCCGGCTGGCGGAGTTCCGCTACCGGCTCGGGGACTGGGACGGGGCCCTGGCAGGGGTGGCGCGGGCGGACGGCCTGCCGGTGTCGGACGGCTGGCTGCCGGTGGTCGTACGGGGCCTGCGGGCGCTGGTCCTCGGCCACCGGGACGAACGGGAGCGGGCCGGGGAGGAGCTCGCGGCCCTGCCGGAGGGTGCCTTCGCCTCGGCGGCGGCCCGCCGCTACGCGGCCCATGTGCTGTTGGCCCGGGCCCTGTTGGCGGAGCGGGACGGCCGCCCGGAGCTGGCCCGCGACGCGCTGCTGCCGGCGCTGGCGGCGGGCCCTGAGGAGGCCACCGTGCACGACCGGCCCTGGGTGCTGTCGGAGCTGGTGCGCCTGGCGCTGGAGTGCGGGGACACGGCGACGGCGCGGGCGGCGGTGGCGGCGTGCGCCCGGGCGGCGGCGGAGCTGGCCGAGTACCCGGGTCCGGGGCTGGCCCTGCTGCGCTGCCGGGGGCTGTTCGCGCAGGATCCGGAGCTGCTGGCCCGGGCGGTGGCGCGGGCGGGGCGCGGCGGGTGGCCGCTGGTGCTGGGGCACACCCTGGAGGACCTCGCGGTGGCGCGGGCCTGGCACGGCGACCTGGCGGGGGCCCGGGAGTCCCTGACGCGTGCGGTGGCCGCGTACGAGGAGCTGGGCGCCCGGTGGGACGTGGCGCGGGCCGATGCCCGGCTGCGGAGTCTGGGGGTGCGCAGGGGCAGCCGGTCGGCGCGGCGGCGCGCGTCCAGCGGCTGGGAGGCGCTGACGCCGGCGGAGCTGAAGGTGGCGGAGCTGGTGGCGCAGGGGCGGTCGAACCCGCAGATCGCGCGGGCGCTGTTCCTGTCCCCGCGGACGGTGCAGACGCACGTCTCGCACATCCTGGCCAAGCTCCAGGTCCGGACCCGGGCGGGGGTGGCCGCGCAGGCGGCTCAGGCCGGGGTCCGGCCGTAGCCGGGGAGCAGTTCGCGCAGGCTCCGCAGGGCGTAGTGGGCCCGCGACTTCACGGTCCCGGCGGGCACGCCCAGCACGTCGGCGGCCTCGCGGACGGAGGCCCCGCGGAAGTAGAGCTGGACCAGCACGGCCCGGTGCTCGCGGGTCAGGGAGCCCAGCGCCCGGTGCAGGTCGAGGGCGGCGACGGACTGCTCGGTGCGGTCGTCGGCGGCCGGGGACTGGTCCAGGGCGTCGGGCCCGACCTCGGCGGGCCGCGACAGGCGGGCCCGGCGGGCGTCGATGGCCAGGCGCCGGGCGACGGTGTACAGCCAGGGGCGTAAGGAGACGTGGTCGGTGTTCTCCAGGGCCTCCGGATGCTTCCAGGCCCGGAAGAGGGTCTCCTGTACGAGGTCCTCGGCGCGGTGCCGGTCCCCGTAGGTCAGTGCGAGGAGGAAACCGAGGAGGGCCTTGCCGTGCTCACGGTGGAGCCGCGCGAGGGCCTGCTCGTCGGCGGTGCGGCGGGCGAGGGCGATGGTCACCGGGGTCACCCCTTCCGGGTCGGATGACCTGAGCGTGACCGACCCGGAGCGCCGAGTTATCCGCCGCCTGGCGTATCCCCCTCCCTCTGCGCCGACCGGTCCCCCCGCCACGCCGAACGGTCGAACGGCCGCAGCGCCGGCCGCGCGGGGGTAGGGGCACCGGTCCCCGAACCACTCAGGCCGCGCCTGACGCGGGGCGGGCCGGGCCGGGTGCGGGGGTGCGCGTACGCGGGGCGGCGCGGGTGCACGGGGCGCGGGTGCACGGGTGCACGGGGCCTCGAGGTACGCGGGGCCGCAGCATGCCCGGGCCGCACCGGTGCCCAGGTGCGCGCAGTGGCGCGGGTGCCGCTGCGCGGGGCTGTCCCCTACCCGCCCTTCCACCGTTCCCCGGGCTCCGCCCGGACCCCGCGCCTCAAACGCCGGCGAGGCTGAGAGGCCGGACCAGTCCAGCCCCTCCGGCGGCAAGGCTCACATCCGGGCTCAGCCAAATCCAGCCCCGCCGGCGTTTGAGGCACGGGCCCGGGCAGAGCCCGGAAAAGCCGGCGCAGCCCGCTTCGGCCCCGCCGTCGGCGGACGCGCAGGCCCGGGCCCAGCCAAACCCAGCCCCGCCGGCGATTGAGGCGCGGGCCCGGGCAGAGCCCGGAAAGGCCGGCGCGGCCGGAATGCGCGTGGCCCCGGCCTCGTCCGGGTGGGACGGGGGCCGGGGCCACGTGGGAGGGGACTAGCTCCAGCTGGCGTGGAGGGGCTTGCCCTCGGCGTAGCCGGCGGCGGACTGGATGCCGACCACGGCCTTCTCCTCGAACTCCGCGAGGGACCCGGCCCCGGCGTAGGTGCACGAGGAGCGGACGCCCGCGATGATCGAGTCGATCAGGTCCTCGACGCCCGGCCGCGCCGGGTCGAGGAACATGCGCGAGGTGGAGATGCCCTCCTCGAACAGCCCCTTGCGGGCCCGGTCGTACGCCGACTCCTCCGACGTGCGGTTCTGCACCGCGCGCGCGGAGGCCATGCCGAAGGACTCCTTGTACAGGCGGCCGTCGGCGGACTGCTGGAGGTCGCCCGGGGACTCGTAGGTCCCGGCGAACCAGGAGCCGATCATGACGTTGGCCGCACCGGCGGCCAGCGCCATCGCCACGTCGCGCGGGTGGCGGACGCCGCCGTCGGCCCACACGTGCTTGCCGTACTTCTTCGCCTCGGCCGCGCACTCCAGCACCGCGGAGAACTGCGGGCGGCCCACGCCGGTCATCATGCGGGTGGTGCACATGGCGCCGGGGCCCACACCGACCTTGATGATGTCGGCGCCGGCGTCGATGAGGTCCTTGACGCCCTCGGCGGCGACGATGTTGCCGGCGACGATCGGGACGTTCGGGTCCAGCGCGCGGACGGCCTTGATCGCGTTGATCATCGATTCCTGGTGGCCGTGCGCGGTGTCGATGACGAGCGTGTCGACGCCCGCGTCGAGGAGCTGCTTGGCCTTCTGCACGAAGTCGCCGTTGATGCCGACGGCCGCGGCGATGCGCAGCTTGCCGTTGGCGTCGACCGCGGGGGTGTACAGCGTCGCGCGCAGCGCGCCCTTGCGGGTCAGGATGCCGACGAGCTTGCCGTCCTTGTCGACGGCCGGGGCCAGCTTGCGGTGGCCGGCGTCGAGCTGGTTGAAGGCCTCGCGGGGGTCGATGTCGGCGTCGATGAGCAGGAGCTCCCTCGACATGACCTCGGAGAGCTGGGTGAAGCGGTCGACGCCGGTGAGGTCGTGGTCGGTGACGACGCCGACGGGGCGGCCCTCGCCGTCGACGACGATCCCGGCGCCGTGGGCGCGCTTGGGCAGCAGGGACAGCGCGTCGGCGACGGTCTGGGTGGGCGCCAGCGTGATCGGGGTGTCGAGCACGAGGTGGCGGGTCTTCACCCAGGAGATGACGTCGGTGACGACCTCGATCGGAATGTCCTGGGGGATGACGACGATTCCACCGCGGCGGGCGACGGTCTCGGCCATCCGGCGGCCCGCGATGGCGGTCATGTTCGCCACGACGAGCGGAATGGTGGTGCCGGTGCCGTCGGGCGAGGAGAGGTCGACGCCCTGCCGGGAGCCGACCGCGGAGCGGCTCGGCACCATGAACACATCGTCGTACGTCAGGTCGTACGGCGGCTTCGAGTCATTGAGGAAACGCACGTGCTGAACATCCCAGTCGATCGGAGGTACCTCGACGGGTCAGCCGAGGAAACGCACGTACTTCATTCTCCCATGTCCGGGGGTTTACGCCGCCCGGGCCGATCGTCCAGGACATACCGGGCCGTGTGGTGGCTTCCTACGGGACCTTGGTCCCGGCGGCGGGGATCGGCGGTCCGGCCGAGACTGGTGGAAGGGGGTCCCCTTGATGAGACGAGGAACCATGTCGGCAGCGATCACGCGGGAAGAGACCCCCGTCGCCCTGGAGGGCGGCGGCGTGGAACTGCGGATGAAGGAGATCGGCGGCGACCTGACCGTGGCCTTCGTCCACTTGCCGGAGGGTACGGACCTCACGGAGGCGGTCAAGGGGCAGCCGGACGACCGGTGCCAGTGCCCGCACTGGGGTTATCTCCTCAAGGGCCGGCTGAAGATGCGTACGGCGTCCGGGGACGAGGTGTACGAGGCGGGCCAGGCCTTCTACTGGGCGCCGGGGCACGTCCCGCTGGCCCTGACGGACGTGGACTACGTGGACTTCTCGCCGAGCCGGGAGTTCCGGGAGGTCATCGACCACGTGAAGGCGCGGATGGGCTGAACGCTCCCGTCGGGCCGGTGGACGGGGCCGCACCCGCCGGCCAGCGGGAGGACGGAGCCGCCGTGGCGGACGGCGGTGAACTCGGCGGCGATGGCCAGGGCCGTCTCCTCGGGGGTGCGCCCGCCCAGGTCGAGGCCGATGGGGGATCTGAGCCGGGCCAGGGCGGCCTCCGGCACCCCCTCGGCCCGTAGTCGCGCGGTGCGTTCCTCGTGGGTGCGCCGCGATCCCATGGCTCCGACGTAGGCCAGCGGCAGCCCGAGCGCCAGCGTCAGCAGCGGTACGTCGAACTTGGCGTCGTGGGTGAGGACGCACACGGCCGTACGGGTGTCCAGGCGCCCGGCGTCCCGTTCCGCGGCCAGGTGCCGGTGCGGCCAGTCGACGACCACCTCGTCGGCGCCGGGGAACCGCTCGGGGGTCGCGAAGACGGGCCGGGCGTCGCAGACGGTGACGCGGTGTCCGAGGAAGGCGCCGATGCGGGCGAGGGCGGAGGCGAAGTCGACGGCCCCGTAGACGAGCAGCCGGGGCGGTTCGGCTGCGGATTCGACCAGCAGGGTCAGGGGCTGCCCGCACAGGCCGCCGGCGGTGCCGAGTTCGGCGGTGCCGGTGCGGCCGGCGAGCAGCAGGGCCCTGACGCGGCCGGCGGCGGCCCGGTCGAGGGCCTCGCCGCCGTCGAGGCCGCCTTCCCAGGTGCCGTCGGCGTGGACGGCGAGGGCCCGGCCGAGCTGGCGGGGCGGGCCGGAGACGACCCGGGCCAGCGCGGCCCGGGCGCCGGTGGCGGCGGCGTCCAGGACCGAGCGGAGCACGGGCCGCACGGGGTCCTGTCCGCGTACCGGGGTCACCAGCACGTCCAGGACTCCGCCGCAGGTCAGCCCGACCGCGAAGGCGTCGTCGGCGCTGTACCCGAAGCGGTGCACGCCGCCCTCGCCGGAGGCGATGGCCTCCAGGCACAGTTCGTGCACGGCGGATTCCACGCAGCCCCCGGAGAGGGAGCCGAGTGCGGTGCCCCCGGCGTCGACGGCGAGGGAGGCGCCCGGTCCGCGCGGGGCGCTGCCGCTGACGGCGACGACGGTGGCGAGCGCGAACGCGCGGCGCTCGGCGCACCAGGTCCGCAGCGGGGCGGCGATGTCGAGCATCAGCGGATGTACTCGCGGCGCGCGGACTGACCGGGGATGAGCGGTCTCGGCGGCAGGACGGCGGGCGGCCGGGCGGGTGCGAGGGGGCCCCGGTAGCGGCCGGGGGTGACCGGGCTCACCGGGTCGGTGCTGCCGCCGGCGCTCAGCAGCCGGGCGGCGTGGGCCACGCTGGCGAGGGTGGCGTGGTGGTGCCAGCCGCGGAAGGAGCGGCCCTCGAAGTCACGGATGCCGACCGGTTCGCAGGTCTCGGTGAAGTCCAGGGAGACCCGGTCGGTGAGTTTGGCCAGCAGGAAGAGCTGGGCGAGCGGCCGGTCGCCGATGTTGGTGATCCAGAACTCGGAGGGCAGCAGGGCGGCTTCGCTCCAGGCGCCCACCAGCAGCAGCGGGGTCGGCGGGACGGGCACGGGGCGGTCCTCGCTGGGGGTGGCGAGGATGCCGGCGGAGGTGAGCAGGGTCACCGCTCCCTCGGCGCGGCCGTGCCGGGTCCATTCGACGACCCTGCGCTGGGAGCGCAGCGAGTCGATCAGTTCGCGTGCGGGGGCGGTGTGCGGCCCCGGCTTGTGGCGGCCGGCGCCGCCGAAGGAGACGGGCAGGGTGCCGTCCACCTTGAGGACGAAGGGGATGTCCTGGAGGGCGAAGGCCTCGATGGTCTGCGGGAGGTCGGTGTTGGAGACCTCCATGACGACGGGCCGGCGCTGGAGCTGCCAGGTCGCCGCCATGCGCTGTACGGCGTGCACGGCGTCCTGGGCGGGGGTCAGGGAGCGTGCGGTGTCGGGTATGCCGGCCCGTCGGCGGCGCAGCAGTTCGCTGGTCCAGGGCCCGGGGAGGGTGAGGGTCCATTCGACGGGGAAGCTCGCTTCGCTGGAGGCGAGCCAGATGCCTCCGGCCTGCTGACAGTTGGCGGTGCGGCCGAGCTGGGGGACGAACTGCCGGCCGACGCCGACGGAACGGTCGCCGGCCTTCTCGATGACCATGGGCTGCACCACCCAGGCGAGGGGGCGTTGCGCGGTGCGCTCCAGGTGCTGGGCGAGGGACCGGCGTACGGGGGTCCAGTCCCACGGGGACTTGCTGATGAACTGCTGGAGGCTCTGCTCGACGGAACTGGCCCCTGTTCCGGCGATGTTACGGATTGTTTTCTTCCCGCTGGTCCGCACGAGGCCGTTCAGATAAACGCGGGCCCAGTTTCGCTGGTCCCGCCGGGGTAAGGATTCGAAGAACAGCGAGATCAGTACGTCGATCAATTCGGAGATTTCCTTCGTGGAATCCTCCGGCAGGACTACGCGAGCCATCTGGGCCTCCCCCGCGACCACTTAGATCCTTGACCCTACTTGACCGTCCAGAACGGCCGTAGGCCCCTGCGGCTACTACCTGAGGTCGCTTGCAGATTCGAGCCGCTCCTCCTCTACCACGAGTGGGATCGGGATCTGGTTCGCCGCATAGTAGAGCGCGATCAGGAAGTGTGCGACGAGAGTGAGAGGAGCGGAGAAGAAGGACAGGATCACGGTCAAGGGGTAGGCGACCGCGCCCAGTCCGAATCGCACCCTGGTGGCCCGGGCCCCGTCCTTGTCCACGGTTTCGTGGAAGAGGTGGCCGACCTTGGTGACGTACCACCAGAAGGCCAGGAAGGCGAGAGCGTACACGACGGTCCACGCGCTGTAGAGGATCGCGGCGACGTTGGCCGATTCGTCGTCGGTGAGGTGCTCCGCCAGGACGTTGGTCGTGTACGGAATCACCGACACCACCATCAGCACCAGGAGATTCAGGAACAACAGCGGCCGGTCCACCCGCTTGAGGTGGCTGAAGATCGTGTGGTGGTTCACCCACATCACGCCAATGATGAGGAAGCTGACGAGATAGGCCGCGTAGTGCGGCCATTGTTCCCGGAGTCCGTGCCACAGCGCGGTGCCCTGTTCCTCCGGAACCTTTAATTCCAGCACCAGGATGGTGATCACGATGGCGAATACGCCGTCGCTGAACGCCTCGACCCTGTTGGTTTCCTGTTCCATGACCTCCCCTTCACCGTTCGATTACGTGTGCGGGGAAGGCGTTTCCCCCGCCTTCCCCGCACACGCTACCCACGAATAGGCCGTCAGCCGCCGAACCCGGCAGTCTGGCGCCAGATTCGGCCATCGCGGACGACGAGTGTCCCGAACGCGTGCTCCGGCTCGCCGTTCAGGTTCATGATCGCCCGGTAGAAGATGGTGTCCTCCGTCTCGATGTACTCCTGGAGTTCGACCAGCGTGGGCTTCACCGTGAGATATCCGGTGAACGTCTCGCGAACGGCCTCGATGCCGACGGAAACCCCTTCGAAGCGCAGCAGGACGGCGTCGTCGGTGTAGTTCTTCATCACCGCCTCGATGTCCAGGGCGGCCAGGGCCTCCATCTGCCGGACGAAGACGGGGTGCAGCTTGGCGATGTCGTACTTGGCCATGTTCGACTCCCTATCGGTCGCTGGCGGCGCCGCCTGCGACGCCGCTGGTGGTGGTGTCTGTGCCGTCGGGGTCCGCGCAGCCGGCGACGGCCGGCGCGAGGGGCAGCCGGACGACCATCCGGGTCTCGCCCGGACGGGAGCGGGCCGTGATCGACCCCTGGTGGCGCTGGGTCACGATCCGGTAGCTGAGGTGCAGCCCCAGGCCCGTGCCCTTCCCCACGTCCTTGGTGGTGTAGAAGGGTTCGAAGATGCGGGGCAGCACGTCCTCGGGGATGCCCCGGCCGGTGTCGGTGATCTCCACGACCATGCAGACGCCCTCGGGGCGGGCCCGCAGGGTGAGGACGCCGGAACCCTCCATCGCCTCGGCCGCGTTGTCGACCAGGTTGGTCCACACCTGGTTCAACTCCCCTGGATAGCCCGTCAGTTCGGGCAGGCCGGGGTCGTAGGCGCGGACGACGGTGATGCCGGAGAGCTTGGACCGCAGCACGACCAGGGTGTTCTCCAGGCCGTCCGTCACGGAGAAGCGCTGCTCGGGGGCCCGGTCGAGATTGGCGTAATCCCGTGTGGCCGCGACCAGTTGGGAGATCCGGGGACCGGCCGCCCGCAGCTCGGCGGCCAGCGAGCGGGCTTCCAGCAGCGCCGCGAGGTGGTCGAGGGCGGCGGGCAGCGCGGCCGGGCCCACCCCTTCCAGCCGGTCCAGCAGCCAGCCCAGCTCCAGGCCCAGGTCGGAGGCTCCGGAGCCGAGGAGTCCGCTCTGCCGCGCGCCGGCCTCCTCGGCCCAGTCGGCGATCTCCTCCTCGGCGTCCGCCATGGCGAGGGGGTCGGTGGTCTCGGGCGGCGCCAGCTTGTCCAGTTCCCCGGTGAGGGTGTCCAGTACGGCGCGCTCCGCGCCGGAGGCGGCCGCGCCCCACGCGTAGGCGGTGCCGGTCAGCCGTTCCAGGGCGGGGACGAGCTCCTGCGCGGCGCGGGCCACGGCGGCGGCCGGGTTGTTCAGCTCGTGCGCGAGCCCGGCGGCCAGGGTGCCCAGCGCCTCGACGGTGGCCCGTTTGCGGGCCTGGACCTCGGAGGACTTGATCCGCCACGCCAGGACGGGCAGCAGGACGGCCGCCACCCCGTGGCAGCGGGTCAGCATCTCGAAGAACACCTCGCGGGAGTAGGCCACCACCGTGGTCGAGGGTCCGCTCGCGGCCGCGGTGGCCACGTAGGAGCCCTCGGTCAGCAGCGGCAGCTCCCCGGTGAAGCGGTGGGCGGCGGAGGGTTTGCCGTCGTGTTCCTCCGAGGCGGCGCTCTCCTCCTCGGTGGAGTGCCGGGTGAGGACCTCCTCGCGGCCGTCGACGACCTTGGTGACGACGAGTCCTCCCGAGAGCAGGACGTGGAAGCCGGTGGCCTCCTCGCCGTCGCGGAAGAGCACCTCCCCGTCGGCGAGGACCCTCGGCCGCGAGACCGAGACGAGCCAGTCCAGCTGGTCGTCGGTGAGGGCGGCGAAGAGCTCCAGCCCGTGCAGGGCGGAGCGCAGTGTGCCCGCGTGCGGGCCCGCGTCGGTCACGGTGTGCTCCCCTCGGCCCTGGTGCGGGAGGCCAGCCGCAGGGTCGTGAACAGGGCCAGCGCGCAGACCGCGGCGACGGCGGCCATGAAGCCGACCGAGGTGCGCTGGAGGCCGTGGATGTTGGTCAGCAGTCCGGCGAGGACCGCCGGGACGCTCATGGCGAGGTACGCGAAGACGTAGACGGCGGCGGTCAGTTCGCCGCGGTGGGCCGGTTCGGCGAGGGAGCTGAGCGCGCGGAAGGCGCCGAGGAAGGCGGCGCCCCAGCCGCCGCCGAGGACGGCGGTGGCGACGAGGAAGACGGGCGCCGAGCCCAGGCCCAGGGCGAGCAGCACCAGGGCGAGCCCGGCGAGCAGTCCGAGCAGGCCCAGGACGGCGGTGCGCAGGGCCTCGGTGCGGCCCAGGAGCAGCTGGGCGGCGGTGGCGGCGCCGGCGAGCAGGGCCACGGTGGCCCCGCCGACGAGGTAGTTGGTGCTGCGGAGCAGGGACAGGGCCAGGTGCGGCCCGAGCGAGAGGTAGAAGCCGCCCACGGCCCAGACGGCCACGATGGTCAGCGCGAGCACCGCGAACCGCCCGCGCACGGCGGCCGGCACCCGGATCCGGTGCGGGACCACCCGGAGCCGGCCGTCGGCTCCGGGAGCGCTCTCACTCATCCGGACGACCCCGACCAGCGCGAGCGCGAAGGCTCCGACCAGCAGCAGGTAGCTGAGGACGGTCGGCGCGGGCGCGTACTGGACGAGCAGTCCGGCCCCGATGCCGCCGAGGCCGATGCCCACGGTCGGGCCGGCGCTGTTGACCTGGGCGCCGAGCGCGGGCCGTGAGCGCGGGGTGAGTTCGAGCAGGGCCGCGCCCATGGCCCCGGTGGCCAGGCCGACCGCCAGCCCCTGCACGGCACGGGCGGCGAGCAGCAGCCCGAGTCCGTCGGCCGCGGCGAACAGGCCCATGGAGACGATCGCCAGGACCAGCCCGGCCCCCAGGACGGGGCGGCGTCCCAGGGTGTCCGAGAGGGAGCCGAACAGCAGCAGTCCGGCGAGCACGGTGACGGCGTAGAGGGCGAAGACGACGGTGACGGCGCCCGAGGACAGGTCCCACCGCTCCTGGTAGAGCACGTAGAGGGCGGAGGGGACGGAGGAGGAGAGCATCAGCAGGACGAGGACCGCGCCCACCACCCAGAATCCGGACGGTCTGGGCGTGCCGGCCGCGCGGGCGGCTGGGTGCACGGCGTCTCCCGTGGTCGTGGTGGTCGTGGTGGTCGTGTTCTCGGTCGGTTCGGCCACTGCGTCTACTCCACTCCTCCCGGGGGCCCTCGCGGGCGCTCAGGCGGTGATCCGGGCCGCCCGTTCCAGCGCGCGGGCGGTCAGTACGCCCGCGAGGTGGCCCAGGTATTCGGCCGAGGTGCCGCGCCCGGGGACGAACAGCTCCCGGGGCTCGGCTCGGAAGGCCGCGAGCACGTCGCGCGTGGTCCACGGGCCGCCGCGCAGCCGCTCCTCGACCCCGCGCAGGCGCAGGGCTCGGGGGGTGGCTCCGGTGACCGCGATCCGCGGTCCTTCGGCGGTGATCCGTACGGCGGCGGCGCACAGCGGGTAGCGGGTGGCCCGGTCGGCCGTCTTCTCGAAGGCGGCGGCGGGTCCCGCGGCGGGGACGAGCAGGGCGGTGACCACGGCCGGGCCGGGCACTCCGGTGGCGGCGAGGTCCTCGGCGGTGACGGTGGACCGCCCCGCGGGGCCGGCCAGTTCGACCGCGGCGCCGGCGGCGAGGGCGGCGACGGGCAGGTCGGTGGGCCGCCCGGTGACGGCGAGGTTGCCGCCGACGGTGCCGAGGTTGCGGACCTGGGGGTCGCCGTTGGCGCGGGCCGCGGCGGCCAGTTCGGGTGCCCCGGCGAGCACCAGCGGGTGCGCGGCGAGTTCGGCGAGGGTGGTGAGGGCGCCGATCCGGATGCCGTCGCCGGTGCGGGTGACGCCCCGCAGCTCCTCCAGGTGGCGCACGTCGATCAGCAGCCGGGCCCGTTCCTCGCCGGCGCGCAGGGCGGGCAGCAGGCTCTGGCCGCCGGCCAGGACGCGGGCGCCGGGGCCGGAGCCGAGCATGGCCAGGGCCTCGTCGAGGGCGGCGGGCCGGACGTAGGTGAACTCGGTGAGGATCACCGGTCCCCTCCTCTCAGGTGGCGCCAGACCTTCTCGGGGGTGAGCGGCATGTCGATGTGCCGGACGCCCAGGTCGGACAGGGCGTCGACGACCGCGTTGACCACGGCCGCGGCGGGCGGGACGGTGGCGATCTCGCCCGCGCCCTTGGCGCCGAGCGGGTTGTGCGGGGAGGGCGTGACGGTCTTGTCGATGGTGAAGAAGGGCGCGTCGGCGGCGCGCGGCAGGGCGTAGTGGCCCAGGTCGCGGCTGACGAGGATGCCGTTCTCGTCGTACTCGGCGGCCTCCATGAGGGCCTGGCCGAGGCCGTGGACGATGCTGCCCTCGATCTGCCCGTGGACGATCTTCGGGTTGCCGATGTTCCCGGCGTCGTCGACGGCGGTGTAGGCCACCACCTCGGTCTCGCCGGTCAGTTCGTCGACCTCGACGACCGCGACGTGCGTACCGAAGGGGTAGTTGAAGTCCGGCGGGTCGAAGTGGGTGGTCTCGTCGAGGGCCGGCTCGATCTCGGGGGGCAGGCCCCAGCCGTACCACATGGCCATGGCCAGCTCGGAGAAGGTCTTGGCGTTCTCCGGGTTGCCCGCCTCGTGGACGGCGCCGCCCTCGTAGACCACCTTGTCCTCGGGGATGCCCAGGAAGACGGCGGCGGCCCTGACCAGTTTGGCCTTGATCTTGCGGGCGGTGAGGGCGACGGCGGGCGCGGCCATGCTGTAGGAGCGGGAGCCGTAGGTGCCCTGCCCGTACGGGGCCTTCTGCGTGTCGCCCTCGAAGACCTGGACCTGCGCGGGGTCGATGCCGAGCTCGTCGGCGGCGACCTGCGCGAAGACCGTGCCGTGGCTCTGGCCGGTGGAGGCGGAGCCGACGGTGACGGTGACCTCGCCGGTCGGGTGGACGCGGATGTTCGCGCTCTCCCAGGTGCCGCCGAGCATGCCCTCCTTGGACATCCGGGTGGAGGGGCCGACCCCGCAGATCGCGACGTAGGTGGCGATGCCGACGCCGAGCCGCTTGCCGCGGGTGCGGGCCTCGGCCTTGCGGGCGGGCATGTCGGCGTAGCCCGACAGGGCGATGGCCTTGTCGAAGTTCAGCTCGTAGTTCCCGGAGTCGTAGGTCCAGCCCAGACCGTTGTCGTAGGGGAACTTCTCCTTCGGCACCAGGTTCTTGCGGCGGACGGCCGCCGGGTCCATGCCGATCTCGGAGGCGTACCGGTCGACGAGGCGTTCCATCAGGAAGGCCGCCTCGGCGCGCCCGCTGCCGCGCTGGGCGCCGAGCGAGACGGTGTTGGTGAAGACGGCGTAGACCTCGCAGAAGGCGGCGCCGATGTCGTACATGCCGCTGATGGAGCGGCCCATCAGGGCGGTGGCGACGCCGGGGCCGATGGTGGAGGGGTACGCGCCGAGGTTGGCGTAGCTGGTGGCGCGCAGGCCGGTGATGCGGCCGTCGCGGGTGCCGGCGAGGGTGACGTGCTGGCGGTGGTCGCGGCCCTGGACGGTGGAGTTCATCAGGCCGGTGCGGGTGTCGACCCATTTCACGGGCCGGCCCAGCGCCTTGGACAGCAGCAGGACGAGCGCCATGTCGGGGTAGAGGTAGCCCTTGGTGCCGAAGCTGCCGCCGACGGTGGGGGCGATCACCCGGAGCTTGTTGAAGGGGATGCCGAGCACCAGCGCGGAGAGCAGGAAGCGGTGGTTGTGGGGGCCCTGGGTGGAGGCGTAGAGGGTGTACTCGCCGGTGGCCCGGTTGTAGTCGCCGACCGCTCCGCGGGGCTCGATGGGGCTGTTGATGGTGCGCTGGTTGACGAGGTCGAGCTCGACGGTGACCTCGGCCTCGGCGATGGCCGCGTCGGTGCGGTCCTTGTCGCCGCAGGTCCAGTACGCGTTCAGGTTGCCGGGTACGGCTTCGTGGAGCTGGGGCGCGCCTTCGGCGAGGGCCTCCTCGGCCCGGGTGACCACGGGCAGCGGCTCGTACTCGACGGAGATGGCGGCGAGCGCGGCGGCGGCCTGGCGCGGGGTCTCGGCGACGACGACAGCGATCGGGTCGCCGACGTGCCGGACGGTGTCGCCGGTCAGCACGGGGCGGGCGCCGGGAAGTCCGTAGGGGTGGGGCGGGAAGTGGCTCTCGACTCCGCCGGGGATCCAGATGCAGGGCAGCGGCATCACGTCGGCGAAGTCGGCGGCCGTGGCCACCTTCAGGACGCCGGGGAGCTGCTCGGCGGCCTTCGTCTCGATGGAGAGGATCTTCGCGTGGGCCACCGGGCTGCCGAGGATGGCCATGTGCGCGGTGTGCGGCAGGTCGATGTCGGCGACGTACGTGGCCTCGCCGCGCAGCAGCTGCGGGTCCTCGCGGATGTCCAGCGGCAGGCCGAGCACGGTGTGCTGCGCCGTCTCCTGCGTCGCCCCGGCTTCTTCCGTCGCCGTGGCCTCCTGCGTCACGGCGGTCTCCCCCGTCACTGCGGTCATCTCGCTCACCCCTCCTGTCCGGACGCGCCGGCGGTGGCCGCGGCGGAGGCGTCGGCCGGGGCGGGTGCGGCGCAGGCGCGCTGCACGCCGCGGACCACGCTGTGGTAGCCGGTGCAGCGGCAGAGGTTGCCGGTGAGCCATTCGCGGATCTCGGGCTCGGTGGGGGGCTCGCCGCCGGCGGCGTTCTTGACGAGCGCGGTCTCGACGAGCTCGCCGAGTGCCATGACCATGCCGGGCGTGCAGAAGCCGCACTGCGTGCCGTGTTCCTCGCGCAGGGCCTCCTGGAGGCCGGTCAGTTCACCGCCGGGGGTGGTCACCCCCTCGATGGTGGTCACCTCGGCGCCGGCGGCGGCCGCGGTGAGGACCAGGCAGCTCTTGACGGACCGGCCGTCGAGCCGCACGACGCAGGTTCCGCACTGGCCGGTGTCGCAGCCGACCTTGGTGCCGGTCAGTCCGAGGCCGTCACGGAGCCGTTCGACGAGCAGTTCGTTGGGCTGGGCCGAGAACTGCTCGGGTCTTCCGTTCACGTGCAGTGTCAGATCCATGCGAGCGCCTGCGCTTCCGTGAGCGGCCGGTTGAAGAGGGGACCGCCGGGCTGCTGGAGAATTCCTCCCGAGTGCAGCGGCCCGGTGTCCACGGCGGCGAATCCGAGGTCCGTGATGATTCCCGCGACGATTTCCTTCGCCTTCGCGTCGTCGCCCGCCGTGAAATGGGCCAGGCGCTCGGACGCCGCCGTGCCGGGGGCGGTCCCGGCGACGGCGAGGGTTTCGAAGTGCATGGTGTTCAGGGATTTCACGACGCGGGCTCCGGGATACCACTCGGCGACGAGTTCGCTGGAGCCCCGCCCGCCCAGGTCCGCGGGGGCGCCGGCGCCGGCGAACGCGTTGGTCGCGTCCACCAGCACCTTGTCCTGCACCACGTGCGGGGGCAGCAGCCCCCGCACGCCGGCGAAGGGCAGCATCAGCACCAGGAGGTCGGCCTGGCCCGCGGCCTCGACGGGGTGCGCCGCCGAGGCCTCGGGGCCCAGTTCGGCCAGCAGGGGGCCGAGGGAGCGCGGCCCGCGGGCGTTGGCGAGCACCACCTGGTGGCCTGCCGCCACCAGGATCCTCGCGAGGGTGGAACCGATCCGCCCGGTACCGATGACGCCTGTCCGCATGGGGGCTCCTCGATCTCTGGGTCCGGCGGCGCCGGAGGTCAGTCCATTCCGATCCAGACCGACTTGGTCTGGGTGTAGCTCTCCAAGGACTCCGGCCCGCACTCGCGGCCGTAGCCGGAGGCCTTGTAGCCGCCGTAGGGCACGGAGGGGTCGTACTGGTTGTAGCAATTCACCCAGACCGTCCCCGCCTTGATCTGCGAGGCGACCCGGTGGGCCCGCCGCAGGTCCTTGGTGTGGACCCCGGCGGCGAGGCCGTACGCGCTGTCGTTGGCGATGCGTACGGCGTCCTCCTCGGTGTCGAAGGGGATGATCGACAGGACGGGTCCGAAGATCTCCTCCTGGGCGATGCGCATCCCGTTGTCGACGCCGGTGAAGACGGTCGGCAGGAAGTACAGGCCCTGACTGGAGGCGCCCTCCGGGGTCCAGCCGGCGCCTCCGGTGCGCAGCACCGCGCCTTCCTTCTCGCCGACCTCGATGTAGGAGCTGACCTTGTCGAACTGGCCCCGGTGGGCCAGCGGTCCGAAGAGGGTGGCGGGGTCGCGCGGGTCCCCGGGCTTGAGGGCGGCGGCCCGGCGGACCAGGCGTTCGACCATCTCGTCGTGGATGGGCCGGTGCAGCAGCAGCCGGGATCCGGCGGTGCAGATCTCGCCCTTGTTGTAGTAGATGCCGAAGAAGGCGAGTTCCTCGGCGGCGTCGAGGTCGGCGTCGGCGAAGACGATGTTGGCGGACTTCCCGCCGAGTTCCATCGTCACCTTCTTCAGGGTGCCGGCCGACTTGCGGATGATCGTCTGGCCGACGGCCGTGGAGCCGGTGAAGGCGATCTTGTCGATGTCGGGGTGGCCCGTGAGGGTCTCTCCCAGTTCCACGCCCGGACCGGTGATGACGTTCAGCACCCCGTCGGGGATCTCCGCCTCCTGGAAGAGTTCGGCGATCTTCAGGGCGGTGAGCGGGGTGGCCGGTGAGGGCTTGTGGACGACCGTGTTCCCGGCCGCGAGGGCCGGGGCGATCTTGGTCATCGACAGCAGCAGCGGGAAGTTGAAGGGGGTGATGGCGCAGACCACGCCCAGCGGTTCGCGCAGGGTGTAGGCCAGCTGTCCGCCGGCCGGGGCCCTGGAGGAGCCGTCGACCCGGGTGACCGCGCCCGCGTAGTAGTGCATGAGCTGGGCGGCCATGGGTGCGTCGACGGTGCTGGAGAAGGCGAACGGCTTGCCCATGTCCACCGTTTCCAGCAGGGCGATCTCCTCCAGGTCCCGTTCGATGAGTTCACCGACGCGGTTCAGCCGCAGCGCGCGCTCCTGGGCGGACAGCCGGCTCCACGGACCTTCCTCGTACGCTCGGCGGGCGGCGGCGACGGCCGCGTCCGCGTCGGCGGCGGCGGCCTGGGCCACCGGCACGATCTCCTGTCCGTCGACCGGGCTGATGTCCGGTTCGGTACGGCCGTCCTGGGCGGGGACCCATTTGCCGCCTATGAACAGCTTCCCGGGGTTGGCCAGGGGCCGGTCACTGAGCACGCGCTTGGTCATGGCTGCACCTTCCGGTGTCGAGTGCGGGGGCTAGCCCTGTTCCAGCTGCCGTAGGAACGTCTCGGCGAGGGCCTTGGAGGAGTACGGGTTCTGGCCGGTGGTGAGCTTGCGGTCCACGACGACGTGCGAGTCCCAGATCGCTTCGGCCTTCTCGTAGCGGGCGCCCAGTCTGGTGAGCTCGGCCTCCAGGATCAGCGGGAGCCGGCCGGCCATGTTGGTGACCAGTTCCTCGCTGTGGGAGAACGCGGTCATCCGGTATCCCTCGAACGGCCAGTGGCCCTCGCCGTCGCGGAGCGCGAGGAGCGCGGTGTGGCCGTGGCAGACGGTGGCGATCGGCTTGTCCTGGGCGATGGCCCAGCGCAGGAGCTGGGCGAGCTCGTCGGACTTGGGCAGGTCGCCGATGGCCCCGTGGCCGCCGCTGATGTAGATGCCGTCGTACCCGGCGACGTCCTTCTCGCCGAGGGACTCCAGCACGAGGGGGTTCTTCAGCTGGGGGGTCTGTTCGATGACGCGTACGTAGTCGGCCGCGTTGGCCGCGTCCTCGTCGGGCGAGCCCTGGGGCCGCACCCACTGGAGGAACTGTGCGTCGACGCTGGTCTGGTCGACCGTGGGGGCCTCGCCCCCGATCGTCGCCACGTCCACGGCGTGGCCGGCGGCCCGGAAGAGCGTATAGGGAACCACGAATTCCTCGGCCCAGAATCCCGAGGGGTGTTGTTCCCCGTCCAGTAGGTGGAGCGTGGCCTTTGCCGTCATGACGACGAGAATCTTCATGACTCTCTCCTTGTTCTGGATTCGCTGCCGATTCAACACGCCCCCTGCTAGGGGCGTAAGGGGGAGACGTCAGGCCCGCGATACTTCGTCACGTGCGTCCAACGCCGTCAGGATCGTGCGGAATTCATCGACCAGGGGGTGGCCGGGAAGTGCTTCCGCGAATATGCGCTCGCCGTACAGCGCCGCCATTTCCGGCACGTAGGGGAGAATTCCGGCGAGGGGGGCGCCGTAGACCTCCTCCGCCCGCCGCCGGACCGTTTCCCGGTCGACGCCCTCGGGCGCCATGCTCAGCACCAGGACGCGCCGGCAGGCCAGCCGTCCGGCCAGGGCGATGGTCTCCTCGACCCCCGAGAGGTCGATGCGGTCGGCCCGCGCCATGATCAGCACCACGTCGGCGCTGCCCATGGCGGTCACCGACTCGTTGTTGAGCCCGGCGTGGGTGTCGAGCAGGAGCACGTCGAGCGCGTGGTGCTCCGCCAGCCGGTCGAAGCCCTCCGGGAGCAGTCCCACGTCGTACCCGGTGGTCATCAGCTCCCGCAGGTCCTCCGGCCCGGACCGGGCCGGTACGACGTACAGCCCGGGCACCGCGGTGGCGCGGGCCGCGGACTCGATCTCGCAGCGGCCGAGGAGGTAGTCGGCCAGTGAGCCGGTGCCCGGCCCGAGTCCGAAGAGCAGGTCCAGGGTGGGTGACTGGAGGTCGGTGTCGACCACCCCCACCCGGCTCCCCCCGGCTGCCAGGAGCAGCGCGAGGTTCGCCAGCACCGAGGACTTTCCGGTGCCGCCGCGGTGCGAGTGCACCACGATGGTCCGGGTCATCAGGCCACCACCCGGTAGCCTCTGCCGCCCGCGTGCGGCCCCCGCGCCGCGCGTGGCCGGTGCAGGGCCAGCATGGTGACGTCGTCGTGCTGTTCGCCGTTGCCGGTGTGTTCGCGCACCGCCCGGTCCATCAGATCGACCACCTCCCTGCCGCTCCCCGGGGGGCCGGTGAGCAGCTCCAGCATCCTCTCGTCACCGAGGAAGCCGCCCTGGGGGCAGCGTGCCTCGGGCACTCCGTCGGTGAACACGAAGAGGGTGTCGCCGGGGTTCAGCTGGGCGTAGCCGAGGGTGTAGACGCAGTCGGGCAGGACTCCGACGGCGGGTCCTGTCACGTCGAGCGGGCGTGGCAGGGCGCCGTCCCCGGAGAGCAGCAGCGGCGGGTTGTGGCCGCCGTTGATGTAGACGAGGCTGCCGGTGAGCGGGTCCAGGACGCCGAAGAACAGGGTGGCGAAGTAGCCCTGCCGCAGGTGGTTGCGGGTGAGGTAGCCGTTGGTGGCGGTGACCGCGTTGAGCAGCGGGGTGGCGCCCACGACCGGGGTGCGCCGGCTGCCGCCGGTGCGGCCTTCGGCCATCAGGTGCTGGAGTCCGCTGTTCTCGGCGGTGTGGCGCAGCAGGGAGCGGATGAGGGCCATGAACAGGGCCGCGCCGACGCCCTTGTCGCAGACGTCGGCGACGACGACCGCGAGCCTGCGGCCCCGGGAGAGCTCGAAGACGTCGTAGAAGTCCCCGGCGACCTGGCGTGCGGGCCGGAAGCGGACGTCGATCTCCCAGCCGTCGGGCACGGGCAGCGATTCGGGCAGGAAGCCGGCCTGGATCTCGCGGCCGATCTCCAGTTCCTTCTCGTAGCCCATGAGTTCGGCGCGGGCGTCGGCCTCGCGCAGGTGGCGGCCCAGGCCCGCCCGTTCCGAGCAGGTGAGCAGCCGGGCCCCGACGAGCGCGGGCAGGAAGGGCGGGACGAGGTAGTCGTGCCCGAGGCGGACGTGCCGCTCCAGGGCGACGAAGTCGGACACGGTCCACACGGCCACGATCGGGGCCCCTGCCCAGCGGCGCAGCCGGCGTACGGCCGTGCGCACGGACTCCCCGTCGGCCTCGGCCGGGGCGAGCAGCACGTCCGCGACGGGCAGCTCCTCCAGCGGGCCTTCGCGCAGTTCGCGCAGTGTGCGGGTGACGAGTTCCGCGTCCATCGCCCTGAGCGCGTCGAGCAGTTCGGGCGGTGGCGGCGGGTACTCGTCGAGGATGATCACGGTCGTGGAGGGCATGGGTCCGTCCCCTCAGCCTTCACAGTCAGCGTGCTGATGTTGCGGCCGTCCCTGCGGGCGTACGTGTACTCGTCCACGCTGGTCAGTGCCAGGTGGATGCCGAGGCCGCCGACCCTGCGCCGTTCCGGGGGGACCCCGGGGGCGGGGGGCAGGCGGCCTTCGACGGGGTCGAACGCGGGGGCGGTGTCCTCGATGACGATCCGCACCCCGTCGGGACCGGAGCGGCCGCGGACGGTGATCCGTCCGTCGCCGCCCCGGTACCCGTGCATCACGATGTTCGTGGCCAGCTCGTCGACGGCCAGCCGGATCCGGTACGTGGCTCCTTTGCCGAGACCGGCCCGGCCGGCGAGGCCGAGGACGAACGCGGCGATCTCGCCCAGTGCCCCCACGGTGGCGGGCACTTCCAGTACGGCGGGCTTCCTCGCCAGTTCGACCATCTCAGTCTCCGGCGGTCCGGCCGGCCGACTCAGTCATCGGAGAGCAGGATGCTGCGGTCGAGCCCGGCCGTGCGGATGGTCCGGGAGACGGGCTCGATGGCGCCGACCACCTTGATGGTGACCCCGGTGGCCACCTTCTGCTGGGCGAAGACCAGGGAGCGCAGTCCGGCGCTGGCCATGTAGCCGACGCCGGCCATCCGGATCTCCACGGTGCTGGTGCCGTGACCGGCGGCCTTCTCGATGGTCTGGTGGAAGTCCGGTGCGGTCTTGGCGTCCAGCTCGCCCGTCAGTTCGATCACGGTGGTGTCGCCCTCGATGCTCAGGGACACGGAAAGCGGCATGTGAGGTCTCCTTCGGTCAGGGCGTGTCAGGCGTCTCGGGGCTCGGGCTCGTTCGCGCGGCCCACCAGGATCACGACCGACCGCGGGCCGATCAGGTACTTCCCGGCGTTGTCCAGCTCCGCTTCCGTGCCCGGGGTGCGGATGTCGTACGGCGCCTCGGCGCCGGTGTCGGCGAACAGGTGCCAGCTGCGGCCGCCGGGCAGGGCGGGCAGTTCCAGGTCGTGCGCCTCCCAGTGGGAGTTCATGGCCACGTACACCACGTCCTCGTCACCGACCCCGCAGCGGGCCACGGCCAGCAGCCGGCTCTCGGCCGACCAGTCGGGCTGCCAGGCCCGCTCCCCGTGCCAGCTGATGTCCGGCAGGCCCAGGTTGTCGCGCAGCCGGCCGGTGGGGTGGGAGGTGGAGCGCAGTTCCCGGTGGTGCTTGCGGAAGGCGATCATCTCCCGCGTGAACCGGAGCAGTTCGGCGTTGTCGTCGACCTGGTCCCAGTCGAACCAGGACAGTTCGTTGTCCTGGCAGTACGTGTTGTTGTTGCCCTGCTGGGTGCGTGCGACCTCGTCCCCGGACAGCAGCATCGGGATGCCCTGGCTGGTGAGGAGGATCGCGAGGGCGTTCTTCATCTGTCGCAGCCGCAGCGCGTTGACCTCGGGGTCCTCGGTCGGCCCCTCGGCCCCGCAGTTCCAGCTGGCGTTGTCGTTGCCGCCGTCGTTGTTGCCCTCGCCGTTGGCCTCGTTGTGCTTGTCGTTGTAGGAGACCAGGTCGGCCAGGGTGAAGCCGTCGTGCGCCGTCAGGAAGTTCACGGACGCCGAGGTGCCGCGGGTGGAGTAGAGGTCGGGCGAGCCGGCGATCCGCGTCGCGAGCTCCCCGGTGACCCCGGGGTCGCCCTTGAGGAAGCTGCGGACGGTGTCGCGGTACTTGCCGTTCCACTCCGCCCAGCGGCCGTACGCCGGGAAGTTTCCGACCTCGTAGAGTCCGCCCGCGTCCCAGGCCTCGGCGATGAGCTTGGTGTGCCGCAGGACGGGGTCGAAGGCGAGCAGTTCCAGCAGCGGCGGGTTGGGCAGCGGGGTGCCGTCCAGGTCCCGGCCGAGGATGGCCGCGAGGTCGAAGCGGAAGCCGTCGACGTGGTAGTCGGCGACCCAGTGGCGCAGGCAGTCGAGCACGTAGTTGCGCACGACGGGGTGGTTGCAGTTGACCGTGTTGCCCGTGCCGCTGAAGTTGAAGTAGTACCCTTCGGGCGTGAGCATGTAGTACGTGGCGTTGTCGAGGCCCTTGAAGGAGATGGTCGGGCCCATCTCGTTGCCCTCGGCGGTGTGGTTGAAGACGACGTCGAGGATCACCTCGATGCCGGCGGCGTGCAGGTCCTTGATCAGGGTGCGGAACTCGTCGCCCTGCATGCCGTAGCGTCCGGTGGCCGCGTAGCCGGCCTTGGGCGCGAAGAACGAGACGGTGTTGTAGCCCCAGTAGTCGTAGAGCTTCTCGCCGGTCTCGGGGTTGCTGCGCGGGTTGTCGCTCTCGTCGAACTCGAACACGGGCAGCAGCTCGATGCAGTTCACCCCGAGTTCCTTCAGGTACGGGATCTTCTCCCGCAGCCCCGCGAAGGTGCCGGGGGCCGTGACCTGCGAGGAGGGGTGGCGGGTGAAGCCGCGCACGTGGGCCTCGTAGACGACGAGGTCCTCGGCGGGCAGCCGCAGCGGGGTGTCGTCGCCCCAGTCGAAGTCCTGGAGGCAGACCCGCGAGCGGTACTGGTAGCCGCGGCTGCGGTCCGGCTCCACGCCCCACACGTCACGGCCGGCGATCAGCCGGGCGTACGGGTCGGAGAGCACCTGGCGGGCGTCGAAGCGGTGGCCGGTGGCCGGGTCGAAGGGGCCGTCGGCCCGGTACCCGTACTCGATGTTCTCGTGGTCGAGGCCGAAGACCGTCATGGCGAAGACGCTGCCGGTGCGGAACTCCTCGGGGAATTCCAGCTCGGCCATCGGCTCGGGCTCTCCGCGCTTGAAGATGACCAGGGTCATGGAGGTGGCCTGGTCGGAGAAGACGGAGAAACTGACCCCGCCGGGTACCACGTTGGCCCCGAAGGGGAAGGGCTTGCCCGCGCGGACGCGGTACCCGCCCACTTCGTGGGTCGGGTACGCGTCCACGCGCAGCACCTGCTCGGACCGGGCCTCGCTCATCGCGCGACCTTGGCCCGGGCGGCCGCCGCGGCGGCCTCGCCGGTCTCGAAGAAGTCCAGGAAGCCGGTGGCCGACATGACGAACCGGACTTCCTCGCTGACCCCGTACAGGGTGACCGCGACACCTGCGTGCTGCGCCTCGCGGTAGACGACGAGCAGCGTGCGCAGCCCGGCGCTGGAGACGTAGGTGACGGCGGTCAGGTCGATGCGCAGCGGCCGGCCCTCGCGGACCAGCGGCAGCAGTGCCTCGAGCAGGGCGCCCGAGGTCTCGCTGTTGATCTCGCCGGTGGCGACGAGCACGGTGCCCGCCTTGTTCCGGCGTTCCTTGATGCTGAGAGTCATTGCCTTCCCCTCTGATTGGGGCGCCCCCCGTTGAGCGCTACTTCTTGGCCACGGGCCGGAGCCGGACCTTGACCTTCACCCGCCCCTGGACGTCGGGGAGGTGGACGGTGAGCTCGTCCGCGTCGAATTCCTCGTACGGCTTCTCGTCGATCTCCACGGAAGCGATCCGTACGGATCCGGCGGGCAGCAGGTCGGGCGAGACCCGCAGGATCCGGTCGGGCAGGTCGGTCGGGTCCGGCTGGAAGTGGAAGTCCATCTCCCGGCCGTTGACGAGCAGGTTGTTGTACACGGCGGCGAGGAAGCAGAGTTCCGCCGAGTGGTACATGGACATCGAGTGGCTGCCCTTGAGCCGCTCGGTGCCGAGCAGGTACGGCGTACCGCTGGCGAGCACGTTGAAGTAGACGGCTCCCTCGTCGTGGTCGAGGAAGAAGGTGTTGTAGAAGGCCTGGGCCTGCCGGGCCTCGCGCAGGCTGGCGTCGTCGCCGACGGTGCCGTTCAGGATGAGGTAGGCGAGGATCGCCTGCTCCTGCTGCCACCAGGCCTTGCGGTCGTGCCAGGCGAACCGGTACGCCTCCTGGTCCCCGCTCTTCGCCCGCTCCACCACGTCGTACCAGCCGCCGCGCTGGACGTCGCTGCCGACCGCCGGCATGATCTCGCCGATCTTCCTGGCGAGCTCCTCGTAGGCCGGCTTGGCCTTCAGGGAGTTCATGCGCATCAGGTTCCAGGCGATCTTGAGGTTGTGGCCGACCACCGCGCGGTTCTGCTGCCAGCTGTGCGCGGTGTCGTGCGACCAGTCGCGGAAGAACCGCTCCTGGACGAAGGGGCTGTTCTTGTAGTCCGGGAACTTGTCCGCGATCGTGTCGAACGTGTACTCGAGGAAGTCGGCGTACTTCTGGTCGCCGGTCGCCAGGTACAGGTTGATCAGGTACGCGGGCGCGTGGTCCCCGACCGAGTTCCAGTTCTTGCGCTCGGCGTTCTCGCCCAGCGACTCGTGGTCGGCGCTGAAGAGGATCGGGTCGATGTGCGAGAAGTACCCGCCCTGCTCGGGGTCCTTGAAGAACTTGTCGAACAGCCGGATGGTGGCGTCGGCGTCGTTCTTGATCCGGACGTCACCGGTGATCCGGTAGGTCTGGACGGGGCCGGCGAGCGCGTAGATCTGCTCGTACATCGGGATCGCGTCGTAGTCGTCGGAGAACTCCGAGGTGAACAGCTTGCGTTCGCTGTCCCCGTCGACGCTGATGCCGTGGTACCAGAAGACCACGTCCTCCTCGCTGTCGACGACCCGCATGTGCTTGCGCAGGTACTCGGTGCCGCGCTCGGCGACCTCCAGGTATTCGTCCTTGCCGGTCAGCAGGTAGGCCGAGGCCATGCCGTAGACCAGGCGGGAGATGGTGTCGGTCTCCTGGACGTGGCTGGCCGTCTTGTCACCGCCGAGCCTGATCTCGGTGCGGTACTCGGTGAAGTCCACCGGTCCGTCGCCGAACTGCGCCCGCTTGTAGAAGTCGGCCAGCGACTCGATCTGCTTGACCCACCAGCTCGGCTCCTCGAAGCGGTAGTCCTCGGCGCCGCGGCCCAGGAACACCAGGCGCTTCGCCTCGAACCGGCCGCCCTGCTCCGGGTAGTGGACCCCGTAGACGAAGAGGAAACGGCCCGGGGAGAGCATCTCGTCGATGTGCCCGGAGGCGTCGATGTACGGCTCGTCCAGGTTGCGGACCAGCTCGGCGCTGGGGTCGCCGGCGAGGGAGACCTCGAAGGTCCGCTCGTCGGAGGTCTTCAGCGTCAGCTGCCGGGAGCCGGATTCGAAGCGGACGACGTAGCCCGCGATCGTGTCGGAGAAGGAGAAGCTCAAGGAGCCCGCCATGTCATGCACCGTCCTTGTCGTCGTGAGAGCTGTCGTCCTCGTATCCCTGGCTGACCTCGACGATCACCCCGTCGGGGTCGCGGACCCACACGGTCCGCCACCCGCAGATGAAGTCGTCGAAGTCCAGCGGCCCCAGGGTCACTTCGGCGGCGTCGCCCAGTTCCGCGAGGAACGCGTCGACGCTGTCGGTCTGGAAGGCCAGGTGGCGCATCCGGCCCGGGGTCCGCGGGCCGTCGTCGTGCGCCGCGCGGGCCGGCTCGGCGTCGGCCGCGAAGAGTTCCAGGTACGCGTCCCCCTTGCGCAGAAACACGATCTTCGCCTCGCCGAGGTCGACCACCCGGGCCCGGGTGAAGCCGAAGTACCGGGTGTAGAACTCCTCGGTGGTCTTCTGGTCGGCGCAGTTCAGGCCCACGTGCGACCAGTACATGCGGTCCGGCATCAGCCGGCCCTCCGGCCCCGCCCGGCCGCGACCAGCTCGATGATGCGGCGGGCGAAGAGGTGGTGGTGGGCTCCGGTGCGGCCGGTGACCAGGTCGCCGTCGACCACCACGTCCTCGTCGACGTACTCGGCGCCCATGTTGCGGACGTCCCCGATGAGGTTGTTGTGGCAGACCACCTTGCGGCCGCGGACCTTGCCCGGGATGGAGGAGGCCAGCCACATGCCGTGGCAGATGATTCCCTTGAGGACCGTCGGCTCCTCGAAGGCCCGGCGCAGCAGCTCCGTGGCCGGGGCCAGCCGGTCCACGTCCTCGGTGTAGCGCAGCCGGTCGGCCACCATGCCCGAGGGCACGATGATCGCGGCGTAGCGGCGCAGTTCCTCGTCGCTCAGCCCCTCCAGGGACAGGTCGGCGGTGAAGGGCGCCCGGTACTCGTGGCCGGAGAAGGTGATGGAGTCGTTGCCCCACAGCCGGGTCAGGAAGTCGACCTGGGCGCCTTCCTCGGCGAAGCGGTGCTGGTAGTAGAAGATCTCCGGCTCGTAGAAGTCGCTCTCCACGAGGACCGCGATCCGGGTACCGCTCAGCGCGCCTTCGCGCAGGACGACGTCAGGCACCGTGGGCTCCCTTCGGTGCGGCGATGAACTCCGCCGCGCGCTCGGCGATCATCGCGATCGCGGTGTGGCAGTTGCCCGACGGGACGGCGGGCATCACGCTGGCGTCGACGACGCGCAGGTTCCGTACGCCGTGCACCCGCAGTTCGGGGTCGACGACGGAGAGGTCGTCGATGCCCATCCGGCAGGAGCCGGCCTGGTGGTGGTAGCTCTCCGACTTCTGCCGTACGAAGGTCCGCAGCTCCTCGTCGCCGGCGTAGCCGGGCCCCGGCTGGAGCTCCTGCTTGTACCAGGGCGAGAAGGCGGAGGTCGCGAACAGCTCCCGGGAGAGCTTGACGGCCTGCACCATCCGCTCCAGGTCCCAGCGGTCGCCCAGGTAGTTCGGGTTGACCAGCGGGTGGGCCAGCGGGTCGGCGCTCGCGAGCCTGATCCAGCCTCGGGAGACGGGCCGCACCAGACCGGGCAGGATCGACACCGTGTTGGGGTGGTCCTGGCCGACGATCACGTCGAAGGGGACGTGGACGAAGGCGATCTGGAGGTCCGGGGCGGGCAGTCCGGGCCGGGAGGACAGGAATAGAGCGCTCTCGGAAAGGTTCTGCGCGGGCGGCTGGAGCTCCTGGGAGACCTCGGCCATCAGCCCGGTCAGCACGTGGTTGTGGAAGTTCTCGCCGACCCCGGGCAGGGCCGCGGTGACCCCGATGCCGTGCTCGCGCAGCTGGTCGGGGTGGCCGATCCCGGAGAGCAGCAGCAGCTTCGGGGATTCGATCGCCCCGGCCGCCACGATCACCTCGCGCCGGGCCCGTACGGTGTGCGCCCCGGGGGCCTGGGCCCGGCTGTGGCCGTCGCGGACGGTCCGGCCGGGGAACTGCGCGGGCGGCTGGAGCTGGGTGTACTCGACGCCGGTGCAGGTGTCCCCGTCGAAGAGCAGCCGGGTGGTCTGGGCGTCGGTGCGCAGGGTCAGGTTGGGCCGCTGGAGCGCGGGCTCCAGGTAGGCGGCCAGCGCGCCCTGACGGCGTCCGTCGGCCACGTCGATGTGGTGCCAGCCGGTGCCGAAGAGGCCGCGCCGGGGGCCGTCGGTGTTGAAGTCGGCGATCTCCTCGTGGCCCAGTTCGACGGCGGCGTCGATGAAGGCCCGGGAGGCCGGGTTGGGGCCGTGCAGGCCCGCGTTGGTGACCCGCTGCGGTCCGCCGGTGCCGGTGGTGGGCGCGGTGGCGTCCTCCTGGGCCTCCAGCCGGGCGAAGTACGGCAGGACGTCCTCGTACGCCCAGCCGGCCGCGCCCTGGTAGGCCCAGTTGTCGAAGTCCGAGGCGTGGCCCCGGATGTGCATCATGATGTAGAGGTTGCTGCTGCCGCCGGGGGCCTTGCCGCGCGGTTCGTACGTACGGCGGCCGCCCAGGCCCGGCTGCGGGACGCTGGTGTAGCCCCAGTCGACGGGGCCGCCGAGGAGCTTGTACCAGGAGGACGGGTCGTCCACCTCGGGCGGGATCCGGCTGCCGCCCGCCTCCAGGACCAGGACGGAGACGTCCGGGTCGGCGGAGAGGCGGTGGGCGAGGACGCTGCCGGCGGTGCCGGAGCCGACGATCACGTAGTCGTACTGCTCTGTGGCCACGAGTCGGGTCCTCCCCCTCAGCCCTGGCTCAGCACCTGGAAGGGGACGGTGTCGTGGTAGTTCGCCATGTAGGCGATCCGTCCGTCCACGATCCGGAAGAAGTTCATGACCTCGGCCTCGATGGCCTCGCCGGAGGCGCTGACGGCGGTGAGGTGCGAGACGGCCGCGGCCTTCTCGCCGTCGACGAGGAAGTGGACGGGCTCGTTGCGGAAGACCCGGTACATGGTCCCCATGCCCTTCATCATCGAGCGCAGGGTCTCCAGGCCCTCGATGTGCCCGGCGAGCTGCTCGTCCATGACCTGGTCCTCGGCGAACAGGTCGCACCAGCGGTCCCAGTCGCCGGCGTTGGCGTACTCGTAGTACTTGGTGAGGACCGCCCGTGCGTCCTCGGCGCTCTGCGCGCTCTGCGCGTTCATCGCGTTCATCCCCCTATCGGTCCCTGCGGGTTCCGTCCGGCGCGAAGGGCGCCCAGAACTGGCTGAATGCGGAGGCCGTGTCGCCGAAGAGCCCGTCGCGGCCCTCGACGATCCGGCCGCCTTCCCACCGCATGAAGTGGAAGACCGGGTAGTCCATCCGCTCGTACGGGGAGGTGCTCGCCGGGTCCGCGCCGTCGCGCCGGGCGACGTTGCGGCAGACGTCGGCGCTGCAGTCCTCGCCGACGAGGACCGCCTCCAGGTCCATCCGGAAGGTGCCGCCGGTCAGCTTGTGGGTCTGCCCCATCAGCTCCAGGAAGGCGTCCAGGCTCTCGTACCAGCCCGCGAGGGGGTGGTTGCCCGGGACGAGCCAGCGCAGGTCCTCGGAGTAGTACTCCAGGATCCGGGCGCGGTCGCCGGAGCCGAGGGCGGCGTAGGCCGCCTCGACGCGTTCGCGTGTCACTTCGGTCATGGCCGGCGCCCCCTCAGAGCGAGCCGGAGCCGGGCATCGGCGCCAGTTCGTTGACGGTGTACTGCTTGATCAGGGGGCCGTCGGGGCCCGCCACCACGGTCCAGGTCTGGTCGGCGTCGAAGCCGAGCCACTGGCTGCGGGCGGCCGGCGGGTCCCAGATCTTGGCCTGCCAGTTGACGAGGACCCGGACGACCGCCCGGTCCCCCTCGATGACGGGCTCCACCTTGGTGACGGTGTGCACCTCGTCGAAGAAACGGCTGGTCACGGCGGCGTACCAGCGGCCGAAGCCCTGGTGTCCGAGGAAGGTGTCCTCGGGGACCTTGAACTCCAGGTCCTCGGTGATGAGGGCGAGCACCTGCTCCAGCGGCAGGTGCCGGTCCAGGGCCACGTACCAGTTCTCGGTGAAAGTGCGGATCGCGTCCTCGGTCAGCCGCTCGGCGGGCATGCGGTCTCCTCCTGTCCGTGGGTGGATGGGCGGCGCTGGTCGGTCTCGGGGCTCGGGGCTCAGATCTGGATGTCGACGAGGTACGGGCCGGGGTGGGCCAGCATCCGCTGCACCGCCGCCACCGCCTCGTCCGGCTTCTCCACGCGCGTCCCGTCGGCGCCCAGCGCCCGGGCCAGCCCCGCGAAGTCGATCTCGGGGTGCGAGAGGTCGAAGGACCCCGGGAAGGGGTGCTCGGCGATGTCCCGCTCCCGCCAGTACTGGGCGATGTTGTCGTCGAGGAGCCGGTACTTGCGGTTGTTGCAGACCACGAACTTGGCGTCGATCCCGTGCCGGACCGCCGTCCACAGCGCCTGGTAGGTGTACATCGACCCGCCGTCGCCCGCGAAGCCGACGACGAGCCGGTCCGGGCGGGCCAGCTTGGCGCCGACCGCCCCCGGGAAGCCGACGCCCAGCGACCCGCCCCGGGTGAGGTGGTAGTCGCCCGGGCGCTCCGCCGGCAGGTACCGGGTGACCAGCGGGGAGGTGGTCAGCGCCTCGTCGAAGACGATGAGGTCCCCGCCGGTGCGCTCGGCCAGCGTCCGCAGGAAGACGCCCATCGGCGTGTCGTCGTCCGGCCGCGCGAGGGCCTCGCGGGCCCGCTCCCGGGTGCGTACGTCGAGCCGCGCGGCGGCGGCCGCCCGCCGGGCGGGGCTCATGCGCCGTTCCAGTACGCCGGCCAGCGCGCGCAGCGCCTGCTTCGGGTCCGCCGCGAGCCCGAGGTCCACCGGGTGGTTCTTGGCGATCTCGTAGGCGTTGAGGTCGATGTGGACGACCTTGGCGCCGGGCCGGAAGGGGCTCTCCAGCTCGGGGAACACCTCCGGGAAGACGTAGGTGCCGACGATCAGGACCCCGTCGGCCGCCCCGACGAGCTCCTTGCTGTGCGGGCCGAACATGTGGCCGCTCTGGCCCCGGCGCAGCGGGTGCGAGGCCGCGATGTTCACCTCGGAGGAGTCGACCTCGTAGACGTCGGCGCCCAGCAGCTCGGCGACGGCGGCGAGTTCGGCCTGCGCCCCGGAGAGCGCGACCCCGTCCCCGATGAGCAGGAGCGGCCGTTCGGCGTCGGCGAGCAGCTCGGCCGCCCGCCCCACCGAGGCGGGCGAGGGCGCGACGTCCGTGAGCGGCACCGTCGCGGGCAGGACGGGCTCGGAGTTGAGCTCGTCGAGCACGTCCATGGGCAGCGCCACGAACACCGGGCCGCGCGGCGGGGTCAGGGCGATCTTGACGGCCCGCCGGATCGTGCGCAGCACGGACCGGGGGTCGGTGACCCGGGTCGCGTACTTGGTCACGGGCTTGGCCATGGCGACCAGGTCGCAGGCCATCTGCGCGTCCATGGCGTCGTAGCGGACGCCGGCGTCGCCGGCGACCACGACGAGCGGGGTGTGGCCGCGCAGCGACTGGTACAGCATGCCGATGCCGTTGCCCAGGCCGACGCCGGAGTGCAGCTGGAGCAGGGCCGCGCCGCCGGTGGCGCGGGCATAGCCGTCGGCGATGCCCGCGGCGACGGTTTCCTGGAGGGCGAGGACGTAGTGGAAGTCCGGCGCCGCGTCCACCGCGTCGAGGAATCCCTGCTCCACCGTTCCCGGATTTCCGAACATGATATTCAGGCCGTCGGCCTTGAACTGCTCGATCAGCCTTTCCCGTCCGGGAGTGGCTTCGGCGTTCATGGAACTCCCCCTCTTTCCTGGCATGTTTCGGTTTTTACCAGCCGTAGCGGGTGAGACCGTCCTCCAGAACCTCCACGATCTTCTGCCCCGTGAGGTACGAGTCGGGGGTCGAGCGTCCGGTGACGAAGGGGTAGTCGACGATCACGGAGACCGGCTTCCCGAAATTCCCGTGATAGGCGCCGCGCGGGCCGGTCGCATCGCGCAGGATGTACTCCAGCGGGTACGGGGGCGGTCCCATGTTGAAGTCGGTACCGAGGAATCCGGTGCCGTCCTTGTAGTCGTACTCCTTGCAGTGGCCGGTCACGTGCTTGCCCCAGATGATGCTCCGGCGGTCGCTCCAGTCCCGGGCGAAGGCCAGGCAGGCCACGCCGTAGCACTCGGCGGCGACGACCTTGCCGGCCTTCTTGAAGGCCAGGATCAGGGCGTGCACGCGCTCGTTGTTGGCGAGGTCGGCGATCGGGCCGCTGCCGCCGACGATGAGGATCGCGTCGTAGTCCGCGATGTCGGCGTCGAGCTTGTCCAGGTCGCGGTGGTACTGCTCCAGCTTGCGCAGATAGCCCTCGTCGCTCGTGTACGGGCGCTCGGGCACCCATGCCTCGATGTCGAGCGGCGAGTCGAGCCGGCTCGACTGCTCGAACTCGCGGCCCAGCCGGGCGTTCTCCTCGGTGGTCACCGAGCGTCCCAGCGGGGGATCGATGTAGTTCGCGTCGAGGCTCGGCGGAAGTGCGTGCGCACGCTTTCCGGTCGGCGTGGCGAATACGATCTCGTAGCCCCGCTCGTCGAACTTGGAAACGGGTCCGATGAGTTCCTCGGCCCAGTAACCGTGTTCGGAGACAATGACCAGAATCTTTCTGCTCACAGATTCCTCCAGGCGCCGCCTGTTGTCGTTGGCGTCACCCACACTGCGTGCGCCCAGGGCCTGCGTCAAAGGGCGTGAATGCGACTTCGTGAGGTAGCGGGCCAGCTGGTCGGGGCACCTCACCTAGTCGTCGGACGAGGTCATGAAGTAGCCGCCGGACTAAGTGACCTCGGCCGAATCGATGAACCTTTTGGAGATCGGCGGCCTATGGTCTGGACGCGCCGTGAATCACGGGCGCGGGGGGAGACACCAGTGCGCGAGGGAGAGGGACGGGGACGATGACGATGGAGCTGTTGTGCACACACGTCGACCAGATACGTCCGGTGAAGCCCGGTACCGAGGGGTGCGAGGAATGCCTCGTCTCCGGTGACACCTGGGTGCACCTGCGGATGTGCCTGAGCTGCGGCCATGTCGGATGCTGCGACTCGTCGAGGAACCGTCACGCCACACGGCACTTCAAGGCCACCGCGCACCCGATCGCGGCCTCGCACGAGCCCGGTGAGGACTGGGCCTGGTGCTACGCCGACCAGCTGATGCTGGACCCGGCGTGAGCCCGGCCCCGGAGCGCGCCGCCGCTCCCTCCTCCGCCTCCGCTCCGGCTTCCCCCTCGGCTTCGTCCGCGGCCGCCACGACGGCCGCCGCCACCGAGCGGGCCGAGAACCGCAAGCCCGTCATCCTGGCCGTGGACGACGACCCGCAGGTGCTGCGCGCCGTCCGCCGGGACCTGCGCAGTGCCTACGGGGACCGCTACCGGGTCCTCGGCGCCTCCTCGGCCGCCGACGCCCTGAAGATCCTGGACTCCCTCGACGAGCGCGGCCACGACCCGGCGCTGTTCCTCGTCGACCAGCGGATGCCCGACGTCACCGGCGTGGAGTTCCTCCTCGAAGCCGTCAGCCGCTTCCCGGACGCCCGCCGCGTCCTACTGACCGCGTACGCCGAGACGGACGCGGCCATCACCGCCATCAACCGGGTCCGGCTGGACTACTACCTGCTCAAGCCCTGGGACCCGCCGCACGAGAGGCTCTTCCCGGTCCTGGACGACCTGCTGTCGGACTGGCTGGCCACCTACCGCCCGGCCTACGACGGGATCATCGTCGCGGGCCACCTGGTCTCCCCCGGCACCCACGCCGTCCGGGACTTCTTCACCCGCAACGGCCAGCCGTTCCGCTTCCTGAACGTCGAGCGGGACCCCGAGGCGCTGACCGTGATCGCCGCCGCGCAGGCCGACGCGGCGCTCCCCCTGGTCCGCTTCCCGGACGGGTCGGTGCTGTCCGCCCCCAGCGACACCGAGCTCGCCCGCCGCCTGGGCCTGGCCACCACCGCCTCGCGCCCGCACTACGAGTGCGTCATCGTCGGCGCCGGCCCGGCCGGCCTCGCCGCCGGGGTCTACTCGGCGTCCGAGGGCCTGTCCACTCTGATGCTGGACTCCCGCGCCCCGGGCGGCCAGGCGGGCACCTCCAGCCTGATCGAGAACTACCTCGGCTTCCCCTCGGGCCTCTCGGGCGGGGACCTGACCCGCCGGGCCACGATCCAGGCCTCCCGGTTCGGCGCCGAGATCCTGCACCCGGTGGAGGTGGTCTCGCTGACCCGGGACGACCCGGCGAAGATCCTGACCCTGGCGGACGGTACGGAGATCAGCGCGGAGACGGTGCTGCTGGCGACCGGGGTCTCGTACAACCGCCTCCAGGCCCCCGGCGCGGACCGCTTCGAGGGCGCGGGCCTGTACTACGGCGCGGCCACCACGGAGAGCTCGGCCTGCATCTCGCAGCACGTGTTCATCGTGGGCGGCGCCAACTCGGCCGGCCAGGCGGCGGTGCACTTCGCCAAGTACGCGGCCCGGGTGACGATCCTGGTGCGCGCGGACTCCCTGGACGCGAGCATGTCCCGCTACCTGATCGACGAGATCGACCGCACCCCGAACATCGAGGTCAGGGTGCGCACCACGGTGGTCGCGCTGGACGGCGACGAGCATCTGGAGCGGATCACCCTGCACGACTCCGACACCGGCGCGGACACCGAGACCCCGGCCCGGTTCATGTTCACCTTCATCGGGGCCCGCCCGCACACGGACTGGCTGGCCGGGGTGGTCGAGCGCGACGAGTACGGCTTCGTCCTCACCGGCTCCGACCTGATCGCGAACGGCGGTGAACTCCCGGCGGAGTGGAGCCTGGAGCGGGCCCCGTACCCGCTGGAGACGAGCGTCCCCGGGGTCTTCGCGGCGGGCGACGTACGGGCCCACTCGGTCAAGCGGGTCGCCTCGGGCGTCGGCGAGGGAGCCATGGCGGTCTCCCTGATCCACCGCTACCGCTCGATGGGCTGAGAGCGAACGGGATTCCCCCCGCCGGCCCTTGCGATCAAGAGGAGAACGGATGCAACGTTGATTACATGATTACAGCCGAACAGAGCGAGCAGCTCCGCGCGTGGTTCGCCGAG
Source organism: Streptomyces sp. NBC_00249 (assembly GCF_026342355.1). GTDB lineage: Bacteria > Actinomycetota > Actinomycetes > Streptomycetales > Streptomycetaceae > Streptomyces. Next base: position 376,225 of record NZ_JAPEMV010000007.1, on the reverse strand, counting down.
CGTCTGCCGGTGGACGTCTACGAATCCCTCGTGTCGGTCACGGTCGACCGCGAGGAGATCACCGTCGTCGGCACCGTCCCGGCGGCCGAGTCGGTCAAGGAGTTCCGCGAACGCACCCGTGAGCAGCGCGTCGAGGTGGCGCGCGAGGCCGAGGAGCTCTACCGCCGCAAGGTGGCCTGGGGCGTGAGGTCGGGTGAGGAGACGACCCTCTTCACCCACCTCGCCGTCCCCGTCATGACCCGGCTGCGCCAGTCCGAGCGGCAGGTCCTCGACACCCTGGTCGCGGGCGGCGTGGCGCGCAGCCGGGCCGACGCCCTGGCCTGGTGTGTGCGCCTCGTCGGGAAGAACACCGACACCTGGCTCGCCGAACTGCGGGACTCCCTCGACAAGGTGCAGCAGGTACGCGCCCAGGGGCCGGACGTCGACATCCAGAAGTCGGAGTCCGAGTAGGGGAAACCGTCACCGGGCACGCATGATCCCGGAAGGGTAGCCGGGACCACCTGATCCCAGGGAGAGGCACGCACACCATGACCACCACCGTCGAGTACATCCGCTACAAGATCGCCTCGGATGACCAGCAGGCGTTCGAGGACGCGTACGCCCGGGCGGCCGAGGCCCTGGCCGCCTCACCCGAATGCATCGACTACGAGCTGGCCCACAACACGGACGACGCGGAGAAATACATCCTCCGCATCCGCTGGACCTCGGTCGACGCCCACCTGAACGGCTTCCGCAAGGGCGAGCACTTCCCGGCGTTCTTCAGCGCGATCCGCCCGTACGTGACCAACATCGAGGAGATGCAGCACTACTCCGCGACCGCCGTCTCCGGTCCGGGAAAGGCCGCCGGTCAGTCATGAGCACCACGCCCACCATCTACGAGTGGATGGGCGGCGAGGAGGCGATGGACCGCCTCACCGACGCCTTCTACGCGCACGCCCTGAGCGACGAGATCCTGGCCCCCGTCTTCGAGGGCATGGACGCGGAGCACCCGCACCACGTGGCGGTGTGGCTGGCGGAGGTCTTCGGCGGCCCCGCCGCCTACTCCGCGCACCACGGCGGCCACCAGCACATGGCGACCAAGCACCTGGGCCGCGCCATCACCGAGAAGCAGCGCCGCCGCTGGGTGGACCTGCTGCTGGACACGGCCGACGAGGTCGGCCTGCCGACGGACCCGGAGTTCCGCGCGGTGTTCGTCTACTACATCGAGTGGGGCACCCGGATGGCCCTGATCTACTCCGGCCCCAACCCGCCACCGGTGGACGCGGCCAAAATCCCCGTCTGGTCCTGGGGCCAGACCCCACCGTGGGTCCCGAAAACAGCGACCCCCGAATAACCCAGTGGGGGCGGCCCAAACCGCCCCCACACCCACCGGCCCCACCAAACCCAGCCCCGCCGGCCCCATCCAGCCTCGCCGGCGTTTGAGGCGCGGGGGTCCGGGGGCTGGCCCCCGGCAACGCACCCGCACCCGAAGGCCCACGTCGGCCAAATCCAGCCCCGCCGGCGTTTGAGGCGCGGGGTCTGGGGCGGAGCCCCAGGTTCCTTCAGCCCCGCCGGCGCCCGGAGCCCCCGACCGGCTCCGGACCCGCGAGGAGCACGGTCAGCGGCGCAGCCCCCTCGGCCTCCCGCCAGAAGTCGACGGACTCCTCCAGGATCTCCCGCAGGGTCTCCCAGTCCCCGGCCCGCTCGGCGGCGTACCCACGCCAGGAAGTCACCACGAGCAGCCGCCCGGGGGCATCCGGCAACCACGACAGGTCGACCAGTACGTCGGCCAGCGCGTCCCAGTTCCCCCCGAACCACTCCGGCACCCGCAGCGCGTCCCCGCACCGCCGCATCAGCGCCGCCTTGCTCCGTACGCCGTCCAGGTCCAGCCGTACGACGGTCCAGCCGGCTTCCTCGGCCGCGGCCACCGCGGGGGCGAGCGGCTGCGGGTCCAGGCTCATCGGAGCACCGCCTTGAAGGTCTGGTAGTGGTCGTCCGTCCAGTAGAACTCGCCGCCCTGCCCGGTCACGATCCGGCGGGCCCCACGGTCGCGTTCGCCCGGGGTCTTCACGGTGAACTCGTGGTAGTAACCGCGTTTCCGCTTCGGCAGGACCTTCTCGAAGTTCCCGAAGACGGTCCCGTCCTGCCGGTACGCGTACGGCCCGCCCTTGTCGATGAGCGCGAGCACCTCCCGCGCCTGCTGCGGCAGCGCGTCGGCCCGTACGGTGGCCATCCCCTTCGCCCAGGCGGGCGGCGCGGAGCCGCCCGAGGGCCGGTCCGGCGACGGCGACGACGGGTTGTCAGCGGCGCTGGCGGCAGCGGACGGCGGGGCCGGGGCGGACGTCCCGCCACAGCCCACCGCGCCGATCAGCGCGGCACAGAGGAACAGGGCCCCCAGCACACGCAGCAACGATCGGGGCACGTTCCGAAAGATCATGCACCGATCGTGCCAAATATCCGATTCGCTCGCGAATCGCCTGGTGACGTCAGAGCGCGGACATCTTGGTGTAGGGAGCCAGGACTCGTTTCTGGACCGACCCGAAGTCGACGAGGACGGCGATCCCCTCCTCGATACCGACGACACGGCCGAGGCCGTGCTCGTCGTGACTCACCCGGTCGCCGACGCTGAACTGCCGGAGCGGCGGTTCCACGGGGGCCTTGAACGGGCTGGACGGCAAATGGCGGCGAGGTACTGCTGACTTAGTCATTGAATCCAGTATGCGCCCCCGGAGCCGCCCCGCGGCCCGCTGTTCGGGTCTCGATTGCGGCAACATCCGCCTCGGACGCCCTCGCGGGCACCCCGTCAGTCGTCCGGGTCGGCCCGGTCCAGCGCCGGCCGCAGTCCCGGCGCGGACTCGGTGAGCAGGTAGTCCGCGACGGCCGTGTCCGTGACGAGGCTGGTGACCAGCCCCGAACGGAGCACCGCACCGATCGCGGAGGCCTTGCGCAGCCCGCCCGCGATGGCCACGACCTCGGGGATCCGGCGCAGCCGGTCGGCCTCGACGGTGATGCACCGCTCGCCGAGGTCGCGTCCGACCCGACGCCCTTCGGAGTCGAACAGATGGGCGGACATCTCGGCGGCGACGCCCAGCGAGGCGTAGTGCGCCCGCTCCTCGTCGGTGAGCATGTCGTGGACGGTCGAGATGCCCGGCTCCCACGAACCGATCGACACGGCGGCGACGGTGACCTTGTCGAAGTACTCGAAGGCCCGCGCGATCCCCGTCTGGCTGCGCAGCGCCGCCGCGGTGGCCGGGTCGGGCAGCAGCATGGGGGCGTAGATCGGGTGCGCGTCCCCGCCCGACACCTGGGCGGCCCTGCGTACGGCCTCCACGGACCCGCGCTCGGCGGTGCCCGCGTCGTAGACGCCGGTCAGCTGGACGACCGTGCAGGGGGGCAGCCGGTGCAGGGAGGCGGCCATGTGGATGGTCGAGCGCCCCCACGCCAGTCCGAGGACGTCGCCCTCGTTGACCAGTTCGCCCAGCAGGTCGGCCGCGACGGCGCCCAGGTTCTCCGGGTCCGGCGCGTCCTCGGTGGCGTCGGCCGGGGACTCGACCACGACGGCGTGCCGCAGCCCGTACCGGGCGCGCAGCGCGTCGGAGCGCTCCGCGTCCAGTTCGGCCGGCACCCGGATCTCGATCCGTACCAGGTCACGTTCGAGGGCGGTCTCCAGGACCCGGGCCACCTTGAAGCGGCTGACGCCGAACTCCTCGGCGATCTGGATCTTGGACTTGCCCTCCAGGTAGAAGCGGCGGGCCATGGCCGCCGCCTGCACCAGCTCCGCGGGTCCCATCCGCAGGGCTGACCGTCCCGCCGACATTGCAGACACCGCGTTCTCCTCACTGCTGTTCACACTGTCGTGTTCACACTCTCGACTCGCCGTTCATCCTGTCAGATCCGACGGCCGTTGATCAGCCTGGACGGCTTCCGTTCACCGAGCTGTTCACCAACGCTTGGTTCAGTGGTCGCAAGCCCAGGGCGCCGCGGCGATCGCCGCACCCGCCTGGTCACGCAGAGTCCGCACGGCGGCCGCCGGGTCGACCGCCCCGTAGACCGCGCTGCCCGCCACGAACACGTCCGCGCCGGCCTCGGCGACCCGCTCGATGGTCGAGGCCGAGACCCCTCCGTCGACCTGGAGCCAGAGCTCCAGACCGTGCTTGGCGATCAGCTCCCGGGTCCGGCGGACCTTGGGCAGCATGATGTCGAGGAAGGACTGGCCGCCGAATCCGGGCTCGACCGTCATGATCAGCACCATGTCGAGCTCGGGGAGGATGTCCTCGTACTGCTCGATGGGGGTGCCGGGCTTGAGGGCCATGGCCGCTCGGGCCCCCATGGCCCGGATCTCCCGCGCGAGGCGCACCGGCGCGGCGGCGGCCTCGGCGTGGAAGGTGACCGAACCGGCACCGGCCTCCACGTACTGCGGCGCCCAGCGGTCCGGGTCCTCGATCATCAGGTGCAGGTCCAGCGGGATGTCCGTGGCGCGGCTCAGGGACTCCACGATCGGGACACCGAGGGTCAGGTTCGGGACGAAATGGTTGTCCATCACGTCGACGTGCAGCCAGTCGGCCCCCTCGACGGCCTTCGCCTCGTCGGCGAGTCTGGCGAAGTCGGCGGACAGGATGCTGGGATTGATCTGAACGGCCATGCCCCCAAGCCTGCCATGCCCCCGGCCGGTTCCGGCCATGGCCCCGGATGTCAGGATCCCCGTAGCACGCCTTAAATGATCATGGCGCACATGTCACGCCTCCTGCAAGGTGCGATCACGCCCGAGGCAGGGCGCGAAACCCCCTCCTCCCCGACCCGGCGGCTCGTATCCTGACCGGACATCGCAGGCGGGCACCGACGGGGGGTGGGCCGTGGAGCGCGGGGACTTGCTCGCGGGCCGGTACGAGATGGTCGAGCGGCTCGGCCGCGGCGGCATGGGCGAGGTGTGGGCGGGGCGCGACCGCGACCTGCGCCGCGACGTCGCAGTGAAACTGCTCGTCCCCGGCCACGAGGCCGTCCGCGAACTGGCGCTGCGGTTCCAACGCGAGGCGGTCGCCGCCGCGCAGATCAACCATCCCCGGGTCGCGGCCCTGTACGACCGGGGCGTGCACGAGGACCTCCTGTTCCTGGTCATGGAGAAGGTGGACGGACCCACCCTCGGCGAGGTCCTGCGCGACGGGGGCCCGATGGAACCGGACCGCGCCATGACGGTCGCCCTTGGGATCTGCGCGGCCCTGGTGGCAGCCCACCGGGCCGGCGTCATCCACTACGACATCAAGCCGGGCAACGTGATGCTCACCTCCGACGGCCAGGTGAAGGTCGTCGACTTCGGGATCGCCGGCTTCGCCCAGACCGCGTTCACCCTGGCCGGGTCCTCCCGGCTGACCCCGGCCGGGACGTACGAGTACGGCGCACCGGAACAGTTCCTCACCGAGCACGGCGACGAACGCTCGGACCTGTACGCGCTCGGCAGCGTGCTCTTCGTCCTGCTCACCGGCCGCCCGCCGTTCACCGCGCACCACCCCATGGCACTCCTGCTCCGCAAACGGGACGAGGAGGCACCGCGCCTCGACCCGCTGCGGCCGGGGCTGCCGGCCGGCCTGTCCGACCTCGTCGCCGCACTCCTGGAGCGCGACCCCGCCCGCCGGCCCCGGTCGGCGGCGGAGGTCCACGACCGCCTGGGCCGCCTCCTGGCGCCGTCGGCCTCCCACTCCCCCACCGTCCGGGACTCCGGCCAGGACGCCCGCGCGGCACTGCGGGCGAGGTTCGCCGCCGGAGCCCGGCAGCTGGCGACACCGCCCCCGGCCCGTGGGACGGCGGGAGGCCCCACGGAGCCTGCCGTCCGCCCCCCGGGCGTCGCCGGCCCGGCCACCCCCTTCGCCATGGACTGGGCGGGCACGGAGCCCCTCGGCTCCTACGCCGCCGGGCCCACCCGGCCGGGCCGCTGGACGCGGGCGTTCCTGTGGACGGTCGCCGCGGCGGCCGTCGTCGGCATCCCGCTCCGGACGGGGCTCGCCTCCCCGGACGCTCCCGGCGGCGCCGCCAGCGCGTGGATGTTGCTCCCCGTCCTCGGCGGCGGGCTGTGCGCCCTCGTCGCCCTCGGCTACCTGGCCCTCGCGCTCACCGGCGCGTTCCAGGAGGCGCGGCACGCGAGGATGCCGAAGCGGGAGGTCCCCTGGGGCCTGGCGGTCGGCCCGGACGGCATCGTGGCGACCGGTGCGGCCGGCCGGCGGGCGTACGCCTGGGAGCAGGTCAAGTTCGCCCTCGTCGAGGAGATCCAGGGGACACCGCCCTACCGGTACACGGGACTGCACGTCTCCCTGGTGTCCGGCGCCGGCACCCCGGCCGTCCTGCGGCCGGCCGGATGGATGTACCACGAGCCGGGGACGCTCACCGCGCGCCGCGGGGGCCGCTTCCCCGTCTGCGTCCTCGGTCCCATGACCGAGCTCCAGCGGACCGCCCTGACGGACGCGTTCGCGGCGTACGCCTCCCGCCAGTGGATGGGTGCCTCCTTCACCACGCTCCCCGTCGGCCTGTGACCGCCGGCTTCGCCGTCGGCCCCGGACACGCCTGGTACCGGGGCCCGTCGGGGCACGGCGGCGCGCACGCCCATGCCGCCTTCCAGCTCGCCCTGGCCGTCGGGGGCGAGGGCGGCGAGGTGGAGATGGTGGACGCGTCGGGGGTCCACCACCGCTCCGCGGTGCTGGTCGTGCCGCCGATGGTCCGGCACCGGCTGCTCCCCGTGCCGGAGCTGCTCACCTTCTACGTCGAGCCCCACTGCGCCTTCGCCGACCGGCTACGGGAGCGCTGCGCGGACGGGATCACCGCGGCCCCCGCACTGCGCGGTCTGCGCGTGGAGGAGGTGCGCCGGGCCACCGGGCAGCCGTCCGCGGTGCTGGACGGCCGCCTGGTCGCCGCCCTGGACGTCCTGGCCCGGGGGCGGCCGGCGATGCCGGAGGTGGCCGCCTCGGTCGGGCTCTCCCCGCAGCGGCTGCGGGCCCTGGCCCGGCGCCAGCTGGGCATGCCGCTCGCCCGGTGGCGGATCTGGCAGCGGCTGACGGGCGCGGCCGAGGCCCTGCGCGAGGGCCTCCCGCCCGCGGAGGCGGCGGCCGTGGGCGGCTTCGCGGACCAGGCGCACTTCACCCGGCAGCTGCGCGAGATGACGGGCCTGACCCCCTCGGCGGTCCTGCCCGCCCTGCGTCCGCCGGACGGGCCGGGTCAGCCGCGCCGGGCGACGTAGACGGAGATCGATCCGGTGAGCGTCGGGACGACCTCCGTCTCCCGGACGTCCTGGAACCCCGCCTCCCGGATCAGCCCCGGCAGGATCCCGTCGGCGTTCGGCTGGGTGTCCTCGCGGCCGTCCGCCAGCTGGACGGTGCGGAAGGCCAGGCGCATGCGCCGGGTCCGCTGGAGCCCGTAGTCGACGAGGACGAGGCGCCCGCCGGGCCGCAGCACCTCGGCCGCCGAGGCGAGGACGGCCCGCTTCATGGCGAGCGGGCACTGGTGCAGGACGAGGCTGGAGACCACGGTGTCCGCCGTCCCCGCGCCCAGCAGCCACGCCACTTCGTCCCCCGTGCCCTTCAGCCACCGGGGCGCCACACCGGCGGCCCCGGCCTTGAGCCGCGCGGCCTCCAGCACGGCGGGGTCGGGATCGATCCCGGTGACCCGCGCCGCCGGTTCGATCCGGCTGAGCAGCACCGCCAGCGAGCCGGTGCCGCAGCCCACGTCGACGATCGCCTCGTCGGGCCGCGGCGCCACATGGGCGACGGCCAGGGCCCGCCAGAGCCGCTCCCGCGTCAGCGCGATCAGCGGGTCGTAGAAACGCGTGGGCGCGAGCCGCCCCAGCGCGGGGGTGAACGGTGTCGTCTGCGTGGTCGGTGTCATGCCCGCAGTCTCGGAGCCCGGCCACCCGCCCGTCTTGAACGAACCGCTCGCCCCGCCGGAGACGGCCTACGCCGTGCGGCGCAGCAGGGCCAGGTACATCGCGTCCGTGCCGTGCAGGTGGGGCCACAGCTGGACGTCCGGGCCGTCGCCCAGCGCCGGTACGCCCTCCATGTACGGGCGGGCGTCGACCAGTTCGGCCGAGACGGGCTCCGCGCCCGCGCCGCGCCCCTTGAGGACGTCCTCCACGACCACCCGGGTCTCGGCCAGGTGCGGGGAGCAGGTCGCGTAGCCCACGACGCCGCCCACCCGTACGGCGGCGAGTGCCTCGCGCAGCAGCGCGCGCTGGAGCGGGGCGAAGCCCTCCAGGTCCTCGGGGCGCCGACGCCAGCGGGCCTCGGGTCGGCGCCGCAGCGCGCCCAGGCCGGAGCAGGGGACGTCGACCAGGACCCGGTCGAAGGAGCCCGGCAGCCACGGCGGGCGGGTGCCGTCGGCGGCGATGACCTGGTACGGGCCCGGGTTGCCGGCGAGTGCCCGCTCGACGAGGCGCGCCCGGTGCGGCTGCTTCTCGGAGGCCAGCAGGAAGGCTCCGCGCCGTGCGGCGAGCGCGCCCAGCAGGGCCGCCTTGCCGCCCGGTCCTGCGCAGCCGTCGAGCCAGCGCGCGTCACGGCCCTCGATCGGTACGGCCGCCAGGGCCATCGCCACCAGCTGGCTGCCCTCGTCCTGGACGCCGGCGCGGCCCTCGCGGACCGCCTCCAGCGCGCCCGGCTCGCCGCCCTCGGCCATCCGGACCGCGTACGGGGACCAGCGGCCCGGGAGTGCCGAGTCCTCGCCCACGGCCTCCAGCAGCTCCTGCTGCGTGGACCGGCCCGGCCGTGCGACGAGGGTGACCTCGGGCCGCTCGTTGTCGGCTTCGAGGAGGTCCTCGATGCCCGCACGGCCGCCGCCGAGGGCGTCCCAGAGGGCGCTCACGACCCAGCGGGGGTGGGAGTGGTAGACCGCGAGGTGTTCCTCGGCGTCGTCCTCGTAGGGCGGTGCGACCTTCTCCAGCCAGGTGTCGAGGTCGTGCGCGGAGATCTTGCGCAGTACGGCGTTGACGAACTTCGCGCGCCCGTCGCCGAGCACCACCCGGGCCAGTTCGACGCTGGCCGAGACGGCCGCGTGCGTGGGGATGCGGGTGCCGAGGAGCTGGTGGGCGCCCAGTGCGAGCACGTCCAGGACGGGCGGGTCCACCTCGCGCAGCGGCCGGTCGATGCAGGCCTTGATCACGGCGTCGTAGGTGCCCTGGCGGCGCAGGGTGCCGTAGACCAGCTCGGTGGCCAGGGCGGCGTCGCGGTCCTGGAAGCTCTCGTCCTGGCGGGCCTTCTTCAGCAGCGGGGGCAGGACCAGGTTCGCGTACGCGTCGCGCTCGTCCACCGCCCGCAGCACCTCGAAGGCCAGCATCCGGACGGGGTCCTTCTGCGGCCGGCGGTACGGCCTGGCCTGCTTGCCGGACGGCTTGCCGGCGCCTGCGGCTGCGGGACGACGACGGGGCTGTTCGCTCACGTGAAAGGTGCTCCGGGGTTACGAGGTGCTGCGGGGGAACGAAGTACTGCGGAAGGCTTCGGGATCAGCCTACGTCGGCCCCGCCCAGGCGCTCGCCGGGAGCGATCCGCACCCCGCGGGCCCAGTCGGCGCCCTTCATCGGCTTCTTGCCCTGCGGCTGCACCCACAGCAGCTCCACGGCGTGCGAGCCGGTGCCGACGTAGACGTTGTTCTTCGCCGGGGCCAGCGCGCCGGGCTCCAGGTCCGTGCGGTCGGGGACGAGCCCGACGGAGATCAGCTTGAGCCGCTCGCCCCGGAAGACGGTCCACGCGCCCGGCGCCGGGGTGCAGCCGCGCACGACCCGGTCGGCTCGCAGCGCGGGGGCCTTCCAGTCGATCCGCGCGTCCTCGACGCTGATCTTCGGCGCGAGGGAGATCCCGTCGGCGGGCTGCGGGACGGCGCGCAGGGTGCCGTCCTCGATGCCGTCCATGGTCGCGGAGAGCAGGCCGGCGCCGGCGAAGGCGAGCCGGGTCAGCAGGTCGCCGCTGGTGTCGGTCGGGCGGATCTCCTCGGTGAGGATCCCGAAGACGGGGCCGGTGTCGAGCCCTTCCTCGATCCGGAAGGTGGAGGCGCCGGTGACCTGGTCGCCGGCCATGATCGACTGCTGGACGGGGGCCGCGCCGCGCCAGGCGGGCAGCAGCGAGAAGTGCAGGTTGACCCAGCCGTGGCGGGGGATGTCCAGGGCGCTCTTGGGGATCAGGGCTCCGTAGGCGACGACCGGGCAGCAGTCGGGCCCGATCTCGCGCAGCCGGGCCTGGAACTCCTCGTCGCGGGGCCGGACCGGCTTGAGGACCTCGATCCCCGCTTCCTCGGCCCGCTCGGCGACGGGGCTGGCGACGAGCCGCCGGCCGCGCCCGGCGGGGGCGTCGGGGCGGGTGATCACGGCCGCGATCTCGTGCCGCCCGGAGGCGATCAGGGCGTCCAGGGCGGGTACGGCGACCTCGGGGGTGCCTGCGAAGACGAGCTTCACCGGTTGCTACCTCGCTATCTCGGCTGTCAGCAGCGCACCAGTCTATGGGGCGTACGCACGGCCACCCACCTGTGGTGTCGAGGGGGCGTACGCACACACGCGCGCCTCTCGCATATGCCGACACGCCCCCAATGCGTGACCTGGGCGCCGGGTGGCGCGTTGGTCAAGAGAGATTGACCGAAACGGGCCGCGTAATGAGAACGGTGTCTGCGGCCCGATCCGCTCTTCAGCACCGGTTCGAGAGGCTTCTTCATGGCCGACCACGCCACCCATGACGCCCAAGCACGGGCCAGCCTGCACCTCCTGGTGCGGGACATCGAGCGGGTTCGCCGGCAGGTGGACGCTCTGCGGACGCTCACCGCCCAGCTCGGCAACGTCTACCGCCCGCGCCGCTCCGGGCCCTCCACGGGCTTCGTCGTCTACGGCAGGGCGCCCGCGCCCACCGTCCGCCTCGCACAGGAACTGCGGGACAGCGTCGAGACCCTGGTCACCGCCGCGGTGGACTTCGACCGCTCCCTCGGCTTCTCCTGGGACGCCGTCGGTTCCGCGCTCGGGGTCACCAAGCAGGCCGTGCACCGCCGCTACGGGGCCCGCCGCGCGCAGGCCGCCGAGTCCGCGGAGCCGCTGGCCGAGGGCACCACGAGCCGGACGCTGGGCCCGCTCCCGACGATCCCGGCGGCCCGCTCGGTACCCCCGCAGCCCGTACGCGAGGAGTCCCAGGCCGGGGCCCCGGCGGTGTCGGCCGGCCGGCCGTCCGCCTTCCCGAGCCCCCGCAACGGCTGATCCGCAGCCCGTCGCCGCCGGGTCGCCGACCCCCGACGGCCGGGCGCCCCGCAGTACCCCCGCCCCCGGCGGGCGCGCCCCCGGGCCGCCCCGCCGGGGGTGTTCGGCGTCCGCCCGGGCCGCGTCAGCCGATGTCCGGCGGGTCGATCCGGACCCGGACCGCCTCCGCCACCGGGACCCCCCGCGCCATCCGGGCGGCCTGCGCGACCTTGAGGGCGGTGGCCAGCGCGGCCCCGCTCCCGGGCGGCACCCGCACCAGGGCCCGTTCCCCGGGCGAGGGCTCGCCGCGCCGCCCGGGCAGCGGTACGGGGCCCAGGATCTCGGCGTCGGCGGGCAGCGCGGCGGCGGCGAGGAAGGCCTCCAGGGCGTCCCCCCGCCCGGCGACGGCGGCCATCCGGGACACGGGAGGGAAGCCCAGCTGGGCCCGCTCGGCCAGTTCCCGTACGGCGTGCCCGACGGGGTCCCAGCGCACCAGGGCCTGCACGGGCCGCAGCGTCGGTTCGGCGACCACCACCACCTGCCCCTCGGGCCGGACCAGCGAGGCGGCCCCGATCCAGCGGCGCAGCGCGTCCTCCCCCGCCCGCAGGTCGGGCCGGCCGAGCATGGCCCAGCCGTCCAGCAGCAGCGCGGCCGCGTACCCGGCGCCCGAGGCGACCGGTTCGGCACCCGGGGTGCACACCACCAGCGCGGGCCGGTCGGGCACCTCGTCCAGGACGTGGTCGCGCCCGGAGGTCCGTACGGCCACGGCGGGGAAGGCCCGCCCGAGCTCCTCGGCGGTCCGCCGCGCGCCCACGACCTGGGCCCGCAGCCGGAAGGAGCCGCACTCCTCGCAGTGCCAGGCGCTCTCGGCCCGCCCGCACCAGCCGCAGTGCAGGTCCCGTTCGTCCGGGGCCTCCAGCGGCCCGGCGCACACGGTGCAGCGGGCGGGGGCCCGGCAGCGCTCGCAAGCGAGCCGGGGCACGTACCCGCGCCGGGGCACCTGCACCAGGACGGGCCCGTGCCCCAGGCCCTCCCGTACGGTCTCCCAGGCCAGGCTGGGCAGCCGGGCGGCGCGGGCGGCCCCGTCCCGGGCCAGCAGCTCGTCGCCGACGGTCCTGATCCGGGGCGCGGTGGCGCGTACCGTCTCCCGGTCGGCGACCAGCGGGCGGGCCCAGCCGGACTCGACCAGCTGGGCGGCCTCCACGGTGCAGCTCGTGCTCCCGGCGAGGAAGGCGCAGCCCTCGCTGACCGCCCGCAGTTCCAGGACCTCGCGGACGTGCGGGAAGGGGGCGCGGTCGTCGCTGTGGCTGGAGTCGCCGTCGTCCCAGATCGCGACCAGTCCGAGGTCGCGCACGGGGGCGAACATGGCGGCCCGGGTGCCGACGACGGCGCGTACGGAGCCGCGGTTGACGGCGAGCCACTGCCGGTAGCGCTTCTCCGGGCCGGACTCGGCGGTCAGCAGGGCGTGCCGGCCCTCGCCGAGCAGGGCGGTGAGCGCGGCGTCCACCCGGGAGGCCGTACGCCCGTCGGGGACGACCGCGAGGGCCCCGCGCCCGGAGGCCAGGGCAGCGGCCATGGCGCGGGCCAGTTCCTCGGCCCAGCCGGGGCCGGGCAGGGCGGTCCACACCGCGCGGGGGGCGCCCCCGCCGGCCAGGGAGCGCAGGAAGGCGGGGCCGGCGCCGTAGCGCGTCCAGCCGCCGGGCTCGGGCGCGGCGGGCGGGGGCAGCGGCTCGGGCGAGGGCTTGGCCTCGGCGCGGGCGCTGCGCGCGGGCAGGGCCAGCTGGAGCACGTCGGCGAGGCTGCCCGCGTACCGGTCGGCGACGGCCTGGGCGAGGGCCAGCATGCGGGGGCCGAGGACCACCTCGGGCGAGACGACCTGGGCGAGGGCGGCGAGGGCGCCCTCGTAGTCGGACTCGGCGCGCCGCTCGACGATGAACCCGTCGATGAGCCCGCCGCCCTCCCGGCGACCGCCGTGCACCCGGTGCGAGCCCGCGCCGAAGCGGACCCGGACCCGGACGCCGGGCTGCGCGGCCTCGGACAGCTCGGCGGGCACCGCGTAGTCGAAGGGCCTGTCGAGGTGGAGCACGCCCTTGTTGACGAAGACCCGGGCGACGGGCAGCTCCTCGGCGAGGTCGGCGCCGCGCCAGGTGCGCGGTTTGGCCTTGGGCGCCTTGGCCTTCGCCTCGGCGACCATCTCCCGGATCAGTGCGAGCTGTTCCGGCTGGGAATCGTTCGCGCTGCTCACACCTGCATTCTTACCAAATGCCACCGACAACGAACGGCCCCGGACCTGGAGGGGTCCGGGGCCGTTCGCCGTACGGGTCCTACAGACCGGCGGCGGCGCGCAGGGCGTCGACGCGGTCGGTCCGCTCCCAGGTGAAGTCCGGCAGCTCACGGCCGAAGTGGCCGTAGGCGGCGGTCTGGGCGTAGATCGGGCGCAGCAGGTCCAGGTCGCGGATGATCGCGGCCGGGCGCAGGTCGAAGACCTCGCCGATCGCGTCCTCGATCTTCTGGACCTCGACCTTGGCGGTGCCGAAGGTCTCGACGAAGAGACCGACGGGCTCGGCCTTGCCGATGGCGTACGCGACCTGGACCTCGCAGCGCGAGGCCAGACCGGCGGCGACCACGTTCTTGGCGACCCAGCGCATGGCGTACGCGGCGGAGCGGTCGACCTTCGACGGGTCCTTGCCGGAGAAGGCGCCGCCGCCGTGGCGGGCCATGCCGCCGTAGGTGTCGATGATGATCTTGCGGCCGGTCAGGCCGGCGTCGCCCATCGGGCCGCCGATCTCGAAGCGGCCGGTGGGGTTGACCAGCAGGCGGTAGCCCTCGGTGTCCAGCTTGATGCCGTCCTCGACGAGCTGCGCGAGCACGTGCTCGACGACGAACTCGCGGATGTCCGGGGCGAGCAGCGAGTCCAGGTCGATGTCGGCGGCGTGCTGGGAGGACACGACGACCGTGTCCAGGCGCACGGCCTTGTCGCCGTCGTACTCGATGGTGACCTGGGTCTTGCCGTCGGGGCGCAGGTACGGGATGGTCCCGTTCTTGCGGACCTCGGAGAGCCGCTTGGACAGCCGGTGCGCGATGTGGATCGGGAGCGGCATCAGCTCGGGCGTCTCGTCGCAGGCGTAGCCGAACATCAGGCCCTGGTCGCCGGCGCCCTGCTTGTCGAGCTCGTCCTCGTCGCCCTCGACGCGCTTCTCGTACGCCGTGTCGACGCCCTGCGCGATGTCGGGGGACTGTGCGCCGATGGACACCGACACGCCGCAGGAGGCGCCGTCGAAGCCCTTCTTCGAGGAGTCGTAGCCGATCTCGAGGATCTTGTCGCGGACGAGCTGGGCGATCGGCGCGTAGGCCTTCGTCGTCACCTCGCCCGCGATGTGCACGAGGCCGGTGGTGATGAGGGTCTCCACGGCCACGCGCGAGGTCGGGTCCTCGGTCAGCAAGGCATCGAGGATCGTGTCGCTGATCTGGTCAGCGATCTTGTCGGGGTGACCCTCGGTGACGGACTCCGAGGTGAACAGGCGACGGGACACAACGCTCCCTGGGGTTGCAGCGGCTGCTGGCTGATCATTTGGCGGAACCACACCGGGGGCTGCGCCCGATCACGTTCCATGTGCAGTTTATCGGTCGCCACCGTTTGCCGGACCACCCGTCTCGCCCTATGGGAGCCGTGTGACCTGCGGCACTCCATTCTGACGTACGGATTTCCCGCCGGAAAGGGCGCCGCTCAGATGGTTCGCGGAGCGGGCCGCTCCGCGAGTCGTCCGGCGACCTGGTCCCAAATCACTTCCGCCAGGGCTTCCTTCGGACCATGGGGAACCGGCGTCTCGGCACCGTCGGAGGCCAGGATGACCGCCTCGTTCTCCTCGGATCCGAAGGTCTTGCTCTCTCCGACCTCATTGACCACGAGGAGGTCACATCCCTTGCGGAGAAGTTTGGCGCGGCCGTTGGCGAGCACGTCGTCGGTCTCGGCGGCGAAACCGACGACGATCTGGCCCTCCCGGGCGCGTCCGGCGGAGATCTCGGCCAGGACGTCCGGATTCCGGACAAGAATGACCGGTTCGGGCTCCTGGCCGTCCTTCTTCTTGATCTTCCCGTCGGCGTAGTGGGCGGGCCGGAAGTCCGCCACGGCCGCGGCCATCACCACGGCGTCGGCGTCGGCCGCCGCCTCGATGACCGCCTCGCGGAGCTGGAGGGCCGTGCCCACGCGTACGACGTCCACCCCGGCCGGGTCGGCCAGCGCGGTGTTCGCGGCCACCAGGGTGACCCGGGCGCCGCGCGCGACGGCGGTGCGGGCGAGGGCGTAGCCCTGCTTGCCGGAGGAACGGTTGCCGAGGAAGCGGACCGGGTCCAGGGGCTCCCGGGTACCTCCGGCGCTGACGACCACGTGGCGTCCGGCCAGGTCGGCCGGGGCAGCGCCGCGGGCCAGGACGCCGCGGCAGACCTCGTAGATCTCCTCCGGGTCGGGCAGCCGCCCCTTGCCGGTGTCCTTGCCGGTGAGCCGGCCGACGGCGGGCTCGATGACGACGGCGCCGCGGCGGCGCAGCGTGGCGACGTTCTCCTGGGTGGCGGGGTGCTCCCACATCTCGGTGTGCATCGCGGGCGCGAAGACCACGGGGCAGCGGGCGGTGAGCAGGGTGTTCGTGAGGAGGTCGTCGGCGAGCCCGTGGGCGGCCTTGGCCAGCATGTCGGCGGTGGCGGGGGCCACGACGACGAGGTCGGCCGACTGGCCGATGCGGACGTGGGGCACCTCGTGGACGGTCTCCCAGACCTCGGTGGAGGCCGGGTTCCCGGAGAGGGCGGCCCAGGTGGCCTCGCCGACGAAGTTCAGGGACGCCGCGGTGGGCACCACCCGTACGTCGTGCCCGGACTCGGTCAGCCGGCGCAGCAGCTCACAGGCCTTGTAGGCGGCGATCCCGCCGCTGACCCCCAGCACGACCTTCGGCTTGTCCACCACGTACTCCCCACTCGACATCCGTGTACGTCACCTATGACACACCACAGGCCCGGCAGATGGTCTGCCGGGCCTGTGGTGAAGAAAATTCTCGATGCCTTACTGAGCCGGGGCCTCGATGGCCTCGGAGGTCAGCAGACCCGCGTTGATCTCGCGCAGCGCGATCGAAAGGGGCTTCTCGTGGACGTGGGTGTCCACCAGCGGGCCGACGTACTCGAGCAGGCCCTCACCGAGCTGCGAGTAGTACGCGTTGATCTGACGCGCCCGCTTGGCCGCGTAGATCACGAGGCTGTACTTCGAGTCCGTGGCCTCGAGCAGCTCGTCGATCGGCGGGTTGATGATGCCCTCGGGCGCAGTGATGGAAGAGGACACGCTCTACCTTCCGAAGAATGGATGAAAGTTCAGCCGACCGAGTACCGACCGACATGAACACCGGTCAACTATCAGACAACTTCCATCAAGGCTAGCAGCTCGCGCGCCACGTCCTCGACGGAGGTGTTGACCAGGGTGGTGTCGAACTCGGACTCGGCAGCGAGTTCGATCTTGGCGGCTTCCAGCCGGCGCGCTACGACCTCGGGCGATTCGGTACCGCGGCCGGTGAGGCGGCGGACCAGTTCGTCCCAGCTCGGCGGGGCGAGGAAGACCAGCTGTGCGTCGGGCTTGGACTCGCGGACGAGCCGGGCGCCCTGGAGATCGATCTCCAGCAGCACCGGTTCGCCGTTCTCCAGGCGTTCCGATACCGCGCCGCGGGGTGTGCCGTAGCGGTTGCCCGCGAACTCGGCCCACTCCAGCAGCTCGCCGTTGGCGATCAGCTTGTCGAACTCGTCGTCGTTGACGAAGAAGTAGTGGACTCCGTGTCGCTCACCGGGCCGCGGCTTGCGGGTGGTGGCCGACACCGAGAGCCATACCTCGGGGTGGACCTTGCGCATATGCGCGACGACCGTGCTCTTGCCGACCCCCGAAGGGCCGGAGAGCACGGTCAGCCGCGGACGAACCTCTGCTGCCATAGAGCGATTATCCAGGTTCTCGGGACTGCCTGAGAACGCCGGGAGAACTTCGGGCGACGCCTCAGGCGCCGCTACCGCCGAACTCGCGCTCCAGAGAGGCGATCTGGTTGGAACCGAGACCTCGGACACGCCGGGACTCGGAGATGCCGAGGCGCTCCATGATCTGCTTGGCGCGGACCTTGCCGACGCCGGGCAGCGACTCGAGAAGGGCGGAGACCTTCATCTTGCCGATGACGTCGTTCTCCTGTCCCGTCTTGATGACGTCGTGGAGGGAGGCGCCGGAGTGCTTGAGTCGATTCTTCACCTCGGCCCGCTCCCGGCGAGCCGCGGCGGCCTTTTCGAGCGCTGCTGCGCGCTGTTCAGGGGTAAGGGGCGGAAGAGCCACGCCTACGTCACCTCGGATGTCGAACTGTCGGATACGGACCGGCGCAGCGCTTTGGGCACCACGCCAGGCGAGTTCCCGAACAGCGGTGGTACTCGTTCGCTGCTCGTTCACTCTGATCGGAGACTAGCGGCCAAGGCCGCTCCAGTCAGCGAGAACGGACGAAAAGTCCTGGTCAGCCTCCACTGAACCGTACATCACGGACAAACCACCCCGGTTTTGTCCGGGTAATTACGTTCGAATTTCGTCAAGCCGTTCCATGAACACGTCCGACGGCCTCCTTTACGGACCGCGATCCGCACTCCGCGAGCCCCCGCGGGGGCCTGCGGACCGTCGAACAGGACCGTTCCTCCAGCCGTTCCCGAGCCGACCCCGAGCCGGGGAGCCCCCCGGCCGGTCGCGCCGACGTGATCCGCGTCACGCCGGCGCGGCCGGATGCCGGCCGCTACGCGGAGACGGCCTCGCGGATCTCCTCCGCGAACTGCTTCGCGGAGGCCCGCAGCGCGGCCACGTCCGGGCCGTGCTTCAGGACGCCCCGCGACACGTTCGGGACGACGTTGCCGACGGCCGCGCCGAAGACCGCCGGGAGGTCCGCCGCGGTCGCGCCCTGCGCGCCGATGCCCGGGGCCAGCAGCGGCCCGTTGATGTCCAGGTCGAACGAGGAGAGGTCGCCCAGCGTCGCGCCGACCACCGCTCCGAAGGAGCCCATCGGCTCGGCGCCCGCGTTCTCCGCGGCCAGGTGGGCCAGCATCGTCGCGCCGACGGTGCGCCCGTCCTCGCGCACGGCCCGCTGGACCTCGGCGCCCTCCGGGTTGGAGGTCAGCGCCAGCACGAACAGGCCCGCGCCCGATTCCCGCGCCAGCTCGACGGCCGGGGCCAGCGAGCCGTAGCCCAGGTACGGGGAGACGGTCAGCGCGTCCGAGAACAGCGGCGAGGCCGGGTCCAGGAAGGCCGAGGCGTACGCGGCCATGGTCGAGCCGATGTCGCCCCGCTTGGCGTCCATGACGACCAGCGTCCCGGCGGCCCGCGCGTCGGCGACGGTCCGCTCCAGCACCGCGACGCCCCGCGAGCCGAAGCGCTCGAAGAAGGCCGCCTGCGGCTTGAAGACGGCGACGGAGTCGGCCAGGGCCTCCACCACGGTGCGGGAGAAGCGCTCCAGCCCGGCGATGTCGTCGTCCAGCCCCCAGGAGGCCAGCAGGGCGGCGTGCGGGTCGATCCCGACGCACAGCGGGCCGCGTGCGTCCATGGCGGCGCGCAGGCGGGTACCGAAGGGGGTCACAGGGCTCTCGGGGCTCACAGCGCGGCCTTTCGGGTCTCGGCGCCCACCGCTTCCGCGAGGGTCGCGTACGGGCTGGTGGCCAGGCGCGCGGCCAGGCCCTTGTGGATGGCGCGGGCGTAGAAGGGGCCCTCGTAGATGAAGGCGCTGTAGCCCTGGATCAGGGTGGCGCCCGCCAGGATGCGCTGCCAGGCGTCCTCGGCGTTCTCGATGCCGCCGACGCCCACCAGGACGATCCGGTCGCCCACGCGCGCGTACAGGCGGCGCAGGACCTCCAGGGAGCGCTCCTTGACGGGGGCGCCGGAGAGTCCGCCGGTCTCCTTGACCAGTTCGGGCGAGGACTTCAGGCCCAGGCCCTCGCGGGCGATGGTGGTGTTCGTCGCGATGATGCCGTCCAGGCCCAGCTCCAGGGCGAGGTCGGCGACGGCGTCCACGTCCTCGTCCGCGAGGTCGGGGGCGATCTTGACGAGCAGCGGGACGCGGCGGTCGGTGACGGCCCGGTCGGCGGCCTCGCGCACGGCGGTCAGCAGCGGCCGCAGGGACTCCGTGGCCTGGAGGTTGCGCAGGCCCGGGGTGTTCGGGGAGGAGACGTTGACGACGAGGTAGTCGGCGTGACGGGCGAGGCGCTCGGTGGAGAGCACGTAGTCCGCGGCGGCCTCCTCCTCGGGGACCACCTTCGTCTTGCCGATGTTGACGCCGACGACGGTCCTGAAGACCGGGGTACGGGCGGCCAGGCGCTCGGCGACGGCGGCCGAGCCCTCGTTGTTGAAGCCCATGCGGTTGATCAGCGCGCGGTCCGGGACCAGGCGGAAGAGCCGCTTCTTGGGGTTGCCGGGCTGGGCCTGGCCGGTGACCGTGCCGATCTCGATGTGGTCGAAGCCGAGCATGGACATGCCGTCGATGGCGACGGCGTTCTTGTCGAAGCCGGCCGCGAGCCCGAAGGGGCCGTGCATGCGCAGGCCCAGGGCCTCGGTGCGCAGCTCCTTGAAGCGCGGGGCCAGGGCGGCCGCGACGAAGGTGCGCAGGACGGGGGTGCGGGCGGCGAGGCGGATCCACCGGAAGGCCGTGTAGTGGGCCTGCTCGGGGTCCATCCGCTTGAAGACCAGGTTGAAGAAGAGCTTGTACATCGTCGTGAGGATCCCTCTGCGCTCATGAAGAGGGGGACACCCGGCGCGCGTGCGGCGCGTCCGGTGTCCCCCTCTCCCCTGTTCGGGCTGTCAGTCGCGGGCTGCGGTCAGGTGCTCCGCGTGCTCCTGGAGGGAGCGGACGCCCACGTCGCCGCGGTTGAGCGCGTCGATGCCCTGGACGGCGGCGGCGAGCGCCTGGACCGTGGTCAGGCACGGGACGCTGCGCGCCACGGCGGCCGTGCGGATCTCGTAGCCGTCGAGGCGGCCGCCGGTCCCGTACGGGGTGTTGACGATCAGGTCGACCTGGCCGTCGTGGATGAGCTGGACGATGGTCTTCTCGCCGTCCGGGCCCTCGCCCTCGCTGAGCTTGCGGACCACGGTGGCGTTGATGCCGTTGCGGCGCAGGACCTCGGCGGTGCCGGAGGTGGCGAGCAGCTCGAAGCCGTGGGCGACGAGCTCGCGCGCCGGGAAGATCATCGAGCGCTTGTCGCGGTTGGCGACGGAGATGAAGGCGCGGCCCTTGGTGGGCAGCGGGCCGTAGGCCCCGGCCTGCGACTTGGCGTACGCCGTGCCGAAGACGGAGTCGATGCCCATGACCTCGCCGGTGGAGCGCATCTCCGGGCCGAGGACGGTGTCCACGCCGCGGCCCTGGATGTCGCGGAAGCGCGACCACGGCATGACGGCCTCCTTGACGGAGATCGGCGCGTCGAGGGGCAGGGTGCCGCCGTCGCCGTTCTTCGGGAGCATGCCCTCTTCGCGCAGCTCGGCGATGGTGGTGCCGAGCGAGATGCGGGCGGCGGCCTTCGCGAGCGGGACGGCGGTCGCCTTCGAGGTGAAGGGGACGGTCCGGGAGGCGCGCGGGTTGGCCTCCAGGACGTAGAGGATGTCACCCGCCATCGCGAACTGGATGTTGATCAGGCCGCGGACGCCGACGCCCTTGGCGATGGCCTCGGTGGAGGCCCGCAGGCGCTTGATGTCGTAGCCGCCGAGGGTGATCGGGGGCAGGGCGCAGGCCGAGTCGCCGGAGTGGATGCCGGCTTCCTCGATGTGCTCCATGACGCCGCCGAGGTAGAGCTCGTGGCCGTCGTAGAGGGCGTCGACGTCGATCTCGATGGCGTCGTCGAGGAAGCGGTCGACCAGCACGGGGCGGGTCGGGGAGATCTCGGTGGACTCCGCGATGTACGACTCGAGGCGGGTCTCGTCGTAGACGATCTCCATGCCGCGGCCGCCGAGCACGTAGGACGGGCGGACGAGGACCGGGTAGCCGATCTCGTCGGCGATGGCCTTGGCGCCGGCGAAGGTGGTGGCGGTGCCGTGCTTGGGGGCGGGCAGGCCGGCGTCGGCGAGGACCTGGCCGAAGGCGCCGCGGTCCTCGGCGGCGTGGATGGCCTCCGGCGGGGTGCCGACGACGGGGACGCCGTTGTCCTTGAGGGCCTGGGCGAGACCCAGGGGGGTCTGGCCGCCGAGCTGGACGACGACACCG
The DNA here is from genome assembly GCF_026342355.1 of Streptomyces sp. NBC_00249. Classification (GTDB taxonomy): domain Bacteria; phylum Actinomycetota; class Actinomycetes; order Streptomycetales; family Streptomycetaceae; genus Streptomyces. The sequence goes on along the minus strand of NZ_JAPEMV010000007.1, from coordinate 354,838 downwards.
GCGATGGGGCCGGCGAGGGACTCGGCGTGGACGATCTCCAGCACGTCCTCGAGCGTCAGCGGCTCGAAGTACAGGCGGTCGGAGGTGTCGTAGTCCGTCGAGACGGTCTCGGGGTTGCAGTTGACCATCACGGTCTCGTAGCCGGCGTCGCTGAGGGCGAAGGAGGCGTGGACGCAGGAGTAGTCGAACTCGATGCCCTGGCCGATGCGGTTCGGGCCGGAGCCCAGGATGATCACCGCGGGCTTGGTGCGCGGGGCGACCTCGGACTCCTCGTCGTAGGACGAGTAGAAGTACGGGGTCTTCGCGGCGAACTCGGCGGCGCAGGTGTCGACCGTCTTGTAGACCGGGCGGACGCCAAGCGCGTGGCGGACCTCGCGGACGACGTCCTCGCGCAGGCCGCGGATCTCGGCGATCTGGGCGTCGGAGAAGCCGTGGCGCTTGGCCTCGGCGAGCAGCTCGGGGTGGAGCTTCTCGGCGGCGGCCAGCTCGTCGGCGATCTCCTTGATCAGGAAGAGCTGGTCGACGAACCAGGGGTCGATCTTCGTGGACTCGAAGACCTCTTCCTGGGTGGCGCCGGCGCGGATGGCCTGCATGACGGTGTTGATGCGGCCGTCGGTCGGGCGGACCGCGGTGGCCAGCAGCTCTTCCTTGTCGCCGGGCTCGCCGACGAAGGTGAACTGCGAGCCCTTCTTCTCCAGGGAGCGCAGGGCCTTCTGGAGGGCCTCGGTGAAGTTGCGGCCGATGGCCATGGCCTCGCCCACCGACTTCATGGTGGTGGTGAGGGTGGAGTCGGCCAGCGGGAACTTCTCGAAGGCGAAGCGCGGGGCCTTGACGACGACGTAGTCGAGGGTCGGCTCGAAGGAGGCCGGGGTCTTCTCGGTGATGTCGTTGGGGACCTCGTCGAGCGTGTAGCCGATGGCCAGCTTGGCGGCGATCTTGGCGATCGGGAAGCCGGTGGCCTTCGACGCGAGCGCCGAGGAGCGCGAGACGCGCGGGTTCATCTCGATGACGATGACGCGGCCGTCGACCGGGTCGATCGCGAACTGGATGTTGCAGCCGCCGGTGTCGACGCCGACCTCGCGGATGATCGCGATGCCGATGTCGCGCAGCCGCTGGTACTCGCGGTCGGTGAGCGTCATGGCGGGGGCGACGGTGATGGAGTCGCCGGTGTGGACGCCCATCGGGTCGAAGTTCTCGATGGAGCAGACGACGACCACGTTGTCCTTGGTGTCGCGCATCAGCTCCAGCTCGTACTCCTTCCAGCCGAGGATGGACTCCTCCAGGAGCACCTCGGTGGTCGGGGAGAGCGTGAGGCCCTGGCCGGCGATGCGGCGCAGTTCTTCCTCGTCGTGGGCGAAGCCGGAGCCGGCGCCGCCCATGGTGAAGGAGGGGCGCACGACGACGGGGTAGCCGCCGAGGGTGTCGACGCCCGCGATGACGTCGTCCATCGTGTGGCAGATGACCGAGCGGGCGGACTCGCCGTAGCCGATCTTGGCCTTGACGGCCTCGACGACGCCCTTGAAGAGGTCGCGGTCCTCGCCCTTGTTGATGGCCTCGACGTTGGCGCCGATGAGCTCGACGCCGTACTTCTCCAGCACACCCTGCTCGTGCATGGAGATCGCGGTGTTCAGCGCGGTCTGGCCACCGAGGGTGGGCAGGAGCGCGTCGGGGCGCTCCTTCGCGATGATCTTCTCGACGAACTCGGGGGTGATCGGCTCGACGTACGTGGCGTCGGCGATCTCCGGGTCGGTCATGATCGTCGCCGGGTTGGAGTTCACCAGGATGACCCGCAGGCCCTCGGCCTTGAGGATGCGGCAGGCCTGGGTGCCGGAGTAGTCGAACTCGGCGGCCTGGCCGATGACGATCGGGCCGGAGCCGATGACCAGGACGGACTGGATATCGGTGCGCTTAGGCACGCTCGGCCTCCATCTGGGCGGTGTTCATCAAAGAAGTGAAGCGGTCGAAGAGGTACGCGGCGTCGTGCGGGCCGGCGGCCGCCTCGGGGTGGTACTGGACGGAGAAGGCCGGCTGGTCGAGCAGCTGGAGGCCTTCCACCACGTTGTCGTTCAGGCAGACGTGGGAGACCTCGGCGCGGCCGTAGGGGGTCTCGGACACCTTGTCGAGGGGCGCGTCCACGGCGAAGCCGTGGTTGTGCGCGGTGATCTCGACCTTGCCGGTGGTGCGGTCCTGGACGGGCTGGTTGATGCCCCGGTGGCCGTACTTCAGCTTGTAGGTGCCGAAGCCGAGGGCGCGGCCGAGGATCTGGTTGCCGAAGCAGATGCCGAAGAGCGGCGTCTTGCGGGCGAGGACGCCCTGCATGACGGAGACCGCGTGGTCGGCGGTGGCCGGGTCGCCCGGGCCGTTGGAGAAGAAGACGCCGTCCGGCTGGACCGCGTAGACGTCCTCGACGGTGGCGGTGGCGGGCAGCACGTGCACCTCGATGCCGCGCTCGGCCATCCGGTGCGGGGTCATGCCCTTGATGCCGAGGTCCACGGCGGCGACGGTGAACTTCTTCTCACCGATCGCGGGGACCACGTAGGTCTCCTTGGTGGCGACCTCGGCGGAGAGGTCGGCGCCCTTCATCTGCGGGGCTTCCAGGACGCGGGCCAGCAGCGCCGCGTCGTCGGCGACGGCCTCGCCGGAGAAGATGCCGACGCGCATGGCGCCGCGCTCGCGCAGGTGGCGGGTGAGGGCGCGGGTGTCGATGCCGGAGATCCCGACGACGCCCTGCTTGACGAGCTCCTCGTCCAGCGAGCGCCGGGAGCGCCAGTTGGAGGGCACGCGGGCGGGGTCGCGGACGACGTACCCGGCGACCCAGATGCGGGAGGACTCGGGGTCCTCGTCGTTGACGCCGGTGTTGCCGACGTGCGGGGCCGTCATCACGACGACCTGCCGGTGGTACGACGGGTCGGTGAGGGTTTCCTGGTATCCGGTCATGCCGGTGGAGAACACGGCCTCGCCGAAGGTCTCCCCCACAGCGCCGTAGGCGCGGCCGCGGAAGATCCGACCGTCCTCCAGGACGAGTACGGCGGGAGCTTTGGCTGCTCCCCTGGTGGAGGTCGTCATCGTTCGGCGCCTTCCGTCGTGGTGGATGAGTTCATGATGTTGATGGCTTCGACCCAGGCGGCGTGTTCTGCCGCGCGGTCGGAGCGGAATCCGGAGTCGATCAGCTTGTCGCCGTGCGCCCATGTGACGACGAGGAGACCGCCCTCGGTCAGTACCTTGCCCGCGATTCCCTTGTCGAGGCGGGCGCCGCGCAGCTGCGCGGCCGGTACGAAGAAGTCGGTGGCACCCGGACGGACCACGTCGAGGCCCGCGTCGGTGAGCGTGAGCTCGACCCGGCTGCGCACCCCGAGACCGTGGGCGACGATCCGGTCGAGCCACTGCCCGGCGGTGGTGGACCCGTGGTACCGGCCGGTCAGGGCCAGCCGGTGCTCGGGGAGGCCGCCGGGGGCGGCGGGCAGCTCCGGCAGATCGCTCTGCAGGGTGCCGCGCCATTTCCAGCCCTGCCGCATCAGCCAGTACACGAACGCGATGAAGACGGCCAGGCCGACCACCCACGCGATGCGGGCGCCGAAGCTGGTCACCTCCGCCGACTGTCGTTCGGCGGCCTCGGCGGCCAGTTGGATTACTGCAGGTGTCACGCCAGTTTCCCGTCCACGACCGTTGCCCGGCCCCGCAGGAAGGTATGAGTGACGCGCCCCGGCAGCTCACGGCCCTCGTAAGGCGTGTTGCGGCTGCGGGAGGCGAAGTGTGCGGGGTCCACGACACCACGGTACGAGGTGTCGACCAAGGTCAGGTTCGCGGGTTCACCTGCCGAGACGGGACGGCCGTGCCCGGCGAGACCGCCGATGCGCGCCGGAGCGAAGGACATCCGCTCGGCGACGCCCGCCCAGTCGATCAGTCCGGTCTCCACCATCGTCTGCTGGACGACGGAGAGCGCGGTCTCCAGGCCGACCATGCCCATGGCGGCGGCGGCCCACTCGCAGTCCTTGTCCTCGTGCGGGTGCGGGGCGTGGTCGGTGGCGACGATGTCGATCGTGCCGTCGGCGAGCGCCTCGCGCAGGGCCAGCACGTCGCGCTCGGTGCGCAGCGGCGGGTTGACCTTGTAGACCGCGTTGTACGAGCGGACGAGCTCGTCGGTGAGGAGCAGGTGGTGCGGGGTGACCTCGGCGGTGACGTCGATGCCGCGGGACTTGGCCCAGCGGACGATCTCGACGGATCCGGCGGTGGAGAGGTGGCAGATGTGCACGCGGGAGCCGACGTGCTCGGCGAGGAGGACGTCGCGGGCGATGATCGACTCCTCGGCGACGGCCGGCCAGCCGCCGAGACCGAGCTCGGCGGAGACGACGCCCTCGTTCATCTGGGCGCCCTCCGTGAGGCGGGGCTCCTGGGCGTGCTGGGCGACGACGCCGCCGAAGGCCTTCACGTACTCCAGGGCGCGGCGCATGATCACGGCGTCGTCCACGCACTTGCCGTCGTCGGAGAAGACGGTGACGCGGGCGGCGGAGTCGTGCATGGCGCCCAGCTCGGACAGCTGCTTGCCCTCCAGGCCGACGGTGACGGCGCCGATGGGCTGCACGTCGCAGTAGCCGGACTCCTTGCCCAGGCGCCAGACCTGCTCGACGACGCCGGCGGTGTCGGCGACCGGGAAGGTGTTCGCCATGGCGAAGACGGCGGTGTAGCCGCCGGAGGCGGCGGCGCGGGTGCCGGTCAGGACGGTCTCGCTGTCCTCGCGGCCGGGCTCGCGCAGGTGGGTGTGCAGGTCGACGAGGCCGGGGAGGAGGACCTGGCCCTCGGCCTCGATGACGGTCGCGCCCTCGGCGGACAGGTTCTGCCCGACCTCGGCGATGGTCTCGCCGTCGATCAGGACGTCCTGCGCCTCGCCACCGAGTACCTTCGCGCCACGGATCAGGATCTTGCTCATGATTACTTGCTCTCCTCGATGCGGGGCGTGCTGGTGGTGGTGACGGCGGGCTCGGAGCCTCCGAGCAGCAGGTACAGGACGGCCATCCGGGTGGAGACGCCGTTGGCGACCTGCTCGACGGCCGTGCAGCGGTCGGAGTCTGCGACCTCGGCGGTGATCTCCATGCCGCGGTTCATCGGGCCGGGGTGCATGACGATGGCGTGCTCGGGCATCTTGGCCATGCGCTCGCCGTTGAGGCCGTAGCGGCGGGAGTACTCGCGCTCGGTGGGGAAGAAGGCGGCGTTCATGCGTTCGCGCTGCACACGCAGCATCATGACCGCGTCCGACTTCGGCAGCACCTCGTCGAGGTTGTACGAGACCTCGCACGGCCAGGTCTCGACGCCGATCGGGACCAGGGTGGGCGGGGCCACGAGGGTGACCTCGGCGCCGAGGGTGTGCAGCAGGTGGACGTTGGAGCGGGCCACGCGGCTGTGCAGGACGTCGCCCACGATGGTGATCCGGCGGCCGTTCAGGTCCTTGCCGAGTCCGGCGTCGCGGCCGACGAGGCGGCGGCGCATGGTGAAGGCGTCCAGCAGGGCCTGCGTGGGGTGCTCGTGGGTGCCGTCGCCGGCGTTGACCACGGCGGAGTCGATCCAGCCGGAGGTCGCGAGCCGGTAGGGGGCGCCGGAGGCGTGGTGGCGGATGACGACCGCGTCGGCGCCCATGGCCTCCAGGGTCAGGGCCGTGTCCTTCAGGGATTCGCCCTTGGAGACGGAGGAGCCCTTGGCGGAGAAGTTGATGACGTCCGCGGACAGCCGCTTGGCGGCGGCCTCGAAGGAGATCCGGGTGCGGGTCGAGTCCTCGAAGAAGAGGTTGACGACCGTGAGGCCGCGCAGGGTGGGCAGCTTCTTGATCGGCCGGTCGGCGACGCGGGCCATCTCCTCGGCGGTGTCGAGGATGAGGACGGCGTCGTCTCGCGTGAGGTCGGCGGCCGAGATGAGGTGGCGCTTCATCTGGGTGGCTCCGTAGGTCTGGAGGGCAGGCAGGCGGACGGGCTGGAGTGCGGGCAGGGCAGACTTCGGCGCGGACCCGGCGAGGCGGGTCCGGCGTGGGTAGGGGCTACTGCCCTGCTGCCTGGGGGGTCCGCTGGCCGAGCAGCACGGCGTCTCGGCCGTCCTCCTCCTGGAGCTGGACCTTGACGGTCTCCCGCAGGGAGGTGGGGAGGTTCTTGCCCACGTAGTCGGCGCGGATCGGGAGCTCGCGGTGGCCCCGGTCGACGAGGACCGCGAGCTGTACGGCGCGGGGGCGGCCGATGGCGCCGAGCGCGTCGAGGGCGGCGCGGATCGTACGGCCGGAGAAGAGCACGTCGTCGACGAGGACCACGAGACGGCCGTCGATGTCGTCGCCGGGGATCTCGGTGCGGCCGATGGCCCGGGCGGGCTTCAGGCGCAGGTCGTCGCGGTACATGGTGATGTCGAGGGAACCGACCGGGATCTTCGTGCCGGTGATCTCTTCGAGCTTGGCCGCCAGCCGGCGGGCGAGGTAGACACCGCGGGTGGGAATGCCGAGGAGCACCACGTCGTCGGCGCCCTTGGCGCGTTCGACGATCTCGTGGGCGATACGGGTCAGGACCCGGGCGATGTCCTGCGCCTCCAGTACGGGGCGCATCGCGTCGTCGCCACTCTCGGAGTGGGGGGCCTGGATTGAAGCCTGGCTGTCCATGGGAAGGACCTCCTTCTCCGCCTCACGGGACGGACCTTAAAGGACGTCTGATGTACGCCGTCCACGGTACCAGGGGGATCCGCCGGGGCTCGCACGGGGACCGGCCCGTGCCCCTCGTAAGTGGGGGTCGAAGACCATTCGGCTTGACGCATCCACGTAACGCTGCGTAACCTCACAGTGAGTTACCAGCCGCGCGGCGGAGCCGCACGTGGTCCATGTCGTCCATGTCGGCACAGCGTCTGTCGTCACAGCGTCCATGTCGTCACAGCGTCACAGCGTCCGGGAGCGTTATGTCCAGCGAATACGCCAAACAGCTCGGGGCCAAGCTCCGCGCCATCCGCACCCAGCAGGGCCTTTCCCTCCACGGTGTCGAGGAGAAGTCCCAGGGCCGTTGGAAGGCCGTTGTGGTCGGGTCCTACGAGCGCGGAGACCGCGCCGTGACCGTCCAGCGCCTCGCCGAGCTGGCGGACTTCTACGGGGTTCCGGTGCAGGAGCTGCTTCCGGGGACGACCCCCGGCGGAGCGGCCGAGCCGCCGCCGAAGCTGCGTCTGGACCTGGAGCGCCTGGCGGGCGTCCCCGCCGAGAAGGCCGGCCCGCTCCAGCGTTACGCGGCCACCATCCAGAGCCAGCGCGGCGACTACAACGGCAAGGTGCTGTCGATCCGCCAGGACGACCTGCGCACCCTGGCCGTGATCTACGACCAGTCCCCCTCGGTCCTGACCGAGCAGCTGATCAGCTGGGGCGTCCTGGACGCGGACGCGCGCCGCGCGGTGGCCCACGAGGACATCTAGTCCGGGCCAGGCCCAGCAGAAACGTTACCGGCGGGTGCCGGGTCCCTCACGGGGCCCGGCATCCGCCGTTTTCGCAGGCCGGCCTCCCCCGCAGGCACATACGGAAGGGCCCGCAGCGCGTGCGCTGCGGGCCCTTCCGTATGGCGCTGTACCGTCTTGCGCGCGTCAGCTCTCGCTGCGGCGCAGGTTCGGCTTGAGGTCCTTGAAGCGGCCGAGCAGGCCGTTCACGAACGACGGCGAGTCGTCCGTGGAGAACTCCTTGGCCAGCTGGACGGCCTCGTCGATCGCCACGGCGTCCGGGGTCTCGTCGACCCAGATCAGCTCGTAGGCACCCAGCCGCAGGATGTTCCGGTCGACGACCGGCATGCGGTCGAGCTCCCAGTCCACGGCGTAGGTGATGATCAGGTCGTCGATGCGGTGCACCTTGTCGGCGTACCCCTCGACGAGGTCCATCGTGAAGGCGCTGACCGGCGGCTGCCGGTCGTCGGACCGCGCGTGGCGGATCCAGTCCGCGAGGACCTCCCGCACGGGCACCCCGCGCTGGTCGGCCTCGAAGAGGATCTGGAAAGCGCGCTTGCGCGCGTTGCTCCGGGCAGCCACGGTTAGCTGTTCACCCGGCCGAGGTAGGCGCTGGTGCGGGTGTCGACCTTGACCTTCTCGCCGGTGGTGACGAAGAGCGGGACCTGGATCTCGTGGCCGGTCTCCAGCGTGGCGGGCTTGGTGCCGCCGGTGGAGCGGTCGCCCTGGACGCCCGGGTCGGTCTGCTCGATCGTCAGCTCGACGGCGGCCGGGAGCTCGACGTAGAGCACCTCGCCCTCGTGCTGGGCGACGGAGGCGGTGAAGCCCTCGATCAGGAAGTTGGCGGCGTCGCCGACGGCCTTCTTGTCGACCATCAGCTGGTCGTAGGTGCCCATGTCCATGAAGACGAAGTACTCGCCGTCCATGTACGAGAACTGCATGTCACGGCGGTCGATCGTGGCCGTCTCGACCTTCGTGCCGGCGTTGAAGGTCTTGTCGACGACCTTGCCGGAGAGCACGTGCTTGAGCTTGGTGCGCACGAAGGCCGGGCCCTTGCCGGGCTTGACGTGCTGGAACTCGACGACGGACCAGAGCTGGTCACCGTCGAGCTTGAGCACCATGCCGTTCTTGAGGTCGTTCGTGGAAGCCACGGTTGCGGAATCTCCTGCACTGGAAGACCACGGGTGCGCGCACAGCCCGGCGACGCGGGCTAGAGCGCGAGCAGCTCCTTGGTCGTAATGGTGAGTAGCTCGGGACCGCCGTCCGCCTCGGGGCGCACGACGAGCGTGTCATCGATCCGGACACCTCCCCGGCCGGGGAGGTGAACCCCCGGTTCGACGGTGACCGGCACGCAAGCGTCCAGTTTACCCATTGCCGTAGGTGCAAGCTGCGGGTCCTCGTCGATTTCGAGACCGACCCCGTGTCCCATCCACCCGGCGAGGGCCTCACCGTGCCCCGCGGAGTCCAGTACGGACCGTGCCGCGCGGTCCACGTCGCGGTACGCGGCGCCCGGCAGCAGGGATTCCCGGCCGGCCCGCTGGGCGGCGAAGACGAGGTCGTACAGCTCGATCTGCCAGTCCGCCGGAGTGGTGCCGATCACGAAGGTACGGCCGATCTCGCAGCGGTATCCCCGGTAGTTCGCACCCAGGCAGACGGAGAGGAAGTCGCCCTCCTCCACCCGCCGGTCCGAAGGACGGTGCCGGGAGCGGCCGGAGTGCGGGCCGGTGCCGACGGAGGTCGGGAAGGCCGGTCCGTCGGCCCCGTGGTCGACGAGGCGACGTTCGAGCTCCAGCGCGAGGTGGCGTTCGGTGCGCCCGACGAGGATCGACTCCAGCAGTTCGCCGAGGGCCTGGTCGGCGATCTCGGCGGCGATCCGCAGGCAGGCGATCTCCTCCTCGTCCTTGACGAGGCGCTGCTGTTCGACGGCCGTGCCGAGGTCGGCGAGCCGCAGCCGTGGCGCGACCGAGTGCAGGGCCCGGTGCCGGCCGACGGTGAGGTGGTGTTCCTCCACCGCGAGGGACTCGGCCCGTACGGAGGCGGCCAGGTCGGCGGCGGCCACCGCCGGGTCGGCGCCGGGGTTGGCCAGTACGGAGAGCCGCAGCCGCTCGTCGAGGCGGCCCTCCTCGGCCTCCCCGGTCGGCGCGCCCGCGCTGAACAGCACGTCCTCGGCGGGTCCGACCAGCAGGACGGCGCCCAGCGGGGACGCCCCGGCGAGGTAGCGGACGTTCGCCGGACGCGTGATCAGTGCGGCGGAGTTGCCCGCGGCGGCGCAGCGGTCGCGGAGCAGGCCCCTGCGGGCCGCGTACACGTCTGACATGTCTTCGAGCCTACGAGCGCCCCGCGCATCCGGCCCGGCGAGCGCGTCCGGACGTGGGGCGCCGCGGCACCGTCCGCCGCGGGCGGTCAGCCCCCCGGGGCCGTCAGCGCCCGCGCCAGGGCCTCGTCGAGGGCCCGGGCGGTGCCTTCCACGTCGAGGTGGGAGTTGTCGATGATCGGCAGGCCGGAGCCGTACCAGCCGGCCATCCGGCCGTGGATCCGGGCCACTTCCTCGTCGGACAGGCGCCGGTTGCCGGATCGGGCGGCGTTGCGGTCCAGGACGATCTCCAGCCCCGGTAGCAGCACGACGGGCAGCAGCCCGGGGCCCACGTGGCGCTTCCAGCCGCCGAGCCCGACGACGGGCCGGTCGGGGAAGACGGCGTCGTCGAGGATGCAGGAGATGCCGTTGGCCAGGAAGTTGCGTGCGGAGAAGCCGCAGGTGCGGCGGGCGAGGCGGTACTGGGCCTCGGAGTGTTCGTTCCATCCGGCCTGCGGGTCCGCGAAGCCGGAGCGCACCCACTCGCGGACGTCGTCGAGGCTGATGTGCGCGGTCGGCACCGGGCGGGTCGCCGCCCAGTGCCGGGCCACGGTGGTCTTGCCGGCGCCCGCGGGGCCGATGAGCAGGACCGCGAGCACGGCGGCCCCGGTGCCCGGCGCGGGCGGCAGGTGCGGCGCGGGGGCCACCGGGGGCAACGGGATGTGTCCCGTCGCCTCGGGCACCGGGGCCACCGGCCAGCCCTGCGCAGGGGGTATGGGCGGCTGCGGGGGTGCCGCCGGGTGCTGTCCCGGCGGACCCCAGCCCCCTACTCCGTGCTGCATCCGCGCCACTCCGTCTCGTTCAGGCGACTGATGCGAGAACGTTATCTCAGGAGGTGACTTCTTCCGCCAGCGCGCGCAGCGCCAGCCGGTAGGAGCCCAGTCCGAAGCCCGCCACGGTCCCGGTGGCCACGGCCGCGATGACCGAGGTGTGCCGGAACTCCTCGCGGGCGTACGGGTTGGAGATGTGCACCTCGATCAGCGGCGCGGTGCGCTGCGCCGCCGCGTCCCGCATGGCGTACGAGTAGTGCGTGAAGGCGCCCGGGTTGATGACGACCGGGACCTTCCCGTCCGCCGCCTCGTGCAGCCAGCGCACGAGCTCGCCCTCGTCGTTGGTCTCGCGGACCTCGACGTCGAAGCCGAGCTCCGCGCCCAGGGTGCGGCAGCTCTCGACGAGCCCGGCGTACGAGGTGGCCCCGTAGACGTCGGGTTCGCGGGAGCCGAGCCGGCCCAGGTTCGGGCCGTTCAGGACGAACACCCGCCGGCTCACGCCGCGACCTCGCCGAAGGCGGCGAACAGGACGGCCGGGTCCGGGCCCTCCAGGACGGTCGGCTTGGCGAGGCCGTCCAGGACGATGAAGCGCAGCAGGTCGCCGCGGGACTTCTTGTCGAGCTTCATCGTCTCCAGCAGCTTGGGCCACTGGTCGCCGCGGTAGGTCAGCGGCAGGCCGACGGAGGCGAGCACCGCCTTGTGCCGGTCGGCCGTCTCGTCGTCGAGGCGGCCCGCGAGGCGGCCCAGCTCGGCGGCGAAGACCATGCCGACGGACACGGCCGCCCCGTGGCGCCACTTGTAGCGCTCGTTCTTCTCGATGGCGTGCGCGAGGGTGTGGCCGTAGTTGAGGATCTCGCGCAGCCCCGACTCCTTGAGGTCGCTGGAGACCACGTCGGCCTTGACCTGGATGGAGCGGGTGATCAGCTCGGCCGTGTGCGGGCCGGCGGGCGTACGGGCCGCCTCCGGGTCCGCCTCGATCAGGTCGAGGATCGCCGGGTCGGAGATGAATCCGGCCTTGATGATCTCGGCCAGGCCGCTGACGTAGTCGTGGACCGGCAGCGAGTCCAGCGCCGCGAGGTCGCAGAGCACCCCGGCGGGCGGGTGGAAGGCGCCGACGAGGTTCTTGCCCTCGGCGGTGTTGATGCCGGTCTTGCCACCGACGGCCGCGTCCACCATCGCGAGGACGGTGGTCGGGACGGCGATCCAGCGCACCCCGCGCAGCCAGCTGGCCGCGACGAAGCCCGCGAGGTCGGTGGTGGCGCCGCCGCCCACGCCGACGATGACGTCGGTGCGGGTGAAGTTGGACTGGCCCAGCGCCTTCCAGCAGTAGGCGGCGACCTCGACGGTCTTGGCCTCCTCGGCGTTCGGCACCTGGATGGCGACGGCTTCGTAGCCCTGGGCCGCCAGGTCGTCCCGCAGTGCCTCACCGGTCGAGGCGAGCGCCTCGGGGTGGATCACGGCGACCCGCTGGGCCCTCGTACCGATGAGGCTGCCCAGCTCGCCGAGCAGCTGCCGGCCGACCAGCACGTCGTACGCGTCGTGTCCGGCGCTGGCGCCGACGTTGATCCGCGTCACCTGGTCTGTCATACGTCCTTCAACTCCAGAGCGTCGAGGACCGCCTGGGCGACCTCTTCGGGGGTGCGTGCGTCGGTGGCCACGACGACGCGCGCGACTTCGGTGTACAGATGGCGCCGGGCGTCCATCAGCTCGCGCCACTGGCGGCGCGGGTTGACGGCGAGCAGCGGGCGGGCGGCGCCGAGGCCGACGCGGCGCACGGCCTCCTCGACGTCCATCGAGAGGTAGACCACGGGCAGCCCGGTGAGCAGCGCGCGGGTGCCCTCCTCGAGGACGGCTCCGCCGCCGAGGGCGAGGACTCCCGTGTGCTCGGCGACGGCGGCCGCGACGGCCCGCCGTTCCAGCTCGCGGAAGTACGGCTCGCCCTCGTCGACGAACAGGTCGGAGATCTCCCGGCCCTGGGCCGCGACGATGTCCGCGTCGGTGTCCCGGTAGGGGACGCCGAGCCGCTGCGCGAGCAGGCCGCCCACCGTGGACTTGCCGGAGCCCATGGGCCCGACGAGGACGACCAGTGGGCCGCCGGTCACCGGATCTGCAGGTTGTCGAGGTACGACTGGACGTTGCGGCGGGTCTCGGGGACCGAGTCGCCGCCGAACTTCTCGACGACGGCGTCGGCGAGCACGAGCGCGACCATGGCCTCGGCGACGATGCCCGCGGCGGGCACGGCACAGACGTCGGAGCGCTGGTGGTGCGCGACCGTGGCCTCGCCGGTGGCGACGTCGACGGTCGCCAGCGCGCGCGGCACCGTGGCGATCGGCTTCATGGCGGCGCGTACGCGCAGCAGCTCGCCGGTGGTCAGGCCGCCCTCGGTTCCGCCGGAGCGGCCGGAGGTGCGCTTGAGGCCCTCGGGGGTGGAGACGATCTCGTCGTGGGCCTGGGAGCCGGGCACGCGGGCCAGCTCGAAGCCGTCGCCGACCTCGACGCCCTTGATGGCCTGGATGCCCATGAGCGCGGCCGCGAGGCGCGCGTCGAGGCGGCGGTCCCAGTGGACGTGCGAGCCGAGGCCGACGGGGACGCCGTAGGCCAGGACCTCGACGACGCCGCCGAGGGTGTCGCCGTCCTTGTGGGCCTGGTCGATCTCGGCGACCATCGCCTTCGACGCGTCGGCGTCGAGGCAGCGCACCGGGTCGGCGTCGAGCTTCTCGACGTCGGCGGGGGTCGGGTAGACGCCGTACGGGGCCTTGGCCGCGGCCAGCTCCACCACGTGCGACACGATCTCGATGCCGGCGGCCTCCTTGATGAAGGACCGGGCGACGGCGCCGAGGGCGACGCGGGCGGCCGTCTCGCGGGCGCTGGCGCGCTCCAGGATCGGGCGGGCCTCGGAGAAGCCGTACTTCTGCATGCCCGCGAGGTCGGCGTGACCGGGGCGGGGGCGGGTCAGCGGCGCGTTACGGCCGGTGTCCTTGAGCAGCGAGGGGTCGACCGGGTCGGCCGACATGACGGTCTCCCACTTGGGCCACTCGGTGTTGCCGATCATGACCGCGATCGGCGAGCCCTGGGACAGCCCGTGACGGACGCCGCCGAGGAAGGTGATCTCGTCCTGCTCGAACTTCATCCGGGCGCCGCGGCCGTAGCCGAGCCGGCGCCGGGCCAGGTGGTCGGCCACCAGCTCGGTGGTGACCGGGACGCCGGCGGGAAGGCCCTCCAGCGTCGCAACCAGTGCCGGTCCGTGCGACTCTCCTGCGGTCAGCCAACGCAACCTGCTCAACGATGCTCCTCATGCTCGCGCCTGGCACTGCGACGGCGCGACCGGGTGCGCTGCCCGGACCCGCCGTACCTGATCCTCCCATGTCCGGCCGGGTGTCGAGGTGCCCGGTCCAGCTATCGGACGGCGGATCCGTCAGGTACGGCGGCTGATCCGTCAGTGGCGGGCAGCGAGCGCCCGCTCACCGGCGGTCCGCATGGCGGCCAGCGGGCCCGGGGTGCGGCCGGTCATCTGCTCGACCTGGAGCACCGCCTGGTGCACCAGCAGGTCGAGGCCTCCGACCAGGGCGCCGCCGCGGCCGGACCAGGCGGCGGCGAGGGCGGTGGGCCACGGGTCGTAGAGGACGTCGAAGAGGGTGCCCGGGGCGGCGGGCACCGCCGCGGCGAGCTCGTCGGTGGCCCCGGCGGGGGTGGTGGCGATCACCAGCGGCGCGGTCAGGGCCTGGGCGGCGTCCGCCCAGTCGGCCGTCCGGACGGGGACGCCGAGCCGCTCGCCCCACCGGCTCATCTCGTCGGCGCGCTCGCGCGAGCGGACGTACGCGGTGACCTCGCCGGTGCAGATCCGCGCGAGGGCGGCGAGCGCCGAGGAGGCGGTGGCGCCCGCCCCGAGGATCGCGGCCGACGGCACCTTCTCGACGCCGCGCTCGTGCAGGGCGGCGACGATCCCGGGGATGTCGGTGTTGTCGCCGAGGCGCCGGCCGTCCTCGGTGAGGACGACCGTGTTGACCGCCTCGACCGAGGCGGCGGTGTCGCTGATGCCGTCCAGCAGCGGGATGACCGCCCGCTTGAGCGGCATCGTCAGGGACAGCCCGGCCCACTCGGGGCCGAGGTCCGCCACGAACCCGGGGAGCGCGGCCTCGTCGATCTCGAACCGGTCGTAGGACCAGTCGTCGAGGCCGAGCTCCCGGTAGGCGGCGCGGTGCAGCACCGGCGAGAGGGAGTGCTCGATGGGCGAACCCAGCACCGCGGCCCGTATCCGTGACATGTCCTGCTACCCGCCGTTCTTCTGCTTCTGCCGTTCCTGGAACTCGGCCACGAGCTTCAGGTGCTCGTCGTAGGTCTTGGTGAAGGTCGTCTTGTTGCCGTCGACCGACACGAAGAACATCCAGCCGCCGTGGTCCGGGCTGAGCGTAGCGGTCAGCGCGTCCAGGCCCGGGTTGCCGATCGGGCCGGGGGGCAGTCCCGCGATGTTGTGCGTGTTGTACGGGTGGACGAACGCCTGGGCTTCCCTGAGGTTGAAGTTGATCTCGCTCTGGTTCTTGGCGTAGTTGTACGTCGAGTCGAACTCGATCTTCCGGTTCGTGACGTCGTTGGTCTTCTTGAGGCGGTTGTAGACCACCTCCGACATCTTCCGGAAGTCGTCGTGGTTCTTGCCCTCGGCGTTGACGAGGCTGGCGACCGTGACCACCTGGAGCGGGTTCTCCAGGCCCAGTTCCTTGGCCTTGCCCTCGATGCCGAGCTCCGTGAACTTGTCGTTCGCGTGCTTGACCATCTGCTTGAGCAGGGACTCGGGCGTGCTGTCCTTCGACAGGTCGTAGCGCATCGGGTACAGGAACCCTTCCAGCGGGTCCTGGACCTTCGGGTTGTTCAGCGCCCAGGCCGGCAGGCCGAGGTTCTTGGCCTCGCGCGTCGCGATGTCGCGGGTGGTGCCCTCCGGCTTGCCGAGCTTCTTGTCGATGGCCTCGTACACCTTGGTGTTCCGCATGCCCTCGGGGATGGTGAGGACCTGCAGCTTCGAGGGGTCCGTCATGAACTCGACGGCGGCGGCGGCCGACATCCGCTTCCTCAGCGGGTAGACGCCGGGCTGGATCGACCCGCCCTTGGGGTTGGCCTTGGCGGCGTCCACGAAGGCCTGGGCGCTGGCGACCACGCCGGCTTCCTTGAGGATGCGGCCCATCTGGCCGGTGCCGGCGCCCTTGGGGATCTCGACCTCGACGGTCTCCTCCGTGCCGGTGCCCGCGAAGTCCTCGGCCGCGCCGAAGCGGTCCTTGAGGTACGTGTAGCCGTAGTACCCGCCGCCTCCGAGGACGCCGACGATGACGAGGGAGGCGATCAGGCAGGCCGCGCCGCTGCGCTGCTTCTTGCCCTTGCCGCCCTTGCCGCCCTTCGAGCGGCCCGCGCGGCGGCCGCGGCCGCCGGGCTCGTCGCCGTCGTCGGAGCCGCGCCCGCCGGCCGCGAGGAAGGAGTCCTCGGACTCCTCTTCCGCGTCGGCCTGTTCCGGTTCCGCTTCGGGTTCCGTTTCCAGGTGGCGCAGGCCGGGCGGCTGCGGCGGAGGGTAGGCCTCCGCCGTGGTGTAGAGGTCCGGGGCCTCGCCCGGGTAGGACCCGGCCGTCTGCTGCGCGTACGGGTCGGCGCCGGCCGCGTACGGGTCCGCCTGCACGGCGGTCGCGTACTGCTGGCCCTGGTGGCCCGTGTCCCAGCCCTGGCCCTGGCCCTGGCCCTGGCCTTCGTACATCGGCTGCTGGGGGTGGGGCTGGGCGTGCGGGTGCTGCGCGTACTGCTGGTGCTGCTGCTGCCCGTACTGCTGCTCGGCGTAGCCCTGCTGCTGCTCGGGGTACTGCTGGTACTGCTGTGCGGGGTACTGCTGTTGCTGCTGGTACTGCGGGTCGTGCTGCTGGTACTGCGGCTCCTGCGGGTACTGCTGCTGCTGGAGCGGGTCACCGCCGTAGGGCGCCTGGCCCTGCTGGGTCTGGGGCGCGGACCACCCCTGGTCCCCGTACAGGGGATCCGCAGGGTGCCACGGTTCGGAGCCACCGCCCCGGCCATACTCAGTCATCGGTCCCCTAGAGCCGCGAGACGAAGGCCACGGCTTCCGTCGGCCGCGACACCCGGTTCCGCCTCTTTAGTGGTGGGCGACGGCTGTTCGAATGCCGTCTCATCGCGCGGAACGTTACCGTATCGCGATCAGACAACCACTTCGACGCACTCACCGGGCGGATTACCTGATACCCGTTCGGTCTCCAGAGCGTTCTGGAGGATGACCACAGCGGCCGCCTGGTCGATGACCGAACGGCCCTTCTTGGCGTTCCTCCCGGAGGCCCGCAGGCCCTGGGCGGCGGTGACGGTGGTCATCCGCTCGTCCACCAGACGGACCGTCACCGGCTTGATCCCCTTGGCCAGTTCGTTCGCGAAGGCACGCACCTTCACCGCGGCCGGCCCCTCCCGCCCGCTGAGCGAGCGGGGAAGGCCGACCACGACTTCGAGGGGTTCGTACTCCTCGACGAGCTGCCGCAGCCGCCGGTGGGCGAAGGGGATGTCCCGGCCCGGGACGGTCTCCACCGGAGTGGCGAGCACCCCGTCGGGGTCGCAGGAGGCGACCCCGATCCGGGCGTCCCCGACGTCGATGGCCAGTCGGCGGCCGCGGCGCAGCGTCATCGTCAGACCGTCTCGACGACGAGGCGCTCGACCGCGGCGATGGCCTCCGGCACGGCGGCCGGGTTCTGACCGCCGCCCTGGGCCACGTCCGGCTTGCCGCCACCGCCGCCGCCGAGGGTCTTGGCGGCGGCGCGGACCAGGTCACCGGCCTTGAGGCCGCGCTCGCGGGCCGCCTCGTTGGTGGCGATGACGGTCAGCGGGCGGTCGTTCGCCGTGGTGAACAGGGCGACGACGGCCGGGCGGTCGCCCGCGCCTGTAATTTGCTGCAGCCGGCCGCGGACGTCGAGGACCAGCTTGCGCAGGTCGTCGGCGCCGGTGCCGTCCGGGACGGTGCCCACGACGAGGGCGACGCCACGGATGTCCTGGGCGCCGGCGGCGAGACCGGCGGCGGCCTGCAGGACCTTCTCCGCGCGGAACTTCTCGATCTCCTTCTCGGCGTCCTTCAGCTTGCCGAGCATGGAGGCGATCTTCTCCGGCAGCTCCTCGGGGCGGCCCTTGACCAGCTCCTGGAGCTGGGCGACGACCGTGTGCTCCTTGGCGAGGAAGTTGTACGCGTCCACGCCCACCAGGGCCTCGACGCGGCGCACGCCGGAACCGATGGAGGACTCGCCGAGCAGCTTCACCAGGCCCAGCTGGGAGGTGTTGCCGACGTGCGTGCCGCCGCACAGCTCCTTGGAGAAGTCGCCGATGGTCACGACGCGCACGCGCTCGCCGTACTTCTCGCCGAACTCGGCGATGGCGCCCTGCTTCTTGGCCTCGTCGATGCTCATGACCTCGGCGGTGACCTCGAGCTCGCGCGAGAGCACGTCGTTGATCTTCTGCTCGACGTCGGTGAGGACCGTGCCGGGAACGGCGTTCGGGGAGCCGAAGTCGAAGCGGAAGCGGCCGGGCGAGTTCTCGGAGCCGGCCTGGGCGGCCGTGGGGCCGAGGGCGTCGCGCAGCGCCTGGTGGGTCAGGTGCGTGGCCGAGTGGGCGCGGGCGATGGCCCGGCGGCGGTTGCCGTCGATGGCGGCGTACACGGAGGCGCCCACCGTCACCTCGCCGACCTGGACGGTGCCCTTGTGGACGGAGACGCCCGGGACCGGCTGCTGGACGTCGCGGACCTCGATGACGGCGCCCGTGTCGAGCTTGATGCGGCCCTGGTCGGCGAGCTGGCCGCCGCCCTCGGCGTAGAAGGGGGTGCGGTCGAGGACGACCTCGACCTCGTCGCCCTCGGAGGCGGCGGGCGCGGAGACGCCGTTGACCAGCAGGCCGACGATGGTGGACTCGCCCTGGTTGGAGGCGTAGCCGATGAACTCGGTGGTGCCGGAGCCGTCGGCGATCTCCCGGTAGGCGGACATGTCCGCGTGGCCGGTCTTCTTGGCCTTGGCATCGGCCTTGGCGCGGTCGCGCTGCTCCTGCATCAGGCGGCGGAAGCCGGGCTCGTCCACGGAGAGGCCCTGCTCGGCGGCCATCTCCAGGGTGAGGTCGATCGGGAAGCCCCAGGTGTCGTGGAGCAGGAACGCCTTGTCGCCGGAGAGGACCGTGCCGCCGGCGGCCTTGGTCTCGGAGACGGCGGTGTCGAGGATGTTCGTGCCGCCCTTGACGGCCTTGAGGAAGGCGGCCTCCTCGGCGAGCGCGACGGTCTCGATGCGCTTGCGGTCGGTGACGAGCTCCGGGTACTGCTGGCCCATCGTGTTGATCACGACGTCGACGAGCTCCTGGACGACCGGGCCCGTGGCGCCCATGAGGCGCATGTTGCGGATGGCGCGGCGCATGATGCGGCGCAGCACGTAGCCGCGGCCCTCGTTGCCGGGGGTGACGCCGTCGCCGATGAGCATGACGGAGGTGCGGATGTGGTCGGCGACCACGCGCATCGAGACGTCGGTGCCCTTCGCGGCGCCGTACTGCACGCCGGTCAGCTCGGTGGCCTTGTCCATGACCACGCGCAGGGTGTCGGTCTCGTACATGTTCTGCACGCCCTGCAGGATCATCGCGAGGCGTTCGAGGCCGAGGCCGGTGTCGATGTTCTTCGACGGCAGGTCACCGAGGATCGGGAAGTCTTCCTTCCCGTCGCCGACGCCGCGCTCGTACTGCATGAAGACCAGGTTCCAGATCTCCACGTAGCGCTCGTCGTTGACGGCGGGGCCGCCCTCGACGCCGAACTCGGGGCCGCGGTCGTAGTTGATCTCGGAGCAGGGGCCGCAGGGGCCCGGGACGCCCATGGACCAGAAGTTGTCCTTCTTGCCCAGGCGCTGGATCCGCTCGGCGGGGACGCCGATCTTCTCGCGCCAGATCGTCTCGGCCTCGTCGTCGTCGAGGTAGACGGTGATCCAGAGCTTCTCCGGCTCCAGGCCGTAGCCGCCGTCCGCCACGGAGCTGGTGAGCAGCTCCCAGGCGTACTTGATGGCGCCTTCCTTGAAGTAGTCGCCGAAGGAGAAGTTGCCGCACATCTGGAAGAACGTGCCGTGGCGGGTGGTCTTGCCGACCTCTTCGATGTCCGGGGTACGGACGCACTTCTGCACGCTGGTGGCGCGGGGCGCCGGGGGCTTGGTCTCACCGAGGAAGTACGGCTTGAAGGGGACCATGCCCGCGTTGACCAGCAGCAGAGTCGGGTCGTCCGCGATGAGCGACGCCGAAGGGACGACGGTGTGACCGCGCTCCTCGAAGAAGCTCAGCCAGCGGCGGCGGATTTCAGCCGACTCCATCAGTGGTCCTCATTCCGGTTGTACGTAACCGCCGAGCGGCTCGAACGATTGTTGGTCTGGTCTTTGTGGTGCTCGATGGCCCGCAGCCGCCGCGGCCCGGGGAGGGCGGTGACGTTGTCGGGCCGGTCGGGGTCCTGGTGGAGCCCCAGTGCGTCGTTGAGCTCGTCCTCGCGCTGGGTCATGCCCGCCTTGACGTCGAGGGCGAAGTCCTTGAGGCGGTGGCCCGCCTCGACGGCCTTGTCGGCCGCCTGGGCGGCGAGGCTCTCCGGCGTCAGCTTCTTCAGCTGACGGTTGACCTTGGTGGTGGCCCACACGCCGGCGGCGGCGCCTGCGGTGAACCAGAAGGCTCGGCGGAACATCGGAGGTCTCAGCCCTTCTGCTTCCGGCGCCTGGCCGCCGGCACGGTGCGGCCAACGATCACAGTACGTCGGGGTGTCTTCTGCGGCACGTCATCCGTCTTGCCCAGGGCCTTGCGGACGCCGTAGCCGAAGGCCGCGACCTTGACCAGCGGTCCGCCGAAGGTGGAGGCCACGGTGGAGGACAGCGCGGACGCGTTGGAGGTGACCTCCTGGACGTCGCTCGCGATGGCGTCGACCCGGTCGAGCTGGGTGCGCGCGGAGCGGACCGTGGTCGAGGCGTCCGCGAGCAGCGGTACGGCCTGCTCGGTCACGTCGGCCACCAGCTTGGTGGTCGCCCTGAGCACCTGGGCGAGCCTCACCAGCACCACGGCGAGGAAGGAGACCAGGATGGCCCAGAAGACGGCCACGAGGATCCCGGCCACCTCTCCACCGGACACGATGCACCGCTCCCTGAATCTGGAAAATCTACGGAGAAAAGTCTTCTCCGACCCTATCGCGCCGGAGATCCGCCGCAGTACCGGAATACGGAGGCGGGCGGCCCGCCGGCGCGGGCCCGGCCCGGCGCGGCTTTGTACCTTCCGCATCCGTGGCAGTACTCTCCGTGTCCCATGCGACACGGACCCATGGGACAAGGGGCGCGGGGCAATCTTCCCTCGGAGCTGAGCGGCTTCGTCGGGCGGGGTGGCGAACTGGCCGGGCTCGGGCGGGCCCTGGAGTCCTCGCGGCTGGTGACGGTGACCGGGACGGGCGGCGTGGGCAAGTCCCGGCTGGTCCTGGCCCTGGCGCGGGCCGCCTCCGAGGAGGTGGAGGAACGCTACTGCGACGGCGCGTGGCTCGTCGAGCTGTCCTGCCTCCGTGATCCGGCGCTGCTCGACCTCGTCCTCGCCGAGGCGCTCGGGCTCACGGACCACACCGTCCGGCCGCCCCGGAAGGTGCTGGTGGAGCACCTGGCCGGGCGGCGGCTGCTGCTGGTGCTGGACGGGTTCGAGCACCTGGTCGAGGAGACCGCCGCCCTGGTGCGGGAGCTGCTGCTGCACTGCCCCGGCCTGCGGGTGCTCGCCGCGGGGCGCCGTCGGCTCGCGCTGGAGGGGGAGGCGGTGTTCCCGCTGGCCCCGCTGGAGGGGCCGCCGGCCCTGGAGCTGCTGGCCGAGCGGGCGGCGGCCGCCGATCCGGCGTTCGCGGTGACGGAGGCGAACCGGCCGGTGCTGGCCGAGCTCTGCGCGCGCCTCGACGGGATCGCGCTGGCCCTGGAGCTGGCGGCGGGCCGGCTGCGGGCGCTGTCCCCGGAGCAGGTACTGGCGCGGCTGGAGGACCGCTTCGACCTGCTCACGGGCGGGGTGCGCGGGGCGCTGCCCCGGCACCGGACGCTGCGGACCGCGATCGGGTGGAGCCACGAGCTGTGCACCCCGGACGAGCGGCTGCTGTGGGCCCGGCTGTCGGTGTTCGCCGGGCGGTTCGACCTCGATGCCGCCGAGTACGTGTGCGCGGACTCTGGTCTGCCGGTGGACCGGGTGCTGGACCTGGTCGGGGAGCTGCTGGACCAGTCCCTGCTGGCCCGGGAGGAGACCCCGGCCGGGGTCCGCTACCGGATGCTGGAGACCGTACGGATGTACGGGGCGGGATGGCTGGAGTCGACGGGGGACGCGGAGCGGCTGCGGCGGCGCCACCGGGACTGGTACCTGGGCCTGGCCACCTGGTGCGAGCTGGACTGGTTCAGCCCGCGCCAGCGGGAGGTGGCCGCGCTGGCGGAGACGGAGCTGGCGAACCTGCGGCTCGCGCTGGAGCACTGCCTGGAGGATCCGCACGAGGCGCACCTGGGCCAGTACCTGGCGGGCACCCTCTGGTTCTACTGGGCGGGCTGCGGGCGGCTCACCGAGGGCCGGTACTGGCTGGACCGGGCCCTGGAGGCCGGCCCGGCGGAGGAGGAGCACGAGGGCTCGCGGCTGAAGGCCCTGTGGGTGCTGGGCTACGTGGCGGCGCTCCAGGGCGACTCGGTGGCCTCGATGAGCGCGCTGCACGAGTGCCGGGACGGCGCGGAGCGGACCGGGAACCGGGTGGCCACCGCGTACGCCGTGCACCGCCAGGGGTGTCTGGCCCTGGTCTCGGACGACATGGCACGGGCCGGGCAGCTGCTGGGGGCGGCGCTGGAGCTGTACCGGGAGACCGGGGAGCTCAACAGCAACGTGCTGATGTGCCAGGTGGAGCTGGCGATGGCGCTGGCCTTCCAGGGGGACCTGGCGGGAGCGGTGTCGCTGTGCGAGGAGGTCCGGGAGATCTGCCAGGAGCGCGGCGAGCTCTGGACGAAGGCGTACGCCCTGTACGTGCTGGCGTACGCGGCCCTGGACGCCGGGGGCACCGCCGAGGCGAGACGGCTGCTGACCGAGTGCGTGTCCGTGAACCACACCTTCCGCGACCTGGTCGGGCTGGTGCTGGCGGTGGAGCTGCTGGCGCTGGTGACCGTCGCCGAGGGCGGTGCGGCGGAGGCCGCGGTGCTCCAGGGGGCGGCGGAGCCGATGTGGGAGGGGGTCGGCCTGCGGCTGTTCGGGTCGGGGTACTTCAACGCGCCCCGGCTGATGTGCCAGGAGCGGGCGGGCGAGGTGCTGGGGCCCGAGCGGTACGCGGCGTACGCCGCCGAGGGCCGGCAGCTGAGCCTGGAGGCGCTGGTGCTGCGGGCGCAGGGGGTCCCGGAGCCGGAATCCCGGCGGCTGCGCCCGTTCACGGGAACGGGAACGGGAACGGGAACGGGAACGGGAACGGGAACGGGAACGGGAACGGGAACGGGAACGGGAAAGCCCGCCGCCCCCCGGAGGGGACGGCGGGCCGACACCAGCCTGTGAGGGCTACGTCCGCTGGATCAGCGGGCGTAGTACTCGACGACGAGCTGCTCGTCGCAGATGACCGGGATTTCCTTGCGGTTCGGGTCGCGGTCCAGGCGGAAGGCCAGGGCCTTCAGGTTGACCTGCAGGTAGCGCGGGGTCTCGCCCTCGCCTGCGTAGCCACCCTCACGGGCAACCTGGAACGGAACCTTCTCGCGGCTGCGCTCGCGCACGGTGATGACGTCGTCCGGGCGGACACGGAACGACGGCTTGTCGACCTTGCCACCGTTGACCTCGATGTGGCCGTGAACGACCATCTGGCGGGCCTGGTAGATGGTGCGGGCGATGCCCGAACGCAGGACCAGGGCGTCGAGGCGACGCTCGAGCTCGACGACCAGCGCCTCGCCCGTCTTGCCTTCGGCCTTCTTGGCGCGGTCGTAGGCGCGAGCCATCTGACGCTCGGAGATGTCGTACTGGGCGCGCAGACGCTGCTTCTCGAGCAGACGGACCTTGTAGTCCGAGTTCTGCTTGCGGCCACGGCCGTGCTCGCCCGGCGGGTAGGGGCGGGCCTCGAAGTACTTGACAGCCTTCGGCGTCAGGGCGATGCCGAGGGCACGCGACTTCTTGACCTTGGGTCGCTTCTGGTTCACGGGGAACCTACCTCCATGTAAGTTAGGTGAGGCTTACCTTATCGAGGAGGACGTAATGTCTCGACCACATGGGATCCCCCTGCCCAGTGCGCACCGAAGTTCGGATTCCAACGAAACGGAATCCGCTTTCGACGACGATAAGCAAGGTCAGCCGCGTCCCAGGGAAGGCGTTCGGCAGCTCACCGGAGCCGAACGCGTACGAACCCTCGTAGAGTCCAACGCCTCAGTATCCCTCATGCTGCCGGGTGGTTTCGACCGCGCGCAGTCGTTCGACCAGGGAGAACTCGGGACAGGGATGCCGGCCGCTCGGACCGTCACCCCGGACGGGGACGTGATTCTCCTGGTACCAGGGGAATCCGCGGCAGCCAGGGCCGCCGCTCACGCCCAGGACGACGACCTCACCGCCGTGATCGAGATCACGGATGTGGCGCCGGTGTCCGTGCCCCATCGTATCCGAGGCCGCGCCCGGCTCACGGGCTGGCTGACGCCCGTCCGCGGCGACGACCGCGCGGCCTGCGCCGCGCTGCTCGCCGAGCGCCACCCGGTGGGCGAACTGCTGGGCGTCGGCGACTGCGCCTGGAGGCTGCTCCGCCTGGAGGTCGGCGAGATCTCGGTGGACGACCTGTGGGGCGCGGAGCTCGTGGACCCCGAGGACCTCGCCGCGGCCGAGCCGGACCCGATGGTCGCGCACGAGACGGAACTGCTCCAGCACCTGCACGCCGCCCACGGCGACCGGATCGGCGAGCTGTGCGGCCTGCTGGGCCCCCGCGGCGGCGACGGCCTGACGGCCGTCCCGCTCGCGCTGGACCGCCTTGGCCTGCGGGTCCGCTTCAGCGGCGGCCCGGCCGGCCCCTTCGACGCCCGCTTCGACTTCCCCGAGCCGGTGACCGACGTCTGCGGACTGCGCCGCGCGATGCGGGCCCTGTTCTCGGCGGCGGGCCGCTAGCCACAAGTCGCCAGCAGCTCCTCGAGGGCGAGCTTCTCCGGCGGGGTGACGGACAGCCGGTACTTGGCCTTGATCCCGGTGTAGCGGCGCGCGTACTCGCACCAGTAGCCCTTCGCCGGGGGCCGCCACTTGTCGGCGGTCTTGCTGCTCTTGTCGTAGTTGGTCTGCTTGTCCACGGCGAGCAGACCATCGAGGTCGTTCGCGTACTCCAGCCTGCGCTGCGCCGTCCAGGCGTACGCGCCGCCCCGCCAGGCGGCGCCGAGCGCGACGACGTGGTCGGTCTGGATCTGCGAGGCCCGCCGGTAGGAGTACGGAAGCTCCTTGCCGGTGTACGGATCGTGCAGCATCCCCGACACCACCACGCAGGGGTTGCGGTCCCCCTGCCGCAGCTCCCGCAGGTCCCGGCGCAGGACGTCGTCCCGGGTGTCGCAGCCGTTGCGGCCGCCGACGGCGTCGGTCTCGTCCGACCAGTACCGGCCGAAGTCCTCCCGCTTGTACGTCTCCCAGTTCCTGCCCCACTCGACCTTCAGCCCCGCCAGCTCCTCGCGGGCCCGCGAGGCGTCCGGCGGGAAGCCGGGGCTCGTCAGCGGCACCCCCGCCACCAGCGCGGCGGCGCCGGCCCGGGCGGTCGCGGGGTCCTCGTGGTGGCACGCGGTGAGCAGCAGCAGTGCGGCGGTGGCGGCGATGAGCGGAGCACGGCGTCCCATGGCGGGAGCCTAGGCTCAGGCGGGGCCGCCTCCGCGCAGGCGCTTGCGCACCATCTCCGCCACGTCCGCGTACCGGGCCTCGGCGCCGTAGCGGGTCGGTTCGTAGTAGCGCTTGCCGTGGAGCTCGTCCGGGGCGTACTGCTGCGCCGCGACGGCCCCGGGCACGTCGTGCGGGTAGACGTAGCCCACGGCGTGGCCGAGCTT
This sequence comes from Streptomyces sp. NBC_00249, assembly GCF_026342355.1. GTDB lineage: Bacteria > Actinomycetota > Actinomycetes > Streptomycetales > Streptomycetaceae > Streptomyces. Next base: position 329,255 of record NZ_JAPEMV010000007.1, on the reverse strand, counting down.
CGCCGCGCCCTTGTAGTGCCCGTCGCGCAGGTGCGCCGGCACCGGCCCGGTCAGCCCGGCCCGTACGTCGGCCAGCGCGGCGCCGATCGCGGTCGTCGCGGTGTTCGACTTCGGGGCCAGCGCCAGCGCGATGGTGGCGTGCGAGAGGGTGAGCGCGGCCTCCGGGAAGCCGATCATCGCCACCGCCTGGGCCGCCGCCACCGCCAGCGGCAGGGCCGTCGGGTCCGCCAGACCGATGTCCTCGCTCGCCGAGATCATCAGGCGCCGGGCGATGAAGCGGGGGTCCTCCCCCGCCTCGATCATCCGGGCCAGGTAGTGCAGCGCCGCGTCCACGTCCGAGCCGCGGATGGACTTGATGAGGGCGCTCGCCACGTCGTAGTGCTGGTCGCCGTCCCGGTCGTACTTGACCGCCGCCCGGTCGACGGCTTCCTCCAGCGTCTGGAGGGTGATCTCCGCCTCGCCCTTGGCGATGGCCGATCCGGCCCCCGCCTCCAGGGCCGTCAGCGCCCGGCGCGCGTCCCCGCCGGCGATCCGCAGCAGGTGCGCCTCCGCGTCGGCGGGCAGGGTCACGGCCCCGCCGAGGCCCCGCTCCTCGGTGAGGGCGCGGCGCATCAGCGCGCTCAGGTCCTCGTCCGTCAGCGGTTCCAGCGTGAGCAGCAGGGAGCGCGACAGCAGCGGGGAGATGATCGAGAAGTACGGGTTCTCGGTGGTCGCCGCGATCAGGGTGACCCAGCGGTTCTCCACGGCCGGGAGCAGCGTGTCCTGCTGGGCCTTGCTGAAGCGGTGGATCTCGTCGAGGAAGAGGACGGTCTCCTTGCCGTAGCCGCCGGCGGCGCGCTTGGCGCCCTCGATGACGGCCCGGACCTCCTTGACGCCCGCGGTGATCGCCGACAGTTCGACGAACCGCTTCTGCGTGGCCTGGCTGACCACGTAGGCGAGGGTGGTCTTCCCGATGCCCGGCGGACCCCAGAGGATCACCGACGAGGCCCCGGCCGGTCCCCCGGCGCCCTCCCCCACCAGCCGCCGCAGCGGCGAGCCCGGCTTCAGCAGGTGCTGCTGGCCGACGACCTCGTCCAGGGTGCGCGGACGCATCCGGACGGCGAGCGGGGAGCTCGACGGGTCCTTCTCCTGGCGGTCCTCGGCGGCGGCGGTGAAGAGATCTGGTTCCACACCGGAAGCCTAGGGCCTGTCGTCAAACTCGCGTCGTCGCCCGGACAGACGGGAGTTCGACGACAGGCCCTGAGCGAGCCCGCCGACAGAGCGGTCCCGGCTCAGGAGGTCCAGAAGTCCCACCAGCGGGTCAGGATCAGCATCCCGATGATCCCGACGTGCAGCACGGGCAGGACCCAGGTGAACTCGTCGAGGAAGCCGCGCAGCCAGCCGGGGGCGGGCAGCAGGCCCTCTCGGACGTTGTGGGAGGTGACGTACCAGAACATGACGATGGTCGCGACCCAGGCCAGGCAGCACCACAGGCACAGGGAGTTGATGTTGTACAGCGACTGGTACGTCAGCCAGGCGCAGAAGACGACGCCGAAGAGGGTGCCGGCGTTCAGGGTGAGCCAGTACCAGGGGCGGAAGCGGGCCCCGGCCAGCAGGCTCATGCCGACGCAGACCACGATCCCGTAGGCGACCAGCCCCATCATGGGGTTGGGGAAGCCGAAGGCGGCCGCCTGGTCGCTCTTCATGATGTTGCCGCACGAGACGATCGGGTTCAGGCTGCAGCCCGGGGTGAAGTTCGGGTCCTCCAGCAGCTTGAACTTGTCGATGGTGATCACCCAGGCGGCGAGCAGCCCCGCCGCGCCGGTGATCACGAGGAGCAGGGCCAGGGCCCGGCTGCCGCCGATGGTCCGCGAAGCGGTGTCCGCGCCCGCGCCTGTTGTCGTCATACCCGCCCGCTCCACATCTGCAAGGTCATCAAGCACCGGCCATTGTGCCGTACGGGGGCCCGCGGCGGCCGTTCGACGGGGATAAGGACGTGGGGCGGAGCGGGGAGGAGGCTCCCCGCTCCGCCCCACGGACGGACGGCTGCGGTCAGGCCAGACGGGCCTTGACCTCGGCGACCAAGTCGGCCACGGGGACGGCGATCTGCTCGCCCGCCTCCATGTCCTTCAGCTGGACGACGCCCTCGGCGAGGTCGCGCTCACCGGCGACGACGGCGAAGCGCGCGCCGGAGCGGTTGGCGTCCTTCATCGCACCCTTGAGGCCCTTGCCCCCGTACGAGAAGTCCGCCGCGACCCCGGCCTTGCGCAGCTCGGTGACGGCCGCGAAGAGCAGGCGGCGGGCTTCGGCACCGATGGCCACGGCGAAGACCTCGGTGGTCGCCGGGATGTCCAGCTGGACGCCCTCGGCCTCCAGGGCGAGCACCGTACGGTCCACGCCGAGCGCCCAGCCGACCGACGGCAGCGCCGGTCCGCCGATCATCTCGGACAGGCCGTCGTAGCGGCCGCCGCCGCCGACGGCGGACTGCGCGCCCAGGCCGTCGTGGACGAACTCGAAGGTGGTGCGGGTGTAGTAGTCGAGACCGCGCACCAGCTTCTCGTCGTCCTCGAAGGCGACCCCGGCGGCCGTGATCAGCTCCCGGACCTCCTCGTGGTACGCCTTGCAGGCGTCGCACAGGTAGTCGCGCAGCATGGGCGCGCCGACGAGCTGCTTCTGCACCTCGGGCCGCTTGTCGTCGAGCACGCGCAGCGGGTTGATCTCGGCGCGGCGGACGGTCTCCTCGTCGAGGTCGAGGTCGCCCAGGAAGTCCTGGAGGGCCTCCCGGTAGACGGGGCGGCACTCCTTGTCGCCGAGCGAGTTCAGCAGGATGCGGAAGTTCGACAGGCCGAGCGCCCGGTAGGCCTGGTCGGCGAGGATGATGAGCTCGGCGTCCAGCGCCGGGTCCTCGGCCCCGATCGCCTCGGCGCCGACCTGCGAGAAGTGGCGGTAGCGGCCCTTCTGCGGGCGCTCGTAGCGGTAGTACGAACCGGAGTACCAGAGCTTGGCCGGCAGGTTGCCCTGCTTGTGCAGGCTCGCCTCCAGCGCGGCGCGCAGGACGGAGGCGGTGCCCTCCGGGCGCAGGGCCAGGTTGGAGCCGCCCTTGGTGGTGAGGGTGAACATCTCCTTGGTGACGATGTCGGTGGACTCGCCGACGCCGCGCGCGAAGAGGTTCACGTCCTCGAAACCGGGGGTTTCGATGTAGCCGTACCCGGCCTTGCGCAGCGGGGCGGAGATGGCCTCGCGGACCGCCAGGTACTTCGCCGAGTAGGGCGGGATCAGGTCGTACGTGCCCTTGGGGGCCTTGAAGGTGCTCACGAAGCTCTCGTCACATTCCTCGTCGTGGGGCGGCGGTGCCGTCTCCCAGGCCGGAGGCGACTTCCCGCAGGTACGGGTTGGTCGCGCGCTCGCGGCCGATGGTGGTCTGGGAACCGTGGCCGGACAGCACCACCGTCGAGTCGTCCAGCGGCAGGACCACGCGGGCCAGCGACTGGAGCAGCTCGGCGTGGGAGCCGCCGGGCAGGTCGGTGCGTCCGACGGAGCCGGCGAACAGCAGGTCGCCCGAGAAGAAGACGGGCGGTACGTCCGCCCGCTCGGGCATCCCGAAGGTCACCGACCCCCTGGTATGCCCCGGCGCGTGCGCCACCGCGAACTCCATCCCGGCCAGCTTCAGGGTGGCGCCGTCGCTCAGCTCGCGGACGTCGTCCGGCTCGCCGACGGTCAGCTCGCCCATGAGCGGCATCCCGATGGAACGGCCGATGGCCTTCTCCGGGTCGCTCATCATGAAGCGGTCCTCGGGGTGGATCCAGGCCGGTACGTCGTGTGCTCCGCACACGGGGACCACCGAGGCCACATGATCGATGTGGCCGTGGGTGAGGACGACCGCGACGGGCTTGAGCCGATGCTTCCTCAGCGTCTCCTCGACACCCTGCGTGGCCTGGTGGCCCGGGTCGATGATCACGCACTCCTCACCGGCGGCGGGGGCGACCAGATAGCAATTGGTCCCCCAGGCCCCGGCGGGGAACCCGGCAATCAGCACGTTCGTCCCTCAATCGTCGTCCGGTGGGCGGCAGCGGATCGGAATCTGCTGCTCAGAGCCTACCGGCGCCCTTCATTACACAGCGAACCCATATACGGTACGGCCTAACCGAGCCCGGACAGCGGTACCAGAGACGTACAAGGAGACGACCCGGTGGTCACGAGCGATCAGCGTCGGCGACAGCTCGCCAGGGAGAAGTACGAGCGCCAGCAGCAGCGCCGGGCCGAGGCCCGCCGCAAGGCGCGGCAGCGCTGGGCGGTGATCGGCGCGGCCGCGGCCGTGGTGGTGGCCACCCTGGTCGGCCTCGTCGTGGGCGGCGTCTTCGACGGCAAGGACAAGAAGGAGGAGGCGGCGGCCGAGCCCTCGCCGTCCGCGTCGGCGCCCGAGCCGAAGAAGTCCCCCTCCCCCGCGATGGCGATCGACGACAAGGCGAAGTACACCTTCGGCCTGAAGACCAGCGCGGGCGACATCAAGTTCGAGATGGACGCGGCGAAGACCCCGCAGACCGTCAACTCCTTCAAGTCGCTCGCCGACAAGGGGTTCTTCGACAACACCAAGTGCCACCGCCTGGTCGACGGCGGGATCCACGTGCTCCAGTGCGGCGACCCGCAGGGCACCGGCCGCGGCGGCCCCGGCTACAACATCCCGGACGAGAACCTGGACTCCCTGGGCAAGCCGAACGAGCAGGGTCAGGTGGTCTACCCGGCGGGCACGGTGGCGATGGCCAATACCGGACAGCCGGGGACGGGCGGCAGCCAGTTCTTCCTCGTCTTCAAGGACAGCCCGCTGGCCCCCACGTACACGCCCTTCGGCAAGATCGACGCGGTCGGTCTGAAGGTCCTGGAGGACGTCGCCAAGGCCGGGACCGCCGACGGAGCGCAGGACGGCGCCCCGAAGACCCCCGTGACCATCGAGAAGGGCACCGTCACCAAGAACTGACCGGACGCGGCGCCCCCGGACCCGGCCGGCCCGCCGCCCGTACGTCGATATTCCGTCGTGCGGGATGCGGACAGCCGGCCCGGCGGTCGCCTATGTTGGCGTTGTGCAGGGCGGGCGCTGCCCGCCCCAGGAAACTGTGGACGATGCCCGGGGGTGAACCCCTCACGGGCATCAGGTGGAGGAGGCGCTGTGAGCAGCGACCCGTGGGGCCGAGTCGACGAGACCGGCACCGTGTACGTGCGTACTTCCGAGGGCGAGCAGGTCGTCGGCTCGTGGCAGGCGGGCACCCCTGAGGAGGCCCTGGCCTACTTCGAGCGCAAGTACGAGGGCCTGGTGGTCGAGATCGGCCTCCTCGAACGGCGGGTGCGGACCACCGACCTGTCCGCGAAGGACGCCCAGACGGCCATCGAGCACCTGCGGACGCAGGTGGACGAGCACCACGCCGTGGGTGACCTTCAGGCGCTGCGCGTCCGGCTGGACAAGCTGGTGGCGACCGTCGACTCCCGGCGCGAGGAGCGCAAGGTCCAGAAGGCCAAGCAGGCGGACGAGGCCCGTACGGCCAAGGACGCCCTGGTCGCCGAGGCCGAGCAGCTGGCGCAGAGCGATCAGTGGCGCAGTGCCGGTGAGCGGCTGCGCGCCCTGGTGGACATCTGGAAGGGCCTGCCCCGCCTCGACCGCAAGTCGGACGACGAGCTGTGGCACCGCTTCTCGCACGCCCGCTCCGCCTTCTCCAAGCGCCGCAAGGCGCACTTCGCGGCGCTCGACGCACAGCGCGAGGACGCCCGCAAGGCGAAGGAGAAGCTGGTCGCGGAGGCCGAGTCGCTGTCGAAGTCGACGGACTGGGGTCCGACGGCGGCCCGCTACCGCGAGCTGATGGACAGCTGGAAGGCTGCCGGGCGTGCGCAGCGCGAGTCCGAGGACGACCTGTGGAACCGCTTCCGCGGTGCCCAGGACGTGTTCTTCGCGGCCCGCGGCGAGGTCTTCGCCGAGCGCGACGCCGAGCAGGTCGAGAACCTGAAGCTGAAGGAGGAGCTCACCGTCGAGGCGGAGAAGCTCGTCCCGATCACGGACCTGAAGGCGGCCCGTGCGGCCTTCCGCTCCCTCAACGAGCGCTGGGAGGCCATCGGCCACGTACCGCGGGACGCCCGTCCCAAGGTCGAGGGCCGGATGCACGCCGTGGAGCGGGCCATCCAGGAGGCCGAGGAGGGCGAGTGGCGGCGTACGAACCCGGAGGCGCGGGCCCGTGCGGCCGGTCTGACGGGTCAGCTGCAGGCGGCCGTCGACAAGCTGCGTGAGCAGATCGACTCCGCGCGCGCGGCCGGCAACAACGCGAAGGCCGACAAGCTGGCGCGGGAGCTGGAGGGCCGGCAGGCCCTGCTGGACCAGGCGCTGAAGGGCCTGGAGGAGTTCGGCGGCTGAGGTCCCGTACGTCCCGCACACGGGCACCGCCGGATTCGTCCGGCGGTGCCCGTGTGATGTGGGCCTCCCGCAGGTGTGCGACAGGTTCGCGTATGCGTCCTATTTGTTACCTGGTTTCAACACAGGGCGCGCGCGGGGAGCACCTGACACCTGTGTACCGTTGTACGGTGCCGCAGGTGGCGGCCTTCTGCCGGGCGACGACCAGGATTGAATGTGACGCATACCCAGATACGCGCTGATGTCCCCGACTCACTTCTCGTTGCCGAACCGCTCACCAGCAAGAAGGACTCCGGGCTTCGGGGCGTCGGGCGGCGCGTATTCGCCCACCTGCAGCGGGCCCGCAAGGCACTGCTGATCCACATCGCGCTGCGTGCCACCGGACTCGCCGTCATGGCGGTCTGGGCCGAGCGCAAGGGCGTGCAGCCGCTGGAGATCCTGGGCGGGCGCTGGGACGCCATCTACTACCTGCACATCGCGGAGAACGGTCTGACCACTCCGCTGGCCACGCCGTCGCCGTGCGCCTTCGCGGGGCCGAGCTGCCAGATGGCGTTCTTCCCCGTCTACCCGATGCTGGTCCGCTGGACCTCGTACGTCACCCACCTGCCCATGAACTGGGTGGCGATGGGCCTGGCGCTGTTCGCCTCGGTGATCGCGGCGTGGGGCATCTTCGCCGTCACCGACAAGATCTACGGCCGCCGCGTCGCGCTCTTCACCTGCGCCCTGTTCGCGATCGTCCCGGCCGCGCTCGTGCAGTCGATGGCGTACACCGAGCCGCTGTTCCTCGCCCTGTCGGTGTGGGCGATGTACGCGGTGATGACGAAGTCCTGGCTGACGGCCGGTGTGCTGGCCTTCTTCGCCGGCGCGACCCGCCCCTCCGGTTCGGCCATCGTCGCGGCCGTGGTGCTGGCGGGTGTCTGGGAGTTCGTGCAGTGGCGCCGCGGGCGTCGCGCGCAGCGCCCGCCGGTGGGCCGGATCGTCGCCGCCTCGCTGATCGCCCCGCTGGGGTGGTTCGGGTACGTGGGCTACGTCGGCTACCACTTCGGGCGCTGGGACGGCTACTTCGAGCTCCAGCGCCGGTGGGGTTCCGTCTACGACGGCGGCTTCGACACCCTCAACGAGCTGAAGAAGACCTTCACCGAGGTGCACACCACCCTCAACCACGTGGTGGTCTCGCTCACGGTCGTCACGGCCGTGGTGCTGTTCGTGCTGATGACGCGCAAGCGCCGGCCCCCGATGGTCGTGTGGATCTTCGCCGCCATGATCATGCTGATGGCGCTGGGCGGAGCCGGCTTCTACTTCTCGAAGATGCGCTTCATCATGCCGGCGTTCCCGCTGCTGTTCCCCTTCGCGCTGGCGCTGGCCAGGGCCCGCCGGAGCACCGTCGTGTGGATCATCGGGTCCGCCACGGTGGTGTCCGCGCTCTTCGGCGGCAACCTCAACTTCGTCTGGTGGGGCTGCCCCTGATCCGGCCCGGACGCCACCTGTCCTCATGACTGTGGGCGCCACCCCCTCGGGGTGGCGCCCACAGTCATGTCTCCGGGTTGCGGTCCCTACGGCCTGCGGGCCGAGGTCACGCGGTAGACGTCGTAGACGCCCTCGACGCCCCGTACGGCCTTCAGGACGTGGCCCAGGTGCTTCGGGTCGCCCATCTCGAAGGTGAACCGGGAGGTGGCCACCCGGTCGCGGGAGGTCTGGACGGCCGCGGAGAGGATGTTCACGTGCTGGTCCGACAGGACCCGGGTGACGTCCGACAGCAGCCGGGACCGGTCGAGCGCCTCGACCTGGATGGCGACCAGGAAGACGGAGGACTGGGTCGGCGCCCACTCCACCTCCAGCATCCGCTCGGGCTGCTGGGAGAGGGAGTCGACGTTCACGCAGTCGGCGCGGTGAACCGATACTCCACTGCCGCGGGTGACGAATCCGATGATCGGGTCGCCCGGCACCGGGGTGCAGCAGCGGGCCAGCTTCACCCAGACGTCGTCGACGCCCTTGACCACCACACCGGGGTCGGCGCTGCCGCGGCGCTTGCTGCGGCCGCGGGCCGGCGGGATGCTCTCCTCGATGTCCTCGTTGGCCGCCTCCTCGCCGCCGAGGGCCTGCACGAGCTTCTGTACGACGCCCTGCGCGGCCACGTGGCCCTCGCCGATCGCCGCGTAGAGGGAGGAGATGTCGGGGTAGCGCATCTCGTGCGCGAGGGTGACGAGGGAGTCGCCCGTCAGGATCCGCTGGATCGGCAGGTTCTGCTTGCGCATGGCCCGCGCGATGGCGTCCTTGCCGTGCTCGATGGCCTCGTCGCGGCGCTCCTTGGAGAACCAGGCGCGGATCTTGTTGCGGGCCCGCGGGGACTTGACGAAGCCGAGCCAGTCGCGGGAGGGGCCCGCGCCCTCGGCCTTGGAGGTGAAGACCTCGACCAGGTCGCCGTTGTCGAGGGTGGATTCGAGGGGGACGAGCCGCCCGTTGACCCGTGCCCCTATGGTGCGGTGACCGACCTCGGTGTGGACCGCGTAGGCGAAGTCCACGGAGGTCGCCCCGGCGGGCAGGGCGATGACGTCGCCCTTGGGGGTGAAGACGAAGACCTCGTTGCGGGAGAGGTCGAAGCGCAGCGAGTCCAGGAACTCGCCGGGGTCCTCGGTCTCCTTCTGCCAGTCGAGGAGCTGGCGCAGCCAGGCCATGTCGTTGACCGTGTCCTGGCCGGCGCTGCCCTTGGCGGCCTGCGGGACGTCGGTGCGGACCTTGGAGGTGCCGGCGACGGTCTGCTGCTTGTACTTCCAGTGCGCGGCGATGCCGTACTCGGCGCGGCGGTGCATGTCGAAGGTGCGGATCTGGAGTTCGACCGGCTTGCCGCTGGGCCCGATGACCGTCGTGTGCAGCGACTGGTACATGTTGAACTTGGGCATCGCGATGTAGTCCTTGAACCGGCCGGGGACCGGGTTCCAGCGCGCGTGCACCGTGCCGAGGGCGGCGTAGCAGTCCCGGACGGTGTCCACGAGGACGCGGATGCCCACCAGGTCGTAGATCTCCGCGAAGTCACGGCCGCGGACGATCATCTTCTGGTAGACGCTGTAGTAGTGCTTGGGCCGGCCGGTGACGGTGGCCTTGATGCGGGCGGCCCGCAGGTCGACCATCACCTCGTCGGTGACGACGGCCAGGTACTCGTCCCGCTTGGGCGCCCTCTCGGCCACCAGGCGCACGATCTCGTCGTACATCTTGGGGTAGAGGATCGCGAAGGCGAGGTCCTCCAGCTCCCACTTGATGGTGTTCATGCCCAGGCGGTGGGCCAGTGGCGCGTAGATCTCGAGGGTCTCGCGGGCCTTCTTCTCCTGCTTCTCCCGCTTGAGGTACCGCATGGTGCGCATGTTGTGCAGGCGGTCGGCGAGCTTGATGACCAGGACCCTGGGGTCCTTGGCCATGGCGACGACCATCTTGCGGACCGTCTCGGCCTGCGCGGCCTCGCCGAACTTGACCCGGTCCAGCTTGGTCACGCCGTCGACGAGGAGCGCGACGGCGTCCCCGAAGTCGCGGCGGAGCTGTTCGAGGCCGTACTCGGTGTCCTCGACGGTGTCGTGCAGCAGGCCCGCCATCAGGGTGGCGGGGTCCATCCCCAGCTCGGCGAGGATCGTGGTGACCGCGAGCGGGTGGGTGATGTACGGGTCGCCGCTCTTGCGCTTCTGCCCCCGGTGCCAGCGTTCGGCGACCTGGTAGGCCTGCTCGATCTGGCGCAGCGTCGCCGTCTCGATCTTCGGGTCGTTGCTGCGGACTATACGGAGGAGGGGTTCCAGTACCGGGTTGTACGGGTTGGAACGCTGCACCCCGAGGCGCGCGAGCCGGGCGCGCACGCGGTTGGAGGACCCGGCCGGCTTCGCCGGAGCGGGCTTGACCGGCGGGGCCGGCGGGGGCGTGGCTGCGGCCGCCGCGGCCGGCTCGGCCTGCGGGTCGGGCTGCGCGGCGGAGAGTGGCTGGACCTCGTCTGGCAAGAGCGCTCCTCATGCGGATCCGGGGCCCCGGTCAGGTCCGGATAACCCATGGTAGCGAGGGTTCCGCCACCCCGTTCCCTCCCGCCCGCCTCCTGGGACGCATCGGCTCCCCGGCCACGTCGGCGTTTGAGGCGCGGGGGTCCGGGGGCAGGGCCCACGGCAGCGCGCCGCACGTACGAGAACGGCGGGCCCCCGGGAAACCCGGGAACCCGCCGCTCGGCAGAGCAGGGTCAGACCACGATCAGCGCGTCCAGCGGGGCCCCCGCCAGCGACGGCGTCAGCTTGGCCCGGCCCGGGAGGAACGACAGCTCCATCAGGACCGCCACCCCCGCGACCTCGGCCCCGGCCCGCCGGATCAGCTCCAGCGAGGCCTCGGCGGTGCCTCCGGTGGCCAGGACGTCGTCGATGACCATGACCCGGTCACCGGCCGACAGGTCCTCCGCGTGGACCTCGATCTCCGCGGTGCCGTACTCCAGCTCGTAGGACTGCGCGAGCGTGGCGCCCGGCAGCTTTCCGGCCTTGCGTACGGGGACGAAGCCGATGCCCGCCTGGACGGCGACCGGGGCGGCGAGGATGAAGCCCCGCGCCTCCAGCCCGACGATCTTCGTCGCGCCGTACCGGCCGGCCAGCTCGACCAGCGCCTCCGTCAGGGCCGCGAAGGCCTTCGGGTCGGCGAGCAGCGGGGTGATGTCCTTGAACATCACGCCGGGCTTCGGGTAGTCCGGGACGTCCTTGATCCGGCTGAGCAGCAGCTCGCGGACCTCGGGCGTGCAGGGTGCGGTGGTCACCGGCGACGCCTCCCCTGGCTGCCCTGGGCCACGACCTGCGGGGTGTCCTCGGTGTCGAGGTCGTCCTCGGCGGGTTCGCCCTTCGCGGCGGAGGCCGCACGCTTGGCCAGGACGCGCTTCTTGAGCGCCTTCATCGCCGGCTCGCGCTCCTTGAGGTCGACGACCAGCGGGGTCGCGATGAAGATCGAGGAGTACGCACCGGCCGCGAGGCCGACGAACAGCGACAGCGAGATGTCGTTGAGCATGCCCGCGCCGAGGAAGCCGCCGCCGATGAACAGCAGGGCCGCGACCGGGAGCAGCGCCACGACGGTGGTGTTGATCGAGCGGACCAGGGTGCCGTTGATGCTGCGGTTGGCGATCTCGCTGAAGGTGTAGCGGGTCTGCTTGGTGATGTCCTTCGAGCCCTCCTTGAGACCGTCGAAGACGACGACGGTGTCGTAGAGGGAGTAACCGAGGATCGTGAGCAGACCGATCACGGTGCCCGGGGTGACCTCGAAGCCGACCAGCGCGTAGACGCCGACGGTGATGGTGAGGTCGTGGATCAGCGCGATCAGCGCGGCGACGGCCATCCGCCACTCGAAGGCGATGGCGAGGTAGATCACCACGAGGACCATGAAGACGCCGAGGCCGGTCCAGGCCTTGTTGGCGATCTGCTCGCCCCAGCTCGGGCCGACCAGGTCGGCGTTGATCTGGGTCTCGGTGACCTTGAGGTCGGCCGCGAGCTGCTTCTTCACGGAGGCGGCCGAGTCGGTGTCCAGACCGGAGATCTGGATGCGCAGGCCGCCGGTGCCGAGCTGCTGGACGATCGCGTCGTGGCCGGAGGCCTTCTCCGCGTCCTCCGTGGCCCTGGCCACGGAGACCGCCGTCTTCGGGGTGGTGAAGACGGCCCCGCCCTTGAACTCGATGCCCATGTTGAGGCCCTGCACGGCCAGGGCCACGATCGCCGTGATGGTGATCAGGATGGAAACGCCGTACCAGAGGAAGCGCTTGCCGATGAAGTCGTAGCCGACCTCACCGCGGTACAGCTTGGCGCCGAGATCTCCCAGCTTCGACATCTCTCACGCCTCCTTTGCGTCGACGGGGGCGGGGACGGGACCGGTCCGGCGGGACCGGCGCAGCGGCGGCTTGGCGCCGAGCCGCTTGGGGTCCAGCCCGGACCACGGGTGACCGCTGGAGAAGAACTTCGTACGCGCCAGCAGCGTCATGACGGGCTTGGTGAAGAGGAACACCACGACCACGTCGAGCAAGGTGGTCAGACCCAGCGTGAAGGCGAAGCCCTGGACCTTGCCGACGGTGACGATGAAGAGCACCGCGGCGGCGAGGAAGGACACGAAGTCGGAGACCAGGATGGTGCGCCGGGCACGCGGCCAGGCGCGCTCGACGGCCGGACGCAGGGTGCGGCCCTCGCGGATCTCGTCGCGGATGCGTTCGAAGTACACGATGAACGAGTCCGCGGTGATACCGATCGCCACGATCGCGCCGCAGACCGCCGGCAGGTTCAGGGCGAAGCCGATTCCCTTGCCGAGCAGCGCCATGATCGTGTACGTGAGGACCGCGGACACCAGGAGGCTGATGATCGCGATGAAGGCCAGACCGCGGTAGTACACCAGCAGGTAGATCACCACGAGGGCGAGGCCGATGGCGCCGGCGATCAGACCGGCCTTCAGCTGCTCGCCGCCGAGCGCGGCGGTGACGGTGGTGACGCTGTCCTCCTGGAAGGACAGCGGCAGGGCGCCGTACGAGAGCATGTTGCCCAGGTCCTGCGCCGTCTGCTGGTTGAAGCCGCCCGAGATCTCGGCGTTGCCGCCGGTCAGCGCCTGGCTGACGGAGGGGTCGGAGACGACCTTGCCGTCGAGGACGATCGCGAACTGGTTCTGCGGGGACTGCTTGGTGGCCAGCTCACCGGTGATCTTGGCGAACTTGTCGGCGCCCTTGTCGGAGAACTGCATCGTGACGATCCACTGGCCACGCTGCTGGTCGATGACGCCCTTGGCCTCCGTGACGTCCTGGCCGTTGACCTGGGCCGGGCCGAGGACCCACTTGCCCCAGGCGTCACCGCGCTGACCGCAGGCGATCATCGGGTCCTCGGGCTTGACGCCCTTACCCGCGGCGGCCCGCTGGGCCTCGTTGGTGCAGTCGAGCGCGGCGAACTTCGCCTGGAGGTCGGCGACGGCGGGGTCGACGGCCGGCGCGCTCGGGGCGGGAGTCGCGGCCGGGCTCGCGGGCGGGGTGGCCTTGTCGTCTGCCTTCTTCGACTCGCTCGCCGAGGGCGAGGGAGTGGGGGTGCCCGGGGCCTTGAGGGCCTCGCTGAGCACACGGCCCTGGGAAGTGGCGCTGGACGACGGGGTGGCCGAGCCGGAGGGCTTGCCGCTGCCTTCGGCCTTCGGGGTGCCGGAGCCGCTCGCGGACGGGGCCGGGGTGGTGCTCGGCTTCGTCTCGGGGGCGACCGGGGCGCCGTCGGCGAAGGCCAGGACGGGGCGGAAGTAGAGCTGGGCGGTGGTACCGACCTGCTCACGGGCCTGCTGCTCGTTCACCCCCTTGGGGATGTTCACGATGATGTGGTCGCGGCCCTGGGTCTGGACCTCGGCCTCCGAGACGCCGAGACCGTTGACGCGGCGTTCGATGATGCTGACCGCCGTGTTCATGTTGGTCTCGTTGATCGCGTCCGGCTTGCCGGGCTCGCTCTTCGCCTTGAGCGTGATGCTCGTACCACCGGCGAGGTCGATGCCCAGGCGGGGAGTCGTCTGCTTCGTGAGGAACATCCCCGCGGTGAGCGCCACCATCGCGATCAGGATGACGGCCAGGGCGCGCCCCGGCCTCCCCTGAGCCCCCGTGGGCCGCCGGCCCTTCTTCGGTGCTGCCACCTTGTCGTTTCTCCCTGTCCAACCGCCCCGCGCCGGGTCAGCGCGCGGACGGCCACGAAATGTGTGGTGGGGACCCCTGCCCCCCGCAGAAGTTCACTGCGGGCACCGCGGCGGCAGCCGGTCAGGCGCCACCGCGGTCCCGGCCGGACGCTACTTGGCGCCGGCCTCGCCGTCGGACTTGCCGTCCTTCGGCTCGTCGCCCTTGGGCTCGTCGCTCTTGCCCAGGTCGAGCTTGGGGGTCTCGTCCTCGTCGGCGGAGGTGCCCTTCGACAGGTCCGCCTTCGGGGATCCGCCCTCGGTCAGCGAGGAGGCGTCGTCGGGGACGACCGGCGTGTCGTCGGCCGGCTCGGCGATCGTGCCGTGGACGATGCGGTTGTACTCCTCGTCCTCCAGCACCGCGCCGATGGAGTTCTTCGCGAAGATCGCGTGGACGCCGGGGGCCACCTCGAGGGTGACGGTGTCCTCACCGATCTCCTTCACCGTGGCGTACATGCCGCCGATGGTGCGGACCCCGGTGCCGGGCGTCATTTCGTTGCGCATCTGCGCGGCCGCCTGCTGCTTCTTCTTGGCGGAGCGGGTCATCAGGAACATCGCCCCGATGAGCACGATGAACGGGAGGAGTGTCACGAGATTCACGGGACGGAGATCCTTCGCACGACCGCACGGGAGACGGCCTTTTTCTACGGGGGTGGGCACGCCGACCCGAAGGGTCGGCATCGGCGGAGTCTAGGCGAGTCCGCACCGATGGAACAACGCCCAGCATGGCACCGCAGTTCCTGACCGGGGAAACGCCCGCGCCGTCAGGCCCCGAACAACCCCTGTTGTCCCGTTGATCCGCTCCCGGCCTGCCCGGGCGGGACAAGCCCCAGGTGGGCCCATGCGGCGGGGGTCGCGACCCGACCCCGCGGGGTACGGGCGAGCAGTCCCTCGCGGACCAGGAAGGGTTCGGCCACTTCCTCCACGGTCTCCCGCTCCTCGCCGACGGCCACCGCGAGGGTGGACAGGCCGACGGGGCCGCCGCCGAACAGCTTGAGCAGGGCCTCCAGCACGGCCCGGTCGAGGCGGTCCAGTCCGCGGGCGTCCACCTCGTAGACCTGGAGGGCGGTTTTGGCCACCTCCTGGGTGATCACCCCGTCGGCGCGCACCTGCGCGTAGTCGCGTACGCGGCGCAGCAGGCGGTTCGCGATGCGCGGGGTGCCGCGGGAGCGGCCGGCGATCTCGGCGGCCCCGGCGGTGTCGATCTCCACGTCGAGGAGGCGGGCGGAGCGGTGGACGACGCGCTCCAGCTCCTCGGGGGCGTAGAACTCCATGTGTCCGGTGAAGCCGAAGCGGTCGCGCAGCGGCGGGGGCAGCAGGCCGGCGCGGGTGGTGGCGCCGACGAGGGTGAAGGGCGGCAGTTCGAGGGGGATGGCGGTGGCGCCGGGGCCCTTGCCGACGATCACGTCGACCCGGAAGTCCTCCATGGCCATGTAGAGCATCTCCTCGGCGGGCCGGGACATGCGGTGGATCTCGTCGAGGAAGAGGACCTCGCCCTCCTGGAGGGAGGACAGGATGGCCGCGAGGTCGCCGGCGTGCTGGATGGCCGGGCCGGAGGTGATCCGGATCGGCGCTCCCATCTCGGCGGCGATGATCATGGAGAGGGTGGTCTTGCCGAGGCCTGGCGCGCCGGAGAGCAGGACGTGGTCGGCGGTGGCGCCGCGCTGGCGGGCGGCCTTGAGGACCAGGTCCAGCTGCTGGCGGACCTTCTCCTGGCCGACGAACTCGCCGAGGTCCTTGGGGCGCAGGGCCGCCTCCACGGCGGTGTCCTCGCCGTCGGCCGCCGGTGCGACGATGCGGGCCTCGTCCTCGGCGGTGGTGTCGTCGTCCCAGTTCACGGTGTCAGTCTGCCTTCTCGGTGCGTGCGGTGGTCGTGGTCCGGCCCGTGGGAGCGCCCTGCGGGGCTCTCCCCGCCCCGCCCTTCGCCCGTTCCCCGGGGCTCCGCCCCGGACCCCGCTCCTCAAACGCCGGAGGGGCTGGATCCACCCCGGCGGCGGCTGGGGTGCCCGGAGGGCACTTCCAGCCCCGCCGGCGTTTGAGGCGCGGGCGCGGAGCGCCGTGTCTTGAGCCGCGCCGGCTCTGAGGCGGGAACGGAGGAAGGGCGGGGCGGGGAGTGGCTCCGCGCAGCGGTACCCCCCGGCCCGCGGGGTCAGCGGGCTCGGTTGAGGGACTGGAGGGCGGCTCGCAGGAGCTGCGGGACCGGGGCGGAGCCACCGGCGGCGATCGCGGCCTCGGCCTGCGGCGTCACCGCCGAGACGGCCTCCTCCGCGTCCCGGGCGGCGTACCCGAGGCCGATCAGGGCCGCGGAGAGCTGCTCCGTCCACGGCGCGGGCCCGGCCGCGGCGGCGCGCTGCGCCCCCACCAGGCCGCTCGAACCGAGCGGGGCGCCCAGCTTGTCCTTCAGCTCCAGCAGCAGCTTCTGCGCGCCCTTCTGGCCGATCCCGGGCACCGCCGTCAGCGCCTTCGCGTCACCCGTCGCCACTGCGAGGCGCAGCGCGTCCGGGCTGTGGACGCCGAGCATGGCCTGGGCGAGCCGCGGCCCGACCCCGCTGGCGGTCTGGAGCAGCTCGAAGACCTGGCGTTCGTCGTCGTCCGCGAAGCCGTACAGGGTCAGCGAGTCCTCCCGTACGACCAGGGAGGTGGCCAGCCGGGCGGGCTCCCCGACGCGCAGCCGGGAGATGGTGGCCGGGGTGCACTGCACGGCCATCCCCACGCCGCCGACCTCGACGACGGCCAGGGTGGAGGTGAGGGCGGCGACCTGGCCGCTGACGAAGGCGATCATCGGGTACGGCCTTTCGA
Source organism: Streptomyces sp. NBC_00249 (assembly GCF_026342355.1). Classification (GTDB taxonomy): domain Bacteria; phylum Actinomycetota; class Actinomycetes; order Streptomycetales; family Streptomycetaceae; genus Streptomyces. The sequence continues at coordinate 312,421 of NZ_JAPEMV010000007.1, read as the reverse complement.
GACGGCGTGCTGGGCGACCGCCTGCTGGAGTCGGTTCTGGGCGGGGGCCCGCCAGATGTGGCAGATGGCGAGGGCGAGGGCGTCGGCCGCGTCGGCGGGTTTCGGCGGGGCGGCGAGCCGCAGCAGCCGGGTCACCATGGCCCCGACCTGGGCCTTGTCGGCCCGGCCGCTGCCGGTGACGGCGGCCTTGACCTCGCTGGGGGTGTGCAGGGCGACGGGTATCCCGCGGCGGGCGGCGCACAGCATGGCGACGGCGCTGGCCTGGGCGGTGCCCATGACGGTGCTGACGTTGTGCTGGCTGAAGACCCGCTCCACGGCGACGACCTCGGGCCGGTGGGTGTCCAGCCATTCCTCGATGCCCTGCTCGATGGCGACGAGCCGGTTGCCGAGCTCGGCGTCCGCCGGGGTGCGTACGACGCCGACGCCGAGCATCGTCAGGGGCCGCCCGGCGACTCCTTCGACGACGCCGACGCCGCACCGGGTCAGACCCGGGTCCACTCCGAGTACGCGCATGCCGTCACACCCCCTCCGTCGTTCACCCGTACGTGCCCGTGCAGGCTATCGGGCGGTACTGACAAAGCGACGGGCCGACAGGGTGTGTCCTGTCGGCCCGTCGCTCTGAGCGGGACGGTCTAGGCGTCGACCTTTTCCATGACCTCGTCCGAGACGTCGAAGTTGGCGAAGACGTTCTGCACGTCGTCGCTGTCCTCCAGCGCGTCGATCAGCTTGAAGATCTTGCGCGCGCCCTCTTCGTCCAGCTCGACCTGCATGGTCGGCAGGAAGTTGGAGTCGGCCGAGTCGTAGTCGATGCCCGCCTCCTGGAGCGCGGTGCGGACCGCGACCATGTCGGTGGCCTCGCTGATGATCTCGAACTGGTCGCCGAGGTCGTTGACCTCTTCGGCACCGGCTTCGAGCACCGTCTCCAGCACGTCGTCCTCGGCGAGCTCGCCCTTGGGCAGGAGGACGACGCCCTTGCGGTTGAACAGGTACGAGACCGAGCCCGGGTCGGCCATCGAACCGCCGTTGCGGGTCATGGCGACGCGGACGTCGGAGGCGGCGCGGTTGCGGTTGTCGGTGAGGCACTCGATGAGCACCGCGACACCGTTCGGACCGTAGCCCTCGTACATGATCGTCTCGTAGTCGGCGCCGCCGGCTTCGAGGCCGCCGCCGCGCTTGACCGCGGAGTCGATGTTCTTGTTCGGGACCGAGCTCTTCTTCGCCTTCTGGATGGCGTCGAAGAGCGTCGGGTTGCCATCGATGTCGGCGCCGCCCATACGGGCCGCGACCTCGATGTTCTTGATCAGCTTCGCGAAGAGCTTGCCGCGCTTGGCGTCAACCACGGCCTTCTTGTGCTTCGTCGTAGCCCATTTAGAGTGGCCGGACATCTGCCTGTCTCCTTCGCGTCACCAACAATGTTCGCCTCAGATCCTACCGGGACGCCGTTACAGCCCCGCGCGCACCATGTCGACGAAGTACGCGTGGACGCGATCGTCGCCGGTGAGTTCGGGGTGGAACGAGGTCGCGAGGACGTTGCCCTGGCGCACGGCGACGGTGTGGCCGTCGTGCGTGGCGAGCACCTCGGCCGAGGCGCCGACCGACTCGACCCACGGGGCGCGGATGAAGACGCCCTCGACCGGTCCGCCCGCTATGCCCGCGAACTCGATCTTCGCCTCGAAGGACTCGTTCTGGCGGCCGAAGGCGTTGCGGCGGACGATCATGTCGATGCCGCCGAGCGTCTCCTGGTCGTCACGGCCGTCCAGCAGCTTGTCGGCGAGCATGATCATGCCCGCGCAGGTGCCGTAGACGGGCATGCCGGCGCGCACGCGCTCGCGCAGCGGCTCCAGCATGCCGAACAGCACGGCGAGCTTCGACATGGTCGTGGACTCGCCGCCGGGGATCACCAGGGCGTCGACCTCGGCGAGCTCCTCGGGGCGCCGGACCGGCCTGGCCACGGCGTCCGCCGCGGCCAGGGCGATCAGGTGCTCCCGTACGTCGCCCTGGAGAGCCAGGACACCGATCACGGGGGTGTTCGTCATGACGTGCTTACCAGCCGCGGTTGGCGTAGCGCTCGGACTCGGGGAGGGTGTCGCAGTTGATGCCGACCATGGCCTCGCCCAGGTTGCGGGAGGCGTCCGCGATGATCTTCGGGTCGTCGTAGAAGGTGGTGGCCTTCACGATGGCGGCGGCGCGCTTGGCCGGGTCGCCCGACTTGAAGATGCCGGAGCCGACGAAGACGCCCTCGGCGCCGAGCTGGCGCATCAGGGCGGCGTCGGCCGGGGTGGCGACGCCACCGGCGGAGAACAGCACGACCGGGAGCTTGCCGAGCTCGGCGACTTCCTTGACGAGCTCGTACGGGGCGCGCAGCTCCTTGGCGGCGGCGAACAGCTCGTTGTTGTCGTAGCCGCGCAGGCGGGCGATCTCGTTCTTGATCTGGCGCAGGTGGCGGACGGCCTCGACGACGTTGCCGGTGCCGGCCTCGCCCTTGGAGCGGATCATGGCCGCGCCCTCGGCGATGCGGCGCAGGGCCTCGCCCAGGTTGGTGGCGCCACAGACGAAGGGGGTGGTGAACGCCCACTTGTCGGAGTGGTTGACCTCGTCGGCCGGGGTCAGGACCTCGGACTCGTCGATGTAGTCGACGCCGAGGGACTGGAGCACCTGGGCCTCGACGAAGTGGCCGATGCGGGACTTGGCCATGACGGGGATCGAGACGGCCTCGATGATCTCTTCGATCATGTTCGGGTCCGACATGCGCGCGACGCCGCCGTCCTTGCGGATGTCGGCGGGGACCCGCTCCAGGGCCATGACGGCCACGGCGCCGGCGTCCTCGGCGATCTTCGCCTGCTCGGCGTTGACCACGTCCATGATCACGCCGCCCTTGAGCTGCTCGGCCATGCCGCGCTTGACGCGCGAGGTGCCGATGGCCGACTCAGCGGACTGGGAAGAGGTGGGAAGCGTGCTCACGGGTTGACCTCACTCGGAAGGAAGACGGGGTACTACCTGGCTGAGAAAACCCCACCGACCAGTCCACTGCAAGGGCCAATGTGGAGCCAGTGGCTCTTCGACTTGTCCCTCACGGCCCTAGGCGGCCCCAGGCGGCCCTGGTTTCCGTCAGGCGGGCCGGTCGGCAAGATCCACCGGAGGCTCGTCGTCCATTTCGAAGGCGAGCGGGAACGGCGCGTGCCCGGCCAGTCTGAACCAGCGGACCTTGCGATGCCTGCGCAGCGCGCGGGCGGCCCGTACCGCGTCGTTGAGGAACCTGCGCGCCATCGGGACCCGGCGCACCGCCGCCGCGAGGTCCTCGGCCGCCGCCTCGCCGCCCGGGGCCGCCTTCAGCACCTCGACCTGGTCGGCGTCCGCGAACACCGCGCGCAGCGCCTGGCTGAGCTCGCTCTCGGCCACCTCCCGGTGCTCCTCCTCGGCCTGCCGGGCCGCGTGCGCGGCCTCGTACAGCACGAGCGAGGAGGCGGGGTCCAGGGCCCCCGAGGTGGCCACCTCCAGCACCACCGACGCGCGGCGCACGAGCTGCGCGTCGAGCGCGGCCCGAGCTGCGTCCATGCGGGTGTGCAGCCGGTCGAGGCGCCCGGCGGTCCAGCTGAGGTAGACGCCGACGACGCCCAGCGCCACGGCGATCCAGACAAGGTTTTCGATCACGGGCCGCGACACTACCCGCTACGGCGCACCGGCCGCTGCGGCCCCGGAGGCGTCCGGAGCCGCCGGCACCCTCAGGAGGACGAGGAGTCGCGGGAGAAGCCGAGGCGGGTGCGCAGCGGGACCCGTTCGTCGGTGGCCACCGCGGCCGCGCCGTCCGTGACGGTCTCGTAGACCGCGAGGATGTCCGCGCCGACCGTCGACCAGTCGAAGCGGCGCACGTGCGCGGAGCCGCGCGCGCTCAGGGCCGCGCGGCGGGCCGGGTCCCGGAGCAGGGCGACCGCCGCCGACGCCAGCGAGGCGGCGTCCTCGTTCGCGAAGAGCTCCCCCGCCGCGCCCTGGTCCAGGACCTGGGCGAAGGCGTCCAGGTCCGAGGCGAGGACCGCGGCGCCCGCCGAGAGGGCCTCGACGAGGATGATCCCGAAGCTCTCGCCGCCGGTGTTGGGGGCGACGTACACGTCGACGCTGCGCAGCAGCCGCGCCTTGTCCTCGTCGGAGACCATGCCGAGGAACTCCACCTTGGAGCGCAGCTCGGCGGGCAGGGAGGCGACCGCCTCCTCCTCGTCGCCGCGGCCGGCGACCAGGAGGCGTACGTCCGGGCACTCCTCGACGATCTTCGGGAAGGCCGCCATGAGCACCGGCAGGCCCTTGCGGGGCTCGTCGATGCGGCCGATGAAGCCGAGGGTGCGGCCGCCCCACTCGGCCTTGGGCTCGGCCCGGGCGAAGAAGTCCACGTCGACGCCGTTGGGGATGACCACGGCGTCCCCGCCGAGGTGTTCCACCAGGGTCCGCCGGGCGTACTCGCTGACAGCGATCCGGGCGCTGATCTTCTCCAGCGCGGGCTGCAGGATCGGGTAGGCCGCGATCATGGCGCGGGAGCGGGGGTTCGAGGTGTGGAAGGTGGCCACGATCGGCCCCTGGGCCGCCCAGCAGGACAGCAGCCCCAGGGAGGGGGACGCCGGCTCGTGGATGTGGATCACGTCGAAGACCCCGTCGTGCAGCCAGCGGCGTACGCGGGCGGCCGAGAGGAAGCCGAAGTTGAGCCGGGCCACCGACCCGTTGTACGGCACCGGCACCGCCCGGCCCGCCGAGACCACGTAGGGCGGCAGCGGGGTCTCGTCGTCGGCCGGGGCCAGCACCGACACCTCGTGGCCGCTGCGGATCAGGTGTTCCGCCAGGTCACGGATGTGGAACTGGACGCCGCCCGGGACGTCCCACGAGTACGGGCACACGATGCCGATCTTCACTACGGGCGCTCCTCCAGATCGTCCAGCCACAGGCGCTGCAACATGTGCCAGTCCTCGGGGTGCTCGCGGATCCCCCACGCGAAGGCGTCCGCCACGGCCTGGGTCATCGCCGCGGTCTTCTCGGTCCGCGTCCCGTCCTCGGGCACCGGGACCTCGGGGTGGACGCGGCCGTACATCTTCGGGGAGTCGCCGTAGTACAGGGTGACCGGCAGCAGGATCGCCCCGGTCTGCTGCGCCAGCAGCGCGGGCCCGGCGGGCATCCGGGCGGCCGACCCGAAGAAGTCCACCTCGACCCCGGAGGCCGACAGGTCCCGGTCGGCGACCAGGCAGATCAGGCCGCCGGAGCGCAGCCGGCGCGCGAGGGTGCCGAAGGAGGCGCCGCCGTTGTGCGGCAGGACCTCCATGCCCAGGCTCTCCCGGTAGGCCACGAAGCGGTCGTACAGGGATTCCGGCTTGAGGCGTTCGGCGACGGTGGTGAAGGGGACGCCCAGGCCGCCGGTGACCCAGGCCCCTGCCAGGTCCCAGTTCGCCAGGTGCGGCAGCGCGGCGACGACCCCGCGGCCGGAGGCGATCGCGTCGATCAGGATGTGGTCGTCCTCGAGCCGGACGTCCTGCGCGAACCGCTTCGGGTCCATCGCCGGCAGCCGGAAGGACTCCATCCAGTAGCGCATGTACGAACGCATGCCCGCGTGCGACAGCTCGCGCAGCCGCTCGGGCGTGGCCTCGGGCACCACCCGGGCCAGGTTCGACTCCAGGCGCAGCACGCTCTTGCCGCGCCGCTTCCAGGCCACGTCCGCGATCTTGCGGCCGAGGGCCACGGCGGCCGGCTCGGGGAGCTTCTTGACGCCCGCCCAGCCCAGTCCGTAGAGGCCGTCGACCAGCTTGTCCTGTGCCGTGCCCATCAGGCCGCACCACCTTCCGCGTGCGCGGCGGCCGCGTCGGCCTCGGCCGCTTCCCGGCGTACCGTGACCACCCGCTGGACCATCGTGACCAGCGAGCCCACGGCGACGATCCACAGCGCGACCGGCAGCAGCACCCCGATCCACGAGGGGACTCCGAAGATCTGCAGCCCGGACAGGCCGGCGGCGACGAGCGAGATCACCAGCCGCTCGGCCCGCTCGATCAGGCCGTTGACGGCCACGGGCAGCCCGATCGACTCGCCGCGGGCCTTGGTGTACGAGACCACCTGGCCGCTGGCCAGGCAGAAGATCGCCACCGCGCACAGCACGTTGTCGTGGCCGGAGCCCGCGTACCAGAGCGCGAGCCCGCCGAAGATGGCCGCGTCGGCCACCCGGTCGAGCGTCGAGTCGAGGAACGCGCCCCAGCGGCTGGAGGTACCGGCCTGGCGGGCCATGTTCCCGTCCACCAGGTCGGAGAAGACGAAGAGGGTGATGGTGATCGTGCCCCAGAAGAACTCGCCCCTGGGGAAGAAGACCAGCGCTCCCGCCACCACTCCGGCGGTGCCGATGAGGGTGACCGCGTCCGGGCTCACCCCCCGACGGAGGAGAAATGCGGCGAACGGCGTGAGAACACGCGTGAAGAATGCACGCGCGTACTTGTTCAGCATGGCCTTCCCGGAGGGTCGCTGGGCCGCACGGCCACCACGGCCACCGGCTGGCCCATCGTAGCCAGCGCCCCGGGCCCGTCACGCCCCGCACCCACCGGTTCGCGCCGCGCGATGCGCGCGCCGGGCACCCGTCACACTCCGGACAGCCACCGGTACGACGTATGGACGCAGTGTGACGCCGGTGCAAAGCTCGAAGGACCCCGATCATCCTCCTCACCGCGACACCAGGAGGCACGAGCACCATGGGAGCCACATCACACCAAGCCGGGGCCGCCGGCAGGGCACTGACGGCCGACCGCCCCTCCTCCGTACGGAACGTCGTGCTGGTCGGCCACAGCGGCGCCGGTAAGACCACCCTCGTCGAGGCGCTGGCCCTGACGGCCGGGGCCGTGAACCGGGCCGGCCGGGTCGAGGACGGCACCGCCGTCTCCGACTACGACGAGATCGAGCACCGCCGCCAGCGCTCCATCCAGCTGTCCCTGGTCCCCGTCGAATGGGCCGGAATCAAAATCAACATCCTGGACACCCCCGGATACGCCGATTTCGTCGGAGAACTCAGGGCCGGCCTGCGCGCCGCGGACGCGGCCCTCTTCGTCGTCTCCGCCTCCGACGGGATCGACGGAGCCACCCGGACGGTCTGGGACGAGTGCGAGGCCGTCGGCATGCCCCGGGCCATCGTCGTCACCCATTTGGAGGCGGCCCGCGCCGACTACTCCCAGATGACCGCCGTGTGCGGTGAGACGTTCGGCGCCGAGGACCCGGACGCCGTGATCCCGCTCTACCTGCCCCTGCACGGCCCCGCCGGCCCCGACGGCCACGCCCCCGTCACCGGCCTCCTCGGCCTGCTCTCCCGGCGCGTCCACGACTACACCTCCGGCGAACGCGCCGAGCGCGACCCGGACCCCGCCGAGCTCGCCCTCATCGACGGCGCCCGCTCCCGCCTCATCGAGGGGATCATCGCCGAGAGCGAGGACGAGAGCCTCATGGACCGCTACCTCGGCGGCGAGGACATCGACCTCAAGACCCTCGTCGACGACCTCGAGCGGGCCGTCGCCCGCGGCACCTTCCACCCCGTCCTGATGGCCGCCCCCGCCACCGACGGCGCCCGCCAGGGCCTGGGCACCGTAGAACTCCTCGAACTCATCACCGGCGGCTTCCCCACCCCCCTGGAGCGGGCCCCCGTCACCGTCACCGCCCCCGACGGCACCCCCCGCCCCGCCGCCGCCTGCGACCCGGCCGGCCCCCTCCTCGCGGAGGTCGTCAAGACCTCCTCCGACCCCTACGTCGGCCGCGTCTCCCTCGTCCGCGTCTTCTCCGGCACCCTGCACCCCGAGGAGACGGTCCACGTCAGCGGCCACGGCCCGGCCGACCGGGGACACGAGGACCACGATGTCGACGAACGGATCGGCACCCTCACCTCCCCCTTCGGCAAGCAGCAGCGCACCCTCGGCGCGTGCATCGCCGGCGACCTCGCCTGCGTGGCCAAACTCACCCGCGCCGAGACCGGCGACACCCTCTCCGGCAAGGACGCCCCGCTCCTGATGGAGCCCTGGGCCATGCCCCAACCGCTGCTCCCCCTCGCCATCGAGGCCCACAGCAAGGCCGACGAGGACAAGCTCTCCCAGGCACTGGCCCGCCTCGTCGCCGAGGACCCCACGATGCGCCTGGAACAGAACCCGCACACCCACCAGCTCGTCCTGTGGTCCCTCGGCGAGGCCCACCAGGACGTGGCACTGGAGCGGCTGCGGACCCGCTACGGAGTCCAGGTCGACCCGGTCCCCCACCGGGTGAGCCTGCGCGAGACCTTCGGAGCCAAGGCCGCCGGACGCGGCCGCCACGTCAAGCAGTCCGGCGGCCACGGCCAGTACGCCATCTGCGAGATCGAGGTCGAACCGCTCCCGCCCGGCAGCGGCATCGAGTTCGTCGACAAGGTCGTCGGCGGCGCGGTGCCCCGCCAGTTCATCCCGTCCGTGGAGAAGGGCGTACGGGCCCAGGCCGCGCGCGGCCTCGCCGCCGGCCATCCGCTGGTCGACGTACGGATCACCCTGCGCGACGGCAAGGCGCACTCGGTGGACTCCTCCGACGCCGCCTTCCAGACCGCCGGCGCCCTCGCCCTGCGCGAGGCCGCCGCCGACACCCCGATCCACCTCCTGGAACCCGTCGCCGAACTCGACGTCCTGGTCCCCGACGAGTACGTCGGCCCCGTCATGAGCGACCTCGCGGGCCGCCGCGGCCGCGTCGTCGGCACCGAACAGGCCGGCTCCGGCCGCACCCGGGTGCGGGCCGAGGTCCCCGAGCTCGAGATCGGCCGCTACGCCGTGGACCTGCGCTCCGTGTCGCACGGCACGGGCCGCTTCAGCCGCGCCTACGCCCGGCACGAACCCATGCCCGCCCACCTCGCGGACAAGATGCGCGAACAGGCAGAGAAGGGAAGCAATTTGACATAGCGTCCGGAGTGCCGCCCACCCAACCAGCTTGCGGTGGGCGGTATTTCCCTGTCCCATGACCATGGGGCGGACTCCGCCGATAGGCTCTTCGGCGCGACAAAAGCACAACACGGCACGAAGAACAGCACCACGGCAAGACAGCACAGCAGTACGGCAAAGAGCACAGTGGCACGGCGATGGGGGCAGCGGTGGCGGACGACGGTTTCGACTTCAGGCCCGGGGCACAGATTCCACTCCAGGGTGGCGGCGGCCAGACCGCCGCGACCAACGCACTCGCCTCCGCCGCGTACCGCGACGGCGGCAAGGACACCAAGCTCGCCTCCATACTCGGGGCCAACAGCGAGAACCACCCGGCCTCGGTGAAGGACCCCAAGATCTCCCTCTTCGAGCCCAGCCTCGGCGAGGCCTTCTGCCGCGCCGTCGAGGCCCGCACCCTGGGCGCCGCCCGCAAACCCCTCATCCAGTCCTTCGGCGCCGACCCCCAGACGGTCGTGGAGCACTGCCTGGCCGCCTCCCGCATCCGCAAGGAACGCGACCGCAGGCTCCGCATGATCACACTGGTCTGCGGGGTGCTGTTCCTCCCCGGCCTGCTCCTCTGGCTGGGCCTCTTCCAGCTGCGCAAGACCCTGGCCAAGGGCGAGGGCAAGAAGAGCTCCTGGATCGGCACCGCCCTGCTGGTCGGCGTCGCCGCCGTCACGGCCGTCCTCCTCTACCGGGTGCTCCACCGGTCCCCCGGCAGCGGAGTCCTGGAGCTCTACCTCCTCGGCGCGATCGTCGCCCCCGTCGCGGGCTGGTACCTGGCCCGCCGGATCTGCGAGCGGACCGCCGCCGACATGCGCTCCCGCTGGGACGGACTCCTCGGCGGCGGCGGCTCCGTCACCGCCAAGATCCCCGACGCCGTGCCCGGCAACCCCGACGAGAAGGCCCGCGAGGACCTGCGCCACCAGCTGGCGAAGCTCACCGCCGAGGACCGCAGCAACTCCGTCTTCTACGCCGGCCCCAAGGGCATCCTCGGCATGGGCACCCGCTGGGGCAGCTGGCAGATGGCGGAGGAACTCACGCCCAAGAACGAGGGCATGGAGATCCACCCCTTCCGCAGCTGGGACGTCATACGCGCGATCGACACCCAGCTGCGCAAGCTGGAGCGCGGCCCCCTGCACACCGGCGGCTTCCCGCCCGCCAAGATCCAGCACTGGATCGTCACCCCCGTCGGCGAGGGCGCCGGCGAGGTGGCCCGCCCCAGCGGCGAGGACGTCGACACCTTCCAGGTCAAGCCGCACGAGATCACCCGGATCTGCAACGAGCAGCAGTTCAGCGCCGGCAACCGGCACTACCTCGGCATCCAGTACCCGCTGTGGGACGGCCAGCTCGTCATCACCATGCTGGTCACCGTCACCGTGCTCTACAAGACCCTGCGCGTGGACGTCACCGCGCACGCCCTCGGCCCGGTCCACGGCCTGTTCACCACCAAGTCCAAGGCCCCGGTCATAGAGGTACCCAAGTCCATCCGCTTCTGGGAGACGGTGGAACGGCCGCTGCCGCTGGTCGACGCGCAGGAAGTCGTACGCCTCGCCGTACGCGCCCCGCTGACCTGGTACCCGCCGCTCCTGGACTACCTCGGCGGCAAGCTGGTCCTGCCCGAACCCTTCGGCCTGCGCCACGTCTGGGCCGGCTCGATGTGGCGCCACCGCTTCATGGCGGACGACGCCCTGCGCACGGTGGCCCCGGTCCTGCGGTCGGTGCACACCGCGGCCTTCAAGGTGCTGGAGGAGAACGGCGTGGACACCGACCGCTTCACCAACCGCTCGTCGATCATGAGCGGCCTCATCCAGGAGCCCTCCCCGCGCAAGGCGGACCTCTACGACGCGTAGTGCCGGTCGTGCTCAGGCTCAGGCTCAGCGCGGACGCTGGGTCTGAGCCTTCTTCATGAGCTCCGCGAAGGGTGTCTCCGCGACCGAGCCACGCACGAACGCGAGACCGTACCGGTCAGCGGCAGGCCTCACGTCGGGAGCGAAGGTCTTCTTCTCACCCGGCCGCGACACATCCACATAGAGGTGCGGATCGCTCTTCCGGTACACCCACCACACCGTCACACGCTCCCGGCCTCGGATCACATTCAGGAGCTCACTGCTCTGGGAGATGCCGGACTGGTACCTCTTGTAGTCATCGTCGGGCCCCGGAGGGTCTGTGTCCTTGCCCGTGTCCTTGAGTTCACTCCTCCACTTCCCGGACCCCTCGTAATCGGTGGTCATCACCAATCTGTCTTTCCTGATCACGTACGTCTCGGTCTCGGCCCTGACCGTTTCATGGTTGAGCGGGCCGGGATGATTGATCTCGGCGACCACATCCACCGAATACTGCTCCGCCGGATTCAACGTCCGCCCCGGAGGCTCGATGAACTCACCAGGTTTGATCACTTGGTACTTGTCGCCCGGATCCTGCGCGAGCCGCACTTTGATCCAGAAGATGCTGCCCAGCACGTAGACGGGCACCTGGCCGGCGTTCTTGATGTGCAGACGCACGCGCAGGTACATCTTTCCCCCGCCCTTGTCCAGACTCGGTGTTCCGAATTCAGCCGTACTCTCCACCAGCGGATGCGCCACAGAAGGAACGTAGACCGACCCGTACACCAGGTTGGTGAGCACGATGAGGGTGGAGACGGTCGCCCCGACCGCGATGCGCCTGGGATTGCGAAACCCCTTCCAGACCCGGCCGCGGACGACAAGTATCCACAGAGCCCAGAAGGACCAGAGCGCGATGGCCATCCAGATCAGCGCATACCACGGATACGCCCCGTTGAGGACGTGCATCAGGAGGAGTCCAAGGCTGGCGACAAGCGCGATCGAGGCTCCGAGCAGCAGGACCGGACCCGACTGAGCCGATTTCCGTCTGCCCCAGTAGTCGAGAATCGCCACCACGCACAGCGCTTCCAGGAAACCCGTGGCCAGCAAAATGCAGCCCGCCATTCGCCCGGCGAAGGTGAGCGCATCAGCGGCGTCCTTCGCGCCGATCATGATGAGCACACACGCGGTCCCGAGGAGGCCCACTGCCATGAGGGTGCCGGCCGCTATGCGAAGCGACGAGCGACCCGGCCAGACAGTGCTGTTTCCGCCGTGCCACTGGACGCCGTCCTCGAGTGTCAGGCCGGCGCGACGCAGGACTTTGCACAGTTCGTTGAGGCTCCGCACCTTGCCGGCGGGCTTGCCATGGATCAGAACTTTCCGCAGGCCGATGTCATCAGGTGGCCCCACGTCTGTCGCGGGAGTGTTCTCCATGGCATCAGCCTGACGTCGCACCTGGGCGAACGCCTCTGGAGCGCCGTTCCCGGGAGCGCCTCCCCTGCGATGGCGGGGCCACGGCCGTCACCCGAACGGAGTAACAGGATGCGCACCGCGCGACCGGGCAGGGCAAGGCTGGTGACGACCGTGTCGCTCGTCCTTTCGGAGGTCCGGATGCGTACACGACTTGTCGGGTTCACCGCCGCCGTGACACTGGCCGTTCTCGGCCCCGTCAGCCCGGCTGCACACGCCGCCCTGGCTGCGCCGACCCCGGCGCCCAGCATCGACGGCAGGACGTGCGAGGACGGCACGGGGACCGTGGAGTACGAGCCCAACACCGGCACGTGGGTCTGCGTCGGCGGCACGCACGACGGCAGCCCCATCATCTGAAGCGGGACGCCGGCCGCGGACTCGATCTCGCCTGTTGCGGCGCAAAACCCCTGGGTAGGCTGGCAGCACGGCAGAGGTGGGGGCACCCCGAGGAGGGAACCGTGACCGAGCGCAAACCGCCGGGCATCAGCTTCGAGTCCTTCGTGGACCGGCAGATCCGGGAGGCCGCCGACCGCGGCGACTTCGAGAAGCTGCCGGGCTGGGGCAAGCCCATGGCCTCGCTCGACGCGCCCTACGACGAGCTGTGGTGGATCAAGGGCAAGATGCACCGCGAGGGCTTCTCCTCGCTGCCCCCGGCGCTCGCGCTGCGCAAGGAGGCCGAGGACGCCCGCGAGGCGGCCCTAGCGGCCCGCTCCGAACGCCAGGTACGGGCGGTCCTCACCGAGGTCAACGAGAAGATCGCGGCGGCCCTGCGCATGCCGCCGCCGGGCCCGCCGCTGGGCATCACCGAATTCGACGTCGAGGCCGTCCTGGCCGAATGGCGCGCGGCCAGGACCTCGTAGCCGGCCGGCCGGTCAGTCGACCGGCCAGGCGTCCGCGAGCAGCTGACGGGTGTCCGCCAGCAACTGCGGCAGCACCCGCGTGTGACCGACGATCGGCATGAAGTTCGCGTCCCCGCCCCAGCGGGGCACGATGTGCTGGTGCAGGTGCGCGGCGATGCCGGCTCCCGCGGCGCTGCCCTGGTTGAGCCCGATGTTGAACCCGTGCGCCCCGGACGCCTTGCGCAGCGCGACCATGGCCCGCTTCGTGAGCTCAGCCAGCTCGGCCGTCTCCGGCCCGTCGAGCTCGGTGTAGTCGGCGAGGTGCCGGTACGGGACGACCATCAGGTGGCCGCCGTTGTACGGGTACAGGTTCAGCACGGCGTACACGTGCTTGCCCCGCGCCACGATCAGGGCGTCCTGGTCGGACATCTCCGGAATCCCGCAGAAGGGACAGCCGTCCCCGGCCTCGGGGCCGGTGGGCTTGTTCTCCCCCTGGATGTAGGCCATCCGATGGGGGGTCCACAGGCGCTGGAACCCGTCGTGCGCGCCCACACCGTTCTGCCGCTCCGGCTCAATCGTCATAGGACGCAGCATATGACCTCCCCCGCGCGGACGAGGAAGGCCCCCGGAAAGTGATCACTTTCCGGGGGCCCGTGCCCTTCGGGGCGGCCGTGGATCAGACCTGGACGCGGTCCGCGACGACCTTGGCCAGCTTCGCCAGGGCCTCGTCCTTGGCGATGCCGTTCTCCTGCGAACCGTCGCGGTAGCGGAAGGAGACGGTGCCCGCGGCCATGTCCTCGTCACCGACGATGATCATGAACGGGACCTTGAGCTTCTGGTGGTTCCTGATCTTCTTCTGCATGCGGTCCGAGGAAGCGTCCACCTCGACCCGCAGGCCCTTCTTCTTCGCCTCGGCGGCGAACTCCTGGAGGTACTCCACGTGCCCGTCGCCGATCGGGATGCCGACCGCCTGGACCGGGGCCAGCCACGGCGGCATGGCGCCCGCGTAGTGCTCCAGCAGCACCGCGAAGAACCGCTCGATCGAGCCGAACAGCGCGCGGTGGATCATGACCGGCCGCTGGCGCGAGCCGTCCGCGGCGGTGTACTCCAGGTCGAAGCGCTCCGGCAGGTTGAAGTCCAGCTGCACGGTCGACATCTGCCAGGTACGGCCGATGGCGTCACGCGCCTGCACCGAGATCTTCGGACCGTAGAAGGCCGCGCCGCCCGGGTCGGGGGTCAGCGGGAGGCCCTGCTTCTCGGCGACCTGCTGGAGGACCGCGGTGGCCTCCTCCCAGACCTCGTCCGAGCCGACGAACTTTTCCTCGTCCTTGGTCGACAGCTCCAGGTAGAAGTCGGTCAGACCGTAGTCGCGCAGCAGGTTCAGCACGAAGGTGAGCGTGCGGTCGAGCTCCTCGGCCATCTGCTCACGGGTGCAGTAGATGTGCGCGTCGTCCTGGGTGAAGCCCCGGGCACGGGTCAGACCGTGCACGACACCCGACTTCTCGTACCGGTACACGGTGCCGAACTCGAACAGGCGCAGCGGCAGTTCGCGGTAGGAGCGGCCGCGCGCGTCGAAGATCAGGTTGTGCATCGGGCAGTTCATGGGCTTGAGGTAGTAGTCGGTACCACCGTCGAGCTGCATGGGGGGGTACATGCCCTCCGCGTACCAGTCCAGGTGGCCGCTCTTCTCGAAGAGGGCGCCCTTGGTGGCGTGCGGGGAGTAGACGAACTCGTAGCCCTCCTCCTCGTGCTTCTTGCGCGAGTAGTCCTCCATGGTGCGGCGGATGATGCCGCCGCGCGGGTGGAAGACGGCGAGGCCGGAGCCGATCTCGTCCGGGATGGAGAAGAGGTCCAGCTCGTTGCCGAGCTTGCGGTGGTCGCGCTTCTCGGCCTCGGCGAGGAAGTCGAGGTGGGCCTTCAGCTCCTCCTTCGAGGGCCAGGCGGTGCCGTAGATGCGCTGGAGCATGGGGTTCTTCTCGCTGCCGCGCCAGTAGGCGGCCGCGTTGCGCATCAGCTTGAACGCCGGGATGTTCCGGGTGGTGGGCAGGTGCGGACCGCGGCACAGGTCCTTCCAGCACAGCTCGCCGGTCTTGGCGTCGAGGTTGTCGTAGATGGTCAGCTCGCCGCCGCCCACCTCGACGTTCGCACCGTCATCGGTGGACGCCGAACCCTTGATGCCGATGAGCTCCAGCTTGTACGGCTCGTCCGCGAGCTCCTCGCGGGCCGCCTCGTCGGTGACCACGCGCCGCGCGAACTTCTGCCCGCGCTTCTGGATCTCCTGCATCCGCTTCTCGATGACCTTCAGGTCCTCGGGAGTGAAGGGCTTCGCGACATCGAAGTCGTAGTAGAAGCCGTTCTGCACCGGCGGGCCGATGCCCAGCTTGGCCTCGGGGAACAGCTCCTGCACGGCCTGCGCCATGACGTGCGCGGTCGAGTGGCGCAGGATGTTGAGGCCGTCCTCGGAGGAGATCTCCACCGGCTCGACGGTCTCGCCGTCCTTCACCTCGTACGAGAGGTCCTTCAGCTCACCCGCGATGCGCGCGGCGACGATGGTGCGCTCGCCGGCGAAGAGCTCGGCCGCCGTAGTGCCCGTGGCCACCACGCGCTCGTCCCGCTCGGAATCGCGTTGGATGATCACACGGACGTCTGACACCGGTCTCTCCTGACTCAGGGGGTGCGCGAGCGATCACTGCGCGCCTGAATCGTACCGAGCCGAGCGGCTGCCTCGCTAAACAGTTACGCCGGGCACCCGCCCGGCCGGGAAATTCCCGGGGTTCCGGCCGGACCCGCCGGTAGCGTGGCCGGTATGCCGAACCCGTTCCCGCTGGACCTGACCGACGACGCGACCGCCGCCGCTGTGCACCGGATCGGCCGGGCCGCCTACACGGTGGAGGCGGAACTGATCGGCTTCGACGGCATCCCGGCACTGCGCGAAAGCCTGACGGACATGCGGGGGCGGGCGCTGACCTGGCTCGGGGCGGTGACCCCGGACGGGACGGTCGCCGGGTTCCTGGCCTGGCAGGAGGAGGCCGACGGCCAGATCAGCCTCGACCGGCTCTGCGTGGACCCGGCCTGGTTCCGACGCGGCGTGGCTTCCCTCCTGCTGCGCCACGCGCTGGAGGAGCTGTTCCCGGACCGCACGGTCGAGGTCACCACGGGCGCGGACAACACCCCCGCCATCACCCTGTACACCCGCCTGGGCTTCATCCGGGGCGCCGACTTCTCCCCCGCCCCCGGCCTGCGCATGGCGTCCTTCGCCCGGGACGCCGGGACGCGTGCCGCGTGGGAGGGTGGAGGGACGAGGAGGCACCCATGAAACGCACGGGGAAGCACAAGCCCACCCTCCGAGCGACCGCGGCAGCAGTCCTCACAGTCGGCGCCCTGACGTACGGCCCGACGGCAGCGGCCGCACCCGCCCCCGCCTGTACGGCGGCCCAGCTCTCGACAGAGGGCGCACAGCGGATCGGGTCCGCCCAGGTACGGATCACCGTGGTCAACGAGGGCCCCTCATGCTTGCTGCGCGGCTTCCCGACGGTGGCCGTAGCCGGCCTGGGCTCACCTGCCCGGAACAGCCCCCTCTCCGTCGTCCCGCAAGGCGCGGCCCAATCCGTCGCACTGGCCCCAGGCGGACAGGCGTCGACCCTCCTCACCTTCACCCCGGTCCTCGGCGAGGGAGACGGCTCCTGCGCCTCCGGAGCCGAACCGACCGTCGCGCCGTCCCTCGTCATCGGGGTCGCGGGCGGCCACTTCCAGCTGGCCCCGGACGACGGCGGCGACTTCGCCCTCTGCGGCGAAACGGTCCGCGCCACCGCCTTCCGCTGAGCACCCAGGCCGGGGGCGGGGACGGGGTGGGGTGTCGTCCGGGATGTAAAACGTGATTTGTTGGCGCGCGGTGCCGTCCTGCAAAACCACTCCGGAAGGGGCGCCATAAATCATGCCCATCCCGGACGGCACCCCACCCCGTCCCCGACCCCGGCCCCACCCGCAGCCGAGGCCTAGTCGTCCGACGGCAGAACCTCCGAAGGATCAAAAGAAGCATCCAGGGCCTTCATCAGCCGATCCCGCTCCACCTCGTCCAGCGGAACCGGCGTCACATCAGTGGCCTCCGTCAGACGCCGGAAACCGCCCCGCCTCTGAAGCCGGCCACTGACCCGCACCGGCAGCCCCGCCAGGTGCGCGTGGACGGCCGTCCGGTACGACTCCTCGTCGAGCGCGACCCTGACCTGCGGAACCTCCGCGCCCGCCAGCACCCGCAGCCGGACGGTGCCCCCGCCGCCCGCCGCCGCGCGCCGCATCCGTACGACCGCCCCCGCGATCCGGACGGGGACGGCCGGCTCGTTGCGCGTGTACCGCTGGGCGGCCTCCCGCAGCACCGGCAGGTCGCCGGGCGAGAACTCCACCGGCTCGGGCCTGGCCGCGCAGCCCGCCGGGACCCCGGCCGCCGGCGCCCAGGCCAGTGCGATCCTGGCGCCTTCCGAACCCCGGACGAGGGCGATCAGGGCGTCGGTCAGCTCCCGGCTGACCCCGGCGCCGACCGCCGCGTCGAAGGCTTCCATGCCGCCGGTGGCACGCCGGTAGTCCACCGCCTCGCGGGCCGCGTGCAGGGCGTGGTGCAGCCGGGTGACCGGCCCCCGGCCACCGTCCACGGGGACGTACGCGGTGAGCCTGCGCCCGCCGGGCGAGGGTCCGACGAGGACCCCGTCCAGGGCCCGTTCGGCCTGGGCCTGGTGGCGGGCTCCGTAGTACCCGGCGCGGGCCCGGTCGGCGAGGGCCCCGGCCAGCAGCAGCCGGCGGGCGGCCGAGCGCAGCTGTTCCTGCACGGTCCAGGCGGCCTCGCCCTGGTATCCGTAGGGCCCCTCGGGGATCTCGCGTTCCCAGCGGATCTCGTCGCTGGGCACGCCGAGCCCGAAGAGGACCTCCCGTGCCGAGGGCAGGGCGCTGCGCGAGAGCGCCGTCAGCGCCTCCTCCAGGAGGTCCGCGCAGTCGGGGAAGGCCCGGCTCTCGGGGACGAGGAGGCTGGTGCCGCCGTGGCCGGGCGGGGTCCAGCGCCCGTACCGGCCGGCCGCTCCCCCGCGCCGCAGCCAGCCGTGCCGGTGCAGCAGCGCCCCGAACACCTGGGGGTCGACGAGGGCCGGATCGGGTGTGCCCGGTGCGAAGTCCGGGGACGAGAGCGGTTCGAGGTGCGGCGAGTGGGGCGGGTGCGGCGACTGCGGTGGCTGCGGCGCGTGGCGGTTCATCAGGGTGTCCCTCCCGACCCGACCCGGGTCATGATCTCGCACAGCGCCCGGTCGTCGAAGATCCGCGTGGTCGGGATCCGTACGGTGGTCCGGCGCCGGCCGGTCACGGGGTGTCCGGCGAGGTTGGTCCAGTAGCAGCAGTGCCGCAGGTCGAGCCGGTCGTGCCCGGCGCTCAGCCACTGTTCCCGCTCCCGCGGTACGAGCATCACGACGAGGATCTTGTGCACGGCGACCGGCGTGCGGGCCAGCTTCACCAGGTGCTCGTTGTCGAGGGTGAAGCCGAAGGTGGCTCCGGCCGGCCGGGGCGGTATCTGGTAGGTCGCCTTCAGCTGCACCTTGATGGTCACCTCGTCGTCGACGACGTGCTCGGGGGCGCCGTGGCTGACGTGCCAGTCGATGCCGTTGTCGGGGAAGGGCTGGGACAGCGAGCAGCCGGCGGCGGCCGCGACGGCGTGCAGGTATCCCACCTGGAGGGTCTCCATGCAGGCGGTGGTGGCGAGTGTGCCGCGCAGCGGACCCGTTCCCGGGTCGATCCGCCCCGACAGCACCCCGCCCGGTTCGGGCTGTGTGAGCGCCATGGCCGGCTCCCCATGCCTTCCGGGCTCTGCCGTGAGGGTGACGGGGTGACGACCGGTCATGCGTGCGACCCCCCACCGGAGTTGTCTCCGCAGCCGACTGCCCGCAAACGGCGTACGGGGCAAACGGCCCGGGTATCACCGATTCGGGCAAGGGTGGCACGTTCCGCGGCGGTGGCGCCCGGGTGCGCCCCAACTGCCGATCGGGGACGAGGAGTTCGCCATGACGCGCTGGTACGAGGGCCCGCTGGCCGCATTCGACACGGAGACCACCGGGGTGGACGTCGAGCAGGACCGGATCGTGTCCGCCGCGCTCGTCGTGCAGGAGTGTGCGGGCGGCCGGGTCCGCTCCACCCGCTGGCTGGTCAATCCCGGCATCCCGGTGCCGCCGGGGGCCACGGAAGTGCACGGTCTGACCGACGACCACCTCCAGCGGCACGGCCGGTGGCCGGCGCCGGTGGTGGAGGAGATAGCGCGCGCGCTGAGCGAGCAGCAGGTGGCGGGCCGGCCGGTGGTGGTGATGAACGCGCCGTTCGATCTGACGCTGCTGGACCGGGAGTTGCGTCGGCACCGGGCGTCGTCGCTGGCCCGGTACCTGGACAACCGGCCGTTGACGGTGCTGGATCCGCGGGTGCTGGACAAGCACCTGGACCGCTACCGCAAGGGCCGCCGTACGCTGACGGACCTGTGCGCGCACTACGGGATAGAGCTGGAGGGCGCGCACGAGGCGTCGGCGGACGCGCTGGCTTCGCTGGAGGTCGTACGGGCTGTCGGGCGCAGGTTCGCGGCGCGGCTGGAGCGGCTGACCCCGGCGGAGCTGCACACGCTGCAGGCGGTGTGGCACGCGGCGCAGGCGCGCGGGCTGCAGGCGTGGTTCGCGCGTCAGGGGACGCCGGAGCCGGTGGATCCGCACTGGCCGCTGCGTCCGGAGCTGCCGCAGGCGGCGTGACGCGCGCGGCCCTGGCGGAGGGCCCCGGCCCCGGCGGAAGGGCCCGGAACATGCGGAAGGCCGGTCCGTCGTGAGACGGACCGGCCTGACCCGGTGGGCGATACTGGGATCGAACCAGTGACCCCTTCGGTGTGAACGAAGTGCTCTCCCGCTGAGCTAATCGCCCGGGAACGGACTGAACAATACAAGAAGGCGCGGGGTCTGTTCAAACCGCTTCCGGCGGGCCCGCCAGCAGGGCCGCGAGGCCCTGCCGCCCGGCGCGCATCATCAGGGCGTGGTTGAGCCGGAACAGGGGCCGCCCGGGGACCGCGAACCGCCGGAGCAGGGCGGCGCGTACCTCGACCTCCTGCTCGTACAGGGCCCGGGTCCGGCCGGCGCCGGGGCCGCCGCGCGGGCGTACGGTCCAGCGGGCCCAGCCTTCGATGTCCCCGCGCAGTGCCACTTCCAGTACGCCCCGGGCGGGGTCGCGGAGCAGGCCGGTGAGGGTGACGTGGATGCCGTAGGGCAGGACGGAGCGGATCAGCGCGGTGCCGCTGCGCTCGTCGACGGGCCGCACGCGGCGGACCTGTGTCCACCAGAGGGGGTAGCGGGCCGGGTCCTCCAGTACGGAGTAGACGAGCGCGGGCGGGGCGTCGAGGTCCCACACGCTGCGGAAGCGGTAGTGCGTCCAGCGCTGCATGCCTCCAGTCTGGTCCGCGTCGGACCGGCCGCGCAGGGGCTTTGGCGCATCGCCCCTCCCCCGGGTGGCGGGCCGGCCGTACTCAGGGCCGATCTGAGTACGCACGCCCATGTCCTGACGGGGTGACGGGCGCCACACTCCGAGCATGAACTCCCCTGTGCCGCCGGCCCAAGAGCTGGCGCTCATCGACGGCGAGCTGGCCCGACTCGACGCCCGGCGCGCGTACTTGCTGGCCCGCCGGGACTGGCTGGTGCGCGTCGCCCTCCAGGGCCCGCCGCCGCTGCCGCTGCTGCTGCCGCCGACGGCTCCGGCCGGGAAGGCGGGGGCGTCGCCGAGTGCCCAGAGCGTGCTGCTGACGTTGGGTGCGGTGCTGCTGGCGGTGGCCGCACTGGCCTTCACCCTGGTCGGCTGGGGTTCGCTCGGGATCGCCGGGCGTTCGGCGGTGCTGGCCCTGCCGACGGTGGCGGCGCTGGCCGCTCCGGTCGTGCTGCTGCGCCGGGGGCTGCGGTCGACGGCCGAGTCGGTGGCGGCGGTGGGGCTGCTGCTGACGGTGCTGGACGCGTACGCGCTGCACGCGGTGGCCCTGTCCGGCATCGGCGGCGGGGAGTACGCGGTGGGGGCGGCCGCGGTGCTGGCGGCGCTGTGGGCGGGGTACGGGGCGGCGCTGGGCCGGCTGCGGCTGCCGCCGGTGGCGGCGGTGCTGGCGGCGCAGGTGCCGTTGCCGCTGGCCGCGGCCGTCAGCGGGGCGGGCCCGCTGGAGGGTGCCTGGGCGCTGCTGGCGACGGCCGCGCTGGACGCGGGGCTGGCGGTCGCGGTGTCCCGGCGGGCGGTGCGGGTGCCGGCGTGGGTGGCGGCGGGGGTGCTGGGGGGCCTGGCCCTGGTGGCGGGGCTGGCGCTGTCGCTGGACGGGCCCGGGGCGGGCGGTCCGGCGCTGCTGCTGGCGGTGGGGGGTCTGCTGGGCGTGGCGGTGGCCTGGCGGGAGCCGCGGGCTTCGGCGGCCGCGCTGGCGGGCGGTGTGGCGTGGGTGTCGGCGGTGGGGGCGCTGGTGCCGGCCGGGGCGGGTTCCTGGTGGGCGGTGGCGGTGCGGGTGGCGGCGGCGCTGGCGCTGCTGGCGGCGGTACGGGTGGACGTGCTGCCGGAGCCGGTGCGGCGCGGGCTGCTGCGGGCCGGGGTGGGAGTGTCGGTCCTGGCGGCGGTGGCGGGGCTGCCGGGGGTGCTGGTGCTGCTGCTGTCGCGGGGGGCGGTGCTGCGGGAGGTGTGGGCGGTGACGACCCCGCCGGGTGCCGCTCCGTACGGGCCGGGGGCGGGTCTGGCGGGGGCCCTGCTGCTGGCGGCGGGGGCGCTGTGGTGGCAGGGCCGGGTGCTGCCGGGCCCGGCGCGGGTGGCGGCGGTGGTGTGCGGCTGGGCGGGGCTGTTCGTGGCTCCGGTGCTGCTGGGGCTGCCGGTGGCGGGGGTGCTGGGGGCGCAGCTGGCGGTGACGGCGGCGGCCGGGGCGGTGGCGCTGCGGGCTCCGGTGCGGGGTGTCGCGTTCACGGCCGGGCTGTGCGCCGCTGTAGGGGGCCTGGACGTGTCCCTGGCCGCCCTGGACGGGCGTGCGGCCACCTTCGCGGTGTTCGGGCTGCTGGGGGCCGGCTGCGCGCTGGGGGCGGCCCACAGGCCCGCGCCGGTGCCGGTACGGGCCGGCGGGGCGGCGCTGGCCGTCGGGTACGCGGCGGCTTCGGTGGTGGCGCTGGGGGCCCTCGCGGGGTGGGCGGTGGCCTGGCTGGGGGTGGCGGTGCTGGTGGTCCCGGCCGCGGTGGTGGGGTCCGCCCCGCGGCTGGGCCGGGTGCGGGTGGCGGCGGAGGCCGCCGCGGCGGGCGTGGGGGTGCTCGCGGCGCTGCTCGCGGCCCTGGACCGGCCGCTGCTGGCGGTGGTCCTCGCGCTGGACGGGCTGCTGTGCGCGGCGGCGGCGCTGCGGGCGGAGCGGCGGGGGCTGGGCTGGGCGGCCGGGGCGCTGTGCGTGGCGGCGGCCTGGGTGCGCCTGGGCGCGTCGGGGGTGACGGTGCCCGAGGCGTACGCGCTGCCGGTGACGGCGGGTGCGCTGGCGGTGGGGCTGGCGCGGCGCCGCCGGGATCCGGGGGCCTCGTCGTGGGCCGCGTACGGGCCGGGTCTGGGGGCGACCCTGCTGCCGAGCCTGGTCGCGGCGTGGGGGGACGCGTACTGGCTGCGCCCGCTGCTGCTGGGCCTGGCGGCCCTGGCGCTGACGCTGGCGGGCGCGCACCGCAGGCTCCAGGCGCCGCTGCTGCTGGGTGGCGGCACCCTCGCCGCGGTGGCCCTGCACGAGCTGGCCCCGTACGTGGTGCAGGTGGTCGGTGCGCTGCCGCGCTGGCTGCCGCCGGCGCTGGCGGGTCTGCTGCTGCTGGTGGTGGGGGCCACGTACGAGAAGCGGCTGCGCGACGCCCGGCGGCTGAAGGAGGCCCTCGGCCGGCTGCGCTGAGGGCGGGCGGGTCCGGGATCCGGGTACGGGTACGACAGAGGCCCGGAGACTCTTTCGAATCTCCGGGCCTCTGCTCCGGGTGGGCGATACTGGGTTCGAACCAGTGACCCCTTCGGTGTGAACGAAGTGCTCTCCCACTGAGCTAATCGCCCGGACGCACCGCAAACATTACCGCATGTCAGCGGTGCTCCATGACCACCCTCGGCGGCCTACTGGTCCTTGATGTCCCACGGCAGCGTCATGCCGTACTTCCACAGGTAGAAGCCGATCAGCGCGCCCGCGATGACCAGGCCCGTGCTGGTGAGGATGATGTTGCGGCGGCGGACCTTGGGGTCCAGCGCCTTCTGCGCGGCCTCGCTCACCTTGCGCTTGGTCCAGCGCAGGGCGAGGTGGGCCCAGGCGAACTCGGTCGCCCAGATCGCCAGGCCCGCGAAGATCGCGACCCAGCCCGGTCCGGGCAGGACGAGCATGGCGATGCCGGCGCCGATGACGGCGAGGCCGACGATGAAGACGCCGACCTGCCAGCTCAGGTGCAGGCTGCGGTTGGCCTTGATGAAGGCGGGCGCCTTCGAGACGTGCGGCGTCTCTTCGGCGGCCGGCTCGGTGGTCGCGGACTCGTTGGCCCCGTGGTCACTCCCCGTATTCATGGACCCGAATCTACCGGAGCCGGAAGCACACGTGAATGCCGCTTTGGATCCGCCGTCCGAGGGACCCAGAGGTCCGCAAAACGGTCAGAGGGGTTTACAACGGCACCGTAGGTGGCATGTCGATTTCGCCGACGTGCGAATCCCCGAGCGCACACTGAGCGAAAGGCCCTGGCGCTTATGAACACCACGGTCAGCTGCGAGCTGCACCTGCGCCTCGTTGTGTCGAGCGAGTCCTCACTGCCTGTTCCCGCGGGCCTGCGGTATGACACGGCCGACCCCTACGCCGTGCACGCCACCTTCCACACCGGCGCCGAGGAGACGGTCGAATGGGTATTCGCCCGTGATCTCCTCGCGGAGGGCCTCCACCGGCCCACCGGTACCGGCGACGTCCGCGTCTGGCCGTCCCGCAGCCACGGTCAGGGCGTCGTGTGCATCGCCCTGAGCTCACCGGAGGGAGAAGCGCTGCTCGAAGCACCCGCCCGAGCACTCGAGTCGTTCCTCAAGCGGACGGACGCCGCGGTCCCACCCGGGACCGAACACCGGCACTTCGACCTCGACAAGGAGCTCTCCCACATCCTGGCCGAAAGCTGAGCCAGGCCTACAACCGCTCGACACCGTCCGACTCGGGGCGACGGTGCGGGCCGGACAACCACATACGGCCGTACCGGCGCTGTTCTCGCGGAAGCCACCCGCGAGGGCGGCGCCGGTGCGCTTGGGTACCCCCTGGACGGCAACCGCTAGAGTCGGCCCCCAGCGTCGGCAGCGGCCGCCACCGACGCCCTGAGCCCGGCTTCCAGGGAGCGACCCGTGCAGATCCCCCACGACACCCGTCGCGCGCTCGACGTCGTCGTCGCGCTGGTGAACACAGCCGCCGAGCCGGAGCAGCCGGACGGGCTGTCCGACATCGGCACGCTGCGCGGCTTCGTCCGCGAGTACGCGATCAGCGACGTCGGTGAGCTGAGCGCCCGCGATCTGGCGGGCGTGCGGACCGTACGCGGCAAGTTCGCGCAGGTCTTCGCGGCGCCGAACTCGCGCGCCGCGTCCTCGCTGATCAACGAGCTGGTCGCGACGGCCGGGACCACCCCGCAGCTGACCGACCACGACGGCTACGACTGGCACGTGCACTACTTCGCGCCGGGCGCCTCGGTCGGTGACCACCTCGCGGCGGACGGCGGCATGGCCCTGGCCTTCATCGTCGTCTCCGGGGAGCAGGAGCGGCTGCGCCGCTGCGAGGCCCCGGACTGCCGGCGGGCCTTCGTGGACCTGTCCCGCAACCGTTCCCGGCGCTACTGCGACAGCCGCACCTGCGGGAACCGGCTGCACGTGGCGGCGTACCGGGCCCGCCGCAAGGAGGCGGACGCGCATCCCGAGGGCTCAGAGCAGGTAGAGGTCGTGCACGGCGGCGAGCAGCAGCAGGGTCCCGATCACCGCTAGGAAGATCATCAGGGGTGGCTGGGAGAGCGCGAACAGGCAGCCGCGCCCCTCGGGGGTGAGCGGGGCCCGGGAGACGGGCGCCTCGGCGACGGGAGCGGGAGCCGTCGGCTCACCCTGCGATGTGTCGAGCATGTCGGGCTGATGATCGCGCAGCGCGCGGCGGATCGGCCCCCAACACGCCATGACCGGCGCGGGCGTTGGCCCGTTGTCGCCGGTTCAGGTGGTTCCTCGCCGCTTCTCGCGCGCGCCGGGCCCCGGATCCGCTACGTGACGGGCTGGACGGCCTAGATCCCGTGCTTCTTGAGGATGGCCTCGATGTCGGAGAAGTCGTCCGCGGGGGCGGCCGGGGCGCTGCGGGGTGCGGGGGAAGGCCGCTCGCCGGTGCCCAGGGAGGGGGCGGAGGCGGTGGGGGCGACGGCCTCGGTCTGCGGGGTGCCCTTGGCCGCCTTCGGGGGCTTGGGGGCCTTGCCGAGGCCGCGGCGCTCGACGGCCCGGGTGGCGGTGAAGAGCAGCCAGGCCAGGCCCAGCAGGCCGAAGCCGATCCAGACGGTCGGGTTGAAGACGATCCCCGACACCCACTCCACCAGGCCGGTCAGCACGAGCGCGACCGGAACCAGCGAGTAGGCGGCGATCCGGGTCGCGGCCAGGAACCGCTTGCGGTACGCGGTCACGGCGGCGATGCCCAGGCCCGCCGCGGACACCGCGGAACATATGGTCTCGGCGAGCATGCGGTCCTCCGGGGCTGGGCGACGGGCGGGCGTTCTGTCCCCATCCATCCTGCACCGGGCATCGCCGCCGCGGCCACGCCCGGGACGCCCCCGGCGCGGATCTCCGGGAGATCTCGGGGTCGCCCCTCCTCCCCAGGTCCCGGTCGGTGACCCGGCGCGGGGGCTGGGAGACTGTCCGTATGACCGATTCCGTGATCCTCGACGTCTGGTGCGAACTCCAGTGCCCGGACTGCCACAGCGCTCTGGACGACGTACGCGCCCTGCGGGCCCGCTACGGCGACCGGCTGGACATCCGGCTGCGCCACTTCCCCCTGGAGAAGCACAAGCACGCCTTCGCCGCCGCGCAGGCCGCGGAGGAGGCCGTGGAGCAGGGGCAGGGCTGGCCGTACGCGGAGGCCCTGCTGGCCCGGACGGCGGAGCTCGGCGAGCGCGGGGAGCCGGTGCTGCTGGACGTGGCGCGTGAACTGGGCCTGGACGTCGAGGAGTTCGACACCGCTCTGATCGACGGCCGGCACATCCTGATCGTCGACGCCGACCAGGCCGAGGGCAAGGCCATCGGCGTGACCGGCACCCCCACGTACGTGATCGACGGCGAGCGTCTGGACGGCGGCAAGAGCCAGGAGGGCCTGCGCGCCCGCATCGAGGAGATCGCCGACCGGCTGCTGGCAGCCTAGGCCCTCTAGACGAGGTCCTTGCCGTAGTTGATGTCCGTCGGGAGGTAGCCGAGGGACTCGTACAGCCTCAGGGCCGGGGTGTTGTCGCTGAAGACGTGGAGCGCCAGCCGGCGGTGGCCCGCGGCGACGGCCGTGCGTTCCGCGAGGAGCATCAGGTTCCGGCCGTGGCCGCGGCCCCGGTGTTCCTCGGCGACCTCGACGTCGTAGACGTAGCCGCTCCCGTCGGCGGCGGGTCCGAGCCAGACGTGGCCCACCGGGGTGCCGGCCGCCTCCAGGACGGCGAGGTCGATGCCCGGGGTGGCCAGGCCCCGGGGCAGCATCGCGTCGTGGTCGGCGTTCGACTTGGCCTCGGCGGCCTGCGGGGACATGCCCCGGCCCACCCAGCTGCGGGCGTACTGCGCGCGGGCGCGGGCTTCCCAGGCCTCGTACTCGGCCTCGGTCATGGGGCGGCCGACGGCGCCCGCGGTGAGGGCGGGGGGCTGCTGCGGGAGGTCCTTGGCCATGTTGCGGCTGTACTCGGCGTACCGGAGGGCCGCGGCCAGCCGCAGGCCGCCCGGCGAGCCGGCCGGTACGGAGATCCGGATCCGGCGGCAGCCCCAGCCGCGCAGCACCTCCTCGGCGGCGAGCGCCGCGACGGTGGCCCGGCCGCGGCGGCGGTCCCGTTCGTCGACGGCGAGGTCGCGGATCTCCCCGACCGTCGGCCCGAAGGGGGTGTCGGCGGCGATCAGCAGCGCCCCCACGCGCCGGCTGTTGACGCGGATCTCGTAGGGGCGCGAGCGCCCGCCCCCGTCGCTCTGCTGGAGCGGCCCGCTGGGCCGCAGGGTGGTGGTCACCGTCGAGTTCTACCCGTCCCGCGTCCGGGTGACCACCGGGTGTGCGCGCTCACGGGTCGAGATCGGAGGCGGCCCGCTCGTCGAAGACGCGCATCGCCTTGGCGGTGACCGGGCCGGGGGCCGCCGTCAGGGTGCGGTCGCCGACCCGGTGGACGGCCTGTACGTCGCGCAGAGTGGAGGTCAGGAAGATCTCCTCGGCGCGGTCCAGCGCGTCGAAGGGGAGCTCGGTCTCCTTGGCGCCGGTCCACTCCACGACCAGGGCGCGGGTGATGCCGGCGAGGCAGCCGGAGCTGACGGGCGGGGTGCGGAGTTCGCCGTCGAGGACGACGAAGACGTTGGATCCGGTGCCCTCGCAGAGGTGCCCGACGGTGTTGGCGAACAGGGCCTCGGAGGCGCCGGCCGCGTGGGCGCGCGCCAGGGCGACCACGTTCTCCGCGTAGGAGGTGGTCTTCAGGCCGGTGAGCGGGGAGCGTTCGTTGCGCACCCAGGGGACGGTGATCGTGGCGGTGGTGTCGGGGCGGCGGGTGGTCTCCCCCACGGCGACGACCAGGGTGGGGCCGGTCTCTCCCCGGTCGGAGCCGAGGGGGGACAGTCCGCCGGTGTAGGTGATCCGCAGCCGGCCGAGCGGCATCGGATTGGCCTGGAGGACGGCGGCGCAGGCGCGGCGCACCTCGTCGTGGTCCGGGTCGGGCAGGCCGAGGCCGCGGGCGGAGCGGGTGAGCCGGTCCAGGTGGCGGGTGAGGGCGAAGAGCGTGCCGTCCTGGGCCTTGAGGGTCTCGAAGACCCCGTCCCCCACGGTCAGGCCGTGGTCCAGCACGGACACCTTGGCGTCCCCGGCGTCCCGCAGTGCTCCGTCGAGCCAGATCCTCACCGTACGGTCCCTCCACTCAGGTCCTGCGTCCCGTGCGCCTCGTGCGTCCGGGACGTCTCGTGCGTTCCCGACGCTACCGCGAGCAGCCGGGCCGCCTTCAGTTCCGTCTCCGCCCATTCGCGGTCGGGGTCGGAGCCCCAGGTGATCCCGGCGCCGGTGCCGAAGCACAGGCGGGGGCCGCCGGGGGCTTCGCGGTCGATCCAGAAGGTGCGGATGCCGACGGCGAGGGCGGCGGTGCCGCGGTCGGCGTCCACCCAGCCGATGCCTCCGCAGTAGGGGCCCCGGGGGGCGGTCTCCAGCTCCTCGATGATGCGCAGGGCGGAGGATTTGGGGGCGCCGGTGACGGAGCCGGGCGGGAAGGTGGCGGTGAGCAGTTCGGGCCAGCCCGCGCCGTCGGCGAGTTCTCCGCTGACGGTGGAGACGAGGTGGACCAGTCCCGGGTGCTCCTCCAGGGCGCACAGTGCGGGGACGGTGACGGAGCCGGTGGCGCAGACGCGGCCGAGGTCGTTGCGTACGAGGTCCACGATCATCACGTTCTCGGCGTGGTCCTTGGGCAGCAGGTCGGCGGCGGTGCGGCCGGTGCCCTTGATGGGGCCGGACTCGATGTGGCGGCCGTGGCGGCTGAGGTACAGCTCGGGGGAGGCGGTGGCGATCTCGACGCCGTGCGCGGGCAGCCGAATCGTTCCTGCGTAGGGCGCGGGGTTGCCGCGCGCGAGGTGCGCGGTGAGGGCGTCGACATCGGCGGCGTCCGGATCGGGCAGCGGTGCGGACATCACGCGGCAGAGATTGGCCTGGTAGACCTCGCCGGCCGCGATGTATTCGCGTATGCGGCGCACGCCCGCGACGTACGCGGAGCGGTCGAGCGAGGAGGACCACTGGTCGGCGGTGGGCCCGCGCCAGGCTCCGGGGACGGGCGCCGGTACGGGGTCGGGGCGTATGTCCCCGAAGCGCGCGCAGACCAGCCGGCCTTCGAAGTCTGCGCTCACCGCCCAGAACCCGGTGGAGTCGAGGGCGGACGGGTCGCTTGTGACGTCCCGGAGGTCGGTCGCGAGGAGGCCGCCGAAGCGGGCCAGGGGAGGCAGGTCGTGCACGGCTGCGAGTCTATGACCGGTGGCGGGATGGCGCCGGTGAGGTGACGCACGGGTGACCGGCGGTGATCGACCGGCAGCACGCTGCGGAAACGCGTTTTTGAGCTGGCCGGGGAATCCGCTAGAGTTCAACACGTCGCCAGGGAGCGAAGGGGGAAAACCCCGGAGCGAACACGGTGACCTGCGGACGTAGCTCAGTTGGTAGAGCACCACCTTGCCAAGGTGGATGTCGCGAGTTCGAGTCTCGTCGTCCGCTCGAAGTGGGGGTCTTCTTCCCGAGAACCCCCGCAGCTCCATGGTGGAGTGGCCGAGAGGCGAGGCAACGGCCTGCAAAGCCGTCTACACGGGTTCAAATCCCGTCTCCACCTCCAAGGACGATTAGCTCAGCGGGAGAGCGCTTCCCTGACACGGAAGAGGTCACTGGTTCAATCCCAGTATCGTCCACTGATCCGCAAGGATCCCCGCGCGATTAGCTCAGCGGGAGAGCGCTTCCCTGACACGGAAGAGGTCACTGGTTCAATCCCAGTATCGCGCACGCAGTACACGCAGTACCTGTTTTACCCCTGCATGACCTGCGGTTTCTTACCGTGGTCCCGCGCGATTAGCTCAGCGGGAGAGCGCTTCCCTGACACGGAAGAGGTCACTGGTTCAATCCCAGTATCGCGCACCGCATCCGAAAGCCCCGGCCGTTTCGACGGCCGGGGCTTTCGCGTTGTGCGGCCCCGCGGGCCCCGCGGGGCTCGGGGAGGCTGGGGAGGCTCAGGAGGAGAAGAGCATCCGGCCGAAGCCGCCCTTGTGGCGGCCGTGGTGGCCGTGGCCGCCGTGGTGCTGGGGGGCGCCCCAGGCCGGGGCGGGGGCCGCGTGCTGCACCGGGTACGGGGCCGGCGGGGCCGCGGGCGGGGGGACCTGGCCGTACTGCTGGGCCGTGTACTGGGACTCCAGGCGGGTCAGCGCCTCCAGCTCGCCGTAGTCCAGGAAGATGCCCCGGCAGCCGCTGCACTGCTCGATCTGGACCCCGTTGCGGTTGTAGGTGTGCATCATCGCGTGACACTTCGGACACTGCATGCCGGATCAACTCCTCGCCGTCTGTTTCGCCACCGGATGCGTACCCGGTGGCGCGCGGCTCACCCTACGGCCGGGCCCGCCGCTGCGACTCGGTCGGGACGGCGGCGATACGGACACAGGCCTCCAGCACGAGCCGCTCCGCCTCGTCGAGGGGGCGCTGGCCGTGTGCAGCCTTCGCCAGGGCCAGGGCGGCCGTCTGGACGGTGAGGGCCCGGGCGGTGACGTCGAGTTCCGGCCAGGGGTCGGTGCCGGGCGGGCCGGCGGCCGGGCCGCCCGC
The DNA here is from genome assembly GCF_026342355.1 of Streptomyces sp. NBC_00249. Classification (GTDB taxonomy): domain Bacteria; phylum Actinomycetota; class Actinomycetes; order Streptomycetales; family Streptomycetaceae; genus Streptomyces. The sequence goes on along the minus strand of NZ_JAPEMV010000007.1, from coordinate 281,829 downwards.
GGCGCGGTAGGCGTCGAGGAAGCGCAGCCAGGCGGCCGGGGCGAGGATCCCGGCCGCGTACCAGGCCGCGGGGCGGGCCAGGTCCCAGGCCGGGGTGCCGAGGCCGAGGTCGTCCACGTCGATCAGCAGCCAGGGCCCGTCGGGCGCGGGGTGCCGTACGAGCTGGCCCAGGTGCAGGTCGCCGTGGCACAGGGCGCCGCCGGGCGGGGCGCTCCCCCGGCCCCGGGCCCAGTCCGGCAGGGTGCGGGCGGCGGCCCGCACCGCGAGGGCGCCTTCCGGGTCGGGGTGCGGGGCCGCCGCCAGGCGGTGCAGGGCGCGGGCCACCTTGGCCGGGCCGCGCATCGGGGGGACGGGGCCGGGGAGGGCTGCGGGCGGGGTGCGGTGCAGGGCGGCGAGGAGCCGGGCGGCTTCCTCCCAGGGGGCGTCGTCGGGGCGCTCCGGGTCCACGGGGGCTCCGTAGGGCCACAGGGAGGCGGGGCGCTCGCCGACGGTGCCGGTGCGCAGCGGGGGCAGCAGGACCCCGGCCAGGGCCCCGTGGCCGGCGAGGGCGAGGCGCCGTTCCAGGGCCTGCCGGTCGGTGTCCCGGGCGTGCGCCTTGGCGACGGCGTCCCCGCAGCGCACGACGGTGCCGTCGGCGCGGTCCGCGAGGAGGTCGTACGCCGGTGCGGGCCCGCCCGAGGCCCAGGCGGCGAGCGCGGCGGGCAAGGGGCGGGGCAGGGACCCGGGCGGGGGTGCGGGGGTCATGCGCGGTGGCGCGTCGGCCGCCGGACGGGTGCGTTGTCGGTCATCGGGCCCCTCTCCCTCTCGTCCGGGAGAGGCTACGGGGAAGGCGCGGGGAATGAGAAAGGGTGCTGCACGTCCGGCTCCCCAGCCGGACGTGCAGCACCCTTCACCAGCCGTCCGTCCGCCGTTCCCCCGTCCCCACGGGGTCCGGCAGGCTCGATGTCCCGGCCCGGGCCGCTCTCCCGGGCCCGGGGCGCCGCTCAGCGCCCCAGCATCACACCTACGGACGACGCCTGCGCCGCCACCTGCTCGAAGCCTCCGAAGACGAAGAGCAGGACGGCGGCCAGGGGGAGCACCATGGCCGCGGCCACCAGTGGGTGGCGCGTGCCGGACTCATGGCTGTGGAACGCGAATGCCTTGCGTCCTTGCCGTGCGATGTCCGCCATGGTCCTCTCCCTGTCGTTTGGCAGCGGCGGGCTTGTGACCTCGGGGGACGAGTGCTCCACCCGCCGCTTGTCTTCAACACTAGGCGGCCGGAAGGCCCCTGGCCTCATGCCCTCGTACCCATTGACGGGCCTACGCGAGGATGAGGAGGACTCCTTCGGACTACTCCCCTGGTTGGAGACGGCTCCCCCGTTGTGGGGGTCTTCCCGGAGGGGATGACCGGAGGGTAGTGACTTCGCTCACTTCCGTCACTCCCTGCACACGCGTGTCCCGGTACGGCGCGTTGGCGCGCTCCCCCGGGCGTACCCGGCCCGGGGGTGTGCGCGGGGGTGGTGCGAGGGTCCGTCCGGGGGCCAATCGCCTTGCGCCGAGGGCCGTTTGGGCGCGGGGCCGGGGAGCGGGCGCGGGGTGGGCCGTTCGGCGGCGAAACCCCCAAGTGGCCTGCCCCGTACTGACAATCGAATCCCCCGGCGAGGGCGCGGCCTCTGAGCGCACGTGCCGGATGGTCCGTAAGCTGTGCCAGGTCAACAGGACGACCGGTCAGCGGGGTGGACATGGCGATGATGCGGCTCCGGCGCGAGGACCCGCGTGTCGTCGGCTCGTTCAGACTGCACCGCAGGCTCGGCGCCGGCGGTATGGGCGTGGTCTACCTGGGCTCCGACCGGCGCGGACAGCGCGTCGCGCTCAAGGTGATCCGGCCCGACCTGGCCGAGGACCAGGAGTTCCGTTCCCGTTTCGCCCGCGAGGTGTCCGCGGCCCGGCGGATCCGCGGCGGGTGCACCGCGCGGCTCGTGGCCGCGGATCTGGACGCCGAGCGGCCGTGGTTCGCCACCCAGTACGTGCCGGGGCCCTCGCTGCACGACAAGGTCGCCGAGGAAGGGCCCCTGACGGCGGCGCAGATCGCCGCGATCGGCGCGGCGCTGTCCGAGGGGCTCGTCGCGGTGCACGAGGCGGGGGTGGTCCACCGGGACCTGAAGCCCTCGAACATCCTGCTCTCCCCCAAGGGTCCGCGGATCATCGACTTCGGTATCGCCTGGGCCACCGGTGCGAGCACCCTCACCCACGTGGGCACCGCCGTCGGCTCCCCCGGCTTCCTCGCGCCCGAGCAGGTGCGCGGGGCCGTCGTGACCCCGGCGACGGACGTCTTCGCGCTCGGCGCCACCCTCGCCTACGCGGCCACCGCCGACTCGCCCTTCGGGCACGGCAGTTCCGAGGTCATGCTGTACCGGGTCGTGCACGAGGAGCCGCACCTGGTCGGCGTACCGGACGCCCTCGCGCCGCTGGTGCGGGCCTGTCTGGCCAAGGACCCCGAGGAGCGGCCGAGCACGCTCCAGCTGTCGATGCGGCTCAAGGAGATCGCCGCGCGCGAGGCGCAGGGGCTGGGCGACGGACGCCCGCCGGCGCAGCGGATCCGTACGGAGCGGGCGGACGGGCGGGCGGAGACGTACGCCGACCAGAGCACGGAGCGCCGCCGGACGGCCGGCGGTGCGCCCACGCCCAGGGCGCAGGCACAGCCCCCGCACAGCGGACCGCAGGCGCGGCCCTCGTCCCCCCGTAACCACGGGTCCACGGCGGGCCGTACGGGCGGCCGCCCCGCGCCCCGGACGACCGGGACGGGGCGCCGCCCCTCGCGGCCGGACCCGAAGCTGCTGCGGCAGCGGCTGATCGTGTTCGTCGTGGTGACGCTGCTGGTGGCGCTGGGCATCGCCGTCGCCCAGCGCCTGTAGAGACCTCTTAGGAGCTGCGGCCGCCGGCCACCGCGTAGAAGGCGACGGCGGCGGCCGCGCCCACGTTCAGCGAGTCCACCCCGTGCGCCATCGGGATCCGCACCCATTCGTCGGCGGCGACCAGCGCCTGGGTCGACAGGCCGTCACCCTCCGCGCCGAGCATCAGGGCGACCCGGTCCTGGGCCTGCGGGACGGCCCGTTCGATGGGCGTGGCCTTCTCGTGCGGGGTGAGGGCGAGGAGCTTGAAGCCCGCCTCCCGGACCGTGTCCAGGCTCTTGGGCCAGGCCTCGAGGCGGGCGTAGGGGACGGAGAACACCGCGCCCATGGAGACCTTCACCGAGCGGCGGTAGAGCGGGTCCGCGCAGTCCGGGGACAGCAGGACGGCGTCCATGCCGAGGGCGGCGGCGCTGCGGAAGATGGCCCCGATGTTGGTGTGGTCGTTGACCGCCTCCATCACGGCCACCCGGCGGGCCGAGGCCAGCAGCTCCTGCGCCGTGGGCAGCGGCTTGCGCTGCATGGAGGCGAGGGCGCCGCGGTGGACGTGGTAGCCGGTGACGCGCTCGGCGAGCTCCGGGGTGACCGCGTAGACGGGGGCCGGGAGTTCGTCGATGACGTCGCGCATGACGTCGACCCACTTGGAGGAGAGCAGCATGGAGCGCATCTCGTAGCCGGCGTCCTTGGCCCGTCTGATGACCTTCTCGCCCTCGGCGATGAAGAGTCCTTCGGCGGGCTCGCGGCGGCGCCGCAGCTCGACGTCGGTCAGGCCCGTGTAGTCGCGCAGGCGCGGGTCGTCGGGGTCCTCGACGGTGATGAGATCAGCCACAGGGTGATACTGCCTTGTCCTGGGTGCGGTGCCAACGGCCTGTCAGGCGTCGGTGGCGGGGAGTGCGGCGGGTGCGCCGGGTGCGGCGGGTGCGTTCACGCGGACGACGTCGCCGATGACGATGACGGCCGGCGGACGGATCTCCTCGGCGCGCACGGTCTCACCGACGGTGGCCAGGGTGGCGTCCACCCGGCGCTGGGAGGCGGTGGTGCCCTCCTGGACGACCGCGACGGGGGTGTCGGCGGAGCGGCCGTGGCGGACCAGGGCCTCGGCGATGAGGCCGATCTTGTCGACGCCCATCAGGACGACCAGGGTGCCGGTGAGCTTGGCGAGGGAGGCCCAGTCCACGAGGGAACGCGGGTCGTCGGGGCCGACGTGGCCGCTGACGACGGTGAACTCGTGGGCGACACCGCGGTGGGTGACCGGGATGCCGGCGGCGCCGGGCACCGAGATGGAGCTGGAGATGCCGGGGACGACGGTGCAGGAGATGCCCGCCTCGGCGAGGGCCTGGAGCTCCTCCATCCCGCGGCCGAAGACGTACGGGTCCCCGCCCTTGAGCCGGACCACGGCCTTGCCGGCCTTGGCGTGCTCGATCAGGGCGTTGTTGATGGCCTCCTGGGCCATGAAACGGCCGTACGGGATCTTCGCCGCGTCGATGACCTCGACGTGCGGGGGGAGCTCGTCGAGGAGGTCGCGGGGGCCGAGCCGGTCGGCGATGACCACGTCGGCCTCGGCGAGCAGGCGGCGGCCGCGCACGGTGATCAGGTCCGGGTCGCCGGGGCCGCCGCCGACGAGGGACACGCCGGGCGCGGCCTTGTGGCGGTGCGCGGGGGCGGTGAGGGTGCCGTCGCGCAGGCCCTCCACGACGGCGTCGCGGACGGCGGCGGAGCGGCGGGGGTCGTTGCCGGTCAGCACGGCCACGGTGACGCCCTCGACGCGGCCGGTGGCCGGGGTCCAGGCGGTCGCGGCGGAGGCGTCGTCGGCGCGCACGCACCAGACCCGCTCGCGCTCGGCCTCGGCGGAGACGCGCTCGTTGTCCTCGCGGTTGCGGGTGGCGATCAGGGCGTACCAGGCGTCGGCGAGGTCGCCGTCCCGGTAGCGGCGGCGCTCCCAGCGGATCTCGCCGGTCTCGGCCATCGCGTCCACGGAGGGGGTCGCGGAGGGCGAGATCAGCAGGACGTCCGCGCCGGCCGCGATGAGGGCGGGCAGGCGCCGCTGGGCGACCTGGCCACCGCCGATGACGACGACGCGGCGCCCGGCGAGGCGGAGTCCTACGGGGTAGGCGGGGGTGTCGGCCATGGCGGGTGCGACTCCTGAGGCGGCGAGGGGTTCGTGCCGCTGCGGCGCTGGAGCGGCGAGGTACTGACGTGCGGTTTTACGTGCGGGTCCACCATACGGCTCGCGCCCGGCCCACCGGGATACGGGGCTCCCGCCGACGGCCGGTCAGGGCTCGGGGTCCGCCTCGCTCCGGGGGCTCACCAGGGCCGTCGAGGGGACCCGGGCGACGTCCGACACGGTCCTCATGAGTCCGTAGCGCTCCGGGCTCTCCTCATGGTCCGGTGGGAGGAGGACGCGTCCGCCGGGGGCCGGGGCGATCACGGCCTGGATGTCGGGATTGCTCGCGGTCCGGTCCACCAGCCGGACCAGGGTGACGTAGCGGGCCCCGCGGGTGACGTTGATCAGATTGTTGTTGTGCCGGATGCGCGCCGTGCTCAGGAGGATGTCCGTGTCGCACCGCGGCCGGCCGCGCAGGGGGCACCAGGGCGCACCGCGTAGGCGGCACGACCACTCCTCGGCGAGTGCGCGCGGCAGGGCGTCACGGACGGCGAACCATCCGGTGTGGGGGCGGTCGAAGTACTGCGGGTCGCACGGCGGGAACTGCTGCCAGGAGTACCAGTTCACCGGGTACTCCGCCCCGATCCGCCCCCGGTCCCTGCGCGAGGTGATGACCTTGGCCACCGCCTCGACGGTGGAGTAGTCGGTCCCGGCGGGCAGCTGGACGATCTTCTCCTCGGCCTTCTCGGTGCCCGGGTCGAGCCATGACCCGTCCTTCATGAAGATGCCGAAGGCGAGCTGCTCCCGCCCGGTGGCCCTGGCGTACCGCTCGGCGTCCTCCTCCCCGGGCAGTTCGCGCCGCCAGAACTCGGGCCGGCCGGCCTGGTACACCCTGGACGTCTGCCCGATCACCCAGAAGATCGTGCCCAGCACGTCCACCGGGACCTTCCCGACGTTCTTCACGCTCAGCCTCAGCGACAGGTGCAGGACCTTGCCGTCCGGGCTGACGCGGGGCTCGCCCAGCTTCGCCTCCGCCGTGACGATGCTGCGCTCGGCGTTCGGTTCGTAGAGGGTGGTCTGGGAGAAGTTCACCCCGGTCAGGACGGCCGACAGGGTCAGCCCCGCGACGATGCTCCTGGGGTGCGGGAGCCCCTTCCAGGCCGCGTGGCGGACCAGGAGCCACAGGGCCCACAGCGCCCAGCAGAACAGGGCGGCGTACAGCGGCAGCTGCACGATGTACTCCCGCGCCTCGCACCACATGCCCAGCAGCAGGGCGCTCATGGCCAGCGCGATCAGCGCGCCGACCAGGACCAGGGGGCCCGACCAGGACAGCCGGCGTCTGCCCCAGAAGTCCGTGGCGGCCGCGGCGGCGGCCGTCTGGACCGCGCCCGCCAGGATCAGCAGCCAGCCGGTGAGGCGACCGGCGAAGGTCTGGGCTCCGGCGGCGTCCACCTGCCCGATGGAGACCAGGAGCGCGGCGGAGCACAGCAGGCCCGCCGCCATCAGCGCGGCGGCAGTGCGGCGGTGCCAGGGGCGGTCGGGCCAGGTGGTGGAGCCGCCGCCGTGCCAGGAGACGAACCGCGGGTCCGTCAGCGGCATGGCGCGGGGATAGCCGGCCCGGTGCAGGAGGCGGCGCAGCCCGCGGCAGGACCAGACCCGGCCCAGGGTGCGGCTGCCCGCGGTGACCTCGCGCAGGCCCCGCGGGTCCGGCGGGGACACGACGACCCGGGGCCTGGCTCCGATGCTCATGGGAACCAGGCTCCGGGGGGCCGGGGCGCGGCGCGCGCCCGGCTGCGCCAGGCGGGGCTACTTCTCGGTGACGCCCGCCGCGTCGAAGGTGGCCACCTCGTGCATCGCGCGGGCCGCGCTCTGGACCAGGGGGAGGGACAGCAGGGCGCCCGTGCCCTCGCCGAGGCGGAGGTCCAGGTCGATCAGGGGGCGCAGGCCCAGCTTGTTCAGTGCGGCCACGTGGCCCGGCTCCGCGCTGCGGTGGCCCGCGATGCAGGCCGACAGGGCCTCCGGGGCGATGGCGCGGGCCACCAGGGCGGCCGCGCCGGCGCTGACGCCGTCCAGGATCACGGGGGTGCGCAGGGAGGCGCCGCCCAGGAGGAGGCCGACGATCGCCGCGTGCTCCAGGCCGCCGATGGCCGCGAGGACGCCGATCGGGTCGGCCGGGTCGGGCTGGTGGAGTTCCAGGGCGCGGCGTACGACCTCGACCTTGCGGGCGTGCGTCTCGTCGTTGATGCCGGTGCCGCGGCCGGTGACCTCCGCCGCGTCGACCCCGGTGAAGACCGAGATCAGGGCCGCGGACACCGTGGTGTTCGCGATGCCCATCTCGCCGGTCAGGAGGGCCTTGTTGCCCGCCGCGACGAGGTCGCGGGCCGTCTCGATGCCGACCTCGATGGCCGCGATCGCTTCCTCGCGGGTCATGGCGGGGCCGGTCGAGAGGTCGGCCGTGCCCGGGCGGACCTTGCGCGGGAGGAGGCCCGGGGTGGCCGGGAGGTCGCCGGCGACGCCCACGTCGATCACGCAGACCTCGGCGCCGACCTGGTTGGCGAAGGCGTTGCAGACCGCGCCGCCGCCCAGGAAGTTGGCCACCATCTGCGTGGTGACCTCCTGGGGCCAGGGGGTGACGCCCTGGGCGTGGACGCCGTGGTCGCCCGCGAAGATCGCGACGGCGGCCGGCTCGGGAATGGGCGGCGGGCAGACCCGGGAGAGGCCGGCGAGCTGCGCGGAGATGATCTCCAGCATGCCCAGGGCCCCGGCGGGCTTGGTCATGCGCTTCTGCCGCTCCCAGGCCTCGCCGAGCGCCTTCGCGTCGAGCGGGCGGATGCTGGCGACGGTCTCGGAGAGCAGGTCGTGCGGCGCCTCGCCGGGCAGCGCGCGGCGGCCGTACGTCTCCTCGTGGACGACCCAGGCCAGCGGGCGGCGCTGCGACCAGCCCGCCTGGGCGAGCTCCGGCTCCTCCGGGAACTCGTCGACGTAGCCGACGCACAGGTAGGCGACGACCTCGAGGTGCTCGGGCAGGCCGAGCGCGCGGACCATCTCGCGCTCGTCGAAGAAGCTGACCCAGCCGACGCCGAGGCCCTCGGCGCGGGCGGCGAGCCAGAGGTTCTCGACGGCGAGGGCCGAGGAGTACGGGGCCATCTGCGGCTGGGTGTGCCGGCCGAGGGTGTGGCGGCCGCCGCGGGTGGGGTCGGCGGTGACGACGATGTTCACCGGGGTGTCGAGGATGGCCTCGATCTTGAGTTCCTTGAACTGCTTCGCCCGGCCCTTGGGCAGCGACTTGGCGTAGGCCTCGCGCTGGCGCTGGGCGAGCTCGTGCATCGTCCGGCGGGTCTCGGCGGAGCGGATGACGACGAAGTCCCAGGGCTGCGAGTGGCCGACGCTGGGCGCGTGGTGGGCGGCCTCCAGGACGCGGAGCAGCACCTCGTGCGGGATGGGGTCGGTGCGGAAGCCGTTGCGGATGTCGCGGCGCTCGCGCATGACGCGCAGGACGGCCTCGCGCTCCGCGTCCCCGTAGCCGGGGGCGGGCTCGCCGGGGGAAACCGCCTCGGCGGCCTCGGTCTCGGGCTCGGGCTGGACCTCGGGCTGGGCCTCTGCCGCGGCCTCGGGGAGCTCCGCGGGGGGCTCCTCCGACGGCGCGGGCTCGGCCACCGCTTCGGGGGCTTCCGCGGCGGGTGCCTCTACGGGCGTCTGCGCGGCGGGCTCGGCCGCCTCGGGCTCCGGCGCGGCCTCGGGGGCGGGCTCCGGCGCGGCCTCGGCCGCTACGGGCTCCACGGCCTCCGGGGCGGGCTCGGCTTCGGGCTGCGGGGGCTGCGCGGCTTCCACGGGCTCCGCGGCGGGCTCCGGCTCGGGCTGAGCCACCGTTTCTGCGGGAGTCGGCTGCGGCTCGGCCGGTGCCTCCTCGGCGGGCTGCGGGGTCTCCGGCGCGGGAAGGGGCGCGGGGGCCTCGACGGCCTCCACCGGGGCCGGCTCGGGCTGCGGCTCCGGGGCGGGCTCCACCACCGGCTCGGGCTCGGGCGCGACGACGGCCACGGGCTCCGCCACGGCGACGACAAGGGGGACGGCGACGGCGGCCGGGGCCACGGGGGCGGCGACGGCGGGCGCGGCCACCAGGGCCTCGGCCTCGGGCGCGGCCAGGGGCTCCGGCGCGGCCGGCTCCACCGCCCACGGGGTCCCGGCCTGCACCGGGATCTCGCCGAGCTGCGGGGCGGGCGCGGCCACGGGCTCCGCCACCGCAACCTCGGCGGCGGAGACGTCCAGGTACTCGGGGCCGAGGGTCGACGGCCCGGGCACGCTCACCGGCACCGGCATCGGCACCGGCATCGCCATCTGCGCCGGCGTCTGCATCACGGGCACGCCGGGACCGGCCACGGGCAGCGGCACGGCCACGCCGGGCGCGGCCTCCGGCTCGGGAGCGACGGCCACCGGCTCGACGGCCACGGGCTCGACCATGACCGGCTCGACGGCGACCGGCTCGACCATGACGGGTTCCGCCACCAGCGGCTCCGCCACCGGCTCGGGCGCCTGCGCCGGGACGGCGACGGCGGGGACGGCCGGCGCGGCGGCCGGACCCCGGTCGGCGAGGGACCGTACGACTCCCCCGGTGGCCTCGGGCACGGGCGGGCCCATGTGCAGCGGCCGGCGGGGCGCGACGGGCGGGGCGACGGGCGCGGCCGGCTGCGGGACCACGAGGCCGCCGAGGTCGAGCGCACCGGTGTCACGGCCGCCGGTCTCGTGCGCCCCGGCGCTGTACGCGGCGGGGTCGTAGGACTCGGGGCCGGCGTTCTCGGCGTACGGAGCGGCGGGGAAGCCGGCGCCCGGCTGCGGGGCCTGGGGGTAGCCGGGCTCCGGGAAGGCGTAGCCGACGGGCGGCTGCGGGTACTCGGTGTAGACGGGTTCGGCGGGGAACTCCGTCGGGTAGGCCGGGACCTGCGGGACGACCTGCGGGTCGCTCCAGGAGCCCTGCCCGGACGGCATGAGCAGCAGTTCCTCGTCCTCGGGCTCCGCGGGGTCGTCCACGAGGTCCTGGAACGCGTAGCCCGCGGGGGCCTGCGGCGGGACGGGCGGGAGCGGCGGCAGGGGCGGGAGCGGCGCGGGACTGCCGTGCTGATCCACCATGCCCGCGTTGTCCGGGTGACCCTCGCCCGGGACCTGGCCGGTGTCAGTCATGCGTACCCCTCGCCCATCGGTTTTGCCTCTTCGATCGCCCGGCGCCCACGAGGCCGCCGCGCGGAGTTGCCGTGCGGGGTTGCCGTGCGGTGCGACGCCTCGCGCCCGCCCGCACAACAACTCCTGAGCATTGTCGCGCTCGTCGGCCGCGGTGGCGGCCATAAACCGGCACGGTCCGCTGTGGACTGCGCCACGTCGCGCGTCCTGCGGGCAGTACGACGATCGGCCAGCCTACCCCGGGGTCCGCTCCGGTGCTGTGGCCGGGAAGGTTTGCCGACCCGGTGAACCTTCCCGGTCACAGCACTAGCGGCTCACGGGGCGCTCGGCTGCCAGGAGGAACACGACGGAACGCTCCTGTTCGGTCCAGGTCCGGGTGTCGAGCCCGACGGACTGCAGGAGGGCGCACTCGACGGCGTACCCGTGTTCGGTGAGGGTGCGTCCGATGGCCTCGGCCTCGTCGCGGGTGGAGGCGTGGCTGACGATGCGTTCGGGGCGGCGGTCGGCGACGGCCGCGACGACGGGGGCCCCGCCGCCGCCGACGCGTACGACGTCGGGCTCGGGCAGGTTCTCCAGTACGTGCGGGGCGCGGCCGGGGACGACCTGGATCTGGACACCGCGCTTGCGGGCGGCGGCGGTTACCCCTTCGCAGGCGCGCGGGTCGGCGTCGACGGCGATGACGGCGGCGCCGAGGGCGGCGGCGTCCACGGCGAGGGCCCCGGAGCCGGTTCCGATGTCCCAGACGAGGTCGCCGGGGCGGGGGCCGAGGCGGGCGAGCTGGGCGGCGCGCAGCTGCGCCGACTCCCCCTCGGCCGCCGGTGCGCCGGGGCCGGTGCGGGGCCGGGCCCAGCCGCGGCCCGTGGTGAGGCCGGGGCCGTGGCCGAACAGCCAGGGTGCCTCGGCGGTGGCGGAGACCTGGCCCCCGCCGCCGATGACGATGACGACGTTGGGGTCGCGCCAGCTGTGGTCGGCGGCTTTGTCGGAGGTGAGGACGGTGACGCGTTCCCGGTCGGTGCCGAGTTCCTCGCAGATCACGAAGGTGCGGTGGACCCCGTCGAGGAGCAGGGCGAGTTCGGCGGGGCCGGCTCCGGGCGCGGTGAGGACGGCGACCTTGGGGTGGGCCCGGCAGACGTTGACGGCGCGGCGCAGGGTGCGGCGGTGGGCGACGACGACCTGGGCGTCGTCCCAGGGCATCCCGGCGCGGGCGAAGGCGGCGGCGACCGCGGAGACGGCGGGGACGACCTCGACCTCGAGGCCGTGCTCGGGGGCGCGCAGGGTGCGTACGACCCCGAAGAAGCCGGGGTCGCCGTCGGCGAGGACGACGGCGGTGCCGCGGTGGCCGGCGATGCGGCGGGCGGCGAGGCCGAGGCTGCCGAGGCGGATGCGTTCGGCTCCGGGCGGGATCTCGGGGAGGGCGAGGTGGTGGGCGGCGCCGGCCACGAGGGTGGCGGCGGAGAGCGCGGACCGGGCCGCGGCGGTCAGCGGTGAGCCGTCCCAGCCGATCACCGTCACCCGGTCGGCCATCGTCGTCAGTCTCCTGGGTCGGGGGGCGGGCGAAGCTTCGTCGCGGGGTCGGGCACGGTGAGACTACCTGGTCATCGGGTCAGTTCCGGTCGGCGCCGACGGGCCGGCCGGGCGCGTCGGCGCGCTGTGCGAAGGCGTGTCCGCCGTGGTGGGCGGAGCGGCCGGAGTGGCCTTCCCAGGCCTCGTAGCCGAGGGGGGCGCCGTACTCGTCGGTGTCGTCGAGGTCCTCGGGGAGCAGGCTCCAGACGATGACGTCGGTGCGGGTCTCGGTCCAGCTGCCGTCGGCGGCCTGGACGCGCACTATCCACGCGTTGCGCAGGACTCCCTCGCTGATGCAGCCGATCTTCTGGGCGACCTGCTGGGAAGCGGTGTTGTCGGCGGCGGTGCGCAGTTCGAGGCGTTCGAAGTGCTGGTCGCCGAAGAGCCATTGGGCGACGGCGAGCACGGATTCGCTGGCGTAGCCCTCGCCGCGGGCCCATGGGGCGGTGACGTAGCCGGCCTCTGTGGTGCGGGTGCGCCAGTCGGTGTTGCGGAGGTGGACGATCCCGACGAGGCGCTGGGTGAGGAACTCGGTCACGGCGAGGACGAGACCGCGGCCCTCGGTGCGTTCGTCGTGGGAGTGCGCGGTGGCCCAGCTGTGGGCGTCGGCGTGGGTGTAGGGGTGCGGTGCGGTGGTCCAGGCGGTGACGTGCTCGTCGTTCATCATCTCGGCGAGCGCGGTGACGTCGTCCTCCTCGAAGGGGCGCAGCACCAGCCGGTCCGTGCTGATGGTGACGTCCGGGAAGGTGGTAGTCATGCGCAGCTCCATGCCTGAGACCGTGGGGCGACCGTGGTGCGGGACCGTTCGTGCGGGTCGTAGGCCACAGCATGCAGCATCGGCCGGGGGAAGTGCAGGGCCGGGCTGCCCGGAAGCGGGCAGCCTCCGGCACGGCTCCGGCCCCGCGCGCCCTGACGGGTGCGCGGGGCCGGAGATCCGGCGCCCACCAGGCCGTTCACGGCCGGGCGGGGTCGGGTCAGGAGGCGGCCGGGGCGCCGAAGGCCGGGGTGACCGAGCCCTGGTACTTCTCCTCGATGAACTTCTTGACCTCGTCGGAGTTCAGGAGCTTGGCGAGCTTCTGGACGCGCGGGTCGTTCTGCTTGCCGTCCTTGACCGCCAGGAAGTTGGCGTACGGGTTGCCCTCGGCCTTCTCCAGGATCAGGGCGTCCTTGGCGGGCGAGAGGTTGGCCTCGAGGGCGTAGTTGCCGTTGATGACGGCGGCGTCCACGTCGTTCAGGGCGCGCGGGACCGTGGCGGCCTCCAGCTCCTTGAACTCCAGGCCCTTCTTGTCGGTGATGTCGGACAGCTTGGCGCTGGTGCCGACCCCGTCCTTGAGGGTGATGAGCTTGTTCGCGGCGAGCAGCTGGAGCGCGCGGCCCTCGTTGGTGGTGTCGTTGGGGACGGCGACGGTCTGGCCGGGCTTGATGTCCGCGAGGGCCTTGACCTTCTTGGAGTAGAGGCCGAGCGGCTCCAGGTGGACGTTCACGACGGGCACGATGTGCGTGCCGTTCTTCTTGTTGAAGTCGTCGAGGTACGGCTTGTGCTGGAAGTAGTTGCCGTCGACCTGGCCCTGCTCGGTGGCGGTGTTGGGCAGGACGTAGTCCGTGAACTCCTTCACCTCGAGCTTGAGGCCTTCCTTGGCCGCGAGCTTGTCCTTGACGAAGTTCAGGATGTCGGCGTGCGGGCTCGGGGAGGCCGCGATGACCAGCGGCTTGCTCTCGTCGACCTTGCCGCCGTCGGCCTTGGTGGCGGTCGACGGGTCCGAGGAGCTGCCGCAGGCGGTGAGGCCGAGGGCCAGGGCTGCGGCGGTGGCGGTCAGGGCGGTGAGCTTGATGTTCTTACGCACGAAGAGTGCCTTTCTTGCTTTTGCGGGTGAGGGCCCAAGCACGACAAGTGCGGGCTTTTCCGGGAGGGAAGGTTGTGTTCAGGCTGTCCGGCCGCGGCGGGACAGGACGCGTACCACGCCGTCGCCGATCAGCTGGATCACCGTGACGAGGGCGATCAGGACCACGACGGTGGCGACCATGAAGCCGGTCTCGAAGCGCTGGAAGCCGTACGTGATGGCCTTGGAGCCGAGTCCTTCGCCGCCGACCGCGCCGGCCATGGCGGAGTAGCCGACCAGGGTGATCACGGTGGTGGTGACGGCGGCGACCAGGGAGGGCAGGGCCTGCGGGAGCAGCACCTTGCCGACGAGGGTCGGGATGCCGCCGCCCATGGATTCGACGGCTTCGATCAGGCCGTGGTCCACCTCGCGGACGGCCGTCTCGACGAGGCGGGCGAAGAAGGGGACGGCGCCGATGGCCAGCGGGACGATCATGGCGGTGGGGCCGATGAAGGTGCCGACGACGGCCGTGGTGACCGGGATCAGGAAGATCAGCAGGATGATGAACGGCAGCGAGCGGCCTATGTTCACGATCACGCCGAGGACCTTGTTGAGCGGCTGGTTCTGGAGGAGGCCGCCCTTGTCGGTGAGGACCAGCAGGATGCCGATGGGCAGTCCGCCGAGCACGGTCACCAGGGTGGACCACAGCACCATGTAGAGGGTGTCGTACGTGCCCTGGGTGAGCAGGGGCTGCATTTCGGACCAGGTCACTTGGCACCTTCCTCGACCAGTGCGGCCAGTTCGTTGTCGACCGCGTCGGTGTCCGCGGCGGCTTCGTCGACCGCGTCCACCTGGAGGCCCTGCTCGCGCAGGAAGCCGACGGGCACGACGTTGTCCTCGTAGCGGCCGGGCAGCTCGATGCGCATGCGGCCGATCTGGCGGCCGGCGACGGTGTCCATCGCGGCGCCGAGGATCGAGATGTCGATGTTGTACGTACGGGAGAGCTGGGAGATCACCGGCTGGGTGGCGGCGTCGCCGTGGAAGGTGACGTCGACGACGGTGCGGTCCGGGCCGGTGGCGGCGCCGCTGACCGGGAAGAGCTCGGTGGCCAGTTCGGAGCCGGGGGTGGCGAGGAGTTCGGCGACGGTGCCGGACTCGATGATCCGGCCCCGCTTCATCAGCGCGGCGGAGTCGCAGACGGCCTTGACCACGTCCATCTCGTGCGTGATGAGCAGGACGGTCAGGCCGAGCTGGCGGTTGAGGTCGCGCAGCAGTTGGAGGATCGAGCGGGTGGTCTCGGGGTCCAGGGCGCTGGTGGCCTCGTCGGAGAGCAGCACCTTGGGGTCGCCGGCCAGGGCGCGGGCGATGCCGACGCGCTGCTTCTGGCCGCCGGAGAGCTGGGTGGGGTAGGCCTTGGCCTTGTCGGCGAGGCCGACGAGGTCGAGGAGTTCCAGGGCCTTGCGGGAGCGCTCGCGGCCGGAGATCCCGAGGATCTCCAGGGGCAGCTCGATGTTGGCCTGGACGGTGCGCGAGGACAGCAGGTTGAAGTGCTGGAAGACCATGCCGATGCGGCTGCGGGCCTCGCGCAGCTCCTTGCCGGCGCGGCGGCCGCGGCCGGCGAGGGCGGTGAGGTCGACGCCGTCGACGGTCACGGTGCCGGTGGTGGGGCGCTCCAGCAGGTTCACGCAGCGGATCAGGGAGGACTTGCCGGCGCCGCTCTGGCCGATGACTCCGTAGACCTCGCCCTCACGGACGTGCAGGTCGACGCCGTCCAGGGCGGTGACCTCACGGCCACGGGACTGGTAGACCTTCGTGAGGCCCGATGTGGTGATCACAGGAATTCCGTCGCTGTCGAGTGCACGGCGTGCGGGTGCCGTGCACGGGGCAAACATCTGGGGACGCGATACGGGTCGAACCGTCACAAAGAAATGGTGTCGACGCGTGCGCGGGGCAGGAGCGGTCCGGGATGGGCGGACGGCTCGGCCGGTCTCGCTTCGGGGCGCGAGATTCGCAGGAAAGGGGCCCTCAGAAGGCGCGCATTCGACACATACAACGAGCACCGGGCGTCATCGTCGCCTCGGTCGCAAGGGTGCGGCTGCTCGTCGTGGTCATGGGCCCAAGTAAAGCAGACGGAGTCACTCACCGATCAACGTTGTCCGTATAGCGGACGGATTCCGGCCGCTATACGGACAACGCCGGTCAGCTCCAGCCATCCGTCTCGAGCACGACTCCGGCGTCCCCGACCAGCGCGGACACGGCCGACAGGTCCCTGACGGCCACGTCCGCGCCGCGTTCGGCGGCGCCGTGCGTTGTGGCCAAGGCCACGGTCCGCATCCCGGGCGGCGGGCGGCGAGGAGGAAGGGCTCGGCAGCTTCATGCCTTCCAGGAGAGCCCGGGGCGAGGGGCGGGCGCATCGGGTCTTTCGGCCCGTAATACCCTCGCTGCATGCTCGACGCCCTGACGGTCGCCATCGGCGCCGCCGCCCTCGCCCTCGCCGCCTGGTGCGGTCACGCCGTGTGGCGGGACCAGCCGACCAAGGACTGGCACTTCATCGGCATGGCCGTGGTGACCGTGCTGGTCCTGGCCCAGCTGGTGGTCGGCCTGGTCCAGCTGGCCAGGGGTGAGGAGCCCGCCCAGGGCACGGTGCTCTTCGTGGCCTACCTGCTGGGCGCCTTCGCGGCGGTCCCGGCGGCCGGGATGCTGTCCCTGAGCGAGCGGACCAAGTGGGGTTCGGTGACGGTCGCCGCGGGCGCGGTCGTCCTCGCCGTCCTCGAAGTACGGCTCTACGACATCTGGGGAACCGCCGGTGCCTGACGACACGACGACCGCCGCGGCGACCGGCTCCGGGCGCAAGCGGCTGGTCTCCGGACCGGGGCTGCTGCTGGTGTGGCTCTACGGGGTGATGGTGGTCGGCGCGGTCTCGCGCTCGGCCTACCAGATCTCCACCGAGTTCGACCGGGCCCCGCTCGCGTACTCCCTGTCCGGGGCCGCGGCCCTGGCCTACGCCTTCATCACGTACTCGCTGGTGCGCGGCGGCGAGCGGGCCCGCAAGGCGGCTCTGGTGTGCTGCGGCGCCGAGCTGGCCGGGGTCCTGGCCGTCGGCACCTGGACCCTGCTGCGGCCCGAGGCCTTCCCGGACGCGACCGTGTGGTCGGACTTCGGGATGGGCTACCTCTTCATCCCGGTGATCCTGCCGGTCACGGGCATGCTCTGGCTCCGCGCGAAGCGTTAGCGGGCGTTCGCGGGCCCGCACTGTGACAGCGCGGGCCCGCGAACGCCCGGCCAGGGCTTACGCGCTGACCGCGAACTCCGTCGCGTCCTTGGCTTCCTTCTCCAGGATCACCAGGTGCACGCCGTCCGAGGCGGTGCGGTTGCCGACCGCCAGGTAGCCGGCCTTGCGGTACAGCCGCAGGTTCGACTCGCTCTTGTGGCCGGTGTGCAGGCGGAAGCGGGTGGTGCCGCCGTGGCCCGTGAGGGCTTCCTCGACGCCGCGCAGCAGCCGGGCGCCGAGCCCGTGGCCCTGCAGGCGCGGGTGGACGCACAGCTTGGCGATGCTCGCCGTGCCGTCCTCGCCGACGCTGCCGCGCACGGTGCCGACCACCTCGTCGCCGAGCCGGGCCACCAGGACGGTGTCCGAGGCCAGCTCCGCCTTCAGGGAGTCGAGCGACTGGGTGAGCGGCTGGATGAGGTAGTTGCCGTACAGCTCGGCCTCCCGCTGGAACGCCAGATACTGCAGCTTGAAGATCTGCTCGACGTCCTCGGCAGCCGCCGCCGAAATGGTCACGCTCGTACCCATGTGCGCATGCCTCCCGCTCACCCGGTAGCCCTTTGGTCTACCGCTCCCTTCCCCGCAGGCCAGGAGCCGCAACCTCTGTAGCGAGCATTCTGCGCAGACATCCCAGGCATCGGGAACGGACGGGCCCCAAACTTCCTTGTGAGATACCCAACTCTCCTGCGATTTCACGGTAGGTGAGGTCCCTGGGCGAAAGAAGTGCTCCTATCAGCTCCGGGCAGCGTCCCGGCAATCGGGCGACCGCCGATCGGAGGGCCCGGTTCTCCTCGCCGTGCAGCAGCGCGTCCTCCGGTTCCCCGGCGGCGTCGGCGGGCGTGGCCCCGTACGGGATCTCGCGCCGCGCCCGGCGCCGGGCGAGCCGGGCCTCGGCGCGCACCGCCCGCCGTATCCAGCGGGCGCGGCCGGTGGGGTCGGGCTCGCGGGGGCCGTGCTCCAGCAGTCTTACCCAGACGGCTTGTTCCAGGTCGGCGGCGTCCACCCCGGCGGCGGGGGCCTCCGCCTCCGCCTCGGCGGAGAGCAGCGGGCCCAGCTCCTCGAAGAGGTCAGCCTTCAGCAGGTCCATGCCGGGCGGGACGCGGTCGGCGGGCCGGGCGGTTTCGGTGCCGGGCCGGGCCCACCCGTACGGGAACGGCCGCCGGGCGGTTGACGCCCGGCGGCCGCGGGTGAGTGGCCCGGGGGCGGCTAGCGGTTGGCGGCGCGGCCCGGGCGGAAGGCCTCCGCCGCGAGCAGGCCGGTGTCCGGGTTGTCGGTGAAGATGCCGTCGATGCCCAGTTCGAAGTACCGCTTGAACGCGCCGAAGGCGTCCCCGTAGGCGGCCGGGTCGGTGCCCTTGCGGTACTCGGCCGGCAGGAAGCTGTTCTCGTTGCGCGCGGTGTAGGGGTGCAGCAGAAGGCCCCGTGCGTGGGCGTCCTTGACCAGGGTGGTCGGGGTGCCCAGCTTGCCGGCCGCGTCGCGCGGCACGATCAGGTCGAGGGTGGGGCCGATGCCCTGGGCGAAGCCGGAGATCCACTTCAGGCCCTCGGGCTTGACCAGGTCGGCGACCGTACGGGGGTCCTTGGCCGTCTCGAAGTCCCAGGGCCGGGTGTTCGCGGCGGAGAGCAGCACCACGCGGGGGGCGGACACGAGCCGCGAGAGCCGCTGGATGCTGGAGGGTTCGAAGGACTGGAGGAACACGGCGGCGTCCCGGCCGTCGCGGCCGTAGCGGCGCAGCAGTTTGGCGAGGGGCTCCTCCAGGCCGAGGCCCAGCCCGCGGAAGTAGGTGGGGTGCTTGGTCTCCACGTGCAGCCAGATCTGCCGGTCGCGCCGGCGGCCCTCCCGGGCGGCCCAGCGCAGCACCTCTTCGAAGGTGGGTACGGCCCAGCGGCCGTCGTAGAGGGTGTTGCGCTGCCGGACGGCGGGGATACGTTCCTTCGCGCGCAGGGTCTTCAGCTCGGCGAGGGTGAAGTCCTCCGTGAACCAGCCGGTGACGGAGACCCCGTCGACGGACTTGGTGGTGCGCCGGGAGGCGAACTCCGGGTGGTCGGCGACGTCGGTGGTGCCGCCGATCTCGTTCTCGTGCCGGCACACCAGGTGTCCGTCCTTGGTGGGGACGAGGTCCTGTTCGATGACGTCGGCGCCCAGGTCGAGGGCGAGTTGGTAGGAGCCGAGGGTGTGCTCGGGCCGGTAGCCGCTGGCACCCCGGTGGCCGATGACCGTCGGGTACGGGAGGTCCCGGTAGCCGCCCTCGCCGTGCCCGCCCTCCGTCGCGGAGGCGGTTCCCGCCGCCAGTCCGGTGATTCCGGTTCCGGCCGCGAGGACCGCCGCTCCCAGTACCGTGCGCCGCGCTGCCCCACCCTGTGTCATGCGTGCCACTCCTCGTTCTGAAACGGGCCCGCGGTCCCCGGGATCTCCGGAGCGGGCGGCCCGGATCGGCGTGCCGATGGTAGGCAAGGGTGCGTGACGAGGGGGTGGGCTCCGCCGGAACATGGCGGAAACGTGCGTCAACACTGCGTATCCACCACGTGAACCCGATGTGCGATCAGTGGTGACCCGCGAGTATCGTCCTCACCTGCACTACCGCCGTGTGGTGCGCAACCCGCTCGATGCCGGAGGGCTCACGTTGTTCCGTACCGCGCTCATCAAAGCCACTGTCGGACCGGTCATGCGCCTGATGTTCCGCACCAAGGTGGAGGGCATCGAGAACATTCCGGGCACCGGTGCGGTGATCCTGGCGGGCAACCACCTGACCTTCATCGACTCGATGATCCTCCCGCTGCTCTGCGACCGTACGGTCCACTTCATCGGCAAGGACGAGTACGTGACGGGCAAGGGCCTCAAGGGCCGCCTGATGGCGTGGTTCTTCACGGGCGCCGGCATGATCCCGGTGGACCGTGACGGTGCGAACGGCGGAGTGGCCGCGCTGATGACGGGCCGCCGGATCCTGGAGGAGGGGAAGATCTTCGGGATCTACCCCGAGGGCACCCGCTCCCCCGACGGCCGCCTCTACCGCGGCCGGACCGGCATCGCCCGGCTGACCCTGATGACCGGGGCCCCCGTGGTCCCCTTCGCGATGATCGGCACCGACAAGCTGCAGCCCGGCGGCGCGGGCATGCCGCGCCCGGGCCGGGTCACGGTCCGCTTCGGCGAGCCGATGGAGTTCTCCCGCTACGAGGGCATGGACCGCGACCGCTACGTGCTGCGGGCCGTGACGGACTCGGTGATGGCCGAGGTCATGCGGCTGTCGGGCCAGGAGTACGTGGACATGTACGCGACCAAGGCGAAGGCCGCCTAGCCTCCCCCCTCCCCCCCCCGTTTCCTTACTGCCGCTGGAGTGCCCGGCTGACGCCCGCCGCCGTCGTGGTGGCGAGGATCCAGCCGGTCACGATCAGCAGGTACGACAGCCACTGGTACCAGCCGCTCGGCGCGAAGGCGGCCTCCTGGCCGAAGCCGATGATCGGCAGCATCAGGTCGAGGGTGTAGAAGACCGGGTTGAAGTCGGGCGCCTCTCCCGCCTTGATCGGGCGGGGCGGCCTCAGGCCGTACGCGATCCAGCCGGTCAGCAGCAGCGCCAGCAGCCAGCCCGCCGCGCGCAGCGGCCGGAAGCCGTACCCGACGGTGGCGTCCTGGAGCAGGCCCCAGAGCCGGGTGTGCCGGGGCTGGGTGCGGCGGTGGCGGCGCAGCTTGGCGAGCTGCACGGTGCGGGCGGCCGCCTCGTCGCCGGCCGTGCGGTAGGCGGCGGCGAGCTGCTCGTAGGCGTACGGGACGTAGCCGGACTCCTCGCGCTCCAGCGCGGGCAGCCGTTCCTCGGCGGGCAGGTGCGGGGCGAGGGTGCGGTAGGTGAGCCCGTCGATCCGTATCTCCTCGGGCCAGGTCCCGGGCGGCATGTGGAAGAGGTCGAACTGGGAGCGCCGGAGGTTCAGGCCGCCCTGGATGGTGTCGCAGGAGCGCAGCCAGACCTCGCCGGCCTGGCAGCTGGAGGCGCGCAGGGCGACGCCGCCCGGGTTGAGGAAGCGGGCGTACGCGAAGTTGAGCTGGCCCGGTACGCGGGATCCGGTGAGGTTGACCCCACCGCGCAGCTCGGTGCGCATGGCGCGCAGGTCGGTGCCGACGGTCAGGTTCTCGGCGTGCAGGGCGGTGCCGCCGGGGGCGAGGAGCCGGGCGTCGTCCAGGTTGATCTGGCCGCCGACGGTGGTGCCGTTGATCCGGGTCTGGCCGTGGACGGTGAGGTCCGTGGCGATGATGTCGGTGCCGATGTCGGCGTGGTTGATCTGGAGCGGGGGTGCTTCGGCGTCCTCCTCCCGGTCCGGGGTGTCGGCCGGCGGGGTGCCGATGACCGCCCTGCGGAGGAAGAGGCCGCCGGCTATCCGGGCGCCGGAGAGCCGGACGGGGCCCGTGATGCGGCAGCAGGACAGTCTGAGGGACATGTCGACGCGCAGGCTGTCGGCGGTGAGTCCGGGGAGCGTCGAGTCGTTGGCGACGAAGACCCTCAGCTGGGCCCCGTGGAGCATGGGTCTGCGTTCGAACCAGCAGGCGCGCAGCCGGAGGGGGTGGTCGACGACGGCGTAGCGGAGGTTGAGCTTGCCGGTGATGCGGGCGCCCCTGATGTTCAGTCCGGGGACCTGGCCCGCGACGGCGGGCCCGTTCAGCAGGAGGGCGGTGATCACCTCGGCGCGCAGGGTCCGTTCGGGGCCCCAGGACTGGCCGGTGGCGCCGGTCTCGTCGGGGTCCTCCCGGAAGTCGACGCCTTCGCCGTGCGGGAAGGCGTCCCAGACGCGGCGTTCGGCCGGGGTCAGATCGTTGATCTCCATCGCGGGGATGGTGTCCCGGGGGCCGACGCACTGTCAACACCAGCCGGGACATCGTCCCCTGGTGGGGCGTCAGTGCTCGACGCCCTCCTGGAGTTCCTGTCCCTTGAGCAGGAACCAGGCGGCGACGGCGGTGGCCAGGAGCACGGCCGCGCCGACCCCGGAGGCGAGCCGCAGCCCGTCGACGAAGGCCTCCTGGGCGGCGCCGACCATCTGTGAGGCGGTCTGCGGGTCCAGGGTCTTGGCGGCCTCGACGGCCCCGCCGAGGGATTCGTGGGCCGCGTCGGCGACGGGGGCGGGCACCGACGCCGGGGCGGTGAAGCCCTGGTAGACGCCGGTGACGACGGAGCCGAGCAGGGCGATGCCGAGGGCGGCGCCCAGTTCGTACGCGGTCTCGGAGACGGCCGAGGCGGAACCGGCCTGCTCCTTGGGGACGCTGGAGAGGATGACGTCGGCGGTGACGGTGAAGGAGAAGCCCGCGCCGAGGCCGACGGCGAGCAGGGCGACGCCGAGCAGCGGGTAGCCGGTGTCCTTGTGGATGACGGTCAGGGCGGCCAGGGCCACGCCGATGGCGGCGAGGCCTCCGGCCACGATGACGCGTACCGAGTAGCGGCGGGCGTAGCGGCCCGCGACGAGGCCGGTGGCCACCGCGCCGATGGCGGCGGGCAGTTCGGCGAGGCCCGCTTCCAGGGGGTCGCGGCCCTGTACGAGCTGGAGGAACTGGGAGAGGAAGAAGACCAGTCCGGAGAGCCCGAACACGGTGAGCAGGTCGGCCAGGACCGCCCCGGAGAAGCCGCGGTGCTTGAAGAGCCGCATGTCGAGCAGCGGGGACGGCAGGCTGAACTGGCGGCGTACGAAGGCGTACAGGCAGGCGGCGCCGATGACGGCGGCGGCCCAGACGCCCCAGGTGGGGCCGTGGCTGGCGAGTTCCTTGACGGCGTAGACCACGCCGATGACGCCGACGAGGGACAGGGCGACGCTGACCAGGTCCCAGGGGCCGGCGACCGGGTTCTTGGACTCGGGGAGCAGCTTGATGCCGACGAGGACGAGGGCGATCATGACGGGGAGGTTGATGAGGAAGACCGAGCCCCACCAGAAGTGCTGGAGCAGGGCTCCGCCGACGACGGGTCCCACGGCCGCGCCGGCCGAGGCGGTGGCGCCCCAGATGCCGATGGCGAGGCTGCGTTCCTTGGGGTCGTGGAAGATGTTGCGGATCAGCGCGAGGGTGGACGGCATCAGGGTCGCGCCGGCCACGCCGAGCAGGGCCCGTGCGACGATCATCATCTCGGGGCTGGTCGCGTAGGCGTTGAGGACGGAGACGGCGCCGAAGGCGGTGGCTCCGACGAGGAGCAGCTTCTTGCGGCCGATGCGGTCGCCGAGGGAGCCCATGGAGACGAGCAGGCCGGCGATCACGAAGGAGTAGATGTCGCCGATCCACAGCAGCTGGGTGCCGGACGGCTTGAGGTCCTCGCTGAGGGAGGGGGTGGCGAGGCCGAGCACGGTGGCGTCCACCGCGACCAGCAGCACGGCCAGGACGAGCACGGAGAGGGCGAGCCAGCGACTGCGGCTCCTGCCCTCCACTCCCGTCCGCCGGTTCAGCTGTTCGGTACGGCTCATCACTCCACACTCCGTCGCACTCCACCGAGCAGCAACTCGATGATCATGTATTGAAAGTCCTTGGCCGCGACCCGGCCGTCCATGACGGCCCAGGCGCAGGTGCCGATGAGCCCGTAGAGGGCCTCGGTGAGCCAGGCGGGGCTGAGGTCGATCCGGATGTCGCCCTCCTGCTGGCCGCGCCGGAAGAGCGCGCCCACGCGGGCGTCGAGCCGGGCCCAGCCCTCGTTGATCTGGTCGCCCTCGAAGAGCTGGTTCTCGGTGACGAGGAAGGCCAGCAGTTCGGCGTTCGGCTCCGCTTGCGCGACGAGCCGCTTCAGGGCCTCCACCGCCGTGCCCTCGTCGAGACGGGCGTTGTCGAAGGCGACTTCGAACTCGCGGATGCCGAGTTCTTCCAGGGCCCGTACGAGGGCGTCGCGCCCGGCGAAGTGCCGGTGGAGGGTCGCGCGGCCGATTCCGGCGGCGCGGGCGACCTCGTCCATCGTGGCGGTCGATTTGCGGGAGAGCAGGGCCGCCGCGTCGCGGAGCACCTGGTCACGATCCATGGCCATGAGACAAGCATACCCCGAATGAGACATCGACGTCTCATTCGATCGGAAAATGGGGTGCCCGGCGGGCACCCCGGAAGGAAATCTGAGCGCATGAAGCCACTGCTGCTGATCGATGTGGACGGACCCCTGAACCCCTACGCCGCCCAGCCCCAGCGCCGCCCGGAGGGGTACTCCACCCACCGGATGCGGCCCACGGGCTGGCGGGAGTCCGAGAGTGTCAAGCCCCTGCGGGTCTGGCTCAACCACGGCCACGGCGCGGAGCTGCTCGCGCTGGCGGACGCGTACGAACTGGTCTGGGCGACGACCTGGAAGGACGAGGCCAACGACTGGATAGGCCCGCACCTCGGACTGCCGAGGCTGCCGTTCATCGACTGGCCGGTGATGCACGGGCGGGCCCCGCGCGGCACCTTCTGGAAGACCCAGTACGTCCTGGAGTACGCGGCCGGGCGGCCCTTCGCCTGGATCGACGACGACATCACGGCGATGGACCACGAGTACGTGGACCTGCACCACCCGGCGCACGCCCTGCTGCTGCGCATCGACGAGCGGATCGGCCTGACCCGGCCGGACTTCGACGCACTGGCCGACTGGGCGGAGTGAGCCGAGAGGCAACCGAACGTTATTCGATGACTACTGTCCGTATCCGTTGGATCGAAACGCAGCTTGATCATTTGGAGTGACAGGCGCCGCGAGAGCTACCGCGCGGCCTCCCGGGGGGAGGAAAGTCTTCCCCGGTGAGCCCTTACCCGGGGTGGGCCACCTGCACTGATTTGCGTCTACTGCAGGGAGAGAACCATGAACGTGTCCAAGAAGCTTGCCCTCGGTGCCGCCGCCATGGCCCTCACGATCGGCGGCGCGGTCGCGGTGTCGTCGGCGTCCGCCGAGCCGCAGCGGCCGGCCCAGGCCGCGGCGGTCACCACCGCCTGGGCCAAGGTCGCCGCGAACGGGCAGGTCCTGGGCGGGCAGGGCATCACCGGGATCAACAAGTTCGGCATCGGCCGCTACAACATCACCACGTCCAGCGGCCTCAACGGCTGCGCGCTGCTGGGCACCATCAACACCAACGGCGGGAACGACCCCGGCCCGGGCAGCTCCTCCATCCTGGTCGGGCAGGTGAACGGGAACACCCTCTTCATCCGCACCGCGACCCCGTCCTCCGGCGGCACCGCCGCCGTGGACAGCGACCGGCCGTTCTCGATCAACATCGTCTGCTGACACCCCGTGAACGCCGCAGGGGCGGTACGGGCCACCCGGCCCGTACCGCCCCTGCGGGCGTGACGGCTACTGCTTGTGAATGGCCCAGGCGTGCTGGATGACCAGGTCGGCCTTCAGCTCGTTGAGCTGGACCGCGACCGCCGACGGGGCGGTGCCGCCGCGGCCGTTGCGGGAGGCGAGGGCGCCCTTGACGTTGAGGACGCTGCGGACCTCGGGGGTCAGGTGCTCGGAGATCTTCACGAACTGGTCGTCGGTCAGCTCGTCGAGCTCGATGCCCTCGGCCTCGCAGACCTTGACGCACTCGCCGGCCACCTCGTGCGCCACCCGGAAGGGCACGCCCTGCTTGACCAGCCACTCGGCGATGTCGGTGGCGAGGGAGAAGCCCGCGGGGGCCAGCTCCTCCATCCGCTCCCGGTTGACCGTGAGGGTGGCCATCATCCCGGTGAAGGCCGGCAGCAGGACTTCGAGGGTGTCGCAGGAGTCGAAGACCGGCTCCTTGTCCTCCTGGAGGTCCCGGTTGTAGGCCAGGGGAAGGGCCTTGAGGGTGGCGAGCAGCCCGGTCAGGTTGCCGATGAGGCGGCCCGACTTGCCGCGCGCCAGCTCCGCGATGTCCGGGTTCTTCTTCTGCGGCATGATCGAGGAGCCGGTGGAGAAGGCGTCGTGGAGGGTGACGAAGGAGAACTCCTTCGTGTTCCAGAGGATGATCTCCTCCGCGATCCGGGAGAGGTTGATCCCGATCATCGCGGTGACGAAGGCGAACTCGGCGACGAAGTCGCGGGAGGCCGTGCCGTCGATGGAGTTGCCGACCGAGCCGCGCTCGAAGCCGAGGTCGGCGGCGACCTGCTCCGGGTCCAGGCCCAGCGAGGAGCCGGCCAGGGCGCCCGAGCCGTACGGGGAGACCGCGGTGCGGGTGTCCCACTGGCGCAGCCGCTCGGCGTCCCGGGACAGGGGCTGCACGTGGGCCAGTACGTGGTGGGCGAACAGGACGGGCTGCGCGTGCTGGAGGTGGGTCCGGCCCGGCATGGCCACGTCCGGGTGCGCCTCGGCGAGGCCGACCAGCGCGTCCTGGAGGTCGGCGATCAGTCCGCCGATGGTCCGGGCGTGGTCGCGCAGGTACATGCGGAAGAGGGTGGCCACCTGGTCGTTGCGCGAGCGTCCGGCGCGCAGCTTGCCGCCGAGGTCGGGGCCGAGCCGCTCCAGCAGGCCCCGCTCCAGGGCGGTGTGCACGTCCTCGTCGGCGATGGTGCCGACGAAGGAGCCGTCCGCCACGTCGGCTTCGAGCTGGTCGAGGCCCGCGGTCATGCGCTCGAGCTCCTCGGCCGTGAGCAGCCCCGCCTTGTGCAGGACGCGGGCGTGGGCGCGCGAGCCGGCGATGTCGTACGGCGCGAGGCGCCAGTCGAAGTGGACCGACGCGGACAGCTTCGCGAGGGCCTCGGAGGGCCCGTCGGCGAAGCGGCCGCCCCAGAGCCGGACGTCACCGTTGTTGCTGCTCACAGCTACTGCTCCTCAAGAGGGTGGGTGTTCGACGGCCTCCCCGCCGCGGAGGTGAACGGGGAGGCCGTCTCGGTACTGCGTACTGCCGTGGTGCGTACTGCTTACTGCCGTGGTGCCTAACGACCGGGACTCAGGCGAGGTCGCGGCGTGCGGCGATCTTCGACGAGAGGCCGAAGATCTCGATGAAGCCCTGGGCCTTGGACTGGTCGAAGGTGTCGCCCGAGTCGTAGGTCGCCAGGTTGAAGTCGTACAGCGAGGCGTCCGACTTCCGGCCGGTGACGACGGCGCGGCCGCCGTGCAGGGTCATCCGGATGTCACCGGTGACGTGCTGGTTGGCCTCCTGGATGAAGCCGTCGAGGGCCCGCTTGAGCGGGGAGAACCACAGGCCGTCGTAGACCAGCTCGCCCCAGCGCTGCTCGACCTGCCGCTTGTAGCGGGCCAGCTCGCGCTCGACGGTGACGTTCTCCAGCTCCTGGTGGGCGGTGATCAGCGCGATCGCGCCCGGGGCCTCGTACACCTCGCGGGACTTGATGCCGACGAGGCGGTCCTCGACGATGTCGATCCGGCCGATGCCCTGGGCGCCGGCCCGCTCGTTGAGCTGCTGGATCGCCTGGAGGACGGTGACGGGCCTGCCGTCGATCGCGACGGGGACGCCCGCCTCGAAGGAGATGACGACCTCGTCGGCCTCGCGGGGCAGGGCCGGGTTCGAGGTGTACTCGTAGATGTCCTCGACCGGGGCGTTCCAGATGTCCTCCAGGAAGCCCGTCTCGACGGCGCGTCCGAAGACGTTCTGGTCGATGGAGTACGGGGACTTCTTGGTGGTGGCGATGGGGAGGTCGGCCCGCTCGGCGAAGGCGATGGCCTTGTCGCGGGTCATCGCGTAGTCGCGGACCGGGGCGATGCAGGTGAGGTCGGGGCCGAGGGCGGCGATGCCGGCCTCGAAGCGGACCTGGTCGTTGCCCTTGCCGGTGCAGCCGTGGGCGACGACCGACGCGCCGTGCTTGCGGGCCGCGGCGACCAGGTGCTTGACGATGGCGGGCCGGGAGAGCGCGGAGACGAGCGGGTAGCGGTCCATGTAGAGGGCGTTCGCCTTGATCGCCGGGAGGCAGTACTCCTCGGCGAACTCGTCCCTGGCGTCCGCGACCTCGGCCTCGACGGCACCGCAGGCGAGCGCGCGCTTGCGGATGACGTCCAGGTCCTCGCCGCCCTGACCGACGTCGACGGCGACGGCTATGACCTCGGCTCCCGTCTCCTCGGCTATCCAGCCGATGGCTACGGAGGTGTCGAGGCCGCCCGAGTAGGCGAGTACGACGCGCTCGGTCACGGGCCTCTCCTTACGTGCGTCCGGCGGCGGACGGTGCGTCCAGCAGTAGGCATAACTATGCACTGCTCCGTATGTTTCGTCAATCTGCGACGCGAGTCGCCCGCACCGGAATAGCTCTGACCTGCGGAAATATTCGGAGGCGGCCGGTCCGGGCGGGGTCTAGCATCGGGAAAACATCACGAGGGAGGGGCCGGGGATGGCACTGCGGACGGGCACGGGGGCGGCACCGGGGACGGTGCGGGAAGCGGAGCGGGCGCGGCTGGCGGCCCGGGCCCTGGTCGGCGGGGAGGACACCGGGGCCGGGGCGGAGCCCGGCTTCACCCGGCCCGAGGGCTGGACCGAGTTCGACCTGGAGGTGCGCAGGGGCTGGTCGGGCCACTACCCCGCCCCCGAAGACGTCCCGCTGGAGGTCCGCCTCTGCCACCCCGACGGGCACGTCCGCGCGAGCGCGCTGCTCGCACCGGACGCACCGCTGCACCTCGTCGCCGTCCGGGCCGCCGACTGGGCCCCGCCCGTACGCAAGCGGGCCCGCCAGGTCCTCGCCCGCGCCCTGGAGCGGGACCCGGCGGGCACGCTCGGCGCGCTGACCCCGCTCGTCCTGCGGCTCGGGCGCCGCGAGCAGGGCGGCTGGGCAGTGGAGCTCTTCGAGGAGGCGCTGCGCGGCGCGGGGCCCGCCGTGCTGGCCGCGCTCCGCGCCGGGGCGGACCTCCCGGCCCGGCGGTACGCCACCCGGCTCACCCTCGCCGCCGGGGGGCTCGGCGTACGGGACCTCGCGCGCGGGGCCGCCGCCGAACGGGACCCGGCGACGGCCCGGCTGTGGACCGACGCCGCCCTGGCGGCGCTGGCCGCCGGCGGGCCCGAGGACGGCGCGGTCGACCTGCTGCTGGGCGGGCACGTGCCGATGGTCCGCGCCTCGGGGGTGACCGCGCTGCGCCGGGCCGGGCGGGGCGCGGAGGCCGTGGACCACCTCACCGACCGCTCCGGGCTGGTCCGGGCCTGCGCCCGCTGGCTCGCGCGGCAGGACGGCACCGACGCGCACGCCGCGCTCCGCCCGCTGGTGGCGGACCCGGAGCGGGTCACCCCGGGGGCCGTCACCGGCTTCGCCGAGTGCGCCGGGCGGGCGGACGCCCCGCTGTTCCGGGCCCTGCTCGAGCACCGCGTGGGGGCGGTCCGGGCCGCCGCCGTGGCCGGGCTCTCGCGGCTGGAGGTCTCCGACTTCGAGGCGCTGCGCCCACTGCTCGACGACCCGTCACCGGCCGTGGCCCGCGAGGTCGCCCGCGCCCTGGCCTCGTCCGTGTCCCGGCTGGACCCGGACGAGCTGACGGACCGTACGACCGCCGGCCGGCCGGTACACACCCGCCGGGCCGCCTTCCGGCTGCTGCGGGCCCGCAGCGGACCGGCCGCCGCGCGGGCCGCCGCGGGGATGCTGGAGGACCCGGACCCGGGCCTGCGGAAGCTGGCGCAGGAGACGCTGCACACGTGGGAGCCGTGGCTCCCCCAGACGGACGAGGAGGAGGCGGAGCCGGCGAGCCCGGGGCCGCAGCAGCAACCGTCCGTACGCCGGTTCGCCTCCTTCCGGCTGGGGCCGCTGCTCGCCCGGCTGGGCATCACGGACCGGAATCCCCCGGCCTCCCCCGACACCCATGGCCGATAATCCGTTCATGGGAAAACTTCACGAACGTATTGACGGCCGGCTCCGTGCCTTCATCGAGGCGCAGCCGGTCTTCTTCACCGCGACCGCCCCGCTCGCCGGGGACGGGCACGTCAACCTGTCCCCCAAGGGCCGCGCCGGAACCCTCGTCGTCATCGACGAGCAGACCCTCGCCTACCTCGACTTCGGCGGCAGTGGCGCCGAGACCATCGCGCACGTCCGTGAGAACGGCCGGATCACGCTCATGTGGTGCGCCTTCACCGGCCCGCCCAACATCGTGCGCATCCACGGCGACGGCGAGGCGGTCTTCCGCGACGACCCGCGCTGGGACGAGCTGATCGGCCTCTTCGGGGAGGCGGACGGACCGGGCGCCCGGGCCGTGATCCTGGTGCACGCCCGCCGGATCGCGGACGTGTGCGGGTACGCCGTCCCCTTCATGGAGTACCAGGGCGAGCGCACCCTCCACGCGGAGTACTTCGGCCGCAAGACGGACGAGGAGTTCGCCGAGTACTGCGAGAAGAAGGTCGCCTCCAGCCTCGACGGCCTGCCTGCGCTGCCGGTGCCCCTCCCTGCCCGTACCGTCTGACATGTGCTGCGTACCGCTCTGCTCACCGGCTCACTGATCCTCACCGGCCTGTTCCCGTACGGTCCGCCGCCCCTGCCGGCGCAACTCGCCGACACGGGCGGCGGGAGCCAACTGATCACCGCCGTCGCGCCGGCGCCCGGTTCCACGACGGGCCGGCTCACCTGGTGGGACCGGCGCGCGGGCCACTGGTTCGAGGCGGGCAGCGCGCCCGCCCGGTTCGGCGCGAACGGCCTGACCGAGGGGGCGTCCCGGGTCCAGGGCACGAACACCACCCCGACGGGCCTGTACGAGCTTCCGTACGCCTTCGGCATCGCCCCCGCCCCGGCGGGGACCTCCTACCGGTACCGGCGGGTGACGGACCGTTCCTGGTGGTGCCAGGACAACGCCTCGGCCGCGTACAACCGGTGGACGGAACCGCTGCCCGCCGACTGCGCACCGGGCGAGGCCGAGCACCTGGTCACCTACGAGAAGCAGTACGCGCACGCGCTGGTCGTCGCCTTCAACTACGACCGTCCCGTACGCGGCCGGGGCGCGGGCATCTTCCTGCACGCCGACGGCAAGGGCGCGACGGCCGGCTGCGTCTCCGTACCGCACCGCGCGATGCGCCGACTCCTGCGCTGGGCGGACCCGCGCCGCCACCCGCACATCGCCATCGGCACGGAGAACGGCCCCACGGCGGTGACCCGGTACTGAGATCATGTCCCCGGACCACCGGGAGGGGACATGGACAGGACCCGCAGGGCGCTGCTGATCGGGGTAGGCACCACACCGGGAGCGGCAGGGCACTTCCCCCCGCTGGAACAGCCGGTCGCCGCCGACCTGCGGGCGCTGGCCTCCTCCCTGCGGGCCTCGGAGTACGAGGTGGAGGTCCTGGAGAACGCCACGCGCGGCGACATCACCTCCCGCATCACCGCCGTCGGCCAGGAGGTACCCGCCGAAGGCACCCTGCTGATCCACTTCACGGGCCACGGGGTCCGCATCGGGGACACCGACTACCTCGTCCCCCACGACGCCCTCGCCCCGGCCGGCGCGGACGGCGACTGGCGGCAGCCGCACGTGGTCGAGAGCCTGGTGACGGCCGACATCAGCCGCTACCTGGCCAACTGCCGGGCGGGCACGGTGCTGTGGACGCTGGACGCCTGCCGCTCCCCGATGCCCGGCGACGCCCGCGTCCTGTTCGGCAGCACCATCCTCCAGGGCCCGCCCTCCGGCGGCTTCGCCGTCCTGGCGGGCTGCGCCCCCGGCCAGGAATGCGGGCACACGGCGGAGGGCAGCTTCTTCTCCCTCGGCCTCGCCGAGGCCCTGCGCCCGCTGACGGCGGCGCGCACCGTCGAGGACGTGTTCGCGGCGGCCGCCGCCTGGACCCGCAGGGCCGCGCACGTCCACGGGGTGCTCCAGCAGCCCACCGACCGGTACGGCAGCGACCGGGAGCCGCAGACCCGCGCCGCGGTGGTCTGCGAGGGGCGGCAGCTGCTGGAGTCCTGGCGGCGGGCGGTACGGGAGTGCCCGCTGTGGGACCGGGTTCCCGCAGCCGAGGCGGCGGAGGCTGACGGTTTCCGCAAGGCCGTGGAGCAGCTCGTCGACGACAGCGCCGAGACGGTGCACCGGGCGCAGCAGCGGATGCCGGACCCCTGGGCCGACGACGACTTCCCGGTCCGGCTGCTCGGCAAGACGCTGCCCGGGCTGCTGCCCGACGCGGCGGAGCTGTCGTCGGTGGAGGCGGCGGTGCTGGTGGCCGCGCCGTTCCTGCACGAGGCGGCCTGGGCGAACCTGCTGAGCGCGTCCAGCGAGGCCGTCTCGGAGGGGACCGAAGGCGACCCGGGGCGGCGGTACTTCGAACAGGTGCGGGCGCACCACGCGCACATCGCGCGCAAGATCGACGACAGCGGGCCGCCCGGGCGGGGCTTCACCGAGGACGCCCGGAACGTCTCCCTCTGGCTGGTCCACCGGTGGATCACGGAGCAGTTCGAGACCGAGGAACGGCCGGTCCCCGCCGCCTACGCGGAACGGTTCGTGGCCGACCTGCTGGGGGCCGAGGCCGGCGGGAGCGCCCGGACGGCGGAGTTCTCGGCGGCCGTGCAGGAGGTCGCGGCGGCCGTCAGCCGCAGCCAGTCCCCCGACGAGGCGCCCGCCCAGGTGGTCAGGGTCCGCCCGGGCCGGGAGACCCGCACGGTCCGGGTGCGGCCGCTGTCCGCGCTGGTGCACCTGGCCGCCGCCCTGGCCTTCGACGTCCGCGGCCTGCCCGACGTGCTCGGCGAGCACCTCGCGGTCCCCGACGGGGTGCTCCCGCAGGACGTGGTGGCCGTACTGCACGACGTCGAGTGGTATCCGCAGGACAAGGTGCTGCACCTGGACGCCGTCTGCCCGCATCCCGCCGTCCACGCGGCCCTCGCGGGCGCCGTCGAACGGGCCGACGAGCTGGCGGGCGAGCTCGTCAAGGCCTCCTGGCCACCGGCCGAGGCCGGCCTCATGGCGGGGCTGCCCTCGCGCGTCACCGACCACCGCCTGCGGCCCCTGGAAACCGGCGGCCGGCGCGCGTACGACGTCCCGCTGCTGCGCTTCCAGCTGGCGCAGACCGAGGTGCGCGAGCTGCTGATGGGCGAGCAGCTCTACGACGGCCGGCGGGAGCTGGCCCTGCGCGAGCTGTACCAGAACGCCATGGACGCCTGCCGGTACCGGGCGATGCGCTGGCGCTACCTGCAGGGCAAGGGCCACGAGCCGCAGGACTGGAAGGGGCGGATCTCCTTCGTCCAGGGCGAGGACGAGCGCGGCGCGTACGTCGAGTGCCGCGACACCGGTGTCGGCATGGGCGTCGACCAGCTGAAGAACACCTTCACCCGGGCGGGCCGCCGGTTCGAGCACTCGCGGAGCTTCCGGCGTGAACAGGATGCCTGGCTGCGGCAGGACCCCTCGCTGCGTCTCTACCCCAACAGCCGGTTCGGCATCGGCGTGTTCAGCTACTTCATGCTGGCCGAGGAGATGACCATCGTGACCCGGCCGGTGGGCCCGGACGGGGCGGTCGCGCCCAAGGCCCTGCTGGTGCACATATCCAGCAGCGGGAGCCTGTTCCGCATCCAGGAGTTCGAGGGGCCGGGCGACAGCATGCCGGAGGGGGGAACGCGGGTGCGGCTGCACCTGCGGTCGGAGCCTGCCGCCATGACACTGTCGTGCGTCAAGGCGCTGCGGTCGATGGTGCTGATCAGCGAGTTCGCCATGGAGGCCCGGGACGCCTCGGGCGGCTCGCACAGCTGGGCCCCGGGGGCGCTGAACGGCTGGGCCGGCGCGGTGGAGGCCGTGCCGGACACCCTGTGGTGGGTGCGGGGCGAGGGTGCGGTCGTCTGCGACGGGGTGGCGACCGACGTGAAGCCGTTCGGGTACGTCCTGAACCTCAAGGGGCCCCACGCGGGGAAGTTGAGCGTCAACCGCACGGCGCTCCAACGGTACGACCAGGTCTGGGAAGCGGACACGTGGGCCGCCGGGGCCTCGGCCGTGGTGTCCTGGCCGGGGCTGAACATGACCTGGCTTTGGGAGATGGAGGAACGGAATCTGCGCTGCGCGCGCGTCCTGTGGCGGGCCTTGCGCGGGAGGGGGCTGAGCGTCTCCGTACTACCGGTCGGTCCGGCCATCGAGCTGGACCGGTTCGGATGGTTCTCCCTGGACGCAAGGGCCCGGCACCACCAAATGGAGGACGGGCCCATAACGCGGCGCATCGCCTGGCGCCAAGGCACCGTCGCCGGGCTGCCCGGGCCCCTGCCGTCCTCGCCACCGGTCACCCTCTCAGGACACCCTGTGCCGGGGCCCGGCTGGGGCGCCGTAAGCGAGGCGGACTGCCAGGACTGGCGCCAGCTGCTCGCACTCGCCTACAGCCAGGGCCGGACCGTCGCCGAGATCCTACGGATCGTGCGCGCCCTGCGTATCACCGACACTCGGCTCGCTCCCCCGCCGAGCGCCACCGCCGTGCTCGACTGGACTCCCGACTGGATCGACCACGCCGCAGCCGCCGGTCTGCTCTCCACCGACGATGAGAAGTACAGCCTGGAGCAGCTCCAGGACTCGGGCTCCTACCAGCACCCGCCCGCTGATCCGGGCGGTCTGGTCCGCGCCTCCTTCCGCGGCCTCATTTCCCTCGGTGAACTGGCGGAGCGCTGCGCGCGCTACACGGGCCTGATGCCCATGTCCCCTCCCCAGGTCCCGGAACACCACCGGGACCACATCTGTTCGCAAGCGGACCTGTCGGTGCTCTACATCCAGGTGGGCGTCGGGCCGTGGCGCCCCGCCCGCCGGCCGTGGGACGTCATCGAGCTGGCGCGATCGACCGGGCGCGAGCCCTTGGAGATCTCCGAGCACATCGGCCGCTTTTCCTGGCTGGGCTGGCCCGCCCACGACCCGGACGCCGTCCGGGGGTGGGTGATGATGCCTGATGACGAGCGTTCTCTCCTCATCGACTTCCTCGACACCAGAAGCTGCGATGGACAGACGCTGCCCTGGAGCGCCACCCTCGCCTGCGCGGGCGACAACGCGGTGTCCCTGTACGAGGCGCAGGAGCGCCTCGCCTCCTGGGCCGCCCGGTTGGGGCTGGCCTACCAGCGCCGCTACACGGACGGCTCGTCCGCCGGCCGGATCGTCCCGGGAAAGGCCACCGCCACTGTGGTGCGGTCCGCCCATCGGCGGGGCCTGCGACTGGAACAGGGCGTCAACGTGGGTGAGCTCGCCCTCTGCCGATCACGCGAGATCCCGATGGCGCAACTGCCCGGTGTGATGCGTGAACTGCGGCAGGCGGGTGTGGAGGTCGAGCCGGGGGACCGGCTCCTGGAAGCATGGGACGAAATGCCCCCGAACCACCGGTACTACTTCTCCGGCCGGAAACCTGTCGGGATGCTCGTGCCCTCCCCCGCGCTGCCGACCCCGGACATCCTCCTCTCGGCCGCCGAGGAGCTGAGGGAGTCTCTGGGCCAGGCCTGGCGGACCGTGCGTCGGCTCGCGAAACCGCTGGGCCTGCGGGTGCCGCCGCTCCCGGCGGAGCTGGCCGATACCGTACCGGCCCGGGACGAGGCCAGTGCACTGCTCGACTTCGGCGGCTAC
Source organism: Streptomyces sp. NBC_00249 (assembly GCF_026342355.1). GTDB lineage: Bacteria > Actinomycetota > Actinomycetes > Streptomycetales > Streptomycetaceae > Streptomyces. The sequence goes on along the minus strand of NZ_JAPEMV010000007.1, from coordinate 246,689 downwards.
GCCACGGTGATGGGCATGCGGAACGTACGGCCCCGGTGGACCGTGCTCACCGCCTCCCGGCTGATCCGCTTCGCCCAGAACGCCTCCGTCTCCCCCGCCGAGGCCTACCGCTGCCTCGCCCCCTACCGGGCCATCGGCGCGCTGGTCCCGGAGCTCTCGGAACCGGAACTGGCCGCCTTCCCCGACGCGGTGCCCGACCCGCACGACCTGCTCGCGCTCTCCGGCGAGTACCGGGTGTCCGAGCCCGACGCCCCCCTCGGCCCCCTCGACGTGGTGAGCATCGCCGCCCGCCTAGGGGAGCCCGCCGGTGCGACCTGGCGGCGGATGGTTCCGTACCTGCCGCTGGAGGCCGCGCCCGCCGCGGTCACCTCCGTGCCCGAGGTGCTGCCGCTGTGGCAGGACCTGATCCTGCTGTCCGTCCACGGCGACGGGCGGCTGCCCGCGCTGCACGGGGCCGTGTCGACGGCGCACCTCGCCTTCTCCGCGCGGGCCGTCGGTGAGGACGAGGCCTGGGTGCGGGAGCGGCTGGAGCTCTACGCCGAGATGTTCGACCTGTCCCTCCCCCACCCCGTCCAGGAGATACCGCGATGACCGTCCCCCCTCCCCCGGCGACGCACCTCGTCGCCCTCGGCTACGCGGAGACCTCCCTCGGCGAGGTCGACGGCGCGGGCTTCGGCGTCTCCCCGACACCCGACGGCGACGGCCTGACCGTGCGGGGCAGCTGCCCGCGCTGCGGCGGTCCGACGACGACCACCTACCGCTACGGCGTCCCCGGACTCGGTACGAAGGGGCTGCGGAGCTGGTTCGCCGGCGAACGGAGCCGGCCCGACGCGGCGGCGGTCGACCCGCTGCGCTCCGAAGCCCACTTCTGCGAGTGCGGGCACGCCCACCCCGGGATGCCCGGGAACGCCGACTTCGTGGGCTGCGGGGCCGGCTGGACGATCCGGAGCGCCCCGTGAGCGGCGCCTCGGAGCGGCGGTGGGCGCAGCTCGCGCGGGAGGCGGAGTTCACGCAGCTCGGGCAGTTGCGCCGGCAGGCCGAGGGCTGGCGTACGGCGTTGACGGGTCTGACGGGGCTGCTGGCGGTACTGACCGTCGTCAAGGGGCCGGACACCCTGGCCGGGGCCACCGCATCCGTCGGGGTGGTGGCCACCGTGATGGTGGTGGCGGCGTACGTGCTGCTGCTGGGCGGCATGCTGCTCGCCGCCCGGGCCGCGCACGGGCGGCCCGGCGAGGACGTCCTGCTGGCCGGGCAGGCCCTGCGGCGGTGGACCGGCGGCGAGGTCGTACGGGTCACCCGGTCGCTGCGCTGGGCCGCGGTGGGCTGTGTGGCGGGGGTGGCGCTGGCGGCGGGGGCACTGGTGCTGCTGTGGGCGACCGCCGATCCGCCGGCCCGCAACCTGGTCCGGGTCACCACCGACCAGGCCGAGGTGTGCGGGGAGCTGCTGCGCGCCGATCAGCGGGAGATCACGGTCGGCACGGGCAAGGGGCCGGTGAAGAACCGTCACGTGCTGCCGCAGGGGCGGCTGGTGTCGCTGGTGCCGGTCCAGAACTGCGACTGAGGCTGCGGCCGGGGCCCGGTCGTGCGCGGCCGGGCCCGGCCGTCGGTCAGCTCTCCTTCTGCGCGAGGCGCAGCAGGTGGTCGGCCAGGGCCTGGCCGCCGGCCGGGTCGCGGCTGATGAGCATCAGGGTGTCGTCGCCGGCGATGGTGCCGAGGATCTCGCGGAGTTCGGCCTGGTCGATCGCCGAGGCGAGGAACTGGGCCGCGCCGGGCGGGGTGCGCAGGACCACGAGGTTCGCGGAGGCCTCCGCCGAGATGAGGAGTTCGCCGGAGAGGCGCCGCATGCGCTCCTCCTTGGCCGACTCCCCGAGCGGGGCCTGCGGGGTGCGGAAGCCGCCCTCGCTGGGAACCGCGTAGATCAGTTCGCCGCCGGTGTTGCGGATCTTCACCGCGCCCAGCTCGTCGAGGTCGCGGGAGAGCGTCGCCTGGGTGACGCTCAGCCCGTCGTCGGCGAGCAGTTTGGCCAGCTGGCTCTGGGAGCGGACCGGCTGCCGGTTGAGGATGTCCACGATCCGGCGGTGGCGGGCGGTGCGGGTCTGCGGGACGGACGGACCGTTCTGCTCGTGTTCCTGCGCCTGGGTCATCGTCGTCTCATTCTCCGGATCGTCCCGCTTCGTCGAGGATGCCGGGCAGCGCCCGGACGAACGCGTCGACCTCGGCCTCGGTGATGACGAACGGGGGCATCAGCCGTACGACGTCGGGGGCGGGCGCGTTGACCAGGAATCCGGCTTCCTGAGCCGCGAGCTGCACCTTCGGCGCGAGCGGCTCTGTCAGCACGATACCCAGCAGAAGACCCGAGCCGCGGACGTGGGAGACCAGCCCGTGCCCGGAGGCTTCGATTCCGGAGCGCAGTCGCTCGCCCCGGGCCTTGACCTGGTCGAGCAGGCCGTCGGCGGCGATGGTGTCGATCACCGCGAGACCGGCGGCGCAGGCGACCGGGTTCCCGCCGAAGGTGGTGCCGTGCTGGCCGGGCTGGAGGAGGTCGGCGGCCTTGCCGAAGGCGGCGACGGCTCCGATCGGCAGTCCGCCGCCCAGACCCTTCGCGAGCGTGACGAGATCGGGCTCCACGCCCTCGTGGGCCTGGTGTTCGAACCACTGGCCGCAGCGGCCGATGCCGGTCTGCACCTCGTCGAGGGCGAGCAGGGTGCCGGTGGCCCGGGTGATCTCGCGGGCTGCCGTCAGGTATCCGGCGGGCGGGACGACCACGCCGTTCTCGCCCTGGACCGGTTCGATCAGGACGAGCGCCGTCTCCTCGGTGACGGCGGCCCGCAGGGCCTCCACGTCGCCGTACGGGACGTGGGTGACGTCACCGGGCAGCGGCAGGAAGGGCGTCTGCTTCGACGGCTGGCCGGTGAGCGCGAGCGCGCCCATGGTCCGGCCGTGGAAGCCGCCGGTGGTGGCGACCATGTGGGTCCGCCCGGTCAGCCGGCCGATCTTGAAGGCGGCCTCGACGGCCTCGGCGCCGGAGTTGCAGAAGAAAACCCTGCCCTCGCGGCCGAAGAGCTGGAGGAGCCGCTCGCCGAGCGCGAGGACGGGCTCGGAGGCGTAGAGGTTGGAGACGTGGCCCAGGGTGGTGATCTGGTGCGTGACGGCGGCGACGATCGCCGGGTGGGCGTGCCCGAGGGCGTTCACCGCGATCCCGCCGACGTAGTCGGTGTACTGCTTGCCGTCCGCGTCCCAGACCTGCGCGCCCTCGCCGCGTACGAGGGCCAGCGCCGGGGTGCCGTAGTTGTTGGTCAGCGCGCCCTGCCAGCGGGCGGCGTAGTCCTGATTGCCGGTCACTTCCGCACCCCTCCCTGTCCGTCGGGCACGACCATCGTGCCGATTCCCTCGTCGGTGAAGATCTCCAGCAGGATCGAGTGCTGGACCCGGCCGTCGATGACCCGGGCGGTGCCCACGCCGCCGCGCACGGCGTGCAGGCAGCCCTCCATCTTCGGCACCATGCCGCTGGACAGCTCCGGCAGGAGTTTCTCCAGCTCGCTGACGGTGAGCCGGCTGATGACCTCGTCGCTGTTCGGCCAGTCCGCGTACAGGCCCTCGACGTCGGTGAGGACCATCAGGGTCTCGGCGCCCAGCGCGGCGGCGAGCGCCGCGGCGGCCGTGTCGGCGTTCACGTTGTAGACGTGGTGGTCGTCGGCGCTGCGCGCGATGGAGGAGATGACCGGGATCCGGCCGTCCGCCAGCAGCGCCTCGATCGCACCGGTGTCGATCGCGGTGATCTCGCCGACCCGGCCGATGTCGACGATCTCGCCCTCGATCTCGGGGGTGTGCTTGGTCGCGGTGATGGTGTGGGCGTCCTCGCCGGTCATGCCGACGGCGAGGGGACCGTGCTGGTTGAGCAGCCCGACCAGCTCCCGCTGGACCTGGCCCGCCAGGACCATCCGTACGACGTCCATGGCCTCCGGGGTGGTGACCCGCAGGCCCGCCTTGAACTCGCTGACCAGGCCCTGCTTGTCCAGCTGGGCGTTGATCTGCGGGCCGCCGCCGTGCACCACGACGGGCCGCAGGCCGGCCTGCCGCAGGAAGACCACGTCCTGGGCGAAGGCGGCCTTCAGGTCCTCGTCGATCATGGCGTTGCCGCCGAACTTGATCACGACGATCTTGCCGTTGTGGCGGGTGAGCCAGGGCAGCGCCTCGATGAGGATCTCGGCCTTGGGCAGCGCGGTGTGCCTCCTCGCCGTACTCATGAGCTGTACGCGCTGTTCTCGTGGACGTACTCGGCCGTCAGGTCGTTGGCCCAGATGACCGCCGACTCGGCGCCCGTGGCCAGGTCCGCGGTGATGCGGACCTCGCGGTCCTTCATGGAGACCAGGTCGCGGTCCTCGCCGACGGAGCCGTTCTTGCAGACCCACACGCCGTTGATGGCGACGTTCAGACGGTCCGGGTCGAAGGCGGCCTTCGTGGTGCCGATGGCGGAGAGCACCCGGCCCCAGTTCGGGTCCTCGCCGTGGATGGCGCACTTGAGCAGGTTGTTGCGGGCGATGGACCGGCCGACCTCGACCGCGTCGTCCTCGCTGGCCGCGCCGACGACCTCGATGCGGATGTCCTTGCTGGCGCCCTCGGCGTCGCCGATCAGCTGGCGGGCGAGGTCGTCGCAGACGGTCCGTACCGCCTGCGCGAAGTCCGCGTACGCCGGCACCTGGCCGGAGGCCCCGGAGGCCAGCAGCAGCACCGTGTCGTTGGTGGACATGCAGCCGTCGGAGTCGACCCGGTCGAAGGTGGTGCGGGTCGCGTCGCGCAGCGCCTTGTCGAGGGTGGAGCCGTCCACGTCGGCGTCGGTGGTGAGGACGACCAGCATGGTGGCCAGGCCCGGGGCGAGCATGCCCGCGCCCTTGGCCATGCCGCCGACGGTCCAGCCGTCCTGCGAGGCGGTGGCCGTCTTGTGCACGGTGTCGGTGGTCTTGATGGCGATCGCGGCCGCCTCGCCGCCGTCGGCGGACAGGGCCGCCACCGCGGTGTCCACGCCCGGCAGCAGCTTGTCCATGGGGAGCAGGACGCCGATCAGGCCGGTCGAGGCGACCGCGACCTCCCCGGCGTTGTGCTCGCCGCCGAGGGCCTCGGCGACCTTCTCGGCGGTCGCGTGGGTGTCCTGGAAGCCCTTGGGTCCGGTGCAGGCGTTGGCGCCGCCGGAGTTGAGGACGACCGCGCTGACGGTGCCGCCGCGCAGGACCTGCTCCGACCAGTGGACGGGCGCGGCCTTGACGCGGTTGGAGGTGAAGACGCCCGCGGCGGCCAGTCTCGGCCCGTTGTTGACCACGAGGGCCAGGTCGGGGTTGCCGTTCGCCTTGATCCCGGCGGCGATGCCCGCAGCCGTGAATCCCTGTGCTGCCGTGACGCTCACGGTGCGACTCCGATCGTGGAAAGTCCCAGGGCTTCAGGAAGGCCGAGGGCGATGTTCATGCTCTGCACCGCGCCGCCGGCGGTGCCCTTGGTCAGGTTGTCGATCGCGCTGATGGCGATGATCCGCTGGGCGGACTCGTCGTAGGCGACCTGGAGGTGGACGGCGTTGGAGCCGTACACCGCCTTGGTGGTGGGCCACATGCCCTCGGGGAGCAGCCGGACGAAGGGCTCGTCGGCGTACGCCTTCTCGTACGCGGCGCGCAGCGATTCGGCGGTGGTGCCCGGGAGGGCCTTGGCGGAGCAGGTGGCGAGGATGCCGCGCGGCATGGGCACCAGGTTCGCGGTGAAGGAGACGGACACCCGCTCCCCGGCGAGCGGGGAGAGGTTCTGCACCATCTCGGGGGTGTGCCGGTGGACGCCGCCGACGCCGTACGGGGTGACCGTGCCCATGACCTCGGAGCCGAGCAGGTGCGGCTTGAGCGCCTTGCCCGCGCCGGAGGTGCCGGTGGCGGCGACGATCACGGCCTCGGGCTCGGCGAGCCGCGCCTGGTAGGCGGGGTACAGGGCGAGGGAGACGGCCGTCGGGAAGCAGCCGGGGACCGCGACCCTCTTGGTGCCCGCGAGGGCGGCCCGGCCGCCGGGGAGCTCGGGGAGGCCGTACGGCCAGGTCCCGGCGTGGGGGGCGCCGTAGAACTTGTCCCAGTCGGCGGAGTCCTTCAGCCGGTGGTCGGCGCCCATGTCGATGACGAGGACCTCGTCGCCGAGCTGGGCGGCGACGGCGGCGGACTGGCCGTGGGGCAGCGCGAGGAAGACGACATCATGCCGACGGCCCTGGCCCGCGAGGACCTCCGGGGTGGTCGCCTCCAGGGTCCGGCCCGCGAGCGGTACCAGGTGGGGCTGGAGGGTGCCGAAGAGCTGTCCGGCGTTGGAGTTGCCGGTCAGCGCGCCGATCTCCACCTCGGGGTGCGAGAGCAGCAGGCGCAGGACCTCACCGCCCGCGTATCCGCTCGCTCCGGCCACCGCTACACGTACCACCATCGGACCCTCCATCCTCGATGGCATGACTATACGTAGCCCCGCAGTTTTATGCAAAGCCCTTGCGGGGGCATGCGGGTCAGCGGCGCCACCAGAAGCCGGGCACGACCACGATGGCCGCCGACAGGAGGGCGCCGGCCGCGAAGGCCAGCCTCCCCACCACCAGTCTGCGACGCGGATCCGCGAAAGAGGCGAGCCAGAGCAGCGGAACGGAGGGGAGGAAGGTGTACATCCCGATCAGCGCCCCGGTGAACACCCAGGGCAGGAGCACCGCACCGCAGACCCGGGCGGCGCACACGAAGGCGGCCCGGCGGCGGTGGAGGAGCAGCGGCAGCGCCACCAGGGCGACCGTGAGCGCGACCACCAGCGGGTAGGCCGCCCCCTCCACGAACCGGCTGAACTCCAGCAGCGGCGGGAGGGGGGCCAGCAGGGCGCAGAGCACCAGCGCGAACTGCCAGGGGTGGACCCGCTCCCGCGCCCTCATCCAGGCCCAGACCTCGCGCGGCCCCACCGGCGCCGTCGACATGGCGTCCATGTCCACCCCCTTGCTTGAACGTGTTCAGCTGAACGCGTTCAAGGTAGCGGTCCCCGCACGGACGGGCGACTCCGGGCGCCGTTGTGCCCGGCAGCCGGACCTGCCTATAGTCACTACGCGATCGAGAGGTTACTCAGGGTCACATCGAGACGTGGGGGCAGGCTTGTTACGCATGGCCAGTACGGGCGGCATCGGCAAGGCACTCACCGCGACGGCCGCCGGGGCGCTCCTCGCCCTGGGCGTGGCCGCCGCGCCGGCCACCGCCGCCACCGCCTCCACAGCCGAGGAGCGGTGCGGGACGGCCGACAGCCGGCTGGCGCGGCCGCAGGACCACCGCTTCTACGTGCAGTGCCACGCCGGGGTGGCCACCGTGCTCCCCTGCCCCACCGGCCAGGTGTTCTCCCCGGTTCCGCAGCTCTGCGACGCCCCGGAGCGGGTGCGCCCGGCCGCCCCCACCGCGCTGGCGGCCGCCGTACGCGGTCCGGCCCGGCTGAACGGGCTGCTGTTCGGGGTGAAGAACCTCAGCGCCACCGTCCGCATCGACGGCGCCCCCGCCGGGCTGGACGGCGTACCCGTCACCTTCACCACTCTCGGCGGCAGGACCCTGTGCACCGCCGTCACCGACCAGTTCGGCGCGGCCGGCTGCGACAGCCCCGCCCGGCTCTCGATCCCGCTGGACGAGATCCTGCGCGGTTACCGGGCGAGCTACCAGGGCATCGGCGGGATCTACACCGCTTCCTCGGCCACCGCCCCCGTCGCGCTGCTCTGATCCGGCGCGGGAGCGCCGAGGGGGTGGCGCACCCATACGTTCGGTTCCACGTAGACGGCGTAGCCGTGCTCCGGTTCGCAGTGGACCGGGGCCAGCGCGCCCGGCACCCGTATCGGTCCCCGCGTGTCGAAGGGCAGCCCGGTCCACTCCCGCCACTGCGCGAGCGAGCCGTTGATGGTCATCGACAGCGGGGCCACCGAGTCGATGACGGCCCCCGCCCGCACGTGCACCCGTAGCCACGGGTCGTAGGGGAGGCCGTCCTCGCGGGTCCGGTACGCGTACTCGGACATCGGGGTGTCCGGCTCGGCGGGCTTGCCGCTGGGCCGGACCGGGGCGACGAGCTCCGCGAACCCGGCGGCGCGCACGCTCTCGCGCATCGCGGCCAGCATCCGGCCCGACAGCCCCTCGCCCTGCCGGCCGGTGGCGATGCTGATCTCGATGGCGCTGACCGTGTCGGGCCGGATCCCGCGCCGGCGGTCGGAGAAGGCCCACATCAGGACCGCGTCCCAGCCCTGGGCGGGGAGCGCCCCGGCCCGCTCGGCGGTGTGCAGGGCGAAGGGCAGGCTGAAACCCCGGGCCACCACCGCGTCCCCGTCGGTCGCGATCCACACGTACTCGGGGAACTCGGCGACGATGCGCGGGTAGAGCAGCCAGGCCAGGGAGTCATGGGCGGAGAACTCCGGCCAGGAGTCCTGCATGTCCCAGAGGCGTCCGGCCAGTTCGGGGCGGTCGGCGATCGAGGTGATCTTGATGGCGGTCATCCCCGCAGGCTAGGGCGCCGTCCGGATGCCCTCAACCGGGTTTGCGGGCAGCCCCGGCACCCCGCCCCGCAGCCGCTGCACCGCCTCCACCAGCTCCCCCGGCCCCGACACCCCGGCGAAGCCGAGGCGGATGTACTGGCCGGGCGGTTCGGCGCAGAAGAAGGGCCGCCCGGGCGCGACCGCGACCCCGGCGCGCAGGGCGCCCGCCGCGAAGGTGGCGTCGTCGCCGCCCCCGGTGAGGCGGGTCCACAGCTGGTACCCGCCGGACGGCAGGTGCGACAGCTCCAGCCCCGGCAGCTCCCGCCGCAGCGCGCCCGCGAGCACGTCCCGGCGGTGGCGCAGCTCGGCGGCGACGGCCCGCAGGTGGCGGGGCCAGGCGGGTGCGCCGACGAGTTCGAGGGCGGCCTCCTGGAGCGGGCGGGGCACGAAGAAGCTGTCGACGACCTGGATGGCGCGCAGCCGGTCCAGCACCGGGCCCCGGGCGGCCAGCGCGCCGACCCGCAGGCTGGGCGAGGTGGCCTTGGTCAGGGAGCGGACGTGCACGACCACCCCGTCGGCATCCTCGGCGGCCAGGGTGGCGGGCGGCGGTCCGGCGTCCTCGTGGGCCAGGGCGCGGGCGTAGTCGTCCTCGACGACGAAGGCGCCCGCGGCCCGGGCGATCCGCAGCACCTCGGGCCTGCGCGCGGCGGACAGCACCGCGCCGGTGGGGTTCTGGAACAGCGGCTGGCACACGAAGACCCGCGCGCCGGTCGCTTCGAAGGCGGCGGCCAGCAGCTCCGGCCGGACCCCGTCGGCGTCCACGGGTACGGGTACGGGCCGCAGGCCGGAGGCGCGGGCGATGGCGAGCAGCCCGGGGTAGGTCGGGGACTCCACCAGGACCGGTGCCCCGGGCTGGGCCAGCGCCCGCAGCGCGGTGGTCAGGGCGCTCTGCCCGCCCGCGGTGACCAGGACGTCGGCGGCCGCGACGGCCCCGCCGATCTCCCGGGCGAACCAGTCGCGCAGCTCGGGCAGCCCTTCGGTGGGCGGCCGCCCCCAGGCCCCGGGGCGGCGGCCGGCCCGGGCCAGTGCGGCGGCCATGGCCCGCTCGGGCTGGATGGAGGGGTGCAGGTAGCCGCTGTTGAGGCCGATCACCCCGGTGGGCGGTGTGGTGAGGCAGACCAGTACCCCGGAGGCGTCCACGGAGCGGGGCACCAGCTCGCCGGCGCCTTCCGCGCTGAGGGTGACCTCCTGCCAGGAGGTGTCCCCGTGCGCGGGGTCGGCCGTACGCGGCCGGGCGCGGTAGGCGCCGGCGCCGGGGCGGGTGACCACGAGGCCTTCGGCGGCGAGCTGGGCCAGCGCCCTGGAGACGGTGACGGGGCTGACCCGGTAGCGCTCGACCAGAGCCCGGCTGGACGGCAGCTTTCCACCTACCGGATAGCGGTCGAGTTCCGATCGGAGGGATTCTGCCAGCTCTGCCACACTGCTACGCTCATACATGACAGCACAGAATAGCGCTACTCCCACCGCCACGATAGCGGTTCAGCCAACGAAGCCGACGGAGCCGACGGGCGTCCGCCGGAGCGACGGCGCGGCGGCCCGGGGCGCGACGGCGGTCGGCGGTGCCCGCAGCGGCACCGTCCTCGCCTGCCTCGGCGTCGTCACCTTCTCGCTGACCTTCCCCGCCACCGCCTGGGGCCTGGAGAGCTTCGGCCCCTGGTCGTTCGTCGCGCTGCGCAGCGTCCTGGCCGCCGCCGTCGCGGGCGTCTTCCTGCTGGCGGGGCGGGTGCCCCTGCCGGGCCGTGAGCTGTGGGCGGGGCTCGCCGTGGTCGCGGGCGGGGTGGTGGTCGGCTTCCCGCTGCTGACCACCCTCGCGCTGCAGACCTCCACCACCTCGCACGCCGCCGTCGTCGTCGGCCTGCTGCCGCTCACCACCGCCGCGCTCTCCGCCCTGCGCACCGGCGCCCGCCCCTCGCGCCGCTTCTGGGTGGCGGCCGTCGCCGGGGCCGCGGTCGTGCTGGGCTTCACCCTCGCGCAGAGCGGCGGCGCCCTGTCCGCCGGGGACGCCTACCTGTTCGGGGCGCTCCTGGTGTGCGCCGCCGGGTACACGGAGGGCGCCCGGCTCACCCGGCTGCTGCCGGGCTGGCAGGTGATCGGCTGGGCGCTGGTGCTGTGCCTGCCGCTGACCGTGGCCGGTTCCGCGCTGGGGCTGGCGTACGAGCCCGTGCACCTCACCGGGCACGGCGTGGCCGGTCTGCTCTGGACGGCGATCGGCTCCACCTTCCTCGGGCTCTACGTCTGGTACCGCGGGATGGCCGAGATCGGCGCTCCCCGGGCCAGCCAGCTCCAGCTCGCCCAGCCCCTGCTGACCCTGGTCTGGTCGGTGGCGCTGCTGGGCGAGCGGCTGTCCCCGGCCGCCCCCGTGGCCGCCTGCGCGGTCCTGGTCTGCATCGCCGCCACCCAGCGGGTCAAATAGCCCCGAACCGCCCTAAACTGCTATCACCGGATCGGATCGGACCGCCACCGAGGAGGTCATGTGATGCGCGCTACCGAGGGCGACCAGCTGGTGCAGCACGGCAGGATCGTCGGACAGCACGACAAGGTGGGCGAGATCACCCAGGTGCTGGGCGAGAACGGAACCCCCCCGTACCGGGTCCGTTTCGAGGACGGCCACGAGGCCCTCATGGCCCCCGGGCCCGACTGCGTGGTGCGGCACCCGGCCGAACCCGCCCACTGAACCACCGGGCCGCCGCGCCCCGGCGCGGCGGCCCCGCTCCTCATCGCGGCGGCGCCGCCGACGGGTAGTGGTCGGCGACGACCCTGTCCATCGCGCCGATGGGGTCCGCCAGCACGTGCTTCGCCGAGAAGAAGGAGTGCCCGCCCACCTGCGGGTACCGCGCGGCGAAGGTCAGGTGCCGGGACAGCTCCGCCGGATCGCGCCAGGCCGCCGTCGGGCTGTCCTCGTCGCAGCGGTACAGCGCCTCCCCCACGTAGAGGCCGACGCCCGTCCCCTTCACCGTCTTCGCCCACCAGGGCACGATCTTGGCGTAGTCGGCGGTCGGGTGGCCGATGTGCCAGTAGGCCTGCGGGGCGATGTAGTCCAGCCAGCGCTCGACGACCCACTTGCGGGTGTCCGCGTAGAGGTCGTCGTACGTGGCCACGCCCGCCCGCGTGGGCGAGCCGAGCGGGTCGACGTCGTCGCCCCGCCACACCGCGAACGGGCTGACCCCGAACCGGGCCGCCGGGCGGATCCGCTTCACCGCCGCCGACATCTCCCGCACCAGGGTGTCGATGTTGTCGCGGCGCCAGTCGGCGCGGGAGGCGAAGCCCGACCCGTACCGCTCGAAGGCGTCGTCGTCGTCGAAGCGCTGGCCGGACACCGGGTAGGGGTAGAAGTAGTCGTCCCAGTGCACCCCGTCGACCGGGTAGCGGGAGACCGCGTCGAGCATCGCCTCCTGCACGAAGGCCCGTACCTGCGGCAGGCCGGGGTTGTAATAGAGCTTGCCGCCGTACGCGACGGTCCAGCCGGGGTTGCGGCGGGCCGGGTGCGAGGCGGCGAGCCGGTCGAGGCGGGTGTGGTTGGCGACCCGGTACGGGTTGAACCAGGCGTGCAGCTCCAGCCCCCGCCGGTGCGCCTCGGTGACCGCCGTGCCGAGCGGGTCCCAGCCGGGATCTCGGCCCTGGACCCCCGTCAGCCACTGCGACCAGGGCTCCTTGGGCGAGGGCCACAGGGCGTCGGCCGCCGGCCGGACCTGGAGCATCACGGCGTTCAGCCTCCGCTCCCGCGCCGCGTCGAGCAGCGCGATCAGCTCCGCGCGCTGCTCCGCCGCGGACAGCCCGGATTCGGAGGGCCAGTCGACGTTCTCCACAGAGGCGATCCACATCCCCCGGAACTCCACGGCCGGCGCCCGGCCCCCGCCCCCGCCCGCGCCCGCCCGCTCGGGGACCGCGCCGGTCCTGCCCCGCGCCGCCGCCTCGCCGGCGAGACCGACGGCGGCCGTCGCGGCCAGCACCCCCGCCGCTCCCGCCAGCAGTCCCCGCCGCCCGATGTACGTCATGTGACGACTCCGCTCCGTTCCGTGACAATGCCCTGCGTGCGCCCAGCATGCCCGCCCCGGCCCGCCGCACACGCCAACGACGGGGGTAACGTCGGGGGGCGTGGCGGGCGCCGGAACGCAGTTACCACTGCGCGCATTCGGGGGACCCGCGATGGATGAGCAGCGAAAGGCACGACGTGACGGACCTCTCTACCCTCCCGACCGACATCACCCGGGTCGGCGTGGTGGGCTGCGGCCAGATGGGCGCGGGCATCGCCGAGGTGTGCGCCCGCAGCGGTCTTGAGGTGATGGTCGCCGAGACCACGGGCGAGGCCCTGGAGATCGGACGCACCCGGCTGCACAACTCGCTGACCAAGGCCGCCGAACGCGGCAAGATCAGCGAGGAGGAGCGGGACGCCACCCTGGCCCGCCTCAGCTTCACCACCGACCTCGGCGAGTTCGCCGACCGCGACCTCGTCATCGAGGCCGTCGTCGAGAACGAGCAGATCAAGACGGAGATCTTCCAGGTCCTGGACCAGGTGATCACCCGCCCGGACGCGATCCTCGCCTCCAACACCTCCTCGATCCCGCTGGTCAAGCTGGCCGTCGCGACCTCGCGGCCCGACCAGGTCATCGGCATCCACTTCTTCAACCCGGCCCCGGTGCAGAAGCTCGTCGAGCTGATCCCGGCGCTGACCACGGGCGAGGAGACCGTCAAGCGGGCCGAGGCCCTGGTGCGGAACGTGCTGGGCAAGCACGCGGTCCGCGCCCAGGACCGCTCCGGCTTCGTCGTCAACGCGCTCCTCGTCCCGTACCTGCTGTCCGCGATCCGGATGTTCGAGTCCGGCATCGCGAGCCGCGAGGACATCGACAACGGCATGGAGCTGGGCTGCGCCCACCCGATGGGCCCGCTGAAGCTGTCCGACCTGATCGGCCTCGACACCATCGCCTCGATCGCCGACTCCATGTACGCCGAGTACAAGGAGCCGCTGTACGCCGCTCCCCCGCTGCTCCAGCGGATGGTCGACGCCGGCCGCCTGGGCCGCAAGACGGGCTCGGGCTTCTACCCGTACGGCTGATCCGGCCGGACCGGCCCGACGGCCTACGGGCGGCCCAGCCTCAGGTGGTGCAGCAGGAGCAGCCCGGCCGCCATGTTGGCGGCCGGGACCTCCCCGCGCGCGATCAGGTCCGGTACCAGCTTCAGCGGGACCCACTCCCGGCGGGAGGACTCGAACCCATCCTGCGGGGGCCCGGTGTAGGTGGCCCCGTCCGCCCAGTAGAGGTGGTGGCGGGCGTCGGTGAGCCCGTTGGAGGGCTCCACGGTCATCAGGTGGTGGAGCGGGCCGGGCCGCCAGCCCGACTCCTCCTCCATCTCCCGCGCCGCCGCGGCCTCCAGGGACTCGCCGTCCTCGACCACCCCGGCCGGCAGCTCCCAGCCCCAGCTGTCCGTGATGAACCGGTGCCGCCACAGCAGCAGCACCTCGTCGGCCTCGTTGACGGCCGTGGCGACGGCGACCGGCCGCAGCCGGATCACGAAGTGGTCCAGGTGCCGGCCGTCGGGGAGTTCCACATCCGCGAGGTTCACGTCGAACCAGCGGTTCTTGTACACGTTCTGCTCACTCAGGTTCATCCACTGCACGGTTGTGCCACCTTCCGCATCCGTTGGTGGCAACATGGCAGCAGTTCGAGCCCTCACAGGGGAACGCGCAGCGCCCCGTCGATGAGCTGCGCGGTCTCCTCCGCGCCCGCGCAACCGCTGGTCAGCAGCTGCTGCCTGACGGCCCGCAGCCGGTCCCGGAGCCTGAGCGACTCCATCCCCTTCGCCCGCTCCGCCATCTCCGCGGCCGCCGCCACCGCCCGGTCCGCCTCCCCCTGGCGCAGCTGGATCTCGCACAGCATCGCGAGCCGGTGCACCCGGCCCCGGTCGTGCGCGGGCGCCGAGGCGGCCTCGGCGGCCTGCTCGTGCGCGGCGTCCAGGTCCCCGAGGCTCAGCAGCGCCTCCGCCACCTGGACGTTGACCAGCCCCGGCTGTACGTAGCCCGTCTCGTCGGGCTCCGAGCCGGGCCGGATCCGCTCGGCGGCCGCCTCCGCGCGCCGGATGCAGGCCAGGGCGGCCGCCGTGTCGCCGAGTTGGGCGTAGGCCTTGGCCTGCATCGCGTACAGGTCCGCGGCCAGCGCCGGGGTGGTGTGGCGGCCGGCGGCGCGCAGCGCGGCCTCGGCGAAGGCCACGGCCTGGCGGTACTCCCGCAGGTGCAGCGACTGGTTGACCAGCAGGGCGATCACGTACGCCCCCAGTCCCCGGTCCCCGCTCGCCTTGGCGAGGCGCAGCGCCTGGTGGAAGTAGCGCTGGGCGAGCCCGTGGGCGTCGGAGTCGTAGGCGCAGATCCCGGCGACCGCCACCAGGGATCCGGTGGCCCGGTACAGCAGCCGGCCCACCTCGTCGGGGTAACTGCCGCGCAGCATCGGGGCCGTCTCGCTGCCGAGGAAGCGGACGATCCGGGCGCGGGTGGCCATCCCGCCCGCCCGGCGGTACATCAGCTCGTAGTGGGCCCGCGCGGCCCGCAGGACGTCGATGTGCTCCGGCCCGATCAGCCCGGGGCCGCTGCGGGACACGTCGGCGTCCTCGGGCGGGTTCTCCCACTCCCAGACCGGGATGACGGCCGGGGTGCCGGTGAGGGCCTGCGCGGTGAGCTGTGCGGGCCGGCCCAGCTCGTCGGAGCGCCACAGGGCGGTGGCGCGGTCGACGAAGCCGCTGAGCCTGCTCGTGTGCGGGCCGCTCTGGCCGGGGATGCCGAGTCCGATGTCCTCCAGGGCCAGGGGCCGGTGCAGCCGCCCACCGAGCACCTCGCAGATCAGGTCGGGCACCTGGCCGCGGGGGCGCTGCCCCTTCAACCAGCGGGAGACGGCGGTGTGTTCGTAGCGCAGCGCGAGTCCGCGGGTCCTGCCCGCCTGGTTGACATGCGCGGCGAGTCCGGCGTGGGACATTCCCGCCTCGGCGAGGAGGGCGTCGAGCAGGGCGTTGGGCTGCATGGGCCCCTCCAAGGGCTCGTCGGGACCAGGCTAGTGGGTGCGCGGTTCACACGGGGTGCGAACCGAGTACGCGCATAAATGCGAAACACACCCTGCCGGAGGAGGCCCTCGGGGCGCTTCACTGAAGAGCCTCGCCAAAGAGGCCGCTCGGGTCGTCGGCTCCCCCTCGTACAGTGCGACGACCCGGCACCGCGCCGCCCGTCCTGCTGTCTGCCCGACACTCCATGGCGGACGGGCGGCGCGCGCAGCGGCTGCGCCGGGCCCCGGTTGGTCGCCGGGGTCCGGCCCAGCCGGGCCCCGTCCGCACCGGGCTCGTCCACCGGTCCGGTGCGGACCGGCACCACCCGGTCCAGGCGGGTACGGCCGGGCCGGTTCAGGGCCGGCCCGGCCGCGCCGGACCGCTCAGGCGCGGTCGTTGCGCAGCACCAGCAGGGCGACGTCGTCGGCGAGCCGTCCTCCGGTGTGGCGCAGCAGCGCGGCGTGCACGCCCGCCACCAGCCGGGCGGGCGTGAGCGCCGGAGCCCGTGCCAGGACGCGGCGCAGCGGGAAGAAGCGGCCCTGGCGGTCCCGGGCGTCCTCGGCGCCGTCGGTGTGCAGCACGAGCATCTCGCCGGGGCGCAGCCGCCCGCACGGTGTGGGCCGCACGTCCGGCGGCACCGGCACCACCCCGAGCGGGGGCAGCGTATCCCCGCCGGTCAGCGGCCGCACGTCCCTCGTTCCCCGGGGCTCAGAACTTTCAGCCTCGCCGGCGATTGAGGCGCGGGCGCGGTAGCGCCGTGTCTGGAGCCGCGCCGGCGATGGAGGCGGGAACGGTCGAAGGGCGGGGAGGGGACCGGCCCCGCAGGGCTCCGGCTCGGGCTCCGGTTCCGCGGCTGACAGCGGGGCCGGCCGGAGGCGGTAGGGCCAGGGGTGGCCGCAGTTGAGGGCCAGGAGCGAGCCGTCCGGGGCGATCTGGAGCAGCAGCAGCGTGACGAAGTCCTCCGCGACCGGCGACCGCGGCTCCACCGCACAGGCCGCCGGGTGTTCGGCGCGGGCCCGCTCGCGCAGGTGCCGCTGGAGGGAGCGTTCCATCCGGCGCAGGACCCCGGGCAGGGACGGTTCGTCGTACGCCGCCTCGCGGAAGGAGCCGAGGACGGCGGCGGCCGCCCCCAGCGCCGGCAGCCCGTGGCCGCGTACGTCCCCGATCACCACGCGCACCCCGTACGCCGTCGGCACGGCCTCGTACAGGTCCCCGCCGACGGCCGCGCCCCGGCTCGCCGACAGCTGGGCGGCGGACACCGCGATGCCGTCGATCCGG
This sequence comes from Streptomyces sp. NBC_00249, assembly GCF_026342355.1. Lineage (GTDB taxonomy): Bacteria > Actinomycetota > Actinomycetes > Streptomycetales > Streptomycetaceae > Streptomyces. The sequence continues at coordinate 229,849 of NZ_JAPEMV010000007.1, read as the reverse complement.
CCGGGCAGGGGGCGCAGCAGGACCCGCTGGGTGGCACCGGCGATCTCCCGCGAGCGCCGCAGTTCGGCGCGGAGCCCGCGCCGGATGTGCAGGGCGCAGCCCGTGGCCAGCAGCAGGAACGCCGCGCAGGTGGCGAGGCTGGGCCCGAGGGGGCCGGGGGTGGACAGTTCCCAGGACACCGCGGCGCCGCCCCAGGCGAGGACGCACACCCGGCGCGTCCGGGGCATCCGCCCGTGCGTGATCATCCGTAGGACACTCCCCTCCGGCTCGACGGCCGGAACGATTGTGTCGACCTCCAGACGTACCGGACACGGGTCACCGGGCTTCTCACCCGAATGAGTGAGGGCCCCGTCCGATGGTTCGGACGGGGCCCTCAGCCGGCCTGGTGGCGTGACGCTCACGCGCCGCGCAGCACCGCCCCGGTCCGCTCGCCGGCCAGGGCCACCGCCGCGTCGCGGGCGGCCGTGGACTCCTCGGCCGTCAGCGTGCGGTCGGCGGCGCGGAAGCGCAGCGCGTAGGCCAGGGACTTCTTGCCCTCGCCCACCTGCTCGCCGGTGAAGACGTCGAACAGCCGCAGGGATTCGAGCAGTTCGCCCGCGCCCGTGCGCAGCGCCGCCTCGACGGAGGCCGCCGGGACGGACGCGTCCACGATCAGCGCGACGTCCTGGGTCGCCACCGGGAAGGTGGAGATCCGGGGCGCCTGGAGGGCCTCGCCGCCGGCCGCCGCGAGGCGGTCGAGGTCGAGCTCCATGGCGCTGGTGCGGGCGGGCAGGCCCATCGCCTTGACCACGCGCGGGTGCAGCTCACCGGCGTGGCCGATGACCGTCTCCACACCGTCGAGGGTGACGATCAGCTCGGCGCAGCGGCCCGGGTGCCAGGGGCCGTACTGGCCCTGGCGGACCACCAGTTCGGCACCGGCCTCGACGGCCAGCGCGCGGGCGGCCTGGACGGCGTCCGCCCAGTCGGCCGGGCGGCCCTTGCCCCACCAGCCGGCCTGCTCGCGGGCACCGGCCAGCACGACCGCGGCGTAGCGCGGCTGCGCGGGCAGGGCCGCGTCCAGGGTGGCGATCTCCTCGTCCGTGGGACGCCGGTCGACGGGCAGCCGTACGGCGACGCCCGGCCGGTCGGTGGCGCGGAAGACCGAGCCGGTCTCGAAGAGCGCGAGGTCGTGGCTGCCCCGGCTGTCGTTGCGGCGCAGCGCGCCGAGCAGACCCGGCAGCAGCGTGGTGCGCAGCGCCGGCTCCTCGTCGGAGATCGGGTTGACCAGCTTGACGACCTGGCGGGTGGCGTCGTGCGCGGGGAGCTGGAGCTGGTCGAAGACCTGCTCGCCGATGAACGGGTAGCTCAGCGCCTCGACGTAGCCGGAGCCGGCCAGCGTGCGGCCGACGCGGCGGTGCAGCTGCTGCCGGGGGGTCAGGCCGCGGCCGGAGGGCACCTGCGGGAGGGTGGACGGGAGGTTCCCGTAGCCCTCCAGCCGGATGACTTCCTCGGCGAGGTCGTTGGGCTCGGCGAGGTCGGGCCGCCACGAGGGGACGGTGACGACGAGCTCGTCCTGGCCGTGTACGGCGCAGCCGATCTCCTGGAGGCGGCGGACGACGGTCTCACGGCCGTAGTCCATGCCCGCGACGCGGTCGGGGTGGTCGGCGCTCATCGCGACCGTGCGCGGGGCGCCCGGGGCGGTGAGCTCGGTGACCCCGGCCTCGGCGGTGCCGCCCGCGAGCAGCACGAGGAGGTCCACGGTCCGCTGCGCGGCCGCGCCGGCGGCCTGCGGGTCGACGCCCCGCTCGAAGCGCTTGGAGGCCTCGGAGGAGAGCTTCATGCGGCGGGCGGTGCGCGAGATCGACACGGCGTCGAAGTGCGCGGCCTCGATGACCACGTCGGTGGTGCCGGTGACGACGCCCGTCTCCGGGTCGGTGACGGAGTCGGCGATCTCGGTGTTGGCACCGCCCATGACACCGGCGAGCCCGATCGGGCCGCTTTCGTCGGTGATCACCAGGTCCTCGGCGTCGAGGGTGCGCTTGACCCCGTCGAGGGTGGTGAACTTCTCGCCCTGCTCGGCACGGCGGACGCCGATGGCGCCGTCGAGGCGCGAACGGTCGTAGGCGTGCAGGGGCTGGCCGAGCTCCAGCATCACGTAGTTGGTGACGTCCACGGCCAGCGAGATCGGGCGCATGCCCGCCTTCTGGAGGCGGCGCGTCAGCCAGATCGGGGAGCGGGCCTCGGGGTCGAGACCGGTCACGGTGCGGGCGGCGAAGCGGTCGCAGCCGGCCGGGTCGTCGATCCGGACGAGGTAGCCGTAGGAGTTGGGCGCCGGGACGTCGAGCAGCGCCGGGTCGCGCAGCGGCAGGCCGTACGCGGTGGCGGCCTCACGGGCCACACCGCGCATCGACATGCAGTAGCCGCGGTCCGGGGTGATGTCGATGTCGAGGACCTCGTCGACGAGCTGGAGCAGCTCGATCGCGTCGGTGCCGACCTCGTGCTCGTGCGGCAGCACGATGATGCCGTGCGTGCCGTCGTCGCCCATGCCCAGCTCCTCGCCGGAGCAGATCATGCCGTGCGAGGTGCGGCCGTAGGTCTTGCGCGAGGCGATCGCGAAGTCCCCGGGCAGGACGGCGCCGGGCAGGACCACGACGACCTTGTCGCCGACGGCGAAGTTCCGGGCGCCGCAGACGATCTCCTGCGGCTCGCCGGTGCCGTTGGCCAGGCCGACGTCGACCGTGCAGAAGCGGATCGGCTTGCGGAAGCCCTCGAGCTCCTCGATGGTCAGCACCTGGCCGACGGCGAGGGGGCCCTTGAGGCCGGCGCCGAGCTGTTCGACGGTCTCGACCTCGAGGCCGGCGTCGACCAGCTTGGCGGCCACGTCACGGCCGGTCTCACCCGCGGGGAGGTCTACGTACTCCCGCAGCCAGGAAAGCGGGACGCGCATCAGATCTCACTCCCGAACGGCCGGGTGAAACGCACGTCACCCTCGACCATGTCTCGCATGTCTTCGACGTTGTGGCGGAACATCAGCATCCGTTCGATGCCGAACCCGAAGGCGAACCCGCTGTACTTCTCGGGGTCCACACCGCAGGCGACGAGCACCTTGGGGTTGACCATGCCGCAGCCGCCGAGCTCGATCCAGCCCTCGCTGGAGCAGGTACGGCAGGGGCGGTCGGGGTTGCCCACCGACTCGCCGCGGCAGACGTAGCACTGCATGTCCATCTCGGCGGACGGCTCGGTGAAGGGGAAGAAGTGCGGGCGCAGGCGCGTGGTGGTGCCCTCGCCGAACAGCTCCTGGACCATGTGGTCCATGGTGCCCTTGAGGTCCGCCATCGTCAGGCCCTCGTCCACGGCGAGCAGCTCGACCTGGTGGAAGACGGGCGTGTGCGTCGCGTCGAGCTCGTCGGTGCGGTACACCCGGCCCGGGCAGACGATGTAGACGGGGGGCTTGCGCTCCAGCAGCGAGCGCGCCTGCACCGGGGAGGTGTGGGTGCGCAGCACGACACCGGACTCGTCGCCCTCGGTGCCTTCCGGCCCCTGGACGAAGAAGGTGTCCTGCATCTGGCGCGCCGGGTGGTCGGGCGTGAAGTTGAGGGCGTCGAAGTTGAACCACTCCGCCTCGACCTCGGGGCCTTCCGCGACCTCGTAGCCCATGGCCACGAAGATGTCCGCGATGCGGTCCATCAGCGTGGTCAGGGGGTGGCGGGCGCCGGCGGGCACGCGGTCGTAAGGCAGCGTGACGTCCACGGCCTCCTCGACCAGCACCCGCTCGTCGCGCTCGGCCTCCAGCTCGACCGTGCGGGCCCCGAAGGCCTTGTTCACGGCGCCGCGGGCCTGCCCGACGCGCTTGCCCGCCTCGGCCTTGGCCTGGGGCGGCAGGGCGCCGATCTCCCGGTTGGCGAGCGCCAGGGGCGAGCGGTCGCCCATGTGCGCGGTCTTCGCCTCGCGGAGCTCGTCGAGGTCACCGGCGGAGGCGAAGGCGGCGAGCGCCTCGTCCCGCATGCGCTCGATCTCTTCCGGTTTCAGTGCCTCGACCTCGACAGGGTCGTACGACTTGTTCGGTGCCGACATCTCTTCCCGTACTTCCGATGGCTGGCTGGATGGGTCCCCGTACGACTCGATCGACGTGATCGGCACAAGGACACAAAGGTGCCAAAGGACGAGTCTAAAGGTCGACGGGGGTGAAGGGGGCCCGTGGGCCGCCTGGCGAGACTCTCCGCAGGGTTACTGCGTGAGGTAGGCCGGGGCGCTCACGGGCAGGATAAATCGGAACTCGGCGCCGCCGCCGGGGCCGCGGCCGACCGTGATGGTGCCGCCGTGGGCCTCGACGATGCCCTTGACGATGTACAGGCCCAGGCCGGTGCCGCCGCGCTTGCTGCCCCGCCAGAAGCGGGTGAACACGCGGGCCATCGACTCCTCGGGGATCCCCGGGCCTTCGTCGGTCACGGTGACGGCGGTTCCCTTCTCGTGCGGCGACACGTCGATGGTGACCGTTCCGTCACCGTGGCGCACCGCATTTTCGAGGAGGTTGCCGAGGATCTGGTCGATCTTGTCCGGATCGGCCCAGCAGTCGGGCAGGTCACTGCTGACCCGTACGAGGAACCGCTCGGGCGCCTGGCCGTTCGCGGTGAGCGCCTGGACGTGGCGCCCCACGGCGGCGGCGAGGTCCACCGGCTGGCGGCGCACCTCCAGCCGCCCGGAGTCGATGCGGGAGATGTCGAGGAGCTCGGCGATCAGGCGGGTGACGCGGTTGGCGTCGGCGTCGACGGTCTCCAGCATCAGCCGCTTCTGGTCGTCGGTGAACCGCTCCCACTTGGCGAGCAGGGTCGCGGTGAAGCCCTTGACGGAGGTCAGCGGGGAGCGCAGCTCGTGCGCGACGGTCGCGATCAGCTCGGCGTGGCTGCGCTCGGTGCGGCGGCGGGCCTCGGTGCCGCGCAGGGTGACCACGAGGCGGCGCAGCGGGCCGGTGGGGTGGGTGCGTACGTACCGGGCGGAGACCAGCACCTCACGGCCGCCGGGCAGCAGCAGGTTGCGCTCGGGCTGGCCGCGCCGGGTCGCGAGGCCGCCGTAGGGGTCGGTCAGCGCCCACCAGCGGCGGCCCTCGAGGTCCTCCAGCGGCAGGGCGCTGTCGATGCGGGCGCCGAGGGCCTGGCCGGCCGCGATGGCGGTGATCCGGGAGGCGGCCCGGTTGAAGCAGATGACCCGCCCGGCGTGGTCGGCGACGACGAGCCCGTCGGGCAGCTCGTCGGGATCCATCCCGAAGCCGCCGTCCCCCTGGCCGGGGGTCTCCTCGGCGCCCGGGACGGCCGCGCCGCCGGGACCCTCGCCCGCGCCGGGCACACGCGGCCGCCCGCCCGCGTCCTGCGCCCGGGCGGCTGCGCCACGGTCCGGAGCGCGCCCGGCGGGGCCGGACTGCGGCGGGACTCCGCTCAGGCCGTCGGGGGTGTCCCGGAACCGCTGCTCGGCCGCGTCCGCGGCTCCCGCGGCTCCGGTGGCTCCCGGCGAGCTGTTCGTACCGACGGTCATGTCCCCGTTACCCCACATCTCCGAGTAGCGCAGTGGGCCCCCGGGCGGCCACATTACTAGCTGGGGGTCACGGAGCGGCACCCTCCGGGCGCCCGCTGTGCACGCGCGGAGGCGTAGAGGCACACGGCGGCGGCCGTCGCGAGGTTCAGGCTCTCGGCCTTGCCGTGGATCGGGACCCGTACGACGGCGTCCGCGAGCGCCCTGGTCTCCTCGGGCAGGCCCCAGGCCTCGTTGCCGAAGACCCAGGCGGAGGGCCCGCCCATGGTGCCCGCGTCCAGCTCGGCGTCGAGGTCGTCCTCGCCGGCCCCGTCGGCCGCGAGGATCCGTACACCCGCCGCCCGCAGCCCCTCCACGGCCTGCTCCACCGGTACGCCGACGGCGACCGGCAGGTGGAAGAGGGAGCCCACGGAGGCCCGTACGGACTTCGGGTTGTACAGGTCGACGGAGGCGTCGGTCAGCACCACGGCGTCCGCCCCGGCGGCGTCCGCGCAGCGCAGCACCGTACCGGCGTTCCCGGGGTCGCGGACGTGCGCGAGGACGGCGACCAGCTTCGGCCCGGCCTTGAGGATCTCCTCGAACGGGGAGTCCAGGAAGTGGCAGACGCCGACCAGCCCCTGCGGGGTGACGGTCTGCGACACCTCGGCCAGCACCTCGTCGGAGGCGTAGTGCACGCGGGCCCCGCCCAGCAGCGCCGCCTCGACGATGTCGGCGTAGCGCTCGGCGGCCTCGACGGTGGCGAACAGCTCGATCAGGGTCGCGCCCTGGGCCCCGCGGTGCTCGACGGCCTCACGGACGGCCTGCGGGCCCTCGGCGATGAACCGGCGCTCCTTGGTGCGGAAGTTCCGCCGCGCCAGGCGCCTGGCGGCGGCCACCCGGGGGGATCGGGGGGAGATCAGCTCGTCGGGGTGACCCATGGTGTGTGCGGTTCTCTCTCGGGGTTCCGGGGCGGGGCTGGCGGGGCCGGCGGGGCCGGCCGGCAGGGCCGGGCGAAAGCACACGGACCCGCAGGCGAATCGCCTGCGGGTCCGTGGGTGCCGGTCGCGTGAAGCGGGCCGGCTAAGGCTTAGGCAGCGGCCTTGGGGGCGTTGACGTCGGCCGGAAGCGCCTTCTGCGCGACCTCGACGAGCGCGGCGAACGCGTTGGCGTCGTTGACGGCCAGCTCCGCGAGGATCTTGCGGTCCACCTCGATGTTGGCGGCCTTCAGACCCTGGATGAGGCGGTTGTACGTCATGCCGTTCTGGCGGGCAGCGGCGTTGATGCGCTGGATCCACAGCTGACGGAAGTCGCCCTTGCGCTTCTTGCGGTCGTTGAAGTTGTAGACCAGCGAGTGGGTGACCTGCTCCTTGGCCTTGCGGTACAGGCGCGAACGCTGACCGCGGTAGCCCTTGGCCGCCTCGAGGATTGCCCGGCGCTTCTTGTGGGCGTTTACTGCCCGCTTGACGCGTGCCACTTTTTAACTCCTTGTAGCGGGGCCGTGGATGTCTTCACACGGCCCGAATTCGATGGGGTCCCGGTTCTTGACGCTCGTCCGCTCCCTGACGCGGGAGCGGAGGGCATCAGATGCCGAGAAGCTTCTTGATCTTCGCGGCGTCGCCGGGGGCCATCTCCGCGGTGCCGGTCAGGCGGCGGGTGACACGGGACGACTTGTGCTCGAGCAGGTGGCGCTTGCCGGCGCGCTCACGGAGCACCTTGCCGGAGCCGGTGACCTTGAAGCGCTTCTTGGTACCGCTGTGCGTCTTGTTCTTCGGCATGGCGCCGTTATCTCCTCGTCGGTGGCGCTCCCACCGGCCCGGTACGGGACCGGCTTGCGGGAGCGTCAGTTGTGTCGGTGATCCGAAGCGGGCTGCCTCGGTATCAGGCCTCGGTGTTCGCCTCGGCCTCGGCCTCGGCGGGGGCAGCCTCGTCAGAGACGGCCTCGGTGGTCTCCGCCTCGATCGTGGCGGCTTCCTCGACGGGGGCCTCCTCGGAGGGGACCTCCTCGCCGGTGACGGCGACACCCTGGCGCTCGGCCTTGCGGGCGGCCTGCGCCTCGCGGGCTTCGGCCATGGCCTCGGTCTTCTTCTTGTGCGGACCGAGGACCATGATCATGTTTCGGCCGTCCTGCTTCGGGTTCGACTCGATGAACCCGAGGTCCTCGACGTCCGAAGCGAGGCGCTGCAGCAGTCGGTAGCCGAGTTCCGGCCTGGACTGCTCGCGACCACGGAACATGATCGTGATCTTGACCTTGTCGCCCTGCTTGAGGAACCGAACGACGTGACCCTTCTTGGTGTCATAGTCGTGCGGGTCGATCTTCGGCCGGAGCTTCATTTCCTTGATGACCGTGTGCGCCTGGTTCTTGCGCGCCTCACGGGCCTTCATGGCCGACTCGTACTTGAACTTGCCGTAGTCCATGAGCTTGCAGACCGGCGGGCGTGCGGACGCCGCGACCTCGACCAGGTCGAGGTCGTACTCCTGCGCCAGCTCAAGCGCCTTGGCAAGCGGCACGATGCCGACCTGCTCGCCGCTGGGACCGACGAGTCGTACCTCGGGAACGCGAATCCGGTCGTTGATGCGGGGCTCGGTGCTGATGGATCCTCCTCGGTAGCACCACACGGCTGCCTGGCAGACAGCCGCTGACGTCATGTGTCGTCAGACCTACCGCGGCGGAGAATGAAAAAAGCCCCGCCGGGCACAGGCAGGGGCTCCAATACAACCGGAGCACCGCCGCGTGCGAACCGCGGGGCGCAGACTCGGGCAGCTTTCCATCGTCCGTACGGAACGATGGATGCCGCCTGACCGGATGACCCGCCTCCCCGGAGGGTGGTCGGGTGGGAGAACGGAGCCTCCACTTGTGGGCCGGGCACATACGTGTCCGGCCGGTCGAAGTACATACTAGCACCCGCGTTGCAAGGCCGCCGCACGGCATATCGTGGGACGCATGACTGACGCGACGCCCTCCGATTCCCCCCTCGACCCGCCCGCCGCCCCCGACTACGACGAGCTGACCCGCGACATCGCGGACGTGCCCGCCGTCGAGGTCATCACCACGGTGGCCGTCCACCTGCTGAGCGCCGCCGCGGTCAACCTGGGCCTGGACAAGCCGGACTCCGAGCACAAGGACCTCGACGAGGCCCGCAAGCTGATCACCGCCCTCGCGGGCCTGGTCACGGCGAGCGCCACCGAGATCAGCTCCTTCCACGCCGCCCCGCTGCGCGACGGCCTGAAGTCCCTCCAGCTGGCCTTCCGCGAGGCCTCCCTCGTCCAGGACGAGCCGGGCCAGGGTCCCGGCGAGAAGTTCACGGGTCCCGTGTACGCCTGATTCCGGTTCCGCCGTACCCGTCCTCATGCGGAAGGGCCGCCCACCTCGGAAGGTGGGCGGCCCTTCGGCGTACGTCAGCGGGTGAAGAGGGGCTCCCCCGGCGGCACCGGGCCGCCGGCCGGGAGCAGCGCCAGGTCCAGGCCCCGTACGAGCCGGGCCCGCAGGGTCTCGTCCGCGGCGAGGGCCTCGGCGACCCGGCGGGCGGCGGGGGCCGGCTCGGCGTCGGCGGACAGGACGACGGCCAGGGTGCCGGCCGCGCCGGACCCGCCGGGCACCAGGTGGGCGCCGAGCACGGTCGGCTCGGCGGCCACGGCGGCCCGTACGGCCTCGCGCACGGCCGGATCGGCCAGCGGATCGGCGTCGGTGCGGCCCTCGGCGAGGGCGAGCAGCGCGGAACCGGTCAGCTGGTAGGGCACGGGGCCGGCGAGGTCGAGGACGATCGTGTCCGCCTTCTCGTGCGCGGCCGCCGCCAGGGCCTGGTGCAGCGGGACCGCCACCGGCCGGGCCGCCGGGTCCCACAGCGCCAGCGAGGCGATCGAGGTGAAAGCCGGGAGCGCCCGGCGGTCCCCCGCCGTGAGGGTGGGCACCGCCATGTCGCTGGTCTTCTCGCGCTTGAGGCCCGTCTCCGGGTCGGTCTCGACCTCGCCGAGCATCGCCACGACGGGAACCAGCAGGCGCGCGTCCTTGAGGGCCGCGAGCACCTGGGGCTCGGCCGCCCGGTCCGCCGCCCAGGCGGCCAGGGCCGCGCTCAGCCGGGGATCGGCGGTGCCGTCGTCGTCGGAGAAGCCGGGGTCGGGAATGTTCTTGGTCGCCACAATTAGCTGAGCCTATCCCGCCGCGCGGCGCGCGGACGCCGGGCCAGTACGGCGGCCAGCACCAGCAGCGCCGCTCCCCCGGCCGCGGCCGCCGGGGCCCCGAACCGCTCACGCCGCTCGGGGGCGCGCACCGGGTCGGGGCCGGGGCCGAAGTACCGCCGGTCCGCCGGGACGGGCGCGGGGACCGGCGCCTCGGGGCGCAGCGCGTCGGCGGCCTGGAGGGCGGCGACGGCGTCCACCGTGCCGTGGCCCCGGGCGTCGTCGCGGCCGCCGGCCGGGCGGTCGGCGGCGGTGTCCTCCAGCAGCTTCTTGACCTGCGCCGGGGACAGGCCCGGGTGGGCCGACTTGACGAGGGCGACCGCGCCGGACACGAAGGCCGCGGCGGCGCTGGTGCCCCAGCCCTCGTAGTAGGAGCGGTCCGGGTCGGCGATGACCACGTCGACCCCGGGGGCACTGACGGTGGCGTACCAGTGCCGGGTGGAGAAGGGGGCCTTGTGCCCCCGGCGGTCGACGGCCGCGACGGCGATGACCCCGGGGTAGGCGGCGGGGTAGGAGGTGCGGTCGCCGCGCTCGCCGCCGTTGCCCGCGGAGGCGACGACGACCACGCCCTTGCCGAGGGCGTACTGGACGGCCTCGTCCTCGGAGGCCTCGTGGTGGGCGGAGTCGCTGTCGTCTCCGAGGGACAGGTTGATCACGTCGGCGCCGTGGTCGGCGGCCCAGCGGATGCCTTCGGCGAGGGCGCCCGACTTGCTGTCGCGGGCCTGGGCGCGGCCCGGGTCGCCCTCCTCCAGGATCACCCGGACCGGCAGGATCCTGGCGTGCGGGGCGATGCCGAGGACGCCCTGGGCCCGGTCGGGGCCGTGGCCGCGGCCCGCGATGATGCTGGCCATCGCCGTGCCGTGGCGGGCCCAGGCGCGGTCGCCGCGGCCGGCGCCCATGCCGACGAGGTCGGCGCCTTCGAGGACCTGGCCGCTCAGGTCGGGGTGGGTGGGGTCGACGCCGGTGTCGAGGACGGCGACGGTGACGCCCTTGCCCTGGGTGGTGCCCCAGGCCTCCTCGGCGCGCAGGGCCAGCAGGCCCCACTGGCGGTCGCGGATGGTGTCGGCGGCCGCGGGCGGGGCGGCGGCCGCCGCCGTCGTCGTGAGGAGCGCGGCCAGGGTCAGGGCTCCGGCGGCGGTCGTCGCGCGGCGGCTGGGCCGTCTCTGGGTCATCGGCGGGGCTCCGGGGCCGGGGTGTGCGGGGTGGCGGGCGGGGCCGCGGCGGTGGCGAGGGTGCGTTCGACCCGGGCGGCGACGGCCTTCGCGGCGTGGCCGAGGCCCGCTTCGGCGACGACTCCGGTGGCGCCCTCGCGGGTGGCCTCCTCGGCCGGGACCGGGGCGTCCATGGCGCGGCCGTCGGCGAAGGCGGAGACCGCGTAGACCACGGCCGGGGCCTGGGCGGTGACGGTCGCCGTCCAGGCGGCGCGGCGGGAGTCGACGTAGGCGTAGGCGGCCGGGGCGGTCGTCAGGCGGGCGCGGAGCGCGTCCATGGCCGGGGCGGTCGCGGGGGTGAAGACCAGGCCCACGGTGACGAGCGTGCTGCGGGTGGCGTCGGTGTAGGTGGCGCGCAGGACGCGGGTGCAGCCGGTGGCGTCGAGGGCGGCCCGCCAGTCGGCGGTGAGTGCGGCCGGGCAGTCGGCTTCGGGGGCGAGGGCGGTACGGGTCCAGCTGCGGTCGGCGCCGCCGGGACCGGTGTCCTGGCCGTCCAGGACCGGGGGGAACAGGGTGTCGACGGGGGTCGAGCGCCAGAGCGAGGCGGCCTTGCGGTAGGCGGCGTCGGGGGGCAACGGGCGGTGCGCGGCGCGGTGTTCGCTCCAGGCGGTGGTGGCCCCGGCGGCGAGGAGGCCGGTGCCGATGAGGGCGCAGAGGGTGGCGGTGGCCACCCGGCCGGGGTGGCGGGTCCCTGGTGTCGACGTGCTCATCCGGCGGCTCCGCCCCCCGTTCCGTACGGCTGCCTGCCCGTACTCTACGGGGCCGCCGCCGTGCCCCTGGCCGGGGTGGGGGCGGGGTCGGGGACGGGGTGGGGTGCCGTCCGGGATAGGCATGATTTATGGCGCCCCCTCCGCAGCTGCGTTGGTGTGGCGGTACCGCGCGCCAACAAATCACGTTTTACATCCCGGACGACACCCCACCCCGTCCCCGACCCCTCACGTCTCACGTCTGTGATCCGGTCCCGCCCATTCCAGCCTCGCCGGCGTTTGAGGCGCGGGGTCCGGGGCGGAGCCCCAGGTCTGTGAGCCGCACCGGCCACATCCAGCCCCGCCGGCGTTTGAGGCGGGAACGGTGGAAGGGCGGGTAGGGGACGGCCCCGCGCAGCGGGACGGCCGGTACCGGCCGGGTGGGGCTACGGGTCCGCGCAGCGGGGTGCGTTCGGTACCGCCCGGCCAGGGCAAGGGCCTACCCAGCGGTAGCAGCGTCTGGCAGGCTGCCGCCCATGACTTCCGACCGGGCCCGGTACGACCGGGCGACCGCGCACCTCGACGCGCCGCTGGCCCTCGTGGATCTGGCCGCGTTCGACGCCAACGCCGATGATCTGGTGCGGCGGGCCGGCGGGAAGCCGGTGCGGGTGGCCAGCAAGTCCGTGCGGTGCCGGGCGCTGCTCGAACGGGTGCTGGCCCGCCCCGGGTTCGCCGGGATCATGTCGTACACGCTGGCCGAGTCGCTGTGGCTGGCGCGGTCGGGGTTCGAGGACGTGCTGCTCGCCTATCCGTCGGCGGACCGGGCCGGTTTCGGGCAGCTGGCCCGTGATCCGAAGCTGGCCGGGGCGGTCACCGTGATGGTGGACGATCCGGCGCAGCTGGACCTGATCGACCGGGCCCGGGACGGCGGCGCCGAGGAGGTGCGGGTCTGTCTGGAGCTGGACACCGCGCTGCACCTGCTGGGCGGCCGCGTGCGGGTCGGTGCGCGGCGTTCGCCGTTGCGGGAGCCCGGGCAGCTGGCGGAGCTGGCGCGGAAGGTGGCGGAGCGGCCCGGGTTCCGGGTGGTGGGGCTGATGGGCTACGAGGGGCACGTCGCCGGGGTCGGTGACGCCCTGGCGGGGCGGCCGGTGCGGTCGCGGATGATCCGGCTGATGCAGGGCGCGGCCCGCCGGGAGCTGGCGGTGCGGCGCGCGGAGGCGGTGCGGGCGGTGCGGGCGGTGGTGCCGGACCTGGAGTTCGTCAACGGCGGCGGGACGGGCAGTGTCGCGGAGACGGCGGCCGAGGCGGCGGTGACGGAGATCGCCGCCGGGTCGGGGCTGTTCGTGCCGCGGTTGTTCGACAACTACACCTCTTTCCGGGGTCGTCCGGCCGCGCTGTTCGCGCAGCCTGTGGTGCGCCGGCCCGGGGTGGGGGTGGTGACGGTGCTGGGCGGGGGCTATCCGGCTTCGGGCGCGCCGGGCGCCGACCGGCTGCCGGTGCCGTACCTGCCGGAGGGGCTGCGCTACGACCCGCAGGAGGGTGCGGGTGAGGTGCAGACCCCGCTGCTGGGGAGCCCGGCCGACGATCTGCTGATCGGTGACCGGGTGTGGTTCCGGCACGCGAAGGCCGGTGAACTGTGCGAGCGGTTCGACGTGTTGCACCTGGTCGAGGGGGACCGGGTGACGGCCTCCGCCCCGACGTACCGGGGCGAGGGCCGCACCTTCCTCTAGAAGACGGTGTCCGTCTGGTCCGGGACGACGCTGGTGTCGCCCCGGCGGACGGGGGCGGCGCTGCCGTCGTGGTCGACGTAGCCGGTGGTGGAGCAGGGGTAGGGGCTGCTCTTCTGCTTCTTGGGTTCGATGAACATCGGGTTCACGATCCACTTGCCGTCGCTGTTGTCGTAGGCGCGGCACATGAGTTCGTTCTTGTTGCGGTTGACGACCAGGCGCAGGGCCGTGGCGTCGCGCAGGAACGAGATGTCGGTGTCGGAGTCGCCCGCGGCGAAGACCTGGCGGCGGGCGGCCGGCTGGACCTTCTCGGCGGCGGGGCCGCGGACGCCGAAGATCTCCTTGTTGATCCAGCAGCGCTTGCCGTCGATGTACGTGATCATCGTGTCGGCGCCGTCCTTGACGGATCCGCAGCCCTGGAGGTGGGCGGTGTACTTGCCGCCGCGGGTGGTGGTGTTGCGGATGCCGATGACGTGGTCGGCCTTGACGCCGACGCCCTGGGCCCAGACCTCGACGACGGGCTGGGGGGAGGCGGAGCTGATCCAGACGTCGAAGCCGGCCCGCTGGAGGTTCTTGATCAGGTCCCGCTGCTGGTCGTAGTAGCGGACCCAGCCGGTGGCGGTGGTGGTGCCGACCTGCTGCTTGGCGCCGACGGGGGCGGCCAGGTTCTCGGTGCGGGCGGCGGCGGCGAAGCCGCGGATCTCGATGGCGGTCCAGCCCTGCATGAGCTGGGGCAGCCAGGCGTACGCGGGCTCGGTCGTGCGGCGGTCCCAGCCGGCGAAGGCGGCGGCGCCGGAGCGGGTGGCGGCGGTGCCGTAGACGGCGTTCAGTTCGTCGGCGCAGGCGGCGCCCGCGGGGGTGCCGGTGGGCAGCGGGGTGCCGGGGCGGGCGAGGGGGCCGCAGGCGGTGGCGAGGGCCTGGGCGGCGGCCGGGGTGAGGTAGCGGCTGGTGGTGGTCCAGTCGCCGCCGGCGGGCTGGCGGACCTTGCCGTTGCGCAGCAGCCAGAACATGGTCGCGTCGCCGACGTCGTTCTTGACGACGGTGTTGTCCCAGTCGAAGACGGCGACGGGCTTGGCGCGGCCGGCGCGGTACGGGTTGCAGCTGCCGTACTGGTCGATGAGCTGCTGGAGCCGGGCCTGGTTGTCTCCGTACCAGCCGGCCGCGAGCTTCGGGGTGGTGCAGTGTCCGCCGGGGTGGGCCGCCTGGGCGGCGGGCGCGGTGGCGACGAGGGCGCCGGCGGCTATCGCGGTGGCCAGGGCGGCCTGGAGCCGGCGCGTGGTGCTGGGTCGGATCACTGAGGTGGTCACTCCTGATTCTGATGAAGATCGTCGGGGACGGTAGAACACGACAGCCGGGCGTCTCGCGACGCCCGGCTGTCGGGGAGGTTGTGCTGGGGTGAACGTTTGGTCGTCTCTTTCGGATCTTGCCGGTCAGGCCCGCGTCGTCCGGTGCCGGGCGGCGCGGGTCGGGCAAGATCCGGAAGAGACGACCTAGAGGGGGGTGACGTACGCCCCGGCGATGCCGCCGTCGACGAGGAAGTCGGTGGCGTTGACGAAGGAGGAGTCGTCGCTGGCGAGGAAGGCCACGGCGGCGGCGATCTCGGTGGGCTCGGCGAACCGGCCCAGCGGGATGTGCACGAGGCGGCGGGCGGCCCGCTCGGGGTCCTTGGCGAACAGTTCCTGGAGCAGCGGGGTGTTGACGGGCCCGGGGCACAGTGCGTTGACGCGGATGCCCTCGCGGGCGAACTGGACGCCGAGTTCGCGGGTCATGGCGAGGACGCCGCCCTTGGAGGCGGTGTAGGAGATCTGGGAGGTGGCGGCGCCCATGATGGCGACGAAGGAGGCGGTGTTGATGATGGAGCCGCGGCCCTGGCGCTGCATGTAGGGCAGGGCGGCCTTGCAGCAGAGGTAGACGGAGGTCAGGTTGACGTCCTGGACGCGGCGCCAGGCGTCGAGTTCGGTGGTGAGGATGGAGTCGTCGTCCGGGGGCGAGATGCCGGCGTTGTTGAAGGCGATGTCGACGGAGCCGTAGGTGTCGAAGGCCGTCTTGAACAGGGCGTCGACCTGCTCCTTGTCGGTGACGTCCACCTGGACGAACAGCCCGCCGACCTCTTCGGCCGCGGCCTTCCCGGCGGCGGGGTCGATGTCGGCGCAGACGACGTTCGCGCCTTCGGAGGCCAGGCGGCGGGCCGTGGCGAGGCCGATGCCGCTGCCGGCTCCGGTGATGACGGCGGTGCGGCCGACGAGGCGGCGGCAGATGATCTCTTCGTTCGACATGCTGGTCAGGCCTCCGTGCTGATGAAGACGTTCTTGGTCTCGGTGAATGCGGTGAGGGCGTCGGGTCCGAGCTCGCGGCCGAGCCCGGACTGCTTGTATCCGCCGAAGGGGGTCCAGTAGCGGACGCTGCTGTGGGAGTTGACGGACAGGTTGCCCGCGGCGACGGCGCGCGATACCCGCAGGGCGCGGCCGATGTCGCGGGTCCAGAGGGAGCCGGAGAGGCCGTAGTCGGTGGCGTTGGCCAGGCGTACGGCGTCCTCCTCGTCCTCGAAGGGCAGGATGACGGCGACGGGTCCGAAGACCTCCTCGGCGGCCACGGGCGCCGTGGGCGCGACGTCCGTGACGAGGGTGGGCGGGTACCAGAAGCCGGGGCCTTCGGGGGCGGTGCCGCGGATGGCGGTGAGGTCGTCGGTGACGTACGCGCGTACGCGCTCCAGCTGGCTGCGGGAGATGAGCGGGCCCATCTGGGTCTTCTCGTCGAGCGGGTCGCCGACCCGGACGGACTCGATGCCGGGGGCGACGAGTTCGAGGAAGCGGTCGTAGGCGGAGCGCTGGACGAGGATGCGGGTGCGGGCGCAGCAGTCCTGGCCGGTGTTGTCGAGGAAGGCCATGGGTGCGGCCGCGGCCGCCGCTTCGAGGTCGGCGTCCGCGAAGACGATGTTGGGGCTCTTGCCGCCGAGTTCGAGGGTGACCCGCTTCACCCGGTCGGCGCACTTGGACATGATCTGCTTGCCGACGCCGGTGGAGCCGGTGAAGACGATCTTCGCGACTCCGGGGTGCTCGACGAGGGCGTCCCCGGCTTCCGCTCCGTGGCCGGGGAGCACCTGGAAGAGGTGCTCGGGGATCCCGGCTTCGAGGGCGAGTTCGGCGAGGCGCAGGGCGGTGAGGGGGGTGGTCTCGGCGGGCTTGAGGAGGACGGCGTTGCCCGCGGCGAGGGCGGGGGCCAGGCCCCAGGCGGCGATCGGCATGGGGAAGTTCCAGGGGGCGATCACGCCGATGACGCCGAGGGGTTCGAGGAAGGTGACGTCGATGCCGCCCGCGACGGGGATCTGGCGGCCGGAGAGGCGTTCCACTCCCCCGGCCGCGAAGTCGAGGAGGTCGCGGACGTTGCCGGCCTCCCAGCGGGCGTTGCCGATGGTGTGGCCGGCTTCGCGGACCTCCAGCTGCGCGAGTTCCTCCAGGTGGGCGTCGACCACGGAGGCGAAGCGGCGCAGGAGTCTGGCCCGGTCGGCGGGGGCGGCCGCGGCCCAGTGGCGCTGGGCGGCGGCGGCCCGTACGACGGCGGCGTCGACGTCGTCCCGTGTGGCGGCCGGGACGGTGGCGACGAGTTCCTCGGTGGCCGGGTTCAGCACGCTCAGCGTGCGGGGGGCCAGCGCGTCGGACAACGTGGTGCCTCTCTGGTGTGCGGACGGTGCGGCGGTGCGCGGTGCGGTGCGGCGGTGCGCGGTGGTCGCGGGTGCCGGTTACAGGCGTTCGAAGGAGCGGCGCAGCTCCCAGTCGGTGACGGCGGAGTCGTAGGCGTCGAGTTCCACGCGGGCCATGTTGCGGTAGTGGGCGACGACTTCGGGGCCGAAGGCGGCCTTGGCGATCTCGCTGTTCTCCCACAGTTCCGCGGCTTCGCGCAGGGTGGTGGGGACGTGGGCGAAGTCGGCGGTGTAGGCGTTGCCCGTGCAGGCCTCGGGGAGTTCGAGGCGGTTCTCGACGCCGTAGAGCCCGGCGGCGACCAGGCCGGCGACGGCGAGGTAGGGGTTGACGTCTCCGCCGGGGAGGCGGTTCTCGAAGCGCATGGAGCGGCCGTGGCCGACCACTCGCAGGGCGCAGGTCCGGTTGTCCACGCCCCAGGCGACGGCGGTCGGTGCGAAGGATCCCGGCCGGAAACGCTTGTACGAGTTGATGTTCGGGGCGTAGAGAAGGGAGAAGTCGCGCAGCGCGGCCAGCTGGCCGGCCAGGAAGTGCCGCATCAGCGGCGACATGCCTCCCGGTCCGTCCCCGGCCATGGCGTTGTGCCCGTCGGCATCGGTGAGTGAGAGGTGGATGTGACAGGAGTTGCCTTCGCGCGCGTCGAACTTGGCCATGAAGGTGAGCGAGACACCTTCCTGGGAGGCGATCTCCTTGGCGCCCGTCTTGTAGACGGAGTGCTGGTCGCAAGTGGTGAGCGCCTCGTCGTAGCGGAAGACGATCTCGTGCTGGCCGAGGTTGCACTCGCCCTTGGCGGACTCGACGACCAGGCCCGCGGCCTGCATCTCGTTGCGGACGCGGCGCAGGAGGGGTTCGACGCGGCCGGTGCCGAGGAGCGAGTAGTCGATGTTGTACTGGTTGGCGGGGGTCAGGTCCCGGTAGTTGGCGTTCCAGGCCTGCTCGTAGGTGTCCTGGAAGACCATGAACTCCAGCTCGGTGCCCACCATCGCGGTGTACCCCTGCTCGGCGAGGCGTTCCAGCTGGCGGCGCAGGATCTGGCGGGGCGCGGCGACGACGGGGGTGCCGTCGTTCCAGGCGAGGTCGGCGACGACGAAGGCGCTGCCCGGGTTCCAGGGGATGCGGCGCAGGGTGGCGAGGTCGGGGTGCATGGCGAAGTCGCCGTAGCCCCGGTCCCAGGAGGACATCTCGTAGCCGTCGACGGTGTTCATGTCGGTGTCGACGGCGAGGAGGTAGTTGCAGCCCTCGGTGCCGTGGGCGAGGACCTCGTCGAGGAAGAACTGTGCGGCGAACCGCTTGCCCTGGAGCCGTCCCTGCATGTCGGGGAAGGCCAGGACCACTGTGTCGATCTCACCGCTGGCGACGAGGGCACGGAGCTCCTCGGGCGCGAGCGGCGGCTTGCGGTCTACCACTGGAATCTCTCCTTCGGTGAGCCGAGTGCGCCTAAGGTATTGAATAGAACCATTGCTTGGGAAGGGGAGGAGCCGAGATGACCGACACGACGGGCGAGGGTGGCGCGATCGCGCGGCTGAATCCCGTACTGCGGCAGGTGCGGGCGGGCAACGGTTTCGAGGAGGCCCTGGAGCAGATCCTCCAGGTGGTCCGGCTCGGCCTGGTGCCGGGCGGGGAACGGCTTCCGCCCGAGCGGGAGTTGGCGGAGCGCATGGGGATCAGCCGGGTCACCCTGCGCGAGGTCCTCAAGGTGCTCCAGGACCAGGGCCTGGTCGAGGCCCGGCGCGGCCGGTACGGCGGGACGTTCGTGAAGGCCCGCCCGGACACCCCGGCCGGCGCCGCGGAGGAGGAGCTGCGCCGGCGCGTGGCGGGCGTGGACATCGAGGACGTCCTGCGGTTCCGCGAGGTCCTGGAGGTGGGGGCGGCCGGGCTGTGCGCCTCGCAGGGGCTCACGGAGGAGGGCACCGAGCGGCTGCTGCGGGCGCTGACCGCCACGCACGACGCCCCGCTGCCGGACTACCGCCGCCAGGACACCCTCTTCCACCTCACCCTGTGCGAACTGGCGGGCTCGGCCACGCTGACGGCCCAGTACGCGGCCGTCCGGGCCACGGTGAACGACCTGCTGGACTGCATCCCGCTGCTGGTGCGCAACCTGGAGCACTCGCAGCAGCAGCACACCGCACTGGTGGAGGCGGTGCTGGAGCACGACGCCGAGGGGGCCCGGGCGGTGATGCGCGAGCACTGCTGCGGGACGGCGGCCCTGCTGCGCGGCTTCCTGGCCTGAGCGGCCGGGGGGCGCGGCGGAAGGGGGCGGAGAGGTTTTCGTAACCCCTGTTTAACGCGGGGGTCTTGCGCGTTCCACGCCCATGACGCAAAGGTACGCCTCACAACCATTGCATTGCCCTAGGCAGGAGCGCACATGGCCGACGACCCCACACCCGTATCGGTGTCCGTGTCCGTATCCGTATCCGTGGAATCCGGCTCCGGGTCCGGCTCCGGGTCCGGCTCCCCCGGCGACGCGGACGCGGAGTACCTCAAGCGCCGCACCCTGCGCCGCGGCAGCGCCGGCTGGCTGCTGCTGACCGGACTGGGCGTCGCGTACGTCGTCTCCGGCGACTTCTCCGGCTGGAACGTGGGACTGGCCAAGGGCGGCTTCGGCGGCCTGGCCATCGCCACCGTGCTCATGGGCGCGATGTACGCCTGCCTGGTGTTCTCCCTCGCCGAACTGTCCACGATCCTGCCGACGGCGGGCGGCGGCTACGGCTTCGCCCGCCGCGCGCTCGGCCCTTGGGGCGGCTTCCTGACCGGCACCGCCATCCTCATCGAGTACATCCTGGCCCCGGCGGCCATCGTCATCTTCATCGGCGACTACGTCGAATCCCTCGGCCTCTTCGGGCTGACCTCCGGCTGGCCCGTCTACCTCGGCTGCTTCGTGATCTTCATCGGGGTGCACCTGTGGGGCGTGGGCGAGGCGCTGCGCTTCAGCCTCGTCGTCACCGCCATAGCGGTGGCCGCGCTGCTGATCTTCGCGGTCGGGGCCCTCACCGAGTTCGACGCGAGCGCGCTCGACAACATCCCCGTCGACACGGAGGCGTTCGGTTCCGGCTCCTGGCTGCCCTTCGGGGTCCTCGGGATCTGGGCCGCGTTCCCCTTCGGCATGTGGTTCTTCCTCGGCGTCGAGGGCGTGCCGCTGGCCGCCGAGGAGGCCAAGGACCCGGTCCGCTCCATGCCGAAGGCGCTGTCCATCGCCATGGGCGTCCTGGCGCTGCTCGCCCTGATCACCTTCTTCGCCGCCACCGGCGCGCAGGGCGCCGACGCCGTGAAGTCGGCCGGAAACCCCCTGGTCGTTGCGCTCGAAGGGGACGGCGGGCCGACCGCGCTGAGCCGGTTCGTCAACTACGCGGGACTCGCCGGCCTCGTCGCGTCCTTCTTCTCGCTCATCTACGCGGGCTCGCGCCAGCTCTTCGCGCTCTCCCGGGCCGGGTACCTGCCGCGCTTCCTGTCGCTCACCTCGAAGCGCAAGGCCCCGTACCTCGGTCTGGTGATTCCCGGGGCGATCGGCTTCGCCCTCGCGGCGGCCACCGGGGACGGTGCGCGGATGCTCAACATCGCCGTGTTCGGGGCGACGATCTCGTACGCGCTGATGGCCCTCTCGCACATCGTCCTGCGCCGCCGCGAGCCCGGCCTGGAGCGGCCCTACCGCACCCCCGGCGGCGTCCTGACCTCGTCGGTCGCCTTCGTCCTGGCCCTGTCGGCCCTCGTCGCCACCTTCCTGGTCGACAAGGACGCGGCCTTCATCGCGCTCGCCGTGTACGCCGTCGCCCTCGCCTACTTCGCGATCTACAGTCGGCACCATCTGGTGGCCTCGGCGCCGGAGGAGGAGTTCGCGGCGCTGGCGGAAGCCGAGGCGGAGTTGACCCGCGACTGAAATCCTTGCCCCGTCGTCTCCTGAGCTCCACCGTCCGGCACCACCCTGGAGGTAGCACCGTGCCCAGGCCGCTCATCGGCATCACCACCTACGTCGAGGAATCGACCCGCTACAACGTGTGGGACCTGCCCACGGCCCTCGTGCCCAGCGACTACTACCAGCTCGTCCAGGCAGCGGGCGGCGCGGCCGTGCTGCTGCCGCCGGACGAACCGGGGCGGGCGGCGGAGGTGCTGAGCCGGCTGGACGGCCTGATCGTCTCGGGCGGCCCGGACGTGGACCCGGTCCACTACGGGGCACCGCGCGACCCCCGTACGGGGCCTGCCGCGACCGTGCGCGACGAGTGGGAACTCGCGCTGATCGGGGCGGCGCTGGACACCGGCATGCCGCTGCTGGGCATCTGCCGGGGCATGCAGGCGCTGAACGTGGCGCTCGGCGGGACCCTGGTCCAGCACATCGACGGCCACGTCCACACCCCCGGGGTCACCTCCTGGCACCCCGTCCGCCCCGTCGCGGGCACCCGGTACGCGGAGCTGGTCCCCGAGGAGGCGGACGTCCCGACCTACCACCACCAGGCCGTGGAGCGGCTGGGGCGGGGGCTGGTCGTGTCCGCGTACGCGCTGGACGGGACCGTCGAGGCGATCGAGGACCCGGACCGGGGGCGGTGGGTGCTGGGCGTCCAGTGGCACCCGGAGCGGGACAAGGACACCCGGGTGATGGCCTCCCTCGTCGAAGCCGCCGCCACCGTCCCGGCAGCCCTGGCCTGACCCCCGACCGGAAGGCCCCGCCCCCACCCGGGGCGGGGCCTTCCGCTGCCTACGCCGGCCGAAATCCAGCCCTTCCGGCGTTTGAGGAGCGGGGTCCGGGGCGGATTCCCAGGGGGTTGCGGCTCCGCCGGGGCCTAGCGCGGGGTGCGGGTCAGGGAGAGGAGGTCGCGGGCCGGGCCCGCCGGGCGGGAGCCCGTGGGCCATACCGCCCGCAGTGCCCTCCCCAACCGCGCCCCGGCGACCGGCACCGCCACCAGCCGCCGCCCCGCGAGCTCGTCCCCCAGCGCGAGTTCCGACAGCACGCACGGCCCCGCCCCGCTCAGCGCGGCCCCCTTCACCGCGGTGGTCGAGGCCAGTTCCAGCAGCGGTTCCGCGAGCCCCCCGGAGGCGGCCAGCGCGGCGTCGAGGACCTGCCGGGTCCCGGACCCCCGCTCCCGCAGGATCAGCGGGGTCCGTGCCAGTTCGTCCGCCCCGACCGCCCGGGTCCGCCGGGCCCAGGGGTGGGAGGGGGCGACCGCCACCACCAGGCGGTCCTGGGCGATGACGGCCGAGTCCAGGCCCTCCGGCACCGACAGGCCTTCGACGAAGCCGAGGTCCGCCTCGTGGGTGAGGACCCGCTGGGCCACGTCCGCCGAGTTCCCGGCGTGCAGGGACACCGCGGTGCCGGGCCGTTCGCCGCGCAGCGCGATCAGCCAGCCGGGCAGCAGGTACTCGGCGATGGTCATGCTGGCCGCCACCCGCAGCCGCGAGTCCCGCCGGCCCCGTAGCGCCTGTGCTCCCGCGTCGAAGGCCTCCGCGGCCTCGACCACCCGTCGGGCCCAGTCGGTGACCAGCGCGCCTTCGGGGGTGAGCGTCGAGCCGCGCGGGGAGCGGTCGACGAGGGCGACGCCGAGCCGGGTCTCCATCGCCCGGATCCGGCTGCTCGCGGCGGGCTGCGTGATGCCCAGGTGCCGGGCTGCGCCGCTCAGACTGCCGACCCGGGCAACCGCGAGCAGCAGCTCCAGCGCGCCCAGGTCGGGCACGCGGTGCGCCAGCGGAACCCACTCCTCATTAGCCATAACATCAGTTTATGGCCTCATAGAGGGGCGGCCTCTGCCGTACGTCCCGGCCCGGCGGGACGCTGGACCCATGGCCACCACCCTCGTGCGACCCCGCACCGACCCCACCCCCTCCGAGACCGCGCCCCGGACCCACAAGGCACCCGCGCTGCGCCACCTCGGCCCCAACTGGTACGCCTCCGTCATGGGCACGGCGATCATCGCCAACGCCGGCGCCACCCTCCCGTACCAGCTCCCCGGCCAGCGCGTGGCCTGCCAGATCGTCTGGGCGCTGTCCGCCGCGGCCCTCGCCGTACTGCTCACCGCCCGCGCCGGGCACTGGCTCCACCACCGCGACCAGGCCCGCGCCCATCTCCTCGACCCCGCCGTGGCCCCCTTCTACGGCTGCCTCGCGATGGCCCTGCTGGCCGTCGGCGGCGGCACCCTGATCGTCGGCAAGGACCTGATCGGGGAGCGGGCCGCGGTGGCCGCGGACACCGTGCTGTTCACCGCCGGCACCGCGATCGGGCTGCTCATGGCGGTGCTGGTGCCCTACCTGATGGTGGTCCGGCACAAGGTCGAGGCCTCGCAGGCCACCCCCGTGTGGCTGCTGCCCGTCGTCTCCCCCATGGTCTCCGCCGCCGTGGGCCCCCTGCTGATACCCCACCTGCCCGCCGGCCAGCCCCGCGAGGCCCTGCTGCTGGCCTGCTACGCCATGTTCGGCATCAGCCTGCTGGCGACGCTGCTGCTGCTCCCCCTGGTCTTCGGCCGGCTGATCGTCAGCGGCCCCCTGCCCCTGGCGCTGACCCCCGCCCTGTTCCTGGTCCTGGGCCCCCTGGGCCAGTCCACCACCGCCGTGAACCAGCTGGCGGACGTGGCACCCGGCGCCGTCGACGCCTCCTACGCCCACGCGTTCGGCGCGTTCGCGGTGGTCTACGGGGTGCCCGTGATGGGCTTCGCCCTGCTGTGGCTCGCCCTCGCGGCGGCCATGCTGGTGCGGGCCGCCCGGGCCGGCATGGGCTTCGCGATGACCTGGTGGGCCCTGACCTTCCCCGTCGGCACCTGCGTCACCGGCGCCGCCGGACTGGCCCGCCACACCGGGCTCGACGCCTTCGCCTGGCTGGCCGCAGCCCTCTTCGCCGCCCTGCTCACCGCCTGGCTGCTCGCCGCCGCGCACACCCTGCGCGGCCTGTTCACCGGCCGCCTGCTCGCCGCGCCCCGCTAGGGCCCAGCGGAGCCCGCAGCGCCGCCCCCAGCACCGCCGGGGCCTCGGCCAGCGAGGGTCCGTACCAGGTCAGGTGGCGCCCGCTCACCAGGGCGGCCGGGAGGGCCCCGAAGGCCTCCGGGCCGTCCTCGGCGGTGAAGCGGTACGGCTCGTCGGGGAGCACCACCAGGTCGCAGCCGCTCGCCGTCAGCTCGGCGAGCGGCACCCGCGGATACCGCTCGGCGTGCCCGGCGTAGGCGTTGCGCACCCCCAGCCGCGCCAGCAGGTCCCCGGCGAAGGTGTCGCGGCCCAGCACCATCCAGGGCCGCCGCCACACGGGGACGACGGCGGACAGGGAGCCGACGGGTTCCACCGCCGCCCAGGCGGCCTCGGCCCGGTCCAGCCACTCGGGCCGCGCCAGCCCCAGCGCCCCCACCAGCACCCGCTCCAGCTCGGTGAAGGCCTGCGGCAGGTCCCGGATCTCGGTGACCAGCACCTCCACCCCGGCCGCGCGCAGCGCCTCCAGGTCGGGGGCCCGGTTCTCCTCCTCGTTGGCGATCACCAGGTCCGGGCGCAGCCGCACGATCGCCGGTACGTCGGGGTTCTTGGTCCCCCCGATCCGCGCCGCCGCGGCCAGGCCGGCCGGGTGCGTGCACCAGTCGGTGACCCCGGCCAGCAGCGCGGGGCCGCCGGTCACCGCCACGGCCTCGGTCAGGGACGGGACGAGGGAGACGACGCGCACCGGTTCAGCGGCCCGGCGAGGGCGGCTCGGAGGTGGCGTGGATGTGGTCGCCGACGGCGACGACCAGGAGCTTGGTGTCCTCGCTGACGGCCCGCCAGCGGTGGCGGACCCCGCCGGAGAGGAACAGCGCGTCCCCGCTCTCCAGCCGGTAGGCCCGCCCCTCGGCCTCCACCTGGCAGGCGCCCGAGACCACGTACATCAGCTCGTCGTTGCGGTGCTGGTACTCGCGTCCGGCGTCCTGGTCCCCGGTGAACTCCAGCGCGTGCAGCTGGTGGTGTCCGCGGACGAGGGGACGTACGCCCTTGACCGGCGTGAGCCCGGAGTCGTCCCCGGCCCGTACGAGGTCCACCGTGCGCGCCGTGTCGGAGGCGGCCAGCAGGTCGACGGCCGTGGTCTCCAGCGCGTCCGCGACCCGTTCCAGGGAACGCATGCTGGGGCGGGCCCGCTCGTTCTCTATCTGGCTCAGGAAGGGGACGGACAGGCCGCTGCGCGCCGACACCGCGGCGAGGGTCAGGTGGAGCGCGCGGCGCCGTTTGCGCACGGCGACGCCCACCCGGAGCGGCTCCTTGGAGTCCTTCTCCTTGTCTGCGCCGCCGTCGATGCCGCCGTCGACGGCGTCGCCGCCGTGACCACCGGCCGCGCCGTCCTGCGAGAAGTCCGCGATGTCGCCGTGTTCCTTGTCGATCATGTCGGGGCTGCCCTCCCCTGTCCTCGTCGCACATCGGTGTGCTGTAAGCACCTTACGCAGCAACCGCCCCCGGATTCGCGCTCAAGGGCCCACCGGGCCCCGACCCGGTGGGTTCACGCAGCCGGCCCGTCACCCTCGGTGAGCCCGCACGGCGTCCAGGGGGCGCCAGATCTCCCGGTCCCCGTCGAGGATCACCACGTCCCCCTGCGGCCTGACCAGCAGCCGGGCGCCGCGGTGGCCCTCGGTGCCGCTGCTCCAGACCGTCCGCCCGGCCGCGTCGCGCACGGTGAGCTCGCCGTCACTGTCGAAACGGGCGTCGTGTCCGGTGCCGGCGGTGCCCGCGTTCCACAGCCGGGAGCCCTCGCGGTCGAGGATGACGAGGTCCCCGTCGGCGCCGAGGGTCAGGCGTACGGAGCCGGCGTCGAGGACGTCCCCCACGCGCAGCACCGTGGCCGGGTGGACCTCGACGGAGTCGTCGAGGTCGCCGTCGGCGAGGGCCCGCAGAGCGGGCAGCGAGGGGGTGAAGGCGTAGAGCGCGCCCTCGGTGCGGACGAACCGGCCGAAGCGCAGGGTGGTGGCCCGGCTGCCGCTGTCGGAGCGGTTCTCGAAGGTGACCGGGGAGTCGGGGCCGAGGACCGGGTCGGCGCCGACCCGGGGGTTGCGGCCGGCCGGGAAGTCGCCCTCGTTGATCCACCGCTTCGCGATGAACTCGAACTGCTCCACGAGGTCCGCCTGGTAGCCGATGAAGACCAGCCCGCGCGGGACGTCGGCGCCGCGCCCGGCGCCCGCCTGCGGGTCGTAGGCGGGACCGAACGGGATGCCCCGCCGGATGATCCGGTGCCCGTCCAGCGCGTCCGGGGCCAGCGGGGGCCGGCCCGGGGCGAGGTTCAGGCCGTCGCGCGGGTTGCCCTTGCGGATGTGCGCGAACAGCGGGGTGTTCCAGCCCTGCGGGTCGTCGGCGTAGGTCAGGGCGGCGTCGGGGTCCTGGCCCACCGGTCCGGGCCGCTCGGCGAGCGGGCAGCCCGCGACGGGGGTGCCGCCGGGCCAGCGGCCCACCAGCCGCGACGCCATCCAGGTGTCGGTGGCCCCGTCGGGCGCCGCCCCGCTCTTCTTCAGCTCGGCGAGCCGCAGCCGGACCTGCGCCCACCAGCCGGGCACGTCCTGCGCGAGGCGGCGTACGACCTGGAAGGAGCCCCCGGTGGCCCACGCCGGCAGCCCGGCGGGCCGGTGCCCGGCCTTCTCCTGCCCTACGAGGAACTCCCCGGCCGGGACCAGCCGCGTCCCGGGCTTCCCCTGGACGGTGGTACCGGTACCGGGGTCGGGCGCGTGGAAGCCGCGCACGCCGGGCTGGCTGATCCCGTCGGTGAACCCGAAGTGCTCGTGCCCGCGCAGCGCTCCGGCCAGGGTGGCGGCGTCCTGCCGGAAGACGACCACCCCGGTGGCGGCCGCCAGGGCCTTGCGGTGGCGGGTGACGGCCGCGGCGAGCTTGGCGGGGTCGTCCGCCGAGAGGCTGAGCACGACGTGCACGGTGCGTCCGGCCGGCTCGGCCTGCTCGGCGCCGAACAGCCAGGAGTCGGGGGCGCTGCTACCGGTGTCCCCGAGGGCCTCGGCGCGCTGCGCGGCGCCCTGCACGAAAGCCTCGGCGGTGCTGCCGGGCGGCACCGCCGGGAAGGGATCGCGTCCGGCGAGGAACCGCAGTCCGGGGTAGGTCAGGGACAGGCCGGTCCAGGTCGCCGACAGGGTGGCGGGGTCGGCGCCGCCCGCTTTGAGGCGGGCCGCGCTGAAGGCGGCGTTGAAGCGGGCCATCTCCTCGGTGGTGGACAGCTCCGGCAGCAGCTTCCCGAGCCAGCGGCGCGCCGCGGCCGGGTCGGAGAAGTGCAGGAGCAGCAGGCAGGCCTGGTCCTTGCGGGAGCCCGCCAGGATGTCGCCCTGGGTGCTGCGGTCGGTGCGCAGGGGCAGGTCGGGGCCGTCCGCGGCGGCCCGGACCGGGGCGGCGGCCGGGGCGGCGGCCGGGGCCACCGCGGCCGCGGCGGCGGCGTGCGGGCACATCGCCAGCGCGGCGGCGGTCCCGGCCCCGGCCTTCAGCACGGTCCGCCGGGCGGGGGCGGAAGCGGCGGGGGCGGACTGCTGGACGGCATCCATCGTGGGGGCTCCTGGGTGGGGGCGGGGCGGGAGGGCGGGAAGGGCGGTCGGCGGTGCCCGGGCCGGGCGCACGGACGACGGCCACCCGGGAACGGGCACCGGCACCGGCACGGACACCGAGGGCGATCGGCTCGTCACGGACACCGGCATCACGGCGGTCCGCCGGAGCCCGCCCCGACGACGGGTCGTCAGGCAGCCGTCGGCCGACCGCATATGAGCACGCCGCGGCGGACGGCGACGGGGGCGGCGGTGGCGGGCATCGGCGTCCGAGACTCCTCGCGTGGGGACCGGGCGGGCAGGACGTCCTGCCAGTGATCAACACCCTCCGGGAAGGACCGCGCGGGCGCGCGCCGGGCGAACTGTTGGAGTGACGGCTTCATCACCGCAGGTGACTCCGGGCGAGGGTCGGGCGCCCGACGGGTGCGGCATCATCGACTCCGTGACGACACGACGCCTGATGCTCCTGGACACCGCCTCCCTCTACTACCGCGCCTACTTCGGTGTGCCGGACTCCGTGAAGGCCCCCGACGGCACTCCGGTCAACGCCGTGCGCGGGCTGCTCGACTTCATCGGCCGGCTGGTGCAGGACCACCGCCCCGACGACCTGGTGGCCTGCATGGACGCGGACTGGCGGCCGCACTGGCGGGTGGAGCTCATCCCCTCCTACAAGGCGCACCGGGTCGCCGAGGAGGCGGAGTCCGGGCCCGACCTGGAGGAGACCCCCGACACCCTCGCCCCGCAGGTACCGGTCATCGAGGCCGCGCTGGACGCCTTCGGGATCGCCCGGGTGGGCGTCGCCGGGTACGAGGCGGACGACGTGATCGGCACGCTGACCACCCGCGCGAGCGGCCCGGTGGACATCGTCACGGGCGACCGGGACCTCTACCAGCTGGTGGACGACGCCAAGCGGCGCCGGGTCCTCTACCCCCTCAAGGGCGTCGGCAGCCTCCAGGTGACGGACGAGGCCTGGCTCCGCGAGAAGTACGGGGTCGACGGCCCCGGCTACGCGGACCTCGCGTTGCTGCGCGGCGACCCGAGCGACGGCCTGCCGGGCGTTCCCGGCATCGGCGAGAAGACCGCCGCCAAGCTCCTCGACGCCTACGGCACCCTGGCCGGGATCATCGCGGCGATCGACGACCCGAAGTCGAAGCTGACCCCCACCCAGCGCAAGAGGCTCGACGAGTCCCGTCCGTACCTCGCGGTGGCCCCCAAGGTCGTCCAGGTCGCCTCCGACGTCCCGCTCCCCGCCTTCGACCCCGCCCTCCCCCACACCCCGAAGCACCCCGAAACGGTCGACGCACTCGCCCATCGGTGGGGTCTGGGAGGAGCGATGTCACGCCTGAGCAGCGCGCTGCGCCCATGAGGTGCTAACTTAGGTAATCCTAAGCTTCGTAAGTTCAGGGAGACGCCGTGGCAGAAGGACGCGCCCGCACAGTCGGCACCGCTGTCGTCGTACGCACCGAGCGGCTGACGCCGCACATGGTCCGGATCGTGCTGGGCGGTGACGGGCTGGCCGACTTCGGCGCGGGCGTGTACACCGACCACTACGTGAAACTCCTGTTCGCGCCCGAGGGCGTGCGGTACGCGCATCCCTGGGACCTCGACGCCATCCGCGCCACCCACCGCCGCGAGGACTGGCCCCGCCAGCGCGCCTACACGGTCCGCGCCTGGGACCCGGCCCGCCGGGAGCTGACCCTGGACTTCGTCGTCCACGGCGACGAGGGCCTGGCCGGCCCCTGGGCGGCCCGGGTCCAGCCGGGCGAGCTCGTACGCTTCCTCGGCCCGGGCGGCTCCTACGCCCCCGCCCCGATGGCCGGCTGGCACCTCCTGGCGGGCGACGAGAGCGCCCTCCCGGCCATCGCCGCCGCGATGGAGCGGATGCCGGCGGGTGCGGACGTACGCGCCTTCATCGAGGTCGGCGGCCCGGCCGACGAGCAGCGGATCACCACTCCGGACGGCATCGCCCCGGTCTGGCTCCACCGCGGCCACCGCCCGGCGGGCGCGGCCCTGGTCGAAGCGGTCACCGGAATGATCTTCCCGTCCTCCGACGTCCACGCCTTCGTCCACGGCGAGGCGGGCTTCGTGAAGGAACTCCGCCGCCACCTCCGCCTGGACCGCGGCGTAGCCCGCGACCGCCTCTCCATCTCGGGCTACTGGCGCCAGGGCGAGACGGACGAGGGCTGGCGCGCGATCAAGCGCGACTGGAACGCCACGGTAGAAGCCGAACAAGAACTCCGCACCCCAGCCGCCGCCTGACCCCAGCCCCCTCCAGCCCCCTCCAGCCCCGCCGGCGTTTGAGGCGCGGGGTCCGGGGCGGAGCCCCGATCGTTCAGCCCCGCCGGCGTTTGAGGCGCGGGGTCTGGGGCGGAGCCCCAGGAAACGGAGAAAGGGCGGGGCGGGGACCAGCTCCGCGCAGCGGCACCCCCGCCCCCACCCACCCGCACCCGGCACGGGACCGGCACGGCCACGCCGCCCCCACCCACCGCGCGCCCCCGCACCCCCGGCGGGACAATGACCCCATGCGCAAGCTCCGCGCAGCGGGATGGGCCGGGGCCGCCGTCCTCCTCGCAACGGCAGGAGCCCCGGCGCCACCCCCGGCCGCCCCCACCTCCGCCGCCGGAACAGCGGCCCCCACCCCACCCCCCGCCCCGAAACCCCTCCTCACCGACGCCGCCGTCGAAAAGGCCCTGGCCCGCCTCGACGCCACCGTCGAGGACGCGATGCGCCGCACCGGCGTCCCCGGCGTCTCCGTGGCCGTCGTCCACAACGACAAGGTCGTCCACCTCAAGGGCTACGGCCTGCGCCGCGTCGGCGACCCCGCCACCGTCGGCCCCGACACCGTCTTCCAGCTGGCCTCCCTCTCGAAGCCGATCTCCTCCACGGTGGTCGCGGCCACCCTCACCTCCCCCGACGCCTGGGACAAGCCCCTCGCCGGCGGCCTGCCCGGCTTCGCCCTGAAGGACCCCTGGGTCACCTCGCACGTCTCCACCGCCGACTTGTTCTCGCACCGCAGCGGCCTCCCCGACCACGCCGGTGACCTCCTCGAGGACCTCGGCTACGAGCAGCCTTACATCTTCGACCACCTGCGCCTCGAACCCCTCACCCCGTTCCGCGCGAGCTACGCCTACACGAACTTCGGTTTCACCGCCGCCGCCGAGGCCGTCGCCCGCGCGCACGGCACGAGCTGGCAGAAGCTCAGCGCCGACGCCCTCTTCAAGCCCGCCGGGATGACGCACACCAGCACCGAGTTCTCCGCGTACGCGGGCGCCGCCGACCGCGCGTACGGCCACGTCAAGAACCCGGACGGCACCTGGAGCCCGCGCTTCGTCCGCGACGCCGACGCCCAGGCCCCGGCCGGCGGGGTCAGTTCCACCGCCCGCGACATGTCCCGCTGGCTGCGCCTGCAGCTCGCCGACGGCACCCTCGACGGGAAGCGGATCGTCCCCGCGGACACCCTCGACCGCACCCGCCTGCCCGAGATCGTCGCGCAGGCCCGGACCCCCTCCGGCACCCCGCAGTTCTACGGCCTCGGCTGGAACGTCTCCTACGACAGCGCCGGCCGGCTGCGGCTGAGCCATTCCGGTGCCTTCGACCTCGGCGCGAACACCAACGTCACGATGCTCCCCCTGGAGCGCCTCGGCATCGTCGTCCTGACGAACGCCGCCCCCGTGGGCGGTCTCCCCGACGCGGTGGCCCTGGACTTCTTCGACACCGCCGAGCACGGCGGCCCCACCACCGACTGGCTGGCCCTGATCTCCTCGGTCTACGCACGGATCGACGACGCGGACCGCTCCGCCACCGACTACGCGCACCCGCCCGCGGGCGCGAAGCCGGCCCGCGACGACAGCGCGTACACCGGCACCTACGAGAACCCGTACTACGGCCCGCTGACCGTCACCGCCGACCCGGGCGGCAAGGGCGGCCTGACCCTCTCCCTCGGCCCCAAGCCCCTGCGCTACCCGCTCACCCACTACGACGGCGACACCTTCAGCTTCGTCACCACCGGCGAGAACGCCGTCGGCCGCACCGGGGTGACGTTCTCCGACGGCACGGTCCGCGTCGAGTACCTGGACGAGACCCACCTGGGCACCTTCACCCAGAAGTAGCCGCCTACGCTGGTCCCCGATGAGCCGCAGATCCCACATCCCGCCCGCGCCCCTGCCCCAGCAGTCCGGTATCGACCCGGTCCGCATGCGCCTGCCCCCCGACCCGGAGGGCAGGTGGACGGTCCTCGGCGACTACCTGACCGAGCGCTACGCCGGCACGCGCGGCGCCGAGTCCATGGCCCGGCTGCTCGCGGCGGGCCGGGTGCTGGGCCCGGGCGGCCGGGTGCTGCGCCCGCAGGACCCGTACGAGCCGGGCGGCTGGCTGTGGTTCCACCGGGACATGCCGCCCGAGCCGCCGGTGCCCTTCCCGATCCCGGTCGTGCACCGCGACGAGCACCTCCTCGTGGTGGACAAGCCGCACTTCCTGGCGACGACCCCGCGCGGCAGCCACGTCACCCAGACCGCTCTGGCCCGGCTCCGCGAGGAGCTGGACCTGCCCGCGCTGAGCCCGGCGCACCGGCTGGACCGGATGACGGCCGGACTGGTGATGTTCAGCATCCGCCCCGAGGACCGCGGCGCCTACCAGCTGCTCTTCCAGGAGCGGAAGGTCCGCAAGCGGTACGAGGCCCTCGCCGTCCACGACCCGGCGGTGGACCTCCCGCGCCTGGTCCGCAGCAACATCGAGAAGGTGCGGGGGGTGATGGCGGTGATCGAGCACCCGGGGGCCGAACCCAACGCGGAGAGCCTGGTCGAGCTGATCGGGACCCGCGGCGCCCTGGGCCGCTACCGGCTGACCCCGCACACCGGCCGCACCCACCAGCTGCGGGTGCACATGAGCGGTCTGGGCCTGCCCATCCTCGGCGATCCGGTCTACCCGGTCGTGGCGGAGGCGGCCGACCCGGCGGACTACCGGCGTCCGCTCCAGCTCCTGGCCAGGTCGCTGGAGTTCACCGACCCGGTCACGGGCGTGGAGCACCGGCTGGAGTCGGGTCGCACCCTCCAGGCCTGGGACGACCGGGCGGGCTGGGAGGCCGGCCCGGCCCCACTGCCCGAGCGCTGACCCGGCCGCCGACCTGGCCGTCGGCCCGCTCGTCGGCCCGGTCGAGACCCGCGACGCGCAGGGCCGCGTCGGCGGCGGCCTCCGCGAAGGCGGCCACCGGGCGGCCCGGGTCGGAGCGGCGGACCAGCATGACGCCCTCGATCAGGCCGAAGACCAGGTCGTTGCGCAGGCTCAGTCCGGCCTTGTCCCCGGCCAGTTCGTCGCCGACGGCCGTGGCGCGCAGCAACGTCCGGTACGCCTCGCGCAGTTCGTCGCGCATCCGCCGGAACTGGCCCAGGCGCGCCCCCTGGAGCTCGGGCAGCAGGTACAGGGCGCCGAGGTGGTACGGCCCCCCGCACAGCAGCAGCACGTCCGAGCGGCACAGCTCCCACAGCCTGACGGCGGCGGGCCGGGCGGCGTCCGCCAGGAGTCTGCGGGACAGCGCCAGCGAGGGCGCGACCGTGGACTCCAGCAGTTCGGCGAGGAGTTCCTCCTTGCCCGCGAAGTAGTGGTACATCGTGGCCTGGCGCATCCCGGCCCGTTCGGCCACCGCTCGTGTGGTGGTGGCCGCGTACCCCTTCAGTGTGAACAGCTCGGCCGCCGCGCAGAGGAGTTCCTCGCGCGGCGGCCGGCCGCTCTCCGGTCGCAGTTGATCGGCGCGTGGCCGACCGACCCGTCTCGGTCCTTCGTCCGTTCCCCCACTCATACGCCGATCGTCGCACAGGACACGGCGAAAAGATCATGGCAAGAGATGAGATCCGGCCATCCAGGCTCTCGGAGGAAGCCCCAAAAGCGCCTAGCCGACCGAACTGTAGGCCACTACACCCCGAAGTAGGGCGTCGACGGCCTTGCGGGCATTTCGCGCCACCGTGCTTCCGCCCGCCGAGGACGGCGGAGCCGAGGAGGCGGGAGCCGCCGCCGCGATCTGCCCGAGGACGTCGATGACCTGCTTGCACCAGCGTACGAAGTCACCGGCCGGCATCTCCGCCTCGCGCAGCACCTCGTCGAGGCTCTTGTCCGAGGCCCACTGGTACGCCGCCCACGCGAAGCCGAGGTCCGGCTCGCGCTGGCCCACACCCTCCGCCTGGTTGATGCGGTGCTCCTCCTCCAGCGCGTCGAGCCGGCCCCAGATGCGGACCATCTCGCCGAGCGCGGCCTTCGCCGCACCGCCCGGCACCTTCGGCGCCACCGCGTCGTCGGACTGGCGCGCCTCGAAGACCAACGCCGAGACGCAGGCGGCCAGTTCGGCTGGACTCAGCCCTTCCCAGACGCCCTCGCGCAGGCACTCCGAGGCCAGCAGGTCCAGCTCTCCGTAGAGCCGGGCCAGGCGCCTGCCGTGCACGGTGACCTCGTTCTCGCGCAGGTAGTCCAGCTCGGTGAGAAGCGCGTGGATCCGGTCGAAGGTGCGGGCGATGGTGTTGGTGCGGCCCTCGATGCGCCGCTCCAGCTGCTGGGTGTCGCGCTTGAGCCGGTGGTAGCGCTCCGCCCAGCGGGCGTGGTCCTCGCGCTCGTCGCAGCCGTGGCACGGGTGCGCCCGCAGCGCGGTGCGCAGCCGGGCGATCTCCCGGTCGTCGGCGGCGGCGGCCCGGCCGGGCCGGTGCCGCTCGGGCGCGATGTGCCCGGCCTTGGCGCGCAGGGCCGTCGCCAGGTCCCTGCGGGACTGCGGGGAGCGGGCGTTGAAGGTCTTCGGGATCCGCATCCGGTCGATGGCCTCGACCGGGACCGGGAAGTCGATCGCGGCGAGCCGCTTGACCTGCCGCTCGGCGGTGAGCACCAGCGGGCGCGGGCCCTCGGTGTACTCGTGCCCGCGGTGGCCGTTGACCCGCCCGGCCGGCACGCCCGGGTCCAGGACCAGTGCGAGGCCGGCGAACTTGCCGGTCGGCACGTGGATGATGTCGCCCGGCTTGAGCCGCTCCAGCGAACCGGCGGCCTGGACCCGGCGCTGGGCGGCGCCCTGCTTGGCCAGGTCGGTCTCCCGGTCCTTGAGGTCGCGGCGCATCCGCGCGTACTCCTCGAAGTCGCCGAGGTGGCAGGTCATGCCCTCGCGGTAGCCGTCGAGGCCCTCCTCGTTGCGCTGCACCTGCTTGGAGATGCCGACGACCGAGCGGTCCGCCTGGAACTGCGCGAAGGAGGTCTCCAGGAGTTCCCGGGAGCGGTGCCGCCCGAACTGCTGGACCAGGTTGACGGCCATGTTGTAGGAGGGCTTGAAGCTGGAACGCAGCGGATACGTACGGGTACCCGCCAGCCCGGCGAGCTGCACCGGGTCCATGCCGCGCTGCCACAGCACCACCGCGTGGCCCTCGACGTCGATGCCGCGCCGCCCGGCCCGGCCGGTGAGCTGCGTGTACTCGCCGGGGGTGATGTCGGCGTGCTGCTCACCGTTCCACTTGACGAGCTTCTCCAGGATGACCGTGCGCGCGGGCATGTTGATGCCGAGCGCGAGGGTCTCGGTGGCGAAGACGGCCTTCACGAGGCCGCGGACGAACAGCTCCTCGACGACCTCCTTGAAGGTGGGCAGCATGCCCGCGTGGTGCGCGGCGACGCCGCGCTCCAGGGCTTCGAGCCACTCGTAGTAGCCGAGGACGTGCAGGTCCTCGGCCGGGATGGAGGCGGTCCGCTCCTCGACGATCTCGCGGACCTTGAGGCGCGCGACGTCGTCGTTGAGCCGCAGGCCCGCGTACAGGCACTGCTGGACGGCGCCCTCGCAGCCGGCCCGGCTGAAGATGAAGTTGATCGCGGGGAGCAGGTCGTCGTTGTCGAGGCGGGCGATGACCTCGGGGCGCGACGGCGTCCAGATCCGGCTGCGCGAGCGGCGTTCGCGCTCGCGGTCGGCCTCGCGGACCATCTTGCCGCGCCGCCGGTCCTTGGGGCTGTAGCTGCGGCTGTTCTCCTCGCGGGCCATGCGCAGCAGGTCGGGGTTGACCTCGCGGCGCGCGGAGCCGCGGCCTCCGTGGTCGGACTCCTCCTCGAAGAGGTCGTAGACCCGGCGGCCGGCCATGACGTGCTGCCACAGCGGTACGGGCCGCTCCTCGGAGACGATCACCTCGGTGTCGCCGCGGACGGTGTCGAGCCAGTCGCCGAACTCCTCGGCGTTGGAGACGGTCGCGGAGAGGGAGACCAGGGTCACGGACTCGGGGAGGTGGATGATCACCTCTTCCCAGACGGCGCCGCGGAAGCGGTCGGAGAGGTAGTGCACCTCGTCCATGACCACGTAGCCGAGGCCGGTCAGCGCCTGGGAGCCCGCGTACAGCATGTTGCGGAGCACCTCGGTGGTCATCACGACCACGGGGGCGTCGCCGTTGACGCTGTTGTCGCCGGTCAGCAGGCCCACCTTGTCGGCGCCGTAGCGCTTGACGAGGTCGGCGAACTTCTGGTTCGACAGGGCCTTGATGGGCGTGGTGTAGAAGCACTTGCGGCCCTGCTGGAGGGCGAGGTGCACGGCGAACTCGCCGACGATCGTCTTGCCCGAGCCGGTCGGGGCGGCGACCAGGACGCCCTTGCCGGCTTCCAGTGCCTTGCAGGCCTCGACCTGGTACGGGTCCAGGTCGAATTCGTACATCTCGCGGAAGGGGGCCAGGGCGGAGGCCTCTTCGGCGGCGCGGATCCGGGCAGCGGCGTACCGCTCGGCGGGTGAGAGTTCTTCGGTCATCTTGCTGTCGAGCCTACCCGCCGCCTCCGACAACAGTCTCGGCCATTAAAACGATCGGCTAAACGATGAGCCGCAGGGCGCCGCCGACGCACTCGGCGGTCACCGGGAGGGCTCCGAGCGGCTCCCCGTCGGCGTAGGCGGTCAGGCCCGGGGCCTCCAGGGTGACCTTCGCGGCCCGGTGGACGGTGACCTTGGGGTGGCCGAGGTGGGTGCCCTTGTAGACCTGCGGGAACACCTTCAGCAGGGTGGCGCGTCCGCAGTCGCCGACCACGGTGACGTCGAAGAGCCCGTCGTCGGGCTCGGCGTCCGCGCAGATGCGCATCCCGCCGCCGTACGAGGTCCCGTTGCCGACGGCCACCAGCGTGGCCTCGGTCTCGATGACCGGGCCGTCGTCCAGGGTGATGCGGTACGGGACGGGCCGGAAGGAGGCCAGCTCCGCCAGGATGGCCAGGTCGTACTTGAAGCGGCCCAGCGGCAGCCGCATGCGGTTGCCGCGGTCGTTGACCCGCGAGTCGAAGCCGGAGCACAGCACGGTCCCGTACCAGGTGCCCGCCGCCCGGCCGAGGTCGATCTCGCGGATCCGGCCCTCCTTGAGGGCCTCGGCCGCCAGCCGTCCCGCCCGCGCGGGATCCCGTACGGGCAGTCCCAGCGCCCGCGCGAAGTCGTTGCCGGTGCCCACCGCGACCACTGCGAGCGGCACCAGTGTCCCGGCGAGCGCCTGGAGCGCGAGGGAGACCACCCCGTCCCCGCCGACGGCGATCACCGCGCCGGTGCCCTCGCGGACGGCGGCGCGCAGCCGGGCCAGCTCGTCGGCGGCGTCGGTGCCGACGACGGTCCGTACGGAGAAACCGGCCGCCCTCAGCGCGGAAGCGGCCGGCTGCGCGGCGTGCGCGCCCCGGCCGCGTCCGGCGGTGGGATTGACGAGGAGGGTGATCTCAGCACTCACCCACCGGAAGGTACATGTCAGGTGGCGTCGTCGTAACCGTTGATCTGGCGGCGTCCGCCGTCGGCCTGCTCGGGCAGCGAGGAGGCGGAGGGAGCGGATCCGGCCGTGCCGACGGGTGCCGGGGTCAGGTCCAGTTCCGAGGCCTCGTCGTCGTCGAGCGCGGCGTCGGGGTCGTTGCGCTTGCGGCGCCGGTCGTTGAGGAGGCAGATCCCGAGGGCCAGGAAGTACAGGGCCACGATCGGGGCGGCCAGCGTCAGCATGGTGAGCGGGTCACCGGTGGGCGTCGCGAACGCGGAGAAGAGGGTGATGCCGAGGACCATGGCGCGCCACCAGCTGCCGAGGCGCTTGGCGGTGAGGACGCCGGTGAGGTTCAGCAGCACCAGCATCAGCGGCAGCTCGAAGGCGAGGCCGAAGACCACGACCATGCGCGTGACCAGGTCGAGGTAGTCGTCGACCGGGAGCAGGTTCTTGACGTGGTCGGGGGTGAAGCCGAGGAGGATCTCCGCGGTCTGCGGAAGGATCTTGTACGCGAGGACGGCGCCGGCGACGAAGAGGGGCGCGCCGACGGCGACGAAGCTCAGCGCGTACTTCTTCTCGTTGCGGTGCAGGCCGGGGGCGGCGAACGCCCACAGCTGGTAGAGCCAGACCGGGGCGGACAGCACGATGCCCGCGGACAGGCCGACCTTGAGCGCGATGGAGAAGGGCGCGGTCAGACCACTGGTGGTCATCTCGGCGCAGGGCGCGCCGTTGCGCTGGTGCGTCGCCCCGTTGGTGCACCCGACGGAGGAGAGCATCGGCTCCAGCAGGAAGTCGATGATCGGCCGGAAGAAATAGGCCGCGACGGCCGTGATCACGGCGATCGCCAGAACCGACTTCAGCAGGCGGTTCCGTAGCTCACGCAGGTGCTCGACCAGCGGCATGCGCCCTTCGGCGTCCTTCGCCTGCTGGTCTTTCTTCCCCTGCTTGCGGGCAGACTTGAGCAACCCACGTCCCTTGTCTCGTTGCAGTGACCGGCGTGACGGGTACGACCGCCGGCTGTCAGCCCTGGGTGGTGCGGTTGGGCTCGGCGACCGGGCGGGCGCTGGTCACGTCACCGGGCGCGGCCTGGATGGTGCGCGGGGCGACGGGCTGCTGCGGGGCCTGGTCGGCGGCCGGGGCGGCGGTGGCGGCGTCCTCGCCCTCACCGTCCTTCTTCATCGCCTTGGCCTCGCTCTTGAGGATGCGGGCCGACTTGCCCAGGGAGCGGGCCATCTCGGGAAGCTTCTTGGCACCGAACAGCAGCACGATGACAGCGATGATCAGAAGGATCTCAAGGGGCTTCAGATTGCCGATCATGTAAGTCTTCCTTCTCACCGAAGCGGCTGGTTGTCGTGACCTGGCGATTCCGGACGAAGATCCGGTACCGCCCTGTCATGGATCGTAACCCCCGAGGGTTAACGTCCGGCAATCCCCCGGGGACCGCGCGATTGCGCACGGCTACGACGGTACGGGTCCGCGCGGCCACTTTCCATGGACGGGCGATGACAGGCCTATATCCTACGGCCGCGCCGCCCGCCCGGACCGGGCGAGATCGGCCGCCGCCCGCTCCAGGTCCCCCGAGGCGTCGGTGATCCGGCGGCTGGCCCGCTCCACCTGGCGGGAGAGCCGGCGCACCTCCAGGAAGACCCGGACGGCCAGCACGGCGAGGACGGCGACCCCGAGGAAGCCCAGGGCAATTGCGAGCATCGGCCACAGCATGGGAGGAGCCTAACCGGCCCCGCCTCACAGACTGCGCAGGGTGCTCACTCCTCCGCCGGTCAGCAGCTCCACAATCCGCTCACCAGCGGGTTTACGGACGGCGGCCGCGCACTCGGGGCAGGTGAAGGAGTAGAAGGTGCTCCGCCTGCTGCCGCCGATCACCAGCCGCAGGGCCTCCGCCGCGAGCTCGAAACGGGCCCGGCAGTCGGGACAGGCGGCCTTGAAGGTGACCGGCCCGCCCGAACCGCCGCCCAGGGCCGCGTCCGGCCGGCCGGTGACCCGCCCCGGCAGGGCCCCAGATGATGGCGACATCGCTCCCCGCTCTCCCTAGACCTGTTCCCCGTACCCCGCGAGTGCCTCTTGAGCCGCCTTCCGCGCGCTCTCCGCCAGCTCCGGCGGGGACACGATCCGCCCCTCCCGGCCCAGGCGCAGCGCCAGTCGGCGCAGGGAGGCCGGGTCCGGGCTGCGCAGCGTGATGCGCAGCCCGCCGCCCGCCAGCTCCTCTGCGCTGTCGTGCGGGTAGTACTCGGCGACCCAGCGCCCGCCGGGGCCGACCTCCACCACGACCTCCGGGTCCTCGGCGGCCGGCTGGACCAGCCCCACCGACAGGTCCCGGGGCTCGATCGCGGGCGGCTCGGCCCGCTCGTCGAGGAGCCGGATCTCGGCGACCCGGTCGAGGCGGAAGGTGCGCCGGGCCTCGGAGAGGTGGCACCAGCCCTCCATGTAGGTGTGCCCGACCGCGAAGAGCCGGATCGGGTCGACGGTGCGCTCGGTCAGCTCGTCGCGCGCGGGCGAGTAGTAGCGCAGCCACAGCCGGCGGCGCTCGGCGATGGCCCGGTCGACGTCCGCGAAGACCCCGCCCTCCGACTCGAAGGTCACCGACAGCCGGGAGCTGGCCCCGGCTGCCTCGCCGGCGGCGGCCTCCAGCTTGGCGGTGGCCCGCAGCAGCGCGTCCCGGTCGCCCTCGCGCAGACCGGGCAGCGTGGCCACGGCGCGGGCGGCGACCAGCAGCGCGGTGGCCTCGTCGGCGGCCAGGCGCAGCGGTTCGGCGGTGGACTCCCCCGAGGCGTCGGGGTTGCGCCACCAGATGCGCTCCCCGTCGGTGTCGATGTCGAGCAGGTCCCCGCCGCGGAAGCTGGTCCCGCACATGGGCAGCACGTCGAGGTCCGAGATCAGTTCGTCCTCGGTGATCCCGAAGGCCCGGGCCACGTCGGCGACGTGCGCCCCGGGGCGCTCGCGCAGGTAGGTCACCAGGGACAGCATGCGGCGGGTCTGGTCGATGGCGTTGGCGGCCATGCTGGTACGTCTCCCCCTCAGGGCGTTGCTGTTGATGTTCGGGTCAGCCCTGGGCGACGGCGCGCAGCCGGTCCACCACGTCGGCCCGCAGGTCGGCCGGCTCCACCACCACGACGTCCGGGCCGAACTCCACGAGCCAGGCGTCCAGTCCGTGCCCGTACGGGACCTCCAGCTCGTCCCAGCCGTCGGCGCCCTCGCGCACGGCGGTCGCCTTGGCCCGCAGCGGGTACCCGGCCCCGGCGCGCAGCCGGATCAGCGCGGAGCGCTGCGCGCCCTCCCCGGCCCAGGCCGCCACGGTCTCCCGTACGGTCACCACGTCCGGGACCTCGGCGGTGTACTTCCCGGCCCGGGAGCGGACCTTGCCGGTGATCCGGGAGAGCCGGAACACCCGCTCCGCCGCGCGGTCGCGGTCGTAGCCGGCCAGGTACCAGTGGCCGCGCCAGCACTCCAGCGCCCACGGCTCGACCTGACGGGTCTCGGGCCGGGCCGCGTTGGACCGCCGGTAGTCGAAGACCACCGGCCTACGGTCCCGGCAGGCCAGCATCAGCGGCTCGAAGGCCGCCTCGTGGACGGGGATGCGCGGCTCGATGGCGCTGTGCTGGCCCTCGTACGGGTCCCCCGCCTCGGGCATGCCGGCGGCCCGCAGCTTCTGCAGGGCCCCGCTGGCCGCGCCCGCGAGGCGGGCCTGCTGCCAGACCTTGGCCGCCAGCCCCAGGGCGGCGGCCTCCTCGGCGTCGAGGGAGACGGGCGGCAGCCGGTTGCTGTCCCGGCGGGCCAGGTAGCCCGTCTCGCCCTCCAGGTTCTCCACGGTCTCGATCACCAGACCGAGCTCGCGCAGATCGTCCTTGTCCCGCTCGAACATCCGGTTGAAGGACTCGTCGTTGCCGGCTTCCAGGTAGGCCTCGATGGAACCGCGCAGCTCGCGCTTGCTGAGGGGACGACGGGTCCCCAGCAGACACAGCGCCAGATTCATCAGCCGCTCGGCCTTGGCAATCGCCATGGACGCCGTTCCCCCGCCTTCTCGACACACACACTCGTGACCGTTGACCGTACCGCCCCGGCGGGCCCGGACAAAAGCGAGGGCCCCTGCCTCACGGCAGGGGCCCTCGGCTCACAGCGGCCTGGTATCAGGCGCCCATCAGGTCGCAGACGAAGATCAGCGTCTCGCCCGGGGCGATCGCGTCGCCCGCGCCACGGTCGCCGTAGGCGAGGTGGGCGGGGATCGTCAGCTTGCGGCGGCCGCCGACCTTCATGCCCGCGATGCCCAGGTCCCAGCCGGCGATGACGCGGCCCGCGCCCAGCGGGAACTGCAGCGCGGAGCCGCGGTTCCAGGAGGCGTCGAACTCCTCACCGGTGGAGAAGGCCACGCCCACGTAGTGGACGGAGACCATGGCACCGGCCTTGGCCTCGGCGCCGTCGCCCTCCCAGATGTCCTCGATGACCAGGTCGGTCGGGACCGGACCCTCGGGGAAGTCGATCTCGGGCTTTACGAGCTTGTCGCTCACGGAACTGCTCCTCATACGTACGAACCGGTCAACCGGAACAGTCTTACATCACCGTGAGGATGTCGAGGCTGAAGACCAGCGTCGACTTGGCCGGGATGCTGCCCTGCTCCTTGTCACCGAAGGCCTGGTCCGGCGGGATGACCAGCAGGATCCGGCTGCCGGCCTTCTTGCCCAGCATGCCTTCCTTCAGCCCCTTGACCGACAGCTCGGCCATCGGCCAGGTCACCGTCTGGTCGGTGGCGTACGTGCTCTCGAACGACTTGTCGTCCTTCCACGTCTTGCCGTTGAACTTGACGACGACGTTGTCGGTGTCCTTGACGACCGGCCCGTCACCCTCGATCACGTAGTTCGAGACCAGCTTGCCGGGCTCGGCGGTGTCCTTCGGGACGGCCACGGAGACTTCCTTGCCGTCCGTGTTCGTACCGATCTTCGGCAGGGCCTTGTCCTCCTGCGGGACTTCCTTGCCCTTGGCGGAGACCGGGATGCTGGCACCCTTGACGATGTCGACCACGAAGACCAGCGTCGCGTTCGGCTTGATCTTGTCCCCGGAACCCTGAGCCCCGTAACCGAGCTCCGGCGGGATCACCAGCTCGACGCGGCTGCCGACCTTCTGGCCCTCCAGGCCCTGGTCCCAGCCCTTGATGACGGCGCCGGCGCCGATGTTCACGTCGAAGGTCTTGCCCTTGCCGAAGCTGGCATCGAAGGGCTCCTTGCCGTCCCACACCTGGCCGGAGTAGTTGACCTGGGCGACGTCGCCCTTCTTCAGCACCGGGCCGCTGCCCTCGCTGATGACCTCCACCTTCAGTTCCTTGGGCGGCGCGCCCTTCCCCTGCGAAAGGGTGGGCGTCTCCCCGAACTTGGCGCCCTTCGTGATCGCGGGCACCCCGTTCTTCATCTGGGCGGAGTCGGTGTCGGAGCCGCTGTCGTCGCCGCACGCCGCCGTGGACAGCAGCAGGAGCGGGACGACAATCAGGCCGGCAAGTCGGCGCACGTGTTCCTCAGATCTCAGACGGCACAACGGTCGCCCGCCACTCTAAGGCGTGACCGGGGCCCCGTACGAGATGCGTACGAGGCCCCGGCCAAGATCCGTGAAATGTCACACTTCGCTGCCGCTACATCCCCGCGATCAGCTTCTCCACCCGGTCGTCCACCGACCGGAACGGGTCCTTGCACAGCACCGTCCGCTGCGCCTGGTCGTTCAGCTTCAGGTGCACCCAGTCGACGGTGAAGTCCCGCCGCTGCTCCTGCGCCCGCCGGATGAAGTCCCCGCGCAGCCGGGCCCGCGTCGTCTGCGGGGGCACCGACTTGCCCTCGAAGATCTTCAGGTCGTTGCAGATCCGCGCCGCCTGCCCCTTGCGCTCCAGCAGGTAGTACAGCCCCCGACGACGGTGGATGTCGTGGTACGCGAGGTCTATCTGCGCGACCCGCGGATTCGACATGGTCATGTTGTGCTTGGCCCGGTACCGCTCGATCAGCTGGTACTTCATGACCCAGTCGATCTCCGTACCGATCCGGTCCAGGTCCTCCGCCTCGATCGCCTCGAGGGTCCGGCCCCACAGCTCCAGCACCTGCTCGACGACCCCCGTACGGATCCCCCGCCGCTCGGCGAAGTCCAGGGCCTTCTCGTAGTACTCCCGCTGGATCTCCAGCGCCGAGGCCTCCCGGCCACTGGCGAGGCGCACCTTGCGCTGCCCCGTGATGTCGTGACTGACCTCCCGGATCGCCCGGATCGGGTTCTCCAGCGTCAGGTCCCGCATCACCGTGCCCGCCTCGATCATGCGCAGCACCAGATCGGTGGCACCGACCTTCAGCAGCATCGTCGTCTCGGACATGTTCGAGTCCCCGACGATCACGTGCAGCCGCCGGTAGCGCTCGGCATCCGCGTGCGGCTCGTCCCGGGTGTTGATGATCGGCCGGGAACGGGTGGTGGCGGAACTGACACCCTCCCAGATGTGCTCGGCCCGCTGGCTGACGCAGTACACCGCGCCCCGGGGGGTCTGCAGCACCTTGCCCGCACCGCAGATCAGCTGCCGCGTGACGAGGAAGGGAATGAGGATGTCCGCCAGCCGCGAGAATTCTCCGTGCCGCGCCACCAGGTAGTTCTCGTGGCAGCCGTACGAATTGCCCGCCGAGTCGGTGTTGTTCTTGAAGAGGTAGACGTCGCCCGCGATTCCCTCCTCGTGCAGGCGGCGTTCGGCGTCGACGAGAAGGCCTTCGAGAATGCGCTCGCCGGCCTTGTCGTGGGTGACCAGCTCGATCAGGTTGTCGCATTCGGGAGTTGCATATTCCGGATGCGATCCCACGTCGAGGTACAGGCGGGCGCCGTTCCGCAGGAAGACATTGCTGCTGCGGCCCCATGACACAACACGGCGGAAGAGGTAGCGCGCCACTTCGTCAGGAGACAGTCGGCGCTGTCCCCTGAACGTGCACGTGACGCCGTACTCGTTCTCCAGCCCGAAAATGCGGCGGTCCATGACTGAACATTACGCCTTCTGCCCTCTTCTGAAACCGGGTTCGAAGGCGGCGTTCCGATCAGTTTTTGACCAGCGGCTCCACGACACCCCCAGCGGCACCCTCCAGGGACCCCCCGGAAGCCCCCGACGAGGACCCCGCCACCGCGCGGCTACGACCCCCGCCGGACAGCGCCCGCTGAGTGGCCGTCAGCACCAGCAGCGCCGCCACGCCCGCCCCGCACGCCACCGCGTACCCCGCCACCGTCCCGCCCGACTCCACCGCAGGACCGGCCGCCGCCGTACCGATGGCCGCACCCACCCCGAAGAACGTCACCAGCCACGAGAACGCCTCCGTCAGCGTCCCCGCCGGAGCATGCCGGTCCACCACCACGAACGCACACGCCAGCGACGGAGCCAGGAACACCCCGGCCACCGCCGACAGCCCCGCCATCGCCACCGTCCCCACCGGCAGCATCAACGGCAGGTAACACACCGCCAGCAACGCCACCAGCAGCCGCAGCCGCACCTCCGGCGCACCCGCCCACTGCCGCGCCCCGTAGAGCACACCACCGAACAGCGCACCCAGCCCCAGCGCCGCCAGCAGCCACCCGTACACCGCCTGACCACCATGACCGTCCGCGTACGACACCGCCGCCACCGTAATCGACCCCAGCGCCATCCCCACGAAGAAGAACGCCCCCAGCAGAGCCAGCAGACCCCGCGAACGCAGCGCCCCCAGCCAGTGCGCCTCACGCGGCTCCGAACGCCACGTCCGCGA
Organism: Streptomyces sp. NBC_00249; assembly: GCF_026342355.1. Lineage (GTDB taxonomy): Bacteria > Actinomycetota > Actinomycetes > Streptomycetales > Streptomycetaceae > Streptomyces. Next base: position 184,967 of record NZ_JAPEMV010000007.1, on the reverse strand, counting down.
AGGCTCCGACACCACCACCGACAGCGCGCCCAGCACCCCCAGCGCGTTCAGCGCCACCAGCGCCACCGCCGGCGACCACAGCGCCACGAACAGCGTCACCAGCAGCGGCCCGACCGTGTACATGACCTCCTGCGCCACCGCGTCCATGGCGTACGCGGCGTGCACCCGCTCCTCCTTGCCGCCCAGCACCTTGGGCCACAGCGCCCGCAGCCCGCCCTCCAGCGGCGGCGTGAACAGCCCCGCCACCACCACCGCCGCATAGGCCACGGCCGCCGAACCCGTCCCCGCCAGAGCCAGCCACACCATGCCCAGCGCCGACACCACCGCCGCCGGCAGCTGCACGCGCGGCTGCCCGTACAGGTCCACCGCCCGCCCCAGCAACGGCTGGCCCACCGCGTTGGCCAGCCCGTACGCCGCCGCCAGCGCCCCGGCGAGGCTGTAGCTGCCCCCCTCCGCCCGGGTGAAGAGCACGATCGCGATCGGACCGGTGCCGTTCGGCAGCCGCCCCATGAGCGTGCCCGCCAGCAGCCTCGCTGCGTGCCGGGTCCTGAGCAGCTCCGCGTATCCCGCGGCCATGTCCGCCCCCTTCTGCCCGGACCCTGCCGGAGTAATACGTATAACTTGACCCGTCATACGTACCATGGCGGCAGCCCACAGGTCCACCCGACGAACCACCCCCACCCCTCCCCACCTCGCACTTCAGGAGCACCGTGTGACGAGACCCACCAGCCGCGACGTGGCCACCGCCGCCGGGGTCTCCCAGGCCACCGTCTCCCTCGTCCTCGGCGACAAATGGCGCGGCCGCGTCTCCGAACGCACCGCCGCCCTCGTCCGCGAAGCCGCCACCACCCTCGGCTACCGCCCCAACCTCGCCGCCCGCAACCTCCGCCTCGGCAGCACCCGCACCGCCCTCCTCGTCGTCCCCGCCCTCACCAACGAATTCTTCGCCCGCGTCTACACCGGAGCCGCCCGCGTCGCCGCCGAACACGGCTTCGGCGTCGTCCTCTACCCCTCCCCCGAAGGCGTCGGCCCCGCCCGCGACCCCTTCGCCTCCGCCCGCGCCGCCCTCGACGGAGTCATCGCCTCCTCCATGGCCGCCGACGCCCTCCACGCCATCGGCGGCGACGGACTCCCCCTCGTCATGCTCGACAGCGACCCCACCGCCCCCGGCGCCGCCGCCCACGTCAACCTCGCCATGACCGACGGCATGCGCCAGACCGCCGAACACCTCCTCACCCTCGGCCACCGCCGCTTCCTCCACCTCGCCTCCGCCGTCGACTCCTGGACCTTCGACATCCGCGCCGAAGCCCTCAGCGCCCTCCTCGGCCCCCGCACCGAGCTCCGCACCGTACGGGCCCCCCTCACCGTCGACGCCGCCCGCACCGCCATGGAGACCGCCCTGGCCACCCCCCACGACCGGCCCACCGCCATCGTCTGCGACGACGACATCCTCGCCGCCGGAGCCTGCAAGGCCGCCCGCCGCCTCGGCCTGCGCGTCCCCGAGGACCTCTCCGTCACCGGCTTCGACGACCTCGCCCTCGCCACCGCCGTCGAACCCGAACTCACCACCGTCCGCCTCCCCGCCGAACGCGTCGGCGAACAGGGCATGACCGCCCTCCTCACCGTCCTCGACGGCGACCGCTGGACCGCCCCCGACCTCCCCGTCGAACTCGTCGTCCGCGACTCCACCGGCCCCGCCCCCACCCCCTGAACGCGAAAGGGCCCCGGCCCGCCGCGAACGGCAGACCGGGGCCCCACACACGAAACCTACTCGGCCTCGTCCTCCGGAACCTCGTCGTTCGACACGGCGTCCGCCTGCACGGCCGCCGTCACGTCCGCCTCCAGCAGCCGCGACAGCTGCCGGCCCCGGATCCGCTTGAACTTCCGCTGCTGAGCCCGCGTACGGTCCAGCACCGCGACCTCCAGCCGCTCCGCCGGAATCGCCTTGTCCGCACCGTTCGCCTGACTGGACAGCGCCTGCACCGCCAGCTTCAACGCCTCGGACAGGTTCATCCCGTCCCGATGACGCTGATCCAGGAACGTACTGATCTGCTCCGCGTTCCCGCCGACCGCGACCGAGCCGTGCTCGTCCACGATCGAACCGTCGTGCGGCAGCCGGTAGATCTGGTCCCCGGCCGCGGTCGCACCCACCTCGGCGACGACCAGCTCCACCTCGTACGGCTTCTCACCCGCACTCGAAAAGATCGTGCCGAGCGTCTGCGCGTACACGTTCGCCAGCCCACGCGCCGTCACATCGTCACGGTCATAGGTGTACCCGCGCAGATCCGCGTACCGCACACCGCCGATCCGCAGGTTCTCGTACTCGTTGTACTTGCCGGCGGCCGCGAAGCCGATCCGGTCATAGATCTCGCTGAACTTGTGCAGCGCACGGGACGGATTCTCACCGACGAACACGATGCCGTCGGCGTACTGCAGCACGACCAGGCTGCGACCTCGGGCGATGCCCTTCCGGGCATATTCCGCCCGGTCGGCCATGGCCTGCTGGGGTGACACATAGAACGGAGTCGACACCGGCTTTCCGTCCCTTTCTTCTGGGCGACGAGAGGACTGGTCAGAGCAGGGCGGCGCGCGGACCGTCGGGCTGCTCCAGCCGGCGGTCCGTCACCGTACGGGCGAGGTCCTGCGACTCGTCGTCGGTCAGCCTGCGGAAACCCTCGTCGGTGATGACGGTGACGATCGGGTAGATGTGGCGGTACAGGTCCGGCCCACCGGTCGCCGAATCGTCGTCGGCGGCGTCGAACAGCGCCTGCACCACCAGCGTGGTGGCCTGCTGTTCCGTCAGATCGGGGCGGTACAGCTTCTTCATCGAACCCCGGGCGAAGATCGAACCGGAACCGGTGGCGGCGAAACCGTGCTCCTCGGAGCGGCCGCCGGTCACGTCGTACGAGAAGATCCGGCCCTTCTCCTTGGCCTCGTCGAAACCGGCGAAGAGCGGCACGACCGCCAGCCCCTGCATGGCCATGCCCAGATTGCTCCGGATCATGGTGGACAGCCGGTTGGCCTTGCCCTCCAGGGAGAGGGTCGTCCCCTCCACCTTCTCGAAGTGCTCCAGCTCCAGCTGGAACAGCTTCACCATCTCCACGGCCAGACCCGCCGTACCGGCGATACCCACCGCGGAGTACTCGTCGGCCGGGAACACCTTCTCGATGTCCCGCTGCGCGATCATGTTCCCCATGGTCGCCCGCCGGTCACCGGCGAGCACGACCCCACCGGGGAAGGTGGCGGCAACGATGGTCGTCCCGTGCGGCGCCTCGACGACACCCTCGGGGAGCTTGCGGTTCCCCGGCAGCATCTCCGGCTGGTGCGCGCCCAGGAAGTCCATGAAGGACGACGACCCCGGCGTCAGGAAGGCTGCCGGTAGACGCCCTGTGCTACGAGTGTTGGGTTCCACAGGTTTCCTTCCACGTAAGCGGCTGCACGCCGTATGACGTCCGGCCGATCCTTGAACTGCCCCAAGGCTGCGTTACAGCTGAAGCACAGTACGCCTCGGACCTTACCCGTCTGATGATCGTGATCAACGTGCTCCGCTGGAGCAGTCCGGCAGATCACGCAGACCCCGCCTTGAGCCGCGACCATCTCGTCGCGCTGAGCCTCGGTGATGCCGTACGAGCGCTTCAAGTGCCCTGCCCTGCCCTGGATGGCCCGACACGCCCTGCACCGGGTGGACAGTCCGTCAGAAGCCGAAGCGTTCTTGTGCCACTCGCTGTGCGGCTTGACCTCGCCGCACTGTCGGCACAGCTTGTGGCCGAACGGAACGTCCACCTTCTCTTTGACGACCTTGCCCCTGGCCGCCTGACGGCGCCGGTAGTGCGAGGCGCCGTACTCCGCCACACACTCCCGGCACCTCGGCTGGAGGCCGTCTCCACGATTTCGGTCTGAGGCGAATCCGCTCAGCGGCACGTCGCGGCTGCAGCCGCGACACCACTTGGTTCCATTGGACATGGAGCCAATCCTGGCGAGTTCACCTTAGATTCGAAGGCTATTCGCCGCCTTTTTGTACGAAACTCCGAACGAAATCCTCGGCATTTTCCTCGAGTACATCGTCAATCTCGTCAAGTACGGAGTCGACGTCGTCGGAGAGCTTTTCCTGGCGCTCCTTGAGGTCGGTCGATTCCTCGACCGCCGCCTCCTCGACCTCCTCGGTCGAGCGCGTCGCCTTCTGCTGTCCGCCGCCGGTGTCCTTGGTCGCCATGTCTACCTCACCCCGCTCGGTTCGCACGCTCACGTGGAGAGACCCCGCGATTCGGGATCTCCCAAGATCAGACCCTACGTCGGACCCTACTAGGAGGGTCCGACATTCGTCCCCGCACTTTCATAACGTCCGGCTGTCTCCATGATTCCCGGACCGGGGCCCTTTCAGGCCCCGAACGCACCCTCACTGTCCCGAGAGCACCCGCACCAGGTCCTCCGCCGTGCGGCAGCGGTCCAGGAGCTCCTTGACGTGGTTCCGCGTCCCCCGCAGGGGTTCCAGGGTCGGGACCCGCTGGAGCGAGTCGCGGCCCGGGAGGTCGAAGATCACCGAGTCCCAGGAGGCCGCCGCCACGTCGTCCGCGTACTGCTCCAGGCAGCGGCCGCGGAAGTACGCCCGGGTGTCCTCCGGGGGCTTGCTCTCGGCCCGCTCGACGGCGGGCTCCTCCAGGAGCCGCTTCATCTTCCCGCGGGCGACCAGGCGGTTGTACAGGCCCTTCTCGGGGCGTACGTCCGAGTACTGGAGGTCCACCAGGTGCAGCCGGGCCGCGTCCCACTCCAGCCCGTCGCGCCTGCGGTAGCCCTCCAGGATCTCCCGCTTCGCGATCCAGTCGAGCTCTCCCGACAGGCTCATCGGATCGGTCTCCAGCCGGCCGAGCACGTCCTCCCACCGGGCGAGGACGTCCTTGGTCTGCTCGTCGGCTTCGGAGCCGAACCGCTCGTCCACGTACTTCCTGGCCAGCTCGAAGTACTCCATCTGGAGTTGTACGGCGGTCAGGGTGCGCCCGCTGCGCAGCGTGATGAGCTGGCGCAGGTCCGGGTCGTGGGAGACCTGGTGCAGGGTGCGTACCGGCTGGTCCACGGCCAGGTCGACGGTGATGAAGCCGTCTTCGATCATGGAGAGGACGAGCGCGGTGGTGCCGAGCTTGAGGTAGGTGGAGATCTCGGAGAGGTTCGCGTCGCCGATGATCACGTGGAGGCGGCGGTACTTCTCTGCGTCGGAGTGGGGTTCGTCGCGGGTGTTGATGATGGGGCGCTTGAGGGTGGTCTCCAGGCCGACCTCGACCTCGAAGTAGTCGGCGCGCTGGCTGATCTGGAAGCCGTGGTCGCGGCCGTCCTGGCCGATGCCGACGCGGCCGGCGCCGGTGACGACCTGCCGGGAGACGAAGAAGGGGGTGAGGTGGCGCACGATGTCCGAGAAGGGGGTCTCCCGCTTCATCAGGTAGTTCTCGTGCGTGCCGTAGGAGGCGCCCTTGTTGTCGGTGTTGTTCTTGTAGAGGTGGATCGGCTGGGCGCCGGGGAGCTGGGCGGCGCGTTCGGCGGCCTCGGCCATGATCCGCTCGCCGGCCTTGTCCCAGAGGACGGCGTCGAGGGGATTGGTGATCTCCGGCGAGCTGTACTCGGGGTGGGCGTGGTCGACGTAGAGGCGGGCGCCGTTGGTGAGGATGACGTTGGCGAGGCCGATGTCCTCGTCGGTGAGCTGGCTGTTGTCGGCGGCCTCGCGGGCGAGGTCGAAGCCGCGGGCGTCCCGCAGCGGATTCTCCTCCTCGAAGTCCCAGCGGGCGCGTCGCGCCCGGTGCATCGCCGCCGCGTAGGCGTTGACGATCTGGGACGAGGTGAGCATGGCATTGGCGTTCGGGTGTCCCGGGACGGAGATCCCGTATTCCGTCTCGATCCCCATTACTCGCCGTACGGTCATGCGGCCCTCCTTGCCCGGCGGCGCTCCCGTTCGGGAGCGGCGCTCAAGTACCGCTGGTGCTCCGGTGCGTCGTGTGCGGTGCCCGTCCCCGCGCTGCGCGACCGGCGGTACGGATGAGCCTAGAACCACTCCGCGCTGGTGGGGAGATCATTTCAGTCATTGACTTTGCCCTGTCACCGGCTGAAAAGCGCGGCCGGTATTCGGGGCGGTAAAGCAGGCGGCTGCGGTGCCCGGTGAGGGCATCCGCAGCCGCCCCGCTTCGTCAGAGGTACTGACCGGTATTCGCCACCGTGTCGATGGAGCGTCCGGTGTCCGCGCCTTGCTTTCCGGTGACGAGGGTGCGGATGAATACGATCCGCTCGCCCTTCTTGCCGGAGATTCGGGCCCAGTCGTCCGGGTTGGTGGTGTTGGGCAGGTCCTCGTTCTCCTTGAACTCGTCCACGCATGCCTGGAGGAGGTGGGAGACGCGCAGGCCCTTCTGGTTGTGCTCGAGGAAGGCCTTGATGGCCATCTTCTTCGCACGGTCCACGATGTTCTGGATCATGGCTCCGGAGTTGAAGTCCTTGAAGTAGAGGACTTCCTTGTCGCCGTTGGCGTACGTGACCTCGAGGAAGCGGTTTTCCTCGGTTTCGGCGTACATCTGCTCGACGACTGTCTGGATCATGCTGTGGACGGTGTCGGCCGAGGAGCCCTGGTGTTCGGACAGGTCGTCCGTGTGCAGGGGCAGGGAGGCCTTGAGGTACTTGGCGAAGATGTCCTTGGCGGCCTCGGCGCCGGGGCGCTCGATCTTGATCTTCACGTCGAGGCGGCCGGGGCGCAGGATGGCCGGGTCGATCATGTCCTCGCGGTTGGAGGCGCCGATGACGATGACGTTCTCCAGGCCTTCCACGCCGTCGATCTCGGCGAGCAGCTGGGGGACGATGGTGTTCTCCACGTCCGAGCTGACGCCGGATCCGCGGGTGCGGAAGAGGGATTCCATCTCGTCGAAGAAGACGATGACGGGGGTGCCCTCGCTGGCCTTTTCGCGGGCACGCTGGAAGACGAGGCGGATGTGCCGCTCGGTCTCGCCGACGTACTTGTTGAGGAGTTCGGGGCCCTTGATGTTCAGGAAGTACGACTTCCCGGCTGCCTGTCCGGTCACCTCGGCGACCTTCTTGGCAAGGGAGTTGGCCACGGCCTTGGCGATGAGTGTCTTGCCGCATCCGGGAGGGCCGTAGAGCAGGATGCCCTTGGGCGGCCGCAGTTCGTGTTCCTTGAACAGGTCGGGGTAGAGGTAGGGGAGCTCGACGGCGTCGCGGATCAGCTCGATCTGGTCGCCCAGGCCGCCGATCTTGTCGTAGTCGATGTCCGGGACCTCTTCGAGGACCAGGTCCTCGACCTCGCTCTTGGGGACCACTTCGTAGACGTAGCCGGAGCGGGGTTCGAGCAGGAGGGCGTCGCCGGGGCGGATGGTGATGTCCAGGAGCGGCTCGGCGAGCCTCACCACCCTTTCCTCGTCGGTGTGCCCGACCACCAGGGCGCGCTCGCCGTCCTCGAGGATCTCCTTGAGGGTGACGATGTCCCCGGCCCGCTCGTACTCCATGGCTTCGACCACGTTGAGCGCTTCGTTGAGCATGACCTCCTGGCCGCGCCGGAGGTCTTCCGGGTCGACGCTGGGGCTCACGTTCACGCGGAGCTTTCGGCCTCCGGTGAAGATGTCGACGGTGCCGTCCTCGTTCGCCTGAAGGAAGACACCGAAGCCGGCCGGCGGCTGTGCGAGCCGGTCGACTTCCTCCTTGAGGGCCACGATCTGGTCGCGGGCTTCACGGAGGGTGTTCGCCAGTCGTTCGTTCTGTGCGGAGACGCCTGCCAGATTTGTCTGGAGCTCTACGATCCGCTCTTCGAGAATCCTCGTGTGTCGCGGAGAGTCGGCGAGCTTGCGTCGCAGGACGGCGATTTCCTGCTCGAGATAGGCAACCTGGCCAGCGGGGTCCTCAGACCCTCGCCCGGGCCGGATGCCGCGGTTGATGTCGTCGTCGTGGGCTGCCACGGTCCTCACCTCCTCCAAGGGGAGCTGGACGCTTCCTGACCCTACCTGGGCTGGTGGTGATTGAAACCCCTAGATCACAAAGACGGTAGGGGTGTGTCCGATCTTCACCCTTGCGTACTCCCTCACGCCAAGGAAATACCCACCGTTCAACATCGGAAAGCAGCCGGTTGTAAGGTCGAACTGTTCAACACCCGTCAGGGCTCGCGCGACTTGCCTCGAGCCGGTGTCCGGGACTGATCACTGAGCGCAGGAAATGGCAGGAGATATGACCGTGCAGCAGGAGGCCCCGACGGGCGGTGCCGGCGAGTCCGGACAGCCGCTGGAGGTCTGGATCGACCAGGACCTCTGCACGGGGGACGGCATCTGTGTGCAGTACGCCCCGGAGGTGTTCGAGCTGGACATCGACGGTCTGGCGTATGTGAAGAGCGCGCAGGACGAGCTGCTGCAGGACCCGGGGGCGACGGCTCCGGTTCCGCTGGTGCTGCTCCAGGACGTGGTCGATTCGGCGAAGGAATGTCCGGGTGACTGCATCCATGTAAGGCGTGTTTCGGACAGGGTCGAGGTGTACGGCCCGGACGCCGGGTGACGGTTCAAACACGTCCGGCGGTCGAGTCCGTCAGCTCCTGGCGGAATTTCCCGGCGGTCCAGCGCCACTTGGCGAGCTGTTTCACGTCGGGGCTGTAGCGCGGGACCGAGGGTGAGGAGTAGCCGAGGAGCTCGGCGGTGACGGTTCCGTCGCTCACGGTGAGGGTGGTGGCGGTGCGGCGGAGGGCGGCGTCGAGGAGGGTGGCGACGACGCGGGGCGGTGCGCCGGGGGTGCTGTCCTGGGTGAGGACGTAGATGGTGTGGGGCGGGGTCCCGGAGCCGGCGGCGCAGCGGACGGCTGCGACGGTCTCGGGGCGGCCGTCGCCGTCGAGGTCGCCCTGGGCGGTGTCGGTGACGGTCTGCGGGGCGCCCTTGCAGTCCAGGGGGTACGTGGCTGCGTGCGCGTCGGGGGCGGTTGCCTGGGGGCGGTGTGCGGTGCCGGGTGCGGGGGTGGCGCCGGTGGCGCGGTCGGGTTGGAGGAGTCCCGCTCCGGCTATGACGGCGGCCATGGCGGAGGCGGTGGCGACCCAGTGGACGGGTTTGGCGCCGTGGTGCGCCAGGGTCTTCGGTGCGGGGGCCGGTGCGGTGGGGCGGTGCGGCACGCGGGGTGTCTCCTGTGCGAAGGGTGACGGGGAGCCAGCATCGTGCCATACCTCACACGGAGGTGGAACGGCCGGGTCCGTGCCGGGTGGTGCGGGGTCGTTCTGGGGGTAACGAAAAGGCGCTGCGGCGCAGTTCCCGGGGTGTCCGGGGAACTGCGGCGCAGCGCCTTCGTGTTGGGCGGCGGGCCTGGGGTCAGGCGGAGCGGTCGCTGCCGGGGCCGTCGTAGTCGTCGCCGTAGGCGCCCTTGGAGGGGCGGCGGCGGCGCATCGGGGGCTCGACGCCGTCGGCGAGGCGGCGGGCGGTGACGAGGAAGCCGGTGTGGCCGATCATCCGGTGGTCCGGGCGGACGGCGAGGCCTTCGACGTGCCAGTTGCGGATCATCGATTCCCAGGGCTGCGGTTCGGCGTAGCAGCCGAACTCGCGGATGGATTCGACAGTGCGCGAGAGCTGGGTGGTGGTGGCCACGTAGCAGCAGAGGATGCCGCCGGGGACGAGGGCCTTGGAGACGGCCTCGAGGCATTCCCAGGGGGCGAGCATGTCGAGGATCACGCGGTCGACGTCGGTGTCGGACAGGTTGTCCTGGAGGTCGCCGACGGTCAGCTGCCACGCGGGGTGCGGGCCGCCGAAGTAGCGCTCGACGTTGGCGGTGGCGATCTCGGCGAAGTCCGCGCGGCGCTCGTAGCTGTGGAGCATGCCCTGGTCGCCGATGGCGCGCAGCAGGAAGCTGCTCAGGGAGCCGGAGCCGACTCCGGCTTCCACGACGCGGGCGCCGGGGAAGATGTCGGCGAAGGCCAGGATCTGGCCGGCGTCCTTGGGGTAGACCACGGCGGCACCGCGGGGCATGGACAGGACATAGTCGGGGAGCAGGGGGCGCAGCGCGAGGTACGCGACGTTCCCCGTGGTACGGACAACACTGCCCTCGGGAGCACCGATCAGCTCGTCGTGCGGGAAGGAACCCTTGTGGGTGTGGAAATTCTTCCCGGCTTCGAGCGTGAACGTGTAGTGGCGGCCCTTGGGGTCGGTGAGCTGAACCTGGTCCCCGACCTCGAAGGGCCCGCGTCGGCGGGCGGCACCGGTCGGTTCGGACATGTGACCAGTGTATTGGCTTCAGGACTGGGGCCGCGCCATGGCCTTCACGAAGGCCTTTTCGACGTCGAGGGTGGAGAGGACGCCGTAGATGGTGCCGTCTGCTTCGAGGACGAGGTATTCGGTGGCGGGGTTGGTGCGGAGGTGGTCGAGGAGTTCTTCGCCGGTGAGGTCCGCGGAAACCTTCATGCCGTCGGTGAGGTCCTGGGCGAGGGTGCTGACGGCGACCCAGGGGCGGCGGTGTTCGGGGACGGAGGCGATGGCGCTCTCGCGGACGACGGCGGTGGGGTCGCCGTGGCCGTCGACGACGACGAGGGCGCGGGCTCCGGCTTCGTTGGCGCGGCGCAGGGCCTCGGAGAGGGGGGTGGCGTTCTCGACTGGGATGGCGCGGCGGGTGAGGGTGCGGGCCTGGAGTTCGGGGAGGTGTTCGCGCAGGCGGGCCATGCGCAGGCTGTTGCCGGCTCCGGTCCAGATGATGGCGGCGAGGATGGCGGCGAGGAGGGCGTCCATGACGGTGTCCATGCCGCCGATCTCCTGGGTGGGGTTGCCGAGGAGTCCGGTGTGGGTGAGGAGGGGGAGGCCGAGGAGGATGGCGACGGCGAGGGCGCGGCCGACCCAGGCGGCGGCGACGGTGCCGGCCATGGGGCGTCCGGTGATGCCCCAGATGACGGCGCGGAGCATGCGGCCGCCGTCGAGGGGGAGGCCGGGGAGGAGGTTGAAGGCGGCGACGAGGAGGTTGGAGATCATCAGGCCGGCGAGGAGGACGCCGGGGACGGTGGCGGGGTCGACGGCCTTCATTCCGAGGTAGAAGAGTCCGGCGAGGGCGAGGGAGAGGAGGGGGCCGACGAAGGCGAGGACGAATTCGCGGCCGGGGGTCTCGGACTCCTTCTCGATCTCGGAGACTCCGCCGAAGAACTGGAGCTGGATGCGGCGCACGGGGAGTTTGAAGCGGAGTGCGGCGATGGTGTGCGCGAGTTCGTGGACGAGGACGGAGGCGTAGAAGGCGACGGCGAAGAAGAGGGAGACGAGGTAGCGGGCGGGGCCGAGGTCGGGCAGGACGCGGTCGAGCTGGTCGCCGAAGACCCAGGTGATGAGGGCGGCGACGAGGAACCAGCTGGGCGAGACGTAGACGGGCACGCCGAAGGGGCGGCCCATGAGGATTCCGCCGCCCGGATCGGAGCGCTTGGCTGGGCGCTCGCCGGTTTCGTCGGTGTCTGCCACGGTTGTCCTTCGTTCGGTGCTGCTGTTTCCAGTGTGGTGCGTGTGGGGCTTCGGCGGGGGTGGTGGCTCGGTGTGATCCCTCGATCATGCAGTGCGAGGGTGCCCGGAGTCGATGGTATGCGCGTGCTGTCGGTCGTGGGTCGTAGGGTTTTACGCATGACGACGATCCCCGGTGCTGTGCCAGGCGCAGCTGGTGCCGATGCTTCTTCGGGTGCTGCCCGGCCCGCTTCGCTGTCCCCTTCGCGGGCGGGCGATTTCATGCGGTGTCCGTTGCTGTACCGGTTCCGTGTGATCGACAAGCTGCCGGAGAAGCCGAGTGCGGCGGCGACGCGGGGGACGCTGGTGCACGCGGTGCTGGAGCGGCTGTTCGATCATCCGGCGGCGGAGCGGACGGCGCCGCGGGCGAAGGCGTTGGTTCCGGGGCAGTGGGAGCGGCTTTTGGAGTCGAAGCCGGAGCTGGCGGAGCTGTTCCCGGGGGATGACGAGGGGGCGGGGCTGGCGCGGTGGCTGACGGAGGCCGAGGCGCTGGTGGAACGGTGGTTCACGTTGGAGGACCCGACGCGGCTGGAGCCGGTGGAGCGGGAGTTCTTCGTGGAGACGGAGCTGGCGTCGGGGCTGCGGTTGCGCGGGATCATCGACCGGGTGGACGTGGCGCCGTCGGGTGAGGTGCGGATCGTCGACTACAAGACGGGGAAGGCGCCGCGGCCGGAGTACGCGGAGGACGCGCTGTTCCAGATGAAGTTCTACGCGCTGGTGGTGTGGCGGCTGAAGCAGGTGGTGCCGAGGCGGTTGCAGTTGGTGTACCTGGGCAGTGGGGACGTGTTGACGTACGACCCGGTGGTGGCGGATCTGGAGCGGGTGGAGCGCAAGCTGCACGCGTTGTGGGAGGCGATCCGGGAGGCGACGGAGACGGGTGACTGGCGGCCGCGGCCGACGAAGCTGTGCGGGTGGTGTGATCACCAGGCGGTGTGTCCGGAGTTCGGGGGGACTCCCCCGGTGTATCCGCTGGCGATCGTCTCGCGTGCGCAGGCCGAGGCGGAGGCCGGGGCTCAGGCGGAGGCCTAGGCGCGGGGCAGGGGCGGGGGCGGGTCGCCCGGAGGGGTTGTGGGCTTGCCGTCAGGGCAGAATGGGCGGCGTCCGCCGATGCTGTCCGACGAATACGAGGTACCCCTGTGGCGATCCGCGTCCTGCTGGTCGACGACCAGCCGCTGCTGCGCACCGGCTTCCGGATGATCCTGGAGGCGGAGCAGGACCTGGTGGTGGTGGGTGAGGCCGGGGACGGTCTGCAGGCGCTGGACCAGGTGCGGGCGTTGCAGCCCGATGTGGTGCTGATGGACATCCGGATGCCGCGGATGGACGGGGTGGAGGCGACGCGGCAGATCACGGGTCCTGAGCGGGACGGGCCGGCGAAGGTGCTGGTGCTGACCACGTTCGATCTGGACGAGTACGTGGTGGAGGCGTTGCGGGCGGGGGCGAGCGGGTTCCTGCTGAAGGATGCGCCGGCGGTGGAGCTGGTGCAGGCGATCCGGGTGGTCGCGGCGGGTGAGGCGATGCTGGCGCCGAGCATCACGCGGCGGCTGCTGGACAAGTACGCGGGGCATCTGCCGTCGGGTGAGGAGCGGGTCCCGGACACGTTGGGGACGCTGACCGAGCGCGAGGTGGAGGTGTTGAAGCTGGTGGCGCGGGGGTTGTCGAACGCGGAGATCGCGGCGGACCTGTTCGTGAGCGAGACGACGGTGAAGACGCATGTGGGTCATGTGCTGACGAAGCTGGGTCTGCGTGACCGGGTGCAGGCGGCGGTGTACGCGTACGAGAGCGGTCTGGTGCGGCCGGGGGCCGGCCAGTAGGAGTCGGCCACAGCACTAGGTGGTACGGGAACGGGCCGGCGGCCGCGTGTGACGCGGTCGCCGGCCCGTTCTTCGTGCCGTGGGGCGGGTCAGCCCTTGCTGATCTCCCAGAAGCGGAAGACGGTGGAGGCGTCCAGGGACCACTGGAGGCCGGTGACGTTCTGGCGGGTGACGGCGTACTGCTTGCCCTGCCAGAGCGGGAGGAGCGGGAGCTCGTCGGCGACGATGTCCTGCAGGCGGTTGTAGTCCATGTTGGCCGCGGTGCGGTCGGACTTGGCGGAGGTCGACGGGATGATCGTCCCGCTGATCTCCTTGTTGTCGTAGTTGTTGTGCAGCACGTTGTCCGGGCCGAAGAAGGGCTGCGTGAAGTTGTCGGCGTCGGGGTAGTCGGGGACCCAGCCCTTGATGTAGACGCCGTACTTGCCGGCCTGGATGTCCTTCTCGTACTGGTCGAACTCGACGGACTTCATGTCGGCTTCGAAGAGGCCGCTGTCGTTGAGCTGCTTGGCGATGACCTGGAACTGCTGGTCGGTGGAGGGGCCGTAGCGGGACGGCGTGGACCACAGGGTCAGCTTGATCTTGCCGGTGATGTTGGCGGCCTTGAGGACGGCCTTGGCCTTCTCCACGTTCGGGCTGCCGCCGTAGCGGTCGAAGAACGGGGTGGTGTGGCCCGCGATGCCCGCCGGGACGATCGAGTAGAGCGGGGCCGCGGTGCCGGCGTAGACGTCCTTGACGAGCGCTTCGCGGTCGACGAGGTAGGCGATGGCCTTGCGGACGGGGAGCTTGCCGACGACGGGGTCGTTGACGTTGAAGACCATGTGCTCGACTTCGGCGCCGGTGCCTTCGACGACGTCGACCTTCTGGTTGCCGGTCTTCGTGGAGGAGAGGGCGGCGATGTCCTTGGCGGCGAGGCCGCGGAAGGCGAAGTCGACGTCGCCGCTCTCCAGGGTGCTCTTGAGGGCGGCCTGGTCGCCGTTGAAGAACTTCAGCGTGACGCCGGTGTTCTTGGCCTTGGCCTTGCCGCTGTAGGAGTCGTTGACGGAGAAGCTGGCGCTCTTGGCGCTGATGGAGTCGAGCTTGTAGACGCCGGAGCCGACGGCCTTGCTGTCGGTGCGGAGCTTGTCGGCCGGGTACTCGGCGTGGTCGACGATGGAGCCCGCGCCCGAGGCGATCTTGCTGGGGAAGGTCGCGTCGGACGTCTTGAGGCGGAAGACGACGGTCTTCTCGTCCGGGGTGTCGATGCCGGCGATCGAGGACAGCATGACGGCCGGGCCGTTGTCGTCGTTGATCTTCAGCGTGCGCTCGAAGGAGTACTTGACGTCCTTGGAGGTGAGGCTGTGGCCGTTGCTGAACTTCAGGCCGGAGCGCAGGACGCACTTGTACTGCTTGCTGTCGCCGCCCTCGAAGTTGCAGGACTGGGCGGCGTCGGGCTCCGGGGTGGTGCCGCCCTTGGGGAAGCTGAGCAGCGACTGGAAGACGTTGTTGAAGAGCAGCCAGGAGCCCGGGTCGTAGCCGGAGGCCGGGTCGGTGGACTTCACCTTGTCGGATATCCCCATGACCACGCCCTTGCCGCTGCCGGCATTGGCGCCATCGGTCGAACCGCAACCGCTGAGCAGCGCTGCGGCGGTGGCCGCGCCGAGCGGGGCCGCCAACCACTGGTTACGTCTCTTCACGCGAATGTCCTTCACAGTCTTGTCTGATCATTGCGCCGGCCTGCGACGTCCGCCGCCGGTTGCTGCTGGGGTCTCAGCCGCTCTTGCCGCGGCCGAGTTCCCACAGCTGGAGGTCGGAGATGGCGTTGACCGACCACTCCACCCCGGTGATCCCGTCGCGTGCGGCGACGTACTGCTTGCCCTGCCACAGGGGCAGGACGGGTACGTCGTCGGCGACGATGTCCTGCATCTCCGTGATCGCGGGGAGGGCGACGGTGCGGTCGACCGCGCGACGGGAGTCGGGGATGAGCCTGGTGCGCACCGCGTTGTTGGCGTACGGCGTGCCCAGGAAGTTGTCCTGCTCCAGGAACGGGGCGAGGAAGTTGTCGGCGTCCGGGTAGTCGGGGAACCAGCCGAGCCCGTAGGCGGCGTAGTCGCCCTTCTTCTGCGCGGGCCGGAAGTCGGTCCACTCGTTGCCCTGGACGGTGATGTCGAAGAGCTGGGTGGCGTTGAGCTGGGTCTTGAGGGCCTCGAACTCGGTGGCGGTGCCGTCGCCGTAGTGGTCCGAGGTGTAGTTCAGGGTCAGCTTGACGGGGGTCTTGATCCCGGCTTCCTTCAGCAGGCCGGCGGCCTTGGCGGTGTTGGCCTCGCCGTACTTGTTGAAGAAGGAGTTGACGTGTCCGGTGACGGTGGTGGGGACGAGGGAGTACAGGGGCTGCGCGGACTTGCCGTAGACCTTGGAGATGACGTTGTTGCGGTCGACGGCGGCGGCGAGGGCCTGGCGTACTGCCTTGTCCTTGGTGACCGGGGCCTCGGTGTTGAAGCCGAGGTAGCGGATCTCCAGGCCGGGCATGGGGACGAGCTTGACGCCCTTGGGGGGCTTGGCGGAGAGCTCGGTGATCTGGGCGGGCGACAGGGTGCGCGAGACCATGTGGACGGAGCCGGCCGCGAGGGCCTTGGTCATGGCGGCGGAGTCGGCGAAGGAGCGCAGTTCGACCTTGTCGTTCTGCAGCTTGATGTCGCCCTTGTAGTTCGGGTTCTTGGTGAAGACGGCCCGGACGAGGTGGTTGTCCTTGACCTCGGCCTTCATCGTGTAGGGGCCGGAGCCGTCGACGGCGAAGCCGGGGCGGAGCTTCTTGGCCTCGTAGTTCTTCTCGCTGACGATGCCGGCGGCCGGGGTGGAGAGCTTGTACGGGAAGGTCGCGTCGGCGGTCTTGAGGTGGAAGACGACGGTGTCGGCGCCCTTGACCTCGACGGTGTCGAGGGTGGAGAGGAGGGAGGAGGGGCCGTTCTCGTCCTTGATCGCGAGGACGCGGTCGATGGAGAACTTGACGTCCTTGGCGGTGAGCGGGTCGCCGCCGGCGAACTTCAGGCCGGGGCGCAGGGTGCAGCGGTAGCTCTCGTTGCCGGTGTCGGTGAAGCGGCAGTCGGACGCGGCTTCGGGGACGGGCTGGCCGCCGCCTCGCGGGGTGTGCATCAGCGTCTGGACGGTCTGGCGCAGTACGTTCCAGGCGCCGGCGTCGTAGGCGTAGGCGGGGTCGAAGGGTGCGGGGGCGTAGTCGGCGGCTTCGAACCGGTCGGTGGTGCCGACGACGATCGCTCCCGAGGCTGCTCCTCCGCCGCTCGCGCTGCCGCAGGCGGACAGCGCGGGGGTGAGCAGGCCTATCGCGGCCGTCAGCACCATGGTCTTGCGGTTCATGCTGGAAGTACTCCCTCACCCGGCACTTGGTCAAAGCGGCGTAGAGGGCACTTCGCGGCGGTCGCCCGTTCAGGGCGGAACGATCGGGCCGGTGTGTGACGATCGGTCCACGCGGCGCCGGCACAGGGGTGTGTGTCCGGTACGGCAGAGGTGCGTGCGTAGTGC
Source organism: Streptomyces sp. NBC_00249 (assembly GCF_026342355.1). Lineage (GTDB taxonomy): Bacteria > Actinomycetota > Actinomycetes > Streptomycetales > Streptomycetaceae > Streptomyces. Next base: position 168,172 of record NZ_JAPEMV010000007.1, on the reverse strand, counting down.
CCGCCGTCGACATTAGTGGGCTGGGACGGGATGGCTGGAACTGGCAGGAGTTGGGGCGTAATCGCACGGTGATGGGAGCGGACTGACCGCTTATGCGGGAGTCTTCGCAGAAGGGGTCATGAGATGATCAATCCGGACACTTGGGAAGGCCGTGGGGGCCGGGTGCGGGCGTCCGGGGGTGCTGCCGGGTGACCAAGGTCACCCGGCGCAAGGGTTCCGGAGGGGATGGAATTTCGGCCTCCGGGGCACGGGGCGGAAGATCCTCCCGTGGGACCTCGGGTCTACCCCTGTTCCGTTCGGTACGGAGCGTGCGCGGTCAGTTCATCGGAGTGATGAGGGAGCGCAGGAACGTCAGGTCCACTTCCTCCAGGGAGCGCACGACGGTCCGGCCGGGCGCGGGCTCGATGCTGCCGACGGAGGGGATGGCCACGACGCGGCAGCCTGCGGCCTCGGCGGCGGCGACCCCGGTGGCGGTGTCCTCGATGACCGCGCAGCGCGAGGGGTGTGCGCCGAGGGCTCCCGCGGCGAGGAGGTAGGGGTCGGGGTGGGGCTTGGTGCGGGGCACCTCGTCGCCGGCGACGGTCATGGTGAAGCGGTCGCGGCCGAGGGTGAGCAGGACCTGGTCGATGACCCGGCGGTGGGAGGCGGAGACGAGGGCGGTGGGTACGTTGTGCCGGGCCAGCTCGCTCAGCAGCCGCTCGGCGCCGGGCATCAGGGGGACCCGGTCGGCGATGCGGGCCTCGAAGCGCTCGTTGAGCAGGACGCTCAGTTCGGCGAGGCCGATGTCGGCGCCGGTGGCCTGGATGAGGAAGGCGGCGCTGCGGCTCATGGGGCCGCCGACGACGACGTCGCGCCAGGACTCGTCGAGGCGGTGGCCGAGTTCCTGGAAGATCTGGGCCTCGATCTCCCACCAGAAGCCCTCGGTGTCGACGAGGGTGCCGTCCATGTCGAGCAGCACCGCCTGCAGGGCGTGCCCGTCGGCCGTGTGGGCGACGGGGACGGGAACGGTGCTGGTCATGCGTAACGCCTCTCTCCGGGGACGACAAGGCCGGTCACCTCGGCCCCTCGGGGTACCCCCCTGGGGAACAGGTGACCGGCCTGTATGGGACCGACCAGTGTACGCCGGTCCGTGTCAGCGTGCGTTGAAATACTTCGCTTCGGGGTGGTGAATCACGATCGCGTCGGTCGACTGCTCGGGGTGGAGCTGGAACTCCTCCGAGAGGTGGACGCCGATCCGCTCCGGCTGGAGGAGGTCGGCGATCTTGGCGCGGTCCTCCAGGTCGGGGCAGGCGCCGTAGCCGAGGGAGAAGCGGGCGCCGCGGTACTTGAGGTCGAACATGTCCTCGACGGCGGCCGGGTCCTCGCCGCCGAAGCCGAGCTCGGCGCGGACGCGGGCGTGCCAGTACTCGGCCATGGCCTCGGCGAGCTGGACGGAGAGTCCGTGCAGCTCCATGTACTCGCGGTAGGCGTCGGTGGCGAACAGCTTGGCCGTGGCCTCGCCGATCTTCGAGCCGACGGTGACGACCTGGAGGCCGACGACGTCGGTCTCGCCGGACTCCTCCGGGCGGAAGAAGTCGGCGAGGCACAGGCGGCGGCCGCGGCGCTGGCGCGGGAAGGTGAAGCGGGTGCGCTCGTTGCCCTGCTCGTCGAGGATGATCAGGTCCTCGCCCTTGGAGACGCAGGGGAAGTACCCGTAGACCACGGCCGCTTCGAGCAGGTTCTCGGTGTGCAGCTTCTCCAGGAGGCCGCGCAGGCGCGGGCGGCCCTCGCTCTCGACGAGCTCCTCGTAGGTGGCGCCGCCGGCGCGGGCCTGCTTGAGGCCCCACTGGCCCTTGAAGAGGGCGCCCTCGTCCAGCCAGGAGGCGTAGTCCTTGAGCGGGATGCCCTTGACGACGCGGGTGCCCCAGAAGGGCGGGGTGGGGACGGGGTTGTCGACGGAGACGTCGGAGCGGCCGCCGGTCTCCTCGGGCTCCTCCGTCTGGAGGGGGGTGGTGCGCTTGGCGACGCGGCGCTGCTTGAGCTCGGGCAGGGTGGCGCCGGGGACTCCGCGCTTGACGGCGATGAGGGCGTCCATGAGGCGCAGGCCCTCGAAGGCGTCGCGGGCGTAGCGGACCTCGCCCTCGTAGATCTCGTGGAGGTCCTGTTCGACGTAGGCGCGGGTGAGGGCGGCGCCGCCGAGGATCACCGGGTAGTCGGCGGCCAGCTTGCGCTGGTTCAGCTCCTCCAGGTTCTCCTTCATGATCACGGTGGACTTCACGAGGAGGCCGGACATGCCGATGACGTCGGCCTTGTGTTCCTGGGCGGCTTCGAGGATCGCGGAGACCGGCTGCTTGATGCCGATGTTGACGACGTTGTAGCCGTTGTTGGTGAGGATGATGTCGACGAGGTTCTTGCCGATGTCGTGGACGTCGCCGCGGACGGTGGCGAGGACGATGGTGCCCTTGCCCTCGTCGTCGGTCTTCTCCATGTGCGGTTCGAGGAAGGCGACGGCGGTCTTCATGACCTCGGCGGACTGCAGGACGAAGGGGAGCTGCATCTGGCCGGAGCCGAAGAGCTCGCCGACGACCTTCATGCCCTCCAGGAGGGTGTCGTTGACGATGTCGAGGGCGGGGCGGGTCTGGAGGGCCTCGTCGAGGTCCCTCTCCAGGCCGTTCTTCTCGCCGTCGATGATGCGGCGCTGGAGGCGCTCGTCCAGGGGCAGGGCGAGGAGTTCCTCGGCGCGGCCGGCCTTGAGGGACTTGGTGTTGACGCCCTCGAAGAGGGCCATCAGCTTCTGGAGGGGGTCGTAGTCGCCCTCGCGGCGGTCGTAGATCAGGTCGAGGGCGGTGCCCACCTGCTCGTCGTCGAAGCGGGCGATCGGCAGGATCTTGCTCGCGTGGACGATGGCGGAGTCCAGGCCGGCCTTGACGCACTCGTCGAGGAAGACCGAGTTGAGCAGGACGCGGGCGGCCGGGTTGAGGCCGAAGGAGATGTTGGACAGGCCCAGGGTGGTCTGGACGTCGGGGTGGCGGCGCTTGAGCTCGCGGATCGACTCGATCGTCGCGATGCCGTCCTTGCGCGACTCCTCCTGGCCGGTGCAGATGGTGAAGGTGAGGGTGTCGATGAGGATGTCCGACTCGCGGATGCCCCAGTTCGCCGTCAGGTCCTCGATGAGGCGTTCGGCGATGGCGACCTTGTGCTCGACGGTGCGGGCCTGGCCCTCCTCGTCGATGGTCAGGGCGATCAGCGCGGCGCCGTGCTCCTGGGCGAGGCGGGTGACCTTCGCGAAGCGGGACTCCGGGCCGTCGCCGTCCTCGTAGTTCACGGAGTTGATGACGGCGCGGCCGCCCAGCTTCTCCAGGCCGGCCTGGAGGACGGGGACCTCGGTGGAGTCCAGGACGATGGGGAGGGTGGAGGCCGTGGCGAAGCGCCCGGCGAGCTCCTTCATGTCGGCGACGCCGTCGCGGCCGACGTAGTCCACGCACAGGTCGAGCATGTGCGCGCCCTCGCGGATCTGGTCGCGGGCCATCTCCACGCAGTCGTCCCAGCGGGCCTCGAGCATGGCCTCGCGGAACTTCTTCGAGCCGTTGGCGTTGGTGCGCTCGCCGATCGCCATGTACGAGGTGTCCTGCCGGAACGGCACGGTCTGGTACAGGGAGGCCGCGCCCGCCTCGGGCTGGGGCACGCGGGGGGTGATCGCGGTGCCGCGGACCCGCTCCACGACCTGGCGCAGGTGCTCGGGGGTGGTGCCGCAGCAGCCGCCGACGAGGGAGAGGCCGTACTCGCGGACGAAGGTCTCCTGGGCGTCTGCCAGCTCGGGGGCGCTCAGCGGGTAGTGGGCGCCCTGCTTGGTCAGGACGGGCAGGCCGGCGTTGGGCATGCAGGAGATGGGGATGCGGGCGTTGCGCGCGAGGTAGCGCAGGTGCTCGCTCATCTCGGCGGGGCCGGTGGCGCAGTTCAGGCCGATCATGTCGATGCCGAGGGGCTCCAGGGCCGTCAGGGCCGCGCCGATCTCGGAGCCGAGCAGCATGGTGCCGGTGGTCTCGACGGTGACGGAGCAGATCAGCGGGACGCTGACGCCGAGGGCCTCCATGGCGCGGCGGGCGCCGATGATGGAGGACTTGGTCTGCAGGAGGTCCTGGGTGGTCTCGACGAGCAGCGCGTCGGCGCCGCCGGAGATCAGGCCCTCGGCGTTGATCTGGTAGGCGTCGCGGATCTGCGCGTAGGTGATGTGGCCGAGGGTGGGCAGCTTGGTGCCGGGGCCGATGGAGCCCAGGACCCAGCGCTGCTGTCCGGTGGAGGCGGTGAACTCGTCGGCGACCTCGCGGGCGATGCGGGCGCCGGCCTCGGACAGCTCGAAGTTGCGTTCGGGGATGTCGTACTCGGCGAGGGCGGCGTAGTTCGCGCCGAAGGTGTTGGTCTCCACGCAGTCGACGCCGACGGCGAAGTACTCCTGGTGGACGGAGCGCACGATGTCGGGGCGGGTGACGTTGAGTACCTCGTTGCAGCCTTCGAGCTGCTGGAAGTCCTCCATGGAGGGGTCCTGCGCCTGGAGCATGGTTCCCATGGCTCCGTCGGCGACGACCACGCGGGTCGCGAGCGCCTCTCGGAGGGCATCTGCCCGGGTCTGGGTGTCTGCGGGCTGGTTCGGCAACGAGGCCATGGGCGAGCTCCCTGGGATGCGACGGCTGTCGGCTTTGCACCCCCTCTGTGTCAAGGGTGCACGCGGTCAGGGTAACCGTGCGGCGCCCGCCCCGGTGAGGCTGTCCCACGTGGCGGACTGCATTCTGTGCGCGGGGGGCCGTTCGTCGGCCGGGTGGCCGGATCTGGTGGGTCGCACCAGACAGGGAAACGCCCAACCATGCACAAGGTCGGCATCGACCGATACTGTTCAGCATTGTCGAACTACGTCAGCAGGAGGCTGCGCGATGGCACGGAACATCCAGTCGCTCGAACGAGCCGCTGCGATGCTGCGACTCCTGGCGGGCGGGGAGCGCCGGCTGGGCCTGTCGGACGTGGCGTCCGCCCTGGGCCTGGCCAAGGGCACGGCGCACGGGATCCTGCGCACCCTGCAGGCCGAGGGCTTCGTGGAGCAGGACCCGGCTTCGGGGCGGTACCAGCTGGGCGCGGAGCTGCTGCGGCTGGGCAACAGCTACCTGGACGTGCACGAGCTGCGCGCCCGCGCGCTGGTCTGGACGGACGACCTGGCCCGGGCGAGCGGGGAGAGCGTGTACGTGGGGGTGCTGCACCAGAGCGGGGTGCTGATCATGCACCACGTGTTCCGCCCGGACGACAGCCGTCAAGTGCTGGAGGTGGGGGCCATGCAGCCGCTGCACTCCACGGCGCTGGGCAAGGTGCTGTCGGCCTACGACCCGGTCGCGCACACCCAGGTCGTGGAGGCGGACCGGGAGGCGTTCACCCCGCGCACCGTCACGGACGCGGCGGGCTTCGAGGAGGTCCTGGGGCTGACCCGGGCGCGGGGCTGGGCCGCGGACGTGGAGGAGACCTGGGAGGGCATCGCCTCGGTGGCCGCGCCCATCCACGACCGGCGCCGGATGCCGGTCGGTGCGGTGGCCGTGGCGGGGGCCGTGGAGCGGGTGTGCGGGGAGTCCGGGGAGCCGCGGGCGGCGCTGGTGGCCTCCGTACGGGACTGCGCGCGGTCGGTTTCGCGCGACCTCGGAGCGGGCCGGTTCTGAGCTTGACCTGATGCCAACAGTCCACCCGATGGCCACTTTGTGGGCCATTTGGGTGGATTTTGTCATTTTCGGATCGCTCAATGGCCGAATTTGGGCGATCGTACCGAGTGGTAACGATCCGGTTCTTTGACCTGGTCGACCCTTGACGCGTTCTTCACCTAGGCGGAAAACTGCCGTTCATCGGTCGGCATTGTCGAACACCTACCGGCAATACGCGTTAGGGTATGGCGAGGCCAAGGACCGGTGCAGCACTCACCGAGTGCGTGGACCACCGGAGGGACCCGGTGTCCGCCCACCCCTGGACGTAAGACAAAGGAGTCGCGGGTGTCCAGCTCCGACATCTTCATCGGCGAGACCATCGGTACCGCCCTGCTCACACTGCTCGGTGGTGGCGTCTGCGCCGCCCTCACGCTCAAGAGCTCCAAGGCCCGCGGCGCGGGCTGGCTCGCGATCACCTTCGGCTGGGGTTTCGCCGTACTGATCGCCGCGTACGTCTCCGCTCCGCTCTCCGGCGCGCACCTCAACCCGGCGGTCACCGTCGGCATCGCGGTCAAGACCGGCGAGTGGGGTGACGTCCCCGTCTACTTCGCCGGCCAGCTCCTCGGTGCCATGCTCGGCGCGGTCCTGATGTGGATCACCTACTACGGCCAGTTCCGCGTGCACCTGGCGGACCCCGAGAACATCAAGGACGCCAAGCTCGGTCCCGAGGACCCGCACCCGCACGACCAGGCCGGCCCCGTGCTCGGCATCTTCTCCACGGGCCCCGAGATCCGTAATGTCGTCCAGAACCTCGCGACCGAGATCATCGGCACCGTCGTCCTGGTCCTGGCCATCCTGACCCAGGGCCTCCAGGACGACGGCAAGGGCCTCGGTGTCATCGGCGTCCTGATCACCTCCTTCGTCGTCGTCGGCATCGGCCTCTCGCTGGGCGGCCCGACCGGCTACGCCATCAACCCGGTGCGCGACCTCGGTCCGCGCATCGTGCACGCCCTGCTCCCGCTGCCCAACAAGGGCGGCTCGGACTGGGGGTACTCCTGGATCCCGGTCGTCGGCCCGCTCGTCGGTGCCGCACTCGCCGGCGGTCTGTACAACATCGCGTTCGCCTGATCAGCATCGGAAAGATCGCAAGATCCGTACCGCCCTCCTGATTCCGCCTACTCACCAGACCTGCCAGGAGCAGCCATCATGACCAGCAGCACCGGCCCCTTCATCGCCGCGATCGACCAGGGCACCACCTCCTCCCGCTGCATCGTCTTCGACCGCGACGGCCGCATCGTCGCCGTCGACCAGAAGGAGCACGAGCAGATCTTCCCGAAGCCGGGCTGGGTCGAGCACGACGCCACCGAGATCTGGACCAACGTCCAGGAGGTCGTCGCCGGGGCCATCGCCAAGGCCGAGATCACCGCCGCCGACGTCAAGGCCGTCGGCATCACCAACCAGCGCGAGACCACCGTCCTGTGGGACAAGAACACCGGCGAGCCGGTGCACAACGCGCTGGTCTGGCAGGACACCCGCACCGACGCCCTGTGCAAGGAGCTCGGCCGCAACGTCGGCCAGGACCGCTTCCGCCGCGAGACCGGCCTGCCGCTGGCGAGCTACTTCGCCGGCCCGAAGGTCCGCTGGCTGCTCGACAACGTCGAGGGCCTGCGCGAGCGCGCCGAGGCCGGGGACATCCTCTTCGGCACCATGGACTCCTGGGTCATCTGGAACCTCACCGGCGGCGCCGAGGGCGGCGTGCACGTCACCGACGTCACCAACGCCTCGCGCACCATGCTGATGAACCTGCACAGCCTGGCCTGGGACGAGAAGATCGCCGAGTCCATGGACGTGCCGCTCAACGTCCTCCCGGAGATCAAGTCCTCCGCCGAGGTCTACGGCCACGTCAAGGACGGCGTCCTCGCCGGTGTCCCGGTCGCCTCGGCGCTCGGTGACCAGCAGGCCGCGCTGTTCGGCCAGACCTGTTTCGCCGAGGGCGAGGCGAAGTCCACGTACGGCACCGGAACGTTCATGCTGATGAACACCGGCGACAAGATCATCAACTCCTACAGCGGCCTGCTGACCACCGTCGGCTACCAGATCGGCGACCAGAAGCCGGTCTACGCGCTGGAGGGCTCCATCGCCGTCACCGGCTCGCTCGTCCAGTGGATGCGCGACCAGATGGGCCTGATCAAGTCCGCGGCCGAGATCGAGACCCTGGCCTCCTCCGTCGAGGACAACGGCGGCGCCTACTTCGTCCCGGCCTTCTCCGGCCTCTTCGCCCCGTACTGGCGCTCCGACGCCCGCGGTGTCATCGCCGGCCTCACCCGGTACGTCACCAAGGCGCACATCGCCCGCGCGGTCCTGGAGGCCACCGCCTGGCAGACCCGCGAGATCACCGACGCCATGACCAAGGACTCGGGCGTCGAGCTCGCCGCCCTCAAGGTCGACGGCGGCATGACCTCCAACAACCTGCTGATGCAGACGCTCTCGGACTTCCTGGACGCCCCCGTGGTGCGCCCGATGGTCGCCGAGACCACCTGCCTCGGCGCCGCCTACGCCGCCGGCCTGGCCGTCGGCTTCTGGCCCGACACCGACGCCCTGCGCGCCAACTGGCGCCGCGCGGCGGAGTGGACCCCGCGGATGCCCGCCGAGCAGCGGGACCGCGAGTACAAGAGCTGGCTCAAGGCCGTGGAGCGGTCCATGGGCTGGGTCGACGACGAAGACGCCAGCTGACCGCACTCAGCTGAGTCAATCGACGAGGAGCTAAGAGAGATATGAGCATCCCGCAGAGCGTGACCGCACTGGGCACGCACCCGACCGCCGGTTCGAACCCGAGCCGCGCCGAAACCCGTGAGCAGCTGGCGAAGGCCACGTACGACCTGCTCGTCATCGGCGGTGGCATCCTGGGCACCTCCGTGGCCTGGCACGCCGCGCAGTCGGGTCTGCGGGTTGCCATGGTGGACGCCGGCGACTTCGCCGGCGCCACCTCCTCGGCCTCCTCCAAGCTCGTCCACGGCGGCCTGCGCTACCTGCAGACCGGCGCGGTCAAGCTGGTCGCCGAGAACCACCACGAGCGCCGGGTGCTGGCCAAGGACGTGGCCCCGCACCTGGTCAACCCGCTGACCTTCTACCTGCCCGTGTACAAGGGCGGCCCGGTCGGCGCGGCGAAGCTGGGCGCGGGCGTCTTCGCGTACTCGGCGCTCTCGGCCTTCGGCGACGGCATCGGCAAGGTCATCTCGCCGGCCCGCGCCGTCGCCGACAACCCGGGTCTGAAGACGGACAACCTCAAGGCCGTCGCCGTCTACTACGACCACCAGATGAACGACTCCCGCGTCGCCGTCATGACGGTGCGCGCCGCGGTCGAGTCGGGTGCGGTCGTCCTGAACCACGCCGAGGTCACCGGGCTGCGCACCACGCGCGGCCGGGTCAGCGGCGCCGAGCTCAAGGACCGTCTCGACGGCACCGAGTTCGGTGTCGACGCGCGCGTCGTGCTCAACGCCACCGGCCCGTGGGTGGACCACCTGCGGCGCATGGAAGACAAGCACGCGATGCCGTCGATCCGCCTCTCCAAGGGCGCGCACATCGTCATGAAGCGCAAGTCGCCGTGGAAGGCCGCCATGGCCACCCCGATCGACAAGTACCGCATCACCTTCGCCCTGCCGTGGGAGGACCAGCTCCTGCTGGGCACCACCGACGAGGTCTACGAGGGCGACCCGGCGGACGTGCGCGCCACCGAGTCCGACATCCAGCAGATCCTGGACGAGGCGGCCTTCTCGGTGAAGGACGCGGACCTGGACCGCTCGCTGATGACATACGCCTTCGCCGGCCTGCGGGTGCTGCCCGGCGGCCCCGGCGGCGTCGAGAAGGCCAAGCGCGAGACGGTGGTCTCCGAGGGCGCGGGCGGCATGCTGTCCGTGGCCGGCGGCAAGTGGACGACGTACCGTCACATCGGCCGCGTGGTCATGGACAAGCTGGCCAAGCTCCCCGGCAGCCCGCTGACCGAGGACATGGAGCCGGTGAAGTCGCTGGTGCGCCGTGTCCCGCTGCCCGGTGTCGCCAACCCGAACGCGGTCGCGCACCGGCTGCTGGTGGACCGCGAGCCCGGCACCCGGATGGACCCGCTGACGGCCCGCCACCTGGCCTCGCACTACGGCTCGCTGGCCTTCGACGTCGCGCGCCTGGCGAACGAGGACGCGGCGCTGGCCGAGCGGATCCACCCCGACGGTCCGGAGATCTGGGCGCAGGTCGCGTACGCCCGTGACAACGAGTGGGCCGAGACGGTCGACGACGTGCTGCGCCGCCGTACGACGGTGACGGTCCGCGGCCTGGACGACGCGTCCGTACGGGCCCGTGTCGAGGAGATGCTGGGCCGCAAGGCATAGCTCTCCCGCAGGTGGGGAAGAGGGGCGGTTCCGAGGGGAACCGCCCCTCTGTCGTGGGCTGTGGCCGCTGCCTCATCAAGGCTTAGGCTGACCCACGTACGCAAGGGAACTTCGGAAGGAGACCTGGGTGATCGAGCTTGAGGGCGTGCCCGAGCTGATCGACCCGGTCATGGTGGCCGCGTTCGAGGGCTGGAACGACGCGGGTGACGCCGCCTCCGGTGCGGTGGCGCACCTGGACCGGGAGTGGAAGGGCGAGGTATTCGCGGCGCTGGACGCCGAGGACTACTACGACTTCCAGGTCAACCGGCCGACGGTGTGGCTGGACAACGGGGTCAGGAAGATCACCTGGCCGACGACGCGGCTGTCGGTGGTCCGGATCGGCGGCGCGAAACCGCGCGACCTGGTGCTGGTGCGCGGGATCGAACCGTCCATGCGGTGGCGGTCGTTCTGCGAGGAGATCCTCGGCTTCGCGGTCGAGCTGGGTGTGGAGATGGTGGTCATCCTGGGCGCGCTGCTCGGGGACACCCCGCACACCCGGCCGGTACCGGTGAGCGGGGTGACCTCGGACGCGGACCTGGCGCGGACGATGGACCTGGAGGAGACCAAGTACGAGGGCCCGACCGGGATCGTCGGCGTCCTCCAGGAGGCCTGCACCCATGCGGGGATGCCGGCCGTGTCCCTGTGGGCGGCGGTGCCGCACTACGTGTCGCAGCCGCCGAACCCGAAGGCGACGCTGGCGCTGCTGAACCGGCTGGAGGACCTGATCGACCTGCGGATCCCGCTGGGCGAGCTGCCGGAGGACGCGCGGGCGTGGCAGCTGGGCGTGGACCAACTGGCCGCCGAGGACAGCGAGGTGGCGGAGTACGTCCAGACGCTGGAGGAGGCGCGGGACACCGCGGATCTGCCGGAGGCGTCCGGGGACGCGATCGCCCGGGAGTTCGAGCGGTACCTGCGGCGGCGGGACCCGTCCGCGGGCGGGGAGCCGGGGGACGGCTCGTACCTGCGGGACACCTCCAGCGGGCTGACGAAGCCGGCGAAGCGGAGGCCGGACCTGTCCGGGGAGGATCCGCAGCCGCCTGCCGCCGCACCGGAGGGGCCGGAGCCGCAGCCGCCTGCCGCCGCGCCGGAGCCCGAGCCGACGGCGGGTCCGGAGGAGCCCGGGGACGACACCCCGGAGACCCCCGGGACCCCGGAGACGTAGCCGGGCGGGTGGGCGGGGGGCGGTGCCGCTGCGCGGGGCCGTCCCCTACCCGCCCTTCCTCCCCCAGCTACCGCTGGGAGGTGCCCCCGGTTCCCGCCTCAAACGCCGGCGAGGCTGAGAAATCCAGCCCCGCCGGCGTTTGAGGCGCGGGGTCCGGGGCGGAGCCCCAGAAAGCCTGGGCGTTACAGGGCTACGCCCAGGAGGGCGTCCACCGTGCGGGAGACCAGGCCCGGGGCCGATTCGTCGGTTTCGTCGGAGGCGAGCTGGAGCTCGACCCAGCGGTCGACGGCCGCCAGCGCGGCGGGGGCGTCCAGGTCGCGGGAGAGGGCCTCGCGGACCTCCTCGACCAGGGCGTCCGCCGGGACCCCGTCCGGGCGGGAGACGGCCGCGCGCCAGCGCTCCAGCCGGGTCACGGCCTCGGCGAGGACGGCGTCGGTCCACTCCCAGTTCGCGCGGTAGTGGTGCGACAGCAGGGCCAGGCGGATCGCCGCCGGGTCGACCCCGGCGCGGCGCAGGGCCGAGACGAAGACCAGGTTGCCCTTGGACTTCGACATCTTCTCGCCGTGCAGCGCGACCATTCCGGCGTGGACGTACGCCTTGGCCATCGGGAACTCGCCCGTCAGGGCCTGCGCGTGCGAGGCGCCCATCTCGTGGTGCGGGAAGGCCAGGTCCGAGCCGCCGCCCTGGATGTCGAAGCCCATGCCGAGGTGGTCGAGGGCGATGGCCACGCACTCGATGTGCCAGCCCGGCCGGCCGCGGCCCAGCGAGCCGCCGTCCCAGCTGGGCTCGCCCGGGCGGGCGGCCATCCACAGCATCGGGTCGAGGGGGTTCTTCTTCCCCGCCCGGTCCGGGTCGCCGCCGCGCTCGGCGGACAGCAGCCGCATCGCCGCCGCGTCGAGGTTGGAGACTCCGCCGAAGTGCGGGTCGGACTCCACCGAGAAGTAGACGTCGCCCTCGAGTTCGTACGCGGCGCCCGCGTCCCGGAGCCGCTCGACCAGCGGCACGATGCCCGGTATGGCCTCGACCGCGCCGATGTAGTGCTGCGGCGGGAGCATCCGCAGGGCGGTCATGTCCTCGCGGAAGAGGGCCGTCTCGCGTTCGGCGAGCTCGGTCCAGTCCTGCCCGTCGCGCAGCGCCCGCTCCAGGAGGGGGTCGTCCACGTCGGTGACGTTCTGGACGTAGTGGACCTGCCGCTTGTTGTCGAGCCACACGCGCTGTACGAGGTCGAACGCGTTGTAGGTCGCCGCGTGACCGATGTGGGTCGCGTCGTACGGGGTGATCCCGCAGACATAGATACGGGCGACGGGACCGGGGTCGAGGGTGATCGTCCCCTGGGTCGCGGTGTCGTGGATCTGGAGGTCGCGGCCCTTGCCAGGCAGGGCGGGGACCTCAGAAGCGGGCCAGGCATGCATGCTTCGAGCCTAACCGGACGGGTGTTCCGGAAACGAACCGGACCAGCACTGTTGGCCGGATCGGCACTCTTGCGGTCCGGCTGGATCTGTGCGTCCGGCAGCCGCCCTGCTCAGACCGGTGGCCAGGGGATCGCGGGCCACTGTCCGGAGGGCTGGGGATGCGTCCCGTTGCGCAGCAGGAGGGCCACACGGGCCCGTACGGCGGCCAGCTCCACGGGGGTGATCAGTTCGGCCAGCCGGGTGGTGAGCGGACCGTCCTCGGCCAGCTGCGCCTCCAGGGAGGCCAGTACGGACCGGGCTTCCTCGGTGAGGGGCTCCCCCGCCCAGCCCCACAGGAGGGTGCGGAGCTTGTCGTCCGTGTGGAAGGTCACCCCGTGGTCGATGCCGTACAGCCGGCCGTCGGGGGCGGGCAGCAGGTGGCCGCCCTTGCGGTCGCCGTTGTTGATCACGGCGTCCAGGACGGCGAGGCGGCGCAGCCTCGGGTCGTCGGCGTGCACGAGCAGGGCGGTGCGGCCCTCCCCGACCTCGGCGAAGGCGACGGGCTTCCAGCCCTCCTCCGCCTCCTCGCCGTCGACGAGCGCGAGCAGGGAGGCCTCCGGTGGTTCTCCGGCGTCGATCCAGTGCTGGACCATGCCTTCTCCGTACGGGCCGTCGCGCAGCACGGTCGTCGGTACGAGGCCCCAGCCGGTGGCCTCGGAGACCAGGTAGGCGGCGCGCTCGCGCTGGGCGAGGTTGCCGTCGGGGAAGTCCCACAGCGGCCGCTCGCCCTTGACGGGCTTGTAGACGCACTCCGCGCTGCGGCCCTCGTAGGCCACCGTGCACAGCAGTACGGCGTTCGACGCCTCGGCGATGCGGCCGCGGACGGTGAGCTCACCGCGGGTGAGCAGCTCCTCGATCGGGGTCACGGCGCTCACACCTGGCGCCGGTACCCGTTCTGGCGGGGGCACACGTGTCCCTCGGGGTCCAGGGGCAGGCTGCACAGCGGGCACGGCGGGCGGCCGGCGTTGACCACGTCCAGGGCCCGCTTGGCGAAGGCGCGGGCCTGCGCGCCGGAGAGCCGCACCCGGAGCATGGGCGGGCCGTTCTCCTCGTCCTGGAGCAGGCGTTCCTCCGCCTCGGCGAGATCCTCGTCCGAGTCGGCGTCGAGTTCGACGAGGGCCTGGGCCTCGACGATCATCCGCTGCTCCTCGCCGTCCCAGGCGAGCGCCATGGTGCCGACGCGGAACTCCTCCTCGACGGGGACGTCGAGCGGGGCGGTGTCGGCGGCCTCGGTGGCGGCCACGGCCGGGACGGGGGCGTTGCCCCCGGTGCGGCGCACGACCTCGTCGAGCAGCTCGTCCATCCGCTCCGCCAGCGCCGCGACCTGGGTCTTCTCCAGGGAGACGCTGGTGACGCGGGTACCTGAGGAGGCCTGGAGGAAGAACGTACGGCGTCCAGGCAGACCGACCGTGCCGGCCACGAAGCGGTCCGGCGGGTCGTAAAGGAACACCTGACGGGGCACGTCCAGTCTCCAAGTCTGAGGCGGGGCAGGGCTGCGCGCGTGCGCTGGCCCTGCCACCCTACTGCTCCGTTCGATCAGGCCGCGCCCGCGCCGCCTCCCACGACGGCGTTGCCGCCGCCCTCGGCCTCGCTGTCGGCGGAGGGCGCCGGGCGGGGGATCAGCGGGGCGAAGTCCCCCGTGTCGCCGAGGCGCAGCAGGAAGGGGCGGGTGGGGGTGTAGCGGATCGCGGTGACCGAGCAGGGGTCGACGTGGATCCGCTGGAAGAGGTCGAGGTGCATGCCGAGGGCGTCGGCGACGAGGGACTTGATGATGTCGCCGTGCGAGCACATGAGGAACACGGCGTCGGAGCCGTGCTCCTCCTCGATCCGGGCGTTCCACTCGCGTACGGCGTCCACGGCGCGCGCCTGCATGGCGCGCATGGACTCGCCGCCGGGGAAGGAGGCGGCCGAGGGGTGCTGCTGGACGATCTTCATGAGGGGTTCGTCGGCGAGCTCGGAGAGTTTGCGGCCGGACCAGTCGCCGTAGTGGCACTCGCCGATCCGCTCGTCGGTGTGCAGGGGCAGGTCCGGGCGGGCCGCGAGCAGCGGGGCCAGGGTTTCCCGGCAGCGCTGGAGCGGGCTGGTGACGGCGGCGGCGAGGGGGATGCCGTCGAGCCGTGCGGGCAGTGCGGCGGCCTGTTCGGCGCCGCGTTCGTCGAGGGCCACTCCCGGGGTCCATCCGGCGAGCAAGCCTGCGGTGTTGGCGGTGGACCGCCCGTGTCGTACGAGGATCAGCATGGCCATGGAAGCACCCTATGCGGTGCCGCGGGTGTGCGGGCGGGCCGCGGTCAGGGAAGAATGCCCCGGGTGATTGTCGACTGCGCGATGTACCGGGACGGCCGCCGATCCGAGGCGCCCGAGGACTTCTCCGACGCCCTCGACGAGGCGCGGGCCTGCGGGGACGCCTTCGTCTGGGTCGGCATGCACGAGCCGACGGCGAAGGAGTTCGACCATGTGAGCCGGGAGTTCGGGCTGCACGCGCTGGCGGTGGAGGACGCACTGACGGCGCACCAGCGGCCGAAGCTGGAGGTGTACGACGACTCGCTGTTCGTGGTCCTCAAGCCGGTGATCTACGACGAGACCGCGGACACTGTGACGACCGGCGAGCTGATGGTCTTCATCGGCGACTCCTTCGTGGTCACCGTCCGGCACGGCGAGGGGGCCGCGCTGGCCGCCGTACGCCGCCGGCTGGAGCACGAGCCTGACGTGCTGCGGCACGGGCCGACGGCGGTGCTGTACGCGGTGTCCGACGCGGTCGTGGACCACTACATCGAGGTGGCCGCGGAGCTCCAGGGCGATCTGGAGGAGCTGGAGGCGGAGGTCTTCTCGCCCAACCCGTCCGAGTCGAAGAACACGGCCGCCCGGATCTACGGCTTCAAGCGGCAGGTGCTGGAGTTCCGCCGGGCCACGATTCCGCTGCTCCAGCCGATGGACCGGCTCGCCTTCGGGCAGGTGCCGTTCGTGCACGAGCACGCCCAGCCCTTCTTCCGTGACGTCGCCGACCACCTGACCAAGGCGAACGAGTACGTCGAGGGCCTGGACCGGCTGCTGTCGGACGCGCTGGCCGCGCACCTGGCGCAGATGGGCGTCCGGCAGAACGACGACATGCGCAAGATCTCCGCCTGGGCGGCGATGGCGGCGGTCCCCACGATGGTCGCGGGGATCTACGGGATGAACTTCGACCACATGCCGGAGCTGCGGCAGGGCTGGGGCTATCCGGCGGTGGTGGTGCTGATGGTGTCCCTGTGCCTGGGCCTGCACCGGATGTTCAAGCGGCGCGGCTGGCTGTAGGGCCGGGGGGCTACGCGAACCCGTGCGAGGGGGCGGGCGCCGCGCCCAGGGCGTCCGCCCGCTCCGGCGGGCGCAGGGCGACCATCCGGTGCCAGCCGCTGAAGCGCTCGTAGGCGTACGTGGCGCGGATGCCGGCGGCGAGGGCGGCGGCCTTGGGCGCGGGCCAGCGCAGCAGCCGGGCCATGCGGTCCATGACGGCGAGGCTCACGTCCCGGTGGACGGCGATCTCGGCGAGGGCGCTCTCGCGCAGGATCCGCTGGATGGCCCGGCCGTGTCCCTCGCGGGCCAGGCGCAGCAGTTCCTCGTGGCAGTAGGCGAGGTGGTTGTCCTCGTCGTCGCTGATCATGCGGACGGCCCTGCCGAGGTCGGGGTGGTCGCCGAAGTACCGCACCAGCAGGCGCATCTGGTCGGAGGCGCGCTGTTCGGTGACGCGGCTGTGCGCGAGGTAGACGACGATGTCCCGCTCGGTCAGGGCCTCGTCGCGGCGCAGCTTCTCGTGGGCGAGGCCGATGCCGCGGCGCTCCAGCAGCATCGTGTAGTCGGTCTCGGGCGGGACGGGGACGGCGGGCAGTCCGCGCTTGCGCAGCAGGGCGTGGAAGATCCGGCCGTGCTTGTCCTCGTCGGCGCCGTGCCGGGTGATCTTGGGGGCGAGCGCGCGCATCGGTTCGGGCACGAGGGCGGCGATCCGGGCGTTCTCCCAGCCGCCCTGGGACTCCCCGCTGGCGGCGATGGAGCAGAACAGCTGGAAGGAGTCGTCGTGGTCGACGATCTCCTGGAACAGGCTGCGGGCAGAGAGCATGGAACGAGTCAAATGCGGATCTACCGGTCGGGCAACCGAGGGGGTCCCGCCGATCGGCCGAACGATGCAGACACGCGGCCCGCTCCGGGGCGTAACCCCGGGGGCCGGCCGCGCGTTGTTGCGGGTGTCGGCCGTGGCGGGGAAGACCCCCCGAGCCCCCACCACGGCCGCAGGGCCTCTTTTGAACGCCGGACTCCGTCCGGCGGGGCCGGGTCAGGCCAGGCCGGCGAGCTCCAGGGCCTCGGTGCCGGCGCGCAGGGCGGCGATCCGCTCGTCCAGGGTGAACCCGGCCGGGGCGAGCGTGAGGGTGGTGACCCCGGCCTCGGCGTAGGCCCGCATCCCGTCCGCGATCCGCTCGACGGAACCGAGCAGGGTGGTCGAGTCGATCAGCGAGTGCGGGACGGCGGCGGCCGCGCCCGTCTTGTCGCCGCCCAGGTACTTGGCCTGGATCTCGGCGGCCTCCTTCTCGTAGCCCATGCGCTGGGCGAGCTGGTTGTAGAAGTTCTGCTTCGGGCTGCCCATGCCGCCCACGTACAGGGCCGTGTACGGGCGGAACATGTCCGCCAGGGCCGTCACGTCCTCGCCGAGGGCCAGCGGGACGGTCGGGCAGACGTCGAAGCCGTCCATCGTCAGCCCGGCCTTCTCGCGGCCCGCGCGGATGTGGCGCAGGGCCGTCTCCTCCAGGTGCTCGGCGGCGGGGAAGATCAGCAGGGCGCCGTCGGCGATCTCGCCGGTCTGTTCCAGGTTCTTCGGGCCGATCGCCGCGATGTAGAGGGGGATGTGCTCGCGCTCCGGGTGCACGGTCAGCTTGAGCGGCTTGCCGGGGCCGCCGGGCAGCGGGAGGGTCCAGTGCGCGCCGTCGTAGGAGAGGCGTTCGCGGGTCATGGCCTTGCGGACGATCTCCACGTACTCGCGGGTCCGGGCGAGGGGCTTGTCGAACTTGACCCCGTACCAGCCCTCGGAGACCTGCGGGCCAGAGACTCCGAGGCCGAGGCGGAAGCGGCCCTTGGTGAGGGAGTCGAGGGTGGCGGCGGTCATGGCCGTCATCGCGGGCTGGCGCGCCGGGATCTGGAAGATCGCCGAGCCGACGTCGATCCGCTCGGTCTGGGCCGCGACCCAGGCGAGGACGGTGGCCGCGTCGGAGCCGTAGGCCTCGGCGGCCCAGCAGACGTCGTAGCCGAGGCGGTCGGCCTCCTGCGCGACGGAGAGGTTGTCGGCGTCCATGCCAGCACCCCAGTAGCCGAGATTGATGCCGAGCCTCATGTGTCGTCCCCTTACGATGCGCGGTTCACGCGGTGTGGTGTACCCATCAGTAACGTGAGTCTGCGGGGACTGTAGCGCGCCAGGCGGCCGCGCGGCAGTGCCCCAGTAGTCTCAGCGCTCATGGAGCAGAGGCATCTCGGCCGCACCGGACTGCGCGTCTCCCGGATCGGCCTCGGCACCCTGACCTGGGGCCGTGACACCGGCGAGGAAGCCGCCGCCGAGCAGTTGAAGACGTTCTGGGAGGCGGGCGGCACGCTCGTCGACACCGCCGATGTGTACGGCGGCGGTGAGGCCGAGTACCTGCTGGGGCAGCTGGTGGGCTCCCTGGTCCCGCGCCGGGACCTGGTCATCGCGACCAAGGCCGGCAGCGTGCCGGACCCGGACCGGCGGTTCAACGGCTCGCGCGGGCACCTGCTGACCGCGCTCGACGACTCCCTGGACCGCCTCGGCACCGACTACGTGGACCTGTGGCAGGTGCACGCCTTCGACCCGGCGACCCCGTTGGAGGAGACCCTCCAGGCGCTGGACCTGGCCGTCAGCAGCGGGCGGGCCCGGTACGCGGGGGTGTCCAACTTCAGCGGCTGGCAGCTGGCGAAGGCCGCGACCTGGCAGCTGGCCGCCCCGGGGACGCGGACCCGGCTGGCCTCGACCCAGATGGAGTACTCGCTCCTCCAGCGGGGCGTGGAGCGGGAGGTGCTGCCCGCCGCCCTGGACCTGGGGGTGGGCCTGCTGCCCTCGTCCCCGCTGGGGCGCGGGGTGCTCACGGGCAAGTACCGGGACGGCACCCCCGCCGACTCCCGGGGCGCGTCGGAGTCCCTCGCCGCGTTCGTGGACCCGTACCTGGACGAGGCGGCCGGGCGGATCGTGGACGCGGTGGTGACGGCCGGTCAGGGGCTGGCGGTGACCCCGCTCCAGGTGGCGCTCGCGTGGATCCGGGACCGGCCGGGGGTGGTCGCCCCGATCGTCGGCGCGCGGACGTCCGCGCAGCTCGCGGCGGCGCTGTCGGTGGAGGCCCTTAGTCTTCCGGAGGAGATCTGCCAGGCGCTGGACGACGTTTCCGCGCCCGTGCACCGCTACCCCGATCAGGACTGGAGCACGTTGTGAGTACGGACCCCGAGGCCGCCCAGCCCGCTGCCGCGGAGGACCCGCACGAGGCCCCCGCCCCGTCCCCCACCCCGCAGGCACCCCCGGAGCCCCCCGCCGACACCGACCAGGAGGCCCCGGGCGGAGCCCAGGCGTCCCCCGGCGGGGCCACGGGCTCCGACTCCGGCGACCAGGGACCTTCGGGCGAAGCCGAGGTGCCCCCCGGCGGGGACGGGGCGGCCGGCTCCGACGGCCACGGTGCCCCGCGCGGCGGCGATCAGGCGGAGCCGGGCGGAGCCCCGGACTCCCCCACCGGGGACGGGGAGCCCGGGGCCGACGGCCGGGCGGCTCGGGGCGGAGCCCCTGCCGACCCCGACGGGGAGCCCGCCGGGGCGGAGGGGGCGCGGGGCGAAGCCCCGGCTTCCCACGGCCCCGCCGAGGGGGACGGCGAAGGGGGTCCGGGGGCGGAGCCCCCGGTTTCGGGAAGGGGCGGGGTGGGGGAAAGCCCCGCAGGGCCCGACGACGAGGCCGCACCGGACGCGCCGGCCGACCCCGAGCGGGTTGACCGGGAGCCCGCGCCGGACAGCGGTGCCGACGGCGCGGCCGGCACGAGCGAAGACACCGGGGCACAGGCGGCGGACGACACCGCCGCGAACGCCGACGCGGACGGCGAAGGCGCCGCCGACGACACCGCCGGGGACGGCGAAGGCGCGGCGGACAGCACCGCCGAGGAAGCCGGAGCGGCGGCGGACGGGGACGCCGGGGAGGCCGAAGGCGCGGCGGACGGGACCGCCGGGGACGGGGAGGCCGTGACGGACGGGACCGCCGGGGACGGGGAGGCCGTGACGGACGGGACCGCCGGGGGCGGGGAGGCGGTGGCGCCCGCGTTGAGCGAGGCGCAGGCCGAGCTGGCCGCGCAGAAGGTCGAACGGGAGCGCATCGCCCGCCGCAAGGCGGAACGCGAGGCCCCCGTGGACGCCGGCGCGAAGCTCAGCGGGAAGGCCGCCGACCTGCTGGCCGCCGTACGGGCCGTGGAGAGCGGCGCCAAGCCCTCCCCCGGGTACTTCGACGAGGCCCCGGCCGCACCCCGCAGGGCCGCGGCCCCCGCGCCCCCGCAGCCCCGGCCGGCGCCCGCCCCGGCAGCCGCCGTGACCGCCGGGGACGTGGACGCCGTACGGGCCGTCCTGGCTCGCGGCGGGGCCCCGGAGGCCCTGGCCGCCACGGCCGCCGAGGCCCTCGGGGACGGCGCGGCCGAGCGCCTCGCCGAGGACCCCTGGCTGCTGCTCGGGGTCCCCGGGGTCCGCCCGACGCAGGCGGACGGCTTCGCGCAGGCCCTGCTGGGCGCCGGGGCCGGCCCCGGAGACGCCCGGCGCGGCGGCGCCCTGGTGGGCTGGCTGCTGGCGCAGGCGGCGCTGAAGGGGCACACCGCCCTGGAGGCCCCCGTGCTGGAGAAGGCACTCGCGCAGTACGGGGTGCCGACCCCCGCCGAGGCCCTGGAGGCGGCCATCGGGGACGGCGCGGTGCTGGTGTTCCACGAGCCGCTCGGCGAGCCCGTCGCGGAGGGCGAGGAGCAGCCCGTACGGATCCTGGTGGGCCTGGAGGAGTACGCCCTCGCGGAGGAGAGCCTCGCCGACGGCCTGGCCCGGCTGTCGGCCACCTTCACCGCCCCGGCGGACTGGAGCGCGGCCGCCACCGGCCCCGGCGCCGAGCTGGTCCGGGCGGTCGCGGGCCACGGCCTGGTCGTCCACACCGGCGGGGAGGCCGCCCGGGCCGAGCCGACGGCCCTCCTGGCGGCCGCCCGCGGGCTCGGCCTGCGCGCCTGCCTGGCCGCGCACGTACCGGCGGCGGGCGCCGTCACCGTGGCGGGGCTCCTGTCCGGGACGGACGGCCCGGGGCGGGACGCCGACGGCCGCTTCGACCTGGACCTGCTGGTCGTGCTGGACGCCCCTCAGCTGGACGTGGAGACGGCCGCCGCCCTCGTGGAGTCGGTGCCGGACGGGGCCCGTCTGGTGCTGTCGGGGGACCCCGGCGTGCTCGGCTCGGCCGGGCCCGGGCGGGTGTTCGCCGATCTCCTGGCGGCCCGGGGCTGCCCCCAGGTGGTGTCCCGTAAGCCGGACCCCGGCCCGCTCGGCGAGCTGGTCTCGGGGATCGGGATCGGGGAGCTGAACCAGGTCGACGCCCCCGGCAAGGAGGTCGTCATCGTTCCGGTGCGGGACGCCGGGGAAGCCGTGCACCGCACCGTGCAGCTGGTGGCCGAGTCGGTGCCGCGGGCCTTCGGGATCCCGGCGGAGGCCGTGCAGGTGATCACCCCGGGCCACGGCGGCTCGGCGGGGACCCGCGCGCTGAACGCGGCCCTCAAGGAGCGGCTGAACCCCGGCCCCGGCCGCTTCGGCGGCTTCGACCCGGGTGACCGGGTGGCGTACGTGCCCTCCCCCGGGCGGGCGCTGCCGGCCCGGGTGGTGTCGGCGGACGCGCAGGGGCTGCACCTGGAGGACGCGGAGGGCGCCCGGATCCTCGTACCGAAGGACCGGGTGGAGTCGCGGGTGCGGCACGGCTGGGCGGTGACGGCGCACCAGGCCGTCGGTGCGCGCTGGCCGGCGGTGGTCGTCGTGCTCCCGGGGGACGCGGCGCAGGCCCTGTCCCGGGACTGGGTGTACACGGCGTTCGGGCGGGCCGGGCGGCACCTGTCCGTGGTGCACGGGGTCGACCAGGCGCTGGCGCAGGCGGTGGCGCAGGTGCTGCCGAAGCCGCGCACGACCCGTCTGACGGGTCTGCTGCGGGCCCTGACGGAAGCTCAGGAGCCACAGCCTTAGCAGCGGGCCGCGCCCCGTGCGCGTACGCCCCCGTCCGGTGTCCGGGCGGGGGCGTACGCGTCCTCAGGCAGGGGTCAGTCCCGGCCGGGCGGTCTCCTCCTCGCCGTCGGCCTCGTCCTCCAGGAAATCGGTCTCCTCGTCGAAGACGGAGCTGACGTCGAAGCGGTGCAGGACGTCCTGCGGGTCGGTCTGCCCGAAGGGCGAGCCGAGCCAGTCCCCGGGCTCCGCCACCTCCTCCAGGGCCGCGATCCAGAGGGTGGAGTCGCCCTCCTCCAGGCCGAACTCCTTGTAGCGGGAGGCGATCTCGTCGGGTTCGTACTCCCCGAAGAGCACGCCGAGCGCTCCGGCCGTGCCGCCGTCGTCCACGAGTTCCGCGTCCCGGTCGTGGGCGGCGACCCGTTCGGCCTGGGCGATCAGCCGGGCGGGTTCGACGACGGCGTAGTCGCGGCGGATGAGCACGCTGAAGGCGGCGGGCTCGGCGGGGCCGGTGTACGGGGCCCCGTCCTCCGGTGTGGGGATCTCGAAGGGGGTGACCTCGTCGTAGCGGTCGTAGAGGAGTTCGTCGTACTCCTCGGCCGCGGCGGCGAGTTCGTTGAAGGCGGCGTAGACGGCCGGGTCCTCGTCCCCGATCCTGCTCTCGACCGCGGCGAGGTGACGGTCGAGAGCGGCCTTGACCGCCTCGGCGGCGGCGCGTACCTCGGCAACAGTGGGCAGAGCGGCATCAGACATAGTGCAGACGCTATCCGTAGCGGGGCTCTGCCCGCACAATAGATGCGATGCCGGAATACGAATTTGTCGACGTGTACGTGCCTCGCGGGACCTCCCGCCAGGAGGCGACCCGCCTGTTGACCGACCATGCCGAGTACGGGCACTGGGAACTGGACCGTCTCGCCCTGTTCCGGGACGGCAGCCGCCGCGTGCGGTTGCGCCGCCGGATCATCCGCCAGGTCCGCGCGACCTGGTGACGCGGGCCCGCCGTGGCGGGCCCGCGTCGTGAGTGCCCGTCAGGCCGCGTTGCGGGCGCGGCGGTAGAGCACGGCTCCGGCCAGCAGCAGTCCGCCCGCGAGCGGGACACCGGCCGTCAGCGCGTCACCGGCGCCGGTGGCCGCGAGACCGACCTCCTGGCCGCCGTTCCCCTGGCCGGGGTGGGTGACGGGGGTGACGGTGCCCGCGCCGGGGCCGGTGGAGGTACCGGGCGTGCCCGTGCCCGGCGTACCGGGGGTCTGGCCGCCCGGGGTGTGTCCCCCGCCCGGGTTCTGCCCGCCCGGGGTGCCGGGCGTGTGCCCGCCGGGGGTGCCGGGGTTGTGACCGCCGGGGGTACCGGGCGTGTGGCCGCCCGGAGTACCCGGCGTGTGGCCGCCCGGGGTGCCGGGCGTGTGGCCGCCGGGAGTGCCCGGGTTCTGGCCGCCGGGGGTACCGGGCGTGTGGCCGCCCGGGGTGCCGGGGTTGTGGCCGCCCGGTTCCTCGTCGCAGGGTTCGTCGTCCCCGCCGCCCGGGTGTTCCGGGTGTCCGGTCTTGCCGGAGTCGTTGGCGCAGCGGTTGCCGAAGGCCGGGTTCAGGCCTCCCACCACCGTCACCGTGTTGCCGCAGAGGTTCACCGGCGCGTCCACCGGTGCCTGCACGTTGTTCCCGGACAGGAGGCCCGGGGAGTTCGCGGCGTGTCCGGACGCTCCGGAGTCGGCCTGCGCCTGACCACCGGCCAGCGCGAGAACACCCCCCGCCGCCGCCATCGTGATCAGCGTCTTCCTCGTGACCTGAACCGGTCGTCGCATCTGCACTCGTCCCCTGGTGTGTACGTGTTCTCGGCCAGGCTCCCCTGCCTGGTACGCCGAGAAAGTGAGAATCCGGGCCGGAAAGCCCGGTGGCCCCGGAGCGCTGGAATGCGCTCCGGGGCCAGAACTTTCAGATGCGTCAGGCGTTGACGCAGGTGTTGCCGAAGGTCGGGTTCAGCAGCGCGATCACGTTCACGGTGTTGCCGCAGACGTTGACCGGGACGTGGACCGGGACCTGGACGACGTTGCCGGACAGGACGCCGGGGGAGCCGATGGCCGCACCCTGGGCACCCGCGTCGGCGACGGCGAGGCCGGCACCCGCGAGAACCAGACCACCGGTGGCAGCCGCAGCGGCGGCAACCTTCTTGAACATTGTTCCTCCTAGTAGGCAAGTGCGGTCCCAGCCGCGGACCGCACCACCTGTAACGAGGAGGGATCACCAGGGCTACGAGCGTATGAGCGCATTCACTCTTCTCAGTGGAATCCGCACACCTTCCCGAATCCCCGGCGTTAGGCGTTGTCGATGAATCGGTCGAGCACGCGGACACCGAACTTGAGACCGTCCACCGGCACCCGCTCGTCCACCCCGTGGAACATCCCGGCGAAGTCCAGCTCCGGCGGCAGCTGGAGCGGCGCGAAGCCGAAGCAGCGGATCCCGAGGTCGTCGAAGGACTTCGCGTCCGTACCGCCCGAGAGCATGTACGGGACGGCCCGCGCGATGGGGTCCTCCGCCTTCAGGGCGCCCTGCATGGCGTCCACGAGGCGTCCGTCGAAGTCCGTCTCCAGGGCCTTGTCCCCGTGCACGTCCTCGCGCTTGACGCGCGGGCCGAGGATCCGGTCGAGGTCCGCGAAGAACTCGTCCTCGTAGCCGGGCAGGAAGCGGCCGTCGACGTGCGCCGTGGCCTGGCCGGGGATGACGTTGACCTTGTAGCCGGCGCCGAGCATCGTCGGGGCCGCCGAGTTGCGCAGGGTCGCGCCGACCATCTTGGCGATGCCGCCCAGCTTGGCGAGGGTGGCGTCCATGTCGTCGGGGTCGAGCGGGGTTCCGAGGGCGTCCGAGAGCTCGTCCAGGAAGGACCGTACGGTCTTGGTCACGCGCACCGGCCACTGGTGGCGGCCGAGGCGCCCCACGGCCTCGCAGAGCTCCGTGATCGCGTTGTCGTTGTTGGTCATGGAGCCGTGGCCCGCGGTGCCCTCCACCGTGAGCCGCATCCAGTGCATGCCCTTCTGGGCGGTCTCCACGAGGTAGAGCCGCAGGTTCTCGTTCACCGTGAAGGAGAAGCCGCCCACCTCGCCGATGGCCTCGGTGACGCCCTCGAAGAGACCGGGGTGCTTGTCGACGAGGTGGCGGGCCCCGTAGATGCCGCCGGCCTCCTCGTCCGCCAGGAAGGCCAGCACGATGTCGCGGGGAGGCTTGCGCCCACTGCGCATGCGGTCGCGTACGACGGCCAGCGTCATCGCGTCCATGTCCTTCATGTCGACCGCGCCGCGGCCCCAGACGCAGCCGTCGGCGATCTCGCCGGCGAAGGGGTCGTACGTCCAGTCGGCGGCGTTCGCCGGGACCACGTCGGTGTGCCCGTGGATCAGCAGCGCCGGCCGGGAGGGGTCCTCGCCCTCGATGCGGGCCACCGTGGAGGCGCGTCCCTTGTGCGACTCGAAGATCTGCGGTTCCAGCCCGACCTCGGCCAGCTTCTCGGCGACCCACTCGGCCGCCTTGCGCTCGCCCGGTCCCGAGTGGTCCCCGTAGTTGCTGGTGTCGATCCGGATGAGGTCCCGGCAGAGGTCGACGACCTCGTCCTCGCCGGAGACGGTCTTGCCCGCGCCCGATTCGCTCACGCTGCTTCCTCCCACTGGTCAGTACCGACTACCTCCCCCATCCTCCCGCCCCGGGCCCCTCTCCCCAAGGCCGTTCCCCGGCCAGAGGGGGTGTGATCGAGGACCCCGGAATGTTTGGTAATGTTTTCCACGTCGGAACGGCCCGCGAGGGACGCGAGACAGACACCTTGTCCGGGTGGCGGAATGGCAGACGCGCTAGCTTGAGGTGCTAGTGCCCTTTATCGGGCGTGGGGGTTCAAGTCCCCCCTCGGACACCACAGCGAGAACCCCACTTCACGTGGGGTTCTCTGCTTTTCCCGGCCTCTTCCCGGGGTCCGCCGGGCAACCGGTGCGGATATTCTGATGATGTGATCGAGAATCTTCCGCCTTGCCCGAAATGTTCCTGCGCCTACACCTACGAGATGAACGCGCTCGTCGTGTGCCCCGAGTGCGGCCACGAGTGGGTGCCCGCCGAGGACGGCGTCCAGGACGCGGAGCCGGCCGGTGAGCGCGTCGTACGCGACTCCGTCGGCAACGTGCTCCAGGACGGGGACACCGTCACCGTGGCCAAGGCCCTCAAGGTCAAGGGCAGCCCGTCGGGGATCAAGGCCGGCACCAAGGTGCGCAACATCCGGCTCGTGGACGGGGTCGACGGCCACGACATCGACTGCCGGATCGACGGCTTCGGCGCGATGCAGCTGAAGTCGAGCGTGGTGAAGAAGGCCTGAGCCGCCCCCTCCCGAGGCGCCCCCTCCCGAGGCGTGAGACACGAAGGACCCCGCCGGTCAGGCGGGGTCCTTCGTCGTTACGGAGCGCGGACGCCCGTCAGTCGCGCGGGGCGGCGAGCTCGGCCACCCGGCGCCGGACCAGGAACCAGCCGCCGACCAGGGCGGCGGCGATGGCCGGGAGGAACATGACGGTGGTGCGTCCGACGCCGCCGTCGCTCCACATCAGCACCAGGACGGTGACGAGGAACACCAGCGTCACGATCTGCGTGTACGGGGCCCAGGGCAGGCGGTAGGCCGGCCGCTCGACCAGGCCGCTCTTCGAGCGGTGCCAGAAGAAGAGCGAGCAGATCATGACCATCGCCCAGGTGCCGAGGATGCCGATGGAGGCGAGGTTGAGGACGATCTCGAAGGCCTCGCCCGGCATCCAGGCGTTCAGGCCGACGCCCGCGACGCCGAAGGCGGCGGTGAACAGGACGCCGCCGTAGGGGACCTTGCCCTTGTTCATGACGCCGGTGAACTTCGGGGCGGAGCCGGAGACGGCCATCGAGCGCAGGATCCGGCCGGTGGAGTAGAGGCCGGAGTTCAGCGACGAGAGGGCGGCGGTGAGGACGACCAGGTTCATGACGCCCGCGGCGCCGGGGACCCCGAGCTTGTCGAAGACGGTGACGAAGGGGCTCTGGTCGGAGGAGTACGCCGTGTAGGGCAGGAGGAGGGCGAGGAGGACGACCGAGCCCACGTAGAAGAGGCCCACGCGCCACATGATCGAGTTGATCGCCTTCGGCATGATCTTCTCGGGGTTCTCGGTCTCGCCGGCGGCGACGCCGCAGAGCTCGACGGAGGCGTACGCGAAGACCACGCCCTGGACGACCATGAGCATCGGGAGCACGCCGGTCGGGAAGATGCCGCCGTTGTCGGTGATGTTGGCGAGGCCCGGGGTGGTGCCGCCGATGTCGTGGCTGGTGGCGACGAGGTAGATGCCGACGATCAGGAAGACCACCAGGGCGGCGACCTTGACCAGGGAGAACCAGAACTCCATCTCGCCGAAGTACTTCACCGAGATCAGGTTCGCGGTGAGGACGACGGCCAGGGCGATGAAGGCGAGGACCCACTGGGGGACGTCGGTGAACATCGACCAGAAGTGGGCGTAGGTCGCGGCGGCGGTGATGTCGGCCACGGTGGTCGTGGACCAGTTGAGGAAGTAGAGCCAGCCGGCCGTGTAGGCGCCCTTCTCCCCCATGAACTCGCGCGCGTAGGAGACGAAGGCTCCGGAGGAGGGGCGGTAGAGGACGAGCTCGCCGAGGGCGCGGACCACGAAGAAGGCGAAGACGCCGCAGACCGCGTAGGCGATGGCGAGGGAGGGGCCGGCGCCGGCGAGACGGCCTCCGGCGCCGAGGAACAGGCCGGTGCCTATCGCCCCGCCGATGGCGATCATGTTGATGTGGCGGGACTTGAGGTCCTTGCTGTAGCCCTCGTCACCGGCGTCGACATGGCGGGACGACGCCTCGGCGGGGGCCGTGGTCAAGGTGCGGTCACTCATACGGGACTTCGCCTTCGTGGGTGGGACAGGCAGGTCCGGGCGGCGGAGCGGGGGAGCTGGGTGGTGTCCCCCGTGCCGCGTTCCGGTGATTTTGTCGCCCCAGGAGACCACGAGGCCCGGCCACCGCAAAAATCCGGCCTGTGTGCACGCAAGCCCCCGGCGACCATGGAAAGGGGCGCCGGGGGCTTCGGGCGGGCTGGAATCGGAGGTGGTGGGCCTCAGGTGCGCTCGGTGGCTTCCGCGGCCTGGTCGAGGCGGAAGGCTTCGTTGCCGAGGCCGATGCGGGCGTGCGTCCCGGGGCGGCGGGACTTCAGGAGCAGTCCGTGGGCCAGTCCGCCCAGGGCGGCGAGGGCGATGATGCCGGGCAGGGCCCAGCTCAGCGCGGAGCCCTCGTCGGCGGCGACGAGGACCGCGAAGTCCTTGACGGTGTACACGGCGATGCCGACGAGGGCGGCTCCGGCGAGGCCGGCCGCGACGAGGCGCCACACCTGGGCTCGGGCGGTGCCGCGGCGCACGAAGAAGGCGATGACGGCGAAGGAGGCGGCGGCCATCAGGACGGTCACGCCGAGGGCGCCGACGCTTCCCATCCAGGTGAACAGGTGCAGGACGGGCGCGGTGGGGTCGCCGGTCGGCAGGTCGTCGGTGAGCGCGAACGCGAGGACGACGAGGGCGGCGACGACGGTCTGGAGCAGGGAGCCGGTGGCGGGGGCGCCGGTGCCGGGGCTGGTGCGGCCGAAGCGGGCCGGGAGGAGGCCCTCGCGGCCCATGGCGAAGGCGTAGCGGGCGACGACGTTGTGGAAGCTGAGCATGGCCGCGAACATGCCGGTGACGAAGAGCACGTGGAGCACGTCGGTGAAGGTGGCGCCCAGGCGGCTCGCCGTGAGTTCGAAGAGCAGGGCGGGGCCCGCGTCGGCGGAGGCCTTGACGATCCCGGTGGGGCCGGTGGCGACGGACAGGGCCCAGGCGCTGAGGGCGAAGAAGAGGGCGACGAAGCCGACGGCGAGGAACATCACGCGGGAGACGACGATGTGCGGCCTGCTGGTCTCCTCGGCGTAGACCGGGGACTGCTCGAAGCCGACGAAGGCGGCGATGCAGAAGCACAGGGCGGTGCCGAGTCCGGCGCCGGAGAGGCCGGCGGGGTCGAAGGCGCCGAGCGAGAGGCCTTCCGGGCCGGGCTTGCCGAGGGCGGCGAGGTCGAAGACGACGACGAGGGCGCACTCGACGAGGAGCAGGACGCCGAGCACCTTGGCGTTGAGGTCGATCTTCAGCCAGCCGAGGGCGCCGGTGGCGGCGACGGCGGCCAGGGCGGGGATCCACCAGGCGAGCTCGGTGTCCAGGTAGGTGGCGAAGAGGCCGGAGACCTCGAAGCCGAGGATGCCGTAGACGCCGACCTGCATGGCGCTGTAGGCGACGAGCGCGACGAGGGAGGCGGCGGCTCCGGCGGTGGGGCCGAGACCGCGGGCGATGTACGCGTAGAAGGCGCCGGCGTTGTGGACGTGGCGGCTCATCTCGGCGTAGCCGACGCCGAAGAGGGCCAGTACGACGCCGAGGATGACGAAGAGGAGGGGCTGGCCGACGATGCCCATGACCCCGAAGATCGTGGGCATGACACCGGCGACGACCATCAGGGGTGCGCTGGCGGCGAGTACGGAGAGCAGCAGTCCGGCGGTGCCGAGGCGGTCCGCGCGCAGGGCCCGGTCCTGGCCCTTGTAGGTGCGTATCTCGGCCTCGGCCGCGATCGTGGTGGATCTGCCCGTCGGCATGGCGGGGTCCTTTCGGGAGCGTGGTCTCGGAGGTGGCTCGGGGCTGGTGCTGTGCTGGACGGTGCTGGACGGTGCTGTGCTAGACGGTGCCGAGCGCGGCGCTGCGCGCGGCGAGGAAGGCCTGGTGGGGGTCGCGGTCCGGGTAGGACCAGGGGGCCCGGGTGGCGTGGCTGCCGATGCGGTGGAAGAGGGCGGCGGCCTCGGCGGGGCGGCCTTCGCAGAGCTTGGCGTGGGCGAGGAAGTTGAGGTCGACCCGGTTGCGGGGGTGGTCCTCGCGTTCCCACTCCAGCCACCAGTCGAAGGCGGTGCGCAGCACCTGGCGGGCGCGTCGGCCGGTCCAGTGCTCGGCGGCGGCCTCGGGGGCGGTGCGGCCCTGGGCGGTGGCGAGGACGCGGTAGCGCTCGGCGTGGGCGATGACGGGCAGGACGGCGAGGGGGGAGTCGGCCGGGGCTTCCTCGGCGGCCCAGGCGGCGAAGTCGTAGACCTCGTGGAGGGGGTCGCGGCCGCTGGCGGGGGTGCGTTCGGCGAGCTGGGCGACCATCAGGTGGTGGGCGTGGTGGTGCTCGCGGTGGCGGGCCCGTACCTGGTCGAAGTGGCGGCCGAACTCCTCCTCGGGGCCGAAGGCGCGGGAGAGCATGAGCAGGCCCAGCCAGGGGGTGGGGTCGGCGGGGTGCAGTGCGGCGGCCCGGCGGCAGGCCTCCTCGGCGGCTTCGGGGGTGCCCTTGCGGCGCAGGGCGCTGAAGACGGCGGCGCAGGCGAGGAGGGTGGCGGCGTCGGCGCTGGCGGGTTCGGCGAGGAGCCATTCGCGGGCCCAGGCGGTGGCGGCCGGGGTCTCGGCGAGGACGACGAGGCGGTGGCCGCGGCGGTCCCAGTCGTCGCCGGTGCCGGCCAGGAGGGAGCGGACCCTGGACCACCGGCCCTGGGTGAACTGGCCGCGCACCTCGACCAGTTCGGCGTCGCCCAGGGCCGGGTCGAAGAGCTGGGCGTCCCGCTTGCGGGCGCGGCCGAGGGGCGGCGGAGGCGGGGACATCCGCGGGTTCCCTCCAGGGCGCGGCGCGGGTGGACGGCGTACGCGGGGGCGCACGGGGAGAGCCGGGCGAGCGGTGCTGATGCCGGTGGTGCGGGTGGTGCCGGTGGCGCTCGCGGTGCGCCCGGATCACGCCGGTGAGCGATCCGGATGATCACGCACAGCAAAGCGGTACGTACGACTCCGCGTCAAGGACCGTCAGCCGGGGTGGCGGGTTTCAACTGGTACGGAGAGTGGCCGAGTTGGTGCGGTCGCGGACGCCCGGGGGACGCGGGCGGGGCTCTGTAGGGTGACGGCATGACGACCTTTGACGATCTTCCCCCGTTCGAGCTGGGCTTCCCCGGGGAACAGCGCGACCGGCTGGTGGCGGCGGTGCTGAGCGGGGCGAAGACCTCGACCACGGGGCTGCTGCGGTGGTACGAGGCCATGGCCGAGCCGCTGCCCGAGCCGGGCACCCGGATGGCACTGGTGGATTCGCGGGAGCATCCGCTGGCTGTCCTGGAAATGACGGAGGTGCGCGTGCTGCGGCTGGCCGAGGTGGAACTGCGGCACGCCCTGGACGAGGGCGAGGGTTTCGCCTCGGTGGCCGAATGGCGCTCCGCGCACGAGGGGTTCTGGCACAGCGGGCCGCTGCGCGCCGAGCTGGGGGACCCCGGGTTCACGGCGGACGACGACACCCTGGTCGTGATGGAGCGGTTCGCGCTGGTGGAGGGCCCCGGGCTCGCCTGAGGCCCCCTCCCGCTCCCCCGCCGCGCCGTGACGCCGTGACGCCGCGGCGCAGCGTCAGGCGGTGGCCGCGGCCGCCGCCCGGCCGGCCGTACGGCCCGAGAAGAGGCAGCCGCCGAGGAAGGTGCCCTCCAGGGCGCGGTAGCCGTGGACGCCTCCACCGCCGAAGCCGGCCGCCTCGCCGGCCGCGTAGAGCCCGGGGAGGGGTTCGCCGGCGGGGGTCAGGACGCGGGAGGAGAGGTCGGTCTCCAGGCCGCCGAGGGACTTGCGGGTCAGGACGGAGAGCCGGACCGCGATCAGCGGGCCCGCCCCGGGGTCCAGGATCCGGTGCGGGGCGGCGGTGCGGATCAGTTTGTCGCCGAGGTACTTGCGGGCTCCGTGGATCGCCATGACCTGGAGGTCCTTGGTGAAGGGGTTGGCGATCTCGCGGTCGCGGGCCACGATCTCGTGGCGGACGGTGGCCTCGTCGAGCAGGTCCTCCTTGGTGACCGCGTTCATCCCGCGGACGAGGGAGGCCAGGTCGCGTTCGACGACGAAGTCCGCACCGTTGTCCATGAAGGCCTTGACCGGGCCGGGTACGGCCTGGCGGGCGCGGTCGATCACGTCACGGATCGACCTGCCGGTGAGGTCCGGGTTCTGCTCGGAGCCGGAGAGGCCGAACTCCTTGCCGATGATGCGCTGGTTGAGGACGAACCAGGTGTGGTCGTGGCCGGTCCTCATGATGTGGTCGAGGGTGCCGAGGGTGTCGAAGCCCGGGAAGAGCGGTACGGGCAGCCGCTTGCCGGTGGCGTCCAGCCACAGCGAGGAGGGGCCGGGCAGGATGCGGATGCCGTGCCGGGCCCAGATCGGGTTCCAGTTCTCGATGCCCTCGGTGTAGTGCCACATCCGGTCCTTGTTGATGTGGCTCGCGCCGGCGCCCTCCGCGATGCCGAGCATCAGGCCGTCCACGTGCGCCGGGACCCCGGAGAGCATCCGGGACGGCGGGGTGCCGAGCCGGGCGGGCCACTGGGCGCGGACGAGGTCGTGGTTGCCGCCGATGCCGCCGGAGGTGACGATCACCGCCTGGGCGCGCAGGGTGAAGGTGCCGGTGGCCTCGCGGCTGCTCGCGGAGCCGCGTACGGCGTCGGAGGGGGCCAGGATCTCGCCGGTGACGGTGTCGAGCGTGCCGCCGGTGGTGGCGAGGCCGGTGACCCGGTGGCGGAAGGCGAGCCGGACCAGGCCGCGGGCGGCGCCGGCCCGGACCCGGCGCTCGAAGGGTTCGACGAGGCCGGGGCCGGTGCCCCAGGTGATGTGGAAGCGGGGGACGGAGTTGCCGTGCCCGTTGGCGTCGTAGCCGCCGCGCTCGGCCCAGCCGACGACGGGGAAGAAGCGGACGCCCTGGGCGTGCAGCCAGGGCCGCTTCTCGCCGGCCGCGAAGTCCACGTAGGCCTCGGCCCAGCGGCGCGGCCAGGCGTCCTCCTCGCGGTCGAAGCCGGCGGTGCCGTGCCAGTCCTGGCGGGCGAGGGCGTGACTGTCCTTGATGCGCATGCGGCGCTGTTCGGGCGAGTTCACGAAGAACAGCCCGCCGAAGGACCAGTGGGCCTGGCCGCCGATCGACTGCTCGGGCTCCTGGTCGAGGAGGATCACCTTGCGTCCCGCGTCGACGAGCTCGGCGGTGGCCGCGAGCCCCGCGAGGCCCGCTCCGATCACGATCACGTCAGCGTCGTAGGTCATGGGTTGCCCGTCCTCCGGTCGGTGGTGGGGCAGATCCTTTGCTACGGAGCGGTAACCAGTCAACAGGGGTGGTTGGATGAGTGGTGTGAGTGCCGCTGACGAAGTGCTGGACGTGGTGGACCGCGACGACCGGGTCGTCGGGCGGGCCCCGCGCGGTGAGGTGTACCGGCGGGGGCTGCTCCACCGGTGTGTGTTCGTGCTGGCCAGGGACGAGCGGGGGCGGGTCTTCGTGCACCGCCGGACCGCCTCCAAGCTGGTGTTCCCCTCGCACTACGACATGTTCGTGGGCGGGGTGCTGGGCACCGGGGAGGACTACGACGGCGCGGCGCTGCGGGAGGCCGAGGAGGAGCTCGGGGTCAGCGGGCTGGAGCGGCCCCTCCCGCTGTTCAAGTTCCTCTACGAGGGGCCCGGCGGGGCCTGGTGGTCGTACGTGTACGAGGTGCGGTGCGGACTGCCGGTGTCCCCGCAGGTCTCGGAGGTGGCCTGGCACGCGTGGCTGGAGCCGGCCGAGCTGGAGCGGCGGGTCGCGGACGGGAAGTGGGCGTGGGTGCCGGACGGGCTGGAGGCGTACCGGAGGCTGGCGGCTTTCCGGGGGTGAGCGGCTCCGGGTGACCTCGGCCGGGGGTGGCCGCGGCCGGGGTGGGCGTGGCCGGGGCGGTCCCGGATCCGGGGGGCGTGTCCCCGTAGATTGGTCCGATGATCGGTTTCGTCAAGGACGTGCGCCTCTGGTTCGCACCGCAGCGGCTGAGGGACGAGGGCGAGACCCCGGACTACCGCTTCTCGCTGGCCAACGAGCGGACCTTCCTGGCCTGGATCCGGACCGCGCTGGCGCTGGTGGGCGGCGGGTTCGCGGTCGACCAGTTCCTGCCGGACCTGCGCTGGGGGGTGCGGGTGTCCATGGCCTTCGCCCTGCTGGCGGTGGGTGCGGCCTGCGCGCTGCGGGCGGTGAACCACTGGGTGCGGTGCGAGCGGGCCATGCGCCGGGGTGAGGACCTGCCGCTGTCGCGGTTCCCGGTGGTGCTGAGTCTGGGCGTCGGGCTGGTCGCGGTCGCCATGGTGGTGGTCGTGCTGCTGGGCTGGACGACCGGGCAGTGAGCGGTCCCGGTGCGGGCGGCCGGGACGCCGGTCTGCAGCCGGAGCGGACCCGGCTGGCGTGGCGGCGTACGACCCTGGCCTGCTCGGTGGTGGCCGTACTGGCGCTGCGGCAGGCGCTGCGCGGGTCCGGTTCGGCGGTGGAGGTGGCCGGGGCGGCGGTGACCGCGCTGCTGTGGCTGGCCTTCCTCGGGGTGGCGCACGGCAGGATCCGGGCCCTGGCGGCGGCCCGGCCCCCGGGGCTCGCGCCCCGGGCGGCGTCGGCGCTGGTGGCGTGCACGGTGGCGCTGGCGGTGGTCGCGGTGGCGCTCGTGTTCTGAGGCGTGCGGGGTAGGTCCGGGGCCGCCGACGACACGAGGCGGGACAGAGGGGGTACGCGGGGATGTTTCGGACTAGCCTCTGCGCCATGACGACCCTGCACCAGGAGCACCCCACGCACGCGCACACGCACGGCCCCGACTGCGGGCACCGGGCGGTCGAGCACGGCGACCACGTCGACTACGCCCACGACGGCCACCTGCACCGGGAGCACTCCGGGCACTGGGACGAGTGCGAGAGCCCGGGCCACTCCGCGCACGACGGCCACACCCACGCGCACGGCGCGGACTGCGGGCACGAGTCGGTGCCGCACGGCGACCACCTCGACTACCTGCACGACGGTCACCGGCACGCGGAGCACGACGGCCACTACGACGACCACTGACCCTCCCGCTCTCCCCGGGTCCGGCGGCGGCTGGCAGGATGCGAGGCGTCTGTCAACGCGACCTGGGGAGAGCGTCCATGACCGCCGAAGAGCCTTACGTCGTCCAGCCCGCACCCGGGGTGTACGCCTACGTCCAGCCGGACGGCGGCTGGTGCCTGAACAACGCCGGCTTCGTCAGTGACGGCGGGCGGACGCTGCTGGTCGACACGGCCGCCACCGAGCGGCGGGCCCTGGCCCTGCGGGCGGCGGTCGAGGCGGCCGGGGCGCCGCTGCCCCGGACCGTGGTGAACACCCACCACCACGGCGACCACACCTACGGCAACGGGGTGTTCGCGCCCGGGGCCGTCATAGTCGGGCACGAGAACGCGCGGGCCGAGCAGCTCGCCGCCGGGCACCAGCTGGAACTGATCTGGCCCGCCACCGACTTCGGCGCGATAGAGATCACCGCGCCCGATCTGACGTACGGCGACCGGCTGACCCTGCACGTCGGCTCGAGCGAGGTGCAGGTGATCCACCCGGGCGTGGCGCACACCACCGGGGACTCCGTCGTGTGGCTGCCGCGGCAGCGGGTGGTGTTCACCGGGGACCTGGTGTTCGCCGAGGGGACCCCGTTCCTGGCGATGGGCTCGCTGGCCGGCTCACTGCGGGCGCTGGAGCTGCTGCGCTCGCTGGGCGCGGAGACCGTCGTACCGGGGCACGGGCCGCTGACCGACCCGTCGGCGTACGAGGCCACCGCACGGTACCTGCGCCACGTCGCCGAACTGGCCCGGGAGGGCCGGGAGAAGGGGCTGACCCCTCTGGAGACGGCGCGGCAGGCCGATCTCGGGGAGTTCGCGGCCTGGCGGGAGAGCGAGCGGCTGGTGGCGAACGTGCACCGGGCGTACGCGGAGCTGGCCGGGGAGCCGGAGGGGGCGCCGCTCGACATCATGGCCGTCCTGCGGGACATGACGGTGATGAACGGCGGGACGCCGATCCTGTGCCACGCGTGAGCTGAGGCGGGCCGGGGGAAGTTTTCCCCGGCCCGCCCCCTGGACGGCATACCGACTGGTCGGCATGATGGCTGCGGACCATCGTCACGTCGTCACCGAGAACTGCGCACGGAGGTGCCCACCATGACCCCAGCCCCGGAGGATCCGCGAGGCCTCGACCTGGAGCGGCTGCGCGGCCGGCTCGACACCGCGCGTCCCGGACTCGTGGCCGGGCCGCTGAGCGGCCGGCTGATCGAGGGGGGCCGGTCGAACCTCACGTACGCGGTCACCGACGGAGTCTCGCGCTGGGTGGTGCGCCGCCCGCCGCTGGGGCACGTCCTGGCCACCGCGCACGACATGCGGCGCGAGCACCGGGTGATCTCCGCCCTGCACGGCACGGCCGTGCCGGTGCCCGGGCCGGTCCTGCTGTGCGAGGACGAGGAGGTGCTGGGCGCGCCGTTCTACGTCATGGAGTACGTGGACGGGGTCCCGTACCGGACGGCGGACCAGCTCGCCGGGATCGGCCCCGAGCGGACCCGGCGGGCGGTGCTCGCCCTGGTGGACACCCTGGTCGACCTGCACGCGGTGGACCCCGCAGCGGTGGGCCTGGGCGACTTCGGCCGGCCCGAGGGCTTCCTCGACCGGCAGCTGCGCCGCTGGGGCAAGCAGCTCGCGGCTTCCCGGGGGCGGGAGCTCGCCGGGGTCGACGAGCTGCACGCCGCGCTCGGCCGGGCCCTGCCCGCCTCCCCCGCCCCGACGGTGGTGCACGGGGACTTCCGGCTGGACAACGTGCTGATCGGCGGGCCGGACGACACGATCCGGGCGGTGCTGGACTGGGAGATGTCCACCCTCGGCGATCCGCTGACCGACCTGGGGCTGCTGGTGATGTACAGCTCCGACCTGGGCCTCGCGGACTCCCCCGTCAGCACGACCAGCCGGGCGCCGGGGCATCCGCGGCCCGCGGAACTGATCGAGCGGTACGCCGTCCGCTCGGGGCGGGACACCGGCGCGATCGCCTGGTACACGGCCTTCGCCTGGTTCAAGCTCGCCGTGATCCTCGAGGGGATCCACTACCGCTACACGCTCGGGCAGACCGTCGGCGCGGGCTTCGACCGGATCGGCGAACTGGTGCCGGTCTTCATCGAGCACGGCCTGACCACACTCCAGGACCGCCAGGAAGGCTGAGGAGCCGATCAGCATGGATTTCGCATTCGATGCCCGGACCGAGGAACTCCGCGAGCGGCTGCTCGCGTTCATGGAGGAGTACGTCTACCCGGCGGAGGCCCTCGCCGCCGAGCAGCGCGCACGGCTCGCCTCGCCCTGGGACACCCCGGCCGTGTTCGGTGAACTGAAGGCCGAGGCGCGCCGCCAGGGGCTGTGGAACCTCTTCTTCGTGGACCAGCACAGCCTGCCGGACGCCGAGCACGGCGCCGGGCTGACCAACCTCCAGTACGCCCCGCTCGCCGAGATCACCGGCCGCAGCCCGCACCTGGCGCCGACGGCCACCAACTGCGCGGCCCCGGACACCGGGAACATGGAGCTGCTCGCGCAGTTCGGCGACGAGGCGCAGAAGAAGCAGTGGCTGCTGCCGCTGCTCGCCGGGGAGATCCGGTCGGCCTTCGCGATGACCGAGCCCGAGGTGGCCTCCTCGGACGCGACGAACATCGAGACCCGCATCGAGCGCGTCGGTGACGAGTACGTGGTCACGGGCCGCAAGTGGTTCATCTCCGGGGCCATGAACCCGGACTGCAAGGTCTTCATCGTGATGGGCAAGACCGACCCGGAGGGCGCCGACCCGCGCCGCCAGCAGTCGATGGTCCTGGTCCCGCGCGACACCCCGGGCGTCGAGGTGCGCCGGGCGATGACCGTGTACGGGTACGAGGACCACGACCACGGCGGGCACGCCGAGGTGGTCTTCGACGGGGCCCGGGTCCCGGCGGGGAACCTGATCGGCGAGGAGGGCGCGGGCTTCGCCATCGCCCAGGCCCGGCTCGGCCCGGGGCGGATCCACCACTGCATGCGGCTGATCGGGATGGCGGAGCGGGCGATCGAGCTGATGTGCCGGCGCGCGGTGGAGCGTACGGCCTTCGGCAAGCCGCTGGCCGCGCAGGGGGTCGTGCAGAACTGGATCGCGGACGCGCGGGTGACGGTGGAGCAGCTGCGGCTGCTGGTGCTGAAGACGGCCTGGCTGATGGACACGGTCGGGAACCGGGGGGCGCACACCGAGATCCAGGCCATCAAGATCGCGACGCCGCGCGCGGTGGTGCGCATCCTGGACGACGCGGTGCAGCTGCACGGGGCGGGCGGGGTCAGCCAGGACTTCCCGCTGGCCGAGCTGTGGGCGGCGGCGCGGACGCTGCGGCTGGCGGACGGGCCGGACGAGGTGCACCAGCGCTCGCTGGCGCAGCGGGAGCTGAAGAGGTACCGGTAGGCCGCGGGACGGAACGGGGCGGGGCCGGCGCCGGGCTTGGGGGCTTCGGTCCCGGGCGGCCAGGCGCACGTCGCGACCGGGTGGTTCCCGGTCGCCCGGTTCGTCTTCACCGCGCACATGGCGGTCCGCGGGTCCTCAGGCGGCGGGTCCGGTGTTCGCGCGGCCCGCCGCCGTCGCGATGACCTCGTCCAGCACCTCGCGCGAGCGCAGCAGGTCGCCGATCATCCGGTCGATCCGGTCCCGCTCCGTGGTCAGTTCGGCCACCAGCGCCGGTGTGGCCCGTACCGCCGGGCCGCCGTCCTCGTCGCGCATGCAGGGCAGGATCTTGGCGATCTTCGCGCTGTGCAGGCCGGCCGCGTAGAGCTCCTGGATCCGGATGACCCGGTCGACGGCCCGTTCGGGGAAGTCCCGGTGCCCGCCGGGCGTCCGGTCGGAGGCCAGCAGGCCCTGCTCCTCGTAGTAGCGCAGCGAACGCTCGCCGACACCGGTGCGCGCCGCCAGTTCACCGATCCTCATGCCCCACCCCAGGTCTTGAATCTGACATCAGTGTGAGGTTTTACGGTACCGGCATGACGAACTCACCGCAGGTTCCGGCCACTTCCCCCCTCCTCTCCCCCGCCCGCCTCGGCGGCCTGGAGCTCCCCAACCGCCTGGTGATGGCCCCGTTGTCGCGCAACCGCGCGGGGGCCGACGGGGTTCCGGGCGAGCTCATGGCCACCCACTACGCGCAGCGCGCCTCGGCCGGGCTGATCATCGCCGAGGGCACCACCCCGAACGCCGCCGGCCAGACCTACCCGCGCGTCCCCGGCATCCACACCCCCGCCCAGGTCGCCGGATGGCGCCGGGTCACGGACGCGGTACGGGCCGCCGGCGGGCGGATGTTCCTCCAGCTCCAGCACGCCGGGCGGGTGAGCCACCCCGACACCAGCGGCCTCGTCCCGGTCTCCCCGTCCACGGTGCGGTTCCCGGAGGCGCTCCGGACTCCCGGCGGACTCCGGGACGGGGTCACGCCCCGCGCGATGACGGAGGAGGACATCCGCTCCACCGTCGCCGACTACGCGGCGGCCGCCCGGAACGCCGTCGAGGCTGGGTTCGAGGGGGTGGAGGTGCACGCCGCCAACGGCTTCCTGCCCCACCAGTTCCTGTCGCGGAGCACCAACCTGCGGACGGACGCCTGGGGCGGGTCCGTGGAGAAGCGGATCCGGTTCACCGTGGAGGTGGTCCGCGCCGTCACCGAGGCGATCGGCCGCGAGCGGGTCGGCGTACGGATCTCCCCGGGGGTGGAGGTCAACAGCATCCACGAGGGCGACACCGCGGAGATCTACCCGCCCCTGCTGGCGGCCCTGGCCGGCCTGGAGCCGGTCTACCTGCACCAGATCCACTCGGACCCGGCGGGGCCCCTCTTCCGGGCGATCCGTGAGTCCTGGCCCGGCACGCTGATCGGCAACCCCGTGCTGTCCCGCGAGGAGGTCGCCGCCGACGGGGGCGAGCGGGCCGGCGAACGGCTGCTGGCCGAGGGCGCCGACCTCGTCGCGCTGGGCCGGGGCTTCCTCGCCAACCCCGACTTCGTCGAGCGGCTGCGCACGGGCGCCCCGCTCAACGAGATCCGCCCCGAGTTCCTGATGCACGTGCACGGGGCGGAGGGCTACAACGACTACCCCGCGCTGGCGGCCCGCTGACGCCGGCGTGGCCCGGGGCTCAGGGCTCAAGGCTCAGGGCCCCGCGCTCAGGGCTCCGCGCTCAGGGGCGCAGCGAGCGCAGCAGGAGGTCGGCGAGGTGGTCGGCGACCTGGTGCGGGGTGAGCGGGCCGTCGGTGCGGTACCAGGTGGACAGGTGGTGCACGGAGCCGAAGTAGTAGTCCACCACCAGGTCGGCGGGGGTGGCCGTGGCGAACACCCCGGTGCGCTGACCCTCCTCGACGAGGGCGCGGAAGCGCTCGTGGTAGCGCCGGCGCTCCGCCCGTACCTGCTTGTACTTCTCGGGGCTGAGCTGGTGCATCGACCGGAAGAAGATCATCGCGTCGTCGAGGTTCTCGATGGTGGTGACGACCACGTCGGCGGCCGCGGCCCGCAGCCGTTCCTCGACGGGTGCGTCGGATCCGGCCACCGCGTCGAGCCGCTGCTGCTGGAGGCGCAGCATCCGCGCGTACACCTCGTGGAGCAGGTCGTCCTTGGAGCCGAAGTAGTGGTACAGCGCGCCCTTGGTGACGCCGGCCGCCTCGACGATCTCCTGGACGGAGGTGCGGTCGTAGCCCCGTTCGGCGAACAGCCTGGTGGCGACGGCCAGCAGCCGCTGCGGAACCGGGGTCTCCCGGTTGCCGTCGTCGGGCTCCGTGGTGGTCCTGGCGGCCATGGCGCTCGCCTTCCTTTCCTATCCCTCGCCTGTCATGGGCTGTACGACCGTCCGACAGTTTTCAGCCGCGCGGTCGCGCAGTTCCCGTCGCAGGATCTTGCCACTCGTGGTCTGGGGAAGAACAGGCAGGATCTCGACCTCGCGCGGGTACTTGTAGGCGGCGAGGCGTCCGGCGCAGTACGCGGAGAGTTCGGCGGGTTCGGCGCGGGCGCCGGGACGCAGGCTGACGTAGGCCTTGACGCTCTCGCCCCGGTAGGGGTCCGGGACGCCGACGACGGCCGCCTCGCGGACGGCGGGGTGGGTGTAGAGGACGTCCTCCACCTCGCGCGGCCAGACCTTGAAGCCGGAGGCGATGATCATGTCCTTCTTCCGGTCGACCACGTAGAGCCAGCCTTCGGCGTCCATGAACCCGACGTCCCCGGTGCGCAGTTCGCCGTCGGGGAAGGCCTCGGCGCTCTCCTCGGGCCGCCGCCAGTAGCCGGGGACGACCTGGGGGCCGCGGACGGCTATCTCGCCGGTCTCGCCGAGGGGGAGCTCCGCGCCGTGCTCGTCGAGGATGCGTACGAGGGTCTGCGCGCCGGGGACACCGACGGAGAGGGTGCCGGAGGCGGGGTCGACGGGGGCTTCGAGGTGGAAGGGGACCGAGGCGCAGGGGGCGGTGCACTCGGTGAGGCCGTAGCCGTTGCGGAGGTAGAAGCCGAAGGAGGCGCGGAGGCGTTCGACGAGGGCGGGCGGGAGCGGGGCGCCGCCGGAGGAGAGGACCTGGAAGGAGGCGAAGTGCTCCGGGGTGGCGGCGGGGTGGGCGGCGAGGGCGGTGAATGCGGTGGCCGGCCCGATGGCGTAGGCGGGGCGGTGTTCGAGGAAGGCGTCGAGGACGGCGCCGGGGTGGAAGCGGTGGGCGAGGACGAGGGTGCCGGCGTTGACGAGGCAGGCGGTGAGCTCGCAGACCAGGCCGGTGATGTGGAAGAGCGGGGCGAGGGCGAAGTAGCCGGCGCCTTCGGGGAGGGGGTGGCCGGTGACCTGGCGGACGGCGTTGTAGGTGAGCGCGCCGTGCGGGTTCATGGCGCCCTTGGGAGGGCCGGAGGTGCCGGAGGTGTAGCTGATGAGGGCGGTGTCGGCGGCGGTGAGCCGCGGATCGCCCGGAGCGGGGTGGCCCTGGCGGGCCACGGCTACGAGGTCGACGGCCTCGGCCCCTCCTCCGCCGGGGGCGACCACGGGCCGGGGGGCGGGGGCCGGGCTCGCGGCGGCGCGGGACCCGGGGGCCGGGCTCGCGGCGGGCCGGGGGGCGGCGGGGGCGGGGGCCGGGGCGGCGGTTGGGGCCGGGGCGGCGGGCTCCGGGAAGACGCGGGGGTCGTCGCGGGTCTGGAGGTCCTGGTCGCGGGTGGTCAGGGTGACCCGGATGCCCGCGTCCCGGGCGCACCCGCCCAGGTACGCCGTCCAGGCCCGCTCCTCGCAGACCAGCGCGGCGGCGCCCGAGTCGCGCAGGATGTGCGCGGCCTCGGCGGCCTTGTACATGGGGTTGAGCGGTACGACCACCGCTCCGGTCTTCCAGGCGGCCAGCGCGGCGAGCACGAACTGCGGGGTGTTCTGGAGCATCACCGCGACCCGGTCCCCGCGGCGGACGCCCCGCGCGGCGAGGTACCCGGCGAGGGAGTCGGACAGGGCGTCGGCCTCGGAGTAGTCGATCCGGCCGTCGAAGTACGCGAGCGCGGTGCGGCGGGGGGCGCGGGCCACGGCGTCCTTGAAGGCGTGCAACACGCTGGGCGGTGGCGTGACCGGGGCGAGCTGGGCGGCGCTCAGCTGCCGCAACCACGGCCGGGCGGCGTAGGGGGAGCCGGGGACCGCGTGCGCGACCCCCGGCTCGGAGCCCGAGGGCGAAGCCGCCGGCACGGCCCGCTGGAGCGGCGGCTCGGCGGCCAGGACCGAGGCCGGGGCCGGGGACGCAGGGGTCGGCGCCTGGGTCATGAGGCCTCCCATTTGCGCTGGAGGTGGTTCATGGAGCCGAGCCAGCGGTCGGGGTCGGTCGCGCGGGCGGCGTAGTAGTCGGCCACCTCGGGGTGCGGGAGGATCAAGAACCGGCCCTTCTCCATGCCGTCGAACAGGGCGTCCGCGACCGCGTCCGGCTCGATCGCGGTCGGCGTCAGGACGAGTTCGCCCGCCGAGCCCGCGGCGGTCAGCATGTCGGTGCGCACCCCTTGCGGGCAGATGGCGTGGACCTGCACACCCCGGTGGCGGTAGGTCAGCGAGAGCCATTCCGCGAAGGCGAGGGCACCGTGCTTGGTGACACTGTACGGCGCGGCTCCGATCATGGTCAGCAGTCCGGCGGCGGAGACGGTGGACACGAAGCGGCCGCTGCCGCGCTCCAGCCATTGGGGCAGCAGGGTGCGGGCGGCGCGGACGTGGGCCATGACGTTGGTGTCCCAGGCGGCCTCCCAGACGGACTCGTCCGCGAAGGCGTCGCCGCCCGAGGCGAGT
The DNA here is from genome assembly GCF_026342355.1 of Streptomyces sp. NBC_00249. Classification (GTDB taxonomy): domain Bacteria; phylum Actinomycetota; class Actinomycetes; order Streptomycetales; family Streptomycetaceae; genus Streptomyces. The sequence continues at coordinate 125,133 of NZ_JAPEMV010000007.1, read as the reverse complement.
CCGGCGTTGGCGCAGTAGACGTCGACGGTGCCGCCGAGGGCTTCGCGGGCCTGCGCGGCGACGGTGGAGGCGTCGCCGGGCACCGCGACGGCGCGGGCGCCGATCTCCGCCGCCACGGCGGCGGCCTTCGCGGGATCGAGGTCGTTGACGACGACCGTGGCCCCCTCGGCGGCGAAGCGGTGGGCGAGGGCGGCGCCGATGCCGCCGCCCGCGCCGGTGACGACGACTCGCTGGTCCTGGTACGCGCTCACGGGGGTCACCTCTCGTCGCAGACTGCCGGATCCCGGGCAGACTAACCAGTCGGTATGTCGGGGCGGAAGGGGCACGCCCTCTAGCTTGTCCGGATGACGCTGTCGCGACGCGGGGTGCTGGGACTGGCGGGGGCCGTGGGGGCCGCAGGGGCGGTGGGGAGCGCCGGGGCGGCCCCGGCGGCGGCCGGCGAGCGGGTGCGGACCGGGTTCGAGCGGCTCGCCGCCGGCGGGTACGCGGAGCTCGCCGGGCAGCGGGTCGGGGTGGTGACCAACCCCACCGGGATCACCGCCGACGCCCGCCACCTGGTCGACGTACTGCACACCGACGAACGGGTCGACCTGGTCGCGGTGTTCGGGCCGGAGCACGGTTTCCGGGGCACGGCGCAGGCGGGCGGTTCGGAGGGGGCCGGCCGGGATCCGGCGACGGGGCTGCCCGTGCACGACACGTACGGCCTGAGCGGGCAGAAGCTCGCGGACCTCTTCACCGCCGCCGGGATCGACACGCTGGTCTTCGACATCCAGGACGTCGGGGCCCGCTTCTACACCTACGTCTGGACCCTCTACGACTGCATGCGCGCGGCCGCGCTCGCCGGCAAGGCGGTGGTGGTGCTGGACCGACCCAACCCGGTGGGCGGACGCCGGGCGGCCGGGCCGGTGCTCCAGCGGCCGTACGCGAGCTTCGTGGGCCGGGAGCCGATCGCGCTCGCGCACGGGATGACGGCGGCGGAGCTGGCCCTGCTGTTCAACGGGGAGTTCCTGGCCGACCGGCCGGCGCGGCTGCGGGTGGTCCGTACGGGCGGGTGGCGGCGGGAGTCGTTCTTCGGGGCGACGGGCCTGCCGTGGGTGCCCCCGAGCCCGAACATGCCGACCCCGGACACGGCGCTCGCGTACGCGGGCACCTGCCTGTTCGAGGGGACGAACCTGTCGGAGGGCCGGGGGACGACCACGCCCTTCGAGGTGCTGGGCGCGGAGGGCGTCGACCGGCGGTGGGCGGAGGCGGCGGACGGGCTGGGGCTGCCCGGGGTGTGGTTCCGGGAGGCCTGGTTCACGCCGTCGTTCTCCAAGCACGCCGGGAAGGTCTGCGGCGGGGTCCGCCTCGTCGTGCACGACCGGGAGGCCTTCGACCCGGTCCGGACGGGCATCGGACTGCTGGTCACGGCCCGCCGGACGTGGGGCGGCTTCGGCTGGCGGGCCGACCACTGGATCGACCGGCTGACCGGATCGGACCGGGTCCGGACGATGGTGGACGCGGGGGCGGGGGTGGAGGAGATCGCGGGCGACTGGGCGGCGGGGCTCGCACGGTTCGCGGCGGTCCGTCAGGAGTACCTGCTCTACCCGTGAACCCGGACGCCCGCCCCGCTCGGTCGCCGATCCCGTGCTGCCGCGGGGCTGGCCGGACGGCACGCGCGGCGAGATGCTGCGAGCTCGGCGGGCGGTGCCGCGGGGCGCGGCGGGGAGGGGGACGTCATGGCGGACGGCGGCGGGATCGGGGTGGGTCCGTACGAGGAGCTGACCTTCGATGCCCAGGGGGACGTGGATCCGCTCACGCGGGCGGCGGTGGCCCGGATCGAGGCGACGGACCTGCTGGTCTTCGCGCACGGATGGAACAGCGACCGCTCCACGGCGACGCGGCTCTACGACCGGTTCTTCGCCCCGTTCCCGGGGCTGGTAGGGGCGGGGGTGCGGCTGGGGTACGTGGGGGTCGTATGGCCCTCGATCCGCTTCTCCGACGAGCCGATACCCGACTTCGAGGCTCCCGGCGCCCTCGCCGGACCGGGCCGGGGTACGACCCTGGACCCGGACACGCGGGCGGCCCTCGGGGCGTTCTGGCCCGGCCGGGAGGCGGAGCTGGACCGGGTGGCCGAACTGCTGGAGGAGCGGCCGGAGTCGGAGGCGGCCCTCGTCGAGTTCGGGGCGCTGGTACGGGAGGTGGCGCGGGTCGACGGGGCCCCGACGGCGGCCGCGGCCGAGGTGCCGGCGCTGTTCGCGCTGGACGTGCTCGCGGTGTGCCGGGCCCTCGCGGACGCCCTGGCCGAGGCGGACGCCCTGGCCGAGGCAGACGCGCCCGCCGTCGGCGCCGAGCGGCCCGGACTCGCGCTCGGCGGCGGGCTGCGCGCACTGTGGGGCGGGGCCAAGGAGCTGCTGCGCCAGGCGACGTACTACGAGATGAAGAAGCGGGCGGGGGTGGTCGGCGAGCGCGGGCTGGGTCCGGTGCTCACCGACCTGGCGCGGCGCCGGCCGGCCCTGCGGATCCATCTGGTCGGCCACAGCTTCGGGGCCCGCGCGGTCTCCTTCTCGCTGCGCGCCGCACCGGAGGGCTCCCGCCACCTGAAGTCGCTGACGCTGCTCCAAGGAGCCTTCTCCCACTACTCCTTCAGCGGACGGCTCCCCCACGACACGCGGCGCGGCGGCGCGCTGGGCGGCCTCCAGAGCAGGGTGGACGGACCGGTGGTGGCCTGCCATTCCTCCTACGACTCCGCCCTGCGGGTCTTCTATCCGCTGGCCTCCCGGATGGCGGGGGATTCGGCCGGTCTGCTCGGTTTCGACGAGCGGTGGGGCGCGATCGGGCACGACGGGGTGCAGGCGGTACCGGGCGCTCCGCGCCTGACCCTCGACGCCGCTCTGCGCGGGGGGCTGCCGGGGGCCGGTTGCGTCAGCGTGGACGCGGGCTCCGTGGTGCGGCGGGGCGGCGCCCCGTCGGGGGCGCACAGCGACATCTGCCACGAGGAACTGGCCCGGCTCGTGGTTGCCGCGGGGCGCATGGGGCGCTGACTTCCGGCCATGTGCCACCCGCACGCCTCGACCGCCCCCGCATGCGCCCACATCCGGCAGGGCATGTTGGGCACGTCGGGGAGGGCTGCTTCGTTCGACGGAGTAGCGCGGACACGGGTGTGGTGCAGGGGCACGGCGGAGGTGAAGGTGCGATGGCGGGTTTTCGGAGTCTGGCCTATCAGGTGCGCGACGCGCGCAACGACCGGGCCCTGCGGCGCCATTCGCTGCGCCGCTGCCTGGAACGGTTCGCCCCCTACGGGCACCGGGCGACGTGGTGGCACCTGTGCGACCGGCACGGGATCGCCCCCGAGGACCGGGGGGCGGATCCGCTGCGGCTGGTCGCGGCGCTGGAGGAGCTGGAGGACGCGCGGGCGGTCTGGCTGGAGTACGAGCGGCAGTTCGCGGCGCGGCGCAGACGGGAGAAGCACGACGGGGTGCGCCGGCCGGAGTGGGCGTGGGGCGGCAGCGGGGACGCCGTGGTGCGGTGCGCCGATCCGGGGGTGCGGCCGGACGGGACGCTGGGCGAGGTGCTGCGGCGGCTGGTCGCGGCGCTGGAGTCGGAGCCGGGGACGGCGTGCCCGGTGTGCGGGGAGCGGGAGCTGAGCTGGCCGGCGCCCCTCGCCGGGCACGGGGCGTGGGCCGGGGCCTGGGCGTGGGACGGGCCGGTGTGCGGGGGCTGCGGGATCGTGGTGCCGAGACCGGCGCTGGCGGAGACCGCGCTGGTCCACCAGGCGTCGGCGGGCGCGGCATGAGCGGGCGGGGCGGGACCGCGAGCCGGGGCCCGGGTGGGGGCCCGGGCGGTGTGCTCCAGGTCGTGTTGAACGGTTCGCGCGGCGCCGCCGAGGGGGCCGCCGTGCCGCTGTCCCCGCCGGATCTCGCGGAGTCGGCGCTGGCGGCCGTCGCCGCCGGGGCCGGGGAGGTGCTGGTGCACCCGAGGACGCCGTGCGGGCGGGAGAGCCTCTCGCCCCGCGTGGTCGGGCCGGTACTGGCGGAGTTGCGCGGCGCGGGGGTCCGCGTACCTCTGTCGGTTCCGGCCGATGTCGAGGCCGAGCCGGATCCCGGCGCGCGCCTGGAGCGGGTGCGGTCCTGGACGGTACTGCCGGAGCGGGCCACCGTACGGTTCGCGGAGCCGGGGGCCCGGGAGCTGGCGCAGGTGCTGCTGGCGCGCGGGGTGGCGGTGGACGCGGTGGTCCCGCTGGGGGGCGGGGCCGGGCCGGAGCCGCTGGCCCGGTTCCTGGCGTGGGCGGCTCCCGACCGCGGGCCGGTACGGCTGGTCGCGGAGCTGGCCGCGCCGGATCCGGCGCTGGTGGCCGGGCTGTGCTGGCTGCCGCCGGTGCCGGTGGTGCTGTACGGGCGGGACGCCGCCTCCTGGCCGGTGCTGCGGCTCGCCGCGCGGTGCGGTGCGGGCGCGCGGACCGGCGTGGGGGACGTGCTGCGCCTGCCGGACGGCAGGCCGGCGCGGTCCAATGCCGAACTGGTGGCGGCGGCCCTGGAGGAGACCCGTCTCGCGGGCGCTACTGCGACAGCCGGGAGCCGGTGATGCGCTCGCCGAAGACGTCGTCGGGGTTGGACAGCGCGCAGGTCTCCAGGGAGAGGCAGCCGCAGCCGATGCAGTCGGTCAAGTGGTCGCGCAGGCGGCCGAGTTGGTTGATCCGCTGGTCGAGTTCGGTGCGCCAGTTCTCCGACAGCAGCGCCCAGTCCTCCTTGGTGGGGGTGCGCTCCTCGGGCAGCTGGGAGAGTGCGTCGCGGATGCTGGCGAGCGGGATCCCCACGCGCTGCGCGGCGCGCACGAAGGCGACCCGGCGCAGTGCGTCGCGGGTGTAGCGGCGCTGGTTGCCGGAGGTGCGGCTGCTGCTGATCAGGCCCTTGGCCTCGTAGAAGTGGAGCGCCGAGACGGCCGCTCCGCTGCGCGCGGACAGCTGGCCGACGGTGAGTTCGTGGACTTTCTCGGGAATCTGCGGCACGCGACCGAGCGTAGTCGGAGGTCCGTTGACATACACATACGGGCCCCACCATGCTGAGCAAACGCTTATTCGTCCAGGAAGCCGCGGGAAGACAGCAGACAGGGGCAGGGCATGGCCGAACCGAGGATCTTCACGTCCGCCGAGGAGCTGAGCGCCGGTGTCGGCGAGCCGCTCGGCCCGAGCGACTGGCTGGAGGTGGACCAGAAGCGGATCGACCTCTTCGCGGACGCAACCGGCGACCACCAGTGGATCCATGTGGACCCGGAGCGGGCGGCCGACGGACCCTTCGGTTCCACCATCGCGCACGGCTATCTGACGCTGTCGCTGCTGCCGAGCCTGGTGCCGCAGATCATGCGGGTCGAGGGCATGCGGATGGGCATCAACTACGGGGTGGACAAGGTCCGTTTCCCCGCGCCGGTGCCGGTGGGCTCACTGCTGCGGGCCACCGCCTTGATCACGTCGGTCACCGAGGCGGGCGGCGGGGTGCAGGTCGCGGCGACCGTGACCGTGGAGCGCCGGGGCGGCGAGAAGCCGGTGTGCGTGGCGCAGTCGGTGTCGCGCTACTTCTTCTGAGGCGCGGCGGCGGCCGGCTCCGGCCGAGCCCCCACCATGCGGAGCACGAGGTCGGCGTAGAGCGCGCCGACCTCGTCGGGCGTGCGCGGCCCGGCGACGCTGAACCAGCGGGCCACGTCGATGCACAGGGACAGGACGGCGAGGGTGGTGCCCGGCACGTCGGGGACCTCGAACTCGCCCGACCGCACGCCCTCGGCGATGACGCGGCGCACGGCGGCGTCGCTCTGGCGGCGCAGCGCGACGATCTCCGTGCGGTGTTCCGGGGCGAGGGCGTCGAGCTCGTACTGGACCACGCGGGCGGTGGTGTGGTGCGCGGCGTGCCAGCGTACGAAGGACCGTACGGCCTGGTCGAGCCGTTCGGCGGCGCTGCCGGGGCCGTCGGCGGCGGTCTCCAGGATCTCCAGGGCCTTGTCGTGCCCGATGCGGCTGATCCGGTGGAGGAGCTCTTCCTTGGTCTTGTAGTGGATGTAGAGGGCGGCCGGGCTCATGCCGGCCCGGCCGGCGATGTCGCGGGTGGTGGTCGCGTGGTAGCCGCGCTCCGCGAAGGCCTCGACCGCGGCGACGAGCAGCCGCCGCGCGGCGTCGGGGGTGACCTCCGACCACGGCTGGTAGCCGCCGGTCTCCGCCGCGCTGTCCATCGCTCGCTCACCCTCTTCGCCTTGTAGGAATGAACACCTTACCCGAGGGTGAGCAAGCGCTTAGCTCTGGTGGCCGGGCTGTGCGGGCCGGGCGGCCTGTGCCTGGGCGGGGTGCCCCGGCTGCTTGGGCGCGTACGGGTCGTACTCCGCCATCAGCTTCTCCATCCGCGCCTGGTCGACGCGGGTGACGATCTGGGTGACCTCCTGGCGGTCGCGGATCACCTTGGCGAGGGTGAAGGCCGAGGTGGTCAGGTAGAGGACGGCGATGCCGAGGAAGGCCCGCACCCAGCCGCTGGCGTCGAGGTTGTAGATCCCCAGGGACACCGCGCCGATGGCGATGCCGAAGGAGGCGACGGCCTGGCCGTAGTACGCCCCCGTGTTCTGCTGCTTGACCGGTGTCTCGTTCATGGGTCCAGCGTCGCCGGGGGCGGGGGCCGGGCGCATGGGGTCGGGTACCCGGGTACGTACTCAACCCGCCCTGGGGGACGGGTCGCACGGGCGGGGCCGGAAGGCGGGGTTCAGAAGGCGGAGACTCCGGTGCGGGCGCGGCCGATCAGCAGTTTCTGGATCTGGCTGGTGCCCTCGTAGAGGGTCATCACGCGGGCGTCGCGCAGCAGCTTCCCGGCCGGGTACTCGTCGATGTAGCCGTAACCGCCGTGGACCTGGAGGGCGTTGCTCGCGGCGCGGACGGCGGCCTCGGAGGCGAACAGCTTGGCGGTGGAGGCCTCGGTGGCGAAGGGCTGCCCGCGGTCGACGAGGTCGGCGACCCGCCAGGTCAGCAGCCGGGCGGCGTCCACGTCCACGGAGATGTCGGCGATCAGTTCCTGCACCAGCTGGTGGTGGGCGATCGGCTTGCCGAACTGTTCGCGCCCGGCCGCGTACGAGACCGCCGCGTCCAGCGCCGCCTGGGCGATGCCGACGCAGCCGGCGGCCACCGACATCCGCCCCTTGGCCAGGGCCGACATGGCGACGGAGAAGCCCTTGCCCTCGGGGCCGAGCATCGCCGAGGCGGGTACGCGGACGCCGTCGAGGATGAGTTCGGCAGTGGCCTGACCGCGCAGTCCGAGCTTGCCGTGGATCTCGCGGCGGGTCAGGCCGGGGGTGTCGGCCGGGACGAGGAAGGCGGAGATCCCGCGGTGGCCGGGGTCGGGGTTCGTGCGGGCGAAGAGGAGGACGACGTCGGCCCAGGTGCCGTTGGTGATGAACATCTTGCTGCCGCTGACCACGTACGCGTCCCCCTCGCGCACGGCGCGGGTGGTGAGGGCGGCTGCGTCGGAACCGGTGCCGGGCTCCGTCAGGCCGAAGCAGCCGAGGGCGTCGCCGGAGCACAGGCGGGGCAGCCAGACCCGCTTCTGCTCCTCGGTGCCCCAGGCGGCGAGGGTCTTGGCGACGAGGCCGAGGGAGACGGAGACGATGCCGCGCACGGCGGAGTCCCCGCGGCCGAGTTCCTCGGTGACGAGGACGTAGGAGAGGTGGTCGCCGCCGCTGCCGCCGTACTCCTCGGGGACGGTGAGGCCGAGGAAGCCGAGGTCGCCGAGCTTCTTCACGATGGCCCGGTCGACGCTCTCGGCGCGGTCCCACTCGGCGGCGTACGGGGCGATCTCGCGCTCGGTGAACGCGCGGGCGAGCCGGCGGACGGCGTCCTGTTCCTCGCTGAGCTCCAGGTTCACGGGGTGCCTCCGGGCGCGGTCCGGGCCTTTAACTAGCACCGGTAGTTTAGGGCGGGCAGGGCCTACTATGTGGCGCATGGCCAGACCGCGCAAGCCCCTCCTCAGCAGAGACCGCATCGTCGAGGCGGCGGGCGCGCTGGTGGACGCGGAGGGGCTGGAGGCGGTGTCGACGCGCCGGCTGGCGGCCGCGCTCGGCGTCAGCGGGCCCTCCCTGTACAACCACTTCCGCACCAAGGACGCGATCCTGGAGGCGGTGGCGGACGCGGTGAGCGCGCGGGTCGACCTGTCGATGTTCGACGGCTCCCGGGACTGGCGCGGGGCCCTGCACGACTGGGCGCACTCCTACCGCGACGCCCTCGCCGACCACCCGAACATCGTGCCGGTGCTGGCGCGCGGGCCGGGGCGGCGCCCGGCGGGCCTGCGGGTCGCCGACGCGGTGTTCGGCGCGATGACGGCGGCGGGCTGGCCGGCGGGGCACGCGACCCGGATCGGCGCGCTGATGCGGTACTTCATCCTGGGCTCGGCGGTGGCCTCCTTCGCCCGGGGTTTCGTGGACGACGAGACGGCGTACGACCCGGCGGACTACCCGCACCTGGGCCGGGCGCACCTCCTGGCGGAACGCCGGCGCGAGGTCGACGAGGGCGCCTTCGAGACGGGCCTGACGGCACTCCTGGACGGCCTGACCCTCCAGTACGAAGCCCTACCCACCCACCCGACCCCCTGACGGGGGCGGGCGGCTGGTGGGTCAGAAGATCACCAGGGAGCGGCCGCCCTTGCCCGCGAGCATGGCGTCGAAGGCGGCCGGGATGCCGTCGAGGGTGATGCGGTCGGTGACCAGCGCGCCGAGGTCGAGGCGGCCGGCGCGGACGTGGTCGGCGATCACCGGGAGGTCGCGCGCCGGATCGCTGTTGCCGTAGACGCAGCCGGTGAGGGTACGGGCGAAGTGGAAGATCTCCAGCGCGTGGAAGGTGACCTGCTGGTCCTTGCCGCCGATACCGACGACCGTGGTGCGGCCGCCCCGGCGGGTCGACTCCCAGGCCCCGCGGATGGTCTCCGCCCGGCCGACGCACTCGACGGCCACGTCCGCGCCCTGTCCGCCGGTGAGGGCGCGGATCTGCTTGGCGGTGGTGTCGCAGGCCAGGACGAAGTCGGTGGCTCCGGCGGCGCGGGCGAGTTCCTCCTTGGCCGGGGAGACGTCGACTGCGACGATCGGGCCCGCCCCGGCGATCCGGGCCGCCTGGAGCGCGGCGAGGCCGACCCCGCCGACACCGAAGACGGCCACCGACTCCCCCGCGCGGACGCGGGCGCTGTGGTGGACGGCGCCGTAGCCGGTCAGTACCGCGCAGCCGAGCAGCGCGGCTTCGGCGAGCGGGATCCCGGCGGGCGCGGGCAGGACGCAGTTCGCAGCGACGACGGTCTCCTCGGCGAAGGCGGCGACGTTGAGCCCGGGGTGCAGTTCGGTGCCTTCGGCGTCATGGGCGTAGACCGCGCCCACTCCGGTCAGGGCCTTGGCGCAGAGCCAGACCTCGCCGATCCGGCAGTGGTGGCACTCCCCGCAGGAGGGGGCCCAGTTGAGCACCACGCCGTCGCCGGGGGCGACGTGGGTGACGCCCTCGCCGACGGCGAGGACCGTCCCCGCGCCCTCGTGACCGAGAACGGCGGGGACGGGCACCCGCATGGTGCCGTCGGTGAGGGAGAGGTCGGAGTGGCAGACCCCGGCCGCGGCGAGCCGGACCCGGACCTGCCCGGGTCCGGGGTCGGGCAGCACGATCTCCCGTATCTCCAGCGGGGCTCCTACGGCGGGCAGGATGGCGGCGCGGACCATGGTCGTCGTCTCCGTGTCTGTGGGTCTACCGGGCTACCGGACTACGGGGCTACGGGGCTCAGAACTGCAGGGACTTGGTCTGGAGGTACTCCCCCAGCCCGTGCGGGCCCAGCTCGCGGCCCACACCGGACTGCTTGTAGCCGCCGAAGGGCGCGAGCACGTTGAAGCGGCCGCCGTTGATGTCCACCTGCCCGGTGTCCATGCGGCGGGCGAAGGCCACGGCCGTCTCCTCGTCCGCGGCCCAGACCGCGCCGCCCAGGCCGTAGACGGTGCCGTTGGCGATGCGCAGGGCGTCGTCCTCGTCCTCGTAGGGGAGGATCGCGAGCACGGGGCCGAAGATCTCCTCCTGCGCGATGGTCATGTCGGGGGTGACGTCGGCGAAGACGGTCGGGGCGACGAAGTACCCGCGCTCCTGCGGCGCCTCGGGGCCGCCCGCGACGAGGCGCGCGCCTTCCTCGACACCCTTGACGATGTACGCGCGCACCCGGTCGCGCTGGGTGGCGTTGACCACCGGGCCCAGGCGGGTGCCGGGGTCGCGGGGGTCGCCCGACGGGTACTTGGCGACGGCGGCGGCCGCGAGGGCGACGGCCTCCTCGTGCTGGTCCCGGTGCACGAGCATGCGGGTGAGCGCGTTGCAGCTCTGGCCGGTGTTGTTCATGACGTGGCCGACGCCCACCGCGACGGCCTTGGCCAGATCGGCGCCGGGCAGGATGACGTTCGCCGACTTGCCGCCCAGTTCGAGGGCGACGCGCTTGACGGCGGCGCCGGCGATGGCGCCGATCTTCCGGCCGACGGCGGTCGAGCCGGTGAAGGAGACCAGGTCGACTCCCTCGTGCTCGGCCAGCGCCTGGCCGGCGACCGGGCCGGTGCCGGTCACGAGGTTGAAGACCCCGGCCGGGATGCCCGCCTCGTGCACGGCTTCGGCGAAGAGCTGCGCGGTCAGCGGGGTGTCCTCGGCCGGCTTGAGGACGATGGTGCAGCCGGCGGCGAGAGCGGGTGCCACCTTGGCAACGACCTGGTGCAGCGGATAGTTCCAGGGGGTGATGGCCGCGACGACGCCGACCGGCTCCAGGAACACCGTGGAGTTGCCGATGCGCTCCTCGAAGGCGTACGAGGCCCCCAGTTCGGCGTACGAGGCGGCCACCGCGATCGGCGAGCCGACGTGCACGGCCTCCGCGAAGCCGAGCGGTGAGCCCAGCTCGGCGGTGACGGTCTCGGCGATCTCGCTCTTGCGGGCGGCCAGTACGTCGCGCAGGGCCCCGATGAAGGCGGCCCGCTCGGCCGGAGCCGTGGCCGCCCAGGCGGGGAAGGCCGCGCGGGCCGCGCGTACGGCCGCGTCCACGTCCTCGGCGGTGCCCGCCGGCACGACGGCCACGACCTGCTCGTCGGCCGGGTTGACGACCTCGATCCGGCCGGAACCGGCGGCGGGCCGCCATTCCCCGCCGATGTACATCCCGTCGTGTGCCTTCATGGCATTCCTCCCGAGCACGCACGAGCGCGTAGACCAAGACCTGACGTCGCCAACACCCTACAAACTAGCGTCGGTAGTTTTTGGTGCGCCAGTGCTCCGGCGGCTCAGATGATGCCGAAAAGCATCCCCGCCGCGAGGACGACGAGCGAGGTCAGGGCGGCCCATTTCACGGTGAAACGGGTGTGGTCGCCGAACTCGACCTTGGCCATGCCGACGAGGACGTAGACGGCCGGAACGAGCGGGCTGGACATGTGCAGGGCCTGGCCGACCAGGGAGGCGCGGGCGATCTCCAGCGGGGAGACGCCGTGGGCGGCCCCCGCCTCGGCCAGCACCGGCAGGACGCCGAAGTAGAAGCCGTCGTTCGACATGAAGTAGGTGAGGGGCAGGCTGAGCAGGCCGGTGACCAGCGCCATGTGCGGGCCCATGCCCTCGGGGATGGCCCCGACCAGCCAGTCGGCCATGTGCTTGACCATGCCGGTGCCGGTGAGGACGCCGGTGAAGACGGCGGCGGCGAAGACCATGCCGGCGACGTTGAGGACGTTGTCCGCGTGGGCGGCGATCCGGGCCTTCTGGTCGGGCATGTGGGGGAAGTTCACCGTGAGGGCCAGGGCCGCGCCGAGCAGGAAGAGCACCGGGATCGGGAGCAGCTCCATGATCATCGCGGTGAGGAGGGCGACGGTGAGGCCCGCGTTGAACCAGTAGAGGCGGGGACGGAGGGTCGACCGGTGGGGATCCAGTCCCTGGAAGCCGTCGTCGCCGGGCTGGGAGGGCTCGGCCGCGGCCGGAGTCACGTCCAGGGCCGGGTCCGGGTCCGCGCCGGCCGTACGGTCGCCACTGCCACTGCCACTGCCGCCGACGGCGGCACCCGCGCCCTTGCTCTTGCTCGTGCTGGCGCCCGTGCCCGTGCCCGCTGCCACCAGGGACTCCTCGGCGGGCTCCTCACCGGGCATGACCAGGGCGCCGACCCTGCGGCGCTCCTTGACGCCCAGGACGTAGGCCAGGACGAAGACGAAGAGCAGGCCGACGGCGAGGGCCGGGATCATCGGGACGAAGATGTCGCCCGCGTCGAGCTTGAGCGCGGTGGCGGCGCGGGCCGTGGGTCCGCCCCAGGGCAGGGTGTTCATGACGCCGTTGGCGGTCGCGGCGACGCCCGTCATGACCACCAGACTCAAGCCGAGCCGCTTGTAGAGCGGGTACATCGCCGAGACGGTGATCATGAAGGTGGTGGAGCCGTCCCCGTCGAGGGAGACGATCGCGGCGAGGACCGCCGTGCCGACGACGACCCGCATCGGGTCCGCCTTGCAGAAGCGCAGGATGCCCCGGACGATCGGGTCGAAGAGGCCGACGTCGATCATCACGCCGAAGTAGACGATGGCGAACATCAGCATGGCGGCGGTCGGGGCGAGCTTGCCGACGCCGTCGATGACGTACTCCCCCAGGTGCGCGCCCTTGCCGGCGAACACGCAGAAGAGCGCGGGGATGAGGACGAGCGCCGCGATGGGCGACATTTTCTTCAGCATGATCAGGACCAGGAAGGTCGCGATCATGGCGAAGCCGAGGAAGGTCAGCATGCAGGGAAGGTAGGTGCCGCCTCCTTACGCCAACAAGACGTCGGCGCGTGAGCAATACGAGCAAAACCCCAGCTCAGGGCAGGGGTGCAAGCGCGACGGGGAAGCCGTTGAGCACGGCGGTGCCCGACAGCGGGTCGAGCCGGGTGCCGTCGAGGAGCTGGTTCACGTTGGCCCCGGGCACACTGCCCGCCACCGCGAGGCGGGTGCCGGACCGGTCGTGGCCCCAGCCGTGCGGGAGGCTGACCACGCCCGCGCGGACGGCGTCGGTGACCTCCACGGGCACGTCGAGGCTTCCGCCGTCGGCGGTGATCCGGGCCCGGCCGCCGTCGGTGAGGCCGAGCCGGTCCGCGTCCTCGGGGTGGACCTGAAGGGTGCAGCGGTTGGAACCTCCGACGAGGGCCGGGACGTTGTGCATCCAGCTGTTGTTGGACCGCAGATGGCGGCGGCCCACGAGCACCAGGGTGGCGGGGCGGCCGGCGAGCGCCTCGCGCAGCCGGGGCAGCTCGGCCGCGATCGGGTCCGGGAGCAGCTCGATCCTGCCGCTGCGGGTCTTCAGCACGCCCGGGAGCCGGGGCCTCAGCGGGCCCAGGTCGATGCCGTGCGGGTGCGCGAGCAGCCGCTCCAGGCTGAGCCCGGCCCCTGCGGGAGCGCCGCCCGTCTCGCTGCCCGACGGCGCGGCGGCACCGAACAGGTCTCCGTACGGGCCGAGTCGGAGCATCAGGTCGAGCCTCCGCTCCGGGCCGCTCTCCCCCGTGAGGAGACCGGCGAGGCGCGCCGGGTCCGCCCCGTACAGCGGGGACTGCCGGTCGGCGGTCACCTTGGCCAGGGCGCCCTGGACGGCCGTGTCGTCGACGGCGGACGGCTCGGCGCGGCCGTGCATGCCGGAGACGGCGAGGACGAGGCGTGCGTGGATCTCGCACTCGTCGAGCCGGTCCGCGTCGAGGGGGACGGGCGCACGGGTGTAGCGGACCTGGTTGCGGACGGCGAAGGCGTTGAGGGCGAAGTCGTGGTGCGCGCTCTGCGACGGCGGGGGCGGCGGCAGCACGACGTGGGCGTGGCGCGAGGTCTCGTTGAGGTACGGGTCCACGCTGACCATGAAGTCGAGCCCGGCGAGGGCGGCGTCGAGCCGTCGCCCGTCGGGAGCGGACAGTACGGGGTTGGCGGCGATGGCGATCAGGGCGCGGATCCGCCCCTCGCCCGGGGTCTCGATCTCCTCGGCCAGGGCAGCGGTGGGCAGTTCGCTCTTGGCCTCGGGGTGGCCGCTGACCCGGCTGCGCCAGCGGCCGAGCGCGAACCCCTTGCCGGGCCCGGCGGGGCGGGGTCGCGGGCCGGCCGCCGGGAGCGGGAAGAGGGCCCCGCCCGGGCGGTCGAGGTTGCCGGTGAGGATGTTCAGGACGTCGACCAGCCAGCTGGCGAGCGTCCCGTACTCGGTGGTGCAGCTGCCGATCCGCCCGTAGACGGCAGCGGTGGGCGCGGCCGCCAGCTCGCGGGCGAGGGTGCGGATCTCGGCGGCCGGGAGGTCGCAGGCGGGGGCGACGTCCTCAGGAGTGAAACGGGCGAGGGCGTCGGGGAGTTCCCGGAGTCCTTCGAGGTGTTCCGCGAGGGGGCCGGGGTCCGCGAGCTTCTCCGCGAGCAGGGTGTGCGCGAGCGCGGCCAGCAGCAGGGCGTCGGCGCCGGGACGGGGCGCGAGGTGCCGGTCGGCGAGGCGCGCGGTGCGCGTACGGCGCGGGTCGACGACCACGAGCGTGCCGCCCCGGGCCCGCAGCGCCTTGAGCCGCCCGGGGAAGTCGGGGGCGGTGCACAGGGAGCCGTTGGACTCGACCGGGTTGGCCCCGAGCAGGAGCAGGAAGTCGGTGCGGTCGAGATCGGGCACGGGGATGGCGAAGGGGTCGCCGAAGAGGAGCCCGCTGGAGACGTGTTTGGGCATCTGGTCGAGGGTGCTGGCGGTGAAGAGGTTGCGGGTGCCGAGGGCGCCGAGCAGGAGCGGCGGGTAGAGCGCGCCGGCCATGGTGTGGGCGTTCGGGTTCCCGAGCACGACGCCGACGGACTGGGCGCCGTGCTCCCGGACGAGGGCGGGTACGGCTGCTGCGACGGCCTCGTAGGCCTCGTCCCAGCCGACCTCCCGCAGGTGGCCGCCGCGGCGGACGAGCGGGGTGCGCAGCCGGTCGGGGTCGTTGTCGAGCCCACCGAACGCGGCGCCCTTGGGGCAGAGGAATCCGCGGCTGAACACGTCGTCGCGGTCGCCCCGGGCGCCGGTGACGGTGGACCCCTCGATGGTGAGGGTGAGGCCGCAGGTGGCTTCGCAGAGGGGGCAGATGCGCGGGGCGGTGCGGGGCATGGGCCCTCCAGGGGCGACAGGCGGCGGCACGGGGCGAGCGGGGCACGGACCGGTAGCCGGACCGGGCGGGGTCGGGGCGGGTTCGGGTTCGGGTTCGGGGCACGCGGGCGGACCGAGCATACCGACCGGTAGGCATGGCGGGGAGGGGGCTGCGTCAGGCTGTTTCGGAGCCGCGGGGGTGCGCGGGCAGCGCCGTACGGGGCGACGGGCTCGGGGCGGGGCGGCGGGAGGGGCCGGGGTGGGCACCCGGGTGCGCGGGGCCGCCGGCGGCGCCGGAGGGAGGTGCGGAACGTCAGTCCAGGGCTCGGGCCAGGTAGGCGTGCATCATGGCCCGGGTCTCGTCGACGATGCCGGGATCCCCCGCCGGATCGGCCCGGAAGGCGAGTTGGACCAGCGCGTCGGTCGCCTCCACCGCGACCAGCACCGAGCGCTCCAGCGTCGCGTCCGGGGTGAGGCCGAGGTGGGCGCAGAGCAGCTCGGTCAGGCGTGCGGCGACCTGGTGGTTGGGGTCGGCGGCGGGCCCCTCGGCGGGCGGTGCGGGCACGCCGAAGTCGACCAGGGCGAAGCCGGGGACGCTGCGCTTCATCGCCAGGTACTCGTCCAGTACGGCGTCCACGACGGGCCGCCAGTCGGTGGCCGGGAGGGCGGCGAGCCGTGCCTGGATGCCGTCGGCGTACCGGTCGAGGTTGCGGTGGGCCAGGGCGACCGCCATGGCCCGCTTGTTGCCGAAGAAGCGGTAGACCGAGCCGATGGGGACTCCGGCGCGCAGGGCGACGGCGCGGGTGCTGAGGTTCTCGTAGCCGGTCTCGTCGAGGAGTTCGGCGCAGGCGTCGAGGATGCGGGCGAGGCGGTCGGTGCTGCGCTGCTGGACGGGGGTCCGGCGCAGGGGGTGAGCGGGAGGCACGGGGTCCATCATGCCGCTCCTGACGTATCGGTCCAGCGGTCGCCGGCCCGCGGCCTGCCGCCCGCGGTCACGGATCCCGCCCGCGGTCCTCAGTTCAGCAGGAGGGAGAGTCCGCCGACGGTGTACGTGATCATCAGCGCGAGCAGCGGGAGCTGGCCCGCGACGGCCTTGGCGGGCGGGAAGAGGCGTACGGAACGGTCGTGCGCGGCGATCACACCGAGTACGTGTCCCCCGACGACGGCGACGACCTGGAGGGTGGCCAGACCCCCTGGACCCAAGGGGGGACTGGGATCGGAGCCGTTGTCAGTACCCAGTGCCATGATTACTGTACGTGGCCCTTCGGTGACGAGAAGGGAGAAGTAGTGGGCGATGAGATAGCCGAGGGCGATCGGCACGAGTGAGTGCGCGAAGGCGGTCAGCGGGCCGGGGTGCGGGCCGCTGACGAGGCGGGTGGCCGCAGCGCACAGGCAGTACAGGGTGGCGACGAGGGCGATGGAACCAAGGAGTCCGAGCGTGGCCGTGGGGGTGCGGCCGAGGGGGGAGGTCTGAATGGCGTTGATCCAGGAGGGGTTGTCGGAGTAGCCGTCGTAGGCGGTGGAGCCGAGCAGGACGCAGACGGTGGCGACGAGTCCGGGCCGCTCGGGCGTCGCGTCGAGTCCGTGGAAGGGACTACGCAGAACCAGGCGGCCGTCGCTGCGGCGGCCGAGCGGGGAGAGCCGGGCCAGGAGGTCCGAGTAGGCCTCGAAGGCGTCGGCGCCGGCGAACCAGTCCTCGCCGAAGCGGGCGGCGAGCAGCAGGTGGACGGCGGTGTAGCAGGCGAGCGCGGACAGGAGGGTGGTGGTGGATGCGGGATCGGGTGAGACGAGTTCGAGCCAGGTGAAGCCGAACAGCCCGGCGGCGGCGGGCCATTGGCCGAGGCGGGGCGGCAGTGGGCGGCCGGCGCCGGGCGGGCGGCGGCGGGCGCGGGCCAGCAGGCGGTGCAGGGTGCGCAGCGGGTTGAGGAGGCGCCAGGCGGGGCCGAGGAGGAGGGAGGCGGGCACGAGTCCGACCCACAGCAGGACGTAGACGGCGCCGGGAGCGGGGTTCCGGGCAGGGTCGTCGGGACCGAGGAGGAGGTGCAGGAGTACGGCGAGGGCTGCGGCGAGGCCGAGTCCGCGCAGGGTGGAGCGGGTGGCCGGCGCGTCGGCCACCCGCTGGAACCCGGCGGGCAGGGCGAGGCCGGAGCGGTCGCCGCGGAAGCGGGAGGCGGACCAGAGCAGGCCCAGTGCCAGGAAGGAGACGAACAGCGCGGCGAAGGCTCCGGCGAAGGCGTAGAAGGGAGAGATCGGCAGGTCGTGCTGGGAACCGATGCCGTGCGCGAGCACGGTCACCGGACGAGGAGCTGGGTCAGGACGAGGGCGGACTCGTGGGTCTCGACCTCGAAGAGGCCCGTGCGGTCGGCCGTCAGGACCAGGGTGGCCTCCTGGCCTGCGGGGAGGGCGAGTTCCTTGTCGTAGCCGTGCACGTGCAGGGTGTCGGCCCGGTCGCTGGTGACGCGCAGGGCGACCCGCTCGCCGCGCTTGACCTCGGTGCGGCCGGGGGCGGGGAGCACCTTGCCGTCGCGGACGGTGACGGTGACGGTCCGGTCCGCCGCTTGCGGGGGTGCCGGTGAGCCGGTCGGGGCGGGAGCCGGGTGGCTGTGGGCGGCTTGGCCCGGGGGGCCCGCGGTCAGCTGGACGGCCGCCTCGACGGGCTTGCCGGCGACGGCCCAGGCGGTGTGGTCGTCCGCGTAGAGGCGGACGGTCAGGGTGTGCGTCCCCTCCGGGACCTGGGCCGCCGGGAGGTGGTACCAGGGGCCGTACACCCGGGCCAGTTTGCGGCCGTCGAGCTCCAGGTGGGCGTGGCCCGCGCCCGGGAGGGCCGCGCCGCCGGTGCTGTCGGGGGTGAAGCGGAAGTTCGACACGGCCAGTTGGAGGTTCCAGCCGTCCTCGGAGTCCGGGCGGGAGGCGAGTTTCACCTCCGGCGCGCCGTGGGCCGGAACCTCGCGCAGGTGGTGGCCGCCGCCGTCCTGGGCGTCGAGCAGGGTGCCGGCGTTCCCGGAGGCCTGCTCGTGGGTGGTGCCGGGCTTGTGGTGGGTGGTGGCCCGGCCGCCACAGCCGGTGGCCGCTCCGCCCGCGAGCAGCAGGAGGAGCGTCACCAGCGCCGCCGTGCGGGCGGCGCGGCGCGGCGGGCGGCGGCGCCCCGCGGGGACGTGGGCGGGGACCCGGCACACGTCGCACCGGGTGCGGTCCTCTGGAGGGACGGTCACTGCTGACCTCCGGTAGTAGGGCGGAGCGCCTCCGGGAGCCGGCCGGCGGTGGCGGAGCCGCAGCTCGTGCGATGCCACCGTCCGCTCGGGAGCGGGCGCCTCCGCGGCACGTCCTGGGGCGGCAACCCCAGCCGCCGGGGTGGCGGCTGCGTCGTCGGGGCGGGTGGCGGGGTGCGCCTGGGGGTCACGCCGGGGTGTCCGGGGTGGGGTGGGGGGTGGGGGTGCTCAGGGCGGGGGCGGGGGTGCGGTCGCCCGTCGGGGCGTCGCCCGGGCCTTCGGGGTGGGCGGGGGTGGGCGGGCCCGGGCGGGCTGCGGCGACGGCTGCCCAGAGGGTCCAGGCCAGGGCGGCCAAGGCGCGGATCCAGGCGGGGCTGAGGGGGATCCAGGGGATCATCAGGACGGCCTTGTCGAAGGCGTCCAGCAGGGTCAGGGCCCCCAGGAGCAGGGTGAGGCGTGCCAGCCAGGGGCGCTGCGGGCGCAGGGCGATCCCGGCGCCCGTCCACCACAGCCCGAGCAGGAGCAGGGCGAGCGCGGGAACGAAGGTGTCGACGAGCGGCATCGTGGAGCCGGCCACGTCCAGGGCCAGGCCGGCGAGGCCGAGGAGGGAGGCGGCGGTGCCCAGGCGGGAGCCCCGCAGCCGGCGCCACCACAGCACGCCGCCGACCAGCAGCAGCACCGCCGCGACCGCCAGCGCGAGCTGTGTCTCGACGCGCTCCAGCCCCCGGGCGCCGTACCAGTCGCACCCGGCGGGGAGCTTGCGCGCCTGGACGTTGTAGTCGGCGCAGACCAGCAGCTGGGTGAGCTTGACCGGTTCGCCCACCAGGCGGGCGGAGGCGCCGCTGACCTCGCCGCGCGCGTCCCCGCACTGCGGCAGGGTGCCGGGGGTGGAGCCGTCGGGGCCGTCCTGCCAGCAGTTGCCCTTGCCCTGGCCGTCCCACCACACGTCGGTGCCGTTGGGGCGGGAGGCTCCGGAGCGGTCCTTGCCGAGGACGTTGCCGGCGTAGCGGTTGTGGTGGGAGGTGTCGGTCTGCTTCGACCACCGCTCCTCGCCCCGGACGAAGGCGGGGACCGCGCTCAGGAAGAAGCCGGCGCGCCGGTGTCCGTAGACCCAGTTGTTCTCGTAGAGGTTCCAGTTGCCGCCCGCGGTGATGATGCCGGTGCCGGGCGGCATGGAGATCTGGGGGCAGACGACGCCCTGCTCGTAGCCGCGTTCGACGGGCGGCTTGGCGCAGGTCCCGTCGGCGACGTAGTGGTAGTAGTCGGCGTTGTTGTCGTGGATCAGGTTGCGTTCGAAGCGGGCGTGGTTCTGCGGGAGTCCGGGGTGGCCGGGGAAGGCGCTGTCCATGGAGGCGCCGCCCATGTTCTGGTCGAACTCGTTGTCGTGGACCCAGACGGAGTCACCCGCCGTGCCGGAGTAGCCGACCATGTTGTGGTGGCTGCGGCAGCCGGTGATCTCGATGGAGTAGCGGGGCACGTCGTAGCCGCGCCCGTCGTTGATGTCGGAGGCGCTGCCCGGGTAGATGCCGGAGTCGCCGTTCCCGTAGGACTCGCAGTTCTTGTACAGGCCGTGGTCGCTGGCGAAGGTCAGGAAGCCGTACTCGTCGTTCCAGCGGGTCAGGACGTCGTCGATGACGAAGCCGTCGCCCGCGAGGACGTAGAGGGAGTTGAAGGTGGTGCGCTGCGCGGTGAAGTTGCGGAAGTAGATGCCGTTGGACTTGTCGGCCCGGATGCCGTTCAGCTTCTGGTACTTGGCGTCGATGACGACGTCCAGGCGGGAGGCGCCGGTGCCTTCGATCTGGAGGTTCGTCTTGCCGAGGATCGCGACGAGGTTCTGGTTGTGGCGGCAGGCGCTCTGCTGCTCGTACGACAGGATCTGGTAGCCCAGCGAGGAGTCGGGGGCTTTGAGCCGGGCGCACTCCCCCGTCGGTTTGGGGAGGGAGGGCTCCTCCTCGTAGAGGCCGGGGAGGATCGCGATGTTCATCCCGGGCCGGTCGACGGCGTCGACGGCCTCCTGGAGGTGGCGGTAGCCGCTCTTCTCGCAGCGTTCATAGAGGGCCAGGTTGCGCTGCCGCAGCTGCTCCGGGAAGCCGGCCACTCGGCGTTCGAAGCCGGGCCGGTCGGTCTTGCACACCAGCAGGTCGGGTTCGGCGGCCCGGTACTGCGGGACGGATCCGGTGCCGTCGGGGAGGGCGACCGGGCGCTCCTCGTGCGCGCTCGCGGCGGGCGCGGCGACGAGGAGGGACAGGAGGGCGAGGAGGGCGGCGAGGAGCGCCGCCGGCACGGCAGGGAACCTGCGGGTCCACGACATGCGCGTGAGAGTAGAGCAATGTTCATCTTTTCGGATCCCCCTCTGCGTGAATTCGTACGGATGACGTGCGGATGGCGTGCGGATGACGTGCGGGCGCCGCGCGGGCACCGCCCGCAGCCGTGCAGACCGACGTCCGGGCCGCCGTCCGGGCCGCCGCGCAAGCCGCCGCCCGGGCCGCCCTCCACGCCGCCGCCGTACGGCCGAATCGGCCAGGCGGCCACAAGCCACCGTTGACGTGGGGGCCACGGAATCCTACTGTCGACCATAGGATTCCTTCTACGGATCGGGAGCAGCCCCATGAGTGAGCAGGCCAGGAAGACGGCGGAGGCGCTGGAGTACCTCACCGGCTTCGGCAACGAGCACAGCTCGGAGGCGGTCCCCGGCGCTCTCCCCCACGGCCGGAACTCCCCGCAGCGCGCCCCCCTCGGCCTCTACGCCGAGCAGCTCAGCGGCAGCGCCTTCACCGAGCCCCGCACCCACAACCGCCGCTCGTGGCTGTACCGGATCCGCCCCTCGGCCGCGCACCCCGCCTTCACCCGCGTGGACAACGGCCCCCTGCGCACCGCGCCCTTCACGGAGGCCGTCCCGGACCCCAACCGGCTGCGCTGGAACCCGCTGCCCGACCCGGCCCCCGGCACCGACTTCCTGTCCGGCCTGTGGACCCTGGGCGGCAACGGTGACGCCACGCAGCGCACCGGCATGGCCATCCACCTCTACGCCGCCAACGCCCCGATGACGGACCGGGTGTTCAGCAGCTCCGACGGCGAGCTGCTGATCGTCCCGGAGCGCGGCGGCCTGCTGCTGCGCACCGAGCTCGGCCTGCTGAGCGCCGGCCCGGGCGAGATGGCGCTGATCCCGCGCGGCGTCCGGTTCCGCGTCGAGCCCCTCGACGAGCTCGCGCGCGGCTACGTCTGCGAGAACTACGGGCAGCCCTTCGAGCTGCCGGACCTCGGCCCGATCGGCGCCAACGGCCTGGCGGCGGCCCGCGACTTCCGGGCGCCCGTCGCCGCGTACGAGGACAGCGAGCGCCCGACCGAGGTGGTCAACAAGTTCTGCGGCAACCTCTGGACCGCGACCTACGACCACTCCCCGCTCGACGTGGTCGCCTGGCACGGCACGCACGTCCCGTACGTCTACGACCTGCGCCGCTTCAACGTCATCGGGTCGATCAGCTACGACCACCCCGACCCGTCGATCTTCACGGTGCTGACCTCCCCCTCCGACACCCCGGGGCTGGCGGGCGTGGACTTCGTGGTGTTCGCCCCGCGCTGGCTGGTCGGCGAGGACACCTTCCGTCCGCCGTACTTCCACCGCAACGTGATGAGCGAGTACATGGGCCTGATCGAGGGCGCCTACGACGCCAAGGCCGAGGGCTTCGTCCCCGGCGGCGGCTCGCTGCACAACATGATGTCCGCGCACGGCCCCGACCGGGAGACCTTCGACCGGGCGAGCGCCGCCGAGCTGAAGCCGCAGAAGATCGACGACGGCCTGGCCTTCATGTTCGAGACCCGCTGGCCGATCACCGCCACCCCGCAGGCGGCGGGCGCCGATCACCTCCAGCGCGGTTACGACGACGTATGGCAGGGTCTCGAACGGCACTTCCGCGCCTAACATGCGCATGACCGGCGGCGGCCGCCCGACCAGCACCGCAACACGACCGCGCCACCGCCCCGCCTGAAGTCCAGCCAGCCGTACGGAGAACCTCCCGTGACCGCCTTCGCCCCCGACTCCCTGGTCCTGAACCGGAAACTGCCGCTCTGGTACCAGGTGTCCCAGTCGCTGCGCGCCTCGATACTCGGGCGCACCCCCGACGCCTCGCTGCGCCTGCCGACCGAGGAGCAGCTCGCCGAGCACTACGGGGTGAGCGTGCTGACGATGCGCCAGGCGCTCAAGGAGCTCGAGGGCGAGGGGCTGATCAGCCGGCACCGCCGGCGGGGCACCTTCATCGAGCCGGGTGCGCGGCGCGGGGCGCCCGTGCGGCTGCTGGGTTCGGTGGACGCGATCGTGGCGCAGCAGTCGGGTGAGCGTACGACGATTCTCGGCCGGGAGCGGACGCCGGTGTCCGGGGAGCTGCTGGAGCACTTCCCGGACACGGCGGAGGTGGTCACGTACCGCAGGCTCCGCCGCGACGGGCAGAGCGACGAGCCGACCAACTGGGCGGAGAACGCGGTGCTCCCGGAGTTCGCCGAGGCGGTGGACCTGGCCGACCTGGAGCGCTGGCCGATGACGAAGGTGCTGCGGGACGTGGTCGGCGTCCGGATCAGCCGGATCACGGACACCGTCGAGGCCCGGCTCGCGGACCCGGAGACGGCGGAGCTGCTCCAGGTGCCGCTGCTGAGCCCGATCCTGCACTACACGGGTGTGACGTACGCGGAGGACGGGCGGGTGGTGGACGTGGCCCGGATCCGGTACCGGGGCGACCGCTTCTCCTTCACGGTCACCGTCGACGCGCCCTGACCCGGCCGCCCGCCCGGCGCCGCGTCACTTCTTCTCGTCGTCCTCCGCGAGGCGCTCGCCCTCGGCCTGGGAGGGCGTGGTGCGCATCGTCTGGGGGTGGCGTTCCTTGCGCTGTGCCTCGTCCATGTCCTCGTCGAGGCGCTCGCCCTCGGCCTGCGAGGGCGTCGTGTACTCGTCGTACTGACTCATGGCCGACTCCTAGGTCGGTACGGATGCGTACATAAGGAGCGTAACGCTTCGGCCGGGACACGGCCCGACCCTGGGGCGGCCCCGGCGCCCCGTCGCTACCATCTGCCGGGTGAGCGAAGACGTACCGCTGCTGGACGATCTGATGCCCTGGGCCGTGGGCGGTCTGCGCCTGGGCCGCGCGTGGGTGGCGGCGCCCGATCCCGCGACCCTGCGCGCCCGCTGGACGGCCCTGGCCGGCGCCGAAGGGGCGGAGCGGGAGCGGCTGTTCCGCCCGAGCCGGTCCCGTACGCCCTCCGCCGGGGCGGCCGCGCTGCCGGGGCAGCGCTCGGCGACCGCCCGGTTCGCGGACGAGCCCGGCCCCTTCCCCGAGCCGGTACGGGTGCTCCGCGCCGCCTTCGACGAACAGTGGCTGCTGCCCGACCAGCGGCTGATCGACTCGGCCCGCCCCGAGCTGTGGCGGGTCCGCGACGAACAGCAGGTGTTCCTGGTCGGGGCCCCGCAGCCGCTGGCCACGGCGCACCTCCCGGCGGGCCGGCTCGGCCGGATCCGCCCGCTGCACCGGCGGCCGGGCGGGGCCGAGCCGAACCTCGCGCCGGGCCTGCTGCCGCTGCTGGGCTCCCGCCTCGGCGGCTGGGTCACCCCGGAGGACGTGCTGTGCTGGATCCTCGCCGCCGGCCGCCCCGGGCCCCGGGGGTACGAGGTCCCGCTCGCCGCCGACCCGGAGCGCTGGCGGGCCGGGCTGGAGCTGGGCCACCGGCTGCTGTCCGTCCAGCTGCGCGGGGCGCGCGGCGGGGAGCCGCCCCGGCTGCCGGGCGGGCGGCGGCCGTACGTGCGCGCGGCGGTCACCGCCTGGCCGGACGGGCTCGCGTACGACCCGGAGAGCGAGACCCTGACGCTCGGGGACGGGGTCGTCGCCCCCGTCCCGGCCGGGGCCTGGGAGTACGAGGCGCAGGGGGTGCGGGTGCTGGAGGCCTGGTTCGCCGCCCGCGGCGCACACCGGGACCCGGGCGCGCCGGGGCTGGAGGCCCTGGGCCCGGACCGGTGGCCGCAGGCCTGGACCTCGGAGCTGCTCGCCCTGGTGACGACCCTGGCCCTGCTGGCCGATCTGGCGCCGGAGCGGGCGGCGTTCTCCCCCGGGCCGCTGCTGCCGGGCGCCGAGCTGGCGGCGGCCGGGGTACTGCCCCCGCCGCGCTGGGCCCGGCGGCCGGCCTCGGTACTGGACCACGAGGAGGAGGGCCCGGGCGGGCAGTTCGCGCTGCTCTAGACCACGCCTTCCGGCTGCCCGGATGCGGCCGGGCCGGGCCCGCCCGGCAAGATCCGAAAGAGGCGGCCTAGGCCCCGCCGCCCGGATCCCCGGCGGTCCAGCCCCGGAGGAGGCGGGAGACCGCGCGGTCGAAGACGGCGGCCATGTCCAGTCCGGGGCCCAGGACCGGGTTGCCGTCGGTGAGGGCGGCGGCCAGCCTCGGGTACTCCCCGGTCGCGAGCCGGGAGCCGAGCCAGGCCGTCCGTACGCCCTGTTCCGCGGCCTCGCTCCAGGGCAGTGAGCGCGCCCGCTCGGCCAGTGCCAGTTCGCCCGCCACGAAGGTGGCCACGGTGCCGTTGACCGCGGCGATCAGCTCCAGCTTCTCGGCGGCGGACACCTCCAGCGGCTCCAGGCAGGCCAGGCTGTGTTCCAGGTAGCGCAGGGCGTGCGGGCTGAAGCCGTGGACGGGGCTGAGCAGCCGGGGCAGCCAGGGGTGGCGGCGCATCAGCGCCCGCGTCTGGCGGGCGAGTCCGAGGAGGTCGGCCCGCCAGTCGGCGGTCGGCGGGGTCAGCTCGTACTCCGCGCTGACGGCGTCGACCATCAGCTCGTAGAGGTCCTCCTTGCGCGGGACGTAGTTGTACAGGGACATGGTCCCCGCGCCGATCCCCGCCGCCACGCGCCGCATGGAGACGGCCTCGATCCCTTCCGCGTCGGCGATCCGGACCGCCTCGGCAGCGATGGAGTCGCGGCTGTGCGCGGGCCGCGGGCCGCGGCCGGCCCGCTGCGGGCGGGCCCAGATCACTTCGGGTTCAGCGGGGCGCCCACCGGCTGTCATCGCTCACATCACCTCTGTCGTCCCGTTGCTGCCCGACCCTGACCCCGGCCCTGACAGCGGCCCTGGCTCCGGCCTTGACCCATCTTAGTTACGTACACCGTACGTAGTGGGGTAGGGTGCGGCACATGATGACTACGTACGCTGTACTTAGTGAAGGTCTGGAGAAGAACTACGGCGCCGTGCGCGCCCTCAGCGGCCTGGACCTGGCCGTGCCGGAGGGCCGCGTCTGCGGGCTGCTCGGCCCCAACGGCGCGGGCAAGACCACCGCCGTCCGGATCCTCGCCACCCTCACGGCGCCCACAGCCGGCCGCGCCCTGGTCGCGGGCCACGACGTCGCCCGCGAGCCGGCCGCCGTACGCCGCGCCATCGGGGTCACCGGCCAGTACGCCTCGGTCGACGGGGACCTGACCGGCCGCGAGAACCTCCGGCTCTTCGCCCGCCTCGCCGGGCTGCGCGGGCGGGCCGGGCGCGACCGCGCCGACGGACTGCTGGAGCGCTTCGGGCTCACCGGGGCCGCCGACCGGGTGGCCTCGACCTGGTCGGGCGGCATGCGGCGGCGCCTCGACCTCGCGGCCGGACTCGTCACCCAGCCCCGGGTGCTGTTCCTGGACGAGCCCACGACCGGCCTGGACCCGGCCGCCCGCGAGCACATCTGGACGGCGGTCCGGGCACTCGCCGACGAGGGCACCACCGTCCTGCTCACCACCCAGTACCTGGAGGAGGCGGACCGGCTCGCCGACGAGGTCGTGGTCGTCGACCAGGGCCGGGCCGTCGCCTCCGGCACCCCCGCCGCCCTCAAGTCCCGCATCGGCGCCCACGCCGAGGTGACCGTCCCCGAGGCCTCCGCGCTCGCGGCCGCCGCGGCGGTCCTCGACCAGCTCACCGGCGGCCGTCCGGTCCTGGACGAGGAACGGCTCGGCGTCGGCGTGAGCGTCCTGGACGCGGCGGTCACCCTGCCCCGGATCATCCGCGCGCTCGACACCGCCGGGATCCCGGTCACGGACGCGAGCCTGCGCCCGCCGACCCTCGACGAGGTGTTCCTGCGCCTCACGGGAGCGGCCTCCGCCCCCGTCACCCCGCCCCGTAAGGAGAACGCGGCATGACCACCCTGCTCGCGGACGGCGGCGCCGTCCTCACCCGCCAGCTCCAGAAGGCCCGGCACGCCCCGGCGCTGCTGATCCTGACCCAGACCATGCCGATCACGATGCTGCTGTTCTTCGGCTACGTCTTCGGCAGCGCGGTCGCCATGCCCGGCGCCGACTACCGGGAGTTCCTGGTGCCGGGGCTGCTCGCCGCCACCGCCGCGAACGGCCTGATGACCGGCCTGTTCACGGCCGCGCAGGACGCCCACCGGGGGGTGATGGACCGCTTCCGGACGCTGCCGATGAGCCGGGCCGCCGTCCCGCTGGGGCAGATCGCCGCCGACCTGCTGACCACGGGGGTGTCGATGGTGCCGCTGATGCTGGTGGGGCTCGCGATGGGCTGGCGGGCCGAGAACGGACTGCCCGGCGCGCTGGGGGCACTGGGGGTGCTGCTGCTGTTCCGCTTCGCCACCGCCTGGGTGGGCACGTACCTCGGACTGCTGTCCCCGAGCGAGGAGGCCGCGGGCCAGCTCGGCGGCGCCACCTTCGTCCTGCCGATGCTGTCGAGCGCCTACCTGCCGACCGCCGGACTGCCCGGCTGGCTGCGCACGGTCGCCGAGTGGAACCCCATCAGCGCCGTCGCCACCGCCGTACGGGAGCTGTGCGGGAACGCGGGCGGCGCGGCCGAGCCGGGGGCCGCCTGGCCGGCCGCGCATCCGGTGGCCGGGGCGCTGCTGTGGTCGCTGCTCCTGGTGGCCGTCTTCGCACCGCTGGCCACGCGCCGGTTCGCACGCGGCCGGGGCTGAGCGGCCGCGAGCCACGAGCGCCGAACCCCGAACCCTGAGCCCCGCCGGGCACCCGGGCGTTGTGTGACGTAGGGGTGCGAACCGGCCGGGCCGCGTACCCGTCGCACCGCGCACGGGTGACAGGGCCGGGTCCGGTCCAGTAGGCAGGGACCATGGCTACCGAACCCCTCGCCGGACCCCCAGCACCGCACCCCGGACCTCCCGCCGGACCTCCCGTGGAGCCGCTGCCCCTCGCGGGCCTCACCGTCGTCGCCGTCGAACAGGCCGTCTCGGCCCCCTTCGCCACCCGCCAGCTCGCCGACCTCGGCGCCCGGGTGATCAAGGTCGAGCGGCCCGACGGCGGCGACTTCGCGCGCGCCTACGACACCGCCGCCCAGGGCCTGGCCTCGCATTTCGTATGGGCCAACCGGGGCAAGGAGTCCCTCGCCCTGGACCTGAAGGACCCGCGCGGCCTGGAGGTGCTGCACGCACTGCTCGACGGCGCCGACGTCTTCGTCCAGAACCTCGCGCACGGGGCCGCCGCCCGGCTCGGGATCGACGCGGCCGCGCTGTGCGCCCGCTACCCGCGCCTGGTGGCCGTGGACATCTCCGGCTACGGCCCCGAGGGCCCGTACGCCCACAAGCGGGCCTACGACATGCTCGTGCAGTGCGAGGCGGGGCTGGTCTCGGTGACCGGCACCCCGGAGCAGCCGGTGAAGGCGGGGATCCCGGCCGCCGACATCGCGGCGGCCATGTACGCGTTCTCGGGGGTGCTCGCCGCCCTGCTGCGCCGGGGGACGACGGGGCGCGGCGGGCCGGTGGAGGTGTCGATGCTGGACGCGCTCGCCGAGTGGATGGGCCATCCGCTGCACCACACGATGCACGGCGGGCAGCAGCCGGTGCGCACGGGCCTCGCGCACGCCGTGATCGCCCCCTACGACGCCTACGCGACGGCCGACGGGGACCGCGTCCTGCTGTCGGTGCAGAACGACCGGGAGTGGCAGCGCCTGGCCCGGCAGGTGCTGGAGCGGCCGGACCTGGCGCAGGACCCGGCGTACGCGACGAACGCGGCCCGGACCCTGGGGCGGGAGAAGACCGACGCGGTGGTGGCGGAGGCGCTCGGCCGGCTCGGGGCGGACGAGGCGGTCGGGCGGCTGGAGGCGGCGGGCATCGCCTGCGCGCGCCTGAACTCGGTCGCCCAGCTGGCCGGGCATCCGCAGCTGGAGGCACGCGGGCGCTGGCGCGAGGTGGATTCACCGGCGGGCCCGCTGCGGGCGCTGCTGCCGCCGATCGTGCTGCCGGGCGGGGCGCAGCCGCGCATGGGGGCGGTACCCGCGCTCGGCGAGCACACCGATCTCCTGCTGCGGGCCCTGGGGATGTCGGGCGCGCGGATCTCGGCACTGCGCCGGGACGGTGTGGTCGCCTGAGGCCGGGGCTCCAGGGGATCCCGAACGGGATCCCCTTGGACGCCGGGTGGAGCCGGGAGGAGGGGACGGGGCCGGGTCGCGCGGCCGGACGGACCGGCCGCACCGCGGGGCAGTTACGAGCGGCGGCTGCCGAAGAGCGTGCGCCGCAGCCTGCGCAGCGGGGCGAACAGCGCGACGCGCGCGCTCCGGCTCCGCTGGACGTGCGTGTGGTCGCGGGAAGTGAGCTCGCGCATCAGCAGGGTCGCCTCGGCGACCTCGTGGTGCGGGACGGCGGGTCCGCCCAGCACGGCGAGGTGGCGGTCGAGGCGCGAGCTGGTCGCGCTGCTGCCGCAAGTGATGGCAGGCACGCGAGGCGGCCTGCTGCGCATTGCTATCTGTTCCATGTCTCTCCCCACCCGTACGAGGGCACCCGGCCCGGGCAGGGTAACCCTATCGCCCCTGCGTCACTCTCGGGTATCCCGGTGGTGTGAATTACCCCTGTAGTTACGGGTAGTTGACGATTACTCAGCGGAGTCATCCGTCACTCTCCGCACAAATGACCCGACTTGGGGAGCCTTGCGAAGAGTGAGGGGGAGAGTGACGTCACGACAGGGTCCACCGGAGCCGCTCTGCGCTAACTTGGAGTGATCACCCGGTGACTCTTGGGGGTTCGCGTGAGTGGCAACGAAACCGGGGACGCCGCGCGTGTCGTCGCCGGCCGGTACCGGCTGCTCGGCCCGCTGGGCCGGGGCGGGATGGGCGTCGTCTGGCGGGCCCGGGACGAGGTGCTGGGCCGCGAGGTCGCCGTCAAGGAGGTGCGGGCCCCGGCGGGGCTGGACCCGGCCGAGGTGGCGCGCATGTACCGGCGGCTGGAGCGGGAGGCCTGGGCCGCGGCCCGTGTCTCGCACCGCGGGGTGGTCACGGTCTACGACGTGGCCACCGAGGACGGCCGGCCCTGGATCGTGATGGAGCTGGTGCGCGGGCTGTCCCTGGCGGAGGTGCTGGAGGCCGAGGGCCCGATGAGCCCGCAGCGGGCCGCGCACATCGGCGAGCAGGTGCTGGCCGCGCTGCGCTCGGCGCACGGGTCGGGGGTGCTGCACCGCGACGTGAAGCCCGCGAACGTGCTGATCGCCAATGACGGGCGGGTGGTGCTGAGCGACTTCGGGATCGCCAGCCTGGAGGGCTCCTCGGCGATCACGATGACCGGCGAGGTGGTCGGCTCCCCCGAATTCCTCGCGCCTGAACGGGCGTTGGGGCGCGATCCGGGTCCGGAGTCGGACCTGTGGTCGCTCGGGGTGATGCTGTACGCGGCCGTGGAGGGCGTCTCGCCCTTCCGGCAGGACACCCCGCTGTCCACCCTCCAGGCCGTGGTGGACCGGGAGTTGCCGCCGCCGCGCCGTGCCGGGACGCTGGAGCCGGTGCTGGAGGGGCTGCTGCGCAAGGACCCCGGGGCGCGGCTGTCGGCGGCGGAGGCGGCCCGGATGCTGCGGATCATCGGCGCGGGCGGGGCCGTACGCGACGCCGGCGGCCCGGTGTCGGCGGCCGGGCCGGGGACGCCGACGGTGGCCGGGCAGGGGCCGTACGGGGCTCCGACGCCGACGGCCCCGGTGCCCGCGCCGCTCCCCGGTCCCGGCGGCCCGGAGCCGAGGCGGGGCCGGGCCGGGCTGGTGCTGACCGCCGGGATCGTGGTGCTGCTGCTGGCGCTGGCCGTGCTGGGGTGGCTGCTGCTGAGGGATCCCACGGGCGACGACGGCGCGAGCCCGTCACCGTCGGCCTCCCCGCAGGCGTCCGCGTCCGCGTCGGCCTCCGCTCCGGCCTCGGCTTCCGCTTCGGCGTCGTCCGCGTCCTCGGGGCCCGCGCAGAGCGTCACCGTCTACGTGAACACCGTGCGCCCCGCGTACAGCGGGAGCTGCCCGCCGCCCGCCTGGGGGGCGCCCTCCTTCACCGGCACGGTGGAGGTGGCCCGTACGCCGGCCGTGGTGGAGTACCGCTGGGTGACGCGCGGGGGCGCGGGCGCGGGCCCCGAGCCGCAGTGGCAGAACCTGACGTACGAGGCGGGCGGCGCCCGGACCCGCCAGCTGATGCACACCGAGTCGGGCCACCGGCCGGGGGCGGTCCTCGAGGACGCGGTCCGGCTGGAGGTGCGTGCGCCCGCGCGGGCGGACTCGCCGTGGCTGGAGTACTCCGTGACCTGCGAGCGGCCGACCCCGACGGCCGGCACCCCGTCGCCCGGCGGCTCCGGCACACCGGCGCCTACGCCCACCCCGTCGGTGAGCCCGTCCGCGAGCCCCTGAGCGCGGGCGGCCGGGCGGACGGTGGACGTCGTCCCGCGGACGGCCGTGGCGTGGCCGGGGCCGTCCGCGGGCGGGGCTCAGGCCTTGCCGGTGAAGACCGGCAGGTAGCCGCCGGACTGTCCGGCGGCGGTGGGGTGGTAGGACTCGCCGATGTTGGCCCAGTTGACGCTGTGCAGCCAGGCGTCGCCGGAGCAGATCTCGTGCCCGGTGAAGGCTCCGGCCACCGAGGCGAAGGTGAAGCCGTGGTCGGCGGCGCGCTTGGCGATGGCGGCGTTCAGGTGGTCGGAGGCGCCGTTGATGGCGGAACGCTCGCCCTCGGTCAGTCCGGTGACACAGGATCCGTTCAGCTTGTAGAAGCGGGGATAGCCGAGGACGACCACCTTCGCGCCGGACGCCCGGGCGCGGATGGCGTTGTAGACCTGGTCGAGCTGGCCGGGGAGGGTGGAGTCGACGTACGCCTTGGCCTGGTTGACGCGGTTGACGCAGGTGGACTCGGACTGGAGGACACAGGTCGTCATGACGTCGGAGAATCCGGCGTCGTTGCCGCCGACGGTGATGCTGACGAGGTCGGTGCCGGAGTTGAGGGGACTCAGCTGGCTGTTGAGGACATCACCCGTACGGGCTCCCGAGCAGGCGGTGAAGGAGAAGGTCTGGGGGGCGTGGGCCGCGGCCCACAGGGCGGGGTAGGCCCTGGTCGTGCGCTTGCAGTTGCCGCTCCCGCTGTCGTAGTTCCCGGCGCCGACGCCGGAGGAGTACGAGTCGCCGAGGGCGACGTAGCCGAAGTCCGCCCGGGCGGCGGCGGATGCCTGTCCGGCGCCGAAGAGGGCGGCTCCGGCGGCGAGGACCAGCGAGGAGGTGAGGGCTGCGAGGCGCGACAGTTTCCTGCTCATGTGTGCGGCTCCTTGTGGGGGGTTACTCCTGAGTCCGTGGTACAAGGAGCCGGGGCTGGCTGGAAGTGTTCATGCCAAGAATATTCGGGGCAGGGTTACCGTCGGAATCTTCACCCGCGCTGCGTTTGAAGAGGGAATCCGGACACTCGATCCGGCGAAACACAGGTGCAGGAGGGCAGTTCGTGCCGGATCATGGGCGCCATGCCAGCAGACCCGCATGACGCGCTGCCGATCCGGCTCAATGTCGACGACAGCGATTCACCGTCGGACGTCGTCGACGCGCTGTTCCTCGGACGGTTCGCGTCCGGAGAACAGCCGTACTCCCAGAGCGTGACGATCGAGCGGGTGAAGGCCGAGGCCACCCTGCTGCCGCCCGACGCGAAGGTCATCCGCTCGGCCCGCGACACCGACCGCAGTGCCACCCTCGCCGAAGGCACCGGCTGGACGGTGCTCGTCTCCCGCTGGAGCCGGGGCGCCGACGTGACGGTCACCGCGG
The DNA here is from genome assembly GCF_026342355.1 of Streptomyces sp. NBC_00249. Lineage (GTDB taxonomy): Bacteria > Actinomycetota > Actinomycetes > Streptomycetales > Streptomycetaceae > Streptomyces. Next base: position 92,884 of record NZ_JAPEMV010000007.1, on the reverse strand, counting down.
TCAGCGACGAACTGGCCACGCGGATGCTCGGCGCGGCCACGGAGGGCGCCGAGGACGAGCCCGAACCGCAGCCGGACAACGTCACGATGGGCTTCTGGTACGTCTCCCCGCGCCGCGGCCCCTACCGCACGACCCGGCAGATCTCCGCGGGCACCTGGGCGGAGGTCCGGCCGAACTACACGGCGCCGGTGGCCGGGGCCATGGACCGGCTGATGAAGGTCACCCCGGACGACATCGCGGGCCGGCTGCTCCTGCTGCACGGCCCGCCCGGCACCGGCAAGACCTCCGCGCTGCGCACACTGGCCCGCTCCTGGCGGGACTGGTGCCAGGTGGACTGCGTCCTGGACCCGGAACGGCTGTTCAACGACGTCGGCTACCTGATGGACATCGCGATCGGCGAGGACGAGGGCACGGCGAAGGGCCGCTGGCGGCTGCTGCTGCTCGAGGACTGCGACGAGCTGATCCGCGGCGAGGCCCGGCACACCGCCGGGCAGGCGCTGTCGCGGCTCCTGAACCTGACGGACGGTCTGCTCGGGCAGGGCCGCAACGTCCTGGTGGGGGTCACCACCAACGAGGACCTGGAACGGCTCCACCCGGCCGTGGTCCGGCCCGGACGGTGCCTGGCCCGCATCGAGGTCGGCCGGCTGACGCACGGGGAGGCGGTGGACTGGCTCGGCACCGACGAGGGGGTGTCCCGGGAGGGGGCGACCCTCGCCGAACTCTTCGCGCTGCGGAGGGGGACGGGGCCGGCCGCGCTGCTGCCTCCGCAGGGGCAGGGTGTGGAGGCGGGCCTCTACCTCTAGCCTCCGGCGGGCGGTCGGTGTCCGCTGCGCGGGGCGGTCCCCTACCCGCCCTTCCTCCGTTCCCGCCTCAGTCGCCGGCGCGGCTCAAAGACCTGGTGCTCCGCCCCAGACCCCGCGCCTCAAACGCCGGCGAGGCTGGAATTGCCCTCCGGGCAATCCAGCCACCACCTGGCCTGGGCAAAATCCAGCCCCTGGTCCGGGGGCTGGCCCCCGGCAACGGCGCCGCGCCCGGACGGCGGGCCCCGGGGTCAGGCGGCCGAGTAGCGGGCCCGCAGGGCGGTGGTGGCGGCGGTCAGGGCTTCGGATTCCGTGAGGCCCAGGCGGTGGGCCCGCTCGGCGAAGGCCTGCGCGGCGGCGGCCGCCTCCCGCGAGGAACCCTCGGCCGCCGCGACGAACGTCCCGTGGCGGCCCCGCGTCTCGATCACCCCGTCGGTCTCGAGCGCCCGGTACGCCTTGGCCACGGTGTTCGCGGCCAGCCCCAGTTCCTCCGCGAGGCCCCGCACCGTGGGCAGTTTGAAGCCCGCGGGGAGCTTCCCCGACCGGGCCCGGTCCGCGATCTGCGCGCGCAGCTGTTCGTACGGGGCGGCCGAGCCGGCCGAGCCGTCGATCCTGATCTTCAGGTGTGTCGAGGTCGAGGTCACGCCGCCGATTCTCCCGCATCCGTCCCGCGCGCCGGGTAATTCGGAGGCGGCCGCGGGGGCCCGCCCGTAACGTCGGCCCCGTGACCGTTCTCATCCGTGACCTGCGCCCCGGCGACCCGGGGGACGCGGAAGCCGTCGTGCGGGTGCGCCGCGCCGCCCTCCCGTTCATGGTGACGACGCCCGCCGGGGTGGCCCACGAGGTGGCCGCCGCCCCTCCCGCGGGGCGCTACCGGCTGCTGATCGCCGAGACCCCGGACGGTACGGTCGTCGGCTCCGCCCAGGTGGGCCTGGCGTACGACGCTCCGGAGCCGGGCCTGTCGTTCGTCAACGCCTACGTCGACCCCGCGCACCGCGGCCTCGGCGCCGGGACCGGGCTGCTGCGCACCGCCGAGGCGCACCTGGCCGCCGAGGGCGCCGTGGACGTCTACGCCTGGGTGCTGGACGGCCCCGCCCACCGGGCCTTCGCCGAGCACCACGGCTACCGCTCCAGCCGCTCCGCGCACTTCCTGCGCCTGGACCTGGCGGCGGGCACGCTGCCCCCGCTCCCCCGGGACCTGCCGGCCGGGGTCGAGCTGCGCCCCGGCTCGGCGTTCGCGGCCGATCCGCGCCCGCTCTTCGAGGCCGACGCGGCGGTGACGGCGGACGAGCCGGGCGACGTACCGGCGGAGCTGAACGACTACCAGGACTGGCTGGACGGCGTCTGGCACGACCCGACGCTGGACCACGAGCTGACGACGGTGGCCCTGGTCGACGGGGTGGTGGCCGCCTTCTCGGCGGCCCGCACCGACGGCGCGGGCCGCTACTCCTCCGCGATGACCGGCACCCTGCGCGCCTTCCGGGGCCGCGGGCTGGCCAAACTCGCCAAGACCGACTCGCTGCACCGGGCCCGCGCGGCCGGGTGCACCGAGGCCTTCACCGGCAACGACGCCGGGAACGGGCCGATGCTCGCGATCAACGCGTGGTTCGGCTACGAGATCCGCGCGACCGAGACGCGCTACACGAAGAAGCTGGGAGCACCGCAGTGAACACCCGATGGACCGTCACCCTCACCAAGGCCGGCAAGACCAAGATCCGCTATCCGGCGGCGCAGGTGTCGGACGACGGCGACCGGATCTCCGTACGCGCCCCCTGGGCGGCCGAGGGCGTACGGGACTTCGGCTTCGTGCGCTTCGAGCCGGGCGACGTGTTCGTGGAGCACTTCTGGCGGACGCGCTGGTACGCGGTGAAGGAGGTCTGGAACGGCGAGGGCGTCCTCAAGGGCTGGTACTGCGACGTCACGCGCCCGGCGCTGGTGCGGGAGGGGGAGATCCTGGTCGAGGACCTGGACCTGGACCTGTGGGTCTCGGCGGACGGGGCGTCCGTCCTGCGCCTGGACGAGGACGAGTTCGCCGAGAGCGGTCTCGCGCAGAGCGATCCGGAGGCGGCGGCGCAGGCGGTCCGGGCCCTCGACGCCCTGGACGAGCAGGCCCGTTCGGCGGCCGGTCTGGCGGCGCTGCTCGCCTGACGGGCCGGCCGTTCCTGAGGGGCCGCTTACCGCTGCCTTAAAGGGACCCTAAGGATCGGCCCGGAGGGCTCCGAAGGGGCGGAACCCGGGTCGTGGCGGGCTAGCTTGGCGGTGCCAGGGAGGGCCGGTTGCGGCGCCGGGGCCCCGTCGGGGGGCGGGGCGCCGCGCGGACCGGTTCCCTCCGCTGGCGCATCCCTGCCTTGCGCCCGAAGGAGATCCACCCATGTCCGCACGCCGCCGTTCCGCCGCCCGCCGTACCGCCGCCGTCGCCCTCGCGCCCCTCGCGGTGGCCGCGTACGCCGCCGCGCCGGCGGCCGCGCACGGTTCGATGACGGACCCGGTCAGCCGGGTGGCGGCCTGCTACGCGGAGGGGCCGGAGGCGCCGAAGTCGGCGGCGTGCAAGGCGGCCGTCGCGGCGAGCGGGGCGCAGGCGTTCTACGACTGGAACGCGGTGAACATCGCCAACGCGGCCGGCCAGAGCAAGAAGCTGATCCCGGACGGCCAGCTCTGCTCGGCCGGCAACAGCAAGTACAAGGGGCTGGACCTGGCCCGCGCCGACTGGCCGGCCGGCCCGATGACGGCGGGTGCGCACACCTTCCGCTACAAGGGGACGGCCCCGCACAAGGGTTCCTTCGAGCTGTACGTGACGAAGGACGGCTACGACCCGACGAAGCCGCTGAAGTGGTCGGACCTGGAGCCCTTGCCGTTCGCGAAGGTCACCGACCCGGGCATGCAGAACGGTGACTACGTCTTCAGCGGGACCGTGCCGAAGAAGAGCGGCCGCCACCTGATCTACAGCATCTGGCAGCGCTCGGACAGCCCGGAGGCCTTCTACACCTGCTCGGACGTGGTCTTCGGCAAGGACAGCGGTAGCGGCGGCGGCAAGGGCGACGCCGGTACCGGCGCCACCCCGAGCGCGGCGGCGAGCGGCAAGCCGGAGGCCAAGCCCAGCACGCCGCCCAAGGCCCCGACGGACCAGCAGATCGCCGAGGGGGCCCCGAAGTCCTCGGTGGAGCACAACGGCCACGGGGACGACGACGCGAAGACGAACGCCAAGGCGCCCGCCTCCGCTGCCGCCGCTCCCGCCGCCCCCGTGTCCCAGGGTTCGTCGCCGTCCCCGGCCGGGGCCCGGGGCGACAACCTCGCGGAGACGGGCGGCAGCGGCGCCACCCCGGTGGTGGCGATCGCCGGGGCGGCGGCGCTGGCCGCGGGTGCGGCCGTGCTGTTCGGGCTGGCCCGCCGCCGGGCGGCGACGGGCCGTCACGGCCGCTGAGCGAAGCCTCCGGACCGCCTGCGCGTCAGCGTCAGCGTCAGCTGAAGACCGACGCGCAGGTGGTCCGTTCGGCGTGCGCCGGGTCGAGGGCGTTGAGTGCCTCGTGCCAGGCGATCCGGTCGGTCAGGCCGATGGCCACGTGTTCGGAGAGGTCGAGGCCGCAGAGGTCCTGGAGCAGGACGTTGCGGACGTTCGGCCCGTCGAGGAACTGGGTCCGGTAGGGGGTGACCACCTCGTCGTACCTGGTCGCGATGACCGTGTACTGCACGCCGGGGACGGTGTCCCCGCCCTCGTTCAGCTTGTTCTGGAAGGGGGATCCGGCGATCTGGTCGGCCAGCCCCGGAGTGGCGGTGCTGATCAGGTCCCCGGCGCCGGGGAAGTACGGGAGCAGCTGGGTGAGTCCGAGCAGGGTGGTGCCGTGGTTGTCGGGGGCGAGGCCGACGAGGGCGTTGACCTTGGCGGCGCCGCCGAGGAACTTGAGGTAGTAGCGCGGCATCATGCCGCCCTGGGAGTGGCCGACGATGTCGGCCTTGGCGGCGCCGGTGGAGGCGAGGACCTTGTCGACGAAGACGTCGAGCTGGCCGGCGGACTTGTCGATGGGGCCGAGGCCGTTGAAGAAGGGCACGCCGGGCAGCTGGCCGTAGTCGAGGGAGTAGACGCAGTACCCGCGGTTGACGAGGTACGGCGCGAAGCCCAGCCAGTTGTCGACGGAGTTCCCGAAGGTTCCGTGGACGAGGACGACGGGCCGCGGGTGGGCGGCGGAGGGTTTGCAGGACCAGTTGTTCCAGCCGCTGGTGGGGGCGGACGCGGCCTGCGCGGCGCCGGTGGGGGCGACGAGGGCCGCGGCGGCGAGGGTGAGGACGGCGAACGGGCGGAGCAGGCGTCTCCAGGGCAGCATCGTGTGATCTCCAAGGGGGAACCGCCCAGCGGTGGCTGGGGGAGGGTCAAGGGGAATGGCGTGGGGGTTCGTCCCGTGATCCGGATCACAAGGGGGGCTGCTGACCGCTAAATTACGGGCGAGTAGCAGGACTTGGAAGTTACGCGGCGGTAAAAACTCGCGTGTCCGGCGTGCCCCGACCGCCGCTCCGGAAGAATTGGACGCCGCTTCCGCTCCGCCCCCAGTCCCCGACCCACATGAGGTGATCGCGGTCATGCAGAGGGCCCCCGGTGCCGGTACCGCCCTGGCCACCCCGCCCGCGCTGGCGGCCGACCCGCTGGTCGCCGCCGTCACGGAGACCGCCGTACGGGTCCTGCGGCCCGAGACGGAACGCACCGCCGGGTCCGGGGTGCCCCGTACGCATCTGGACGCGCTGGCCGCCTGCGGGGCGTACGGCCTGATCGGATACGAACCGGGGGCCGCGAGCGGGCTCACGGCCCGTCAGGTGACCCGGGAGGTGCACGAGGTGCTGGCGGCGGTGGACCCGTCGACGTGGTTCGTGTGGACCCAGCACGTCCCGCTGGCCAAGGCCCTGCTGAAGGCGTCCGGCCCGGCGGGGGCCGCACTGCGCGAGGAGTGGCTGCCGGCTCTGGCGAGCGGGGAGCGGCGGGCCACGGCCGGCTTCGCCTTCCTGCGCCATCCGCGCCCGCCCGTCACGGCGCGGCGGGTGGCGGGCGGGTGGAGGCTGGACGGGCGGGTGCCGTGGGTGACGGGCTGGGGCCTGGCGGACACCCTGTTCGTGGGGGCCGTCACGGAGGCCGACGAGGTGGTCCTCGCGCTGGCCGACTGCGCGCCGGACCGTGGCCTGACCGCCGTGGCGGGGGCTCCGCTGTGGGCGATGGGCGGTACGCACACGGCCGCCGTCGAGCTGCGCGACGTCCACGTGCCCGACGCGCGGGTGCTGGGCCGGGAACCGCGGGCGGACTGGATCCGGGCCTACGACGAGGAGAACGCCGACGCCCAGCCGGCCGTCTTCGGGCAGCTCCGCGCCACCGCCGACCACCTCCTGCACGAGTCCGCGTACGAGGAGCTGGGCCTGCGGCTCGCGCGCCGGACCGCCGCGCTGCGCGCCGAGGCCTACGCCCTGCGCGACGAGGCCCCGCCGGGCGGCTTTGCGGAGGCCCGCCTCGCCCTGCGGGCCGCCTCCCTGGACCTGGCCGTACGGTCGGCCGCGGTCTGCGTGGCGGTGGCGGGCGGCCGCGCGATCCAGTACGGCCACGCGGCGGGCCGCCTGTCCCGCGAGGCCCAGTTCCACCTGATCCAGGCCCAGACCACCCCGCTGCGCACGGAGACGGCCCGGCTGATGCTGGGGGACGTCTGACGGCAGGCTCGGCCTAGCTCGCGGCCCGCAGGAGGGCCGCCGCCGGGCCGACGGTGCCGGCGCCGAAGCGGGCGTTGGCGCGGTCCACGGCGGCTTCCACCGTGAGGCGGGCTTCGCGGACGGGGTCCAGGGAGAGCTGGCGGGTGACCGCGGCCGCGCCGGTGAGGTCTTCGGCGCGCAGGGTCATGCCGGTCAGCCGGGCCCGTTGGAGGCCCGCGGCGTCCATCAGGCGGTAGGCGAGGGTACGCAGGTCCTCGTCGTGCGCGGAGGGTTCGGTGAGCCGCCGGGACCTCTCCCAGCGGGCGCCGCCCGCGAAGTGCAGGGTGAGGGTGAGGGCCCGGGCGGCCTGGCGGCGGCCGCGCAGGCTCGCGCCGAGCCCGACGGCGAGGGCGAGGAGGGCGGCGCGGGCGTGGGGGCCGTCGAGTTCCTGGCGGGGGAAGCGGGTGCGGACGGCGGCCGAGGCGGGCAGGTCGCGCGGGGTGACGGGGCGGGGGTCGATGCCCCGGGCGCGGTCGGCGACGGTACGGCCGGCGCGTTTGCCGAGGATGCGCTCCAGGACCCCGCGCGGGACCGAGGTGAGGGCGCCGACCGTGTGCAGCCCGTACCCGCGGAGGGCTTCGGCCTGCCGGGCGCCCAGTCCGTGGAGGGCCTCCACGGGGAGGGGTGCGAGGAACTCGGTGACGTGGTCCCCCGGTACGGCGAGGACGCCGCCGGGTTCCGGGACGCGGGCGGAGGCCATGGCGGCCACCGCCCAGGTGGTGGAGACCCCGATGCGGACGTCGGCGCCGAGCCGGGCCACCGCGCGCAGCCTGACGACCTCGGCGATGCGGGCGGGGCCGGCGCCGAACCAGCGCTGGGCGCCGCGCGCCTGGACGAGGGCGGCGCGGGGCGGCAGGGCCTGGACGAGGGGGGAGAACTCGCGGAGCAGGTCGAGGACTTCGCGGTAGCCCCGGTCGGGGAGCGCGGGGGCGCAGCGGACGTGGAGGATCGCGGTCATCCGGCGCTCCCGGGGCTGGAGTGCCACAGTTTGCGGCCGGTCGCGGCGCGTTCGCCGGGCGGCTGGAGGTCGGCCCAGGGGTTCATCTCGTAGCCGGTCGGGAGGTGGATGCGGCGGCCGGAGTCGCCGGGGCCCTGGGCGAGGGGTTCGGCGAGCCGGGCGGTGACGGCTTCCAGGCCGCTGCGGCCGCGCAGTTCGGCGAGGGCGGCGAGGTCCCAGGCGGCGGCTCCGACGATGCTGAGGCTCTGCGGTCCGCGCCGCTGCACGACTCCTCGTACGAGGAGCAGGAAGGAGTGGAAGACGGTGTGCGCGCAGGCTTCCTGGCTGTCGTCGAAGAAGGCCAGGTCGACCAGTCCGGTGCCGTCGTCGAGGGTGGTGAAGATGACGCGGCGGCCGGAGCGGATCGGCGGGGTCTGGGTGGCGGCCTTGGCGCCGGCGACGAGGACGGTCCGGCCGTGCCCGGTGTCCCGGAGCCGGTGCGCCGGGGTCACGCCGAGTTCGGTGAGGAAGGCGTGGTGGTCGTCCATGAGGTGGCGCGAGGTGTCCATGCCGAGGACGCCGAGTTCGGCGCTGAGCCGTTCGGCTTCGGTGAGGTCGGGCAGGCCGACGGGGGCGGTGGACCGGCCTCCGCCCAGGGGGAGTTGGGTGGCGCCGCGGACGCGCCGGGCGCCGCCGTGGAGTTCCGTCAAATGCAGCAGCAGGTCACGGCGGTTCGCACCGAAGGCGTCCAACGCGCCGACCTGGGCGAGGCGTTCGGCGACGGGGCGGCCGGGGCGGGCCCGGTCCCAGAAGTCGCGCAGGGAGGCGTAGGGCTGTCCGGCCTCGATGCGCAGGGCTTCGGCCTCGCTGATGCCGTGGACGTCGGCGAGGGCGAGGCGCAGCCCCCAGCGCTCCGGCGGACCGGACACCAGTTCGATGCGGTGGGTGACCGAGGAGCGGTTCACGTCCAGCGGCAGTACCGGCACTCCCCGCCGCCGGGCGTCCGCGAGCAGCAGCCGCTTGGGGTACATGCCGGGGTCGTGGGTAAGCAGTCCGGCGTAGAAGGCCGCCGGGTGGTGGGTCTTGAGCCAGGCCGACTGGTAGGTGGGTACGGCGAAGGCCACCGCGTGCGCCTTGCAGAAGCCGTAGCTGCCGAAGGCTTCGACGATCTCCCAGGTCCGGGCGATCACCTCCGCCGAGTAGCCGCGCGCGGCGGCGGACGCCGCGAACCAGACCTTGATCCGGCCCTGGGAGTCCGGGTCGGAGAGCCCGCGCCGCACCCGGTCGGCCTCGTCGCGTCCGCAGCCGGTCATGACGTGCACGATCTCGATGATCTGCTCGTGGAAGACGACCACCCCGTACGTCTCGCGCAGCGCGTCGGCGAGGTCGGGGTGCGGGAAGCGGACCGGGGCCCGCCCGTGCCGGGCCTCGATGAAGGGCCGCACCATGTCGGCGGCGACCGGGCCGGGGCGGAAGAGGGAGATGTCGACGACCAGGTCGTGGAAGGTGGCCGGCTGGAGCCGCCCCACGAGGTCCCGCTGGCCCGGGGACTCGATCTGGAAGCAGCCCAGCGTCTCGGCGGAGCGGATCAGTTCGTACGTGGCCCCATCACCCGGCGGCACCTGCTCCGGGTCGTCCAGGTCGAGTTCCCGTCCGGTGGCGCGGCTCAGCTCCGTGACGGCGTGCGCCATCGCGGACTGCATCCGCACGCCCAGGACGTCGAGTTTGAGCAGCCCGAGGTCCTCGACGTCCTCCTTGTCGAACTGGGACATGGGGAATCCCTCGCCGCTGGTGGGGACCACGGGGGTGCGGGCGAGCAGGGAGGCGTCGGAGAGCAGCACCCCGCACGGGTGCATGGCGGTGCCGCGCGGCAGGGCGTCCAGGGCCTCGACGAGGTCCCACATCCGCTCGTAGGCGGGGCCCCGCCCCTCCTGGACCCCGCGCAGTTCGGGCAGTTCCTCCAGTGCGGCGCGGGCGTCGCGGGCGCGGATGTGCGGGAAGGCCTTGGCGAGCCGGTCGACGACGGCCGGGTCCATGGACAGGGCGGCGCCGACGTCGCGGACGGCGTGGCGGACCCGGTAGGTCTCGGGCATGGAGACGGTGGCGACGCGCTCGGCGCCGAAGCGGGAGATGATCCGGCGGTAGACCTCCAGCCGGCGGGCGGACTCCACGTCGATGTCGATGTCGGGCAGGACGCGCCGGCGGCGGGACAGGAAGCGTTCCATCAGCAGGCCGTTGGCGACGGGGTCGGCGTGGGCGATGCCGAGGAGGTGGTTGACGAGGGAGCCGGCGCCGGAGCCGCGGGCGGCCACCCGGATGCCCATCTCCCGTACGTCGTCCACGACTTGAGCGACCGTCAGGAAGTACGAGGCGTAGCCGTGGTAGGCGATGACGTCGAGCTCCTCGTGCATCCGGTCCCAGTACGCGCGCTCGCCGGCGTAGCCGCGCAGCACCATGCCCGCCGAGGCGCGGGAGGTCAGGACCCGCTGGGCGGTGCGGTGGGCGGCGCCGACGAGGCGGGCCTCGGGGAAGTGCACGGAGCCGATGCCGAGGTCGTCCTCGGGGTCGACGGAGCAGGCCTCGGCGGTCTCCCGGGTCCGGGCGAGCAGGCGGCGGGCGTCGGCGGGGCGCAGTCCGGCGGCCTGGGCGATCCGGTCGGCGGCCTCGGCCATGGCGGAGGGGCCCTTGAGCCAGCGTTCACCGCTGTCGAGGGGGCCCCTGGGGTCGACGGGGACCAGGCGCCGGGCGGAGTCGAGGACGTCGGCGACGGGACCCTGGCCGGGGTCGGCGTAGCGGACGGCGTTGGTCAGGACGGCGGGGACACCCTGTTCGGCGGCGAAGCCGACGGTACGGGCGGCGAGCCGCAGGGAGCCGGGGCCGGTGCCGGCGCGGCCGTGGTGGACGGCCTCCAGGCGCAGGGCGTCGCCGTAGATCTCCCGCCAGGGCGCGAGCAGCCGGGCCGCCCGGTCGGGCCGCCCCGCGGCGAGCGCCCGCCCCACCTCGGACCCGGGCCCGAGCAACACGAACACCGCCCCCCGGCCATCCCCGGATCCGCCGGACCCGAAGCCCAGGGCGTCCCCGGATCCGTCCGGGGATGCGCCGGGCCCGCCGGAGGGCGGGGGGCCGTCGCTCGCGGTGTGGTCGGGTCCTGGGGTGTCCGGGCCGCCGGTCCGGCCCGGGCCGAAGCCCGGGGCGGACCGGGAGGGCCGGGAGTCCCCGGCGGTCCAGGGGGCGCGCCCCGCGCCGTCGGCGCCGGGCGCGGTGTCCTGCCCCCGTCCGGCCAGGGCAGAGGCCGTGACCATCCGGCACAGTTCCGCCCATCCGGCGGCGCCGTCGCGGGCCAGGAAGACGGCCCGCGGGGCGGACTCGTCCACGAAGGCCCCGCCCCGGACCGGGACCCGTCTGCGGTACGAGGCCTCGCCGGCCCGGCGGCCGGAGCCCCCCGGCGCCGCGAGCGACTCCGCGGGAGCCACGGCCAGGTCCACCCCGAACAGCGGCCGGATCCCGGCCCCGGCGGCCGCCTTCGCGAACCGCACCGCGCCCGCGAGGGTGTCGCGGTCGGTCAGGGCGAGGGCGTCCATGCCCCGTTCGGCGGCGCGTTCCGCCAGCCGCTGCGGGTGCGAGGCTCCGTACCGTACGGAGAACCCCGAAACGGTGTGCAGATGCGTAAAACCAGGCACCCACGGCCTCCTGCTTCGCTCGGATCGACACCTCCCCCGCTCTCCACCATAGAACAATTCGAATATCCGTGCGAAACACTTGTTCGATCATCCATTCGGCTCTCCCCTGCTGCGCACGGCCCCCGCCACGCCCAGCGTGAGGACATGACCCAGCCCACCCAGAGCACCGCCTCCGGTCCCTCCGGCGGCTTCCTCGCCGAGGTCAAGGACGCCGTGACGACCCGGGCCGCCCTGCTGGTCCTGGGCGTACTGGCCCTTCAGCTGGCCTTCATCACCTCCTACATCGGGGCCTTCCACCACCCGAAGCCCGACAGGATCCCCCTCGCGGTGGCCGCCCCGGTCGAACAGGTCGCCGAACGGTCCGCGAAGCAGCTCGGCGAGCTGCCCGGCACCCCGCTCGACCCCCGCGCCGTCAAGGACCGGGCCGCCGCGGTCCGCCAGATCCAGAACCGGGACGTCGACGGGGCGCTGGTCATCGACCCGGCCGGGAGGCGCGACGAGCTGCTCGTCGCGAGCGGCGCCGGAGCCTCCCTCTCCCAGGCCGTCGAAGCGGTCGTCGGCGCGGCCGAGAAGGCCCAGGGCCGCGAGATCCGGGTCATCGACGTGGCCCCCGCCGACCAGGGCGACAGCCGCGGCCTGAGCTCCTTCTACCTGGTCATCGGCTGGTGCGTGGGCGGCTACCTGTGCGCCGCGATCCTCGCGATCAGCGCCGGCGCCCGGCCCGCCAACGCCGCCCGCGCCGTCATCCGGCTCGGCGCGCTGCTGCTGTACTCCATCGCCGCCGGGCTGCTCGGCGCGGTCATCGCCGGCCCGGTCCTGGGCGCGCTGCCCGGCCCCCTCATGGCGCTGTGGGGGCTCGGCACCCTCGTCGTCTTCGCCGTCGGCGCGATCACCCTGGCCCTCCAGGGGCTGGCCGGCGTGGTCGGCATCGGCCTGGCGATCCTGCTGGTCGTGGTGTTCGGCAACCCGAGCGCGGGCGGCGCCTACCCGTACCCGCTGCTGCCGCCCTTCTGGAGCACCATCGGCCCGGCCCTGCCGCCGGGCGCCGGTACGTACGCCGCGCGCTCCCTCACGTACTTCGACGGCAACGGCGCGGGCGGGCCGATGCTGGTGCTGGCCGCGTGGGCGGTGGCGGGCGCCGCGATCACGGTGGCCTGCGCGGTGATGCGCCGGGGACGGCCGGGCGCCGCCGTGGGCAGTGGCCTGCCCGACGACTCCCCCTCCGTCCCCCGGTTCGCCGGTGACGGGGAGCCCGGGCGGTGAACACGCCCGTCCTCCGCAACCGGCAGGGGCCCGCCGAACAGGCCGTCTCCGTCAAGCGGATGGAGCCCAGCGCGCAGGCGCAACTGGGTGCGCTCGGCTCACCGGCTTCATCGTGGTCACCGTCATCGCGACCGGCATCGACGCGGGGATCTTCCCGGAGGAGCTCGGTCACTCGGTGCTGCCGCTGGTCGGGTTCTTCATCGGCGGGCTGGCCCAGCTGCTGGCCGGGCTGTTCCAGGCCCAGCGCGGCGACACGTGGCACGCCACCGTCTTCGGCGGCTTCGGGCTCTTCTGGATGGCGAAGGCCTGCCTGATCCAGTGGGTGCTGCCGGCCACCGACCCCGCGTTGCGCGGGGACGTCAGCGGGCTGTTCACCCTGCCCTGGGTGTTCGTGGTGTTCGTGCTGTGGCTCGGCAGCTGGCGGATCCACCTGGTGCTGCTGTCCACCTTCAGCTGCGTGCTGGTCGTCTTCGTCGCGATGACCGTCAGCGGGTTCACCGGGTCGCCGACCTGGAACCGGGTCACCGGCTGGTCCGGTCTGCTGGCCGCGCTCGGGGCGACGTACCTGCTCGCCGGGCAGATCCTGGCCTCCACCTGGGGCCGCCAGGTCCTCCCCATGGGGCGCTTCCTCGCGCCCGAGGAACACCCGGAGGCGTAGGGCGGTCCGGCGTTCCCACCGCCCTGGCGCTGGCCGCGCGGTAACCAGGGCTCCGGGGGGGGCGGGGTCGGGGACGGGGTGGGGTGCCGTCCGGGATAGGCATGATTTATGGCGCCCCCTCCGCAGCTTCGTCGGGTGACGGGGTACCGCGCGCCAACAAATCACGTTTTACATCCCGGACGACACCCCACCCCGTCCCCGACCCCTCACGTCTCTGATCCCGACGAATCCAGCCCCTCCGGCGTTTGAGGAGCGGGGGTCCGGGGGCTGGCCCCCGGCAACGCACCCGCACGCGAACGGCTACGCCCAATCCAGCCCCGCCGCCACATCCAGCCTCGCCGGCGTTTGAGGCGTGGGGGCCCGGGGCGGAGCCCCAGGTTTGTGAGCCGCGCCGGCGTTTGAGGCGGGAACGGTGGAAGGGTGGGGTGGGGACGGGCCCGCGCAGCGGGATGTCCGGTACCGGCCGGCCAGGCTACGGGCGGCGGTGGGCGATATCGCCTGCCACCACCACCGTTTCGGCGACCGTCCCCGGAATCTCGGCGGCCGGGATCCGCAGGATGTCCCGGGACAGGATCACGAAGTCCGCCGCCTTGCCGACGGTGATCGAACCCCGTTCGGTCTCCAGGAAGTTCGCGTAGGCCGAGCCCATCGTGTAGCCGTGGACCGCCGTCTCGACGGACACCGTCTCCTCCGGCTGCCACGCCTCGCCCCCGCCGAGCGGGCGCCGGGTGATCGCCGTGTAGATCCCGACCATGGGGTCCATCTCGGCGACGTTCCAGTCGCTGGAGAAGGCCAGCACGGCTCCCGCCTCGTTCAGGCTCCGCATGGGCCAGGCCTTGTGCCAGCGGTCCTCGCCGACGTTCTCGGCCCAGTCCTGCCCGGGGCCGGCGATCTCGGGCGCGCAGTGGCGGGGCTGCATGCAGGCGACGACGCCCAGTTCGGCGAAGCGCGGCACGTCCTCGGGGTCGAGGCATTCCACGTGAACGACCTGGTGACGGGCGTCGCGCGGGCCGTTGACGGTGCGGGCGTGCGCGACGGCGTCCAGGACGGTGCGGATGCCCCGGTCCCCGGTGGCGTGGACGAAGCACTGGAAGCCGCGCGCGTCCAGCTCGGCGAGGAGGTCCGCGAACTCCTCGGCCGGGTAGAAGGTCTCGCCGCGGTGGTGGCCGCAGCCCGCGTACGGTTCCAGGAGTGCGGCCGTGCGGGGTTCGACCACGTCGTCGATGTACAGCTTGAGCGGGCCGACCCGCAGCCGGTCGCCGGGGAAGCGGCGTGCGGCGTCGGCGAATTCGTCGAGGTCGGTGTCGGTGGTGCCGCGCGGATGGAAGAGGGCGGCGACGATCCGTGAGCGCAGCCGTCCTTCGGCGCGGGCCCGTTCGTAGAGTTCCAGGTCGTCGAGGGAGTTCTGCGGTTCGACGACGGTGGTGATGCCGAAGCCGATGGCGTCGTCGAGGCTCCGGGCGAGGCGCCCGTACTGGCGGTCCGGGGAGGCCCACGGGACGCCGAGTTCGCGCAGGGCGCGGTGCCCGTCGCGGGAGAGGCCCTTGACGGCGAAGTCCTTGACGAAGCCGGTGGGTTCGCCCGTCTTAGGGTCGAGGGCGGCCGTGCCGAAGGGGAGGTCGGTGCGGTCGCGGGTGATGCCGAGGCGGTGCAGGGCGGCCGTGTTCAGCCAGGCCGTGTGGACGTCGTACGAGAGGACGATCGCCGGTACGTCCCCGGTGACCGGGTCCAGGTCGGCGGCGCACGGCATGCGTCCGCCCGGGATCGCGGAGTAGTCGAAGGCCTCGGCCTCGATCCAGGTGGCATCGGGGTGCTCGGCCCGCCAGGCGCGGATGCGTTCCTGGATGCCTTCGAGGGTGCGTACGCCCGCCAGCTGGACGCAGTCGGCGTCGGAGCCGAGCCGGACGTGGTTGTGGGCGTCGATGAAGCCGGGCAGGACCAGTCGGCCGCCCGCGTCGATCCGCTCGGTGTCCGGCCCGGCCCAGGCGGCGGCTTCGGCGTCGGAGCCGACCCAGACGATCACCCCGTCGCGGACGGCGAGGGCCTCGGCTTCGGGCAGGGCGGGGTCCACGGTGTGGATCCGGGCTCCGGTGAGCAGCAGGTCGGCGGGGAAGGGGCGGGACATGGGGCGCTCCAGTGCGTGGTCGTGCGGGTGGGAGGTCAGGCGGCGGGGGCGTAGGTCGGGCGCCGGCGGGTGAGGGCCCAGTAGACGAGGCCGGAGACGACCGAGCCGAGCAGGGTGAGGTCGGCGCCGCCGAGGGGGGCGACGAGGGGGCCGGTCCACAGTTCGGAGTCGCAGGTCAGGGCGGCGAAGGCGAGGCCGGCGAGGAGGGCGGTCATCCCGGCGGGGTGGTAGCCGGAGCGGTACCAGTAGGCGCCCTGCGGGCCGGCGTGCAGGGCTTCGGCGTCGTAGTGGCAGCGGCGCAGCAGCATGTCGGCGAGGAAGACGCCGCCCCAGGGGGCGAACACGATGATCAGGAGGGAGAGGAAGGAGAGGAGGGAGGTGGTGAAGTCGGTGAGGAAGAGCGCGGCGAGGGAGCCGGCGGCGGTGACGACGGCGCTGATCGCGAGGGCGCGGGCGCGGCTCCAGGGGATGCCGAGGACCTGGAGGTTCAGGCCGGAGGAGTAGAGGGTGATGATCGAGTTGGTGACGGAGCCGCCGAGGACCAGGAAGAGGAACACGGGCTGGAACCAGCCGGGCAGCAGGCTCTCGGCTCCGGCGACGGCGTCGGTCATGTCGGTCTGGGTGGCGGCGGCCACTCCGGCGATGCCGAGGGCCACGGAGGAGACGATGCCGCCGAGGGCCCCGCTCCAGGTGATCGACTTGAGGGAGGTGGTGCGGGGCAGGTAGCGGGTGTAGTCGGCGGGCATGGGCAGGTACGAGAAGGGTCCGGCCAGCATGACGACGAAGGCGAGGCTCCAGCCGGAGAGGCCGGGCGCGGTGGCGGCCTGCGCGGAGGTGTCGGCGCCGGGCAGGACGAAGACGAGGAGCGCGCCGAAGCCGGCGGCCAGGACGTACGCCGCCCAGCGTTCGGCGAACTGCACGGTCGCGTGGCCCCACAGGGTGACGGCGAAGGTGAGTACGAGGGTGACGGCGAGCGCGAGGGCGCGGGCGGGGGTCCCGTCCGCGAGGCCGGTCTCGGCGAGGAGCAGTTCCAGTGCCAGGGTGCCGACGACGGTGTTGACGATGGTGTAGCCGATGCTCACCACCCAGTTCAGGACCCCGGCGGGGAAGTTCCCGCGGACCCCGAAGGCGGCGCGGGAGATGACGAGGGTGGCGGTGCCGGTGCGGATGCCGCTGAGGCCGGCGGCGCTGATCGCGAAGAAGGACAGGGCGCTGAGCACGACCACGGCGGTGGCCTGCCAGAAGGACAGTCCGAAGGCGACGGCGAGGGCGCCGTTGATCACGTAGGTGAAGGTGAGGTTGGAGCCGAACCAGAGCCAGAAGAGGTCCTTGGCGCTGCCGTGCCGTTCGGCGTCGGGGATGGGGTCGATCCCGTGGGTCTCGACCCGGAACACCTCGTCGACGTCGGCGCTCCCCTGTGTCTCCTGCTGCCCCATGGCGGACCCCTGACTCTGACCGTGAACCTTGAATGACGTTCTAGGTTCTTGAATGGCATTCAAGATGCGGTGCGCGATGGGGGCACGTCAAGACCTTGTCCGGGATAAGGTCGGGCGGAGGAAGATCAGGAAGGCGGGACGGTGGCGGGAGCGGCACGACGGCGCGACGGGCAGGTCGCCCAGGAGCGGATGCTCGAAGAGGCCATGGCGGCGATCGCCGAGAACGGGCTCGCCTCGCTCACCATGTCCGCGCTGGCCGAGCGGCTCGGCACCAGCGGCGGGCACATCCTGTACTACTTCGGCAGCAAGGACCGGCTGCTGCTGGAGGCCCTGCGCTGGAGCGAGGAACAGCTCGCGGTCGACCGGCGGGCCCTGCTGGGCCGCCGCGTGACGGCCACCCGCAAGCTCGACCAGTTCCTGGAGCTGTACCTGCCCGAGGGGCCGCGCGACCCCCGCTGGACCCTGTGGATCGAGCTGTGGGCGCGCACCGCCTCCAACGAGCCGCTCAAGGCCGCCCAGGAGGAGATCGACGAGGGCTGGCAGCAGGACCTGGAGGCGCTGCTGGCCAAGGGCGTGGACCAGGGCCGCTTCGCCCCGCTCGACGTCCCCGCCCGTGCCTCGGAGCTGCTCGCACTGCTGGACGGGCTGAGCACCCGGGTGGTCCTCGGCCAGCGGGGCGCCGACCGCGCCCAGGCGCTGGAGCGGGCCCGTACGGCGGCGGCCCTGCTGGTCCCGGCCCCGCTCAGGGTCCCGCCCGCGTAGGAGTCCGGCACGCACTGCGCCCGCCCGGGTCCTGTCGGTCCGGGCGGGCGGGGTGCTGTCCTTCGCGGCGGTTCAGCTGCCGTAGTACGCCTGGCGCATCAGCTGCTCCATGTCGTCGATCATCGGCATCCGCGGGTTGGCGGGGGCGCACTGGTCGGCGTAGGCGTTCACGGCCTGGACCGGCAGGGCCTCGAGGAAGGCCTGCTCGTCGACGCCCTCCTCGGCGAAGGAGGCGGGGATCCCGCACTTGGTGCGCAGTTCCTCGACGGCCCTGGCGTAGGACTCGACGCCCTCGGCGGGGGTGGCGGCCGGCAGGCCGAGCATCCTGGCGATCTCCTGGAAGCGCTCCGGCGCCCGGTAGACCTCGGCCTTCGGCCACGGGGTGGCCTTGTGCGAGACGGTGCCGTTGTGGCGGATCACGTGCGGCAGCAGGATCGCGTTGGTGCGGCCGTGGGCCACCTTGAAGGTGTTGCCCAGGGTGTGGGCCATGGCGTGGACCAGTCCCAGGAAGGCGTTGGCGAAGGCCATGCCCGCCACGGTCCCGGCGTTGTGCATCTTCTCGCGGGCCTCGGGGTCGTTCGGGCCGTCGACGACGCACCGCTGGAGGTTCTCGAAGATCAGCTTGATGGCCTGGAGGCAGAGGCCGTCGGTGTAGTCGTTGGAGTACGCGGACACGTACGCCTCGGTGGCGTGGGTCAGGGCGTCGAAGCCGGAGTCCGCGGTCACCGTGGCCGGCAGCCCCATCGGGAGGACCGGGTCGACGATGGCGACGTCCGGGGTCAGCGCGTAGTCGGCGAGCGGGTACTTCTGGGCCGCGGCCGGGTCGGAGATGACGGCGAAGGGGGTGACCTCGGAGCCGGTGCCCGAGGTCGTCGGGATGGCGACCATCCTGGCCTTCTCGCCGAGCGGGGGGAACGTGTAGGCGCGCTTGCGGACGTCGAAGAACTTCTCCTTCGTGTCCTCGAACTCCACCTCCGGGCGCTCGTACATCAGCCACATGATCTTCGCGGCGTCCATCGGGGAGCCGCCGCCGAGGCCGATGATCGTGTCCGGCCGGAACTCGCGCATCAGCGCGGCGCCGGCCCGGACGGTGGCCAGCTCCGGGTTGGGCTCGACGTCGTCGATGACCTGGACGGCGACCGCGCCCGGCCGGGAGGCCAGGATGTCCGTGACCTTCTGCACGAAGCCGAGGGCGACCATCGTCCGGTCCGTGACGATCGAGACGCGGCTGATGCCCTCCATCTCACCGAGGTAGCGGAGGGAGTTGCGTTCGAAGTAGATCTTCGGCGGCACCTTGAACCACTGCATGTTGTTGTTGCGCCGTCCGATCCGCTTGATGTTGACCAGGTTGACCGCGGTGACGTTGCCGGCCACCGAGTTGTGGCCGTACGAGCCGCAGCCGAGGGTCAGGGAGGGCAGAAAGGCGTTGTAGACGTCGCCGATGCCGCCGAAGGTGGAGGGCGAGTTGGCGATGACGCGGATCGCCTTGACCTTGCGGCCGAACTCCTCGACGAGCTCCTCGTCCTCGGCGTGGATGGCGGCGCTGTGGCCCAGTCCGTGGAACTCGACCATCGCAGCGGCGAGTTCGAGGCCGTGCTCGGTGTCGGCGGCCTTCAGGGCGGCCAGCACCGGGGAGAGCTTCTCGCGGGTCAGCGGTTCGCCCTCGCCGACCTCGTCGCACTCGGCGAGGAGGAGGGAGGTCCCCTCGGGGACGGTGAAGCCGGCCTGTTCGGCGATCCACCGCGGGGACCTGCCGACGACCGCCGGGTTCAGCTTGGCGCCGGCGCAGTCGGCGGCGTAGGCCGTCGTACCGAAGACGAACTGCTCCAGCTTGGTCTTCTCGGCGGCGGTGACCACATGGGCGCCGAGCCGCCGGAACTCGGCGAGGCCCGCCTCGTAGACCTCCTGGTCGAGGATGACGGCCTGCTCGGAGGCGCAGATCATGCCGTTGTCGAAGGCCTTGGAGAGCACGATGTCGTGGATCGCGCGGGCCAGCTTGGCGCTCTTGTGGACGTACGCGGGGACGTTGCCCGCGCCGACGCCCAGGGCCGGCTTCCCGCAGGAGTAGGCGGCCTTGACCATGGCGTTGCCGCCGGTGGCGAGGATGGTGGAGACGCCCGGGTGCTTCATGAGGGCGCCGGTGGCCTCCATGGAGGGCTGCTCGACCCACTGCACGCAGTCCTCGGGGGCGCCGGCGGCGACGGCGGCGTCGCGGACGATGCGGGCGGCCTCGGCGGAGCAGTTCTGTGCGGAGGGGTGGAAGGCGAAGATGATCGGGTTGCGGGTCTTGAGTGCGATCAGCGCCTTGAAGACCGTGGTCGAGGTGGGGTTGGTGACCGGGGTCATCGCGCAGACGACCCCGACCGGCTCGGCGATCTCGGTGATGCCGTTCAGCTCGTCGCGGCGGATGACTCCCGCGGTCCTCAGGCCGCGCATGGAGTTCACCACGTGCTCGCACGCGAAGAGGTTCTTGACGGCCTTGTCCTCGAAGAGACCCCGGCCGGTCTCCTCGACCGCGAGCCTCGCGAGCTCACCGTGCGCGCTCAGCGCGGCCAGCGAAGCCTTCTTGACGATGTGGTCGACCTGCTCCTGACTGAACGACTCGAACCGGCCGAGCGCCGCCAGCGCGCCCTGGACCAGCCCGTCCACCCTCTCGTTGGCCTGCATGGAAGGAACTCCTTCATTTCGACCCGGCCCGGCCCGAAGACCGGCGTGGAACCGTTTTCCTGATGACTCAATTCGACACCCGAAAGCGGAAGACACCCCGCCGAAAAAGCCCTTTCACGGCAGGTCGAAGGGCCCTTCAGGCCCGTTCAGGCTTCCCGAATCACCACTCTGACCTGCGCAGACGTATCGGGACCTAAGACCCCTGCACGCTTGTGAAAACTTTCACAAGAATTTGCCGCGAGTGCGCCCTACCGCGCTCCCCGGCCGGAGAGCACAATCGGCGTGACTGCTCGCGCCGGACGTGAGGGAGGGAACGCGTGCGCAAAGAGGTGCGCACCGCGGACGGACGCACCGTGGTGGCCGAGCGCTGGGGCGACCCCGACGGCAAGCCCGTCCTCCTGCTCCACGGCATGCCCGGCAGCCGGCTGGGACCGGCCCCCCGCGGCATGGTGCTCTACCAGCGGCGGATGCAGCTCATCGCCTACGACCGGCCCGGCTACGGCGCCTCCGACCGCCACTGCGGCCGGACCGTCGCCGACGTGGCCCACGATGTGGCCGCCGTCGCCGACGCCTTCGGCCTGGACACCTTCGCGGTGGCCGGCCGCTCCGGCGGCGGGCCCGGCGCGCTGGCCTGCGCCGCCCTGCTGCCCGACCGGGTGACCCGGACGGCCGCCCTGGTGCCGCTCGCGCCCCGGGACGCGGAGGACCTGGACTGGTTCGCCGGGATGGCCGCCTCGAACGTGAAGGAGTACACCACCGCCTCCGCCGACCCGGAGGAGCTGGCCGCCCGGCTCATCCCCCGCGCCGCCGGGATCCGCCGGGACCCGGGGCGGCTCCTGGAGGAACTGCGGCGGGAGCTCACCGTCAACGACCGCATGATCGTCTCCGACGCGGGGCTGCGGTCGATGCTGCTGCGCAACTACCGCGAGGGGGTGCGCACTTCCGCCTGGGGCTGGATCGACGACATCCTCGCCTTCAGCCGCCCCTGGGGCTTCGACCCCGCCGACATCCGCTGCCCCGTACTGATCTGGCACGGCGAACTGGACGTGTTCTCCCCCGTCGGCCACTCCCGCTGGCTGGGCCGCCGCATCCCCGGCGCCACCACCACCATCGACCCCGCCGCCGCCCACTTCGCGGCCTTTCGCGCCCTGCCCGACATCCTCACCTGGCTGCTGCGCGAACTGCCGGCCCCGCCCCTGGGCGCACAACAGCCCGCCTGACCCCGGCCGGAGGCGGGAGGGGCGGGTCTGCTTCCATGACCCCATGGAAGCCATGGTGACGAGCCTCGTCGCGGTCGTCGGAACGCTGCTGGGCTCTACGGTGACGCACCTCTTCCAGCAGCGCTCCGCGCGGCGGACGGAGCACACCGCCCGTCAGGAGCGGATGCGGCAGGAGCGGATGGACCTGTACGGGGAGTACGCCGGGCTGCTGGTCGAGTTCCGCCAGGCCATGCTGCACCACTGGTTCTGCGTGCACGAGGGCACCGACGCCGAGGAGGAGACGGCCCTGCGCGGGCGCTCGTTCGAGACGCGCTCCCGCACCCAGCAGGGCCTGTTCCGGATCCAGCTGGTCACCGGTGAACCCGAGCTCCTCGCCGTCGCCGCCGAGGCCTTCGAGGCGATCGGGAGGATCGACCGCGCGGCCGTCCGCGAGGAGGTCGTCCCCCGGCGGGACGCGACCCGGGAGCTGATCGACTCCTTCGTCACCACCGCCCGCCGCCACCTCTGACCGGCGCGGCGCCCACACGGCCTAGGCCGGCTTCGCCGCCTCCAGGAGCACGGCGAGGACCCCGGCCAGGCGTTCGCGGTCCTCGGGGGACGTGAGGAGGCCGTCGGGGCCGATCGAGTCCCGGGACACGGGGATGCGTACGCAGGCCTCCTCCACCACCGAGGCACCCGTGTAGCCCAGCACCGTGCGCAGCGTGGCCGAGGCCCCGTCACCCCGGCCGGGGGCGGCGGCGTTGACCCAGGCGACGGGCTTGTCGCCGATCTCGGTGCCGCCGACGGTCCAGTCCAGCAGGTTCTTGAAGGAGCCCGGCAGGGTGCCCGCGTACTCCGGGGAGCAGACCAGCAGGGCTGCCGCCCCGGCGACCGCCGCGCGCAGCGCGGCCACCGGGGCCGGCAGCGGGTCGGTGTCGTCGTCGGGGTTGAAGTGCGGGAGTTCGCCCAGGCCTTCGTAGAGGACGGCCTCCAGCGGTGTGCGGGACCCGGCGGCGACGGCCCGCGCGGTGCGCAGCACCGCCTCGTTGGAGGAACCGGCGCGCAGGCTTCCGGAGAGCAGCAGGATCACGGGGGGCTCGGTCATCCGCCCAACCTACCCAGCGCCCCGGCGGGCCCCGCGGCGCCCCCGGGGATCCACCGGGCGGCCGCCCCGGAGAAATGGATCTTGAGTTCCGGCGAACGGCCGAATACACCCTCTTGAGAATTCCGCCACGCTTTCTATAGAACGCTTGACCAGGCGTCATGTCTCGGTTGCCAATGGGGTGTGGACGAGTAAAGTCCACGCTTGACAGCAGCGAGCGCTGCTGTCATTCCTCCCCCTTTCACATGGCCTCCCCGAGGACGGTGTCGTGAACACTTCCGCAACCCCCCCGACCAGCACGGTCAAGGACCGCCGGGTCCCCCTCGCGAAGATCGACGTCCGCAGCGCGTCCGCCGCCGCCGCGCTCGGCCGCGTCCTTCCGTCGGAATCCGGCCGTCACGGTCAGGCGCCGATCTTCAACTCTGCGCTCTGACGGCGAACTCCGCCTTTACACTGGCGGAATGACCGGCCTGATCGCATTTCGCGAGATCGTCCTGAAGGTTCACAGCAGATGCGATCTCGCTTGTGATCATTGCTACGTCTACGAACACGCAGATCAGAGCTGGCGGGCCCGGCCGAAAGTGATCTCCCCCGGGGTCATTTCCCAGACCGCGTCGCGGCTCGCCGAACATGCCCGTGACCATGCACTCCCCTCCGTCACGGTGATCCTCCACGGAGGGGAACCCCTGTTGGCCGGCCCGGCCCGACTGCGGCTCGTGTGCGAGGAGTTCACCCGCGCACTCGCCGGTACCGCCGGACTGGATCTGCGGATCCACACCAACGGCCTCCAGCTCAGCCGCCGTTACCTGGACCTCTTCGCCGAGTACGGCGTCCGGGTCGGCGTCAGCCTCGACGGCGACCGCGAGGCCAACGACCGCCACCGCCGCTTCGCGGACGGCCGTACGAGTCACCCCCTGGTCCTGGCCGCCGTGGCGCTGCTGCGCTCCGAGCCCTACCGCCACCTCTACCAGGGCCTGTTGTGCACCGTGGACGTGGCCAACGATCCGGTGTCCGTCCTCGACGCCCTCGTCGGACTCGCGCCGCCCCGCGTGGACTTCCTGCTCCCCCACGCCACCTGGCAGACCCCGCCGCCCCGCCCCGACGGCGCCCCCGACGCGTACGCGCGCTGGCTGCTGCGGATCTTCGACCACTGGGAGCAGCTGGGCCGGCCGGTGCCCGTACGGCTCTTCGAGTCCCTGTTGTCCACCCTGCGCGGCGGGCCCAGCCTGACCGAGTCCCTCGGGCTCGCGCCGACCGACCTCGTGGTCGTGGAGACCGACGGGACGCTGGAGCAGGTCGACTCCCTCAAGAGCGCCTACGAGGGGGCCGCGGCCACCGGGTTCAACGTCTTCGAGCACGCCTTCGACCAGGTCGCGGCCCACCCCGGGGTGCGGGCCCGGCAGCTGGGGCTGGCGGGGGTCAGCGACACGTGCCGCCGCTGCCCGGTCGTACGTTCGTGCGGCGGCGGGCTGTACACCCACCGCTACCGGCCGGACAACGGCTTCGACAACCCCTCCGTGTACTGCTCCGACCTGCGCGAGCTGGTGGACGGGGTCGAGGGGCGGACCGCGTCCCGCCAGACCGCACCCGAGCTGGCCGACCCGGCCGAACTCGCCCGGTCCCACGAGGAGCTCACCCGGGTGCTGCTGGCCCGCCTCGCCGGCGAGCTGGCCGCGGACCCGGACTGGGCCCGGGCCTGGGAGCTGCTGGCCGGGGCCGAGGGTGCCGGGGAGGCGGGCGCGGACGCGGTGGACGCCGTACTGGACCACCCGTTCACCCGGACCTGGGTGCTGGAGGCCCTGGACGCCGCCCTGCAGGGCCGTCCGGACGCCACCGGGGCGGCGCGCAGGCTCGCCGCGCTGACCACGGCCGCCGTCCTGCGGGGCGGGCTGGACCTGCCGGCCGAGGTGGCGTACCGGGACGGTGAGGTGTACCTGCCGACGCTGGGGCTGCTGCGGCTCGGGGAGCCGGGCACGGACGGCCGGGCCGTGCTGCGCGCCACCGATGAGGGGTACGCCGTACGGGACGGGCGCACCGAGCACCGCTTCGGCCCGGCGGCGGGCGACGCGCGCTGGCTGCCCGTACGGACCTGGTCGCCCGGGCCGGACGCGGCCCCGGTGGCGCTGGAGGACCTGGACCCGTACCGCAACTGCTTCGCCCGCCCGCCCCGGCTGCGCCTCGGGGCCGGGGAGGCCGACGCCTGGCGGGGCCGCCTGGACGCGGCCTGGGCCCTGCTGCACCGCACCGTCCCCGAGTTCGCGCGGGCGGCGGCCGCCGGGCTGAGCACCCTGACCCCGCTGGCCGGCGGGCCCCGCGCCGGGGGCTGGGGCGAGGCGGGGCGGCACGGGCCGGGAGCGCTCGGGCTGCCGTACACGGCCGGGGTCCGGGAGACCGCCCTGGCCCTGCTGACGGGCCGGCGCCGGGCCCGGCTGCGGGCGCTGACGGAGGTGGCCGACCTGTACACGCTGGACGGGGCCTGGCAGCACCCCTCGCCCTGGCGGAGCCGCCCGGTCCCGGTGTCGCGGCTGCTGGCCGACGTGCACGAGCGGGTCGCGGTGGAGGCGTACCGCCGGGCCACGACCACGCACGAGCCGGACGGGGCGGACCGGATCCACCGGGCCCTGGACCGGCTGTCGGAGGCGGCCGAGCTGACGGTGACCGGTAAGCGCCTGGTCGCGGAGCTGCGCTGGGAGCTGAAGACGGTGGACGCGTGACCCCGTCGGACGCACCGGACGGGGCCCGCGCGGCGCCGACGGGGGTCCTGGCCCTGGCCGTGCAGCTCCGGCTGCTCGGTGTGCGCCCCCGGCAGCGGCTGCTGGTGCACGCCGCGCTGGGCGGTACGGGCCTGCGCGCCGAGCGGCTGCTCGACGCGCTGCGCGGGGTCCTGGGGCCGCACGGCACGCTGGTGGTCCCGGCCTTCACCGCGGAGAACTCCCTCACCTCCACCGCCCATCTGGCCAGGATCGCGGGCCTGAGCGGGCCCGAGGTGGCGGCGTTCGTCGCCCGGATGCCGGCCTTCGACCCGGAGCGCACCCCGAGCCAGGGCATGGGCGCTTTCGCCGAGGCGGTGCGTACCGCGCCGGGGGCGGCGCGCAGCGGCCATCCGCAGACCTCTTTCGCCGCGCTCGGCGCGGACGCGGGGCGGCTGTGCGCGCAGCACCGTGTCGAAAGCCATCTCGGTGAGGAGTCGCCGCTGGGAAAGCTGTGCTGGGAGGGGGGCCAGGTACTCATGATCAATGTGGGATTTTCGGCCTGTACCGCTTTCCATCTCGCGGAGTACCGAATTCCGAAGCCCCCCTTGCGCATGTACGACTGTGTGGTGAAGGTGAACCTTCCGGGGGGCGGGCAGGGGGAGGAGTGGACCGCGTACGAGGACGTCGCGCTGGACGACGGCGATTTCGCGGAGATCGGCAGGACATTCCCGGATTCACGGATGCGCAGGGGACGGGTGGGCGGGGTTTCCGCGACGCTCTTCGCGATTCCGGACGCAGTCGATCACGCCCTCGACTGGATGACCGAAAACAGACGCTGAATGACTGAACGAGGAGGGGATGTGGCGAAGCGGCTCCGGAATGATGTTCCTTCGCTCGCATCTTCGGGACGGGGGTCGTGTGCCCGCATCAGTGCAGCCGTATTTTTTTCTCAGTTATGCGCATACACCGAGGTTCGGGGCCGGAGGTCCCGACCCCGACATGTGGGTCGAGCGCCTCTTCCGGGACCTGTGCAGCCACGTCATGGCGCTGACCGATCTTCCCGCGGGCTCCGAGGCCGGTTTCATGGACCGGGAGATACGCAGCGGCGAGGGCTGGTCGGAACGGCTGGGGGCGGCGCTGGCCACCTGCCGGGTCTTCGTCCCCCTGTTCTCGCCGCGCTACTTCGCCAGTGAGATGTGCGGGCGGGAGTGGTTCGCCTTCGCCCAGCGGGCCATCCACCACGGCGCGGTGAGCAACCGGAACGCCGAGGCCATCGTGCCCGCCCTGTGGGTACCGGTGCCGCCCTCCCAACTGCCCGGCCCCGCCGAGCGGTTGCAGTTCAACCACAACACCTTCGGCGATCGCTACGTCACCGACGGGCTGTACGGGCTGATCAAGCTGCGCGGTTACGCCGAGCAGTACGAGCGGGCCGTGTACGAGCTGGCCAAACGCATCGTGCGGGTCGCCGAGACGGTCCGCCTGGACCCCGTACGGCCGGTGGACTACCGGGTGGTGCCCAGCGCCTTCGGCCCCGCCGGCGGTCGCGCCGGCCTGGGGGGCCAGGGCGGCGCCCCGGCCCGCACCCTGCACGTGACCGTCGCCGCCGCCTCCCGGCACGACCTGCCGGAGGGCCGCAGCCCCGAGTACTACGGGGAGAGCGCGCTCGACTGGAACCCGTATCATCCGGTCTCCCAGCGGCCCGTCGCGTACGTCGCCGAGGAGCTGGTGAAGAACCTCAACTACCAGACCAGCATGTCCTCCTTCGACGACGAGGCCGGGCACTTCGACAGCAAGCAGCCGCCCACCCGCCCCGAGATCCTGATCGTCGACCGCTGGGCGGTGGAGGACGAACAGCGGCGCCGGCGCCTGGCCGCCTTCGACCAGGAGTCCCGGCCGTGGATCAACGTGGTCGTGCCCTGGAACCGCTACGACCACCAGAGCAAGGCCAAGGAGGACGAGCTGGCCCGGCGGCTGGAGGAGACCCTGCCCGTCAAGATGGGCCAGGGCCGGGCCGCCTGCCGGGCCGCCGCCAACGGCGTGGCGAGCATGGAGACCCTCGGCCAGATCCTTCCCCAGGTGGTGGAGGCGGCCGCGCAGCAGTTCCTCAGACACGCCCAGGTGTACCTGCCGGCCGGGAACACCCACACCGAACGCCCGCGCCTGATCGGGCCGATGGGGATGAACGGACCGCCCGCGCCACCACGGGCCCCCTTCCCGCCCGACGTCCACCGCGGACCGGCGGGACCCGGCGGGCCCGACGCGCCAGACCACAGCACCGACAACGACCGGGGGGACGCGGATGACAGCGAGTCGTGACAGCCGGGACGGACGGATCGTCACCTTCTATTCCTACAAGGGCGGTACGGGCCGCACGATGGCGCTGGCCAACACCGCCTGGATCCTCGCCGCCAACGGCAAACGGGTCCTCGCCGTGGACTGGGACCTGGAAGCCCCGGGCCTGCACCGCTTCTTCCACCCCTTCCTGGACCCCTCCACGCTCGGGGCCACCACCGGGGTCATCGACCTGATCAGCGAGTACGCCTGGGCCGCCACCAGCCCGGTGCAGCGCGCCGACGACTGGCACAAGGACTACGCGAGAATCCAGCCGCACGCCGTGTCCCTCACCCCGGAGACCCTGGGCTGGGAGTTCCCCGACGGCGGCACCCTCGACTTCGTCTCGGCGGGCCGGCAGAACCGCGAGTACTCGGCGACCGTGTCCACCTTCGACTGGGACAACTTCTACGACCGGCTCGGCGGCGGCCTCTTCTTCGACGCCTTACGGGCGGACATGAAGCGGAACTACGACTACGTCCTGATCGACAGCCGCACCGGCCTGTCCGACATCGCCGACATCTGCACCGTCCACCTGCCCGACGTGCTGGTCGACTGCTTCACCCTGTCCGACCAGTCCATAGACGGCGCCGCCTCGGTCGCCCGGCAGATCGACGAGCGGTTCAACGACCGGGGGATCAAGATCTACCCGGTGCCGATGCGCATCGACGAGGGCGAGAAGGAGAAGGCCGACGCGGGCCGGGCGCTGGCCCGGATCAAGTTCGACCGCTTCCCGAACGGCCTGGTCGGCGACGAACTGACCTCCTACTGGGGCGCGGTGGAGATCCCGTACCGGCCCTACTACGCCTACGAGGAGACCCTGGCCACCTTCGGCGACGAGGCCGGGCTCACCAACTCCCTGCTGTCCGCCTTCGAACGGCTGACCACGGTGGTCACCGAGGGCGCGATCACCTCCATGCCGCCCATCGGCGAGGAGGTCCGGCTGCGGATCCGCGACGCCTTCACCCGCCGCCGCCCCGCCCTGCCGGCCGACCTGTTCCTGTCCTACGTCGCCGAGAACCGGATGTGGGCCGACTGGATCGAGTCGGTGCTCACCCGGGCCGGTTTCCGGGTCGTCCCCAAGGACGTCTCCGCCGAGCGCGCCCCGGACACCTCCCCCGGGGACACCCTCGGCGCGGGCATCAGCGTCGACACCGCCGCCCGGACCGTGGTGCTGCTCTCCAGCGCCTACCTGAAGTCGGCGCGGGCCGTGGACGTGTGGAACCGGGCCGCCGCCGAGGACCCGACGGGCGGCCGCCGCCAGCTGGTGCCGCTGCGGGTGGGCGACGTACGCCTGGCGACGCCCTACATCGACCGCAACCCCGTGGACCTCTTCCGGCTCGACGAGGTGCACGCGACCACCGCCCTGCTGCGCGCGGTGGAACGCCCGACGGCCCTGCCCGACACCGTGGCCAGCGCCTCCCAGCCGGGCCCCCGCTTCCCGGGGACGGTCCCGAAGATCTGGAACGCGCCGCCCCGCAACCCCGGTTTCACCGGGCGCAGCATCGTGCTGGAGCGGATGCGCGACCAGCTCGGCGGCGGCATGGCCGTGGTGCTGCCGCAGCCGCAGACCCTGTACGGGCTCGGCGGTGTCGGCAAGACGCAGGTGGCGCTGGAGTACGTGCACCGGTTCATGGCCGACTACGACCTGGTGTGGTGGATCTCCTCGGAGGAGACCGACGACGTGGTCGCCGCCCTCGCGGAACTGGCCGTGCGCCTGGGCGCGCAGACCGGCGACGACATGGCGTCCGCGTCCCAGGAGGCGATCGACCTGCTGCGGCGCGGGGTTCCGACCTCGCGGTGGCTGCTGGTCTTCGACAACGCCGACGATCCCGAGACGCTGAAGCGGTTCTTCCCGCCGGGCGGCCCCGGGCACGTCCTGGTGACCTCCCGCAACCAGTCCTGGTCCCAGTACGGGGACGCGCTGCCGGTGGACGTGTTCCTGCGCGAGGAGTCCATCGAGCACCTCCAGCGGCGCGCCCCCGGGCTCACCAAGGACGACGCCGAGCAGGTGGCCGTGGCGGTGGGTGACCTGCCGCTGGCGGTGGAGCAGGCGGGCGCCTGGATCGCGGAGACCGCGACGCCGGTGTCCGCGTACCTGGAGCAGCTGGCGCAGCAGGCCGCGCGGGTGCTGGGCCTGAACCAGCCGCCGGGGTACCCGCAGCCGGTGGCCGCGACCTGGAACGTGTCGATCGAGCGGCTGCAGTCCCGCTCCCCCGCGGCCGTGCGGCTGTTGCAGCTGTGCGCCTTCTTCGCGCCGGAGCCGATCTCGGCGAACCTGCTGTACAGCAAGGAGATGATCGACGCGCTGAAGCCGTACGACTCCTCGCTCCAGGAGAAGCTGGTGCTGGGCCGGGTGATCCGGGAGATCGGCCGGTTCGCGATGGCCAAGGTCGACCAGGTGAGCAACAGCATCCAGGTGCACCGCCTGGTGCAGGCGGTGATCCGGGCGCAGCTGACGGAGGAGGAGCAGCGCGAGGCCCGGCACGCGGTGCACCGGATCCTGGCGGGGGCCCGGCCGGACGACGACGAGCCGATAGACAATCCGGAGACCTGGCCGCGGTTCAACACGATCTGGCCGCACCTGAGCCCGTCGGAGGCGCGGTTCTGCAAGGAGCCGGAGACCCGCCGGCTGCTGATCGACCGGGTGCGCTACCTGTGGAAGCGCGGTGACTTCAAGGCGGCGTACGCGCTGGGCGAGGAGCTGCGCGAGACGTGGAAGGAGACCCTGGGCAACGACGACCTCCAGTACCTGTACCTGCGTTTCCACCTGTCCAACATCCTGCGCTCGCAGGGCCGGTTCGTGGAGGCGAAGGAGCTGGACGAGGTCACGCTGGAGCGGCAGCGGACCGCGCTGGGCCCCTCGCACCCGCACACGTACATGACCACGAGCGGTCTGGCGATGGACCTGGGCGCGCTCGGCCGGTACGGCGAGGCGATGGAGCTGGCGACGGCCGCGCACGAGGGCTTCGGGCAGATCTTCCACGAGGCGCACCCGCGCACCCTGGCCGCCGCGAACAACCTGGCGCTGAACCTGCGCATGATCGGGCAGTACTCCCGGGCGCGGGAGATCGACCAGGAGGTCTTCGACCGGCGTACGGAGGTGCTGGGCCCGGACCACCCGTACACGCTGTCCTCGGCGCAGAACCTGGCCCGGGACCTGCGCGAGGTGGGCCGCTACGACGATTCGGTGCAGCTGCTGAGCCGGACGTACGAGATCTACAAGCGGCAGCTGGGCCGGGCCTTCCCGGGCACCCTGTCGGCGGCGAAGAACCTGGCGGTGTCGCTGCGGCGGGCGGGCGAGCTGGAGAACGCGCTGCGGCTGACGACGGCGACCCGGGCCCGGTACCGGGCGAAGTACACCTCGGTCAACCCGGACCTGCTGGCCTGCGAACTGAACCTGGCGGCGGACCTGTTCGCGACCGGGGACCCGGGCGCGGCGCGGGACCTGGCGCAGGAGGTGGTCGACGAGTACATGAAGGTCCCGGGCGAGAAGCACCCGTACACCCTGGCCGCGGTGAACAACCTGGCGGTGTTCCACTGGGGCACGGGCGCCGCGGACACGGCGGAGACGATGCTGCGCCAGACCATCCTGTGGATGCGCGAGGTCCTGGGCGACAACCATCCGCACACCGTCTTCGCGCACCTGAACCTGGCCAACGCGCGGGCCGACCTGGGCGATCCGGAGGGCGCACTGGAGTTGGAGCGGCTCGCGGTGATGCGGCTGCGCGAGGCCCTCGGGGCGCACCACCCGGAGACCTTGGCGAGCGCGTCCAACATGGCGGTGAGCCTGGACATGATGGGCCGCAAGGAAGAAGCGGCCCGGGTGCGGGCGGAGGCGGTCGCCGAGCTGGCGCGTCTCCTCGGGGAGGACCACGGTCTGACCCGGTACGCCCGTGACGAGCGGCGGGTCCACCGGGACCTGGAGCCGCTCGCGGTGTGATCCGAGCGCGGGCGGCGGGGGCCGTACGGTCCCCGCCGCCCGGGCGGCAGACTGCCCGACGGCACCTTGGGGGGCGCTGTGACCGACAGCATGACCTTTCGCAACGAGGACCTGCCGGCCCTCTTCCACCACACCGATCAGGCGGCGGTCTCCCGGCAGCGGGAGTCGACGCAGGCCACCCGCGCCCAGCTGATGCTGCTGGTCGCGGCGGCGGGGGCGGCCGCCCTGCCGTCCGGGCCCGCGGTGGGCCCGCTGCACGTGTTCGGGGCGCTGGCCGCGCTGGCGTACGCCGGGGTACTGGGCGTGGGCGTACGGGCGACCCGGCGCCGGGCCCGTCCGCAGTGGCAGCTCAACCGCAGCGCGGCGGAGTTCATCAAGTCCCTGGCGTGGCGGTACGCGGTGCACGGGGCGCCCTTCGGCAGTGAGGCCGACGGGGCCGAGGAGGTGTACCGGACGCGGCTGGAGAAGGGGCTGGCCGAGCTGCGCAAGATGGGCTGGAAGGATCCGCGCGCGGCCGGTCTGGTGCCGGAGGGCGGGGAGATCACCGGGGCCATGCACCGGCTGCGGGGGCTGGACTACCAGGTGCGCCGGGAGACGTACGTACGGGACCGGCTGATCGAGCAGCGCAGCTGGTACCAGCGCAGGGCGGAGGGGTCGCGGCGGGCGACGGCGCTGTGGTCGTGGGCGATCGTGCTGCTGACGTGTCTGGCGCTGCTGTTCGCGCTGTTCGGGGCGTTCGGCTCGGGTCCGGGGCCGCGGCTGACGGCGCTGCTGAGCGCGGCCGCGGCGGCGGGGATCGCGTGGAACGAGGTGCGGCGCCACCATCCGCTGATCGAGGCGCACACGCTGATCGAGCAGGACCTGTCGGCGATGATGGTGGTGATGCAGACGACCATCTCCGAGTCGCAGTGGCCGTCGGCGGTGTACGAGACGGAACGGTACGTGTCTCCGCAGCACACGGACTGGCTGGCCCGGCACAGCAGTTGACGACCCCGGCAATTGAGGTGCGGGCGGGTGCGGCTCGGTCCCGGGTCAGTCCCGGGTCACGCCCTCGCGCCAGATGACGGTGACGGGTTTGCCCAGCGCCCGGGCGTAGGCGACGATCTCGGCGGTGCCGCCGTGGCCGCGCGCGGGCAGGCCGTCCCAGACGGCGACGAGCCGGTCGCAGGAGTCGGCGATGTAGGTGCCGGCCGCGTAGTACGCCTCGTCCGTGGAGCGGTCGAAGGCCATCAGGACCTCCTGGGCGGCGCGGCGGCGCAGCCGGCGGTAGCCGGCCAGGGCGTCGGGGTCCTCGAAGGTGTCCTCGTAGTCCCCGCTGGGGATCACGACGGTGAGGTCGGCGCCGTGTTCCAGCGCGATGTCGGCGAAGAGCTGGTCCGCGCCGTCGGCGAGGCTGGAGAAGGCCTCCAGGGGCCCCTGGTGGCCGCCCAGTACGGAGTGCAGGGCCTCGCGTACGTGGCCCAGCACCTCGCCCGGGATCGCCCGGTGGCCGGTCACGCCGATGCGCTTCATACGAAACCTTCCCCCCGTGGACACCCCTGGACATCCTCCCAGAAGGCGGGAGTACGTCCAGGGGCGCAGCGGGGGCGCGGGGATCAGTAGACGCTGACCCCGTAGGCGTTCAGGGCTTCGACGACGGGCTGGAAGAAGGTGGTTCCGCCCGAGGAGCAGTTGCCGCTGCCGCCGGAGGTGAGGCCGACGGCGCGGCTGCCGGAGTAGAGCGGGCCGCCGCTGTCGCCGGGTTCGGCGCAGACGTTGGTCTTGATCATGCCGTAGACGACGTCGCCGCCGCCGTAGTTGACGGTGGCGTTGAGGCCGGTGACGGTGCCGCCGTGGGTGCCGGTGGTGGAGCCGCGCCGGGTGACGGACATGCCGGTGGTGGCGTTGACGGCGCTGGTGATGTCCTGGCCGCCGACGGTGCCCGGCGGCACCGGGGAGTTGCTGGCGTACTTGATCAGGCCGTAGTCGTTGGTGGGGAAACTGGAGCCGACGGTGGAGCCGACGGTGGTGGTGTGGGAGGAGTTGCTCCACCAGGTGCCGGCGCCGTCGGTGCAGTGGCCGGCGGTGAGGACGTAGTAGGTGCTGCCGCTGCGGACGTTGAAGCCCAGCGAGCAGCGCCAGCTGGAGGCGTAGATGGCGTCTCCGCCGGAGAGCAGCTTGCGGATCTTGCCGGGGGTGCGCTCGATGCGCAGGGCGGCGGCGTCGGCGCCGGCCGCGCGGCGGATTCTCGCGATGTCGGCGCCGGTGACGGTGGAGTCGGCGGTGACGACGAGGGTTCCGGTGGCGGGGTCGGTGTGCCAGGCGGTGCCCGCGACGTCGGCGCGCAGGACGGAGGCCCCGGCGGCGGCGAGGCGGTCCGCGCCGAAGCCGTTGTCCTGGCTGTCGGCACTGGCGGCTGTGGGGGCGGCCAGTGCGGCGACGGCGGCCAGGCCGGTGGCGGCGGCGAGCAGCCGGCCACGGGTGATGCTCTTGATCCTCACTTGACGTCCTCCGGGAAGGGGGTCGGGGGCCCGGCGGAGGTGGGGGTGCCGGAGCCCGTGAGCGGCGGTGGGGGGCGGGTCGGTCCGGGCGGCCGACTGCCGCGCGGTTCGACGTGCCCCTGACAAGTCCGCCGGGTGACGCTGACGGGAGTGTCCTGTTCGTCAGTTGCCGTCGACAAGGGCGCCTTTCAGCCGTCGTTCCCCGGCGGCGACCTCGAAGGCCAGGGTGTTGCCGGGCGGCGGGAAGGGGCAGATGAAGTGGTCGGCGAAGGCGCAGGGCGGGAGCAGGGCGCGGTTGAGGTCCACCGTGACCGAGCCGTCGGCGGCGGGGGTCCCGGGGCGCAGGAAGCGGAAGCGGTAGCTGGTGCGGCCGCCGGTGGCGTCGCCGAAGACGGCCCAGAGACTGCCGTCCCCGGAGTCGACGGCCACCTGGAGGGTGTGCCGGACGCCTTCGCGGGTGAAGCTCAGCTCGCCGCCGAGGCCGAGCCCGCGCGCCCGCCCGTCGGCGTTCTCGACCTGGACGGTCCGGTCCCGGTCGTACGGGCGGAAGTGCCCCGGCAGCGCGAGGGCCGGGTCGTACGGGCCGGCCTCGACCCCTTGGAAGGCCGCCCGGGCCGGGGAGGCCGGGTCGAAGACGCGGACCGCCCACTCCCCCTCGCGCAGGATCACCACGAACCGCAGCTCCCCGGCGGTGAGCCGGGAGTGCGCGGGCGGGCCCTCGTCGGCGCCGAGGCGCGCCTCCCCGTCCAGGGGCTTCCCGTCGAGGGCGAGACCCTCCTCGGCGGAGGCGCTGAGCACGACCCCGTCGGCGGTGGCGCGCCACCGGCCCGGAACGGCCGGAATTCGACCCTCCGGGTAGTCGGCGATCCAGTGGGTGCCCGTCAGGGCGAGGGGCCCGTACGGGGCGGAGACGGTGGCCAGCCGATGCTCGTGCCACTCCCGCCAGGCGTTGATGTCTCGGTCGTCACTCATGCCGCTGAACCCTTCCACACGGGCCCGGGCGGGAACCATCCCGTACCCCGTCCGGGCCTGTGGGAGCTGACGGCCGATCAGCAGCCGCAGTCGCAGCTGCAGTCACAGCAGTCGCAGCCGTCGCAGCAATTGCCGCAGTCGCAGCAGTCACCGCAGTCGTCGCACCACGCGTCGCGCTTCTGCCGGGACCAGGGGCCCTCGTGGTCGGTGCAGCACAGCTGGCAGGTGCAGAAGAGCCCGAGGGCCACCGCGCAGCCGGCCAGCAGTCCGCGGCGCGGCTTCTGCGGGGGCAGGCCGCCGAAGCCGCCACCGCCCCCACCGCCGCCACCGCCGGGGCCGCCCGGGCCCATCGGCGGCGGCATGCCGGGCCCGCCCGGCTGGGGCGGGGCGCCGGGCGCGTACGGGTTCGCCCCGTAGGGGCCGGGGGCCCCGTACGGCTGGGCCGGGGCCTGGCCGTAGCCCTGCGGCGGGGCGCCGTAGCCCTGACCGGCGGAGTTCGTCGCGGTGTGGCCGCAGCTGCCGGTCCCGAAGGCCCGGTCGACCGAGGTGCGCAGCTCGTGCACCAGCAGCCGGTGGGCGAGCCCCGCGTCGGCGAACTCCGCCTCGCGCAGCGCCAGGCGGATCCCGTGCAGCGCGTCGTCGCACAGCCGGCGGGCCTCGGTGAGGGAGGTGCCGGTGGCGGTGAGGGGGTTCCAGGCGCCCGCCGCGGCGTCGGCGGCCTGGTCCTCGACGGCGTCCAGCAGGTGCGCGAGCCGCCCGAAGTAGCGGCCCGCCTCGGCCAGCGGCGCGGCGTTGCCTGGCCGTCCCGCGAGGACCGCGGTATGGGCGAAGGCGGCCGCCGTCGCGGTCTCGGTGGGCTCGGTGACCACGAGCACCGGCGTGCCGATCCCGGCCAGGGTCTCGATGCCGCCCTGCCGGTCCACGGCGTCCACGAGGACCGCCGTGTCGAAACCGAGCGCGGCGCCGGTGCGGGCTCCGGCCCGGTCCCAGCCCCGGGCCACCTTGCGCGCGGCGAGGGCGATCGGCGCGCGGGCCAACAGCCCGTCCCGGTCGGCCACGTGGTCGCGTACCTTCGCGGAGGCCAGGACCAGCGAGACGGCCGCCGCGAGCCGGGCGCCCTCGCCGTTGGCCACCGGGGCGGTCCGCATCCCGCGCAGCGGGCAGGGGCCGGCCGTGCGGCGGGCGCCGGACAGCGGTCCCGACTGAGCCTCCGTCAGGACGGAGACGAGCAGCCCGTCGTAGTTGGTGACGATCCTCGCGAACTGGCCGTGGTCACCCCTAAGTGCCAGGCAGAGTCCGCAGAGATGGGCCATCCACTCGCTCTTGAACCGCTCGCCGAGCCGGTGCGTGCAAGGTCTGACGATGCCGAACAATCCGCTTCCCCCGTGTGTGATCCGCGCGTTTCGGGGGCATCGTATCCAGCCTGGTCGTTCACTCGTACGCCCCAGCCGATCACCCGGACGGCGGCAGCGGTCGTATTTTCACTCAGACAGCAGCGGCAGCCGCCTGGAACCTTGACCGTGCAACGGATGTTCTGCACCAGTCCCGTCACGAAACCCCTGCGCGGCGACTATCCACTTGGCGCGTTGTCAGCATCATGGACGACCATAGGGGCAGCGGAGAAAAGACAGACTGGCCACGGTGAAAGGAGGCGTCCATGGGTTCGGTACGCAAGGCGAGTGCCTGGTTGGGTCTCGTGGAGGACAGCGACGACGAGCGGTACTACGACGACGACTACGCGGAGGCGGTCGAGCGCCAGCAGGGCTCGGTCTCGGGCCCGGGCGACCAGTGGGTCACCGACCCGCGCGTCAAGGTGGCCTCGGAGTCCGCGGTCGATCACGGCCGGCGGATCGCGACGGTCACCCCGGACGGCTTCCGTGACGCCCGCGGCATCGGCGAACTGTTCCGCGAGGGCGTCCCGGTCATCGTGAACCTGTCCTCGATGGACCCGGGCGACGCCAAGCGCGTGGTCGACTTCGCGGCCGGCCTGACCTTCGGGCTGCGCGGTTCGATCGAGCGGGTGGCGACCAGGGTCTTCCTCCTGACCCCGGCCGACACCCAGATCGTCAGCGGTGAGGCGGGCGGCCGTTCCCGCGACTTCTTCAACCAGAGCTGAGCCCGGGGGCACCTCCCAGCGGTAGCTGGGGGACCCTCACCGGCCTACCGGAACGCGTCCAACCCGGTGAGCGCCTTGCCCAGCACCAGCTGGTGCATCTCGACGGTGCCCTCGTAGGTGAGGACCGATTCGAGGTTGGTGGCGTGCCGCATGACGGGGTACTCCAGGGAGATCCCGTTGGCCCCGAGGATCGTCCGCGCGGTACGGCAGATGTCGATGGCCTCGCGGACGTTGTTGAGCTTCCCGAAGCTGATCTGCTCCGGCCGCAGGGTGCCCGCGTCCATCCGCCGGCCCAGGTGGTGGGCGAGCAGGATGCCCTTGTGGAGTTCCAGCGCCATGTCGGCGAGCTTGGCCTGGGTGAGCTGGAAGCCGCCGATCGGCCTGCCGAACTGCTCCCGTGTCCTCGAGTAGTCCAGCGCGGACTCGAAGCTGGCGCGCGCCGCGCCCATGGACCCCCAGATGATCCCGTACCGCGCGTGGCTGAGACAGCCCAGCGGTCCCTTGAGCCCCGTGACGCCCGGGAGCACCGCGTCCGCGGGCAGCCTCACGTCGTCCATGACCAGCTCGCTCGTCACCGAGGCGCGCAGCGACCACTTGTGCTTGATCTCCGGCGCCGAGAAGCCGGGCGCGTCGGTGGGGACGGCGAAGCCGCGGATGCCCTCGTCGGTCTGCGCCCAGACCACCGCGACGGCCGCCACCGAGCCGTTGGTGATCCACATCTTGCGGCCGTTGAGCACCCAGTCGGTGCCGTCCCGCTTGGCGTAGGTGCGCATCGCGGCCGGGTCGGAGCCCACGTCGGGCTCGGTCAGCCCGAAGCAGCCGATCAGCTCTCCGGCCGCCATCCCGGGCAGCCAGCGCTGCTTCTGCTCCTCGGAGCCGTACTTCCAGATCGCGTACATGGCCAGCGAGCCCTGTACGGAGACCAGCGAGCGGATCCCGGAGTCGGCGGCCTCCAGCTCCAGGCAGGCCAGGCCGTACTGGACGGCGCTCGCGCCCGCGCATCCGTAGCCGGTCAGGGACATGCCGAGCGCGCCGATGGAGCCGAGCTCGCGGGCCAGCTCGCGGATGCCGGGCAGCTCGCCGTCCTCGTACCACTGCGCGATGTGCGGCAGGACCCGGTCGGCGGCCCAGGCGCGGACGGTGTCGCGGACGGCGAGGTCCTCGGGGCCGAGCAGCTCGTCGAGACCGAGCGGGTCGGTGGGGGCGAAGGGGGTCTTGGGCGCGGACAAGAGGGGCCTCCCGGCAGGCACGTGGGGCGAAACCTAGCGGTGCAAGTTTGTCGCCGGGCCCGCCCCGGGTCCACCCCCGGTTTTCCGCCGCGCCGTGACGCGCCGCACACCGCGCGCCTCGCGCCGCGCGGCCGCGGCGGCCCCGGTCAGGCCGTGCGGCCGGCCCGGTCGCGGTCGCCGTGGGCCGGGCCGGGGATGCGCGCGCCGGCGGCGGGCGCGGCGGCCGGGCCCTTGGGCTGCGCGGGAAGGTGCACGGCGCCCTCCGCGTCCGGGACCTCGGCGGTCCGCGGGAGCCCGCCCTCGTCGTGCGCGGGCCGCTCGGCGACGTCCATGGTGCGCGGCAGCATCAGCGCCATGGCGGCGCCCGCCAGCAGCAGGCCCGCGCTGACCAGCAGGGTCACGTGCAGGCCGTGGACGAAGGAGTGCCGGGCGGCGGCGTAGAGGGACTCTCCCGCCGGGCCGCCGAGCTGGGCGGCGATCTGGTAGGCCTCGCCCAGCGAGTGCGCGGCGCCCGCCGAGTCCTGGGCGGAGACCCCGGGGACGTCGAGGAGGCCGGGCGCGTAGGCGGCGTTCATCACGCTGCCGAGCAGGGCGATGCCCATGCCCGCGCCGAGCTGGTAGGAGGTCTCGCCTATGGAGGCCGCGCCGCCGGCGGTGTCCGCCGGGGCCTCGCTCAGCATGGACTCGTAGGCGGCGAACAGGGTGGTCTGGAGCCCGAAGCCCAGCAGGACGAAGGCCGCGGTGAGCAGGACGGGCCGGTCGTGCTGGCCCATGAGGGTCAGCAGCACCACGGCGAAGGCGGTCAGCACGAAGCCCAGCGAGACCATCGTGCGCGGGCCGACGCGCTGGAGGGTGTACGAGCCGGTGGCTCCGGCGGCCATCGCGGCGAAGGTGAGCGGCAGCAGCCGCAGGCCGGTCTCCAGCGGGCTCAGGTGCAGCACCAGCTGGAGGTACTGGACGGCGATCAGCTCCAGGCCGACCAGCGCCAGCATGGCGAGCACGATGCAGCCGACGGAGGTGGAGAAGGCGGCCCGGGAGAACATCCGCATGTCGATGAGCGGGTGCTCGCGCCGCTTCTGGCGGCGTACGAAGAGCGCCAGCAGGCCCACGCCGAGCAGCAGCGGGACCAGCGCCTCGGCATCGAGGAGCTGGCGCTCCGCGCCGATCCGCTTGATGCCGAGCACCGTGCCGAGGACGCCGGCGGCGGCCGTCAGCGCGCCGAGCACGTCCCAGGGCCCGTCGGAGCAGCCCTTGGACTCGGGCAGCAGCCAGCGGCCGAGGGGAAGGATCAGCGCCATCAGCGGGATGTTGATGAGGAAGACCGACCCCCACCAGAAGTGCTGGACGAGGAAGCCGCCGAGGACGGGGCCGCTGGCCGCACCGATGGCGGCGACGGCGGTCCAGATGCCGATCGCCAGGGCCCGTTCGCGGCGGTCGGGGAAGACCTGGCGCAGGATCGACAGGGTGGCGGGCATGATCATCGCCCCGCCGACGCCGAGCAGGGCGCGCGCGGCGATCAGTACCTGGGCGTTGTCGGCGAGCGCGGCCAGCGCGGAGGCCGCGCCGAAGAGGCCGTAGCCGAGGAGCAGGATCCGGCGGCGGCCGACCCGGTCGCCGAGGGTGCCGAAGAGGATCAGGAGCGCGGCGCACACCAGCGGGTAGGCGTCGACGATCCACAGCAGCTCGACCGCGCCGGGGCGCAGGTCCTCGGTGACGGAGGGGACGGCCACGTGCAGGATCGTCGCGTCGAGCGCGACGAGCACCAGGCTGACGCACAGGACGGCCAGGACGACCCAGCGGTTCGCCCCGCCGGAGGCCGCGCTGATCCGCTGCCAGGGGGAAGGGTTCCTGTCGTCGGCCGTGTTCGTCCCCGACATGCATGTACCTCCCAGGTGATCCCTCGCACTCGGCGGACCAGCGTCGTACGGCGCCGCGAGGTGGTGCGCTGTGCGGCGTCCTACGGGGTCCGGCATCGACACGCGAGTGAAGGGTCAGCGTACGCGAGTTCGTGTGTCCGACACGTGGTCAAGCTCTCATCCCGGCGGCGGCCTCCGTGTGGTGTGTGCCACTCGTTCCGCTTGTGTGCTCCCCCCGCGTACACGCGTGCTCACGGCCCGTGGTTCTGGTTCTCGTCCGGGTGGGCGCGGAGTCGATACTCGTGCCCGTGACAACTGTGCCCGTCGACGACGCATCCGTGAACGATCTTGGCCGGCGCCTGCTCCGGGGCCTGCGCCGGGCCGCGCCCGCGCTCGCCGCCTTCGCGGCGGTCCGGCTGCTCGGCCTGGCCGTGCTCGCGCTGTGGTGCGCGGCGGCCGGCAGCAGCCCGCACACCCTTCTGTCGGCCCGCTGGGACTCGCTCTGGTACGCCCGGATCGCCGCCGGGGGGTACGGCTACGAGGTGGTCCTGCCGAGCGGGGCCGTCCACTCCAACCTGGCCTTCTTCCCGCTGCTGCCCTGGCTGGAGCGGCTGGTGGCGGCGCCCACGGGCCTCTCGTACGGCTCGGCGGGGCTGGTGGTCTCGGTGGTGGCGGGGCTCGCCGCCGCCTGGGGGATCTTCGCGGTGGCCGACCTGCTGCACGGGCGGCGGGCCGGGGTGCTGGCGGCGGCGCTGTGGGCGGCGCTGCCGGTGGGGGTCGTGCAGTCGATGGCGTACAGCGAGTCGCTGTTCACCGCGCTGGCCGCCTGGGCGGTGTACTGCGCGCTGCGCGGGCGCTGGATCGCGGCGGGGCTGCTCGCGGCCGGGGCGGGGCTGACCCGCCCGGTCGGGGCCGCCGTCGTCGCGGCGGTGTGGGTGGCGGCCGCGCTGGCCTGGCGGCGCGGGGAGCGGTCCTGGCGGGCGGCGGCCGGTGCGCTGCTGGCCCCGATGGGCGCGGCGGCGTACGTGCTGTGGGTGGGGCAGCGCACGGGCGGCGGGCTGCTGGGGTACCTGGACGTGCAGGCGGGCTGGGGCAACGGCTTCGACGGCGGCTGGGCCTTCGCCCGGTTCGTGGGGGCGCGGCTGGCGTCCTCGGCCTTCCTCGCCGGGATCGCCCTGATCGCCGGGGTGGCGGGGGTGCTGTGGCTGTACCGGCTGTGCGTGCGGCAGCGGCAGCCGGCCGCGCTGCTCGTGTACTGCGGGATCGTGGTGGCGCTGGCGCTGTGCGCCTCGGGGTATTTCGGCTCCAAGCCCCGGCTGCTGCTGCCGGCCTTCCCGCTGCTGCTGCCTCCGGCGGTGGGTCTGGCGCGGTGGCGGCCGGGGCGGGCCGCGGTGCTGGTGGGGGCGGTGGCGCTGGCCTCGGCGGTGTACGGGGCGTTCTGGCTGAACGGCTCCGGTCCCCCGTGATCACGGAATGGATCATTCCAATCCATGATTGAGCAAAGGAATTGAGCGGCGACAATAAGAACCGGGTAAGTGTGCGGATAATTGCCTGGCCAGTGCTCCCGGAGTTGAATCCGAGAAGTTCCAACAAGGGGCGAAATCACGGGAATTAAAGTCCCCGTGAGACGCACTCCACATCACATGGTCATCACAAAGCCCGCGATTCGACCGGGCCGCGCTTCGACGCGCGGTAACGTCGATTGAGTGCGTACTGACCAAATGCTGACCCGTCTGGAGCCGGTGTTCGCCCGGCTGGACCGGGAACCAGAGCGTCCGGCTCATCTGCAAACGCCGCAGATGAGCCGGCACCGCGTCGTGCTCCTCGCCTCGACCCTCGCGTTCTACCTCGCGATCGTCGTCGCCGTCCTGACGACGTCCTGGCTCGTCCGGCTGGACTGGCAGATCATGTTCTTCCGGCCCTACGAGCAGTGGCCACAGCTGCACGCCTTCCTCGACTACCTGGTCGTACTCGGCCAGCGCGGACCCACCGCGGTGATGGTCGCGGCCTGGCTCGGCTGGCGATCCTGGCGCCAGCACACCCTGCGCCCGCTGATCACCCTCGGCGTGGCCCTGCTGCTGCTCAACATCACCGTCGGCTCCGTCAAGCTCGGCCTCGGCCGGCTCGGTCCGCACTACGCCACCGAGATCGGCTCCGCCGAGCTCTTCGCGGGCGGCGATATATTCCCTTCGGGCCACACCGCCAACGCCGTCGTGACCTGGGGGATCCTGGCCTACCTGGCCTCCACCACCGTCACCCGCCGGGTGCTGTCCGTACTGTCCGCGGTGGTCTCGCTGAGCGTCGGCGCCACCACCGTCTACCTCGGCACCCACTGGGTCTCCGACGTCCTGCTCGGCTGGACCGCAGGCCTGCTGATCATGCTGGCGCTGCCCTGGTTCGAGCCGGCCATCGCCCGCGCCGAGGCGTACGTCTTCCAGCTGCGCGAGCTGTGGCGCCGCCGCCTGGAGGAGGGCCGCGTCTCCGAGCCGGTCGCCGCCGCGCTCACCCCGCTGCTGTCCGCGGGCGGCAAGTGGCAGCCCGGGCGCGCCGCCACCACCGAGGCGGGGGCCCCGGCGCCCGCCCCGGCCGCCCCGCACGTCCCCGCCGGGCACTCCCCCGCGCCGCGGCCCGCCGGGCACCCGGCGCCCCGGCCGCACATCATCCGCTCCGAGCGCACCCCGGTCACCCCGGCCGGGAGCCGCCGCCCGGCGCACACCGAGCGGGCCGCCGCGCGGGGGGCCTCGGCCCGCCCGGCGACCGGCGGCTGAGCCCGGAGCGACGGGGTCGGTACGCACATCCCCACCCCGCGCGGCGAAGGCGGGCCGGTTCACCGAACCGGCCCGCCTTCGCCGTTGTTGATATGTCCGTCTTCGCCGTTGATATGTCCGGACCGTCAGCGAAGCGCCGGGAGGTTCCTCCGTACCGGGTCACGCTTGTGTCACGGGTTGTCGACAGCGGGGCATCCCCCGGCACTTCGGCCCGGCATTGTTTCCAGAACCGTTTCCTCCCCTGCGACACGCCCGGCTCGGATCCCTTTCGAATTCCCGTGGAGAGCCGCCGAATTCCCCTCCGGATTGCCGGAACCGACTGCTGC
Source organism: Streptomyces sp. NBC_00249 (assembly GCF_026342355.1). GTDB lineage: Bacteria > Actinomycetota > Actinomycetes > Streptomycetales > Streptomycetaceae > Streptomyces. The sequence goes on along the minus strand of NZ_JAPEMV010000007.1, from coordinate 49,823 downwards.
CGGCTACTCCAGGGCGCGGCCGAGAAGGTCCCGCGCGGCGCGGATCCGGTCGGTCAGCTCGGGCGGCTCCACGACCTCGAACTCACAGCCGAGCAGCATGATGTGAATCACCAGGACCTTGAGGCTGACCGCCCCGGTGCGCAGCAGGCAGCTGTGCGCGTCGACCGGCTCCAGCACCCCGTCGGAGGGGCCCACGACCCGCGCCGCGTCCTCGGCGGACATCCGCAGCCGCACCAGCGCCCGGGCCGCGTACACGTGCTGCGACACGCCCTGGGAGACGTACGCGGCCAGGTCCTCGGCGGGCGCCGGGCGCGGCGTGAAGCGCGGGCCGTGCGGCGGGCGGGGCTCGATCCGGTCGGCCCGGAAGGTCCGCCAGTCCTCGCGGTCGAGGTCCCAGGCGACGAGGTACCAGCGCCGCTCGGTGCACACCAGCCGGTGCGGCTCGACGGTGCGGCGGCTGACGGAACCGCCGTGGTCGCGGTAGCCGAAGCGCAGCCGCTCGCGGTCCCGGCACACGGCGGCGAGCTCCGTCAGCACGGACGGGTCGACGGTGTCGCGCGGGCCGCGCAGCATGGGCACGGTGAACTCGTTGAGCGCGGCGACGCGGCCGCGCAGCCGCGAGGGCAGGACCTGCTCCAGCTTGGCCAACGCCCGTACGGACGCCTCCCCGATCCCCTCGACGCCGTTGCCCGCGGCCGTACGCAGCCCCACCGCCACGGCGACGGCCTCGTCGTCGTCGAGCAGCAGCGGCGGCAGCTCGGCCCCGGCCCCCAGCTGGTACCCGCCGCCGGTCCCGGGACTGGCGTTCACGGGGTACCCGAGCTCCCGCAGCCGGTCCACGTCCCGCCGCACGGTACGCGCGGTGACTCCGAGCCGGTCGGCGAGGTCGGCGCCGGTCCATTCGCGGTGGGCCTGCAACAGGGACAGCAGGCGCAGCAGTCGTGCGGAGGTATCGAGCATCCCCGCAGTCTGCCGGTAGCCTGGCCGGCTCATGGACCACCCCCCACGCCGCAGCCGCCGACGGGGCCCGGCCCCCGAACCCCTGCGCCTCAAACGCCGGCGAGGCTGGATAGATCCAGCCCCGCCGGCGTTTGAGGCGCGGGTCCGGGCAGGGCCCGGGGAACGGTGGAAGGGCGGGTAGGGGACGGCTCCGCGCAGCGGCAGCCCCGGGGCGCGGGTCAGCGCGGCGGTGTGGGCGGGGCCGTAGAGGCCGGGCTCCCGGGAGTCGGCGCCGCAGGGGCAGGGGCAGGGGCCGAGGCCGACGGGGGACGGGCCGCGGGGGCGGAGGGCGGCTGGGCCGCAGGGGGCGACGGCGGCGGAGGCGTGGGTGCAGGGGCGGGCGGCGGCTTCGGCGGGAGGGTGAGGAGGAGGCCCAGGGGGAGGCTGTCGGGGCGGGGACCGATCAGGGTCCGGTTCGCTTCGTACAGCGCGCGCCAGCCGCCCTCCACCCGGTGCCGCCTCGCGATCCCGTCCAGCGTGTCCCCGGCCCGCACCACGTGCGCCCGCCCCGCCAGCCCGTACCGCTTCGCGCACACCGGCCACGCCTCCCACCCCTGCGTGCCGAGCAGCCCCTCCGCGACCCTGATCTGCTGGTCCCGGGTGGCGAGGTCGGCCCGCGCCGCGTACGCGAGGCCCCCGTGTTCCTCCCAGGTCGGCTGCCAGAACTGCAGGCCCCCGTAGAAGCCGTTGCCGGTGTTGACCGCCCACCGGCCGCCGCTCTCGCAGTCGGCCACGCAGTCCCACGGCCATTCCCCGCCCGGCCCGCAGTCCCCCGGCCCGTCTCCGAGGGTTCCGGCCGAGCCGGGGTGTGCCGCCCCGGCCGGTCCGGGGGCCGGCGGGGGCGGCGCGGCGGCCGCGGCCGTCGCGTCGGCGCCCCACGGGAGGACGAATGCCAGCGCACCGGCGGCCACGGCGGCGGCCCACCGGTCCCGGCGCAGGAGACGGGGTTCGGGCATCGGGTCACGCTACGCAGCCGCCACCGCCCGCCCGGCCCGCCACGCGGCGCCCTCCCCCGCCCCACCCGGACGGCCGCGCCACCCCCCTCCCCGAAACGGCCAGCACCGACCACCAACTGCGCACAACCAGCCAACAGTTGGCACCAAAACGAAGCTCCGGTCGGGCCGTTCACTCTTCCGGGTGGCCGGTTCGATTCCGTTCCCTCAAACGGCGTGACCCCGGCCGCCGCTCCGCCGTTGAGCCCGGCGAGCCGGGAACCCCCCGGCCTCCGCACGAATGAGGAGCCACCCCGTGCCGCGCATGCTCGACGTCAGTCTTGAGGTACGTGCCGAGATCGGTGACGAAGAAGCCGACAGGCTGCTCACCGGCGACGACGCCCCGCGCAGTTACGACTGCACCTCCTGCCGCACCCCCGGCGACCCCGAGACCGACCCCACGAGCACGGTGCTGTTCGTCGGCGAGGAGACCGCGGTCCTCGCCTTCGCCCACGCCGGCTGCATCCCCTCACAGGTCGTCAACGTCTCCGAGGAGCAGCTCCAGGGCGCGGTCCGCAGCATCACCGGGGACAGCCCCGCCCCCGTCCCCTCCCCCGGCGAGGTCCCGCAGTCGGTCCCCGGCGGCCAGGCCGTCCTGGGCATCACCAGCGGCCTGGTCCTGATCGACGGCGACCTGCACCCCGCGCTGGTCGTCGAGCCCACCGCGCCGATCGCCCGCCCCGGCACCACCGGCCCCGGCGACGACTTCCTGCCCCTCCTCATCGAGCAGGGCTTCAAGCCGTGCACCGACACCAAGGAGCTGCCCGGCGGCCTCTCCGGGTGGTCGGTCCTGCTCGCGGGCGGCCAGCTGCACGCGGTGCTCCAGCCCGGCACCGAGGGCGGCCCGCAGGTGGCCTGGTGGCAGGCGCACCAGGCGCTGAGCGTCACCGACGGCTGGCGCGCCGCCGTCAACAAGACGCAGCGCGTGCTGATCTACGCCGCGCCGGTCGGCTCCATCGGCCAGCAGCCCCGCGAGGACCTGCTGCGCGACGCCCTCGACAAGGCGGCCGTCAACGGCAAGCTCGTCGCCGCCTCGATGCCCCTGGCCGGTACCCCGGGCGCCTGAGCGCCGCCCGCCCGGTCCCTTCCTCTCCTCCCACCGGAGACTGCCGTCCGCCCCTCACGAGGGGGTCGGCGGCATGCGCCGGGGGTGCGCGGTCCGTCCCGCGCACCCCCGGCGATCTGCGTTTTCCGCCCCGTCACCCCGCATCCGCAAGGCGTTGGGTTCGTTGGCTGATACGTGCATTCATACGACCCCTCCCGCGCCCCGTCCTATCCGAGCAGCGTCCCCCCGATGCGCCCCGCACGGGACCGGGACATCGCTCCGGCCGCTTCGCACACCCCGATCTACGACACGCTGTACTCCGAGTACCTGCGCGCCTTCCGGGCCCTGCCGGGCGATCGTACGGGCGAGGAGGACCTCGGCTTCACGGCCTTCTCGTACGGCAGCTCGTACAGCGGCTCCGGGTCCTACCTCAGCTCGTACGGCAGCGGCTGGACCGGTTCCGCGTGGCAGCAGGGCGACTCCTGGCAGCCGGCGCCCGCCTACAGCCCCGCGCCGCTCCCGGTCCCCGTCCAGCAGCCCTCGTACGCGTACGCCGGCGCCCCCGGATACGGCGGCGGGCGGCAGCACCAGACCGGGATGCAGCACATCCCGGCGGCCCTGCCGCCCGCTCCGCGCCGGGGCTACTGACCCCGGCGGCCCGCCGCTACTTCTTCTTCTTGTACTGCGCGCCGCGCTTCTCGCGCACCCGGACCGAGATGTGGATCGGGGTGCCCTCGAAGCCGAACTCCTCGCGCAGACGGCGCTCGATGAAGCGCCGGTAGCCGGCCTCCAGGAAGCCGGACGCGAAGAGGACGAACCGCGGCGGCTTGCTGCCCGCCTGGGTACCGAACAGGATGCGGGGCTGCTTGCCGCCGCGGATCGGGTGCGGGTGCGCCGCGACGACCTCGCCGAGGAAGGCGTTCAGCCGGCCGGTGGGGACGCGCGTCTCCCAGCCCGCGAGCGCGGTCTCGATCGCCGGGACCAGCTTCTCCATGTGGCGGCCGGTGAGCGCCGAGACGTTCACCCGGGGGGCCCAGGCGACCTGCTGCATCTCGGTCTCGATCTCGCGTTCGAGGTAGTAGCGGCGCTCCTCGTCGAGCTCGTCCCACTTGTTGTAGGCGACGACGATGGCACGGCCGGCCTCGACGGCCATCGTGATGATGCGCTGGTCCTGGACGGAGATGTTCTCGGTCGTGTCGATCAGGATGACCGCGACCTCCGCCTTCTCGACGGCGGCGGCCGTGCGCAGGGAGGCGTAGTAGTCGGCGCCCTGCTGGAGGTGCACCTTCTTGCGGATGCCCGCGGTGTCGACGAACTTCCAGGTGATGCCGCCGAGCTCGATCAGCTCGTCGACCGGGTCACGGGTGGTGCCGGCCAGCTCGTTGACGACGACGCGGTCCTCCCGCGCCACCTTGTTCAGGAGCGAGGACTTGCCGACGTTCGGGCGGCCGATCAGCGCGATCCGGCGCGGGCCGCCGGGGGCGGCGCCCCCGAAGGTCTGCTCGGGGGCCTCCGGCAGCGCCTCCAGCACGGCGTCGAGCATGTCGCCCGTACCGCGGCCGTGCAGCGAGGAGACCGGGTGCGGCTGGCCGAGGCCCAGCGACCACAGGGAGGCCGCGTCGGCCTCGCCGCTCTGGCCGTCGACCTTGTTGGCGCACAGGACGACGGGCTTGCCGGCCCGGCGCAGCAGCCTGACGACGGCCTCGTCGGTGTCGGTGGCGCCGACCTTGGCGTCGACGACGAAGACGACCGCGTCGGCGGCCTCGATGGCGTACTCGGCCTGGGCGGCGACGGAGGCGTCGATGCCGAGGACGTCCTGCTCCCAGCCGCCGGTGTCGACGACCTTGAAGCGGCGCCCGGCCCATTCGGCCTCGTAGGTGACGCGGTCGCGGGTGACGCCGGGCTTGTCCTCGACGACGGCCTCGCGGCGGCCGATGATGCGGTTCACCAGGGTCGACTTGCCGACGTTCGGGCGGCCGACGACGGCGAGCACGGGCAGCGGGCCGTGGCCCGCCTCCTCGATCGCGCCTTCGACGTCCTCGACGTCGAAGCCTTCCTCCGCGGCGAGCTCCATGAACTCCGCGTACTCGGCGTCGCCAAGTGCTCCGTGGTCGTGCTGGTCGTTCATGAAGTCCGTTCCTCGTCGTTCGTGGTGATCGGTGGCACCCGCGCAGCGCGGTTCCACTACTAGGGTCAAGTCTCGCTCAGCGCCCGGTGAGGCGCTTGGCGTCGGCCAGGTGGGCGGTCAGCCGGTCCTGGATGCGTACGGTGGCCTGGTCGAGCGCGGTCTTCGTACGGCGGCCCGTGCCGTCCCCGGCGTCGAAGGCGGAGCCGAAGACGACGTCGACGCGGCTGCGCAGCGGCGGCAGCCCCTTGACGAGCCGTCCCTCGGCCTCGGTGCTGCCGAGGACCGCGACGGGCACTATGGGGGCGCCGCTGCGGACCGCGAAGTAGGCCAGTCCGGCGCGCAGGGACGCGAAGTCCCCCTCGCCCCGGGTGCCCTCCGGGAAGATCCCGAGGGCGCCGCCTTCCTCGAGAACGGCGAGGGCGCGGGTGATCGCGGTCCGGTCGGTGCCGGTCCGGTCCACCTTCACCTGCCCGATCCCCTCCAGGAAGGGGCCGAGGGGGCCGACGTAGGCCTCCTTCTTGATCAGGAAGTGCAGTGGCCGCGGCGCGGTGCCCATGACCATGGGGCCGTCGATGTTGTGGGAGTGGTTCACGGCCAGGATGACGGGGCCGGAGGCGGGGACCTTCCAGGCCCCCAGCACGCGCGGCTTCCACAGCCCGTACATGAGGCCTATGCCGATGCGTCTGCCGACCGCCGCACCCTTGAGGGAGGGCGTTTCACTCACTTGCGCCCCGCCCGCTTCTCTTCCACCAGGGTCACGACGCACTCGATCACCTGGTCGAGGGTGAGCTCGGTGGTGTCGACCTCGACGGCGTCGCCCGCCTTGGCCAGGGGGGAGGTCTTGCGGCCGGAGTCGGCGGCGTCCCGCTTGATCAGGGCTTCCTTGGTGGCCGCGAGGTCCGCGGTCTCCTTGCCGCGCAGTTCGCCGTTGCGGCGGGCGGCGCGGGCCTCGGCAGAGGCGGTCAGGAAGACCTTGAGGTCGGCGTCGGGCAGGACGGTGGTGCCGATGTCCCGGCCCTCGACGACGATGCCCTCGGCCTCCGCGGCCGCCTCGGCGGCGATGGAGCGCTGGAGCTCGGTGATCAGGGTGCGCACCTCGGGGACGGCGCTGACGGCGCTGACCTTGGAGGTGACCTCCTGGGTGCGGATCGGGCCGGAGGCGTCCAGGCCGTCGACGGTGATGGTGGGGGCGGCGGGGTCGGTGCCGGACACGAGCGCGGGCTTGCCGGCGGCGAGGGCGATGGCCTGCGGGTCGTCGGTGTCGACGCCGTTGGTGATCATCCACCAGGTGATGGCCCGGTACTGGGCACCGGTGTCCAGGTAGCGCAGCCCGAGCTTGGCGGCCACGGCCTTGGAGGTGCTGGACTTGCCCGTGCCGGAGGGACCGTCGATGGCGACGATCACGGCGGACGGAGCTGCGGTTTCCACGGTGCGGGCACCTTCCTGGTTGCGCGTACGTGTCCGGGCGCGCCAAATGCGCCCCTCCCCAGGTTACCGGCCCCCGGCACCCTCCGGCTCCGCGCTACTGCTGGCGCAGGGCCCAGCCGCGTTCGCGCAGGTCGGCGGTCAGGCCGGCGACGGCCCTCGGCTCGACCATGAGCTGGACCAGGCCGGCCTGCTGGCCCGTCGCGTGCTCGATGCGGACGTCCTCGATGTTGACCCCGGCCCGGCCGGCGTCGGCGAAGATCCGGGCGAGCTCGCCGGGCTTGTCGCTGATGAACACCCCGACCGTCTCGTAGGCCATGGGCGCCGCGCCGTGCTTGCCGGGGACCCGGACGCGGCCCGCGTTGCCGCGCCGCAGGACGTCCTCGATGCCCTCGGCGCCGCCGCGGCGCTCGGCCTCGTCGGCGGACTGGAGGCCGCGCAGGGCTTCCACGGTCTCCGCCAGGTCGGCGGCGATCCCGGCGAGGACGTCGGCGACGGGGCCCGGGTTGGCGGAGAGGATCTCCACCCACATGCGGGGGTCGGAGGCGGCGATGCGGGTGACGTCGCGGATGCCCTGCCCGCACAGCCGGACGGCCGTCTCGTCGGCCTCCTCCAGGCGGGCGGCGACCATGCTGGAGACGAGCTGCGGGGTGTGGGAGACCAGCGCCACCGCCCGGTCGTGCGCGTCGGCGTCCATCACGACGGGGACGGCCCGGCACAGGGCGACCAGCTCCAGCGCCAGGTTCAGCACCTCGTGGTCGGTGTCCCGGGTCGGGGTCAGCACCCAGGGGCGGCCCTCGAAGAGGTCCGCGGTCGCGGCCAGGGGGCCGGAGCGCTCCTTGCCCGCCATGGGGTGGGTGCCGATGTAGGCGCTGACGTCCGCGCCGAGCGCCGCGAGCTCCCGGCGCGGGCCGCCCTTGACGCTGGCCACGTCCACGTACGCGCGGGCCGTCCCGCGCCCGATGGCGTCGGCCAGGGCCGCGGCGACGTGGGCCGGGGGGACGGCGACGATCGCGAGGTCGACCTGGCCCTCGGGGGCCTCGTCGGTGCCGGCGCCCATGGCGGCGGCCGTACGGGCCTGCGCCTGGTCGTGGTCGACGAGGTGGACGGTGATCCCGCGGGCGGTCAGGGCGAGCGCCGCGGAGGTGCCGATCAGTCCGGTTCCGATGACGACGGCGGTTCTCACGGGGTGCTCCAGGGTGATCGCGTGACGGCAGGGCCTGACTCAGGGTAGCCACCGTGCACACCGTGAGGGCCCGGCGCCCGTCCCGTGGGACGGCTGCCGGGCCCTCACGGAGGGCTAGAGGTTCTGCTGCTTGATGATGTCCGCGAGCGAACCGGTCGGGAGCTGGCCTTGCGGACTCAGCTTGTCGACGGCGGTGGGCAGTACCTCGGCGATCTGGTCGGCGGCCTGCTCGGGGCTGACGCCCGCCTGCGCGGCGGCCTTCTGGAGGGCCTCGTCCGGGAGGGCCTGGGCGATCTCCGCGCCGCTGACCGCCTGGTTCTCGCCGGTGCCGATCCAGGACTGGGCCTGGTCGGCGAGGCCGGACTTGGTCAGCATGTCCAGCAGCCCGCCGAGGGGGTTGCCGCCCCCGCCCGCGCCCCCGCCCGCGCCCTGGCCTCCGCCTCCGCCTCCGAGGGCCCCGAGCAGCGCGCCGAGGATGTTGCCCGCGCCACCGCCCTGGCCGCCTTGACCGCCACCGCCGAGCAGACTGCCGAGAAGGGAGCCGAGGTCATTTCCCGCCATGGTGATGCCTTTCGAAGAGGGACCGGGCCGCGCAGGCAGCGCCGTACCCGGCTTCGAGACACGCACAATGTCACCCATATCGGGGCATGCCGCCACTTGGTGCGGACCTCCCGCCGCGCCCTGCGGTAGAACCACGGGCATGATCTTCCACATCGTCCCGCTCGCCGACTGGAGCGCCGCGCCCGAGCGCCCGTATGCCCCCGCCTCCCTGGAGTCCGAGGGCTTCACCCACTGCTCGGCGGACCGCCCGACCGTGCTGGCCATCGCCTCGGCCCACTACCGGGACACGCCCGGCACCCTGCTCGCCGTGGAACTGGACGAGGCGGCCCTGACGGCGGAGGTCCGCCGGGAGGCGGGCGATCCGGACGGCCGCTACCCGCACGTGTACGGGCCGTTGAACCGGGACGCGGTGGTGCGCGTGTGGGAGGTCGTACGCACCCCCGGCGGCCTCGTGGACCTGACCCCCTGGCAGCCGGCCGGGTGAACCGGTGTGGCGGGCTTCACCTGGGGCCCGCCACACGCCAGGATGCTCCTCGCCATCCTGGCGACCGAGCAAGGAGCGTCCATGACTGAGTCGACCCCTACGAGCGACACCCCGCGCAGCGCCGCCCGGCGCACGGTACTGGCGGCGGGAGCCGTCGCCCTGGCCGGCGGCACCCTCGCCGCGTGCGGCGGCGACGACGGCGAGGCGAAGAAGCCCGCCGCCCCCGAGCAGCCGGCCGGCTCCCCCGCCCCGCAGTCCTCGTCGGGTTCCTCCGCCGAGTCCCCCGCGGCGGGGGCCGAGGTCCTGATCAAGTCCTCGGAGGTGCCGGTGGGCGGCGGGACGGTCCTCAAGGACCAGAAGCTGGTGGTGACCCAGCCGACGGCCGGTTCCTTCCGCTGCTTCTCCGCGGTGTGCACGCACCAGGGGTGCCTGGTGGACAAGGTCGCGGACGGCACCATCGACTGCCCCTGCCACGGCAGCACCTTCAAGGTGGCGGACGGCGCGGTCGCCAAGGGCCCGGCCACCCGCCCGCTGCCCGAGAAGAAGATCATCGTGGCCGCGGACGGCGGAATCTCGCTCGCCTGACCGGAGCGTGCTTGCCTAGGCTCCCGGGATGGACGATCTCACCCTGGTGCGGGACCACACGATCTACTCCTGCGTGACGGGCTCCCGTGCCTTCGGCCTGGCGACGGAGGCGAGCGACACCGACCGGCGCGGTGTCTTCCTCGCCCCGACGCCCCTGTTCTGGCGGTTCGAGAAGCCGCCGACACATGTCGAGGGGCCCCGGGACGAGGAGTTCTCCTGGGAGCTGGAGCGCTTCTGCGAACTGGCCCTGCGCGCCAACCCCAACATCCTGGAGTGCCTGCACTCCCCCCTGGTGGAGCGGGTCTCCCCGGCCGGGGAGGAACTCCTGTCCCTGCGCGGCGCCTTCCTCTCCCGCCGGGCCCACACCACCTTCACCCGCTACGCGGCCGGCCAGCACGGCAAGCTCCTCGCGGACGTCCGGCTGCACGGCGCCCCGCGCTGGAAGCACGCGATGCACCTGCTGCGGCTGCTCGGCTCCTGCCGCGACCTGCTGCGCACGGGCGTCCTGACGGTCGACGTCGGCCCGGACCGCGACCGCCTCCTGGCGGTGCGGCGCGGTGAGGTGTCCTGGGCGGAGGCGGACGCCTGGATGACCCGGCTCACGGATGAGGCGGACGCGGCGTTGACCGCGAGCCCCCTCCCCGCGGAGCCGGACCACGCCCGCGTCGAGGACTTCCTGCTGCGCACCCGCCGGGCCTCGGCGCGCTAGTCCGGCCGAGCCGGTCTAGTTCTCGTCCCAGAGGGCGCCGAAGGTGAGGAGTTCCGCGCGGTACTCGATGCGGCCCTCCCAGTCGCGGGGCCAGGCGTCCGCGCCGAGGTGGGCGCCCGCGAAGGCGCCGGCCAGGCAGGCGATCGAGTCGGAGTCGCCGGCGGTGCAGGCCGCGCGGCGCAGGGCGAGCAGCGGCTCGTCGGGGAAGAGCAGGAAGCAGTGCAGGGCGGTGGCCAGGGCCTCTTCGGCGATCCAGCCGTCGCCGGTGGCCAGGCAGGGGTCGGTCTCCGGGGACGGGGTGCGCAGGGCGGCCGCGAGCCGGTCCAGGGCGGTCAGGCATTCGTCCCAGCCCCGGGCGATGTAGGACTCCGGGCTCGCGTCGCAGCCGGTGCGCTGCCAGAGGTCGCCGAGCCAGAGCTCGTGGTAGCGGGTGCGGTTCTCCAGGGCGTACGAGCGCAGCTGCCCGACGAGGCCGGTGACCTCGGTGCCCCGCGCCAGGAGGCGGACGGCCCGCGCCGTCAGGTCGGAGGCGGCCAGGGCGGTGGGGTGGCCGTGGGTCAGGGCCGACTGGAGCTGGGCGGCGCCCGCGCGCTGCTCGTCGCTCCAGCCGGGGACGAGGCCGACCGGCACCACGCGCATGTTGGCTCCGCAGCCCTTGGAGGCGGTCTGGCTGGCGTCGTGCCAGTCCCGCTCGGGCCGGTCCAGCAGGTGGCAGGCCCGCAGGCAGGTGTTGCCGGGGGCGCGGTTGTTCTCCGGGGAGTGGTACCAGTCGACGAACTCCTCGCGGACCGGCCGGGTCAGGCGCAGTGGGGCGAGGGGGCCGCGCTGGGCGGCGGTGCGTATCCCGCGCGCCAGGGCCAGGGTCATCTGGGTGTCGTCGGTGACGATCGCCGGGCGGGGCAGTTTCATCTCCCGCCAGGGGCCGGTCTTGGCGAGGATCGCGGGGACGTCGTTGAACTCGGTGGGGAAGCCGAGGGCGTCCCCGAGGGCCAGGCCGATCAGGGCGCCCGTCGCCGCTCGCTTGGTGGTGGTGGTCATCGTACGGATCCTTCCGAGGGGCGGAGCAGGGGCGGACGGAGCAGGGGCGGGTGGAGGGCGGTCGCCGGTCCGGCCCGGTAGAGCGCGGCGGGTTTGCCGCGGCCGCCGGTCAGCCGGGCGGCCCCGGGTACGGCTTCGACGAACCCGGGGGTGGCGAGGACCTTGCGGCGGAAGTTGGGCCGGTCCAGGGCGGTGTCCCAGACGGTCTCGTAGACGGCCTGGAGCTCGCCGAGGGTGAACTGGGGCGGGCAGAAGGCGGTGGCCAGGCAGCTGTACTCCAGCTTCGCGCCGACCCGCTCGCGGGCGTCGGCCAGGATCACGGAGTGGTCGAAGGCCAGCCGCCCGGCCTCCCCCACGGGGACCCAGCGGGCCCCGTCGGCGTCGCCGCCGCCCCCGGCCGCCGGTTCGGGCATGTCCGGGACGAGCGCGGTGAAGGCCACCGAAACCACCCGCATCCGGGGGTCCCGGTCCGGTTCGCTGTAGGTGCGCAGCTGTTCCAGGTGCAGGCCGGCGACCAGGCCGGGCGCCAGGCCGGTCTCCTCGGCGAGTTCCCGGCGGGCCGCCGTCTCGGCGGACTCCCGGGGCAGGACGAAGCCGCCGGGCAGGGCCCAGGCGCCGGTGTACGGGTCCTGCCCGCGCCGGATCAGCAGGACGTGCAGGGCGCCGCCGCGCACGGTGAGGACGGCGAGGTCGGCGGTCACCGCGAACGGCTCGAAGGCGTGCGGGTCGTAGCCCCCGGCCGCGGCGCGGCTCATCGCCGCTCCGGGAGCGGCGCCGCGAACTGCCAGCCCTCGGCCAGCAGGCCGTCGACGGCGGCGACGGCCGTCTCCAGCCGGGTGCGCCGGGCCCCGCTCACGAGCAGGAAACGCCTGCCGGTGGCGGCGAGTTCCCGTCGGAAGCGGGCGGTCATCCAGGGTCTGAGCTGCGGCTGGTCGCGCAGTCCGTCGTCCTCGAAGGGCACGTCGGTGTCGTCGGTCAGCAGGTACAGGTCCCGCCGGGTCCGCCGGGCGATCTTCTCCACCTCCCGGTTGCGGCTCCCCGTGTACCGCTCGTGCCAGATGCCGGTCGCGAAGGAGTCGGTGTCGCAGAACAGCACCGGCGAGCCCAGCCGGGCGGCCCGCTCCTCGGCCGCGTCCTGGCGGCGGGCGATCACCGGGAACTCCCCCGAGGTGAAGGCCACGTCCGCCCAGGAGGCCGAGGGCTCGGCGGCGCGGGCCGCGGCGAGCTTCTCCTCGCTGTACTCGCGCCCGTACTCGGCGACCCAGCCCGTCTTCGCCCAGACGCCCCCGCGCCGCCGGTAGTGGGCGGCCAGCTCGCGCGACAGGGTGGTGGTGCCGGTGGACTCGGCGCCGAGGACGACGACCCGCCGGGTCAGGGCGGCCCGTACGGCGGGCCCCAGGAACTCCCAGCAGGCGGCCGGGTCCGCGCGGACGGCGGTCCCGGACACGGGGAAGAGGGTGCGGGCCCGGTCCACGCAGACCTCCTCGGCGCCGAAGCGCCGGGCGAGTTCGCCTCCGTACTCCTCGGAGGTGAAGACGGCGTCCACGCGCCGGCCCACCGCCCGCCGGAAGATCGCCATGTGCGCCTCCCAGACCGCGGGGTCGTGGAGGTCCACGGGGACGTCGTCGACGGCTCCGACGACCTGCGCCCCGGGGTGCTCCTCGCGCATCCAGGCGACCCGGTCGGCGAGCGGCACCGACTCCACGGAGGCGGCGCACACCAGCACGGTCAGCCGTTCGCACTGGTCCTGGGCGGTGCGCACCAGGTGGTGGTGCCCGGCGTGCGGCGGGTAGAACTTGCCGAGCACCAGCCCGTGCCCGTAGCGCTTGCCGCCCCTGTCCCCGGTCATGCCGTCGCTCCGAGGGCCGTACGGGCGCCGGCGGCGGGGAGCGTACGCCGCCAGTTGGCCAGGCCGGCCACGCACAGGGCGAGGAAGGCGAGGTAGAGGACCGCGGTGAGGTACAGGCCCTTGTAGGCGTACAGCGGGACGTAAACGAGGTCGGCGGCGATCCACAGCCACCAGGACTCCAGGAGCTTGCGGCACTGCCCGTAGGTGGCGGTGAGGGAGAGCCCGGTGGTGAGGGCGTCCCAGAAGGGGACGGTGGAGTCGGTGACCCGGCCCAGCAGCAGGGTGAGGGCGACGACCCCCACCGCCCCCGCCACGAGCAGCCAGGCCCATTCGGCGCGCGTGGTGCGGCGCACCGGCAGGGCCTCGGCGGTGCCTGGTCCACCCCCGTGGGTCCAGGACCACCAGCCGTACGCGGCGAGGGCGATGAAGACGATCTGGAGCCCGGCGTCGGCGTAGAGGCCGGCCTGGGTGAACAGCACGATGAAGAAGACGTTGTTGGCGATGCCGACCGGCCAGTTCGCGATGTGCTGGCGGGCCACCAGCCAGACGCACACGGCTCCCGTGGCGAAACCGAGGATCTCGGTCCAGCTCGTACTCCAGCCCATGACGGCCCCCGTCCCTTTAATAGTCAGCTTGACTATAAACAGGGGCGGGGCCGCCGGACAAGGGGAAAGCCCGCGGCGCCGGAGGCACCGCGGGCTTTCTGGGGTACTGCGGGTGGCCCGGGAAGGGCCGGGGGGGCCGGGGACTACAGGCCGACCTCGCGCATGAGCATGCCGACCTCGGTGTTCGTCAGGCGGCGCAGCCAGCCGGACTTCTGGTCGCCGAGCTCGATCGGGCCGAAGGAGGTCCGCACCAGCTTCTCGACGGGGAAGCCCGCCTCGGCCAGCATGCGGCGCACGATGTGCTTGCGGCCCTCGTGGAGGGTCACCTCGACCAGGTAGTTCTTGCCGAGCTGGTCGACGACGCGGAAGTGGTCGGCGCGGGCGTAGCCGTCCTCCAGCTCGATGCCGTCCTTGAGGCGCTTGCCGATGTCGCGGGGCAGCGGGCCGGTGATCGCGGCGACGTACGTCTTCTTCACGCCGTACTTCGGGTGCGTGAGGCGGTGGGCCAGCTCACCGTGGTTGGTGAGGAGGATGATGCCCTCGGTCTCGGTGTCGAGGCGGCCGACGTGGAAGAGACGCGTCTCACGGTTGGTGACGTAGTCGCCCAGGCACTGGCGGCCGTCCGGGTCCTCCATGGTGGAGACGACGCCGGCCGGCTTGTTCAGCGCGAAGAACAGGTACGACTGGGTGGCGACGGTCAGGCCGTCCACCTTGATCTCGTCCGAGGGCTTCACGCGCTTGCCCTGCTCCAGGACGATCTCGCCGTTGACCTCGACGCGGGCCTGCTCGATGAGCTCCTCGCACGCGCGGCGCGAGCCCATGCCGGCACGGGCCAGCACCTTCTGCAGGCGCTCGCCCTCCTCCTCGGCACCCGGGAAGGTCTTCGGGGTCTTGATCACGGGCTTGTCGGCGTACCGGTCGCGCACGCGCTCCTCGATCCGCGCCTCCAGCTCGCGCGGCTTGGACTGGCCGCTGCGGCTGCCGGGGCCGATGCGGGGGCCGCCCGCCCCGCCGATGCCGGGGGTCCTGGAGGTCTTGGGGCCGCCCTTGGCGCCACCGCGCGCCGCGGCGCCGCGGGCACCGCCGCCACGGTTGCCGTCGCCCGCGCCACGGGCACCGCCGCCGCCCGCCTTGGCTCCGCCGCGGCCGTTGCGCTCGCCCTCGGGGCCCACGTCGTAGCGACGCTCCTCGGGGCGCGGGTTGCGGATGCGGGGCGCGGGCTCGCGGTCACGGTCGGAGCCGCCGCCCTGGTAGCCGCCGCCCTGGTAGCCGCCACCGCTGGAGGAGCCGCCGCCGGAGCGGTAGCCGCCGCCGGAGGAGCTGCCGCCGCGGGCGCCGCCGCCGGAGCCGCCGCGCGAGCCGCCACCGCCGCCGGAGCCGCCGCGGTAGCCGCCGCCCGAGCCGCTGCCACCGCCGGAGCCGCCGCCGCGGTAGCCACCGCCGCCGCCGGAGGAGCTGCCGCCGCGGGAGTTACCGCGTCCGCCGCCACCGCCGCCGCTGTTCCTGTTGCCGCCACCGTTGCCGTTGCCGCTGCTTCGCATCAAAGTTCCGTCGTCTTGTCGTCGTCTACGTACGTGTCCGGGGCATCGGGTGCGTCCGGATCGAACGACGGCACACCTTCTTGCGTCTCGGCTTCGATCGCGTCCGCCTCGGGGAGGAAGGGCGCGAGCTCCGGGAGCTCGTCCAGGCCTCGTAGGCCCATACGCTCCAGAAAGTAGTTCGTCGTCCTGTACAGGATCGCACCTGTTTCGGGTTCCGTCCCCGCCTCGGCCACCAGACCCCTCTGCAGGAGGGTCCGCATGACCCCGTCGCAGTTGACTCCGCGGACCGCCGAGACCCGCGAACGGCTGACCGGCTGGCGGTACGCGACGACCGCCAGGGTCTCCAGCGCCGCCTGGGTGAGCCGGGCGTGCTGGCCGTCCAGGACGAAGGCCTCGACGGCCTGCGCGTACTCGGGCCGGGTGTAGAACCGCCAGCCCCCGGCGACCACCCGCAGCTCGAAGCCGCGGCGCTGGGCCGTGTACTCGTCGGCGAGCTCGGCGAGGGCCCCGGCGACCTCGCGCGGGGTGCGCTCCAGCACCTTGGCGAGGTGCTCCACCGTCGCGGGCTCGTCGACCACCATCAGGACGGCCTCCAGGGCGCCCTTCAGTTCCAGCGTCCGCGCCTGCGTCATTCGCCTGCCTCCACGACCTGGTCGAACTCGTCCGTCACCTTCGGCATCCCGTCCCCGTCCCCGCCGCTCCAGCGCACCGTGAGCGTCTCCAGGGCCCGCTCCTGGTCCAGGACCACCGCCTTCTCCCGGTAGAGCTCCAGGAGCGCCAGGAAGCGGGCGACGACGGTGAGGGTGTCCGGGGCGTCCTCGGTCAGCTCCTGGAAGGTGGCCTCGCCGCGCGCCTTGAGCAGGCGTACGACCAGCCCGGCCTGCTCGCGCACGCTGACGAGCGGGGCGTGGATGTGGTCCACGTAGACCTGGGGCGCTGCCCGGGGCTGCATGGCCCGCGCGGCGAGGCGGGCGAAACCTTCCGCGCCGATGCTGATGACCACCTCGGGCAGCAGGTCGGCGTGGTGGGGCTCCAGGCCGACGGTACGGGGGTAGCGCCGGCCCTCCTGCTCGGCGCGGAGCCCGAAGAGCTCGGCGACCTGCTTGAACGCCTTGTACGCGAGCAGCCGCGCGAAGAGCACGTCCCGCGCCTCCAGCAGGGCGAGGTCGGCCTCGTCCTCGACCTCGGCGGTGGGCAGCAGCCGGGCGGCCTTCAGGTCGAGCAGCGTCGCGGCCACCACGAGGAACTCGGTGGTCTGGTCGAGGTCCCAGTCGGGGCCCATGGCCCGGATGTGGGCCATGAACTCGTCGGTGACCTTGGACAGCGCGACCTCGGTGACGTCGAGCTTGTGCCGCGAGATCAACTGGAGCAGCAGGTCGAAGGGCCCCTCGAAGTTCTCCAACCGCAACGTGAACCGCCCGTCCCCTCCGGCGGGGGGCGGGGTACCGGCGGACGGGTCCGGTGCTGCGGCGGGCCCTGCGGTGACCCCAGTCGGCCCGCCAGGGGCCTGAGGGGCCGTCCCGGCCTCCTGCCCGCTCCCGGCCGGCTCGCGGGCCGCAGCGGGCGCCTCAGCGGCCTCCTGGCCCACCCCTGGGCCTCGTCCCAGGCTCCGGCGGGCCGGGCGGGCGGCGTCTTCGTTCGGGGGCATCGCGGTCCAGGGTGGTACGGAATCTCGGCCGAGCGGCCACTGGCAGCCTAGGCCGTCTCTGGGCCCTACCCGGGCGGCCGCGCGGGTGCCGCTGCGCGGGGCCGGAAAATCCAGCCCCGCCGGCGTTTGAGGCGCGGGCGCGGAGCGCCGTGTCCGTAGCCGCGCCCGGCGGCTGAGGGCGGGAACGGAGGAAGGGCGGGTAGGGGAACGCTCCGCGCAGCAGCACAGCACCCGCAGGTGACCCGATGGCCCCGGCCGGGCCCGCCCCGCCCAGGGCTCGCCGGACGGAGTCCGGTGCAGCGGGCGCGTGAAGAAGGCGCGGCTAGCGCCCGCGCAGGCGGCGGACCAGGATGCTCGCGTCGCCGCGGGACTCCAGGTCCGCGAGGACCACCGCCACCGCCTCGCGGACGATGCGGCCCCGGTCGACGGCGAGGCCGTGCTCCCCGCGGAGCACCAGCCGGGCGTGCTCGAGGTCCATGAGCTCCTCCGCGGAGACGTAGACCGTGATCTTCTCGTCGTGCCGTTCGCGCCCGCTGGGCCGCCGGTTCGCGCCCCGGCCCTGCCCCTTGCCGGACCGGGGCGAGGAAGCCCCGGCGGCGGTGGCAGAACCTTCCTGCGGCCTGCGCTGCGCGCCCACCGCGGGCTCGCCCGCCGCCTCCCGGCCGCGGCCGTCGCCCGTGGTCCGCGCCGTGCTGTCCGCCGGGGCGGCCGTGTGCTCCGTACCGCCGGCCGGCGCCTCGTCGGCGCCCCGCCGGGGCGAGGACGACTGGAGGGCCGTCCCCCCGGTCGTACGGAACAGTTCGTCGGCTCCGGGCAGACTCACTCGGCGGGACACCGGGCGAGCACCTCCCTGGCCAGCTGGCGGTAGGCGGCGGCGCCGACGGAGTTGGACGCGTACGTGGTGATCGGCTCGCCGGCGACCGTGGTCTCCGGGAAGCGCACCGTCCGGCCGATGACCGTGTGGTAGACGTGGTCGTCGAAGGCCTCGACGACCCGCGCCAGCACTTCGCGGCTGTGCACCGTGCGGGAGTCGTACATCGTGGCGAGGATGCCGTCGAGCTCCAGCTCGGGGTTGAGCCGCTCCTGCACCTTCTCGATGGTCTCGGTCAGCAGGGCCACCCCGCGCAGTGCGAAGAACTCGCATTCCAGCGGGACGATGACCTTGTGAGCCGCCGTCAGGGCGTTCACGGTCAGCAGGCCGAGCGAGGGCTGACAGTCGATCACGATGTAGTCGTAGTCGGCCATCAGCGGCTTCAGCGCCCGCTGGAGCGTCGACTCGCGCGCGACCTCGCTGACCAACTGCACTTCGGCGGCGGACAGGTCGATGTTGCTCGGCAGCAGGTCCATGTTGGGGACCGCGGTCTTGAGCAGCACCTCGTCGGCCGACATGCCCCGCTCCATGAGCAGGTTGTAGACCGTCAGGTCGAGTTCCATCGGGTTCACGCCGAGGCCCACGGACAGCGCGCCCTGCGGGTCGAAGTCGACGAGCAGCACGCGGCGCCCGTACTCGGCGAGCGCGGCACCCAGGTTGATGGTCGACGTGGTCTTGCCCACGCCGCCCTTCTGGTTGCACATCGCGATGATCTTCGCCGGACCGTGGTCGGTCAGCGGACCCGGGATCGGGAAGTACGGGAGCGGGCGTCCGGTCGGGCCGATCCGCTCGCGGCGCTGGCGGGCAGCGTCGGGGGCGAGGGTGGCCGCGTACTCGGGGTCCGGTTCGTACTCCGCGTCGGGGTCGTAGAAGTGCCCTTCGGGCACGTTGTCGTAGTCGGCGAAACCAGTGGGCTTTTCGCCGCTCAGGTCGCCGGCCCTGGAGTTCACGTCTAGGCCGTCCATGCTCTTTTGGGGCGTCGTCATGTGCTGGTGGTTTGCGAAGGTGCGGACTGCGACGGAGCCGACAGCTTCGAGCCCGGCGGGTCCTTGACCTCGCTCAGGCGTCCCTGCTCGACCACCCCCAGGAGCAAATGTCGACTCATTCACAAGTCGTCTTACCTCCTCGGACGTGACCAGGACACTTATCGATAGGTCAGCGTTGCACCATGCCGACGGTTGGCGACTCTATGGCGTGTCACCGCCCAGCGGCAACACAATCCGCCGGACCCGGCACGATGTGTCGGCAACCGAACACCACTCTGTCAAGGGCGTGCGAGCTGTCGCCGCGAAGTTTCGCGGGTGTGCGAAAGGGTTAAAGGGTTACGTTCGAGGCGAGTTGAGCGGGGTCCCGGGCCGCCCCGCAAACGCCTCCGGCCGGACCTTGCGGGCAAGGTCCGGCCGGATACGTGAGATTGACGTCAGTCGTTGACGACTCAGCCGAGCAGCGTGCTCAGCTCGAGGGTCTGCAGGCCGTGGGCCTCGGCGACCGGACCGTAAACGACCTGGCCGTCATGGGTGTTGAGGCCCAGACCGAGCGCCGGGTCACGACGCAGCGCCTCGACCCAGCCGAGGTTCGCGAGCTGCACGATGTAGGGCAGGGTCGCGTTCGTCAGCGCGTAGGTGGAGGTGTTCGGCACCGCGCCCGGCATGTTGGCGACGCAGTAGAAGACCGAGTTGTGGACCTGGAAGGTCGGCTCGGCGTGGGTGGTCGGACGGGAGTCCTCGAAGCAGCCGCCCTGGTCGATCGCAATGTCGACAAGGACACTTCCGGGCTTCATCTTGGCGACGAGCTCGTTGGTGACCAGCTTCGGGGCCTTCGCACCCGGGATCAGCACCGCGCCGATGACGAGGTCGGCCTCGACGACGGCCTTCTCCAGCTCGTAGGCGTTGGAGACGATCGTCTTGATCTTCGTGCCGAAGATCTTGTCGGCCTCACGGAGCTTGTTGATGT
Source organism: Streptomyces sp. NBC_00249 (assembly GCF_026342355.1). GTDB lineage: Bacteria > Actinomycetota > Actinomycetes > Streptomycetales > Streptomycetaceae > Streptomyces. The sequence continues at coordinate 30,204 of NZ_JAPEMV010000007.1, read as the reverse complement.
CGCGGTCGAGCAGGGTCACGTGGAAGCCCATGCCGATGGCGATCTGCGCGGCGTTCCAGCCGGAGACGCCGCCGCCGATGACCACGCACTCGCCGGCGTGGGTGCCGGGGACACCGCCCGGGAGGACGCCGCGGCCGCCGGCCGAGCGCATCAGGTGGTAGGCGCCGACCTGCGGGGCCAGACGGCCCGCGACCTCGGACATCGGGGCGAGCAGCGGCAGCGCGCGGTTGGCGAGCTCGACCGTCTCGTACGCGATGGCGGTGGTGCCGGACTCCAGCAGGGCGTCCGTGCACTCGCGGGAGGCCGCCAGGTGCAGGTAGGTGAAGAGGGTCTGGTCCTTGCGGAGGCGGTGGTACTCCTCCGCGATCGGCTCCTTGACCTTCAGCAGCAGGTCAGCGGTCGCCCAGACCTCGTCGGCGGTGCCGAGGATCTCGGCGCCGGCCGAGACGTACTCGGCGTCCGTGATCGAGGAGCCCACACCGGCGTTCTGCTCGATGAAGACCTGGTGGCCGTTACGGACCAGCTCATGCACGCCGGCGGGCGTGATGGCGACCCGGAACTCGTTGTTCTTGACCTCGCGGGGGATGCCGACCTTCATCGTCGATCACGGTCCTTGGCTCAGGGGATATTACGGGGCACTTCCATACATACCCGCCCACAAGAACGCGCAACGGGATGCACCACGGGATGACGTGGTGAAGCCAGTCTAATGAAGGATGAGTCGCTGTCTAGCCTTGCAAACGAATAATCTCAGTCCGAACCACTGCGGATTTCGCAGGCTGCGGGGTCGTCTCCCAGCAATCTGTCGGCTGCCGAACGGTGCAGCCGGGCGGCCGCCGGGTCACCCAGACGGTCCAGCGTGTCGGCAAGTCGCACCTGCAGGGCGGCCTGAAGGCGCAGGTCCCCGGCCCGGCGCGCGAGCTCGATCGCCTCGCGGCAGGTGTGCAGCGATTCCTCGGGCCGGCCGGCGTACTCCTGGACCCGGGCCATCTCGCTCAACGCCTTTGCCTGGCCCGGGACATCGGCCAGCCTGCGGTAGCCCGCGGCGGCCGCGCGCCAGCTGCGCAGGGCCTCCCCGTAGCGGCCCGCGTAGGTGTGCACGTTGCCGAGCCGCCCGTACAGCCTGGCCTCGTCCGCACGCTCCCCGCGCGCGAGGGCCTGGGACAGCGCCCGGCCGAACCAGTCGGAGGCCCGCGGCCAGTCCGCCAGCTCCATGTACGCGCCGCCTACGGATTCCATCGCGCGGCCCGTCGCGTACGGGTCCTTCGCCGCCTTTCCCGCGACCAGCGCGGCCCGGTAACGCTCCAGCGCCTCCTGCGTGCGGCCGGTCTCGGCGTCCAGATCGGCCAGGTTCAGCAGCGCGGCGGCCTGCTCGCGGTGCAGGTCCCGCCGCTCGGCCACGTCCAGGACCAGCCGGTGCAGCCCGTACAGCTCGGGGGCGGCGGCCGCGGTGCCCCGGTGCCCGGCCAGCGCCCGCACCAGCGCGGCGACCAGCCTGCGCGCCAGGGTGTCCAGCCCGCCGTCCGCCACCGCCACGGCGGCCGAGGCGGTGAGCGCCGGCAGCCGGGTGTCCAGCCAGGTCGCGGCGGCCCGCCGGTCGGGGAAGCGCAGGGCGCGCGGCATGCCGTCCAGCCGCTCCCGCAGCCGGTCGCCGCTCTCCTCGTCCCCCTCGGCGTCCTCCGTCATGGCCCGGCAGGAGGTCAGCAGCCGGACGGTCCGCTCCAGCATCCTGGCCCGCGCCAGCTGCACCTCGGCGGGCCGCTCCTTGGCCTCCAGCAGGGCCTGGAGCATCGGCGCGAGGCAGCCGGGCAGGAGGAACAGGCCGTCGCGGGCGGTACGTACGAGGCCCAGCCCGGCGAAGTCCTCCAGCGTGGACTGGGCCGCGGCCACCGAGCATCCCGCGAGCGCCGAAGCGGTGTGCGAGTCGAGGATCCCCGCCGGGGCGAGCGGCAGCAGCCGCAGGGTGCGCTGGGCGGGCTGCGGGAGGGACTCGTAGACCAGCCGGAAGGTCCGGCCCAGCGGGCCGGTGATGCCGGGGGGCATGTCGTGCAGCTGCTTGGCCACGTCGGCGACGGCCGCCTTGGGGTGGGCGGCGAGCCAGCCCCCGGCGAGGGCGAGCGCGGCCGGCTGCCCGCCGCACTCCTCGGCCAGGCTCTCGGCGGCGCGCGGGTCCACCGCGACGCGGGTGTCGCCGATGAGGCGGCTGAGCATCGCGACGGCCGAGTGGGTGTCGAGCCCGCCCAGGGTGCAGGGGCGGACGTCCGGGATCCCCGTGAGCGGGCCCTCGGCCGTGACGACGACCAGGCACTCGGGGGTGTCCGGGAGCAGGGCGTCGACCTGGTGCGGGTCGGCGGCGTCGTCGACGAGCAGGATCACCCGCCGCCCGACGAGCGCGTCCCGCAGGGCGGCGCTCAGGTCGTCCTCACCCGCGCCGGGCGGGGTCGGCTGCCCGAGCCCCTCCAGCAGGGTCCGCACCGCCCGCTCGGTGGCGACGGGCTCCCCGCCGGGTGCGGTGAGCCGCACCCGCAGCAGCCCGTCGGGATAGTCTCCCGCGACCTCCCGTACGAACGCCTCCGCGAGCGCCGTCCGGCCGGAGCCGGGCCGCCCCGCGACGAGCAGCACCCGTGCGCGGGGCGCCTTGGCCTTACGGCCCGAAAGGGTGTCGAGCCCGGTCCGTGCGATGTCCTCGCGCAGCTCCTTGAGCTCACGCCGCCGCCCGACGAAATCCGTCACGGATCCGCTCCTCTCCCTGCCTTCGGGTTGCCGAGCGTAGTTCACGCTGAGCGACGGTCCGTGTGGAGCGCGGCCCATAGATCGCCCGATCGGATCAGCGGACCGTACGTTTTTCAACGCGCCCCTCGCGCGGCTCGGCCCTGGCGCGCTTCCCGGGCTTCGCCCCGCTGCGCCGGCCTCCGACCGGCGGCGGCCGGGCGGGGCCGGTCCGGATGGCCGCTGCCCGCCCTTCGCCTGCAGACCGTTACCGCTGCGCGGGCGGTGTCCCCTACCCACCCTTCCACCGTTCCCGCCTCAAACGCCGGCGAGGCTGGGGGCGGCGTCCGGCGGACCGGACTACGCCCGGGCCCGTGGGTGCACCTTTCGCGCCGAGCGCGCCTCACAACACGGCGCTCCGCGCCCGCGCCTCAAACGCCGGCGAGGCTGGGAGTGCCCTCCGGGCAGCAAAGCCGCACACGAACGGCTACGCCGGCCAAAATCCAGCCCCTCCGGCGATTGAGGAGCGGGGGTCCGGGGGCTGGCCCCCGGCAACCGGCCCGCACACGGACTACGGCCCCGCCGCAGCCAGCGGTGGGGCTACGACTCGTACGGGCGGGCCGGCCAGGGGGCGAGGGCCGGGCGGAGGGTGTCGAGGCCCGCTTCGGAGGCCAGGGCCGCGGAGAGCGCGAGGACCCCCGTGACCAGCCCCGGGTTCCCGAGTTCGCCCGCCAGGACCCCGCGGACCAGGTCCGCGAGCGGTACCCACTCCAGCTGCATGTCGGCCTCCTCCGACGCCGCGTCCTCGTAGCGCTCCCCCTCCGCGTGCGCGACCCCCCGCGCGAGGAAGATCCGGATGGCTTCGTCGGAGCCGCCGGGCGAGGCGTAGAAGTCGGCGAGCACCCGCCAGTCCTCGGCCTTGACGTGGGCTTCCTCGTACAGCTCGCGCTGCGCCCCGTGCAGCGGGTTCTCCCCGGGGACGTCCAGCAGCCCGGCCGGGAGCTCCCACAGCCGCCGCCGGACCGGGTGCCGGTACTGGCTCAGGACCAGGACCCGTCCGGCCTCGTCCAGCGCGAGCACGCACACCGAGCCGGGGTGGACCTGGTAGTCGCGGCGGGTCACCGAGCCGTCCGGCATCCGTACCTCGTCGGAGTCCACGGCCGTCTTCGCCCCCTGGAAGGGCCGCCGGGTCGACAGCGTCTCCCAGGTCTCCGACGTGTCCTTGATGGCGATGCCCATGCCGAATTGCCTCCACAACGCGCGACAGCCGGGGTACGGATCTCCGTACCCCGGCTGTCTACGTTACCGAGCGTCAGCCCTGCTGCTGCTGGCGCTCCACCGCGGCCTTGACCAGGCCCGCGAACAGCGGGTGCGGCCGGGTCGGGCGGGAGCGGAGCTCCGGGTGGGCCTGGGTGGCCACCAGGTAGGGGTGGACCTCGCGCGGGTACTCGACGTACTCGACGAGCTTGTTGTCCGGGGAGGTGCCGGAGAAGACCAGACCGGCCTTCTTCTCCAGTTCACCGCGGTAGGCGTTGTTGACCTCGTAGCGGTGGCGGTGGCGCTCGTCGACGTACGCCTGGTCGCCGTAGACCTCGCGCACGATCGAACCCTCGGCGAGCTTCGCCGGGTACATGCCCAGGCGCATGGTGCCGCCCAGGTCGCCCGCGCCCTCGACGAAGGCCAGCTGCTCCTCCATCGTGGAGATCACCGGGTGCGGGGTGGAGGCGTCGAACTCGGTGGAGTTCGCGTCCTCGATGCCCGCGAGGTTGCGCGCGGCCTCGATGACCACGCACTGCAGGCCCAGGCACAGGCCGAGCAGCGGGATCTTGTTCTCGCGGGCGTAGGTGATCGCGCCGACCTTGCCGTTGACACCGCGGTCGCCGAAGCCGCCGGGGACGCAGATCGCGTCCACGTCGCCGAGCACCTCCGCGGCGCCCGCCGGGGTCTTGCAGTCGTCGGAGGTGACCCACTTGATCTGGACGCGGGCCTTGTTGGCGAAGCCGCCGGCGCGCAGCGCCTCGGTCACCGACAGGTAGGCGTCGGGCAGGTCGATGTACTTGCCGACGAGCGCGACCTTGACCTCGTGGTCGGGGTTGTGGACCCGGTCCAGCAGGTCCTCCCACACCGTCCAGTCGACGTCGCGGAAGGGCAGGTCGAGCTTGCGGACGACGTACGCGTCCAGGCCCTCGGTGTGCAGCACCTTCGGGATGTCGTAGATCGACTTGGCGTCGATCGCCGCCACCACGGCCGCCTCGTCCACGTCGCACATCAGCGAGATCTTGCGCTTGATGGAGGTGGGGACGTCACGGTCGGCGCGCAGCACGATCGCGTCGGGCTGGATGCCGATGTTGCGCAGGGCCGCGACCGAGTGCTGGGTGGGCTTGGTCTTCAGCTCGCCGGAGGGGCCGATGTAGGGCAGCAGCGAGATGTGCACGACGAAGACGTTGTCGCGGCCGACCTCGTGGCGGACCTGGCGGACGGTCTCCAGGAACGGCAGCGACTCGATGTCGCCGACGGTGCCGCCGACCTCGGTGATGACGACGTCGACGTCCTCGGTCGCCATGCGGCGGATGCGGTGCTTGATCTCGTTGGTGATGTGCGGGATGACCTGCACGGTGTCACCGAGGTACTCGCCGCGCCGCTCCTTGGCGATGACCTGCGAGTAGACCTGGCCGGTGGTGACGTTGGCCGAGCCGTCGAGGTCGACGTCGAGGAAGCGCTCGTAGTGACCGATGTCCAGGTCGGTCTCGGCGCCGTCGTTGGTGACGAACACCTCGCCGTGCTGGAAGGGGTTCATCGTGCCGGGGTCGACGTTCAGGTAGGGGTCGAGCTTCTGCATCGTGACCCGCAGGCCGCGCGCCTTCAGCAGCGCACCCAGGCTGGAGGCCGTCAGCCCCTTGCCGAGGGACGAAGCGACACCCCCGGTGACGAAGATGTGCTTGGTCGTCATGGATTTGGGCGGCATCGCCAAGAGGGGGCTCCCGTGGTCGCGAGGTGAGGTGCGTCCGGCGCCGTTCCGCGGAGATCCGGAAGGGTCTCAGGGGGCGCCGAAGCTGCGGTTTCGGGGCTCCTGATTCGCACAGGCAGACCACCGGTCCACGGGGTACCAGCCTATCAGCGCCCGGGACGGTCCGCCTCCGGGCGCGCGGCGCGGCCGCCTCACCTGATGACTGCCGGAGGGTGCGTGGAGAGCGTTCCCCCAGGTCACCCGTTCGGCCGAGTCACATTGTCCCAAGACTTAAGGAGATCACTAGGGTGCCGTCATATCCTGCTCGGATATCGCTGCACATCGTCGCCGAGCAGTCCAGAACAGTCCGGCAAACGGCGTAACAACGCCTCTTCCGGGAACATGGGCTCGACGCGGGGATCCCTGCGCACAGGAGACCGCGCAACCGCGCAATGCAAGCGCCCTTCGGGGCGGACGTGGCCGTTCGACTGGAGAGCAACGTGTCCGGGCGCATCGAGGATTACGCACTGATCGGGGACATGCAGACCGCGGCGCTGGTCTGCCGGGACGGGGCGGTGGACTGGCTGTGCCTCCCACGTTTCGACTCCCATGCCGTCTTCGCGAGCCTTCTGGGCACCGAGGAACACGGGTTCTGGCGCATCGGCCCGGCCTTCGCGCCGGGTACCGAGGCCCCACGGGCCGCCCGCCGGCGCTACCGGGGCGATTCGCTGGTGCTGGAGTCGGAGTGGGACACCCCGCGCGGGACCGTCCGCGTCATCGACTTCATGCCACCGCGTGAGGACCACGCTCCGCAGCTGATCCGCATCGTGGAGGGGGTCAGCGGGCGCGTCCCGATGCGCTCCGCCCTGCGGATGCGCTTCAGCTACGGACGGATCACGCCGTGGGTGCACAAGGTGGACAACCGCACGGTGGCCGTCGCCGGCCCCGACTCGGTGTGGCTGGACACCTGCGCGCAGACGTACGGCAAGGACCTGACGACCTACTCGGACTTCACCGTCGCGCCGGGCGACCGGGTGGCCTTCGCCATCAGCTGGCAGCCCTCCCACAAGGGCGCCCCGGAGTGTCCCGACGCCGAGGTGGCACTCGAGGCCACCACCGACTTCTGGCGGGAGTGGGTCGACCACTGCACGTACCACGGGCCCTACCGCGAGGCCGTGATCCGCTCCCTGATCACCCTCAAGGCCCTGACGTACGCCCCCACGGGCGGGATCGTCGCCGCGCCGACGACCTCCCTCCCGGAGGAGATCGGCGGGGTCCGCAACTGGGACTACCGCTACACCTGGCTCCGCGACGCCGCCATCACCCTGTCCTCGCTGCTGCGCACCGGCTACCGCGAGGAGGCCCGGGCCTGGCGCGAGTGGCTGCTGCGCGCGGTCGCCGGCGACCCGGAGAACCTGCAGATCATGTACGGGATCGCGGGCGAGCGGGAGCTCGGCGAGACCGAGCTGGACTGGCTGCCGGGCTACGAGAACTCGGGCCCGGTGCGCGTCGGCAACGGCGCCGCGCACCAGCTCCAGCTGGACGTGTACGGCGAGGTCACCGAGGCCCTGCACCTGGGCCACATGACGGGCCTGGCCCGCAACGACTACGCCTCGCTCCTCCAGCTCAAGCTGATCCGCTACCTGGAGACGCACTGGAACGAGCCGGACGAGGGCATCTGGGAGGTGCGCGGCCCGCGCCGCCACTTCGTGCACTCGAAGGTGATGGCGTGGGTGGCGGTGGACCGCACGATCAAGCTGATCGAGAGCGGGGACGCCGACGGTCCGCTGGAGCGCTGGCGGGAGCTGCGCGACGAGATCCACGCGGACGTCTGCGAGAAGGGCTACGACCCGGAACGCAACACCTTCACCCAGTCCTACGGTTCGCAGGAGCTGGACGCCTCGCTGCTGCTGATCCCGCAGATGGGCTTCCTGCCGCCCGACGACAAGCGCGTCATCGGCACCATCGAGGCCATCCAGCGGGAGCTGTCCACCCCGGACGGCTTCATCCTGCGCTACCCGACGGCCGGCGAGGAGTGCGGTGTGGACGGGCTGGCGGGGGACGAGGGGGCCTTCCTCGCGTGCTCGTTCTGGATGGCCGACGACCTCGCGATGATCGGCCGGGTCGACGAGGCCCGCCGGCTCTTCGAGAAGCTGCTGTCGCTGCGCAACGACCTGGGCCTGCTCGCGGAGGAGTGGGACCCCAAGCTCCAGCGCCAGGTCGGCAACTTCCCGCAGGCCTTCAGCCACGTCCCGCTCATCGACACCGCGCTGCGCCTGACGGCGAGCGGGGCGTACGGGGGCTGACGCCGAGACGGCCTAGGCGGGCCGGCGGGCATGCCCGGCCCGGCCCGCCTACGCTGGAAGGGTCCTACGCCCCTCTCGGGATGTCCGGAAGGCGGGGTGGCCATGGCTCCCCTCTCGAAGGCGGGCACGGCACTGACCGCGCTCCGCGAGGATCTGGCCGGTGCGGTCTTCGCCCCGGAGGACCCCGGGTACGACGAGGCCCGCGTCCTGTTCAACGCGATGATCGACCGCAAGCCCGCGGTGATCGCCCAGTGCGAGAGCGCCGCCGACGTGGTCACCGCGGTCCGGTTCGGCCGGGAGCTGGACCTGCCGATCGCGGTGCGCGGCGGCGGGCACAGCGTCGCCGGGATGTCGCTGAACGACGGCGGCCTGGTCGTGGACCTGCGCCGGATGCACGAGGTGACGGTCCATCCGGCCGCGAAGGCCGCGCACATCGGCGGCGGGGCGACGATGAGCCACCTGGACCGGGCCTGCGAGCCGTACGCCCTGGCCACCACCGGCGGCCGGGCCTCCACCACCGGGGTCGGCGGTTTCGTCCTGGGCGGCGGCTCCGGCTGGCTGGACCGCAGGTTCGGGCTGGCCGTGGACAACCTGCTCGGCGTGGACCTGGTGACGGCGCAGGGCGAGCTGCTCCACGTGACGGCCGAGGACCATCCCGAGCTGTTCTGGGGGCTGCACGGCGGCGGCGGGAACTTCGGCGTGGCCACCTCGCTGACGCTGCGCCTGCACGACCTCCCCCACATGTCGATCGCGTTCCTGCTGTACCTGCCGGAGCGCGGGCCCGAGGTGGTGCGCACGTACCGGGAGGTCATCGAGGGCGCGCCCGACGCGGCGGGCGGCGCGGCCATCTACCTGACCGGCCCGCCGGAGGAGTTCGTCCCGCCGCACCTGGTGGGCACGCTGCTCGCCGGGGCGCTGCTGACCTACGCGGGCCCGGAGGAGGAGATGCGCCGGCTCGCCGAGCCGCTGCTGGCCATCCCCCACGAGGCCGAGATCGTCACCGCCATCCCGTACGCCGAGCTGCAGTGCATGATCGACGACCCGCCGGGGATGCGGAACTACTGGTCGGCGGAGTACCTCACCGGGGTGCCCGACGCCTTCGTGGACGTGTTCTGCGCCCGCGCCGGCTCGATGCCCGTGCCGACGGGCACCCAGCACCTGGTCTGGCCGCTGGGCGGCGCGATCGCCTCGCCTCCCGGCGACTACCCGGTGCCGTACCGGGACGCTCCCTGGGCGGTGCACCCGTTCGGGATCTGGGAGGACCCGGCCGACGACGAGCGGTGCCGCCAGTGGGTCAAGGACGTCCGCGCCGACGTCCAGCCGTGGAGCACCGGCGCGGTCTACCTCAACTTCACCGGGCACGAGGGCACGGAGCGCGTCGTCGCGGGCCTGGGCGCCGACAACATGGCGCGCCTGGCCGCCCTGAAGCGGCAGTACGACCCGGACAACGTGTTCCGCTTCAACCACAACATCCAGCCCGCCTGAGGGCTCAGACCAGGGCGGCGACCACCTCCCGCGCCGCCCGCTCGCCCTCGGTGGCGCCGCCTTCCATGAAGCCCTGGAAGTCGTAGCTGCAGTGCTCGCCGCCGATGTGGACGCCGCCCTGGGCGGTGCCCTCGTATCCGGCGTAGCGGTGCAGGTAGCCGGTGGGCCAGTACGAGTACGCGCCCAGGGAGTACGGGTTGCGGTGCCAGGCGGAGAGCTGGGCCTTGCCCGTCCAGGCGGCCTTGGTGCCGGGGTAGAAGGCGTCGATGCCGGTGAGCATGCGGCCGGCGAGGGCGCGGACGTACGGGTCGGTCTCGGTGGCGAAGGGGGTGGCCGGGGTGAGGGAGCCGGCCAGGGTGCCGCCGCCGTACTGGAGGAGGATGCCGCCGGTGCCGGGGCGGACCTTGGTGGTGTCCCAGGTCTGCTGGACGTCGGAGTCGGTGAAGCAGTCCCCGGCGGAGACGCCCGGCCAGGGGCCGGTGCCGCGCCAGGGGCGGGAGGTGAACTGCATGTTGAGCTTGGTGCAGTGGCCCATCCGGGCGTCGCGCAGCAGGTTCCTCATGCGCGGGTCGAAGCCGGCCTGCGAGGTGTCCAGGTTCTGCAGGACCGGCAGGGGCAGGCACAGGACGGTGTGGTCGGCGACGGCGGTGCGGACGGCTCCCGCGTCGTCGAAGGTGAGGGTCTGGGTGCCGTCGGCGTTGGCCCGTACGGCCGTCAGGGAGCGGCCCATGACGAGCGTGCCGGGGGCCAGGGCGGCGGCGACGGCGTTGGGGAGCCGGTCGTTGCCGCCGACGATGTGGTAGCGCTCGTTGGACAGGCCCCAGACGTTGAAGTGTCCGGGGTTGGGCTGGTAGCCCATCAGCAGGACCAGGGCCAGGGCGGACTGCCGGTCGGTGTCGGCGCCGTACTCGACGTTGTAGGCGACGTCGATGAAGCGGCCGAGCCGCGAGCCGTGTCCGCCGGGGACGCGGGTCTCGATCCACTCGTAGAGGGTCATGTCGTCGAGGGCGGTGCCGGCGGGGGTGGTGGTGTTCCAGGTGACCTCGCCGGCTTCCTGGAGGTCGCGGCGCAGGGCCTGGTAGACGGCCTTGAAGTCCTCGTCGGCCTGGGTGCGGGAGTAGTACTCCCCGTTGAACCAGAGGACTTCCTCGGCCCCGTTGGGGCCGCCGCCGAGGAAGTCCTCGACGGGCAGGTCGAAGCGGCGGCAGAGCGCCAGGATCTTCTTGTGGCTGGTGTCGATCAGCTCGCCGCCGATCTCGGAGGTCTGCCCGTACGCCCAGTGGTCGCGCTGGGTCCACATCCGCCCGCCGACCCGGGCCGGGTTGGCCTCGTAGAGGGTGCAGGGGACGCCCGCGTCCTGGAGGGTGAGGGCGGCGGTCAGCCCGGCTATGCCGGCCCCTACGACGGCGACCCGGGCGGGCCCGGTGGGCTTCTTCGCGGGGGTGGGCGCGGCCTCGGTGGCGTGGGCGGCCGCGGCGGGGGCGAGGGCGGCGGTGAGGCCGAGGGCGGCGGCCCGGCCGAGGAGTTCGCGGCGGGTGGAGCCGCGTACCTCGGCGGCGGGCATGCCGAGGCGGCGGGCGGCGGCGTGTTCGGCGGCGAGCTGCCGCAGGGAGTGCATGAGGGGAGTGCGGGCCATGGCGGAACTCCTCAGACGGTCGCGGCGGCCGGGTCGGTGGGGGTCTGGCCGGGGTCGGCGCCGGTGTCGGCGGCGGCCGGGTCGTCGGTGCGTTCGGCGGCGTCCTCCAGGACGACGCGGCCGATGATCTCGTAGCGTTCGGGTGCCTTCACCTTGAGCCAGAGCCCCAGCGCCAGGCCCCCGAAGAAGACCGTGCCGACGATCCACGGGATCAGCTTGAAGAAGAGGGATCCGGCGGCGGCCCCGGCCGCGGTCTCCATGTTCAGCACCAGCAGGACCACGACGGCGGCCATCGCGATCCCGCCGAGCAGCGGCGCGGTGAAGGTCCTGAACCAGTGCCGGTCCTCGGGGTGGTTGCGGCGGAAGTAGCCGATGACGGCGAAGGAGCACAGGGTCTGCACGATGAGGATCGCCATCGTGCCGAGGATCGCGAGCAGGGTGTACAGGTGCAGGTACGGGTCCTGGCCGGTGAGCCAGAAACCGGCGACGAGGAGGGTGGCGATCGCGGTCTGCGCCACCGAGGCCACGTACGGGGAGCCGTGCCGGGGGTGGGTGCGGCCGAGCTTCGGGGAGAGGAAGCCCTCGCGGCCGATGGCGTACAGGTAGCGGGCGGCGCACTGGTGGAAGGCCATGCCGCAGGCGAAGGAGCCGGTGAGCAGCAGCCACTGGAAGGCGTCGACGGCCCACGGCCCGATGAAGGTCCGGGTGGGGACGAAGAACAGGTCGAGGGGGCTCGTGGAGGCCGACAGCTCGACCGAAGCCGACAGGCCGTTGCCGGCGATGGTCATCCAGGAGACGTAGATGTAGAAGAGGCCGACGCCGACGACGGAGATCAAGGTGGCCTTGGGGATGACCCGCTTCGGGTCGCGGGACTCCTCCCCGTACATGGCGGTGGACTCGAAGCCGACCCAGGACCAGAAGGCGAAGAAGAGGCCGAGCCCGGCCGAGGTGCCGGTGAAGGCGTGCTTCGGGTTCACCGGCTCCAGCGGGATCCCGTCGGGGCCGCCGCCCGCGATCAGTACGGCGGTGGCGACGGCGAACAGGACGGCGATCTCGGCGACGAGCATCACGCCGAGGGCCTTCGCGGTGAGGTTGATGTCGAAGTGGGCGAGGGCGGCGGTGACGGCGATCATCGCCGCGGCGTACACGATCCAGGGGAGGTCGACGCCGAGCTGGTCGTGGACGGTGGTCTTCGCGAAGTAGGAGAACACTCCGACGATGGACGCCTCGAAGACGATGTACGCGAGGACCGCGAGCATCCCGGAGGCCATCCCGGCGATCCTGCCGAGGCCGTGCGAGATGTACCCGTAGAAGGCGCCGGCGGCGGTGATCCGCTTGGCCATGGCGACGTAGCCGACGGCGAAGACGGTCAGGACGACCGTCGCGAAGAGGTAGCCGGCGGGGGCGCCGGTGCCGTTGCCGAAGCCGACCGCGATGGGGAGGTTGCCGGTCATCGCGGTGATCGGCGCGGCGGTGGCCACGGCCATGAACACCACGCCGACCAGGCCGACCGAGTTGGCCTTGAGGCGCTGGACGGGCGGCGTGCCCGGGGACGAGGGTGGTGGCGTGGCGCCGGCTCTGCTCATGACGTCCTCTGTTCCTGTCGGGGTTCCCGTCGGGGTTCCTGTCGGAGGCCGCCACTCTGGACCCGGGTGACGCACACCACAATCGGCACGCGGTCCGATAATCTCCTTGCAGAGCCGACGACTTGTCGGGCCGAACAGGCGGAGCGGCCCGCTTGTAACCGCCCGGTGATGTGCGCGGAACAAGGCTGCCGGTACCGTCCGCGATATGGACAACCAGGGCGGAATCACGGTTCAGCGGGCACTGGAGCTGCCGGGACTGCGCGGCGGACTCCCGGAGGTCGTGGCCTGCGCCGACCGGCTGGGACGGACCGTCCGCTGGGTGCACGCGGGCGAGGTCCCGAACATCGCCTCCCTGCTCAAGGGCGGTGAACTCCTCCTGACCACCGGCCTCGGCCTCGGCACCCGGCCCGCCGAACAGCGGGCCTTCGTACGCCGCCTCGCGGACCGGGGCATCGCCGCGCTGGTCGTCGAGCTCGGCCCGCGCTTCACCCGGCTCCCGGCGACCATCGTGGAGACCGCGCGGGCCGCCGGACTCCCCCTGGTCCAGCTCCACCGGGAAGTCCCCTTCGTGACCGTCACGGAGGAGATCCACACCGAGATCGTCAACCACCACTACGCGCTGCTCCAGCGCGCCGAGGAAGTCCACCGGCGCTGCACGGAAGCCCTGCTGGGCGGCGGCGGGATCCCGCAGGTGCTGCGCATCCTGGCCGACTTCACCGCCAACCCCGTCTTCCTGGAAACCCCCGACGGCCAGCTCCTGTACGCCGCCGGCCCCGTCTCCGGCGAAGCCGCGGCCGACCCCCTCCAGGTGTGGGAAGGCCTGCGCGGCCAGCGCCCCGCCGAACCCTCCGGGAACGCGGTCGTGGTCGACGTACCCGGCGGGGGCCACGGCACCGGCTCCGTCCGGGCCCGCGTCGTCCTGCTCGGGGTCTCCGCCCCGCTGCTGCCGGTGCACCGGATGGCGGCCGAACGCACCGCCGGAGTACTGGCCGTGGTCCTCATGCAGGCGCGGCAGGAAGAGGAACTGGCCGCGCGCGGCCGGGGCGACTTCCTGACGGACCTGGCCGAAGGCCGGATCTCCGCGGAGGACGCCCCGGCGCAGGCACGGGTCCTGGGCTTCCGGCCCGGCGCCGGGCCGCTGCTGCCGATCGTGATGCGGCTCTCCACCGACCTGGGGGCCTCCGGCAACTGGGCCGTGCTGGCCCGCGCCGTCCTGGAGGAACTCTCCTCGGTCGGCGTCCCCGTACTGCTCGGCGTCCGCCCCGTCGAGGGTCGCGTACCGCTCCTGGTCTCGCTGCGCGCCGACTCCGAACGCACCGGCGTCGCCGACCGGGTCGCGGCCGCGCTGCGCGCGGGCGTCGAACGGGCCGGCCTGGACCGGGCCGGGGCGCCGCCGGCCGTCGTCGTCGGCGTCTGCGGCAGCTGGGCGGCCGCGTCGGCGGGGCTGCGGCACGCCGCCGAGACCGCCACCGCGGCCCACGGCCTGCCGGCCCGGCCCTGGTACGACGCGCGCCGCCTGGACATCGACCTGCTGCTGTGGCGGCTACGGGAGCACCCCGACCTGGCGGCCTTCGTGGACCGCGCGATCGGCGCGCTGCGCACGCACGACACCACCTCGCGGCCGCCGCTCCTGCCGACCCTGGAGACGTACCTGGCCCACGCGGGCCGCAAGGCGGAGACCGCGCGCGAGCTGCACCTGAACCGCCAGACCCTGTACAACCGCCTGGCCCGCATCGCGGAACTCCTCGGCACCGACCTCGACGACCCCGAAACGGTCCTCTCCCTGAGCCTCGCCCTCCGCGCCCGCCGCCACGCGATTCCTTCTTGACGCGCGGCACCCATTTCCCGACGCGCCGGACTCCGACCGGCGGTGGCGGGGCAGGGCCGGTTCTGATGGCTGCTGCCCGTCTGTTGTCTGCGGACCGTTGCCCGCTGCGCGGGGCGGGGTCCCCTACCCGCCCTTCCACCGTTCCCGCCTCAAACGCCGGCGGGGCTGGATCCATCCAGCCCCGCCGGCGTTTGAGGCGCGGGGTCCGGGGGCGGAGCCCCAGGGTCTTTCAGCCCCGCCGGCGATTGAGGCGCGGGGGGGTCCGGGGGCTGGTCCCCGGCAGCGGGCCCGCAGGCGGGCGGTCGTGCCGGGGGTGGGGGCCTCGGTACCGGCCGGCCAGGCTAACGGCGGTGGAGGCGGTCCATCAGTTCGTCGTACACCGCGAGGACCTGCGCCACCGTGTCGTCCTCCGACGGCCACGTCGCGGCCTGGGTCCGCCCCGCCTCGCCGAGCTCCGCCCGTCGCGCGGGATCCTCCAGCAGCGCGGCCACCGCGCCCGCGAGGGCCCCGGGGTCCCCGTACGGGACGAGTACGGCGGCGTCGCCGACCAGTTCCGGTACCGCACCGACCTCCGTGGCCACCAGTGCCACCCCGGCCCGCAGGGCTTCCTGCGCGAGCAGCGACCGGCCCTCCCAGCGGCTCGGCAGTACGGCCACGTCCGCCGCGGCCAGCAGCCGGTCGGCGTCCCGGCGGCGGCCGAGCAGCCGCACCGGGAGGCCTTCGGCCTCGATGCGCCGCGCCAGTTCGGGCCGTAGCGGCCCCTCTCCCGCGATGACCAGCAGGGGCAGCGGTTCCATGACCCGCCAGGCCCGCGCCGCGTCGAGCAGGACGGAGTACCCGCGCCGCGCGACGAGGCTCCCGACGGCGACGACCAACGGCCGTTCGACCGCCCCCAGTTCGGCCCGGGTCTTCCCGGCATCGGCGACTTCCGCGGCCGGCGGCACGGCGGGGGCGGCGAGCCGGGCGTCCCGCGCCCCGCGCCGCCGTGCCAGGTCGACCTGGTCGGAGGAGGCGCCGAGGACGACGGCGGCGGCCCGCGCCACCTGCCGCTCCAGCAGCCGGCTCAGCCGCCCGAGCGCGCCCGCCGGTTCGGGGGCGCCGCCGTGCCAGGTCACCACGAGCGGTACCCGCCGTCCGAGGCCCCGTCCGCGCAGCGCCAGCGCGGCCCGCAGTCCGGCCCGTACGCCGTGCGCGTGCACCAGGTCGGCGCCGGCGCAGGCGGCCCGCAGGGCGCTGACCGCGTCGGGGGTGAACCGGGCCCCGGCGCCGGTGAAGTCGTACTCCCCTTCGGCCGCGACGGGGGCGCACACGGTGACCCGTACGCCCCGTGCGGCGAGCCCGGTGGCGAGGGACCGCACGTGTGCGCTGCTGCCCGCGCCCGCACCGCCGAGGACCTGGACGGTGCGCAGCGGGGGCCGCCCGTACGGGAGTACGGGGGCGGGGACCGAAACCGGGGAGCTGCTCACGGGCCGAAGCTCCAGGGTGAGGCGTCAGGGACGTCGCCCAGGATGCCAGTCCGCACGCGCGTTCCGGGACCATACGGGTACGGATCCCGTACGAGATACCGCACTCCGCCCCCCAGCCTCACCCACACGGGCTAGCCCGGCGTCACCCCGGCGCCGCGTCCGGACGCCGCGGGGGCCCGGGACGGCGTACGTCCCGGGCCCCGGCCGCCGTGCGGGTTCAGGCGTCGGCGCGGGTTCAGGCGTCGGCGCGGGCGGCCGCGAGGAGTTCCTCGGCGTGCGCCCGGGCGGTCTGGGAGTCCTCCTGGCCCGCCAGCATCCGCGACAGTTCGCGGACCCGGTCCTCGCCCTCCAGCACGGTCACCCCGGAGCGGGTGACCGAGCCGTCGACGGTCTTCTCGACGAGCAGCTGCCGGTCGGCGAAGGCCGCCACCTGGGGCAGGTGGGTGACGACGACGACCTGCGCGGTCCTGGCGAGCTTGGCGAGGCGCCGTCCGACCTCGACGGCGGCCTTGCCGCCGACGCCCGCGTCGACCTCGTCGAAGAGGTACGTGGGCACGGGGTCGGACCCGGCGAAGACGACCTCGACCGCCAGCATGACCCGGGAGAGTTCACCGCCGGAGGCGCCCTTGGCGATCGGCCGGGGCTGGGCGCCGGGGTGCGGGGCCAGCAGCAGTTCGACCTCGTCGGCGCCCGAGGGCCCGTAGGCGACGGGGCGGCCGCCGACGTCGACCCCGTCGGCGTCCTCGTTCTGGCGGATGTCGAAGGTGACGCGGGCGTGCGGCATGGCCAGGGAGGCGAGTTCCTCGGTGACGGCGGAGGCGAAGCGCTGCGCGGCCTCGGTCCGGGCGTCCGTCAGCGCCTGTGCGAGCTCGGAGAGTTCGGCGCGCAGGGCGTCCCGTTCGGCGGTCAGCTCCGCGATGCGGTCGTCGTCGCCGTCGAGTTCCAGCAGCCGCGCGGATCCCTGCTGGGCCCATTCCAGTACGGATTCGACGGTGCTCTCGCCGGTGCCGTACTTGCGGGTGAGCTGGGTGAGGGAGGCCCGCCGTTCCTCCACGGCGGCGAGCCGCAGCGGGTCGGCGTCGAGGTCGTCGGCGTAGCCGGCGAGTTCCCCGGCCACGTCGGCGAGCAGGATGCCGAGTTCCCCGATCCGTTCGGCGAGCGCGCCGAGGGCCGGGTCGTGGGAGCGTACGGATTCCAGGGCCCGGTGGGCTCCGGCGACGAGGGTGTTGGCGTCGACGCCTTCCGGGTCCTCGGGGTTGCCCGCGAGGGCGGCGTGCGCGACCTGCGCCGCCGAGGCCAGTGATTCGGCGTGTCCGAGGCGTTCGGCCTCGGCCGCCAGTTCGGTGTCCTCGCCGGGCAGGGGTTCGACGGCGGCGATCTCGTCGAGTCCGAAGCGCAGCAGGTCGGCCTCCTGGGCGCGTTCCCGGGCCCGGGTGGTGATCGTGTCCAGTTCGACGGCGACGGCCCGCAGCCGCCGGTAGGCGCCCGCGTACTTCTCCAGGGGGACGGCGACGGCGTCCCCGGCGTACCGGTCGAGGGCCTGGCGCTGCCGGGCGGGCCTCAGCAGGCCCTGCTGGTCGGTCTGCCCGTGGACGGCGACGAGGTCGTCGGCGAGTTCGGCGAGCAGCCCGACGGGCACGGAGCGGCCGCCGACGTGGGCGCGCGAGCGCCCTTCGGCGGACACCGTCCGGCTGATCAGCAGGGCGCCGTCGTCGAGCTCGGCCCCGGCTTCCTCGGCCCGGAGCGCGGCGGGCGCGTCCGGGGGCATGACGAGGCGGCCCTCGACCACTGCCGCCTTGGCGCCGATCCGCACCAGGGCGGGGTCGGCGCGGCCGCCGAGCAGCAGGCCGAGGCTGGTGACGACCATCGTCTTGCCCGCGCCGGTCTCACCGGTCACCGCGGTGAAACCGGGCGACAGCTCGACCACCGCGTCGTCGATGACCCCGAGCGACCGTATCCGCATCTCCTCAAGCACGGGACGACGATACCGAGGTTTCCCGGGTGCCATGTGACGTCACCCGGCCGGAGTTCTACGAACGCATGTGCTATTACGGTCTCAGTGGGGCGCCCCGCGCCACCCCGACACGGGCAGCGCGAACTTCGCGACGAGCCGGTCCGTGAAGGAAGCGTGGTGCAGCCGGGCGAGCCGCACCGGCACCGAACCCCGCCGCACCTCCACCCGGGCGCCCGCGGGCAGCTCCAGCGTCCGCCGCCCGTCGCACCACAGCACCCCGTGCGGGGTGCCGGTCTGCACCTCGACCGCCAGCACCGAGTCCGGGGAGGTCACCAGCGGCTTCGCGAACAGCGCGTGCGCGCTGATCGGCACCATCAGCAGCGCCTCCACCTCCGGCCAGACCACCGGCCCGCCCGCGGAGAAGGCGTACGCCGTCGAGCCCGTCGGCGTCGCGCAGACGATCCCGTCGCAGCCGAAGCCGGACACCGGGCGTCCGTCGATCTCCAGGACCACCTCCAGCATCCGCTCCGGGGACACCTTCTGGACGGCGGCCTCGTTCAGCGCCCAGTCCTCGTGGACCACGTCACCGTTGGTCCGCACGAGGACGTCGAGGGTCATCCGCTCCTCGACCTCGTACGCCTTCGTCACGACCCGGTCGACGACCTTGTCCAGGTCGTCCCGCTCGGCCTCGGCGAGGAACCCCACCCGGCCCAGGTTGACGCCCAGCATCGGCACCCCGGAACCGCGCGCGAACTCCGCCCCGCGCAGCAGGGTCCCGTCCCCGCCCAGCACGATCAGCAGCTCGCACCCGTCGAGCACCTTCGGGGTGCACTCGGCGACCAGTTCCACCTCGGGCGGCAGCGGCAGGTCCACCGCCTCGTGCTCCAGGACCCGGACCCCGATCCCGGACCTCAGCAGGCCGAGGACGACCAGCTCGGCGCTGCGGATGGCCGCCGGCCGCCCGGTGTGCGCGAGCAGGAAGACGGTGCGCACCCCCGCCGGGTCCCCCTGGATCCCCGAACCCGCCGGCTCCGCCGGACCTGTTGACGCTGCTGCTGACTCTGACGCTGACGAATCTGTCACTGCGGCCCCTCCGCCACTGCACGATCGACATCCCCCGGGTCGAGTGCCGGTGCCCCCGCCCTGAGCCACAGAAAGTACTCGACGTTGCCCGACGGCCCGGGCAGCGGACTGGCCGTGACCCCGAGCACGCCCAGTCCCAGCTTCCAGGCCTGCGCCGCGACCTCGCGGACGGCCTCCGCCCGCAGCTCGGGGCTGCGCACCACGCCGCCGCTGCCGAGCCGGTCCTTGCCCACCTCGAACTGGGGCTTCACCATCAGCACCAGGTCGGCGTCCGGCGCCGTGCACCGCACCAGGGCCGGCAGCACCAGCCCGATCGAGATGAAGGACAGGTCGCCGACCACCAGGTCGGCCGGAACGCCGTCGATCAGCTCGACCGTCAGTTCACGCACGTTCGTGCGGTCCTTGACCGTGACCCGGTCGTCGCTCTGCAGGGACCAGGCCAGCTGCCCGTAGCCGACGTCGACGGCCACGACGTGGGCCACGCCCGCGCGCAGCAGTACGTCGGTGAACCCGCCGGTCGAGGCGCCCGCGTCCAGCGCCCGGCGGCCCTCGACCCGCAGCCCCCGCGGCTGGAAGGCCGCGAGCGCGCCGGCCAGCTTGTGGCCGCCCCGGGAGACGTAGTCGGGGTCGCTGTCGTCCTTGAGGACAACCAGGGCCGCGCTGGTCTCGACCTGGGTGGCCGCCTTGGTCGCGGTAGCACCGCCCACGGTCACCCGGCCCGCGGCGATCAGCTGGGCCGCGTGCTCGCGCGAGCGGGCCATGCTGCGGCGTACCAGTTCGGCGTCCAGGCGGCGGCGTGCCACTCCTGCCACGTTCGGTTCAGCTCCTGTTTTCGTTAGGTCCGGGGACGGGTGGTGCGTCCAGCGCGCTCAGCGCCTCGCGCAGTCCCCTGTGCACATCCTCGTACACCTCGACGTGCCCGTCCGCCGCCAGGTGGTCCGCGTCCGCGAGCCGCTCCAGGTGCGCGTCGACCCCGGCGTGCCCGGTGGGGGTCCGTACGAGGCCCAGCGGCGCGGCCGCGGCCGGCTCGGGCGGCTGCGCCCCCGGGGCCCGCTCCAGCGGCGCCGGGGGCTCCTCGGGGACGTCCGGAACGCTCCCGGACACTTCGTCGGTCATGACCCGACGCTACCCCGAAGCGCGGCCGCGGCCACGCGCGGCTCTGCGGTACGGTCGTGATCACCATGGCTACGACCCAGGAGTGCCGCGAAGCACTCGACCGACTCTCCGACAACCTGACCCGGGCGAACGGCGAGGTGCGCGGCGCGACCGCCCTCGACCGCTCCTTGAGCTGTCACGTCACCGACCTCGACGAGACCTTCACCGGCCGCCTCGACGGCGGCCGGATCACCGTCGACTCCGTCACCCCCGGCCCGCCCCGGACCAAGGCCGAGATCCGGCTCGCGATGACCGGCGACGACCTGGTCGCGCTGGTCGCGGGCGAGCTGAAGTTCGCCAAGGCCTGGGCCTCCGGCCGGGTCCGGCTGGAGGCCGGCTTCCGCGACCTGCTGCGCCTGAAGAGCCTCCTTTAGACGGCTGCGGCGGCCCGCGCGGCTTCCTTCGTACGGGACTGCCGGGCGGCCGGGACCACCAGCGGCGTCCCGGTCTCCGGGTCGTCGATGATCCGGCAGCGCACCTGGAACACCTCCTCCACCAGCTCGGCGGTCACCACCTCGGCGGGCGGCCCCTCGGCGACGACCACCCCGTCGCGCATGGCGATCAGGTGGCTGGCGTACCGGGCCGCCTGGTTGAGGTCGTGCAGCACCGCCACCAGGGTCCGGCCCTGCTCCTCGTGGAGCTCCGCGCACAGGTCGAGCACGTCGAGCTGGTGCTGGATGTCCAGGTAGGTCGTCGGCTCGTCGAGCAGCAGCAGCGGGGTCTGCTGGGCCAGCGCCATGGCGATCCACACGCGCTGGCGCTGACCGCCCGACAGTTCGTCCACGGCCCGGTCGGCGAGTTCCGCGACCCCGGTGGAGGTCATCGACTCGACGACGATCCGCTCGTCCTCCCGCGACCACTGCCGCAGCAGCCCCTGGTGCGGGTACCGGCCGCGCGAGACCAGGTCGGCGACCGTGATCCCGTCGGGCGCGATCGAGGTCTGCGGGAGCAGCCCCAGGGTCCTGGCCACCTTCTTCGCGGGCATCGACGCGATGGCCTGACCGTCCAGCAGCACCCGCCCCGCGGACGGCTTCAGCATCCGCGACAGGGCCCGCAGCAGGGTGGACTTGCCACAGGCGTTGGGACCGACGATCACCGTGAAGGAGTTGTCGGGGATCTCCACCGACAGGCCCTCGGCGATGACCCGCTGGTCGTAGCCGAGGGTGACGTTCTCCGCGGACAGCCGCTGCACTTGCGTACTCCTCGTGTTGCCGAACGTGCTCATATGCGTCCCGCCCTGCGCTCGGTGACGAGCAGCCAGAGCAGGTAGACACCGCCGACCAGCCCGGTCACCACGCCCACCGGGAGCTGGTCCGAACCGAAGGCGCGCTGCGAGGCCAGGTCGGAGGCCAGCAGCAGGACCGCGCCCATCAGCGCGCCGGTCAGCAGGTTCGTCCCGGGCGACCGGGTCAGCCTGCGGGCCAGCTGGGGCGCGGCCAGGGCGACGAAGCTGATCGGGCCGGCCGCCGCGGCGGCGGCCGTGGTCAGCAGGATCGCGGCCAGCATCAGCAGCATCCGGGTCCGCTCGACCCGCACGCCCAGCGCGTACGCGGCGTCGTCGCCCATCTCGATCGTCCGCAGGGCCCGGCTCTGCCCGAGGACCAGCGGGAACAGCACCGCGCAGGTCGCCAGCAGCGGCCACACCTGCGCCCAGTCCCGCCCGGCCAGCGAACCGGTCAGCCAGACCATCGCCCGGGTGGCCTCGACGAGCTGCGCCTTGGCGATCAGGTACTGGATCAGCGCGACCAGGACCGCCGAGGCCCCGATGCCGACCAGCACCAGCCGGTACCCGTTGATGCCCTGCTTGTACGCCAGCAGGTAGACGGCGGCGCCGGCCAGCACACCGCCGACCACCGCGCCGACCGCGACCTCGGTGGCGCCGCCCTTGAACACGGTGATCACGACGAGCGCGCCCACCGCCGAGCCGTAGCCGAAGCCCAGCAGGTCGGGAGAGCCGAGGGGGTTGCGCGAGACGGACTGGAAGACCGCCCCGGCCATCCCGAGGGCCGCACCGACCAGGACCGCGACGAGGACCCGGGGCAGCCGCAGGTCGTTGACGATGAAGTCGTCGGCGGGAGTGCCGTTGCCCAGCAGGGTCTGTACGACGTCCCAGGGCGCGATCTCGAAGTCGCCGGTGCCGATCAGCACCACGGCCAGCGCCAGCGTGGCGACGGCCAGCAGCAGCCCGGTGAGCTGCGCGCGGGGCTCCACGCGCAGCGAGATGCCGGCGGGTCCGCGCAGCGCCCGCAGCCCGGACCCGGCCGGGGCCTCGGCCGCCGGGGTCCCGGGGGTCTTGTCGGTCACGGTCACAGCTGGGCCATTCTCTTGCGCCGAACCAGGTAGATGAAGACGGGGCCGCCGATCAGGGCGGTGACGATGCCGACCTGGAGCTCGGCGGGCCGGGTGACGACCCGTCCGACCACGTCGGCGCCGAGCAGCAGCACGGGCGACAGGACGGCCGAGTACCCGAGCACCCAGCGCATGTCCGGCCCGGTGACGACGCGCACCAGGTGCGGGATCATCAGCCCGATGAAGACGATCGGCCCGCAGGCGGCGGTCGCCGCCCCGCACAGCAGGGTGATCGCGGCCATGGCCCCGATCCGGGTCCGCGTCAGGTGCGCGCCGAGCGCCCGCGCGGTGTCGTCGCCCATGGCCATCGCGTTGAGCGGCCGACCCAGCGCCAGTGCCAGCACGGCGCCCACCACCAGGAAGGGGGCGACCTGCCGGACGGTGTCCATGTTGGCCGAAGCCAGCGAACCCACCGTCCAGAAGCGCAGCTTGTCCAGCGCCTTGCTGTCCATCAGCTGCACGGCGTTGATGTAGCCGACCAGGGCCGCGCTGGCGGCCGTACCGGCGAGCGCGAGGCGGACCGGGGTGGCGCTGCGGCTGCCGCCGAGGACGTAGACGAGGACGGAGACGAGGGCGGCGCCCAGGAAGGCCCACCACACGAACTCGCTCAGGGACGCGGCCCCGAAGAAGCTGATCGCCGAGACCACGGCCGCCGCGGCGCCCGCGTTGACCCCGAGGATGCCGGGCTCGGCCAGCGGGTTGCGGGTCAGCGCCTGCATCACCGCGCCGGAGAGGCCGAGCCCGATCCCGACCAGTACGCCGAGGACGGTCCGTGGCACCCGCAGGTCCCGTACGACGATGTCGTCGGGGGTCCCGGAGTAGTGGAAAAGGCCGTGCCAGACGTGGTCGAGCGGCATCGGCTTGGCGCCGACCGCGATGCTCGCCACCGCGACCAGCGCCAAGACGGCGAGGGCGATCAGCAGACCGGCCGCGCGGGCGCCGTGGCGCGTGCGGGGGGCGACGGGCGAAGCCGCGCTCTGTTCGGGAGGACTCTCAACCAACACCCAAGTTAGGTTAGCCTACCCTCGGATCGCTTTGGTCCCCCCGATCCGGCCCCGATCCGGCCTTCTGATCAGCCCGGATCCCCGGACGGACCCCCGCACGCACCCCGGCACCCACCGCCAGGACGCCCAGAACGCTCAAGACGCTCAAGACGCCCTAAAGCCCCAGCAGAGCCAGCGCCTTGTCCC
This sequence comes from Streptomyces sp. NBC_00249, assembly GCF_026342355.1. Lineage (GTDB taxonomy): Bacteria > Actinomycetota > Actinomycetes > Streptomycetales > Streptomycetaceae > Streptomyces. The sequence goes on along the minus strand of NZ_JAPEMV010000007.1, from coordinate 6,510 downwards.
CGTCCAGCGCGCAGGAACCCTCCCCGGCCCGCGTCCACGCCGCCGCGCACAGCGCCCGCAGCCCGTCCAGCGGATCGCCCTCGCCGCGCAGTTCCAGCTCCTCGTCCCCCGCGAGCGCCGTCCAGCCCCCGCAGCGGAAGCCCTCGCCCGCCGGCTCCACCGGCGGCTGCCCGGTCAGCAGTCCGCGCAGGTCCCGGTCCACGTACGTCGGCCGGTACTTGGGCTCCGCCCGCAGCAGCTGCGCCCCGTCCGTCACCCCGGTCAGCACCAGCAGCGAGTCGACGTCGCCGTTGTAGGCGCCCTCGATGTCCGTGTCCAGCCGGTCCCCGACCACCAGCGGCCGCTCCGCCCCCGTCCGCAGCACCGTCTCCCGGTGCATCGGGGGCAGCGGCTTGCCCGCGACCTGCGGCTCCGCGCCCGTGGCGATCCGTACGACCTCCACGGCGGCCCCGTTGCCGGGCGCGATGCCCCGCGCCCCCGGAATCGTCAGGTCGGTGTTGGACGCGTACCAGGGCACCCCCCGGTTGATCGCGTACGAGGCCTCCGCGAACCGCTCCCACGCCAGGCTCGGGCCGCCGTAGCCCTGCACGACCGCCGCGAGCCCCTCCTCGTCGGCGGAGTCCACCGGCACCAGCCCGCGCTCGCGCAGCGCGACCCGCAGCCCCTCCCCGCCGACCACGAGCACCTTCGACCCCGGCTCCACCTGGTCCGCGATCAGCCGCGCCACCGCCTGCGCGGAGGTGATCACCTCGCCGGCCTCCGCCGGGATCCCGAGCTCGCTCAAGTGCTCCGCGACCGCGTCCGGAGTCCGCAGGGCGTTGTTCGTGACGTACGCGAGGTGCATCCCCTCGGCGCGGGCCACGGCGAGGGACTCCACCGCGTGCGCGATGGCCAGCCCGCCCGCGTACACCACCCCGTCCAGGTCCAGCAGGGCCGTGTCGTACGCCTGGTGCAGACTCCGCTCGCTGCCCGCGGGCCTGGTCCTGCTCTGCCGGGTCATCTGGCCACTCCTCTATACGGTTCCTACACTGCCCACGATTCTTACGATCGATCTTGTCCGAGTTTGCACTGCCCCGTCACTCCCCCGCTCATCCCGCATATCGAGACGCGTTTTACGATGCACCAATGACCACACCTGGCAACGCGGAGCACGGGCTGCGCCTGATCCCCTTCCACGGACTGCGCTATGTCCCGGAGCGCGTCGGCAGCCTGGCCGCCGTCACCTCTCCGCCGTACGACGTGGTCGTGCGTCCCGACGGTGTCGACTACCTGGAGTCCGCCGACCCGCACAACATCGTCCGCCTGATCCTGCCGCAGGCCGAGACCCCCGCCGCGCGCAACGAGCAGGCCGCCCGCACCCTGCGCGACTGGCTCGCCGAGGGCGTCCTCAGCGCCGACTCCCGGCCCGCGCTCTACGTCTACGAGCAGCGCCGGGCGGGCCTCCTCCAGCGGGGCGTCATCGGGGCCCTCGCCCTGTCCACCGCGGAGGCCGGCATCGTGCTGCCCCACGAGGACGTGATGCCGGAAGTGGTCACCGACCGGGCCGGTCTGATGCGTGCCACTTCGGCCAATCTCGAACCGCTCCTCCTCACCTACCGCGGCGACGGTCCGGGCACGGGCGCGGCGGCGGTCGTCGAGGCCACCGCAGCCCGCAGGCCCCTCCTGTCTACGGTCACCGAGGACGGCTTCTGCCACAGCCTGTGGGCCATCACCGACCCCGACGAGCTGGCAGCCGTCACCGCCGACCTCGGCCACCGCCAGGCCCTCATCGCCGACGGCCACCACCGCTGGGCGACGTACCTGCGCCTCCAGGAGGAGCACGGCTCCCCCACCGCCTGGGACTTCGGCCTGGTCCTCCTCGTGGACACCGTCCGCTACCCGCTCCAGGTCCGCGCCATCCACCGCATGCTGCGCAAGCTGCCGCTCGCGGACGCCCTGGCCGCCGCCCGGGGCTCCTTCCGGGTCCGCCCGGTCCCCGGCCCGCTGCCGCTGGCCCTGGAGGCCCTCGCGGACGCCTCGGAACGCGGCAACGCCTTCCTCCTCACCGGCGACGGCACCTTCCACCTGGTCACCGACCCGGACCCGGCCCTCATCGAACGCACCGTCCGCCACGACCGCCCCGAGGCCTGGCGCCGCCTGGACGCGACGGTGCTGCACGCCTCCCTGCTCGACGCCGTGTGGCAGGTCCCGGACACCCCGGAGCACATCGCGTACATCCACGACGGCCCCGCCACCGTCGCCATGGCCGAGCGCCACGGCGGCACTGCCGTCCTGCTGCACCCCGTACGCGAGGAGGTCGTCCGGGACCTGGCCCGCCAGGGCGTCACCATGCCCCGCAAGTCCACCTCGTTCGGACCGAAGCCGGCGACGGGCCTGGTCCTGCGCAGCCTGGACTGACAGTTCCTCCCCCGGACATGCGAAAGGGCGGCACCCCCGAGGGGGTACCGCCCTTTCGTCACTGCCGGGACGCTTACGCCTTGTCGCGCTCGTCGTCCTCGATGACCACGATCTCGTCGGTCACGTCGACCTCGGGCTCGTCGACGGGCTCGTACTCGTCGTCGTCCTCGTCGTAGTACTCGGCCTGGTCGGAGGCGCGCTCGGCGGCGGCCACCTCCGCGTCGTCCTCGTCCTCGTCGTCCTCGTCGTCCTCGTCGTCCTCGAAGTCGGCGTCGACGTCATCCTCGACGTCGGCCTCGACGGCGGCGTCCACGAACTCCACGCCGTCGATCTCGGCGAGCCGGTCGGAGGCGTCGGTCGCCCCGTCCTTGTCGGCTTCCAGGGTCTTCGCGAACCACTCGCGCGCCTCGTCCTCACGACCGGCGGCCAGCAGGGCGTCGGCGTAGGCGTACCGCAGGCGCGCGGTCCAGGGCTGCACGGAGTTGGAGGCCAGCTCCGGGCTCTGCAGGGTGACGATGGCGGCGTCGAGCTCGCCCATGTCGCGGCGGGCACCGGCGGCGACCAGACGCATCTCGACCTGGCCGGCCTTGTCCAGCTTCTGCACCTCGGGCTCACCGGCCATGGCCAGCGCCCGCTCCGGACGGCCGAGGCCGCGCTCGCAGTCGGCCATGACGGGCCACAGCTCGACGGAACCGGTCATCCGCTTGGCGGCACGGAACTCCGCGAGCGCCTCGCTGTACTTCTGCGTGGCGTACGCGGCGAAGCCGGCGGCCTCACGGACGGCGGCGACGCGGGAGGCCAGACGCAGGGCGATACGGGCGTACGCGTACGCCTGCTCGGGGTCCTCGTCGATCAGCCGGGCCACCATGACCAGGTTGCGCGAGACCTCCTCGGCCAGGCCCTTGGGCAGGCTCAGGAGCTCCTGACGCACATCGGCGTCGATCTCGTGCCCGGTGACGTCGTCGTCGATCGGGAGCCGCTTGACCGGGTCACGGTCACGGTCGGCGCGGAAGTCGCGGTCGCCGCCACGGTCATCGCGACCACGGTAGCCACCACGGTCATCACGGCCGCCACGGAACCCACCACGGTCGCCACCCCGGTCGTCACGACGCGGGAAGGACGGACGGTCCCCACCACGGTCGTCACGGCCGCCACGGAAGCCACCACGGTCGTCATCACGACGCGGGTACGACGGACGGTCGCCACCACGGTCGTCACGGCGGAAGCCGCCACCGGAGGGACGGTCGCCACCACGGTCATCGCGACGCGGGTACGAGGGACGGTCCCCGCCACGGTCGTCACGACCACCGCGGAACCCACCACGGTCGTCATCACGACGCGGGTACGACGGACGGTCGCCACCACGGTCATCGCGACGGAAGCCGCCGCCGGCGGGACGGTCGCCACCACGGTCGTCACGACGCGGGAAGGACGGACGGTCCCCACCACGGAAGCCGCCACCGGAGGGACGGTCCCCACCCCGGTCATCACGACGGGGGTACGAGGGACGGTCCCCGCCACGGTCGTCACGGCCGCCGCGGAAGCCACCACGGTCGTCATCACGACGGGGGTACGACGGACGGTCGCCACCACGGTCATCGCGACGCGGGAAGGACGGACGGTCCCCGCCACGGTCGTCACGACCGCCACGGAAACCACCACGGTCATCGTCACGACGGGGGTACGACGGACGGTCGCCACCACGGTCATCGCGGCGGAAGCCACCACCAGTGGGACGGTCGCCACCCCGGTCGTCGCGACGCGGGAAGGACGGACGGTCCCCACCACGGAAGCCACCACCGGAGGGACGGTCGCCACCACGGTCATCGCGACGCGGGAAGGACGGACGGTCCCCACCACGGTCGTCACGACCGCCACGGAACCCACCACGGTCGTCATCACGACGCGGGTACGACGGACGGTCGCCACCACGGTCATCGCGGCGGAAGCCACCACCGGAGGGACGGTCGCCACCACGGTCGTCGCGACGCGGGAAGGACGGACGGTCCCCACCACGGAAGCCGCCACCGGAGGGACGGTCGCCACCACGGTCGTCACGGCGGAAGCCGCCACCAGTGGGACGGTCGCCACCACGGTCGTCGCGACGGGGGTACGAGGGACGGTCGCCACCACGGTCGTCACGACCGCCACGGAACCCACCACGGTCGTCATCACGACGCGGGTACGACGGACGGTCGCCACCACGGTCATCGCGACGCGGGAAGGACGGACGGTCGCCACCACGGTCATCGCGACGGAAACCACCACCGGCGGGACGGTCGCCACCGCCGGCGGGACGACCACCACGGTCGTCACGACGGAAGCCGCCGCCGCCACCGGCCGGCCGGCCGCCACGGTCGTCGCGGCGGAAGCCACCACGGTCACCGCCACGGTCGTCACGGCCCCCGCGGTAGCCGCCCCTGTCACCGCCGTCGTTGCGCCGAGGCTCGCGCTCCGGACGATCGTCGGGAGAGTTGGACATGGGTGTGACTCCTGTCTTCGGGGTACCGCTAGTCATTCTCGCGCAACCAACCCATGGCCGCGCTTCGGCGTAAAGAGGTACAAAACAAAAAAGGACCCTTGGTCCAGCGTTGAACGCTGGACCAAGGGTCCTTTGAAAGATTGTTCGGCGGCGTCCTACTCTCCCACAGGGTCCCCCCTGCAGTACCATCGGCGCTGAAAGGCTTAGCTTCCGGGTTCGGAATGTAACCGGGCGTTTCCCTAACGCTATGACCACCGAAACCCTATCGGTTTCGAGCGAACAAGCACACTTTGTAGTTATGTTCTAGCTCTAGAAACCAGCAACCGTTCGTTGCTTCAGAACTAACACAGTGGACGCGAGCAACTGAGGACAAGCCCTCGGCCTATTAGTACCAGTCAGCTCCACCCGTTACCGGGCTTCCACATCTGGCCTATCAACCCAGTCGTCTACTGGGAGCCTTACCCTCTCAAGGAGGTGGGAATACTCATCTTGAAGCAGGCTTCCCGCTTAGATGCTTTCAGCGGTTATCCCTCCCGAACGTAGCCAACCAGCCATGCCCTTGGCAGGACAACTGGCACACCAGAGGTTCGTCCGTCCCGGTCCTCTCGTACTAGGGACAGCCCTTCTCAATATTCCTACGCGCACAGCGGATAGGGACCGAACTGTCTCACGACGTTCTAAACCCAGCTCGCGTACCGCTTTAATGGGCGAACAGCCCAACCCTTGGGACCGACTCCAGCCCCAGGATGCGACGAGCCGACATCGAGGTGCCAAACCATCCCGTCGATATGGACTCTTGGGGAAGATCAGCCTGTTATCCCCGGGGTACCTTTTATCCGTTGAGCGACGGCGCTTCCACAAGCCACCGCCGGATCACTAGTCCCGACTTTCGTCCCTGCTCGACCCGTCGGTCTCACAGTCAAGCTCCCTTGTGCACTTACACTCAACACCTGATTGCCAACCAGGCTGAGGGAACCTTTGGGCGCCTCCGTTACCCTTTGGGAGGCAACCGCCCCAGTTAAACTACCCATCAGACACTGTCCCTGATCCGGATCACGGACCGAGGTTAGACATCCAGCACGACCAGAGTGGTATTTCAACGGCGACTCCACAACCACTGGCGTGGCTGCTTCAAAGTCTCCCACCTATCCTACACAAGCCGAACCGAACACCAATATCAAACTGTAGTAAAGGTCCCGGGGTCTTTCCGTCCTGCTGCGCGAAACGAGCATCTTTACTCGTAGTGCAATTTCACCGGGCCTATGGTTGAGACAGTCGAGAAGTCGTTACGCCATTCGTGCAGGTCGGAACTTACCCGACAAGGAATTTCGCTACCTTAGGATGGTTATAGTTACCACCGCCGTTTACTGGCGCTTAAGTTCTCAGCTTCGCAACCCCGAAAGGTCACTAACCGGTCCCCTTAACGTTCCAGCACCGGGCAGGCGTCAGTCCGTATACATCGCCTTACGGCTTCGCACGGACCTGTGTTTTTAGTAAACAGTCGCTTCTCGCTGGTCTCTGCGGCCACCCCCAGCTCACGGAGCAAGTCCGATCACCAGTGATGGCCCCCCTTCTCCCGAAGTTACGGGGGCATTTTGCCGAGTTCCTTAACCATAGTTCACCCGAACGCC
>NZ_JAPEMV010000019.1 GCF_026342355.1 Streptomyces sp. NBC_00249 | reverse complement strand
TACCTGAGCGCTGCGCGCTCAGGAGAGGACCGCCTCGCTGCGCTCGACGGGGCTCGGCTTCGCCGAGCCAGAGCCACCCTTCGGCCGGAGTCCCGCGCTTCGCTCCGACGAGGCCTGGGGCCTCGCTTCGCTCGGTCTCGAACGGGCCGCTCTGCGGCCCGGGGTGACCCCGTTTCACGGGGTCCGGGCCTGCGGCCCGTTCGGGGGGTCCGCTCCGCTCCCCCGCCCTGGGGGCCTTCCGGCTCCGCCTCCAGGACCATGGGCCCGCTCACGCGGGCCCGGCCGGCAGTAGAACAGGGTCAGATGGCGCGTACCTGCTGGGCTTGCGGGCCCTTCTGGCCTTGGCCGATCTCAAACTCGACCCGCTGCCCCTCATCCAGGTTCTTGAACCCGTTGCCCTGGATCTCCGAGTAGTGCACGAAGACATCCGGACCCCCACCATCCTGCTCGATGAACCCGAACCCCTTCTCCCCGTTGAACCACTTCACAGAACCCTGAGCCATACCAAACCCTCTCCATTAAGAACCGGACACAAGATCGCGCCCGGCCGCAAGTCGGAACCTCCCCCACCCCCACAGACCCAAACAGGCACCCCGAAAAGGCATCAATTTGAGCGGTCCCCACAGCACTGCGCGCCGTGCCAACGAACCGCCTCGCCGCGATCGACACACCCCTCTTCGCCGCGAACTTCCTGAGGTGACTCCGTTTCACGGGGTCCAGGATTTCGGACTGCTAGGGTGTCCGCCCTGGGTGGAGTGGTTCATTCTGATTCACAGATAGACTCAGGAAACAGGACCACGATACGCTGTGTACTTCCCGAACCTCCCTGTCGGCAATTGCTGACCGCATCCTGTTGACCAGGCCAACTCATCCCGAAGGCAACAATTTCACCGCGCCCACCTGTCCTCACAGCCCCGCATGACAAGCACAGATCAAGTAGCCGAGTCACGGGACAGGCCATGCGGCCCGATGGGCAACCACACGCGGCGTCGCAGACGAGTTCGACGGGGTTGTTCTCCGTCGGGCCGCCCCTCCCGGGCGGGCGGACATCGGGAGAGGCGGTGGCCTGACCGTGTCGTGCGGGGCCGGGGCCGTGTCGTCGGTCAGCCCCACATGCCGGCGTTCTTCTTCTCGGCGGCCTGGTAGTTCTCCGCCGCTGATCCGAGCGCCTGCTGGGTCGCGGCGATGATCTGGCGCAGTTCCGAGGTGGCGGATTCCCACTCCCTCTGCACTCGCTGCCAGGACTCCGAGGCCTCGCCCTCGTAGCTACCCGCGAGCTTGGCGATCAGGGTCTTCATGCCGTCGAGTTCGGTTTCCAGCTTGCCGGCCGTGCCCTGGACATCGGACTGAGTGGACTGCAGCTGAGCGAAGGTGACACTGATGGTCATCGGTCTTCCCTTGAATTCTCGTAGGTGAGTGCGGGTCAGCCGCCGAGCCGGCCAGCGATGCCGGAGATGCTGGACGTGGTGTCCTGCTCCTGCCCGTCATAGGTCACCCCGGCCGACTTCAGGTTCTCGCTGACCGTCTGGAGAGAGTTCTGGATCTTCTGGCCGTTGGAGTGGATCTGCTCGGCCAGCGTGTTGAACGACCTGGCAGCATCGCCCTGCCACTGGTTCCCGATGCCCTGGACCGAGCTCTGCAGATGGGCGAACAGGCCCTTGATGTTCTGCGAAGCCTGGTCCACCTTCTGCGCGCTGGCGGACAGTTCATCGGGGGAAAGCGCATACCCGGACATCCGTCATCCTCCTGTGTGAGCGGCGTTGCATGGCACAGAACAGCCCTGCCGGCGCCCCCAGGTCGGGAGCGCCGAAAGGTACCGAACAGACCCTAAGGCACATCAAAGCCCCAGATCCCAGCATGATCACCTATTCGGCGCACATACCACTCCTTCGTGCGGCACCCAGCGGCCGTGTCCGGTGCCTGCGCAACCCGCCGCTCAGCGCCGTCTCCGGCCGGTGACACGCCCCCTCCCCCCTGTCAGCCCAAGACCTGCTTGACGAACGTGATGAGGGCTTCCACAGTTTCGGCGCCGCCACCGCCGCTGGGGTCCACGTACGAGGCGAGAAGACCGACACCGATGTAGGTGAGTACTTGTTTCAGAGTCATGAGCTGGTCAACGAGCCACCATTCCAGCCGACAACACCACACCCAGCAATCCACCCATATGCACTCAAACAACCCATAGCGCAACCCGAAAACCGTCACGACCCCCGGCGCAACATCTCAGACGTGATGCCCACGGCACACCCTTCCCGGAGACGGCACCGGACGCTGACACGACCCACCCCAGGCAGAACAAGCCTGACGTCAGAGCAACCGGCCCGGCACGGACTGCCAGACACACCGCTTCCCGCTTCCCCGTAGACAGCCCCAGACGCCACCGCAATTCTCAATACACCTGCGGGACTCTCATCCAACGTGCGGCACCGCAGATCAGACCCCTCCGACACCGGAAACAATCCATCACTGGCTTTGTTTACGAGAACGGGTTCTGGCTCAGGTTGTGTGATCGGTGACGCTGGGTAAATGGGTTAGAGATCGAACAGCGAATCTTCCTGCAGTTTGGGCTCGGGTGCGAGGACGGTGCGAAGGCCGCTGATGATCTGCCGCCACCTCGGGCCATCAGGTGTCTCGTCCCAGAGCTCGGCGAGCTCGGACGCCTCGGCAACCACCCGGTCCAGCGCCTCGACAGCAAGCGGCTGAAGATCGTCGGCGAAGATCGGAAGGGCTTCGTCGGGGCCGTAGCTTGTGCTGATCGGCTCACCGCCCGGGCACTGTGCCGCGATCAGAGCGACGGCAGCGACGGCCTCTGCCCCTTCCGGGCTTTCGAGGTAGTCCCTGGTCTGGATGGTGCGGGTCAGGGTCGCCCGCACGAGACTCTCGCGCTTGTCCTTGGGTGTCTCGTCCAGGGTGTAGGCGAAGTCCGCGGCCATGTCATTCTCGAACGGGCCGATATCCCAAGTGCCCATTGTGATCTCCTCGCGTCAAAGTGCGGTGATCATCGCATCGGCCACTGACAGGGGCTGTCATGAGGCAAGCAGGACACGTTTCCGCAGAAGCGCGAAGCCTGCGCGGCCGAACATCTGCCGTTTGAGCATCTTGATCCGGTTGACATGGCCTTCGACGACCCCCGAGTTCCAGGGGAGGCTGAGCCCGGCGATGACGGCATCGCGGTCGCGCTCGATGCCTGCGGCGAGCGTGTGGAGGCTGGGAAGGTCGTCCTGTCTGACGGCGTCGAGCCAGTCCGGCAGTCGCTCGCCCTGGCGCTCGGTGAGCATGGTCGCGAAGGACCGGACGTGCCGGGTGAGCGCGTCGATTTCGGGGCAGTTGGCCCGGACGTTCTTCAGGTGGAGGTGCTCGGCCTCGGACAGATTCTCCGGGCGTCGGAGGACCCAACCGGCAACAACCCGGGGCGAAGGCGGCCGGGCTGTCACGGGCCGCGGCGCAGTGCGCTTCTGGCGGAGGTAAGCGCGAACGCGCTGGTAGCTGCCTTTGTAGCCGAGCGGGACGATCTCCTCCCACAGTTTCCAGGCATTGGTGCAACCCTCGTTCCAGCGGTTGTCGAGGTAAGTCTTGTACTCGTCGAGGACGGAGGTCCGGGCCTGCCACTGTCCGGTGAAGAGGTCTTCCGGCTTCGCTGCGTCCGCGTACCGTTTGACGGTTCTGCTCGTCATACCGAGCTGCCGCTGGATCGCGCGACGGCTGTGCCCCGCCTCCACCAGGGCATGAACGGTCGCGTGCACGGTGCGGGTGCGGTCGGCGAACCGGTGTCCGGTCGGCCACGGCGAGCTGGACGGATCCGCCGAAGGTTCGGGCTCGGACTCGGGCGTTTCAGGTCCCTCGGGGACCAGGACGCGCAGGCACCGGCGGTGCTGGGTGATGCTCCGCTCGGCGGCCTCTCCGAGGTTGTGCCACAGATGCCACCGGTCTGCGACCTGCACGGCCTGTGGTGCGCCGGCGGTGGCGCCCTCGGCGAAGAACGGAGCCCGGTCCCGGCACACGACCTCGATTCCAGGCCGTTGGGCCAGCCACGCGGCCAGGCTTGACGACTCCCGGTCGGGCAGCAGATCGACGGGGCGACGGGTTTCGACGTCCACGAGGACGGTGCCGTAGTGGCGGCCCTTGCGGGTGGCGTACTCGTCGACGCCGACCACCCGCGGGGCTGGCACCTCAGGCTCGGGAAGTGCGTCGACCAGCCGCAGGAGCGTGCTGCGGCTGACCGGCACACCGACGATGTGGGCCAGGCGGGCGCCGGCCCGGCCCGCGAGGGCGAGACCGATCGCGGCCAGGGTCGAGCGCAGCCGCTCGGTCCGCTGACCGTGCCTTCGGGTCAGGCCGGGTATCTGCTCGACGAACGTGCCGCGCGGGCACTCGGCATTCCGGCAGCTGAAACGACGGACCCGCAGCTGGAGTACGACGATTCGTCCCGCACTCGGAACATCAGTGGGAAACCGCACGTAAGAGCCGTGCACCCGGTCGGACCAGGCTCCGCACCCCGGACAAGAGGCACCCGCGGCGGTGCACCGTGCATCAACGCGCACTATCGCGACGTTCACGTCCACCGACAGCACCGCGACGTCGGCGATCGATGGGAACAGCAACTCCTCCAGCCGGAGCAAGACATCTTTCACAGCCCCGAACTGTCGGCCCAGTCACTCTCGCCACTGCTCGTTTTGAGGCAACTTCTCAAGACGACCTGGGGAGTTCAGCCGTCACTCACAGTGCATGGATCACACAACCTGAGCCAGAACCGCGACCCGTGAACAAAGCCACTTGGGAGATGACCCCGTTTCGCGGGGTCTGGGCTTACGGCCCGTTGGGGGTGTCCGCTCCGCTCCCACCCCTGTCCGTCTGGCTCCGCCACGGAGCCAACCGGCTCCTAGGGTCGTTCGAAGGCCTGGAGTACGCCGCCGAGCAAGAAGCACAGTGCGCCGGACAGCGTTCCCCAGTTGGCGATGTCGGTGTTGACCAGGCTTCCGGTGGCGGGCCGGGTGAACGCGGCGAGTGCCGAAACCATGAAGAGCACCGACCCGAGTTGATTCACGGCAACAACCCACCAGCCGAGGCTGCGCGAGTGGACGCAGGGCCGGGACCGATGGCAGATCTCGACGAACGCGAGATGTCCCGAAATCAGGAACAGCACGCATCCGACCACGTCGGGAGTCCAGATCAGCCTGTTGGTCTGCTGGACGGTGAGCCCCTGCAGGAAGGAGTCCAACAGATTGACACCGAACACGAGCGTCCCTACGAACAGCACGAACGTGCTCAGCCAGTCCAAACGCATCGGCTCGTACCCCCACCACCTCCAGTCGGCCGTGACCAGTGGACCGCCCCCTTGGGAGTGGCGAGGCGCGTTCAGCACCTGCAAGAGCGAGGTGTAACCCCCGATGCTGAAGAACAGTCCGCCCGCAAAGTAGACCGCGGCACTCTCGACCGCGTCGCCCGAGCCGAACTGGGCGACGGCAGCGCCGAGAGCGAAGAGTGCTCCGCCGATGACAAACGCACCAGAGGCGACGGCGTTGAGCCTTCGAAGGCGACCCAGGGCCTCGGCATCGGCACTCGGGGACACGGTGACCACGTCTCCCGAACCGCGGACCGACAGCGCCCCACGCCTACGCGCGAGCCTCGACTCCCACACCACCGTCTCCCCCTCAGGGCGGTGCCAAGTGAGCCGGGTCGTGAACGGTCCTACGCCTTGGGCGCGCTGCTCAGGCTGTCCCACAGCCCGAGCTTAGACCCGCGGGCAATGCCGGACAGAGAACGAAACGTACCTTTCATCCCCCGGGCGTTCGCATCCTTGCCCTGTCAGGACCTCTCACCACACATCCATGACAGTGACCACACACCCCGAAACAGCCCCCGACCAGCACCAACGCGCCAAGGCCCACTGTCTCTCACACCACTGCCACCAAACCGAGAGATCGCATCCAGGACCAGCCCGCTCCGCGGGCAGCAACAGGCTGGACGGCGATGAGGCTCGGGCGGCAGCAAGAGGGGCGGGGAGACGGGCCGTCGGGACTGGGTACGGCAGACCTCTGTCTCCTCAGCGCAGAACTTCGACCAGTGCAATCCAGGAGATGACAAGCGCAGTGATGATTGCGACGCTGGAACCGGCGGCGAACCATACAACGCCCTGTGGCGACCCGGCGATAAGGAGCGCGGCACCGACGAGGTAAGCGAAGGGTGCCACGAAGCCGACGGCAGACTTACCGAACTTCATCTGATTGTCGGGGTGGTGATTCTCGTAGATCCGTCTCGTTGCCTGCACCTGCAAAAGCCCTGCGCCGACTGCGAGTACGGCCATCGCCGAACCGTACGACATCGGCGAGACCTGAGGGACAAGCCCCACTGCCGCACCCGAGAGGGCCAACACGAGGCCTGCGATACCGCCAGCCAGTCGCGATGCGAGCGACGGCGCTTTGACGACCTCAGCAATGTTGACGCTTGCCGCCACAATCACAAGGCCAGCGAGCGCCCCCGCCGCTCCCATCATGGCGACGTTGAAGTCGTTCCACCCTTCCAGGTACTCCTCACATATTCACACCCTATCGGAACTGGTCAGAAATCTGCCCGAAGACTGCTTGTATGTGACAGCTGAAAAAGACTTCCGAATGCCCATCTGACTCCATCAGCTGGGATGGCCAGCAGTCCGCCGCTCGCGCCTTCCAACGAGTGCCAAGAGGTCTTCGCCGGCGGTCCCTGTGTCGCAGACCCGGACGGCGATGAGTTCGGCCCCAGCAACCGCCCACGGGCAGCCACCGAGAACACCCTCGCGACACTCGATTGGGCGGCCGCCATCCCCGTCCTCGCCAGGCCGAAGCCCCACCCAGCCCGGCGAAGCGGCCCACTCGCCAACGCTCAGGTTGCCGACGTCGAAAACCTTCACAACCGCCTCTGCACCCTTGCTCCCCTGATCAACAACCACGGCAACGTCGGCACCTGACGATCCCTTCGCACAGGGCCACGGCCCTCAGGGCTGGCCCGGCCGGCTGTTTTGCCTGCTGGGGCCAGCCCTGAGGTGGGCCGTCGAATCGC
>NZ_JAPEMV010000018.1 GCF_026342355.1 Streptomyces sp. NBC_00249 | reverse complement strand
CCGGGGTAAGGGTGTAGGCCGAGGGGTAGGCAAATCCGTCCCTCATTAAGGCTGAGACCTGATGCCGAGCCGATTGTGGTGAAGTGGATGATCCTATGCTGTCGAGAAAAGCCTCTAGCGAGTTTCATGGCGGCCCGTACCCTAAACCGACTCAGGTGGTCAGGTAGAGAATACCGAGGCGTTCGGGTGAACTATGGTTAAGGAACTCGGCAAAATGCCCCCGTAACTTCGGGAGAAGGGGGGCCATCACTGGTGATCGGACTTGCTCCGTGAGCTGGGGGTGGCCGCAGAGACCAGCGAGAAGCGACTGTTTACTAAAAACACAGGTCCGTGCGAAGCCGTAAGGCGATGTATACGGACTGACGCCTGCCCGGTGCTGGAACGTTAAGGGGACCGGTTAGTGACCTTTCGGGGTTGCGAAGCTGAGAACTTAAGCGCCAGTAAACGGCGGTGGTAACTATAACCATCCTAAGGTAGCGAAATTCCTTGTCGGGTAAGTTCCGACCTGCACGAATGGCGTAACGACTTCTCGACTGTCTCAACCATAGGCCCGGTGAAATTGCACTACGAGTAAAGATGCTCGTTTCGCGCAGCAGGACGGAAAGACCCCGGGACCTTTACTACAGTTTGATATTGGTGTTCGGTTCGGCTTGTGTAGGATAGGTGGGAGACTTTGAAGCAGCCACGCCAGTGGTTGTGGAGTCGCCGTTGAAATACCACTCTGGTCGTGCTGGATGTCTAACCTCGGTCCGTGATCCGGATCAGGGACAGTGTCTGATGGGTAGTTTAACTGGGGCGGTTGCCTCCCAAAGGGTAACGGAGGCGCCCAAAGGTTCCCTCAAGCTGGTTGTATCAGTGCAGCGTCTTGGTCCCGGGCTTGGCCTGAACCAGCGGGTCAGACGGGACGAAAGTCTGGACCGTCCGGCGGTGACATGGGACGTCATAACCGATAAAGGCTGCAGGGATGGTATTTAAAGTCACCTGGGCAGGACGTTTACATTTCATTCGGCTCGTCATCTGGTGGGTGTTCGATTGAGTTGTTCTTTCTGTCCTTGTTTTATGGCTTTGAACTGGCTTCCTTCCCCATGACCAGCTCCAAGGGCTGGACGCACTCCTTGTTCCCCCCATGCACACACACACACACACACACACACACCGGGGGGGGGGGGGGGGGGGGGGGGGGGGGGGGGGGGGGGGGGGGGGGGGGGGGGGGGGGGGGGGGGGGGGGGTGTTGTTTGTGTGTGTGTGTGTGTGTGTGTGTGTGTGTGTGTACAAAAAAAAAAACTTTTTTTTTTTTTTTTTTTTTTTTTTTTTTTTTTTTTTTTTTTTTTTTTTTTTTTTTTTTTTTTTTTTGTGTGTGCGCGCGCGCGCGCGCGCGCGCGCGCGCGCGCCGTCTCCCTCGCGCGCCCCCCCCCGTCTCTCTCCCCCCCGTTCGGCCTGGGCAGAGACTTCGCGTCGACCACGCGCGGGCACTCCTCGACTTCGACGGCGAACTCGACCTCGACGGCCGCCCGGGGCTCCGCTTCGTACGGAAGCTCGTGAGGGGGAGGCCGTGAGGGCCACGCTGAACCTGTGGCGGCAAGGGATCGGCGAAGTACCCGAGCCGGTCTGGCGGCGGACCGAGCTCCAGGTACTGATCCTCGCGGACAACGGGCTCACGGCCCTCCCGCCGGAGATCGGGCAGCTGCACCGGCTGAGCACGCTGGATCTGGGGCACAACGCGCTGACGTCGGTGCCCGAAGAGCTCGGCCGGCTGACGGGGCTCCGCGACTTCCTCTACCTGCACGACAACCGGCTGACACGGCTCCCGGACTCACTGGGAGACCTGACCCGGCTGCGCTACCTCAACGTCGGCGAGAACTCCCTCGAGGCCCTGCCGGAGACGATCGGCTCGATGAGCGGTCTCGTCGAACTCAGGGCGCAGCACAACCGGTTCACCACCCTGCCCGATGCCATCGGCCGTCTCCGTAACCTGCGTGAGCTGTGGCTCCGGGGGAACGCGATCGAGTGTTTGCCGTCGTCGGTGGCCGAGCTGCACGAGCTGAGGCACCTGGACCTGCGGGAGAACGCCTTGAGCCGGCTGCCCGAGCCTCTGGCCGGTCTTCCGCGGCTGCGTCAGATCGACTTGCGGAGCAACCGCCTCGGCCAACTGCCCGACTGGATCGCCCAGATGCCCTCGCTGGAGAAGCTGGACCTGCGCTGGAACGAGGTCGATCCTTCGCTGTCGCTCCTCGGGGAGCTGGAGCGGCGGGGGTGCGTCGTCCTCATGTGAGGGGGGCGGTGGTGGGGGTGAAGATGCGGTCCAGGTGGTGGGCGAGGACCGCGGTCGCCGAGGCCACCGTGCGCTGGCCGACGAGGATGCTGGTGCCCATGGTCGCCGTCATGGCGAGCAGGCTGATCGCTTCCGTGCGGGCGTCGGCCCCCTCATCGGCCAGGCCGGCGTCCTGGGCCTGCTGGAGCAGGCCGGTGAGGGCGTCCTCCGCGGCGTCCGGGTTGGCGATGAAGGGCTGGGCGGCGAGCGCCTTGTCCGTCACGGAGAGGATCGCGTAGGAGCTGTAGAGGAGATGGAAGGTCCTGCTCTCCTCGTCGGTGGGCAGGGAGGCCAGCAGCAGGGCCTCGACCGTGGCGCGCGGGCCCGGGGCGGGGCCGGTGGCGGCGAGGCGGGCGCCCACCCGGGCGGTGAAGCGTTCGGTGAGGTGCTGGAGCCCGTAGAAGAGCAGTTTCTCCTTGGTCTCGAAGTAGTACTGCACGAGCCGGAGCGAGACCCCGGCCTCGGCCGCGACGTCGCGCATGCCGACCGCGTGCAGGCCTCTGCGGCCGGCGACCTGGATGAGTGCGTCGGCGATCTGGGCTCGCCGTTCCTCGTGGTCCACGCGCTTCGGCATGTGGGGGGTCTCCGCCCGTCGTCGGTGAGTGCTGATTCTTTATGGTACCGCCGTATCATTTTTATGATACGGTCGTATTACGAAGATCGAATCCCTCCGGAGGTGCCACCGTGCCCGAGAACGCGACCACGACCCGGACCGGCGCCGTACGCCGCGACGTCGGCCGGTACGTGAACGACGAACTCCGCGACCGCTACTTCGCCGCCAGCGACGTGCTCTACGCGATGGGCGCACCCGCCCGCTCGGAGACGGACGTGGAGACCAGCTTCGGCACCACCCACGTCTACCGGTACGGCCCCGACGACCCGGCCGCCGAGAGCCGTACGCCCATCGTCCTGATCCACGGCGCGGGCTACTGCTCCGCCATGTGGTACCCCAACACCCCCGGCCTCAGCGCCGATCGGCCCGTGTACGCACTCGACACCCCCGGCGACGCCGGCCGCAGTGTGCACCGCGAGCCCATGTGGCAGCCCGAGCGTGCCGCGCAGTGGATGGACGAGGCCCTCGACGCGCTCGGCCTGGACCGCGTCCACCTCGTCGGCTCCTCCTACGGCGGCTGGCTCGTGCTCAACCAGGCGCACCGCCGGCCCGGCCGGCTCGCCTCGGTCACCGCCCTCGACCCGGGCGGCCTGGAGAAGGTGGGCCTGCGCTTCTTCGCCTGGGTGTTCGTGAGCCTCTTCGCCAGCTTCGCCCCCAAGGCGCTGCGCCCGCGGCTCGCCGCCTGGCTGGAGCAGCCGGTCATTTCCGTTCCGGAGATGCGCAAGTGGGTCCAGGTGGGCGCCCGGGCCTTCCGGATCCGCCGCCCCGCACCCCTGCCGCTGGCCGAGGACGCGCTCCGTTCCATCCGGACGCCGCTCTACCTCGTCATGGGCAAGCGCAGCCTCCTCGTGCACCCGCAGCGGCAGCTGGAGCGGGTGCCGCGGCTGGTCCCCGGGGCCCGCGCCGAGATCATCGCCGCGACGGGGCACGGCCCCCAGATCGACCACCCCGACATGGTCAACGCCCGGATGCTGAACTTCATGGAGGACGTCGACTCCCTCCAGGCCCGCTAGGGAGCGGGTGTAAGTCCGAGTACTCCGCGGACGGTGCGTTCGGCGAGCTCCACGTCGAAGGGCGGCTGCCCGGCCAGTGCGATCCCGATGCCTTCCAGTACGCCGACATAGGCGTGCGCCGTCACCTGCGCGGGCGGGCCGGCCGGGATGTCCCCGCTCGTACGCCCCTCCTCGATCCACCCGGCGACCTCGTCGACCAGTCCCCGCACGATCTCCGAGATGGCCAGGCCCACCGGGTGGTCCTGGCCCGCGAACTCGACGCGCAGGGTCATCAGCACCTGGGCCACATCACGGCGGCAGTACTCGGCGTGGCCCCGGGCCAGCGTGATGAGCGCGTCGACGGGTTCGGCGCCGTCAGCGCGGGTGCGGACCTCGGCCGTCCAGGTCTCGTCGACCCAGCTCACCACGGCGAGCGCCAACTCCTCCTTGCCGCTGAACAGGTGGTACAGCGCGCCGCGCGTGTAGCCCGCCTCGGCGGCCACCTGTGCGAGCACGAGGTTGGCGTACCCGTTGCGCGACAGCCCGCGGGCTGCGGCCTCGAGCAGGGCGCCACGGGTCCGGGCCCGCCGCTCGGCCTGCGTCCGCCGGGCCCCGCCGGCCCGTGTCGTCCCGTCCTCCGTCATGCCACCCGTCCCGTGCTCTTACATACGTACACGTATGAATGTAACTTGAACGGTGGGAACGTGACCAGGCCCGCACGGGCCCGGAACGAGGGGGAGCGGGACATGACGACAGAGCGGGTGGACGGGCTGCCGGCCGTGGTGCAGGAGCCCAGGATTCCGGCGGAGATCAGCGAGTTGGGCACGATCACCGACCCCGACTACGCCGACCTGTTCACGATTGCGGCGGGTGGCGGCTGGTCGGCCGAGCAGTGGGCGCGCGCGGTGTTCGAGGACGCCCTGGAACCCCGGAAGGGCCGACTGGTCTGGGGCGGGCTCCTCGGGCTGCGCCTGGCCAGGGGCCGGTCGGCGGAGTCCGTGGCCGGCTGGCGGATCACCGGGCGGGGGGACGGCTGGCTGAGGATGTCGGCGGACGGCCGGCTGATCTCCGCTCAGCTGATCGTGCTGGCAGACGGGGAACGCGCGTCGGTGGCGACCTTCATCGGCTACCACAACGGGCTGGCCGCCTTCGGCTGGCCGAGGCTGTCCGGCGTCCACCGGGGAGCGCTGCCGGGCCTGTTGAGGCGGGCGCACGCGATCCTGTCCGGGCGGGGGGACGGAGCGGCGGGCTGACGAGCCGGCCGGCTCGGGGGCGTGGGCGGGGCCGTCGGGGCCGTCGGGGCCCGGTCGTAGGGTGACAGCGCCGATGACGTCCCCGATCCCGGAGTACCCCGTGCCCGCCCCCGCCCGTCTCGTCGCGACCCTCGTCGTGCCCCTCCCCTTCTCCGGTGCGGGCGACGCCCCGCACGTGGAGCCGTTCCCCGGCGGGCAGCGTCTGGTGCAACGCGGGGACGCGGAGCTGGTCGTACGGGAGCTGGGCCGGACCGGTGTCACGGGGGAAGCGGCTCCGGAGCTCCGCTTCCGGGCGCCCTGGCCGCGCCGGTACGGCAGCTGCGCGGTGGCGCCGGCCGGAGACCTGGCCGTCTTCGCCGGGCCGCACGCGCTGCACGCCGTCGACCCGGCCGGGGCGGTGCGCTGGGAGCTCCGGCACCGCTGCTGGGCCGGCTGCGCGGGCCACGAGGACTTCGCCGAGTACGCCGACGACCCCGGGCACCGTTACGGGGGCAGCGGATCGGCAGGGTTCTCGGCGGACGGCACCCTGGTGTGGGCCCACGTCCGCGGCCCCCTGGCGGAGGAATGGCTCGTCCTCGACGCCGCCGATGGCAGGGTTCTCGCGCGCACGGAAACGCGTACGTCGGCTGCCGGCTCGGTCCACGTTCCGCACCCCGACCCGAGCCAGATGGGGTTGACCATCGGCGAGGGGCAGGACGGCAGCCCGTTGCGGTGGGGCCGCTGGGACGGCCAGGCCCTCACCGTCGACTGCTTCGGGGACGAGGACCGCGTACTGATGGCGGTCAGCCCGTCCGGCGACCGGCTCCTCACCGTGACGCACGACCAGGACACGCTGGCCGCACACCGGGTCGCCGACGGGACGGTCGTGGCCGCACTGGGGGCGGACACGCTCCCCGGACATCCGGACGCGCACCCGGATGACGAGGACGAGGACGATGCCGCCGAGGTCTTCTTCGACTATGTGGGCGGCTTCATCACCGAGGACGTGGCGGTGGTCGGCACGGTGGAGAGCGACGAGGAGTTCGGCGCGGGCCGGCACTGGCTCGTCGACCTGAAGGGCATGCGGCTCGACGACGAGCTGACCTACCCCTTCCCGGTGACCGGCCAGGCCCACACCCTCGGAGACGGCACGTGGTTCACGGCGTCCCGGACGGAGAGCGCCCTGCACGTGTGGTCCCTGGCGACGGCGTACCTGGAGTGGTGGGCCAACCCGCTCACCTGCCTGGCCCGCATCCAGATCAGGGTGACGGCCACCGCCGGTGGCGGTGATGGTGACGAAGGTGGTGAGTGGGAGGCCGTCATCACGGAGCCCCTCGACGCAGACGCCCACGGACACCTGCGACGTCTCCTGGACGACGACCCCTACTTCACCCTCCGCCTCGAAGACGAGGAGGTCATCGAAGTGAAGGTGGAGCTCCTCGGAGCCGCCGACCGTCTTCGGCTGGCAGCCGTCTCCGACAGCTGAGGGCCGCGCCACGGAGTCGTTTTGACACCTCAGGAGAGGGGGTTGTAGAGTCAAGCGGTTGCCTCGAACTGGTCAAGTTCGGCAACCACCCCCCATCCCGCACGGAATGACATTCCTGTGGGGTGACTCGACTCCTCATTCAGGAATCTGAAGCCGGGAAATCCGGTGGAAAACTTCTGATAGAGTCGGAACCGCCGGAAAGGGAAAGCGCGAAAGCGCAGAACCTCGAAAGCACCGAGGAAAATCGGACACGAAAGAGTCTGATAGAGTCGGAAACGCAAGAACGAAGAACAGAACAGAACGAAAGCCCGGAGGAAAGCCCGAGAGGGTGAGTACAAAGGAAGCGTCCGTTCCTTGAGAACTCAACAGCGTGCCAAAAATCAACGCCAGAAGTTGATACCCCGTCCACTCCGGTGGATGAGGTTCCTTTGAAAAAGACCTGTGGGGTCGCCTTCGGGTGATGCTTGCAGGCAAAAACACAGCGAGGACGTTGTGGCGCGTCGGTCATATTCCGACATGATGCGCCCGCTCTTTCGTGTGTGTGCACCCGATTACGGGTAAACATTCATGGAGAGTTTGATCCTGGCTCAGGACGAACGCTGGCGGCGTGCTTAACACATGCAAGTCGAACGATGAAGCCCTTCGGGGTGGATTAGTGGCGAACGGGTGAGTAACACGTGGGCAATCTGCCCTTCACTCTGGGACAAGCCCTG
>NZ_JAPEMV010000016.1 GCF_026342355.1 Streptomyces sp. NBC_00249 | reverse complement strand
GCTGCGCGCCTGGGAAGGGACCCCGCTCGCTGCGCTCGAGGGAGGGGAGTCGCCTCGCTTCGCTCCCCGGGGCTGCTTCGCAGCCCATGGGATTGCAGGCGCTGCGCGCCTGCAATCGAATCCGGCTCGCTTCGCTTCGCTCGGGCAGGGCTGCTTCGCAGCCCAAGGGACTCCAGGCGCTGCGCGCCTGGGAAGGGACCCTGCTCGCTTCGCTCGCTGGAGGGGAGCCGCCTCGCTTCGCTCGGCGGGGCTGCTTCGCAGCCCATGGAATCGCAGCCGCTGCGCGGCTGCGATCGAATCCCGTTCGTTGCGCTCGCGGGAGGGGGATCGCCTCGCTTCGCTCGGCGAAGGCTGCTTCGCAGCCAAGGGGTTCCTGCCGCTTCGCGGCAGGAACGGAAACCTGTTCGCTGCGCTCGCAGGAGGGGAGGCTCCTGAAGTTATCCCGTTCTGCCTGGCGTCGATGAAGGCTTGTTTTGCTGCCCAACAGTTTCAGGGTTGGGGGATGGCCGGTTCTGTTCCATTCAACTGTTGGTTGCTTCGGGTTGGGGTTCCGAGGAGTTGGGTGTCTGGGAGCTGTTCTGGGGCTCAGGTGTTTGCCGGCTGTTTGGGTCTGTGAGGAAGAGGAGAATTTTGGCAGCTTGAGAAAAAGTTCTTGCTGCGAGTGACTCACTTGTTTCAGGAGCCCTAGGACTTCTGAGCGGTTCAGACCCGCAGGAGCGTTACCTGGTGAGTGTTGCTCCGGGCTCTGGAACCTGGTGTTTTGCCAGGGGTGTTTCGAAGCCTTGCTGAAGAGGATGCTGCGGACCGAGTTACTAGGAGGAAGTGGATCGTTTTTGCTTAGTGCGTAGGGATTTCTTTGAGGGGCTGGGGGTGGGGGGTTGGGTTTGTTGCTGGGGTTGGAGGAATGTTTTTGGAGAAATGGCTGAGGTGTTCATGGCGAAGGTCAGGCTGGAGAAGGGTTCGAGAGGGGTTGGAGGTGTGGTCAGGAAGTGGGTGAGGGTGTTAACGGCGTTAATGGTGGATCGGGGGGTGATTCAAAGTGGGATGGGGATAGAGATAGGAATCAGTCAGATTCCGCGGGGTTATGGACAGGGTGTCTGGGAGCCGTGGTTCTGCCGGCTGGGGTGTTGGGGCGTCAGGAGTGGGGCTCTAGTGAGGTGTTGTAGACGGCGTTCAGTACGCGCAGCGCGGCAGGGGACGGCCTATAGAGAGTACGGATATGCGTTGTCGCAGGTCAGGCGGGGTGCGGGGGGAAAGTTATGTCCCCTCAGGAGGGACATAACTCGGTCGATGTGTCGCTGCTAGGGGGACAGAACGACGACAAAACGTCAGCGAGACTGACGCTTTTTCGGCTAAAACGTCGGGGAGGCTGACGTTCTTGCGGAGATACGTCGCTGAACTGCTTGAGGGCAGGGCGGGGTTGGGTGAGGGGGCGAGGGGGGCTTGGCCGGAGGGGGGTGGCTGAGATGTGTCCCTCCTGAGGGGACACAAGACACGCCGAACGTCAACGAGCGTGACATTAGTGTCACCCTTGTTGACATACTCTCTCTGCAGATCAACGAAGTGGAGAGCATCCTCGTGTCATCAGAGCCACAGCGCCGTCGGCCGAGTCCGTCGCGCGCGCCGCGTCCTGATCTCCCCGTTGATGACGCGATCTCGGCGTGGAGTCAGCCGCTGGCTCCGGTCAAGGATCTGGACAGCCTGGCGAAGCGGTACCCCAGCCGGAAGCTCACCCTGGACGGCGAGCGCAAGCCGCTGGAGTTCTACGGGACGCAGAGTCAGCCAAATGCGTTCTCGATGGACAGTCTTGAGTTCTTCCTGGTGATCGCCCAGTACTTCAGGGAAGCCTTGCCCCTGAGGCTGATCCTGCTGCTGATCGCGTGCCAGCGCGCGGGGGGCCGGATTCCACTTACTCAGGAGGAGATGGCTACGATCCTGGACGTCAGTCGCACCAAGACGTCGGAGGCACTGCACACCGTCATGTCTCATGGGATCGTCTTCAAGGTGCGGCGGGGTGTGTACCAGTTCAACCCGCCCTACAGTTACCGGGTGGCTGAGTTCATCCCGGGGACGGAGACGGCGGGTGAGTTCGTGAAGGTGGAGCAGCACAGCACCATCTCGCAGATTCGCAGCGATACGAGCCTGCCGGACCTGGTGCGGTTCCCGTCGCTGGACCACATGCGGCAGGCCATCGAGGAACTGCGGGCCGAACGGTCCAAGGAGCGCGCTGCGCGCCGGCTGAGCCGGGCACAGCGCAAGGAAGAAGGGACAGCTCAGTGAGCACCTTGCGATTCGCTGCGGTCAACGCCGACGGGCTTCTCTCCGACCTCGACCTTCCGCCTGCGGCGTACCGTGTGCTGCTGAAGCTGCGTTCGCTGAGTGAGCCGGGGGGTCGGATCCTCATCGATCAGGCCACCATCGGCGGCATGCTGGAGCTGAGCCGTCCGAGCGTGAACGCCGCGCTGCGGAGCCTGGAGCTCGCGAAGCTGGTGCGGAAGGTCAGGAACGGGGTCTACCAGATCAACCCGATGCTGGCCGGGTACAACTCCTTCGAGGACGCCGTCGCCGCGGTGAACGAGATGCCCGCGGAGGAGCGGTTGGACGCGCGGGGGTATGTCGCCAGTTACCACCAGGCGGTGGCGGAGTACCAGGACCAGCTGGCCGAGCAGCGGAAGAAGCGGGCGGCGCAGGCCGCTGCGAAGAAGGCCGCGGAGTCGAAGCGGCGGAGGACGTTGCACGCCGTAGGGTGACCTGTTCCCCGAGGAGGCCGCTGTGGCGGGCTCTGAGGGGGGTTCAGGGGAGTGAGAGGGTCCCGGGGGTATCCCGGGACCCTTTTGGTTTTCTGGGGCCTGTGGGGGTGGCTGGGGGGCCGTCAGAAGGCGAAGTCGATGTAGTCGATGTCTGTGAATTCGACCAGGAGGCTCGTGGCGCGGGCGCCGTTGTCCTTGAAGTAGATCTCCTGGAGGGCCTCCGCCGTGATGTGGCGGAGCTGGGCCTCGGTGGCGCCGGTCTCCTGGGCCGCGAAGAGGCGGCCGGCGTACTCCGGGGGGAGGTGCTGGGTGATGCGGCGCATGCGGCCGTCGTCGGTGGTGCCGGGGGCGGCG
The DNA here is from genome assembly GCF_026342355.1 of Streptomyces sp. NBC_00249. Taxonomy (GTDB): domain Bacteria; phylum Actinomycetota; class Actinomycetes; order Streptomycetales; family Streptomycetaceae; genus Streptomyces. The sequence goes on along the minus strand of NZ_JAPEMV010000016.1, from coordinate 33,614 downwards.
GTGAAGCCGAAGCGGGCGCGGGTCTCGACGACCAGGCCGGTGGTGCGGGCGGCCTGCTCGCGGGCGCGTTTGCGGACCAGGGGCTGCCAGCGGCGGCGTACCTCGTCCTCCAGACGGGCGGCGAGTGCGGGCTTGGGCTGCTTGAGCTGGTTCTTGACGTAGCGCTCGACCGTGCGTTGGGAGATGCCCAGGAGAGCCGATACCGCTTTGGTTGATTTCAGCTGCTTGACGAGGAAGCGCATCTGGGCGCCCGCGGATTTGGGGATCGGGCGGGTGAAGTGTTGGGCGTCGGCTTTCGTGAGGCCGTCGGAGATGTCGGACATGGGTTACTCGCCGTCTGCCGCTGCGTCATGGCCCTTGATGTGGCGGGCCGGGTTGAGGTGCTGGTCGAGGAGTTCGACGGCCCACAGGAGGGGCTGGGTGCCCTCGTGTTTGACCATGCCCGGGCTGACGCCGAGGCGGAAGCCGCCGGGGAGGGGCTTGCCGTCGGGGGTGTGGGGGAGGAAGTCGAGGGGGCTGGGGCCGTCGGAGAGGTAGACGGCGCAGTCGGAGAGGACCGCGACGGGGTGCAGGCCCGCTGTCGTGGCGAGCTTCTGCATCTTGCGGTGCATGTTCACGCGGGCCGTGGAGATGACGGCCGCGCGGATGTCGGGGCGCCAGGTGGGGCGTTCGAGGGCGGGCCAGGGCTCGCCCGGGCGGTAGCCGGCGCCCTGGGGGCGTTCGCGGAGCTTGCCGATGCCGCCCTTGACGGTGGACTTGATGGCGGAGAGGACGGCCGTGGAGGTGGGGGAGCCGTTGGTCTTGTAGGTCTGCATGGCCTGGAGGAACTCCGACTCCGTGAGGGCGGAGGTGACGCCCAGGTCGGCCATCGTGGCGATGTAGGCGTCGCGCAGGCGGGTGTACCAGGCGTCGAGGTACGGGCCGTTGTCCGGGCGGGTCCAGGCCTCGGTGGGGCGGACCTCGTGGCCGAGCTCCTGGGCGTAGGCCAGGGTCGGGGTCGCGTACCAGGCGGGGCCGGTGGGCGGCTTGCCGTGCGGGGTGAAGGGGCTGGGCAGGCGGGGGTCGAGCTCGATGGACGAGAGGTCCGCCAGCCAGCAGCCCGGGAGCTTGGGGTCGAAGCGGGGGGCGGTGGTGTGCGTCGCGGGGCCCAGGCCGACCGGGAGGCGGTTGGCGGCCGCGGCGAAGGCCATGTTCACGTCGATGCCGACGGCGTGGGCGCGGTGGCACTCGGCGTCGGTGAGGAGCTCGGCGTCGCGGATCCAGTCGTACGCCTCCTCGTCGAGGACCTGGTCCGGGGTGCGCTGGTGGGAGCGGGGGTGGAGGGCGGCGACCACCGGGTGTTCGTCGGGGGCCTCCGGGGGGGCCGGATCGACGGGGCGGGTGAGGGAGCCGGCGACGGGGGCCGACTCCCAGGCGTTGGTCTGCGGGTTGCGGGCGGCGCGGGTGGGGGGACGTAGCGCCGTCATGAGTTCCAGGCCGGTGACGGCCGTGGAGCCGCGGGGGGTCAGGACGCGGGCGGCGAAGGTGGTGAGCAGCTCGGCGAGTTCCGGGGCGGGGAGGGTGGCTGTTTCCTCGCCCCAGGCGCGGGCGTCGAGGGCGCCCCAGGGGAGCACCGCGAGCTGGACGCACTGGCGGCCGGTGGTGGGGGAGGCCGGGCGGTAGACGCGGGCCCAGGGGCCGAAGCCGCGGCGGGTGAGCTGCCACTTGGCCTTGGTGAGCTGCTTGACGACCGGGTGGTCGTCGGGGAGGCGCAGGGTGCGGCGGTCCTCGAGGGTGAGGGGCAGGCCGAGGCGCTCCGCGGCGGGGGCGGTGAGGACGAGGAGGGGGTCGCCGTCCTTGCCGTTGCGGTGGAGGCGGGGGGCGCGGAGGTCGGCGTCGGGGCCGAGGGCCCAGGCGATGAGGGAGGGGAGGTCGGAAGTGGGGTGGGGGAGGAGGAGGCCGCCCGCGGCGTGGGCTTGGCCGGTGCCGTCGAGGACGGCCAGGGGGCCGTTGCCTGCCAGGGGGAGGGGGGGGGGGGCTTGGGGGCTGAGGGGAAGGGGTGGGGGAGGTGGTGGGGGGCTTGGGTGCGGGAGTGGTGTTAACGGCGTTAACGGTTTCGGGCTTGGCCGGGGTGGGGGTGTTAACGGCGTTAACGGTTTGGGGCTCTGCGGGTGTGGCTGCCGGGGGGGCGTTAACGGCGTTAACGGTCTCGGGCTCCGCAGGGGTGGGGGCGTTAACGGCGTTAATGGGGGTGGGGGGGTGGAGGGCGGCTAGGCCTTCGAGGAGGCGGGCGTAGGCTGCGCGCTTCGGGGGGCGGGGGGCGGTGCGGCCGGTTTCCCAGGAGGTGACCGTCTCGCGGCGGACGGAGAGCGCCTTGGCGATCTGGTCCTGGCTCAGGCCGGCGGCCTCGCGCAGGCGCTTGCGTTCGTCCGGGTCGGGGAGTCCGTCCTGCGCGGCTGCTTCTTCGAGCAGGGCGTCGACCGCTGCGAAGAGGGTGGTCTGTTCGTTCATCTCGCTCATGGGTACCTCCGGGTGCAGCCTATGCGAAGCGCACGTTTGAACGCACATGAAACGCACGTGGGGGCGTTAACGGCGTTAATGCCGTCAGCGCCCCCCGCGTGGGTGCCGTGCTCAGATCCGCAGCATCAGGAGCTCGGTGACGGCCTTCAGGTCGTCCGGGGTGAGGTGGGCGGTGAGGGCGTCCGCGATGGTCTCCGGGGAGTCCGTGGAGATCGTGATGCGGGGGGTGGGGTTGGGGGCGGGCGGCTGGGTGTTAACGGCGTTAACGCCGTTAACGGGTGGCGGGGCCGGGCGGGTGCGCTGGCGCGGGGGGTTGACGGCGTTGATGGTCTCGGCCGCGGCGCTGGCCTGGTCCTCCTGGGGGAGGCGGCCGATGCGGCGGGCGGGTTCGACCTTGAGCTCGCCCGTCTCGACCTTCTCCTGGAGGGTGGGGGTGAGGTTGAGGAGGGTCAGGCGCTGGGAGACCCAGGCCGCCGTCTTGCCGAGCCGCTTGGCGACCTGGGCCTGGGAGCCGTGGACGTCGACGAGCTCCTGGAGGGCCCGGGCCTGGTCCATGGGGGCCACGTCGACCCGGTGGACGTTGGCGATCAGGGCCGATTCCAGAATGTCCGCGGCGGAGGCGGAGAGGGCGTCGTTGACGTGGATCTGGATGGTCTTCAGGCCCGCCAGGTGGGCCGCCGCCAGCCGCCGGTTGCCGTCGATGACGACGTACGGGGCGCGGCCCAGGCCGTCGGTGGTGCCCGGGTGGGCCTCCATGAAGGCCATGCGGGTGGCGACGGCGAGGGGCTGGAGCTGGCCGCGGGCGGTGAGGGACGCCGCCAGTTCCTCGATCTCGGTGAGGTCCTCGCGGAGGTTGAACGGATTGTGGGCGAGGGCGTCGATGGGCACCTCGGACGGCGGGACGACGCCGGACGTGGGGGCGCCCGTAGCCTCGGCGATGGCCGCACGGCGGGAGCTGACGCCCACGGGCTGGGCCCGCGCGAAGGAAGCCGAGACTCCGAGCTTGTCGGCCTTGCTGCTCATGAGATCTCCCGGGCGAGGGCGCGCAGGGCGACGGCTTGGTCGCCCTTGGGGGCGTAGACGAACAGAGGCTGCTTCACGCGTACGGCCTCGCGCTGTTCCTTGAGGTCGGGAACGATCGCCACGACCCGCGGATCCTTTATGTCCATCCAGGCCTGGAGGGAGGAGGTCGCGATGTAGCCGCGCCGGCCGTCGTAGAGGTTCACGACGAGGCCGAGGTAGTCGATGTCGAGACTGAGGTCGTCGCGCAGGTCGTTGATCTGGGAGGTGAGAAGGTCGTACGCGTCGGCGGAGGAGTCCTCGGCCTGTACGACGATCAGGGCCCCGGAGGCGCCCGGCTGTTCGGTGTCGCGGCGGCGGCCGTAGTAGATGGCCGCGTCCATGCTGAGGCCGAGGCTGGGCGGGCAGTCGATCAGGATGACGTCGTAGTCGGACTCGACGGGGGCGAGGGCGCGTTCGAGGGCGGCCTCGCGGGCGCGGACGGTGGAGAGGCGGACGTCGAGGAGGAAGGCGTCCGTGCAGGCGGGGAGGATGTGCAGGCGGTCGCCGAAGCGCTCGTCCGGGACGGGGACGATCAGCTCGGAGAGCGGGCCCTTGGCCTCGCCGGCCATGTGGCAGGTGAGGCTGTCCCCGCCGATGGGGAGGGGCTGGTGGCCGAGCTGCTTGGTGAGGTGGCCCTGCGGGTCGAAGTCCACGAGCAGGACGCGCATGCCCAGGCCCGGGAGGTCTTCGAGGTCCAGGGGCGTGGTGTGCGTCGCCTGGTGGGTGTGGTCGGCGTCCTCGGCGGACGGGACGCGGGCCAGCTGGCGGGCCACGCGGACCGGGTGGAGGGTCGACGGGTCCTCGGCGAGGGCCTCCGCGGTGCCCGCGGTGACGGCGGTCTTGCCGACTCCGCCCTTCTGGTTGCAGACGACGATGCGGCGGACGACGCTGGGCCGCTTGACCGTGGGGGCCGGGTTCATCTCCAGCCAGAGGCGCACGGCTTGGGCGAGACCCTGGATGAGGGAGACGCCGCGGTCCTTGGAGCCGGAACGGAAGGACTCCCACTGGCCGGCGGGCAGCCAGGTCGAGAACGATTCGGCGCCGGAGGTGTCGACGGGGGAGGGGGCGGAGGCGAGGGCGCTCCAGTGCGCGATGCCCTCGTGGACGGCGTCCTGGATGTCGACCCGCAGTTGGGCGGTGCGGATCTTCAACTCCTGGCGGAGCCACGGGGGGAGCTTGGAGACGACCTTCTCTCGGTCGCTCGGGGACGAGGGCGAAGTCATGAGAGGGACTTTACTAACGTTCTGGGGTGTGCGTGGGCGCCACGCTTGAGTTTTGCTAACGAAGTGGGTGGAGACGGGTGCGACAGGGCGGCCTCGCACACGCCGTAGTGAGCACCCCCGTGGATCACCACGGCGTGTGCGAGGCCGCCCTGGACGCGCCGTCAGCCGACCGGAGACGCCTGCAGGTCGAGTTCCGCCCGGCAGGCCGGTGAGCCCGACGGGTCGAAGCGGGGGATGCGGGGGCCCGGGACGATGCCCGGGAGGAGGTAGTTCCAGAGGTCGACGACCCGGGCGTGCAGGTCCTCGCGGCCGGTGCGGACGAACGAGGTGACCTGAAGGCCGGTGAACGAGCCGACGAGGAACGTCGAGAGGTCGGTCACGTCGACCGACGGCAGGATGTCGCCCTGCTCCTGGGCGGGCGTCAGACAGCTGCGACAGGTCTTGATCCACGTGTTGTACGGGGAGGGGTCCGGGCTCGTGAACGAACCGAACTCGATGACCAGGCGGATGCCGGCGCGGATGCGGACGTTGGAGCGGAGCCCGGACGCCATCTGGTGGGTCAGGTCGATGACGGTCTGGAGCCCGGGGTCCTCGATGGCGGGGACGTCCTGGGAGACCGCGAACTGCTCGTCCATCAGGGTGCGGGCGAGGGCTTCCTTGGACTGGAAGTGGAAGTAGAGGGCGCCCTTGGTGACTCCGGCGTGCTTGACCACGTCGCTGAGGCTGGTGCCGCCGAAGCCGGCTTGGTCGAAGGCGATGGCCGCCCCGTCGAGGATCGCCTGCCGGGTGATCTCGGCCCGTTCCTGCCTGACCCTCGCCACGTGGGTGTCTCCTGGTGCCGTTCTCGTCCGGTGGTACGGGGTCAATGTAGTGGGATCGGTTCAAAGAAAACCAGTCGACAAGTACTTTTTTGGGGGGCGAGGGGGATGGTTTGGGGGTGGGTGGGAGGGTTCGCGTTGTTACTTTTTGGGGCCTGGGGAGGGGGTGGGGGGCGTTAACGGCGTTAACGCCGTTAATGGGTGGGGGTGTTAACGGCGTTAAGTGGGGGTTGGGATTCCGCTTAACGCCGTTAACGCCGTTAACGGGGGACAGCGGGGGTGGGGAGGGGGAGGAGGGTGGCGGTGTGGGCTTGTCGGAGCATCCAGTTGAAGATGCTGCGGCGGTTCAGGAGGGTGTTGCGCAGGCGGAGGCCGAGGCGGGTGGTGGGGGCGAGGAAGGGGCCCGTGCGGTCGCCGCCCCGCTGGCAGCCCTGGGCGTAGGGGCGTACGAGGGCCTCGTAGCGGGCGAACGCGGCCCGGGGGTCCTCGGGGGAGCGGGCGAGTTCGTCCGCCAGGACGTACGCGGCCACGACGGCGGTGCCCGTGCCCATGCCGCCGATCGTCGCGCCGCAGGCGGCGTCGCCGAGGAGGGCGATTCGGCCCGTGGACCAGGTCTCGACGTCGGAGCGGCTGATCGAGTCGAAGTAGAGGTCGTCGGCGGCGGCGAGGGTGCCGAGGAGCTGGTCGCTCCTCCAGGGGAGTCCCGCGAAGGCCCGGGTGAGGATCGCCTTCTGGGCGGCGGGGTCGTGGCGGTCGTAGGCGAGCCGGGGCGAGGCGAAGAGGAAGAAGGCGTTCGCGCGGGTGGGGTCGGTGGGGGAGGCGGCGACGGAGACGAGGCGGCCGGGGGTGTTGTGGCCGACGGAGCCGGGGCGCAGCGCGGGGGCCTGATCGCGGGGCAGGCTCCAGGTGGCGGCGTAGTAGCCGAGGTGGGTGACGTGCCGCTCCTCGGGGCCGAAGGCCAGGCGGCGGACGTTGGAGTGCAGGCCGTCGGCGCCGATGACGAGGTCGAAGCGGCGGGACGGGGAGCGGCGGAAGGTGACGTCCACGCCGGCCGGGGTCTGGGAGAGGGCGGTGACGGAGTCGCCGAAGACGTACTCGGTGGTGGGCAGGGACGATTCGTAGAGGACGCGGGAGAGCTCGCCGCGCGGGATCTCGATGTCGCCGCCGGCGAACGAGGCGGGCAGGTGGAGGAGTTCCCGGTCCGAGGCGTCGACGAAGGTCATGGCGGTGCCGCCGGTCTGGATGCGGCGGAGCTCGTCGAGGATCCCCATGCGGTCGAGGACGGTCAGGTGGGTCTCCCCGCGGAAGTCGACGGACTGGCCGCCAGGGCGCAGGGCGGGGGCGATCTCGACGACGGTGGGGCGGAAACCGTGGCGGCCGAGCCAGTGGGCGAGGGCGGGGCCGGCGATGCTCGCGCCGGAGATCAGGACCGAGGGGGAGGGCATGGGGGCTCCAGGGCATTAAGTGTGTCCACCGGACACTGATTTGATTTGTGTACGGTAGACGCGGTTTTGGTTCGAAGGCAAGGGGATCCGGTGACGAAAGAACAGTGGGGCGCGGCGGTGCGGCTGTTGTGGGGGCCGCCGGTCACGCCGGCGCGGGGGCCCCGGCGCGGGCTCACGCTGGCGGGCATCGCGGGGGCGGGGGTGCAGATCGCCGACGCGGAGGGGCTGGGCGCGGTCTCCATGCAGCGGGTGGCCGGGGAGCTGGGGGTCACCAAAATGGCCCTCTACCGGTACGTCCCGGGGAAGGCGGAGCTGGTCTCGCTGATGGCGGAGGCGGCGATGCCGGACCCGGCGGCGGGGCTCGACGCGGCGCTGGCGGGGGCCGGGGGCGGCTGGCGGCCGCGGCTCGGGGTGTGGGCGCGGGAGCTGCTCGCGGGGTTCCGGGCGCATCCGTGGCTGCTGGAGGCCACGGTGGGCGCGCGGGTGATGGGGCCGCGGGAGGTCGGCTGGCTGGAGCGGGCCGTCGCGGCGCTGGAGGGGTGCGGGCTGGGCGGCGCCGAGCAGATGGACGTGGCGGCGCTGATCGCCGGGCACGTACGGGGCATCGCGGAGCAGGAGCGGGCGACCGGGGGCGGGGCCGGGGGGCCGGAGGCGGAGTTCGGGGCGGTGCTGGGCGAGGTGATGCGGACGCACGGCGCGGACTACCCGGCGCTCGGGGCGGCGTTGGCCTCCGTCGCCGCGCACGGGGGGCAGGACCAGGCGCTGGACTTCGGGCTGGAGCGGATCCTGGACGGGATCGGGCTGCTGGTGGCGCGTAGGGCGGAGCAGGGCGACCCCCTGAAGTAGCGCGGGGTTCGGTTGCGAGGGGGTGGGCGCGGGGGAGGAGGGGGCTGTTCGGCGTTCGGCGTTCGGCGCTTGGCGCTTGGCATTCGGCATGCGGCGTTCGGGGAGGGGCTGTGGCGGGTGGGGTGCTGGCTGCCGTGGCGGTGGTGGTCCTGGCGTGCTGGGCCGGGGGCGCGCTGGTCGGCAGGCTCGGGCAGCCCGCCGTGGTGGGGGAGATCGGGGTCGGGATCCTGCTCGGGCCGTCGTTCCTGGGGTGGGTCTGGCCGGCGGGGCAGGAGTGGCTGCTGCCGGACGAGGTGACCGCGCAGCTGGGGGTACTGGGGACCCTCGGGCTGGTGGTGTTCATGTTCCTGGTGGGGCTGGAACTGGAACTCGGGCTGCTGCGGGGCCTCGGGCGGACCGTGGTGCTGGTGAGCCAGGGAAGTGTGTGGGTGCCGCTGGGGCTCGGGGGGCTGCTGGCGCTCGGGATGTACGGGTCCTTCGCGCCCGAGGGGGTGGGGCGGGCGGAGTTCGTGCTGTTCGTGGCCGTCGCCATGAGCGTGACGGCGTTTCCCGTACTGGCGCGGATCCTCACGGAACAGGGGCTGTACGGGACGCCGGTGGGATCCCTCGCCATGGCGTGCGCGGCGGTGGTGGACGTGGTCGCCTGGTGCCTGCTCGCGGTGGTGGTGGCCGTGGCGGGCGGCGGCGGGGTGGGGGCCGGGCTGGGGCGGGCCGCGCTCGCCGGGGTGTTCCTCGCCGGGATGTGGTGGGGGGTGCGGCCGTTGCTCGCGCGGGGGGCGGCGGCGGGGTGGGGGGTGCGGCGGGGGACGGGCCGGCCCGGGAGCGGGGTGGCGGCGCTGCTGTTCGGGGGGATCTGCCTGGCGGCGTACGGGACGGACGCGCTCGGGGTGCACGCGCTGTTCGGGGCGTTCGTCCTCGGGGCGGTGATGCCGCGGGGGGTGAAGGCGGTGGAGCGGGCGGCCGGGCGGATGCGGGAGTTCGTGGTGCCGGTGCTGCTGCCGCTGTTCTTCGTGGGGAGCGGGCTGCGGACCGATGTGGGGCTGCTGGGTGGGGGCGGCGGTGGGGCGTGGTGGTGGGCGGCCGGGGTGCTGGCGGTGGCGGTCGTCGCGAAGTGGGGCGGGGCGACGGCCGCCGCGCTGGTGGCGGGGCAGGGCGCGCGGGACGCGGTACTGCTGGGGGCGCTGCTGAACTGCCGGGGCGTGACGGAGCTGGTGGTGCTGAACGTGGGCCTCGGGCTGGGGGTGATCGGGGCCGAGCTGTTCACGATGCTGGTGCTGATGGCTCTGGTGACGACGGCTGCCACGGGGCCGGTGGTGCGGGTGCTCAGGCCTGACGGCGTTGACGGTGGCGGGTGCGCGGGGCGGCGGGCTGTGGGGCGTTAACGGCGTTAACGCCGTTAACGGTGGCGGGTGCGCGGGGCGCGGGGTGTTAACGGCGTTAAGGGTGGCGGGCACGTGGGGCGTGGAGCGTTAACGGCGTTAATGGTCCGGTGCGGGAAGCAGCAGAGGTGCGGGGCGTTAACGCCGTTAACGGTGGCGAGGCCGTGGCGGCGCGGGGGCATTAACGGCGTTAACGATGGCGGTGCCGGAGGCTGCGGGGTCGTGGAGCGTTAACGGCGTTAACGGCGTTAACGGTGGCTGAGGCGCGGCGTCGTAGGGCGTTGGCCGGGGTGGGTGCTGCGGGGTTGCGGGGGCGTGGGGCTCAGGGGGTTAACGGCGTTAACGGTGCGGGGTGGGGCTGCGGGGGGTTAACGCCGTTAACGGTGGCCGGTCCGCGGGGCTGCGGGGCCGTCGGGCGTTAACGCCGTTAACGGTGCTCGAGGTTGTGGGTCATGCGTTCCAGGACGGAGACGGCGATGCGGTACTCCTCCGGGGAGATGCCGGTCGTGGACAGGGCGCGGAAGGCGGCGACGTGTTCGGCGACGGCCGCCAGGCGGGTGCGGCCGTCGGCGGTCAGGGCGAGACGGCCTGCTTCCGGGCGGGTCAGCCAGCCGTCGTCGAGGCCGGTGCGGATCGCGGCGGTCAGGTCGGCGGGGCCGGCGTTGGCGGCGAGGAAGGTCAGTACGTCGGTGTCGGTGGCCTGCGGGGTGTCCTCGACGACGTTGAGGACCTGCCAGCCGAGGCGGGTGAGGCCGGACTCGGACAGCAGGGAGTCCATTGAGTCGGTGAGGGCCTGGTCGGTGCGGTTGAGCCAGTAGCCGATGGGCTTCATGTCGTCACTCCGAAGTGGGCGCGTGATGCTTGGGGAGGAGCCCTACGAGGGCGCAGCAGGCGAGGGTGGCCGCCGCGACGGCGGCGAGGCTGTGGGTGAGGGCGTCGGTGGCGGAGCCCGGGGTGTGGAAGTAGACGGTGGTGACGGCGGCGGCGCCGATGCTGTTGGCGAGCTGGGTGACGGCTGACAGGGAGCCGCCGGCGCTGCCGGCCTGCTTCGGGCCGGTGTCCCCGAGCGTGACCTCGTAGAGGGTGCCGAAGCAGGTTCCGAGGCCGAGGCCGGTGAGGAACAGCGGCCCGGCGAGGGTCCACGGCGTCGGGGTGGCGGCCTGGGCCAGGGCCAGGAGCGACAGGGTGCCGGTGAGGGTGAGCAGGAGGCCGGCGAGGACCAGGGTCCGGCCGAGTCGGGCCTTCAGCGGGTGCGCGGCGATCGAGGCGGCGACGATGCCCACCGCGATCGGGGCGAGGGCGAGCGAGGCCCCGGCGGGTGTGCGGCCCGTCCCGTTCTGGAGGAAGAGGGAGAGGACGAGGAGCAGGCCCGCGACAGCCGCGTAGAAGACGAGGCCCAGGAGCAGGCCGGACGTGAAGCCCCGGCTGCGCAGCAGTGAGGGCTCGACGAGGGGGGCGGCGGCGGTGCGCTGGCGTAGGCAGAACAGGGCGAAGGAGGCGGCTCCGGCGGTGACGGAGAGGACCGGGAGGAGCGTCCAGCGGTGGCCGGAGCCGTCGATGAGGCCGTGGAGCAGGCCGAGCATCGTGGCGGCGAGGAGGGCGGCTCCGGGGGCGTCGACGGTGACCGTGGCGTCGCCGGCGTCGCGGGGCAGGAGCCGTACGGCCAGGGTGATGGCCAGGCCCCCGAGGACGATGTTGATCAGGAACATGGAGCGCCAGCCGAAGCCGTCGACGAGGAAACCGGCGAGGACCGGGCCGCTGACCGCCGACAGGCCGAGGCAGGGAGCGAAGACCCCGAACGCCTTGCCGATCTCCTCCCGGGGGAAGACCGCGCCGAGGATGCCGAAGCCCTGCGGGATGACGAGGGCGCCGAACGCCCCCTGGAGCAGGCGGAACCCGATGAGGGAGCCGGGCCCGGCGGCCAGCCCGCAGGCGACGGAGGCGAGGGTGAAGCCGGACAGGCCGACGAGGAACAGGCGGCGGCGTCCGAAGCGGTCGCCGAGCCGGCCGCCGACCACCAGCAGGACGCCCATGGCCAGGGCGTAGGAGGCGCCGAGCCACTGGACGAGGGTGTCGCCGCCGTGGAGGTCGGCGGTGATGGCCGGGGCGGCGATGTTGGTGACCGTGGCGTCGAGGAGGTCGAGGACCGCGGCGAAGAGGACGACGGCCAGGACGGCCCAGCGGCGCGGATCGGGGTGGGCGGCGTTAACGGCGTTAACGCCGTTAACGGTGGCGGGGGTTCGGGAGGGGGCGGAGGGCATCGGATTTCCTTGGGCGCGGGGAAGGGCGTACGGGCCCTCCCGGTCAGTGCCGGGTGAAGGCGGCGGCGTTCTCGTCGGCCCACTGGCGGAAGCTGCGGGCGGGACGGCCGAGCAGGGTCTCGGTGGTGTCGGCGACGGTGGCGGGGCCGTGCGCGTCGGCGGCCTCCCACAGGTCGAGGAGCGAGGTGACCATCGGCGCGGGCATGTGGCCGGACATCTGCTGCTCGGCCTCGGCGCGGCTGATGTGCTCGACGGGGATCTCCCGGCCGACGGCGTCCGAGAGGACGGCCAACTGCTCGCGGAAGGTGAGGGATTCGGCGCCGGTCAGGGTGAGCGAGCGGCCGGTGAGGGCGGTGCCGGTCAGGGCCTCGAAGGCGATGTCGGCGATGTCCTCGGGGTGGATGGGCGCGATGTGTGCGTCCGGGTAGGCGAGCTGGACCGGCATCGAGCGGCCGATGGGCCGGGCCCAGCCGAGGGAGTTGCTGGCGAAGGCGTCCGGGCGCAGGAACGTACAGGTCAAGTCGGAGGCGGCGAGGGCGCGCTCGACCTTGAGGCTGTGGGAGGCGAGCGGGTCGTTCTCGGCGTCGGGGCCGAGGACCGAGGACGAGGACAGCAGGACGACGTGCTCGACGCCGGCGGCCTCGGCGGCCTCGACCAGGTCGTGGATGCCGGCGGGCTGCGGGTAGAGGAAGACCTGGCGGACGCCGCGGAGCGCGGAGGCGAAGGTCTCGGGGCGGTCGAGGGCCAGTTCGGCGGTCTCGACGCCGTCGGGGACGGTCAGTTCGGCGGGGCGGGCGCTGGCGGCGCGGACGGTGAGGCCGGCGGAGTGCAGACGGGTGATGAGGGCCTGGCCGACCTTGCCGCGGGCGCCGGTGACGAGGGTGGTCATGAGGGACTCCGATCGGGTGTTCGTTCCGGTGTTCGCTTGCTGAAGACATATGCATGCTTGCATGCACACGTTTTCACGTCAACACATGTTTGTGAGAGTTCATCTATGTACGATGGGCGGCATGACGAAGCGCGAGCCGGAAACAGCCGATGAGCTGCTGAACGCCGTGGGCCCGGCCTTCGGGAAACTGCGGCGCTCCTCCCTCCTGGAGGTCGAGGACCCCATCTCCCAGAAGGACCTGAGCCGCACCCTGGTCCTGAACATCGTCCTGGAGGCGGAGCAGGACGACGAGGCCCGCGAGGTCACCGTCGGAGGGGTGGGCGAGTACCTGGGCACCGACCCCTCGGTGGCCAGCCGCATGGTGTCCGACTGCATCTCCGCCGGGTACCTGATCCGCGCCGCCTCCCAGCAGGACGGCCGCCGCACGGTCCTCCACCTCAGCCCCGAGGGCAGGGAGCTGATGACCCGCTTCCGCCGCCACCAGCGCTCGGCGTTCGAGCAGATCACCGCCGACTGGACCGAGGGCGAACGGCTGGAGTTCGCCCGGCTGATGCTCAGGTACGTCGACGCCCAGAACGCCCTGCGCGCGCGATGACGCTCCTGCTGCTGCCGCTGATACCGGGCGCGTTGATCGCCGTACTGGTTCTGCTGGGTTACGGCTTCTCCGGTTTGGTCCGGGCCGGACTGCGGCGGGCCGGCCGCGAGATGTGGCTGCGCGGGTTCGCCTTCCTGCTGGGCGGGCTCGCGACGGCCTTCTACCTGTGGGGGCTGCTCTTCGTCGCGGGTGCGGTCCTGGGCGCGGAGGAACACGGGGCCGGATCGTCCCCGCCGATGCCGTGCCGGACGCCGGGGCAGGAGGAGCGGGCGGCGCACGTCATCGACTACTCCGTGAGCTACGTGCCGCTGCGCTTCGTCTGTGAGACGACGGGCGGCGGGACTTACGACCCCGGGTCGGTGCCCGGTTACGTGAACCCGGCCGTGCTGGGCTTCGCCGTCGGCGCTGCCGCGTGCGCAGGGGCGGCCCGCTTCGGCGCGGGGCGCTGGGGGACGGAGCGGCCCGCCGGGTGAGGGGGGCGGGAGCGTTAACGGCGTTAACGCCGTTAACGCTTCAGTGCGCGGCGGTGCCCGGCCGTGTGACGCGGGCGGCGGGCCGGGGGTGTTAACGGCGTTAATGCCGTGAGGCCGTTAACGGCGTTAACGCCGTTAACGCTGACTGGAGGGTGGGGCTCCGGTGGGAGTCCGGTCCGGCTCCGGTGCGGGCGCCGACTGTGGCGGCGAGGATCTCGCGTCCCTTCCAGGGGGAACCGCCGCGGATGGAGCCCCCATGGTCAAGCAGGAGCGTGCGGCGCGCACGCGGGAAGCCCTTGTGCGCGCTGCCGCCGAGGCGTTCGCCGAGGAGGGTTTCGTCGCCGCGTCGATCGCCGCGATCAGCCGCCGGGCGGGCCTGACCTCCGGCGCGCTGCACTTCCACTTCGAGAGCAAGACCGCGCTCGCCCTGGCCGTCGAGGACCGGGCGGCGGACGCCATGGGGCGCATCACCCGGAGGGTGGGAGCGCGCGGCGAGGACGGGAACCCCCTGCGGGCGCTCGTCGCCTCCACGTACACGCTGATGGACCGGCTCGCCCAGGACGTGGTCGTCCGGGCCGGCTTCGCGCTGTCCGCCGACGTCACGCACCGCGGCCGGGTGGATCTGCGCGGCCAGTGGAGCGTCTGGGTGAGCGAGTTGCTCGGCGAGGCGGAGCGGGCGGGGCTGCTCGCCGAAGGGGTCTCCCCGCAGGACGCGGCCCGCGTGGTCGTGGCCTCGACCGTGGGCCTGGAGGTGCTGGGCGTTGCCGAGCCCGACTGGGCCGCGCCGCACACCCTCGCCCGGATCTGGGCCCTGCTCCTGCCGCGGATCGCCGCTGACGGGCAGGCCCTGGACGGGCTGCTGGACGCGGCCAATAAAACAGACTGAACGGTCTCTTTTCTGGAACCCGGGAGGCCCTGCGGCCCCCGTCAAGGGGTGGTCCAGGCGGTCGGTGCTGCCCTGAGACTTTCGATGTGTGGCCGTATGGGCAGCTCAGCTGGGGTTCTTGAGTGAACCTGGAGTATTACTGGCTACAAAACAGCGCGGACGGTTTGATATTGACAAACCGCTGGGCCTGTTTTCTACTGACTCTTGCGACTCATCCAAGGACACAGGGGAGTACGACGTGGACATCGATGTACTGGGCGCACTGGCCGTGCGGGAGAACGGGATCTCCATCACGCCGACCGCCCCCAAGCCCCGGCAGGTCCTGGCGCTCCTGGCCCTCCATGCCGACCAGGTCGTGCCGGTATCGGCACTGATCGAGGAGCTGTGGGGCGGATTACCGCCCCGCAGTGCCCGTACGACGCTCCAGACGTACGTCCTCCAGCTGCGCGCGCTCATCGCGACCGCGCTGGAGGACACCGACGGCAGCAGCCGGGCGCGCACCGCGAAGGACGTGCTGGTCACGCTCCCCGGCGGCTACCTGCTCAGCAGCGGAGGCGGGACCAGCGATGTCCGCGAATTCGACCGGCTGTCCGGAATGGGCTACCGGGCCATGGACGCCGGGGACTTCCCCGGCGCGGCCCGGCTGCTGCGCGAGGCCCTCGCCCTGTGGTCGGGGCCGGCCTTCGCCGACGTACAGGGCGGCGTGCAGCTCGACATGGAGACCCGCCGCCTGGAGGAGACCCGGCTGTGCGCGCTCGACCAGCGCATCGAGGCCGACCTCCGGTTGGGGAGGCACCGTGAACTCCTCGCGGAACTGACCGTGCTGGCCAGCCGCTACCGCACCCACGAGAACCTGCACGGGCAGTTCATGCTCGCCCTGCACCGCTCGGGGCGCCGCGGCGAGGCCCTGGACGTGTACCAGCGGCTGCGCGCCACCCTCGTACGGGACCTGGGGCTGGAGCCGTCCGGGGCGCTGCGCCGCTTGCAGCGCTCGATATTGATGGCGGGTCCGGAAGGCGCGGGCGTCGCGGCCGGTGCGGCTGCCGGGGTCGGCGTAGGCGCCGGGGTGGGCGCCGGGGTCGGCGTCGGTGCCGGTGAGGCCGTGGCCGGGGGAGTGCGGGTCGAGCGGCTCGTACGGGCCTGAGCCCGGCCGGTGCGGGCGGCGGGCTTGGACGGTGCCCGCGGCGCAAGGAAGCCGGGGGCGGAAGGAGACGGAGCGGTGCAGGAGAGGTCGGAGCGAACCCGGAGGCGGCTGGTCTTCGCCGGGGCCGAGATGTTCCACCGCAACGGATACGCCAACGCGACGCTCGGCGAGATCGCGGGTGCGGCCGGAGTGACGAAGGGGGCGCTGTACTTCCACTTCGCCTCGAAGGACGAACTCGCGGACGCCGTGCAGCAGCGGGGCTGCGGGCTGTTGCACGAGGCCGTGCGCGGGCTGCGCGAGTCCGGTGCCTCGCCCTTGCAGGCGCTGATCGACACGACGCACTGGCTGGCGCGCACGCTGCACGAGGACCCGGCGATCCCGGCGAGCTTCCGGATCACGAAGGAGTGCGCCGGGCAGCTGCCGGCGGTGGTGGACTTCCACGGGACGTGGCTCTCGGCGGTGTGCGGGCTGCTGAGGATGGCGCGGGACGTCGGTGAACTGCCGCTGCGCGGGACGGGCAGTGCGGCGGGCGGCGCGGCGGGCGAGGACGCCGCCGACGGGACCGGTGCGAGCGGTGGGCCCGACGGGTGGGAGAGCGCCGAGGCGCTGGTGGCCGCCGCCGTCTGCGGGATCGAGGTCCTGGCCGGGACCGGGCTCACGTACTGGGAGTTGCAGCGCAAGGTGGCCGCCCTGTGGGGGCTGCTGCTGCCGAGCCTGGTCGGGGAGGACCGGGTCGGCGAGTACCGGACGGGAGCGGTCGATGCCCGTGCGGTGGGCGGGGAGCGGTGTTACGAGTTCCTCGGCAGTGGGGTCTAGGCCGTCCAGGCCGTCTCTGGAGTGCGGAGGGGAGACCGTGAAAATTCAGGTTCTGGGTCCGTTGAGCGCCGAGGTCCAAGGGCGCTCGATCGTGCCGACGGCGGGCAAGCCGCGGCAGATCCTCGCCCTGCTCGCGCTGCACCCGGGGCGGGTGGTGCCGGTACCGACCCTCATGGAGGAGATCTGGGGCCACGACCTGCCCCACAGCGCGCTGACCACCCTGCAGACGTACATCCTCCAGCTGCGCCGCAGGCTGGGCACGGCCATGGGGCCGGGCCGGCCGCAGGGCGCCAAGGAGCTGCTCGCGACACGGCACGGCGGGTACCTGCTGCAGGTGCCCTCGCGGGCCGTCGACGTCAACGAGTACGACACCCTCGTCGCCGAGGGCCAGAGCGCCTTCGAGGACGGTGACGACGAGGGAGCCGCCGGGCTGCTGCGGGGCGCGCTCGCGCTGTGGCAGGGGCCCGCACTGGTCGACGTACGGGTCGGGCCGGTCCTGGAGATCGAGGTCATGCGGCTGGAGGAGAGCCGGCTGGTCGCGGTGGAGCGGCGGATCGACGTCGACCTGCGGCTCGGGCGGCACACCGAACTCCTCGCGGAACTCACCGAACTGACCGCCCGGCACCCCCAGCACGAGGGGCTGCACTCCCAGATGATGGTGGCGCTGTACCGGTCCGGCCGGCAGGCGACGGCCCTGGACGTCTACCGCCGGCTGCGCAACCGCCTCATCGGGGACCTGGGCGTCGAGCCGTCCCCGCAGCTGCAGCGGCTGCACCAGGCGATGCTGACCGTGGACCCGGCCCTCGACGTCCCGGCGGGCCCCAGGCGCGGCTCCACCTTCGACCTCTACGCGGCCTAGGACCCGGTCCCGGGGCCGGGGCGGCGGGCTGGCATCGTGAGGGGATGGATGATCACGGTGTGGGGCCTGTGCCGTTTCGGGTCGCGGTGGCGCAGGAGGAGCTCGACGACCTCGCGGAGCGGTTGCGGCGGGTGCGGTGGCCCGACGAGCTCGACGGGGTGGGACGGGCGTACGGGATGCCGCTGCGGGAGGTGCGCGAGCTCGTACGGTACTGGCGCGAGGAGTACGACTGGCGGGCCGCCGAAGCGCTGCTGAACCGCTGGCCGGAGTTCACCACCCGGATCGACGGGGCGCGGGTGCACTTCGCGCACGTCCGCTCGCCCGAGCCGGACGCCACGCCGCTGCTGATGACGCACGGCTGGCCGGGGTCGTTCGTGGAGTTCCAGCGGGTCGCGGGCCCGCTGACGGACCCCCGCGCGCACGGCGGGGACCCCGCCGACGCCTTCCACCTGGTGCTGCCCAGCATCCCCGGCTTCACCCTGTCCGGGCCGACCACCGAGACCGGCTGGGAGTTCAAGCGGGTCGCCCGCGCCTTCGGCGTACTGATGGAGCAGCTCGGGTACGAGCGGTACGGGGTCCAGGGCGGTGACTGGGGCGCCGCGATCTCCCGCGAGCTGGGCCGGGCACGGCCCGGGAACGTGATCGGGGTGCACCTGAACCTGCTGCCCGGGGCCGGCGCCACCGCCGAACCGCAGGAAGCCGAACTGGCCGCCCTCGACCCCGCCGAGCGGGAGCGGACCCTGGCCTCCTGGGAGCGGTACCGGGTGTGGGCCCGGGAGCGGCAGGGCTACGCCGACATCCAGGCGACCCGGCCCCAGACCCTCGCGTACGCGCTGAACGACTCGCCGGTCGGGCTGCTCGCCTGGATCGGGGAGAAGTTCGCCGAGTGGAGCGATCCCCGGTGCCCGATCGACCGGGACCAGATGCTGACCAACGTGATGCTGTACTGGCTCACCGGTACCGCCGGGTCCGCCGCGCGGATCTACTACGAGCGCGCGCACGCCGACTACTACGGGCAGCCGCCCGAGGTGTCGTCCACACCGACCGCCCTCGCCGACTTCCCCCGGGACAACTTCATCCCGCTGCGGCACGTCGCCGCGCGCACCGACTCGGTCGTGCGCTGGACCTCGTACGACCGGGGCGGGCACTTCCCCGCCATGGAAGTGCCGGAACTGCTGGTGGGGGACGTACGGGCCTTCTTCCGGGAGCTGGTGCTGTGACCGGGGTCACTTGAGGGGGTGTCACGGATCGGCCCCCTCGTCGGTCTCCTCTGTGGGACGACGACGACGAAGGAGGCCGACATGAGGGTTCTGCTGGCGGGTGCGAGCGGGGTACTGGGACGCGCGGCGGTACGGGCCCTGCGCGCCGAGGGGCACGAGGTCGCGGGACTGGGCCGGGGCGCCGGCATGGACGTACGGGCGGACCTGCTCGACCGTGAGGCGCTGCTGCGGGCGGTCGACGGGCGGGGCTTCGACGTGGTCGTGCACGCCGCCACCGCGCTGGGCGGCAAGAGCCTGGCCCGGCACCAGGACATGGACGGCACCAACCGCCTGCGCACCGAGGGCATGGTGAACCTGATGGCCGCCGCCCGCGAGACCGGGGCGCGGCGGGTGGTCGTGGAGTCGATGATGTTCGGCTACGGCTACGGGGACCACGGCGGGGCGCTCGTCGGCGAGGACGACGGCTTCGGGCCGCGCGGCGCCAACGCGGCGCTGGAGCGGCACGTCGGCGCGATGCGGACCAAGGAGGAACTGGCCTTCACCACCGACGGGATCGAGGGGATCAGCCTCCGCTTCGGCCTGTTCTACGGGGCCGGCACCACCGACGCGCACCTCGTGCCGCTGCTGCGCGGGCGCAAGCTGCCGGTGGTCCCCGAGCGGGGACTCGCGGTCAGCTGGGTGGAGGTGGAGGACGCCGCCCGCGCGGTGGTCCTGGCCGTGGAGTCGGGGCGGGGCGGGCAGGCGTACAACATCGCCGACGACACCCCGATGAGCTGGGGCGGGCACGTCACGGTCGCGGCGCGGGCCTTCGGGGCGCCGGCGCCGAGGAAGGTGCCGCTGTGGGTGCTGCGGGCGGCGCCGCTCGCGCACACCCTGATGACCACCGACCTGCGGCTGTCGAACGTCAAGGCGTTCCGGGAGCTGGGCTGGGAGCCGACGTACCCGGGCGCGGTGGAGGGCCTGCGGGCGCTGGCCTCGGCGCGGGCGGGGATCGCCGCGTGAGCGGGGCGTGGGCGCGGGGCGCGGGTGCGGGGCGGGTGCGCGGTCCGCGGGGGTGTCCGGCATGTGGAATGGCGGGTGGGGTCCTCCGTAGCGTCGCGATCATGGCCCGATGAACGACGAACAACGCACCCGGCCCGTCCTCGTGGGCGACGAACGGGCGACCCTGACCAGCGTCCTGCAGTGGCAGCGCGACACCCTGATGATGAAATGCGCGGGCCTGACGCCCGAACAGCTGCGCCGCAAGGCGGTCGCGCCCTCGGGCCTGAGCCTGCTCGGGCTGGTCCGGCACCTGGCGGAGGTCGAGCGCGGCTGGTTTCGCAACGTGCTGAACGGCGAGGACGTCCGCGGCTACTTCCCGAAGAACGCGGCAGGGGAGTGGACGGAGTTCCACGTCGAGGACGCGGACCCGGCGGAGTCCTTCAGGATCTGGGAGGAGACCTGCGAGCGGTCGCGGGCCGTCGTGGCGGCCGCCGAATCCCTCGACGTGCAGGGCTCCTACGGGGAGCAGGGCTACTCCCTGCACTACATCCTGGCGCACATGATCGAGGAGTACGCCCGGCACAACGGGCACGCGGACCTGTTGCGCGAGGCGATCGACGGGACGACCGGGGAGTAGGCGGAGCGGGCCGCCCGGCCGCCCGCCTGGTCCCGGCTCAGGCCTGCGGGGTGGCGGCCGTCCGGTCCACGGCGTCCAGCGCGGCCTGCCACGGGAAGTGCGGCGGCGCGTCCGGCCCGGCCGGGCCGGGGACGAACCCGCCCTCCCCGTACAGCAGCTCGGCGCCCGCGCCGCGCAGCACGGCCAGCGACTGCTCGAACTGGGGGTGCGCGGCGAGCGCCGCGTTCGTGCACGGCATGGCCACCACCGGGGTGCCCTTGCCGAGGGCCTCGGCGGCGACTCCGACGGTGAAGCGTTCGGTGAGCCCGAGGGCCCAGGAGTTGACCGTGCTGAAGGTCGCCGGGGCGAACAGCAGGGCGTCCGCGGCCGGCCACACGTCGGGCTCCCCGGGCATCTTGTACTGCCAGCGCACCGGGTTGCCGGTCAGGGCGGCCAGCCCGTCGAGGCTCCCGGACACCCACTGCGCCGCCGTCGGGGTCAGGCCCAGGCACACGTCCCAGCCGCGCGACTGGGCGTCCTCGATCACATGGGCCACGTCGAACACGGGCGGGGCGGCGGAGCAGAACAGGTAGAGAGTCCTCGTCATACCGTCATGTGATCACATCTGTTGACCTCGACGGTCCTTGAGGGGGCCGCATGATCGCCATGGAGATCGACATCACTGCGCGGCTCCCGCGCCCGGCGCGGGTGCCGGGGCGCGGGAAGGTCAGCCCGCGGTGATCCTGGCCGTGAAGGCGTCCAGGTTGCCCCACATCCGGGCGAGGCGCTCGTCCACCGTCAGGGACTCCTCGTGACGCCCGGCGCGCAGCTTGGGCTGCCGCCTGCCCCGTACGTACAGGGGGCAGGCGAGGTCCGCGCAGATGTAGGTGCCGACCGTGTTGCCGTCGCGGCCCCGGGCGCCGGCCAGGGGCGCGGCGAGCAGGGTGACCCCGGAGGAGGCGTGCCCGGTCAGGCAGATCTGGCACTGGCTGGACTTCATCGCGCTGGTACGGCCCACGGCGGGCACCCGCAGGGAGATGCCCACCGGGCCGTCGGGCCGGGGCACGACGAGATGGGCCCGCAGCGGGGCCCCCGGGTCCACCCATCCCAGGAAGTCGAGTTCCTGCCAGGGCAGTTCGGCGAAGTCGAGCGGCAGTCGCAGCCGCGCCGCCTCGCCCTTGGTGCAGTTCACGAAGGACGATCGGATGTTTTTCTCACTGAGCGGTTCCACGGGGGTCGACCTTAATGCGGGTTCAGGGCGGTTTGCACCTGGTTATCGCGCGCCGCTGCGCCCGTCCACGCAGGTCAGGAAGCGGGAGAGCAGCGAGTGCAGGACCTCCGGGCGGTCCAGGTGGACGTCGTGGCCCGCGTCCGGGACGCACACCAGGGCGGTGTCCGGGTGGTGCGCGGCCAGCTCCAGCATCCGGTCGGACTCCTCGGCCGGGACGATGCCGCGCTGCCCCAGCACGACCAGTGCGGGGCAGGCGATCGCCTCCCATTCGGGCCACCAGGGGCGCAGGGTCACGGGGGTGATGGCGGCGACCATGACGTCGACGTCGAAGCGCGGGTACCAGCCGTCGGCGCGCTGCTCCAGGCCCGCCGCCCAGGCCTCGCTACCGAGGAACTCCCGCGCCGCGTCGAGGGAGGGGAAGGGGACCGGCCAGGAGCCGAGCGCCTCCGCGATCTCCTTCGGGGTGTCCGGGCCGGCGGCGGCCGGGCCCGCGTCGACGAGGACCAGGCCGCGCACCAGCTCCGGGTGGGCGGCGGCGGTCAGCATCGCCGTGTGGCCGCCGAGGGACTGGCCGGCCAGCACCGGACGGTCCAGGCCCAGTTCCGCGATGACGGCGACGACGTCCGCGACGTAGGCCCCGCGCGAGACGTCGGCCGGGCGGCGCTCGCTCGCGCCGTGGCCGCGCTGGTCGACGGCGATGACGCGGTGGCGGGCGGAGAGGCGCGCCGCGGCGGCCTCCCATTCCCCGGCGTGCCCGGCCAGGCCGTGCAGGAGGACGACGGGGGTGCCGTCGCCGCCCGAGTCGCGGCAGGACAGGCGTACGCCGTCGGGGGTCGTCACGTGGTGCTCGGTCCAGGTCGAGGTCATCACAAGATCATGCAAGTTTTCCGGGCCGGGAGCGATGAGTTTCCGGCGCGGGCCCGGTCCATCCCTGTGGCAGGGGAACGAGCTGGTGAGCGGCCCGGGACCATTGATGTGGACAGCGTCCACATCAGCTTGTAGGCTGCGGATCGTCCAGATGTGGACGCCGTACACATATCGAGGGGAATCATCATGCGCAAGGTCATCGCCTCCGTCTTCGTCTCCATCGACGGGGTCTTCGAGGACCCGAGCTGGTCCATGCCGTTCTGGAACGACGAGGCCGCGAAGTACGCCGGCGCCCAGATGGACGAGGCCGGCGCGCTGCTGCTGGGACGGGTGACCTACGAGGGCATGGCGCCGGCCTGGACGGCCCGCGCGGAGGGCGCCGACAGCGGTACCCGGCGGATGAACGCCCTCCCGAAGTACGTCGCCACCCGCGGCGCCGGCATCGCCCCCGGCACCCCCGAATGGAACGCCACCTTCCTGACCGGCGACCTCGCCTCCGAGGTCGCAGAGCTCAAGCGGCAAGGCGGCGGCGACCTGCTCGTCTACGGCAGCGGGCAGCTGGTCAACGCCCTGCTGGCGCACGGCCTCCTGGACGAACTGCGGCTGTGGACGCTGCCCGTGGTGCAGGGCAAGGGCCGCAAGCTCTTCGACGAGGACTCCCCCGTCACGACCCTGACCCCGCTCGGCACCACCGACCTGGGCGGCGGCGCCCTGGTCCACGCGTACGGGCCGGCGGCCGCGCCGTCCGCGCCGTCCGCCTGAGCACCGCCCTGGCACTTCTCCCCGTACCGATCACACACCGACAGGAGCACCGGACATGAGCGAACCCGTGAAGGGCCCCGCCAGCTACTTCCCCTCCATCGAGAAGAAGTACGGCCGCCCGGTCGAGGAATGGAAGGAGCTCATCCGCTCCTCGCCGCTGACCAAGCACATGGAGCTGGTCGGCTGGCTCAAGACCGAGCACGGCATCGGGCACGGCCACGCCAACGCCTTGGTCAAGCACACCCTCTCGGAGGAGTAGACGCTCGCGTATGCGGATGAGCTTCTCGGCGATGTCGCGTCTCGCCGATCGGAGCTTGACTGGGTGTCATGACGAAGAACGCGAACGAGACGCAGAGCACCACGCAGACCAGCACGCAGGACGAGACGGTCACCCTCGTCCTCGGGGGCAACGGCAAGACGGGGCGGCGCGTCGTGGAGCGCCTCAGGCTCCAGGGCCGCCCGGTCCGGGTCGGATCGCGGGCGGGCGAACCGCCTTTCGACTGGAACGAGCCCGCCACCTGGGGGCCGGCGCTGGAGGGCATCGGCCGGGTGTACGTGACCTACTTCCCAGACCTCGCCTTCCCCGGCGCCGCCGAGCAGGTCGGAGCCTTCGCCGAGGCGGCCGTGACCGCCGGGGTCCCCCGGCTGGTGCTGCTGTCCGGGCGGGGCGAGGAGGCCGCCGAGCACAGCGAGACCCTGCTGAAGGCCTCCGGCGCCGACTGGACCGTCGTCCGCGCCAGCTGGTTCAACCAGAACTTCGACGAGAGCTTCTTCCTGGACCCCGTACGGGCCGGGGTGATCGCCCTGCCGACGGGGGACGCGGTCGAGGCCTTCGTCGACGCAGACGACATCGCCGACGTCGTCGTGGCCGCGCTCACCGACGACCGGCACATCGGCCGGACGTACGAGCTGTCCGGACCGCGCCTGATGAGCTTCACCGAGGTGGCCGCCGAACTGTCGAAGGCGACGGGCCGGGAGATCGTGTACGTCCCCGTCTCGGACGCGGAGTTCCGGGCCGAACTGCGGGAGCACGGCCTGCCCGAGGACTTCGCCGAGCTGTTCGCGCTGATCCTCGACGGGCGCAACGCGCACCTGGTCCACGGCGTCGAAGAGGTACTGGGTCGCGCGCCGCGGGACTTCGCCGACTTCGTCCGTGAGGCGGCGGCCACCGGTGTGTGGGACGTCTGAGGTCCGGGCCGGGCAGGATGGGGTCATGGACACGCTGACCGGTCTCCTCGAAGGGCCCAAGGCGCGGGGCGCCTTCCTGCAGAAGTCCGTCCTCAACCCGCCGTGGGCCCTGCGGATCGAGGACCGGGCCGCGCTGTCGGTGATGACGCCGGTGCGCGGAACGGCCTGGCTGGTGCCCGACGACGGAGAACCCGTCCTGGTCGGTCCGGGCGACGTGGCCGTCGTACGGGGACCCGACCCGTACACCCTCTCCGACACCCCCGGCACCCCGGTGGGCATCACCGTCGGCCCGGACCAGCGGTGCAGCACGGACGCGGGCGAGGACGTCACCGACACCCAGGCGCTGGGCGTACGGACCTGGGGGGACACCGTCCAGGGCCCCAGGACGTCGGTGGTGCTCAGCGGCAGCTACCAGGCGCCGGGGGAGGTCGGGCGGCGGCTGCTGGGCGCGCTGCCGACGGTGCTGGTCCGGCCGGCGGGGGCCGCCGACGCCACCCTGATCGCGCTGCTCGCCTCGGAGATCACCCGGGACGAGCCGGGCCAGGAGATCGTGCTGGACCGGCTCCTCGACCTGCTGCTGATCGGCGTCCTGCGGGCCTGGCTCGCCGCCCCGGGATCGGGGGCGCCGGCCTGGTACCGGGCCCAGGGCGACCCGGTCGTCGGGGTGGCGCTGCGGATGCTGCACGAAAGGCCCGCGCACGGCTGGACGGTGGAGGAACTGGCGCGCGCGGCCGGGGTGTCGCGGGCCTCGCTGGCCCGGCGCTTCACCGAGCTCGTCGGGGAACCGCCCGTCGCCTACCTGACGGGCTGGCGCCTCGCCCTGGCCGCCGACCTGCTGCGCGAACCCGACGCCACGGTGGCGACGGTGGCCCGGCGGGTCGGCTACGGCAGCGCCTTCGCCCTGTCGACCGCCTTCAAGCGGGTCCGGGGCGTCAGCCCGCAGGAGTTCCGCGCGGGCGCCGCCCCGGCCGCCCCGGCGGCGGCGCCGCCGCGGACGGTGGTGCTGGCCTGAGGGGCCGGTCAGGCGAGGTCGAGGACGCCGACGGGCTGGTCGCCGCTGACCTCGCCCGTGAGGCGGAAGCCCAAGCCGAGGTAGAAGGGCTCGGGGCTGCCCTCGCCGGTGTGCCAGGTGACGTACGCCTGCGTCCCGCCGCGGCGGCGGATCTCGTCGGCGACGGCGAGGACCGCGAAGCGGCCGTAGCCCTTGCCCTGGTGGCCGGCGGAGATGTTCAGCCGCCACAGGCCGGAGCGGCGGTGCTCGGGGTCCTTCGCCGGGTCCCAGACGATGTCGAGGAAGGCCATCGCGAAACCGACGACCTCGTCCCCGTCGACGACGGCCCGGGGCCAGGCGGTGGGCCCGTGCGCGTAGGCCTCGGCGAGGGACTTCACGACGGGCGAGACGAGGTGCTCCTGGTGCGGGTGTATCCGCACGGCGCACACCGCGTCGAAGTTGTCCGGGGTCACCGGCACCAGACGGAGCGTTGAACTGATCATGTGCGCAGACTAGTTCCGCTGCGTGCCGGACCTTCAGGAGTTAAAACGGACCATCCGGTATGTCAGGTCCTCAGGCGCGGACGGCCACGCCCTGCTCTTCGGGCAGGGCGCTCGTGGCCTCGGTATAGACGTCGTATCCCCGTGTCTCGCCGAGGTGCAGGGAAGTGAGGACCGAAGGGACCGCGATGCTGGGCAGCAAGTGGCGCAGCAGCGCCGTGACCCGGATCACGAGGTCGTGGTAGTCGGTGAGGGCCTGGGACATGGACTGGATGCCGGCGTAGGAGCCGACGATGATGTCGGCGGTCTCGGCCGGTACGACATGCGGCAGCAGCTCGCCCTGGGCCTGGCCCTTCTCCAGCCGCTCCAGGACGGGAGCGGCCCACGTGCGGAACGGCCCGCTGCGGTCGAGCCCCTGCGACCGCTGGTCCATGGTGAGACGCACAGCGGCCCGGACCATGGCGTCGGTCTGCAGGCGATAGGTGTGCAGCATGACGATGTCCACGATCTCCTGGATCTTGGACGCCCGCTCGGGGAGGACGAGGTTCTGGGCCTGTGCGCTGAGAACCCCCTGCGCCAGGTCGTCCTTCGACTGGAAGTGGAAGTACAGGGCTCCCTTGGTCACCCCGGCCTCGGTGAGGATCTCGGAGATCGTGGCGGCCTGATAGCCGTTCTCCTCGAAGATCTTTGCCGCCGCTGACAGGATCGCCCGACGCGTGCGGATGGCCCGGACTTGCTCAGCCACTGTGCGTCCCTCCTCAACAAGACTTCCTGGCCGGCGGAACTCGATGCAAACCGCCCGTCCCGTACGTATCTTACAGCGGGTAACTGCAATGCAAACGCTTTCGCCGCCGTGGTGGCGGAACGGTGACCAGGAGGGCGGACGATGATTCTCGTGACCGGAGCCACCGGAACGGTCGGTCGGGAGGTGCTGCGTCGGCTCGCCCCCGGCCTCGCGGTCCGTGTCATGGCCAGGGACCCGCAGAGGGTGGCGGGAGCGTCGCCCACGACGGAGACCGTCCACGGGGACTACGGCGATCCGCGGTCGCTGGACCAGGCGCTCAAGGGTGTGGACAGCGTGTTCCTCGTGACCAGCCGGGTCGGCGGGGACGACGATGCGCGGTTCGTCCGGGCCGCGGGGTCGGCAGGGGTACGGCATGTGGTGAAGCTCTCGGCCGCCGCAGTCGAGGACAGCCAGGCCGATGACCTGATCACCTGTTGGCAGCGGGAGAACGAGGATCTCCTGCGCGGGTCCGGGATGGACTGGACCCTGCTGCGTCCGCGCTCCTTCATGTCCAACACTCTGTCCTGGGCATCCTCCGTACGCTCGGACGGTGTGGTCCGGGCCCTGTACGGAGCTTCGGCCAACGCCTGCGTGGATCCGCGTGACATCGCGGAGGTGGCGGTGCGCGCGCTCACCGGGACAGGGCACGGCGGCCGGGCGTACACGTTGACGGGGCCGCGGGCGATCACTGCGGTCGAGCAGACGGCCCAGCTGTCCGAGTTGCTGGGCCGTCCCGTGCGGTTCGAGGAGCTGGGCCGGGAGCAGGCTCGCGCGCTCTGGGGGAAGCGCTATCCAGAAGCCCTGGTCGAGGCGTTGCTGCGCAGTGCCGAGCGCCAGCGCGACGGAGCCAAGCTCCGCGTGGAGAACACGGTCCACGAGGTGGTGGGCAGGCCGGCGGCGTCGTTCCGGGAATGGGCGGGAGGACATCTCGCGGCGTTCACGCACCGCTGAGGGCGCCTGCTCGGTCAGGCCACGTGCGGGGCTGCCGTCACGGTGGAGCTGAAGACCAGCTCGCCGTTCTGGTGGCCCGTCACGTATACGGCGTCGTCCGTTCCGGGCCCGTCCTGAGGCAGGAGGCGGGCCTCGATCACGCAGGGCGCGTCCAGCTCGGCGTACCGCTTGAAGTCGCCCGAGACGCTGAGCGGCAGGAAGGAGGAGCGCCCCAAGGTCGCGGCGGCCGCCTGACGGGCGGCTTCGAGGAGCGTCATGCCCGGGACGTGGTCGACCGGGTGGTCGAAGAGGACGGGGTGGAGCGTGTCCACGCGCAGCTGCCACTGGTTCGGCTTGCCGACGGGGGAGAGGACCACATCGGTCGGGGACAGCCGCCCCACGCTCTGCGGTGCGACAGGGGCCGTCAACGGCAGCGGGCGGTGGTCGCCGGTCAGTACGTGCTCGGGTCGCAGTCGCTGGTACACGGCCGGGCTGGCGCAGGTGTAGGACAGCCGGCCCGTCGCCACGACCTCTCCCTCCCGGCGGACCACGGCCTCGTAGCTGAGCCATGACAGCATGCCGCCCCGCCGCTTGACCTCGACGCAGGTGACCTCGATGTCGAGCGAGGCAGGTGTCGAACGGACCTGGAGGTGTTCCGGGTGGACGTTGAGGCTGACGTCCCACCACAGGAAGTGATGGCCGAACGGCACTCCGAACTCGGCGTGCGCCAGCAGACTGCCGATCTGCCTGATCGTTTCTCCGCAGAGAAGAGGATCGTGG
Organism: Streptomyces sp. NBC_00249; assembly: GCF_026342355.1. Taxonomy (GTDB): domain Bacteria; phylum Actinomycetota; class Actinomycetes; order Streptomycetales; family Streptomycetaceae; genus Streptomyces. The sequence continues at coordinate 5,569 of NZ_JAPEMV010000016.1, read as the reverse complement.
TAACCGCCCGTCACCGGGGTGTAAAAGCTGTGGCTGCGGGGCCACTGCGCGGTCACCGTGAAGTGGGTGTCGTCGATCCGCTCCCAGTCGGTGAGCAGAACCTCGGCAACTGACGCGCGGTGTACTAATTCCTTCGGAACGGTGGCGGTCAGGGACGGGTAGCGGTGACCCCGCGTTCTGAGTGGTGAACCCGTGCCCTGCCACGCCTTGGCTTCGGTAGCCGCTGCGCGCTCGACTTGAAACGTGCTCGCACTCATTGTTCCCCCTAGACAGCACTGGCGAGATTTAGGTGTGGCTGCAGAGAAAATATATACCAACCGGTTTTTTATCTATAGGGAGTCCAGGCCTCGGTATCGCGATAACCGGATGGGTGAATTCCGGACAATCGCACCAGGAGGTTCGCCCGGGCTCGCGCCGGTTTGGCGGCTGCGGGGCTGTCCGTGATCGGCGGGGCCGCGTTCTGGTGGGCCAGGGGTTCCGGTTGGGGCGGCTGGGATGGCAGGGCGGCCCAGGAAGGTCAAACGGGCTGGGTGAGCGCGCGGGTCGCCTCTGGGCATGTGCCACCGGCGACTGCCGGGCCTCTCCGGCGGGAGGGTTGCCGGGGGAGGTGTCGGGGTGAGTTCACGGCCTGTTCATGACTTGCCTCACGAGGACATCACCCGTCCCCAAAAACAGGGTTAACGGTTTGTTACGGTGAGCGGTCGGCGGCGTGGGGGACACCGGCGTCTCCTGAGTCGCGCTCCAGTACGGGTCCGGTACGGCTCCGGCCGGGAAGGTGATCATGAAGCGGAACGGTCGTCGCCACTGGGCAAACCGTTGAACCCGGTTTGTGGAGATCGCATGGTCAAGCAGGAACGCGCCGCCCGCACGCGGGAGACCCTTGTCCGCGCCGCCGCCGAGGTGTTCACCGAGGAGGGGTTCGTCACCGCCTCCATCGCGGCGATCAGCAAACGCGCCGGCGTCAGTGCCGGAGGGCTGCACTTCCACTTCGGGAACAAGGCGGCGCTCGCCGATGCCGTGCTGCGGCGGGCGTCCGAGGCCGTGCGGGTGATCACGGTGTCCCGGCTCTCCGGGGGCAACGCCCTTCAGGTGCTGGTCGACTCGACGCACGACCTCATGGCGCTGCTGGCCCACGACCCGGTCGTCAGCGCGGGCTTCGGGCTGTGCGCGGCCAGCACCTCGCGGCCCGCCCCCGACGGCAGTCACGGCTTCGATCTGCGCCGGCAGTGGCGGCGCTGGGTCGAGGCCATGTTCCGCGCCGCCGACCAGGAGGGGCGGCTCGCCGACGGGGTGTCGCCGGACGACGCGGCCGCCGCCGTCGTGGCGGCCATCGTGGGCTTCGAGGTCCTCGGGGCCGCCGAGCAGGGGTGGTTCGCGCAGTCGTCGCTCACCCGGTACTGGACGCTGATGCTGCCGCGGCTCGCCGCGCACGGATCGCTCGGCGAACTCCTCGCCGACGGGACCCGCGCGGAGCGCCTCGCCCTACCCGTCGGCGCGGCCGACTGACGCGACCAGTCGGTCGGTTCTTAAGTGGAATATGCCCCTCGGGACCTGTCCCGAGGGGTGTTTTTTCGCGCTCTCCAGGGCCTTGGAAGCCGCTCCCGACCCCCTCTTGACCGGTCAAGTCGCAGGTCGGGGGCGGTTTGAGGGGTGCGGAAGGGTGTGTGGTGCAAGGAAACGGCGCAAGCGGTTTGGTATTGACAAACCGGGGCTCCTGTTTTTTGCTCATTCCGGTGAAGTTCAAGGGCTCATCCACGGACGAAGTAGGGGAGTACGGCGTGGACATCGATGTACTGGGCGCACTGGCCGTGCGGGAGAACGGGATCTCCATCACGCCGACGGCCGCCAAGCCCCGCCAGGTGCTGGCACTGCTCGCGCTCCACGCGGACCAAGTGGTCCCCGTGGCGGCCCTGATCGAGGAGCTGTGGGGGGAGGAGCCCCCGCGCAGTGCCCGTACGACGCTCCAGACGTACGTCCTCCAGCTGCGGGCCCTCATCGCGACCGCGCTGGAGGGCACCGACGGCACCCGGACCCCCAAGGACGTCCTCGTGACGCTGCCCGGCGGGTACATGCTGAGCAGCGCCGGGGGGACCAGTGATGTCCGCGAATTCGACCGGCTGGCCGGAATGGGCTACCGGGCCATGGACGCCGGGGACTTCCCCGGCGCGGCCCGGCTGCTGCGCGAGGCGCTGACGCTGTGGTCCGGGCCGGCCTTCGCCGACGTACAGGGCGGTGTGCAGCTCGACATGGAGACGCGGCGTCTCGAGGAGACCCGGCTGTGTGCGCTCGACCAGCGCATCGAGGCCGACCTCCGGCTCGGCCGGCACCGTGAACTCCTCGCGGAACTGACCGTGCTGGCCAGCCGGTACCGCACCCACGAGAACCTGCACGGGCAGTTCATGCTCGCCCTGCACCGCTCCGGGCGCCGCGGCGAGGCCCTCAGCGTCTACCAGCGGCTGCGCGCCACCCTGGTGCGCGAGCTCGGCATCGAGCCCTCGTCGGCCCTGCGGCGGCTCCAGCGGTCGATCCTGATGACCGGCCCCGAAAACCCGGTGGAAACCCCGGAGACGGCCCGCAAGCGACTGGCCCGCGTCGGCTGAGAACTCACCGAAAGGTAATTGCCCGCTCATTTGCGGTAGCTGTCCGGTAAATGCGTTCAAGGATTCCGGGCGAAATGTGCTGGGGAAATCGTGAGGGTCGTAAGCGGAATGTTGGTGGTAAGGGCCTCGGCCCTGGAAGGGGCGGTAATCGGACGTCTGATCGGAACCTATCAGTTTCCGTGGTCTACCCACTCCCGTGTTTCGGAGAACCGCTCGACGTCGGCTTGAGGTTTCGGTGATGTTGCCCTGGGCGGCCTTATCGTTCTCGCGTCGAATACTGAAAACCGGGAGTAGCTCGACGAAATGCGGAGGGGAGACGAGAGACCGTGAAGATTCAGGTTCTGGGGCCGTTGAGTGCCGAGGTCAACGGGGCATCGATCGTTCCTACGGCAGGCAAACCGCGTCAGATCCTGGCGCTTCTGGCGCTCTACCCGGGGCGGGTGATGCCCGTACCCACGCTCATGGAGGAGATCTGGGGAACGGACCTGCCCCAGAGCGCGCTCACCACCCTGCAGACGTACATCCTCCAGCTGCGCCGCAGGCTGGGCACGGCGATGGGGCCGGGGTCCCCGGCCACGGCCAAGGACGTGCTCGCGACCCGGCACGGCGGATACCTGCTCCAGATCCCGGCGGAGTCCGTGGACGTCCACGAGTACGAGAGCCTCGTCGCCGGCGGCCAGAGCGCCTTCGACGACGGCGACGACGAGCGCGCGGCGGACCTGCTGCGCAAGGCGCTCGGCCTGTGGCAGGGCCCCGCGCTGGTCGACGTACGCGTCGGGCCCATCCTCGACATCGAGGTGCTCAGGCTCGCCGAGAGCCGCCTCGTCGCCACCGAACGGCGCATCGACGTCGACCTCCGGCTCGGCCGGCACACCGAACTCCTCGCCGAGCTGACCGAACTGATCGCCCGGCACCCCCAGCACGAAGGTCTCCACTCGCAGGCGATGGTCGCCCTGTACCGCTCCGGCCGCCAGGCCACGGCACTGGACGTCTACCGCCGCCTGCGGACACGCCTGATCGACGAACTGGGCGTGGAGCCCTCGCAGCAGCTGCAGCGCCTCCACCAGGCGATGCTGCGGGTGGACCCGGCGCTGGACGTCGTGGCCGGCCCGCGCCGCACCTCCACCTTCGACCTGTACGCGGCCTAGGCCCGCGCCCCCGGGCGCGGCCCGCCGCGTGCGGTCCGCGTGCGGGCCGGGGGAACAGAGGAAGAACAGACGTACCGCTTCGAGCCTGTCTCAACCGCCCTCGGCCACGCTCGGGTCCACCCGGTACGCGTCCGCGTGCTCGCGGACGACGAGAGAGGTACGCCATGGACCGGCTGGAACTCACCGCTCTGACCCGCATCCTGCGGGCCTGGGAAGGCGATGAGGAGGGCGTCGACCTCACGGACGACGTCCTCGACCTGTACTGGGTGGAGCTCGGCTACGACTGCCTCTCCGTCCTGCAGACCACCGGCTACATCGAGCGGAAGTTCGGCATCCTCCTCGACGGGGAAGCCCTCGAGGCGGCCGACACCCCCCGGCGCTACCTCGGCCTGGTCAACGCGGAACTCCACCGGAAATCCAGAGACCTTCCGGCGGTTGCGGACAGGCTCTGCATCAAGCGTTGAGAGGGGTGTCTGATGGCTGTCGAGCGAGTACACCGGATGTCGTTCGCGGTGGACGCGGCGGCACCGGCCGCGGTCCTGTACGGCCTGGTGGCGGACTCCACCCACTGGCCGCTGTACGTACCGGCGACCGTGCACGTCGAACGACTGGACTTCGACGGGACACGGGACCGCTACTCCCTGTGGGCCGGCGCCGACGGCGACGTACGCCAGTCGGTGTGGCGCAGGACCCTGGACGCGGAGCGGCTGCGGATCGACTTCCACCAGGAAGTGCCCGCGGCGCCCGTCACCTCGACCGGCGGCAGCTGGACCGTCGACGAGCTCGCCCCCGGCTGGTCGCGGCTCACCCTGGAGCAGTACGTCACCATCGCCGGGAACCGGGCCTCCGACGTCGAGCGGACCCGCGCGGCCACCGAGGCCGACAGCCGGGCCGCGCTCGCCCGCTTCCGGGAACTCGCCGAGCGCTGGGACCGGCTCGACGGACTCAGGCTGGCCTTCGAGGACTCCGTACGGATCGAGGGGCCGGTGGCCGAGCCGGTGTACGCCTTCCTGTACGACATCGGCGCGTGGCCCGGCCGCGTCCCGCACATCGTGCGCGCCGACGTGACCGAGGACCGGCCCGGCATCCAGCGGGTCGCCACCGACACCCTCACCCTCGACGGGTCCGTCCGCACCGCGGACTCCGTACGGCTGTGCTTCCCCGCGGCCGGCCGCATCGTCCACAAGCAGACCCGGCCCACCGCCCTGCTCGCCGCGCACACCGGCGAGTGGTCGGTCCTCCCCGACACCACCGGGGTCACCGTGGTCTCCCAGCATGAGGTGCTGCTCGACGAGACGATGGTCGAACGCGTCCTCGGCCCCGACGCCGATCTGGAGCAGGCCCGTCGGCATGTCCGCGAGGCCCTCGGGCGCGAGAGCGAGGCCGTCCTGCGGATGGCCCGCCAGCACGCGCGGGACTCGGCTCCCGACCAGGTCAGGGCCCTGCGGGTGCTGTGAGAGCCGGACCGCGAGCGGAGGTCCGGCTCCCAGCTGGCTGCCGATTACCTGCCGGCGACCGTCCACGTGTCGTTGCCGGTGAGCAGGGCGTCCAGGTCGGCCTTGCCCTGCTGCTCGACGGCGGTGTCGAGCTGGTCGGCCATGAGGGTGTCGTAGACCGGCCGCTCGATGCTGCGGAAGACGCCGATGGGCGTGTGGTGCAGGGTGTCGGGGTCGGCCAGCCGCGAGAGGGCGAACGCGGTGGTGGGCGAGGCGGCGTTCGCGTCGTGGACGACGACGGCCGACTCGTTCTCCGGGGTCACCGTCACGACCTCCAGGTCCCCGGTGGCCGGGTTGCGCACGACGCCCTTGGCGTCGTCGGCGC
>NZ_JAPEMV010000009.1 GCF_026342355.1 Streptomyces sp. NBC_00249 | reverse complement strand
AGAATACCGAGGCGTTCGGGTGAACTATGGTTAAGGAACTCGGCAAAATGCCCCCGTAACTTCGGGAGAAGGGGGGCCATCACTGGTGATCGGACTTGCTCCGTGAGCTGGGGGTGGCCGCAGAGACCAGCGAGAAGCGACTGTTTACTAAAAACACAGGTCCGTGCGAAGCCGTAAGGCGATGTATACGGACTGACGCCTGCCCGGTGCTGGAACGTTAAGGGGACCGGTTAGTGACCTTTCGGGGTTGCGAAGCTGAGAACTTAAGCGCCAGTAAACGGCGGTGGTAACTATAACCATCCTAAGGTAGCGAAATTCCTTGTCGGGTAAGTTCCGACCTGCACGAATGGCGTAACGACTTCTCGACTGTCTCAACCATAGGCCCGGTGAAATTGCACTACGAGTAAAGATGCTCGTTTCGCGCAGCAGGACGGAAAGACCCCGGGACCTTTACTACAGTTTGATATTGGTGTTCGGTTCGGCTTGTGTAGGATAGGTGGGAGACTTTGAAGCAGCCACGCCAGTGGTTGTGGAGTCGCCGTTGAAATACCACTCTGGTCGTGCTGGATGTCTAACCTCGGTCCGTGATCCGGATCAGGGACAGTGTCTGATGGGTAGTTTAACTGGGGCGGTTGCCTCCCAAAGGGTAACGGAGGCGCCCAAAGGTTCCCTCAGCCTGGTTGGCAATCAGGTGTTGAGTGTAAGTGCACAAGGGAGCTTGACTGTGAGACCGACGGGTCGAGCAGGGACGAAAGTCGGGACTAGTGATCCGGCGGTGGCTTGTGGAAGCGCCGTCGCTCAACGGATAAAAGGTACCCCGGGGATAACAGGCTGATCTTCCCCAAGAGTCCATATCGACGGGATGGTTTGGCACCTCGATGTCGGCTCGTCGCATCCTGGGGCTGGAGTCGGTCCCAAGGGTTGGGCTGTTCGCCCATTAAAGCGGTACGCGAGCTGGGTTTAGAACGTCGTGAGACAGTTCGGTCCCTATCCGCTGTGCGCGTAGGAATATTGAGAAGGGCTGTCCCTAGTACGAGAGGACCGGGACGGACGAACCTCTGGTGTGCCAGTTGTCCTGCCAAGGGCATGGCTGGTTGGCTACGTTCGGGAGGGATAACCGCTGAAAGCATCTAAGCGGGAAGCCTGCTTCAAGATGAGTATTCCCACCTCCTTGAGAGGGTAAGGCTCCCAGTAGACGACTGGGTTGATAGGCCAGATGTGGAAGCCCGGTAACGGGTGGAGCTGACTGGTACTAATAGGCCGAGGGCTTGTCCTCAGTTGCTCGCGTCCACTGTGTTAGTTCTGAAGTAACGAACCGTGTCCATGCCCGGTTGGTTAACTTCATAGTGTTTCGGTGGTCATAGCGTTAGGGAAACGCCCGGTTTACATTCCGAACCCGGAAGCTAAGCCTTTCAGCGCCGATGGTACTGCAGGGGGGACCCTGTGGGAGAGTAGGACGCCGCCGAACAATCATTGTGGGAAAGCCCCGCACCAGGAAACTGGTGCGGGGCTTTTCTGCGTTTACGGGTCTTTTTTACGGGGCTTTTTGTTGGGTGCCGAAGCGGGCCAGGTAGTGCCAGACGCGTTTGAGGGCCTGTTCGTCGTAGCGGCCCGTGCGGGCGGCCTTGCCGAGGATGTGCGGGGTGAGGATGCCGGCTTCGGCGATGGCCGTGCCCAGGTCGACGAATTCCTGGCCGCGGTAGCCGGGGTGGCGGCGGAGTTCGGTGGTCGTGAGGTGGAAGCCCGGGTGCCATTCCGTCGGGCAGGGGAGTTTCGCCGCGGCCGCTTCGATGTCGGTGCCGCGGTAACTGGGGTCCAGGACGAGGGCCTCGATGTCGCGGTCCAGTTCGACCGGGCTGTGGACCTGGGCCTCGATGTAGTCGTCCAGGGCGTCCTGGTCGTCGGCCTCGGCCAGGGCGATCAGGGGCATGCGGGCGGCGACCCCGAAGGACTCGGGTTCCAGGTAGCTGTCCGGGTAGCAGAACGTGGTCCGGGGGAGGGCCGTCGGGGCGAGGCGGAAGTGCGCCGAGCCGAAGCGGGGGGCCGCGCCGGCCGGGTTCTGGCGGTGGTTGAGGGCGCCGTAGACGGGGCGGGCCGCGGCGGGGGAGTCGTCGTAGGCGCCGCCGAAGATCCGGCTCTCCCACTGCCAGCGCGCTCCGCCGGGGTGGGCCGTGAGACCGCCGTTGCTGGTTCCGGTGACGAACTGGGAGCGGTACACGCCGTCCTCCGCGAGGGCGGTGAGGATCGGGCGGCCGTCCGTCACGCGGTCCGGGTGGAAGTTGAGCGTGACTGTGAGCGCCGGGTCCAGGGGCGGACCGGAGGAACGGGCCGTGACGTGGGCGACAGCCCTGAGCTGGGGTTGCATGGTTGCATGGTGCCTCAAGTGTTGTCGGAGGGGGCTGGGTCATGGATCAGTACGTGGTGCGGGCGGTGCGGGCCGTGGAGTGGGAGCGGGTCAAGGGGCTGCGGATCGACGCCCTGAGGGATCCGGCGGCGCCCGTGGCGTTCCTGGAGACCCTCGACCAGGCCGAGGCGCGGAGTGACGGGTTCTGGCAGGAGCGGGCCGCGGGGGCGGCCTCCGGGCGAAGGGCGCGGCAGTTCGTCGCCGAGGGGCCCGACGGGGAGTGGGACGGGTCGGTGACCGTGCTCGTCGAGGAAGGCGGGACGAGCGACTTCTTCGGGAACCCCGTCGAGCAGGGGCAGGGGCACCTGGTCGGGGTGTTCGTCCGGGAGGGCCGGCGGGGGACCGGGCTGGCCGAGGCGCTGTTCGCGGCCGCGGTGGAGTGGGTGTGGGCACTGGAGGGGCCGGCGCTGGAACGCGTACGGCTCTTCGTGCACGAGGACAACGCGCGTGCGGCCGCCTTCTACCGGCGGTTCGGGTTCGTGGCGAGCGGGACGGTGCTGAAGCTGGAGTCGGGGGCCTCGGAGCACGAGTACGTGCTCGGGCGGCCGGGCGGCACGGCCTAGGAGAAGGTGGCCTGCGGCCAGCGGGAGCGGGCCTGTTCGCGGCTGCGGCAGAGGGCGAGCAGGGGGAGCGTGCCGTCCTGGAGGAGGTCCGGGAGCTGGGGGACGGGGGCCACGGCCGCGACGTCGTCCAGCACCAGGGTCAGTGGTGGGTCGAGCCGACCGTGGGATGACCGTGCGGCCATGCGGCGGCCGTGCTCGACCACGTGCGAGGCGAGTGCGGTGAGCAGCGGCATCGCGCCCGGGCGGGTGCGGGGGTCCTCCAGGGGCTCACCCACTACGTAGAGGGTGCCCCCTTCGCCGGCGAACGATGCCAGGGTGAGCGCGTCCGTTCGGTTCGGGTTGCAGGCCTCGCGGATGTGGATCGAGGTCAGGCAGGACAGGGCACGGGCCGTCAGGTGCTGGGCCTGTTCGCGGCGTTCGGGGTGCGCGGTGAGGGCGCTCTCGAGTTCGCCGGCCGCGCCGGGGGCCGCCCGGGGGTGGGTGCGCAGGACGCGGACGGGGTCCTGGGAGCCGTTGCCCTGGGCCCAGCGGGTGAGCTGTTTGAAGGGGAGGCCGTCGAGGGCGGCGGCCTGGAGCCAGCTGCGCAGGAGGGTTTCCGCGGTGTCCGCGAGTGCGCTGTCCAGGCGGGCCTGGGGGCGTACGGGGGCCAGCAGGGCGAGCGCGCGGGCGGCGGCGGTGTCGCGGTCGGCGCAGCCGTCGGCGGGGTTCCAGTGCATCCGGGCCGGGGTGTCGCACAGGTGCGAGGGGTCGTAGAGGAGGACCGGGCCGAGTTTGGCGCGGGCGTCCTTGGTGTCCGACCAGAGCGCGGGGGAGGAGGTGACGACGAGGACGGCGCCCTCGGCCGCCGCGATGGCCTGGGCGGCGAGGTGGTGGCGTTCGGCCGGGCTGCCGTAGGCGAGGCCGGGGGGCGGGGTGGTGGCTGCCGCCGGGGTGGGGGCGGCCGGGGCGTAGCCGAAGCCGTAGCGGTAGGCCTCGTCCACCGGGGGGCGGTGGGCCGGCGTTGCCGGGGCGGGTACCGAGGTGGCGTGTACCGGGGTGGTGGCCGCCGGTGCGGGCTCCGGGGACGGCGAAGGGGCCGGGACGGGGGCCGTGCGGGTCGGCTCCGCGTGCGGGGGCTCGTGGGGCCGGGGCTCGGCGGGGGCGGGCTGCGTTCTGGCCAGGGCGCGGCGGGCCTTGGTGCGGGCGATGACGCCGAGGGTGAAGATCGTCAGGACCAGCAGTATGAGGAGCTGGCTGATGAACAGGCCCCAGAACAGGCCCCATCCCGACAGGGCGGCCGGGTCGGTGTCGGGCCAGGCCGCCGCGAGGTCGTGCGGTTGCGCTATCAGGGCGCGGACCGCTTCCGGGGTGCGGGTGAAGGTGACCGTGGACGGCCAGGCGCCCTTGGTGAAGAGGGCGGCCAGGCCGGTGGCCGACCAGACCAGGACGGCGAGGCCGAGGAGGAAGGCCAGGCCGCCGACCAGGAGTCCGTCGGGGATGCCGCCGGCTCGCGCCGTGGGTTCCGTATGTCTGGCGTTGGGCATGGTCAGGCCACCGTGGTGGCCGAGCCGGTGCCGTTGTTGCGGTGGCGTTCCATGGACAGGGCCCTTTCCTCCGCTTCGAGTTCGGCGGCCAGCAGGTCGTCGGGGAGCTGCTGGGTGGACTCCGTCATCGCGCGGTCCGTGAAGACGAGGGGGCGTTCGGCTTCGGTGATCAGGTGTTTGACCACCTGGACGTTGCCGTTGACGTCCCAGACGGCGATGCCCGGGGTGAGGGTGGGGATGATCTCGACGGCCCAGCGTGGCAGGCCGAGGACGCGGCCGGTGGCGCGGGCCTCGTCCGCCTTCTGGGCGTAGATGGTTCTGGTCGAGGCCATTTTGAGGATGGCCGCGGCTTCGCGGGCGGCCGCGCCGTCGACGACGTCGGAGAGGTGGTGGACGACGGCGACGAAGGACAGGCCGAGGCGGCGGCCGAACTTCAGGAGGCGCTGGAACAGCTGGGCCACGAAGGGGCTGTTGATGATGTGCCAGGCCTCTTCGACCAGGAAGATCCGTTTTTTCCGGTCCGGGCGGATCCAGGTGTGTTCCAGCCACACGCCGACGATCGCCATGAGGATGGGCATGGCGATGGAGTTGCGGTCGATGTGGGACAGGTCGAAGACGATCAGCGGGGCGTCGAGGTCGATGCCGACGGTGGTGGGGCCGTCGAACATGCCGCGCAGGTCGCCGTCGACGAGGCGGTCGAGGACCAGTGCCACGTCAAGGCCCCAGGCCCGTACGTCGTCTATGTCGACGTTCATCGCCTCGGCGGATTCGGCCTTGGGGTGGCGCAGTTGCTCGACGATGTCGGTGAGGACGGGCTGGCGTTCGCGGATGGTGTCGACGACGTAGGCGTGGGCGACCTTGAGGGCGAAGCCGGAGCGTTCGTCTAGGCCGTGGCCCATGGCGACTTCGATGATGGTGCGGAGCAGCGCGAGCTGTCCGGTCGTGGTGATCGCCGGGTCGAGGGGGTTGAGGCGGATCCCGTCGTCGTTGGCCGCGATGGGGTCCAGGCGGATGGGGGTTATTCCCAGCTGCTGGGCGATGAGGTTCCACTCGCCGACGCCGTCCTCGCCCTGGGCGTCGAGGACGACGACCTGGCGGTCGCGGAAGCGGAGCTGGCGCAGGACGTACGTCTTCTCCAGGGCGGACTTGCCGTTGCCGGACTCGCCGAGGACCAGCCAGTGGGGGGCCGGGAGTTGCTGGCCGTAGAGCTGGAAGGGGTCGTAGATGTAGCCCTTGCCGCTGTACACCTCGCGGCCGATGATCACGCCGGAGTCGCCGAGTCCGGGGGCGGCGGTGGGCAGGTAGACGGCCTGCGCCTGCCCGGTGGAGGTGCGTACGGGCAGGCGGGTGGTCTCGACCTTGCCGAAGAGGAAGCTGGTGAAGGCGTCCGTCAGAGCGGACATGGGATCTCGCATGGGGCGGCCGTTCCCTCCAGCTAGCGTCGGATGCCGGTGGCGAACGGCAAGGTGTTGACGAAGGCGCGGTGGTGCTCGCGGTCGCACCATTCGAGTTTCAGGTAGGACTTGCCGGCGGAGGCGCGGATGGTGCGCTTGTCGCGGGCGAGGGCTTCGGGGGAACGCGAGGACACCGTGATGTACCCGACGAGGTTGACCCCGGCAGCGCCGCTGGCGAGATCTTCACCCCTCTGGTCGAGCCGGCCGTGCGCGGCGATGTCGCGGGGGTCGACGGTGCGGTTCATCTTGGCGGCGCGGCTGGCGTCGGCCTCGTCGTTGGTCTTCTCGGTGAGCATCCGCTCGATGGCGATCTCGGTGGGTTCCAGGTCCATGGTGACGGCGACCGTGCGGATGACGTCGGGGGTGTGGACGAGGAGGGGGGCGAGGAAGTTCACGCCGACCGGGGTCATCGGCCATTCCTTGACCCAGGCGGTGGCGTGGCACCAGGGGGCGCGGGTGGAGGACTCGCGGGTCTTGGCCTGGAGGTAGGTCGGTTCGACGGCGTCCAGTTCGGCCGGCCAGGCGTTGCGCTTGGTCATGGCCTGGATGTGGTCGATGGGGTGGTCCGGGTCGTACATGGAGTGCACGAGGGAGGCCAGGCGGCCTTGGCCGAGGGGCTGGCGGACGCGGATGTCGGCCTCGGCGAGGCGGGCGCAGATGTCGGTGAGTTCGCGGGCCATGACGATGGCGAGGCCGGCGTCGCGGTCGAGCTTGCGGCCCTTGTGGGGGGTGCTCGCGCGGGCGATGGTGACGGCTTCCGCGGCCAGGTCGCGGGTGAAGTGCATGCAGGCGACGAGGTACGCGCGGTGCTGCTCGGAGGAGGTGGAGACCATCGACTGGAGCTGCTCGTAGGAGTCGCGGAGCCAGGCGGGGGCGTGGGTGTCGCCGCGCTGGGCGACGTCCTTGGCGTGGGCGTCGGGGTCCGCGGGGAGGGTGCGGGCGAGCATCTGGAGGCGGGTGACGAAGCCGTCGCCGTTGGCGACGTGCTTGAGGAGGGTGCCGAAGCGGTCGACCAGGGCTTCCTGGTCCTCGCTGTCGCGCAGGCCGACGCCCGGGCCCTCGATCTCGATGGCGGCGGTGACGGTTCTGCGGTCGGCGTGGAGGAGGACCGCGATCTCGTCGGGGCCGAAGGGTGCGGCCAGCCAGTTGATGCGGCCGATGCCGGGGGGCGGGCCGACCTCGACCTCGCGGCCGTCGGCGGCGCGGGTGCCGGCCTCGATCGCGGAGGAGCGGTAGGTCGTACCGCGGCGCAGGGTGCGCTTGTAGCTGCGGCTGATCTCGAACCAGCGGTAGAAGGTGCGGCCCTTGTAGGGGACGTACACGGCTGCGAGGGCGAGGAAGGGGAAGCCGACGAGCGTGACGATGCGCAGGGTGAGGTCGGGGACCAGTAGTCCGCTCATCATGCCGAGGAACGCGCCGGCGATGATCAGGGCGATCTCGCCGGTTTCGCGGTTCTTGCCGACGATCGCGTTCGGCCGGGCCCGGCCGATGAGATACGTGCGGCGGGGCGCGACCGGGTGGAGCTGGTGGGACTGGGTCGTCAACGCCCGTCACCTCCTGTGTTCCTCGTACTCGAGCCAGTGCGGGGCGGGGGTGCGGCGGAGGGGACAGTTCCGCCGCCGGACCCGCTGCCGGAGCGGCTGCTGTGCGCGGCCATGCCTCCGGAGATCTGGTTGGCGTCGCCGCCGGTGGAGCCGCCGGAGGCGCGGTGGGATCCGCCGCCACGGCTGCTGTGGGTCTTGATGCCCTGGGAGACGAGGGAGGCCGGGGAGCTGATGACGGCGGCTGCCTGGGCGCCGTCGGTGGCCTTGGAGCGGTTGCTGCGGGCGGAGGCGATCTCGTCGCCGAAGCCGGGGACGAAGCGGTAGATCATCGCGGAGGCGAAGATCGCCAGGAGGATGATGGCGAGGCCGGAGACGACGGCGGAGAAGGCGTTCGGGCCCTTGTCGCCCGCGAGGGCTCCGGCGAGGCCGAGGACGACGACGATGACCGGCTTCACGAGGATGACGGCGATCATGATGCCGGCCCAGCGGCGGACGTGGCCCCACATGTTGCGGTCGACGAGTCCGGCGTAGACGACGGTGCCGAGGAGGGCGCCGACGTAGAGCAGGGCGGCGCGGATGACGAGCTCCAGCCAGAGCACGCCGGCGGCGAGGACGGTGACGAGGGCGACGACGATCAGCATGATCGGGCCGCCGCCGATGTCCTCGCCCTTTTTGAGGGCCTCGGAGAAGGAACCGAAGAACACGTCGGTCTGGCCGCCGGTGGCCGAGGCGATGACCTCGGTGACGCCGTCGGTCGCGGAGACGACGGTGTAGAGGATCAGGGGGGTGAAGGCGGAGGCGAGGACCGTGAGCCAGAGGAAGCCGATGGCTTCGGAGAGGGCGGTGGTGAGGGGGACGCCGCGGATGGCCCGCTTGGTCACGGCGAGGAGCCACAGGACGAGGGTGAGGATGGTGGAGGCGGCGAAGACGACGGCGTACTGCTTGAGGAAGGCGGGGTTGGTGAAGTCGACGTTGGCCGTGCCTTTTACGGCTTCGCTGAGTTTGCCTACGATCCAGGCGGCGGCGTCGGCGCAGCCGCGGGCGAGGGAGGCGAGGGGGTTGACCTCGTTGGTCGGGTCGGTCGGTGAGATACCGGTCCGGGGGGTGCTGCCGGCACCGTTGCCCTTTTCGCAGTAGTCCTTGGCCGAGCCGACGAGGAGTTCGCACTCCTTGTTGCCGGACGGGGAGGGCGACGGGACCGCCGACGGGGTCGGGGTCGGAGTCGGCGTGGGGGCGGCGTAGGCGCGCGTCACCAGGGTGGCGAGGGCAAGCTGGGCGGAGGCGACCACGCTCAGCCGCGCGGGGATCCGGAGGTCAGCGCGCATAGGTGAATCCCCCGAACTCCTTGATGGCCTTGCTCATGTCGTCGGACGTCGACACCGGGACATCGCCGGGGACGGGAGCGGGCCCGTCCCGCTGGCTGTCGGAGACGATCTTCCAGTCCTCGCCGGCCCAGTTCAGTTCGAAGGTCCACGTCTTCCAGAGGGTGCGGACCGGGTCCGTGGACTTTTCGCCGGACATGCCGATCAGGCCCGTGTACCAGACGGCGATCTTCGCCGTGGCCGGGGTGAAGTTCTCGACCCGGGTGCCGATGGGGACGGTTCGGGTCACGAAGGTGCTGCCCTGTGGGGGAGTGCCGTTGGCGTCGAGGCCGAGTCTGGCGAGGAACGCCGGGGAGTACGCGCTGTCCTGGGGGCCCTTCAGGGCTGCCGCGGCGTCCGGTGTGTAGATGCCGTCGACCAGGGTGTGGCGGGTGTCCTTCTTGAACATGGCGTCGGAGCCCAGGGCCACCGCGAAGTTGGCTGCCGCCGATTGGGCGCCCTGTTCGTCGTGGGTGAAGCCCTTGGGGATGCCGGCCGTTTTCGTGGTGACCGGGGTGGTGCCCGTGGCGGCGGTGGTGGAGGTCGTCGGGGGTTTGTCCGAGGCGGTGTCCTGCGGGGTGTCGCCCGACTGGTTCGCGAACGCGATGGCGGCGACGAGGAGCACCACCACGCCGACCACGGTGATCAGGCCGCGGGAGGCGCGGGGGGTGCGGCGCGGGGTGCCGTACGGGTCGGAGGGGGACTCCGGGAGGCGGGTACGGGTCTGGCCGGTGCCGCCGACCTCGCCGTAGCCGGCGCCGCCGCCGTACTGGTCGTCGTTGCTCATCGTGTGTCCGCCCCCTCCGCGTCGTTCGACGGTAGCGCTCGTTCCCGCTCAGGCGCGGTGTGGTGATTCGTCATCAGGGTGCGGCCGGTCGCGGTGGTCCGGCTAGACGGCCATTCCGTAGACGATCGTGAAGAGCGTGCCGAGGGAGCCGATGATGAAGACGCCCGTGAGGCCGGCCACGATCAGGCCCTTGCCCTGTTCCGCGCTGAAGGTGTCGCGCAGGGCGGTCGCGCCGATGCGCTGCTTGGCGGCGCCCCAGATGGCGATGCCGAGGCAGAGGAGGATCGCTACGGCCATGACCACTTCGATCATGACCTTCGCTTCGTTGCCGAGACTGCCGAACGGCCCCCAGTTCGGGGCGATTCCGCCGATGATGGTGGTGATGTCGCCCTTTTCGGCTGCCAGGATCATGTAACTCACCGCCCCTGTATGGGTAGTTCCGGTAGCCCGTGCCCGACGGCAGGGGTCACGCACTATCTTCGCTGATGAAACCGCCGTCGTCGTCGACTTGGCGGCTCTCTTTACCCGATATCGCGGCGCGCGCCCCTCCCGCGTGCCCTGACCTGGTCACTCTGTGTATCACGGTGGGTGACCCCGGGCAATGATTGTCGGCCCGGCGTGCGTGGGGCCGTGTGAGGGGCGGCCGTTCGGCGCAGTGGGGGCGCGCGGGGTTGGGCCGATCGGCTGAGGTGAGTCCGACATTCCGTCAGTCGTTTGATCGTGGCGGCCGGGTGTGGTTCACGCTGCCGGTACGACGACGAAGGAGAGACGGATGGGTTCCGCTGTCCGCGGTGGTCTCGCGGTGCCGATGGTGTTCGCGCTTACGTGGACGCCCGGGCCGCGCCGGCGAGCGCTCGCGCTGGTCTGCACGGTGGGCTGGACGGCGGTCGGCAAGCCCGTCTGACGGGCCGTCCGCAGGACCCGGCGGCGCCGCGACCGGAAGCACGAGCCGGGCGCGGCGCCGTCGGTGTGAGTGAACGGGGGGCGTACGGATGCGTGAGGGGCGTACGGGCGTCCCGGGTGCGCCGGGCCCTGCCGTTCTCCTCCCTGGCGGGCGCCGCCGACGGGCGCCCACACTGGCGCGCATGAATCAGCGGAGCCTCGCGTACGAGGAACAGGTCGTCGGTGGTGTGCGGCATTGCCGGATGCGCCGGGAGGGCGATCCCGAGCCGGTGTGCGCGCTGGAGGTGGTGTCCTTCCGGCAGCGGTTCGGGGCGGTGGCCGTCGAGGCCGAGGGGATCGGCGGGGTGGAGACCCGGCTCGACTGCCGGCGCGAGGGGTACATGCGCAGGCTGCTCGGCGCGGCCGTCGAGGGGATGCGGGGGCGGGTGGCGGTCGGCTTCGTGTCGGAGGCCATCGAGGGGGCTTACGAGCAGCGGGGGTTCGTGACCGCGCTGGGCGACGGGGAGCTGGTGGTGCCCGTACGGGCCGTCGAGCGGGCCGGGGTGGACGCGGGGGGCGGGCTGGTGCGGGCCGGGACGCCGGGGGACCTGCCGGAGGTGGTGCGGATCTTCAACGCGGCGCACGCGCGGCGGCCGTGGAGCCGGGTGCGGGAGGCCGACTGGGACCGGCGGGTGCCGCAGGGGATGTGGAAGCCGGGCTCGGAGCTGCTGGTGCTGGAGGACGCGGCCGGGGTGGTGGCCGGGTACGCGCTGCTGCGCGGCCGGTCCTTCGGGGACAGCGTGCGGACGCTGGTGGTGCACGAGATGGGGGCCCGGGAGGCGGCGGGCGCGCGCCGGCTGCTGGCGGAGCTGGCGGCGCGGTGCTGGGAGCTGCGGGCGTCCTCCTTCACGGTACGGGAGCCCGCCGACAGTCTCGTCGGGCGGATCGTGCGGGGGTGGGGGTGCGCGTACCGGCAGCGGTTCCCGGTGGGCGGCGGGATGATGGCGCGGATCCTGCGGCGGGAGGCGCTCGTGGCGGAGCTGGAGCCGGAACTCGCGCGGCGGGCGGGCGGGTACCTGTACGGGGCCTCGGCGGTCGGGGAGCTGGCCCGGGGGGAGCTGGTGGCGGACGACGGGACGCTCGTACGGATGCTGCTGGGGCACTGGTCGGTGGCGGACGCGGTGGTGTCGGGGCGGCTGGAGGTGCCGGAGCGGTACGAGGGGCTGCTGGAGCGGTGGTTCCCGGGGGGTGGGACGCCGGGGCTGGAGCTGCCGCACGCGCACGTGCTCGACCGGTACTAGGGGGACGGCGGGGCGGGGCGCCGCAGGGCGGGGCGCCGTGGGGAGGGGCGGCGTTGTCAGTGGGGTGCGGGAGGCTTGGAGGATGACGATTCCGTGGACCCTCGCAGACCTGGAAGCGGCGATCAGGGCGGGCTGGTCGGCCGAGACCTGCTCGCCCGACGACGTGGAGCGGGCGCCCTGGACCGCCGACAACCCGGCGTGGGGGCACTGCGACATCACCGCGCTGGTCGTCCAGGACCTGGTCGGCGGGGAGCTGATGGTCGGCGAGGTCTGGCTCGACGGCGAGCAGCAGGGCTACCACTGCTGGAACGTGCTGCCCGGCGGGATCCGCATCGACCTGACCCGGGAGCAGTTCCGGCGCGGGCAGACGGTTACGCCGGGGCGGCTGCTGGGCAAGCGGCCGGGCGGGCGGCTGCCGCGGCGCTGGGAGGAGTACCAGCTGCTGCGGCAGCGGGTCGCGGACAAGCTGGGGCCGCTGCCCGGGGTCGTGGAGGTCGGGGGCGAGCGGGGGCGGCGGCTGGCGTACACGGACTTCGGGGGGCCGGGGGCGCCGCTGCTCGCACTGCACGGACTGTTCCAGGACGGGCGGTCCTTCGAGCGGCTGGCCCGGGAGGTGGGCCCCGGGTGGCGGGTGATCGCGCTCGACCAGCGGGGGCACGGGGAGTCGGACCGGGCGCCGGAGTACGGGCGGGCCGGGTACGTGGCGGACGCCGCCGCCGTACTGGAGCACCTGGGGCTGGGGCCGGCGGTCGTACTGGGGCACGGGCTGGGCGGGGTCACCGCCTACCAGCTCGCCGCGCGGCGGCCCGAGCTGGTGCGGGCGGTCGTCGTCGAGGACGTGGGGGCCGTCGTGGAGGGCGACCTGTCCTTCGTGGCGCGGTGGCCGGTGCGGGCGGGGACCCCGGAGGGGTTCCTGGCCGGGGTGGGGCGCGCCGCGGAGGTGGTGGCGGGGTCGCTGAGGGAGTACCCGGACGGGTGGGGGACGGCGTTCGTCGCGGGGGACATGGTGGAGTCGCAGCGGGGGCTGAACGGGGACCACTGGGGGGACTGGCTGGCGGTGCGGCAGCCGACGCTGCTGGTGAGGGGGGACCGGAGCGGGGTGCTGTCCGCGGAGCATGCGCGGGAGATGGCGGTGCGGAGGGGTGGGGTGCGGTTGGTGGAGCTGCCTGCGGGGCACGGGGTGCGGGTCGGGGACCCGGAGGGGTACCGGGGGGTGGTGGGGGAGTTCTTGGGGTGGCTGTGACCTTGCCCTTGCCCTGGCCGGGCGGGGTTCGGGTCCCGTGCCGGGTGCGGGTGGGTGGGGGCGGGGGTGCCGCTGCGCGGAGCTGGTCCCCGCCCCGCCCCTTCTCCGTTTCCTGGGGCTCCGCCCCAGACCCCGCGCCTCAAGCGCCGACGGGGCTGAAAGATCGGGGCTCCGCCCCGGACCCCGCGCCTCAAACGCCGGCGGGGCTGAAAGTTCGGGGCTCCGCCCCGGACCCCGCGCCTCAAGCGCCGGCGGGGCTGGATGGGGCTGGGGTCCGGCTCGGACCTCGCGCCTCAAGCGCCGGCGGGGCTGGGGGTGGCCGGCGTTGGCGTTCGGGTGCGGCCCGCGGTTATGGCGCCGGGGGGTGCCCGTGGGTGGGGTGGGTGAGGGTTGGGGGGATGTGGGTGGTGGGGGTGCCTTGGGCGGCGTTGAGTTGGGGCTGGGTGAGGAAGAGGGTGTCGCGGAGGTCGGCTCCGGCGAGGTTCGCGTCGCGGAGGTCCGCGCCGATCAGGTCGGCGCCGCGCAGGTCCGCGCCACTGAGGTCGGCGGCGATCAGGTAGGCGCCGCGCAGGTTGGCCCCGCGCAGGTCGGCGCCTGAGAGGCGGGCGCCGATCAGGTCGGCGCCGCGGTGGTTCTTCTTGCGGCCCGGGGTCTTGGCGCGTACCAGTTCGCTGGTCTTCAGGAGCAGGGTGTTGATCTCCTGGCGCAGGGCGGGCACGTCGAGGGCGGTGAGGGTGTGCGCGTCGGCGTCGACCAGCTGCCGGGTGCGGGTGAGGGCCTCGCGCAGTCCCGGGTGGACGGGGGCGGCCGCCGGGAGGGTGAGCGCCTCGGCGACGTAGCGGAGCAGCTCGTGCAGCTGCCGCATCACCGGGAAGACCTCGAACATCTCCGCGCGGGTCTCGGGGTGCGCGCGCCAGTCGCGGCCGCCGAAGGTGACCTGGGAGACCTGCTGTCCCGCGCCGAAGCAGTCGAAGACGGTGCAGCCCTGGAAGCCCGTGTCGCGCAGCCGGGTGTGGATGCCGCAGCGGAAGTCCTGCTGGAGGTTCTTGCAGGGCGTGCCGGCCGACTTGTTCACGGCGAAGTCGGCCGACTTCGCGAAGGGCAGGGCTACGCAGCAGAGCGCGAAGCAGTTGCCGCAGTCCGCCTGGAGGAGCGGGAGGGGCGGGAGGTCGGGGGGGAGGGGGAGCTTGGACACGGGGACATTCTCCCTGGACGGGAGGGGTGGGAGCGAGTCAGCATCCTGTGCATGACAGAAGTGATCGCAGTCGCAGTCATCACCCTCCTCGCCGTCATCAGCCCGGGCGCGGACTTCGCCATGGTCGTCAGGAACAGTTATCTCTACGGGCGGCCCACCGGGCTGTTCGCCGCCGCCGGGGTCGCCGCCGGGGTGCTGGTGCACGTCTCGTACACGATGCTCGGGGTCGGTCTGCTGATCGCCTCGTCGACGGCGCTGTTCACGGCGATCAAGCTGGCCGGCGCCGCCTACCTCGTGTGGATCGGCATCCGCACCTTCCGGGCGCGGGCCGATCTCACGGTGGACCTGGAGTCGAAGCCGGAGCTCAATCCGCTGGGGGCGTTGCGCTCCGGCTTCCTGACCAATGTGCTGAACCCCAAGACGACCCTGTTCGTGGTGTCGACGTTCACGCAGGTGGTGGGGCCGGACACCTCGGTGTGGCAGCAGGCCGGGTACGGGTTGTTCATGTCGGCGGCGCACCTGATGTGGTTCGGGGCGGTGGCGCTGTTCTTCTCCAACTCGCGGCTGCGCGACCGGATGCTGAAGGCGCAGAAGGCCCTGAACCGGGCCATCGGCTCGGTGCTGGTGGGGCTGGGGGTCGGGCTCGGGTTCGCCCGCTGAGGGTGGTGCCCGCCGTTACCTGTCGGTAGCGTTCCGCGGCATGGACGCTGAGGACGGGTTCTACGAGCGGCTCGGCGCGGGCCGCTTCCTGGCCACCGAGGCCACGCGCGGGCCGTGGGACCCGGGAGCGCAGCACGCCGGGCCGCCCGCCGCGCTGCTGGGGCGGGCGGTGGAGGAGCGGCCGGGCGGGCGTGCGGACATGCGGCTCGCCCGGATCACGTACGAGATCCTGCGTCCGGTGCCGATCGGGCCCCTGGAGATCACCACGAGCGTGCTCCGCTCCGGCCGCAACACCGAGGTCGTCGAGGCGGCGCTCACCGCCGGGGGCGGGTCCGGGCCGGTGATGCTGGCGCGGGCGCTGCGGATCAGGGTCGCGGCGGATCCGGTCCCTGCCGTGGCGCCGCCGGTGCTGGTGGCTCCGCCGGGGGAGGCGGCGCCGGCGCCGTTCTTCCCGGTGCCGTGGGAGCGGGGCTACCACTCGTCGGTGGAGGCCCGGTTCACCGAGGGGGCCTTCACCGAGCCGGGGCCGGGGACCTGCTGGATGCGGATGCGGGTGCCGCTGGTGGCGGGGGAGAAGGTCCGGCCGCTGGACCGGGTGCTGGTGGCGGCCGATTCGGCGAACGGGATCAGCGCGGTCATGGACTTCGGCCGGTTCGTCTTCGTCAACGGCGACCTGACGGTCCATCTGCACCGCCACCCCGCGGGCGAATGGGTGTGCGTGGAGTCCCGTACGAGCGTGGACGCGGCCGGGATCGGGCTCGTCGACGCCCGTCTGCACGACGAGAAGGGCCCGATCGGCCGGGTCGGGCAGAGCCTGTTCGTCGCCCCCCGTTGACGCCGTCCCGGAGGGAACAATCGGAAGAGCTGACCGGATGGGCCGACAGAAGGGATGATTCGACACAGGTATCGAGCGCTCTGACAAAGTGCTGATCATGGGGGAGGGTTGACGGATGCGCAGATTCTGGGTGATCGGCGGGATCGGTTTCGGGGCGTGCCTGTGCTTCCTCCTCCTGCTCGTGGTCGGCACCTACTCGGCCGCCGCGGGGCTGGCGGGTGGTGCCGGAGGCCGCCTGGAGGGGCTCGCCAAGGGCGCCGTGCCCGGTAAGTACCAGTCCCTCGTGCAGAAGTGGGGCAACCTCTGCCCGACCCTCACCCCGGCCGTGCTCGCCGCCCAGCTCTACTCGGAGAGCGGCTGGGACCCGAACGTCACCAGCCCGGCCGATGCGCGGGGCATCGCCCAGTTCATCCCGGGCACCTGGGCCACCCACGGGATCGACGGCGACGGCGACGGCGACCGGGACATCTGGGACCCCAACGACGCGATCCCCTCGGCCGCTTCGTACGACTGCGCGCTCGCACGCTATGTGGGCAAGGTCCCGGGAGATCCCGTCAAGAACATGCTGGCGGCCTACAACGCGGGCCCGGGGGCTGTCCTCCAGTACCAGGGGGTGCCCCCGTACAACGAGACCCAGGGCTACGTGAAGGCCATCACGACCCTCGCCCAGAGCTTCGCGCGGCCCGTCGGGCGGGTGGCGCCTTCGCAGCAGGCCGCCGGGGCCATCTACTTCGCGCAGAAGCAGCTCGGTACCCCCTACCTGTGGGGTGGCAACGGGACGGCCGACCAGAACGGGCGGTTCGACTGTTCCGGGCTGACGAAGGCCGCGTACGAGACCGTGGGGATCGAGCTGCCGCGCGTGGCCAACGACCAGTACAACGCCGGGTCGCACCCCTCGCGGGCGGAGCTGCTTCCCGGTGATCTGGTCTTCTTCTCCGACGATCTGACGAACTCCCGGGAGATCCGGCACGTCGGGCTCTACGTGGGCGGCGGCTACATGATCAACGCCCCGTACACCGGCGCGGTCATCCGCTTCGACAAGATCGACACGCCCGACTACTTCGGCGCCACCCGGGTGACGAAGGCCGGTGCGGAGGCTCTTCCGGAGCGGTCGGCGGCGCCGCCGGCGCCGTAGCAACTCTCCGTGAGGCGTAGGCCTTGAGCTGCGACGATGAGTCACTCTTCGATAACGTTGGAGTGATCATTCGGTGGAGAGTGGAACGTACTTGCCAGAACGGGCGTTCCATGAACACGGGGGTTGATCGGCGGGGGTTGAAGGGGCGCACAGCGCAGTGCGTCCGCAGGGGACCTAGGCAAGGGCAAGGGGCCGCGTCGCATGGCTGGACTCACAACCGGTGGGCCGAATGTGGATGTCAGCCTGCTGTACGAGCTCAACGGCCTCGCCGGCCGGGCCCCGGACTGGTTCGACCGCGGCGTGGCCCTCCTCGGCGCGTACGGGATCCCGCTCGCCCTGGTCCTGCTCCTGCTGTGGTGCTGGCGCGGCGCCCGCCGGCAGGACGAGACGACGGCCGCCGAATCCTTCGCCGCGCTCGTCTGGGCGCCGCTCGCCGCCGCGACCGCGCTCCTCGTGAACATGCCGCTCCGTGAGTTCGTGGCGCGGCCGCGGCCGTTCCTCCAGCACGACGGCCTCGACGTCCTCACCGGCGCCTCCGGGCAGGCCTCCGGCTTCTCCTTCGTCAGCGACCACGCCACCTTCACGATGGCCCTCGGCGTCGGGGCGTTCCTCGCCCACCGCAGGCTCGGACTCCTCGGGATCGGGCTCGCGCTCGCCGAAGGCCTGTGCCGCGTGTACCTGGGCGTGCACTACCCGACCGACGTCGTCGGCGGCTTCGCGCTCGGCACCGCCGTCGTCCTGCTCCTCGCGCCGCTCGCCATGGCCCTGCTCGGCCCGCTGGTGCGGGCGGTGGCGCGCTCCCCGCACGCGGGGTGGCTCGTACGGGCCCGGGAGCGGGTGCTGGCCCGGCCGGTCGAGCTGGCGCAGCGGCCGGCCGAGAGCGACCTGGCGGCCTGAGCGGGAGGGGCCGTACGCCGCTCAGCCCGCGTACGAGTTCCACACCGAGAGCAGCACCGCCGCCAGCAGGCACAGCCCCGCCGCGCCGAAGCACAGCCGGACCGCCGCCGGCCGGTGGCGCGGGGTCACCGCTGTCCGCCGTCGCCGCCCCGGCCGTGTTCCCCGTCCTCCTCGCGCCGGTAGCGGGAGCGCAGCCACAGCCCGGTGGCCACGGCGGCCGCGGTGGTGACCCCGACGGCCAGCGCCACGTCGGCCGGGCCGTCCGCGGAGCCCACGGGGCGGGCCCAGGCCGCCGCGGCCGGGGTGAGCGCGATCAGCAGGGCCCACAGGAGGGCGGCGAGGCGGGGTGCGGTTCCTGGCATGAGTCAAGGGCAACCGCTCCCGTGCGGCCCGGCCAGCCGGGCCGTCCGAACGGGCGACCGCAGTGACCGCAGCGACCGGGGCGGGCGGCCTACCCCGCCTCGTGGCGGGTGGCGTCCCTGCGGGCCAGGTCGCGGGAGCGGCGGGCCGGCCCGGTCCAGCCGCAGCTGCACACGGCCAGGCAGAACGAACCGCGCTCTGCGGTGCTCGTGCTGTGAACACCCGGTGGCGGTGCGGGCTCCGCGGGGTGGCGCGGGCTGGGCACGGCGGTAAACGGAGGGGCCGGGGTCGCCTTGCTGTGCGGATCCACGCCTCCACGGTACCCGGGCCGGCCCCGGTCCGGTACGGCCCTTCGAACCGGGCGGCCCGTGACGGGAAACCCCGGACCTCGTTAACCGGAGCGGGTGGGGGCCTCGGGCAAACAGCGGTTACGCGTTGGGGGTTGGCAGGCGATGGTGGTGCACCAGCACAGGCGGCGGCGAGGGCGTACGGGGCGTGCGGCCGAGGCGGCGCTCGCGGTCGCCGTGGCGGTGACCGTGGCCGCCCTCGGCGGCTGCGGCGCGGCGAGCGGAACGGGAGCAGGGAGCGGCGGCGCCCGGAGCGCGAAGGGCGCCGGCGACGACCGGCCGCCCGCCGACCCGGGCGCGGCGGTCCGCGGCGCGGCCGACGTGCTCAGCGCCACCGGGAGCGCGCAGGCCCGTACGGCGATGGAGATGGCCACCGGCGGCACCCGGGTCACCATCCGCGGTGAGGGCGGGGTCGACTTCAAGAAGAGGATGGGCCAGCTGCTGGTGATGCTCCCGGCCGATGTGACGGGCAAGCCCGAGCACCGGCCCATCACCGAGCTGCTCGTCCCCGGCGCGCTCTACATGAAGAACCGGGGCGCCGGCGTCCCCGACGACAAGTGGGTCCGGCTCGACACGGCGGCCCTGCCCGACGGGAACCTCGTCACCGGCGGCGCCACCGACCCGCTCGCCGCGGCCGAGCTGCTGCGCGGGGCGCAGGAGGTGACGTACGTGGGCGAGACCGAGGTGGCGGGTACCAAGGTGCGGCACTACCGGGGGACCACGGACATCGGGCGGGCCGCGCGGAGTGCCTCGCCGGGGGTGAAGGGGGCGCTGGAGGCGGCGGCGAAAGGGTTCAGCAAGGACAGCGTGCCGTTCGACGCCTACCTGGACGAGGAGGGGCGGCTGCGCAAGGTCAGGCACCGGTTCACGTACGTCAAGAATGGCGTGATCGATGTCTCCTCGACGACGCTGCTGTACGGGTTCGGGACGCCGGTGACCGTCGTATTGCCCGCAAGCGGGGACATTTACGCGGGCAAGATCGCCGAATAGCCGGCCGGGCGGGTGGGGGCGGTACGTCCGGGCCATGCCGCCGCTATCCGGAAATGGTCCATCCGTGTCATGCGCGGCACGGCGTGCGATCCCTACGCTGGGGAGCCGCGTGCCGACGGGCGACGGCGGCAGAGAGAGGTGACACGCGTGACTCCCGCAGGCGGTACGACGGTGCAGGACCACGTGGCGCTCGCCGAGATCGAGCTGTGCGGCGAGCTGATCATCGCGGCGTCGGCGGCCGTGGAGGAGCGGCTCAGCCAGGACCGGATCGACGAGGTCCTGATGGGCATCGGGTTGTAGCCCTCAGCCGGCGGGTACGGCCCGGCCGAGGCGCCTCAGGTGCGCAGCAGGCGGGCGATGGCCTTCGTGGCCTCTTCCACCTTGGCGTCGATCTCGGTGCCGCCCTTGACCGCCGCGTCCGCCACGCAGTGGCGCAGGTGCTCCTCCAGGAGCTGGAGGGCGAAGGACTGCAGGGCCTTCGTGCTCGCCGAGACCTGCGTGAGTATGTCGATGCAGTAGACGTCCTCGTCGACGAGCCGCTGGAGCCCCCGGATCTGCCCCTCGATGCGGCGCAGCCGCTTGAGGTGCTCGGCCTTCTGGTGGTGGTAGCCGTGGACAGGGGCCGCGCCGGCGTCGGCTCCGGAGCCCTCCGCCTCGATGGTCGTCATGCGTCCTCCCGTGGTCCGGAGCGAGGGGTTGGATACCCCTCATGGGTATAGGGTACTTGGCCCTGGCCGCAGCGACAGGGGCCCGTGCCACCCACTGTGCCTGATGGAGGACACTGGGGAACTGCCGGTTAGCCGTGGCCGGGGGATGCGCCTAGCATCAGCCTGACCGAATCCAATGCACCCCGAGGACCTCACGTGCGATTTCGTCTGACCCCCAGGGAGACGAGCTTCTACGACATGTTCGCCGCATCCGCGGACAACATCGTCACGGGCTCCAAGCTCCTGATGGAACTGCTCGGAGCGGACCCCTCCGCCCGGGCCGAGATCGCGGAGCGGATGCGGGCGGCCGAGCACGCGGGGGACGACGCCACCCACGCGATCTTCCACCAGCTGAACTCCTCCTTCATCACGCCGTTCGACCGCGAGGACATCTACAACCTCGCCTCGTGCCTCGACGACATCATGGACTTCATGGAGGAGGCGGTCGACCTGGTCGTCCTCTACAACGTGGAGGAGCTCCCCAAGGGCGTCGAGCAGCAGATCGAGGTCCTGGCGCGGGCGGCCGAGCTGACCGCCGAGGCCATGCCGCACCTGCGGACGATGGAGAACCTGACCGAGTACTGGATCGAGGTCAACCGGCTGGAGAACCAGGCGGACCAGATCCACCGCAAGCTGCTCGCGCAGCTCTTCAACGGCAAGTACGACGCCATCGAGGTGCTGAAGCTCAAGCAGATCGTCGATGTGCTGGAAGAGGCCGCCGACGCGTTCGAGCACGTCGCGAACACGGTGGAGACCATCGCGGTCAAGGAGTCCTGAACCACGTGGACACCTTTGCGCTGATCGTCACCATCGGTGTCGCACTCGGCTTCACATATACGAACGGCTTCCACGACTCGGCGAACGCCATCGCCACCTCCGTCTCGACGCGGGCCCTGACCCCGCGCGCCGCGCTCGCGATGGCCGCGGTGATGAACCTCGCCGGTGCCTTCCTGGGCAGTGGCGTGGCCAAGACGGTCAGCGAGGGCCTGATCGAGACGCCCCACGGCAACCGGGGCATGTGGATCCTCTTCGCGGCGCTCGTCGGCGCGATCGTATGGAACCTGATCACCTGGTACTTCGGGCTCCCCTCGTCCTCCTCGCACGCCCTCTTCGGCGGCATGGTGGGCGCGGCGCTGGCCGGCGGCACCGAGGTGCTCTGGTCGGGCGTGGTCGACAAGGTCGTCATCCCGATGTTCGTCTCGCCGGTGGTCGGCCTCGTCGTCGGCTACCTGGTCATGGTCGCCATCCTGTGGATGTTCCGCCGGGCCAACCCGCACAAGGCCAAGCGCGGCTTCCGCATCGCGCAGACGGTCTCGGCGGCCGGCATGGCCCTGGGCCACGGCCTCCAGGACGCGCAGAAGACGATGGGCATCGTGATGATGGCCCTGGTCATCGCCGACGTGCAGGCCACGGGCGACGCGATCCCGGTCTGGGTCAAGATCGCCTGCGCCGTGATGCTGTCGCTGGGCACCTACGCGGGCGGCTGGCGCATCATGCGTACGCTCGGCCGCAAGATCATCGAGCTGGACCCGCCGCAGGGCTTCGCGGCGGAGACCACCGGTGCCTCGATCATGTTCGGCTCGGCCTTCCTCTTCCACGCGCCGATCTCCACCACCCACGTGATCACCTCGGCGATCATGGGCGTGGGTGCGACCAAGCGGGTCAACGCGGTCCGCTGGGGCGTCGCCAAGAACATCATCCTCGGCTGGTTCATCACCATGCCGGCGGCCGCCCTCGTGGCCGCGCTCAGCTTCTGGATCGTGAACCTCGCCTTCGTCGGCTAGTAGCGGTCGGCACACGGACGCGGACGGCACACGAAAGCGGGCCGGCTCCCCCCACCCAGGGGGAGCCGGCCCTTTTTCTTTCTTTCGCCTTGCGGTGGCACCGCCATGCAGCACCGCAGGACGTCTGATCACATCTCGCGGTTCAGCCGAAGCGGCCGGAGATGTAGTCCTCGGTGGCCTGGACGGACGGGTTGGAGAAGATCCGGTCCGTGTCGTCGATCTCGACCAGCTTGCCCGGCTGACCGACGGCGGCCAGGTTGAAGAAGGCGGTGCGGTCGGAGACGCGGGCGGCCTGCTGCATGTTGTGCGTCACGATGACGATCGTGAAGCGCTCCTTCAGCTCGCCGATCAGGTCCTCGATGGCGAGGGTGGAGATCGGGTCGAGGGCGGAGCAGGGCTCGTCCATCAGCAGGACCTGGGGCTCGACCGCGATGGCGCGGGCGATGCACAGACGCTGCTGCTGGCCGCCGGAGAGGCCCGAGCCGGGCTTGTTCAGGCGGTCCTTGACCTCGTTCCAGAGGTTGGCGCCCTGGAGGGACTTCTCCACGATGTCCGTGAGCTCGGACTTCTTGAAGCTGCCGTTCAGACGCAGGCCCGCCGCCACGTTGTCGAAGATCGACATGGTGGGGAAGGGGTTCGGACGCTGGAAGACCATGCCGACCGTGCGGCGGACCGCGACCGGGTCCACGCCGGGGCCGTACAGGTTCTCGTCGTCCAGCAGCACCTTGCCCTCGACGCGGCCACCGGGGGTGACCTCGTGCATGCGGTTCAGGGTGCGCAGGAAGGTCGACTTGCCGCAGCCGGAGGGGCCGATGAAGGCCGTCACCGAGCGGGGCTCCACCGTCATCGAGATGTCATCGATGGCCTTGTGGGTGCCGTAGAAGGCGGACAGACCGCTGACGTCGATTCGCTTGGCCATGAGGGGTCACTTCGCTTTCATGCAGTCGCGTCAGCGACCGGTCTTCGGGGCCTTCCAGCGGGCGATGCCGCGGGCCACCAGATTGAGGATCATGACGAAGGCGATCAGGACGAGCGCTGCGGCCCATGCCCGGTCGTAGGAGGCTTCACTGCCGACCTTGTACTGCTCCCAGATGTACAGGGGGAGCGAGGACTGAGGGCCTTCGAAGGGGTTGGGGTTGATCAGCTGCGTACCGAAGACCAGCAGCATGATCGGCGCGGTCTCACCGGCGATACGGGCCACGGCCAGCATGACACCGGTCGCGATGCCGCCGATCGCCGTGGGCAGGACCACCTTGAGGATCACGCGCCACTTCGGCACACCGAGGGCCAGCGCGGCCTCGCGCAGCTCGTTCGGGACGAGCTTGAGCATCTCCTCGGTGGAGCGGACCACGACCGGCATCATCAGGATCGACAGGGCCATCGAGCCGCCGAAACCGGAAGGGCCGAAGCCGAGCATCAGGTTCCAGGTCGTCAGGATGAACAGACCCGCGACGATGGAGGGGATGCCGGTCATGACGTCGACGAAGAAGGTCACGGCCTTGGCGAGCGAACCCCGGCCGTACTCGACCAGGTAGACGGCGGTCAGCAGGCCGACGGGGGCCGCGATCGCGGTGGCCAGGGCGACCTGCTCGATCGTGCCGAGCAGCGCGTGGTAGACGCCGCCGCCGGGCTCGAAGCTGGTCACGCCGTTCATCGAGTGGCTGAGGAAGTCCCCGTCCAGGGCCTCCATGCCGCGGCCGATCGTGGTCCACAGCAGCGAGAGCAGCGGGACGACGGCGAGGACGAAGCAGACCCAGACGACGGAGGTCGCGACCCGGTCCTTGGCCTGGCGGCGGTTCTCGATCACCGAGCTGGCGGTGTACGTGATGACCACGAAGAGCAGGCCGGCGAGCAGACCCCACTGGATCTTGCTGTGCAGGCCGAGGAGGGCGCCGATACCGCAGCCGAGCACGATCGACGCGGCCGTGATGGCGACCGGGGCCCAGCGGGGCAGGCTGCCCTGCGTCAGGCTGGTGGGGGCGGCGGACTTGGGCGCCCGGGAGGGGCGCTGGTCCTGGAGTGCGTGGCTCATCAGGCGTTCGCCCCCGAGAAGTCCTTGCGACGGGCGATGATCAGCCGGGCTGCGCCGTTGACCAGCAGGGTGAGCAGGAAGAGCACGAGGCCGGAGGCGATCAGGGCGTCGCGGCCGAACTCGTTGGCCTCGTCGAACTTCGCGGCGATGTTCTGCGCGAACGTGCCGCCGCCCGGGTCCAGGATGTGGCCGGAGATCAGGAAGCTCGGGGAGAGGACGGTCGCGACGGCCATCGTCTCGCCCAGCGCGCGGCCGAGGCCCAGCATCGAGGCGGAGATGACACCGGAGCGGCCGAAGGGCAGGACCGACATGCGGATGACCTCCCAGCGGGTCGCGCCGAGGGCCAGGGCGGCCTCCTCGTTCATGCGCGGGACCTGCAGGAAGACCTCGCGGCTGACGCTGGTCACGATCGGCAGGATCATGATCGCGAGCAGGATGCCGACGGTGAAGAGCGAACGCGCGACGCCGACCTGGGTCTTGTCGAAGACGTAGGTCCAGCCCATGTACTCGTCGAGCCACAGGTTCAGGCCGCCGAGGTACGGGACGAGGACGAGGGCGCCCCAGATGCCGTAGATGATCGACGGCACGGCGGCCAGCAGGTCGACGACGTACGCGAGCGGCGCGGCCAGCTTGCGCGGCGCGTAGTGCGAGATGAACAGGGCGATGCCGACAGCGACCGGAACCGCGATGGCCATCGCGATGATCGAGCTGACGACGGTGCCGAAGAGCAGGACGGCGATGCCGAAGACGGGGGGCTTGGCCGAGGCGTTCCAGTCGAACGTGGTGAAGAAGTTGCCCTCGTTGTCGGCCAGCGCGAGAGAGGCGCGGTAGGTGAGGAAGGCGGCGATCGACGCCATGATCACCAGGAGCAGGATGCCGGAGCCCTTGGAGAGGGCGGCGAAGATCTTGTCACCGGCGCGGCCGGTGGACCTCTCGCTCCTGGTGACAGGCGGAGCCGTGTCTATCTGGGTGGGTGTGGAAGCCATGTTCTTTCCGGTCTGGATGGGGGGCAGGCCCCCCGGGCGGCGGTGCACCGGATCCCCTGGGTGAAGGGGAGGGTCCCCGGGCCGGTCCGCCCCCGGACGGGGGAGCGGACCGGTGGTCCCGGGGCTTCAGATTCAGCTGAGCGACGCGATGACTTCGCGGACCTTGGCGTTGATCTCGGCCGGGATCGGGGCGTAGCCGTTCTCGGTGAGGATCTTCTGGCCGGCGTCGGACGCGGCGTAGTTCAGGAAGGACTTCAGGGTCGGCAGCGCCTCGGCCTTGTTGCCCTTGTCGCAGACGGCCTCGTACGTCACCAGGACGATCGGGTAGGCACCCTCGGCCTTGGTGGTGTAGTCGAGCTTCAGGGCCAGGTCGGAGCCGGTGCCGGAGATCTTGGCGGCGGCGATGGCCTTGGAGGCGTTCTCGCCGGTGGCCTTGACCGGGGCGGAGGCGCCCGTGTTCACGTCCACCGTCTTGATGCTCTGCGACGAGGCGTAGGAGAGCTCGAAGTAGCCGATCGCACCGTCAACGGCCTTGACCTGCGAGGCGACACCGGAGGAACCGGAAGCGCTCTGGCCGCCCGGGGCCGGCCACTTCTTGGCGGCCTCGTAGTTCCAGGCGTCGGGAGCGGTCGCCTTGAGGTACTTGGAGAGGTTCTCGGTGGTGCCCGAGTCCTCGGAGCGGTGGAACGCCTGGATCGCGGTGGAGGGAAGCGTGACGCCGGGGTTCAGCTTCTTGATCGCCTCGTCGTCCCACTTCTTGATCTTGTCGTTGAAGATGTTGGCGATCGTGGGGGCGTCCAGCACCAGCTTGTCCACGCCGGAGACGTTGAAGCCGATGGCGATCGGGCCGCCGACCATCGGCAGGTCGACACCCTGGCCGCCGGTGCAGATCTTCTTCGAGTCCTCGACCTGCTCGGGCTTCAGCGCGGAGTCCGTGCCGGCGAAGCTGACCGTGCCCTGGTTGAAGGCGACGATGCCCTCACCGGAGGAGACGGACTTGTAGTTGACCTCGACGCCGGAGCAGGCGGCCATGTAGTTCTTGACCCACAGGTCGACGGCGTTCTTCTGCGCGGAGGAGCCGGAGCCGAGCAGCTTGCCCTTGGCGCCGTCGCACTTGATGTCGCCCGGGGCCGGGGCGGAGGCCTTCGGCGTGGTGCCATCGGCGCCGGTCTTCGTGTTGTCGTCCGAGCCGCACGCCGTGAGGACCAGGGCGCCGGACACGACGAGCGCGCCGAGGGCGGAGGCACGAAGCCGGTTCTTGCGCTGAAGCTTCACTTTCGGGTGTTCCTTCCGAGGAGCCGCCGGCCGCTTTCTGTGTCGGGGCGGCGTGCGAAGAGGACTACGGGTCGCGTGGTGCGGGCCCCGTGATTTCCGTCGCGGCTCGCTCCGTGCAGTACCGAAATTAGGCAGAACAGGTGAAGCGGTCGACGGTGGTCGGTGAACGGACGGTGAACCGTGGCGGACGGGCCGGTGCGGATGGGTGGGTTTGTACCTGGACGTAATCGGGCGTTATTCGCCCGTTACCCCTCCGTGACCTTCTCCTGGCCGTCGGTGGGGTGGGGGTGGGGGGTGGCTGGAACTCGACGGTTCCATCGCCCCCGGGGCGGGGCCGGTGCGCCGCTCGGGCGGGGCCGCCGGCGCCTGGGGCCCTGCCCCGGACCCCGCGCCTCAAACGCCGGCGGGGCTGGAAGACCCTGGGGCTCCGCCCCGGACCCCCGCGCCTCAATCGCCGGCGGGGCTGGATTGGGCGGGCCTGGTTGTTCGGGTGCGGGTGCGTTGCCGGGGGCCAGCCCCCGGACCCCCGCGCCTCAAACGCCGGCGGGGCTGGATTTTGGCCGGCGTAGCCGTTCGACTGCAGCCCTGCAGCCCTGCTGCCAGGGCCAGGGCCAGGGCCAAGGCCTGGGGCGGGGCCGGTGGTGGCTGGGGTGCCCGGAGGGCACTCCCAGCCCCGCCGGCGTTTGAGGCGCGGGCGCGGAGCGCCGTGTGGTGAGGCGCGCCCGGGCGCCGGGTCCGCACCCCTCCAGCCTCGCCGGCGTTTGAGGCGGGAACGGTGGAAGGGCGGGTAGGGGACCCCGCCCCGCGCAGCGGCAACGGTCCGCAGGCGACAGACGGGCCCGGCCACCCGGACCGGCCCCGCCCGGCCACCGCCAGCCGGAGGCCGGCGCAGCGGGACGAAGCCGGGGAGGCCGCTCGCGGCCGAGCCGCGCGAGCGGCGCGTCGGGAAATGGGCGCGGCGCGTCAAGAAATGGCCAGGGGGTGCCAGAGGTGGTGGAAGGTGTGGCGGGCGGCTTCCACCGCGTGGCGTTGGTCGGCGTGGAGGATGCCGAGGGCGTAGGCCGTCGCCGGGGCGATGCGGGGGGTGCGGGCCGCCGTCGCCGACGCGGTGGCGGCTTCGGAGGCGTCGCGGTGCCGGTCCAGGGCCTCGCCCGCGACCGCCAGCCGGGCCACGTCCTCGCCGAGGGCCTCCCGCGCGTACCGGTGCACCCGCAGCAGGCGGCGTACCTCGTGCCAGGCGGCGTCCTCGTGCGCCGCGTACGGGGTGCTGTCCTGCGGGTCGGGCAGGGCCGCCACGGCGGTGTCCAGGCGGGTCTGGGTGACCGCCGCGAGCGGGACGAGCACGTCCGGGACGTGGCCCCGCGCCGCGACCGGGTCCAGCGGCACCTCGGAGGCCAGGACGGCCACGGCGTCGGCCACCGCGTGGAAGCGCGACGAACCGAGCGCCTGGAGGGTCGCGGAGTGGGCCCGGGTGCGTGCCAGCGTGAGCTGGCGCTCCAGCAGGGCGCCCGCCCGCGCCGAGCCCACGGTGAGGGCGCCGGCGGAGCCCGCACCGCCGCGCGGGGAGGGGACCTCCGGGGAGCCGGAGAGGCGTTGCAGGGCCTCCATGAGCAGCGCCAGCCGCGAGGCGTACGCGTGTTCGTCGGCGAGGGTGGCGGAGAGCCAGACGAGCTCCGTGCGCAGCGAGTCCGCCCACCCCGATTCGGTCACCACCCGGAACGTGCTCAGGGAGCCGGCGATGCGGCGCGCGGCCCCCCGCAGGCCGCGCGCCGCTTCGCTGCTCTCCGCCGCGTCGGATCCGCCGGCCGTGCTCTCGCCGTGCAGGCGCAGGGCGCGCAGGAAGGCGGTGGCCTGGGATCTCAGGTAGACGCCGAGCACGTCACCTGCGGTCGGGTCATGGTTTGGCTGAGCCACGCCGGCGCCTCCGGGCGTCTATGAGCATCTCCTGTACGTGCCGCAGCGGCTGTCCCTCGGCGTCGGTGCTGTGCCGGGTCCATTCGCCGTCCGGGCCCAGGTGCCAGGACGACGTGTCGTCGGACATGCCGGTCTCCAGCATCCGGTCCAGTGCCGCGCGGTGGGCCGGGTCGGCGACCCGGACCAGTGCCTCGATGCGACGGTCGAGGTTGCGGTGCATCATGTCGGCGCTGCCGATCCACACCTCGGGTTCGCCGCCGTTGCCGAAGGCGAAGACCCGGGAGTGTTCCAGGAAGCGGCCGAGGATCGAGCGGACCCGGATGTTCTCCGACAGCCCGGTGACGCCGGGGCGTACGGCGCAGATGCCGCGCACCCAGATGTCGACCGGGACGCCGGCCTGCGCGGCCCGGTAGAGGGAGTCGATCAGGGCCTCGTCGACGATCGAGTTCATCTTGAGGCGGACGTACGCCGGGCGGCCCGCCCGGTGGTGGTCGGCCTCCTTGTCGATGCGCGAGATGAGTCCGTCGCGCAGGGACTTCGGGGCGGTCAGCAGCCGGCGGTAGGTCTCGCGGCGCGAGTAGCCGGACAGCCGGTTGAAGAGGTCGGAGAGGTCCGCGCCGACCTGCGGGTCGGCGGTGAGCAGGCCGAGGTCCTCGTACAGCCGGGCGGTCTTGGGGTGGTAGTTGCCCGTGCCGACGTGGCTGTAGCGGCGCAGCGTGTCGCCCTCCTGGCGGACGACGAGGGAGAGCTTGCAGTGGGTCTTGAGGCCGACCAGGCCGTAGACGACGTGGCAGCCGGACTCCTCCAGCTTGCGCGCCCACTTGATGTTGGCCTGCTCGTCGAAGCGGGCCTTGATCTCGACGAGGACGAGGACCTGCTTGCCGGACTCGGCGGCGTCGATCAGCGCGTCGACGATCGGGGAGTCGCCGGACGTCCGGTAGAGGGTCTGCTTGATCGCGAGGACGTCCGGGTCGGCGGCGGCCTGTTCCAGGAAGGCCTGGACGGAGGTGGAGAAGGAGTCGTACGGGTGGTGCAGCAGGACGTCGCGCTCGCGCAGGGCGGCGAAGATGTCGGGCGCCGACGCGGACTCCACCTCGGCGAGGTCACGGTGGGTGCCGGCGACGAACTTGCTGTACTTCAGCTCGGGCCGGTCCAGGGAGGAGATCCCGAAGAGGGCCGTCAGGTCGAGGGGGCCGGGCAGCGGGTACACCTCGGCTGCGCTCACGTTCAGCTCCTGGACCAGGAGGTCCAGTACGCCGGGGTCGATGGACTCCTCGACCTCCAGGCGCACGGGCGGGCCGAAGCGGCGCCGCATGAGCTCCTTCTCCAGGGCCTGGAGGAGGTTCTCGGCGTCGTCCTCCTCCACCTCGAGGTCCTCGTTGCGGGTCACCCGGAACATGTGGTGCGCGAGCACCTCCATGCCGGGGAACAGCTCCTCCAGGTGCGCGGCGATGACGTCCTCCAGCGGGACGTAGCGCTGCGGGGAGGCCTCCAGGAAGCGCGACAGGAGCGGCGGGACCTTGACGCGGGCGAAGTGGCGGTGACCGCTGGCCGGGTTGCGTACGACGACGGCCAGGTTCAGGGAGAGGCCGGAGATGTACGGGAACGGGTGCGCGGGGTCCACGGCCAGCGGGGTGAGCACCGGGAAGATCTGGTTGCGGAACAGGGTGAAGAGGCGCGCCTGCTCCTTTTCGGTGAGGTCGGGCCACCGGATGAGGTGGATGCCCTCCTCGGCGAGCTGGGGGGCGATGTCCTGCTGGTAGCAGGCGGCGTGCCGGGCCATGAGCTCGCGCGAGCGGGTCCAGATCAGATCCAGGACCTCACGGGGCTGCAGGCCTGAGGCCGAACGGGTGGCGACACCGGTCGCGATGCGGCGCTTGAGGCCGGCGACGCGGACCATGAAGAACTCGTCGAGGTTGCTCGCGAAGATCGCGAGGAAGTTCGCGCGCTCCAGGAGCGGGGTGGCGGGGTCCTCGGCCAGTTCGAGGACGCGCTCGTTGAAGGCCAGCCAGCTGCGCTCGCGGTCGAGGAAGCGGTTCGCGGGGAGCTCGCCGGTCTCGTCCTTGTCCTCGTAGGCGTCCAGATCGGCGTCGAGGTCGGGATCGAGGTCCACGTGGGGGCGGTGGGCGGCTATGGAGCCGAGACGCGCCTTTGTCCTGGCCGTCTGGGCTGCCTGGGCGGCCTGGGCCTGCTGGGGCGTCTGGGCCGGTTGGCCCGTGCGGTCCAGGTGCGAGGGGTGCTGGGCGGGGACCTCGGTGGGGCCGGCGGGCCCTGCGCTGGGCTGGTGGCTCATGACTCCATTCTTCCGCGCACGCGGCAGGACAGGCGCGTCGGAAGTGTCGGCCGTCAGTCGGAGTCGGGGCTGCATGTCCGGAGACTGGCAAGCGTGTCTGAATGCCCGGTTAATGGCGTATGGCTTCCAGGGTCCGGCCGGGGGTACGCCGGTCCTGGGCGGGGGCCGTGTGCGGCTGGGCCTGCGGTTCGGGTGCGGGTGGGTTGCCGGGGGCCGGCCCCCGGGCCCCTGCGCCTCAATCGCCGGCGGGGCTGGGTGTGGCGGCGTGTCCGTTCGGGTGCGGCGCCGTTGCCGGGGGCCAGCCCCCGGACCCCCGCGCCTCAAACGCCGGCGAGGCTGGATTGGGCTGGCGTAGCCGGTTGGGTGCGGGTCCGTTGCCGGGGGCCAGCCCTCGGGCCCCTGCGCCTCAATCGCCGGCGGGGCTGGATTTTGGCCGGCGTAGCCGTTCGACTGCAGCCCGGCTGCCAAGGCCTGGGGCGGGGCAGGTGGTGGCTGGGGTGCCCGGAGGGCACTCCCAGCCCCGCCGGCGTTTGAGGCGCGGGCGCGGAGCGCCGTGTTTTGAGGTGCGCCCGGCGCGAAAGGTGCACCCGCGGGTGCGGGCGCAGCCCCATCCAGCCTCGCCGGCGTTTGAGGCGGGAACGGTGGAAGGGCGGGTAGGGGAACCCCGCCCCGCGCAGCGGCAACGGTCCGCAGACGACAGACGGGCCCGGCCACCCGGACCGGCCCCGCCCCGCCACCGACGGCCGGAGGCCGGCGCAGCGGGCCGAAGCCCGGGAAGCGCGCCAGCGCTGAGCGGCGCGAGGCACGCGTCAAGAAGGGTGCGGCTCAGCTTTCCGTGCGGTACATCAGGTCCACCTCGTGGGTGGTGAAGCCGAGGCCCTCGTAGACCGCGAGGGCCGCCGGGTTGTCGGCGTCGACGTAGAGCATCGCCGTCGGCAGGCCCTGCGCCGCCAGGTGGCGCAGGCCGATCGCGGTGAGGGCCTTGCCGAGGCCGCCGCCCTGGGCGCCGGGGCGGACGCCGACCACGTACACCTCGCCGAGCTGCTCGGCGGCGTGGACCTTCGTCCAGTGGAAGCCGGCCAGTTCGCCGTCCCGCTCCGCGAGGAAGAACCCCTTCGCGTCGAACCACGGCTGCGCGATCCGGTCGTTCAGGTCCCGCTGCGTGAGCGCGCCCTGTTCGGGGTGGTGGGCGAAGGCGGCGGCGTTGGCGGCGAGCCAGGCGGCGTCGTCCTGGCCGGGGACGAAGGTGCGGACGGTCACGCCCGGGGGGAGGACGGGTTCGGGGAGCGGGGCGGCGTCCGGGCCGAGGGGGCGGCGCAGCTGCCGGAGTTCGCGGAAGAGGGTGAGGCCGAGGACCTGCGCGAGGTGCCGCGCGGCCGACTTGCCGCCGTGCGCCCAGACCCGGATCCGCTTGCCGGAGGCGGCGAGCAGGGCGGAGCCCAGCGCCCGGCCGTGGCCGCGTCCGCGCAGCGCGGGGTGGACGAGGAGTTCGGCGGCGGGGGCCTCGACCGGGTCGGTGTCCTCCAGTTGCCCGTAGGCGGCGAGCCGGCCGTCGGCGGTGAGGAGGAAGTGCCGGATGCCCTCGCGCGGTCCGCCGCGCAGCTGGAGCCGGCCCTGTTCGGAGACGGCGGTGGTGCCGTCGGTGCGGGCCGCTTCCTCGATGAGTGCGAGTACGGCGTCGGCCTGTCCCTCCGTCAGTTCGTCGAGGGTGTCAATCTGCCGTCCCGGCTCCACGGCCGCTGCTGCGTCAGTCATGGTCCGAGCCTACGGCGCCGCCGCTCGCCGGTGTCCGACGTCGGCGCGTAACCAGCTCGCAACCCGCTACCCCCTGTCGTGCTACGCGCGTTGACCATAGGCTTCGGCGGACCTCCCAAGTTGTCTCGCTGTCCACAAAGGGGAATAAATGTCAGCGACGCCACAACGGCTCCGCACGGCCCGCCGGTTGACCTTCACCGCTCTCGCCCTCACGGCGGGGGCCGGGGCGATGGTCGCCGCCGCTCTGCCGGCTGGGGCCGCGAGTGGTGGCGGTGCGGCCAAGGGCCGGACCGTCGACGTACAGATGCTGTCGTTCAACGACTTCCACGGCACGCTGGAGCCCCCGCAGGGCTCCTCCGGCACGGTGAGCGAACGCCAGGCAGACGGCACCACCAAGGCAATACCGGCAGGCGGTGTCGAGTACCTCGCGACCGCCCTGCGCGAGGCCCGCAAGGGTCACGAGTACTCCGTCACGGCCGCGGCCGGCGACATGATCGGCGGCAGCCCGATGCTGTCCGGTCTCTTCCACGACGAGCCGACCGTCGAGGCGCTCAACAAGCTGAAGCTGGATGTCAGCAGCGTCGGCAACCACGAGTTCGACGAGGGCAAGACCGAGCTGCGCCGCATGGCGTACGGAGGCTGCCACCCGGTCGAGGGCTGCTTCGAGTACGGCAAGACGTTCACCGGATCCGAGTTCAAGTACCTCGCGGCCAATGTGACGGACGAGAAGACCAAGCGTCCGATGATGTCGCCGACCTTCATCTGGAAGAAGGACGGGGTGAAGATCGGCTTCATCGGCGTCACCCTGGAGGGCACTCCGGACGTCGTGACCGCCGACGGGGTCAAGGGCCTCAAGTTTGGCGACGAGGTCGAGACGATCAACAAGTACGCCGAGGAGCTCAACCGGCAGGGCGTGAAGTCGATCGTCGCGCTGATCCACGAGGGCGGGCTGCCCGCGAGCGGCGCGTACAACTACGACTGCGACGTGCCGGGCGCGGGCGCCGGGATATCCGGTGCGATCGTCGACATCGCGAAGAACGTGAACCCGAAGGTCGACGCGCTGGTGACGGGCCACACCCACCAGGCGTACTCCTGCAACATCCCCGACCCGGCGGGCAACCCGCGTACGGTCACCTCGGCCGCCTCGTACGGCCGGCTGTTCACGGACACCACGCTGAAGTACGACCGGGCGACGAAGGACATCGTCCGTACGCCGGTCAGCTCGCCGAAGCCGGTCAACAAGGTCGTCAGCCGTGACCTGGCCAAGGCCGCCGACATGAGCGAGCTCATCGGCCGCTGGAAGAAGCTGGCGGACCCGGTCGCGAACCGTCCGATGGGCTACATCTCCGGTGACATCGCGGGCCGTGGCTCCGAGGCGCCGGAGAAGCCGCTCGGTGACCTGATCGCCGACGCGCAGCTGGACGCGACGGCTCCGGCCGACCGGGGCGGCGCGCAGCTGGCCATCATGAACCCGGGCGGCATCCGTGCCGACCTGGCGTACAAGGCGGCGGGCGCCGAGGGCGACGGTGTGGTGACGTACGGCGAGTCGTACACGGTGCAGCCGTTCAACAACCTGATGAACATCGTGGACCTGACCGGCGCGCAGCTGATCACGGCGCTCCAGCAGCAGGTCAGCGGCACGGTCAACGGCCCGAACCCGAAGATCCTCCAGGTCTCGAAGGGCTTCACCTACACCCTGGACATGACGAAGGCGGGCGCGGACCGGATCGTCGTGGACTCGGTGAAGCTGAACGGCGCGGCCATCGACCCCGCCAAGACCTACCGGGTCGCGATGAACGAGTTCCTCGCGGGCGGCGGTGACGGTTTCACCGTCCTGAAGGAGCACAAGAACAAGCTGGTCGGCATCTCCGACCTGGAGGCCTTCAACGCCCTGCTGGCGAAGTCCTCCGCGGCGAACCCGATCGCCCCGCCGGCGGCGAACCGGATCACCGTCGTGAAGTAGTACGAGCAGCTGGGTGCGGAGGGGCGGTGGGCCGGTGGCCCGCCGCCCCTCCGGCGTTCGGTCCTACAGGCCGGCGAGGAAGTCCCGCACCGCGGCGTGGAAGCCCTCCGGGTTGGTGAACGGCACGAAGTGGTCGCCGTCGAGGGGCGCGTACGCGGTGCCCGGGCGCCGGGCGGTCATCGCCTCGGCCGTCTCCTGGGGGAGCGCCAGGCTGCGGGTGCCGTGGACGAGCAGGGCGGGGCAGGTGCTCTTCAGCCAGGTGTCCCAGTGGTCGCCGCGGCACGCCTCGATGGAGTCGAGCTGGTCCTGCGGGTGGAACGCCACCCGCCAGCCGGAGCCGTCGGACAGGGGGCGCAGGCCCGGGGCGACGAGTTCGGCGGCTTCGCCGGCGGCCGCGACGAGCTCCTCCCGGGTGGGCGCGGTGTAGGGCAGGTCGCGCAGGAAGTCCCACCAGGCCGACCTGGCCGGGTGGGTCTCGACGGTGGTGTCCACGTTGATGAGCGCGGAGATCCGGCCCGGGTGGGCGGCGGCCAGGTGGTAGGCGTTGAGTCCGCCGAGGGAGTAGCCGAGGAGGGCCACGGGCGCGTCGAGGCCGAGGTGGTCGAGGAGGGCGACGGCGTCGGCGACGTAGCCGGCGCGGCGGTAGTCGGGCGCCCGGTCGGAGTCCCCGTGGCCGCGCTGGTCGGGGGCGATGACCCGCCAGTCGTCGCCGAGGACGGCGGCCAGGCCGGTGAAGGCGGCTGCCTCGGACATCCCGCCGTGCAGGGCGAGCAGCGGCCGGCCGGGGCCCCCGAAGTCCAGGTAGGACAGCGTACGGTCGTCGATCTTCAGCTCGTGGCGCATGGCGTCGCGCATGGCGTTGCTCTCCCCTGTGTGCTGGTCGGTGGGACGTCTTCAGCCTGCCAGGATTTGGGCAAGCGCGCAATACGTACGTCTTGGGCGAGTGCCCAAAACGGGGCGCGGATACGATCCCGGCATGGGAAATCGCGAGGACCTGCTGGCCGGAGCGCGCCGCTGCCTGGAGGAGAAGGGCTACCTGCGCACCACCGTGCGCGACATCGCCTCCGCGGCGCAGGTGAGCATGGCCGCGATCGGCTACCACTACGGCTCCCGCGAGGCCCTGCTCAACCAGGCGCTCTTCGCCGCCATGGACGAGTGGGCGGCCGGCTCGGGCCGGCTCGCCGGACAGGGCGACACCACGGTCGAGCGGTACGCCGACACCTGGGACCGCAAGATCCGCGACTTCGGCGAGATGCGCTGGCTCTGGCTGGCCTCCGTCGAGGCCTTCGTCCACGCGCAGTCCTCGCCCGAGCTCCTCGGGATCCTCGCCGAGGGCCAGCGCCGCAACCGCCGCATGGTGGCCGCCCAGCTGGCCGGCGTACCGCTGGAGGAGGTCGCGGAGGAGGACGTACGGGGCCTCGGATCGGTGCACCTCGCGCTGCTGAGCGGGGTGATGGTGCAGGCCCTGACCGACCCGGAGCACGCGCCGGACGGCCGCGCCCTTGCCCAAGGGCTGCGCAGGATGGCGGAGTTGCTGGAGAAGCCGGTCTCTACCGACGGGTAGTAAAGGCGGGCCCCGCGTGCCATGATCCGGCCTGTCAACGGGTGGGCGGCGAAGGGCGGGGCGGGACATGGCACTGGACCGGCGGGCATTCCTGATCGGAGCGGCGACGGCGGCGGCCGCGGGGCTGGCAGCGGCGGCCCCGGCCTCGGCGGCCCCGGCCTCGGCGACGGCGACCCTCGGTACACAGGACTGGATGGCCGGCCTCGCCGACACCACCGCGCTCCAGCGGATGACCATCCCCGGCACCCACGACTCCGGCGCCCGCCAGGGCGGCCTCTACGTCGCCTGCCAGAACACCTCGATCGCCGAGCAGCTCGACTCCGGAATCCGCTTCCTGGACGTCCGCTGCCGGGTCAGCGGCGG
Organism: Streptomyces sp. NBC_00249; assembly: GCF_026342355.1. Lineage (GTDB taxonomy): Bacteria > Actinomycetota > Actinomycetes > Streptomycetales > Streptomycetaceae > Streptomyces. Next base: position 381,604 of record NZ_JAPEMV010000009.1, on the reverse strand, counting down.
ATCGTTCGCGATCCACCACGGCTCCTTCTTCCAGAACCTGATGTTCGGCGACGTCCTCGTCGCCTGCTGGAACTTCCTCGCCGCGCACCCCTCCGAGACCGTCCTCATGCGGCTCAAGCAGGAGTACTCGACGGACAGCGACGCCACCTTCCGCGCCGTCTTCGACGACTACCTCGACAACCGGGGCTGGCGCCCGCTCTTCCGCATCGACACCGCGCTGCCCACCCTCGGCCAGGCCCGCGGCAAGGTGGTCCTGCTCGCCGACAACGGCGGCCTGCCGGGCGTGCGCTACGCCGACGGCTCGCTCTTCGACGTCCAGGACGACTGGAACGCCGAGCCCTTCGCCAAACGCGGCAAGATCGAGGACCAGTTCCGCCGGGCCGTCCAGCAGCCCGGCAAGCTCTTCGTGAACTACACCAGCACCTCCGCCTACATGCCCCCGCGCTGGAACTCCGACCGGCTGAACCCGCAGGTCCACGCCTTCGTCGACGGCGGCGAACTCGCCGGCCGCACCGGCCTCGGCATCATCCCGATGGACTTCCCGAACACCCGCTCCGGCCTGGTCGCCTCACTGATCCGGCACAACTGACCCCGGCACGGCCCCCGGCGCGGCCGGCGGTGGCGTCGGGGCGCCCGGGATGCGCAGGACCGCCTCCGCGCCCGGCCCGCCGTCGGAGGCGGCGCGCAGCGCGGCCGTGCCGCCCGCGCGGTGCACCGTACGGGCCACGATCGACAGGCCCAGACCGCTGCCGGGCAGGGCCCGCGCCGACGGGGAGCGCCAGAACCGTTCGAAGACGTACGGGAGGTCCTCGGCCGGGATGCCCGGCCCGTGGTCGCGCACGGTCAGCTCGCCCGCGTGCAGCGACACCTCGACCGCGCCGCCCGGCGGGCTGAACTTCACGGCGTTGTCGAGGACGTTGACCACCGCCCGCTCCAGCGCCGCCGCCTCGCCCCGCACGAACCAGGGCTCCAGCGCGGAGGTGAAGACCAGCTCGGGACCGCGCAGCCGGGCCCGCGACAGTGCCGCCCCGGCGATCTCGTGCAGGGCGACGACCTGGAGCGGGCCGTACGGGGCCGCGTCCGGGCGGGACAGCTCCTGGAGGTCCCCGATCAGCGCGGCCAGTTCCGTCATCTGGGCCTTGACCGAGGCCAGCAGCTCCCGGCGGTCCTCGGGCGGGATGGCCCGGCCGGTGTCCTCGCTGCGCGCGAGCAGCTCGATGTTGGTGCGCAGCGAGGTCAGCGGCGTCCGCAGCTCGTGCCCGGCGTCCGCGATCAGCTGGGCCTGCCGCTCCTGGGAGGAGGCCAGGGCCGCCGTCATGGAGTTGAAGGAGCGCGACAGGCGGGCGATCTCGTCGTCGCCCTCCTCGGGGATGCGGACGGTGAGGTCCTCGGTGCGGGCGATGTGCTCGACGGTGGCGGTCAGTTCGTCGACCGGACGCAGCCCCGTACGGGCCACCCACAGGCCGGCGGCGCCCGCCCCGACCACGCCGATGCCCGCGACCAGGACCAGCACCCAGGCCAGGGTGGACAGGGGCTTGTCGATGTCGGCGAGGGGTTTGGCGACGGAGATCGCGAAGACCGGGCCGCCGGAGATGCGGGCGCCCTTGGTGTAGACGCGCATGTCGACGCCGGTGTCGGTGGTGGTGTCGTGCAGGGTCCATTCGCGCAGGCCCGCCGCGACGTCCTTGTCGGCCGGCTCGGCCGGCAGGTCCGTGCGCCCGCTCACCCAGCAGTGGGTGCCGTCCGCAGTGACGATCTGAACGGTCGCGTTCAGGTTCCCGGCGATGTCCGGCTGCGTCTGCGCCGGGCGGTTCACGCAGCCGGCGTCGCGCAGGGTGCGGAGCACCTGTTCGTTGGGGTTGGTCGCCCGCAGGGACTGGTCCAGCTGGTCGCGCAGCTGCGTACGGACCATCACCCAGGACACCGCCGCCACCGCGGCCACCGCGAGCGCCACCGCGACGGCCACCAGCAGCACCAGCCGGGACCGCAGCGGCAGCCCGCGGAACCGGGCCGCCGGGCTCACTCGGGACCGCTCTCGCCCTGGCGCAGGACGTAGCCCACCCCGCGCACGGTGTGCACCAGGCGGGGTTCACCGCCCGCCTCGGTCTTGCGGCGCAGGTACATCACGTACACGTCCAGGGAGTTGGAGCTGGGCTCGAAGTCGAAACCCCAGACCGTCTTGAGGATCTGCTCGCGGGTCAGGACCTGGCGCGGGTGCGCGAGGAACATCTCCAGCAGGGTGAACTCGGTACGCGTCAGCTCCACCGGACGCCCGCCCCGGGTCACCTCACGGGTGGTGAGGTCCATGCGCAGGCCGGCGAAGGTCAGGGCGTCCCCGCCGGTGTCCACCGCCCCGGCGGCCGGGGCGGCGTAGGAGCTGCGGCGCAGCAGGGCGCGGACGCGGGCGAAGAGCTCGTCCAGCTCGAAGGGCTTGACCAGGTAGTCGTCGGCGCCCGCGTCGAGGCCGGTGACGCGGTCCCCGACGGTGTCGCGGGCGGTCAGCATCAGGATCGGGGTCGTGGAGCCCGCCGCGCGCAGCCGGCGGGCCGCCGTCAGACCGTCCATCCGGGGCATCTGGATGTCCAGGACGATCAGGTCGGGGGCGTACGCCGCCGCCTGGTCCAGGGCGTCCAGGCCGTCGACCGCCGTCCGGGTGCCGTACCCCTCGAAGGCCAGGCTGCGGCGCAGGGCCTCGCGGACGGCCGGCTCGTCGTCGACGACGAGGATGCGCTGCTGGTCGCCTTCGGCGGGATTCATCTACGTCCCCCAGGGGGTGGTGGTCGGTGCGCGGGCCACGTACCAGGGTCTCAGAACGAGGTCCCGAACCCGTTCGCGGCGGAGCCGCCGTTGCTGTTGCCGCTGTTGCCGCCACCACCCGGTCCGCCCTTGCGGAGGGAGTCGAGGTCCGCCTTGATCGTGTTCACCGGGATCGCGAAACCGAGGCCGACGCTGCCCGCGCTGGAACTGTCGCTGGAGGGGGAGTAGATCGCGGAGGGCATCCCGACGATCTCGCCGTTCATGTTCACCAGGGCGCCGCCGGAGTTGCCCGGGTTGAGGGAGGCGTCCGTCTGGATGGCCTTGTACGAGGTGGTGTCCGAGCCGGTGTTCCCGTTGAACTGCTGGCCGCCGTAACTGAACGGCCAGCCGCCCTGACCGCGCTGCGGGGACTGCTGCTCCTCGGACTTCGGGACGTTCACGTCGCGGTCGAGCGCCGAGACGATGCCGCTGGTCACCGTGCCGGTGAGACGGTCGGGGGAGCCGATGGCGACGACCTGGTCGCCGACCTTGAGCCGGCCCGAATCGCCGAGGGTGGCGGGCTTGAGGCCGCTCGCGCCCTGCAGCTTGATGAGCGCGAGGTCCTTGTCCGGGTCCGTGCCGACGGTCTTGGCGGCGTACTTCTTGCCGTCGCTCATCGTCACCTGGATCTCGCTCGCACCGCTGACCACGTGGTTGTTGGTGACGATCTCGCCGTCGGCGGTGATGACGACGCCGGAGCCGGTGCCCTGGCCGGAGCCGGTACGGGTGTCGATGCGCACGACGGACGGGCTGACCTGCTCGGCGACACCGGAGACGGTGCCGACGCTGGACTGCGACACGTTGGTGCCGCTGACTCCTGCGGAGCCGGAGCCGCCCTGCCCGAGGAACTGCTGCACGGCGGCGGCCGTCCCGCCCCCGACCACGGCCGCCGCGAGCGCGACGGCGGCGAGCAGCGCGACGGGCCGCTTGGCGCGGGGCGCGGGCGCGGCGTGGGCGGGGCCGGGCGCTCCCGGGGCGCCGGCCCAGGTGGGGACCGTCTCGCCCTGGATCACCGGCGGCCGGTGCGCCTCGTGCCACCCGGGGGCGGCGGCCGGCGGGTACGCGGGAGGCGGCGGATACGCCCCGCCGCCCGCCTGCGCCTGTGGCCGCGCCTCCGCGCCGGCCCCGGCGCCGGCGTCGTGGGCCAGCCGGTCACGTCCCCGCTGCCAGTCCTCGCCGAAGGGCGGGCGCTGGTCGGCCGGGCGGTTCTCCTGCGGGTACTCGCCTTCGCGGCGGAAGCTCTCGGTCATGGCTACGACTCTGTCCCCGCATCATGAGAGCTTCCTGAGTCCAGGCTGAGAAGCCCGACAGAACCACGTATGCCGGAAATAAGCTCCCCACGCCTCAATCGCCGGCGGGGCTGGGTGCGGCGGCGTGCCCATTCGCGTGCGGCGCCGTTCCCGGGGGCCAGCCCCCGGACCCCCGCGCCTCAAACGCCGGCGGGGCTGGATTTTGGCCGACGTAGCCGTTCGACTGCAGCCCGGCTGCTAGCGGCAGCCGCAGGAGCGGCGGATGACCAGCGCCGACGGGAACTGCTTCAGCCGCTCGCGGCGCGAGCCCGCCACGCGCAGTGCGTCGTCCAGGACGAGGTCGACGGCGGCGCGCGCCATCGCCGGCCGGTCGGAGGCGATGGTGGTCAGCGGCGGGTCGGTCAGCGCGGCTTCCTTGACGTCGTCGAAGCCGGCCACCGCCAGCTCCCCGGGCACGTCGATGCGCAGCTCCCGCGCGGCGCGCAGCACCCCGATGGCCTGGTCGTCCGTCGCGCAGAAGATCGCCGTCGGCCGGTCGGGCCGGGCCAGGACCTCGAGGGCGACGGTGTACGCGTCGTAGCGGTTGTACGGGGCCTCGATGAGCCGGCCCTCCACCGAGCGCCCGGCTTCGAGCATCGCCCGCCGCCAGCCTTCGACGTGGTCGGCGACGGGGTCGCCGACCGACGGGGTGTTCTCGACGCCGCCGATGCAGGCCACGTACGCGTGTCCGTGTTCCAGCAGGTGGCGGGTGGCGAGCTGGGCGCCGCCGATGTCGTCGGTGATGACGGCGACGTCGTCGATGGCCTCGGGCCGCTCGTGCAGCAGCACGATCCGGGCGTCCCAGGCCTCGATCTCGGAGGCGGCGCGTTCGCTCATGCCCTGGCTGACGAGGATCAGTCCGGACACCCGCATTCCGAGGAAGGCCCGCAGGTAGTGGACCTCGCGCTCGTCGCGGTAGTCGGAGTTCCCGACGAGCACCATCTTCCCGCGCTCGGCGGCGGCCTGTTCGACCGCGTGCGCCATCTCCGCGAAGAACGGCTGACGGGCGTCCGGGACGATCATGCCTATGAGGTCGGTGCGCCGCGAGGCCATCGCCTGGGCGACCCGGTCCGGGCGGTAGCCCAGGTCCTTGATCGCGGCGAGGACACGCTCGCGCGTGGCCGGGGCGACCGGCCGGGGTCCGTTGTTGATGACGTAGCTCACGACGGCGGTAGACGTACCCGCAAGTCGTGCAACGTCATCCCGCGTCACCTTGGCCACGCGCGGAAGTCTACGCGGGGTGACCTACCTCTGGGCAGGGTGTTTGGCCGAGTGGATGCTCACAGGGGCTTCGGCCGTCCGGGGGACCCCGCCCGTCCGGTCGGCGGGGTGGGCGGCGGCCTGCGCCGCGGCCTGTGCGGCGGCGGCCCGGTCGGCTGCCTCGGCGGCCGCCCGCTCCACCTTCTCCGGGGTGACGAAGCGGTAGCCGACGTTACGGACCGTGCCGATCAGCGACTCGTGCTCGGGGCCGAGCTTGGCGCGCAGCCGCCGTACGTGGACGTCGACCGTCCGGGTGCCGCCGAAGTAGTCGTAGCCCCACACCTCCTGGAGGAGCTGGGCGCGGGTGAAGACCCGGCCCGGGTGCTGGGCGAGGTACTTCAGCAGTTCGAACTCCTTGAAGGTCAGGTCCAGGACCCGCCCCTTCAGCTTCGCGCTGTACGTCGCCTCGTCGACCGACAGGTCGCCGTTGCGGATCTCCATGGGGGAGTCGTCGGAGCCCAGCTGCTGGCGGCCGGTGGCCAGCCGCAGCCGTGCCTCGACCTCGGCCGGGCCGGCCGTGTCGAGGAGGACGTCGTCGATGCCCCAGTCGGCGGTGACGGCCGCGAGGCCGCCCTCGGTGACGACGAGGATCAGCGGACAGCCCGGTCCGGTGGAGCGCAGGAGCTGGCACAGCGACCGCACCTGCGGGAGGTCGCGGCGGCCGTCGACGAGGATCACGTCGGCGCCGGGGGTGTCCACGAGGGCCGGGCCCTCGGCGGGTGCCACCCGGACGTTGTGCAGCAGCAGGCCGAGTGCGGGCAGCACCTCGGTCGACGGCTGCAGGGCATTGGTCAGCAGCAGGAGAGAGCTCATGCCCGACCACCTGCCCGGGTCTGGCGGTCGTGCACCTGTGCGGTTCGCTGGTCCATCACGTCGGTTCCTCCTCGGTCCCGTCGAGGACGTGCGTGGTACTGCTTCGTACGGCTTGCCTGGCGCCTGTCCGCCCCCGCGCCCTGGGGCCGGACGGGTGCCACTGTTCTCGGTCCGTTCAACGTGCTGAAAGCACAAAAGGACCCGGGGGCTACGTTGCCCGGATCCTCTACGCCGCCAGAATAGCCCACCCGCCCTTTCGGGGCCGAGGACTCTCACTACCGCATTCTGTGGTTCGCGCCACGCCTTCCCCCTGCGTATGCCCCGGTTTCACCGGATCGGGGGCCCGCCGTCCGGGGCGGCCGGTCCGGTCGGGCGCACACGGGGCGCGCGGAGGCACACCGGAGTGGAGCGGCGGAGGGGTCATCATGGAGGCCGGTAGAGAGCCGACGATAGGAGCTGCAGAGTGGCAACCGGAACCATCCGCTACTGGGCGGCGGCCAAGGCCGCTGCCAAGACTGCGGAGGAGCCGTACTCGGCGCACACACTGGCCGAGGCGCTCGACGCCGTGCGGGAACGCCATCCGGGGGAGCTGACCCGGGTCCTGCAGCGCTGCTCCTTCCTGGTGAACGACGAGCCCGTGGGCAAGCGCGCCCATGACGCCGTACTGCTGACCGAGGGGGGCACCGTAGAGGTGCTCCCGCCGTTCGCGGGCGGGTGAGCGGGAACCGATGAGCACTCCCGAGGAACAGCAGCAGCAACACCAGCAGCAACAGCAACACCAGCAGCACCAGCCTCCGCAGGACCCGTACGGGACGCAGACCTGGTCGTCCGACACCTGGGACACCAGCTACCAGCCGGTGCAGCCGCCGCTGGGCGCGGTGCCCGGGCAGTCCCCGGCGCCGGAGGGCTGGTTCCGCGACGAGGCCCCGCAGCAGCCGCAGGCGGCCCCGCAGGAGCCCCAGCAGTACGCGCCGTGGCCGCAGGCCGAGTCCGTCGCCGAGACGGCGTACCTGCCGCCGGTGCCGGCCGCCCCGCAGCACCAGCAGCCCCCGCAGCAGTCGGTGGCCCCGGACGGCTGGTTCCGTGACGAGGCCCCGCAGCAGCCCGTCCAGCAGCCCGGGTGGCCCCAGGCCGGTGCGCCGTGGCCGCAGGCCGAGTCCGTCGCCGAGACGGCGTACCTGCCGCCCGTACGCGAGGCCGCCGCCGAGCAGACGGCGTACCTGCCGCCGGTCCAGCCGGTCCAGCAGCAGCCCCAGCAGCCCGTGGCCCCGGACGGCTGGTTCCGCGAGGAGGCTCCGCAGGCCCCGCAGCCGCAGCAGGCCTCACCGTGGCCGCAGCCCGAGGACGCCGCGGCCGCGCAGACGGCGTACCTGCCGCCCGTGCGGGAGAGCGCCGCCGAGCAGACGGCGTACCTGCCGCCCCAGTCGGCCGCCCCGGACGCCGCCGAGCAGACGGCGTACCTCCCGCCGTACCCGGGCCCGTCCGCCGCGCCGGAGCCGGCCGCCCAGGCTCAGTCCCAGGCCCCGGCCCCGGAGGCCGCGGGCGGCCCCGCCGCCGAGTACTCGCCGCCCACCCTCGGCGGCAACACCCTGCGCGCGGTGGACCCCGCGCAGGCCCGCGCCGAGGGCCGGTCGCCGATCATCGACCCGGGCCCGCAGTCGGCCATACTGACCGCCGCCCTCGGGCTGCTGATGGCGGTGGCCGCGCTCCTGGGCCAGTACGCCCTGCTCGTCCCGCTGATCGCCCTCCAGGGCCTCACCGCGGCCGGCTGGTTCCGCCTCAACGGCATGTGGCCCGCCCGCCAGGGCATCGCCTTGGCCTTCGCCGGGGCCGTCGTCGCCGACGGCGCCGTGCTCGCGGTGGACCGGGTGTACGGCCCCGGAGCGATCATCGGCACCCTCGGGGCCTGGGTGCTGCTCACGCTGGTCCTCCAGCTGCGCAGCCACGCGGACCCCGACGAGCGCATGTACGGGCTGATGGCCTCCGTCGCCTCGGCGGCGCTGGCCATCCTGTGCGCGGGCTACCTGGCCGCCGACATGAAGGCCGTCTCCGTGGGCGCCGCCGCCGTCGCGGTGGCCGTCTTCGCGCGGGCCCTGCCGCTGCCGACCGCGGCCTCCGTGGGCGTCTCGCTGGCCGCCGCGGCCGGTGCGGGCATCGCGGTGGGCGGGCTGGCCGGGGTGGGCACGGGCGGGGCCCTGATCGGGCTGGCCGCCGGGGTGTGCGCGCTGATCGGGCTGCGGGTGGCCGCGTACGACTATCCGTCCAAGTTCGTCCACATGACGGCCGGTGTCGCCCTGCCGCTGGCCGCCGCCGCTCCCGCCGTCTACCTGATCGGGCGGGTGGTGGGCTGACGGTGTCCCGACGGCGGACCATGGTCCACTAGAACGCACGTACCAACTAGTAGGGGGAGGGGCACGTGCGTTTCCTGCGCGTCGTCGTGATCGTCGGAGTGGTCCTGGGGGCCTTGTTCGTGGGCGCGGACCGCTGGGCGGTCAGCTATGCCGAGAACCGGCTGGCGGACCGCGTCCAGTCCCGCCAGGGGCTCGCGGGCAGTGCCGAGGTGGAGATCCACGGATTCCCCTTCCTGACCCAGGCCCTCAGCCACGAGCTGGAGCAGGTGGACCTGAAGCTGAAGGGCGTCGAGGCCACCGCCGAGGGCCGCAAGACGCGGCTGACGGAGCTCGACGCCAGCTTCCGCGAGGTGAAGCTGAACGGGGACTACACGGGCGGCACCGCCAAGCGCGCCGAGGGCACCGCGCTCATGAGCTACGAGGACCTCAGCAAGACCACCCAGAACGGCGAGACCGTCACCTACGGCGGGGCGCCGAACAAGGTGAAGGTCACCGCGACGGTGGAGTTCCTCGGCAAGAGCTTCACCAAGAGCGTGGTGTCGACGGTCACCCTCGTCGAGGGCAAGGGCGGCGGCAAGATCGTCCGGGTGCGCGCGGACTCCGTGCCCGGCGAGGGCGTGCCGGGCATCGAGAGCGCGGTGCGCAAGCGGACCGACTTCGACCGCCGCCTCGACGGAGGCCTGCCGGCCGGTCTCCAGCTGTCCGCGCTGACCTCGGACGAGGCCGGCGTGCACCTCACGCTGAGCGGTACGGACGTGTCCCTGGCCGGATCGTGAGACGGCATGGTCCGATCCGCAGATGAACGGACCGTACGCACAGCCCCGGAAGGCCGCGAGGCGGCCGTCCGGGGCTTTCGTATCCCACGATCCGGACGATCCTGTCTCGACATATGACACACCGGTGACAGGGCGGCCGATTCGTCCCTACGATCCATGCCTATGAAGCATCAGCAGGCGGACCTCACGAAGCGGCGGGCAGTAGACCTGTGTCGCGTCGCCGCCATGCTCTGTCGATCCATGTGACGTGTGAGCGCATCCCGCTCCATAGCCGGACGACGGCTTTCCGCTTTCCCGTGTGACCACCTCTGCCTCCCGCCCTCCTGAAGCCTCCCCGCAACAGGGTCCGCGAGCGCACCCGGAAACACGCTCCCCGCACCACCAGCACCGCCCCGCCGCACACTGCCCCGGAGGAGAACACCATGAGCCGCAGCGACGTCCTCGTAGACGCCGACTGGGTCGAGGCCCACCTGAACGACGCCAATGTCGTCATCGTCGAGGTGGACGAGGACACGTCCGCGTACGACAAGAACCACATCACCAACGCCGTCCGGATCGACTGGAAGAGCGACCTCCAGGACCCGGTCCGCCGCGACTTCGTGGACCAGGAGGGCTTCGAGAAGCTCCTCTCCGCCAAGGGCATCTCCAACGACGACACCGTCGTCCTCTACGGCGGCAACAACAACTGGTTCGCGTCCTACGCCTACTGGTACTTCAAGCTCTACGGCCACCAGGACGTCCGCCTCCTCGACGGCGGCCGCAAGAAGTGGGAGCTCGACTCCCGCGACCTGGTCGACGGCAAGGACGTCCCGAACCGCCCGGCCACCCAGTACAAGGCCAAGGCCCAGGACACCTCGATCCGCGCCTTCCGTGACGACGCGGTCGCCGCGATCGGCACGAAGAACCTGGTCGACGTGCGTTCGCCCGACGAGTTCAGCGGCAAGCTGCTCGCCCCGGCGCACCTCCCGCAGGAGCAGTCGCAGCGTCCGGGCCACATCCCGAGCGCCCGCAACATCCCGTGGTCGAAGAACGCCAACGACGACGGCACCTTCAAGTCCGACGAGGAGCTCACCGCCCTCTATCAGGCCGAGCAGGTCGACCTGGCGAAGGACACCATCGCGTACTGCCGCATCGGTGAGCGCTCCGCGCTCACCTGGTTCGTGCTGCACGAGCTCCTGGGCCAGGAGAACGTCAAGAACTACGACGGCTCGTGGACCGAGTACGGCTCGCTGGTCGGCGTGCCGATCGAGCTCGGCCCCAACAAGTAGTACCGGGCACGCGACGCCCTCGTAGCTGAACCTCTCTAGGACAGGACAGAGAACATGTGTGGAGCACAGATCGGCGGGCCCGACCTCGCCACGCTCAAGCCCGGTGAGACCGCCATCCAGGGTCAGGTGACCAAGGACGGCGAGCCCATCAGCGGGTACGTGCGGCTGCTGGACTCGACCGGCGAGTTCACCGCCGAGGTCCCGACCTCGGCGACCGGCCAGTTCCGCTTCTACGCGGCCGAGGGCTCCTGGACGCTGCGGGCGCTCGTGCCCGGCGGCCAGGCCGACCGCGCCGTGGTCGTCGTCGAGGCCGGCGGCGTGACGGACGTGGCCATCGCGGTCTGAGCACCGCACATCGCATGACCGGCCGAAGGGCCGCACCCCCGGGGGTTGGACGCCACTGGACCGGGGTGCGGCCCTTCGCGCCGTCCGGGCCCTTGCTTCGGCGGGGGCCCGCTCTACGCTGGAGGTATGTACGCCCGGCGCCGACGCGCCTACTTCCTGCTCATGGGCGGATGCCTGTTCCTCTTCGTCTCCGCCTGGTCCTTCGTGCGCCTCTTCTCGGTCGAGGCGGCCGTGGCCCTGTGCGTGGTCGCGATGGTCATCCCGCCGGTCGCCGCGATGGTCGCGAACCGGCGCGGCCCCGACGACCGCTGGTGGGACGACCCCTCGGGCGACCCGAAATCGGACGAGTGGTGGGACGAACTCGACGGAAAACGGCGCCACGAGGACTGAGGGCCGAGGGCTGAGGGCTGAGGGCCGAGCCGAGCCCGGATATAAGACCGTAATAAAGATGCGTACAACTCCCCACTGGCCGAAGGTGTCTTCGGTGTGCGCGGGTAAATGAACCCAGCGCCTCACGTCCTGTGGGGGGACCCCTTTGGAACACGAACAGACCATTCCCGAGCTGCGGAAAGCGCCGGAGAATGGAGCGGAATCGGACACTCCCGAATTTCCGCCAGTAAATGCGGAAACTCCGGACGTCGCCGTTCCGCCGCGCCCGCGCCGCCGGGGCCGCACGGCCCTCCTGATCGCGTCCGCCCTGGTCCTCGGCACCCTCGCCGGCACCGCCACCGGCTACGCGGTCCAGTACCACCGCGCGCCGACGCCCCTGCCGCCGCTGGCGCAGCAGAAGCTGCCGGCGCCCAAGGCGCTCGCACCGGACGACGGCACGACGCACAAGTCGGTCAACGCCAACCGCTGGCACGCGACGGACGGCGACCTCAACGAGCTGCTCGTCGAACCGCCCGCGGGCGCGAAGGTCAAGGACAAGGGCTTCGACCCCCTCGACTCCTTCGCGGCGGGGTACGAGGAGCCGGCCAAGATGTTCCGCAACCTGGTGGACACCCATTTCCGTCGCGCCGCGACGAAGCACTGGGAGCAGGGCGACATCGAGGTCGAGGTCCAGCTGGTGCAGTTCAAGGACTTCTCCGGAGCGGACGACTTCCAGGGCGGGCAGGCCTCCTACCTGCCCGAGGAGAAGTACGCGGGCAACGAAGGCGTGCCCATTCCCGGGGTGAACCCGCAGGCCGGCCGGGTCTGGGTGTACTCGAAGCCCAGCGAGCTGGCGGGATACCTCCCGATCCGCGAGGCCAGGGCGGTCGCCCGCCGGGGCGACACCGTCGTGCTGGTCTTCTACGGCGACAGGCGCGCCCGTCCCATCGCCGAGGGCGACGTCATCGACCTGGCCAAGCGACAGCTGGAGCGACTGTGACCGACGCGACCGACGCGGCCGACGTGACGGCGGAGGCCGACGCGACCGACGCCCCCGCCCCCGCGCGCCGCCGCGGGAAGCCGCTGGCCCTCGCCGCCGCCGCGGTGGCCGTCGTCCTGCTCTCCGGGGGCGCCGTCGCGGCCTACGCCGCGCTCGACGGCGCCGACCGCAGCGCGCCCACCGCCTACTGGGCGCCCGCCGGGCAGCAGGCGCCGGATCCCGACGAGCCCGCGAACGTGCCCCTCAACAACCTCTCGGGCAAGCTCCTGCCGCGTCCCGCCCCCGGCTTCGGACCCGGCCCCGACATGGACGCCAACGGCAACGACTTCTTCATCAGCGGCGAGCAGGCCGTCGAAGGGTTCAAACGGGCCCGCGAGGGCCTGTCCAGCTCGGAGCGCAAGAAGCGCGACGACATGCTGGCCGACCTCAAGCTCAAGGGCCTGGCCGGACGCACCTGGCAGCGGGCCGATCGCGACCACGACCCGCTGGTCCTGGAGATCCAGGTCATGCAGGCCGACCCGCGCGCCGTGCAGACCTTCTCCGACGTGACCAAGAAGCTCATGGCCGCGCTCGGCGACGCCCGCGACGCCCCCAAGGTGAACGGCTTCCCGGACGCCAGGTGCGCGCTGATCCCGGTGGGCGAGCCGCAGCGGGACGGGGAGATCGACTCCCTCTCCTGCGTGAGCGTCGAGGGCGACGTCATGGTCAGTTTCCGTGCCTACGGGCCCAAGAAGCACTTTCCGAAATCCGAAGCCGCCGGGTTCTTCAAGGACCAGCTGACCCGCCTGAAGTCCCCCGGGGAGTCCGTGTGACCGAGCAGACCACCGCCGAGGCCACCCCGGAGGCGGCCGCCGTCCCCGAGCCGGCCGCGCCCGCGCCCCCCAAGGACCGCCGCGCGCTGCGCGCCGCCCTGCGCTGGACGGCCGCCGTCCTCGTCTTCGCCGCCGCCGGCACGGGGACCGCGTACGGGCTGCTCCAGCCCGAGCGCACCGACGTCCCCGGCCTGTCGACCAGGGCCGACGGCCGCTGGACCTATCCGGCCCTGGCCCTGCCCACCCTGCCGCCGGGCGCACCCCTGCCCTTCGCCGAGGACAACATCGACGGCATCCACTACGCCGGCCTGACCCAGCTGCTCCTGCCCGCCCCGCTCGGATCCGCCCCGGACCCCGCGCTGAAGCTGGAGAAGGACTCGGTCGTGACCGTGGACACCTTCCTGGAGGAGTACGAGGGCACCGCGCGCGAGAAGATGAAGCAGGGGTTCACCGACAACGGACTGCGCCAGATCGTGGGCCGGGGCTGGACCACCCCCGACGGGGTCCGGACCCGGATCTACCTGCTGCGCTTCCACGCCTCCGGCTTGGCCGACACCTTCACCGGCTGCGGCGCCGACATGAACCTGAACGGCGTCAACCGCATCGAGTCGGACGACGTCTGGGGCAAGGCCCACCTCGCCCAGGACGCCCCGTCCGGCGACGACGTGAAGGTCCTGGAGGAGTCCGTCCCGTTCGGCGACGAGCAGATCCGGGCCGGCTGCATCCAGTCGGGTGACGTCCAGGCCGTGATCCTGCAGAGCCGCAAGGGCGCGACGCCCGCCGTCCCCCTGCACCAGGCCGTGATCCTCCAGCACCAGCTGCTCGGCTGACCGCCCGGTGGGCGGTACGGCCTACCTCACACGGTGCGTCCGTCCCCGGGCCAGTAGGCTTGGGGACCGGCCCGTACACCGCACCGAATCCTCCGAGGAGCACCCCGTGCTTGAGGCAGTCTTCACCTCCCTGCTGATCCTGGTCTGCGTCGGCGTCATGGCTTTCACCGGCCTGGCCGTCAAGAAGCTCTACCAGGGTCAGCGCTGAGCTTCCGCCCTGCCGCCCGCCCCGGAACCCCTCCCACAGATCGCCTGAGCTGCCAACCATGATCCAGATCCCGTCCGACCTGAACCCGGGCCTCGTCCCCCTCGCCTTCCTCCTCGGCACCTGGGAAGGCGCCGGCGTCTTCGACTACCCCGGTGAAGAGAAGTGCAACTTCGGCCAGGAAGTCGTCTTCACCCACGACGGCCGGGACTTCCTGGAGTACCACTCGCACACCTGGGTGCTCGACGCCGAGGGCAACCAGGTGCGCCCGCTGGAGTCCGAGGCGGGCTACTGGCGCATCGACAAGGACCGCAAGGTCGAGATCGTCATGGTCCGTGACCAGGGCGTCGTCGAGATCTGGTACGGCGAGCTCGCCGACAAGAAGCCCCAGATCGACCTGGTCACCGACGCGGTGGCGCGTACGGCCACCGCTCGCCCGCACAGTGGCGGCAAGCGCCTCTACGGCTACGTGAACGGCGACCTGATGTGGGTCGGGGAGAAGGCCACCCCCGACGTCGAACTGCGCCCGTACAAGTCGGCCCAGCTCAAGAAGGTCGTCACCCCGGAGGAGATCGCCGACATGGCGCGCAACCTCCCCGAGCTCCCGGAAGACGGCATCGCCTTCTTCCGCTGAGCCGGCCGGTTCGCACCGTCGCACAGTCGTACTAAGGAAGGGGACCGCGGGCTCGCCCGCGGTCCCCTTCCCGCGCTTACACTGGCGGGGTGGTGAGCACCGACTGGAAGAGTGACCTGCGGCAGCGCGGATACCGGCTGACACCGCAGCGCCAGCTCGTGCTGGAGGCCGTCGACGCGCTGGAGCACGCCAGCCCCGACGAGATCCTCGTCGAGGTGCGCAAGACCGCCTCCGGCGTCAACATCTCCACCGTCTACCGGACCCTGGAGCTGCTGGAGGAGCTGGGACTGGTCTCCCACGCCCACCTCGGGCACGGGGCCCCCACCTACCACCTCGCCGACCGGCACCACCACATCCACCTGGTCTGCCGGGACTGCACCGAGGTCATCGAGGCGGACGTGGACATCGCCGCCGAGTTCACGACGAAGCTGCGCGACACCTTCGGCTTCGAGACCGACATGAAGCACTTCGCGATCTTCGGCCTGTGCGCGAAGTGCGCCGCGAAGCACCGCGCCGGCGAGGCGTAGCCCCCACCGCCCCAGTGGCCGTCCAGGCGCGGGCCGGGCGTCGTGCGGGCGGGGTCGTAGGCTTGGTGGCATGACCAGCAGCCCCTTGCTCCATCTCCCCGGCGCCGTACAGGCCGAAGGCCGTGACGAGGGCGTCGCCGCCCACTACGGAGAGCTCTACGGCGAACAGCGCGCCCTCGCCGACGGCCGAGGTTTCGTCGACCTCTCGCACCGCGGCGTCGTCACCGTCACCGGATCCGACCGGCTGAGCTGGCTGCACCTGCTGCTCACCCAGCACGTCACCGACCTCCCGCCCGGGCAGGCCACCGAGGCGCTGATCCTCTCCGCGAACGGGCACATCGAGCACGCCCTCTACCTCGTCGACGACGGCGAGACGGTGTGGGCGCACGTCGAGCCCGGCACCCAGCAGGAGCTGATCGCCTACCTGGAGGCGATGAAGTTCTTCTACCGGGTCGAAGTCGCCGACCGCACCGACGAGTTCGCCGTCGTCCACCTGCCCGCCGGCTCCATCGCCGAGGTCGCGAAGGAACTCGCCGTCCGCGAGACCCCCTACGGCCGCGACGTGTTCCTCCCGCGCGCCGGCCTGGAGGCCTTCGCCGCCTCCCACGGCCCCGCCGCGGGCCTCCTCGCCTACGAGGCCCTGCGCGTCGAGGCCCACCGGCCGCGCGTCGGCGCCGAGACCGACCACCGCACCATCCCGCACGAGCTGGGCTGGATCGGCACCGCCGTGCACCTCCAGAAGGGCTGCTACCGCGGCCAGGAGACCGTCGCCCGCGTCCACAACCTGGGGAAGCCGCCGCGCCGCCTCGTCTTCCTGCACCTGGACGGCTCCGAGGTACTGCTCCCGGCGCACGGCACGCCCGTACGCCTCGCCGCGGACGGGGAGGAGGGCCGCCAGCTGGGCTTCGTCACCACCGCCGTCCGCCACCACGAGCTCGGGCCGATCGCCCTCGCGCTCGTCAAGCGCAACGTGCCCGTCGACGCCCCGCTGCTGGCCGGGAAGACGGCCGCCGCGCAGGAGGTCGTCGTAGCACCCTGACCGGCCACAGCACTAGATGTCGATGACGATGGTGAACGGGCCGTGGTTGGTCAGCGAGACCCGCATGTCCGCGCCGAAGCGGCCCGTCTCCACCGTCGCGCCCAGCGCCCGCAGCTGCGCCACGACCTCGTCGACGAGCGGCTCGGCGACCGGGCCGGGCGCGGCCGCGTTCCAGGTGGGGCGGCGGCCCTTGCGGGCGTCCCCGTAGAGCGTGAACTGCGAGATCACCAGCAGCGGGGCGCCGATGTCACTGCACGACTTCTCCGCCTCCAGGATCCGCACCGACCACAGCTTGCGCGCCAGCAGCGCCGCCTTCTCCGGGGTGTCGTCGTGGGTCACCCCCACCAGTACGCACAACCCCTCGCCGACGATCTCGCCCACCGTCTCGCCGGCCACCACGACGCTCGCGCCGTCCACCCTCTGCACCACTGCTCGCATACCACCTGTGTACCAGGCGTGCACCCGTCCGGGGCCGATCGGGTGGAGTGGGACTGCACCTGCACCACGGAGAGTGGCACCATGCACGCAGGCGGTGCCCCCAGCACCGGTCGAGGGGACGGACACGAACGCATGAACACTTCTGGTACCTCCGCAACCGCACCCGCAGCACCTGCTTCTTCTCCCGCTTCTGCTCCTGTTGGTGCTCCTGTTTCTCCGCCCGCCGCGGGCACCTCGGCGCGGCCCCCCGCGCAGCGCACCGGCGAGTCGTCCGGCCCGGCCGGCACCGCCATCGCCGCCACCGCGCTCGGCCTGCCCGAACTGCGCGCGCTGCGCCGCGACGCGCAGCGCGACGAGGCCGACCTGAGCTACGTACGCAGACTCCTGCAGGGCCGCATCGACATCCTGCGCGCCGAACTGGCCCGCCGTACGGACCCCGAGGCGCCGGTGGTGGACCGGCTCTCGGAGATCCTGGCCGACGCCCCCTCCAGCCGCAGCGCCTCCGCCCGGCACGTCACCCTCGGCACCCCGCACAACGAGGAGTTCCGGCTGCTCGCGGCGGAGATGCTGTCCGACGTGGAGCTGTCGGACCTCGACGCCCGCACGGACGCCGAACTGCACGACGGGCTGGGCCGCCTCGTCCGCTACGAGCAGCAGGTCTCGCGCCGCCGCCAGCAGCTCCAGCGGATGGCCGACGACTCCAGCGCGGAGATCACCCGCCGCTACCGGGAGGGCGAGGCGCAGGTGGACGACCTGCTGGCGTAGCCGGCGCCCCCGGCGGGGGTGCGGCCGGGCCGCCGGAAAATCGGGAGCCCCCGTGAGGGCGGGCGATTAGCGTGGCCCGTCATGAGTGCTGACGTCCGGCCGATCGCCGAATCCGACCTCCCCTCCTGGTTGAGCACCTTCAACACGGGCTTCCTCACCCCCGGCACGCCCACCGCGTCCGATGTGGCCCAGCGGGCCGAGTACAGCGACCTCGCCCGCATGCAGGGCGGCTTCGACACCGGGACCGGCCGGTGCGTGGCGACCTTCCGCTCCTTCACCCAGGAGCTGACCGTGCCCGGCGGGGCCACCGTCCCGTGCAGCGCGGTCTCCAACGTCGCCGTGCTGCCCACCCACCGCCGCCAGGGCCTGCTGACCCGGATGATGGCCGCCGAGCTCGTCGCCGCCCGCGCGCGCGGCGACGTCCTGTCCACGCTCATCGCCGCCGAGTACCCGATCTACGGACGCTACGGCTACGGGCCCGCCGCCTCGCACCACGAGTGGGAGATCGACGTCCCGCGCACCGGCCTGGACCGGCACCGCCCGGTCCCCGCCCCGGGCGAGGGCCGGATCGACCTGGTCGACGCCGAGGAGCTGCGCCGCGTAGGACCCGCCCTGCACGAGCGGCTGCGGGCGTCGGCGCACGGTGTGGTCGACCGGAACGCGCGCTGGTGGAACCTGGCGACCGGGCTGGAGGAGATGTCGCACCGCCCGTACCGGCTGCCGATGCACGCCGTGTACCGCGACGCGGCGGGCGAGGTGGAGGGGCTGGCCGTCTACGTCGCCGACGACCACTGGACGGACGCGAAGGTCCCGCTGAACACCGTGCAGGTCAAGGACCTGATCGCGGTCACCCCGGGCGCGGAGCGGGCCCTGTGGCACTTCCTGTGCTCCATCGACTGGGTGCTGAAGGTCCGCACCGGCCGCCGCCCCGCCGACGACCTGCTGCCGCACCTGCTGCCCGACCCGCGGGCGGCCCGGCTGATCACCGCCGCCGACTTCCTGTGGGTGCGGGTGCTGGACGTCGTACGGGCGCTGGGCGCGCGGACGTACGCCGTGCCCGGGACGCTGGTGCTGGAGGTCGAGGACCCGGGGGGCCCGGCGGGCGGCCGCTACCGGCTGGACGCGGGCAGCGGCACCTGCACCCGTACGGACGGCCCGGCCGGCCTGCGGCTCGACGTGTCCGCGCTCGGCTCCCTGTACCTCGGCGAGGCGTCGGCGGTCCGGCTGGCCGCGCTCGGCCGGGTGACGGAGCTGGAGCCCGGGGCGGTCGCGCTCGCGGACGCCGTGTTCCGCACGGCCAGGAGCCCCTGGTGCCCGGACACCTTCTGAGGCGGGGCACGCACGGCGACCTGACGCAACGGCCCCCTGCCGTGACGTTTGTGCCGTGTGCCCGCCGTATCGTCGCGAGCGGTGTCCACGACGCCGCTGTGGTCAGGAACAAGAGGAAATGAGCTACGTGACAACGATCGTCGAACGGCTTCGCGCGGCCGGCTGCGTCTTCGCGGAGGAAGAGGCCGACCTGCTGGTCGAGGCCGCCACCGACGACGGACACCTGGCGGGGCTGGTCGCCCGCCGCGTGGACGGCGAGCCGCTGGAGCACGTCGTCGGCTGGGCGGGGTTCTGCGGGCTGCGCATGGAGGTGGGCGCGGGAGCCTTCGTACCGCGCCGGCGCACCGAGTTCCTCGTCGAGGAGGCGGTGGCGCTGGCCCGGCCCGGCGCGGTGGTCCTGGACCTGTGCTGCGGGGTCGGCGCGCTCGGCGCGGCCGTCGCCGCCCAGGTCCCGGGCGGGGTGGAACTGCACGCCGCCGACATCGACCCGGGCGCGCTGGCGTACGCCCGCCGCAACGTCGCCCCGTACGGCGGCACGGTGTGGGAGGGCGACCTGTACGCGGCGCTCCCGGCGGAACTGCGGGGGCGGGTGGACGTGCTGGTGGTCAACGCCCCGTACGTGCCGACCGAGGAGATCGGGTTCATGCCGTCCGAGGCCCGCGACCACGAGCCGCTGGTCTCCCTGGACGGGGGCGCGGACGGCCTCGACGTCCACCGCCGCATCGCGGACGGGGCGGCGGCCTGGCTGGCGCCCGGCGGACACCTGCTGATCGAGACCAGCGCCCGGCAGTCCCCGGTGACCGCGTCCGCCCTGGCGGCGGGCGGGCTGGAGGTGCGGGCGGTCAGCTCCGAGGAGCTGTACGCGACGGTGGTCGTCGGGCGCGCTCCCCTGCCGGCGGGGAAGGAATCCGACGCGTGAGCGGGGAGTTCGGGGAGCCCGGGGAGCCCGGGGAGTTCGAGGAGCACCGGGACCGGCTGAGGGCGGTCTCCTACCGGATGCTCGGATCGCTCGCCGAGGCCGAAGACGCCGTCCAGGAGACCTGGTTGCGGCTCAGCCGCACCGACGCGGGCGGGATAGAGAACCTGGGCGGGTGGCTGACCACCGTCGTGGCCCGGGTGTGCCTGAACATGCTGCGCTCGCGCGAACAGCGCCGCGAGGACCCGGTGGAGCGGCTGGAGACCCGCATGCCGGATCCGCTGATCAGTCCGGCGCGGGGGATCGACCCCGAGCAGGAGGTGCTGCTCTCCGACTCGGTGGGGCTGGCGCTGATGGTGGTGATGGAGTCGCTGTCCCCGGCGGAGCGGCTGGCGTTCGTCCTGCACGACATGTTCGCCGTGCCGTTCGACGAGATCGCCCCGCTGGTGGAGAAGACCCCGGCCGCGACCAGGCAGCTGGCGAGCCGCGCCCGGCGTCGGGTGCAGGGGCAGGCCCCGGCGCCCGACGCGGACCTCGCGCGGCAACGGGAGGCCGTGGACGCCTTCTTCGCCGCCGCCCGTGACGGGGAGTTCGAGGCGCTGGTGGCCGTACTCGACCCGGACGTGGTGCTCCGCTCCGACGGCGGCGTGGGCGGCCGCCTCACGATGGTGCTGCACGGCGCCCGCACGGTGGCGAGCCAGGCGGCCACGTTCCGCCCGCTGGTCGCCTTCGTACGCCCGGCCCTGATCAACGGCGCCGCGGGTGTCGTGGTGGTCCCGCAGGCGAAGGCGGTCTCGGTCATGGCCTTCACCGTGGTCTCCGGCAAGATCGTCGCGATCGACGTCCTGAGCGACCCGACCCGCCTGAAGTCCCTGCACCTGCCCCCACTGGAGGCCTGACCCCTCCCCACCCCGGCCGCCGCCGCGAGAACGGCGGCGGCCAGCGGGCTTCTAGGATCTGCGGCATGGCAACACGGCTTGTGCAGATCAACATGAAGGCTCATGACGACCTCGCGCTCGGCCGGTTCTGGGCGGAGGCACTCGGTTGGGGTGTCGACAGCGAGGGACCCGGCGTGACCAACCTCGAACCCGTGGGCTTCGCCTACCCCGACCCCGTGGCCGTTTGCATCGACATCATCGCCCGCCCGGAACCCAAAACGGTCAAGAACCGCGTGCACCTCGATCTGGCCACCACCTCGACCGCCCATCAAGAGGAGTTGGTCGCGCGCTTGAAGGATCTCGGCGCGACGCTCGCCGACGTGGGGCAGGGCGACGTCCCCTGGACGGTCATGGCCGACCCGGAAGGCAACGAGTTCTGCCTCCTCACGCCTCGCTGACCTTGGGCAACGACTCCGGCTGGTTCCGGGGCAGCGGCGAGGACCGCGTGGCGTCAGCCCATGCACCGCCGGAGACGGGGTGGGAGCTTTTGCAAGCAGGCGCTTGCAATAGTTAGCACGGTGCGGCAGGATCGGGGCATGGCATCGCTCAACGTCGGAAACCTCGGCGAATACCTCCGCGAGCAGCGGCGGCAGGCCCAGCTCTCGCTTCGGCAGCTGGCCGACGCCGCGGGGGTGTCGAATCCGTACCTGAGCCAGATCGAGCGCGGGCTGCGCAAGCCGAGCGCGGACATCCTCCAGCAGCTGGCCAAGGCGCTGCGGATCTCCGCGGAGACGCTGTACGTGCAGGCCGGCATCCTCGACGAGCGGGACCGGGACGAGGTGGAGACGCGGGCCGTCATCCTCTCGGACCCGTCGATCAACGAGCGGCAGAAGCAGGTGCTGCTCCAGATCTACGACTCGTTCCGCAAGGAGAACGCGCTGGAGGAAGCGGCCGCAGGCGCCGGGTCCGACGACACCGGGTCCGACGACACCGCGATGCCCCCTACGAGTAGTTGACTGTGATCCGGGAGGACCAGCACATGGCCATCGCCGATGACCTGAAGAAGACCCTCACCGACCCCACCCCGCTCTACTTCGCCGCCGGCACCGCCGACCTCGCCGTCGAGCAGGCCAAGAAGGTGCCCGGGCTCATCGAGCAGCTGCGTGCCGAGGCCCCCGCGCGCATCGAGGCCGTGAAGAACACCGACCCGAAGGTCGTGCAGGAGAAGGCCAAGGAGGCGCAGGAGGCGGTCACCGCCAAGGTCGCCGAGGTCTTCGGGGCGATCGACCCGAAGAAGCTGGGCGAGACCGCCCAGGACCTGGCGCTGCGCGGCGTCGGCGTGGCCGCCGAGTACGCCGTACGGGCCAAGGAGACCTACGACAAGGTCGCCGAGCGCGGCGAGCAGGCCGTACGGGGCTGGCGCGGCGAGGTCGCCGAGGAGATCGTCGACATCGCCGGGGCCGTGGAGCCGGAGGCCGAGCGGGCGCCGTCCGAGGCGTCCGCCGACGGGGCTTCCGCCGAGGAGAAGCCGGCCGCGAAGCGGACCACCGCGCGCAAGAGCACGGCCAAGAAGGCCGCCGCCGTGCCCGGCGAAGAGAGCTGATCGGTTCGTGAGCGGGCCGGGCACCCGCGTGGTGTCCGGCCCGTTCCCGTTTCGCACCGTGGCTCCGGCGGTAGCGTGGAGGCAGGTGCGGCAGGTGCGGCAGGTGCGGCAGGTGCGGCAGATGCGAGAAGGCGGTCGAGTCGATGCTCATGCAAGGTTTCAAAGACGGTGTGCTCCCGCTGTTCGGCTACGCGATGCTGCTGCTGGCCGTGGTGGCCTTCGTCCTCGCCGCCGTACCGCGTGAGGACGCCTACCGGGCGGCCGACAAGCAGACCAAGACCTTCTGGCTGGTCGTCCTCGGGATGACGGTCGTCGTCGACGTGTTCCTCGCGACGTTCTGGTTCCTGACGCTCGCGGGCCTGGTCGCCAGCATCGTGTTCATGGTCGACGTCCGGCCCGCCCTCAAGCAGGTCTCGGGCGGGCGCGGCGGCCGCCGCAAGGGCGGTAGCAGCAGCGACGGACCGTACGGCCCCTACAACGGCGGCCGCTAGGCCGTCCAGGCGCTCTGCCGTCAGCCCGCCGCGCGGGAGAGCAGGACGACGGCGACGTCGTCGGTGAGCTCGCCGCCGTTGAGGCGGCGGGCCTCGGTGACGGAGGCCTCCAGCAGGCTCTCGCCGCTCAGGCCGTCGTTCAGGTGGCGGTTGATCATCTCGACCATGCCGTCCTGCCCGAGGCGCTCACGGCCCTCGCCGATGCGGCCCTCGATGAGGCCGTCGGTGTACATCATCAGGCTCCAGGTGCCGCCCAGTTCGACCTGGCGGCGGGGCCAGCGGGCCCGGGGCAGCAGCCCGAGCGCCGGACCGCTGTTCTCGTACGGGAGGAGCCGCGCGGGGCGGCCCGGCCGGGATATGAGCGGGGCCGGGTGGCCCGCCAGGCATAGGCCCGCACGGCGGCCGTCCGGGGCGATGTCCACCGTGCACAGGGTCGCGAAGATCTCCTCGCAGGGGCGCTCGACCTCCAGGACCTCCTGGAGGGTGGAGAGCAGGTCGTCCCCGCACAGCCCGGCCAGGGTCAGGGCCCGCCAGGCGATGCGCAGCTCGACGCCGAGGGCCGCTTCGTCGGGGCCGTGGCCGCAGACGTCGCCGATCATGGCGTGGACGGTGCCGTCGGGGGTGCGGACGGTGTCGTAGAAGTCCCCGCCGAGCAGGGCCCGGCTGCGGCCGGGGCGGTAGCGGGCGGCGAACCGCAGGTCGGAGCCCTCCAGGAGCGGGGTGGGGAGCAGGCCGCGTTCGAGACGGGCGTTCTCCTGGGCGCGCAGTTTCGATTCTGCAAGCTTGTACTGGGCGATGTCCGCCCGCTTTCTCTCCACCGCGTAGCGGATGGCGCGGCTCAGCAGCCGGCCGTCGAGCTCGTCGCGGAAGAGGAAGTCCTGCGCGCCCACGCGGACGGCCTCGGCGGCGCGGTCCGCATCGGCCTCGGCGGTGAGGACGAGGACGGCGTGGCGGGGCGCGATACGAAGGACCTCGCGCAGGGTGGCCAGGCCGTCGCCGGAGTCGTCGCCCGCGGCGCCGGGCAGGGACAGGTCGAGCAGCACGCAGTGCACGTCCGGCGTGAGCAGGCGGGCGGCCTCGGTGAGGTTGCGGGCACTGCGCAGCCGGATGCGGTGGTGGCCGTCGGCGTCGAGGATCTCGGGGACGGTGAGGCCGCCCGCGGGGTCCTCGCCGATCACCAGGAGGGTCAGTGACGCGGGGCCGGGCGGCGCGAGGGTGACGGGGGGAACCGCCGGACCGCCCTCCGGGGCGGGGATGTCCCTCTGCCTCGGTACGGGTACGGGCATGGTCTCCGGTTCCTTCCCTCCCCCCGAGGGTGCGCTCATGCGCCCGACCCTAGCGGGCCGGTACGGGCGAGCGGAATGGCTGCCGGGGGAGGGCCGCCGTCATATGCCGTTATCGCGGGGGAAAACCGGGCCGAAGGGATGACCAACGTCACGAGACCTCCACGACCCGTCCCGCCCACCGAGATACCCGCACCTCCACGAGCCGGGCCCGGGCCGGCCCGGGGAGACCGGGCAGCGACCCGCCCCCCCAACCCGCCCGGCCAGGGCTTACGCGTCGGGGCGGACCACGGCCTTGATCGGCATCGAGCCCACGCCCGCCATCGTCACGTTGCGCCCCGGCCGCGGGGCGTGGACCATCGCGCCGTCACCGACGTACATCCCGACATGGCTCGCGTCGTCGAAGTAGATGATCAGATCGCCCGGCCGCATGTCCTTCACCGCGACCTTCGGCAGCAGCCGCAGCTGCTCCTGCGAGGTCCGCGGGATGCCCCGCCCCGCCGCGAGCCACGCCTTGGACGTCAGCCCGGAGCAGTCGAAGGAGTCCGGCCCCACGGCGCCCCAGACGTACGGCTTCCCCATCTGCGCGGTGGCGAACTGCACGGCCCGCTTCCCCGCGTCCGTCGCCGAGCCCTTGACGTCCTTCATCGCGCCCGTCGACAGCCAGGCCGTCTGCGCCCTGTACTGGGCTTCCTGCTCCAGCTGGAGCAGCCGCGCCTTCTCCTCGGCCGCCAGCCTGTTCTCCAGGGCCTCCGCCGCCTTGATCTTGTCCTCGATCTCCTTCTTGGCGGCTTCCTTCTTGACCCGGTTCTCCTCCATCTTCTGCCAGATGGCGCCCGCGTCCTTGGCGTACCGCTCCAAGTCCGTCTGGGTCCGGTTCAGTTCGGACAGCAGGTCCGTGGTGGCCTTCTCGCCCTGCCGCAGCCGGCCCGCCCCGTCGAGGAAGGCGCTCGGGCTGTCGCTCAGGGCCAGCGCCGCGCCCGGCGGCAGTCCGCCCGAGCGGTACTGGGCGCGGGCGGCGGCGCCCGCGCGGTCCTTCAGGCCCGCGATGCGGTCCTGGCCCGCCACCACCAGCTTGGCGATCTCGACGATCCGCTCGCTCTGCGCCTTGGTCTCGCTCTCCGCGAGGTTGTACGCGTCCGTCGCGGAGCCGGCCTGCCGGTAGAGGTCCTCTATCTCCTTGTGGACCTGCTCCAGCGACTTCGCCCCGGGTGCGGCGGCGGCCGGCGGTGCCGGGTCGACGGGGGCCGTCGGAGCCGAGGGCGCGCCCGGAGCGGCGTACGCACTGCCCACCGCGAGCCCGGGGGCCGTCAGTATCGCCATCGCGCACAGCAGTGTCAGCGCGGACACTCCCTGCCGACGAGACGATGCTCGCGACACACGCTTCGCGGTCCCCATGGCTCCCCCAGGCGCCCCGGTCAGAGCCGACATCACTTGACATCAGATCTGACTATTCATCAGTAACTTTGCACTGTCTCCGGGATGGTGCCACGACTCGGTGAATTCCAACACCCTCCGGATGCCGCTCCGATCATGACCGCTCACTCCCCGCCCATCCCTGACGACTCAACGGGCCGCCCCAACCCCCGGTTCCCCACACGGCGACATTCACTCCGCCGGGCGCAACGCCTCCCACCGCACCGTCAGTTCCCCCTGCCGCCACCGCCCCGGCCCGTCCGCGAGCGGCCAGTTCCCCGACAGCGCCCGCGCCGTCCGGATCCACCGCTGCCGCGCCCCGTAGGAGGCGTACGGGGCCGCCGCCGCCCACGCCCGGTCGAAGTCCCGCAGGAACGCGTGCACCGGCTCACCCGGCACGTTCCGGTGGATCAGCGCCTTCGGCAGCCGCTCCGCCAGGTCCGAGGGCCGCTCCAGCGAACCCAGCCGGGTCGCGAACGTCACCGTCCGCGGCCCCTCGGGACCCAGCGCCACCCACACGTGCCGCCGCCCGATCTCGTCGCACGTCCCCTCGACGAGCAGCCCGCCCGGCGCCAGCCGCCCGCACAGCAGCTCCCACACCCGGGCCACCTGCTCCTCGTCGTACTGGCGCAGTACGTTCGCCGCGCGGATCAGCGCCGGGCGCTCCCCGCCGTCCAGCGGCACCTCGAAGCCCCCGTGCCGGAAGGACAGCCCCTCCCGCTCGTACGGCTTGGCCCCCGCCACCCGCGCCGGCTCGATCTCGATGCCGACCACCCGTACGGCGGGCGCCTCCCGCCGCAGCCGCCCCAGCAGCTCCACCGCCGTCCAGGGCGCGGCCCCGTACCCCAGGTCCACCGCCACCGGCGCGTCGGCCCGGCGCAGCGCGGCCCCGTGCGTGGCGGCGATCCAGCGGTCCATGCGGCGCAGCCGGTTCGGGTTCGTGGTCCCGCGCGTCACGGTGCCGACAGGGCGCTTCGGGGGCGGCGGAGTGCTGCGGGAGACCATGGGGGGAGCGTAAGCGGAGCGCCCGCGCCAGATAAAAATCCTGCAAACCGAGAAGGAAATTCCAGTGCCCCGGAATGCGCGGCACGGCCGTCCGGGTTGCACTCCTTGCAGAGCGCCGACCGCGCTCCCGCAGTCATGCCGCCCCACGGCATGAGCGTCCGTCCCGTCCGTGCCCGTCGTCCGAGCCTCGACCGACCGTCGTCCGAGCCCGTCGTCCGAGCGAGAGGAACTGCTCCCTTGAGCCAGTACGTGTCCCGTCTCGGCGGCAGCATCAGCGGCCGCATCGCCGCCGCCCGCGGCACCCGCCACGACCCGCCCCGGCTGCGCCTGCCCGCCGTCGGCCACCACCGCAAGCCTCGCCGCGTGGCCATGCTCAGCGTGCACACCTCACCGCTGCACCAGCCCGGCACCGGCGACGCCGGCGGGATGAACGTCTACATCGTCGAACTCGCCAAACGCCTCGCCGCGATCAACATCGAGGTCGAGATCTTCACCCGCGCGACCACCGGCGGACTGCCGCCCGCCGTCGAGCTCGCGCCCGGCGTCCTCGTACGGCACGTGGACGCGGGCCCCTACGAGGGCCTCGCCAAGGAGGAGCTCCCGGCGCAGCTGTGCGCCTTCACCCACGGAGTCATGCAGGCCTGGGCCGGACACCGCCCCGGCTACTACGACCTCGTCCACTCCCATTACTGGCTCTCCGGCCACGTCGGCTGGCTCGCCGCCGAACGCTGGGGCGTGCCCCTGGTCCACGCCATGCACACCATGGCCAAGGTGAAGAACGCCGCCCTCGCCGAGGGCGACACCCCCGAGCCCGCCGCCCGCGTCATCGGCGAGACCCAGATCGTGGCCGCCGCCGACCGCCTCATCGCGAACACCGCCGAGGAGGCCGACGAACTCGTACGGCACTACGAGGCCGACCCCGGCAAGGTCGCCGTCGTCCACCCCGGCGTGAACCTCGACCGCTTCACCGTCGGCGACGGCCGCGCCGCCGCCCGCGCCCGCCTCGGCCTGCCGCAGGACGCCGTCATCCCGCTCTTCGCGGGCCGCATCCAGCCCCTCAAGGCCCCCGACATCCTGCTGCGCGCCGTCGCCGAGCTCGTCGACCGCGACCCCTCGCTGCGCTCGCGCCTCTTCGTCCCCGTCGTCGGCGGCCCCAGCGGCAGCGGCCTCGCCAAGCCGGAGGGGCTGCAGAAGCTCGCCGCGAAGCTCGGCATCGCCGACCTCGTGCACTTCCACCCGCCGGTCCGCCAGGACGGGCTCGCCGACTGGTTCCGGGCGGCGTCCGTGCTGGTCATGCCGTCCTACAGCGAGTCCTTCGGGCTCGTCGCCCTCGAAGCCCAGGCCACCGGTACGCCGGTGCTGGCCGCCGAGGTGGGCGGACTGCCCGTCGCCGTCAACGACGGCGTGACGGGGATCCTCGTACCCGGGCACGACCCGGTCGACTACGCCCGTGAGCTGCGCCGCTTCGTCGACGACCCCCAGCTGACGGCCCGGCTCGGCGCGCAGGCCGCCCGGCACGCGCAGTTCTTCGGCTGGGACACCGCCGCGAGCGGCACGGCCGACGTGTACACCGCGGCCATGCATGATCACCGCCGTCGCGTACGCTCCCACCATGGCTGACAC
Source organism: Streptomyces sp. NBC_00249 (assembly GCF_026342355.1). Lineage (GTDB taxonomy): Bacteria > Actinomycetota > Actinomycetes > Streptomycetales > Streptomycetaceae > Streptomyces. The sequence continues at coordinate 353,543 of NZ_JAPEMV010000009.1, read as the reverse complement.
CGCCGGGACCGCCGGTACCGCCGAGATCGTCGAGAGCGCCCTGAACGGCGCGGAGCTGAGCTGGGAGAGCCCCGCGCCGGGCTCCTACGTCGTCCAGCTGCCCGGCACCCGCAAGCTGAGCACCACCTGCTCGCTCAAGGTCGGCAAGCACTCCCTGTCGGTCAACGCCTTCGTCATCCGCCACCCGGACGAGAACGAGGCCGGCGTCCACCGCTGGCTGCTGGAGCGCAACCTCAAGCTGTACGGGCTGGCGTACGCCGTCGACCAGCTCGGCGACGTCTACCTGACGGCCCGCCTCCCCCTCTCGGTGATCACCCCGGAGGACCTGGACCGCCTGCTCGGCACCGTCCTGGAGGCGGCGGACGGTGCCTTCAACACCCTGCTGGAGCTGGGCTTCGCGAGCGCGATCCGGCGCGAGTACGAATGGCGCGTCTCGCGCGGCGAACCGACCCACAACCTGGACGCCTTCAAACACCTCACCCGCCCGGCCTGACGGGCCCTACGCCGCGTCGGCCCCCGCCGCCGCCACGGGCCGCGCGGCGGCACCGGCATCCACATCGGGCGCCCGGACGGACTCCTTCACGCCCTTCTTCACGGACTCCTGCGCGGACTCCTGCGCGGACTCCTTCACGGACTCCTGCGCGGGCAGCCCCCGCATCAGCACCCAGTACCCGGCCGCCGCCACCGTGCCCAGGACCCCCGTGGCCCCCCAGAGCCAGTCCGCGCCCAGCCGGTCGATGATCAGCCCCGCCATCAGCGGAGCCACCAGCGAGGCCACCGCCCAGGACATCGTGTACATGCCCTGGTAGCGCCCGCGCCCGTGCACCGGCGACAGCCGCACCACCAGCCCCATCTGGATCGGCGAGTTCACGATCTCCGCCAGCGTCCACACGCACACGGTCGCCGCGTACGCCCACAGCGGCCCCGCGAAGGCCGTCATCGCGAACCCGTACCCCGCCAGCAGCGCCGAGACCACCAGCAGCTTGCGCGGGTCCCGGTGCTCGATGAACCGCGTCACCGGGATCTGCAGTACGACGATCAGCACACCGTTCGCCGCGACGGCCAGCCCGTAGTCCGCGGGCGAGAAACCGGCCGCGCCCATCGCCACCGGCAGCCCCACCGAACCCTGCGTGAAGACCAGCGAGATCAGGAACGACAGCCCGACGACGCCCATGAAGCGCCCGTCCCGCAGCACGGTCCCCAGCCCGATCTCCGCCCCGGCCGCCGCACCCGCCGCCGTGTCGTCCTTCGCCGGCCGCGACTCCGGCAGCTTCACGAACACCAGCACCGCGCAGACCAGCGTGAGCGCCGCCTCGCCCAGGAAGCCGGCCAGGTAGCTGTACTCCGCCACCAGCCCCGCCACCGTCGCGCTGATCGCGAAGCCCAGGTTGATGGCCCAGTAGTTGAGCGCGAAGGCCCGTACGCGGTCCTCCGGGCGGACGATGTCCGCCATCATCGCCGAGACCGCCGGGCGTGAGGCGTTCGAGGCCATACCGACCAGCAGCGCCACGGCCGCGATCGCCGCCGGGTGCTCCATGAACCCGAGCAGCGCCACCGACAGGGAGGTGGACACGTTCGCCGCGAGCAGCGTCGGGCGCCGCCCCAGCCGGTCCGTCATCACGCCCGCCACCAGCGAGGACACCACACCGCCGAGCCCGTGCAGGGCGACCACCAGCCCCGCGAAGGAGGCCGAGTAGCCCCGGTCGAGGGTCAGGTACAAGGTCATGAACGTGGCGACGAAGGCCCCGAGCCGGTTGACGAGCGTGCTCGCCCACAGCCACCAGAAGGCACGCGGAAGACCCGACACGCTCTCCCGCGCGGCCCGTCTCAGACTCTCAACGGACATAAGGAATCCCCCCGGCGGTGTAAGCGTCTCTTCAACCCCCCGCACGTTACGAGTGGACGTCCCGGCCCGCCAGCCAATTGACGCGGACCGTCAATCCGAGCCCCCCGGGACCGTCCCAGGACCGCGCGCGGGTGCCCCGACGCGTCCATTAGGCTCGTACGCATGGCCGACGCACCGTACAAGCTGATCCTCCTCCGCCACGGCGAGAGCGAGTGGAACGCGAAGAACCTGTTCACCGGCTGGGTGGACGTCAATCTCAACGAGAAGGGCGAGAAGGAGGCAGTCCGCGGTGGCGAACTCCTGAAGGACGCCGACCTCCTCCCCGACGTGGTCCACACGTCCCTCCAGAAGCGTGCGATCCGCACCTCCCAGCTCGCGCTGGAGGCCGCCGACCGCCACTGGATCCCCGTCCACCGTTCCTGGCGCCTGAACGAGCGCCACTACGGCGCCCTCCAGGGCAAGGACAAGGCCCAGACCCTCGCCGAGTTCGGCGAGGAGCAGTTCATGCTGTGGCGCCGCTCCTACGACACCCCGCCGCCGGCCCTCGAGGACGGCACGGAGTTCTCGCAGTCCGAGGACCCGCGCTACGCGACCATCCCGCCGGAGCTGCGCCCGCGCACGGAGTGCCTCAAGGACGTCGTCGTCCGCATGCTCCCGTACTGGTACGACGCGATCGTCCCGGACCTCCTCTCGGGCCGCACCGTCCTGGTCGCCGCGCACGGCAACTCCCTGCGCGCCCTGGTCAAGCACCTGGACGGCATCTCCGACGCCGACATCGCGGGCCTGAACATCCCGACCGGCATCCCCCTCGCCTACGAGCTGGACGCCGACTTCAAGCCCCTCAACCCGGGCGGCACCTACCTCGACCCGACGGCCGCAGCGGCCGCCATCGAAGCCGTCAAGAACCAGGGCAAGAAGAAGTAAGAAAAGCGATCATGCCCCTGACCTGCGCACACGGCGCAGATCGGGGGCATTCGTTTGTCTTCGCTCGCGGCCTTGATGCTCTGGAGAGGGGTGCTGAGTCGCTCCGCCGTTCGGCCGTACTGGGATAACGGGAGCGTCGACGGTCGGCATTAATGGGAGACCACCGCCGCCGCACATGCTCAGGGAGCGTGGTTCTCCCTGCCCCTCTGCTGACCAGTACCGCCTCACCCGCCGGCACGGCGGCACCCTGCCCCAGGGAAACCGGCAACACCCGCGGAGCCGCGACGGACCGCAAGCCGTGCGGGTCCCGGCGGGGCGGCGCATGGTGGAGGGGTGACCCCCGACAGCAGCAAGGGTGTCGCCCGCCCGACGAGACGGTCGAAGCTCGTCTGGACCGGCGTCGTACTCATGGTTCTGGGTTTCTGCGCACTGGCCGCGCTCACCTTCGCCACCGTGTCCGGGAGAGGCCCGTCCGGAGAGCAGGTGGTGTCCACCGCCAGCGCCACCGCCACCGCCAGCGCCAGCGCCACCGCACTGCCTCCCCCTCCTCCCGCCCCCTCGGCGTCGGCATCTCCTTCGGACAGTCGGCCACCGGCCTCCGAGGAGCCCGAGCCGGGTCTTACCGGAACGCCCACCAGGCCTGGTGCGCTTCCCGTTCTCCCGACGGACGGACCCGGGTTGCCGACCCTGGCCGAGGGGTCACCCGGCGCCGCCGTGACCGAGACGGCGACGGTGACGGTGGGCCCGACGGTGACGGTGACCGAGAAGACGACCGAGAGGATCACGAGCGTGGCCAAGGAGGGCGGAGGAGGCAGGTTCGAGTTGATGCTCGCCCTCGCCGCGCTGATCACGGCGCTGTCCGGCGCGACCGCCACCGCGTCCGGGATACGGAAGGACCGCCGGCGGTCCAGGTCCAGGCGGTAGCCGTCCCGGCAGAGCGGCACGACGAAGGGCCCCGTCCGTGGCGGACGGGGCCCTTCGGGTTGCGGCGCGGGTCAGCCGCCGCACTGGCACGGTGCGCCCGACTGGCAGCCGCAGCCGCAGCCCGAGCCGCAGCCGCAGGCCGCGAGCAGTGGCAGGCGCAGGGGCTCCGGACGGGACGACGGCTGCTGGTCCTGCTCCGGTGTGATCGGGACGGGGGAATCGGGCATGGATCCTCCTCGTAGGCGGCGTACGGGGCGTCGCACGGCGGACCGCCCTCGCCCTCATTCATGCCCAGCCGCACCGGCGCGTCAACGGCGCATTGGGGCTCGCCCCGCTGACGGCCGCCGGGAGGCCCTCAGATGCCGTCGACCTGCGTCGGCTGCTGCAGCTCGTCCGCGTGCTCACCCGTCACCAGGTACACCACGCGCTTCGCGACCGACACCGCGTGGTCCGCGAACCGCTCGTAGTAGCGGCCCAGCAGGGTCACGTCGACGGCCGTCTCGATGCCGTGCTTCCAGCGGTCGTCCATCAGGTGCTGGAACAGCGTGCGGTGCAGCTGGTCCATCTCGTCGTCGTCCTGCTCCAGTTGGAGCGCCAGGTCGACGTCCTTCGTGATGATGACCTCGGCGGCCTTCGCCATCAGCCGCTGCGCCAGCTGCCCCATCTCCAGGATGGTGGCGTGCAGGTCGCGCGGGACGGCGGTGTCCGGGAAACGCAGCCGCGCGAGCTTCGCGACGTGCTGCGCCAGGTCGCCGGAGCGCTCCAGGTCGGCGCTCATCCGCAGTGAGGTCACCACGATGCGCAGGTCGGTCGCGACCGGCTGCTGGCGGGCCAGCAGCGCGATGGCACGGGCCTCCAGGTCGTGCTGGAGGTCGTCGACCTTCTGGTCCGCCGCGATGACGCTCTCGGCGAGCTTCAGGTCGGCGTCCAGCATGGAGGTGGTGGCCCGCCCGATCGCGGAACCTACGAGCCGGGCCATCTCGACCAGGCTTTCTCCGATCGAGTCCAGTTCCTCGTGGTACGCGTCGCGCATGGGTGTCCCTCTCTTACCGCTCTTACTGCCTGCTCGCCTGCTGCGTGGCCTCTTGCCCCACGTTTACACGTTCGGACGCCAACGCGTCCGACTCCGGCACCACAAATGAATCAACCCCGTCGACAGGGTGAACTCTGGGCGACGAGTGTTCGAGCTGCCACCCGAACGGCTGTGGAAGTGTCGTCCCACCTGCTTAACCTGGATCCATGGACGTGAACGCGGCGGTCGCCGCAGCTGCAGCGATCGCCGGTCTTTGCACCGGTGTGATCGCGATGCTGGCGTTCCGCTGGAGCGAGCGCGACCAAGCCCGCCCCACCCGGAGCTCCATGCGCCCCGACATCAACGCGGTGCTCCCACCAGGAGTGGACACCGTCCTCTCCGTACTCCGCTCCTCCGCCGTGGTCCTCGACGAGGGCGACGCGGTCGTCAAGGCCAGCTCGGCGGCGTACGCCCTCGGCCTGGTCCGCGGCGGCAAGCTCGCCGTGGAGCCGATGCTCCACATGGCGCGCGACACCCGCCGCGACGGAGAGATACGCCAGATCGAGCTGGACCTGCCCCGGCGCGGCACCGGCCGCGGCGAGGCCCTCGCGGTCTCCGCCCGCGTCGCCCCGCTCGGCTCCCGGCTGGTGCTCCTGCTCGTCGAGGACCTCACCGAGGCCCGCCGCATCGAGGCGGTGCGCCGCGACTTCGTCGCGAACGTGTCGCACGAGCTGAAGACCCCCGTCGGAGCGATCTCCCTGCTCTCCGAGGCGGTCATGGACGCCAGCGACGACCCCGAAGCGGTCAGCCGCTTCGCGGGCCGCATGCAGATCGAGTCCACCCGCCTGATCAACCTCGTACAGGAACTCATCGACCTCTCCCGGGTACAGAACGACGACCCGCTGGAGGACGCCGAGCCCGTACGGGTGGACACGCTGGTGGCCGAAGCCATCGACCGCTGCCGCCACACGGCCACCTCCAAGCAGATCACCATGGCCGCCGGCGGCACCGCCGACCTGCGGGTCTGGGGCAACCGCGGCCAGCTGGCGGCGGCCCTCGGCAACCTCGTCGAGAACGCCGTCAACTACAGTCCGGCCCGCACCCGCGTCGGCATCGCCGCGCGCCGGGTGACCGCCCCCGGTGGAGACTTGATCGAGGTGGCGGTGACCGACCAGGGCATCGGCATCCCGGAGAAGGACCGCGAGCGCATCTTCGAGCGCTTCTACCGTGTGGATCCGGCCCGCTCCCGTGCCACGGGCGGAACCGGACTGGGCCTTGCGATCGTGAAGCACGTGGCAGCCTCGCACGGCGGGGAGGTGTCGGTATGGAGCTCCGAGGGCCAGGGCTCCACCTTCACCCTGCGCCTGCCCGAGGCGGCCGCACCGGCCCCGGCCCCGGCGCCGGACCCCGCAACCGCCCGACCCCTGCTCGAAACAGAACCAGTCATCCCTGCCCCGGAGGTCCTTCCGTGACCCGAGTGCTCGTCGTCGAGGATGAGGAATCCTTCAGCGACGCCCTGTCCTACATGCTCCGCAAGGAAGGCTTCGAGGTCGCGATCGCCGCGACGGGGCCCGACGGGCTCGACGAGTTCGAGCGCAACGGCGCCGACCTCGTCCTCCTGGACCTGATGCTGCCCGGCCTGCCGGGCACCGAGGTCTGCCGGCAGCTGCGCGGCCGTTCCAACGTCCCCGTGATCATGGTGACCGCCAAGGACAGCGAGATCGACAAGGTCGTCGGTCTGGAGATAGGAGCGGATGACTACGTCACCAAGCCCTTCTCCTCCCGCGAGCTGGTCGCCCGCATCCGCGCGGTCCTGCGCCGCCGCGGCGAGCCGGAAGAGGTCACCCCGGCGGCCCTGGAGGCCGGCCCCGTACGGATGGACGTCGACCGGCACGTGGTGACGGTCGCCGGCGCCAAGGTGGACCTCCCGCTGAAGGAGTTCGACCTGCTGGAGATGCTGCTGCGCAACGCGGGCCGCGTGCTGACCCGCATGCAGCTGATCGACCGGGTCTGGGGCGCGGACTACGTCGGCGACACCAAGACCCTCGACGTCCACGTCAAGCGCCTCCGCGCCAAGATCGAGCCGGACCCGGGCGCGCCGCGCTACCTGGTGACGGTCCGCGGCCTGGGCTACAAGTTCGAGCCGTAAACCGCGCGCTTACGCGTGAGCAAGAGGAAGGGCCCCCAGCCGCAGTGGCTGGGGGCCCTTCCTCGTGCTCTGTTACGCCGCTACCCGCGTCAGTGGCCGGCGGCGTGCGAGGCGGAGCCCGAGGGGCTGCCGGACGGGGTGCCCGAGGCGGCCGCGCCCGAGGGGCTGCCGGACGGGCTGCCCGAGGGAGAGCCGGACGGCGAGCCGGAGGCGGAGCCCGACGGGGCGGCGGCCGGGGCCGGGGCGGCGGGGGCCGCGGTCGGGCCGAAGCCCGCGTACATGCCGGTGGCCGGGACCACGAAGGCGTCCAGCGCCACGTCGCCGGTGCTGCTCAGCTGGAAGACGGCCTTCTGGACGTCGCCGTCCTTGACGGCCTCGCTGCCGCCCTCGACGACGGCGGAGGCGTTGCCCTTGCCGCCCAGGACCACGGAGCCGCCCGGCAGGACGATGATCTTGCCGGAGCCCTCGGCGGCCTTCAGGACGACCTTGGACTTGCCACCCTTGAGGGTGATCCCGTCCAGCGTCTGAGGCTTGGTGCCGGTGTTGAAGACGGTCGCCGAGACGACGGCCCCGCCCTTCTTGCCCTTCTCGCCCTGGGTGATCACCAGTACGTTCTGGACCTTGATGTCGCCCTTGGTGACGGCGGCGTTGTCCGGCTTGATCTCGAGAGTCTGCGCGTCGTTGCCCGCGCCGCACGCGGCGAGCGAGGCGATCGAGAACACGACGGCGGTAGCGGCGAGGGCGCCGCGTCGAAGGCTGCGGCTCACGGCTGCGGCAACTCCTAGGACGTACGGACGGGCGGGTGGTCTCTCGGGACGGCCGAGGTAAAGCCGCCCTAAGGGTGTGTCAGCGCGCTTAGGTTACCGAGCCGCCGCCCCGCCCCCGCACCCGACCCTCCGCAGCGCACGCACCGTGCTGTGCCGGTCCCGCGATCTCGCATTCCATATCGAGCGCCGGCCCGCCCCGTGATCAATTACCGGATTCCGCCGAACGCCACCCGTGATCGACTTCGCGATCGAGTTCGTGATCGCTGTGGTGATCGGTGTCGTGATCAATTCGGGATTGGGCCGGAACCGCTCCGTACGAGTGCCCGCCAGTCGAACGGAGTACTTCGGTTTCCGCCCCAAGAAAGCGGCAAAACGGGACGTACGTCACGCTCATGGGCTCCTCCGTCAGGTGTAACGTGGTCGTTTCGCCCGGTCCGCACAGCGCCTCCGACCTGCGAATACCCCCCTCCGGAAGCCCTTCGCAGCACGTTCGTGTCGCTGTTGTCAAGCCCCGAGATGTGCCCTGACCTGCGAAAACGCCATTCATAACAGTCCGTTCTCGTGTTACCCTGGATAGCCACGGAAGGGGTACCTGTCACATGACGTTCAAGGTTGGCGACACCGTGGTCTATCCCCATCACGGGGCCGCGCTGATCGAGGCCATTGAGACTCGCCAGATCAAAGGCGTGGACAAGACCTACTTGGTGCTCAAGGTTGCCCAGGGTGACCTGACGGTTCGTGTACCTGCGGACAATGCAGAGTTCGTCGGTGTTCGCGACGTAGTCGGCCAGGACGGGCTGGACCGGGTCTTCGAGGTGCTCCGCGCACCGTACGCAGAAGAGCCGACGAACTGGTCCCGGCGCTACAAGGCAAATCTGGAGAAGCTCGCTTCTGGCGATGTCATCAAGGTCGCCGAAGTGGTGCGTGACCTGTGGCGTCGTGAGCGTGAGCGCGGGCTTTCCGCGGGCGAGAAGCGCATGCTCGCGAAGGCGCGCCAGATCCTGGTGAGCGAGCTCGCGCTCGCCGAAAACACCAACGAGGACAAGGCTGAGGCCCTCCTCGACGAGGTTCTCGCGTCCTGACGCGTCGACCCGTTCACAGTGTGCCGCGGTGCCCGATGACAAGCCCTCTCCTCCACGAGAGGGCTGTTGCCGGGCGCTGCGGCATGTCTGCTTCCCGCCGTGTTCCCTGCGGCCCCACACCCGCCGCTACGCCTGTTCCCGCTGCTGAGCCGCCTGCTCGTGCTCGGTTCCGCGATCGTACGCAGCGCCGTACGCGTTGTTCTTCTTCTGGCGTGCCGGGTCCGGGCAGCCTGCTCGTCCAGTCGTCACGGAAGGGGCGAGGGGCGTCGCACCCGGCACCCTTCAGGCCATACCCATGTCGGCCGAAGTCACAAACCTGGCTCGGAGCTAACTAGTGATGTCTGACGAATCGCGCCCCCACCGCACCGCCGCGGTGATCCCGGCCGCCGGCCGCGGGGTACGCCTCGGCCCCGGCGCGCCCAAGGCCCTGCGCAGCATCGGCGGGACGCCGATGCTGATCCACGCCGTCCGGGCCATGGCCCGTTCCCGCGCCGTGTCCCTCGTCGTGGTGGTCGCCCCGTCCGACGGCGCGGCCGAGGTGCGCCACCTGCTGGACGAGCACGCGCTGCCCGACCGCACCGAGATCGTGGTCGTGCCCGGCGGGGACACCCGCCAGGAGTCCGTACGGGCCGGCCTGGACGCCCTCCCGGCGGACATCACCTCCGTACTGATCCACGACGCGGCCCGCCCCCTGGTGCCCGTCGACACCGTGGACTCCGTCGTGGAGGCCGTCCGCGACGGCGCGCCCGCCGTGGTCCCCGCCCTGCCGCTGGCCGACACCGTCAAGGAGGTCGAGCCCGGCCGGCCCGGCGAGCCCGAGCCGGTCGTCGCCACGCCCGAGCGGGCCCGGCTGCGCGCCGTGCAGACCCCGCAGGGCTTCGACCTCGCCACCCTGCTCAGCGCGCACGAGGCCATCGCCGTCGCCGGCGAGGGGGCCACCGACGACGCCGGGATGGTGGAGAGGACCGGGGTCACCGTCATGGTGGTCCCCGGCCACGAGGAGGCCTTCAAGGTCACCCGCCCGCTCGACCTGGTCCTCGCCGAGGCCGTACTCGCCCGCAGGAGGGCCACCGATGCGTACTAGCTCCGCAGGTTTCGAGGGGTCCGCCGGGGCCGGCACCGGTTCCGCGGCCGGAGCCGTCGCCCGCTCCGCCGCGGGTGACGCCGGGCTGGCCGCTGCCGCGGGTCCCGTCATCCCGCTCGTCGGGATCGGCACCGACGTGCACGCCTTCGAGACCGGCCGCGAGCTGTGGTGCGCCGGGCTGCTGTGGGAGGGGGAGGACGGCCTCGCCGGCCACTCCGACGGTGACGTCGCCGCCCACGCCGCCTGCGACGCCCTCTTCTCCGCCGCCGGCGTCGGCGACCTCGGCGCGCACTTCGGCACCTCCCGCCCCGAGTGGTCCGGCGCCGCCGGGGTCACCCTGCTGGCGGAGGCCGCCCGCATCGTCCGCGCCGAGGGCTTCGAGATCGGCAACATCGCGATCCAGGTGATCGGCGTACGCCCGAAGATCGGCAAACGGCGCGAGGAAGCGCAGAAGGCGCTCGCGGCGGCGGCGGGCGCCCCCGTCTCCGTCTCCGGCACCACCACCGACGGCCTGGGCCTCACCGGCCGCGCCGAGGGCCTCGCGGCCATCGCCACCGCCCTCGTCTACCGGACGAACCCGGCCTGATCCCTCGTAGCCGCCGTACATCTTCGGCAACAAAGGTGCCCCGGGTCCCCAAAGGGTCGCGGGGCACTGCTACAGGACCACTACCCTGGATGCCGTGACTATTCGCCTGTACGACACCAGCGCCCGGCAGATCCGTGACTTCACCCCGCTCGTCCCGGGCTGCGTCTCGATCTACCTGTGTGGCGCCACGGTGCAGGCCGCCCCGCACATCGGGCACATCCGGTCCGGCCTCAACTTCGACATGATGCGCCGCTGGTTCACCTACCGGGGCTACGACGTCACCTTCATCCGCAACGTCACGGACATCGACGACAAGATCATCCGCAAGGGCGGCGAGCAGAACCGCCCCTGGTGGTCCATCGGCTACGAGAACGAGCGGGCCTTCAACGACGGCTACACCGCCCTCGGCTGCCTCCCGCCCACCTACGAGCCCCGCGCCACCGGTCACGTCCCCGAGATGATCGAGATGATGCGCGGCCTCATCGAGCGCGGCCACGCCTACGAGGCCGACGGCAGCGTCTACTTCGACGTGCGCTCGTACCCCGGCTACCTCCAGCTCTCCAACCAGGAGCTCGACAACCTCCAGCAGCCCACCGAGGAAGGCATCTCCGGCAAGCGCGACCCCCGCGACTTCGCCATGTGGAAGGCCTCCAAGCCCGGCGAGCCCGACTGGGAGACCCCCTGGGGCCGCGGCCGTCCCGGCTGGCACCTCGAATGCTCCGCCATGGCGCACAAGTACCTCGGCGAGGCCTTCGACATCCACGGCGGCGGCCTGGACCTGATCTTCCCGCACCACGAGAACGAGATCGCCCAGGCCAAGGCCTTCGGCGACGCGTTCGCCGCGTACTGGGTGCACAACGCCTGGGTCACCATGTCCGGCGAGAAGATGTCGAAGTCGCTGGGCAATTCGGTGCTCGTCTCCGAGATGGTCAAGCAGTGGCGTCCGATCGTGCTGCGCTACTACCTCGGCACCCCGCACTACCGGTCGATGATCGAGTACAGCGAGGACGCCCTGCGCGAGGCGGAGTCCGCCTTCGCCCGCATCGAGGGCTTCTACCAGCGCGTCATCGAGAAGGCGGGCGGGCCGGTCGAGGCCGCCGCCGAGGTGCCGCCGGCCTTCGCGGAGGCGATGGACGACGACCTGGGCGTCCCGCAGGCGCTCGCCATCGTCCACACCACCGTCCGGCAGGGCAACAGCGCGCTGGCCGCCGACGACAAGGACGCGGCGATCGCGCGCCTGTCGGAGGTACGGGCCATGCTGGAGGTCCTGGGCCTGGACCCGCTCGACCCGCACTGGGCCGGCGAGGCCGACCGCGGCGCCGAGCTGCACGGGGCCGTCGACACGCTCGTCCGCCTGGTCCTGGAGCAGCGCGAGTCCGCCCGCTCCCGCAAGGACTGGGCGACCGCCGACGCCATCCGCGACCAGCTCCAGCAGTCGGGCCTGGTCATCGAGGACAGCCCGACCGGTCCGCGCTGGACGCTCGGCCCGCGCTGAGCCCGGCCAGCCCCTCCAGTGGTGCCGCCCGGCTCTCCGGGCGGCACACTCTTCATACGTACATATCGCAGGATCAACGAAACAGGTAGAGGTCATGGCCGGGAACAGCCAGCGCAGGAACCGCCGCACGTCCAACAAGAAGGGCGCCACGGTCGGCAGCGGTGGCCAGCGGCGCAAGGGCCTGGAGGGCAAGGGCCCCACGCCCAAGGCCGAGGACCGCAAGAAGCACAAGGCGAACCGCATCGCGGGCGCCATGGCCCGCCAGGCCGCCAAGCGCCGCCCCGCCCCCCGCCGCGGCGGCCCCAAGGGCACCAGCGAGATGGTCGTCGGCCGCAACCCGGTCTTCGAGGCGCTGCGCGACGGCGTCCCCGCCACCACCCTCTACGTCCAGCAGTTCATCGACAACGACGAGCGCGTCCGCGAGGCCCTCCAGCTCGCCGCCGAGCGCGGCAACATCAACCTGATGGAAGCCCCGCGCCCCGAGCTCGACCGGATGACCAACGGGCTCAACCACCAGGGCATGGTCCTCCAGGTCCCGCCCTACGAGTACGCGCACCCGGAGGACCTCACCGCCGCCGCGTACGACAACGGCGAGGACCCCCTCATCGTCGCCCTCGACGGGGTCACCGACCCGCGCAACCTCGGCGCGATCGTCCGCTCCGTCTCCGCCTTCGGCGGCCACGGCGTGGTCATCCCCGAGCGCCGCGCCGCCGGCATGACCGCCGGCGCCTGGAAGACCTCGGCCGGCACCGCCGCCCGCACCCCGGTCTCCCGCGTCACCAACCTGACCCGCGCCCTCCAGGACTACAAGAAGGCCGGCATCACCATCGTCGGCCTCGCCGCCGAGGGCACGCACACGGTCAACGACCTCGCCGAGCTGGCCGGCCCGGTCGTCATCGTCGTCGGCTCCGAGGGCAAGGGCCTCGGCCGTCTCGTCGGCGAGAACTGCGACTACCTCGTGCGCATCCCGATGCCGGGCGGCGCCGAGTCCCTCAACGCCGGTGTCGCCGCGGGCGTCGTCCTCTACGAGGCCGCCCGCCGCCGCGCCGACGCCGGCCGCGCCTGACCTGCCGGTCCGACCGGCCCCACCAGGCCGGTCGCTTGATCCACCTGGCCCACGGGAAGTGACCCGTGAGCGTGTCGCCCCGCCCTTTCCGGGCGGGGCGACTTGATCTTGACGGGTCTCGGACAGATCCCTGCTGTCAAGGCAGTGTCCTAAACACTCATCACTCGGTTAGATGAGTGTGGACACCAGAACGTCAGGGTTCGACGACCAGCCCGCGCTGAGCATGGTCAAGGTGCCGTGCGACCCCGCACAGGTCATCGTCAACCACGCCAGCTTCCGCGTGCGGCTCGCACCGAGCCCGAGCGCGCGTTCCAAGCCCGCGAACGCCCCCGGGCGTGCGCCCGTCCTCGGCGCCGCCGTGGTCGCCGCGGCCGGAGCCACCCGCCGCAGAGCCCCCGTCGTCTGGAGCGGCAAATCCGCCCCCGGTGACGCCGCGGGCACCGGCGGCCTCCTCCAGGCCGTACGCGAGGCCGGGCGCGGCCACGACGAGTACGACGGCGGCGCCACCCAGACCATCCCCCGGGTCGACCTGGCCCACGACCTCGCCGACGACACCCTCGCCACCCCCACCGTCATCGGCCAGCGCAACTACGGCGCCCCGGACGAGACCCGCCCGCTGGCCCCCGTACGGGACCTGCCGCGCGAGCAGTACGGCGCCCACGACCCCTACGAGTACGGGGACGGCGACGGGCCCGCCGCCGACTCCCGGCGCGGCGCCCCCGAATCCCGCGGCCAGGCCTCCTACTACCCCGGCCGCCGGATGAACCTCGGCGTCGTCCTGCTCCCGCTGCGCGTCTTCCTCGGCTTCATCTGCATCTACGCCGGCATGGGCAAGCTGTGCGACCCCGTCTACTTCGACGGCGGCGAACGCGGCTCCATGGTCACCTGGCTCCAGACCCTGCACCCCTGGGCCCTGGCCGAACCGCTGCGCGACTTCGCGCTCGCGCACCCTGTGGGAGCCGGCCTCAGCGTCGCCTTCCTCCAGGTCATCGTCGGCGTCCTGACGGTCTTCGGCCTGTGGCAGCGGTTCGCCGCCTGCATCGGGGCCCTGCTGTCCGCCGCGCTCCTCATGACGGTGAGCTGGAAGACCGTCCCCGCCTACGACGCCCCCGACATCATCTACCTGGCCGCCTGGAGCCCGCTGATCATCGCGGGCGCCCCCGTCTACTCCCTCGACGGACGCCTCGCCGGCGAGGCCTGGCGCACGCTCGGCCCCCGCACCGAGATCTGGCGGCTGCGCCGCCGCGTCCTGCGGCGCGGGGCCGTCATGGCCACCGTCGTGTGCGGACTCACCCTCCTCATCGGCTCCCTCCTCGGCGGGGCCGTCCGCTCCAGCACCGTCGTCACCGTCCCCGGGCCCGGAGAGGCCCCGAGCAACTACCTGCCCGGCAGCCCGCTCCCGAAGACCCCCTCCGGCGAGCAGCCCGCCGCCCCGGCCAAGCAGCAGCCCTCGAAGCAGAGCGCGCCCTCGGCGCAGCCCTCCGCCTCCCCGACGAAGACCGCCCGCACCGGGAGCGGCACCACCGCCAAGGAGAGCGCCGGGACCGGCTCCGGGGCGCCCACCGCCACCAAGGGCAGCGGCAGCGGCCAGAGCACGCGCAGCACCGCGCCGAAGCAGTCCGGTGCGCAGCAGGCGCCTTCGTCCCCGTCGGGCCGTACGGCCGGCGGCGACACCCCGACCAAGAAGCCCGGCCTGGTCGGCGGCCTCCTGGGCTGAACCGCCCGTACGTGACGCGGGGCCCGGCGCGCGAGGAGCGCGCCGGGCCCTTCGGCGTACCGGGGCACGGGGAGACGTACGGGCGGTGTCCGCGAGGCCTCAGGCGGCGTTCTGCGCGGCCAACTCCCGCGCCGCCTCGGTGAGGTCCTTCGCGGTGTCGATCGCCCGCCAGTAGGCCCCCTGGGGCAGCGGATAGCCCGCCAGCCGGCGCTCACGGGCCAGGTGCGGGAACGTGGTGCGCTCGTGGTCCCCCAAGTCGGGGAGCAGCGAGGCGAATTCGGGAGCGAAGACGTACACCCCGGCATTGACCGGGTACGGCGACTGCGGGGCCTCGATGAAGTCCATGACCTGACCGAACTCGTTGACCTCCACCACCCCCCACGGGATCCGCGGCCGGGCCAGCGCCAGCGTCGCCGTCGCCCCCCGCTCCTCGTGGAAGGCCGCCATCTCGCGCAGCGGGAAACGGGTCCACACGTCCCCGTTCGTCGCGTACCAGGGCCGGTCCCCGTGCGGCAGGTGCCGGGCCGCGTACTTGAGGCCGCCACCGCGGCCCAGCGGCTCGTCCTCGACGACCGTGGTCACGCGCAACGGCAACGGCGTCCGCGCCAGCCACTCCTGGAGCACCTCGGCGAGGTGCCCGCAGGAGACGACGGCGTCGGTGACCCCTTCGGCGGCCAGCCAGGCCAGTTGGTGCCCGATGATCGGCAGCCCCGTCCCCGGGACCTCGACCATCGGCTTGGGCCGGTCGTCCGTGTACGGACGCAGCCGCGAACCCTGGCCGCCCGCCAGGACGACCGCCTGGGTGGGTGAGGCCGGGAACGCGGCCGCGTGATCGGTGGACTGGGGTGGAACGGGGGGGACTTCGGTCATGTCCGTCAGCGTAGGGACGGCCCCTGCCCCGGCGGGGGCAGGCGCGACGGGCTTCAGCCCATCGAGGCCACGCCGGACGCGTACGAGGTGTCGCACACGGGGCGGGAGAAGGACTGGGCCTTCGTGGGACCGTAGGCGTCGACGGCGGCCCGGCCCAGGGCGCGCGCGATGCCCACGCAGTGCTCGGCGAGCGAAGGCCGCCGGTCCACCTCCTGCTGGAGGTGGGTGAGGACAGCGCCCGGCGCCTCGCCCTGCTGGAGCTCGCTCAGCAGCTTGTCGCGCAGCAGGTCCTGCGTGGCACGCGGCTTCGCGGGGACGGAGACGTCCTCGGCGGAGGCGGTGAGGATCTGGGAGGGCGTGTTGTCCGCCCAGGGGACCATGGTGACCGCGAGGGTCCCGGACAGGACCAGGACGACGGGCAGGACCAGGGCGAGGGAACGGCCGATACGGCGGGCAGTGTGGGTCACGAGGGCGAGAGTAGCGCTCGGTGAAGATTTGGCGACATTTAGTCACCCGGTCGGGGGATGGTTCGACGTGGCTTTTCGAATTAAGGGTTGACGGGTGCGGCCGAATGGCCCGGTCTGGCGGGGTTTCGCGCGGGGGTTGGGACACGGCCGGCGCCGTGCCCGCCGCAACTGCCGCAGAAGGGGCGCCCCTTGGGCGGGACGCCCCTTCTGTCGCTGTGCGACCGGTCAGTTGGAGAGGCGCAGGCCCGTCGCCGTCGAGAACACGTGGATCTCGTCGGCGCGCGGCACCACGTGCAGGGTCGAGCCCTTCTCGGGAACCTGGCGGCCGCCCACGCGCACCACGATGTCCTTCGCCTTCTCGGCGCCGACCGCCGCACTGCCGTAGACGTAGCCGTCCGCGCCCAGTTCCTCGACGACGTTCACGGTGATGGTCAGGCCGCCGGTGTCACCGATGTCGAAGTGCTCCGGGCGCACGCCGACCGTCACGGTCCGCTCGCCGGCGTCGGCCGCGGCCGACAGCGCCTCGCGGGGCACCGGGACCACGCTGTCGCCGAACTTCACGCCGCCGTCGGTGATCGGGACCTCGACGAGGTTCATCGCGGGGGAGCCGATGAACCCGGCGACGAAGAGGTTCGCCGGACGGTCGTACATGTTGCGCGGGGTGTCCACCTGCTGGAGCAGACCGTCCTTGAGGACCGCGACGCGGTCGCCCATGGTCATGGCCTCGACCTGGTCGTGGGTGACGTAGACCGTGGTGATCCCGAGGTCGCGCTGGAGGGCGGCGATCTGGGTACGGGTGGAGACGCGGAGCTTGGCGTCGAGGTTCGACAGCGGCTCGTCCATGAGGAAGACCTGCGGCTTGCGCACGATCGCGCGGCCCATCGCGACGCGCTGGCGCTGGCCGCCGGAGAGCGCCTTCGGCTTGCGGTCGAGGTAGGTCGTCAGGTCGAGCATCTTGGCCGCCTCCTCCACCTTGCGGCGGATGGTGGCCTTGTCCTCACCGGCGATCTTGAGCGCGAAGCCCATGTTGTCGGCGACCGTCATGTGCGGGTACAGCGCGTAGTTCTGGAACACCATCGCGATGTCCCGGTCCTTGGGCGGCAGGTGCGTGACGTCGCGGTCGCCGATGCGGATGGCACCGCCGTTGACGTCCTCCAGGCCCGCGAGCATGCGCAGGGAGGTGGACTTGCCGCAGCCGGAGGGGCCGACGAGGACGAGGAACTCGCCGTCCTCGATCTCCAGCTCCAGCTGGTCGACGGCGGGCTTGTCGCCGCCCGGGTAGAGGCGGGTCGCCTTGTCGAAGGTGACAGAAGCCATGGTGATGAATCCCTTCTACCGGCAGGAACGTGCCGGACGATCCGAGTGGAAGGTCTAGTCCAGTAACCGGACTCCGCCCGACGCTACCTCGCCGGAGCGCTCCTGTCAGCACCCGGCGGCCGCGGTTAACGTGATGGCCCCGGGAATCGGCTGCTGTGTAGAGTGATGGCGGTTCCACGCGCCGTGGTGCGGTGGGTGGGTCGTGCCTCCTTAGCTCAGTCCGGCCAGAGCAACGCACTTGTAATGCGTAGGTCGTCGGTTCGAATCCGACAGGGGGCCCCATCCCAGGTCAGAGGCTTGTTGGCCGAGGGGATTCGTACAGAAGCGGAAGGCCCCGGGCGGTTGCCCGGGGCCTTTTTCGTGTGGTCAGGAGCGGCCCGAGATGCGGTTGGCCAGGCGGGCCAGGGGGGTTGTCTGCGGGGTGTGGGTCGTCGATTCGTGGCGGTCCGCCTCGCGGTAGGCGGCGTAGAGGGCGTGGACGCCGAGCCAGCGGAAGGGTTCCGGCTCCCAGCGGCGGACGCGGTGGTGGACCCAGGGGAGGGTGGTCAGCTCCGAGGGTTCGCCCAGGACCAGGTCGCGCAGGGTGCGGGCCGCGAGGTTGGCGGTGGCGACGCCCGAGCCGACGTAGCCGCCGGCCCAGCCCAGGCCCGTGGTGGCGTCCAGGGTGACGGTGGCGCACCAGTCGCGGGGGACGCCGAGGACGCCCGACCAGGCGTGGGTGATCTCCGTGCCCGTGAGGGCGGGGAAGAAGGAGGTCAGGAGGGCCGTGAGGGACGCGATGGTGGCGGGCTGGGTGCGGCCGTCGTTGTCGGTGCGGGAGCCGAAGCGGTACGGGACGCCGCGGCCGCCGATCGCGATGCGGTCGTCGGCGGTGCGCTGGGCGTACATGTAGGCGTGGGCCATGTCCCCGAGGAGCTGGGAGTCCGACCAGTTCAGGGACTCCCAGGCCGATGCGGGGAGGGGGGCCGTCACGATCATCGAGGAGTTCATCGGGAGCCAGGTGCGCTTCTGGCCCTTGAGGGCGGCGGTGAAGCCCTCGGTGCAGCGCAGGACGTACGGGGCGCGGACGGTGCCGTACGGGGTGACGGCCCGGCGCGGGGCGATTTCGGTGACGGGGGTCGACTCGTGGACGACGACGCCGAGGCGTTCGCAGGCGGCGGCCAGGCCGCGCAGCAGCTTGAGGGGGTGGACGCGGGCGCCGTGCGGGGTCCAGCTGGAGCCGACCGCGTCGGCGATGTCGATGCGGGCGCGGGTGTCGGTGGCGTCGTACAGCTCGCGGCCGGTCTCGCCGAAGGAGAGCTCGGCGGCGTGGAAGGCCTTGAGGCGGGTGAGCTGGGCGGGGGTGCGGGCGACTTCGAGGACTCCGCCGTGGTGGATGTCGGCGTCGATGCGTTCGGCGGCGGCGACGTCGATGACCTCGGTGACGGTGTCGTTCATGGCGTGCTGGAGGCGCAGGGCGGCCTGGTGGCCGTGGAGGGCGGCGTAGCGGTCGCGGCCGGCGATGCCGTTGTAGAGCCAGCCGCCGTTGCGGCCGGAGGCGCCGTAGCCGCAGAACTTCTGCTCCAGGACGGTGACGCGGAGGTCGGGGGCGGCGCGCTTGAGGTAGTAGGCCGTCCACAGGCCGGTGTAGCCGCCGCCGACGATGACGACGTCGGCCGTGGCGTCGCCGGTGAGGGGGGCTCGGGGTGGCTGGGGGGCTGCGGTGTCGGTCGCGTACCAGAAGGAGATACCGCCGTTGATCGTCATGGGGGAGTTGGTACACGGGGTGCGGGAGGGGAGTCCAGGGGCGGGGTGTCGTGTTTCGGGGCTCGTTTCCAGGCCTTTTGGCCGATGTGGGGGTGGTGGGGGCTTCGTAGGGTGGCGCGGGGGGTTTGTGGCTTTTTGTGGAGAGGTGTCGGGTGATGGTGGGCATACGGAGGCGGGCGCGCGCGGGGCGTGTCGTCGCGGCGGTGGTGGCCGCGGCGCTGCTGGGTGCGGCGGCGACGGGCTGCGGGGGCGGTGAGGAGAAGGCCGCCGGGGCCGACGTGGTGCGGACCAGTCCGATCGCGGAGCGGCTGGCGAAGCTGCCCGCCGTCGTCGACGGGGCGAAGGTGGTGGTGGGGAACGCGGGGGCGCCGCGCACCGTGCAGGTGCTCGTGGACCCGCACTGCGGGTACTGCGCGAAGTTCGAGGCGGCCGGCGGGCAGGCGCTGCTCGAGCTGGCGGGGGAGGGCAAGGTCAGGGTCGAGTACCTGCTGGCGTCGTTCCTGGACCGGGGCGGGGCGAGCGGCTCCGTACGGGCGGTGAACGCGCTGCGGGCGTCGGTGGACGCGGGGAAGTTCGCCGAGTACCAGGCGGCGGTCTTCGCGAGCCGGCCGAAGGGCGCCTTCACCGACGAACTGCTGCTGCGGATCGCGGACCGGGTGCCGGGGCTGCGCGGTGCGGACTTCGACCGGGCGGTGGCGGACGGGACGTACGAGGAGTGGGTCGGCGAGGCGGAGCAGGGCTTCGAGGCGACGGGGATGCGGGGGACGCCGGCGGTGCTGGTGGACGGGAAGCCGGTGGGGACGAAGGACGGGTCGATGTTCGACGCGGCCGCGTTCGCGGGGACTTTGAAGGCGGTCGGGGTGGGGGTGTAGGCCGTCCCTTGCGGATGTCGCCGGGCGGCGCGGGTCGGGCGGGATCCGCAAGGGACGGCCTCGCCGTAGGGTCGGTTGCATGGTGGAGATTCCGGCCGAACTGGTCGAGGCGCAGGTGCGGTGGGGCGGGGCGGCCGGGCGGGAGTTCATCGAGGGGCTGCCGGGGCGGGTGGCGGAGTTCCTGGGGCGGTGGGGGCTGCGCGAGACCGGGCCGGGGATGCACGGGATGACGGCGCTGGTGGTGCCGGTGGAGCGGGCGGACGGGACGCCGGCCGCGCTGAAGCTGCTCGTCCCGGACGAGGAGAGCGTGGGGGAGCCGGTCGCGCTGCGCGCGTGGGACGGGCGGGGCTGCGTACGGCTGTTGGAGCACGACGCGGTGACGGGGACGCTGCTGCTGGAGCGGCTCGACGAGGGGCGGCACCTGTCGGGGCTCGCGGAGCGGGACTCGCGGGCGGCGGTGCGGGTGGTGGGGGAGCTGCTGGCCCGGCTGACGTCGGTGGCGGCGCCCGAAGGGCTGCGCGGGCTGGGGGAGATGGCGGCGGCGATGCTGGCGGAGGCGCCGCGGGCGGCGGGGCGGCTGGCGGACGCGGGGGAGCGGCGGCTGCTGCGGGACTGCGCGGCGGCGCTCGCGGAGGTGGCGGGCGAGCCGGGGGACCGGCTGCTGCACTGGGACCTGCACTTCGACAACGTGCTGGCCGGGGCGCGGGAGCCGTGGCTGGTGATCGATCCGAAGCCGCTGTCGGGGGATCCGGGCTTCGAGCTGCTGCCGTCGATCGTGAACGGGTTCCGTGCGGACGAGGTGGGGTGGCGGTTCGACCTGCTGACGGAGGCGGCCGGGGTGGACCGGGAGCGGGCGCGGGCGTGGACGTTGGGGCGGGTGCTGCAGAACTGTCTGTGGGAGGTGGAGGACGGGGAGGAGGAGCTGCCGGAGCGGGAGGTGGTGGTGGCGGAGCTGCTGCTGGGGCGGTGAGGTCCGGGGCCGCTGTCCTTAGGGTGGGCGCATGATTCGTGATGCCGAGCCGGTTGATGTCCCTGTCATCCACGCCATGGTGCGTGAACTCGCGGAGTACGAGAAGGTGCCGCACGAGGCGCGGGCGACGCCCGAGCAGTTGCGGGAGGCGCTGTTCGGGGAGCGCCCGGCGGCCTTCGCGCACATAGCGGAGACGGACGACGGGGAGGTCGTCGGCTTCTCGGTGTGGTTCCTGAACTTCTCGACCTGGCGCGGGGTGCACGGCATCTACCTGGAGGACCTGTACGTCCGGCCGGGCGCGCGCGGTGGTGGCTACGGGCGGGCGCTGCTGGCGGAGTTGGCGCGGATCTGTGTGCGGCGGGGGTACGGGCGGCTGGAGTGGTCGGTGCTGAGGTGGAACGCCCCGACGATCGCCTTCTACGAGGCCCTGGGTGCGCGGCCGCAGGACGAGTGGTCGGTGTACCGGCTGACGGACGGGGCGTTGGCGCGGCTGGGCGGCTGAGCGGCCACAGCACTAGGGTTCGAGGACGACCTTGCCGGTGGTGGCGCGGGTTTCCAGGGCGCGGTGGGCGGCGGCGGCTTCGGCGAGGGGGAAGCGGGTCAGGGCCGGGCGGAGCCGGCCGGCGGCGGCTTCGGCGAGGGCGCGGGTCTCCAGTACGCGCAGGGGGTCGGGGGCGCCGACGGCCTGGAGCATGGCGGGGCCGAGGACCTCGTGGGTGGTGATGTCCCGGGCGGTGAGCGCGGCGCGTTCGGTGTCGGTGAGGTCCAGGGGGGCTTCGGACCAGCCGAAGACGAGGTGCTGGGCGCCGGGGGCGAGGAGGCCGAGGGCGGTGCGTGCGGTGGTGCCGCCGACGGAGTCGAAGAGGACGGTGGCTCCGTCGGGGTGGTGGCGGCGTACGGTGTCGGCCCAGCCGGGGGCGGTGTAGTCGAGGGCCAGGTCGGCGCCGTTGGCGGTGGCGCGGGCGGTCTTGGCGGGGCCGCCGGCGAGGGCGATGACGGTGGCTCCGGCGTTCTTGGCGTACTGGACGAGCAGGGTGCCGATGCCGCCGGCGGCGGCGGGGACCAGGGCGACGGAGCCGGGGCCGAGGTCGGCGAACTGGAGGATCCCCAGGGTGGTGCGGCCCGTCCCGATCATGGCGACGGCTTCTGCGGGGTCGAGGCCGTCGGGTACGGGGTGCAGCCGGGCGGCGTCGGTGACGGCGTACTCGGCGTAGCCGCCGGGGGCGAAGCCGAGGTGGGCGACGACGCGGCGGCCGAGCCAGGCGGGGTCGGTGCCGGGGCCGAGGGCGTCGACGGTGCCGGCGACCTCGCGGCCGGGGACGGTGGGCAGCTCGGGGAGGGCGGGGGCGGGGCCCCGGGCGCCCTCGCGCAGTGCGGTGTCGAGGAGGTGCACCCCGGCGGCGGCGACGCGGACGCGGACCTGGCCGGGGGCGGGCACGGGGGTGGGGGCCTGTTCGTAGGTGAGGTTCTCGGCGGGGCCGAAGGCGTGGAGGCGGACGGCGTGCATCCGGGTGTCGGGGGCTCCCGTGTCGTGGGTGCGGGTTGCGTCGGTGGCGGCGGCGATCATGGCGGCGGTGGTCATGGGCTCAGGCTGCGGGCTCAAGCATGGTTGAGGTCAAGGGGGTCGGGGGCGGGTCCCGGACATCGGCTGTCGGGTGCCGGATGCCGGGGCGGATCCGGATTGTCGGTGGGGTGGGCCACGATGGAGGAATGGCACGGAACGGGCAGGGCGAGGGTCGGGACCAGGGACACGGACGGGGACAGGGTCGGGGGCGCGGTACGGCGGTGAAAGCGGCGCGGCGGCCTGAGCTGCGGCTGCCGGAGCTCGCGGTGTGGGAGGACGGCGTCCTGGAGCCGGACGGCGACTACGACGCCGTGGAGTTCGCGGACCTGGACCTGGCGGGGCAGGAGGGGGTCGGGGCGCGGTTCATGGACTGCGCGCTGCGGCGGTGCGCCCTGGACGGGGCGCACCTGGCGAAGGCGCGGATCCTGGACTCGGTGCTGGAAGGGGTCCGGGGTGTGGGTACGGACCTGGCGGGGGCGTCGCTGCGGGACGTGGAGCTGCTGGAGGCCCGCCTCGGCGGGGCGCAGCTGCACGGGGCGGTGCTGGAGCGGGTCCTCGTACGGGGCGGCAAGATCGACTACCTGAACCTGCGGACGGCGCGGCTGCGGGACGTGGTCTTCGAGGGCTGCGTGCTGGTGGAGCCGGACTTCGCGGGCGCGGTGCTGGAGCGGGTGGAGTTCCGGGACTGCGTGCTGCGGGAGGCTGACTTCACGGGGGCCCGGCTGGCGGACGTGGACCTGCGGGCGGCCGCCGAGCTGGGGATCGCGCGCGGGGTGGAGGCCCTGGCGGGGGCGGTGATCAGCCCGGCGCAGCTGTTCGAGCTGGCTCCGGCGCTGGCGGCGCAGCTGGGGGTGCGGGTGGTGGCGTAGGGGGCGTAGGGGGTTTCAGCGGGTGGTGCGGCGGCGGTGGTAGGCGTAGGTGAGGGCGAGGATCAGGGGGCCCCACAGGGCGAAGAGGCCGCTGACGGTCGCCGCCAGGAGCTGCCATCCGGGGCTCGTCCAGCCGACGGTGTGGAAGCCGGCGATGCCGAAGGTGCTCAGCACCCAGTCGACGGTGAGGAGGGTGAGGGCGAGGCCGGCGAGAGCGGCCGGGACGGTGACGGCGTACGGGGGGATGCGGCGGCCGCGCAGGACGGGGACGCGCCGGGACACGACCTCGCCCCAGGGGCGCACCAGGCCGGCGCACAGGAGGGCGAAGGCCTCGGAGAGCAGGCTGAGGGTCAGGACGTAGGGGACGGTGACCCAGAGGGGCTGGGGCGCCGGCGGGACGTCCATGCCCATCTGGAAGCCGAACCCGATGGGCAGCCGCCACAGGCAGACGGGCAGCGCGAGGAGGGGGAGGAGCCGGGCGACGGTCAGGGCCCAGCGGGGGACGGGGCGCTCGGTCGTCGCGGGCGGGAAGGCGGGGGCCGTGGATGTGTTCATGGGTCCAGCTTTTCCGCTCGGCGCGCCGCTGTGATCGGGCCCGGGGGCGAACCGGCTCCCCCGCTCGGGGGAGGGGGCGTCAGACGTCAGGACGCCGTAAGACGGCAGGCCGTCAGGCCGGGACGCGGGGGAAGCGGGACTGGAGCGTCCAGATGACCGGGTTGTCGGCGAGCCCGTCGTGCATGTCGACGAGGTCGGCGATCACGTCGTGGAGGAAGTCGCGGGCCTCGCGGCGCAGCAGGCGGTGGCTGAAGGTCAGCGGGGGCTCCTCCGGGTCCATCCAGTCGGCCTCGATGTCGACCCAGCCGAAGCGGCGCTCGAACAGCATGCGGTCGGCGGACTCGGTGAAGTCGAGTTCGGCGTACTGGCGGTTGGAGGAACGGCTGCCCCGGGGGTCCTGGTCGAGCTGCTCGACGATGTCGCACAGCGCCCAGGCGAAGTCGAGTACGGGCACCCATCCCCAGGCTGTGGACACTTCCGTGTCCTTGTCGGTGTCGGCGAGGTAGACGTCCCCGCAGAACAGGTCGTGGCGCAGGGTCCGGACGTCCGCCGAGCGGTAGTCGGTCTGCGGGGGGTCCGGGAAGCGCCGGGAGAGGGAGTAGCCGATGTCGAGCACGTCCCTGATGGTGTCACGGGCACACCCCTCCCGGCGCGGGGGCCGGACTCAGCCGACGTTGACGGCCTTCCAGGCGGCCGCGACGCGGGCGACCTGCGGGCTGGAGGGGCCGTAGAGGTCGCTCGCGGCCTTCAGGGTGGCGGTGCGGGCGCCCGCGTAGTTGGTGGTGGACCGCATGGAGGTGGTCAGGGCCCGGTACCAGATCCGGGTGGCCTCGTCGCGGCCGATGCCGAGGAGCTTGGAGCCGTCGTAGGTGGGGGAGTCGTAGGCGACGCCGTTGATCACCTTGGGGCCGCTGCCCTCGGCGAGGAGGTAGTAGAAGTGGCGGGCCGGCCCGGAGGCGGCGTGCGGGGGCAGGCTGCCGACGTTCGGCGACCAGTGGTCGGGGGAGACGCCGTCGGCGCTGGGGCGGTCCATGCGGCGGGGCGGGCCGTCGAAGACGCGCTCGCCGATGAGGTAGTCGCCGACGTCCGTCTTGTTGTCGGCGAAGAACTCGCCGGCGGCGGCGAGGATGTCGGAGGTGCCCTCGTTCAGGCCGCCGGGCTCACCGGAGTAGAGGAGACCGGCGGTGGAGGACGTCAGGCCGTGGGCGAGCTCGTGGCCGACGACGTCGAGGGAGGTCGGCGGGCGGCCGGGGGTGGCGCCGTCGCCGTACGACACGCAGGCGCAGCTGTCGCTCCAGAAGGCGTTGCCGAAGCCGGTGCCGTAGTGCACGCGGGAGGTGGTGCCGACGCCGTCACCGCGTACGCCGCTGCGGCCGAAGGCCGCCTGGTAGAAGTCCCAGGTCACGGCGGTGGCGTAATGGACGTCCACGGCGGCGGTCTGACGGTGGGCGGGGGTGCCGTCGCCCCAGACGTTGTCGGCGTCGGTGAACAGGACACCGGGGGTGGTGGTCTGGTTGAGGGCGTCGAGCGTACGCATGTTGCCGCGGGCGGGGTCGCGGAGCTGGAAGGTGGTGGGGGTGGGGGTGGTGCCGAGGGGGACGGTGCCGGAGTACTGGCTGTGGCCGGTGCCGGTTCCGGTGCCGGAGGCTGGTGTGGGGGCGGTGGCCGTGGCCGTTGCCGTTGCCGGGGTAGCGGTGGCTGTGGCGATCAGGGTGGCTATGCCGAGGGTGACGGCGGCCAGGCGGGTGCGGTGGGTCACTCGGGCTCCTTCGCGGTGGCGGGGGCGCGAGTGAGCGTGCCATCGGGTGGGGTGGGAGCGGCAGGGCTATGACCGGCTCCCGGGCCGGGTTGTCCGAAGAGCGGGGTGGACTGTCCGGATCCGGGTGGCTGGCGGGTGGTGGGTGCGGTCCCGCTGCGCGGAGCTGGCCCCTGGCGGGGCTGGATTTCGGCCGACGTAGCGGTTCGGGTCCGGGCGGAGTCCGGGGAACGGAGGAAGGGCGGGTAGGGGACCGCTCCGCGCAGCGGCCACCACCCGCAGACAGCGGCCGACACCGGCCACGGGCCCGGAGCCCCGCCCCACAGCCCGCCGGGGCCGCACCGCGCGAGCGGTGCGGTGCGGCGCGTCAGGAAGGCAGGAGGCGTTGTTCCTTGGCCACCGCTACCGCGCCCGCGCGGGTGTCGACGCCGAGTTTGTCGTAGATCCGGCCCAGGTGGGTCTTGACCGTGGCTTCGCTGATGAACAGGGCGCGGGCGATGTCGCGGTTGCCCAGGCCGCGGGCCAGCTGGCCCAGGATGTCCAGCTCGCGGTCCGTGAGGGTGGGGCGGCTGCCGCGCATGTGGGCCATCACGCGGCTGGCGACCGGCGCGGACAGGGTGGTGCGGCCGGCCGCCGCCGAGTGGATGGCGGCGAAGAGTTCCTCCGGGCGTTCCGCCTTGAGGAGGTAGCCCGTGGCGCCCGCGCCGATCGCGCGGGTGATGTCCGCGTCCGTGTCGTACGTGGTGAGGACCAGGACGTGCGGGGGCCGGGGGAGGGCGGTGATGCGGCGGGTGGCCTCCACGCCGTCGATGCCCTCGCCCAGCTGGAGGTCCATCAGGACCACGTCCGGACGCAGCTTCGCGGCCAGCGCGACCGCCTCCTCGCCGCTGCCCGCCTCGCCCAGCACCTCGATGTCCGGCTCGCTGCCGAGGAGCGCGAGCAGGCCGGCGCGGACCACCACGTGGTCGTCGCAGAGGAGGATCGTCGTCATCCGGTGGGCTCCAGGGGGATCGAGGCGGAGAGTACGGTGCCCTCGCCCGGGGTGGATTCGATCGTCAGGGTTCCGCCGAGCTGGCGCACGCGGGCGCGGATCGCCGGGAGGCCGTGGCCCCGGTCGGGAGTGGCGGGGGCGTCGGCGAACTCGGTGAAGCCGTCGCCGTCGTCCGCGATGTCCAGGACGACCTGGTCACCGAGGAAGCTCAGCGTGAGCGCGGCCGTACGGGCCCCCGAGTGCTCGCGGATGTTGGCCAGGGCCCCCTGCGCGATGCGCAGCAGGGCCGACTCGGCGCGGTCCGGGAGCGCCGCCGGGGTGCCCTCCAGGTGGAAGCGGACCTCGATGTCGGGGCCCGCGTCCAGCGCCCGCAGCGCCTCGGCGAGGCCGGCGCCGTTCTCCAGTTCCGGCGGGGCCAGGTCGTGGACCAGGCGGCGGGCCTCCGCGAGGCCGCGCGCGGCGATGCCGGTGGCGGTACGTACGTGGGCGCGGGCGGTGGCCGGGTCGCTGTCCCAGGTGCGGTCGGCGGCCTGGAGCAGCATCTGCTGGCTCGACAGGTGCTGGGCCAGGGTGTCGTGGATCTCCATGGACAGCCGCTGGCGTTCGGCGAGGGTGCCTTCGCGGCGTTCGGTGGCGGCCAGTTCCCGGCGGGTGCGGATCAGGTCGTCGATCAGTGCGCGCTGGGCCGCCGCCTGCCGCTCCATGTGGACGAAGACGGCCGTCGCGAGGGCGGCGACGGCCGGCGGGGCGAGGAGGAGGTTCGGGTCGAAGGCGGTCGACAGCTTGAGCTGGGCCGCGACGACGAACACCGTGAGCAGCGCGACGAGGACGATCGCCGCGCGGGGCGGCAGGGTGCGCAGGGCGGTGAAGAACAGCGGTACCGCGCACCACGCGAAGCTCGGCGCGAGCACGACGAGGACCACCCAGGTGCTCACCACCAGCCCCAGCCAGAGCCTCCGGCGGAGGGTGGGGGTGGCGCCGAGGGCCGGGCCGAGGACGTAGAGGAGCGCGAGCGCCACGCCGAGGGAGACCACCCAGGGGGTGCGGGGGTCGCCGGGGTGGCGCAGGAGGAAGCGGGCCATCGAGGCGCCGAGGAGCAGGAAGAAGGCGGCGTGCATGACGGTGGCCAGGGTGCGGGTGTCGTCTACCGCCGTCTGTTGGCTCACGCGGGGCTCCTGTGGGTGGGGTGCGGGTCCATTTTCCCGCGCCGGCGGGGGCGGGGGCGGAGCCCGCGCCTCAATCGCCGGCGGGGCTGGATTCGGCCGGTGTGGCTGGTTGGCCCGGCCCCGTCCGCGCGGCTGGATGTGGGTCGGCGGGCATGGCCCCGTCGGCCCCGGCCACCCCTCATCAGAACCGGGCGGCCGGCCCACCCGCATCGGCCGATCGGATGACCCCCGGGTCAACCGGTGCGGTGGCCGTTGGGAGCCGGTACGGGGACGGGGTGGGGCGGGGGGTCGGGGGAGTCTTGGAGGGCAGACAGTCGAGCCGATGACCAGCCAGGAGCAGACATGAACACCCGCACCCGCGTCCTCACCGGTACCGCCCTCGCCGTCGCCCTCGGCGCCGGTACCTTCGGTGCCGTCAGCGCGAGCGCCACCCCCGCGCCCGTCCAGGCGGCCGCGAAGAAGGACAACGACAAGAACTTCACCACCTCCACCCACCTCACCATCGAGGCCGCCACCCACGCCGCCCAGGCCGCGCTGAAGGCCGCCGAGGCGGAGAACCAGAAGGTGACGGTCGCGGTGGTGGACCGCAACGGCAACACCATCGTCACCCTGCGCGGCGACGGCGCCGGCCCGCAGTCCTACGAGTCGGCCCAGCGCAAGGCGTTCACGGCCGTCTCCTGGAACGCCCCGACCTCGGTGCTCGCGGGCCGCCTCGCCCAGGCCCCGAACCTGAAGGACATCCCCGGCACCCTCTTCCTCGCGGGCGGCACCCCCGTCCAGGCCAAGGGCGCCCCGGTCGCCGGTATCGGCGTGGCCGGTGCCCCCAGCGGTGACCTGGACGAGAAGTTCGCCAAGGCCGGCGTCGAGTCCCTCGACAAGTAACCGAGCAGCGAGCAGCGAGTCAGCAGTGCCCGCTTAGGATCGGGTGCGTGGAACACCGCGTGCTCACCCGCCTCGCCGTCCCCGCAGTCGCCGCCCTGATCGCCCTCACCTCGGGCTGTACGGGCGCCACGGTGCAGGGACGGCCGGGCGCGTCGGGGCTGAAGGACCCGTACTTCCCCCGCGCGGGCAACGGCGGCTACCAGGTCGAGCACTACGCCCTGGACCTCGCCTACGATCCGGCCGACGGCGAACTGCACGGCACCGCCGTGCTCACCGCCCGCGCCGAGCAGGGCCTCAGCTCCTTCAACCTCGACCTCAGCGGCCTGCGGGTCGAGGGCGTCGAGGTGCAGGGCGTCGGCGCCCGCTTCAACCGGACCGGCAACGAGCTCACGGTGCGCCCGGACAAGGACCTGAAGAAGGGCGAGGTCTTCCGTACGGTCGTCGACTACTCCGGCCGGCCGAAGCCCGTCGTCGATCCGGACGGCTCCGAGGAGGGCTGGATCACCACCGCCGACGGGGCCGTCGCCGTCGGCGAACCGGTCGGGTCGATGGGCTGGTTCCCCGGCAACCACCACCCCAGCGACAAGGCCACCTACGACATCACCCTCACCGTCCCGCGCGGCTACGAGGCCGTGTCCAACGGCGAGCTGGCCTCCCGTACCGAGGTGGAGGGCGGGCAGACCGCCTTCGCCTGGCACAGCGCCGAGCCGATGGCCAGCTACCTGGTCACCGCCGCCGTCGGGAAGTTCAAGGTGACCACCGGCCGCACCCCCTCCGGTGTCGCCGTGTACAACGCGGTCGCGCCCGCCGAGGCGGCGGGCAGCGAGGCGGCGCTCGCGAAGCTGCCGGAGATCGTGGAGTGGGGCAGCCGCAGGTTCGGCCCGTACCCCTTCGGCTCGGTCGGCTCGATCGTCATGCCGTCCGACACGCTCGGCTACGCCCTGGAGACGCAGACCAAACCCGTCTACTCCGGCGCGCCCGACGAGGAGCTGGTCCTGCACGAGCTCGCCCACCAGTGGTTCGGCGACTCGGTCTCGCCGAAGTCCTGGAAGGACATGTGGCTCAACGAGGGCTTCGCCACCTACGCCGAATGGCTGTGGGCGGAGGACCACGGCGGGGTGAGCGCGCAGCGCCGCTTCGACGCCTTCCTGGCCGGTGACACCTCCGTCGACAAGCAGGCCGACAGCGACTGGGCGGCGTTCCCGCCCGGCAACCCGCCCGGCGCCGAGCACATCTCCGACGACCCCGTGTACTACCGGGGCGCGATGGTCCTCCAGCGGATCCGGCAGGAGGTGGGGGACGAGAAGTTCTTCGACCTGCTGCGCGGCTGGACCGCCGACCACCGCCACGGCAACGCGAGCACCGCCGACTTCACCGCGTACGCGCAGAAGCGCACCGGCCACGACCTGAAGAAGGTGTGGGACGTGTGGCTGTACGGCGAGACGCGCCCCAAGGCCCCCCAGACCTCCCAGACCCCCCAGGCTTCCTAGAGGGACTTGCGCAGGACCGAGCAGGGGCGGCCCAGTTCGCGGTCCTTCGACTGCCGCAGGACGGTGTAGCCCTGGGCCTGCCAGAAGGCGAGGCCGTTGGCGTTGGCGTCCAGTACGGCGAGCCGTACGCCCGCCCGGCCGGCGGCGCGGAAGCGGTCCTCGACGAGGCCGGCCACGGTACGGCCGTAGCCCTCGCGGTGCGCGGTGGAGTCGATGAGCAGCAGACCGATCCACGGGTCCGGGTCGTCGGAGGCCGGGTCGGGGTGCTGGTCGAGGGTGACGGCCAGGCCGACGAGACGGCCGGCGGAGCGGGCCAGCAGCACCTGGGCGCCGTCATGGGAGAGCTCGCCGGCGAGGGCGGCCGCGACCTGTTCGACGGTGATGCGGGCCGGGTCGGGGAAGTCGCCGCTGATCTCGAAGAACGCGTGGTTCGTCGCGTACAGCGTGGCGATCTCGGTCAGGACCGGGCCGGGCAGGGCGCCGTCCACGGGGACGAGCGGGTGGAGGATCACCCGTCGAACGGTAGCGAAGCCCCCCGCCAGGACGGCGGCGAGGGGGCTCCACCAACGGAGTCGGACCTCAGACGTTGACGCCGAAGTCCTGGGCGATGCCGGTGAGACCGGAGGCGTAGCCCTGGCCGACCGCGCGGAACTTCCACTCCGCGCCGTTGCGGTACAGCTCGCCGAAGACCATGGCGGTCTCGGTCGCGGCGTCCTCGGAGAGGTCGTAGCGGGCGATCTCGGCGCCGCCGGCCTGGTTCACGACGCGGATGTAGGCGTTGCGGACCTGACCGAAGTTCTGGCTGCGGGACTCGGCGTCGTAGATCGAGACCGGGAAGACGATCTTGTCGACGTCGGCCGGGAGACCGGCGAGGTTGACGTTGATGGCCTCGTCGTCGCCGGCGCCCTCACCCGTGCGGTTGTCACCGGTGTGGACGATGGTCTGGTCCGGGGTGGACTTGTTGTTGAAGAAGACGAAGTGGCCCTCGGAGACGACCTTGCCCATGGCGTTGACCGCGATGGCCGAGGCGTCGAGGTCGAAGTCGACACCGGTGGTGGTGCGGGTGTCCCAGCCCAGACCGACGGTGACGGCCGCGAGGCCGGGGGCCT
Organism: Streptomyces sp. NBC_00249; assembly: GCF_026342355.1. GTDB lineage: Bacteria > Actinomycetota > Actinomycetes > Streptomycetales > Streptomycetaceae > Streptomyces. The sequence continues at coordinate 322,267 of NZ_JAPEMV010000009.1, read as the reverse complement.
CCTTCGAGAGCGAGATGTTTCCGCCCTTGGACAGGCTTACTGCCATTTTGACTGGTGTCCCTTCCTCGTCACATGACCTCGATGTGGGGCCAAGCTACCGCTGTCCCTCATAACGCGGGGAGGGGGTCAGTAGGTTCCGCTCCGCCGATCGGCCCTGTAAATCAGGGTGACGCGGGGGCGGGCGGGGCCCGATCATGGGGGCATGCCTGGTCCTTACGTCATCCGCGGTTCGGTCGTGCTCCCCGAGGGGGAGCTCGGCTGGCGCTTCTCGCGTTCCTCCGGGCCGGGCGGGCAGCACGTGAACACCTCGGACTCACGGGTGGAACTGCTCTTCGACGTGGCGGCGACCAAGGCGCTGCCGGACGTGTGGAAGGAACGGGCACTGGAACGGCTCGCGTCCCGGCTGGTCGACGGGGTCGTCACCGTACGGGCCTCCGAGCACCGCTCGCAGCACCGCAACCGGGAGATGGCGCTGGTCCGGCTGGCCGCGCTGCTGGCGGAGGCCACCGCCCCACCGCCGAAGGCGCGCCGCGCCACGAAGATCCCGCGCGGCATCAACGAGCGCCGCCTCCGCGAGAAGAAGGCCCGAGGCGAAACGAAGCGCGGCCGCACCACCCGCGACTGGTAACCCTTGCCCTGGCCGGGCGGTACCCGACACCCCGCCGCCCCTGCCCTGGCCGGGCGGTACCCGACACCCCGCCGCCCTTGCCCTGGCCGGGCGGTACCGGACGTGTCCCGCTGCGCGGGGCTGGTCCCCTACCCACCCTTCCACCGTTCCCGCCTCAAACGCCGGCGCGGCTCAAACCCCCTGGGGCTCCGCCCCAGACCCCGCGCCTCAAACGCCGGCGGGGCTGAAGGTGGCCGGCGCGGCTGCCAACCCCTGGAGCTCCGCCCCAGACCCTGCGCCTCAAACGCCGGCGAGGCTGGATGTGGCGGCGGGGCTGGATTGGGCGTAGCCGTTCGCGTGCGGGTGCGTTGCCGGGGGCCAGCCCCCGGACCCCCGCTCCTCAAACGCCGGAGGGGCTGGATCGGGGCCGGCGTAGCTGGGAATGGGGGCTGGGCGGGATCAGGGATCTGGCTTGGGGCTGGACCGGATCGGAGACGTGAGGGGGCGGGGACGGGGTGGGGTGTCGTCCGGGATGTAAAACGTGATTTGTTGGCGCGCGGTGCCGTCGCACCAACGGAGCTTCGGATCGGGCGCCATAAATCATGCCTATCCCGGACGGCACCCCACCCCGTCCCCGACCCCGCCCGCCCCCCACCCCCGCCCGGCTCGGGCAGAGGTTAGCCCCGGCCCCCTACGGGGTGAGGTGGCGGTAGCGGCCGCGGAAGTAGGTGAGTGGGGGGGTGTCCGGGGAGGGTTGGGTGGCGGTCAGGACGTGGCCGATGACCAGGGTGTGGTCCCCCGCCTCCACGCGGGACTGCGTACGGCACTCCAACGTGGCCAGCGCCCCCGTCAGCAGCGGCGCCCCCGACACCGCGCCCCGCACGTACGGCACGTCCTCGAACAGCAGCCGGTCGCTGATCCGGTTCTTCATGGCGAACCGGCTCGCGACCTGCACCTGGCTGTCCGCGAGCACCGACACCGCCCACAGCGGCTGCTCCGCCAGCAGGTCGTCCATCCGTGACCCCTCCCGCACGCTGACCAGCACCAGCGGCGGCTCCAGCGACACCGACATGAAGGCCGTGGCGGTCATGCCCACGTCCTCGCCGCGCCCCCCGCCGGCGCTCAAGGGGGGTTCGTTCGCGGTGATCAGGCACACGCCCGCCGCCAGCCGGGACATGGCGTCCCGGAACTCGTCGTTGCTCACCCCCTCAGGATGAGGGGTGGGGCAGGCGGGCGCGGGTACAAGAGTGGGCTTCGGCACGTCCGGAACGCTAGCCCGGCCCCCACGCGCCGCACATCGGGCCATGGTCCGAGCCGCGTCCCCGCCCCCCGTCCTAGGACTCCCGCGTATCGTTTGCTCCCGGGAACGAGAGGGAGCGCTCCCACTCAACACCGCCCGCACAGCGCCCCGTTATTCATCTCATGTGACTTGAGTCACAGAGGGCAAGATTTGTTGACCCTGTGTACCTGCCGCACAGCTCACTGTGATTCAGTGGACGGGACACCGCAACGAAACGCCGATGACAAACCTGGAGTTGCTGTCGAGGTCTCGGGGAGAGCGAGCAATGGAGACCGAGTCGGAGCCGTACGTCCGTCTTGCGACCCTGCGGCAGCTGCACCAGGTGGTGGCCGAGCTCAATACCGCCCGGAGCCTGGCCGACACCCTGCAGACCGTCGTGGACGGCATCGTCAGGGGCCTCGGCTACGAACTCGCCTGTGTCAACCTCGTACGTCCCGACGGTGATCTCGTCGTCGCCGCCTTCGCCGGCGACCCCGCGGCCGAAGCCCTGATCACCGGCCGTGTCGGCTCCCGCCCCTCCTGGGAGCGCCGCCTGGCGATGGGCGAGGACTGGGACGGGCTGCGCTTCATCCCGCACACCGAGGGCTGGGTCCTGCTGGAGGACGACGTGCCCCAGTGGCACACGGAGGGCCCCGATCCGCGGTTCGAGGACGAATGGCATCCGGAGGACCGCCTCTACGCCCCGATGCACGCGACCGGCGGGGAACTTCTGGGTGTCATCTCGGTGGACAGACCGCGCAACGGCCGCCGCCCCGGCGCGTGGGGGCGCGAAGCGCTCCAGATGTACGCCTTCCAGGCGGCGATTGCGATCAGCAACGCACGCCTGCGCGCGAACATGCAGCGGGCCCTGGTCCGGCTGGAACGCGAGCAGCAGGCGCTGCGGGCCAGTGAAGAGTCGTTCCGCCAGGCCTTCGAGTACGCCCCCAGCGGCATGGCCATCGCCGAGATGGGCGGCGACCAGCACGGCCGGCTGCTGCGCACCAACGACGCGCTCTGTCGCCTGCTCGGCCGGCCCGCCTCCGTCCTGCGCCGCTACTCCTTCTCCGACCTCGTCCACCCCGAGGACATCGGGACCCTGCTGCGCACCTCCGCGGAGGGCGGCCGCGCCGAGCTGCGCCTGGGGCGGCGCGACGGCACGTACGTATGGGTCTCGCTGCGCAATTCCGTGGTGGCCGACGCCGCCGACGGGCCCCGCTTCCTCCTCACCCACGTCGAGGACATCGAGGAGCGCAAACGGCACGAGCTCCAGCTCGCGCACCGCGCCAGCCACGACTCCCTCACCGGTCTGCCCAACAGCGCCGAGCTGCGCTCCCGGCTCGGCGCCCGGCTGTGCCGCAGACCGCAGTCGGTGCGGGCCACCGCCGTCGAGGCCCTGGACGCGGCCTTCGAGGGCCGGCCGGCGGCGGGCGGCCCGGGCGAGCACGGCGGGTACGCGGGCCAGGGGGCGTACGCGGGCCAGAGCGGCGGGTACCCGGACCACGGGGCGTACCCGGGCCCGGGCCCGGGCCCGGAGGCCCACGACGGTTCCGACGCCGGGTTCCTCGTCCCCGGCGCGGACCCCTTCGAGTTCCCCGGCGCCCTGCCCGGCCGGGCGGACGGCCCGTACGACCACCACGTGCACACCGTCGCCCCCTCCACGGACGTCGACGACGGGACGAAGGGCCTCGCGGTCCTCTTCTGCGATCTCGACGGCTTCAAGTCGATCAACGACCGGTTCGGGCACCACACGGGCGACGCGGTCCTGATCGAGGTGGCCCGGCGGCTGACGACGGGCGTCAGGGACGGTGACACCGTCGCCCGGCTGGGTGGTGACGAATTCGTCGTCCTCGCCGACGGCCTGGGCGCCGTCGACGCCGCCGACCTGGCCGTACGGCTGCGCAACGCGATCATCCCGCCGATCCGGGTGGACGGCCGCGCGGTCCGTGTGGGAGCGAGTTTCGGCATCGGCTGGGCCAGCTGCGGCATGTCGGCGGACGAGGTGCTGCGCTCCGCCGACCAGCGGATGTACATCGAGAAAAGGTCCCGTTCCAAGGCGCACCGCCGGGCGGGATGAGGAGATCGGCCGCCCGTGGGCGCACGTGTTCGGGGTAGGCTCCCGTGGGTCGAAAGGAGTGACCTGCGATGACGACGCCCGCGAACAACGGCCCGCACGGTGGGGCGAACCAGCCCGAGGACGACGACCCGTTCGGCTACCTCTACGCGGACGGCCAGGCCGCCGGAGCCACCCCGCCCGGTCAGGGCGGTGGATACGGCTACCCCGGTCCCTCGGGCGCAGGCCAGCAGGGCGCGCAGCCCGGCGTCCCCCGCACCTCGTACAACCAGGTGCGCACGGTCGGTGAGCGGACCTACGGCGGCCAGCGCGGCGCGGTCCCGCCGCAGCAGCAGCCCCCGCAGTACCAGGCCGCCCAGGCCCAGGCCCAGTACCAGGCGCCGGAGGCACTCCAGGCCGGCGGCTACGGCGTGCCCCCGCAGCAGCAGTACACCCAGCCGGTCCCGCTCCCGGGCGGCGGCCGCGGCGGTCACGGCGGCGGTGGCGGTTCCAGCCGCAAGGGCCTGCTCATCGCGGCGATCGCGGTCGTCGGTGCGGTCGCGATCGGTATCAGCGCGGCGCTGATCTGGGGCGGCAAGGGCAAGGACGACGAGAAGAACCAGGCGAACCCCACGCCCGCGCAGTCCCAGGCGCAGCAGAACAACTCCCCGGGTCCGCAGCCGAGCGGCTCTCCGAAGCCGTCGGAGGCCCCGCTGCCGAAGGCGGACGCTTCCGGCGCGGGCATGTCCCTGTCGGGCGGCGCGGCGCTGACGACCACGGTGCCCGGTGCGAAGAGCGCGGGCGGCCAGTACGTCGGCAACTTCAACCAGACCGGCGCGGCGCTGACCTGGACCCTGGACGTGTCCAAGGCCGCCAGCTACAAGGTGAAGGTCACCTACGCGGTGCCGGGCAAGGACGCCAGCACCACGCTGACCGTCAACGGCGACCGTCAGGAACGGCCGATAAACATGAAGAACTTCTCCTTCGCCAAGCCCGGCGAGTGGGACAAGTGGACGTACACCCACTCGGTCGTGGAGCTGAAGAAGGGCACGAACACGGTCAAGATCTCGTGCGAGACGGGCAACCAGTGCGACATCATCATCGACCAGCTCTGGCTCGAGCCGAACTGACGCCCTGGCTGAGCTGACGCCCGGGCCGGACCGGCGCCCGGGCGTCCTGGCCGGCCCTCAGTCCGGCAGGCCCGCCGTGACCTTCACCGCCCCCCGTACCTCCTCGTAGGTGCGGGGGTCGAAGTCTCCCGCGGTCGGGGCGTGGACGGTGGCCGCGGAGAGGGCCACCGCGCGGGTGAGGCGGGCCGGCCAGTCGAGGCCTTCCGCCAGGGCGGACAGCAGGCCCGCGACCGCGGAGTCGCCCGCGCCGGTGGGGTTGCCGTGCAGGGCGCGGGGCGGGGCGGCCTGCCAGGTGCCCTCGGGGGTGGCCGCGAGGAGCCCGGCGGGGCCCAGGGAGGTGACCACGGCGTGTGCGCCGCGGCGGCGGGCGTCGCGGGTGGCGGGCAGGGGTTCGCGGGAGCCGGTGAGCTCCGCGAGTTCGGCGGCGTTCGGCTTGATGATCTCCGGCCGGGCGGCGATCCCGCGGCGCAGGGCCTCGCCGCTGGTGTCGAGGAGCACGGGGGCGGCGCCGACGGCCCGTGCCGCCCGTACGAGGACCGCGTACGCCCCGACCGGCACGCCGGGCGGCAGGCTCCCGCAGAGGGCGACGGCCCGGGCTCCGGCGGCCAGTTCGGTGTACCGCTGGAGGAAGGCGGCCCATTCGGCGGCGCTGATCTGCGGGCCGGGTTCGTTGAACTGGGTGGTGTCGCCGGTGGCTTCGTCGACGACGGCCAGGGTGCGGCGGGTGGTGCCCGCGCAGGGGACGAGGGCGTCGACGACACCGGTCCCGGCGGCGAGGAGTTCGCGGACGAGCGCGCCGGCCGGTCCGCCCGCGAAGCCCGTCGCCGTCACCTCGTGGCCGAGCGCGGCGAGCACCCGGGCCACGTTCAGGCCCTTGCCGCCCGGGCGTTCGGTGACACCGGTGACCCGGTGGGAGGTGTGCGGGCGCAGCCGCGGCACCCGGTGGGTGACGTCGAGTGCGGTGTTGAGCGTCACGGTGAGGATCATGGCCAGCCCCGGTCTCGGTGAATGCCGGGATCATGCCAAAAGAGTGGCGGCCGGCCCAGTCCCGCGGGCCGTCCGCCTCCCTCCGTACAGCCGAAAGGCCGCTCAGGCGTGCGGGCTGACGATCCATTCGCCGCGCCGCATGACGCCCTTGACGTCGAACCGGTCGTCGAGGACGACGAGGTCGGCGTACTTGCCGGGCTCCAGGGAGCCGACCTGGTCGTAGAGGCCGATGAGCTTCGCCGGGTTGGCGGAGATCGCCTGGACCACGGACTCGACGGGCAGTTTGTCGACGGTGACCGACCGCTTGAAGGCGGTGTCGAGGGTGAGGGTGGAGCCGGCGATGGAGCCGCCCTCCACGAGCCGGGCGACACCGTCCTTGACCTCGACCTCCAGCGGGCCGAGGTGGTAGGTCCCGTCGCCGAAGCCGGCCGCGTCCATCGCGTCGGTGATCAGCGCGACGCGGTGGGCGCCCGCGTGGTGGAAGGCCAGCTCCAGCATGGCCGGGTGCAGGTGGGTGCCGTCGTTGATGAGCTCGACGGTGACCCGCTCGTCCTCCAGCAGCGCGGCGATCGGGCCGGGGGCGCGGTGCTCCAGGCCGGGCATGGCGTTGTAGAGGTGGGTGGCGACGGTCGCGCCGGCGTCGATGGCCTGGCGGGTCTGGTCGTAGGTGGAGTCGGTGTGGCCGATCGCGGCGATGACCCCGTGCTCGGCGAGCAGCCGTACGGAGTCCAGTCCGCCGGGGAGTTCGGTGGCGAGGGTGACCATGCGGGCGGCGCCGTGCGCGGCGTCGATCAGCTTGCGGACCTCGGCCGGGTCGGGGTCGCGCAGCAGGTCCTCCTTGTGCGCGCCCTTGCGGCAGGGGTTGATGAACGGCCCCTCGAAGTGGACGCCGGCGATCTCGCCCTGCTGGGTGAGCTCGGCGAGGAGGGCGGCGCGGCGGGCGAGCTCGTCGAGGTCTCCGGTGACGGTGGAGGCGACGAGGGTGGTGGTGCCGTGCTCGCGGTGGGTGCGGACGCCCTTGAGGACTTCCTCGGCGGTGCCGGAGGTGAAGGAGGCGCCGCCGCCGCCGTGGTTGTGCATGTCGACGAAGCCGGGGACGATCCAGTGCCCGGACAGGTCGACGGCCTGGGAGCCCTCGTGGGCGCTGCCCGCGATGCGGGCGCCCTCGACGATGACCCGGCCGTTCGCCACGGTGCCGGTGGGCAGCACCACCCTGGCGCCGGAGAGAACGGTGCTGTGTGCGCTTCCGGACATCAGGCAGGTACCTCCGTGGCGAGTAGGTCCCAGGCGAGCAGCCCTGCGCCCAGGCATCCGGCGGTGTCCCCGAGGGCCGCCGGAACGATCTCGGGCAGTCGCTGGAACGTCACGCGTTCCTCGACGGCGGCCCGTAGTGGTGTGAACAAGGTTTCCCCCGCCTCGGCGAGCCCGCCACCGATGATCAGCGTGCGCGGGTCCAGCAGGGTGATCGCGGTGACCAGCCCGTCGGCGAGTGCGCCGATGGCGGCCAGCCACACCTCCTCGGCCCGTACGTCGCCCGACTCGACGGCCTTGGCGCAGTCCGCGGCGTCCGCCCCGGGGTCGCCGGAGGCGGCCGCCCAGGCGCGGGAGACGGCGGAGGCGGAGGCCAGGGTCTCCAGGCAGCCGCGCTGTCCGCAGCCGCAGGCGGGGCCGCCCGGGCGGACCACGATGTGGCCGATCTCGCCCGCGTAGCCGTGGGCGCCGGCCTCGATGCGGCCGGCGATGCCGATGGCTCCGGCGATGCCGGTGCCGAGGGGGACGAACAGGAAGCGTTCGGCGCCCTGTCCGGCGCCGATGCGCCCTTCGGCGAGGCCGCCCGTGCGCACGTCGTGGCCGAGGGCCACCGGGATGCCGCCGAGGCGTCTGCTGAGCAGGTCGCGCATCGGTACGTCGCGCCAGCCGAGGTTCGACGCGTACACGGCGATCCCCTGTTCGGCGTCGACGATGCCGGGGACGGCGACGCCCGCGGCCGAGGCGGACGTACCGAAGCGTTCGCGGCCGAGGTCCAGCAGTTCGGAGGCGAAGTCCAGGATCGTCTCGACGACGGCTTCGGCGCCCCGCTCGCGGCCGGTGGCGCGGCGCGCTTCGTGCAGCAGGGTGCCGTCCGCAGCGATGAGGGCGGCCTTCATCCCGGTGCCGCCCACATCGAGGGCGATGACGTGTTTCACGGGTTTCACAGGAGACAGTCTCGCGTGCTCGACGGCCAAAGGTCTAGTCCAATGAGGGGGAATGTTGAGTAGCCATACAAATTCGAGGCCCCCTCCGGACACGGTCCGGACACGGTCTGTGAGAAGGGCCGTTCCGGATGTGGAGGAGCCGCCAAAGTGGTGTAGACCTTACGTCGAATCGTACGTACAACCAGGGGTGGATCGAGAACTGTGAAGGGCCGTTACCTGAGCCTGGCCGCATCCGGGGCCGTGCTGTGCCTGACCGCCGTGACACTGACCGGCTGCGGAGCCGTGTCCGGTCTCACGGGGGACAACGAGGTGACCCTCCGGGTCGTGGCGGCCGACTACGGCGACAATCCGCAGAACTCCTCCGCGACGTACTGGAAGGACCTCGCCGCCGGCTTCGAGAAGGACAACCCCGGCATCCACGTCGAGGTCAGCGTCTACTCCTGGTCCGAGGTCGACGCCAAGGTCGCCGACATGGTCAAGGCCGGAAAAGCCCCCGACATCGCGCAGATCGGCGCCTACGCCGACTACGCGGAAGCGGGCAAGCTCTACACCGCCGACGAGCTGCTCTCCGTGAAGACCGAAGCCGACTTCCTCGGCCCGCTCGCCGACGCCGGCAAGGTCAAGCGCGTCCAGTACGGCATGCCCTTCGTGGCCAGCACCCGGCTGCTCTTCTACAACACCAAGCTCCTCGGCGACGCCGGGATCATCCCCAAGGACGGCGCCACCCCCTGGCAGCCCAAGAGCTGGGCGGACCTGGAAGCGGCCGCCAAGAAGCTCAAGGGCGCGGGCGTGAACACCCCCTTCGCGGTGCCGCTGGGCCGCGAGGAGGCCCAGGCCGAGTCGATGATGTGGATGCTCTCGGGCGGCGGTGGCTACACCGACAACGAGGAGGCGTACTCGATCGACTCCCCGGAGAACGTCAAGGCCTTCGAGTTCCTGCGCGACAAGATGGTCGGCCAGGGCCTGACCGGCCCCGTCGAACCGGGCAAGCTCGACCGCCAGGCCGCCTTCGACGCCTTCACGCGCGGCGAGGTCGGCATGCTCAACGGCCACCCCACGCTGCTCAAGCAGGCCGCCGGCAAGGGCGTGAAGTTCGGCATGGTGCCGATGCCCACCGCCGACGGCACCGACCACTCCGCGATGGGCGTCGCCGACTGGGTGATGGCCTTCAAGAACGGCCACAAGAAGGAGTCCGGGAAGTTCCTGGACCACCTGTACTCGGCGAAGAACGTGACCGCCTTCACCAGCAAGTACGACCTGCTGCCCGTCACCACCAGCGGCTACCGGGCCATGGAGTCCGCCACCGGAGGCTCCGCGACGCAGCTGAGGACCTTCCTGACGGCCCTGCCGAACTCCAAGCTCTACCCCGTCGGCAAGAAGTCCTGGGCGGGCGTCAGCGAGGACATCAAGAAGAACATCGGGCAGGTCGTCCAGCCCGGCGGACAGCCCGCGAAGGTCCTGGAGGACATCGCGACCACGGCGCGCAAGGCGGACGAGGACCACTGAGGCGGCGCCTTTGCTCCCGCGGCGCTGTCGGAGGGCGGCGTTAATCTGGCCGTATGACGGACGACGGGCAGGTGGAGGCACGGACGGACGACGGCGCGGGCCCCCCGTCCCGCCGTCTGACGGACGTCGAGACGGCCGTACTCGCCTACGAGGGGCGCAGCTGGCCGGGCCCCGGCGCCAAGGAGCGCGCGATACGCGAAGGGCTCGGGCTGACCCCCGTCCGGTACTACCAGCTGCTCAACGCCTTGATGGACGATCCACGGGCGCTGGAACACGCGCCGGGCACCGTCAACCGGCTCCGCCGGATACGCGAGGCACAGCGCGCCAGACGGTAGCCGGACGGTGGCCGTGCGGTCACCGGGCCCCCGCGGGGGACTGGGCGGGGCACTGCGGCGCCGGTAGGGTCGTGCGTATGGCGAGCGATCCGCACGACCAGCCGATACCCGTCCCCGTCACCGCGGCCGGACGCGAAGGGCTCGAAGCCCTCCTGCGCACACCCGGCCGGGCCGTCGTCGCCCTCGACTTCGACGGCACCCTCGCCGACATCGTCCCCGACCCCGACCAGGCCCGCGCGCACCCCGACGCCGTCCCGGCGCTCGCCGCGCTCGCGCCGCAGGTCGCGGCGGTGGCCGTCGTCACCGGCCGGCCCGCCGGGGTCGCCGTCCGCTACGGGGGCTTCGCCGGGGTCGCCGGACTGGAGCACCTGGTGGTCCTCGGCCACTACGGGGCCGAGCGCTGGGACGCCGTCAGCGGCATCGTCCACGCCCCCGCCGAACACCCCGGGGTGGCGGCCGTACGGGCCGAGCTGCCGGGCTTCCTCGACGCGATCGGCGCGTGGCGCGGCACCTGGATCGAGGAGAAGGGCCGGGCACTGGCCGTCCACACCCGCCGGGCCGACGACCCGGCGGCGGCGTTCGCGGCGCTGCGCGAACCCCTCGCGGAGCTCGCCGCGCGGCACGGCCTGATGGTCGAGCCGGGCCGCGCGGTCCTGGAACTGCGCCCCCCGGGCATGGACAAGGGCGTCGCCCTGACGGAGTTCCTCGAGGAACGGGACGCCGGGGCCGTGCTGTACGCGGGCGACGACCTGGGTGACCTCGCAGCCTTCTCGGCCGTCGAGAAACGCCGCGCGGACGGCCTCCCGGGCCTCCTGGTGTGCAGCGGCTCGGCGGAAGTCCCGGAACTCGCCTCCCGCGCGGACCTGGTCCTCCCGGGCCCGGGCGCGGTGACGGCGTTCCTGTCACAGCTGGCGGGGGCGTTGCGGGGGTAGGGGTACGTCGCCTCGCCTCGAGCCCGCCGGGCGGGGCGGTGGCTGCCCACCCGCCTCCCGGGGCGGGGCGGGAGGCCCGGCGTCCGTCCCTGGGCGGGGGAGCACAGTCGGCCCGCCGTCGGACGTCGTCGCCGACTCCGCGATCACTCAGCGCGACTCCGGGCCCGGCGGAACCTACGCACGCCTCGCCGAGCTGGGCCACAAACCGGTCCACTTCCGGGAGGAGATCCGCTCCCGGATGCCCTCGGCAGTCGAGGCCGAGCGGCTGTCGCTCTCCCTGGGCACACCTGTCATCCAGATCGTCCGCACCGCATTCGCCGAGGACGGACGTGCCGTCGAGGTCAACGCGATGACCCTGGACGCCGCTTCCTGCGTACTGGAGTACGACTTCGACGCCTAGACGGCCGTCGTCCGATGAGTCTCGCGGTCAGCCGCTGAGACGAGAGAAGCGCGTAGCGATCTGACGCGTCTGGAGGGGGCTGGTGGCCTTCTCGTCGTCATTTCGTGCGGGTAGGGCCGCGCCTTGGTCCCGGAAGGGACTGTGAGCTGCTCGGATGGTCGGATGGCGGCCGAAGGCAGCCCGCCGCATCGCTGACAGGGCCGCTCCTCCTGTCTCTCCGCCCCGTCCCGTTCGTTTGGGGGTTTCCCGGCAGTCTTCGTTTTTCCGGGGCGGGACGGTCTGTCAAGGGTGGCCGAAGGCCATCGCGAAGCGACGCGACGAAGGAGCGCCCTTGACAGGCCGGCCCGACACGGAAGGACGATGAGACTGACGGGAAACCCCCAACCCCTCCCTGAGACCGCCCCGCCGGGACGCTGCCGTCGTGGGCTCCGGCCGACTGTGCCCCTCCGCCCAGGGACGGACGCCGGGCCCCCGACCCCGCCCGGGAGGCGGGTGGGCAGCCACCGGCGCGCCCCCGGGGGTCGAGGGGGAGATAGCGGGCCCGCCCCTCGGGGTTGTCGGGGTCAGGCCGTCAGGGCAGCCAGTTGGGCTTCGAACCACGCCGACGGGGGGAGGGCTGTCGCGGCGGCTGCCAGGCGCTTTGTGCGTTCCGCGCGTTCCGGGGACGGCATGGACAGGGCTTCGTGGAGGGCCTGGGCCGTCGCCGTGACGTCGTACGGGTTGACCGTCAGGGCGTCCTCGCGGAGTTCCCCGTAGGCTCCCGCCCCGGTGGACAGGACCAGGGCGCAGCCCTGCTCCGACACGACCGGGATCTCCTTCGCGACGAGGTTCATCCCGTCCCGCACCGGGTTGACCAGGGCCACGTCCGCCAGCCTGTATGCCGCCAGGGAGCGGGTGAAGTCGTCCTTGACGGAGACCAGGACCGGCTGCCAGTCGGGGGTGCCGAATTCGGTGTTGATGTCGTCCGCGAGGGTGCGGACCGACTCCGTGTACCTGCGGTACACCTCGAGGTCCTGCCGCGACGGGTACGCCGACGCCAGGTGGACCACCCGGCCCCGCCACTCGGGGCGGGTGGTCAGGAGCTCCCGGTAGGCGAGCAGGCCGCGCAGGATGTTCTTCGACAGTTCGGTGCGGTCCACGCGGACGATCGCCTTGCGGTCGCCGACCTCCGCCCGCAGCTCCGCCAGCTTGGCGTCGACCTCCGGCCGGTGCGCGAGCGCCCGCAGGTCGTCGCCGTCGACGCCCAGCGGGAAGACCGCCACTTCGGTGCGGGAGGTAGGGGAGAGGGCCGGTCCGGCTCCCGCACGGAAGGCGTCCGCCCACGCCCCGGTGTGGAACCCCACCACGTCCGCCCCCAGCATCCCCCACACCAGCTGCCCCCGGACGTCGTCCGGCAGCATCCCCAGGTACTCGGGCGACGCCCACGGCGTGTGCGTGAAGTGCGCGATCCGCAGGTCGGGGCGCAGTGCGCGCAGGGCGCCGGGGACCAGCGCGAGGTGGTAGTCCTGGACGAGGACCGACGCCCCTTCGGCGGCCTCCTGGGCCAGGGCTTCGGCGAAGGCCTGGTTGTAGGCGGTGTACGAGTCCCAGCGCCGCCGGAACTCCGCGTCGAAGACGGGCTCGCGGGGGACGTCGTAGAGGTGGTGGTGGGTGAACCAGAGCACCGAGTTGGCGATGCCGTTGTACGCGTCGTCGTACACCGCGGGATCGATGTCCAGCATCCGGACCCCCGGCTCGGCGACGCCCCGCCGGACGGCCTCCCGGTCGGCGTCGGAGAGGGCCGCGCAGATCCACAGGGCCTCCGGCTGCCGGGCGAGCGCCGCGGACAGGCCGGAGACGAGGCCGCCGCCGCCGCGCCGGGCGGTGAGGGTGCCGTCTTCGGCGAGGGAGTAGGAGAGCGGGCCGCGGTTCGCCGCGACGAGTACCCGAGAAGCCTGGGGAGCCTGAGAAGCCATGCCGCGAACCTAGCCCGGGCGGCCCCCGCTCAAACTCGTGTGCGTCTCGCGCCCCGCACGAGCGCCCCGCACGAGCGCCCCGCTCAGGCCACGCGCCGCCCCGCCGCGTACTCGGCGATCTCCGCCATCGGCGGCCGCTCCTCCGTGTCCACCGGGTAGGTGCGCGGTACGAAGCCCTCCGGGCCGCGCTCGAACTGCGTCAGTTCCGGCCGTACGAGGTGGGCGCGCGAGAGCCGCAGCTGCGCGGTGCGGTAGATCGCGGCGGCCATCCGGCCGAGTGCGAGCCCGTCCTGGTGGCGGTGCAGCCGGACCCCGACGTCGACCTGCGCCAGCGCGTCGAGTCCGACGGTGTGCAGCGCGTCCACGAGGAGGCCCAGCTCGACGCCGTAGCCGACGGGGAAGGGCAAACGTTCCAGCAGGGAGCGGCGTACGGCGTACTCGCCCCCCAGCGGCTGGACGAACCCGGCCAGCTGCGGCCAGTGGAGGTTGAGCAGCGGCCGGGCGACCAGCTCCGTCACCCTCCCGCCCTGACCGGGGGCGTCCCCCAGCGGGCGGTCGTACATGGCCTTGACGAACTGCACCTGCGGATCGGTCAGCAGCGGGCCGACGATCCCGGACACGAAGGTGGCGGAGAAGTCCCGCAGGTCGGCGTCGACGAAGCAGACGACGTCCCCGGTGGTGGCCAGCAGCGAGCGCCACAGCACCTCGCCCTTGCCGGGCAGCGCCGGGATCCGCGGCAGGATCGCGTCCCGGTGCACGACGCGCGCGCCGGCCTTCGCCGCGACCTCCGCCGTCCGGTCGGTGGAACCGGAGTCGACGACCACCAGCTCGTCCACCAGAGGGGTGGCCGGGCCGTCCATCAGGTCGCGCCGGATCACCTCCACGATCTGCCCGACCGTGGCCTCCTCGTCGAGTGCGGGCAGCACCACGCTGACCGTCGTCCCGGCCGCCCTCTTGCGGTCGAGGAGCTGGTCGAGCGGTCGGTCGGCGGCGGCCCAGGAGCGGTCGGCCAGCCAGCGCTCCACCTCATCCAGCACTCTCAGCACTCCCTGGTCCATCGGCGGTTTCGGGCGAAATGTGATCCATCTCGCGGTTCGGACGGCTGTCTCAACCACCCGGCCCTTCGGTTACAGTCTTGAACAACGCGAAGGACCACCGCATGCCGGGGGTCCCCGCGTACAAACGCACCGGCGCGCCAGAGAGCGCGTGTGCCGGTGCCATACCGCTCATCCAGAGGGGCAGAGGGACACGGCCCGTTGAAGCCCCGGCAACCCTCCAGTCGGTTCTCGCGATCGCGCATCAGCGTCGTCAGCGAGGTCCCCCGGCTAGGGAAGGTGCCAATTCCGTCTCATGGCGAAGTGCGCCATGGGGAAGATGAGGAGAAAGGGCCTCGCCATCATGGCTGCACAGACTGTCGCCACCTCTGTCGACCTCGGACCTGCCAACGGTCTTTCCTGCCGCGAGTGCGGTACCCGCTTCGAGCTGGGTCCCATTTTCGCCTGTTCCGAGTGTTTCGGACCGCTGGAAGTCGCCTACGACCTGCCGCTCGGTGACCCGGAAGCCCTCCGCGCCGCGATCGAGGCCGGCCCCAACAACATCTGGCGCTACGCGCCGCTGCTGCCCGTCCCCGCCGACGTGGCCTCCAAGCCCAGCCTGAACCCCGGCTTCACCAAGCTCGTGGACGCGGCCAACCTGGCCAAGGAGCTCGGCTTCACCGGCAAGCTGTACGTCAAGGACGACTCCGGCAACCCGACGCACTCCTTCAAGGACCGTGTCGTGGCCATCGCCGTCGAGGCCGCCCGCGCCTTCGGCTTCACCACCCTCTCCTGCTCCTCCACCGGCAACCTGGCCGGCGCCGTCGGCGCCGCGGCCGCCCGCGCCGGTTTCCGCTCCTGCGTGTTCATCCCGCACGACCTGGAGCAGGGCAAGGTCGTCATGGCCGGTGTCTACGGTGGCGACCTCGTCGGCATCGAGGGCAACTACGACGACGTGAACCGCTTCTGCTCCGAGCTCATCGGCGACCCGCTGGGCGAGGGCTGGGGCTTCGTCAACGTCAACCTGCGCCCGTACTACGGCGAGGGCTCGAAGACCCTGGCGTACGAGATCTGCGAGCAGCTCGGCTGGCAGCTGCCCGACCAGATCGTCATCCCGATCGCGTCCGGCTCCCAGCTGACGAAGATCGACAAGGGCCTGCAGGAACTGATCAAGCTCGGCCTCGTCGAGGACAAGCCCTACAAGATCTTCGGCGCCCAGGCCGAGGGCTGCTCCCCGGTCTCGACCGCCTTCAAGGCCGGCCACGAGGTGGTCCGCCCGCAGAAGCCGAACACCATCGCCAAGTCCCTCGCGATCGGCAACCCGGCGGACGGCCCGTACGTCCTGGACATCGCGCGCCGCACCGGCGGCTACGTCGAGGACGTCAACGACGAGCAGGTCGTCGAGGCCATCAAGATCCTCGCGCAGACCGAGGGCATCTTCGCCGAGACCGCGGGCGGCGTGACCGTCGGCGTGACGAAGAAGCTCGTCGAGAACGGTCAGCTCGACCCGGCGCTGACCACCGTGATCCTGAACACCGGTGACGGCCTCAAGACCCTGGAGGCGGTGGCCGCGGACAGCGGGCAGACCGCCACCATCCGACCGAGCCTGGACGCGTTCCGCGCCGCCGGCCTGGCCTGACCTTCCCCACGACACCCGGAAAGGCGGTAGCGCCATGAGCGTCAACGTCCGCATCCCCACCATCCTGCGCACCTACACCGGCGGCGTCGCCGAGGTCCCGGCCGAGGGCGCCACCCTCGCCGAGGTCATCGACTCCCTGGAGCAGAACCACCCGGGCATCGCCGCCCGCGTCCTGGACGACCAGGGCAAGCTGCGCCGCTTCGTGAACGTCTACGTCAACGACGACGACGTGCGCTTCGAGGGTGGCCTGCAGACGGTGACCCCGGACGGCGCCGGAGTCTCGATCATCCCCGCCGTCGCCGGCGGCTGCTGACGCCCCGGGGACCCCACGGGTCCCCTCCGGTCACGTGACCGAAATTGAATTGCCCCCTCCGCTAATAAGCGGAGGGGGCAATTCTGCTTGATTGGGCGCGGTAGAGTTGGGGAAGTCCCCTCCGCTGTTCTTGCCCGCCGCATATGAGCGGGCCCGGGGAGGGTTGACATTGAGTCAACATGCGCGCGCCTTTTGGGGCTTTGGCGAGGATTGTGGGGCCCGAGTTGCCCTGACGTATGCCAAATTTTCACTCTATTTCTATGTTTCCGCGTGTCCAGAATTCTCGCCGGATTGACCTGTTGCAGACAGCACCGGTGCGGATACATTCAGCCGCGGTCGAGGCGTTCCGGCGCAAGTTCTGACCCGGGTCCGCGAAGTGCGGTCCTGCGCAAGGGCCAGTAATAGGGGAGTTAGGCATGGCTCAGGGCACCGTCAAGTGGTTCAACGCGGAGAAGGGCTACGGCTTCATCGCGGTCGACGGTGGCGCGGATGTGTTCGTCCACTACAGCGCCATCCAGATGGACGGGTACCGCACCCTCGAAGAGGGTCAGCGGGTCGAGTTCGAGATCTCGCAGGGCCAGAAGGGTCCGCAGGCGGACATGGTCAAGCTCGCGGCCGGCTGAGTCCAAGCGCGTTCGACCACCAAGGCGTACGTACGAGGGGCCCACATCCTGGACACGGGGTGTGGGCCCTTCGGCGTGTCCCGGTCTGATGACCGGTCTGATGACCGGTCTGATGACCGGCCTGATGACCGGCCTGCCGACCGGGGTGTTGACCCAAGCCGCTTGCACTCGTGGGGGTCGAGTGCTAATCATTGGCGTTAGCACTCTCCGGGTGAGAGTGCTACTAAGACGAGGACCGGGTCGGTGAGGCCCGCAGGATCCGCCGGGAAGGAACCGACGGATCCGCAGGCCGTCCGTCGCGGGCGCGGGCGCGGTCCGGAGCAATCCACCCCTGTCCGGGAGGACCACTTCAGATGGCCAAGATCATTGCGTTCAACGAGGAGGCCCGGCGCGGTCTCGAGCGTGGGATGAACCAGCTCGCCGACGCCGTCAAGGTCACCCTTGGCCCCAAGGGTCGCAACGTCGTCCTTGAGAAGAAGTGGGGCGCCCCCACGATCACCAACGACGGCGTCTCCATCGCCAAGGAGATCGAGCTCGAGGACCCGTACGAGAAGATCGGCGCCGAGCTGGTCAAGGAAGTCGCCAAGAAGACGGACGACGTCGCGGGCGACGGTACGACCACCGCCACCGTTCTGGCCCAGGCGCTCGTGCGCGAGGGTCTGCGCAACGTGGCCGCCGGCGCCAACCCGATGGCCCTCAAGCGCGGTATCGAGAAGGCCGTCGAGGCCGTCTCCGCGGCCCTGCTGGCGCAGGCCAAGGACGTCGAGACCAAGGAGCAGATCGCCTCCACCGCCTCGATCTCCGCCGCTGACACCCAGATCGGCGAGCTCATCGCCGAGGCGATGGACAAGGTCGGCAAGGAAGGCGTCATCACGGTCGAGGAGTCGCAGACCTTCGGCCTGGAGCTCGAGCTCACCGAGGGCATGCGCTTCGACAAGGGCTACATCTCGGCGTACTTCGCCACCGACATGGAGCGTATGGAGGCGTCGCTCGACGACCCGTACATCCTGATCGTCAACTCCAAGATCGGCTCGGTCAAGGACCTGCTGCCGCTCCTGGAGAAGGTCATGCAGTCCGGCAGGCCGCTGCTGATCATCGCCGAGGACGTCGAGGGCGAGGCCCTGTCGACCCTGGTCGTCAACAAGATCCGCGGCACCTTCAAGTCCGTCGCCGTCAAGGCCCCGGGCTTCGGCGACCGCCGCAAGGCCATGCTCGGTGACATCGCCATCCTCACGGGCGGCACCGTCATCTCCGAGGAGGTCGGCCTCAAGCTGGAGAACGCCGGTCTCGACCTGCTGGGCCGCGCCCGCAAGGTCGTCATCACCAAGGACGAGACGACCATCGTCGACGGCTCCGGTGACAGCGACCAGGTCCAGGGCCGCGTGAACCAGATCCGCGCCGAGATCGAGAACTCCGACTCGGACTACGACCGCGAGAAGCTCCAGGAGCGCCTCGCGAAGCTGGCCGGCGGCGTGGCCGTCATCAAGGCCGGCGCCGCGACCGAGGTCGAGCTCAAGGAGCGCAAGCACCGCATCGAGGACGCCGTTCGCAACGCGAAGGCGGCCGTCGAGGAGGGCATCGTCGCCGGTGGTGGCGTGGCCCTGCTCCAGGCCTCCTCGGTCTTCGAGAAGCTCGAGCTCACCGGCGACGAGGCGACCGGCGCCAACGCCGTCAAGCTCGCGCTGGAGGCCCCGCTCAAGCAGATCGCCGTCAACGGTGGTCTCGAGGGTGGCGTCGTCGTCGAGAAGGTGCGCAACCTGCCGATCGGTCACGGCCTGAACGCCGCGACCGGCGAGTACGTCGACATGATCGCCGAGGGCATCATCGACCCGGCGAAGGTCACCCGCTCCGCGCTGCAGAACGCGGCGTCGATCGCGGCCCTCTTCCTCACCACCGAGGCCGTCATCGCCGACAAGCCCGAGAAGGCCGGTGCCCCCGCGGGCGGCGGCATGCCGGGCGGTGACATGGACTTCTGATCGGCCCCTGGCTGATCGGCTGTTCTCACGTACCGAGGGCGGCACCCCTTCTCACGAAGGGGTGCCGCCCTCGGGCGTTTGCGGACCGCCCGGCTCAGGCGGCGGACCGCCCGACGAACACGACCTCTTCGTGGTCCTCGCCGAGGGCGATGTTCAGCGAGGCGTCGACCCTTCGGCGGCCTTCTTCTCCCGGGCCGGCTTCCAGCGGGTGTGGTTCATGAGACGTCCCCTTCCTCGCCGCGGCCGTACGCCGTGTGGGCCGGGCCGTGCGTTCCCTCGCACACGGTACGGGCGGCCACCGCCCGGCTCACTTGGTCTGGCTCGTGCA
The DNA here is from genome assembly GCF_026342355.1 of Streptomyces sp. NBC_00249. Lineage (GTDB taxonomy): Bacteria > Actinomycetota > Actinomycetes > Streptomycetales > Streptomycetaceae > Streptomyces. The sequence continues at coordinate 302,978 of NZ_JAPEMV010000009.1, read as the reverse complement.
TGCGCGTCTTGCGGAAAACGGTGAGCAGCACGATGCGCCGCCCTGGAGCGAACCAGTAGGTGATCCGCGTGGCGCGGCCGGCTGTGCCTCGACGAGTGAAGCCGTTCTGGTGGTTGACGCGCGGGGGGGCCTGCCCGGGTGGTGGGACGTATCGGTGGAGTGGAGGCGGGTTTGGGAGACTCGGGGCATGAGTGAGAGCAGCGCGGTGTTCGTCAAGATCTGCGGGCTGAAGACGGCGCACGACGTCGACGTGGCCGTGGAGGCCGGGGCCGATGCGGTGGGGTTCGTGTTCGCGCCCGGGAGTCCGCGGACGATCGGGGCCCGGGAGGCGTGGGAGCTCGGGGCGCGGGTGCCGGGCGGGGTGCTGACCGTGGGGGTGTTCCGGGGGCAGTCCGTCGAGGAGGTGCGGCGGCTGGCAGAGGAGAGCGGGGTGCGCGGCGTACAGCTCCACGGGGACGAGGGGGTCGAGTACTACGAGGCCCTGCGCGCCCCCGGCCGTACGCTGCTGCGGGCCACCGCCGAGCACGTGGAGCGGTGCGGCGCGTACGGGGAGGACCTGCTGCTGATCGACGCCCCCGACCCGGGCTCGGGCAAGCCGTGGAACTGGGGCTCCGAGGAGTTCACGGCGCCCGAGGGGCACTGGCTGCTGGCCGGCGGGCTCACCCCGGGCAATGTGGCGCAGGCCGTGGCGGCGACGGGCGCGTGGGGTGTGGACGTGTCCAGCGGGGTGGAGCGGGAGCGCGGGGTGAAGGACCCGGAGCTGATCCGCGCCTTCGTGGCGGCGGCCCGGGGGTAGGCCCAGAAGGTTCTGGTGGTGGCGGTTGGCGATCTTGTGTTAGGTTAATTTTGTAGTGAGCGATATGGAATTAGGGGGAAGCGGTATGGGGAAGAACGCGCTGGTCACGGGCGGTAGCCGGGGCATCGGGCGGGCCGTCGCCGAGCGGCTCGCCGCCGACGGGGTGACCGTCGTGCTGACCTACGCCAGTGACGAGGCCGCCGCCCGCGAGACCGTCGAGGGGATCACCGCGCGCGGCGGCCGGGCCCACGCGGTCCGCGCGGAGCTCGGCCGGCACGGGGACGCCGCCGCGCTCTGGGCGGCGTACGACGCGCTCGGGCTGGGCGGGGTCGACGTCCTCGTCAACAACGCCGGGATCGGGCTGCCCGTCCCGCTCGGCCAGGTCACCGAGGAGGACTTCGACCGGGTCTTCGCCGTGAACGTCCGGGCGCCGTTCTTCCTCGTCCAGGAGGGCCTGGAGCGGCTGCGCGACGGCGGCCGGGTCATCAACGTCTCCAGCGGCGCCGCCCGCCTCGCGATGCCCGAGATCATCGCCTACGGCTCCACCAAGGGCGCCCTCGACAACCTCACCCTCAACCTCGCCAAGGCCCTCGGCCCGCGCGGCATCACCGTCAACTCCGTCGCCCCCGGCATCGTCGACACCGACGTCAACGCCGGCTGGCTGCGCGGCAACCCCGAGGCCGAGGCGCACGCCGCCTCCCTCGCCGCCCTCGGCCGCGTCGGACAGCCCGAGGACATCGCCGACATCGTCGGCTTCCTCGCCTCCGACGCCGGCCGCTGGGTCACCGGCCGGGTCGTCGACGCCACCGGCGGCGCGGGGCTCTGACCTGGACCGACAGGGGTCTTCGGGCCCGCCGGGAGCGGACCTAGGTCCCTGTCGGCGGGCCTTCCGCCCCGGGGACACTTCGAATCATGGAGACCCTGGACACCCTGATCGTCACCGTGAACGATCACCTCTGGACCTACCTGCTGATCCCGCTGGTGGTCGGCGCCGGCCTGTACTTCACGGTCCGGTCGCGGGGTGTGCAGCTGCGCCTGCTGCCCGAGATGCTGCGCGTGGTGAAGGAGAAGACCCCGCCGCGCGCCGACGGCCGCAAGGCCGTCTCCTCCTTCGGCGCCTTCACCATCTCCGCCGCCGCCCGCGTCGGCACCGGCAACATCGCCGGCGTCGCCACCGCCATCACCCTGGGCGGTGCGGGCGCCGTGTTCTGGATGTGGGTGATGGCGGTCGTCGGCGCGGCCTCCGCCTTCGTCGAGTCGGCGCTCGCCCAGCTGTACAAGGTGCGCAGCGCCGAGGGCACGTACCGGGGCGGCCCCGCCTACTACATGCAGCGCGCCCTCGGTAAACGCTGGCTCGGGGTGCTCTTCGCGGTGACCATCACCGTCACCTTCGGCTTCGTCTTCAACGCCGTGCAGGCCAACACCATCACGGCGGTCGCGGCCGGCTCGCTGCCCGAGGCGGACACCGGCTGGTTCGGCCCGGCGGCCGGTGCGCTGCTCGCCGCGCTGCTCGGCTTCGCCGTGTTCGGCGGGGTGCGGCGGATCTCGTCGGTGACGACGGTCCTGGTGCCGGTGATGGCCGTCGTCTACCTGCTGCTGGGCGTGACGGTGGTGCTGCTCAACATCACCGAGTTCCCGCGCGTCATCGCCGACATCGTGGGCGGCGCGTTCGGGCTGCGCGAGCTGGCGGCCGGCGGGATCGGCGCGGCGATCCAGCAGGGCATCCGGCGCGGCATGTTCTCCAACGAGGCGGGCCTCGGCTCCGCCCCGAACGCGGGCGCCGCCGCCGAGGTCTCCCACCCGGTCAAGCAGGGCCTCGTCCAGTCCCTCGGCGTCTTCTTCGACACGATGCTCGTCTGCACGATGACGGCGTTCATCGTGCTCGTCACCAACCCCGAACTGGCCGGCCGCCAGGGCGCGGACCTCACGCAGACCGCACTGAGCGGCTCGCTCGGCGCGTGGGCCGGGCACGTGCTGACGGTGGTCGTCTTCATGCTGGCGTTCAGCTCGATGATCGGGAACTACTACTACGGCGAGACGAACATCCAGTTCATCACCCGCAAGCGGTGGGTCCTGCCCTCGTACCGGGTGCTGGTGCTGCTGGCGGTGGTGGGCGGCTCGCTCGGCTCGGTGTCGGTGGTGTGGAACCTCGCCGACGTCTTCATGGGCTTCATGGCCCTGGTGAACCTCCTGGCCATCCTCCCGCTGTCGGCGATCGCCTTCCGCCTCCTCGACGACTACCTGGCGCAGCGCCGCGCCGGCCTGGACCCCGCCTTCACCCGCGACCGCATGCCGGACCTGCGCGGAGTCCAGTGCTGGGACCCGATCCGGACGACGGTCCCTGCGGCGGCGGCCGAGGCGCGGAGGTAGCTGTACTGATCCGCAGGCCCGGCGGTTACGCTGCCGCCGGGGGGATCATGGACAACGCACCATCACTGGCCCGGCGTTCGCGGGACTGGGTCGTCGGGGCCTCGGCTCTTGCCGCCGCCGTCGGGGCCGCCGCGGTGGCCCTGCTGTACTTCGTGCTGTTCTGCAAGCTGGTCTTCGTCGATGGGCCGGGCGGCGGGTGCGACGGTGACGACTGCCCGCGCGGTACGGGCTGGCTGCTGCTGTTCACGCCGCTCGCGGGTTTCGTCACGTACCTGCTGTGCCTGGGCGTCCGTCGGGTGCGGGCTGCTCGTGGCTGTCTCACCTGGTTCCTCGCCGTGTGCGTGGGGCTGTTCGCGCTGGGGCCCGGCTGGCAGGCGTTCGAGTGGATGCGAGGCCCGCAGATGGACCTCTCGGGCTGGCAGGTGCCGGACCGGCCGTCGTCCGTGAAACCGGTCGGCGTGTGGGGGACCGGGACGGCCGGGATGCTGGTCCGGGCGCGCACGGACATGCTGGTCGCCTTCGACGGGGAGGGCCGCAAGGGCTGGCGGCTGCCCGCACCCGACCGCGCCGCCGTCTGCGCGCTGAGCCGCACCACCTCCGAGGGGACGGGCCTCGTCTCGTACGCGCAGGACGGGCGGGGATGCGGCTCGCGCGTCGAGGCCGTGGACGTGGGCGGGGGCGGCCGGCTGTGGAGCCGGGACCAGACGTCGCCGGGGAGGGCCGGGACGACGGCGGTCGTGGGTTCCACCGCCGTCGTCACGGAGCAGGGCTTCGTGGTCGGCCTCGACCTGCGTGAGGGCTCCGAGCGGTGGCGGGTCGAGCTGCCGCCCGGGTGCTCGGTGCAGGCCGTCGACGGGGCCGGGGAGCAGGTGCTGTACGTCGAGGAGTGCGCGGGCACCGCCCGGGTCACCGCCGTCGACGCCCGGACGGGAGCCCGGGCCTGGCAGACCGTCCTGCCGACGGCGACGCCGCTGCGCGAGGTACGGGTGCTGTCCGCCCGGCCCCTCGCGGTACGGGTCCGGGAGACGGCCGAACGCGGGACGCACGCGGTGCTGCTCTTCGACGCCGAGGGCCGGGCGCGGGGCTCCGTACCGGTGTCGGGGGAGCGGGAGGACCTGCTGCCCGGGCCGCCCCACCCGGTGGTGACCGGGGAGGTCATGGTCACCCCGGTGCGGGACGGGAAGCGGCTGGGGGTGTCGGCGTACTCCCTCACCGACGGCCGGCGCCTGTGGCACACCGGCCTCGGGGAGAACAACGTCCTCGGCCTCGCAGTGACGCGGCCGGGCGAGGTCGCCGTGGTGAACGCCGGCCCCCGGTGGACGTACCTGTCCCGGCTGGACCTGTCGGACGGCCGGCCGCGGCAGGAGCCGACGGTCCTGCGCGACCTGCCGCTGAGCCGCCACTTCGAGTTCTTCGCGGGACCGCCCGGCTCCTACGCCTTCGTCAACCTCGACGCGCACGACAACAGCCGCTTCCCGACCTTCGACATCGACCCGGTGTGGGGGTGGTGAGCCGGTACGTCAGGACGCGCGCCAGACCGTCATCTCCGCGGTGATCCAGTCCGGCAGGCCCTGTAGCCGGACGACCGACTTGACCTGGATGACGAGCAGCGCGATGTCCCCCGACGGGTGTTTGACGCAGATCCGGCTGCCGGCGGCCGTCGCGGCGAGCGGGAGCGTGTGCTGCGCCGTGTCGGAGTCCGTGCGGATGCGGCACATGTCGAGGCCGCCGTTGCCGAGTTCTGGGAACAGGAGGCCGAACGTGCTCGCGTCGCTGGCCAGTTCGCAGCTGCGCTTGTCGCAGTCCAGGCGGATGTCCCCGGTGCGGTCGTCGCGGTTGACGGGATCCCTGAGGCCGATCGAGGTCTTCTCGTCCAGGCGCACCAAGGGGTAGGGGACGGCGGTGGGGGGTGCGGACGGCTTGGGCGATGTCTTGGGCGATGTCTTGGGGGTGCCCGGCGCGGATGCGGAGGGGCCCGGTTTCTTGCCGGAGCTCGCGGGCGCGGAGGCGGAGGCCTTGGGCGTGGACAGCTCCTGGGAGTTGATCCAGTCCGTCGTCTCCACCACCGCCCAGGTCACGCCGGACACCAGGAGCGCGCCCGCCGTCACCCCCGCGACCAGCGCGGTGCGCCGCTTCCGCGCGGGCGGTTCCTCCGGAGCGGGCGGCGGAGCCTGCCAGCCCATCGGCCGGGTGTGGACCGAGGTGGGCTGCGGGGCCGGGGCCGGGACCGTCAGCTCCGGGCCCGTCACCTCCCGCCAGACGGCCGGGCCGCCACCCGCGTCGGCGTCCTTGCCCAGCAGCCGCCTGCACGCCGCGACGATCTCCGCCGGGGTGGCCCGTTCCTCCGGGTCGGCGGCCAGGCACCGGGCGAGCAGCGGGCGCAGCGGCTCGGGCAGCCGGGACAGGTCGGGTGCGGAGTGCACGATCCGGAACAGCACGCTCATGGACGGCCCGGTTCCGTACAGCGGCTCGCCCAGCGCGGCGAACGCGGCCGTCTGGCCCAGCGCGAACACGTCGCTGGCCGCCGTGACCTCACCGGCCGAGGCCTGCTCGGGGGACATGTACTGCGGGGTGCCCATGGCGCCGCCGGTGGCGGTGCCGATGCTGGTGTCGGAAGCCAGGGAGATGCCGAAGTCGATGACGCGGGGCCCGTCGGAGGCCAGCAGGACGTTGGACGGCTTCAGGTCCCGGTGCACGATGCCCGCGCCGTGGATGGCCTGGAGGGCTTCGGCGACCCCGGCCATCAGCCACAGCACCGCGGGTACCGGCAGGGGGCCGCGCCGGGCCACGGCCTCGGACAGGGAGGGCCCCGGTACGTAGAGGGTGGCCAGCCAGGGCGGCATTCCGTCGGCCTCGGCGTCGATCAGCTCGGCGGTCCAGGCACCCCGGACCCGGCGGGCCGCCTCCACCTCCCGGCGGAACCGCCGCCGGAACGCCGGGTCTTCGGCCAGCTCCGGCCGCACCACCTTGATGGCGACGGGGCGGCCGCCCTGGGTGTGGGACAGGTACACCCGGCCCATGCCGCCCGCGCCGAGTCGGGCCACGAGGCGGTAGCCGGCCACGGTCTGCGGATCGTCCGCCCGCAGGGGCTGGTACACCTCGGTCGTGCTGCTCATCGGTCTCCCCCGATCCCCCGACCAGCCGGTGGGCTGATCCACTTCACCCTAAGCGGGGTTCGGCGGCGGGGAACCGGCCGTCCAACGACGTAGGCCCGGACCGTACGACGGTCCGGGCCCCGAGCGCCGCGACGGGCTAGGCCACGGCCTAGTCGTCGTCCCCGGGCTTGACGTGGGTGGAGGCGGTGTCCGTGTTGTTGTCCTTGTGCGGGTCGGCGTCGTCGCCGAACACCGTGGCCGTGTTCTTCACGGTGGTGGGGCTCGTGACGTTGCCCGCAGTGCCGGTCACCTCGATCTCCTCGCTCTCGCCCTTCGCCAGCGGGCCGCCGGTGCAGGAGAGGAGGCCGTCGGTGATCTCGCACCCGTCGGTGGGGGTGGTGGGCGACAGGAGCCTCGCCGGGAGGTCGTCGATCAGTGACCAGCCGGAGGAGTCGTGCTTGCCCACGTTCTTCACGGTGATGCGGTAGGTGATCTCACTGCCCGCCTCGACCTTCTTGGGGCCGTCCTTGCGCACCGCGAGGTCGGCGGACGAGTCGAGGAAGCAGGAGGTGGCGTCGAGGTTCGTCGCCGGGGTCGTGGTCTGCGTCGACAGCACGGTGAACACGGGGTTGGAGCCGGCCGCGTTCTTCACGTGGACGCGGATCAGCTGCCCGGAGTTGCGGAAGAACCCGAGGTCGCCGTTGCCGTACGTGAAGACGCCGCCGAAGTCCTCGCCGCCGGGGAGGACGCCGGGGAAGAAGGCCACGATCTCGTTGGCGATGTCGATCCGGGTGACGGCGCCGTCGTCGGTCGAGCCCCACAGGAACCCGTCGCGGAACGCGATGTCGAAGACGTCGAGTTCGGGGTCGGCGAGCGCGGGGACGTTGACGACGTTGGTGACCGAGCGGGACGCGACGTCGATCTGGTAGATCTCCCCCGTGTTGTCGGCGAGGACGTAGTAGTTGCCCTTGTCGTCGAACGTCCCCGAGATGTAGAGGGCGGGCGGCAGACCGTCGATGGGACCGAGGTCGGTGGACTCCCCGTCGCCGTCGAAGCGCACCAGGTGGTTGCCGATGTCGCCGAACGTGGTCCCGTAGAGGAACCGGTCGTGCGGGTTCACGCCGATGGCGTTGTAGAGGAACGACGTGGGGTTGCCCAGCGCCGAGAACTGGACCGTCCCGGGGCCTCTGTCGGCCGTGTACAGCTGGTCCGGGTCACCGAACGAGACGTAGACCTTCCCGTCGCACGCGACGGGATTCCCGTCGGGGTGCGGCTGGGTGACGGCCGCGGCGCGGACCGGGACGGCCCCGGCCGGCGCCGCCGGCAGGCCGGCGGCGAGCCCTGCGACGATACCGACCGCGCCCAGCGCGGACAGCGCGCGCTGACGCCGCTTCCCATGGTTCGACCCGTGTGTTCCTCGAATCACGAACATGCACCTTCCACAGCTCATGGCGGACAGGGCCCCATGATGTGGGAGCCCTCAGTGTGTGCCGGATGTGACTCACACAGAGGAGCACAAGGGATGCCGGGTCGGGGAGCACGGCTCGGGATGAGGGCGCGAGTTCGCCCCAATGACCCAGGGCGAGGCCCTGGGTCATTTCTTTCCGATCATCGGACCGGTGGGCGGCCCCTCACCCCTCAGAGCGCTGCGACGAAGGTGGCCCAGGCGTGTGCGTGGAACACCACGTGCGGGCCGTCGGGGACCTTGGAGTCCCGGACGGGGACGATCCCCGGGTGGCCGTCGGCGACTTCGAGGCAGTCGCCGCCGTCGCCTGCGCTGTAGGTGGACTTGCGCCAGGTGGCCGCCTCCAGGCAGTCGCCGCCGTCGCCACCGCTGTAGCTGGACTTGTGCCAGATCACCGCAGACAGGTCGTACTCAGTTGTGCTGATCATGTTCGTAATCCTCCGCCACGGACTCAATCAGGGCCAGGGAGTTGGTGGGTGACAGCGCGCTGGCCGTGAGGAGATCGTAGGTCAGGGTGTGGTGGGCGACCTCGGCCGGATCGTCCAACAGCCGTCCTGTTCCGAGGCCGGTGACGTAGGCGAGCGGCGGAGCGTCCTCGAAGGCCATCAGTTTGAGGGTGCCCGCCAGGGCGGCATGGGCTCCCGCGCTGAACGGGACCACCTGGACGATGATCCGCCGCGCCCGGATCAGGGCCGCGATGTGGCGCAGGGACTCCGCCATCACCGCCTTGCTGCCGACCTCCCGCCGGAGCACGGCCTCGTCCAGTACGCACCACAACAGCGGTGTTGTGGGATCGGAGAGGAGCGAGGCGCGGGCCAGACGGGCTTCGGTGAGCTCGTCGATGACCTGCTGCGGTGCGGTCGGTTGATAGGCGTGGAACACCTCGCGGGCATACGCCTCCGTCTGGAGCAGTCCCGGGATGAGCAGGGGTGCGTACTCGCGGATGGCCGTGGCTTCGGCCTCGGCCTCGGCGGCCTCCGCGAAGTGGTCGGGGTACTTGGACTTGGCGGCGGCCGCGCAGTTGCGGACGAAGAAGCCGTTGGTGCCCAGCAGTTCGTCTATCGGCTGGGCGAGTTCGAGGGTGATGCGGCGGGTTCCGGCTTCCATCTGGCCGATGTACGAGCCGCTCACGAACAGCGGTTCGCCGAGCTCGGCCTGGCTGAGGCCCGCGCGTTCGCGGGCTACGCGGAGTTCCGCGCCGAGGAGGGCGCGGGGGGAGGAGGAGGGATCGAGGTCCTTGGGTGCGGGCATGGCAACTCCTGTTGCAACGGCACGTGTTGCTGTATCTGCCTGCTTGAAAGGCTAGCCAGGTCGCCGCCACTCTGTGTGGAGAAGCTGAATACTCAGAGTGGAAAGGTGACATGGCATGGTGCTCTCCCCGAAGGAGCGGGTGCAGGCGGCCGAAGAAGCCGTGCGGGAGTTGAAGGAGTGCCTGGCGGGGGTGGGGGTGGTGTTCCCCTCGCTCGGCGTGGACGTGGTGTCGGCCGCCGGGTCGTACGGGCTGCCCCTCGTCGATCTGGGCCGCTGCAACCTGGACACCGCCCTGCGGCTGGCCGCCGTACTGCACGAGCGGGCGGGGTCGGGCGCGTGAACGAGGGGGTCGACGCGGCGGGGTTCGCCTTCGAGCTGGGGTGGAAGCTGCGCGGGCTGGAGACGGCCCTGGCGCCGCGCGGGGTGTGGGGGCCCGAGGGTCCGAAGGAGCCCCCGCCGGCCGGGTGGCAGCGGTTCACGCTCGTGCACTGTCCGGTGGAGGGGTATCCGGGGTTCGACGACCCGCGTTACGCGGGGCTCCGGGCGAGCCCGCCGCGCGGGTGCGCGGTGGAGGATCTCGGGGGTTGTCTCGGGCTGCGGTGCGAGCGGCCGGGCGGGCGGCTGCTGGACGCGGTCGCGGAGCTGTGCGCGGAGATCCGCGGCGCGCACGGGCTGCTGATGACCGGGCTCGGGGTCGACCGGCTGTGGGAGTGGGCCGAGGACGGCAGCGACGGGTGGGGCGCGGAGATCGTGGGGCAGCTGCTGCTGATGGCGGCCGAGCGGGGGCCGAAGCTGGGCTACGGGGCGGCCGATCTGGCCCGGTTCTTGCGGACCGCCGCCGGGGTGTGATGCGTCGGGCCCCGGCGGCGTCCGGTTGTCAGACCTTCACGGCGGTGAGGCGCTTGCCGCAGAGCGCGATCACGTCGGAGGGGTCGGACGTGAGGACGGTGACGGGGCCCGGCGCCGCGAGCGCGGTGGCGGCGAGCATGGCGTCGATGGCGTACTTGTGTCCGTGCAGACCGGCGTCACGGAGCAGGCCGGTGGCCTGGTGTGCGATCTCCTCGGTGACCGGCTGGACCACGACGCGGGAGAGTGCCCACTTGAGGGCCGGCATGTTGATCTCGGGATGCACGACCTCGACGAGTGTGGCTGAGCTGGTGATCACGCGCATGTCGTCGGCGCGGGCGAGGGTGAGCCACCGCGTGACCGTGCGGTCTCGCTGGACGGCCTTGGCAAGCCCCTCGCAGTCGAGCACGAGGGTGCCGCCGGGCGTTGCCGGCTGTGGGGTCATGCGGCGCTCCTGTGCTCTTTGGGCTCGCCCGTCTGGTCCTCGCGGGCGCGCTGGAGGATCTCCCGGGTGGCCTGGATCTCCTCCTCGGTGATGGGGCCGTGCTCCGCCTCGGCCACGGCGATGAGCTCGTTCAGGTTGTCCCGCTCGATCTGGCGGGCCACGGCGGCGGTGACGTAGGCGGACAGGCCCGAGGGGCCGCTGCGGGCGCGAGCGGCCTCTGCGACGTCACGGGGCATCGAGATGGAGTACTTCTGGGTGGGCTCGCTCATGCCACTCATGCTACTTCCGATGCCACCGGCGTACGCGGAGAAAGGGGCGAAAGAGTACGTGATGCATACGCTCCTGGCATATGCGCCAGCGCGCGGCGGATTCGTGGCGCGTTAGCTCGATGGTGTGACGGCCCGGGACGGGAGGCGGGGAGCCGGGTGCTCCCCGCTCGCCCCGTGCGTCAGGTCAGGGCCGGTTCCTTCGACGCTTCGGGGGTCGGGGGCGCCGGTTCGGGGTCGGTGTTCAGGTCGGTGAGCATCTGCCGGGTGAAGCCGAAGAACCAGGTCGCGGTGAAGCCCGCCAGGTAGCCGACGGCGAGGCCGCCCGCGTACACGGCGACGGTCGCGCCCATGCCCGCCTTGCCGTCCAGCAGCGGGAACAGGGCCCAGCCCGAGGGGCCGATGGCGGTGGAGCCGAAGCCCACGCCCAGCTGGTTGAAGAGGCCCACGAAGGCCCCGCCCGCCGCCCCGCCCACGCAGGCGGTGACGAACGGACGCCCCAGCGGCAGGGACACTCCGTAGATCAGGGGCTCGCCCACGCCCAGGAAGCCGGCCGGGAGCGCGGACTTGATGGTGGTGCGGAGCGAGCCGTTGCGCGGGAGGCGGCAGTAGACGGCGATGGCCGCGCCGACCTGGCCCGCGCCCGCCATGGCGAGGATCGGCAGCAGGACCGTGTAGCCGGACTGCTCGATGAGGGTGGTGTGGAGGGGGATCAGGGCCTGGTGCAGGCCCAGCATCACCAGGGGGAGGAAGAGCCCGCCGAGGACCAGGCCCGCGAAGGCGCCGCCGGTGGCGAGGAGCCAGTTCGCGAAGGTGCCGATGGCGGTGGAGACCTCACCGGCGAGGAACATCAGGCCGAAGAGGGTGACCAGGCCGGAGACGAGCACGGTGAGGGTGGGCGTGACCAGGACGTCCAGGGCCTCGGGGACCCAGCGCCGGCACCCCTTCTCCACCTGCACGGCGAGCAGCGCCGCCGCGAGCGCGCCGAGGACGCCGCCCTGGCCGGGGGAGAGGTGCTCACCGAAGGCGTCGATCTTGGCGACGCCCGGGAAGACGATGATCGCGGCGACCGCGCCGCCGAGGACCGGGGTCCCGCCGAACTCCTTCGCGGTGTTGTAGCCGACGAAGACCGCGATCAGCGACATGAAGCCGGAGGCGATGGCGGCGAGGGCGGGGACGATGCCCGGGGCCCAGCCCAGGTTGGTGAGCAGGCCGTTCAGGCCCGCGATGATGCCGCAGCCGATGAGGGCGGGGATCAGCGGGACGAAGATGTTCGCGACGCGGCGCAGGAACAGCTTCACCGGGGTGGCGTTGCGCTGCTTCTGGGCCTCCTTCAGCGCGGCGCCCTGCGCGGCCAGTTCAGCGGCCGTGACGGGCTTGGGGGCGGCGGTGCGGGCCTTGGCCACCAGCGCCTCGAACTCGGGGGTGACGCGGGCGACGGCGCCCGGACCCAGCACGATCTGATACGTCTCGTCGTCCACCACGCCCAGGACCGCCGGGAGGGCCTTGAGGGCCTCGTCCTGGACGAGCGAGCGGTCGCGCAGACCGATGCGCAGGCGGGTCATGCAGTGGGCGACGGAGGTGATGTTGTCCGGGCCGCCGACCAGAGGAAGGATCGCGGCGGCTGTGGCGCGGTTCTTGTCAGTGGACATGTGGATCGCCTTGCGTTGGGGGAGCGGGCGTCGTTGTCGGATCCGGGGGACGGGGTGCGGTGCGGTGCGGTGCGGTGCCGTGCGGTGCGGTCAGCGGGCTTCGGCGAGGGCCGCGCGGAGGTGGCCGTTCGCGGCGGTGAGCAGGGCGGCGGCGGTGGGGCCGTCGACCCCGCCGAGGATCACGAGGATCGCGTCCTTGACCTCGCCGCCGGTCGCGGTGAGCGCGGCCTCGATCTCCGCGTCATCGGCGCCGGTGGCCAGGGCGACGATGCGGCGGGAGCGGGCGCGCAGCTTCTCGTTGGAGGCGCGTACGTCGACCATGAGGTTCCCGTACGTCTTGCCCAGGCGGATCATCGTCACCGTCGAGATGAGGTTCAGGACGAGCTTCTGCGCGGTGCCTGCCTTCAGCCGGGTGGAGCCGGTGAGGAGTTCGGGGCCGACGACCACCTCGATGCCGTGCTCGGCGGCCGCCGCGAGCGCGGAGCCGGCGTTGCAGGACAGGCCGACGGTGAGCGCGCCGCGCGTACGGGCGAACTCGACGGCGCCGATCGCGTACGGGGTGCGGCCTGAGGCGGAGATGCCGACGACGGTGTCGTCGGGGCCCAGGCCCAGCGCGGTCAGGTCGGCGGCGGCCAGCTCCGGGGAGTCCTCGGCGCCCTCGACGGCCTTGACCATCGCGGAGGGGCCGCCCGCGATCAGGCCGACGACCAGCGCCGGGTCGGTGTTGAAGGTGGGCGGGCACTCGCTCGCGTCGAGCACCCCGAGCCGGCCGGCGGTGCCCGCGCCCGCGTAGATGAGGCGGCCGCCGCGCCCCATGCGGGCGGCGATCGCGTCGACGGCGGCGGCGATGGCCTCCAGCTGCCCGGCGACGGCCGTCGCGACGGTGGCGTCCTCGGCGTTCATGACGCGGACGATCTCCAGGGTGGGCAGCCGGTCGATGTCCGCCAGCTCGGGCCGGAAGGCCTCCGTGGTGAGGGTGTCGAGCTGGGCGCGGAGGGCGGCGTACGCGGTCATGGGCGGGGGCTCCTGGGCGTGTGGTGGCGGGGTGCGAGGGCCTCGTAGGAGGCGGCGAGGGCGGGCGCGGCCCGCTCGTAGGTCCGCTGCGCGACACCGACGAACAGACAGTCGACGACGAGGAGCTGGCTGGTGCGGCTCGACATGGCGGCCGGGCGCAGCCGGCTCTTCCTCGACGGCGCCGGACAGCTGGGCGAGGTCGAGTCCGGCGGCGGTGTCGGCGAGGGTCTGCGCCTCCTCGTGGGCCAGTTTCGCGACGACGTCGGCCAGGGGGTCGTCGACGGCTATGTCCACGGTGCCGGGCGGCGCGGGCCAGGCAAGATCCGAAAGAGACGGCCTGGGGCCAGGCGCAGGTCGCGGTAGCCGGGGTAGCCGAGGAGGCGGGCGGCGCGGACGACGGTGGCCTCGCTGGTGCCGGTGTGCTCCGCGAGGGCGGAGACGGTGAGCTTGGCGCAGCCGGCGGGGTCGGCGGCGACGGCCTCGGGGACGGCCTGTACGGAGGGGCTCATCGAGTCGCCGAGGGCCCGGACGCGGGCGCGGAGGGCGCTGGGCGCGGTGGGGGCGGCGGGGGTGGTGGAAGTTTTTTTGTGGGCTCGCTCACATCTGAAATCTATTTTCAGGGGTGGGGAGGGTGCAAGACGCCGGGGGTCCCGGCGCGGCGGGCCTTCCGCCGTCCTGGAAAGGGACCTTCGACGTCCGGGCGGAGCGGGGCCACAATGAGCGCATGGAGCACACGACCCCCCTGGAACAGGCGCTGCACGTCGCCCGTGCACTCGTACTGGCCGACCTCGCCGCGGGTGAGGTCGCCGATGCCGATGTCGTCTCCCTCGTCGAGGACTCGGTCACGCACCGCCGGTGGTGGGTGGAGCAGTGGCCGGAGGGCGTCGACTACCTCGCCGGACTCGTCGCGCAGGACGTGAAGGACGCCCTGCTGTCGAAGTACGGCCGCTGGCCGCTGTGCCCGGTGTGCGGGCACGGGGAACCGCACGCGCTGGACGTGGAACCGGAGCTCGGACCCGACCCGCAGTGGGTCTGCTCGGAGGCCGGCGTGCGGGTGGCGGCGGTGGGCGGCCTCGGCCCCGTCTTCCACCCGGGCGCGGGCCGGTGAGCCGCCGGTGACGGTGTACATCGACCCGCCGGTCTGGCCGGGACACGGCCGCATGTGGTCGCACCTGGTCAGCGACGTCTCGTTCGAGGAGCTGCACGCCTTCGCGGCGGGCATCGGCTGCCCGCCGCGCGCCTTCGAACGGGACCACTACGACGTGCCCGCGCACCGGTACGCGGACGCCGTCGGGGCGGGGGCCGTGGAGATCGGCAGCAAGGAACTGGTCCGGCGGCTGACGGACGCGGGGCTGCGGCGGCCGAAGGGGCGGCCGGTGGGCTAGGGCGTCCCTTCCGGATCTTGCCTGGCCTAGTGGACGGGGGCCGTCTGGGTGGGGGACGCCGTCGAGGACGTGACCACGCGGGTCGCGGGGGGCGGCGTACGGCGGTCCAGGCGCAGGGCGATCAGGGTGAGGCCGATCGCGGTGACCGTCATGGCGGCCCCCGCCCAGGCGGTGGCGGAGAAGCCCAGGCCGGCGTCGATGACGGTGCCGCCGAGCCAGGGGCCGCCGGTGTTGCCCAGGTTGAACGCGGCGGTGGTGGTGGCCCCGGCGAGGGTGGGGGCGGCGCCCGCCACGTTGAACATGCGGGCGTTGAGGGCCGGGGCGGTGAAGAACGCCGAGACGCCGAGGAGGAAGGACAGGGCGATCGCCGCGGCGGCGGTGGACGCCAGCAGGGCCAGTGCGGTCAGGAAGACGGTGGAAGCGGTGATGCCCCAGATCATCACCCCGAAGAGGTTCGCGTCGGCGATCCGCCCGCCGACGGTCGTGCCGATCAGCGCGCCGACGCCGAAGAGGCCGAGGATCCACGGCACCCACTTCGAGTCCAGCCCGGCGACGTCCGTGAGCAGCGGGGACAGGTAGCTGAAGGCGCAGAAGACGCCGCCCGCGGCGAGGGCCGTGACACCGATCGACAGCCACACCTGACGGTCGCGGTAGATGCGCAGCTCACGGCCGAGACGGGGCTTCTCGGCGGGCAGCGGGATCTTCGGGATCAGGGCGAGGATGCCGACGAGGGCGACGGCCGAGGCCGCGCCGACCGACCAGAACGCGGCCCGCCAGCCGAACTGCTCGCCGAGGAAGGCGCCGGCCGGGACGCCGAGGACGTTGGCGATGGACAGCCCGCCGATCATCACGGCCATGGCGCGGGCGCGCTGGTGCCGCTCGACCATCGCGATGGCCACGGCCGCGCCGACGGCCCAGAAGCCGGCGCACGCGAGGGCGGAGACCACGCGGGAGGCGAAGAGCAGCCCGTACGTGGGGGCGAGCGCGCCGGCGACCTGACCGAGGCCGAAGAGGCTGATCAGGGCCACGAGGGTGGTGCGGCGCGGCAGGCGCAGGGTGGCGACGGCCAGCAGGGGGGCTCCGACGACCATGCCGATCGCGAAGGCGGATATGAGCAGGCCCGCCTGCGGGATGCTGACGCCCATGTCCTCGGCGATGGGTGGGAGCAGCCCGGAGAGCATGAACTCGCTGGTGCCGAGTGCGAAGACGGACAGGCCGAGGACGTAGACGGCTACGGGCATGCGGGAGCGTGCGGAGTCTGCGGGCATGACTTTCACAAACCGGCGCGAAGAGGGGCGTATTCCCGGGTGGGGGGCCGTATGTCAGGTTGCGGTGGTGGGTGTGGTGAGTGCGGTGAGTTCGGTTTCGAGGTTGTGGCGGGCCCGGGACTCCCAGTGCGTGGCGCCGTACGGGGTGCGGAAGAGGCGGGGCAGGGCCAGGAGCTGGCGCAGGACGGCGGCGCGGCCGGTGCGGAAGGCCTCGTCCGGGACGAAGGCGTACTCGGCGCGGACGGCGGCGGTGTAGGCGGCGTAGGCCTCGGTGGAGCCGGCCAGGACGGCGAGGTCGGCGTCGCAGAGGGCCTCGCCGTTCGTGTCGCCGGGGGCGGGGTCGTGGGTGACGGTGAGCCGGACCAGGCGGGCGACCTCGGCGGTGCGGGCGGGGGTGATGCCGAGCTCGGGGAGGGCGCGCTCGGCGAGGGCGGCGCTGCGTTCCTCGTTCTCGGAGCGGTCGGGGCGGTAGACGGCGTCGTGGAACCAGGCCGCCAGCTCGGTGGCGGCGGGGTCGGCGGCGTACGGGGCGAGGGCGTCGAGGTGGGTGAGGACCGCGGTGAGGTGGGCGGTGGTGTGGTAGCGGCGCTGGGGCTCCGCCCAGGCGGCGAGGAGGCGGTCGGCGTAGGGGGCGGGGTCGGTGGCCGGGTCGGCCCCGGCGGCGGCGGTGGTGGCCTGCCAGCGGGCGCGGAGACCGGTCCCGGGGTGGGGGGTGTCGGTGCGTGCGGGGTCCGTGTTCATGCGCACATTGTGGGGGTGGCGTGATTGTGCTGGTCGAGGGTGGGTCGAGGCCCGTACTCTGGATATTGGACTAGACCTATTTTTCGGACGAAGGACGGCAACCGATGAGCAACCGTGCGCTCCTGGAGGTGATCGCCCTCGACGTGGAGGACGCGGTCGCGGCCCAGGCCGGTGGGGCGGACCGCCTCGAGCTGGTCACCGACATGGCCGCCGACGGGCTCACGCCGTCGCGCGAGGCCTTCGCGGCGATCAGGGCGGCGGTCGACATCCCGCTGCGCGTGATGCTCCGCAGGACGGACGGGTTCGCGGCCGGGCCCGCCGGTGCGGTGGCCCGGTTGGTGGAGTCGGCGCGGGAGCTGCGGGCGGAGGGTGCGGAGGAGTTCGTGCTCGGGTTCCTGAACCCGGACGGCAGTCCGGACCTGGCGGCCGTCGAGGCGGTGGTGGCGGAGCTGGACGGCTGCCGGTGGACGTTCCACCGGGCGATCGACCGCGCGGCGGACCGGGACGGGCTGCGGAAGGCGCTCGCGGATCTGCCGGGCCTGGACACGTACCTGACGGCGGGGTCGGCGGGCGGGGTCGACGAGGGCCTGTCGGTGCTCGTCGCGGAGGCGGCGCGGGGCGGTGAGCCGGGGTACGGGGCGCGGATCCTGGTCGGCGGCGGCCTGACCCTCGCGCACCTTCCGCTGCTGCGGTCGGCGGGCATCGACGCCTTCCACATCGGCGGCGCGGCCCGTCCCTCCGGGTGGTCCCGCCCGGTCTCGACCCCGGCGGTGGCGGAGTGGCGCGAGGCGCTGGGGTAGCCGCGGTGCCCCTGGCCGGGGTCGGGGACGGGGTGGGGTGCCGTCCGGGATAGGCATGATTTATGGCGCCCGATCCGAAGCTCCGTTGGTGCGGCGGCACCGCGCGCCAACAAATCACGTTTTACATCCCGGACGACACCCCACCCCGTCCCCGACCCCTCACGTCTCCCGCCCTCTTTCCCGGCTACGCCGGCAAAATCCAGCCCCGCCGGCGTTTGAGGCGTGGGGTCTGGGGCGGAGCCCCAGGGGTTTGAGCCGCGTCGGCGTTTGAGGCGGGAACGGTGGAAGGGTGGGTAGGGGACCAGCCCCGCGCAGCGGGACACGTCCGGTACCGGCCGGGCAGGGCCGTGGGTCCGTGCAGCGGGAGGTCCGGTGCCGGGTGGGGGCGGGCCGGGGCCCGATCGGTCAGGTGAGGGACGGCGGTAGCGGGGCCGTGTGGAGGGCCGTCAGGCCTGAGACGGCTCGGGTGAGGCAGACGTACAGGCGGCGGAGGCCGGTGCGTTCGTCCGGTTCGCCCGAGACGATGGCGGCGGGCTCGGAGAGGACGACGTAGTCGTACTCCAGGCCCTTCGCCAGCGACGCCGGCACCAGCGTGAGGCGGGACTCCGCCGTGGTTTCCTCGCCGGGCGCCAGGTACGGCAGCCCGGCCGCGAGTAGCGCCTCCGCCAGTTCGGGGACGCGGGCGTCGGCCGCGATCAGGCCGACCGAGCCCTCGTGGGTGAGGGCGGCCTCGCAGGCCGAGATCACGGCGGGGGTCAGGTCCTGCGTGTGGGTGATCGTGAGGGAGCCCGGGGTTTCGCGGACCGAGGAGACCGCGGCCAGCCCGGGGGAGATCTCCGGCAGCAGCCGCGACGCGTACGCGATGACCTCGCGCGGCACGCGGAAGCCCGCCGTGAGTTCCTCCACGGCCGCGTCCGGCTTGCCGAGGTGGGTGAGGGCCTCGTTCCAGCTGCGGGTGGCCCACGGGGTGGTGCCCTGCGCGAGGTCGCCGAGGACGGTCGCGGAGCCGGTGGTGCAGCGGCGGCCGACGGCCCGGTACTGCATGGGGGACAGGTCCTGGGCCTCGTCGAGGACGACGTGGCCCAGCGAGTGGGTGCGCTCGACCAGGTCGGTGGCCTCGTCGATGAGGACCAGGTCGGCCGGGGACCACTTCGCCGCCTTGACCGTGCGGAAGGGCTTTTCCCAGAGGAGGAGCTTCTGTTCGTCCGCGGACAGGATCCCGTCCGCGTGCTCCGCCAGGAAGGCGGCGTCGGAGAGCAGGCGCAGCACCAGCTTGGCGGGTTCGACCTGCGGCCAGATCTGCTTCACGGCCGCCTTCACGGCCGCGTTGCGGGCGACGGCGTCCTGGACGCGGTCGTCGGGGGCCTCGCCCGCGTGTTCCATGCGGACGAGCACGGTGTGCGCGATGCGCCGGGGGAGGGCCTCGCGGGCCGCGCCGTAGCGGATGTCCCGGGTCCGGAGCTCGGTGACGATCTCGGAGAGTTCGTGCGTCGGTACGCGCCAGCGGCGGGAGCCGCGGACCACCATGAGGGGTTCGGCCGGTTCGCTGACGTGGGAGACGAGCGCGCGCCGCAGGACCTCGGCCATGCGGGCGTCGCCCTTGACGACGGCGGTCGCGGCGGGGTCGGCGCCGCGTACCTCGAGGCCGTCGCGGGCGACGAGGTCGTCGACGGTGGCCTGCTTGACCTCGAGCTCGCCCAGGGCGGGCAGGACCTGCTCGATGTAGTGCAGGAAGGAACGGTTCGGCCCGATGACCAGGGTGCCGGTGCGGGCGAGGCGCTCCCGGTGGGCGTAGAGGAGGTACGCGACGCGGTGCAGGCCGACGGCGGTCTTCCCGGTGCCGGGGCCGCCCTGGACGCAGACCGAGCCGGACAGGCCGGAGCGGACGATCTCGTCCTGTTCGGGCTGGATCGTCGCGACGATGTCCCGCATGGGGCCGACGCGGGGGCGTTCGATCTCCTGCTGGAGCAGCTTGCTGACGGCCGTCGTCTCTGCGGGGTCGGAGAGGTGTTCGTCCTCGTACGCGGTCAGCTCGCCGGCCGTGTAGCCGAAGCGGCGGCGCAGTGCGACGTCCTGCGGGTCCTTCTTGGAGGCGCGGTAGAACGGCTGGGAGACCGGGGCGCGCCAGTCGATGACCATGGGGTCGCCGTCGGCGTCGTGGACGTGGCGGCGGCCGATGTAGAACTGCTCGCCCTCCGCGCCCTCGGCCAGCTCGGCGCCGGGGGCGTGCAGGTAGTCGAGGCGGCCGAAGAAGAGCGGGGTGTGGGAGAGGTCGGCGAGGGCCTTGATGCGGTCGTCGATCTGCGCCTGGAGGACGATGGCGTTGACCCAGTTCGCGGTGACGTCGCGGATGTCGAGGGCTTCGACGTCCTCGCGCATGGCGCGCAGGGCGGAGCGGGAGGCGCTCAGGTGGGCCCGTTCGCGGCCGAGCGGGTCGGTGGCCGTGTCGGTCGCGGTGTCGGGGGCGTGCGCGGGCATGGGACTGCCTCCAGGCTGCTGCTCGGTGCGGGTCGGATGCCCGCCGGTTTCCGGCCGGTGGGCGGCTCTCCCCGGTACGGCGGCGGGAGGCGGCAAGAGCGGAGATTGTAGTCAGCGGGAGGCGGCCGCGCGAACGGATTAGTCGGTTTCCGAGTCCGTGGGGGTGGGACCTCCGTACGGGTGTCGTACCCGGGAGTGTCAGACCTGCGGCAGGCCCTTAGGGGGTGGCATGGGACGTGAGGAGGACGCGGGGGCCCTTGGGGTTCCGTCCGCAGGCCGATGTGGGGGAGGGGGGTGTGGGCGCACCATGGATGCATGAGCACCGCAACCTTCACCCCGATCCAGGGCGGCCGCCCTCGCGGCGCCACCGCCACCTCCGACACCCGTTCCCGCCACCGTTTCGGCGACGTCGTGCGCGCCGCGAAGGTGTTCGCGGCGACCGCCGTGAGCGTCGTCGTCCTGGGTGAGTACGCCGAGGACGCGGGCGTCATACGCCGCTGAGGCGGCCGGCCGGCGGGTCCGGCCGCGGCCGCCTCCCCGAGGGCGGTCCCCGGGGAGGACGTCCGCGTCAGTCGCTCGTCAGGAGTTCGTCGGCGTCCATGATCCGGTACGCGTAGCCCTGCTCGGCCAGGAAGCGCTGGCGGTGGGCGGCGAAGTCCTGGTCGATGGTGTCGCGCGCCACCACCGAGTAGAAGCGGGCCTCGTGGCCGTCCGCCTTCGGGCGCAGGACACGGCCCAGGCGCTGGGCCTCCTCCTGGCGGGAGCCGAAGGTGCCGGACACCTGGATGGCGACCGTCGCCTCCGGGAGGTCGATGGAGAAGTTCGCGACCTTCGAGACGACCAGCACGCTGATCTCGCCCTCGCGGAAGGCGTTGAAGAGCTTCTCGCGCTGCGCGTTGGAGGTCTCGCCCTTGATGACGGGCGCGTCCAGGTGTTCGCCGAGCTCGTCGAGCTGGTCGATGTACTGGCCGATGACGAGGGTCTGCTCGCCCTGGTGCTTGCGCACCAGCGCCTCCGTGACCTTCCGCTTCGTCGCGGTCGTTGCGCAGAAGCGGTACTTCTCCTCGGTCTCGGCGGTCGCGTAGGCGAGCCGCTCCGACTCGGTGAGGTTGACGCGGACCTCGACGCAGTCGGCGGGCGCGATGTAGCCCTGCGCCTCGATCTCCTTCCACGGTGCGTCGAACCGCTTCGGCCCGATGAGGGAGAAGACGTCGGACTCGCGGCCGTCCTCGCGGACCAGGGTCGCGGTCAGGCCGAGGCGCCGGCGGGCCTGGAGGTCGGCGGTGAACTTGAAGACCGGCGCGGGCAGCAGGTGCACCTCGTCGTAGAGGATCAGACCCCAGTCCCGGGAGTCGAACAGCTCCAGGTGCGGGTAGATGCCCTTCCGCTTGGTCGTCAGGACCTGGTAGGTGGCGATCGTGACGGGCCGGATCTCCTTGCGGGTGCCGGAGTACTCGCCGATCTCCTCCTCCGTCAGCGAGGTCCGCTTGATCAGCTCGTGCTTCCACTGGCGGGCCGAGACGGTGTTGGTGACCAGGATCAGCGTCGTCGCCCGGGCCTTCGCCATGGCTCCCGCGCCGACCAGGGTCTTGCCCGCGCCGCAGGGCAGGACGACGACGCCGGAGCCGCCGTGCCAGAAGCCCTCGACGGCCTGCTGCTGGTAGGGGCGCAGCGCCCAGCCGTCCTCGACCAGGTCGATCGGGTGGGCCTCGCCGTCGACGTACCCGGCGAGGTCCTCGGCCGGCCAGCCCAGCTTCAGCAGGGTCTGCTTGATCTGCCCGCGCTCGGAGGGGTGCACGGCGACGGTGTCGGCGTCGAGCCGGGCGCCGACGAGGGGCGCGACCTTCTTGGAGCGCAGGATCTCCTCCAGCACCGGCCGGTCGGTGCTGGTCAGCACCAGTCCGTGGACGGGGTGCTTGGAGAGGGTGAGGCGGCCGTAGCGGGCCATGGTCTCGGCGACGTCGACGAGCAGGGCGTGCGGGACGGGGTACCGGGAGAACTCGACGAGGGCGTCGACGACCTGCTCGGCGTCGTGCCCGGCGGCCCGGGCGTTCCACAGGCCGAGCGGGGTGATCCGGTAGGTGTGGATGTGCTCGGGAGCCCGCTCCAGCTCCGCGAAGGGGGCGATGGCGCGGCGGGCGGCCCCGGCGAGCTCGTGGTCGACTTCGAGGAGGAGGGTTTTGTCGCTCTGGACGATGAGAGGCCCGTTCACGCAGGTCCCTTTCCGGCGGTGAGACGGCCGCCCGGGCACGGACGGCCAAACCTCCAGTCTGCCCTATGGGCGGGCCGGTGGGGTGGGCTCGGCGTCCCGGGGCGTCCGGAGCGTGTGCCGGGGGGTCGGTGGAAAAGCTGCTGAGGTCCGGGCGCGCGGCCGCTACCGTCCAGGCATGACTGAAGATCAGCGGGATTTCGTACCGGACGACTTCGAGGTGCCCACGGCCCTGGCGGGGGACGGTTTCAGGCTGGAGCCCCTGGAGGGCCGGCACAACGAAGCCGACCTGGCGGCCTGGAGCGGGAGCATCGCGCACGTCCGGGCCACGCCCGGCTTCGTGGGGCGGTCGTGGCCGCCGCTGGAGGGGATGTCCGCCGAGGCGAACCTCGCCGACCTGGAAGGGCACGCACGGGACTTCGCCGAGCGGCGCGGGTTCACGTACAGCGTGGTGGAGGGGGAGGGCGAGGTCATCGGCTGCCTCTACGTCTACCCGTCCAAGGAGGACGCCGGGCGGGTCCACGTCAGCTCCTGGGTCCGGCAGGACCGGGCGCACCTCGACACCGAGGTGCACGCGGCCGTCACGCGCTGGTTCGCCGAGGTGTGGCCCTTCGACGCCGGACGGATCGACTACGCGCCCAGGTGAGCCGGGGGGTGTGAGCGCGGGCGTGCGCCCGGCGGGTGCGGCTTCGCGCTCCGCCGGACGGAGCAATCGCCCCTGGGCCGCCGCCACCATGATCAATGACGTGGCGCCCGGCGCGTGACCTCGCGTCTGTCGGACAGAAGGCGAGCGCCCCGTGAAACTCCCCCAGTACCGGCTCACGGCAGGGGCGTGCTGCCCAGAACGGGCGGCTCGCCGCGCTGTGGGCGGACCGGGGCGCCGGCCCGGACCGCCCCGCCACGCTCTACGCGGCCCCCCGTGATCTTCGCCGCGTGGGGCCAGCCCCTCTTCGGCGCCGTGACGCGCCGGGCCTACCGGACGCCGTACCCCACCGACGCCCTCCTGGGCACCGACGACGAGAACCGCGGCGGCCACCTGCGGACCGTGTCCTCGTTCTGCGGCGCCTGAACCGGTACCTGAACCGGCGCCTGACCCCGGGCGGCTACGCCCCCAGGTGCGGCAGCGGGCCCGTCGGGTACGGGGTCTCGGCCGGGAGGAGGGCGCGGGCGGCGTCGCCCTCCCCGGCCCGGACCAGGGCGTGGATCTCCCGGGCCAGCGGGGTCACGTCGCGGATGGAGACCGTCCACTCGTCGGCGTAGGCCCGCGACAGGGGGCCCGACAGGCCCAGCTGGAGCGAGCGGTACGGCAGCGGGTTCAGGTGCAGGTCCCGCTCGGGGTCCCACTGGACCCGGGCCGAGGTCGTGCGCACCGACTCCTGCCAGGCCGCCCGGTCGGCGTGCACGCCGGGCACGTAGTGCGACAGGCAGGCCCCGGCCAGGGCCCGGTCGAAGCCCGCGCGGGTGACCTCGACGGCCAGGACGGTCTCCTGGTCGGCCTTCGTGGCCCAGCCGCAGCGGTACATCATCCACAGGAACGACGGCTTGATCCAGGTCATCCGCTCCCGCTTCCAGTCGGGCGGGAAGCGGCCGTCGCGCGCCGCCGGCTCCCCGAGGCGGGGGGCGTAGGCCTGGTAGACGGTGAGGGTGGTGTCCGTGTGCGCGGCGCGGATCCGGCGGTTGGCTACGTCTTGCATGTGCCAAGGGTGCGGGGCGGCGGGGCCGGTCCGCGAGCCGTTTTCCGGGGCCGGTGCGGCGCCGTTGCCGGGGCTCTGCCCCGGCCCCGCGCCCCAACGCCGGCGAGGCCGGGTCGGTCCGCCCGCCCCCTCAGACCTGGTCCTCCGCCAGCTCCGCGACCCCCGTGATCCGGTGCAGGGCGTACGTGCGCACCTCGTCCGCCGTGTGGTCGTACCCGGTGACGAAGCCGCCCTCCACCCGCACCGGGGCGATGACCCGCTGGCTCGCCGCCCCGTCGGCGTTCACGTACCCGATCCACACCGCCGAGCCCGTCAGCGCGGCCGCCTGCACCGTGGCCAGGGTGTCCGCCGCGCTGGTGCGCGGCAGTTCGCCCGGCGCCGGGACACCGGAGCCCCCCGACGCGGGCTCCTTGCGGACCGCCGTCGCCGCCAGGTCGCCCGCACGGATCGCCCGTACCGCCGCACCCAGCAGCGTCGCGTCCGGCACCGGCGGCCCGTCCGGGACCGGCACCGGCGCCGAACGCGCCGGGGTGCGGTGCGCGTCGGCCCGCGCCACCAGCACGTCGCCGGTACGGGACTCCGCGGCCGGGGCGTAGCCCATCGCCCGCAACCCGTCCAGCAGCGCCCCCGGTTCGGCCTGCGCCGCGAGGACCGTCGGTGCGAGGCGGCGCAGCCCCAGCCCGGCGGAGCGCTTGTCGGCGAGGATCTCGCCCAGCATCGCGTCGTCGTCGCAGCGCACGTACGAGGAGGCCGCCCCGACCCGCAGGTGCCCGTGCCGCCGGGCCACGTCGTCGATCAGGTACGCGAGCGGCTGCGGAACCGGCGTACGGCTGTGCTCGGCGAGGAAGGCGTGCAGGTCGGAGGCGGTGTGCCCGGAGTCCAGGGCGCGCCGTACGGAGCCCGGGGTGAAGCGGTACACCGTTGCCCCGCCCTTGGACTCCACGTCCGCGAGCACCGCCAGGACGTCGCCGAGCGGCCGGCGCAGCGGGCCGGGCGCCACCGCCGTCAGGTCGGCCTGGAGCAGGACGTGGTCCACCGGCTCCGGCAGCAGCGGGGCCAGCAGCGGCGCCGGGTCGCGGTGCTCCAGCAGGGCCCGGCCGAAGGCACTGAGCGCGCCCCGGCCGGTGACGCCGAGGACCTCCGCCTCGGCCAGCGTCCAGTGCGCGAGGCGGGCCCGCAGATCGCCCGCGGCGCGCGCCGGGCGCTCCCACGCGAGCCGCTCCAGGACGGCTTCCGCCTCCGCGGAGGCGCCCTCGGGCAGTTCGGCCAGCAGGTCCAGGACCCGGCGGCGCACCTCGGGCGCGGCCGAGCGGTCCAGATCGGTGCCGAGCGCCGACAGGGTGCGGCCCTTGGCGTCCTGCTCGCCGACGAGCCCGGCCGTACGGGTCGCGGGCAGCCAGGCCGCCGCCAGCACCGACCACCGCTCGGGGGGCGGGAGTTCGCACCAGTCGTCGAAGGCGGGCGTGGGGGCGTAGCGTTCGTCGGCCTCGCCGTCGCTGGCCAGCAGGCCGGCCGCGTAGGCCAGCTCGATCCAGAACGCCGCCTGCTGCTCGGTGGCGTCGAGGCCGGCCGCCACCCGCTTCAGGTCGCGCACCGCGAGACCGCCCGCCCGCAGTACGGCCGGACCGGTGTGCTCCCAGGACTTGACCAGTTCCTCGACGGTGGCCAGCGCGGCCAGCGCCTGCCCGGCGGCGTTCGCGTCCACAAGCTGTGGACGGTGCTCGCGGTGCGCGCCGACCGGCGGCGCCAGCGGGGCCGTGTGCCGGTGCGCGAGCCCGCCACGCAGGTGCAGGGCCACCTCGCGGGGCAGGACGACCGTCCGCGTCGAAGCCGGCAGCAGCAGCCCGCGGTCGCGCAGCCAGCGCACCGGCGGCGCCGGATTCGGGGTCACCTCCCCGTACGGCGGCCCCCACACCAGCCGGCCCAGCACCCCGTGGGCCTCGGCCGGGGCCTCGTCCAGCAGCGCCGACATCCGCACCTCGTCGGTGAACAGCCCCGTCAGGGCCGCCACCGCCGACACCGGGTCGTGCGTCGCGGGCAGCCCCGCCGCCGCCACGATCTCCTGGACCCGGGTCGGCGACATCCCGGCGGTCGCCTCCGCCACGGTAGGCCCGAGCCCCGTCGGGGACGGCCGCTGCGCGGAGGGGGCCAGCAGCTCCCGGGCGGTACGGACCAGGCGCAGCCGTTCGTCGTCGCCCCACACCAGGGCCTGGTCGCGCAGGGTGCCCAGCGCCCGGGGGAAGGCGGCGCGGGCGTCCTCGTCCTCCCCGCCGGCCCCGATGAGCAGCGACTCCAGCACCGCGTACGGGCACGGGTCCGGGGCCACCGCGAGGGCCTCGGCCGTCTGCAGGGCGAAACGGTCCAGCCGGTCCAGGGCGCGCACCACCGAAGCCCGGGTTCCGGCACGGGTCGCGAGCTGCGTGACGTCGCCGGGCACCGGGTTCAGCAGGTCCGGGCGCGCGTGCAGCAGGGCGGCCAGTGCGACGTCGTCGCGGGCGCGCAGCGCCTCGGCGAGGGAACGCGGGGCGTTCGCCGCAGCGGTAGCGCTGCCGGTGCTTGCCTCGGGCACGGTGGTCGCCTCCTGGTCACGTCGGCCGGTCAGTCGGCCGGTCCCCATCCGGTCAACGGTATCCGCTGCGTCGGCGGCCGCTCCACGGGTGCACGCGCTACCTTCGGGGCAGGCGGTACGTGAGGAGCCGGGGCGTGGGGATCGAGAGCGACCAGCTGGTCTACGAATATCTGAGCCGGGTCGGGGACTTGGCGCAGCGACGGCAGCTGCCGTCGGGTGACCGGATGCGGCTGGTATCGGCGTTGCGGGACGAGATCGACCGTCGGCGCGCCAAGTACGAACCGGACACCCCGGCGGCCGTCGCCAAGATCCTGGAACGGATCGGCACCCCGGAGGAGGTCCTCGAGACGCGGGGCCCCGCCACGCCGGTGGCTGCGCCCGTCGCGGCCGTGCCGATGCAGCGGCGCACCCCTGAGAACGTGCCGCCGCACCTGGCCGGGCTCGACGAACTCGGCCCCTCCGGCGGGGCCGAGCCCGACTGGTGGCGGGTCGGGCCCGGCGGATCGGGGAAGGGGCCGCAGGTCGAGGGCTTCGCCGGCGGCATCGAGATCCCGGACCTCTTCAAGGAACCGGCGGAACCGGAACCGGAGGCGGATCCGGCGCCGTCGGCCCCTGCCGGGAGCCGGATCCTGCGGTTCCTGCGGGCGCGCCGGGAGAAGAAGGCGGGGGCGGCCGCGGCCGCCCCCGATGCGGCGCCGCGGCCGCGCCCGAACCTCCTGCTCCTGCTTGCCGCGGCCGTCCTCGTGGCGGGGGCCGTCGCCGGATCCTGGATGGTGCTGGGTGCCGGCTGGCTGCTGGGGTACGCCTCCCGGGTGCTCGGGCCGCGGGAACGCAAGTGGGTGCTCTTCGGGGTGCCGGGCGCGGTGTTCACCGCGGCGATGGTGTGGCTGTGGACGCGGCGCGAGTCCGTGCCGGACGCTGCGCTGGGCGAAACCTTCCACACCCTGTGGCCCACCCTGGCCCGCACCTCCGCGGTAGCCCTCGCGGCCTACCTCACCCTCCGGGCCCGCCGCCGCTAGCCCCCGGCGGCCCGGCCCCCGACCCGGCGCCTCAATCGCCGGCGGGGCTGAAAGCCCCTGGGGCTCCGCCCCAGACCCCGCGCCTCAAACGCCGGCGAGGCTGGATGTGGCCGACGTAGGTGGGCAGATGGGGGCTGGATTGCCCGGAGGGCAGTTTCAGCCTCGCCGGCGTTTGAGGCGCGGGCGCGGAGCGTCGTGTTTTGAGGCGCGCTCGGCGTGCATGGAGGGCCCTCCTGGGGTGCGGGCACAGCCCAGCGGTCGCCAGCCGCGCCGGCGCTTGAGGCGGGAACGGAGGAAGGGCGGGGCGGGGAGCGGCGCCGCGCAGCGGGAGCCCGGGCGGCGGGAGGGCTGCGCAGGGGCCCGGCAGGGGTCGGCAGAATGGGGGTATGAGTTCCGATACCGCCGCCGCCCCGCTGTTGACCGTCGGGTTCGACCTCGACATGACGCTCATCGACTCCCGCCCCGGAATCAAGGCCGCCTACCAGGCCCTTTCCGCAGAGACGGGTACGTTCATCGACGCCGACGAGGCCGTCACCCGGCTCGGCCCCCCGCTGGACGAGGAGCTCGCGCACTGGTTCCCCGCCGAGGAGATCCCGGCGATGGCGGACCGCTACCGGGAGATCTATCCCACGTACGCCATCGAGCCGACCCCGGCGATGCCCGGCGCCCGTGAGGCCGTCGCGGCCGTCCAGGCGCTCGGCGGGCGGGCCATCGTCGTCACCGCCAAGCACGAGCCGAACGCCCGCCTGCACCTCGCGCACCTCGGCATCGAGCCCGACGCCGTCATCGGCTGGCTGTGGGCGGAGGCCAAGGCCGGCGCCCTGCGCGAGTACGAGGCCCAGGTGTACGTCGGCGACCACGTCGGAGACGTCCGCGGGGCGCGGACGGCCGGCGCGCTGTCGGTGGTCGTGCCGACCGGCCCGTGCCCGGAGCCCGAGCTGCGCGCGGCGGGCGCGGACGTGGTCCTGCAGGACCTCACCGCGCTGCCGGCCTGGCTCGAGGAGTACGTGGCCGCGCGCCCGGTGTAGCAGGCTCAGGTGGCCTGCGAGGCCCGGGCCGCCTTCCGCTGCGCGGAGGCCGACCGCAGCACGCCCGCGGCCGAGATGGCGAATCCGACGCCCATCAGCATGCACACGGCCCACGCGTACGACGGGAACGGGTCGGTGCCCAGGAACAGCGGGGCCATCGTCGCGAGGGTCGCCACGGCGCCGGCGATGAACACGATGCCGCCGGCCTTGACGAGTCCGTCGCCGGGCCGCGCTTCGTCGGGGTGAGGAGTAACAGTCACCCCACCAGGGTAGTTCCATGGCCGATGCGGTGAAGCGGGAGTGACCGACGGAGGTACCCCGGGAAGGACCGGGGAACGTCTTGTCACCCGTTTCTGGACCATTAGCCTGGAGGAAGCGGGTCGGAGGACCCGCTGCACTGCTATCCGGAGCCGTTCATCCCGGCCCACCGGACCCGACGAGTACAAGGACAGAGGACGGACGTGCCTACCGGCAAGGTCAAGTGGTTCAACAGCGAGAAGGGCTTCGGCTTTCTCTCCCGCGACGACGGCGGAGACGTCTTCGTCCACTCGTCGGTACTCCCGGACGGGGTCGACGCTCTCAAGCCCGGCCAGCGCGTCGAGTTCGGTGTCGTCGCGGGACAGCGCGGTGACCAGGCACTTTCGGTGACGGTGCTGGATCCGGCGCCCTCGGTCGCGGCCGCCCAGCGCCGCAAGCCCGACGAGCTCGCCTCGATCGTGCAGGACCTGACGACCCTGCTGGAGAACATCACCCCGATGCTGGAGCGCGGCCGCTACCCCGACAAGGTGCACGGCACGAAGATCGCCGGCCTGCTGCGCGCGGTCGCCGACCAGCTCGACGTCTGACGCACGGTCCGCCCCGGTGCCCCGCCGCTCGAACGAGCCGCGGGGCACCGGCGCGTGGGGCCGACGGGGCCGGGGGAAGGTCAGGGGAAGCGCAGCGCGTCCGGTCCGATGGCCGGAACCAGTCCCTCGGCCGCGGCCCTGGTCAGCAGCCCGCGGACGGCCGCGTAGCCGTCGTCGCCGAGGTCCGCGGTGAACTCGTTGACGTACAGCCCGATGTGCTGGTCGGCGACCGCCGGGTCCAGCTCCTGCGCGTGGGCGCGTACGTACGGCCGGGACGCCTCCGGGTCCTCCCAGGCCATCCGGACCGACGTACGGGCCGACTCGGCCAGCGCGCGCAGCGTGTCCTCGCCCAGCGAGCGCTTCGCGATGATCGCGCCGAGCGGGATCGGCAGGCCGGTCGTGGACTCCCAGTGCTCGCCCATGTCGGCCAGGCAGTGCAGCCCGTAGTCCTGATAGGTGAACCGGGCTTCGTGGATGACCAGTCCGGCGTCCACCCGCCCGTCCCGTACCGCCGGCATGATCTCGTGGAACGGCAGCACCACCACCTTGCCGACGCCCTGCGGCAGCACGTCCGCCGCCCACAGCCGGAACAGCAGGTAGGCGGTGGAGCGTTCGCTCGGCACCGCCACCGTCCGGCCGGTCAGGTCCAGGCCCGGCTCCCGCGTCAGGCCGCGATCTTTTACAAGCACAAGCGGGCCGCAGCCGCGCCCCAGGGCCCCGCCGCAGGGCAGCAGCGCGTACTCCTCCAGGACCCAGGGGAGGACGGCGTAGGACACCTTCAGCACGTCCAGCTCGCCGCGCTCGGCCATGCCGTTGGTGATGTCGATGTCGGCGAAGGTCACGTCGAGGGCGGGCGCGCCGGGGACGCGGCCGTGCGCCCAGGCGTCGAACACGAACGTGTCGTTCGGGCAGGGCGAGTAGGCGATGCGGAGCCGTTCACCGGTGCTCATGTCGTTCTCCCCAGTTGACGAGTACGGGTCCCAGGGCGCGGAATCCGGCGGTCAGGGCGCCGAGCGCGTCCCCGATCCGCCAGGCGGCCCGGTCACGGGGACCGACGGCGTTGGACACGGCGCGGATCTCCAGTACGGGCAGCCCGTACGCGGCGGCCGCCTCCGCCACCCCGAAGCCCTCCATCGCCTCGGCCCCGGCGAGCGGATGCCGGGCGGCGAGCTCGGCGGCGCGGGCGGCGCTGCCGGTGACGGTGGAGACGGTGAGGACGGGAGCGAGCAGTGCGCCGGTCGCCTCGGCGGCGCGGGCGGCCAGCTCGGCGGGCGGCAGGTGCACGCCGCGGCCGAAGCCGAGCTCCTGGACCGGGAGGAAACCCTCCGGGGTCTGTGCGCCCAGGTCGGCGGCGACGAGCGCGTCGGCCACCACGAGCGAGCCGAGCGGGGCGGCGGGCGCGAACCCGCCGCCGATGCCGGCGGAGATGACGAGGGAGTAGTCGGCCAGCGCGAGCGCGGTGGCCGTCGCGGCCGCGGCGGCGGCCGGGCCGACACCGCCGACGAGCACGTCGGCGGCGAGGCCGGGCAGGTCGCGGCGGGTGATGAGGTACCCGCCGCGGAGTGTGCGCGGCTCGGACGCGACCGGGTCCGGATGAGGGGTGAGACCGGCGGCCACGGAGTCGGCCTCCACGGCCACCGCGGTCACGACGAGCGCGCGCACGGTGCGCTGCTTACTTGAGCTTGAGCTTGAAGGACCAGACGGCGAGCGGCTTGCCGTCCTCGCCGACCTGCACGAAACCGAGCATCTTCGAGGCGGGGGCCTCGCCCTGGCCGCCGGTCGCGAAGACGTCGGCGCCCTGGAAGCTGCGGTACGTGTTGGCGGAGGGCTCGGTGATCGGCTGGCCGTCGAGCACGGCCTGCCACTTCTTGCCGTCCTCGACGATCTCCGGCTCGACACCGAGGCGCAGGGTGTCGCCGCGGGCGTAGTCGATGGTCTTGGCGTCCTTGAGGCCCGTCAGGCACTCCTGGAGGCGGTCCATGGCGAGGTCCTTGCCGCCCTCGGGGCGGCAGTCGGCCTCCGAGGACACCGAGGAGCTGCCGACGGTCACCGTCGCGAGGGGCGTCGGCTTGTCGCAGGCGGACAGGAGGAGGAGCCCGGCGGACACGGCTCCGAGGGCCGCGACGCTGCGGCGGGCCCTACCCGGGAAAAGCGGTGCGGTCATGAGCCGAAGGCTATCGGGCCACCCGCCGGGTGCGCCGCACGGGGGTCCTCGGGTGCGCCGCCGTTGCCCTTGCCGGGCGGTTCGGTCCCGGATGCGGCCGGCGCGGCCGTTCGTCCGCAGGTCCGCTGCCGGGGGCCAGCCCCCGGACCCCCGCGCCTCAAACGCCGGCGGGGCTGGATTCTGGCCGCCGTAGCCGTTCGGGTGCTGGCTGGGGTGCCCGGAGGGCATCTCCGGCCCCGCCGGCGTTTGAGGCGCGAGGTCCGGGGCGGAGCCCCAGGGAACGGTGGAAGGGCGGGTCGGGGACTCCGCCCCGCGCAGCGGAAACGCCGGCTCAGGCCACGCGGGGGCGGGACGACGGGTGGCGGCGCGGGGGCGCAAGGACGCCGCGGAGGGCCATGAGGGTGCCGAGGGCGACGATGGCCGCGGCGACGGCCATCCCCAGTACCCCGTTCAGCGGCAGCGCGATGCCGATCGCCCCGCCCAGCACCCACGCCACCTGCAGCAGGGTCTCCGATCGGGCGAACGCCGACGTGCGGACGGCCTCCGGCACGTCCCGCTGGATCATCGCGTCGAGGGACAGTTTCGCCAGGGCCTGGCAGAAGCCCGCCGTCGCGCCGAGGACGGCCATCATCGCCCCGCTGAAGAACACCGCCGCGACCACCGCCACCGCGAGCGTCGTGCACAGGACGGCCGCGACGATGGCCTCCGGGGCCCGCGCCCGCAGCCACGCGCCGACCGCCGTCCCGCACGCGTTGCCGACGCCCGCCGAGACCCCGACGATGCCCAGGGACACGGCCGCGCTCTGCCCGGGGAGCGGGTGCTCGCGCAGCAGGAACGCCAGGAAGAAGATCAGGAACCCGGACAGTCCGCGCATCGCCGCGTTGGCGAGGAGCCCGCACAGCACCGAGCGGCTCACCGTCCGCAGTCCGGGCCGTTTCGAGTGCGCCTCGTGGGTGGACAGCCGGGCCCGCCGTTCGCCCTTGGCCTCGTCGACCTTGTGCGGCAGCTGGAACGCCGCGAACGTCCCCCACACGAAGATCGCGCAGGCCCCGTACAGCGGCCACGGCGGCCCGATCGTGTGCAGCCCGGCCGCGACGGGCGCGGCGGCGCCCGTGGCGAGGAGTCCGGCGAGCGTCACCCGGGAGTTCGCCTTGACGAGTGAGAACTTCGGCGGGAGCAGCCGCGGCACGACCGCGCTGCGCACGACGCCGTACGCCTTCGACGCGACCAGCACGCCCAGCGCCGCCGGGTACAGCTCCAGCCCGCCCGTGGCCACCGCGCCCGACATCATCAGCGCCAGCAGCGCCCGCGCGAGCATCGCGCAGGCCATCGCGGCCCGCCGCCCGTGCGGCAGCCGGTCCAGGAGCGGACCGATCACGGGGGCCAGCAGGGTGAAGGGGGCCATGGTGATGGCCAGGTACAGGGCCACCCGTCCGCGTGCCTCGTCCGTGGGGACGGAGAAGAACACCGTCGAGGCCAGCGCCACCGTGATCATCACATCGCCGGCGCCGTTGATGGCGTGCAGTTCGATCAGCCGGCCGAGGCCCGACTCGCCCGCCCCGTGGGCGTGCGTGGCCCGGCGGATCCCGCGTGCCGTACCGGTGAACGGCAGGTGCAGGGCGCGCCCGACAGCCCGGCCGGCCCGCCTGGCCGGTCCCGAGCCGTCGGCGGACGACCGTACGGGTGCCACGTGGCCATAGTGCCCCACCCGGCCCTCCCGGACCCCTCCCGGCACGTCCGGGGCCGCGCCGGGGTCGTCCGTTGTCCGCGAATCGGACCTCGCATGTGGGCCGAAGCCGTAAGAGGAGGTAGCGTGCGTAGCGCGCCACCGGCGGTTGCTCTTGGCCGCGCGCCTCTTCGCGATCCCGCAGAATGGATCGCAGGTAGGTGCGCCCGGAGTCCGATCGGGCGCGGACGTCGACGCGGCCCTCTGGTCCGCTCCGCCCGCGCTACGTACGGACGGGACCGACGGGTCGTTGTGGACGACAGTACGGACGGCGCACTCGTGAGACGGCGTAGGAGAGAACGAGACCTGTGAGTGCTGCGACGACGCGAAGCCGTACCCCGCGTACCCCCGCCCCCGACCGGCTGTGCGCCGAGGCGGTGGAGCTCGCCCGTACGGCGGCCGAGGAGGCCGCGTACCCCGGTGTGGTCGGCGAGCACGTCTCCGCCGTGTCGGAGGGTGACCGGGTCGTCACCCACTTCTTCGAGTGCAAGGAACCGGGCTACCGGGGCTGGCGCTGGGCGGTGACCGTCACCCGCGCCTCCCGCGCGAAGAACGTCACCCTCGACGAAACGGTGCTGCTCCCCGGCGACGACGCCCTGCTGGCACCCGAGTGGGTGCCGTGGAGCGAACGGCTGCGCCCCGGCGACATGGGACCGGGCGACCTGCTGCCCACCGACGCCGACGACCTGCGCCTGGAGCAGGGCTGGTCCGACGAGGACGCCCCGCCGCCGAACTCGGTCGTCTCCACCGAGATGGCCGAACTGGTCGAGGCGGAGGACGCCGACGTCACCGACCGGGTGGTCGTCCCCGCGCGCGGATCCATCACCTCCGTCGCCGAGGAGCTGGGCATGCGGCGCGCCCGGGTCCTGTCCCGGTACGGCCTGCACGGCGCGGCCGACCGCTGGGACGACTCCTTCGGCGCGAAGACCCCGATGGCGCAGGCCGCCCCGGCTTCCTGCGTGTCCTGCGGGTTCCTCGTCGCCATCGGCGGCTCCCTGGGCCAGGCCTTCGGTGTCTGCGCGAACGAGTTCGGACCGGCCGACGGCCGGCTCGTCTCCCTCTCGTACGGCTGCGGCGGCCATTCGGAGGCCGCCGTCATGCCGAAGACCCCGCGGCCCGCGCCGCCGGTCCTCGACTCGACGGCCATGGACGAGTTCCCGCTGCGCCCGGCCCCCGACACCGGCTCGGTCCCGGTGACGGACCTCCCGGCCGCCGATCTGGGCCACTCCTGACCCAGGCCGGAGCCCCCGGGCTACGCTCGCCCCATGGGGGACACGGGCATGGACATGGTGGGGTTGACCGGCCGGGTCACGGGAACCGTCGGGCCGGGGCTGGTCGGTGAGGTCATCGTCCGCATCCGGGGCGGCGCCGAACACTTCCTGGCCCATCCGGCGCCCGGCGAGGGCCGCCTCGCCGTCGGCACGGTGGTGACGGTCGTCGAGTACCTGCCGCCGCGCACCGTGTACGTCATGGCCGCCTACGACGCATAGGAGCCCGGGGCATGCCGCGCAAGGCGAAGAAGGCCCGCCGGCTGGTCGTCGGCGACCGGACCTTCCTGTGGAAGGTCCGCCACGTCCACCGCCGGCTCCCCGACGGCCGGGCCGCGGACTGCCGCCAGACCGTCGGGCTGCGCCTGGTCCCGGGCGGCGGCAGGCTGACGGTGGTCTTCGCGGAAGGCCCGGGCCGCGTCCTGCCGGGGCCGTACGTGGCCTCGTCCGCCGGGGTGGGCACCGTCGGCGGCGGAGACCTGAACCTGCACGAGCCGGGCACCGTCCGGGCCCTGCTCGACGAGGCGCTGGCCCGGGGCTGGCGGCCGGAGGACCGCCGGGGTGTGGAACTGGACGGCTGGACCGTCCTGGAGGCCGTGGCGGCGCTGCGCGCCTGACCGCGCCCACCGGCGGCCGATGCCGCCGCGACCTGTGCGTATCAAGATGGCGACAAGAACGTTCCCGCCACTTCTCCCGGTGGCGGCGCGGGCGCAGACTCACCCTCGGTCGGTGTCGAACGGCACCGCGATAAGGGGGCGTTGCCGATGTCTGTCGGCGTCGTGGCGGGAGTCGTTCTCGCCGCAGTCATTGCCTTGATCGGCCTGTTCAAGCTCATGTGGCGGGTGGCCGAACCGAACGAGGCGCTCGTCATCTCCGGTTCCACGCACAAGACCGAGGGCCTCGGCGAGGGCATGGGGTTCCGGATCGTCACCGGGCGCGGGACGCTGGTCCTGCCGGGGGTGCAGGCGGTACGGAAGCTGTCGCTGGACCTCAACGAGACGCAGCTGTCGGTGGACTGCGTCACCCATCAGGGCATTCCGCTGCGGGTCAAGGGCGTGGTGATCTTCAAGGTCGGTGACGACCTCGTCTCCATCGCCAATGCGGCCCGCCGTTTCCTGGACCAGCAGAAGATGATGCCGGAGCGGGTGCACATCGTCTTCGCCGGCCATCTGAGGTCCATCGTGGGCGGTCTGACGGTCGAGGACATGATCCGCGACCGGGAGAAGCTGACGGGGCAGACCCGGATGGCCTGCGGTACCGAGATGGAGAAGCTCGGGCTGATCGTGGACTCCCTCCAGATCCACGAGATCGAGGACCCGACGGGGTACATCAAGAACCTGGCGATGCCGCACGCGGCCGCCGTGCAGCGGGACGCGCGCATCGCGCAGGCCGAGGCGAACCGGCTGGCCACCGAGGCCGAACAGGCCGCGTTCGCCCGCA
Organism: Streptomyces sp. NBC_00249; assembly: GCF_026342355.1. Classification (GTDB taxonomy): domain Bacteria; phylum Actinomycetota; class Actinomycetes; order Streptomycetales; family Streptomycetaceae; genus Streptomyces. Next base: position 267,144 of record NZ_JAPEMV010000009.1, on the reverse strand, counting down.
TGTCGGAGGCCACCCGCGACAGCGAGATCCTCCAGGCCGGCTACCAGGCCGAACGGGACAAGGCCGCCGCGACCGCCCGGCAGGCGGGCCCGCTGTCGGAGGCCGCCGCCCGCCAGGAGGTCGTCGTGCAGGAGACCCGCGTCGCGGAACTGGAGGCGCAGCGGCGGGAGCAGCAGCTCCAGGTCGACGTGCGCAAGCCCGCGGACGCGGCGGCGTACCAGACGAGGACCCTCGCCGAGGCCGAACGCGACGCCCGTATCTCGGCGGCGCAGGCCAAGGCGAAGGAGACGGAACTCGCGGCGGCCGCCGAGGCCACCCGGGTGAAGACGGCCGCGGCGGCCGAGGCCCAGGCCACCGAGGCGCGCGGGCTCGCCGCCGCGACGGCGACCCGGGCGAGCGGTGAGGCGGAGGCGGCCGCCACCCAGGCCAAGGGGCTCGCGCAGGCCGAGTCGGCGCGGGCGAACGGCCTGGCGGCGGCGGAAGCGGCGAAGGCCAAGGGTCTCGCCGAGGCCGAGGCGATCAAGGCGCGGGCCGCCGCGCTGGCGGAGAACCAGGAGGCGGTGGTCGCCCAGCAGCTCGCCGAGAACTGGCCGGCGATCGTCGAGGCGGGCGCGGGAGCCTTCGGGAACGTCGAGCACATGGTGCTGCTGAACGGGGCCGAGGGGATGTCGGAGATGTTCGCGAAGGCCCTCACGATGGGCGGCGCGGGCCTGGGGATGGCCCGCCAGATGCTGGCGTCGATGGCTCAGCAGGCCCCGCAGGCCCCTGCCGTCACCCCCGTGAACGGCAGGGACCCGCGGCAGACGCAGATCCCGATCGACGACCAGGCCTGATCGGCGTCGTCGCACGGGCCGGCCGGGGCGCACCCCGGCCGGGCCGTGGGACGTCCTGGCCGAGCCACCCCGCTGCGGGGGTGGCCGGAAACCGATCATAGAACGGTGTGGAGCCCCGGTATGTGCGGTGCGCGCAGCCTTCGTTGACCTTGCGCGCAACGAGGTTTGCGCGGCCGCCGCCCGGGGCGCCGGGGAGGCCGCCCGGGGCTTCGCGGGAGTCGCTCGGCGGGGTTGCTACGGCAGTCGGCGGTCCGGGCCGGAGGTCCGCCGGTCGCGTGCTCCGATGCGCCGGTCCGGGCCGTCCCAGCCGCCCGTACCCGCCCGCCGGGTCGCGTGCAGACCGACCACACCGTCGCGCCCGGCGGCGGCGGACGGCGCGGCCGTGTGCCGGAGTTCCGAGGGGCTCAGGCCGTACGCCTGCCGGAAGGCGCGGCTGAAGACGGCCGCGCTGGTGAACCCCCAGCGGGCGGCGATCACGTGCACGGGCCGGCCCAGCAGCTCCGGCCGCAGCAGGTCGGCCCGGCAGTGCTCCAGCCGGCGCCGCCGGATCGCGGCGGCGACCCCCTCCCGGCGCCCCTGGAACAGCTGCTGGAGCCGGCGCAGCGAGATGTGGTGCCGGGCCGCCACCGCCTTCGGGGTGAGCTCCGGGTCGCCGAGGTTGTGCTCGATGAAGGCGTCGATCTGCCGCAGCAGGACCTCCTCACGGGCCTCGGCGGGCAGGTCGTCGTACGCGTCGAGCCGCTCCGCGAGGCAGGCCGTCGCCAGCCCCAGCGCGACCGAGCCCAGCCGGGCCAGCTCCCGCTCCCCGCAGCCGTCGGCGTGGGCGCCGACCGAGCCGAGGAACTGGGCCAGTACCGCGCCCATGCCCCGCCCGGCGGGGATCCGCTGCGCGAGCAGCCGGTCCACCCGGTCGGCCCGGAACGGCAGCGCGGACCGGGGAAGTTGCATGACCACCGCCCGGACCACGTCGCCGTCCTCGCCCGGGGCGCCGGCCTCGTACGGGTGCGAGGTGTCCCAGAGCACCAGGTCGCCGCTGACCGGCCCCGAGTCACCGCGCCGCTGCGAGATCCACATGGGGCTGCCGGTCACCAGGGCCAGCTGGTACTGCTCCGGGTCGCCCCGCCGGATCAGGGCCGGGGTGCGGCGCGAGCTCAGCGGGCCGTACGTGAAGGTGGACACCTGGACGGCGCCCAGGTCCAGCAGGGTGGCTTCGGCACGGAAGGCGGCGGGGTCCTCGCAGCGGATCGCGGTCGGCGCGAGCGAGCGGGCGATGACGTCCGTGAACCATTCGAACCTGTCCCGCGGAGCCACGGCGGCCGAGGAGATCCGCACGCTCATCTTCTGCAACTCCCCACACGACCACGACCAGTTCCGAGGCCAGGGACGCGGAATCTCTCCCCCCGGTTCCGGGTTCAGCCCTTCTGCCGGCGCCGCACCAGCCGCTTCGCCCCGAGGGCCAGCACGGTGGCGCCCGCGAGCACCAGGACGCCCTTGCCATAGGCCCCGCCGCCGTCCCCGCCCGCCGGGGCCCCGGCCGACGGCGCCGGGCCGCCGCCGGAGCGCGCGGGGGCCGGGGCGGAGCCCTTCGGGGCGTCCCCGGCCGTCGCCACCGGCACGGCCACGACCCGGCTGGAGGCGCCCTCCGCGCCGAACATCAGCGTCCGCCCGTCGGGCGCGTACGTCACCGACTCCGCCTGCCCCTGCCACGGCGCGTCCACCCGCTCGCCCTCACCCTCCGGGCGGCCGTCCTTCCACGGCCAGGTGCGCGCCGTCAGGTAGCCGCGCAACGTCAGCCGGGTGCCGTCGGGGGAGAAGGCGCCGTCCGTCACCCACGGCACGTCCTCGATCCGCCGGAAGACGTTCTTCCCGTCCGCCGAGAGCCGCTCCGGGCCCTCGTACAGGCCGCCGCCCTGCTGGTTCTTGCTGGCGATGTACACCCGGCCCGTCACCGGATGCACCATCAGCGACTCGGCGTCGCGCGGCCCGCCGTCGTAGGTCACGGTGAACTGCTCGGCCTTGACGGTGGCGTCGGCCAGCTCCTTCGGCTCCGGGAAGCGGTAGATCCACACGTGGTCCCAGGTGCCGCCCCGGTTGTCCCCGATGTCGCCGACGTACAGCTGCCCGTCCGGGCCCAGCGAGATCGCCTCCACGTCGCGCGGGGTCCCGATCCCGGTCAGCGTGATCCGGGCGACCGTCCTGCCCGTCGCGGAGTCCACCGCGTACACGTACGGGCCGTCGTCGCTGTCGTTGTGCGTCCAGTACACGCCCGGATGGGTCCGGCTGGCGGCGAGCCCGCTCGACTCCTTGATCCGCGGGTCGCCGATCGTGAAGCCGGCGGCGCCGGGGGTCTCGGCCGCCGCGGCGGCGCCCGGCAGCAGGGCGGCGAGTACGAGGGCGGCGGGAACGGTCCACACGGGCAGCAGGCGCATCCCCCCAGCCTGCCAGCACGTACGGCGTGTCCGGCATCACAGGGGTTCCCGTCGGGTGATCCGCGATGATGACCGGATGCGTTTCATGTTCGTCGGCGACTCCATGACCATCGGACGCGCCGGAGACTTCACCTGGCGCTACCGGATGTGGCAGCACCTCACCACCACCCCGGAACCGGCTGCGGAACCGGCCGGCGCCCACCGGATCGTCGGGCCGCGCACCGCGCTCTACGACACCCTCACGGACGCCCCCACCAGCCACGACTACGCCGACCCGGCCTTCCCCGGGCACGCCCGCCGGCACCTCGCCGGCTGGGGCGAGGGCTGGCAGCACATGGCCCCCCTCATCGGCCCCGCCGCCGCGGCCGCCGAGGCCGACGTCCTGCTCGTCTCCCTCGGCCTGATCGACCTCGGCTTCTACACGAAGGCCGACGAGACCGCCGCCAACGCCCGCCGCTTCGTCGCCGCCGCGCGCGCGGCCCGCCCCGGCGTCCGGATGGTCTTCCTGCCCGTCATCCCGAACGTCCGCGCCGAGGAGGACGCCCCCTTCGCCGCCGAGGTCGACCGCTTCAACGAACTCCTCGCGAAGGCCGTCGCCGACCTGACGACGGACACCTCGCCCATCCTGCTGGCCGCCCGCCCGCAGGACTACGACATCCACCGCGACACCTACGACGGCACCCACCCCAACGCCTCCGGGGAGCACCGCCTGGCCGGCGAGTTCGCGGCCGTCCTGCACCAGGCGTGGGGCATCGGCGGCCCGTACCGGCCCGCGTCCGGCACGTAACACGCCCTTCACGGGAGGGGCTTGCCTCGAGCGCACTCCAAGCAGTTGGCTAGTGCCCCATGAAGTACACACAGCTCGGACGCACCGGCCTGAAGGTCAGCCGACTTGTACTCGGCACCATGAACTTCGGCCCCCAGACCGGCGAGGCCGAGAGCCACGCCCTCATGGACGCGGCCCTCGACGCCGGCGTCAATTTCTTCGACACCGCCAACGTCTATGGCTGGGGCGAGAACAAGGGCCGCACCGAGGAGATCATCGGCACCTGGTTCGCCCAGGGCGGCGGCCGCCGCGAGAAGACGGTCCTCGCGACGAAGGTCTACGGCTCCATGTCCCGCGAGGGCGACACCTGGCCCAACTTCGACCGGCTCTCGGCGCTGAACATCCGCCGGGCCGTCGACGCCAGCCTGCGGCGCCTGCGCACCGACCACATCGACGTGTACCAGTTCCACCACGTCGACCGGCTGACCCCCTTCGAGGAGATCTGGCAGGCCGTCGAGGTCCTGATCCAGCAGGGCAAGATCCTCTACGCGGGTTCCTCCAACTTCCCCGGCTGGAAGATCGCCCAGGCCAACGAGACGGCGGCGCGCATCGGGCGGCTCGGCCTGGTCAGCGAGCAGTGCCTCTACAACCTCGCGGAGCGGCGCGCCGAGATGGAGGTCATCCCGGCCGCCGAGGCGTACGGGCTCGGCGTCATCCCGTGGTCCCCGCTGCACGGCGGCCTGCTCGGCGGCGCGATCCGCAAGGCGGGCACCCCGGGGCGCAGCGCCTCGGGCCGCTCGGCGGACGCGCTGGCCAACAGCGACGTACGGGCGCAGGTGCAGCGGTACGAGGACCTCCTCGACAAGCACGGCCTGGAGCCCGGCGACGTGGCCCTGGCCTGGCTGCTGACCCGGCCCGGCGTCACCGGCCCGATCGTCGGCCCGCGTACGCCGGAGCAGCTCGCGTCCGCGCTGCGGGCGGTGGAGCTGGAGCTGTCGGCGGAACTCCTGACGTCCCTGGACGAGATCTTCCCGGGGCCGGGGGCGTCGCCGGAGGCGTTCGCCTGGTAGGCGGGCGGGGGCGCTACTGCCCGACGGCGGCCGCCACGGCGACGACGACGAACATCAGCACGAGCACACCGGCCATGACACGGTTTCTGGTCTTCGGGTCCACCCGTCGAGACTAACGCGGTCGCCCCCGGGCCCCGTGCCAGGGGCCGGGAGACGTGCGTCATGGTGGGGCCGGGCGGGCCGGGCGGGCGGAGGCCGTCCTCCGCCCGCCCTCCGGTCAGCCCCCTACGGCCAGCAGCGCGCCCACCTCACTGATCCGGGCCGCCCGCGGCCGGACCAGCGCCACGTAGCTGGCCGTGCTCAGCGCCACCGACTCGTCGAGCCGGCCGGCGTTGAACCAGATCTCGTCGTGCTCCAGCAGGTCCGGGTCGACCACCACCTCCACCGAGGGGTCGAAGCTGACCGGCATGATCGAACCGCTGGCGCAGCCCGTCAGTTCCTCGGCGACCTCCCGCACCGCGAAGGAGGCCTTCGTGCCGCCGTACTCGTCCCGGACGGCGTCCAGGTCGACGCGGCGGTGGCCGGGCACCACCGCGATCACGTAGCGGCGCTTCTTGCGCCCCAGCGCGACTCTGATGACCATGCACTTGGCCGCCTGTTCGAGACGGTGGCCGCGGATGAGGGTGGCGAGTTCGGTCCGCCCCTCCGGGGCGTGGCGCAGCAGCCGGTAGTCGGCTCCTCCGCCCGCCAGGAGGTCGATCAGACGGGCGTAGCTGTCCGCGATCGCGGTCGCAGAGGTCACAACGGTCCTTTCTGGAAACTTCGTCGGCGGTGACTCAGCGGTCGCGCAGCTCCAGGGTGCAGCACTTCACGCTGCCGCCCGCTTTCAGGAGCTCGGAGAGATCGACTCCGACGGGTTCGAAGCCGCGCGCGCTGAGCTGGGCCTTCAGGCCGGTCGCCGCGTCCGGCAGCAGCACGTGGCGGCCGTCGGAGAAGGCGTTCAGCCCGAAGACCGCGGCGTCCTCGGCGGTCGCGAGGATCGCGTGGGGGAACAGGGTGCGGAGCACCGACCGGCTGCCCTCGGAGAATGCGGCCGGGTAGTACATGACCTCGCCGTCGGAGAGCACGGCGAGCGCCGTGTCCAGGTGGTAGTACTCCGGGTCGACGAGGGTCAGGCTCGTCACCGGCAGGCCGAAGAACTCCTGGGCCTCGGCGTGCGAGCGCGGGTCGGTACGGAAGCCGGTGCCGGCCAGCAGCCGGCGGCCGACGGTGAGGAAGTCGCCCTCGCCCTCGTTGACGTACTCGGGCCACAGCAGCTCGCGGTAGCCCCGGGCCCGGAACCAGTCCAGGTACGCCGGGCCCTCCGCGGTGCGCTGCGCGTGCCGGAAGCGGGCCCCGTACACCTTGCCGTCGACGACGGTCGCGCCGTTGGCGGCGAACACCATGTCGGGCAGCCCGTCGACTGGCTCGATCTCCTCCACGAGGTGGCCGAGCCCGAGGTACAGGTCGCGCAGCCGCTCCCACTGGCGGACGGCGAGGGCGGTGTCGGTGCGGTTCTCCGGGTGCATCCACGGGTTGATCGAGTACGTGACGTCGTAGTGCCGCGGACGGCACATCAGCAGCCGGCGTCGGGTGGCGACGCGCGAGGGGGCCGGGGCCGGGAGGGTGGTCGCGGGCTCGGTGAGCGGCACGGGAACTCCTTCAAGGGTGTCTGGAGGGACTCCGGGTCACACGCGTGGTGGGGCGGGCGACCGGCGGTGCGTGCGGTTGCGTCAGCGGGCGGAGGCGAGCGGGTACTCGACGGGAGCATGCCGGGGTCGCCTCTACTGCTTCTACCGGCGCCTGTCTACGACCTGCGGGGAGGGGGCCGGAGGCTGGAAGTGGTGGGGTTCTCTTTCGTTCCGGTGAATGTTCGGATGGGGCAGTGTCGGCTTCATCAAGGTATGCGGATATATGACTAATTGGGTTCGGGTGGGGCTGTAGAGGTGAAACGGCCATAGTGGTCGTGTGAGCGGGGAACGCATGTCGATGAAGCACCAGTTCGGGCACCGTGCCCGACTGGAGCTCTCTTCCGCGCAGGTTCGGCTGGTGGATGCCCAGGCGCACGCGGCCCGCACGGTGTGGAACCTGCTCCACGACTGGTGGGCGATGCTCCCCAAGGACCGGAGGTCCCTGGCGGCCGCCGACGAGGCGATCCGTCAGGCGCGCAAGGAGATCGACTGGCTGGGTGTGCTGCCGGCGCAGGCTGCGCAGGCGGTGTTGAAGACGTACTTCCAGGCATGGAAGAACTGCTGGGAGGGCCGGGCGGGGGAGCCGAAGTTCAAGGCGCGATTCCGGGCGGTGATGTCCGTGGACATTCCGCAGGGGCGGGACCTGAACATCACCCGCGTGCACCGCCGCTGGGGCATGGTGAACATCCCGAAGGTGGGCCGTGTCCGTTTCCGGTGGACCAAAGATCTTCCCGTGGGAAAACGTGCCGACGCCGACAACCGCATCACCGGGGCCCGGCTGGTGAAGGGGGCGCTCGGCTGGCACATAGTGTTCCGGATCCAGACTCTTGAGCCGCAGCCCGTGCCGCACATCGGACCTGAAGTCGGCATCGACATGGGAGTCAAGGTGCCCCTAGCCCTCTCGGACGGGACGAGCTACGACCACGGCGAATGGCTGACCCAGAAGGAACAGGCAGAGCTGTTGCGTCTGGAGCGGCGGGCCGCGCACCGTAAGAGTTTCCGCATGCGAGGCGAGCGCGCCTCGCGCCGCCTGCGGCGTACCTATGACCGGATCCAGGGGCTTCGTGCGACAGCCAAGCGCAGGCACCTGGACTGGCAGCACCAGGCCACCACCGAGATCGCAGCGAAGTACAGCGTGATCGTGGTGGAAGCGCTCACCGTCACGAACATGGTCAAGTCTGCCAAGGGGACAGCGGAGCAGCCGGGGAGGAACGTCGTGCAGAAGGCCGGCCTGAACCGCTCCATCACCCAGGAGGCTTGGGGTCGCACGGTCGAGCTGCTGGCGTACAAGGCCGCACGCCGTGGTGGCACCCTTGTCAAGGTTCCCGCCCCCGGCACCTCCCGGCGCTGCTCGGCCTGCGGCTTCACCACACCAGGCAGCCGGGAGTCCCAGGCCGTGTTCATGTGCAAGAACCCCGACTGCGGATGGACCGGAAACGCCGACCACAACGCAGGCCGGAACATCCTGCACCTGTACCGGATGGGCCTCGCGCTCGTCCCGGCTGCCGGGAGGGCAGTCGACAGGCGCGCACGCCGCGTCAAGCCCGCCACCGCAAGGTAGGCGGGAATCTCCTGCGGTCGCGCCGGAGAGCACTTCAATGCTTCTGTTTCACCGGGATCCATCCCGAATCTGGATTCCCTGGCCGCTGCCAAGGCTGCCCCGTCAGCCGGTGAGGGGCCAGGTGGCGGTGACCTCGTAGCGGGGGCGTTCGCCGGGGATGCCGCTGGTGGGGAGGTTGCTGCGGACGAGGCTGAGGGTGTCGACGCGCCAGGGGGTGCCCTCGAAGCCGGAGAGGGCGTCGAGGACGGGCCTCAGGTCGGCCGCGCCGTTGCTCCGGGCGAGGGTGAGGTGGGGGGTGTAGCGGTGGTGCTGGTCCATCGGGACCCCGGCGCGGCGGGCGGCGGCATCGGCGCGCTCGGCGAGCATGCGCAGGGTGTCGAGGTCGCCGGCGGCCCCGGCCCACAGGGCGCGGGAGCCGAAGTGGCCGACGCCGTGGAGGCGGAGCGGGAAGGGCGCCGTGCGGGCGGCGGCCCGGCGCAGGCGCTCGTGGAGTTCGGGGAGCAGCTCGTCGCGGACCTCCGCCATGAAGGCGAGGGTGAAGTGCCAGCCGGGCTCCGCGGTCCACCGCAGGCCTGCCGCGTCCGGCGCGGCGGCGAGGGCGTCGCGCAGCTCCAGGGCCGCCTCCGGGGCGGGCAGCACAGCGGCGAACAGCCTCATCCCCCGACCATATCCCCGCCCCCGCCCGGGGGCACGGGTACGAAACCGGCCCCGAACCGGCCGCTCCCCGCCCCGGGCCCCCGAGGGGGCGCCAGATGCGGGGCGGAGCCGGTGGGCTCCTGCGGGGCTGGTCCCCTACCCGCCCTTCCCCCGTTCCCCGGGCTGCGCCCGGACCCGCTCGGGGCTGCGCCCCAGGGCCCCGGGTACGGGGGCTGGGGTCCGGGCGGGGCCACCGGCAGGGGTTACGCGGCCGTGGCGAGTTCGCGGGGGCGGGAGGGGACGAAGGTGACGCCGTGGCGGTTCACGCGGAGGCGGAGGTTGCCCACGCGGGAGAGGACCAGGGCCACGCCCAGGGCTGCCGCCAGGGAGATCGCGCCGCCCGCGGCCATGCCGATCCGGGCCCCGTAGGTGTCCGTGATCCAGCCGACCAGCGGAGCGCCCAGCGGGGTGCCGCCGGTGAACACCATCATGAACAGGGCCATGACCCGGCCCCGCATCTCGGGGTCGGTGGCCATCTGGACGCTGGAGTTCGCCACGACGTTCACCGTGAGTCCGAACACCCCGATCGGCACCATGAGCGCCGCGAACAGCCAGAAGGTGGGGGCGAACGCCGTCATCAGGAGGATGACGGAGAAGAGGACCGCCGCCGCGACCAGCAGCCGCAGGCGGGCCTGGCCGCGTCGGGCCGCGAGCAGGGCGCCCGCCAGGGAGCCCGCCGCGATCAGCGTGTTGAACAGCCCGTACGTGCCGGCGTCGCCGTGGAAGACGTCGCTGACGAAGGCCGACAGCCAGATCGGGAAGTTGAACCCGAAGGTGCCGATGAAGCCGACCAGGACGATCGGCCAGACCAGCTCGGGCCGGCCGGCGACGTAGGCGAGGCCTTCGCGCAGCTGGCCCTTGGCGCGCGGCTGGGGCGTGACGGGGTGCAGTTCCCGCGTACGCATCAGCAGCAGTCCCGCGATCGGCGCCGCGAAGGACAGGCCGTTCAGCAGGAAGGCCCAGCCGGAGCCCACGGCGGTGATCAGCACGCCGGCGATGGCCGGGCCGACCAGTCGCGCGGACTGGAAGTTCGCGGAGTTCAGGCTGACCGCGTTCGCGACCTGCGCGGGGCCGACCATCTCGGAGACGAACGTCTGCCGGGCCGGGTTGTCCACGACGGTGACCAGGCCGAGCAGGAACGCGGCGAGGTAGACGTGCCACACCTGGACGTGTCCGGCCAGGGTGAGGACGGCGAGGGCGATGCCGGTGAGGCCCATCGCGGCCTGGGTGGCGATCAGCAGCGGCCGCTTGGGCAGCCGGTCGGCGAGTACGCCTCCGTAGAGGCCGAACAGCAGCATCGGCAGGAACTGCAGGGCGATGGTGATGCCGACGGCGGACGCGGAGCCGGTCAGGGAGAGGACCAGCCAGTCCTGTGCGATGCGCTGCATCCAGGTGCCGGTGTTCGAGACGACCTGACCGGTCGCGAAGAGCCGGTAGTTGCGGATCCGCAGCGAGCTGAACATTCCGAGGTTCTTGCCCGCGGGTACCGCGACAGAGGGGGTGGATGGATGGCCGGGTGCGGAGTCTGCTCCGGTTCCCGTACTCAAAAGCGTTCGCCTCCTGGCGTCGTTCCTACAGGTGCGCGAGCTTCTCCAGGACGGGTGCGGCCTCGCGGAGCTTGGCCCATTCGTCCTCGGTGAGCTCGGCCGCGAGCCCGGCCAGGAAGGCGTTGCGCTTGCGACGGCTCTCTTCGAGCATCGCTTCGGCCTCCTCGGTCTGGCTGACCACCTTCTGGCGGCGGTCGTCGGGGTGCGGCTCCAGCCTGACCAGGCCCTTGGCCTCCAGCAGGGCGACGATGCGTGTCATCGACGGCGGCTGGACGTGCTCGCGGCGGGCCAGCTCACCGGGGGTGGCCTGGCCGCAGCGGGCGAGGGTGCCGAGGACCGACATCTCGGTCGGGCTCAGCGATTCGTCGACGCGCTGGTGCTTCAGGCGCCGGCCCAGCCGCATGACGGCGGAGCGGAGGTCGTTCACGGCGGCAGCGTCGTCGCCATGGGAAAGGTCAGGCATGTCTTTAGAGTAACTCATTACTTTTCCTAAGGAACACCACGGGTGGTCGTCACTCGTACGGGTGAGCCGGCGGCGGAAAGTGACACGCGTCCGCACCCTGACCCCCGACCCTTTTCGGCATGGGGACACATGTGCTGAGCATGCGCATAGACGGGGAGCTGCTCGACCGGCTCCGGCACCATGCCGCCAAACGCGGAATGAGCGTCCAGGACTATGTCGTCCGGACGCTCATTCGCGATGACTTCGACGAGCGGTTCAAGACCGCGGTCGACGAGACGGAGAAGTTCTACGGCCTGACCTAGCCGTAGAACGGGACTACGTGAGGCCGAGGGCCGGCATCGCGTAGTAGAAGACGAACACCGCGGAGACGGCGTACATGGCGGCCGGGACCTCACGGCCCCGGCCGGTCGCCAGGCGCAGCACGCAGAAGCTGATGAAGCCGAAGCCGATGCCGTTGGTGATCGAGTAGGTGAAGGGCATCATCACCATGGCCAGGAAGGCCGGGACGGCGATGGTGAAGTCGCTCCAGTCGATGTCCTTGACCGAGCCGGCCAGGATCAGGAAGCCGACCGCGACGAGCGCGGGGGTGGCGGCCTGGGACGGGACCATGGTGGCGAGCGGGGTGAGGAAGAGCGCCACCCCGAAGAGCGCACCGGTCACCACGTTGGCCAGGCCGGTGCGGGCGCCCTCGCCGACGCCCGCCGTGGACTCCACGAAGCAGGTGGTGGCCGAGGACGAGGTGGCGCCGCCGGAGGCGACGGCCAGGCCGTCGATGAGCAGGACCTTGTTGATGCCGGGGAAGTTGCCGTCCTGGTCGATCAGCTTCGCCTCGTCGCCGACGCCGAGGATGGTGCCCATCGCGTCGAAGAAGCAGGACAGCAGCACGGTGAAGACGAAGAGGACGCCGGTCAGCATCCCGACCTTCTCGAAGCCGCCGAAGAGGCTGACCTGGCCGACGAGCCCGAAGTCGGGCGCCGCGACCGGGTTGCCCGGCCACTGCGGCACGGTCAGGCCCCACGCCAGGTCGGGGAGGTCGGTGATCAGCTGGACGGCGACCGCGACGACGGTCATGGCCACGATGGAGATCAGGATCGCGCCCGGGGTCTTGCGGATCAGCAGCGCGAGCGTGAGCAGGACGCCGACCACGAAGATCAGCACGGGCCAGCCGTGCAGGTGGCCGTTGCTGCCGAGCTGGAGCGGGACGGTGGTGTGCGCGGCGTCCGGGATGCGGGAGACGAAGCCCGAGTCGACCAGGCCGATCAGCATGATGAACAGGCCGATGCCGATCGCGATGCCCTTGCGCAGGCTCGTCGGGACGGCGTTCATGACCCGCTCGCGCAGGCCGGTGGCGACCAGCAGCATCACGACGAAGCCGGCGAGCACCACCATGCCCATGGCGTCGGGCCAGCTCATGCGCGGGGCGAGCTGGAGGGCGACGACGGTGTTGACGCCGAGACCGGCCGCCAGGGCGATGGGGACGTTGCCGATGACACCCATGAGGAGGGTGGTGAAGGCGGCCGTCAGGACGGTGGCCGTGACGAGCTGGCCGCCGTCGAGCTGGTGCCCGTACATGTCCTTGGCGCTGCCGAGGATGATCGGGTTCAGTACGATGATGTAGGCCATCGCGAAGAAGGTCGCGAAGCCGCCCCGGACCTCGCGGGCCACGGTCGAACCGCGCTCCGAGATCTTGAAGAAGCGGTCCAGGCTGGTGGTGGGGGCCGCGGCGGGTGCCGAGGTGCTCATGCGGTCCTCAAACTGGTCGATTTAGTGGTTCGTACGAAGAAATCCGGCCGTAGGCAAACCGTTTCAGTATGAACACATGAACGAGGGCCAGTCCATCTCCGCGCGTAGACCCCAAATCCGGCCACCTAGACTGGCTCCCATGGCGAAGTGGACTGCGAAGCACGAGGCGCCCGAGCCCCTGGAGGGCCCGGTAGTCGCCACCATCACCGGCGGCACGATCCTCTGGTTCGCCCTGTTCCTCGTCCAGCTGCCGTTCTACGGCTGGTTCGCGGACCGCGACCTGCTGTGGTGGCTGTGGACCTGCGCGGCCGGCGGCGGCCTCGGCCTGATCGGCATCTGGTACGTCCGCGGCCGCGACGCGGCCCTCAAGCGCCACGCGGTGCAGGAGGCCGAACGCGCCGAACGTGCCGAGCACGGCGGTCCGGCGGGAGAGACGCCCCCGGCGGGCGGGGAGGCGTAGCCCCAGCCCCTACCGAGGGACGATTCCGCTCATCCTGAAGTCGGATCTTCCGACTTCTCGGCGGGTGAAGCGCCAGAACGCCCTTTACCGTCGAAAGCATGACGCAGCGGGCGAGGATCGATCACGACGGGCCTGACCGGACCGGCGGCGCCGCCATCGACGCGGGAGCCGAGCTGGACCCCGTACACCCGGTGAAGCCGCCCGCCCCCCGCTTCAAACCGGGCGGCCTGCTCACCGCCGAGGTCGCCGAACGCGTCGCCCGGGGCGACGTCAACGACGTCCCCGTCCGCTCCTCGCGCTCCACCACCGAGATCGTCCGGGCCAACGTCTTCACCCGCTTCAACGCCATCATCGGCGTCCTGTGGGTGATCATGCTGATCGTCGCCCCCATCCAGGACAGCCTCTTCGGCTTCGTGATCATCGCGAACACCGGCATCGGCATCATCCAGGAACTGCGCGCCAAGAAGACCCTCGACGGCCTCGCCGTCATCGGCGAGGCCAAACCCAGCGTCCGCCGCGACGGCTCCACCGCCGAGATCTCCACCTCCGAGATCGTCCTCGACGACGTCATCGAGCTCGGCCCCGGCGACAAGGTCGTCGTCGACGGAGTCGTCGGCGAGGCCGACGGCCTGGAGATCGACGAGTCCCTGCTCACCGGCGAGGCCGACCCCGTCCTGAAGAAGCCCGGCGACCAGGTCATGTCCGGGTCCTTCGTCGTCGCCGGCGGCGGCGCCTTCACCGCCACCAAGGTCGGCCGCGAGGCCTACGCCGCCCAGCTGGCCGAAGAGGCCTCCCGCTTCACCCTCGTCCACTCCGAGCTGCGCTCCGGCATCTCCACCATCCTCAAGTACGTCACCTGGATGATGATCCCGACCTCGATCGGCCTGATCATCAGCCAGCTCGTCGTCAAGGACAACAACCTCAAGGACGCCATCGCCCGCACCGTCGGCGGCATCGTCCCGATGATCCCCGAAGGCCTCGTCCTCCTCACCTCCGTCGCCTTCGCCATCGGCGTCATCCGGCTCGGCCGCAAGCAGTGCCTCGTCCAGGAACTCCCCGCCATCGAGGGCCTCGCCCGCGTCGACGTCGTCTGCCTCGACAAGACCGGCACCCTCACCGAGGGCGGCATGGACGTCACCGAGCTCCGCCCCCTGGGCGGCGCCGACCCCGCCTACGTCAAGAAGGTGCTCGGCGCCCTCGGCGAATCCGACCCCCGCCCCAACGCCAGCCTCCAGGCCATCATCGACGCCTACCCCGACAGCGCCGAGTGGCGCTGCACCGAGTCCCTGCCCTTCTCCTCCGCCCGCAAGTACAGCGGCGCCAGCTTCAGCGAGGGCGACGGCGAGAACAACACCTGGCTCCTCGGCGCCCCCGACGTCCTCCTGCCCGCCGGGGACCCGGCCCTGGACGAGATCAACGGCCTCAACGAGCAGGGCCTACGGGTCCTCCTGCTGGCCCGCTCCGCCCGCGAGCTCGACGACGCCGCCGTGGCCAGCGGGGCCAGGCCCCTCGCCCTCGTCGTCCTCGAACAGCGGCTGCGCCCCGACGCCGCCGACACCCTGCGCTACTTCGAGGACCAGGACGTCAAGGCCAAGGTCATCTCCGGCGACAACGCCGTCTCCGTCGGCGCGGTCGCCGGCAAGCTCGGGCTCCCCGGCGCCCACAACACCGTCGACGCCCGCAGGCTCCCCACCGAGCAGGCCGAGATGGCCGCCGTCCTCGACGAGAACGCCGTCTTCGGCCGGGTCACCCCGCAGCAGAAGCGGGACATGGTCGCCGCCCTCCAGTCCAAGGGCCACACCGTCGCCATGACCGGCGACGGCGTCAACGACGTCCTCGCCCTCAAGGACGCCGACATCGGCGTCGCCATGGGCTCCGGCTCCGAGGCCACCCGCGCCGTCGCGCAGATCGTCCTCCTCAACAACAGCTTCGCCACCCTGCCCTCGGTGGTCGCCGAGGGCCGCCGCGTCATCGGCAACATCACCCGGGTCGCGACGCTCTTCCTCACCAAGACGGTCTACTCGGTGCTCCTCGCCGTCCTGGTGGTCTGCTCCCAGGTCGAGTACCCGTTCCTGCCGCGCCACCTGACCCTGCTGTCCACCCTCACCATCGGCATCCCGGCCTTCTTCCTGGCCCTGGCCCCGAACAAGGAACGCGCCAGGCCGCACTTCGTGAAGCGGGTCATGCGCTACGCCATCCCCGGCGGGGTGATCGCGGCGGTCGCCACCTTCGTCACGTACCTGATCGCCCGCGCCCACTACAGCGGTCCGGACGCCCTGAAGGCCGAGACCAGCGCCGCCACGCTGACCCTGTTCCTCACCTCGATGTGGGTCCTCGCGATCATCGCCCGCCCCTACACCTGGTGGCGGGTCGGCCTGGTCGGCGCCATGGGCGGCGCCTTCCTGATCGTCCTCGTCGTCCCCTGGCTCCAGGACTTCTTCCAGCTGAAGCTGGAGGGCGTCACCATGCCGTGGATCGCCGTCGCCGTCGCGGCGGGCGCCGCCACCCTGATCGAGTTCACCTTCCGGTGGGTCGACCGGAAGTTCCCGGCCTAGGCCTGGCCTAGGCCCTCTGGGCCGGGATCAGTCGAACCACCTGTCGCGGGCCAGTTCCGCCGTGCGGGACGGGTCCTCCAGGAGGGCCGCGACCTCGAAGCGGCGGGGCCACTGGCCGGCCGCCCAGGCCAGGGCCGCCGCCACGCCTTCCAGGGTGGAGGCGTGCAGGACCCCGTCCGGGGTGCGGCGCCAGTCCAGTTCGGTGCCGCCCGCGATCAGCTCCTCGTGCTCCACGTACGTCAGCGGGGTGGCCGGGCCCAGCAGGACGCGGACCGGCTCCGGGACCTCGTGCTCCTCGCCCGGGGTGCTCACCTCCGCCGGGACCGTGTCCGACATACGGCGCACCTGGAGGAGCTCGGCCAGGTCGGCCGCCCGGGACGGGGCCACCGGCAGCAGGGGCAGGCCACCGGTGAGGGGCAGCAGGTCCGGGGCGTCCGCGATGACCGCGTCGGCCGCGTCCACCACGACGGCCTCGCCGTCCACCACCGCCCGCAGCTCGTCGGGCAGGGTCACCTGCTCGGGGTCCAGATCGGCCAGGGCGGTGTAGAGGCCGTGCAGCTGGCGGCCGTCCACCTCCCGGTCCGGGTCGGCGAGGCGGGCCAGCAGCTCGGCCGCGCCGCCGGGCTCGTCCAGGAGCGCGGCGACCGAGGTGCGTACGCCCAGCGCCCGCAGCACCTGCTCGTCCTCGAAGCCCGTCGCGTCCGCCGGGGTGTACAGGCCCTCCAGCAGCGGGTCGCCGCCCGCCGCGCGCAGGCCGGCGGGGCGGCGGCCGTCGAGCACCGGGTGGTCGCGCAGCCACCAGGCGGTGTACGGGCGCACGGAGCGGGTGGTGCCGTCCGGGAGCAGGATCCGTACCGGCTGGGTCAGGGCGTCGCGCAGCGGGGGCTGGGCGAGCATGGCCAGGGCCTGCGGCCAGCGGTCGTCGTCGACGAGGTCGAGGTCGCGTACGGCGACCAGCTCGGTGGCCACCGGCGGTACGGGGGTGTCGGGGAGCTGGTCGAGGAGGTCCTCGCACCACACGTCGACGGCGTCCAGCAGGCCCGCGTCGTCCGGTTCGGCGAAGTCCCCGTCGCGGGGCTCCAGTTCGTCCGGGTCGAGGACCACGTCGGTGGCGCGGACCAGCTGGAAGGCGGTCAGCACCCCGCAGGCGGCCAGCACGTCGGCGTCCCAGCGTTCGGCGAGGCCGGCGTCCAGGTACGGGATCTCGTCCTCGCGGACCACCGAGGCCAACGGGCTCCCGGCGAGGAGGAGTTCACCGGCCGGGGTCGGTTCGCCGTCCTCGTCGGGCAGGGCCAGCGCGCCGAGCCACGGCTCGTCACCGGCCGCCAGGCCGGAGTCGCGGACCAGGGTGAGGACCACCTCGGCCAGCTCGTCGGGGTCCAGGGCGTCGGCGTCCTCGTCCCAGATCTCGCCCGCGTCCAGGGAGGCGGCGACGGCCGCGCGGATCTGCGGGGTCGTCAGGACGGCGCGGGCGGTGGCGGGGAGGGCGCCCAGCTTCTCCAGCAGCGGGTGCGCGGCGTCCGGGTGGGCCACCTTCAGGCCGAGGCGGGCCAGGCTCGCCGGGGTGTCGGCGTAGGGCAGCAGGACGTGGCGGGGGCCGATGGTGGTGCGGCCGTCGGCCAGCGGCACGGGCAGCCCCGACAGCCGGTCCGGGTCCACGCCGGCGAGGGTGTCGTAGAGGCGGTGCCACCACTCGGGGGTGCGCTCGATGCCGGCGATCCGCTCGATGGCCTCGCCGAGCGGCAGCCGGCCGACGCCCAGGGTGCGCAGCTCGGGGCGGCGCTCCAGCCCGGCGGGCAGCAGGGTGGGCAGCACCTCCGCCAGGACCCGTACGGTGTCGGCGCCCGCACCCTCCACGACCTCCGCCTCGAAGGGGCGCAGCGCGGCCCGCTCGTCCGGGGTCTGCGGCGGGGCGGCGGGCGCGAGGAAGGCGGTGCGGGGCAGGCGCTGGAGGACGGCGCCGCGCAGGGCCCCGTCGAGCTCCCCCTTGCCGAGCGGGCCGGGCACCAGGTCCACCAGGGCGGTGCTCACCGGGTCCCAGGCGCCGAGGAGTTCGGCGTAGGCGTCGGCGGCGCGCTCGACCAGGAAGTCGGTGAGGGGGCCGGGCGCGGGGTGGCGGCGGGAGGTGTCCAGCGGCAGGGAGGCGATGAGCAGGGCGGGGATGCCCAGCGGTTCGTCGGTGGGGGTGGGGGCGTGCACGACGGGGGCGGTGCGGGGGCGTTCGGGGGCGCCGTCGGGGTCGACGGGGACGGCCCAGGTGACGGTCCAGGCGGGCCGCAGCCGTTCCTCGACGGGCCGGTCGGCCAGCAGGGCCTTCTCGATGGGGCCGGTGTGGCGGACGGTGCGCCAGCGGTGGGTGCCGGACGCGGAGTCCTCGATGACGGTGTACGGGCCGTCCATGCGCCGGTAGAGCACGCGGTGTCCGGCGGCCGGGGTCTCCACGACGACCTCGCGCAGCCCGGGCAGGGTCAGCAGCAGGGCGTCGTCGATGCCGGCGAGGAGCCGTTCGGCGAGGTCCTCGGCGGCGGCGTCGCGCAGCGGGAGGACCACGACGGTGTCGTAGCCCTCGGGGGCGCTGCCCTCGGCGGGCAACGGCAGGCGCAGCAGCGGGACGTGGCCGTCGCGGCGGCGCAGTTCGTCGCCGAGCCCGGGGCTGCCGACGGCGGCGCCCCGGGCCATCTCGCGGGACTCGGCGAGGGACCAGCGGACGCCGCCGTGGCGGCCGAGGACGGCCGGTTCGTCGGAGACGGCGAGGACGGCGGCGAAGCCGACGCCGAAGCGGCCGACGGAGTCCTGTTCGTTCTCCCGCTTGGCGGAGGCGCGCAGGGTGCTCAGCGATTCGACGCCCGTCGCGTCCAGCGGGGCACCGGTGTTGGCGACGGCGAGGACGGCGTGGCCGTGCTCGCCGGGGTGCAGGGTCAGGCGCAGCCGGCCGGGAACCTTGGCACGGGCGGCGGCGTCGGCGGCGTTCTGGGCCAGTTCGACGACGAGCCGGTCGCGGTAGCCGCCGAGCGCCAGGTCCTCCTCGGCGTTGGCGTCCTCCCGGAAGCGGGCCGGTCCCGACCCCCAGGAGTCGAGCACCCCGCGCCGGAGCCGGGCCGTGCCGAAGGGGTCCACGCCGTCCTGGGCCGCCGTCACTCGCACGTTCACGCCGCTGCCTCCATGCTGTGCCGCTTTCAGGGATGCCGGGCCCGGATCCGTACGGACCCCTGCCCGGGCCTGATGAAGG
The DNA here is from genome assembly GCF_026342355.1 of Streptomyces sp. NBC_00249. Lineage (GTDB taxonomy): Bacteria > Actinomycetota > Actinomycetes > Streptomycetales > Streptomycetaceae > Streptomyces. Next base: position 248,122 of record NZ_JAPEMV010000009.1, on the reverse strand, counting down.
TATCGCGTGCGGGCCTACGCCTTGCCCGTGAGGTGCGCGAACACGACCACGTCGGCGTCCCAGTGGCGGTCGGGGGTGAGGGCGCCGCCGCAGGTGATCAGCCGGAGTTCGGCCTTGCCGTGGGTGTCGCCGTAGACCTTGTTGGTGGGGAAGGCGTCCTTCTTGAAGGTGTCGACCCCGTCGACGGTGAAGACGGCGGTGGTGCCGTCGGTGCGGTGGACGTCGACCTCCTGGCCCTCTCTGAGGGTCTTCAGGCGGAAGAACACGGCCTCGGGGACCTGCGGGGTGTCCATGTGGCCGACGATCGCGGCGGCGCCGGCCTCGCCGGGCGTGGGGCCCTCCTGGTACCAGGCGGCGTCCTTCGGTTTCGCGAAGTCGGGCTCCCGCATGACGCCGTGGGAGTCGAGGCCGACGGCGTCGAGGGGGGCGTCGACTCCGATCCCGGGGATCTCGATCCGGTCCGGGACGGACGGCGGGAGGGAGGCGGCCGGGACCGGCGTCGCCGCGCCCGAGGGGGCGCCGGTCCCGGCGGAGGCGCCGCCCGCCGAGCAGCCGGAGGTCAGGGCCAGGGCCAGCGCCACGGCGAGGGCCGGGGCCCCCGCCAGGGCGGCGGCGCGGCGTACGCGGCCGCCCCGGCGGGCGGTTTCGGCGGGACGGGGACGGGGATCAGGCACGGCCGGGCTCGGCGACGTACCCGGCGGGCGCCTGGCCGGTGTTGACGGAGCCCAGGGGCTTCTTGCGCTCGCTCGGCTTCAGCGGCTTCAGCGGCTTCAGGTTCGGGTCCACGTGCGGCTTCGGGGCCGGGCCGGGCTTGCCCTCGGTGGAGAACTTCACGGTGTCGAACTTCTTGCCGCCCGCGAAGGCCTCGACCCCGTAGTAGCCGCTCTTGACGTCGTTCGCGACGGTCGCGGTGCCGGTGAAGGTGCCCTTGCCGTCGCCCTTGAGGTCGACCCGGCCGCCGGAGAAGGCGAGGGAGGAGACGTGGGCGTTCCTCTCGGAGGTCTTCACGGTGACGACCACCTTGTCGCCGGGGCGGCCGAAGTCCGTGGAGAGCTGGACGGTCGAGGGCGCGGGGGTGGGTTTCGGGGCGCCCGCCTCGACGTTCAGCCGGGCGGTGGCCTGGATCTTCGCGCCGTCGGGGCCGGTGCCGACGAGGGAGACGCCGTAGCTGCCGTCCTTGACGGAGGCGACCGTGCCGGTACCGGTCCAGCCGGCCTCGCCCTCGGTGAGCTTCACGCCGGCCAGGGCGGCGGAGGACACGGTGAACTTCGATCCGGCGGGGGCGGACACGCTGACGCTGACGGCGTCCCCGGGCTTCACCGGCGAGGACGGCAGCGTGAGGCTGACGCCGCGGCTGGGGGTCGTCGCGCTCGCCGACGGGGAGGGCGTCGGCGTACCGGCGGCGAAAGCGGTGGTGGTGCCGCCGAGGGCCAGTGACGAGGCGAGGGCGATCGCCGGAAGGGTGAGTGCCTTGCGCATGGGGTCTCCTCCTGAACGGGCCGGGGTTTTTCCCGGCACACCAGACATGAGGGACATTCGGGGCGGTCGGTTGCGGGGCGGATCCGGGCCCGCGCGGGGCCCTGCCGAAGGTCCCGGGAGGCAAAACAGCAGGCCGGGGGAGGAGCCGAGGGTGCCCGTTTGCGGGCTCTTTGCCCTTATTTTTGGGACCAAAGTCCCGGCGGCCGTCCCGAGACGGTGGCGGGCCGGAAACGGCCGGAAACGCCGGAGCCCCCGGCGCCGGGAAGGCGCCGGGGGCTCCGGTCGGTTCAGGACCCGTCACACCGGGACCGGTCGGGTCAGAGCTGCTCGATCACGTAGTCGATGCACGCGGTCAGCGCCTGCACGTCCGCCGGGTCGATCGCCGGGAACATCGCCACGCGCAGCTGGTTGCGGCCCAGCTTGCGGTACGGCTCGGTGTCCACGATGCCGTTGGCGCGCAGCACCTTCGCGATCGCCGCCGCGTCGATGTCGTCCGAGAAGTCGATCGTGCCGATGACGGCCGAGCGCTTGTCGGCGTCCTGCACGAACGGGTTGGCGTGCTTCGACGCCTCCGCCCAGCCGTACAGGTGGGCCGCGCTGGCCGCCGTACGGCCCGTGGTGAACTCCAGGCCGCCCTGGGAGTTCATCCACCGCAGCTGCTGGTCCAGCAGGAACAGCGTGGACAGCGACGGGGTGTTGTACGTCTGGTTCTTCAGCGAGTTGTCGATCGCCGTCGGCAGCGAGAAGAACTCCGGGATGTGCCGGCCGGACGCGTGCACGCGCGCGGCACGCTCCAGGGCGGCCGGGGAGAACGCCGCCAGCCACAGGCCGCCCTCGGACGCGAAGGACTTCTGCGGGGCGAAGTAGTAGACGTCGCTCTCGGTGATGTCCACCGGCAGACCGCCGGCGCCGGAGGTCGCGTCCACCAGGACGAGGGACCCGGCGTCCGCACCCGCGACGCGCTTGACGGGCGCCGCGACACCCGTCGAGGTCTCGTTGTGCGTGTACGCGTACACGTCCACGCCCGCCTCGGCGACCGGCTCGGGGTGGGTGCCCGGCTCGGAGGAGATCACCGTCGGCTCGTCCAGCCACGGCGCGAGCTTCGCGGCCTTGGCGAACTTCGAGGAGAACTCGCCGAAGGTGAGGTGCTGCGACTTGCGCTCGATGAGACCGGCGGTCGCGATGTCCCAGAAGGCGGTGGAGCCGCCGTTGCCCAGGATCACCTCGTAACCCTCGGGGAGGGAGAACAGGTCCCGGATCCCCTCGCGCACCGAGCCGACCAGGTTCTTGACCGGGGCCTGGCGGTGGGAGGTTCCGAGCAGGGAGGTACCGGTGGCGGCGAGGGCGTCCAGCGCCTCGGTCCGCACCTTGGAGGGGCCCGCGCCGAAGCGTCCGTCGGCGGGCTTGATGTCAGCGGGAATCTGGATCTCGGCCACGAGCGGAGCGTATCGGGTCGTGGGACGGGACTTGGACGCGCGTCCACCCGATGAGACGCACGCCGCGCCGGGCGGCCGGTGGCAGGCTGGGCGGCGTGACGTCACCCGGGGAACTCGAACGGACATTGCGGGCCGAACTGCGCGGGGAGGTGGACTTCGGGGCCGCCGCGCGGGCCCTGGTGACCATGGACGCCTCCAACTACCGCCGCGTCCCCGTCGGCGTCGTCACCCCGCGCGACGCCGACGACGTGGCGGCGGCCCTGCGCGTGTGCGCGGACGCCGGGGTGCCCGTCGTCCCGCGCGGCGGCGGCACCTCCATCGCCGGGCAGGCCACGGGCATCGGCGTGGTCCTCGACCTCACCCGGCACATGGACGCCGTACTGTCCGTCGACCCGGCCGCCCGCACCGCCGTCGTCCAGCCCGGCCTGGTCCTCGACCGGCTGCGGGCCGCGGTGCGCCCGTACGGCCTGACCTTCGGGCCCGACCCGTCCACGCACTCCCGCTGCACCCTCGGCGGGATGATCGGCAACAACGCGTGCGGCGCCCACTCGGTGGCCTGGGGCACCACCGCCGACAACGTGACGGAGCTGGCGGTGACGGCGTACGGCGGCGCCCGCCACCGGCTCGGCACGGGCTGGGCGGGCGCCCCCGCCGGACTGCGCGAACTCGTCGCCGGGAACCTGGCCGTGCTGCGGATCGGACTGGCCCCCGGGGAGTTCTCCCGCCGCATCTCCGGCTACGGCGGCCTCCACGCCCTGCTCCCCGAACGGGGCGTCGAGGCCGCGCGGGCCTTCTGCGGCAGCGAGGGCACCCTCGGGGTGGTCACGGAGGCGGTGGTACGACTCGTGGAGCTCCCGCGCGCGCCCGTCCTGGCCGTCCTCGGGTACGCCGACGAGAGCGCGGCCGCCGACGCCGCCGCCGGGCTGCTCCCGTACCGGCCCCTCACCGTCGAGGGCATGGCCGCCGACCTGGTGCGCGGGGCCGCCGGACTGCCGCGCGGCGGGGCCTGGCTGTTCGTGGAGATGCCCGACGAGGCGGCGGGCCGGGCCCTGCTGCGCGGCGCCGACGCCCTCGACGCGGACCTCGTCACCGACCCGGCGGGACAGCGGGCGCTGTGGCGGATCCGCGAGGACGCCGCCGGCACCGCCACCCGCACCCCCGACGGGGGCATGGCCTGGCCGGGCTGGGAGGACTGCGCGGTACCGCCCGCGCGACTGGGCGCGTACCTGCGGGAATTCCGCGCCCTGCTGGCGCAGTACGGGCTGCGCGGGACCCCGTACGGGCACTTCGGGGAGGGCTGCGTACACGTCCGCATCGACTTCGACCTGGTGTCCGCGCCGGGCGTGGCCCGCTTCCGGGAGTTCTCCGGCGACCTCGCCGACCTGGTCGTCGCCCACGGGGGCTCCCTGTCGGGGGAGCACGGCGACGGACAGGCCCGGGCCGAACTCCTCCCCAGGATGTACGGGCCCGAGGTCATCGCCCTCTTCGGCGCGTACAAGGACGTGTGGGACCCGGCGGGCGGCATGAACCCGGGCATCCTGGTCCGCCCGGCGCGCCTCGACGAGAACCTCCGCTTCACCGTTCTGCCCGAGACCCCCTTCGCGGGCGAGGTCGCGCGCTGCGTGGGCGTGGCGAAATGCCGCTCGACCACCCCCGGTGCGGACGTCATGTGCCCCTCCTACCGGGCCACGGGGGAGGAACAGCACTCCACGCGCGGCCGGGCCCGGCTGCTCCACGAGATGCTGGCCGGGGAGATCGTCCGCGACGGGTGGCGCTCGCGGGAGGTCGCCGAGGCGCTCGACCTGTGCCTGGGCTGCAAGGGCTGCCGCAGCGACTGCCCGGTGGGCGTGGACATGGCCGCCTACAAGTCGGAGTTCCTGCACCACCACTGGTCGGGCCGACTGCGCCCCCTGTCCCACTACACCCTGGGCAGCCTCCCGACCTGGCTCCGCCTCATCACCACCCTCAGAGCCACCCGCCTGACGAACACCCTCACCCACCACCTCCCCGCCCCTGGCCTGACCCGCTCCCGCCCCTTGCCCCCACTGGCCCGGACCCCTTTCACCCGCTCCCCGTCAGCCCCGCCGGCGCCCACCCACCCCCGCTCCGTCCCAGCCTCGCCGGCGTTTGAGGCGCGGGGGTCCGGGGGCGGAGCCCCCGGTTTCGGGAAGGGGCGGGGTGGGGGAAGCCGCCCGCAGGGCCCGACCCCGCCGCCCGCCCCGGCCCCACCCCCGCCGCAGGCCCCGGCCCCGCCGCCGCAGGCGACCGTCACGTTGTGGCCCGACACCTTCACGGAGTACCTGGCTCCCGAGGCCGCCCACGCCGCCGTCACGGTGCTGGAGGCCGCCGGCCTCACGGTCACCGTCCCCGCCGGCCGGGTCTGCTGCGCCCTCACCTACGTCTCCACCGGCCGCCTCGACACGGCCCGCAGGGTCCTGCGCCGCACCCTGGACGCGGTGGGCCGGCCCCCGGGACCGGTCGTGGTCCTCGAGCCCAGCTGCGCGGCGGCCCTGCGCGCCGACCTCCCCGCGCTCCTGCCCGACGACCCCCGCGCCCACCACCTCGCGGCAGCGGTCCGCACCTTCGCGGAGACCCTGGAGGAGTACGCCCCGCACTGGACCCCGCCCCGCCTGGACCGCCCCGCGGTCGGCCAGACCCACTGCCACCAGCACGCCGTGCTCGGCGACGCCGCCGACCGCCGCCTGCGCGAGCGCGCCGGGCTGACCGGGGAGCTCAGCGGCGGCTGCTGCGGCCTCGCGGGGAACTTCGGCTTCGAGCCGGGCCACGAGGCCGTCTCGGCGGCCTGCGCCGAGGAACAGCTGCTGCCGGCCCTGCGTGCGGCGGCCCCGGACGCCGCGGTCCTCGCGGACGGTTTCTCCTGCCGTACCCAGATCGCCCAGCTGTCGGGGCGCCGGGCCCGCCACCTCGCGGAACTCCTCGCGGAGGCGCTCGTACGGCCGCCCGGAGCACCCGATGTAAGGCAAAACACGCCATGACGGCCCTTACCGACCCCTTAGTCTGGAGAGATGCCCGCACCCTCCCCGTCCCCGACGGCCACCCCTGCCACCCCTGCCGTGCCCGCCACCGCCACGACCCCCGCCGCCCCCACGCAGGGCGCCCGGTTCGGCCCGGTGGCCCTGGTGGTCTCGGCCGGCGTCTCGGTGCAGTTCGGGGCCGCCCTCGCGGTCATGATCATGCCCAGGGTGGGGGCGGCCGGCGTGGTCAGCCTGCGCCTCGCGGCGGCCGCGCTCGTACTGCTGGTCCTGTGCCGGCCCACGGTGCGCGGCTACGCCCGCGCCGACTGGGGCACGGTCCTCGCGTTCGGCGTGGCCATGGCGGGCATGAACGGCCTCTTCTACCAGGCCATCGACCGCATCCCGCTCGGTCCCGCGGTGACCCTGGAGGTCCTCGGCCCGCTGGCCCTGTCCGTGATCGTCTCGCGCCGCCTGGTGAACATGCTGTGGGCCGGCCTCGCCCTGGCCGGCGTGGTCCTGCTGTCCACCCACGGCGGAGGCGGCTTCGGCGGCCTCGACCCGCTGGGCGCGGCCTACGCCGTCGGCGCGGGCGCCATGTGGGCGACGTACATCGTCTTCAGCGCCCGCACCGGACGCCGTTTCCCGCAGGCGGACGGCCTGGCCCTGGCGATGGCCGTGGCGGCGGTCATCTCGCTGCCGCTGGGCGTGATCGAGGCGGGTTCCGACCTGCTGCGCCCGAGCACCCTCGCCCTCGGCCTGGGCGTGGCGGTGCTGTCCTCGGTGCTGCCGTACACCCTGGAACTCCTCGCCCTGCGCCGGCTGCCCGCCCCGACCTTCGCGATCCTGATGAGCCTGGAACCGGCGATCGCGGCGACAGCCGGCTTCCTGGTCCTGAACCAGGCGTTGTCGCCGCTCGACGCCCTCGCCATCGCCCTGGTGATCGCGGCGAGCATGGGCGCGGTCCGCTCCCAGACGGGCCGCAAGGCTCACGCGTAGCGCGCCGCCATCGCCCGTCAGCCCAGCGGCAGCTCCAGGTAGGAGGGGGTCGGGTCCGGGGAGGTGAAGGAGAGGGCGGCGCGGGGGTGGTTGCTGTCGGCGTAGAAGGGGTCGCGGGCCGTCAGGACCAGGCGGGCGCGGTGCCCCGGGGGGATGTCGTAGGCGGTGGCCTGGAGGTCCAGCCCGGCGGTGACCAGGGCGTCGGGGGCCGGGCCGAGGTCGGTGTACGGGGCGTGGGTGATCAGGCGGGCCGTGCCGTCGGGGGCCAGGTCCAGCAGGTACGCCACGAAGCTGGAGCCGGGGTTCGGGGCGCGGTAGGTGACGCGCAGCCGGGGGACGCCGCGCAGCCGGGTCGTCCCGGGCAGCGGCGGGGAGGTCCAGGCGGCGGCCGCGTCGGGGTCGACGGCGTCGGCCGGGTAGGTCCGGGGGCGGCCCGCGAGCTCGGCGGACCCGGACCGGACGAGCGCGTCGGCGACGGTGGCCGCGGTGTCGACCCCGCACAGCACGGTCGCCGCCCAGCCCGGGTCGGGTTCCGCGGCCAGGGAGGCGGTGCCGGTGAGGTGCAGGCGCCGGACGCGGTGGGTGAGGGAGCGCCAGGTGGGCGCGGGGGTGAGGGCCCGCGTCCACATGGTCTCGGCGAGCACCTCGCCCTCGGCGCCGATGCCGTCGTCGAGGCCGCGCAGGTGGAGGCCGAACCAGCGGTGGGCGTCCGTCCACAGCCGGTTCGGGAGTCCGAGGAGGCCCGTCAGCTCGGAGCCCAGGTGGTCGCCGAGGGAGAGGTCGGCCCGCTTGGGGCCGGTGAGTTCGTCGAAGAGCGCGAGGGCCTGGTTGGGCGGGAAGAGGGTCTCGTGCCAGGCATGGGCGAGGAAGACCGGCACCTGGCGGCGGTTGAGCTCCTTGACGTGGGTGAGGGGTGAGCGCTGCTGCGCCCAGCGCTGGGTGGCCTCGGTGTCCCGGCCGGTCAGGACGTTGTCCAGGGCGCGTTCCGTACCGGGGGCGAGGCGGGCCCGGCCGGCCGCGGCGAGCAGGGCCTGGGCGGCGGCGACCCGGCGGGTGGAGTTCTCGTAGAGGACGCCGCCCAGGTCGCCCCAGCCGCTGAGGGCGGCCACCGCGTCGACCCGGGTGTCGTGCGCGGCGACGAGCTGGGCGAGGGCGGCGCCGTAGGAGGCCCCGAGGAAGCCGATGCGCGTGACGGGGCCCGCGGTGCGTTCGAGGAGGTGGTCCAGGGCGCGGCCGCCGTCGGCGACGTCGAGGGGGCCGCCCAGGTCGGCCTGGCCCCCGGAGCCGGCGAAGCCCCGGGCGGTGTAGGCGATGACGTCGTAGCCCTCGGCGGCGAACAGCGTGGCCTGCACGGCGTACGCGATCCAGCCCAGGTGCGACCAGGGCGAGGGCATGACCACCGCCGGGCGGGGCGCGGTGCCGGTGTGCCGCCAGAGCGCCGCGTCGAGGAGGTCCCCCTCGGCCCCGGCCACCTTGCCCCGGCTGAACACGGCGACGGCCCGTACGGCCTCCACCTCGGCGGCGCGGGCGGGCGGCAGGCCGGTGGTGTCGCCGGTCTCCAGGGCGGCGGCGAAGGCGGTGAGGGAGCCGGAGTCGAGTTCGGGGTGCAGGGAGAAGGCCTCGGGGGATGCGGAGTTCACGTCGGTTCGTCCTCGTCGTCGAGTGGTGTGGACGTGTCGGTGTGGACGTGTCGCTGCGGACGTGGAGCGGCGAGCGGAGCGTTCAGTATCAGGCGCGACATCGGTGCTGTTCGGTGTCTTTCCGGCGTACGTCCGAAATCGCCCCCCGGGGGCGGCGGCGCCCGGGCGCGGGCGGGCCTCGGTGAACCCGCCACGGAAGCTAACGGGTGTGCTGTGCGGTCGAGTTGGCGGGCGTGGCGGGAAAGCGGCGAAGGCTGCAAAAATCATGCAAGCGTGCTTGATTGTTTTCTGGCGGGCTGCCAGGCTTCCCCTCACGCCGAGAGGGGAGCACGCCGTGCCCGATCCGTCCGCCGTCACCGCCGCCACCGCCGTCCTCGCCGACCTGGAGGGGGAAGGTCAGGAACTCGACACCCTGGTGGGCGGGTTGCCGGACGACCGGTGGTCGAGCCCCACCCCCGCGAGCGGCTGGAGCGTCGCCCACCAGATCGCCCACCTGCACTGGACCGACCGGGCCGCACTGCTCGCCCTCACCGACGCCGAAGGCTTCGCACGGGAGGTCGAGGTGGCCCTCAAGTCGCCCGACTCCTTCGTGGACGACGGCGCCGAGGAAGGCGCCCGGCTGGAGCCCGCCGAACTGCTGCGGCGCTGGCGGGCCGGGCGGACGGACCTCGCGCGGGTGCTCGGCGCCGCCTCGCCCGACACCCGCTTCCCCTGGTACGGGCCCCCGATGAAAGCCGCCTCCATGGCGAGCGCCCGGCTGATGGAGACCTGGGCGCACGGCCAGGACGTCGCCGACGCGCTCGGCGTCCGCCGCACCCCGACCGCCCGGCTGCGGCACGTCGCGCGGATCGGCGTACGGGCCCGCGACTACGCGTACGCCGTACGGGGACTGGTGGCTCCCGAGGGCGAGTTCCGCGTGGAACTCGCCGCGCCGGACGGGTCCGGGGTGTGGACGTACGGGCCCGCCGACGCCCCCCAGCGGGTGGCGGGTCCCGCCCTCGACTTCTGCCTCCTCGTGACCCAGCGCGCCCACCGCGCCGACCTCGCGCTCACCGCCACCGGCCCCGACGCCGACCGGTGGCTCGACATCGCCCAGGCCTTCGCGGGCCCCGCCGGCCCCGGCCGCGCACCCCGGGGCGGCGCCCGGTGAGCCGCCGCCCGCTGCGCGTCGGCAACGCCTCCGGCTTCTACGGGGACCGCTCCGCCGCCCTGCGCGAGATGCTGACCGGCGGCCCGCTGGACGTACTGACCGGCGACTACCTCGCCGAACTGACCATGCTGATCCTCGGCCGCGACCGCCTGAAGAACCCGGACCTCGGCTACGCCAAGACCTTCCTGCGGCAGCTGGAGGAAGGCCTCGGCCTCGCCCACGAACGGGGCGTCCGCATCGTCGCGAACGCCGGCGGCCTCAACCCGGCCGGACTCGCCGGCGCCGTACGGGAACTGGCCGCGAAGGTGGGCGTCCCGGTGTCCGTCGCGCACGTCGAGGGCGACGACCTGATGCCGTACGCGGACGGTGCGCTCACCGCCAACGCCTACCTCGGCGGCGCCGGCATCACCGCCTGCCTGCGGGCCGGCGCCGACGTGGTCGTCACCGGCCGGGTCACGGACGCGGCGCTGGTCAGCGGCCCGGCCGCCTGGTGGTTCGACTGGGCCCCCGACGACTGGGACCGGCTGGCGGGAGCGGTGGTCGCCGGCCACGTCCTCGAATGCGGCACCCAGGCCACCGGCGGCAACTACTCCTTCTTCACCGCCCACGACGTCCGCCGCCCCGGCTTCCCCCTCGCCGAGATCCACGAGGACGGCACGGCGGTGATCACCAAACACCCGGGCACGGGCGGCACCGTCTCGGCCGGCACCGTCACCGCGCAACTCCTGTACGAGACCCAGGGCGCCCGCTACCTCGGCCCGGACGTCACGGCCCGCCTCGACACGGTCCGGCTGACCGGCGACGGACCCGACCGGGTCCGCGTCTCGGGCGTACGTGGCGAAGCGCCCCCGGCGACCCTCAAGGTGGGCGTCACCCGGATCGGCGGCTGGCGCAACGAGGTCGTCTTCGTCCTGACCGGCCTCGACATCGAGGAGAAGGCCGCCCTGGTGCGGGCGCAGCTGTCCGACGCCCTGGACGGTGTGGCCGACGCCACCTGGACCCTGGCCCGCACGGACCACGCGGACGCCGCGACCGAGGAGACGGCCAGCGCGCTGCTCCGCCTGGTGGTCCGCGACCCGTCCCCGGACCGGGTCGGACGCGGGCTCACCTCGGCGGCGGTCGAACTGGCCCTCGCCAGCTACCCGGGCTTCCACGTCACCGCCCCACCGGGGGCGGCGCAGCCGTACGGCGTCTTCACCTCGTCCGCCGTCCCGGCCTCCGAGGTCCCCCACGTGGCGGTCCTCCCGGACGGCACCCCCCTCCCCATCCCCGCTGCACAGAGCAGCCCGGCCCCCGGCAGCAGCCCAAATCCAGCCCCTCCGGCGTTTGAGGAGCGGGGTCTGGGGCGGAGCCCCAGGGTTTCAGCCCCGCTGGGGCTCGAGATCCCGGGTCCGGGGCGGAGGCCCGGTGTTCCAGCCCGTCCGGCGCTTGAGGACCGGGGCCGGGCGGAGCCCGGGGGCACCACCCGGGCCCCCCTCGGGGCAGTGGCCGGGGCCCGCAGCGGCGACAAGGGCGGCGACGCCAACATCGGCGTCTGGGTGGACTCCGACGCCGCCTGGGACTGGCTCCACCGCACCCTCACGGTGGAGGCCCTCCAGGAACTGCTCCCCGAAACCCGGGCCCTGCCCGTCATCCGCCACCCCCTCCCCAACCTCCGCGCGCTGAACTTCGAGATCCCCGGCCTCCTCGGCGACGGCGTCGCCTCCGGCCACCGCTTCGACCCCCAGGCCAAGGCCCTCGGCGAATGGCTCCGCGCCCGCCACCTCGACATCCCGACGCACCTCCTGCCGTCCGCCCCGGAGGGGACCCGCCCATGACCCGCCTCGGCACCACCGTCGACCCGCTCGCCCCCGAGCACACGCAGGCCCGTACCGCCGCCCTCGAACGCCTGGCCGCGCTCGACGCCGAGCACACGAAGGCCCTGGCCGGCGGCGGCGAGAAGTACACCGCCCGCCACCGGGACCGCGGCAAGCTCCTGGCCCGCGAGCGCGTCGAGCTGCTCCTCGACCCGGACACCCCGTTCCTGGAGCTGTCCGCGCTCGCGGCCTGGGGCAGCGACTACCCGGTCGGCGCCTCGATGGTCACCGGCATCGGTACCGTCGAGGGCGTCGCATGCCTGGTCACCGCCAACGACCCCACGGTCCGCGGTGGCGCCAGCAACCCCTGGACCCTGAAGAAGGCGCTGCGCGCCAACGAGATCGCCCTGCAGAACCGGCTGCCCGTCATCAGCCTCGTAGAGTCCGGCGGCGCCGATCTCCCCTCCCAGAAGGAGATCTTCATCCCGGGCGGTGCGATCTTCCGCGACCTCACCCGGCTCTCCGCCGCCGGCATCCCCACCGTCGCGGTCGTCTTCGGCAATTCCACCGCCGGCGGCGCGTACGTCCCCGGCATGTCCGACCACACCGTCATGATCAAGGACCGTTCGAAGGTGTTCCTCGGCGGCCCGCCCCTGGTCAAGATGGCGACCGGCGAGGAGAGCGACGACGAGTCCCTCGGCGGCGCCGAGATGCACGCCCGCGTCTCCGGACTCGCCGACCACTACGCCCTCGACGAGTACGACGCGATCCGCCAGGCCCGCCGGATCGTGGCCCGCCTCAACCACCGCAGGGCCCACCCGGAACCGGCCCCGGCCGAGGAACCCCTCCACGACCCCGAGGAACTCCTCGGCATCGTCCCGCCCGACCTGAAGACCCCCTTCGACCCGCGCGAGGTCATTGCCCGCATCGTCGACGGCTCCGACTTCGACGAGTTCAAGCCCCTCTACGGCCCCAGCCTCGTCACCGGCTGGGCCACCCTCCACGGCTACCCCGTCGGCATCCTCGCCAACGCCCAAGGGGTCCTGTTCAGCGCCGAGTCGCAGAAGGCCGCCCAGTTCATCCAGCTCGCCAACCAGCGCGACATCCCCCTCCTCTTCCTCCACAACACCACCGGCTACATGGTCGGCAAGGAGTACGAGCAGGGCGGCATCGTCAAACACGGCTCGATGATGATCAACGCGGTCTCCAACTCCCGCGTCCCGCACCTCTCCGTCCTGATCGGCGCGAGCTACGGCGCCGGCCACTACGGCATGTGCGGACGGGCCTACGAGCCCCGCTTCCTCTTCGCCTGGCCCAGCGCCAAGTCCGCCGTCATGGGCCCGGCCCAGCTCGCCGGCGTCCTCTCGATCGTGTCCCGGCAGTCCGCCGCCGCCAAGGGGCTCCCCTACGACGAGGAACAGGACGCCGGGATGCGCGCCTTCGTCGAAGCCCAGATCGAGTCCGAGTCCCTCCCCCTGTTCCTGTCCGGGCGGCTGTACGACGACGGGGTCATCGACCCGCGCGACACCCGTACCGTCCTCGGCCTGTGCCTGTCGGCCGTCCACAACGCCCCCGTCGAGGGCGCCCGTGGCGGCTTCGGCGTCTTCCGGATGTGAGCCCGCACATGACCCGACCGACGAACCCGATCACCTCCCTCCTCGTCGCCAACCGGGGCGAGATCGCCGTACGGATCTTCCGTACCGCCCGCGCCCTGGGCCTGGCCACCGTCGCCGTCCACTCCGACCCCGACGCCGACGCCCTGCACGTACGCGAGGCCGACGCGGCCGTCCGCCTGCCCGGCGCCGCCCCCGCCGACACCTACCTGCGCGCCGACCTGCTGATCGAGGCCGCCCGCGCGGCGGGCGCCGACGCCGTGCACCCCGGCTACGGCTTCCTCTCCGAGAACGCCGACTTCGCCCGCCAGGTCCTCGCGGCCGGTCTGACCTGGATCGGCCCGCCGCCCGGGGCGATCGAGGCCATGGCCTCCAAGACCCGCGCCAAGGACCTCGTACGCGCCGCCGGCGTCCCCCTCCTCGACCCCGTCGACCCGGCCACCGCCACCCCCGCCGACCTGCCCCTGCTCCTGAAGGCCGCGGCGGGCGGCGGCGGACGCGGCATGCGCGTCGTCCGGGACCTCGACGCCCTCAAGGAAGCCCTGGACGCCGCCTCCGCCGAGGCCCGCTCCGCCTTCGGCGACGGGGAGGTCTTCGCCGAGCCCTACGTGGAGCGCGGCCGCCACGTCGAGGTGCAGATCCTCGCCGACGCCCACGGCACCGTCTGGGCGCTGGGCACCCGCGACTGCTCCCTCCAGCGCCGCCACCAGAAGGTCATCGAGGAGGCCCCCGCCCCCGGCCTGCCGGAACCCCTGCGCGAGAGCCTCCACACGGCCGCCGTCGCCGCCGCCCGCGCGGTCTCCTACCGGGGCGCGGGCACCGTCGAGTTCCTCGTCACCTCCGACGGCCGCCCGTACTTCCTGGAGATGAACACCCGCCTCCAGGTCGAACACCCCGTCACCGAAGCCGTCTTCGGCCTCGACCTGGTCGCCCTCCAGCTGCGCGTCGCCGAGGGCGCCGCCCTGCCCCTGACACCCCCGGAACCCTCCGGCCACGCCGTCGAGGCCCGCCTCTACGCCGAGGACCCCGCCCAGGACTGGCGACCCCAGACCGGGACCCTGCACACCCTCGACGTCCCCGGCACGGTCCGCGTGGACACCGGCTTCACCGCCGGGGACACCGTCGGCGTCCACTACGACCCGATGCTGGCCAAGGTCGTCGCCCACGCCCCCACCCGCGCGGAAGCCGTCCGCATCCTCGCCCACGCCCTGTCCGGTGCCCGGATCCACGGCCTGCGGACCAACCGGGACCTCCTCGTACGCTCCCTGCGCCACCCGGAGTTCACCGCCGGCGCGCCCGACACCGGCTTCTACGACCGCCACCTCACCGCCCTCACCGCCGACACCCCGCACCCCGGCCCGGCCGTCCTGGCCGCCGCCCTCGCCCAGGCGGCCCCCACCCCCGACGCCCCCCTCGCGGCCCGCCTCGGCGGCTGGCGCAACCTCCGCTCCCAGCCGCAGACCCGCCGCTACACGGTGAACGGCGAGGAACACGAAGCCCGCTACCACCCCCTGGACCACCCCGGAATCCGCGTCCTGGCCGCCACGCCCACCCTCGTCACCCTCGAAGTAGCGGGGATCCGCCACACGTTCCACGTGAAACAAAAATCGAACACCGTCTACGTGGACTCCCCCCTCGGCTCCCACACCCTCCTCCCCGTCCCCCGTTTCCCCGATCCCCAGGACCGGACCGAACCGGGTTCCCTGCTCGCCCCGATGCCCGGCACCGTCGTCCGCGTCGCCGAGGGCCTCGCCCCCGGCAGCCCCGTCACCGCCGGGCAGCCCCTGCTCTGGCTGGAGGCCATGAAGATGGAGCACCGCATCCTCGCTCCCACCTCCGGCACGCTCACCGCGCTCCACGCCACCACCGGCCGACAGGTCGAGTTCGGCGCCCTGCTCGCCGTAGTCCAGGAGGAACAGCCATGAGCCCCACCGAATCCGAAGACCACAAGGCCCTGCGCACGGCGGTAGCCGCCCTGGGCCGCCGCTACGGCCGCGACTACCTCGCCCGCGTCGCCCGCGAGGGCCGCCACCCCGACGAACTGTGGGCGGACGCCGCCAAGCTCGGCTACCTCGGCGTCAACCTCCCCGAGGAGTACGGCGGCGGAGGCGGCGGCATCACCGAACTCTCCCTCGTCCTCGAAGAACTCGGCGCCGCCGGCTGCCCGCTCCTCATGATGGTCGTCTCACCCGCCATCTGCGGCACGGTCATCGCCCGCTTCGGCACCGACGAACAGAAGCAGACCTGGCTCCCCGGCCTCGCCGACGGCACCCTCACCATGGCCTTCGGCATCACCGAACCCGACGCCGGATCCAACTCCCACCGCATCACCACCACCGCCCGCCGCGACGGCGACGACTGGATCCTCACCGGCCGCAAGGTCTTCATCTCCGGCGTCGACATCGCCGACGCCACCCTCATCGTCGGCCGCACCGAAGACGCCCGCACGGGCCGCCTGAAGCCCTGCCTGTTCATCGTCCCCCGCGACACCCCCGGCTTCACGTACACCCCCATCGACATGGAACTCCAAGCAGCGGAAAAACAATTCGAGCTGCTCCTCGAAGACGTAGTACTCCCCTCCTCAGCCCTCATCGGGGACGAGGACGCGGGCCTCCTCCAACTC
This sequence comes from Streptomyces sp. NBC_00249, assembly GCF_026342355.1. Lineage (GTDB taxonomy): Bacteria > Actinomycetota > Actinomycetes > Streptomycetales > Streptomycetaceae > Streptomyces. The sequence continues at coordinate 232,414 of NZ_JAPEMV010000009.1, read as the reverse complement.
TTCGCCGGCCTCAACCCCGAACGCATCATGACGGCCGCCTTCGCCATCGGCATGGGCCGCTACGCCCTCGCCAGGGCCGTCGACTACGCGAAGACCCGCCAGGTCTGGAAGGAGCCGATCGGCAGCCACCAGGCCATCGCCCACCCCCTGGCTGCCGCCCACATCGACCTGGAACTGGCCCGCCTGATGATGCGGGAGGCCGCCCACCTGTACGACGCGGGGGACGACATGGCGGCGGGCGAGGCGGCCAACATGGCGAAGTACGCCGCCGGCGAGGCCTGCGTCAAGGCCGTGGACCAGGCGGTCCACACCCTCGGCGGCAATGGCCTCACCCGTGAGTACGGCCTCGCCTCCCTCATCACGGCGGCCCGCGTCTCCCGCATCGCGCCGGTCAGCCGCGAAATGATCCTGAACTTCATCTCCCACCAAACCCTGGGCCTCCCCAAGTCCTACTAGGGCACCCGGGCCCCAGCCCCCGAACCCCGGCGCCTCAATCGCCGGCGAGGCTGGATTGGGCCGGCGGAGCTGGATTTGGCTGCGCCAGCGGAAAAGATGCTGCCGGGACGGGATCACAGACGTGAGGGGTCGGGGACGGGGTGGGGTGTCGTCCGGGATGTAAAACGTGATTTGTTGGCGCGCGGTGCCGCCCCGCACACTCACCCCGGAGCGGGCGCCATAAATCATGCCTATCCCGGACGGCACCCCACCCCGTCCCCGACCCCGGCCCCGGCCCACCCACCACCCACCACGCACCCCCTCCGGAGGAGACATGGCCCCACGAGTGCACGCCGCCCAGGCGACCGGCATCACCACGCTCACCCTCGACTCCCCGGCGAACCGCAACGCCCTCTCCGCCCAGCTGGTCGCCGAGCTCCGCGAAGCCCTCGCGGCGGCCGCCGCGGACCCCGCGACCCGGGCCGTCGTCCTCACCCACACCGGCACCACCTTCTGCGCGGGCGCCGACCTGAAGTCCCCCTGCGACCCCGCCGACTTCCTCGCCCTGCTCCGCGAGCTCACCGAGCTCGCCAAGCCGGTCGTCGCCCGCGTCACCGGCCACGTCCGCGCCGGCGGCCTCGGCCTCCTCGGCGCCTGCGACATCGCCGCCGCCGGCCCCGCCTCCTCGTACGCCTTCACCGAGACCCACCTCGGCCTGGCCCCCGCCGTCATCTCGATGCCCCTGCTGCCCCGCCTCGACCCCCGCGCCGCCTCCCGCTACTTCCTGACCGCCGAGGCCTTCGACGCCGCCGAGGCGGCCCGCATCGGCCTCCTGACCCTCCACACCGAGGACGACGTCGACGCGGCCCTGGCCCCGGTCCTGGCCGGCCTGCGCAAGGCCTCCCCGCAGGCCCTGGCCGAGACCAAGAAGATGGTCACCGCCGAGGTCCGCGAGGCCCTGGCCCGCGACGGCGCCCGCCTGACGGAACTCTCCGCCCGCCTCTTCGCCTCCGACGAGGCCCGCGAAGGCATCACCGCCCGCTTCGAACGCCGGGACCCCACATGGGCACGCTGACAAACGCGACCACCCCCACGACCCCCAAGCAGGCCCGCAGCCGCGTCACCCGCCGCCACCTCCTGGAGGCAGCCGTCTCCTGCCTCGCAGAGCACGGCTGGGCAGGCTCCACCGTCGCCGTCGTCGCCGAACGCGCCGGGGTCTCGCGCGGCGCCGCCCAGCACCACTTCCCGACCCGCGAGGACCTCTTCACGGCCGCCGTCGAGTACGTCTCGGAGGAACGCTCCACCGCCCTGCGCGAGCTCTTCCACGCCGGCCCGGCCGCCCGCCCCGCGGTCGTCGAAGCCCTGGTGGAGCTGTACACCGGCACCCTGTTCCGCGCCGCCCTCCAGCTGTGGGTCGCCGCCTCCAACGAGGAGCAGCTCCGCCCCCGCGTCACCGAGCTGGAGGCCCGCGTGGGCCGCGAGACCCACCGCATCGCCGTCGAGCTGCTCGGCGCGGACGAGTCGGTCCCCGGCGTACGGGAGACCGTGCAGGGCCTCCTGGACATGGCCCGCGGCCTCGGCCTGGCCAACGTCCTCACCGACGACGCGGCCCGCCGCGCCCGCGTGGTGGCCCAGTGGTCCCGCATCATCGAGGCGACGCTCGCCTGACCGGGCGGCACCCACACAAGGCCCGCACCCACACAAGGCCCGCACCCACACAAGGCGCGGCACGCACAAGGCGCCGCACCCCCCGAAGGAGCACGGCGCCCGGTACTCAAAACGATCAGGCGGTCTCCGCCATGTCCGCGTACCCCTCGATGTCGCGCGGGTCGCGCTTCCCCGGCCCGGTGTAGCGCGCCGACGGCCGCACCAGGCGGCCCGTGCGCTTCTGCTCCAGGATGTGCGCCGACCAGCCGGCGGTCCGGGCGCAGCTGAACATGGACGTGAACATGTGCGCCGGGACCTCCGCGAAGTCCAGCATGATCGCGGCCCAGAACTCCACGTTGGTGGCCAGCACCCGGTCGGGCCGGCGCGCGTGCAGTTCCTCGAGCGCGGCCTTCTCCAGCGCGGCGGCCACCTCGTAGCGCGGGGCGTCCAGCTCCTTGGCGGTGCGCCGCAGCACCCGCGCGCGCGGGTCTTCGGCGCGGTACACGCGGTGGCCGAAGCCCATGAGCCGCTCGCCCTTGTCGAGGGCCTTCTTCACGTACGCCACGGCGTCGCCGGTGCGCTCGATCTCCTCGATCATGCCGAGCACCCGGGACGGCGCCCCGCCGTGCAGCGGCCCGGACATCGCGCCGACCGCGCCGGACAGCGCGGCCGCGACGTCCGCGCCGGTGGAGGCGATGACCCGCGCGGTGAACGTGGAGGCGTTCATGCCGTGCTCGGCGGCGGAGGTCCAGTACGCGTCGACGGCCTTGACGTGCTTCGGGTCGGGCTCGCCCCGCCAGCGGATCATGAACCGTTCGACGACGGACTCGGCCTTGTCGATCTCGCGCTGCGGCACCATCGGCAGGCCCTGGCCGCGGGCGGACTGGGCGACGTAGGACAGGGCCATGACGGCGGCCCGCGCGAGGTCGTCACGCGCGGTCTCGGCGTCGATGTCGAGCAGGGGTTTCAGGCCCCACACGGGGGCGAGCATGGCGAGCGCGGACTGCACGTCGACGCGGATGTCGCCGGAGTGGACGGGGATCGGGAAGGGTTCGGCGGCCGGCAGGCCGGGGTTGAACGCACCGTCGACCAGCAGGCCCCAGACGTTCCCGAAGGAGACGTGGCCGACCAGGTCTTCGATGTCGACCCCGCGGTAGCGGAGCGATCCGCCTTCCTTGTCAGGCTCGGCGATCTCCGTCTCGAACGCGACGACCCCTTCGAGTCCGGGTACGAAATCGGACATCAGGCGGCTCCTCAGATAGTGCGAACACGCGCGGCTCCCGGCGTGATTCGCGGTCCGGCGCGGTCATCCCCGTTGATGCCCGGCACGGCCGATGGTCACCCCCACAGGGCCCCTCGGACCGGCCCCAAGATTTTGTCCGTTCCGCTTGGCGTTCGGAAGCGTGACATACGGCACACCCCCGGCCTGAGTCCTGGGGCAGGATGTCGGCGTGACCGATCAGGACCTTGACCCCGCTGTCATGCGCAAGCAGTACCGCTCCGAGATCGTCCGTGAGGAGAGCCTGGCCGACGACCCGATGGCGCAGTTCGCCCGCTGGTTCCGGCAGGCCGCCGACGCGCACGTCTTCGAACCCAACGCCATGGTCGTCTCGACCGCCTCCGCGGACGGCCGGCCCAGTTCCCGCACGGTGCTGCTGAAGCAGTTCGACGGGCGCGGTTTCGTCTTCTTCACGAATTACGGCTCGCGCAAGGGCCGGGAGATCGACGAGAACCCGTACGTCTCGCTGCTCTTCCCCTGGCATCCGATCGCCCGCCAGGTCGTGGTCACCGGGACCGCCGCGAAGATCGGCCGGGACGAGACGGCCGCCTACTTCCGGGCCCGGCCGCACGGCTCCCAGCTGGGTGCGTGGGCGAGCGAGCAGTCCCGGGTGATCGGCTCGCGCGACGAGCTGGACCGCCGGTACGCGGAGCTCGCGGAGCGCTACCCGGAGGGGGAGCAGGTGCCGGTGCCGCCGGAGTGGGGCGGCGTCCGGGTCGTGCCCGACGCGGTGGAGTTCTGGCAGGGCCACGAGAACCGGCTCCACGACCGGCTGCGGTACGTCCTGGACGGCGACAAGTGGCGCGTCGAGCGGCTCTGTCCCTGAGGCCGCGCCGCTGGAGTGGACGACGCTGCTGGACCCGGGCGGTGCCCCTGGGCGCGGGCCGCGTCCCTCAGCGGCACACGCCACACGCCACACGGCGCCGGGTCGCCCGCAAACGCAGGCGACCCGCGGGCTCGGGTCTCTCCCCTGCAGTGGGAGAGGCCGGCCGGACGTACCGGCGAGCCCGCGGGTCGGGTGACTGCTTGGGTTTGGCACCTGGCGACTCCGCCGGGCACCGCACTGGGTGCGTTGCTGACGACGGGCCGTTAGCCCGCAGCCACCTCACGCGTCCGGTTTCCGTACATTTCGGGAACCACCTCCCTTCTCGTGTAATGCAGAGCCTAGACCCGCCTCCCGGGGGCCTCAACTTATTTATCGGGCTCGCACAAAGCCGAGCAACTCACCTATCTCACACAGGAGTTGCTCCCTACACTGGCCTCCCGCTTCGGGGGAGGGGTGTCATGAGCGCACAGCAGCGGCTGCCACGCGACTACCGGGTCCGGGCCCAGCAGATGACCGCCGTCTACATCGCCGTCGGGCTGGGAACGCCCGGCATCGCCCTGTCCGTGCTGAACCTCGACGATGTGCCCGGCGGGGTGAAACTGCTGGTCATGGCCCTGGTCCTGGCCCTCTTCGGCTGGCTGGTGTGGGCCTCCAAACGCTGCGCCACCTCCGCCGACCTCGAGGGCATCCGGGTCCGCCGCTTCACCGGGAGCCGCCGCCTGGCCTGGGCGGACGTCCAGGACATCCGGGCCGTGCCCAATCCGGGGGCGGCCGCGGCGAAGAACCAGCCGAACGTCATCTCGTACGCCTACGACTACGCGGGGCGCCGGGTCCAGCTCATGTACGTGGACGACAACCACGTGGACGTCCCGCGCGAGATCGCCGTGCTGCGGGCCGCCTGGGAGGAGCTGCGCGGCCCCGACTGGGAGCCGGAACCCGAGGCGCTGGAGCGCATCGAGCGGCAGGCGGTGCGCGAGGGGCGGATGCTGACCGGGATGTACTGGGGCTGCGGGACCTTCGTCGTGATCGCCCTCGTGGTGATGGTCGTGCTGATCACGAGCGACTGAGTCCGCGACCGGGGCCGCACCCCCGCCCGCCGGCGGGACATTCCGGGAGGATTCCAGGAACCGGGTGTGGCCTGCGTCACGTTCCAGTTCAATGATCTGACGTGCCGCACACGCGAACACCTGCAGGGGGTGCCAGGTGAGTGCTTCCGGACGTGGCGAGACCACCGACGATCTGCTCGCAGCGCTGCTCGACGGGATGGACGCCGCCCTGTGCGCGTTCGACTCCGACGGCGTGATCACCCACTGGAACCGCGAGGCCGAGCGGATCCTCGGCTGGTCGGCCGCCGAGGCCGTCGGGCGCCGCGGGTTCGCCGGCTGGGCGGTCCGTGCCGCCGACGCCGACGAGATCCGCGAACAGCTCATGTCCGCGCAGGACGCCCCCGGACGGCAGGTGCACGAGTTCGCCCTGCTGACCAAGGAGGGCGGCCGGATCCTCGTACGGACCCAGTCCGCGGGGGTGCCCGGCGCCGACGGGAAACCGGCCGGGGTCTACTGCGCCTTCAGCGAGGTGCACGCCCAGATCGACCTGGAACGCTCCATCGCCCTCAGCGAGGCCCTGATGGACGACGCCTCCTGGGGCGTCGTCCTCGTCGACGTCGACCTGCGCCCGGCGGTGGTCAACACCCATGCCGCCCGTGCCTTCGGGGCCGGGCGCGGCGCCCTCCTCGGGCGGCCGCTCGGGGACCTGCTGGAGCAGGGCGTCGAGGAGCTGGAGGGGGCCCTCCAGCACGTCCTGGCCGAGGGTGCGCCGCGCGCCCCGCTGGAGCTGTGGGTGTCGGTGCGGACCCCGGAGGGGGTGCGGCGCCGGTGCTGGCGGTGCGGGTTCCTGCGGCTGGCGTCGCCGCTCGCGGAGGAGCCGGTGCCGCTCGGGGTGGGCTGGCTGTTCCAGGACGTCACCGAGGCCCGGCAGGCCGAGCTGGACACCGGGCAGCTGCGTTTCCGGGCCAACCAGCTGCACCGGGCGGGCCGGGCCGCCGCCGAGTGCGAGGACCCGGCGGAGGCGGCCGCCGTCCGCCTGGACTTCGCCCTGGCCGGTTTCGCGGAACACGCGCTGGTCGACGTACTGGAACCGGGCCCGGGGCGGCGGCTCGTCCGCTCGGCCGTGTCCCCGTCCGGGCTGACGCTGCTGCTGCCGGAGCCGGGTGCGATCCCGGTGCGCTACGAGGCCGCGCACCCGGCGCTCCAGGCCCTGGACCGGATCGGCCCGGTCCGCGCCAGCGCGCCGGGCACCCCCGGCGGCGAGGCGGCCGAGGCCTGGGCCCGCGCCCGCCGCTGGCCCCCGGGCGCCGCGCACGCCCTGTGCACGGTGCTCCGCAGCCGGGGCAGGACCCTGGGCGCCCTGACCTTCGTACGCGGCCCTTCGCGCCCGCCCTTCGAACGCGCGGACGCCTTGTACGCGGAGGAGGTCGCGGCCCGCGTGGCCGCCGACCTGGACCTGGCGACCCGGCCGGGCTGAGCCCCGGCCACCGCGCCCGCCGGGGGCCGGTGCCGGGGTCAGTGCCGGGGCCGGTGCCGGGGTCAGTGGCGGAAGAAGATCCGGTCCCCGTACTCCTGCATCACGCGGCCGTTCCACTCGTGGCCGCCGTCCACGTTGCCCGAGCGCAGCATCGGGGGCTCCAGGCCCCGGGCGGCGAGCTCGCCGGCCGCGGCCGCCATGACGGCCTGCATGATCGCGCTGGTGACCACGGTGGAGGCGGGGGCGAAGGGGGCTTCGATGCCGTCGGCGGTCAGCTCGGCGTCGCCGACGGAGATCTTGCTGTCGAGGACGATGTCGCAGTGGTCCTTGAGGTAGGTGCCCGAGACGTGCCGCGACTTGGTCTCCGTCGCGTACGCCACCGAGGTCACGCCGATCACCTTGAGGCCGATCGCTCGGGCGTTCATGGCCATCTCCACCGGCAGCGCGTTGCGGCCCGACAGCGAGATGATCACCAGCACGTCTCCGTCGGAGGCCGGGCTGCTGTCGAGGACGGCTCCGGCGAGCCCGTCGACCCGCTCCAGGGCGCTGCCCAGGGTGGCGGGCATGATGTCGATGCCGGTGGTGCCGGGGACGGCGAGGAAGTTCATCAGCGCGAGTCCGCCGGCCCGGTAGACCACGTCCTGGGCGGGCAGCGAGGAATGCCCGGCACCGAAGGCGAACAGCCGGTTCCCGGACGCGACGGCCTCGGCGATGACCGCCCCGGCCTCGCCGATCCGCGCCGCCTCCTCGTCCCGCACCCGCTCCAGCAGGCCGATGGCGGCGTCGAAGAACTGCCCGGCCAGCTTGCTCTCGCTCATACGCCGAAGGCCCTTCCAGGGTGGGGTGAGGTTGGGTGAGTCGTCGTTGTCCGCCGCTCACCGTGCGGTCTGGACCAAGGGCGTGTCAATACGAACGTCAATCCCGGGCCCAAAGCCCTGGCGGTGGGCCCGGGGGCCGGACCGGGGGTCGGCCGGGCCCGCAGGGGGGAGATGTCCCGTACATGCCTTGACGCTCGGCGCGGGACGGTTGTCGGCCCGATGCGTCAGAATTGGGGGCAGGGCCAGCGCACGCAATCCGAGGGGCAAGAATGTCCGGACTGATCGACACCACGGAGATGTATCTCCGCACCATCCTGGAGCTGGAAGAGGAAGGTGTGGTCCCCATGCGCGCCCGGATCGCCGAGCGGCTGGACCAGAGCGGCCCCACGGTGAGCCAGACCGTGGCGCGCATGGAGCGCGACGGTCTGGTGGCGGTCGCCAGCGACCGCCATCTGGAGCTGACGGACGAGGGCCGCAAGCTCGCCACCCGCGTGATGCGCAAGCACCGCCTCGCGGAGTGCCTGCTCGTCGACGTCATCGGCCTGGAGTGGGAGCAGGTGCACGCGGAGGCCTGCCGCTGGGAGCACGTGATGAGCGAGGCGGTGGAGCGGCGCGTGCTGGAGCTGCTGCGCCACCCGACCGAGTCGCCGTACGGCAACCCGATCCCGGGCCTGGAGGAGCTGGGGGAGAAGGCCGAGGCGGACCCGTTCCTGGAGGACGGCATGGTCAGCCTGTCCGAGCTGGACCCGGGCACGGAGGGCAAGACGGTGGTCGTCCGCCGGATCGGGGAGCCGATCCAGACGGACGCCCAGCTGATGTACACGCTGCGGCGGGCGGGCGTGCAGCCCGGTTCGGTGGTCAGCGTGACGGAGTCCCCGGGCGGGGTGCTCGTGGGCAGCGGCGGCGAGGCGGCCGAGCTGGACGCGGACATCGCCTCGCACGTGTTCGTCGCCAAGCGCTGAGCCGTCGAAAGCGAAAGCGAAAGCGATAGCGAGAGCGGTACCGGAACAAGCGGAACCGGAACAAGCGGACTGCGGGATGTGGAAGGTCCCGGCGCCTTGCGGCGCCGGGACCGGTCCTCCCCTAGCTGACCTGGAGCCCCGAGCTCTCAAGGTCATCCCCTTCGGACCGTCTTCCCCGAGCGGCCCGCCTCCCTGCTGAAAGGATCTCCATCGGCAGCGGCGGCCAATCCTTGAGCAAGGTCACTCGAAAGAGCGGTGTTGTCGGCGAGACACCCGTTTTCGAATGCGGGTTCGATAGTCTGGCCGGGAGTGAAGGGGGTGCATCTGCGGTGGTACAGCGCATCGATGTGACGGGGGCCGACGGCCTCCGCCTTGCCGCCTGGGAGTTCCGCGAACCGCCCGCGGAGCAGCGGGCTCCAGGCGTCCTGTTACTCCACGGCCTGATGGGCCGCGCCCTCCACTGGGCCGGCACCGCGCGCTGGCTCGGCGAGCACCGCCGCGTCGTGGCGCTCGACCAGCGCGGCCACGGCCACAGCGACCGCCCGGCCGCCGCCCCCGGCAGCACCCACCCGTACGGGCGCGAGGCCTTCGTCGCCGATGCGGAAGCCGCCGTGGAGCAGCTCGGCCTCGCCCCCGTGACCCTCATCGGCCACTCCATGGGCGCCCTCACCGCATGGCAGCTCGCCGCGCGCCGCCCCGAGCTGGTCCAGGCCCTCGTCATCTGCGACATGCGGGCCTCGGCCCTCGGCGAGACCTCGCAGCAGGAGTGGGAGGAATGGTTCCGGCGCTGGCCGCTGCCCTTCCCCACCCAGGACGCCGCCCGCCGCTGGTTCGGCGAGGACGACCCCCGGGTGGAGCGCCCCGATCCCGGCCGGGGTGCCTTCTTCGCCGATGTCATGCACCGGGCGCCGGACGGCTGGCGCCCCCTCTTCTCCCGCCGCCAGATGCTGACGGCCCGCGAGACCTGGGTGCACGACGCCCACTGGGAGGAGCTGGCCCAGGTCCGCTGCCCGACCCTGGTGGTCCGGGGGCTGGACGGGGAACTGGGCCGCGCCGAGGCCCAGGAGATGGTCCGCGTCCTCCCGGAGGGCCAGTACGCCGAGATCCCCGACGCCGGCCACTACCTCCACTACGACCAGCCGGCCGCCTGGCGCGCGGCCCTCGAACCCTTCCTGGAGGGAGTCAAGGCGACGACCGCCTAGGGGCGAGGAGGCCCTAGGCCGTCTCTTTCGATCCGGAAGAGGCGGCCTGGCCGGTCCCCGGGCGAGCGGTTCGAAGGTCCATGCGCCGTGCCAGGCGCCGGGCATGAGGACGTACGTGCTCAACTCCGGCTCCTTGGCGGTCAGTCGGTGACGGACAGCACGATCTTGCCGGTCGTGCGGCGGGTGTCGGAGAGTTCGTGGGCCTTCCCGGCGAGTTCCAGCGGCAGGACGGTGTCGATCTCCGGCCGCAGCAGCCCCGCCTCCGCCAGCGCCGCGACCTCCCGCAGCCCCGCCTGGTCGGCCTCCACCGCCATGAAGGCGGCCCGCAGCCCCTGCGGCCGGGCGACCTCCGTCAGGTAGGCCTCGGCGGGCGAGGCCAGCGACACCAGGATCCCGCCGGGGCGCAGGGCGCGCAGCGAGCGCGGCCCGTACTCCCCGCCGATGGTGTCGAGGACGACGTCCACCGGGTCGACGGCCGTCTCGAAGTCGGCCCGGGTGTAGTCGACGAGCTCGTCCGCACCGAGGCCGCGCAGGACCTCGTGCTTGGCGGCGCGCGCGGTGCCGACGACGTGGGCGCCGCGGGCCTTGGCGATCTGGACGGCGAGGTGTCCGACGCCGCCCGCCGCCGCGTGGACCAGCACCCGCTGCCCGGGCCGGACACCGGCGGTGTCCACCAGGGCCTGCCAGGCGGTCATCGCGGCCAGCGGCAGGGCGGCCGCCTGGACGTGGCTCAGCGCGGCCGGCTTGCGGACCAGGTGCCGGGCGGGGGAGGTGACGTACTCGGCGTACGCGCCCGCCGGGAGCGGGTGGCGGGGCATGCCGAACACCTCGTCGCCGACGGCCAGGGTGGTGACGCCGATGCCGACGGCCTCGACCACCCCCGAGAGGTCCCAGCCCAGCCGGATCACCTTCCCGCCGAGCCCGCCGGAGGCCCGGTGCCAGGAGTCCGTCGGGTTCACGGCGGCCGCGTGGACCCGTACGAGGACCTCGGCCACCCCGGGCTCCGGCCGCTCGGCCTCGACGACCTTCAGCACCTCGGGTCCGCCGAAGGCGTCCTGGCCGATCGCCCGCATGGTGGTCTTCGACATCTTCGTTCTCCCAGCTCAGTGGGCCTCCCGTGGCCCGTCGAGAGCAAGATTCGCGCAGCGGGGCGAGCGGAACGAGTGGCAAGAATGCCAGCATGTGACAGGATCTTGCCATGCATCGTGTCGTCGTCCTGGCCCTCGAAGGCGCCTACCCCTTCGAGCTGAGCATCCCCGCGAAGATCTTCGGGACGGCCGCCGGACCGGACGGCGAGCCGCTCTACGAGATCGTCACCTGCAGTCTCGACGGCCGCCCGGTGACCACCAGTTCCGACTTCACCATCGCCGTCTCCCACGGCAGCGAGGCCCTGCGCACCGCCGACACCCTCGTCATCCCGCCGTTCACCTGCGACGCCGACGACGCGCGCGACTGGCTGCCCGGCGAGCTGGCCCGGGCCCTCGCCGGGCTGCCGGCCACCGCCCGCGTCGTGTCGATCTGCTCGGCCTCCTACGTGCTCGCCGCCGCGGGCCTCCTCGACGGCCGCCGCGCCACCACCCACTGGAACCAGGCCGCGCACTTCCAGCGGACCTTCCCGCAGGTCGAGGTCGACGCCGACGTCCTGTTCGTCGAGGACGGCCGGGTGTACACGGCCGCCGGGGTCGCCGCCGGGGTGGACCTGTGCCTGCACCTGCTGCGCCGCGACCACGGCAGCGAGATCGCCAACCGGGTGGCGCGGCTGTGCGTGGTCCCGCCGTGGCGGGAGGGCGGGCAGGCCCAGTACATCGAGCGGCCCATGCCGGAGCCCGACGCCGCCACCACCGCGGCGACCCGGGCCTGGGCCCTGGAGGAGCTCCACCGGCCGCTGCCGCTCGCGGAGCTGGCGGAGCACGCGCGGATGAGCGTACGGACCTTCTGCCGGCGTTTCCGGGACGAGGTGGGGATGCCGCCGGGGCAGTGGCTGGCGCAGCGGCGCGTGGACCACGCCCGGCGGCTGCTGGAGACCACCGACCTGCCCGTCGACCAGGTCGCCGCCCACGCGGGCTTCGGCACGGCCGTCTCCCTGCGCCAGCACCTCTCGGCGGCGATCGGCGTCTCTCCGACGGCCTACCGCCGCGCCTTCACGGCGTCCCGCCTGTAACGGGCGCGGCCGCGGGCACGGCCGGGGGCTACGGGTTGTGCGGGAGCCAGCCGCGCTGGACCGCCCGGACCCCGAACTCGAAGCGGCTGGCCGCCCCCAGACGCTCCATCAGGCCGCCCGCCAGCCGGCGGGCCGTGCGCGGGGAGACCGCGAGGCGCTTGGCGATGGCCTCGTCGGTCAGGCCCTGCGCCAGCAGCCGGATCACGGTGGTCTCCTGCGCGGTGAGCGCGCTGTCGTCGCGGTCCCGGTCGGCGCCGAGGGGCTGCGCGCCCGCCCAGACGTTCTCGAAGAGCGCGCACAGCGCCGTCAGGGTGCCGTTGCCGGTGAGGATCACCGCACCGGCCGAGCTGTCGTCGCTGCTGACCGGGATGACCGCCGTGGTCCGGTCGAAGATCATCAGGCGGGTCGGCAGGTCCGGGGCGGTCCGTACCTCGCCGCCCAGCTCGGACAGCCACGTCGCGTACGCCACCGTGCCCAGGCTGTTGCGCACGCTGTCCTGGAACAGCGACCGCATCCGCACGCCCCGGCTCAGCAGCGCCAGGTCGCTCGGCTTCGACGCCTCCAGGGTCTGCGGCTGGTGGCCCCCGCCGGGGGCGAAGGTCATCAGCTCGGTCTGGAGCCCGTGCGCCAGGCCGGTGATCCGGCTGCGGATCTCGTCCAGGCCCACCAGCTGCTCGACCCCGGGGCTGGCCGCCGCCGGACTCAGGTCCGCGAACTCGGCGATGAGCTGTGCGGCGGCCGCGCGGGACGCCTCGATGCGCAGCTGCTGGGCCGCCAGTTCGGCCTGCTGGCGGGCCATCAGGATTTCCATGCCGACCTCGGGCGAGACCGCGCGCAGTTCCCCGGCCTGCTCGTAGGACGGGCGGATCAGGGCCAGTTCGCTGAGCGCGTCGAGGCTGCGCCTGACGTCGGCGTCGGGCATGTCCAAGCGCGCGGCCAGGGCCCGCACCCCGTCGCGCGGGTGGGCGAGCATGGAGCGGTAGACGGCCTCTGCGGTCGAGTCCAGGCCGAGAGTGGCTAGCACAGCGGTTCCCCCCGTGTGACGCCTTGTTGATCAAGGTGACGGCATCATCCCACGCGGGCCTATACGGAACCAGCATGTGGACGCTTCCGGCCAGGGCCCGAAGTGTCCTGAATGATCGCTTCGGCCCGAGGGCGTCAGGCACCAGAGTGGAGCCCATGTACCTCATCCACGCCGGCCTTCGAGCCCCCTCCGGCGGCGGGCAGCTCCCCGTACGCGCGGCGGAGTCCATGCTCGCCCTCGCGGAGACGGACGTGAACACCCCGGTCGAGCACGTCTCCGCGCACGCGCACGCGCTGCCCGATCCGGTGGTGGGGGTGTACGTCCTCGCGGAGAACCTGGAGGCGGCCGAGCGGGCCGCGGAGGTGTTGTGCCGCCGCGCGGTCGAAGAAGTACGGGCCCTGCGCGGCTGGACGGTGACCCGCGTCGGCGCCCCGCTGGTCGCCCCGTACTACGAACACCTACTGAAAACCTCTTCCGGCCTCGCTGGACGGATTGGGACAGGGCCGTTTCCGTCCATCTGAAAGCTCTTCCACCCCACCTGAGCTGCGACGAAGCTAGGCATCGCCAGCAGGGAACACCACCCGGCAGGCACACCGGACGAAGCGTCACCGCGGGACGCGAGACCGGATCGCCCACTCGTCACAGCTCTCGTGAAGGAACCACTCCCATGCTGCGCAACCGTCTCGCCAAGGCCGCCGCGGTCACCACCCTGACCCTCGCCGCCCTCACCCCCGCCCTGGCCGGCCAGTTCACCGCCGACGAGACCCGCGTCACCGCCACCACCGCCTGGGAGACCGCCCCGACCGGCAAGAACACCACCGCCTGGGAGTAGCCGGCCCGGGCCCCACCGAGGCCCCCCGCACCGCCCGAGGCCCCCGCACCGCCTGACCCTCACCGCACCACCCGCGCCCTGCGCGCCACCCTGAACTTCCTTGCCCCACCCCGAACTTCCCCGCTCCGCCCCGGGCCCCCGTCCGTCCGCCGGCCTGACAGCTGCTCCTGCAGGGCAGCCGTCCCCCGCCGCCACGGCCCGCCCGACCCCTTCAGGCCCGCACCGGGCCCGCCCTGCGGCCTCCCCGCGCCGCAGCGCCGCAGCGCCGTCGAACTTTCCTCCACACCCACCGGAGCTTCGCCATGTCCCGCCTCAAGACGATCGCCATACGTCTCGCCTCGACCTCGGCACTCGCCGCGACCGCCTTCACGATGGTCACCGCCGCCCCGGCGCACGCCGCGTCCCTCGGCGACAGCATCGCGTCGACGGCCCGCGCCGAGAACGGCAACGGCGCCTGTGCCCACGGCGGTTACGTCGGCGGCCCCGAGCAGCACAGCAGCTGTTCCGGCGGCCGGACGGCACACGCCTGGTGCGCCGACTTCGCGGGCTGGGTGTGGGCCCGCAACGGCGTCAAGAACCTGGACGACCTGACCGACGCGGCGCTGTCCTTCTACGAGTACGGCGACAAGCACGGCACCCTCTCCAACACCCCGCACGTCGGCGACGCCGTCGTCTTCAACTACGGCGGCAGCTACGCCGACGACCACGTGGCCCTCGTCACCGGCTTCGACGGCACCACCGTCACCTTCACCGGCGGCAACCAGGGCGGCGGCGCCGGCATCGTCAGCACCAACAACACCAGGAACTGGCGCGTCGGCCAGATCCCGTGGGGCAGCCAGCGGATCAGCGGCTACATCTCGCCCACCGGCAGCAACGCCCCCTCCTACCCCAACCCCGCCTCGCTGGCCGGCGGCACGCTGGTGAAGTCGCCGAGCGGCCCCGCCGTCAAGGTGATGATCGAGGGCGCGGGCATCCCGGTCGCCGCCTCCGACGTCGGCCCCGACCAGTACGACCTGAGCAAGATCGTGACGATCGACGACTCGGCCTTCCGCTCCCTGGCGAGCGCCCCGCCGGCCGGCACCGTGGTCCACGACCAGGCCGGCGGCAACGAGCGCTACGTGGTGGTCGACGGAGCCGCCCTCAAGATCGGCGCCGCCGACTGGACGGCCGCCGGCTACAACACCCGCCGGGACATGGGCGTCCCGACCGCCTGGCTGAACGAGGCCAAGCAGCGCAGCGTGGCCTCCGGCCTCGTGGTGATGGACCAGACCGGCAAGGACCCGTCCCGCTACGTGATGGTCGACGGCGCGGCGCTGCACATCTCCGCCGAGGAGTGGACGTCCGCCGGCTACAACCTGCACACCCTGGTCGGCGTCCCCGGCGAGTGGCTGAAGGCCGCCACCACGAAGACCCCGGGCAACGGCATCGTGGTGATGAACCAGGACGAGAAGGACCCGTCCCGCTACGTGATGGTCAACGGCGCGGCGCTGCACATCGCGGCCGAGGAGTGGACGGCCCACGGGTACGACCGGCTGATGCTGATGGGCGTCCCCGGATCGTGGCTGGCCTCGTCCGTGTCCAAGCAGGTCCCCGACGGCACGATCATCAAGGACGCCTCGGGCGCCGACGCCTCCGTCTTCGTGATGGCCGGCGGCAAGGCCGTCAGCCTGACCTACGCCGACTTCACCGGCCTCGGCTACGACAAGCGTCCGCTGGAAGGCGTCCCGACCGCCTGGCTGACCACGGCGAAGACCAAGGCGGCCCCGGCCGATCACACGATGCTGCTCTCCCAGGACAGCAACACCGTCTGGGAGGTCCTCGCGGGCAAGAAGCGCGCGATGAAGGCCGATGAATTCGGCGCCGGCAAGCGCAGCTTCAACGACGTGGTCTCCGTCCCGGTGGCCTTCACGGCCTCCCTGCCGACCGCCCCGGTGCAGGCCCCGCCGGCCCCGTAAGGCCCCGGCCCGACGTACCACCGCGCACCCCCCCCAAGAGCCGCCCGGCCGTCCCCCGGCCGGGCGGCTCGGCCCCGCCCCGCCCGGCCGCCGCCGCGCCCCCAGACCTTCGAGGAACCCGCCCATGAGCTCCGCCGTGCGCAAGCACTCCGCCCTCGCCGTCTCCGCCACCGCCCTCCTCGCCCTCGTCGTCCCGCTCGTGGCGAGTTTCCCCGCCTCGGCCGCGTCCGTGGCCACCTGGGACAAGGTCGCCGCCTGCGAATCCACCAACAACTGGAAGGCGATCGACCCGACCGGCAGCTACTTCGGCGGCCTCCAGTTCTCCCAGCAGACCTGGTCCGGCTTCGGCGGCCTCGCCTACGCCTCCCGCGCCGACCGGGCCACCAAGGAACAGCAGATCCGGATAGCCGAGAAGGTCCTCGCGGTCCAGGGCGAGCGGGCCTGGCCGAACTGCGGCCCCGCCGCGCACCTCGGCGCCGACCACGCCGACCCGTACCCGGAGGGCCCCTCCTACCCGAACCCCGCCTCGCTGGGCTCCGGCACCCTCGTCAAGTCCCCGAACGGCGCCTCCGTCAAGGTGCTGATCGAAGGCGCGGGCATCGCGGTCGCGGCCTCCGACGTCACCCCCGACCACTACGACCTCGGCAAGATCGTGCTGATCGAGGACGCGGCCTTCCGCGCCCTGCCCGACACCCCGCCGGCCGGCACCGTCATCCACGACGAGGCCGGCGGCAACAGCCGCTACGTGGTGATCGACGGCGCCGCCCTCAAGATCGGCGCCGCGGACTGGACGTCCGGCGGCTACAACATCCGCCGCGACCTGGGCGTCCCGACCTCCTGGCTGCAGAGCGCGGCCCAGCGCACCGTCGGCAACGGCCGCGTCGTGATGAACCAGAACGAGCAGGACCCGGCCCGCTACGTGATGGTCAACGGCACCGCCCTGCACATCTCGGCCGCCGAGTGGACGGCGAACGGCTACAACCAGCGCGCCCTGATGGGCGTCCCCGGCGAGTGGCTGGCGAACGCCGTGGCCCGCCAGCTCCCGAACGGCAGCATCGTGAAGGACGCCTCGGGCACCGACGCCTCCGTCTTCGTGATGGCGGGCGGCAAGGCCGTCAGCCTGACCTACGCCGACTTCACCGCCCTCGGCTACGACAAGCGCCCCCTGGACCCCGTCCCCGGCACCTGGCTCACCGAGGCGAAGACCAAGCCCGCCCCGGCCGACCACACGATGCTCCTCTCCCAGGACAGCAACACCGTCTGGGAGGTCCTCGCGGGCAAGAAGCGCGCGATGACGGCCGACGAATTCGGCGCCGGCAAGCGCAGCTTCGACGACGTGGTCTCCGTCCCGACCGCCTTCACCACCGCCCTCCCCACCACCCCCTGACCCCACCACGAAGGGCCGGTCTCCACTCTCCGGGGGGAAAGTGGAAACCGGCCCTTCAGGACGTCCGTCAGGAAGGCAGCATCTCGGTGTCGTCGGAGTGTGAGAAGAGACGGATGACCGCCTTCCGTAGGTCGCTCATCGCCTGGATCCGGAAGCTGAGTCCTCGGCGCAGGTGGATGTAGGAGCGGCTCTTCCCCAGCGCCTCCCGACTCGGATCGCGGACGAACGTGCCCCAGAGCGCCAGCTGTTCCTGGAGCGCCGCGAGGTGGTGGTCAAGGACGGCGACGGCCTCGCTCTGCGTGAGTCCGTTGCCCAGCAGGCCGTACGCGAAGTCGCCGAGAGCCTCCCGGGCCGCAAGGAGGACGTCGACCACGGCCGTCCCGTCCGTCGGTGCCGACGAGACGTCCACGAGCCAGGCCGCGTGCGACCGCGCATGCTGCGCGAAGGCGTCCAGGAACCGTTGCTCGTTCCCGATGTCACGCAGGACGCCCCGCATGGCCTCGCTCCGGTCGCGCTCATGGGCGTAGCCGGGCGGGTGCACCGGGACGACCGGGGGGTTCCCGTCCAAGGCAGCCAGGTCCACCTCGCCCTGGTCGAGGCCGGACCGCGCGGCGAAGGCCGTGATGTTGCGGAAGCCGACCCCGATGACGAGGGCCTTGTCGACGGACCGCAGAAGGTCCGCATGGTGCTGGGCCAGGAGCTGGTCGAGCGCCGCCGCGTCCTCGTTGCCCCTTTCACGAGCGCCGTGGTCAGTCATGCGCCTCCTCCTTCCTCGTGACGAGGAGGGCCGTCAAACGCTCACGGGCACGCTGGTAGCTCTTCCGCACGGCGGCGGGCGACTTTCCGAGGTGAACCGCTATCTCCTCGTGGTTGAAGCCGTCGAGCGACCACGCCATGGTCTGCCGTTCGGCGGGAGGGAGCAGGGCCAACGCGTCCATGATGCGCCGCTGTTCCTCGGACATCAGCACGGTGGCCAGCGGACACGTTCCGCCGGGCCGGTCGGGTACGGGATCCCAGGGGGTCGAGCGGCTCGTGGCCTGCCGCAGGTAGAAGCGGTACGCCGCCGTGCGCAGGTAGGCCTTCGGGAACTCCAGCGTGGCCCACTTGTCGGGCAGGAGAGCGCAGAAGGCCTCGTGGGCGGCGTCGGCCGCCTCGTAGGCGGTGGCGCCCACGTGCATCAGGAACACCGTCACCCGGGGCATCTCGTGCCGGTAGAAGGCCTCGAAGTCGGGGGTCCGGGCGGGGGCCGGGATGATCCACTGCCGTTGCGATCCGACCTGCCCGGCGGTGCTCGGGAGCTCGGCCACGTCAGCTGCCCTCGTCGTGCTTGAACGCTGCTGCGCCGACGACGACGTCGACGTGCCGGTCCGCG
Source organism: Streptomyces sp. NBC_00249 (assembly GCF_026342355.1). GTDB lineage: Bacteria > Actinomycetota > Actinomycetes > Streptomycetales > Streptomycetaceae > Streptomyces. Next base: position 213,991 of record NZ_JAPEMV010000009.1, on the reverse strand, counting down.
GACCTCTCGGTCAGCCGGCTCCCCGGGGGGAGGGACCGGATCCTGTCCAGCAGCCCTTGCTGGGTGAGCGCCGTGCGCCGCACCTCCGCGTACGCCCTGATCCAGAGGTAGCCGAGGCGTACCAAGTAGGCGGCGACCGCCGCTCCCGCCGCTGTCAGGGGTGAAACCGGGTCCATGGCCGCTCCTCCGGTCCAGCGGTGCGTTCCGCCCGCGTCTGTTCCTTAGAGCAGGACGGGGCGCCGAGTGTGACATCGCACGACCCGCATTCCCCGCCCTGCCGTGGGAGGACCCCGACCTCAGACTTCGACGCGGGACCAGGTGTCGCCGGCGCGCAGCCAGAGGACACCGTCGCGACCCTGCGCCCTCTGAAGGACCGCACCGCCGGGCATGAGGACCTGCTCCTGACCGGTGATCTCCCAGGTCGTTCCCATGAGTTCGGCGCGGGTGAGGCGGACAGTGGGTGTGTTGTGGAAGCGGTGGCTCAGGATCGCCCGGTTGCCGCGTACGGCGATCCCGTCCGTGCGGTCGGCGGGGTCGTGGTAGCTGGTGACGGTGCCGTCGGCAGGGTCGATCCGGGAGAGGAAGCGGCCCTCGTGGCTGTACCAGGCCATCCAGACGGCCTCGCCCTCCGTGGCGCCCGCGCCTGCGCCCAGAGGTAGGGAGGGGAGCTTCGACGGGAACCAGGTGGCGGCGCCTTCGGTGTTCCAGCCCGCGAGGCCGGATCGTGACTCGGGATGGCGGCCGTAGACGCCCTGGTCCCCGTAGGCGGTCCAGATCCGGCCGCATCGGTCGGTGACCACGACCTCGATGTCGTCACCGAGGCAGAAGGGGGGACCGACCGGCCGGCCGGAGGCGGAGAACGCGACAGTGTTGTCCTCCCAGGCGCCCCGCTCGTCGGGGGCGGTGTGGCCGGAGGTCAGGAGGAAGCGTCCCCCCGGCAGCAGGGCCAGATGCCAGGGCCGCATCTCTATGCCCTCGACCGGCGTGCGTCGTTCCCCGGTAGCGGAAACGACGACCAGTTCGGCATCGAAAGGGGTGCGTAGACGTCGTTCGGGGTCCAGGTGGCGCCCGTCCACCAGCATCACGGCGAGTTCCCCGCCGGGCCCCGTGCTCCACCACAGCGCATGCCGTCCCGCCCGGGCGTCCTCGTCGGACAGGCGCCACACGACGGTCGGTTCGATACCACTCACGGGCATCACCCTCAGGACTTCAGGGGCCTACGCCACCCGAAGATTTCCACGCTACAGGCCCCACCCGGGGTCCGGGCGGACAACGCCGACGAGGGGGCGCCCGGCCCGTGCCGGACACCCCCTCGCGGGACCTGGGTCAGCCCTTGCTGACTGCCAGGAGGATTTCCGGGAGGTTGCGGGCGACCGTGGGGGCGGAGAGGCGTAGGCCCGCCCAGGTGGCCAGGGTGCCCCAGGCGATGCCGAGGGGGAGGACCAGCCAGGTCAGGCCGTCCAGGCCGTCCCCGACGTTCAGGTAGACCGTCAGGGCGATCACCGGGGAGCAGATCAGCGCCGAGGCCAGCATGCCCAGCGCGATGCCCGCCCAGGCCAGGCCGGCCTGGCCCGGGACGACGTTCTTGAAGGCGCCCTCCGTCGGGATCGAGTACGGGAAGCGCGCCGAGGCCAGCGCGCCCGTGCACAGCATCGAGCCCAGCAGGGCCAGCGCCAGGCCCAGGGCCGGCGGGAAGCCCGACCAGTTGCCCACCAGGGCGGCCGTGACCACCGTGACGAGGACCGTGTACGGGACGGTGACCAGGGCCAGCGCACCGGCGCGGGCCCGCAGTTCCTCGTAGGCGTCGCGCGGGGTCGAGATGGTCTGCGCGACCATCCAGAACGCCGAGGTGTCCTGACCGAACTGGTTGTACATCTGCATGCCGAGCATGCCCGCGCCGAAGCACGCCAGGTACACCGAGCCGGTCCCCTGGAGGGCGTTGAAGACGGGGACGATCGCCCCGATCGCCAGCGACGTCACCCAGGCCGCCTTCGTCTTCGGGTCCCGCACCACGTAGCGCAGGCTGCGCTGCACCGCCGCGCCCGTGCGGCCCCCGGGCAGCAGGGCCCACGGCCCGCCCGTACCGCGGTCCTTGTGGGGTGCGGCGGCGGCCAGGGTCGAGCCGTCGGGGGTGACCATCAGGTGGGTCAGGCTCCGCTCCCAGAACCACAGCAGGCCGGCGAGGGCGGCCAGCGTCAGCGCGAGCTGCGCCGCCGCCACCCCGTACGCGCCGTCGCTGACCGAGTCCACCATGCCGACGGCCGTCGCGGGCGGCAGCCACCGCACCACGGCCTCCACCGGCTCAAGCTGGCTCAGCCCGCCCTGCTGGAACAGGCGCTGCGAGGCGAAGTTGGCGAACTGCGCGCCGATCGCGACCAGCAGCCCGCTCAGCAGCGCGAGGTCGCGCCCCTTGCGGCTGGTCAGCAGCTGGACGTTGGCGGTGGCCACGGCGCGGGCCAGGGTCACGCAGCCGAGGAGCAGCAGCGGCGCGCCCACTACGGCCGCGGCGACGCCCGCCGCGCCCCGCGCGACGGCCGCGACCGAGCCGACGGCCAGGCACAGCGTGAACACCGGCCCGATCCCGACCAGCGAGGACGCCAGCAGGGCCCGTACGAGCGGACGCGGACGCAGCGGCAGCATCACGAGCCGGCTCGGGTCGAGCGTCTCGTCCCCCGTGGGGAAGAACAGCGGCATGACGGTCCAGCTGAGCGCCAGGATCGCGGCGAGCAGCACGACGACGGTGCCCGCGTGGACGTGCCCGTGCAGCATGGCCAGGCCGAGGGTGACCAGCACGCTGAAGGCCAGCGAGATGACGAGGCTGCCGATCCAGGCGGCCTTGCGCTTCGAGGAGCCCTTCAGGCCGTTGCGCATCAGCGACAGTTTGAGGCGGACGAACAGCGGGGTGAGGGAGGCCTCGGCGGGCCCGGTGCCGGCGCCGCTCATCGCGTGCCGCCGAGCCAGTCGAGGTGGTCGCCGGTGGCGCGGTCCTGGGCGCCGACGAGTTCGAGGAAGGCGGCCTGCAGGGAGGGCGCGGTACCCCGTACGTCGGCCAGCGGGCCGGCGGCGCGGATCTGCCCGGCGGCCATGACGGCCACCCAGTCGCAGAGCGATTCGACGAGCTCCATCACGTGCGAGGAGAACACGACGGTCGCACCGGACGCGGTGTAACGTTCCAGCACCCCGCGGATGGTCTGCGCGGACACCGGGTCCACACCCTCGAACGGCTCGTCCAGGAAGAGGACTTCGGGGTTGTGCAGCAGTGCGGCCGCCAGGCCGATCTTCTTGCGCATGCCCGTCGAGTAGTCGACGACCAGCTTGTGCTGCGAACCCGCCAGGTCCAGGACGTCCAGCAGCTGCGTCGCCCGCTTGTCGGTCTCCTCGCCCGGCAGCCCCCGCAGCCGGCCCATGTAGCCGAGCAGCTCCCGCCCGGAGAGCCGCTCGAACATCCGCAGCCCCTCGGGCAGGACGCCGATGCGCCGCTTCACCTCGACGGGGTCGGCCCACACGTCGCGCCCGGCGACGAACACCCGGCCCATGTCGGGGCGCAGCAGCCCCGTCACCATCGACAGCGTCGTCGTCTTGCCGGCGCCGTTCGGGCCGACGAGGCCGACGAACCGGCCCGCCGGCAGTTCCAGGTCTATCCCCCCGACGGCGATCTGCTCGCCGAACCGCTTCCACAGTCCTTCCACCCGCACGGCCGCGGACGGCGCGGGTCGCGCGCCACCCGCCTGGCCGTCCGCCTTGCCCGCCGCATCACCCTGGTCCGGCATGCGCCTGCCTCTCGTTCTGTTCCCCGTGGTCGTACGTTCCTCACGATAGGAGGAAGGGGAGAGCGGCAGTAGTTACGTATGTCATGAACCCGCAGGTGATCGGGCCGGCCGGTCGCGACCGGGCCGCGATCAGGCCTGCGCGTTGCGGCGGTTGCGGGCCGCTGCGGCCTCGCTGCCGCAGGCGTACGCGAGGGCGTCGATCAGCTCCTCCGTGTCCGGCAGCCAGCGGTTCGCCGGCGTGGGCTTGCGCGCCCACTGCACCGGACCCTTGCCGCCGAAGCGGGTGGGCGGGGCGACGACGTACTCGCCCTCGCCGCGCGCCGCCAGGTCGAGGAGCGACGGCGACCAGCCGGACTTGCGCACCAGGTCCGCCATCTTCGCCCCGGCGCCCGGCAGTACGAAGAACAGCATCCGGTGGTCGGGGGTCAGGGTGACCGGCCCGAGCGTGCGCTGCATCCGCTCCAGCCGGGCCAGCGCCAGGAACCCGGCGGCGTCCGGGACGTCCAGCACGTCGAAGGTCCGGCCGGTCGGCAGCAGGATCGAGGCCTGCGGCTGCTTGCCCCAGATCCGGCGGACCCCGACCGCGCTGCCCGACGCCAGCGAGGCCCAGTCCTTCACCGCCGGGTGCGCGCCGGGCGCCGGGCAGTCCGCCGCCCCGCAGGAGCACATTTCCCGGCCGTCGCCGGGCTCCAGCCACGTACCGGCGAAGACGTCCCAGTGCCGTTCTTCCACGTACCGCACGGCATGGTCGAGCAGCTGTTCGCCACGCTGCTTGGGGATGGGCGCGGTCTCCGTGACTCCGATGGTCTCTTCCACGTCCTTCACAACTCCCGCGGTCACCGGGGGTTACGGGCGTAAACCAGCCGGTGGGCGGTGCATCGATCCTGCATACGGGGCGCACCGGTGCACGCACGGGGGCGCGTAGGAGGCCGGGGCGCGGTCGTTGGGTAACGACACGACGCAGAGGGGAAGATTCTCCGCACTTCAGGCGGGAAGTGATCATTCCAACGCTCTCCCGTGGCTTCAGGGGGTTTTCAATGGCAGCCAGGCCTCTCGTCGCCCGTCAGCCGAACGAACGGCTGCAGGCGCTCATCCAGGAAGCCGGGTGCTCCAACGCCGGGCTCGCCCGGCGGGTCAACATGTGCGGGGCCGAGCACGGCCTCGACCTCCGCTACGACAAGACCTCCGTGGCCCGCTGGCTGCGCGGTCAGCAGCCGCGCGGCCGGGCACCCGGCATCATCGCCGAGGCCCTCGGGCGCAAACTGGGCCGGACCGTCACCATCGACGAGATCGGCATGGCCAACGGCAAGAACCTCGCCTCCGGCGTCGGCCTGCAGTTCTCCCCGACCGTCGGCGGCGCCATCGAGCAGGTCTGCGAGTTGTGGCGCAGCGACGTCGGGCGCCGCGACTTCCTCTCCGGATCGAGCGTGGCCGCCTCCGCGCTCGTCGAGCCCAGCCGCGACTGGCTGATCACCGGCGCCGACCCGCAGGTCGCCCGCAGCGGCGGGGCGCGCGTCGGGATGTCCGACGTGGAGGCCGTCCGGGCCACCACGCAGGCCCTCACCGAACTCGACCACCGCTTCGGCAGCGGGCACGTGCGGCCCGTCGTCGTGCACTACCTCAACTCGGTGGTGTCCGGGCTGATCGGCGGCTCCTACCGGGAGCCCGTCGGGCGGGCGCTGTTCGCGGCCGTGGCCCGGCTCACCGAACTCGCCGGGTACATGGCGGTGGACACGGGCCAGCCGGGCCTGGCCCAGCGCTACTACATCCAGGCCCTGCGGATGGCGCAGGCCGCCGGGGACCGCGCGTACGGGGGCTACGTCCTGGCCGCCTCCATGAGCCACCTCGCCGCCGAACTGGGCAACCCGAGGGAGATCGCGCAGCTGGCGCGGGCCGCGCAGGAGGGCACGCGGGGGCAGGTCACCCCGAGGGTGGAGGCGATGTTCTACGCCGCCGAGGCGCGCGGGCACGCGCTGCTGGGCGACGCCCGGTCCACGGCGGTGCTGTCCGGGCGGGCGGTGACGGCGCTGGAGCGGGCGGAACCGGAGTCCGGCGACGACCCGGTGTGGATCCGGCACTTCGACCAGGCGTACCTGGCCGACGAGCTGGCGCACTGCCACCGGGACCTGGGGCAGGCCGACGCGGCGGGCAAACGCGCCGAGGAGGCGTTGCGCGGCCTGCCGGTGACCAAGGCCCGCCGCCGGGCCATCGGGCTGCTGCTGCTGGCGGCGGCGCAGGTGCAGCAGCGGGAGGTCGAGCAGGCCTGCCAGACGGCGACGAAGGCCGCCGAACTGCTGGGGACGCTGCGCTCGCGGCGTGGCGCGGAGTACCTGGACGACTTCCGGACGCGGCTGGAGCCGTACCGGGAGGAAGCGGCGGTCAGGGAGTTCGGGGCGCGGCTGGAGGTCCAGGTGGCCTGACGTGTCCGCGGCGTGACCGGGTAGCGTGACCCGACGGTTCCGCAGGTTCGGTTCGGAGACGTCGGAGAAGGCGAGAGGGAGTCCCGGTGACGGAGAACGGACAAGGGGGCGTCCCCCGGCCCGGGGCGCCGCAGCCGGCACAGCCGGACCCGGCCGCGCCGGGCTGGCCCCAGCAGCCCGGCCAGCCCCACGCCGAGCAGCAGCAGGCGGGGCTCCCGCAGGCCGGGGAGCCGTGGGGGCAGCCGCCGGCCCAGCCGCAGCCCGGGTACGCGTACCCGCAGCAGCCGGAGCAGCAGCCCGGGTACGCGTACCCGCCGCCGCGGCCGGAGTACGACCAGCAGGGCCAGGCGGGGCCGGGGCAGCCCGCGTACGGGTACCCGCCAGCCGGTCACGTGGTGGGCCCCGGCTTCGAGGGCCCGGGGGACCCGCACGGGTACGGATACCCGCCGCTGCCCGACGCGGTCACCCAGTACATCCCGCCCGTCCCGGGCGGTCCGGGGGCGGCCCCGCAGCATGCCGCGCCGGTCGCCGAGGCGGCGACGCAGTACATGGCGCCGGTCCCGGGCGGGGCCGGCACCCCGTACGGAGCGCCCGTCCCGGGGCAGCAGGCACCGCCGGCTCCGGGTGCGCCCGGTGCGGCGCCGTACGCGCCGCCGGTTCCCGGGGCGCCGGGGGCTTCGGTCGCGGAGGCGGCCACCCAGTACGTGCCGGCCGTCCAGGCGGGCCCGGGCGGTCCGGCGTACCCGGGCGAGGACGCCACGCAGTACATTCCGCCGGTCCCGGGTGCGCAGCACCCGGCGGGTGCTCCCGCCTACCCGGGCGGGGACGCCGCGACGCAGTACATCCCGCCGGTGCCCGCCGGGCCGGGCGGGGACGACGCCACGCAGTACATCCCGCCGGTGCCCGCCGGGCCGGGCGGGGACGACGCCACGCAGTACATACCGCCCGTGCCGGGCGGGCCGGGTGCGCCCGGGGCGTCGGTCGCGGAGGCCGCGACGCAGTACATGGCGCCCGTCCCGGCGGGCCCCGCGCCGAACACCGCCGAGGGCTTCGACGCGCTGTTCCGCAGCGACGGCGCCGAGGCCGGGCACACCCAGCAGCTCCCGCCCGTCCAGGAGCCGGTGGCGCCCCGCCGGACCCCGACCCCGCCGCCGCAGCCGCACCGGGCGCAGCAGCCCCCGCTGCCGCCGCAGCACCTCCAGCACCCGCCGCACCAGCAGTACGCGCCCCCGCCGCCCGCCCCCCGCAAGGTTCCGGCGGTGGTCATCGCGGCCGGCGTGTTCGGCCTGGCCGTGGCCGGGCTCGGGGTCGGCGCCCTGCTCAGCGACGGCAAGGCCCAGAACTCCGACCCGGGCGCGGTGGCCCCCGCGCCGTCCGCCTCCGGGGGCGCGCCCGCCGCCGGGCAGGCCCCGGCGGACCCGGCCCGCCCGCAGGCCGTCCAGCTCGACAAGCTCCTCGAGGACAGCAACGACAGCCGGGCCGCCGTGATCAAGGCCGTGGACGACATCAAGGACTGCAAGAGCCTCGATCAGGCCGCCGACGACCTGCGCGACGCCGCCCGCCAGCGCGACGAGCTCGTCACCCGGCTCCAGGAGCTCAAGATCGACGAGCTCCAGGACCACGTACGGCTCTCCGCCGCCCTCACGAAGGCGTGGAAGGCCTCGGCGGACGCCGACAACAGCTACGCGGCCTGGGCGGACGACGTGGGCCACGACAAGAAGGGCGGCTGCAAGGACGGCAAGGCGAAGTCCACCGAGCACGCGGCCGCCGGCAACCGCTCGAGCGGCGAGGCCACCAAGGCCAAGGAGTCGGCCGCGACCCTGTGGAACACGATCGCGGGCAAGTACGGGCTCACCAAGCGCGACAAGTCGCAGCTGTGAGCATGCGCGGCGCGTTCGGGCGCCTCTTCGGCACCACCGGCGGCCCGGGCTCCGCGGGCGGCAGGACCACGCCCGGCGGCGCCGACGGCGTGGACGACGACGTGTCCGGTCTGCGGAACGTCGTGGACGCGCTGCAGCGGAACATGCCGGGCGCGGGGGACTTCAGCTTCGAGGGCATCCAGCAGCTGGGCAACCCTGTCCCGATGCCGGTCTCCAACGGCGGGACGGAGCTGCTGGAGCTGTGGCTGGAGCCCTTCGGCCAGGACTACTGGCTCCAGCCGGGCGAGCGCTTCACCGTGACCTCGTACGGGGAGTGGACCGGCTCGCCCTTCGAGACGGTCCACGAGCCGGGCCGCATCCAGGTCTGGGCGGCATCCTTCTTCGCCACCGTCAGCTTCGACGACGGCACGGAGGTCCCCGGCGGCCATCAGCGGCCGCGCGAGGACTACTACGAGGACTAGGCCTGCCTTCGCGGGCCTCTCAGGTCGAGCGGGGGGCCTGCTCCAGGGTCTGGGTCATGTCCAGGGACTGTTCGCCGGGCTGGGCGACGAGGCGGCCCGCCTGGACGATCTGGAAGGTGACCCGGCCGTTGACCAGGCGCGGGAAGCCGGCCACGGCCCGCATGTCCTGGTAGCGCCAGCTCAGGTCGGGGGTGAGACCGCCCGTCTTGACGCTCGACGACTGGTTGAGGGCGCGGGCCACCTTGCGGGCGGTGACGTCCTCGTCCTTCTTGAAGCGCTGCACGATCTCGGTCAGCACGCTGTACGCGATCCAGGTCGTCTGCGCCCCGCTGTCGTCGGGGTCGACGGTGTCGTCGCCGAAGGCCTGCTCGGAGATGACCTTGCGCATGGGCGCCCACAGCGGGTCGCCCGCCACCGGGTACCAGCTGGTGATGAACGCGCCCTCCAGGGGGCTCTCCTTGCCGCCGGTGCGGTCGACGAGGGACTGGCTGACGCTGCCGAGGACGGAGGAGATCTGCGGGTTCTTGCGGGAGCCCTGGGCGTCGATGCGGCGGAAGGAGTCGAAGAAGGTCTCGGTGCGCGCGCCGAGGACGGCCGCCACGCAGCTCTTGTTGTCCTTCGGCCCCGTGTCCTTGGCGGCGGCGGAGGTGTCCCCCTTGGCCGTCCCGTCCTTGCTCGTGGAGCCGGTGGCGGGGGTGCTCGCGGAGCTGCTCGGGGAGCCCGTGGCGCCCGTCGTCGGGCCGCCCGTCGGGGCCGGGGTGCCGGCCAGGGCCTCGCGGGCCTGCGGGGCGAGGTCGGCGGCGTCCTCGGCGGCGCGGATGTCGTCGGCCTCCGGGATCCTGTTGGCCTTCAGCCCCGCGTTCAGCAGCACCGGCATCGAGTCCCCGGCGAGGGTGTCCGGGCGGACCAGGGCCACCTGGGAGCAGGCCCGGCCCAGCTGGTGCCCGGCGCCGGCCAGCAGCGCGGGCTGGCCGCCGTTGACGGGGTAGGACAGGGTGCTCTGGAACTCCTCGGCGGAGACCCCGTAGCCGCCGATGAAGGGGATGCCCTCGGCCTCCAGCGGGGCCATGAAGGCGCGTCCGTGCTGGCTGTACGAGCCGACGACGGCGACGGCCTTCTCGGAGATCGCCTTGCGGGCGCAGTCGGCGGCGCCGGTCGCGGTGTTCTTCTCGTTGCAGGTCAGGACGCGCAGCTTGCGGCCGTTGATGCCGCCGTTGGAATTCACCCAGCGCTCGTAGGCCTTGGCCATGCCGGGCATTCCGGGCATGTTGGTGGCCTTGGTGTCCATCGGGGCGAAGGTCACGACCGTGAGGGTGCCCCCGCCGCCCGATCCCCCCGGGACGACCCCGCACGCGGTGGTGAGACAGACGCCCATCGCCGCGGCAAGGAGGATGCGGTAGGCGGGAGTTGCGCGTCGGCGATTGGTCATGTCCACCGACCATTCCGCTCGCCGGGGAACGAGAGAGTGAGGTGTACACAACATCCGGTGACGTCCAGGTGAACTACCGGGGAGTGGGGGTGGAGTGCGCGTGCGCAGGCGCTTCAAGATCCCGTTCGCGGGGAACGTACGATCGAAAGCGTGACATTCGCCCAAGGTTCGAAGAACTCTTCCCGCCGCGGCGGCCGCTCCACCACCATGGGCGGCATGCCCCTCAACGACATGCCGTGGTGGCGCTGGCGCAGCAACGTGCGCTCGGCGCTGCACATGCTCTCCGACCCGGTGTTCCAGGAGGAGGTCTGGCTGACCGGCGCCGAAGGGTACGGGGACGTCACCGACGCCGTGTACCGGCTGGTCGAGGACACCTGGCTCGACAGCTGGTCCGCCGACAAGTACGTCGGCACGATCTTCCGCGACGCGCAGGAGGCCGCCCTCGTCGACCTCGCCGTCCTGCGGGTGCTGCGGATCCTGCACCAGGTCGGCCCCGACGCGCCCGTGTCCGCGTACCTGGAACACCACGCCTGGCCCGAGGCGGTCCGTGCGGCGCGCGAGGCGCACGTACGGCTGGCCGGGGCGGACGGGGACGATCCGGACGTACGGCCCCGCTCGCTCGACGCCTTGAGGATCCTGACCGGCGCGGTGTGAAAGGCTATGCGGTCATGAGCGACCCGCACCCCGTGGCACAGCAGCAGCCGCAGCCCCAGTACGTCCTTACCGTGTCCTGCCCCGACAAGCAGGGCATCGTGCACGCCGTGTCGAGCTACCTCTTCATGACCGGCTGCAACATCGTGGACAGCCAGCAGTTCGGAGACCGGGAGACCGGGCTCTTCTTCATGCGGGTGCACTTCGAGGCCGAGCCGGCCGTCACCGTGGACAAGCTGCGCGCGAGCTTCGCCGCCATCGGCGAGTCCTTCCGGATGGACTGGCAGATCCACCTCTCCGACGAGCGCATGCGGATCGTCCTGATGGTGTCCAAGTTCGGGCACTGCCTCAACGACCTGCTCTTCCGGTCGAGCATTGGCGCGCTGCCGGTGGAGATCGCGGCGGTGGTCTCCAACCACACCGACTTCGCCGAGCTGGTCGCCTCGTACGACATCCCGTTCGTGCACATCCCGGTCACCAAGGACACCAAGGCCGCCGCGGAGGCGCGGCTGCTGGAGCTGGTGCGGGAGGAGAAGGTCGAGCTCGTGGTGCTCGCCCGCTACATGCAGGTGCTGTCCGACACCCTCTGCAAGGAGCTGAGCGGGCGGATCATCAACATCCACCACTCCTTCCTGCCGAGCTTCAAGGGCGCCAAGCCCTACCACCAGGCGCACGCGCGCGGTGTGAAGCTGATCGGCGCCACCGCGCACTACGTGACCGCCGACCTCGATGAGGGCCCGATCATCGAGCAGGAGGTCGAGCGCGTCGGTCACGAGGTCACGCCGGACCAGCTGGTCGCGATCGGGCGCGACGTGGAGTGCCAGGCGCTGGCGCGGGCCGTGAAGTGGCACAGCGAGCACCGCGTCCTGCTGAACGGGACGCGCACGGTCGTCTTCGCGTAGCCCCTGGCCGGGGGGTACGGGGTCTACGGGGCCCCGGCCCGGCCCCAGCGCGCAGGCCGGCGGGGTCACGGCCCGGCCCGCCCGGCGGGGTGGGGCCGGGGCCGGGGTGGGGGGCCGTCCGGGGCGGGCATGATTTATGGCGCCTGATCCGGAGCTCCCGTTGGTGCGGCGGTACCGCGCGCCAACAAATCACGTTTTAGCCCCGGACGACCCCCCACCCCGACCCCGGCCCTGCGGGGATCGGGGGCGGGGGCGTCTGGGTGGCCCCGCGTTGTCCGGCTGGCTCGTCGGTGGGTGTTACGCGTCCGGGGCTTCTACGCCGCAGTAGGCCGCGAAGGCTGCCAGGATCTCGTTCTCCGTGATGCGGCCGTCGCCGTCCGCGTCGAGGGCTGCCGCGACCGGGCCCGCCAGTTCGGCCGGGGTGCCCAGGACGCGCATGACGCGGGCCGCCGCCGTCGGGGTCGTGCCGCCGCCGTCCTCGTCCGCCACCGCGATCACCGCGGCCAGGAACGGCCGGGCGATCTCCGCGAACCGCTGGGGGTTGTCCCGCAGCCGCTTCGCCGCACCGGTGACGAACTCCTCGCGGGAGACCCGCTGGTCCCCGTCCACGTCGGCGATCCCGGCCATGCCCTGCCAGAACGCCTCGGCGCCGTTGAAGACGGCCTGCCCTTTGTCCGACCGCGCGGTGGTGCCGAATTCGGCCAGGACGGCCTTCGCGGCCGTGCTGAAGTCCTCCCGGTCGATATACCCGGACCCGTCCTGGTCGAAGGTGGCGAATCGGGCGGCGATCTTGCGCTCGTATTCTGCGCTGTCCATGTTCGGCGTTCCGCCTTCACGTGTGCGATGGGGTGCGGTGGGGGTGCAGTTCAAGACAGGCAGGAGCGTAAGGCCTGTGTGGCCTGCGCGTTAAGCGAAGTGGTCAAGGAGGTGGCCGCATCGAACCCGCGCACGGGGAGCGCGGTGGGGCGCGTACAGGTGTGCCAACGCCGCGCCGCCGCTGCGATGTAGCACGCTGACCACACTTCCAGGGGGAGCTTCTGGCAAAACGGGCGCGACCGCGTGGGTGGCGACTACATTCGACGGGTCGACACACGGCTGGGGGCACTATGGCGAAGGATGTTCCACCGCGCTGGGACCGTCGCATGCAGCAGCGCCTCGCCCGCGGTGAGGCCGCCGCGCTCGGCGAGCTGTACGACCGCTTCGCCTCGCTCGTCCACAGCCTCGCCCACCGGGTGCTGGGCGACGAGAAGGCCGCGGACCGGATCACCCGCGAGGTCTTCGGGTACATCTGGGAGAACCCGGACGCCTACGACCCCAAGCAGGGCTCCATGCGCTCCTGGGTCGCCCGGATCACCCAGGGCCAGGCCGTCGCCCGGCTGCGCCAGGCCGAACTGGGGCGCGGCTCCCGCGAGGAGCTCGAGCAGAAGGTGCGCAGTGCCAACGCGGCCGCCCGCGCCGACTACATCGTCACCTCCATGCCCGCACCGTTGCGGGCCGCCCTGGAACTGGCCTACTTCAAGCGGCGCGACTACCGGCAGGCCGCCGCCGACCTCCAGATCAGCGAGGACGAGGCGCGGCGCCGGCTGCGGCTCGGCCTCCAGCTCCTGTCGACCGCCAACGTCCTTCCCCGGGAGGACCCTGCTCCGCCCGGACACGGCCCGAGCGGATATGGAACCACCCGATGACCGGTCCCTCCGAAGACGACGCGTACGAGCGGCCCGCGGCCGGGTCCGCGCGGATACCGGGTCCGCGGGCGGCCGGTGACGACCTGGAGCCGCCGGTGCCGCTGCCCGAGCCCGCGCCTTCGCACGCCGTGCTGAAGTCACTCCTCGGGGCGTGGGCGCTCGCCGCCTGCTCCGCGGAGGAGACCCAGGCCGTCGAGGACCACCTCACCGAGTGCGCGCCCTGCGCCGAGGAGGCCCTGCGGCTGCGCGACGCGGTCGGGCTGCTGCACCCCGAGGAGAGCCTCGACCTCAAGCCGCTGCTGCGTTCGCGGGTGCTGGAGGACTGCCTGGGCAAGCGTCCGGCCCGGATCCCGGTGCCGGTGTGGGCGAGCCCGTACGACACGGAGACCGCGCGCCTCGACGCGCTGCTGCGGGACTTCGGGGAGTCCGAGTGGCACACCCCCGTCCGGCTGAAGTGGTTCGAGGAGGAGCGGCGGCGCTCGCACGGGACCACGGTGGCGGGGGTGATCGGGCATCTGCTGACGGTGGACGGGCTCGTGGCGTCGGCCCTCGGCCTCGACGACCCGCTGGGACCGCAGGCCCCGCCGGGCGGGCCCACGGGACGTACCGAGCACTTCTGGAACTCCGGCGCCTACCCGGCCACCCGACAGGTCCGCGAACCGTGGCGGGAGCAGGGGCACACGCTGGTGCGTACGGTCTCCTTCGCGGGCCGGGGCGTCGCCGAACTGGCCGTGGACTACGGGGCCTTCGCCCTGCCGCTGGGCGACGCCTTCCTGGAGCGGGCCTTCGAGTGCTGGGTGCACGCCTGGGACATCGCGGACGCGGTGGACTACCCGTACGAGCCGCCCTCGGGGCCGCACCTGCACCGGATGATCGACCTCGCGGCGCGGCTGCTGCCGGGCGCGCTGGCGGGCCGCCGCCGGTCGGGGCTGGCGGCGCCGGCGCGCGGGCTGGTCGCGGCGGGGGCTCCGGGGCGGACCCTGCACCTGGAGATCGAGGGTGCGGGCGGCGGCAGCTGGGACATCGCCCTGGACTCCCCGGCGGCGAAGCCCTCGCGGGAGCACACGGTGGCGGAAGTGGCGCTGGACGGCCTGGAGTTCTGTCAGCTGGCTGCGGGCCACATCTCCCCGGAGGAGGCCGCGGCGGGCCAGACCGGCGACCGCGAGGCGATCCGGGACGTGCTGTTCGCGGCGGCGTCCCTCAGCCGGCTGTAGGCGGTGGTGGGGTGTACGGGCGCCGCCTCGCGCCCGTACGGCCCCGCGCGCGGGGTCAGGCGTAGCGTTCGCGGAGTTTGTACTTGAGGACCTTGCGCAGGGCGTCGTTGCGGGGGAGGGCGTCCACCAGCTCCAGCTGTTCGGGGAGCTTGTGGGGGGACAGGCCCTGGGCGCGCAGGTGGGCCGTGAGCTGGGGCAGGGTCAGCGGGGCGGCGCCGGGGGGCTGCTCGACGACGGCGCAGACGCGTTCTCCGCGTTCCGGGTCGGGGAGGCCTATGACGGCGACGTCGGCGACGGCCGGGAGCTGGTGGAGGAGGTCCTCGATCTCCTTCGCCGAGATGTTCTCGCCCTTGCGGATGATGACGTCCTTGCTGCGGCCGGTGAGGACCAGGTGGCCGTCGGCGGTGAGGTGGCCGAGGTCGCCGGTGATCAGGTAGCCGTCGGCGTCGAAGACCTCGTCCGAGCGCTCCTGGTTCAGGTAGCCCTGGCAGACGGCCTCGCCGCGCAGGCGGACCTCGCCGTCGGTGTGCGGGGGCAGGGGGGCGCCGTCGGGGGTGGTGATGCGGATGGACATGCCGGCCGGGGGGCGGCCCTCCGTGGTGGCGAGGTTCTCCGGGGTGTCGTCGGGGGAGCCCATGGTGATCATGGGGACTTCGGTCATGCCGTAGCCGTGGGTGAGCTGGCAGCCCAGCTCGCGGACCACCGCGTGGTAGATCTCCGGGGGTTTGGGGGCGCCGCCGCCGGCGAGGAGGCGCAGGGTGGGGATCAGGGGGGTGCCGGGGTCCTTGCGCTGTTCGGTGAGGAACATCGAGTAGAAGGCGGTGGAGCCGCCCGCGACGGTCACCCCGTGGCGGCGGTAGCCGTCGAGGGCGCCCGGCATCGCGAACTTCTCGAAGAGGACCGCCGGGAAGCCGTACAGCAGCAGCATCACCGTGTAGTCGGGGCCCGCGATGTGCGCGAAGGGGAAGGCCATCGAGCCGACGTCCGCCGGGGTGAGGTGCAGGGCGTCGGCGAGGCAGGAGCCGCCCGCGATCAGGGAGCGGTCGGTGTGCAGGACGCCCTTGGGGTCGGAGGTGGTGCCGGAGGTCCAGTAGATCCAGCGGACGGAGGTGCCGTCGGCGGGCGGCGGGGGCAGGAGGGCGGGGTCGCCGTCGGGGAGGGCGTCGTAGGCCTCGAAGACGCCGCGCGCTCCGAGCCGGCCGGCCATCGCGGTGTGGTCGAAGCCGCGCCAGGTGCCGGGGACGGCGAAGAACTCGGCCTTGGACTCGCGGAGCGCGAAGCCGGTCTCGCGGTCGCGGTAGAAGGGGATCACGGGGGACTGGACGGCGCCGAGGCGGGCGAGGGCGAGCGAGAGCAGGACCGTCTCGATGCGGGTCGGGAGCTGCCAGGCGACGACGGTGCCGGGGCGCACGCCCGTGGCGTACAGGCCTGCGGCGACGCGTTCGGCGCGCTCGCGCAGCTGCCCGAAGGTGAGGGTGCGGTCGTCGGCGGGGTCCTCGGCGGCCTCGATGAGGGCGGTGGTGTCCGGGGTCAGTGCGGCCCGGCGGGAGATCAGTTCCCACAGGGTGCGGGACCGGCTCAGTTCTGTCGCGGTCGCGGTGTCCGTCATCCCAGACCTCCCCATAGCTGACGGATAGTCAGATCAAGCGCAGAGCGTAGAGCGCCGACGCTTGTCGGTCCAGGGGTGGCGGGGCTAGCTTGTTTCTGACGATCCATCAGATCGGTGAATTGGGGAGACCATGGAACTGCCTCGGATCATCAGCGTCGACGACCACGTGATCGAGCCCGCGCACCTGTTCGACGTATGGCTGCCCGCCAAGTACCGCGACCGCGGACCCAAGGCGCTCACCGCCGGGATCGGCGAGCTGGAGTACACCGGCGGCAAGTACGTGATCTCCATGGACCCCGACGGCCCGCCGACCGACTGGTGGATCTACGAGGACCTGAAGTTCCCGTACAAGCGCAACATCGCCGCCGTCGGCTTCGACCGCGACGACATGACCCTGGAGGGGATCACCCGCGAGGAGATGCGGCGCGGCTGCTGGGACCCCAAGGCCCGGCTCGCCGACATGGACCTCAATCATGTGGAGGCCTCGCTGTGCTTCCCGACCTTCCCGCGGTTCTGCGGGCAGACCTTCGCAGAGGCCCACGACAAGGAGGTCGCCCTCGCCTGCGTCCGCGCCTACAACGACTGGATGGTCGAGGAATGGTGCGGCGACAGCGGCGGCCGGCTCATCCCCCTGTGCATCATCCCGCTGTGGGACATCGACCTCGCGGTCGCGGAGATCCGGCGCAACGCCGCCCGCGGGGTGCGCGCCGTGACCTTCTCCGAGATCCCCACCTACCTCGGCCTGCCGTCCATCCACTCCGGCTACTGGGACCCCTTCTTCGCCGTCTGCCAGGAGACCGGCACGGTGGTCAACATGCACATCGGGTCCAGCTCCCAGATGCCCGCCGCCTCCCCCGACGCACCGCCCGCCGTCCAGGCCTCGCTCAGCTTCAACAACGCCATGGCCTCGATGATGGACTTCCTCTTCAGTGGGGTCCTGGTGAAGTTCCCGACGCTGAAACTCGCCTACAGCGAGGGCCAGATGGGCTGGATCCCGTACGCCCTGGAACGCGCCGACGACGTCTGGCAGGAGCACCGCGCCTGGGGCGGGGTGCGCGACCTGATCCCCGAGCCGCCGTCCACGTACTACTACCGCCAGATGTTCTGCTGCTTCTTCCGCGACAAGCACGGCATCGCCTCGCTGGACGTGGTGGGGCGCGACAACGCGACCTTCGAGACCGACTACCCGCACGTCGACTCGACCTTCCCGCACACCAAGGAGGTCGCCCTCGACCACGTCAAGGGCCTCGACGACGAGACGGTCTACAAGCTGATGCGCGGCAACGCCATCCGCATGCTCGGCCTGGATCTGGACAAGAGCCGCTGATGGACCTGACCTACACCGAGGAGGAGCAGGACTTCCGGGCCCGGCTGCGCGACTGGCTCGCCAAGGTGCTCCCCGAGCTCCCGGCGAAGCCGTCACCGGACGACTGGCCGGGCCGGCGCACGTACGACCTGGGCTGGCAGCGCAGGCTCCACGACGCCGGGTACGCGGGCCTCCACTGGCCCGTGGACGCCGGCGGGCGCGGGGCCACCCCCACCCAGCACCTGATCTTCCTGGAGGAGACCGAGCGCGCCGGGGCCCCGTACGTCGGCGCGAACTTCGTCGGGCTGCTGCACGCCGGGCCGACCATCGCCGCCGAGGGCACGGCGCGGCAGCGGGCCCGCTGGCTGCCGCCCGTGCTGCGCGGCGACGAGGTGTGGTGCCAGGGCTTCAGCGAACCGGACGCGGGCTCCGACCTGGCCTCCCTGCGCACCCGCGCGGTGCGCGACGGCGACGACTACGTGATCAGCGGCTCGAAGATCTGGACCTCGCACGCGGAGGTCGCCGACTGGTGCGAGCTGCTGGTGCGCACCGATCCGGGGGCGGCCAAGCACCGGGGGATCACCTGGCTGGCCATGCCGATGGACGCGCCCGGGGTCACCGTACGGCCGCTGCGCACGCTCGCCGGGTCGACGGAGTTCGCGGAGATGTTCCTCGACGAGGTACGGGTCCCGGTCGCCAACCGGGTCGGCGAGGAGAACGACGGCTGGCGGGTCACCATGGTCACGCTGTCCTTCGAACGCGGCACCGCCTTCGTCGGCGAGGTCGTCGCCTGCCGCCGCACCCTGGGCGAACTGGCCCGCACGGCCAAGGCGAACGGCCGCTGGGACGACCCCGTGCTGCGGCGCAGGCTCGGACGGCTGTCCGGGGAGTTCGGCGCGCTGTGGCGGCTCACGCAGTGGAACGTCAGCGAGGCGCAGCGCGCGGGCGGCGTCCCCGGCACCGGGGGCAGCGTCTTCAAGCTGGCGTACTCCCACGCCCGGCAGGAGCTCTACGACCTGGCCGCCGAGGTGCTGGGCGCGGGCTCGCTGCTGCTGGACGAGGAATGGGCCATGGACCGGCTCTCGTCCCTCTCGTACACGATCGCCGCGGGCACCTCCCAGATCCAGCGGAACATCGTCGCCGAGCGCATCCTCGGCCTGCCGAAGGGGCGGTGAGCGGGGCCGTGGACTTCCAGCTGACGCAGGACCAGCGGGACCTGCGGGCGGGCGTACGGAGCCTGCTCGCCGGACGGTACGGGCGCGAGGCGCTGCGGGCCGCGGTGGACGGCGGAGGCCCGGCCGTCGACCGGGCCCTGTGGCGGGAGCTGGGCGCGGCCGGCTTCTTCGCGCTGCGGCTGCCCGAGTCCGAGGGCGGGGTGGGCCTGGGGCTGCCGGAGGCGGTGCTCGTCTTCGAGGAGGCCGGGCGGGCCCTGCTGCCGGGTCCCCTGGTGGCCACGCACCTGGCCGCCGGGGTGGTCCCCGGGGCGGCGTCCGGGGAGGCGGTGGTCACCGCCTTCGACCTGGACGGGCCGCTGGTGGCGTACCTGTCGGAGTCGGACGCGGTACTCGGCGTCGACGGGGTGCCGCCCGGGGAGCCGGTGCGCTCGACGGACCCGCTGACCCCGCTGCACGCGGTACGGGGGGCGGGGGCGGGGCCGGGCGCGGGGCCGCGGGAGTACCGGGACGCGGGGGCGCTGCTGACGGCGGCCCTCCAGGCCGGGAGCGCGCTCGCGACGCTGGAGCTGGCGGTGCGGTACGCGGGGGAGCGCGAGCAGTTCGGGCAGCCGATCGGGGCGTTCCAGGCCGTCAAGCACCTGTGCGCGGGCATGCTGGTCCGGGCCGAGCTGGCCCGTACGGCGGTCTACGCGGCAGCGGTGACGGGCGCGGGCCCGGAGATCGCCGCCGCCAAGCTCCTCGCGGACGAGGCGGCCGTCCAGGGCGCCCGGGACTGCCTCCAGGTGCACGGCGGCATGGGCTTCACCTGGGAGTCGGACGTCCACCTCCACCTGAAGCGCGCCTGGCTCCGCGCCCACCAGTGGCACACGGCGACGGAGGCGGAGGAACTCCTGGCGGCGGAACTCCTGACGACGCCGGTCTAGTGATCTGGTTGTGAGTTCGTTCGGCACCACGTGAGTCGTGTTCCGTACCAGTTCCCGGGTTCGGCTGACGGGTGCTGGTCGGCTTCGGTCTGCTGTGGTTTGTGGGTGACAGCAGGCTGGAGCCGCTGGTCTTGAGTGAGACCGAGCGGCAGGTGTTGAACAACTGGGTCAAGCGCCGCCAGACCGCGCAGGGTCTGGCCCTGCGGGCCCGGATCGTGCTGGCGTGCGCGGAGGGCGGGCCGAACCTGGCGGTGGCCGCCCGACTGGGCGTGAACCGGGGGACCGTCACCAAGTGGCGGGCCCGGTTCCTGCGGGACCGGCTGGACGGGCTCGCGGACGAGCCACGGCCCGGGGTGCCGCGGACCATCACGGATGCCCAGGTCGAAGAGGTGGTGGTCCGCACCCTTGAAGAGACTCCCGCGGGCGGGACGCACTGGTCCAAGCGGGAGCTCGCCAAAGCCGTGGGGATCTCTCCGGCGAGCGTGCTGCGGATCTGGCACGCCTTCGGCCTGCAGCCGTGGCGGACCGAGACCTTCAAGATCTCCCCCGACCCGTTTCTGATCGACAAGATCCGTGACGTCGTCGGCCTCTACCTCGCCCCGCCGGCCAACGCGGTGGTGTTCGCGGTGGACGAGAAACCGCAGATCCAGGCCCTGGAACGGACCGCACCGGTGCTGCCGATGCTGCCTGGAGTCCCCGAGCGGCGAAGTTTCGACTACGTCCGGCACGGCACCGTCGATCTGTTCGCCGCCCTGAACACCGCAACCGGCAAGGTGATCACGAAACTGTCCGCGCAGCACCGGGCCGTGGACTTCCGGGACTTCCTCGACGAGATCGACCGCCAGACCGACAAGGGCCTGGCGGTCCACGTGATCTGCGACAACCTCTCCGCCCACAAGGCACCGGTGGTGCACAAGTGGCTGCTCGCGCACCCCCGCTTCCAGCTCCACTTCACACCCACGTACTCGTCGTGGATCAACCAGGTCGAGCGGTGGTTCGCCGAGCTGGAACGGCGCTGCCTCGAACGCGGAGTTTTCTGCTCCCTCGACGACCTCAAGGCCGCACTCGAGAACTGGATCAAGGTCTGGAACGACGAGGCCAGGCCCTTCAAATGGACCAAGACTGCCGACCAGATCCTCGACCGCATCTGCCGCTACTGCTCACGCATCTCCGAACCAGATCACTAGGCGGGCGCCCCGTCCTCCAGGTGGCGGTAGGACTCCCGCCACTCCCCGAAGGCCGTCTCGAACCACGGGACCCCGGCGGCGAGCGGCACCAGGTGGCGGCACGTCTCGCGGTAGTAGGAACGCCGCTTCTCGGGCCGGGGGTGGGTGTCGAGCCGCTGCACGTTGCTGAACCGGTCCGCCAGCTTGAGCGACAGGACCTCCGGCGGGGCGGAACGCAGGCCGAGCAGGTAGCGGTCCCGCACCTCGGCGGGATCCTCGTGCTGCCCGGGCTCCGGCTTCGTCACCCAGCCCACCCACTCGGCGACCCGGGGGCCGAACCGCTCCCCGACCTCCCCGATCGTGCGGTCGGTGTCCTCCACGACGTCGTGGAGGACGGCCGCGACCAGCAGGTCCTCCTCACGGACCCCCGCGCCGCGGACGAGGATCTCCACGACCTCCAGGAGGTGCTCCACGTACGGCTCACCGGCAGGCCTCTTCTGATCCCCATGAGCCTGCTCGGCGAACGCGACGGCCTCCCCGAGCCGCCCCACCGAAACCCCGGGAGCAAGCACCGCCAACTCCCCGCGGGCGGTGCCCCAGTCGTGCCACGAACCGAACACGCGAAAGGTCAAGACGACTCCCGTTCCTCTGCTTGCGGCTGTCACCCCAGCTTACGAACCGAGGAGACCGGTGGGCGGGGAAACCATGCGTACGGCGACGAGTCCGGTAGCCCGCTGTTACGGGAGGGACGGGGCGGGACGCATGTCCGATTACGGAGAGTTGATATCGGTTTGTGTCCTTCGCCCGGCTCGATGCGGGCCGGAGGCAGGGGTGCGCTCCGGTACGCTCCCACGAATGCGAGCGGTTGAGCGGCGTGAGCGCCGCACAGTATGCACCACGCCTACTCCTTCGCGCTGGAATATGCCCGAAGCGCTTGTTGTGGTGACTGTATGTCAACCATGCTGCTCGGCACGGGGGTCACGGTCGGTGATCCCGTCCTTTCGCGAGGCGAAGTGTCCGCCGGTTCGGATGGTGTGAGCGGTGCAGGTGCTTCAGGTGCAGCTGGAGGTAGGGGCGGACCCCGCCGAGGTCGGCCGGGCGCGCCGGTGGGCGCGGTCCAGGCTGGCGGGGTCCGGCATAGGGGACGACGAGCCGCTCGCGGAGACGCTCATCCTCCTGATCTCCGAACTGGTCACGAACGCGGTCGTGCACACAGGCTGTCCGGCCGTGCTGCGCATGCTGTTCGGCGGGCCGGGGGTGCGGGTCGAGGTGGCCGACGCGAGCGACCGGGCGCCGGCCCGGCGGCAGGCCTGCGGGGACGACACCGGCGGGCGCGGGCTGGAGCTGGTGGACGGGCTCGCGGACCGGTGGGGCTGGCAGCCCGAGGGCGCGGGCAAGCGCATCTGGTGCGAGATCGACCGGGCGGAAACCCCCGTGGGCGGACCGGACGAAAACTTTGCCCGGCACCGGGAACCGCGCGTGTACCTCTAACGAGGTGTTGACGGTTCGTCACCTGTTGATCACCCTGGTGGTGAGCGATTCGTCGCGAGGGGACGCCAAGGGTCCTTGCCTTGACGAGTGCGGGTCGTGGGGTGGCGGCTGCCGTGCCGCGCTCGGGGTGTGCACGAACGCACGCCGCCACCCGTAGGTTCCCGGCCGTACGATCACGGCCATGGCAGACCTCTACGCCCTTGAACTCGCCCTGGATCTTGACGCCTCCACTCCTGAGTCGGTCCTCGAGCTGATCGCCTTCCACCTGACGCCCGAGCCCGCTGAGGGGGAGTGGGGGGAGTGGGAGGAAGGGGAGGCGGAGGTGGAGGAATTTCGGGTGCTCTGCGGGCGTGGGGCCGGCTACCGGGTCGGCGGGGTCCTCGACGCCGTACTCGCACCGGCCCCGGGAGGCGGCTGGCGGCTCACCGCCCGGCAGGAGATCCATGCGGAGACCCGGATCGACGTCGAGGAGTTCCTCGCGGCCCTGGCCCCGTACGTCCCCGCCCCGGCCGGTCCGGTCGGGAGCCTGCGCTTCTACGAGGCCGTCGAGGCGGAGCCGATCGTGCGGGATGCCGAGGGGGTCATCCGGCTTCCCTGAGCGGGCGCGGGCCGAGGGGCTCGATGACGCGTACGTCGCCTCCGCGCGCCCGGATCCAGTCCTCCAGGGCGCTTCCGGCCAGGGGTGCGCGGGTGCCGTCCGGGGACGACAGCTGCGCCGGGCCGAAGGCGGTGCCCGTCAGGCCGGCCACGCGGGTGCCGTCGTCCAGGAGCACCTTGAAGGTGTTCTCCCGTAGCTCCGCGCCGCTGAGGTCCGCCCCGCGCAGGTCGGTGTCCCACAGGGTGGCCGCCAGGATGCGGGCGCCCCGCAGGCGGGCCCCGCGCGCGTCGGTCCCGTACAGGTCCGCCCCGGCCAGGTCGGCACCGTCGAGGACGGCCCCGCGCAGCACGGCCCCGTCGAGGTTCGCCTTCACGAAGCAGGCGCCGGTGGCTTCGGCGCCGGTGAGGTCGGCGCCCTGGAGGTCGCAGCGGTAGAAGTCGGCGCCGAGCAGGCGGGTACCGGCGAGGCGGGCTCCGGTGAACAGGGTGCCGGTGAAGTCGGCGCCGGTCAGGCGGGCGCCGGAGAGGTCGAGGGCGGTGAGGTCGCCGTAGGCGGGGAAGCCCGCCCCGACCCACTCCCACAGCCAGTGCGCGCCCTCCGGGTCGGCCGGCAGCAGGACCCGCCAGGGCAGGACGGCGGGCCGCCGGTGCCAGTACCAGGCGGTGTCCGACGGATCGGCGCCGAGCTCCTCGCCGCCGTCCTCCACAGTGACGGCGCGGAAGCGGGCGTCGAGCGCCGCCAGTTCGGGCAGCAGGAGACCGGGGGCGTCGTGGGCGGCGGCGGCCAGGGTGTCCCGGGCCCGCAGGTCCTCGCGGTACTGGTCGATGCCGTACCACCGCAGGGGCGGCCACCCCGCCTCCATCCGGCAGATCAGGTCGGTCCACTCCCACAGGCGGGGGTCGGTGCCCCGGGGCGCGAGCGGCAGGTCCCGCACCACCTCGGGGAGCCCCTCCACGGCCGCCCGGGGGAAGGCCGCCACCCCGGTGTGCGTCGCGGTCACCCGGAATCCCGCCCCGGGGTCCTCGGGCTCCGGGTCCTCGACGCGCGCGAAGGTGGCGCTGCCCGAGGGGGTGAGGACGAGGTGGACCGAGGGGTAGGAGGTCCGGTCCAGCAGGACCGTCGTCCCCAGGCCCCGGGCGAGGGCCCGCCCGAGGGCCTCGTCGGTGGGAGGGTCCGGGACTGCGGGGCCGGCGTACACGGTGATCGCGCAGGCGATGTCGCCCCCGTCGAAGTGCTCGTGGTCGCCGGTGACGGGCGCGTCCCAGTTCCGGCCCTCGACCTGCCCGTACGGGGCGACGTCGACCTCGTTCCCGCTCACCTCGAAGGCCTCGCCGAGCACCCGCACGAGGGCACCCGGGTCCACCGTCCCGGCGGTCAGGAACCCGTACGCATGGCCGTTCATCTCCGCTCCTGCCTCCTGTGCGGCGGGGCGCGCGCCCCGCCCCAGCATGCCGGGCCGGGCCGAAAGCGACGGGAGGCGGTGGCCGGAAACGGCAGCTACACGCTCTGGGTCAGCAGACCGGCGTCGATGACCTCAGCGATAAAGGTGGCGCCGCGGCTGTTCTGGTGGATGTGGTCGGTCGTGAGCACGAGACCTCGGCGCCGCGAGATCGTGTCGAGGCTGCGGCGCAGCACTGCCTGCTGGACGAGGACGCCGACGACCCCTGCGGGCGTCACCTCCTGGTATGAAATCGGCGGCGGGTCCGCTCGGCGCAGTTCCTCGATCTGGCGTTCGTGGAGCGGAAGGTAGGTCACCCCGTCGGTGGCGGCGACCTCGGCGATCATCCGGCTGTACGCCTGCGATGCCTGTGCCGCTGCTCCGTCGAGTTGTTGGCCGAGTACCGGTAGCGACAGCAGACCGATCGTCGCGTCGGTCTCCGCTCGCAGCCGTGCGACGACGGCTCCCAGGCACTGTTGGAACCAGCCGGCTGACGGGCGACATGGGAGCTGTTTGCGCTTCATGGCCTGCTCGACGGGGTAGCCGGCAAGGCTCGCTCGGGCGTCATTGGTCCCGATCAACACGGTGATCACATCGGGCGGGTTCGTGACGACGGCGTCGAGGCGCTGCAAGAGGTTGTAGGCGAAGTCGCCGTTGGTGCCGAAGCGGGCGAGCTGCACGTCACCGGGAGGGTGGCGGCGTCCGAGAAGGTCCAGGTAGTCGACGCTGAACTGCGCGCGGGTGAGGCTGTCGCCGAGGCACGCGATGCGTGTCGTCACGGCGCTTCCTCCGGGCCGGGCGTGACGGCGCGTTCGGTCGGGCGGGTGTCGGTCCGAGGACGGTGGTCGGTGCCGAGGCTCGCGGTGATGGCCAGGATGGACGTCGGCCCCTCCATGTCGACCACGTGCCATACCCCGGCCGGGTTGATGGTGGCCTCGCCCGGCCCGAGCCGAACGCGGTCGGGCACCCCGTCCACGTCGCGGGTGACCGTCACTGACCCGCTGAGGCAAACGACCAGTTCGTCGCCTGCGGGGTGGCTCTCCCAATGGTCGCCGAGGCCGTCGCCGTCGAAGATCATCACCATCCGGCCCTCGGCGCCGTCTGCGGCGACTGCGGCGCTGTAGGCCTGGAGCACCTCCGGTTCCCAGGCGAAGCCCTCGACGGGTTTCGCTCTCGATCCCAGCCCGAGGTGCACGGGGGTGGTCCGCAGGTCCATGGCGTTGCGTTCGTGATTGACGAGTCTCATGCCGACGATCGTCCACGACAGCGATCGGGCGGTCTTGAAGAAAAGGGAACGGAAGCCGACGCGACGGGCAGACGGTCGGCGACTACCCGGCCCCGAGGAGGACTTCGCCGCGACGCCAGGCCGTCGGCGACCGGCCCGTGAACTCGCGCCAGTCCCGAACGAGATGGGCCTGGTCGGCGTAGCCGGAGATGGTCGCCACATCGGCCCACGGGAGCGGGTTCTGCTCCGCCGCCAATTCGTGCGCGCGCTCGAAGCGCAAAACTCGGGCGAAGGTCTTCGGCGACAGGCCCACCTCACCGCGAAACCGCTCGGTGAGGTGCCGACGGCTCCAGCCGAGTTCCGCGGCGACCGCACCAACCTGGACGCAGCCCCGCGCGGCGACGAGGCGGCGCCAGGCCTCGGCCACCTCGGGGCGCATACGGCGCACACGGTCGTCGCCGGCGCCACGGCCGACGGCGCGGAGGAGCAATTCGTCCAGCGCGGTGAACCGCGCCGCGCATGTTGTCGCCGCTCGGAGCCGGTCGACCAGCTCGACGCCAAGCGCTCCGAGAAGCTCGTCGAGTGGGACCAGTCGGTGGGCGAGCTCGGCGGCGGGCATGCCGTAGACGGCCCTGGCCCCGAGCGGTGTCAGCGATACCTGCACACCTTGCTGGCGTCCGTCGTGGTGGATCGCGACGGACCGGCACATCAGACCGCCGGCCACGCTGCTGAATCGGGTGACCGGTGACCCGTCGTCAACGCCCGCCGCCACCTCCAAAGGATCTGACAGGCTGATCACCGCAGTGAGCCCGCGGCTCGGCGGGCCGCAGTGCACCCCCGCCGGGAGCCCGCGGAGGTCGAAACAGACATACGAGTCGACGTACTGCCGCAAGGCGGGAGTCGGACGTGCACCGATTCCGGTGGCCGTGTGGTCCTCCATTTTCGTCAGTGTACGAGCCGCCGAGCCTTCCGGTGCTGCTCTGACGTAGCGTTCGCTTGCATTTCATTGCAATGTGCGGGTGTCTGTTGTTGCGTTAGGTCCCAGCCCCGTTGCAACAATCTCACGCCTTTGACCTGCGGTGATGCAGATTTCGCGCAACACGGGTGTTGGCGGTTCTTCGAACGCAACGTAGCTTTTCCATCGTCAGAAACGAACGCAGCGAAGCGAAACGAAGGAAAAGCCATCATGCAGAAGTTCGCCACCACCACCACCGTCTCCGCCGTCCTGGACATCCCCGCGGGCCGGATCCAGTTCATCGCCGCCGACCGCTCCGACGCCACGGTCGAGGTCCGTCCCGCGGACTCCTCCAAGAGCCGCGACGTGAAGGCCGCCGAGCAGGTCCTCGTCTCCTTCACCGACGGTGTGCTGCGGATCGCCGCCCCCGAGGCGAAGAGCAAGGTGTTCGGCAACTCGGGTGCGGTCGAGGTCACCGTGCAGCTGCCCGCCGGCTCCCGTGTCGAGGCGAAGACGGCCACCGCGGAGGTCCGTGGTGTCGGCCGCCTGGGCGAGGTCGTCCTCGACAGCGCCCATGGCACCGTCAAGCTCGACGAGACCTCGGGTGCCCGCCTCACCCTCCAGGCCGGCGACCTCACCATCGGCCGCCTCACCGGCCCCGCCCACCTCACCACGCAGAAGGGCGACATCACCATCACCGAAGCCACCCAGGGCGCGGTCGAACTCCGCACCGAGCACGGCAACATCACCATCGGCGCCGCCCGCGGCACCTCCGCCACCCTCGACGCCGGCACCGGCTACGGCCGCATCCACAACACCCTCCAGAACGCGGACGGCACCGCCGCCGCCCTCACCGTCACCGCCACCACCGCTTACGGCGACATCGCCGCCCGCAGCCTCTGAAGCCCGTGGTCCGCCGACTCCGTCGCTGGCCGTCGGCTTCGGCGGAGAGCAACGCCTGGACCTCTTCGTCGTTCTCCTGCGCGATGCGCACGTACTCGTCGATGAGCGCCCGTTCCTTGGGGCTGAAGGCGGAAGCTTCGGCTGTCATGAGGTGAACCGCGACGGGAGACGAGAAGCCGGGCACCTGTACGGGTGGCCGCATCGGGTACATGCCGTAGGCGTAGGGCGCGCCCTGGTCGTAGTACTGGTAGACGAGCCAGCCGACGTAGACCCGGGGGCTGAGGAACATCCACGTCAGATCGTGCGCTAAGCCCTCGTCGCCCCTGGTGGGCGACTGACAGAGCATGGGTAGTGAAAGCGGTCTGAAGTCTTCCCACAGATAACACCCCAATATCTGCGGTAGTTTGATCCGCCACCTGCGGTGACGTTCTCCGGCTGCTACACGAAGCGGCCCTGTTATCTGCGGTTAGGGGAAAGTAGGTGTCCAGCGTCGTACAGCTGCCGACCGGCAAGGCGCTCACTGTTCGGACGGTGGCCGACGTCTTTCTCGACTCGCTCGGCAACCCGAACACGATCCGCACCTACGGGATCGGGGTCGGCAAGATCGTCGAACGGCTCGGCGAGAGCAGGCCGCTCGCCTCGGTCGCTGACGACGAGATCGGCGAGGCCCTCGAACTGCTCTGGGGCACTTCGGCGGTGAACACGTGGAATGCGCGTCGCGCCTCGGTGCTGTCCTGGCTGGGCTGGTGTGGAGAGCGGGGCTACGACGGTCCGTCTGTCCCGGCCTGGGCGAAGCGGCTGGCGGTGCCGGACTCCGAGACCCCGGTCCGCTCGCGCATGGCCGTCGACCGGCTCATCGCCCGCCGGGAGGTGCACCTTCGGGAGAAGACGCTGTGGCGGATGCTCTACGAGAGCGCCGGGCGCTCGGAGGAGATCCTGGGAGTGAACATCGAGGACCTGGACTTCGCCGGGCGCCGCTGCTCGGTCAAGGCCAAGGGAGCGAAGTCGAAGTCCCGCCGCCGGGGACAGGCGCGCGAGGACTTCGTCCTGGAGACGGTCTACTGGGACGCCGGCACTGCCCGACTGCTGCCCCGGCTGCTGAAGGGCCGTACGCGGGGGCCGGTGTTCGTCACCCACCGCCGTCCGGGACCAGGGAAGGTCGTCAGCCCGCGCGACGTCTGCCCGGACACCGGATTCGCCCGTCTGTCGTACGGGCAGGCCCGCGCGCTGCTGGACGAGCACACTGCCGTTCGCGGGCTGGGCACCGGGTGATTTTCGTCGCGGGGTCGATCGCCTGGGGCATGGTCGCCGACGGCTACCGCCCCGACTGCTACTACATCATCGGCCGCCCTGGTCTGCCTCAACGGCATGGCCGTCATCATGTACGTGCCCCGCAGGAACTGACATGTGACCGTCGACACCCCGGCCCGAAGAAGCCCTTCTGGTCAGGATTCCTGAGAGCGGCAGGCGTCGAGAAGGGGAGCGAGGCGTCGCGCGGAGGTGGTCGGGCGGACGGCGAGGTAGGTCTGCAGGGCGGGTGCGGGCGGGGCGAACGGGCGGAAGGCGGTGCGGGCGGTGGGCAGGATCGCAGCCTTGGAGGAATAGAAGACAGTCCAGGTGGGCCTGCCGATGCCGATAGCCGCGAGGGTGTCCTGGTCGGTGGTGAAGGCGGGGCCCATGACGGGCTCGAAGCCCGCGGCCCGGCAGGCGCTGGTAATCAGGTCGACCAGGTGCGGGTTGGCGTGGCGAGGCGCAATGCGGAGCGGCATGGCGGCCAGGTCGGCGATCTCGACGTGTTCGCGTACGGCCAGCGGATGCGACGCGGGCAACGCCGCGACCAGTTCGTCCCGCCAGACCGGAATCAGGTCGAGCCCCGGGCTCTGGACAATCCCGCGGACGAAGGCGGCGTCCAGTTCGCCGTCTCGTACCTGTTGCAACCGAGGCGCGGGCGGGACGCTGTGCAGTTCCACGGTGATCTCCGGCGCATGTTGTGCCATGTCCGCCAACAGCCGCTCCAGCCGTGTGCCGAGACCGGTGTTGGTGCCGACGCGCAACGTCGCGAGCTGGTCGGTGCGGAACGCGGCCATCGTCTCCAGTGCCGCTTCCTCGGCCGCCGCGATGGCCCTGGCACGTAGCAGGAAAGCCTGCCCTGCGGCCGTCAGCGTGACGTTGCGGGTGGTCCTGTCGAACAGTTCCAGACCGAGTTCGCGTTCCAGTCTGCGGACCTGCTGGCTGACGGTGGGTTGGACGACGCGCAGCCGCCCGGCAGCGCGTCCGAAGTGCAGTTCCTCGGCGACCGCCAGGAAGTACCTGATCTGCCGCAGCTCCATACCCGCTCCCTTCACTCATCACGATCTGTGATGAGTGTATGAGTCAAGTGCACCTTGATCACCACAGCCCGGGGTAGTGAACTGGTCCTACGCCACGGCACAAGCTGTACGGCATCAAGAATGATCAGGAGGCAGCCATGCCCGCAGTGACCATCCAGCAGGGCCCCCGCGACGTCGAGATCAAGCGGGAGCTGATCAAGAAGATCACCGACGCTTTCGTCGAGACCTACCAAATCCCGGCCGAGACGGTGATGGTCTTCATCGAGGAGACCCCCACCGACAGCTTCGGGGTCGGCGGCAAGCTCGCCGCCGACAAGTGACACCACGCGCGCCTGGTGTGGGGCTGGTCCAGCCGGTCAAGGGCGACTGCGGCGGTGCTCTGCGGAGCATCACCGCGTAGTCAGGGGGCGTTGGTTCGTGCTCGGTCACGGTACCTCCGCGACTCCGTGTACTGCCCACCCTCGTGCTGGTAGAAGGCGCACCGCGCCCGCCAACGGGCCGGGCGGATCCGGGAAGCCGTCACGGCCCCAGCGGGCGGGACGGCTCCCGGAACCCCGTCCGGGGCGCTGACCAGCGGGTACGCTTTGGTCGTGATCGTCGCAACCATGACGAACCGGTGATGCCGTACAGCATCACCGCATCACTCGTCATCGGTGGCGTCCCTGTCGTGCAACGCGCGCAGGTCACCCGGCAGGACGGGGAGCTGGAAGGAGCATCGGCCGAGCAGGTTGATGTGGTGCCGCACGAACGGCGACAGGCGGGCCACGTCCTCGTCGCGAACGTCGAAGCCGTCCGCCGCGCAGCTGGTTCACTGCGGCATCCATGTACCGCGTGTTGAACAGCACGAGCGAATTGAGGACCAGGCCCAGCGCCCGATCTGGTCCTCCATGCCGTCTTGGTAGCGCTGGTAGAGCTGTCCGGCCTTGCCGCTCACTGCGCGGCACCACCGCCTCGATCCGCTCCCACATCGCCGCCAGCGTCTCCACCTTCGGCGGACTGATCTCCCCGGTGTCGGTGTCGACCTGCTCGGACGTGGTGTCGAAGACGACCTGGAACGCGGTCGCCAGCTTCGCCCCGGCCCGCTCCACCCTTGGCAGCGTCTTCATCTTCTCTCTGGCCGTCTCCCTCTCCGCCTTGGCCAGCAGCTTCGTGGCAATCAGGACCTCCAGCAAGTCAAGGGCGTATCGACCGCCCGCGTCGTCAGGTGCACCGCGGTAGCCAGCAGCGTCGCCAGACGCCGCGCGTCGTTGTGCCGCTTGAGCAGCGTGGCCTTGCCGTCCACCCCGTACCGCGACGGCTCCGCCAGCCGGCGCGGAGGTATCCGCGACACGTCCAGGGCGCCCATGCCCAGCTCGGCGACCTCCCGCGCCCGGTCCAAGGACCACTTCATCTGCGGGCCCGACACCCGCACCGGCCCGCGCCGCAGCCGGTCCAGCTCCGAGACCCGCGCACCGGCAGGCACCGTCAGCAGCGAATCCAGCACCGCCCGCTGGCCAGTGCTCAACAGCCCGTAGAGGGTGTCCCACAGCCGCTGGTTCGCCGCCTCCCGGACATTGCCCACCAGCCGCGACAAGCGGCTCGCCCCTGGCAGAAGCACCCTGCGCTCACGCAGCCACCCGGCCGCCGCGTCGAACAACGCCTTCGGTCCGTCCCCGGTCGTCCAGGCCCGCGCGTCCAGCCACTCACCCAGCTCCGCCGAGACCTCGGCGAAGTCCCGCCAGCCCCCGGCCTCCTGGATCTCCCCGGCATGGGTGCGCGCAGTCCCGTCCCGCTCGCCGTACTCCTTCAGGCACAACGGGTCCGCAATCCCCAACTGCTCGGCCAGATACTCGGCGACCTCTGCCGGCACCTGCCGCGGGTCCGGCAGGAACCGGCCCAAGTAGCGCACGCTCGTGAGCTGCACCGCGTACCCGAGCCGGTTGTGGGCACGACGCTTGGCCTGCACCACCTCGCGGTCCGCGTCGTCCAGGAAGAAGTACCGCTCCAACTCCGTACGGGACGGCGCCCCGACAAACGCCCCGTACCCAGCCTGCTCACCCGACTGACATGGATGTTCCTCAGCCTCCGACCCCGGCGCAGAGCCGGGTGTCGAGCTTGCGGAACTTTCCTTCCTGCACCTCGAAGGACGTCTTGTCGCTGCCGGATTTCGTCACCGACATCGAGTTCGTGGTGGAGTTCGACCATTTGACGGTTCCACCGATCTTTCCGCCGACTCCCTTCACGGTCAGGGAGGCTTCGGCGGTCAGGCTGACTTCCCGCCCGACGGTGGTCGACTCGGACACGGCGACCGAGAAGGACTGCTCGTACTCCTTCTTGACCGGTCCCGAGAAGGGGATGGTGTTGCAGATCAGCGGCGCGACGGCCACCAGCTTGCCGCGGCCGTGCTCGTTGAACTCCTTCTGGGCCCAGATTGTGGAACGTCTCCCTTTTCCGGTCGGCCGATGCGGTGTTGGCGGCCATGGTTGGCCCCGTGCGCATGGCGGGAAAGGGGCATTCAGGTGAATGAGCAGGGAGGATCGTTACGTTGGGGGTGCGTGAGGGTGAGGGTCAGGTGGTCCACGGGGCGCACACGCCATTCGGGGCGCAGGCCGTCGCGCAGGACGATGCTGAAGCCGGCGGGTTCGCCGCGGTGGAGGGCGGCGAGGGCCTGGACGCGGCCGCCGCCGTCGGCCCAGGCGAGGGCCCGGGCGACCTCGTCGGGGGACAGGGCGAAGGGGTGCGTGGTCCGGATCTGCACCCGGATCAGCCGGACGGCCTCCTCGGGGGTGTCCAGCATGGCGCGGTCGAGCAGCTCGGGGGGCCCGGCGTAGGCGTCCTTGTAGCAGAGCGCCTCGAACCAGTATCCGGTCCGGATGGACACCGTGTGGTCCAGGGGCCGTGCCGTCCTGGTCCCCTGTGGGGGCGGAGTGGGGGCGTTCGTTCGAGGCATGGTTTGCCTGCCCTTCCGTGGCGGGATGCTACGGCCGCGTGCGATATGACAGTGCAGGTAACTGGCCTGCACGGACGGCTGGTTGTGCCGAAGTCATGCCGTCGCTGCGACGTGCTGTGACCGTAGCGCTACGCTCAGGAGCGTGGCAAGTATGCACCGGTGCATACTTGTCGCCAGGCGTGCGAAGACCCCCCGTCGGGGTGAGACGGGGGGCCGGGGGCCCGCGGCGGGGTCGCCGTGCGGGTCAGCTCACGAAGTGGTCGAACTCGCCCGCCTTGACGCCCTGGATGAACGCGGAGAGTTTGGCCGGGCTGGTGGTGATGATCAGGTCGGGATCGTCGCTCTCGCGCATCACGATGCTGTCGGCCTGCCGGCCGACCTCGATGCAGTTCTCGCCGTTGCCGCCGGAGAAGGTGGCCTTCTGCCAGCTGATGGGTGTGCTCATGCCGCTGTCTCTCACAGTTCTCGTGCGATGTGGTGGATGATCTGGCGGGATCCTTCCTGGTCGAGGGCGGCCTTCTCCGCGATCTCGAACAGCGTGCGGTACTTGCGTAGATCGGCGTCGGCGTCGAGGAAGCGGCCTCCGACGGCGCTGTCGATCTGGACGGTGTCGAGTTGGGGGACCACCCCGCACGCGTACAGCACGGGTTGGGTGACCTCGATGAAGTCCTCGCTCGTGAACGGGATGACGCGCACCGTCAGCGTGGAGCGGGTCGAGAGCTCCAGTAGGTGCTCAAGCTGCTCGCGTGCGACCTCGCGACCGCCGAAACGCATGCGCAGCGCGGCTTCGTGGATGATCGCGTCGTAGTGCGGAGGGTTCGTCCGGTCGAGCAGCGTGATCCGCTTCATCCGGTGCTCGACGCGGGCCTCGACCTCGGCCGCCGGGAGCTTCGGCGTTGCGCCGGAGAACAGTGCGCGGGCGTAGTTCTCCGTCTGGAAGAGGCCGGGCAGGGTCATGCTCTGCGTGGACCGAAGTGCTGTCGCGTGGTGTTCGAGTTCGGCGATGTCGAGGAATCCGGGGGCAAGGATGCCCCGGTATTCGTCAAACCAGTACTGCCCACGATGCTCCCTCGCGATGGCGCACAAGGCGTCGATGAGAGCGCCGTCGTCGCACGAGTAGAAGGCGGCCAGGCGTCGGATCCGTTCCTCGCCGATCCCGAGGCGACCCGCCTCGATGTGACTGATCTTTGCCTGGTCGACCGACAGCAGACCGGCGGATTGGCGGGCCGTCTTCCCTGCGGACTCGCGCAGCTTCCGCAGCTCGGCGCCAAGACGTGCCTGACGGGCGGTCGGGTTGTCCCTGGGCGGCATGTGTCCCTTCCCCTTGTCTGGCACGAGTCTGCCGTTAACCCTGCCACGGGTCCACCGGCCGCTGAAGAATGGAGGGGCAAGGTTGCACCGGTGCATGCTTGCCCCCTACGGTTCTCGCAGCACCGCGCCGCACGCCGGGAAGGCCGAAGTGCAGCCGCTGGTACGCGCCTTGAGCGTGCGTCACCGGCGGCCGATGCCACGGACGGCGAGTCGCGGACCCGAACCGTGTTGGGAGAGGACCGGGATGAAATCCGTCGGCAACCCGACCCCCGTCGAGGGGCTCAGCTACAAGATGACCGCGCCCAGTCGGGCGGAGACTCCCGGGATCGCGCGGGACTGGGTGGTGTCCCTGCTGCGCGGGGCCCGGTGGGGAGAGGGGCTGCGGGAGCGGGCGCGGCTGTGCACCTCCGAGGTGGTGACCAACGCGTACCGGCACACCGACACGCGGGAGATCACCGTCGAAGCCGCGCTGGCGGACGGCCGCGTCACCGTCTACGTCTACGACTGCGCCCCCGAGCGGTGGCCCTCCGGCGGCGGCGGGATACCGCTCATGGCGACCGGCGGGCGCGGGCTCGCGCTGGTCGGTGCGTACGCCGACGAGTGGGCGGCGGTGGCGCAGGGAGACTGCGTCAAGGTGGTCTGGTTCAGCCTGAGTACGGGTACTCAGGCGGGGCCGGAGGGCGGCGCCTAGGTTCGGAGGATGGCCACCGAACCGACACCGCAGCCGTCCGCCTCCGGCAAGGGCGGGGGGTGGTGCTGCCTGCTCGTCGCGGCCCTGCCCTTCTTGTGGTTCCTCGCCGCCCTGGTCGCACCGAAGTGGGCGTTCTGGTACCCGGTCTGGGCGGGGGCCGAGATCTGGAGCCGTACGCTCGGCTGAGGGGTCAGCGCTTGACGATGCGGTCCAGGGTGTCGGCCAGCCGGGACTTCAGGGCCTCGCGGTGGTGGAGGGGCGTCGGGGGTGATGCCGGGTCGAGGCGGACGCCGCGGTCCGCGAGGACGTACAGCAGGCGCAGGGTGCGCAGGCAGTTGCTGACCTGGGCGGGGACCGGGGTGGCGATCCGGTCGGACCCGAAGGCGGTGGCGATCCGGTCCAGCCACCCCGTCGCGTTGGGCTCGTCGATGCCGGGCCGGGTGAGGACACGGGCGACGGCCCTCGCCAGCCGGTCGTCCTCCAGCTGGTCCCATACGGACCCGGTCGGCGCCGTCAGCCGCGCGGCGGCCAGGCGGAGCATCCGCGCCGGGTCCACCTCGGGGCGGAGCCCGAACGTGCCCAGCAGGTCCGCGCCGTGCGCGACCGCGTGGAGCCAGCCGAGCTTCTCGTCGTGGCCGCGCAGGTCCTCCTCCGCCGGGTACCAGCGCTCGAACGCGTCGGCCCAGCCCGGCCTGAAGTCCCCCCGGGTGACGAGCATGTCGAGCACGAGCGGGGCGAAGGTGCGGGCCTGGACCTCCTGGTGGGAGAGGCGGGCGGCCATCTCGTCGCCGAGTTCCAGGCGGCGGGGTGCGTCGATCACCCCGTCGGCTATCCAGGAGGCGAGGACGGAGTAGGGTGCGCCGTCCCGGACGAGGGGGTCGGGGTCTGCCAGGGCGCGGGAGAGGTCCCGTACGAGCTCGTTCATGGGGCGGTCGGCGGGCACGGTGCGGCCGGCGGCTTCGATGCTGTTCCAGTCGATCACCGGACGGACGATAGGCGCGCGGCGGCGGCGCGCACCACGGGTTAAGAGGAGCCAACACAATGCCTGGACTCGCCTGTCCGCAGGAGCCGACCAGCCACTGGAAAATAGGGTGTGCTCGGCTGAACTGGGGTGATAGATAACCGAGGTGACAGAGAGTCTTGAGTTTTCCGCCCTGCTGCAACTGATCGACGAGCGGTCGGCCGCGTTCCGGAGTGCGGTTGCCGCCGCGCCCAGCCTTGAGGCGCCGGTGCCGTCCTGCCCCGAGTGGACGTTGTCCGATCTGGTGCAGCACCTGGGTACGGGCCAGCGCTGGTGGGCCGCAATCGTCGCCGCGGGCCCGGCCGAGGCTCCGCCGGCCAAGGATGCCGCGGAGGTGCCGCGCGAGCTCGACGCGCTGCTGGCCTGGTACGCCGAGTCGAACGAGCTGCTGCTGAGTGCGCTGCGCGAGGCCGGCCCGGAGCGCGAGTGCTGGACGTGGTGGGGCGCCGGCGTATCGCCGACGAACGCCTGGGGCGTTGCCCGGCGCCGGGTGCACGAGGTGCTGGTGCACACCTACGACGCCCAGCTCGCCGCAGGCGCCGTGCAGCCGATGCCGGCGGACGTCGCGATCGACGGCGTGGCCGAGTTCCTCGACACCTGCAATTCCACCCCGGCGGCCTGGCCGCACGAGCCCGCCACCATCCACTACCACGCCACCGAAGGCCGCTCCTGGCTCCTCGTGCTGGACGGCACCGGCGCCTGGCCCGCACCCCTCACGGACGACGCCGCGCCCGCCTCCGCTTCGGCCACGGGCACGGCCGAGCAGCTGCTCCTCTTCGTCTGGGGCCGCCTCACGCTGAGCGACCTGAAGATCGAGGGCGACCCGCAGGTGTTCGAGCAGCTGATCGCCTGGGAGCCCGAGGAGTAGCCGGTCCAGCCGGTGCCCCGACCCCCGGAGCGGGGGTCGGGGCACCGGCCGGGTGGCGGGTCAGCAGGGGCGGATGTGGAAGACCGGGGTCCAGGAGGCGGTGCCGGTGGACTTGGCCACGTTCGACCAGCGTTCGGTGCCGTTCTCGTTGTAGAAGCGGGCCCGGGTGCCGGAGGTCTGGTTGTTGTTGAAGGTGCCGTCGCCGATGCCGTAGAAGTCGTAGTAGCCGCACCGGTAGTAGTCGTAGTTGTTGCCGCGGCCGTCCGTGATGCACAGGTGGCCGTTCGCGCAGGCCAGGGCCGTCCCGGGGGCGGCGAGGTCGCGGGTGTCGGTCTGGCCGGGGGCGGCGAGGACCAGGGTGCCGCCGGCGGTGGTGAGTTTGTTCGCGGAGACCTGGCGTGCCTGGGGGTCCTTCGCGAGGACGTCGTCGACCCGCTGCTGGAGCTGGGTGGCCTGCCGGCCGGTCAGCCCCGCGCCTATGGCCTGCCCGGTGAAAGCCGAGGTGGAGGCGGAGGACGCGGTGGACTGCTGGGATTCGGCTGCGGTCGAGGCGTGGGCGGTCAGGACGGAACCCGCGATCAGGGCCGCGGTCGCGGTCATCATCGCCAGGGTCTTGCGCGGTGACATGGTTGTTCCCCTCTGCTTCGGCGACCTGGAAGCCACCCGCTCGTGACGGGCGGCCCGGAGACGCGGGACCATCCTTTCGAAGGTCTGGCGGCCCATGAAGGGTGAAATCGGTCGCCTCGGGACTCTTGGGCGCATAACACCACTGGGCTCCCGCCCCAGGAGCCCCGCCCGTCTCGTACGTATGTGCGTGCCCAAAGGTGTAGCCGGCACTCGGTTTCCTTGTCCTGGCTCGGGGTTCGCGGGTCTCGCGCCCGCGCCGCGGAGGGGGTCCGCTGTCGTGGCGCGAAACAGGGCAAAGGGTTGCGAGAGGGCTCAGAGGATCGCGACCGGGGCCACCGGGGTGCCGGTGCCGCCGACGAAGGGTTCCGGCATCGCGGAGAGCAGGAAGGAGTAGCGGGCGACTTCCGCACAGGCTGTGGACAGGGCTTCGAGGTTCCAGTTCTGGCCCTGGTGCATGCCCATCTCGACGAGGTCCAGCGCGTGCACCGGCAGCCACAGGTTCTCGATCTCCGGCGGGAAGATTTCGAAGGTGAGGGTGTCGTTCGCGACGGCCGCCACGTCACGGCCGTGGAACCACTGCGGGGTGCGGACGGAGAGGCCGGGCGAGGGGAAGCCGTAGCCGTGCTTGTCGCCCGCCAGGTAGACCTGGATCTGGCCGGTGCGGACCAGCGCGATGTCGCCCGCCCGTACGGTGACACGGCCGAACTCCTCCGCCTCCGCCAGGTCCTCCGGGGTCACCGCGTGCCCGCCCGGGAGCCGGTCCAGGCCCTTCGCGCGGGCCACGTCGAGCAGGACGCCGCGCGAGACGATCGGGCCGGCCTTCTCGATGCCGCTGAACTCGGCGCGGGAGTGCGCGGTGATCGTCGAGGCGGGGCGGCCGTTGTAGATGCGGCCCGAGTGCGAGACGTGCGTCAGGGCGTCCCAGTGGGTGGCCGACTGGAGGCCCATCGTCACGGCGTCGTCGCTGCACGCCACCGTCCCGGGGCCGAAGATCTCCTGGTTGATCTGCACCATCGTGTGCAGCGGGTTGATCCGGCCGGGGATCATGCCGGCCTGCACCCCATCCTCCTTCAGGGGCAGCGCGAGGGGGATCCGGCGCCCGGTGCGGATCTCGGCGGCGGCCGTGCGGACCACCTCGTCCGTGATCAGGTTCAGGGTCCCGATCTCGTCCTCGGTGCCCCAGCGGCCCCAGTTGTTGACGCGCTTGGCGATGTCGTGGAACTCGGCGGGCAGGGTCATGGCTTCGTTCAGCTCCTCGGGGTGCGGATGCGGATGCGGGTGATTCCGGACGGCATCGATGGCAACAGGGGCTTGTGCTCAGGGATCTGACTGGTCATAGAATCTAACGGACCGTCAGAAAACGCGGGAAGGGGCCGGACGTGGGGAACTTCTTGGCAGGCAAGACCGTCGCCGTCACCGGCGCCGGCCGGGGCATCGGGCGGGCCGTGGCACTCGCCGCGGCCGCCGAGGGCGCCAAGGTCGTCGTCAACGACTACGGCGTGGGAATGGAGGGCAACGAACCCACCAGCGAGATCGCCGACGGCGTCGTGAAGGAGATCCTCGCCGCCGGAGGCGAGGCCGTCGCCGTCGCCGACGACATCTCCACCATGGCGGGCGGCCAGCGCGTCGTCGACACCGCGCTCGCCCGCTACGGGCGCATCGACGGCGTCGTCTGCGTCGCCGGCATCCTGCGCGAACGCATGCTCTTCAACATGTCCGAGGAGGAATGGGACCCCGTCGTCGCCACCCACCTCAAGGGCACCTTCACCCTCTTCCGCGCCGCCTCCGCCGTCATGCGCCGCCAGGGCAGCGGCACCCTCATCGGCTTCACCAGCGGCAACCACCAGGGCTCCGTCGCCCAGGCCAACTACAGCGCCGCCAAGGGCGGGATCATCTCCCTCGTCCGCAGCGCCGCCCTCGGCCTCCACAAGTACGGGGTCACCGCCAACGCCGTCGCCCCCGTCGCCCGCACCCGCATGTCCGCGAACGTCCCCATGGAACTCAAGGAGATCGGGGAGCCCGAGGACGTCGCCGCCCTCGTCACCTACCTCCTCAGCGAACGCGCCCGCGCCGAGAACATCACCGGGCAGGTCTACACGATCGCCGGCCCCAAGATCGCCGTCTGGGCCCAGCCCCGCGAACTGCGCGCCGGGTACGCCGAAGGCTCCTGGACCCCCGAGAAGATCGCCGACTTCCTGCCCGGGACGGTGGGCACCGACCCGATGCCGATGCTCGCGCAGCTCGAAGCCATGGCAAAGGCGGCGGCCGCCAAGGACCGCCCCAACGCGTAGGGAAGGCGGCCCGGTGGATTTCGCATTCGGCGCGGAGGCCGAGGAACTGCGCGCCCGCGCCCGCTCCTGGCTCACCGCACACCTCACCGGCCCGTACGCCCGCGCCGTCGGACTCGGCGGCCCGGGCAGCGAGCACCAGGAGGTGGCGGCCCGGCGCGCCTGGGAACGGGAACTCGGACGCGGCGGCTGGATCGGCACCGGCTGGGACCTCCCCGCCGGCGCGTACGGGCAGCAGCGGCTCTCCCTCACCGGCCAGGTCGTCTGGGCAGAGGAGTACGCGGCGCTGCGCGCACCCGGCCGCGTCGGCCACATCGGCGAGAACCTCCTCGCCCCCACCCTCATCGCCTACGGCACCCCGCAGCAGCAGGCCCGCTTCCTGCCCGGGATCGCCCTCGGCGAGGAACTGTGGTGCCAGGGCTACAGCGAGCCCGGCGCCGGCTCCGACCTGGCCGGCGTCCGCACCGCCGCCGTCCGCGACCCGGCCGACGGGCTGTACCGGG
This sequence comes from Streptomyces sp. NBC_00249, assembly GCF_026342355.1. Taxonomy (GTDB): domain Bacteria; phylum Actinomycetota; class Actinomycetes; order Streptomycetales; family Streptomycetaceae; genus Streptomyces. The sequence goes on along the minus strand of NZ_JAPEMV010000009.1, from coordinate 174,222 downwards.
TCACCGGGCAGAAGATCTGGACCTCCCTCGCCCAGGACGCCGACTGGTGCTTCGTCCTGGCCCGCACCGAGGCCGGCTCCCGCCGCCACCACGGCCTGTCCTTCCTCCTCGTCCGCATGGACCAGCCCGGACGGATCGAGGTCCGGCCCATCCGGCAGATGTCCGGCACCGCCGAGTTCAACGAGGTCTTCCTCGACGGCGCCGTCGCCACCGAGGTCGTCGGCGGCGAGGGGCAGGGCTGGACCGTCGCCATGGGGCTGCTCGCCCTGGAACGCGGGGTGTCCACGCTCGTCCAGCAGATCGGCTTCGCGGCCGAACTGGAACGGGTCATCCGCGCCTACGCGGCCTCGCCCGCCCCGGATCCGGTCGTGCGCGAACACCTCGTACGGCAGTGGGCCGAACTGCGCGTCATGCGCTGGAACGCCCTGCGGACGCTGGGGGCGCGGGGGCCACAGGGGGCACAGGGGGCGGAAGGCGACCCGGGCGCGCCGAGCGTGGCCAAGCTGCTGTGGGGCGGCTGGCACCGGCGCCTCGGGGAGCTCGCGGTGGCCGTCCGGGGCGCGGCCGCCACCGCCGGGCCGGGGCTCTGGGCGCAGGGGGCCCCGTACGAACTCGGGCTCGACGAGGAGCAGCGGCTCTTCCTGTTCACCCGCGCCGACACCATCTACGGCGGCTCGGACGAGATCCAGCGGAACATCATCGCCGAGCGGGTGCTCGGCCTGCCTAAGGAGCCCAGGTGAGAGGCGTCGTGTTCGACGGCAAGCAGGCCCAGGTCGTCGGGGATCTGGAGATCCGCGATCCCGGGCCGGGGGAGGTGCTGGTCGCGATCGGGGCGGCCGGGCTGTGCCACAGCGACCTGTCGGTGATCGACGGGACGATTCCGTTCCCGCCGCCGGTCGTGCTCGGGCACGAGGGCGCCGGTGTGGTCGAGGCGGTGGGGGCGGGGGTGACGCACGTGGCGCCCGGTGACCACGTGGCACTGTCCACCCTGGCCAACTGCGGGGCCTGCGCCGACTGCGACCGGGGCCGGCCCACGATGTGCCGCAAGGCCATCGGGATGCCGGGCCGGCCCTTCTCGCGGGGCGGGCAGCCGCTGTTCCAGTTCGCCTCCAACTCGGCGTTCGCGGAGCGGACCCTCGTCAAGGCCGTACAGGCCGTGAAGATCCCCGAGGACATCCCGCTGACCTCGGCCGCGCTGATCGGCTGCGGGGTGCTCACGGGGGTCGGGGCCGTCCTGAACCGGGCCAAGGTCGACCGGGGCGAGACGGTGGTCGTCATCGGCACCGGCGGCATCGGGCTCAACGTCCTCCAGGGCGCGCGGATCGCCGGGGCCACGACCATCGTGGCCGTGGACGCCAACCCGGCGAAGGAGGCGGTCGCCCGGCAGTTCGGCGCCACCCACTTCGTGGACGCCTCGGCCGTCGCCGACACCACGGCGGCCGTCCGCGAGATCCTGCCGACGGGCGCGGACCACGCCTTCGAGTGCGTCGGCAACGTGAAGCTGATCCGGCAGGCGATCGACCTGCTCGACCGGCACGGGCAGGCGGTCCTGCTGGGGGTGCCGGGCTTCACGGAGGAGGCGTCATTCCTCGTCTCGTCCATGTACCTCGACAAGACGATCATGGGCTGCCGGTACGGGTCCTCGCGCCCGCAGCGCGACATCGCGCTGTACGCGGAGCTGTACCGGCAGGGGAAGCTGCTGCTGGACGAGCTGGTGACCGAGGTCTACCCGGTGGAGGACTTCGCGAAGGCCGTCGACGACGCGCATCACGGGCGGGTGGCCCGGGGGGTGCTGACCTTCTAGGGCGGTTCCGGTTCGGGTCCTGCCGGGCTTGCGTGCGCGGTCCGGCAGGGCCCGGAGGGGCTGTCCGTGGGGTCGGTCAGGGTGCGCGGATGGTATTCGGTCGTGGGCGGTTTTCGGCCGTCGTGGGGGTCGCGAAGCTGTCCGGGGAGCCGTTCAAGTGTCTGCTGTACGCCCTTGCCGTCCTCGATGACGAGCCGGTCGTCGCGCTCGACCGTGCCACCGGCGCCGGCTTCGCGCTGTGTGCCTCCGGCATCGGCGACAACTTCAGTGTGTGAAGCGGCCGAAGCGGCCCTTGTGGAAGAGGAGCGGGTCGCCCTCGCCGGCGGCGCCCATGGCCTCGACGCGGCCCACGACGATCAGGTGGTCCCCGCCGGTGTGGACGGCGTGGATCCGGCAGTCGATCCAGGCGGGCGCGTCGTCGAGCTGCGGTGACCCGGTCGCGGGCGCGGGCCGGTGGCCCACCCCGGCGAACTTGTCGGCGCCGCTGACCGCGAAGGCCCGGCACAGTTCGCCCTGTTCGGCCCCGAGGATGTTGACGCAGAACACTCCGGCGCGGGCGATGCGCGGCCAGGTGGTCGACGTACGGGCCACCATGAAGGTGACCAGGGGCGGGTCCAGGGAGAGCGAGGCGAAGGACTGGCAGGCGAAGCCGGCCGGGCCGTCCTCGCCCTCGGCGGGCGGGGCGGTGATGATCGTGACCCCGCTGGCGAAATTGCCGAGGACCGCGCGGAATTCGGCGGGGCTGACGGGCGCGCGCTCGTCCTCACCGACGGCCCGCAGGTCGGGGCGGGGGAGCGTGTCGAGGTGCTCGGACCCGGGTCCCGGCCTCGTGGAGGTGGGGGAGCCGGCCGATCGGAGGTATCGGACGACGGTGGCCGCCATCCCTGCGTGTCCCATCACATGGATGATTGAAACTGACGGAGTGTCAGATGGGAAGGGGTTGCGCGGGGTGGTGTGGGCGGCGGGGTGGGGGCCGGTGCGGGGGCCGGCGGGCCGATCCGCCGGACGGGTGAAACGGGGCGGGGTCCGGGGCTCGTACGGGGCCCCGGGTGCGGGGGGTCGGCATGGTGGCGGGTGCACCCCGTAGCGCACCCCTCTGGAGGAGCCCATGCTCGGCACCGACTTCCGTACCGGATCCCCCAACTGGCTCGACCTCGGCAGCCCCGACACCGACGCGGCCGTCGCGTTCTACTCCTCCGTCTTCGGCTGGCAGTTCGCCTCCGCCGGGCCCGAGGCGGGCGGGTACGGCTTCTTCCAGGTGGCGGGCAAGACCGTCGCCGCGCTCGGCCCGCTGACCGAGGCGGGCGCGAAGTCCGCCTGGATGATCCACTTCAACAGCCCGGACGTCCGGGCCACCGCCGAGAGCGTGCGCAGCGGGGGCGGGCGGGTGCGGATGGAACCCATGGACGTGATGGGGGAGGGCTGGCTGGCGCAGTTCACCGACCCGCAGGGCGCCGAGTTCGCCTGCTGGCAGCCGGGGAAGACCGCCGGGCTGGAGCTGACCTCCGCGCCGAACAGCTTTGTGTGGGCGGAGCTGCACGTGCCGGATCCGGTCGCGGCCGTGCGTTTTTATGGGGGGGTCTTCGGGTGGCGGTACGCCGAGATGCAGGCGCCCGGGATGACGTACCGGGTGCTGAGCATCGCCGACGGGGACCAGGAGGACGGGTCCTTCGGCGGGGTCGCCGAACAGGGCGAGGGCGCGGGCGGGGCGTCGGCGATGGTGCCGCGGTGGGTGCCGTACTTCGCGGTGGCGGACACGGATGCCACCGTCACGGCGATCGAGGGGAACGGCGGCGAGGTGCTGATGCCGGCGGCGGACGTGCCGGAGGTCGGGCGGATCGCGTGGGCGTCCGACCCGGCGGGGGCGGTGTTCGCGCTGCTGAAGCCGGATCCGCGGATGTAGTTTTTTACCGGCCCGTGTACTTCGGTGTGCGGCGTTCTACGAAGCTGGCCACGCCTTCGTTCGCGTCGGCGGTGGTCATGTTGAGCTCCTGGGCGGTGGCCTCGGCGGCCAGTGCGGTGGCGCGGTCGCTGTCCAGGGAGGCGTTGACCAGCTGCTTCGTGAGCGCGAGCGCGCGGGTGGGGCCTTGCGCGAGGCGCTCGGCCCAGGTGCGGGCCGTCGCCTCCAGTTCCTCGGCCGGGACCACCGTGTTGACGAGGCCGAGACGGGCCGCCTCGGTGGCGGGGACGGCGTCGCCGAAGAACATCAGCTCCTTGGCCTTCTGGGGGCCGAGGAGGCGGGGCAGGAGGTAGGCGCCGCCGCCGTCGGGGACGAGGCCGCGGCGGACGAACACCTCGATGAAACGGGCCGGTTCGGCGGCGATGACGAGGTCGCAGGCGAGGGCGAGGTGGGCGCCTATGCCGGCGGCGGTGCCGTTGACTGCGGCGATGACGGGTTTCTCGCAGTCCAGGACTGCGGTGATCAGGCGCTGGGCGCCTTGGCGGATCATCCGGGCGACGTCGCCCGCGACGCGGTCGCCTGCGGCGGGCTGGGCGGGGGAGCCGCGGAGGTCGGCGCCGGCGCAGAAGCCCTTGCCGGTGGCGGTGATGACGACGGCGCGTACGTCGGGGTCGGCGGAGGCGTCGGCGAGCAGGGCGATGACGCGCTCGCGCTGGTCCCAGGTGAGGGCGTTCATGGCGTCGGGGCGGTTGAGGGTGATCCACGAGACGTTGCCTTCTTGGCGGTGCCGGATCTCGTCGTCGGGGGCGTGGGGCACGGGGTCTCCTGTTCGGGGGTGGGCGTTGGCCGGGCGGGTTCGGGGGTGGCCGGTGCCCGGGCGGGGCTGCGGGTGGGGGCGGGGTCGGGGACGGGGTGGGGTGCCGTCCGGGATAGGCATGATTTATGGCGCCCGATCCGAAGCTCCGTTGGTGTGGCGGCACCGCGCGCCAACAAATCACGTTTTACATCCCGGACGACACCCCACCCCGTCCCCGACCCCTCACGTCTCACGTCTCTGATCCGGGCCAGGTCCCTTGATCCCGCGTGGGCCCATTCCCCGGCAACGCCAGCAAATCCAGCCCCGCCAAATCCAGCCCCTCCGGCGTTTGAGGAGCGGGGGTCCGGGGGCTGGCCCCCGGGAGCGGACCCGCACGCGAACGGCTACGCGATCCAGCCTCGCCGGCGTTTGAGGCGCGGGGTCTGGGGCGGAGCCCCAGGGGTTTGAGCCGCGCCGGCTCTGAGGCGGGAACGGTGGGGCGGGGAGAGGACCGTGCGGGGTGGTCAGCGGCAGACGGCCAGCGCGTCCAGGGCTACCGCCCCCTGGCCTCGGGGGAGGACCATCAGGGGGTTGATGTCCAGCTCGGAGAGGACGTCCCCCAGTTCGAGCGCCATCCGCTGGACCCGTAGGACCACCTCGACGAGCGCGTCGACGTCCGCCGGCGGCGCCCCCCGGACCCCTTCGAGGAGCGCGTGCCCCCGGAGTTCCGTGAGCATGTGCCGGGCCTGGTCCTCCCCGAAGGGCGGCACGCGGACCGCCGCGTCGTGGAGGACCTCGACGAGGACCCCGCCCAGGCCCACGGTGACGGTCGGGCCGAAGAGGTCGTCGCGGGTGACGCCGACGACCATTTCGACGCCCCGCTCGACCATCTGGCAGACCAGGATCCCGTCGAGGGGGATGTTCTCGTAGCGGGCTATGTCGGTGAGTTCCCGGTAGGCGTCGCGGATCTGGCTGGCGGAGGTGAGGCCGACCTTGACCAGGCCGAGTTCTGTCTTGTGGGCCAGCTGGGGGCCGGAGGCCTTCATGACGACCGGGTAGCCGACGAGGCCGGCCGCGCGGACGGCCGCCGCCGCGCTGGTGACCAGCTGTTCGCGGGGGACCCGGATGCCGTAGGCGCGCAGGAGCTGCTTGGCGGCGTGCTCGCTGAGTTGCTGGCCGGGGCGCATCAGGGCCTGGGCCTTGCGGTACGAGGGGGAGGGGGTGCGGGGGGCTTCGTCGAAGGGGGAGCGGTAGGCGGCGGTGAAGCGGTGGTGGCCGAGGTAGGCGCGGACGGCGGTGATGCAGTTGCCGAAGGTGCGGAAGGTGGCCACGCGGGAGGAGCCGAGGAGGGTGGTGCGGTAGGCCTCTTCGGTGCCTACGGGGGAGCCCCAGATGACGCAGATGAGTTTGTCTGTGGATTCGGCCGCTTCTGTGAGGTCTTTGGCCAGTTTGTCGCTCATCGGGGGGAAGGGGCCCGTGATCGGGCAGATGAGGACGCCGACGGTGGGGTCGGCGAGGAGGGCGTCGATGATTTTGCGGCCGCGCCAGTCGCCCACCGGGTGGCCGCCGTTGTCGACCGGGTTGGCGACGTTGAGGTAGGGCGGGATCCACTGGTGGAGTTCGGCCTGTTTGGCCTCGGAGAGGGTGGGGAGGGAGAGGCCCGCCTCGGTGGCGAGGTCGGAGAAGTGGGCGCCGGTGCCGCCGGAGATGGAGTAGACGACGACCCCGTCGGCCTTCGGGGGGCGGGCCCGGGCGAGGAGGGCGGCGGTGTCCTGGAGTTCGTCGAGGCCGTCGACGCGGATCACCCCGAACTGGCGCATGGCGGCGTCCACGACGGTGTCGGCGCCGGTGAGCTTGCCGGTGTGGGAGGCGGCCATGCGGGCGCCGGTCTCGGTGCGGCCGACCTTGACGGCGACGACGGGGACGCCGTTGCGGGCGGCCCGGTCGGCGGCGAGGAGGAAGGCGCGGCCGTCCTTGAGGCCCTCGACGTAGCAGGCGATGGCTCCGACCTCGGGCTGTTCGGCGAAGTAGGAGATGAAGTCGGAGGTCTCGAGGTCGGCCTCGTTGCCGGTGGGCGCCCAGTGGGAGAGGCGGATGCCGAGCTCCTGGAGGGTGTACACCGGGCGGCCCTGGTGGCCGGACTGGGTGATGAGGGCGATGGCCGGCCCGTCGAGGTCGTCGCGGAATTCCTCGAAGGCGTTGAGGTTGGTGTTGGGGCCGAGGAGGCGCAGGCCGGAGCGCTGCACGGCGGCGGCGAGGCGGGTCTGGGCGGCGGCGCCGGCGTCGCCCGTCTCGGCGAAGCCGGAGGCGAAGGCGACGGCGAACTTCACTTTGGTGTCGGCGAGTTCCTCGATGACGGGGAGGGGGTCCGAGACCAGGAGGACGGCGAGGTCCACCTCTTCGGGCAGGTCGGCCACGGAGGCGTGGCAGGGCAGGCCGAAGACGGTGGCGCGGGTGGGATGGACCGGGTGGATGCGGGCGCCGACGCGCTCGGCCCAGGCGATGAGCTGCCGGGTGATGCCCGTGTTGGGCCGGCCCTCGGTGTCGGATGCGCCGACGACGGCCACGGACTCGGGCCGGAAGAACCGGTCCAGGTCGGGCACATCGGAGTGCAGGGGCCGTCCGCTGACGTCCAGGGCGGACGGGTCCTCGGCGGACGGCGCCGCCGTGGAGTGGACGGCCGTCCTGGGGCTCTCCCCGCAGGCCTCGACTCGCGCGCGGAGGTCGGTGGTCAGGGTGCCGTGAGTTGATCCAAGCATCGCTTCGCCCGCTCCTGCTCGATGAACCCCGATGGAATCAGCTTTAGCTGACGTGGTGTCAGATTACTCAACTGACACGCCGTCAGGAATGGGGTTGCGCGGGAAAGGTCGTGGAGGTGGTGTGTGGAACGGTGGCAGACGTGGGTGGGAAGGGGCCAGACCCGTTTCGGCCCCGGTGGGTCAGGGGCGGCGGCGGGGCTTGCGGGACAGGGCCTTGGCGATGCGGTCCGCGTCCAGGGCCAGTTCGCGGAACATGCCGCTGATCGGGTTCGTGTACCCGGTGAAGTACAGGCCCGGCGCCCCGGGATGGGTGCGGGGGCCGTGGGCGAGGGGGCGGCCGCGCTCGTCCAGGACGCCGAGGTGCCCCACCAGGGCCTCCAGGCCGCGCCGGTAGCCCGTCGCGGCGACGACGGCGTCCGGGCTGATCCTCGTACCGTCCGCGAGGACCACCTCGGCGCCGTCGAAGGAGGCGACGGCGGCGACCGGCTCGACCCGGCCGGAGCGCACCGCGTCGATCAGGCCGACGTCCTGCACCGGGATCGCCCCCTGCTTCACCCTGCTGTACAGGCCGGTGTCGGGCCGCGGCAGCCCGTACGCCGACAGGTCCGGGACGGAAGCCTTCGCGGTGAGCGCCCCGAGCCGGTCCACGAGCCGCACCGGCAGGTGCCGTACGAGGATCCCCGTGCGCTGCGCCGGCCAGCCGGCCGTCGAGCGGCGCACGATGTGCGGGACGGTGCGCACCGCGAGGCGCACCCGGGCGGCCCCGCCGTCGGCGAGGTCCACGGCTATCTCGGCGCCGGTGTTGCCGACGCCGACGACCAGCACGTCCTGGCCGGCGTACGGCCCCGGATCGCGGTACGCGGACGCGTGCAGCAGCGGACCGGTGTACGTGTCCCGGCCCGGCCAGTCGGGGAGCGCGGGGGTGTGGTTGAAGCCCGTCGCCACGACCACGGCCCCCGCCGCGAGCTGCCGGCCGCCCGAGGCGTGCAGGGTCCAGCCCTCGCCGTCGGCGGCGCGCTCGATACGGGTCACCTCGACGCCCGTGACCAGCTCCAGCTCGTGGAACTCGGCGTACTTCTCCAGGTACCGCACCACGTCGGCCCGTCCCACCCAGCGCCCGAAGCGGCGCGGTATCGCGAGGCCGGGCAGGGCGGACAGCCGCCGGGTGGTGTGCAGGCGCAGTCGCGCGTAGTGGCCGCGCCAGGAGGTGCCGACGGAGCCGGCCTTCTCCACGACCACGGCGCGCACCCCGCGGGAACGCAGCGCCGCGGCGACGGCGAGGCCCCCGGGACCACCGCCGATCACGTACACGGGACGGGGCTGGGTGGCGGTCATGTCGGGCTCGGGCATGAGGAGTGAGCGTATCGACACACAGCGTTGATGGGTCTCGGACGAGGAGGGAATCGATTGCGGATCGATCACGGCGGCCGTCGCGTACGCCTCCGGGCCCTGCCCCGCCTCCCTCCCGCGGGGGAGGCGGATCGGGCGGGCGGGCGATCCGCGGCGGGGGCGTGCCCGGCCAGACTGGTTCCGGGCGGGCGGCGACGGGCCCCCGCCGACGGGACATCGGGACATCGGGGGACGTCATGGGCGCGACGGCGGTACGGCACGGATGGACGGGCTACGCGGCCGCGGCGGCGGCCCTCGCGTACGCGGCGCCGCACTTCTGGTGGGGCGCCGGGATCGGGGCCACCTTCCCCGGCGACTTCGCCGGGGCCCCGCACGGCACCTGGGAGGCCGCCGTCGGCTACTGGGGGATGGGCGGCGTCGCCGTGCTCGGCGCGGTCGTCGCGCTGGCCCTGGTCCGGCCGTGGGGCCGCCGGCTCCCGCGCCGGCTGCTCGCCGTCCCGGTGCTGGCCGCCTCGGCCGGGATGACGCTCTGGGGGTTCACGTACTTCGCGCTCCAGTACCTGCTCGCCGCCGAACGGGTCGTCTCCGCCCCGGCCTTCGCCGCGCAGGACGCGCACCCGCAGGCCGCCTGGGGGCTCTTCTGGTACGCCCTGTTCGTGGTGTGGGGCGTCACGCTCGGCGCGGCCGCCTGGAAGCGGCTGCGCGACGGGCGCAGGGGCTGAGGCCGTGTGCGCTGTGCCGTACGGGCCGCCCGGGCGGGCGGTCCGGGCGGGCGGTCCGGCGTTGCAGCGCCGTGCCGGGGGCGGTGCGCTGCACAGTGGGGGTCCGGCCCAGCGGAGAGGAGCGGTGCGATGTGGCAGCCCGACGGATGGGACGTACGCGTCCGCCTCGGTGTCCTCACCCCCCACGCCGACGTGGGCCCCGAGTCGGAGCTGCGTGCCATGGCCCCGCCGGAGGTGGGCCTGCACGCCGCCCGGGTGCCGTTCGGTGCCATGCGCGACGGCGGTGAGATGGACGCCACCATCCCGCTCGCGCCCGTCCGGGCCTTCGCGGAGCCCCCGCACGTGGACGAGGCGGCCGTGCTGCTGGCCGCCGCCCCGGTGGCGGCCATCGCCTACGCCTTCACCAGCTCCGCGTACGTGATCGGGGCGCGCGGGGAGGCGTACATGCTGGACCGGCTGCGGGAGCGGGCCCACGGGCTGCCGGTGGTCGCGACGTGCGCGGCCGCCGTCGAGGCGCTGCGGGTGCTGGGGGTCGGGCGGATCGCCCTCGTCGATCCGCCGTGGTTCGACGCCACCCTGAACGAGCTGGGGCGCGGCTACTACGAGGAGGCCGGGTTCGAGGTCGCGTACGCCGCCCCGTGCGGGCTGCCCGGCGGGCAGCGGCTGGTCCGGCCGCAGGCCCTGCACGACTGGGTGGCGCGCGAGGTCCCCGACGCGGCCGAGGCGGTCGTGATCGGCGGCAACGGCTTCCGCGCGGTCGGGGTGATCGAGGCCCTCGAAGCCACCCTCGGGCGGCCGGTGCTCACCGCGAACCAGGTGCTGCTGTGGGCGGCCCTGGCGGCGGCGGGGCATCCCGTCGGCGCGGTGACGGGGTACGGCGCGCTGTTCCGGGGCGGCCGGACGTCGTAGGGGGCTTGCGGGATGGGCCGCCATCCGCTGAACTGACGTACCGTCAGATCAGGTGGTGGTGGTGGTGGAGGGTGGAGGACTGCCGATGCAGACCGTCTGGCTCAGCGGAGCCGAATGGCTCGCCGTACTGCGGATAGGCCTCGGCCTGTGGTGGCTGGAGAGCTGGCGGCACAAGGACAAGAAGGGCTGGTTCGAACGCGGCACCGGCATAGCCTGGGCCGCCGACGTCGCCGGCAAACACCGCTGGGGCTTCGTCAAGGGCGGCTTCGAGAAGGTCGTCCGGCCCCGCCCGAAACTCATGGCGTACATCGTCGTCTACGCCGAACTCGCCCTCGGGCTCGGCCTGGTGCTCGGCTTCCTCACCCCGGTCGCCCTGATCGGCGGACTGCTGCTGAACCTGCTCTACCTCGTGCTGATGATCCACGACTGGGCCGAACAGGGCCAGAACGCGATGATGGCGCTCATCTCGCTCGTCGCGCTCTTCGCCATGGGCTGGCAGGCCTGGTCCCTCGACGCCTCGATCGGACTCTTCCTGTGACCGCGAACGCCCCCGCGAACACCCCGCGCTACGACCTCCCGGAGGCGGACGAGTTCACCCGCCCCTACTGGGACGCCGCCGCCGAAGGCCGCCTCCTGCTGCGCCGCTGCGCCGACTGCGGCCGCGCCCACCACTACCCCCGCGAGTTCTGCCCGCACTGCTGGGCGGGGGAGGACCGGGTGACCTGGGAGGAGGCCGGTGGCCGCGCCACCCTCTACACCTGGTCCGTGATCCACCGCAACGACCTCCCGCCCTTCGGCACCCGCGTCCCGTACACGGCCGCCGTCGTCGACCTCGCGGAGGGCCCCCGGATGATGGCGGAGGTCGTCGACTGCCCGGACGGCGCCCTGCGCATCGGCATGCTCCTCCAGGTCACCTTCCGCGAGGCGGCGGAGGGGGTCTCGGTGGCGGTCTTCCGACCGGCCTGAGGGGCGGCCTAGCCCTTCAGGCGCTCGTCGAGCTCATCGGCGTCGGCCAGGAACCAGGTCTGGGTGCCGCGGTTGCACTCGCGGACGAAGTCGCGCAGCGCCGAACTCGCGTCCGTGTGGCGGGAGATGTCGCCGAGGACGACGAGGCCGACGCGGTACTGGGCGAACTTCTGGATGATGTCGCCGGCGACCCGCGTACGCAGCTCGAAGAACGCGTCGTCGAACCGCCCGGCGGGGACGACGGCCCAGCGGGCGCCCTGGTAGCCGGCGTCGCCGATGAGGTCCAGGGCGTCGCGTTCGGCGCCGATGGCCGGGCCTTCGGGGGCGCACATCAGGACCGGTATGCCGTGGATCGACCGCAGGATGCTCATGGGCGTCGAGCCTAGTTCCCGGCCCGGCCCGGCGGCGACCGAAATTGACCGGGCGGCGTGCGGGGGCCGTGCCGGGACGTGCGGCACGGGCACGAGAAGCAGCACCGGCGCGGGCGGGGGTTCCGTCACCCCCGCCCTACGGCCAGAGCAGCTCGCGCACCCACCCGTCGCCGCCGTCGCCGCGCTCGGCCCGCCGGTAGCGGAGCCGGACGTGGCGGCGGGCGGCGTCGCCCTGGAAGAACTCCACCTCGACGGGGTCCAGGACGTACCGGGTCCAGGTCGGCGCCGGCGCGTCCGGCTCGGCCCCCGCCCGCTCCCACGCCGCCGCCGAAGCCCGCGCCAGCTCCCCGGCCGACTCCAGCACCTCGCTCTGCCGCCCGGTCAGCGCGGCCGCGAGGGCCCCGCGCGAACGCACCGCGAGGTCCGCCCGGCTCTCCTCGGGCCCACACGCCCCCACCCGCCCCCGTACCCGGACCTGCCGGCCCCGCGCCGGCCAGTAGAAGACGAGCGCCGCGTCCGGACACCCGGCCAGCTGGCGGCCCTTGGCGCTGGTGGCGTGCGAGGCGAAGTGCCAGCCGCGCGCGTCCGCGTCGTGCAGCATCAGCACGCGTACGTCGGGCCGCCCCGCCGCGTCCACCGTGGCCAGGCTCATCGTGTGCGGCTCGGCCTGCCCCGCCCGCGCCGCCTCGACGAACCACTCGCGGAACAGGGGCAGCGGCTCGTCCGGCGCCGCCCCGGTGTCGAAGCCGGGGAGCGGGGTGTCCCACACCCGCAGGGAGTGCAGGGTGCTGTGGAAGTCGCTGGTCATGCCCCCAGGCTAGGGTGCGGGCCCATGGACATGCACAGGGTTGGGGGGCGCGGGCTGCTCGCCCTCGCCGCCATATCGGTGGGCGTAGCGGTCGCAGCCCCCCTCTACGACCGGCCCGGCGGCCCGGCCCTGCTGGCCGAACTGAACCACCCCGTGCTCCTCGCGGCCCTGGCCGTCCTCTGCCTCGTCGGCGCGGCCCTCCTCCACGCCCGCCACCCCGACATCCGCAAGGCCGCCGGGCTGGCCCTGGCGGGGGTGGCCGTCCTGGGCGTACTCGCCGTCCCCGCCTACGAGTTGGTCTCCGACCCGTTCCCGGACCGCGAGTTCGACGTCCCCGCCCCGGACGGCTCGCACCGCCGCCTGGTGGTGGAACAGACCTCGGCACTCACCGACCCGGTCTGGCGCATCTACGTCGACGCGGGCCCCTTCCCGGCCACCCGCCGCTGGCCGGTGGCCCAGTACGCGGCCCCGGCCCCGGGAGCGGCGTACCCGAAGGGCGTCCTGGAGGCCACCTGGCCCGACGCCACCCACATCACCCTCATCGACCTCGACCACACCCCGCACACCCTCCGCATAGCCCGGGACGGGCGGCCGGTGGACGAGCTGGGGTGGTAGGCAGCGTCCCGGCGGGGCGGTCTCAGGGAGGGGTTGGGGGTTTCCCGTCAGTCTCATCGTCCTTCCGTGTCGGGCCGGCCTGTCAAGGGCGCTCCTTCGTCGCGTCGCTTCGCGATGGCCTTCGGCCACCCTTGACAGACCGTCCCGCCCCGGAAAAACAGAAGACTGCCGGGAAACCCCCAAAGAAACGGGACGGGGCAGAAGAGATGAGGAGCGGCCCCGTCAGCGAAGAGATGACCTGCCTCCGGCCGCCATCCACCCATCCGGGCAGCTCAGAGCCCCTTCCCGTACCAAGGCAGAGCCCTACCTGCACGAAATGACGACGAGAAGGCCATCGGGAGCGGGGAGACGCGTCAGATCGCTACGCGCTCCTCATTTCTCAGCGGCTGGCGGCCGTCTGGGGTCGTTCTGGGGTACGGGAACGCCCCGGCCGCGTCGCGGCCGGGGCGGTGTGCGCTGTGGGTCGGTCAGCGGACGCTGACGACCTGGAAGTCACCCCAGCTCTGAGTGGTGTTGATCCAGGCGGTGCGGGTGGAGATGCGGCCGCCGCCACAGTTGTTGTAGCTGTAAGCGGTGACCTCGACGGTGTTCTTCCACCACCAGCCCCACAGCTTCGTAGACGAGTCCGGGGTGATGTTGAAGCACTTGCCTACCGTGGTGCCGTTCTGGTTGGACCCCTTGATGTAGACGGACTGGGCCCTGCGGGAGGCGTCGTCGATCTGGATCTGCTGGCCGTTGTCCGCGGCCCACGCCGACCCGGTCCCGGCGACGAGGCCGGTACCGGCCACGGCGAGCGTCACTGCGGCGGTGGCGAGCTTCCTACGGATCTGCACAGTCTTCCCCCTGAGTTGCGGTGCTTGCGGGCACCAAAAGTTGATCTTGGGTCGGAAGAAACCTTCCCCCGGGGGTCCCGTGCGGAGCAAGCCAGTCCGTCGACGGGACCGTCCCGATTTCGTCCCGTTTCGTCGACAGCCCGTTCGAATCGTCCGGCCGGCCTGCTCGCCGCCATATGACATCGGCTGTGTAGCGATCGTTGGCGGCTTATGACCAGCCCCGGACGGGCCGCAGTCGCTGAGAAAAGAGGAGCGCGTAGCGATCTGACGCGTCTGGAGGGGGCTGGAGGGGCCGGATGGCGTTCTCGTCGTCATTTCGTGCGGGTAGAGCCGCACCTTGGTCCCGGAACGGGGCTCTGAGCTGGCCGGATGCCTGGGATGGCAGCCGAAGGCAGCCCGCCGCACCCCTGAGAGACCCGCCCCACCCCCCCAATCACCCCCGCCCCAGGATCACCGTCCCCGACGAGCAGAACCACCCGCCCGTGCCCGAGGCCAGGGCTACCTCCGGGAGGTGGCCGTCGCGGCGGGTCACCTGGCCCGGGCCCGCTTCGCCGCGGAGTTGGCGGACGGCTTCCACGAGGAGGAACAGGCCGCGCATGCCCGGGTGGCAGGCGGAGAGGCCGCCGCCGTCGGTGTTGACCGGGAGGTCGCCCTCGCGGAGCAGGCGGCCCTTCTCGACGAAGGCTCCGCCTTCGCCCTTCGCGCAGAAGCCGAGGTCCTCCAGGGTCACCAGGGTCATGTACGTGAAGGCGTCGTAGATCTCCGCGAGGTCGACGTCGGCCGGGGTCAGGCCGGCCCGTTCGAAGGCGAGGCGGCCGGAGACGGCCGCCGGGGAGACGGTGAAGTCCTCCCATTCCGACATCGTGGTGTGGGAGACGGCGCTGCCCGCGCCCAGGACCCACACCGGGGTCTTCGCGGTGTCCGGTACGTAGTCCTCCGCGGCCAGCAGCACCGCGCAGCCGCCGTCCGAGCGGATGCAGCAGTGCAGCTTCGTGAAGGGGTCCGCGATCATCTCGGAGGTGAGCACCTCGTCCACCGTGAGCGGGGTGCGGAACATCGCGTCCGGGTTGGTGGCCGCGTTGGCGCGGGCCTGGACGGCGACCGAGGCGAGCTGCTCCAGGGTCGTCCCGTACTCGTGCATGTGGCGGCGCGCGGCCATCGCGTACTTGGAGATCAGCGTGTGGCCGTACGGGACCTCGAACTGGAGCGGTCCGCGGGCGCCGAAGGAGAGGTTCGAGGTGCGGCGGCGGGCCTTGATGTCGGCGCGGGCGGTGGAGCCGTAGACCAGCAGGACGGCGTTGGCGTGTCCGGCGGCGATGGCTTCCGCCGCGTGGGCGGCCATGACCTCCCAGGTCGAGCCGCCGACGGAGGTGGAGTCGACCCAGGTGGGGCGCAGCCCCAGGTACTCGGCGACCTCCACCGGGGCGAGGGTGCCGAGGCCGGCCGAGGCGAAGCCGTCGATGACGGACCGGTCCAGGCCGGAGTCGGCCAGTGCCCGCCGGGCGGCCTGCGCGTGCAGGGCGTAGGGGGTCGGGCCGTCGACCCGGCCGCAGTCGGAGAGGGCGACGCCGACCACCGCGACGCGGCGGCGGCGCAGCGGGGCGGCGGGGGCGGGTCCGGATTCGGTTCCAGGCATGGGCAGGACGGTACAGCTGACGGTCTGTCAGATGCTAGACCCCGCTCCGCAGTCGGACACCTCCGCCCCCTGTGTTTCTCGCCCCCGCAGCCCTAACATGACGGCCCGTCAGATGCGCCCCCGGCCACCGCTGGGAGGTGCCCCCGGGAGGAGCCCGACGATGGACGCCGCCTTCACCGCGGAGCAGGACGAGATACGCCGCACCCTGCGCGAGATCCTGGGCAAACGCTGCGGCCCGGACGAGGTCAAAGCCGCCGTCCGGACCGCCGCCGGACACGACCCCGAGCTGTGGCAGCAGCTCTCCCGGCAGCTCGGCCTGCCGGGCCTCGCCGTCGCCGAGGAGTACGGCGGCGTCGGCTGCGCCCCCGCCGACCTGGCCCTGGCCTGCGAGGAGACCGGCCGGGTGCTGCTGCCCTCCCCGCTGCTGGCCACCGCCGGGCTCGCCACCCCGCTCGTCACGGCCCTCGGCACCGCCGCGCAGCGCTCCGCCCTGCTGCCCGCGCTCGCCTCCGGGGAGCTGACGGCCGCGCTCGCCGTACCCGGCCCGGCCCTCGCCACCGCCCTCGCGCTGACCGGGGACAACGCCCCCGGCGACTGGGCCGGCGGGGGCCGCGCGGGCGGGGTCCAGGCCCGGACCGGCGAGGACGGGGGCTGGCGGCTGTACGGGGAGGTGCCGCAGGTGCTGGACGGCCACAGCGCCGGCCTGCTCCTGGTCGCCGCGCACACCGGCGGCTTCGCCCGCAGCCGGGCGCTGCTGTTCCTCGTACGGGCGGACGCGCCCGGCCTCGTACGGGACCGGCAGAACACCCTCGACGAGACCCGCCCCCAGGGCCGCGTGCAGCTGCGCGACGTCCCCGCGGAACTGCTGGGAAGCGGGGACGGCGGCAACGGCATCGACAGCGGCATCGGCACCGGCAGCGGCACCGACGGCCGGCGCGAAGCCCAGGCCGCCCGCGTGCTCGCCGCCCTCGCCGGCACCGGACGCACCGCCGCCACCCTGCTCGCCGCCGAGGCGGTCGGCGCGGCCGGGCAGGCGCTCGCCCGCACCGTGGAGTACGTGCGCGGGCGCGAGCAGTTCGGCCGGGCCGTCGGCTCCTTCCAGGCGGTCAAGCACCGCCTCGCCGACCTCTACGTCCACGTCCAGGCGGCGCGTTCCGCCGCCTACTACGCCGCCTGGGACCCGGACCAGGGCGCACTCGCCCTCGCCCAGGCCCTGGAGGCCCTGCGGATCACCTCGGGCGAGGCGATACAGCTGCACGGCGGCATCGGCTTCACCTGGGAGCACGACGCACACCTGTACTTCAAACGGGCCGCCGCCGACGAACTGCTCTTCGGCCCGGTCCACCGGATCCGCGCGCACGCCGCGCACAGCGCCGGCCTGTTCGCCGGGCCGCCGACACCGCCGCCGACACCAGAGAGGGTGGCCGTCTGATGTCTCCCGTGACCACCGGCGTCAAACTGATGCAGAAGGTCTCCTCGACCATGCTGTTCGCGAGGATCGCACCGCACGTCATCCCGGCGATGGACAAGGCGGTGCACAAGCTGACCCGCGGCAAGGTGCTGCTCAGCGCCCGGATGCTGCCGGGCGTGATCCTCACGGCGCGGGGCGCCAAGACGGGTGAGCCGCGCACCACCCCGCTCGCGTGCATGCCCGAGGAAGGTGGCGCGAGCTGGCTGCTGATCGGCTCCAACTTCGGCCGCCCCGGCCACCCGGCATGGACCGGGAACCTGTTGAAGCATCCGGAGGCGGACGTGAACTGGCAGGGGCGGGACATCCCCGTACGGGCCCGGCTGCTGGAGGGGGCCGAGCGCGCCCAGGCATGGCAGGCGGTGCTGAGGTTCTGGCCGCCGTACGCGACGTACCAGGCGCGCATCGAGCGCGAGATCAGGCTGTTCCGCCTGGAGCGGCGACGCTGATCACAGGCGCTGATCACAGGTGCTGGTCACACGTACTGATCGCAGGTACTGATCACAGCTACAGGCAGGGGTGTTGGCGTAGGACGGGCAAGGCCGGCGGACCCTCACTCGGGAGGGTCCGCCGTCACTTGGTCGGCTTCTTCCCGGTGATGCCCAGGTGCACGAGCAGCGCCAGGTTCGGCTTGAGCTCGGCCTGCTTGACGCCCCAGGTCTGGAAGCCCTTCTGGTGCGAGGCGACCGCGGCCAGCATCGCGACCAGGGATCCCGCCATCGCCGCCGGGCTGAGGTCCTTGTCGACCTTGCCCTTGGCCTGGAGCTCCTTCATCGACTCCGTGAGGGAGTTGGTGACGGAGTTCAGGATCTTCATGCGGATCTTGTAGAACCGCTTGTCGCCCTCGGCCGCGCCGAGGTCGACGACCCGCAGGATCGCGTCGTTGCGCCGCCAGAACTCCAGGAATCCTTCCACGAGTTCCTCGGCGGCGGCCCAGCCGGCCTTGCCGACCCAGTTTCGGCCCTCGACCAGCGCCGTCAACTGGGCACCCTCGGTGGCCATTTGCTCGGCGATCTCCAGGACGGCGCCTTCGACGTCCGGGAAGTACTGGTAGAAGGTCGCGGGGGAGGTGCCGGCCTTGCGGGCGACGTCGATCACCTTGACGTCGCGGTACGGCGAGGAGCTGAGCATCTCGCTGAGGCAGTCGAGCAGCTTCTGCCGCGTCGCCTGGCCGCGCCGGCCGGCGACACGCCCGTCGACGGTGCGTACTTGTCCTGTCATGCCGTCAGCTTACCGAGGGGGGATCGGCGCGCTATTCGGCCGCCTGCAAATGGGGTTACCCGGCTACCGGGACCCCGTCGACCTGGGCGGAAGTGTCCGCGCGGTGGCCTTTGCGACGCATTCCGGCCGTGCGGCCGGGGCCCGGGGCCGGGCCCTGCCGCACCCCGCCCGCACCGAGTCCGCACCGCGCCCTCGACCCGCCCGCACCGAGCCCGCACCCCTCCCGCCCGCCCCCGGCAGGCCCACCCGTATCGTGGCGTATCCCCCGAATAGTCTTATCAACAGGCTGTGGACAAGTTTCGGGCAGATCATGGCCAAAAGGCGCAAACCCGCCTGAAAGGTCCGACGGACGGAAGGACCCGGCTCATGGCCGCATTCGCGGAAGGCTCGCCCTGCTGGGTCGACGCCTCGCTCCCGGACGTCGAGGCGGGCAAGCGCTTCTACGGTGAGCTCTTCGGGTGGACCTTCGGCGACAGCGCGGGAGCCGAGTACGGGCACTACACCCAGGCCTACAGCCGCGGCCGCAACGTCGCCGCCCTCGCCCCCAAGCCCGACGGCCGCATGCCCACCGTCTGGGGCGTGTACCTGTACACCTCCGACGCCTACGCCTGCGCGGCCCGCATCCGCGCCGCCGGCGGCCAGATGGTCATGGACCCGCAGCCCGTCGGCCCCTACGGCACCGCCGCGATGGCCGCCGACCCCGGCGGAGCCGTCTTCGGCCTCTGGCAGCCCGGCACCCACCACGGCTTCGACGCCCAGCAGGAGCCGTACACGTACTGCTGGTCGGAGGTCTACACCCGCGCCCGCGACGCCGTCGACGTCTTCTACGCCAAGGTCTTCGGCTACGTACCGCAGGACCAGGACGACGCCGAGAGCGGCATCGAGTACCGCGTCTGGTCCCCGCCCGGCAGCGCCCCCGGCAGCGAGAGTGCCGTCCTCGGCCGCAGCCTCATCACCGACGCCTTCCCGGAGATCATGCCGGCGCACTTCCTGGCGTACTTCGCCGTCCCCGACTGCGACCAGAGCGTCGCCACCGCCCAGCGGCTCGGCGGACGCGTCACCGCCGACCCCTTCGACACGCCGTACGGGCGGATCGCGGTCGTCGCCGACAACCAGGGGGCCGTCTTCGGACTGCTCTCGGAGCCGCGCGTGAGGACCGGCGCGTGAAACCACGGCGGGAGCCGGGGCCGGACCAGGCGCGGGCCTGACAGAATCGGGTGTGCACACCGCCGCACGGGCCGGCCGACCGCCGCCCGGTGCGACGTGTGCGTCCCGGCGCGCAGCTGGTCGTGTGCTGGTGGAAACGGGTCCGGACGGTGGCCCGTACGGGGAGGTGTGGAGGCGAGTGGTGGAGCAGCTGACGCAGCACGACCCGAGACGGATCGGCCCCTTCGAGGTGCTGGGACGGCTCGGCGCCGGCGGCATGGGGCTGGTCTATCTCGCACGGTCGGCGTCCGGCCGCAGGGTCGCGATCAAGACGGTGCGCACCGAGCTCGCCGAGGACCAGCTCTTCCGGGTGCGCTTCACCCGTGAGGTGGAGGCGGCGCGCGCCGTGTCCGGCTTCTACACCGCGGCCGTCGTCGACGCCGATCCGCGGGCCGCCGTGCCCTGGCTGGCCACCGCGTACGTGCCCGCGCCCTCCCTGGAGGAGATCGTCAACGAGTGCGGGCCCATGCCCGCGCAGGCCGTACGGTGGCTCGCCGCCGGAATCGCCGAGGCGCTCCAGTCCATCCACGGTGCCGGACTGGTCCACCGCGACTTGAAGCCGTCCAACGTGCTCGTCGTCGAGGACGGCCCGCGCGTGATCGACTTCGGCATCGCGAGCGGCGTCTCCAACACCCGCCTGACCATGACGAACGTCGCCGTCGGCACCCCCGCCTACATGTCGCCCGAACAGGCGAAGGACTCGCGCAGCGTCAAGGGCGCCAGCGACGTCTTCTCCCTCGGCTCCACCCTCGTCTTCGCCGCGACCGGACACCCCCCGTACCACGGGGCGAACCCGGTCGAGACGGTGTTCATGCTGCTGCGCGAGGGCCCCGACCTGGACGGTCTGCCCGACGAGCTGCGGCCGCTCATCGACTCCTGCATGCAGATGGACGCCACCCAGCGCCCCACCCCCGCCGACCTCCAGGCGCAGCTCGCCCCGCACCTCTTCGAGGGCGGCGACGAGAGCGGCACGGCCTCCGCCTGGCTCCCGACGCGGGCCGTCGCCATGATCGAGGCCCGGCGCGCGGGCAACCGTACGCCCGCCGTGCCCGTGGTCCCGGCGCCCTCCCCGTCCCCGTCCGGGCCGCCGTCCGGCCCGCAGGGCTACTCCACGCACCGCCAGCCGCGCGGCGCCGCCGACCCGTGGGTCGACCCGCGCACCGGGCAGGCCGCCCCGCCGCGCCCCGACCGGCCGCCGATGGCCCCGGTGTCCTCGCTGCCCGGCGCCCCCGTCCGGCTCGGCGGCTCCCCCGTACCGATCGGGCCCGGCCCGCGCGCGACGGCGTCCGCCCCGGCCGGGCACGCCGCCGGGAACGCCGCCACGGGCTGGGTCCGCCCGCCCGGCGCGTCCTCCTCCGTGGTGTCCGCCGCCCCCGCCGCGTCGTCGGCGGCGACCGGCGTCCCGGCGCCCGGGCCGTCCCCGGACAGCGGCCGCTGGCGGCCGTGGCGCTTCCGCATGTCCAACGAGGTGTGGGGCACCCCGACCGTCGCCGGCGACCTGCTCTACGTCACCTCCTTCGAGGTGCACGCCCTGGACGTCGGCAGCGGCCGCCGCCAGTTCAAGACGCGGGACGTCGCCTGGTCCATGGCCGTCGCCGACGGCCGCATCCACGCCTCCGACGGCCCCTCCCTGTACGCGCTCGACGCCAAGGACGGCGCCGAGCGGTGGCGGCTGGCCACCGACTCCTGGGTGTACGCCCTGCGCGCCGACCGGGGCACCGTCATCACCGCCACGCGCGGCGGCGGCGTCCAGGGGTGGGAAGCCTCCAACGGGCAGAAGCTGTGGGAGCTGACCGGCGCCCAGAGCGACTTCGAGACCCCCGAGGCCGCCCCCGTCCTCCACGAGGGCACCGTCTACGTCTGGCAGGACGCCCGGCTGCGCGCCCTCGACGCCCGCTCCGGCCGGGAAGCCTGGTCCTACCCCGTCGGGGACGCCGCGTCCTGCGGCAACGTCCCCGTCCGCGTCACCCCCGCCCCCGACGGCAACGTCTACGTCGCCGCCGGGACCCGCGTCCTGTCCGTGGACCGGGCCTCCGGCCGGGTCCGCTGGCACTTCGAGGCCCCCGCCGTGTTCCTCGCGCCCCCGGCGTTCGCGCCCGGCGCGGCCGTCACCGGCGGAGGCGTCTACCTCGCCGACTACCTGGGCACCGTCTACGCCCTGGACGCCGCCACCGGCAAGGACCGCTGGCGCATCGCCACCGAGCCGCGCCCGGCCTCCGACCCGGTCCTGGTGGCGGGCGGCAACGTCCACCTGGGCGCCGGCAGCGCCCTCTACACCCTCGACGCCGTCACGGGCACCCCGAAGTGGCGGTTCGCGGCCGGCGGCGAGATCACCGGCCCGCCGGCGGTCGCCGACGGCCGGGTCCACTTCGGCTCCGCCGACCACTGCCTCTACACCCTGGACGCGGCGGGCGGCCAGCTCCGCTGGAAGCTCGCCACGGGCGGCGAGATCACCGGCGCCCCGGTGGCGGAGGCGGGCGTGGTGTACGCGTGCAGCAAGGACCGCTGCGTGTACGCCCTGGACGCGGCGAAGGGCACGGGCACCCGGCACGCTTCTTGACGCGCCGCGCCCATTTCCCGACGCGCCGCTCGCGCGGCTCGGCCGCGAGCGGCCTCCCCGGCTTCGCACCGCTGCGCCGGCCTCCGGCCGTCGGTGGCCGGGCGGGGCCGGTCCGGGTGGCCGAGCCCGTCTGTCGTCTGCGGACCGTTGCCGCTACGCGGGGCGTTCCCCTACCCGCCCTTCCACCGTTCCCGCCTCAAACGCCGGCGGGGCTGGATTTATCAGCCTCGCCGGCGTTTGAGGCGCGGGGTCTGGGGCGGAGCCCCAGGGTCTTTCAGCCCCGCCGGCGTTTGAGGCGCGGGGGTCCGGGGGCGGCTCCCGGTGGCGGGCCCGGCCAGGGCAGAGGCGGGGTGCTACGCGGTGCGCGTAAGGCGACTCGGGCCCCGCCAGGTAGCGCACGGCACCAGGAGTGACAGGATGGACCCCATGAGCAACGTCTACTTCGACATCACCATCGACGGCGCCCCCGCCGGCCGTATCGTCTTCGAGCTCTTCGACAAGGTCGTCCCGCAGACCGCGAAGAACTTCCGCGAGCTCGCCACCGGCGAGCACGGCTTCGGTTACGCGGGCTCCGGCTTCCACCGCGTCATCCCCCAGTTCATGCTGCAGGGCGGTGACTTCACCAACCACAACGGCACCGGCGGCAAGAGCATCTACGGCGAGAAGTTCGCGGACGAGAACTTCGACCTGAAGCACGACCGCCCGTACCTGCTGTCGATGGCGAACGCCGGCCGCAACACCAACGGCTCGCAGTTCTTCATCACCACCGTCGTCACCTCGTGGCTCGACGGCAAGCACGTCGTCTTCGGCGAGGTCGTCGAGGGCAAGGAGATCGTCGACAAGATCGAGTCCCTGGGCACCCAGTCGGGCGGCACCAAGGCCAAGATCGAGATCGCCTCCTCGGGCGTCGTCGCCGCCGCCTGATCCCCACCCCGCCAGCCGGCCGGTCGGCCCCGCCCCCTCCCCGGGGGCCGGGGCCGCCGCCGTTTCCGGGGCCGGCCACGATCAGCGCCGACTACGTCGGGCCCCGGGCCCCCGCGTGCCGGACGGGGCGGCGGGGGTCCGGGGGGTCAGAGGGCGCTGCGGGCGGATTCGACGCGGGTGCGCAGGGCCTCGTTCATGGGGGTGAAGTTGCGGGCGGTGCCGGTGAGGCGACTGCCGAGGAGCGGGGCGAGCAGCCCGCGGAAACGTTCGCCGTGCTCCAGGCGCGTGGTGCGGCCCGGGCCTTCGGAGAGGCGGAACCAGTGCTCGGTGTCGAGGAGTCCGCGTACGAGGAAACGGCCGGCCCAGCGCAGCTCGGCGCCGGGGACGGCCGTCAGGACGGTCGGGCGGAAGACGGTCGGCTTCCCCGACTCCGCGTACATCGTCAGTTCCAGCCGCGCCCCGACCGCCACCTCGCCGGCCGCCTGCCGGACGACGGGGTTCCAGGTGCAGTAGCGGGGCAGGTCGGTCAGGGTCGCCCAGACTTGCGCGGGGGTGGCGTCGACGGTGATCTCGGTGGCGGTGGTGCGCACTGGTGCCCTGTTCCTTGTGGTGGGTTCGTACTCACCGAAGGGACGCGGGTGGGGGTGTGCGGCTTGCCGCCGGGTTCGGTGGTCGGATGCAACCACGGATTCCGGGTGGGTGGGTGGGCGTGGGGGGTGTTTTTGCTGGTGGCGCAGGGAATGGAAGGGGGCCTTCCGGGTGTGGGGTGGCGTATCCCGACACGTCGGGCAGGCCCTGGGGGAGCGCGGGGGACGACGGGCGGAGTCCGGCGCGGCGGCGCGAAGCCGGTGAGGCCCCCCCGGGGCCGAGCCGTGCGGGGGGGCGTCAGGAAGGGGCGGTGAACACCTGGACGTCGGGGGTGTCCGCGAGGAGGGACGCCGTGCGGGCGAGGGCTTCGGCGAGGTGCGGGGAGGCCAGGTGGGCCTGCCAGGCGGCCTCGTCCTGCCACTCCTCCAGGATCACCCAGGCGCCCGGGGCGAGCGGGTCCTCGTACGGGCGGTAGGAGAGGTTGCCCGGTTCGGCGCGGGTGGCGGCGACCAGGGCGAGGGCCTGTTCGCGGACCGCCGGCTCCAGGCCCGGGCGGGCCTGGAGGCGGGCGACGGCGGTCACGGTCATCGGGCCGCGCCCTCGATCTTCGTCTTCAGGGCGCCGAGGAGGTCGCGGACCAGGCCGATCGAGGTCTCGTCGGTCAGGTTGCCGTTCTCGTCGAAGCGCTCGTAGGAGCGGAACAGGTGCACCTCGGGCTTCACGACCACGTCGCTGTCGGTCCACACGAACACCTGGCGCAGTGCCAGCTGTGCCCGGACGGTGCCGAAGTTGGTCGGGGCCGCGCCCAGGATCGCGACGGGCTTGCGCAGCAGGGGCAGGCCCTCCTGCTGCGTCCAGTCGGTGCTGGCCCAGTCGACGGCGTTCTTCAGGGTGCCGGGGATGGAGTAGTTGAACTCCGGGGTGGCGATGAGGAGGCCGTCCGCCTCGTTGATCCGCCGGCGCAGGTCGGCGACGGCCGCGGGGCGGTCCTGGGGGTTGTCGAGGTCCTGGTCGTAGGGCGGGAGCTCGCGCAGGCCCTCGTAGATCTCGATGTCGAGGCCGCCGGGCTGGTGCTTGCGGGCGGCGCGCAGGAGGGCGGTGTTGTGGGAGTCGGCGCGCAGGCTGCCGGAGATGGCCAGGATCTTGAAGTCGGACATGGTGGTTCCCCCCGTGTGGTGGCTGGTGCTGTCGCTTCGGCGGTGCGGCGCCGACAACACAGAGACTAAACCGTGTAGTTCAGTCCCGCAACTACACCGTTCGGTTTAGTTACCGGGCGGTGGGTGCGCCTCGACGGGTACCCGAGCCCCGGCGCGACGCCCACCGCCACCGGGCCCGCGCCCACGCCCGCCAAGCCCCGCGCCTGATCAGCGCAGGCGGAACTCCGTGCCCGGCCGTCGGGACGCGAAGAGTTCCGCCTGCCGCTCCGCCGGCAGGTTCCCGAGGGCGATCAGGGCCGGGGCCTGGTCCAGGGCCTGCGCCAGCGCGGCCCGCTTCGCCGACCACAGGGCCCGTACGGTGCCCTGCACGCCCTCCGTCGGGAACCCGGCCAGGGTCCGCGCCGACCGCAGCGCCGCCTCGACGACCTCACCCGGCTCCGCCAGCTCGGAGACCAGCCCGATCTCGTGGGCCCGCCGCGCGGAGAGGCGTTCCGCCGTGCCCATCAGGGACATCCGGGCGACCTCGCCGAAGGGCATCCGCTGCGCCATGTAGACGGCCTCGTAGGCGCTGACCATGCCGTAGGTGGTGTGCGGGTCGAAGAAGGTGGCGGTGGTGGAGGAGACGATGAACTCCGCCTCGCCCAGCAGGTAGAAGGCCCCGCCGCAGGCCATGCCGTTGACGGCGGCGACCACC
Source organism: Streptomyces sp. NBC_00249 (assembly GCF_026342355.1). Lineage (GTDB taxonomy): Bacteria > Actinomycetota > Actinomycetes > Streptomycetales > Streptomycetaceae > Streptomyces. Next base: position 148,935 of record NZ_JAPEMV010000009.1, on the reverse strand, counting down.
GGCTTCCACAGGTCGTTGGCCTTCGGGCCGACGGTGAGCAGCGGGTCGTCGACCGAGTACGGGGAGGCGGGCTGCGCCACCTCGGTGCTGCGGTCGATCCCCGTGCAGAAGGCGGCCGTGCCCGCGCCGGTCAGTACGACCGCCCGCACGTCCGGGTCGTGGCGGAACTCCCGCCAGGTGGCCGCCAGTTCGGCGGCCGTCCGCAGGTCGATCGCGTTGTGCCGGGGTTCCCGGTCCAGGGTGACGACCGCGACCCCGGAGTCCTTCTCCCGTTCCACCCGCACCGTCACGGCTTCTCCAGGATCCAGCGCGGCACCGCCATCCCGCCCGACTCGGTGAAGGCCACCTGCACGCGGGCGCCGATGCGCAGCCGGGCCGGGTCCACCGAGTCCAGGGGGGCGTCGGGCGAGGTGACGAGGTTCCCGGCGAGGCGGATGTGCGGGGCGTCGGCGAGTTCCACGAGGACGACGTTGTACGGGGCCTGCGCGGCGTACGCGGGCAGCAGCGGCGGGTGCGGCCGGACGTAGGACCAGATCCGGCCGCGCCCGCTCATCGGGCGCCACTCGCTGTCGAAGGACTGGCAGTGCGGGCAGCAGGGGCGGGGCGGGAAACGCAGCCGGCCGCAGGCGGCGCAGGCCTGGATCCGGAGCTCGCCGAGGGCGGCGTACTCCCAGAAGGGGGCGCCGTCCTCGTCGGGGACGGGGAGCAGGAGCGCCGCTTCTTCCGTGGCGGCCGGTGCTCCGGGTGTCGCGGGTGTGGTGGTCATGGCGGGGCCTCCTCAGGCGCGCAGCAGGATCGCGGACGTCGGGACACCCTCGCCCGCCGTCACCAGGCAGGTCGCGGCGTCCGGCACCTGGGCGGTGGAGGTGCCGCGCAGCTGCTTGACGCCCTCGTTGATCAGGTTGAAGCCGTGCACGTACGCCTCGCTGAGCCCGCCGCCGCCGGTGTTGATCGGGAGCCGGCCGCCGCTCTCCAGGGCGCCGCCCTCGGTGAAGGCGGCGCCCTCGCCGCGCCCGCAGAAGCCGTAGCCCTCCAGGGAGAGCGGGATGAGGGGGGTGAAGGCGTCGTAGATCTGGGCGACGTCCACGTCCTGGGGTCCGAAGTCGGCCTGCTTCCACAGGTGCCGGGCGGCGGTCCAGGCGGGGCCGGACAGGGGGTCGTCGTTCCAGTAGTTGACCATCCCGTGGTGCTGGGCGGGCAGGCCCTGGGCGACGGAGTGCACGTAGACGGGTTTCTGCCGGCAGTCGCGGGCCCGCTCGGCGGAGACGATCACGCAGGCCAGCGCGCCGTCCGTCTCGAGGCAGTTGTCGAAGAGGCAGAGCGGGTCGCTGATCATGCGGGAGGTCATGTACATCTCGCGGGTCAGCGGGCGTTCGTACATCATCGCGGCCGGGTTCTCGTTGGCCCGGTTGCGGCAGGCCATCGCGACGTTGAAGAGGTGGTCGCGGGTGGCGCCGTACTCGTGCATGTAGCGGCGGGCCAGCATGCCGATCTCGTCGGCGGGGCGCAGCAGGCCGAAGGGGCGGGTCCACTGGCCGGGGGTGGGAAGCTGGACGGCGGTGTTCTTCCAGGGGCGGGGGCCGGAGCCGCGTTTGCGGGAGCGCCAGGCGACGCCGACGGTGGCCTGGCCGGTGGCGACGGCGGAGGCGAGGTGGCCGACGGTGGCACAGGAACCGCCGCCGCCGTAGCCGACCTTGGAGAAGTAGGTGACGTCGCCCGCGCCGATGGCCTTCGCCACCTCGACCTCGTCTGTCTCCTCCATGGTGTAGGAGGCGAAGGCGTCGACCTCGGACGGGGCGATGCCGGCGTCGGCGAGCGCGGCGAGGATGGCGCGGCAGGCCAATTCCTTTTCGGACTGCGGCAGTTGTTTCGCAAAGGCGGTCTGGCCGATGCCGACTATTGCCGTAGCGTCCTTGAGCGTTGCCGCCATCGCCACCTCCGGGGTGCGCCAGTACTGACAGCCGCGAAGGCTACAGCTAATCTGACGGATAGTCAGCTACTGGGATCGCAGGGAGGGGCCGGGCGATGGACGAAGGCGCGGGCGCGGACGGATCGGCGGATCCCGGCACGGAGGCGGGGGCGGGATCCCGTGCCGGCGCCCCCTCCAGCCGGGCCTGGGCCTGGGCGGAGCCCTGCGCGGCCGGCGCCGCCGGGCCCGCCGAGGGCGGTGCGGGGGCGGGACCCACGGCGGACGCCGCCGACGCCGCCGACGGCCGGCCGGGGGCGGTGCCCGGGGCCGTGCCCGGGGTCGCAGCCGACGCCGGGGGCGTGGCCGGGGCGGACGGCGGCCGGGCCGGGGCAGGCTCCGGCGCGGCGGGTGACGGCGACGGCGACCCCCGGGGCGACCTGCGGTGGGGGAGCATCGCCGGGCTCGTACGGGATGCCGTGCGGCGGTTCGGCGGGCGGGAGGCCGTCGTCGACGGGCGGACGCGGCTCAGCTACGCGCAGCTCGGCGAGCGCGTCGACCGCGCCGCCGCCGCGTGCATGGCCGCCGGGGTCGAGCCGGGCGACCGGGTCGCCGTCTGGGCCCCCAACACCCTGGAGTGGATCGTCTCCGCCCTCGGCGCCGTCACCGCCGGCGCGGTGCTCGTCCCCCTCAACACCCGCTTCAAGGGCACGGAAGCCGCCTACGTCCTCCAGCGCAGCCGCGCCCGCCTGCTCTTCGTCACCGGTACCTTCCTCGGTACCTCCTACGTGGCCTCCCTGCGCCGCGCCGCCGCCGAAGGCACCGGCACCGGCCCCCTGCCCGGGCTGCCGCACCTCGAACAGGTCGTGGTCCTCGCCGACGACGCCCCCGAGGCCTTCCGCACCTGGAAGGACTTCCTCGCGGCCGGGGACACCGTCCCCGCCGGAGCCGTCCGGGCCCGCGCCGCCACCATCCGCCCCGACGCCCCCTCCGACATCATCTTCACCTCCGGCACCACCGGCAGCCCCAAGGGCGCCGTCATCACCCACGCCCAGTCCCTGCGCTGCTACGAGGTGTGGAGCGGGCTCGCCGGACTGCGCGAGGGCGACCGCTACCTCATCGTCAACCCCTTCTTCCACACCTTCGGCTACAAGGCCGGGATCATCGCCTGCCTGATGCGCGGCGCCACGATGGTCCCCCAGCCCGTCTTCAACGTGGACACCGTCCTCGCCAACATCGCCGCCGAGCGGATCTCCGTACTCCCCGGCCCGCCCACCCTCCACCAGTCCCTCCTGGACCACCCCCAGCGCGACCACCACGACCTGTCCGCCCTGCGCCTGGTCGTCACCGGCGCGGCCGTCGTCCCGCTCCAGCTCGTGGAACGGCTCCGCGCCGAACTGCGCATCGCCACCGTGCTCACCGCGTACGGGCTCTCCGAGGCCAGCGGCATCGTCACCATGTGCCGCCGGGGCGACCCGGCCGAAGTGGTGTCCGAGACGTCCGGGCGGGCCATCCCGGGCACCGAGGTACGGATCGCCGGCCCCGACGGGGCCGCGCTGCCGGCCGGCAGCGCCGGTGAGATCCGGGTACGGGGCCACCACGTCATGCGGGGCTACTTCGAGGACCCCGACGGGACCGCCGACGCCGTCACCCCCGACGGCTGGCTGCGCACCGGCGACGTCGGCGTCCTCGACGCGCGGGGCAACCTGCGGATCACCGACCGCATCAAGGACATGTTCATCGTCGGCGGCTTCAACGCCTACCCCGCCGAGATCGAGCAACTCCTCGGACTGCACCCGGACATCGCCGACGTGGCCGTCGTCGGCATCCCCGACGCCCGGCTCGGCGAGGTCGGCAAGGCGTACGCGGTCCGGCGGCCCGGCGCCACCCTCACCGCCGACGACCTGATCGCCTGGTCCCGCCGCGAGATGGCCAACTACAAGGTGCCCAGGGAGGTCGAGTTCGTCACCGCCCTGCCGCGCAACGCGAGCGGCAAGGTCCTGAAGACCGAACTCCGCTCCCGCACCCGCACCGGGACGGCCTAGGCGGCCCAAGCCGTCCCGGGGGCGGGCAGTGCGCGGGCCAGGGGGGTGAGGGCCGCGGCGAACAGGAGGGCGCCGAGCGGGATCAGGTCCAGGCTGACGGCCGGGGCCGCCGTCCCGAGCAGGACCAGCGCCGGACGCCAGGCGCCGATGCGGCGCTGGGCGGCGAGCTGGACGGTGAGCCACAGCAGGCCCACGTAGAACAGGAGCGGGCCGACGGTGTAGACGGCGGGCTGCACGCCGGGCTGGCTCTGGATCTGCTCGAAGAGCTGGTCCATGCCGGCCCGGTCGGTGGCGCGGAAGCCGACGACGAGGTCGATGACCGCCTGGGCGGTGACGGCCAGCACCCCGGCCAGCCCGGTCGCGGTCGCGGCCGCCGCACTGAGCCGGCCCCCGCCCGGCCCGCCCCCGGCGGCCACGGTGGCCATCCGGTACAGGCCCAGGAAGACGGCGCCGAACAACAGCACCGAGGCCGTCAGCGCCAGGTGCCCGGCGGTCCAGGCGGCGCCCGGGCCGTGGTCCGGGTCGGAGAGCCGGACCAGTCCGTAGGCGAGCATGCACAGGGGGGCCGCGAAGAAGGCGGTCCGGGTGAGGTTCGTGCCGCGGGCCCGCCCGCTTCGATTCGTCATGTACCGATCATGTTCGCCGCGCCGCCCGCCCGGCATCCGGCATCCCCCCGATCCCGACCCCAGGTCACCCCCACCCCACGACCCCGGGTCACCCCTGACACTCCCGGCCCCGGGGTGTCAGCAGCCCCCTCCCGCACCCGCGTTAGCCTGCACGGGTGAGCCCGAACCAGTCAGTTGTCCGATTCCGCCTGGGTGTACGGACCCGTGTGCGGGCCGTGGCCGCCGCCGTCGTCACCGTTGCCGCGGCGCTCGTCCTCGCGGCCGTCACCCTGCCCTCCGACGCACCGGACGGCCCGGACGGCCCCGGCGGGGGCTCCGCCCACAAGCGGGGGGCCGGCCTGACCGCCGCCGTCTCCGCGCCCTTCAACGCCTTCACCGAGGGCTACGACTGCTACCGCGTCCCCACCCTCACCACCACCCGCGACGGCACCCTGCTGGCCATCGCCGAGGCCCGCACCGCCAGTTGCAACGACATCGGCGACATCGACCTGGTCCTGAAGCGGTCCACCGACAACGGCCGCACCTGGGGCCCCATGCAGGTCGTCCGAGGCGCCGGCGACCCCGGCGCGTACGGCAACCCCGGCCCCGTCGTGGACGCCGCCTCCGGCCGGATCACCCTGCTCCACGCCTACAGCACCTGGACCGCCGGCCCCGACGGCCACCGCGTCCGCGGCCCCCGCGAACTGCGCCTGACCCACAGCACCGACGGCGGCGCCACCTGGACCACCGAACCCGCCCCGCAGCCCCACCTCAAGCCCGCCGGCCTTGCCTGGATCTCGGTCGGACCCGGCCACGGCATCCAGCTCACCCCGACCCGCCCCGACCGCCCCGGCCGGCTCGTCGTCAGCGCCGACTACCGCACCGAGTCCAACGAGTCCGGCGCCCAGCTCCTCTACAGCGACGACGGCGGCCTCACCTGGCAGGCCGGTGCCCGCTGGGGCGCCCCCGAGGGCACCCCGGCGCCCAGCGAACCCGCCCTCACCCAGCTCCCCGACGGCCGGATCTACGTCAACGCCCGCTCCACCGCCGCCTGCGGCACCTCCGACCACCGCCTCTCCGCCGTCGTCGCCGACGTCTCCGCGCCCGCCTTCCCCGCCCCCGGCTTCCTCCCCGTCCCCGAGCTCCCGGCCCCGCCCGCCTCCGGCTCGGTCCTCCAGCTGCCCGGCGGCCCCCTGCTGCTGTCGGTGCCCAGCCGCCCCGGCGCGGAGTCCGCCGACCGCTGGACGCTCGCCGTGCGCACCTCGCAGGACGGCGGCCGCACCTGGTCCAAGGACGGCGCCGTCGTCCTGCGCGAGCGCGCCGGGTACTCCGACATGGCCGTCCTGCCCGGCGGGCAGGTCGGCATGGTCTACGAGACCGCCAACGGAACCCCGCACGGCTACGTCAAGTTCACCGCCTTCAGCCCCGCCGAACTGCGCACCGCCGCCGAGGACCTCACCCCCCGCCGCACCAGCGACCTCACCCCGTACCGCGACCACGCCGTCGTCCACGGCGCCCCCCGGCTCGGCAACCGGCCCGGCGGCGGCAAAGCGATGCGCTTCGACGGCAAGGACGACTTCCTGCGCGTGATCGACTGCCCGGACGCGCTGCGCCTCGGCGACGGCGACTTCGCCGTCGCCACCTGGGTCAAGTACAAGACCCGCGGCCAGGACCGGGACAGCGGCCTGCGCCAGCCCCTGGTCTGGGGCTACGGCCAGGGACCGCAGGCCAAACAGTTCCGCATCGAGGCCGACCCGGAGACCGGCCGCCTCGAAGGCGCCGTCAACGCCGGCACCGGCCCGGCCTCCGTCACCAGCCCCACCCGCACCGACGACGACGCCTGGCACCACGTCGTCCTCCAGCGCCAGGGCGACCGCCTCCAGCTGTCCGTGGACGGCGGCAAGCCCGCCACCACCCGGCTCGCCCCGGACCAGCTGGACTTCCGCCCCACCGGCACCTTCACCGTCCACCTCGGCACGCAGCCCGACTACAAGGCCTTCTACGCGGGCGCCCTGGACGACGTACGGATCTACGCCCGCTCCCTCTCCGGCAACGACATGGCCCGCCTGCGCGACGGCAACGACCTCACCGACCAGGAACGGCTGCGCCTCACCTTCGAAAGGATCTGGTGACGACCGGCGGCTTCAAGCCACTTGACCGGATCGGCGGAACAGCTGAAGATCCGGAACGATGATGATCCTTTCCTGTCACGACGTGACCAAGAGATTCCGGCAGCACTCCGTCCTGGAAGGGGTCCAACTCGGGGTGGAAGCAGGCGAGATCGTCGGCCTCCTCGGACTCAACGGCGCGGGCAAGACCACCCTGATGCGGGTGATCACCGGCCTGTCCACCCCCGACTCCGGCGAAGTCCGGCTGTTCGGCGAGCCGTTGCCCATGCGCCCCCGCCAGCTCGACCGGCTCGGGGCCGCGCTCGACGCGCCCGCCTTCCACCGCTGGTCCACCGGACGCGCCATGCTGCGCACCCTCCTCGACACCGCCGGACTGCCCGACGGCGGGCGCATAGCCCGCAGTCTGGAGCGCGTCGGCCTGACCGGCGCCGCCGACCGGCGCCTCGGGACCTACTCGCAGGGCATGCGCCAGCGCCTCGCCATCGCCGCGGCCCTGCTCAAACAGCCCGACCTGCTGATCCTCGACGAACCCACCAACGGGCTCGACCCCGAAGGGCTGCGCATGGTGCGGCGGATCGTGGCCGAGGAGGCGCAGCGCGGGGCCGCCGTCCTCGTGTCCAGCCACCAGCTCGACGAGATCCAGCGGATCTGCCACCGCGTGATCATGCTCGCCCAGGGTCGGGTCGTCGCCTCCGGCACCCTCGACGCGCTCGGCTACGACCCCCGCGGCGGCCCGGACGCCTTCGAGGACTGGTTCTTCGGGCTCGTCGGGGACGGTGGCCGCCGGTGAACCGCCTCGTCCGCGCCGAGACCCGCAGGCTGCTGCGCCATCCGCTCGCCCTCACCCTCGCCGTGCTGTTCGCCCTCGGCTCCCTCTACTGCGCCTGGGTCAGCCAGAACGTGGCCTCCTCCAACATCACGACGGTGCGGGCCAACCTCGAATTCCTCCCCGAGTCCTGCGACTCCGTGCCGCAGAAGGCGAGATGCCTCGCCGACCTGCACCACACGGCCGCCGGACTGGAGCGGATCCAGGACCGGTTCATCGCCCAGGGCGAGCGGGCCGCGTACGCCCAGCACCCGGTCGGGGCCCTGCTGTGGACCGTACGGCTGCTGACGTCCGTCCCCGGGCTCGTGCTCCTCGTCCTGCTGGCGGCCTCCTCCGTCGCCGGTGAGTGGACCCGGGGCAGCATCGTCCCGCTGCTCCTCCACGAGTCCCGCCTCGGCCGGCTGCTCGCCGCCAAGGCCGTCGCCCTGTGGCTGTGGAGCCTGGTCCTGCTCGCCGCCTCCTCCGTACTGACCGCCGCGTTCGGGGTGCTGTACGGGCGCGGCGCCCACCCGCTGCCCTCGCCCGGCGGCCTCGGCGCCGTCCTCGCCGACACCGGGCGCGGGGTCCTCGCGGGAGCCGCCGTACTGGCCGGGGCGGCGGCGGTCGCGGTCGTGCTGGCCGGGCTGCTGCGGCGGCCGATGCGCGTCGTCCTCGCCGGGATGCTGCTGCTGGTCCTCGTCGTCCGCACCTCCGGTCTCCCCGGGCTGGGCGCCTGGCTCCCCGGGGGCGCGCTGGCCGACCTCGTCGGCTTCGGCGCGGTGGACGGGGTGTGGGACCACTTCTGGATCTCCACCGACCCCTCCGCCGTGCCCGCCGCGCTGCGCGTCCTGCCGACCCTCGGGTTCATCGGCCTGCTCTGGCTCGGGATGGCCCGCCTCGACCGGACCCGGGACCGCGCCTGATGGCCGGCACCCGGAGGCGGACCGGCCGCGCCGACACCGGCCGCTCCGACGCCCGCCGCTCCGACACCGGCCGCTCCGACGCCCGCCGCTCCGACGCCCGCCGCGCCGACGGCGGCCGTGGCCGGTCAGCCCGGCGTACGGCTGCCCGTCGGGAGGGGGCCGCCTGGGTGGGGGAGTTGCGGGCCCTGTGGACGCTCCCCGTGTGGGCGGCGGCCGCCGCCGCGAGCGCCCTCACCCTCGGGCTCGTCGCCCGCCTGTGGATCGCCGGAGCCCCGTACGGGGCCGTCGACCCCTCCGTCGCGGCGCTCACCTCGCTCCCGGCCGCGCTACGGGCCGCCGCCTGGCAGTCCGCGACCCTGCTGGGGCTGCTCCTCACCGCGGTGGTCGTCGCGACCGGCCCCGGCCAGAGCCTGGAGAGCGGAACCTGGAGCGCCCTGCGGCTGTTCGAGAACCGGGTCGGGGTGCTGTGGGCGCGCAAGACGGCGGCCGTGCTCACGCTCGGGTTCGCCGCGCAGCTCGCCACCGGCCTGCTGCTGTGGCTGGGCACCTCGGCGCTCGCCCGGCTGTGGCCCGTACGGCCTCCCACCCCGCGCCCGGGCTTCGGCGGCGCCGCCCCGGCCCTGCCGCCGGATCCGCTGCCCGTGGAGTCCGCGACCTGGGGCCAGGCCCTCGGCGCGCTCGCCGCGGCCCTCCTCGTCCAGTTCCTCTACGTCTCCCTCGCCGGGTGCGCGGCCGCCCTGCTGCGCAGCGTCGTCGGGACCCTCGCGCTCGGCGCCGGACCGCTGCTGGTGACCGCGCCGCTCGTGATGCTCCCGGTGGCGCCGTACCTGCCGCACCGCTGGATCGCCGAGCTGCTGGGCCTGCCCTCCGAGGCCCAGTACCAGCTGTACCTGTGGAACCAGGCCCCGCCCGACGCCTCGCCCCTGACCGCGGGCCTCGCCCTCGCCGCGGCCGCCGTCCTCGCCGCCGTGGCGGCCCGGGCGGCGCTGCGGTCGGAGCGGGCGCTGCGGCCCGTCGACTGACCCCGCCGGGCGGGGTCAGGCCGCCTTGCGGGCCAGGAGCAGCCGCCACTGGGGGGTGCCGTCCGGGCGGTGCCCGAAGGGGGTCAGCGGGGTCGTCTCCACCGTGAAGCCCGCCGCGCGGAGGTCCGCGGTGACCGGCCCGAAGGGGAAGGTGCGGTAGTACATGACGAACGGCGGCCGCCAGACGGCGTTGCGCACCCGCATCGCCGCGTCGAAGCCGGCCACCGCCCACCACACGGGCGAGGACAGCGGGAGCGGGGCGCCGACGGGGAACGCGAAGACCCCGCCGGGCCGCAGGGCGCGGTGCACGCCGGAGAACAGGGCGGGCCGCTCGGCCGGGAGGAAGTGCCCGAAGGCCCCGAAGCTCACCGCCAGGTCGTAGGTGCCGTCGAGCGCGTGCGGCAGGGCCAGCGCGTCGGCCCGTACGAGGTCCACCCCCTCGGGGTGCGCCCGCTCGGCCTCGGCCAGCATGCCCGCGCTGAGGTCGACCCCGGTGACCCTCTCCCGGCACAGCCTGCGCAGCATCGGCAGGGCCGCGCCCGTACCGCAGCACAGGTCCAGGCCCGAGCCGAAGGAGCCCTCCCGCTGGGCGAGGGCCTCCTCGACGGCGTCGAGCATCCGGTCGGGGGTGCGGAAGGGCGTCTGGTCGAACTTGGGCGCGAGGAGGTCGTAGCCGCGCTCCACGGAGGAGAGCGCCTGGACGGCGAGTTCGCGCAGGCCGGGTCCCTGTGAGGTGAACACCCGCCCAGCCTAATGACCGGGGGAGCGGGGAGGGGGAAGGACTTTCGACTGTCCTGGACGGGTGGGTCTGGTGTCGTACAGTAGGAAAAGTCCATTTTGCCAATCTTTGGGGTTTCTGTGGTGACCGCCATACCCGGCCCCGTCACGCCCGTCACGCCCGGCCCGGCAGGCCCGCCCGGCCCGGGACCGGCCTCCGGCAGCGCCCTGGAGAAGACCCTGCGCGTCTTGGAGGTGCTCGCCGCCCCCGGCGGGCCGCACCGGCTCGCCGACGTGGCGGCCGCCTGCCGGGTCCCCAAGTCCAGCACCTACCGGGTCCTGGTCTCCCTCGTCGGGCAGGGCTACGCCGTCACCGACGGCGAGGGCCGCTACGGCATCGGCCTGCGGCTGCGCCTGCTCGCCGCCGGGGTCGGCGCCGAGCACGGCGAGGGCATCGTGGAACTGCTGGAGTTCCTCCACAAGTGCACCGGCCACACCGTCCACCTGGCCCTGCGCGACGGCCCCGCCCTCATCTGCGTCCGGAAGACCGACGGCGGCCGCCCCTTCCGGACGGCCTCCCGCGTCGGCACCCGGCTGCCGCTGCACGCGACCGCCGTCGGCAAGGCGGTGCTCGCGCACCTGCCGCCCTCGGAGGCCGAAGAGGCCGTGCGGACCGCCGGACTGCCCGCGCTGACCGCCCGCACCCTCACCGACCGCGAGCGGCTCGGCGCCGAACTGGCGGGGATCCGCGAGCGCGGCCACGCCGTGGACGAGGAGGAGTGCGAGGTGTCGGTCCGCTGCGTCGGCGTGCCCGTCTTCGACCGGGCCGGGAGCGCCGTGGGCGGGATCAGCCTGACCGCGACGACCGTCCACACCGTGCGCGGGGAGCTGGAACGCTTCACCCCGGCGCTGACGCAGGCCGCGCGCGGAGTGGAACGCCTCCTCCAGCTGGGCTGAGCCGGCCCGCCCGGCCCCGGGCATGGGCGTGCGGCGGCCGCGGTGGTCCCCCTCCTGGCCACCGCGGCCGCCGTTCCCCCGTGCTGTTCCCCCGTCGTGCGTGGTGCGTCGTGCTGCGCACGCTCCGCGGGCGGTTCCCCCGTACGTCCCCCGTACGTCCGCCCGCGGATCCCCCGTGCGTCGTGCTCCGTACGTCCCGCGGGCGGATTCCCCCGTACGTTCCCCCGTACGTCCGCTCGCGGGCCCCCCGTACGTTTCCCCCGTACGTCCCCCGTACGTCGTGCAGTCGCCGCTCGGGCTACGGGCGCGGACCGGACGCGTGGTTGTCCAGCGTCTCGATCTCCTCGCCCGAGGCGTGGTTGTCGAGCGGGGTCTCACCGGGTGCGACCGGCGGGACCGTCGGGTCGAGAGGCTTGATCTCGATGCCCGAGGCGTGGTTGTCGAGCGGTCTGATGTCGCCGTCGAGCGGCAGGCTGTTCTCGTTCGTCGTCATCGGATCTCCTGATGGGTGGTAGGGCCCGTTCGGCGATTCCCCCGCGGACCGCCGAACGGGTAGTCCTCAGCCGACCCGGGTGCCCCCCGACGCGCCGGGTCGATGCACTCAAGAATGCCGCGCGGCGATAAACGAACGATGAACGTGTCGTCCATCGGGCGGAGCCGCAGCTCACAGCAGCGGCCCGCAGCCGCTCAGGCCGCCAGCTCGGACGCCAACAGCGCCTGCACCTCGGTCAGTTCCGACGACCCCAGCTGGCTGAAGACCGTCTCCGCGTCCCGCCAGCAGGCCCGCGCCCGGTCCGGCTGGCCGAGCCGCCGCAGCGCCTTGCCCAGCACCGTCAGCACCGTCGCCCGGCGCCACTCCCCGCCGATCCCGCGCAGCGCGATGGCCTGCTCGGCGTGCTTGGCGGCCAGCGTGGGCCGCCGGGCCGCCAGGTGCGCCTCCGCCAGCCGGAAGTGCGTCACGCCCTCCCACAGGGGCTGGCGGTTGTCGTGGAACAGCGACAGCGCCTCGCCGAGCTGGGCGAGGGCCTCCCCGAGTCGGCCGGCCTGGGTGAGGGCGATGCCCAGCGCGTAGCGGCCGTTGGCCAGGCGCAGGGTCAGGCCCATCCGGTCGTAGACGGCGATGCCCTGCTGGGCGAGGTCGATGGCGCTGGTGAGGCGGCCCAGCGCGACGTGGATCCGGGACAGGTTGCACAGGGCGCTGGCCTCGCCGATGTGGTTGCCGTCGGCCCGGAAGTTCTCGATGGCCTCCAGCAGGTAGCGCTCCCCGTCCTCGTACCGGTTCTGGTAGAGGGCGATGATCCCGCGGTCGTTGGGCGCCCAGCAGCTGGGCAGCGGGTCGCCGGCCTCGCGGGCCAGGTCCATGGCCTGGCGGGCCTCGTCGTCGGCCTCGGCGAAGCGCCCCGCGAAGAGGTGGACCATGGTGAGGGTGGTGCGGGTACGGCCCTCCGCGCGGGGGTCCCGCGCGGCCCGGGCGGCCTCCAGCAGGGTCACGGCGGCCGACTCGTACTGCTTGGAGTTGGCCCCGGACTCGGCGAGGTCCTTGGCCGCCCACAGCAGGTCCACGGCCCGGCGCAGCGCCCCCGGCCGCCCGGCGGACTGCCGTACGCAGGCCAGCAGCGGGTCGGCCTCGGCGAACAGCCAGTCCAGGGCGGCGCGGGGTTCGGTGAGGACGAGGCCGGGGTGGCGGGTGGCCGACAGGTGGGCCGGGAGGCGGTCGCCGGGGCGTTCCAGGGCGTACACCCCGGAGGCGGTGGCGAGGTAGAAGTCCAGGAGCCGGTCGAGGGCGGCTTCGCGGCCGCCGGGCGGCTGCTCGTCGCGTTCGGCGCACGCACGCGCGTAGAGGCGTACGAGGTCGTGGAAGCGGTAGCGGCCGGGCGCGGCCGATTCCAGCAGGGAGCAGTCGACTAAGGCTTCGAGGAGGTCCTCGGTGTCGTGCTCGGGCAGGTCGAGGACGGCGGCCGCGGCGGCCAGGGACACGTCGGGCCCGTCGGCGAGTCCGAGGAGGCGGAAGGCGCGCTGCTGGGCGGGCTCCAGTTGCCCGTAGCCGAGCTCGAAGGTGGCTTTGACGGCGAGGTCGCCCGCCTGGAGCTCGTCGAGGCGGCGGCGTTCGTCGGCGAGCTTCGCGGCGAGGACGGACACGGTCCAGGTGCGGCGCGCCGCGAGCCGGGAGGCGGCGATGCGGATGGCGAGCGGCAGGAACCCGCAGGCGCCGACGACGTCGAGGGCGGCCTGGCGTTCGGCGCCGACCCGCTCGGCGCCCACGATGCGGGTGAACAGCTGCAAGGCCTCATCGGGGCTCATCACGTCGAGGTCGACGAGATGGGCCCCGGCGAGGCCCGACATCCTCACCCGGCTGGTGACGAGGGCGGCGCAGCCGGCGGTGCCGGGGAGCAGCGGGCGGACCTGCGCGGCGTCGCGGGCGTTGTCGAGCAGGACCAGGACGCGGCGGCCGTCGAGGACGGAGCGGTAGAGGGCGGCGCGGTCGGCGGCGGAGTCGGGGATGGCGCTGTCGGGGGTGCCGAGCGCGCGCAGGAACGAGCCGAGGACGGCCTCGGGCTGCGCGGGCCGGGGTTCGGTGCCCTGGAGGTCGACGTAGAGCTGGCCGTCGGGGAAGTGCGGGCGGGCGGCGTGCGCGACGTGCACGGCGAGGGTGGTCTTGCCGACGCCGCCGATGCCCGCGAGCGCGGACACGGCCATGACCTGGCCCTCAGCGCCCGCGAGGATCTCCCCGAGCTCGCTGACGAAGGGGGCGCGGCCGGTGAAGTCCGGGACGGTGGCGGGCAATTGGGCGGGCCTCACGAGGACGGGAGCGGCCGCGGTGACGGGGTCCTCGGCGCGGGCCAGTTCGGCGTCCGCGTTCAGGATCCGCTGCTGGAGGGCGGACAGCTCGGGACGGGGATCGACGCCCAGTTCCTCGGCGAGGAGGCGGCGGGTGTCGGCGTACACGGCGAGGGCCTCGGCCTGGCGTCCGCTGCGGTAGAGGGCGAGCATCAGCAGCTCGCGCAGGCGCTCCCGCAGGGGGTGGGCGGCGGTGAGGGCGGTGAGTTCGGAGACGGCCTCGGCGTGGTGGCCGACCTCCAGGTCCAGGTCGAGGCGGGTCTCCAGGAGCTGGAGGCGCCATTCGGCGAGGCGGGTGCGTTCGGTGTCGGCGTGCGGGCCGGGGACCCCGGCGAGGGGTTCGCCGTCCCACAGGTCCAGGGCGCGGGCGAGGAGGGTCCGGGCGAGGGCGCGGTCGCCCGCGGTGCGGGCCTGCTCGGCGTCGGCGGCGAGGCTGCGGGCGATCCCGAGGTCCAGGGCCTCCTGGTGGCGCAGCCGGATCGCGTAGCCGCCGGCGTCGGTGACGAGCAGGCCGGGGTCGAGGACCTTGCGCAGGCGGGAGGCGTAGGTGCGGATGGTGGCGAGGGCCTGCTGCGGCGGGTCCTCGCCCCAGATCGCGTCGATCAGTTCGGGCGCGGTGGCGGTGCGGCCGTCGCGGAGCAGGAGGACGGCGAGCAGGGCGCGCTGCTGGGGGCTCCCGGACGGCAGGGCCTCCCCGCCGCGCCAGGCCCGGACGGGGCCGAGGACGGCGAACCGGTTGTCGGTGGGGGCGGGTTCGGCGGGCGCGGGCGCGGGGGCGAGCGTGGGCGTGGCCGTGGGTTCGGCGGGCGCGGCCGGCGGGGCGGCTCCGCGTACGGGGGGTGGCGGCGGGGACGGCGGCGCCTGGGAGCCGTGGGGCACTTCCGCGGCCTCGGCGGCCTCCGCCGCGGGTGCTTCGGGTGCTTCGGGCGCTTCGGGCGCGTGTGGCGCGTCGGGCGCGCCGGTGTTCTTCCGGGACCGGGCCGCCTCGGGGTGGTTCCGCTGGTGCGGAATGGCCGGCATGCCGTCCATCTGCGTCCCCCCTGCCTTCCGTCGGTTTAAGGGTCAGTCTGCCCTGTGTTGCACGTACACGTCAGCCCGCAGCGGAGTGACCGCCTCCTGACGGCGGGCCGACTGCTGTCCAAGTAGCTGACGGTTCGTCAGATCAGCGCTACGGTGGAGAACATGGAGACCTTCCCGAAGATCATCTCGGTGGACGACCACACGGTTGAGCCCCCCCACGTCTGGCGGGACCGGCTCCCGTCCAGGTACCGCGACACCGGCCCCCGGATCGTCCGCGCCCCCCTGAAGGAAATGACCTTCCTCGGCGGGAAGTTCGCCCCCGTCATGGGGGCCAAGGGCGACGACGGACCGATCGGCGACTGGTGGGTGTACGAGGACCTGCACCGGCCGCTCACCCGCCTCGACACCGCGGTGGGGTACGACCGCGACGAGATCAAACTGGAAGTCATCACCTACGAGCAGATGCGCCCGGGGTCCTTCTCGGTTCCCGAGCGCCTCGCGGACATGGACGTCAACCACGTCCAGTCGGCGCTCTGCTTCCCGACCTTCCCCCGCTTCTGCGGCCAGACCTTCACCGAGGCCAAGGACCGCGAGCTGGGGCTGCTGGGCGTACGGGCCTACAACGACTGGATGGTGGAGGAGTGGTGCGGCCCCGACGCCCGCGGCCGCCTCATCCCCCTCACCCTCGTCCCGCTCTGGGACGCCCGCCTGGCCGCCGCCGAGGTCCGCCGCAACGCCGCGCGCGGGGTCCGCGCCGTCGCGTTCTCCGAGATACCCCCGCACCTGGGGCTCCCGTCCATCCACACGGACGACTGGGACCCCTTCCTCCAGGCGTGCGACGAGACCGGCACGGTCATCGCCATGCACATCGGCTCCTCCTCGCGCATGCCGTCCACCTCGGCGGACGCCCCGCCGGCCGTCGGCTCCACCATCACCTTCGCCAACTGCTGCTTCTCGATGGTGGACTGGCTGATGAGCGGCAAGTTCGAGCGCTTCCCCAACCTGAAGATCATGTACGCCGAGGGCCAGATCGGCTGGATCCCCTACATCCTGGAGCGTGCGAACGTCGTCTGGGAGGAGAACCGCGGCTGGGGCGGCGTCGCCGACAAGGTGCTGCGCCCGCCGTCCGAGCTCTTCGCGGAACACGTCTTCGGCTGCTTCTTCGACGACGCCTTCGGCCTGAAGAACCTGGACTCGATCGGCGTGGGCAACGTCCTCTACGAGACGGACTACCCGCACTCCGACTCCACCTGGCCGAAGTCCCGCGAGGTCGGCGAGGCCCAGATGGGCCACCTGGCCCCGGACGTGGTGGACCGCATCGTCCGCGGCAACGCGATAGACCTGCTGGGACTGACACCGGAGGGGCTCTGGCCGGGGGCGTAGGGGGGAAGGCGGGGCGCGGGCGGGCGCACCGGTGCCGATTGCGCCACGCCCGGGCCCTGGGAACCGGCCAGGCGGCGTCTCCCCTTGCACCCCGGGCGGCCGTCGGGGCATGCTTCGCCAGGGCAAAGCGGGGAGGGATCGTGGCGGTGGACAAGCGGACCGTGGTGACGGCGGTGCTGTGTGCGGCGGCGGCGTTGGGTGCGTCCGCGGTGGTGGCCGAGCTGGCCCCGCCGCCCGAAGGGGCTGCCCCCGCGCAGGCCAAGGCGGCTCCGTCGGCGGGCAAGCAGGGCACCCCGTCGCGATCGCAAGCACCCAAGGCTCAGCTCTCGACCCCCCAGCCCGCCCCCGCGACCCCCAAGCCCGGCGGCCCCGCCGCCTTCACCGGGGCCCTGTTCACGGGCGGCCTGGACGGCGACCACTTCTGCACCGCGACGGTCGTGCGCAGCCCCGGCAAGAACCTGATCGTCACCGCCGGGCACTGCCTGCTGGAGGGCAAGCAGTCACGTGACGGCGGCGCCGTCTTCGCACCCGCGTACGCCAACGGCTTCGCCCCGTACGGCACGTGGAAGATCGAGCAGGTCTACGAGGACGAGCGCTGGGCCGAGGGCACCGACGACGACTACGACCTCGCCTTCGCCCGCCTCGCCCCCGACGACAAGGGCCGCAACATAGAGGACGTCACCGGGGCGGCCGCCCTGGACACCTCCGGCCGTGCGGGCGAGGAGGTCACGGTGACGGGCTACCCCGCCGACCGCAAGGTCCCCCGCACCTGCACGTCCGTCACGGTCCGGCTGAGCCCGACCGAGCAGCGCTTCGACTGCGACGACTTCCCGGGCGGCACCAGCGGCAGCGCCTGGATCGGCCGCGACGGAAAGATCATCGGCATCCTGACCGGCGGCGACACCGACGACGTCTCCACGAGCACGGTCCTCGGCGACTACGCAGCCCAGCTCTACGCGAAGGCCGCCGCGGGCCGCTGACCCGGGCGTCCCGGCTCAGGGGCGGTCGTACCAGGAGAAGGCGGTGATCCGCCAGCCCTCGGGGGTGCGGACGAACTGGATGGTCTTCGTCCCGCCGCCCTCGTAGGGCTCCCCGTCCAGGACGCCGGACTTGCGGTACTCGCCGAACCGGGACGCGATGTCCCCCTCGATGTCCGTGCGTTCGGAGGTCTCCCACTCGGCGAACTCCACCAGCCGCCCGCCGCCGAGCAGTTCCACGCGGGGCTCGACGAACTCGTCCACGGTGTAGGCCGTGAACTTCGGGCCGGTCGCCACGATCACCCCGCCCGGGATCATCAGCCGACGGATCCGGGCCACGTCGGCGGGCTTGCCGCCCCGGTTGTCGAAGGCGCCGAAGAACTCGGCGGTCAGCGCGTCTATCTCGGACTTGGACATGGCGTGACCGTAACACCCGGAGCGGGTACGGGGGTTGAGGGTCCGGGGCTACGTCACCAGCCCCAGGTGGACCGGTTCCGCCGGGAGTTGCGCGAGGAGGTCCGGCAGGCGCGGCGGCCACAGGGGTTCGCCGAGGGTGGCCAGGCGCTGCTGCGGGAGCCACTGCCAGTGGATGCCGGGGGCTTCGAGGGCCGGTTCGCGGTCCGGGCCCGTGGTGACGTAGATGTGCTCGTGCTGGCGGACCGGGACGCCCTGGTGGGTGAAGTCGTGCTCCCAGGTGCACAGCAGCCGCTGCGGCTCCAGGTCGGTCCACCCGGTCTCCTCGCGCAGCTCGCGCCGCACGCACTCCTCGGGGCTCTCCCCGGGATCGATCCCGCCGCCCGGGGGCAGCCAGTGGATGCCCACCTCGATGTTGTTCTCCCGGAAGAGGAAGACCGATCCGCTGGGGGAGACGATCACGATCCGCGCTGCCTGACGTGGAGTTCTCATCGGCTCAGGGTAAGTCGCGGGGGTGCCGCGGGGGGAGGGGTCGGCGCCGTGGCGCCGACCCCCGCGGGCGCCCTACGCCGCCTGGAGCGCCAGGGTCGGGGAGAGGCGGGCCGCGCGGGCCGCCGGGTAGAGGCCGGCCAGGGTGCCGATGGCCAGGGTGGCCGCGAAGCCGCCCGTCACCGCCCACGGCGGTACCACCCACGGCAGGCCGCCGACCCGCGCGTACACCCCCGTCGCGGCCCCGCCCAGGGCGATGCCCGCGAGCCCGCCCAGCCCGGACAGGAGCAGCGACTCGGTGACGAACTGGATCCGGATCTGCCCCTTCGTGGCGCCCAGCGAGCGGCGCAGGCCGATCTCGTGGCGGCGTTCCAGCACCGAGATGATCATGGTGTTGGCGACGCCGACCCCGCCCACCAGGAGGGCGATCCCGCCCAGCCCGAGCAGCAGCGTGCTGAACGCGCCCTCCGTGGCCGCCTTCGCCTGGAGCGCGGCCGACGGGTCGGTCACCGACACCGCGCTCGGGGTCTGCGGGTTCGCCGTCCGCGCCATGAGCGCGCGCACGGCCGCCACCCGGTCGTCCGCCGAGCGTTCGTAGACGGCGGTCGGGTGGCCGTCGAAGTCCAGCAGCTGCCGGGCCGCCTCCCAGCCGACCAGCGCCGCACGCTCGATCTCCGGGGCCAGCGGTACGGGCTCCAGGACGCCGGTCACCGTGAAGTAGCGTCCCCCGATCAGTACTTGCTGCCCCGGCCCGGTGATGCCCAGGCGCTGCGCGGCGACGTGCCCGAGGACCACGGACGGGTAGCGGGCGGTGGCTCCGTTCAGCCAGGCGCCGCTGCGCGGCCGGGCCCGCAGGGTGCCCAGCAGGTCGTCCTTGGCGGCCTTGACGGTGATGCCGCCCGTCTCCGCCTTCGGGATGTTCTCCGAGCGGCGGACCGACACCGGCACGTCGCCCGTCGTCCCGACCGACCGGACCCCGTCGATGCGGGCGATCATGCCGGGGGCGTCGACGGGCAGCCGGGTGTCCTGCCCGGAGAACACGGCCGGGCCGGGGGTGGCCACCAGCATGTTCGTGCCCAGCGCGTCGAGTTCGCGCAGCAGCTTGGCCTGGCTGGACGAGGAGATCCCGACCACCGCGATCATCGTCGCGATGCCGATGGCGATGCCCAGCGCCGACAGGAACACCCGCAGGGGGCGCGAGCGCAGGCCCGCCGACCCGGCGTGCAGGACGTCGCGCGGGGACAGCCGGGGCGGCCGGAGCTTCGCGGCGCGCGTACGCGTACGGGTACGGGTACGGGTCATGGTGTGGCCTCCGGCCCCGGCGGGTTCCGGACGTCCGCGACGACCTCCCCGTCCCGGATGCGGACCTGCCGGGGCAGGCTCGCGGCGATCTCGTGGTCGTGGGTGATCACGGCGATGGTGGCCCCGTCCTCGTTCAGCTCGCGCAGCAGCTCCATCACCGACCGCCCGGACGCCGAGTCCAGGGCCCCGGTCGGCTCGTCGGCCAGCAGCAGGTCCGGTTCCCCGGCCACCGCCCGGGCGATGGCCACCCGCTGCTTCTGCCCGCCCGACAGCTCGTACGGCCGGTGCTCGAGCCGGTCGCCGAGACCGACCCGCTCCAAGGCCCGTACGGCGCGGCGCCCGCGTTCGTTGCGGGAGAGCCCGGAGTACAGCAGCCCCTCCGCGACGTTCGCCCGGGCGCTGAGCCCCGGCACCAGGTGGAAGGACTGGAAGACGAAGCCGACGTGCCGCGAGCGCAGCGCCGACAGCGCCCGGTCGGAGAGGGCGGCGACGTCGTGGCCGGCGATGCGGACGCCGCCCGCGCTCGGCCGGTCCAGGGTGCCGACGATGTGCAGCAGGGTGGACTTCCCGGAGCCCGACGGGCCGACGATGGCCAGGAGTTCGCCGCTCAGGACGGTCAGGTCGACCCCGCGCAGGGCCGAGACCCCGCCCGGGTACTCCTTGGAGACCCCGGACAGTTCGACGACGGGGAGCGCGTGCCGGTTCACAGCGTCGGCACCCCCACCCGCATGCCCTCCTTCAGGGCGCCGCCGGTCACCTCGACCCGGCCGTTGCCGAACATGCCGAGCCCGACCCGGACCTCACGGACCCGGCCGTCCTCGACGACCTGGACCCCGAAGCCGCCGCCGGCCAGCGCGAGCAGCGCGTTGACCGGTACCGACAGCACCCCGGTACGGGTCTCCCCGGTCAGGCTCACCGACACCGGGGACTGGTCGGCGCCCTTGACGGCGGCCGGGTCGTCGAAGACCACCCCGACCTCCACCTTGGCCTTCCTGTCACCGGAGCCGCCCCCGCCGGAGCCGGAGCCGCCGTCCTGGCCGCCGCCCTCGGGGCCCGCCGTACCGCCCACCGCGTCGACCTTCCCGCTCGCCGTGCTCCCGTCCGGCAGCCGTACGGACACCTTGTCCCCGGTCCGGGCCGCGCCCGCCTTCGCCGCGTCCAGCTGGACCCGGACGACCCGCTCGGTACCGGTCACCGTCAGCACCGGCTTGCCCGGCCCCGGCTCGTCGCCGACCGCCGCGTCGGTGCGCTTGACCCGCTGCGGGCCCGAGGCGAAGGCGATGTCCTCGCGGGCGACCTCACCCGTCTCCGGCGCCTTGTGCGTCTTCTGCCAGCGCTTGACCGCCGTCGCGGTACCGGCGGTGAAGGTGCCGTCCTGCGCGTCGAGACCGGTCCCGTACCCGAGGGCGACCAGGTTCCGCTTCAGCTGCTTGACGTCCTCGCCCTTGTCCCCGGCCTTCATCGGCCGGTACGAGGGGACGCTCCCGTACATCAGCCGGACCGGCTTCCCGTCGAGCTCGTACAGCTTCCCGTCGCGTTCCACCGCAGAGCCCTCCGCCGCGACCCAGGTGAGGACGCCCGGCCTGGACGCGCTCAGCCTGTGCTCCCGCGCGTAGCCGAGGGTGCCGTCGACCTGGATCCCGGCGCTGAGGTCGCCCCGCTGCACCGGGGCCGTCTGTGGCGGCAGGGCGTCGGAGCGCCGCTGCACCCCGCCGTCGCGCGCGGGCGGGGCGAGGACGGCGTAGCCCGCGCCCGAGACGGCCAGTACGGCGGCCAGCGTGCCCAGCAGCCACCCCCCGCGCCGCCGGCGGCGGCCGCGCGGGCCGCCCGTAGCGGCCCCGTCCGCGGCGTCCGTGCCGGCTGCGCCCGCATCGGCTGCGCCCGCATCGGCTGCGCCCGCATCGGCTGCGCCCGCATCGGCTGCGCCCGCACCGGCTTCGGCTTCGGCGCCCATCAGGCCGCTTCGCACTTCTTCTGGGCCTCCTCGAAGGCCTTCTCCTGCCCCTTGGGGATCTCCAGGCCGCTCTTCATGCCGCCGCTGTACTCGGGATCCTTCACGTCCACGCCGTTCTTGCGGATGCACTGCACCCAGCGGAGCTCCTTGTCCTTCTGCTCCTGCGTGGGCCCCTCCCCGGCGCCCGGGACCTGCATCCCGCACGCCTTCATGGCCTCCTCCATCTTCTGCGCGTCCGCCCCGGCGCCGACCGTCATCCCGCGCGGGTCCTGGCCGGGCTCCGGGTCGGGGGCGTCTATGCCGTGGTCGCGCAGGCACTTGCGCGTCTTCAGCGCGTTGTCGGCGTCGGTCCCGCCGCCGCCCGCCCCCGCGCTCGCGCCGCTGCCGCCCGAGCCGCCGCCGCTGCCGCCGCCGCTGCCGTTCGTGCAGGCGGTGACGAAGAGGGTCAGGCCGGTGAGGGCCGCGGCCGTGGTCATGGTCAGGGATCGCTTCATGGGCCCGAGCGTGCGGGAAAGGGGGGTTTCGCTTCCCTCTCGCAGTCCGCTTACAACGACGAAATGCCGCTCTCCTGTAGAGAGGGCGGCATGCGAGTTCTGGTGGTGGAGGACGAGGAGTTCCTCCGGGAGATGATCGCCGAGGGGCTGCGCCGCGACGCGCTGGCCGTCGACGAGGCGGGCGACGGCCTCGAGGCGCTGCGGCGCCTGCGGCTCGGCGAGTACGACGTCCTCGTCCTCGACCGCGACCTCCCCGGCCTGCACGGCGACGAGGTCTGCCGGCAGGTGGTGCGCGAACGGCTGCTCACGCGCGTGCTGATGCTGACCGCGTCCGGGACCGTACGGGACCGGGTGGAGGGCCTCGGCCTCGGCGCCGACGACTACCTGACGAAGCCCTTCGCCTACGACGAGCTCCTCGCCCGCGTCCTCGCCCTCGGCCGCCGCGCGCACCCCGCGCTGCCGCCCGTACTGGAGCGCCGCGGGACCGCACTCGACACCGCGCGCCGCTCCGCCACCCGCGACGGGCGCCGGCTCGCCCTCTCGCGCAAGGAGTTCGCGGTCCTGGAAGCCCTGCTACGGGCCGAGGGGGCGGTGCTGAGCAGCGACGACCTGATCGAGCAGGTGTGGGAGGACGGCACCGCCTACAGCACCAACGCCGTCCGGGTCACCCTCAGCAAGCTCCGCGCCAAGCTGGGCGAGCCCCCGCTGATCGAGACCGTCCCCGGCGCCGGCTACCGCATCACCGACGGCCCCGACGGCCCCGACGGGAACACGGACCCCACCAGCCCCACCGGCCCCGCCGAGAGCACCGGCCCGCGATGAGAGCGGTGCTCCACTCCGAGCGCGCCCGGCTCACCGCCCTCTACGGCACCCTGCTGCTCCTCGCGGGCGGCGGCCTCGTCGCCCTGGTCAACGTCCTGCTCCGCAAGGGCCTCTACTCCCGCATCAGCGGAGCCGTCACCACCGTCATGCCCGGAGCCCGCGTCGACCTCGGCGAGCTCCCCCACGACCCGGCCGCCTCCGTCCCCGCGCAGACACTGCCGCCCGGCACCGCCCCCACCCCCGAGCAGCTGGCGCAGTGGAGCGCCACCCAGAACATCTCCAACGCCGTCGAGCAGGCCGCCCTGCACGAACTGACCCTGGTCTCCCTCATCGCCCTCGCCCTCTTCGCCGTCCTCTCGGCCTGGCTGGCCTGGTGGATGGCGGGCCGCGTCCTGCGCCCCGTCGGGGTGATCACCGAGACGGCCCGCCGGCTGTCGGCGGCCAACCTCCACGAACGCATCGGGCTCCAGGCCCCGCCCGGCGAGCTCAAGCGGCTGGCCGACACCTTCGACGGCATGCTCGACCGGATGGAGGACCTGCTCGGCGCCCAGCGCCGGTTCGCCGCCAACGCCGCCCACGAGCTGCGCACCCCGCTCGCCGTCCAGCGGGCCGCCGCCGAGATCGGCCTCTCCGGCGACCCGGACCCCGCCAAGGTGGCCCGCATCCGGGAGCGCCTCATCGCGGTGGCCGACTCCAGCGAGCACCTGGTGGAGTCCCTGCTGCTGCTCGCGGTCTCCGAAGAGGGCCTGGAATCCCCGCGCCCGGTGGACCTGGCGGCCCTGGTGGCCGCGGAACTGCGGGAGGTGACCGCCGACGGGCAGTCCGCCCACCCCCTCCCCGACATCACCGCGACGGCAGACCTCGCCCCGCTGACGGTGCGCGGCGACGCGGCACTGCTCGGACACCTCGTCAGGAACCTGCTGGTCAACGCCGTACGCCACAACCACGCGGGCGGCCGGCTGCGCGTGAGCACCTCACCCGACGGGCGGCTGACGGTGTCCAACACCGGCCCCGTCATCGAGCCCGGGGACGTCCCCCGCCTCCTGGAGCCCTTCCGCCGCCGCGCGGAACGCCGCCACACGGCGGGCGAGGGCGCCGGACTCGGGCTCTCGATCGTCGCCTCGATCGCGCGGGCCCACGGCGCCCGGCTGCGCGCCGAGGCCAACCCTCCCCCGGACGGCGGCCTCACCCTCACCCTCCGCTTCCCGCCCAGCAAGCCGTCCGCCCCGGCCCTCCGCCCGCACCGGACCTGACCGCGGGACCTGACCGCGGGACCTGACCGCGGGACCTGACCGCGGGACCCGACCACCGGACCTCACCACCGGCCTCCGAAAGAGCCGACCTGCCCCTCCGTTCGGCGGGAACGAAGATCACCTGATGTACGGTCGGAACAATGAGCAAGCACGCCCGGGCCCGCTCCCGTCCCCGTTCCGCTTTCGGCCGCCGATCCGGTTCCGGTTCCGGATCCGGCGCCCCCGGCCCTTCCCGTACGGGCTCCCGCCCGGCCGCCGCCCGGCCGCCGCGGGCCCTCGCGCTCGCCGCCGCCCTGGGCCTGCTGACCTTCGGCGTCGGCTGGGTGCACGCCCTGCACGAGCAGCCGGGCGCACCCGTTCCCGCGCCCCGCTCGGACTCCCGCCCGCAGACCGAGGACCGGGCCGCGCGCGGCACCGCCCGCCCGGACCCGCTCCACGGCCTCCCGGCCGGACTCAGCGAGGACACCCGCGCCAGGATCCCCGCGGACTCCCGCCAGCTGGTGCTGGTCACGGGCCGGGCGAAGGACTCCTCGGAGTCGGAGGCCGCCCTGTACACGCGAACCACGCCCGCCGCTGACTGGACCCGTACCGCGCGGTGGCCGGCCCGCAACGGCGCCAAGGGCTGGTCCAGCGAGCGCGAGTACGGGGACCTGACCTCCCCGCAGGGCGTCTTCTCCCTCACCGACGCGGGCGGCCTGCTGCCCGCCCCGCCCGGCACCCGGCTCCCGTACGACAAGGACGCCGCCTTCGTGCCCTCGGGCCGCGGGGTGAACGGGGAGTCCCTGGCGGGTTCCTTCGACTACGTCGTGGCGATCGACTACAACCGCAGGCAGGGCGTGTCCCCGCTCGACCCGGCCAAACCGGACGGCGAGGGCAGGGGCGGCAACATCTGGCTCCACGTGGACCACGACGGCCCCTCGCAGGGCTGCGTCGGCATCCCGAAGCAGGCCATGGAGCAGCTCCTGAAGACCCTGGACCCGGCGGCGAAGCCGGTCATCGTGATGGGCCCGCCGGGCTTCTGACCGCACGCCCCCGCACCAGCAGCCCGATGTACACGAGGTCGAACACCGAGCACAGCACGCCCAGCCCGAGGACGAACCCGGAGCCCTCCAGCACCCCGAACAGCAGGGTCGGCGCGAGCGTGCCGAGCCATTTCGCGACGGCGATGACCAGGGACTGCCCGCGCGGCCCGCGCCGGGCGGCGTAGAGGCCGACGAACAGCCCGGACATCAGCAGGTTCTGCAGGAACGCCGAGTAGCGCGTCGCGTCGTGCACCCCGAAGTGCGCGAGGAACAGCCACTGCACGGCGAATCCGGTGACCAGCAGCAGCACGCTCCACCCCGCGAACAGCGGCCGGGTCACGAACTCCGGCAGTTCCGCCCGCCCGAACCGCAGGTACGTCCAGATGATCAGGACGTCGGCGCCGGCCCACACCACGTTCACCACGCCCTGCGGCGACAGCCCGGAGCGCAGCTCGTACACCGCGTACGTGGCCTCCCAGGCGAAGTTGAGGGCGAGCGCCGCGACGGGCATGGCGTACGTCCGGTCCCGCAGCCCGACCCGGACGGCCTCGACGTACACGACGGTCCACGCGATCCCGCTGACGAGCGTGAGCATCAGATCCACGCGCCGCACCCTAGGCCCGGCCTGCCCGTCCCGCCAGGCCCGCGTCGAGGGGTTCCGTCAGGCCGCAGCCGAACCGCCGCCGCCGAACACTTCCTCGACGAGCCGCTGCACCACCGTCTGGAACGCCTCCGCCAGGGACATCGCGGCGTCGTCGACGTAGTTCAGCGCGGCGGTGAGGGTCGTGCTGCCGTCGGGCGTGCTGTACATCAGCGCCGCGTGGCCGGCGATGCCGCCGTTGTGCGTGACGACCTTGCCGCCGTCCGGCCCGGCGTCCTGCACCATCAGCCCCAGGCCGTAGCCCGCCTTGGGGTGCGGCGACAACATCTCGGCCAGCAGCGGGGCCGGCAGGAGCTTGCCGCCCAGCAGGGCGGTGATGAAGGTGTGGAGGTCCCGGGTGGTGGAGATCATGTCGCCGCCGCTGGAGATCCAGGAGGGGTTCTGGCGGGTGACGTCGGCGGTCTCTTCCCGGCCGTCGACCTGGTACCGGTAGTAGGCGTGGGCGTGCGGTTCGGGGAGCTCCGTCTGCGTGGTCGGCGCCACGGTGCCCGACAGCCCGAGGGGCTCCAGGATCCGCCGCCGCATCTCCTCGGTGGCGGGGCGGCCGGTGAGCTTCTCGATGAGCAGCCTGACGACGACGTAGTTGGTGTTGGAGTAGCTCCAGTCCGTTCCCGGCGCGAAGCGCACCGGCTTGGACAGCGCCAGCCGCACCAGTTCCTCCGGCCGGTAGGTCCTGAACCGGTCCTCCACCCATTCCCGGCCCGACCACGGGATCCCCGGGACGACCGTCCCGTCCTCGTAGTACTCGCCGGTGAAGTTGAACACCCCGCTGGTGTGCTGGAGCAGCATCCGCACCGTGATCCGCGGGTCCAGCCCGAGGTTGGGGAGGTGGTCGGCCACGGGGTCGTCGAGCCCGATCGCGCCCTCGCCCACCAGTTGCAGCATCAGGACGGCGGTGAAGGTCTTGGTGGTGCTGCCGATCCGGGTGTGTCCGTCCGTCGGCGGCGCGGCGGTCTCGCCCAGCTCGCGCACCCCGGCGCTGCCGGCCCACTCGCCCCGCTGGTCGTGCACGCGCATCTGTATGCCGGTGAAACCGAGCCCGACGATCTCCTGGAGCGTCTGCTGCAGTTCGGGGCGGTCCTGCGCGGCGATGGTCTGGTCGGTCATGACGGGTGCTCCTTCAGAAGTCGAGGGTCAGTGGCTGCGGGCGGTGATGTCGCCGTAGGTGGTGGTGGCGGTGACGGTGAGGGCGGGGGTGGGGCCGTCGGTGTTGCTGAGGGTGTTGTGGATGCGGCCGTAGCCGGTGCCGGCGTCGAGGGTGGCGGAGGTTCCGCGGGCGGCGCCGATGGTGATGTTGCCGTGTTCGGTGCGGAGTTCGACGGTGCCCTGGGTGGCTTCGGTGATGGTGATGTCGCCCTTCTGCGTGGTGAGGTGGGCGGGGCCGGTGAGGCGGCCGATGGTGAGGTCGCCGGCCTGGAGGGTGAGGCGGGCACCCGAGGTCTCGTCGAGCTTGACGGTGCCGTGGGCGCTGTCGAGGACGACCTCGCCCAGGCGGCCGACACCACGGACCTCCGCGGTCGCGGTCTTCGCCTCGACACGGGAGCCGGCGGGGAGCTGGACGGTGATCTCGACGGCGCCGGAGTTGCCGAACACCTTGCTCTTCGCCTCGGGGGCGGCGATCCGCAGCACACCGTCGGTGTAGGAGACGAGGACCTGCTCGGCGGCCTTCACGTCACGGCTCTTCGAGGCGTCCGCGGGACGGACCTCGACCGTGGCGTCGGAGCGGTCGGCGGCGATGAACTGGATCCGGCCCGCGGGGATGTCCAGGACGGCGGAGACGGCGGTGGTGGTGGCGAACTTCTGCATGGTGGCTCTTCCTTCGTATCGCTTCGCTGCGTTCGTTTCTGACGATGGAAAAGCTACGTTGCGTTCGAAGAAGCGCCAACACCTGTGTTGCGCTGGATCGTTGTTATTGCAGGTCAGAGCCTTGAAATTGTTGCAACGGGGCTGGGGCCTAACGCAACAACAACCCCCAGCGCATTGCAATGAATTGAAAGTGAACGCTATGTTGGCGGAGATCAAGGACGCCACGAAGGGAGATTCCGGTGCCGGGAGGCAGGCTCACTCAGCAGGAACGCCAGCAGATCGGTCTGGGGCTGGCCGACGGACTCGCCTACGCGGAGATCGCCAGGCGCCTCGACCGCCCCACCTCGACGGTCACGCGCGAGGTGATGCGCAACGGCGGCCCCTCCTCCTACCGCCCCGACATCGCCCACCGCGCCACCGAACACCGCGCCCACCGCCGCAAGCCGGCCGCGCCCCGGGGGGTGGAAGCGCCCCCGCAGCTCCACGGCCGCGACCCGGAGGCGGTGCGGGAGTACGAGGAGACGCTCACCGCCGTCTTCATGGCGACGGGCGCGCCCAAGATGATGGCCCGGGTGCTGACCTGCCTCACCACCTCCGACTCCGGCAGCCTCACCGCCGCCGAACTCGTCCAGCGCCTCCAGGTCAGCCCCGCGTCCATCTCGAAGGCGGTGGCGTTCCTCGACGGTCAGGGCCTCATCCGCCGCGAACGCGACGAGCGCCGCCGTGAGCGGTACGTCGTCGACGACGACGTCTGGTACGAGGCGATGATGGCCAGCGCCCGCTCCACCGCCCAGCTCGTCGAGACCTCGCGGCAGGGCGTCGGCGTCCTCGGCGTCCACACCCCGGCCGGTACCCGCCTCGAAAACATCGCCCGCTACCTCGACTTCGTCTCCGAGAGCATCGCCCGCGCCGCAGAACAGGCCCGCGACATCCTCCACACCAAGCCCGCGCCCGCCCCGGACGCCACCGGCGCACAGTAGGAACGCCACCCGCCTCGCCCGACCCCTTGCCTGACGGTCCGTCAGCTACGACGATGGCTCGGCACGACACCGGTATGACGAATCGGCAGTCGAAGTCGGACCGGCGGCCGAACCGGCGGACGAAGGCGAGGCGGGCCCGGCATGGCACGCGTGTTTCCCGAAGGCCGGCTGGTGTACGGGATGCAGCTCCCGATCCAGTCGCAGAGCACCCTCTACGCCGAACCCTGGGAGGCCCCGGCCGGCGCCGCCGACCTCGCCGAGGTGGCGCGCGCCGCCGACCGGGCGGGCTTCGCGTACGTCGCCACCTGCGACCACGTCGCGATCCCGCGCCGGCTCGCCGGCCCCATGAGCACCGTCTGGTACGACCCGGTGGCCACCCTGGCCTTCCTGGCCGGGGTCACCGAGCGCGTACGGCTGCTGAGCCACGTCGCGATCGTCGGCCTGCGCCATCCGCTGGTCACCGCCAAGCAGTACGCGACCCTCGACCACCTCTCCGGGGGCCGGCTGATCCTCGGGGTCGGGGCCGGGCACGTCCAGGAGGAGTTCGAGGTCCTCGGCGCCGACTTCGAGGGGCGCGGGGCCGTCCTCGACGAGACCCTGGACGCGCTGCGGGCGGCGCTCGGACCCGAGGAGTACCCGGAGTTCGCGGGGGAGCGCTTCGCCTTCCGGGACCTCGGCCAGCTGCCCCGCCCCGCCCAGGCCCGGATCCCGTTCTGGGTCGGCGGCTCCTCGCCCGCCGCCGTCCGCCGGGCCGCCGTGCGCGGTGACGGCTGGCTGCCGCAGGGCGACCCGCGCGACAGGCTCCCGGCGCAGATCGCCCGCCTGCGCGAGCTCCGCGCGGCGGCCGGGAACACCGACCCCGTGGAGATCGGCGCGATCACCGAGGCCCTGTACGTCGGCGAGCCCGGCTGGGACACCGGCCGCCGCACCCTCACGGGCAAGGCGGAGGCCCTCGCCGAGTCCCTACGCGGCTACGCGGCCCTCGGCGTCGACCAGATCCAGGTCCGCTTCCGAAGCCGCGACCGGGACGAACTCACCGACCAGATCACCGCGTTCGGGGCCGAGGTGGCCCCGCTCCTCAACGACTAGGAGACAAGCCGATGGGCAAGCTGGACGGACGCGTCGTCATCATCACCGGGGCGGCGCGCGGGCAGGGCGAGCAGGAGGCCCGGCTCTTCGCCGCCGAGGGCGCGAAGGTGGTGCTGGGCGACGTACTGGACGAGCAGGGCGCGGCCGTCGCCAAGGAGATCGGCGAGGACCGGGCACGGTACGTACGGCTGGACGTGAGCCGGGAGGAGGACTGGGCGGCCGCCGTGGCCGCCGCGAAGGAGGCCTTCGGCCCGGTCGACGGCCTGGTCAACAACGCGGGCATCCTGCGCTTCAACGAGCTGACCGCGACCCCGCTGGAGGAGTTCCAGCAGGTGGTGCAGGTCAACCAGGTCGGCGCCTTCCTCGGCATCAAGGCGCTGGCCCCCGAGATCGAGGCCGCCGGCGGCGGGACGATCGTCAACACCTCCTCGTACACCGGCCTGACGGGCATGGCGTACGTGGGCTCGTACGCGGCGACCAAGGCGGCGATCCTCGGGCTGACCCGGGTGGCGGCGCTGGAGCTGGCGGCGAAGAACATCCGGGTCAACGCCATGTGCCCGGGCGCGGTGGACACCCCCATGGCCAACCCCGGGCTGCTGGACCCGGCCGGGATGACGGACGAGGCCCGCGACGCGATGGCCGAGCTGTACAAGCGGGTGGTGCCGATGGGCCGGGTCGGGCAGCCCGAGGAGATAGCGAAGCTGGCGCTCTTCCTGACCAGCGAGGACTCCTCGTACATCACCGGCCAGCCGTTCGTCATCGACGGCGGCTGGATGGCGGGCGTCAGCATTCTCTGATGGAGCGTCAGGTATT
Source organism: Streptomyces sp. NBC_00249 (assembly GCF_026342355.1). GTDB lineage: Bacteria > Actinomycetota > Actinomycetes > Streptomycetales > Streptomycetaceae > Streptomyces. The sequence continues at coordinate 118,509 of NZ_JAPEMV010000009.1, read as the reverse complement.
GACGCTCCCGCCCTCCCGATGGAACAGTCGACTCATCAAATCTGACGCAACGTCAGAAACCAAAGGACGGTGAACCCCCTTGGAATTCGGGCTCTTCGTGCAGGGATACGTGCCTGAGGCGCGGTCCAAGGTCGACCCCGAGGCGGAGCACAAGGCGCTGCTCGAGGAGACCGAGTACGTCATCCAGGCCGACCAGTCCGGCTTCAAGTACGCCTGGGCCTCGGAACACCACTTCCTGGAGGAGTACTCGCACCTCTCGGCGAACGAGGTCTTCCTCGGCTACCTGGCCGCCGCCACCGAACGCATCCACCTCGGCTCGGGCATCTTCAACCCCCTCGCCCCGGTCAACCACCCCGTGAAGGTGGCCGAGAAGGTCACCATGCTGGACCACCTCTCCAAGGGCCGCTTCGAGTTCGGCACCGGGCGTGGCGCCGGCAGCCACGAGATCCTCGGCTTCATGCCCGGCATCACGGACATGAACCACACCAAGGAGATCTGGGAGGAGACCATCGCGGAGTTCCCCAAGATGTTCCTCCAGGAGGAGTACGAGGGGTTCCAGGGCAAGCACTGGTCGCTGCCGCCGCGCAAGATCTTCCCGAAGCCGTACGGCAAGGCCCACCCGGCCATGTGGTACGCCGCCGGCTCCCCCTCCTCCTACGCGATGGCGGCCCGCAAGGGCCTGGGCGTCCTCGGCTTCAGCGTCCAGAAGGTCTCGGACATGGAATGGGTGCTGGACCAGTACAAGACGGCGATCCGGGAGGCGAAGGCCATCGGCGCCTTCGTCAACGACAACGTCATGGTCACCTCGACCGCGATCTGCGCCGAGACCCACGACAAGGCGGTCGAGATCGCGGTCAACGCGAACATGAACCGCTTCCAGTCGCTGGTCTTCCGCTACCACGACACCTTCCCGCGCCCGGAGGCGATCCCGCAGTGGCCGGAGACCCTCCCCGAGTACAACGCGGAGATCATCGAGCTGCTCATCGCGGAGGAACTCCTCATCTGCGGTGACCCCTCGGAGGTCCGCGCGCAGTGCAAGCGCTGGGAGCAGGCGGGCGCCGACCAGCTGTCCTTCGGCCTGCCGACGGGGGTGTCGAAGGAGGACACGCTGACCACGATCAAGCTGATCGGCGAACACGTCATCCCGCACATCGACACGGACCCGGTCCACCGCACCACCCGCTTCCGCCAGGCCGTCTGACCCGGCGGGGGAGCGGGGCCGCGGCCCCTGCACCGGGGCGGCGTCTTCCCGGACCGCCGTCCCCCCAACGCCCCGGCCGGGCGGCCACCGGCCGGGGCGGTAGCCTCCGGCGGCCCGTGAGGGTGCGGCGCCGCTGTCGGGGGCTCCGCCCCCGAACCCCCGCGCCTCAAACGCCGGCGGGGCTGGATTTCGCTGCCGCCGGCCGACAGCAGCAAGTTACAGCCCCGCCGGCGTTTGAGGCGCGGGGTCTGGGGCGGAGCCCCAGGAGCGGCGCCGCACCCACCACCACGCAGCCCCCAGCCCAGCGCAGCGCACCGGCAGAAGGGACGTCATGCTCGACCACCTGATCAAGGGCGCGACCGTCGTAGACGGGACCGGCGCCCCCGCCCGCGTCGCAGACGTCGGCATACGCGACGGCCGCATAGCGGTGATCGCCGCCCCCGGAACCGTCACGGAAGACGCCCGGACCCGCGAGGACGCCACCGGGCTGATCCTCACCCCCGGGTTCGTCGACCCCCACACCCACTACGACGCCCAGCTGTTCTGGGACCCGTACGCCACCCCCTCCATGAACCACGGCGTCACCACCGTCGCCGGCGGCAACTGCGGCTTCACCCTGGCGCCCCTGCACCCCGACCGTCCCGAGGACGCCGACTACACCCGCCGCATGATGAGCAAGGTCGAGGGAATGGCCCTCGCCGCGCTCGAGGAGGGCGTCGACTGGACCTGGTCGACCTTCGGCGAGTACCTCGACGCCCTCGAAGGGCGGATCGCCGTCAACGCCGGCTTCATGGTCGGCCACTGCGCCCTGCGCCGCCACGTCATGGGCGAGGCGGCCGTCGGCGGGCAGCCCACCGAGCAGCAGATGCGGCAGATGCTGGACCTCTTCCACGAGGCCATGGACGCCGGCGCCTGGGGCCTGTCGACCACCCAGTCCTCCACCCACTCCGACGGCAGCGGCGCCCCCGTCGCCTCCCGTCACGCGCGCCCCGCCGAGCTGCTCGCACTCTCCGCCGCCGTCGCCGAACACGAGGGCACGCAGCTCGAAGCGATCGTCGCGGGCTGCCTGGACCAGTTCTCCGACGCCGAGATCGACCTCTTCGTCGAGATGAGCGCCACCGCCGGCCGCCCCCTGAACTGGAACGTCCTCACCATCGACGCGTCCGTCCCCGAGCGGGTCCCGCGCCAGCTGATCCCCTCCGAGCGTGCCCGCGCCGCCGGCGGCCGGATCGTGGCGCTCACGATGCCGATCCTCACCCCCATGAACATGTCCCTCGGTACCTTCTGCGCGCTGAACCTCATCCCCGGCTGGGGCGAGGTCCTCGCGCTCCCCGTCCCCGAGCGGATCGAAAGGCTCCTCGACGCGGACGTCCGCGCCGAGATGCTGCGGCGTGCCGACAGCAAGGAGGCCGGGGTGTTCCGGCGCCTCGCGAACTTCGGCCGGTACGTCATCGGTGACACGTACAGCAAGGAGAACGAGGGCCTCTCCGGCCGGGTCGTCAACGACATCGCCGCCGAACGCGGCCAGGACGCCTTCCAGTGCCTCGTCGAGATCTGCGCCAACGACGACCTGCGCACCGTCCTGTGGCCGATGCCCACCGACAACGACCCCGCCAGCTGGGCCCTGCGGGCCGAGACCTGGCAGCACGAGGACGTCATGCTGGGCGGTTCGGACGCCGGCGCGCACCTGGACCGGATGTGCGGGGCCCCGTACACGACGCGGTTCCTCGGCGACTGCCTGCGCGGCCGCAAGCTGGTCCCCCTGGAGCAGGCCGTGAAGATGCTGACCGACGACCCGGCGCAGCTGTTCGGGCTGCGCGAGCGCGGCCGGATCACCGAGGGCTTCCACGCGGACCTGGTGCTCTTCGACCCCGAGCGGATCGAGGCGGGTCCGGCGACGCTGGTCCACGACCTGCCGGGGGACAGCCCGCGCCTGGACGCCCGCGCCATCGGGATCGTGTCGGTGCGGGTCAACGGCGTGGAGACCGTCCGCGACGACGAGGTGACGGGCGCGGTCCCGGGGACCGTGCTGCGTTCGGGCCGGGACACGAGGACGGTGAGCACCCGATGAGGGGCCAGGGACCGCAGAAGCTGTACATCGGCGGCGAGTGGGTCGAGCCCGCCGCCGGGCACTACGAGGTCGTCGACCCGTCGGACGAGTCGGTGGTGGGCCTGGCCCCCGAGGCTTCCCGCGCGCAGGTCGAGGAGGCGGCCCGGGCGGCCGCGGAGGCCTTCACCACCTGGTCCCGTACCCGCCCCGAGGAGCGGGCGGCGATCCTGGACCGGGCCGCGGACGTCATGCAGCGGGAGTTCGAGCCGTGGGCGGAGCTGGCGCAGGCGGAGACGGGCGCGCCGACGGGCATCGCGCGCGGCATGCAGGTCGGCGTCGGGGTCGCGCGGTTCCGGCGGTACGCGAAGGGCGCGCTGGAGCCGGTGGAGCGCGGGCTGCCCCCGCAGGTCACCGAGGCGGGCCCGATGGGGAAGGCGGCCATCCTGGGGGCGCTGGAGGTGCGCCAGCCGGTCGGGGTGGTGACCTGCGTGACCTCGTACAACAACCCGTGGGCGAACCCGGCGGGGAAGGTCGCCCCGGCGCTCGCGATGGGCAACACGGTGGTGGTGAAGCCGGCCCCGCAGGATCCGCTGTCGGTGTTCAAGATGGCCGAGGCCCTGCACGAGGCGGGGGTCCCGGCCGGGGTGGTGAACGTGGTCTCGGGCGCGTCCGTGGAGGTCGGCGAGGCGGCGGTGGACTCCCCGTACGTGGACATGGTGTCCTTCACCGGCTCGACGGGCGTGGGCCGGCGCATCGCCGAGGTGTGCGGGCGGACCATGAAGCGGCAGCTGATGGAGCTGGGCGGCAAGGGCGCGGCGGTCGTCTTCGGCGACGCCGACCTGGACGCGGCGGTGATGGGGATCGGGACGACGTTCTCCTTCTACAGCGGCCAGATCTGCACCGCCCCCACCCGGGTGGTCGTCCACCGGTCGGTGTACGCGCAGCTGGTGGAGAAGCTGACCGGCTACCTGGCCTTCATGAAGGTCGGTGACCCGCGCGAGCGCGGCACGGTGGTCGGCCCGGTGATCTCGGCGGCGCACCGCGACCGCGTGGAGTCGTACGTGGAGCTGGGCCGCAAGGAGGGGGCGCGGATCGCGTACGGCGGGGAGCGCCCGGTGGTGGGGGAGGGCCGCGGTTTCTACGTGGCGCCCACGCTGCTCGTGGACTGCACGAGCGACATGCGGGTGGTCCGGGAGGAGATCTTCGGCCCGGTCGTCGTGGTGGTCCCCTTCGACGGGGACGGCGAGGCGGGGGAGGAGGAAGCGGTCCGCCTGGCGAACGACAGCGAGTTCGGCCTGATCAGCTACGTCTGGTCCGGGGACTCGGCGCGCGCGTTCCGGGTGGCGCGGCGGCTGAGGTCGGGCGGGGTGGGGGTCAACACGATCGGCCGGAACATGGAGGCGCCGTTCGGGGGCTTCAAGCAGAGCGGGGTGGGCCGGGACGTGGGCTCGTACGCACTGCACGCGTACAGCGAGATCCAGTCACTGGTGTGGCCGGGATGAGGGGCCCGACGAGGGTCCCGATGAGGGGCCGCGGCGCGCGTTACTGACGGTATCCGCGTCGAGGGGGCCGTCCGCCGTGGCCGTGGGGCCGGTCCGGCGGGCGGTGCCCTGGTGCTGCGGGCCCAGAAAATTGCCATGGGAAAGTTTTGAATGGGGCAAAACGGGCACAGGTGCGGTTTCCGCATTCCGGAAGGGTGGCTCCACGGCCTGTCGATGGCCGGATGGATGCCTGAGTGAACCTTGTATTACATGTTCGTGAACGGTCTTGATCTCGGGATTCCAAGGGATTTGGTCCTGTGGAGTTCTGGACTTAAGTCTTCCGGATCAGGAAACCGCACCCTCTAACGTCCTGACCCATGACACAGCTGGACGTTCGGCCTCAGGTCGGAGACACGGTAAGCGGCGTCGCCGAAGACGGCGGCGTTCGCGGCAAGGGCCTCGGCAAGGGGTCCGTCGGACTGGTGGGCAGTGCCGTCATCGGCATCTCCACCGTCGCCCCCGTCTACTGCCTGACCTCGACCCTCGGCTCCACCGCCGGTGAGGTCGGCGTCCAGATGCCGGCGGTCTTCCTGGCCGGCTTCATCCCGATGCTCCTGGTCGCCTTCGCGTACCGCGAGCTCAACAAGGCCGTCCCCGACTGCGGCACCTCCTTCACCTGGACCGTCAAGGCCTTCGGCCCGCGGATCGGCTGGATGTGTGGCTGGGGCCTGGTGATCGCCACGATCATCGTGCTCTCCAACCTCGCGGGCGTCGCCACCTCCTACTTCTGGCTGCTGGCCGGCGAGATCACCGGCAATCCGTCGATCGCCGCCCTGGACGACAGCAAGCCCGTCCACATCCTCACCTGCCTCACCCTCATCGCCGTCGCCACCGCGATCAGCTACCGCGGCATGACCGCCACCAAGGGCGTCCAGTACACCCTGGTCGGCCTCCAGCTCGCGGTCCTCGCGATCTTCGTCGCGATGGCCTTCCAGAAGGCCTCCGCCGGCAGCTTCGACACCGGCCTGGACTTCTCCTGGCAGTGGATGAACCCCTTCGCGGTCGAGTCCATGGGCGCCTTCACCGCCGGACTCTCGCTCTCGATCTTCATGTACTGGGGCTGGGACGCCTGCCTGGCCACCAACGAGGAGACCACCGGCTCCGCCAAGACCCCCGGCCGCGCCTCGCTCATCGCGATGATCGTCCTCGTCGGCTCCTACCTGGCCACCGGCATCGCCGCCCAGATGGCCGTCGGCTCCGGCACCGGCGGTCTCGGCCTCGGCAACCCGGAGACCTCCGGCAACGTCTTCGCCGCCCTCGCCGGCCCCGTCATGGGCCCGATGCTCGGCATCCTGCTCTTCGTCGCCGTCCTCGCCTCCGCCACCGCGTCCCTCCAGACCACCTTCATCCCGGTCGCCCGCACGGTCCTGGCCATGTCCACGTACGAGGCCCTGCCCGCCTCCTACGCCAAGGTCCACCCGCGCTTCAAGACCCCGGGCCGCGCCACCGTCATGGCGGGCGTCGCCACCGGCGCGTTCTACACCGTGATGACCCTGGTCAGCGAGAACGTCCTCACCGACACGATCTTCGCGCTCGGCCTGATGATCTGCTTCTACTACTCGCTGACGGCCTTCGCCTGCGCCTGGTACTTCCGCGGCGAACTGCGCCGCTCCGCCCGCGACCTGTTCTTCAAGGGCGTCTTCCCGGTGCTCGGCGGCCTGCTGCTCGCCGCGGTCTTCTTCAAGACCCTGACCGACGCCTGGGACCCCTCGTACGGCTCCGGCTCCACGATCCCCGGGCTCGGCGTCGGCAGCGTCTTCGTCATCGGCGTCGGCCTGCTGGCCCTCGGCCTGGTCATCATGATCGTCACCGAACGGCGCAGCCCCGCGTTCTTCCGCGGTGAGATCCTCACGAAGTCCACCCCGGCGCTGGTCGTCGAGGACTGACCCGGCCGGCTGTTGCTCCGCGTGAGACAGGTCCGCGGGCTGTTGCCCCGTCCCGCTGTCGCCCCGTCCCGCTGTCGTCGCGTTCCGCTGTCGCTCCGTCCTGCGTAGTCCCGTCCCGCTGTCGTCCCGTCCCGCTGTGTCATCGCGCGGCCCCGGATCCCCCCGATCCGGGGCCGCGGCGCGTTCCCGGGTGACGCCGCAGTGACCGGGGGCCCGGCGGGGTCGTTGGGCGGGGCATGAATGCCATGAAAGCCATGAAGCGCACCGTTTCCGCCCTGGTCCTCACCGGCGGAGCCGCCCTCGCCCTCACGCCTGCGGTCGCCTCCGCGGCCGACGGCGCCGACGGCGCCGCCATCCAGGGCCCGCCGATCGCCCAGCGCGTCACCGACATCGTCGACCACCCCGGCCAGGCGGTGGAGGACACCAAGACCGCCGTCGGCGTCACCGCCGGAGCCGCGCAGAGCGCTTCGCACGCCACCGACGCCTCCCTGGGAGGCGCGGGCACCGCCCTGTCGGCAGGCCTCCCGAAGACCCCGTCGGTCGGCTGACCGGCGCCGCACCGGGCCGGGGGCGGGCGGTGCGGGGCTCGGGTGTGCGGTGCCCGGGCGTGCGGGCTCGGGCGTGCGGGCTCGGGTGTGCGGTGCCCGGGTGTGCGGGGCCCGGCCGTACCGGGTTCACGCGGTGCGGGTGACCAGGACCAGCGGGATCTCGCGGTCCGTGGCCTCGCGGTAGGCCGCGTACGAGGGCATCGCGGCCACCACCACCGGCCACAGCCGCGCCTCCTCCTCCGGGCTCGCGCGACGGGCGAGCCCGGGGAAGGTCTCGGCGCCGACCTGGAGGATGACGGCCGGGTCGGCGGCCAGGTTCAGGTACCAGGCGGGATGCCGGTCCGCTCCCGCGTTGGAGGCCGTCAGGACGTACACCTCCGGGCCGACGGTCGGGCCCGGATCCGTGCCCGTGCCGGAGCCGGAGCCGGAGCCTGTGGCCGGGGCCGCGTCCGGGTGCGGGGCGCGTACGTAGACGAGCGCCGTGCGGCGCAGCGTTCCCGAGCGGCGGCCCCGGGTGGTCAGGAGCAGGTCCTGGAACCCGGGCCGCGGCCGCCCGGCGGTCTCCTCGAACCGTCGGATGTGCTCGGCGACCCAGGGGTTCGCACTGTCCTCCACGGGCTCGGTGAGCAGGGGGGTGGGGGTCATGCCGCCGTCACCCCCGTGTGGGTGCCGTGGAGCGTCGGGGTCGTCGTTTCGTCGAGGACCGCGTGGGCGAAGTCGGCGTGGGTGATCCGGCTCTCCGCGTCCGCCGCGGCGAAGGCGTAGCCCCCGGCCTCCGGGCCGTCGCCGAAGTCCCCGGCCGGGCTCAGTACCGCCCAGTCCAGCCCCTCCGGCGCGGCCTCCCGCAGGGCCTCGGTCCCGGCGCCGTGGCCGACGTAGAACTCCCGCCACTCCTGCGGGTACCCCGGGGTGTCCATCAGCAGCGGCCCCGCCTGCGTGGCCAGGACGGAGGCCAGCCCCACCGACACCACCCGCCGCACCCCCGCCTGCGGCAGCCCCGCTGCCAAGGCCCGGGCGAGTGCCGGGAAGAACTCGGCGGGCGCCGCCCCGGCGTCGTACACCGCGACCACCGCCGCGTCGTGCCCCGCCGCGAGCCGGGCCACGTCCGCCGCCGAGGTCACCTCCCCGTCGGCCCGGCCCACCGCCGTCACCTCGACCCCGCGCGCCCGGGCCCCGGCGACGACCGCCCGGCCTACGCGGCCGGAGCCGCCGAACACGATGATCCTGGGGGACTGCGGCTGCGGCTGCTGGTTGGGCTGCTGGTTGGGCTGCTGGTTGGGCTGGTTCGGCTCGTTCGCCTCGTTCGTCGTCATGGGGCGAGCGTAGGGAAAGGGCTGGTGACCGATCGGATACCGGCCTACCGTGGCGATCATGACGAAGCCGCCCCTGGACCCCGAGATGTTCGACCCCGTCTGCCCCTCGCCCCTGGTGCCGTTCCGCGTCGGCGACAAGTGGGCCCCGATGGTGCTGCGCTGCCTGGAGGGCGGTCCGCGCCGCTTCTCGGAGCTCAAGGTGCCGATGCGCGGGATCACCTCGAAGTCGCTGACGCAGTCCCTCCGCGGGCTGGAGCGAGACGGCTTCGTCGTCCGTGAGGAGGCCGGCGGCTACGCGCTCACCCTGCTCGGGCGCGGCCTGCTGGGCCCCCTGGACGCGGCGTGCGCGTGGACGCTGGAGCACTGGGACGAACTCCTCGACGCCCAGGAGGCCGGTCTGGCCGCCCTGGCTCAGCCCCAGGTAGCTCAGCCCCAGGTGCGGGAGCAGAGCACGAGCCGGTAGCCGTCGGGGTCGGCGACGGTGACGCCGTAGTCGTCCCAGTACGGGTTGTGCGAGGACACGCGCCGCCCGCCGTGCTCGATGAGCCGCCGCACGAGGGCCTCGTCGGGGGCCTGGCCGAGGTACACGACGAACAGGTCGTCGACGGTGGGGGTGGGGGCGAGCGGGTTCTCCGGGTCGTGGGTCAGCTCGAAGTGCCAGCCGCCTCCGGCCGGTCCGACCATGACGAGGTCGTGCTCGCCGGAGACGTGCCCCGCGGTCCGCCACAGGACCTCCAGCCCGAGCCCTTCGACGTAGAACCGCTCGGCGGCGACCAGGTCGAGGGAGGGCCGGGCGACGCGGATGTGGGTGCGTGAATCGATCATGGGCGGAGGGTATGGCTCCGCGTCCGCGCTCCCTACACCCGCACCGTCTGTGTGTCAGGTACCGGGCGGCTTCCGGGGAGGGGTGCCCGGGTGCCCCCGCCCGCGTGCCCGCCGGTGCCCCCCGGTACCCCCGGGTGCCGGGCACGCCGCCCCGCAGGGGTCAGCGGGCCTTGCGTTCCTGGGTGCCCGCGCGGATCGTCTCCGTCGCCTCGCGGAAGGCCGGGGCCGCCCGGCGGAAGTAGTCGAACAGCAGGTCCCGCTGCCGCCGTGCTCGTCCGCACACCGGAGCAGGTCGCCGCCACCGCCCTGGCCGCCCTGCGCCGGCGCCGGCGCCCGACCGTCGTCCCCGGCCGCGCGAACGCCCTCTTCGTGGCGGCCGCCCGCCTCCTGCCGGCTCGTACGGCCATGTGGGCCATGTCGTAGTCGCAGGGGCGATGATTTTTGTCAGGCCCGGCAGTCTCTTCTTCAGTACGTCCGGCGTGAGTGACCCGAGGAAGAGGAACCAGTCCCATGCGCATCGTCATCACCGAATTCATCAGCCTCGACGGCGTCGTCCAGGCCCCGGGCGGGCCGAAGGAGGACACCGACGGCGGCTTCGCGCACGGCGGCTGGACGCACCCCTTCTTCGACCCGGAGATCGTCGGCGGCGCCTTCGCCGACGCCACCGCCAAGGCCGAAGCCCTCCTCTTCGGCCGCCGCACCTGGCAGACGATGGCGGCGGCCTGGCCCGGCCGCGCCGGAGATCCCTTCGCGGACCAGATGAACTCTGTTCCCAAGTACGTCGTCTCCGGGACCCTCGCGGACGCCGACCTGACGTGGAACAACACCTCGCGGATCGCCTTCGACGAGATCCGCGCGCTGCATGAGAAGCACGGCGGCGACCTCGTCGTCATGGGCAGCCCCACCCTGGCGCGCGCCCTCATCGCCGAGGGTCTCGTCGACGAACTCCGCCTGATCGTGATGCCGGTCCTCCTGGGCGGCGGCAAGTCGATCTTCCCGGCGGACGGCGGCCTGCGGACCCTGGAACTCGTCTCCACGGTGACGAGCCCGGCCGGCGTGAACGTCTGCACGTACCGGCCGGCGGCGAAGGGCTGAGCTCACGACGGCGGCGTCCCGGCGGGGCGGTGTCAGGGAGGGGTTGGGGCTTTCCCGTCAGTCTCATCGTCCTTCCGGGGCGGGTCGGCCTGTCAAGGGCGCTCACTGCGTTCGCGTCGCTTCGCGATGGCCTTCGGCCACCCTTGACAGCCGTCCCGCCCCGGAAAAACGAAGACTGCCGGGAAACCCCCGAAGGAACGGGACGGGGGGGAAGGGGGGAGGGGCGGGTCAGCCAGGGAGGGGCGGGCTGTCTTCGGCCGCCAGATGCGCATCCGGGCAGCTCAGAGGTCCTTTGCGGGCCCGGGCGTGGAGTGGGGAGGCGCGTCGGATCGCTACGCGCTCCTCATTTCTCAGCGGCCGACGGCTGTGGGTGGTGGAGGGGGAGGGGAGCCGGTCACGGCGCTGTCGCACGGTGCTTGATGTTGACGGCCGAGGCTTTGGCCAGCACTGCGGGGTTCAGGAAGCGCGCGGGACCGATCAGGCGGTTCGCGAAGCGGTGCATGTGCCGCGCCACCGACGCGTCGCGCGTCGCCGCCGAGAACATCAGCCGCTCCAGGGGGTTGAACGGACGGCCCGTGGCGAAGTCGGCGGCCAGGTACTGGTGGCCCAGGACGCGGCGCCGGTGCCTGCGTGCGTACAGTGCGAGCGCCTTGTCGAGGTCGCCCCGTCCGGCTGCGGGAGCGGCGGCCGCCTGTGCCAGCCATTGCGCGGACTGCAGGGCCCATCCGCAGCCCACCCCCCACAGCGGGTCGCCGGTCACGGCGGCGTCGCCGACGAGCGCGACGCCCGGTGCGGTCGGCCTGCGGCTGTGCAGCGGGTAGTCGACGAAGCCGGTGATTTTTGTGACGCGCTCGGCTGAGTCGATGGGCGGTCCCTCGGGGAGCGAGCGGACGAGGTTGAGGAAGCTGCCCTCCAGGTCCTCCCGGAAGGCCGGCAGCCGCTCCTTGCCCGGGACCACCGCGACGACCGTCACCCCGTCGTCGTTCGGGAACGTGTACGCCATGTCCGGTTCGAGGAACCAGGTGTGGCTGACCCCGTTGTTGAGCGGGAGACCTCGGAAGTGCGCGAGGTACGCGAACCGTGCGTTCTCGTACTGCCGGGCGGGGACGGCGGCGAGCTTCGCCACCGCCGAGTCCTTGCCGTCGGCCCCGACCACCAGCCGGGCACGGATCTCGCGCTCGCCCTGCGGCGTCGAGGTGCGCACGCCCACGGTCCGTCCGGCCTCCGTGATCAGCCCGGTCACCTGATGGCCGAGGAGCAGGTCGACGCCGGTCGTGTCCGCCGCGCGGGATCTGATCAGCGGGTCGAGGGTGCTGCGCCGGACGTTGTACGAGTACGGCAGCTCGGGGCCCGCCGGCGGCGCCTTCGGCTCGATCCACCCCCAGCGGGTGTGCCAGCGCGCCCCGCTGTGGACGGCACCCGCCTTCTCCAGGGCGGGGAGGAGGCCGAGTTCGGCCAGCACCGGGTGGGCGCTGTACTGGATGGAGTGGGTGCACAGCGCCTTGTACGACTCGGGGTCCGAGCGGCGTTCCAGCAGTGCGACGCGGACACCGCGCCGGGCGAGCAGGATCGCGGCGGCGCTGCCGGCGAGGCCGGCCCCGCTGATGACCACGTCGTAGTCGTTGTCGTCGGCGTCGGCGTCGGCGTCGTAGTCGGCGTCGTGTCCCGCGCTCTCAGGGTTGGTCATGCGCTGATCGCTCCCTTCGGGGTGTACTGCCGTTCGGGGGGAGTGGTGCAGTGCGTGCAGGGACACTGCTGTCAGGTGCATGATGGGTTGTCAAGACCGTTCCGGGGGATCCCGCCGCCACCGGAAGCCCCGGAACTGCCGTAAAAACAGGTGCGGGTGCACGCGAGGGGCGCCTAGCTTGAGGCCGTGAGCAGCGACTATCCATTCGCCGACGGCTACAACCTCGTGTGGGATCTGACCGGGTTCCGTGGCGCCGACGAGGAACTGGTCGAGTCCGTCTCGCTGTCCCGCGACCAGTTCCTGGAGATACGCCACCTCTTCGTGCTGGGCGACGATCCCTGGATGGTGGCGGGCGAGTACCGCGTGGCACCGAGTCTCTGGGCCCAGGTGCGGGCCACCGTGCCGGGCGTCCGGTTCGAGCGTGACGCTGACTACTTCCTCGGCGCCCGTCAGGCCCTGCCTGACGGGCGCTTCTGGCGTCCGGCCGCCGGCACCACCGCCCCGGGACCGATCCCGCCGCCGTGAGTTAGCGTCCGACCGTGACGGACATCGTGGGTGTGATCGAGCAGCTGTGGCGGTACCCGGTCAAGTCGACCGGCGGTGAGCGGCTCCGTAGCGCAGACGTCGACGGGCGCGGCCTGGTCGGCGACCGGCTCTACGCGGTGCGCGACGGCGACGGCAAGTTCGGCTCGGGCAAGAACACCCGCCGCTTCCGGCGCATGGACGGCCTGCTGCACCTGAGCTCCCGCTACCCGTCCGCAGGCGGGCAGCCCGAACTGATCGACCCGCACGGAGACGTCGTCGCCGACCCCACCGCCTACCTCCGTGGCTACCTCGGCCGGGACGACGTCGAGCTGGCCCGTGAGGGCGGCATCTCGCACTTCGACCAGCTGCCCGTCAGCGTCCTCACCACCGCGACCCTGGACTGGCTCCGCGCGGAGATCCCCGACGTCCCCGTCGACGAACGCCGCTTCCGGCCGAACGTCCTCCTGCGCACCCCGCCCGGCACCCGCCCCTTCGTCGAGGACGAGTGGGCCGGGCGCAAGGCGTACACGGGAGACGGCCTGCGCCTGGAGTTCGTACGCTCCAGCGAGCGGTGCGTCATGACCAACCAGGCCCAGCACGACCTGCCGCACTCGCCGCTGGTCCTGAAGGCCATCGCCCGGGCGCACGACAACCGGCTCGACATGCTCGCCACGGTCCTCACCCCGGGCACCGCCCGGGTCGGCGACCCGGTGGTGCTGGAGTAGCCCCGGCTACGCGCCGAGCCCGCCGAGGAACGCGGTCCAGGTGGCAGGACCGACCGTCAGCTCGGGGCTCGCGGTGAGCTTGGAGTCCCGGATGTGCACGGTGTCGGTGCAGGCGGCTACCTCGACGCAGTCGTCGCCCTGGCTGCCGCTGTACGTGGACTTGTGCCAGGAGAGTGCGACTTCGACGCAGCTGTCGCCCTGACTGCCGCTGTAGCTGCTCTTGAACCACCGGAGCTGGGAGCTGTTCACAGGGATCCTCGCAATCGCATCAACAGGCCCGCACTGTCCACGGGATTGAGGGCCTGGATGCGAAGTTTGGCATACCGCTGGTGGAGAAAGCTGACGTCTTCCGGCTCGGTGATGACGCGGCCGGTCTGCTGGCCTTCCGTGTACCCCATCCACTCGTGCTCCTGGGTCTGGAGGAGCCGGAAGGAGCCATCTGTGCCGGCGTGCTCCGGGCTGAACGTCGGCATGATCTGGATGTCCACGTTGGGAAGTTGGCCACATTCCAACAGGCGGTCGATCACCTCGCGCGTGACCTCCAGTCCGCCGGTGCACCGCTCGATCACGCTCTGCTCGATGATGAAGCTGAAGGAGATGTACGGGGTGCGGGTCAGCAGTTCCTGCCGCACCAGGCGCTGGGCGATGCGGTCTTCCACCTCCTCGGCCGTGGCCATGGGCGGGACGTTCGCGATCTGGGCCCGTGCGTAGTTCTCCGTCTGCAACAGCCCCGGCACCACCCTGCACTCATAGGTATTGAGGATGACGGCCTGTTCCTCCAGCTCCGCCCACCGTCGGAACCAGGCTGCCAGGCCCCGCCTCCGGGACAGGTTCCGGGCGGCGATCTGGAGGACCTCGTAGGTGTCGAGGACCTCGTTCGCCTTGTTCACGAACTTCGGGGACGGATGTCGTCGGCCCTGTTCCACCGAGGCCACGTACTGCACCGAGTACCCGACCAGCGGGCGGAATTCTTCTTGTGTCAGGCCCGCGCGTTTGCGGCAGGCCGCCAAGGTCTCACCGAAGTTCCGCAGGTCAGGGTCACGCTCCTGCTTGCCACCGTTGTCGCTGTCGTCGTCAGCCGTCATCACGGTCACCTCCCCGTCACATGCTCACGGTCGGTGACTGCGCCTGTCCAGAGAGTGGGCTACTACTCTTTCCCGGTAGTAGTTGAGTTGCTGGGAACTGCCCTTGTTGCGGGGGAGGTTGTTCCCATGACCACACCATCCGGCCCCACCCGGAACCTCGTACGCGTGTTCACTCAGCGTTTCAGTTCCACCCCGCGCGGAGCCCGCCTCGCCCGGCAGCTGGCCCTCGTCGAGCTGCATGACTGGGGTGTCCCCGAGGGCACGGCCCTGTCCGACGGTGCCGGGCTGCTCGTCGCCGAGCTCGCCGCCAACGCCGTCACCCATGGGCGGGTCCCCGGGCGGGACTTCGAGGTGCGGATGGTGCTCCTGGCCGGCGTGCTGCGCGTCGAGGTGTCCGACGCCCGGCGGGAGAGGCGCCCGCAGGTGCGGCCGGCGGAGTACCAGGCGGAGTCGGGCTACGGGCTGCGCATCGTGGACGGGCTCGCGGTCGACTGGGGTGTCATGGACCGGGTCGTCGGCAAGACGGTGTGGGCCGAGCTGGCCCGGCCCGCCGTCACTTAGCGAGCTTGCAGGCGGTGGAGACGGCCGTCATCCAGGCGACGGCCGCGTCCCGCACCTCCGGCGCAATTCCCTCCATCAGTGCGGCCTCCCGGCGCATGACGGCCGGGAGGGTCTCCGCGTAGCGGGTGGCGCCGAGGTCGGTCAGGTGCACCTGGTGCGTCCTGCGGTCGGTGGGGTGCGGGGAGCGGGTGATCAGGCCGTCGCGCTCCAGGGTCGTGAGCATCTCGTTGGCGGCCTGGCGGGTGCTCCCGCATTCGCGGGCCACCTGGGACGCCGACATGCCCGGGGTGTGCCTGACCATCAGCAGGGTCGCGAACTGCGGGACGGTCAGGCCGAATTCCTCCAGCTCGGCGCCGATCGCCGCCCGCATGTCGAGCCAGGCGTGCCGGACCAGGAAGCTCAGCACGGGACCGTCGGTCTGCTCGCCCATGGGGCGACCTCCACATGATTGACAGGAACTTGACGAGTTGTCACGATGAACGGGCCGTCAGGTACCTGACGATTCTATGGCCCTCCGAAGGCAGTCACGCATGTCATCCACCACACCTGCCCGCCGGCGTCTCATCCTCGGCGTCCTCGTCTTCGCCCAGCTCCTCATCTGGCTCGACGGCACCATCCTGTCCACCGCGTTCGAGACCCTCTCCGACCCCGTCCGGGGCTTAGGGGCCACGCCGGGTCAGCTCCAGTGGGCCACGGGCGCGTACACGCTGGCCTTCGCCTGCCTGATGTTCACCGGGGGCGCGCTGGGGGACCGGTTCGGGCACCGCAACACCCTGCTGGTGGGCATGGCCCTGTTCGGCGCCGCCTCGGCCCTCGCGGCGTACGCCTCCACCCCCGGCCAGCTCATCGCCGGGCGGGCTGTCATGGGTGTCGGCGCGGCGCTGCTCGTACCGGCCACCATGGCCGTCGTCAGCTGGACCTTCGAGCCCGCCCAGCGCCCGGCGGCCTTCGGCACCCTCTCGTCCTTCGCGGGTGTCGGCATCGCCGCCGGGCCGATCCTGGCCGGGCTGCTCCTGGCGAGGTTCTGGTGGGGGTCGGTGTTCCTCGTCAACGTCCCCGTGGTCGTCCTCGGCCTCGGCTTCATCGCCCGCTACGTGCCCAACTTCCGCAGCACCCAGGTCCGCCGGCTCGACCCGGCCGGGCTGGTGCTGTCCACGGGCGGGCTGGGGCTCCTCGCGTACGGGCTGATCCGCGCCGGGCAGGACGCCTCCTTCGCCCACCCGCGCGTCTGGGCATGCACCCTGGCCGGGCTCGCGCTGCTCGCGGTGTTCGTCGTCGTCGAGCTGCGGATCGCACACCCCAGCTTCGACCCCCGGCTGCTGGCGCAGCGGCGCTTCGCGACCGGCAACATCGCCCTGATGACGGTCTTCCTGGCCATGACGGCCGGCTCCTTCTACCTCGCCTTCTACCTCCAGGGCGCCCGCCAGTACTCGGCGTTCGACGCCGCGCTCCTCGGGCTCCCCGGAGCGCTCGGCGTGGTCGTCGGCTCGCCCGTCGCCGTCCGGCTGGCCCGCCGGACCTCCGTCCGGCTGGTCTCTTCCGTGTCGCTGGGCGTCGCCGCGCTGGCGATGGGATCGCTGGCCCTGTTCGACGCGACCACCCCGATCGCCTGGTACTCGGCGGTCATGCTGGTGCAGGGCGCCGCGATCGGCATGGTCATCGCACCCGTCACCGGAGCCGTCCTCGGCTCCCTGCCGCTGGAACGCTCCGGCGCGGGCAGCGCGGTCAACAGCACCCTGCGCCAGACCGGCAGCGTCCTCGGCATCGCGGCCGGCGGCACCATCACCTCGATCGTCTACCAGCGCGCCATCGACGGCTCCCTGACCGGCCTCCCGGAAGGGGTCCGCCAACAGGCCCGGGTCTCGGCCGAACTCGCCCGCCACGTGGCTGCCGCCACCCAGGACGCCGGGCTCGCGGCGGCCGCCGACTCGGCGTTCCTCCACGCCATGCACGTGGGCGCCCTCTGGACAGCGGGATTCGCCCTCGCGGGCGCGGCCTGCCTGTCCCTCGGCTTCCGCCCGAAGCGGGTGCGGGACGCGGACGCGGAGCCCCGTCCGGCGCTCGTGAGCACCCGATCTTCCTGAACGCGGCGTCGGGCCGGTCTCAGTCCGCGTACGGGTCGACGATGCGGTGGGGGCGCTTGGCGGTGTCCAGGGCGTTCCGGGGGAAGCGGGGCCCGGCGACGTAGTGGCGGCCCTTGGTCTGGCCGACCGCCGTCAGCACGCCGGACTTCGTCAGGGACTGGAGGTCCCGGGTCGCCTGCTGGGTGTTGATCGCCTCGGCCCGTTCGTACCGGGAGCGGCGCACCCTGCCCGTGATGGCCACTTCGTGCAGGGCGGTCACCTGCCGTTCGCTGATCCCGGCGGGTTCCGCGGCTTCGAGGAGCTCCATCCAGCACTGGTTGGAGCGGTTGACCCGGTGCTGCACCCGCTGGGCCTGCTCGTGGTAGGCGCGGAGGTTGAACTTGATCCAGGGCAAGGTGTCCCGCATGGGGGAGTACACCGGTCCGCCGACCGTCCGCAGGACCTGGTAGTACTCCCAGGTGTGTCCCGGCATCCCGAGCCACTCCTCGATGGAGGAGAACTCCGGGGCGAGTTCTCCGCCGCGCGCGATCAGGAGCGTCTGGAGCGAGCGGGACATGCGGCCGTTGCCGTCCGACCACGGATGGATCTTCACCAGGTTCAAGTGCGCCATGGCGGCCCGGATCAGCGTGTGGGCGTCGAGGTCGCCCTCGTTGAGCCAGTCGACCAGTTCGGTCATCAGCGCGGGGACGAGCTCACGGTCCGGGCCGTCGTAGTCCGTGGCGAGTTCGTCCCCGGGGGCCGTGATGCGGATCGCCGTCTTGCGCCACTGGCCCGCGGTCCTGCCCGGGTGGTGGTGGCCCTGGAGCATCCAGTGCAAGGCGTTGAGCAACTCCTTGCTGTAGCGGAAGTCGGGCGCGTCGTGCAGGGACTGGATGTACGTCATGGCCTGCTGGTAGGCGAGGGTCTCGGCCTTGTTCTCCTCGCTGGCGTCGACCTCGCGTTCACCGTCCATCAGGTCGGCGACGTCCTTCTCGTCGACCCGGTACCCCTCGATGGTGTTCGATGCGGCGATCGCACTGGCCGTCAGGGCCTTGCGCAGGTCCTGGGTCCACTTCATGGGGGCTTGCTGCACCGCGTCGCGTAGCTGTGAGCGCAGGTCGTCGACCTCGTCGAGGACGCGGAGGTCGACCGGCTGGAGGCGGGGCGTGGAGTACAGCATGAGTCAATGATACTTGCTTCCTATCATTGCCTCATTCTTTGGCTGGTTGCACGCCGCAGGCCTCACAGGTGCTCGAAGAAGCGGGTCCACCAGGTGGTGCGGCCCGCGTGGGGGCCGTAGCTCACGCGGGGGGTGTCGTCCCTGAGGGTGGTGACGACCCCGTCGTAGAGGTGGTGGAGCGGGGGGAGGGGGACGAGGTAGTGGTCCGACAGGGCCGTCTCGATGTGGTGGCGGTCGGAGGCGGTGAGGGCGCCGGCGGCCACCGCGTGGTCGAGGTCGTGGTGGCTGTCGGGGGCCGGTGTGGTCACCACGGCCAGGTCGCCGTAGTTGCTCAGGCGGACCGCGATCGGGACGCCCGCCTGCGTGGCCCGGGGTGGGACGACGATCGTGCCGTAGTAGCCGGCGTCCTCGGCGAGGGTGAGGACGCACGGGCCGCCCAGGGTCTGCTCCAGCCGGGCCCTGAGGCGCTCCGCCCGGGCCTGCGCGCGGGCGGGGTCGTAGCCGTCGGGGAAGCAGAGGTGGCGGGGGCCCGGCAGCCGGTCCAGGGTGTGGAGGAGGGCTGTCACCTGCGGGTACGCGTCCATGCGGATCAGCGTACGGAAGGCCCGCCCCCGGGCGGCCGGGGGCGGGGCGGCGGCGTTACTTCTTGCTCGGGAGCGTGGCCGGGAGGGACGGGAGCTTGCCCGGCTCGCTCTTCTGGAAGGTGTCGGTGCCGGCCGCGCCCTCCCAGGTGACCTTCAGGGAGGTGGCGTCGACGGAGTCGACCTTGCCCTTCGAGCGCGTCGCGCCCGCCGGGCACTTCAGGTCGAGGGTCTTGCCGTCGGTGGTGCCCTCGCAGGTCAGGCCGGTGGCCGCCTCGACGACGAAGGCCATCTGGCCCTTGACGGTGAGGACGACGCCCTTGCCCGGGTTCGCCATCGCGATCCAGCCGCCGTCCAGGCTGCCGGCGCCCGCGCCCGCGGCCGCGCTCCCGCCCGGGGCGGGCGTGGCCGGGGCCGGGACGCCCGTCTGCTTGTCGGCGGCCGGGCCGCTGTCGCTGCCGCAGCCCGTCAGGGTCAGGGCGGCCACGAGGCCGGCGGCGGCGACGACGGAGATACGCAGGTTGCTGTGCACGGGAGGTCCCCCAGGAAACCGAGTCGATCGAAAGACGGGCCAAGCTACCAGCCCGTCAGGGCGACCGGCGGCACCCGCAGACACGCAGGAGGGGGGTGATCCGGTTCCGTGCGGCCGGAGTTCGCAGGTCCGGGGCTCCCAGGTGCTGGGTTCACAGGTACTGGGCGAAGGCGTCCAGGGTGCGCAGGATCTCCGCCTCCCCGACGGAAGGGAGCTGGAGGACGACCTCCTCGATGCCCAGCTCGGCGTAGTGGCCCAGCTTGCCCGGCGTCGGCCGCACCGCGTACGGGACCACCTGGAGGGACTTCGGGTCGCGGCCCGCGTCCTCCCAGGCCCGCCGCAGCACCGGCAGGGACTCGGTGAGGCCGCCCCCGCCGATGGGCAGCCAGCCGTCGGCGTGGTCGGCGACCGCCGCGAACAGCTTCGGCCCGGCCGCCCCGCCGATCAGGGTGCGCGGACCGTACAGGGGCCTGCCGGGGCCGAGTTCGCGCGGGGCCTGCACCGGCTTGGGGTGCGCCGCGCTCGCCTGGACGGAGCCGTACGGGCCCTCGTACGCGGTGGGCCGCGGCGCCCACAGCGCACGCATCAGGGCCATGTGGTCGCATACCCGCTCCCGCCGCGTCGGCCAGTCGACGCCGTGGTCGGCGGCCTCCTCGACGTTCCAGCCGTAGCCGATGCCCAGGGTGAAGCGGCCGCCGCTGAGGTGGTCGAGGGTCGCCACCTGCTTCGCGAGACCGACCGGATCGTGCTGGGCCACCAGGGTGATGCCGGTGCCGAGGTGGAGCCGCTCGGTGACGGCGCAGGCCTGGCCGAGGGCGACGAACGGGTCGAGGGTGCGGCCGTACCGCTCGGGCAGGTCCCCGCCCATCGGGGCCGCGGTGACACGGCTGACCGGGATGTGGGTGTGCTCGGGGAGGTAGAGGCCGAAGAAGCCGCGCTCCTCCAGGGAGCGGGCCAGGCGCGTGGGGGTGACGGTCAGATCGGTGAGGAAGACGGTCGTGGCGATCCGCATGGGCGAGGGCACCTCCGGGACGTGGGGAGGGCAAGGTACTGGCTGGCGCGGAAGGTTGGCAGGGCCGGGCGTGTGATGGGGTGGGCGGCATGGACAGCATCGAGATGATCACCGTTCCGGAGACCCTGCACGGCTACCCGGGGGTGGCCTTCGGCGGCTACGTCGCCGGGCTGCTGGCCGCGCGGACACCGGCGGCGGAGACGGGGGCCGTACGGGTGGACTTCCGGCGGCCCGTACCGACCGGGACCGCCGTACGGGCGGCCCCCGGACCCGACGGGGGCACGGAGCTGCTGGGCCGGGACGGGGTCCTGCTCGCCGCGGCCACGCCCGTACCCGCCCCCGCCGGGGAGGTACCGCCGGCCCCGACCTGGGCGGAGGCGTCGAAGGCCGCCGACGCGTACCGCGCCGACCCGCCGGCCGGCGAGAGCCCCGACTGCTTCGGCTGCGGCCTGGACCGGACGGCGGCGACGGGACTGCGCCTGCACTGCGGGACGGTCCCCGGCCGGGACATCGTCGCGACGGCCTGGACACCCGGCCCCGAACTCGCCACCGAAGACGGGCTGTTGCCGCCCGTACTGGTATGGGGCGCGCTGGACTGCCCCGGCAACGCCGCCGGACGCCTGCTGGACCCGGGCCCGCCCGGAGCGTTCACCGCGGCGCTGACGGCGCGGCTGCTGCGGCCCGTACCGGCGGGCGGGGGCCTCATCTCGTACGCGTGGCTCCTCGGGGTGGAGGGCCGCAAGGTCCGCGTCGGCACCGCCCTGGCCACGGCGGAGGGCGAACTCCGCGCCCACGCCGAGGCCTTGTGGGTACGGCCGCGCCCCTGATGCCCCCCGGGGCCGGGCGGGCTCGGTCATACTGATCCGCGGTGTCGCGGCGGAGGGGTGCGGAATGCGGTTCGGGGCGGATCTGCCGGAGCGGATCGGGTCGTACGCCGTCGAGCGGGAGCTCGGCGCGGGCGGCATGGGGACGGTGTACCTGGCCCGGTCGCGGGGCGGGCGGGCCGTCGCCGTCAAGGTGGTGCGGCCCGAACTGGCCGCCGACCGGCACTTCCGCGAGCGGTTCCGGGCGGAGGTCGACGCGGCGCGCAAGGTCGGCGGCTTCCACACCGCCCCGGTCGTGGACGCCGACCCCGACGCGGACGTGCCGTGGCTGGCCACCGCCTACATTCCGGGGCCGACGCTGTCCGGGCTGCTCGCCGAGCGGGGCCCGATGGACGAGGAACGGCTACGGCGGCTCGGCGCGGCCCTGACGGAGGCGCTCCAGGCGGTGCACGCCTGCGGGCTGGTGCACCGGGACCTGAAGCCCGGGAACATCATCATGGCCGAGGACGGGCCGCGCGTCCTCGACTTCGGCATCGCCCGGGCCGTCGAGTCGACCCGGCTGACCTCCACGGGCTCGGCCTTCGGCACCCCCGGCTTCCTGGCCCCCGAACAGGCGCAGGGCCTCGACGTGACCGGCGCCGCCGATGTGTTCGCGCTGGGTGCGGTGCTGGTCGCGGCGGCCGGGGGCAGTGCGTTCGGGGAGGGTACGCCGCTGGGCCTGATGTACCGCTCGGTGCACGAGCCGGCCGACGTGTCGGCGGTCCCGGAACCGCTCCGCGCGACGGTCGAAGCCTGCCTGGCCAAGTCCCCGTCGTCCCGCCCGCTCCCGTCCACCCTCCTGGACCTCTTCGCCCCTGCGCCGGCCGCGCCGGAGCCCACCCAGGCCGCGCCTGCGGGCCCGTTGCCGGGGGCCGGCCCCCGGACCCCCGCGCCTCAAACGCCGGCGGGGCTGGATGGGGCTGCGCCCGCCCCCGCGGGTCCGTTGCCGGGGGCCAGCCCCCGGACCCCCGCTCCTCAAACGCCGGAGGGGCTGGATGGGGCGGCTCCGGTGCCGGTGGCCGACCCCCGGATCCCGGCGCCTCAAACGCCGGCGAGGCTGGATGGGGCCGCCCCGGTGGATATGACCGCCCCGGTTGATGTGGCTGCCTCGGTGGGGCTGGCCGGTGGTGCGGGCCGGGCGAAGGTGTTGCGGGGGGCCGTGGCGGCCGTCGTCCTGGGGGCGGTCATCGCGACGGTGGTCATCATCGCCGACAAGGGGGACGGCCAGGACAGAGGCGCCGCGTCGCCTCCCGCGTCCTCGTCGCCGTCCGCGTCCCGGCCCGGGGCCTCGCCCGACCCGGGGCGGTCCGGGCCGGACGCGGCCACGCCGCCGCGCGACCCCGCCCGATCGCAGGCCACCGTTCAGGTCGATGCCCAGGGCAGTTCCTGGATCTCGGCCAAGGACTCCAAGGGCAAGCTGCTCTTCGACGGCACGATCGCGAGCGGCGAGAGCAAGACCTTCACGGACGACGAGCGGATCGACCTCGTGCTGGGCGACGCGAGCGCCGTCCGGCTCGTCGTCAACGGCAAGCGGATCCACGACGTGTTCCAGCCGGGCCAGGTGGAGCGCCTGACCTACACGAGGGCCGACTAGGCCGTCGCCGTCGGGTAGCGGGCCGCCCAGGCCGGGGACGAGGACTTCGGGCCGTGGAGGGCGGGGCCCTGGGTCATTTCCAGGGCGAAGTCGTCGGCGAGTTCCAGGACCGTGGCCCGGCCCTCCAGTTCGGTGAGCCACGCCGCCGGCAGGGCCGTCTCCCCGTGCAGGGCGCCGAGCAGCGCCCCGCACACCGCGCCCGCGGCGGTCGAGTCGCCGCCGTGGTTGACGGCGAGCCGCAGCCCGTGGGCGACGTCCTCGGCGACGAGCGCGCAGTACACGGCGACGGCGAGGACGTCCTCGGCGTCGCGGCCGTCGCCGGCGGAGAGCGCCTCCACGGCGTTCGGCCCGGGCGCGCCCCGGGTGACGGCGGTGAGCGCCCGTCGGAGGGCGTCGGTGACCGGCTGGTGGCCGGGCCGGGCGGCGAGCAGGCCCAGGGTGCGCTGGACCGCCGCCTCCAGGGACTCGCCCCGGGTGAGGCCGTGGACGACGGCGGCGACGGCTCCGGCGGACAGGTACGCGCCGGGGTGGCCGTGGCTCTGGGTGGCGCACTCGACGGCCAGCTGGAGGACGAGGCCGGGCTCCCACCCGACGAGGAGCCCGAACGGCGCGGAGCGTACGGCGGCGGCCGCGTCCCGGGCGGTGGGGTTCTTGGGGTGTTCCAGGGTGCCGAGGGTGTCGTCGGCGAAGCCGGTCAGGCAGGCCCGCTCCGGGTCGCGCCGGACGTAGAGCCACTCCTCCTGGGCGAGCCAGCCGTTGTCGGCGCGGCGCTCGTCGGGGCCCCAGTCGTGCTGGGTCGCGGCCCAGCGGCGGTGGGCGCGGTGGACGTCGGTCGGCGGGTGCCAGCCGCCGGCGTCCCGGCGTACGTGGGCCCGTACCAGGCCGTCCACCGTGAACAGGGTGAGCTGCGTGGCGGCGGTGACGGCGCCCCGGCGGCCGTGGGCCGGGGCCGGTCCGGTGAGGCCCGCCGGGCCGTGGGCGGCGCGGATCCCGTCGAGGGACAGGCCGGCGACGGGTGCGCCGAGGGCGTCGCCGACGGCGGCGCCGAGCAGGGTGCCGCGCACCCGGCTGCGGAAGTCCTGCTGTTCGGTACGGCCCCACAGTGCGGTCAGCGGTGCGGTGGTCGCCGCGGCAGTCGGTGCGGGCTCGGCGGCCGTATCGGAGGCCGCCGTTCTGATCGTCGTGTCCATGTTGTCTCCCCCCAGACTCTGGCGCGTCGCACTGTAATGGACAGCTTCGGTCGAATCCGGAAGGACTCCGTCGCGTCGCCCGTAAGTGAGCGGAGAACGGCCGGAATGCGAACGGTTTCAGCCCCGCCCCTGATCAATGGCACGTTTTGCCACTCGCCTTCGAGGGGGCTGGTTTCGGCCATGCCTCGTTCACACGGCGTTCTTCCGGCGCCCACAGCCTCATGGACATGAAGAAGGCTCTCCTCGCCGCGACCGTCGTCGCCTCCGCACTCACCGCCTCCCTGGTCGTGGCCCCCGCCGCCACCGCCTCCGGCTGGGACCTCCCCTGGAACAACGGTCACCAGAGCCACTCCGCCATCCCCTTCACCGAGGCCACGGTCACGGCCGGCGCCGACGGCTCGTACACCCTCACGTGGAACGCCAAGGGCACCAAGCGCGTCGAGATCAAGGCCAACGGCAAGGTCGTCGCCAAGGGCGGTGCCCAGGGCCGGGCCGTGGTCTCCGGGCTGCCCGCCGCCGACCGCCAGTGGTTCGACTTCGACCCGGAGCGTGGCGAGGGCCTGCGCCTGGCCGACCGCCTGGTCAAGCTGGAGGGCACGGCCAACTTCCGCGACGCGGGCGGCTACCGCACCACCACCGGCCAGTGGGTCAAGATGGGCGAGGTCTACCGATCCGACGCCCTCAACAAGCTCACCGCGAACGACCTGGCCAAGCTCCAGCGGCTGCGCGTGAAGACGGTCTTCGACCTGCGCATGCAGGACGAGCGCACCAAGGACGCCGACAAGGTCCCGGCCGGCGCCACCTACGTCGTCGCCGACGTCTTCGCCGGCTCCGGCTCCTTCCAGAGCCTGCCGAAGACCCCCGACGAGGCCGTCAAGGCCATGGTCGACGCCGAGAAGGCCATGGTCAGCGGCGAGGGCGGCAAGAAGGCCTACACCCAGGTCTTCGAGGGCATCGGGAACGACCGCGGCCGCTCCGTCCTCTTCCACTGCACCGCCGGCAAGGACCGCACGGGCTGGGCGAACGCCACCCTGCTGACCGCCCTCGGCGTCCCGCAGGAGACGGTGATGGCCGACTACCTGGCCAGCAACGACTACCGCAAGGCCGCCAACGACGCGATCCTCTCGCACCTGCCCGCCCCGCAGGCCGCCGTCTACAAGCCGATGCTCGACGTCCGCCCCGAGTACCTCAACTCGGGCTACGACGAGGTCAAGGCGGAGTACGGCTCCTTCGACCGCTATCTGAAGGACGGCCTCGGCATCGACTCCCGCGAGCTGAAGCAGCTCAAGAAGGACCTGCTCGTCGGCTGACCCGGCCGCGGGTGAACGCGCGAGGGCCCGGCCGGAACTCCCCCGGTTGGGCCCTCGCGTACGTCCCGGTGCCTACTCGAGCACGGGCAGCAGCTCCGGCAGGTGCCCGTCCGAGGCGCGCGCCGCGTCCTGCCGCTCCTGCGGCACCTCCCCGTACAGCGTCGTACGGGCCTTCGCGGGCCGCCCCGCCGCCTCCGCGACCGCGATCAGGTCCTGGACCGACTTGTACGAGCCGTAACTCGATCCGGCCATCCGGGAGATGGTCTCCTCCATCAGGGTCCCGCCCAGGTCGTTGGCCCCGGACCGCAGCATTTCGGCCGCGCCCTCCGCCCCCAGCTTCACCCAGCTGGTCTGGATGTTCGGGATGTACGGGTGCAGCAGCAGCCGGGCCATCGCCGTCACCGCCCGGTTGTCGCGGACCGTCGGACCGGGCCGGGCGATGCCCGCCAGGTACACGGGCGCGTTGGTGTGGATGAAGGGCAGCGTCACGAACTCCGTGAAGCCCTCCACGCCCTTGGCGAGGGCCTCCCGCTGGAGGCGGGCCAGCGTGCGGAAGTGGCCGAGCCAGTGCCGGGGCTGGTCCACGTGCCCGTACATCATGGTGGAGGAGGAGCGGATGCCCAGCTCGTGCGCGGTGGACACCACGTCGATCCAGTCGGCCGTCGGCAGCTTGCCCTTGGTGAGGACCCAGCGGACCTCGTCGTCCAGGATCTCCGCCGCCGTGCCCGGGATGGAGTCCAGCCCGGCCTCCTTCGCCGCCGTCAGCCAGTCCCGTACGGACATCCCCGTGCGGGTGGCGCCGTTGACGACCTCCATCGGGGAGAAGGCGTGCACGTGCATGCCGGGCACCCGCGCCTTCACCGCCCGCGCGATGTCGAAGTAGGCCGTCCCCGGCAGGTCCGGGTGGATGCCGCCCTGCATGCACACCTCGACCGCGCCCACCTCCCAGGCCTGCGCCGCCCGGTCGGCGACCTGGTCCAGGGACAGGGTGTACGCGTCGGCGTCGGTGCGGCGCTGCGCGAAGGCGCAGAAACGGCAGCCGGTGTAGCAGACGTTGGTGAAGTTGATGTTCCTGGTGACGATGTACGTGACCTCGTCCCCGACGACCGACCGGCGCAGGTCGTCCGCGATCCGGCACAGGGCGTCCAGCGCCGGGCCGTCCGCGTGCAGCAGGGCGAGGGCCTGCTCGTCGGTCAGCCGCTGCGGGTCGTCGGCGGCCTGCGCGAGGGCCGCCCGGACGTCCGTGTCGATCCGCTCGGGCACCATCCCGGGGGCCGCCGCCTCGCGCAGGGCCTCCCAGTCGCCGTACACGTGGTCGAAGTCCTCGCGGCGGTCCCCGGTGCGGCCCTCGGTGTCGATCGCGGTGTGCAGGTCGGTGCGCCCGTACGCGGCGAAGCCCTCGTCGGGCTCCTGCCACGGCCGGCCCTCCACCGTCGCCGCCTCGTCGGCGAGCCCGGTCCCGACGTCGGCCAGCGCGCGCACGTGCGGCAGCAGCCGGGGGTCCAGCCAGGGCTCCCCGCGCTGGAGGAACTCCGGGTAGATCGTGAGCCGTTCGCGCAGCTCGAAGCCCGCCGCGGCGGTCCGCTCGGCCAGCTCCTCGATGTGCGGCCAGGGCCGCTCCGGGTTCACGTGGTCCGGGGTCAGCGGGGACACCCCGCCCCAGTCGTCGATCCCGGCGCCGATCAGGAGGGCGTACTCGGCGTCCACCAGGTTCGGCGGGGCCTGGATGCGGGCGCTCGGCCCCAGGATGTGCCGGGCCACGGCGATGGCGGCGGCCAGCTCCTCCAGCTCCGCGTCGGGCATCCCGCGCATGGCGGTGTCCGGCTTGGCCCGGAAGTTCTGGACGATGACTTCCTGGATGCCGTGGTAGCTGCGCTGGATCCGGCGCAGCTCGAAGAAGGCGTCGGCGCGCTCCTCGTAGGACTCGCCGATCCCGATGAGCACCCCGGTGGTGAAGGGCACGTTGGAGCGGCCGGCGTCCTCCAGGACGCGCAGCCGCACGGCCGGGTCCTTGTCGGGGGAGCCGTGGTGCGGGCCGCCCGGCTCGGACCACAGGCGGGTGGCGGTGGTCTCCAGCATCATGCCCATGGACGGGGCCACGGGCTTGAGGCGCTGGAGCTCGGACCAGCTCATCACGCCCGGGTTGAGGTGGGGCAGCAGGCCCGTCTCCTCCAGCACGCGGATCGCCATCGCCCGCACGTAGGCGAGGGTGTCGTCGTAGCCGTGCGCGTCGAGCCACTCGCGGGCCTCGGGCCAGCGGTCCTCGGGCCGGTCCCCGAGGGTGAACAGCGCTTCCTTGCAGCCCATCGCCGCACCCTGGCGGGCGATGTCGAGGACCTCGTCGGGGGATAGGTACATGCCGTGGCCGGCCTTGCGGAGCTTGCCGGGGACGGTCACGAAGGTGCAGTAGTGGCATTTGTCGCGGCACAGCCGGGTGAGCGGGATGAACACCTTGCGCGAGTACGTGATGACCCCGGGCCGCCCGGCGGCGGCGAGCCCGGAGTCCCTGACGCGGGCGGCGGAGGCGGCCAGGTCCTTCAGGGCCTCGCCGCGCGCCTGGAGGAGTACGGCCGCCTCGGCCGCGTCCAGCGCGACACCGTCGCGGGCCCGCCGGAGCGCGCGGCGCATCGCGTTGTCGGTGGGAGCGTCACTCGGAGTGGTCATACGGCGAGCATACGATCCGTCCGGCGGTGCGCGGAGGGCGTCATCGCATCAGCTCACCGGCGTTGACCAGCAGCGACTGGCCGGTTATCGCCCGCGCCCGGTCGCTCGCGAGGAAGACGGCGGCATCGGCCACGTCCCCGTCGGTGGCCAGGTCGGGCAGCGCCATCCGTTCGGTGAGCCGGGCGTGGACCTCGGCCTCCGGGACGTTCTCGGTGTGCGCGGTGAAGGTGACGAAGGCCTGCACGGGCGGCCCCCACATCCAGCCGGGCAGCACCGTGTTGACCCGGATCCGGCGCGGGCCGAGCTCCCGGGCCATGGAGTACATGGCGGAGGTCAGCGCGCCCTTGGAGGCGGCGTAGGCGGCCTGCTGGACCTCGTTGGGGGAGGCGATGGCGGACTGGGTGCCGATGATGACGACGGAACCGGCGCCGCGCTCCGTGAAGGCCGGCAGGCAGGCCCGCGTCATGCGCAGGGTGCCCAGCAGGTTCACGTCGAGGATCTGCTGCCAGGTCCCGAAGTCGGCGTCCTGGAGGCCGCCGAAGTACGAGTCCCAGGCGGCGACGTGCACGACGGCGTCGACCCCGCCGAACCGCTCCCGGGCCAGCTCCACCAGGGCCTCGCACTGGGCCTCGTCGGTGATGTCGGTCGGCCGGTGCGCGGTGTGCGCGCCGTCGGGGTCGATCTCGGCGGCGGACTTGGCCAGATTGGCCTCCGTGCGGGCCCCGAGCACGGCGTTCCCGCCGTCGCGGACCACGGCCGCGGCCACCTGGTGCCCGAGCCCGGCCCCGACCCCCGAGACGATGACGGTCTTCCCTCGCAGCAGCATGACGCGCCCCCTGACGGCCTGGACGATCTGACGGTGCGTCAGGGTAGGGGTGCGGGCCGGTGTTGTGAAGGGGCGGCGGCAAAGGGGCGGCGGGACCGGACCGGTCCCGCCGCCGGGGGTTCAGCCGCTCGCGTCCGCGATGATGTTCGAGATGATCCAGACCACCCAGAGCAGCGGCACGATCGCCACGTAGGCCAGCGGGCGCGCGTGCACCGGCGGGCCCTCGTCCAGCGGCTGGCGCCCCGGCGCCGGCTCCGACGGCGGGAGCTTCGAGAACCGCATCGAGGCGATCAGGTTCCATATCAGCGTGAACGGCGTGAAGATCGCCACGGAGAGCGGGCTCCACCAGCCCTGGCACAGCGTCTTCGTGGTCATGATCCGCACCATGGCCCGGCCGCAGCGGCGGCAGAAGGGGCCGTCGACGCGGTGGAACCGCATCATGATCAGCACACCGACGTGGGCCCGGACCGAGGTGTCCACCGCGTGCGCGGCACCGCAGTTGCGGCAGCCGCCGCCGGGCGCCCCCGGGTACTGCTGCCCGGGGTGGGGCTGCCCGGCGTACGGCTGCCCCGGGTACGGCTGCCCGGGCTGGGGCTGGCCGGGGTACGGCTGCTGCGCCGGGTACGGCTGGGCGGGGACCTGCTGCCCCGGCTGCGGGGCGGCGTACGGGTTGGGGGAGGCGCCGTACGGGTTGGGCGGGACGGGCGCGCCGGAATGCGGAGGGGGAGTGCTCATGAAGGGGCCTTCGGGATCTGCGCGGGCAGGGGAACGGCGAACAGCCGGTGCCACGGCCCGCGTTCCCCCGCGGAGGGTGCGTTCACCTCGGTGCCGGGGCGCGCGGGACGGAGCGCCGGTGCTCTCGTGTGGCCTGAAAGTACCAGGCTGCGCGAACGGCCCCCGGCCCGCTCGGCGCACGCTTGGACCCCTTGCCGCCGACCGCGCGGCGAAGAACCCCGCCCCGACCGCGACGCCGGCCACCGCGAACGGAGCGCCCGCGACGAGCAGCCGCCCGCGCAGCCGCGCCCGCCGGGCCTCGGCCTCCCGCCGCGCCCGCAGCCGCGCGTAGGGGCCTCGCCGCGGCGCTGGTCCCTCCTGCTGCTGCCCGCCATGAAACCAGGCCAAAGACCCACGAGGCCTGCCGGAGCAGGCCATTGGGGCCTTTGGGGCGGACCCGGAGGGTCCCCGGCGGCGGGTCTGGACGTCCTGGGCCACCAGCCGGTGAAGCCGAGACGAATGGTGTGTCATATCTCCGGGGGCGACGGCGAGTCGTATCGGAATACCTGATAGACAGAAGAATCACGGCTGGACCAGCCGGATGCCTTCGCCGGCCGCCTTGGGGGGATCGCCGCACTGTGAAGCCGCTTCACCGTCACGTAGTCAACACCTCGCGCAAGGTCCTGTGCACGGCCGCGCTAGCGGCCAGCCTGACCACCGCCGCCGTCGTGACCAGCAGCCCGGTCGCCGGCGCGGGAGAGGCCGAACCGACCCCGGACAGCCCGCAGGCCGTCGACCGCGGTGACGCCCGCCTCGACGTGCCCCCCGCGGTCGCCGATCCGGTCGTCCCGCCCGCCGCGGGCGGCACCGTCGCCACCGAGGGCGCCTCGGGCATACCCGCGACCGCCCTGGACGCCTACAAGCGCGCGGAGGTGTCGGTCGCCGCCGCCCTCCCGAACTGCAAACTGCCCTGGCAGCTGATCGCGGGCATAGGCCGGGTCGAGTCGGTGCACGCCTCCGGCTACGGCCTCAAGTCCGACGGCTACACGGAGAAGCTGATCCGCGGCCCGCGCCTCGACGGCAACGGCTTCGCGAAGATCACCGACACCGACAAGGGCGAGTGGGACGGGGACACCGAGTTCGACCGCGCCTTCGGCCCGCTCCAGTTCATCCCGTCGACCTGGGTGACCTGGAAGGCCGACGGCAACGCCGACGGCAAGCGCGACGCCAACAACATCTACGACGCGGCGCTGGGCACCGGCCTCTACCTCTGCTCGGGCGGCAAGGACCTCACGCTCCCCGCCGACCTGGACAAGGCGATCCTCGCCTACAACAACTCGCGCGAGTACGTGAACACCGTCCTCGGCTACATGCGGCAGTACCAGCAGGGCGCCACCGGCGTGGAGAACCCGCCGACCGGGTCCTACCCGACCCCGCCCGCGCCCACCCTGCCCACCCCGCGGCCCCCGGTCCCGCCGGTCACCCCGCCCGCGCCGGTCACCCCGCCGAAGACCAACCCGACCACGCCGACCAACCCGACCACCCCCACCACGCCGACGAAGCCGACCGAGCCCACCAAGCCCACCCCGGCACCGGCCACCCTGGCCAAGCTGGAGCGGCAGGGCGATGTCGCGCTGGAGGCCGAGGCGGGCGGCCTGTTCGCCGAGCGCCCC
Source organism: Streptomyces sp. NBC_00249 (assembly GCF_026342355.1). Classification (GTDB taxonomy): domain Bacteria; phylum Actinomycetota; class Actinomycetes; order Streptomycetales; family Streptomycetaceae; genus Streptomyces. The sequence continues at coordinate 87,265 of NZ_JAPEMV010000009.1, read as the reverse complement.
CGCTTCAAGGCGCTGCTCAGCGACGGCAAGCCGGCCGTCGGCCAGGCCGTCGTCATCGCCGTCGAGCAGGACACCACCGGCGGCACCGGCTTCGTCTTCGCCAAGGAGACCAGCGTGGTCGTCCGTACCGACGCCGAGGGCATCGCGACCGCCCCCGAGCTGAAGGCGGGCGAGAGCGGCGGCACCTTCACCCTGCGGGCCACGGCCTACGACGCCAAGAACCAGTTCACCCTGGCGGTGAAGGGCAAGGTCGAGGCCAAGCCGGTCGTCCTGAACCGCCTGGACGGCAGCGGCGCCGTCGAGACCGTCGCCGGCACCCCGGTCAAGGGCCTGGAGTTCCGCGCCGTGACCGGCCGCAAGCCGGTCGCCGGGGTGCAGGTCAAGGCCGAGCTCGTCGAGAAGAAGAAGGACAAGCCGGGCGAATGGGCCCTGGTGAACCCGGCGACCTCGAAGGGCCCGTACTTCCCGGGCGAGGGCACCGCGAAGGTGTTCTCCCTGGAACTGAAGAAGACGGGCGACGACGGCCTGATCGCCGTACCGGAGCTGCTCACCAAGGACGTGCCCGCGGGCACCTACCACCTGCGGCTGAGCACGGAGGACGGGACGACCTCGGCGGTCGTCGACCTCAAGGTCACCGCTTCCGGGTCGACGACGGCCCCCGCGCCGGGGACGGGCACCGCCCCGGCGGCGGACGCCACGGAGAAGAAGTCCTGACGCACTGAAGTACCGGGCTCCCCGGAACGCCACGACGGCCGGTCGCACCAGCGAGCGGCCGTCGTGCTGTCGCCGGACGGGTCAGACCGGGGTGTTCGCCAGCTCCGAGAACCCGGCGCCGCAGGCCCCGACGATTGTCGCCGGGGCGAACGGCGTGTTGTCGGTGGTGCAACGGGCCTGGTGGATCACACCGTCGTGCCCTTGCAGGGTGATGTACAGGTAGCCGGGGTTCGCCTCGGTGACGGAGGCGGCGGTGTCCACGACGCACTTCGGGGCGTTCGCGAGGAGCCCGAGGTTGACCCACACGCCCGGGTTCCGGCTGTCGTTGACGAAGGCGTGTCCCTTCCGGTCGGTCGCGACGTGGAACACCACACCGGACGGAAAGTTGACGAAGTCCGGGGCCGCGGTGCTGATGTCGCGCGACACCGGGCCGCACTTCTTCTTGCCGTCGGAGGACTTGGCCGGGCCGTCGGCGGCGACCGCGGACGGGACCATGAGCGCCCCGAGGAGTACGGCCCCCGATACGGCCGAGATGCCACGCGCAGCCCAAGCGAGCTTCCTCATGTGCTTCCTTTCCCTGAAGGAGAGTTTCCGGGAACGGCTTTCCCCGCCCTCTCCGGAACGCGCACACAAAGTAACGGCCCGTCACTCTTTGGCGCCGCCAGGACCCCTCGAACGGAGTCGTCCGGACCCCCCGGAACCCCCGGAACCCCCGGAGCCCCCCGGAACCGCCGGAGGCAAAAGGCAGGAGCCCCGCCCCCTCCGCTCGCACGGAGGAGGCAGGGCTCCTTGGGTACTGCTAATCCAGCCGCGATCCGGCCGGCCAGGCGACTAGGCCGGGGAGACGTTCTCAGCCTGCGGGCCCTTCGGACCCTGCGTGACGTCGAAGTTCACCTGCTGGTTCTCCTCGAGGGAGCGGAAGCCAGAGGCGTTGATCGCGGAGTAGTGGACGAAGACATCCGGGCCGCCGCCGTCCTGGGCGATGAAGCCGAAGCCCTTTTCAGCGTTGAACCACTTCACGGTTCCGGTAGCCATGAGCCCTCCTATGGGCCAAAGGGTCGCCCTGCTCCAGAACCTGCTAAGAAGTCTGAAAACTACAAAAGCCTGCGGGTCACATGCTCCGCAGGCCTCGTACTGCAAGGGAAACCAAACTGCAACTTGCGTCGAGCGTAGCACGCACCCTCGGGGCGAGACCAGAGGGAAAGATCACGTCACCCGGACGTTTGAGACCCGCTGGATCGCTGACGGAGAGGCGGGGGCTAGTCTCGCGATGTGGACGTCTATCGCAGCCGGCCCCGCGTCGGCCACATCCAGTTCCTGAACTGCCTGCCCCTCTACTGGGGGCTGGCCCGAACCGGCACGCTGCTGGACATGGACCTGACCAAGGACACCCCCGAGAAGCTGAGCGAGCGCCTCGTACGGGGTGAGCTGGACATCGCTCCGATCACCCTCGTGGAGTTCCTCCGCAACGCCGACCAGCTCGTCGCCTTCCCCGATCTGGCGGTCGGCTGCGACGGCCCCGTCATGTCCTGCGTGATCGTTTCCCAGGTGCCGCTGGAGCACCTCGACGGCGCCCGCGTCGCCCTCGGCTCGACGTCCCGTACGTCCGTACGCCTGGCCCAGCTCCTGCTCGCGGAGCAGTACGGAGTACGCCCCGACTACTACACCTGCCCCCCTGACCTGGGGTTGATGATGCAGGAGGCCGATGCGGCGGTGCTGATCGGCGACGCCGCGCTGCGTGCCTCGCTGCACGACGCGCCCCGGCTCGGGCTGGCCGTCCACGACCTGGGGCTGATGTGGAAGGAGTGGACCGGACTCCCCTTCGTCTTCGCCGTCTGGGCCGCCCGCAAGGACTACCTGGCCCGCGAGCCCGAGACCGTCCACGAGATCCACCGGGCCTTCCTCGCCTCCCGCGACGTCTCCCTGGAGGAGGTCGCCAAGGTCGCCGACCAGGCCGCCCGCTGGGAGGCCTTCGACGCCGAGCTGCTGGAGCGCTACTTCACGACCCTCGACTTCCGCTTCGGCCCCGAGCAACTGGCCGGCGTTCGGGAATTCGCGCGGCGTACCGGAGCGACGACGGGATACGCGTCGGACGTCACCGTCGACCTCCTGAAGGCGGCCGGCCCCGGCCATTAGTCGGGCTTATGTCCGCACGGGTCCGGTAAAGGGAATCCGGAGAGGCGTTCCGCATCCCGGAAGCCGAATGCGCCCGTTTCCCGGGAATTCGTTCCCCTTTCGCATTCCTGTCCCGGAGGCGTTACCGGATCGGCCGCCTCCGGGGGCGATTGCGCACATTCGCCTTTCGGATCAGCCGTGTTCCAGGAGGGCGCCGAGCGAGAGCCCGAGCAGGAGGGCGGCGGCGCCGGCCAGCAGCAGGACCAGCAGGCACAGCCAGCCGATCAGGACGGCGGCCAGGGCCGCGCCCCGGCCCTCCCCGCCGAGCCGCCGCGCCCTGAACCGGCCGGCGTGCCCGAACGGGATCGCCAGCAGGGCGCACAGCAGGGCCAGGAGGGCGAAGAGCACCGGGTTGAGCCAGGCGATCGGCCCGGCGAAGTTCCCGAGGAAGCCCAGGGAGCCGAGGGCGAGGAACAGCCCGATCCTGGCCGCCCGGTTCCGCCCCGTCAGGCCCCTCAGGCCCGTGTCCGCATCCGCGTCCGTACCCGTGTCCACGTCCGCTCCGCCCATGTTCTCCCCCTCGCGTGCCGCCCGGCGCCCACCGTAGGCGATCTCTCACGGGCATCCCGGCGCACCCCCTAAGGTGCTGCTGTCCAGGTGACACACACGATCGGGGGGACGGGATGCCGATGCAGCCGCTGGAAGCCGGCGAACCGCGGACCATCGGCGCGTACCGGCTGCTCGGCCGGCTCGGGGCCGGTGGCATGGGCCGGGTCTACCTCGGGCGCAGCGCGGGCGGCCGGACCGTGGCCGTCAAGATCGTGCACCCGCACTTCGCCGCCGACCAGGAGTTCCGCGCCCGCTTCCGCCGCGAGGTGGAGGCCGCGCGGCGGGTGGGCGGGGAGTGGACCGCGCCCGTCCTGGACGCCGACCCGGACGCGGCCGTGCCGTGGGTGGCGACCGGCTACGTGGCCGGCCCCTCCCTGGACCGGGCGGTCGCCGCGCACGGGCCGCTGCCCGAGGCGTCGGTACGGGCCCTCGGCGCGGGGCTGGCCCGCGCGCTGGTCGCGGTGCACGCGCTGGGCCTCGTCCACCGGGACGTGAAGCCGTCGAACGTGATGCTCACCCTCGACGGGCCGCGTCTGATCGACTTCGGGATCGCCCGCGCCACCGACGGCACCGCCTCCCTCACCTCCACCGGGGTCTCCGTCGGCTCGCCCGGCTACATGTCGCCGGAGCAGATTCTCGGCAAGGGCGTCACGGGAGCCTCGGACGTGTTCTCGCTGGGCGCGGTCCTGGCCTTCGCGGCGACCGGGCGGCCCCCCTTCACCGGGGACAACTCGGCGACCCTCCTCTACAAGGTGGTGCACGAGCCGCCGGAGCTGGACGGGCTGCCCTCCGGGGGGCTGCGCGAGCTGGTCGCGTCCTGCCTGGCCAAGGCGGCCTCCGACCGGCCGGCGCCCGAGGACCTCGCGGCGGCCCTCGGTGCGGCGCCGGGCAGCGCGGGCTGGCTGCCGGGGCCGCTGGTGGAGGAGGCGAGCCGGGCGGCGGTGGCCCTGCTGGACCTGGACGCCGACACCCCCGCGGGCGGTGCGTTCCCCGCGGAAGCCCCGTCCGGGCCGGTGCCGTTCACGGGCTCCTCCGTCGGAGGGTCCGTGGGCGTGGGCTTCGGGACGCCCGACCCCTCCTACGGGAGCGGCGTCCCGGGCGGCAACCCCTACTCCGCGGCGGGCCCGTACGGCGGCGGCGGGGTCTACGGGGCCCCGACCGAGACGGCGGGCGGCGCGTCCGGCGCGTCCGGCGCGTCCGCTCAGGGTGTGCCCGTCGTGCCGGGGCAGCGGACCGGCCCCGACGGCCGGCGGGCGAGCCTCAGCGTGGCCGGGCGCCGCTTCAGCTGCACCCTCGTGCTCGGCGCGGCCGCGGTGCTCGCCGCGGTGCCCGGCGGGCTCTACGCCCTGGGCATGCTCCCGGGCCAGGGCACCAAGCGGGACTCGGCGGCCGACAACGGCCACTCGGCCGCCCCGCTCCCGGCGGCCTCGGCCCCCGCCTCCCCGGGCCCCTCCGCCTCCTCCCCGGCGCCGAGCGACTCCGCGGCCCCGCCCAAGGGGACCCGTAACGACGTCCCCAAGGAACTCACCGGCACCTGGAAGGGCTCGGTCGTCACCGCCCGCCTCGGCGTCCCGAGCAACTTCGAGATCACCATCCGGGCCGGCAAGGTCGGCGAGGTCGTCGGCCGGGACAAGTCGGTCATCGACCTCCTCGGCACCGACTGCAGCGGGGACTGGAAGCTGGCCTCCGCCACCGACCGCTCCCTCGTCCTGGACACGGCGGGCGGCCCCAACCCCAACCCCGGCGTCTGCGCGAGCGGCTCCTCCGACGAGCGCTTCACCCTCAACCCGAACGGAACCCTCCACTACAAGTCGGGCGACCGGGCCGCCGGGAACCCCGAGGGCGACCTCACCCGTAGCCCCTGACAGCCGCGGAGCGCCCCTGGCGTAGGCTGGATCGGTCCGAACCCTTGACACACCGCCGAAAGGTGACGCACCGGTGACCGACCAGGCCGCTCTCCAGTCTGTCCTCGACCGTGCCGCCGCAGGGGGCCGGATCACCAAGGACGAGGCCCTCGACCTCTACCGGCACGCCCCGCTGCACGCGCTCGGCCAGGCCGCCGACGCCGCGCGCCGGCTGCGCTACGCCGGTACGGAGCACATCGCGACGTACATCATCGAGCGCAACATCAACTACACCAACGTGTGCGTCACGGCGTGCAAGTTCTGCGCCTTCTACGCGGCCCCCAAGGACACCAAGAAGGGCTGGTCCCGCGACCTCGACGACATCCTGCGCCGCTGCGCGGAGACCGTGGAGCTGGGCGGCACGCAGGTCATGTTCCAGGGCGGGCACCACCCGGACTACGGCGTGGAGTACTACGAGGAGCACTTCTCCGCGATCAAGAAGGCCTTCCCGCAGCTCGTCATCCACTCCCTCGGCGCCTCCGAGGTCGACCACATGGCGCGCATCTCGGGGGTCTCCGCCGAGGAGGCCATCCGCCGCATCCACGCCGCCGGCCTCGACTCCTTCGCGGGCGCCGGCGCCGAACTGCTCCCGGCGCGGCCGCGCAAGGCGATCGCCCCGCTCAAGGAGTCCGGCGAGCGCTGGCTGGAGATCATGGAGATCGCCCACAAGCTGGGCGTGGAATCCACCTCCACCATGCTGATGGGCACCGGCGAGACCAACGCCGAGCGCATCGAGCACATCGCGATGATCCGCGACACCCAGGACCGTACGGGCGGCTTCCGCGCCTTCATCCCGTACACCTACCAGCCCGAGAACAACCACCTCAAGGGCCGCACCCAGGCGACGGTCTTCGAGTACCTGCGCATGATCGCCATCGCGCGCCTGTTCCTCGACAACATCGCGCACATCCAGGGCTCCTGGCTGACCGTCGGCAAGGAGGCCGGACAGCTCTCCCTGCACTACGGCGCCGACGACCTCGGCTCGATCATGCTGGAGGAGAACGTCGTCTCCTCGGCCGGTGCCAAGCACCGCTCCAACCGCCAGGAGATCATCGACCTGATCCGCAAGGCGGGCCGCGTCCCCGCGCAGCGCGCGACGACGTACGAACACCTCCTCGTGCACGAGGACCCGGCGAACGACCCGGTCGACGACCGCGTCGTCTCGCACATCTCCTCCACCGCCATCGAGGGCGGCACCGCGCACCCCGAGCTGAAGCTCATCTCGACGAACTGACGCACCCGACACGATGCTGACGCTGCACACGGCCGAACTCCTCGTCACCGGACCGGGATCCGCCCCCCTGCCCGGTGGCGCGGTCCTGGTCGAGGGCGACCGGATCGCGGCGGCCGGCCCCTTCGCGGAACTCACCGAGCTGCATCCGCACGCCCGGGTCCGCCGCTGGCCCGGGGTGCTGACCCCGGGGCTGCTGGCGCGCGGCGCGGACGAGCTGCTGGAGCGCACGTACTACCCGGACGACCCGTACGAGATCACCGAGCTCGGCGCCGACCCGATCACCGGCGCCGCCGCTCTGGACGCCCTGAAGATGACCGAGTCCCGCTGGGGCAACAGCGCCCGGCGGGGCACGCAGAAACTCCTCGCGCGCGGGGTCGTGGCGGTCGCCGGACGCTTCACGGTCCCCTCGGTGCGCACCGCGGTGGTCCGCTCGGGCCTCGCCGTCGTCCCGCCCGCCCCCTACGAAGGGCCGCCCGCCCTGGACCCGCTCACCGGGCGGGAGTCCGCCGGACAGGCCTTCCACGGGGTCCTGGAGGCGGGCGTCCCGGCCCGCTTCGCGGTCTTCGCGGTCGCGGACGAGGCCGAGCTGCTGGCCCGGGGCGCCACGACCTGCGTGGCCACCGTCATCTCCGGCCGGCTCCTGCACCGGCGCCGCTAGGCCGTCCGTCAGGGCACTCGGGGCCCGGACAGGTACGTCCCGTCCGCGGAGTACGGCCAGGCGTTCGGGGTGCAGCCCAGGAGGCCCTTGATCTGCTGCATCATCGCGGGCGCCGGCCTGCCGGGGCCCGGGCAGGTCTCGTGCTCGTGGCCGAGCTCGTGCCCCACCTCGTGGTTGACGATGAGCGCCCGGTACTCCTGCACCGGCCCGCGGAACTGCGGAGAACCCTCCTGCCAGCGCTTCAGGTTCACCACCACCGTGTGGCCCGAACGGCAGTTGGTCTCGCCGACCAGCTCGGGGGTGACGACCTCGCACAGCCGGTCGGTGGTCGCCGGGGTGGCGATCTTCACGGTGAAGTCCACCGGCTCACCCGGCCCGGCCAGCCGGAAGCCGTACGCCGGGTCCCGGATCCAGCCGCGCCGGTCCCCGAGTATCGCCTCGACGGCACGCGCCGCGGCGTCCGCGTCGACCCCGCTGCCCCGCTCCGTCTCCACCCGCCAGCGCCGCGCGGGCCCCTTGCCCTGCGCGTGCCCGGTCACGGTGGAGGCCACGAAGCCCTTGTCCGGGGCCGTCGGGGCCGCGGGTAACGCGGACTCCGCCGCGGTGGGGCGGGCCGCCGGGCGGGCGTCCGAGGGCGCGGGCTGCCCGTCGTCCGTGCCCCGCTGGTAGGCCGCCACCCCCAGCACGACCAACGCGGTCGAGCACAGGACCGTACGGCGCAGCCTGCGGCGCCGATCGGCCCGGCGGGCGCTCAGGTACTGGCCAGCCGACATCGTGGACCCCCCCTAGGTCGTACGGCATCCAGTGTGCCCGGCGGCCCGTACGGACGGCGGGTACGACGCGGCGGGGCGGGGGGACGGACCGGGGCCCGGCGGGGCCTGAGAGGATGGCCCGGTATCTGCCGAACCGCACACCGAGGGGCCAACGCCAGTGACAAGGGCTTCCCTGGACAAGCAGCCGCACGAAGTCGCCTCCATGTTCGACGGTGTGGCGGCGAACTACGACCTCACCAACGACGTCCTCTCCCTCGGCCAGGCCCGCCTGTGGCGCAAGGAGGTCGCCAAGGCGGTCGCCGCCCGTCCCGGCCAGACGGTCCTCGACCTGGCCGCCGGCACCGCGACCTCCTCGCTGCCCTTCGCCGCGACCGGGGCGTACGTCGTCCCCTGCGACTTCTCCCTCGGCATGCTCCGCGAGGGCAAGAAGCGCAACCCGTGGCTGCCGCTCACGGCGGGCGACGCCACGAAGCTCCCCTTCAAGGACGACGTCTTCGACACGGTGACGATCTCCTTCGGCCTGCGCAACGTCCAGGACACCGACGCGGCGCTGCGCGAGCTCCACCGGGTGACGAAGCCCGGCGGCCAGGTCGTCATCTGCGAGTTCTCGCAGCCCACCTGGGCGCCCTTCCGCACCGTGTACACCGAGTACCTGATGCGCGCCCTGCCGCCGGTCGCCCGCGCCGTGTCCTCCAACCCGGACGCGTACGTGTACCTCGCCGAGTCCATCCGCGAGTGGCCCGACCAGCCCGCGCTGGCCGGCCTGCTGCAGAAGGCCGGCTGGGGCAAGGTCGCCTGGCGAAACCTGAGCGGCGGCATCGTCGCCCTGCACCGCGGGGTCAAGGCGTAAGCAGCGGTGGACTACCGGAGACTCCTGGAACAGATCGCCGCCGACGTCGCCCCGCTCGTCGGCACCGGCACCCCCGCCGAGTACATCCCGGCGCTGGCGTCCGTCGACCCCCGGCAGTTCGGGATGGCCGTCGCCGACCTCGACGGCAACGTCCACGGGGTGGGGGACTGGCAGGTCCCCTTCTCCGTCCAGTCCGTCACCAAGGTCTTCGCCCTCGCGCTGGCCCTCGCGGAGGGCGGCGACAGCCTGTGGGAGCGGGTGGGGCGGGAGCCGTCCGGCAATCCGTTCAACTCGCTCGTACAGCTGGAGTACGAGAACGGCATCCCGCGCAACCCGTTCATCAACGCGGGCGCGCTCGTCGTCACCGACCGGCTCCAGACCCTGACCGGCGACGCGAGCAGCGAACTCCTGGAGTTCCTCCGGCAGGAGAGCGGCAACCCGGCGCTGGCCTTCGACGCGGAAGTCGCCGCGTCCGAGCAGGAACACGGCGACCGCAACGCCGCCGTCGCCCACTTCATGGCCTCCTACGGCAACATCGACAACCCCGTACCGGCCCTGCTCGACCACTACTTCTGGCAGTGCTCCATCGAGATGAACTGCGCGGACCTCGCCCGCGCGGGCCTGTTCCTGGCCCGGCACGGGCTCCGCGCGGACGGCTCCCGGCTCCTGACGCGCAGCGAGGCGAAGCAGATCAACGCGGTCATGCTGACCTGTGGGACGTACGACGCGGCGGGGGAGTTCGCGTACCGCGTCGGCCTGCCGGGCAAGAGCGGCGTCGGCGGAGGCATCGTCGCGGTCGTCCCGGGCCGGTGCGTCCTCGCGGTCTGGAGCCCCGGCCTCGACGCCCGCGGCAACTCGGTAGCGGGCGTAGCGGCCCTGGACCGCTTCACGACCCTGACAGGGCTATCCATTTTCTGACGCGCCGCTCGCACGGCTCGGCCCTGGCGGGCCTCCCCGGCTTCGCGCCGCTGCGCCGGACTCCGTCCGGCGGTGGCCGGGCGGGGCCGGTTCGGGTGGCCGGGCCCGTCTGTCGTCTGCGGACCGTTGCCGCTACGCGGGCGGGGTCCCCTACCCGCCCTTCCACCGTTCCCGCCTCAAACGCCGGCGAGGCTGACAGATCCAGCCTCGCCGGCGTGTGGGGCGGGGAGGGGCTCCGCGCAGCGGGGGTGGTGGGGTCAGGCTTCGGTGAAGGTGAGTTCGTAGCGGCGGCCCAGGCGGTGGCCCCCCGGCAGGGGGAAGGTGGCGGCCAAGGTCATGCCCAGCCGCTCCGCGACCGCCGCCGAGCGGACGTTCGCATCGTCGATCATCGCCACCACCCTCGGCACCCCAAGCTCCCGCACCCGCTCCACCGTCGCCAGCGCAGCCGCATACGCGTAGCCCCGCCCCCACGCCCCGCGTCCGAGCCGCCAGCCGATCTCGATCTCCCCGACCGGCCCCCACTCCTTGTCCGCCGGCCACGGCTGCGCCCCGGTGAAGCCGATGACCTCGCCGTCCGCGTCGAGCAGCGTCCACAGGCAGTAGCCGAGTTGGGCGTCGTGCATCCGCTGCCGGGCGGTGAACTCCATGTACGCGGACAGTTCGGCGGGCCCGCCGAGGAACTCCATGACGTCGGGGTCGTCGAAGACGCCGTGCCAGGCGTGCGCGTCCTCGTGCGTGGGCACGCGGAGCCGTACGTCGGGGAGCGGCCGGGTCGGCGAGGTGGTCATAGGGGGCAGCCCTTCGGATCGTGATCTCTCTCGCTGCTTAGACTGCACTTTGTCCGGTGCCGTTGGCACCCCTTATCGAGCCTTCGAGCCTTCGGGAGATCCCGCTGTGACCGAGCCCCTCACCGAGCACTCCGCGGATGTGATCGTCGTCGGGGCCGGCCCCGCCGGCTCCACGACCGCCTACTACCTCGCCAAGGCCGGACTGGACGTCCTGCTCCTGGAGAAGACGGCGTTCCCGCGCGAGAAGGTCTGCGGTGACGGTCTGACCCCGCGCGCGACGAAGCAGCTGGTCGCGATGGGGATCGACATCTCCGAGGAGGCGGGCTGGCTCCGCAACAAGGGCCTGCGCATCATCGGCGGCGGCCAGCGGCTCCAGTTGGACTGGCCGGAACTCGCCTCTTACCCGGACTACGGACTCGTCCGCAAGCGCGACGACTTCGACGAGACCCTGGCCCGTCAGGCGCAGAAGGCCGGCGCCCGCCTGTACGAGCGCTGCAACGTCGGCGAGCCGGTCCGCGATCCCCGCACCGGGCACATCACGGGCGTGCAGGCGAAGCTCGGCGAGGAGAAGACCCCGGTCACCTTCCACGCCCCGCTGGTCGTCGCGGCCGACGGCAACTCCTCGCGGCTGTCCCTCGCGATGGGCCTGCACCGGCGCGAGGACCGGCCGATGGGTGTCGCGGTGCGTACGTACTTCACCTCGCCCCGGCACGACGACGACTACCTGGAGTCGTGGCTGGAGCTGTGGGACCGGCGCGGTACCCAGGACCGGCTGCTGCCCGGCTACGGCTGGATCTTCGGCATGGGCGACGGTACGTCGAACGTCGGCCTCGGCATCCTCAACTCCTCCTCCGCGTTCAAGGAGCTGGACTGGCGCGAGGTCCTCAAGGCCTGGTGCGCGTCGATGCCGGAGGACTGGGGCTACACCCCCGAGAACATGACGCAGCCGATCCGCGGCGCGGCCCTGCCGATGGCCTTCAACCGGCAGCCGCACTACACCAAGGGCCTGCTGCTGGTCGGTGACGCGGGCGGTCTCGTCAACCCGTTCAACGGTGAGGGCATCGCCTACGCGATGGAGTCGGGGCAGATCGCCGCGGAGGTCGTCGTGCAGGCGCACGCCCGCGCGACCCCGGCGCAGCGCGAGCTGGCGCTGCACAGCTACCCGAAGGTGCTCAAGGAGACGTACGGCGGCTACTACACGCTGGGCCGTGCCTTCGTGAAGCTGATCGGCAACCCGAAGGTCATGAAGATCGCGGCGCAGCGGGGCCTGACGCACCCGGTGCTGATGCGGTTCACGCTGAAGATGCTGGCGAACCTGACGGACCCGACGGGCGGCGACGCGATGGACCGCATCATCAACGGCCTCTCGAAGGTGGCCCCGAAGGCCTGAGAGGCCCCCTGAGGCCTTCCGAGGCGCTCCTGGCCCCCGGCCGGGGGCGCCTCGTCAGTTCTCGGCCCCGGCGGGCTCCTCGGCCCCGTCCGGGCCGTGGACGGTGCGGACGCACCGGGCCAGCAGGACCAGTCCGGACAGCAGCAGCGCGCCGGAGACGGTCCATTCCAGGGCGAGGGTGATCGGATGGCCCGGCTTCTGCCAGGGGCGGGTGGTGCTCAGCAGCCAGCCGCCGACGGCGAGGAAGGCGAGTGAGGCGGCGGCGGGGACGGCGGTGGCGTCACTGTCGCCGTGCGCCTCGTAGGGCTTCGCGCTCACAGGACCACCACCTCCACGCTCGGACCGCTCGGCGGGAACGGACACGCCGCCGCCATCTTCGCAGGACCCTGCCCCTTCGGGCACGCCCGTCCGGTTCCTGGACCGCGGTACGCCGAAGGGCCGTCGCTCCGCCCCCGAGCGGGGGAGCGACGGCCCTTGCGGTGTGATCGGGTCGATCAGAGGACGCGGACGGCGCCGGTCGGCATGTCGTAGCTCAGGTTGCGCTCGACGATGCCCGTGCTGGGGTTCTGCGCGCCGACGAACTTGCCGCCGCCGACGTAGATGGCGACGTGGTACGCGCTGCCCTTGGAGCCCCAGTACAGGATGTCGCCCGGCTGCAGGGCGCTCAGCGAGACGGAGCGGCCGGCGGTGGACTGGTCCTGGGAGGTGCGGTCCAGGGTGATGCCGGCCTGGCGGTAGGCGGCCTGGACGAGGCCCGAGCAGTCGTACGCGGAGGAGCCGGTGGCACCCATCACGTACGCCTTGCCGAGCTGGGCGCGGGCGAAGTTGACGATGGCGGCGGCGGAGCCCTTGACGGGGGCCGTCACGGTGCCGGAGCCCTGGCTCGCGGTGCCCGAGCCGGAGCCCTTGACGGCGGCGGAGCCGGAACCGCTGTCGGACGCGGTGGCGTTCGTCAGGGTGTCACGGCCGGAGTCGCGGGTGGCGCGCTCGGCGGCGGCCTTGCGGTCGGCCTCCTGCTTGGCCTTCTGCTCGGCGGCCTTGGTGGCGTCTTCCTTGGCCTGCTTCGCCTCGGCGGCGGCTCCCGTACGGGCGCTCTCCTCCTGGGCGTTCAGCTCGCCTTCCACGGCGGCTTCCACGGCGGCGACGCGGGTGTTCTCGGCGGCCGTGGTGACGGCGGTGGAGACCTCGGTGCCGAGGTCCAGGTCGAGGACCGGCATCTCGAGCGTCGTCTCGGCCACCGGCTCGGCGGGGGACGCGCTCGCGGTGCCGGCCATGGCCAGCGTGCTGAGGACGCCACCGGCAACTCCGGCGCGGACCGCGAGCTTCGAGGCGCTGCGGCGGGGCTTCCGGTGGCTGGGTATGTGAGCGGTGTGGGACATGAGAACAACCGCTATCAGGGGGGCCGGGTTCCCTTCAAGAAACGTGGTCTGCGCCACAGTTGCGCGCGAAGGGGTTTAACCGGGCGCGTCGCGCCGCTTATTGACGCCGTAACGGACGTAACGGACACGCCTTCACAAGCCTGTGATCATGGGCTTTCAGCAATAAGTCCGAATTGATCCAACGCCTACCATCGACCCGCACAGATGGCCAAGCCCCCTTTCGGTGGCTCCCGTTCCGCGTGTCGCAGGTCACAGTGACCCGCCCCCGGGAGGGCTCCGTGGCCGGTCCGTGATCCGACCGTGAGCGTGTCGTGTGTTTGGCGGCCGCCCGCCGGGGTGACGGCTCGTGAACGGATGCACAGGATGCACCCCTCCTCCGCCCCGCGAGCGAATTCCGGCCACCGCGTCCACTCCTGTACGCACCCCTTCCCCCGGCCGGGGGACGCGGATCCCTTTATCATTCTGGCCGCCATGTCGCCAATTTGCCTGCACCAGCCACGATTTGATAGTGCAACACCCCTTCCACCTGCGGCGACGGGGCCGGATGTCACCTTTGGTGATCATGTGGATGCCTTGCGTACGAAGATCACCACTCATCCGACTTCATGATCGTTCGTCAGGTGGTGGAGATCACAAACTCGGTGTTGTTACCCGTGTCGCAGATCACAGACCGGCAGGCATAAGATGCGCACCAGCCCGGCTTGTGAACTGCCTCACATGCACCCGGCCCCGCCATCGGGGGCCGGCCCTCGCGAGGCGGAGCACTCGGCGCCGGCGCAGCGGTCCAACGGTCAAGGACGACTGGAAGGAGCGAGGAGCGTGAATGCGTACGCACCCATCCTCGTGCTCGGCGCCATCGGCGCAGGGTTTGCGATCTTCTCCGTGGTCATGGCCACGCTGATCGGCCCAAAACGGTACAACCGGGCGAAGCTTGAAGCCTACGAGTGCGGCATCGAGCCCACCCCGATGCCCGCCGGCGGCGGTCGCTTCCCCATCAAGTACTACCTGACGGCGATGCTCTTCATCGTCTTCGACATCGAGATCGTCTTCCTCTACCCCTGGGCCGTCACCTTCGACTCCCTGGGGATCTTCGGGCTCGTCGAGATGCTGCTCTTCGTGCTCACCGTCTTCGTCGCCTACGCCTACGTGTGGCGCCGCGGCGGCCTGGAATGGGACTGAGGGGCTGAATTTTCCATGGGACTGGAAGAGAAGCTGCCGAGCGGCTTTCTGCTGACCACCGTCGAACAGGCCGCGGGCTGGGTGCGCAAGTCATCCGTCTTCCCGGCCACCTTCGGCCTGGCGTGCTGCGCCATCGAGATGATGACCACCGGCGCCGGCCGCTACGACCTGGCCCGCTTCGGCATGGAGGTCTTCCGCGGCTCCCCGCGCCAGGCCGACCTGATGATCGTGGCCGGCCGGGTCAGCCAGAAGATGGCGCCGGTGCTCCGCCAGGTGTACGACCAGATGCCCGCCCCCAAGTGGGTCATCTCCATGGGGGTTTGCGCCTCTTCGGGCGGAATGTTCAACAATTACGCGATCGTCCAGGGCGTCGACCACATCGTCCCGGTGGACATCTACCTCCCCGGCTGCCCGCCCCGCCCCGAGATGCTGCTGGACGCGATCCTCAAGCTCCACCACAAGATCCAGGGCTCGAAGCTCGGCGTGAACCGGGAAGAGGCGGCCCGCGAGGCGGAGGAAGCGGCCCTCAAGGCCCTCCCCACCATCGAGATGAAGGGGCTCCTGCGGTGAGCGACGACCCGGCAGCCGTGGAGAACGGCAACAACGTTCCGGCGCCCAGGCCCGTGGCCGGCCCCGAGGTGATCGGCGTCCGCAAGGGCATGTTCGGCGCGGACAACGGCGGCGACACCAGCGGCTACAGCGGCCTCGTCCGCACCGTGGCCCTGCCCGGCGCGAGCGTCCGCCCGTACGGCTCGTACTTCGACGAGGTCGTCGACGAGCTCGAAGGCGCCCTGGAGGAGCAGGACCTGCTCCCGGAGAACGCGATCGAGAAGGTCGTCGTCGACCGGGGCGAGCTGACCCTGCACATCGACCGCGAACACCTCGTCCGCGTCGCCTCCACCCTGCGCGACGACCCGGCACTGCGCTTCGAGCTGTGCACCGGGGTCAGCGGAGTGCACTTCCCCGGCGACAAGGGCCGCGAGCTGCACGCCGTCTACCACCTGCGCTCGCTCACCCACGGCCGGATCGTGCGGCTGGAGGTGTCCGTGCCGGACGCCGACCCGCACCTGCCGACGCTCGTCGCGGTCTACCCGACGAACGACTGGCACGAGCGCGAGGCCTACGACTTCTTCGGCCTCGTCTTCGACGGCCACCCGGCCCTCACCCGGATCATGATGCCGGACGACTGGCAGGGCTTCCCCCAGCGCAAGGACTACCCGCTCGGCGGCATCGCCGTCGAGTACAAGGGCGCCCAGATCCCGGCTCCCGACCAGCGGAGGTCGTACAGCTGATGAACACCCCCAACGACTCGCACCACGCCTCCGCGCGCGAGACCACCGAGGGCACCGTCTACACCGTCACCGGCGGGGACTGGGACGAGATCGTCCAGTCGGCGGCCCGCGCGGACGACGAGCGGATCGTCGTCAACATGGGCCCCCAGCACCCCTCCACCCACGGGGTGCTCCGCCTGATCCTGGAGATCGACGGCGAGACGGTCACCGAAGCCCGCTGCGGCATCGGCTACCTGCACACCGGCATCGAGAAGAACCTCGAATACCGGAACTGGACGCAGGGCACCACCTTCGTCACGCGCATGGACTACCTGACGCCCTTCTTCAACGAGACGGCCTACTGCCTCGGCGTCGAGAAGCTCCTCGGCATCACCGACCAGATCCCCGACCGCGCCACCGTCATCCGCGTCCTGCTGATGGAGCTCAACCGGCTCTCCTCCCACCTGGTGTGCATCGCCACCGGCGGCATGGAGCTGGGCGCGACCACGATCATGATCTACGGCTTCCGCGACCGCGAACTGATCCTCGACATCTTCGAGCGGATCACCGGCCTGCGCATGAACCACGCCTTCGTCCGCCCCGGCGGCCTCGCCCAGGACCTTCCCCCGGGCGCCGTCGACCAGCTGCGCGACTTCATCAAGACCATGAAGAAGAACCTGCCGGAGTACGACAAGCTCGCCACCGGCAACCCCATCTTCAAGGCCCGCATGCAGGACGTCGGCTACCTCGACCTGACCGGCTGCATGGCGCTCGGCGCCACCGGCCCCATCCTGCGCTCCGCCGGACTGCCGCACGACCTGCGCAAGACCGACCCGTACTGCGGCTACGAGACCTACGAGTTCGACATCCCCACCACCGAGAGCTGCGACTCCTACGGACGCTTCCTCGTCCGCCTGGAGGAGATGCGCCAGTCGCTGCGGATCGTCGAACAGTGCCTGGACCGCCTGGAGCCCGGCCCGGTCATGGTCGCCGACAAGAAGATCGCCTGGCCCGCCCAGCTCGCCATGGGCCCCGACGGACTCGGCAACTCCCTCGACCACATCAAGAACATCATGGGCACCTCCATGGAGGCCCTCATCCACCACTTCAAGCTGGTGACCGAGGGCTTCCGGGTGCCGGCCGGCCAGGCGTACGCGGCCGTCGAGTCCCCCAAGGGCGAACTCGGCGTCCACGTCGTCTCCGACGGGGGCACCCGCCCCTACCGGGTCCACTTCCGCGACCCGTCCTTCACCAACCTGCAGGCCATGGCCGCGATGTGCGAGGGCGGCCAGGTCGCCGATGTCATCGTCGCCGTCGCCTCCATCGACCCCGTGATGGGAGGCGTCGACCGATGACCACCAGCCCAGCGAACGCAGGGGTCAGCCTGGGGATGCCGCAGCTGCCCGCCCCCGACTTCCCCGCCGACGTACGCGCCCGGCTCGAAGCGGACGCGCAGCAGGTGATCGCCCGCTACCCCGACAGCCGCTCCGCACTGCTGCCGCTGCTGCACCTGACCCAGTCGGAGGAGGGCTACGTCTCGCGCACCGGCATCCGCTTCTGCGCCGAGGTGCTGGGCCTGACCACCGCCGAGGTCACCGCCGTCGCCACCTTTTACACCATGTACCGGCGCAAGCCCTCCGGTGACTACCAGGTCGGCGTCTGCACGAACACCCTGTGCGCGGTGATGGGCGGCGACGCCATCTTCGACGAGCTCAAGGAACACCTCGGGGTCGGCAACAACGAGACCACCCCCGACGGCAAGGTCACCCTCGAACACATCGAGTGCAACGCGGCCTGCGACTACGCCCCCGTGGTGATGGTCAACTGGGAGTTCTTCGACAACCAGACCCCCGAGTCCGCCAAGGCCATGGTCGACGACCTGCTCGCCGGCCGGCCCGTCGAACCGACCCGGGGCGCGCCGCTGTGCACGTACAAGGAGACCGCCCGGATCCTGGCGGGCTTCCCCGACGAGCGCGAGGGCGCGGTCGAGGCCACCGGCGGCGCCGGCCCCGCCTCCCTGATCGGCCTGCGCATCGCCCGCGGCGAGTCCCCGCACACCCCGATCGTCCACCCGCGCGGCGAGTCCCGCGGGGACGGCCGCGGCAGCGCCATCACCGAGGGAGGGGAGTGATGACCGTGTCCACCGAACTGAGTAAGAACGGCACGAGTCCGGAGAAGCTCCTCGCGCCCGTCCTGTCGGCGTTCTGGGACGAGCCCGAGTCGTGGACGCTCGCCACCTACCGGCGCCACGAGGGCTACGAAGGCCTGCGCAAGGCCCTCACGATGACACCGGACGAGGTCATCGCCTACGTCAAGGACTCCGGTCTGCGCGGACGCGGCGGCGCCGGCTTCCCCACCGGAATGAAGTGGCAGTTCATCCCGCAGGGCGACGGAAAGCCGCACTACCTCGTCGTGAACGCCGACGAGTCGGAGCCGGGAACCTGCAAGGACATCCCCCTCCTCTTCGCCAACCCGCACTCCCTCATCGAGGGAATGATCATCGCCTGCTACGCGATCCGCTCGGAGCACGCCTTCATCTACCTGCGCGGCGAGACCGTGCCGGTGCTGCGGCGGCTGCACGAGGCGGTGCGCGAGGCGTACGCGGCCGGATACCTCGGCCAGGACATCGGGGGCAGCGGACGCAACCTCGACATCACGGTGCACGCGGGCGCGGGCGCGTACATCTGCGGCGAGGAGACGGCACTGCTCGACTCCCTCGAAGGCCGGCGCGGTCAGCCCCGGCTGCGTCCCCCCTTCCCCGCGGTCGAGGGGCTCTACGCGTGCCCCACTGTCGTCAACAACGTCGAGTCCATCGCCTCGGTTCCCGCGATCCTGAACAAGGGCAAGGACTGGTTCAAGGCCATGGGCACCGAGAAGTCCCCCGGCTTCACGCTGTACTCGCTCTCGGGCCACGTCGTCGGCCCCGGCCAGTACGAGGCCCCCCTCGGCATCACCCTGCGCCAGCTCCTCGACATGAGCGGCGGGATGCGCCCCGGCCACCGGCTGAAGTTCTGGACCCCGGGCGGCTCCTCCACCCCCATGTTCACCGACGAGCACCTCGACGTCCCCCTCGACTACGAGGGCGTCGGCGCCGCCGGCTCCATGCTCGGCACCAAGGCCCTCCAGTGCTTCGACGAGACCACCTGCGTGGTGCGCGCCGTCACCCGGTGGACCGAGTTCTACGCCCACGAGTCCTGCGGCAAGTGCACCCCCTGCCGCGAAGGCACGTACTGGCTCGTCCAGCTGCTCCGCGACATCGAGGCCGGCAAGGGCGTCATGTCCGACCTCGACAAGCTGAACGACATCGCCGACAACATCAACGGCAAGTCCTTCTGCGCGCTCGGCGACGGCGCCGCCAGCCCGATCTTCTCCTCGCTGAAGTACTTCCGCGAGGAGTACGAGCAGCACATCACGGGCAAGGGCTGCCCCTTCGACCCCAAGAAGTCGACCCTCTGGGCTGACACGGAGGTGAACGCATGACCGTCACCACGAACGCTCCCGCCGGTGGCGGAGAGGCCGCGGTGCCACCCCCGCAGGACCTGGTGTCCCTGACCATCGACGGACTCGAACTGTCCGTCCCCAAGGGGACCCTCGTCATCCGCGCCGCAGAACAGCTCGGCATCGAGATCCCCCGGTTCTGCGACCACCCGCTCCTCCCCCCGGCCGGCGCCTGCCGCCAGTGCATCGTCGAGGTCGAGGGCCAGCGCAAGCCGATGGCCTCCTGCACCATCACCTGCACCGACGGCATGGTCGTCAAGACGCAGCTGACCTCGGAGGTCGCCGACAAGGCCCAGCGCGGGGTGATGGAGCTGCTGCTCATCAACCACCCGCTGGACTGCCCCGTCTGCGACAAGGGCGGCGAATGCCCCCTGCAGAACCAGGCCATGTCGCACGGCAACGCCGAGTCCCGGTTCGAGGGCCGCAAGCGGACGTACGAGAAGCCTGTCCCGATCTCCACGCAGGTGCTCCTGGACCGCGAGCGGTGCGTGCTGTGCGCGCGCTGCACCCGCTTCTCCAACGAGATCGCCGGCGACCCCATGATCGAACTGCTCGAACGCGGCGCGCTCCAGCAGGTCGGCACCGGCGAGGGCGACCCCTTCCAGTCGTACTTCTCCGGCAACACCATCCAGATCTGCCCCGTCGGCGCCCTCACCTCGGCCGCCTACCGGTTCCGCTCCCGCCCCTTCGACCTCGTCTCCTCCCCGAGCGTGTGCGAGCACTGCGCGGGCGGCTGCGCGACCCGGACCGACCACCGGCGCGGCAAGGTCCTGCGCCGCCTGGCCGCCGAGGACCCCGAGGTCAACGAGGAGTGGATCTGCGACAAGGGCCGCTTCGGGTTCCGCTACGCGCAGCGCCCGGACCGGCTCACCACCCCGCTGGTGCGCGGCGCCGACGGCGTCCTCGCCCCCGCGAGCTGGCCGGAGGCCCTGGAGGCCGCCGCCCGCGGGCTCGGTGCCGCGCGCGGCCGGGCCGGGGTCCTGACCGGCGGCCGGCTCACCGTCGAGGACGCCTACGCGTACGCCAAGTTCGCCCGCGTCGTCCTCGACACCAACGACATCGACTTCCGGGCCCGCGTGCACAGCGCGGAGGAGACCGAGTTCCTGGCCGCCTCCGTCGCCGGCACCGGCAAGGACCTCGACGGCACCGGCGTCACCTACACCTCCCTGGAGGCGGCCCCGGCCGTGCTCCTCGTCGGCATCGAGGCGGAGGAGGAGGCCCCCGGGGTCTTCCTGCGGCTGCGCAAGGCCCACCGCAAGCACAAGCAGCGGACCTTCGCCCTGGCCCCCTTCACCACCCCCGGCCTGCGCAAGGCGGGCGGCACCCTGCTCGCCGCCGCCCCCGGCACCGAACCCGAATGGCTGGCCGCACTGGCCTCCCGTACGGGCCTGGAGGCCGGCGGAGCCGAGGCCGCCGAGGCACTGCGCGCGCCCGGCGCCGTCATCGTCGTCGGGGAGCGCCTCGCCGGCGTGCCCGGCGCGCTGACCGCCGCCGTACGCGCCGCCACCGCCACCGGGGCCCGCCTGGTGTGGATCCCGCGCCGGGCCGGGGAGCGGGCCGCCGTCGAGGCGGGCGCCCTGCCGTCGCTGCTGCCCGGCGGCCGCCCCGCCACCGACCCCCGGGCCCGAGGCGAGGTCGCCACCGCCTGGGGGCTGGACGAACTCCCGCACCGCTACGGCCGCGACACCGGCCAGATCGTGGAGGCCGCCGCCACCGGCGAGCTGTCCGCCCTGCTGGTCGCGGGCGTCGAACTCACCGACCTGCCGGACCCGGAGCGCGCCCGGACCGCACTGAAGGAGGCCTTCGTGGTCTCCCTGGAGCTGCGGCCCGGCGAGGTCACCGACCAGGCGGACGTGGTCCTCCCGGTGGCTGCCGTCGCCGAGAAGGCCGGTTCCTTCATCAACTGGGAAGGCCGGATCCGGCCGTTCGAGGCCGCCCTGAAGCCCGACCAGATGACCCGCCGCCTCGCCCCGGCCGACGCCCGCGTGCTGCACATGCTGGCCGACGCCGCCGACCGGCCGATCGCCCTGCCCGACGTGCACGCCGTACGCCGGGAGCTGGAGCGCCTCGGCCCCTGGGAGGGCGAGCTCGCGGCCGAGCAGTCCACCGGCCCCGAGCCGCTGCCCCGCCCCGGCGCGGGCGAGGCGGTCCTCGCGGGCCACCGGCTGCTGCTCGACCAGGGCCGGCTCCAGGACGGCGACGAGGCCCTCGCCGGGACCCGGCACGAGGCGAACGCCCGGCTCTCGGCCGCGACCGCCGCCGAGACCGGCGTCAAGGACGGCGACCTCCTCGCCGTCACCGGCCCGGCGGGATCCACGGAACTCCCGCTGAAGGTCACCGACATGCCCGACCGGGTGGTGTGGCTCCCGCTGAACTCCACCGGCTCCGGCGTCCTCGCCGACACCGGCGCCCGGCCCGGCACCCTCGTCCGGATCGGCCCGGCCATCCCCGCCGACGCCGACGGCACCACTGCGGAGGTGGGCGCGTGAACGCGGCACACGGCGACTTCGTACAGCTCGCGGCCGAGGACCTCAGCCTGTTCGGCCGGGACGTCTGGTGGCTCGTCCTGATCAAGGCGGTGTTCTGCTTCGCCTTCCTGATGGTGACCGTGCTGTTCTCCATCGTGTGGGAGCGCAAGGTCGTCGCCTGGATGCAGCTGCGCATCGGCCCCAACCGGCACGGACCCTGGGGCATGCTCCAGTCGCTCGCCGACGGCGTCAAGCTGATGCTGAAGGAAGACCTCATCGTCAAGCGGGCCGACAAGGTCGTGTACGTCCTGGCCCCGATCATCGCGGCGATCCCGGCCTTCATGGCCATCGCGGTGATCCCCTTCGGCCCCTCCGGCAACGAGGTGTCGATCTTCGGCCAGCGCACCACGATGCAGCTCACCGACCTGCCCATCGCGATGCTGTACGTCCTCGCGGTGGCCTCGGTCGGGATCTACGGCATCGTCCTCGCCGGCTGGTCCTCCGGCTCGACGTACCCGCTGCTCGGCGGCCTGCGCTCCTGCGCGCAGATGATCTCGTACGAGATCGCGATGGGCGCGGCCTTCGCCTCCGTCTTCCTCTACTCCGGGTCGATGTCGACCTCGGCGATCGTGGAGGCGCAGGCGGACCGCTGGTACATCGTGCTGCTGCCGGTGTCCTTCATCATCTACGTGATCACGATGGTCGGCGAGACGAACCGCGCCCCCTTCGACATGCCGGAGTCCGAGGGCGACCTCGTCGGCGGCTTCAACACCGAGTACTCCTCCATCAAGTTCGCGCTGTTCATGCTGGCCGAGTACGTCAACATGGTCACCGTCTCGGCGGTCTCGGTCACCCTCTTCCTGGGCGGCTGGCGGGCCCCGGCGCCGATCTCCACCTACTGGGAGGGCGCGAACCACGGCTGGTGGCCGATGCTCTGGTTCGTCCTCAAGGTCCAGCTGCTGCTGTTCTTCTTCATCTGGCTGCGCGGCACGCTGCCGCGCGTGCGCTACGACCAGCTGATGAAGCTCGGCTGGAAGGTGCTCATCCCGGTCTCCGTGGTCTGGCTGATGCTGGTCGCCAGCGTCCGGGCACTGCGCAACGAGCGCTACGACTTCAGCGAGATCGTCCTCTACGTCGGCAGCGGGGTCGTCGCGATCCTGCTGCTCTCCTTCGTCGCGGACGTCTTCCGCGACAAGCGCGAGAAGACGGCCGCCACCGAAGCCGGGAAGGCCGCCGCGGCCGAGCCCTTCGACCCGATGGCGGGCGGTTTCCCCGTACCGCCCAAGCCCGGCCAGCACCTGGCTCCCGTACCGCGCAGGCGGCCCCGCGCGGAGCGCGAGCTGATTGTCAGTGGCCAGGCCAATACTGACAGTGACCGAGAGGAGGCTTGAGAGATGTCTGACGAGAAGTGGCAGAACCCGGTGGCGGGCTTCGGCGTGACCTTCAAGGCCATGTTCAAGAAGCGCCTCACCGAGCAGTACCCGGAGCAGCCGAAGACCACCGCCGCGCGGTTCCACGGACGACACCAGCTCAACCGCCACCCCGACGGTCTCGAGAAGTGCATCGGGTGCGAGCTCTGCGCCTGGGCCTGTCCCGCCGACGCCATCTACGTGGAGGGCGCGGACAACACCGAGGAGGAGCGCTACTCCCCGGGCGAGCGGTACGGGCAGGTCTACCAGATCAACTACGCCCGCTGCATCCTGTGCGGGCTGTGCGTCGAGGCCTGCCCCACCCGTGCGCTGACCATGACCAACGAGTTCGAACTGGCCGACGAGAGCCGCGAGTCGCTCATCTACACCAAGGAGCAGCTCCTCGCCGGCCTGACCGAGGGCATGGTCGAGGCCCCGCACTCGGTCTTCCCCGGCACGGACGAGCAGGACTACTACCGCGGACTGGTGACCGGGGCCGCCCCGGGCACCGTCCGGCAGGTGGCCGTCTCCAAGGGCGAGAGCCCGGCCGACTCGGCCGAGGAGGTGCAGGCGTGAGCGCCCTCGCGGCGTCCGCCGCCACCGTGACCTCCACCGGGGAGGCCGTGCAGTTCTGGGTGCTCGGCATCACCGCCGTCATCGGCGCGCTGTGCACGATCCTGATGAAGAAGGCCGTCCACAGCGCCCTCTGCCTCGCCGGGACGATGATCATCCTGGCGGTCTTCTACCTCGCCAACGGCGCCTACTTCCTGGGCGTCGTCCAGGTCATCGTCTACACCGGCGCCATCATGATGCTGTTCCTCTTCGTGGTCATGCTCGTCGGCGTCACCGCCGCCGACTCCCTGAAGGAGACCCTCAAGGGGCAGCGCTGGATGGCCGCCCTGTGCGGGCTCGGCTTCGGCGTCCTGCTCGCCGCCGGCATCGGCAACGCCGGGCTCAGCCACTTCAACGGCCTCGGCAGGGTCAACTCCGCCGGGCACGTCGAGGGCCTGGCCGAGCTGATCTTCACCCGCTACATCTTCGCCTTCGAGATCACCGGCGCCCTGCTGATCACGGCGGCCGTCGGCGCGATGGTGCTCACGCACCGCGAGCGCACCGAGCGGGCCGCCACCCAGCGCGAACTCGCCGAACAGCGGGTCCGCGAGGGCGTCCAGCTCCCGCCGCTGCCGGCCCCCGGCGTCTACGCCCGGCACAACGCCGTCGACATCGCCGGCCTGCTGCCGGACGGCACCCCGTCCGAGCTCACCGTCAGCAAGACGCTGCGCGCCCGCGGCCAGATCCGCGACGTGTCCAGCCAGGCGATGGACGACCTCAAGGCACTGGAGCAGCGTTCCACGGAGCGCCTCGGCCGTGAGGAGGCCTCGAAGTGAATCCGGTCAACTACCTGTACCTGGCCGCGCTGCTGTTCACCATCGGCGCGACCGGGGTGCTCATCCGCAAGAACGCGATCGTGCTGTTCATGTGCGTCGAGCTGATGCTCAACGCCTGCAACCTCGCCTTCGTGGCCTTCTCCCGGATGCACGGCAACCTCGACGGCCAGATCATCGCGTTCTTCACGATGGTCGTCGCCGCCGCGGAGGTCGTGGTGGGCCTCGCGATCATCGTGTCGCTGTTCCGTACCCGCCACTCGGCCTCGGTCGACGACGCCAGCCTGATGAAGCTGTAAGGGGCGTTCACAGTGGAGAATCTGATTGCGCTGCTGATCGCGGCGCCCCTGCTCGGGGCGGCGGTGCTGCTCTGCGGCGGCCGGCGCCTCGACAAGGCCGGGCACTGGCTCGGCACCCTGTTCGCGGCCGCCTCCTTCGGGATCGGCGTCGTCCTCTTCGCCGACATGCTCGGGCGCGGGGCCGAGGACCGGACCCTGCACCAGCGGCTGTTCAGCTGGATCCCGGTGGAGGGCTTCCAGGCCGACATGGCCTTCCAGCTCGACCAGCTGTCGATGACCTTCGTCCTGCTGATCTCCGGCGTGGGCACGCTCATCCACATCTACTCCATCGGCTACATGGAGCACGACGAGCGGCGCCGCCGCTTCTTCGGCTACCTCAACCTGTTCGTCGCGGCGATGCTGCTGCTCGTCCTCGCCGACAACTACCTGCTGCTGTACTTCGGCTGGGAGGGCGTGGGCCTCGCCTCGTACCTCCTGATCGGCTTCTGGCAGCACAAGCCCAGCGCGGCCACCGCCGCGAAGAAGGCCTTCCTGGTCAACCGGGTCGGCGACATGGGCCTGTCGATCGCGATCATGCTGATGTTCACCACTTTCGGGACCTTCGCCTTCGAGCCGGTGTTCGGCGCGGTCGGCGAGGCGACGGAGGGCAAGCTGACGGCGATCGGCCTGATGCTGCTGCTGGCCGCCTGCGGCAAGTCGGCGCAGGTCCCGCTGCAGTCCTGGCTCGGTGACGCGATGGAGGGCCCGACCCCGGTCTCGGCCCTCATCCACGCCGCCACCATGGTCACCGCCGGCGTCTACCTGATCGTCCGCTCGGGCGTGATCTTCAACGGGGCGCCCGACGCCCAGCTGGTGACCACCGTCGTGGGCGCGGTCACGCTCCTCTTCGGTGCGATCGTCGGTTGCGCGAAGGACGACATCAAGAAGGCCCTCGCCGGCTCCACGATGTCGCAGATCGGCTACATGATCCTGGCCGCGGGCCTCGGCCCCATCGGCTACGTCTTCGCGATCATGCACCTGGTCACGCACGGCTTCTTCAAGGCGGGCCTCTTCCTCGGCGCCGGTTCCGTGATGCACGGGATGAACGACGAGGTGGACATGCGCAAGTACGGCGCCCTGCGGAAGTACATGCCGGTCACCTTCGTCACCTTCGGCCTCGGCTACCTGGCGATCATCGGCTTCCCGGGTCTGTCCGGGTTCTTCTCCAAGGACATGATCATCGAGGCGGCCTTCGCGAAGGGCGGCACCCAGGGCTGGATCCTCGGCGGGGTCACCCTGCTGGGCGCCGGCATCACCGCCTTCTACATGACCCGCGTCATGCTCCTCACCTTCTTCGGGGAGAAGCGCTGGCAGCCCGCCCCGGACCCGGCCACGACCCCGGGCGTGGAGCCCGGCGCCGAGGCCCGCCCCGGGGAACTGCCGCACCCGCACGAGTCCCCGAAGTCCATGACCATCCCGATGATCATCCTGGCGTTCGGGTCGGTCTTCGCCGGCGGCTTCTTCGAGATCGGCGAGCGCTTCCTCACCTGGCTGGAGCCCGTCACCGGCTACGAGCACGGCAACCCGCCGGTCAGCGCCATGGCGGTGACCGCCTCCACCATGGTGGTCCTGCTCGTCGGCGTCGGCATCGCCTGGGCGATGTACGGCAAGAAGCCCGTCCCCGTCGTCGCCCCGCGCGGCTCGTTCCTCACCCGGGCGGCCCGGCGGGACCTCTTCCAGGACGACGTCAACCACGTCGTCCTCGTACGCGGCGGCGAGCACCTGACCCGCTCGCTCGTCTACGTCGACCACAGCCTGGTCGACGGAGTGGTCAACGGTACGGCGGCCTCGGTCGGCGGGCTCTCCGGCCGGCTGCGCAAGCTGCAGAACGGCTACGCCCGCAGCTACGCGGTCTCGATGTTCGGGGGCACGGCGATCCTCATCGCCGCGACCCTGCTGATGAGGGCGGTGTGAGATGAGTTTCCCGCTTCTGACGGTGACGGCGGCCGTGCCCGCGGTCGGCGCGATCCTGACGGCGGCCGTCCCGGCCGCCCGCCGGACCGCCGCCAAGTGGCTCGCGCTGCTGTTCTCGCTGGCGACACTGGCCCTGGCCGTGCTCGTCGCGGTCCGCTTCGAGCCCGGTGGCGACCGCTACCAGCTCACCGAGTCCCGCGCCTGGATCGCCGACTTCGGCGTCCGCTACGAACTGGGCGTGGACGGCATCGGGGTGGCGCTCATCGCGCTCACCGCGCTGCTGATCCCCTTCGTGATCGGGGCCGGCTGGAACGACGCCGACCCCCTGGCTGAATCCATTAGTGGCTCCGCCACGTGGCAGCCCTCGCGCTGGCGGCCGACGCAGGGCTTCTTCGCCCTGATCCTCATGGTCGAGGCGATGGTGATCATCTCCTTCGAGGCCACCGACGTCTTCCTCTTCTACATCTTCTTCGAAGCCATGCTCATCCCGATGTACTTCCTCATCGGCGGCTTCGGGGACCGGGCGCACTCCGGCACCGACGAGAACGCCGCCGCGCAGCGCTCGTACGCGGCGGTCAAGTTCCTCCTCTACAACCTGGTCGGCGGCCTGATCATGCTGGCCGCCGTCATCGGGCTGTACGTGGTCGCCGGGAACTTCTCCCTCCAGGAGATCACCGCCGCCCGCGCCGCCGGCACGCTCGACATGGCCACCAACACCGAACGGCTGCTGTTCCTCGGCTTCTTCTTCGCCTTCGCGGTGAAGGCCCCGCTGTGGCCGCTGCACACCTGGCTGCCCAACGCCATGGGCGAGGCCACCGCCCCCGTCGCCGTACTGATCACCGCGGTCGTCGACAAGGTCGGCACCTTCGCGATGCTCCGCTTCTGCCTCGGGCTGTTCCCCGAGGCCAGCAAGTGGGCCACGCCCGCGATCCTCGTCCTGGCGCTGATCAGCATCGTCTACGGCGCGCTCGTCGCCGTCGGACAGCGGGACATCAAGCGGCTGGTCGCCTACGCGTCCATCTCGCACTTCGGCTTCATCATCCTGGGCATCTTCGCGATGACCTCCCAGGGCCAGTCCGGCGCCACCCTGTACATGGTCAACCACGGGATCTCCACGGCGGCGCTGATGCTGGTCGCCGGCTTCCTGATCTCCCGGCGCGGTTCGCGGCTCATCGCCGACTACGGCGGCGTGCAGAAGGTGGCCCCGGTCCTCGCCGGCACCTTCCTCATCGGCGGCCTCGCCACCCTGTCCCTGCCGGGCCTGGCCCCGTTCGTCAGCGAGTTCCTGGTCCTGGTCGGCACCTTCGCCCGCTACCCGGTCGTCGGGATCATCGCCACCATCGGCATCGTGCTGGCCGCCCTCTACACGCTGGTCCTCTACCAGCGCACCATGACCGGCCCCGTCAAGGAGGAGGTCCGCACCATGCCGGACCTGCGCCTGCGGGAGGTACTGGTGGTCGCCCCGCTGATCGCGCTGCTGATCGGCCTCGGCGTCTACCCGAAGCCGCTCACCGAGATCGTCAACCCGGCGGTGGAGCACACCCTGTCGGACGTGAAGCAGACCGACCCGAAGCCCGAAGTGGCTGTCGAGGCGGTCCACGCCAAGAATGGGGAGGCGGCCAAGTGAGCACAGCGACTGCTGCCCGGAGCCTGCTGACACTGGCGGCCGAAGGTCCGGTCGACCGGATCCCGGCCCCGCACATCGAGTACGCGCAGCTCGCGCCCACGCTGATCGTGGTGGGCGCGGCGATCCTCGGAGTCCTCGTCGAGGCCTTCGTCCCGCGCAAGTCCCGCTACTACGTCCAGGTGTTCCTGGCCGTCGCCGCACTGGCCTCGGCCTTCGCCGCGGTCGTCGGCCTCGCCGCCGGCGGGTACGGCAGCACCAAGGCACACATCGCCGCCATGGGCGCCCTCGCCGTGGACGGCCCGGCGCTGTTCCTCCAGGGCATCATCCTGCTCTCGTCGATCGTGGCCGTGTTCACCTTCGCCGAGCGCCGCCTCGACCCGGCGGCCCACGGCAACCGGGTGGACTCCTTCGCCGCGCAGGCGGCGTCCGTCCCGGGCAGCGACAGCGAGAAGGCCGCCGTCAAGGCCGGGTTCACCACCACCGAGGTGTTCCCGCTGGCCCTGTTCGCGGTCGCCGGCATGCTGATCTTCCCCGCGGCGAACGACCTGCTGACGCTGTTCGTGGCGCTGGAGGTCTTCTCCCTCCCGCTGTACCTGCTCTGCGCGCTCGCCCGCCGCCAGCGGCTGATGTCGCAGGAGGCCGCGGTCAAGTACTTCCTCCTCGGCGCCTTCTCCTCGGCGTTCCTCCTCTTCGGCATCGCGCTGCTCTACGGCTACGCGGGCTCCGTCTCCTACGCGGTGATCGCCGACGTCGTGGACGGCAGGGTCCAGAACCTCGACCCGGCCCTCGCCGCCACCATGGGCAACGACGTACTGCTGCTGATCGGCGGCGCGCTCATCCTGATGGGCCTGCTGTTCAAGGTCGGCGCCGTCCCCTTCCACATGTGGACCCCGGACGTCTACCAGGGAGCCCCGACCCCGGTCACCGGCTTCATGGCGGCCGCGACGAAGGTCGCCGCGTTCGGGGCGCTGCTGCGCCTGCTGTACGTGGTCCTGCCGGGCCTGCGCTGGGACTGGCGGCCGGTGATGTGGGGCGTCGCGATCGTCACGATGCTGGCGGGCGCGGTGATCGCCGTGACCCAGACCGACGTGAAGCGGCTCCTGGCGTACTCCTCGATCGCGCACGCCGGTTTCATCCTGGCCGGTGTGATCGCCACCTCCGCGGAGGGCGTCCAGTCGGTCCTCTTCTACCTGCTGGCCTACTCCTTCGTGACGATCGGCGCGTTCGCCGTGGTCACCCTGGTCCGGGACGCGGGCGGCGAGGCCACGCACCTGTCCAAGTGGGCGGGGCTCGGGCGGCGTTCGCCGCTGACGGCGGCGGTGTTCGCGGTGTTCCTGCTGGCCTTCGCCGGCATTCCGCTCACCTCCGGCTTCGCCGGGAAGTTCGCCGTGTTCAAGGCGGCGGCGGAGGGAGGCGCCGGGGCGCTGGTCGTGGTCGGTGTGATCTCGTCCGCGATCGCCGCGTTCTTCTACATCCGGGTGATCGTGCTGATGTTCTTCAGCGAGCCGAAGGCCGACGGCCCGACGGTGGCCGTCCCCTCGCCGCTGACGATGACCACCATCGCGGTGGGCGTCGCCGTCACCCTGGTGCTGGGTCTGGCGCCGCAGTACTTCCTGGACCTGGCGGGGCAGGCGAGCACCTTCGTCCGCTGACCCCGTCCGGGTGGGTACGTCTCAGGGCCCGGCTCCCCTCGGGGGGCCGGGCCCTGACGCGTACGGGGCTACCCGTGGTGGGTGTGGGCCGGCGCCGTCACGCCCGGGGCGGGGGTGGTGGCGGGGCAGGTCAGGGCCGGGTTCCAGTTGTGGAAGCGGCCCGCCGGGTTGTCCTCGTACGCCCACATGTGCAGGTCGTAGTGCTTGGGCATGCCCGTCCAGTGGCCGGGCATCGGCCCGTCGAAGGGCAGGCCGAACATCGTCGGCCGGTCGTCGGTGGTCTTCAGGTCCTGGTCGCGGTCGGTGGACATCCACTCCACGGTCTGGAGCTTGCGGCGGCCGTGGCGGTCCTTCGCGGTGCTGTAGAGGAGCGCGGTCGGCTTGCTGGGGTCCTTCGAACCCCAGTTGGCCTGCTTGACGTAGTGGTAGCCCATGGAGCCCACCCCGAACGGGTTGGTCATGCACTCCTGGCCGTGCGGGACGTAGCCGTCCTTGAGGGCCTCCCGCTCGTCGGTGTACTTGGCCGTCACCGCGATGGCCGTCGCCATGTCCCGCATGGCCTGGGGGTCGAGCGGGTCGGGCGCGGGCCCCTCGACCCCGTGGGCCGGGGCCACGGCGGCCAGGCCGAGCGACACGGCGGCCGCGCAGGCGAGAAGGGTCTTCAGGCTCACGTAGTTCCTTAGGGATGCGTAGTGATCGTGGTGTGTTCTCGGGTTGGTGTCCGGGTCGTGCAGGGGGTGCCGGATGTGGGTTCGTGGATCGAATGGGTGACCTTTCGCGCGTGGTGTCGTTGATCGGATGACAGCACCGGATGACAGGGGAGGTGGGCGTTGAGTCGCAAGGTGCCGCTCGCCGCAGGTCAGGCCGCCCGGACCGCCTGTGCCCGTGGTCTGTTGCGGACGGGTGTGAACGAGGAGACCGGCGAACTCTTGGCGGTCTCGGTGCTTGCGGAGCGGGTCGGCTGGGCGGCCGATCTGGTGGCCTCCATGGTCACCGAGCTGCTGGCCGACCACTGGAACGCCCCCGACGTGGACCTGCTGGCCTCCGGGGAGGACGGCGGGGGCAGGAAGCTGCCGTCGAACGCGTGGATGGCTCTGCGGCGCCTGGGCTGGAGCGTCGCACCACCCGAAGGTATTCGGGTCAATGACCGGATCGTCCGCATGGTGCAGGAGCAGGCCGGACGCTTGCTGCGCTCGGCGCACTGGCGGGCCGACGTGACCGCCGGGGTCCTCAGGACTTGGCCTGCCGATCCCGGCAAGCGCACGCCGGGGGAGTGGGATGCGGTGCGTGCGGCAGTGCCGGATGGGCGGCATCTGCCGTCCGGCGTCGTCAACTCCCGCACCCGGCAGATCGCCGCGTTCGCCAAGAAGCACGGGCGGATGCCGGTCGATGTGTTCGAGGTGGAGAGTGCGCCCAGAGCGGCACGGCTGCTGTTGCTGTCGGCGTGCGACGGGCAGCAGGCCACCATTGAACGTCACGAGACCGAGCCGGGCCGTGCGCTGTTGCGCTTGCAGCTCCCCACCCGGGCCGACCCGCGCTCGTACCGGGACTGGACATGGGTGTCCTGCCCCGTCAACCTGCCGCCGACCATCCCCGCGAACGCGGTGCTGCATCTGCCCACCCTGCGCCTCCATCAGGGCCGCGTCCGCGCCGATCTCGCCTACACGCACGCCGTGCCGAAGGCGGCCCGCAGTGGGCACAAGGTCGCTTTGGGTGTGGACTGGGGCCTGAACACCCTGCTGTCCGCCGGGGCCGCCCGGCTGAACGACGACGGGCGGATCACCGCACTCGGGGCCGGGGGGACATTCCGGTCGGCCGGAGTCTTCGCCAGGCAGCACCGGCTGCGACGGCAAGGCGAGCGCCTCCATGCCAAGACAGATCACTACCAACGACTGACAGCCAGGGATGATCAGCACGCCTTGGTCGCCAAACACGCTGTTCTGACCGACGAGATCGCGCGCGTCTCCACGCGCCGGTCGAACCTGAATGACGCACTGGCGTGGGCCGCCGCCCGCTGGGCGGTGGACCAGGCCATCACCGCCGGGGCGAGCGTCATCGACGTCGAAGACCTCCGCTCCATGGAAGCCCGTGGCATGGGCCGCACCATGAACACCCGTCTCTCCCAGCAGGTACGAGGGCAGATCGTAGAGCGGATGCGGCACCTCGCCGCCGAGACGGGCATCGCCGTGGTCACCGTCCCGGCACGCAACACCTCCAGACACTGCCCCCAGTGCCTCACCCCGCTGCGGCACCGCAAAGCCCCCGACAGGCCCACCGTCCCCGGCTGGAAATGGGCCATCTGCCCAAACCCCGACTGCCGCTGGCAGGGCGACCGCGACCAGGGCGCCTGGCAGCGCATCGCAGCACGCGGCCTGGCCCACCAGACCAAGACCGTCACCGACCGGACCACCGGCGCCATGGTCATCCGCACGGTCGTGGACCGAATCGAAGCGGCCGCGGTCATCACACCCACCGCGCCCAAGACCAGCCGACGGGACCGGTCCAAGACCGGCTCCACACGGCGACAGACAGCACGCCCCGCGCCCAGGCGACGCAGGGCACCCTCCCCCAACAGATCCATGGGTCCGGCGGGCAAGCGTCCGGAGGGACACGCTCACACGGACCGGACCCGGCTGCCACGCGCAGCCCACCGGCACCAGGACGTGACAACGATCAGCACACCCACCAGCCGACACCGGCCAAGAGGGGCAGCGCTGGGTGCGGGCTTCCACCTGCACGCCCACGTCACCCCACCACGATGGGACATCCCACCGCCAGACACCACGTCTGACATGGGATCACTGAGCTGATCAGAGACGCTGCGTACGGGCATCGGAACTCCTGGTGGGGTGGGGCCGTTTCGTCCACCATCGCGGGGAGGCGGGGGTCCCGCACGCGGCGGACCTCCGAACGGGGGCCCGGCACGCCCTAAGGGGTGGTGGCGGGGGCGGCGGCCGGGCGGGGCGGCCTGGTGGTGCCCGGGCGGCAGACGACGGACGGGTTGAAGGGCTCGAACCGTCCGGCGGGGTTGCCCTTCCACAGCCACAGGTGCAGCGAATAGTGGACCTTCTGCCCCGGGTAGCGGGCGGGCAGCGGGCCGCGGAACGGTTCCCCGAACAGCGAGGGCCGGTCGTCGTCGGTGTCCTCGCGGCCGTCGCGGTCCACGACCATCCATTCGAGGCCCGCGAGGCGCCAGCGGCCCGCGCCGTCGCCCTCGTAGAGCAGGGCGGTGGGCTTCTTCGGGTCGACGGAACCGTCGTAGGCGTGGTTGAAGTGCGGGTAGCCGAGGGCGCCGGCGCCGCCCGACGGGTTCACGACGCAGTACTTGTCGGGGACGTAGCCGGCGGCGACACCGGCCTCGTGCCGGTGGAACTTGGCCGTGGCCCGGTAGGCCTGGGCCAGTTGGGCGGCGGACGTGAGCCGGGGGGCCGGCGCGGGTGCGGGTGCCGGTGGGGCGGCAGCCAGGGTCGCGGCGGCCGCGAGGGCCAGGGGGATGAGCTTGGCGTTACGAGGGGCCATGCGAGCAGCGTCGCTCCGTCGGCCCCGGCCCGCCACGGCTGGGGGCGCGTACGGGTGGTCACACCGCCCGGGCGGCGTACGCGGACCCCCTACGACAGGCCCTCGGCCCGGGCCGTGGAGGCGGCCCGGGCCGAGGGGTGCGACGACAGGCCCTAGCGGGTGCCCACGATGCGGCCGGTGACCTCGCCGAGGCCCACGCGGGTGCCGTCGGCGCCGGGCGCCCAGGCGGTGAGGGTGACGGTGTCGCCGTCCTCCAGGAAGGTGCGCTTGCCGTCGGCGAGCTCGATGGCGTCGCGGCCGTTCCAGGTGAGCTCCAGCAGCGAGCCGCGCTGGTCGACCTCGGGGCCGCTGACGGTGCCGGAGCCGTAGACGTCACCCGTGCGCAGCGAGGCGCCGTTGACGGTCATGTGCGCCAGCTGCTGGGCGGCGGTCCAGTACATCGAGGCGAACGGCGGCCGGGCCACCTCCTGCCCGTTGATGGAGACGGTGATGCGCAGGTCGAAGCCGCCGGGGCGGTCGCTGTCGGCGTCGTCGAGGTAGGGCAGGAGCGGGAAGTCCCGGGCGGGCGGGGCGACGCGGGCCGCGTCCAGGGCCTCCAGGGGGGTCACCCAGGCGGAGACGGAGGTGGCGAAGGACTTGCCGAGGAAGGGGCCGAGCGGAACGTACTCCCAGGCCTGGACGTCGCGCGCGGACCAGTCGTTGAGGAGGAACAGCCCGAAGACGTGGTCCTCGAAGTCACCGAGCGCCACCGGGCTGCCCAGCTCGGAGGGGGTGCCGACGACGAAGCCGACCTCCGCCTCGATGTCGAGCTTCACGGACGGGCCGAAGACGGGCGCCGCGTCGGTGGGCGCCTTGCGCTGCCCGGAGGGGCGTACGACGTCCGTCCCGGAGACCACGATCGTCCCCGAACGGCCGTGGTAGCCGATCGGGAGGTGCTTCCAGTTCGGGGTGAGCGCGTCACCGTCGGGGCGGAAGATCTTCCCGACGTTGGTGGCGTGGTGCTCGCTCGCGTAGAAGTCGACGTAGTCGGCGACCTCGTACGGCAGGTGCAGGGTGACGTCGTCGAGCGGCAGCAGGTGCGGCTCCACCGTCTCGCGGTGGCCGGGGTCGGTGACCCAGGCGGTCAGCGCGCGGCGTACGTCGCGCCAGGCGGTGCGGCCGGCGGCGAGCAGCGGGTTCAGCGAGCCCTGGGCGAGGAGCCCGGCGTACGGGGAGCCGAGCGCGACGGCGACGGCGCCCGCGTCGAGCACGTGCCCGCCGATCCGCACACCGACACGGCGGCGCGTCGGCTCCTGGGGGGTGGAGAACACCCCGTACGGGAGGTTGTGCGGCCCGAACGGGTCGCCCTCGGGGACATCGAGGGGGCTCTGCTGGGGCATGGGATGCTGCCTCGCTTTCGGCGCGGTCCGGGGGTGTCCCGGGAGCTGGTGGACACGTTACGTGGCGGGTGGGGTCTGTGGGAGGCCGGATTCCTGCGCTATTTGTAGGACTTGTCCAAGGGGGTCCGTATCCTTGGCGCCGTGACTTCCGCCCTCCCCTATGCCTTGATCGCCACCGACCTGGACGGGACTCTGCTGTGCGCCGGGGACACCGTCTCCGCCCGCTCGTACGCGGCGCTCGCGCGGGCGCGCGCGGCCGGCGCCCAGCACATCGTCGTCACCGGACGCCCCGTTCCGCAGGTCCGCCATGTTCTTGACAGCCTTGGGTACACGGGGCTCGCGGTGTGCGGGCAGGGCGCGCAGGTGTACGACGCGGCGCGCGGGCTGCTCCTGCACTCCGACTCGATGGACCGGGGCCTGGCCGAAGTCGCCCTCGGGAAGATCGAGGCGGAGATCGGCGAGGTGTACGCGGCGGTCAACCAGGAGGGCCTGGACGCCGAGATGCTGATAGCGCCGGGCTACCGGGTGTGGCACCCGCACCTGCCGATGGTCCGCGTACCGAAGCGCGAGGACCTGTGGTCGGCCCCGATCAACAAGGTGCTGCTCCAGCACCCGCGACTGGACGACGACGAACTGACGCGGGCGGCGCGCGCGGTCGTCGGGGACCTGGTGAACGTCACGATGGCGGGGGAGCACACGGTGGAACTCCAGCCGCCCGGCATCGACAAGGGCGTCGGCCTGGCGCGGGCCGCGGAGGCGCTGGGGGTGACGGGCTCCTCGACGATCGCCTTCGGTGACATGCCGAACGACATCCCGATGTTCCGCT
The DNA here is from genome assembly GCF_026342355.1 of Streptomyces sp. NBC_00249. Lineage (GTDB taxonomy): Bacteria > Actinomycetota > Actinomycetes > Streptomycetales > Streptomycetaceae > Streptomyces. The sequence goes on along the minus strand of NZ_JAPEMV010000009.1, from coordinate 51,468 downwards.
GGGCCGCCTGGGGGGTGGCGATGGAGGCCGCGCACCGCGAGCTGCTGGCCGTCGCCGACGAGGTGACCCTGTCGAACGAGGCGGACGGCATCGCGGTGGTCCTGGAACGGCTCTACGCCTAGGCGTCCGGGTCCCGCCGGGACCGCGTCGGGCCTCCGGGGGGCAGGGGCTCCGCGGAGGCCCGACGCTGCGTTCCGTCGTCCGGCGGCCGGGGGGCGAGGTCGGCGCTCCCTTCGGTCCCTGCGGGCGGGAGCGCGCGGCGCCCGCGCAGCGGGGAGGCGAGTGTCGGGACGAAGCTCAGGCAGAGCAGGGCCCCGCCCGCCCAGAGGGCCGCGCGTGGGGACGCGTACGCACCCATGGCTCCGGCCAGGCCGGCGCCGAGGGCCATCGCCCCGGTGAGGAGGAACCGGAAGGTGGCGTTCATCCGGCCGAGCAGGGTGCCCGGGGTGAGGCGCTGGCGAAGGCTCACTCCGAGGACGTTGGACGTCCCCGTCCTGACGGCGAAGAGGAGCCATCCGGCACCTGCCGCCCACAGCCAGACCCCCCGGTCCATCAGGGGTACCAAGAGGCCCGTCGGGGCGAGGCAGACGTCGGCGAGGACGAGCCCCCGCCCATGGCCGAACCGGTCGGCGAGGCGGCGGGCGCAGCGGGCCCCGAGGAACAGGCCGACTCCTCCGACTGCCCAGAACAGGCCCAGAGCACCCGCGGACAGGCCGAGTTCGCGGCTGAACACCACGGGCAGCATCGTGTTCACCATGACCGTCCCGAGGTTGCCCAGTGCGCCGGTGAGGGCGAGGGCGCGCAGTTCTCCGTGGCGCAGGACGTGCCGCAGGCCCTCGGAGATCAGGGCGCGCAGATCCGGGCCCCGGCCGGCGCCTCCCGGCGCCGCGGTGGTTCCACGGGCACCGCTCCGCGCCGTTCGGACCAACCGCAGTCCCGAACCCAGGTACCCCACCGCCGCGCACACCACCGCTGCCGGCGCGCCGACGAGCTGGACGAGGGCGCCGCCCGCACCCCGCCCGGCCACGTTGCCCGCGGCCATCAGGCTCACCATGGCGGAGTTGGCCGGTACCAGCGACTCGGGTCCGACCAGCTGGGGCAGGGCGCTCTGCGAGGCCACGTCGAAGAAGACGGTGGCGACCCCGCTCAGGAACACCGCGACGCAGAGCCCTTCGAAGGTCAGGACGTCGAACCACCAGGCCAGCGGGACCCAGGCGAGCAGTCCGCCACGCAGCAGGTCCGCGACGGCCAGGACCGTACCGGGCCTCAGCCGGTCGACCCACGCCCCCGCCGGCAGGCCGATGAGCAGGAAGGCCGCCGTGCTCAGGGAGGCGAGCAACCCGACCTGGCCGGGGCCCGCGTCCAGGGCCAGCACGGCGACCAGCGGGACGGCGACGTAGGAGACGTTCGTACCGAGAACGCTCAGGGTGGATGCGAAGAAGAGCACGCGGAAACCGCTCGATCGCCACGGGGACCGCGTGCCGGTGGTGGTGGGGAGGCGTGTGGGCATGCCCGGTACGGTGCCGGTCATCACAGCTCCGGGCCATTGTTTTAGCCTCTTCTAAATCCCGGTGAGCGGTCGGCTGCCGTGGGATTCCAGGGAGGCCGCCCGGTGCTGGAGATCGAGTTCTCGGCCGAGGACGTCGCGCGGACCCGCTTCGCCATCTCGCCGCTCTGGGAGGTCGTGGCCGGGGTGCGGGTGCTGTACGGCGCCGACGAACAGGGGCTGCACCGGCGGTGGGCCGGACAGGTACGCGCCCGGATCGCGGCCGCACGGCTCGATCTGACCCCGCTGACCGCGCTGGTACCGGTGACGGCGCCCTCCGTCCCGGGCTTCCTGTGCCCGCCGCCGAGCACGTCCGGCCCGTCGCTCACCGTAGAGCTTGCCGCGCTGCGGGCCACCCCGCCCGAGCGGCTGCGGGCCTCCGCGCCCGAGGCGCGGGCCGGCGTCGACGCGCTCCTGGCGGATCCCGGGCGCGGGCTCGGGAGGCTCGCCGATCTCATCGCGGCCTTCTGGGAACTGGCGATGGCCCCGTACTGGCCCCGCTTCCAGACGCATCTGGAAGCCGACATCCACTACCGGGCCCGCCGCTTCGCCGAGGACGGCACGCGGAGCCTGTTCGCGGACCTCGAACCCCAAGTGGCGTGGGCATCGGGGACCTTGAAGGTCGACCACCGTTTCCTGCGGGGCGTGCGCAGACTGGACGGACGGGGGCTGCTCCTCGTGCCGTCGGCGTTCGTGTGGCCGCGGGTGTTCTTGACGACGGACGCGGCGTACCAGCCCACACTGCGCTATCCGCCGCGCGGCATCGGCGCCCTGTGGGAGGCCTCGCCGGGATCGGCCTCCGAGGCCCTGTCCGGAGTGCTCGGACGGTCCCGGGCGCAGCTCCTCGCGGAACTCACCGCACCGGCGACGACCACCGAACTGGCCCGGCGCACCGGCCTCACCCCCGGCGGGGTGTCCCAGCACCTCGGCGCCCTGCGGGCGGCCGGCCTCGTGTCGGCGCACCGGGCGGGCCGGGTCGTGCTCTACGCGCGGACACGGGTGTCGGAGGAACTCGTCACGGGAGCCGGCCGGTAGCCCTGGCCGGCAGGCCCCCCTCGGACCCCGGGTACGGGCCTCAGCGACCCACCCCCGGGCGGCGACGGCCCCCACGCAGCAGGTCCAGGCGACCGCCCCGAGGGTCACGGCGACGGCGTCACAGCAACCCCTCCGCGCTCAGGGCGTTCCGCCGGGCGAATTCGGCCCGCAGCCGCTCCATGGGGTCGGCCGGCCGCCACAGCTCCGAGTCCGACGCCGTCTGTCGGTCTTCCGGTTCGATCACGACGCGCTCGTGACGCCGCACCTCGCGCGGGTGATCGGCCACGACTCCCCGATGCTCCACCTGCGGCGGCAGGGTGACGGCGGGATGTTCGACAGGTTCGCCGACCACGCCGAGGAGTTGTGGGAGCGCGGGGTGCCGGTCGGCCCCGCCGGCGCCTGAACCGGCCGTCGCACCCCGGGTCCGGGCGGAGCCCGGGGAACGGCGGAAGGGCGGGGCGGGGAGCGGCATCACGGGGACGGCCTAGCCCGCCGCGCGGGGGAGGCGGCGTTCCCAGGTGCGGTGGAAGACGACCTCGTCGCCCTCGCGGCAGACGACCTCGTTCGAGGTGAGGAAGCCGCCCTCGTCGCACGTGATCTCCGAGCGGGTTTCCACCCGCGCGTCCCAGCCCAGTTCCGGCCGGTGCAGCCGGATCCGCCACTCCGACCGCGTCCGCGCGGACAGGGCGTCGCCATCGCGGATCTCGTAGACCTCCTGCGCGTCCTCGCTGAACTCCAGTCCGTCCGGGTAGATCCGGGTGCCCCCGTACCGCGGGTCCACCTCCAGCCGCCAGGCCCCGCGCGCGACGTCCCGTACGACGACCCGCTCCGGCCGCGGCTCGTCCAGGGTCTCCGGGTACACGACCCCCAGCGGTGCCGACTGCTCGGGCGCCTCGAAGACGATGCCCGCGTCGGCGGCGGGGGAGCCGGAGCGGACCGGGAGTTCGAGGGTGCTGCCCGCCGGGTCCAGGGTCCAGCCGGCTTCCGAGCCGGCCCGCGGCCAGATCCACGGCCAGTACGCGGAGGACACCGCGAGCCGGATCCGGTGCCCGGGCGGGAAGGCGTGCCCGATGCCGTTCAGCTCGAAGGTGACGTCCTCCTCCGCGCCCGGCGTCCACGGCACGGCCCGCTCCCGCCCCTGGCGCGCCGACAGGTTCAGCGCGCCCCGCGTGATCAGCGTCGAGGCCCCGTCGGGGGCGACGTCGCACAGCCGGGCCACGACCTGCCCGTACGGGACGTCCATCCGCAGCCGCAGCGTCACCGAGGGCCTGCCGAGGATCTCCACGGGCTCCCCGTCCGGCACGGGGAACTCGAAGCACGCCGACTTGGCGTCCTCCTCCCGCTGGTCCGGCGGCAGGTCGGCGTCGTTGCCGAAGGGGAAGAAGCGCCCGGCGTCGAGCCCGGTGTGCTGCGGCGAGGCCACCGCCACCGGCAGGCCCTGGAGTCCGTACGACACCGGCACCACCGCCGGCGACGGCCACGCGCGCTCGCCGACCCAGCGGCCCTCCAGCCGCTCGTACACGGTGGCCGGCGGGTGCGACTCGCTGATCCAGGCGCGCAGCAGCGGCTCCTCCATGACCCCGTCGTCCTCGCCCTTGAGCCAGTGGTCCCACCAGCGCAGGGTTTCCTGGAGGAAGCCGATGGCCGGGCCCGGCGGCAGCCCCCGGTCGGGGTACTGGTGCGACCAGGGCCCGATCAGCCCCCGCACCCGGGACGCGGGCAGCGCGGCGGTCAGCCGGAGCACGGTGTCCCGGTACGGGTCGTGCCAGCCGCCGACCGCGAGGACGGCCGCACGGATCGCCCCGTAGTCCTCGCAGACGCTGCCGTGGCGCCAGTAGGCGTCGCGGGTCTGGTGCGAGAGCCAGGTGTGGATCAGCGGCTCCACGCCCTCCAGCCGGTCCAGCCATTGCTTACGCCAGCCCTCGCCCGCGTACAGGGGGTCCGGGGGGCGGGAGGCGAAGGCCAGCATGGTCGCCGCCCAGGCGTGCATGTCCACGGCCAGGACCGAGCCGCCCATGTAGTGCACGTCGTTGTCGTAGCGGTCGTCCGTCGAGCAGACCGTGACGACCGCCTTCAGCGCCTCCGGTGCGAGCGCGGCGATCTGGAGGCTGTTGAAGCCGCCCCAGGAGATCCCGAACATCCCCACCGCGCCCGTGCACCACGGCTGCGCCGCGAGCCACTTCACCACCGCGACCCCGTCGGCGAGTTCCCGGGCGTCGTACTCGTCGCCGGGGCGGCCCCCGCTGTTGCCGTGGCCGCGTACGTCGACGCGTACGGAGGCGTAGCCGTGCCCGGCGTACCAGGGGTGGCGCTGCCAGTCGCGCGGCGCGGTCCAGTCGGTCAGCCGGTACGGGAGGTACTCCAGCAGCGCCGGGACCTTCTCGTCGGTGACCGGGCGCCAGATCCGGGCGTACAGCTCGACGCCGTCGGGCATCGGGATCCGGACATCCTCGTGGGTGGCGGTGTACGGGAACTCGGTGCGGATGATCATGCGGCATCCATCTCAGTGAACGGGGTGCATCGTGCGGCGCAGCCAGGGCGCCAGGGCGATCACGGCCAGGCCGACGCCGATCGCGAGGGCGCCGTTGACGCCGAAGTACGCCGGGTTGGAGACGTGGCCGTAGAGCTTGACGACCTGTGCCTGGATTCCGTTGGCGAGCGCCAGCGAGAGGAACCACAGGGCCATGGTCTGGCTGGCGTACGCCTTGGGGGCGAGCTTGGTGGTGGCCGACATGCCGGAGGTCTCCAGCAGGACGTCGCCGAGCCCCAGCAGCAGGTACGAGCCGACGATCCACCAGGCGGCCATCTGATAGGTGTCGTCCGCGTGCCCGGAGGTAGGGATCACCATCAGCAGGAAGGACAGGCCGCCCAGGATCACCCCGATGGCGATCTTGTTCGAGGCGTGCGGCTGGCGGCGGCCCATCCGGACCCACAGCGCGGCCACGACCGGCGCGAGCAGCACCTCGAAGGCGCCGAGCGCGGAGGCGTACCAGCTGGAGGGGAAGTGGAAGCCGAGGATCTCGGTGCGGGCGTTCGTCGAGGCCAGCAGCATCATCGTCGAGTAGGCCTGGAAGAGGATGAAGTTGAAGGCCACCGACGCCAGGAAGAGCACCACGTACGGGCGCAGCCGTCCGCGTTCCTCGTCCGTGACGCGCGGGCTGCGGAACATCAGCGCGAAGTAGACGACCGGCGCGATCACCGACACGAGGGTCAGCAGGTCGACGAAACGGGCCATCGTCAACCAGCCGATGGCAGCCAGGAGGGTGGCGAGTACGGCGAAGAGGAGACACCCGCCGACGATCTTCCAGACGGCGGAACGCATCGCCTCGGGCGCCAGCGCGCCGGGTTGATTTACAGATGTGGCCGAATGCTTGCGCCCGGCCAGGTGGCGGCGTCCCAGCACGTACTGGACCAGGCCGGCGGTCATGCCGACGGCGGCGGCGGAGAAGCCCCAGTGCCAGCCCTTGTGCTCGCCGAGCCAGCCGGTGATCAGGGGTCCGGCGAAGGCGCCGATGTTGATGCCCATGTAGTACAGGGCGAAGCCGGCGTCGCGCCGCTCGTCGTCGGTGCGGTACAGCTTGCCCACCATGCTGGCCACGTTGGGCTTGAGCAGGCCGGTGCCGGCGCTGATCAGGCCGAGGCCCGCCCAGGTCATGGCGGCGGTGGGCACGGCCATGGCGTAGTGGCCGCAGGCGATGAGGATGCCGCCGAAGAGGACGGCGCGGTACGAGCCGAGCATCCGGTCGGCGAGCCATCCGCCGGCGACCGAGACGAGGTAGACCATGGTCCCGTAGGCCGCCGCCACGGAGGCGGCGGTGCCCGGGGACATGCCCAGGCCGCCGTGTGCAACGGTGTCCGCGAAGTAGAGGACGAGGATGGCCTGCATGCCCAGGAAGGAGAACCGCTCCCACACCTCCAGCCCGGAGAGCGTGGCGAGACCCCTGGGGTGCCCGAGGAAGGCGTGGTCGTCCCCGGGCGGCGGCTGGTCCGCCTCCGGATCCCTGGGTTCGTCTATGGCGGTCGAAGATCTGGACAAAACGTATTCTCCGGTTGTTTCGGCTTCCACCGAACATACCGGTGCGCTTCGGGCGATGCGCGCGTGGCGGCCGGGAAGGCGCCCTGGGTGATCGAAAACAGACCGGATACGCTGGCTTGAGTGATGGCAGCGACACATCGACAATCCATGTGATCGTCAAGGTGATCGTCAGCAGACAGGAGTACCCCTCGTGACCGTCGTCGGGCCGTTCGGACTGAGCGTGCGGGACCAGGCTCTTGAAACCGATGTCCAGGCCGGACTGGCCGCCGTCGAGGCGGGTCTGCTGGAAGCCACCAAGAGCGAAGTCCCCTTCATCACCGAGGCCGCACAGCACCTCGTGCGGGCCGGAGGCAAGCGGTTCCGCCCGCTGCTGGTGATGCTCGCGTCCCGCTTCGGCGACCCCTACGCGCCCGGCATCGTGCCGTCCGCGGTGGTCGTCGAGCTCACGCACCTGGCCACGCTCTACCACGACGACGTCATGGACGAGGCGGACGTCCGCCGCGGGGTGGAGAGCGCCAACGCCCGCTGGGGCAACTCCGTGGCCGTCCTGACGGGTGACTTCCTGTTCGCCCGCGCCTCGCACATCCTGGCGGACCTCGGGCCGGAAGCCGTACGCATCCAGGCGGAGGCCTTCGAGCGGCTCGTGACGGGCCAGATCCTGGAGACGGCCGGTCCGCGCGACGGCCGCGACCCCGTCGCCCACTACCTCGACGTCATCGCCGGCAAGACCGGCTCGCTCATCGCGGTCTCCGGCCGCTTCGGCGCGCTGATGTCCGGCGCCGACGAGTCCGTCGTCGACATCCTCACCCAGTACGGCGAGCGCCTCGGCACCGCCTTCCAGCTCGCCGACGACGTCCTCGACATCGCCTCCGACTCCCACGAGTCCGGCAAGACCCCCGGCACCGACCTCCGCGAGGGCATCCCGACGCTGCCCGTGCTGCGGCTGCGGGAGATCGCGGACCAGGGCGGCCGCCCCGAGGACCTGGAACTCGTGAAGATGCTGGACGGCGACCTCACGGACGACGCCCTGCACGCCGAGGTCCTGGCCCGGCTGCGGGTGCACCCCGCGCTGGAGCTGGCGCGCCGCGACACCATCCAGTACGCCGAGGACGCGCGCGCCATGCTCGCCCCGCTGCCGGAGTGCTTCGCGAAGTCCGCGCTGGAGGAGCTGTGCGACGCGGTGGTGCACCGCGCGGGCTGACCAGGCCGAACTTCCCAGGACAGGGCCCTGCTGCCCCCGCGACCCTTACGGGTCGGGGGAGGAGGGCCCTTTCCGTGTCATCCCACGGTCGTACGCGGAGTTGATTCCGGGGACTGACGCCCGGTGCGCCCGAATTTGGTCAGATGGAGTCATCAACCCCACCGGATCGGGTGAGCGCGGCGCCACGGGGGCCGCCGCCATTGACGACACAGAGGGCAGGGCACTGACATGGCAGCGAACACGAAGACCTCGCGCAAGGCCGCACGGTACGCCGTACCGGTGGCGGTGGCGGGTGTCGCCGCCGCAACCGTGGCGATGGTTCCGGCCTTCGCCAACGCCGGGGGCCCGGACCTGCCCAAGGTGACGGCGCAGCAGCTCATCGAGAAGGTCGCGGCGTCCGACGCGCAGCAGCTCTCCGGCACCGCCAAGCTCACCACCGACCTCGGCCTGCCCAAGCTGGCCACCGGCCTGCTGGGCGGCGGCGGTGTGGCCGGCGGCTCGGCCAACCCCGAGGACAAGATCGCGCAGCTGGCCAACGGCACGCACACCTTCCGGGTCGCGGCCGACGGCCCGGACCGCCAGAAGCTGACCTTCCTCGACGGGAAGGACGAGTACACCCTCGTCCACAACGGCGCCGACGTGTGGGGCTACGACTCCAAGTCCAACGAGGTCTTCCACGAGAAGGACGCCGAGCGCGGCGGCGAGAAGGGCGGCGACCACAAGAAGACCGCCGACCGCCTCGCCACCTCCCCGCAGCAGATCGCCCAGGACATCCTCAAGGCCGCCGGCCCGACCACCGACGTCAGCGTCGGCGACACCGCGCAGGTCGCCGGACGCGACGCCTACCAGCTGGTGCTGAAGCCGAAGCAGTCCGGCTCCACGGTCGGCTCGGTGCAGATCGCGGTGGACGCCAAGAACGGCGTGCCGCTGCGGGTCCAGCTGCTGTCCAGCCAGGGTGGCAAGCCGATCGTCGACGCGGGCTTCACCCAGGTCGACTTCGCCAAGCCCGCCGCCGACGCCTTCACCTTCACCCCGCCGAAGGGTGCCAAGGTCACCGAGGGCACCGAAGGCGCGGAGGGCAAGGCCAAGGAGCACGGCAAGGAGTTCAAGGCGCTCGAGTCCTTCCCCGGCCTGGACGCGCTGACCGGCGGGGCAAACGGCAAGGGCGACACGAAGATCCTGGGCGAGGGCTGGGCCACGGTCGCGCGCATCGACACCGGTGCGGGCGCCTCGGGCAAGAGCCTGAAGGACCTGGAGAACGACAAGAACGCCCCGAAGGAGGCCAAGCAGTTCCTGAACTCCCTCGGGGACAAGGTCACCGGCAAGTTCGGCGAGGGGCGGGTCTTCTCGACCCGCCTGGTCAACGCCCTGATCACGGACGACGGCAAGGTCTACGTTGGCGCGGTCACCAAGGACCAGCTGGTCAAGACGGCCGACGCCGCGAAGTGACGGCGGCTGCGTGAAGTAGCGGCGCCACCGCGAAGGGTGGCCCGGGACCTGTGTCCCGGGCCACCCTTCTGCCGTTCCCCTCCTGCGTACAGCACGGCCGCTGTACCGTGAAAGCCATGTCGAGACACGTCACCATCCGCCTGGACGAAGAGTTCCACGAACGCCTCAAGGCGCGCGCGGCGGCCCTGGGTACGACGGTCACCGCGCTGATCACCGAGGTCACGGAACGCGAACTGGACGAGGACCGCAAGCGGTTCCTGTCCGGCATCGAGGAGTTCGCCGACCACTGGAGCTACTTCCAGGAGCGGTTCGGCAATTGAAGATCACCATGGAATGGGCCTGGACCGCCCTCGCCCACCACCTGCCGTCGGATCCCGCCGTATGGGACCCCTCCGGGGTGGCCGCCGCCGTCGCCCGGCACCAGAACGACCTGGTGCTCGTGCCCGAGCAGCCCGCCCCCGACACCGCCTGGCGGGCCGCGGCCTTCCTGCACACGCTCGCCGTCTGCCCGGCGCTGGAATCCCCGATGAACGAGTTCTACGCGGCCGCCGCCACCCGCTCGTACCTGCGGGTGGCCGGGGCGAAGCAACTGCCCTCGCCCGAGGAGCTCGGCGATCTGGTGGAGGCCGCGAAGCTGGGCCGCGCGGACGTCGCGGCGGTCGCGCGGGAACTCCGGGCCCGGATCCAGGACCCGCTGCCCGCCTCGCTACGCACGGCCGGCGAGGACGCGTAGGACCATCGGGGCCTCGTCGGGGTGCAGGCGCAGCTCGGTCGCGCCGTCCTCGGAGCGGAAGGCGACGCTGATCTCGTCGGCGGAGACGGGCTCCAGGGGCGGGAAGTCCGTCTCCCCGCCCGCCTGCGTGTCCTTCGCCTGCCAGCGGACCGGCCCGCCCGCCCCGCCCGGGGGGAGTGCGAGGTGCCCCTCGCGCCACTGGCCGGCGGTGAGTTCCCGGTCCCGCAGGTCGCACGGGACGTGCACGGCGCGGCCCTGCGCGTGGTCCGCGAGACGCCGCAGCCGCCGCCGTCTGCGCACCAGGAGTGCGGGGTTGACGGCGGCGGCGGCCTGCGCGAGCAGGGTGAACAGGGCGGCGATGAGCTCCGGCATGATCCGATCAGACCACGCCGGAGCCCTAGAGGTCTAGACCACTAGGCGTTTTTCGCCGATCAGAGCTGTCAGACCTGTCAGATCTGTCAGAAGGTGATCTTCCAGCTGTTGATGTAGCCGACGTCCTGCGCCGCCACGTCCTTGACCTGGAGCTTCCAGACCCCGTTGGCGACCTCGCTCGACGCGTTCACCGTGTAGCTGGCGATCACGTTGTCGGCGGAGTCCGAGCCGGAGTTCTTCAGCAGGTACGCCGTGCCGTCCGGGGCGATCAGGTTGATCACCAGGTCACCGCGGTAGGTGTGGACGATGTTCACGTCGACCTTGGTGGTGGCCGGCGCGTTGCCCGTGACGCCCGACACCGTGATCGGCGAGGTCACCGCGGCGGCGGGGGAGTCCGGGATCGTGACGTCCGCCGTGTTCTCGAAGGACGGGCCCGGCGGGACCGGGGTGGCCGCCCCGAGGTTCCAGATCGCGTACGCGATGGCGTCCGAGTTGCGGTCCAGGGCGGTGTCGTTGATGTTCGTCAGGCTGTCGCACGAGGAGTGGTAGCAGCGGTCGAAGGCCTGACCGGAGGTGCCGCCCCACTTCTGGGCCTGGGCCGCCGTCTTGGTGTAGTCGGCGCCCGAGAACAGGCCGCCGACCGGGATGCCCGCGTTCTTGAAGGGCGCGTGGTCCGAACGGCCGTCGCCCTCGGTCTCGATCTCCGTGGAGATGCCGAGGCCCGCGTAGTAGTTCTTGAAGGTCTGCTCGATCGTCGGGTCGTCGTCGTAGACGAAGTAGCCCGGGTTCGGCGAGCCGATCATGTCGAAGTTCAGGTAGCCGGAGATCTTCGCCTTCTCGGCGGCCGGCAGGCTGTTGACGTAGTACTTCGAGCCGATCAGGCCCAGCTCCTCCGCGCCCCACCAGCCGAAGCGCAGGTGCTTCGTCGGCTGGAGGTTGGCGCGGGACACGGCGAGGGCGGTCTCCAGGACGGCCGCCGAGCCCGAACCGTTGTCGTTGATGCCGGCGCCGGAGGTCACCGAGTCCAGGTGCGAGCCGGACATCAGCACCGAGTTGGGGTCACCGCCCGGCCAGTCGGCGATCAGGTTGTAGCCGGTGGCGCCGCTGCTGGTGAAGGTCTGGAGCGTGGTGGTGAAACCGGCCGCGTCCAGCTTGCCCTTCACGTAGTCGATCGATGCCTTGTAACCGGTCCGCCCGTGGGCGCGGTTGCCGCCGTTGGCGGCGGCGATGGAGGAGAGCTGCGAGAGGTGGGCCTTGACGTTGGCCAGCGGGATGTCGGGCGGCGTCGGCGCGGCGGTGACCGCCGTGGGTGCGGCCAGCGCAGCGGGAGAAGTGGCGGACAACAGCCCCGCGACCGCGATAGCGGTCGCGGCGGCGAGGCGCCGGGAGACGGACAGGCTCATGTGGGGGCTCCGGGATTCCGTATGGGGATGCGACGGAACGTGCGGGGATACAGCAGGTGAGCGATAGCGCGTCAGTGCGAGCCTGATGTTCAGCGAGAGTATGACTATGCGTCAAGACCATAATTCGGTCAGGGGTGTTCGAAAAACGGACGATCCCCGGTACGGATGGTCCGTACCGGGGATCGTGGGAGCGGGGAGGCTGCCGGGGCCGTCCTACGCCGGCTCGCGCGCCGGAGCCGCGGGCGCGGCCGGGGCGCCCGTCGGCGGGGTGAGCGCGGCAGCCGCCGAGGCGGCGGCGAGCCGGGCCCGGGAGCGCCGCGAGGTCCGCAGCGCGTCCCAGGTCAGGATGGCCAGCGCGGCCCACACCAGGGAGAAGCCGGCCCAGCGCTCGGGCGGCATCGCCTCGTGGAAGTACAGGATCCCGATGGCGAACTGGAACACCGGCGCCAGGTACTGGAGCAGCCCCAGCGTGGACAGCGGCACCCGGATCGCGGCCGCCCCGAAGCACACCAGCGGGATCGCGGTCACCAGACCGGTCGTGGCGAGCAGCGAGGAGTGCCCGAGGCCCTCCGAGGTGAAGGTGGACTGCCCCCGCGCGCCCAGCCACAGCAGGTAGCCGAGGGCGGGCAGGAAGAGCAGGGCCGTCTCGGCGGTCAGCGACTCCAGGCCGCCCATGTCCAGCTTCTTCTTGATCAGCCCGTACGTCGCGAAGGAGAAGGCCAGCACCAGCGAGATCCACGGCGGCCGCCCGTACCCGACGGCCAGCACCACCACCGCGGCGAAACCGATCCCCACGGCCGCCCACTGCGCCCGCCGCAGCCGCTCCTTGAGGACCAGCACGCCGATCGCGATGGTCACGAGGGGGTTGATGAAGTAGCCGAGGCTGGCCTCCACCACCTGGCCGTTGTTGACCGACCAGATGTACAGGCCCCAGTTCACGCTGATCACGGTCGCGGCGAGGGCCGTCAGCGCGAGCTTGCGCGGCTGGCGCAGCAGCTCGCCCATCCAGCTCCAGCGGCGCAGCGCGAGCAGTGCGATCCCGACGACGGCCAGCGACCACACCATGCGGTGCGCGAGGATCTCGACGGCTCCGGAGGGCTTGAGCAGCGGCCAGAAGAGGGGGACGAGCCCCCACATCCCGTACGCGCCGAATCCGTAGAGCAGACCCGTGCGCTGCTCGGTCTGTGCCTTCACGGGGCCTCCAGTGCGACTTCCGGCCAAATTCACAACCTCACGACCGTAGCGCCGCACAGGGGGTGCTGTCATGCCCGTAACGGGGAGATACTCATGACACCTGCGAGACGCTCCGGTGAAGGTCCGGCCGTGCTCCAGCGGCGCTCAGGCGCCCCGGGCCCCGGCCGCTCAGACCAGGGCGGCCGCGATGGCCTCGGACACCGGGGTCGTCGGCCGCCCGATCAGGCGGGCCAGGTCACCGCTGGTCCCGGCCAGCCGGCCGCGCGAGATCGCCGCGTCCACGTCGACGAGGAGCGTCGCGAAGCCCTCGGGAACCCCGGCGCCGGTCAGCACGGTCAGGTGCGCGTCCGCCGGAACGGCCGCGTACGAGACCTCGCGCCCCGACTGCCGCGCCACCTCGGCGGCGTACTCGGCCAGGCTCCAGGCGGTGTCCCCGGACAGCTCGTAGACCTGGTTGAGGTGGCCCTCGCCGGTCAGCACCGCCGCGGCGGCCGCCGCGTAGTCGGCCCGCGACGCCGAGGCGATCCGGCCCTCGCCCGCACTGCCGACGACCGCGCCGTGCGCCAGGACGCCGGCGAGCTTGCCGGTGTAGTTCTCGTGGTACCAGCCGTTGCGCAGGAAGGTGTGCGGCAGGCCGGAGTCGAGGATCGCCTGCTCGGTGGCCTTGTGCTCGGCCGCCAGGTCGAAGTCGGCCTCGGGGCCGCCGAGGATCCCGGTGTAGGCGAGCTGGGCCACGCCGGCGGCCTCCGCCGCCTTGACCACGGCGAGGTGCTGCGGGACGCGCTGCCCGACCTCGCTGCCGGAGATCAGCAGGACCCGGTCGCCGGCCCGGAAGACGTCGGCGAGGCTCGCCGGGTCGCTGTAGTCGGCGATGCGTACGTCGACACCCTGCGCGGCGAGGCCGGCGGCCTTCTCCTTGTTGCGGACGACCACGGCCACCTCGGTGGCGGGCACCTTGGCCAGCAGCTCTTCGACGACGAGACGGCCGAGGGCTCCGGTGGCTCCGGTGACGACGATGCTCATGACGGTTCACGCTCCAGTTCGGTGCTGAGTGCTGAGTGCTGAGTGCTGACTGCTGCTGCTCGCTGTTCGTTGACACCAGCTTATGGAAAGCGCTAACTAATCGTAAGTACCTACTTTGGAGTAAGGTACTGGTATGGAAGTAAGTGTCGAACCGAGCGTCCAAGCCCCGAACGTCAAAGCCCCCATGTGCCCCTCGCGCGGCATCCTGGAGCACGTCACCAGCCGCTGGGGCGTCCTGGTCCTCGCCACCCTGGTCGAGCGCTCCTACCGGTTCAGCGAACTGCGCCGGGAGGTGGGGGGCGTCAGCGAGAAGATGCTCGCCCAGACCCTCCAGACCCTGGAACGCGACGGCTTCGTCCTGCGCCACGCGCACCCCGTGATCCCGCCGCACGTCGACTACTCCCTGACCGACCTCGGCCGGGAGGCCGCCGAACAGGTGTGGGCCCTGGCCCGCTGGACGGAACGCCGCACGGGCGAGGTGCAGAGCGCCCGCGCCGCGTACGACGGGGCCCGGACCCCGTAAGGACGGAATCCGGGCCCTGGGAAGAGATGACCTAGCCGACGACCGTCCACGTGTCGCTGCCGGCGAGCAGGGCCGCCAGATCGGCCTTGCCCTGCTGCTCGACGGCGGTGTCGAGCTGGTCGGCCATGAGGGTGTCGTAGACCGGCCGCTCGATGCTGCGGAAGACGCCGATGGGCGTGTGGTGCAGGGTGTCGGGGTCGGCCAGCCGCGAGAGGGCGAACGCGGTGGTGGGCGAGGCGGCGTTCGCGTCGTGGACGACGACGGCCGACTCGTTCTCCGGGGTCACCGTCACGACCTCCAGGTCCCCGGTGGCCGGGTTGCGCACGACGCCCTTGGCGTCGTCGGCGCCGAAGCGGATGGGCCGGCCGTGCTCGAGGCGGATGACGGCTTCGAGGGCCTGGTCCTTGTCCTTGAGGACCTCGAAGGCGCCGTCGTTGAAGATGTTGCAGTTCTGGTAGATCTCGACGAGGGCGGTGCCGGGGTGGTCGGCGGCCTGGCGCAGGACCTCGGTGAGGTGCTTGCGGTCGGAGTCCACGGTCCGGGCGACGAAGGATGCTTCGGCGCCGAGGGCGAGGGAGACCGGGTTGAAGGGCGCGTCCAGCGATCCCATCGGGGTCGACTTGGTGATCTTGCCGACCTCTGAGGTGGGGGAGTACTGGCCCTTGGTAAGGCCGTAGATCCTGTTGTTGAAGAGGAGGATCTTGAGGTTGACGTTGCGGCGGAGGGCGTGGATGAGGTGGTTGCCGCCGATGGAGAGGGCGTCGCCGTCGCCGGTGACGACCCAGACGGAGAGGTCGCGGCGGGAGGAGGCGAGTCCGGTGGCGATGGCGGGGGCGCGGCCGTGGATGGAGTGCATCCCGTAGGTGTTCATGTAGTACGGGAAGCGGGAGGAGCAGCCGATGCCGGAGACGAAGACGATGTTCTCCTTCGCCAGGCCGAGTTCGGGCATGAAGCCCTGGACGGCGGCGAGGACGGCGTAGTCACCGCAGCCGGGGCACCAGCGGACCTCCTGGTCCGACTTGAAGTCCTTGGCCGCCTGGACGGCCTCCGCCTTCGGGACGAGTGACAGGGCTTCAGTGGGCACGGCTTGCCTCCTGGACGGCCTCGGCCAGCTGCTCGGCCTTGAAGGGCATTCCGTTGACCTGGGTGACGGAATGGATGTTCGTCAGGTACTTCGCCCGCAGCAGGGTCGCCAGCTGCCCGAGGTTCATCTCCGGCAGCACCACCGTGTCGTACTGCCCCAGCACCTCGCCCAGATTGCCCGGGAAGGGGTTGAGGTGGCGCAGGTGGGCCTGCGCGACCGGGAAGCCGGAGGCGCGCAGCCGGCGGACGGCGGCGGTGATCGGGCCGTACGTCGAGCCCCAGCCGATGACCAGGGTGGTGGCGCCGTCGGGGTCGTCGACGTCGAGGTCGGGGACCTGGATGCCGTCGATCTTGGCCTGGCGGGTGCGGACCATGAACTCGTGGTTCGCGGGGTCGTAGGAGATGTTGCCGGTGCCGTCCTGCTTCTCGATGCCGCCGATGCGGTGTTCGAGGCCGGGCGTGCCGGGCACCGCCCACGGGCGGGCGAGGGTTTCCGGGTCGCGCTTGTACGGCCAGAAGACCTCGGTGCCGTCGGCCAGCTCGTGGTTCGGGCCGGTGGCGAAGCGGGTGCGCAGATCCGGCAGGCCGGCCACGTCCGGGACCTTCCAGGGCTCGGAGCCGTTGGCGAGGTAGCCGTCGGAGAGCAGGAACACCGGGGTGCGGTAGGTGAGGGCGATCCGAGCGGCGTCGATGGCGGCGTCGAAGCAGTCCGCCGCCGTCCTCGGCGCGACGATCGGCACCGGGGCCTCGCCGTTGCGGCCGTACATGGCCTGGAGCAGGTCCGCCTGCTCCGTCTTCGTCGGCAGACCCGTCGACGGGCCGCCGCGCTGGATGTCCACGATCAGCAGCGGGAGTTCGAGGGAGACGGCCAGGCCGATCGTCTCCGACTTCAGCGCCACACCCGGCCCGGAAGTGGTCGTCACCCCCAGCGCCCCGCCGAAGGCCGCGCCGAGCGCGGCGCCGATCCCGGCGATCTCGTCCTCGGCCTGGAAGGTGCGGACGCCGAAGTTCTTGTGCTTCGACAGCTCGTGCAGGATGTCCGAGGCGGGGGTGATCGGGTACGAGCCCAGGTAGAGCGGCAGCTCCGCCTGCTGGGCGGCCGCGATCAGCCCGTACGACAGGGCCAGGTTCCCCGAGATGTTGCGGTAGACCCCGTTGGGGAACGCGCTGGAGGCCGGTGCCACCTCGTAGGAGACGGCGAAGTCCTCCGTGGTCTCGCCGAAGTTCCAGCCGGCCCGGAAGGCGACGATGTTCGCCTCGGCGATCGTGGGCTTCTTCGCGAACTTCTGCCGCAGGAAGCTCTCCGTACCCTCCGTCGGACGGTGGTACATCCAGGAGAGCAGGCCGAGCGCGAACATGTTCTTGCTGCGCTCGGCCTCCTTGCGGGAGAGGTCGAAGTCCTTCAGGGCCTCCACCGTGAGGGTGGTCAGCGGCACCCCGTGGACCCGGTAGGCGTCCAGCGAGCCGTCCTCCAGCGGCGACGTCGCATAGCCCACCTTGGCCATCGGGCGCTTCGTGAACTCGTCCGTGTTCACGATGATCTCCGCGCCGCGCGGCACGTCGGCGATGTTCGCCTTCAGCGCGGCCGGGTTCATCGCGACCAGCACGTCCGGGGCGTCGCCCGGGGTGAGGATGTCGTGGTCCGCGAAGTGCAGCTGGAACGAGGACACGCCCGGCAGGGTGCCGGCGGGGGCGCGGATCTCGGCCGGGAAGTTCGGCAGCGTCGAGAGGTCGTTGCCGAAGGAGGCCGTCTCCGAAGTGAAACGGTCACCCGTCAGCTGCATACCGTCACCCGAGTCACCCGCGAAGCGGATGATCACATGATCGACGCGACGGACTTCCTTCTCGCCCGTGGGCGGCAGGGCTACTTCGGTCATGGCTCAGGCCTTGATCTCGCAGATGGTGGCGCCCGAGGTGAGGGAGGCACCGACCTCCGCCTTGAGCCCGGTGATCGTGCCGGAGCGGTGCGCGTTGAGCGGCTGCTCCATCTTCATGGCCTCCAGGACGACGATCAGGTCGCCCTCGTTGACCTGCTGGCCCTCCTCGACCGCGATCTTGACGATCGTGCCCTGCATCGGGGACGCGAGGGTGTCGCCGGAGACGAGCTTGACGTTCTTCTTGTTCCGGCGCTTCGCCTTGGGGCCCGAGCCGCCACCGGCCGGCGCGCCCTTGGCCAGCGCGCCCAGCGACGACGGGAGCGTCACCTCCAGGCGACGGCCGCCGACCTCCACCACCAGCGATTCGCGGCCCGCCTCGTCCTCGGCGTCCTCCGCGGCGCCGGGCGCGTTGAAGGCCTTGATGTCGTTGACGAACTCGGTCTCGATCCAGCGGGTGAAGACGGTGAAGGGGGTGCCGTCGGTGGGGGCGAAGGCGGGGTCGGTGACGACGGCGCGGTGGAAGGGGATGGCGGTGGCCATGCCTTCGATCTCGAACTCGTCCAGGGCGCGGGCGGCGCGCTGGAGGGCCTGTTCGCGGGTGGCGCCGGTGACGATGAGCTTGGCGAGGAGGGAGTCCCAGGCGGGTCCGATGACGGAGCCGGACTCGACGCCGGCGTCGAGGCGGACGCCCGGGCCGGTGGGCGGGCTGAACCTGGTGACGGTGCCGGGGGCGGGGAGGAAGCCGCGGCCGGGGTCTTCGCCGTTGATGCGGAACTCGATGGAGTGGCCGCGCAGGACGGGGTCGCCGTAGCCGAGTTCCTCGCCGTCGGCGATGCGGAACATCTCGCGGACGAGGTCGATTCCGGCGACCTCCTCGGTGACGGGGTGTTCGACCTGGAGGCGGGTGTTGACCTCGAGGAAGGAGATGAGGCCGTCGGCGGAGACGAGGAACTCGACGGTGCCGGCGCCTACGTATCCGGCTTCCTTGAGGATGGCCTTGGAGGCGGCGTAGAGCTCCTCGTTCTGGGCCTGGGTCAGGAAGGGCGCGGGGGCTTCCTCCACCAGTTTCTGGTGGCGGCGCTGGAGGGAGCAGTCGCGGGTGGAGACGACGACGACGTTGCCGTGGCTGTCGGCGAGGCACTGGGTCTCGACGTGGCGGGGCTTGTCGAGGTAGCGCTCGACGAAGCATTCGCCGCGGCCGAAGGCGGCGACGGCTTCGCGGACGGCGGAGTCGTAGAGCTCGGGGACTTCTTCGAGGGTGCGGGCGACCTTGAGGCCGCGGCCGCCGCCGCCGAAGGCTGCCTTGATGGCGATGGGCAGGCCGTGTTCCTTGGCGAAGGCGACGACCTCGTCGGCCCCGGAGACGGGGTCGGGGGTGCCCGCGACGAGGGGTGCGCCGGCCCGCTGGGCGATGTGGCGGGCGGCGACCTTGTCGCCGAGGTCGCGGATGGCCTGCGGGGGCGGGCCGATCCAGGTGAGGCCGGCGTCGAGGACGGCCTGGGCGAAGTCGGCGTTCTCGGACAGGAATCCGTATCCGGGGTGGATGGCGTCGGCTCCGGAGTCGGCCGCTGCCTGGAGGACCTTGCCGATGTCGAGGTAGCTGGCTGCCGGGGTGTCACCGCCCAACGCGAAAGCTTCGTCTGCCGCGCGGACGTGCAGGGCGTCCCGGTCCGGATCGGCGTAGACGGCTACGCTCGCGATCCCGGCATCCCGGCAGGCCCGAGCAACGCGGACAGCGATCTCGCCGCGGTTCGCAATGAGCACCTTACGCACGAACGCTCTCCTCAACTCGGTTGACAGAACCGTTTCTCCGGACCCGGTCCGACCGACGGGATCCAGCCGGATCCTCCGTCGCCACATTCGAACCATCGACGGACAGAACGTAACGCCGGATCCCCGCGAGCGGTCCACCGGCAGGTAATCAGCGGACGAGGACCGCCAGAGAACGCCTGGTGACCGGGCCGTGATCGGGTGGCCCGGCCCTGGGTTTCTCTACGGCTCTTCGTTCGCGTCTCATGGAGGTAAGCGGTCATGACCGATGTGTCCCGTCGGGGTCTCATGAAAGGCGCCGCGCTGACCGGCGGGGCCCTCGCCCTGCCCGCGCTCGGCGTCGCTTCGGCTGCCGGCACCGCCCAGGCGGCCGTCGTCGAAGGCACCGAGGAGGTCGCGGCGGACGCCGCGGCCCGCGCGGTCGCCGCCCCGATCACCGTCACCCCCGCCGACCCCCGCTACAAGGGGCTCATATCGGGCTCCAACCAGCGCTGGGTCGGCACCCCCGACTACGTGCGCATCGTCAGCTCCACCGACCAGGTCGTGCGCGCCGTGCAGGAGGCCGTCGACAAGGGCCTCAAGGTCGTCGTCCGCAGCGGCGGCCACTGCGACGAGGACTTCACCACGAACTCCGAGGTGAAGGTCGTCATCGAGATGTCCGGCCTCAACAACATCGCCTACGACGCCGAGCGCCGCGCCATCTCCGTCGAGCCCGGCGCCCTCCTCGGCACCGTCTACCGCACCCTCTACAAGCGCTGGGGCGTCGTCCTGCCCGGCGGCACCTGCCCCACCGTCGGCGCCGGCGGCCACATCCAGGGCGGCGGCTACGGCGCCCTGTCCCGCTCCCGCGGCCTGACCGTCGACCACCTGTACGCCGTCGAGGTCGTGCACGTCGACCGCGCCGGCCGGGCCCGCAAGGTGGTCGCCACCCGCGAGGCCAACGACCCCAACCGCGACCTGTGGTGGGCCCACACCGGCGCGGGCGGCGGCAACTTCGGCGTCGTCACCCGCTACTGGCTCCGCTCGCCGGGCGCCACCGGCGACGACCCCTCGAAGCTGCTGCCGAAGGCCCCCTCCGAGGTGCTCCTCTCGGACGTCAGCTGGTCCTGGGCCGACCTGAACGAGGCCTCCTTCACCCGCCTCGCCCGCAACTTCACCGCCTGGCACGAGGCCAACTCGGCCCCCGACTCCCCGGGCCGCTTCCTCTACAGCCAGTTCAAGGCCATGCACAAGGCCGCCGGCTACTTCCGGATGAGCACCCAGGTCGACGCCGGCGCCCCGGACCCCGAGGGCCTGCTCGACGGCTTCCTCGCCGCCGTCTCCGAGGGCACCGGCGTCCGCTACACCGTCGGCGACCGCTACCGCGCGCCGTGGATGTACGCCGTCACCGAGTGGTCCGGCTTCGTCGAGGCCGCCGTCCCGCGCTGGAAGTCCAAGGCGGCGTACGTCCGCAGGACCATGCCGCAGGACCAGCTCAGCGCCCTGTACCGGCAGCTGACCCGCGACGACTACGCCGGCCCGTACGGGATGGCCGCCATCGTCAGCTTCGGCGGCAAGATCAACGAGGTGGGCACCTCGGACACCGCCACCGCCCAGCGCGACTCCGTCGCCAAGATGCTCTACTGCGCGCTGTGGACCGACCCGACGCAGGACGAGGCCAACAAGCGCTGGGTCCGCGAGGCCTACGCCGACGTCTACGCCTCCACCGGCGGCGTCCCGCGCACCGGCGGCGTCAACGACGGCTGCTACATCAACTACGCCGACGCCGACATCGCCGACCCGTCCTTCAACACCTCCGGCATCCCCTGGCACCAGCTGTACTTCAAGGGCAACTACCCGCGCCTGCAGCAGGTCAAGTCCCGCTGGGACCCCAGGAACGTCTTCTCGCACCGCCTGAGCATCCAGCTCCCGTAACGGGCGCGCCGCACGGCGCTCAGGACAAGGGGAAAGCCCCGCCGGCCCTTCCGGGCCGGCGGGGCTTTCTCATGGCCGCCCCCGTCACGGGGCCGCCGGGAAGTGGCCTTCCTGGACGAAGAAGCCGACGTACAGCTCGAACAGTTCCTTCGTCAGCACCGGGATCTCGATGCCCGTGCCCTGGAGCGCCGCCGCCGTCTCCGTGGTGTCGATCGGCGGGTAGAAGCCGTCGGTGTCCGACGTCATCATCTCGAAGGCGTCCAGCAGCGGCAGCAGGGCGTTGTCGCCCGCCTTGACCGTGGCGTCCCACGTGTCCCGGTCCACCTCGTCCAGCTCGTAGCCGACGCCGCGCAGGAACTCCGCGCACTGGCTGAGCGAGAGCGAGCTCTGGTTGAAGAGGTGGAAGGTACGTCCGACCGTGTTCGGCCGGCGCGAGATGCCGGTGATGGCCGCGCTGACGTAGTCGACCGGCAGCAGGTGGAAACGGCCCTCGGTGCCCTTGGGCACGCTGCGGGACTGCACCAGCCCCTTGAGGGTCAGCCAGACGAAGTCGCGGGTCTGGCAGGCGCCGTTCACCTGGTCGCCGGAGATCACGTCGACGCGGTACACCGACACCGGCAGACCGCGGTCCCGGGCCAGTCCGATGATCTGCTCCGCGACCCACTTCGAGCGCAGGTAGCCGCTCGGCAGGTTCTCCGCCGGACCCGTCGGGTCCGTCACCTTCAGCGGGACGCCGGGCTCGCGCACCCCGTCGAAGACACCGACGGTCGAGACGTAGTGCACCGGGACCGTACGGTGGCGCGCGGCGAGCCGCAGCACCTCCTCGGTGCCCGTGACGTTCGAGGCCTTGAGGGTCTCGTACGGGTGCAGCCAGTGCACGCGGGCGCCGTTGTGGTAGACCACGTCGACGGTCCGGGCGAGCTGGTCGAAGGCCTCCTCGGTCAGGCCCAGGCGGGGCTCCGCCAGGTCGCCGAGGACGATCGTGAGCCGGTCCTCGTCGATCTCGTCCCACACCCGGTACCACTGGGCGTTGGCCTTCAGCCGCTCCAGCGCGCTCGCCTCGTCCTCACCGCGGACCAGGGTGTGCACCCGGCCCGTGGTCGTGCGCATCAGGTCGCGCAGGAGGAACGCGCCGAGGAAGCCGCTGGCCCCCGTCAGCAGGATCTCCTTCGGGTCGGAGGCCGTCAGGACCACCTCCGCCGCCGGCTGGATGTCGTCCGCGAGGTGGACCTCCGCCGCGAAGTCGGTGCCCTTGCGGCCGGTGGAGGAGCTGGCCACCTCCCCGTGCAGGAACGCGGCGAGCGCGACCGGCGTCGGGTGGTCGAAGACCAGCGTCGGCGGCAGCTTCAGCCCGGTGGCCGTGCCCAGCTGGTTGCGGAGCTCCACCGAGGTCAGCGAGTCGAAGCCGAGGGCCGAGAAGGCCTGGTCGACGACGATCCCCGAGGTGTCCGCGTGTCCGAGGACCGCCGCGACCTGCGCGAGGACGACCTCCAGGACCGCCCGCTCCTGCTCCTCGGGCTCCAGCCCGGCGAGCCGGTCGGCCAGGCTCTCCGTGCTCGCCTCGGTGTTCTGCGCGGCCCTGCGGACCGGCGTACGCACCAGCTTGCTCAGCAGCACCGGCACCTGCACCTGCTCGCGCAGGGTCGACAGGTCCATCGGGGTGGCGACCAGGGCCGCGTGACCGATGGTCAGCGCGATGTCCAGCAGGGCCGGGCCCTGCTCCGACTCGACCGGGCGGAAACCGCTCCGGGCGATGCGCTGCAGGTCCGCCTGGTCGAGGTGGCCGGTCATGCCGCTGGTCTGCGACCACAGGCCCCAGGCGAGCGAGGTCGCCGCCAGGCCGTGGGCCCGGCGGTGCTGGGCCAGACCGTCGAGGTAGTGGTTGGCCGCCGAGTACGTCGACTGGCCGGGGCCGCCGACGACCGCCGCGATCGAGGAGAACAGCACGAAGGCGGACAGGTCCAGGTCCTTCGTCAGCTCGTGCAGGTTCCACGAGGCGTCGACCTTGGGCCGCAGCACCGCCGAGAGCCGCTCCGGGGTCTGCGAGCCGATCAGGCCGTCGTCGAGCACACCGGCGGTGTGCAGGACGCCGGTCAGCGGGTGCTGCTCCGGGATCTCCGCCAGGACGGCGGCGAGCGCCTCCCGGTCGGAGACGTCGCAGGCCGCTATCGTCACCCGCGCACCGAGGGCCGTCAGTTCGGCGGCCAGCTCGCCCGCGCCGTCCGCGGCGAGCCCGCGCCGGCTGGTGAGCAGCAGGTTCCGCACGCCGTGCTCGGCGACCAGGTGCCGGGCGAACAGGCCGCCCAGGCTGCCGGTGCCGCCCGTGATCAGGACGGTGCCCTCCGGGTTCCAGGTCCCGGTCGGCTCCGCGTCCGTGTCGGAGATCCGGCCCAGGCGCGGGATCAGCACCCGCCCCGCCCGTACCGCCGACTGCGGCTCGCCCGAGGCGACGACCTGGGCCAGCACCGCGAACGGGTCGGCGGCCGGGTCGTCCAGGTCGAGGTCGTGGTCGACGAGCATGATCCGGCCCGGGTTCTCCGACTGCGCGGAGCGCAGCAGACCCCAGACGGTGGCCGCGCCCAGGTCGGTGACGTCCTCGTCGGAGACGGCGACGCCGCCCCGGGTGAGGAACACCAGCCGGGTGTCGGTCAGCCGCTCCTCGGCCAGCCAGTTCTGGACGAGCGCCAGGGCGGTGTGCGCCGCCGTGTGCACGTCGGCGGCCGCGTCCCCGGTGTCCGGGGTCTCCTGCCGGGCCAGCACCACGTCCACGCGCTCGCCCGAGCCGACCACCCGCGCGGCCCGCGCCACGTCGGTGAAGCGGCGGTCGCCGAAGCCGTCCTTGCCCAGGGTCGCCCAGTGCGTGGTGTCCCCGGCGGCCACGACCGGGTACGGGGCCCAGTCCACGTGGAAGAGGGAGTCACGGTTGCGGGCCAGGGCGTTGGAGACCTCGCCGACCGCGATCGCGCGGCAGGCCACCGCGCCGACCGTGGCGACGGGCTGCCCCGTCCGGTCGGCCAGCTGCACCTTCAGCGCGCCGTCGGCGTCGACGGACAGCCGCACCCGCAGCTTGGAGGCGCCGGTCGCGTGGAGCCGTACGCCCTTCCAGTCGGTGGAGATCCAGACCGCGCCCTCCGGCACGGTCCCGTAGCTGGCCAGGCAGGACGCCGCGAGGGCGACCTCCAGCAGGGCCGGGTGCAGTCCGAAGCCCGCCGGGCCCGTACGGGAGCCCTCGGGCAGGCTGACCTCCGCGTACACCTCGGAGTCGCCGACGGACCAGACGGCGTCCAGGCCCTTGTAGACCGGGCCGTACACGTAGCCCTGCGTCGCGAGCTTCTCGTACGCGTCCCCGAGCGGGACCTCCTGCGCGCCGGCCGGCGGCCACTCGGTCAGCTCGAACGGCTCCTCGGCGCCCTGGAAGCTGAGGTGGCCGCGGGCGTTGAGGGTCCACGGCACGTCGGCGTTGTCGGGCCGCGAGTAGACGGCGACCTCACGGCGGCCGGAGCCGTCCGGGGAGCCCACGCTGACCTGGACGTGCACGCCGCCCTTCGCGGGCAGCGCGAGCGGGCCCAGGATCGACAGGTCGTCCAGGACGTTCAGGCCCAGCTCGTCGCCGGCCCGGATGGCCATCTCCACCAGGGCGGTGGCCGGCACCAGGGTCTGGTCGAGGACGACGTGGTCGGCGAGCCACGGGTGCGTGCGCACCGACAGCCGGCTGGTGAACAGCACCTGGTCGGCGCCCGCGATGGTGACCGAGGCACCGAGCAGCGGGTGGTCCGCCGACTCCAGGCCCAGGTCGGAGGCGTCCGCGAAGATCCCGGTCTGCTCGACCCAGTAGCGCTCGTGCTGGAAGGCGTACGTGGGCAGGTCGGTGCGGGCGGCGCCCGTACCGGCGTAGAAGGCGTCCCAGCGGACCGCGACGCCCGAGGCGTGCAGCAGGCTGAGCGCGCTCACCAGGGTCTCGGCGTCCGGCCGGCCCCGGCGCAGCAGCGGGACGGCCGCCACATCGGAGAGGGTGTCGCGGACCAGCGTCGACAGGACCGCGTCCGGGCCGATCTCGGTGAAGGTGGTGGCGCCGAAGCCCTCCATGGTGCGCACCGCGTCCGTGAAGCGGACGGCGCCGCGGACCTGGTCGGTCCAGTAGGCCGGGGTGCGCAGGTCGTCGCCGGTGGCGAGCTTGCCGGTGAGGGTGGAGATGACCGGCAGCTGCGGCTTGTTGTAGGTGAGCGTGGCCGCGACCTGCCGGAACTCCTCCAGCATCGGGTTCATGTGGGGGGAGTGGAAGGCGTGCGAGACGGTCAGGCGCTTCGTCTTGCGGCCCAGGTCGGTGATCTTCGCGGCGACGGACAGGGCCGCCTCCTCGTCCCCGGACACGACCACCGAGGTCGGGCCGTTGACCGCGGCGATCGCGAGCCGGTCCTCCAGACCCGCGATGAGGGGGAGGACCTCCTCCTCGGTGGCCTGGAGGGAGATCATCGCGCCGCCCTTGGGCAGCGCCTGCATCAGCTTCGCGCGGGCCGCGACCAGCTTCGCCGTGTCCGCGAGGTCCAGGACGCCCGCGATGTGGGCGGCCGTCAGCTCGCCGATGGAGTGGCCCGCCAGGTGGTCGGGCTTGATGCCCCAGGACTCCACGAGCCGGTACAGCGCCACCTCGACCGCGAACAGCGCGGGCTGGGTGTACGCCGTCTCGTCCAGGCCCTCGCCGGAGGCGATGACCTCACGGATCGGGCGCTCCAGGTGCTTGTCCAGCTCGGCCGCGACCGCGTCGAAGGCCTCCGCGTACACGGGGAAGGCGGCGTACAGCTCCTCGCCCATCCCGGTGCGCTGCGCGCCCTGCCCGGTGAAGACGAAGGCGTTGTGGCCGCCCGCCTTCGTCCCGCGCACGATCCCGGCGGCGGGCTCGCCGGCGGCCAGCGAACGCAGGCCCTCCAGCAGCGCGTCACGGTCCGCGCCGACGACCACCGCGCGCTGCTCCAGCGCCGCGCGGCCGGTGGCCAGCGAGAACGCCACGTCCAGCGGGGAGGTGGACGGCTCGGCCTCGACGCGCTCCAGCAGCCGCGCCGCCTGCCCGGCGAGGGCGTCGGGGGTCTTCGCCGACAGCGCCCAGGGCAGTACGGGCAGCACGTGCGCGGGACCGTCCTCGGCGCCCTCCGGCGCCTCGGCACCCTCCGGGGCCTCCAGGGCCGGCGGCTCCTCGAGGATCACGTGCGCGTTGGTGCCGCTGACGCCGAAGGCGGAGATGCCCGCCCGGCGCGGGTGCCCGTACGAGGGCCACTCGCGGGCCTCGGTGAGCAGCGAGACCGCGCCCGACTCCCAGTCGACCATGGGGGTGGGCTCGTCGATGTTCAGGGTCTTGGGCAGCACCCCGTGCCGCATCGACATGATCATCTTGATCACGCCGCCCGCACCGGCCGCCGCGACGCTGTGCCCGATGTTCGACTTCAGCGAGCCGAGGTACAGCGGCTGGTCGGCCGGACGGTTCTGCCCGTACGTCGCCAGCAGCGCCTGCGCCTCGATCGGGTCGCCGAGCCGGGTGCCGGTGCCGTGCGCCTCGACCACGTCCACGTCGGAGGCGAACAGCTTGGCGCTGGCCAGCGCCTGGTGGATGACCCGCTCCTGGGAGGGGCCGTTGGGGGCGGTCAGGCCGTTGGAGGCGCCGTCCTGGTTGACGGCGCTGCCGCGGATCACCGCGAGCACCTCGTGGCCGTTGCGCCGGGCGTCCGACAGCTTCTCGACGAGGAGCAGGCCCACGCCCTCCGACCAGGCGGTGCCGTCGGCGGCCGCCGCGAAGGACTTGATCCGGCCGTCCTCGGCCAGGCCGTTCTGCCGGGAGAAGTCGACGAAGCCGCTCGGGTGGCCGGAGACCGTCGACCCGCCGGCCAGCGCCATCGAGGACTCGCCCTTGCGGACCGACTGCACGGCCAGGTGCAGCGCCACCAGCGACGAGGAGCACGCCGTGTCCACGGACACGGCCGGGCCCTCGAAACCGAAGGTGTACGAGATGCGGCCGGAGGCCACCGCGCTGAGCTTGCTGGTCATCAGGTAACCCTCGAGCTCCTCCGGGCCCTCCAGGCCCAGGTAGCTCTGCTCCACGACACCCGCGAACACACCGACCGGCGTGCCGCGCAGCGTGGTCGGGTCGATCCCGGCCTGCTCGAAGGTCTCCCAGGCCGTCTCCAGCAGCACTCGCTGCTGCGGGTCCATGGCGAGGGCCTCGCGCGGGGAGATGCCGAAGAAACCGGGGTCGAAGAGGGCCGCGCCCTCCAGGAACCCGCCCTTCTTCGTGTACGACTTGCCGGGCTTGCCGCGCTCGGGGTCGTAGATGGCGTCGATGTCCCAGCCGCGGTCGCCGGGCCACTCGGTGATCCCGTCGGCCTCGTCCGTGACGAGCTTCCACAGGGTCTCGGGCGAGGTCACCCCGCCCGGGAAGCGGCAGGCCATACCGACGATGGCGACCGGCTCGTCGTTGCCGGCCTCCAGCTCCGCCAGCCGCTTGCGCGCCTTCTGCAGGTCGGTGGTGACCCACTTCAGGTACTCGACCATCTTCTGTTCTTTGGACGCGGCCGGATCCGAAGACGCTGCCGGTCCGTTGTGCTGGGTCTCATTGGACATGAGAGATCAACTTCTCCTCAGAGCTGCGTACGTCGGGACCGTCAGTTCGCGGAACGGCCGAGCTGGTTGTCGATGAAGTCGAAGAGGTCGTCCGCAGAGGCGGATTCGATCGTTTCGGCCAGGTCCGGTCCTCCGGCCGGTCCCGCAGCCTCGTTCAGCCGGGACAGGATCGTCTGCAGGCGTACAGAGACGGTGGAGCGCGTCTGACTGTCCTCGGCGAGGGCGGCGAGCGCCGCCTCCAGCCGGTCCAGCTCCGCGAGCGCCGGCTCCTCGGCCGCCGCACCGTCCGGCGCGACCTCGCCGAGCACGTGCTCGGCCAGCGCCGTCGGGTTCGGGTGGTCGAAGACCACGGTCGCGGACAGCCGCACCCCCGTCGCGGCGTTGAGCCGGTTGCGCAGCTCCACCGCCGTCATCGAGTCGAAGCCCATCTCCTGGAAGGCGCGGTCGGCCTGCACCGCGTCCTGCCCGGTGTGGCCCAGGACCGTGGCCACCTCGGCCCGTACGAGGTCCAGCACCGCCTGCTGCTGCTCCAGCGGGGACAGCCCCGCCAGCCGCGTCGCGAGCAGTTCGACGGAACCCCCGCCGGACTGCGCCGCGCGCCGGTTCACCGCCCGCACCAGCGAGCGGAACACCGGCGGCACCAGACCGTGCGCCCGCATCGCGGACAGGTCGACCGGGAGCGCCACGACCGCCGAGGTGCTCATCGCCAGCGCCGAGTCGAAGAGCGCGGTGCCCTCCTGCGGCGAGACCGGCTTGAAGCCCTCGCGGCCGAACCGCTTGAGGTCGTTCTCGTCCAGACCGGCGTTGATCCCGTAGCTCAGGCCCCACAGGCCCCAGGCCAGGGAGGTCGCCGCGAGACCCAGGCCCGCCCGGTGGGCGGCGAGCCCGTCCAGGAAGGCGTTGGCCGCCGCGTAGTTGGACTGCCCGGGGCCGCCGATGACACCGACGCTGGAGGAGAACAGCACGAACGCCGTCAGCTCCAGGTCCTTCGTCAGCTCGTGCAGGTGCCAGGCCGCGTCCGCCTTCGGCCGCAGTACGGCGTCCAGGCTGTCCGGGCTCAGCGCCGCCACCAGACCGTTGTCGAGGACGCCCGCCGTGTGCACCACACCCTTCAGGGGGTGCTCCGCCGGGATCGCCGCCAGGACGGCCGCCAGGGCCTCCCGGTCGGACACGTCCACGGCCGCGAGGGTGACCTCCGCGCCCAGCGCGGTGAGTTCGGCGCGCAGCTCCCCGGCCCCGGGGGCCGCGTCGCCGCGACGCCCGGCCAGCACCAGGTGGCGTACGCCGTGCTCGGCGACCAGGTGCCGGGCGAACAGGCTGCCCAGCGCGCCGGTACCGCCGGTGACCAGCACCGTGCCCTCGGGGTCCCAGACCACGGTCCGCTCGCCCGAGTCGGCCTCGGTGAGCCGGCGCAGCCTCGGCAGCAGCACCTCACCGCCGCGCACCGCCGCCTGCGGCTCACCGGAGGCGAGCACCGCCGACAGGGCCGCGGCCGGGACGGGGCCGTCGCCCGGGTGGTCCAGGTCGACGAGTACGATCCGGTCCGGGGCCTCGGCCTGCGCCGAACGCAGCAGCCCCCACACGGTCGCCGAGGCGGGCTCGGGAACACCGGCCGGACCGGCGTCCACCGCGCCCCGGGTGACGACCACCAGACGGGTGGCCTCCAGCCGGTCGTCGGCCAGCCAGTCCTGGAGCAGGGCCAGCGCTCCGCGCGCGGCGGAGTGGGAGGCGCCCACCACGTCGGCGGCGCCGTCCGTGACGGCCCACACCAGGACGGCGTCCACGGCCGCCCCGGCCTCGGCCGCCTTCCCGACGGCCGCCACGTCCTCGAAGGCCGGGCCGTCGAAGCCGGCGGCGGCGTCACCGAGGACGCCCCAGCGGACCCGCTCGGCGGGCTCGGGCAGCGCGGTGGCCACCCAGTCCACCTGGAACAGCGGCCGGCTGCCGCCCTGCGACACGGTGAACTCGGTGTCCGGCACGTCCCGGAAGACGAGCCGGCCGACCGTGGCGACGGCCTGGTCCTGCGCGTCGGACAGCCGTACGGTCACGGCGCCCTCCGGGTCCCCGTCAAGCGGGGCGATCCGCACCCGCACCGCCGTGGCCCCGCTCGCGTGCAGCCGTACGTCCTGCCACCGCGCCGGGATCCGCGTCGTCCCCGCGGCCCCGGTGCCCCCGGCGGCGGCCACGGCCGCCTCCAGCAGCGCCGGGTGCAGCTCGTACGCGGCGGCGTCGGGCAGCAGTTCCTCCGGCAGCGCGAGCTCGGCGGCCTCACCGCCCAGGACGGCGGGCGCGGTCTGCGCGGTCTGCGCTGTCTGCGTATCGAAGACACCGGCGGCGTGCACCGTCCAGCGGGCCTCCGCCTCGTCGGCGCGGGTGTGCACCGTGAACGGCCGCCGGCCCGCCTCGTCCGCCGGGCCCACGCCCAGCTGGAGCTGGACGGCGCCCTGCTCGGGCAGCACCACGGGCTTGTCGAGGTCCAGCTCGGCGAGCCCGGCCAGACCCAGCTCGTCGGCCGCCCGTACGGCCAGCTCCACCAGGGCGGAGCCGGGCAGTACGGCCGAGTCGAAGACGGCGTGCTCGGCGAGCCACGGGTGGGTGCGCACCGACAGCCGGCTGGTGAAGAGCACCTGGTCGGCGCCCGCGATGGTGACCGCGGCGCCGAGCAGCGGGTGCCCGGTCGGGTTCAGTCCGTACCCGGCGTCCGCGGCGGCGCCCGAGCCCTTCAGCCAGAAGGCCTCGTGCTGGAAGGCGTACGTCGGCAGGGCCACCGGACGGGCGCCCGAACCGGCGAAGTACGCCGCCCAGTCGACGCGCACCCCCCGGCTGTGCAGCCGGCCGACGCCCGCGACGAGCGTCTCGCCCTCGGGCCGGCCCCGGCGCACCAGCGGCACGGCGGCCGCGGCGGACAGGGTGTCCTGGGCGAGGGCCGTCAGGACGGCGTCCGGGCCGACCTCCGCCACGGTGGTGACGCCCAGGGCCTCGAGAGCGGCGACCGCGTCGGCGAACCGGACCGCGCCGCGGACCTGGTCGGCCCAGTACTCCGCGGTGACCAGGTCGTCCCCGGCGGCCGGCCGGCCGGTGAGGGTGGAGACGACCGGGATCTTCGGCTGGTGGTAGGTGAGACCGGCCGCGACCGCCGTGAACTCCTTCAGCATCCCGTCCATGTGGGGAGAGTGGAAGGCGTGCGAGACGGTCAGCCGCTTCGTCTTGCGGCCCTGCGCCTGGAACCGCTCCGCCACGTGCAGCGCGGTGTCCTCGTCGCCGGAGACGACCACCGAGTTGGGGCCGTTGATCGCGGCGATGGCCAGCTCGCCCTCACGCCCGGCCAGCAGCGGGAGGACCTCCTCCTCGGTGGCCTGTACGGCGATCATGGCGCCGCCGGCCGGGAGGGCCTGCATGAGCTTCGCGCGGGCGGCCACGAGCTTGGCGGCGTCGGCGAGGTCGAGGACCCCGGCCACGTGGGCGGCGGCGAGTTCGCCGATGGAGTGTCCGGCGAGCTGGTCGGGCTTGATGCCCCAGGACTCGACGAGCCGGTAGAGGGCGACCTCGACGGCGAACAGCGCGGGCTGGGTGTTGCCCGTGTCGTCGAGGCCCTCACCGGAGGCGATGACCTCGCGGATGGGCCGGTCGAGGTGCTTGTCCAGTTCGGCGGCGACGGCGTCGAAGGCGGTGGCGTAGGCGGGGAAGGCGGCGTACAGCTCCTCGCCCATCCCGGCGCGCTGCGCGCCCTGGCCGGTGAACAGGAACGCCGTCTTCCCGGACGTACGGCTGTCACGGACCGCGTTCGGCGCCGAAGCACCCGAGGCCAGTACCTGCAGACCCGCCAGCAGCGCGTCCCGGTCGCCGCCCGCCACCACCGCACGGTGCTCGAACAGCGAACGGCCCGTGGCCAGCGTCAGACCCAGGTCCCGCGGGTCGGCCTCCGCACCCGACTCCAGCAGCCGCGCGGCCTGCGCCGTCACGGCCTGCGGGGTCTTCCCGGACAGCACCCACGGCACCACCGGCAGCGGCGCAGCCGGCTCCCGCGCCGGCTCGGGCCGGACCGCGGGCGCCTCGATGACCACGTGCGCGTTGGTCCCGCTGATGCCGAAGGAGGACACGCCCGCACGACGCGGACGCCCGTACTCCTCCCAGCCGCGCGCCTCGGTCAGCAGCGAGACGGCGCCCGCCTCCCAGTCGACGTGCCCGGACGGCGCGTCCACGTGCAGGGTCTGCGGCAGCACCTCGTGGCGCATGGCCTCGATCATCTTGATGACGCTGCCCACGCCGGCGGCGGCCTGCGTGTGCCCGATGTTCGACTTCAGCGAGCCCAGCCACAGCGGCCGGTCCGCCGGACGGTTCTGCCCGTACGTCGCCAGCAGCGCCTGCGCCTCGATCGGGTCGCCGAGGGTCGTCCCGGTGCCGTGCGCCTCGACCACGTCCACATCGGCCGGGCTCAGGCCCGCGTTGGCGAGGGCCTGGCGGATGACCCGCTCCTGCGAAGGGCCGTTCGGGGCGGTCAGGCCGTTGGAGGCACCGTCCTGGTTGATGGCCGAACCCCGGATCACGGCGAGCACGTTGTGCCCGTTGCGCTCGGCGTCCGAGAGCCGCTCCACCAGCAGCAGGCCCACACCCTCCGACCAGCCGGTGCCGTCGGAACCGGCGGCGAAGGGCTTGCAGCGGCCGTCGGGCGACAGACCGCGCTGCCGGGAGAACTCCACGAAGGTGGTCGGGCTCGACATCACCGTGACACCGCCCGCCAGCGCCAGGTCGCACTCACCGGAGCGCAGGGCGTTCGCCGCCATGTGCAGGGCGACGAGCGAGGAGGAGCAGGCCGTGTCGACGGTGACCGCCGGGCCCTCCAGACCGAGGGTGTACGAGACCCGGCCCGAGGCCACACTGCCCGCGTTGCCGCTGGCCAGGTAACCCTCCAGGTCCTCGGGGATGGTCGTGAGGGCGGAGCCGTAGTCGTGGTACATCACACCGGCGAACACACCGGTACGGCTGCCGCGCAGCGCCGCCGGGACCAGCCCCGCGTTCTCCACGGTCTCCCAGGCGGTCTCCAGCAGGAGCCGCTGCTGCGGGTCGGTGGCCAGCGCCTCGCGCGGGGACATCCCGAAGAACTCCGGGTCGAACAGGTCCGCGTCGTGCAGGAAGCCGCCGCCCTGGGCGTACGTGGTGCCCGTGTGGTCCGGGTCCGGGTGGTACAGGTTCTCCAGGTCCCAGCCGCGGTTCGACGGGAACGGGGTGATCGCGTCCGTGCCCTCGGAGACCAGCCGCCACAGGTCCGCCGGCGAGGAGACCCCGCCCGGGTAGCGGCAGGCCATGCCGACGATGGCGATCGGCTCCAGCGACGCCGAGTCGGCGGCCACCACCACGGGCGCCGCGCCCTGCTCGGCGCCGAACAGCTCGGACGACAGGTGTGCGGCCAGCGCGGCCGGGTTCGGGTAGTCGAAGACCAGCGTGCTCGGCAGCCGCATGCCCGTCGTGGAGTTGAGCTGGTTGCGCAGCTCCACCGCGGTCAGCGAGTCGAAGCCCAGCTCCTGGAAGGCGCGTTCGGCGTCGATGCTGCTGTGGTCGGAGTGCCCGAGCACCGCCGCCACCTGCGCCCGCACCAGGTCCGTCAGGGCCTGGTCCCGCTCGGCCGGGGACAGCCCGCCCAGCCGGTCGGCCAGCGAGGAGCCGCCGCCCGCCTGGCCGGAGGCCGCCGCCCGGCGCGGGGCGGCCGTGACCAGCCCGCGGAAGAGCAGGTGCGGGCCGTCGGCCTGCTTGCGCAGCGCGGCCGTGTTCAGCCGGGTCGCGGCGAGCACCGCCTCGCCCGTACCGGGAGCCGCGTCGAACAGGTCCATCGCGTCGGCGGAGGACAGCGGCAGCAGGCCGGTGCGCTCGATGCGCTTGAGGTCGGCCTCGTCGAGCTGCCCGCTGATGGTGGAGGCCTGCGCCCACAGGCCCCAGGCCAGCGAGGTGGCCGGCAGGCCACTGGCCTGGCGGTACTGGGCGAGGGCGTCGAGGAAGGTGTTGCCCGCCGCGTAGTTGGCCTGGCCGGCGTTGCCGATGAGGCCCGCGATGGACGAGTAGAGGACGAAGGCCGACAGGTCCAGGTCCTTGGTGAGCTCGTGCAGGTTCCAGGCCGCGTCCACCTTCGGCTGGAGTACCTTCTCCAGCCGCTCCGGGGTCAGCGAGGACAGCAGGCCGTCGTCCAGCACGCCGGCCGTGTGCACGACCGCGCCGAGCGGGCGCTCCGCCGGGATCGCGGCCAGCACCGCGGCGAGGGCCTCCCGGTCGGCGACGTCACAGGCGGCGACGGTGACCTGGGCGCCGAGCCCGGTCAGCTCCGCCTCCAGCTCGGCCGCGCCCGCCGCCTCGATGCCGCGGCGGCTGAGCAGCAGCAGGTGCCTGGCGCCGTGCTCGGTGACCAGGTGCCGGGCGAGTACGCCGCCCAGTGCGCCGGTCGCGCCGGTGATCAGGGTGGTGCCCTGGTCCCAGCGGGCCGTCCGGGCCTCGGGGTCCTGCGCGGTGCGGGCCAGGCGCGGCACCAGCAGCTCGGTGCCGCGCACCGCGACCTGCGGCTCGCCGGAGGCCACGGCGGCGACCGGCGGGGCGCCGTCGCCGTCGGCGTCCAGGTCGACCAGGACGATCCGGCCCGGGTTCTCGCTCTGCGCGACGCGCAGCAGACCCCAGGCGGCGGCGTGCGCCAGGTCGGTGACGGGAGCGCCGACGGTGGTGGCGAGGGCGCCCCGGGTCACCACCACGAGGGTGGAGTCGGCGAACCGGTCGTCCGCCAGCCAGGACTGGGCCGTGCCCAGCAGCTCCCGGACCGCGCCGTGCGTCAGGGCGGGCACCTCGGCGGAGTCCGCCGCACCCGTCGGGGCGAGGGCCAGCAGGACGGTGGCGGGCACGGACGGCGCCGAGGCCACCGCCTCGAGCGAGGCGTAGCCACGGGCGCCCTCGACGGTGAGATCCCCGACGACGGCCCACCCGGAGGTGTCCACCGCGGAGCCCGAAGCGGTCGACGCGTTCCAGGACACCTTGAACAGGCCGTCCCGGGCGGCGGAGTTCGCCTCGCGCAGCGCCTCCTTCGACAGCGGGCGCAGCAGCAGCGACTCCACGGTCGCCACCGGGGCTCCCGTACCGTCCGCCACCGTCAGCGAGGCCACCTCGGGGCCGGTCAGCGTGATCCGGACGCGCAGCGTGGCGGCGCCCGTGGCGTGCACGCTCACCCCGGACCAGGAGAACGGCAGCAGCGCCACCCGGTCGTCGTCGACGACGCCCGGCAGCAGCGGGTGCAGCGCCGAGTCCAGCAGCGCCGGGTGCAGCTGGAACCGGCCGGCGTCGGCGCGCTGGGCGTCGGGCAGGGTCAGTTCGGCGAAGATCTCGCCGTTGCCCTTCCAGGCGCGGCGCAGGCCCTGGAAGGCCGGGCCGTACGCGTAGTCCTGGGCGGCGAGCCGCTCGTAGACCCCGTCGAGGGAGACCTCGGTGGCCCCGGCCGGGGGCCAGACCATCAGGGCCTCACCGGTGGCGGTGTCGGAGGCGGGGGCCAGGACGCCCTTGGCGTTGAGGGTCCACGGGCGGGCCTCGGCGGGCGCGTCGGCCGCGTCCCCGTCGTGGCGCGAGTACACGTCGACGCTGCGCCGGCCCGAGCCGTCGGCGTCCCCGACGACCAGCTGGAGCTGGACGCCGCCCTGCGCGGGCAGCACCAGCGGCGCCGACAGGGTCAGCTCCTCGATCTGCGGGCAGCCCAGCTGTCCGCCCGCGAGGACGGCCAGCTCGACGAAGCCGGTACCGGGCAGCAGGACCGTGCCGAGGACGGCGTGGTCGGCGAGCCAGGGGTGCGAGCGCAGCGACAGCCGGCTGGTGAAGAGGGTCTGGTCGCCGTCGGCGAGGTCCAGGGTGGCGCCGAGGATCGGGTGGTCGGTCGCGCTCAGGCCCAGGCCCGTCGCGTCGGCGGCGGCCTCCGCGACGTCCAGCCAGTACCGCTCGCGCTGGAAGGCATACGTCGGCAGGTCCACGGCGGAGTCCGCCGGGCCGCCGAAGGCCCCGCCCCCGAAATACGCCGCCCAGTCGGCCTTCCCGGTCCGGGCGTGCAGCTGCCCGGCCGCGAGGACGGCCTGCTGCACTTCGGGCCGGCCCGCGCGCAGGGTGGCGAGGGCGGTTCCGGCGCCCTCGACGGAGCCCGCGGCCAGCGCGGTCAGGACGGCGTCCGGGCCGATCTCGGTGAAGGTGCTCGCGCCGAGGGTCTCCAGGGTGCGGACGGCGTGCGTGAAGCGGACGGCGCCGCGGACCTGGTCGGCCCAGTACTTCGCGGTGCGCAGGTCGTCCCCGGTGGCGAGTTCGCCGGTGAGGGTGGAGACGACGGGGATCTTCGGGGCGTGGTAGGTGAGACCGGCCGCGACCTCGGTGAACTCCTTCAGCATCCCGTCCATGTGGGGGGAGTGGAAGGCGTGCGAGACGGTGAGCCGCTTCGTCTTGCGGCCCAGTCCGGCGATCTTCGCGGCGACCTCGAGGGCCGCGTCCTCGTCGCCGGAGACGACGACCGAGTTGGGGCCGTTGATCGCGGCGATGGCCAGGCGGTCCGTCAGCCCGTCGAGGAGCGGGAGGACTTCCTCCTCGGTGGCCTGTACGGCGATCATGGCGCCGCCGGCCGGGAGGGCCTGCATGAGCTTCGCGCGGGCCGCGACGAGCTTGGCGGCGTCGGCGAGGTCGAGGACTCCGGCGACGTGGGCGGCGGCGAGTTCGCCGATGGAGTGTCCGGCGAGCTGGTCGGGCTTGATGCCCCAGGATTCGACGAGCCGGTAGAGGGCGACCTCGACGGCGAACAGCGCGGGCTGGGTGTTGCCCGTGTCGTCGAGGCCCTCACCGGAGGCGATGACCTCGCGGATGGGCCGGTCGAGGTGCTTGTCCAGTTCGGCGGCGACGGCGTCGAAGGCGGTGGCGTAGGCGGGGAAGGCGGCGTACAGCTCCTCGCCCATCCCCGCGCGCTGCGCGCCCTGGCCGGTGAACAGGAACGCCGTCTTCCCGGCGGTCTTCGCCCCCTGGGCCACGGCCGGCGAGGCCTCGCCCGAGGCCAGCGCCCGCAGACCCGCCAGCAGCGCGTCCCGGTCGCCGCCCGCCACCACCGCACGGTGGTCGAACAGCGCCCGCAGGCCGACCAGCGCACGGCCCACCCCGGCCAGGTCGAGGTCCGCACGGTCCTCGGCCCAGGCCAGCAGCCGCGCGGCCTGCGCCGTCACGGCCTCCGGGGTCTTCCCGGACAGCACCCACGGTACGAACGGCACCGCCGCCGGGGCCGGGGCCGCCTCGGCGGCCTCGCCCTCGGGCTCCTCGGCGGCCGGGGCCTGCTCGATGACCACGTGCGCGTTGGTGCCGCCGAAACCGAAGGAGGACACGCCCGCACGGCGCGGCGCCCCCGTCTCGGGCCACTGGCGGGCCTCCTGGAGCAGCGAGACGGCGCCCGCCTCCCAGTCGATCCGCGTCGAGGGCTCCTCGGCGTGCAGGGTCTTCGGCATGAACCCGTGCCGGATCGCCTGCACCATCTTGATGATGCCGCCGACGCCCGCCGCGGCCTGGCTGTGCCCGATGTTCGACTTGAGGGAGCCGAGGTACAGGGGCTGGTCCGCCGGACGGTCCTGGCCGTAGGTCGCCAGCAGGGCCTGCGCCTCGATCGGGTCGCCCAGCGAGGTGCCGGTGCCGTGCGCCTCGACCAGATCCACATCGGCCGTGGTCAGACCGGCGTTGGCGAGCGCCTGGCGGATGACCCGCTCCTGCGAGGGGCCGTTCGGGGCGGTCAGGCCGTTGGAGGCACCGTCCTGGTTGACGGCGGTGCCCCGGATCACCGCGAGGACCTGGTGACCGTTGCGCCGGGCGTCCGAGAGCCGCTCGACCAGCAGCAGGCCCACGCCCTCGGCCCAGCCCGTGCCGTCGGCGTGCTCGGAGAAGGACTTGCAGCGGCCGTCGGCCGACAGGCCGCGCAGCCGGGAGAACTCGATGAAGGCGGTCGGCGTCGACATGACGGCCGCGCCGCCGGCGAGCGCGAGGTCGCACTCACCGGCCCGCAGCGCGTTCGCCGCCATGTGCATGGCCACCAGCGAGGAGGAACAGGCCGTGTCCACGGTCACCGTCGGCCCCTCCAGACCGAAGGTGTACGCGAGACGGCCCGAGGCGATGGAGCCGGCGCTGCCGCTGAACAGGTAGCCCTCGTTGCCCTCGGCGGGCAGGCCCGACCGGGAGCCGTAGTCGTTGTACATCAGACCGGTGAAGACACCCGTACGGCTGCCGCGCAGCGAGGCCGGGTCGATCCCGGCCCGCTCGAAGGCCTCCCACGTGGTCTCCAGCAGCAGTCGCTGCTGGGGGTCCACGGCGAGGGCCTCGCGCGGCGACATCCCGAAGAACTCGGGGTCGAAACGGTCCGCCTCGTGCAGGAAGCCGCCCTCGGCGGTGTACGAGGTGCCCGCCGCGTCGGGGTCGGTGTCGTACAGCCGCTCCAGGTCCCAGCCACGGTTGACGGGGAAGCCGCTGACCGCGTCCACCCCGTCGGTGACCAGCTGCCAGAGGTCTTCGGGGGTGGCGACCCCGCCGGGGTACCGGCACGCCATCCCGACGATCGCGATGGGCTCCTGTGCCTTGTCCTCTACCTCGCGCAGACGCTTCTTCGCGTCCCGGGCATCGGCGATGGCCCGCTTGAGGTACTCCCGGAGTTCTTGCTCGTTCGCCACGTGATCTCAGCTCCCCGACGTGATGTGGCTGGGTATTGATGAATGGAGGGTTCGCACAGGTCAGTCCAGGTCGTCGAGGAGCGCGAACAGCTCCTCGTCGCTCGCCTCTTCCAGGTCGGCGTTGCCGTCCTCGGCCTTGGCACCGCTCGCCGTGTCGGCGATGTCCAGCAGCTCCCGCAGCCGGCCGGTGATCTGGTCGAAGGCCTCCCGGTCCGAAGAGGCCGCCTGGATGGCGGACTTCAGCTTGTCGAGGTCCGACAGGACCGGCGCCGCCGCCGACACGTCCTCCACCGTGATCTGCTGGCGCAGGTACGCGGCGAGCGCGGCCGGGTTCGGGTAGTCGAAGACGAGGGTGCTCGGCAGTCGCAGACCGGTCGCGGCGTTGAGCTGGTTGCGCAGCTCCACGGCGGTCAGCGAGTCGAAGCCCAGCTCCTGGAAGGCACGGTCGGCGTCGATGCCGCTGTGGTCGGCGTGACC
The DNA here is from genome assembly GCF_026342355.1 of Streptomyces sp. NBC_00249. Classification (GTDB taxonomy): domain Bacteria; phylum Actinomycetota; class Actinomycetes; order Streptomycetales; family Streptomycetaceae; genus Streptomyces. The sequence continues at coordinate 12,532 of NZ_JAPEMV010000009.1, read as the reverse complement.
GAGCACCGAGGCCACCTGGGCCCGTACGAGGTCCGTCAGCGCCGCGACGCGCTCCTCCTCCGGCAGGGCGCCGAGGCGCTCGGCGAAGGAGGGGCCGTCCGCCCCGGACTGTGCGCCGCCGCCCGCGACCGCCCGGCGCGGACCGGCCGGAGCCAGGTCCCGCAGCAGCGGCAGCAGCCGGTCGCCCTGCTTGCGCAGGGCCTCCACGGCGAGCCGGGTGACGGCCAGGACCGCATCGCCGGTGCCGGGGGCCGCGTCGAAGAGGTCCATCGCGTCGGCCGACGACAGCGGCAGCAGGCCGAGCCGGGCCAGGCGGCGCAGGTCCGCCTCCTCCAGCGAGCCGCTGATGGTGGAGGCCTGCGCCCACAGGCCCCAGGCGAGCGAGGTGGCCGGGAGGCCGTTCGCCTGGCGGTACTGGGCGAGGGCGTCGAGGAAGGTGTTGCCCGCCGCGTAGTTGGCCTGGCCGGCGTTGCCGATCAGACCGGCGATCGAGGAGTAGAGGACGAAGGCCGACAGGTCCAGGTCCTTGGTGAGCTCGTGCAGGTTCCAGGCCGCGTCCACCTTCGGCAGCAGCACCTGCTCCAGGCGCTCCGGCGTCAGGTCCGACAGGACGGTGTCGTCCAGCACACCGGCCGTGTGGACCACCCCGGTCAGCGGCTGCTCCGCGGGGATCGCCGCCAGCACCCCGGCCAGGGACTCCCGGTCCGTCACGTCGCAGGCGGCGACGGTCACGGCCGCGCCGAGCGCCGTGAGCTCCGCACGCAGCTCCTCGGCACCCGGGGCGTCCAGGCCGCGGCGGCTGAGCAGCAGCAGGTGCCTGGCGCCGTGTTCGGTGACCAGGTGCCGGGCGAGTACGCCGCCCAGTGCGCCGGTCGCGCCGGTGATCAGGGTGGTGCCCTGGTCCCAGCGGGCCGTGCGGGCCTCGGGGTCCTGCGCGGTGCGGGCCAGGCGCGGCACCAGCAGCTCGCCGCCGCGCACCGCGAGCTGCGGCTCGCCGGAGGCCAGGACCGAGCCGGGCAGCGTGGCGGCGCCGTCGGCGTCTACGTCGACCAGGACGATCCGGCCCGGGTTCTCCGTCTGCGCCACGCGCAGCAGGCCCCAGACACCGGCGTGCGCCAGGTCGGTGACGGGCTCCCCGCCGGTGGCGATGGCACCCCGGGTCACCACCACGAGGGTGGAGTCCTCGAAGCGCTCGTCGGCCAGCCAGGCCTGCGCCGTCGCGAGGGCCTCGCGCAGCGCCTGCCGCGCGGCCCCGGCGACCTCACCGGTGACGGCGGCCGGAGCCAGCACCACCGTGGCGGGCACGTTCTCCGCCGAGGCCACCTCCTCCAGCGAGGCGTACGCACGGCCGCCCTCAACCGTGACGTCCCCGACGACGGCCCACCCGGAGCCCGCCACAGTCGTACCCGTCACCGAAGAGCCCGTCGGCAGCGCGTTCCAGGCGACCTTGAACAGGCCGTCCCGGGCCGTCGACGCGGCCTCGCGCAGCGCCTCCTTCGACACCGGCCGCAGCAGCAGCGACTCCACGGTCGCCACCGGGGCGCCGCTGCCGTCCGCCACCGTCAGCGCGGCCTGCAGGGTGTCCGAGTCCCGCCCGGACAGCGCGAGCCGCACCCGCAGGACCTGGGCGCCCACCGCGTGGACGCTCACCCCGGACCAGGAGAACGGCAGCCGTGCCAGGCCCGAGTCGAAGGCCACGCCCGGCAGCAGCGGGTGCAGGGCCGCGTCCAGCAGCGCCGGGTGCAGCAGGAAACTGCCCGCCTCGGCGCGCTGGGCGTCGGGCAGCCGCACCTCGGCGAGGATCTCGTCCTCGCCCACCGTCCACAGCCGCGACAGGCCCTGGAAGGCCGGCCCGTAGGAGTAGCCCTGCAGCTCCAGGCGCTCGTACGCCCCGTCCAGGGAGACCTCCGTGGCCCCGGCCGGCGGCCACACCGTCAGCGCCTCACCGGGCTCACCGGCGGGCGAGAGGGAACCGTTCGCGTTCAGGGTCCACGGCCGGTCGGTGGCCACGTCCCCGTCGTCGGGCCGGGAGAACACCTCGACGGTGCGGCGGCCCGCGCCGTCGGCCTCGCCGACGACCACCTGGACCTGGACACCGCCCTGCTCGGGCAGCACCAGCGGCGCCGACAGCATCAGCTCCTCGACCCGCTCCACGCCGAGCTGCTCGCCCGCCCGGGCCGCCAGCTCCACCAGACCGGTACCGGGCACCAGCACCGTGCCGTGCACGGCGTGCTCGGTCAGCCAGGCGTGCGTACGGCGCGACAGGCGGCCCGTGAACAGGTACTCGTCACGGTGCGCCGAACCGACCGCCGCACCCAGCAGCGGGTGACCGGTCGCCGCCAGACCCAGCCCGGCCGCGTCGGCCGGCGTCCGCGGGTCCTCCAGCCAGTACCGCTCGTGCTGGAAGGCGTACGTCGGCAGGGCGACGGTCCGCCCGCCCGGGAACAGCTTGGCGAAGTCCGGCCGGGCACCGCGCATCCGCAGTACGGCCATCGCCCCGGCCACCGTCTCCGCCTCGGGCCGGTCCCGGCGCAGGGCCGGGGCGAGCGCGCCCGCCTCCTGCTCCAGGGAACCCTGGGCGAGGGCGGTGAGGACCCCGTCCGGGCCCAGCTCCAGGAAGTCGGTGACGCCCTGCGCCTCCAGGTAGCGGACCCCGTCGGCGAAGCGCACGGCCTCCCGGATGTGGGTGGCCCAGTACTCCGGCGAGGTCAGCTGCTCCTCGGTGGCCAGGGTGCCGGTGACGTTGGAGACCACCGGGATGCGCGGTGCGCGGAAGTTCAGACCCGAGGCGACCTCGCGGAACTCCTCCAGCACCTCGTCCATGTGCGGGGAGTGGAAGGCGTGCGAGACCGGCAGCCGCTTGGTGCGCGCACCCTTCGCGCGGAAGGCGTCGCACAGCTCGTCCACGACGTCCGCGTCACCCGAGATCACCATGGAGGTGGGGCCGTTGACCCCGGCGATGGCGACCTTGTCGCCGTACGGGGCGAGCGCGGCGCGCACCTCCTCCTCGGTGGCCTGGACCGCGGCCATCGCCCCGCCCTCACGGGCGGCCTGCATCAGCCGGCCGCGCTCGGCGACCAGGCAGCAGGCGTCGCCCAGTTCGAGGACGCCCGCCAGGTAGGCGGCGGTGACCTCGCCGATGGAGTGGCCCAGCAGGTAGTCCGGGGTGAAGCCGTGGTGCTCGAACAGCCGGTACAGGGCCACCTCGATGGCGAACAGCGCGGCCTGCGTGAAGGAGGTCTGGTCGATCAGCGCCGAGTCCGCCGAGTGCTCGGGGGCGAACAGCACCTCCTTGATCGGCCGGGCCAGTTCGGCGTCGAAGCGGGCGCAGATCTCGTCCAGCGCCTTCGCGAACACCGGGTTCGAGGCGTACAGCTCACGGCCCATGCCCAGGCGCTGGCTGCCCTGCCCGGTGAAGAGGAACGCCGTCTTGCCGGGCCGCGCCGAGCGGCCCCGTACGACGTTGCTCGCGGACTCGCCGTGCGCCAGCGACGACAGGCCCCGGATCAGGGACTCCCGGTCGCCGCCGACGACGGCCGCGCTGTGCTCCAGTACCGCGCGGCCCGTCGCCAGCGAGAAGCCGATGTCGGTCGCGGACAGCGCCGGGTTGTCCAGGACGAACCGGTGCAGCCGGGCCGCCTGGGCCTGGACGGCCTTCTCGTCCTTGCCGGACACCAGCCACGGCAGCACCGCACCGGCGGGCTGCGCCTCGGGGGCGGGCTTGCGGGCGGCGGGGGCGGCCGGGGGCTGCTCGAGGATGACGTGGGCGTTGGTGCCGCTGATGCCGAAGGAGGACACGCCCGCACGGCGCGGCCGGCCCTGCTCGGGCCAGGCGGTCTCCTCGGTCAGCAGCGTCAGCGCGCCCGCGTCCCAGTCCACGTGCGGGGACGGCCGGTCCACGTGCAGGGTGCGCGGCAGGGTGCCGTGGCGCATGGCCTCGATCATCTTGATGACGCCGCCGACACCGGCCGCCGCCTGGCTGTGCCCGATGTTCGACTTGAGGGAGCCCAGGTACAGGGGCTGGTCCTCGGGCCGGTCCTGGCCGTAGGTGGCCAGCAGGGCCTGCGCCTCGATGGGGTCGCCGAGGGTGGTGCCGGTGCCGTGCGCCTCGACCGCGTCCACGTCCGCCGGGTTCAGACCGGCGTTGGCCAGGGCCTGGCGGATGACCCGCTCCTGGGCCGGGCCGTTGGGGGCGGTGAGGCCGTTGGAGGCGCCGTCCTGGTTGACGGCGGTGCCCCGGATCACGGCCAGGATCTGGTGGCCGTTGCGCTTGGCGTCGGAGAGCCGCTCCACGAGGAGCAGGCCGACGCCCTCGCTCCAGCCGGTGCCGTCCGCGCTCGCCGAGAAGGACTTGCAGCGGCCGTCGGGGGACAGGCCCCGCTGGCGGGAGAACTCCACGAAGGTGTGCGGGCTGTTCATCACCGTGACACCGCCCGCGAGCGCGAGGTCGCACTCGCCGGAGCGCAGCGCGTTCGCCGCGAGGTGCATGGCCACCAGAGAGGAGGAGCAGGCCGTGTCGACGGTGAGCGACGGGCCCTCCAGGCCGTACGTGTACGACAGCCGGCCGGAGATGACGCTGGACAGGTTGCCCGCGAGCAGGAAGCCCTCGAACTCCTCCGGCGTCGAGCTCAGCCGGGACGCGTAGTCGTCGTACATCGCGCCCGTGAACACACCGGTGTTGGTGCCGCGCACCAGCGCCGGGTCGATGCCCGCGCTCTCGAAGGTCTCCCACGCCGTCTCCAGCAGCAGGCGCTGCTGGGGGTCGGTCGCGGTCGCCTCGCGCGGGGAGATCCCGAAGAACTCCCGGTCGAAGAGGTCCGCCTCGTGCAGGAAGCCGCCCTCACGGACGTACGAGGTGCCCGTGCGCTCCGGGTCCGGGTCGTAGAGGCCGTCCAGGTCCCAGCCGCGGTTGACCGGGAAGCCGGTCACCGCGTCGACCCCGTCGGCGACGAGCCGCCACAGGTCCTGCGGGGAGCTGACCCCGCCCGGGAAGCGGCAGGCCATGCCGACGATGGCGATCGGCTCGTCCGTGGCGCCCTTGGCGCGCGCCTTGACGGCCTTGGCCGGGGCGCCGCCCGCGTCCGCGGAGACCTTCGACAGGACGTACGCCGCCAGCGCGCCCGGGGTCGGGTGGTCGAAGACCGCCGTCGCCGGGAGCCGCAGACCGGTGGCCGCGCCGAGCCGGTTGCGCAGGTCCACGCCGGCCATCGAGTCGAAGCCGATGTCGCTGAAGGCCCGCTGCGGGTCGATGGAGGTGGCGCCCGCGTGGCCGAGCACCGAGGCCACGGTGGAGCGTACGAGGTCCAGTACGGCTTCCCCGCGCTTGTCCTCGGCGAGACCGGCGATCTGCCGGATCCAGCCCGACTCGCCGGCGGCGCCCGCGCCGGCCTGTGCGGCGCGGCGGGTACGGGTACGGACCAGGCCCCGGTAGAGGGCGGGCGGCAGTTCGGCCGCGCCGCGGAACCGGGCGAGGTTCAGCCCCACCGGCACCAGCAGCGGGCGTACGCCCTCCACCGCCGCATCGAACAGGGCCAGGCCCTGCTCCGGGGTGAGCGGGGTCATGCCCGCCCGGTCCCAGCGGGCCAGGTCGGCCTCGGTGAGGCCGGCGCCCATGCCGTGGCTGCTGTCCCACAGGCCCCAGGCCAGCGAGGTCGCCGCCAGGCCGGAGGCGCGGCGGTGGGCCGCGAGGGCGTCCAGGTAGGTGTTGGCGGCCGCGTAGTTGGCCTGTCCGGCGGTGCCGGTGAGACCGGACACCGACGAGAACAGCACGAAGGCCTTCAGCGGCAGCGCACGGGTCAGCTCGTGCAGGTTCCAGGCCGCGTCCACCTTCGGGCGCAGCACCGCGGACACCTGCTCCGGGGTGAGGGACTCCACCGTCGCGTCGTCCAGCACGCCGGCCGTGTGCACCACGGCCGTCAGCGGGTGCGCCGGGTCCACGGCCGCCAGCAGCTCCGCCACCGACGCCCGGTCGGCGGCGTCGGCCGCGACCACGCGGACCTCGGCGCCCAGGGCGGAGAGTTCGGCGGCGAGGGTGTCCGCGCCCGGGGTGGCCGGGCCGCGCCGGCTGGAGAGCAGCAGGTGCCGCACCCCGTGCCGGGTGACCAGGTGGCGGGCGAACAGCGCGCCCAGGCCGCCGGTACCACCGGTGACCAGGACGGTGCCCTCGGAGCCGAGGACCGGCTCCGCCGGGGCGGGTTCCGCGGCCGCGCGGGCGAGCCGGGGGGCGTACAGCTCGCCCGCGCGGACCGCGAGCTGGGGCTCGCCGGAGGCGAGCGCGGCGGCCAGGACCGTGTCGGGCGTCCCGTCCTCGGCGTCGACCAGCACGAGCCGGTCGGGGTGCTCGGACTGCACCGAGCGCACCAGACCCCAGACGGGGGCGGCGTCCAGGTCGGCGACGTCCTCGCCGTCCCGCGCGGCCACCGCGCCGGTGGTGACGAACACCAGCCGGGAGTCGGCGAACCGCTCGTCCGCCAGCCACTCCTTGACCAGGGCCAGCGCCTTCAGGGTCGTCAGGTGCGCACCCTCGACGGTGGAACCGGCCGCACCGGACAGGCGTACGAGGACGTCCTTGCCGGCCTCGGCGGCGGCCAGGTCCCCGGCCGTCTCGGACCAGTCGGCTTCCGCGCCCTCGGCGGCGGCCACGGCCGTCCAGTCCACCGCGTACAGCGAGTCGTGCCCGCCCTCGGCGGCGGAGGCGGAGGTGAGCTGCTCCTTGGCGACGGGGCGCAGGGTCAGCGCCTCGACCTCCGCGACGGGCGCGCCCGCCGCGTCGGCCAGGGTCAGCCGGTAGGTGTCGGTGCCGGTCGGGGAGATCCGTACGCGCAGCTCGGCGGCGCCCGCCGCGTGCAGGGAGATGCCCGCCCAGGCGAACGGCAGCCGGATCCGGTCGCCGTCCGCCGGGTCGGCGGCGTCCAGCACCAGCGGGTGCAGGACGGAGTCGAAGAGCGCGGGGTGCACCCCGAAGCGGGCGGCGCTCTCGCGGTGCTCCTCCGGCAGCCGGACCTCGGCGTACAGGTCGCGGCCGTCGCGCCACAGTGCGCTCAGCCCCTGGAAGGCGGGGCCGTACGCGTACCCGAGCCCGGCGAGGCGCTCGTACACGCCGTCCAGCGGCTCGGCCTCCGCGCCGGCCGGCGGCCAGGCGGTGAGCTCGCCGTCCGCGTCCGGGGCGGTGGCCTCGGCGAGGGCGCCCGTCGCGTGCCGGGTCCACGGCTGCGCCTGGTCCTCGCCGGTGTCGGGGCGGGCGTGGATGGAGAACGGGCGGACACCGGAGGCGTCCGGGGCGCCCACCGCCACCTGCACGCGGACCGGCTCACGGCCCGTCAGGGCGAGCGGGGCCTCCAGGGTCAGCTCCTCGACGCGGGTGGCGCCGAGGTGGTCGCCGGCGGCGACGGCCAGCTCCAGGAAGCCGGTGGCCGGCACCAGCACGGTCGTGCCGATGGTGTGGTCGGTCATCCACGGGTGGGCGCCGACCGAGATCCGGCTGGTGAACAGGGCGTCCTCGCGGTCCGCGAACTCCACGGTGGTGGACAGCAGCGGGTGGTCGGAGGCATCCAGGCCCAGGCTGCGGGCGTCGGTCGGGACGGTCGGCGAGAGCCAGTACAGCTCCCGCTGGAAGGCGTACGTCGGAAGCTCGGCCGGGACGGCGCCCGGGAAGAACGTCGCCGCGTCCAGGGAGGCGCCGGCGGTGTGGGCGCGGGCGAGGCCCGTGGTGAAGGTCTCCGCCTCGGGGCGTCCGGCGCGCAGCAGCGGCACGGCCACGACGGCCGCGTCCTCCAGGGCGCCCTGGGCCAGCGCGGTCAGCACCGCGTCGGGGCCGACCTCGACGAGGACGGTCGCGCCCTGCGCGGCCAGCTCCAGGGTGGCGTCGAGGAAGCGGACGGCGGCCCGGATCTGGCCCGCCCAGTAGTCGGGGGAGGTCAGTTCGGCGTCCGTGGCGATCTTGCCGGTGACGGTGGAGACCACCGGGACCGTGGGCGCCGAGAAGGTCAGCGAGGCCGCGACCTCGCGGAACTCGTCCAGGATCTCCGCCATGTGCGGGGAGTGGAAGGCGTGCGAGACGGTGAGGCGCTTCGTCTTGCGGCCCTGCTCCCGCCAGTGCGCGGCGATCTCCTCGGCGACGGACTCGTCGCCCGAGATCACCACGGAGGCCGGGCCGTTGACGGCCGCGACCGACACCGCGTCCTCGTGGCCGGCGAGGGAGGCGGCGATCTCCGCCTCCGTGCCCTGCACGGCGATCATCGCGCCGCCGGAGCGGGCCGACTGCATCAGCCGGCCGCGCGCGGCCACCAGCCGGGCGGCGTCCTCCAGGGTCAGCACCCCGGCCGCGTGCGCGGCGGACAGCTCGCCGATCGAGTGCCCGGCCAGCAGGTCCGGGGTGACCCCGTGGTGCTCCAGCAGCCGGAAGAGGGCCACCTCGACGGCGAACAGCGCGGGCTGGGTGTACGTGGTCTCGTCCAGCAGGGCCGCCTCGGGGCTGCCCTCCGCGGCGAAGACCACCTCGCGCAGCGGCCGCTCCAGGTGGGCGTCGAGCGCGGCGAACACCGCGTCGAGCGCCTCGGCGAAGACGGGGTGGCGCTCGTACAGCTCACGGCCCATGCCCAGGCGCTGGGCGCCCTGGCCGGTGAAGAGGAACGCGGTGCGCCCGGCTCCCGCGGCGCTGCCGGTGACCACCGACGGCGAGGCGGCACCGGCGGCCAGCGCGTCGAGCCCGGCCAGCAGCGCGGCCCGGTCCTCCGCGAGGACGACGGCCCGCTCCTCGAAGGAGGTACGGGTACGGGCCAGCGCCCGCCCGACGGCGGCCGGGTCGGCGTCCGCGGCCAGCTCCCGCAGCCGCCCGGCCTGGGCGCGCAGCGCCTCGGGGGTACGGGCCGACAGCGGCCAGGGGGCGGGCAGCGCGGGGGCCGCCGGTTCCTCGGCCGGGGCCGGGGCGGCCTGCTCGGGGGCCTGCTCGATGACGACGTGGGCGTTGGTGCCGCTGATCCCGAAGGAGGAGACGGCGGCGCGGCGCGGCCGGCCCGTCTCGGGCCAGGACCGCTCCTCGGTCAGCAGCTCCACGGAGCCCGCCGACCAGTCGATGTGCGGGGACGGCTGCTCGGCGTGCAGGGTGCGGGGCAGCACCCCGTGCCGGATCGCCTCGACCATCTTGATGACACCGCCGACGCCGGCGGCGGCCTGGGCGTGCCCGATGTTCGACTTGAGGGAGCCGAGGAAGACCGGGGAGCCGCCCTCGCGGGCGCTGCCGTAGGTGGCCATGACGGCCTCGGCCTCGATCGGGTCGCCCAGCTTGGTGCCGGTGCCGTGCGCCTCGACCGCGTCGACCTCGGTGGTGTCCAGGCCGGAGTCGGCGAGGGCCTGGCGGATGACGCGCTGCTGGGCGAGGCCGCTGGGGGCGGTCAGGCCGTTGGAGGCGCCGTCCTGGTTGATGGCGGAGCCGCGCAGTACCGCGAGGACCTGGTGGCCGTTGCGCTCGGCGTCGGAGAGCCGCTCCACGAGGAGCAGGCCGACGCCCTCCGCCCAGCCGGTGCCGTCCGCGTCCGCCGAGAAGGACTTGCAGCGGCCGTCGGGGGCGAGCCCGCGCTGACGGGAGAACTCGACGAACATGCCGGGGGAGGACATGACCGTCGCCCCGCCCGCCAGCGCGAGGTTGGTCTCGCCCGACCGCAGCGAGCGGATCGCCAGGTGCAGGGCGACGAGGGACGAGGAGCAGGCCGTGTCGGTGGTCACCGCCGGGCCGAGCAGGCCCAGCTGGTAGGCGATCCGGCCCGACATCACGCTGGTGGTGCTGCCGGTCAGGATCGAGCCCTGGACGCTCTCCGGGGCCTCGTACATGCGCGGCCCGTACTCCAGGGCCGTCGCGCCGACGAACACGCCGGTCCGGGTGCCGTGCAGGTCCCCGGGGCGGATCCCGGAACGCTCGACGGCCTCCCAGGCGGTCTCCAGCAGCAGCCGCTGCTGCGGGTCCATGGCGAGGGCCTCGCGCGGGGAGATCCCGAAGAAGGCGGCGTCGAACTCGCCCGCGTCGTGCAGGAAGCCACCGCGGCGCACGGCGGACTTGCCGGGCCGGTCGGGGTCGGCGTCGTAGAGGTCCTCGGGCCAGCCGCGGTTCTCGGGGAAGCCGGAGACGGCGTCACCGCCCGCCGCGACCAGGTCCCACAGCTCGGCGGGGGAGGAGATGCCGCCCGGGAAGCGACAGGCCATGCCGACGATCGCGATGGGCTCGTCGGCGTCGGCGCCGGGACGCCGGGTGAACTCCTCGGCGTCCTCGGCCGCGCCCAGCAGCTCGGCCTCCACGAACTCGGTCAGCGCCTGCGGGGTCGGGTGGTCGAACAGCAGCCCGCCGGGCAGCCGCAGACCCGTCGCCTCGGCCAGCGCCTTGCGCAGCTCGGTGGTCATCATCGAGCTGAAGCCGAGCTTCTGGAACGGGGTGCGCTGCTCCAGCGCCTCGCCCGGCCCGTACTCCAGGATCGCGGTGACGTGCGAGGTCACCAGTTCCGAGACCACGCGCCGGCGCTCGGCCTGCGACAGGCCCGCCAGACGCCGGCCCAGCTCGCCGCGCGGGGTGGCGGCCGGGGAGTCCGGGGCGTCCACGGAGTCGGCGGCGGCCGCCAGGGCCGGGGCCTCCTTGCGGGCGGCGGCGTCGAACCAGTACCGGCGGCGCTGGAAGGCGTACGTGGGCAGGGTGACGCTCCGTACGCCGGAACCCTCGTGGCCGAGGCCCTGGTACAGGGCGCTCCAGCCGAGGTCGGCGCCCGCCGTGAAGGCGGTGGCGACGGCCGTGAGCAGGCTCTGCACCTCGGGGCGGCCCGCGCGCAGGGCGGGGGTGCCTTCGGTGAGGGCGCTGAGGACGGCGTCGGGGCCGATCTCCAGGAAGACGGTCGCGCCGAGCTCGGCCAGGGACTTCGCGGCGTCGGCGAACCGGACGGCGCCGCGGACCTGGTCGGTCCAGTAGCAGGGGGTGCGCAGTTCGTCCCCGGTGGCGGGCTTGCCCGTGAGGGTGGAGACGACGGGGATGCGCGGCTCGGCGTAGGTCAGCTCCTTGGCGACCTTGTGGAACTCCTTCAGCATCCCGTCCATGTGGGGGGAGTGGAAGGCGTGCGAGACGCTCAGGCGCTTGGTCTTGCGGCCCAGCGCGGCGATCCGCAGCGCCACGTCGACGGCCGCGTCCTCGTCGCCGGAGATGACGACGGAGGTCGGGCCGTTGATCGCGGCGATGGCCAGGCGGTCCGTCAGGCCTTCGAGGAGCGGGAGGACTTCCTCCTCGGTGGCCTGTACGGCGATCATGGCGCCGCCGGTCGGCAGGGCCTGCATCAGCTTCGCCCGGGCCGCCACCAGCCTGGCGGCGTCGGCGAGGCCGAGGATCCCGGCGACGTGGGCGGCGGCCAGCTCACCGATGGAGTGCCCGGCCACGTGGTCCGGGGTGATCCCCCAGGACTCGACCAGCCGGTAGAGGGCGACCTCGACGGCGAACAGGGCGGGCTGCGTGTTGCCCGTGTCGTCCAGGCCCTCGCCCGAGGCGATGACCTCCCACAGCGGGCGCTCCAGCAGCGGGTCCAGCTCGGCGGCGACGGCGTCGAAGGCCTCCGCGAACACCGGGAAGGCGGCGTACAGCTCCTGGCCCATGCCCTGGCGCTGGGCGCCCTGGCCGGTGAACAGGAACGCGGTGGTGCCGGTGGCGGGCTCGCCGCGCACCACACCGGCGCCCGGCCGGCCCTCGGCCAGCGCCCGCAGCCCCTCGACCAGCGCCTCGCGGCCCGAGCCGATCACGACGGCGCGCCGCTCGAAGGCGGTACGGGTGGTCGCCAGCGCGAGGCCGGTGTCGGCCAGGCCCGGGGCGCCCTCCGCCGCGGCGAACTCCGCCAGCCGGGCGGCCTGCGCGCGCAGCGCCTCGTCGGAGCGGGCCGACAGCGCCCAGGGCAGGACGGCGGGCTCCTCCGAAGGCGTGACGGGCGCGGCCGCCGGGGCCTCGGAGACCACGACGTGGGCGTTGGTGCCGCCCATGCCGAAGGAGCTGACGCCCGCGACGAGCGGCCGCTCGGGGTGCGGCCACGCCGAGTGCTCGCTCTGCACAGCCAGACCCAGTTCGGCGAGCGGGATGGCCGGGTTCGGGGTCTCGAAGTTGAGGCTCGCCGGCAGCTCGCGGTGGGAGATCGCCAGCAGGGTCTTGATCAGGCCCGCGATGCCCGCGGCGCCCTCCAGGTGCCCGATGTTCGTCTTGACGGAGCCCACGCGCAGCGGCTCCTCCCCGGCCCGGTCCGCGCCGAGCGCGGCGCCCAGGGCGGCGGCCTCGATGGGGTCGCCGACGGGCGTGCCGGTGCCGTGGAGCTCCACGTACTGGACCCGCTCGGCGGGGCCGAGCGCGGCCCGCTCGTGGGCCAGGCGCAGCACCTGCTCCTGCGCGGCCGGGCTGGGCACGGTCAGGCCGGCGGTGGTGCCGTCGTTGTTGACGGCGCTGGCGCGGATGACGCCGTAGACGCGGTCGCCGTCGGCGAGGGCCCGCTCCAGGGGCTTGAGGACCAGGACTCCGGCGCCCTCA
>NZ_JAPEMV010000010.1 GCF_026342355.1 Streptomyces sp. NBC_00249 | reverse complement strand
GTGTTGAGTGTAAGTGCACAAGGGAGCTTGACTGTGAGACCGACGGGTCGAGCAGGGACGAAAGTCGGGACTAGTGATCCGGCGGTGGCTTGTGGAAGCGCCGTCGCTCAACGGATAAAAGGTACCCCGGGGATAACAGGCTGATCTTCCCCAAGAGTCCATATCGACGGGATGGTTTGGCACCTCGATGTCGGCTCGTCGCATCCTGGGGCTGGAGTCGGTCCCAAGGGTTGGGCTGTTCGCCCATTAAAGCGGTACGCGAGCTGGGTTTAGAACGTCGTGAGACAGTTCGGTCCCTATCCGCTGTGCGCGTAGGAATATTGAGAAGGGCTGTCCCTAGTACGAGAGGACCGGGACGGACGAACCTCTGGTGTGCCAGTTGTCCTGCCAAGGGCATGGCTGGTTGGCTACGTTCGGGAGGGATAACCGCTGAAAGCATCTAAGCGGGAAGCCTGCTTCAAGATGAGTATTCCCACCTCCTTGAGAGGGTAAGGCTCCCAGTAGACGACTGGGTTGATAGGCCAGATGTGGAAGCCCGGTAACGGGTGGAGCTGACTGGTACTAATAGGCCGAGGGCTTGTCCTCAGTTGCTCGCGTCCACTGTGTTAGTTCTGAAGTAACGAACCGTGTCCATGCCCGGTTGGTTAACTTCATAGTGTTTCGGTGGTCATAGCGTTAGGGAAACGCCCGGTTTACATTCCGAACCCGGAAGCTAAGCCTTTCAGCGCCGATGGTACTGCAGGGGGGACCCTGTGGGAGAGTAGGACGCCGCCGAACAATCATTGTGGGAAAGCCCCGCACCTTATGGTGCGGGGCTTTTCTGCGTTCTGGGCCCGTCCGGCCGCCGGCCGGGCCCGGGCAGGGTTCGTCCGTTTACCCGCACGGGGCTGCCGTGAACCTGTGCTGACGGATCGTAGGGTGGACGGATGGGCTATGAGCTGGTCATCTTCGACAACGACGGCGTCCTCGTGGACAGCGAGCCGCTCTCGAACACCATCCTCGCCGGGTACCTGACCGAGCTGGGACACCCGACCACCTATGAGGAGTCGCTCCGCGACTACATGGGTGCCGCCGTGCACCGGGTGCACGACCTCGTCTTCGAGCGGAGCGGGCAGCGGCTGCCCGAGGAGTTCGACCACACCCTGTACGAGAGGACCGTCGCCGCCTTCGGGCGGGACCTCAAGCCCGTACCCGGGGTGACCGACGTGCTGGCGGAGCTGTCCGCGCAGGGGGTTCCGTACTGCCTGGCCTCTTCCGGGAGCCACGAGAAGATCCGGGCCGGGCACCGCAGCGCCGGGATCGACGAGTGGTTCGAAGAGGAGTGGATCTTCAGCTCCGAGGACGTCGGCCGCGGGAAGCCGGCGCCGGACCTGTTCCTGCACGCCGCCGACATGATGGGCGTCGCCCCCGCGCGGTGCGTCGTCGTCGAGGACAGCCGGCTCGGGGTCGAGGCCGCGCGGGCCGCCGGGATGGACGTGCTCGCGTACACGGCCATGACCCCCGCCTCCGACCTGGCCGGGGCCACCGCCCACTTCGGGGAGATGAAGGAGCTGTACGGGCTGCTCGGATTGGGTGTGTGATCGCTCTACCCACGGGTAGCCCCGGGGCCTACGCTGTGCCGCCATGACGGTTGATGTGCGGCTTCGGCGCGGGCGTGGCGCTCTGGGGTTCAGCTTCTTCGCGCAGGGCGTGGCCTTCGCCCTGCTCGTGACGCGGATCCCCGCCATCCAGGCCCAGTACGGGATATCCGACGGGCTGCTGCCCGCGTTCCTGGCCGCCGTGCCGATCCTCGCCGGGGTGTCCAGCGTCGCCACCGAGCACCTGGTGAAGCGGGTCGCGCCCAGCGTGGTGCTGCGGTGGGCGCAGCCCGTGGTGCTGCTCGCGCTCCTCGGGGTGGGGGCCGGGACCGCCTTGTGGCACGTGGCGGTGGCCCTGGGGGTGTTCGGGCTGTCGGTCGGGGCGCTGGACGCCTCGATGAACATGCTCGGGGTCAGCCTCCAGCGGGCGTACGGGCGCAGCATCATGCTGGGCTTCCACGCCTCGTACAGCCTGGGCGGGATCCTGGGGGCTTCGGCGGCCTGGGCGGGGGCGCACTGGCATCTGGCGCTGTTCACCGGGTACCTGCCGGCGGTGGTGGTGCTGCTGCCGCTGGTGGTGGTCGGGAGCCGGTTCTATGTGGACGCCGTCGGTGGGGGCGTCGAAGGGGTCGAGAAGGGGCTGGGGGTCGGTGGTGGGAAGCTGCTGCTGCCGTTGTGCCTGGTGATGGCGTGCGCGTACATCGGGGACTCGACGGTGGCGAACTGGAGTGCCAAGTACCTCCAGGACGTGCTGGGGAGTTCCGAGCAGCTGGCGACGGTCCCCTACAACGTGTACATGGTGACGACGCTGATCGGGCGGGCCGTCGGGGACCTGGGGGTGCGCCGGTTCGGGGCGGTGGCCGTGGTGCGGGGCGGGACGGTGGTGGCGGCCGGCGGTTTCGCGGTGGTGGCCGCCGCGCCGGGGGCGTGGACGGGGATGCTCGGGTTCACGTTGCTGGGGATCGGGCTGTGCGTGATCGTGCCGCAGACCTTCGCCGCCGCCGGGCGGTTGTTCCCGGGGGCTTCGGACACGGCGGTCGCGCGGTTGAACATCTTCAACTACGTGGGGTTCCTGGTCGGTTCGCCGTTGGTGGGCGCGGTCGGGGACGCGTGGAGCTATCGGGGCGCGATGCTCGTGCCGATGGTTCTGGTGCTGGTGACGCTGGTCAATACCCGCTCGTTCGGCGCGGACGGCGCCCGATACGGTGTCGGGCATGAGCGGCCGCGGGTTGTTGATGTGGGACGAGGCGGTAACGAGGTATGACTTCGGACCGAGCCATCCGATGGATCCGGTGCGTCTTGCGCTGACCATGGGCCTGGTACGGGCCTTCGGGCTGGACCGGGCGATGGAGGTACGGGCGGCCCCGGCGGCCGGGGACTCCACGCTGAGGCTGGTGCACCGGGAGGACTACGTCGACGCGGTGCGCGAGGTGTCGGCGGACCCGGGGGTCGCGGACGGTTCGTACGGGCTCGGGACGGTGGACGATCCGGCGTTCCACGGGATGCACGAGGCGTCGGCGCTGATCGCCGGGCAGTCGGTGGCGGCGGCGGAGGCGATCTGGCGCGGGGAGGCCGGGCACGCGGTGAACTTCGCGGGCGGGCTGCACCACGCGATGCCGGGTGGCGCGGCCGGTTTCTGCGTGTACAACGACGCGGCGCTGGCGGTCGCGCGGCTGCTGGAGCTGGGCGCGGAGCGGGTCGCGTACGTGGACGTGGACGTCCACCACGGCGACGGGGTGCAGGCGGCGTTCTGGGACGACCCCCGGGTGCTGACGGTGTCGGTGCACGAGCACCCTCGGACGCTGTTCCCGCAGACGGGGTGGCCGGAGGAGACCGGGGGCGCCGGGGCGGAGGGCAGCGCCGTCAACCTGGCGCTGCCGGCCGGGACCGGGGACGAGGCCTGGCTGCGGGCCTTCCACGGGGTGGTGCCGGAGCTGCTGGCGGACTTCCGGCCGCAGGTGCTGGTGACCCAGCACGGGGCCGACACGCACTTCGAGGACCCGCTCGCCCATCTGGCGGTGTCGTTGGACGCGCAGCGGGCCGTCCAGGAGGCGTGTCACGAGCTGGCGCACACGTACGCGGACGGGCGGTGGCTGGCGCTGGGCGGTGGCGGGTACGCGGTGGTGGACGTCGTACCGCGGTCGTGGACGCACCTGGTGGGGATCGCCGCGCACCGGCCGGTGGATCCGGCGGCCGAGGTGCCGCAGGCCTGGCGGGACGAGGTGTACGCGCGGACGCGGCAGCTCGGGCCGGCCCGGATGACGGACGGGCGCACGGTGGAGTGGCGGCACTGGGAGGCGGGCTACGACCCGGCGGACCGGACGGACCAGGCGGTGCTGGCGACGCGGCGGGCGGTGTTCCCGCTGCGCGGGATGCTGCTGTAGCCGGCGTGCCCCGCAGGTATCGGGGCGATGCATCGTTACGCCAACTGTGGGGCGGTTCCGTGGAATTGATGACCCGCCAGGTGTGGTGCGGCAGCATCGGAGGGTGTTGAGCACCGGCGCGCTGCGTGCGCATCTGCTGGCCGCCCGGTTGGCCGGGCCCGTCGCCACGACGCGGGAGGAGAGCCTGCGCAGTTACCGTCTGTTCGCGGCGCGGGATCCGCGGGTGCTGCTGGGGCTCGACCCGGACGGCGGGTGGGGTGAGGGTGATCTGCTGGGGCTGATGGCGCGCAAGTGCGGGGTCTCGGCGGATCCGGCGCACGTCAGTGGGCCCGACGTGATCGATCCGGAGCGGACGCTGGCGGCCCTGGAGGCCTTCGCGGAGCGGTTGCGGGCGGTGGCCGGAGCGCGGTCGCCGGTGCTGTTCGGGACGGGCCACCCGCATCGGCTCCTGGGCTTCTACGTCTCTTTGGCCCGGGCGCTGTCGGCGGCGGGATGTGTTGTCCTCACTCCGGCGCGGGGGGTCGGTGTCGACATGGCGACCCGGTTCGGCGTACGTCCGCACCGCATCGATTACGTAGGGGGAGTCGCACTGGTGCGGGAACCCGGCGCGCGGGAGCCGGGGAGTGCGACCGGCGCACACACCCATTCGCCGCTGCCGGTTCGGATCGCGCTCGGGGCGCTGGCGGAGGCCGGCGGGCCGTTGCCGGAACTGGTGGTGGGGGACCACGGCTGGGTCTGCGGCGCAGGTCAGCTCGGTGTGGAGGCGATCGGGCTGGCCGATACGGACGATCCCGCGTTGTTCGTCGGGGAGGCCGAGGGGCGGGTGGCGGTGGTCGTTCCGCTTGATGACGCGGTGCGTTCGGACTACTACGGACCGCTCATGCGCTTCGTGTTGCACCGTGCGCGCCTGCCGGTGCGTCAGGAGTGGCCGTAGCTCCTCTTCCCCACTCGTATCACACGCCCCTACTCTGGGGAGTGAGCGTGCGACGACGAGGAGTAACCGGAGGGGAAGCCGGTGCCCGTCATGCGCGGAAGGTCAAAGGTGTGTCATGGCTGCTGGCGAGAGGCCTCTCAGTGAGGTTCAGTTCCTGACCGTGGCGGAGGTCGCCTCGGTGATGCGAGTGTCGAAGATGACCGTGTACCGCCTGGTGCACAACGGTCATCTGCCCGCAATCCGGGTGGGCCGGTCCTTCCGGGTCCCCGAGAACGCGGTTCACGAGTACCTCCGGGAGTCCTTCGTGGGGGTGGAGTCGGCCTGAGACTGAGGCTCAGGAAGACCTGCGGAGGGCTCGGATTACAAGCTCAGACTTTGGGCGGGTAGGCTAGGCCGACGTAGGTCGTGTGGGCCCAGACGCCCCGCACCGAGTGAAGAGAAGTGAGCGAGGGTAGTCGTGGGCTCTGTTATCAAGAAGCGGCGCAAGCGGATGGCTAAGAAGAAGCACCGCAAGCTGCTCAAGCGCACCCGCGTCCAGCGCCGTAACAAGAAGTAAACGGCAGCTGTACGTGTTCTCCGCAGCCCCTCCACCATCCTGGTGGAGGGGCTGCGGTGCAGCCGGGGTACTTCTTCGAGGGAGGCGCTGAGCTCGTGGGGAAGGTCGTGCTCGTCACCGGGGCAGCCAGACAGCTGGGTGGCCGCTTCGTGCGCCGCATCCAGCGCGACCCGGAGGTGGAGAGGGTCATCGCGGTCGACGCGGTGAGCCCGCCGCACCAGCTCGGCTCGGCCGAGTTCGTGCGTACGGACATCAGGCAGTCGGCGATCGCGCGGGTGCTCGCGGAGCACGCCGTGGACACGGTGGTCCATCTGGCGGTCACCGGAGGCAGCGCCGGGGCTCCCGGCGCGCGCAGCACCGTCAAGGAAACGAACGTCATCGGGACGATGCAGCTCCTCGGGGCCTGCCAGAAGTCGCCGACGGTACGACGTCTCGTGGTGAAGTCCAGTACCAGCGTGTACGGGGGCACGGCGCGGGATCCCGCCGTCTTCACCGAGACCACCCAGCCCAAATCGCTGCCGGCGGGCGGCTTCGCGAAGGACGCCGCCGAGGTCGAGGGCTATGTACGCGGCTTCGCGCGCAGGCGGCCCGACGTCGCGGTGTGCGTGCTGCGCTTCGCGAACATCCTGGGGCCCTTCGCGGACTCGGCGCTCGCCGACTACTTCTCGATGCCGGTGATGCCGACGGTGCTCGGCTACGACCCGAGGCTGCAGTTCGTCCACGAGGACGACGTGGTGGACGTGCTGCGGCTGGCGGCCGGGGAGCCGCAGCGGGGGAAGCTCAACAGCGGGACCTTCAACATCGCCGGTGACGGGGTGCTGCTGCTGTCGCAGTGCTCGCGGCGGCTGGGGCGGCCGACGGTGCCGCTGCTGCTGCCCGCCGTGACGTGGGTGGGGCAGGCGCTGCGGGCGGTCGGGGCGACGGACTTCTCGCCGGAGCAGATCCGGCTGCTGACCCACGGGCGGGTCGTGGAGACCTCCCAGATGCGGGACACCCTGGGCTTCGAGCCGATGTACACGACCGCCGAGACGTTCGCGGACTTCGCGCGGAGCCGGGGCGGCGGGCTGCTGCCGCCCGAACGGGTGGGACGGGCCGTGGACAGGGTGGCGGGGATGCTGAAGGTGGACGAGGGAGTGGAGCGATAGTGGCGGACGCCAAGGTCATTCCGTTCGACGAGGACCGGCCGCGCCGAAGAGGCGCCGCCGCGCGGAAGGTGCGCGTGGTGCCGGCGGCGTCGGAGCCGGTGCGCGAGCCGGACGCGGAGGTGCCCGTGCCCCTGCCCGGGGCCGGGCCGGAGGGCGGGAGCTGGGACCGGCGGATCGCCGGCGGGCTGGCGTTCCTGCGGCGGCGGATCACCGGGGACTACGAGGTCGACGAATTCGGCTACGACAAGGAGCTGACGGACCAGGTCCTGATGTCCTTGCTGCGGCCGCTGCACGACAAGTACTTCCGGGTCGAGGTCAAGGGCATCGAGAACATCCCGAAGGAGGGTGGTGCGCTGATCGTGGCGAACCACTCCGGGACGCTCCCGCTGGACGGGCTGATGCTCCAGGTGGCCGTGCACGACCACCACCCGGCGGAGCGGCACCTGCGGCTGCTGGCGGCGGACCTGGTGTTCCAGCTGCCGGTGGTCAACGAGATCGCGCGGAAGGCCGGTCACACGCTGGCCTGCGCGGAGGACGCGCAGCGGCTGCTGGAGGCCGGGGAACTCGTCGGGGTGATGCCGGAGGGCTTCAAGGGGATAGGGAAGCCGTTCGGGGACCGGTACAAGCTCCAGCGGTTCGGGCGGGGCGGCTTCGTGTCGACGGCGCTGCGGGCGGGGACGCCGATCGTGCCGTGCTCGATCGTGGGGGCCGAGGAGATCTACCCGATGGTCGGCAACGCGAAGACGCTCGCGCGGCTGCTGGGGGTGCCGTACTTCCCGGTCACGCCGACGTTTCCGTGGCTGGGGCCGCTCGGGGCGGTGCCGTTGCCGACGAAGTGGACGATCCAGTTCGGGGAGCCGATCGCTACCGCGGGGTATGCGGCGGAGGCGGCGGAGGATCCGATGCTGATGTTCAACCTGACGGATCAGGTTCGGGAGCAGATCCAGCACACGCTGTACAAGCTGCTGGTGCAGCGGAGGTCCGTGTTCTTCTGACGGTCCGTTTCCCGGGGCTCCGCCCCGAACCCCGCGCCTCAAACGCCGGCGGGGCTGGATTTTGGCGGGGCTGGGGAGCCAGCCCCGCCAAAAGGGTGCCTACTCGGCGTCCTCCGCCGCGATGCCCAGGCCCGGGAGGAGGCCGGGGAGGAGCGGCGGGAGGGTGATGTCCGGGCCGGGGTGGTCCGGGGTCGGGGCCGAGGGGTTCGGGGCCGACTGGCCCTGTGCCGGGGGATGGAGGAGGTCGCCCGTACCGCCCAGGAGGCCGCCCGTTCCGGAGGCCGGGTGGCTGCCGGAGGGGCTCGGGGTGGTGGCCGCCGGTGCGGACGGTGCGGGGGCCCCCGATGCCGGGGCGGGCTGCTGCTTCCCCGTGGCGGGGGTGCTCGGCTTGGCCGGGGTGCTCGTGCCGCGGTGCTGCTCGGGGGGCTTGGGCAGCAGGCCCTGGAGCGGCGCCACGTCATCGTCTATGGCCTGGAAGACCGAGCTCACCTCGTCCCCGACGTCCGTGAGCTGCGGCGGCAGGTTCGACCGGAGCCGTCCCCACGCGTCGCGGTGCGAGCGGGAGAACGAGGACAGCGCCTGGATCGGGCCGAGCGAGCCGTCCCGTTCGTACGCCGCCTGGAGCAGCCGGTGGCCCTCCGACGCGTCGTGCTTCATACCCGCCAGTGCGCGGCGGATCTCGCCCAGGGACTCGTGGTCCAGTACGCCCGTCCGGCCGCGCTCCATCAGCCTGCGCGCCTCGGACAGCCGGTTCGAGGCCTGGTCGAGGTAGAGCTCGCCCCGGTCCGAGTCCTCGTCGGCCATGCCCAGCTTGAGGTCCTCCATGCCCCGTTTGACCGGGTAGAGGGAGTCACCCGGCAGGGCGTCCGTGCTGGCAGCGGCCACTCCGCTGAAGGCCCCTGCGGCCACACCCACGGTGAGGCCGCCCGCTGCGATGCCCTTGGACCAGCGGGAGCGGGGCCGCAATTTCCGGAGCGAGGTCGCCCGGTGGGCGCCGCGGCCGGTCCGCTGTTCGGGCACCAGAGGGTCGGCTGCGGCACCGCCCCCGGCCCTCTCCTCCATCACCATGGCCTCCATGGCGGCGACGAGCTGCGCTCGTTGCACCACTTTGACCTCGGGGTCCAGCACCGGGCGCGGCATTCTTTCGCCGAGCACGTTCGCCAGGGCCAACAACCGGTCGTGGTCGGCAGGTTCGGCAGGTGCCTCGGACTGCTCGGCCGCCGGGTCCGGTTCCGAAAGACCGGACGGGGTCCGATCCTCCAGGGCCTGGGCGAAGGCGTTCGCCCGCCGGTGCGGGGTCACGTTCGCGATCACTGGCGGCACCTCCTCTCGTCATGACGATCGACTCCCCAAGGTGTCCGGAAGGTTGCCTGCCTTGAGCACATCCACACTTTCGAGTGAGCGGCTTCGGGCAGGGCGTGTCCACAGGGAGCCTGCATTCCGCACAACGAGCGTCGCGGCACTTGGGTTACGGACGAAGGATGATCGGACCACAGCGTCATCGAGGGGTCACCGGGTGTATGTGAGGTTGTATTGATTCGGGAGGGCGCGGGGGGTGGCGTGCAGGGGTGCGGAGTGCGGAACGCCTGGGGCGGCCCGCCTCAGCGGGCGTCGTCCGGGAGGAGGCGGGCCAGGGTGCGGACCGCCCGGTACTGGAGCGTCTTGATGGCGCCCTCGTTCTTCCCCATCACCCGGGCCGTCTCCGCGACGGAGAGGCCCTGGAGGAAGCGCAAGGTGACGCACTCCTGCTGCTGCGGGTTGAGTTTCCGTACGGCTTCGAGCAGGGCCGCGTTGGAGAGGGACTCCAGGACGGAGTCCTCGGGGCTGCGCTCCACCTCGTTGGCGTCGAGCATCTCGCCGGTGGTGACCTCCAGCCGGAAGCGGCTGGACTTGAAGTGGTCCGCGACCAGGTTCCGGGCGATGGTCACCAGCCAGGCGCCGAAGTCCCGGCCCTGCCAGGTGAAGGTGGAGATGCGGCGCAGCGCGCGCAGGAAGGTCTCACTGGTGAGATCCTCCGCGGTCGCCTTGCCGCCGACGCGGTAGTAGATGTAGCGGTACACCGTGTCGCTGTACTGGTCGTAGAGGCGGCCGAAGGCATCGGCCTCCCCCGCCTGGGCGCGTTCGACCAGGTCCATCATGCGGGCCTGGTCGCTGTCCGCGGTGGGGCGGCGGGCGGTGGGCGCGCTCGTGCCGGCGGTGCCGGCCGAGCTTCCGCCCGCGCGGCCGCGTCTGCCCACCGTCGCTCCGCCGTCGGTCAGGGCGTAGCAAGGGCCGGCCGGGCCGAGGCCGGCAGGTACTGCGGCGGCGAAGGCGGGGACGGCGTACGCGGTGGGGACGAAGCCGCGCAGGTGGTCGAGGACCGTTGCGCGCAGCGTAGCCAGGCCCGAGGCGTCAACCCCGACAGGTGGGTACACGGGACTCCCAGAGGCAGAGCTTCCATCACGTGCAGTGCGGGACCGTTCACCCGTCGTGGCGACAGATGGGCGGTGGCATGCGTTTGAGGAGAATAACGCTTCGTACAGGCAGCGCTACACCCAGTTGCTGAAATCACCGGTTCCGACACTTCTGTTGCGTGTCCAGGGCATATTCAGACCCAGTTGGTGATCGATTCCTGATCGCTTGGATGCGCGGAATGCCAGCTTCCACGGTGGCTCACGACCGAGTCGGGCATGCCGGAGTGCCGCGCCGACGGCGCGGGTAGAGGTGGGTGGTTGAGCGCCGGGCGGCCCTGCCTAGGGCCCTGGCCCGGTGGCGCTACTTGCGGCGGCGGTGCAGGGCGATGGCGGCGGCCGCGCCGCCCGCGATCGCGCCGACCCCGGCGGCCGCCGGGACGCCGACCTTCACGGCCTTGCGGCCGGTCCGATAGTCGCGCAGCCGCCAGTCGTGGGCGCGGGCATGCTTGCGCAGTTTTGTATCGGGATTGATCGCGTACGGATGCCCGACCAGCGACAGCATCGGGATGTCGTTGTGCGAATCGCTGTACGCCGCGCAGCGCGCGAGGTCCAGGTCCTCCGCGGCGGCCAGGGCGCGCACCGCCTCCGCCTTGGCGGGGCCGTGCAGCGGCTCGCCGACCAGGCGGCCGGTGTAGATGCCGTCGACGGACTCGGCGACGGTGCCCAGGGCGCCGGTCAGGCCGAGGCGGCGGGCGATGATCGTGGCCGTCTCGACGGGCGCGGCGGTGACCAGCCACACCTTCTGGCCGGCGTCGAGGTGGGCCTGGGCCAGGGCGCGGGTGCCCGGCCAGATCCGCTCCGCCATGTACTCGTCGTAGATCTCCTCGCCGATCGCCATGAGTTCGGAGACCTTGTGGCCCTTGACGATGGACAGCGCGCTGTCGCGGGCGTCCTGCATGTGCTCGGGGTCCTCGACGCCGGCGAGCCGGAACCAGGCCTGCTGCCAGGCGAAGCGGGCCAGTTCGCGACGGCGGAAGAACTCGCGCTTGTAGAGGCCGCGGCCGAAGTGGAAGATCGCGGCGCCCTGCATGACGGTGTTGTCGAGGTCGAAGAAGGCGGCGGCGAGGTCGTCGCCGGGGACCGGGAACTCCGGCTCCCCGTCCTCGTACTCCTCGTACTCCTCGCGGCCCTCGTCGTCCTGCTCGTCGCGGGTCTCGACGTGGTCCTCGGTGTCCGAGGTCGGGGCGAGGGGTGCGGCGTCGGCGGGGATCGCCGGTGCGCCGGGGGGCTGCGCGGCGTCGGTGGAATCCGGATCGACGGAGTCCGTCGCGGCCAGAGCGGTCTTGCGGGCGGCCTCGGCCGAGGCCTCGCCTGCCAGCACGCTCCGCGCCGTCGCGGAGCGCCTACGGGGGGTGAGCCATCCCAGAGCGGCCATGACGCGAGCATAGCCATTGTGTTCGGGAGTTCCCGAACCGCCGGGAAACGGAGCGGTTAACTCTTCGGGCACGCCCGGGCGGCGCGGGACAATGAGGGCATGAGCCCTTTGCTGCGCCGTAAGGAAAAGAAGCGACCCGAGGAGCGGATGGTCACGCTCATCGGGAAGCCGGGGTGCCATCTCTGCGACGACGCCCAGGAAGTGATCGAGAAGATCTGCGCCGAGACCGGTGCGCAGTGGGAGAAGAAGGACATCTCGCAGGACGAAGAGCTCTACCGGCTGCACTGGGAGCAGATCCCCGTGGTGCTGGTCGACGGCGAGCAGCACACCTTCTGGAGGGTGAACCCTGACAGGTTGCGCCGGGCATTGGGAGCCTGACCCTTTCGACCGTTACCATCGTGGGCGATTTATGGGGACTCGGGGGCGTATCGATGAGGAGTGTGTACGGGTTTGCCCCCTTTGGGATTTGAACGGGTTCGGCCCGTTCCCGCTCCGGGCCCCGCATGCCCGGCCCGCGTGACCCCGGTCACTTTGCTCGGACAAAGCGGACACAATCTTTGTGCACGCGTTCACAAAGACATAGCCTGCATTCGACGGGGCGGTCCTGGGACAAGTGGCCGCCTGCAGCCCCGCTCATCCCGCAGGAGCATCGTGGCAACTGGCCGAACTCACCGACCGGCGACCCGCAGCCGAGGTATTCCCGAGGCCACTGTCGCCCGGCTTCCGCTGTACCTGCGCGCCCTCACCGCGCTCTCCGAGCGATCGGTTCCCACCGTGTCCTCCGAGGAGCTCGCGACCGCCGCCGGGGTCAACTCGGCGAAGCTGCGCAAGGACTTCTCCTACCTCGGCTCCTACGGGACGCGCGGCGTCGGCTACGACGTCGAGTACCTCGTCTACCAGATCTCCCGCGAGCTCGGGCTGACCCAGGACTGGCCGGTCGTCATCGTCGGCATCGGTAACCTCGGCGCCGCCCTCGCCAACTACGGCGGATTCGCCTCGCGCGGCTTCCGCGTGGCCGCGCTGATCGACGCCGACCCGGCGATGGCCGGCAAGCCGGTCGCGGGCATGCCGGTGCAGCACACCGACGACCTCGAAAAGATCATCGAGGAGAACGGCGTCTCGATCGGGGTCATCGCGACCCCGGCCGGCGCCGCGCAGCAGGTCAGCGAGCGGCTCATCGCCGCCGGCGTGACCTCGATCCTGAACTTCGCGCCGACCGTGCTGTCGGTGCCGGACGGCGTGGACGTGCGCAAGGTCGACCTGTCGATCGAGCTCCAGATCCTGGCGTTCCACGAGCAGCGCAAGGCGGGGGAGGAGGCGGCTGCCGCCGCCTCGTCCTCGTCCGGTTCGTCCGCGGCCGCGTCCGCCGTCGCTTCTGTGGAGCCCGCCGCCGGTACGGGGACGGGGGCCGCTCCGGCCGCCGCCGTCGAGCCGCCGGCCGGGCGGGCCGCCGCGGCCGCGCGCAAGGGTGGTCCCGAGGGTGACGTGCCGGCGGTGATGCCGGCATGAGTCTGCTCGTCGTAGGCCTGAGCCACCGCAGCGCGCCCGTGAGCGTGCTGGAGCGGGCCTCCCTGTCCGCCGACGCCAAGGTGAAGCTGCTGCACGACACGCTGGCCGCGGAGCCGGCGGCGGAGGCGACGGTGCTCGCCACGTGCAACCGGATCGAGCTGTACGCGGACGTGGACAAGTTCCACGCCGGTGTGGCCGAGCTGTCCACCCTGCTGGCGCAGCACAGCGGTGTCGCGCTGGAGGAGCTCACCCCGTACCTGTACGTGCACTACGAGGACCGGGCCGTCCACCACCTGTTCTCGGTGGCGTGCGGGCTGGACTCGATGGTCGTCGGCGAGGGGCAGATCCTCGGCCAGATCAAGGACGCGCTGGCGCTGGGGCAGGAGCTCCACACCGCGGGCCGGCTGATCAACGACCTCTTCCAGCAGGCGCTGCGGGTCGGCAAGCGGGCGCACTCGGAGACCGGGATCGACCGGGCCGGGCAGTCGCTCGTGACGTTCGGGCTCGAGCAGCTGGCCGTGCGGACGCCGGTGGCGGAGTGGGCCGCGGGGAAGCGGGCGCTGGTGATCGGTGCCGGGTCGATGTCCTCGCTGGCCGCGGCGACGCTGGCGCGGGTTGGCGTCGCCGAGATCGTGGTGGCGAACCGGACCGCCGAGCGGGCGGAGCGCCTTGCGGAGATTCTGGTTGCCTCGGGCACCGGTGTTGCTGCGCGGGCCGTGCCCATGGCGGCCGTCGTCGATGAGCTGACACGTGTTGACGTGGTCGTGTCCTGTACCGGGGCCACGGGGTTGGTCCTGACCGGGGATGACGTGCTGGCCGCGGTGGTGGGCCCTGCGGGGCTTCACCCCACCCCGCCCCTTCCCGAAACCGGGGCTCTGCCCCGGACCCCGTCCCGGGGCTCCGCCCCGGACCCCGCGCCTCAAACGCCGGCGGGGCTGGATCAGCTGAATCAGTCGGCCTCCGGGCCGGGTGCGGCCAGCGGCTCCGCCGCGGCCGGTGGCGGGACCGGCGCCGTGGCTCAGGCCTCCGCCGTGGGTGAGCGGCCGGCTGTTCCTGATGCCGCTGTGGTGGCGCGTCTGGTTGCCGCCGCTGAGGCTGGGCGGCGGTTGGCGGATGCCGGGGCCGTGCGGACCATCAGTGCGGCGCCCGAGGTGGACGCGTGTCCGCTCGGGCTGGCGGCCGAGGGGCGGTCCGCGCTCACCGGGGTCGACGCCAACTCCCTCGAACTGCACGGGACCTGGGCCGACCAGGGCGAGGCCGCCGCGCAGCGGCAGCCGCGCAAGGCGGTGCGCAGCAGTGACGTGGCCGCGCCCGTGCGGCTCGCGCTGCTGGACCTGGCCATGCCGAGGGACATCGACGCCGCCGTGCACCGGATTCCCGGGGTGCGGCTCGTGGACATCGAGTCGCTGGCGGAAGCCTCCGCCGACGCTCCGATGGCCGCCGATGTGGACGCCGTGCGCGGGATCGTCGCCGACGAGGTGGCCGCCTTCGGCGCCGCGCAGCGGGCCGCCCGCATCACGCCCACCGTCGTCGCCCTGCGGGCGATGGCCGCGGAGGTCGTGGCCATGGAGGTGGCACGGCTCGACGGGCGGGTACCCGATCTCGACGAGCGGCAGCGCGCGGAGGTCACCCAGACCGTGCGCCGCGTCGTCGACAAGCTCCTCCACGCGCCGACCGTGCGCGTCAAGCAGCTCGCCAGCGAGCCCGGCGGCGCCGGGTACGCCGAGGCGCTGCGTGAACTCTTCGACCTCGACCCTCAGACGGTGGCATCCGTCAGCCGGGCGGACGCGGCCGATCCGAAGAACGACGACGACCCAGGACGGGCATCATGAACACACGTCCCGACCAGCCCCTCCGGCTCGGCACGCGACGCAGCAAGCTGGCCATGTCCCAGTCCGGGCACGTCGCCGACGCGGTACGGGCGATCACCGGCCGGCCCGTGGAGCTCGTGGAGATCACGACCTACGGTGACGTGTCCCGCGAGAACCTCGCGCAGATCGGCGGCACCGGAGTGTTCGTCACCGCGCTGCGCGACGCCCTGGTGCGCGGCGAGGTCGACTTCGCGGTGCACTCGCTGAAGGACCTGCCGACCACCCAGCCCGCCGAGCTGGTCGTCGCGGCCATGCCGAAGCGGGAGGACCCGCGCGACGCGCTCGTCGCCCGGGACGGGCTGACCTTCGAGCAGCTGCCCGACGGCGCCCGCATCGGTACCGGTTCGCCGCGCCGGATGGCGCAGCTGAACGCGTACGCCCGCAGCCTCGGGAAGTCGATCGAGACCGTCGCGATCCGCGGGAACGTCGACACCCGGATCGGGTACGTCCGGGCCGGTGAGCTCGACGCGGTCGTGCTGGCCGCCGCCGGGCTGAACCGGATCGGCCGCGGGGACGAGGCGACCGACCTGCTGTCGGTCGACAGCGTCCTGCCCGCGCCCGGCCAGGGAGCCCTGGCCGTGGAGTGTCTCGCGTCCGACGCGGACCTGATCGCCGCGCTCGCGCAGCTCGACGACCCGCTCACCCGGGCCGCCGTGACCGCGGAGCGTGCCCTGCTCGCGGCCCTGGAGGCCGGTTGCAGTGCGCCCGTGGGCGCGCTCGCCGACCTGCTGGCCGACGGAAATGTCAATGAAATGCGCCTGCGCGGTGTCGTCGGAACCCTCGACGGATCCACGCTGGTGCAGCTGTCCACCACCGGTCCCGTGCCCCAGTCGTACGACGAAGCCATGGCGCTCGGCCGCGAACTCGCGGACGAGATGCTGGCCAAGGGCGCGGCCGGTCTGATGGGGGAGCGATCCCTTTGAACCCCTCAAGCCCCACCACCTCCGCTTTTCCGGCCGTCGCCGCGCAGGGGCTCGTCACCTTCCTCGGTGCCGGCCCGGGCGACCCGGGTCTGCTGACGCTGCGCGCCGTGGAGGCGCTCGCCGCCGCGGACGTACTGGTCGCCGAGCCAGAAGTGCTCGACGTCGTACGGACCCATGCGCGCGCGGGTGTCGACACGCCGCAGCTGACGGTCGCTGACGAACTGTCAGCCGCCGCCGGGGTCCCGGTGATCCGCGACGCCGCCAATCTTGTCATGGAGGCCGCGCGCTCCGGCAGGCGGGTCGTCCGTGCGGTCACGGGCGACCCGGGGCTCGACGGGAACGCGGCCGGCGAGATGCTGGCCTGCGCGAACGCGGGGATCCCCTTCGAGGTGGTGCCCGGTGTGGCCACCGCCGTCGGCGTGCCCGCCTACGCGGGTGTCCCGCTGCGCGGTGAGTCCGGCGCGGACGTGCGCTTCGTCGACGCCCGGCACGCCTCGGCGCGCTGCTGGAGCGAGGTGGGCGCCAGCGACGGCAGCCTGGTCGTGTCGGCGACGCTGGAGACGGTCGCGAGCGCGGCCGCCGAACTGATCTCGGCCGGGCGCAAGCCCGAGACGCCGCTGACGGTGACGGTGGGCGGGACGACGACCCGGCAGCGGACCTGGTGCGCGACGCTCGGCACCATCGCCCAGGTGTTCAAGCAGGGCAAGGTGCTCCCCTCCCCGGAGGGCTCCCGTCCGGTGATAGCCGTGGTCGGTGAGCAGGGTGCCTCCGCGCGCCGTGAGGAGCTGGCCTGGTTCGAGTCGAAGCCGCTGTTCGGCTGGCGGGTCCTCGTGCCGCGCACCAAGGAGCAGGCCGCTTCGCTCTCCGACCAGCTGCGTTCGTACGGCGCGGTGCCCCACGAGGTGCCGACCATCGCCGTGGAGCCGCCGCGCACCCCGCAGCAGATGGAGCGGGCGGTCAAGGGCCTGGTGACGGGCCGCTACGAGTGGATCGCCTTCACGTCCGTCAACGCGGTGAAGGCGGTGCGGGAGAAGTTCGAGGAGTACGGGCTCGACGCGCGTGCCTTCGCGGGCATCAAGGTCGCCGCGGTGGGCGAGCAGACCGCGGCCGCGCTGGTCGAGTTCGGTGTGAAGCCGGACCTGGTGCCGAGCGGTGAGCAGTCGGCCGCGGGTCTCCTGGAGGACTGGCCGCCGTACGACCCGGTCTTCGACCCGATCGACCGGGTGTTCCTGCCGCGCGCCGACATCGCCACCGAGACGCTGGTGGCCGGGCTGATCGAGTTGGGCTGGGAGGTCGACGACGTCACGGCCTACCGGACCGTGCGGGCGTCGCCGCCGCCGGCGGACACGCGTGAGGCGATCAAGGGCGGCGGTTTCGACGCCGTGCTGTTCACGTCGTCGAGCACCGTGCGGAACCTGGTCGGGATCGCGGGCAAGCCGCACAACGTGACCGTCATCGCCTGTATCGGGCCGGCCACCGCCAAGACGGCGGAGGAGCACGGGCTGCGCGTGGACGTGCTGTCGCCGGAGCCGAGCGTCAGCAAGCTGGCGGAGGCCCTCGCCGCGTACGGGGAGGCCCGGCGCGAGGCGGCCAAGGAGGCCGGCGAGACGGTGGCCCGGCCGAGCGAGCGCCGTCCGGGCGCGCGCAGGCGGCGTACGACCTGAGACGACGGATGAACCGAACGGGGGCCCGGGCGCGTCAGCGCCCGGGCCCCCGTTCCGTGTGCCGGTCGCGGCACTACGCTTGGCTGCGACTGCTGTCGATGCTCGAAGAGGCGACTGAGAATGAGCGCGTACGGATCCTTCCCCGGCTCGCGGCCCCGTCGGCTGCGCACCACCCCGGCCATGCGGCGGATGGTCGCGGAGACGCGGCTGGACCCCTCGGACCTGATCCTTCCGGCGTTCGTCCGGGAGGGCATCAGCGAGCCGATCGCCATTTCGGCGATGCCGGGCGTCGTCCAGCACACCCGGGACACGCTGCGGAAGGCCGCCGTGGAGGCCGTCGAGGCGGGCGTCGCGGGGATCATGCTCTTCGGGGTCCCGGCGGACGAGAACAAGGACGCGCTGGGTACGGCGGGCACCGAGCCCGACGGGATCCTGCAGCTGGCGATCCGCGACGTGAAGTCCGAGGTCGGGGACGACCTGGTGATCATGTCGGATCTGTGTCTCGACGAGTTCACCGACCACGGGCACTGCGGGGTCCTCGACGAGCACGGCCGTGTCGACAACGACGCGACGCTGGAGCGGTACGCGGAGATGGCCCAGGTCCAGGCCGATGCCGGTGTGCACGTGGTGGGGCCCAGCGGGATGATGGACGGCCAGGTCGGGGTGATCCGCGACGCGCTGGACGAGACCGGGCACGAGGACGTGTCGATCCTGGCGTACACGGCCAAGTACTCGTCCGCCTTCTACGGGCCGTTCCGGGAGGCCGTCGCCTCCTCCCTCCAGGGTGACCGCAAGACCTACCAGCAGGACCCGGCGAACGCCCGGGAGTCGCTGCGGGAGCTGGCGCTGGACCTGGAGGAGGGCGCCGACATGGTCATGGTCAAGCCCGCCGGCCCCTACCTGGACATCCTGTACCGGGTCGCGCAGGCCGTGGACGTGCCCGTGGCGGCGTACCAGATCAGCGGCGAGTTCGCGATGATCGAGGCGGCCGCCGAGAAGGGCTGGATCGAGCGCGACCGGGCCATTGTGGAGACGCTGCTCGGCATCAAGCGGGCCGGCGCGGACACGATCCTGACGTACTGGGCGACCGAGGTCGCGGGCTGGCTGCGCCAGCGGTAGGCCCCTCAGCCTTACGGCTGGTGGAAGCGGACCTCGGGGAAGCAGGCCGTCGGGCCGTCCAGGAGGGGCGCGTGCCTGCCGCGCAGGTGCTGGTCGAGGAACGCGGTGACGTAGGTCCTGGTGACGGAGAAGGCGCGGTCGCCGTCCAGCTTCTGGATCGGGCGGCCGGCCTGCTTCGCCAGGGGCGCGATGTCGGTGAAGGACAGGTGCTCGGTGTCGTCGACGGTGAGCCAGCGCTTCCAGCCGGTCAGGTCCTTGCTCCAGGTCTTGTCCCAGGTGGTGTCGGGGCCGCCGGGGACGTGGCTCGGCTTGCCCAGCATCAGGAAGGGCCGGTCCAGCGCGGTGTCGTTGGGGAAGTGGAAGTTGCCGTCCATGTTGACGGCGGCCTTCACGCGCGGGTCGCCCACCATGGCCGGGACGGTGCTGAAACCGCCGGCCGAGTGCCCGACGACGGCGATCCGGGCGGGGTCGACGGCCACACCGGGCTGCTGCCCGGCGGTGGTGAGCCGGTCGAGGACGAAGGAGATGTCCTCGGCGCGGACCGCGCCGACCTTCGGGAAGTTCTTGTCGGCGCAGGTCACGCAGCTGGTGGCGTGCCCGTCGGGGAACTCGATGCCGTCGGCCTCGTAGTTGTGGCCGATCCCGGCGACCGCGTACCCGCGGCTCGCGAGCTCCTCGGCGAGGCCGGTGAGGGTGGCGCGCGGCATGCCGTAGCCGGGGGAGAGGACGACGAGGGGCAGGCCGCCGCGCACCTTCACGGGGCGCGGGTCCACGGTCGCGTGGGTGACGACCTTGGCGAACAGGTCGGCGGGCACGGGCGGTTGGATCGCCGCGCCGTACAGCGCGGACTCCTTGGGCGTCATGTAGGGGGCAGGGGTGGCGGAGGGTGCGGCGGCCGGGTACCAGAGGGAGACCATCAGCTCCCGCTTCTCCGACGGCACCCACGGGTCGGCCCGGGCCTCGTCCTTCAGGTGGAGGACGGACCGGCCGACCGGCTGGTGCCCGGAGGGTGCGGGCAGGGTGAGGGACGGGGTCTCGGCGGCCCGGGCGGTGGCCGTGGTGGTGAGGGTGGCGGCCAGGGCCGTGGCTACGGCGGCACCTGCCAGGAGCATGCGTCGCATCGGGTTCCTCTCTGCGGGTCCGTCAGGGGCGTGCGGCCCGCTGCGGGCCGACGCCTCTCACGCTAGGAGGAGCGCGGGCGGCTGCCATCGGCCCGTGGATCTACGCCGGGGCCGGCCGTACATCCCCGGGCGTACGTCCCGGGGAGGGGACTTACGCTGGCGGGCATGGTGAAGCAACAGCGTGGCGAGGCCACCGTCGACCAGCTCCTGACCGCCGCCCTGCGCGTGTACTCGGAGTCGGGCCAGCAGGGCTTCACCGTGCAGGCCGTGACGGCGGCGAGCGGGGTGAGCCTGGGCAGCCTCTACCACCACTTCGGCAGCTTCGACGGGCTCGCCGCCGCCCTGTACACCCGCTGCATGGGCCGCCTCTTCGAGGAGCTGACGGATGCGGTGACCCGGACGCGGACCGCGCGGACGGGCGTACGGGCGCTGGTGCGCGCCTACCTTCGCTTCACGCAGGAGCAGCGGGACGCCGCCCTGTTCATCCATGCCTCCGCCTACTCCGGGTACCTCGCGATCCATGCCGAGGAGATCCGCGCGGCCAAGGAGGTCATGCTCGCGGACATCGGCGCCTGGATGTGGACGCGGATGGAGAAGGGCGAAATCCGGCCGCTGTCCGTGCCGTTGGTGGAGGTGCTGGTGATGGGTCCGGTCGCGGAGGCGGCGCGGAGATGGCTGGCCAGCACGTACGAGCTCGACCTCGACGAGGCGGCGAAGGTCCTTCCGGACCGGATCTGGTGCTCCCTTGAACCAGAATAAGTTTCTAGAAAAATACTCCACAACGGGATGCGTGGCGCGGCACACTGGTGGTGACCGCAGCAGCCCCGGGTCGCACAGGGGAGGATCCGGGTAGGCAGGCGGTCGCGGCGGGGCCCGCCACGGATACTCATGGCGGGCGGGGGTGGCGGCGGCAGGGGTTGAGTACGGGGGCTCATGCCGGGGCGGGGGCCGGTCGGCTTTGATCGGAGCGTGACCGAGAACCCCGCCCCCGCCGCTGCCGCCGCCGGTGACGCCCGCGACGCCCGTGATTCCCGGGCCTTCATCGCCCCGTTGGTCTCCACGCTGCTGACGCTGCCCGCCGCCGCGCTCTCGCTGTTCTTCGCCGGGATCTCGCCGATGGCCTGCGACTCCTGCGCCGACGAGGCCTCCGACCGGTTCGACGCGAGCTTCGGGCTGGCGTGGCCGGTGTTCATGGTCGGACTGCTCCTGGTCCTGGCGCTGCTCGTCGCCTGCTGGGCGCTGCCCTGGCGGGGGCGCAACGCCGCGCGGCGCATCGCACTGGCCCTGGGGGCGCCCGGGCTGGTCGTGCTGAACTTCGTCGTCTTCTGGAGCCTGATCGACTGGCCGTAGGCGCGGGCCGGGAGGACCCTGGAGGCAGAGGCCTACTGTGGAGGTGATCAGCCATGTCCACGCTCGTCGGGTGGCATGTCGAGCTGGAATTCTCCGAGGAGGGTCACCGCACGAGTGCGGCCACCCTGCTCAGGCTCGCGGATGGCACCGAAGTGAAGGCGCGCGGCTACGCCATGCGTCACCCGTCCGACCCGGAGCAGCTGCGGGTCGGCGAGGAGATCGCGGGAGCGCGTGCGCTCATGGATCTCGCGTCCCAGCTGCTGCAGAAAGCGCATACGGAGATCGACGCGGCCACGGGCAGGCACTCCTACCCGCTGACCCAGTGACCTCCTGACGCACCGGACCGCCGCTGCCCGTCCGCCGCAGGACGGGCAGCGGGCAGTTCGCCGCAGTCGTGGGTGTAGAGCCAGGCCGTCGCCCTCGCGTAGAAGAGCCGGATCCCGAGCGGCATCACGAGGTCGCGCATCCGCCGTGCGAGCGGACCGGCCGTCTTGGCGTCGCGGTTGTCCGAGGACGCCTTGACCATCGTGGCGACGCGGGCGGAGCGGGTGGCCTCGTACGCCGCGAGGGCGGCCGCCACCGAGGGCTCCGCGGCCAGGGACCGCGCCAGGACGAGCGCGTCCTCCAGGGCCATCGACGCGCCCTGACCTGCGCCGACGGGGTGTGCGGCGTCTCCGATCAGCACGATCCGGTCGTCGTGGCGGACCGGGACGGCGCCGAGCCGGTGCATCGGGGTGGGGCGGTGCAGTGCGGTGGTGGCGGCCAGGATCGCGGACGGGACCTGGTCGTGGCGGTAGAGACCGGCGAGGTGCTGGAGCCGCTCCTCGTCGGTGAGGCCGGGCTCCGGCTCGGTGGCGCCGGGGACCTGGGCCGACCACCAGACCCGGTCGCCGGGTGCGGCGAGGTGGAGGAAGGCGCCGCCCCGGGCGAAGGTCAGGTTGAAGACGCCGGGCGGGGTCTCGATGCCCTCGGCGACGCCCGAGATGCTGTACAGGCCCGCGTACTCGGGGGTCGGCGCGTGCGGGGCGAGCAGCGTACGGGTCGCCGACCAGATGCCGTCCGCGCCGACGAGCAGCGACGCCCGCGCGGTGCGACCGCTCGCGAACTCCGCCCGTACGCCGCCCTCCTCGACGGTGGTCACGTCCACCAGCCGCTCCCCGGTCACGACGACCGCCCCCGCCGCCACCGCCTCCGCGCGCAGGACCTCGACCAGCGCGCCCCGCATCAGGGTCACGCTGTGCAGGGCGTCGCCGCCCGGCCGGCCCCGCGGGACGTCCCCGAGCAACTTCCCCGAGCCCGACCACATGCGCTGGCGGGGCACGTCGATCCCGGCGCGTTGCACTTCCTCCAGGACCCCGAGGGAGCGCAGGACGCGCAGGCCGTTGGAGGCCAGGCTGAGGAACGACCCGACCTGGCCCGCCGGTTCGGCGTACGCCTCGTAGACGGTCACCTCCAGCCCGAGCCTGCGCAGCGCTATCGCGGTCGCCGCTCCGGCCACCCCGGCGCCGATGACGATGACGTTCATGCGGACCCACCCCACTCCATGAATCAATATTCACTGAATCTGAATTCATCGAACGAGGGTTCACTATGATGACCGGGAGGGCACACGTCAAGCCCGGAGAGGAGCGCCACCCATGGGCGTACGCAAGGAGAAGGCCGCGGAGACCGAGGCGGCGCTCAAGGACGCGGCGCGGCGACTGTTCGCCGAACGCGGCTACCTCGACACGAAGATCACGGACATCACCCGTGAGGCCGGCCGCGCGACGGGGTCCTTCTACGCCCACTTCGCGGACAAGGACGCCGTGCTGCGGGCGCTGATGGAGGACATGAACGGGCAGGCCGACGAGGAGATCGGCGCGGGCGACCACCCGGCCGACCACGACCTGACCGACCCGGAACAGCTACGCGCGCACCTGGCCGTGACGTGGGGCGTGATCCGGGACCACCTGCCGGTGGTCGTGGCCCTGATGCAGACGAACCTCGCCGGCCCGCCGGGGGAAGGGCGGGCGTGGACGAGCCTGACGCGGGAGACGAGCGTCCTGCGGGAGCACCTGGAATGGCTCACCGGACAGGGCCACCGCCTCCCCGGCGACCCGACGCTGGTCGCGGCCGCGATGGGGGCGATGGTCTCGACGCTGGGCTACGCGGCCGTTACCGCGCGGGGCGACGGCCCGGGGGCCACTGACGCGGAGATCGTGGACACGATCACCGCGCTGCTGTTGCACGGGCTCAGCGGGCCGTCCACGCCGTGAGGGCGGCCCAGGCGGCGGGGGTGAGGTCGATGACGGGGCCGTCCTGCACCTTGGAGTCCCGGACGTGGACCTGGTGGGGGCAGGTGGCGACTTCCAGGCACTGGTCGCCGTCGGGGCTGCTGTAACTCGACTTGAACCACTTCAGTGTGCTGCTCATAGCTCTCCTAGCAGGCAGTTCAACAGGCCCTTCGTGTCCTGGGGGTTGAGGGCCTGAGTTCGCAGCATTGCATATCGCTGGGCAAGGATGCTGACGTCGTCGGGATCGGTGACGAGCTTGCTGCCGCGTTGACCTTCGAAGTAGCCGACGTGTTCGTGTTCGGGAGTCTCCAGCATGGTGAACGAGCCGGACAGGCCGGGATGGTACGTCTGGCCGAGTGGCAGGACCTGAACGGCGACGTGCGGGATTTCCATGCAGACCAGCAGGTGCCGCAGCTGCTCGCCGTAGATCGCGTCTCCGCCGATCCTGTCGCGGAGCGCCGCTTCCGAGATGACGAAGGTGAGGTTCGGCGGGTACTGGCGGTGCAGGATCTGGACCCGCGCAAGCCGCCGGACGGTCAGGGTCTCGATCTCATCGGGTGGGAACGCCGGGACGCGGCAGCGGAAGAGGGCCCGCATCTGACTCTCGGTCTGCAGGATGCCCGGGATGACCATGGACTCGTACCAATTGAGCGTGATCGCACGCTGTTCAAGGTCCATGTACTCCTCGGACCACGGAGGGCTCGCATCTCGTCCGGGCATCTCGTGGGCCGCGACGGACAGCAGGCCCGGCAGGCCGAGATGTAGATCCATCAGCTCCGCGACATTCGGCATCAGGGCTCGGCGGCCCTGTTCGATCGATGCGACGGTCTCCGTGTCCTGTCCGATCAGCTTCGCGAGCTGCTTCTGCGTCAGGTCCTTGGCGCTTCGGGCTGTGGCCACCTGCATGCCGACCATCTTCATGGTCGTCGCGTTGGGCCGTGTGCGCTTCTTCGGTGGCATGGCAGCGGACTCCCCACCTGTGCTTGCGAATTACCTCGTACCGACCCGTACTCATCAAGGAGTACGGGTCGGCGCTCGGTGACACGCTAGTGACTCCGCGCGACGATCGTCCCGTGAATCTGCATAATCAGGCTGCTCTCCTGCGTGAGCGCCTCTACCTCCGCGCGCCCCAAACCATCGCGGCTGCGCGCCAGTTCACACGTGACACCTTGCACGCCTGGGGTGCCGACGACCGGGACGGGGAGATGTTGCTCTGCGTGAGCGAGCTCGCGACCAACGCCCTGCGGTACGGGGTCCCGCGCGGCCGGGGCTATCTGCTGCGGCTGCTCTACTTCGACGGCACCGTACGGATCGAGGTGCACGACAGCGGGCCCGGGCTGTCGCGGATGGCCGGGCGGCCGCTCGGGCGGGGGCTGACGCTCGTGGAGGCGGTCTCCGACGCGTGGGGGGTGGTTCCGAGGGCGCCCGGAAAGGTCGTCTGGTGCGAATTCCGGGGGTGTGGCTGCTAGCTTCGGCTCTCCCGGGAGGTTCGGTCGAGGGGGGCCAATGTCGCGTCCGCTGCGGTGGGTTGTGGTCGTCGGGGGCACGGGGATCGTGTTCCTGGTGGGGTTCCGGCTGGGGCTGTGGGACCCCTTCGGATGGTTCCCCGAGAAGGACTCCGACCGGGTGTCCGCCGCCGCAGGCTTCGGCGGGGCCATGGCGGCCGTGTGCGCGCTGGTCGGCGGCTGGTGGGCCGGTGAGGGCGGCGGCGGGAACTCCGTACGCCAGCGCGCCCGCGCCTCCGGCAGCAGCCGGATCACGCAGAGCGGCGGGGGCGGCGGCCCGGTGGACCAGGCGGCCCGCGCCGACGGGGAGTCCCGCGTACGGCAGACCGGCGGCGGTGAGCCGGACGGGCCATCCGAGTGAGCGCCGCCGAGCAGTGGGCCCGCGCCGACGGGCACGCGCACATCACGCAGGTCGCCGGGGACTACGTCACCACCGGGCCCGCGCCCCGGGCGCTGCTCGGGCTCCCCGAAGGGCCCGCTGTACTCGTAGGGCGGGACGGGCCGGTCAAGGAGCTGGCCGGGCTGCTCGCGGACGGCGGCCCGGCGGTGGCGGTGGTCGCCGGGCTGGCCGGGGTCGGCAAGAGCGCGCTCGCCGTGGCGACGGCCCACCGGGCGGTGGAGCTGGGGTGGTTCGGGGACCGGGTGTTCTTCCTCCCGCTGCGCGGCTACGCCCCCGACGGCGGGCTGAGCGGAGCCCAGGCCGTGCAGGAGATGCTGCGGCTGCTGGGGATCCGCGACACCGACATGCCGGGGTCGCCGGAAGCGCGGGTGGCGCTGTACCGGGCGCGGCTGGCCGGGTTCGCGCGGGCGGGCCAACGGGTGCTGGTCGTCGCGGACGACGCCGGGTCGGTGGCCCAGGTACGCGACCTGGTCCCGGCCGGGGGCGCGCACCGGCTGCTGATCACCTCCCGGCACCGGCTGGTGGCACCCGGGTTCGCGGCGCGGGTGGTGGCGCTGGAGGAGCTGGGCGCCGGGGCGGCGGTGGAGCTGCTCGCCGCCGCGCTGCCCGGTGACCTCCGGCCCGCGCGGGAGCCGGCCGCGCTCGCGGAGGTCGCGCGGCGGTGCGGGCGGCTGCCGCTGGCCCTCACGGTGGCGGGGGCGCTGCTGGCGGGGGATCCGGGGCTGTCCGTAGGGGAGTTGGCGGGGCAGCTGGCCGCCGGGCTGGAGGCGCTGACCTTCGAGGGCGGTGGGGCCGGGGAGGTGCCGGTGGGGGTGCGGGCGGCGTTCGACCTCTCGTACGCGCGGCTCCCGGCGGACCAGGCCCGGCTGTTCCGCCTGCTGACGGTCAATCCGGGCCCGGACTGCTCGACGGTGTACGCCGGTCTGCTGGCCGGGGAGGCGGACGTACGGCCGAAGCTGGCCGCACTGGCCCGGGCGAGCCTGGTGGTGGAGCAGCCGGTGGGGTCGGGGCGTTGGAGGATGCACGACCTGGTGCGGATGTATGCCGTTGAGCGGGGCGAGGAGTGCGCGGAGGGGGACGGGCGGGAGGCGGCCGTCGACTCCCTGCTGGAGGGGCTGTGCTCAGAGGTCGCGGAGGCGGTGCGGGCGCTCGGTGTGCGGGGCCCGGCGGTGGACAGCCAGGGTGCTCAGGCGCTGCCGTTGGACAAGGCGCTGCACTGGCTCGACACGGAACGGCCCCTGCTGATTGCCGCCATGGGTCTTTCCGCCGACTCGGGCCGGATCGGGACCGCTATCCGACTGGCGGATGATCTGGGACCGTACCTCCAGCTCTACGGGCACACGGACGAAGGCATCCAACTCACGCGGCACCTGCTTTCCGCCGTGCGGGAGGCCGGGAGCCGTGGGGTCCTCGGCGCGACGATGACCAACCTCGCGGGTTCCCTGCTCAACGCGCGGCAGCTCCCAGAGGCGATCGAGCTGCTGATGGAGGCCCTGACCCTGTTCGACGGCACGCCCCACAAGGAGGCGGGGGCCAGGGCCCTTAACCTGCTGGGGGGTGCGTACCGCATGACGCGCCGGTTCGAGGAGGCGCGGAAGGCCCACGAACAGGCGCTGGCGGTCTTCCGCGAGCTGGGCATGCGGCACGGCGAAGGCACCGTACTCGTGCGCCTTGCCGAGGTCTACCAGGAGATGGGACTGACGGACGAGGCCATCGACGCTTACCGGCAAGCGGTTGCGCACATGCAGGAAGCCGGGGACCGCCAGCGGGAGGCGGTCTGGCTGGGTTTTCTCGGGAACGCGCTCGGGAGGGCCGGCCGCCGTGAGGAGTCTCTGGCTGTGCAGGAACAGGCTTTGGCCCTCCTCAGCATGCTGGGCCATCGGATCAGGGCCGCCTGGACGATTTACGGAATCGCGGCGGCACTACTGAAGAGCGGGCGGCTGGACGAGGCCTACGCCCGGTACGCGGAGGCCCTCGTCCTCTTCGAAGAGGCGGGGGACCGCAACGGTGAAGCCTCCGCCCGTACCGGTATGGGTCTGATCTACCTGAGGCTGGGACGAGCGGCGGACGCATTGGAGGCGGGAGAGCTGGCCTGCTCCTTCCTCGCCGGTACGGCGTACCGAAGTGAGGAGGGCGCCGCGCTGCGACTGCGTGGGCTCGCCCTTGCGTCGCTGGGCCGGAATGAAGAGGCCGCAGAGGCCTTCGAGCGGGTCGCGGTGATGCTCGGAGAGGACGGCCACACGGAGCAGCAAGAAGCGGCGTTGCTGGCGCGTGATGCTGTGCTGCGTCAGGAGCCCGCCCCACCCCGGCGGTGGTGGCAGCGCTTCACGCGGGGGTGAGCGCCAGGCGGGCCGCCGCCCAGGCGAAGGCCGCGCATGCCGGGGTGTAGAGCGCGAGGTTGAGCGCGTAGAAGGGGCTGTCCGGCGGGGAGGTCAGGAGGCCCGTCGCCCAGCCCAGGCCCGCGAGGCCGCGTACGGCCAGGCCCGCCGCCACCGCGCCCGTCGCCGCGCGGGTCAGGCGGCCGCCGCGGCCCCGGGAGTGGGCGTACACCACCCCGGCCCCCGTCAGGGTGAGCGCGGCCAGCGGGAGGACCGCCGACGGGGAGAACGACGCCTCCAGGCCCAGCACCGCCAGGGACAGCGCCCGGGAATCGGCGGCGGGCCAGGTCGCGCCCGTGGCCCAGTACACGTGGATCAGGCCGTCGACGGCCAGCAGTGCGGCCACGGCCTGGCCGGCGCGGCGGGGGGTGAGCTCGAACACGGGGTGCTCCTCCAGGTGTTGGTACTGACACTTGGAGGAGTGGGCGGGCGGGGCAAACATTCCCCGCGAGTTGAGAGGGGGGCTCAGTCGCCTCCGCCGCCCCCGCAGGAGGAGCCGCCGCCTCCGCAGGACGAGTCGCCGCCCCCGCAGCCGTAGAAGCTGCCCCCGTCGCCCTTGGAACGGCGACCGCTGCGGCTGGGGCCGCGGTCGCGCCAGATGAGGAAGCCCACCCAGGCGATGCCGAAGCCGGCGATCATCAAGAAATTCATCATTTCCAACCCCCTGTTTCGCGCGTTCCCCGGCATTCTCGTGGGTGCGGGGAACTCCCCGCACCCACAGCCGTGTCACAGTCCGCGCGGCAGCCTGGGCTACGCGGGCTGCTCCGGGGCGGTCGCCGCGATGACGGAGAAGGCCCCGCCCTGCGGGTCGGACAGGACGGCCATGCGGCCCGCCACCATGTCGAAGGCGGGGGCGAGGACGTTGCCGCCCGCCCGTACGGCCGCGGCCTGGATGCTGTCGACGTCGTCGACGTGGAAGTACGGCTGCCAGTGCGGCGGCACGCCCGGCGGCAGCACCGCCATGTCCATGATCCCGCCCACCGCGCGGCCCGCGACCTTGAACTCCGTGTACCCGTCGGCGCCCGGCATCGCGGAGGCGGCCGTGGTGACGGGCAGCACCGCCGAGTAGAACGCGGCGGCGGCCGGGATGTCGGGGGTGACCAGCTCGTTCCAGATGAGGGCGCCGTGCTCGTTGACGATGCCCGCGCCGTCGAAGGAGCCGGGCTCCCACAGGCCGAAGACCGCGCCGGTCGGGTCGGAGACGACCGCCATCCTGCCGAGCTCCATGACGTCCATCGGGCCCATCATGACCGTGCCGTGGGCGTCGCCGGCGGCCTTGAGGGTGGAGTCGATGCTGTCGGTGGACAGGTACGTGGTCCACACGACCGGGGGCAGCGGGTCCGGGACGGAACCGTCCGGGTTCATCGCCTTCATGATCCCGGCGACCGGCTTCCCCTTGAGGGTGCAGACGGAGTAACCGCCCTGCTCGGCGGGCCCGACCTCGCCCTGCCAGCCGAAGAGGTCGCAGTAGAAGTCGAGGGCCGCCTGCTGGTCGGGGACCATCAGGTCGATCCAGCACGGGGTGCCGGGCTTGTAGGGGCCGTTCATGTCGGGCACGGATGCCTCCGGATGACGCTGGGGGAAGGACGGGCCGTCCCCTACCCGGCCCGTACGGCCCGAACCGGGGCCGTACGGGTGACGTCGCGCCGCTCAGCGCAGTACGCGTTTGCCCGCGAGGAAGGCTGCGAGGTCCCGTACGTCCAGCACGCGGATCGACTCGGCGGCCCCGGGCAGGGCGTCCCGGTAAGCCGTGATGTCGCGCGGGTCGGAGGTCGCGATGACCGCTTCGGGGTGGCGGGCGGCGATGACGACGGCCAACGCGTCCACCGCGTCCGGGCGTTTCTCGGGAGGGATCGCGGCCGAGGCGAGGAGCCGGCCGGCCCGTTTCGCGTCGTCCTCCGTGTGGCCCGCCTGGCACACGCCGCACGACGGCGGTGCGGACGCGTGCACGCCGAAGACGACGCACTGGGGTACAGCACGGGTCAACGGCGTCCACTGGCCCGGACGCCACGCCTGGGCCAGGACCGGCAGGGGGACGACCGGGGGGTGACCGCCCTCGGTGAGGACCTTGTGCAGGAGACCGGCCGGCCTGTCGCCGCGGTCCAGCGCGATGAGCATCCCCGCGTCGTACACGAAGACGGGACTGCTCACGCGGCGGATTCCCGCGCGTCGGTGGCCAGCGCTTGCGCGATGCCCGCCCGCGCGGCCGCGAGGTCGGCCTCGTCGAAGTCGTCGCTGCGGCCGGGCGGGGCGGGCATGGCCTCGGTCGCGGCGATGTCCGCGTCGATGTCCGCGAAGCGCCGGGCGACGGCGACGTCCTCGTCGATCTGCCGCAGTACGGCTGCGGTGACGTACGAGGACACGTCGAGGCCCATGGCGTCGGCATGCTCCTTGACTCTCGTACGCAGCGCGCTGTCCATGCTGATGCTGAACCGCTCCTTGGAGGCCATGGCACGACCGTAGCACGGCGTGTTACGGCCCGTCCCCGGGAAACGCGACGGCCCCCGGCGCGGGTGCGCCAGGGGCCGTCGGTACGCGGAGCGTCAGAGCTTCTCGGGGGTGCGGATGCCCAGGAGGGACATGCCCTTCGAGAGGGTGCGGGCCGTGAAGTCGCACAGGAACAGACGGTTCTCGACCTGCTCGGGGGTCTCGGCCTTCAGGACCGGGCACTCCGAGTAGAAGGTCGTGTACAGCGAGGCCAGCTGGTAGAGGTATGCCGCCAGCTTGTGCGGGGCGTACTCCGAGGCCGCCTCGCCGAGCAGCTCGCCGAAGCCGTCCAGGTGCAGACCCAGCGCGCGCTCGGACGGCGCGAGGGCCAGCTCCGGGCGGGCGGCGGGCTTCGCGTCCCCGGCCTTGCGCAGGATGGACTGGATACGGGCGTACGCGTACTGGAGGTACACGGACGTGTCACCCGTCAGCGAGACCATCTGGTCCAGGTCGAACTTGTAGTCCCGCGCGGCGGAGGTCGACAGGTCCGCGTACTTCACCGCGCCGATGCCCACCTGAACGGCCCGCTCGGCGATCTCCGACTCGGACAGGTCCTGCGCCTTCTCCCGTACGACGGCGGCCGCACGGTCGATGGCCTCGTCCAGCAGGTCCACCAGCCGCACCGTCTCGCCCTCACGGGTCTTGAACGGCTTGCCGTCCTTGCCCAGGACCGTGCCGAAGGCCAGCTGGACGGCCTTGGTGTCCTCCGTCAGCCAGCCGGCCCGGCGGGCCGTCTCGAAGACCATCTTGAAGTGCAGCGACTGCCGCGCGTCCACGACGTAGATGAGGGTGTCGGCCTTCAGCGCGCCGACCCGGTCGCGGATCGCGGACAGGTCGGTCGCCGCGTAGCCGAAGCCGCCGTCCGACTTCTGCACGATCAGCGGCGTCGGGTTGCCGTCCGGGCCCTTGTACTCGTCGAAGAACACGCACAGCGCGCCGTTGGAGCGGACGGCGACGCCCGAGTCCTCCAGCAGCTTGCACGTCTCGACGAGCATGTCGTTGTAGCCGGACTCGCCGACCACGTCCGGGTCCTGGATGTCCATGTCCAGCTTGTTGAAGACGGAGTAGAAGTAGATTTTCGACTCGTCCACGAACCGCTGCCACAGCGCCAGGGTCTCCGGCTCGCCGGCCTGGAGGTCCACCACCCGGGCGCGGGCCCGCGTCTTGAACTCCTCGTCGGAGTCGAAGAGCGCGCGCGAGGCCTTGTACAGCCGGTTCAGGTTCGACATGGCCTCCTCGCCGGAGACCTCCTCGCCCGACTTGTGGTCCAGCTCGTGCGGGTGCTCCAGCAGGTACTGGATGAGCATGCCGAACTGGGTGCCCCAGTCGCCGATGTGGTGGCGCCGCACCACCGTCTCGCCCGTGAACTCCAGGATCTCCACCATCGCCGCGCCGATCACGG
Source organism: Streptomyces sp. NBC_00249 (assembly GCF_026342355.1). Taxonomy (GTDB): domain Bacteria; phylum Actinomycetota; class Actinomycetes; order Streptomycetales; family Streptomycetaceae; genus Streptomyces. Next base: position 346,992 of record NZ_JAPEMV010000010.1, on the reverse strand, counting down.
CGGACCGCAGGTGGCCGACGTGCATCTCCTTCGCGACGTTCGGCTGCGCGTAGTCGATCACCGTGGTGCCGGCCGTCGGGGACAGCGGCACGCCGAGGCGGTCGTCGGCGGCGCGGGCCGCGAGGGTCTCGACGATCGCCCGGTCGGTGATCGTGATGTTGAGGAAGCCGGGGCCGGAGACCTCGATCTCCTGGATCAGGTCACCCGTCGGGATGCCCTCGACCACGGTCGTCGCCAGCTCGCGCGGGTTGGCCTTGGCCTTCTTCGCGAGCGCCAGGATGCCGTTGGCCTGGAAGTCGGCCCGGTCGCTTCGTCGCAGCAGCGGGTCGGCGGCACCGGCCTCCGGCAGGGCGGAGGCGAGGGCGTCCGAGACGCGCTGTTCGACGGAAGAAGCGAGGGAAGGGACCGAGGCCATGAGCTGCCGTTCCTGTGAGGTTGTGCCTGTGGATGCACTTGGGTGTTCCGACAAGGCCCGAGTATCCCACGGAAGGCCCCCCGGCCTCGCGGGATATCACCGGTCGGAAGCAACCCCGGAGCGGCCCGTTCCGTCTGGGAGAATGGCGAGAAGCCAGCATTCGAGATAGAAGGACGTGTCGTGGCTCAGAGCGCCCAGAGCAGCACAGAGACCGACTGGGTCTCCCGTTTCGCGGACGAGGTCATCGCCGAGGCGGAGCGCCGAGCCCCGGGCAAAGCCGTCGTCGTCGCGTCCGGCCTCTCCCCCTCCGGCCCGATCCACCTCGGCAACCTCCGCGAGGTCATGACCCCGCACCTGGTCGCCGACGAGATCCGCCGCCGGGGCTTCGAGGTCCGCCACCTCATCTCCTGGGACGACTACGACCGCTACCGCAAGGTCCCGGCCGGCATCCCCGGCATCGACGAGTCCTGGGCGCAGCACATCGGCAAGCCGCTGACCTCCGTGCCCGCCCCGGCCGGGTCCGCGTACCCGAACTGGGCCGAGCACTTCAAGGCCGCCATGGTCGAGGCGCTGGCCGAGCTGGGCGTCGAGTACGACCCCATCAGCCAGACCGAGCAGTACACCACCGGTGTCTACCGCGAGCAGGTCCTGCACGCGATGAAGCACCGCGGCGACATCGACGCCGTCCTCGACCAGTACCGCACCAAGCAGAAGCCGGGCGGCAAGAAGCCCCAGCAGAAGCAGGTCGACGAGGCCGAGCTCGAGGCCGCCGAGGGCTCCGGCGCCGCCGCCGAGGACGACGGCAGCAGCGCCGAGGGCGGCTACTTCCCGTACAAGCCGTACTGCGGCCAGTGCGGCAAGGACTTCACCAAGGTCACCGCCTACGACGACGAGACCACCGAGCTGACCTACGTCTGCACCGAGGACGAGTTCACCGAGACGGTCGCGCTCAGCGAGTTCAACCGCGGCAAGCTCGTCTGGAAGGTCGACTGGCCGATGCGCTGGGCCTTCGAGGGCGTGATCTTCGAGCCCTCCGGCGTCGACCACTCCTCGCCCGGCTCGTCCTTCCAGGTCGGCGGGCAGATCGTGCACATCTTCGGCGGCGAGCAGCCGATCGGCCCGATGTACGCCTTCGTCGGCATCAGCGGCATGGCCAAGATGTCCTCCAGCAAGGGCGGGGTCCCCACCGCGTCCGACGCGCTGAAGATCATGGAGCCGCAGCTGCTGCGCTGGCTGTACGCCCGCCGCCGCCCCAACCAGTCCTTCAAGATCGCCTTCGACCAGGAGATCCAGCGGCTCTACGACGAGTGGGACAAGCTGGAGGCCAAGGTCGCCGACGGCTCCGTACTGCCGGCCGACGCCGCCGCGCACGCCCGCGCCGTCCGCGTCGCCTCCCACGACCTGCCCCGCACCCCGCGCCCGCTGCCGTACCGCACCCTCGCGTCGGTCGTCGACATCACCGCCGGGCACGACGAGCAGACCCTGCGCATCCTGACCGACCTGGACCCGACGCAGCCGCTCACCTCCCTCGAAGAGGTCCGGCCGCGCCTGGACCGCGCCGAGAACTGGATCACCACCCAGGTCCCCGCCGACCAGCGCACCCTCGTACGCGAGGACGCCGACGCGGAGCTGCTGTCCTCCCTCGACGACGCCGGCCGCGAGTCCCTGCGCCTGCTCCTCGAGGGCCTCGACTCGCACTGGTCCCTCGACGGGCTCACCACCCTCGTCTACGGCGTGCCCAAGGTGATGGCCGGGCTCGAGCCCGACGCCAAGCCGACGCCGGAGCTGAAGGTCGCCCAGCGCGAGTTCTTCGCCCTGCTCTACCGCCTCCTCGTCACCCGGGAGACCGGCCCGCGCCTGCCCACCCTGCTCCTCGCCGTGGGCGCGGACCGGGTGCGCAAGCTGCTCGCCGCGTAGCCGCTGTATGTGGAAGGGCCCGCACCCCCTGGGGGGTGCGGGCCCTTCCGCGTGAGTGGGTGCGGCTACGCGATGTGCTCGTTCTCCAGGTCGCGCTGGTAGCGCTGCTTCAGCTCCGGCATCAGCCGGGAGATGGTGGTGAAGCTGCGCGCGTGCACGATGCCGTGGCGGTCCGAGAGGTATATGTCGACCTGCTCGGGGCTGGGGACCTTGCCGTTCTCCTCGATGTAGGAGCGGAAGACCTCGTAGGCCGCCTCGGTGAACTTCACCTCGTCGATCGCGTCGATCTCGTCGGCGGGCGCGGTGTCCGCGCTGTCGACGGGCTCGGCGGCGGGGGCCTCCTGCGCGGGCTGCTGCTCCGGGGCCTCGACGTACTGCGGGTCGTAGCCGCCCTCGTACGCCGTCTGCGGGGCCAGCGGCGCCGCGAACCAGGCGCTGTCGTGTGCGGCGGGCATGGCCGTCGGCTCCACCACGAAGGGCGGCGGGGCGTGGGTGGCGGCCGTCGGCACCTGGGCCGGCTGGGGCTGCTGCTGGGGCTGCGGGGCCTGGGCCTGGGCCGGGATCGGAGCGGGGGCGGTTGCGGGGGTCGCCTCAGCCGCCTCGGTGACCTCTGAAGGCACGGGAGTCTCAGCAGCCTCAACGGCCTCCGCCGCGCCCGCAGGCAGGGCGGGGGCCACCGGGGCGCCGGGCGCGACCTGCACGGCCGCCGGAACCGCCGTGACGGAGGAGACCGAGGAGACGGAGGAGACCGCGGCGAGCGGCGCCGCCTTCGCGGCCGGGGGCAGCAGCACCGGGTCGATGCCCGCCGCCGCCAGCCCCTCCGGCGCCGTCTGCGAGAGCGGGACGCCGATCCGGGCCAGCCGCAGCGGCATCAGCGCCTCGACGGGGGCCTTGCGCCGCCACGCCCGCCCGTACCGGGCCTGGAGCCGCGCCTGGTAGATCAGCCGGTCCTGCTCCATGCCGACGGCCTGCTCGTAGGAGCGCAGCTCCCACAGCTTCATCCGGCGCCACAGCTTGAAGGTCGGCACCGGGGAGAGGAGCCAGCGGGTGATCCGCACCCCCTCCATGTGCCGGTCCGCGGTGATGTCCGCGATCCGGCCCACCGCGTGCCGGGCCGCCTCCACCGTGACCACGAACAGGATCGGGATCACGGCGTGCATGCCCACGCCCAGCGGGTCCGGCCAGGCCGCCGCGCCGTTGAACGCGATCGTCGCCGCGGTCAGCAGCCACGCCGTCTGGCGCAGGAGGGGGAACGGGATCCGGATCCACGTCAGCAGCAGGTCCAGCGCCAGCAGCACGCAGATGCCCGCGTCGATACCGATCGGGAACACCAGCGAGAAACTGCCGAAGCCTTTCTGCAACGCCAGCGCGCGCACCGCGGAGTACGAACCGGCGAAGCCGATGCCCGCGATGACCACGGCCCCGGCGACGACGACGCCGATGAGTATCCGGTGCGTACGAGTCAGCTGCATCGCGGCCACCCGCGATCCCCTCCCCTAGTCGAGCTACGGCAGGCACAGCGTACGGGTGACCGGAGGCAACTCCTCCCGTAGGCCCCCTCGGGACCCCCTCCCGCCGCCGACTACTGCTGCGGGGTGGCGGAACCCGAGGCCACCGGAGCGCCCGAACCGGAGGGCGACGCCGACGACGAGGGCTGCTGCTCCTGCTCGTTGGCACCGGCGACCGACTTCACGGCCTCCTTCGACGCGGAGACCGCGTCCGCGAGCAGCTTCGCCTGGTCGGGGGCGGAAGCACCCTCGTAGGCGGCACCGTTGTAGTCGATCGTGATGACGACGTTCTGGGTGCGGGTCACGACGGTCGTGTTGAAGAAGTCCACGTCCTTCTTCACGCCGTAGACGACGGAGGACGCCTGGTCGCCGACGCCCTCCGCCTGCTCCACCTTGACGTCGTGCGCGCCCTCGACGGTCTTCGCCAGCTCTATCTGCTTGTTGTACTGGTCCTCGGCGCGCTTGTTGCCGCTGCCGAGGGTGGCGTGCGAGTCGTAGCGCACCAGGGACACGGAGAGCCAGCGGTACTGCGAGCCCTTCGTGCCGTCGGTGTCGAGGCCGTTCCAGGAGCAGCTGGCGCGGTTGGCGAGGTCGTTCGACTTGGCCGCCGTACCGTTCTTGTCCTTCGCCTCGGAGACGAGCGAGTCGATGGTCTTCGCCGCGACCGCCTTGCAGGGGTCGGGCAGCTTCGCGAACGCCACCTTCTCCAGCACGACCGGCGGCTTCGCGGACGGCTTGGCGGACGACGAGGAGGAGGACCCGGGCTTCTTGGCGGAGCCCGAACCCGAACCCTTCCCCGAATCGGACGAGCAGCCGGCGACGGTGAGGAGCACCGGGACGGCTGCGCAGGCGAGGACGCGGGTGAGGCGCGAGGCTGATCGCTGCATGGTTCCTTCAGACGTTGGGGTCTTCTTGCGGACGCGTTTTCGGGCGCGGGACCCGAGCAACGGTAGCCCGACCCGGCGCCCGCCTGCTGTGCGCACCGTCACGCGAGCCCCGTACGCCCCCTCTGAGCTGGGCCGTCACTCGTTGAAACGCTCGGCCAGGGCCTCCGCCAACTCCAGCGCCTTGTCCTGGGTTTCCGTGCTCGGCGGGACCGTGCCCGGCGCGGAGGGCTGCACGCTGTACTCGACGGTGACGATGACGTTCGAGGTACGGAACACAATCCGCACGGTCCGGGACTGGGCGGCGGTGGCGCCGGCCGCGCTCAGCTTGTCGTCGAGGAACGCCTCGCTGCCGAGCCCCTCCAGCACGCGCGAGCCGAGCTCGGGCGGGGTGGTGGGGGTGGGCGAGGGGGACGGCGAGGCCGACGCGGACGCGGACGGCGCGGGGGAGGCCGGGGGCGGCGGCGTCGGGGCGGCGTCGGCACTCGCACTGGGGCTCGTACTGGTACCGGTGACGGGGGCCGGGCTCGTCGTAGGCCCCGGGAAGGGCAGGTGGGCGTCGGTCAGGCGACGGACGTAGACCTGGCGGGCCTTGTCGTCGTCGCTCGCGGCGGCCCGGTCGTACGAGACCACGCGCTCGAAGTTCACCGACAGCAGCAGGGTGCCCTCGGGGGCCTGGGCGCTCCAGCGGCAGCCGACGCGCCGGTCGCCGTCGAAGGAGGCGTCGGCGGTACCGGCGTAGAGCTGGTCGCGTTGCTCGGTGGTGAGGGAGTCGGCGGCCGGCAGCATGGCCTTGAGCTTCTTCCCGTCGGCCGCCTTGCAGGGCTGGGGAAGGCTGCGGTACTTGCCCGGCTGGGCGGGGGTGGCGGTGCTCCCGCCGCCCTTGGGGTCGGTGGTGATCCCGATTCCGTTGCCGTCGGTGCACCCGGTCAGGCCGGCCGCGGCGGCGACGAGCGCGGTGAGCATCGCGATGCCCGGCAGGACCCGGCGTCGTACGGCCGCCTTGCGCTCCACATCCACTGGCACCCCTGGCTCCCTTGGTTCCCTTGGGAAAATCCGTTGCCTCGACTCGGGCACGGATGGACACAATGTCTATCGCACCCACTGGTGCCGGCGCCGGTTCCCTGTCTACTTTGGGGCCATGAGCGAGGCTTTTTGCGCTTTCTGACTTTTCTTTGGTTTTCGGGGGATTGACGTCTTATGTCGTATGTAGAGGTGCCTGGGGCGAAGGTCCCGATCCGGATGTGGACGGATCCCGCGTCGGTCGAGGACAGCGCGATGCGCCAGCTCCAGAACACGGCCGGCCTGCCCTGGATCAAGGGCCTGGCCGTCATGCCGGACGTCCACTACGGCAAGGGCGCCACCGTCGGCTCGGTCATCGCGATGAAGGACGCCGTCTGCCCGGCGGCGGTCGGCGTCGACATCGGCTGCGGCATGTCGGCGGTCAAGACCTCCCTGACGGCGAACGACCTCCCGGGCGACCTGTCGAAGCTCCGCTCCCGCATCGAGCAGGCGATCCCGGTGGGGGTCGGGCTGCACAAGGAAGCCCTGGACCCGTCCCGGCTGTACGGCTTCTCGGTGCCGGGCTACGAGGACCTCTGGAAGCGCTTCGACTACATCACCGATGCGGTCAAATTCCGGCAGGAGCGCGCTCAGAAGCAAATCGGAACGCTCGGATCCGGAAATCATTTTGTCGAGTTCTGTCTCGATGAGTCAGGTTCGGTCTGGCTGATGCTGCACTCCGGCTCCCGGAACATCGGCAACGAGCTCGCGGCGCACCACATCGGGGTCGCGCGGGGCCTGGCGCACAACCAGGACCTGGTCGACCGGGACCTGGCGGTGTTCCTCGCCGCCACGCCCGAGATGGAGGCGTACCGCAACGACCTCTTCTGGGCGCAGGAGTACGCGAAGTTCAACCGCGCGGCGATGATGAGCCTGTTCAAGGAGGTCGTCCGGAAGGAATTCCGGAAGGCGAAGGTCTCCTTCGAGCAGGAGATCAGCTGCCACCACAACTACGTGGCGGAGGAGCGGTACGACGGCATGGACCTGCTCGTCACCCGGAAGGGCGCGATCCGCGCCGGCAGCGGTGACTACGGGATCATCCCGGGCTCGATGGGCACGGGCTCGTACATCGTGAAGGGCCTCGGCAACGAGAAGTCCTTCAACTCCGCCTCGCACGGCGCGGGCCGCAAGATGAGCCGTACGGCGGCGAAGAAGCGGTTCTCGGCGCGCGACCTGGCGGAGCAGACACAGGGCGTCGAGTGCCGCAAGGACTCGGGTGTGGTGGACGAGATTCCGAGCGCGTACAAGTCGATCGAGCAGGTCATCGAGCAGCAGACCGACCTCGTGCAGGTCGTGGCCAAGCTCAAGCAGGTCATCTGCGTGAAGGGCTGAGGCCCGCGCGCGGTTGATTCGGGGGAGTGGAGGGGCCCGGACCGGTCGGTCCGGGCCCCTCCGCGTGCTTCAGCCCTCGTCTCCGTCGAGCAGGAGGTCCACCGGGAGTTCGACGGACACGCCGATGGACTGGGGCAGCGGGATGGAGGTGCCCCGCTTGTACGTCGTGCGGAGGCGGTACGTACCGTCGCGGGGGTCGCAGCAGAGGACCGCCTCGTCGTGGTGGCGGTCGGCGATGACGTACACGGGGATGTCGGCCTTCGCGTAGCTGTCGACCTTGACGCCGATGTCGTCCGACCAGTTCGACGAGGTGACCTCGACGACCAGCCGGAAGACGTCCGGCGGGTAGCAGTTCTTCTGGACCTTGTGATCCCGGAAATCCGCCTCGACGAGGGCGAAATCAGGGATGGCGTAGTCGTCGGAGCCGGTCGGCAGCCAGAGGCCGATGCCCTGGACGTACCTCAGGCCCGCCTTTCTGGCGCCGGCGTCGTAGAACTTCTCGATGAGCCAGCTCAGCGAGAGCGCGTGCGACCCGTCCGCGGGTGGTGTCACGGTGAGCCTCCCCTGGAGAATCTCCACTCGGTGCCCGGGAAGCTCCCTGGAGAGCCGATCGGCGGCCTCCGCGATCGTGGTCTCGTGCTGTATCACGGCCATAGCTTCCTCCTTTTCGTGACTCACGCTTTCGGAGCGTAGCCGTGCCCGCCGACATTCCGTGCGCATTCACCCATACGGGCCCGGAGGGTGTGCGGAGCCAACTCCGGCTCGAGGTAAGAGGGTTGACGCTGGGAGTTGGTCTAGACCAAGGTGTGCGGCATGTGGAGATCTCGCGTGCTTGTCGCCGCGCTCGCTTCGTTGTCGCTCGCCCTCGGGGCGGCCGGGTCCGCTCAGGCCGGGGTGGGGCTGCCGCCCGTCGTGTCGCACGTGCCGACACAGGAGAAGGTCGTGTTCATCACGATCGACGACGGGTGGGGGCACGACCCCGAGGCCGCCCGGATCCTGTTGGAGAAGCGGGTGCCGGTGTCGATGTTCCTGCTGCCCGGGGCGACCTCGTACGACACCTCGTACTTCACCGATCTCGTCGAACAGGGCCGGGCGACGGTGGAGAACCACACCGTCAACCACCCCGACCTGACCACCCTCGACGCCGCCGGGAAGGACGCCGAGGTGTGCGGGGCCGGGGAGCAGCTGGGGGCGGTGTTCGGGAAGACGCCGAAGCTGCTGCGGCCGCCGTACGGGGCGGTCGACGACGACGTGCGGCTCGCGGCGAAGGCGTGCGGGGTGAAGGCGCTGGTGACGTGGACGTACGACTTCACCACCTGGGGCCAGACGCCGCCGACCCCGCAGCTGAAGTCGGGGGACATCGTGCTGCTGCACTTCACGCCGACGCTGGCGGCGGACCTCCAGCGGGCCCTGGACGCGGCGAAGGCCGCCGGGTTGAAGCCGGCGGCCCTCATGCCGTACCTGAGGACGGCGGGGATGGTCTAGGGCTCGAGGGGCTCGAGGGGCTCGAGGGGCCTAGAGCTCGCGGTGGACCTTCGTGTTCGAGGCCTGGGCGCGGGGGCGGACCACCAGGAGGTCGATGTTGACGTGGCTGGGGCGGGTCACCGCCCAGGTGATGGTGTCGGCCACGTCGTCGGCGGAGAGGGGTTCGGCGACGCCCTCGTAGACCTTCTCCGCCCTGGCCGCGTCGCCGCGGAAGCGGGTCGTGGCGAACTCGTCGGTCTTGACCATGCCGGGGGCGATCTCGATGACGCGGACGGGCTGGCCGACGATCTCCAGGCGGAGGGTCTCGGCGAGGACGCGGGCGCCGTTCTTGGCGGCGACGTAGCCGGCGCCGCCCTCGTAGGTGGAGTGGCCGGCGGTGGAGGAGAGCACGACCACGGTGCCGTCGCCGCTGGCGGTGAGGGCGGGCAGGAGCGCCTGGGTGACGTGGAGGGTGCCGATGACGTTGACCTCGTACATCGTGCGCCAGTCGGCCGGGTCGCCGGTGGCGACGGGTTCGGCGCCGATGGCGCCGCCGGCGTTGTTGACCAGGACGTCGCACCGGTCGAGGGAGGCCGCGAAGGCGTCGACGGCGGTGCGGTCGGTGACGTCGAGGGCGTACGCGGTCGCGTCGTAGCCGGCCTCGGTCAGGTCGGCGGCGAGGGTCTCGATGCGGTCCTTGCGGCGGGCGGTGAGGACGACGTGGTAGCCGGCCGCCGCCAGCTGGCGGGCGGTGGCCGCGCCGATTCCGCTGCTCGCGCCGGTGACTACGGCGGTTCGGGTGGCCGGGCGCGTGCTCATGGGCGGGGCTCCTCGTGCGTTCGCGGTGTGTTCGTTCGTTCGTACGGGCGATTGCTCGCCAGCATAGGCATACGCACGGTCAGCGGCGCGGCGCGTACATGATCAAGGCCATGCCGGTGAGGCAGACGAGGGCGCCGAGGACGTCCCAGCGGTCGGGCCGGTAGCCGTCGGCGGCCATCCCCCACAGGAGGGATCCGGCGACGAAGACTCCGCCGTAGGCCGCCAGGACGCGGGCGAAATCGCCTTGCGGCTGGAGGGTGGCGACGAATCCGTAGAGGCCGAGGGCGATGACCCCGGCGCCGATCCAGGCCCAGCCCTTGTGCTCGCGCACGCCCTGCCAGACCAGCCAGGCGCCGCCGATCTCCAGGAGGGCGGCGAGGGCGAAGAGGGCGGCGGAGCGGGCGACGGACATGGCTCGAAGCCTACGCACGCGAATGGGGGTGGGCGCGCCCTCGTTCGTGTGATGGTCCGACCGGTGGTGGGGTGGGGTGGCTAGCCTCCGCGCGAGACGCGAGGAGGTGGTGGCGGTGCGCCGTGGTGCCGTACGGAGTGTGGTGGTGGCGGGGTCGCTGGTGCTGGGCGGGCTGGCGCAGGGCGCCGGAGCGGCGGTGGCGGCGGCCGGGCCGGAGGCGGATGTGGGGTACCACGGCCGGGTGGCCCTGGGGCGGGGGCTGTTGAGGGTGTGGATGGTCCCGGAGAACGAGGGGCCGTCGGCGCTGGCGAACGCGACCGTACGGGTGCGGCTGTCGGCGGACCTCGCGGACCGGCAGGAGCTGGCCGGGGGGTGCGCGCGGGCGGGGCTGCGGGAGGTGGTGTGCGAGACGGGTGCGATGCCGCTGCACGGGCGGGGCCGGCACATCGGGCTGGCGCTGGCGCTGAAGGAGGCGCCGACGGAGGTGGTGGTGCGGATCGACACGTGGTGGAACGGCGGCGCGACCGACCGCAACCTCACCAACAACGAGCACGTGGTGCTGGCGTTGGACACCGGGGACGCTTACGCCTTCTGAGGGTCCCCGGGGTCTGGATCCTTGCCGTGAGGGTCCTTGCCGTGCGGGAGGAGCCAGGTGGCCACGGCCGCGGCGGTCTCGGCGTCGGTGGCGCGGGGGGCGCTCCAGGCGACGTAGCCGTCGGGCCGTACGAGGACACGGGCCGTACGGGGCCGCGTGGCCCAGTGGTGGTGGGTGAGCGGGGCTCCGGGCGGGGTGGCGGCGCCGGGAGGGGTGATGAGGACGAAGCCGCCGGTGCGCAGGGCCGCGTAGAGGCGCTGTCCGCCGGCGAGGGGGACGTCGGGGGCGCGCCGTCCGGCGGGGGTGGGGCGGCGGGTGCCGGGCGGGGGCGGGTAGGAGATCCCGATGCCGGAGATCATGCCGAGGGCGCGGTCCTGGGCGGGGCCGACGCGGGCGATGAACGCGGCGCCGAGGGTGCGGGCGGTGCGGCGGGCGGGGCTGTCGGCCATGACGGCGCGGACGAGGGCGCCGCTGGCGCGCAGGACGAAGCGGCCGACGGGGTGGCGTTCGCGGTGGTAGCTGTCGAGGAGGGTCTCGGGGTCGGGGGCCTGGCCGTGGAGGACGGCGGCGAGTTTCCAGGAGAGGTTCGCGGCGTCCTGGAGGCCGGTGTTCATGCCGAGGCCGCCGGCGGGGGAGTGGACGTGGGCGGCGTCGCCGGCGAGGAAGACGCGGCCGACGCGGTAGCGGGGGACCTGGCGCTCGTCGCTGTGGAAGCGGGACATCCAGCGGGGGTCGTGCATGCCGTGGTCGGTGCCGAGGGCGGTGCGGGCGAGGGCGCGGAGTTCTTCGAGGTCGACGGGGTCGGTGTCGGCGGTGCGGGCGTCGCGGTGCCAGGCGATGGCGCGGTACCAGCCGTCGCCGAAGGGGACGAGGAAGGCGAAGGCGTCGGCGGTGCCGTTGACGGCGAGGAGGTCCTCGGGCGGGTCGGTGAGGCGGACGTCGGCGAGGACCATCGAGCGGACGACGGCCTGGCCGGGGAAGGGGAGGCCGAGGGAGCGGCGGACGGTGGAGCGGACGCCGTCGGCGCCGACGACGTGGCGGGCGTGGAGGCGGCGGGTGGTGGCTCCGCTCGCGGCGTCGGTGCCGGTGTCGGTGCCGGTGCCTGCGTCGGCGTCGGTGCGGCGGTCGGCGTCGTCGGTGCGGCGAAGGTCGAGGGTGACGAGGTCGTGGTCCTGGTGGAGGCCCGTGACCTGCCAGTCGTATTGGATGTCCGCCCCTGTGGACAGCGCGCGGCGCTCCAGCAGTTTCTCTGTCTCATATTGGGGGGTGATGAGGACGAAGGGGTAGCGGGAGCGCAGGCGTTGGAGGGTGAGGGGCATGCCGTTGAAGGGGCGCAGCCGGTCGATCCGGCTGCCGGTGGAGACGAGTTCGTCGGCGAGTCCGCGCGCGTCGAGGAGTTCGAGCGTGCGGGCGTGCACGGCGAAGGCGCGGGTGAGGTTGGCGGCGGTGCGGGGGCGCCGTTCGACGAGGGTGACGGAGAGTCCGGCGGCGGCGAGATCGCCTGCGAGCAGGAGTCCGGTGGGTCCCGCGCCGACGACCACGACGTCGACGATGTCGGCGAGGTCGATACCGGCGGCGTCCGGGGTGTGCGCGCTGTCCTCGGCGGCAGTCATGTCCGGAGAGTCTGCCAGCCGAGGACCTCCCGGGGGATGTGTCAGGCGGCCGGGCCGTCGCCGAATTCGGCCAGTGCTTCGGTGACGATCCGTTCCAGGCGGGCGTGGTGGGCGCCGCGCCAGTAGACGCGCTCGCAGTCGGCGCACTGCGCGAAGACGTCGTACGAGCGCTGCGTGCCGTGTTCCAGGCGGTCGCCCACGCTGTCCTTGTCGGCCGCGTGGAGGGGGCCGTTGCAGGCGGTGCAGCGGGTCCAGGGTGCGAGGGCGGGCGCGAAGCGGCCGAGGACGTCGCGGAGTTGTTCGTCGGGGTTGTCGCTGTAGACGTACGCGCCGGCGAAGATCTCGCGGCGCCGCAGCAGGCCGCGGTCGCGGGAGAGCAGTACGCGGCGTTCGGCGGCGGAGCGGGTGGCGAGGGCGGGGTCGCCGATGTCCTCGTTCTCGTAGGCGGCGTCGACGCCGAGGAGGCGCAGGCGGCGGGCGAGGGTGCCGAGGTGGACGTCGAGGAGGAAGCGCAGCGGGGCGTCGGTGATCCGCTGGGGGCGGTCGACGGCGAACACCTCGACGGATTCTCCGGCCCGGGGCACGTAGGAGGCGGGTACCTCGTGGCCGTCGACGAGCAGTCGGCCGACCTCGGTGAGCGGCACGCCGGCCGATTCGACGACGTGGCCGATGCTGGAGGCGCCGTCGGTGCTGGTCGGTACGCGTTCCGCGCGCCGGCTGGGCGGGGCGAAGAGGCGCAGTTCGGGGGCGAGGGTGAGCTGAATGCCGGGACCGTTCACGGCCCCAGCATGCCATTGGACACCCGGGCGGTGCGGTGGATTTACGGGGTCGCGGCGGCTTCGTCGTAGGCGTCGCGGTGGGCGTTGACCTCGTCGAAGTGGTTCTCGGCCCAGCGCTTGACGGAGGAGAGGAGGCATCCGAGGCTGCCGCCGAGTTCGGTGAGCCGGTAGTCGACGCGTACGGGGACGGTGGGGGTGATGGTGCGGGTGACGAGGCCGTCGCGTTCGAGGGAGCGGAGGGTCTGGGTGAGCATCTTCTGGCTGACGCCGGGGATCTTGCGGCCGAGGTCGCTGTAGCGCATGGAGCCGGTCTCGGACTGGCCGAGGGCGCTGAGGATCAGGCCGACCCACTTGTCGCTGATGCGGGCGAGGAGCTGGCTGGTGGGGCAGGCCTTGACGAAGGCGTCGTAGGCGGCGCGGGTCTCGTCACGGCGGGCGGCGGCGGTGCGGGTGGCCATGGTTGCCCACTTCCGGGTCGGGTACGCACTCCGGAGTGCGTACTTACGAAAAGAGAGTACCTCTCCCTAGGTTAGTGCTCATCGGGAACACCGGACGAGCCGGACCGAACGAACGGGGAGAGACCATGAGCGAGCAGACGAAGACCATGCGGGCAGCTGTCGTGAACGCCTTCGGCGGCCCGGAGCGGGTGGAGATCGCCGAGGTGGCGGTGCCGGTTCCGGCGGCCGGGCAGGTCCGCGTCCGGGTCCGCGCGGCCGGGGTGAACCCGGTCGACGGGGCCGTCCGCGTCGGTGTGTTCGGCGGGGCCGGGCAGCGGATCGGCCTCGGCTGGGACGTGGCGGGCGAGATCGACGAGGTCGGCCCGGAGGTGGAGGGCTGGACGGCCGGCCGGCGCGTGATCGGCCTGCACTACGGCCCGGTGAAGCCGCTCGGCACGCACGCGGAGTACGTGGTCCTCGACGCCTCGGCGGTGGCCGCCGCCCCCGAGGCCGTGGACGACACGGCCGCGGCCGGGCTCCCGCTGAGCGGTCTGACCGCCGCCCGCGCCGTGGACCTGCTGGGGCTGGCGCCCGGGTCGTCGGTGCTGGTCACCGGCGCGGCGGGAGTGGTCGGCGGCCTCGCCGTCCAGCTGGCCGTGCGGGCCGGGCTGGTCGTGACGGCCCTGGCGGGCGCGCAGGACGAGGAGTTCGTACGGTCGCTGGGCGCGGCGGAGTTCGTGGCGCGCGGCGGGGTTCCGGCGGCGCCGGTCGACGGGGTGCTGGACGCGGCGGTGCTGGGGGAGGCCGCGCTGTCCTTCGTCCGTGACGGCGGGGTCTACGTGGGCCTGCGGCCGCACGGTGCGCCGACTGCGGAGCGGGGGATCCGGGTGGAGGAGCAGGAGGTCGCCGCCGACGGGGCGCACCTGGGGCGGCTGGTGGCGCTGGTCGACGCCGGGGCGCTGACGCTGCGGGTGGCGGACACCCTCGAACTTGCCGACGCCGCCAAGGCGCACGCGCTGCTCGCCGCCCCGGGCACGCGAGGCCGCCTGATCCTCACGATCGCCTGACGTCCCTGACGTCCCTGACCGCCCGGTCGGCGTTGGCGGTTCGGTGGCCCCGGTGGCCCCGGTGGCCCTGGTGGCCCCGGTGGGCGGCTGGGGCCGGCCGGTTGGGGGCGTGGGCGGCGTGGTCGGTGGGGGCCTGCGGCGCTGGTCCCCGACCCGCCCTTCCAGCGTTCCCCGGGGCTCCGCCCCGGACCCCGCGCCTCAAACGCCGGCGGGGCTTGGTCAGTCAGGGGTGGAGGGGGAGGTGCCAGTTGTTGCTGGGGTGGGTGGTGCCTCGGTAGGTGAAGGCCACCTCGCCTCGGCAGGTGAAGCCCGCGCGGTGGCAGACGGCGTTGGAGGCCGGGTGGTCGGTGCCGGGGAAGGCGTGCAGGGAGCGGCGCGTGCCGTGGGTGCGGGCGTGGCGGACGAGTTCCGCCACGGCGGCCACCGCCAGGCCGCGGCCCTGGAACTCGGGGAGCACGCCCCAGCCGGTCTCGTAGACCGCTTCGCCCTCCCAGTCGCGTTCCCAGAAGCCGACCGATCCGACGGACTCGCCGGAGGGGGCTGCGACCACACGGAACATCCGGCCGGCCGCCGGCTCCCGGGCGCTCAGGGCCTCGTACCGCCGCTGCCGGTCGGCGAGCTGCTCCGGGGTCTCCGGGCCGCCGAGGAAACGGGTCATCGCCGGTTCGTTCTTCCGCTCCAGCAGCCAGAAGTCTTCGGCGGACCAGGGTTCCAGTCGTACACGAGGTTCCATGTTCATGCCCTCACTCTGCCCGCTGGGGGCCAAGGGCGGAAAGGGGTGAACTAGGGGCGTGCGGGGCGCGTGGGCGGATGACGGGGGGAGGGGCGGGGTAGCGGGACGTCCAGAGCGAATGAAAGGGACTTTCATGGACACCGGCACCATCAGCGCCAAGCGTCACATCTTCACCATGCTGGACGTGGACGGCGACGGGGTGATCTCCCGTCTCGAGTACCTGACCCGCCCCGAGCGTGCGGCCCAAGCGCTCGGCCGCCGTGGCGACGACCCGCTCGTCGCTGCCGCCCGTACGGCCCACCAGCGGGTCTTCGCCTCGATGGACGCGAACGGCGACGGCGAGGTGACCTTCGAGGAGTACGCGGTGTGGGCGGGCGGCGAGGCCTTCGACGCGGTCTGCCGACGGGCGCTGGGCTCGCTGTTCGACCTCGCCGACGCCGACGCGGACGGGGCGCTGGACCGGGAGGAGTTCACGCGGCTCCGCGCGGCGCTGGGGAACCCGGCCGACCGGGCCGGCTCGGCGTTCGAGGCGCTGGACGCCGACGGCGCCGGGTACGTCGGCCGGGACGCTTACCTGGACTCGATCCGTACCTATGTCACCGAGGGTGCGTCGCCCATGGCCGACGCGCTGCACACGCCCGCGGCGCCCGCGCCCGCGCGGCGGCCGTGACGGCCGGGGCCGTCACGGCCAGACGAGGCAGTAGGGCTGGTGGCCGGCCTCGTGGAGGCGGTGGGAGAAGTCCTGCCACTCGTGCAGGAGCTGGTAGACGTTGAACGCGTCGCGCGGCCCGCCGCGGTCGGGGACCGTGGACCAGATGAAGGCGGCCGCGCCGACGGATTCCTCGCCCACCCCGCGCAGCGGGTCGACCACCGTCATCGGGAGCTTGACCACCGCGTAGTCGGGGTGCAGGACGACCAGCTCCAGCGGGGGCACCTTGTGCAGGGGTATGCCCTCGATGCCGGTCAGGACCATCGCGGCCACCGTCTCCGGCTTGATCTTGGTGAACAGGCCGCCCATGCCGAGCTCGTCGCCGCCCAGCTCCTCCGGGCGCATGGTCTGCGGCACGCGCGCGGCCGTCGCCCCGTCGGGGGCGCCGAAGTACTTGTACGTCACTCCCATTCCGCGGCCCTTGGGGAGGCCGGTCTCGGCGTCGGACGCGTCGACGGGTCCCGGTACGGGATCGGCGGCTTCGGCGGCCCGGCGGCGGTGCTTGCCGCGGCGGGCTCGGGCATCACGGGCGCGCTGCGGGTCCAGCCCGTCCGTACCCTCGCCCGGTCCACCACCGCGTTGCATATCTCCACCCGACACGTTTTGCCTGCCCCGGCCCCGCGGCCCCCGCCACGCAGCCTGATCATCATGGCAGTGACCTCCCCCGCGGCGGCGCGGTGAAACGCCCGTCCGCAAGTCTGTCGCGGCCTCTGAGACCATGGCTGGTGTGAGCTACCCGTACCCGTATGAAGCCCCAGTTTCGCAGACGCTCTTCGAGCGCGCGTCCCTCGTGACCCCCGGCGGCGTGAACTCCCCCGTGCGCGCCTTCCGTGCCGTGGGCGGTACGCCCCGGTTCATGGTGTCCGGTACCGGTCCGTATCTGACCGATGCCGACGGGCGCGAGTACGTCGACCTCGTCTGCTCGTGGGGGCCGATGATCCTCGGCCACTCCCACCCCGCCGTGATCGAGGCCGTCCAGGCCGCCGTCGCCCGAGGAACCTCCTTCGGCACGCCCGGTGAGGGCGAGGTCGCGCTCGCCGAGGAGATCGTCGCCCGTATCGAGCCCGTCGAGCAGGTGCGCCTGGTGTCGTCCGGCACCGAGGCGACCATGTCGGCGATCCGGCTGGCGCGCGGTTTCACCGGCCGCGCCAAGGTCGTCAAGTTCGCCGGCTGCTACCACGGTCACGTCGACGCGCTGCTGGCCGCCGCCGGTTCCGGCCTGGCGACCTTCGCGCTGCCCGACACCCCCGGGGTGACGGGCGCGACGGCCGCGGACACGATCGTGCTCCCCTACAACGACCTCGAAGCGGTGCGTGCGGCCTTCGCCTCGCACCCCGGTGAGATCGCCTGCGTCATCACCGAGGCCGCGCCCGGCAACATGGGCGTGGTCACCCCGGCGGAGGGCTTCAACCAGGGCCTCGCCGACCTGTGCCGTGAGAACGGCGCGCTGTACATCTCCGACGAGGTGATGACCGGATTCCGCACCTCGCGGGCCGGCTGGTACGGCGTGGACGGGGTCAAGCCCGACCTGATGACCTTCGGCAAGGTCATGGGCGGCGGCTTCCCGGCGGCGGCGTTCGGCGGCCGCGCGGACGTCATGGGCCACCTGGCCCCGGCGGGCCCGGTCTACCAGGCGGGCACGCTGTCCGGTAACCCGATCGCGACGGCCGCCGGCCTGGCGCAGCTGCGGCTGCTGGACGAGGCGGCGTACGTGAAGGTCGACGCGGTCTCGAAGGAGATCCAGGGCCTGGTGACGGCGGCGCTGAGCAAGGAGGGCGTGGCGCACCGGCTGCAGACCGCGTCCAACATGTTCTCCGTGTTCTTCACCGCGGACGAGGTCAGGAACTACGACGACGCGAAGAAGCAGGAGAGCTTCCGCTTCAACGGGTTCTTCCACTCGATGCTGGCGCAGGGCGTCTACCTGCCGCCGTCGGCCTTCGAGTCGTGGTTCGTGTCCACGGCCCACGACGAGCGCGCGATCGAGCGGATCGCCGCCGCGCTGCCCGCCGCCGCGCGTGCCGCCGCGGAGGCGACGGCATGAGCGACATCACCGTCGTCCACGTGGTGCGGCACGGGGAGGTCCACAACCCGGAGGGTGTCCTGTACGGGCGCCGGGCGGGCTACCACCTCTCCGAGCTGGGCCGGCAGATGGCCGACCGGGTCGCGGAGCACCTCCAGGACCGGGACGTCACGCACGTCGTCGCCTCGCCGCTGGAGCGGGCCCAGGAGACGGCCGCGCCGATCGCGAAGGTGCACGGGCTGGAGCTGGCGACGGACGGCCGGCTGATCGAGGCCGGCAACGTCTTCGAGGGCAAGACCTTCGGCGTCGGCGACGGTGCGCTGCGCAAGCCCGGCAACTGGAAGCACCTGACGAACCCGTTCCGGCCGTCGTGGGGCGAGCCGTACGTGGACCAGGTCGTGCGGATGATGAGCGCGATCGAGGCGGCGCGGGACGCGGCGCGCGGGCACGAGGCGGTCGCGGTCAGCCACCAGCTGCCGATCTGGATCGTGCGGAGCTTCGCGGAGAAGCGGCGGCTGTGGCACGACCCGCGGCGGCGGCAGTGCACGCTGGCCTCGCTGACGTCGTTCACCTACCAGGGCGACGCGCTGGTGTCGGTGGGGTACAGCGAGCCGGCGCGGGACCTCGTTCCCGTGCATCTCCTCGCGGGGGCGAAGCCGGTGAAGGGGAAGTCCAAGGCGTTCGGGGCGTAGTCCCCGGGCGGGGGTGTTCCGGGGGATCCGCCCCCGGACCCCCGCGCCTCAATCGCCGGCGGGGCTGGATTCCGCGTCGTGTCGGCCCCTCAATCCATGGAATGTCCGTTTATATGACATTTCATGAGTCATGTGCGTGACTTCAGTCGAAGGGGAGCGCTCGGCCTCGGACTCGCCGCCGCGGTCGGGGTCGCCGGGTGTGCGGTCGGGGGCGGGAAGCCCGGGCCGACGGTCAGTGGGGGTGGGGGCGGGCCCGATGCTCCCGAAGTCGTCAAGGCGATCGGGGACGGGTCCACCGCCGATACCGGGCCGCAGCCGCACCAGCCGCCCCGCCCCGTGCCCCTCCAGCCCGGCGAGACCCCGCCGCAGTTCGTCGTCTTCAGCTGGGACGGCGCCGGGGAGGTCGGCAACGGTCTCTTCCCGCGCTTCCTCAAGCTCGCCAAGGACCACGGCGCGGCCATGACCTTCTTCCTCTCCGGGCTCTACCTGCTGCCCGAGTCGAAGAAGGACCTCTACAAACCGCCGAACAACCCCGTCGGCGCCTCCGACATCGGCTACCTCAAGGACGAGAACGTCCGGGCCACCCTCACCCACGTCCGCCAGGCCTGGCTCGACGGGCACGAGATCGGCACCCACTTCAACGGCCACTTCTGCTCCGGCTCCGGCTCCGTCGCCCGCTGGACCCCCGAGGACTGGCGCAGCGAGATCGACCAGGCCGTGTCGTTCGTCACCAACTGGCGCACCCACACCGGCTTCGCCGACCTCGAACCGCTCCCCTTCGACTACCGCAAGGAGCTGACCGGGGCCCGCACCCCCTGCCTCCTCGGCCAGGACAGCCTGCTGACGGCCGCCCGCGCGCTCGGCTGGCGCTACGACTCCAGCTCCCCCGGGGGCCTGCAGCAGTGGCCGCTGAAGAAGGGCGGGATCTGGGACCTGCCGCTGCAGTCGCTGCCGTTCCCCGGGCACTCCTTCGAGGTGCTGTCCATGGACTACAACATCCTCGCCAACCAGTCCAAGAACACCACCAGGGGCGTGCCCGCCCACTACCCGGCGTGGCGCGCCCAGGCCACCGCCACCTACCTCGGCGGCTTCCGCCGCGCCTACGAGACCAACCGCGCGCCCCTCTTCGTCGGCAACCACTTCGAGGAGTGGAACGGCGGCATCTACATGGACGCCGTCGAGGAGGCACTCAAGGGCATGGCGGACAAAAAGGACGTACGGCTCGTGTCCTTCCGGCAGTTCGCCGACTGGCTGGACGTCCAGGAGCCCCGGCTCATGGACCGGCTGCGCGCCCTCGCCCCGGGCCAGGCGCCGGTCGGTGGCTGGCGCAGCTACCTGTCCAGCATCTGAGCATCATCTGACCAGCGGCCTTGTCGCCCCGTCGGGGGGTGCGGAAGATCCGCAAATCGCTCATGCGAAACTTTTCACATGAGCCTTAGCCGCGCGCGTGCCCGCCGAAGTAGCCGCCGCTCGACCAGCAGCCGCGCCGTCCTGCTGACCGCGGTGACCCTCACCGGCGCCCTGACCCTTTCGGCGTGCGGGGATTCGGGCAGCGGCGGCAAGCCTTCCGGCTCGGCCGGCGGCAACTACGTGACGGGCCCCAGCGGCATCTCCACCGTCGCCAAGGCCGACCGCGTCGACGCGCCCAAGCTGGACGGCGAGACCGTCGACGGCAAGACCCTCGACACCACCACCCTCAAGGGCAAGGTCGTCGTCCTCAACGTGTGGGGCTCCTGGTGCCCGCCGTGCCGCGCCGAGGCCCCGTACTTCGCGAAGGTCTCCAAGGACCTGGCCGACGGCGGCAAGGACGTCGCCTTCGTCGGGCTCAACACCCGCGACAACAGCAAGCAGAACGCCGCCGCCTTCGAGGAGAACTTCGGGATCACCTACCCGAGCCTCTACGACCCCGACGGCAAGCTGATGCTCCGCTTCCCCAAGGGGACGCTCAACGCGCAGTCCATCCCCTCCACGATCGTCCTCGACAAGGAGGGCAAGATCGCCGCCCGCACCCTGGTCGCGGTCAACGAGGAGCAGCTGCGTTCGATGATCGACCCGCTCCTCACGGAGCAGTGACCTCGTGAGCGCCCTCGTGGTCGAGCACCTCCTCGCCGCCGAAGCCACCGGCGTGAACGGCACCGTCCTGAGCGGGGGACTGCTGCTGGCCCTGCCGATCGCGCTGCTCGCTGGCCTGGTCTCTTTCTTCTCCCCCTGCGTGCTGCCGCTGGTCCCCGGCTACCTGTCGTACGTGACCGGCATCAGCGGGGCCGACCTCGCCGAGGCCCGGCGCGGCCGGATGGCGGCGGGCGCGGGCCTGTTCATCCTCGGCTTCACCGCCGTCTTCGTCTCGACGGGCGCGCTGTTCGGCCAGTTCGGCGACGTCTTCCAGGGTGAGAACAAGGACGTCATCACGCGGGTCATGGGCGGCCTGGTGATCCTGCTCGGCCTGTTCTTCATGGGGCTGATCCCGGGCCTGACGATGCGGGAGTTCCGCTTCCACAAGAAGCCGACGGCGGGCCTGCTCGGCGCGCCCGTGCTCGGCGTGCTCTTCGGCATCGGCTGGACGCCCTGCATGGGGCCGACCCTCGCCGCCGTGAACACCCTTGCCATCTCCCTCGACGACGCCACCGCCGCGCGCGGCGCCCTGCTGATGGTCGTCTACTGCCTGGGACTGGGCCTGCCCTTCATCCTCGCCGCGGTCGCCTTCCGCAAGGCGCTCGGTGCTTTCGGCTGGGTGAAGAAGCACTATGCGTGGGTGATGAGGATCGGCGGCGGCATGCTGATCCTGACCGGCCTGCTGCTCGTCACAGGAATGTGGGACAGCATCGTCGGCGACATGCGGAGCTGGACCAGCGGTTTCACGGTGGGGATCTGAGGACTACACGCACATGAGTACGACCGACAAGGCGTCCACCGAGGCGCCGCACGAGCCCGACCCCACCGACGCCACCGATTCCACCGACCCCACCGACGCGGCGGCCGGCGCGCAGCTGTCCACGGCGCCCGTCGAGGACAGCCCCTCGGCCCCCGTCGGGATCGGCGTGCTCGGCTGGGCCCGTTGGTTCTGGCGGCAGCTCACCTCGATGCGGGTGGCGCTGATCCTGCTCTTCCTGCTCTCCCTCGGGTCCATCCCCGGATCGCTCGTCCCGCAGACGCAGGTCGACGCGATGAAGGTCGCGGAGTGGAAGAAGACCCACGAGTTCTGGGTCCCGGTCGCCGAGAAGCTCCAGCTCTTCGACGTCTACAGCTCGGTGTGGTTCTCCGCGATCTACATCCTGCTGTTCGTGTCGCTGATCGGCTGCATCGTGCCCCGCACCTGGCAGTTCGTCGGGCAGCTCACCGGCCGGCCGCCGGGCGCGCCCCGCCGCCTGGACCGGCTGCCGGCCTACACGACCTGGCGTACGGAGAAGTCCCCGGAGGAGGTCCTCGCCTCGGCGAAGGGCGTCCTGGGCGGGCGCCGCTTCCGGACCGAGTCGCGCGCCGACGCCGTCGCCGCCGAGAAGGGCTATCTGCGCGAGGCCGGGAACCTGGCCTTCCACATCGCCCTGATCGTGATGCTCGTGGCCTTCGCCGCCGGGCAGCTCTTCAAGTCCGAGGGCGGCAAGCTCGTCCTGCGCGGCAAGGGCTTCTCCAACACGCTCACCCAGTACGACGACTTCAAGTCCGGCAGCCTCTTCTCCTCCGACGACCTGCCGCCCTTCTCGTTCACCCTGGACAAGTTCGACGCGACGTACGAGAAGACGGGCCCGCAGAAGGGCACCCCGCGCGACTTCAAGGCGTACGTCACCTTCAGCGAGGGCGCCCACGGGGAGCCGCGCAAGGCCGAGATCGAGGTCAACAAGCCGCTGGAGGTCGACGGCTCGAAGATCTTCCTGCTGGGCCACGGCTACGCGCCGGTCATCTCGGTGACCGACCCCACCGGCAAGGTGATCTACAAGGACGCCGTGCCGATGCTGCCCTTCGACGCGAACCTCAGCTCCTCGGGCGCCGTGAAGGTCCCGGACGGCTACCGCAACAAGGGCGGCGACAAGGAGCAGCTCGGCTTCAACGCCATGTTCGTGCCGACCTTCGCGGGCGAGGGCAAGGGCACGATGCTGTCGCAGTTCCCGGCCCTGGACTTCCCCGTCCTCGCGCTCAGCGCCTACCACGGCAGCCTCGGCGTGGACGCGGGTCTGCCGCAGAACGTGTACCAGCTGAACACCTCCAAGATGCAGGAGTTCAAGAACCCCGAGGGTCAGCTCTTCAAGCAGCGGCTGCTGCCCGGCGAGACGATGACCCTGCCCGACGGCGCCGGCACGGTGAAGTTCGAGGGCATCGAGCGCTGGGCCACCTTCTCGGTCACCCAGCAGCCCGCGAACGGTCTCGCCCTCGCGGGCGCGATCGCCGCCATCGGCGGTCTGGCCGCGTCCCTGTTCATCCAGCGCCGCCGGATCTGGGTCCGCGCGGTGACCGGGGCGGACGGGGTGACCGTCGTCGAGATGGCGGGCCTGGGCCGCAGCGAGTCCGCGAAGCTGCCGGAGGAGCTGTCGGCGCTCGCCGGAGCCCTGTACGAGCGGGCGCCCGCCGCGCCCGCAGCCGTAGAAGCAGAAGCAGACGCAGAAGATTCCGCAGAAGCAGAAGAAGGAGAGCGCGCATGACGCTGCTCGCAGCCGCTGCCAACGAGAGCCTGGCTGAGCTCAGCAACAAGCTGGTCTACGCGTCGATGGCGGTCTACACGCTCGCCTTCCTCGCGCACATCACCGAGTGGGTCTTCGGCAGCCGGAGCAAGGTGGGCCGTACGGCCGCCGCGCTGACGGCCGAGCGGGCCGGGGCTTCCGCGCCCGCCGTGCAGGTGCGGACGAAGGGCGGCGGCACCGCCGTCCTCGACAAGCCGAAGGTCGTCACCCGTTCCGCCTCCGGCACCCGCGACGTCCCCGACGGTCCGGGCGCGGCCGGCGGCACCGAGCAGGGCGACCTCTACGGGCGGATCGCGGTCTCGCTGACCGTCCTCGCCTTCTTCATCGAGGCGGCCGGTGTCGTCTCCCGCGCGATGTCCGTGCAGCGGGCCCCCTGGGGCAACATGTACGAGTTCTCGGTGACCTTCTCCACGGTCGCCGTCGGCGCGTACCTGCTGCTGCTCGTGCTGAAGAAGAGCGTCCGCTGGCTCGGCCTGATCCTGGTCACGACCGTCCTGCTGGACCTCGGCATCGCCACCACCTGGCTGTACACCGACAGCGACCAGCTGGTCCCGGCCCTGCACTCGTACTGGCTGTGGATCCACGTCTCCACCGCCATCTTCTGCGGCGCCGTCTTCTACATCGGCGCGGCCGGCGCGGTGCTCTACCTCTTCCGCGACGGCTACGAGAGCCACTTGGAGCAGGGCCGCACGCCGGGCCGTTTCCGTACCTCGGTGATGGAGCGGCTGCCCTCGGCGGCCTCGCTCGACAAGTTCTCGTACCGGATCAACGCGGCCGTCTTCCCGCTGTGGACCTTCACCATCGTCGCGGGCGCGATCTGGGCGGGCGACGCCTGGGGCCGCTACTGGGGCTGGGACCCCAAGGAGGTCTGGTCCTTCGTGACGTGGGTGGCGTACGCCTGCTACCTGCACGCCCGGGCCACCGCCGGCTGGAAGGGCCGCAAGGCCGCCTACCTGGCGCTCTTCGCCTTCGCCTGCTGGATCTGGAACTACTACGGCGTGAACATCCTGCTCAGCGGCAAGCACTCCTACGCGGGCGTCTGACCCGGGGGAGTGGGACGCTGGTGGTATGTCTCCTGTGAGCCATGCCACCAGCACCCCGCACGGCCCCGGCCGCTGGGACATCCGCTTCGAGGTGCACCTGCCCCAGGGCTACGCCGGCCTGTGGCCCGTCCTGACCACGCCGGAGGGGCTGCGCGGCTGGCTGGCCGAGGCCGAGGTGCTCGAACGCCGGCTCGGCGGGGCCGTCACCCTGCGCTGGCCGGACACCGCCGCCGTGGTGTCGGGGCAGGTCACGGCCTGGGACGTCGAGCGGGTCGTCGAGTACACGGTCACCGACCACGGGCGGATCCGCTTCCACCTGGAGGCGGTGGGCACCGACTCGACGGTGATCCGCTTCCTGAACGAGCGGGGCGGCTCCGAGGAGGAGCGCCTCGACTGCCTGGCCGGCTGGCACGAGCACTTCGAGCGGCTGGAAGCCGCACTGGCCGGGCATCCGTCCGACTGGGCGGCCTGGGACGGCGCCCGCCGGGCGCAGCTGCGCGCCTCCTACGCGTCCTTCTCCAGGACGTAGGACCCGCGCCGCCCGGGGCCGGAGCCGGTGCCGTTGGCGAGGAAGAAGTACAGCTCCAGGGTCTTGCGGGCGTCGCGGCGCAGCTCGAAGGTCCACGTGTAGCGGCCGGGGGCCTTCGTGACGGTGCCCGCGCGGGAGGCGGTGCCGGTGGCGGCGGGCAGGTCGAGGCGCAGGTGCTGGCCCCGTCCCAGGCCCTGGCCGGGGCCGTCGGTGAGCCGCCACCTGGCCGGGCCGGACAGCCGCCAGCCGGCGGCGTAGTCGCGCTCCTGGCCGTCGAGGAGGGTGACGGAGGCGCTGCCGTCGGCGCGGAAGACGACCTCGGTGCCGTCGACGCAGCGCCAGGTGCCGATGATCTCGGTGATGTCGGCGTCGTGGACGGCGGGGACGGGGCCCGCCTCGTAGTGGTGCGGCTTGCCGCCGGCCATGGCGAGGAGCGCGGCGACGAGTACCCCGTAGGCGAGCAGGTTGCGCAGGACCGTGTCGACGATCCGCGGGCCGCCGGGCGCGGGGGCCGGTGGCCGTGACCGCGGGAGGGGCCGTAGCAGTGGCATGGGGCCATTCTGACAGCGGTCTTGAACGCGTTCAATCACCTTTCAGGTCACATCGCCGAGCAGGCGGCGTCACCATACGGGGCGCAGCGGCGGAAGGCCTCCGTCCCCGCTCATCGTGCGGACCAGGTGCGTGAGTTCGCCGCGCAGGGCGGCGAGGTCGGTGTGTGCGGACAGCTCCGCCTCCAGGGCGTGCAGGGTCCGGCCCGCGACGGCGAGGTGGGCGTGGGCCGCCCCGGTCAGTACGACCAGCTTGCGCCGTCCGCCGCCGGGGTGCGGCTCGCGGCGGACGTAGCCGCGCTTCTCCAGGTCGTCGACGATCTGCCCGGCGGCCTGCTTCGTCACCCCGAGCCGCTCGGCGAGCTCGGTGGCGGTGGCGCCGGGGCCCTTGAGGGCCTGGAAGGCCATGCCGTGGACGGGGCGCAGGTCGCCGTGGCCGGCCTCGGCGAGGCGGTGGGTGAACTCGCCGAGCATCAGCTGGAAGCCGATCCCGAGCAGGAAGATCAGCTCGATGTCGGTGTCGCCGGTGTCGCCGGTGCCGCCGGTGCCGTCGGTGTCGTCGTGGGAGGAAGTCACGTGAACATGGTGACACGGGCGGGTCAAGCTGCTTTACTCATGCGAGTAAAGCAGCTTGACTTACCTGTCCCGCGAGGAAGAGGACCACCCGCCGTGCACGTGATCAGCGTTTCCCCCGACAGCGTCACCGCCACCCCCAACGCCACCATGACCGGCCACGCCGCCCCCAGCCGGGGCAGCTCCGAACTCAGCACCTGGCACGTCGACATGGCTGCCGGGATCACCGGCCCCGAGCACTCCGTCAGCCGTGAGCAGGTCTGGCTGCTCACCGCCGGCTCCCTGGAGGTCACCTGCGACGGCCGCACCGAGAAGGTCGCCGCCGGCCAGACGCTGGTGCTGCCGCCGGACGTGCTCCGGCAGATCCACGCCACCGAGCGCTTCGAGGCGTACGTCGCCATGCGCGCGGACGGGGTGGCCTCGGTGCCCGGCACCGAGGGCACCCGCGTCCTGCCCTGGGCCCAGTGACCCGGGACGCCCGGGCCGCCGCCCGGGCCGCCGGGCCCCGTGGCTCAGGCCCGGGCCGGCTCCGGCGCGGACCCCGCCGCCTCCGCCCCGGCGGGCCCCGCCGGGGCGGGACGAGCTGCCCGGCCCCGGCGCAGCCCCGGCAGGGCGACGGCCGCCGCCGCCAGCACCGCGGCGAACGGCACCAGCAGCGCGGTGCGATAGCCCTCCAGCGGCGCCGCCGACGCCGAGGCCACCCCCGTCACGGCGGCCAGCCCGAGCGCCGCGCCGAACTGGAAGGAGGTGTACAGCAGCCCGCCCGCGAGCCCCTGCTCCGACTCCCCGACCCCCTCGGTGGCGACGATGGTCAGCGGCCCGTACACCAGGGCGAAGGCCAGCCCCAGCAGGACCAGCCCCGGCAGCATCACCAGGTAGCTCCAGTCCGCGCCGAGCGGCAGGAACAGCCCGTACGCCAGGGCCGCCAGCAGCAGCCCGGCGACGATCAGCCGGCCGTTGCCGTACCGGGCCACCAGCTTCGGCACCACCGTCGGCGACAGCACGGCGTCGATCCCGATGACCAGCATCGCGAAGCTGGTCTGCAGCGTGGACCAGCCGCGCACCTCCTGGAGGTAGAGCACCACCAGGAACTGGAAGCCGAAGAACGCCCCCGAGAACAGCAGCGCGGCGGCATTGGCCCGCAGCAGCGCACCGCTCCGCAGGATCCCGAGCCGCACCAGCGGCTCCGGCGCCCGCCGCTCGACGGCCGCGAACAGCCCCAGCAGCACCAGCCCGCCCAGCACGGTCCCCGCGGTCCATCCGGCGCCCGCGTGCGCGGCCCGCTCCACGCCGAACACCAGCAGCACCACCGCCGAGGTGACGAGGACACCGCCCGGCAGGTCCAGGCGCCCCGCGGCCGGGGGCCGCACCTGCTTCGGCACCAGCGCCAGCGCACCGGCCAGGATCAGCGCGGCCAGCGCCACCGGGGCGAAGAACACCCACCGCCAGTCGGCCGCGGCCAGCAGCCCGCCCGCCACCAGCCCGACGGAGAAGCCCCCGGCCGCGGTGCCGGAGTACACGAGCAGCGCCCTGTCCCGCTCGGGCCCCTCCGCGAAGCCGGTGGTGATGACGGAGAGCCCGGCCGGGGTCATGAACGCCGCCGCGACCCCCGTCACGAAGCGGGCCGCGATCAGCATCCAGCCCTCGGTGGCGAGACCGCCGAGGCCGGAGAACAGCAGGAAGACGGTCAGCCAGCCGACGAACATCCGGCGCCGCCCGAACAGGTCGGCGGCCCGGCCGCCCAGCAGCATGAAACCGCCGTACCCGAGCACGTAGGCGCTCATCACCCACTGGAGCTCACCCGTCGCGAGCCCGAGGTCGGCCCGGATGGCGGGCAGGGCCACGTTGAGCATCGCGACGTCGATGCCCTCCAGGAAGATGGCCCCGCACAGCACGAGCAGCACACCCCACCGGCGGCGCCCGCTGATGGTCTCTTCGGTCATGACAGTGCCTCGCAGAAGCAGAAGGGGAAGGGTCGTTGCCGGCTCCACCACCCTCGCCCGTGCCCGGAACGGGAACAACGCCGAAGAACGCGACGTTCGTTAAGCCGTGCTTACCGATCGCGACGAACTGGACTGCTTCCTGATCCTGGCCGGGGAACTGCACTTCGGCCGCACCGCCGAGCGGATGCTGCTCTCGCGCGCCCGCGTCAGCCAGCTGATCCAGCGCCTGGAGCGGCGCGTCGGCGCCCCGCTGTTCCTGCGCACCAGCCGCAGCGTCGCCCTCACCGCGCTCGGCCGGCAGCTGCGCGAGGACCTCGAACCCCACCACCGGGCCATCACCGCCGCCCTGGAGCGGGCCGCGGCCACCGCCCGCGCCGCGGGCCCGATGTCGGGGGTGCTGCACGTCGGGTTCACCACCCCGCCGTCGGGCGAGCTCGCCCTCAAGGCCGCCGAGGCCCTGCGCACCACGCACCCCGGGCTGGCCGTCGAGGTGTGCGAGGTGCCGCTGCACGACCCGTACGGACAGCTGCGCAGCGGTGACTTCGACGTGCAGTTCGCGGAGTTCCCCGTCCGCGAGGCCGACCTCGGCGAGGGCCCGGCCCTGCTGACGGAGGCCCGGGTCCTGGCGGTCGCCGCAGGGCACCCCCTCGCGGGGCGCGCGGCCGTGTCCCTGGAGGACCTGGCCGGGGTCCCGCTGCTGGCGGTGGCCGGGGACCAGCCCCCGTACCGCCGCGAGCACCAGAGCCCGGCCAGCACCCCGTCCGGGCGGCCGATCCCGCGCGGTCCCGAGGTGACGAACATGCAGGAGGCCCTCGTCCTCGTCGCCGCGGGCCAGGGCGCCCTGCTGACCTCGGCGCACACCCCGGCCTACCACTCCCGCCCCGGCGTCGCCTACGTCCCCTTCACCGACGCCGCCCCGGTCGGCTACGGCCTGGTCTGGCGCGCCACCGACCACACGGGCCCCGTCCGCGCCTTCGCCCGCGCGGCCCTGGAGGCGGCGGGGGGCCGCGAACACCCGTAGGGCACCCTTGGATTTCATGACCACTGAAGAGGAGCCGTCCGGGAGACCGGACGGCCGGGTGCGCTGGAAGCAGACCGTGCTGCCGATCGGCCTCGGCGGCATCGCGATGCTGATCGGTGTCTTCCTGCTGCTGGTGCCCGTACGCAGCGCCGACGCGGCCGCCAGGGCGTTCGCCGCGGCGCAGCCCTGCGCCCCGGGCCTGACACCGAGGCAGCAGGCGCAGTGTCTGAGCTCGGTCCCGGCGACCGTGGAGCGGGTCCGGACGACCGGGAGGCGGGCGCAGGTCACGCACATCGACGCCGCGCGCGGGGACGGAACGAAGCAGCACCTCGACATGCAGTGGACCGGGATCGAGCAGCTGGTCGCGCAGGGCGAACAGGTGCGGCTGGTCAGCTGGCGCGGCGAGGTCCGGAGCATCGCCCACGGCGCCCGCTTCTCACGCAGCACCTTCACCGACCGGAACCCGTACACCGCCTACGCGGTGCCGTTCGCCTGGGGGGCCGGGCTGCTGCTCGGCGGGCCGGTGATGGTGTGGATCGGCTGCTGGCAGAGGTGGCTGTCCGGCCGCTACCGACGGGCTGCCCCCTGGCAGTTCATGGTGCCCGCCGTCGCAGGGGCCCTGGTGGCCGTCCATGTGCCGGTCACGGCCGTGGCACTGAACCTCCGCATCGAGGAGGCCCTGCGGTGGAGCGGGATCGGGGCCGCGCTCATCGTCCTCGTCGCAGGCGCCGTCAGCCTGTACAAGGCCCTGCGGGGTGAACCGGACACGATCGAGGTGGCTCCGCGCCGGGACGATAAGCAGCGCGTCTTCGGTGCCCTGCTGCTCGGTGACCGCAGCGGCCCCGGCGGCACGCACGCCCACAGCCGCCTCGTGGTGGGCCCCGGCGTCCTCGCCTTCACCGACGACCCGGCGGGGGCCTTCCGCCGGAAGCCGCTGCCGGCCGCTCTGGTCCTGGAGCGGGTCCGGCCCCTGTTCGCGTCGGACCCCGACCAGACGGCGGCGAGCGAACTCGGCATCGGCTGCCTGGTGGCCCAGTGCCGGGACGGGGAGCGTGAGCTGCTCATCGCCGTCCGGCGCAAGGACATGCCGTGGCTGGTCGGCGCGCTGGCTCCGGCGGAGCCCGTCGACGCCGTCTAGTGCTGTGGGAGCGGGGCTACTCCTTGTCCTTCTCCCCGTCCTTCTTGTCCTCCTGCTCGTCGCGCAGGGACTTCAGGAACTCCGGGTTGTCGTCGGGCGCCACCCACTGCGTCCGGCGGCTCCGGCCGCCGCCCCCGCCGTAACCGCCGCCGGCCGCCGTCCGCTGCTTGCCCGCGAAGAGCCAGACCACCGGGCCGACGATCGTGAAGAGCAGGATGATGAACACCCAGACCGCCTTGGGGAGGTGCTTGACCTCTTCCTCCGGGGTGTTCAGGCAGTCGATGAAGGCGTAGATGGTCAGCGCGATGATCAGCAGGAACGGCAGATAGCGCAGCACGGTGTGGGACCGACTCCCGGGCAGTGGCGGCGGGCCCACGCGGGGCCCGGTGACATCTCCAGGGTAGTTGGTGACGGATACTTGGCCCCATGGCTTACGACGATCTCCGCTCGCTGCTCCGGGCTCTGGAGCGGGAGGGCGACCTCAAGCGCATCAAGGCCGAAGTCGACCCGTACCTGGAGGTCGGGGAGATCGTCGACAGAGTGAACAAGGCGGGCGGCCCGGCCCTGCTGTTCGAGAACGTCCGGGGCTCGGCGATGCCGCTGGCCATGAACGTCTTCGGGACCGACCGGCGCCTGCTGAAGGCCCTGGGCCTCAAGTCGTACGCCGAGATCAGCGAGAAGATCGGCGGGCTGCTCAAGCCCGAGCTGCCGCAGGGCTTCATCGGGGTCCGCGAGGCCTTCGGGAAGCTCGGCTCGATGGTGCACGTCCCGCCGAAGAAGGTGAAGGGCGAGTCCGCGCCCGTCCAGGAGGTCGTCCTCACCGGGGACGACGTCGACCTGGACCAGCTGCCGGCGCTCTTCACCTGGCCCAAGGACGGCGGCGACTTCTTCAACCTGGGCCTCACCCACACCAAGCACCCCGAGACGGGCGTGCGCAACCTGGGCCTCTACCGCCTCCAGCGCCACGACAAGCGCACCATCGGCATGCACTGGCAGATCCACAAGGACAGCCGCAACCACTACGCGGTCGCCGCCGCGCGCGGCGAGCGGCTGCCGGTCGCCATCGCCTTCGGCTGCCCGCCCGCCGTGACCTACGCCTCCACCGCGCCGCTGCCGGGCGACATCGACGAGTACCTCTTCGCCGGGTTCGTCGCGGGCAAGCGCATCGAGATGGTCGACTGCAAGACGGTCCCGCTCCAGGTCCCGGCCAACGCCGAGGTCGTCATCGAAGGCTGGCTGGAGCCCGGCGAGATGCTCCCCGAGGGCCCCTTCGGCGACCACACCGGCTTCTACACCCCGCAGGAACCCTTCCCCGCGCTGAAGATCGACTGCGTGACGATGCGCAAGCGCCCGCTGCTCCAGTCGATCGTCGTCGGCCGGCCGCCGACCGAGGACGGCCCGCTGGGCCGCGCGACGGAACGCTTCTTCCTGCCCCTGCTCAAGATCATCGTCCCGGACATCGTGGACTACCACCTGCCGGAGTCGGGCGGCTTCCACAACTGCGCGATCGTCTCGATCGACAAGAAGTACCCCAAGCACGCGCAGAAGGTCATGCACGCCATCTGGGGCGCCCACATGATGTCGCTGACCAAGCTGATCATCGTGGTGGACAAGGACTGCGACGTCCACGACCTGCACGAGGTGTCCTGGCGGGCGCTGGGCAACACCGACTACTCCCGCGACCTCACCGTCGTCGAGGGACCGGTCGACCATCTGGACCACGCCTCGTACCAGCAGTTCTGGGGCGGCAAGGCCGGCATCGACGCCACGAAGAAACTGCCGGAGGAGGGCTACACGCGCGACGGGGGCTGGCCCGACATGGTGGAGTCCGACCCCGCGACGGCGGCCCTCGTGGACCGCCGCTGGAAGGAGTACGGACTGTGAGCCCCATCGCCGTGGGCGGCCCCGCCCTCTTCATCGGCAGCGACACCCCCTGCGTCGCTCTCGTACGCCCGACGATCGACCCGGCCCAGCCGGAGGTGAAGGAGGCCGCCGAGCGCGCCGGGGTCACCCCCGAGGAGTTCGCCGGACCGTCCGACCTGTGGCAGCTGATCGCCGACCGCACGGACGGCGAGGGCCGCGAGATCGCCCTCAACGACCTGACCGACGCCGAGGCCGGCGCCTTCGCCGAGCGGCTGCTCGCCGCGACCGCCGACCCGGACGCCGAGTTCTCGCTGGTGCTGACGGTGTCCGCGCACGACGTGCTGCGCCTGGACGGCCGCCCCGCGGGCGAGGGCTTCGCCTTCCTGGCCTCCGTCGTCCCCCCGCCGTCCGAGGGCACGCCCGCCCTCGAGGTGGAGATCGGGCCGCAGGCCCTCACGGACCTGCGCGCCGAGCTCGAACAGTTCCGGAGGTCCCTCGGATGACATCGGCCGCCGAGGGAGTCCTCGGGTCCGGGCCCGCGCCGCAGGCCGGCGGCAGGGTGAAGGCGTTCCTGCGGCTCGTGATGATCGAGCACTCGGTCTTCGCTCTGCCCTTCGCCTACATCGCCGCGCTCACCGCCATGTTCCAGCTCGACCGGCGCATGCACTGGGGCGAGCTGCTGCTCGTCACCGTCTGCATGGTCGGCCTGCGGACCTTCGCGATGGCCGCGAACCGGATCATCGACCGGGAGATCGACTCCCGCAACCCCCGCACCGCCGGGCGCGAGCTCGTCACCGGCGCGGTGTCGGTGCGCTCCGCCTGGACCGGGGCCGGGATCGCGCTCGTGGTCTTCCTCGGCTCGGCCGCCCTGCTGAACCCGCTGTGCCTGATGCTGGCGCCGATCGCCGTCGTCCCGATGGTGGTCTACCCGTACGGCAAGCGGTTCACGGACTTCCCGCACGCCATCCTGGGCCTCGCCCAGGCGATGGGCCCGGTCGGGGCCTGGCTGGCGATCACCGGTGAGTGGTCCTGGGACGCGGTGATCCTGGGCCTCGCGGTGGGCGTGTGGATCGGCGGCTTCGACCTGATCTTCGGCTGCCAGGACGTGGCGGCCGACCGCGCGGAGGGCGTCCGCTCGGTCCCGGCCCGCTTCGGCATCCCCGCCGCCCTGTGGGGGGCGCGCGGCGCGCACGTCGTGACGACGGCCCTGCTGGCCTGGTACGCCGTCGCGACGGACGCGGGGATCTTCTTCTGGGCGGGCCTGCTGATCGTGGTCTGCGCCTTCCTCTACGAGCACAGCATCGTGACCCCGCACGACCTGTCCCGCCTGAACCGCGCGTTCTTCACGGTCAACGGCGTGATCGGCATCTGCCTCTTCCTCGCCACCCTCATGGACCTGTTCGTACGGGGGTTCAGCCTGTAACCCGGCGGGACGGGAGCGGGACGGACATGCCTCCGGCGCCCGGCTGCAGGCTCTTAGAGACGGGCATCGGCAAGCTGACGCTCGACACCCGCACCCTGCCCGTGGACCCCTCCGCCGCCAGCTGACCGGAGGGCCGGTCCGCGGTCGGGAGGGCCCTGTCCCAGCCCCTGGGACGGGCGGTCCCCTCACCGAGTGCCTCCGTGCCGTGGCCGGATAGTCTCGGAGGTATGACTGAGCGCAAGCGCACCCCGTGGGTGGTCGGGGTTTCCGGGGCGTCCGGGACGCCGTACGCGGCTTCGGTGATCCGGGGTCTGCTGGCGGCGGGCGAGAGCGTGGACCTGGTGGTCAGTCGGGCCTCGCGGCTCACTCTGCTGGACGAGACCGGGATCGCCTTCCGCGACGCGCACTGGCGGGCCGATCTGACGGAGTGGCTGGGCCGGGGCGCCGACGGCAAGCCGGGGACCTTCGAGGTGCCCGGGCTGGACGACGTGCGGTACTGGGGCGCGGGGGACCTGGCGGCCGGGCCGAGTTCGGGCTCGTACGCGGTGAAGGGGATGCTGATCGTCCCGGCGTCCACGGCGTGCGTGGCCGGGGTGGCGCTCGGACTGTCGAAGGACCTGCTCCAGCGCGTCGCGAGCGTGACGCTCAAGGAGCGGCGCCGGCTGGTGGTCGCGGTGCGGGAGACCCCGCTGAACGGGCAGACGCTCAAGCATCTGGTGGCGCTGGACGAGGCGGGCGCCGTGGTGCTGCCCGCCTCTCCGGCGTTCTACGCGGGTGCGACGCACATCCAGGACCTCGTGGACTTCGTCGCGGGGCGGGTGCTCGACGCGGCAGGGGTGCCGCACGGGCTGTACCGCCGTTGGGAGGGGGAGCTTGGCAGCGCCCGCCCCCGTGGCTGAGCCGGGGCCCGGGCCTAGCGCTTCTTGCCGATGCGCGGCTTGCGGGTCTTGTCGACGCGGTGGGCGGCGGCGGGCTGGTCGGTGCGGGATCGGTTGGCCAGCTCCTGGAGCTGTCGCATGTGCGCGTAGGCCATCTCGATCGTGTACACGGTGAACCACTCCTGAAGATCGTCATTGATCTGTTGAAAGATTCACAGGGTGTTGACCCTGTGTGCCTTAGATTCTATACCTAGACTTGCAGGAACGCCGAATAATGGAAGGCTCCACGTAATGGACACGGTGGACAGGCAGCTCATCCAGGCACTTCGTGAGAACGGTCGTGCCTCGTACGCGGAGCTGGGCCGTCTCGTGGGCCTCTCCGGCCCCAGCGTCACCGACCGCATCAACCGCCTGGAGACGGCGGGTGTGATCACCGGCTACCGCGCGACCGTGGACTCGGCCTCGCTCGGCATGGGCGTCACGGCGCTGATCGGCATCTCCCTCTCCGACGCCGCGGACCACGAGGACGTGGCGCGCAGGCTGCGCGACCTCACCGAGATCGAGGACTGCTGGTTCATCGCGGGCGACGACTCCTACATGCTCAAGGTCCGCGCCGGCGACGTGGACGGCCTGGAGCGGATCATCCGCAAGCTGTCCAGCACCAAGGGCGTCTCCCGGACCCGCACCACGATCGTGCTCTCCACCAAGTGGGAGAACCGGGTCGGGGCGCTGCCCGAAGAGGGCTGAGAGTACGGTTGGGTGGCGGTTGCACACTGCACGCAGGTCGGGACACAGAGGCGACAGAGGAGAATCCGGCATGGACGCTGGGCTCAAGCGTGAGCTGGAGGAGAAGGTCCGCTCCGGCGAGCGGCTGACCCGGGAGGACGGCATCGCCCTCTACGAGTCGGACGACCTGGCGTGGCTGGGCGGCCTCGCCCACGAGGTGCGCACGCGCAAGAACGGCGACGTCGTCCACTTCAACGTCAACCGTCACCTCAACATGACCAACGTGTGCACCGCCTCCTGTGCGTACTGCTCCTTCCAGCGCAAGCCGGGCGAGAAGGACGCGTACACGATGCGCATCGAGGAAGCCGTCCGCCTGGCCAAGGCCATGGAGAACGAGAACCTCACCGAGCTGCACATCGTCAACGGCCTGCACCCCACCCTGCCGTGGCGGTACTACCCGCGCTCGCTCTCCGCCCTGAAGGAGGCGCTGCCGAGCGTCTCGCTGAAGGCGTTCACCGCCACCGAGATCCACCACTTCGAGACGATCTCCGGTCTCTCGGCGTCCGAGATCCTGGACGAGCTGATCGAGGCCGGCCTCGAGTCGCTCACCGGCGGCGGCGCGGAGATCTTCGACTGGGAGGTCCGCCAGCACATCGTCGACCACCGCACCCACTGGGAAGACTGGTCGCGCATCCACCGTCTGGCGCACGAGAAGGGTCTCAAGACCCCGGCGACGATGCTCTACGGGCACATCGAGGAGCCGCGCCACCGCGTGGACCACGTGCTGCGGCTGCGCGAGCTCCAGGACGAGACCGGCGGTTTCCAGGTCTTCATCCCGCTGCGCTACCAGCACGACTTCGTGGACATGAAGGACGGCAAGGTCCGCAACAAGCTCCAGGCGCGGACGACGATGGCCACCGGCGCCGAGGCGCTGAAGACCTTCGCGGTCTCGCGCCTCCTGTTCGACAACGTGCCGCACGTCAAGGTCTTCTGGGTGATGCACGGCGTGCAGACCGCCCAGCTCGCGCTGCAGCACGGCGCGGACGACATGGACGGCTCGGTGGTCGAGTACAAGATCACGCACGACGCCGACAACTACGGCACCCCGAACAAGCTGGGCCGCGAGGACCTGCTCGAGCTGATCCGCGAGGCGGGCTTCCGCCCGGTCGAGCGCAACACGCGCTACGAGATCATCCGCGAGTACCCCGGCCCGGACGCGGACCTGCGCGAGACCCCGCAGGCGATGCGCCTCTGACGCGCCGCGGCATCTGACGTACGCACGCCCCGGTCCGCAGCGCGGACCGGGGCGTTCTCGTGCTGGCGCCACCGGGCAGGTAATAGATACTCTTCGGCTATGACCCTTACTTTCGTGATGGACCCGAAGGTCGGCCCGGCCCTGTACGAGGAGATCCTCGACCTGTGGACGGAGGTCACCAACGCCGGCGGCGCCGTGGGCTTCGTCCCGCCGGTCGTCCCGGACGACATCCGCCCGCAGCTCCTCACACAGGTCGGCATGGTCTCCGACGGCCGGATGCGGCTCCTCATGGGCCGCGACGAGGAGGGCGCCCTCGCCGCCGTCTCCTTCCTCGGGCTCAACCAGCACCGCCTGATGACCCACTGGATCTGGCTGTACACCGTGATGGTCCACCCCCGCCACCAGGGCCGCGGCTACGGCCGCGAGCTGCTGGCCGCCTCCGCCGAACACGCGCGCACGATCGGCGGCGTCGAGGCGATCCGGCTCTCCTGCCGGGGCGGCATGGGCCTGGAGGACTTCTACGCCTCCTGCGGCTACAAGGAGGTCGGCCGGGTCCCCGACGGCGTCCGCGTGGCCCCCGGCGACGACCGCGACGACATCACGATGCTGCTGCCGCTGCACTGACCCCGCTGGGCCGCCGCCGGGGTCCGGCGTGCTTCACTGGAGGGGCACGTGCCGCCGTAGACGACGAGAGAGAAGGGGTCACCGTGTCCCTCAAGCCGAGCGCGACGATCCGCTACACCGCGATGCGCCTGGGCATCTTCGTCGGATGCCTGGTCCTCGTCGCCGGGCTCGTCCGGCTGCGCTGGGTGCCCGCCGGGATCGGTGACGCCAACGGCGCCTGGGTCGTGCTGCTGGCGCTCGTGCTGTCCGCCCCGCTGTCCT
This sequence comes from Streptomyces sp. NBC_00249, assembly GCF_026342355.1. Taxonomy (GTDB): domain Bacteria; phylum Actinomycetota; class Actinomycetes; order Streptomycetales; family Streptomycetaceae; genus Streptomyces. Next base: position 310,036 of record NZ_JAPEMV010000010.1, on the reverse strand, counting down.
TCATCCTGCTGCGCAAGCAGCGCGACCAGATGTCCGAGCAGATCTCCGGACGCGTCGCGGGTGCGAAGCAGAAGCTCGCCGCGAACCGCTCCCAGGAGGACGCGGCCGACGACTCCGCCCGCGTGGCCTGACCACCGCCTGGTTAGCTTCCTCACACACCGAACCGCCCCGGCGCCGGGAATACCCCCGGTCACGCTGGGGCTTCGGCGTTTTCGGAGGCAGGTCGCCGGGGTCGCGCATGCTTCTGGATCAAAGAATGCCTTTGAGATTCTCAAAGGAGAAGTGTTAGCGTGTTCAACATGTTGACCACAGTTGCGCACCCGATGACCGCGAGCCTCCCGCTCGTGGAGCGCCTGCACGTCGACCTCTGCCGCCGCGTGTCCGCGGCCTGTTGCTGTTGCGCCTGATCACCTCACCGCGTTGAGCTGAACCGAAACAGCAGCGGTCCCCGGCCGGCCCGGCCCCTTTCCGGCTGCTGCCGCACCGCACCTTTGCAGAACGCCCTTTGCAGAAACCTTCCGCCGTACACCCGTGCGTCACCCCCGGAGAGTGTCCGTGTCCGCGACCCCCCAGGCCCAGGCCCCCGCCAAGGCCTCCCTCAAGTTCCCGTTCTGGGCCCAGATCGTCACCGGTCTCGTGCTCGGCGTCCTGTTCGGCTGGCTCGCCCGCAGCCAGGACATCAGCTGGCTCAAGACCACCCTCGAACAGGTCGGCGACATCTTCATCCAGCTCCTCAAGCTGGCCGTCGCCCCGCTCGTGTTCTTCGCGATCCTGGTGTCCATCACCAACCTCCGGAAGGTGAACAACGCCGCCCGGCTGGCCTCGCGCACGCTGCTCTGGTTCATGATCACCTCGCTGATCGCGGTCGGCATCGGCCTCGCCCTCGGCCTGCTCACCGACCCGGGCTCCGGCACCGGCCTCACCCCGGCCGACGGCAAGGAGCCCAAGCGGCACGGCTCCTGGATCGACTTCCTGACCGGCATCGTGCCGAAGGACATCATCACGCCGTTCACCGAGCTGAACGTGCTCCAGATCGTCTTCCTCGCCGCCGTCGCGGGCATCGCCGCCCTCCAGCTCGGCAGCAAGGCCCAGCCCGTCCTGAACCTCGCCGAATCCGTCCTGGAGCTCCTCCAGAAGGCCCTGTGGTGGGTCATCCGCCTCGCCCCGATCGGCACCGTCGGCCTCATCGGCACCGCCATCGCCAGCTACGGCTGGGACCTCATCGGCAAGTACGCCACCTTCACCGCCGACATCTACATCGGCTGCGCCCTGGTGATGTTCGGCGTGTACCCGCTGCTGCTCGCCACCGTCGCCAAGGTCAACCCCGTCCAGTTCTTCAAGGGCGCCTGGCCCGCGATCCAGCTGGCCTTCGTCTCCCGCTCCTCCGTCGGCACCATGCCGGTCACCCAGAAGGTCACCGAGCGCCTCGGCGTCCCGAAGGAGTACGCCTCCTTCGCCGTCCCGTTCGGCGCCACGACCAAGATGGACGGCTGCGCCGCGATCTACCCGGCCCTCGCCGCGATCTTCATCGCGAACATCTTCGACGTGCAGCTGGGCATCAAGGAGTACCTGCTCATCGCGTTCGTCTCGGTGGTCGGCTCCGCCGCCACGGCCGGTCTGACCGGCGCGACCGTCATGCTGACCCTGACCCTCTCCACGCTGGGCCTGCCGCTGGCCGGCGTCGGCCTGCTGATGGCGATCGACCCGATCCTGGACATGATGCGCACCGCCACCAACGTGGCCGGCCAGGCCGTCGTCCCGGTCATCGTCGCCGCCCGGGAAGGGATCCTGGACAAGGAGGCCTACGCCACCGCCTCGTCCTCCCCGCTGGACGACCTGGCCGCCGCCGACCGCACCCCGGTCGCCGTCGCCGCCTGACGCCCGTCTCCGCACTCCGCAGCCCCCGCCCCCGTCCGGGCGGGGGCTGCGGTGCGTCCCGGGCCGTCGCGGTTCAGGCCGTCTGCGCGCGGACGTACGCGATGGCCGCGAGGAGGAAGGGGCCCGCGTACCACCAGCGGCCCATGGTGCGATGGAAGACGGGCACGGCGGTGAGCAACAGCCCTACGAGGCACAGGCCGATGCTCATCCCGGCCGTGAGCCGGATGGTGTCGCGCTCCGGGTCGTAGGGGGAGGGCGGCCCGTCCGGGGTCATGGCGAGGGCGATGTAGCAGAGGTACGCGGCGGGCAGGTAGAGCAGGACGAGCGGCACCCCGAGCACCCACCGCAGACAGCCCCGGTCCTGGGGCAGGTCGATGTCCTCGCGCAGATGCCTCGTCATGCCGTGTTCGTCCTCACCTCGGTGTGCCGCAGGTCAGGACGCCTTCCACAAGCGGACGGTTCCGTCGCCGCTCGCGCTGGCCAGGAGCGTGCCGTCGGGGCTGAACGCCACCGACCACACGGGGCTGGTGTGTCCGGTGAGGCGGGTGGTGCCGAAGCCGCCGGAGGTGTTGCGCAGCAGCACGGTGTTGTCCCAGCAGCCGACCGCGAGCAGCTTCCCGTCGGGCCTGAAGGCGACCGAGGCGACGTTGGCCTCCAGCGCGGTGATGGCGCCCGTGACGGTTCCCGTCGCCAGGTCGCACAGGCTGACCTGGCCGCCGCCGGGCCCGCCCTGGGCGCTGGTGTCGGCGCCCCCGGCCGCGTAGTGGGTACCGGTACCGACGCCCATGCCGGTGCCGAGGCTGCCGCCGGCGAGGGTCTTGCCGTCGGGGGCGAAGGCCACCGAGGTGACGTCGCCGGGCAGGCGCATCACGATGTGCTTGCTGGCGGGGGAGCGGGTGGCGATGTCCCAGACGCGGACGGTCCGGTCGCTGCCCCCGCTGACGAGGGTCCCGCCGTCGCGGCTGAACGCCATCGACGACACCCCGCTGGGGTGCCCGTCCAGGCTGGCCGAGTAGACGTGGGAGGCGGCGTTCCACAGGACGATGCCCTTGCCCTCCCCGGCGGTGGCGAGGGTGGCGCCGTCGGGGCTGAAGGCCACTGACCGGATCTGCCCCCCGCGCTCCGTGAGGGTCTTGGTGATCGAGCCCTTCGGGACGTCCCAGAGCAGGACGGGCGCGTTCGGGCCGCAGCTCGCGAGTGTCTTCCCGTCCCTGCGGAACGCTATCGCCCGGATGGGGTCCTCGGCCGTGAGGGCGGCGGTGGGGGTTCCGTCGGCGACGTTCCAGAGGCGGATCGTGCGGTCTCCGCCGGCGCTGGCGAGGGTCTTGCCGTCGGGGCTGAAGGCGACGGACTCCACCGAGGCGGTGTGCCCCTTCAGGACGGACAGCAGTCGGAACGGCGGGCGTTCCCCGCCCCCGCCGCTGAACCGCTGGACGGCGTACGCGCCCCCGGACGCGGCGGCCACGACGCCGAGCCCGCCGAGCAGGACCGTACGACGGCTCGGGCCGGGGCGGCGTACGGGGGTGGGTACGGCCGTCAGCGTCGCGGGCTGCACGGGCGGCGGGGGCGCGGGCGCCGGGGCCGGGGCGAGCAGCGCACGGAGGCGATCGGCGGTGGCCGGGGCGTCGGGGCGGGCGGCGGGGTCCTTGGCCAGCAGCGAAGCCACCAGCTCCGCGAGGGCGGGCGGTACGCCGTCCAGCACCGGGGGAGTCTCGTCCAGGTGCCGCCGCATCAGCACCCACACCGCCTGCTCGGCACCGGGGAACGGCGGCTCCCCCGTCAGCAGGGCGAACAGCACGCACCCCAGGGCGTACAGGTCGCACCGCGCGTCGACGTGTTCGCCGCGCCACTGCTCGGGCGCCATGTAGGACGGGGTCCCGAACACCCTGCCCGTGACGGTCAGTCCGCCGGTGGAGTCGGCGGTGCGGGCTATGCCGAAGTCGCAGATCTTCAGGCGGCCGCCGTCGGTGAGGAGGAAGAGGTTCGCGGGCTTGAGGTCCCGGTGCACCACCTTCTGCGCGTGCGCGGCCGTCAGCGCCTCCGCCGCCTGGAGGGCGAGCCCGAGCGCGGTGCCCTGCGGGAGGCCGTGCGGGGAGCGGGCGAGGAGATGCGCGAGGTCTTCGCCCTCCAGCAGCTCCATGACGATGAACAGCCGGTTGTCGTGCTGCCCGATGTCGTGGACGACGGTGATCCCGGGGTGCTGGAGCCGTGCGCCGATCGCCGCCTCACGGCGGAACCGGCGCAGCAGCTCCTCCGACGCGTCGAACTCCAGCAGCACCTTCACGGCCACGGCCCGGCCGAGCTCGACGTCGAACCCCCGCCAGACCTCGCCGATCCCGCCCTGCCCGAGCCGCACGTCGAGCCGGTACCGCCCTGCGAGCTGCTCCCCCGCCTGCATCCGTCCGCCCCCTGCTGCACGTCAACGCCTGCTTGCGCAGGGGTCATTGTGCAGCAAGGAACCCCGTCCAGGCGTGGGGGGCGAAGGTGAGGTGGGGGAGGGCGGTGTCCTTGGAGTCCCGGACGTGGACCGTGGCGGGAGTGTTCGCCACCTCGACGCAGTCGTTTCCGTCGCTGCTGTCGCTGTAGCTGCTCTTGAACCAGGAGTGGGCCACTTCGACGCAGTCGTTGATGTCGCCGCTGTCGCTGTAGCTGCTCTTGAACCACTCCAGTTCGGAGTTCTGGATCATGTCTCTCCCAGCACTTGCTCGATGAATGCTACGGACTCCCGGGGCGTGAGCGCCTGGGACCGGATCATGGCATGGCAATGCTCCAGTATCCGGAGTCGCCTGGGATCGGAGACGGGTCGACCGTTGAACGCCCCCTCGGAGCGCCCGACAGCCGATCCGTCCGCGAACTTCAGGACTTGGATCAACCCGCCCATCCCGGCGTGCTCTTCGAGATCGGTAGGCATGACCTGGATCGTGACGTGTCGCAACTCGGCGACCTCAAGCAAGCGTTCGAGCTGGCCACGCATCACCATTGTCCCCCCGATGCGGCGTCGAAGAGTTACCTCTTCCTGGACGAAGCAGAGGGCGGGTGCGGGCTCGCGGTCGAAGATCGACTGGCGGGACATCCGGCCGGCCAGTCCACGTTCGACCTCCGCATTTGTCTGCGGCGGCTGCCACATCTGGAACAGAGCCCGTGCGTAGTCGTCCGTCTGCAACAGGCCGTGGATGTTGTGACTGCGGTAGGCGGACAGCTCGACCGCTTTGGACTCCAGCTTCGCCAGGTCGCGGACCTTCTTCGGGTAGCGGACCTGTTCCATGTCCTCCTTCATCGCGGCGATCCTGCCGCCCGCGTGCAGGACCTCGTCCGCCTTGTCCAGGTACTCCGGGCGGGGGATGCGCTTCCCCGCCTCGACCTTGCGGATCAGGGCCTCCCCGTACCCGAGGGTCGTGCCGAAGTCGGCGGCCCGCATGCCCGCCTCCTCGCGCCACGCCTTGAGCTGGCGGCCGAGCGCGGCCAGGACCGCCGCTCCCTGCTCGTCCTCGGGATCGATCTCCCAGCCGGCGTCTTCCGTACCGTCACTGTCCACGCCCATGCGCGCCCACCTCCGACGTACCGAATGTCTCAACACGCCCTGCCCGTACGACTTCCAGGACAGCCGGGACAGCACCAGACAAGCGCGGGACAAACCCCGGACGCGAGGGCGTTGGCACTTCCCACGGTACGCATGACGGTCCACGCTGAGTGACGTGAACAGTCAAATCGGTTACTCCGCTGCCCAGTTCGCCGTCCGGCTGCCCGCCACGCCCCGCGGGGCCCGGCAGGCCCGGTTGCTCGCCGTTGAGCAGGTGCTCGCCTGGGGGTTGTCCGGCGAGGCGCCCGGGCTGATCGTCGGGGAGCTCGCCGCCAATGCCGTCACGCACGGGAGGGTGGCGGGGCGCGGCTTCCAGGTCGGGCTGGGGCTGGACGGGAAGGTGCTCCGGATCGAGGTGGTGGACACCTGCCGGGACCGGGTCCCGTGTCTCCGCGACGCGGATGGGGACGCGGAGGCCGGGCGGGGGCTGGTACTGGTGGACGCGCTCGCCGACCGGTGGGGGGTGGAGACGGGGCCGCCGCCGTGGAAGGTGGTGTGGGCGGAGCTGGACGGGCCCGGTGAACCGCTCGGACCGTGACGTGGTGGGCCGGGACCCGGTCCGCCGCGATATGTACTTCTCTCCAGTACGGGAGCTAAATCCACCCCACCGAACCCCTCCGGCTCCCCGCTCACTCACACGGGTGAACTGTGCCAACTGGGCTGGATTTGGGAGCGGTTGCCGGGCATATGCTCGGCCCACAACAACAGACCTGAGACGGCCCCCGCCGGGACTGGCATCCCGGACGAGGGCCTGACCAACGAGGAAGACAACGACTTCCCAATGGCTTTCAAGAACCCTAGCGTGCGCTCGCGCGCGTCGTCCCGTCTTCGCGGCGGGACAATCCCTTCCGGTGTCGTCCACGTCAACGTGCGGCACGTCGATCACTACGTCGTGGTCGGCAACCACCTCGCCCAGCACCGGACGTTGTCGCTGGTGGCGATCGGGCTCGCGCTGTACATCCAGTCGCTGCCGACCGGCGCCAAGATCGGCATCAAGCGGCTCGCCGAACGGTTCCCCGAGGGGGAGGTCCGCATCGCGGCGGCCCTGCGGGAGTTGGAGGCGGCCGGGTACCTGGAGCGGGTCCGTGTACGGACCGCCGAGGGGCACCTCGTGACGCGGACGGTGTCCTACAACCGGCCGCCCAAGGGTGGCCCCTCGTCGCCGCCCTCTCCGAGGGGCCGCAAGCCCGCCCCGGAGCCGGTCTCGTCCCCGGAACTCCCGCCGCTGTGGCACCCGGACCCCGAGCCCGACCCGGAGCCGGAGCCCGATCCGGACCCGGAGCCCGACCCGGAGCCCGACCCGGAGCCCGACCCGGACCCCGGGCCCGCGCCCGCGCCCGCACTGGAGTCCGTACCGCAGCCGGTGTCCGTGCCCGTGCAGGGCTCGGAGCCCGCGCCTGAGCCCGTGCAGGACCCTCAGCCCGCGGCTGAGTCAGGCCCGGACCATCCAGCCCCGCCGGCGTTTGAGGCGCGGGGGCTGGGGCGGAGCTCCAGGGAACCCGGCTCCGCCGGGCACCGGGCTCCGCCCGGACCCGCGCCTCAAACGCCGGCGGGGCTGGATTTGGCGGGGCCGGATGTGTCGGCGGGGCAGGATGTGCCGGCCAGGCAAGAGGCCTTCGATCTGCTCGCCCGGCTGCGTGGGGACGATCCCCGGCTGCTGCTCTCCGAGCGGGACGTGCACCAGCTCGCGCCCGGGGTGAGCGCCTGGCTGGACCGGGGCGCCGATCCGGACTCGGTACGGCACGTGCTGGCCACCGGGCTGCCCCCGGACATGCGCAGCCCGGCCGCCGTCATCGGCTACCGGCTGCGCGCCGGGATCCCGCCGCACATGCCCGTCGCGGCGCCCGCCCCGCAGAACCGGCGCCCGGATCCGCTCATCAACTGCGACGGCTGCGAACGGGCCTTCCGGTCCCCCGAACCCGGCCGCCGCTGCCGCGACTGCCCGCCCGAAGCGGACGCGGCCTAGGGCCCGTCGTCACACTCCCGTCGTCGCCCGGAGGGCGGCCCCGCGGCGTCTGGTGCGTGCTCTCGGCGTGCCGGGCGGAAGTCCGCGTACTGGACGTACTGGGCTTTCGCCCGGTGCGGCGAGAGCGCGTGCCAGGCGTCGCGGGGCAGACGGGAGTTTGACGACAGGACCTAGGCTCACCGGCATGATCATCTGGTTGAACGGGACCTTCGGCGCGGGCAAGACGACCACCTCGAAGGAGCTCGTCCCGCGGCTTCCACAGGCGAGGATCTTCGACTCCGAGTACGTCGGCTTCATGCTGCGGCACGTCCTGGAGTCCGTACCGGTCAAGGACTTCCAGGAGTGGGACCCTTGGCGGTCCCTGGTCGTGGAGACCGCCTCCCAGGTCCTCGACTACGTCGGCGGCGTGCTCGTCGTCCCCCAGTCGGTGCTGGTCGAGCGGTACTGGGCCGAGATGCGCGCGGGGCTGGAGAAGGCGGGCGTCCCGGTCCGGCACTTCGTTCTGCACGCGGACCGGGACACCCTGGCCCGGCGGATCGAGACGGACACCGTGGAGACCGGCGCCCGGCAGTGGCGCCTGGACCACCTCGACGCCTACGAAGAGGCCCGCCCCTGGCTGAGCCGGGAAGCCGAGGTGATCGACACGACGGGTGTCGCTCCGGCGCAGGTCGCCGAGCTCATCGCCGCCCGCGTGGCCTGAACCCCCCGTCCCACCGCAGCGCGCCCCGCCGGGAACGCGCCTACGCTGGACGGATGAAGGGCATGGTGGCCGTCGCCGTGGTGTGCCTGCTGTCCGGGTCCGCCCTCGCGCCGTCCCCCGTCCGGGCCCCGGGCGGCGGATCCTGCCCGACCGCACCGTCGGACAGCTTCTGGCACGCACCCGTGGACGGGCTCCCCGTGCACCCCGCCTCCGCCCGGTACGTCGCCTCGATCGGTGCCGCCGAGCCCCTGCACCCGGACTTCGGGTCCGGGCTCATCGACGGGAAACCCTTCGGGATCCCCATCACCGTCCCCGCCGCGCAGGTCCCGGAGTCGAAGGTCTCCCTCGACTACGCCGAGGAGAGCGACAAGTCCGGATACCGGATCCCGCAGGACGCGAAGATCGAGAACGGCCCTGCGAGCAGCGAGGACCGACACGTCGTCGTCTGGGACAAGGCCCTGTGCCGGTCCTACGAGCTCTGGAACGCGAAGCCGCAGGGCGGCAACGCCTGGCACGCGGGCGGCGGCGCGGTCTTCGACCTGCGGAGCAACCGGCTGCGGCCCGACGGATGGACCTCGGCCGATGCCGCCGGCCTTGCCATCCTCCCCGGTCTGGTGCGCTACGACGAGGCGGCGGCCGGGCGGATCGACCACGCGATCCGCATGACCGTCCCCCGCTCCGACCAGAGCTACGTCTGGCCCGCCCGGCACCAGGCGGGCGCCGCCGCCGACCCGTCCCTGCCGCCCATGGGGCTGCGGCTGCGGCTCAAGGGCTCGGTGGACACCTCGCGGCTCGCCCCGCAGGCCAAGGCCGTCGCCGAGGCGCTCAAGACGTACGGCGCGATCGTCGCGGACAACGGCTCGGCCTGGTACCTCACCGGCGAGGAGAACCCCGGCTGGGACAACGCCCAGCTCGACGCCCTCAAGGGCTTCAAGGGGTCGGACTTCGAGGCGGTCGACGCGTCCGGACTCATGCAGTCGCCGGACTCGGGGGCCGTCGCCCCGAAGTGACCCCCGCCCAGGCGGCCGAGCGAGACACCGGAGCGGCCCGGAGCCTCGGCCGGATCGAGATCCGACGGTGCTCCGGGCCGCGCTGGTCTACCTGAAGGGACTACGTCACGAACGGCGCAGGGCCGGCGGGACGCTGTTCGGCGCGGTGGCCAGGTTCATGTCGCCCTTGAACTTCCCGCGGATGGCGGTGACCGGGGTGGGCGTCGACTGCTGGACCCAGCCTTCGCTCCAGACGAACGTGTTGCCCGTGGTGGTGCCGTGCGTCTGCCACACGGTCCCGTCCGTCGTCACCACCTTGACGTACGCGTTGTTGTTCTGGGCCTCGATCGCGATGCCGCAGACCCCGCTCGGGTAGTCGGGGTTCACGGGGTCGCTGGTGCCCGGACCCGCGACGGTGTTGGTGAGGTCCTGCCAGACGATGGTCCCGCCCAGCGAGGGCGCCTTGCCCACGAAGGCCCGGCCGTTGACGAGGGCCGCTTGGAAGTCCTCGGTGGCGGAGGGGGCAAAGGTGTCGATGTCGTAGCACGCGCCGTCCGCGCCTGCGGGGCCGGTGGGGCCCTGGGGTCCGGTGACGCCGTCTGTGCCGTTTGTGCCGTCCGTGCCTGCGGGGCCGGTGGGGCCCTGGGGTCCGGTGACGCCGTCTGTGCCGTTTGTGCCGTCCGTGCCTGCGGGGCCGGTGGGGCCCTGGGGTCCGGTCAGGCCGTCTGTGCCGTTCGTGCCGTTCGTGCCGTCCGTGCCGTCCGTGCCTGCGGGGCCGGTGGGGCCCTGGGGTCCGGTTAGGCCGTCTGTGCCGTCCGCGCCGTCTGCGCCTGCGGGGCCGGTGGGGCCCTGGGGTCCGGTTAGGCCGTCTGTGCCGTCCGCGCCGTCTGCGCCTGCGGGGCCGGTGGGGCCCTGGGGTCCGGTTAGGCCGTCTGTGCCGTCCGCGCCGTCTGCGCCGGCGGGGCCGGTGGGGCCCTGGGGTCCGGTTAGGCCGTCTGTGCCGTCCGCGCCGTCTGCGCCGGCGGGGCCGGTCGGACCCTGGGTGCCCGTGTCACCCTTCGGGCCGGTCGGGCCGGTCGGTCCGGCCGGGCCCGTGGGACCCGTAACGTCGGACGGCGGGCAGAAGTCGCCCTTGTCGCCGTGCGGGGGCCCGTCGGGGCCGTCGTGCCCGTCGCCGCCGCCCGCCTTCGGGTGCCTCTCCAGCATTCCGTGGTGCAGCGGCTCCTCGTACTCGTCGTGCTCTTCCCACGGCGGCCCGTCCTGTGGCTCGCAGTCGTCATGACCGCCGTCGGTCGGGGTGGCCGGGCGCACGACCGCGACGGTCGGGGTGACCGATGCCACGACCGGGCTGGCCGCGCCTACGAGCACCAGGGAGAGCGAGGCCAAGGCGCCTCCGACCATCCACGACCGGTTGCGGGGGATGGGGCCGAACGGCGATCTGGACCCTTGCTCACGACTCATGCTGCGCTCCTTCGGTACGGAATGCGGCCGGCGCGGGTGGTGCTCCGGCCGCGAGTTCGAAGTTCCTCCGGGAGCTACGGACGGCAGTCCCGGCATCTTGAGCGCTTCGGAGCCGAGATCAACAGATCGGCCTATAAGACCCCTACCAACGGAGGCATCCCCCCGACGGCTCAGCCGAACATGCCGGGCTGGTAGTCGCCGGCGGGCTGCCGGACGAGGACGTTGACCCGGTTGAAGGCGTTGATGAGGGCGATCAGCGACACCAGTGCGCCGAGCTGGTCCTCGTCGTAGTGCTCGGCGGCCCGCGCCCAGGCCTCGTCCGTGACGCCGCCGGCGGCGTCGGCGATGCGGGTGCCCTGCTCCGCCAGTTCCAGCGCGGCGCGCTCGGCCTCGGTGAACACCGTGGCCTCCCGCCAGGCCGCGACCAGGTTGAGGCGCAGCGGGGTCTCCCCGGCGTGCGCCGCGTCCTTGCTGTGCATGTCGGTGCAGAAGCCGCAGCCGTTGATCTGGCTGGCGCGGAGCTTCACCAGCTCCTGCGTCGCGGCGGGCAGCGTCGAGTCCCCGATGATCTTCCCCGCCGAGATGAAGTGACGCAGGGCCTTGGTGGCGACCGCGTTGTCGAAGAGGTTCAGGCGAGCGTCCATGACGTGCACTCCTTGGGTGGTTCCTGTGGTGCGTACACCCGTGTGACACCCGGGCGGGGCCGGATGTGACACGGGTGCGATGTGATCCAGGTCACAAGGAGTGGGAGGGGTGGGCTGAGTAGGCGTACTCAGGTGGGCGTGACCGGCCGTTCCGATACTGGCTGTCGGACGAACGGGGGGTGCTGTGCGAGGACGTCGGTCACGGCTCGAAGTGTGGATTCCGGGCGGCTACCTGGCCGTGGTGGTGGGGCTGCTGGTGTGGGTGGACGTGCTGGTCAGGACGGGGGACGCCGGGTTCGCGGGCGTCTGGCCGATCCTGGCCTCCGCGCCGGTCAGCCTGCTGGCGGCGGGGCTCTTCCTGCCCGGGCCCGGGAAGGCGCTCGAAGAGCCGGAGACCGAGCCCCCGTACACCGGACCGGAGCCGCCGCCCGTCGGCCCGGGCCCGGACGGGGCGGTCCCGCTGCCGGTGGGGCCGCCGCCGTCCCCGGGCGAGTGGAGCGCGGGCGCGGACCTGCCGCCCGTCGGGGAGCAGGCCGACCTGTGGCTGGGGTTCGGCTTCTACGGTGCGGTCCTGGCCGGGGCCCTGGTCAACGCCGCGCTGCTGTGGCTGCTGGTCCGCGGCGTGGTGAGCCTGCGCAGTCGTTAGCTCACGGGTGCATGCGCGCACCCTTGAGGATCTTGTCGACCGCGTTGCGGGGGCCGTGCACCGCCAGGCCCACCAGGTCGAGGTGGTCCCGGCCGACCGCGCGGACCGCCGCCCGGTTGTCGCGGTCGTTGCCCGTCGCGAAGAGGTCCGAGGTGAACACGGCGATCGGCAGCGCACGGGACAGGGCGCGCCCGTGGGCCGTGCTCAGGGTCTCCTTCGCCGCCTCGAAGACCAGCACCGGCTGGCGGAACATCGGCAGGTAGGCGGTGCCGTCGCCGTCCTCGTACGGCTCGCCGATCACCTCGGGCACGGCCGTGCCGAGGCCGCTGACCAGGAACGCGGTCACGTTCAGCCGCTGCCAGGGCTCCAGGTCCTCCCGGAGCAGGACGGCGATCTTGGTGTCGAGGCGGACCGGGGTGTTCTCGTGCGTGTTCGCGTTCTCGTGCTCGGATGTCATGGGTCGAGACTGCCGGGCGGGCCGGCGGGTGGTCTTGTGCGTTCCTTGCATGACGGCGGCCCGGCAGCAGCCCTCGGCCTGGCGCCCGGCGGTCGCGGGTGTCGTGGAGGTCTTCCACGCCCACTTCACCGAGCACGCCTACCCCATGCACGTCCACGACACCTGGACCCTGCTGATCGTCGACGACGGCGCCGTCCGCTACGACCTGGAGCGCCACGAGCGGGCCACCCCCGGCGACACCGTGACCCTGCTCCCGCCGCACGTCCCGCACAACGGCTCGCCCGCCACCGCCGGAGGCTTCCGCAAGCGGGTGCTCCACCTCGACACGACCCTCCTCGACGAGAGCCTCATCGGCGCGGCGGTGGACGGCCCGGACCTCGCCGACCCGCTCGTGCGCAGGCGCGTAGGGCAGCTGCACACCGCCCTCGCGCGGCCGGGCGACGAGTTCGAGGCGGAGAGCCGGCTCGCGCTCATCGGCGAACGGCTGCGCGCCCACCTGCACCCCCGGCCCGCCGCCCAAAGCCCGCCCGGCCACGCGGTCGCCCGGAGCCTGCGTGCCCCCGGGCCGCTTCCTCAGGCCGCCGGACCTCAGGCCGCCGGACCGAGATCGCCCTCGATGACGGTCCGCACGATCGGGGGCCGGTCCCACAGGGCGAGGATCTCGTTGGCGAGGTCCACCACCGGCAGGGGGTCGGCGTCGTGGCGGACCTCGATGGACGCGGCCAGCAGACCGCGCGGGACGGCCCCGGCGTCGAGGAGGACGCGCCAGTCCTGCGGGGCGAGTTCCAGGAACTCCAGGCGGGTCAGCCCGGAGATCTCCGACACGTCGGCGAGCGTGCCGGGGTAGGCGCTGAGCGTCCGCAGGAACGGCAGTTCCGTCAGGGCCTCGAGGCGCAGCGGCGGGCCGTCCCACACGCCGACGGACAGGACCTCCAGCCCGGGGTGGGCCGCTTCCTCGATGCTGCGCAGGCTGGACGAGTTGACCCAGGCGGCGGCCGGGCGCCGTACCCACCCCTGGGAAGGGGGCTCCTCGGACGGCCGGTCCAGCACCATGTCGGTGACGGAGTCGGCGACGAGCCCGGCGCCGACGCTCTCCTCGTGCGAGAGGATGACGACCTGCCCGATGTGACCGAGGGGGCCCGGCGTCAGGTCGACGGCCAGCCGGTCACCGCCGCCGTTGTCCCCGAAGACGAGCCAGCCGGGCGAGCCGACCAGGCCCTGCACGGCGGCGTCGGGCCGCACCTCGACCACGTCCATCGCGGCGAACTGCCAGGGGCATTCGCGGGTCGCGGGCTCGGCGACGTACAGGCCTTCCAGGTCGAACAGTTCGCAGCGGACCGCCTCGGAGTGGCGGCGCGCCGCCTCGTAGTCCCCGGCCCAGTCCGCCCACCGGGCCCGCGTCACCCGGTAGAGCGCCTTGAGTTCCTCGGGCAGGGCGAGCCCGAGGCGGGCCTCGGCGGCGGCGATCTCGGCCTCCGTGGCGCCGATGGCCTCGGGGAGCCGCTCGCGCAGCGTCCGCTCCAGCAGGGCCGGATCCGCCGACGGCGCGGCCGTCACCCCGGGGAAGGCCGGATCGGGGAGGCGGTGCCAGGGCGCGGGGAGCGCGCCCTCGACCAGCAGGAGCGACCCCGGGTGCGGGCCGATCCCGGGGTCCACGGCGGGACCCGGCTCCATCACGTGGAGCGTGGTCCGGCCGGCCGGGTCGATCTCCATCGCGAACGACACGCTGTCGATGTCGTCCTTGATCAGGGCGTTGCGGAGCTGCTCCACGGCGTCGTACTCGGCCCGGTGGTCGTCCACCGTGGCGGCCCGGCCGAGGGGCGGCAGCTGCCGGATCATGGGCACGCTCCAGCCGCCCCGGCCGATGAAACCCGCGATGCGGGCGCCGGGGACGGCGAGGTCTTCCTTGCGGTTCTCCCGCAGGAGTCGCAGGAGGGGCTCCCAGATCGTGAAGTCCCGTATGGAGGGGGCAGGGCGTCGCTGATCATCCATGCGACGACCGTAAGGGAGGCCACCGACAACGGGCCTGCCGGGAGGTGTCCGTCAGGCCGACTTGCGCTCCGCGGCGCTGCGTTCGACGCAGAACTCGTTGCCCTCCGGGTCGGCCATGGTCACCCAGCCGGCGCCGTCCGGCTTGCGGTGGTCGCCGACGACGGTGGCGCCCAGGGCGAGGAGGCGCTCCACTTCCTCGTCGCGGGTGCGGTCCTGGGGCTGGAGGTCCAGGTGGACGCGGTTCTTCACCGTCTTGGTGTCGGGCACCGTGACGAAGAGCAGGTCCGCGCCCTTCGTCGTGAGCAGGGCCTCGGGGTCACCGGGGAAGTCGTCCTCGGCGAGGGTCCCCTCGAGGACGCCCGCCCAGAAGAGGCCGAGGGCGTAGGCGTCGGAACAGTCGATGGTGATGTGCCGTACGAGAGAAGTCATGCGGGGCACTCTCCGCCGCAACGCCGGTCGCTGTCCAACGGGTTAGGGCCGGGGCGTCAGCTCCCGGCCATGCCCGGGCCGGAGCTCGCGGATCGTGCCGGTCGGCGACCGCACCTCGCCGGACCCCACCTCGCCGCCGTCCTCATCCGGTCAGCGAGGTGGTCCGAAGGAAACGGCCTGGCCGGGTGAAGGTAATGGTGCTAGCTTCATTGGCACCATGTTGCTGAGGCTGAACACCGACGACCACCGCCCCCTGCACGAACAGGTGGCCGGAGCGATCCGGCGGGCCATCGCCGAGGGGGAGTGCGCCCCCGGCGACCGGCTGCCCCCGGCCCGTGACCTCGCGCAGGCGCTGGACGTCAACGCGAACACCGTCCTGCGCGGGCTGCGCGCCCTGCGCGACGAAGGACTGCTGGAGTTCCGGCGCGGGCGCGGGGTGACCGTGGCCGACGGGGCCGGGCAGCGCTCCGTCCTGCTGGAGCGGGTGCGCGCACTGGTCGAGGACGGGGCCCGCCTCGGATACAGCCGGGC
Organism: Streptomyces sp. NBC_00249; assembly: GCF_026342355.1. Lineage (GTDB taxonomy): Bacteria > Actinomycetota > Actinomycetes > Streptomycetales > Streptomycetaceae > Streptomyces. Next base: position 294,763 of record NZ_JAPEMV010000010.1, on the reverse strand, counting down.
CGACCTCATAGGGATGATCGGGGAGTTGCCGTGAAGGACCGCAGGATGTGGGGGGCCGCCGGCTGGGCGGCCGGGATCACGGGGTTACTGGTGGCCATGCCGTTCGCCGCGCGCGGGCGGCTGCCCGAACGGCTGGCGACCCACTGGGGCGGGGGCTCCGGGGCGCCGGACGGCTCGATGCCGCTGTGGGCCGCGGCGGTGTTCCCGGCGGCGGTGTGGGCCGCACTGGTCCTGGGCGTGGCCCTCACCCGGCGCTGGTCCGGGCCCGGCGCGGGAGCGGCGCTCGCCTCGGGCGGGGTGCTGCTGGCGGGGGCGCAGGCCGCGGTCGTACGCGCGAACCTGGACCGCGACGACTGGCGGCAGGCCGGCCCGGTGACGGTGTGGGTCGTCGCGGTGGTCGCCGTGGCCGCCCTGGCCGGAGCCGCCGGGGTGCTGCTGGCGCGCCGGGGCGCGGACCCGGCCCCCGCGCCGGTGCCGGGGGCTCCCGGGCTGGAGGTCCCGGGCGGGCAGCGGCTCGTCTGGCTCGCCCGGACGACCAACCCCTGGCTGCAGCTGCTCTCCGCCGTCCTGGGCGTGGCCGCCCTCGGCGGGGTGCTCGCCGGGCTGGGCGGGCTGATCGGGGCGCAGTGGCCGGCGGCCGCGGTCCTCGGCCTCACCTCCCTGGTCGTGCTGGGTTGCTCCTCCGTCCAGGCGCGGGTGTCGGGGAAGGGGCTGGAGGTGGCCTTCGGGCCGCTCGGCCGCCCGGTGCGGCGGTGGGCCGCCGCCGACATCGAGGCGGCCTGGACGGAGGACCGTACGCCGGCCCGCGCGGGCGGCTGGGGCTACCGGATCAACGGGCTCGGCACCACGGTGATGCTGCGCGGCGGCCCCTGCCTGGTGATCCGGGCGAAGGGCCGCGACTTCGCGGTGAGCGTGGACGACGCGGAACGCGGGGCGGCCCTGCTGAACTCGCTTCTGTCAAAAGCGGGTTAGGCGTCAGCGGGCGTACGAGCCGAGGCCGACCAGGCAGTACACGTACTGCCGGGTGACGGTGGAGCCGTAGGTGTACTTGGCGGAGAAGGAGTACTCCGTCCTCGGGTTGTCCTTGCACTTCTCCATGTCGATGGTCCCGGGGAAGGTCTCGATCACCTTGTAGTGGGCGTCGGAGGCCGAGCAGGGCACCTCGTCGATGTTGCTGACGCGCTGGGCCGTCTCTGAGTCCGGGAGCTGCCCGTTGAGGCAGGTGCCCCGGTCGTACGGGCTGGGCTCGACGAAGGTCGGGGCGGCGGCGGGCGCCGAGGTGTCCGGGGTGCGGGCCGGCTGGGTCGGCTTCGAGTAGGTCGGCGGGACGTAGGTGGGCGGCGCGTAGGTGGGCGGCGCGTAGGTGTAGGCCGTCGCGGTGGGCGTCGGGGTGGTGGACTTCGACGCGGAGCCGGTCGTGTCCTCGCTGTCGTCGTTGTCCATCGCGACGAAGGCGATGACCACCGCGGCGAGGATCCCGACGGCCACCAGGCAGCCCAGCGGGCTCGACTTCGAGGGCGTGCCCGGTGCGCCCGGTGCGGGCGACGCGGCCGGCATCGGCGAGGTGGGCGGGGGCGTGGGTCCGGCGGCGCCGCCGGACACCCGTATCCGCAGCAGCACCTCCTCACCGCCGACGCGGGCCCGCACCAGGTCGCCGTCCCGCGCGGGCGGGATCCGCAGGCGCGTCGAGCCCGTCGAGAGGGGCACGGTGATGGTCACACCGGTGGCCGCCTCCTGCGGGGTCAGCGACAAGGAGATTTCCTGCGAGGACACCGGCTGCTCCAAAGGGGTGGGGGTGGAGGCTGGTTGACGAACCTGGTTGACGGACCTTCACGGATTCTGCCCCGCGGGGCCGGGGTGACGCAGCCGTTCCGCCGGACATCCTCCGGGGCGCGTGGGGGGCGCGCAGAGGGCGCACGGGGGTTCGTGGGGGGTTCGCGGGAGGTTCGCGGGGGCCGTGAAGAGCGGGCCGGTGGTGTGGAGGGAGTGGAGAGGGGCCGTGCAGAGGGGTGGTCCCTACGGGTTACCCGTGCGTAGATTACCGGCGGTAACTCCCGAACGACCTAGGAGAACGCGTCGTGGATGCTGCCGAGCACGAGCCGGTCGGACCGAAGCTGGTCGAGCCCCTCAAGACGATCGTCGGCGGAGTGGTCCGCGAAGTGTCCGTACCCGCCCTCGCGGGCCCGCCGACCACCGGATCGCTCGGGGACATCCCCTTCACCAACGCCCGGGAAGCCCCCGCCGAGGCCGTCCTCGCCCGCAAGGAACAGGACGGCACCTGGCGGGACGTGAGCGCCGCCGAGTTCGCCGCCGAAGTGCTCGCCGTCGCCAAGGGGCTGATCGCCGAAGGCCTCCAGGAAGGCGACCGGCTCGCCGTCATGGCCCGGACCACCTACGAATGGACCCTGCTCGACTTCGCAGGATGGGCCGCCGGGCTGGTCACCGTACCGATCTACCCCACCTCCTCCGCGCTCCAGGCCCGCTGGATCATCCAGGACTCCGGGGCCGTGGCCTGCGCCGTCGAGGACACCACGCAGGCCCGCCTGATCAGCGCCGAACGCGCCAACCTGCCCTGGCTGGCACACCTGTGGGAATTCGACACCGGCGCGGTCGCCCGGCTGGTCAAGGCCGGGGAGCACCTGCCCGACGAGGTCGTGCACGCGCGCAGGGCCGCCCGTACGCCCGACGCCATCGCCACGCTCGTCTACACCTCCGGCACCACCGGACAGCCCAAGGGCTGCGCCCTCACCCACGCGAACTTCTTCGCCGAGGTCGACAACGCCGTACAGCTGCTGCACCCCGTCTTCACCTCGGTCAGCACCGAACCGGCCTCCACCCTCCTCTTCCTGCCGCTCTCGCACGTCTTCGGACGGATGGTCGCCGTCGGCTGCCTGCGCGCCCGCGTCAAACTCGGACACGCGCCCAGCATCAGCACCGAGGACCTCCTCGGCGACCTCGCAGGCTTCAGACCGACCTTCCTCCTCGCCATCCCCTACGTCCTGGAGAAGGTCTACAACACCGCCCGCGCCACCGCCGAGAAGATGGGCCGCGCCGCCTCCTTCGACCGGGCCGCCCGCATCGCGCAAGCCTTCGGCGAGACCGTCGAGGGCAAGACCCCCGGCCTCGGACTGCGGGCCGCCCGCGCCCTGTACGACCCGCTCGTCTACCGGCGGATCCGCGCCGCGCTCGGCGGCCACGTCCGCTACATCCTGAGTGGCGGATCCCCCCTCGGACGGCGCCTCGCCGCCTTCTACACCGGCGCCGGCATCGAGGTCTTCGAGGGCTACGGGCTCACCGAGACCACCGCCGCCTCGACCGTCACCCCACCGCTGCGCCCCCGCCTCGGCACCGTCGGCTGGCCGCTGCCCGGCACGGCGGTACGCATCGCCGACGACGGGGAGGTACTGCTGCGCGGGGCACACGTCTTCGCCGGCTACTGGAACGTCGCCGCGCACCCCGGCGGGGACTGGCTGGCCACCGGGGACATCGGCGAACTCGACGCCGACGGCTACCTCACCATCACCGGACGCAAGAAGGACCTCATCATCACCTCCGGCGGCAAGAACGTCGCCCCCGCACCCCTGGAGGACTGGCTGCGCGCACATCCGCTCGTCGGCCAGTGCATGGTGATCGGCGACAACCGGCCCTACATCGCCGCGCTCGTCACCCTGGAACCGGAGGGGCTCGCGCACTGGCGGCAGATGCACAAGAAGCAGGACGTGCCCACGCGGGAACTGGTCACCGACCCGGAACTGCTGGCCGAGCTCCAGCGGGCCGTCGACGAGGCGAACAAGCTGGTCTCGCGGGCCGAGTCCATCCGGCGCTTCGTCGTCCTGCCCGGGGAGTTCACCGAGGCCAAGGGGCACCTGACCCCGTCCCTCAAACTGAAGCGGGGCGCCGTCGCCCGGGACTACGAAACCCAGATCGAGGACCTGTACCGCCGCCCCCGCTGACGCCCGGGCGGCGGCCGGGGCGGCGCCCGTTTATGGTGGGCTGACTGGTCCGGGGGGCCGTTCGAGGAGGGTGCCGTGCACCGGTCCCGCGCCCGACCCCGACCCCGCTCCAGTGCCCGTGCCCGTGCTCTGGCCGGCTGCGCGCTGGTGCTGGCCGTCCTCGGGACCGCCCCCGCGCCGCCCGTACCGGCGCCCGCGCCCCGGGGGTCCCCGGATCCCCTCGCGGCGTTCCACAGCCAGCGCCCGACCTGGGGGGAGTGTCCCGGCAGCCGGGTTCCCGAGGGGATGCGGTGCGCGACCCTGACCGTCCCCCTCGACCACGCCGACCCGGCCAAGGGCACCACCCGCATAGCCCTCTCCCGGATCCCCGCCACCGCCCCCGCCCGGGGGCGCCTCGGGCCCCTGCTGCTGAACTTCGGCGGACCCGGAGCCCCCGGCATCGCCTCCCTCGCCGAAGACCCCGCGACCTTCGCGAAGCTCGGCGAGCGCTACGACCTCGTCGCCTTCGACCCGCGCGGCGTCGGCCTCAGCGACCCCGTCTCCTGCGGCGGCTCCGACCGCCCCGCCGACGTCGGCGGCGCGCGGGACGCCGTCGCCGAGCTGGCGGCCCTGCGCGCCACGGCCGCCCGCTGCACGCGGTACTCCGGGCCCGTGCTCGCGTACATCGGCACCGTCCAGGCCTCCCGGGACATGGACGTCATACGCCGGGTGCTCGGCGCCGACAAGCTCGACTACCTCGGCTTCTCCTACGGGACCCGGCTCGGCGCCGCGTACGCCGCGCAGTTCCCGAAGAGCACCGGCCGGATGGTCCTCGACGGGGTCGACACCCTCACCGAACCCCTCGTCGAGCAGGCCCTCGCCTCGGCGCGCGGACAGCAGCGGGCCCTGGACCACTTCCTCGCCTGGTGCGCCCGCCGGACCGGCTGCGTGTACGGCACGAACACCCGTACCGCCAAGGAGGACGTCGCCGCCCTCGTGGAACGGCTCGACCGGGAGCCCGTCACCGGAGAGGACGGCTCCGCCTTCACCGGGCAGGACGCCGTCGCCGCCGTCGGCGCCGCCCTGTACTCCAAGGACAGCTGGCCCGACCTCGCGGACGCCCTCACACGGCTCGAGGAGCACGACGACCCCGTCGGCCTGATGCAGCTCGGCGGCCCCACCGGCTCCCCGCCCGGCGACGACGGGACCGACTCCGGTATCCCCGCCGACAACGCGGAGGCCGCGCTCACCGCCGTGAACTGCGCGGACGACCCGGACCGCGGCGCCCCCACGGCCTCCCCGGCGCAACTGCTGCGCGAGCTGACGGGCCTGGAGGCGGAGTTCCGGCAGGCCTCGCGGATCTTCGGGCCGCAGCAGCTGGGCACCGTACTGGCCTGCTACGGCCGCCCCGCCGGCAGCGACTTCATCCGCCGCATCGACCACCCCGGCGCCCCGCGCATGCTGCTCGTCGGCACCCGGGGCGACCCGGCGACCCCGTACGAGTGGACGGAGGAGACGGCGGCCCGCCTCGGCTCGGCGGTGGTCCTGGACCACAAGGGCGACGGCCACACCGGCTACGGGACCTCCGCCTGCGTACGGGAGTACGTCGACGGCTTCCTCGTCGACGGACGGCTGCCCCACGGGACACGGTCCTGCCCCGCCGGGGAGTGAACCCCCGCCGACGGGGCGACCAACCGCGTATGGCTAGCAGTTCGGGTGCGGGGCGCGGCCCGCGAAGCGGTCCGCCATCCAGTTCCCGACCTCCAGGGAGTGCGTGATCACCCCGCTGACGTGCTCACCGAGCCAGATCGTGTCGAACTGCACGTCCGCGCCCTTCGCGCACCACTCGGAGCGCAGCTGACGGCCCACCGCGTACGGGATCAGCTCGTCGGCGAGGGCGTGGTACTGGTACACCGGCGCGGCGGGGGCCGTACGGCCCAGCCGGCTCTGGTTCAGCCGGGCCTGCCAGTCCGGCTGCGCGAGCGGGTCGCGTGTCGTCAGGTCGGAGATCCGCTTGAAGGACCCGGCGATCGCGTCGATCGCGACGCAGCTCTCCTTCATCCCGGCGACCAGGGCCTTGCCCGCCGGATTGAGGTAGGAGTCGAGCTTCAGCTCGGGGAAGGCCGCGTCCTGCCCGGCGGCCGCCATGAAGATCAGGCCCGAGCCGTAGGAGCCGTTGTTGAAATCGGCCACCTTCATGAGGTCCGCCGGGACCCCGCCGGTCGCGGTGCCCTTCACCTTCAGCTCCGGCGCGTACGAACCCTGGAGCTCGGCCGCCCAGCTGCTGGCCTGGCCGCCCTGCGAGTACCCCATGATCCCGACCGGGGTGTCCGCCCCGAGCCCGGCCTCGGGCAGACGGGTCGCGGCCCGGGCGGCGTCCAGGACGGCGTGGCCCGCCGAGGGGCCGACCGTGTACGTGTGGACGCCCGGCGTGCCGAGGCCCTCGTAGTCGGTGACCACCACGGCCCAGCCGCGCAGGGTGAACTGCTGGATGAGGTTGGCCTCCATGGCGGTGCCGTACGGGAGGTTGTTGCTCGGCGCGCAGGAGTCGCCCATGCCGACCGTGCCGACGGCGTACGTGATCAGGGGGCGCGGGCCGGTGCGGCCGTCCTGCGGGACGATCACGGTGCCCGAGACCACGTTCGGGGCTCCGTCGGCGGTCGTCGAGCGGTAATGGACCTTCCAGGCCTTGGTGTTCGTGGGCTGCCCCGGCAGCGGGTGGAAGGCGGACGGGGCACTGGAGACGACATCGCCGGGCCGGCCGACGGCGGAGCCCGCCTCGGCGTGGGCGGTAGCGGTGGCGGCGGGGATCCCGGCCGACAGGGCCAGGGCGGCCACGGCGGCGGCGGTGGCTCGTCGATGCCTGGGGTGACGCAGGTGCATGGCGGCTCTCCCAACGGGCGTGTTCCGTGCGGGGGGTTGGTCAGGCGAAGGTAGTGACCGACCAGTCGGAATGTCGCTGACCGGACAGCTCACCTTTCCTGACCCCTCCACCCACCCACCCGCAGGCGCGCCGCGCGGACCCTGCCGGGCCGTGCCGGTCAGGTCGGGGGTGGGGTGCGGAAGGAGTGGCGGTAGGTGGTGGGGGAGACGCCTACCGTGCGGCCGAACTGGCGGCGCAGGGTCGTCGCGGTGCCCATGCCGGTGGCGCGGGCGATCGCCTCGACGCTCTCGTCGGTGGCCTCCAGGAGCTCCTGCGCGCGGCGCACGCGCTGGGTCAGCAGCCACTGGAGCGGTGTCTGCCCGACCGTCGCCCGGAACTGCCGGCCGAGGTGGCGGGGGCTGGTGTTCGCCCGGCGGGCCAGGTCGGTGACCGTCAGCGGCCGGTCCAGGCGCTGCTGGGCCCAGGCGAGGAGATGGGCGAGTCCGTGGTCGCCCGTGGCCTGCACGGGGGTGGACACGAACTGCGCCTGCCCGCCCGGCCGGTGCAGCGGCATCACCAGGCGGCGGGCGACGGCGTTGGCGACGGCCGCGCCGTGGTCCAGGTGGATCAGGTGCAGGCACAGGTCCACGGCGGCGGCCTTGCCCGCGGCCGTGAGCACGCTGCCGTTGTCGGTGTACAGCACGTCCGGGTCGACCTCGGCCCGCGGATGGCGTGCGCTCAGCTCCGCGGCGTGCGCCCAGTGGGTGGTGGCCCGCCGGCCGTCGAGCAGGCCCGCGGCGCCGAGGACGAACGCCCCCGTGCACAGCGAGGCGATCCGCGCCCCCGCCTCGTGGGCCGCGCGTACGGCCTCGACCAGCTCCGGCGGCAGCGGGGCGTCGACGTCGGCGCAGGCCGGGACGATCACGGTGTCGGCCCCGGCCAGGGCCTCCAGCCCGTACTCCGGCTCCACCGTGAACGGCCCGACCTTCACCGGACCGGGCCCGCAGAGGCGTACGTCGTACCAGCCGTCCGTGGCCTCGCGCGGGGGGTTCCCGAAGATCTCGTAGGCCACGCCCAGTTCGAAGTGCAGCAGGTGACCGACGGCGGGCAGGGCGACGATGGGCATGTCCGAAAGTGTACGGGTGATGTCGTTCCGGACCATCGCGCGCGGGGGCGGGCCGGGAGAGAGTGGAGTCAAGACGCAGACGAGAGCACGGCCAGACGGGGGAACGATGAGCGAGCAGACGGCAGTTGTGGTGTACGGGGCGACGGGCCACACGGGCCGCTTCGTGGTGGCCGAGCTGCTCAGGCGCGGCTTCGCCGCCGTCGCCTCGGGCCGTGACGCGGCCCGGCTGGAGGCGCTGGCGGCCGAGTGGCCGACGGTGACCGTACGGCCGGCCGGCGTGGACGACCCGGCGGCCCTGGACCGGGCCCTCGCCGGAGCCGTGGCCGTCATCAACTGCGCGGGACCCTTCGCGGTGACGGGCGGCCCGGTCGTCGAGGCGGCCCTGCGCGCGGGGATCCCGTACCTGGACGTCGCGGCGGAGATCGAGGCGAACGCCGCCGTGTTCGCCGACCACGCGGAGGCCGCCCGCAAGGCGGACGTCCCGGTGGTGCCCGCGATGGCCTTCTTCGGCGGGCTGGGCGACCTGCTGGTCACCGCCGCGCTGGACGGGGCGACGGCGGCGGACTCCGTGGACGTCGCGTACGGCCTGAGCAGCTGGCGCCCCACGGAGGGCACCCGCACCGCGGGCGTGGTCTCCCACGAGCGGCGCGCGGGCCGCCGGGTGCGGTTCGCGGACGGGGCGCTCCAGTACCACGACGACGCGGCGCGCGAGGCGCAGTGGGACTTCCCGGAGCCGCTGGGGCGGCGAGCGGTGGTCGCGGAGTTCACGATGGCCGACGTGGTCACCGTACCCAGCCACCTGGACGTGCCCGCGGTCCGCACCCACATGGCCGTCGAGGCCGCGCGGGACCTGGCCGGGGCGGACACCCCGGCGCCGGAGGCGGTCGACGACCTCGGCCGCTCGGACCAGACCTTCGTCGTCGACGTCGTCGTCAGTGTGGACGGTGTGGAGCGGCGGGCCACGGCGCGGGGGCAGGACATCTACGCCGTCACCGCGCCGCTGGTGGTGGAGGCCGCGCAGCGGGTCCTCTCCGGGCGGACCCGTACGACGGGTGTCGCCTCGGCCGGGGCGATGTTCGACGCGGCGGACTTCCTGCGGGCCCTGTCGCCGTACCTGACGGTCGAGCTCCCGCGCTGAAGGCCGGGGCCGTGTCCTCGGGGTCGGGGGTGGGCCGGGGTCGGGGACGGGGTGGGGTGCCGTCCGGGATGGGCATGATTTATGGCGCCCCCTCCGGAGCCGCCGTCGGGTGACGGGGTACCGCGCGCCAACACATCACGTTTTACATCCCGGACGACACCCCACCCCGTCCCCGCCCCCGGCCCGGCAGCGGCTTACAGGTGGGGCAGGACGAAGTCGTAGCCGGCGACGCTGTGCGCGTTGCCCGCCGGGCAGCGGCCGTTGGTGGGGTAGCCGTAGAAGTAGAGCCCGTAGCACTTGGGGCAGAAACGCCAGTTGCGCTGCGAGTTCGCCGTCTCGGGGATGTCGTGCGGCAGGACGAAGTCGTACCCGGCGGCCGCGTGGGCGTTCCCGGCGGGACAGCGGCCGTTGTCGGGGTATCCCCAGAAGAACATGCCGTAGCACTTCGTGCAGAAGCGCCAGTTGTGCTGGGCGGTGGGCGTCTCGGGGATGTCGTGCGGGATGTTGAAGTTGTAGCCCGCCGAGTCGTGGCCGCCGCCCGCAGGGCAGGCGCCGTCGCTGGGGTAGCCGCGGAAGAACAGGCCGTAGCACTTGGTGCAGAACCGCCAGTCGGCCTGGCTCGCACGCACCGCCGCCTGCGCGGCGGGAGTCGCGGCCGCGGTGGCCAGGCCTGCGGCGGCCGCCAGTCCGAGCGCCCGGGTCAGTACGGCCCGCCGCCCCGGCTCCGGATTCTCGGCCTGCCCTGTCAGGAAGCGCATGTGTTCCCCCTACTCCGCCGGCGGGGAGGCCGACGCACACGAAGATTCGCCACGCCGAGTATTGGGGTCGTCGCTTTACGTGGTCAACGGAGTGCGGGTGCACAGCCGACGACCCTCACGCGCCCCGGCACGCCCCACCCGCCGCCCCACCCGCCCGGCTTCCGGACGCTGCCGGGCCGGGGGCGGGGACGGGGTGGGGTGTCGTCCGGGATGTAAAACGTGATGTGTTGGCGCGCGGTACCCCGTCACCAACGGCAGCTCCGGAGCAGGCGCCATAAATCATGCCTATCCCGGACGGCACCCCACCCCGTCCCCGACCCCGGCCCACCCCCGACCCCGTCCCGGCCCGCCCGGCCCCCCGCTACCCGCCCGACGCGATGCGGTACGCCGCCGGGGTCGTTCCCGTCCAGCGGCGGAACGCGCGGTGGAAGGCGGTGTCCTCCGAGAAGCCCAGGCGGGCGGCCAGTTCCGCGATCGGTTCGCCGCTCTCCGCCAGCCCCGCTATCGCCGCGTCCCGCCGTACGTGGTCCTTCAGCTGCTGGAAGGAGGTCCCCTCCTGCTGGAGCCGGCGCCGCAGCGTCGCGGGGGAGACCGCGAGGCGGCCCGCCACCTCCCCGAGCTCCGGCAGCCGCGGCGACTCGCGCAGCCGCCGGTTCAGGGTGCGGCGTACCTGCTCCGCGACCGTCGTCCCGTACTCGGGGCGCGAGAGCAGGTCGAAGGGGGCGCGGCGGAGCATCGCGTCGAGTGCGGCCTCGTCGCGCACCAGCGGCGCCGTCAGCCAGCGCGCGTCGAACGCGGCGCCCGTCCGGTCGGCGCCGAAGCGCACCGGGCAGGCGAACAGGGTGGCGTACTCGTCCGCGTGCCGCGGCGGCGGATAGGCGAAGGCGGTGTGCGCGAGCGGGATGCGGCGGCCGATCAGCCAGCTGCTGAGCCGGTGCCAGATCGCGAGCACGCACTCCGAGAGGAAACGTTCCTCGTCCCCGTCGAAGGTGTTCCGGACGGTGAACCGGGCCTGCTCCCCTTCGACTTCGAGCGCCAGTTCCGGCCCGCCCGGGAACAGCCCGTAGAACACCGCGGCCCGCTCCACGGCCGCCCCCAGGTCCCGGCACCCGATCGACGCGTGGCACATCATCGCGAAGGTCCCCGGACGGCTGGGCACGCACGACAGCCCGAGGAACTCGTCCCGCGTGGTCCGGTACAGGGCCCGGAAGAGCCGCGCGAACTGCGCGGGCGTGATCCGTGCCCGGTCGTCGCCCAGCAGCAGCGGCGGGATCTGCGCCTCCTGGAGCAGCGGCACCAGGTCGAGGCCGGCGCGCCGCGCCCCCGCCAGGACGGCACGCACGTGGTGCACGGTGACGGTCCGCCGCCCCACGGGACCCACAGCGCTCGTCGCGGCCCTCTGCATGGCTTCGAAGGTAACCCCAACGAGCTCTGGGGTCAGCAGGGCTGACGCCTCCGGTCATGCCGCGCACGCCCCGGCGGTGCCTAGCGTCGGGGGTCACCTATCCCGGGAGGGCAAGAGATGGACGGTCGGCCGAGCACGCTGGCGGAGTTCACCCAGTGGACCGAGGAGAGGTACGGCCCGCAGAGCGCCCTGCGGTTCCGCGCGCCCGGCGGCGGCTGGCAGACCCGGACCTACGCCGAACTCGGCGCGGCCGTCCGCCGGGCCGGCCGGGAGCTGCTGGATCTGGAGGTCGCCGCCGGGGAGCGGGTCGCGGTGCTCGCGGAGACCCGGCCCGAGTGGACGTACACGCACTTCGGGGTGCTGGCGGCGGGCGCCGTCCTCGTCCCGGTGTACCCGACGGCGGGGGAGGAGGAGCTGGCCTGGGTGCTCTCCGACTCCGGCGCGGTGGTGGCCGTCTGCGAGGACGCCGCCCAGGCGGCCCGGGTGGAGGCCCTGCGCCCGAAACTGCCGGCGCTGCGCGCGGTCGTACGGATGGACGCGCGCCCGGCGCCGGCCGTGGCGCCGGACGCCGAACTCGCCGCGCGGGCCGCCTCGGTGACCCCGGCGGCGGACGCCGCGATCGTCTACACCTCCGGCACCACGGGCCTGCCCAAGGGCTGCCGGCTCACCCACGGCAACCTGGGCGCCGTCCAGGACGCCACCCTCCCGCTGATCAGGGGCGGGCCGGGCGACTCCACGTACCTGTACCTGCCGCTGGCGCACCTGCTGGCGCAGCTCATCCAGTTCACGACCCTGCTGGAGGGCGGGGAGCTCTGCTACTTCGGGGGCCGGGTCGAGGACGTGGTGGCCGAGCTGGCGCAGGCCCGGCCCACCCACCTGCCGTCCGTGCCGCGGCTGTTCGAGAAGGTCCACGCGGTGGTGCAGGCCCTGGCCGAAGCGGAGGAGGGCGGGCGGGAGCGGTTCGAGGAGGCCGTACGGCTCGGCGTACTGGCCGCCGACGGACGCCTCCCGGAGCAGGACCGCCCGGCCTGGGAGCGGGCGGAGGCGTCCCTGTACTCCCTGGTCAGGGGCGCCTTCGGGGGCCGGCTGAAGTGGGCGCTGACCGGCGGCGCCCCGATCGCCCCCGCCACCTTGGACTTCCTGCGCGCCTGCGGGATACGCGTCTTCGAGGGCTACGGGATGACCGAGTCCGGCGGGGTGATCAGCCTCAACCACCCGGACGCCGTCCGGTACGGCACGGTGGGCCGCCCGGTCGCCGGCTGCGAGGTCCGCGTCGCGGCCGACGGGGAGGTGCTGGCGCGCGGGCCGATGGTCTTCCCCGGCTACCACGCCGACCCCGCCGCCACGGCCGAGGCCCTCGATCCCGACGGCTGGCTGCACACCGGGGACCTGGGCGAGCTCGACGGCGACGGCTTCCTGCGCATCACCGGCCGCAAGAAGGAGCTGATCATCACCTCCGCCGGGAAGAACATCACCCCGACCGAGGTGGAGTTCGCCGTCCAGGCGGCTTGCCCGCTCGTATCCCGCGTGGTCCTCGTCGGGGACCGCCGCCCGCACCCGGTGGCCCTGATCACCCTGGACGCCGGGGAGCTCGCCGCCTGGGCGGCCCGGGAACCCCTCGACCCGGGCGCCTCCCCGGCCGCCCACCCGGCGGTGCGCGCCCAGGTCGCCGAAGCCGTGGCCGCCGCCAACGCCACCGTCTCCCGCCCGGCCCGGATCCGCGCCTTCCACGTCCTGGACGAGGAGTTCACCGTCGAGGCGGGCACCCTCACCCCGACCCTGAAGCTCCGCAGGGCCGAGGTGGCGCGCCGCTACGCGGCCGAGATCGAGGCCCTGTACGAGCAGGCCTAGGCGAACGCCCGGCGCAGGCGGCCGAGGCCCTCCGCGATCTCGTCCGGGGTGTGGGTGGTGAAGGACAGCCGCAGTGTGCGCCGGTCCGGGTTGCCCGTGTAGAAGGGCGCCCCGGGGACGAAGGCCACCCCGTGGGCGACGGCGGACTTCAGCAGCTCTCCCGCGTCGTACCCCTCGGGGAGCCGGGCCCAGACGAACATGCCGCCCTCGGGGCGGTTCCACTCCGAGCCCGCCGGGAGCGCCCCGCCCAGTCCCGCGAGGAGGGCGTCGCGGCGGGCCCGGTAGGCGTCCTTGACCCGGGCTATGTGGGCGTCGAGGTCGTTGGCGCCGAGGTAGTGGGCGGCGGCCAGCTGGTCCACCGTCGAGGTGTGCAGGTCCGCCGCCTGCTTGGCGACCACCGCCGCGCGGCGCAGGGCGGCGGGGGCGCGCAGCCAGCCCAGGCGCAGGCCGGGGGCCATCACCTTGGAGAAGCTGCCGAGCAGCGCGGTGCGGTCCTCGGCGCCCGGGTGGGCGGCGATCCAGGGCTCGTGGGCGCCTTCGTAGCGGAGGTCCCCGTACGGGTCGTCCTCCACCAGCCACAGCCCGAGGCGGGCCGCGGTGCGGGCCACTTCGGCGCGGCGGGCTCCGGGCAGGGTGCGGCCGGTCGGGTTCTGGAAGGTGGGGATCGTGTACAGCAGCTTGGGCCGCTCCCGGGCGGTGATCTCCGCGAGGGCGTCCGGGAGGATCCCCTCCCCGTCGCAGGGGACGGGTATGACGCGGGCCCCGGCCAGGCCGAAGCACTGGAGGGCGGCCAGGTAGGTGGGGTTCTCCACGAGGACGGTGTCGCCGGGTTCGATCAGGGTCGCGGCGACGAGGGTCAGGCCCTGCTGGGAGCCGGTGGTGACGAGGACGTCCCCGGCGGTGGTGGCCAGGCCGCGGGCGCGGGCCCGGGCGGCGACGGCCTCGCGCAGTTCCGGGGCGCCCTCGGTGGTGGAGTACTGGAGCGCGCGGGCGGAGGAGGCCCCGCTCAGGGCGGCGGCGTAGGCCTCGCGCAGTCCGGCGGTGTCGAAGAGTTCGGGGGCGGGCAGGCCCCCGGCGAAGGAGATCACCCCGGGGCGTTCGGTGAGCGCCAGGATCTCCCGTACGGGCGAGCCGCCCACCGAGACGGCGCGGGCGGCGAAGGCGGGCGGCGCGGTGGCCGGGGCCTCGGTCGTGGCGGCGGTGTCGAGGGGCATGGGGGCTCCTTCAGGTGGCGGGTGCGCGCAGCCTAGCGGGGAAACATGCAGACGGCACCTAACAATCCGCGGACCGAACGGCCGCCCACCCCTCCCCAACTGACGCAGCATCAGATACACCGGTGGCATGACGACAGACGAGGGACGGCCCGACACCCGGGCCGAGGACTACGCCGCGCTCGCGGCCGTCGGCCCCTACGGGGTACGCCCCGGCCACGCCCTGATCACCATGGTGGAACCGCACCCGGGCCACGAGTACGCGTACAACCGCTGGTACGAGGACGACCACTACTACGCCGGCGCCATGGCCATGCCCTGGATGTACGCCGGCCGCCGCTGGGTGGCCACCCGAGACCTCCAGGAGCTGCGCTACCCGGAGAAGTCGGCGGTCGCCCAGCCGGTCGGCGCCGGCTGCTACCTCTCCACGTACTGGGTGACCGAGGGCCGCTACGACGAGCACATGAAGTGGACGGTCGGCATCAACAAGCGGCTGAACCGCGACGCCCGCGTCTACCAGGACCGCACGCACGTCTTCACGGCCTTCCAGGACCACGAGGCGACGGTCTACCGCGACGGGGCCGCCGGCCCCCGGGACTTCCACGCCCTCGACCACCCCTACGCGGGACTCGTCCTCCAGGTCGTCGACGCCGACGGGCCCGGGCGGCGGGCGGAACTGCTGGAGTGGCTGCGCTCCCGCGCCCTGCCGCGGCGGCTCTCCGGCTCACCGGCGGCGATGGTCACGCTCTTCCGGCCGACGCCACTGCCCGGCGACCGGATGACCTACGTCAAGCAGGTCGAGGGGGTCGACACCCGCCTCACGCTGCTGTGGTTCCTGGAGGCCGACCCTCGCACCTGCTGGGACCGCTTCCAGGGGCTGGACGCGGAGGTCGCGGAATCGGGGCTGGGGCGGGTGGAACTGGTGGCGCCGTTCATCCCCACGGTCCCGGGCACCGACCGGTACGTGGCCGAGCTGCGGTAGCCGCCCGGGGCGGCCCGGGCCGGCCCGGGCATGGCCGAGCCCCCTCGGCCAGGACGGCGTGCCGGTCGAGAGGGCTCCACAACGGCTGGGGTGCGTGGGGTGGTGTTCAGACGAGGCGCCCCAGCCGGCCCTCGGTGACCTCGGTGACGAAGGAGGACCAGGAGCCCGGCGCGAAGGTGAGGGACGGGCCGTCCTGCACCTTCGAGTCGCGGACCGCGATGGCCTCCATGACGGGGGACTTGACCTCGACGCAGGCGCCGTTTCCGCCGGAGTAGGAGGACTTGGTCCAGTTTTCCGTGGCGCCCTGACGAATAGCCATGTTTCTCTCCGGTTCAGCGAGTAGTTCCGGTTGCGTGCCAGCCATTTCCCCGGCTGACGTGATCGACGCTACCGGCACCTCCCGATGGGCGAAGGAGGCATTCACTCGACCGAGTGGCATATTCCATTCAGGTCTTATGCGGCCGGGGAGGGACGGTGTACCGTACCGGCCCCCCGCACGACCCACTGGTCACAGGGGGCCACTCCGGCCCCTCCGGTTAACGCTGCGTACGGCTACTTGCCCGCGTAGTGACCGATGATCTCGGAGATGAACTGCCGGGTCTGGTCGACGTTGAGCGCCTGGGCGCGCAGGTGCTCGTACATCACGCTGTATTTCTGAACGTCGTTGGCCTTCTCCAGGTACAAATCGCTCGTGACGCCTTCGATGTAGACGACGGTCGAGTCCGAGGCGTCCGGGAATTCCAGAATGGCGTACTGGCCGTTGACCCCCGGATGCGCGCCCATCGAGAACGGCATCACCTGCACCGTGATGTACGGCTGCTCCGACTGCTCTATCAAGTACTCCAGCTGCCGGATCATCAACTGCGGGTCGCCCACGTGCCGGCGCAGCGCCGCCTCGTCGATCACCGCCCACAGGCGCAGCGGCCCGACCTCGGGATTGTTGTTGTCCGTCTCGGACAGACGTTTCTGCCGGTGCATCCGCACCTGGACGCGCTTCTCCACATCGGCGGGCGCCGTCTCGGGCAGCGCGCCGCGGATCAGGGCCTGCGCGTACTCGGGGGTCTGGAGCAGCCCGGGGACCATCTGGGGCTCGTAGGTGCGCAGGCTGGCGGCGTCCGTCTCCAGGCCGATGTAGACGCTGTACGGGATGTCGCCGAAGGCGTGCCACCAGCCCTGCTGGCGGGAGTCCTTCGCCATCTGCATGAGCGAGTCCACGAGGCGGGGGTCCTCGACCTCGTACACCTCGCACAGGTCGCGGACGTCGCGCTGGCTGATGGACCGGCGGCCGTTCTCCAGGCGGCTGATCTTCGACTGGGACACGAGGAGGCGCTCGGCGACCTGCTCGGCCGTCATGCCCTTGTCCTCACGGAGCTTGCGCAGCTCCATGCCCAGTCGGCGGCGTCGGACGGTGGGATTGACATTGGACGCCACGGGGACGGCACCTCCGCCTTCTTCTGTCGCTGTCTCGCTGCGTGTCTGATGTTCAGCAGACTGCCACCGAAGGGTGCGACGGCGCTGGGGAACGGGAAATGCGGACGCGCGGGGCGGCGGGACCGGCGGACCGGCCCCACCGCCCCGCGCGGCGGCGGGTCCCGAACCGGGTCCTGGGGACGTCCGGTTGCGGCGGTGACGTGCGGTGGATCTGGAACGGCGCCCGCGGGTGGATCAAGGGGTGTCGCGGACCCCGCGTGCGCGTACTGCTCGTGCGTGTACTGCTAGTGCGCGGCCGCCCGGGCCATCGCACCGGTCCGGCGCGGCTGCATCGGTACGCCGGCACTCGCCGTCGCCCGCGCCGCCGGCTGGGCCGGAGCACGGTCGCGGCGGGGCTGTGCGGCCACACCGTTCTGGACGTCCATCACGGCGTGCGCCACGAGTCCGCCCATGGGGTCGTGCCGGATCAGGTCCCGCAGCCGGGACCTGGACGACCGCCCCTCGTTGCCGGGGTACAGGTGCTTGCCGAGTCCGACCGCGTGGGCCAGAGCGGCGAGCGCCGCGGTCCGCGGGTCCGGCGGTACACCGGTGCGGATCGCAGTGTCGAGCCGGGCACGGATCTCCCGGCTGATCGCCGTGTCCGTCGCCTGGTAGCGAGTTGTCGGCAGCACCCCGCACATCTGTCCGGCCACGGCATGGACCATGCCGCAGCGTTCCAGGTGCGCGAGGTAGATCTGACGGAGCCCCAGCCGGGGTCCGCCGATCCAGTGGACCGCCCGAACCGGGCTGCCGCGCCTGCGCAGCAGTTCCAGTGCGGAGTCCAGAGTCGGATCTCCTGTCGGCCGTGGCATCACCACGGCGATACGATCCCCGTCAGGGGCTATCCGTCCTGCCAGAGCCAGCTCCACTAGCTGTGCCCCGGCCAGGCCGAGGTCGAGCGACTGCGGCTGCGCCGTGGTACCCGTGGCCGGGTCCAAGGCGAGCAGCAGGAGCTCCTCCGGAATCGTTCTGCGGCTCTTGCCCATCCATGCCTCCCCGCGTGGATGAGTGACAGGGTGACGCCTCTCACATTCATCTGTCGAGAGCGCCTGGCCGCTTTGTGGGGGAACCATCAGCTATGTCGTTCTCGTCTAGCACGTGGGCGATGCCCCCTAGACGGGACACTGTTAGACGGTTCGGACAGTGACCGGACGGCGATCGAGGAGGAACGGTGGCGGGCGAGTCCCCCGACAAGTCGGTAGATGAAGGAGCGTCGGGGGCGGCGGAGTCCTCCGGCGAACAGGACCCGAGGTTCTCGGTCTTCCAGCCGCTGCGCCGCCGCGATCCGCTGAAGGAGGCGGTGGCCGCGTGGGTGGCCACGGCCGAGCCGGCGGACGAAGCCGAAGCCGGTTCCGCTTCTGGCTCCGCTTCCGCTGCGGAGACCCAGGCGATCAAGGCCGTCACGGCCCCGGAGCCGTCCCCCGGTCGGGTGGAGCCCCCGCCAGTGGTCCGCCAGGGCCCGCCCCCGGCGGACCCCCGCTCGGCCCCCGCGAAGCCGGCCTCCCGGGCGACGCGTCCGGACGACGACTCCCCGTCGACCGACAACACCGAACGGACGGCCGTCTTCCGGGCGCTGAAGCCCCCGACCCCGGATTCCGCTTCTCCGCCCGCCGCCGCCGAGCCCGCCTCCGGCGGCAGCGAGCGCACGGCGGTCTTCCGCGCGGTGAAGCCCGAGACGCCCCCGGCGTCCGCAGGCAAGCCCGGTTCGGATCCGGCGTCCGCCGACAACCCCGACTCCGCTTCGCCGCCGGACGAGTCGGCGTCCGGCACCCCGCGTGCCGCTGCCGAGCCGACCTCCGGCCGTGAGGGCACCGACAAGCCCTCTTCCGCTTCGTCCCCGACGCCCGCCGACAAGCCCGCCTCCACTTCGTCCCGGGCGGACGAGTCGGCCTCCGGTGATCCGCGTGCCGCTGCCAAGCCGGCCTCCGGCCGCGAGGGCGACGCCAAGCCGGCCTCGGGTGGCAGTGAGCGCACGGCGGTCTTCCGCGCCGTGAAGCCCGAGACGCCCCCGGCGTCCGGCACCCCGCGTGCCGCTGCCGAGCCGACCTCCGGCCGCGAGGGCACCGACAAGCCCGCTTCCGCTTCGGCCCCGACGCCCGCCGACAAGCCGGGCACGGGTCCGGCGGCTGACAAGCCTGCCTCCGCTTCGTCGCCGGAGGCGGCCGACAAGCCCGCCTCGGGCCCGGAGGGCGGCGGCAAGCCCGCCCCGGCCGACAGCGAGCGCACGGCGGTCTTCCGCTCGGTGAAGCCCGGTGCGGCCCCGGCGTCCGCCGACAAGCCCGGTTCGGGTCCGGCGGCGGCGGACAAGCCCGCCTCCGGCGACCCGCGTGCCGCCGGCAAGCCCGCCCCCGGCCGCGAGGGCGACGGCAAGCCCGCCTCGGGCGACAGTGAGCGCACGGCCGTGTTCCGCGCGGTGAAGCCGGGCTCGGCTCCCGCTGCCGACAAGCCCGGTTCCGCCCCGGCCGACAAGCCCGCCTCCGGCGATCCGCGTGCCGCTGCCAAGCCGGCCGACAAGGACGCCTCGGGCGACAGCGAGCGCACGGCGGTCTTCCGCGCCGTGAAGCCCGGTGCGGCCCCGGCGTCCGCCGACAAGCCCGGTTCGGGTCCGGCGAAGGCGGACAAGCCCGCCGCCGGCCCGCAGGGTGACCGGCCCGCCCCCGGCCCGCAGGGCAACAAGCCGGCCGACGGCGACAGTGAGAGTACGGCCGTCTTCCGGGCCGTGAAGCCCGGTGCGGCTCCCGCTAAGGCCGGCGCCAGTACCTTCGTGCCGCTGCGCGGTGAGGAGAAGCCGGCCCCGCCGAAGGCCGCGGCCGCGCCCGCGCCCGCGGCCCCGGCTCCGCCCCGCTTCGACTCCAGCGAGCGCACCACGCAGCAGCCGCTGCCGCCGCGCCCGCCGCTGGACATGCTCGCGGACCTCACGAACAACCCGCCCCCGCCGCCGAGCCCCCTGCGCACCACGGTCCGGCGGTTCAAGATCTACGCCCCGGTCGTGCTGCTCCTGGCCGTCGTGCTGGCCGTCGTGCAGCTGGTACGCCCGCTGCCCGCGCCGCAGCTCGTGATGACCGCGAAGTCCTCGTACGCCTTCCCCGGCGGCAAGCCGGAGCTGCCCTGGCCCACCGAGGGGCAGGCCTCCATGGCCGCCGCGGGCCTCGGCACGATCGGCAGTTCCGGCGAGCAGAAGCCGGTGCCGATCGCCAGTGTCACGAAGTCGATGACGGCGTACATCATCATGCGCGACCACCCCTTCAAGAAGGGGGAGAAGGGCAAGATGATCGACATCGACAAGACCGCCGAGACCGAGGGCCAGAAGGACAAGTCGGACAACGAGTCCACCCTCAACACGGTCAAGGAGGGCGACAAGCTCTCGGAGTACGACGCGATCGCCGCCCTCATGATCCCCTCGGCCAACAACATCGCCCGGCTGCTGGCGCGCTGGGACGCCGGTTCCCAGGAGGAGTTCGTCAAGAAGATGAACGCCACCGCCAAGGAACTCGGCATGACGAACACCACCTACACCGACCCCTCCGGCCTGGACGCGACCACGGTCAGCACCGCCGAGGACCAGGTGAAGCTGGGTCTGAAGATCGTCGAGATCCCGGCCCTGGTGGACATCACCCGCATGCCCAGCTGGACCGACCCGTACGGCAAGGCCTGGCCGAACTGGAACCGTCTGGTTCCCATGTACGACTCCCTCGGCATCAAGACCGGTACGACGACCAAGGCCGGCGGAAACCTCCTCTTCGCCGCGCAGAAGAAGGTCGGCGACACCAACCAGCTGATCGTCGGAGCCGTCCTCGGCCAGCACAAGCCGCCGATCATCGACAGCGTCATCGCCGCGAGCAAGTCGCTGCTCATCGCCACCCAGAAGGCCATCGAGGGCGCGACGGTCGTCAAGAAGGGCGCGGTCGTCGGCTACGTCGACGACGGCCTCGGCGGCCGGACGCCGGTCGTCGCCACCGCCGACGTCCAGGCGGTCGGCTGGTCCTCGCTGACGGTCGACCTCAAGCTGGGCGACGGCGGCACCCCGATCCCGTCGGAGGCCAAGGCCGGCACCCCGGTCGGCGTGCTGACGGTCGGCGAGGGCGCCAGTCAGGTGAAGGTGCCCGTGGCGCTGAAGGGCGAGCTGACCACGCCGGGCATCGGCAGCAAGCTGACCCGCATCGGCTGACCGCGCACGCGCCCGGACCGGCGCCCCGGGCAACCCCGGGGCGCCGCGGCGCGTCTAGGGTGCCGGGACGGATGTCGGGGAGAGAGCGTCGGTCGTGACCACAGCTGAGCAGCAGGGCCGGCAGGGCCAGCAGGAGCAGCAGGGCGAGGGGCCCGCCGGAGCCGACGAGGGCATAGGCGGCGCCCGTCCGGCTGCCCGTACCCGTACCCGCGTCCTGGCGGCCGCCCACCGCCACCCGGTGGCCGTCGCCACCGCCGTGGCCGCCCTGCTGCACGTCGTCTGGTTCTTCAGCTTCGCCAACAGCGGCGGGGACCTCGCCGCGCAGGACGCGTGGGCGGAGTTCGTCGGCCGCCACCCCGACACGGCGTACAACCTGGCCTGGTACGGGGGCATGCACCCCGTGTCGTACAGCGTGATCTCCCCGTACGTCATGCACATGATCGGTGTGCGGACCACGATGATGCTCGCCGGGACCGCCTCGGCCGCGCTCCTCGCCCTGATCCTCACCCGCTGCCGCGGCGCCGTCCGGCGCCCCCTGTGGCCCGCCCTGGCCGGGGTCTACGGCCTGCTGTGCAACGCGCTCTCCGGCCGGGTCACCTTCGGGCTCGGCGTCCTGTTCGCCCTCGGCGCCGTCGCCGCCGTCTTCTGCTGGCCGCGCAAGTGGGCCCGGCGCCGCTGGGCCAAGGCCGCCGTCGCCGCGCCGCTGGCCGGGCTGGCCACCGCCGCGAGCCCGGTCGCCGGGCTGTTCCTCGGGGTGATCGCCGCCGCGCTGTTCCTGAGCCGGCGGCGGCCGGGGGCGTACGCGCTGGGGCTGGCCCCGGTGGCCGTCGTCGGGCTCTCCGCCTGGCTGTTCCCCTTCTCGGGGACCCAGCCGATGAAGCTGGGCTCGGCCTGGCTGCCGTTCGTCTTCGGCCTGGCCGTGGTCCTCCTCGCGCCCAAGGGGTGGCGGACGGTCCGGACCGCCTCGGCCGTCTACACCCTCGGCGTGTTCCTGACCTGGGCGATCGACTCCCAGGTCGGCTCGAACGTCACCCGCCTGGTGATGCTCTTCGGCGGCGCCGTGCTCCTCGCGGCACTGCCCCACGCGGTCCCGCGCTCGCGGCACTGGTACGCGGTGCTGCTCGCCTTCGTCGGGCTGACCGCCTGGATCACCACCAACAGCGTCACCGACGTCGTCCGCACCACCCCGCTGGCCGCCTGGAGCCGCGAGCTGGCCCCGCTGGTCGACCAGCTCCAGCGGGCCGGCGCCGACCGGGGCCGCGTCGAGGTGGTCCCGGCCAGCAGTCACCGCGAGTCCTCGGCCTTCCCGGCGTACGTGAACCTCGCGCGCGGCTGGAACCGGCAGGCCGACCTGGAGCGCAACCCGCTCTTCTACGACGACACCCTCACCGCCGACAGCTACCGGGCCTGGCTGGAGCGCTGGGCCGTGCACTACGTGGTGCTGCCCGCCGACAAACCCGACTCGGGCGGGGAGGCGGAGGCGAAGCTCGTGGGCGCGGGGCTCCCGTACCTCGAGCAGGTGTGGGGGGACCAGAACTGGCGGCTGTTCAAGGTGGCCGAGCCGACGGACCTGGTGTCCGGGCCGGCGAGCGTGGTGCGGGCGGGCGCCGACCAGCTCGTCGTCGACGTACGGGAGCGGGGCCGGGTGCTCGTGCGGATCCCGCACTCGCCGTGGCTGGGGCTGGTGGACGGCGCGGGCAAGGCCGTACCGCCCCCGCAGGAGACGTTCGCCTCGAAGGCGCGGGGCGCGGCCGCCGTACCGAAGGAGTACGCGAACACGTCCGGCTGCCTCTTCAAGGCCGCTCCCGACGACACCGGGGACGTGTGGACGGAGCTGCTGGCCCCGGCGCCCGGCCAGTACCGGATCGCGGCGAAGTACCAGCTCCCGCGGGGGACGCCCTGCCCGGAGGAACTGATCCGTGCGGCCGTGGGCGCACCGGAACGGCCTTGATCCAGGATTCTTTACGTTCTGCCCGGGTGCGATGCCCCATATATCTGCATACGATCCCAGTAGTCCGATTGGGTGCTTCCCGAGGGAGTTGACGACGGGATGAGCAAAGAGCAGAAGCAGGACGTCCAGGCAGCGATCGCGAAGGCGGCGGAACACCTCGCCGTACCGCGCACGGGTCACGGCTTCGACGGTCCGATCCGGAGCAAGGTCAAGGGCGGGGCCCACACCAAGGCGGCCCTCAAGCGGGCCGGAACCCCGCAGGGCGACCGGATCGGCGAACGCAGCAGAGGTCTGAGCTGACGGGCGCGCCTGCCCCTCCCCGTCATGACGTACGCAGCCCTCCCGGCGCCGCCGGGAGGGCTTTCGTCATCCCTTCACACCTTCGAGAGGAACCATCCGGACAACCGTTACATTGCCGACGTACGGCCAGAACATGACCCTCGTAGCGTGAGGGCATGCCCCGCACCGCCACCCGCCCCGTCCGCCGCACCCGTCCCGTCCGCCGCGTGCTCACCGCCACCGCCCTCGCGCTCACCGTCACCGGCAGCCTCGCGGCCTGCGGAGGCGGCCCCGGCGGCGCTGCGAAGCTGCCCCCGGACCCCGAGGTCGGCAGCACCGCCGCCGCCTCCCCGGTGGCGCGGACCACCCCGGCGCTGGAGCCCTCGAAGCCGACCGGCATGAAGATCGACGCGGCGGGCGTGGACGCGAAGAAGATGGTCGGCCTCACGGTCGACCCCGCCACCGGCGAACTCGGCGTCCCCGACGCCGACACCGACGCGGACAGCCCGGGCTGGTGGACCGGGGGCGTCACCCCGGGCGAGAAGGGCGTCTCCGTCCTGGTCGCCCACTTCGACACCAGGCACGGCCCGGCCCTCATGAAGGACGTCAAGAAGATCCGGCTCGGCGACCTCGTCGAGGTCTCCCGCGAGGACGGCAGGACGGCAAAGTTCCGGATCCGCGAGATCGAGGACGTCGACAAGAAGGACTTCCCGACCGACAAGGTCTACGGCCCCACCGACCGCCCGGAACTCCGCCTCCTGACCTGCGGTGGCCCCCTGAAGGACGGCCACCGCACCAACAACGTCATCTTCTACGCCGACCTAGTCGCCGCCTGACCCGGCGGCTCAGGCGTCGACGAGGTCCTCCTCCTCACCGAATCCGGATCCGGCGCCGTCGGCGTCGCCGTGGACGACCCGGCGCAGGTTCTCCACGTCGGTCAGCAGCGCCAGCAGCGACTCGCGCAGGCTCTCCAGGTCCTCGGCGCCGATCACCGCGGTGTGGCCCCCGACCTTCTGGTCGAGTTCCCGGAGCTGGTCCAGGGAGTCCCGGGCGGTGGACAGGTCCAGGCGCAGGGCGCGGCGGTGGTCGGCGGCGCGCTGGCTCGCGGGCCGGTTGTCCTCGGCCGGAGCCGGAGCCGGGGCCGGGGCGGGGGCGGGCATCGCGGTGTCCAGCGTCGCCTGGGCGGGTTCCTGCCCGGTCGGCTGCGGCGGGACCACCGTCCCCGTCTGGGTGCTGACGGCCTTGCGCGCCCGCGCCTCGTCGGAGGCCCAGACCACGTCCCACTGGTACAGGGGGACGGGCACGCCGTTGGCGTCCCGGGCGACCTTGTCCTCCTGGTCGAGGTCCGCCCTGTGGTGGACGTACGCGGGGGTCTCGGCCGCGCCCTCCTCCTTCGACTTTCGGATCAACTGCCGGTAGGTGACGGCGTTCTCGGGCAGCTCGTCGGTCCGGAAGCGGTTCGCGGCCAGCGCGAGGAGCCAGAGGCCCTCCTCGTTGCCGGGCCGGGCGAGGTCCTGGACGACCAGGTTCACATCGGCCCGGAAGGGGACGCCGCCCTTCTCGGGGGAGGCCAGCAGCGCGGAGCCGA
Source organism: Streptomyces sp. NBC_00249 (assembly GCF_026342355.1). GTDB lineage: Bacteria > Actinomycetota > Actinomycetes > Streptomycetales > Streptomycetaceae > Streptomyces. The sequence goes on along the minus strand of NZ_JAPEMV010000010.1, from coordinate 270,041 downwards.
CGTTGCGGGTGAGGAGCTTGTCCGCGATCAGCGCCATCCCGCCGGCGACGGCCAGGGTGCACCGCGCGTTCGTGTCCCCGTCCAGGGCGCGCGGCACGAGCGAGGTGAAGTCATCGGTGGGGACCGGCTCCCACGACTTCATGACGTCCTCGGTCAGCACGCCGCCGTTCTTCCAGGCGTTCCGGGCCTGCGTCGCGACGGCCTTCTTGTAGCTGCGCCACGGCAGGTCCACGAGGGGGCCGAGGAGCTCGGCGAACCCCTTGAGGCCCATCCGCTTGCCACCCTTGATCGCCTTGGCCTGGTCCTTCAGCTGCTCGATCAGCTCGGGCCGGGTCAGGCCGTGGACGAGGTAGACGCCGCGCCACAGGGCGGTGGCGGGGATCTCCTCGTTGCCGAAGGCGCGCGGGAAGTCGGCCGGGCTGATCCGCCCCATGGCCAGCCCGTAGACGGCCTGGAGGCTGTCGGTGTCGACGAGGGAGTTGCCCTGCTGGATCACGCGCTTCAGGGCGCGGGTCGCGACCTCGACGTTCTGCGCGGAGTCGTCCCACTGCTTGAACTCGACGTGCACCGACGCCAGGATCGAGCGCATCGCGTCGTCGAAGACGTCCTCGGGGGCGAGCATGTGGCCCGGGTGGGCCTGCACACCGACGGCGATCTGCGCGGGCACGACGTACGTCTGCGCGATCTGGATCGCCCGCAGCCCGGGCTCCGTACCCTCCGCCTCGCGGGCGAACTCGGCGGCCAGGGAGGCCCGTACGGCTCCCCGCGCGGCTGCCAGCCGCTCGGCGAGGGACCCGCCGGCGCCCTTCGCGGGCACCGACCCGAACAGGGAGTCCCGCGCCAGGTCGGCCGCCTCGGCGGCGTCCGCGGCGGGACCGGCCAGCACCTTCCACGCACTGGCGAGACGGGTGATCCCGTCGCGCACCACCAGCGCGTGGAAGGGCTCGGTGCCGTCCTCGAAGGTGAACTCGACGGGGTGCGCGATGAGGTTGCGGGTGACCTTCCGGGCGAGGATGGAGGTGGCGTAGTTGTTGATCGAGAGCGTGCCGTGGATCGTCTGCCAGACGTGGTCCTTCAGGTGCTGCAGGCTCTTGAAGCGGTACTGGACGACGGCGCAGGGCCGCCCCCCGTCGGTCAGGCCGGAGACCTGCGGGTCGTGGATCTCCATGACCTCCATCCCGGTCCGGGGCTGGATGCCGGGGAACAGCTCGGTCGTCCAGACACGGGTGACCGCCGACCGCAGGGTCGCGCCCTCGACGTTCTCCTCCATCAGCAGCCCGCCCGGCTGCTGATCGGCCGGTCGCAGCTGCACGGCCGTACTCCCGGGCGAGACCACACCGCGCCCGACGGCCCGCAGGGCCTCTTCGGGCAGCGGCATCAGCGGGTTGGCGGCCCCCGCTGCCAGGACCTCGGCGCGGTCCTCGGCGGAGGACGGGCTGGGCAGGCTCTGCTCGACGTTCGAGATGGGGACCTTCTCGGACCCCCACTCGACGGTGACGCTCTGCGGTACGGGATGGGACATGGAACCTCCGTCAGATGGTCGGTAAAGATCAGTTGGCGTGCGGGGTCACAGCAGCTCCGGCCCTTCGGCCTGCGGGAGGAGGGTCGGGAACAGGTCCCACAGGTCCTCGCGCCCGGGCTTGCGGGCCAGGAAGTGGTAGGCCGCGTGGACGACGAAATCGGCCGCCTGGAGCAGCGGCATGTCATGGTCCGGCCGAAGGTTCGGGCCGTCGATGTGACGGACCTTCAGGGCCTGGTGGGGGGCCCACAGCCGCTTCTCCGACCCGTTTCCGTCGAAGTAGACGATCCCTTTCGAACCGTCTTCCTCGTGCCGGGAGTTGATGGTCGGGACGAGCGCCGCGTACAGCGCCTCGCGGGTCGCGCCGGGGCGGTAGTAGGCGACGGGCGTGACCTCGCGCAGCGCGCGCACGACTCTCAGTCCAGCCGGGATCAGCCCCCGGCGTGCTGCGAGCTGGTCGGGGGGAAGGTCCGCGCCGCGGCCCAGCTCGACGGCGTGCAGGGGCTCACCCATCCGCAGGCCCAGGAGGGGGTCGGCGTAACACGCGAGGCAGAACTCCTGCCATCCCTGCTGCGCCGCGTTCCACGCGTGGAACGGGAAGCGGAGGCCGCCGATCACCATGCCCCGCTGTGCGTCCCCCGATTCGTCGAGGACGTAGACGAAGAGCTTTTCGCGGGGCCCGACCAGGTCGGCGGGCACCACGGGGAGCCAGGGCATCCGGGAAGTGGCGATCGCGTGGGCGAAGCTAAGGAATTTACGATCCAGCGGAAAACCGTCCGGGGTGGGAGGTAAGCCTGACTGCGGATCGGAGTTGGTCATCGCCCTGCAACTCTCTGTTACGCCGGGGACCGCTCAAGAGCCTCCGGAGTAACCCGAGCTCTGCTTGGGCACGAAAGTAGCACGCGTCGCAGGCTGACTGTCCGACAATTCCAAAGATGCGAAGGAAGTTGACTCCCCGGCCGCTACAGGTAATGCGTCTTCGCTGCGGGGAAATTGTCTCTAAAATGTGGAATCAGAGGCAGGCCCGCCTTGTCGAGTTGTGCACCGATTGTGGCGAATTTGACTGCCTGCCCCAGTGGGCTGTCCTTCTCGATGACGAAGATGAACTCGTTCTCGGACGTCGGCAGCGTCCTGGGCACGGTGATGAGCCCTTGGGTGTCGAGGGCTGCTGTGATCTTCTCGCAGAGTTCAGGGCTGAGCCGGGCGCGGCCGGGCGCGGCGTACTTCTTGATGAAGCGCATGGAGACGCGCTTGACGCCGTCATCCACCTCGACCGCGTTCGCGATAACAGTGAAATCCATAACTAAGTACATTACTCAGTTAGCTTGATCGTCGCAGCCCTGTACGACGAAGACCCCCAGCCGAGATCGGCTGAGGGTCTTCCGTCCGTGTGCCCCCGGCAGGATTCGAACCTGCGACACCCGCTTTAGGAGAGCGGTGCTCTATCCCCTGAGCTACGAAGGCACGGGCCGCCGGTGAGGGCGGCCCAGTGGACAGGGTAGCGGATCAGGGCGGGCCTTCGCGGCCCGGTTTCGGGGTGCGTACCGGGAGGTCGGTGCGGGCGTGGAACCCCGTCCGGCCCGTCGGGTGCGACGGGGCGCTCACACCCCCATCGGGGTGTGCAGTTCCACGGTGAGCTCCACCTCCACCGGGGAGTCCAGGGGCAGGACCGCCACGCCGACGGCGCTGCGGGCGTGGATGCCCGCGTCGCCGAAGGCGGTGCCCAGCAGTTCGCTCGCGCCGTTCAGCACGCCCGGCTGGCCGGTGAATCCGGGGGCGCTCGCGACGAAGCCGACCACCTTGACCACCCGCTTCACGGCGGACAGGTCCCCGGCGACCGAGGCGACGGCGGCCAGAGCGTTCAGCGCGCACAGCCGTGCCAGTTCGTGGCCCTGCTCCGGTGTGACCTCGGCGCCCACCTTGCCGGTCAGGGGGAGCGCCCCGTCGACCATGGGCAGCTGGCCGGAGGTGTGGACGTAGTGCCCGCTCAGCACCGCGGGCACGTACACGGCGACGGGCGCCGGGGCGGGCGGCAGCTTCAGGCCGGCCTCGGCGAGGCGCTCTTCGGGGGTGACGGGGGTCGCGGTCACGACGGGCTCCTCCGGGGGAAGTGGACCAGTCGTCCGACCATGCCCGGCTCCCGCCCGCAATGCCGCCGAAAGGCCTCCCGCATCCGGGTGAAAGGGGCGCGCGTCCGCGGGGCCGGGTGTCCACCGGCCCCGCGGACGCCGCCCGTGCGCGGCCTCAGGGCCGGGTCACGCGCACCTGGAAGCTGCCGTTGCGCAGCTCGCCGACCACCGAGACGCTGATGCCCGACTTCTCGTCGGTGAAGGTCTCGCCCGGCCGGAACGGCGCGTCCGACAGCTCGGCGTGCACATTGGGCCGCCGCGTACAGCCGCCGCTGGAGCCGGCGCTGTCCGACACCGTGACCGGCCCGCGGCCGGTGTCCACGTCCGAGTCGACCTTGTAGACGAGGACCCCGGGCTTGCAGACGGCCTCGTCGTTCCCGGCCCGGGTGCGGACCTCCACCGCGTACCCGGTGCTCTCCGAGACGGGTACGAAGGCCAGCTTCGTACCGCCCTCCACGGCGAGCGGCGACAGGACGTGGTCGCTGATGCCCGGCTTGGAGGCGCAGCTGATCTGGTTGCCGTCGAGCCAGCCCAGCTTCCACTTGTGCCAGCCGAGGAGGTCGTTGTTGGCGCCCCAGTCCTCGCTCATGATGTCCCAGTGCCCGACGGTGCCGCCCCCGTCGGGGGTGTACAGATCGGGCAGTCCGAAGACGTGCCCGTTCTCGTGCGGCAGCACCCGGTAGCCGGTCTCCCGGTAGGAGCCCGAGCCGTCGTCCTGCCGGCTGAAGACGAAGGACGTGTTGGCGAGCGGCACGCCGTCCGCCATCGGGGCCTCGCCGTTGCCGGAGAAGGTCACCGACAGGACGGTGTCCAGGGCGGAGGGCCCGGCGTTCGGCGTGACCAGGATGTTGATCAGGTCGTACCGGCTGAAGTCCACCTCGGGGTCGGCGGCCTTCGCCATGTGCTCGACGAGCTGGCGGTAGCCGGGGTCGTAGGGGGACCCGCGCTCTATCCCGTACGCCGCGAAGGGCATCGGCATCCGCAGCCAGTTCCTTATCGGGGCCTCGGCCCGGTAGCTGAGCCGCCCGTAGGAGCTGGTGCGGAACCAGTCGGAGGTCTGGGGGAAGAACTCCGCGAGGCGGTCCAGGGCCGTGCCCTCGCCCTTGGCGTCGGGGAAGTCGATCATCAGGTTCAGGGCGCGCACCTCGCCGGTCGAGCGCGAGTACCCGGGCGGGGTCGGCAGTCCCTCGGACATCTGGACGCCCATGGTCCCGGTGATCCGGCAGGGCGCGAGCGCAGATTCGGCGGTGGCGGCCACGGGGCCGGCCGCCGAGTGACCGCGCCCGGATATCCCCGCGCTGGCGGTGGCGGTGACTCCGAGGGCCAGCGCCGTGAGACCGATGTACGCGCTGGTGCGGCAGGGTCTGCGTATCCGGTGGCGGGTCTGCGGCATGGAGATCGCCTTCGGGTCCGCGGCAGCCGGCCGGGTCCGGTCTGCGCTCTGTTCGCTCACCCTCCAACGGCTGCGACACGCCCGCGCGCCGAAAGAGGCCAAACGGGACAAAAACCCCATGTCTTCATGTGACCCAGGTCACGCGCGAGAGTGAAATAACCGGGGACGCAATCCCCGTTTGCATGGGAGTCCCCACGAAGCGGGGACCGACTCCCCGGTTCGGTCCGGTCCGGGTGGTCGTACGAGTCCCAGCCCCAGGGAGGCCCCGCCATGATGAGCACCAGCCGCACGACGGCGGCCGCCCCCGGGGCGGTCGTGGACCTGGCCGGCGGCGCCGGCGCCCCCGGCCGGGTGCCGAAGCCGCGCGCCGACGCCGTCCGCAACCGCGAGCGGATCCTGGTGGCGGCCCGCGAGATGTTCGTGGAGTTCGGCTCGCAGGCCCCGCTCGACGAGATCGCGCGCCGGGCCGGCATCGGCAACGCCACCCTCTACCGGCACTTCCCCGACCGGGCCGCCCTCGTCCACCACGTGGTGCTCTACGTGATGGACCGGGTCACCGTCCACGCCGAGGACTCCCTCGCCGAGGAGCCGGACGCCTTCGCCGCGCTCTGCCGGTTCACCCACGCCGCGGCCGACGAGCGGATCGGTGCCCTGTGTCCGATGCTCTCCGACGGCTTCGACGGGGACCACCCCGAACTCCACGCGGCCCGCGACGCGTTGGAGGCCGCCGTGGACACCCTGCTCACCGCCGGGCAGGGCTCCGGCCTGGTGCGCGCCGACATCGGCGTCGGTGACCTGATGGTGGCCCTGTCCCAGCTGAGCCGCCCCCTGCCGGGGACCGGCTGCCTGGACGCGGACCGCTTCGCCCACCGCCACCTCCAGCTCTTCCTGGACGGGCTGCGGGCGCCCGCACGCTCCGAACTGCCCGGCGCGGCAGCTACGTTGGAAGACCTGCGCCGTAAAACCATGTGACGCCGCAAAGCATCGTTAACTAGCCTTTTCCTCGCGCTTCCGGACTTTCAGTCCCTTCCATCCCTTCCGGTCGTTTTCAGTCATTCCGCACAGTGAGTGGGTACCCCCATGTCAAAAACAGCCGCGACGCCGCCGGCTGCCGCCGACCCCAATCGGTGGAAGGCACTCGTCTTCATAGCCTTGGCACAGCTGATGGTCGTCCTCGACGCGACCATCGTGAACATCGCCCTCCCCTCCGCCCAGACCGATCTCGGCATCTCGGACGGCAACCGCCAGTGGGTCATCACCGCGTACGCGCTGGCCTTCGGCGGACTGCTCCTCTTCGGCGGCCGCATCGCCGACAAGTGGGGCCGTAAGAACGCCTTCGTCACCGGCCTCATCGGCTTCGCCCTGGCCTCCGCGCTGGGCGGCGCCGCCACCGGCGAGGCCATGATGCTGGGCGCCCGCGCCCTCCAGGGCGCCTTCGGAGCCCTGCTCGCCCCGGCCGCGCTCTCCCTGCTCGCCGTCAGCTTCACCGACGCCAAGGAGCGGGCCAAGGCCTTCGGCATCTACGGCGCGATCGCGGGCGGCGGCGGCGCCGTCGGCCTGATCCTCGGCGGCTTCCTCACCGAGTACCTCAACTGGCGCTGGACCTTCTTCGTCAACATCCCCTTCGCCATCGTCGCCGCCGTGGGCGCCTGGATGATCATCCGCGAGCCGGCGGGCAGCCGTAACCGCGCCCCGCTCGACATCCCCGGCGTGGTCCTCTCGACCCTCGGTCTCGTCTCGCTCGTGTACGGCTTCACCCGCGCCGAGTCCGCGGGCTGGTCGGACACCACGACCGTGGCCCTGTTCGTCGCCTCCGTCGTGCTGCTCGCCGCCTTCGTCTACGTCGAGTCCCGCGTGAAGTCCCCGCTGCTGCCCCTGCGCGTCCTGATGGAGCGCAACCGCGGCGGCGTCTACCTCTCCCTCGGTCTGGCCGTCATCTCCATGTTCGGCCTGTTCCTCTTCCTCACCTACTACCTCCAGGTCGTGAAGGGCTTCTCGCCCGTCAAGACCGGCTTCGCCTTCCTGCCGATGATCGCGGGCATGATCACGGGCTCCACCCAGATCGGCGCCCGCCTGATGACCCGCGTCGCACCGCGCCTGCTGATGGGCCCGGGCTTCCTGCTCGCCGCCACCGGCATGCTGCTGCTGACGCAGCTCGAGGTCGGCTCCTCCTACCCGGCGCTGATCCTCCCGGCGCAGCTGCTGCTGGGCCTGGGCATGGGTACGGCGTTCATGCCCGCGATGTCCCTGGCCACGTACGGGGTGAACCCGGCCGACGCCGGCGTGGCCTCGGCCATGGTCAACACCTCGCAGCAGGTCGGCGGCGCGATCGGCACCGCCCTGCTGAACACCATCGCCGCCTCGGCGACGACCGCGTACCTGACCGACCACGCGGCCGAGGCCGCGGCGGGCGGCCCGGCGGCGCAGCTGGTGCAGGCCCGCGCCATGGTCGAGGGCTACTCGTCCGCGATCTGGTGGGCCGTCGGCATCCTCGTGGTCAGCGCGACCCTCGCCTTCACCCTGATCACCACCGGCCGTCCCGGCTCCGGCGGCCCCGTGGCCTCCGGCTCGGGCTCCGAGGACGACGCCGAGCTCAAGGTCCCGGTGATCGCCCACTGACGGGGCCGCCACCGGCAGGGGAATGACTGAGAACCCCGCTTCGTTCAAATTTGAACGAAGCGGGGTTAGTCTTTTCACGGCAGCCCCGAACGGAGCAACGAGGAGCGCCCTGATGACCCCCGCACCCACCCCCGGCCCCACCGGCCCCACCGGCGCCCCCGCCCCGAGCCCCGCCCGCATGCCCGCGCTCTACCTCAGCCACGGCGCCCCGCCGCTCGCCGACGACCCCCACTGGCCGGCCGAGCTCGCCGCCTGGTCCGCCGGGCTGCCCCGGCCGCGCGCGATCCTGATGGTCTCCGCCCACTGGGAGGAGGCCCCGCTCGCCCTCGGCGCCACCGCACCCGTCCCGCTCGTGTACGACTTCTGGGGCTTCCCCGAGCACTACTACCAGGTGCGCTACGGAGCCCCTGGCGCCCCGGAGCTCGCCGCCTCGGTCCGCGCCCTCCTGCGCGCCCCCGGCACCCCGGTCCAGGACATACCGGACCGCGGGCTGGACCACGGCGCCTACGTCCCCCTCGTCGAGATGTACCCGGAGGCCGACATACCGGTGCTCCAGATCTCCATGCCCACCCTGGACCCGGCCCGGCTGATGGACATCGGGCGCAAGCTCGCCCCGCTGCGCGACGAAGGGGTCCTGATCGTCGGCAGCGGCTTCTTCACCCACAACCTGGCCGCGCTGCGCCACCCCGGCCCCGGCGTGCCCGGCTGGTCGGCGGAGTTCGATGCCTGGGGCCGCGAAGCCCTGGCCGGCGCCGACGTCGACGCCCTGCTCGACTTCGAGACCAAGTCCCCGGCGGGCCGCCTCGCCCACCCCCGTACGGAGCACTTCGCCCCGCTCTTCGTCACCCTCGGCGCGGCCGAAGCCGACCTCACCGCCCAGCGCACCCCGGTCGACGGCTTCTGGATGGGCCTCTCGAAGCGCTCCCTGCAGTTCGGCTAGGCCGTCCGGAGGGGCCCGGTGACGTCCTCGCCGATGGCGAACCCCTTGGCGGGGCCGGAGGGGATGACGGCCGCGCTGCCGTAGGGCGTCCGCACCTCGTCGTCGTAGACGCCCTTCTTCGGATCGGGTGAGCTGAGCACCGTGACGGTGCCGCCCGCGTCGTAGTCGTCGACGAGGACGTAGACGGCAATCCCGGCCCGCGCGTACGCGCGCCGCTTGCGGGTACGGTCGCGCGTGATGCTGTCACTGCCGGGGGAGACGACTTCGACGATCAGCTGGACCGCGGAGGCGTCGATCCCGAGGCCGTCCTCGGTGACGTGTTCCTCGGCATCCCTCAGGGCGATGAACACGTCGGGGATCCACACCTTGCGGTGGTGAAGGACGTTCATGTCCTGGTGGGCGGCGAACTCGCTACGAGCGAGCAGGACGACCAACGCGTCCCTCAGCCGGTTCGCGACCCGTCCGTGTGAGTAGCGGCCAGTGGGTGACACCTCGATGAACCCCTCGACGATCTCGGCGCGGTAGCCCTCGGGGAGTTCCATGGCCTTCCATGCCTGCCACAGGACGTCGTCCAGGTCCGACGGGGGGGTCGTGACCTTCGACATCGTGGCCTCCAGCGTCTCGTGGGCGAGAGCGGTCATGGTGCAGCACCTCCTTCAGTGTGGGCGCCGCCGGCCGGGCGGCACAAGCGACCCTCCGATGCTGGAGCAGGTCTGTCCCGTGCCGCCGGAATATGCCGCCGCCTCACCCGGACGGGCGGTGGCCCAGGCGCTTCTCGTACCAGCGGACGTCCCAGTAGCGGCCGAACTTCCAGCCCGCCTCCGTGAACTCCCCGACGCGGCGGAAGCCGAAGCGCTCGTGGAGGCGGACCGAGGCCTCGTTCGGCAGGGCGATGCCGGCGAAGGCCCGGTGGACCGGCTCGTCGGCCAGCGCCGCGAACAGGGACTCGTAGAGGAGCGTGCCCACGCCCCGGCCGACCGCGTGCGGCGCGAGGTAGACGCTGACCTCCACCGACGTCGCGTACGCCGGTTTGGGACGGAACGGGCTACTTGTGGCGTATCCGGCCATTCGATCGCCAGTCCAGGCAACCAGAAGCCGGTACGGCCCGTCTTCAGGGTGGGAGCGCAGCCACGAGCGGCGCTCCACCGGGGTGATAGGCGCCGTGTCGAATGTGACGGCGGTCTCACGGACGTAGTGGTTGTACAGCTCCGTGAGGGACTCCAGATCGGCCTCCACGCCAGGCCTGACCTGCACCTCTTCGCGTTCCTGCGGCACGCCGCCTCCTACGTCGTCGGGGGTGGCGGGGCAGGATACTGCAAGATCTCGAAAAACAGGGAGCGACGTGGGAATTCTGTCCCGATTCCGGTCGTTGTTTCCTTCGGAAGCGGGCACTCGGGAGAGTGTCCGTGGACGCACCGCGAACGACTCACGCATCGCAAGGGAGCACGCATGGCAACCCGCGCCGTCGCCCGTCGTCAGTCCACGAGCCGCGCTGTGGGCGGGGAGATCGCAGACCGCGACCTCGTCGGCATGTACCTGGACGAGATCGCGCGCACCCCGCTGCTCGACGCCGCGCGGGAAGTGGAGCTCTCGCAGATCATCGAGGCGGGCGTGTACGCCCAGCAGATCCTCGACGGAGCCGCCGAGCCCATCGGGAAGACCCCGTCGCGCGAGGAGCTGGAGCTCCTGGCCTCCGAGGGCGAGCGCGCCAAGGAAGTCTTCATCCGCTCCAACCTCCGCCTCGTCGTGGCCGTCGCCCGCCGCTACCCCCGCAGCGGGCTGCCCCTCCTCGACCTGATCCAGGAGGGCAACGCCGGCCTGGTCCGCGCCGTCGAGAAGTTCGACTACGCCAAGGGCTTCAAGTTCTCCACGTACGCCACGTGGTGGATCCGCCAGGCCATCACCCGCTCCATCGCCGACCAGTCCCGCACCATTCGCCTCCCCGTCCACCTGGTCGAGGAGCTCGGCCGGATCCGCCGGGTGCAGCGCGAGTTCAACCGGGAGAACGGCCGCGACCCGGAGCACGCCGAGATCGCCGCCGAGCTCGACTCCACGGAGAAGCGCGTCGGTGACGTGCTGGACTGGGCGCGCGACCCGGTCAGCCTCAACATGGCGGTGGACGACGAGGGCGACACCCAGTTCGGCGACCTGCTGGAGGACACCTCCGCGATCTCCCCCGAGCAGTCCGTGCTCTCGCTGCTGCGCAGCGAGGAGCTGGAGGACCTGCTCGGCAAGCTGGACCAGCGCACGGCGTCCATCATCAAGATGCGGTACGGCATCGAGGACGGCCGTGAGCGGACCCTGACGGAGGTCGGCAAGCAGCACGGCCTGACCCGCGAGCGGATCCGCCAGATCGAGAAGCACGCGCTGCTCGAACTGAAGCGCATGGCCCGCGACACCGGGTTCGACGCCGTGGCCTGACCGGCCCGCGCCGCACCCCCCTGACGAGCCCCGGCACCCACCCCCCCCGGTGCCGGGGCTCCCTCGCGCCCGGCTCCGCCGCTACGCGCCCGGCCCCGCCGGGGCCTGCGCCGCCGCAGTCCCCGCAGTCCCCGCCGCCCCCGACAGCCGCTCCGCCAGCGCCCGCGCGCCGTGCGCCAGGAACTCCGGCCCGTGCACCGTGAACGGCACCCCGACCAGCGCCATCCGCGCCACCAGCCACTGCGGGTCGTCCGTGCTCTCGAAGCGCACCCGGACACCCCCCGGCTCCGCCGCCCCCCGCTCGCGCAGCCACTGCGGCAGCTCCTCCGCGGCCGCGGCGAAGGAGGCGTCGACCGTGTACGTGTGCCCGCCCCGCAGCCCGCGCCGGACGAACTCCGCCGCGTCCATCGGCAGCTCGCGCGGCACGAACCGGGCTCCGGTGGCGAACGGATCGCTCACCCGGTCCACCCGGAAGGTCCGCCAGTCCTCCCGCTCCAGGTCATAGGCCACCAGGTACCACCGGCTCCCGGTGCTCACCAGCCGGTACGGCTCCACCAGCCGCCGGGACTCCGCCCCGTCCCCCGCCCGGTAGGCGAACCTCAGCCGCTCCGGCCCGGCCACCGCCCCCGCCATCGCCGTCAGGGTGCGCGGGTCCACGGTCGCCCCGTCCCCCCGGGTCACCGCGACGGTGGCCGACTGCAGCGCGCCCACCCGGTGCCGCAGCCGGGCAGGCAGCACCTGCTCCAGCTTCGCCAGGGCCCGTACGGAGGCCTCCTCGACCCCCTCGATGGCATGCCCGGCCCCCGCCCGCAGCCCCACCGCGATCGCCACGGCCTCCTCGTCGTCGAGCAGCAGCGGCGGCATGGCGGCCCCCGCGACCAGCCGGTACCCTCCCTCCGCGCCCATCGTGGCCTCCACCGGGTACCCCAGCTCCCGGAGCCGGTCGATGTCCCGCCGGATCGTCCGCGCGCTCACCCGCAGCCGCTCCGCCAGTTCGCTGCCCGGCCACTCGCGCGGGGTCTGGAGCAGGGAAAGCAGGGTGAGCAGCCGGGCCGGGGTGTCGTTCATGGTTCAAGATTGCCAGGGAAATAGGACACCGTTTGACCTACATCCCGTCTAGGTTTCTCTCCATGAGCACCGAGACGTCCCAGACATCGCCCGAAAGAAAGAACGGGCCCGTACAAGAAGAGCGGAACACAGCCGCAGAAGCAGCAACCGCCCCCGCCGACCGCCGCCGCTGGCTGGCGCTCGCCATCGTGATGACCGCGGCCTTCATGGACCTGGTCGACGTCACGATCGTCAACATCGCGATACCCAGCATGCGCCAGGACTTCGGCGCCTCCACCAGCGCGATCCAGTGGATCACCGCCGGCTACGCCCTCGCCTTCGCCGCCGGTCTGATCACCGGCGGGCGTCTCGGTGACATCTACGGCCGCAAGCGCCTCTTCCTCGTCGGCATCGCCGGCTTCACCGCCGCCTCGCTGCTCTGCGGCATCGCCGCGAACCCGTCCATGCTCGTCGCCTCCCGCATCCTCCAGGGCGGCATGGCGGCCATGATGGTCCCGCAGGTCCTCGCGATCATCCACGTCACCTTCCCGCCGCACGAGCGCGGCAAGGTCTTCGGCATGTTCGGCGCGATCGTCGGCCTCGGCGCCGTCTCCGGCCCGATGCTCGGCGCCCTGCTCACCGAGTGGAACCTCTTCGGTCTCGAGTGGCGCCCGATCTTCCTGATCAACCTGCCCGTCGGCATCGCCGGCGTGCTCCTGGGCCGCAAGTTCATCACCGAGTCCAAGGCCCCCAAGGCCCTGCGCCTCGACCTGGTCGGCGTGGTCCTGGCCACCCTCGCCCTGGTCATGCTGATCTTCCCGCTGACCCACGGCCGGGAGAACGACTGGCCGGTGTGGGGCTTCGTCTGCATGATCGCGTCGCCGTTCGTCTTCGCCGCCTTCATCGCCTACGAGCGCCACAAGATCCGCAAGGACGGCTCGCCGCTCGTCGAGCTCTCCCTCTTCAAGGTCAAGAGCTTCGCCGGCGGCATCGCCGTCCAGCTCACCTTCGGCATCGCGACCGGCATCTTCTTCCTGGTCTGGACGCTGTACATGCAGATGGGCCTCGGCTGGAGCGCCCTGCGCGCCGGCACCACCGGCATCCCCTTCTCGATCGCCGTCTCGGCGGCCGCGGGCCTGTCGGTCCAGAAGCTCGTCCCGCGCTTCGGCCGCAAGGTGCTCCAGGCCGGCGCGCTGACCATGGCCGCGGGCCTGCTGCTCTACATCTGGGAGTCCGACCACTACGGCATGACCATCGCCTCCTGGCAGATGGCCGCCCCGCTGATCGTCATGGGCCTGGGCATGGGCCTGATCGTGGCCCCGCTGACGGACACCGTGCTCTCCCAGGTCCCGCGCGAGCACGCCGGTTCCGCCTCCGGCCTGATCAACACCACCGGCCAGATGGGCAACGCCCTGGGCCTCGGCCTGACCTCGGTGGTCTTCTTCGGGACGATCGACGACGACCTGGTCTTCGGACCGCCCTACGTCGAGGCCTTCCGCAGCGCGCTGTGGTGGGTCGTGGCGGTGCTCGTCGTGATCTTCGCGGTGATGTTCATGCTGCCGCGCAAGCAGGTCCCGATGTCCGAGCGCGAGGGTGCCGAGGGCATCACGGACGCCGCTGACGCCGCGGACGCCCCGGAGAAGGTCCCGGCCGGCTAGCCCGACGGTCCTCAGGTTCACGGACATGCCCGCCTCCAATGGCAGGCATGTCCGTTTTCCTTTGTTTTTGTCCGGAATCGGGCGTACGGTAGGGGGAAGCCACGGAAGCGGGCATCGAACGGACGTAAACCCACATGTACGCACCCGAGCGCCAGCAGGAGATCCTCCGCCTCGCCCGGGAGGCCGGCCGGGTCGAGGTCGTCCTCCTCGCCGAGCGCTTCCAGGTCACCGCCGAGACCGTACGCCGCGACCTCACGGCCCTCGACCGCGCCGGGCTGCTCCGCCGGGTCCACGGCGGGGCCGTCCCCGCCGGCCGGCTCGGCTTCGAGCCCGACCTCACCGCCCGCGAGAGCACCGCCGCCGACGAGAAGGACCGCATCGCGGCCGCCGCCCTCGCCGAACTCCCCGCGGGCGGCAGCGTCATCCTCGACGCGGGCAGCACCGTCGCCCGCCTCGCGGCCGGCATCCCCGTCGAGACCGCGCTCACCGTGGTCACCCACGCCCTGCCCGTCGCCGCCCGCCTCGCCGACCACACCGGCATCGACCTCCACCTGGTCGGCGGCCGGGTCCGCCACCGCACCCGCGCCGCCGTCGACGCCTGGGCGCTGCGCGCGTACGCCGAGATCCACGCCGACGTGCTCTTCCTCGCGACCAACGGCTTCACCGCCGAAGGCGGTCTGAGCACCCCCGACCTCGCCGAGGCCGCCGTCAAACGCGCGGCCATCGCCGCCGCCCGCCGGGTGGTGCTGCTGGCCGACTCGGCGAAGGCCGGCCAGGAACGCTTCGCCCGCTTCGGGGCCTTCGCGGACGTGGACCTGCTCATCACCGACACCGGGCTCGCCCCGGCCCACAAGGCGGCGATCGAGGCCGCCGGTACGGAAGTTGCGCTCGTATGATCCTCACCGTCACCCCCAACCCCTCCCTCGACCGGACCTACGAGGTCCCCTCGCTTGACCGCGGCGAGGTGCACCGGGCCACCGCCGACCGGGTCGACCCCGGCGGCAAGGGGGTCAACGTCTCACGGGCCGTCGCCGCCGCAGGCGTCCGCACCACGGCGGTCCTCCCGCTCGGCGGCGCCCCCGGCGCCCTGCTCGCCGAACTCCTGGGCGCCCAGGGCGTGGACGTCACCGCCGTCTCGATCGCCGGGCAGACCCGTACGAACATCTCCCTCGCCGAACCGGACGGCACCCTCACGAAGATCAACGCGGCGGGCCCGGAGCTCTCGCCCGGGGAGGCGGCCCTCCTCCTCGACACCGTCCGCACCTGCGCGGGCCACCCCGCCTGGATAGCCTGCTGCGGCAGCCTGCCGCCCGGCCTGCGGCCCGACTGGTACGCCGCACTCGTCGCCCGCGCCCGCGAGGCCGGCGCCCGCGTCGCCGTGGACACCTCGGGCCCGGCCCTGCTCGCCGCCCTGGCGGCCCGCCCCGACCTGGTCAAGCCGAACGCGTCGGAGCTGGCCGAAGCGGTCGGCCGCCCCCTGGCCACCCTGGGCGACGCCGTCAAGGCCGCCGGGGAACTGCTCGGCCGCGGCGCCGGCGCGGTCCTGGCCTCCCTCGGCCCGCAGGGCCAGCTCCTCGTCACGGACGGGGGCACCTTCCACGGCACGGCCCAGGTCACCACCGTCCGCAGCGACGTCGGCGCGGGCGACGCCTCCCTGGCCGGCTTCCTGACCGCGGGCGGGACCGGCCCGGCGGCCCTGGCCGCCGCGCTGGCCCACGGCGCCGCCGCCGTACAGCTGCCCGGCAGCGCCGTGCCGACCCCCGCGGACCTCCGCCCCGGCCTGGTCCGCGTCACCCAGGACCTGCCGCTGGACCTCCCGCTGTCCACGAGCAGGTCCTGACGGGGTCGGCGGGGCCGGGCGGGGTCAGGCGGCGGTCATCTCACCCGGGCGCGGAGCTCCATGGCCCCCCGCGCGGCCGTCTCGCTGTCGTAGACCTCGCACATGTGACGGCCGTCCGGGGTCGCCGTGTGCTCGACCTCCCACAGGCTGAACTCGCTCCCGTCCCGCAGGACGAAGGCGTGCTCGTACAGGCTGAACCCGGCGTCCCGGCCGTCGGCCAGGCACTGCCGGCCGCCGAACGCCTGGGTGATCTGGTGGGCGTACGCCGACCGCAGCCGGTCCGCCACGCCCTCACCGGGCCGGTCGGCGTTCTCCGCGCGGCGCAGCACCCGGCGGGCGTGGTCGGCGGACTGCTCCACCGTGTACTCGCGGTGGCGCTGCTGCGGCGCCGAGGCCGAGAACAGGGCGCTCAGGGCGGCCAGGTCCTCGTCGGGACCGCCCTCCCCGTCCCCCGCGGCCGGAGCCGGCTCCAGCGCCCCGCCGGTGGGCGGCTCGCCGAACAGCCGGGCCACCGCCAGGCGGAGTTCGCTCTTGCTCGCGAAGACCTCGTAGCGGGTGCTCCGGTCGCCCTTCAGCCGGTAGGCGAGCTCCCACAGGGAGGCCGCCGCGCCGTCGGCGAGCAGGTAGGCGTGCCGGTGGGTCTCCCGCCACACGCCCGCCGAGGGGCTGTGGTGGGTGGTGTACAGCGAAGAGCTGTGGGCGAGCGCCGTACCGATGCGCTCGACCAACCGGTCAGGCAGGTCGAAGGAGTTGAGGGCGCGGCCCAGGAGTCGCTCGAGGTGCGCCTCGGTTGTCTCGTACGGATCGCTCAAGGTGGGTCTCCAGGCCGTCGCAGCTTGTCACTTCGCGGAAGCTCAACGTAGCCCCTGGCTCTGACATCACGTCCGGGGTTCGGTAAAACGTCCGGGAAGTATCAGGGGTTCCCGCCACACCTTCAGGTCAACTTCCCTATGGATAGGCACGATTAGCGCCGTTCTGTGCCCTTGCGCGGGACTATGGGCGGCATGGCAACGAATACAGTGGGCGTCCCCCGTCAACAGGGCCGGCCCCGCACCCGTACCGGGGCCGAACCGGCCTCCAGAGGGCTGGCCTGGCTGCTGGCGGTCACCGGGGCCGCCGGGCTGCTGGCCTCCTGGGTGATCACCCTCGACAAGTTCCTCCTGCTGGAGGACCCGGACTTCAAGCCCGCGTGCAGCCTCAACCCCGTGGTCTCCTGCGGCAGCGTCATGCAGAGCGAGCAGGCGTCCGCCTTCGGCTTCCCCAACCCGATGCTCGGTCTGGCCGGGTACGCGGTCGTCGTCTGCGTGGGCGCGGGCGTGCTCGCCGGCGCCCGCTACCGCGGCTGGTTCTGGCTGGGACTGAACGCCGGGACCCTCTTCGGCACCGGCTTCTGCGGCTGGCTCATGGTCCAGTCGCTCTACGAGATCAACGCCCTGTGCCTGTGGTGCTGCCTGGCCTGGCTGGCGACGCTGCTGATGTTCTGGGCGGTCACGGCGCACAACGTCCGCACCGGGAACCTCCCCGCGCCGGGCCCGCTGCGGACCTTCTTCACCGACTTCGGCTGGGCCCCGCCCCTGCTGCACACCGGGGTGATCGGGATGCTGGTCCTGACCCGCTGGTGGGAGTTCTGGACGAGCTGAGACGCGCGAGGGCCCCGGCAGCTGGAAGCTGCCGGGGCCCTGTCGAGCGCTCCACGGGCACCGAGGCCCTGACCGACCGGGGGGAGCGGAAATCAGCTGCCGACGGAGCCGTTGCCGGAGAGGACGGGGATGTTGTCCAGGATGTGCGAGAGCGGCTCGTCGCCCTTGGCCTGGGTGGAGTTCTCGGTGCACTGCTGGTTCTGCGGGTTCGACAGGACGTTGATGTCCTGGACGCCGACGTTGGCGATCAGGGCCAGCAGAGACTGGGCGTTGACCTTGACCGGGAGGCCGATGCAGGGCTTGTTGAGCGTGCCCTGGACGAGGCCGAGCTGCGGGCTCTGGTCGCCGGCGGTCTTCTGGTTGCCGTAGGCCTGGACGGCACCGTTGCCGTTGACGGTGTTGATCCCGTTGTCGTTGCCGATGGCCATGGCCGGGGTGGCAACAGCCGCGCCCGCGCCGACGGCAACGGCGGAGACCGCGGCGGCGGTCATGATCTTCTTGAGCATCATTGGTCCTTTTGTCGCACGAGTGCCCGCTAGTGGAGCGCCCTGGTCAACTGCCCTTCAGGAGGGTTGGTTCCGCTGCTTCACTCAAACGGCCCGTTCGGGCCGCGCTTTTCCCCAGGGCGGGTGAGACGGCCCCGGACGCGTGCGCGAAGCCCGTACGCAGCCCCAGGGCGCGGCCGGGCCGGTGCCCGTCCGGTTGCGCTCCGTACGAGGTGTTCGCACGGTGGGTAAGGAAGCGGATCGCTCGGGTCCGCTCCTGTGCGACCACCCGAAGGAACTTCCATGCACCGCACGAAGCCGTCCCGCCTCCGCGTCCTCGTCCCGTCGGCCCTCGCGGTCGTCATATTCTCCGGCGCGGCCGCCCCCGCGGGCGCCGCGGACGGTGAGGGCTCCGCCTCCCTCGTACGGAAGGCGGAGGTGGTGCAACAGCAGATCGAAGGGATCGAGAGCCGCGTCGCGGCCGGCCCGATCGACGACCTCCTGAGCAGCCTGACCAAGACGCTGGCGGACCTCCTCAAGTCCGTGACCGGCCTGCTGCCCCCCGGGGTGGCGCTGCCGCCGATCACGCTGCCGACGCTCCCCAAGCTGCCGGACATCCCCGGTCTTCCGGACCTCAAGCTGCCATCGGTGACGATCCCCCAACTCCCCGCCGCCCCGGCCCTGTCGCCGACGGACGGGCTCGTCCCGGCGGTACCGGCCGTCCCCGGCACCCCCACCGTCCCCGACCTCCTGATCCCCGAGATCCCGGAGGTCCCCGTCCCGTGAACGGCGGCGCTCGGCATGGTTACGACTAATGGGCTGAACAGGTCAGATTCTCTGCCCGGCCGTGTCGTTCGGGACGCTGGACCGTTTCGCTCGGTGTGAGCCCCGGGACCGGGGCAGGACATCGAAGAGAAGGTGCACTTCCCATGAACTCTGCTGCCAAGAAGGCCGCCGTGGCCCTGGCCTCCGCTGGTTTCGCCGTCGCCGGTGCCGCCGGTGCCGCCTCCGCCGACTCCGTGGCCGAGGGTGCGGCCGTGGGTTCCCCCGGTGTCCTCTCGGGCAACCTGGTCCAGGTTCCGGTTCACATCCCGGTCAACGTCTGCGGCAACTCCGTCGACGTCATCGGCCTGCTGAACCCCGCCTTCGGCAACATCTGCGTCAACGACTGACGTTCGTCTCAGTCGGCACACATGACTGTGGGCGCCCCGGCCTCGCCGGTGGCGCCCACAGTCATGTCGGGGGACCTTCTCACCGGCCGCCGTTGAGCTGCACACCCCCGAGCAGCGGGGAGGCCTGGGTGGCACCGTTCGCCAGGCCCAGCAGCTCGCCGGGAATGTTGTTGCGGAACTCGTTGACGTGCTGGACGGTGCCGAGGACCTTGTCGACCGACTCGTTCTGCTCGGCAAGGCCGTTGCCCACGGTCTGGGGGAGGGCCTCGCTCACGGGGCCGGTGGCGTTGAGCACCTCGGTCAGCCCGCCGGTCGCGCTCATGGGGGGCATCGAGGCCGGAGCGTCGGCGGCGAAGGCGGGGGCCGCGGCACCGAGGGCGGCGACGGAGCCGACGACGACAGCGGCGACCTTGGAGAGCTTCATTTTCGAAATCCTCTTCTTTTCGTGGGTAGGGGCAACAGCGGCGACCGTCGCGCCGCTTTCGACCTGGCTAACGATTACCGGCCGCTGCGGAAACGCCGGCCGGGCGCACGGCAGCGGCCGGAGAATCCGACAGAGGATTCTCCGGCCGATATTTCTTCTGATTACCGGTATTGCCGCTCAGGCGATGCGGGACCGCCGGTAGAGAATGGCGCCGCCCAGGACCAGGGCCGAGGCGAGGGCCGCCATGGCTCCGGCCTGGCCCGCTCCGGTGGCGGCCAGCTCCGGCGCCGTCACGTGCGCGGGTGCCGGCGCGGGGACGGAGCTCACCGGCGGGGCCACGGCCGGCACGGGTGCCGGTGCGGGAGCCGGGGCCGGGGTCACGGGCGCCGGGGGCAGGTGTACGGGGACGTCACCGGCGGGGGCCGCCGGGGGCTGGTCCGCTGCCGGGCGCTCCACCGGCTGGCTGCCGTGCGGGGGACGCGGCGCGGGGGCCTCCTCCGCGACGGGCGGCGCGGGCGCCGGGGTCACCGGAGCCGGGGCGGGGAGCGGGTGGGGCTGCTCCTCCGGCTGCTGCGGCACCTCCTGGACGGGACCCGGCGCGGGCACCGGGGCCGGGAGGGGCTGGGGCAGCTCCTCGGGCAGCGGCGCGGGAGCGGGCGGCTGCGCCGGCGGGACCTGCGCCTCGGGGGCCGGTGCCTGCGGGATCTGGGGCGCGGGCGCCGGCTGCGGGGCGGGCTGCTCCGCCACGGGCTCGGGCTTCGGCTCCGGCATCGGCTCGGGCATCGGCTGCGGGGCCGGGCCCGGGGCGGGGGGCGCCGGGTGGGGGGCCGGGTGCTCGGCGTGGGGCGCGGGCTGCGGGGGGTGGTCGTCGCATTCCTCCTCGCCCTGCTGCTCCTCGCCCTCGCCGGGGCCGCCGTAGGCGTCCTCCTCCTGCCGGGGCGCCGCGTGCCGGGGGGCGTGGGTGCGGGGCGCCGCGTACCGCGGTTCCTCCTCGTGGCGCTGCTCGGGCAGCGCGTGCCGGCCGCCCTGGCGCTCGTCGAGGTAGCGCTGGAAGGCCTCCGCGTGCTCGGGGCTCAGGTAGCGCTCGTAGTCGTGGTCGACGACGTCGGAGCCGGTGGTGGTGACGCACTTGTTGCCCATCGAGGGGTTGAGCGCCGCGCCCGCGTCCACGGTGTTGCCGCACACGTTCGGCGAGAACGTGATCGGTGCCGAGACGCTGTTGCCGGACAGCACGCCCGGCGAGTGCGAGGCCTCCGCCGTCGCCCCGGGCTGCGCGCAGGCCGCGCCGGCCGCGATCGACAGCAGACTCGACGCGGCAGCCGCCGTGAGCACCCCCTTGCCCAGTACCTGTCGGCTGAGTACCTGTCGCATGGGTCCTTCCCTGTCTACCGGCGCGTGGGCCGGTGCTGGATCGAAGGTGGCCCCGGAGTGCACCGCCGTGCACTCCGAGGCCACCCCGAGGAGGTCTGCCGCCCTTGCGGGCGCAGGTGCTTCGTCAGGCGTTGACGCAGGTGTTGCCGAACGCGGGGTTCAGCAGCGCGATCACGTTGACGGTGTTGCCGCAGACGTTCACCGGGACGTGGACCGGGACCTGGACCAGGTTCCCGGACAGGACGCCGGGGGAGCCCACGGCGTGGCCCACGGCCTCGGAGTCGGCCATGGCGGGGGCGGCGGCACCGGCGGCCATCAGAACGCCGGCGGCCAGCACCACTGCCTTCTTGTACTTCATTTGTTTTCGTTCCTTCCCGCAGAGGTCTATCCGCTGCATCAATGACAACGAGCAGTCCCGCGAAAAGAAACCACGGATTCCAGGGGGGTGTCCGGCAATTCACTCAGATGTCCCCGACGGTCCGTACCGTGAATTCTGGAGAGGATTCCCGGTCCTTTTTCGAATTCAACGGGCCCGGCATGCGGCGAGGCCGCCGCGACCCGAAGGTGCGGCGGCCTCGCGGGCGTGGGGTGCGATCAGCTGCCGGCGGAGACGTTGCCGGAGAGGATCGGGATGTTGCTGAGGATGTGCGAGAGAGCCTCGTCGCCCTTGGCCTGGGTGGAGTTCTCGGTGCACTGCTGGTTCTGCGGGCTGGACAGGACCGGGATGTCCTGGACGCCGATGTTGACGAGCGCCAGCACCGACTGCACGTTGGCCTTGGCGGGCAGGGCGATGCAGGGCTTGTTGAACGAGCCCTGGATCAGCGCCATCTGCGGGCTCATGTTGCCGTAGGTGGCCTGGTTGCCGTAGATCTGCGCCGAGTTGTTGCCGTTGACCGTGTTGATGCCGTTGTCGTTCCCGACGGCCATCGCCTGCGGGGCCATGGTGGCACCGAGGCCAACGACAGATGCGGCAACCGCTGCGCCGGCCGCAAACTTCTTGATCATTATCGTCCCTTTTTTGCAGGATTGCCCGGTACTGAAGCACCCGGATCAACGGCCCGACCCTGGTTCGGGTTGCGTGGATTCACCCGGATGCCGACGTTTCGACGACGCGGTTGACGCTCAGGCGTTCACGCAGGTGTTGCCGAAGGAGGGGTTGAGCAGGGCGATCAGGTTGACGGTGTTGCCGCAGACGTTCACCGGGACGTCGACGGGGACCTGGAGCAGGTTGCCGCTCAGGACGCCGGGGGACTCGCCCGCGAAGCCGTTCGCCGTCGCGCCGTCCCCGCCGTGGGCGGAGGCGAGGCCCGCGCCGCCCATCAGCATCGCGGCGCTCGCGACGGCCAGGGTGGTGCCGCGCACCAGCCTCTTCTTCATCTCCGTCTTTCCTTTCGGGTCGAACAATGGTGCAAGTCATAACGACCCGCCCGCTCCGAGGGTGTGTGTTATCGCCCAAAAGGCCGTACGAGCGAGTCCGACGTGATTTCCAGCCCGATTTCTGACAAAGTGCACTCCTGTTTTGTCCCCTTGATCGAAAATGGAGACAGGGTCATGGGTTCCTCCCGCAGAATCCTCGGCACACTCGGCCTGCTGTCCTGCCTCGCACTTTCCGCGTACGTCCCCCCGGCGGGCGCCGCGGTGCCCGCCGGAACGCGTGAACTGCCCCGCGTCCCGTTCACCCAGCGCTACCAGGCCGTCCAGCACGGCGGGCTGGTCAGGGCCTCGAACGCGGGCATCAGCTGCCGCAAGGAGGAGTCCCCGCAGGCCGAGCCGTGCGCCGAGGTGAAGCGGGGCGCCGCTGGGGTCAACAGCGACTTCGAGATGTTCTACAGCGAGGTCGACAAGGACCCCGACACCTACAACTCCACCCGCGCCGAGCTCAAGGTCCCGCAGGGCGCGAAGGTCTCGTACGCCCGGCTGTACTGGGGCGGGAACCTGCGCGTGGGCGAGCAGAAGCCGCCGGAGGACAACGGCCGGGTGCTGGTGGCCGAGCCCGGCGGCGCGTACCGGGAGGTGCTCGCCGACACGGTGATCGGGCACCGCAGCGACGCGGGCAGCGACGCCTACCAGGCCTCCGCCGACATCACCCCGCAGGTGCGCAAGGGTGGCGCGGGGATGTGGACGGTCGCCCAGCTCAACATCGCCATGGGGCACTCGGAGGTGGGTGCCTGGGGCGGGTGGACCCTCGTCGTCGCCTACGAGCACCCGCAGGAGCCGCTGCGCCGGATCTCGGTGTGGGACGGCTTCGAGTCGCTGGCCGCCGGGGCCGGCGAGGCCGCCGGGGAGACGGTGGAGATCGCCGGTCTGGGGGCCCCGGCCGGGGCCTCGGGGCGGGCCGGGGTGGTCGCGTACGACGGGGACCGCGGGACCCTCGGGGACTCACTCACGGTGACGGCCGACAGTGGCCGCCGGGTCAGTCTCAGCGACGCGGAAAATCCTTTCAACGATGTTATGAATTCCACGATCACGGAATTCGGCAACCCCTCCTCATCGGTACGACAGCCTGAAAATATTAATAATCTCGGATATGACGCGGACGTGTTCGACCTGAGTCCCGCCCTGTCCGGGGGTGCCCACAGCCTGAGCTTCAGGTTCACCGGCGAAAGCCAGGGTCAATTCCTCGGTGTGCTCTTCGTTCAGACAGACGCGCGCCGCTGAACGTAGGAGACCACTCCACGTGCCGACACAGTCCTCACCACCCCCCTCCCCGTCACCACAGGCTCGGCCCCTCACCGTCCTCCACCTCGTCCAGCCCGTCGACGGCGGCGTCGCCCGCGTGGTCACCGACCTCGTACGGGCGCAGACCGCCGCCGGACTGCGCGTCCTCGTCGGCTGCCCGCCCGGCGGACAGCTCGCCGACGGCGCCCGCGCCGCCGGCGCCGAGGTGCACACCTGGCGCGCCGGGCGCTCGCCCGGGCCCGCGCTGCCCGCCGAGGTGATCGGCGCCGCGCGGCTGATCCGCCGCGTGCGCCCCGACCTGCTGCACGCCCACAGCGCCAAGGCCGGGCTGGCCGGGCGGATCGCCGTACGGGGCTCCGTGCCCACGGTGTTCCAGCCGCACGCCTGGTCCTTCGACGCCGTCGGCGGGGCCACCGCCGCCCTCGCGCTGCGCTGGGAGCGGTTCGGCGCCCGCTGGGCCGCCCGGGTGCTCTGCGTCAGCGAGTCCGAACGCCGGGCGGGCGCGACCGAGGGCATCACCGCCCGCTGGTCGGTGATCCGCAACGGCGTCGACCTCGGCCACTTCCGCCCCGCCCACCCCGACCGCGAGCAGGACCGGGACCGGGCGCGCGCCGGGCTCCCGCTGCCCGCCGCCCTTCGGGGCGACGGGCCGCTGGCCGTCTGCGTGGGCCGGCTCTGCCCGCAGAAGGGGCAGGACATCCTGCTGCGTGCCTGGCCGGAGGTGCTGGGTACCGTCCCCGGCGCCCGTCTCGCCCTCGTCGGCGACGGCCCCGACGCCGAGCGGCTGCGCCGCGCGGCGCCCCCCGGGGTGTTCCTCGCGGGGGCGGCCGCCGACATCCGACCGTGGCTTCGGGCCGCCGATCTCGTTGTACTGCCGTCGCGGTGGGAAGGCATGGCGCTCGCCCCGCTCGAAGCCATGGCCTGTGGCCGCGCGGTCCTGGTCTCCGACGTCAGCGGTGCCCGGGAGAGCCTGCCGTCCGGCCAGGGACGGCTCTGCCTGGTGCCGCCGGAGGACCCGACGGCGCTGGCCAAGGCCCTGGGACGGCTGCTCGCCGAACCGCGGCTGCTCGCCGAACTCGGGGAGCAGGCCCAGCAGCACGCCAGGACGGAGTTCGACGTGCGGCGGACCACGGACGCGGTCACCGGCCTGTACCACGAACTGCTGGGCAGGCCCCGGCCCTTGAACCAGGAGCGCATCAGCCGATGACGATGGACAGCGCACCCGCCCGGCACACCGGGCAGGGCGGCACGGGGCCCTCCGGCGGCAGCGCCTACGCACCCGCGCCACCCGCCGCGTCCCGCCGTTCCGGGGCGGCCATCCACCCCCCGCGCGGGCCCAGGGCCGCCGGCCAGGCCCGGCCCGCGGTCCGGCCGCGGCGTGCCCGCCGCCGCGACGGGGTCGCCCCGCTGCTGACCACCGACGCGCTGGCCACCGCCGCCACCGCGGCGGCCCTGCCCGCGCTGGGCCCCGTACCCCAGGCCGCCGCACCCGCGGTGCTCCTGCTCGCGGCCGCCCAGGCCGCCCTGCACGCGCAGGCCGGGCTCTACCGGCCCCGGCTCGCACCCTCCGCGCTGCTCGAACTGCCCGCGCTGGCCGGGCGGGCCGCCGTCCTGTGGTGCGCGGCCGCCGCCGTGCTCGCCGCCGCCGGGCCCGGGCAGGCCCTGCGCTGGAGCCTGCTGCTCGGCGCCGTCTGCCTGCAGGCCGTACTGACCTGTGCGGGACGCGGCGCCGTCCACATGCTGCGCCGCCGCGCCGCCCTGCGCAGGCCCCTGTCCACCCTGGTCGTCGGCCCCGCCGAGGGCGCCGGCGCGGTCTCCGCCGCACTGCACGGACGCCCCGAGTACGGGCTGCGGCCCGTAGGGATCGCCGACACCGGCGCCCCCGCCGACGGGGAGGGCGGCCCGCTGCCGGTGCTCGCCACCCACGAGGACGTCCGCCGCGCCGTCATCCAGAACTCGGTGCGCCACGCCGTGTTCACCCGCCCGCCCGAGGCCGACGAGCGCACCGCCTCGCTGGTCCGGCTCTTCCACGACCACGGCTGCCGGCTCTGGCTCGCCGACCCCGCCGGGACCGCCAAGGTCACCGGCATGCGCGTGGCGCAGCCCGCCGACCAGCTGTGGGGGTACGCCGTACAGCCGCTGCTGCCGCGTCCCGCCCGGCCGGTGGAGCGGTTCGCGAAGCGGGGCATCGACTCCCTGCTCGCCGCGCTCGCGCTGCTCGCCGCCGCCCCCGTGATGGGCGCCTGCGCCCTCGCCGTACGGATCTCCGACGGCCCCGGGGTGATCTTCCGGCAGGAGCGGGTCGGCCTGTACGGGCGGCCCTTCACCCTGCTGAAGTTCCGCACCCTGCGCGCCGACGAGCACGAGTCCGCCACCCGCTGGACCGTCGCCGGGGACCGCCGGATGAGCCCGATCGGCTCCTTCCTGCGCAAGTCCTCGCTGGACGAGCTGCCGCAGCTGTGGAACGTCGTCCGGGGTGACATGAGCCTGGTCGGTCCCCGCCCCGAACGGCCCTTCTTCGTCGCCAAGTTCAGCAGCGTCCACCCCGGCTACGAGGCCCGCCACCGGATGCCCGTCGGGATCACCGGGCTCGCCCAGATCAACGGGCTGCGCGGGGACACCTCCATCGAGGACCGGGCCCGCTTCGACAACCACTACATCGACACCTGGTCGCTGTGGCAGGACCTGTGGATCCTCGCCCGCACCGCGGCCTCCTTCTTCCGCTTCCGGCTGGGAGGGAGCTGAGCATGAGCCTCGCCGTACCCGCCGCCACCGTCCGCCTTCCCGGCCTGCCGGGCATGCTGCGCCGGCACTGGCCGCTGCTGCCGCTCGCCGCGACCGTCCTGTTCCTCCTCGCCCCGCTCCCGGCCGGCGACGCGACCGCCTCCGGGAAGGTCGGCCCCGCCGACGCGGCCTCGCTGCTGCTCGCGCTCGTCTGCGCGGTGCAGGCCCTACGGGGCCGGGTGCGGGCGCTGAGCCCGCTCGGCGTGCTCGTGCTCGGGGCCCCCGGGGTGGGGCTCGCGGTGGCGACGATGACCGCCGGGGACCCGTACGCCGCCCTGCCGGGCTTCGTGCGCTACCTCCAGGTCTTCGTGCTGGTCCCGGCCGCCGTGGTGCTGCTGGTGCGCGACGCGCGGGAGTTCCGGCTCGCCGCCGGGTGCTTCGTGGTGCTCGCGCTGGTGCAGGGCGCGGTCGGGGTCCTCCAGTACGCGACCCACACCGGGGCCTCGTACCAGGGCGAGACCGTCCGCGCCGTGGGCACCTTCGGCCCCGGTGACGTCATGGGCATGGCCACCGTGGTCGCGTACGGGCTGGTCGTCGCGACCGCCGCCGCGCTCGCGCCGGGGCTCGCGCGGCGCACCCGGCGGATCGCCGGGGCCTGCGCGCTGGTGCTGGTGGTGCCGCTGGTGCTGTCCTTCAGCCGGGGTGCCTGGATCGCCACCTTCGGCGCGGCCCTGCTGGTCATGGCCATGGCGGGGATCCGGCGGGCGCTGAAGGTGCTCGTCGCGCTGGCCGCCGTAGGAGTGGTCCTCGTCGGCGGGCTCGGCGTCGGCTCCGAGATGGTCGCCGAACGCCTCACCTCCATCACCCAGGTCTCCAGCGCCCCCGACCAGTCGGTCACCGACCGCTACACCATGTGGGCGGCCGCCGAGTCGATGTGGCGCGAGCGGCCGGCGGTGGGGGTGGGCCTCAAGGGCTTCCCCGCCCACCGCGACGGGCACTCCTCGATCGGCCTGTCCTCCGGCAGCGACACGGCCGGCGCCGGCCAGGCCTTCATCAAGCAGCCGCTGCTGTCCCCGCACAACATGTACCTCCTGATCCTCAGCGAGCAGGGGCTGATCGGACTGACCGCGCTGGCGGGCGGCTGGCTCGCCCTGCTGGTCGCGGGCCTGCGCCGGTACGCGTCCGGCGGGGGCATCCGGGACTGCGGACTGATCGCGACCGGCCTGTTCGTGTGGCAGCTCACCGACTTCCTCTACGCGGACATCGGCGGGCCGTCCACCGTGCTGACCGGAGTGATCATCGGTCTGGCCGCCTGGTGGGCGCTGCCCTCGGGCACCGCGGGTGCCTCCGGCTTCGACGCGGCCGGCCTGCGCGCCGTGCCGGGTACGGACGGCCCGTGACGGACACGACGCCCTGGCGGCGGCCCGCAGCCGCAGCGACCGAGGTCGCCGCGGCTGCGGGCCGTCCGCCGCACCCGGCCGACGGCCGGAGCGCCACCGGCCCCGCCGAAGGCCCGCCGGCCCAGGACCCCGGACCCGCAGCGCCCGGCCGCGCGCCGGTGCTGAACCGCTCCGGCGGGCCGGGCACGGCAGGACTCCGCCGCACCGCGGCCTCCGGCGGGGCCGGTACGGCCGGACCGCGCCGGGCCACGGGCACGCCCGGACCCGACCGGCCGAGCGGCGGCGGCGCGCCCCCGCTCGGGCGGTTCCTCGCCAAGGCCGCCGCCGTCACCGCCGGACTGACCGCCGCCGGGGCGGTGTTCGGACTCGTACGGGACCAGACCATCGCGCACCTCTTCGGAGCCGGGCACGACAGCGACGCCTTCCTGATCGCCTGGACCGTGCCCGAGATGGCCTCGACCCTGCTGATCGAGGACGCCATGGCCCTGCTGATGGTGCCCGCCTTCAGCCACGCCCTGGCCCGGCGGGCCGCCGGCCGCGCCGGACTCACCCGCAAGGAAGCCCGCCTCCAGGACCCCGTACGGCTGCTCGTCGGGGCGACCCTGCCCCGGCTCGCCGTGCTCCTCGCCGCCGTCGCCTCCGTGCTCGTCGTGGCCGCGCCGCTCGTCGTCGCCGTCCTCGCACCCGGCCTGCCCGACCCCGGACTGGCCGTCCAGTGCACCCGGATGACCGCCCTGACCGTGCTCTCCTTCGGCATCGCCGGATACTTCAGCGCCGCCCTGCGCGCCCACCGGTCCTTCCTGCCGCCCGCCGCGATCTACGTCTCCTACAACATCGGGATCATCGGCACCATGGTCGCCCTGCACACCCTGTGGGGCGTGCGGGCCGCCGCCGCCGGGGTCGCCGTCGGCGGGCTGCTGATGGTCCTCGTCCAACTCCCCGCCTTCATCCGCAACGTGGGCTTCGGACCGCCCCGCGCCAAGGGCGCCCCCCGCAGCCAGCGCGACCGCGACCGGCCCACCCTCATCGCCTTCGGACTCATCGCGCCGGTCATCTTCTTCGCCGTCTTCCGCCAGTCCCAGGTCCTCGTCGAACGCTTCCTCGCCGCCTCGCTGCCCCCCGGCGCCATCTCGCACCTGAACTACGCGCAGAAGGTCGCGCAGATGCCGATGGTGCTCTCCCTGATGATCTGCACCGTCACCTTCCCCGTCGTCGCCCAGGCCATGGCCGGCGGCGAACGGGAGAAGGCCCGGCGCCGGGTCGAACAGGACCTCGCGCTCGCCTCCCTCGCCGTCCTCATGGGCAGCGCACTCGTCATCGGCTACGCCCCGCAGATCATCCAGGTCCTCTTCGAACGCGGCGCCTTCACCCACGCCGACACCCGGGCCACCGCCTCCGTCATGCGGGTCTACGGACTCGGCCTCCTCGGCCACTGCCTCGTCGGAGCACTCTCCCGGCCCTTCTTCTCGACCGCCCGGCCCACCTGGTTCCCGGCGCTCGCGATGGGCGCCGGGCTGCTCGTCAACATCGGGGCCGGAGCCCTCGCCGTCGGCTGGTGGGGCACCTACGGGATCGCCGCCGCCAACGCCCTCGCCATCACCACCACCGCCGTCCTGCTGCTCACCGGCCTCGGCTCCCGGATCATCGCCATCCACGTGCGCCGGGTCACCGTCAGCATCGGACGGCTCGCCGTCGCCGCCGTCGCCGCCTGCGGCACCGGCTGGCTCGCCGGGCCGATGATCCCCGACCCGCTGCTCAGCGCGGCACTCGGCTGCCTCCTCGTCCCCGCCATGTTCGGGGCCACCGGCATGGCCATACGGGCACTGGAAGTCACCGCCCTGCCCGCCCAGATCGCCCAGCTCGGCTCGCAGACCGCCGGCCGGATCACCCAGCTCACCCAGAGGTTCCGCAATGTCCGCTGACACCGACACGGCACCCGCCGCCGTGGCGGGCCCCGCCCGCCGGACCGCATCGCCGTGGGTCCTGATGTACCACTCGGTCGCCGAGTTCACCGACCCCGCCGAAGACCCGTACGGGATCACCGTCACCCCGTGCGCCCTCGAGGCGCAGCTGCTGTGGCTGCGCTCCCGCAAGCTGCGCGCCGTGTCCGTCGGCGAGCTCCTGCGGGCCCGCGCCGCCGGGCGCGCCCGCGGACTCGTCGGCCTCACCTTCGACGACGGCTACACCGACTTCCTCACCCGGGCCCTGCCCCTGCTGCGCCGCTACGACTGCACCGCCACCCTCTTCGTCCTGCCCGGCCGGCTCGGCGTGGACAACGTCTGGGACCCGCTCGGCCCGCGCAAGCCCCTCCTCACCGCCGAAGGCATCCGTGAGGTGGCCGCCGCCGGACAGGAGATCGGCTCCCACGGCCTCCTCCACCAGGACCTCACCGCCGCCCCCGACGACGTCCTCCAGCAGGAACTGCGCGGCAGCCGGGAGCTGCTGCGCGAGATCACCGGAACCCTGCCCGAAGGGTTCTGTCACCCCTACGGGTACGTCGACGCCCGCGTCGCCCGGGCCACCCGGGACGCCGGCTACGGCTACGCCTGCGCCATCACCCCCGGCCGCCTCACCGGCCCGCACGCCCTGCCCCGCACCCACGTCAGCCAGGCCGACGGCGCCGGCCGGCTGCGCGTCAAGCAACTCCGCCACCAGCTGCGCGAACTGCGGCGGGTGGTGCTCCCGTGAAGGCCCTGCACATCATCACCGGACTCGGCGTCGGCGGCGCCGAACAGCAACTGCGGCTCCTGCTGCGGCACATGCCGATGCGCTGCGACGTCCTGACGCTGACCAACCCCGGGCCGGTGGCCGAGGGGCTGCGCGCCGACGGGGTCCGGGTCGTGCACCTGGGCATGCGCGGCAACCGGGACCTGGGGGCGCTGCCGAAGCTGGTGCGGTTCATCCGGCGCGGTCAGTACGACCTCGTCCACACCCACCTCTACCGGGCCTGCCTCTACGGGCGCCTCGCCGCCCGGCTCGCGGGCGTCGGGACCACCGTCGCCACCGAACACTCCCTCGGCGACCACGAGATCGAAGGCCGGCCGCTGACCGGCGGGGTCCGCGCCCTGTACCTGGCCAGCGAACGGCTCGGCGCGGCGACCGTCGCCGTCTCCGACACCGTCGCCTCCCGGCTGGAGGCCTGGGGAGTGCCCGCCGCCCGGGTACACGTCGTCCCGAACGGCATCGAGGCCGTCCGCTTCCGCTTCGACGAAGGCGTACGCCGCGCCACGCGGGCCCGGACCGGGCTGCCGGAACGGGCCTTCGTGGTGGGCGGGGTGGGGCGGCTCGTCCCCGGCAAGCGGTTCGACGTACTCGTCCGGGCCGTCGCCGCGCTGCCCGGCGCCCACCTGCTGCTCGCCGGGGACGGGCCCGAACGCGCCGCGCTGCGGCTGCTCGCCGCCGAACTGGGCGCGCAGTCCCGCATCCACCTGCTGGGGGAGCGCGACCCGCTCGGCGACAGCGCCGACGGGCGCACCCCCGGGATCCCCGCGCTGCTCGCCGCCATGGACGTCTTCGTGTCCCCGTCGAAGGAGGAGGCGTTCGGGCTCGCGGTCGTCGAGGCGCTCGCCGCCGGGCTGCCCGTACTCCACGTCACCTGCCCCGCCGTCGACGACCTCCCCGCCGCGCAGGCGCCGGGCGCGCGGCGCATCGGGCCGGACACCGGGGAACTCGTCGCGGCCCTGCGCGGGCAGATGGAGGCGGGGGCGCGGAGGCTGCCGGCGCCGCCCGTGGTCCGGCGGTACGACATCGCGCGGAGTGCGGGGCGGCTGCTGGACGTCTACGCCCTTGCGCTGGCCGCGCCCGTACCGGGGGGCGGGGCCGGGCCCCGCCCGGGCCCCGGGGCCGTGGCCCCGGACCCGGACCTGGACCCGGACCCGGAGCCCGAACCCGGCTCGCGGTCGGACGGCGTGCCCTGCCCCGGCGGGACCGGCCGGGGCTCCGCCCCGGACCCCGCGCCTCAAACTCCCCCAGCTACCGCTGGGAGGTGCCCCCTGGCAGGGCTGGATTCGGCGCCGGCCGGGAACGGCTGATTTCACTCATCCGCACTCCCCGGCCAGGGCATCGGCGGGGGTGGACGAACACCTTCACGCAGGAAGTGAGCACCGCACATGGCCGACACCGCCGACCAGAAGAAGTCCGACCACCGCTCCGGGAGGAAGCGCCGTCTGCTGCCGCCGCCCGCGTGGTGGCCGCTGCCCGTCTGCGCCCTGCTCGGGCTGGCCGCGGGCGGGGCGTACGGGGTGCTCAAGGCGCCCGAGTACGCCGCCACCAGCTACGTGGTCGCCGTCCCCGACGACACCACCGAACCGGCCACCGCCCTCGGCTTCGCCCAGGCCTACGGCCGGATCGCCACCAGCAGCTCCACCCTCGCCTACGCCCAGCCCCGCGCGGGCGTCACCGCGAAGGAGCTGCGCACCCAGGTGCGCGCCGAGACCTCCCCCGACTCCCCGATGATCGCGATCACGGGCACGTCGAGGAGCGCCTCCGAGGCCGCCGACATCGCCAACGCCGTCGCCGACGCCCTCTCCCTGAGCAGCAACCAGGCCGCCAAGAACACCGGTGTGCAGCTGCTGCTGTTCAACCAGGCCGTCGCGCCCACCGACCCCGCCTCCCCGTCCGCCCCGGTCAGCGGCGCCGTCGGGCTCTGCGCGGGCGGGCTGCTCGGCGGGCTGTGGCTGCTCGCCCGGCCCGGCCGCCGCAAGGAGGAGGGCCAGGAGCCTTCCGTCGTAGGGGAGTACGCCTCGCTGCCCGCGCAGGGCGAGCACTCCGAGACCAAGGAGAAGGAGTCCGTTCGATGAACGAGGGCTCCGCCGGGGCCCTGTCGGTGACGCTGTGCCGCGACCCCCGGCAGTTCGCCGCGCTGGAGGGGCCGTGGAACCGGCTCGTCCGCGGCTGTCCCACCGCCACCCCCTTCCAGAGCCACGCCTGGCTGCACTCGTGGTGGCTGTCGTACGGCAAGGAGGGCCGGCTGCGGCTCCTGCTCGTGCGGCGCGGCCAGGAGCTGGTCGGCGCGGCCGCGCTGATGCTCGTACACCGGCCGCTGCCGCGGCTGGTGCCGCTCGGCGGGCCGATCACCGACTACTTCGACGTGCTCGTGGCCGCCGGGCAGGCCGCCCAGGTCGTGCCCGCCCTGGCCCGCGGACTGCACCGGGCCGCCCGGGCCGCGATCGTGGACCTGCGCGAGGTACGGCCCGGGGCGGCTGCCGAAGCCCTGTACGAGGCATGGCCCGGGGCACGCGCCAAGCTGGCCGACTCCACCTGCATGGAGCTGCCCGCACTGCCCTTCGACGAGCTCGTCAAGCGCATGCCGGCCTCCGGCGCGCAGCGGGTCCGGGCCAAGCTGCGCAAGACCGACGCCGTCGGGATCGAGGAGCACGAGGTCACCGAGCAGGAGGTCCCGCAGGGCGTACGGACCCTGCTCCGGCTCCACGAGAAGCAGTGGCGCGGCCGCGGGGTGACCCCCGAACACCTGCGGCCCCGCTTCGCCGAGCACCTGACCCGGGCCACCCGGCGCATGGTGCGGGCGGGGGAGGGCCGGCTGACGGAGTTCCGGCTGGACGGGAAGGTGGTCGCGGCCAACGTCACCCTGCTGTCGGCCGGGCTGAGCGGCGGCTACCTGTACGGGGCCGACCCGGACCTGCGGGGCCGCAAGGTGGACATCGCCACCCTGCTGCTGCGCTACGAGGCCGGCCGGGCCCTCGCGGAGGGCCGTCCGGTGGTGAGCTTCCTGCGCGGCAGCGAGCCGTACAAGAACCACTGGCGGCCCGAGACGGTGGTCAACCAGCGCCTCCTGCTGGCCACGCACGCGCTCGCGCCCCTGCTGCGACTGCACGAGTCGCAGCTCACGGGGCGCGAGCGGGCGGTGGGCGCGCTGCGCGAGGCGCTGCCGGCCGCCAGGGACTGGCGGGCCCGGCTCAACGAACTGCGGGTGCGATGACCCGTCTAGAAGGGCCAGAAGCCGGAGTCCTTGCCCCAGTCGAACTTGAGGCACACCGACTGGTTGCCGACCAGCTTGGCGAGCCACTCGCCGAAGTTGATGGGCACGCACCACTCGGTGCTGTTGGTGGGCTGCTCCGGCCGGGGCGGGGTCGGCTTCGGCACCAGCGGGCTGGGGCTGGGGCGGGCGGGCAGGGGTGCCGGCTCGGGCGGGAGCACGGGCGGGACGGAGACCTCCGGGGCCGGCGCGGAGGCCTCCGGCGTGGGCTCGACGGGCGGGGTGGGCACGGCCGGGTCGGGCACGGAGGGCTCTACGGAGACGTCCGGGGTCGGCGTCGGGACTGCGGGCGGCTCGACCGGCGGGACCGTGGGGGTCTCGGGGCTGGGGAGGGGTGCCGGTACGTCGGGGGTGGGCGCGACGGGTGTCGGGACGTCCGGGGTCGGGATCTGGGGCGTCGGCACGTCCGGGGTCGGGACCACGGGCGGGGTCGGGATCACCGGCGGCGTCGGGATGACCGGCGGGGTCGGGTCGACCGGGCGGGGGGCCTGCGGGGTCAGGGCCTCGCGGAAGACCTTCGCCGACTCCGGGTTCGCCTTGCACTGCCAGACGCCGTGCGGGCAGTAGTCGGTGATGGTGTGGTAGAGCGGCTTGTGCTGCTCGATCCACTTGAGCATGCGCCGTACGTACTCCGGGTTGTCGCCGTTGCGGAACAGCCCCCACTCCGGGTACGAGATCTCCTTGCCGTGTGCTTTCGCGAAGTCGACGTGCTGCTGGAGCCCGTACGGCTGGCTGATCTGTTCGTCGAACGTCCGGCCGGGGGCCTGGTCGTACGAATCCATGCCGATGATGTCGACCACGTCGTCGCCGGGGTAGCAGCGGGTCCAGCCGATCGCGTCCGTCCCCCGGTTGGGGGCGAAATCGAACTTGAACTCCTGACCGGGTACGGAGCGCATCGTGTTGACGATGCGCTTCCAGTAGGCCTTCCAGTTCTCCGGGTCGGGCCCGCAGCGGTGGGTGTAGGTGGTGCCGTTCATCTCCCAGCCGAGCACGATCACCGTGTCCGGCACGCCCAGCGCCACCAGCCGCTGCGCCAGCTTCTTGAAGTGCCGGTCGTAGTAGCCCTCGGCGCCCGCCCGGATCAGCTGGGCCACCTGGTAGTCGGGCACCCGGGCCTCGTTGTGGGCCTGCATGGGCACGTTGAGGACGAACATCCGGTCGTCCTCGGCCTGCCGCCAGGCGGCCCAGGAGGCGAGGAAGTTCACGTTGCCCTCGATGGCGGGCCACACGTCGCCGGGCAGATAGGTGTGCCCGACCCGGATCTCCCGGCCGCCCAGCCAGTTCGACAGGTGCGGGATCCGGGCGACGCCGTTCGGCCCGTAGTCGAGATAGGCGCCCATGGCGGAGTCGGAGCCCTTCGGGGCTTCCTCCTCCGGGGCGGCGAGCGCGGCGCCGGTGGCCAGCAGCCCGGCCGTCACCGCACCGATGCAGGTGCTCGCCAGTCGGCGGCGTGGTCTGGGCATGGCGTCTCCCGAGCTTTCCTGAACCGGTGTGCTTACCAAAGACGTTAGGCATCACATCTGACGAATGGCCTGTCAGGTGGCCGTCGCATAGGCCATTAGCAGGTGCGCATCCATCCCGCTTGGTCCGACTAGGTGAAAGACACCGTTCCCATGCACGCGTTCGACGGCCATGTGCCCGCTGTTCTGCTCAGACTCGACCGGAATCCGTTCCACCACGGAACCCTCGGCGCCGTCAGATCCCTGGGACGCGGGGGTGTGGAGGTCCATGCCGTCGTCGAAGCCGGGGGAGGTCCCGTG
This sequence comes from Streptomyces sp. NBC_00249, assembly GCF_026342355.1. GTDB lineage: Bacteria > Actinomycetota > Actinomycetes > Streptomycetales > Streptomycetaceae > Streptomyces. The sequence continues at coordinate 234,825 of NZ_JAPEMV010000010.1, read as the reverse complement.
GGGCGTTCGCGCTACCTGCGCGCCGTGCATCCCGGCCCGGCCGGGGGGCTGGACCCCGAGGCTCCGGAAGCGCTGCTGGAATGCCTCACCGGGGTGTCCGAGCGGATCGGGCGGCCCGCCGTGCTCGTGGCCATGGACGATCTGAGCGCCATCGCGGTGTCCCGCGTCGCACCGATGCTGACGGACCGTTTCCGGATCCCCCATCAGCCCGACGACCTGCCAGCCCGGGTGGCGGACAAGGCCGAGCTGTCGCGGCTCTGCGCCCGCTGGGGCGTCCCGCATCCGGAGACCGTGATCCCGGCCGGCGGGGCCGAGGCGGCGGAGGCCGCCTGGCGGCTCGGCCTGCCGGTGGTCGCGAAGTGGAGCCGGCCCTGGCTGCTGCCCGCCGGGACGGGACTGCGCAGCACCACCCTGGTCCACACCGCCGCCGAGGCGCGCCGGCTCCACGAACGCTCCGCCGAGGCGGGCAGCCGGCTGCTGCTCCAGCGCTTCCTGCCCGCCGGGCCGGACACCGACTGGTTCTTCCACGGGGCCTTCGCCCGGGGCGGCCGGCCGCTGCTCGCCGGATCGGGCCGCAAGGAGCTGTCCTGGCCGGTGCGCACGGGGCTGACGGCGGTGGGGCGCTGGCTGGCGGACCCGGCGGTGGAGGAGGCGGGGCTGCGGCTCGCCGAACGCCTCGGCTACCAGGGGATCCTGGACCTCGACTTCCGCCGCGACGAGCGCGGCACCTTCCGGCTGGTGGACTTCAACCCGCGCCCGGGAGCGCAGTTCCGGCTGTTCACCGACGACTTCGGGCTGGACGTGGTCCAGGCGATGTACCTGGACCTGACGGGGCAACGGGTCCCGCAGCCCTCGGGCGGCCCGGGCCGGGTCTTCGTCGCCGAGAACTACGCGCTGCTCGCGGCCGTACGGGGGCGCTCGCTCCCGGGGCGCGGGGCGGTACGGCCCCCCGTGCCCCCCGTGCCGCCCGCTGCGTCCCACGAGACGGGCGCCGGGCGGGCCCCGGTGCTCCCGGCGGGGCGGCGCCCGCAGCCCGGTCCCGGGGTCCCGGCCCCCACCGGACCCGGGCCGGTGCGGGTGCCGGTGCCCGTGGAGCGGGGGCGGACGGAGACGGCCTGGTTCGCCTCCGACGACCTCGGGCCCTTCCTCGCGATGCTCGGGGCCTTCCTCGGGCGCGGCCTGGGCAAGGGGGCCCGCGCCCTGCGGGGCACCCCCGAGCAGGGGCGGCGCACGGCCCGCGCGGTGCGGGCCCCCCGCCAGCGCGAGGGCGGGCAGACGGACGCCCCGCCGCAGGGGCCGGGGCTGCCGAAGCCGGCGGGGCCTTCCCGCGCGGCCCCGCCGGAGGCCCCGGCGGAGCCGGACGAACTGGTGGCCCGGTGACCGGACCCGGGATGGCGAGCATCGAACCGGAGGAGGACCCGTGACGCGGCTGGACGATCTCGTGGTGGTCGGCGCGGGCCCGTACGGGCTGTCGATCGCCGCGCACGCGGCGGCGGCCGGGCTCGGGGTGCGGCTGCTGGGGCGGCCCATGGCGTCCTGGCGGGACCACATGCCCGAGGGCATGTACCTGAAGTCGGAGCCCTGGTCCTCCAACCTCTCCGCGCCCGGCGGCCGGTACACCCTCGCCGAGTACTGCGCCGGGCAGGGCGTGGCGGCCGAGCACGGCAACCCGCTGCCGATCGGCACCTTCAGCGCGTACGGGCTCTGGTTCGCCCGGCAGGCCGCCCCCGAGGCGGAGGAGGTGACCGTCACCGAGGTCGCCCCGCACGGCGGGGGCTTCCTCGTGCGCACCGCCGAGGGGCCGCCGCTGCTGGCCCGCACCGTCGCCCTGGCCGTCGGGGTGATGCCCTTCACGCACAGCCCCGAGGTGCTGCGCGAGCTGCCCCCCGGGCACTGGTCGCACAGCACCGGCCACCGGGACCTGGCCCGTTTCGCCGGGACCGAGGTGGCCGTCCTCGGCGCCGGGCAGGCGGCCCTGGAGACCGCCGCGCTGCTCGCCGAGGCGGGGGCCCGGCCGAGTCTGGTGGCCCGGCGGTCCCGGCTGAACTGGAACGCCGTCCCGCAGCCCCTGCGGCGGCCGCCGCTGCGCTCCCTGCGCGACCCGCACAGCGGGCTGGGCACCGGATGGCGGAGCTGGGTGTGGTCGGAGCTGCCCTGGGCGGTGCGGCGGCTGCCCGCGTCGACGCGGGAGCGGATCGCCGCGACGGCCCTGGGGCCGGCCGGGGCGTGGTGGCTGCGGGACCGCTTCGAGCGGCGGGTGCCGGCGCTGCTCGGACACCGGCTGCACCGGGCCACGGCGGTGGGCGGCCGGACCCGGCTCGGGCTGACCACGGCGGCCGGGGAGTCCCTCGTACTGGACACCGCGCACGTCGTCGCGGCGACGGGCTTCGCCCCGGACCTGCGGCGCCTGGAGCTGCTCGACGCCCGGTTGCGGGCCGCGCTGGAGACGGTGGGGGGCGGCGGGAGCCCGGAGCTGAGCCCCGGTTTCGAGTCGTCCTGGCCGGGACTGTTCTTCGCGGGGCTGCTGACGGCTCCCTCATTCGGCCCTTCCATGCGATTCGTGCACGGCGCGGGCTTCACGGCGGGGAGACTGGTGAAGGGGGTCCGCAGGCGCCTCGGCGCCCGGGGTCCCCTGCCGGGCTCCACCGGCGCGGCCCGGTACGACCGGGCCGCCGCCGGGCGACCGAACACGTATCTACGCTGACATCACCCGTGAGAGGGGTCCGCGATGGGCGCGGAGCGAGCACAGGGCGGCCGTGGCTGGGTGCGCATCCCCGCCAGCCGTGCGGAGCAGTCCCCGGCGAGGCCGCCCACGGCCCCGGGGCACGGGGCGGGACCGTTCGCCCCTTTCGGGTCCGGCGATCCGGCCGCGATCTACCTCTCGCTGCTCAAGCGGTGGCGGGAGGCCGGACGCACCCTTCCGGGGCATCCTGACGAGGAGTGGGAGCGGCTGATCTCCCAGCCGTGCTGGCCCGGCCGTTAGGTGGTGTGTCTCGTGGCAGCGGCGGAGCGCGACAGACCCGGGCAGGACGCCGGAGGGCAGGACGGTACCGGGCACAGCGGTATCGGGCACAGCGGTACCGGGTCCGCCGACGGGCCGCACCGGCCCGACCCGGTGACCGGGCCCGGGGAGCGGCTGGCGCTCAACGGCATGGGCAGCTTCGAGTGGGACCTGGACAGCGGGACCCTCAACCTGGACGAGGCCGGGCTGGCCGTCTTCGACCTGGAGGCGGGCTCCTTCGACCGCACCCCGGAGGGCGTCGGGCTGCGGATCCCGTCCGACGACGCGGCCCGGCTGGGCGACACCGTCGCCGGGGTGCTGGAGGGCGGCGGGGAGACGTACGGCTCGTACTTCACGGTGAGCCGGCGCGACGGCCGCGAACAGTGGACGCACACCCAGGGCCGGGTGCTGCGCGATCCCGACGGCCGCCCCCGGCGGATCGTCGGCATCGTCCGGGACGCCACCGCCGAACTCGCCCACGCCACCGTGCTGCGGAAGCTGGAGTCGGCGCGGGCACAGCAGGCCACCATCGTGCAGCGCACCACGGAGGCCCTGTCGCGGGCGGTGACCGTCGACGACGTGACGGCCGCCCTGACGGGCGCGGGCGCGCTGGAGCGGCTCGGCGCCGACGGGCTGGCCCTCGGGCTGGTCGAGAACGGCGCCATCAAGATCATCGCGCTGAGCGGGGAGACCCTGGAGATCCTCAGCGAGCGGAAGTTCACCCGGCTGGACGGGTCGCTGCCGCTGTCCCAGGCGGTGATCACCCGCAAGGCGCGTTTCGCCACCTCGCTCACCGCGCTCGCCGCCGAGTTCCCGCCGCTCGCCGACTACCTCAGCCGGATCCGCTTCGACGCGGCCGCCTACCTGCCGCTGATCGCCCAGGCCAAGGCCATCGGCGGGCTCGTGCTCTTCTACCGGCGGCGCACCGAGTTCAGCCCCGAGGAGCAGAACCTGTGCCTCGGCCTGGCCGGCATCGTCGCCCAGTCCCTCCAGCGGGCCCTGCTCTTCGACCAGGAACGGGAGTTCGCGACCGGGCTGCAGGCCGCCATGCTGCCGCGCCGGATCCCGGAGATCAGCGGCGGGGAGATCGCGGTGCGCTACCACTCCGCCTGGAGCGGGCGGGAGGTCGGCGGCGACTGGTACGACGTGATCGCCCTGCCCCGCGACCGGGTCGGGATCGTCGTCGGCGACGTCCAGGGCCACGACACGCACGCGGCGGCCATCATGGGCCAGCTGCGCATCGCGCTGCGCGCCTACGCGGGCGAGGGCCATCCGCCGTCCACCGTCCTGGCACGGGCCTCGCGCTTCCTCGCCGAACTCGACACCGAACGCTTCGCCACCTGCATGTACGCGCAGGTGGACCTGGAGACCGGAGGCGTACGGGCGGTCCGCGCGGGCCACCTCGGGCCGCTGATCCGGCACACGGACGGGCGTACCGGCTGGCCCAACGTGCGCGGCGGACTGCCGCTCGGCCTGGCGTCGGTGTTCGAGCAGGAGGAGTTCCCCGAGACCCGCCTCGACCTGGTCCCCGGCGAGACCCTCGTGCTGTGCACCGACGGGCTCGTGGAGGAGCCCGGCACCGCCATCACCCAGGGCATGGAGGCCCTGGCCCACGCGGTCAGGAGCGGGCCCCAGGAGGCCGGGGCGCTCGCCGACCACCTCTCCGACCGGCTGTGGGAGCGCTGGGGCTCCGGCGACGACGTGGCCCTGCTGGTGCTGCGGCGGGCCCCCGACCCGGGCACCCACCGGGCCCCGCGCATCCACCAGTACGTCCACCAGGCCGACCCCGAGGGCCTCTCGGAGGCCCGCTACGCCCTGCGGCAGGCCCTGCGCGACTGGGGCATGGCCGAACTCGCCGACGACGTCGAGCTGGCGGCGGGGGAGCTGCTGGTCAACGCCCTGCTGCACACCGACGGCGGGGCGGTGCTGACGATGGAGGTGCTGCCGGAGCCGGTGCGGCGGATCCGGCTGTGGGTCAAGGACCGCTCCAGCGTGTGGCCGCGCCGGCGCACCCCGGGCGAGGCGGCCACCACGGGGCGCGGGCTGCTGCTGGTGGACGCCCTGGCCACGCACTGGGGGGTGGAGTCCCGGGGCGACGGGAAGGCCGTGTGGTGCGAGTTCGACGCGGGGGGCGGGCCGCGCGGCAGGGGGTGAGCGTACGGTCACTCCCGGTTGTGGGGTGCCGGGCGGGGGGTGATGATGCGGCCATGGAACGGACGCTTTTGCCGCGGAGCACGCCGTGCGCCGCCTGAACAGGGGTGCGGTGACGGGCCTGCTGGCGGCGCTGCTGCTGGTGGCCGGGGTGCCGAAGGTGGTCGACTGGACGACGGGCCGCCCGCACGCGGACCCGGGGTGCCAGGCGGTGGCGTTCATGTCGATGACGGGCGTCGCCCCCGAATGCCGCTGAACCCCCGAATGCCACCGAACCTCCGCGGCCGGGCGCGCCGGGGCCGGTAGCGGCGGCTACCGGCCGGCAGGCGCGGCACGGGCTCAGCTCCGCTCGTGGATCTCGATGTCCTGGGTGTCCACGGCGAGGGTGCTGACGCCGCTCGGCATCAGGCCGTGGAGGTGGACCTCCTGGAGCTCCGCGGTGGCGACCGCGTGGCCCGGGTGCAGGCCGGCGCCGAACTGCGGTGCCCGCACGGTCCACTCGTTGTCCGCGCCGTCGCAGACGAGGCTGCCGGTCCCGACGCTGAGGTTGCCCGCGTCCTCCTGCTGGACGGTCACCTTGATCTGCAGCGCCCCGGGGCCCTCGCAGTGGTAGGTCCCGCGCAGGGTGAGCGCGCCGTCCTCGGCGATCTCGGCGTGCTCCTGGACGGAGACGGCCTGGTTGTACACGGTGGCCGCGGCGGGGGCCGTGAACAGGGCGGTCGCGGCCAGCGCGGAGAAGACGGTGAAGGCCGTTCGGCGTGCGGACGTACGCATTTCTTCCTCCAAGTGGGTGTGTACGACGGGATTCCGCCGGAACGCATTGTGGTGGCAGATGGCGGGTACATCACGCAACCGCTCCCCGCGCGACTCGTGTCGGTGTGTGCAATTCCCCGCTCGGGCGCGTGAGACTGGCCGGAATACCTCCCCGCCCCGAAGATCCCCGAAGGGGTTCCGTATGCGTCAGCCCGTTTCCGTCCTCGCCGCCGCGACCCTCCTGCCTTTCCTGCTGCTGGGCGCCACCGCCTGCCAGAGCGCGTCCGAGGGGGCCGCCGTGGCCCCCGCCGCCGTGCCCGCCGTCCCCGTCGACGACGCGGCGCCCGGCGCCGAGGATGAGCCGCCGGCCCCGGCCCCGGGGGCGGCGCCCGCCACCGCGAAGGATGCCCATGTGGGTGACTCCGTACGGGTGCGGGGCCGCCAGGTGGGGCGGCACCTGCAGGCGGTGCTCGCCGCGTACGTGGACCCGGCGGTCAGCGTCGAGCCGAACTACGGGCCGCCCCCCGGGAAGCGCTGGGTGGCCGCCTCGATGTCGTTCGTCAACGTCGGCGGAGCCTCGTACGGGGCGCTCGGGCGCATGTGGGCGTACGACGGCGCGGGCAAGCGCCACCCGGCGGTGCGCACCGGTGAGCTGACGACCGGCAAACCGCTCGTCTTCGATTCCCTCGCCGTCGGTGAGCGGGCCGAGGGATGGGTCGTGTTCGAAATCCCGGAAAACGCGCGCATTACCCGCCTCCAGTACCAGGACGCGAACATGCAGGCGAATTCCGGAGGGGGATTCTGGGCGGTCTAGCCCGCCCGGGTGAAAGGCCGTGAAAGGGCCCCGTCGCGGAGCACTAAGGTGCGGCGCATGACTTCAACGCAAGCCGAAATCGACCGGTCCCAGCTCGGCACCCTTTCCATGCTCGCGTGGATCGGCGACCCCGCCGAGGGCCACGACATCCCGTACCTCCTCGCCTACACCCTCGGCGACGGACCGCAGGGCCGGGAGGCGGGGGAGAAGGCCGCCTGCGGGCTGCTGGAGGAGATCGGCCTGCCCATCAACGTCGTCATGGACAGCAAGCTCGCTCCGGGGAAGTTCGCCGTGGAGATCGTGCTGATGCCCGGCAACCAGGTCACCCTGACCCTGCCCGGGATGAACGCGACCTGCGTCGCCCCGGAGGAGTGGGTGGCCGCGGCGAAGGACGGCGGGCAGGCCTACTTCCTCTTCGCGACGCGCGCCTGGCCCGAGGCCGCCCCCGGCCGGCCGGTGACCGACGAGGTTCTGCGGGCCTTCGCGGGCGACGAGAGCGTGCTCACCAGCAGCGCCCACTGCGTCGTCGAGGTGAAGATCCTCCAGGCGTAGCGGCGCCCCCGGACGCCACCGCCGCCACCGCATCTCCGGCCGCCGGGCTCCCAGCCTGCCCGGTGGCCGGTCGCGTTCCCGGCCGCGGGTCAGGGGCGTTCGAAGGCGAACCGCAGCGAGCGGACCCGGTTGTCGAAGTTGGACCCCGCCAGATCGGGCAGGCCCACCGCGCGCAGGCCCACCGGCCGGGTCAGCAGCTCGTGGAACAGGGCCCGCATCTCCACCCGCGCCAGGTGCGCGCCCAGGCAGAAGTGCGGGCCGCCGCCGCCGAAGCCCAGGTGGGGGTTGGGCGAGCGGGTGATGTCGAAGGCGTCCGGGTCGGGGAAGACCGCCTCGTCGCGGTTGGCGGAGGCGTAGTAGAGCACCACCTTCTCGCCCGGCCGCAGCAGGTGCCCGCCCAGGGTGTGTTCGGCGGTCACCGTGCGGCGGAACTGGATGATCGGCGTCGAGTGCCGGATCATCTCGTCGACCGCGCCGTCGGCGTACTTCTCGAAGTCCGACAGCAGCAGGTCCCGCTGGTCGGGGAAGTCCGTCAGCAGGGTCAGCCCGTGGGTGATGGCGTTGCGGGTGGTCTCCACCCCCGCCACCATCAGCAGGCTGAAGAAGGCCCCGAGCTGGCGGGCGCCGAGCGCCTGGCCGTCCACGTTCGCGCACACCAGCGCCGAGATCAGGTCGTCGGTGGGGTTCCTGCGCCGGTCCCGGCCGATGCCCGCGACCATCCGCTGCATCCGGGCCAGCGCCCGCAGGCCGCGCCCCGGCATCCGCAGCCGGGAGGCGAGGCCGCGCTCCACGCCGATGTTCTCCGAGGCGTGGTTGACGCGGTCGGCGATCTCCGCCCGGTAGTGCTCCGGGATGCCCATCATGTTGCAGATGACCTCCAGCGGCAGCCGGGAGGCCACCGCCGAGACGAACTCCCCGGGCCGCTCGGCCAGTACGTCGTCGACGATCCGGGCCGCGACCGCGTGGATGTCCGCCTCGGCCGCCGCCAGCAGCCGGGGCGTGAACGCCCGCTGCACGATCTTCCGCAGCTGCGCGTGGTCCGGCCCGTCCAGGTTGACCATCGAGTCCCCGAACAGCGCCCGCACCCAGCGGGCCGGCTCCGGCGTCGTCACCCCGGGCGCGCTCGCGAACACCTTGGGCAGCCGGCTCGCCTCCTGCACGTCCGCGTGCCGTACGAGGGCCCAGTGCCCGGCGCCGCCACCGCCCTCGGGGACGAACACCGGGGCGTCCAGGGCGCGCAGGCGGGCGAAGGCGGCCAGCCGGTCGGCGGGGGGCCGCTGCCAGAAACCCGGCTCGGCCAGTTCCCCGCCGGGGCCGGATACGTGTCGCTGGGCCGGGAGTGTCGGGGGTGTCATCGGGGTTGCCTCTTCCTGTCGCCGTGGCGTCCTGCCGCGCTGGAGAACGGTGGGGGCGGGGCGGGGGTGACGGCCTGCGGTCTGCCGGGCCGCACCGCTCAGCCCACGGAGAGGGCCGGCGGGCGGCCGCGTACGGACAGGGTCATGCCGACCACCACCGTCGCCGTCGCCACCAGACCCGCGTACAGCACCGCGTACGGGCCCGCCCAGGTGCAGGCCAGCAGCGCGACGGCGGCCAGCGGCAGTACCAGCTGCTGGGCCAAGCCGCGCTTGAAGTGCCGGGAGTGCAGCAGCCACACCATCAGCAGGAACAGCGCGGACGGGACGGTCACGGCGGCGTTCGCGGCGAGCTGCGAGATGTGCGCCTTGCCGACCGCGTGCTCGACGGCCACCTCGATGCCCGCGCCGATCGCCGCACCCGAGGCGAAGATCAGCAGGTGGCCGTAGCCCCACGGGATCGCCTCGCGGTTGCTGTTCAGGTGCTCGTGCATCGGTACCGCGAAGTAGATCCACCAGGCGGCGAAGACGATCAGCAGCCCGCCCGCGGCCAGCGGCAGCAGCTCGCCCAGCGCCTCGTGCTCGTCGAGCGCCGACTTCACGGCCACCGTGCTCGCCGCGATGGTCTCACCGAGCACGATGATGGTGAACAGGCCGTACCGCTCCACGATGTGGTGCGCGTGCCAGGGCGTCTGGTGGTTCCGCTCGGCCACCACGGGGACCATCAGCTCGGCCACCACCAGTACCAGGAACAGCCAGCGCTTGAGGTCGTCCGGGGCGAACAGCAGCCCCACCCAGCCCGCCTGACAGACCACCAGCCCGGCCGCGTACGTCAGCGCCGCGGTGCGGCCCCCGGGGCTCTCCTCCCCGGCCGCCGCGCGCAGCCACTGGGCGGTGAGCGCCACCCGCATGATCAGGTAGCCGATGACGGCGACCGTCCAGTCGTTCTGGTCGAAGGCCCGGCTGACGCCCGCCGCGTAGACGAGGACGCCGGTGATCTGCACGAGCGTCGCGATCCGGTACGGGACGTCGTCGCAGTCGTAGGCCGAGGCGAACCAGGTGAAGTTCATCCAAGCCCACCACACCCCAAAAAATACGAAAAAGTATCCGATGATGCCGCTTCCCGGATGCCCCTCCGCCAACGCGTGCACCAGACGCTGACCGGCCTGGGCGACGGCCACGACGAAGCAGAGGTCGAAGAACAGCTCCAGCGGGGTCGCCGCCCGGTGGCCCTCGTCACGGCTGCGGGCGGTCATAGGTACGTACGTCATACCGCCCAGCACAGCAGGGCCCCGGCGGCTACGAGGCGAGGCGCGCGGCCCGTGGCGCCCGGGTACCCCGGGCGGACTCCTGCCGCTGGTACCGGTCCAGCACCAGACGGGCGATCCGGGGGTGGTCGGCCAGCGGGTCGGACACCGTCCACGCCCCGCAGCCGGCCAGGACGCGGGTGAAACGGCCCGGGGCCAGCAGGTGCGCCGCCACCGCGACCCGGCGGTACCCCGCCTCCCGGAGGGTAGCCAGCGCCTCGGGGACCGTGGGGCCCGCCGAGGTCAGGAACGCGGGGACCACCGGGACGGGAGGGCCGGGCGAGCGGTCGTACGCGAGCAGGGCGCCCAGGGCCGCCGCGCAGTCCCGCGTACCGGCGTCGCCGCCCGGCCGGGAGGAGCCCGCGCCGGCCACCACCACGGCGTCGGCCCGGGCCCGGGCCCCGCGGCGGCGCTCGGCCTCCCGCAGCCGCTCCTGGACGGCGAGGGCCACCTCCCGCTCCCCGCCCAGGCCCGGCGTCAGCACGCAGCCGGTGCCCTCCAGCACCGCCGGGACGTCCACGCGCAGGTGGTAGCCGTCGCCGAGCAGCAGCGGGACGACCACCGCGCGCGGGTGCTCCCGTACGACCTCGGGGAGGGAGGGGCGCTGCACGTCGAGGTGACCCACGACCGGGCGGATCCCGCTCAGCGCCTCGACGCAGGTGGTCGGTCTTCGACCTGCGCACCGGCGTCTGCCTCGACGACCCCGAGGTCGGACTGCCGCTGGTCGACCTCCCCTGACCGGTCCTCCGGTCCCGGACCGGACGCACTGTGGGCGACGGGACCTTGTCCTGTCGCCCACACGACGTTCGCCCCTGCCGCCGGGCCGCCCGTGAGCAGAGTCTGGATATGTCAGGACTCTTCTCAACGTTCAGGACCACGCCATGAGTTCCACCACGCAGCAGACGCCGGGGGTGCTCGCCGATCCGGCCCAGTACCGCCCGGGCGGCACCATCACGCAGTGGACGCCCGAGGACCCCGCCTTCTGGCGCACCACCGGCAAGAAGGTCGCGACCCGCAACCTGTGGATCGCCGTCCCGGCCCTGCTCGTGGCCTTCGTGGTCTGGCAGGTCTGGAGCATCACCGCGACCAACCTCAAGGACGTCGGCTTCGGCTTCTCCCAGTCGCAGCTGTTCTGGCTGACCGCCGTCCCGGGCATCACCGGCGGAACGGCCCGGATCTTCTACACCTTCCTCGGCCCGATGATCGGGCAGCGCCGCTTCACGGCGCTCTCGACGGTGGTGCTGATCGTCCCGCTGCTGTGGCTCGGTTTCGCGGTGCAGGACCCGGCCACCTCCTACGGCACGATGGTCGCCATCGCCGCGCTCTGCGGCATCGGCGGCGCGAACTTCTCCTCCTCGCTGGCCAACATCGGCTTCTTCTACCCGAAGCAGGAGAAGGGCAACGCGACCGGCATCAACGGGGGCCTGGGCAACCTGGGCGTCTCGGTGGTCCAGCTGCTCACCCCGATCCTGATCACCTCCTCGGTGCTGGCGATCGGCGCGGGCCAGAAGAAGGCGAACGGCTCGGAGATCTACCTCCAGAACGCCGCCTTCGTATGGGTCCCGGTGCTGATCGTGCTCGCCGCGACCGCCTGGTTCGGGCAGAACGACCTCAAGGTCGCCTCCACCCCCTTCAGCCAGCAGAAGATCATCTTCAAGCGCAAGCACAACTGGCTGATGACCTGGCTCTACGTCGGCACCTTCGGGTCCTTCATCGGCTTCGCCGCCGCCCTGCCCCTGCTCATCAAGACCACCTTCCCCGCCTACTCCGTCGCCACCTTCGCCTGGATGGGCCCGGCACTGGGCGCCCTGGCCCGCTGGGCCGGCGGCTGTATCGCCGACAAGCTGGGCGGCGCGCGGGTGACGATCCTGTCCTTCGTGGGCATGGGCGCGGCCCTCGTCGGCGTCATCAACTTCCTCCCGGCCGGCTCCGGCAGCGGCTCCTTCCAGGGGTTCTTCCTCTGCTTCCTGGCGGCGTTCTTCTTCTCGGGCATCGGCAACGGCTCGACCTTCCGCCAGATCCCGGCCATCTTCCGCGGCCAGCACCTGAAGGGCCTCACCGAAGGCACCCCCGCCCATGCGGCCGCCCTCAAGCAGGCCGAGATCGAGTCGGGCGCGGTGACGGGCTTCACCGCCGCCATCGCCGCCTACGGCTTCTTCTTCATCCCGGCGATGTTCGCCAACTTCGCGGTGACCAGCGCCATGTGGGGCTTCGTGGCCTTCTACGCCAGCTGTGTGGCCGTGGCCTGGTGGTTCTACGCCCGCCCCGGCGCCGAGGCCCCGAGCTAGGAGCTCCGGTCCCGGGCACCCCGCGAAGATTCTTGTGAAAGTTTTCACAAGTGCACGACGGACCTTCGGCCCGCAAGAACCTGCAGGTCAACTGGGGTGTCGAGGTACGACCGCCGGAAGCCGGGGGACCTTCGGGCATCGGGTCAGGACCAACGCGGCCGCAAATGATCGATCAAAAGACGTGCAATGGATACAAGCAATGAGGCGACTCGGAAGGTGCCGGCCATGACTGCCACCCCTGCGGAAACCACGAAGAACGGCGAGGCCTGGGCAGGCTTCAAGGGCGGTCTGTGGCGCGACGCCATCGACGTCCGCGACTTCATCCAGCAGAACTACACGCCGTACGAGGGCGACGACTCCTTCCTCGCCGGCCCCACCGAGCGCACCACCGCCGTGTGGAAGGCGATCACGGACAAGTTCCCCGAGGAGCGCGAGAAGGGCGTGTACGACGTCGCGCACGACGTCCCCTCGACCATCACCGCCCACGCCCCCGGCTGGATCGACCGCGACAAGGACCTGATCGTCGGCCTCCAGACGGACACCCCCCTCAAGCGCGCGATCATGCCGTACGGCGGCTGGCGCATGGTCGCCGGAGCCCTGGAGACCTACGGCTACCCGGTCTCCGAGGAGCTGGAGAAGGTCTTCACGCAGTACCGCAAGACCCACAACGCCGGTGTCTTCGACGCCTACACGCCCGAGATCCGCGCCGCCCGCAAGGCCGGCGTCGTCACCGGCCTGCCCGACGCGTACGGTCGCGGCCGCATCATCGGCGACTACCGCCGCGTCGCCCTCTACGGCGTCGACCGCCTCATCGCCTTCAAGAAGCAGGAGAAGGAGGAACTGAACGCCCTCCCGGCCGCCGGCGCGCCCCGCTCGCTGGAGGAGACGATCCGCCTGCGCGAGGAGCTGTCCGAGCAGATCAGGGCGCTCGCCGAACTCAAGGCGATGGCCGCCTCCTACGGCCACGACATCTGCGGCCCCGCCACCACCGGCCGCGAGGCCGTCCAGTGGCTCTACTTCGCCTACCTCGCCGCCGTGAAGGAGCAGAACGGCGCGGCCATGTCACTGGGCCGCACCTCCACCTTCGTCGACGTCTACCTCCAGCGCGACATCGAGGCCGGGATCCTCACCGAGGAGCAGGCCCAGGAACTCGTCGACGACTTCATCATCAAGCTCCGCATCGTCCGCTTCCTGCGCACCCCGGAGTACGACGAGCTGTTCTCCGGCGACCCCACCTGGGTCACCGAGTCGATCGCCGGCATGGGCGAGGACGGCCGGCCGCTGGTCACCCGTACCTCCTTCCGCTACCTCCAGACCCTCTACAACCTCGGCCCGGCCCCCGAGCCGAACATGACGGTCTTCTGGTCGCCCCGGCTGCCGCAGGGCTTCAAGGAGTTCTGCGCCCGCGTCTCGATCGACACCTCCTCGGTGCAGTACGAGTCGGACGAGCTGATGCGCCCGCGCTTCGGCGACGACACCGCCATCGCCTGCTGCGTCTCGGCGATGCCCGTCGGCAAGCAGATGCAGTTCTTCGGCGCCCGCGTGAACCTCGCCAAGACCCTCCTCTACGCGATCAACGGCGGCCGCGACGAGAAGTCCGGCGCCCAGGTCGGCCCGGAGACCGGCGCGCTCACCGCCGAGGTCCTCGACTACGACGAGGTCATGGCCCGGTTCGACGAGCAGATGGAATGGCTCGCCGAGACCTACGTCCACGCCCTGAACGTCATCCACTACATGCACGACCGGTACGCCTACGAGCGGATCGAGATGGCCCTGCACGACCGCGACGTGCGCCGCACCATGGCCTGCGGCATCGCCGGCCTCTCCGTCGCCGCCGACTCCCTCTCCGCCATCAAGTACGCCCGGGTCAGCCCCGTGCGCGACGGGAGCGGCCTCGCCACCGACTACACCGTCGAGGGCGACTACCCGGCCTACGGCAACAACGACGACCGCGTCGACGACATCGCGGTCCGGCTCGTCGAGGAGTTCATGAGGAAGATCCGCAAGCACGAGACGTACCGGGGCGCCGAACACACCCAGTCCGTTCTCACGATCACCTCGAACGTGGTCTACGGCAAGAAGACCGGCAACACCCCCGACGGCCGCCGCGCCGGCGAACCCTTCTCCCCGGGCGCCAACCCGATGAACGGCCGCGACACCCACGGCTACGTCACCTCGGCGCTGTCCGTCGCCAAGCTCCCCTACGAGGACGCCGAGGACGGCATCTCGCTGACCAACACCGTCACCCCCGACGGCCTGGGCCGCACCCCCGAGGAGCGGATCAAGAACCTGGCGGGCGTCCTCGACGGCTACATGGCGGTCGACGGCTTCCACATGAACGTCAACGTCCTGGGCCGGGACACCCTCATGGACGCCATGGAGCACCCGGAGAACTACCCGCAGCTGACCGTCCGCGTCAGCGGCTACGCGGTCAACTTCGTCCGCCTCACCCGCGACCAGCAGCTCGACGTGCTGAACCGCACCTTCCACGGCTCCCTCTGACGAGGACGAGCCCCCCGACCGCGCGGCCCGGGGCCGGGCCCTCACCCCCGGCCCCGGGACCGCGCGCACCATCGGACACCGGATCAGTCTGGAGCACCCGCCATGACCGTCCTCCTCGGTACGAGCATCCCCGTCGGCCCCGCCGCGGCCGTCGCCGTCAGCGCCGGCCGGACCCCCGCCGCCGCCGCCGCGACGCAGCGGCCCAGCGAGGGATCGGTCCACTCCTGGGACCTCTCCACCGGGGTCGACGGCCCCGGCACCCGCTTCGTCACCTTCCTGGCCGGCTGCCCCCTGACCTGCCTGTACTGCCACAACCCCGACACCCTGCGGATGCGGGCCGGCAAACGCACCTCAGCCGACGACGTGATCGCCGAGGCCCGCAAGTACACCCGCTTCATCTCCGCCTCGGGCGGCGGCGCCACCATCTCCGGCGGCGAACCCCTCCTCCAGCCCGTCTTCGCGGGCGAGCTGCTGCACCGGATGAGGAACGACCTCGGCCTGCACACCGCCCTCGACACCTCCGGGTTCCTCGGCGCCCGCGCCACCGACGCACTGCTGCGCGACGTGGACCTGGTGCTCCTCGACATCAAGTCCTGGGACAGGGAGACGTACCGGCGCGTCACCGGGCGGCCGCTGGAGCCCACCCTCGACTTCGCCCGCCGCCTCGCCGACCTCGGCAAGGAGGTCCACCTGCGGTTCGTGCTGGTGCCCGGGCTGACCGGCGCGCGCGAGAACGTCGAGGGCGTCGCCGCCTTCGCCGCCTCCCTCGGCAACGTCTCACGGGTCGACGTGCTGCCCTTCCACAAGCTCGGCGAGAGCAAGTGGGAGGCCCTGGACATGGCGTTCACCCTCCACGACACCCCTTCGCCCACCGCCGCGCAGGTGGCCGCGGCCAAGGCGCTCTTCGCGGCCGAGGGGCTGAACGCCGTCTGACCCGATCCGGCTTCCGGACCGACCCGTTCGGAGTAACCACAAACACCGCATAACGGGCTGAAACGGCATGTGACGCCTAGCGTGGTGCTGTGTCCGAGCCCGTAGAAGTCCTCGCCGCAGACCCGCCCCCGCCACCCCCACCGGGGGCGCCCGGGACCCCGCCGCCGGCCACCCGGTCCGTCACCGCACGGGCCACCCTGGCCGGCGCCGTCGTCTCGCTCCTGCTCGTCGCCGCCATCGTGCTCGGCAGCCGCCTGCTCCGGGACTTCGACTCCGCGCTGCTGCCGTACGCCGTCGCCACCGTCTTCCTGGCCTTCGGCGTGGCCTACCGGTACACGGTCTGGGTCTCCGCGCCCGGCGCCCGCCGCCTCTTCAAGAAGGGCTTCGGCAGCTTCTTCTCCGCCGCCAACTTCAGGAAGGCCCCCGCCGCCCTGCCGCGGATGATCGCCACCTACCTCGGCTTCCAGAAGTTCCTCGGCGCCCGCTCCCGCGCCCGCTGGGCCGCGCACCAGCTGATCTTCTGGGGCTGCCTGCTCGCCGCCGCGATCACCTTCCCGCTCACCTGGGGCTGGTTCACCTTCACCTCCGCCAGCGGCTCGGGCCCCGGCTACGAGATGCGGATCTGGGGCTTCAAGGTCCTCGGCTTCGACTCCCTGAACCTCCTCGGCTGGCTCATGTTCCACGGCCTGGACATCGCGGCCGTCCTCGTCATCCCCGGCGCCTGCTACTTCCTGTGGCGGCGCATGAAGGACCGGGGAGCCATCACCGGCCAGCGGTTCGCCTACGACCTCCTCCCGCTGATCTGCCTCGTCGTGATCTCGGTGACCGGGCTCCTGCTCACCTTCTCCTCGGTCTTCCTGCACGGCGGCGGCTACGAGTTCCTCGCGATCCTGCACATGGTGTCGGTGGTGTTCACCCTCATCTACATCCCGTTCGGGAAGTTCTTCCACATCGTCCAGCGCCCGGCCGCCGTCGGCATGCAGCTGTTCAAGTACACCGCCCGCCAGGACGAGCAGGTCTTCGCCTGCAAGCGCTGCGGGGAGCCCATCGACACCACCCCGTACGTGGAGAACCTGCGCGGCACCATGCGGGACCTGAAGCTCGACTTCAACGCCTTCGTCGAATACTGCCCCCGCTGCAAGCGGGTCCTGCGCGGCACCGCCTACCTGGGCCAAGTCAAGAAGGGCTTCAAGTGACCGCGACGGACCCCGCCAGGACGGCGCCCCTGCCGCTCGACCCGTCCATCGCCCCGCCCGGCACCCGCGACTTCCGCGACGCCGGCGGCATCCCCGCCGACCAGTGGCACGCCGACCAGAACGGCGAGACCCTCGTCCCCACCCACTGCTGCTTCTGCGGAGTGCAGTGCGGGATGTACCTGCGCGTCGACAAGGGCGGCAAGGTCTTCGGCGTGGAGCCCCGCAACCACGACATCAACCGGATGCGGCTGTGCCCCAAGGGCATCAACGCCTACCAGCAGGTCAACCACCCCGACCGGCTGACAAGTCCACTGCTCCGCCGCTCCCGCGACGAGGAGCTGCGCGAGTGCTCCTGGGACGAGGCCCTCGACTTCACCGTCTCCGAGATCCGCCGCATCCAGGCCGCACACGGCAACGACGCCTTCGGGCTCCTCGGCGGAGCCAGCCTCTTCTCCGAGAAGACCTACCTGGTCGGCAAGTTCGCCCGGGTCGCCCTCAAGACCAAGCACGTCGACTACAACGGCCGCCTGTGCATGGTCAGCGCCGCCGGCGCCAACAAACTCGCCTTCGGCATCGACCGGGCCGGCAACCCGTTCTCCGACATCCTCCTCACCGACTGCCTGCTCATCGCCGGGTCCAACGTGGGGGAGTGCTTCCCCGTGATGACCCAGTACCTGTGGGGCGCCCGGGACCGGGGAGCCTCCCTGATCGTCGTCGACCCGCGCGAGACGGCCATCGCCCGCACCGCCGACATCCACGTCGCCCTGCGGCCCGGCACCGACTCCGCCTTCTTCAACGCCGTCCTGCACGTGATCGTCGCCGAAGGACTGACCGACGAGACCTACCTCGCCGCACACACCACCGGCTGGGAAGAGGTCAAGGAGACCGTCGCCGCCTACCCGCCCGCCCGCGCCGCCGAGATCTGCGGGGTCCCCGCCGCCCAGATCGTCCAGGTCGCCCGGGTCTTCGCCGCCGCGGACAAGGCCATGGCCTGGCACGCCCGCGGCATCGAGCACCACTCCCAGGGCGTCGAGAACTGCCTCTCCGTCATCAACCTCTGCACGGCCACCGGCAACATCGGCAGG
Organism: Streptomyces sp. NBC_00249; assembly: GCF_026342355.1. Taxonomy (GTDB): domain Bacteria; phylum Actinomycetota; class Actinomycetes; order Streptomycetales; family Streptomycetaceae; genus Streptomyces. The sequence goes on along the minus strand of NZ_JAPEMV010000010.1, from coordinate 216,891 downwards.
CCCGGGGCCGGCTACGGCACCATCACCGGCCAGGGCAACGGCCAGGGCGGACGCGAACACGGCCAGAAGTCCGACCTCCTGCCCGGCGGCCGCTCCATCACCAACCCCGAGCACCGCGCCCAGATCTGCCGGATCTGGGGCATCGAGGAGTCCGAACTCCCCGGCGCCGGAACCTCCATGATGGAGATGGTCTGGCAGATGCAGCGCCGGGAGATCCGCGGCCTCATCGGCATCTGCAACAACCCCTTCGTCTCCCTCCCCAACTACGCCGTCGTCAAGAACGGCTACGACACCGCCGAGTTCCACGCACAGTTCGACTTCTTCCTCTCCGAGACCGCCGCCAACGCCCACGTGGTCTTCCCCGTCACCACCTGGGCCGAGGACGAGGGCGTCATGGCCAACGCCGAGGCCCGCGTGGTCAAGCACAACAAGGCCCAGGAGCCCCCCGCCGGGGTGCGCACCGACACCTGGGTGATCTGCGAGCTCGCCCGTCGGCTCGGCGCCGGGCAGCACTTCGACTTCCCCGGCTCCCGCGAGGTGTTCGAAGAACTGCGGATCGCCTCCGCCGGCACGGTCAACGACTACTACGGCATCACCTACGAGCGCCTCGACGAGACCGGCGGCATCGCCTGGCCCTGCCCCTCCACCGAACACCCCGGCACCCCCCGGCTGTTCGAGGACGGCCGGACCTACCACCCCGACGGAAAGATCCACATGCAGGTCGTGGAATGGCATCCGCCCATGGACGCCTACACCGAGGAGTACCCCCTCTCCCTCACCACCGGCCGCACCGTCGCGCACTTCCTCTCCGGCAACCAGACCCGGCGCCTCGGCGCCCTCGTCGAGCAGACCCCGCGCCCCTGGGTGGAGGTCCACCCCTCGCACGGGTTCCGCAGCGGCGACCCCGTCCGGGTCGTGACCCGCCGGGGCAGCGAGGTCTTCCCGGCCCTGGTCACCGAGGCCATCCGCCCCGACACGGTCTTCATCCCCTACCACTGGCCCGTCCCGACGGCCGCGAACGCCCTGACCATCGACGCCCTCGACCCCCGTTCCAAGATCCCCGAGTACAAGGTGTGCGCCGCCCGCATCGAGGCGGCGGAGGCGGTCGACGAGGTCCCCGCACCGCCCACGGCCCCCGGCCACGAGGCCTACCCGCAGACCCAGGTCTCCCGCACCGACCCCCTGCCGCCCACGTCCCCCCAGGGCCGTGGCACGGCGGAGAGGAGCTGACGCCGCCATGATGGGCCGCACGATCTTCATCGACCCGGGCCGCTGCATCGGCTGCCAGGCCTGTGTCTCGGCCTGCCGCGAATGCGACTCGCACCGCGGCAAGTCGATGATCCACCTGGACTACACCGAACCCGGCGTGTCCGTCGCCTCCCTCCCCACCGTCTGCATGCACTGCGAGGACCCCGTCGCGCCCTGCGCCGAGGTCTGCCCCGCCGACGCGATCCTGGTGACCGCCGACGGAGTCGTCCAGCAGGCCGACACCAGCCGCTGCATCGGCTGCGCCAACTGCGTCAACGCCTGCCCCTTCGGAGTCCCGAAGATCGACCTCCAGGCGAAGCTCCAGATGAAGTGCAACCTCTGCTACGACCGCACCTCCTACGGACTGGCCCCCATGTGCGCCACCGTCTGCCCGACCGGAGCCCTCTTCTACGGAACCCTCGAAGAGCTCCGTGCCGAGCGCCCCGGCGTCCAGGTCGCAGACTCCTTCACCTTCGGCGACGTGGTCGTCAGTACCGGCGTGGCGATGGTCGTGCCCGCCGACAAGGTCCAGTGGCCGGTCCCCGGCGGACTGCCCGTCGTCGAGATCAACGGGGTGGACGTCCGATGAGCCTCACCGAACAGCCCGCCCCCGCCCCCGGCCCCGAGGGCGACGCCGCCGCCGAGCAGCTGCGCGACCGGATCAGCGCCGACTCCCTCACCACCCGCCGCGACTACCTGCGCATCGTCGCCACCGTCTCCGGCGGCCTCGCGATCGGCGGGGTCGGCGTCGCCTCCGGCATCCTGCACCGGCACGGCGACAGTGAGACCGCGCCCCGGCCCAAGAAGGTCGCCGACAGCCTGGAACCGGGCGCTTCCGTGGCCTTCCGCTTCCCCGGCGACGAGGACCGGGCCCTCGCCGTACGCCTCGCGGACGGCAGCCTCGTCGGGTACTCCGCCGTCTGCACCCACCTGGCCTGCGCCGTGCTCTGGCGCGAGGACCGGGGCGCGGACGGGGAGCTGTACTGCCCCTGCCACGAGGGCGTCTTCGACGCCCGCACCGGTGAGGTCACCGCGGGCCCCCCGCCGCGCGCCCTCCCGAGGATCTTCCTGACCGAGCAGGCCGACGGCAGCGTCTGGGCCCTCGCCGCCGCCCGGTCGGGGGAGCCGGCCAGGGAAGCCCTGTGCCGGCAGTTCGGCGAGACCCGCCCCGAGGCCACCCAGGGCCTGGGCTGCCCCGGAGCGGACCGCGCCGCCGCGACCGAGAGGAGGCGGACATGAGCGACGCCCGGCTCCCTCCCCGCCCCGAGGACCGCCCCGACCACCGCCCCGAGTACCACCCCGGGAGCGCCGAGCCCCGCCTCAACCGGCCGGTGCGCGAGCGGTATCCGCAGATCCGCGCCACCAGCGGCTACGGAGACCCGCGGATCCGGCACACCGGCCCCGGCCCGGGCGCCGGCACCGAACAGGAACCGGAGCGCTCCTCGAAGCTGAACGCCCGGCTGGTCCTGGCCCTGACCGTCGTCGTCGGACAGCTCTGGGCCCTGACCGTGACCGTCAACGAGTGGATGAAGGGCAACACCGGCACGGCCTGGTGGGGGGCGGGATTCCTGGTCCTGTCCTTCCTCGTCGTGATCGCCCTGTGGCTCCTCGACCCGAAGGACCGATGACCATGTCGATACCCACGTCCACCCCGTCCGCGGTGCGCTCGCACCGGGCGGAGACCTACAAGCCGGGCGCCACCATCGGGGACTGGCGGCCCGAGGACGACGGCTTCTGGCAGATCACCGGCCACCGGGTCGCGCAGCGCAACCTGTGGGTGTCCATCCCCGCGCTGATGCTCGGCTTCGTGGTCTGGCAGGTCTGGTCGGTCACCGTGGTCAAGCTGAACGACGTCGGCTTCGGCTTCTCCAAGTCGCAGCTGTTCTGGCTGACCGCGATCCCCGGCATCACCGGCGGCACCTTCCGGATCCTGTACACCTTCATCGGGCCGATCTTCGGCGAGCGGAAGTTCACCGCCTTCAGCACGATCATCCTGGTCGCCCCCATGCTGTGGCTGGGCTTCGCCCTCCAGGACACCGGCACCCCGTACTGGGAGCTGGCGCTGATCGCCGCCGTCTGCGGGATCGGCGGCGCGAACTTCGCCTCCTCCATGGCCAACATCGGCTTCTTCTTCCCCAAGCGGGAGAAGGGCAGCGCCAACGGCCTCAACGGCGGCCTCGGCAACCTCGGCGTGAGCGTGGTCCAGCTCGTCGCGCCGCTGGTGGTCACCGCCGCCGTACTGGGCGCCCCGGCGGGCGGCCCGCAGCACGACGCGAAGGAGGACACGGACATCTGGCTCCAGAACGGAGCCTTCCTCTGGGTGCCGCTCCTGGTGATCATGGCGCTGCTGGCCTGGTTCCTGATGAACGACCTCAAGGTGGCCTCGGCCCCCTTCAGCCAGCAGAAGATCATCTTCAAGCGCAAGCACAACTGGCTGATGACCTGGCTCTACGTCGGCACCTTCGGGTCCTTCATCGGCTTCGCCGCCGGCCTGCCCCTGCTGATCAAGAACAACTTCGAGGCGCAGGGCTACCAGGCGACCACCTACGCCTGGATCGGGCCGTTCGTCGGCGCGCTCATGCGCTGGGCCGGCGGCTGGCTCTCCGACCGGATGGGCGGCGCCAGGGTGACCATGCTGTCCTTCGTCGGGATGGCGGCGGCCCTGGTGGTCGTGATCTTCGCGCTCCCGTCCGGCGGGGACCAGGGCAGCTTCTGGGCCTTCTTCACCGGCTTCCTGGTGGCCTTCGCCTTCTCCGGGCTGGGCAACGGCTCGACCTTCCGGCAGATCCCGGTGATCTTCCGGGACCAGCACATGCGCGAGGCGCAGGGCCAGGGCCCCGAGGCGCAGGCGGCCGCCCTGAAGCAGTCGGAGATGGAGGCGGGCGCCGTCACCGGCTTCTCCTCCGCCATCGCCGCCTACGGCTTCTTCTTCATCCCCGCGATGTTCGCGGCCATGGCGGTCACCAACGCCCTGTGGCTGTTCATCGGCTTCTACGCCACCTGCCTCGCGGTGTGCTGGTGGTTCTACGCCCGCAAGGGCGCGGAAGCCCCCAGCTGACCAGGACCGGGGCCGGGGCCAGGACCGGGGGCCGCCGTACCCTTGAGGCATGAGCGACGCCCCCGCCCCCGACCCGCAGCAGCCCCCGAAGCCGAGGCCCAAGCCCCGGCTGGTCTTCGACGACCCGCTGGACCAGCAGTCCGCGGACGACACCGACCGCGGCTGGGGCGAGCGGCCGCCCGCCGGCGGAAGCACGGCCGACCTGGCCCGCTTCCTCGACGAGAAGCCCCCGCACCACATCTGAGCCGCCGGGGCGGTCAGAAGGCGTCGCGCGCCCCCGGTGCCCGGCTGCCGTCGGGTGCCCGGTTGCCGTCGATCGGGCCGCGCTGCGCGACCAGGCTGTCCCGGATCTCCTTGAGGACCTCCAGCTCGGTGATCTCCATGGTCTCCTGGACGCCTTCCTTCGCCTTGCGGCGCTGCTCCTGCTTGGCCAGGTACTTGGCCATCGGCAGGACCATCAGGAAGTAGACGACCGCGGCGGTGATCAGGAAGGTCAGCGTGGCGTTGAGCACGGAGCCCCAGAGGATCTCCACGCCCGTCGGCTGACCGTTCGCGCCGACGGTGCAGGGGGCCTTGATGCAGGACTTGTAGGCGTCCAGGTTCTGGGTGCCGATGGCGCCGATCACCGGGCTGATGATGCCCTTCACGACGGAGTTCACGATGTTCGTGAACGCGGCGCCGATGACGACGGCGACCGCGAGGTCGACCACGTTGCCACGCATCAGGAAGGCCTTGAAGCCCGCCAGGACGCTCTCCTTCTTCTTCTCGCTCACCACTGAGCCTTTCTTCGCATCTACGGAACACGGAGCCAACCGTTCCGAAAGCTACGGCAGTCCAGGCCCGGCGTGTCCAATCGACGCCCACCCCAAGGTGACTTGCCCGGCCGTCCGTACGAATCAGCACAGCGTCACCGCCAGTCGCGCGACGGCCCCGGCCCCCACGAGGGCCCTGGCCGTGTCCCGCGGGACGGACAGCACCACCAGCGCGCCGGAATCCGCAACGCCCTTCTCCAGGGGCGGCACTTCGGCGACCCGGGCCCCCGCCGCCACCACCCGGGGCGGCCCCGCGCGCTCCGCCGCGACCACGTCCACCCGGTCCCCGGGCCGCAGCAGCCGCACCGTCGCCGCGTCCGCGATGCGCACCGGGGCCGACACCGTACGCACCACCGGGGGCGGCGGCTCCGGCGCGGGCGGCGGCGCCGCACCCCGCGAGGCCTGAGCCTGCGCCCCGCCCACCGCGAGGGCCGCGGCGGCCACGGCCAGCGCGGCCGACGTCACGCGCCGCCGGCGCCGTACGGCACGCCGCAGCCGGCCCGCGCCCCGGCCCACGCGCAGCGGCGGGAAGAGGGGGACGGGCCGCGCCGGGGGACACGGGGAAGGGGCGGAAGGAGAGGGAGTGAGCGCGGGAGGGGTCCTGGACATGGTGGGCACCGCCGAACTGGTCGCGGATCGGGATCGGGATCCGTGTCCGGACCCGACGCCCGGACACCCCTCACGATCCGCCGTCCCGCCCGATCGCGTCGGAGCCTGTGGACGATCCCCAGCTTGTGGAAAACCCCGTCACCCTCACGTGCCGGGTGCCCTGCCCACGGCAACGCCTACGGCAGCTCGATGCCGAGGTCCCAGCCGTCGTGGGCGTGGGTGCACAGGCAGGCGCGGGACTCCGTCGGCGGGAGCGCCGCCACCGCGTCGAAGAGCACCTCGCGCAGCCGGCCGACGTTCTCGCCGAACACCTTCAGGACCTCCGTGTGGGAGACCCCCTCACCCGTCTCGGCGCCCGCGTCCAGGTCGGTGACCAGGGCCATCGAGGTGTAGCAGAGCCCCAGCTCGCGCGCGAGGACCGCCTCCGGGTGCCCGGTCATGCCGACCACCGACCAGCCCGCCGCCGCGTGCCAGCGGGACTCGGCGCGGGTCGAGAAGCGGGGCCCCTCGATGACGACCATGGTGCCGCCGTCCACGGGCTCCCAGTCCCGCCCCCGGGCCGCCGCGAGCGCGACCGAGCGGCCGACGGGGCAGTACGGGTCGGCGAAGGTGGTGTGCACGACGTTGGGGACGGTGCCGTCCGGCAGCGGCTCCCCGTCGAAGTAGGTCTGCGCCCGGGACTTCGTGCGGTCGACCAGCTGGTCCGGGACCAGCAGCGTGCCCGGTCCGTACTCCGCCCGCAGGCCGCCGACCGCGCACGGGCCCAGCACCTGGCGGACGCCGACGGAGCGCAGCGCCCACAGGTTGGCCCGGTAGTTGATCTTGTGGGGCGGGACGGTGTGGCTGCGCCCGTGCCGCGGCAGGAAGGCCACCTGGCGCCCGGCCAGCTCGCCGACGTAGAGGGAGTCGCTCGGGGGCCCGTACGGGGTCTCGACCTGGATCTCGGAGACGTCCTCCAGGAAGGAGTAGAAGCCCGAGCCGCCGATGACACCGATCTCTGCGTTCACCATGCCGCCACCCTAACCGGGCACGCGCAAGGCCCCGCCGCCCGGGAGGGCGTACGGGGCCTTGCGGAAGACGAACGGGTCCGCGGGGTCAGGCAGCCGAGGTGGAGCTGCTGCCCGTGCTGGACGACGTCGAGGAGGACGAAGCGGCAGGAGCGGCGGTCGACGTCGTGGAAGACGACGAAGACGACGACGAGGTCGACGACGGCTTCGAGGCCGGCGTGCTGCTCGACGAGGAGCCACGGCTGTCGTTCCGGTAGAAACCGGAACCCTTGAAGACGATGCCGACCGCGGAGAACACCTTCTTCAGGCGTCCGTCGCAGCTCGGGCACACGGTCAGTGCGTCATCGGTGAACTTCTGCACGGCCTCAAGGCCCTCACCGCACTCGGTGCACTGGTACTGGTAGGTCGGCACGAATTTCCTCCTGGCACTCTGACTCAATGAGTGCTAACGACGCTCCATGGTGACGTATTCCGGCGGATCAGTCCACCGTCACCGGCGTGCGGTGACCGATCCCACGCTCGTTCACCCGGTTCGGGGCGCTCTTGACAGCGCTGGAGACCGGGGCCGAGACCGGGGCCGAAGCCGGGGCCGAGGAGTTCACGATCCGGCTCGGGGCCTTCGGCGCGAGCTTCGCCCGCAGCGCCAGCAGCGTGGCCAGCGCGAGCGCGGTCGCCACGAGCGGCACGAGGAAGCCGTACGAGGATCCGTGCGCGTCCGTCAGGCGGCCGGCCAGGGTCACGGCGACGGCCTGCCCGAAGGCGACCGCTCCGGTCAGCCAGGTGAAGGCCTCGGTGCGCGAGGCGGCCGGGATCAGCTGCTCGACCATCGTGTAGCCGGTGATCAGCGCGGGGGCGATGCACAGGCCGACGACCAGGCCGAGCGCGCCCAGCAGGATCACCGAGTTCGCGGCCCACAGGACCGAGGCGGCGGCGGTCAGGCCGACGTAGCCCATCAGCAGGCGGCGGCGCGGGCCGATCTTCCAGGCGACGGCGCCCATGGTGATGCCGGCGATCATGTTGCCGGCGGCGAAGATGCCGTAGAGCAGGCCGTTGGCGCCCGGGTTGCCGATCTCGGAGGAGAAGGCGGCGAGCGAGATCTGCATGCCGCCGAAGACGGCGCCGATCCCGAGGAAGGCCACGATCAGGACGCGCAGGCCCGGGAAGGACAGGGCGGAGGCGTGCTTCTCGCCGTCGGCCGGGCGGGCGGCCGGCTGGGGCTCGGTGGCGCGCTGGGCGGCGAAGAACAGGCCGCCGAGCAGGGTCAGGGCCGCTTCGGTGGCCAGACCGGCCGCCGGGTGGATGCCGGTGCACAGCGCGGTGGCGAGCACCGGGCCGACGACGAAGGTGAACTCGTCGGTGACGGACTCGAACGCGGCGGCCGTCGGCAGCAGCGGGGAGCCCTCCAGCTTCGCGGCCCAGCGGGACCGGACCATGGGTCCGACCTGCGGGACGGAGGCGCCGGCCGGGACGGCGGCCAGCGCGAGCGCCCACAGCGGGGCGCCGAGGAGGGCCAGCGCGGTCAGGGCGGAGACCGCGGTGGCGTGCACGAGGACGACCGGTACGAGGACGGCGCTCTGGCCGCGGCGGTCGGTGAACTTGCCCATGACCGGCGCGAACAGGGCCATGGAGACGCCGGTGACGGCGGAGACGATGCCCGCGTCGCCGTAGGAGCCGGTGGCGTGCTGGACGAGCAGCAGGATGCTGATGGTCAGCATGCCGAAGGGCAGACGGGCGGCGAAGCCGGGGAGGACGAAGCCGAGGGCTCCGGGAGTGCGCAGCAGCTGTCCGTAGCCGGGGCGGGTGGTCGTGGCGGACTTGTCGGTCGTGACCGCGGATGTCACGGCCTGGCCTTTCCGCTGCCTGGTAGAGCGTCCCCGTCTGCGGACGATGGGCCGCCTTGTGAGCGACCGCACCCGTACATGTGGGAGCCCCGAGAGCTGTCCTCTTGCGCAGAACCGAGTGATACCTGGGCGCCCACTGCGGGAGGGAGCCACGGCCGCTTTGCGGTCGCGCCAGCTCTGCGTCAGGCAGAGTTGGTTCGATCTGGTGTGCCTTCATCGTACAGGGAGATTCACTACCACGCCCTGTGATTACGCTGACAACTCGTGTCTTCACCTGCGATTAACTGGAACTTCGCATTCCTGCGCCCAGGAAATGGGGGCATTCCCTGCCACACGCCACTGAAATCGGCCGAATTGGAACGCTGCTCTAACGGAAAACGTTCATCCGGGCGCCACCGCGCACCGCCCCCGGACCCCCTCCGCCACCTAGAGTGACGATCCGCCACCCGTCCCCAGCCACCCCGCGAGCTTGCCGCCCCGGGCCACCGCGCGCAGCCGCGCCTCGGCCGCGTCCCGCACCGGGTCCGTGGCCACCACCAGCAGCTCGTCCCCGTGCCGCAGCACCGTCGACGGCGCCGGTACGAAGCTCTTCGCGTCCCGGACCACCAGCGTCACCGACGCCCCCGCGGGCAGCCGCAGCTCGCTCACCTCCACGCCGTGCATCCGCGAGGCGGGCGGTATCGCGAAGGACAGCAGGTGCCCGCGCAGCTTCTCCAGCGGCGCCGACTCGATCCCGAGGTCCGCGGCGGCCTCGTCGGTGTCGCCGAGCTCCAGCTTGCGCGCCAGCCACGGCAGCGTCGGCCCCTGCACCAGCGTGTACACGACGACCAGCACGAAGACGATGTTGAAGACCCGGTCGCTGCCCTCGATCCCGGTCACCATCGGGATGGTCGCCAAGATGATGGGCACCGCGCCGCGCAGCCCGGCCCACGACATCAGGGCCTGCTCCTGCCACGGGATCCGGAAGGGCAGCAGGCTGACGAAGACCTCCAGCGGCCGCGCCACCATGGTCAGCACCAGGCCGATGATCACGGCGGGCCAGAAGTCGTGCACCAGCTCGTGCGGGGTCACCAGCAGGCCCAGCAGCACGAACATGCCGATCTGCGCGATCCAGCCGAGCCCGTCCGCGAACCCCCGCGTCGCCGGCCAGTGCGGAAGCTTCGCGTTGCCCAGCACCATCGCCGCCAGGTACACGGCGAGGAAGCCCGAACCGTGCGCCATCGCGCCGGCCGCGTACGCCGCCACGGCGATCGCCATCACCGCGATCGGGTACAGGCCCGAGGCGGGCAGTGCCACGTGCCTCAGTCCGTACGCCCCCAGGAAGCCCACCGCCAGGCCGATCGCGGCGCCGATGGACAGCTCCAGCGCGATCTTGCCGAGCAGCACGTACCACTCGTCCACCGGTCCGACCGTCGCGAAGGCCACGACCAGGATGACCACCGGGGCGTCGTTGAAGCCCGACTCGGCCTCCAGTACGCCCGTCACCCGCGAGGGGAGCGGGACCTTGCGCAGGACGGAGAAGACGGCCGCCGCGTCGGTCGAGGAGACGACCGCGCCGATCAGCAGCGCCTGGCGCCACTCCAGGCCGACGAGGTAGTGGGCGCCCGCCGCCGTCACGCCCACACTGACCGCGACGCCGACCAGCGACAGCACGATCGCGGCCGGCAGCGCCGGCTTGATCTCTTTCCACTTGGTGCCCAGACCGCCCTCGGCAAGGATCACGACGAGCGCGGCGTAGCCGATGACCTGGGTCAGCTCGGCGTTGTCGAAGACGACGTTGCCTATGCCGTCCTGGCCTATCGCTATGCCTATGCCGAGATAGATGAGCAGGCTGGGGAGGCCGCTGCGTGAAGAGATGCGCACCGCCGCGACGGCGACGAGCAGCACGAGCGAGCAGACCAGCAGGAGCTCATTGAGCGTGTGGACAGTCAGCGGGCGGCCCTTTCCTCGGAGCGCCGCGGTGGATCGTTCCTCGCGGGGCGCGGTGGGTCGGCAAGTACTTCGTTACCTTACCTAATATTTGACGATTTCTTGACGCGCTCCTCACATTGTGAAACGCCCGCAGCCCCCTGTCCTCGGCAGCTGTACCCCTGGCGGATCAACGAGCGCGGTCCTGCGCCTATGGTTGCTCCCAGCACTGCCAGGACCACCCTGCCCCTCTAAGGACAGCGATGCCCGCCAAAGAATCCGGACCTTCCGTCAAGAAGAAGGGACGACGCGCACGCCTGCTCGTGCTCGTCATGGTCCTGGCGCTCTTGGCGGGCCTCGGCTACGGCGCGTACTGGAGCGCGGACACCGTGCGCTCCTCCTTCCCCCAGGCCACCGGCTCCCTCAAGGTCCCCGGCCTGACCGGGACCGTCGACGTCAAGCGCGACGAGCGCGGGATTCCGCAGCTCTACGCCGACAACGACGAGGACCTCTTCCGCGCGCAGGGCTTCGTCCACGCGCAGGACCGGTTCTGGGAGATGGACGTACGCCGCCACATGACCTCCGGCCGCCTGTCGGAGATGTTCGGCTCCGGCCAGGTGGAGACCGACGCCTTCCTGCGCACGCTGGGCTGGCGGCAGGTCGCGCAGGCCGAGTTCGACACCAAGCTCTCACCCGAGACGAAGAAGTACCTCCAGGCCTACGCCGACGGGGTCAACGCGTACCTGAAGGGGAAGTCCGGCAAGGACCTCTCCGTCGAGCACGCCGCGCTCAAGCTGTCCGACGGCTACGCCCCGGAGAAGTGGACGCCGGTGGACTCGGTGGCCTGGCTCAAGGCCATGGCCTGGGACCTGCGCGGAAACATGCAGGACGAGATCGACCGCTCCCTGATGGCGAGCAGCCTCTCGCAGCAGCAGATCGACGAGCTGTACCCGCCGTACCCCTTCGACCGGAACAAGCCGATCGTCGAGGGCGGCACCGTCGCGGGCGGCAAGTACGCCCCCCAGGGCACCCCGGGCACCGGCTCCACGGGTACCGGTACGGGCTCCACCGGTACGGGCACGGGCTCGACGGGAACGGGCACCGGCACCGGCTCGACCGGCACCGGCTCCACGGGAACGGGCACGGGCACCGGCACCGGTAACGGCGCCACCGGCACCGGCACCGGCCTCGCCGGAAACGCCACCGCCCAGGGCGCGGGCGTCGGCCTGCGCACGCAGCTCAGCGCCCTCGCCAAGACCCTGGACGAGATCCCGGCGATCCTCGGCCCCAACGGCAGCGGCATCGGCTCGAACTCCTGGGTCGTCTCCGGCAAGTACACGACGACCGGCAAGCCGCTCCTCGCGAACGACCCGCACCTCTCCCCGCAGCTGCCCTCGGTCTGGTACCAGATGGGCCTGCACTGCCGCGCGGTCTCGGCCCAGTGCCAGTACGACGTCGCCGGTTTCACCTTCTCCGGCATGCCCGGCGTGGTCATCGGCCACAACGCCGACATCGCCTGGGGCATGACGAACCTCGGCGCCGACGTCACCGACCTGTACCTGGAGCAGATCAAGCCCGACGGCTACGTCTACGACAACAAGACGCTCCCCTTCACCACGCGTGAGGAGGAGATCAAGGTCGCCGGCGGCAAGAGCAAGAAGATCACCGTCCGCAGCACCAACAACGGACCGCTGATCTCCGACCGCAGCGACGAGCTGGGCACGGTCGGCACCCGCGCCCCCGTCCCCAGCTCCGCCCCCGACCGCGGCAACGGCTACGCCGTCGCCCTGCGCTGGACCGCCCTGGACCCCGGCAAGTCGATGGACGCGGTGTTCAAGATCGACAAGGCCAAGGACTTCAACAGCTTCCGGGCCGCGGCCGCGGACTTCGAGGTCCCGTCACAGAATCTGATCTACGCCGACAACAAGGGTCAGTACGGCAACATCGGCTACCAGGCCCCGGGCCGCATCCCGATGCGCACCCAGGGCGACGGCCGCATGCCCGCCCCCGGCTGGGACCCGAAGTACGCCTGGAAGGGCGGCAAGGACGGCAACGCGGGCTACATCCCGCAGAACGAGATGCCCTGGGAGCTCAACCCGGCCCGCGGCTACGTCGTCACCGCCAACCAGGCCGTCGCCGAGACCGGCACCGGCGCGGGCAAGTACCCGTACGTCCTGACGACCGACTGGGGCTACGGCGCCCGCAGCCAGCGGATCAACGACCTCATCGAGGCGAAGATCAAGGACAGCGGCAAGATCTCCACCGACGACATGCGCACCATGCAGATGGACAACAGCAGCGAGATCGCCGCGCTGCTGACCCCGATGCTGGCCAAGATCCAGGTCACCGACCCGGACGTGCGCTCGGCGCAGAAGCTCCTCGACGGCTGGAACTACACGCAGGAGTCCGACTCGGCGGCCGCCGCGTACTTCAACGCGGTCTGGCGCAACATCCTCAAGCTGTCCTTCGGCGACAAGATGCCCAAGGAACTGCGGATCGAGGGCGACTGCGTCAACGTCAAGGAGGCCACCGGCCCCAACGACGACCTGGCCGAGGTGGTCCGCGAATGCGGCACCCGCGGCCCGGACTCGGCGCAGCCCGACGGCGGTGACCGCTGGTTCGAGGTGGTCCGCCGGCTGGTCAAGGACGAGAAGTCGGCGTGGTGGAAGTCCCCCGCCCGCAAGCTCGGCGAGAAGGAGACCACCACCCGCGACGAGCTGTTCGCGCGGGCCATGGAGGACGCCCGCTGGGAGCTGACCGCCAAGCTCGGCAAGGACCAGTCGACCTGGAGCTGGGGCCGCCTGCACCAGCTCAGCCTGAAGAACCAGACCATCGGCACCGAGGGCCCCGGCTTCATGCAGTGGCTCCTCAACCGCGGCCCGTGGAACCTGGGCGGCGGCGAGGCCACCGTCAACGCCACCGGCTGGAACGCCTCCAGCGGGTACGGGGTCACCTGGGTCCCGTCGATGCGGATGGTCGTGAACCTCAACGACCTGGACAAGTCCCGCTGGATCAACCTGACCGGCGCCTCGGGCCACGCGTACCACTCCAACTACACGGACCAGACAACCCTGTGGGCCAAGGGCGAGCTGCTGGAGTGGGCCTTCGGCAAGGAGGCCGTCGACAAGGCGACGGTCGAGACCCTGACGCTGAAGCCCTAGCGGCGGGGCTCAGAAACGGACCACCCCCGACGGGGTGGCCACCGCCTGGACGGGGTGGTCGTGCGGTTCCTCCGGGACCCGCGCGACCACCTCTTCGTCGTAGAGGAGCACCACCAGCGCCGGATGCGCCCCGGCGCGCTCCAGCCGGGCCAGCACCCGGTCGTACGAGCCCCCGCCGCGGCCCAGCCGCATCCCGCGCCGGTCCACCGCCAGCCCGGGCAGCAGCACGGCGTCGGCCGCGGTCACGGCGTCGGGGCCGAGCGGGGCGCCGGCGGGCTCCAGCAGCCGCATCTTCCCCGGGTGCGCGGCCTCCCGCAGACTGCCCGGACCTTCATACGCCGCCCAGTCGAGGTCGTTGTCGGGCAGCAGCAGGGGCAGCAGCACCCGCTTCCCGGCCGCCCGCAGCGCGTCGAGCAGCGCGTGGGTGCCCGGCTCGCCGCCGACGGAGACGTACGCCGCCACCGTGCGCGCGCCGGCCAGCTCGGGCAGGGCGAGGGCGGAGCGGGCGAGGGCGTCGGCCGCCGCGCCGCGGGACTCGGGGGACAGGGCGCGGCGGGCGGCGAGGAGTTCACGCCGCAAGGCCGCCTTTTCGGGAGGAACCGGAGGATTACCGGATGAATTCTCCACGACCATCGAGTCACATACCCTTTCCTATTGGTGCATACCTGGACCTATTCACCGGAACCTGGACGGGGGTTCGGCAAGGTCCACTATCGTGCTGTCCATGACTCAGTCGCACCCAGTGATCAAGAAAGCCGTCATCCCGGCCGCGGGCCTCGGCACTCGGTTCCTCCCGGCGACCAAGGCAACCCCCAAGGAAATGCTCCCGGTCGTGGACAAACCGGCCATTCAGTACGTGGTCGAGGAAGCCGTCTCGGCCGGACTGGACGACGTCCTCATGATCACAGGACGTAACAAGCGGCCCCTGGAAGACCACTTCGACCGGAACTACGAACTGGAGTCGGCCCTCATCGCCAAGGGCGACGACGACCGGCTGAAGAAGGTCCAGGAGTCCAGCGACCTCGCCACCATGCACTACGTCCGCCAGGGCGACCCGCGCGGCCTCGGCCACGCCGTGCTCTGCGCCGAACCGCACGTCGGCACCGAGCCCTTCGCCGTCCTCCTCGGCGACGACCTCATCGACCCCCGCGACCCCCTCCTGCGGCGGATGGTCGACATCCACGCGCGCACCGGCGGAACCGTCATCGCGCTCATGGAGGTCGACCCGTCCAGCGTGCACCTCTACGGCTGCGCCGCCGTCGAGCCGACCGAGGACCCGGACGTCGTCCGGGTCACCGGGCTCGTCGAGAAGCCGGACGCCTCCGAGGCGCCCAGCAACTTCGCGGTTATTGGACGCTACGTCCTCAACCCGGCGATCTTCGGCATACTGCGGGAGACCGAGCCGGGCCGCGGCGGGGAGATCCAGCTCACCGACGCCCTGCAGAAGCTGGCCGCCGACGAGAGCGTGGGCGGCCCGGTGCACGGCGTGGTCTTCCGGGGCCGCCGCTACGACACCGGGGACCGCGGGGACTACCTGCGGGCCATCGTCCGACTCGCGTGCGAACGTGAGGACCTGGGCCCGGAGTTCCGCACCTGGCTTCACCGTTACGTCACGGAGGAGATGTAGCACCTTGAGCAGTTCCGCCCCGCAGCATCCTCAGCCGGCAGGCGGCCACCACCGCCTGTGGTCGGTGGACGAGCACCTCGCGGACGTCCTCGCCACCGTCCGGCCGCTGGAGCCCATCGAGCTCCAGCTGCTCGACGCCCAGGGCTGCGTCCTGGTCGAGGACGTCACCGTGCCCGTCGCCCTCCCGCCCTTCGACAACAGCTCCATGGACGGGTACGCGGTCCGCACGGCCGACGTCCAGGGTGCGAGCGAGGAGTTCCCCGCGGTGCTCGCCGTCATCGGCGACGTCGCCGCGGGCAGCGGCGAACTGCCCACCGTCGGCCCCGGCCAGGCCGCCCGCATCATGACCGGCGCCCCCCTGCCGCCCGGCGCGGAGGCCGTCGTACCGGTCGAGTGGACCGACGGCGGCACCGGCGCGGGCGCCGCCTCCGGGATGACCCCCGCCAGCGCCGCACCCGAGGGCGCGGCCGGCGAGGTACGGGTCCACCGGCCCGCCGAGGCCCGGGCGCACGTCCGCTCGCGCGGCAGCGACGTCCAGGCCGGCGACCTGGCCCTGGCCGCCGGTACGGTGCTCGGCCCGCCGCAGATCGCGCTGCTCGCCGCCATCGGCCGCGGCACCGTCCGGGTCCGCCCGCGCCCCCGCGTCGTCGTCCTGTCCACCGGCAGCGAGCTGGTCCAGCCCGGCGAACCGCTGACCGAGGGGACGATCTACGACTCCAACAGCTTCGCCCTGGCCGCCGCCGCCCGCGACGCCGGAGCCATCGCCTACCGCGTCGGCGCCGTCGAGGACGACGCCGACAGCCTGCGCGCCGCCATCGAGGACCAGCTCATCCGCGCCGACCTGCTGGTCACCACCGGCGGCGTCAGCGTCGGCGCGTACGACGTGGTCAAGGAGGCCCTCACCGCCGCCGCCTCCGGCGACGGCGACGCGGAGGGCGGCGGCGTCGACTTCCGCAAGCTCGCCATGCAGCCCGGCAAGCCGCAGGGCTTCGGCACCATCGGCCCCGACCACACCCCCCTGCTGGCCCTGCCCGGCAACCCGGTGTCCTCCTACGTCTCCTTCGAGCTGTTCGTGCGCCCCGCGATCCGCGCGCTCATGGGCCTGCCGCACTCCGAGGTCACCCGCCCGTCCCTGCGCGCCGTGCTCAAGGCCGACAAGGCGCTCGGCTCCCCGGCCGGCCGCCGCCAGTTCCTGCGCGGGAAGTACGACGCCGGGAGCGGCACGGTCAGCCCGGTCGGCGGATCGGGCTCGCACCTGATCGCCGCGCTGGCGCACGCCGACTCCCTGATGGTCGTACCGGAGGACGTCACCTCGGTGGAGCCGGGGACCGAGCTGGAAGTGATCCTGCTCGGCTGAGTACCCGCCGGTGGCGGTAGCGTGTTGCTCCTAAGGCCCCAGGGCTCCAGGGGCCCGGAGCGGGAGCGGCACGACAGACATGAGTACGCAGAACAGGCTGACCCACATCGACGAGGCCGGCGCGGCCCGGATGGTCGACGTCTCCGAGAAGGACGTCACCACCCGCACGGCCCGCGCCAGCGGGCGCGTACTCGTCTCCCCCCGGGTGATCGAGCTGCTGCGCGGCGAGGGCGTGCCGAAGGGCGACGCCCTCGCCACCGCGCGGATCGCCGGGATCATGGGGGCCAAGAAGACCCCCGACCTGATCCCGCTGTGCCACCCGCTCGCCGTGTCCGGGGTGAAGGTGGAGCTGTCGGTCGCCGACGACTGCGTCGAGATCCTCGCCACCGTGAAGACCACCGACCGCACGGGCGTCGAGATGGAGGCCCTGACGGCCGTCGCCGTCGCCGGGCTCACCGTGATCGACATGGTCAAGGCCGTCGACAAGGGCGCGGTCATCACCGACGTCCGGGTGGAGGAGAAGACCGGCGGAAAGTCCGGCGACTGGAGCCGTTCGTGACCCCGCGCGGCGGCGAGGCCCACAGCCACAGCCACCGCGAGGGCCCGGCGGCCCCCGAGGCGCCCCGGCCCGCAGCCCCGGCCCCGCGCGGCCTGGTCGTCACCGCCTCGAACCGCGCCTCGCAGGGCGTGTACGCCGACAAGGGCGGCCCCCTGCTGGCCGAGGCGCTCCAGAAGCTCGGCTTCACCGTGGACGGCCCGCGCGTGGTCCCGGACGGCGACCCCGTCGAGCAGGCCCTGCGCGAGGGCGTCGCCGCCGGGTACGACGTCATCCTGACCACCGGCGGCACCGGCATCTCCCCGACCGACCGGACCCCGGACGCCACCTCCCGCGTCCTGGACTACGAGATCCCCGGCATCCCGCAGGCCATCCGCGCCGAGGGCCTGGCGAAGGTGCCCACCGCGGCCCTGTCGCGGGGCCTGGCCGGCGTGGCCGGACGCACCCTGATCGTGAACCTGCCCGGCTCCACGGGCGGGGTCCGCGACGGCCTCGCCGTGCTGGCCCGGATCCTGCCGCACGCCGTCGACCAGATCCGCGGCGGCGACCACCCCAGACCGGACGCGGCGCCCGGGAGCCCGAGCTGAACGGCCCCTCCTGGCCGGTGGTGCTGGCGGACGGCGATGTCACGCTCCGGCCGATAAAACTGCGGGACCAGCGGGCCTGGCGCGAGGTCAACCGGCGCAACCGCGACTGGCTGCGGCCGTGGGAGGCCACCATCCCGCCGCCCGCGCCCTGGGGGCCGGTGATCCACCGGCCGACGTACCGGCAGATGGTCCGCCATCTGCGGGCCGAGGCGAACGCGGGCCGGATGCTGCCCTTCGTCATCGAGTACCAGGGGCGCCTGGTCGGCCAGCTGACGGTCGCCGGGATCACCTGGGGATCGATGTGCGCCGCCCATGTGGGCTACTGGGTGGACCGGGACGTGGCGGGCCGCGGGGTGATGCCGACCGCGGTCGCGCTCGCCGTGGACCACTGCTTCGCGAAGGTCGGGCTGCACCGGATCGAGGTGTGCATCCGCCCGGAGAACCTGCCCAGCCGCCGGGTGGTGGAGAAGCTCGGGTTCCGCGAGGAGGGGCTGCGTCCGCGCTACCTCCACATCGACGGCGCCTGGCGGGACCACCTGGTCTTCGCGCTCACGGCGGAGGAGGTCCCGGAGGGACTGCTGCGCCGCTGGTACCGGCGGCGCGGGCAGACGGGCCCGCCGCAGGCTCCGCCGTCGCCGAAGAGCCCGGAATCCCCATAATCGTAAATCCGTTCGAATTAATCCGTGGATTCACCCATCACCTGATCCCCTGATCCGAAGAATCACAAAAAAAGTCCGTGATATCAGCCGGATCGTGCGACACACCGGCCCAATTGGCTGATCCTCCCGGCCGCGTCCCTCTACGGTGTGGGGTGTGAGCAGCAGCGGCCTCATCTACGCAGTCATTGTCGGGGCCTGGGCCGCCTACTTGGTGCCCATGTGGCTCCGGAGGCAGGACGAGCTGAACGAAGCGCGTCCGACGGAACGCTTCTCCACCGCCATCCGGCTGCTTTCGGGCCGGGCGGGAATGGAGCGCCGTTACGCCAAGGGGCTCCGTGAGCGCGGTGAGGAACAGGCGGAGTCCCAGCCCCCCGCGGACCCGGACGCGACGACGGAAACGGTGAATTCCGTGGACGCCGACGCCCGGGCCCTCGGCGTGTCTCCGACCAGGGCCGAGCCGCGGGCCGCCGAGGCCGAACGGGTCCGGCGCCAGCAGCGGCTCCAGGTGCTCGCCCGCCGCCGCCGCACCACCGCGCTGCTCTTCCTCGCCTTCAGCGGCGGCGCGATCGTCGCCGCCGTCGGCGGACTCCAGTACCTGTGGGCGCCGGCCGTACCGGCCCTGCTGCTGAGCACGTACATCGTGCACCTGCGGGTCCAGGAGCGGCGCCGCTACGAGTTCACGATGGACCGGCGCCGCGCCGAGGCCGCCGCCCGCAGCCTGCGCGAGAACCGCACCCGCCGCCGGACGTCCGAGGACGCCCCCGCCGCGGGCGCCGAACCGGACCCCGCGCCACCGGTCTCCCCCCAGGAAGCCGGGCGGCGCGCGCTCGTCGAGCAGACCGACCACGCCGAGTGGGTGGACCAGCAGCGCGAACGTGAGCGCGGACCCGCGCGCGGCGACAGCTGGGAGCCCGTCCCCGTCCCGCTGCCGACCTATGTGACGGCCCCCGTCGCCCCGCGCGCCACCGGGCCCGCGGCACCCGACGGCTGGAGCGCGACCCGCTCCAGCACCGCCGAGCCGACCGAGCCCCGCCTGCGCGCCCAGCCGTCGCCGCCGCCCGCGAAGCCCGACCCCAAGCCGCAGACCACCCCCCGCCCCCGGGGCCAGGGCCGGGGCCGCACTCCGCTCTTCGACCAGTACGAGGGCGAGGACCGCCCGCGCGCCGCGAACGAGTGACGCGGGAGGGGTGACCTGCGCGGAACCCGTTTTGGAGCACCGGCGCGGGGATGCTAATGTTTCACACGTCGCAAGGGCCTGTGGCGCAGTCTGGTAGCGCACCTCGTTCGCATCGAGGGGGTCTGGGGTTCAAATCCCCACAGGTCCACAAACGACAGTTCGCGAGTAGCTCTCGGGAACGTCATGAAATCCCGTCCGGTCGAAAGACCGGGCGGGATTTCGGCGTTTCCGGGGTGAAGGGCGTCCGGTGCGCCGGGCGCGGTGGAGCGGTCGGCGGGTGTATGTGGATTGGCCCCGAATAGACGCTATTTGATGGACCGTGAGATTTTTGAGACGACCATCCCTCAAGTGGACAGGGGCCGTTGCGGTGCATCACTATGGGTCGCTCTGCACAGGTCCGAGTGACTGCAGATGCCGGGGGCGGGCACGGGGGCTCGAATCGCTTCTCTTCCAAACTTTCGCATGTGCGGTGCTCTTGAGGCCCTGACACACATGGCCCGTCGCGCACCACCGCGACGCGGACCTGAAGGGAAGCCCGGTGAGTCACCCGACCGATCCGTACGGCGCGCAGCCGCAGCAGCCGCCGCAGAAGCCGCCGCAGACCGCCCCGGATCAGCAAGGCCACGGACAGCAGCCCGGGACGCCTCCGCCGCAGCCGCCGGCGTACGGCGGGCAGCCGGTACCCCCGCAGCAGCCCCCGGCGTACGGCCAGCCCCCGGCCTACGGGCAGCACCCCGGCCAGCCGGGCGTGCCGCCGCAGCAGCCGGGCGTGCCGCAGCAACCGCCGGCCTACGGGCAGCCCCCGGCGTACGGCCAGCCGCCGGCGTACGGGCAGTACCCGGGCCAGCCGGGCGTGCCCCCGGGCCAGCCGGGCGTGCCGCCGCAGCAGCCGCCCGCCTACCCGCCGCAGCAGGCCCCCGCCTACCCTCCGCAGCAGCCGCCCGGGTACCCCGCGCAGCAGCAGCCCGGGGCGTACCCGCCTGCGGCGCCCGGGTTCGCGCCGTCGCAGGCGCCGTACGGTGCGCCGCCCACCGCTCCCCACCAGCAGCCCGACATCCTCGCGCAGGGGCAGGTCGGGCCCGGTCCCGCCCCGGCTCCCGCCTTCCCGCCGCACGGGCAGGCGTACAGCCCGGAGCCGGTCCGGGTCGGACGGCGGGCCGACGCGACCGCCGTGACGACGCTGCTCCTGATGCTGCCGAACTTCCTCGGCAGCCTCCTCGTGATCCTCATGGTGTCGACGCTGCTGCCCAGCGGCCTCAACGCGGTCTTCGTCATCGCCTGGCTGGCGTCCGGAGCGCTCGTCTTCTACCCGCCGGCCGAGCGGATGCTCGCGAAGGTCCTGCTCAAGTGGCGTGAGCCGAACAACGCCGAGCGCGCCGCGATGGGCCCGCTGTGGGCGAGCGTCACCCAGCGCGCCGGGATCCAGAACCCGAAGTACGAACTGTGGGTGGAGGACAGCGAGGAGATCAACGCCGCCGCCGCCGCGGGCCACATGGTCGGGGTGACCCGATGGGCGCTCCGGCTGCCGCCCGAGCAGCTGGAGGCGATCCTCGCCCACGAGCTGGGCCACCACCTCGGCGGCCACGCCTGGGCGGGCCTGCTCGGCCAGTGGTACGCGCTGCCCGGCCGGTTCGTGGCGATGCTCGCGCGCTGGGTGCTCGTCATCGTCGCCGCCGTCTCCGAGGCCGTGCCGCTGCTCGGCTGCGTGGTCGGCCTGGTGTTCGTCTCCTTCGTCCTGGCCGTCGCGTTCACCTTCCCGCCGGTCCTGGTCGTGTTCGTGACGCCGTACCTGCTGGCCTGGGCGGGCCGCGCCGCGGAGCTGCGCGCCGACCGGATCGCGGCACAACTCGGGTACGGGCCCGCGCTGCACGCCGTGTTCACCGGATGGCAGGAGGAGGGCGCCGACGACGGCCTGCGCCAGCAGAAGGCCCTCAAGCGCGCCATGGCCACCCACCCGCCGCTGCACGTGCGCATCCGTGAGCTGGAGAAGTTCGCCGGCGCGATCGGCTGAGCGGCCCACCCCGCACCGTCCCCGCCCGCCCGCTCGCACGCACGTACGCGCACCGCACACCACCAGGAGTCACCCACATGTCCGTCCAACCGTCCGAGGCGAACCCGGAGGCCGCGCCCCTGGTCCGGCTGTTCGATCCGGGCCAGCGGCTGGGCTGGGTCTACCGTGACGCGGAGACCTGCCGCCGTTTCTTCGTCGAACAGCCGCCGGGCCAGGGACTCGTACCCGAGATGCTCCAGAACCGGGCGCGGGCCGAGACGCTGAACGCGGCCGACCGCAAGGGCATGGCGCTGAAGGTCGGCGGCGGGGCCGCCGCGTTCTTCGTGCTGATCGCCCTGCTCACGGGCAGCGTGGCGGGCTGGGCGCTCGCGCTGCTCGCCGCGGCGGGCGCGGCCGTCGTGCACAGCACGTCCGGCGGCTCGGCGACCAGCGCCGTGCAGCAGGTGCAGAAGGCGCAGTTCGACCTGGAGCAGCGCTACCAGCACGAGTCGTCGGCGTGGGCGCAGCGCAAGGCGTACTTCGAGTACACCGAGGACCAGCGCATCCGGGCCATGGACCTGTGGGGCACCCTGCCGATGGACCAGGGCACCCGCCGGCTCGACGTGTTCGGCGGCAGCCAGCGCAGCCGGGAGGGCTTCCTCACCGTCTTCGGCGCGTCCACGCTGCGCGAGCGTCCGCTGATCGTCCTGGACCTCACGCAGGCGCAGATCTGCCGGGAACTGTCCGTCCTCAGCGCGCAGATGGGCGCCCCCGTCGACGTACAGCTGCTGCCCAGCCAGCAGGAGCAGAGCAGCATCTTCGACGGCCTGGCGAAGCAGGAGCTGGTCGACGCGCTCGTCGAGGCGGTGTACGGCGACAGCGGGGAAGCCACGCGGGCCGCGCGCAGCATGGACACCCGCATCCTCGGCCGGCTGTGCGACGCCCTCGGGGAGCGCGTCACCCCGGCCAGGATCGCCGCGGGCCTGCGCGCCCTCCTGGGCGAGTCGACGGACGCCGACACCGGCCCGGACGGTCTGACGCGGGCCGAACGCAACCACATAGCCGACGACCTGCTCACCGACAAGAACAAGGACCAGACCCGCGAGAACCTGATGCGGCTGGAGGCGTTCATCCAGCCGCTCGCGACCCTCGGCACCGCACGGGCGGGCCGCGGCCCCGGCTACCTGACCTGCCTGAGCCTGGACCGTGCGACGGGCAGCGCGAGCACCGAACTGCTCGTCGACCTGGCCATCCTCAGCGTGTCGCGCCGCCTGTCCACGCTCCAGGAGGACGCTCCGGCCGTGGTCGTCGCGCTCGGCGAGCACGAGGTGCAGCGGCGGCACCTGGAGCGGCTCGCGAGCGTCTGCGAGTGGCGGGGCTCCCAGCTGACGATCATGCACGCCCACCTGCGGGAGACCGCGCGCGACATGATCGGCGGCGGCGCCGTCGCCTTCATGCGGCTCGGGAACCACCAGGAGGCGGGCATCGCGGCCGACTTCCTCGGCCGGGGGTACAGCTTCAAGCTGCACTCGCTGACCGACACCAAGGGCGAGAGCGTCAACACGTCGGTGGCGCACACCAAGGGGACGTCCACGTCGGTGGCCCACACGGAGGGCTTCTCCCGCTCGTGGGGGAAGAACTGGGGCACCAGCTCGTCGAGCACCTACTCCGACGGCGGGATCTTCCCCACCAGCTCGACCAGCGGCAGCAGCAGCGGCGGCAGTTACACGGAGACGGAGAACTCCAGCACCACCCGTACGCGCGGGACCAGCGAGTCCACGACGCACACCGAGGGCACGTCCGTCAGCACCAGCGACGGCACCACCACGCAGCGGGTGTACGAGTACGCGCTGGAGCCGACGCAGCTCCAGGGGCTGCAGGAGTTCAGCCTGGTCTTCGTGGAGCGCGCCCCGGACGGCTCCGTCCGGACGCACACGGCGATGTGCAACCCGAACATCGTCAAGCTGGAGCGGGTCGGCAGCGTCCCGCTGGACGACCAGCCGCCCGTCGAGGCGCAGCCGCAGCACACGGGCGTCCCCGCCCAGCCCGCGCCGACGCTCCCGCCGTACGTGCCCGGGCAGCCGGTCGCGCAGCCGCAGCAGCCGGCCGCGGGCCCGTACGCGGGCGCCGGGTACGGTGCGCCGGGCTTCCAGCCGGGCCAGAACCCGCCGCAGCCGGGCCACCAGAACTGGGGCTGGCCGACCGGCCAGACCCCGCCGCCGCCGTCCCAGGGCGGCTGGCCCCAGCAGTGACGGGGCGGCTGTGACGACACCGTGGGGCCGCCGTGCGAACGGCGGCCCCACGGGCGTGTCCGGCCCTGCTCAGCCTGTCTATCCCTGCTCGGCCTCCAGCGCGGCCAGGTCCGCGGCCTGCGCCTCCGCGTCCGCGGGGACGTGCCCGGCCTTCGGGTCGTCCGGCCGGCCGGTCCAGTGCCGCAGGGCCTCCAGCGCGGTGAGCCCCTGCGCCTTCGACTCCCGCAGCCGGTCGGTCCAGGCGAACGCCGCCGCGCGCGAGGCGGTGCCGGCGGCGGGCAGCGCGAGGAAGCCGGCGGCGGACTCGGTGGCCGACGCCCACAGGTGGCCCACGGTCACTCCGCCCCGGACCACCGGGGCGTAGACGACAGCGGTGTCCGTCCGGTAGGCGTAGTCGTCCGGCATGCTCACCGTGGTGAATTGCGGGTCCTCGGACATGGGGCCGCGTCGCATTCCGTCTCCTTCTCCGTGTGGCGCACTCATCAGCGAATGATCTCACCGTAGACGTGGTACCGGTCGTCGTCGTCCTCACCGAAGGTGGCGTCGGTGACGAGGTAGCTCAGGCCGCGGCCGAGGAGCAGTTCCCGTTCCGAGTCGTACTGGGACAGCCCCTCCATATAGATGGCCGGAGTGCCCTCCGGGACCTTCAGGTGGAGCACGACCTCCTTGTCGGGGGCGAAATCGGGATCGGAACCGAGAGCCGTGGACAGGTATCCCTGGTCGGTCTGGACACTGCCCTTGATCTTCTCGATCGGGCAGTTGAAGGAATTCAGCCCGGTCTCCCGCATGACGGTGAGGTCCTCGGGGACGGTCTGGAGCTCGAGCCCCTCGTCGATCCGCTGGATGCTGTCGTCGACCTCAGGGGAACCGGGCTCGTAGCCGCGCAAGTAGCCGTTGATCTCCTTGTAGTCGGGCGACCCCTCCTCGCCGGGTCCCTTCTCCCCGCTGTAGCCGTAGAGGGCGTCCCGCTGCTCGTCGGTCAGCAGGGCCTGTGCCTCGGCCCACTCCGTCCGGCCGTACTCGGCGCCCTCCTCGTTGCTGGAGAACTCCCGGACGGGGGAGGCGGCTTCGGTCTCGTCCGCGGCGTCGTCCGGCTCGGGTTCCTCCTCCTTCTCGAGTGCCTCGGGCTCGGGCTCGGGCTCGGGCTGGTCCGGGGTGTCCTCTTCCCCGGTGGGGAGTTCCGTCGTGTCGTCGAGGGGGTCGGGGTCGTCGGGGGTCTCGGAGTCGGGGTCCTCGTCGGGGCGTTCGGCGGGCTCGGGCTCGTCCGGGAACGCTTCGGTGTCCTCCGCCTCCGCGGCTTCCGCCTCGGCGGACTCGGGTTCCCGGGGCCGGTCCGGGGTGGGTTCGGCGAGGGCTTCGGGCTCGGCGGGGAGGTCGGAGTCGGGGTCCTCGTCCGGGAGTTCCGAGGCGGGCTCGACGGGTTCGGGTTCGTCGGGGAAGGCTTCGGTGTCGTCCGCTTCCAGGGCTTCGGGCTCGGCGGGCTCGGGTTCGTCGGGGAAGGCTTCGGTGTCGTCCGACTCCAGGGCTTCGGGCTCGGCGGGCTCGGGTTCCTCCGGGAAGGCCTCGGTGTCGTCTGACTCCAGGGCTTCCGGTTCGGTGGGTTCCGGTTGTTCGGGTTCGCCGATGGTGTCGGCTTCGGGGAAGTCCGGGGTGGGTGGAGGTTCCGGGAGGTCGGTGGTCTCCGGTGTGTACAGCTCGCTCATTCGGTGTTCCCCCGGTCTTCCGTGTTACGGCTTGCGGATGGTGCGTTCGAAGCAGGACAGGGCCTTCGTGAACCGCTTGCTCCAGTGCTCCGACGGATCCGCGCAGCCGACGATGCGCTCGACCGTGGAAGGCGTGCGGCGGCCGTGGTAGTACTGGCGCGCCTTCGTGCCGGGCAGTGCCGCCCACCGCGGCTCGCCGACCGGACAGGGGTCGCCGCCGTCGAGCTGCGCGGACATCATGCGGGCGACGTGCTCGGACAGGCCGGCCGGGTCCGCCACGACGGTGGGGCGGTCCGCGACCGCCCGGTCGACGGCCTGGGCGACGGCGCACTCCACCAGGTGCCGGTCGCCTTCCCATTGCGGTGCGAGGGAGGCCCGCATCGCGGGGCCGGGGAGCGGGGTGCGCCAGCCCAGCAGGTGGGCCGCGACGGCCATCTCGGCCCACAGGGTGATCCGTGACCCGTCGGCGTCCAGGAGCCGCCCCGCACCGCGCAGGCGCCGCAGGGTGCACGGCGCGTCCGCGCAGGTGGCCGGGCAGGCGTGGCTGCGTGGGCCGACCAGGGGCGCGGCGGAGGCCGTACGGACGGGGCCCGTGTTCTCCCGGGCCGTGCCGTCGGCCATGCGGACGAGCACCGGATGGTCCATCCCGTCGGTGAAGACGGCCGCCTCACCGGGGCTGAGGGTGACGAGGAACTCCGACTGCGCCTCGGTGATGTTCATGGTGGCGCCGACGGCCTCGCGGTCGTCCCGCGCCGGCAGCCGGTGCACGACCTTGGCGGCGGTGTTCTTGATGACGTCCGGGACGAGCTTGGCGGGGATCTGCTCGGCGATCACCAGCCCCTCCCCGTACGCGCGGATCTCGGCGAGCAGCCCGGCGAACATCTCGACGGCGTGCGCACTCGCCCCGCCCTCCTCGCTGCGCCGCAGCAGCCGGTGGGCTTCTTCGAAGACGCTGAGGTGGCGCAGGGGGAAGGAGAGCTTGCCGGTGTGCCGCTGTTCCAGGCGCAGGTACTCGACGAGGCGGATCAGGACCGTGCCCATCAGGAAGGCCTTGTCCTTGTCGTCCCCGACGTCCTCGATCTCGAAGACGACGTTCCGCTTGAGGAGTTCGCCGAAGTCGATCGGGTGCCCGCCCTCGAAGAACCGGCCCGTGGTGCCGAGACGGAGGCTGGAGATGCGGATCCTGATGAAGCCGCGGACGTTGTCGGTGATCTCCTTGCTGTAGCCGATGTCCGCGACGACCTGCTCCGCGGTCTCCTGGAGGTCCTCCAGCGTCGGATAGCGGGGGTTCGTGCCGGGGACGGCGGGCTCGTTCAGGGTGAGGTCCCAGCCCAGGTCCTCGTAGCAGCGCGTCAGGGCGGCGCTGAGGACCTGCGGGAAGGGTTCCTGCGGGTCGAAGGACGCCAGGAACAGCGCCCGCACCATGTCCAGATGGGTCTGCAGGGGGAAGCGCAGGCCGTCCCCGTACGTGGACGGCTCCAGCGGATTGAGACCGGCGGGCAGGGACTCCGGGTCGCCCGGGCGGATGACGACGACCTCCTCGTCGGGCAGCCGGGCCGCCATGAAGCGGTACTCCGCCTTCGCCGGCTCGACCACCAGCCACGGGAGCCCCGAACCCGTCGCCGCCTCCAGCAGGCCGCGTACCGTCTGGGACTTGCCGCCGCCGGTCGCCCCGCACACGAAGGTGTGCCGGTTGAGGCTGGAGCGCGACAGGTTCAGGTCCCCGACCGGCATCCGGTTGCGGTCCAGCACGGCGCCGAGCCGGACGGAGTCGGGGCCGGCGGCCGTCCCGTTCTCCGGGGTCACGTCGAACTCCGGGCGGACGGAGAACCGTACGCCCGGGATCTCCTGGGCCGGCGGCCGGAACAGCGCCGACAGCATCCCGGCACCCGCCACGAACGGATCCGCCGCGGCCCCCTGCTCCCCGGACCCGGCGGTCCCGCCGCCGAGCACCTCCTCCAGGGACCCGCAGCGCTCCGCCCGCGGCGCGAGCGCGTACGGCAGGCCCCGCAGGTCGGCCGACGCGCACAGCAGCGCCCCGACCCGCGCCGCCCGCTCCGGCGTGTCCGAACCGGCCAGCAGCCGCACCCGCCACAGCCCGCTCGACGGCGCCAGCGCCAGCTCCCGGTGCCGCCGCTCCAGACGGGCCGCCTCCAGCGCGTACTCCGGGGAACCCTCCGTCTTCGCCTGCACCCGGCGCCGCCGGTCGGACACCTCCCCGGCGAGCTCCTCGGCCTCCGCCGGCGGGATCGGCTCGGCGACCACCAGCCACGCGAACGCGTCCTGCCACACGCTCAGCAGGGCGTCCTCCAGCGAGGGCCGCAGCGCGGCGGCCTGCTCGCGCGCGTCCTCGTCCACCAGCAGGCCGTCGGTGATCGCCCCGACCGGGATCCAGTACGGCACGGCCGCCATGCCCTGCGCGGCCGCCCCGGCCGCCAGGCGCTGCGCCCGGGCGCCGGCGGGCAGGCTCAGGAGGGTCGCGGCGCCGGGCCCCGTACCGTCCTGCCCGCCGAACAGGGCGGCGCCGCCGACGAGGACCTCGACCGGGCGCTGGGCGCCGACGCGGCGCCAGCCGAGCAGGACGGCGCCGTGAGCCGCCTGGCCGGGCTGGTCCGACCGGCCCGACTGGCCCGCCTGGTACGCGGAGACGAGCGCGGCGAAGCGCTGGTCGCGCAACTCGTCGCCCTCCGGGCCCCGTTCGGTGTCGGGGCGCCGGCTCCGGGGCACCTCCGTCAGCAGACACGACTCGATCCCGTCGAGGATCCCCCACCCCGTCGCCACCATCGCCGCCGCTTCTCCGCTCACCGGTGCCCACCCCCGGCCGCCTCCGTGACGGCGGGCCGGAGCCGCTTACTCGATCACATGATGGCAAGACCCGTAAAGCGGTTCGTGGGCCGGTTCCGCGACAATGGGCGCCATGGCGATCTTGGACGGTGGGACGGCGCAGGCGTGGGAAGCCCTGGGCGGAGCGGGCGAGTTGGCGGAGCGGGTGAGCTACCGGGGGCCGGCCGGGCTGGAAGGGCCGCTTCCGGTACGGGAGCTGGCGCGGGCCACCGTCGGGGCGTGCGCGCTCGCCGCCGCCGAGCTGGCCGCCGTACGGGCCGGGGGGAAGGCCGAGGACGCGGCCCCCGTGGTGGTCGACGAGGGCGCCGTGGCCACGGCGTTCGTCAGCGAACGGCACCTGCGGGTCGGGGGCCGTGAACCGGTGTCCTTCGCGCCGCTCTCGGGATTCTGGCGGGCCGCCGACGGCTGGGTACGCACCCACGCCAACTACCCCCACCACGAGACGGCCCTCGTACGGGCGCTCGGCGTGCCCGGGACGCCGGAGGCCGTCCGGGAGGCCCTCGGGCGGCTGGGCGCGGCCGAGGCGCAGGAACGCGTGTACGCCGAGGGCGGGCTCGCCGTCGCCGTGGCGCCCGGGTACGGGGAGCCGCAGCCGCTGGTGGAGACCGTACGGGGACCCGGGCGCGGCCGGCCGCTCGGCCCGGCGGCGCTGCCCGCCGCCGGGGTACGGGTCCTGGACCTGACCCGCGTCATCGCCGGACCCGTCGCCACGCGGACGCTCGGCGCGCTCGGAGCGGACGTGCTCCGCATCGACACGCCCGGACTGCCGGAGTCCGACGACGCGTACGCCGACACCGGCTTCGGGAAGCGCTCGGCGCTGCTGGACCTCGCCGACGCGGAGGACCGGGCGGTACTGGAGAGGCTCCTCGACGGGGCCGACGTGGTGGTCTCGGGATACCGGCCGGGGGCGCTGGAACGCTTCGGGCTGGGCGCGGAGGAACTGCTCGCACGGTGGCCCGGACTGGTGGTCGCGGAACTGTGCGCGTGGGGGTGGCGCGGGCCGTGGGCGGGGCGGCGGGGGTTCGACTCCCTCGTACAGGCGGGGTACGGGATCGCTGCGGCGTGCGGCTCCCCGGACGGGCGGCCCGGGGTGCTGCCCGCGCAGGCGCTGGACCACGGGACGGGGTACCTGGTGGCGGCGGGGGTGCTGAGGGCGCTCGCGGAGGGGGGTGGGCGGAGCCTGCGGTTCTCCCTGGCCGGGACGGCGTCGTGGCTGGTCCGGGAAGTCCCCGCGGCGGGGGCCGCGGAGCCCGGGTACACGGCGGAGCCGTGGCTGCGGGAGGTCACGTCCTCGGGGTACGGGGCCCTGCGGTACGCGGCCGGGCCGCTGGGCGACTGGGACCGGACCCCGTCCCGCTGGGGCACCGACACCCCGACCTGGCTGCCGACCGCCTGACCCCGCCGCAGCGCTGCCGCTCGGGTGCGGGTGCGTCGCCGGGGGCCGGCCCCCGGACCCCTGCGCCTCAATCGCCGGCGGGGCTGGATGTGGCGGCGTGGTTGTTCGGGTGCGGGTGGGTTGCCGGGGGCCGGCCCCTGGACCCCTGCGCCTCAATCGCCGGCGGGGCTGGATGTGGCGGCGTGGTTGTTCGGGTGCGGGTGCGCTGCCGGGGGCCGGCCCCCGGACCCCCGCGCCTCAATCGCCGGCGGGGCTGGATTTTGGCCGGCGTCGCCGTTCGTGTGCGGGTGGGTTGCCGGGGGCCAGCCCCCGGGCCCCCGCGCCTCAATCGCCGGCGGGGCTGGATCGGGCGGGGTCGCCGTTCGTGTGCAGCTTTGCTGCCCAGGCCCAGGCCCAGGCCCAGGCCCAGGCCCAGGCCCAGGCCCGTGGTCAGGTGGTGTCTGGGGTGCCCGGAGGGCACCTCCAGCCCCGCCGGCGTTTGAGGCGGGAACGGTGGAAGGGCGGGTAGGGGACCCCGCCCCGCGCAGCGGCAACGGTCCGCAGACGACAGACGGGCAGCGGCCACCAGAACCGGTCCCGCCCCGCCACCGACGGCCGGAGGCCGGCGCAGCGGCGCGAAGCCGGTAAGGCCGCTCGCGGCCGAGCCGTGCGAGCGGCGCGTCAAGGAGCGGCAGCGCGCCAGCGCTGAGCGGCGCGAGGGTCGCGTCAAAAAGGAAGCGGCTTGGTCATGCAGCGGCTGGAGTCGTGGAAGCGGTAGTGGCCGAATTTTTCGGACAGGGTGTAGCCCGAGGAGAGGTAGAGGGCGATCGCCTCCGGCTGCTGGTCGCCCGTTTCGAGGACCATCCGGGTGCGACCGGCCGCGCGGGCGTCGGCTTCCAGTTCGGCCAGGATGCGGCGGGCCAGGCCCAGGCCGCGCGCCTCGGGGACGACGTACATGCGCTTCAGTTCGGCGTCGCCGTCCGAGTAGCCCTCGTCGTTGCGGTCCTGGCGGCGCCAGCCGCCGCTGGCGACGGCCGAGCCCGTGGCGTCGTACGCCAGGAGGTAGAGCCCGTGCGGCGGGACGAACATCGCCGGGTCGAGGTAGGTGGCGTCGCCCTCGCCGTCGTAGCGCTGCTGGTACTCGACCTGGACCTGGTCCTCCAGCTTGACCGCGTCCGGATGGTCGTACGGCACGGCGCTGAGGTTTATACCGTGAGACATTTGAATATCGTACGGAACCCTCCCGCTATGGTGCTGGGATGCTGACCGTGACCTCCGTGAACGTGAATGGGATCCGCGCCGCCGCGAAGAAGGGCTTCGTGGAGTGGCTGGCGGGATCCGACGCCGACGTCGTGTGCCTCCAGGAGGTGCGGGCCGAGGAAGTGCAGATTCCGGCGGAGGCCCGGGAGCCCGAGGGCTGGCACACCGTGTTCGCGCCGGCCGCCGCCAAGGGGCGGGCCGGGGTCGCGCTGTACTCGCGCCGGGCGCCCGAGCGGGTGCAGGTCGGCTTCGGGAGTGACGAGTTCGACACGTCCGGGCGGTACGTGGAGATCGATCTGCCCGGTGTGACCGTGGCGAGCCTGTACCTGCCGTCCGGCGAGGCGGGCACCGAGAAGCAGGACGAGAAGTACCGGTTCATGGGGGAGTTCCTCGGCTACCTGAAGGAGCTGAAGGCGCGGGCCGCCGCCGACGGGCGGGAGGTCGTGGTGTGCGGTGACTGGAACATCTGCCACCGGGAAGCCGACCTGAAGAACTGGAAGACCAACCGGAAGAACGCCGGCTTCCTCCCCGAGGAGCGGGAGTGGCTGGGTGACGTGTACGACGGCGCCGGTTACGTGGACGTGGTGCGGGCCCTGCACCCGGACACCGAGGGGCCGTACTCCTGGTGGTCCTACCGGGGCCGGGCCTTCGACAACGACGCCGGCTGGCGCATCGACCTCCAGGTCGCGACCCCGGGGCTGGCCGCGAAGGCCGTCAAGGCGTTCGTGGAGCGGGCCGAGACGCACCCCGAGCGGTGGTCGGACCACGCGCCCGTGACCGTCGCCTACGAGTTCGGGGTCTGAGACGGCTCCTGGGGCCGCTGGTGGAGGCGGTCCATCGCCATGGTGAGCTCCGCCTCGACCACGCTCTTCGCCAACGGCCGCAGCCGTGCGAGGGCGTCCTCGGAGCCGGGCAGGTGGGTGGAGAGAAGCTCGGAGAACAGGGCTGCCAGCGCGTCCGCGTGCTCGCGGACCCGGCGGCCCGTCTCCAGCACCGCCGCGAGCGGTACGCCCTCGCGGACCAGCGCCGAGGAGACCTCCAGCAGGCGGCGGCTGACGTGCACGATCGCGTCGCCGTCGGTGGCTATGTAGCCGAGGTCCAGGGAGGCCGCCAGGTTCTCCGGGGTGACCTCCCCCTCGAAGAAGTCGGCGAGGGCCTCGGGGGTCAGGCGTACGGGGGTCTCCTCGGACCAGCCGATGCCGAGCAGCTCCCCGAGCTGGCCCACGTCGCGGCCGTTCTCGAAGGCGGCGGTCAGTTCGGCGATGCCGCCGAGGGTGTGGCCGCGTTCCAGGAGGGCGGCGATGGTGCGCAGCCGGGCGAGGTGGTGTTCGTCGTACCAGGCGATGCGGCCCTCGCGGCGCGGCGGCGGGAGGAGCTTGCGCTCGCGGTAGAAGCGCAGGGTGCGTACGGGGATGCCGGCCGCCTCGGCCAGTTCCTCCGTCCGGTACTCGCGCACTGTGTCCCCCGCCTCGGTCGTCCGGATCTCCACCACACCGGCAGCCTAGGGCGTACCCGCAGTAACTTTCCGGGCGCGACCCCTACCCATGGGTACGGTGCTGCTCTACTCTCCCGATTGTGCCAGTGATTGCTGGCAGGGTTGTGTTGCGGTGTATGTGTGGCTGGGACTGACTGCGGGAGCGGAAGGCGGCGGGCATGGGCGGCATGGACGAGCGCGAGCGAGGGCGCGAGCACGTGCGGGTGGCGGTGATCGGGTCCGGGTTCGGCGGGCTCGGGGCGGCCGTACGGCTGCGGCGCGAGGGGATCACCGACTTCGTCGTACTGGAACGGGCCGACTCGGTCGGCGGCACCTGGCGCGACAACAGCTACCCCGGGTGCGCCTGCGACGTGCCCTCCCACCTGTACTCCTTCTCCTTCGCACCGAACCCGGACTGGCCCCGCACCTTCTCCGGGCAGCCGGCCATCCGGGAGTATTTGGAGCACGTCGCCGACACCTTCGGGCTGCGCCGCCACATCCGGCTGAACCACGAGGTCCGGATGATGCGCTGGGACGCGGACGAGCTGCGCTGGGAGATCGAGACCTCTGCCGGAGACCTCACCGCCGACGTGGTCGTCTCCGCCACCGGGCCGCTGTCCGACCCGAAGATGCCCGAGATCCCGGGACTCACCGAGTTCCCCGGCAAGGTCTTCCACTCCGCGCGCTGGGACCACGACTACGACCTGCGCGGCAAGCGCGTCGCGATGATCGGTACGGGCGCCTCCGCCATCCAGATCGTGCCCGCCATCGCCCCCGAGGTGGAGCGCCTCACCCTCTTCCAGCGCACCCCGCCGTGGGTCATGCCCCGCACCGACCGCGCCATCAGCGCCGTCGAGCGCTGGCTGCACCGCCAGCTCCCCTTCACCCGGGCGGCCCGGCGCGGGCTGCTGTGGGGGATCCGCGAGCTCCAGGTCAGCGCCTTCACCAAGCGGCCGAACCAGCTCGGGCTGATCGAGTCGCTGGCCAAGGCCAACATGGCGCGCTCGATCAAGGACCCGCAGCTGCGGGCGAAGCTGACGCCCTCGTACCGGATCGGCTGCAAGCGGATCCTGCTGTCGAGCGAGTACTACCCGGCGCTGGCCCGGCCCGACGTGGACCTGGTGGCCTCCGGGCTGAAGGAGGTCCGGGGCTCGGTGCTGGTCGCAGCCGACGGGACCGAGACCGAGGTCGACGCGATCGTCTTCGGCACCGGCTTCCACGTCACGGACATGCCGATCGCCGACCGGGTGGTCGGCGCGGACGGCCAGACCCTCGCGGACGCCTGGAAGGGCGGGATGCAGGCGCTGCGCGGGGCCACCGCGGCGGGCTTCCCGAACTGGATGACGATCATCGGCCCGAACACCGGGCTCGGGAACAGCTCGATGATCCTGATGATCGAGTCCCAGCTGAACTACATGGCCGACTACATGCGCCAGCTGGGCGTCTTGGGCGGGCGGACCGCGCTCGCCGCCCGGCCCTCCGCCGTGAACCAGTGGAACCGGCGCGTCCAGGCCCGCATGGAGCGGACCGTGTGGAACACCGGCGGCTGCACCAGCTGGTACCTGGACTCCTCGGGCCGCAACACCACCGTCTGGCCGGGCACGACGGGCGAGTTCCGCAAGGAGACGCGGACCGTCGACCTGTCCGAGTACGAGGTGGTACGCGTCCGGGACCGGGTCCGTACGGCGGTCGCAGCCGCCCCGGCCCCCGCCGCCGCGAAGGCCCGCCGGGCCGCGGCCGTCGCCGAGGAGGGCGCCGCGTGACGCGGCCCGCGCACGTCACCGCCGGACGCTGGGCACCCCCGGCCGCCGACCGCGAACTGACCGCCGTCTCCGCCGACGGGTCCCGGCTGCACGTCGAGGTGCACGGACCCGAAGGGGCCCCGGCCGTGGTCCTCTCCCACGGCTGGACCTGCTCCACCGCCTTCTGGGCCGCGCAGATACGGGACCTGGCCGCCGACCACCGGGTCGTCGCCTACGACCAGCGCGGCCACGGCCGCAGCCCCGCGGCCACCGCCTACAGCACCACCGCCCTCGCCGACGACCTCGTCGCGGTACTGAAGGCCACCCTCGCCCCCGGCGAGCGGGCCGTCGTCGCCGGGCACTCCATGGGCGGCATGACGGTGATGGCCGCCGCCGGACGCCCCGAGTTCGCCGAGCACGCCGCGGCCGCCCTGCTGTGCAGCACCGGCAGCTCGCGCCTCGTCGAGGAGGCGACCGTGCTGCCGCTGCCCGCCGGGCGCGCGCGGACCCGTACGACCAGGGTGGTGCTCGGCGCCCGCGGCCCGCTCGGGCCCGTCACGCCCGCCGCCCGGGCGGTGCTCAAGTACGCCACCATGGCCGCCGGCTCCGCGCCGGACCGGGTGGAGGCCTGCGCCCGCATCGTGCACGCCTGCCCGGCCGGGGTGCGCCACGCCTGGTCCCAGGTACTGGCCGGGCTCGACCTGGACGCCGAACTGGCCGGGCTGACGGTGCCCACCGCCGTCATCGGCGGCCGCGCCGACCGGCTCACCCCGATCACGCACGCCCGCCGGATCGCCGCCGCCCTGCCGCACTGCGTCGGGCTGACCGAGCTCACCGGCGCGGGACACATGACCCCCGTCGAGGCCCCGGAGGCCGTCACCGGCGCCGTCCGGGAACTGGTGGAACGATTCGCCGGCCCGCACCGCCTCCCCGCCCCCGAGAAGGAGAAGACGCCGTGAGCGCTCGCAGGAGTCTGGAAGGCCAGGTCGCCGTCGTCACCGGAGCCGCCCGCGGGGTGGGCGAGCTGCTCGCCCGCAAGCTCTCGGCGCGCGGTGCCCGGGTGGCCCTCGTCGGCCTGGAACCCGACGCCCTCAAGGAGGTCTCCGAGCGGCTGCACACCGACAGCGCCCACTGGCACGCCGACGTCACCGACCACGAGGCGATGGCCAAGGTGGCGCAGGAGGTCAAGCAGCGCTTCGGCAAGGTGGACATCGTCGTCGCCAACGCGGGCGTCGCCGCCGGCGGACCCTTCGAGGACTCCGACCCCGAGGCCTGGCGCCGGGTGATCGAGGTCAACCTCATCGGCGGGGCCGTCACCGCCCGCGCCTTCCTGCCCGTCCTGGCGGAGAGCCGCGGCTACTTCCTCCAGATCGCCTCGCTCGCCGCGATCACCCCGGCGCCGATGATGAGCGCCTACTGCGCCTCCAAGTCCGGGGTCGAGGCCTTCGCGCACTGCCTGCGCGCCGAGGTCGGCCACAAGGGCGTGCGGGTGGGCGTCGGCTACCTCTCCTGGACCGACACCGACATGGTGCGCGGCGCCGACCAGAACGACGTCATGCGCGAGCTGCGCGGGCGCCTGCCGTGGCCCGCGAACCGCACCTACCCGCTGGGCCCGGCCGTCGACCGGATCGTCGCCGGCATCGAGCGGCGCTCCCCGCACGTGTACGCGCAGTGGTGGCTGCGCGGCATGCAGGGCGTACGGGGCTACCTGCCCGGGATCATCGCGACGGTCGGACAGCGCGAGATGCGGCGGTTCGAGCCGCGACTGGCCGGTGTCTCCAAGGGACTTGTGGGCGCGGGCGGGGTCGCGGACGAGCAGGAACGGTCCCGGCACGCTTAGGCCGTCTCTCCGAAATGCGTGGAATGTCCTTGCGTGCCAGGCTGAGCGGGCCACGCCCGACACCCTTTCAGGAGGAACAGCATGGGTCTCAAGGATCAGTTCCAGGACAAGGCGAAGCAGCTGGCGGAGAAGGCCAGGGAATCGGCCCGGGCCGAGGCCTCGGAGCGCTCCTCGCAGGTCGAGCGGGAGGCGCAGTCGCAGCCGCAGTCGCAGCCGCAGAAGGCCAGTGAGGTCTTCGACGACAATTTCGACAAGTGATGTCTGCCTTGTGAACCGTTGAACGGCCGAAGGGCCCGGTCCCCGCCGTCCTGGGGGCCGGGCCCTTCCGCGTACCCGCGCTACGGCCTCGGCGGCAGCTTCGGGCGGCGCCGGTCCGGTACGTCCGTGTAGCCGGGCGGGACCGCCGGCGGGTCCTGCTCCAGCAGCTCCAGCGCCAGGTGCACGGCGTCGTCCAGCTGCGCGTGCCGCCCCTCCGCCCAGTCGAGCGGGGTGCGCAGGATCGCCAGGTCCGGCTCCACGCCGTGGTTCTCCACCGACCAGCCGTACTCGGGGAACCACGCCGCGTTCATCGGCACCGTGATCACCGTGCCGTCGCCCAGGGTGTGCCGGCCGGTCATCCCGACCACCCCGCCCCAGGTGCGCTGTCCGACCACCGGGCCGAGCCCGAGCAGCTTGAACGCGGCGGTGATCATGTCCCCGTCGGAGGAGGTCGCCTCGTCGGCCAGTGCCACGATCGGGCCGCGGGGCGCGTTGGAGGCGTAGGAGACGGGCTGGGCGTTGCGCGTCAGGTCCCAGCCGAGGATCGAGCGGGTGAGCTTCTCCACCACGAGCTCGCTGATGTGCCCGCCCGCGTTGCCGCGCACGTCCACGATCAGGGCGGGCCGGGACACCTCCAGGCGCAGGTCCCGGTTGAACTGCGCC
This sequence comes from Streptomyces sp. NBC_00249, assembly GCF_026342355.1. Classification (GTDB taxonomy): domain Bacteria; phylum Actinomycetota; class Actinomycetes; order Streptomycetales; family Streptomycetaceae; genus Streptomyces. The sequence goes on along the minus strand of NZ_JAPEMV010000010.1, from coordinate 179,883 downwards.
CAGCCGGAGCCGCCCATGTCGGGGATGTGCAGGTAGCCGCAGCGGCCGCCGCTGAGCTCGCGGACCACCGCGCGCCGCTTGGACACCCAGTCCTGGTAGCGCAGCGGCCGTTCGTCGATCAGCGGGACGACCGCGACGCGGCGGGAGCGGCCCTCGCCCTCGGCGGGCTGGAAGGTCAGCTCGACGGTGGTGCCGCCGGCCGCCGACAGCAGCGGGTAGGGGCCGGCCACCGGGTCCACGGGCCGGCCGTCGACGTGGGTGAGGACGGCGCCCTCACGGATGCCGGTGCCGGCGAGCGGGGAGCGGGCCTTGGAGTCGGAGGACTCGCCGGGCAGGATCCGCTTGAGCACCCATCCGCCGTCCCGGGGCACCAGGTTGGCGCCGAGCAGGCCGATGGCCCGCTGGTAGTGGGGCGGGCCCTCGTTGCGGCGGGCGGGGGAGACGTAGGCGTGGGAGGTGCCGAGTTCGCCGAGGACCTCGCGCAGCAGGTCGGCGAACTCGTCGGGGGAGGCGACCCGTTCGACGAGGGAGCGGTACTGGCGCAGCACCCCGTCCCAGTCGATCCCGCACATCTTCGGCTCCCAGAAGTAGGCGCGGATGATCCGTCCGGCCTCCTCGTAGGCCTGGCGCCATTCGGCGGCGGGGTCCACCTCGTGCAGGATGCGCCGCAGGTCGAGGTAGACGGTGGAGTCCCCGTCGCCGGACTCGGTCGCGGGGACCGCGCGCAGGTCCCCGTCGTCGTTGAGGACGAGGCGGGTGCCGTCGCCGCTGGGGGCGAACCAGTCCAGTCCGGAGGCCAGCTCGGTCTTGCGGGCCTTGGTGATGTCGAAGTGTTCCAGCGTCGGCTTGCCGCTGGTGTCGGTCGGGTTGGCGAAGGTCTCGCCCAGCGCGCCGGAGATGGGCCAGCGCAGCCACACCAGTCCGCCGCCGCTGACGGGGTGCAGGGCCGAGTACTTCGACGCCGTCACCGGGAAGGGCGTGACCCGGCTCTCCAGGCCCTCGACCTCCACGGTCACCGCGCCCTCGCCCTCGCCGGACTCGCCCTCGACGGGGTCGAGCCCGCCCGCCGCCGGCCGGCCGTCGGGGGTGAAGGCGAAGGGGGAGGGGGTGGCCGAGGAGAGCGGCACCAGGTAGGGGCGGCAGCCCAGCGGGAAGGACAGGTCGCCGGTGTGGACGTCGTAGACGGGGTCGAAGCCGCGCCAGGACAGGAAGGCGAGGTAGCGGCCGTCGCGGGTGAAGACGGGGCTCTCGTCGTCGAAGCGGCCGTTGGTGACGTCGACGATGGTGCGGGCGCCGGGGCCGGAGATCCGGGCCATCTTGATCTGCCGCAGGGAGCGCCCGACCCCCGGGTGGGACCAGGTCAGCCAGCAGCCGTCGGGGGAGAAGGCGAGGTCGGTGACGGGCCCGTTGATGGACCGGATCAGCTCGGTGACCTCGCCGTTGGACTCCTCCGTCGCGTCGAGGAGCAGCAGCCGTCCGTCGTCGGAGGCGACGGCGAGGCGTTCCCCGTCCGGGTCGGACAGCAGTTCCAGTACGCGGCCCAGCTCGCCGGAGGCCAGCCGGCGCGGCTCCCGGTCGCCGGAGGCGCGGGGGAGGTAGGCGATCTCGATCGCGTCCTCGCCCTCGGCGTCGGTGACGTAGGCGACCTGCCCGCCGCTGCCGAGCATCTCGGGCAGCCGGACCCGTACGCCCGGGGTGTCGGCGATGGTGCGGGCCGGGCCGTCGCGGTGGGTGAGCCAGTACAGGCTGCCGCGTACGACGACCGCGCTGGCCCGGCCGGTGGCGTCGACGGAGAGGGAGTCGACGTGGCTGGCGGCCGGCACCTGGTAGGTACGCCGCCCCGCGCGCGGGCCGCCGAGGCGGACCGGGAGCTTGCGGGGGACGGCGTCGGGGGCGAGGGAGTCCACCAGCCAGATGTCGCCCGCGCACTGGTAGACGACGCGGGAGCCGTCGCTGGAGGCGTGCCGGGCGTAGAACTCCTCGTGGTCGGTGTGCCGGCGCAGGCCGGTGCCGTCGGGCAGGCAGGAGTAGAGGTTGCCGATGCCCTCGTGGTCGGAGAGGAAGGCGATCCGGCCGCCCACGAACATCGGGGCGTCGAGGTGTCCGTCGATGTGTTCCAGCAGCCGTTCGCCGTGCAGCCACAGCCGGCCGGTGGCGCCGCCCCGGTAGCGCTTCCAGGCGGCGGGCTCGTGCGGGGGCTTGCCGGTGAGCAGCAGGGTGCGGCGTTCGCCGGTGGGTTCGTCGTGGACGGCGATGTCGGAGACGGGGCCCCAGGGCAGTCTGCCGCCGGGGCTGCCGTCGGTGGGCAGGCTGTAGGCCCAGGCGAAGTAGGAGAAGGGCTGGTCGTGCGAGGAGACGGCCAGGATGTCGCTGCGGCCCTCCTCGTCGGGCGGGGTCCAGCCGCAGACGCGGGTGTCGGTGGCGCCCCAGTAGGTCAGCCGGCGGGCGGGGCCGCCGTCGACGGGGGCGAGGTGGATCTCGGGGTCGAGGCTGCGCCAGGTGGTGAAGGCGATGTGCCGTCCGTCGGGGGAGAAGCGCGGGTGGCCGACGCGGGTCCGGTCGACGGTGATCCGCCAGGCCCGGCCCGGGATCTGGCCCTCGGGGACCAGCGGGGCGACCCAGAGATCGTCCTCGGTGGCGAAACACAGCAGGTCGTCGTGCAGGTGCGGGAAGCGGAGGTACGCGACGTCGTGACTCACCCCCCAATGCTTTCCGTGCCAGGGGGGCCCGGCAACTCGTACAGCCGAACTCGTACAGGTGAGCCCCGGGTGGCCCCGTGCGGGCCGGGGGGTTTCCAGGGGGTCTCCGGGGGCGTGACGCATGCCACTCCCCTAGCGAAACGGAACGGTTTCGTTTCGTTAGGCGGCCGGGTATCGTCTGTGGAGTACGGAACGGTTTTCGTTCGGACGGTCCGATCGATGCGAAGGGGAGGTGCGGCGGATGACCGAGGCGCTGTCGGCCCGGCGCAGCCGGATCACCCCCGAGCGCGAGGCCGAACTCCACGGGGCGGTCCTCGACCTCCTGCGCGAGGTCGGCTACGAGGCGCTGACCATGGACGCCGTCGCCGCCCGTACGAAGTCCAGCAAGGCCACCCTCTACCGCCAGTGGGGGAGCAAGCCGGAGCTGGTCGCCCGAGCACTGCGATGTACCCAGCCGGTCTCCCTCCGGGAGATCGACACGGGCAGCCTGCGCGGGGACTTCTCGCGCATGGTCGAGTGCTCCGACGACGCGCAGATGGCCAAGGACACCGCGCTGATGCGGGGTCTGGCCCATGCCGTCCACGAGAGCCCGGAACTCCACAGGGCGCTGCGCGACCTGCTGGTGGACCCGGAGATCAACGGTCTCCAGGTCATGCTCCAGCGCGCGGTGGAGCGGGGCGAGATCAGTCCGGACTGTCCGGCGCTGGGATTCGTACCGCACATGCTCATCGGTGCCTTCATCGCTCTTCCGCTGATCGAGGACCGGTCCGTCGACCGGGACTTCCTCGGTCAGTTCATCGACGCCGTGGTCTTCCCCGCCCTCGGCCTCTGACTCCCCGGACCGGTTCCCCACCGGACCTGCCAGCTGCTCCTGACACGCCGCTCTCGTCGTCGGGCCGGCCTTTCACGCCCTGATCCGTCCCGGATCCATCCCACGACCTGAAACGGGAGAACCACGACGTGGCCACCTTCCTCTACCGGCTCGGCCGCGGTGCCTTCCGGCGCCGCGGTCTCGTCGCCCTGCTCTGGGTGGCGCTGCTGTTCGCCGCGGGCTTCGGCGCCGCGACGGCCTCCGCGCCCACCTCCGGCTCGTTCTCGATACCCGGCACGGAGGCCCAGAAGGCCTTCGACCTGCTGGACAAGAAGTTCCCCGGCATGTCCGCCGACGGCGCGACCGCCCGCATCGTGGTCAAGGCCCCGGCGGGCGCCAAGGTCACCGACCCGGCGCCCAAGGCCGAGGTCGAGAAGATCATCTCGGACCTGAAGAACGGCCCCGGCGCCGCCCAGGTCGCCTCCGTCGAAGACCCGTACCAGACGCAGGCGGTGAGCCAGGACGGCTCCACCACCTTCGTCAGCGTGAAGTACAAGGTCAGCGGGATGGAGCTGAAGGACGAGGCCCGCGACGCGCTCAAGGAGTCGGGCCAGGACGCGCAGAAGGCCGGACTCCAGGTGGAGATCGGCGGAGACGCGCTGATGGAGGCCCCCGAGACGGGCTCCGGCGAGGTCATCGGCATCCTGATCGCCGCGATCGTCCTCATCATCACCTTCGGTTCGCTCATCGCGGCCGGGCTGCCGCTGCTGACCGCGATCATCGGCGTGGGCATCGGCGTCTCCTCGATCACCGCGCTCGCCAACGTGCTGGACCTCGGCAACACCACCTCCACGCTCGCGATGATGATCGGCCTCGCGGTCGGCATCGACTACGCGCTCTTCATCGTCTCCCGCTACCGCGTGGAGCTCGCCGAGGGCCGTGAGCGCGACGAGGCCGCCGGCCGGGCCGCCGGAACCGCTGGTTCCGCCGTGGTCTTCGCCGGTCTGACCGTGGTCATCGCCCTGGTGGGCCTGGCCGTCGTCAACATCCCGATGCTGACCAAGATGGGTGTCGCGGCCGCCGGAACGGTGGTCATCGCGGTGCTCGTCGCCCTGACCCTGGTCCCGGCCATCCTGGGCTTCGCGGGCAAGAAGGTGCTGCCCGCCGGCCAGAAGAGCAAGCTCTTCGGCAAGGGCAAGCCGGCCGGGGCCGAGCCCAAGGCCAACGGCGGCACCCGCTGGGCCCGCTTCGTGCTCCGCCGCCCCGTCATGGTGCTGCTGGCCGGTGTGATCGGCCTCGGCGTCATCGCGATCCCGGCGAGCAAGCTGGAGATGGGCCTGCCGGACGACGGCGCCAAGCCGACCTCCACCAGCCAGCGCAAGGCGTACGACCTGCTGTCCGAGGGCTTCGGCCCCGGCTTCAACGGCCCGCTGATGGTCGTCGTCGACGGGGACAAGGCCCTCGCCGACAAGACCGCCGACCGGATCAAGGGTCTCGAAGGGGTGGCGGCGGTCATGCCGCCGATGCAGAACGAGGCCAAGGACGCCGCGATCATCAGCGTCATCCCGAAGGACCGCCCGTCCTCCGCGGAGACCGAGGACCTGGTCCACTCGATCCGCGAGGGCAACGGCAAGGACGTGTTCGTCAGCGGCCAGACCGCCATGAACATCGACTTCTCGCAGAAGATGAACGACGCGCTGCTGCCCTACCTGGCGCTCGTGGTCGGCCTCGCCTTCCTGCTGCTGATGCTGGTCTTCCGCTCGGTCCTGGTCCCGCTCAAGGCGGCCCTCGGCTTCCTGCTGTCGGTCGTCGCCGCCCTCGGCGCCGTCGTCGCGGTCTTCCAGTGGGGCTGGCTCGGCTCGCTCTTCGGGGTGGAGCAGACCGGTCCGATCATGTCGATGATGCCGATCTTCATGGTGGGCGTGGTCTTCGGCCTGGCCATGGACTACGAGGTCTTCCTGGTCACCCGCATGCGGGAGGCGTACGTCCACGGCGAGCGCCCGGGCCAGGCCGTCGTGACCGGCTTCCAGTACAGCGCCCGGGTGGTCGTGGCCGCGGCCGTCATCATGATCGCCGTCTTCTCCGGCTTCATGGGCGCCAGCGACTCGATGGTCAAGATGATCGGCTTCGGCCTGGCCGTCGCCGTCCTCTTCGACGCCTTCGTGGTCCGCATGGCCATCGTCCCGGCGGTACTGGCCCTGCTCGGCCACAAGGCCTGGTGGCTGCCGAAGTGGCTGGACAAGATCCTGCCCAACGTGGACGTGGAGGGCGAGAGCCTGCGCAAGCACCTCGGCGAGTCCGGCGCCCCGGAGGGCCCGGACAAGGACCGCGAGCTGGTCAACGCCTGACCTCCGCGCTCCCGCGCACGACGAAGCCCGGCCCCGCACCCGATCACGGGTGCGGGGCCGGGTCCGTTGCGCCTAACGGGTGGCGGCGGCCGCCGGCGCGGCGCTCGCTGGGCTCGTGGCGTTCGTACGGCGCAGGAAGCGGCGCAGTGCGGCGATGTCGAATTGGACGACGGCGACGCCCTCGGGGGAGTGGAACTCGACGACCGCCTGGACGCGGCCGCAGGGCCAGACGCGTACGTCCCCGGTCCCGGTCGGGGCGCTCAGGCCCGCCTCCAGGAGGGCGCGGGGGAACACCCACTCGTTGTCGGTGTCCTCCGGCGACAGCTCGGCGGGGAAGACGATCCGTACGGCCAGGGGCTCGGCGGGGGTGAACCGCAGGGCGACCGGGATGGCCCGGTAGAGCGGGTCGTCGCTGATGACACGGGCCCGTACCCGCATCTCGACGGCGGCCGGGTGTGCGGTCCCCGGTGGATTCTCGGCGGTCGCTGACATCGGAACGACTCCTCGAAATCGGAACATTTGAGTCCGTTTGTTCGTCCAGCCTCGCACATTCCGACGAAAGTGCGAGCCCCCTTTTGTGACCGACCCGCTCTTGCCAACCGTTTGCAACAGGGCACTATCCTTGAACGGTTAAAGACGGTGTGAGAAGCGGAGCCCCTCCATGCATGTGCCCGACGGATTCATCAACGCACCCGTCTCGGTGGCCGCGGCAGTGGTGGCCGCCGGTGCCGTCGCCGTCAGCCTGCGCGGCGCCCGCCGCGAGCTCGACGAACGCACCGCCCCGCTGGCCGGGCTCGTCGCCGCCTTCATCTTCGCCGTGCAGATGCTGAACTTCCCCGTCGCCGCCGGCACCAGCGGACACCTCCTCGGAGGGGCCCTCGCCGCGATACTCGTCGGTCCGTACACGGGCGTGCTCTGCGTCTCCGTCGTCCTGCTCATGCAGGGGATCCTCTTCGCCGACGGCGGCCTGACCGCCCTCGGCGTCAACGTCACCGTCATGGGCGTCGTCACCGTCGTCGTCGCCTACGCGCTCTTCCGCGGCCTCCTCAAGGTGCTGCCGCCCACCCGACGCTCGGTCACCGCCGCCGCCTTCGCCGGAGCCCTGCTCTCCGTGCCCGCCGCCGCGGCCGCCTTCACCGCGATCTACACCGTCGGCGGCACCACCGACGTACCCGTCGCCAAGGTCCTCACCGCCATGGTCGGCGTCCACGTCCTCATCGGCATCGGCGAGGCCCTCATCACCGCCGCGACCGTCGGCGCCGTGATCGCCGTACGCCCCGACCTGGTGCACGGCGCACGCGGACTCACCGCCCCGCTCAAGCTGCGCGTCGGCGGCGAACTCGTCGACGCCCCCGCCGCCGCCGCGCCCGCCTCCGCCGCCGCCCGCTCCACCAAGCCCGTCTGGATCACCGGCCTGGTCACCGCCCTGGTCCTGGCCGGGTTCGTCTCCTTCTACGCCTCCGCCAGCCCCGACGGCCTGGAGAAGGTCGCCGCCGACAAGGGCATCGACGCCAAGGCCGAGGAGCACGCCGCCGCCGGCTCCCCGCTCGCCGACTACAGCGTCAAGGACGTCCCCGACGCCCGCCTCTCCGGCGGCCTCGCCGGGGTCATCGGCGTCGGCGCCACCGTCCTCGTCGGCACCGGGATCTTCTGGACCGTGCGCCGCCGCCGCGCCCAGGACCTGACCGCCACCTCCACGGCCGTCCCCTCGGCCCGCTGACATGGGAGCCGGCCACGCGCACAAGCTCTACCGGCACGGCCACTCGCCGGTCCACGAGCTGCCGCCGCACTGCAAGATCGCCGCGGCCCTCGCCTTCGTCGTGGTCGTCGTGTCCACCCCGCGCGAGGCGATGTGGGCCTTCGGCCTCTACGCCCTCCTGATCGCCGCCGTCGCGGCCGCCGCCCGCATACCGGCCGGGTTCCTGCTGCGACGGCTGCTGATCGAGATCCCGTTCGTGGCCTTCGCCGTCCTCATGCCCTTCGTCGCCGAGGGCGAGCGGGTGGAGTTCCTCGGCATGTCCCTGAGCGTCTCCGGCCTGTGGGGCGCCTGGAACGTCCTCGCCAAGGGCACCCTCGGCGTGGCCGCCTCCGTCCTCCTCGCCTCCACCACCGAACTGCGCGCCCTGCTCCTCGGACTCCAGCGGCTCAAGCTCCCGCCGCTGCTGGTGCAGATCGCCTCCTTCATGATCCGCTACGGCGACGTGATCACCGGCGAGCTGCGCCGGATGTCCATCGCCCGCCGCTCCCGCGGCTTCGAGGCGCGCGGCATCCGGCACTGGGGAGTCCTCGCCAAGACGGCCGGCGCCCTGTTCATCCGCTCCTACGAACGCGGCGAGCGGGTCTACCTCGCCATGGTCAGCCGCGGCTACACCGGATCCATGCCGGTGATCGACGAAGCGGTGGCCACCCGCGCCCAATGGGCGTACGCGGCCGTGCTCCCGGTGACGGCCCTTGCCGTCTGTCTGATGGGATGGACCCTGTGACCGCTCCCACCCCCTCCGCTTCCCCCTCCGCCCCCTCGCTGGAGGTCTCCGGCGTCGCCTACGCCTACCCCGACGGGCACCAGGCCCTCTTCGGCGTCGACCTCACCGTCGGACACGGCGAGCGGGTCGCCCTCCTCGGCCCCAACGGCGCCGGCAAGACCACCCTCGTCCTGCACCTCAACGGCATCCTCAGCGGCGGCGTCGGCACCGTGACCGTCGCCGGCCTGCCCGTGGAGAAGCGCAACCTCGCCGAGATCCGCCGCCGCGTCGGGATCGTCTTCCAGGACCCCGACGACCAGCTGTTCATGCCCACCGTCCGCGAGGACGTCGCCTTCGGCCCCGCCGCCGCCGGCATGCGCGGCGCCGAGCTGGAGACCCGCGTCCACGAGGCCCTCGAACAGGTCGGCATGGCCGCCTTCGCCGACCGGCCCCCGCACCACCTCTCCTTCGGGCAGCGCCGCCGCGTCGCCGTCGCGACCGTACTGGCGATGCGCCCGGAGATCCTCGTCCTCGACGAACCCTCCTCCAACCTGGACCCCGCCTCGCGCCGGGAGCTCGCCGACATCCTGCGCTCCCTCGACGTGACCGTCCTGATGGTCACGCACGACCTCCCCTACGCGCTGGAGCTGTGCCCGCGCTCGGTGATCCTCTCCGAGGGGGTCATCGCCGCCGACGGCCCCACGCGGGAGCTGCTGTGCGACGAGGCCCTCATGGGCGCGCACCGCCTGGAGCTGCCCTTCGGCTTCGACCCGCGCTCCGTGGCGGGCACCCCCGCGGCATAAGCGCAGGCCGGAGGTTGTTGGTGTGCTTGTGAACATCCAGGGAGTGGTGACCGAGGGCTACGAGCCCGTCAGGGACGCGTTCGAACGCAACTTCGAGGTGCTCGGCGACCGGGGCGCGGCCGTCGCCGTCTACCGCGACGGCCACAAGGTCGTCGACCTGTGGGCCGGCACGAAGGACGCCAACGGCACCGAGCCCTGGACCGAGGACACCGCGCAGATCGTCCGCTCCGCCACCAAGGGCGTCGCCGCCGCCGTCCCGCTGCTGCTGCACCAGCGCGGACTGCTGGACCTGGACGCGCCCGTGGGCACGTACTGGCCCGAGTTCAAGGCGGGCGGCAAGGAGCGGACGCTCGTACGCCACCTGCTCGCCCACCAGGCCGGGGTCCCGGCCCTCGACCGGGGCCTGACCACGGCGCAGGCCGCCGACGGGGTCTCCGGGGCGCGCGCCGTCGCCGCCCAGCAGGCCTTCTGGGAGCCCGGCACCGCGCACGGCTACCACGCGCAGACCTTCAGCTGGCTGCTGTCCGAACTGGTCCTGCGCGCCACCGGCCGCACCGTCGGCGGCATCCTCGCCGAGGAGATCGCCGAACCGCTGGGGCTGGACTTCTGGATCGGCCTGCCCGAGCGCGAGGCGCACCGGGTGGGGCGGGTGGCACCGGTCGAGCCGCCGGAGAGCGCGGGCCTGCTGAAGACACGGCCGCGGAGAAACGTTTCGGAGGCGTACGCCGACCCGGACTCCCTCACCCGCCGCGCCTTCGCCGCCATCGACCCCCTGCCCGACGAGAACGACCCCGCCTACCAGGCCGCCGAACTCCCCGGCTCCGCCGGCATCGGCACCGCCCGCGCCCTCGCCCGCTTCTACGCCGCCACCATCGGGGTCGTCGAGGACGGCGCCCGCATCTTCACCCCCGCGACGACCGCCCTGGCGGGCACCGAGCTCACGGCCGGCCCGGACCGGGTCCTGGTCGTCAACACCCGCTTCGGCCCGGGCTACATGCTGCACGGCGCGGCCTCCCCGCTGCTGTCCCCGGCCTCCTTCGGACACCCGGGACGGGGCGGCTCACTCGCCTTCGCGGACCCGGAGGCGGGCATCGGCTTCGGCTACGTCACCAACGCCCACGCCAAGTCCGTCACCGCCGACCCCCGGGCACAGGCGCTGGTCCGGGCCCTGCGGAGCAGCCTCTCCTAGCCGTTCGCCTCGCGCACGTCGGCCTGGGTGGCGCCCGCCTGGGCGATCAGCTCCGCCGGAGGCATCGGGAACACCGTGTGCGGGGTGCCGGCTGCCGCCCAGACGACCTGGTGCGCCAGCAGGGACCGGTCCGCCAGCACCCGGGTGCGGGTGCGGTGCCCGAAGGGCGGGACACCGCCGATGGCATAGCCGGTCGTCTCCCGGACCAGCGCGGCGTCGGCGCGGGTCACCTTCCCGGCACCGAGCTCGCGGCGCACCGCGTCCACGTCGACGCGGGACGCGCCGTCCATGAGCACCAGCACCGGGACGCCGTCGGCGGCGAACACCAGCGACTTCACGATCTGGCTCAACTCGCAGCCGATCGCGGCCGCGGCGTCGGCCGCCGTACGGGTCCCTTCGGGGAAGGTGCGGATGTCGAGGTCGAGGCCGCGGGTGGCGAGGGCCTCGGCGAAGAGGGGGTGGGCAGTAGTCATACGCCGACGCTATCGCCGCCACCGCTTCCCCATCGACCCCTTTCCGCCCGGATGTGGTCGGGCTGCCCGTTCGCGCGCGGGTCCGCTGCCGGGGGCCAGCCCCCGGACCCCCGCGCCTCAAACGCCGGCGGGGCTGGATCTATCCAGCCTCGCCGGCGTTTTGAGGCAGGGGGTCCCCCCGGACGGAGTCCGGGGGAGGGTCTGGGCGGAGCCCAGGGAACGGTGGAAGGGCGGGTAGGGGACCCCGCCCCGCGCAGCGGCAACGGTCCGCAGACGAAGCACGGGCAGCAGCCACCCGAACCGGCCCCGCCCCGCCACCGACAGCCGGAGGCTGTCGCAGCGGCGCGAAGCCGGGGAGGCCGCTCGCGGCCGAGCCGCGCGAGCGGCGCGTCAAGAAGAAGAGGAACTCAGCACGCGGGCCACGACACGGCCCGCCGTGTCCCCGCCGTGGCCGCCGCCTTCGACGATCGCGGCGGCCGCCACGTCACCGCTGAAGCCGGTGAACCAGCTGTCGGGCGCCGCCGCGTTGTCGACCTCCGCCGAGCCGGTCTTCGCCCCCTTGTCGGAGCCGCCGACCGACGCCATCGCCTCCGCCGCGGTGCCGCTGCTCGCGGTCAGCCGCATCATCGACACCAGCTGCGCCGACACCCCGGGCCGCAGGGACCGGGTGGCCTGGGCCAGCGGGCGGCCGTCGAGGGAGGCCTTGACCAGGACCGGCTGGCGGAAGACCCCGGTCCTGGCGGTCGCGGTGATGGAGGCCATGTTCAGCGGGTTCATCTGGATCGCACCCTGGCCGATGTACTCGGCCGCCGCGGCGGGGCCGGAGGTTTCCGGGACGGACCCGTCCTCGGAGGGGATGCCCGTCTTCCAGTCCAGCCCGATGCCGAAGACCTCCTTGGCCTCCTTGGGCAGGGCGCTGTTGTCCCCGACCTCGTCGATCAGGCCGATGAAGGCGGTGTTGCAGGACTTGGCGAAGCTCGTGGAGAAAGGCTTGCCCTCCAGCGCGAAGCCCCCCTGGTTGCGGAAGGGCTTGCCTTCCCAGGAGACGCTGGGCGGGCAGGCCGCCGGACGGTCGGCCGCGACGAGGCCCTTGTCGAGCAGCATCGCCGCCGTCACGATCTTCATCGTCGAGCCGGGTGCGCGTCCGCCCCGCATGGCGGCGTTGAAGTTGTCCCGACGGTGGTTGGCGACGGCCAGGATGTCGCCGGTGCTGGGCTGGACGGCGACGACCGAGGCCTCCGCGTACGTGGCCACGGCCTTCTCCGCCGCCGCCTGTACGTCGGCGTCGAGCCGGGTCTCGATCTGTCCGGGCTTGCCCTCCACCAGCGTCAGCAGGCTGCGCTTGGGGGCGTCGGGGGCGGTCGGTTCGATCCACAGTTCGACGCCGGGGGTGCCGCCCGTCTTCTGTCCGTACGTCTTGCGCAGGGTGTCGAGCACCGGCCGCAGCGACGGGTACTGCTCGGGCGTCAGTTCCTTGCCGTTGCGGTCGACGGCCTTGACCGGCGCGGTCCCCGGGTTGCCGGCGCGCAGCTGTTCGTCGCGCTGGAGCTGCGGGTGGATCACGGAGGGCTGCCAGTCGACGAGGGCCTTGCCGGTGGTGTCGCCGCGGACGACGGTCAGCCGGGAGTCGTAGACGAGGGGCTTGGTCGTGCCCTCGTACGTGACCTCGGCCTCGACCTTGAAGGGCACGGTGGTGCCGTCCGGGGTGCCGGGGGTGATGACCGCCTTGGCCACGTACGCCTTGGTGCGGTAGTCGGCGACGGCCGTCTGCGCGGCCTGCGTGTTGTTCGTCAGCGTGGCCGCGGCCTGGCTGTCGCCCTCCGCCCAGGCGGCCAGGAACTGCCGCGCGGTCTCGGCGGCCTCCTTCTCGGTGACGGGCCCGGTCGACTTCGGCGCGGGCGCCGCGTTCGCGCCGACCGCGCCGTCACCGTTCTTGCCGGTCTCGCTGCCGACCAGGCTGTAGACCCCGTACCCCGCGCCGCCGACCATCGCGAGGAACACCCCGCCGACGATGGCACCCTTCGCCGCCCCGTTCATCTGCGTCCCTCCCCAGGAACCCCCGGTCCTCTGAACATGTTCAAAGAACTCCTGAGGGGGACCTTACGCTGTGCGAGCGCGCCGGCACCTGGATGTTCGCCGGACCGGTGATGTCGGACGCGTCACACCCGCAGGCCGCCGCACACGCCGCTAAGAGCTGTTCCTCATTCAGGGGTAGTCGATCTTGAGGTTGTGGAGCACCGCGACGGCGCGGCTGGTGTCGTTGATCGTCTCACCGCGTCAGCGGTGTCGTCGGGGGACTTCGAAGTCCTTGAAGCGGGCGATGCCGTGTTCGGCCCATGCCCGGCGCTTGGCGAACGGCTTGCTCTTGGTCTTGCTGGTGATGACGCCGGGGTGGCTGCGGTATGCGCCGTCACCGATCAACAGCCGGTGTCCGGCAAGCTGATCGGCCATGGTTTCGCGGAAGACGACGATGTCGTTGCGGTTGCCGGTCCAGGCGTCGCCGACCGCGACCACGCGCCGGTCACGGGCGTGGAAGGTGAACTGCAGGTTCACCGAACGCCGGTAGTTCTTGGAGCAGTCTGCTTCTGGTCCTCGACGGGGATGAGCGTTCCGTCCACGACCCACAAGTCCGAGCGGGAGCCGGCGGGGGTTCCAGGAGTCCGGCGATCAGCGGGGTGAGCCGGTCAAGGATGCGGTGCACCGTCGCGACGCCGACGCCGAAGAGGTCGACGAGTCGGCGGTGGGTCAGGTTGGTGCGCCATGCGATGGCGGCCAGCAGGACGCGGTTGTCCAGCAGGAGCGTCCACGGCCGCCCGCGCCGGGTCTCGGAGGGGAGGAGGGCTGCGACGCGGGCGACCAAGACGAGGAATGCCCCGACGGGAAGTCCGGTCCAGTGCGGCAGCGAACGGGGCCGCAGGCTGGTGATGTTGGTCTCCGGCGCGGACGGACACAACAACCCATGAGGTCACTTACTCCTCCTTCGGGAAAAGGTCAGTTAATCTCCCCGCTTCGGGTGCGCCGCCCTCCAGGCATCCAGCCGGTCCACAGGCCACAGCGGGGTGCGGCCGACGTAGACGGGCTTGGGGAAGTCGTCGCGGCTGGAGTTGAGGTTGTAGACGTGCTGGAGGGTGACCTTGAGTCGCTGTGCCGCCTGTCGGGCGTCTTCATATCCAGGAATTGTGATGGCCATGAACCCCATTCTACCTCGCTTGTCATAGCTGAACTACTCACAGTAATGTGTCTTAAGTCAGCTAATTTTGGAGGGAGGTGACGGCTATGCAGCATGTCCAGAAGCCAAGGAAGTTCCGGGGAAAGAACAAGGCCCCGAAGTGGACCAAGCCTGACAACGGGATCGTGTCCGTTATGGTGCTGCCGCTGGCCGTCACCAACGCCGCCGACCTCCACCGGCTTGAGGGCCTGTTCGGCGCGATGGGGTCGCTCAAGCGGGCCGTGCAGCGTGACGCACGCGCCAAGGTCGACGCGTACTGGTCCGCGTTCCATGAGCGGAACGAGCAAGGAGCGAAGGCCGTACGGCAGCGCCTCGGCCTGTCCCGCGGAGCCCTGGAACGCTGCGCGTACAAGCACCTCGAAGACGCCGGGCATCTCAAGCACCACGCTTCCAAAGCCCTGGCCATGCACGTGGCCGATGAGGTGTGGAACAGCGTGCAGCGCCACCTGTTCCCCGACGCCACCGGCAAGCGGTTCGGATGCCCGAAGGTCGGGCGGGGGCACGACTTCACCCGCATTCCGGGCCGTGCCCGCTCCCACACCACGGCGAACAAGTGGGAGACCTTCCGCCTCGTCGGCACCTACCACGGCCACGCCATGGCCTACACCGACGGCAGCCGGCACACCCTGATGCAGCCGCACCGGATGCCCACACCAGCCAAGCCGGACTGCAAGATCCCCACCGGCACGGGAACGCGCAAAGCCAACTGGTGGGACCACGCCGGCCCCCTCGCGGTCGTCTTCGCAGGAGGTCCGGACAGCAAGCGCGGCGACCTCGTACTCCCCGTCCGCATCCCCCAAGGGCCGGGCCAGGAGGAGCGCGTACGGCACTTCCTTGAGGCAGATGCCCGCTGGCACAAGGTGGACCTCGTGCGCCGCCGCAAGACGTCCGCGCCGGGCGGCTGGACCTACGAGGCACACCTGATGGCGCTCGGCCCCGGCTACGCCTCCCCGGCCGTACGCGCCATGCGCGACCGCGCTTCCCAGCTCGACCGCATCGGCGGGGTGGACGGCAACGTATCCAACCTGTCGATCGTCTCCTTCCCGTCCGACCTCGCTCCCGAGGGCAAGCCGGTTTCCACCGAGATCACGCTGTCCGAGGACGAGAAGCGGCTGATCGAGAAGCAGGCGAAGAAGCGTCGGGGACGGGCACGAGCCCTTGAGCGGTCCCGCCGCGCCACCAACACGGCACAGTACGGGATGTCGAAGAGGCAGACCGCCCGGGCGGAGCGCCGGGCCGCCAAGGGCCTCACGCCCAAGGCCGTCACGGTGCCGGGGGGTGCTCGCGCCGCACGCACGGACGGGGTGCCGAAGCAGGCGTTCCGCTGTGACCGGCTGTCGTACGCCTACCGGGAGCTGCGCGCCCGACAGGCCGAAGCCGCCGCGTCCGCCGCCGAGTGCCGACGTCACCGCGCCCGCACCGTGGCGCGGGAGATCATCGCGGCCCACGGCCCGAACCTCACGGTCGAGGACTGCGACATCCGCACCTGGTACCGGTTGTGGGGCAAGCGCCTCTCGCAGACCACGCCCGGCCTGCTCATCGCTGCCCTTGAGCGTGAGTGCCAGGTCGCCGGGGGGCGGCTTGTACGGGCCTCCACCTGGTCCACCGCCCTGTCACAGCACTGCATGTGCGGCGAGCGTGTACGGAAGACGCTGCGGGATCGTGAGCACAAGTGCATCGCGTGCGGGCTCATCGGCAAGCGCGACCTCGTGTCCGCTGCCCTGGCGGCCTTCGTGAGCATCACCGACCCGGACAACCCCAAGACCGCGACCCTGGACTCCGCCCGGTCGCGGCACGCACAGATCACCTACGGAGAAGGGCTGGAAGAGGCCCTGAGTGAGTCAACCGCACCGTGCCAGAACACCCCTCGGGGTGCTGGTCATGCGGCAGTCCCGCGCCAACGCGGGGCCTCTGCTCACCGAACCGCCGGACGGCGGGACCAAGCGACCCCGGATGAGCCGCACCCCGTGCGCGACCAAGCCGGAAAGCCCGGACCCCGCCCCGCGTGCAGTCCACAGCTCACCCTTTGGTGAATTGCGGATCAAGTCTTAGATCCAGGTGTCCAGCCACATCCGCCCGCGCCAGGAGTCCATCGGGAGGGTCTGGCCCGTGTAGACGGGCCAGAAGTAGATGAAGTTCCAGATGATCAGCAGGACCAGGACGCCCGCCGCGATCGCGCCGAAGGCCCGGCGGCGTTCCGTCGAGCCCGACGGGCCCAGGAGGGCGCCGGTCATCATCGCCACCGCCAGGCACAGGTACGGGACGAAGACCACCGCGTAGAAGTAGAAGATGGTCCGCTCCTGGTAGTTGAACCAGGGCAGCAGGCCGGCGGCCAGGGCGCAGGCGATGGCGCCCGCCCGCCAGTCGCGGCGGAAGAACCACCGCCACAGCACGTACAGCAGGGCGAAGCAGCCCGCCCACCACAGCAGCGGGGTGCCCAGGGCCAGGACCTCGCGGGCGCACTTGCCCGCCGCGGTCGCCGGGCAGCCGTCGGTGCCGGGCGCGGGGGACTCGTAGAAGTAGGAGACGGGCCGGCCCAGGACCAGCCAGCTCCACGGGTTCGACTCGTAGGTGTGGCCCGAGGTCAGGCCGACGTGGAACTTGTAGACCTCGGTCTCGTAGTGCCACAGGCTGCGCAGCCACTCGGGCAGGAAGGACAGCGAGCTGTTCTTGTCGTACTTGGCGGCCCAGTCGCGGAAGTAGCCGCCCTTGCCGTTGTCCGGGCTCAGGATCCAGCCCGTCCAGGAGGCCAGGTACACGGCGATCGCGACCGGCACCGTCGACAGGAAGCCGGGCAGCGCGTCCCGGCGGAGCATCGCCGCGTACGGGGATCCGGCGCCGGCGGTGCGGCGCGCGGCGGCGTCCCACACCACGGTGAGGATCCCGAAGAAGGCCAGGACCACCAGGCCGTTCCACTTGGTGCCGAAGGCCAGGCCCAGGCAGACGCCGGCCAGGATCCGGTACGGGCGCCACCCGAACCGCAGCCTCTCCGCGACCTCGGCGTCGGGCCGGGCCCGGCCGTCCTCGCCGACGGGCAGTGCCGCCGCGAGCCGGGCCCGCGTCCGGTCCCGGTCGACGACCAGCGCCCCGAAGGCCGCCAGGACGAAGAACATCAGCACCAGGTCGAGCAGCGCGGTGCGGCTCATCACCAGGTGCAGCCCGTCCACCGCGAGCAGGGCGCCCGCCAGGCAGCCCAGGAAGGTGGAGCGGAAGAGCCGGCGCCCGATCCGGCACAGCATCAGGACGGAGAGGGTGCCGAGCACCGCCGTCATGAACCGCCAGCCGAAGGGCGTGAGGCCGAACATCCACTCGCCGAGCCCGATCACCCATTTGCCGACCGGCGGGTGCACGACGTAGCCGGGGTCCAGGGGGAGGGGGACCGTGTTCGGATCGGCGAGGATCGACTTGTCGACATCCTTGGGCCAACTGGCCTCGTAGCCCTGCCGGATCGTGGCCCACGCGTCCTTGGCGTAGTACGTCTCGTCGAATATCACCGCCTTCGGACTGCCCAGGTGCGTGAACCGCAGCACCCCGGCGACCAGCGTCACCAGCAGCGGCCCCGCCCACGCCATGACCCGCTCCCAGGTCCGCCGGCTCGCCCCCGGCACGCCCAGCGCCGTCCACAGCGCGACGGACGGCCGCGTGTACGGGGGCACGAGCCGGGTCCGCACGTCCGGCGCGGGCACCGGCGGCGCGTAGCCGAAGCCGCGCAGCCGGCGCAGCCACACGGACGTGGTCGTCTCGGGATCGAGGTCGCGTCCGCCCGGCGGGACGGGCGGGGCCCCCGCGGGGCTGGGCGGCGGCGTCGCGGTACTGGTCACCGGCACATCGTAGGGAACGGGGCTGTGGAATTGGGGCCCGGTCCGCCGGTGAACTCGCGGCGGGCGGGGGCGCCCCGAGGCCCCGGGGCGGGCCGGGCCCCAATGAGACAATGCGCGGGTGACAGCTGAAGCCTCTTCCTCCACCGGTGTCCTCGTCCTCGCCGGGACCCCCATCGGGGACCTCGCCGACGCCCCTCCCCGGCTCGGCGCCGAGCTGGAGCGGGCCGACGTGATCGCCGCCGAGGACACCCGGCGGCTGCGCCGGCTGACGCAGGGGCTCGGCGTGCACACCACCGGGCGCGTCCTGTCGTACTTCGAGGGCAACGAGTCCGCCCGCACCCCCGAACTGGTCGAGGCCCTGGAGGCCGGCAAGCGGGTCCTGCTCGTGACCGACGCCGGGATGCCCTCCGTCTCCGACCCCGGCTACCGGCTGGTCGCCGCCGCCGTCGAGAAGGACATCAAGGTCACGGCCGTCCCCGGCCCCTCCGCCGTCCTCACCGCGCTCGCCCTGTCCGGGCTGCCCGTGGACCGCTTCTGCTTCGAGGGGTTCCTGCCGCGCAAGGCGGGCGAGCGCCTCGGCAAGCTCCGCGAGGTCGAGGGCGAGCGGCGCACGCTCGTCTACTTCGAGGCCCCGCACCGGCTCGACGACACCCTCGCCGCCATGGCCGAGGTCTTCGGCACCGACCGGCGCGCCGCCGTGTGCCGGGAGCTGACCAAGACCTACGAGGAGGTCAAGCGCGGCGGACTCGGCGCGCTCGCGCTGTGGGCGGCCGACGGGGTGCGCGGGGAGATCACCATCGTCGTCGAGGGCGCCCCGGCCGCCGCCCCCGGGGACGTGGACGACGAGGAGCTCGTGCGCCGCGTACGGGTCCGCGAGGAGGCCGGGGAGCGCCGAAAAGAAGCCATCGCGGCGGTCGCGGCGGAGGCCGGAGTACCCAAGCGCGACGTCTTCGACGCGGTGGTCGCGGCAAAGAATGCGGCACAAAAGGTGCCGTAGGTCGGTAAAGAGCTAACCTGAAAGGCAAAGCTCAGACCGCGCACCGGGCGCTTTGGGCATGAGTGGCCCAAAGACCGTCCAACACTAGACAGGGCCTGATGCGCTCCCGCCCGAAGAGGCGTCCACTGGCAATGGCACCAGTGGAACAAGAGGAGCTGGC
Source organism: Streptomyces sp. NBC_00249 (assembly GCF_026342355.1). Taxonomy (GTDB): domain Bacteria; phylum Actinomycetota; class Actinomycetes; order Streptomycetales; family Streptomycetaceae; genus Streptomyces. The sequence continues at coordinate 160,891 of NZ_JAPEMV010000010.1, read as the reverse complement.
ATGAGTGAGATCGCAGAAACCCCGGTACCCGTTCCCGCACCCGCCGCCGGCTCCGCCGCGCGCCCCGTCCCGCCCGCACAGTCCGTCCCGACGGCCCCTTCCGTCCCGACGGTGCACGAGGCCTACTCCTTCGCCTGCATGAAGTGCGGTTTCGGATGGGAGCAGGGGTACGAGATCGAGCACCACGTCGACGGCCGGGGCGAGGCGTTCATCCTGTACACCGTCGGCGGGGAGAAGGTCCCGTCCCCGCTGTCCAACCCGACCTGCCTGAACTGCGGCGGACACGTCGTACGGATCATGCGGGAGGGCCAGGTCTCCTCCGTGCTCGGCACCCTCGACCGCCTCTACCACCACCGGGTCGCCCCCGGCATCGCCGGTCCGGTACCGGCCGGCGCCTCCGAACCCCGGACCCCGAAATCCCACGTGAAGCGGCCGGAGCACGACTCCCCGGGACCGGTGGCGGTCGGCGCCGTCCAGGAACGGCGCGGACTCCTCGCCCGCCTGCGGGGACTCTTCCGCAGGACCTGACCGCGGGCGGCCACGGGCCGTGGCCCCGGGTGACCGTTATCCCGGGTGACCGGGGCCGTGACGGCGGGCCGTGACCGTCCGTACGGGCTCAAGCGGCCGGTCATAAGATCGGCCGTATGAGCCCTAGCCCCTCCTCCGCCTCCTCCAAGGACGCGCCGCCCCCGCTGCCCGAACCGCTGCGGGTGGCGGTCGCCGACTCGCACACCCACCTCGACATGCAGTCGGGCACCGTCGAGGAAGGGCTCGCCAAGGCCGCCTCCGTCGGGGTGACCACCGTGGTCCAGGTGGGCTGCGACGTGAAGGGCTCGCGCTGGGCCGCCGAGACCGCCGCCGCGTACGCCAACGTCCACGCGGCGGTGGCCCTGCACCCGAACGAAGCCCCCCGGATCGTCCACGGCGACCCGGACGGCTGGTCGCGCCAGGGCGCCCGGGCCGGAGGCGGGGACGCGGCGCTCGACGAGGCCCTCGCCGAGATCGAGGCGCTCGCCGCACTCGAACACGTCAAGGCGGTCGGCGAGACCGGCCTCGACTTCTTCCGTACCGGCCCCGAGGGCATGGCCGCGCAGGAGCGTTCCTTCCGCGCCCACATCGAGATCGCCAAGCGGCAGGGCAAGACCCTGGTCATCCACGACCGCGACGCCCACGCCGACGTACTGCGCGTGCTCCGCGAGGAGGGCGCGCCCGAACGCACCGTCTTCCACTGCTACTCCGGGGACGCCGAGATGGCGAAGGAGTGCGCCGCCGCCGGCTACTACATGTCCTTCGCCGGGACCGTCACCTTCAAGAACGCCGGCGCGCTGCGCGAGGCCCTCGCGGTGGCCCCGCTGGAGCTGGTGCTGGTGGAGACCGACGCCCCCTACCTCACCCCCGCGCCGTACCGCGGACGGCCCAACGCCCCGTACCTCATTCCGCTGACGGTACGGGCCATGGCGGCGGTCCGGGGCATCGGCGAGGACGCCATGGCGACGGCCCTCGCCGCCAACACGGCGCGCGCCTTCGACTACCGGCTCGGCGGCTGACGCCCGCTGACGTGCGCCGCCGCCCGCTGACGCGTGTCGCCGCCCGCTGACGCGTGTCGCCGCCCGCTGACGCGTGTCGCCGCGCCCGCCACCACTCCCGCCGTCCTGTCACTCGCACACCCGCCGGTACATCCGTTCGGTCGACACGCTGGGTAGTCGAACGGCTTTGGTGCGTGACGGTCACTGCCGCTAGGGTGCCGTGCCCGAACCAGCCGGGGCCGGACCAGTGGAGCGAGCGACGTGAGCGATACGCAGGGCAGTCACCGCCGTGTGTCCTGGCCGGAGGCCGAACCGGACCCCGCTCCGGACCCGGGCCGGGACCCCGGCGGGGCCCCAGGCCACGACCCCGCCCCCGAGTCGGGCGTGCCCGCCCCCCGCGGCGAGGGCCGGGCCGCCCGCCGCCGCAAGGGCGCCGACCAGGGGCCGGGCCGCCGCCGGGCCGCGCAGGCGCCCGCGCAAGCCCCCTCCGCCCCGGTCCCGGCCCCCGCCCCCGCCCCCGCCCCCGACGCCGAACCGGACGGCCCCCACCGCCCCACCGGCCGCCGCCGCGCCCCCGCCGCAGCCGCCCCGGCCCCGCCCGCGCCCCCCGCCCCGGAAGCCGTCCCCGGCCGCCCCGGAGGCCGCCGCCGCGCCCCCGCCCCGCCCGCCCCGGCGGAGTTCCCCGCGGAACCGGCCGCCGCGCCCCCCGCCCCCGGCCCCCGCCGCCGGCGGGCCACCCGCACCCGGACCACCCGCGCCCCCGGCGCGAACCCCCGCGACCACTGGCGCCGCATCGTTCCGCAGGCCCTCGTCGTCGCCTTCCTCGCCGGCGGCACCACCGCCTTCGTCGCCGCCGACAAGGCCGTCCGCCTCACCGTCGACGGAGTACCCCGCACCCTGCACACCTTCGCCGGGAGCGTCGACGAACTCCTCGCCTCCGAAGGCCTCGGCGTCGGCCCCCACGACCTCGTCGCCCCCGCCCGCGGCTCCGCCCTCGACGACGGCGAACAGATCGTCGTCCGCTACGGCCGCCCCCTGCGGCTGACCCTCGACGGCTCCACCCGCCAGATGTGGACCACCTCCGGCACCGTCGAAGGCGCCCTGCGCCAGCTCGGCGTCCGCGTCGAAGGCGCGTACCTCTCCGCCCCCCGCACCGCCCCCGTCCCCCGCTCCGGCCTCACCCTGGGCGTGCGCACCGAACGCGGCGTCACCTTCATGGCGGACGGCCGCGAACGCACCATCCGCACCAACGCCGCCACCGTCCAGGAAGCCCTGGACCAGGCCGGCATCACCCTGCGCGGCGAGGACACCACCTCCGTCCCCCCGGACTCCTTCCCCCGCGACGGCCAGACCGTCACGGTGCTCCGCATCACCGGCGCCCGCGAGGTCCGCGAGGAACGCATCCCCTACACGACCGAGCGCGTCGAGGACGACGACCTGTTCACCGGCACCGAGGTCGTCGAGCGCTCCGGCCGGCCCGGGGCGCGCCGGGTCACGTACAGCCTCCGCACCGTCAACGGGGTCCGCCAGCAGCCCCGCAAGGTCGCCGAGGAGGTCGTGCGCGAGCCCGTCGGCCAGCTGATCAGGGTCGGGACGAAGCCGATGCCCACCTCCGTCGCCGGCGCCGACAGCCTGAACTGGGGCGCCCTCGCCCAGTGCGAGTCCGGCGGCCGCCCCACCGCCACCGACGCCTCCGGCACCTACGGCGGCCTCTACCAGTTCGACGCGGGCACCTGGCAGGCCCTCGGCGGCAGCGGCCGCCCCCAGGACGCCCCGGCCGGCGAGCAGACGTACCGGGCGAAGAAGCTCTACGTGCAGCGGGGGGCGAGTCCGTGGCCCCACTGCGGCCGTAGGCTCCTGTAGTCCATCGGTGTCGAGACCGCCCGTGTCCCCGATGCGGATTCGTGGATCGAACGGGTGACCTTTCAGGCCGGGGCCTCGTTGATCGGATGACAGCACCGGTCGTACGGGAGTGGGTGGAGCGGTGGAGCGGAAGGCGACGCTCGCGAGAGGCGAGACCACCCGCACCGCTTGTGCCGGTGGTCTGTTGCGGGCGGGCGTGGACGAGGCGAGCGGTGAGGTGCTGGCCGTTTCCGTTCTGGCCGAGAGGGTTGGCTGGGCGGCCGACCTGGTAGCCGCCATGGCCGCCGACGTGCTGGCCACGCACTGGAACGCGGTCGACGTAGATGCTCTTGCAGCGGGGGTGGACGACGAGGGCAGGAGGCTGCCGTCGCATGCCTGGATGGCACTGCGCCGTCTCGGCTGGACCGTACGGCCTCGCGGAGGAGTTCGGGCCAACGACCGGGTCGTCCGCATGGCTCAGGAGCAGGCCGGGCGCGTCCTGCGGTCGGTGAAGTGGCGCGCGGACGTCACTACCGCAGTGATCGCTACCTGGCCTCAGCATCCAGCCCGGCGGAATCCACAGGAGTGGGAAGCTGTGCGTGAGCAGCTCCCGGGCGGGCAACACCTGCCGTCCACGGTCATCAAGGCCCGCACCCGACAGATCCTCGCCTTCGTCAGGCAGCACGGCAGACCACCCGTAAGCGTGTTCGAGATGGAGCGTGCGCCCAGGCAGGCTCGGATGCTGTTGCTGTCCGCATGCGACCTGCAACAGGCCGCCATCGAACGGGCGGATATGCCGGGTCGTGCCCTGCTGCGGTTGCAGCTGCCCACCCGGCCCGATCCGCAGTCCTATCGGGATTGGACATGGGTGGCCTGCCCCATTCGCCTGCCTCCGACGATTCCGGCAGGCGCGCTGCTGCACCTGCCGACGTTGCGGCTGCACCAGGGCCGGGTGCGTGTCGATCTCGCGTTCACCCACGCCGTACCGAAAGCGGCCCGCACCGGGCACACCGTCGCTCTTGGTGTGGACTGGGGCCTGAACACCCTGCTGTCCTGCGGGGCTGCGCGCCTTCACGACGACGGCCGGATCACCGCCCTCGGGGCTGGAGCCATGTTCCGGGCGGCCGGGGTCCTCGCCAAGCAGCACCGCCTGCGTCGGCTGACCGAGCGGTTGCAGGCCAAGGTCAGCCACTATGAGCGGCTGATCGCCGGAGACGAACACCACGCCCTGGCCGCCAGACACAGCCACCTGCGCGGGGAGGTCAGCCGGGTCTGCGCACGCCGGTCGAACCTGAACGACGCACTGGCCTGGGCGGCCGCCCGGTGGGTGGTCGATCAGGCCATCGCCGCCACGGCGAGCGTCATCTACGTCGAAGACCTCCGTTCGATGGAAGCCGGTGGCATGGGCCGCACCCTCAACACGCGCCTCTCCCAGCAGGTGCGTGGACAGATCGTCGACCACACACGGCACCTGGCCGCCGAGTCGGGCATAGCCGTCGTCACCGTCCCAGCGCGGAACACCTCCAGGCACTGCCCTCACTGCCTCACACTCTTGCGTCACCGCAAGGCCCCCGACCGGCCCACCACACCGGGCTGGAAATGGGCGTCATGCCCGAGCCCCGACTGCCGCTGGCAGGGCGACCGTGATCAGGGCGCGTGGCGGCGCATCGCTTCACGGGGCTTGGTCCACCAGGCGAAGACCGTGACCGACCGCGCGACCAGCGCCATGGCGATCCGTGCCGTCGTGGACACCCTCGAAGCAGGCGCGGTCATCACACCGACCGCCCATCAGGCCACCCGGTGGGACCGTTCCAAGACCGGCCCCACCCGGCACGAGACGACACGTCCGACGCCCAGGCGACGCCGGACACCCTCCCCTGCCACGCCTTCGGCTCCGGCAGGCCAGCGTCCGGAGGGACACGCTCACACGGACCGCAGACGGCTGCCCCGCGCAGCCCGCCGGCTCCAGGGCGTGACGACGATCAGCACACCCGCCACCGGCCGACACAGGCCACGAGGAACGGAACTGGGGGCGGGATTCCACTTCCACGCCCACGCCGCACCTCCACGGTGGGAACATGCCCTCGAACCAGACGACAGGTCCGGCTCGGGATTGCTCTGCTGATCTGAGACGCTTTGACGGTGAGCACCGCAGAGCAGCAGCCCAACGAGAAGCCCGACGAGACACCCGTGGAGAGCACGTCCGACGCGCTCCTCGGGCCGGCCGACATCCGAGAACTGGCCGAGGTCCTCGGCGTACGCCCGACGAAGCAGAAGGGCCAGAACTTCGTCATCGACGCCAACACGGTCCGCCGGATCGTCCGCACCGCCGAGGTGCGGCCGGACGACGTGGTCGTCGAGGTCGGGCCGGGTCTGGGCTCGCTGACGCTCGCCCTGCTGGAGGCCGCCGACCGGGTGGTCGCCGTCGAGATCGACGACATCCTGGCCGCCGCCCTGCCCGCCACCATCGAGGCGCGGCTGCCGCGGAAGAAGGACCACTTCGCGCTGGTCCACTCCGACGCCATGCTCGTGACGGAACTGCCCGGCCCGGCGCCGACCGCGCTCGTCGCCAACCTCCCGTACAACGTGGCCGTACCCGTCCTGCTGACCATGCTCGACCGGTTCCCGTCCATCGAACGCACCCTCGTCATGGTGCAGGCCGAGGTCGCCGACCGGCTCGCCGCCGAACCGGGCAACAAGGTCTACGGAGTGCCCTCCGTCAAGGCCAACTGGTATGCACACGTCAAGCGCGCCGGATCCATCGGCCGCAAGGTGTTCTGGCCCGCCCCCAACGTCGACTCCGGCCTCGTCTCCCTGGTCCGCCGCACCGAACCGATCAAGACCACCGCCTCCAAGGCCGAGGTCTTCGCCGTCGTCGACGCCGCCTTCGCACAGCGCCGCAAGACCCTGCGCGCCGCGCTCGCCGGCTGGGCCGGATCGGCGGCGGGCGCCGAAGCCGCGCTGGTCGCCGCCGGGATCTCCCCGCAGGCCCGCGGGGAATCCCTCACCGTCGAGGAGTTCGCGGCCATCGCCGAGCACAAGCCCGCCCCCGAAAGGCCCGCGCTGTGAGCGCCCGGCAGAGCGTGACCGTACGGGTCCCCGCGAAGGTCAACGTCCAGCTGGCGGTGGGCGCCGCCCGCCCCGACGGCTTCCACGACCTCGCCAACGTCTTCCTCGCCGTGTCCCTCTTCGACGAGGTCACCGCGACCGCCTCCGACACCCTCACCGTCACCTGCGAAGGCCCCGACAGCGACCAGGTGCCGCTCGACCGCACGAACCTGGCCGCGCGGGCCGCCGAACTCCTCGCCGCCCGGGCCGGCCTCACCCCGGACGTCCACCTCCACATCGCGAAGAACATCCCCGTCGCCGGCGGCATGGCCGGCGGCAGCGCGGACGGCGCCGCCGCCCTGCTCGCCTGCGACGCCCTGTGGGGGCTCGACACCCCGCGCGCCGAACTCCTCGACATCTGCGCGGAACTCGGCAGCGACGTCCCCTTCAGCCTCATCGGCGGCGCCGCGCTCGGCACCGGGCGGGGCGAAGTACTGACCCCGGTCGAGGCGGGCACCTTCCACTGGGTGTTCGCCGTCGCCGACGGCGGCCTGTCCACCCCGGCGGTGTTCCGCGAGTTCGACCGGCTCACCGCCGGCTCGGCCGTCCCGGCGCCGCACGCCTCCCCGGCGCTGCTCGCCGCCCTCGCCTCCGGCGACCCCGACGCGCTCGCCGCGACCCTCGCCAACGACCTCCAGCCGGCCGCCCTCTCCCTGCGGCCGCAGCTGGCGGACACCCTCGACGCGGGCACCGCCGCCGGGGCGCTGGCCGCGCTGGTCTCCGGCTCCGGGCCGACGACGGCGTTCCTCGTCCGCGACGAGGAGGCCGCCGCCAAGGTGGCAGCCGCCCTAGAAGCCTCCACCACCTGCCGCACCACCCGCACCACGACGTCCCCGGCGCCGGGAGCCACCATCCTTTGACGCGCCGCTCGCGCGGTGCGGCCGCGAGCGGCCTCCCCGGCTTCGCGCCGCTGCGTCGGGCTCGTACCTAGGCGGGAGTTGAGTATCCGGGCCCTGTCGGGCCGACGGCAGGACCCGGCACCGTGGGGTCATGACAGTCAGCGCACGCGACATGGCCGGGGCCACCCCCGCCACCCGGGACCGCTACGTCGACCTGCTGCGGGTCGCGTCCCTCGGGACCGTCCTGCTCGGCCACTGGCTGATGGCCGCCGTCAGTGGCGACGGGATAGGGAACCTGCTCGCCCTCGTGCCCCCGCTCCAGGCCCTCACCTGGGGGCTCCAGATCATGCCGGTGTTCTTCTTCGTCGGCGGGTTCTCGCACGCCCTCTCGTACCGTTCCCTGGAGCGCCGCGCCGGCGACGGCCGGCCCGTCTACGCCGCCTTCCTGCGCGCCCGCCTCCAGCGGCTGCTGCGGCCCACCCTGGTGTTCGTGCTGCTCTGGACGGCCGGCGCCGTCCTCGTGCAGCTCGCCGGGGCGGGCGACGGCCCGCTGGCCGGGGCCGCGCTGCGGATGATCACGCAGCCGTTGTGGTTCATCGGGATCTACCTGGCGATGGTGGCCTTCACCCCGCCCCTGCTGAGGCTGCACCAGCGCCACGGCTGGGCGGTCTTCGCCGCGCTCGCCGCGGCCGCGGCCCTGGTCGACGTCCTGCGCTTCGCGCTCGGGGTGCCGTACGTGGAGTTCCTGAACTTCGCCTTCGTGTGGCTGGCCGTGCACCAGCTCGGCTTCCTGCGCGCCGACGGCCGCATCACCCGGCCGGCCGTGCCGGCCGCCGCCGGGCTCGGCGGGGCCGTGCTGCTCGTCGCGGCCGGGCCGTACCCGCTGTCCATGGTCGGGATGCCCGGCGAGAAGGTCTCCAACATGGCCCCGCCGACCCTCGCCCTGCTCTGCCACGGCCTGTGGCTCGTCGGCGCCGTGCAACTGCTGGCCCGGCCCGCCGGTGCCTGGCTGGAGCGGCCCCGCGTCTGGCGCGGTGTCGTCGCCGCGAACGGCATCGCCATGACGGCCTTCCTGTGGCACCTCACCGCGATGCTGGCCGTGTACGCCGCCCAGCTCGCCCTCGGCCTGGCCCTCCCCGAGCCCGCCACCGGCGCCTGGTGGGCGCAGGTACCGGTGCGGATCCTGCTGGCCGCCGCCCTGACCGCCCTGCTGGTGGCAGCCTTCCGCCGCTTCGAGGCCCCCGTGCGGAGCGCCGGGGGCACCGGCAGCGGGCCCGTCGCCGCCCTCGGGATCACCCTCTGCCTGCTGGGGATCCTCGGCCTGTCGATGACGGGTCTCGGCGGGATCCTGGAGGGGCACAGCGCCACCCTGGTGGCCCTCCCGGTCACCGCTCCGGCCGCCCTGGTGATGGCGTGCGGCGGCTGGCTGCTGGTGGAACGGTCCGCCTCACCTCGAACGGTTAGGCTGAGGGGCTGATCCACACCCCTTCCCTGGAGCGCGTCTGATGGCCGTCAATCTGGTCAATGTCGAGGCAGTCAGCAAGGTGTACGGCACCCGTACCCTGCTCGACGGCATCTCCCTCGGCGTGTCCGAGGGGGACCGGATCGGTGTCGTCGGCCGCAACGGCGACGGCAAGACCACCCTCATCCGGATGCTCGCGAAGCTGGAGGAGCCCGACACCGGCCGGGTCACCCAGAACAGCGGCCTGCGCATGGGCGTGCTCACCCAGCACGACTCCCTCGACCCGGCCGCCACGATCCGGCACGAGATCATCCGGGACATGGCCGACCACGAGTGGGCCGGCAACGCCAAGATCCGTGACGTGCTGACGGGTCTCTTCGGCGGCCTGGACCTGCCCGGCTTCGGCCAGGGCCTGGACACCGTCATCGGTCCGCTCTCCGGTGGTGAGCGCCGCCGGATCGCCCTCGCGAAGCTGCTCATCGCCGACCAGGACCTCCTGGTCCTCGACGAGCCCACCAACCACCTCGACGTCGAGGGCATCTCCTGGCTGGCCCGCCACCTCCAGGAGCGCCGCTCGGCGCTCGTCTGCGTCACCCACGACCGCTGGTTCCTCGACCAGGTCTGCACCCGTATGTGGGACGTGCAGCGCGGTGAGGTCCACGAGTACGAGGGCGGCTACAGCGACTACGTCTTCGCCCGCGCCGAGCGCGACAGGATCGCCGCCACCGAGGAGCAGAAGCGGCAGAACCTGATGCGCAAGGAGCTGGCCTGGCTGCGCCGCGGTGCGCCCGCCCGGACCTCCAAGCCGCGCTACCGCATCGAGGCGGCCAACGAGCTGATCGCCGACGTGCCGCCGCCGCGCGACAAGAGCGAGCTGATGAAGTTCGCCAACGCGCGCCTGGGCAAGACGGTGTTCGACCTGGAGGACGTGACCGTCCAGGCCGGCCCCAAGACCCTGCTCAAGCACCTCACCTGGCACCTGGGCCCCGGCGACCGCGTCGGCCTCGTCGGTGTCAACGGCGCCGGCAAGACCTCCCTGCTGAAGGCCCTCGCGGAGGCCGCCCGCACCCAGGGCGAGACGCAGCCCGCGGCCGGCAGCGTCAGCGTCGGCAAGACCGTCCGCCTCGCGTACCTCTCCCAGGAGGTCGGCGAGCTCGACCCCTCGCTGCGCGTCCTGGAGGCCGTCCAGCGGGTCCGCGACCGCGTCGACCTGGGCCAGGGCCGCGAGATGACGGCGGGCCAGCTGTGCGAGCAGTTCGGCTTCACCAAGGAGAAGCAGTGGACCCCGGTCGGCGACCTCTCCGGTGGTGAGCGGCGCCGGCTGCAGATCCTGCGGCTGCTGATGGACGAGCCCAACGTCCTGTTCCTCGACGAGCCCACCAACGACCTGGACATCGAGACCCTCACCCAGCTGGAGGACCTCCTCGACGGCTGGCCCGGCTCGATGATCGTGATCTCCCACGACCGGTTCTTCATCGAGCGCACCACCGACACGGTGATGGCGCTGCTCGGCGACGCCAGCCTGCGGATGCTGCCGCGCGGTCTCGACGAGTACCTGGAGCGCCGCCAGAAGATGATCGACGCGGCCGCCCCGGCGGCTCCGGCCCCGGCCGCGAAGTCGAGCGCTTCCGGAGACTCGCGCGCCGCGAAGAAGGAACTCCAGAAGATCGAGCGCCAGCTCAACAAGATGTCGGACCGCGAGACGAACCTGCACGCGCAGATCGCCGAGCACTCCACCGACTACGACAAGGTCGCCAAGCTCGACACCGAGCTGCGCGAACTGATCGCGGAACGGGACGATTTGGAGATGCGCTGGCTGGAACTGGCCGAGGACGCCTGAGTTCCCGGTCCGTTCAGGGTCCGAGCGACCCGATAACGGCCGAGTCACGGGCCGGTCCGACCTTGGGAACAGGGGTCCGACCGGCCCGTCGCATGTCGGCCACCAGTGATAGAAAGGGTCGGTTCTTCATGACCTCTTTGCCCTTTCCGACCGCCTGAAGCCGAAGGTATGCGCTGATGACCGAGCCGCCCCAGCCGCCGAACCAGCCGCCGACACCTTCCGGTTACGGCCACTTGCCAGGCCCGCCGCAGCCCGGCTACGGGTACCCGCCGCAGGGCGCCAACCCGTACGCCCAGCAGCCGCCGGCCGGCCAGCAGCCCCCACCGCCGCCGCAGCCGCCGACGGCCCCGATGCAGCCGGCCGTCCCGCACCCGCCGACGTCGCCGCAGGGCTACGCCTTCCCGCAGACCGCCCCGATGCCCGTCACCGGAGGCCCCGCCGGCCCCGGCGCGGGCCGGCGCAAGGCCGCGATCCTGATCGCGGCCGCCGTCGCGGGTGTGCTCGTCCTCGGCACCGGCGGGTACTTCGTCCTGGCCGGGGACGAGCGCGAGACGCCGAAGCCGCCCGTCGCGCAGGGTTCCGCGCCCGCCGACGCCAAGCCCTCCGCCTCCCCGTCCGTGGACCAGGGCGACGGCACCGGCGGCGGCCGCACCGAGCAGACCGACCTCAACGCGGAGCGCAAGCCCGGCGAGGACAAGGTCCTGTGGCTCAAGACCGCCAAGCTCCAGGGCCCCGGCGCCGGCATCCCCACCAAGGGCCAGTGGGTGGTCGGCGACACCGTCGTCAAGACCATCGACAAGGCCCTCTACGGGTACGCGGTGACCGACGGCAAGGAGAAGTGGAAGCTCGACGTCAAGACGGAGATCTGCGGGCTCACCGACCAGATGACCGGTGACGGCAAGACCGTCCTCGTCGTCAGGGACGGCGAGGGCTCCAGCGCCGACTGCAACCAGATGAAGCTGATCGACCTGAAGGCCGGCAAGGAGGGCTGGACGAAGCCGATCATCAAGGAGAACGTCTTCGACGGCGGCGGCGGCTCCGTCGCGCCGACCCTCACCGGCGACACCGTCGCCATCAACCGCATGGCCGGCAGCAGCGCCTACCGGATCAGCACCGGCGACAAGCTCTTCTCCAACAGCGGCCCCACGGGCTGCCAGCCCACCTCCTACGCGGCCGGCAACGGCAAGATGCTCGGCTTCGCCACCTGCATGGACGCCGACAAGACCCAGGAGGTCCAGGACGCCGACCCGGTCACCGGCAAGACCACCTGGTCCTACAAGCTCCCCAAGGGCTACATCGTCAAGGGCGTCTACTCCGTCTCCCCCATCGTCCTCGACGTCGGCGTCCTGGAATTCGGGGGGAAGGGGCGGGGGATCCTCTCCCTCACCGCAGACGGCAAGAAGCGCGCCAGCATGCAGGCCGAGGGCTCCTTCGAGATGAACTGCGGCAACAGCAGCTCCGACGACCTCCAGGGCTGCGGCAACTCCACCGTCGACGGCGACACCCTCTACCTGAGGACGACGACCGAGGCCGGCTACAACAACGAGATCGTCGCCTTCGACCTCGGCACCGGCAAGGCCAAGTGGCGCACCCCGGCGGGCGAGAACAAGAACTTCTTCCCGATCAAGGCCGCCAACGGGCAGCTCGTCGTCTACCGCACCGGCGGCAAGCGCGACGAACCCGGCGAGGTCCTGGCGCTCGCGGCCGCCGGCGGCGCCCCCAAGACCCTCCTGAAGATGCCGTCGGGCCCCGCCGCCAAGGTCGAGGGCACCTTCATCTCGTTCTCGCCCGCGCTGCGCGCCTTCGAGGACGGCCGGTACTTCACCTCCGTCACCAACCTCACCGCCGAGGGCAAGAAGGACGAGAGGCTCCTGATGGTCTTCGGCAAGTGAACGAGCTGACCGAGCCCCCCACCGCGCCGCCCACCGAGAGGCAGTAGAGCCCGATGAGCACCCCGAACACCCCGCCGCCGCCCCACCAGCCGCCCTCCGGCGGCTTCGGCGCGCCCACGCCGCCGCCCCCGCAGGGCCCGCCCCCCATGCCGCCGGCCCCGCCCGCCATGCCGCCGACCGTCCCGCAGCCCACGGCCCAGCCGGCCTACGGCTACCCGCCGCAGCAGCCCCCCGGCTACGGCTACCCGCAGCCGGCCACCGTCGCGGCTCCGGCCGCGCAGCAGCAGCCCCCGGCGGGCGGCGGCGGTGACAAGCGCACCCAGCTGATGATCGTCGGCGCGGCCCTGCTGGCCATGGTCCTGATCATCGGCGGCGGCTTCTGGTACGTCTCCGGCGACGACGACGGCGGCACCGACCAGCCCACCGCCTCCGACGGCCCCAGCGGCTCGCCCGACGCGAACAAGGGCCCGGCCGGGACGGGCAGCGAGAAGGTCCCGACCAACCCCAAGTCGAAGACCCTGGTCAACGTCCCGCTGCCGCAGACGCCCGAGCTGATCGCCGTCGACGGCTCCTGGCTCACCGACACCACCTACATCAAGTCCGACATTGCGAAGGTCGTCGGCTACAACCTCGTCGACGGCGGCAAGAAGTGGGAGACCGCGCTCCCCGCCAACGTCTGCGGCGCGACCAAGCACGTCAGCGACAACAAGTCGGCCATCCTCTTCGAGGAGGCCATGCCGTCCGCGGAGAAGAAGTACCCGCAGTGCACCCAGGTCGGCGTCATCGACCTGAACACCGGCAAGCTCCTGTGGTCCGCCACCGCCAAGTCCGCCACCGGCGGCGACAAGCCCGTCTCCTTCGACGAGGTCACCATCAGCGGCCAGACCGTCGCCGCGGGCGGCCTCGGCGGCGGCGCGGCCTGGAACCTCACCGACGGCAAGTCCCTGTGGGCCCCCAAGATCGACGGCGAGGGCTGCCACGACGTCGGCTACGCGGGCGGCGAGGCCCTGGCCGTCATGCGCTCCTGCGGCCGCGCCTCCGAGCCCACCCTGCACGCGCAGCTCCTCGACCCGGCCACCGGCGCACCCAAGTACTCGTACAAGCTCACCGGCGGCATCCCCTACGCGGGCATCATCTCCACCAAGCCGCTGATCATCGCCGCCAACGTGGCCAACACCGCCAAGAACGCCACCAACGTCAGCGACCTCTTCGTCCTCGACGACGCGGGCCAGCTCAAGAGCCGCCTCAGCCTCGCCTCCGGCAGCTACGGGCCCCACTGCCCGGCCAACGACGTCGAGAAGTGCACGGGCATGGTCGTCGGCAACGGCAAGCTCTACCTGCCCACCTACGAACACCAGGGCGCGACCTCCTCCGTCGGCCGGACCAACGAGATCGTCTCCTTCGACCTGGAGACCGGCAAGCCCACCAGCGACCGCGCCGACGCCGGCGAGCGGTTCACCGTGTACCCGCTGCGCATGGACGGGCCGAACATCATCGCCTACAAGGAGCCCCCGTACGACGCGGGCGGCCAGGTCGTCAGCATCGACGGCAAGACGATGAAGGAGACCGTGCTGATGAAGAACCCCGCCGAGAAGGCCAGCCAGCGGGCCGAGTCCGGCTTCCTGATCGACCACTCGGAGCTCCGCTACCACAACGGCCGTTTCTTCATGGCCCGCACGACCGCCCGCAAGTCCACGATCGACACGGGCGACCCGGAGTACCTGTTCATCTCCTTCACCGCGAGCTGACCCGGCCCGCAGCGACACCGAAGCCCCCGGAAGGTCCGTCCTTCCGGGGGCTTTCGCGCGGTATCGGACCCGCTCCGTCGAACAAGCGTGTAGCTTGCCGGGTCAGAAGGATCTGGGGTGGGAGCCTTGATGGGCGTACGGGTCATGGTGGTCGACGAGCACCGGCTGCTGGCCGAGGCGCTCGCCTCGGCCCTGAAGCTGCGCGGGCACCGGGTGCTGGCCGCGGCCGCACCGGCCGCGGGCGCGGCCGAACTGGTCGTCAGCCGCGCCCCGGAGGTCTGCCTCTTCGGCACGGCGACCCCCGCGGAACCAGGGGTCTTCGAGCCCGTGGCGCGCATCAAGCGGGAGCGCCCGCAGATCGCCGTCGTGGTCCTCGGACCGGTGCCGAGCCCGCGCGGGATCGCCGCCGCCTTCGCCGCGGGCGCCTCGGGCTACGTACGGCAGGACGAGCGCATCGAGGGCGTCGAGCGGGCCCTGGCCAAGGCGCGGGCCGGGGAGGCCGCGATCTCCCCGCAGCTCCTCCAGGCCGCCTTCGCCGAGCTGCTCAACCCCTCCGCCCAGCCCGACGACGAGGGCAGCCGGCTGCTGCGGCTGCTCACCCCGCGCGAGGTGGAGGTGCTCGTGCGGGTCGCGGAGGGTGAGGACACCCGGCTCATCGCCGCCGGGATGGAGATCGCGCCGAGCACAGCCCGCACACATGTCCAGCGGGTACTGATGAAGCTGGGCGTCGGCTCACGGCTGGAGGCCGCCGCGCTGGCCGCCCGTACGGGGCTGCTGGACCGGGCGGTGCCGCCCGGTCCGGAGCAGGCGCGGCCGTCCGCGCAGTGAGCTCCACGCCCCGGCGATTTCCCCGGAAGCACGGAATCCGGTAAGCCAGTTCCTGCACGCGCGTACGCGTGCGTCCGCGAGAGGTAGGAGTGCGAGTGAGCAAGTACCTGGTCACAGGCGGTGCCGGATACGTGGGCAGTGTCGTCACGGCCCACCTGCTGGAGGCCGGCCACGAGGTCACCGTCCTCGACAACCTCTCCACCGGCTTCGGCGAGGGCGTCCCGCCCGGCGCCACCCTGGTCAACGGCCGCATCCAGGACGCCGCCGACCACCTGGACCCCTCCTACGACGCGGTCCTGCACTTCGCGGCCTCCTCGCAGGTCGGCGAGTCCGTCGCCAACCCCGGCAAGTACTGGGACAACAACGTCGGCGGCACCCTCGCCCTGCTCACCGCGATGCGGGAGGCCGGGGTGAAGCGGCTCGTGTTCTCCTCCACCGCCGCCACCTACGGCGAGCCCGCCGACGGGGTGCTGACCGAGGACTCGGTGACGGCGCCGACCAACCCGTACGGCGCCTCGAAGCTGGCCGTCGACCACATGATCGCGGGGGAGTGCGCGGCGCACGGCCTCTCGGCGGTCTCGCTGCGCTACTTCAACGTCGCCGGCGCCTACGGGCCGTTCGGCGAGCGCCACGACCCCGAGACCCACCTGATCCCGCTGGTGCTCCAGGTGGCCCTGGGCGAGCGGGAGTCCATCTCGGTGTTCGGCGAGGACTACCCGACGCCCGACGGCACCTGCGTCCGCGACTACATCCACGTCGCCGACCTCGCCGAGGCCCACCTCTCCGCGCTGCGGGTGGCCGCCGGAGGCGAGCACCTGGTCTGCAACCTCGGCAACGGCAGCGGCTTCTCGGTCCGCGAGGTCATCGAGACCGTCCGCAAGGTCACCGGCCGGGAGATCCCCGAGGTCGTCGCCCCGCGCCGGCCCGGCGACCCGGCGGTCCTGGTCGCCTCCGCGCGCACCGCGCAGGAGCGCCTCGGCTGGGTCCCGACCCGCTCGGACCTCACGAACATCGTCACCGACGCCTGGGAGTTCGCCCGCCGGCAGCGCTGAGACCGCCGCACGGCCCCTTCGCCTTTCGTCCGCGCGCCCCTCGTACTCCGGTACGGGGGGCGCGCGTACGTGCGGCGGGCGCGGTGGCCGGGCGCTGTGCGCGGGCGCCCGGCGTGCGTACGCCGGGTGAAATGCCCCCCGTGCAACTGCCCGTGGCACGCGCCGGTCCGTGGAAGACCTCCCGGGCCTTCAGGACAGTCGAAAACCAGCCACCGCAAAGGCCGTTGCGGACCGTCCCGCTGGAAAATCGCTCGGAAAACTTCTGCTATTCGGCCAACCGCGGGACGCCGCCGGCCCTACGCTGATGCGTGACACCGGTGGGGGCCGGTGTTGATTCAGGGGTCGAGACGCGCCGGGTACGGCGTCCGGTCCGGGGTAGTGCACAGATGTCGCGGCGGCGGCCGCGGCGGCTGTGACCACCTGGTCCGGGCGCCGTACCCGCAGTCGTCCGTTCCCCGACCCTTGGGGGTTTTGTGGTTCGTATCCGGGTCCTGGTGGTCGACGACCACCGCATCTTCGCCGAATCTCTGGCGGCCGCACTCGCGGCCGAGCCCGACGTGGACGTGTCCGCGGCGGGCAGCGGCCCCGCCGCCTCGCGCTGCCTCGACCGCGCGGCGGCGGAAGGCCGCCGCTTCGACGTGCTGCTCGTCGACGCCGACCTCGGCGCCGCCGTGCCCGCGACCGGGGCCGTACCCGCCCAGCGGGAGTCGGGCTCCGGCCCGCCGCCGCCCCCGTCGGACGGGATCGCCCTGGTCGCAGGCGTACGCCTGGCCCACCCGACGGTCCGTACGGTGGTCCTCGCCGAGCGGGACGACCCGCGCCGGGCCGCGCTCGCCCTCCAGGCGGGAGCCTCCGGGTGGGTGGCCAAGGACTGCTCGCTGTCGCGGCTGCTCGCCGTGGTCCGGGGGGTGCTGCGCGAGGAGACCCACCTGCCGCCCGCGCTGCTCACCGGGGTGCTGCGGGAGCTGACGGCCGCGCGCAAGCACCGCAGCGACAGCGAACGGCTCGTGGAGTCCCTCACCCCGCGCGAACACGAGGTGCTGCGCTGCATGGTGGCCGGGCTGGGCCGCAAGGACGTGGCCGCGCGGCTGTTCCTGTCCCCGCACACGGTCCGCACCCACATGCAGAACGTGCTGGGCAAGCTCGGCGTGCACTCCACCCTGGCCGCCGTCGCACTGGCCCGCCGGGCCGGGGTGCGGCCGGCGGAGCTAGCCGGGGATGTTGTCGAACGGAGCGGTCAACTGGCGTAGCAGCCCGGCGAGATCGCCGCGCTGGGCCGTGGAGAGCTGGGCCAGGATCGCCCGTTCCTGGGCCAGCAGCCCGGCGAGCGACTGGTCTGCGCGGTCGCGCCCCTCGGGCGTGAGCCGCACCAGGACGCCCCGGCGGTCGCTGGGGTCGGGCAGCCGCTCGACGAGGCCCTTCTTGGCGAGCCGGTCGATGCGGTTGGTCATGGTGCCGGAGGTGACGAGCGTCTGCGTCAGCAGCTGGCCGGGGGAGAGCTGGTAGGGCGCTCCCGCGCGCCGCAGCGAGGTCAGGACGTCGAACTCCCACGGCTCCAGGCCGTGCTCGGAGAAGGCCAGCCTGCGGGCGCGGTCGAGGTGGCGCGCGAGCCGGCTGACCCGGCTGAGCACCTCGAGTGGTTCCACGTCGAGGTCAGGGCGCTCTCGCCGCCATGCCGCGACCAGTCGGTCGACCTCGTCCTCCATGCCGATCAGTGTAAGGGGTCTGTCGACATGAAGTCTCTTCAAATCAAGAATCTTGACATCGAGATATATTTTGGCCACCATGGGGCATGGAGGGGGCCGGAACGGCTTCCGCTTCCGACCGCCCCGCCAGTAGGGAGGCTCGAACATGCATTCCGATACCGCACCGGCCGTGCGCCCCACCGCAATGGACGGCACCACCCCCTCCGCGCCCACCTGGGACCCCCAGCAGTACCTCCGGCACGCCGGCCACCGGACCCGGCCCTTCCTCGACCTGCTGACCCGCATACCCGAACTCCCCACCACCCCCGCCCGCATCGCCGATCTCGGCTGCGGCCCCGGCAACGTCACCGCGCTCCTCGCCGACCGCTGGCCCGGCGCCCGCATCACCGGCTTCGACCTCTCCCCCGAGATGCTCCACCGCGCCACCGCCGAGTACGCCGGACCCACCCCCGGCGGCGGCAGCCTCGACTTCCGCCACGGCGACCTGGGGAGCTGGCTCCCCGAGGAGACCTACGACCTGATCGTCTCCAACGCCGCCCTCCAGTGGGTCCCCAGCCACCCCGGCTCCTTCGCCGCCTGGATCAACGGACTGCGCCCCGGCGGCACCTTCGCCTTCCAGATCCCCGGCAACTTCGGCGCCCCCAGCCACCGGCTCCTCGCCGAACTCTGCGACACCCCCAGGTGGCGGTCCCGGCTCGCCGGCCACGGCGCCCGCTACATCCACCTCCTCGAACCCGCCGAATACCTCGCCCGGTTCACCGAGCTCGGCTGCGCCGTCGACGTCTGGGAAACCACCTACCACCAGCTGCTCGAAGGAACCGACCCCGTCCTCGACTGGGTCAAGGGCACCGCCCTGCGCCCCGTCCTCACCGCCCTCGGCGAGGACCGCGAAGCCGTCGAGGCCTTCCTTGCCGAATACCGCGAACAGCTGCGCACGGCCTACCCGCCCGGCCCGCGCGGCACCGTCTTCCCCTTCCGCCGCATCTTCACCGTCGCCCGCAAGGAGGCCTGACCTTGCTGACCGCCGTCGACCACGTGCAACTCGCCGCGCCCCCCGGCTCGGAGGACGAGCTGCGCGCCTACTACAGGGACGTCCTGGGCATGACGGAGCTCTCCAAACCCCCCGTCCTCGCCGCCCGCGGCGGCTGCTGGTTCGCCGCCGGACCCGTGCAGCTGCACCTGGGGGTGGAAGAGGACTTCCGGCCGGCCCGCAAGGCACACCCCGGCCTGCGGGTGACCGGCATCGAGGCGTACGCGAGCAGACTCCGGGAACGGGGCGCCGAGGTCGTCTGGGACGACAACCTCCCGGGCCACCGCCGCTTCTACTCCCAGGACCCCGTCGGCAACCGGCTGGAGTTCCTCGAACCCCACGACCCCCAGGCCTGACGCGGCAACCCGCGGCACCACGGCACGACGCGACGGCGCCCCGCCACCGGATCACCGGTGACGGGGCGCCGTCGCGTGCGGACCCGCCCGGGCAAGGGGGCGGCGGCCCGCTCAGTTCTTGCGGTGGCCCACCAGCCTGGGCTTGGCTTCCAGGTTCTCCAGCCCGTGCCAGGACAGGTTCACCAGGTGCGCGGCCACCTCGGCCTTCTTCGGCTGCCGCGTCTCCAGCCACCACTGACCCGTCAGCGCCACCATCCCGACCAGCGCCTGCGCGTACAGCGGCGCCAGCTTCGGGTCGAAGCCCCGGGCCTTGAACTCCAGGCCGAGGATGTCCTCCACCTGCGTGGCGATGTCACTGATCAGCGAGGCGAACGTACCCGTCGACTGCGCCACCGGAGAATCCCGGACCAGGATCCGGAAACCGTCCGTGTAGTTCTCGATGTAGTCCAGCAGCGCGAACGCCGCCTGCTCCAGCAGCTCCCGCGGATGCCCCGCCGTCAACGCACCGGTCACCCCGTCCAGCAGCTGGCGCATCTCCCGGTCCACGACGACCGCGTACAGGCCCTCCTTGCCCCCGAAGTGCTCGTACACCACCGGCTTGGACACCCCGGCCTTCGCCGCGATCTCCTCCACCGACGTGCCCTCGAAGCCCTTCTCGGCGAACAGGGCGCGGCCGATGTCCAGCAGTTGCTGACGCCGCTCGGCGCCCGTCATCCGGACCCGGCGACCTCGCCTGGGCTTGTCGCTGCTGGAACTGCTGCCGTCGTTTCCCACGTCCCCCATCATGCCGCGTTCGAGGTCTTTTCCTTGCGCCGGGCGTCGATGCGCTCCTGCGACGGCCACCGCACGTCCGAGGCCCACCCCAGCCGCTCGAACCAGCGGATCAGCCGCGCACTCGAATCGACCTGGCCGCGCAGCACACCGTGCCGCGCCGACGTCGGGTCCGCGTGGTGCAGGTTGTGCCAGGACTCCCCGCACGACAGCACCGCCAGCCACCACACGTTGCCACTGCGGTCCCGGGACTTGAACGGACGCTTGCCCACCGCGTGACAGATCGAGTTGATCGACCACGTCACGTGGTGCAGCAGCGCCACCCGCACCAGCGAGCCCCAGAAGAAGGCCGTGAACGCCCCCCACCACGACATCGTCACCAGACCGCCGACCAGCGGCGGGATCGCCAGCGAGAACATCGTCCAGAACACGAAGTCACGCGAGATCCGGCGGATCGCCGGGTCCTTGATCAGGTCCGGCGCGTACTTCTGCTGATCGGTCTGCTCCTCGTCGAAGAGCCAGCCGATGTGCGCCCACCACAGGCCCTTCATCAGCGCCGGCACCGTCTCGCCGAACCGCCACGGCGAATGCGGGTCGCCCTCGTGGTCCGAGTACTTGTGGTGCTTGCGGTGGTCCGCCACCCAGCGCACCAGGGGACCCTCCACCGCCATCGACCCCATGATCGCCAGCGCGATCCGCAGCGGCCGCTTCGCCTTGAACGAACCGTGCGTGAAGTAACGGTGGAAGCCGATGGTGATGCCGTGGCAGGCCAGGAAGTACATGAACACCATCAGGCCCACATCGAGCCAGCTCACCCCCCAGCCCCAGGCCAGCGGGATCGCCGCCAGCAAGGCCAGGAACGGCGCGGTGATGAAGAGCAGCAGCGCGATCTGCTCGACGGACCGCTTCTGCTCGCCGCCGCGCGTCGCGGACGGCTCGGACGCTGAATCACCGGAAGAGGGCGCCGAAGCGTCCTCGATCAGATCGGGACTGATGGTCATGGGGATTCCCCTGGGGGTGAGAAGCCGGCAGGTGCCCAGGCACACGGACCCTACGGATCCGTAACCTACGGCATCGTAAGTATGGCAAAGCTGCCGCACGCGGCAAGAGGAGCACGCCCGCACCCCCGCCGCGCCACCCGCGCCGGGCCCACGAGGGGGCGCTCTGCCAGGGCACTGGCACACGACACCTATCCTGGTGTCGTCGGACAGCGCGGTCCGCACGGGCAGCCCGGGCTGCGCACACAGGAGCGGCACCGCCGCGCGTAGCCGGGAGCCCACCGCCCAGTAGCGCTCGAACACTGCAAGGAGCCGCACCTGTGAGCAGTGCTGACCAGGCCCCCGCCACCACCGCCGCCAACGCCGCGACGGCCTCCGCCGACGCCGCGAACGCGGAACTGCGCGCGGACATCCGCCGCCTCGGCGACCTCCTCGGGGAGACCCTCGTACGCCAGGAGGGACAGGACCTCCTCGACCTCGTCGAACAAGTGCGTGCCCTGACCCGCACCGACGGCGAAGCCGCCGCGGCGCTGCTCGGCGACACCGACCTGGAGACCGCCGCCAAGCTGGTGCGTGCCTTCTCCACCTACTTCCACCTCGCCAACGTCACCGAGCAGGTGCACCGCGGCAAGGAACTGCGCGCCCACCGCGCCGCCGAGGGCGGGCTCCTCGCCCGCACCGCCGACATGCTCAAGGACGCCGACCCCGAGCACCTGCGCGAGACGGTCAAGAACCTCAACGTCCGCCCCGTCTTCACCGCGCACCCCACCGAGGCCGCCCGCCGCAGCGTCCTGAACAAGCTGCGCCGCATCGCCGCCCTCCTGGAGGAGCCCGTCTCCGGGGCCGGCGAACGCCGCCGCCACGACCTGCGCCTCGCCGAGAACATCGACCTCGTCTGGCAGACCGACGAGCTGCGCGTGGTCCGCCCCGAGCCCGCCGACGAGGCCCGCAACGCCATCTACTACCTCGACGAGCTGCACGCCGGCGCCGTCGGCGACGTCCTGGAGGACCTCGCCGCCGAGCTCCAGCGCGTCGGCGTCGAGATCCCCGCCGGCACCCGCCCGCTCACCTTCGGCACCTGGATCGGCGGCGACCGCGACGGCAACCCCAACGTCACCCCCGAGGTCACCCGCGACGTGCTGATCCTCCAGCACGAGCACGGCATCACCGACGCCCTCGAACTGATCGACTTCCTGCGCGGGCTGCTGTCCAACTCCATCCGCTACACCGGCGCCACCGAGGAACTCCTCACCTCCCTCCAGGCCGACCTGGAACGCCTCCCCGAGATCAGCCCCCGCTACAAGCGGCTGAACGCCGAGGAGCCCTACCGCCTCAAGGCCACCTGCATCCGGCAGAAGCTCCTCAACACCCGCGAGCGCCTCGCCAAGGGCATCCCCCACGAGGAAGGCCGCGACTACCTCGGCACCGCCGAGCTGCTCACCGACCTCACCCTCATCCAGACCTCCCTGCGCGAGCACCGCGGCGCCCTCTTCGCCGACGGCCGCATGGACCGCACCATCCGCACCCTCGCCGCCTTCGGCCTCCAGCTCGCCACCATGGACGTACGCGAACACGCCGACGCCCACCACCACGCGCTGGGCCAGCTCTTCGACCGGCTCGGCGAGGAATCCTGGCGCTACGCCGACATGCCGCGCGACTACCGCGGCAAGCTCCTCGCCAAGGAGCTCCGCTCGCGCCGCCCCCTCGCCCCCACCCCGGCCCCCCTCGACGCCGCCGGCCAGAAGACCCTCGGCGTCTTCGGCGCCATCAAGGACGCCTTCGAGAAGTTCGGCCCCGAGGTCATCGAGTCCTACATCATCTCGATGTGCCAGGGCGCCGACGACGTCTTCGCCGCCGCCGTCCTCGCCCGCGAGGCCGGCCTCGTCGACCTCCACGCCGGCTGGGCCAAGATCGGCATCGTCCCGCTCCTGGAGACCACCGACGAGCTGCGCGCCGCCGACGTCATCCTCGACGAAATGCTCGCCGACCCCTCCTACCGGCGCCTCGTCTCCCTGCGCGGCGACGTCCAGGAGGTCATGCTCGGCTACTCCGACTCCAGCAAGTTCGGCGGCATCACCACCTCCCAGTGGGAGATCCACCGCGCCCAGCGCCGACTGCGCGACGTCGCCCACCGCTACGGGGTGCGCCTGCGCCTCTTCCACGGCCGCGGCGGCACCGTCGGCCGCGGCGGCGGCCCCTCGCACGACGCGATCCTCGCCCAGCCCTGGGGCACCCTGGAAGGCGAGATCAAGGTCACCGAACAGGGCGAGGTCATCTCCGACAAGTACCTCGTCCCCTCGCTGGCCCGCGAGAACCTGGAGCTGACCGTAGCGGCCACCCTCCAGGCCTCCGCCCTGCACACCGCCCCCCGCCAGTCCGACGAGTCCCTCGCCCGCTGGGACGCGGCCATGGACATCGTCTCCGACGCCGCGCACGGCGCCTACCGGGAACTCGTCGAGGACCCGGACCTGCCCTCGTACTTCTTCGCCGCGACCCCCGTCGACCAGCTCGCCGACCTGCACCTGGGCTCCCGGCCCTCCCGCCGCCCCGACTCCGGCGCCGGCCTCGACGGCCTGCGCGCCATCCCGTGGGTGTTCGGCTGGACCCAGTCCCGGCAGATCGTCCCCGGCTGGTACGGCGTCGGCTCCGGCCTCAAGGCCCTGCGCGAGGCCGGCCAGGACGCCGCCCTCACCGAGATGGGCGAGCGCTGGCACTTCTTCCGCAACTTCCTGTCCAACGTCGAGATGACCCTCGCCAAGACGGACCTGCGGATCGCCCGCCACTACGTCGACACCCTCGTCCCCGAGAACCTCAAGCACGTCTTCGCCCGCATCGAGGCCGAACACGAGCTCACCGTCCGCGAGGTCCTGCGGATCACCGGCGGCAAGCGCCTCCTGGACTCGCAGCCGATCCTCCAGCAGACCTTCGCCGTCCGCGACGCCTACCTGGACCCGATCTCCTACCTCCAGGTCTCCCTGCTGGCCCGCCAGCGCGCCGCCGCCGCCCGCGGCGAGGCCGCGGACCCGCTCCTGGCCCGCGCCCTGCTGCTCACCGTCAACGGCGTCGCCGCCGGCCTGCGCAACACCGGCTGACCGGCCCCGTACCCCGTACGCGACGAAGCCCCCCGCACCGGCCGGTGCGGGGGGCTTCGCCGTCGATCAGGAGTTGTACGTGGACTGGGCGCGCTCCAGGCCCTCCTGGACCAGACACTCCACCGCGTCCGCCGACCGGTCCACGAACCAGTCCAGCTCCTTGCGCTCCGTGGAGGAGAAGTCCTTCAGGACGAAGTCCGCGACCTGCATCCGGCCCGGCGGACGGCCGATCCCGCACCGCACCCGGTGGTAGTCGGGGCCCATCGCCTTGGTCATCGACTTCAGGCCGTTGTGCCCGTTGTCCCCGCCGCCCAGCTTCAGCCGCAGCGTCGGGTAGTCGATGTCCAGCTCGTCGTGGACCGCGACGATCCGCTCCAGCGGAACCTTGTAGAAGTCGCGCAGCGCCGTCACCGGCCCGCCCGACAGGTTCATGAACGACATCGGCTTCGCCAGCACCACCCGCCGGTTCGCCGGCCCCGGCGGGCCCATGCGGCCCTCCAGCACCTGCGCCCGCGCCTTGTGCGCCTTGAACTTGCCGCCGATCCGCTCGGCCAGCAGGTCGGCCACCATGAAGCCGATGTTGTGGCGGTTGCCCGCGTACTCCGCTCCCGGGTTCCCCAGGCCCACGATCAGCCAGGGCGCCGCGTCGTCCGACATCAAAAGCTCCTTATACGAAGACGACCGCCGTCCCGCTCCAGTGGAGCCGGACGGCGGTCGTTCAGCAAGTGCTGAAGGTGAGGGGTGAGGCTCAGGCCTCGGTGCCCTCGGCGGCCGGCTCCTCGGCCTGCGCGCCGATGACCTGCAGGACGGCGATGTCACCGTCGACGGCCAGCGTGGTGCCGGCCGGCAGGACCAGGTCCTTGGCGTGGATGGTGGCGCCGGCCTCGAGGCCCGCGATGGAGACGGTGACCTCGGTCGGGATGTGGGTGGCCTCGGCCTCGACGGAGATGGTGTTCTGGAGGGTCTCCAGCATGTTGCCGCCGGCGGCCAGGTCGCCCTCGGTGACGATCGCGACGTCGACGGTGACCTTCTCGCCCTTCTTGACGATCAGGAAGTCGACGTGGGAGATCGTGCGCTTCAGCGGGTGCTTCTGCACGGCCTTCGGGATGACCAGCTCGGTGCCGCCGTCCTTGATGTCCAGGGAGATCAGGACGTTCGGGGTGCGGAGCGCCAGCTGCAGGGCGTGGGCGTCGACGTTGACGTGCTTCGGGTCCGTGCCGTGGCCGTAGATGACCGCGGGGGTCAGGGCGTCACGACGGGCCTGACGGGCGGAGCCCTTGCCGAAGTCCGTGCGGGTCTGGGCGGCAAGCTTGATCTCGGACATGCTCACTCCTCGTGGGGTGACGGAAATGGACGACAGTCACCCGGCCGGAACGGCCTGCTACGAAGAGCGCGTCGATAACGGAGCATCCGTACCGGAAAACAGGTACGGCCTCCCTCGCCGAGCAACTCATGGAGTGTACCCGGCGGGGGAGGCCGAACCAAAAAGATCTACAGCGGGACCACCAGGGCCCTTACTGCTGCTCCTCGAACAGGCTGGTCACCGAGCCGTCCTCGAAGACCTCACGCACCGCGCGCGCCACCATCGGGGCGATCGACAGGACCGTGATCTTGTCGAGCTCCAGGTCGGAGGGGTCCGGGAGGGTGTTCGTGAAGATGAACTCGCTGACCTTCGAGTTCTTCAGGCGGTCGGCGGCCGGGCCCGACAGGATGCCGTGCGTGGCCGTCACGATGACGTCCTCGGCACCGTGCGCGAACAGCGCGTCGGCCGCGGCGCAGATGGTGCCGCCGGTGTCGATCATGTCGTCGACCAGGACGCAGACGCGGCCCTTGACCTCGCCGACGACCTCGTGGACGGTCACCTGGTTGGCGACGTCCTTGTCACGGCGCTTGTGCACGATGGCCAGCGGCGCGTCCAGACGGTCGCACCAGCGGTCGGCCACGCGCACGCGGCCGGCGTCCGGGGAGACGATCGTCAGCTTGCTGCGGTCCACCTTGGCGCCGACGTAGTCCGCGAGGACCGGCAGGGCCGAGAGGTGGTCCACGGGGCCGTCGAAGAAGCCCTGGATCTGGTCGGTGTGCAGGTCGACCGTGAGGATGCGGTCCGCACCCGCGGTCTTCAGCAGGTCCGCGACCAGACGGGCCGAGATCGGCTCGCGGCCCTTGTGCTTCTTGTCCTGACGGGCGTACCCGTAGGACGGGACGATCACGGTGATGGAGCGTGCCGACGCGCGCTTCAGCGCGTCGATCATGATCAGCTGCTCCATGATCCACTTGTTGATCGGAGCCGTGTGGCTCTGGATCAGGAAGCAGTCCGCGCCACGAGCCGACTCCTGGAAACGGACGTAGATCTCGCCGTTCGCGAAGTCGAAAGCCTTGGTCGGCACGAGGCCGACACCGAGCTGGTGCGCGACCTCCTCGGCCAGCTCGGGGTGGGCGCGGCCGGAGAAGAGCATCAGCTTCTTCTCGCCGGTCGTCTTGATCCCGGTCACAGCACTGTCTCCTCAGACGTGTGGAAAGCTGCTCGCCCCCGTGTGCGTCCGTCCCGCACACGGTGAGCCAGCCGAATTGCGTGCACCTATCACGGTACGCCGTCCCGGGCGTACCTGTTTCCGGTCAGTTCACCTCAACGGCGGCCGGAGTCCTCTTCCGCCGACGACTGGGCGGCGTTCGCGGCCGCGCTGCCGGGGCGCTTGCGGGCCACCCAGCCCTCGATATTCCGCTGCTGGCCACGGGCCACGGCCAGGGCGCCGGGCGGCACGTCCTTGGTGATCACGGAGCCGGCGGCCGTGTAGGCGCCGTCCCCGATGGTGACGGGCGCCACAAACATGTTGTCGGAGCCCGTCTTGCAGTGTGAGCCGACCGTGGTGTGGTGCTTGTGCTCGCCGTCGTAGTTCACGAACACGCTGGCCGCGCCGATGTTCGTGTACTCGCCGATCGTCGCGTCGCCCACGTACGACAGGTGGGGGACCTTGGTGCCCTCGCCGATCGTCGCGTTCTTCATCTCCACGTACGTGCCGGCCTTGGCCTTCAGGCCCAGGTTCGTGCCCGGACGCAGGTACGCGAAGGGACCCACCGACGCCTGCTCGCCGATCACGGCGCTGTCGGCGACCGTGTTGTCCACGCGGGCCCGTGCGCCCACCCGGGTGTCCTTGAGGCGGGTGTTCGGGCCGACCTCGGCGCCCTCGCCGATGTGGGTGGCGCCGAGCAGCTGCGTGCCCGGGTGCACCACGGCGTCCTGGCCGAAGGTCACCGTCACGTCCACGAAGGTGCCGGCCGGGTCCACGACCGTCACGCCCGCGAGCATCGCCCGCTCCAGCAGGCGCGCGTTCAGCAGGGCGCGGGCCTCCGCGAGCTGCACGCGGTTGTTGATGCCGAGGATCTGGCGGTGGTCCGCGCCGACGGCCGCGCCGACGCGGTGGCCCGCCTCGCGCAGGATGCCGAGCACGTCCGTGAGGTACTCCTCGCCCTGGCTGTTGTCCGTACGCACCTTGCCGAGCGCGTCGCTCAGCAGGGCCCCGTCGAAGGCGAAGACACCGGAGTTGATCTCCCGGATGGCGCGCTGGGCGTCGGTGGCGTCCTTGTGTTCGACGATCGCGGTCACGGCGCCGGTGGCCGCGTCGCGGACGATGCGGCCGTAGCCGGTCGAGTCCGGGACCTCGGCGGTCAGCACGGTGACGGCGTTGCCGTCGGCCTCGTGCGTCGCGGTGAGCTGCGCGAGGGTCTCGCCCGTCAGCAGCGGGGTGTCGCCGCAGACGACGACCACGGTGCCGGAGATCTGCCCGCCGAGCTCCTCGAGGGCCATGCGGACGGCGTGCCCGGTGCCGTTCTGCTCGTACTGGACGGCGGTGCGGACGCCGGCGTCGATCCCGGCGAGGTGCGCGGTCACCAGCTCGCGGGCGTGGCCCACGACGACCACGAGGTCGGCCGGGTCCAGCTCACGGGAGGCCGCGACCACGTGACCGACGAGCGAACGCCCGCAGATCTCGTGCAGAACCTTGGGAGTGGCCGACTTCATGCGGGTGCCTTCACCCGCTGCGAGTACGACGACGGCTGCCGGGCGGGTTGCGCTCACGGGTGTGCCCTTCGGCTTCGGGGGTGGACCCGTGAAGGATAGCGGGGGGCCGGTACCCCCCAACGAACGCGGGTCCCGACCGTGAAGGTCAGGACCCGGATGTGGTGAGCTCCCCTGTCAGGACTCGAACCCGAACATAAGGCACCAAAAGCCTCAGTGCTGCCAATTACACCACAGGGGATGGCAATTCCCGCCTGATCGGACATTCTGGCTGGTCGATCAAGCAGGCCATCCCTAACTATGCCGTACCACCTGCCCTCCTCGCGACGGTACTCGCGGCCGGGTATTCCCGGGGACCGGACGGGACCCGCCCGTACGCTGGGCGGCATGACCAGTACGGGGGAAGAGCGCGGCGGGGTGGGGCGGGACGGGCCCTGGTGGTGGGAGCGGCGGCGGGGGGCCGTCCTGGACGTGGGGCTCGGCGTGGTGTCCGCCGCCGAGTGCGGGCTGGAAGGGGTGCCCTTCGCCCGGGAGGCCGGGATCCCGGCCGGGCTCGGAGTGCTGTTCGGGGTCGTGGTGGGGTCCGTGCTCGTGCTGCGGCGGCGCTCGCCCGTCGCGGTCGTGCTCGTCGGGATCGCCGTCACCCCGGCCATGATGGGCTTCCTGCTCGGGGTGATCGGGCTGTACACCCTCGCTTCCTGCGAGGTGCCGCGCCGGGTGACCGTGACGCTGGGCTCGATGTCCCTCGCCGGGACCTTCGTCGTGACGTACCTGCGCACCCGGGGCGACGTCGAGGCCGACGGCGCGCTCGTGGTGGTGCTGTCCGTCTTCATGGCGGTGGCGCTGACCGTGCCGCCCGTCCTGCTCGGCCTGTACGTGGGGGCGCGGCGGCGGCTGATGGAGAGCCTCCAGGAGCGGGCGGACTCGCTGGAGCGGGAGCTGTCGCTGCTCGCGGACCGGGCCGAGGAGCGGGCCGAGTGGGCCCGTACGGAGGAGCGGACGCGGATCGCGCGCGAGATGCACGACGTCGTGGCGCACCGGGTGTCGCTGATGGTGGTGCACGCGGCGGCCCTGGAGGCGGTGGCGGTGAAGGATCCCGCGAAGGCGGCGAGGAACGCGGCGCTGGTCGGGGACATGGGTCGGCAGGCGCTGACGGAGCTGCGGGAGATGCTCGGGGTGTTGCGGGCCGGTTCCCCGAAGCCGGCGGCGGTGGCCGTGCCGGTGGCGCCGGCGGGGGCCGGGGCCCTGGAGGAGGGGCCCTGTCTCGATGAGCTGGAGGCGCTGGTGGGGCAGTCCCGGGCGGCCGGGATGTCCGTGGAGATGGTGGTGCAGGGGGAGGGGGGCGCGTACGCCCCCGACGTGGAGCAGACGGCGTACCGGGTGGTGCAGGAGGCGCTCACCAACTGTCACAAGCACGCTCCCGGCGCGCGGGTCGTCGTACGGCTGGCGCACCGGGACGGGGAGGTGGCCATGCAGGTGCAGAACGGTCCCTGCGGGGCGGACGTCGACCGGCCCGGGCTGCCGAGCGGGGGCAACGGGCTCGTCGGGATGCGGGAGCGGGTGCTCGGGCTCGGCGGGGTGTTCGTGTCGGGGCCGACGGACGAGGGTGGGTTCAAGGTGTCGGCGGTGCTGCCGTCCCGTTAGGCGGTGGGCTCCGTGGCGAGGCGGGCCGGCTGGAGGCCCGTGAGGAGGCGGACGAGGGCTTCGTCGAGGCTCGCGCCGAGGTACCAGTCGCCGGTGTGGTCGATGCCGTAGACCCGGCCTTCGCGGTCGATGGCCAGGTGGGAGCCCGCGTCGGAGTCCGTGCCCAGGGGGCAGAGCTCCGTGGACAGGGCGCGGCCGAGGTCGGCGAAGGTGCGGGCCAGGTGCAGGCCGGACAGCGGGTCCAGGCGGATGGTGGCGGGGGCTATCTGGCGGCCCGGGCCGGGGGCGGTGACGGTGAGCCCGCCGAACTCGGCCCAGGCCTCGACGGCCGCCGGGAAGACGGCGTGCCGGTGTCCGGCGGGGGTGGTGTGGTCGCGCAGCGCGTCGGCCCAGTACTCGGCCTGCTTGATGTCCCAGCGGCCGGGCTCCCAGCCGGCGGTGCGCAGCGCGGAGTCCACGGGCCCGGGGAAGCGGGTCGCCGAGGAGCGGTCGTAGGAGGCTGAGGAGGCGGTCATGGTGGCTACTCGGGGTGGGTGAGGTCGACGGGGCGTACGCCGAAGTGGTTGAGGAGCGCGTCGCAGGAGCGGCAGGGCGGTGCGTAGGTGCCGTGGAGCGGGTCGCCGTCCTCGCGGATGCGGCGGGCGGTGATGCGGGCGTGCTTCAGGGAGCGGCGGGCCTCGCTGGCGGTGAGGGGCTTGCGGGAGGCGCGTCGGCTGCGGGCGCCCTCGACGGCGGCGAGGTGGCGGGAGAGCAGGATCGCTTCGGGACACCGTCCGGTGAAGCGTTCGCGCTGGCCGCTGGTGAGGGTGTCGAGGAAGTCCTGGACGAGTGGGTGCAGGGTCGGCGGCTGGTCGGCCTTGCCGGCGGTGCCGGTGAGGGTCTCGCCGCGTACGGAGAGGGCGGCGGCGACGGTGGGCAGGATGCCGTCGCGGCGGAAGCGGAGCACGGGTGGGGTGTGCGGGCCGCCGGTGCTGCTCCAGCGCAGGCGGGGGTCGCCGGTGGCGCCGGCTTCCGTGTCCTGCGCGTGGTCCGTGCGGTCCGTGCGAGGTGCCAGGTTGTGCGTAGTCGCCGTGTGCATGGTCGCTCCTTCCCTCCCGTGGCGGCGGTGTCGCCCACTGTCGCGCACGCCCCCGTGCTGCGGGGACAGCCTGTCAAATGTCCCCTGTGGTGTGGAAGCGGGGTCGAATATTCGTATCAATTCGGATGTTCCCGTCCCGCCGGTCCGTGGCCGGCCGGCGGGCGGGTGAGGGTCTTGCCGGAGCACATAGGCTGTGGTGAACCAGCCAGATCCAGCAGGGGGCTACCGCCATGACGACAGGTCGGCTCGGGCAGCAGGCCGCGCCACCCAACGCCGCTTACTCGGGGCAGGTCGTGCATTTCCCGGACCCGGTCCGGGCTGCTCGGCATCCCCACGGAGTGCGGATCGACGGGAACGGCCATCCCGACTTCTCGCGGTACGCGCGCGCGGCCGTGGAGATCGCGGAGCCCCCGGAGGGCTTCGGCGTGGACGAGCTGCGGCTGACGGACTGCGTGTCCGCGAACGCCGCGATGCGGGCCGCGCGCCACGAGCTGTGGGACACGGTCGGAGCGGTGGCGACCCCGCACGGCTGGACCTGGCACCACGTGGCCGGCTCGCGCCGGATGGAGCTGGTGCCGGTCGAGGTGAAGGCGCTGCTGCGGCATCACGCGGGTCTGGCGACGGCTCCGGTGGACCACGACAAGCGTGGTACGCGGGCCCTCCAGGAGGTGCGCCCGGTGCACATGGGGCTGCCGAAGTCGGTGGTGTCGGTGACGGAGCAGCAGGTGCAGGGCGTCGAGGAGGACCTCGGGTACCGGCTGCCGGAGGCGTACCGGGCGTTCCTGAAGGCGGCGGGCGGTTGCGCGCCGGTGGGCGCGGGGCTCTTCGTCGAGCTGGGCCTGCTCGTCGACCAGCCGTTCTTCACGGTGCGCGAGGAGGCGGCGGTCAACGACCTCGTCTACGTCAACAAGTGCCTGCGGGACCACCTGACGAAGGACTACCTGTGCGTGGCCTTCGCGCAGGGCGGGCTGCTCGCGGTGAAGGTGAAGGGCGAGGGCGTCGGTTCGGTCTGGTTCTCCCCGTACGACGACGCGCGGGACCGGGACGGCTGGACGGTGCAGGAGCGGGTGGAGCGGCTGTTGCTGCCGTGCGGTGCCGATTTCGATGCCTTCCTGGAGCGGTTGGCGGGGAACCCGCCGGAGCTGGAGACGGTGGCCGGTCTGATGGTGGACGGCGGATTCGCGCGTTCGGTTCCGGTCGTGCTTTCCGGTTCGGGTGAGGGGTGATCGCGCGGTGGTGACTTTCGCGCAGGCGCAGGAACGCGCCGAGGAATGGATCAACGGGGACGTGCCCGGGTACCAGCACCGCGAGGTGCGGGTGCGGGAGTTCGGGCTGGGCTTCGTGGTGTGGGCCGAGGACCGGGCGGCCGGGCCGGTG
This sequence comes from Streptomyces sp. NBC_00249, assembly GCF_026342355.1. Lineage (GTDB taxonomy): Bacteria > Actinomycetota > Actinomycetes > Streptomycetales > Streptomycetaceae > Streptomyces. The sequence continues at coordinate 128,687 of NZ_JAPEMV010000010.1, read as the reverse complement.
TCCGGCGGTGGCCGGCAGCGGCTGGTCATCGCGCGGGACAGCGGTGAGGTGACGCTGTGGCCGGGGCTGCCGGTGGGTGAGGTGATCCGGCGGTACGAGGAGGAGTACGGGGCCGCCGCGACGGCCGCCGCCGCGGAGGCCTCGGTGCCGCCGCCGCGGATCGACTCGGAGCAGACCTCGTTCATGCTGAGCCCGCCGGAGTGGCTGCAGGAGGCGGCGGACCGGGCGGGGATTCCGGGCGGGCCGTCGTCGTCGCCGGCCGCTCCGTCCCCGGCTCCGTCTCCCGCTCCGTCGGCTGTGGATCCGGGGCCCGTGCCGTTGCGGCGCGGGGGCGAGGTTGCGTACGAGCCGACCGCGAACGACGGGGTCCCGGCCGGGTCCACGCCGTGGGCCGGGACCGATGTGAACTCCAGCGCCGACGAGGGCTCCGTACCGCTGCCCGCGACCGTGTTCGCGCCGCCGCTGTCCGGCTCCGACCTGGAGGACCGGCCCGCGACGCCCGCGGTGGCGCCGGAGGCCAAGACGACGCTGATGGCGGGCGGCAGCCAGCTGCCGAAGACCGCGATCGTGCCGGGGCTGGGGATGGGGGCGGAGGTGTCGGCGGAGGCTGCCGACATCGCTGACGCGCCGACCAGCCGGGCCTATGCGCCGCGGGCGGGGGGTTCGGGGGGCCGGGGGATGCCGGGGGCGCCTGGGGCGCCGGGTGTGCCGGGGGGTTCCGGAGGTCCGGGGATGGCTGGTGGCCCGGGTGCGCCTGGCGCTCCGGGTGTCCCGGGTGTCCCGGGTGCTCCGGGTGCTCCGGGTGCTCCGGGTGCTCCTGGTGTGCCGGGTGCTGCCGGGGGTCCGGGTGCGCCGGGGATGCCGGGTGCGCCGGGTGGTCCTGGGGGGTTGGGGGCTTCTGGTGGGGGCGGGGTGCAGCCGCCTGCGCCGCCCGCGCCGCCCGGTGGGGGGCTCGATCATGCCGCGACGATGCTGGCCGGTCCTGCTGTGGTGCAGCCGCCTGGTCCGCCCGGTCCGCCCGGCCCGCCTGGGGCTCCCGGGGCGCCTGGCGCTCCTGGTGGTGGGGCGCAGCATGCCGCGACGATGCTCGCCGGTCCTGGTGTGGTGCAGGCTCCCGGTGCTCCGCCCGCGCCGCCTGGTCCGCCTGGTCCGCCCACGCCGCCGCCTGGTGGGGGGCTCGATCATGCCGCGACGATGCTGGCGGGTCCTGCTGTGGTGCAGCCGCCCGGTCCGCCCGGTCCGCCCGGCCCGCCTGGTGCTCCTGGGGCGCCTGGTGCGCCTGGGGCTCCTGGTGGTGCGGCGCAGCATGCCGCCACGATGCTGGCCGGTCCCGGTGTGGTGCCGCCGCCCGCGCCGCCGCGCGGTCCCGCTCCGTCCGGGGTGCCCACCGTCGGTCCCGGCTACCAGGCCGTCCTGCGCTACCGCGCGCCCGACGGTTCCGAGCAGCAGCTGATCCGCCGCTCGGCGCCCGGTACCCCGCACCCCGAGTGGCAGATCCTGTACGAGCTGCGCGCCATGAACGTGCCGCCGCAGCAGGTGCTGGAGCTGCACACGGAGCTGGCGTCCTGTGAGCTGCCGGGCGGGTACTGCGCCCGGATGATCCGGGAGACCTGGCCGCAGGTGCGGATCACGAGCGTGGCTCCGTACGGGACCGATCACGCGGGCCGTCAGCAGGGCATGCGCCACCTGATCACCCATCAGGGTGAGCTGCACCAGGTGGCGGACGGTCCGGCGCGTCCGGCTCCGGTGCGGGCTCCGCTGCCGCAGGTTCCGCTCCAGCCGGCGATCCCGATGGACGCGATCGCGCAGGAACTGGCGGGGGCGTTCGGGCCGCAGGGCGTGTTCCGTTTCGACCAGCGGGCGGTGTCCCGTCAGGGCGTGCCGGAGATCGTGGCGCAGACCCTGATGTGGGCGGGTCTGCCGGTCGACTTCGGGCCGTTCTTCTGGGCGCAGGCCGTGCCCGGCCAGCCGGTGCCGACGCTGGCCGAGATGGCGGCGCAGCGGCAGGTGCAGCCGGCGTCCGACGCGGGTTCGTACCTGGTGGTCGGCAGCGACTTCGGCAAGGCGCTGTGCGTTCAGTACGGAACCGCGCACATAGTGGCGGTGCCGGTGGAGGGCGGTCCCGGCGGGGCGCCCGTGCCGCCGCAGTTCGTGAACTCGAGCCTGCCGCAGTTCGCGCGCTCGCTGGCGATGCTGGGTCACATGTGGCGGCTGAGGCAGCATCTGACGCCGGAGCAGGCGGGCCGGTGGACCGTCGATTTCCAGGCGAATCTGGCGGGCCTCGACAGTGCGGCGCTGGCCTCTCCGGAGAACTGGTGGTCGGTCCTGCTGGAGCAGATGTGGGACGGACTCCTCTGATCGGGTGATCGGATGAATGGCCGGGCCGGGACCCCCGAACGGGGTCCCGGCCCGGCCATTCCGGCTTCTGCCCTCAAATGACGCATCCTTGACAGCAATCCCCGCGAGAGAGGCGCTTCCAGGATGAGTGCACCCATGTTCTCGACCGTGCGTGGTCGTGGCTACCGGACGGAGGACGTCGACCGGTACCTCACCCGGCTGGCCGGCAGCCGGGACGAGGCCTGGGAACGGGTGGCGCGGCTGACCGTCCTGGCCAAGCAGATGGAGGCGGAGGCGGACCGGCTGCGGGGCGCCGTGGCTGGGCTGGCCCCACAGACGTACGACGAACTGAGCGAGCGCGCCCGGCGGATCCTGCTGCTCGCGCAGGAGGAGGCGGAGGTCCTGCGGAGCGACGCGCGGGCCGACGCCGCCGAGGCGCGGGGCGCGGCGGAGGCGCACGCGGAGCGGGTGGCGGAACTGGCGCGGCACGACGCGGAGGCGGTGCGCGAGCAGACTGAAGTGCGGGCGCGGCAGGGGCTGCTGAGGGCGCAGCGGGAGGCGGACGCGGAGCGGGCGGAGGCGCGGGACGACGCCGCGGGGTGGCGGGCGGAGGCGCAGGCGGGGCTCGTGGAGACGCGGCGCCGGTCGGAGGCGTTGCTCGCGGAGCGGGAGCAGGAGCAGGGGGAGCGGCGGGACGCGGCCGAGCGGGAGCTGGCGGCGCGGGAGGCCGAGCTGGAGGCGCGGAACGCGGAGCTGGAGCGGTACGCGGACGCGCGGCTGGCGGAGGCGCGGCGGGGGTTCGCGGAGGCGGAGGAGTCGGCGCGGCACGGGCAGGAGGACGCGGAGGCGCGGGCGGCGGAGGTGCTGGCGCAGGCGCGGGTGCGGGAGGAGCGGGTCGGGCGGGAGACGGACCGGATCCTGCGGGAGCACGCGGAGTCCCAGGAGGAGATGCGGGCCCACATGAACCACGTCCGCTCCAGCCTGGCAGCCCTGACGGGCCGGGCTCCGGCGGAGGGCTGAACCTCTGCCCTGGCCGGGCGGGGGTGGGGGTAGCCGTTGCCCTGGCCGGGCGGTGCCGGGGGTAACCGTTGCCCGGGCCGGGCGGTGCCGGGGGTGGCCGTTGCCCTGTCCGGGCAGGGGCCAAAGTAGCCGTTGCGCCAGCCGGGTCGGGGTGCCGTTACCGGGCCGGGCAGGGCCGGGAGGGGTGGCCGTTGCCCGGGCGGGGGCGGGCGGGGTCGGGGACGGGGTGGGGTGCCGTCCGGGATAGGCATGATTTATGGCGCCCCCTCCGCAGCTTCGTCCAGTGACGGGGTACCGCGCGCCAACAAATCACGTTTTACATCCCGGACGGCACCCCACCCCGTCCCCGACCCCTCACGTCTCCGATCCGGTCCAGCCCCAAGCCAGATCCCTGATCCCGCCCAGCCCCCATTCCCAGCTACGCCGGCCCCGATCCAGCCCCTCCGGCGTTTGAGGAGCGGGGGTCCGGGGGCTGGCCCCCGGGAGCGGACCCGCACGCGAACGGCTACGCCCAATCCAGCCCCGCCGGCACATCCAGCCTCGCCGGCGTTTGAGGCGTGGGGGCCCGGGGCGGAGCCCCAGGGGTTTTGAGCCGCGCCGGCGTTTGAGGCGGGAACGGTGGAAGGGTGGGTAGGGGACCAGCCCCGCGCAGCGGGACATCCGGTACCGGCCGGCCAGGGCCAAGGCTCCGCGCAGCGGGACGGCCGGTATCTGCCGGGTGGGGCTACGGGTCCGCGCAGCGGGGCGGATCGGTACCGCCCCGGCCAGGGGTCAGGCCGGGAGGTGGGGGAGGAAGGCTGCGATCAGGGGGGTGATCCGGGAGAGGTGGGTTTCCAGGGCGAAGTGGCCCGCGCCGTCGAAGACGTGGACCTCCGCGTCCGGCACGTCCCGCAGGTACGCCTTGGCCCCCGCCGGGGTGAAGAAGGGATCCCCCGCGCCCCAGACGACGAGCACCGGCGGCCGCGCCTCGCGGAGCCACGCCTGCCAGGCCGGGTAGTGCGCGAAGTTCGAGGCGTAGTCGAAGGCCAGGTCGGCCTGCGCGTCGGCGCGTCCCGGCAGGCCGAGGTAGTGGGCGTCCAGGGTCCAGCTGTCGGGGGAGACGAGGGAGGGGTCCGCGACCCCGGCCTCGTACTGGAAGCGGGTGCCCTCCAGGGTGAAGAGGCCCCGGACCTGCTCCTCGTTGCCGGGGACCTCGCGGGAGAGCCCGGAGAACTCCCGGGCCATGTCCGAGAGGCCCTCGTCGTAGGCGTTGCCGTTCTGGACGATCAGGCCGGTGATCCGCTCCGGGCGGCGGGTGGCGAGCCGCAGTCCGACGGGGGCGCCGAAGTCGAAGACGTACAGGGCGAAGCGGTCCAGGTGGAGGGCGTCGGTGAAGCCCTCCACGATGTCCGCGAGCCGGTCGAAGGTGTAGGTGAAGCCGTCGGGGGCTTCGGTGCGGCCGAAGCCGGGGTAGTCGGGGGCGATGAGCCGGTACGGGGTGTCGCCGAGCGCGTCCATCAGGCGGGTGAACTGGTGGGAGGCGGTGGGGAAGCCGTGCAGGAGCAGCAGGACCGGGGCGTCGGCGGGGCCGCTCTCGCGGTAGGCGACGGATACGCCGTCCACGTCGACGGTGCGGTGCGCGATCACGGTCATCACATGCCTCCAGGTGGTGGTGTGGCATTAGTCTGACGGGAGATCGTTAATGGGTCAAGAGGGATTGGTAGCATTAGGGGCATGGTTTCCTTCCCGCTGGTCGGCGAGCCCCTCGCCCTGGACCTGCTGAACACCCGGCCCGCCGCCGCCGATCTCCTCGACGACCCCGGAGCCCTGGCCGCCTGGCTGGCCGAGGAGGCCGGGCGGCTGGAGCCGGCCGGCGAGGTGGGGGAGGCCGAGCTCGCCGCCGTGCGCGCCGTACGGGAGGCCGCCGGGCCGCTGCTGGACGCCGCGCGGCGCGGGGAGCGGCCGCCCGCGCGGGAGCTGCGCGCGCTCAACGGGATCCTGGCCGCCGCCCCCGCCCGCCGGGAGGTGGTGTGGGGGGAGCAGGGGGGCCCGGGGGTGGTGTCCCGGCGGGGCGCCGATGCCGCGCGGCGGCTGGCGGGCGAGCTGGCGGAGGCGGTGGCCGAGCTGCTGACGGACCCCCGGGTCGGGCAGGTCAGGGAGTGCGAGGGGGAGGGGTGCGTGCTGTTGTTCCTTCCCGCGAACCCCCGTCGGCGCTGGTGTGTCGCCTCGGTCTGCGGCAATCGTGCCCGGGTGGCCCGTTATTACGTCCGCCACAAGGGTGGGGCTCAGGAGGGTGAGTAGCGGTACGGGTCGCTGCGCAGCCCTCGGGAGGTGACCACCACGGTGAACGGGGCCCGGGCCGTGGCCGGCAGAGGGGCCGTCAGGGCGCCCGTCAGGGCGTCGGCCTCGGCGGGCAGGGCGGTGTCGTCCACCGTGAGGCGGGGCTCGGTGAAGCCGCCGCCCTCGACCGTGAGCCGTCCCTCGGCGACCGAGACGTGGGTGATCACCGGGTTCGCGCGGGTGGCCATCTTGTTGACCAGGTACGCCCCGGCCGGCGCGCCCGTCAGGGCCCAGATCTCGGACGGCAGGTGGGGGAGGCCGCCGCCCACGTCGGAGAGGAAGAACAGGACGACGTAGAGCATGGTGACGGCGCTCAGGACCACGTACTGGAGGTCCACGAGGTCGGTGCGGCCGCTGTCGTTCGCGATCAGCTCGCGCAGCGGGCGGCGGCCGCCGGCGGTGGGCTTCGGGGCCGGTTTGGCCATGCTGCCGCTCTCCACCCGGATCCCCACGACGGTCTTCGCCCCGATCATGGCGACGTACGGGCCGCCCAGCAGCGGCAGGTAGACCGTGGTCAGGGTGGACAGGGGGCCGTCGGCGCCCCGGAAGTACGCGACCCCGCCGCCCGCCGTCAGGCCGTAGGTGAGGATCGCGAGCAGCAGCCAGACCAGGATCACGGTCCAGGCGAGCGCGAGGGTGGTGGAGGTGGAGAGGCGGCCGTCGCGGCCGGTGGCGAACTGCGGGTGGTGGTACAGGCGCAGGGCCACGGGCACGGTCAGCGCCGCGAGTAACGCCAGTGCGAGGAGTGCGGATGCCATGCGTACGAGGGTCACCCACTGGCCGGGTGCATGACAAGGTTCACTGTTGCTCGGGAAGCACCGGGAACCTGCGCGGGGCCACCAGCAGCAGGATCAGCAGGGCCGCCACGGCGGCGGCCGTCGCGCCGAGGAAGATGTGGTCCACCGCCGCGGCGACGGCGGCGCGCAGGTGCTCGGTGGCGGCGGGGGAGAGCGCGCCCGGCTCGGCCAGGGCCCGCGAGACGTCCTCCAGCCGCGACGGGAGCCCGGGCAGCGGGGCGTCGGCCAGCCGGGCGGCGACGGTCGTGTTGGCCACCGCCCCCAGCAGCGCGGCCCCCACGCTCTGCCCGACGGTCCGGCAGAACAGCACCGAGGCGGTGGTGGTGCCCCGCTCCGCCCAGCCCACCGTGGACTGCACCCCGACGATCAGCGGCAGCTGGAACAGGCCGAGGGCGGCGCCCAGCAGCAGCATGACCAGCGCGGGCTGCCACGGCCGCGCGGGATGGGGGAGCAGGGTGAAGGAGAACAGGATCACGGCGGCCATGGACACGCCCAGCGCGGCGGTGTCGCGGAAGCCGATCCGCCGGTAGACGTGCTGGCAGAAGGCGGCCGACACGGGCCAGCTCAGGGTCATCAGGGACATCACGAGGCCGGCCCCGACGGGCCCGAGACCGAGCACGGTCTGCGCGTAGGTCGGCATGAACACCATGGGGGCGACCATCAGCAGCCCCAGCGCCCCCAGCGCCAGGTTGACGGCGGCGATCGTGCGCCGGCGCCACACCCACCCGGGCAGGATCGGTTCCTCGGCGCGTCGTTCCACCCGCACCACGACGGCCGCCAGCACCGCGCTCGCGCCCAGCAGCGACAGCGAGGGCGCCGACAGCCAGGGCCAGGCGACCCCGCCCTGCACCAGCGCGAACAGCAGCAGCCCGCCGCAGGCGAAGACGCCGAGCGCCCCGGCCCAGTCGACGGGGCCCCGCCGCCCGGGGGACCGTACGGGCTCCACGAGGTGGCGGGCGGTCAGCCACAGGGCGAGCCCGGCGAGCGGCACGTTGACGAGGAAGGTCCACCGCCAGCCCGCGTACGCGGCGAGCAGTCCGCCGAGGGCCGGGCCCAGGAGGGCGGAGGACGCCCAGACCGTGGTCATCCGGGCCTGGATCCGCGGCCGGTCCTTGAGCGGGTAGAGGTCGGCGGCCAGGGTCTGCACGGTGCTCTGGAGGGCGCCGCCGCCCAGCCCCTGGACGATCCGGAACGCGATCAGCGCGGCCATGTTCCAGGCGGAGGCGCACAGGACCGAGCCGACGAGGAAGAGGGATGTTCCGAAGAGGAGGACGGGCTTGCGGCCGAGGGTGTCGTTCAGCTTGCCGTAGACGGGGAGGGTGACGGTGACGGCGAGGAGGTAGCCGGAGAACACCCAGGAGAAGGCCGAGAACCCACCGAGGTCCCCGACGATCTGCGGCACGGCGGTGGAGACGATCGTGCTGTCCAGTGCCACCAGGGCCATGCTCAGCATCAGGGAGACGACGACGGGCCTGGGCGGCCGCCCGGGGACCCTGGCGGAAACCTTTCCTCCCGCGGGCCCGGCCGTCGCCCCGCCCGCGGCCCGCGCGCTCTTGTCGGCTGCCGCCACCCTGTCCCCCTCACGATCGAGAAAACACCATCTCACCGGGGGTGCGCCGGACGGTATCCCCTACACCGGATAGCCCGAAGGGTGGACATCCCCTAGGGGTCCCTCAGCATTGCGGCCCATGGGTCTTTCGTCCCGTCGGATGAGGACGAAGGTCCTTCCACGTCCTTAACTGATTCATATGAGCGGGACCGGGGGGTGGGGTTAACCCCCCGGTGGATACGGAGATGGGCACCAGCGCGCCCGGAGCCCCCGCCCAGCAGACTTCGAGCGCGAACGCACGAACCAACAGGGGAGAAGACCGTGACATCGGCGATGACCGAAACCAGGCACGGGGGCACCGGCGCGCACGACGCCGTGGCCGCCCGGGCGCGCAAGGTCGTCAAGGCCTACGGATCCGGCGAGACCCGCGTCGTCGCCCTCGACGAGGTGGACGTGGACATCCGCCGGGGGCAGTTCACCGCGATCATGGGCCCCTCCGGCTCCGGAAAGTCCACGCTGATGCACTGCCTCGCCGGCCTGGACACCGTGACGAGCGGCCAGATCCACCTGGAGGACACCGAGATCACGGGCCTCAAGGACAAGAAGCTGACGCAGCTGCGCCGCGACAAGATCGGCTTCATCTTCCAGGCCTTCAACCTGCTGCCGACGCTGAACGCCCTGGAGAACATCACGCTCCCCATGGACATAGCCGGCCGCAAGCCCGACCCGCAGTGGCTGGACCGGGTGGTGGACACCGTCGGCCTCGCGGGCCGCCTCAAGCACCGCCCCACCGAACTCTCCGGCGGCCAGCAGCAGCGCGTGGCCGTGGCCCGCGCCCTCGCCGCCCGCCCGGCGATCATCTTCGGCGACGAGCCCACCGGAAACCTCGACTCCCGCGCCGGCGCCGAGGTCCTCGGCTTCCTGCGCCAGTCGGTGGACGAGCTGGGCCAGACCATCGTCATGGTCACCCACGACCCGGTCGCCGCCTCCTACGCGGACCGCGTCATCTTCCTCGCCGACGGCCGCATCGTCGACGAGATGTACGCGCCCACCGCCGACCAGGTCCTGGACCGGATGAAGGACTTCGACGCGCGCGGGCGGACCTCGTGACCGTCATGAAGACCGCGCGGCGCAACTTCGTCGCGCACAAGGGCCGCATGGCGCTCTCCGCCATCGCCGTCCTGCTGTCCGTCGCCTTCGTCTGCGGCACCCTCGTGTTCACGGACACGATGAACACCACCTTCGACAAGCTCTTCGCGGTGACCAGCTCCGACGTCACCGTCACCCCGAAGAAGGCCGAGTCCGGGGAGGACACCCCCGACACCGGCCGGCCCGAGACCCTCGACGGCGCGCTCGTCGCCAAGGTCGCCGCAGCCGAGGGCGTCAAGGGCGCCGAGGGCGGGGTCCTGTCCACCGCCGTCACCGTCGTCAACGCCAAGAACGAGAACCTGGGCTCGACCACCGGCGCCCCCACCATCGCGGGCAACTGGAACGACAACGAGCTCAAGTCCATGAAGATCACCTCCGGCCACGCCCCGCGCGGCCCCACCGAGGTGATGATCGACAACGACACGGCCAAGAAGCACCACCTGGCCCTCGGCGACGAACTGCGCACCATCACCATCACCGGTGACGTCCGCGCGAAGATCGCCGGCATCGCCACCTTCCAGGTGACCAACCCGGGCGCGACCCTCGTCTACTTCGACACCGCCACCGCCCAGCAGCAGCTGCTCGGCACCGCCGGAGCGTTCACGCACGTCAGCGTCACCGCGAAGGACGGGGTGAGCGACGAGCAGCTCAAGCAGAACGTCTCCAAGGCCGTCGGCGCCGACGCGTACAAGCTCCAGACCTCCAAGGAAGCCGCGGACGCCAACCGCAAGGACGTCGGCTCCTTCCTCGACGTCATGAAGTACGTGATGCTCGGCTTCGCCGGGATCGCCTTCCTCGTCGGCATCTTCCTGATCTTCAACACCTTCTCGATGCTGGTCGCCCAGCGCACCCGTGAGATCGGTCTGATGCGCGCCATCGGCGCCGACCGCGAGCAGATCAACCGCTCCGTCCTCGTCGAGGCCTTCCTCCTCGGCCTCGTCGGCTCCGTCCTCGGCGTCGCGGCCGGCATCGGCCTGGCCGTCGGACTGATGAAGCTCATGGGGCAGATGGGCATGGAGCTGTCCACGGACGACCTCACGGTCGCCTGGACCACCCCGGTCGTCGGCCTCGTCCTCGGCATCGTCGTCACCGTCGTCGCCGCCTACGTCCCCGGCCGCCGCGCCGGGAAGGTCTCCCCGATGGCCGCCCTGCGCGACGCCGGCACCCCCGGCGACCGCAAGGCCGGAGTGGTCCGCGCCGTCCTCGGCCTGGTCGTCACCGGCATCGGCGGCGCGGCACTGCTCCTCGCCGCCTCCGCCGACAAGGCCGCCGCAGGCTCCCTGTGGCTGGGCCTCGGCGTGGTGCTCACCCTCATCGGCCTCATCGTGATCGGCCCGCTGCTCGCCGGCGGAGTGGTCCGGGTGCTGTCCGGGGTGGTCCTGCGGCCCTTCGGCTCCGTCGGACGGCTCGCGGAGCGCAACGCGCTGCGCAACCCGCGCCGCACGGGCGCCACCGCCGCCGCCCTGATGATCGGACTGGCGCTGGTCGCCTGCCTGTCGGTGGTCGGCTCCTCGATGGTGGCCTCCGCGACCGACGAGCTCGACAAGTCGGTCGGCGCGGACTACATCGTCAGCTCCGAGACCGGACAGCCGGTCATGCCGCAGGCCGAGCAGGCCATGCGGGCCAACACCCGCCTCGACCACGTCACCGCCTACCGCGAACTCCCCACGAAGATCACCGCCCCCGACGGGACCAGCGTCCTCGAAGGCGTCGGCGCGACCGACCCCACCTACGCCAAGGACATCCGGCGCAAGATGAGGGCCGGCGAGCACGAGGCGGCGTACGGCAAGAACACCATCTCGGTCGGCTCGATCTACGCCGACGAGCACCACGTCAAGCTCGGCGACGAGCTGACGGTCGCCTTCACCGGCGGCAGCACCGTCAAGCTCAAGGTCGCGGCGATCACCCTCGACGAGGGCAACATCGACAAGGGCATGAAGTACGTCAGCACGGCGCTCGCCGAAGCCAGCGTCCCCGCCGACAAGCTGCCCCGCCCCTTCATGCTGCTGGCCACCGCCAAGGACGGCCAGGCCGCGACCGCCTACGAGGAGGTCAAGAAGGGCCTGGCGGAGTACCCGCAGTACAAGGTGCGCAACCAGGCCGACTACAAGCAGGCCCTGAAGGACCAGGTCGGCCAGCTCCTGAACATGGTCTACGGGCTCCTCGGCCTCGCGATCGTCGTCGCGGTCCTGGGCGTCGTGAACACCCTGGCCCTCTCGGTGGTCGAGCGGACCCGCGAGATCGGCCTGATGCGCGCCATCGGCCTCTCCCGCCGCCAGCTGCGCCGCATGATCCGCCTGGAGTCGGTGGTCATCGCCCTCTTCGGCGCCCTGCTGGGCCTGGGCCTGGGCATGGGCTGGGGCGCGACCGCGCAGCAGCTGCTGGCCCTCGAAGGCCTGAAGGTGCTGGAGATCCCGTGGCCGACGATCCTCGGGGTGTTCGCCGGCTCGGCCCTGGTGGGCCTGTTCGCCGCACTGGTCCCGGCCTTCCGGGCGGGGCGGATGAACGTACTGAACGCGATCGCCAGCGACTAGCCGGCCGGTCGTACGGGGGAAGCACGGGGGAACGTACGGGGGAACCCACGGGGGGAACGTACGGGGGAACCCACGGGGGAAAGGCGCCGGCCCCGGGCCGTCCGAGAGGACGGTCCGGGGCCGGCGTCGTCGTGCCCGGCGTCAGACCCGCTGGAGCAGGACCACCCCGCCCGCCTCGCCCACCAGCACGAACCGCGCCCCCGGATGCAGCTGCCCGGCGTACCCGACGGGGTCGTCCCCGGCCCAGCCGGAGGAGTTGTCGTAGGTCAGGAAGGCCGGGAGCACCCCCTCGGCGTCGCCGATCCAGTACACCTGGCAGCGCGAGGTCAGCCGGGTCAGGGCGGCGTTGTCGGCCTCCACGCGCACCCCGTCCGGGATCTTCGCGAGGAGCCGCTCGGCGGCCTCGACCCGGGCCGGCTTCGCGTACAGGGACCGCTCCCCGAGCCGGGACAGCGGCAGGCTGGTGGCGCTCAGGGCGAGCGCGGCGGCGAGCACGGCGGCGGGCAGCTGGAGGGAGTAGGCGCGCAGCCACGGCCGGTCGTCGCGGCGGGCGGAGTCGAGGGCGTCGGTCAGGGCGAGCGCGACGACGGGCATCAGGACGGCGCTGTAGTGCCAGTCGGTGGACCAGTAGTGGGCGTCCCCCGACAGGAACCGCCAGCCCAGCGTCGGCGCGGCCACCAGCAGCAGCGGGGAGCGCAGCGCGAGGAGCCCGGTGGTGGGGACGAGCACCCAGGCGAGGGTGGTGAGTTTCGTGCCGAGCCCGCGCAGCGGCCCGCCGGGCCGGTCCATCTTCTCCCAGTAGGCGTAGCCGTCGGCGGCGAAGGAGGGGATCACCACCAGGAACACCAGTGCGGCGGCCGCCACGCCCACGACGGCCACGGCGACCGCGATCCGGGCGGCCCGCCGGTCGGCGGCCCGGGCCCGCCAGGCCACGACCAGCGCCAGCGCGGCCAGGGTGACCCCGAGGTCCTCCTTGACCAGCAGCAGTGGCAGTCCCCAGGCGAGGGCGGTCGTCCAGCGCCGGGCGAGCAGCGCCTCCAGGGCGAAGGCCAGCAGCGGCACCGCGAAGCAGATCTCGTGGAAGTCGAAGTCGACGGCCCGCTGGATCCCCCAGGACAGCCCGTACGCCGCCCCGAGCGCGAGCCCCCGCGCCTGCCCGAGGAGCCGTACCGAGGCCCGTGCGACGGGCAGCGCGGACAGCGCGAGCAGCGCCGCCTGGACGACGAGGAGGGTGACGGGGCCGGGGAAGACCCGGTAGAGCGGGGCGATCAGCGCGACGACGGGGCTGAAGTGGTCGCCGAGGATGTTGAAGCCGGGCCCCTTCAGGTCGGCGACGGGGGGCTGCAGCCAGGCGTACGCCCGGACCACCTGCTCGTATATCCCCAGGTCCCAGGAGCTCGCCTCCATCCGCCGGTGCCGGCCGACGGAGAGCGCCGAGTACGCCAGGAAGAGCAGTACGGCGAGTCCGTACGGGGCCCCGCGCGCGGCCCGGCGCCCGCCCGGGGCCGGGCGTGCCACGAGGGAGCCCGCGACCGGATCGGCCGCGGGCTCCGAAGCGGTCGGCAGGCCCCCTGATATGGACATACGGACAGATTGGCATCCCGGCTCCGGAGCCCGGATGCCGCCCCCCGACCGCGTGGCGGAGACACATCGTGGGGGGCGACGGGCGGGCGTAGGGTGGGAATCACCCCGGCCCGTTCACGTGTCGGGTCCTTCGCGTTGCCCCTCCACGCCCACCACCGGACGGAAAGCCTCCTTCATGAGCCTGCACGGACTGCTCGACGCCGTCACCCGGGATCCGGCCCTCGCCGAGGCGGTCACCGCGGCCGGGGACGGCAACCGCATGCACGTGGACCTCGTCGGCCCGCCCGCCGCGCGGCCCTTCGTGATCGCCGCGCTGGCCGCCCGTACCGAGCGGACGGTGCTCGCGGTCACCGCCACCGGGCGGGAGGCCGAGGACCTGGCGGCGGCGCTGCGCTCGATGATGCCGGCGGGCCTCCAGGACACGGTGGTGGACTACCCGTCCTGGGAGACGCTGCCGCACGAGCGCCTGAGCCCGCGCAGCGACACCGTGGGCCGCCGGATCGCGGTGCTGCGCCGGCTGACGCACCCGAGCAAGGACGATCCGGCGGCCGGGCCGGTGTCGGTGGTGGTCGCGCCGATCCGTTCGGTGCTCCAGCCGCAGGTCAAGGGGCTCGGGGACCTGGTGCCGGTGAGCCTGCGGCAGGGGCAGAGCGTGGATCTGGGCGAGGTGACGGCGGCGCTGGCGGCGGCCGCGTACTCCCGGGTCGAGCTGGTCGAGAAGCGCGGGGAGTTCGCCGTGCGCGGCGGCATCCTCGACGTGTTCCCGCCGACCGAGGAGCACCCGCTGCGCGTGGAGTTCTGGGGCGACGAGGTCGAGGAGATCCGTTACTTCAAGGTCGCCGACCAGCGCTCGCTGGAGATCGCCGAGCACGGCCTGTGGGCCCCGCCCTGCCGTGAGCTGCTGCTGACCGACGAGGTGCGGGAGCGGGCGGCGGCGCTGGCCGAGGCCCATCCGGAGCTCGGCGAACTGCTCAACAAGATCGCCGAGGGGATCGCGGTCGAGGGCATGGAGTCCCTGGCCCCGGTCCTGGTCGACGACATGGAGCTGCTGATCGACGTGCTGCCCGCCGGGGCGATGGCCGTGGTCTGCGACCCGGAGCGGGTCCGTACCCGGGCCGCCGACCTGGTGGCGACCTCGCAGGAGTTCCTGATGGCCTCCTGGGCGGCCACGGCCGGCGGCGGCGAGGCCCCCATCGACGTGGGCGCGGCCTCGCTGCGCGGGATCGCCGACGTCCGGGACCGGGCCCGCGAGCTGGGCATGATGTGGTGGTCGGTCTCCCCGTTCGCCGCGGACGAGAGCGTGGGCGGCGACAGCCTCAAGCTCGGCATGCACGCCCCGGAGGCCTACCGCGGGGACACCGCCCGGGCGCTGGCCGACACCAAGGGCTGGATCGCCGACGGCTGGCACACCGTCTACCTGACGGAGGGCCACGGCCCGGCCGCCCGTACCGTCGAGGTCCTCGCCGGCGAGGGCATCGCGGCCCGGCTGGAGGCGGACCTGCGGGTGCTGGAGCCGTCCGTCGTGCAGGTCGCCTGCGCGTCGCTCGACAACGGGTTCGTGGATCCGGCGCTGCGCCTGGCGGTCCTCACCGAGACCGACCTGACGGGGCAGCGCACGGCGACGAAGGACCTGGGCCGGATGCCGACCCGGCGCCGCAAGTCCGTCGACCCGCTGACCCTGGAGGTCGGCGACTACATCGTGCACGAGCAGCACGGCGTGGGCCGCTACATCGAGATGGTGCAGCGCACCGTGCAGGGCGCGACCCGCGAGTACCTCCTCGTCGAGTACGCGCCCGCCAAGCGCGGCCAGCCCGGCGACCGCCTGTACATCCCCACGGACCAGCTGGAGCAGGTCACCAAGTACGTGGGCGGTGAGGCCCCGACCCTGCACCGGCTCGGCGGCGCCGACTGGACGAAGACCAAGGCGCGCGCGAAGAAGGCGGTCAAGGAGATCGCCGCCGACCTGATCAAGCTGTACAGCGCGCGCATGGCGGCCCCCGGCCACACCTTCGGCCCGGACACCCCCTGGCAGCGGGAGCTGGAGGACGCCTTCCCGTACGCGGAGACCCCCGACCAGCTCACCACCATCGCCGAGGTCAAGGAGGACATGGAGAAGTCGGTCCCCATGGACCGCCTGATCTGCGGCGACGTCGGCTACGGCAAGACCGAGATCGCGGTCCGCGCCGCCTTCAAGGCGGTGCAGGACGGCAAGCAGGTCGCGGTCCTGGTCCCCACCACGCTGCTGGTGCAGCAGCACTTCGGGACGTTCTCCGAGCGGTACGCGCAGTTCCCGGTGAACGTGAAGGCGCTGTCGCGCTTCCAGAGCGACACCGAGTCCAAGGCCACCCTGGAGGGGCTGAAGGAGGGGTCCGTCGACATCGTCATCGGTACCCACCGGCTGTTCTCGCAGGAGACGAAGTTCAAGGACCTGGGCCTGGTCATCGTCGACGAGGAGCAGCGGTTCGGCGTCGAGCACAAGGAGCAGCTGAAGAAGCTGCGCGCCAACGTGGACGTGCTGACCATGTCGGCGACCCCTATCCCGCGCACCCTGGAGATGGCGGTGACCGGCATCCGCGAGATGTCGACGATCACCACCCCGCCGGAGGAGCGGCACCCGGTGCTCACCTTCGTCGGCCCGTACGAGGAGAAGCAGATCGGCGCGGCCATCCGGCGCGAGCTGCTGCGCGAGGGCCAGTGCTTCTACATCCACAACCGGGTCGAGTCCATCGACCGGGCGGCCGCGAAGCTGCGTGAGATCGTGCCGGAGGCGCGGATCGCGACGGCCCACGGGCAGATGTCCGAACAGGCCCTGGAACAGGTCGTGGTGGACTTCTGGGAGAAGAAGTTCGACGTCCTGGTCTCGACGACGATCGTCGAGTCGGGCATCGACATCTCCAACGCCAACACCCTCATCGTGGAGCGCGGCGACAACTTCGGCCTCTCGCAGCTGCACCAGCTGCGCGGCCGTGTCGGGCGTGGCCGCGAGCGCGGGTACGCGTACTTCCTGTACCCGCCGGAGAAGCCGCTCACGGAGACCGCGCACGAGCGGCTGGCCACCATCGCCCAGCACACCGAGATGGGTGCGGGCATGTACGTGGCGATGAAGGACCTGGAGATCCGCGGCGCGGGCAACCTGCTCGGCGGCGAGCAGTCCGGTCATATCGCGGGCGTCGGCTTCGACCTGTACATCCGCATGGTCGGCGAGGCCGTGGCGGACTACCGGGCGGCGATCGAGGGCGGGCCGGAGGAGGAGCCGGCGCTGGAGGTGAAGATCGAGCTGCCGGTCGACGCGCACGTCCCGCACGACTACGCGCCGGGCGAGCGGCTGCGCCTGCAGGCGTACCGTTCGATCGCCTCGGCGAACTCGGAGGCCGACATCAAGGCGGTGCGGGAGGAACTCACCGACCGCTACGGCAAGCTGCCGGAGCCGGTGGAGAACCTGCTGCTCGTGGCCGGCCTGCGGATGCTGGCGCGGGCCTGCGGGGTCGGGGACATCACCCTCCAGGGCCCCAACATCCGCTTCGGACCAGTGGAGTTGCGCGAGTCGCAGGAGCTGCGGCTGAAGCGGCTCTACCCGGGGACGGTGCTCAAGCCCGCGACCTCGCAGGTGCTGGTCCCGCGCCCGAAGACCGCCCGGGTCGGCGGCAAGCCGCTGGTCGGCCGCGAACTGCTGGGCTGGACCGGGGAGTTCCTCACCACGATCCTCGGCTCGTAGCCGCGGTCCGTATGTACGCGCGCGGGGAGGGCGCCGGCCGTGGCCGACGCCCTCCCCGCGTGTGTGTGCGGGCCTACTTGTTGGGATCGTCGTCGATACCGAGCCGCTCCTCGGCCTGCTGCTGGGCCTTGTCGATCTGATCGGCGTACTTGTTGCCGGTCTTTTCGTTCGCCTCTTGTTCGAGGTTGTCCGAGATGCCCTTGCCCTTGGCCTTGGCCTGGTCCCTGAACTTGTCGAAAATCCCCATACGGGAGCTCCTTCCGTGTCCCGTTTGCGACGGTACGCCGGTTCCCGCCCCCGTGCGCGCCGAGCCCGGCGGGCCCGGCGGGCCCGGCCGGAGGGAAGGTCAGGACTTCTTCCAGGGGGCGCAGCCCGTCGTCTTGAAGTAGCCGTCGCCGGCGGCGATGGTCACTACCGCCGGGCCTTCCGGGTTCTCGTTGGCGATGATCGAGTCGGTCTGGTGGTCGGCGGACTTCGAGCGTTCCCAGTAGCAGCCGGCCGAACCCTCGGCGGGGCCGGTGGACTTGTAGGTGCCGGGGGCTATGTCGAGGCCCACCTTGGCCATGCCGCCGTCGGCGGGGATCTCCGTCTTCGGGGTGCCGGTGGCCTTCGGGTCGACGGTCTCCCAGTCCTTGCAGCCGGTGGACTTGAAGATCTTGTCGGCCTCGCCGATGGTCACGTAGCTCGTGCCCGACACGTTGTCGTTGGCGATGATCGAGTCGAGTTCGCCCGTGGAGTCCTTGGCGCGTTCCCAGTAGCAGCCCAGGCCCTTGTTGCCGGTGGTGCGGTAGGTGCCGGGCTTGACGTCCGAGCCGACCTGGAAGGTGCCGCTGCCCTTGATCGCGGCCTTCTTCTTCTCCTCGGACGGCTTCGCGCCCGACTGCGGCGTGCCGCTCTGGGCCGGGTCCGCCGGCTTGCCCGCCCCGGGGGTGCCGGCGGCCGCCGGCTTCTGGGCCCCGGCGTCCTTCCCGTCCTTCGCCGTGTCCGTGCCGCCGCCACCGCAGGCGCCCACCACGACGAGGGCGAGGACCGCTCCGCAACCCGTGAGCACCTTGTGGCGGGCGATCCAGCTCTTGCGCGGGGTGTGGGACTGGGACATGGGGATGCTCCTGTTCCTGCCGGGTGGTGTCGGTGGGTTGCCGGTCCAGTCCTGCGTGACCGGTTCGCTCCGCCGGGTGACGGGATCATCACAACAGAGGGTGTGAACCGAGTCAACACGATTCACAGGAAATTTCAGATTCACGCTGTGAAGCGGTCTCACAGCTGTGTACGGGTATGCTCCCGTCATGCAGGAGGAGAACGCGGCGGCGAACGCCGCAGAGGTCACGGCCGCCGAGATCGCCCGCCTGGCCGGGGTCGGCCGCGCGGCCGTGAGCAACTGGCGCCGCCGCCACCCCGACTTCCCCAGACCCGTCGGCGGCACCGAGACCAGCCCCTCCTTCGCCCTGCCCGAGGTCGAGGACTGGCTCCGCGCCCAGGGCAAGCTCGCCGAGGTACCGCTGCGCGAACGCGTCTGGCAGCAGATCGCCGCCCACCCCGGCGGAGCCGTCACCGCACTCGTCGAAGCGGGCGCCGCGCTGCTCGTCGTACGCGACCGGCCCGCGCTCTGGCTCGAGCTGACCGGCGCCCCCGACGAACGGATGGCCGCCGCGCTGCCCCCCGTACTCGACGAGGTGCTCACCGCCCGGCTCGGCCCCGGCCACCCCCTCGCCGCCGGCTACGGCCACCCCGTCGGCCCCGCCTCCGTACCGCTGCTGCGCGCCGTCGCCGAACTCGCCGTCGCCGAACTCGCCGCCGGGCACGGCGCCCGCAAGGCCTTCGAGTTCCTCCTCGGCCGCCACCTCGACGCCAACCCCCGCCAGTACACCCTCACCCCCGACGGCTGCGCCGCCCTGATGGCCGCCCTCGCCGGACCCGGCGTCCGCACCGCACTCGACCCCGCCTGCGGCACCGGCAGCCTGCTGCGCGCCCTGCGCGGGGTCACCGTCCTGCACGCCGAGGAGGTCTCGCCCGAACTGGCCGCGCTCGCCGCGCTGCGCCTGGCCCTGCACGGCACCGCCCAGGTCCGCGCGGCCGCCGCCGACAGCCTGCGCGCCGACACCTTCGCCGGGACCGCCGTCGACGCCGTGCTCTGCCACCCCCCGTTCAACGAACGCAACTGGGGCCACGAGGAACTGGCCTACGACCCCCGCTGGGAGTACGGCCTCCCCGCCCGCACCGAATCCGAACTCGCCTGGATCCAGCACGCCCTGGCCCACCTGCGCGACGGCGGCACCGCCGTGCTGCTCATGCCGCCCGCCGCCGCCGCCCGCCGCTCCGGCCGCCGCATCCGCGCCGACCTGCTGCGCCGGGGCGCCTTGCGGGCCGTCGTCTCGCTCCCGGCCGGGGCCGCGCCCCCGTACGGCATCCCGCTCCAGCTGTGGGTGCTGCGCCGGCCCGCCCCGGGCGGCCAGGCCCCCGCCGGGCTGCTGCTGGTGGACACCGCCGGGCTGGTCCCCGAGGGGCAGGCCCGGGCCGGGTGGCCCGCCGTGCACGAAGCGGTGCTGTCCGCGTGGACCGCGTACGAGGCCACCGGCGCGGTGCGGGAGGTCCCCGGGGTCAGCCGGGTCGTACCCGTCGTCGAGCTGCTGGACGACGACGTGGACCTCACCCCCGCCCGCCACCTGCCGCCCCCCGCCGCCGGCGGCGGCCTCGCCGAACTGGCCGCCGTACGCGAGCGGCTCGACGACACCCTGGCCCGCGCGGCCCGCCTCACCCCGCAGCCCGCCGCCCCCGCCGCCGGATCCGAGTCCCGGCTCCCGCAGACCACCATCGGCGAACTCGCCCGCGCCGGAGCCCTCCTGCTGCGGGCAGGCGCCGGCGGCGCGAGCGGACTCGGCATCGGCTCCGGCATCGGCTCCGGCTCCGGCGAGCTGCCCGTCCTCACCGAGCACGACGTCCACATGGGCACCGCCCCCTCCGGCACCCTCGCCCCCGCCACCGGGCCCGGCGCCGAGGAACCCTTCCTGGTGCGGCCCGGCGACGTCGTCGTCCCCGTCGTCGGCGCCGCCGGCACCGCCCGCGTCATCGCCGCCGACCCGGCGGGCGGCGCGGGCGCGGTCCTCGGCCGCAACCTCCAGCTGCTGCGCCCCGACCCGGCCGCCCTCGACCCCTGGTTCCTGGCCGGATTCCTGCGCGGCACCGCGGGCACCCGCCGCGCCAGCAGCCACGCCTCCACCGCCACCCGCCTCGACGTACGCCGGCTGCGGCTGCCCCGGCTGCCGCTGGCCGAGCAGCACCGCTACGGGGCGCGCTTCCGCGAGCTCGCCGAGTTCGAGGACGCGCTGAGGCTGGCGGGACGGCTGGGGGAGCAGCTCGTACAGGGCCTGTACGACGGCCTGTCGGACGGATCGGTCACCCCGGGCTGAGCCCGTACTGCGACCTCACAACGGTTGGGCGCATCCCCTCACGGACGGCCGGAAACCCTGTATACGCTCAGACCCTCGACCCTTTCCGTACGCCCCGTCAGGAGCAAGCGATGCACGGCCCCGGCCTCCCGCCGCAGCAAGGCCCCTACGGGCGTCGGCCCCTGTCCGGGGCCGCGATGACGCTGCGCGTGCTGTTCACGGCCCTGCCCGTGCTGAGCTGCGGGTTCCTGGCCTGGGGTTCGCTGCTGCGGCTCGCGCTGCTCACCCGCAAGGGGCGGGACTGGGCCCTGCTCGTGCTCAGCGGGCCGCTGGCCGTCCTCTGGATCGTCTTCATCGAGATGGACCCCTCCGCCGAGACCAACGGCTGGCAGGGCAACGTCGGTGCCGGTGGCTCGCTCTTCACCGGTTTCGCGATCTGCGTGTACTACCTCGTCTCCGACATCCGCCACCACGAGGCGGCGGCCCGGTCCCTGGCCCCGGCCGCGCAGCCCGCGCCCTGGTACCCGGCGCCGCAGACCCCGTACGGACAGCACCAGCCGCCCCACCAGCAGCACCAGCCGCCCCACCAGCAGCAGCACCCGTCGCTCCAGCAGACCTCACCCTCCTACGGCTACCCGCCCGTGCAGCAGCCCCCCGCCGCCCCGGCCGCCCAGCCGGCCGCGCCGGTCCCGCCGCAGCCCACCCCGCCCCCGCGCCTCGGGCAGGTCCGCGCCGAACTCGACGAGCTCAGCGAGCTGCTGCGCAAGCAGACCCCGGCCCGGCCCCCGCAGCCCGGCGGCCCGTACCAGGACCCGAACAGCACCGCCGTCCAGGGCCCGGAGCAGTGACCGGCCCCGTGACCGGAGCGGAACGCCTCATCGGTGAGCGCTACCAGCTCGCCACCATCCTCGGCCAGGGCGGCATGGGCCAGGTCTGGACCGCCTACGACCGCCGCCTGGACCGCCGCGTCGCCGTCAAACTGCTGCGCCCCGACAAGGTCGCGGGCCCCGGCAGCGTCGCCGAGGAGCTGCGCCGCCGCTTCGTGCGCGAATGCCGGGTCACGGCCCAGGTCGACCACCCCGGCCTGGTCACCGTCCACGACGCGGGCAGCGACGGCGACGAACTCTTCCTCGTCATGGGCTACGTCGAGGGCTCCGACCTCGCCGACCACCTCGCCGAACACGACCCCTACCCCTGGCCGTGGGCGGTCGCGGTGGTGGCGCAGCTGTGCGCGGTGCTGTCGGCCGTGCACGCGGTGCCGATCGTGCACCGCGACCTCAAGCCCCGCAACGTGATGGTCCGCCCCGACGGCACCGTCCTGGTGCTGGACCTCGGCGTCGCCTCCGTGATGGACACCGACACCACCCGCCTCACCAGCACCGGATCCCCGATCGGCAGCCCCGCCTACATGGCGCCCGAACAGGCCATGGGCGGCGCCGTCGGCCCGTACACCGACCTGTACGCCCTCGGGGTGCTGCTGTACGAACTCCTCAGCGGCAACGTCCCCTTCGCCGGCTCCACCGCCCTCGGCGTCCTGCACCGCCACCTCTACGAGCCCCCGGCGCCCGTGCGCCCGCTGCGCCCCGAGGTCCCGCAGGAACTGGAGGCGCTGATGCTGCGCCTCCTCGCCAAGGACCCCCAGGACCGGCCCGGCAGCGCCCAGGAGGTCTACGAGGCCCTCCAGCCGCTGCTCCCGGCACGCGGCAGCGCCGCCCCCGCCGGCCCCCTCGACCCCACCCGGCCCTTCCTGCGCCCCCAGGCCCCCTGGCCGGACCGGGCCGCGTCCGTGATCCCGCCCCGGCCGGCGACGCCGCCGCGCCCCGACATCCCCGGCGCGGTGGACGAGGCCCGCAAACTGCTGGACCAGGGCCGCCTCACCCAGGCCGTGGACATCCTCGGCGGGATCCTCCCGGCGGCCGTCGCCGAGCACGGCGAGCACTCCCCGGTGGTGCGCAGCCTGCGCAAGCAGTACGCGGCCACGCTGATGGACGACGGCCAGTACCGCCGCGCCCTGCCCGAACTGCGCCGCCTCGCCGAGGAGTTCCCGGCCGGGGACCCGCAGTCGCTGCGCTTCCGCTACGACGCCGCCCAGTGCCTGGAACAGCTCGGCGAACCGGCGGCGGCGCTGGCGGAGTACCGCTCGCTGCTGCCGCTGTTCGAGAACCACTACGCCAACCCGGACCCGGGCCTCTCGCTGGAGGTCCGCCGCCGCATGGCGCACCTGCTGCTCTCGCTGGGCGACCGCCCGGCCGCCCACGACACCCTGGTCCGGCTCCTGTTCGACGCGGACCGCATCCACGGCCCCTCCCACCCCCTCCCGGTGGAGATCCGCCGCACCCTGCAATGGCTGGGCCAGGTCCGCTGAGCTAGGGCCTCGTCAAACTCCCGTCTGCCCCGGGCGACGACGCGAGTTTGACGACAGGCCCTAGTGCTGGACGGCGGCCCGGCGCCGCCGGAGTACGGCCAGCGCCAGGACGGTCAGCACCGTCACCCCCGCCAGGGCCGAGCCCGCGACCAGGCCCGGCGGGCGGAAGGTGCAGTTCACGGTGGTGGTGCGGCCGTCCAGCGGGACCGCCAGCAGGCCCAGGTGCGCCGAGGCGGGGCGGCCGTCGCAGGTCCAGCCCGCGACGGCGGGGGTCGCGACGAGCGCCGTGCCCGTGCTGCCCGGGGGCAGGGTGGCGCGCAGGCCCGCGCCGCTCACCTCCACCGAGGTGGCGGCCGAGGCGCGCAGCGCCGCCACCGCCAGGGTGAGGCGGGAGCGGTCCAGGCAGGACAGCTCCCACCGGTCGGGGGCCGGCCGGTCGAACTCCAGCGCCGAGGCGGCCCCGTTGGAGCGGCCCAGCGGCTGGAGCGCCGCCCGGTTGCGCGGGGCGTTGCCGTTCAGGCGGGAGGGCTTGCCGTCGGCGAGGCGGGCCGTGGCGTTGTACTCGGGGGCCCACAGGAAGGCGTCGGTGCCGGCCCGGCACACCCCGGGCGCGACCGGGGCCTCGTAGACCTTCGCGCCCAGCAGCAGTTCCTGGTTGGCGAACGGGTCGTCCCCGTAGGCGGCGGCGGGGCCCGCCGGGCGGACGGTGACCAGCGGCGGGACCTCGGCCCGTACGACCTTCTCGGCCCGCAGCCGGGCGCCGACCGAGAACACGGCGTCCGTCACCGGGTTGTCGAGGCTCTGGACGTTGCGTCCGCGCGAGGTCCAGCCCGCGCCGAGCGCCGCCATGGTGCGGGTGAACACGTCCGGGGTGTGGCTGCTGTAGTAGGAGCCTCCCTCGCCGCCGAGCAGCATCGGGTCGTTGCCCGACAGCGCGGGCCGGCCCGCGTCGGTGCGGTACGCCGGCCAGCCGTCGGCCGCCGCGAGGGCCTCGGCGCGCACGGTGTGCTTGCCGCTCCAGGACGGGTAGTCGTCCAGCCCGGCCAGCTTGCCCTTGTGGCCGTACGCCGTCGTCGCGGCGGCCTGCGCCACCAGTACGGCCGCCAGCAGCGCCGCCGCGGGCAGCACCAGCCGTGGCCGGCGCACCGCCCACCAGGCCGCCGCCGCCAGCGCCAGCCCGCCGCAGAACAGGGCGGAACCCCAGGCGGTGGCCAGCGCGCTGCCGCTCGCCCACAGCAGGGCCGCCGCCAGCACCCCGGCCCCGGCCGCCGTGGCCCGCAGCCCGGGCGGGCCCGCCGCCAGCCCCGTCCAGGCGGCCATCACCACGATCCCGGCCAGCACGAAGGTCTGCCGGTACGGGCTGCCGTTCGGGGTCGCGAAGACGTGCCAGGCCAGATGGGTCGGCGCCCACTGCAAGGACAGCAGCACCGCCGCCACCAGCCCCGCCCACCACCGCCGGGTCCGCGCCGGGACCGCCCGGTGGAAGGGCAGCGCCGCCACCAGCAGCAGGGTTCCGGTGCCCACGAACACGGCGGGGGAGCCGAAGGAGTACGTCGCCGGCATCAGCCGCGCGAACAGGTCCGACCACGGCACCGGCCCGAACTGCTTGAACCAGCCCGGGTAGGCCTGCTTCGAGCTGAGGAACAGCGGCACCAGCACCGGCGCCGCGAGCGCGATCCCCAGCAGCGTCGCCGCCGCCCCCCGCCCCACGGCCGCGGCCCGCTCCCGCAGCCCGTCCTGGGTGAGCACCACCCGCACCAGCAGCACCAGCGCCGCGCCCAGCGTCGCCATGTACGCGGTGTAGAAGTTCGCCGTCCAGCAGAGCGCCACCACGAGCACCGCCGCCACCGGCCGGCGCGAGCGCAGCGCCCACTCGCCCGTCAGGCACAGCAGCGGGAGGGCGATCAGCCCGTCCAGCCACATCGGGTTGTAGGAGGCCTCGATCACCGACCAGCCGCACAGCGCGTACGAGGCCCCCAGCAGCCCCGCCGCCCACCACGGCCCCCGCCGCTGGGTGCGCAGCAGCCAGGCCATGGCCGCCGCCGCGGCCGTCATCTTCAGCACGGTGACCACGTACACCGCGAGGTCGATGTCCTCGCGCGGGAACAGCGCCACCAGCACGGCGAACGGGCTGCTCAGGTACGTCCCCAGGTCGGGCAGGAAGCTGGTCCCGTACCCGGACTGCCAGTTGAAGAGGAGGCCGCCCTCGGCCCGCCCGTGCAGCAGGTCCCACAGGTGCGCGTGGAACGGCACGAACTGGTTGCCGAGGTCATTGACGCTGCGGTGGCGCGGACCGTACGGGAAGACCCGCGCGACGGCGTCCCCGGAGCACACGGCCACCGCCGTGAGCAGGGCCGCGAGGCCCGAACCGAGGAGGGAGGACCGCCGCGCGGACCGCCGTGGAGGGACCGGCGCGGTGGGTCGGCCGGTGCGGTGCGGTGAGAGCTGCGAAGTCGACATGGTGGCCCGACCTTCGCAGGAACGCAGGACCCGGCGGTAGCCGGGGGGTGAACACGCATCTCGACACCCCCGGAATCGTTGGTCGAACCGGTGGCCCGGACCACCCTGACCTCATACCATCGATCACCGCACGGCCCTTGTGCATGAACGCACAATCTCCCGGCCCTGGAGGCTCCTTTGCACCGTCGCACAGCGCTCTCCGTCTCCGCCGCCCTCCTCGCGGCGGCTCCCCTGCTGGCCGCCTGCTCCGGCGGTACCCGCCCCGGCACCGCGGCCGTCGTCGGCGGGGAACGCATCACGACCTCCGCGCTCCAGGCCCAGGTCAACGACGTCCGTGCCGCGCAGAACCGTTCCGAACAGGGCGCCCAGCTCATCGGGGCGACCCCCGGGCTGGAGCGGATCAAGCTCAACAAGATGATCCAGACCGCCGTCCTGGAACGCGCGGCGAAGGACGCCGGGGTCGGCGTCAGCACCAAGGAGATCGAGGACGTCCGCAAGGCGCAGCTGGAGCAGGCGGGCGACGCGAAGACCCTCGCCTCGGCCGCCCTCCAGCAGGCGCAGCTGGCCCCGGACCAGATGGACGCCGACACCCGCTTCAAGCTGCTGCGCGACAAGCTCTTCGCGCACTACGGCAGCCAGGACAAGGCGCTGGCCGAGCTGGGGAAGGCCGCACAGTCCCTCGACATCGAGGTCAACCCCCGTTACGGCCGCTGGGACGCGCAGCAGATCCTCCTCGGCGACCAGGAGACCCCGTGGATCACCCAGCGGACCCGGCCCGAGCAGGCGGCCCCCGCCGGAGCCTGAGCCCCGCGCCCGGAGGTAGGTTCGGAGGGTGACCGACCACACCGCCGAACCCGCCCCCGCCGCCGGAGCCGATGCGGAGGCCGATGCCGCCGCCGCGTCCACCGGCCGCATCGTCCTGCTGACCGCCAGCCACCGGGTCGCCCCGGGCCTGCTCTCCTGGCCGGCCTGGGAGGCGCTGCGCGGCGCCGACCGGGTGCTGTGCGCCGACCCGGCCCACCCGCAGCTGCCGTACCTGCGCGAGGCGGGGGTGGAGGTGGCGCACGAGGTCCCCGACGCGCACGCGCTCGTCGACGCCTGCGCCGGGGGCCGCACGATCGTGCTGATCCCGGCCGGCGAGGGCGACCAGCGGCTCACCGACGGCCTGGCCCGCCTCGCCGGCTCCGGCCGCGTCGCCATGCCGGACCTGGAGCTCCTGCCCGGCTCCTACGACCTGCCGGGCGCGCGGCTGCTCGACCTGGTCCAGGTGATGGACCGGGTCCGGCGCGAATGCCCCTGGACCTCCCGGCAGACCCACGAGGGGCTGGTCAAGTACGCCATCGAGGAGGCGTACGAGCTGGTCGAGGCGATTGAGGACGGCGACCGCGAGGCGCTGCGCGAGGAGTTGGGCGACGTCCTGCTCCAGGTGTTCTTCCACGCCCGCATCGCGGAGGAGGGCGGCCCCGGTGAGGACGACGAGCCGTTCTCCGTCGACGACGTCGCCGGGGACCTGGTCGAGAAGCTGATCCGCCGCCACCCGCACGTCTTCGGCGACGCCGAGGCGCACTCCCCGGAGGACGTCAGCGCGCACTGGCAGGCCACCAAGGCCGTCGAGAAGCAGCGCGAGTCGGTCACCGACGGGATCCCGCTGGGCCAGCCCGGCCTCGCGCTCGCGGCCAAGCTCGCCGGCCGGGCCCGCGCGGGCGGCATCGGCGTACCGCTGCCCCGGGGCGAGGGCATCGGGTACGAGCTGCTGGAGCTGGCGGCGCGCGCCGAGGCGGCCGGCACCGACCCGGAGACGGCGCTGCGCGCGGCGGCCCGCGTCTACCGGGACGCGATCCGGGCGGCCGAGGGCGTCGACGTCCCCTAGGCCCTCGGCCCTCAGTACTCGCGCGGGGCGCGGCCCGAGGGGTTGTGCCAGTGCGGGTCGGGGCGGTTGAGGAACCACTCGCCGGAGCCCAGCGGCCGGGTCCGGGCGGAGCCGGAGGCGGGGAGGGCGTCGTAGAAGAGGCGTTCGGGGAGGGCGCCGAGCTCCTCCAGGAGGTAGGCGGTCTCCTCGACGAACTGCGGGGGGCCGCTCAGGTAGACGTCCTGCTCCCGCCACAGGCCCCGGTTGCCGAGCGCGGTCGTCAGCCGGTCGGTGGCCTGGTTGCGGTGCTGCCCGGGGGCGGGGGTGATGTAGGTGACGCCGAGCCAGCCGAGGGCGGCGGCGTACTCGTCGATCAGCGGGCGGTCGTAGAGGTGCGCGGAGTCCCGGGCGACCACGAAGAGGCGTACGTCGTGATCGGGAGGGTGTTCCGCGAGGTCCTCCAGCATGGCCCGGACCGGCGCCCAGCCCGTGCCGGCGGCGATGAAGGTGACGGGCCGGTCCGCGCGGCGCAGCGCCAGCTGCCCGCCGGGGGCGCCGAGCCGCAGCATTTCGCCGAGCTGTACGTCGCGCACCAGCGCGGTGCTGAGCCGGCCGCCCTCGATCCGGCTGACGTGCAGGTCGACGGTGGTGTCGGGGCGCGGGGCGTTGCCGAGGGAGTACGTGCGCCAGGTGGTCGGGACCCGGTCGCTGCTCACGCTCACGTACTGGCCGGGGACATAGGGGAGAGGCGCGTGCGGGCGCAGGGTGAGCACCCCGATGTCCCGCCCGTACTGGAGGTGGCGGACCACCTCGGCGTCCCACCAGGGCGGCTCGGTGCCGTCGGCCGCGCCGGCCGTCATGGCGTCGGCGATCACCTGGTACGCCTCGGTCCAGGCCTTCTCGACGTCGGGGGTCCAGGCCTCGCCCGAGGTCTCGGCGAGGGCGGCGAGCAGGCTGGCGCCGACGGCCGAGTAGTGCTCGGGGCCGACGAGGAACTTGCGGTGGTCGCGGCCGAGGTCGCGTAGATAAGGAGCGAGGGTCTCGCTCTCCAGGTGCGCGACGACATGGGTGAGCGCCGCGAAGAGCCGGTCCCGCTGCCTCTCCATGTCCTGGAAGGAGGCAGGAAAGAGTTCACGCACCCCGGGGTTGTGCCAGAAGAGGTGGGAGTAGAAGAACTTGACCGCGTGCTCGGCCCGTCTCTCCACCACCGCGAAACTGCTTTTCAAGATCCTCACATCCACAAACCCGAAAGTAGGAATGCCCGCGAACCTGAGGTCAAGTCATGTCCGATCTACGGACAGCCGCGACGAACCACCTATATGGGGCCACCGCCGCGGGCCGGGATACGGTCGTCGGGTGCACGATCAGACCTCCGCGGACCCCGCCGACTCCTCCTCCCCCGAGGGCCCGACCCTCTTCGACTGGGAGTTCGCCACCGACCCCTATCCCGCCTACGCCTGGCTGCGCGAGCACTCCCCGGTGCACCGCACCAAGCTCCCGAGCGGCGTCGAGGCCTGGCTCGTGACCCGCTACGCCGACGCCCGCCAGGCCCTCGCGGACCAGCGCCTCAGCAAGAACCCGGCGCACCACGCGGAGCCGGCGCACGCCAAGGGCAAGACCGGGATTCCGGGGGAACGCAAGGCGGAGCTGATGACGCATCTGCTGAACATCGACCCGCCGGACCACACCCGGCTGCGCCGCCTGGTGTCGAAGGCGTTCACCCCGCGCCGGGTCGCCGAGTTCACCCCGCGCGTGCAGGAGCTCACCGACCACCTCATCGCGCAGTTCGAGGGGAAGGGGGAGGCGGACCTCATCCACGAGTTCGCGTTCCCGCTCCCCATCTACGCCATCTGCGAGATGCTCGGCGTACCGCGCGAGGACCAGGACGACTTCCGCGACTGGGCCGGGATGATGATCCGCCACGGCGGTGGCCCGCGCGGCGGGGTCGCCCGCTCCGTGAAGCAGATGCGCACCTACCTCGGGGAACTGATCCACCGGAAGCGGGACGATCTGGGCAACGACCTCATCTCGGACCTGATCCGGGCGAGCGACCACGGCGACCACCTGACGGAGGCCGAGGCCACCGCGATGGCCTTCATCCTCCTCTTCGCCGGCTTCGAGACGACCGTGAACCTCATCGGCAACGGCGTCCACTCCCTCTTCATGAACCCCGGCCAGCGCGAGCTCCTCCAGGCCTCCCTGGCGGCCGGGGAGAGCGCCCTGCTGGAAACCGGAATCGAGGAGCTGCTCCGCTACGACGGCCCGGTGGAGCTCGCCACCTGGCGGTTCGCCACCGAGCCGCTGACCCTCGGCGGGCAGGAGATCGCGGCCGGCGACCCCGTGCTGGTGGTCCTCGCGGCGGCCGACCGCGACCCCGAGCGGTTCACCGACCCCGACACCCTGGACCTCTCCCGGAGTGACAATCAGCACCTCGGATACGGGCACGGAATCCACTACTGCCTGGGCGCTCCGCTGGCCCGGCTCGAAGGGCAGACGGCGTTGTCGACTTTGCTGACGCGTCTGCCGGATCTGGAACTTGCCGTTCCCCCTTCGGACCTGCGGTGGCGCGGCGGACTCATCATGCGTGGCCTGCGCACGCTCCCCGTCCGCTTCACACCCCGAAACGACTGAGTCGCGCGAGCGGGCCGTAGCGGAACCCCGACTGACCGGAAGTCAGCCCCCGGTCGAACTTGTGACATCCGTTCGAAGGCCGCTAGGTTCTGCCGTTACCCCGCCGTTATGCGAAAGGTGCAGCCTCATGCTTCCCGGGAACGGCCGCCACAGACGCCCCCGCCAGGTCCCTGCCCTGGTCGTCACCGCCGGAGTCACCGGCTCAGCCCTGGCCCTGCCGCTGCTCGCCGCCACGAACGCGAGCGCCGCCGACACCGCCACGTGGAACAAGGTCGCCGACTGCGAGAGCGGCGGCACCTGGAGTGCCAACTTCGGCAGCGGAGCCTACGGAGGACTCCAGTTCACCCTGGAGCAGTGGCGCAACGCGGGCGGACTCGCCTACGCCGAGCGCCCCGACCTCGCCAGCCGCTCCCAGCAGATAGCCGTCGGCGAGCGGGTGCTCGCCTCCCAGGGCCCCCAGGCGTGGCCGCTGTGCTCCGCCTCGGCCGGGCTGACCCGCGAGGGGCCGGCCGCCGACGTGGACCCGGGCGACGCCGCGACCCACAAGCCGGTCGCCCCCACCCCGTCCCGGCCGGACGACTCGGTGCCGGTCACCGGGACCGGCCGTACGCCCACGGACTTCGGCGCCCCGACCCCGAAGCCCGGCCAGGGCCAGGGTCCCGTCGCCCCCAGCCCGAGCGTGCTGCCGGACTACCCGCTTGGCCCCTCCAGCGGACTGCCCGTCATGCCGGATCCGGACTACACGACGCCGCCGGTCCAGCCGACGGTTCCGCCGACCACCGCCCCGGGCACCCCGACCGCCCCGGCGACCCCGGGCACTCCGGGAACCCCCGGCGTCCCGGTGGACCCCACGGCCCCGGTCACCCCGGGCGCCTCCGGCACCCCGAGCACCGCGCCGACGGGCACCCCCGCCCCCGGCGCCCCGGCCACCCCGGGAGCCACTCCCGGAACTCCGGCCGCCGGAGCGGTCGACGGGGCGGGCAAGCACCGCGGCCCGGCCGCGGTGGAGGTGCCGGCCGCTCCTGGCACCGCGTCAGCGACCGCCGCACCCACGTACACGGTGAAGGAGGGCGACAGCCTGGCGGCCATCGCCGACGCCAAGGGGCTCAAGGGCGGCTGGGGCCAGCTCTACAAGTCCAACGAGCAGGTCATCGGTGGGGACGCGGACCTCATCAAGCCCGGTCAGAACCTGGATCTAACCAAGAAATAGGGGCAGTTCGGTCATCCGGAAAGAGCTGAATGTCCGTTATCGGTAAGTGAGACATGCGTCTCTTCCGGTCAACTGGGGTGTCTCATTCCGGAACTTCCGAAAACCCCGCCCCCACCTGCGTAAACGTGGTCCGGAAGGGGGCAAGTGGGCCGGTTTCTCCCCGATGTCGCGCGTTGAACATCGGGGGGAGACCTGTCTACCTTCTGAATCGCTCGCCACCGCGAGCTCCCTCGACCGCATCGCCGAATCCTGCCGGCGGACGGGGGGAACAGTCGTCGCGCAAGCGCCGAAGGCAGGAGCGGGGGAACCAAGGTAGGCGCCGGGAAAGGCCGTTGAGAGACGGCCGGGACCGGCTAGGGGTTAAGCCACGCGCCAGTCGCGTGACCGGGCACTCATCCGCCCGAACCCGACAGCTCACCTCGAAGGCGTCGGTGAGGAGAACTCCATGCTGCTTTCCGGCAAGGGCAAGCACCGTCGCGGCTCCAAGGCCGTCCGCATCGTCACGCTCGCCGGTGTCGCCGGTGTCGCCGTCGCGGCGCCGCTGATGACCGCGGGCGCCGCTTCCGCCGCGACCGCCGGCGAGTGGGACCGCGTCGCCCAGTGCGAGTCCAACGGCAACTGGTCCATCAACACGGGCAACGGCTACTACGGCGGCCTGCAGTTCTCGTCCTCCACGTGGGCGGCCTACGGCGGCAAGGCGTACGCCTCGCAGGCCAACCAGGCCAGCAAGTCGCAGCAGATAGCCATCGCCGAGAAGGTCCTCAAGGGCCAGGGCAAGGGCGCCTGGCCGTCCTGCGGCGTCGGCCTGTCCAACTCCTCGTACAACGGCGGCGGCTCGACCACCACCCCGGCCAAGCCGAAGCCCGAGACCAAGCCGGCCCCGGCCAAGCCCGCTCCGGCGAAGCCGTCCACCCCGAAGGCCGACACCGGGACCAAGGCCGGCGGCTCCGGCTCCGGCTGGACCCCGTCGAAGCCCGCTCCGGCCAAGCCGTCCACCCCGAAGGCCGAGACCCCGGCGACCGGCGGCACCGTGCAGACCGGCAACGGCTCGTACGTGGTCAAGGAGGGCGACACCCTGGGCACCATCGCCGAGGCCAACAAGGTCAAGGGCGGCTGGGAGAAGCTCTTCGAGCTGAACAAGGACACGGTCTCCGACGCGGACCTGATCTTCCCGGGCCAGAAGCTGAAGCTCAGCTGAATGCTCGTGTAACACCCGCACCACCCGCAGCATCCCGCCGCCCGGCGCGTGCCTCCACGCGCCGGGCGGAGGCGTGTCCGGGGCCCGTCCGGGGCCGCCCGGAACCGCCCGGTCCTCCCGATCCGCTCGAAGAATCCAGAGCCGTATGTCCGGGAAGAGGGGTATTCGGTCCCTTTTTCGTCCCAGGACCCGGGCGGTCGGCCGGTCGAGTGCCCGGAGCCGGTTAGGCTCTAGTCGGCAAGGCCGTCCCACGGCCTGACACGCCACCGCACACCCAGCGTCACATCCCAGAAGGAGATGCTCGTGCCGTCCATCGACGTCGTCGTAGCCCGGGAAATCCTGGACTCCCGAGGCAACCCCACGGTCGAGGTCGAGGTGGGCCTCGACGACGGCAGCACCGGCCGTGCTGCCGTTCCGTCCGGCGCCTCCACCGGAGCGTTCGAGGCCATCGAGCTGCGTGACGGCGACCCCAGCCGTTACTTCGGCAAGGGTGTCGAGAAGGCCGTCCTCGCCGTCATCGAGCAGATCGGCCCGGAGCTCGTCGGCTACGACGCCACCGAGCAGCGCCTGATCGACCAGGCCATGTTCGACCTGGACGCCACCGACAACAAGGCCTCCCTCGGCGCCAACGCCATCCTCGGCGTGTCCCTCGCCGTCGCGCACGCCGCGTCCGAGGCCTCGGACCTGCCGCTGTTCCGCTACCTCGGCGGCCCGAACGCGCACCTGCTGCCCGTTCCGATGATGAACATCCTCAACGGTGGGTCGCACGCCGACTCCAACGTCGACATCCAGGAGTTCATGATCGCCCCGATCGGCGCGGAGTCCTTCTCCGAGGCGCTGCGCTGGGGTGCCGAGGTCTACCACACCCTCAAGAAGGTCCTGCACACCAAGGGCCTCTCCACCGGTCTCGGTGACGAGGGCGGCTTCGCCCCGAACCTGGACTCCAACCGCGCCGCGCTCGACCTCATCGTCGAGGCCATCAAGCAGGCCGGCTACACCCCGGGCAAGGACATCGCGCTCGCGCTCGACGTCGCCGCGTCCGAGTTCTACAAGGACGGCAAGTACGAGTTCGAGGGCCAGTCCCGCTCGGCCGCCGAGATGACCGAGTACTACGAGGAGCTCGTCTCCGCGTACCCGATGGTCTCCATCGAGGACCCGCTGTACGAGGACGACTGGGCCGGCTGGAAGACCCTCACCGACAAGCTGGGCTCCAAGGTCCAGATCGTCGGTGACGACCTGTTCGTCACCAACCCCGAGCGCCTGGCCCGCGGTATCGAGGAGGGCTCCGCGAACGCCCTGCTCGTGAAGGTGAACCAGATCGGTTCCCTCACCGAGACCCTCGACGCCGTCGAGATGGCCCAGCGCAACGGCTTCAAGTGCATGATGTCGCACCGCTCCGGCGAGACCGAGGACGTCACCATCGCCGACCTCGCCGTCGCCGTGAACTGCGGTCAGATCAAGACCGGCGCCCCGGCCCGCTCGGACCGCGTCGCCAAGTACAACCAGCTGCTGCGCATCGAGGAGATCCTCGACGACGCCGCGGTGTACGCGGGCCGCTCCGCCTTCCCGCGCTTCAAGGGCTAATCACGGCCTGCAAGGTCTAGCCTCCGTACGTCCCCGCACTCGGTCCCGTACCGTGTGCGGGGACGTATTGCGTAGTACGCACCAGGGGAGGCGGAACCATGGCCGGGAACCGGGACCGGTTCTCCACCTTCTCGACGGCGACCAGGCTCAAGCAGTTCGGCGAGCGGACCGCCGCGCACGTCTACCGGTCGCAGTCCCGCCGGCACATCCGCCGCAGCCGGCTCACCGGCCGCGCGGCCCTGCTGGTGCTCGTCCTCTGTACCCTGGTCGTCGCCCTCGCGTATCCGATGCGCCAGTACGTCTCCCAGCGCTCGGAGATCGCGGAGCAGCAGCGGTCCGCCGCCGACGCGCGCAAGCGCCTCGAACAGCTCCGCGACGAGAAGGCCCGCTGGCAGGACCCGGCCTACGCCGAGCAGCAGGCGCGCAAGCACCTGCACTTCCTGCGCCCGGGGGAGACCGGCTACATCATGCACGACCCCGGGGCCGCGGCCGCGGAGCACCGTCGAGGCGGACAGACCGGGTCCGACCGCCCCTGGTACTCCAACGTCTGGGACGGCGTCGACAAGGCCGACCGGCCCGGCGACTGACCCGACCCGCCCCGCCCCGCACCCATCCACGAGAACGAAGAGACTTCCTCCAGGCATGCAGACGCCCCCGCCCCAGACCGACCGGACCGAGCCGACCGACGCGGACATCGAAGCGTTCGAGCAGCAGCTCGGCCGCCCGCCGCGCGGGCTGCGCGCCATCGCGCACCGCTGCCCCTGCGGGCAGCCGGACGTCGTCGAGACCGCCCCGCGCCTCCCCGACGGCACCCCCTTCCCCACGCTGTACTACTTGACGTGCCCGCGCGCGGCCGGTGCCATCGGCACGCTCGAGGCCAACGGCGTGATGAAGGAGATGCAGGCCCGGCTCGCCGAGGACCCGGAGCTCGCCGCCGCCTACCGGGCCGCGCACGAGGACTACATCCAGCGCCGCGACGCCATCGAGGTGCTCCAGGGCTTCCCGAGCGCCGGCGGCATGCCGGACCGGGTCAAGTGCCTGCACGTGCTCGTCGGCCACTCGCTGGCCGCGGGGCCCGGCGTGAACCCGTTCGGCGACGAGGCCCTCGCGATGCTGCCCGAGTGGTGGGCCAAGGGCGCCTGCGTCACCCCGTGCGGGGAGAAGACGGAGGAGGGCGCATGACCCGGGTCGCCGGCATCGACTGCGGTACGAACTCCATCCGCCTCCTCGTCGCGGACTATGAGCCGGCCACCGGCGAGCTGGTCGAGCTGGACCGGCGGATGACCGTCGTCCGCCTCGGCCAGGGCGTCGACAAGACCGGCCGGCTGGCCCCGGAGGCGCTGGAGCGCACCTTCGCCGCCTGCCGCGAGTACGCGGCGGTCATCAAGGAGCTCGGCGCGGAGAAGGTCCGCTTCGTGGCGACCTCCGCCTCCCGGGACGCCGAGAACCGCGACGACTTCGTCCGGGGCGTCCTGGACATCCTGGGCGTCGAGCCCGAGGTGATCTCCGGGGACGACGAGGCCGAGTTCTCCTTCACCGGCGCCACCAAGGAGCTCACCGGGCGCACCGACCTGGAGCGGCCGTTCCTGGTCGTGGACATCGGCGGCGGCTCGACGGAGTTCGTGGTCGGCGAGGAGCACGTACGGGCCGCCCGGTCCGTGGACGTGGGCTGCGTCCGGATGACCGAGCGCCACCTCGTCGTCGACGGGGTCGTCACCGACCCGCCGACCGGGGCGCAGGTCGCCGCGATGCGGGCCGACATCGAAGCGGCCCTGGACCTGGCGGCCGGGACGGTCCCGCTGGCCGAGGCCCGCACCCTGGTCGGTCTGGCCGGATCGGTGACCACGGTCGCCGCGATCGCGCTGGGTCTGTCCGAGTACGACTGGGAGGCGATCCACCACTCCCGGATCTCCTACGACCAGGTCCGCGCGATCAGCGAGCGCATGCTGACCTCCACCCACGCCGAACGCGCCGCGATCCCGGTGATGCACCCGGGGCGGGTCGACGTCATCGGGGCCGGCGCCCTGGTCCTCCTGGCGATCATGGAGCGCACCGGCGCCACGGAGGTCGTGGTCTCGGAGCACGACATCCTCGACGGAATCGCGATCAAGACCGCAGAAGAGGTTGAGGCCGACAAGCGGCGTTCTGACCTGCTGAATCGCTGAACGAAGGCGCTCCGGCCAGCTGATCGGAGCGCCCTCATCGCGGTACGGATCGTCTCCCAGCGCGGTCAGTGCAGCGAGGATGCGCATCGCGGCCGCCTCTTCGAGCGCGTTGAAGTACCTGTCCCGGCGCCGAGTCGATGCGGGTTCACCGGAGGTGCTCGACGGAATCGCCTGGTCCGCAGCCTGAGCGGGGCTGGACCGGGCCTGGACGGGAGCCCGTCGGGGGCTCGTCCGGGGGCCGAAAGTCCCCCCGTCCGAACGAACTTCGTGAAGTTCTTCACAAGGAAAAAGGGTCTGTCGGCCCCACGGAAGGGTCCGTCGGGGTCCTCCGGAGGCCCGCAGGCCCTTTTCTGCGTCCGTTTGTGCGAATCGGGAGCGCGACGGGATCCGTGTCGGAGGTAAGGACGAAGGCCCGTGGTCCAGTCCGGTTAAGGCCCTACGGGCCAGTTCAGACCTGGTGAACAACGACTCCGGCAGGGCCGCGGTTCCCGTTGCGGCTCATGATCTGGGTCACGTGGGCCGCGCAGTGTAACAGAGGCCTTGTGGCACCTTGTGAAGGGGCTCACGAGCGTCACCCCTTGGGGTGCTGGATACTCATTCCATGAGCACCACGGAGCGTCCCAGGATCCTCGTTGTAGGAGGTGGGTACGTAGGCCTGTACGCGGCCAAGCGGATCATGAAGAAGATGCGCTATGGCGAGGCGACCGTCACGGTCGTCGACCCGCGGTCGTACATGACCTACCAGCCCTTCCTCCCCGAAGTGGCCGCAGGCAGCATCTCGCCTCGGCACGTCGTCGTCCCGCTGCGACGCGTGCTGCCCAAGGCAGAGGTTCTCACCGGCCGGGTCACCACCATCGACCAGGACCGCAAGGTCGCCGTCGTCACGCCGCTGGTCGGCGAGGCGTACGAGCTGCCCTTCGACTACCTGGTGATCGCGCTCGGCGCCGTCTCCCGCACCTTCCCGATCCCCGGCCTCGCCGAACAGGGCATCGGCATGAAGGGCGTCGAAGAGGGCATCGGCCTGCGCAACCACGTCCTCGAGCAGCTCGACAAGGCCGAGTCCACGACGGACGAGAACGTCCGCCGCAAGGCACTCACCTTCGTCTTCGTCGGCGGCGGCTTCGCCGGCGCCGAGACGATCGGCGAGGTCGAGGACATGGCCCGCGACGCCGCGAAGTACTACTCCACGATCAAGCGCGAGGACATGCGCTTCATCCTGGTCGACGCGGCCGACAAGATCCTCCCCGAGGTCGGGCCCAAGCTCGGCACCTGGGGCAAGGAGCACCTCGAGTCCCGCGGCATCGAGATCTACCTCAACACCTCCATGGACTCCTGCGTGGACGGCCACGTGGTGCTGAAGAACGGCCTCGAGGTCGACTCCAACACCCTGGTGTGGACCGCGGGCGTCAAGCCCAACCCGGTGCTGGCCCGCTACGGCCTGCCCCTGGGCCCGCGCGGCCACGTCGACGCCGAGCCCACCCTCCAGGTCAAGGGCACGGACTACATCTGGACCGCCGGCGACAACGCCCAGGTTCCCGACATGGCGGCCCGCAAGGCCGGCGTCGAGAACGCCTGGTGCCCGCCGAACGCCCAGCACGCGCTGCGCCAGGCCAAGGTCCTCGGCGACAACGTCATCTCCGGCATGCGGGGCTTCCCGCAGAAGGAGTACGCGCACTCCAACAAGGGTGCGGTGGCGGGCCTCGGCCTCCACAAGGGCGTCGCGATGATCGTCATGGGCAAGATGAAGATCAAGCTCAAGGGCCGGCTCGCCTGGTACATGCACCGTGGCTACCACGGCATGGCCATGCCGACCTGGAACCGCAAGATCCGCGTCTTCGCCGACTGGACCCTCGCCATGTTCCTCAAGCGCGAGGTCGTCTCCCTCGGAGCGCTGGAGACCCCGCGCGAGGAGTTCTACGAGGCCGCCAAGCCGGCGCCGGCCCCGGCCGCCGCCGCTGCCCCGGCCGAGAAGGCCAAGGCGTCCTGACCCGGGTCTGACCCCGAGTACCTCCGCGTGTCCCCGAAGGGGCCGCCCGCCATCCGTGGTGCGGGCGGCCCCTTCGGCGTGTCCCGGGCGCGCGGGCGGGTCGCTGGAGTACCTCTGGAGTGCCCCTGGAGGCCCCGGGCGCCACTGATTGCCCCGGCCCCGGAGTGGGTAGGCCGTCCGGCCGGAGCCTTCTGGAGGTGCCTACGATGACCGACGCCGCGCCGCGGCTGGCCGCAATCGCCGAAACCCTGCTGGGCGCCCCCCTGCCCGTCCGCATACGGGCCTGGGACGGCAGTGAGGCCGGCCCGGCCACCGGGCCCACCCTGATCCTGAACCACCGGCGCGCCCTGCGCCGCGTCCTGTGGAAGCCCGGCGAACTCGGGCTCGCCCGCGCCTGGGTCGCCGGGGACCTCACCGCCGACGGCGACCTCTTCGAACTGCTGGACCGCGTCGGCGGGCTGCTCTGGGAACGCGAGCCCGCCCCCGCCCCGGCCGCCCTCCCCCCGCGTACCGGGCTCGCCAAACTCGCCGCCCTGCGCCCCCACCTGCCCGCCCGGGCCTCCGGCGCCGCCGGGACGGCCGCGCTGCTGCGCGACCCGGCCGCACGGGCCGCCGTACGGGACCTCGTGGCCCTCGCCCGCCCCTGGGCCGCGCCCGCGCCGCCCGCCGAGGAGGCACCCCGCCGCGGCGGGGTCGCACACTCCAAGATCCGCGACCGCCAGGCCATCAGCCACCACTACGACGTCGGCAACGAGTTCTACGCCCACGTCCTGGGCCCCTCGATGGTGTACTCCTGCGCCTACTGGAGCCCCGGCGGCACCCTGGAGGACGCCCAGCGCGACAAGCTCGACCTGGTCTGCCGCAAGCTCGGCCTGAAGACCGGCGACCGGCTCCTCGACGTCGGCTGCGGCTGGGGCTCCATGGCCCTGCACGCCGCCCGCGAGTACGGCGTCCGGGTCACCGGCATCACCCTCTCCCGCGAACAGGCCGCCTTCGCCCGCAAGCGGATCGCCGAAGAGGGCCTGACCGACCGGATCGAGATCCGCGTCCAGGACTACCGCGACGTCAAGGACGGCCCGTACGAGGCCATTTCCTCGATCGGCATGGCCGAACACGTCGGCGCCGACCGCTACCGCGAGTACGCCCGCACCCTGTACGCCCTGCTGAGCCCCGGCGGCCGGCTGCTCAACCACCAGATCGCGCGGCCCCCGGAGCCGGACGAAGAGGCGTACCGCATCGACGAGTTCATCGACGCCTACGTCTTCCCCGACGGGGAGCTGTCCCCGCTCGGCACCACCGTCGGCGAACTGGAGCGGGCCGGCTTCGAGGTCCGCGACGTGGAGGCGCTGCGCGAGCACTACGCGCTCACCCTGCGGGCCTGGGTGGCCCGGCTGGAGGAGCACTGGGAGGACGCCGTACGGCTCACCTCGCCCGGCCGGGCACGGGTGTGGCTGCTGTACATGGCGGCCTCCGCCCTCGGCTTCGAGCACGGCCGCCTGGGCGTCAACCAGGTCCTGGCGGTCCGGCCCGCGCAGGGCGGCGGCTCGGGGCTGCCGCTGCGCTCCCGGGCCTGGGGCGCCGGGCAGTGACGCCGGAAGGGCCCGGGGCGTGGCGCCCCGGGCCCTTCCGTGTCCCGCTCCCGCTACGGGGGTTACTCGGTCTTGATGGCGGTCAGCATGTTCAGCCGGGCGGCGCTGCGGGCCGGCCACATGGCGGCCAGGACGCCGACCAGTCCGGCGAGGGCGAAGAAGATCCCGATCCGGTCGAAGGGGATGACCAGCTCGTAGCCCGGGATGGCGCCTGCGATGGTCCGGCCGCCGGCCCAGGCGAGGAAGACGCCGACACCGATGCCGAGGACCGCGCCGAAGAGGGAGATGACCACGGCCTCCAGGCGGATCATGTTCTTGACCTTGCCGCGGTCGAGGCCGACCGCCCGCAGCATGCCGATCTCCTGCTGGCGCTCGTAGACGGACATCGCGAGGGTGTTGACCACACCGAGGACGGCGATGATCAGGGCCATGCCGAGCAGGCCGTACATGACGTTCAGGGCCATGTTCATCTCGCCGGCCATCTCGTTGCGGATCTCCTCCTGGGTGGAGACCTTCACGGCCGGGTTCTTGCCGAGGGCGTCGATCACGGACTGCTGGTTCGCCTTGGAGGAGCCGCCGTCGGTCTTCACGAGGACCTCGGGCAGGTACTGCATCTCGTTGTGCGAGGCGAGGATCTTGTTGTCGAGGACGTAGTCCGACAGCTGGCCCTTGTTCTCGAAGAGCGCGCCGACCTGGAGCTTGCCCTTCTGGCCGTCGTCGTACTGGACGTCGAGGGAGGAGCCGACGGCCAGACCCTTCTTCTTCGCCTCCTCGGCGGAGACCATCAGCTTGCCCTGGCCGAGGGAGGCGAGGTCACCCGCGGTGGTACGGACCGTCAGGACCTGCGGCAGGGCCGCCGGGTCGACGCCGTTGACGCCCTGGTGGCCGCCGCCGAGCTTCACGTACTCCATGGTCTTCGGCGAGACCGCGGTGACGCCCTTGCCCTTCGCCAGGGCGGGCAGCACCGACTTGTCGAGGTTCATGCCCTCGCCGGCCATCGTGACCTTGTAGTCGGCCTTGATGTTCTGGACGCTCGCCTTGTCGACGGCCTGGCCGACGGTGATGCCGATGACCGACATCGCGGTGACCAGGGTGAGCCCGATGGTCAGGGAGGCGGCGGTGACGGCGGTACGGCGCGGGTTGCGGACGGCGTTGAGCGCGGCGAGCTTCCCGGAGACCCCGAAGACCTTCTCGAGCAGCGGGCGGATCAGCGCGATGACCGGGCGCGACAGCATCGGCAGCAGCACGAACAGACCGATGATCAGGAAGAACGCACCGCCCGCGATGGTCGTGCGGCCGTCGCTCTTCTGGCCGGCGCCGAGCAGGACCAGGCCGACACCGACGACGGCGAGGACGCTGCCGATGGAGTTGCGCAGCACCAGGGACTTCATGGTGGCCGGGAGGTGGGCGCTGCCCATGGCGGCGACCGGGGCGATCTTGGCGGTGCGGCGGGCGGGCAGCCAGGCGGCGAGCATGGTGACCACGACGCCGATGACCAGGGCGGCCACGACGGTCGTCGGGGCGATGATCAGCGCGCCGGCCGGGATCTTGGCGTCGAAGAGGTCCATCGCGGAGCGCATCGCGACCGCGAGGCCGATGCCGGAGACCAGGCCGATGACCGAGGAGACGGCGCCGACGACGGCGGCCTCGGCGAGGACGGAGCGCTTGACCTGCCCGCGGTGGGCGCCGACGGCGCGCAGCAGGGCGAGCTCCTTGGTGCGCTGCGCGATCAGCATGGTGAAGGTGTTGTAGATCAGGAAGATGCCGACGAAGAGGGAGACGCCGGCGAAGATCAGCAGGCCCTGGCTCATGCCCTGCATGGCCTTCTCGATGAACTTGGCCTGCTCGGCGGCGAGCGCGGCGCCGGTCCTGGCGTTGGAGCTCTCGCCCAGCAGGGGCTTGATGTCGGCCAGCAGCTGGTCGGCGGTGGCGCCGGCCTTGGCGGCGACGGAGAGCTCGCTGTAGAAGCCGGGCTGGAGGTACAGCTCCTGGGCGATCTTCGTGTCGAACAGGACCAGGCTGCCGCCCGCGTTGACCGCGCCGTCCTCGGTGGTGAAGACGCCGGAGAGGGTGAACTCCTTGACCGGGCCGTTGGTGGCGACGCGGATCTTGTCGCCGGTCTTGTAACCGCCCTTGGCGGCGCTGTCCTTGTCGAGGGCGACCTGATCGTCGCGGACCGGGCCGGAGCCGTCGGTGAAGGTGTAGCGCGGGTCCTTGCCGTCCTTGACGGGGGCGAAGTTGGAGCCGGCGTTGGCCCAGCCGCTGCCGATCAGCTTGCCGTTCTCGTCGCCGACGCCCGCGAAGCCGGTGACCCGGCCGGAGACGGAGTCGACGCCCTTGACGGCCTTGATCTTCTCGAGGGTCTGCTGGCTGATCCCGGGATCGCCCTGCTTCTGGCCGTCCTCGGAGCGGCCGGGGCCGTGGTCGGTGACGGAGACCGCGACGCCCTCGTAGGACTTCGCGGACTGGTTCGACATCGCCTTGCTGAGCGTGTCGGTGAAGACGAGGGTGCCGGAGACGAAGGCGACGCCGAGGGTGACGGCGAGCACCGTCATCAACAGCCGGGCCTTGTGCGCGAGGACGTTGCGCAGGGCGGTACGGAACATGGGGATCTCAGTCCTGGGGCTGGAAAGTCTGGAGGAAGCCCCGGGCGGCCACGGGGGCCTCGCGGGGGCTTCGGAGGGCTTCGGGAGCCGCCGGGCGGCGCCGGTTCAGCTGGTGCGGCCCTTGGCGTCGAAGGCCTTCATCCGGTCGAGCACGCCGTCGGCCGTGGGGCTGAGCATCTCGTCGACGATGCGGCCGTCGGCGAGGAAGATGACGCGGTCCGCGTAGGAGGCGGCGACCGGGTCGTGGGTGACCATCACGACGGTCTGGCCGAGCTCGCGGACGGAGTTGCGCAGGAAGCCGAGGACCTCGGCGCCGGAG
The DNA here is from genome assembly GCF_026342355.1 of Streptomyces sp. NBC_00249. Classification (GTDB taxonomy): domain Bacteria; phylum Actinomycetota; class Actinomycetes; order Streptomycetales; family Streptomycetaceae; genus Streptomyces. The sequence goes on along the minus strand of NZ_JAPEMV010000010.1, from coordinate 86,334 downwards.
CGGGAGTCGAGGTTTCCGGTGGGCTCGTCGCCGAAGATGATCTCGGGGCGGGAGGCCAGGGCGCGGGCCACGGCCACGCGCTGCTGCTGGCCGCCGGAGAGCTGCGTCGGACGGTGGGAGAGCCGGTCGGAGAGGCCGACCATGGCGATCACGGTGTCCAGCCACTGCTTGTCGGGCTTGCGGCCCGCGATGTCCATGGGCAGCGTGATGTTCTCCAGGGCCGTCAGGGTCGGCAGCAGGTTGAAGGCCTGGAAGATGAAGCCGATCTTGTCGCGGCGCAGCTGGGTCAGCTGCTTGTCCTTGAGGCTGCCGAGCTCGGTCTCGCCGATGCGGACCGAGCCGGAGGAGAAGGTGTCCAGCCCGGCGACGCAGTGCATCAGCGTGGACTTGCCGGAGCCGGAGGGGCCCATGATCGCGGTGAACTGGCCCTGCGCGAAGTCGACGGAGACGTTGTCGAGTGCGACCACCTGGGTCTCGCCCTGGCCGTACACCTTGGAGAGGCGGTCGGCGCGGGCGGCCACGGCCTGGGTGGTGTGCGGGGCGTAGTTCATGGCGGTCACGGAGGTACTCCTGTCGAGCGGCTGCTGCCTGGGGCGGGACCCTCCCATCGTCTCCGCGCCCACCCCCGCCGGGGATCAGCCCCGGTGCCCGTTCGGTGGCCCACTGGAGTCTGACCGGCGGAGGCGCGGAGTCCTCCTCTGGTATGACAGGGCCCCCGAGAGCCGGCCGTGCGCCGCGGCCGCGGCCGGGGCGGTCCGGGGCGGTCCGGGGGGTGGCACACGGGGTGGTCCGGGGTGGCGGACGGGGTGGCGCGCGGCAGCGAAATTCCGTCAATCCCACGGCGGGGGGCAGCCTCGCCCGGAGCGGTGCCACCGCGACTTATCGGCTCTGACGCCCCCTCAAGCGCCAATAAAATCAGACAACATCGGATAGACGTCCGTCTGTCGTCCTGGGGGTTCCGGATAGGGTCGGCATAGCGTTCAAGGCTTTTCTACGGGGGCCCGCTGCGCCTTGCCCGGATGGTGGAATGCAGACACGGCGAGCTTAAACCTCGCTGGCCCTCGGGCCGTGCCGGTTCGAGTCCGGCTCCGGGCACTTCAGCGGCTCCCTCCGTTTATCCACTGCGGTTCGCCGCCACTTCTCCTAAGATCCTCCTCCAGCAGTAGGGTGCTTCCTTTGCGAGCGCATTACTCTGAGAGCAAGGCTGCGCACCGTGGCCATGGAGGAGTGAGATGAGGAGCAGTAACCCGGTCTTCTCGCGACGGGGGTTCAGCCGCGACAACGGCGGCTACGCGGGCTTCGAGGCGCAGCACGCGCAGGCCGGGACCGCGACCAACCCGTACGCGACGAATCCTTACGCCACCGACCCGGCCACCGGCATGCCGGCGGCCCCGGTGCGCGGCAACGCGATGACCATCGACGACGTCGTGACCCGCACGGCCATGACGCTCGGCACCCTGATCGTCACCGCGACCATCGCCTGGCTCGCCCTGCCGGTCGACCCGGCCCGTCTCGGCGTGTCGTACGGCATCGCGATCGGCTCCGCCCTCGTGGCGTTCGTCCTCGCGATGGTCCAGAGCTTCAAGCGCAAGCCGTCCCCCGCGCTGATCCTCGGCTACGCGGCGTTCGAGGGTGTCTTCCTCGGCGTCATCAGCATGGTCACCAGCACCTACATCAGCCCCGGCGTGGTCGTCCAGGCCGTCCTGGGCACGATGTGCGTCTTCGGCGCCGTGCTGTTCGCGTACAAGATGCGCTGGATCCGCGTCACCCGCCGGTTCACCGGCTTCGTGATGGCGGCCGCCCTCGGCTTCGTCCTGCTGATGGTCGTGAACTCGCTGTTCATGCTCTTCGGCGGCGGTGACGGCCTCGGCTTCCGCAGCGGCCCGCTGGGCATCGTCTTCGGCATCATCGGTGTCATCCTCGGTGCCTGCTTCCTCGCCCTGGACTTCAAGCAGGTCGAGGACGGCGTGACCTACGGCGCCCCGCGCGAGGAGTCCTGGCTGGCGGCCTTCGGCCTCACCCTGACCCTGGTGTGGATCTACCTGGAGCTGCTGCGCCTGTTCCAGATCCTCTCGGGCGACGACTAGTCGTACCGGTAGACGCATGGGGAAGGCCCCGCGAGCACGCCGCTCGCGGGGCCTTCCCGCATCTCGGGGACGTCGGGTCGGGGACGGTCCGGGTCGGGGACGTTCGGCTCGGGGGAGGGGAGTCGGGGGACGGACCCCGGGGGACGGCCGCTCAGCCGAACCGGCGGGCCGCTCTGCGCAGGTCGTACTCGTGGATGATCGCCTTCGCCTGGCCGTACGACAGCTCGTGCGCGCCGCGCAGCCAGCTGACCTTCTCCTCGAACCGGACGAGGGAGGGGCCCTCGTCCACGGCGCGGAGCCAGTCGGAGATGTCACGACCGGTGGCCTGGGGGATTCTGTCGATCATGTTGCGGTGGGTCTGCTCGGAGAACTCTACGGACATGGGCGCCTCCGGAAGGTTTGCCGTGCTGTCGTGCTGTTCCCTTCACGTCACCGTGCCGGAGAGTTCGCCCGTTGGCAATGGTGCCGGGGCGCCGCTTGACGTGCTCCCAGGTCGAAGGCCTGGGATTCCTGCCACGGCCGGGTGGCCGTCTGGGTGGCTTCCTGCTTCACCGCGCGGTGCCGGGACTCTCGTCGCGGTCTGACCTGCGCTCCACGAGGCGTTTAGCCTGTCCGCACGCCCGGCGGCCAGGGTGTTGATCGCTGCGTTCTCGTCCCGGTCGTGGACCGTCCCGCACTGCGCGCACGTCCATTCGCGGACGTGGAGCGGCTTAGGGCCGTCTCTGTGGCCGCATGTGGAGCAGATCTGGGAAGTCGGCTCGAAGCGGCCGATCCTCCCGAAGTGGCGGCCGTGCTTTGAGGCCTTGTACTCCAGCATGCTTACGAAGGTGCCCCAGCCTGCGTCGTGCACCGACTTGGCGAGCCGGGTCCGGCCGAGGGCGTGCACCGCGAGGTCTTCTACGTACACCGCTTGGTTGTCGCGGATGATCTGTGTGGACGCCTTGTGGTGCCAGTCCCGCCGTCGGTCGGCCACTCGCGCATGCTGCCGGGCGACCTTGATCCTGGCCTTCGCCCGATTCCTCGACCCCTTCACCTTCCGCGACAGATCACGCTGAAGCCGCTTCAGCTTCTTCTCCGCCCGCCGTAGGAATCGTGGGGAAGAGATCTTCGTACCGTCGGAGAGGACGGCGAACGTCGTCAGGCCGAGATCGATTCCGACCTCGGTGTCCAGCTCCGCAAGGATGTTCGGCTGGGTGTCGACGACGAAGCTGGCGAAGTACCGCCCCGCCGCGTCCTTGACGATCGTCAGGGAAGTCGGATCGGCCGGTAGTGGCCGCGACCACCGCACCCTCAGGTCGCCAATCTTCGCCACGTACACCCTGCCGTTGGCCCTCACGGTGAAGGCGTTGGTGTTGAGGCGGATCGACTGACGGGCGTCCTTCTTCGACTTGAACCGGGGAGGCGCAACCTTCCAGCCTGGATGTCCGCCGGAGATCGACTCGAAGAAGTGGGTGAACGCGCGATCGAGATCGCGTAGGGACTGCTGGAGCACGACAGCCGATACAGCAGCCAGCCAGTTGCGTGCCTCGGTGCGCTTGGCCTGGGTGATGTACACCTTCGACAGCTCGGACGACGACACGTATGGCCGACCCTCCGCCTGTGCCTTGCGGCGAGCCCGCAGGCAGTCGTTCCACACCACGCGGGCACACCCGAACGCCCGCGTCAGGGCGTGACGCTGACCGGCGTCCGGGTACACCCGGTAGTTGTAGCGCAGCTGCAAGCGAGGGACGGTATGCCCCTCCCTCGCCTTCATGTACGAAGACAGCTGCATTGATCTGATTTTTCTTGGTCTGACGACTTATGTGAGATAGCTGCTCGCACGGGATCGCCGGTAAGGTCGGCCGCGTGCTGGATACCTCGCCCCTGAGCGCCGCCGTGGAACGATTCGCCGACCGGCTGCGGGCGGCCCCGCAGAGCCGCCTGACGCGCGGCGCCGCCGCCGAGGCGCTGGAGCTGGCCCGGGAGCTCGCCGTCCGCGCACAGCGCCTGGAGGACCCTCGGGGGGCGGCGCCGGCGCGGCGGATGCCGGACGCGGGCGTCTTCGTCGTCGGGGACCAGGTCGCGGTCGCCGGTCAGGACCTCGCCGAGGCCCTGCGCGCCCTGAAGGAGGGCGACAGCACGAAGGCCCCGTCCGAGATGCTGGACGAGGCCGTGGCGCTGGTGGAACAGGCGGAAGTCAGAGCGATGCGATGACGCGGTCCGCGAGGATGTAGACGTTGCTGTCGGGGTCCTCGGCGTCACCGCAGGAGAAGGTCAGGGCGTAGGCGCCCGAGATGCCCGAGCCGCCCAGCAGCACCGGAGCGGTACCCGAACGCAGGGCGTGCGCCAGCCGCTCCGCCGTCTCCCGGTGGCCCGGGGTCATGCACAGCGTGGTGCCGTCGGTGAACACGTACACGTCGAGGGTGCCCAGCGGGCCCGGGCGGACGTCCGCGAGGGCCGTACGGGCCTCCGCGAGCTCCTCCAGGCGGCTGACCGTGCGCTCGTGGTCGGCGCCGGGGTGCGCCTGCACCGGGACGAAGTCCGGGTGCGAGGGGTGGCGCCGGCGGGCCGCGGCCAGCTCGGCCGAGTCCTCCGGGTACTCGTCGGCGAGGTCGTCACCGAGCACCGGCTCCAGCCCGACCATGTCCGCCTGCCGGGGCAGGAAGACCGGGCTGTCCTCGCCGAGCCCGGGCAGGCCGCCCAGCAGCGACGGGGCGTCGGCGGCGTCACGGGCCTCCTGCGCGGCCCAGAAGGCCCGCGCCTCGGCCAGCTCGCGCTCACGCTCCTCGGCGAGGGCTTCGGCCACGGCGGCTCGTATCTCGGCGGCGGGCGACTCCACGGCGCCGCGGGCGTGCGGGACGGTCGCGGCACGCGGGTGGGCCGACACCGTCAGCTCACCGCGCAGGGCCGTGACCTGCTTGCGCAGTCCGTGTACGGCGTGCAGCGCAGCAGCGCCCACGGCCGTGGCAGCGGCCGTGGTCAGCAGCAGGGCAAGAGACATGGCGCTCACTGACTAACTCCTGATTGATTCGATCCCCCGACTTCCTACATCAGCTTGTCCTGTGCTGGGAATGGCGTGCAGTGCATTACGTCATGAATTGGACAGGTCTTTCGTCCTTGCGGGACCCGGGGGATACCGTCTGACCTGCGTAAATACCGATCCCCCAGGACAAAGGTCACATCCTGGGGGAGATTCGGTCACAGGTCGGCCGCGACGCGATTAGATTCGACGCCAGTACACCGCATCGATCTAGAGGATTCCTTGCGGGGCCTGGGTGCGGTACTGGAGCGGGTAGCGGAGGTCCTACCCTCCGCTACGACGCGGCCAGTATTAGCTCAGCCGCTCGATCTTGTGGTCGCGCTGAGCTTCGCCACCGCTGCGGGCAGGTGCCACCCTCCGCTACGGCTCAGCTCAGCCGCTCGATGACCATCGCCATGCCCTGGCCGCCGCCCACGCACATGGTCTCCAGACCGAACTGCTTGTCGTGGAACTGCAGGCTGTTGATCAGGGTGCCGGTGATGCGGGCACCGGTCATCCCGAACGGGTGACCGACGGCGATGGCCCCACCGTTGACGTTCAGCTTGTCGAGCGGGATCTCCAGGTCCCGGTACGACGGGATGACCTGCGCCGCGAAGGCCTCGTTGATCTCGAACAGGTCGATGTCGCCGACGGTCAGACCGGCCCGCTTCAGGGCCTGCTTCGACGCCTCGACCGGGCCCAGGCCCATGATCTCGGGCGAGAGGCCGGTGACACCGGTGGAGACGATCCGGGCCAGCGGGGTCAGGCCCAGCTCCCGCGCCTTGGTGTCGCTCATGATGACGAGGGCGGCCGCGCCGTCGTTCAGCGGGCAGCAGTTGCCGGCCGTGATCAGGCCGTCGGGGCGGAAGACGGGCTTCAGGCCCTGGACGCCCTCCAGCGTGACACCGGCGCGCGGGCCGTCGTCGGTGGAGACGACCGTGCCGTCCGGGGTGGTGACCGGGGTGATCTCGCGGGCCCAGAAGCCGTTCTTGATGGCCTCTTCGGCCAGGTTCTGCGAACGGACGCCGAACTCGTCCATGTCCTGGCGGGTCACGCCCTTCAGCCGCGCCAGGTTCTCGGCGGTCTGCCCCATCGCGATGTACGCGTCCGGGATCAGGCCGTCCTCACGCGGGTCGTGCCAGGAGGAGCCCGTGCTCTGCGCGACCTCGGCCGTACGGGCCTCCGCGTCCGCGAACAGCGGGTTGTGGGTGTCCGGCAGGCCGTCCGAGGAGCCCTTCACGGAACGGGAGACCATCTCGACGCCCGCGGAGATGAAGACGTCGCCCTCGCCCGCCTTGATGGCGTGCAGGGCCATCCGGGAGGTCTGGAGCGAGGAGGAGCAGTAGCGGGTCAGTGTCAGGCCCGGCAGGTGGTCCATGCCCATCTGCACCGCGACGATCCGGCCCAGGTTGTGGCCCTGCTCGCCACCCGGCAGGCCGCAGCCCAGCATCAGGTCGTCGATGTCGCGCGGGTCCAGCCCGGGAACCTTCGCCAGGGCGGCCTGGATGATCGTCGCCGTCAGATCGTCCGGCCGGACGTCCTTCAGGGAGCCCTTGAAGGCGCGCCCGATGGGAGAGCGGGCGGTGGAAACGATGACGGCTTCGGGCATCGGGACTCCAAGGGGTGCGTCGTTGCGGGACCGCAAGCGAAGTTACCGCTCCGTACGGTCGAGGTCATCGGCCTGGGCATGTGATGCCGGTGACGTTTTCCGGAGCCGGGGCCTCAGACCGACTCCGGGGTCGGGGCGGAGGCTTCCGGGAGGTCTTCGGCCGGGACGCGCCGGCGCCGGCGGTGTTTGAGGAGGGCCCAGGGGCCGCGGGCGCCCGTGACCTCGGTGCCCGCCTCGCCGGCGGCGGCGGAGGCCGCCTTGGCCACCAGCAGCATGTCCTCGTCCCGGGAGACGTCCAGGCGGTCCGACTCCGGCCACAGGCCCAGCGCCGCGCACAGGGTGGGGAGGACCGCCATCGCGGCGGTCGCGTACCCCTCCGCCGAGGGGTGGTAGGAGTCCGGGCCGAACATCTCGCGCGGGTTCGCCGCGAACTCCGGGCCCAGCAGGTCCCCCATGGACAGGGTGCGGGCGCCCAGCGCCACCACACCGATCGTCTGCGCGGCGGCCAGCTGCCGCGAGACCCGCCGCGCCATCCACCGCAGCGGCTGGTAGACCGGCTCGATCGTGCCCAGGTCAGGACAGGTCCCGACCACCACCTCCGAGCCCGCCAGGCGCAGTCTTCGTACCGCGGAGGTGAGCAGGCGCACCGACTGCGTCGGCGGCATGCGCCGCGTCACGTCGTTCGCCCCGATCATGATCACGCACACGTCCGGGGGCGGCCCGTCCCCGTCGAGGAGGAGGCCCACCTGACGGTCCAGGTCGTCGGACATCGCCCCGGACAACGCCACGTTGCGCAGCTCCACCGGCCGCTCCGCCACCGCCGCCAGTCCCGAGGCCAGCAGCGCGCCCGGCGTCTGACGGGCCCGGCGCACACCCAGGCCGGCCGCCGTGGAATCACCCAGCATGCCCATCCGCAGCGGGCCCGGACTCAGCTCGGGACCGCCGAACTCGCCCCCGTACAGCCCGTCGGCGCGCGGCGGATCCGGCAGCCCGGTCCCCACCGTCCGCTTCGCGAACTGCACCTCCGCGAGCACCAGTCCCACCGCGGCGGCCCCGACCAGCCCGAGTCCGCCCCCGCCGTACGCTGCCCCCGCCGCGATCCGGCGGGCCGTTCTCGCCCTGGACACCCTTCAGGCCACCTCGATTCCGTCTCGGGCCTTGTTGACCTTCCTGCCCCGTACGGCCGGTCGGCCAATCCCTTTCCGCATACTCTGGCCGGACCTCCCGGAGAACCCGTGGAGTCCCCTCCTTGGAGAACATGGTGCAATTCCACGACTCGATGATCAGCCTCGTCGGCAACACCCCGCTGGTGAAGCTCAACCGTGTGACCGAAGGCCTGCAGGCCACCGTCCTTGCGAAGGTCGAGTACTTCAACCCCGGTGGATCCGTGAAGGACCGGATCGCCGTCCGGATGATCGAGGCCGCCGAGCAGAGCGGTGCCCTCAAGCCCGGCGGCACCATCGTGGAGCCGACCAGCGGCAACACCGGCGTCGGACTCGCCATCGTGGCCCAGCAGAAGGGCTACAAGTGCATCTTCGTCTGCCCTGACAAGGTGTCCATGGACAAGATCAACGTGATGCGCGCGTACGGCGCCGAGGTCGTGGTCTGCCCGACCGCCGTCGACCCCGAGCACCCGGACTCGTACTACAACGTGTCCGACCGCCTCGCGCGCGAGCCCGGCGCCTGGAAGCCCGACCAGTACAGCAACCCGAACAACCCCCGTTCGCACTACGAGACCACCGGCCCCGAGCTGTGGGACCAGACGGACGGGAAGATCACCCACTTCGTCGCGGGCGTCGGCACCGGCGGCACCATCTCCGGCACCGGCGGCTACCTCAAGGAGGTGTCCGGCGGCAAGGTCAAGGTCATCGGCGCCGACCCCGAGGGCTCCGTCTACTCCGGCGGCTCGGGCCGCCCGTACCTCGTCGAGGGCGTCGGCGAGGACTTCTGGCCGACCGCCTACGACCGCAACGTGACCGACGAGATCATCGCGGTGTCCGACAAGGACTCCTTCCAGATGACCCGCCGCCTCGCCAAGGAGGAGGGCCTCCTCGTCGGCGGCTCCTGCGGCATGGCCGTCGTCGCCGCGCTCCGCGCCGCCGAGGGCCTCGGCCCCGACGACGTGGTCGTCGTCCTGCTGCCCGACAGCGGCCGCGGCTACCTCAGCAAGATCTTCAGCGACGAGTGGATGGCCGGACACGGCTTCCTGGAGGAGGCCGGGCCCGCCGCGCGCATCGGCGACGTCCTCGCCGACAAGGAGGGCGGCATCCCCTCCCTCGTCCACATGCACCCCGAGGAGACCGTCGGCGAGGCCATCGAGGTCCTGCGCGAGTACGGCGTCTCGCAGATGCCCATCGTCAAGCCCGGCGCCGGCCACCCTGACGTCATGGCCGCCGAGGTCATCGGCTCCGTCGTCGAGAAGGAACTCCTCGCGGCGCTCTTCGCGCAGCGGGCCTCCCTGACCGACCCGCTGGAGAAGCACATGAGCTCCCCGCTGCCGCAGGTCGGCTCCGGCGAGCCCGTCTCCGAACTGATGGCGGTGCTCGGCGAGGCCGACGCGGCGATCGTGCTCGTCGAGGGCAAGCCCACCGGTGTGGTGAGCCGTCAGGACCTCCTGGCGTTCCTCGCCAAGGGCGCGAAGTAACACCCTTCGCGCAAACGGTACGGGCCCGACACGTAGCGGCAGCACCGGCTTAACACGGTGCGGGCACAGTGGTGGTTGTCGGCGGGGAACACCGGGAGACCGGACACCCGGCCGACACCACGAACGGCGTCCACGCAGCTCCGGAGCGGCTCCCGGACCGCGAGGCCGCCAAGGACGCGGACGGCCCTGACCCGGCCCGTGTCCCGTGAGGGGACCGCCGTCGTCCCGCCCCCTGGGCAACCAGGGGTGCCGGCGGTCCCCCTTTTTTTCGGCTCGCGGTGCGAGCCGGGGCCGCCCGAATCCTGCCTCGACGGCGCCGCGCCCAACCCGCTGCGTCGGCCAAATAAGCCCCTCCGGCATTTGAGGAGCGGGGGTCCGGGGGCTGGCCCCCGGGAACGGACCCGCACCCGGACGGCGACGGTGGGCGGGCCTGGAGGCCTGGGCGCAGCCCGGGGTCGTGCGGGATCAGCCGCGGGGGTTCGCGTCGCCCCGGCGGAGCCGATGGGCCAGGTTGACGCCCACGATGCCGCCCCAGGCGACCAGCAGCCCGCCGAGCCCCGCCTGCGCGGCCCCGATCGCGGACAGCGGGATCGCCAGCACCAGGGTCACGACGGCGAAGCCGAAGCGTTCCGCGAGGCCGCCCTCCGCCGCCCAGCCCGGCTGCGTCCCGCCCCGGGCGGTCAGCAGGCGTTCCTCGGCGAGGCGCCGGCGGACCTGTGTGTCGATCTTCTCGACGAACGACTCCACCAGCGCGGCCTCGTACTCGGGACCCAGCTCGCGCCGGGCGTCGAGGGTCGCGGCGAGTTCCTTCTTGAGCTCCTGGGCCTGCGGCGAGAGGGCTGTCATGACCCCCACCGTAGGAACCGGCGGAGCCCCCCGCACTGGGGTTAGCCCCCGTATCTCCGGGGTGCGCGGGTCCGGATCGCGGGCGCGGGTTGCCGAGCTGCATAACCACATGCAGAGTGCAGCGTGACTGAATATCTCACCGGGGACGGGACGGAGGGGACGGCTATGAGCGACAGCCCGGCCGCGCGGCTGCAGAAGCTGTTCGAGGGGCACCGGCTGACGCCGACCCAGAGGCGCATCGCGCACTGCATGGTCCGCGGCGCCGCGGAGGTGCCGTTCCTGTCGAGCGTGGAACTGGCCGAGCTGGCCGGGGTGAGCCAGCCGTCGGTGACCCGCTTCGCGGTGGCCCTGGGCTTCGACGGGTACCCGGCGCTGCGCCGGCACCTGCGCGAGGTGGCGCCCGCCGGGCGGCCGGAGCCGGTGCGCGAGGAGTCGTACAACGAGTACCAGCAGGCCGTCCAGGGGGAGATCGAGAACCTGCGGCGGCTCGCGGCGATGCTCGCCGACCCGGCGCCCGTCGAGGAGGCCGGCCGGGTCCTGGCCGCCTCGCGGCCGCTGCCGGTGCTCGGGCTGCGGGCGGCGTCCTCGCAGGCGCGCGGGTTCGCGTACTTCGCGGGGAAGGTGCACCCGGACGTACGGCTCCTCGACGAGGGCGGCTCCATGCTCGCCGACCGGATCGACGCGGCCGCCTCGGCCGGGGCCTCCGCGCTGCTGTGCTTCGCGCTGCCCCGCCACCCCCGTGAGGTGGTGGAAGCCCTGGACCACGCCCGCGCGGCCGGGCTGACCGTGGTGACGGTCGCCGACTCGGCCTTCGCGCCCGTCGCCCGCAGCTCGGACCTGCTGATCCCGGCGCCCGTCGGGACGGGGCTGGCCTTCGACACGGCGTGCGCGCCGATGCTGCTGGGGCGGGTGCTGCTGGAGGCGATGGCGGACGCGCTGCCGGACGCCCAGGCACGACTGGAGGCCTTCGACGCGCGGGCCGCGGCGCGCGGGCTGTTCGTCGAGTAGGCCGGGCGGGCCCTAGAGCGGCGGCTGGAGCAGCGCGTCGCGCAGGGCGCCGCCCGCCTCCGCCACGAGGGCGGCGGCCGACTGTGCCGGGCGGGCCAGGGTGAAGCGGACGCCGCCGTCCGGGCCGGCCGTGAACCCGTGGACGGCCGGGCGGGGGAGGCTGTTGTAGCCGTAGTGGGCCGTGAAGAAGTACGCGCCCGTGTCGGGGACGGCCAGCACGTCGCCCGGCGCGAGTTCCGGCAGCTCCCGGGCGGTGGCGAGGAGGTCCCCCGCGAAACAGGCCGGGCCCGCCACGTCCTGGGCGACCGGCGGGCCGTCCTTGGGGGCGCCCTTCGCGTCGTACGGGAGGATCCGCAGCGGCCAGGCCGCCGGGGCGTACACGGTGCGGGTGGCCAGCTGGACGCCCGCGTGGGTCACGGCGATGGGGCGGCCGCCCGTCACCTTCGTGTACTCGACCCGGGTGAGCACCGTGCCGTGCTTGGCCAGCAGTGACCGGCCGAACTCCGTGACCAGGCCGTACGAGCCGTCGAACAGTGCCGGCACGGCCTCGCGCAGGGCCCGCGCGTACTGCCCGTACGTGGGGGTGTGCGCGTCGGAGGCGAAGTTCACGGGCAGGCCGCCGCCGATGTCCAGGGTGTCGACCTGGCGCCGCCCGGCCGCCGCGTTGATCTCCTCGGCCAGCGCGTGCAGCTCCCGCACGCCCTCCGCGATCAGCGCCAGCGGCACCCCCTGCGAGCCCGAGTGGGTGTGCAGCCGGGTCAGCCACGGCCGCCGCACGTAGGCCCGTACGAGCCACTCGCGGGCGCCGGGGTCCCGCAGGGCGATCCCGAACTTGGAGGTTGCGGTCGCGGTGGAGAGGGCGTCGATGGTGCCCGCGCCCGTCTGCGGGTTGATCCGGACGCCGAGCGGGGACGCCGTCGGTGCCGCCGCGACGAGTGCGTCGAGCCGCTCCAGCTCCTGGCGGTTGTCGGCGTTGACGGCGACGCCCAGGGCGAGGGCCTCGCGCAGCTCGGCCTCCGTCTTCGCGGGGGAGTCCAGCACGATCCGCTCCGCCGGGACCCCGGCCGCCCGGGCCAGCGCCAGCTCCCCGGGGCTCGCGACCTCGCAGCCGATGCCCGCGTCGGCGAGCAGCCGCAGGACCGGGACCAGTGGGGCGGCCTTCACCGCGAAGGCGTGCAGGACCGGGGTCCCGGGCGCCACGGCGGCGGCGAAGGCCCCGTTCAGCGCGGCGGCGGAGGCGCGGATCCCGGCCGCGTCCAGCAGGCAGACCACCGGCTCGGAGTCCAGCAGCCCCTGCTCCACGGCGGCCCGTACGACCAGGTCACGGGGCGGGGACGCGGGGGCGGAGGGGTCGGGGTACGTGCCGTGTGCGTGCGTCTCGGCGGCCATGTCCGCCATCCCATCATCCGGCGGACCCGCCCGCAGCTGTTGACTGGATCTATTCATGCCGCCAGGATGTGAATAGATTGACCAACACCGGAGGAGGCACCGCCATGTCAGGACCCCGCCCCGTACGGGCCGCGCGAGGCACCGAGCTCAGCACCCTGGGATGGCAGCAGGAGGCCGCCCTCCGGATGCTCCAGAACAACCTCGACCCCGAGGTCGCCGAGCACCCCGACAAGCTCGTCGTCTACGGCGGCACAGGCAAGGCCGCCCGCGACTGGCGCTCGTACGACGCCATGGTCCGCACCCTCCAGACCCTCAAGCAGGACGAGACCATGCTGGTCCAGTCCGGCCGCCCGGTCGGCGTCATGCAGACCCACGAGTGGGCGCCGCGCGTCCTGCTCGCGAACTCCAACCTGGTCGGCGACTGGGCCAACTGGGAGGAGTTCCGCCGCCTGGAGAACCTGGGCCTGACCATGTACGGCCAGATGACGGCCGGTTCCTGGATCTACATCGGCACCCAGGGCATCCTCCAGGGCACCTACGAGACCTTCGCCGCCGTCGCCGCGAAGCTGCATTCAATTGGTAAGGGAGGGGTCAACGGGACCCTCGCCGGCACCATCACCCTCACCGCCGGCCTCGGCGGCATGGGCGGCGCCCAGCCGCTGGCCGTGACGATGAACGACGGCGTCGCCATCTGCATCGACGTCGACCCGCGCGCCATCGACCGCCGCATCGAGCACCGCTACCTGGACGTCAAGGCCGACAACCTCCGCCACGCCCTCCAGCTGGCCGTCGAAGCCCGCGACGCCCGCAAGCCCCTCTCCATCGGCCTCCTCGGCAACGCCGCCGAGCTGCTCCCGCAGATGCTGGCCGAGGGCGCGCCGATCGACATCGTCACCGACCAGACGAGCGCCCACGACCCGCTGGCCTACCTGCCCGTCGGCGTCGACTTCGACGACATGGCCTCCTACGCCGCCAAGGACCCGGCGGGCTTCACCACCCGCGCCCGCGAGTCCATGGCCACGCACGTCGAGGCCATGGTCGGCTTCATGGACGCCGGCGCCGAGGTCTTCGACTACGGCAACTCCATCCGCGGCGAGGCCCAGCTGGCCGGCTACGACCGCGCCTTCGCCTTCCCGGGCTTCGTCCCCGCCTACATCCGGCCGCTGTTCTGCGAGGGCAAGGGCCCCTTCCGCTGGGCGGCGCTGTCCGGCGAGGCCTCGGACATCCACAAGACCGACAAGGCGATGCTCGAGCTCTTCCCGGAGAACGAGTCCCTGCACCGCTGGATCAAGATGGCCGGCGAGCGCGTCCACTTCCAGGGCCTGCCCGCGCGCATCTGCTGGCTCGGCTACGGCGAGCGCGACAAGGCCGGCGAGCGCTTCAACGAGATGGTCGCCGACGGCACCCTCGCCGCGCCGCTGGTCATCGGCCGCGACCACCTCGACTGCGGCTCGGTGGCCTCCCCGTACCGCGAGACCGAGGCCATGCTCGACGGCTCCGACGCGATCGCCGACTGGCCGCTGCTCAACGCCATGGTCAACGTCGCCTCCGGCGCGTCCTGGGTCTCCATCCACCACGGCGGCGGCGTCGGCATGGGCCGCTCGATCCACGCGGGCCAGGTCACCGTCGCCGACGGCACCGCGCTCGCGGGCGAGAAGATCCGCCGCGTACTGACCAACGACCCCGGCATGGGCGTCATCCGGCACGTCGACGCCGGCTACGACATCGCCGAGTCCGTCGCGGACGAGCGCGGCGTCCGCGTCCCGATGCGCGAGGGCGACTCCGCGTGAGCGAGGCCGAGATCCCGGGCGCGGCGCCGCTCCCGGGGCTCCGCCCCGGACCCCGCGCCTCGAACGCCGGCGAGGCTGAATTTGCCTCCGGCGGCGCCTCGAACGCCGGCGGGGCCGGCTCGTTCCACGCCATGTGGGCCGACCTCGCCCCCATCGGCCGCGACAGCGGCAGCCGCGGGTACCGCCGGTACGCATGGACCGGCGCGGACCAGGACTGCCGCGCCTGGTTCCGGGCGCAGGCCGAGTCCCGCGGGCTCACCTACGAGGTGGACCGCAACGGCAACCAGTGGGCCTGGCTCGGCGACCCCCTCGCCGGGGACGCCGTCGTCACCGGCTCGCACCTGGACTCCGTCCCCGACGGCGGGGCCTTCGACGGCCCCCTCGGCGTGGTGTCCTCCTTCGCGGCCCTGGACGAACTCCGCGCCAGGGGTGCGGAGTTCTCCAGGCCGCTGGCCATCACCAACTTCGGTGACGAGGAGGGCGCCCGCTTCGGCCTCGCCTGCGTCGGCTCCCGGCTCGCCGCCGGACAGCTGACCAAGGAGAAGGCGTACGAGCTCCGCGACGCCGACGGCACCTCCCTGCCCCAGGCCATGGAGCGGGCCGGGTACGACCCCGAGGCGATCGGCGCCGACCCCGAACGCCTCGCCCGCATCGGCGCCTTCGTCGAACTGCACGTGGAACAGGGCCGCGCCCTCGACCTGTCCGGCGACCGCGTCGGCATCGCCTCCGCGATCTGGCCGCACGGCCGCTGGCGGTTCGACTTCCACGGCGAGGCCAACCACGCGGGCACCACCCGCCTGGTCGACCGCCGCGACCCGATGCTCACGTACGCGGCGACCGTGCTGGCCGCCCGCCAGGAGGCGGCCCTCGCCGGTGCCGTCGCCACCTTCGGGAAGATCTCCGTCGAACCCAACGGGGTCAACGCCATCCCCTCCCTCGTCCGGGGCTGGCTCGACTCCCGCGCCGCCGACCAGGCCACCCTCGACACGGTGGTCACCGCCATCGAGAAGGCCGCCCGCGAGCGCGCCGGCCAGGACGGCACCGACCTCGCCGTCGTCCGGGAGTCCTTCACCCCGGTCGTGGAGTTCGAACACGCCCTGCGCGACGAGATGAACCGCATCCTCGGCGGGTCCCTGCCCGTCCTCGGCACCGGGGCGGGACACGACGCCGGAATCCTCTCCGCCGCCGTCCCGACCGCGATGCTGTTCGTACGCAACCCCACCGGCGTCTCCCACTCCCCGAAGGAGTTCGCCGCCGAGGACGACTGCGTGGCCGGAGTCCTCGCCCTCGCCGACGTACTGGAAGGACTCGCGTGCAGTTGAACGCGGAGAAGACGTACTGGCTGGAACACGCCTGGCTCGGCACCCACGTCGAGCCGGGCGTGGCCCTGGCGACCGGCGCCGACGGGCGGATCGCCGCCCTGCGCACCGGCGTGGACACCCCGCCGCCCGGCGCGGAGGTGCTGCGCGGACTCACGCTCCCCGGCCTGGCCAATACCCATAGCCATGCCTTCCACCGCGCACTTCGTGGAACGGTGCAAGCCGCCAGCGAGTCCCTTCCCGGACTGGCCAACGCTCACTCGCACGCGGGTTCATCCCCGCAGTGGAGGGGAGCAAGCGCGGTGGGAGGCATGGGGCGAGCCCCGGATTCATTCTGGTCCTGGCGTGAGGTGATGTACGGCGTAGCGCAGAAACTCACCCCCGACAGCTACTTCTCGCTCGCACGTGCGACTTACGCCGAGATGGCGCTGGCCGGCATCACGAACGTCGGCGAGTTCCACTACGTCCACCACGCCCCCGGCGGCGCCCCCTACGCCGACCCCAACGCGATGGGCGAGGCCCTGATCGAGGCGGCCGCCGCCGCCGGGATCCGCATCACCCTGCTGGACACCGCGTACCTGGCCTCCGGTTTCGGCGAGGCCCCCAACGCCCACCAGCTGCGCTTCTCCGACGGCACCGCCGACGCCTGGGCCGAGCGGGTCTCCGCCCTCAAGCCCCGCGAGCACGCCCTCGTCGGCGCGGCGATCCACTCGGTGCGGGCCGTCCCGGCCGGGCAGCTGTCCACCGTCGCCGCCTGGGCCCAGGAGCGGCGGGCCCCGCTGCACGTCCACCTCTCCGAGCAGACCGCGGAGAACGACGCCTGCCGGGCCGCCCACGGCCGCACCCCCACCGAGCTCCTCGCCGACCACGGGGTGCTCGGCCCGCGCACCACCGGCGTCCACAACACGCACCTCACCGACACCGACATCGCCCTCCTCGGCGGCACCGGCACCGGTACCTGCATGTGCCCCACCACCGAACGCGACCTCGCGGACGGCATCGGCCCGGCCACCCGCCTCCAGCGCGCGGGCAGCCCGCTGTCCCTGGGCAGCGACAGCCACGCGGTGATCGACCTGCTGGAGGAGGCCCGCGCGATGGAGCTCAACGAGCGCCTGCGCAGCCACACCCGGGGCCATTGGACGGCGAACGCCCTGCTCACCGCGGCCTCCGCCGACGGCCACGCAGCCCTCGGCCTGTCCGACGCGGGCCGCCTGGAGGCGGGCGCGCTCGCCGACTTCACCACCGTCGCGCTGGACTCCGTACGCACGGCCGGGCCGCTGCCGCGGCTCGGCGCCGAGACGGCCGTCTTCGCCGCGACGGCGGCGGACGTCCGCCACACGGTGGTCGGCGGCCGCCACGTCGTCCGCGACGGCGCGCACACTCTTGTCCCCGACGTCCCCTCGGCCCTGGCCGAATCCATCGCAGCCGTGCGCGGCTGACGCTGCTGTTCCCCCACCCCGCCCCTTCCCGAAACCGGGGGCTCCGCCCCCGGACCCCCGCGCCTCAAGCGCCGGCGAGGCTGGGATGTGCGCAGCACATCCCAGCCCGCGCGGCGTTTGAGCGCACCGGGCGCGCAGCGCCCGGGACGGGTGCCGGGCGAAGCCCGTGCACCCTGCGGGGCCCGGGGCCGCAGGCCCCGGTTTCGGGAAGGGGCGGGGCGGGGGAGAAGAACCCTCCGAGAGGAACCATGACCACCACCGCGATCACCAACATCGCCAGCCTCGTCACCAACGACCCGTCCGTCGGCGACGGCAGCCCCCTCGGCCTGATCGAGAACGCCGCGGTCGTCATCGACGGCGAACGCATCGCCTGGGTCGGCCGGACCGCCGACGCCCCCGCCGCGGACACCGCCTTCGACGCGCAGGGCCGCGCCCTGATCCCCGGCTTCGTCGACTCCCACTCGCACCTGGTCTTCGCCGGCGACCGCACCGCCGAGTTCAACGCCCGGATGTCCGGCCGCAGCTACTCCGCCGGAGGCATCCGCACCACCGTCGCCGCCACCCGCGCCGCCTCCGACGCCGAGCTGGAGGCGAACCTGCTGCGCCACCTCGACGAGGCCCGCCGCCAGGGCACCACCACCTTCGAGACCAAGTCCGGCTACGGCCTGACGGTCGCCGACGAGGCCCGCGCGCTGCGCATCGCCGCCGCGCACACCGAGGAGGTCACCTACCTCGGCGCGCACATCGTTTCCCCGGACTACGCCGACGACCCGGCGGCCTACGTGGACCTCGTCACCGGCGAGATGCTGGCGGCCTGCGCCCCGTACGCCCGCTGGGTCGACGTCTTCTGCGAGAAGGGCGCCTTCGACGGGGACCAGGCCCGCGCGATCCTCACCGCGGGCGCCGCCGCCGGGCTCATCCCGCGCGTCCACGCCAACCAGCTCACCTACGGGCCGGGCGTGCAGCTCGCCGTGGAGCTGGAGGCCGCCTCCGCCGACCACTGCACCCACCTGACCGACGCGGACGTCGACGCCCTCGCCCAGGGGTCCGCGACCACGGTCGCCACCCTGCTGCCCGGCGCCGAGTTCTCCACCCGCGCCCAGTGGCCCAACGCCCGCCGGCTGCTCGACGCGGGCGCCACCGTCGCCCTGTCCACGGACTGCAACCCGGGGTCCTCGTACACGAGTTCCATGCCCTTCTGCATCGCGCTCGCCGTCCGGGACATGCACATGACCCCCGACGAGGCCCTGTGGGCCGCCACCGCCGGCGGCGCCCGCGCCCTGCGCCGCAGCGACGTCGGGACCGTCACCCCCGGGGCCCGCGCCGACCTGGCTCTGCTGGAGGCCCCGAGCCACGTCCACCTCGCGTACCGCCCCGGCGTCCCGCTGGTGTCGGCCGTCTGGCAGCGCGGGGTCCGAGCCGCCTGAACCCGGCCCGGGGGAAGCCCCCGGCCGCCGCGAAACCGTCCCCGGGACGGCCCGAAAACGTACGGTCGGCAGGCCGTTGATCCGGGCCGTCCTTTGTCTTCCCTCCGTAAGGTCCCGGGCGTACCTTGAGCCACCAATCTGATGTGTCGTCAGTAACTTGTGGCCCGAGGGGAAGACGAAGGTGTCCGACCGGAAACGCTCCACCGCGCTCGCGCTGGCCTCCGCGCTGGCCGGATCGGCCGTACTGCTCGCCGCCCCCGCGGCCCACGCCGACGTCGTCGACGTGCAGTACAACTGCCAGACCCCCATCGGGGACAAGTCGGCGGTCTCGCCCATCGACATCAAGGCCGTCAAGGAGGGCGACGGCTACAAACTCACGATGTCCTTCCAGAAGGGCGTCTCCTCCAGCCCCATCGAGCTCGGCAAGGGCGCCATGAGCCCCAGCGCCGTCGTCATGGCCGACGGCGCCGAGAAGGCCTCGATCCCGGTCTCCGGACCGCCCAACCCCGAGGCCGCGCCCGCCAACACCCCCATCAAGATCACCGACCTCTCGGGCACCTGGACCCCCAAGAAGAGCGGCAAGGTCACCTTCACCGCGGGCGTCCTCACCATCAAGGCCATGGGCACCACCACCACCTGCACCCCCGGCAACAGCCCCAAACCCTCCCTCGAACTGGAGGTCACCGCGGCCGGCGGCGGCAAGGACACCGCCCCGCCCCCCGCCGCCGGCGGCGACACCCTCCCGCAGACCGGCCCCGCCGACTCCGCACTCGCCCTCGGCACCCTCGGCGCCACCGTGCTCCTGACCGGCGCGGCCGGCGTGCTCTGGCTGACCCGGCGCGGCGGGCGGGCCCCGCGGGCCCGGTCCTGAACGGAGCAGCCCCGGCCATGCCCGCGCTCCACACCCTCAAGAGGCTCGGCGCCCTGCTCCTCACCACCGCAGGCCTGTACCTCCACGCCGCCGCGGCCACCCCGGCCGCCGCCGACGAACCCGGCTGGACCGCCGAACCGGCCACCGGCCGGCCCGGCGCCGCCCGCCCGTACTTCTACCTCGCCGGCACCCCCGGCACGGTGCTGGAGGACCGGCTCGCCCTCGTCAACACCACCGACCGGGAACGCAGCATCACCCTGCGCGGGGCCGACGCCTACAACACCCCGGACGGCGCCCTCGCCGTCCGCCCGGCGGATGCGGCCGGGGCGGGCGGCCCGGGCTCCTGGATCAGCTTCGGCGCCGGGACCACCGTCCGGATCCCGCCCCGCACCCGCGCCGTGGTCCCCTTCACCGTCACCGTGCCGCCCGCGTCCGCACCCGGAGACCACCCCGCCGCCGTCGTCGCCACCGAGGACGGCCGCGAGGCGGGCGTACGCGTCCACCTGCGGGTCAGCGGCCCCACCCTGGCCGCCCTCACCGTCGAGGACGTCTCCGTACGCGGCCGGGGCGCGGCCACCGTCATCGCGTACACCCTGGTCAACCGGGGCAACGTGGCCCTCGCCCCCGAGCTCGCCGTCGACGCCGACGGCCGCTTCGGCGAGGTCCCCGGCCGCAGTGCCCGCGCCCTGCCGCTGGAACTCCTGCCCGGCCAGCGCGTCGAGCTGACCGAACCCTGGCCCGGCGCACCCCTCCTGGACCGCGTCGCCCTCACCCTCACCGCGACCGCCCCCGGCGGCGCCCGGGCCACCGCCACCGCCTCGGCCTGGTTCCTGCCCCGGGGCGCCGCCTGGACCGGCGCCGGGCTCCTCGCCCTCGGCGCGGCCACCACGGCCGCACTGCTCCTCGTACGCAACCGGCGGGCCGGCCGCGAGCAGCCCGCCGGGCCGCCCGCCGCCGAAGAGCTCCGCACCCCGCACCCCGAGCTGACGGGAGCATCCAGGTGAGCCGCGACCGCGCACTCCCCCTGCTCGGCGCGGTCCTGGCCGCGCTCGCCCTGGCACTGCTCCCGGCCACCGCCCGCGCCGCCGTCCCGGCCACGGCCGAGGAGGGCAAGCCCACCGTGGCGCTCTCGCTCCAGGAGGCCGCCATGGGCACCGAGATCACCGTCACCGGCACCGGCTGGCGGGCGAAGACCATGGTGATGCTGCTGGTCTGCGGCCAGAACATGATCGGCGGCACCAACAGCTGCGCCAACGCCGACGGAGCCGCCGTGTCCGTCGCCGACGACGGCCGCTTCACCGCCCGGCTGGCGGTCGTGGCACCGCCCAAGCCCTGCCCCTGCGTGGTCGACGTGGCCTCCGTCAACGGCGACCAGTCCACCGTCGCCGTCCCGCTGAAGATCACCGGCCACCCGGTGGCGGACCTGCCCGCCGAGTCCGGCACGCCGCGCCTGGCGATGCTCACCGGGGTCCGCCTCAAGGGCGAGGACGGGGTGCTGACCTGGTTCGGGGCCCCGCCCGCCCGGAAGTTCACCGCGACCGTCGGCAACCTCGGCTCGGCCCCCGTCAAGGACCCCGTCTTCCAGCTCGGCACCGCCCACGGGGTGTTCGCCCCGACCTGGGAGGAGGCCCGCTGGAAGGGCACCATCGCGCCCGGCGGCAAGGCCGAGATCGCCCTCGACGTGGCCCTGCCGGCGGGGGCGCACGGCGACTGGACCGTCTCCCTCAAGTACGGGGACACGGTCCTCGCCGCCCAGCCCTGGGGCGTGGACCGCCCGTACGGGGTGCTGCTCTTCTGGGGTCTGCTGCTGGTGGTGATCCCGACGGCGCTCTTCCGCATCGGCATGGCCGTCGTCGACCGGGTCCGTCCGCGCGCCGGGGCCGCCGGCCGCCACCGGGGCGCGAAGACCCTCGACGCCGCTTCGGCGGTGACGGCCCGGCTGCCGCGCGTCCCCGCCCTACGGGGCCCCGCGCGCCCCCGCCCGCCCGGCGAGAGCGGGCCCCCCGAGACCTCCACCGCCGTCCTGCCCTGGTTCGCACCCGAACCCCGGGCCGCGGGACCGGCGGAGGAACCAAGGACATCCGCACCGTCCGAGACACGTCCGACGACGAAGGGACATTCGTGAAGATCCGACGGAGGGTGAGCGCGGCCCTGGCCGCGCTGCTGCTCAGCGGCGCGGGTATCGCCATGGCGGCTTCCCCCGCCCAGGCTGCCGAGGCCACGTTCAAGGTGAAGTGCGTACCGCCCGCGGGCGGCGGCGACCCGGTGGAGGGCGAGACCACCGCCAAGATCACGGCCCCCGCCACGGCCAAGGTGGGCGACGAGGTCGACGTGTCGTGGGAGACGGTCAAGCCCGCCTCCAACAACACGGACCTGATGGTGATCCCGCAGGACTCCGTGCTGCCCACCGGCTGGTTCACGGTGGGCGGCGGCGGGGGAGGCGAGCTGAAGGTCGTCGGGGAGAAGAAGAACCCGGAGATCCCGAAGAAGGCCCCCATGGTCATGTCGACCATGAAGGGCAAGCTCAAGCTCACCAAGGCGGGCAAGGTCACGCTGACGCCCGGCCGCTACGAGGTCGCCGTCACCTTCTCCTTCGGCACCTTCGTCACCAAGTGCGCCCCGATCGGCACGGTCACCGGCGGCGCCACCATCGACGTCGCGGAGGGCACGACGGGCGGGACCACGGGCGGCACGACGGGCTCGACGACCACGGGCGGCACGACCGGCTCGACCACGACCGGCGGCACCACGGGCTCGACCACCTCGGGCTCCACGTCCGGCGGCACCACCGGCTCCACCACCGGCGGCAGCGGCGGCCAGACCGACTTCCCCGGAAAGCCCGTCGAGGTCGCCTACGACTGCGGCGCGGTCGTCCCGGGCGGCATCAAGACCCCGGTCACGGTCAGCGCCAAGAAGAACACCTCCGGCGGCTACGACCTCACCGTCAAGACCGCCAAGGGAGCCATGGCCGCCCCCATGGCCCTGCCCGCCGGGGCCCTCAAGCCCTCGATGGCCATCAAGCTCGGCGGCGCCGACAGCGGCACGGTCAAGGTCTCCGGCCCCGCCAACGCCGAGCCCATCCCGGACAAGGCCCCGGTCAGCCTCAGTGACATGACCGGCACCTACAAGCCCGGCAAGACGGGCAAGGTCACCCTCAGCCCCGACCAGCTGACGATCGACGTCACCATGGCCCCGGGCTCCACCCCGATCGTCGTGCCCTGCAAGGCGTCCAGCAGCGGGGTCTCCCTGGAACTGGACACCGCCGCCCAGCCGGGCGGCTCGGGCTCCACCACGGCCGGCACCACCGGCAGCTCCTCCTCCACCACCACCTCGGGCGGCCTCGCCGACACCGGCGCCGACGACGACGGCGGCATCAAGGCCCTCGCCCTCGTCGCGGGCACCGTCATCCTCCTCGGCGCCGCCGTCTTCACCTTCACCCCCTGGCGCCGCCTGCGCGGCACCCGCTAGGCACCCCGCACACGGCAGCGGCCCGGCACACCGAGTGGTGTGCCGGGCCGCTGCCGTGCTCGAAGGGGGTGCGTCAGTGCACGTCGCCCATCAGGCCCTTGACCTTCTGGCGGTACGAGTACACCGCGAAGCCGGCCAGGACCGCGGCGGCCGCCTGGAAGGCGATCACCCAGGTGCCGTTGAGGTCCACGCCCGCGAGGGACAGCAGACCCGTGGTGCAGTCACCGGCGGTGACCGCGAGGAACCAGACACCCATCATCTGGGAGGCGTACTTGCGCGGCGCCATCTTCGTGGTCACCGAGAGGCCGACCGGGGACAGGCACAGCTCGGCGATGGTCTGGATCATGTAGATCGAGACCAGCCACATCGGCGACACCT
Source organism: Streptomyces sp. NBC_00249 (assembly GCF_026342355.1). Taxonomy (GTDB): domain Bacteria; phylum Actinomycetota; class Actinomycetes; order Streptomycetales; family Streptomycetaceae; genus Streptomyces. The sequence continues at coordinate 63,061 of NZ_JAPEMV010000010.1, read as the reverse complement.
TGGTGCCGTCGCCCGCCATGCTCATCGGGACGATGAAGATGAAGAAGGACGCGCCGACCAGGACCAGACCCATCGCGAACTTCACGATGGTGTTCGGCTCCTGGTTCTTGCGGGCCAGCCACAGCCACAGCCAGGCGAAGAGCGGGGCCAGCGCCATGACGAACAGCGGGTTCAGGGCCTGGTACAGCACGGTCGACGGGGTCCAGCCGAAGATCGAGCCGGTCTTCGAGTCGGCGAACAGCGACAGGGTCGAACCGCCCTGGTCGTAGATCATCCAGAACACGGCGGCGGCGACGAAGAACCAGATGTACGCCGTCATCTTCGACTGCTCGGGGGCCGAGAGGTCCTTGTCACGCTTGATGCGGACCAGCACGGTGACCGGGATGATCAGACCGGCGATGGTGATCGGGTACAGCGCCCAGTTGATCGTGAACATGCCCATGGCGGTCACGGTGCCGTAGAAGGCGGCGACGATCGCGAAGACGGCGACGGCCTTGACGATGAGGCCGTTGCGCTCGCTGTCCGACAGCGGGTGCGGGACGACGCTGCTCTCGGGGCTCAGCGTGCGGCCGAACACCAGGAACATGACCAGGCCCGCGCCCATGCCGATCGCGGCGAGCAGGAAGCCGAGGTGCCAGTTGACGACCTCGCCGACGATGCCGATCACCCACGGCGCACCGAAGGCGCCCAGGTTGATGCCGACGTAGAACAGCGTGAAGCCGCCGTCACGGCGCGGGTCGTCCGGGCCGTTGTACAGGTGGCCGACCATCGTGGAGATGTTGGCCTTCAGCAGACCGGAGCCGACCGCGACCAGCAGCAGACCGGCGAAGAACGAGATCTGGCCGGGCAGCGCCAGCGCCACGTGACCGGCCATGATCACGCAGCCGGCGATGGTGACGGTCTTGCGGGCACCCCAGACGCGGTCGCCGAACCAGCCGCCCGGCATGGCCATCAGGTACACCATGGCCACGTACACGGAGTAGATCGCCGTGGCGACGCCCATCTTGAAGCCCAGGCCACCGCCCTGGCTTCCGGTCGCCGCGTCCGTACCGCCGGAGACCAGGTACAGGACGAGAAGCGCACGCATGCCGTAGTAGGAGAACCGCTCCCACATCTCGGTCATGAAGAGTGTCGCCAGGCCGATCGGGTGGCCGAAGAGAGTCTTCTCGTGCGCAGAGCTCGGAGAGCCCGTCGTCAGGCTGGAAGCCATGTCGATCCTTGCTTGCTCGGGACGCTTGGCTTCGTGAGCTGAACAGCGCCCGGTGGGGGGTGGCCGGCACCGGCGAAAGGAGCCCCACCCCACGCCCTGGGGTCTCGACCTCCGGGTGAGGAGACGAAGGGACAGCATTCACCGGGATCCACACCCCTCGCGCAGCATCGCGCTCAGGGCCCGGCCCACAGGTCATTCACTGTCATCTGGGCCGGACGAAGCCGACCAGAGCAGAATTTGAGGTCCCAGGCTCGCTTTTCGGCACAAAGGACCCCTGGGTAGTGCATCAGGCGTCTCGCCACCATACGACAGGACACTGCGGCATATGGAAGGACTTGAGATATGGATCACAGGATTCCGGGGAACCGTTTGACCATATTCGAAGGCCGTTAGTAGTTCATAAGCCCAGTTCGTGAGGGGTCTGTGGGCAGGGGCCTCCTTTCAGCCGCCGCGGACTACCATCACCCACATGACGCGTGTACTGCTCGCCGAGGACGACGCATCCATCTCGGAACCCCTGGCCCGCGCCCTGCGCCGGGAGGGTTACGAGGTCGAGGTCCGCGAGGACGGCCCCACCGCCCTGGACGCCGGACTGCAGGGCGGCGTCGACCTCGTCGTCCTGGACCTCGGGCTGCCCGGCATGGACGGCCTGGAAGTGGCCCGGCGCCTGCGCGCCGAAGGACACGGCTTCCCGATCCTGGTGCTCACCGCCCGGGCCGACGAGGTCGACACGGTCGTCGGCCTGGACGCCGGCGCCGACGACTACGTGACCAAGCCCTTCCGGCTCGCCGAGCTGCTGGCCCGCGTCCGGGCCCTGCTGCGGCGCGGCGCCAACGAGACCGCCCAGGCCCCCGCCACCCACGGCGTGCGCATCGACGTCGAGTCGCACCGCGCCTGGATGGGCGAGGAGGAGCTCCAGCTCACGGCGAAGGAGTTCGACCTGCTGCGCGTCCTGGTCCGCGACGCCGGCCGGGTCGTCACCCGCGACCAGCTGATGCGCGAGGTCTGGGACACCACCTGGTGGTCCTCCACCAAGACCCTCGACATGCACATCTCCTGGCTCCGCAAGAAGCTCGGCGACGACGCCGCGAACCCCCGCTACATCGCCACCGTCCGCGGCGTCGGCTTCCGCTTCGAGAAGAGCTGACCCCGCGCCCCGCCGCATCTAGGGCATCCTCGGATCCATGCGCCGCCGCCTGATCAACTCCACGCTCGCCGTGGTGCTCGTCGTGATCGCCGTGTTCGGGGTCTCCCTCGTCATCGTGGAGACCCGGACCATCACCAGCAGTGCCCAGGACCGCATCGGCTCCGAGGCCCTGCGGCTGCTCGGCATCGTCGAGGCGGACTTCTTGGAGCACAAGCCGGTCGATGCCCACGCCCTCGCCGAGCAGCTCGACCTCGGCACGTACGCCCGCATCACCGTCCCCGGGCAGCCGGCCGTCGAGGTCGGCTCCCCGATCCAGGACAGCGTCATCCGGGGCACCGCGCGCGGGGAGCAGGGCGAGTCCGTGGTGGTCGAGGGGTCCCGCTCCACGGTCACCAGGGAGGTCGGCCGCACCCTGGCCGTGGTCGGGGCGGTGGCGCTGCTGGCCGTCGTCGCGGCCGTCCTGCTCGCCGTACGCCAGGCCAACCGGCTGGCCTCCCCGCTCACCGACCTCGCCGAGACCGCCGAACGCCTCGGCTCCGGCGACCCCCGGCCCCGGCACAAGCGGTACGGGGTCCCCGAGCTGGACCGGGTCGCGGACGTACTGGACTCCAGCGCGGAGCGGATCGCCAGGATGCTGACCGCCGAACGGCGCCTCGCCGCGGACGCCTCGCACCAGCTGCGGACCCCGCTGACGGCCCTGTCGATGCGGCTGGAGGAGATCACGGTCACCGAGGACCTGGAGACCGTACGGGAGGAGGCGACCATCGCCCTCACCCAGGTGGAGCGGCTCACCGACGTGGTGCAACGGCTGCTGACGAACTCCCGCGACCCCCGGACCGGCTCCGCGGTCCCCTTCGACCTGGACGAGGTCGTCAAACAGCAGGTGGAGGAGTGGCGGCCGGCCTACCGCAGCGCCGGACGGGCCATCGTGCGCTCCGGGAAGACGGGCATGCGGGCCGTCGGCACCCCCGGCGCCGTCTCACAGGTCCTCGCGACCCTCGTGGAGAACGCCCTGATGCACGGCGGCGGCACCGTCGCCCTGCGCACCCGCGTCACCGGCAACCAGGCCGTACTGGAAGTCACGGACGAGGGCCCCGGCGTCCCCCCGGACCTCGGCAACAGGATCTTCGAGCGGGCCATCAGCGGCCGCAACTCCACCGGCATCGGCCTGGCCGTCGCCCGTGACCTCGCCGAGGCCGACGGCGGCCGCCTGGAGCTCCTCCAGGGCCAGCCGCCGGTGTTCGCGCTGTTCCTCAGCCGCACCGCACCAGAGCCCACCGAACCGGAGCGCACGGTCCGGTAGCGGGAGCCGGGAGCCGGGGAGCTGGGCGTACCAGGGGAACTAGTTGCTGGCGGGCTCGGGCGTACGCGGGGTGACCGGCGCGTCCGCGCCGCCGTCACGCTGCTCCACGACCAGGGACGGCGCGGCGGTCGTCGGCAGGGCCTTGAACACCCACGTCCGGTACGACCAGAAACGGAAGACCGTCGCCACGGCCATGCCGAAGAACTTGAAGACGTTGTTCTGCAGCGAGCTGTCCAGGCCGAACCCGTACGTCGCCACGTAGAGCACACCGCTCTCGATGACCATCCCGATCGCGCTGAACAGCACGAACAGGATCATCTCGCGACGCCGGCTGCCCAGGTCGCGGTCCCGGTAGGTGAAGTAGCGGAAGCCGATGTAGTTGGTGACGATGGCCACCACGATGGCTATGACGTTCGCGCGCACGGTCTGGAGGTCGGTCGTGCTCCGGAGCAGGTTGAACACACCGAAATTGACCAGGACGCCCAGCCCGCCCACCGCGCCGAACTTGACGGCCTCCCGGGCGAGACCGCGGAAGCGCTCGGACAGCGGTGCTGCTTTCGGCGTGCTCATGTGAAGGTTCAGTCCCTGTCCGTCGTCGGCGCCCGCGCGTCACGGCGTAGGCGTAGGCGTCTCTCGATCTCGTCAACCCGTCCATGTTAAGTGTCGCCCCCACGGTCCGTACGTGCCTTCGGGGGCCGTGCGACGCACGGCACACGGGGACGCGCCAGGCCACGTCCAGATGGCGGAATACCGACGGATACCCTGGAGCGGTGACGTTCCCGGTAGTCGGCATGGTCGGCGGCGGACAGCTCGCCCGCATGACCCACGAGGCGGGTATCCCCCTCGGCATCAGATTCAAGATCCTCAGTGACACCCCACAGGACTCGGCGGCCCAGGTCGTGAGCGACGTCGTCATCGGCGACTATCGCGACCTGGAGACGCTGCGCGCCTTCGCGCGCGGCTGCGACGTGATCACCTTCGATCACGAGCACGTACCCACCGAACACCTCAGGGCCCTGGAAGCGGACGGCATCCCCGTCCGCCCGGGGCCCGACGCGTTGGTGCACGCCCAGGACAAGGGGGTGATGCGCGCCAAGCTCGACGAGATCGGCGCGCCCAGCCCCCGCCACCGGATCGTGAGCGATCCGGCGGACGTGGCGGCCTTCGCGGACGAGGTGGGCGGCTTCCCGGTCATCCTCAAGACGGTGCGCGGCGGGTACGACGGCAAGGGCGTGTGGTTCGTCCGCACGCCCGAGGATGCGGAGGCCCCCTTCAGGGCGGGCGTGCCGGTCCTCGCGGAGGAGAAGGTCGATTACGTCCGCGAGCTCGCGGCCAACATCGTCCGCTCCCCCCACGGCCAGGCCGTGGCCTACCCCGTCGTCGAGTCCATCCAGGTGGACGGCGTGTGCGACACGGTCATCGCACCCGCCCCGAACCTCTCCGAGGCCCTCGCGGGCGAGGCGCAGGCCCTGGCCCTGCGCATCGCCAAGGAGCTCGACGTGACCGGCCACCTGGCCGTGGAACTGTTCGAGACCACCGACGGCCGCATCCTCGTCAACGAACTGGCCATGCGCCCGCACAACAGCGGCCACTGGAGCCAGGACGGTGCCATCACCTCCCAGTTCACCAACCACGTCCGCGCGGTCCTGGACCTCCCCCTGGGCGACCCCCGCCCCCGGGCCCGCTGGACGGTCATGGCCAACGTGCTCGGCGGTGACTACCCCGACATGTACGCGGCGTACCTGCACTGCATGGCCCACGACCCGCAGCTGAAGATCCACATGTACGGCAAGGACGTGAAACACGGCCGCAAGGTCGGCCACGTCAACACCTACGGCGACGATCTGGACGATGTGCTGGAGCGCGCACGTCACGCAGCCGGCTACCTCAGAGGAACCATCACCGATTGACCTGCCCCCTCCCTAGCGGGAGGGGGTCCCCACCCTCGCGGGTGGGGTTTCCTGCTTCGCCACGGACCGCCCCGGCCGAGAGGAGGACTCCCGTTGAGGTCTGACGTCCGCTCCACAGGCAGTGACCGCCAGCCCGGCGGCCAGAAGGTTGATCGCTGCGTTCCCGTCCCGGTCATGGGTCGTCCCGCAGTTCACGCAGGTCCACTCGCGGACGTCCAAGGGCATCGCGTCGGCGACGGCCCCGCAGGCCGAGCACCGCTTGGTGCTGGGGAACCAGCGGTCCACGGTGATCAGCTCACGCCCGTACCAGGCGGCCTTGTACTCCAGCATGCGCCGCAACTCCCGCCAGCCCGCGTCGCCGAGGGCGCGCGCGAGGCGGTGGTTCCCGAGCAAGCCGTGCACGGCGAGGTCCTCGATCACGAGCGTTTGGTTCTCGCGCACGAGTCGAGTCGTCAGCTTGTGAAGATGGTCCCGTCGCCGGTCGGTGATCCGGGCGTGGACCCTCGCCACCCGGGTGCGGGCCTTCGCCCGGTTGTTGCTGCCCTTCTCTTTCCGGGACAGCGCCCGCTGGGCGCGCGCCAGGCGTTTCCGGTCCCTGCGCTCGTGCCTCGGGTTCTGGGTCTTCTCTCCGTTGGAGAGCGTGACCAGGGACGTCAATCCGACGTCGATGCCGATCGCGTTCGTCGTGCCGGGCATCGGGGCCGGGGTGTCCTCGCAGAGCAGGGAGACGAACCAGCGCCCGGCAGGGTCACGGGAGACCGTGACCGTGGACGGCATCGCCCCGGTGGGCAGGGGACGGGACCACACGACGTCCAGCGGCTCGGCCATCTTCGCCAGTGTCAGCCTGCTGTCCGTGTAGCGGAAGGCACTTCGCGTGTACTCGGCGCTAGCCCGAGACCTCCGTTTCGATTTGAAGCGCGGGTGTTTCGCCCGCTTCGCCCAGAACCCGACGAACGCCGCTTGCAGGTGCCTGAGCGTCTGCTGGAGCGGTACCGAGGACACCTCGGCCAGAAAGGCCAGCTCCTCGGTCTTCTTCCACGCCGTGAGCATCGCCGATGTCTGCCCGAAGCCCACATGCTCCTGGCCGGTCGCCCACGCCTCGGATCGGGCGGCGAGCGCCAGGTTGTAGACCTTCCGGACACAGCCGAACGTCCGCGACAGCTCCGCTGCCTGCGCGTCGTTCGGATAGAAGCGGTACTTGAAAGCCCGCTTCACGGAAGAAACCCCCACGCCCTGGACGCTAGGGGCGGCCACAGCCTGAACACAAGCTCGGGTCATAGCGTCACAGACCAGTACATTCCCGCAGTGCGGCTCCAGGCCGTGGCTGCGTTTCCTACCCCGGCCGAGGCCGGGGATTCCCACGCAAGGAGATCGGGATGAGCACGTCCCCCACAGGTCCCGTCATCGGCATCGTCATGGGCTCGGACTCCGACTGGTCCGTCATGGAGGCCGCCGCCCAGGCACTCGACGAGTTCGAGATCCCGTACGAGGTCGACGTCCTCTCCGCCCACCGGATGCCGCGCGAGATGGTCGCGTACGGGGAGCAGGCCGCCGAGCGCGGCCTGAAGGCGATCATCGCGGGCGCGGGCGGCGCCGCCCACCTGCCCGGCATGCTGGCCTCGGTCACCCCGCTCCCGGTCATCGGCGTCCCCGTCCCGCTGAAGTACCTCGACGGCATGGACTCCCTGCTGTCGATCGTGCAGATGCCCGCCGGGGTTCCCGTCGCCACCGTCTCCATCGCCGGGGCGCGCAACGCGGGCCTGCTGGCCGTACGGATGCTCGCCGCGCACGACACGGAGCTGCTGGCCCGCATGCGGGACTTCCAGCAGGAGCTCAACGACCAGGCCACCGAGAAGGGCAAGCGGCTGCGTACGAAGGTCGCGGGCGCGGAATCCTTCGGATTCGGCAAGTGAGCGCGGCGCAGCGCCTGGACGAGGCGCGTGACCTGCTGGCCGAACACCCCGTCGTCGACGGCCACAACGACCTCCCCTGGGCGCTGCGCGAGCAGGTCCGCTACGACCTCGACCAGCGGGACATCGCCGGCGACCAGAGCGGCCACCTGCACACCGACATCCCCCGGCTGCGCGCCGGCGGGGTCGGCGCCCAGTTCTGGTCCGTCTACGTACGGTCCGACTACGCCGGCGACGAGGCGGTCAGCGCCACCCTGGAGCAGATTGACGCGGTCGACCAGCTGATCGCCCGCTACCCCGGGGCACTGGTGCGGGCGCTGACGGCCGACGACATGGAGGCCGCCCGCGCCGAGGGCCGGATCGCCTCGCTGATGGGGGCCGAGGGCGGCCACTCCATCAACAACTCGCTGGCCACCCTGCGCGCCCTGCACCGGCTGGGCGTGCGGTACATGACGCTCACGCACAACGACACCATCGACTGGGCGGATTCGGCGACGGACGAGCCCCGGCACGGCGGCCTGAGCGACTTCGGCCGCGAGGTCGTCCGGGAGATGAACCGGATCGGCATGCTGGTGGACCTCTCGCACGTCGCCGCGACGACGATGCGCGACGCGCTCGCCGTCTCGGCGGCGCCGGTGGTCTTCTCGCACTCCTCGGCGCGGGCGGTCTGCGACCACCCGCGCAACATCCCGGACGACGTCCTGGAGCTGCTGCCCGCCAACGGCGGCGTCGCGATGGCCACCTTCGTACCGAAGTTCGTCCTCCCGGCGGCCGTCGCGTGGACGGCGGCGGCCGACGAGAACCTGCGCGCGCACGGCTTCCACCACCTCGACACCACCCCGGAGGCGATGGCCCTGCACCGGGCCTTCGAGGAGGCGAACCCGCGCCCGACGGCCACCGCCGCCACGGTCGCCGACCACCTGGACCACATGCGCGAGGTGGCGGGCGTCGACCACATCGGCATCGGCGGGGACTACGACGGCACGGCCTTCACCCCGTCCGGCCTGGACGACGTCGCGGGCTACCCGAACCTGATCGCGGAACTCCTCACCCGCGGCTGGTCCCGCCCGGACCTCGCGAAGCTCACCTGGTCCAACGCGGTCCGCGCCCTCCGCGACGCGGAATCCGTGTCCCGCGACCTCACGACGACCAGAGGCCCGTCGAACGCCCACCTGTAGGGCTGGGGGCGGGGTCGGGGACGGGGTGGGGTGCCGTCCGGGATAGGCATGATTTATGGCGCCCCTTCCGGAGTGGTTTTGCGGTTCGGCACCGCGCGCCAACAAATCACGTTTTACATCCCGGACGACACCCCACCCCGTCCCCGACCCCTCACGTCTCTGATCCGGTCCAGGTCCCTTGATCCCGCGTGGCCCCCTTTCCCGGCTACGCCGGCCAAATCCAGCCCCGCCGCCACATCCAGCCTCGCCGGCGTTTGAGGCGCGGGGTCTGGGGCGGAGCCCCAGGTCTGTGAGCCGCACCGGCCACCTTCAGCCTCGCCGGCGTTTGAGGCGTGGGGGTCTGGGGCGGAGCCCCAGGTCTTGGAGCCGCGCCGGCTCTGAGGCGGGAACGGTGGAAGGGCGGGTAGGGGACGGCTCCGGGCAGCGGGGCATCCGGTACCGCCCGGCCAGGGCAGGGGCAGCGGGACGGGTCCGGTACCGCCCGGGCGGGGGCGCAGGGCCCGCCCGGCGTGGCACGGGATACCGCCCGGCCAGGGCAAGGGCCACCCGAACGCCCCACCCGCCAGGCGCCCCACCCGCCCCGCATGTCACGGTGGCAGCAGATCTCCCTGCTGCCGCCGAGACGCGAGACCGGAGCGAACGCCATGGCCGACCTGCAGGATGACCCTCACTCCGCCGGCGTCGGAGCCGAGGATGTTCCCGCCCCCACGGCAGCCGCCGGGGCCCTGGAACGGGCCGCCGCACTGCTCGCCGTCCATCCCGTCGCGGATGGCTGCAACACCCTCGTCTGGACCCTGCGCCAGAGCCCGTACCACGACATCGACACCCCGGACAGCGGGGTGGACACCGACATCCCCCGGCTGCGTTCCGGCGGCGTCGGCGCCCAGTTCTGGACGCTCCTGACGCCCCGCGAGGCCGCCTCCTGCGACCAGGTGGTGTCGGACACCCTCGAACAGATCGACGTGGCGCTGGCCCTGATGCGCCGCTACCCCGACGGCCTGTGCCTCGCGCTGAGCGCCGACGACCTGGTCGACGCCCGCAACCGGGGCCGGATCGCCTCGTTCCTCGGCCCCGTTCCCGGCCGTACGCTGACCGACTCGCTGGGCGCGCTGCGCGCCTTCCACGCGCTGGGCGTACGCCTCCTCGCGCCCGCGGGCGCGTCCTGGGCGGAGGAGGGGCTGACGGCCTTCGGCCACGAGGTGGTCCGGGAGGCGAACCGGCTGGCGATGCTGCTGGACCTGACCGGCTGCCCGCCGGTGGCCGCCTGCCAGCTGGCGGGGGCCTCGAAGGCGCCGGTGATCGTCTCGAACACGGGGGCCGCGGCGCTCAACCCGCATCCGGGGAACGTCGCCGACGAGGTGCTGCTCGCGCTGCGCGCGGCGAACGGGCTGGCGATGGTCACCTTCGACACCGAGCGTACGGGGGACTCCCTGCACGCGGTCGCGGACCACGTGGAACACGTACGGGCCCTCGCGGGCCCGGAAGGTGTCGGCCTGGGCGCCGGCTTCGGCGCCGAGCAGGGAAGTCCCCGCCCGACCGGTCTGACCGATCCCTCGGGCTACCCGAGGCTGATCGCGGAACTGCTGGAGCGGGGCTGGTCGGAGACCGACCTGACCCTGCTGACCTGGGGCAATGCCCAGCGGGTGCTGCGCGACGCGGAGTTCACGGCCCGCGCCGCACAGCACCGCAAGACCTCTTAGGCGAGGGCGCCCTTCGGCAGGACGGTGGCCTTCCACAGGCGCAGTCCGGACCACACCGTGGCGTAGAGCAGGATGCCGTTGCGCGCGCACAGCAGGATGGTGCCGAGCGTGGTGTTGGTGAGGATGTCCGAGCCGTACCAGACCGGGAAGATCAGCGTGGTGAGCGCGGTGGCGACGACCAGCAGCCAGGCGATCGGGCGCTGGGTGGTGTGCCGGGAGGTCAGGCAGACGGCGGCGAGGCCGAGCAGCCAGATCATGTACTGCGGGCTGATGACGCGGCTGGTCACCGTGAAGACCATGATGGCGCAGAGCGCGGCGTCGAACGGCGTCGCGGTGGACCAGCGGTTGGCCTTGACGCGCCACAGCAGGAGCAGCAGGAAGCCGATCACGGTCAGGCCGAGGGAGGCCCGGGCGATGCTCGACACGTACGGGCCGACGTACTCGAAGGCGCCGTACTGGAAGTTGATCTTGCCGGGCCAGAGGTCGACGAGCTTGGCCGCCATCAGCGCGCTGCCGCCGAGGGACTCGACCTGCACGCCGCGGTCGCCCTGGTTGCCCAGGAAGCCGAGGGTGTCGCGGAACAGCGCGGCGAAGACGGCGAGCAGCGCGACGCAGGACAGCGCGGCCGCGATGACGGCGTCCCGCGTGGACTTGCCGCGCGGGGTGCCGAGGAGGGCGAGCAGCGGCCACACCTTGACCATGGCGCCGATGCCGGCGATGACGCCGCCGAGGCGGGGGCGGTAGCGCAGGCACAGCAGCGAGGCGACGGCGAGCAGGGTGACCTGGACGTCGTAGCGGGCGAACGGGGTCGCCATCAGCATCGGCAGCGTGACGAGCCACAGCGCGGCGCCGGCCATGCTGCCGTCGTTGCGGCGGGCGGCCCGCATGAGGCCGACCAGGATCACCGCGTCGCAGAGCACCGTCAGGGCGACGAAGGCCTGGAAGTAGGTGAGGAAGGGGAGCAGGTCGGGCGAGAGGAAGATCGCCGCGGCCGCCGGGGGGTACTGCCACATGATGTCGTTCTGCGGCAGCGTCCACGTGACGAGGACGTTGTACCAGTTGTGGTAGGTCGCGGTGACCTCCACGCGGACGACGTTCGAGCTGAAGAAGTCGTTGACGAGCATCCAGAGCATCGCGGCACGGGACACCAGCCAGAAGCCCGCGATGCCCAGAAGGGCTCCGCGACCTCGCATGGCTGCTTCGAAGGATCCCCGCCGGTCACGCGTGGCGGGCGCCGCCGTCGCAGATGCGGTGGGGTTGGTCGGGGGGCTGCTGGTCGTGGTCATCGGCCCGAAGTCTACCTAGTCATTTATTCCACTTCCTTGACTGAGGCCGATCAAAAATGGGTATCGGTATACGCCCTGGTCAGCCGGGGCCACCCGATTTCCCCTTCCGCGTACGGCCACCCGAACCACCCCGACCGTTCAGGCGCGGGGTCGGCCCGGGGTCAGGCGCGGGGCCGGCCCATCGCGCGGTAGGTCCAGCCGGCGGCCCGCCACACGGCCGGGTCCCCTCCTTCACGCGGCCCTCGCACCGTTCGGCGCCGGGGCGCCTCACGGGCTTCGGGTCGCTGCGCCGGACTCCGTCCGTCGGAGTGCCGCCCGGGGTCAGGCGCGGGGTCGGCCCATCGCGCGGTAGGTCCAGCCGGCGGCCCGCCACACCGCGGGGTCGAGCGCGTTGCGGCCGTCCAGGATCAGGCGGTCGGTGACGGCCTCGCCGAGCACCGCCGGGTCGAGGTCGCGGAACTCGCGCCACTCGGTGAGGTGCAGGACGACCTCCGCCCCGCGGGCCGCCGCGAGCGCGGAGTCGGCGTAGCCGAGGGTGGGGAAGACGCGGCGGGCGTTGTCCATGCCCTTGGGGTCGTAGACCGTGACCTGGCCGCCCTGGAGGTGGATCTGCCCGGCGACGTTGAGCGCGGGGGAGTCGCGGACGTCGTCCGAGTCGGGCTTGAAGGTGGCGCCGAGGACGGCGACCCGCTTCCCCAGGAAGGATCCGCCGACCGCCTCGCGGGCGAGCTCCACCATGTGCCCGCGGCGGCGCATGTTGATGGAGTCGACCTCCCGCAGGAAGGTCAGGGCCTGGTCGGCGCCCAGCTCGCCGGCCCGGGCCATGAAGGCCCGGATGTCCTTCGGCAGGCAGCCGCCGCCGAAGCCGATCCCCGCACGCAGGAACTTCGCGCCGATCCGCTCGTCGTAGCCGATGGCCTCCGCCAGCTTGACCACGTCGCCGCCGGCGGCCTCACAGACCTCGGCCATCGCGTTGATGAAGGAGATCTTGGTGGCGAGGAAGGAGTTGGCGGCGGTCTTCACCAGCTCGGCGGTGGGGAAGTCGGTCACCACCAGCGGGGTGCCCTCCCCCATCGGGGTCTCGTAGACCTCTCGCAGCACCTTCTCGGCGCGCTCGCCCCGCACTCCGATGACGATCCGGTCCGGGTGGAGGGTGTCCTGGACGGCGAAGCCCTCGCGCAGGAACTCCGGGTTCCAGGCCAGCTCCACCTCCGCGCCCGCCGGGGCCAGCTCCACGAGCTTCGCCGCGAGGCGCTCCGCCGAGCCCACCGGCACGGTGGACTTGCCGACGACCAGCACGGGCCGGGTCAGGTGCGGGGCGAGGGACTCCATCGCCGCGTCCACGTAGCTCATGTCGCAGGCGTACTCGCCGTGCTTCTGCGGGGTGTTCACGCAGACGAAGTGGACGTCGCCGAACTCCCCGACCTCCTCCCAGGACGTGGTGAAGCGGAGCCGCCCGGTGGAGCCCGGCAGCCCGGCGACGTGCGCGGCGAGGAGCTCCTCCAGCCCGGGCTCGTACATCGGGACCCGGCCCCCGGCCAGCATCTCGATCTTCTCCGGGACCACGTCCAGCCCCAGCACCTCGAAACCGAGCTCGGCCATCGCGGCGGCGTGCGTCGCGCCGAGATATCCGGTGCCGATCACGGTGATCTTGAGGGGGGCCATGGGTGCTCCAGAGGTGCGGGGCCGTTTGCGGCCACCGAGCATAGTCGCGCCCGTGACCGGGCACGTCTCAGCTGTCGCACAGCTCACGTACGCCGTACATATCGCTGCCGGGACACCGGACACTAAGATTTCGGTTACTTAACGGTAGTTAGCATCACGCATCATCATCTGGGGAGTGAGAGATCTTGGCGGGTTCTGCCGACTTCGACCTGTACCGCCCGGCCGAGGAGCACGACATGCTCCGCGAGTCCGTCCGCTCGCTCGCCGAGGCGAAGATCCTCCCGTTCGCCGCCGCGGTCGACGAGGAATCCCGCTTCCCGCAGGAGGCCCTGGACGCCCTGGTCGCCAGCGACCTGCACGCCGTCCACGTGCCCGAGACCTACGGCGGCGCCGGCGCCGACGCCCTCGCCACCGTGATCGTGATCGAGGAGGTCGCCCGCGTGTGCGCGTCCTCCTCCCTCATCCCGGCCGTGAACAAGCTCGGCTCGCTCCCCGTGATCCTCTCCGGTTCCGAGGAGCTCAAGGCCAAGTACCTGGGCCCGCTGGCCAAGGGCGACGCGATGTTCTCGTACGCCCTCTCCGAGCCCGACGCGGGCTCGGACGCGGCGGGCATGAAGACCCGCGCGGTGCGCGACGGCGACTTCTGGGTGCTCAACGGCGTCAAGCGCTGGATCACCAACGCGGGCGTCTCCGAGTACTACACGGTCATGGCCGTCACCGACCCGGAGAAGCGCTCCAAGGGCATCTCGGCCTTCGTCGTCGAGAAGTCGGACGAGGGTGTCTCCTTCGGCGCCCCCGAGAAGAAGCTCGGCATCAAGGGCTCCCCGACGCGCGAGGTCTACCTCGACAACGTCCGCATCCCCGCCGACCGCATGATCGGCGCCGAGGGCACCGGATTCGCCACCGCGATGAAGACCCTCGACCACACCCGCATCACCATCGCCGCCCAGGCACTCGGCATCGCCCAGGGCGCCCTCGACTACGCCAAGGGCTACGTCCAGGAGCGCAAGCAGTTCGGCAAGCCGATCGGCGACTTCCAGGGCGTGCAGTTCATGCTCGCGGACATGGCCATGAAGATCGAGGCCGCCCGCCAGCTGACCTACGCGGCCGCCGCCAAGTCGGAGCGGGTGTCCGCCGGAGGTGAAAAGGAGGACCTCACCTTCTTCGGTGCCGCCGCCAAGTGCTTCGCCTCCGACGTGGCCATGGAGGTCACCACGGACGCCGTCCAGCTCCTCGGCGGCTACGGCTACACGCGCGACTACCCGGTCGAGCGCATGATGCGCGACGCGAAGATCACGCAGATCTACGAGGGCACGAACCAGGTCCAGCGCATCGTCATGGCGCGCAACCTGCCGTAACGGGGAAACCCTGACCTGCCGCAGACACGGACGACCCCCGGCGCGCCGCCGGGGGTCGTCCGTGTCTGCGGCAGTGCGCGACCCTCGGCCGCCCGACCCAAGCGGAATCCGTACTTCCTGATGCGGTTAGGCTGTGCGCCGGTCGGTCATCGGTGCATGGTTGGGGCGGAAACAAGATGCTTACAGAACGCCAGATATCGGGCATACTTCGGCAGATCGCAAGCCAGGACGTCATCGAAATCGGCCCCGAGATGTCCACGGGACGGCTGGCCGCCCTGGCCCACATGGTCGAGCAGTACGGCTTCGAGTACGGCGAATCGCGCCGGACGGGCGGCCAGAACAACTCGCTCGTCCTCGTCCGGATGTACCGGGACCCCCGCCCCGAGGCGCGTGCCCGCGAGGCGGCCACCATCGCCGCGTACCCGCAGGCGGGAAACGGCGGGGCGGTACCCGGGATGCGGCAGGGGTCGCTGAAGCCCCTCCCCGAAGCGCTTGAGGCCGTCGCCCGGATGAAGGACCGGATCGGGTTCGACGTCATGGCCAAGGCCGCGGACAAGCGCCAGAAGACGATCGCATGGGGATCGTGCGGTGTCCTGGCCCTGGTCCTGCTCATCGCCGGGATGCCGGTCGCCGCGCTGGCCGGCGGGGCCGCGCTCGCCGCGTTCCTGGCCGGCGCGTTCAAGCTGGGCGAGATCCGCCGACAGCGCATCGCGCAGCGTCTGACGGACGCCGGTTTCGTCCCCGTGCAGGACCAGTACGGCAGGCAGCGCTTCCTGCGCCCTGGCCAGCAACTGCCCGGCCACACCAATCCGTTCGCCTCCTGACAGCTCGTCCACTCAACGGTGCGGGCAGGACAGTTCGGGCCTGGACCGGTTCGGCGAGCAAGTCACCACGGCTACGGACCGGAACAGCGTTCCGTTCAGGTAGTGGCCCCATGACACGTCCCCGCCCCAGGTCAGCCGCTCCACCGCTGCTTCGACCAGGAGCGCCAGCCGGGTCGCTTCCCGGTCCGCTTGCGAGGCGAACCGGGGCGCAGCCTCCGCCAACTGGAGGCCGAGCCATTCCCCCGCCCCCTTCGGTTCCTCCCACGTGCCCTTGACCACCCCACGCGGTTTCATCAGCCAGTGGGCGGTCTGTATCGGCGGCAGGTCGGTCGCAGTGAACTCCGCGACCACCTCCCGATACCGCTCCACAAGCCGCTGCGAAGCCGCATCACCCGGCAGGGCGGGCGGGGGCGGGTCGGCATGCGGTGGCCGCCGCAGGGCTTCGTTGTCGAATGTCTTCTTCTCTCCGACCCATGCGTAACCGTGGTGGTGCACTGCCGCTCCGTCTCAAGGAAGGGCGACGGCCCTACCCGTTGGCGTGTGGGCGGGGCCGTCGGTCAGATGGTGCTCAGGGGTCAGGCGGAGAGGTCGAACCGTGCGGGGTCGATGCCCGCCGCGTCCAGCTCCGCCGTGGTGAACCGCAGCGGCTCGGCGTTCGGCCGCTTGCTGTCACCCATGGCCCACGCGTCCGGGCCGATCCTGGCGAGCGTCACGCACGCCTCGCCGTCCGGGTGCGTGTTGCCGCCGCATGCCTTCGAGAACTCGACTCCCTCGATGGGGAGCCCGTACAGGTCGGTCATCGTCGTGCCCTTCCTGATCTGCTGACGGCCGCCGAAGAGCCGGCCGCCCCCCCGCCCTAGCGGACGGAAGCCTTCGAGACCCTCATGGCTTCGGCCATCTGCTCCACCACGTCGGCCGGGAGCATCCCCAGGTGCACGTAGGCGTGGCCGTTGTGGGTGACGGTGGGCCGAATGCCGGTCCATGCGCCCTCGGGAACACCCAGGACGGCCAGAGCCGCCCGTATCGCCTCGGCGGCGTCAGCGGCTCGGGTCCGGCGGTCGCGCCACGTCTGCATGTCCATCAGTGGCCGGTCCTGTGCATCCGGAGCAGGACGTTGCAGTCGACGATCGTGCTGTTGTCCCGCTCCATCGCAGCGGCCTTCCGGAGCTTCGCCAGCCGCGCGCACTCGGGGCAGCCGGCCACGGGCCGGGGCGCCGGGCGCTCCGTCCGCAGGGGCAGCACCACTGGTGCTTCCTGCCACCGCGTGGGTTCAGTCGTGGTCACGCCGCGCCCTCCCGATCGCTTCGAGGTCGATGGGACGACCCTAGAAACCGGGGTATCCAGGCAGCCACGTTCTTGCAGGACCTTGCACGCGAACTACCCGAGAGAGGTAATCGCCTCCGAGATCAAAGCCCGGGCGGGAGCGCCGTGTACGGCGATCTTGGACAGCTCGGAGAAGGCTTTCGAGTATGTGGCGACCTCGCTCGGGGCCGAGGCGTTCACGGCGGCCGTCAGTAGCTCGACGCTCGCCTGCCGGTTGTCGAACAGGTAGAAGGCTTCCAACGGCCAGACGCGCCGCTGAGCCGTGAAGGGGATCACCCCCAGGCTCACGTTCGGCAAGGCCATGACCGCCAGCAGGTAGCCCAGCTGTCCGGCCATGGTCGCCTCATCGCCGATGCGGTAGCGGAGCACCGTTTCTTCCAGCAGCAGCGCGAAGCGATGGTCGCCCTCGTGGAGGACCCGCGAGCGCTCGATGCGGGAGGCCGCCGCCGTCTCCGAGTCGTCCGGCGTGCCTTGAAAGGCGGCGATGGTCGACAGCAGGGCCGTCGCGTACGCCTTGGTCTGGAGCATTCCCGGCACCACGTTCGAGCAGTACACGCGGAAGTGGCGGGTCTGCTGGTACAGGGGAACGACTTCTTCCTGGGCCCGCCGCATGCCGTGCCGGTGGAGCTTCTGCCAGTGGACGAACATCTGATCGGCTTGCTGATTCGCCGCGATCAGGTCGTCTGTCTGGTCCTCTGCTCCGCATGCCTTGCACCAGGCGCGGATGTCGGCGGCCGACGCGGGGGTCTTGGCCCGCTCGATGCGGGACGACTTCGCGGGGCTCCAGCCGCAGCGAAGAGCCAACTCGTGCCCGGTCAGCTCCGCGTCTTTGCGCAGGCCCCCGAGACGGGTGGCGATGGCCTCACGGGCGGCCTGGGCGCTGGACGAGGGGGACGCAGACATGAGTGGGCTCTTCGTGTTCCGTCAGGTCAGACCGTGTACTTCTCGTGCGGGACGCCGCGCTCCCAGACTGCCTCGAACGCCGCTGCGGCCAGTCGTGCCACGGCCGTTTCGGAGCGAACCTCCCAGCTCGACGCGGACCAGTTTCCGTCACCGGAGAAGTGGTTGAAGAGCACGATTTCTCCGTCGAACACCCAGCAGTCGTTCCCGGGAAGCGCGATGTCCGAAGCCTGGCGCCTGGGCAGCCAGCGGACCTGCTCGCCGGCGTGAAGGTTGACCACGGTGCCGGCGTGCTCGTACCGGATGTAGTCGGTCACCGGTTCCGACACGACGCGAGCGCGGCGAACGGTCACGCCTCGGGCGACCGTGCCACGCATCAGATCGACCCACGGCGTCCAGTAGGCAGACGTCGGGTCGACGTCGCGCCTGCCTGTGCGCTTCCAGGTCTCGAAGTCCTCGGCCTCGTCGCCGAGACCGTACGAGTCACGCAGTTCCAGGTGTACAGCCGAGTGCTTGGCTGCCGCCAGCAGCTCGTCAAAGCCCGGTTCGCTCTGCGACATCGCAGGCCTTCCTGAGCATCGGCACCATGCTGGCCGGAATCCGAACCACGGCTTCGTGCGGCGGGATACCTGGAGCGTGCCCCGGGGCTTCGAAGGCCGCGCACTCCGCCTCCAGCCGCTCGTCCGGCTTCCAGCCCTGAAGCACCAGCTCCCCGTTCTCCTCGTCCACCCACACGGTGGGGGAACCCTGCTGCCCGCTGTCCGGATCGATCCCGATGAACCGTAGTGCCATGGCTGCCTCCGGTGTCGAGTGGCTTGCGCCGACTTGCACGAGCTTGGTCGTGGTGGCGCACCAGCGTCAAGAGGGCCTCCGAGCCGCCGTGCTCAGAGCAGGTGGTCGGCCTTGCCGGCCTTGATGTCCAGGATCAGCTGACGGAGGGCGTCGCCGGTGTCGGTGAGGTACGCGTCCTCCTGGCCGGCGACGGCGATGTAGCTGTTTCCGTCCGCGTCCGTGCCGAGGCGGTAGCAGTTGTTGCCCTCTCCGCAGAAGGCGTCTTCCCAGGAAATGTCACGCATGGCGTTCCTTCAGAGGTTGGCGGCGATCGTGTGGATGAACTCGCGAGAGGCCTCGGGTGACAGAGCCGACTTGGCCATCCACTCCAAGTGGCTCCAGTACTTGGCCAGCTGGGCCGGGTCGTGCATGAAGGCCGGGCCGTGCGCGGTGTCGACCTGAGCCGTGTCGAGGCTCCGGACCGGCCCCTCCGCGTACAGGAGGGCGTGTCCGGCACCGGGGAAGATGCCGAGTTCGACAGGGAGCACGCGGAGCGTGATGTGCTCCCGCTCGCCCTGCTCGTTCAGGTGGACGAGCTGTCGGCGGGCCGCGTCACGTCCGCCGAACTGCATGCGCAGCGCGGCCTCGTGTACGTAGCCGACGTACGTGGTCGGCCGGTCACCCCGAAGCACCTGCTGTCGGGCGTGGCGATGGGATACGCGCGTTTCCACTTCGAGCCGTGGCAGCTCCGGCAGTACGGCGCCGAACACGGCCCGCGCGTAGTCCTCGGTCTGGAGCAGTCCGGGGATGTGCACGGTCTGGGCCGTGTACAGGCGGGTCGCGTGCCACTCCAGTTCAGCGATGTCGAGGAGACCGGCCGGGAGTTTGCCGCGGTACTCGTGCCACCACCCGCGCGCCCGGGGCTGGGCCATCTCGGCGAGGGCGTCCAGGTATGCCTCATCGGTGCAGGAGCAGCCGTCGGCCAGAACGCGTAGCCGCTCGGTGCTGAGCGTGCGGACCCCCGACTCGATGTTCGAGATCTTCCCTCGGTCCAGGCCCAGCAGCCCCGCTGCCGTGTCGGCCGTCATGCCGGCTGCCGTGCGCATGCGCCGCAGTTCTGCGCCCAGCCTTGCCTGTCGGTACGTCGGTGTGGTCCTCGGTGGCATGACCGCAGTCTGCCGCCCGCCACCCCGAACATCCAAGGTGATGCAATTACCACTGACTAGGTGGCGCACTAATCACTACTTGCCCTACGTTCGGTAGCGCAACGCTCACGCAAGGGAGTCGAAGCGCACCGGTTCCCCCTGCCCACCCGCAGGGGCGACCCGGCAGGCCACGGCGCCCGCCCACCGCAAGGAGTCAGCGATGTACCGAACCGTCACCACCTGCCAGGCGGAGCCCGCCCCCACCCCGTACCCCGCGCCCTCCCCGTACGCGCTCAGCTACAGCGTCACCCTCCCCGGCGAGCCGTACAGCGCGGCCGTCGCGCGCAGGACCGTCGCCGAGGTGCTGCGGACGCACCGGCTCGACGGGCTGGTGCCGGCCTCCGTACAAGTCACCGGCGAGCTGATGGCCGCCGGCTGGCACAGCAGCCCGGGCGAGGACCTCTACCTCTCCGTCCGCTACCGGGACGACTCGCTGCGCCTGATCGTCTACGACGCCCACGGCCCCCACCCCCACCCCCGCCTCGCCGCGCTCTGCGAGGCCCGCCGCCGGGGGCACCTGCGGGTGCTCGCCGCCGTGGTCCGGGACGGTCACGGGGAGTGGGGCTTCGGTCCGGCCCGCGAGCCCGGCGGCGGGACACGGAGCTGGGCCGCGCTGCCGTACCGTCCGGCCGGGTAGAAGGGGCAAGGGTTCGTAACGGGTTGCCGACAGGTTCGCAGCGACCGGCCGTCAACCCGGCGGGGCGATGCAGCCTCCCGCGCCGGATCCGTGGGGGGAGACTTCGGGGGCGCCGCTGGGCCCCCGCGCCCGGGGCGAGCCGGGCGCAGGGCTCTGACCAGGGGCGATGGCCCGCACGGTGGGCCGTCGTGCGTGGCGGGCCCTCTGTATAGGGGACAGCCGTCCGCAACGGGGTCCGATGTGCCGCAATCCGCCCGTCTCCGCGAGGGCCCCCGCCCGTAACCGGAACGTGGCCGTCGGCGGCCCCGGCGGACCCTCGTCCGGGCTTTGCACCCCCCCGGATGGGCTAAATTTGAACCTTCGTACGCCCGAACCGGTTGGGGAGAAGACAAATGACGGAAGCGATCCTGCTGGTTGGCGGGCAGGGGACGCGACTGCGCCCCGTGACGGTCAACACCCCCAAGCCGATGGTTCCGGCAGCGGGTGTGCCCTTCCTCGCCCACCAGATAGCCAGGGCCGCCGCCGCCGGTGTCACGCACATCGTGATGGCCACCTGCTACCTCGCCGAGGTCTTCGAGCCCTACTTCGGCGACGGTTCCGACTTCGGCATCACCCTCGAGTACGTCGTCGAGGACGAGCCGCTCGGCACCGGCGGTGCCATCCGCAACGCCGCGCAGCGCCTGACCGGCGGCCCGGACTCCCCCGTCCTCGTCTTCAACGGCGACATCCTGACGGGCCTGGACATCGCCGGCCTGGTCGAGTCCCACCAGGCCGCCGACGCCGACGTCTCCCTGCACCTGGTGCGGGTCGAGGACCCGCGCGCCTTCGGCCTGGTCCCCACCGACTCCGAGGGGCGGGTGCTGGCCTTCACCGAGAAGCCGCAGACCCCCGAAGAGATCATCACCGACCAGATCAACGCCGGCTGCTACGTCTTCCGCCGCAGCGTCATCGACTCCATCCCGGCCGGCCGATCGGTATCCGTCGAGCGCGAGACCTTCCCCGGTCTGCTGGACTCCGGCGCCAAGCTGCACGGCGTCACCGAGGACACCTACTGGCTGGACCTCGGCAAGCCCGAGTCCTTCGTGCAGGCCTCGGCCGACCTCGTGCGCGGCATCGTGGCCTCCCCGGCCGTCCCCGGCCCGCGCGGTGAGGCCCTGGTGCTCCCGGGTGCCGTGGTGGCCGACGGGGCCAAGCTGTCGGGCGGTACCGTGGTGGGTGCCGGCGCCCGGATCGAATCGGGTGCGGTCGTCCAGGGCTCCATCGTCCTGGACGGTGCGACCCTCGGCCCGGACACGGTGGTGAGCGCGAGCCTCATCGGCGCCGGCGCCTCGGTGGGTTCGCGCACGGTGGTGAACGGCGCGGTCATCGGTGACGGTGCCGTCGTAGGGGCTGACAACGAACTTCGCGCAGGGGTGCGGGTGTGGTGCGAGGCTGAACTGCCCGACGCCGCCGTCCGCTTCTCCTCTGACCGGTGACCAACTTCAGTGAGGCACAACCTGTGATAGGCGAGCAGCAGAACCCCCGCACGACCGACGTCGCAACCACGAAGCTCCCCGACACCTGGGCGCTCACGCCGCTCACCGTGGTGATGCCCACGTACAACGAGGCGGGCAACCTGCCGGGCATGGTGGAGCTGCTGATGGGTCTCGACCAGCCGGGCCTGCGCCTGCTGATCGTCGACGACTCCTCGCCCGACGGCACCGGCAAGATCGCCGACGAGCTGGCCGAGGGCTTCCTCACCGAGGACGGCAAGCCCCGCATGTCGGTCCTGCACCGCACCGCGAAGGACGGCCTCGGCCGTGCCTACGCGGCCGGCATGGCCAAGGCCGTCGAGGACGGCGCCGAGTACGTGCTCCAGATGGACGCGGACGGCTCCCACCCGGCCGGCAAGATCGCCGAGATGCTGGGCGTCGCCCGTTCCACCGGCGCCGGTCTGGTCGTCGGCTCCCGCTACGTGCCGGGCGGCACCCTCTCCGACGCCTGGGGCGCGCACCGCAAGCTGCTCTCCCGCTGGGCGAACGCCTACGCGAGCACCATCCTGGGCACCCGCGTCCGTGACATCACGGGCGGCTTCAACCTGTGGAGCGCCGACGCGCTGAAGGCGATCGACCTCGCGTCGATCGGCAGCGCCGGCTACAGCTTCCAGGTGGAGATGAAGTTCAAGGCCCTGCGCCGCAACTTCCAGGTGATGGAGGTCCCGATCCACTTCGAGGACCGCACCGTCGGCGAGTCGAAGATGAACCTGGCCGTCCAGCTGGAGTCCATCGCGATGCCGTGGAAGCTCCGCGCCCGCGCCGGCAAGTAAGCAGTAAGCAGTAAGCAGTACGCACGACGACACGGAGAAGGGGCACCCCCGAGGGGGTGCCCCTTCTCCGTGTCCGCCGCTACGAGGCCTTCGGCCGGGTCTCCAGGAACCGCTTCAGCCGGCCCGCCACCGGCCGCTCCACGAACCGCTGGATCAGCCACGAGGCGAGCAGCATCACGGCCGTCGCCGACAGCAGCAGCGTCCACGGCTCCACGTCCCGCCGCCACTTCTCGAGCAGGGTCACGCCGATCTGCTGGTGCAGCAGGTAGAGCGGGTACGACATGGCGCCCGCGACCGACAGCCAGCGCCAGTCGATCCGGTCCAGCCAGCCCAGGGCCACGGCGGCCATGACCGCGTAGCAGACGGTCACGACGAACAGGCACATCTCCCAGGAGAGCCGGTCGCCCTTGACCGTGTTCCACTGCACGATGTCGTTCAGCCACCGCTGCATCAGCAGCCAGGAGAACGCGAGGAGCACCCAGGGCTCGCCGGCGCGCGGGCCCTCGCGGCGGATCAGGTAGAAGCAGATGCCGGAGATGAACAGCGGCGAGTAGACCGGATTCGCCAGCACGTTCAGGATCGGCAGCCCGGAGCTGGGGGCCAGCAGCGAGGCGACCGTCCAGATCCAGCAGAAGTTCAGGACCTTGCGGTACGTCAGACCGGTCCAGGCGACCACCGCGAAGATCAGGTAGAACCGCACCTCGGACCAGAGCGTCCAGTACGACAGGTCCAGCTCGGAGCTGCCCAGCGGGGTCTGGAACATCGTCAGGTTGGTGAGGATCTGGCTCAGCCCCGGCCCCGCGCCGCCGAACGGCTTCCCGACGGCCAGCAGCACCGCCATGGTGGCCAGTACGCAGAACCAGTACGCGGGCCCCAGGCGGATGACCCGGCTGCGCAGGTAGCTGCCCAGCGGCCGCCCCCACGCCGACATGCAGATGACGAACCCGCTGATCATGAAGAACAGCTCCACGCCCAGCCAGCTGTAGCGGCCCACCACGGTGAGCCACCCGAAGGTGTCCCCGCCCCAGACCGACGGACGCGTGTAGTGGTGCAGGAGCACCACGACCGCCGCCACGATCCGCAGCCCGTCGAGGATCCGCAGCCGCGGCCGCGCCGCGCCCGGTCCGGGCCGGGGCTGCCCCGGCAACGACGGGAGGGCGAGGGGACGTTCGCCGTTCTCCGGGCGGGCGCCGAGGAGGCGCGGGAACGGCTGAAGGGACATGGATGCTCCACGGGCAGGACGGACGCGTGCCCGAGTTCTTCTACGGCAGCGCCGGGACGGTACGCCCAGCCGGTCTATCCCCCCGGGGCGTGGGCCGCCTCAGTCTTACGAGAAAAGCACCGCACTGTCCACCACACGTGCGACATCCCACGCCACCCGCCGGTCCCGCACGGCCGGTTCACTGCCCCCGTACGGTGACCTTTTCGTCCTTCTGGATCTGCTTGACCAGCTCCTGGACCTTCGCCTTGTCCCAGACGAGGTTCCCGCCGCGCTGGCCGGAAATCGGCATGTTCATCGACACGCCGTCACCACTGTTCACGCCCTTCATCGCGAAGAACATCTGACCCATGTCCCACAGGCCCATGTCCTTGTCCACGATCAGGGTGTCCAGGCCCGCGCCCATCACCGGATAGAGGGAGAAGGGGTTCAGGACCGTGGCCGGGGTCGCCGCCTGGCTCGCCAGCGCGCCCAGGAACTTCTGCTGGTTCTTCGTCCGTTGCAGGTCCGACTCGGCGAAGGCATAACGGGTCCGGACGAAGGCCAGCGACTGCTCGCCGTTGAGGGTCTGACGGCCCGCCTTGAAGTCGGCGCCCGACTTCTCGTCCTTGAAGGCCTGTTCGATGTCCAGCTCGACGCCGCCCAGCGCGTCCACGATGTTCGCGAAGCCGGCGAAGCCGATCTCGGCGTAGTGGTCGATGCGCAGACCGGTGTTGAACTCCACCGTCCGCACCAGCAGCTCCGGACCGTCCTCCGCGTACGCCGCGTTGAGCTTGGTCCGCTTGCCGGTGCCCGCGAACTTCTTTCCCGACTGGGAGCCGACGAAGGACGGGATCTCCACGTCCGAGTCGCGCGGCAGGGAGATCATGGTGTTCCCGCTGGAGCACTTCGCGAGGATCATCATCGAGTCCGTGCGCTTGCCCTCGGCGGAGCCCGTGTGGAGCTTCTTCTTCTCCTCGTCGGACATGCCCTCACGGCTGTCGGAGCCGACGATCAGGTACGTCGTGCAGTCGCCCTCCTTCGGGCGCTCGATCACCTTGGACAGGTCCACCTCCCGGCGGACCTTGGCATCGGCCCAGAAGTAGGTGCCGACGGTGGTGACGAGGAGCACCGAGCCCAGCACGATCGAACCGATCTTGATCCGTCTGCGCCAGTCCGGGGCCGGGCCGGCGGGGCCGCCCGCTCCGCCCGGACCGCCGGGACCGCCGGTGCGGCTGGGCCGGCCGGGACCGCCGGGGCCCGCGGGCCGGCCGTAGACCTGCCCGGTGTTGTAACCGCTGTCGAAGGAGGCGTCCGGGCCCTGACCCTGCGGGGGCACCCCGTACCCGGGAGGGTTCCCCGGCGGCGGTGCCTGCGGCGGCACCGGCGGCCGGGCGGGCCGCTGCGGGGGCTGCGCCGGGCGCTGCGGCGGCTGGGGCTGGGACCGGGGAGGCTGGGGCTGCCGCTGGACGTGCCGCATCCGCTGCGGTCCCTCCGGCTGCGCCTGCCCGCTGCCGCGCCCGTACCCGTCATCGCGGCGGCCGCGCGCGTCGCGCTCGCCGCTCCACCCGTCCCAGTCACTCATGGGCACAAGGATGCCTGGCCCGGCGTGTCGCCCGACACCCCGGTACCGGGTTCGTACCGGTGCTGTTGCAGAGCTGATGCCTGCAGTACCCACTTATGGTGGCTGTATGACAGAGATACCGCCCGCGCCGCCCGGCAAGCCGATCTCGGCTTCCCGGACCACCCTCAGCCACATCATGACCGCCAACGACACCAACCTCCTCGGCACGGTGCACGGCGGTGTGATCATGAAGCTGGTGGACGACGCGGCCGGCGCCGTGGCCGGACGCCACTCGGGCGGGCCCGCCGTCACCGCCTCCATGGACGAGATGGCCTTCCTCGCCCCGGTCCGCGTCGGCGACCTGGTGCACGTCCGGGCGCAGTGCAACTGGACCGGCCGCTCCTCGATGGAGATCGGCGTACGGGTCCTCGCGGAGCGGTGGAACGAGTCCACCCCCGCCACCCAGGTCGGCAGCGCCTACCTCGTCTTCACGGCCGTCGACGCCGAGGGCAAGCCCCGCCAGGTCCCGCCCGTCGTCCCGGAGACCGAGCAGGACGAGCGCCGCTACCAGGAGGCGCAGATCCGCCGCACCCACCGGCTCGCCCGCCGCCAGGCCATCACCGAGCTCCGCGAGCGCCGCTCCGCCGAGGGCCTCGACGACTGACCGCCGGCGGCCCGGGCGCTCGGGCAGGCCCTGGGGCCCTGCCATATCCGGGCTTTACCGGGCCCCCGTAGACTGGTCAGTCGACGTCCGTCGGTGTCCGTCCGGCGGACGGCTCCGCCCGAGCGACGGCCTGCCCCACGAGACCGGCTCTGCCGCGGAGACCCCCTGATGCCCACTGCCACCCAGACCCCGTCCGCCGTCGCGCCCGCCCGCGCGGCCGGACGCCGGGTCCCCGGCCCCGACTGGCTGTGGGCGGCGCTGCTGACCCTCGCGGTCACCACCTTCCGCGCCGGCACCCCGCAGCTGTGGCGCGACGAGCTCGCCAGCTGGAACGCCGCCTCCCGCGGCACCGGCGACCTGATCGCGATGCTGGGGCACGTCGACGCCGTCTCCGGCCTCTACTACCTGCTGCTGCACGGCTGGGTCGCCGTCTTCGGGGACTCCGCCGCGATGCTCCGGCTGCCGTCGGCGCTCGCCATGGCCGGGACCGCCGCGCTCACCGTCGTGATCGCCCGCCGGCTCTTCGACCGCCGTACGGCCGTCTTCGCCGGGCTGCTGTTCGCGCTGCTGCCCGCCGTCACCCGGTACGGCACCGAAGCCCGCTCGTACGCCTTCGTGATGCTCGCGGTCACCGCCGCGACCTGGCTGCTGCTGCGGGCCCTGGACCGGCCGCGCCCGGCGCGCTGGGCCGCATACGCCCTGCTCGTCGCGGTCTCCGGGCTGCTGCACATGGTGGCCCTGCTGTTCCTGCTGCCGCACGCCCTGATCGCGGCGATGCGGTGGTGGCGGGACCGGCGCGGGCGCACCGCGGTCTCCTTCGCGGTGGCGGTGGCCGTCGGGCTGCTGCCGGTGGTGCCGCTGGTGCTGCTGGGGCGCAGCCAGGTCGGCCGGCAGATCTCCTGGATCCGGACCCCGCGGATGCGCGACATCGCCGGGCTCTGGGACAACCTCTTCGGCTCCCCGCTGGTCGCCCTCGGCATCGCCGCGCTGGCGCTGCTGCCGCTCGCCTGGAGCCGGGGCCGGCGGCCCGCCGTGGAACTGCTGCTGTGCGGTGCGGTCCCGATCGTTGCCGTGTACCTCGTCTCGCAGGGCAGCACCTCGTACTTCATCGACCGCTACGTGCTCTTCACCCTGCCCGCCTGGGCGGTGCTGGCCGCCGCCGGGGCCGCCGCGCTGAAGCCGCGCCCCGCCGGGGCGGCGGCGCTGGCCGCGCTGATCCTGCTCGGCCTCCCCGACCAGCGCCAGCTCCGTACCGAGCGGGCGAAGGAGACCGCGGACGGCCGGGCCGCCGCGAAGATCATCGCCGAGGGCTACCGGCCCGGGGACGGTTTCGTACCGCTGCGCGGCGGCGAGGAGCGGGTGTACATGACCGACTTCCAGGTCGAGTACTACCTGCCCGACCGGGTCCGGCCGCGCGACGTCTTCGCCGAGCGTTCGGCGGTCGCCAGCGACGACCTCTTCCCGGTGGAGTGCGCCCGGCCCGAGCAGTGCCTCGGCGACACCCGCCGGATCTGGCTCGTCACCCGCGACACCGCGAAGAAGGACCCGTACGGCAAGCTCCCGGCCGACCAGACCGCGGCGCTGAAGAGCCACTACAAGATCGCCGAGGCCCGGCACGTCCGCGGCCTGTACGTCACCCTGCTGGAGCGGACGTCCTAGGGCCTAGCTGCCGCCCCCGCACACCACCTGGTCGCCGGTGACCACGGTGGTCTCGCCCCCCTGGTACGGGTCCTCCGCCCGGACCGGGACGACCTTCTTGTAGTCCGCGCCCGCGATCACCAGCACCGTGCGGCCCTGCTTGGCGACCGCCCGCAGCTCGCTGCCGGGCAGCGCCGCCGACACCGTACGGGCCGAGCGGTCCCAGCGCGGGTCGTACGCGATCACCGTGCGCCGGACCTCGCGGCTGGCGCCGTTGCCGGGGGCCCGGGTGGTGTCGAAGCCGGTGGCGCGCAGGGCCTCGTCCACCCGGCCGCCGAGGCCGTCGATCCGGGTGCCGTTCTCCACCTGGACCCGGATCTGCTGCGGCGGCACGTCGACGGGGACGGCGGCGGGCCGGTTCGCGGGCCGGCCGGGCCGGACGGGGGCCAGCGGCCGGTCGTGGCGCAGGGACTCGAAGAGCTTGGCGGCCTTCGGCTCGTCCCACTTCACCGTCGAACCGATGCCCTTGACCGGGTACGAGGCGTCGCCGACCGGCACCGAGGCGAACTCGGACGAGGAGGGCGTGAAGTCCCGCATGGCCTGCCCCAGGGCGAGCATCTGCTCCGAGCCGAAGTCCTTGTCGGCCCGCACCGAGCCCAGCAGGGTCGAGCTGACCTCCTTGAACTTCACCGGGTTCAGCAGCACCCCGCCCCCGGTGGCCTGCTTGATCAGGGCGGCGATGAACCGCTGCTGGCGCTGCATCCGGCCCAGGTCGGAGGCCCCGTCCACGTGCCGGGAGCGGACGTACTGGAGGGCCTGGCCGCCGGTCAGCCGGTGGGTGCCGGGCAGCAGGTCGAGGCCGGTGTAGCTGTCGCGCATGGTCTTGGCGGTGCAGATCTCCACGCCGCCCATCGCGTCGACCGTCTTCATGAAGCTGGTGAAATCGACCTCCAGGTAGTGGTCGATCTTCACCCGCGTCATGTTCTCGACGGTGCGCACGGTCAGGTTCGGCCCGCCCTCGGCGTAGGCGGCGTTGAGTTTCACGGGGTGCGCCTTGTGGGCCTTGCCGGTCACCAGGTCCTGGTGGGCCGGGACCTCGGCGTAGCTGTCCCGGGGCAGGCTGACCACGCTCGCCCGCTCCTTGTCGGCGGACAGGTGCACCAGCATGATCGTGTCGGTGCAGCGGCAGGGGGCGCCGCCGAGCCGGTACTCGCGCTTCTCCTCCGGGGTGATCTTGTCCCGGCCGTCGGTGCCTACGAGGAGGAAGTTCACCCCGTGCCCGGCCTGCGGGCGGTTCTTCATGTCCTTGAACGGGTCCACCCGCTCGATCCCGGTGTCCAGTCCGGTCATCACGGCGTGGCCGACGGCGCCCGAGCCCAGCACCACCACCGACAGCCCGGTGGCGAGCCGGACCCCCCACCGGGGCCGCTCGCCCCGGCGCCGGGCCGGACTGCCGCCGGCGCGCGCACGCCGCGGCCGGGCCGGGCTGGCGGATCGGACGGGACGGTGCGGCTGGGGCACGGGTGACACCTCCGCAAGGGACGGCACGGGGTTCGGACGGCAAGCGGTTTCGGTGGATCTGCGGATTCTTCAGGACATTCGTCAGAACAGTAGGCCCATACGATCAGCGTCTGTCCGTACCGCTCGTCCGCCGCGCACCCGTTTCCCCCGTACGCGGTAACGTGACACCGATACCCGACCGTGAAGGACGACATGCCCGCCCAGCAGCCCGCAGTCTCGGTGATCATGCCGGTGCTCAACGAGGAGCGCCATCTGCGTGACTCCGTCCGGCACATCCTCGGACAGGAGTACGCAGGCGAGATGGAGGTGGTGATCGCACTCGGGCCGTCCACGGACCGCACCGACGAGATCGCCGCCGAACTCGTACGCGAAGACCCTCGGGTCCACACCGTCCCGAACCCCACCGGCCGTACCCCCGCCGCGCTCAACGCCGCGATCAAGGCCTCGCGCCACCCGATCGTCGTCCGCGTCGACGGCCACGGCATGCTCTCCCCGAACTACATCGCCACCGCCGTCCGCCTCCTGGAGGAGACCGGCGCGCAGAACGTCGGCGGCATCATGCACGCCGAGGGCGAGAACGCCTGGGAGGACGCCGTCGCCGCCGCGATGACCTCGAAGATCGGCGTCGGCAACGCGGCCTTCCACACCGGCGGCCAGGCCGGCCCCGCCGAGACCGTCTACCTCGGCGTCTTCCGCCGCGAGGCCCTGGAACAGCAGGGCGGCTACAACGAGGAGTTCATCCGCGCCCAGGACTGGGAGCTGAACTTCCGCATCCGTGAGGCCGGCGGGCTCATCTGGTTCTCGCCCGAGCTGAAGGTGCAGTACCGCCCGCGGCCCTCCGTACGGGCCCTGGCCAAGCAGTACAAGGACTACGGGCGCTGGCGGCACGTGGTGGCCCGCTACCACGCCGGCTCCATCAACCTGCGCTACCTGGCCCCGCCGACCGCCGTCTGCGCCATCGCGGCCGGACTGGTCGCGGGCGTGACCGTGACCCCCTGGGCCCTCGCCGTCCCGGCCGGCTACCTCGCGGCGATCACCGCCGGGTCCGTCCCGGCGGGCAAGGGGCTCTCGCTGAAGGCCCGCGCGCAGATCCCGGTGGCCCTCGCCACCATGCACATGTGCTGGGGCTTCGGCTTCCTCACCAGCCCGCGCGCCCTCGCCGCCAAGGTCATCGCCAGCCGCCGCCCGTCGGTGCGCCGGGACCCGTCGGAGGTCTGAGACAGCAGACGAGAAGGGGTGACCCGGTCCTTCCCGGACCGGGTCACCCCTTTCGTGTGCCGTGCGTACCCGTCACCAGCGGTACGGCTTGTAGACCTCCATGCACGCCCCGCTGTCCGAGCCGTTGATCGCGTCCGCCGTGTCCGGCACCGCCCCGGCCTGCGGCGGCGCCTGCTGCGGGTAGGCGGTCCCCTCGCGCCAGTCCGCGCCGATCACCAGGGTGACCTTGGAGATCCCGGCCGCCGGCACCACCGCGCTCGCCGGGATGCCCATCGCCGCCGCGACGCTCTGCGCCTCGTCGGCCAGGTCGGCGGTCGGGTAGCGCACCACGGTGGTCTTCTCCGGGGTCAGGGCGCTGTCTGCCCTGGCCGAGGTGAAGCCCTTGGCGACCAGCGCCTCGGCGATCGCGTTCGCGCGGCCGGGGGCCAGCGGCTGGCCCGCCGCGGTGCCGTTGACCACGTGCACCGCGACCTTGTCGGGAGCGGTGGGCGGCGTCTTCGACGGCTCCGGGGAGGGCGTCGCGGGCTGCTGGGAGCTGGCGCCCGGCTGCGGGGCGCTCGTACCCGGCTGCGGGCTGCCCGTGCCCGGGGTGGGCGTGGGCGTGGCCGCCGCGGGGCTCTCCGGGGTGGTCGGGGCGCCGTTCTTGTCGAAGGCCACGTCCTTGCGGACCATCGCCCACAGCTTGTCGGCGTCCGCCGTGTTGACGACGAGCCGGTCCTCGTCCCGCGGGTCCTGGAACGTCGGCATCGTCGTCATGGTGATGCGGTTCGTCGGGATGTCCTTGAGCTGCATCGCCAGGT
Organism: Streptomyces sp. NBC_00249; assembly: GCF_026342355.1. Lineage (GTDB taxonomy): Bacteria > Actinomycetota > Actinomycetes > Streptomycetales > Streptomycetaceae > Streptomyces. The sequence continues at coordinate 31,826 of NZ_JAPEMV010000010.1, read as the reverse complement.
TGAACAGCTTCTTGACCGACCCGATCTCCTCGGAGACCTCCAGCGCCTTGGTGCCCGCCTCGGCCAGCGCGGTGATCCGGCCGACGTCGGTGAAGGCGTTCTGGCCCTTGAGCTCGCGCATCATCGAGTTCATGTACATGTGCTGGGCCTGCGCCCGGCCCAGGTCACTGCTGAAGGCGTGCCGCGTACGCAGCCACTGGAGCGCCTGCTCGCCCTTGACCTTCGTGGTGCCGGCCGTGAGCTTGAGGCCCGAGCCGCCGCCGGAGGTCGCCAGCGGCCGGTCCCAGACGTTGTCCTTCACGCAGACGGGTACCCCGCCGATCGCGTCGGCCATCTGCACCACACCGGAGAAGTCGATCATCATCCAGTGGTCGATGTAGACGTTGGTCAGCTTCTCCCAGGTGGCCAGGGTGCAGCCGGGTCCCCCGCGCCCGAGGGACTCGTTGATCATCGCGTGGGTCTTCTTGTACTTCTTCCCGGTCTTCGGGTCCGTGCACTCGGGTATGTCCACCCGGGTGTCACGCGGGATGCTCACCACGGAGGCGTTCTCCCGGTCCGCCGAGACGTGCACCATCATCTGCACGTCCGCGAGCGGCGGAGCCCCGACACTGTCGTGGCTGCCGCCGAGCTCCAGGTTCTCCGGCTTGTTGCGGCTGTCGGAGCCGAGCAGCAGGATGTTCAGCGGGCGCTGGCCCTTGGCGTTGGCGTGGGTCTTCTCCACACCGCTGTCCCCGCTGAGGCGCTGGCCGCTGCGGATGTTCCCGTCGAGGTGCCGGTAGTAGAGGTACCCGGCCGCCGAGGTCCCCAGGATCAGGAACGCCAGCACCGACGACACCCAGAGCAGCACCCGCCGCCGGCGCCGCCGCACGGGTATCCCGCCGCCGCCGGCCGGGCGGGCGGAGCCCGAACCCGACCGGGGTGGGGGCACCACGCCGGAAGCGCCCTCGCCGCCGTCGGATATGCCGTCGGCGGCCTGGTCGGGCGCCCCCTCCCCCCGCACGCTGCTGTGCTTCACACGTACCCCCCTCAAGATCACTACTGGTCGGTATTGTGCCGGGCCCACCGGCTACCGCCCGTCATCGGCGGTCGGTCGGTGCGAGGCGCCGTAACCGTCGGCCGGTCACTTCGCGCAGACCGCCTTGTCGGCCTCGACCCGCTGGAGCCCGTCGGGCGCCTGCTGCGGGGCCTCCGGCGCGCCGAGCGGCGCTCCCGGCTCCTTGAAGTCGGAGCCCAGCGTCAGCTTCATCGGGGTCTTCGGCCCCGCGTCCACCGCGCCCATCTTCATGGCCGTCGCCGACAGCCCCATCATCTCCGCCAGCGCCCGGGCCTGGTCGGCCTGGTTGGGCGCGTATTCCAGCTGGGTGGCCGCCAGGCGCGTGGAGGCGTTGCCGTGGTTGCTCGCCTTGTAGACGCCCTTGCTGTTCTGCAGCCAGGTCAGGGTGGTGGACGCCGAACCGGGAGGACCGCCGCCGTTGTACACGTCCACCCGGACGTCACCGGCGGCCGAGCGGTTCCCCTGGAGCAGCGCGTCCTGCCGGCTCTTCGCGTCGGCCTCCGCCGCTTCCTTCGCGGCGTGCTCCTTCTTCTCGACCTCCGTCAGCGAGACGTCCCCGCGGATCATCCCCAGCAGCGGATCGGCCTGGGCGGAGTTGACGACCACGGTCGCCTTGCGGTTCGACGGCTCGTTCGGGTTGTCGAGCACGGGCAGCGTCGTGAAGGTGACGTTCTTGAGGTTCATGTCCTTCAGCTCACCGGCGAGATCGGTGAGTTTACCGATGGACCCCAGCCCCTGGTCCACGGTCAGCGACTTGGTGGCCGCCTCCGCCAGCGAGAAGAACTTCTTCGGACTGGTCAGCGTCTCCTTGGACTTCATCTCGCGCATCATCGAACTCAGGAACTGCTGCTGGGTCTTGATGCGGTCCAGGTCGCTCTCGTTGCCGAAGGCGTGCCGGGTCCGTACGAAGGCCAGTGCCTGCTCGCCCTGGAGGCGGTGCTCGCCGGCCTTCAGGTCCAGCTTGGAATCCCGGTCCTTGACGTCCTTCTCCACGCACACGGGCACCCCGCCGACCGCCGTGCTCAGGCTCTTCACCGCGTTGAAGTCGACCATCATGAAGTTGTCGACCTCGATGCCGGTCAGGGCCTTGACCGTACGCATCGTGCAGCCCGGGTCACGCCCCTCCTGGCCCAGGCTGTTGTTGAAGCGGGTCCCCTTCGTGCCGGGGATCTCCTTCACCGAACCGTTCGACTGCTTCGTGGGGCAGGCCGGGATGTCGGTGATCAGGTCGCGGGGGATGGACAGCGCGGTGGCGTTGCTGCGGTCCTTGGACACGTGGAAGAGGATCGTGGTGTCGGCGTGGCCGACGCTCTCGGCGTCCCCGTAGCCCTCGTTGCCCTTGCCGCTGCGCTTGTCGGTGCCGATCACCAGGATGTTGATCGGCTGGTCCTTCTTGAAGCTGCCCGAACCGGTGCCGGTGTCGATGACCTTCAGGTTGCCGTTCAGGTGCTCGTAGTACAGGTACGAGCCCAGCCCGCCGCCGACCAGCAGGAACGCCAGGGTGCCGCCCGTGGCGGCCAGGACCTTGCGGCGCCGGTCGGACCGGCCGCCACGGCTCTCGCCGGCCTTGCGGGAGCGGCCGCCGCGACGGCCGCCGGGCAGCCCGTCGCCCCGGCGGGGCTTCGGTACGGCGGGTGACGCCGGAGTGGGCGCCGGGGGAGCGGAGGGCCTTCTGCGGGCTCTGCGGGGGGCGGCGACGGAATGCTGCTGCGCAGCGGAATGGCCCAGTCGCAGTTCGTAGTTGCCGGTGCGGGGATTGAGGACCCACTGGTCTGCGGGGTCGATCTCGTCCGCCCGCCCACGGCTTTGCGCATCCACGGTTGCTCGAATCCTCCGTCGGTGCTTCGCGACGCGCCTCCCCCCAGGCACGCGGTCAACGATCCGGCTGCTGGTGCACGGCCTCTTCGCAGCCGGTGCACCGGATCGCTCACCTTATCCGGCCTGGTCAGCTGCAAACCATGCTGGTGACAAAATCCACTCCCCGTATAACGGGCCAAAGCGCCCAAGCGGAGCGGTTGCGTCACGGGCTTTTGGATTGCTTTACCGGCAATCGGCCGCGCCCGCCGTCGTCCCGGTGAACGTGGGGACGGGCGTCGGGGTGGCGGCCGTTCCGCTTTTCTCCCGCACAGGCCCCTCGGAGCCCGCCCCGGTGGCGCCGCCGGCCGCCCCGTCGCGGGCCGTGACCTGGGGATCCGGCTCGGGCTCCGGCTCCGGCGGGGTGATCGTCAACGGCCGGTCCATCCGCAGCTGCTGGAACAGCCGGGCCGCGTCCGGCTCCACCAGCTCGTCCCGGTTCGGGTCGGCGGCGTACGGGCGCCGGGGCACCGTCAGGAACTTGACCTGGTCGGTAGGTATGTCCCGGACGCCCCGTACGAGTTCGTAGAGGCCGCGCAGCGAGGCCAGCCCCGGGTCCGTGGTCACCGAGGAGGTCGCCGCGTCCAGCAGCGGGTACAGCCGCGCCGGGTTCAGCAGCACCCCGTTGCTCTGCACCTTCTTCACGAGGGAGCCGAGGAACTGCTGCTGGCGCTCCATGCGTTCGGTGTCACTGCCGTTGCCCAGGCTGTGCCGGGCCCGGACGAAGCCCAGCGCCTGCTCGCCCCGGAGCACCTGGCGGCCCGCCGGGAGCCTCAGGTGCGCCTCGGCGTCGTCCACCGGCCGCCGCAGGCACACCTCCACCCCGCCGACCGCGTCCACCATCTTCTTGAACCCCGCGAAGTCCACCACCATGTGGTGGTCGATTCGGACCCCGGTGAGGTGCTCGACCGTACGGATCGTGCAGGCGGCCCCGCCCCACTGGAAGGCCCAGTTGAACTGCGCGAAGCGCTCGCCCGTGCGGGAGCCGTCCGAGGTGAGGCAGCTCGGTACCGCCGTCATCAGGTCCCGGGGTATCGACACGGCCGTGGCGCTGCGGCGGTCCGCCGGCAGGTGCAGCAGGATCGTGGTGTCCGAGCGCTGGGTGCCGCCGTCCTGCCCGTAGCCGGAGTTCTCGGTGCCCGAGCGCGAGTCGGAGCCGATCAGCAGGATGTTCTGGGCGCCGGCGGCGAAGTTCGCCGGCCGTTCACGTTCGTAGTGGCGCAGCTCGGCCTCGGCGGAAGTGTCCGCGTGGATGTTCGCGTCGAGCTTCGCGTACAGCCACCAGCCGGCCGCCGCGCCCGCCAGGACCAGCAGGACGGCCCCGAGGCCGATCCAGCGCAGCAGCCGGCGCCTGCGGCCCCGCGGAGGCTTCCGATCGCCTCCGGCCGCTTCGGCACCGCCCGGTATGCCCGCGCTGTCCGTCACTCGCGTTCCGTCCCCTCACCGAACCGGAAACCGGCCGTACGGGTGAGTGCGGCCAGGACCGATCCTGCCCCCGGGTGACACCGGCGGCCCGGGGGCAGGGCCCTGTACAGGGCCATGCGGGTGACAAATCGCCCGGTGTCGCCGTTAGACGGTGTGGGTGACGCGCTCGCTCTCCACCCGCTGGGCCAGCGCCTCGGCGGACAGCCGGTCCAGGTTCCGGCACAGCACCACGGAACCGCCGCCGGCCAGCGCGGCGAACAGCCCGGCCGACAGCCCCTCCCAGGTGTCGTAGCCCAGCCCCGACAGCACCCGGGCACCCGCGCCGCCGTACTTCGCGGCGTCCTCGCCCGCCCGCCGCACGAGGGCCGCGTACGAGAGCTCCTCGCCGCCGACCACCAGGCCCGGGCCGTCCGCGTCGACCGGGGCGAAGGGGGCGAACCGGTCGCCCTGCCCCGGCACCTCCACGGCGTAGTCCGCGAAACCGGCGGGCGGCTGCGGGAAGCGCCCGCCCAGCGGGCGCAGCGCCAGCGCGACCCGCTCACCGGAGCAGGCACGGGCCTCCTCCAGGGTGTCCGGCCCGCTCACCACCAGGTCCGCCCCGGCCGGATCCCCGCCGACCTCGGCGACCACCCCGACGGAGGCGCAGGCGAGCAGCCACACGGCGCTCTGCCAGTGCGCGGGCAGCAGCAGAGCGAGCCGGTCGCCCGGCTCGGCGCCCAGGTCGCCCTGGAGCAGATTGGCGGTCTTGGCCACCCAATTGGCGAAGGTGGCGACGGACAATTCGACGCGCTCGCCCGTGGCGTCGTCGTAGAAGGTGACGAGGGGGCGGCCCGGATCGGCGGCGAGCGCGGATCGCAGCAGGTCGGCAGGGGTGCGGTCAGTGGCGTTCACCCGGCCCAGCGTACGCGGGCCCGTCCCCCGTACGGGCGGTACGGGCTCGCCCGTGCGGCGGAAGGGGTACGCGTGCATTGTCGGACGGATCGTCAGTTCTCCGATGGCGGTTCGTGGTGGCTGTGTTCAGCATCGCTTCCATGCGTGGATTCCTTGCTTCCTCGATCGGCGTCGCGACGGCAGCCGCACTGGCCCTGCCGCTCGCGCTCCCCACCCCTGCCCTGGCCGAGGCCGCCCCTGTGACCCCCGCCGGCACCACCCAGTCCCTGCCGCTGGGACCCCTCGGGCCGTCGGCCGGCCGGATCCCCGGAGTCCCCGGCATGAGCGCCTCGCCGGGCCTGCCCGAGACGCGGGGCCTGGCCGCGCGGGACGTCCAGACGTTCTCGCTGGTCGGCGTCGTCTGGGACGACGCGAGCACCCCGCTGCTCGGCCACGTCCAGGTCCGCACCCGCCACGCGGGCACCGAGAACTGGTCCGACTGGCAGGACGTCGAGACCCACAACAGCGAACACGCCGCCGACCCCGACGCGGCGGAACGCGGCTCGGGGCGGGTGCGCGGCGCGACCGCCCCGCTGTGGGTGGGCGCGTCCGACGGCGTCGAGGTACGGGTCCAGGCCGAGACCGGCGGCGGTACGAACACGCGGGCCGCGTCACGGCTTCCGTCGGGGATGCGGATCGAGCTCGTCGACCCGGGGGCGGCGGCGCCGGTGGCGGTGCTCGACGGCAAGAACGCCGGGCCGGGCGGGGACGACAAGGGTGACGCGGCCGTCGGTCTGCCCGCGATGACCATGGAGGCGGCGGAATCCTCCGCGGCCAACGTGCCGCACGCCTCGCTGGGGGCGGTGGAGATCACCGCCCTGAACAAGGAGGACTCCACCGCCGACGCGGTCCTCGCCGCCGACGGCGAACTCGAAGCGGCCGCCCGCCCCTACATCGGGCCGCGCCCGCGGATCATCACCCGACGGGGGTGGGGCGCGGACGAGTCCCTGCGCGAGTCGGGCTTCGTCTACACGAACACCGTCAAGGCGGCGTTCGTCCACCACACGGCCTCCGGCAACAACTACGCCTGCAAGGACGCCCCGGCGGTGCTGCGCAGCCTGTACCGCTACCACGTGGTCAGCGAGGGCTGGCGGGACATCGGCTACAACTTCGCCGTCGACCGCTGCGGGACGGTGTACGAGGGGCGCGCGGGCGGAGTCGCCAAGCCGGTGCTCGGCGCGCACACCATGGGCTTCAACACCGACAGCATGGGCGTGGCGGTGATCGGCTCGTTCGCGTCGACCGCCCCGCCGAAGGAGGCGGTCGACGCGGTGGCCCGCCTCACGGCGTGGAAGCTCGGCCTCTTCGGGATGGACCCGCGGGCGAAGACCACCCTGAAGTCGGGCGGCGGCAACCTGTACGCCAAGGGCCGCAACATCAAGATGAACGTCATCTCGGGCCACCGCGACGGCTTCGCCACGGAATGCCCGGGCCGCCTCCTCTACAACCAACTCCCCCCGACCCGCACGACCTCAGCAAAACTCCAGGGCCGCCCGTAGCCCTGGCCGGGCGGGGGTCGGGTGGGGGCGGGGTCGGGGACGGGGTGGGGTGCCGTCCGGGATAGGCATGATTTATGGCGCCCCTTCCGGAGCTGCCGTTGGTGACGGGGTACCGCGCGCCAACAAATCACGTTTTACATCCCGGACGACACCCCACCCCGTCCCCGACCCCTCGGGTCGAATTCAGCCTCGCCGGCGTTTGAGGCGCGGGGTCTGGGGCGGAGCCCCAGGTCTGTGAGCCGCACCGGCCACCTTCAGCCTCGCCGGCGTTTGAGGCGTGGGGGTCTGGGGCGGAGCCCCAGGTCTTGGAGCCGCGCCGGCTCTGAGGCGGGAACGGTGGAAGGGTGGGTAGGGGACGGCTCCGCGCAGCGGGGCATCCGGTACCGCCCGGCCAGGGCAGGGGCAGCGGGACGGGCCGGTGCCGCCCCGGCGGGGATAGGCTCGGGGGATGGGAGCCCGGCGGTTCGACCCGCTCAGCCGTACCGCCACCCGCGGCGGCCGGGTCGACGTACCCGACCCCCGCCCGGCCAGGGCAGCGGCGGGGGCGAAGGAGCGCCGCTGGCCGGCGCCCGGCCCGCTGGACCTCGGCCTCACCCTCGGCCCCCTCAGGCGCGGCCCCGCCGACCCCACGTTCCGAGTCACCCCCGACGGGTCGGTATGGCGTGCGACCCGCACCCCGGCCGGCCCCGCCACCCTCCGGGTCCGGGCCGCCTCCGACGGCACGGTGCACGCCGAGGCCTGGGGCGAGGGCGCCGACTGGGTCCTCGACGGGCTCCCCGAGCTGCTCGGCGCGGCCGACGACCCCGCCGCGTTCGTCCCCCGGCACCGGCTGGTGCACGCGAGCCACCGCCTCCGCCCGGGTCTGCGTCTGACCCGTACGGGGCTGGTGCTGGAGTCGCTGGTGCCGACGGTGCTGGAGCAGAAGGTCACCTCCGACGAGGCGTACCGCTCGTGGCGCCGTCTGGTGCGCCAGTACGGGGAGCCCGCGCCCGGTCCGCAGGACCTGTACGTCATGCCGACCGCCCGGGCCTGGGCGATGGTCCCGTCCTGGGACTGGCACCGGGCCGGGGTGGACGCGAAGCGGTCCGCGACGATCGTGCGGGCCGCGCGGGTGGCGGACCGGCTGGAGGAGGCGGCGGGGATGGAGCTGACGCTGGCCGCCGCCCGGCTGGAGGCCGTCCCGGGCATCGGTCCGTGGACCTCCGCGGAGACCCTCCAGCGCAGCAACGGCGCGGCCGACGCCGTCACCACCGGCGATCTGCACCTGCCGGGCATCGTCGGCTGGGCCCTCACCGGCAACCGGGACGCGGACGACGCCGAGATGCTGGAGCTGCTGGCCCCGTACGAGGGCCAGCGGCACCGCGCGGCCCGTCTGATCCTCCTCGCGGGCCGCACCCCGCCGCGCCGTGCGCCCCGTATGCCGCGCGGGGACATCGGCCGTCTCTAGGGCCTGTCGTCAAACTCCCGTCTGCCCTCCGGGCGACGACGGGAGTTTGACGACAGGCCCTAACGCACCTCGACGAACGCGTCGGCGGTGCGCTCCGGCCGCTCCGCCGGGGCCGCGGCGGCGTGGCCGACGGCGACCGCGCCCATCGGGTCCCAGTGCTCCGGCAGCCCCAGCACCTTGCGCACGACGTCGCGGCAGAACATGGTCGAGGACACCCACGCGGAGCCGAGCCGTTCCCCGGCCAGGGCGACCAGGAAGTTCTGCACGCCCGCGCCCATGGCGACGACGAACATCTCCCGTTCGGCCGCGTCCCGCCGGGCGTGCCCGTAGTCGTGGGCGCCGTCGGTCACCATGCAGGGCACGACCAGGTACGGGGCGCCCCGCAGGACGTCACCGCGCCGGACCCGCTTGGCGATGGACTCCTCGGACTTGCCGTCGCGGCGCAGGTCGGCGATCCACGCGTCCCGCATCGCGTCGAGCAGCTCCAGGCGGGCGCCCGCCGACTCCAGCAGGACGAACCGCCACGGCGTCGTGTGGTGCGGGGCGGGGGCGGTCACGGCGGCGGCCACGGCGCGGCGTACGGCGCCGGGGTCGACGGGCTCGTCGGTGAAGGCGCGGACGGTGCGGCGCCCGGTCACGGCTTCCCGTACGGCTTCGGAGGTGCCGAGGCGGAACATGTCGTCGGCGGGGCTGCGTACCAGGTCGCGGGCGGTGGAGCCCTCGCCCCGCAGGTGCCCCAGTCCGCGGACGAGCGCGACGGGCAGCCCGGAGGCCTTGCCCTTGACGAGGTCCCCGGCGGCGGCGAGTTCGTCGGCGGTGGCGACTATGGTCGCGCTGAGCGGGTTGCCGTGGGCGTCGGTGGCGCCGCGCAGGTCGTCCAGGACCCGTACGCCGGCCGCGCCGATGGCCACGTCGGTCAGCCCGGCCCGCCAGGGCCGCCCGAAGGTGTCGGTGACGATCACGCCGACGTCCACGGACAGCCGCTCCCGCAGCCCCGTACGGATCGCGGCGGCGGAGGCGTCGGGGTCCTCGGGCAGCAGCAGGACGGTGCCGGGCTCGGTGTTCGAGGCGTCGACCCCGGCGGCCGCCATGACCAGTCCCTGGCGGTTCTCGACGATGCGCAGCGGGCCGCGGCGGGCGACGACCCGTACGGTCTCGGCGTCTATGGCCTCCTCGCGGGACTCGGCCCGGACGATGCGCCCCTCGGCCTTGGAGACGATCTTCGAGGTGACCAGCAGGACGTCCCCGTCGCGCAGGTCGGGCACGGCGGCGGCGATCAGCTCCGCCAGGTCGTCACCCGGCCGGACCTCGGGGATGCCGGGGACGGCCCGTACCTCGTACGAGGGAGCGCTCACCGGGAGGACTCCGCCAGGTCCAGCGCGGCCCGCGCCATCTCGGCGGTGGCCGCGAGGTCGGTCATCATCAGCGGTACCGCGCGGCAGGTGATGCCGGCGGCCTCCACCTCGGCGACGGCGTCCGCGTCGGCGGTGTCGACGAGCCAGCCGTCGAGCAGTCCGGTGCCGTAGTGCAGGGCGACGGCGGCGGCGGTGGCTTCCACGCCGACGGCGGCCAGCACCTTGTCGGCCATGCCGCGGACGGGGGCGCCCCCGACGATGGGGGAGAGGCCGACGACGGGGGCGTCGGCGGCGGCCACGGCGTCGCGGATGCCGGGCACGGACAGGATGGTGCCGACCGAGACGACGGGGTTGGACGGCGGGAAGATGATGACGTCGGCGGCTGCGATGGCCTCCAGCACGCCGGGGGCGGGCTTGGCCTGCTCGGCGCCGACGGGCACGACGGCCTCGGCGTCGAGCGCGGCGCGCATCCGCACCCAGTACTCCTGGAAGTGGATGACGCGCCGTTCGCCGGTTTCGGGGTCGGTGACGGCCACATGGGTCTCGACGCGGTCGTCGGACATGGGGAGCAGCCGGACGCCGGGCTGCCAGCGGTCGCAGAGGGCTTCGGTGACGGCGCTGAGCGGGTAGCCCGCGCCGATCATCTGGGTGCGGACGATGTGGGTGGCGAAGTCGCGGTCGCCGAGGCCGAACCAGGCGGGTCCGACCCCGTAGGCGGCGAGTTCCTCCTTGACGGTGAAGGACTCGTCGGTGCGGCCCCAGCCCTGGTCCTCGTTGATGCCACCGCCGAGGGTGTACATCACGGTGTCCAGATCGGGGCAGACCTTCAGCCCGAACAGGTGAATGTCGTCGCCGGTGTTGCCGATGACGGTGATGTCCGCGTCGGGGACGGTGACCTTCAGTCCGCGGAGGAAGCGGGCGCCGCCGATGCCGCCGGCCAGAACAACAATGCGCATGCGGACAGTTTGTCAGCCGGGGGCTGTCCGTCGAGGGGCGGGACCGTCAGACCGCTGCGTGGGCCTCGCGGGCCGGGGAGCAGCTGTGCATGGGCATCTCGGTGAGGCCGGGGAAGTACACGTGCAGGCTGACGGCTCCGTCGAGGGTGTCGTTGACGACCTCGTGGGCGTAGCCGGGGGCGAAGACGCGCTGGGAGCCGGGGCCGAGGGTGAGGGGGCCGCGCGTGCTGTGCTCGGTGAGCTCGCCGTCCAGGACGGTCAGGACGCCGGAGGAGGCGCCGTGGTCGTGGCGGCCGCTGCCCTGGCCGGGGACCCAGCTGAGCAGCCAGACCTCGTAGCCGGGGCCGGTGCGCAGGCGGTGGTACCAGCGGGTGGTGGCGTCGTAGCGGACGAGGTGTTCCCAGCTCGCGCGGTCCTCGGCGATGGAGCGGGCGAGGCCGACGAACTCGGCGACGGTGGCCGGGTGCTCGCGGGCGGGCTGGAGGAGGTGCTGGACGGAGAGGATGTCGCCGGCGATCTGGAGGTCGCTCTCGACCGTGGCGGGGGCGGCGGCGGGGGCGGCGGCGGTGGTGGCTGCGGAGGCGCTGTTCATCGTGGGGGTGTCCTCGACGGATGTCAGTCGTGCGGGGCGGTTGCTGTGGGGGAGTAGCCGGTGCTCGGACGGAGCCGGGGCTCCGGAGGCATCAACAGCTGCAACAGCAACAGCGAACCTGGGCAGCGCGCAGGAACCCACGAATGGGGGTCCAGGTGGCGGCTGCGGGCGCTGACATGAGGACAAGGAGACCGGGGAAAGGGGCGGACTGTCAACCCAATGTCCGGTTTGAGGTAAAAGTTTCACCTCATCCGGTTACTGTGCGCGGAGAAAGGTTTGTGCAGTCCGCACCGGGGGATGTGCCGCTTCACGTCACGCGGGAACCAATCTCAAACCCGTTGGCGTCACTCGTGATCGGAACGTGATCCGCGCCGCATCTTCGGCCGGATCGCAACCCCCCTCCGGAGTGACGCGTCGGCTTCGGGGGAGGGCGCCACCGTGCGACGCGTGTGGCTTGTGTGGCTTGTGTCACGATTTTTGGCGATATGAACACTTTCTGCATAGGCTTGGTTCCGCAGAGTGAATAAGGCGCCCAATAGCAGATCTCGGCTTGACTGCACAGGAGCCACACACTTGTAATTTCACTCGTGTCGTTACCTGGCGATCAGTAACGGCAACACCACGGGGACGCACAGACAGAGCGAGGGGCGCACATGACCGAGCTGTTTCAGGAACTGCTGGTCGAGGAAGCGGACGAAGAGCTCGGATGGCAGGAGCGCGCTCTCTGCGCCCAGACCGACCCCGAGTCCTTCTTTCCCGAGAAGGGCGGCTCCACCCGGGAAGCCAAGAAGGTCTGCCTGGCCTGCGAGGTCCGCTCCGAATGCCTTGAGTACGCCCTCGCCAATGACGAGCGATTCGGCATCTGGGGCGGTCTGTCCGAGCGCGAGCGCCGCCGTCTGAAAAAGGCAGCGGTCTGAAACGGCCGCGGCGCTCCGCCCGAGGCACCTACGCCACCGCCCACCACATACCGAAGCGCACGGCCCGCACCACCGGCAGCACCCGTAGAGCCCGCAGCACCAGCAGAGCAAACGGTCCGCCTCCCGCACCTTCCCCGCAGGAGGCGGACCGTCGCGTTCCGGCCCCTGTCGCGCGTTTCCCGCACCTTCCCCCGTACGTTCCCCGCCGCCGCCCCCGCACCTTCTCCGTGCCTTCACCACGGGAGGCGGACCAGGGTCTTCGCAGCCGTTAGTGTGGGGCGCTGTCCAGCAGCCTCCGAGGGCACACCACCCCCGGATCCCCGGCCGGAGGGCCCGTACCGCGATGTCCCTGCACAGCAACTCGACGGCCTCCCACCAGGCGGCCGCCACCCCCGAGTTCCCCCGGCACGTCGTCACCGCGGTCCTCGTCGCCCACGACGGAGCCCGCTGGCTGCCCCAGACCCTCGCCGGACTCCTCGCCCAGGAGCGCCCCGCGCAGAACCACGTCGCCGCCGACACCGGCAGCGCCGACGACTCCGCGCGCCTCCTCGACGAAGCCTTCGGCGACGGCCGCGTCCTCCACCTCGCCCGCCGCACCGGCTTCGGCGCCGCCGTCGACGAGGCCGCCCGCAGCGCCGGCGTCCTCACCCCCGAGGACCTCCCCTACCTCAAGCGCCCCAGCGGCTGGGACCCCGTCAGCCGCACCTGGCGCGACGACGCCTACGACCTCCCCGAACTCCCGCACGGCGAACCCGTCCAATGGCTCTGGCTGCTCCACGACGACAGCGCCCCCGAACCCGACGCCCTCACCGAACTCCTGCGCGTCGCCGACGAGAACCCCGACGCCGCCGTCGTCGGCCCCAAGCTGCGCGGCTGGTACGACCGCAAGCAGCTCCTCGAAGCCGGCGTCACCATCGCCCGCTCCGGCCGCCGCTGGACCGGCCTCGACCGCCGCGAACAGGACCAGGGCCAGCACGACCAGGTCCGCCGCGTCCTGTCCGTCTCCACCGCCGGCATGCTCGTACGCCGCGACGTCTACGACGCCCTCGGCGGCTTCGACCGCCGCCTGCCCCTCATGCGCGACGACGTCGACCTCTGCTGGCGCGCCCAGTCCGCCGGCTACGAGGTCCTCGTCGCCCCCGACGCCGTCCTGCGCCACGCCGAGGCAGCCGCCCGCGAACGCCGCACCGTCGACTGCGCCGGCCGCTCCGCCGTCAGCCCCCACCGCGTCGACAAGGCCGGCGCCGTCCACACCGTGCTGGCCAACTCCACCGGCCGCGCCCTGCCCTACGTCCTGCTGCGGCTGCTCGTCGGCACCGTCCTGCGCACCCTCGGCTACCTCGTCGGCAAGGCCCCCGGACAGGCCGTCGACGAAGTCACCGGCCTCCTCTCCACCCTGCTGCGCCCCGGCCGGCTCCTCGCCGCCCGCAAGCGGCGCCGCCGCCCCGCCGTCCCCAACACCGAACTGCGCGCCCTCTTCCCCCCGCCCGGCGCCACCCTGCGCGCCAACGCCGAACAGCTCGCCGGGTACTTCGGCTCCGACCGCGACACCGACACCGCCCCCGCAGGCCGGCACGGCGGCTCCGTCCTGTCCGCCCCCGGCGGCGAGGACGGCGACTACCTCCAGCCCGAACGGTCCGGCCGCCTCCAGCGGATCGCCCGCCGGCCCTCCCCCGTCGTCTTCGCCGGACTGCTCCTCGTCTCCCTCGCCGCCTGCCGCGGCCTCCTCGCCGGCGGCACCCTGATGGGCGGCGCCCTGCTGCCCGCCCCCGGCAGCGGCCTCGAACTGTGGCGCGCCTACACCGGCGACTGGCAGCCCGCCGGGATCGGCACCACCGCCGGCGCACCCCCCTACCTCGCGGTCCTCGGCGCCCTCGCCGTCCTGCTGCTCGGCTCCACCCAGGCCGCCCTGACCCTGCTGCTCGTCTGCTCGGTCCCGCTCGCCGGACTCACCGCCTACGCCGCCTCCCGCCCGCTCGTCACCTCCCGGCTGCTGCGCGCCTGGGCCGCCGTCGCCTACGCCTTCCTCCCCGCCGTCACCGGAGCGCTCGCCGGAGGCCGCATCGGCACCGCCGTCCTCGCCGTGCTCCTGCCGCTCCTCGCCCGCTCCGCCGTCTCCGCCTTCGGCCCCGCCGACCGGGACACCGGCACCACCGGCGGCTGGCGCCCGGTGTGGACGTACACCCTGCTGCTGACCCTGGCCACCGCCTTCACCCCCGTCGTGTGGCCGCTCGCCGCCGTCCTGGGCACCGCCGCGCTCCTCGCGCGGCGCGCGCACCTGAAGACGTACGCCCCCAGGCTGCTCGCCACCCTCGCCGTACCGCTCCTCGTCCTCGGACCCTGGTCGCTCGGCCTGCTCACGCACCCCTCCCGCTTCCTGCGCGAAGCCGGACTGCCCTACGGCGCCGGCTCCGCCACCCCCCTCGACCTGCTCGGCACCAGCCCCGGCGGCCCCGGCACCAGCGGCGGACTCCTCCTCACCGGAACCGTCCTCGCCGCCCTGGCCGCGCTGCTCCGCGCCGACCGCCGCCCCGCCGTCCTCACCGCCTGGACCGCCGCCCTGGCCGGACTGTTCCTCGCCGTCCTGCTCAACCGCGACGGCTGGGCCGGCCCCGCCACCCTCGTGTACGGGCTCGCCCTGATCGCGGCCGCCGTTCTCGGCGCGGACGGCGCCAAGGAACGCGTCGCCGCCCGCAGCTTCGGCTGGCGCCAGCCGCTCGCCGCCCTCGTCGCCCTCGCCGCCGCCGCGGGCCCGCTCCTCGCGGCCGCCGCCTGGGCCGCCGCCGGAGCCGACGGCCCGCTGAGCCGCCGCGACCCCGTCCAGGTTCCCGCCTTCGTCGCCGCCCAGTCCGAGGACAGCAACCGCACCCGGACCCTGGTCCTCGGAGGCGCCTCGCCCGACACCGTCTCCTACACCCTCGTCCGCGGCCCCGGCGTACGCATCGGCGACGCCGAGCTCCTCGCCGACGCCGGAGCCGAACCCCGCCTCGCCAAGGCCGTCTCCAGCCTGGTCTCCGGCTCCGGAGCCAACCAGTCCGAGCAGCTCGGCGCCTTCGCCGTCCGCTACGTGATGATCCCGCCCGGCGGCTCGCCCCAGATGCGCCGGACCCTCGACGGCACCCCCGGCCTCAAGCAGCGCCACCAGGACGACGGCACCGCCGTCTGGGAGGTCCAGCGGCTGCCCGCCCGCGTCGCGATCGTCCCCGCCAAGGCCGACCAGGCCCCGATCGCCGTCGACGCCGGGCCCGTCCGGGCCCAGGCCAAGATCCCGGCCGGCGAGGAAGGCCGTACGCTGCGCGTCGCCGACCGGGCCGACCCGGGCTGGCGGGCCACCCTCGACGGCAAGCCGCTCAAGCCCAAGACCGTGGACGGCTGGGCCCAGGGCTTCGAACTGCCCGCCACGGGCGGCCGCCTCGTCCTCGGCCACGAGGACTCCCTCACCCGCGACGCCTGGCACTGGGCGCAGGGCCTGCTCGCCCTCCTGCTGCTGGTCCTGGCCCTGCCCGGCCGCCGCGCACGGCTCGACGACGACCTCCCGGAGGAGGACACCGCCGCCGCCCCGCCCGCCGAGGGCGCCGAGCCCGGGCAGGGCCGCCGCGCCCGCCGCCTGCGCGCCCCCGCCGCCGCCGAACCCGAGCCGGCCGCCGCCGAGTCGGTGGTCGACCCGTACGCGCAGATCCCCGCGCAGCAGGTGTACGGGGAGGAGACGTACGCGTACCGGACGCCCGACCCGTACGAGCAGCAGCAGCCGCAGCAACAGCCGCAGCCCTACCAGGAGTACGGGGAGCAGCAGTACGCGCAGCCGTACGCGGAGCCGCAGCCGCCCTACGACCCCCAGCAGCAGTTCCCGTTCCCGCAGCAACAGCAGCAGCCGCCGTACCCGTACGCCTACGAGCAGCAGTACGACACCTACGGACAGCACGACCCGCGTCCGGACGGGAGCACCCAGCAGTGAAGCAGCGCGCACCCCTGACGGTGGCGGCCGCGACGGCGGCCCTCGCCGCCGCCTGCGGCCTGGCCTTCCTCACCGCCCCCGCCGCCGCCCCGGCCGCCGGCTCCGCGAAGGGCGCCGCCGCCCGGATGCCGGTGGAGCGGTCCGTGCTGGTGTGCCCCTCGCCCAGCACCTCGGACATCGCCGAGACCACGTACACCTCCCTCGCCCCCGCCCCGGCGGGCGGCGCGAAGGGCGGCGGCAAGGGCGCGGCCCGGCTGGCGACCAAGGAGGGCAAGACGGTCCTGGAGCCGAAGGAACCGGGCAGACCGGTCGGCGCCACCGCCTCCGGCGCCGAGGCACCCGCGCTGACGGGCGCAGCCGACGGGGTCCTGGCCCCCGGCTGGACCGCCCAGCAGACCACGAAGGTCCCGGTCGGCCAGGCGCGCGGCCTGCTCGGCGTCGCCTGCACCGTGCCCGGCACCGACTTCTGGTTCCCGGGCGTCAGCACCGCCAAGGGCCGCCAGGACTACGTCCACCTCACCAACCCGGACGACACCGTCGCCGAGGTCGACATCAAGCTCTACGGACCGGACGGCCTGCTGAAGGGCAAGCCGGGGACCGCCGACTCCGTCATCGCGGTCGAACCCCGCTCCACCACCAAGGTGCTGCTCTCCTCCCTGGTCCCCGAGGCCCAGCTCGCCGAGGTCACCGCGCACGTGACGACCGGTTCGGGCCGGGTCGGCGCCTCCGCGCAGATCGCCGAGGACGGGGTCGGCGCCGACTGGCTGCCGGCCTCCGCCGGACCGGCGGGATCCCTGGTCCTGCCCGGGATCCCGGCGGACGCCACCGCCGTACGGCTGGTCGCCTTCGCCCCCGGCGAGGACGACGCCGACCTGCGGCTGAAGCTGTCCGGGCCGGGCGGCGCCATCAGCCCCGCCGGCAACGAACAGCTGCACGTCAAGGCCGGGATGACGGCGAGCGTCGACCTCAAGGACCTGACCCGGGGCGAGGCGGGCACCCTCCTGCTGGCCCCGGCCGACCCGAAGAAGGCCACGCCGGTGGTCGCCGCCCTGCACGTGGTCCGCGGTACGGGGGCCAAGCAGGAGCTGGGCTTCGTCGCGGCGAGCGCCCCCGTGGGCGCGCGGGCCACCGTCGCCGACAACCGCGCCGACGACAAGGCCACCGTCCTCACCCTCACCGTCGCGGACGGCTCCGACGCCAAGGTCCGCGTCACCGCCTCCCCGGGCACCGAGGGCGGCGAGCCGGCCGTCAAGGAACTCACCGTCAAGGCGGGCACCACCCTCGCGGTGTCCCCGCCCCCGGCCCCCGCCGGCGCCAAGGGCGCCTACGCGCTGACCCTGGAGACCCTCTCCGGCGGCCCCGTCCACGCGGCCCGCACCCTGACGCTCCCGCACGACGGGACCCCGATGTTCACGGTCCAGGCCTTCGCCGACGACCGCTCCACCGTCTCGGTCCCCAAGGCCGTCGAGGACCCCTCGATCCTGGTCCGCTGAACCACGCCCCCGGTACGGGTCAGTCCGACCCGTACCGGGGGTCGACCGTCTCCGGGGAGAGCCCGAGCATCTCCGCGACCTGCTCCACCACGATCTCGTGCACCAGCAGGGCCCGCTCGTCCCGGGACTTCGCCCGGATCTCCACCGGCCGCCGGAACACCACGATCCGGGCCGGCCGCCCGTCACGGGCCTCCACCAGCCCGCCCAGCGGCACCGCCTCGTCGTTCCAGCCGCCGTCCGGACCGCCCGGCGGACCGGGCACGTCCGCCACCACGAACTCCACCTCGGCCAGCTGCGGCCAGCGCCGCTCCAGCCGCTCCACGGAATCCCGTACGAGGTCGCCGAACAACTCCGCCCGGCTCGCCGACAGCGGCACCTGAGGGGGCGCCACCGGCCCGCGCATCCCCCGGCCGTGCCGGTCGCGCCGCCGCGGCCTGGGCTCGTACGGGCTGTCGCCGACGGGTGCGGGGCGGGGAGGAAGCTGGCTGTCCGTCACCCCCGCAGCGTAGCCCCAGCCGGTGCCCCCGCCGCAGGGCCTCGATCCGGTCACGACCTGATGTCGTGGCGGTGTCACCCCAGCGGCGATCCGGCCAAGATCGGGCGGCATTCCGGACTCGACGCCCCCTTTCGTCACGGCCGGTGAGCACGACACGGGGGAGTGACCAGCGGCTGAGTCGTCGCGGCCCGGTCAAGAGTGCGGTACCGTCCAACGTCGTGAGCCTTGTACGTCGCTGTTCGCGCACTGCGTGCGGCCGCCCTGCCGTCGCCACACTGACGTACGTCTACGCCGACTCGACCGCAGTTCTCGGCCCGCTCGCCACCTACGCCGAACCCCACTGCTACGACCTGTGCGCCGAGCACTCGGAGCGCCTGACCGCACCGCGCGGCTGGGACGTCGTACGCCTGTCGGACGGTTCCGGCCCGTCACGCCCCAGCGGCGATGACCTCGAAGCCTTGGCCAACGCCGTCCGTGAGGCGGCCCGTCCGCCCGAGCGCGCGGCCGAGGCCGGAGGCTCCGCGAGCGGGGCCCCGGTGACCGGCGAGACCCGTCGCGGACACCTGCGCGTCCTGCGTTCGCCCGACTCCTGACACTCGGATCGTCTGAAAAGCCGCTCTGCGTACAGGGTAGGTTTGCTCCACCGCACAGAACCTTCAGGAGGGCAGGCAGTGGCCGCAGATCTTTCGAACATCGTCAAGGCTTACGACGTACGTGGCGTCGTACCGGACGAGTGGGACGAGCCCCTGGCCGAACTGTTCGGTGCTGCCTTCGTCGAGGTCACCGAGGCGACGGCCATCGTCATCGGACACGACATGCGCCCCTCCTCGCCCGGCCTGTCGGCCGCCTTCGCCCGTGGCGCGGCCGCCCGCGGCGTGGACGTCACCCTCATCGGGCTGTGCTCCACCGACCAGCTGTACTACGCCTCCGGCAAGCTGGACCTGCCCGGCGCGATGTTCACCGCCTCGCACAACCCGGCCCAGTACAACGGCATCAAGCTGTGCCGCGCCGGCGCCGCCCCGGTCGGCCAGGACACCGGCCTCGCCACCATCCGCGAGCTCGCCGAGAAGTGGACCGACGAGGGCGCCCCCGCGATCCCCGCCGGCACCGTCCCGGGCACCGTCACCGAGCTGGACAGCCTCCCCGGCTACGCCGAGCACCTCAAGGGCCTGGTCGACCTCACCGCGATCCGCCCGCTCAAGGTCGTCGTCGACGCGGGCAACGGCATGGGCGGCCACACCGTCCCCACCGTCTTCGAGGGCCTCCCGCTGGACCTCGTCCCCATGTACTTCGAGCTGGACGGGACCTTCCCGAACCACGAGGCCAACCCCCTCGACCCGAAGAACATCGTCGACCTCCAGGCCCGCGTGATCGCCGAGGGCGCCGACCTCGGCCTCGCCTTCGACGGCGACGCCGACCGCTGCTTCGTCGTCGACGAGCGCGGCGAGGGCGTCTCCCCGTCCGCCATCACCGCCCTGGTCGCGGCCCGCGAGCTGGCCCGCAACGGCGGCACCGGCACGATCATCCACAACCTGATCACCTCGTGGTCCGTGCCCGAGGTCGTCCGCGAGAACGGCGGCACCCCCGTCCGCACCCGCGTCGGCCACTCCTTCATCAAGGCGGAGATGGCCACCTCCGGCGCCATCTTCGGCGGCGAGCACTCGGCGCACTACTACTTCAAGGACTTCTGGAACGCGGACACCGGCATGCTCGCCGCGCTCCACGTCCTCGCGGCCCTCGGCGGCCAGGAGGGCACCCTGTCCGACCTGGTCTCCTCCTACGACCGCTACGTCGGCTCCGGCGAGATCAACTCCACCGTCGCCGACCAGGCCGCCCGCACGGCCGAGGTCAAGGCCGTCTACGCCGCCCAGGAGGGCGTGAGCGTCGACGAGCTCGACGGCCTCACCATCGCCACCGCCGACTGGTGGTTCAACCTCCGCCCCTCGAACACCGAGCCGCTCCTGCGCCTCAACGTCGAGGCCCGCGACGAGACCACCCTCACCAAGATCCGCGACGAGGTCCTGGCACTCGTTCGCGCCTGATCGTCAGGCGATCCAGCCTCGCCGGCGTTTGAGGCGCGGGGGTCCGGGGGCAGAGCCCCCGGCAACGGACCCGCACCCGCCGACCCCGGCCCCCGCCGCCTCCCCACCGAGGCCGCGGGGGCCGCGCGGCCGCCACCCCACCCTTCAAGCCGCACCGCAGGTGACTCGGCGGTACGCTGACCACGCCCAACCCACATCCCCGAAGGGAACCGCCCCATGCCGCTCGAAGCCGGCCTGCTGGAGATCCTCGCCTGCCCCGCCTGCCACGCCCCCCTCCAGGACAAGTCGGCGGACGAGACCGCGCCCGAGCTGCTCTGCACCGGCAAGGACTGCGGTTTCGCGTACCCGGTGCGCGACGGCATCCCGGTCCTCCTCGTGGACGAGGCCCGCCGCCCCGCCTGAACCACCCCCCCACCCCGCGCAGACCGCAGACGCCGTCGTCAACACCGCCGGAGGCCGCCATGCTCGACGAGTCACTCCTCGACGCACCTGACGATCTCGCCCGGGCAGACCGCCGCGGTCTGCTCCGCGGCGCCGCCGAGGCCGGGGCCAGGGTCCGCACCGCCGCCCGGCACGCCGCCGAGGCGGGCCTCGCCGACCTGCGCCCCGACGGCCGCCCCCGCGCGGTCCTCATCGCGGGCCCCGGCACCGCCGCCACCGGCGTCGCCGACCTGCTCGGCGCCCTCGCCGGAGCCTCCGCCCCCGTGACCCGGCTGCACCCCACCGGCGTCGCGCACGCCGCCGGGGCCCTGCGCTGGACCCTGCCCGGCTGGGCGGGCCCCGTGGACCTGCTGCTCATCGCCACCACCGACGGCACCGAGCCCGGCCTCGCGGTCCTCGCCGAGCAGGCCTACCGGCGCGGCTGCGCCGTCGTCGCCGTCGCCCCCGAGCGGTCCCCGCTGAGCGAGGCCGTGGACGGCGCGCACGGGGTCCTCGTACCGATGGCCAAGGCCCCGTACCAGGAGTACGACGAGTCCGCCGCGGCCGGCCCCGGCGCCCTCTGGGCCCTGCTGACCCCCCTGCTCGTCCTGCTGGACAAGGTCGGGCTGGTCGCCGCCTCCCCCGAGACCCTCCAGCTCGTCGCCGACCGCCTCGACCGCACCGCCGAACGCTGCGGACCGGCCATCGCGACGTACTCCAACCCCGCCAAGACCCTCGCGTCCGAGCTCGCCGACTCCCTGCCGCTGATCTGGAGCGAGGGCGCCGGAGCCGGCCCCGCCGGCCGCCGCTTCGCCGCGACCCTCGCCGAGCTCGCCGGGCGCCCCGCGCTCGCCGCCACCCTCCCCGAGGCGCTGCCCGCCCACGGGGTGCTGCTCGCCGGATCCTTCGCGGCCGGAGCGGACCCCGAGGACTTCTTCCGCGACCGCGTCGACGAGCCCCAGCCGCTGCACGCGCGCGTCGTCCTGCTGCGCGACCGGCCCACCGGCGGCCTCACCGCCGCCCCCGCGGCCCGCGAGCTGGCCCTCAGCCACGACACCGCCATCAGCGAGCTCGAACCGGAGGAGGGCGGCGAACTGGAACAGCTCGCCGAGCTCCTCGCCGTCACGGACTTCGCCACCGCCTACCTGGCGCTGGCCTCCAGGGGACACAGCTGAGGCACGCACCCGTGCCCGCCCTGCCCGCCCTACCTCCATATCCAGGAAGACGACGATGGACCGCCTGACGAACACGATCCGCCCCTACGCGTGGGGTTCCACCACCGCGATCCCCACCCTCCTCGGGGTGGAGCCCACCGGTGAACCCCAGGCCGAGATGTGGATGGGCGCCCACCCCGGCGCCCCCTCCCGCCTCGAACGCGGTGCGGGCGCCACCACCCTGGCCGCCGTCATCGCCGCCGACGCCGAGGGCGAGCTCGGCGCCGCCACCGTCGCCAAGTTCGGCCCCCGCCTGCCCTTCCTGCTCAAGCTCCTCGCCGCGGGCGCCCCGCTCTCCCTCCAGGTCCACCCCGACCTCGCCCAGGCCAAGGCCGGCTTCGAGGACGAGGAGCGGCGCGGCGTCCCGATCGACGCGGGCCACCGCAACTACAAGGACGCCAACCACAAGCCCGAACTGATCTGCGCCCTCACCCCCTTCGACGGCCTGTGCGGCTTCCGCCCGCCGCTGGAGGCCGCCGAACTCCTCGAAGGCCTCGGCGTCGACTCCCTCAAGCCGTACGCCGACCTGCTGCGCGCCCACCCCGAGGAGGCGGCCCTGCGCGAGGTCCTCACCGCCGTCCTCACCGCGGACCGCGCCGAGATGGCCCGTACGGTGACCGAGGCCGCGGCCGCCGCCGAGCGGCTCGGGGGCCCGTACAAGGCGTACGCGGGCCTCGTCCACGACTACCCGGGCGACCCGGGCGTGATCGCGGCGATGCTGCTCAACCACGTCCAACTCCAGCCCGGCGAAGCCATGTTCCTCGGCGCCGGCATCCCGCACGCCTACCTCGACGGCCTCGGCGTCGAGCTCATGGCCAACTCCGACAACGTGCTGCGCTGCGGGCTCACCCCCAAGCACGTGGACGTCCCGGAGCTGCTGAAGGTCGTCATCTTCGAGCCGAGCGCCCCGGGCGTCCTGCGCCCCGAGGGCGACGGCGAGGAGGTCTACGAGACCCCCATCGACGAGTTCCGGCTCTCCCGTTTCACCCTGGCCCCCGGTGGCGCCCCCCGCGCCCTCCCGGACACCACCCCGCAGATCCTGCTCTGCACCGCCGGCGCCCCCAGGGCGGGCGAACTGACCCTCGCCCCCGGCGAGTCGGTCTTCGTCCCCGCAGGCGAAATGGTCGAACTGTCCGGTACCGGTACCGTCTTCCGCGCCACCGTGGTCGTCTGACGTAGCGTCGGCCGCGCAGGCAGCTGCAACAATGTGCGGCCGTAGTCAGTGGCTAGGAAGGGATGTCGGCACCCATGAGCGCGTCGGGCGGTACCAAGGCGATCGTGGCGGCACTCGCCGCCAACCTCGCCATCGCTGTAGCCAAATTCGTGGCGTTCCTCTTCAGCGGATCCTCCTCGATGCTCGCGGAAAGCGTCCACTCGGTCGCCGACTCCGGCAACCAGGGCCTGCTGCTCCTCGGAGGAAAGAAGGCACAGCGCGAGGCGACCCCCCAACACCCCTTCGGGTACGGGCGGGAACGCTACATCTACGCCTTCCTCGTCTCCATCGTCCTCTTCACCGTCGGCGGCATGTTCGCCATCTACGAGGGCTACGAGAAGATCCACGACCCGCACGAGATCAAGGCCTGGTACTGGCCCGTCGGCGTGCTCGTCTTCGCGATCGTCGCGGAGGGCTTCTCCTTCCGCACCGCGATCAAGGAGTCGAACGAGACCCGCGGCGCCCTGAGCTGGAGCCAGTTCATCAAGCGCGCCAAGGCGCCCGAGCTGCCCGTGGTCCTGCTGGAAGACCTCGGCGCGCTCGTCGGCCTGGTCCTCGCCCTCGGCGGCGTCGGCCTGGCCCTGCTCACCGGCAACGGCGTCTGGGACGGCATCGGCACCCTGTGCATCGGCGTCCTGCTGATCGTCATCGCCGTCGTCCTGGCCCTGGAGACCAAGTCCCTGCTCCTGGGCGAGGCCGCCGGCACCGAAGAGGTCGAGAAGATCAAGGCCGCCGTGGTCGACGGCGACACCGTCACCCGCGTGATCCACATGCGGACCCTGCACCTCGGCCCCGAGGAGCTGCTCGTCGCCGCCAAGATCGCCGTCCAGGGCGACGACACCGCGACCGAGGTGGCCAACGCCATCAACGCCGCCGAGGCCCGGATCCGCGAGGCCGTCCCGATCGCCCGCGTGATCTACCTGGAGCCTGATATCTACCGGCACGACGCCGCCAAGGCCGAGGGCTGACCCGGGCGCAGCACACGAAGAAGGGCCCCGCAGCCGACCGGCCGCGGGGCCCTTCCCGTACGTCCGGACCCTCCTACGACTGCACGTCCGCGCGCTCGCCCGACGCGGCCGGGGCCTCCGCAGCCCCGCCCTGAGCGCCCTGAGGGGCCTGAGAGCCCTGCGCGGCCTCCTGGGCCTCCGCGGACTCCACCGCCCCGGCGGCGGCCGGAGCCACCGGCGCCGAGGGGGCCTGCGCAGCCACGGCGGCCGGCTGCGGAGCCCGCCTGCGCGCCCGCCGCGCCACGGCCAGCAGCACGCCGCCGCCGAGGATCAGCAGCGCACCCGCCAGCTGCCCCCACACGGCCATCTTCGCCATCGGGTACGCCACGACCTTGGAGACGATCTTGTCGGCCCGCACCGGACCGTTGTTCGCGTACTGCGAGCCGTCCGAGTTCAGCCGGTTGTCCGCCATCAGGAAGACGTGCCCCTTGGGCACCCGCACGTCGAAGGCCACCGTCGACGGGTACTTCCACTGCTCCAGGTACGGCTCGTCCAGCGGCGTGCCGTTCAGCACGAGGCGGTACTGGCCGGCCACCTTGCTGCTCGGCTTGTACTGGATGCGGTCCCCGCCGACCGCGACGACACGGTTCATCTGGGTCTTCTGCAGGGACCACGGCACGGAAGCGAGCACGACGTCACCGCGCCGCAGCTTGCCCTTGGCGACCGGTTCCAGGTAGATGCTCTCCCCGTTGGTGTAGGTCGGCGTCATGGTCCAGCCGACCTGCTTGCCCTCCGTGTACCGCGCGGGCGGGTTCACGGCCTTCGCCACCGTCACCCCCCCGAGGATGACCGCTCCGAGCACCAGCAGGACGATCGCCGCGATCCCGCGTCCGCGTCCTGGCCTGTGTTCCATTTCGTCCCTTCCGATGTACCTGCCTTGCATCGTAGGTCGACTGGGGCCCCGCCGATGCCGCCGGGGCCCCGCTCCGCCATGTCCGTACATACCGATTCGGACACTGCGGCACACGGCGTCGGGCCCCGTACCGGAGGTACGGGGCCCGACGGACCGCGGGTGCGGGGCGCGGCTAGCGGATCTCGCGCAGCACGTCGAGGACGGCCCGCTCGTCCGGCGCGGACTGCAGCCGCGCCCGGAAGCCGGAGTCCATCAGCTTGCGCGACAGCAGGGCGAGGATGCGCAGGTGCTCGTCACCGGCGGCGGCCTCCGGCACCGAGATCATGAACACCAGCCGGGCCTTCGTCCCGTCCAGCGCACCCCACTCGATGCCCTCGGCGGAGCGGGCGAAGCCGACCGTGGGGCGCGTCACCGCGTCCGTCTTGGCGTGCGGGATCGCGATGGACTCGCCGAGCCCCGTCGTCCCCTGCGCCTCCCGGGCCAGGGCGACCCGGACGAGCTCGTCGACGTCCCGGACGTTGCCGGTGGTGGCGAGCATCTCGGCCATTTCCCGGATGGCCGCCTTCTTGGAGTCCGAGGCCAGCTCCGTCTTGACGGTCCGCCCCGTCAGGTACCCGGACAGCACCTCCGGCTCCGCGTCCGCCGCCACGGGCGCGGCGGACGGTACGACGGGCGCGGCCCGCACGGCCGTACCTGCGGCCCCGGCGGCACCCGCCCCGACCCCGGCACCGACCAGCACCGGCACCGGCTCCGGCGACGGCGCGGCGACGACGGTGGCCGCTGCCCCGCCCCGGCCGCGCCGCTCCTTGAGCTCGATGAGCGCGTTGGTGGTCAGCGCGGTGACGACCGTGCCCGCCACGATCGCGACGAGGAACCAGCCCACCCCGCTGATCGCGCCGAGCGCCGCCACGATCGGCCCGCCGTGGGGCACGTGGTCGCCCACGCCCGCCACACCGGCGATGGCACCGGCCACCGCACCGCCCAGCATGTTCGCCGGGATGACGACCGCCGGCCGGGCCGCCGCGAAGGGGATGGCGCCCTCGGAGATGCCGAACACGCCCATGAACAGGGCCGCCATGCCGGTGTCCCGTTCCTGCTCGGAGTACAGCTTGCGGCGCAGCAGCGTCGCCAGGCCCTGGCCGAGCGGCATGACCGGGATGGCCGCCGCGCACATGCCCATCACCGCGTAGTTGCCGGAGGCGATGAGACCCGTACCGAAGAGGAAGGCCGTCTTGTTGACCGGGCCGCCCATGTCGAAGGCGATCATCAGGCCGAGCAGGGCGCCCAGCAGGATGGCGCTGGTGCCGGTCATCCCCGACAGCCAGCTCGTCAGCGATTCGAACACCCACGAGATGGGCTTGCCGATGACGTAGATGAAGAACAGGCCGAGCACGGTCGTCGCCACGATCGGGATCACGATGATCGGCATGATCGGCTGGACGACCTTGGGGACCTTGACCTTCTTGATCCACAGGACCAGGTAGCCGGCGAGGAAACCGGTCACGATCGCGCCGATGAAGCCCGCCCCCGACTTGGAGTCGTAGAGGGCGCCGGTGTTCGCGATGAAGCCGCCGATCATGCCGGGCACCAGCGCCGGCCGGTCGCCGATGGCGTACGCGATGTAGCCCGACAGGATCGGGATCATCAGCGTGAAGCCGAGGACGCCGATCTGGAAGATGTGGTCCCAGAAGGTGTCCGGGGTGGTCGCGTACCCCTCGGCCGTGGCGTGACCGCCCAGCGCCAGCGCGATGGCGATCAGCAGACCGCCGACCACCACGAACGGGATCATGTACGAGACGCCGTTCATCAGCGCCTTGTAGGCGAGGCTGCGCTCCTTGCCGCCCCCGCCCGCACCCGGGGGAGCCGCGGCGGTGCCGGTCTGCACGGGTGCGCTCGCCACCCGCTCGATCAGCTCCTTCGGCTTGTGGATGCCGTCCGCGACCCCGGTCGACAGGACCCGCTTGCCGACGAAGCGCTCCCGGTCGACCTCCTTGTCGGCGGCGATGATGATCCCGTCCGCCTCTCTGACATCGTTGTCAGAGAGTACGTTCTCGGCCCCGATCGAGCCCTGGGTCTCCACCTTCATGTCGACACCGAGCTCGGCGGCGGCCTGCTGGAGCTTCTCCGCCGCCATGTACGTGTGGGCGATCCCCGTGGGGCACGCCGTGACGGCGAGCAGCTTCAGGCGCTTGCGCCCGCTTGCGCCCCCGCCACCGGGAGGGCCGGCCGGACTGGTCACTGGAATCTCCTTCACGCCATGGGTCCTCGGGAACCGCGCGTACGACCCGCGTACGACCCGATCCACCGGCATCCTGCAACACATAAGGGGTGGATCAAAAGTCCGAAAGGCCCCGAACCCGCCCGCCGGAGGGCCCGAAAACCATGGCGACTTGTCGCCCGGCGGACTGGGGCCCGCTGGGCCGGTCGGTGTAGATTCGTCATCAGTGTCAGGCGTCGCTGCTGATGGCGGTCGGGCGGTCCTCGTGGCCGGCCGAGGGGAGAGAGGGCCTCCGACGGACTGTGCTCGGCGTACCGTCCCCGACGGCACGCGGCTCAGCCGTACCCACCCTCTCGAACCATGAGGAGCAGCACCCATGGACTTCAAGGTCGCAGACCTTTCCCTTGCCGTGTTCGGCCGCAAGGAGATCACCCTGGCCGAGCACGAGATGCCCGGCCTGATGTCGATCCGCCGCGAGTACGCCGAGACGCAGCCGCTCGCCGGCGCCCGCATCACCGGCTCCCTGCACATGACCGTGCAGACGGCCGTGCTCATCGAGACCCTCGTCGCCCTCGGCGCCGACGTCCGCTGGGCCTCCTGCAACATCTTCTCCACCCAGGACCACGCGGCCGCCGCCATCGCCGTCGGCCCGAACGGCACCCCGGAGAACCCGCAGGGCGTCCCCGTCTTCGCCTGGAAGGGCGAGACGCTGGAGGAGTACTGGTGGTGCACGGAGCAGGCGCTGACCTGGCCGAACACCCCCACCGGCGGCCCGAACATGATCCTCGACGACGGTGGTGACGCCACCCTCCTCGTCCACAAGGGCGTCGAGTTCGAGAAGGCCGGCGCCGCTCCGGACCCGTCGACGGCGGACTCCGAGGAGTACGCCCACATCCTCACCCTCCTCAACCGCACCCTCGGCGAGGCCCCGCAGAAGTGGACGCAGCTCGCGTCCGAGATCCGCGGCGTGACGGAGGAGACCACCACCGGTGTCCACCGCCTCTACGAGATGATGGCCGAGGGCACCCTGCTCTTCCCGGCGATCAACGTGAACGACGCCGTCACCAAGTCGAAGTTCGACAACAAGTACGGCTGCCGCCACTCCCTCATCGACGGCATCAACCGCGCCACCGACGTCCTCATCGGCGGCAAGGTCGCCGTCGTCTGCGGCTACGGCGACGTCGGCAAGGGCTGCGCCGAGTCCCTGCGCGGCCAGGGCGCCCGCGTCATCGTCACCGAGATCGACCCGATCTGCGCCCTCCAGGCCGCCATGGACGGCTACCAGGTCGCCACCCTGGACGACGTCGTCGAGATCGCCGACATCTTCATCACGACCACGGGCAACAAGGACATCATCATGGCCGCCGACATGGCCAAGATGAAGCACCAGGCCATCGTCGGCAACATCGGCCACTTCGACAACGAGATCGACATGGCCGGCCTGGCCAAGATCGACGGCATCGTCAAGGACGAGGTCAAGCCCCAGGTCCACACCTGGAAGTTCCCCGACGGCAAGGTCCTCATCGTCCTCTCCGAGGGCCGCCTGCTGAACCTGGGCAACGCGACCGGCCACCCGTCGTTCGTCATGTCGAACTCCTTCGCGGACCAGACCCTGGCCCAGATCGAGCTCTTCACGAAGCCGTCCGAGTACCCGACCGACGTCTACGTGCTCCCCAAGCACCTCGACGAGAAGGTCGCCCGCCTGCACCTCGACGCCCTGGGCGTCCGCCTCACCACGCTGCGCCCCGAGCAGGCCGCCTACATCGGCGTCCAGGTCGAGGGCCCGTACAAGCCGGACCACTACCGCTACTGATCCCCAGGGATCACCGAGCGGACCCACCGCACCGAGCCAGGCCCCCGGCACTCCGCCGGGGGCCTGCCCCGTACCCGACCCGAGGACTCCGGACCCCATGCCCCGCGGCCGTTACTCGCTCCACGACCCGCACGACCACACCCCCCTCGGCGAGGAGCACTTCCACTGCGCCCCCGGCCCGAGCGGCTGGCGCTACGTCTCCCAGCTGACCGCCCCGAACGGCGACCACCGCGGCTCGGTCGACCTGGCCATCGACGAACTGGGCCGCCCCATCCGGCTCGAACTCAACGCGTCGAGCTGGCAGGTCCGCGGCGCCGCCATCGACGGAGTGACGTGGGTCCGCACCGACCCCACCGGCACCGAGGCCACCGAAGGCAACGTCAAGGCCCCCGGCTTCACCGGCACCTCCCCGGCGTTCCTCGTCGCCACGGCCCGCCTGCTGCGCCTGACCCCCGGCGCCCCCGCCACCCGCGTCCGGCTCCTCGCCCTCACCGACCCGGTCCTCGCGGCCCGTACGGTCGACCAGGCCTGGGCCCTGCTGTCGCGCGCACAGCACCCCACGGACAGCGGCCCCCTGCTGGTGGACGAGTACCAGGTCACCGCCCTCGACACCGGCGAGGTCCACACCGTCCACCTCGCGGGCGACGTGGTCCTCTCGGCCCCCGGCATCGAACTCGAACACCTGGAGACCCCGCCGTCGACCTTCGACGACGCCCCGGCCCCCGCCTAGGAAGGCGGCGCGAACCCGGTCCCGCGCACGGGCGGCTCCACCGGCACCGGGGCCGCCACGGGCACCGGGGCCGCCACGGGCACCGGGGCCGCCACGGGCACGTGCACCGGCTCATGCACGGGCACAGGCGCAGCCATCGGCACCGGCATCTGCATCCGCACCGGTAGCGGCCCCTGCGCGAAGGCCCGGGCCGCGTCCCGCGACTGCCGCTCGTGCACCACCGCCATCAGGAACGCGGCGGCCGGCACCCCGGCCGGCGGCGGCGTCCCCGTCCGGGCCACGACATCGTCCGCCAGCCGCGCCGCCATCACGGCGCCCGTGTGCGGGTCGAGCTGGTCCATCCGCGTCAGGTACTGCCGGATCGCCAGCCACAGCCCGTCCGGCACCCCCGACAGGTCCAGCCCGGCGAACCGCCCCGCGAGCCACGGCGGCGGCGGGGGCACCGGCATCACCCGCGCCCCCGGCACCCGGACCCGGATGACCAGCGTCCCCGCGAACACGTCCCCGACCCGCCGCCCCCGCTCCGACACCAGCGAGGCGATGCACGCCACGGCCCCGAAGGTCAGCAGCAGCTCCACGACCCCCATGGCCCCGCGCACCAGCGCGTGCCGGAACCGGATCGGCCCGCCGTCCTCCCGCACCACCCGCAGCCCGCACGCCAGCTTCCCCAGGGAGCGCCCGTGCGTCAGCGTCTCCACGGCGATCGGCACACCGACCAGCACCAGCAGGAAGGACGCCACCGACACGGCGGCCTGCGCGGCGTCGTCCAGCGAGGCCGTCGCGATCACCAGCCCGATCGACACCAGCAGGAACCCGACGCCGTACACGAGCAGGTCGAGCAGGATCGCCAGCGCCCGGCTCGGCAGCCTCGCCGGCCGCAGACCCAGGACGACCGCGTCCCCCGTCACCAGATCGCTCACCGCGCGCACCTTTCACCGACCTGACCCGCCCCTGTGCGATCCAGTCTGCCAAGCTGACCACAGGAGAAGTAAGCCGAATCGGGCGGCCTCCGGCCGGCCAGGGGCAGGGGAGCGGTAGCCGGATGGATCTCGACGTCTTCGTGGCGGCCCACCAGGCGGAATGGGCACGCCTGGAGCAGCTCCTCGGCCGCGGCCGGAAGCTGACCGGAGCGGAGGCCGACGAGCTCATCGCGCTCTACCAGCGGACCTCCACCCACCTCTCCCTGATCCAGTCGAGCACCCCCGACCCGATGCTGACGGGCACGCTCACCCAGCTCGTGGCCCGCGCCCGCGCCACCGTCACCGGCACCCGCCGGGCGAGCTGGCGCGACGCGGCCCGCTTCTTCACCGCCGGTTTCCCGGCCGCCGTCTACCGCAGCCGCCGCTGGTGGATACCCACCGCCCTGATCTCGACGGCCGTCGGCGTGCTCATCGGCTGGTGGATAGCCACCCACCCGGAGGTCCAGGGCGCCATCGCCGCCCCCGACCACCTGAAGGAGCTCACGAAGCCGGGGGGCCAGTACGAGACGTACTACTCCAGCCACCCCGCGGCCTCCTTCGCCGCCCAGGTCTGGACGAACAACGCCCAGGCCGCCGCCGTCTGCCTGGTCCTCGGCGCCTTCCTGGGCCTGCCGGTGCTGTGGATCCTCTTCCTGAACATGGCGAACCTCGGCGTCGGCATCGGCCTGATGGCCTCCGCCGGCCGCCTCGACGTCTTCCTCGGCCTGATCCTCCCGCACGGCCTGCTCGAACTGACGGCCGTCTTCGTCGCCGCCGGTACGGGCCTGCGCCTGGGCTGGACCGTCATCGACCCGGGCCCCCGCACCCGCCGCACGGCCCTCGCGGAACAGGGACGCGCCGCGCTCGGCATGGCCATCGGCCTGGCCGTGGTCCTGTTCGTCTCCGGCCTGATCGAAGGCTTCGTCACCCCCTCCGGCCTCCCCACCTGGGCGCGCATCACCATCGGCGTCGCAGCCGAGGCCGTCTTCCTCGTCTACGTCTACGTCCTGGGCGGCCGTGCCTCCCGCGCGGGCGAGGTCGGCGACGTGGAGGCAGCCGACCGGACGGCCACGCAGCCCGTCGCGGCGTGATGTGCGTACGAGCCCGCTGAGCTGCTAGTCTCCTCGTCGTCCCGCAAACACTGTTGACACGGTCGCTGCGGGGAGGTAGATTCGAACGGTTGCCTCGAACTGGACAAGTTCGGCAGTGATGGTTTAAAGTCTCATCTCGCCCCCAGGAATTGAATTCCAAGCGGGCACACTCGACTCCTCATTCAGGAATCCGAAGCCGGGAAATCCGGTGGAAAACTTCTGATAGAGTCGGAACCGCCGGAAAGGGAAAGCGCGAAAGCGCAGAACCTCGAAAGCACCGAGGGAAATCGGAC